>NZ_SZVW01000001.1 GCF_007655005.1 Streptomyces tibetensis
GGGGCGCGGGGGCCGGGGGCGCCGCGGGTGCGGGGGCCTGAGGGGCCGCGGGTGTGGGGGCGGGCGCGGGTTCCGGAGTGCCGGGGACACCGAACGCGGGCGGGGCGAAGCCCGGCGCGGCGCCGGCCTGCGGCTGCTGCGGGGCCGGCGCCGGCGTCTCCTCCTCGGCGACCTCGCCGCCGAAGTTCTTCAGCAGCGCGTCCAGACCTCCGTCGAAGCCCTGCCCGACGGCGGCGAACCGCCAGACGTCCTTCAGGTAGAAGTCGCCCAGCATCACGGCCCGTTCGGTGGAGAACTCCGAGCCGTTGAAGGCGTAGCGCGCCACCTCCTCGCCGCCCGCGACGATACGGATGTACCCGGAGGCGATCTGCGACATCTGGCCGGCGCCGTCGATCGTGGCCGTGAAGGACAGCTTCTGGATCTGCGACGGGATCCGGTCGAGCGTCACCCGGAAGGACTCGGTGTCGCCCGCTTGGGCGCCCAGGAGCTGAATGGACTCCTCGGGGGATTTCGGCTGGTTGAAGAAGACGAAGTACCGGTCGTCCGAGAGCCGTTCGTCGGCGTCGAGGCCGAAGCAGCTGATGTCGAAGCTCAGTCCGGGCCCGGCGATCTGTACACCTACGTACAGATCCGTACCCGCGGTGAGGTCACTGATCCTGGCCTTGTGGCCGCGTTGGAATTCCCTGGCCATGCGTAACGACCGTCCCCCATCCAGAACGTAAGTGCGTCGCGCCAGGCTAACGGCAAACTCGGACACCGGACGAGGTCGGTACAGAGCCGGTACACAACGCCCGCTCGGCCGTATCGGCTGTTCGCTCGCGGAAAGCGGTCGGTCACCCCGTGGGGCTGTCGCCCCTTGTGCCGAATACATGGGGCAACCGCTCGGCGGCGACCACACCTTCGAGGTACCCCCGGGCCCGTTCCGTGCGCGGATAGGCCTTCAGGAGTTCCCAGAAGCGTGGTCCGTGTCCTGGGACGAGCAGATGCGCGAGTTCGTGGACGAGGACGTAGTCGACGACGTACTCGGGCATGCCCTGGAGGCGGTGCGAGAGGCGGATGCTGCCCTCAGCGGGGGTGCAGGAACCCCAGCGTGTGTTCTGGTTGGTCACCCAGCGCACCGACGCGGGCCGGGCGCGCCCCTCGAAGTACTGGTCCGAAAGACGCCGGGCCCGCTCGGTCAGCTCTGCGTCGCCGAGGGCCCGCTTGCTCTCCTGGGCGGCCAGCTTGTCGAGCATGACGGTCACCCAGCGCTGTTCCTCCGCCTCGGACATCCGGGCGGGGATGAGCACCACGGTGCGATCGCCCTCGCGGTACGCGGAGACCGTTCGGCGTCGGCGAGCGCTCCTGCGGACCTCGATCGCGCTCGCCCTTGAGCCGCTCGGCGGCTGGCTCGTCGTGCTGCGCTGTGCGGTTCCGGCGCGGTGCAGTGGGTCGGCGGGCACGCCCCGACGTTACCCGCTGCACACAGGGAAGTCCCGACTCCGGGACGCTTCCGTGCCGCCGCTCCCACCGGCCGCCGGACGGGTACGACCCGGTTGCCGGATTTGTACGACACGGTCGCCGGGTTCGTATGACACGGTCGCCGGGTTGGTAAGGCTCGCCGCTGACAGCAGGACACGATTGTCGGACCAGTACGACTAATACCTATGCCTGTGGACAACTTTCAGCGGGCCGCTGCGCGGTTGGGCATGCTGGATCTCGTCGGCGAGCAACGGCGAGGCCGGTCCGGGACCAGGGACCGTGTCCGCGCTCGGGGCCGTCGGCGTACGGGGACGATCTACGGCATACGGGGGCCTGTCTATGCATCCGATGGTGAAACCCGCACTCAGGCGCGGCTGGCGCGACCTCAACACCGTGCAGTTCGGGATGACACCGGCGCACGCGATGACGCTCGGCCCGATGGACCTGGCGACGGGCAGCTTCCTCGACCTGCTGAACGGCACGCGGGGGCTGGAGCTGCTCCGCGAGGAGGGACGCCGCATGGACCTGCCCGACGGCCATGTCGACAAGCTGGTGCGGGGGCTGGCACGGGCCGGACTGCTGGACGACGCCCGCGGCGGCGGGCCGTCCGCAGACGCGCTGCGGAAGAAGAAAGAGGTCCTCGACCGGCTGAGCCCCGACCTGGCCTCCCTCTCCCTGACGACACCGTCCCCCGGCGACGCGATCGGGCAGCTGGCCGCGCGGCGCTCGCAGCGCGTGCAGGTGCGGGGCGCGGGCCGGGTGGGTGCCGTGCTGGCCTCGCTCCTGGCAGGGGCCGGCGTGGGTGGGGTGGACGTGGTCGACGGCGGCCGTGTGGAGCCGTGGGACGTCGCGCCGGGCGGGCTGCCCCCGGATGCCGTCGGCGACCGCAGGGACGAATCGGCCCGCCGTGCCGTGCGCCGGGCGGCCCCCGACCGGCCGCCGCGCCGCGCGGCGGGTCGGGCCTCCCCGGAGGACGGCGACCCGGGATTCTCGCTGGTGATCCTCGCCCCGCGGGACGATGTCGCCGTGCACGCGCCCGACCCGGCCGCCGCAGAGCCGCTGATGACCTCCGGGACACCGCATCTGTACGCCGGTGTCGTGGAGGGCACCGGCGTGGTCGGTCCTCTCGTCCTGCCCGGCGAGACCGGATGCGCGGGATGCCTGCACGAAGACCGTGCCGACCGGGACCCCACCTGGCCGCGTCTGGTCGCCCAGTGGCGCTCCGGCAAGCAGCGGCAGGTGCCGCCGCCCTGCGACCTGACACTGGCCACGGCCGTGGCCGGACTCGCGGCCGCCCACGCACTCGCTTTCCTCGACGGCCGGGCCCCCTCCAGCGCCGGGGCACGCTGGGAGTGCTCCGTCCCTGATCTCCACTGGCGTACGCGGCCGGTCCGGGCGCATCCGACGTGCCCGTGCGCTGCGGCGAAGAGAGGAAAAGGGGAGCACCTCTCGGAGGACGGCGAGTCACACGAGACAATGGCTGTGCAACGGCCGTCGGAGCAGTGCCGTGAGGCAGAGGCGGAGCGGCCGGCTGGGACTTGGAGGGCGCATGTCTGATCTTCCCCGGAAGGCGGTTACCCGGACCGCCAAGCTCGCCGCGCTCCCGCTCGGCATCGCCGGGCGGGCGACCTGGGGATTCGGCAAGCGGATCGTCGGTGAATCCGCCGAGCTCGTCGGTCGCGAACTTCAACAGCGCACGGCGGACCAGCTGTTCAAGGTGCTTGGTGAGCTGAAGGGCGGCGCGATGAAGTTCGGGCAGGCCCTGTCCGTCTTCGAGTCCGCTCTGCCCGAGGAGGTGGCCGGCCCCTACCGGGCCGCGCTGACCAAGCTCCAGGAGGCGGCGCCGCCCATGCCGACCCGGACCGTGCACGCGGTGCTCGAGGAGCGGCTCGGCGAGGGCTGGCACGAGCTGTTCCTGGAGTTCGAGGACAAGCCCGCCGCGGCGGCCTCGATCGGCCAGGTCCACCGAGGGGTGTGGCACGACGGCCGCGAGGTGGCCGTCAAGGTGCAGTACCCGGGCGCCGGCGAGGCCCTGCTGTCGGACCTGAACCAGCTGAGCCGCTTCTCCCGCCTGCTCGGCCCGCTGATTCCCGGCATGGACATCAAGCCCCTGATCACAGAACTGAAGGACCGCGTTTCGGAGGAGCTGGACTACGGTCTGGAAGCCCAGGCCCAGCAGGCCCACGCGGAGGAGTTCACGGACGACCCGGACGTGGTCGTGCCGCAGGTGGTGCACCAGTCCGACCAGGTCCTGGTCACCGAGTGGATGGACGGCATCCCGCTGTCGGAGATCATCTCGGACGGCACCCAGGAACAGCGCGACCGCGCCGGTCAGCTTCTGGCCCGCTTCCTGTTTTCCGGCCCCGCCCGCACGGGCCTGCTGCACGCCGACCCCCACCCGGGCAACTTCCGGCTCCTGCCCGGCGGCCCGGAAGGGGAGGACGACTGGCGCCTGGGCGTGCTGGACTTCGGCACGGTCGACCGGCTCCCGGGGGGCCTGCCGGTCACCATCGGCGAGTCCCTGCGGATGACCCTCGACGGTGAGGCCGAGGCGGTCTACGAGCTTCTCTGCGCCGAAGGATTCGTCAAGGAGACCATAGAGCTGGACCCGGACGCCGTCATGGACTACCTGCTGCCGATCATCGAGCCGGCCCAGGTCGAGGAGTTCAGCTTCACCCGGGGCTGGATGCGCAGCCAGGCGGCACGGGTCGCCGACCCCCGTTCCCCGGCCTACCAGCTCGGCAAGCAGCTCAACCTGCCCCCGTCCTATCTGCTGATCCACCGGGTGACGCTGAGCACGATCGGCGTGCTGTGCCAGCTGGGGGCGACGGTGCGGCTGCGCGAGGAGTTGGAGGAGTGGCTGCCGGGGTTCGTCCCGGAGGATCCGGCGGACGGCGAGGAGGCGGTGGCGCAGGCCTGAGTGCCAACCGCGCCCTTCACCACCAGGCCGAGTCCAGACGCCCCTCGATGGACCTGAGGTTCTCCCGGGAGCAGGCCTCGCAGTAGCGGCGAAGGGCGCCGTCCTCCACGGAGTACGTCCAGGTGAGGGGTGGGCCTTCGGTCAGGACTTCGGCCGATGTGCCGCAGCGTGCGCAGGCGAAGCGTCGCGGTTCCGCGGCGGGACCGCCGTCACTGCCTCCTGGAGGACTCGTCACCCGGCGACGATATCTCCGCACCCGGCAATGCGGCAGGCACAACGCCCGGGGCCACACCACCTGGGCTTGATGGGCGCCGAGCCCCCGGGCTCGGTCCGCGCACCACTCCGGCCCGGCGCACACCTCACCTCGGCCCGGCGGGCACCACGCGCAGGCCAGGCAGGCACCACGCGCAGGCCAGGCAGGCACCACGCGCAGACCAGGCAGGCGCCGGGCGTGCGCTCTGGCAGGCGGTCAACGCGCCGCGGGGGCCGGCCCGTTCGATACGGATCGGCCCCCGCGGTGAGAGGTCGGCGGTGGCAGCCCGGCCGTATCGGCCGGAGAGCCCCGCTTCAGGTGCAGCGGATTACTGCATGACCGCCATGGCGAGCGCCCGGCGGGCACGCAGTGAGGCGCGCTCCGCCCTGCGCTGCATCCGGCGGGCGGATGCCAGGCGCACGGCCAGGCGATCCCGCTCCGCCTCTTGCAGTCGCTCGCGCATATGCACGCGAGCCATGGCTTCTGGGATGAGTTGCATCTCTCGGGTCCTGTTCTGACGCGAGTCCTTCGCGCCGTTGATGAGAAAGTCTTGGGTCGCCGAGCCGGCGGGCTCGTCAGTGGACGGCTTCATCGGGGCCTGCTTCTGGGGGTCGTGCGTGAAGGGATGGTCGATCGTTCCTACGGTGTTCATGCCGTGACCGGGTTCTTGCGCGGGCGGCCACGCGGCCGCTTCCGGGCGACGACAACACCCTGGACGAACAGCTCGCCACCCCAGACGCCCCAGGGCTCACGCCGCTCCTTGGCGCCGGCGAGGCAGGCCTCGACGAGCGGGCAGGTGCGGCAGAGGGACTTGGCGTACTCGACGTCCGCGGGCGACTCGGCGAAGAAGACCTCCGGGTCGTAGGAACGGCACGGGACGGGTACGCCGAGGTTCTCGATGGCGTCGTCGAGCGCGGTGAGCGGGGTCAAGGCGGGGTCCTCCGTGGAGCCGGGCTTGGGGATCGTGTCGGAAGGCGGTACGGACGGGGCGTGCGCTTCGAGTTGCACGGTTCGGCTTCCTCGTCAGGTCGTTCCGGCCTGTTGGCCGGGGGGTGGTGGTACCGGGTTCTTTTCTTGTCCCGAGGCTCCTTCGGTCTGTCATCCCTGTTCAGGGACAAACAGAAGGGCCGCGGATCCCGGATGGGGTTCCGCGGCCCTGAAGGCGCCGGCCTGATCGGCGATCAGGCTGGATCACTCCAGGGTTCTGGCCCACGGAAGGCCCACATCTGGTGGTGCTGCGTCGTCTGCTTCCGGAATCCGGCACCGGTCGCCGTAAAGGCATAGGCCTGTGCCTGTGCCGTTACTGCCGCTTCCAGTGCCTTGGTCGGTCGCTCATTGCGCTCACGGACAGGAAGGCCCGCGGGAGCAACGGAGGAGGACGCCGGGAGGGCGGCACGAATGCCGGACAGACCGGTGCCCAGGTTCGAAACGCCGAGCATGCACACGGAGACGGCCGAGCGATCGGTCATTTTCACGATGCTGACGGTGTTGATGCTGATCACTGGGCTCGCCTCCTCTCGGCGTCTTGGGGGACCGGGTGAACCAGTCCGACGGATATGCAAGTACAGCACGAAATCAGGGCCTCCGAGAAGGCCGCTGCTCTCGTGCCTTAGAACCTATGGGGATTGCTGGGGCATGCGCAAACTATTTTTTCGACGAGTTCGTGTCAGTCCTGATCTCGGCTCTCCGCGCCTGACTGGCCTGCGCAGATGGCCAGGACGTCGGCCCCGTAGCGGGTGAGCTTGCGCATCCCGACGCCCGGGATGCGGGCGAGCTCGCGTTCGTCGTCGGGGGCGGACTCGGCGATCGCCATCAGCGTCCTGTCCGTGAACACGCAAAAGGCGGGCTGGCCACTGCTGCGTGCCTGGTCGGCCCGCCACTCGCGCAGCCGCTCATACAGGCCCTCGTTCATGTCGGAGGGGCAGTCGTCGCAGCGCATCAGCTTCATCTCGCCCGGGTCCGTCAGCGTGCGGCCGCACACCCGGCAGCGGGCGGGAACTCGTTGGGTCCGCCTCGGGGCGGAATCCCTGGTTCCGGAAATTCCGCGCTCGATTCCGCCCGCCCCGCCCGAGCCGGCACGGCCCGTGGTGGCCGTCGAGCCCGGGCGCAGTCCGTCGAGGAAGCGGCTGGGACGACGGTTGGGGCGGCCGCCGGGCGATCGGGAGAGCGCCCAGGAGACGTGGAGGCGTTCGCGCGCGCGGGTGACCCCGACATAGAGGAGCCGGCGCTCCTCCTCGATCTGTTCGTCCGTCTTGGCGTAGGTGATCGGCATCATGCCCTCGGCCACACCCACCAGGAAGACGACGTCCCATTCCAGGCCCTTGGCCGAGTGCAGGGAGGCGAGGGTGACGCCCTGCACGGTGGGGGCGTGCTGGGCGTTCGCTCGTTCGTCGAGTTCGGCGACGAGGTCGGCCAGGGTGGCGCCCGGTTTGGCGGCGGCGAAGTCCTGGGCCAGGTTCACCAGGGCGGCCAGGGACTCCCAGCGCTCTCTCACGGCACCGGAGCCGGCCGGTGGCTGGGTCGTCCAGCCCTCTCCGGACAGGACGGCGCGCACCTGCGAGGGCAGGTCGACGACATCGTCGAGAAGGGAGTCGTTGCCGCCGAAGCGTGCCGCGCCGCGCAGGGCGATGCCCGCCTTGCGCACCTCCGGACGGTCGAAGAACCGCTCCGCGCCGCGCAGCTGATAGGGCACCGCGGCGTCGGCGAGTGCCTGCTCATAGGTCTCGGACTGCGCGTTCGTGCGGAAGAGGATGGCGATCTCGGAGGCAGGGACTCCGGAGTCGATGAGCTCGCGGATCCGGCGGGCCGCGCCTTCCGCTTCGGCGGGCTCGTCGGTGTACTCGCAGTAGACCGGCTCGGGCCCCGCGCCGCGCTGGGAGACGAGCTCCAGGCGGTGGTCGGCGGCCCGGCCCCGGGCCTGGGCGAGCAGGCCGTTGGCGAGATGGACGACCTGGGGGGTGGAGCGGTAGTCGCGGACCAGCTTGACGACGGTGGCACCGGGGTGGCGGGTGCGGAAGTCGAGCAGGTGGTCGGGGGTGGCTCCGGTGAAGGAGTAGATCGTCTGGCTGGCGTCTCCGACCACGCACAGGCTGTCCCGCTCGCCCAGCCACAGTTCGAGCAGGCGCTGCTGGAGGGGGCTGACGTCCTGGTACTCGTCGACCACGAAGTGCTGGTACTGGGCGCGGATCTGCTCCGCGATGTCGTGCCGGTCCTGCAGGACGGCCACGGTCAGCAGCAGCACGTCCTCGAAGTCGATGACGGAGCGCTCGCGCTTGACGTCCTCGTAGGCGGCGTAGAGCTGGGCGACCTCGGCGGGGTCGCGGGGGGACTCACGGCCGGCCTTGGCGGCGGCCGGCGCGTAGTCGGCGGGGACGGTCTGGGTGACCTTGGACCATTCGATCTCGGCGGTGACATCCCGCAGCTCGCCACGGTCGAGCCGGATGCGGCAGGCCGCTGCCGCGTCGGCGACGAGCTGGATCTTGCGGTCGACGAGCCGGGGCATCGAGCCGCCGATCGCTTTCGGCCAGAAGTACTGGAGCTGGCGCAGGGCGGCCGAGTGGAACGTACGCGCCTGGACGCCGGCGGCGCCGAGCTGACGCAGCCGGCCGCGCATCTCTCCGGCGGCGCGGGCGGTGAAGGTGACGGCGAGGACGCTGGAGGGGTGCAGGATGCCTGCGCGCACTCCGTAGGCGATGCGGTGGGTGATCGCCCGGGTCTTGCCCGTGCCCGCGCCCGCCAGGACGCACACCGGACCGTGCAGGGCCGTGGCCACCTCGCGCTGCTCGGGGTCGAGCCCATCGAGCACGGCGTCGGCGGAGTCCGGTACCTGCGGGAACAGGGTGGAGTGCGGTGCTGCTGTCACACCGCCATGCTGCCAGGTCGCGCGAGACGGCTGCGCCGGTTGTCCCCAGGGAGGCACCGATAGTCGTACCAATGCGGCAGGCGTCACGTCGGGGTGAGCCCGTGGGCCGGGAATGGTGGACCTTTCACATACGTTCCCCCACTGCGACCACCCGCCCCGAGCCACCGAAGGAGCACGAGAGACATGCTGGGCACTGTGACGATGTACAGCACCACGTGGTGCGGCTACTGCCGCCGGCTGAAGAGCCAGATGGACCGCGAGGGCATCGCGTACACCGAGATCAACATCGAGCAGGACCCGGAGTCCGCCGCGTTCGTGGAGAAGGCGAATGGCGGAAACCAGACGGTGCCCACCGTCCTGTTCCCGGACGGCTCGACGCTCACGAACCCCTCGCTGGCTCAGGTGAAGCAGAAGATCGGCGCCTAGTCACCGTGTGCTGGTGCGGGGAAGGCGGCTCCTGAGGCAGCTCAGGGGCCGCCTTCTCTCATACCGACGACGGGCGCGCTGACGAGGTCAGACGATGCTCCGCGTCGGGAGCGGCTTGCCGTACCAGAGCTCGATCAGGCGCGCCGCGATCGAGATGCCGTAGGGCGGGAGCACCTCGCCGGACTCGAAGGCGGCGTGCAGCTCCTCGCGGGAGAACCAGCGGGCCTCGTGGATCTCGTCGCCGTCGACCTCGATCTCGGTCGAGGTGGCCCGGGCCATGAAGCCCAGCATGAGGCTGGACGGGAAGGGCCAGGGCTGGCTGGCGACGTACTCGACCTGGCCGACGCTGATGCCGGCCTCCTCGTGGACCTCGCGGCGCACCGACTGTTCGATGGCCTCGCCGGGCTCGACGAAGCCGGCCAGGGTCGAGAAGCGGCCCTCGGGCCAGTGAACCTGGCGCCCGAGCAGGATGCGGTCGTCCTCGTCGGTCACGGCCATGATCACGGCGGGGTCCGTGCGCGGGTAGTGCTCCGCGCCGCAGGCCTGGCAGCGGCGAATGTGCCCGGCGGCGGCGATGACGGTGCGCTCGCCGCAGCGCGAGCAGAAACGGTGCGTGCGCTGCCAGTTCTCCAGTCCCACCGCGTGCACCATCAGGCCCACGTCGCGGGCCGACAGCAGGGCGCCCGCCTCGCGCAGGCCGGCCGGGCGCGCGGACTGGTCCATCCGGCCGGGCAGGGAGTCCTTCTGGAGGGCGAAGTAGCTGACACCGTCCTCGTCGATACCGAGGAAGTAGCGGTGCGCCTCGGTGAGGGGAGCTTCGAACGAGGGGGTCATGACGAGTTCGGTGCGCCCGTCCGCCGTCTCGTCGATGAGGACCTGCCCGCCGGAGACCACGAAGCAGCGCGTCGTGGGGTGGCTCCACGCCGCCGCGAGCCAGGCCTCGTCGAGCCGGTGGTGGGCGGCCCGGTCGATGCCGCTCGGGGCGGTGAGCGAGATGGGGCGGTCGGCGTTGTGGTCGGTCCAGGTGGTCACGGGTGCTTCCAACTCCCCGGTGGAACGGTCGGGTTCGGCGGGCGGTTCAGCGGGACGTACGGCGGGGGTCGACCGGTCCGGCGGGCTCGGGCGGTGCGGGGCGGCACTTCCAGTGTGCCCCGCGCGCAGTGGGCCCGGACGGATCGGGACGCTCAGGGCTCATGGCGCCAGTTCTCGGCGAGGTCACCCCACAGGTACGCGGTGGTCTCGACGCCCTTGAGGAGCAGGTCGAGTTCGACTTTCTCGTTCGGGGCGTGCCAGCCGTCTGAGGGGACGGAGATGCCCAGGAACAGCACCGGGGCACCGAGGACGTCCTGGAGGTCGGCAGCCGGGCCCGAGCCGCCCTCGCGCGTGAAGCGGACCGGCTGCTCGAAGGCACGGCCCATGGCGCGGGTGACCGACTGGAGGGCGGGGTGGTCCAGCGGCGTCAGGCACGGGCGGGTGGCCCCGCTGAAGGTGATGTCACAGCGGATCCCGGGCGGCACCTGCTGCTCGGCCCAGGCGCGGACGGCCTTCTCCACATGGCCGGGGTCCTGGCCCGCCACCAGGCGGAAGGACAGCTTCACCATGGCGGAGGCGGGGATGATCGTCTTGCTGCCGTGGCCCTGGTAGCCACCGCCGATGCCGTTGACCTCCGCGGTGGGCCGGGCCCAGATCCGCTCCAGGGTGGTGTAGCCGGCCTCCCCCCGGGTGGCGTTCGACTTGGCCGTGCGCAGCCACTGCTGCTCGTCGAAGGGCAGTTCGGCGAAGAGTTCGCGTTCGCGGCCGGTGAGGTCGACCACGCCGTCGTAGAAGCCGGGGATCGCCACGCGCGCGTGCTCGTCGTGCAGGGCGGCGACCAGGCGGGCCACGGCCGTCGCGGGGTTGGGCACCGCGCCACCGAAGGAGCCGGAGTGGATGTCCTGGTCGGGTCCGTGCAGGCGTATCTCGCATTCGGCGAGGCCACGCATGCCGGTGCACACCGTGGGGGTGTCCTCGGACCACATGCCGGTGTCGGAGACGATCACGGCGTCGGCGGCGAGCCGCTCGGCGTGCCGCTCGACCAGGGCCCGGAAGTGCGGGGAGCCGGACTCCTCCTCGCCCTCGACGATCAGCTTGAGGTGCACGGCCGGGCTGGTGCGGCCGGTGGCGGCGAGGTGGGCGCGGACGCCCAGGGTGTGGAAGAACACCTGGCCCTTGTCGTCGGCCGCCCCGCGCGCGTAGAGGCGGTTGCCGCGTACGACCGGATCGAAGGGTTCGCTGTCCCAGCCGTCCTCCCGGGCGGCGGGCTGCACGTCGTGGTGGCCGTAGACCAGCACCGTGGGCGCCTGCGGGTCGTCGCAGGGCCACTCGGCGAAGACGGCGGGGGCGCCCGGGGTCGGCCAGACCTCGACAGTCGGGAAGCCGGTCTCCTTCAGCTTTGCGGCGAGCCAGTCGGCGCTGCGTCGTACGTCGGGCGCGTGGTCCGGCTGGGCGGACACCGACGGGATGCGCAGCCACTCGGCGAGGTCGTCGAGGAAGGCGGCGCGGTGCTGCTGGATGTACGTACGGACGACGCTGTCCGGGGTCTGGCTCATGGTCACGAGCCTATCGGCCCGCACCTACGTCCTCGGAGTGCGGTTCCTCACCGGCCCCCGCCCCCGTGCGCGCGCTCGTCCGGGCACCCGCCTCCCCGTCGGTCGGGTCCTCCAGCAGCAGCCGCTCCAGGGCTGCGCGGTCCGGCAGCTCCGGGCGCACGACCTCCCCGCTGCGCACATAGAGGAACGCGGCCGTGACCGACTCCAGCGGCACGCCCCGCTGCTCGGCCCAGGCCAGGCGGTAGACGGCGAGCTGGAGCGGGTCGGCGGTACGGGAACGGTTGGTCTTCCAGTCGACGATCTCGTACGTCGCCTCGTCCCCGGCGCCCTCCTTGTAGACGGCGTCGATACGGCCACGGACGATCCGCCCGGCGATCTCCATCTGGAAGGGAGCCTCCACCCGGTAGGGCGTGCGGTGCGCGTACGGGGTGCGCTCGAAGGCGTCCTTGAGGGCCTCCAGGTCCCGTTCGTCGGCGATCTCGGCCTCGCTGCCGGGCAGTTCCTCCGGTTCCAGCATGGGCAGCATGAGCTCCTCGAAGCGGGCCTCGACCCAGGCGTGGAAGCGGGTGCCACGGCGGGCCGCGGGCTGGGGTGGGCGCGGCATGGGGCGGGCCAGCTCCTGGGCCAGGCCGTCCGGGTCGGCGGCAAGGCGCAGCAGCTGGGACGCCGAGAGCGAGGCGGGGAGGGGGACGTCGGTGACGCTGTCGCGGGCGCGCAGGAGTTCGCCCGTGAGGGCGTCGAGGTCGCGGTCCCAGGAGGCGACGGTGCGGGCTTCCTCCGGGGTGAGGTGTGGATGCTCCCGGCGACCGGGGCCCGGGCGCTCGGGGGCCTTGCGGTGGGGCCGGGCGGCCTGGGGCTCCGGTGGCGCCGCCTGGTGGGGGACGGTGGGTCGGACCGTGGCCCGGGCGTCACCGCCCGCCGGGTCTTCCCCGGAGGCGCTTTCGTGCAGAACCCCTGCGGCGGGACCCTCACCGACAGGATCCTGGTCGAAGGGGGCGTCGTGGAAGGGGTCGTCGTCGAACGGGTCCTTTTCGAAGAGCTCCTCCTCCAGGGGCTCCTCGTCGAACGGATCCGGTTCGTCGTACAGAGGCCCTTCGTGAGGGGGCTCGTCGTCCTCGGGGGGCGGCGGCCACTCCGGTTCGACGAGGTCGTCCGGGTCGTGCGTGGCCGTGGGGTGCCCGTCCTGATGGGACGCGAGGTCCTCCAGGTGGGTCAGGACGGTCTCGGCGGCCGCGCGGCGGCGGGCCAGGGCCGTCTCGTCCAGGGGCAGGGGCCAGACCTGGTCGTCGGTCGCCTGATGGAGGGCGGGGTTCTCCTCGTCCTCGGCGGGTTCGTCCGCCCAGGCCTCGATCTCGCCGTACCCGGCCTCGCAGTGCTCGTAGAGGGCCTGGAGGAAGGCGGACGGTCCGCGGCGCTTCTTCTGGGTCGGGCCCCACCAGTGGCCGGACCCCAGGAGGAGGGAGCGGGGCCGGGTGAAGGTGACGTAGCCGAGGCGGAGTTCCTCGGTGTGCTGGTGGTCCTTCATGGCCTCGTGGAAGGCCTTCAGGCCCTTGGCGTCCCAGGACGGCACGTCGGGCAGGGTGTCGGCGTCGCCGCGCAACCCGTGCGGCAGGACCTTGCCCTGGGAGGTCCACTTCTCGCGGCCCTGGCTGCTGGGGAAGGTGCCGGTGACCAGGCCGGGGACGACCACGACGTCCCACTCCAGGCCCTTGGACTTGTGGGCGGTGAGCACCTTCACGGTGTTGTCGCCGCCCGGGAGGGCGTTGTCGAGCCCCTTCTCGTACTGGGCGGCGGTGCGCAGGAAGCCGAGGAAGGCGAGCAGAGTGGCCTCGTTGTCGCCCGCGGCGAAGGAGGCGGCGACGTCCAGGAAGTTGGACAGGGTCTCGCGGCGGCGGGCGGCCAGGGCGTGCGGGGACGCCGACAGCTCGACCTCCAGGCCGGTGACGGCGAGGACGCGGTGCAGGACGTCCATCAGCGGGTCTGCCAGGGAGCGGCGCAGCTCGCGCAGTTCGGTGGCGAGCCGGGCGAAGCGCACGCGCGCGTCCGGCGAGAAGGGCAGTCCGTCGTCGTCCCCACGGCCGTCCAGTGGTGTCTCGAGGAACGTGTCGAGGGCGTCCGCGAGGGAGATCACCTCGGACGGGTCGACCCCTTCGACGGCTTCGGCGAGGCGGCGGTCCTGGTCGTCGTCGTCCGCCACGCGCGCGTGGGCCACGAGGAGACGGGCGCGCCGCCCCAGGAGGGCGAGGTCGCGCGGGCCGATGCGCCAGCGCGGGCCGGTGAGCAGGCGCACGAGGGAGGCGTTGGCTCCGGGGTCCTGGAGGACCTCGCAGACGGCGACGAGGTCGGCGATCTCGGGCAGGTGCAGCAGCCCGGACAGGCCGACGACCTCGACCGGGATGTCCCGGGCGACCAGGGCTCCCTGGATCTCGGCGAAGTCGGTCGCCGTGCGGCACAGGACGGCGATCTCGCTCGGTGCCGTCCCGGTCCGCACGAGGTGGGCGACGGAGTCGGCGGCCCAGTCGATCTCCTCGGCGTGGGTGGGCAGCAGAGCGCAGCGGACCGTGCCGTCGCGTTCGGCGCCGGGGGCGGGGCGGAGGGCCTCCACGCCCGCGTGCAGGGCGCGCAGGGGCTCTGCGAGGCCGTTGGCGAGGTCGAGCAGCCGGCCACCGCTGCGGCGGTTCTCGCTGAGTGCCTGTCGGGTCGCGGGGTGGCCGTCGGCGTGGGCGAAGTGCTCGGGGAAGTCGTCGAGGTTGGCGACGGAGGCGCCGCGCCAGCCGTAGATCGCCTGGCACGGGTCGCCGACGGCGGTGACCGGGTGGCCGGTGCCCTCGCCGAACAGGCCTGCCAGCAGGACGCGTTGGGCGACCGACGTGTCCTGGTACTCGTCGAGCAGGACCACCCGGAACTCGTCGCGCAGGAGGCGGCCCACCTCGGGGATCCCGGCGAGTCGGGCCGACAGGGCGATCTGGTCGCCGAAGTCGAGCAGGTCCCGCTCGCGTTTGGCGGCCCGGTAGCGGGTGACCAGCTCGGCGAGTTCACGCCGGGCGGCGGCCGCTTCGGGGACCTTGCGCAGGTCGGCGTTGCTGAGCTTGGCGCCCCGCAGGGTCAGCAGCAGTTCGGCGTCGTACGCGCGCAGTGCCTCCGGGCGTACGAGGTGCTCGGAGAGTTCGGAGTCCAGGGCGAGGAGGTCGCCGACCAGGTCGGGAAAGGAGCGGGTCAGGGCCGGGTAGGGCCCGGGGGCCTCGCGCAGGACACGCGCGGCGAGCTGGAAGCGGGTGGCGTCGGCGAGCAGCCGTGACGTGGGCTCGAGACCGATGCGCAGGCCGTGGTCGGTCAGCAGCCGGCCCGCGAAGGAGTGGTAGGTGGAGATCACCGGTTCGCCCGGCGGGTTGTCCGGGTCGATGGCGTCCGGGTCGGTCACGCCGGCCTTCACCAGCGCCTTGCGGACGCGCTCGGCGAGCTCGGCGGCGGCCTTGTTGGTGAAGGTGAGGCCGAGCACCTGCTCCGGGGCGACCTGGCCGGTGCCGACCAGCCACACCACGCGGGCCGCCATCACCGTCGTCTTGCCCGAGCCGGCTCCGGCCACGATCACCTGCGGGGCGGGCGGCGCGGTGATGCAGGCCGTCTGCTCCGGGGTGAACGGGATGCCGAGGAGCTCTTTGAGCTGTTCGGGATCGGTGATACGGGCGGGCACATCGAAAGGCTAGCGGCGACCACTGACAGTGCCGGCCGCACCGGCCTCAGGGGGAGGAAGAAGCGCAGCTCAGCACCGGTGGTGGGATACCTCACTCGACGACGTGACGCCCCTCCTGGCGCGCGCTGCACGAGGCCCGGAAAGCGCAGTGTGTGCAGTGCTGCCCGGCGGTCGGCGTGAAGCGTTCGTCGAGGACCTTGCCGGCGGCGGTGGCGAGCAGGTCGCCGACCCACTCCCCCTCCAGCGGCTCCTGGGCCTGCACCTTGGGCAGGCTCTCGCCGCCGTCGCGCTTGGCCGCCCCCTGCCGGAGGTGGACGAGTTCGGCGCCGCCCGGTTCGGGACGTACGCCGTCGAAGGTCTCGTCGACGGCACCCTCGCGGACGGCCAGCTGGTAGACGGCGAGCTGCGGGTGGCGCTCCACCTCCTTGGAACTGGGCGCCTGCTTGCCGGTCTTGAAGTCGACCACGTAGGCGCGGCCGTCGCCGTCCGCCTCGACCCGGTCCATCTGGCCGCGGATGCGCACCTGGTAGTCGCCCGCTTCGAGGGTGACGTCGAAGTCGTGCTCACTGGCCACGGGGGTGCGGCCGGTGCGGTTCATGACGTGCCACTGCAGGAACCGTTCGAGCGCCACGCGCGCGTTGTCCTTCTCCTGGGCCGACTTCCACGGCGCGTCGAAGGCCAGCGCGTTCCACACGGAGTCGAGGCGTTCCATGAGGACGCCGAGGTCGGCCGGGGTGTGCCCGGAGGCGACCTCGTCGGCGAGGACGTGCACCACGTTGCCGAAGCCCTGGGCGGCCGTCGCGGGGGCGTCCGCCTTCACCTCGCGGCCGAGGAACCACTGGAGGGCGCAGGTGTTGGCCAGTTGGTCGAGCGCGCTGCCGGAGAGCACCACGGGCTGGTCGCGGTCGCGCAGCGGCACCTTGGACTCGGTCGGTTCGAACATGCCCCACCAGCGGTAGGGGTGCGCGGACGGCACCAGGGGGCGTCCGTCCTCGTCGGCGAGGGCGGCGAGCCGGGCAAGGCGGCGGGCGGCGGCCTCCCGGAGCGCGTCGGAGACCCGCGGGTCGACCGTGGTGGCGCGCAGTTCGGCGACGAGCGCGGCGACGGACAGCGGCCGCCGGGGCCGGCCGGTGACGTCCTTGGGTTCGACGCCGAGTTCGGTCAGGAAGCGGGAGGGCTGATCGCCGTCGTCGGCGGGGGCCTTGACCGCGGTGACGACGAGGCGTTCACGCGCGCGCGTGGCGGCCACGTAGAACAGGCGGCGCTCCTCGGCGAGCAGCGCGCCGGGGGTGAGGGGTTCGGCGAGTCCGTCGCGCCCGATGCGGTCGGCCTCCAGGAGGGAGCCGCGGCGGCGCAGGTCGGGCCACAGGCCCTCCTGGACGCCCGCGACGACCACCAGGCGCCACTGGAGGCCCTTGGAGCGGTGCGCGGTCATGAGGCGGACGGCGTCGGGGCGTACGGCACGCCGCGTGAGGGTGTCGGCGGCGATGTCCTCGGCGTCGATCTCCGCCAGGAAGTTCAGAGTGCCCCGGCCGCCGGTGCGCTCCTCGGCGCGGGCCGCGGTGGCGAACAGGGCGCACACGGCGTCCAGGTCGCGGTCGGCGTTGCGTCCGGCGGCGCCGCCCCGGCGAGCGGCCCGTTCCAGCCGTGCGGGCCATGGTGTGCCCTCCCACAAGTCCCACAGCGCCTCCTCGGCCGTACCACCGCCGGCCAGGCGCTCGCGGGCCTTGCGCAGCAGCGCGCCGAGGCGCTGGGCGCCACGCGCGTACGTGGGGTCGTGCACGGCGAGTCGCTCCGGCTCGGCGAGCGCCTGTGCGAGCAACACGTCGGAGGGCGGCGGCAGCGGGTTGCCGGCGGCGCGCTCCTCGTCGCGCAGGGCGCGGCCGAGGCGGCGCAGGTCGGCGGCGTCCATGCTCGCGAGGGGGGAGGTAAGGAGGGTGAGAGCGGTTTCGGTGTCGAGCCAGCAGGTGCCCCGATGCGCGGGAGGGGCGACCTCGGAGGAGAGCTCCTGCTCGCGTTCCACAGGCTCGGCAGACACCTCCCGCCCGGCCTCCGCAGACTCGGGAGACGCACCGGCGGCCCGATGCTCGGCAGACACCTCCCGCCCGGCCTCTGCCGGCTCGGGATACACATCGTCCGCCTGGGGCTCCTCGGCGGGTTCCGCCTCCGCCATGGCCACCGCCCGCAGCGCCGTCAGCAGTGGTGCCACCGCCGGTTCCTGCCGCAGGGGCAGATCGTCACCGTCGACGTCCACGGGGACACCCGCCGCCGAGAGGGCGCGGCGGAGCGTCGGGACGGTGCGGGAACCGGCGCGCACCAGGACGGCCATGTCGCTCCAGGGAACGCCGTCCTCCAGGTGCGCCCTGCGGAGGATGTCGGCGATGTTGTCCAGCTCCGTCCCGGACGTCGGGTACGTGTACACCTCGACGCGGCCGCCGTCCCGCACCGGGGCGAGTTCGCGATGGGCGCGGACCTTCTCGGCGGGCAGGCGGGTCAGGGGCATGCGCTGGGTGAGCAGGCGCGTGGCGGCCAGCAGGCCGGCACCGGAACGGCGGGACGTACGCAGCACCGAGACGGGGGCCGGGCGCCCGTCCGCGCGCGGGAAGGCGTGCGGGAAGTCCAAAATGCCGTTCACGTCGGCGCCGCGGAACGCGTAGATCGACTGGTCGGGGTCACCGAAGGCCAGGAGCGTGCGGCCCCCGCCGGCCAGGGCGTCCAGCAGCCGCACCTGAGCGGGATCCGTGTCCTGGTACTCGTCGACGTAGACGGCGTCGTACCGGGCGGCGAGCCACGCGGCGACCTCGGGGCGGCGGGCGAGGAGCACCGCGCGGTGGACGAGTTCCGCGTAGTCGATCACGCCCTGCAGGTCGAGCACGTCGAGGTACTCGGCGAGGAAGGCGGCGGCGGCACGCCAGTCGGGCCGTCCCGTGCGGCGGGCGAAGGCGTCCAGGGCGTCGGGGCCGAGGCCCAGCTCACGGCTGCGGGCGAGGACCGCGCGGACCTCGTCGGCGAAACCGCGGGTGGTCAGGCAGGCGCGCAGCTCGTCCGGCCAGCGCACGTGCGCGAGCCCGAGCCGTTCGAGATCGACCTGGCCCGCGAGCAGCTCCCGCACCGAGACGTCCTGCTCGGGGC
This sequence comes from Streptomyces tibetensis, assembly GCF_007655005.1. Taxonomy (GTDB): domain Bacteria; phylum Actinomycetota; class Actinomycetes; order Streptomycetales; family Streptomycetaceae; genus Streptomyces; species Streptomyces tibetensis. The sequence goes on from NZ_SZVW01000001.1 coordinate 18,337, forward strand.
CGGACAGCAGGCGCAACGGCTCCACGAACAGGTCGCTGTCCTGGTGAGCGCGGACCAGGGCGTAGCAGAACGAGTGGAACGTGGTCGCCCGGGGGGCGCGGGCGGCGCCGGTCCGCAGGGCCATGCGGTCGCGCAGTTCGACGGCCGCCCGGCGGCTGAACGTGAGCACCAGGACGCGCTCGGGGTCCCCGCCCCGGGCGACGCGCTCGGCCACCGACTCGACCAGGGTGGTGGTCTTGCCGGTGCCCGGGCCTGCGAGGACGAGCAGCGGGCCGGCCGTGTGGTCAACCACGGAGCGCTGCGCGGCGTCCAAAAGAGGGGGGTCCATGCGGGCAGGGGGGGTACGTACCAGTCGGTAAGCGCCACGGCTCCCCCGCCGCACCCGGGGGTGCGACAGGCCGCTGGTGGAGAAAGAGGAGCTCACGTGGTTCGCCGGTTCTGGTGGAAGTGCTGGGTGGCGGGCCACCGCGCGTGGCGGGCGGTGACCGCGGGGTGACGGGGGCGCGTGCAGCCGACGCTACGCCGACGGGTCAGGCGGAAGCAGGGCTTCCCCTTCTTCCCACCGACCACGCGCGGCACTCGTGGCGCTCATGCCCCTCGCCTCACGAACGTACGTCATGCCCCCGGTGTGCCCCGATTCCCCCGTACGGATCACGGGTCACACGGGCGGCCGTCCGATGGCGGAAGCTGTCAGGTGTGACCCTCCGCGCGATCACCGCCGTCCCACCGCGCGCGTCTCATGTCGATGCGCGGCAGGTGGCCCTCGGCGGCGCGGCTCGCCTCCTTCAGGGGCGTGCCCTCCGCCCGGTAGTGGCCGAGGGCCCGCTGCTCGTGCCCGGGCAGCAGGACGCCGTCCGCACGGACGACCCGCCACCAGGGAGCGGCTCCGCCGTAGAGCGCCATCACACGGCCGACCTGGCGGGGGCCGCCCTGCTCCAGCCACTCGGCGACGTCCCCGTAGGTCATGACACGACCCGCCGGGATCAGTTCGGCGACGTCGAGGACCCGCTCGGCGTACTCGGGCAGCGCCTGCGCGAGATCGTCCTCGTACCGGCCCCCCTCAGGGCTCCTCTGCTCACTCATCCGCCCCATCCTGCCCCACCCCACCGACAACCGGCCGGGCGCGCTCCGGAGCGTTTCCCGCACCGGGCAGGGGCGCATCGGGCAGACTGTCCGCCCCCGCATGTGCACCCTGATTGCCCCGTGTGCCGGTGCGGCATGCCACCATCGTGCGGGCGGTGACCGGTGATACGAGACCAAGAAGAGACGATGAAGCAGCAGGGTGCGCACCCCGAGGACACAGAGGGCATCTCTGACGCTTCGTCGCGCCCGGGCACTCCGGACGACAGTCCGAAGGGGGCCGCGAGGAAGACGCGCGCGGCCGCCGAGGAGCCCGAGTTCGCGCACATCGACGAGGTGGAGGGCGACGAACCACTGCTCCCCGCGCGCGTGCACCGCCCGTCCGACCTGATGCGTCTGCTGGTGGGTGTGCTCGCCGTCGCGGTCCTGATCGGGATCGCCGCGTTCGCACACGGCACCACCTCGGGCCTCGAACAGGACATCAACAAGGGCACCGGGCAGGCACCCGACCTGCTCATCAAGATCGCGGGGCTGGCCTCCAGCATCGCCATCCTGCTGGTACCGGTCGCCTTCGCCATCGAGCGGCTGATCAAACGGGACGGGCTCCGCATCGCCGACGGCGTCCTCGCGGCGGTCCTCGCACACGGCGTGACCCTCGCCACGGACCTGTGGGTCGCCCGGGCCGCCCCCGACTCCATCCAGGAGGCGCTCACCCAGCCCTCCCCCGGCGACACCCACGCGCTGACCGACCCCGTGCACGGATACCTCGCCCCGGTCATCGCCTACATGACGGCCGTCGGCATGTCCCGCAGACCGAGATGGCGCGCGGTGCTGTGGGTCGTGCTGCTCCTCGACGCCTTCTCGATGCTCGTCACCGGGTACACGACCCCGTTCTCGATCATCCTGACCGTGCTGATCGGCTGGACCGTGGCCTACGGCACGCTGTACGCGGTCGGCTCGCCCAACGTCCGGCCCACGGGACAGACACTGATGGCCGGCCTGCGGACCGTCGGCTTCCGCCCGGTCAGCGCGTCACGCGAGGACACCTCGGACAACCCGGACACCGGGGACCGGGGGCGGCGTTACTTCGTCACCCTTGAGGACGGCCCGCCCCTGGACGTGACGGTGGTCGACCGCGAGCAGCAGGCCCAGGGCTTCTTCTACCGCGCGTGGCGCAACCTCACCCTGCGCGGCTTCGCCACCCGCAGCAGTCTCCAGTCGCTGCGGCAGGCTCTGGAGCAGGAGGCGCTGCTGGCGTACGCGGCCATCGCGGCCGGCGCCAACGCACCCAAGCTGATCGCCACCTCCGAGCTCGGCCCCGACGCGGTGATGCTCGTCTACGAGCACAGCGGCGCACGCACCCTCGACTCGCTGCCGGACGAGGAGATCACCGACGACCTGCTGCGCGACACCTGGCACCAGGTGAAGGCGCTGCAGTCGCGGCGTATCGCGCATCGCAGGCTGGTGGGGGACGCGATCCTGGTGGATCGTTCCCGCACGGTGATCCTCACCGACCTGCGCGTCGGCGAGATCGCGGCCGGTGATCTGCTGCTGCGCATGGACACCTCCCAGCTGCTGGTGACGCTCGGCCTCCGGGTGGGCGCCGAGCGGGCGGTGGCCTCCGCGGTGGGCGTGCTCGGTCCCGACGCGGTGGCGGACTGTCTGCCGATGCTCCAGCCCATCGCGCTCAGCCGTTCCACGCGCGCGACGCTGCGCAAACTGGCCCGGGAGCGGGCACAGCGCGAGCGTGACGCGGTGCTGGAGGCCTCCCGGCTGGCCAAGCAGGCTCGCCTGGAGGAGAACGCGGACGAGTCCGGGCCCGTCCTGGAGAAACCCGACAAGAAGGCCGTACGGGCCGAGCAGCGCGCCGAGAAGCGGGCGATCGACGAAGCCGTGGAGGAGGCACGCGAGGAGGACCTGCTCACGCAGATCCGGCACGCCGTGCTGCGGATCAGGCCGCAGGCACCCGTCGAACCGGCGCGGCTGGAGCGGGTGCGTCCGCGCACGCTGATCAGCTTCATCGCCGGGGCGATCGGCGCGTACTTCCTGCTGACGCAGCTCACGCACATCGAGTTCGGGCCGCTCATCGCGAACGCCGAGTGGGGGTGGGTCGCCGCGGCCGTGCTGTTCTCGATGTGCAGTTACGTCGCCGCGGCGATGGCCCTGCTGGGATTCGTACCCGAGCGGGTGCCGTTCGTGCGGACGGTGGCAGCGCAGGTCGCCGGGTCGTTCGTGAAGATCGTCGCCCCGGCGGCCGTCGGCGGTGTCGCGCTGAACACGCGCTTCCTGCAGCGCGCGGGAGTGCGGCCGGGGCTCGCGGTGGCGAGTGTCGGCGCGTCGCAGCTGTTCGGGCTCGGCTGCCACATCCTGATGCTGCTGTCCTTCGGCTATCTGACCGGCACGGAGAAGACGCCGTCGCTGTCGCCGTCCCGGACGGTCATCGCCGGCCTGCTGACGGTGGCGGTGCTCGTGCTCGTGGTGACCTCGGTGCCGTTCCTGAGGAAGTTCGTCTCCACGCGCGTGCGGTCGCTGTTCGCGGGTGTCGTGCCGCGCATGCTGGACGTGCTTCAGCGGCCGCAGAAGCTGGTCACGGGCATCGGCGGCATGCTGCTGCTGACGGCCTGCTTCGTGATGTGCCTGGACGCGTCGATCCGCGCGTTCGGCGACGACTCCACCTCGATCAGCATCGCCAGCGTCGCCGTCGTCTTCCTCGCGGGCAACGCCCTCGGGTCCGCGGCGCCGACGCCGGGCGGTGTGGGCGCGGTCGAGGCGACCTTGACGGTCGGTCTGATCGCCGTCGGGCTCCCGAAGGAGGTCGCGGCACCGGCGGTCCTGCTGTTCCGCCTCCTGACGCTGTGGCTGCCCGTCCTGCCGGGCTGGCTGGCCTTCAACCACCTCTCCCGCAAACAGGCCCTCTGACCCGACCGGGCCGGGCGCGGGTCCGTCAGCCCCCGTCGGCCCGGCGAGCAGGCTCTTTCGCCTCACCGGACCCTGCTACCTCGTACGGCACGCGTCCCGCGCGCCCCGTCCGGGGCCGCCGCAGGATGGAACCATGCCAACCCTCCTCCGGCTGCGCGCCGCCGCCCTGACCGCCTCCGCAGCGCTGCTGGCCACCGTGATGGCGGGCTGCGGCGACGACGCCAGGGACGAGGACGTGACGCGGCAGGCATTGAGCTGGAAGGCCTGCCCTGCCCCGGACGAGGCCCAGGGCGGTGGCCCCCCGCCCTCTCCGCTGCCGGACGGCGGCGAGTGGCAGTGCGCCACCATGAAGGCCCCGCTCGACTGGGGCGACCCCAAGGGCGACACGATCGGACTCGAGCTGATCCGGGCCAGGACCACCGGCGACGACAGCGAACGCATCGGCTCGCTCGTCTTCAACTTCGGCGGCCCCGGCGCCTCGGGCGTCACCACCCTGCCCGGCTTCGCGGACGGCTTCGAGACCCTGCGCACCCGCTACGACCTGGTCAGCTTCGACCCACGCGGAGTCGGCCGCAGCGACCCCGTCCTCTGCGAGAACGACCAGCAGCTCGACGCGTACTTCCAGCAGGACAGCACGCCCGACGACGCCGCCGAACGCAATCAGCTCGTGGACGACACCAAGGAGTTCAACGACGCCTGCGAGCGGAACTCCGCGAAGGTCCTGCCCCATGTGCGCACCACCGACGCGGCCCGCGACCTGGACCTGATGCGCCAGGTTCTCGGCGACGACAAGCTGCACTACTTCGGCTTCTCCTATGGCACTGAACTGGGCGGCGTCTACGCCCACCTGTTCCCCGAGCGAGTCGGCCGCGTCGTGTTCGACGCCGTCGTGGACCCCACCCTGAACCCCGAACAGAGCTCGCTGGCGCAGGTCAAGGGCTTCCAGCTCGCGCTCGAGAACTTTGCCGAGGACTGTGTGTCGAAGACGGAGGAGTGCCCCATCGGCGACAGCGCGCAGAACGTGACGGATCGCATCGCCACGCTGTTGAAAGACCTCGAACGCAAGCCGATCCAAGGGGTCTTCCCGCGCGAACTGACCCAGAGCGGGGCCACGAGCGGCATCGTGCAAGCGCTGTACTCGAAGGACTTGTGGGAGACCCTCACCGAGGGCCTGAAGCAGGCCTACGACGGCGACGGGAGCATCTTGATGCTGTTGTCCGACTCGCTGAACGGACGCAGTGAGAACGGCGAGTACGACAACTCGACCGCTGCCAACATCGCCATCAGCTGTGCAGACACCAAACCGCGCTACGACACCCCCTACGTGGAGAGGAAACTGCCCGAGTTCCGAGCGGCGTCCCCGCTGTTCGGCGCATCCTGGGCCTGGGCCATGCTCAGCTGCACCGACTGGGCCGTGGCGGGCGCCGCCGACCACCCGGACGTCAGCGCTCCGAGCTCGGCGCCCATCCTGGTCGTCGGCAACACCGGCGACCCGGCCACGCCGTACGAGGGCGCGAGGGCGATGGTGGACGCGCTGGGCAAGGGCGTCGGCGTCGAGCTGACCTACCGGGGGCAGGGTCACGGCGCCTACGACAGCAAGAACCCGTGTGTGCAGGGCGCGGTGAACGGCTATCTGCTGGACGGAAAGGTGCCGCCGGCGGGGACCGTCTGCACCTGACACCCCCAAGCCTTCGACCAAACTCGCAGGTCAAAGGGTTATCCACAGGCTGAGACGGTCGACGCGGGATGTGCCTACCATGGCCGGACCGCCATCCGCGGCACGAAGCGGACGGCCTGCGAGGGGGGATGGGCAATGACGCGCTTCGTTCGGTGGACCGCTCTGGCGGCCGCATCGGCCCTGCTGGCCGCGGGCTGCAGCGGCGGTCCGTCCGACGACGACAGGAGCGGGCTGTCCTGGGGACGTTGCAAGGCCGGTGCCGACGGCCCCGCGCCGAGCAGCGACTGGCAGTGCGCGACGCTGAAGGTGCCGCTGGACTGGTCGAAGCCGGACGGCGAGACGATCGGTCTGGGGCTGATCCGCGCCAAGGCGCGCGGCGGTAACCGCGTCGGGTCGCTGCTGTTCAACTTCGGCGGCCCGGGTGCCTCGGGCGTGTCCATGATGCCGTCGTACGCCCCGACCGTCTCCTCACTGCGCGAGCGGTACGACCTGGTGAGCTGGGACCCCCGCGGGGTGGGTGCGAGCGAGGGGATCCGCTGCAGGGGCGACAAGGAGATCCAGGCCGCCGAGTCGGTGGACCTCACCCCGGACACCCCGGCCGAGGAGAAGGCGTTCCTGAAGGACGCCACCGACTTCGGCAAGGGCTGCCAAAGGGACGCCGGCAAGCTCCTGGCCCACGTCTCGACGGCCGACTCGGCCCGTGACATGGACCGCATCCGTGAAGTCCTCGGCGACAAGAGGATGAACTACTTCGGTATCTCCTACGGCACCGAACTGGGCGGCACCTACGCGCACCTGTTCCCGAAGAAGGTGGGACGCATGACGCTGGACGCGGTCGTCGACCCCGGGGCGGACACCGTGGGCCACGCCCAGAACCAGGCGAAGGGCTTCCAGCGGGCACTGGACAGTTACCTCGAGTCCACCGGCCAGGACCCTCAGGAGGGCTCGCGGAAGATCGCGGCCCTGTTGCAGCGGATCGACGCCCGCCCCCTCCCGGCGGGCCTGCCGGGGCGGAAGCTGACCCAGGCCCTCGCGGTGACCGGCATCATCCTGCCGCTGTACAGCAAGGACAGCTGGCCGACGCTGACCGGCGCCCTCGACGCGGCCGAACAGGGCGACGGCTCGGAGTTGCTGACCCTCGCCGACCGCTACAACGAGCGTGCCCCCTCGGGGCGCTACGGCACGACCACCCACTCCCAGCGGGTCATATCGTGCCTGGACGACCGGCAGCGGCCGACGGTGGCCGAGACGAAGCGGCTGCTGCCCCGGTTCGAGAAGATCTCCCCGGTGTTCGGGACGTTCCTCGGCTGGGACACGGCCGGCTGGTGCCACGACTGGCCGGTGCCCGGACAGCACGACACCCCGGAAGTGAGCGCCCCCGGCGCGGCGCCGGTCCTGGTGGTCGGCAACACCGGCGACCCGGCCACCCCGTACGAGGGCGCGCGCAGGATGGCCGACGAACTGGGCAAGGGTGTCGGAGTGATGCTCACCTGGCGGGGCGAGGGACATGGCGCGTACGGCAGCGGGAGCGACTGCGTCGACTCCACGGTGAACGCGTACCTGCTGGACGGTTCGGTGCCGAAGGACGGCAAGGTCTGCTCATGACGGCGGCGGGGGCCTCGGACACCCGTGGTGCCCGAGGCCCCCGCCGCTCGGGAAGGGAGGCCGGATACGGCTCAGTACACCGGCTTGGACGGCTCGATCTGGTTGACCCAGCCGATCACGCCACCGCCGACGTGCACCGCGTCCGAGAAGCCCGCGGACTTCAGCACCGCGAGGACTTCCGCACTGCGGACACCCGTCTTGCAATGCAGGACGATCTTCTTGTCCTGCGGGAGGCTCTCCAGGGCGGTGCCCATGAGGAACTCGTTCTTCGGGATCAGCCGGGCGCCCGGGATGGAGACGATCTCGTACTCGTTCGGCTCACGGACGTCGATGATGTCGATGCTCTCGCCGTCGTCGATCCACTCCTTGAGCTGCTTGGGAGTGATCGTGGAGTCGGCGGCCGCCGCCTGGGCCTCCTCGGACACGACGCCGCAGAAGGCCTCGTAGTCGATGAGCTCGGTGACGGTCGGGTTCTCGCCGCAGACCGCGCAGTTCGGGTCCTTGCGGACCTTGACCTGGCGGTACTGCATCTCCAGGGCGTCGTAGATCATCAGCCGGCCGACCAGCGGGTCACCGATGCCGGCGAGCAGCTTGATGGCCTCGTTGACCTGGATGGAGCCGATGGACGCGCACAGTACGCCCAGGACGCCGCCCTCGGCGCAGGAGGGGACCATGCCGGGGGGCGGCGGCTCCGGGTACAGGCAGCGGTAGCAGGGGCCGTGCTCGGACCAGAAGACGGACGCCTGGCCGTCGAAGCGGTAGATCGAACCCCAGACGTACGGCTTGTTCAGCAGCACGCAGGCGTCGTTGACAAGGTAGCGGGTCGCGAAGTTGTCCGTACCGTCGACGATCAGGTCGTACTGACTGAAGATGTCCATCACGTTGTCGGCCTCGAGCCGCTCCTCGTGAAGGATCACGTTCACGTACGGGTTGATGCCCTTGACACTGTCGCGGGCCGACTCGGCCTTGGGCCGGCCGATGTCGGCCTGGCTGTGGATGATCTGGCGCTGCAGGTTCGACTCGTCGACCTCGTCGAACTCCACGATGCCGAGGGTGCCGACGCCCGCGGCGGCCAGGTACATCAGCGCCGGCGAGCCCAGGCCGCCGGCGCCCACACACAGCACCTTGGCGTTCTTCAGCCGCTTCTGCCCGTCCATCCCGACGTCGGGGATGATCAGGTGGCGGGAGTACCTGCGGACCTCGTCTACGGTGAGCTCGGCAGCCGGCTCGACCAGGGGTGGCAGCGACACGGGGACTCCGTTGGTCGGTCAATCACTACGGTTGTTCTCCCCGTAACAGTGCCATGCGCTTTTTCATTCCGAGACACCTGTTCCGACACGCGAGACGAATTCGTCCCAGTAGCCGGGCATGGCCTCCCACGGGTCCGTCTGACCGCCCCCGTCCGTGTGGTCGGTGATCCAGACCGTCGCGGCGCCCTGCCACCGGGCGATGCGCAGTGCCTCGGCCAGGTGAGGGCGGGGCACGCCGTGGACGAAGTGGCAGAAGCGCTCGGGCGTGTGGTCGGCGGTCCATTCCGCCACCTGCGACCAGCGGTAGTCGCTCCAGGGCCCGGAGAAGGTGACCAACTGGTCGGCGAGCTCGACATAGCCGGGGTGCGGGTGGATGCCGTGACCGAGGACGATGTGGGCGGCGTCACGGATCATGCGCAGCGTGGCGACCGTGCGGCGGATTTCGGGCAGCCCGGCGTGGTCGGCGGGGCAGCGCTCCAGGAGAAAGCCGTCGACCTGGTACCAGTCGACGAAGCGGTGGGCGTCCGAGATCAGTTCGCCGAAGTTCCGGGTGCCGTACCGGGTGTCGAGGTGGCCGAGGACGCGGATGCCGGCGTTACGCAGGCGGCCGGCCGCCGCCAGGCAGTGCGGGTCGGGGCGCGCGCCGGGACCGTCCGCCACATTGAGGACCACCCAGTGCAGCGGGGTGCCGGGGCGGGTCAGCTCACCCCATTCGGTGGGGGCGAGGAGGGGGTGAGCGTAGCCGGGCACCCCGACGCCGGGGCGGACTTCCGTGCCCGAGGTGCTCCGCCGGGATCTGGTCAGATGCGGCATGCCGCCTCCATCCAGATGTCGGCGAGGGACTCCTCCAGGCCGATCCGGGGACGCCAGCCGAGCCGGTCGCGCGCGGTGCGCACGTCGGCCTGCTGCCAGCTGCCGCAGCCGTCGGGGTACGGATACGCGACGGGGGGCGCGTGGTCCGGGTCGGGGCGGGGGTGGCCGATGGCCGAGCGCAGGGCGCCGGGAGGCCCGTCGAGTTCGTGGAGGGCGCCGCCGTATCCGGCGACCCGGGCGAGGACCCCGGCGGCGTCGCGCAGGCGCACGGCGCGGCCGGAGCCGATGTTGATGACGCCCTGCGCGGCGGAGAGCGAGGCGGCGTGGACGGCACGGGCCACGTCGCGGACGTCCACGAAGTCGCGCTGGGCGCCGAGCCCGCCGAGTTTCAGCTCGCCGTCGCCGGACTGCATGGCGCGGCGCATGGCCTCGGCGAGACGGCCCAGCGGGGAGCCGGCGGGGGTGCCGGGCCCGGCCGGTGAGAAGACGCGCAGGACGACAGCGTCCAGGCCGGAGCCGAGGACCAGTTCGGTGGCGGCGAGCTTGCTGACGCCGTACGGGCCGCCGGGCCGGGGCACCGCGTCCTCGGCGGTGGAGGAGCCTGGCTGGCTCGGGCCGTACTCCGCGCTGCAGCCGATCTGCACCAACCGGGCTCCGCAGCCGCTGCGGCGCAGGGCCTCGCAAACGGTGGCCACGGCGACGGTGTTGTGGCGGGTGAGCTCGCGGGCCCCGCCGCGGGTGGCACCGGCGCAGTTGACGACGACACCCGGGTGGACCGCGTCGAGGAAGCGGGTGAGGGCGCCGGGGCTGCCCGAGGCGAGGTCGAAGCGGACGTCGGCGTCGTCACCGCGGCCGAGGGCGGTGAGCTGCACGGCCGGGTCGGCGAGCAGGCGGTCGGCGACGAAGCGCCCGATGTAGCCGTTGGCTCCGATCAGCAGGACTCTCATCGCGCGGCTCCCCGTGTCGCCGGGGTTCCTGGGTGGGTGGTCATGCGGGTTCTCCTAGAAGCGGAAGAGAAGGCGGGAAGGAGGGGGAGGAAGGAAAGGAAGGGGTGGGACGGGGCGAATGCCGCCCGCGGCGGCGGGGCCGGTGTCGGCGCCGGTCACCGCGCGGGCTCCGACGGTGCGTGGGCCGAGGCCCGGGTGAGCTTGCGGGTCGTGTGGACCAGCAGGGCCAGGGCCGCCGCGCCGCAGGCGAGGGTGGGGACGCTGCCGGCGCCCCAGGTGGTGACGAGGGTTTCGACCGGGGTGGCCAGGAAGCCGAGACCAGGGAGGCGGGAGGCGAAGACAGAGGCGAGGCCGACTGCCTCCGCCATGGCCGTCGCGGTGAGGACCACGGCGGGGGCATAGGTGAAGCCGTGCGTGGTGAGGAGGCGGGCCAGGAACAGGAGCGCCCCCAGGGCGAGGGCCTGAGCGGAGGCACCGGACTCGCCGAGGACTGCCCCGCAGAGGGCGAGCAGGGCCGCCAGGGCGCCCAGGAACAGGGCGAACGTGCCGAGCAGGAGGGGTCGCATGGCGGCGGCGAAGTCCTCCAGGCCGCGGCTGGAGGCGAGTTTGCGGCGGGCACGCGCGGTGAGGAGGTGTGCGGTCCAGGCGGCGGGCGCGCAGGCCAGGGCGAGAGCCAGGACAGGGGCGGCGGTGAGGGGCCAGGGGCCGTCGGGCGTGCCGGTGGGCAGGGTGTCGGGGCCTCCGGCGAGGGCGTTGCGGAGCAGGCCGTCGCCCAGGAGGGTGTAGAGGACGAGCCACAGGGTCCACGGGGTGGTTCTGCCGGAGGATGCGCCCGGTCGCGGCCCGGGCCGGTCCGTGTCGGTCCTGCTCAGGGGCCCTCGACGCAGGGCCGCGCGCAGCCCCAGGGCCACGGCGAGGGCGCCCGCCGCGGCCGCGAGCAGGCGCGGCTGCCCATGGGTGAGGTGCACGGCGGTCACGGCTGCGGCGCACAGCGCACCGGGCAGGAGGGTCGAAAGGGCCCAGTCGGCGCGCACCCGGGGAGGGGCGGGCGGGGCGGGCAGGGGTGTGTCCCCGTCCCGTGAGACCCGCGCGTACATCTCCTCGGCGAGGGAGAAGACGTCCCGGTGGCGGAAGCGGGCGGCGGTCCGGTCGGTGATGCCGTGCGCCTCCAGACCCGCGGCGATCTCCAGGGGGTCCACCGCGCGCTCACAGAGGTCACGGTGACGGTGCATCAGCGCCTTGACCGGGTCGGCAGCGCCCCGACGCGAGGTGCTTCCCGGACGGTCCAGTTCGCCCAAGTCGCTCATCACGCACCCTCCTGGGCGGGCACGGGAGTGGTCGCCCGCACAGGTTTGCCCGCCACCCAGCCGCCGCCGGCGGCGGCGGCGAGGCGGGGCGACGCGGCGGTCCAGCGGACGGGTACGTGGGCCTCGGCGGGCACCGCGAACGGCAGTGGCGCCCCCGCTCCGTCGAGGAGGACACGGCGGACGGGCGCGTGCGAGACGATCTCCAGGTAAATGCCGTGAAATGCCTCGATGTTCTGCTCGACCGTGAACAGTTCGAGGGCACGGGCGCGAGCGGCGGCGCCCAGGCGCGCACGGCGCTGGGGGTCGCGCAACAGGGCCACGCACGCGTCGGCGAGCGCCCGCGGATTGCGCGGCGGTACGACGAGCCCCGTGCCGCCGATGACCTCCACGACCGCGCCGACGTCCGTCGACACCGTCGCGCGCCCGCAGAGCATGGCCTCGACGAGGCCGACGGGGAAGCCCTCGACCACGCTGGACAGTACGGTCACGGCACCCGAGGCGTGGGCGTCGGCGACGGCCGGGAGTTCAGGGCCGCCGATCTCCTCGAAGGACACCGGATTGTCGCCGGCCGCGTGCGGGCCCTCGGCCTCGTCGGGGAAGAGCTGGGCGGCCAGCGTCCTGCAGTGACCGAGGTAGGCGGCACCCTCGGGACCGGCGGGGGCGCCCACGATGCGCAGCCGCGTCGTCGGCTCCTGCTTGCGCACCTCCGCGAAAGCGTGCAGCAGCGAGACCAGGTCCTTGGCGGGCTCGACGTGGCCCACCCAGACGAGCGTGTACGGGTCCACGCAGTCCGGGGACTCGCCCACCTCGTCGAAGGGCCGGGCGTCCATGCCGGGGTAGACCGTGCGGAGCTTCTCGCGATCGGCGCCGCAGCGCTCCTGCCAGCGGCGGGTGTGGGTGTTGCCGGCGGTGACGACCTCGGCCCGCTCGTAGGCCTCGGCGGCGAGCCGGCCCTGGAAGGCGGCCAGCAGGGACCGCACGGCGGGCGGGGCGTCCGGGGCGTTGAGGTAGTGCGTCCGCAGGCGCACGCCGTATTCGGTCACCATCAGGGGCACGCCGGTGAAGTGCCGGGCCAGCAGACCGGGCAGGGCCGCCGTACCGCCGGACGCGGCGTGACAGAGGTCGACCGTGCCGAGCCCGTCGTCCTCGTACCAGTCGAGGGAGAGGGGGCGCAGGGCGCGTTCGAGGTGCGCGGCGACGGCGAGCAGATCCGGTACGCGCGCCTCGCGTGCCGCGCGATGGGCGCCGGGCGCACGACAGGCGCGTTCCAGGGTGCGCACGGCGGCCTCCGACCGGAGCGCTCCCCTCAGTCCGCCTTCTTCGCGGGCGAGTTCGGCGAGCCCGTACAGGGCGTTGGCGAAACGGTCCGCCTCGGAGGTCGGCGCACCTCCGGAGAGCCCCCCGACAGCGCTCGGGACGCCCCCGGCGGCAGGGGAGGCAGCTCCTCCCGGCCCCCCACACAGCACGGCGGCCAGTTCTCCGAAGTACTCGGTGAACCGCCGGCGTGCGCGGCGCCCGAGCACCACCTCGTCGTCCTCGGCCATCCACAGGGGCGCGGTGCGCACCCGGCGGACGTTCGGTGACAGCGGGACCCAGCCCTCGTCCTCCTGGTGCTCGCTGCGGCTGAGCGCGTAGACGTCGAACTCGTGCTGGGCGAGCCCGCGCACCAGCCGGTCGCACCAGAGCCTGGCGTCACCGCTCACATACGGATAGCCACCCTCCGTAAGCAGTCCGATGCGCACGTGTGCACCCCCGATCTCCCGTATGGGGAGCCGCCGTTGCCCGGCGGCTCGCAGCGGGACGAACGTATGCGGACAAGGCGGTGGTGCGACGGACGGTTGTCCGTCGCACCACCAAAAGGGGTGAACGGTCGTAACTTTCCCGTGCGGGTCGCGTTCTGTCGCGCTAGGAGATCAAGCGGACACGGATCGTCATGTCACAGCCGACTCCCGACGCCGAACACGGCATCACGCCACGGCCAGCTCCCGACGTTCCGCCCTGCGTCGCGCGGCGGCCTGCGGATCGAGCGCCGGGACGGCGGCCAGCAACTGCCTGGTGTAGGGGTCGCGCGGCGACTCGTACACCTCCCCGACGGGCCCTTCCTCGACGACCCTGCCGCGCCGCATCACCGCGACCCGGTCGCTGACCTGGCGGACGACGGCCAGGTCGTGCGCGACGAAGACCAGCGCGAGCCCGAGTTCGCGCTGCAACTCCCCCAGCAGGTCGACCACGTGGGCCTGGGTGGTGACGTCGAGGGCCGAGACCGGCTCGTCGCAGACGATGACCCGTGGGTCGGCCGCGAGCGCCCGGGCGATGCCCACCCGCTGGCGCTGCCCGCCGCTGAACTCATGGGGATAACGGTCGTAATGCGCCGCTTCGAGCCCCACGCGCTCCAGCAGTTCGCCCACGCGCTCCCGGATGCGCCCCTCCTGCCGCTCACCTCGTGCGCGCAGCGGGTCGGCGATGGACTCGCCCACGCTGCGGCGGGGGTTGAGGGAGGAGACCGGGTCCTGGAAGACCATCTGCACGGCCGGGTTCACCCCGGTGTGCGGACGGCCCTCGAAGGTCAGCGATCCCGCCGTCGGCTCCAGCAGCCCGACGAGCATGCGCCCGAGGGTCGTCTTGCCGCTGCCGCTCTCGCCGACGACCCCGAGGGTCTCGCCGCGGCGCAGAACCAGCGACACCTCGTCCACGGCCGTGACCGCCCGCTTTCCGCGCCCGAACTCGCGCCGGAGGCCGGTCGCCTCCAGGACGACCTCCTCGGGGGCCGTCGAGGCCTTCCGGGGCGCGTCCAGGCGGGGGACGGCGGCCAGCAGTTCCCGGGTGTACGGCTGGGTCGGTGCGCCCAGCACGCCGGCGACCGGGCCGTGTTCGACCGCCCGGCCGTGCCGCATCACCAGCACCTCGTCGACGCTCTCGGCGGCGACACCGACGTCGTGCGTGACGAGCAGCAGGCCCATGCCGGTCTCCTCGCGCAGCGTGTGCAGCAGGTCCAGGACCTGGGCCTGGACCGTCACGTCGAGGGCGGTCGTCGGCTCGTCGGCGATCAGCAGCCGGGGTTCGCACGCGAGCGCCATGGCGATCAGGGCGCGCTGGCGCATGCCGCCGCTGAACTCGTGCGGCCGCGACCGGGACCGCCGGGCGGCGTCCGGGATGCCCACCCGGTCGAGGACCTCCACGGCACGCGCGCGTGCCGCCCGCCGGGACACGCGGGCGTGCACGCGGTACACCTCGGCGATCTGGTCGCCGATCGCGTAGTACGGGTCGAGGGAGGACAGCGGATCCTGGAACACCATGGCGGCCCGACCGCCGCGCAGCCTCCGCAGTTCCTCTTCGGAGGCGCGCTGCACGTCGGTGCCGGCCACCTCGACCGTGCCCTCGACCCGCGCGCCGGTGCCGCGGTGCAGACCGAGCAGCGCGGACGCCACCGTCGACTTGCCGGAGCCGGACTCGCCGACCAGGGCGAGGGCGGCACCCTCCTCCAGACGGAAGGAGAGTCCGTCGACGGCACGCAGCGCGCCGAACTCCACGCGCAGGCCCGTCACGTCGACCAGGCTCATGTCAGCACCACCCGTCGGTCGGCCACCGCGTACAGGACGTCCGCGACGGCGTTGGCGAAGACCACGAAGAATCCGATGACCAGGACCATGCCGACCACGACCGGCAGGTCGACGACGTTGACGGCATGGACGAGTTCCTGTCCGATGCCGGGCAGGCCGAAGAGCGTCTCGGTGAGCACCGCGCCGCCGATCGCCGACCCGACGTTGGTGGCGTTCAGAGCGATGACCGGGGCGAACGCGCCGCGCAGCGCGTGCCGCCCGACGATCGACCGTTCGCCGACGCCGTACGCGCGGAAGGTGCGGATGTGGTCCTCGGCCAGCGTCTCCAGCATCGAGGCCCGGGTCAGCCGGGCGAACGAAGCGGCCTCGATGAGGGCGAGCGACAACCAGGGCAGCACCAGGTTCCACGCCCACTGTTCGGGGTCGTCGCCGAGCGCCACGTACTGAGGGAAGGGCAGCAGTTGCAGCTCCCCGCAGACGACGATCATCAGGACCAGGCCGATGACGAAGACCGGGGTGGCCGTGCCGGCGAGGGTGATGCCGGTCAGCACCCGCTCGGAGATCCGGCCGCGCCGCCAGGCGGAGAGCACACCGGTGCCGACGCCGAGGATCAGCCAGATGACCATCGCCCCGCCCACCAGGGACAGACTGACCGGGAGCTTGGCGAGGATCAGCTGCGTGACCTGCTGGTCGCTCTGGTACGACAGGCCGAGGCAGGGAGCGGAGCAGTGCTGCACGGACGTGCCCGTCGAGTAGTCCTGCCCGGCGACGAGGCCTTGCAGGAAATGCCCGTACCGCACGAACAACGGGTCGTCGAGGTTCAGTTGCCGGGCCACCTGGTGCACCTGTTCCGGGGAGCAGCGCGGACCGCAGGTGATCTGGGCGACGTTGCCGGGGGTGGCGTAGAAGACGACGTAGACGATCACCGAGATGGCGAACAGGGTGACGGCGGCGCCGACGGCGCGGCGCAGGACGAAGCCGGTGAGGCCGTTCATGCCGTGCCTCCCTCGTCCGCCTTGGACTCCCGCCTGCGTCCCGTCCCGACGCGCAGCCGGGAGGCCGCGCGCGGGTCGAGGGCGGTGCGGATCCCGTCGCCGAGGACCGTGAGGGCGAGCACCGTGACGAACAGGGCGCCCGCGGGCAGCAGCAGATACTGCGGGGCGGCCTGGTACCAGACGTCGGCGCTGGTGAGCATCTGGCCCCAGGAGGGCGTCGGCGGCTTCACACCCACGCCGAGGAAGGACAGCGCGGCCTCGACGGTGATGTTCATCGGGACGAGCAGCGCGGCGTATGTGATGACGGGCGCGGCGATCCCGGGCAGGAGCTCGCGGCGGGCGATGCTCCAGGTGCCCCAGCCGCTGAGCCGGGCGGCGGCGACGTGGTCGAGTTCCTTGAGGGTGAGCGTCTGCGCCCGCACGATCCGGGCGATGGTGCCCCAGCTGATCAGGCCGATGACGAGTGCGACGAGCACGGGCCGCGGGAAGCTCGACGGCACGATCGCGAGCAGCGCAAGCGACATGATCATGAGCGGCATGGCGACGATGACGTCCGTGAACCGGCTCAGCAGTTGATCAACCCATGGCTTCCCGAGTGCGGCCGCGACGCCCACGGTGATCCCGAGGGCTACCTGCACGACCGTCGCGGCCAGGGCGACGCCCAGGGACACGCGTGCGCCGTACACCAGCCGGGCGAACAGGTCCCGGCCGGTCTGCGGTTCGACGCCGAACCAGTGGTCGGCGCTCGTACCGCCGAGGGACCCGATGGGCACGCCGCCGCGCGCGGAGTCCACCAGGGAGGGGTGGTAGGTGGTCGGGTCCTGGCCTTCCAGGGCGGTGAGCAGCGGCGCGGCGAGCGCGACCAGGACGAGCAGCGCGACGAGGGCGGCCGCGACGAGGGCGGCGCGCTGCGTGCGCAGCCGCCGCCAGAACTGACGGGCCCCGGAGGCGGCCGGGACGATGGTGTCCGTCCCGGCCGCCTCGGTGGCGAGAAGTGCCTCACTCACGGCGTCACTTCACCGCGACCTGGGAGATGTCCAGCACGCCGGTCCAGTCGCTGATCACGACGTTCCTGACGTCCTTGCCGACCAGTCGCTTGTAGACGGGGTGGAACAGGGGCACCGTCAGGGCCTGCTCACCGATCTTCTTGTCCAGTGCACCCCACCTCTTGGCGGCCTGGTCAAGATCCGTCAACTTGTTGATCGCGTCAATCTCGGCATTGACCGACTTGTCGTTCAGCAGGCCCGTGTTGAAGTTCGCACCGTCCTTGACGATCTGCCGGCCGTCGAAGATCGGGGCGAGGAACGGCCCACCCGAGGGCCAGTCGGCGCCCCAGTGGGCGAGGAAGAAGCCGGGCTCGGACTTCACGTTGTGGATCTTGTCCGAGTAGTCGTTGTCCTCCAGCCCCTGCAGCTTGACCGTGATGCCGGCCTTCTTGAGCGCGTCCTGGACGGCGGTGGCGATCTCGGGGCTGGTCTCGAAGTCCTTGGCGTTGGAGTGCGTCAGCGTGACGGTGAGGCCGTTCGCGTGACCGGCCTGCTTCAGCAGTTCCTCGGCCTTGGCCGGGTCACCGGCCTTGCCCGCCGGGAAGAGGTCGTACGGCGTGTAGCCGAAGGACTTCTGGGCCGGCAGGAAGGTGGTGGCGGGCTCGGCCAGCGCGGACCCGCCCGCGGCGTTCACCACGGACGACCGGTCGATGGCGTAGGAGATGGCCTGCCGCACCTTGGGGTCGTCGAACGGCTTGACGGTCGGGTTGAACGCGATGTAGTCGGTGTAGCCGAAGTGCCCGGTGCCGACGCGGGAGGCAAGGTCCTTGTCTCCGGTGACCTTGGCCAGTTCGGCCGGGCCGAGGTTGGTGTCCGTGGTGACCGCGGCGGCGTCCGCGCCCTGGGACGCGGACAGCCGCTGATTGATCACGGACGAGTCGAGCCCGGACCGCACGTCGATCTTGTCCGGGTAGGCCTTGCGTTCGGCGTCGGTCGCGGCGGACCAGTGCGGGTTGCGCTCCAAGGTCACCCGCTCACCGTCGTTCTCGTTCCGCACGACCCTGTACGGCCCGGAGGAGACCGGGTGCTCCTCGTACTTGGTGCCCGTGTCCTTGCTCTTCGGGACGGGCGCGAACTGCGTCTGCGTGGCCAGGTACGGGAACTCGCCCTCGGGCTTGTTCAGGTGGAAGACGATGGTCCGCTCGTCCGGCGTCTCGATCGCGTCGAGGCCCCTCTTGTCCTTGTACGGGCCCTGGTAGTCGGCCGCGCCGACCAGCCAGTCCCGCAGGTAGGGGGCGCCGCCGGACAGCTCGGGGGCGAAGGAGCGCTCGATGCCGTACTTGATGTCGGCCGAGGTGATCGGGGTGCCGTCCTCGTACTTCAGGCCCTTCTTCAGGGTGTACGTCCACACGGTCGCGTTCTTGCTGGGACGCCCGGTGTCGGTGGCGAGGTCGGGCACGACCTTCGCTCCGGCGGCGCCGTTCTCGCGGTTGCGGGTGGTGAGCGTACGGAAGACCAGGGACGGGACGTTGCCGCCGCCGGAGGTGTAGAGGCGGGCCGGGTCGAAGTCCTGCTGCGGGTCGGCGTTCAGCACAGTGAGCGTGCCGCCCTTGTGAGGCGTGGAGTCACCGCCGGCGCCCTTGGCATCGTTGTCCTTCGGCCCGCAGGCGGCGGCACCCGCGGCCAAAACCAGGCTGACGGATGCCGCGGCCACGCGGCGCGCTGTGACGGACGGTTGGCGCATCGGAATGACGACCTCTCGGAAAGGGGCCCCGGATCACGAGTTCTCGTATCGCGAGACGAAAAGACGAAGGGTGAGACGAAAGAAGACAGACGTCTGCCCGGCGCCGAGCCGTCGGAAAAACCGTGACGACGTCACGGGGAGGATGAGCGACGCGCGCCGGGGGCGGGCGTCAGCAACAGTGAATGTCGGCCACGCAGAGCGGGGTCACGCCGATGAGCGCCAGCTCGATGGCTGCGCGAACGGAGACGTGACGGGGCGACATGCCCAGAAATATGAACGAACTTTCCGAGCATGTCAACGCGAGCCGCGCCACACCCCCTGAGGCCCCTGTCAACTCCCGGGGTAGGGCCAGGGGTTGGCGCGACAGTGGATGCCGTCATGGTCGAGGAACTTCGTCTGCTGCTGCATGACCGGGGCCAGGTCCCCGTCCTTGTCGCAGGTGACGTGGTTGTGGCCGAGGCGGTGGCCGACCTCGTGGTTGATCAGCATCTGCCGGTAGGCGTGGATCTTGCTGTCGCCGTAGGTCTCCGAGCCCTGCGCCCACCGATAGGCGTTGATCATCACGCGCTCGGTCGCCGCCGAGTCGCAGGAGACGTTGTCCTCGGTGGTGTCCAGGCCCGATTTGGCACACCAGTCGGCGGTCGTGCCGGGGCTGGCGAGGGTGATCACGAAGTCGGGCTTGCCGGAGTAGATCCGCTCGAAGGTGCGCGCGCCGTTGTGGGCCCAGCTGCGCTGGTCGTTGAGCGTCTTGTGCACGGCCTCGGCGAACAGCGCGCCGTCGAGCCCGAGGCCCTGCTCCACGTCCACGCGGTAGGTGAACTTCTGTCCGGCACCCGGCGCCTTGGCGATACCGGCGACCGCGTCGAACCTCCCGGAGCCCTTGAGAGTGGGGCCGAGCGGATACGTCCTGCCCATCTTCTCGTCGTACGTCAGCAGCTTGGCCTGGGGAGCGGGCGCCCGGCCGTCCGCTCGGGACGCGGGGTCCCGGACGTCACGGGCCTGGTCGGTGGCGGACTGCGACTGCACGCCGGCTGCGCCGTGGTCGTCGGCGACCTGCCCGGCGACGATGACGGCCAGCACGGTGGTGACGGCCGCGGCCGCGATGCCGGTGAAGGTTCGGCCCTTGCCGCCCCTGCCCGGCGCGGGCGTGCCGGTGGGCCCCGCGTCGTCATGACCGGACCCGGAGTCGGCAGGGCTGCCGACACTCCAGTCCGTGACGGAGGCGTAGGCGTCCGCGGCATGCGCGGAGGCGGGCGTACGGGGCGCGAAAACGTCGTCCTCCTCGTCGACGAAGGCGTCGATGTAGTCCTGCCGCGGCCCGGGCACGGATGCCCGACGCTGCCGCGGTATGGGTACGCCGACACCGGCGGTCCCTCCGCCGGTACCCCTCGACTCACCCCAGCCGCCCCCGGCTTCGCGCTGCTCGGGATGCCCGCCGCGGGCTTGCGGGAAGCCGTGCGCGGGGGTGCCGTCCGGCAACCGGGAAACGCCTTGCGCGTCAGTCCCGTGGGGCAACCGGGGAACACCCCTCGCCGCGCTCCCGTCGGCCCGCCTCGGAACGCCGAGCGACGGAGCACCCTCGGCAAGGCGGGGTACTCCGTGTACCGGCGTGCCGTCGGGCAGGCGTGGCATGCCCTGGGCCGGTGTGCCGTCGGGGTGCCAGCCATCGGGCAGGCGCGGCATCCCGTGCGGCGGGGTGCCGTGCGGCGGCGTTGCGTCCGGCGGCGCGGGCCTCGGCCCCGGCACCCTGCGCGAGCCCTGCGACGGCCCGCCACCCTGCGGTGCGCCGGGCGGCGCGGACCTGGCTCCCCGGTCGGTGTCCGGCGCCTGGCCCTGGGCCGGCCTCTGGCCCTGTGCGGCACCGGTCCGGCCGTCCCGTGCTGCGGTCGTGTCCGCGCTGTCGTCCCTGACGACCGGTCCGCGGCGGCTGTGGCGTCCCACGTCGCGCCTCAGCCCCCGATGCTCTCGTTGGTTCCTGCTCCCTCGCCGGCGGCGCCCCCGGCGTCCGTCCGGCCGGCCCGCGCCGCTTTCTGCGCGCCCAACTCGCCTGCGTCCGCGAGCAGTTCCCGAAACGACATGGCCACGGTCTCCGGGTACTCCATCATCGCCACATGGCCCGCATCGGGCAACGTCACCATCCGGGAGCCCCGGAAGGCCCGGGCCGCCTTGTGGGCCATGCGGAAGCCGACGAGCTGGTCGCGGCCGCCGTAGACGAGCAGGGTCGGCGCGAGGACTCGTTCCGCCTGACGCCACAGCCCCTGCTGGCCGCCCAGAGTGTAGGCGTTGACGATCCCGCGCGCGGAGCGCGCCATCGCGTCCCAGAAGTACGGCAGCCGCAGCCGCCGCTCCATCTCCTGCACGGCGTTGCGGAATCCTTCCGGCGTCACCCGCCCTGGGTCCCCGTAACACAGCGCCATCACGCCACGGACCCGCTGCTCCGCCGTCCACTGACGGGTGAGCCGGGTGAAGAGCAGGGCTACACCGGGCACCGCCAGCAGCCCCGTGGGCACGGCGGTGCGCTGCACTCGGATTTCCGGCAGAGCGGGCGACACAAGCGTCAGCGTACGGACCAAATCGGGTCGAACCGCGGCGACACGGGTGGCGATGGCGCCGCCGAGCGAGTTCCCGAACAGGTGCACGGGACCGCGCCCCGAGGCTTCGAGGTAGCGGATGACCGCGCGCGCGTGCCCCGTGACGGAGTAGTTGCCGTCGTCCGGTGGCGGGGAGTCGCCGAAACCGGGCAGGTCGAGGGCCTCGCCGTCGACGGAGTCGTCCAGCAGGGCCATCAGCGCCGACCAGTTCTGCGAGGAACCGCCGAGCCCGTGCACGAACAGGGCGGGAGGCAGCCCCTCGCGCGCCGGAGGCCTCGACCGCATCGTGAGCGTGACGCCGGGCAGCTCGACCGACCTCAGCCGCTCGCCCTCCGCGACCCGGACGGTCCCCACCTTGGGCAGCACATTGGCGGGCGGCACGAACGGCAGCTCGGTCGAAGACATGCGGCAATGTTACGAGACGATCACGCAGTGGCTCATGTGTTCGCCTGTGTTCGCCGTCACAGGAATCGGGCAGTTGAGGACGCGGAAGAACAGGCACCCGGCCACGCGGGGCAGCAGTCGGCGGGCGCAGCACTGCGTCACGTCGCGGACGCGGATCGCATAGCGTCCGGATCGGGTGTCTCCTAGGCTCGTACAGAGGGCACCCGCGTGTAGCCCCTGCATTCCCAGGGACGTTCGTAGGAAGGGAGCCCAGCATGGCCGTAGACCCCACCGACCCGGAGACGTTCGAGGTCGAGGATGCGCCGCAGGCGCAGGAGTTCGACGTCGAGGCACCCGAGGTCGACGCGGCCGAGCAGCAGGCGGACATCGCGCCGGACCGCGACGACCCGCTGACCGGCGTCGACCCGGACCGCGCCAACGAGGCGGACCTGGTGGAGCAGGCCCGGATCGTCTCGCTCGACGAGGACGACTATCGGTGACGCTCGCCGCCGACGGGCGACGAACCGCTCCACATAGCAGGAAAGAGGCAGCTTTTTGCCCGCTCTGACCCTGTTTGAAACCGTCGCAACCGCTTTCGCATCCGTCCGGTCCGTGAAATTCTGCGCTCTCACCGCGCACACCACGGTTACCGAAAAGTACGATGGCGACGCGGCCAGATCCGCATGTGGACGACTATGGGAGGCGGCGTGACAGCCATCGAGCAGACAGAGGCGGTTCGCCCACGGGGCACACGCCTGCCACGCCGTGCCCGACGGAACCAGCTCCTGGGTGCAGCCCAGGAAGTCTTCGTGGCCCAGGGCTACCACGCCGCCGCGATGGACGACATCGCGGAGCGTGCGGGCGTCAGCAAGCCGGTGCTCTACCAGCACTTCCCGGGCAAGCTCGACCTCTACCTCGCGCTGCTGGACCAGCACTGCGAGTCGCTCATCCAGGCCGTACGGAACGCGCTTGCGTCGACGACCGACAACAAGCAGCGCGTGCGGGCGACGATGGACGCCTACTTCGCCTACGTCGAGGACGACGGCGGTGCCTTCCGCCTGGTCTTCGAGTCGGACCTGACGAACGAGCCCGCCGTGCGCGAGCGCGTCGACAAGGTCACGAACGAGTGCGCGGAGGCGATCTGCGACGTCATCGCCGAGGACACCGGCCTGTCGCGCCCGGAGTCGATGCTGCTCGCCTCGGGCCTGGGCGGCCTCGCCCAGGTGGTGGCGCGGTCCTGGCTGCACAGCGACCGCAGCGTGCCCCGGGACCAGGCCGTACAGCTGCTCACCTCGCTGGCATGGCGCGGTATCGCGGGCTTCCCGCTGCACGGCATGGACCAGCCGCAGCACTGACAGGCGCCTTTGTTCCCGCCCGATGTTCGCTCGTGGCGTTCTCGGGCGGAGCCTGTACGTCCCCTCACCGGGCTAATGTGTGCTGCGTACAGCGCGGAAGGTCGCGCAACACTGACCGTCGGAGGGACATAGCCGTGGAGGTCAAGATCGGCGTGCAGCACGCGCCCCGCGAGATCGTTCTGGAGAGCGGTCAGACTGCCGAGGAGGTCGAGCGCGTGGTCGCCGAGGCACTGGCCGGGAAGTCGCAGCTGCTGAGCCTCGTGGACGAGCACGGCCGCAAGCTCCTCGTCCCGGCCGACCGTCTCGCCTACGTCGAGATCGGTGAGCCGGCCCCGCGCAAGGTGGGTTTCGGAGCGCTGTAGGCGCACGCGTGGAGCGGGGCGGGACGGCTTCGGCCGACCCGCCCCGTTTGCGTTGCCGCCGAGCGTCACGCTTGCGAACGACCGAGCGGGAGGCCACGTTGCGTTGCCGCCGACCCGCCCCGCTTGCACTCGTGCCACCAGCTCCCGCCGGCGCTGGTCCCGACCCGTCCCGCTTGCACGACTGCCGGCAGCTCCCGCCTGCGTGGGTCCCGACCCGTCCCGCTTGCATTGGTGCCGGTCCACCCCGTTTGCGTCGCCCTGCCTCGGACACCCATCTCGCGTAGCCCTCGGCTCGCCCTTGCGGCGCACCGGTTCCTCCACGGATGGCACACAAGTCGCCCACAGGGGTGGATTGGATTCCGCAGGTCAGGGGTAAGACGGGCTACGACCGATTTGGGCAGGCCGGCCGTGTGGGAGGGACCCCGACATGCTCCTGGAAGCGCTGAGTTCCGCGATCCTCGGCCTGGCTCTGGCGTGGGCGGCCGCACACCGCCTGCCGCACCGTCTCCCGGCCCGCTCCATGGTGCTGTCGACCGGAGTCGCCGGCGCCCTCTTCGGGGCGTTCGTCATGCACAGCGCACTGGAGGCCGGACATGTGCTGCTCGTCCTGCTCGGCGCGGTGATCGTCTCGGTGGCCTCGCTGTCGCTGCTGCTGCGCCCCGCGGGAAGACTGCGCCGCCGATCGGCGACCGCGTGAGGAGTCGCCGGTGGTGGCGCCTGTGAGGACGCGGATCGGCCAGAGGGCGACTGGGCCCCGTCCGGCCGGATCCTCCCGGCGTCGCGGGGCCCGGGTCGGCTGAGAGGCGCAGCGCCCCACAGCCGGCCCGCTTCGGACGGCAGGCCCTAGGCGGCCAGCCCCAGGGCGGCCATCCGCTTGGTGTGGGCCTCGGTGATCCGGGAGAACATCTTGCCGACCTCGGCGAGGTCGAAGCCGTCCGCGACACCGCCCACCAGCATGGTCGACAGCGCGTCCCGGTCGGCCACCACCCGCTGGGACTGCGACAGGGCCTCGCCCATCAGCCGCCGGGCCCACAGCGCGAGCCGCCCGCCCACGCGCGGGTCGGCGTCGATCGCGGCCCGCACCTTCTCCACGGCGAAGCCGCCGTGCCCCGTGTCGTCGAGCACGGCCAGCACCAGGTCACGCGAGTCGGAGTCCAGCCGGGCGGCGACCTCCCGGTAGAAGTCGCTGGCGATGGAGTCGCCCACGTAGGCCTTGACGAGGCCCTCCAGCCAGTCCGAGGGGGCCGTCTGCTTGTGGAACCCGTCGTACGCGGCGACGAACGGCTCCATCGCCCGCGTCGGCTCCTCCCCGATCTCGGCCAGCCGGTCGTGCAGCCTCTCGAAGTGGTGGAACTCCGCCGACGCCATCTTCGCCAGCTCCGCCTTGTCCGCCAGTGTCGGCGCCAGTTTGGCGTCCTCCGCGAGCCGCTCGAACGCCGCCAGTTCCCCGTAGGCGAGCGCACCGAGCAGATCCACGACCGCGGCGCGGTACTGCGGGTCGGCGGAGGCCGTCGCCCAGTCCCGGGCGGCGACTGAGGTGGGTTCGGCGGCGGCGGTGTCCGAGGCGTTCTCAGGCTTGTCAGAGCTCGTCATGAAGCGCACAATAACCCGCTTGCCGGGAGGCGTAAGGCCCTGGTCAATCACTGTGACGACGACTACGTGACCGAATCGGCCATCGCATGTGCGCGATTCCGGGGTATGGTGGTAATGCGCCTGCTGGTACGTTGACGTACCTCGACAGGCCGCACGTATGAGGATGCCCGGTCGGTGGCCCGATCGGCTCCGACCCGACAGCCCTCCCCGGCCGTCCGCCACAGTGCGGACGAGACCAGGAGGGGGACACCCTCAGCGGCACGAGCGCTAGAGCGTCGGCGCGGTCCCGTGCTCTACGGTCCGCCCGTAGGCAGCCGACGTCCCCAGCACGGTCTGACACGACCCCGCGCTCGCCTCGCGCCGCCCACACAGAAGAGGCAGCACCCTGACTACGTTCCGAGAGCTCGGAATCCTTCCCGAGACCGCCGAGGCCCTCGAGGCCGTCGGCATCATCACCCCCTTCCCCATCCAGGAGATGACGCTCCCCGTGGCCCTGTCGGGCAAGGACGTCATCGGTCAGGCCAAGACCGGCACCGGCAAGACGCTGGGCTTCGGCCTCCCGCTCCTCGAGCGCGTCACCGTTCCCGCCGACGTGGAGGCCGGGCGCGCCGAGCCCGAGGACCTCACCGAGGCCCCGCAGGCGCTCGTCGTCGTCCCCACGCGCGAGCTGTGCACACAGGTCACCAACGACCTGCTGACCGCGGGCAAGGTCCGCAACGTGCGCGTCCTCGCCATCTACGGCGGCCGGGCCTACGAGCCCCAGGTCGAGGCCCTGAAGAAGGGCGTCGACGTGGTCGTCGGCACCCCGGGCCGGCTGCTCGACCTCGCCGGGCAGAAGAAGCTGAACCTGAAGCACGTCAAGTCCCTGGTCCTCGACGAGGCCGACGAGATGCTCGACCTGGGCTTCCTGCCCGACGTCGAGAAGATCATCAACATGCTGCCGGTGCGGCGCCAGACCATGCTGTTCTCGGCCACCATGCCGGGCGCGGTCATCGGCCTCGCCCGCCGCTACATGTCGCAGCCCACGCACATCAGCGCCACGTCGCCGGACGACGCGGGCGCGACGGTCGCGAACACCAAGCAGTACATCTACCGCGCGCACAACATGGACAAGCCCGAAATGGTCGCGCGCATCCTCCAGGCCGAGGGCCGCGGGCTGGCCATGGTCTTCTGCCGCACCAAGCGCACGGCGGCCGACCTCGCCGACCAGCTGAAGCAGCGCGGGTTCGCCTCCGGCGCGGTCCACGGCGATCTCGGCCAGGGCGCCCGCGAGCAGGCGTTGCGCGCCTTCCGCAACGGCAAGGTGGACGTGCTCGTCTGCACTGACGTCGCCGCCCGCGGCATCGACGTCGAGGGCGTCACGCACGTCATCAACTACCAGTCGCCGGAAGAGGAGAAGACGTACCTGCACCGCATCGGCCGTACGGGCCGCGCAGGTGCGAAGGGCATCGCGATCACGCTCGTCGACTGGGACGACATCCCGCGCTGGCAGCTGATCAACAAGGCGCTGGAGCTGGACTTCAACGACCCGCCGGAGACGTACTCCACGTCCCCGCACCTCTTCTCCGACCTCGGCATCCCCGAGGGCACCAAGGGCGTTCTGCCGCGCTCGGAGCGTACGCGCGCTGGGCTGGACGCGGAGGAGCTGGAGGACGTCGGCGAGCCGGGCGGCCGCGGGCCGCGCGGACGCGGCGACCGAGGCGGCCGAGGGGGCCGCGGCGACCGGGACGAGTCCCGTTCGGCCGACCGCGAGCAGTCGTCGCGTACGCCGCGTCGCCGCCGCCGTACCCGTGGCGGGGCCACGGCGGACGGGGCGCCGGAGTCCACCGGCGCCATCGCACCGGGTACCACGACCACCGACGGCGCCGCCGAGGCGGACGCCGTGACGACTCCGCGCACCCCGCGCCGCCGTCGCCGCACCCGCGGCGGGGCCCAGTCCCAGCCGGCTCCGGTCGCGGCGGTCGAGTCCGCCGCGTCCGAGCAGGCGGAGAGCGCCGTCGCGACGGCGGAGGGCACGGCCACGGAGGCCACCGAGACGGCCGCGAAGCCGCGCCGGCGCCGCACGCGCCGTTCGGAGACGCCGGTCGTGGAGACCGAGGCCGCGGTCACGCCGTCGGTCGCGGAGCCGGCGGTCGTCGCGGAGCCGGCGGTCGTCGCCGAGACTCCCGCCGCCGCGGATGCCGCACAGCCCGAGGCCGCCGCCAAGCCGCGCCGCCGCACCCGCAAGGCCACGGCGGCGTCCGCGGCCGAGTCGGCGCTCGACACGGCCGAGGGGACCACCGGGTCCACGCCTGAGCCGGCGGAGAGCAAGCCGCGCCGCGCCCGCAAGACGACCGCGAAGGCGGAGGCGAGCGTCGACACGGCCGAGGGGGTCACCGAGCCCGCTCCGGAGCCGACCGAGGCGAAGCCGCGTCGCACCCGCAAGAGGGCCGTGGCGGCGCCGGGCGCGGAGGACGCCGTCGAGGCGGCCGAGGCCAAGCCCAGGCGTACGCGCAAGGCGGCGGCTGCGGCCGAAGCCGCCGTCGACACGGCGGAGGCCGCCGAGGCCAAGCCGCGCCGCCGCACCCGCAAGACCGCCGAGACCGCGGGCGAGGCCACGGCAACGGCTGCGGCCCCGGCCGAGGTTTCCGAGGTCGCGCAGACCAAGCCGCGTCGCACCCGCAAGGCCGCCGCTCCGGCGGAGGAAGCAGTAGACACGGCCGAGGGCGCGGAGGCCAAGCCGCGCCGCCGGACCCGTAAGGCCACCGAGCCGGCCGCGGCTGTCGCCGAGATCCCGGCCCAGACGGCCCAGGAGCCGGAGGCCGCCGAGGCCAAGCCGCGCCGGACGCGGAAGACCGCCACTGCCGTCCCGGACGCGGAGACCGTCGAGGCGAAGCCGCGCCGCACGCGCAAGACGGCTGCCGCGACCCCGGACGCGGAGGCCGTCGAAGCCAAGCCGCGTCGGACCCGGAAGACGGCAGCGGCCGAGGTCGCGGTCGACACGGCCGAGGGTACGGAGGCCAAGCCGCGCCGCCGCGCCCGCAAGGCCGCCGAGCCGGCCGAGATCCCCGCGCAGGCGGATCAGGAGCCGGAGACCGCCCAGGTCAAGCCGCGCCGCGCGCGCAAGACGGCAGCGGCCGCCACGGCCGCCACTGCCGAGGACGCGACGGAGCCGAAGCCCAGGGTGCGCCGCACCCGCAAGGCCACGGCCACCGCGGAGCCGACGGAGGGCTGACACGCTCCTCCACGACGGCCCGGCCCCCTTCACAGGGAGCCGGGCCGTCGGCGTTCACCCGGGCGACAGGGTCACCCCCACACTCGAAGCCACCACGCACCCCCAAAGCCCAGCCCTCCAGCAGGAGCCCGGCCGCCCACCTTTCGCCCGGGGCACACGGTCGGCCGCACCCGCTACCCTCGCCCCCGTGAGCAGCCACCCCACCTTCCCTCCGCCCCCGGGCGCCCGCGCCTACCCCCTGCGCACCTCACGCGGCGAGTTCGCCGTCGTCGACTCGTCGCCGAAGCCGGGTGCGGAGGTCAGGGGAGTCGCCCTGATGCTGCCCGGGTTCACCGGGAGCAAGGAGGACTTCAGGCTCCTCCACGAGCCGCTCGCGGAGCGGGGATACCGGGTCGTCGCCGTGGACGGGCGGGGGCAGCACGAGTCGGAGGGGCCCCTGAACGACGAGTCGGCCTACTCCCAGCGGGAACTGGCGCGGGACGTGCTCGCACAGGCCGAGGCGCTGGGCGAACCCGTGCACCTCGTGGGGCACTCGCTCGGCGGGCAGATCGCCCGTGCGGCCGTGCTGCTCGACCACTCCCCCTTCGTCTCGTTCACCCTGGTCTCGTCCGGCCCGGCGGAGATCTCCGTCTCCCAGCAGCAGCGAGTGAAGCTCCTGCGGGACGCGCTCGCGGTGCTGTCGATGGCGCAGGTGTGGGAGGCCATCCAGGCCATGGGGGCGCCGGAAGAGGTCGGCGGACCGGCTCGCGGCCTCGGTGACCAGGACCAGTTGCGCCGCCGCTGGCTGGGCCACAGCCCTGCCCAACTGCTCGCGACGGGGCGTCAGTTGTGCACCGAGCCGGACCGCGTGGCCGAACTCGCCGCGGTCCCGCTGCCCTTCCACGTGCTGTCGGGCGCGCACGACGACACCTGGCCGGTGGCGATCCTCGACGACATGGCCCTGCGGTTGGACGCGCGCCGCACGGTCGTCACGGGAGCCGAGCACTCCCCCAACGCCGACCGGCCCCTGCCGACGGCCCACGCCCTCGCGGACTTCTGGGACGACCTCGGAGAGGGCCGGTTCCCGGCGGCTCCCGGGACGGACTAGTACTGCGTCCGCAGGTGCTCCCAGAAGCCGTCCCGCAGCGCCCGCCGCAGGTCCGCCTGGCCGCGCAGCGAGTACTGCAGGAGGCCCTCCGCCTCCACCAGCAGGTCCTGGTCGACCGAGCCCGGCAGGTACGGGTGCCCGGGCAGCAGCTCGACCAGCGTGTCCCGGCCGCGTGCCGCCAGCCACTTCGCCGCGATCTGCGCACCCACGAACCGCACGGCCTCGCGGGTGGGCCGTTCCGCCGCCGTCTCGTGGGCGGAGGCGGTGCGGCGGGAGACGTACGGCTTGAAGAAGTCGAGGTCGAGGGTGCGCTGGCTGTCGACCTCCCAGAGCAGGGGCTCCGCCTGGTTGCGGCCCTCCGGCGCCTCGATGCCCCAGAGGTGGACCCGGGCGCCGTACCCCTGGGCCGCCTCCACCGCCGAGACGAGGTCCTCGTCGCCGCCGAGCAGCGCCGCGTCGCTGATGGCCCGGTGCCGGGCGAGGGACTCCAGGTCGGAGCGGATGAGTGAGTCGACGCCCTTCTGCTGGTTGTTGGCGTTGAGGTTGCCGAGCCGCACCTTGACATCCGGCAGTTCCGCGATGGTCTGCTGGTCGGCCGTGTGGATGCGGCGCCGGGCGCCGTCGTACCAGTAGACCCGCAGCAGCCGGCTGTCCGCGAAGATCGTGCGGGCCTTGTCGATGAGCGCGTCGATCAACCCCTCCGCGTCCACGTCGAAGGCGCGGCGGTCCTCCGTGCCTGCGACGAGGCGGCCGGCGGCGGCGTACAGATACCCGGCATCGACGAAGATCGCGTGGGTCGAGGGCGTCTTCGCCACCTCGGCGAGCATGCGCTGGAGCAGCTCGTTGGTGCGGTCGATGCGGGCACTGAGGGCCGCGAGGTCGTCGTTCATCGCCTCCATTGTCCCGGCGGTCACGCTGCGAACACAACCGGTCCCGGTCGGTCCCGTAACGACACTCTTACGACTCAGTAATTAGCCGTTCGAAAAATTTCCTTAGCGTAGGGAATGTTTGAACCATGCACCCCTGTTGACCCTTATGGAACACCGAGCGCCGCAGCCTGGTGGGCCACTCACTCAAGTAGTTCTCCTCAGGAGGATGACCAGACGAAGGGAGAAGCCCTTGCGCTTCGAAATCATGCGACTCGACGACGTCGACGGCACACCTGTGGACTCGACCGTTGTGGACGCCGCCTCCGTCAACCGCATCGTTCAGCAGGCCGCCTCCATCGGGCAGCGCCTGTGGATCCGCCCGGCCGAGACCACGGCCTCATAACGCGCGCACATCTCCCACGCTTCGGAGCCCCCGCCCGGCATCAGCCGGGCGGGGGCTCCGCTGTTGCGGACCTCCCTGGTCGGGGGCGTACTGGCTGAGGGGGACAGTGCGAACCAGAACAGGACGGTGGGACATGTCGGTGACGGACCGGCCGCACAGGGAACTGCACCAGCAGGCCGCAGCCGAGGCCGCGCGGCGCTACGAGGACTCCACCGCGGAGCGCGAGCGGGTCGAGGGCCGGCTGGCGGCCGGGGTCCGCTTCCCGGACTCCCCCGACGCGCTGGCCGTCCGCGCCGACCGGATCCTCGACCGGGGCGGCCTGTCGCCCTCGGCGGTGGTGGCCGACATCCACCGCGAGGCCATGGATCTGCCCGACGCCAACGAGCGGATCATCGACCTGTCCAACGAGCTCCAGGCCTGGAGCTTTCTGCCGCGCGGGGTCAGGGCCGGGGCCACGGTCGCCCGGATCACCCTGCGGCGCGACGGCCGCGAGCTGCCGCACGGCACCGGCTTCCTGGTCTCGCCGCGGCTGCTGATGACCAACCACCACGTCCTGCCCGACGAGAGCTTCGCCCGGACCTGCTTCGCGGAGTTCAACGCCCAGGTCACGGCGGACAACCTGCCCGACACCGTCGTCCGGATGGAGCTCGACCCGCAGACCTTCTTCGCCGCGGACCGGCGGCTCGACTTCGCCCTCGTGGCGCTGGCGCCCACCGGAGACGGCCCCGCGCCGGGCGAGATCTTCGGCTGGAACCGGCTGAGTGTGCAGACCGGCAAGCTGGTGCTCGGCGAGAAGGTGAACATCATCGGCCATCCCTCAGGGCGGTTGAAGGAGATCGCGTTGCGGGACAACGCCGTGCTGGTCCGCCTCGACGACTTCGTGCACTACACGACCGACACCGAACCGGGGAACTCCGGCTCCCCCGTCTTCAACGACCAGTGGGAGGTCGTGGCGCTGCACCACAGCGGCGTGCCGAAGAAGGACGACCAGGGCCGGGTCCTGCGCAAGGACGGCAGGCCCTGGCAGCAGGGCGACGGCGACGACGCCATCGAGTGGGTCGCCAACGAGGGCGTTCGGATCAGCTCGATCCTCAAGCACCTGGCGGGGCTGGACCTCGGCCCGGGGCGGCGTGCCCTGCTGGCCGAGATGGGCCCGGACACCGGCCTGGACCAGGCCATGACCACGGCGCCGGCCCTCCCCGCTGCGGCCCCCGGGGCACCACCCGAGAGGACGACCGCGGTACCGGGCCTCACGACCCCGCCGGCGCCCGGGGTTCCGGTGACGGTCCCCATGACCGAGAGCGAGACCGAAACCCAGCGGCCCAGGGTCGGGCTGCGGGCCCGCAGTACCGCCTTCGGCGGCCACCGGCACCTGGTCTTCCTGCACGGCCGGGACCAGCAGGAGAAGTTCCCCGACGATCTCCGCCGCACCTGGACGGCCGGGCTGAACCGCGGACTCACGCTCGCCTCCCTGCCCCCGCTCGACCCGGAGGACGTGTGGTTCCCGTTCTACGGCACGCGACTGCACGACCTCGTGAGCGGCCGGGAGAGCACGGCCGAGCCCATCGGCCTGGACCGGGTGAGCGCCGCCGCTGCCGCCGAGGTGTTCGCAGCGGAATCACCCACGGGCTCCTACGAGCGGCTGCTCTACGAGGCGGCCGCCCGGGCCGGCATGCCACAGAACGGGCCGGCGGCCACGGAGGGCTTCGGTGCGGGCCTGGTCGGGGTGCTGCACCGGCCGCTGAGCTGGCTGGCCGCCCGGTCGGACCTGGACGAGTGGACCATCGCCACATTTCTGCGGGACGTCGACCTGTACCTCGGTGACGGCGCCGTGCGGCAGGCGGTGCTGGACAGCGTGATGGAGACGATGCCCACCAGCGGCGAGCTGGTGCTGGTCACGCACAGCCTGGGCACGGTCGTGGGCATGGACCTCCTGACCCGGATCCCCGACGGCCTCGACCCCGTCCTGCTGGTCACCGCGGGCAGCCCGCTCGGCCTCGACGGCGTCAACGAACGGCTGCTGACTCGCGGCCCGCACCAGCCGCCCCGGGTGCGTGACTGGGTGAACGTCTGGTGCCCCACCGACGCCGTCGCCATCGGTTGCCCCCTGGCGGACGACCGCTGGGGGAAGCTCACCCAGCTGGCCGTCTCCAATGGCCGCGACCGCGCGCACAAGATCGACGAGTACCTCGGCCACCCCGGGCCGGCCCGGGAGATCCGCGGTGTCCTGCCCCAGCAGGCCTGAAGCCGGCCCTCAGCTCTGCTGGATCACCTGCGTGACACCGTTGATGATCTGCTGCACGGCGATCGCGGAGAGCATCATGCCGGCCAGGCGGGTCACCAGGACCACACCGCCGTCCTTGATGATCCGGATGATCACCAGCGAGTAGCGCATCACCAGCCACAGCACGACGTGGATGGCGAGGATGGCCGCCCACACGGACACCTGCGTGGCGATGCTGTGGGCCTTCTGCACGGCGAGGATGACCGACACGATCGCCCCGGGTCCGGCCAGCAGCGGCATGCCCAGTGGCACCAGGGCGACGTTGACGTCCTTGGTCTGCTTCGGCTCGTCGGTCTTGCCGGTGAGCAGGTCCAGCGCGATCAGGAGAAGCAGCAGGCCGCCCGCGATCATCAGCGCGGGCACGGACACGTGCAGATAGTTCAGGATCTGGTGCCCGAGGAGCCCGAACACGGTGATCACACCGCCGGCGACGCAGACGGCCTGGAAGGCCATCCGCTTCTGCACCTTGCCGGGCCGGCCCGCGGTGAGGGCGAGGAAGATCGGTGTGATCCCCGGGGGATCCATGATGACGAAGAGGGTCAGGAACAGGGAGCCGAAGACGGCGACGTCGAACATGAGGGTGATGGCCTTGCGGTAAGGGTGGAGCGGCGGAGCACGGCGTACCGGGACCGCTGTGGGCAGGCGTTCCGTCGGGGGTCCCCGCATGCCCTTGAGGCACTGGGGGTGGAACGGGTGGGCACGGCGAACAGCGCCGAGTGCCTGAAGAAGACCTGGAGCGGGAAGGGCTCAGGCGGCCCCGCCGGCCCCCGGCACGGGAAACGCCCCGAAGGCCCGTCGCGTGATCTCCCCGTACACCTCGGGATCCGTCGTGTACTCCCCGAGCACGCAGGTCTTGCGGCTGCCGTGGTAGTCCGAGGACCCGGTCACGAGCAGCCCGAGCTCCTTGGCCAGACCCCGCAGCCGCGCCCGCGTGTCCGCGTCGTGGTCCATGTGGTCGACCTCGACGCCATCCAGCCCGGCCGCGGCCATCTCGGCGATGGCGGCCTCCGGCACCGTGAGCCCCCGCTTGCTCGCCCCGGGGTGCGCGAACACCGCGACCCCGCCCGCGCCCTTGATCAGGCGGATGGCCTCGAAGGGGTCGGTCTCGTGCTTCTCCACGAAGACCCGGCCGCCGTCGGCCAGCCAGTCCTGCGTGAAGGCGTCGTTCACCGTCGGCACGACACCCAGCTCGACGAGCGCGCTCGCCACGTGCGGGCGCCCGACGGACCCGTCTCCGGCGATCCGCGCCACCTGTTCCCAGGTCACCGGCACGCCGAGCTCCTGAAGCTTGGCGATCATGCCCTGGGCGCGCGGTACCCGGTCGTCCCGGACCAGCTCCCGCTCGGCGAGCAGCGCCGGCTCCTCGGCGTCGAAGAGGTAGGCCAGCATGTGCATGCTGATGCCGTCGATCCGGCAGGAGAGCTCTGCCCCGGTCACCAGCGTGACGCCCTGGGGCAGCGCGGCGATCGCCTCCGCATGCCCGCGCGTGGTGTCGTGATCGGTGAGCGCGACGACGTCGAGCCCGGTCACGGCGGCTTTGCGCACCAGCTCGGCGGGCGAGTCCGTGCCGTCGGAAGCGGTGGAGTGGGTGTGCAGATCGATGCGCACGACACGAGCTCCAGACACAGACGGCACGAACAGGGCTGCTCAAGGATAACCGCATTTTCAACGCCCGATGTCACACCTGAACCCGGCACGCGCCCCCTACATCACGGGCCTCAGGGCGGCACACGGAACCGCCCGACCCCGAAGGGGCGCGGGGAACTACCCGACCCCGAAGGGGCGCGGGGAACCGCCCGACCCCGAAGGGGCGCGGGGAACCGCCCGACCCCGAAGGGGCGCGGGGAACCGCGCGACCGGCCACAAGAAGTGCGCGGCGCCGACGCACCCGACCTCCCGCCCCCGGAGGCACTACGGCTGAAGCAGACGCGGGGACAACGCCCCACAAGGCACCAGCTCCACCTCGGCCCCCGCCTCCCGGAGATCCGCCAGCACCAGTTCGTCGTACATCAGCAGCCCGGACTGCTCGGGCCACACCACGGCCCACAGCCACATCCCGAGCGCCTCTCCCGCGAACACCGCCCGGTCGCCGGGCGCCCCGGCCACGTGCCACAGCGGCGTGGGGCGCCCGGCGGCCAGCACCTTGGCCTGCGGCGGCTTCTCGACGTCCATGTGCGGCCCCGGGTCGGGGCCGTCCATGCCCGCATAGCGCGCCCCGAGCCCGACCCCGAGCTCCTCGGCCACCAGGATCAGCTCGCCCATCCCGCCGAGCGGCCCGGGCCCCGTGCAGGCCACTGCGGTCGCGCGGCCGCCGGTGCGGTCGTCCCCCGCGCAGGCCACCCCCGTGAACAACCACCCCACCGGCAGCGGCCAGGGCATCCACAGCGGCACCCGGGTGCGGTGCACCACGACGTCGAGGGCGTCGACGCTGGGCGGTATCACGGGCTGCACCGGATGAACGGTGCCGTGCACATCGCACTGCCACGAGTCGGAGAAGAGGCCGGGAGCCCTGACCCGGCCACCACACTTCGGGCAACTGGGTTCGCCCCTCATAGGGCCCCACGGTCCTACCCGCGCCCCGCCGCGTCAAGGACGATCACCCATCCGGACGGAACCCTTCACCGCCCACACTAGATGTAGTTTGCATTAATTAGCTTGGCTAACTTAGTATGTGCATATACCAACTATCTCGTCTCTGGAAAGGGAGCAAGCAATGGACTCCTTCGACGCCGGAGCGGGCGGCCTCCTGAAGCAGCCCAAGTCCGTGTGGGCGACCGCCGGGGCCTCGGTCGTCGCCTTCATGGGCATCGGGCTCGTCGATCCGATCCTGCCGTCCATCGCCCAGGGCCTCGACGCCACGGCCGGCCAGGTCTCCCTGCTCTTCACCTCGTACTTCCTCATCACCGCCGTCGCGATGCTGGTGACCGGATTCGTCTCCAGCCGGATCGGCGGGAAGAAGACACTGCTGCTCGGCCTCGCGTTCGTCGTGGTGTTCGCCGGGCTCGCGGGCACCTCCGGATCCGTCGACGAACTGGTCGGATTCCGGGCCGGATGGGGCCTGGGCAACGCGCTGTTCGTCTCGACGGCCCTCGCGGTCATCGTCGGTGCGGCGGCCGGCGGCAGCGCCGCGGCGATCCTGCTGTACGAGTCGGCCCTCGGTCTCGGCATGGCCTGCGGCCCGCTGCTGGGCGCCCTGCTCGGCGACGCCAGCTGGCGCTACCCGTTCTTCGGCACCGCGTTCCTGATGGCCGTCGGCTTCCTGTGCATCACGGTGTTCCTTAAGGAGCAGCCGAAGCCGGCCCGCAAGACCTCGCTGCTGGACCCGCTCAAGGCCCTCGGCCACGGCGGCCTCGCCTCCGCGGCGGTCTCGGCGTTCTTCTACAACTACACGTTCTTCACCGTGCTGGCCTTCACGCCGTTCGTGCTGAACATGAGCCCGTACCGGTCGGGTGCGGTGTTCTTCGCATGGGGTGTGCTGCTCGCCGTCTTCTCGGTGATCGTCGCGCCCCGGCTCCAGAAGCGGTTCGGCTCACTGAAGGTGCTCGGCGGTTCACTGGTCCTGCTCGCGGCCGACGTCCTGGTGCTCGGTTACGGCTCCCACACGGCCGCCGTGGTCTGCACGATCCTGTCCGGCGCCTTCATCGGCGTGAACAACACCGTCTACACCGAACTGGCCCTCGGCGTCTCGGACGCGCCCCGGCCGGTGGCGAGCGCGGGCTACAACTTCGTGCGCTGGTTCGCGGCGGCGGCAGCCCCTTACTTCGCGCCGAAGATCGAGGAGTGGACCGACATCCACATCCCGTTCGTGGTGGCGGCGATCACCGCGGTCGTGGGCGCGGCCGTGGTCGTCGTACGGCGCAAGGCCCTCACACTCCCCCAAGCTCTCGACTCCGCTCGAGCAGGGGGGACCCCCACCGCGGAGGAGTTGGAGCCGAAGCACGCGACCGAGGACAGTGTCACCGTGTTCGCCAACTGACGCCGTACAGCCCGGCGTTGGTGACCTTGCTCACTCCAGCGGGACGGACTTCCGGGAAGGATCCCGGAGGTCCGTCCCCTGGTTCAGCCACCGCTCCTGAAGCGCCTGC
Source organism: Streptomyces tibetensis (assembly GCF_007655005.1). Lineage (GTDB taxonomy): Bacteria > Actinomycetota > Actinomycetes > Streptomycetales > Streptomycetaceae > Streptomyces > Streptomyces tibetensis. Next base: position 55,448 of record NZ_SZVW01000001.1, read on the forward strand.
GCGCCGTGCACCCGCTTCCAGGCGGCCTCGTTCGGGGTCATCGGCAGCAGCGGCAGGAACCGCACGGGGTCGAGGGGCTCGTCGAGCTCCAGGTCCTCGACCAGACCGCCCGGCTCGGCGACCAGGACCGAGCTGAACGGGGCGCCCGGCCACAGCGGCTCACCGACGTCGAGGGACGCTCCGGGGGCCACGACCAGGCCCTCCACCTGCGGAGACGCGGCGAGCACGGCGAGCGGCCGGAGCACCTTGTCCGTGTCGGCGAGACCGGAGCGGACCGAGAGGACCAGCTCGGCGCGCGGACCCTTGACCGGGTCGGCGACCACCGCCGTGGGGTCCGTCATCGGGTGCGCGGACATGCCCAGCGAGGCGTAGCGGACGATGCCGCCCTCCTGGAAGCGGAGCACCTCGATGCGGTCCGTACCGAGGAAGGTGACCGCCGCGCGCGCGTCCGGTTCGCCCAGCGCGCTGCGCAACCGGGCTTCGACCAGAGGGAGAACATCTGCCATGCGGCGAGCATAGAACTCGCCAGTAGCGGGCAAAGCAGCACCTTGACAGTTGTGCCGGCTGCTACTCTTGCCCGGTGGTTCGGGGCAGCACGCAGAAGCGTCGCGATCAAGCCCTGACGCCGAAGGAACTCCCTTACGAGGGACCGGCCGGAGGAGGTGGGGCTGCAATGGATCGAAGTCGACCGTGCAGTAGCACCACGCTCTCCCGCCGCTGATGTAGCTGCTCTGTCTCTGGCTGCCACCTCTCGCACTCGCTTCACCGCGGAAGAGCGCTTCGTTTCGTTTTTCCTGATCTGCCTCAGTAGCTGAATCAGTAACGAAGCTCGCCACCGCGACGGTGCGGTGCTCCCCGCTTTGTGGACGTGCCAAACATCCGCAGTCACAACGTCCTCATTCCGGGTAGTTCCACCCGTCGTCGCCGGCGCCTTTCGTTGCCCGCCCGCGAAGGAGCCCGCCATGTCGATGATCCGCGACCTGCGCGCCGTGGTCCGTCCGTCCCGTGTCTCGCTGCGCAAGGACAGTGGCACCTACGACGCCACCCGCAGCCCGGCGACGGCCACCGCCGTCGTCGACTGCGCCGTCTACCGGGACGGTCGCCGCATCGAGACCGAGACCGCCCTGACCCCGCACGAGGCGGTGCGCCTGGCGCGCCGTGACGGGGGCTTCGTGTGGATCGGCCTGCACGAGCCGACCGAGGCCGAATTCTCCGGCATCGCCAGTGAGTTCGGGCTGCACCCGCTGGCCGTGGAGGACGCCGTCCAGGCCCACCAGCGGCCCAAGCTGGAGCGCTACGACGACTCCCTCTTCACCGTGTTCAAGACCATCCACTACGTCGAGCACGACCAGCTCGACGCCAACAGCGAGGTCGTCGAGTCCGGCGAGGTCATGTGCTTCACCGGACGGGACTTCTTCATCACCGTCCGGCACGGCGGGCAGGGCTCCCTGCGGGCCCTCAGGCACCGCCTGCAGGACGACCCCGAGCTGCTGGCCAAGGGCCCCTCGGCCGTGCTGCACGCGATCGCGGACCACGTCGTCGACGGGTACATCGCCGTCGCCGACGCGGTGCAGGACGACATCGACGAGGTCGAGACCGAGGTGTTCTCCCCGGGGCGCAAGGGCTCGCCGCGCGGTTCCGACGCCGGCCGGATCTACCAACTCAAGCGCGAGGTGCTGGAGTTCAAGCGGGCCGTGTCGCCGCTGCTGCGGCCCATGCAACTGCTGAGCGAGCGGCCCATGCGGCTGGTCGACCCGGACATCCAGAAGTACTTCCGGGACGTCGCCGACCACCTGGCCCGCGTCCAGGAGCAGGTCCTCGGCTTCGACGAGCTGCTCAACTCCATCCTCCAGGCCAACCTGGCGCAGGCATCCGTCGCCCAGAACGAGGACATGCGGAAGATCACCTCGTGGGCCGCGATCATCGCCGTGCCGACCATGGTGTGCGGCGTGTACGGCATGAACTTCGACCACATGCCGGAGCTGCACTGGCGCTACGGCTACCCGGTGATCCTGGGCTTCACCGTGGTCGTCTGCCTCGGCATCCACCGCACGCTGAAGCGGAACGGGTGGCTGTGAGCGGCCTGGTTAGGCTGGGCCCCATGACAAGCGAGCTGCTCGACCAGGCCCTCGTCGAGGAGGCCACGAAGAAGTCCGGCCTCGTCTGGGTCCAGGGCCCCGACGGCCCGGCGCGTGCGCTGTGGCACGTGTGGCACGAGGGTGCCGCGTGCCTGGTGGGCGACGGGCCGGGCGAGCAGCCGCTGCCTGGTCTCGCCGACGGCGCCGAGGCGAAGGTGACGGTCCGCAGCAAGGACAAGGGCGGCCGGCTGGCCACCTGGACGGCGCGGGTCACGGAGCTCGCGCCGGGCTCGCAGGCGTGGGACGCGGCGGTCGCCGAGCTCAAGGGCAAACGGCTGAACGCGCCCGACGGCGAGGCCATGACCGACCGCTGGGCCCGCGAGTGCCGGGTGCTGCGCCTGGAACCGACGGGGGCGACGGCGCCCCTGCCCGACGGCTCGCTGTCCGAGCCTCCCCTGCCGTCCCCGGCGATCACCCGCCGGCCGGTCCCGGCGGGACTGCCCCGCCTGCTGCTGAAGAAGCGCAAACGGACCTGACGGCCTAGGAGGACGGCAGCTGCCTGCCGTAGTCCACCGTCTCGTTCCTCTCCGGCTCCCGGAGGGAGAAGTCCTCGCCCCAGCCGGAGAAGGTGAGGGTGCCCGCCCCACCGGCCCGCTCCAGGCGCAGGGGGTACGGCTTGCCCTCGAGGGAGACCTCCAGGGTGCCGCCGGAACCCTTGTCACCGGTGACGCGGATGGTGCGGACGCCCGCCTCCTCGTCGTGGCCGTCCGTCGCGAGCGTCCCGTGCAGGGTCAGCAGACTGTCGAGGAGGAGACGCTTGTCCGTGAAACCACTGAACTTCTTGTACGAGGGGTCGCCCTGCGGCACCTTCACGTACTTGCCGCCGAGCTTGGAGGCCGCCGCCGCGTCCCCCTCGCCGCTGTCGCTCTTGCCGTCGCCGTGAGTCCAGAACTCGGCGTCCGCCTTGACGTAGAGCTGCTCGCCGATGCGCAGCAGCTTGAAGGTCGCGCCCTCGGAGGTGACCGAGCCGTCGCCGCCGTCGTCCTTCAGCCGGACGTCGAGCGCGTAGGTCCGCCCGCCGCTGACGACGTTGCCGTGCATCCGGACCGCCCCGGCGGATTCGGCGGCGGACCGGGTCTTGCCCTGGATCTTGGCGGCGGGCAGTCTGCCGACGCCGTTGGTGCCCTCGTTCGGATCCTCCGCGCAGCCGGTGAGCACCGTTCCCGTCACGAGCAGGGCGCATGTCGCGCTCGCGAGTGCCGCACGGCGGCCACGGCTCTGGCGAATCGGAGTCACAGGTGGGGCTGCCTCTCTGACGGGAGACCTGAACGGCGTACCGCAGGGTACCGGGGTCGTGCGGGCGGATCGGAGCCAGTCCGTCCGGACCGGCCGCCGACGCGTCACCGATCAGGACGGGCTAGCCTGAAGCCCACCCGAGCGGGCAATTCGGAAGACACAGGCACAAAAACAGCCACACGGACAGCCATCACGAACCACCCCGCACGAAAAGGAGCCGCGGCCATGGCAGCGGGCGCCCCCCGGATCTTCGTATCGCACCTCCAAGGTGTCGCCGTCTTCGACCCAGCCGGCGACCAGGTGGGGCGGGTGCGTGATCTCGTCGTCATGCTGCGGGTGGGACAGCGACCGCCCAGGCTGCTCGGCCTCGTCGTCGAACTCGCCACCCGCCGCCGTATCTTCCTGCCGATGACCCGGGTCACCGCCATCCAGTCCGGCCAGATCATCACCACCGGCGTGCTCAACGTGCGGCGTTTCGAGCAGCGGCCCACCGAGCGGCTGGTCTTCGGGGAGCTGCTGGACCGGCGGGTGACGCTCACCGAGACCGGCGAGGACGTCAGCGTCCTCGATCTGTCGGTGCATCAGCTGCCGGCCCGCCGGGAGTGGGAGATCGACCGGGTCTTCGTCCGCAAGGGCAGGAAGGGCAGTGCCTTCCGGCGCGCCAAGGGCGAGGCGCTGACCGTCGAGTGGACCGCCGTCACCGGGTTCTCCCTGGAGGAGCAGGGGCAGGGTGCCGAGAGCCTGCTCGCCACGTTCGAGCAGCTGCGCCCGGCCGACCTGGCCAACGTCCTGCACCACCTCTCCTCCAAGCGCCGGGCCGAGGTCGCCGCCGCACTCGACGACGACCGGCTCGCCGATGTGCTGGAGGAGCTGCCCGAGGACGACCAGATCGAGATCCTCGGCAAGCTGAAGGAGGAGCGCGCCGCCGACGTCCTGGAGGCCATGGACCCGGACGACGCGGCCGACCTGCTGGGCGAGCTGCCGACGGACGATCAGGAGCGGCTGCTGAGCCTGATGCAGCCCGGCGACGCGGCCGACATGCGCCGTCTGATGTCGTACGAGGACCGTACGGCCGGCGGTCTGATGACCACCGAGCCGATCGTGCTGCGCCCGGACGCCACCGTCGCCGACGCCCTCGCCCGTGTCCGCAACGCCGATCTCTCCCCCGCGCTGGCCGCCCAGGTCTACGTCTGCCGGCCCCCCGACGAGACGCCGACCGGCAAGTATCTGGGCACGGTCCACTTCCAGCGCCTGCTGCGCGAGCCACCACCGTCCCTGGTCAGCTCGATCCTGGACAGCGATCTGCAGCCGCTCGACCCCGAGGCGGAGCTGCCCGCCATCGCGGGCTTCTTCGCCACGTACGACATGGTCGCGGCGCCCGTCGTCGACGAGGCCGGCTCGCTGCTGGGCGCGGTGACGGTGGACGACGTGCTCGACCACATGCTCCCGGAGGACTGGCGGGAGACGGAGTTCCACTTGGACGAGGAGGTGGCGACCGATGGTTCCTGAGCGCGAGAGCCCGCGCGAACGCACGCCGGCGGGCGCCACGGCCGCATCCCGGCCCCGCACCACCCGCCTCGACCAGCCGCTGCCACCCCGGCGCCGGTTCCTGCCCGAGTACGACCCGGAGGCCTTCGGGCGGCTGTCGGAGCGCATCGCGCGCTTCCTGGGCACCGGGCGGTTCATCGTCTGGATGACGGTGGTCATCATCCTGTGGGTGGTGTGGAACATCTTCGCGCCGCACGACCTGCGCTTCGACGAGTACCCGTTCATCTTCCTGACCCTGATGCTGTCCCTCCAGGCCTCCTACGCCGCCCCGCTGATCCTCCTCGCGCAGAACCGGCAGGACGACCGGGACCGGGTCAACCTGGAGCAGGACCGCAAGCAGAACGAGCGGTCGATCGCCGACACCGAGTACCTGACGCGCGAGATCGCCGCCCTGCGCATCGGCCTGGGTGAGGTCGCCACCCGCGACTGGATCCGCTCGGAGCTGCAGGACATGGTCAAGGAGATGGAGGAACGGCAGAACGGCCATCGTCACGACCCCGTCGTATTCCCGGCGGAACGGTCACGCGGACGTGACGCAGACGACCGCTGAGACGCTTTCCTACGCACCGGTACGGCGCCGTACCATCGTCCTTATGGCTATGGAAGACGCGGTGCGCGAGGCACTGGCGACGGTGAACGACCCCGAGATCCACAAGCCCATCACCGAACTCGGGATGGTCAAGTCGGTGGAGATCGGCGCGGACGGGGCGGTCGCGGTCACCGTGTACCTCACGGTCTCGGGCTGCCCGATGCGGGAGACGATCACGCAGCGCGTGACCGACGCGGTCTCCGCGGTCGAGGGCGTCACCCGCGTCGACGTCACCCTCGACGTGATGAGCGACGAGCAGCGCAAGGAGCTGGCGTCCGCCCTGCGCGGCGGCCAGACCGAGCGCGAGGTCCCCTTCGCCAAGCCGGGCAGCCTGACCCGCGTCTACGCGGTCGCCTCCGGCAAGGGCGGTGTCGGCAAGTCCTCGGTGACGGTCAACCTGGCCGCGGCGATGGCGGCCGACGGCCTCAAGGTCGGTGTCGTCGACGCCGACATCTACGGCCACTCCGTGCCGCGCATGCTGGGCGCCGACGGCCGTCCCACCCAGGTCGAGAACATGATCATGCCGCCGTCGGCGAACGGCGTGAAGGTCATCTCCATCGGCATGTTCACCCCGGGCAACGCCCCGGTCGTCTGGCGCGGCCCGATGCTCCACCGTGCCCTCCAGCAGTTCCTGGCGGACGTGTACTGGGGCGACCTGGACGTCCTCCTCCTGGACCTGCCGCCCGGCACCGGCGACATCGCGATCTCCGTCGCGCAGCTGGTCCCGAACGCCGAGATCCTCGTCGTGACCACCCCGCAGCAGGCGGCGGCCGAGGTCGCCGAGCGCGCGGGCTCCATCGCCGTGCAGACCCACCAGAAGATCGTCGGCGTGGTCGAGAACATGTCCGGCCTGCCCTGCCCGCACTGCGACGAGATGGTCGACGTCTTCGGCACGGGCGGCGGTCAGACGGTCGCCGACGGCCTGACCCGCACGACCGGCGCGAACGTCCCGGTCCTCGGCAGCATCCCGATCGACGTCCGCCTGCGCGAGGGCGGCGACGACGGCAAGCCGGTCGTCCTCACGGACCCCGACTCCCCCGCGGGATCGGCCCTCCGGGCGATCGCCGGCAAGCTGGGCGGCCGTCAGCGCGGCCTGTCGGGCCTGTCGCTGGGGATCACCCCGAAGAACAAGTTCTGATCGGACGCCCCTGGGGGGACGCCCCCCCAGGGGCCCGGGGCTGTGTCGATTTGCGGCTCCACCGCGCGGGCGTGACGAGCCACAACGTGCCCGCCGCCGCCCGCTGACAGGCCCCCTACGGCGATGGGGCGCCGAAAACCCGGCGCCCCGAGGACTCACGCGTACGCGGCGATGTCCTTCACCACGGCGAACCCGAGCCCGTACGCGCTCATGCCCCTGCCGTACGCCCCGACGTGAACCCCCGCCGAGGTGGACCCGGCGAGCACCCATCCGAACTCGGACTCCCGGTAGTGGAACGCCGTCGGCACCCCGTCCACGGGCAGCGACAGCGTCGACCAGTCGGCCCCGTCCAGATCGTCCGCCAGCACCCAAGCCGTCTCGGTCTGCTGCTCCAGCCAGTCGTCCCGCAGCGCGTGGTCCATCTGCCCGGGCCAGGTGAAGGACAGCAGTCCGACGCCCGCGAGCCACGCCGCGGAGGACACCGAGGTGGCCTCCAGCAACCCCGTCCCGTCCGCCGTGCGCCGTGAGGGATTCGCCGCCACGGTCACGACGACCGCGAACTTCTCCTTGGCGTCCTGATCGCCCCCGGCCGCGTACTCGTTGCGAATGGTGGGTTCGTCCCCGTGCCCGATCGACCCGTGTTCCACGGCCCCGTCGGACGTCGTACCCACCTGCATCAGCCGGCGCGGTCCCGTGAAGGCCTCGTCGAGGCCGTACCACGGGAAGGGCGCACGCAGGTAGTCGTCGACCGTACGCCGGGCGAAGGGGGCCTGTTGTCCGCCCTCCGCGGCCGGCGTCTGCGCGACAGCCCGACTCGTCGTCTCCATGTGCCCGACGCCTCCTCGCTCTAGTCGGACCGGTACGGCCCGCCCCCCTTCGGGCGTACTCGTCACGGTCCGCACAACAACTCGGCAGCATAGCCACACCGCTGCGAGCAGCAGGGAAACCGCCCGGCGCGTGGGCCGCACGGGGGCCCCGTTCAGGCCGTACACAGCCCGACCGGAGTATGAAACGCGTCACGCACCCGGGGCGCACGCCCCTGGGCGTGTCCCTCAGGTGGCGTCCGCGTCGAAGGGCGGCCGGTCGTCCGGGTCGGGCGTCTCGGGCTTCTTCGTCATGTCGATGCGGCCACCGGACGAACCGGCAGAGCCGGCGGACGAAGCGGAGGAGGTGTCGGAGTCACGGCTGTGGACGGCGTCGGTGACCTCGGCCATCTCCTTCTTCAGGTCGAAGCCGTTGCGGATCTCCTTGAGCCCCAGGTCCTCGTTGTCCAGCTGCTTGCGGATGAACGTCTTGGGGTTGAGGTCCTCGAACTCGAAGTCCTTGAACTCCGGGCCGAGTTCCTCCCGGATGTCGTTCTTGGCGCTCTCCGAGAACTCACGGATCTTCCGGATCGTGCGCGTCACGTCCTGGATGACCTTGGGGAGCTTGTCCGGACCGAAGACGAGCACGGCAAGGACGATGAGCGTCACCAGCTCGAGTGGTCCTATGTCATTGAACACCTGAAGCTCCTAAAGCGATGTCCTCGGTCCTCGGCCCTCGTGGTCGGTGCGGGTCTTGCCGTGGTCCGGGCCGGACCCACGGTACCCGCCGATCCCGTCCGACCGGTACTGTCCCGGGACCTCCGAGTGCGGGAGGTGTGAGCGCTTTCCCGATTGTTTGCCTTGTCGGTCCGTTGTGAGGCCTGATGAGACGCCCTCCCGGGGCCAGGACCTCATGTCTCAGCCATCCGACGACCCGAGGACGAGCGAGACCTTGCGCTCCTTGCCGCCGCGCTCGACGGTCAGCTCCAGCCGGTCGCCGGGGCGATGGGCCCGGGTCTTCACGATCAGTTCCTCGCCGGAGTGCACCCGTGCGCCGTCGACCTCCGTGATGACGTCGCCCGACCTGATCCCTGCCTTGGCGCCCGGGCCGCCCGCGGTGACGGGCGGCCCGCCCTCGCTGCCCTCGGCGGCGACGCGGGCGCCGTCGCCCGTGTAGTCCATGTCCAGGGTGATGCCGATGACCGGGTGGGTGGCCTTCCCGGTGTTGATCAGCTCTTCGGCGACGCGTTTGCCCTGGTTGATGGGTATGGCGAAGCCGAGGCCTATCGAACCCGACCGGGCGCTGTCCTGCGTGGAACCGCTGTCCGCCGAGCGGATGGCCGAGTTGATGCCGATGACCCGGGCCCGGGCGTCCAGCAGGGGCCCGCCGGAGTTGCCCGGGTTGATGGGCGCGTCGGTCTGCAGCGCGTCGACGTAGGACACGTCGCTGCCGTCGCCCTTCTGGCCGCCGGCCGTGATGGGCCGCTGCGTGGCGCTGATGATGCCGGAGGTGACCGTGCCGGCCAGGTCGAAGGGGGCACCGATGGCCACGACCGGATCCCCGACCTGCACGTTGTCCGAGTTGCCCAGCGGCAGGGGGGTGAGTCCGCCGACGCCCTTGACCTTCACGACGGCGAGGTCGTAGCCGCTGTCCCGGCCGACGACCTCGGCCTTCGCGGTCTGCCCTCCGTTGAACGTCACGGTGATCTCGCCGCCGGATCCGGCGGGCTGCACGACGTGGTTGTTGGTGAGGATGTGCCCGCGGGTGTCGAGCACGAAGCCGGTGCCCGTGCCCTGCTCGCCGACGCCGCTGACATGCAGGGTGACCACGCTGGGCAGGGCCCGTCCGGCGATCCCGGCCACGCTGTCCGCGTCCCGCGCGGATGCCTCCTTCCCGGCCTGCGGCAGCTCGACGGTCCCGACGCCCCCGTTGCGCTCCAGATACGTCCCTACGACGCCGCCGAAGCCCCCGGAAACGAGCGCGAGCAGTACGGCACCGAGCACGAGGGACTTCCTGCCCCGCCTGCGCCGCTGCTGCGTGCTGAGCACGGCGGCGCCGCTCTGCTGGAAGGGCCCCTGTCCCCCGGCTGCACCGGGGGCCGCCCAGGGGTCGTAGCGCTGCCAGGGGTCGGGGGCGGGGGCGGGGGCTGGAGCACCTGCGTGGACCGGCACGGGCGCGGGGTCGCCGGGCGCACCAGGGGCACCGGGGACGCCGGGGTGCGGCATCTCGGCCGACGAGTGAGCGGAGGGCGCTGCATGGCCGTGGGCCGAAGCAGACGGTGTGCCGTGCGGCTCGGGCGGCGACGACACGGCCGCGGTGCCCGGCACGGCCGGCTGGCCCGGGGAGGGCGCTGCATGGCCGGTGGCCGAAGCAGACGGTGTGCCGTGCGGCTCGGGCGGCGACGACACGGCCGCGGTGCCCGGCACGGCCGGCTGCCCCGGGGAGGGCGCTGCATGGCCGGTTGTCGAAGCGGACGGTGTGCCGTGCGGCTCGGGCGGCGGCGACACGGCCGCGGTGCCCGGCACGGCCGGCTGGCCCGGGGAGGGCGCTGCATGGCCGGTGGCCGAAGCAGACGGTGTGCCGTGCGGCTCGGGCGGCGACGACACGGCCGCGGTGCCCGGCACGGCCGGCTGGCCCGGGGAGGGCGCTGCATGGCCGGGGGCCGAAGCAGACGGTGTGCCGTGCGGCTCGGGCGGCGACGACACGGCCGCGGTGCCCGGCACGGTCGGCTGCCCCGGTGTCGCCACGCCCTGCGCGGGGATCGTCGCCGGGTGCTGGACGGGCGGCGCGGGCGCCCAGGGACCGGGTTCGCCGTAGGGCGGGGTGCTGTAAGGGTCGGGGTCGTGCAGCGGCCGGGGAGCATCCTGCACCGGCCCGGCAACGCCGGCCTCCGCCGTCCCGGGCTCCGACGCCGTCGCCTTTGCGGCGCTCTCGGCCGGAACCGCTTCGGGGCGCCTCAACTCGTAGTCGCCGTCCGTGTCGTGCCGAGGCGCGGGCTGGGGCAGCTCGAAGTCACCGTCGGGGCCGGTCGATGCCTGGGCGGTCTCGGGCCCGTGCACACCGCTCCCGCCCGAGTCTTCCGCCGTGACCTGGTCCGTTCCGTCCGGCTCCCCCGCATGGTCCTGCGGCCGTGGACGGCTCCACCACTTCGCTTTCGTGGGCTTCCCCTCGTTCATGCTCTCCCCACAGCCGCGGCACGGCTCGTCGCGATGGCCGCAGTTCCTACTCGAACCGGCGCCCGGCCACACCTCGGCCGCGGGCGACAACCCCCGGATTCAATCAGGTTCGCGGGCCGATGCGCAGAGGCCGGTCAGTGAGCCGTGCGCGAGGAAGCGGGGGACGAAGGGGAGGAGGTCGGGTCCGCGAGGGGCACGGCGAACAGCGGGGCCGTGATCTCGGGGACCGCGGACCACGAGGTCAGGGCGGCGGGAGTGGCCGCTTCGAGCGGACGTATCAACGGGGACATGACGGCGGCTCCGGCCACCACCGGGGCGGTCAGCGCGTGGAACGCGTGGTGCCGGGCGGCGGACGGCACTCCGGGCAGCAGCGGGGCCGAGACCTCGGTCGGGGCGACCGGGGCGCGGCCGAGCATGCTCTCGCCGTGCACCTGCCCGAGCTGCGGCGCCGACCGGCGGCGCTGGGACTCGGGCGTCGTCGCGGCGCCGGTGCCCTGGGAGCGCATCGGTGTGACGTTGCTCCCCGTGCCCTGGCCACCTCGGGCCTCGGCATCGACCGGTGTGCCGGTGGTGACGCCGCCCAGCGCGATCGCCGCCAGGGACACGGCACCGGCCGCCACGAACGCGAATCGCAGCCGCGAGGACGACCGGTCGCCGTCGTGCCGGCCCACGTCGTGAATGCGGAAGCCCCTCTCCGGGGGCAGGCCCCGGTGGCCGGGCAGCGGGCCGCCGGTGTCGGAGGGAAGGCCAGGGGTTCCGCCCGGGGACGCGGGCACCACGGGCAGGTGCGACCGGGACGGGGCGTACCCGAACTCGAACCGCTCGCCGCGCTTCACACCGAAGGCCCCGGACGATCCGAACCGTCCGGACAGTCCTCCGGGCAGCCCTGCCCCGCCCGGCGGCGTGATCTCACCGTCCGGGCCGCCGCCCGCGGGTAGTCCCTGCAGGCGGGCCAGGAAACTCTCGGAGGGGGGCGGCGGGGCCGCCTCCGCGAAGACGTTCTTCAGCCGGCGCTGGGCGTCCACCTCCGCCTTGCACTTCGGGCAGGTGGCCACGTGCGCCAGTACGCGCTCGCGCGCGTCATGACCGAGCTCTCCGTCCACCAGGGCGGAGAGTCGGTCTCCCAGATGCTGCTCTGCGAGGTGACCCTCGGAGGCTTTCGGCCGAGATCCGCTCACGCGCTCGCGCCCCCTCCTCCCAGGGCGGGAACACGGGGCACGAAGGAGCGGCGCTCGGCGCGTGCCTCCGGGGAGCGGTGCGCGAGAGCCTTGCGCAGCTGGGAGCGTCCGCGGTGGATCCGGGAGCGGACCGTGCCGAGCTTGACGCCGAGGGTCGCCGCGATCTCCTCGTACGACAGTCCTTCGATGTCGCACAGGACGACCGCGGCGCGGAACTCGGGGGCGAGGGTGTCGAGGGCCTGCTGGACGTCCGCGTCGAAGTGCGCGTCGTTGAAGATCTGCTGCGGCGTGGGCTCCTTGCTGGGCAGGCGCTCGGCCGCGTCCTCGCCGAGCGCGTCGAAGCGGATGCGCTGCTTGCGGCGGACCATGTCCAGGAAGAGGTTCGTGGTGATGCGGTGCAGCCAGCCCTCGAAGGTGCCCGGCGTGTAGGTCGACAGGGAGCGGAAGACACGGACGAAGACCTCCTGCGTGAGGTCCTCCGCGTCGTGCTGGTTGCCGGTCAGACGGTAGGCGAGCCGGTAGACCCGGCCGCTGTGCGTGCTGACGATCTCCTCCCACGTGGGCGGAGTCCACGCCTGCCCGTCCGCGTCGGTGGTGAAGGTCGCGGTCTGGGCGAAGTCAGCGGCGTGACTGTGGTCAGCAGCGGTGTCGTTCACAGATGTCGGCCTGCCAGCCGGTCCGAGGAAGCGCCGGAGCACTCCTCCGCGAACCACAGCCGCAGCCGCACCTCCCCTGTCAGCTCTGGTGGTGTCCAGTGGAGCCCCTACCATAGCCACCTCGCCCGTTAGGACCGGATAAGTGGTTTTACGAGAATTTGATCTGGGCTGATACGCCTCGTACTCGTGCGTCAGCCTCGGCTCAACGTCCTGATCCACAGCCCGTCCCCCCGTCCCGGCCCACGCCGCTCGCTCATCCCTTTAAACGACCGGTCCCATCTGCGGGTTCCCGTGCCCAACGGATACAGTCACGCCCAGGCATTCACGGGGACAGGAGAGGGTCATTACCGGCAACCGGCAGACGAGCTGGGCGTTCGCCGACGCCTATGTCGCCGAGGACGAAACGCTGCAGTGGGCCCGGGACCGGGCCCGCGAGGCAGGGTTGCGCTCGGTGACGCCCGGCACGGGCGCTGCGCTGCGGTTGCTGGCCGCGTCGGTCGACGCGAAGGCCGTGGCGGAGATCGGGACCGGCTGCGGTGTCTCCGGGATCCACCTCCTGCACGGTATGCGGCCGGACGGTGTTCTGACGACCGTGGACCCCGAGCCGGAGCACCAGCAGTTCGCCCGTCAGGCCTTCCGCGCCTCCGGCTTCGCCAGCAACAGGGCCCGCTTCATCCCGGGCCGCGCCCTGGACGTGCTGCCCCGCCTCGCGGACGCCGGTTACGACCTGGTCTTCTGCGACGGTGATCGCCTGGAGGTCATGGACTACCTCGCCGAATCGTTGCGCCTGCTGCGCACCGGCGGGCTGGTCGTCTTCGAGGGCGCCTTCGCGAACGGCCGGACGGTGGACTCCGGTCCGCAGCCCACGGAGGTGCTGCGGCTGCGGGAGCTGCTGCGCGCCGTGCGCGAGAGCCAGGAGCTGGTGCCGTCACTGCTGCCGGTGGGCGACGGGCTGCTGTGCGCGGTGAAACGCTAGCCGGGTCGCGCGTTATCCAAGCGGGAGACGGGGCAGGCGAGTGTCGTCGGTGAGAAAAACAGCCGCCCCGGCACCGAGATGATGCCGGGGCAACTGAAAGGGTATGGTCGCTTGCGCCTCAGCCGACGACCTTCTTGAGGGCGTCGCCCAGCGCGTCGGCCTCGTCAGGGGTCAGCTCGACGACGAGCCGACCGCCGCCTTCGAGCGGAACGCGCATGACGATGCCCCGCCCCTCCTTGGTCACCTCGAGCGGGCCATCACCCGTTCGCGGCTTCATGGCCGCCATGCTCGTTCCCCTTCCTGAAACCCAGCTCATCGTCAAAGCCGACGGCCCCTGAGAAGGGCACACGTGCGGCCCTTGTGGCAGGACACGCGTCACCGGCATCGAACACATTGCTTCCAAGCCATTATCCCGCATCTCAGGACCCGATGACCAACATCAGTCGGCATCGCTTGGGCAACGCACGCGAGCAAAACCACTCAATTCGGCGATGAGGCTGCGATACTCCGCCACCGCACACACTTCCGCCGAACCAATCCGGACGAGAATTGTTTGACGCAGGTCACACGTCCGGTCCGGTTCCCGGCCCGCGATCTCCGTCATGCTGTCCTGCATACCCGGGGCGTACCGGCCGGTACGTCCCCGTTCCGCGACCCGGAGGGGATACGCCATGGCCGACACCGTGCTCTACGAGGTGAGCGACGGACTCGCGACGATCACGCTGAACCGCCCGGAGGCGATGAACGCGCTGAACGTGGAGACCAAGGTCGCCCTGCGGGAGGCGGTCGAGTCGGCGGCGCGCGACGGGGCCGTGCGGGCGGTGCTGCTGACGGCCGCCGGGGACCGGGCGTTCTGCGTCGGGCAGGACCTCAAGGAGCACATCGGGCTGCTGGTCCAGGACCGGGAGACCGGCTCGGGGCAGACCATGAACACGGTCCGGGAACACTACAACCCGATCGTGCGGGCGCTGGCGGGGGCGGCGAAGCCGGTCGTCGCCGCCGTGAACGGGGTGGCGGCCGGGGCGGGCTTCGGCTTCGCGCTCGCCGCGGACTACCGGATCGTGGCGGATACGGCGGCGTTCAACACCTCGTTCGCCGGGGTGGCGCTGACCGCCGACTCGGGGATCTCCTGGACGCTGCCGCGGGTGATCGGCCCGGGCCGCGCCGCCGATCTGCTGCTCTTCCCGCGGAGCATCGGCGCGCAGGAGGCGTACGAGCTGGGCATCGCCAACCGGCTGGTGCCGTCCGCCGAGCTGCGCGCGGAGGCCGAGAAGGTGGCGCGGGCGCTGGCCGAGGGTCCGACGGTGGCGTACGCGGCTCTGAAGGAGTCGGTGGCGTACGGGCTGACGCACTCCCTGGAGGAGGCCCTGGAGAAGGAGGACGAGCTCCAGACCCGGGCCGGCTCCTCCGAGGATCACGCGATCGCGGTCCAGGCCTTCGTCAACAAGGAGAAGCCGAAGTATCTGGGCCGCTGAGTTCGGGGCGGTCCCGCCGTGGGGGCACCGCGGGTTTTGTGTGATGGATCGCGCCCCCGCGGCGGAGCCGCACATCGACTCAGCCCCGCGCCCCTTACGGGGCGCTCCTGGCGACGCAGGCCTCCAGGTGATCGTCCACCAAACCGCACGCCTGCATCAGCGCGTACGCCGTCGTCGG
Source organism: Streptomyces tibetensis (assembly GCF_007655005.1). Classification (GTDB taxonomy): domain Bacteria; phylum Actinomycetota; class Actinomycetes; order Streptomycetales; family Streptomycetaceae; genus Streptomyces; species Streptomyces tibetensis. Next base: position 70,540 of record NZ_SZVW01000001.1, read on the forward strand.
GCCCACGAAGCGCAGCCCTCGCTTCTTCAGGGCCTTGGACAGGGCCGTCGATTCGGGGGTGACGGGCGGGACGTCGGACAGGGTCTTGGGGACCGGGCGGCCGGCCGGGTCGGGGGCGTGGGACCAGATCAGTTCGTCCAGCTCGCCCGGGGCCCATTCGGTCAGCGCACGCGCGTTGGCGAGGGTCGCGTCGATCTTGGCGCGGTTGCGGATGATGCCCGCGTCGGCCAGGAGGCGCTCGCGGTCCTCCTCGGTGAAGGCCGCCACCGACGCGATCTTGAAGTCGGCGAAGGCGGCGCGGAAGCCGGGCCGGCGGCGCAGGATGGTGATCCACGACAGGCCGGACTGGAAGGCCTCCAGGCTGAGGCGCTCGAAGAGCGCGTCGTCGCCGTGGACGGCGCGGCCCCACTCCTCGTCGTGGTACGCGACGTACTCCGGGGCGGACAGGGCCCAGGGGCAGCGCAGTGCGCCGTCCGGGCCGGCCAGGGCGGTGCCGTCGCTCACGGCCGGTCCTCCCGCCGCGGCTTGTCCATGGAGACGTGGTTCTCCCCGGCGGCGGACACCGGCCCGTGGGCGGCGGACGACCGGGCACCGGCCAGGGCGGACTCCAGGTCGGCGATGCGGGCGTCGCGCTCGGCGAGCTCGGCGCCCAGGCGGCTGAGGGCGTCGTCCACGTCCGCCATGCGGTAGCCGCGGGCGGCGAGCGGGAAGCGCAGGCCTTCCACGTCCGCGCGGTCCACCGGCCGGTCCGGGGGCAGCGGGTCCCGCAGCAGCTCGGGGGCGGCCTCGGGCAGCGGGCCGTTCTCGCCGCCGCCCACCACGGCGAGGGTCACCGCGGCGACCACGACGGCGAGCGCGACGACCAGGAACAGGAACATAACCATCGCGGGGCCCCCACGGTCGGATGCATCGGACGCTGCGGACGTCCTGCGAGTCGGATGTTGTCAGGCTCCGATCGTGCCATGCGAGTCCGACAGTTAGGGTCGCAGGCGGCGGAAGACGGGACGTACCCAGGAAAGGTCACAGGGGATGCTCAGGCTGGGCAAGCGGGAATTCGGACCACACGAGCCGGTGATCATGGCGATCGTGAACCGCACCCCGGACTCCTTCTACGACCAGGGCGCCACCTTCCGCGACGAGCCGGCCCTCGCGCGGGTGGAGCAGGCGGTGGCCGACGGGGCCGCGATCATCGACATCGGCGGGGTCAAGGCCGGACCGGGCGAGGAGGTCACGGCCGAGGAGGAGGCCCGGCGGACGGTCGGGTTCGTCGCGGAGGTGCGGCGGCGGTTCCCGGACGTGATCATCAGCGTGGACACCTGGCGGGCCGAGGTCGGCGAGGCCGTGTGCGAGGCCGGGGCCGATCTGCTGAACGACGCGTGGGGCGGGGTCGATCCGGGGCTGGCGGAGGTCGCCGCGCGTCATCGCGTGGGGCTGGTGTGCACGCACGCCGGCGGAGCGGAGCCGCGGACACGGCCGCACCGGATCGAGTACGACGACGTCATGGCGGACATCCTGGACGTGACGGTCGGCCTGGCCGAGCGGGCGCTCGCGCTGGGGGTGCCACGGGAGTCGATCATGATCGATCCGGGGCACGACTTCGGGAAGAACACCCGGCACAGCCTGGAGGCCACGCGGCGGCTGGACGAGATGGTCGCCACGGGGTGGCCGGTGCTGGTCTCGCTGTCCAACAAGGACTTCGTCGGGGAGACGCTGGACCGGCCCGTGAAGGAGCGGGTCGTGGGGACGCTGGCGACGACGGCGGTGTCCGCGTGGCTGGGGGCGCAGGTGTACCGGGTGCACGAGGTCGCGGAGACGCGGCAGGTGCTGGAGATGGTGGCGGCGATCGCGGGGCATCGGGCTCCTGCCGTTGCCCGGCGCGGGTTGGCCTGACCGAGGTACCAGGGGGCTCCGCCCCCTGGGCCCCCGGACCTGTGCCCACCCAACGCCCGACACGGTCCGGCAGGAGGCCGGGCTCGAAAGGCCCCCTAGCGCCCCGCCTCCTTCGACACCAGGGCCACCGCCTCGTCCACGTCGTCCGTCACGTGGAACAGCAGAAGATCCTTCTCCCCCGCCTTGCCCTGGGCGATCACCGTGTCACGCAGCCAGTTCACCAGGCCGCCCCAGTAGTCGGTGCCGAAGAGGACGATCGGGAACTGGGTGACCTTCTGGGTCTGGACGAGGGTGAGGGCCTCGAAGAGCTCGTCGAGGGTGCCGAGCCCGCCGGGCAGGACGACGAAGCCCTGGGCGTACTTGACGAACATCATCTTCCGGACGAAGAAGTAGCGGAAGTTCAGGCCGATGTCGACGTACGGGTTCAGGCCCTGTTCGAACGGCAGCTCGATGCCGAGGCCGACGGAGATGCCCTTCGCCTCGAGGGCGCCCTTGTTGGCCGCCTCCATCGCGCCCGGGCCGCCGCCCGTGATGACCGCGAAGCCCGCGTCGACCAGGCCCCGGCCCAGTCTGACACCGGCGTCGTACTCGGGAGAGTTCGCCGGGGTCCGGGCCGAGCCGAACACGCTGATCGCGGGCGGAAGTTCCGCGAGCGTGCCGAAGCCCTCGATGAACTCCGACTGGATGCGCAGCACACGCCACGGGTCGGTGTGCACCCAGTCGGAGGGGGCCCGCTCGTCCAGCAGCCGCTGGTCGGTCGTGCTGGACTGCACCTGCGCCCGCCGCTGGAGGACCGGGCCCAGGCGCTTTTCCTCCGGCGGCTGCTTCTTCCCCTCGGGGTTGCCGGTCGCCATGTGCGCTCCCTCCGTCGTGCCTGTCTTTCCACCTCAGCGTAGATCTACGCGGGTTACGAACGAGGGACGTGAGCATGTCCGCGATGAAGCGCCGTAAACACGAGGGGCGTTCCGGAAGGGTCAGGCGGTCAGCCAGGTCCGCAGCCGCTCCTCGCCCGCGAGGATCTTGGCGATCTCCACGCGCTCGTCCCGCTTGTGCGCCAAGTGAGGGTTGCCCGGGCCGTAGTTGACTGCGGGGACGCCGAGCGCCGAGAAGCGGGAGACGTCCGTCCAGCCGTACTTCGGCATGGGGGTGCCGCCGACCGCCTCGATGAACGCCTTCGCCGCCGGATGGGAGAGTCCGGGCATGGCCGCGCCGCTGTGGTCGACGACCTCGAACTCCTCGACCCCGCAGTCCGCGAAGACCTCCCTGACGTGCGCGACGGCGTCCTCGGGCGTGCGGTCGGGCGCGTAGCGGAAGTTGACGGTGACGACGCACTCGTCGGGGATCACGTTGCCGGCCACTCCCCCGCTGATGCCGACCGCGTTCAGGCCCTCGCGGTACTCCAGGCCGTCGATGACCGGCCGGCGGGGTTCGTAGGAGGCCAGCCGGGCAAGGATCGGGGACGCCGCGTGGATCGCGTTGGCGCCCATCCAGCCGCGCGCGGAGTGGGCCCGCTCGCCGGTGGTCTTCAGCAGGACCCGCAGCGTGCCCTGGCAGCCGCCCTCGACCTGGCCGTCCGATGGCTCCAGGAGCACCGCGAAGTCGCCCTCCAGCCACTCGGGACGGGTCTCGGAGACGTGCTTGAGGCCGTTCAGCTCGGCGGCGACCTCCTCGTTGTCGTAGAAGACGAAGGTCAGGTCGCGGTTGGGGGCCGGGACCGTGGCCGCGATGCGCAGCTGCACGGCGACGCCCGACTTCATGTCGCAGGTGCCGCAGCCCCACAGGACGCCGTCCTCGTCGAGCCGGGAGGGGACGTTGTCCGCTACGGGGACGGTGTCGATGTGCCCGGCGAGGATCACCCGCTCGGAGCGGCCGAGGTTCGTGCGGGCCACCACGTTGTTGCCGTACCGGTCGACCGTCAGGTGGGGCAGGGCGCGCAGCGCGGTCTCGATCGCGTCGGCGAGGGGCTTTTCGGTGCCGCTCTCGGAACGGAAGTCGACGAGCCGGGCGGTGAGCTCCGCGGCGTCCAGCGTGAGGTCAAGCGAGGTGTCGGCCATGCCTTCGACCCTAACGCGCCGGGCCCCGGCCTCACTCTCCCCACCCGGCTCATGCCACTGCGTACTCTCCAGTACCTTGTACGGCGTGCCAGAGCCGTCCTCTCCCAAGCGTCGTGGCCGCCTCTTCCGATGCGGCGCCGCCTTCGTGGCCCTGCTCGCGGTCGCCGGTTACCTCGTCGTGCAGTACGTCACCGGGGGCTCGGGCGGACCGGGCTGCAAGGTCGTCTCCGGCAAGGGCGACGGGGCGTCGTACGAGTTCACGCCCGAGCAGGCGGTGAACGCGGCGACGATCACCGCCGTGGGGACCGCGCGCGACCTGCCCGAGCGGGCTGTGACCATCGCGCTGGCGACCGCGCTGCAGGAATCGGCCCTGCGCAACATCAAGCACGGCGACCGGGACTCCCTCGGCCTGTTCCAGCAGCGGCCCTCGCAGGGCTGGGGAACGCCGAAGGAGATCATGGACCCGACGTACTCGGCCGGTGAGTTCTACGACCATCTGGTCAAGGTGCCCGGCTACACCCGGCTGCCGCTCACCGTCGCCGCGCAGCGCGTGCAGCGCAGTGGCTTCCCGCAGGCCTACGCCAAGCACGAGCCGGACGCCGCACTGCTGGCCGCGGCCCTCACCGGGCAGTCCGCGGCCACGCTGACCTGCGACGGCCGCCCGGCCGCGACCCGGGCATCGGGCCCGGACGGGGTGCGTGCCGCGCTCGTGCGTGACTTCGGGCGCGATGTGCTGGACCCGGCCGGTGCCGAGGTCGGCGGTACGTCGAAGGACACGCCCACGCCGTCCCCGAGCCCCACGGACGGGACCGGCGGGCGGACCGTGACACTGCCGGTGACCGCCGGCACCGCTTCGACGACCGGACGTGGCCCGGGTCTGCGCGGTTGGCAGCTGGCGCACTGGGCCGTGGCCAACGCCTCCGAGCTGCACATCGCGCGCGTCACCTACGCGGGGCGGGAGTGGGTGGCGGGGAACACCGCCAGCCAGTGGCGTACCGCCACGGAGAACGGCACCGCGGGTGCGGAACGCGCCGCGGACGCCGTCCGTATTGTCACGATGCGCTAGATCGCGCAGGGGTACGGGAACTCACTCCTGGGCGTTATCCGTGCGGCTCCGCGCCGAGGGTGTGCGCAGGTTTTCGCACCCTCACCCGGAAACTCCCGAAAACCCTTGGGCGCACAGGGCCGGAAGGGATGCGGCGGGCTTTCCGGCGAGGGTCTTTTCGCCCGTTTGTCCGCAGCCGATTATGCGACGCATTACCAACTCTTTACGTTCCGGCGCCGCAACCTTCGCGGGTCTCAAGCGGTAGTCACTGCGTCCGAGCCGGGTGCGATCGCAGCCAGTCGATCAACGCCCGGTGTCGGTCGGACACTTCACGAACCTCTGTTCTCTCCCGTTGAAGGAGCACCATGTCCCTCCCCCTGACCCGCCGTATCGCCCGTGCCGCGCTGATCGTCGCTGCGGGAGCGGCTGCCGGGGTCGGTGCGGCCGGCTCCGCCAGTGCGGCCCCCGAGCTGCCGGCCAACCCGAACCTCGGCGGACTGACCGCCCTGGACGGGGCGAACGCCGGCAAGACCGTCGACAGCGCGGCGACGGACGTCTCCAAGTCCGCGGGTGACACCGGCAGCAAGGCCGTCAAGAAGGCGGTGCCCACCGCGGGCAAGCTCGGCGGCAAGACGGTCAAGAAGGCCACCCCCGTCGCGCAGAAGGCGGCCGGTGCGGCGGCGGGCTCCGCCGGGCAGCTCGTCGGTGAGGCAGCCGGTTCGACCAAGGGCGGTCTGCCGACGGACTCCCTGGCCAAGGGTGGCGTGCCCGCCACGGGCACCCTGCCGACGAAGGGCCTGCCGGTCGGCTGACGCCGAGCCCCACGTCCGAGGCCTGAGGGGCCCGGGGGAACGTCCCCGGGCCCCTCAGGCATGCTCACCGCGGCAGCGGTCACAGACGTCGTACCGCCGCCGCCACCCTCTCGTCCGTCGCCGTCAGCGCCACCCGGACGAACTCCGCGCCGGCCGGGCCGTAGAAGTCCCCGGGGGCCACGAGGATGCCCCGCTTGGCGAGGTGGTCGACCGTGTCCCAGCAGGACTCGCCCCTGGTGGCCCACAGGTAGAGGCTGGCCTCGCTGTGCTCGATGCGGAAGCCGTGGGTGACCAGGGCCTCGCGCAGCAGCTCTCGGCGGGACGCGTAGCGCTCGCGCTGGACACGGACGTGGTCGTCGTCGCCGAGGGCCGCGACCACCGCCGCCTGTGTCGGAGCCGACGTCATCATGCCGCCGTGCTTGCGGATCTCCAGCAGCGGGCCGAGGACCGCCGGGTCACCGGCCAGGAAGGCCGCGCGGTAGCCGGCGAGGTTCGAGCGCTTGGAGAGCGAGTGGACGGAGACGATGCCGTCGTAGGAGCCGCCGTTGACGTCCGGGTGCAGGACCGAGACCGGGTCGGCCTCCCAGCCCAGCTCCAGGTAGCACTCGTCGGAGAAGAGCAGGATGCCGTGCGAGCGGGCCCAGGCGACGATCCGGGTCAGCTCCTCCTTGGAAAGGACCTTGCCCGTGGGGTTCGACGGGGAGTTCAGCCAGAGCAGCTTCAGGCCCTCGGGGTCCAGCTCCGTCGGGTCGTCGTAGGCCTCGTACGCGGCGCGCGCCAGCCGGGCGCCGACCTCGTACGTCGGGTAGGCCAGGCGCGGGAAGGCCACCCGGTCGCCGGGGCCGAGGCCCAGCTGGGTCGGGAGCCAGGCGACGAGCTCCTTGGAGCCGACGATCGGCAGTACGTGGCGGTGGGTGACGTCCCGGGCGCCGAGGCGGCGCTCCACCCAGCCGGTGATCGCGTCGCGCAGCTCGGGCGTGCCCCACACGGTCGGATAGCCCGGCGAGTCGGCGGCGGCCACCAGCGCCTTCTGGATCAGCTCGGGCACCGGGTCGACGGGGGTGCCGACGGACAGGTCGACGATGCCGTCCGGGTGGGCGGCTGCCGTGGCCTTGTACGGGGTCAGCTTGTCCCAGGGGAAGGTGGGCAAGCGGTCTGAGACTGCGGACACGGGTTCTGGCTCACTTTCTGGTACGTACGAGCCGGTGACGGCAAACGCCTCGGCCCCGTACGGCGATCAGCGGGTGATCGGGCCGTACGGGACCGAGGCGGCACGGAGTGCGGGCCGCTCTTACTGGTTCTGCGGCGGCAGCGCGGCGACGAAGGGGTGGTCGCGCTCGATCAGCCCCAGCTTGCTGGCGCCGCCCGGCGAGCCGAGCTCGTCGAAGAACTCGACGTTCGCCTTGTAGTAGTCCTTCCACTCCTCGGGAGTGTCGTCCTCGTAGAAGATCGCCTCGACCGGGCAGACCGGCTCACAGGCACCACAGTCGACGCATTCGTCCGGGTGGATGTACAAGGACCGCTGGCCCTCGTAGATGCAGTCGACCGGGCACTCCTCGATGCACGCCTTGTCCTTGACGTCGACACAAGGCTGCGCGATGACGTAGGTCACGCTGTCGTTCCTCCTCGATAGGGCGCTGGCGGGCCTCCTCAGGCTCCGCCGCCTGGCGCGCGGGAGCGCGGCGTCGTCGATGCCCGCCCCTAGTATCTCCGTTCTTGGGCATGATCCGAACAGGAGGGGTGAACTGACCTGTGGAAATCTCTGCCGCCGGGCGACTCGAGGTCCGCATCACCGCTGCTGACGTGGGCAAACGGGTCTCCGTACGGAGCTTGATCGAACACGGCGCTCCGGGTGAGAAGTTCACCGACACGGTCGGTGTTCTCACATCATGGGACAACGGTGTGCTGCTCATCACACGGAAGAGTGGCGAAAGCGTCCGCATCGCGGAATCCGCGCTGGTCGCGGGCAAGACCGTGCCCTCCGCACCGGCGCGTCGCCGTGGCCCGGCCGCCTCCTACGAGGAGCTGGCCCGGGTCGCCGCGCGGGCCTGGCGGCCCGTGGAGAGCGAACGGCTCGGCGAGTGGGAGCTGCGGGCCGCGTCGGGATTCACCCGGCGGGCCAACTCGGTGCTGCCGCTGGGCGCGCCGGGCGTGCCGCTCGACGAGGCGCTCGACGCCGTGCGGCGGTGGTACGGCGAGCGCGGACTGCCCGCCTACGTCCAGACCGCGACCGGCGCCGAGGGCACGCAGGAGCTGCTCTGTGCCGAGCTGGAGCGGCGGGGCTGGGTGCGGGAGGTGACCGCCGAGCTGTGGGCCGGGCCGCTGGCGCCGATCGCCGACCGGGGTGATCCGGCGGGGGTCGTGCTGTCCCGGGAGGCCGATGAGGCCTGGCTGGCCCGGTATCAGCGCAAGGGCGTGAGCGAGGTGGCGTTGCGGGTGCTGCAGGGCGGCCCCTCCGTGTGGTTCGCGAGCGTGCCCGGGGCGGCCGGGACCGGGGCTCCGGCCGCCATCGGGCGGTGTGTCGTCGACGGGCGGTGGGCCGGGTTCGCCGCCGTCGAGGTCGATCCGGCGCTGCGGCGGCAGGGCCTCGCCACGGCCGTGATGGCCGCGCTGGCCCGCCGGGCGCTCGACGAGGGCGCGTCGGCCGCGTGGCTCCAGGTCGAGGCCGAGAACGCGGGAGCGCGGGCGCTGTACGCCCCCATGGGCTTCGCCGCGCACCACGCGTACCACCACTACCGGGCGCCGGACGCCGACGGCACCGGCCGGTAACCGATCGTCGCGAGAGGGCACGAGCCAGTCATGCGTCCCCCGTATCCCCCGTCCCCCGGGCGTTCCGCCGAGCTGCGGCGGCGGTTCGCCGAGGAGGCCCGCTCGGAACGGCCCGATCTGTCGACGCTGTGCCTGCTGGTGGGCGCCGAGGCGGACGGGGAGCTGGACGAGGCGGGTCTGGACGCCGCACAGATCGAACTGGACCGGCTGGCCGGGTTGCTGCCGTACCGGCCCGCCGGGCCTCGGGCCTGGGCGGTCGCCCTGCGGGAGCTGCTCGGCGACCGGATGGGGTTCCACGGCACACCGGGCGACTACCAGCGCCTGGAGTCCTCCCTGCTGCACCAGGTGCTGGTGCGGCGCAGAGGGCTGCCGATCCTGCTGTCCGTGGTCTGGATGGAGGTCGCCAGGCGAGCGGGCGCGCCGGTGTACGGGGTGGCCCTGCCGGGGCATTTCGTCGTCGGGTTCGGGCCCGACGAGGGGCAGGTGCTCGCCGATCCGTTCGACGGGGGGCGGGTGCTGAGCGGGGCCGACGCGGAGTTGCTGGTGACCGGGGCCACGGGGGCGGGGCTGGAGGCGGCGATGTTGCGGCCGGCGGATCCGCTGGATGTGGTGCTGCGGATCCTGAACAACGTGCGGGCGTGGGCGGCGGCCCGGCCCGAGCGGTCGGATGTGGCGTTGTGGGCGGTGGAGTTGTCGTTGCTGCTGCCGTCGCATCCGGCGCGGTTGCGGTACGAGCGGGCGCAGTTGCTGGTGCAGCGGGGGGAGTTTCTCGCTGGAGCCTCGGAGCTGGAGGCCTATGCGGAGATTGTCTCGGCGGTCGATGAGGGGGCCGCGGAGCGGGTGCGGGGGGAGGCTTTCGCGGCTCGGGCGATGCTGAACTGAGGCTTCTCGCCGTACCGGTTTGCGGGGTGTGGCGTGTGCGGGTGCTTTGTGGCTTGTCGCGCAGTTCCCCGCGCCCCTGACGGGGCTCCTACAACCAGCCCTTTTCGCGGGCCACCCGGACCGCCTCCGCTCGGTTTCTCACCGCCAGTTTCTGGATCGCCGTGGAGAGGTAGTTGCGGACCGTGCCCTGGGAGAGGTGCAGGGTCGTGGCCAGTTCGGCGTTGGTGGAGCCGTCGGCGGCTGCCCGGAGGACCTCTCGCTCCCGGTCCGTCAGCGGGTTCGCGCCCTCCGCCAGGGCCGCTGCCGCGAGAGTGGGGTCGATGACCCGTTCGCCGGTGAGGACCTTGCGGACGGCCTCGGCGAGCTGGGCGGCCGGGGCGTCCTTCACCAGGAAGGCGTCGGCGCCGGACTCCATCGCGCTGCGCAGGTAGCCGGGGCGGCCGAAGGTGGTGAGGATGACCAGCTTCACGGCCGGGAGTTCGGCGTGCAGGCGGGCCGCGGCCTCTATGCCCGTCGCGCCGGGCATCTCGATGTCCAGCAGGGCCACGTCCACGGCGTGGGCGCGGGCCGCCTGGAGGACCTCGTCGCCGCGGGCCACCTGGGCCACGACCTCGATGTCCTCCTCCAGGCCGAGCAGGGCGGCCAGGGCCTCGCGGACCATCGACTGGTCCTCGGCGAGCAGGACCTTGATCGTGCGGCTCATGCCCGGGATCCTACGTCCGCCGGTCCGGCCGTCGGCACGCGGGCGACCAGCCGGAAGCCGTGCCTGGACGGGCCCGCCTCCAGGGAGCCGCCCGCCTTGGTGAGGCGCTCGGTCAGACCCGCGAGGCCGTTGCCCTCGCCGGTGCCCTTGCCGCCCGAGCCGTCGTCCTCGACGGTGAGTTCCAGTACCGGCCCGTCGAGGGTCTGACGGCCCACCAGCTCCACCGTGCAGCGGCGGGCCCCGCTGTGCCGTACGACGTTGGTGACCGCCTCGCGCAGTGCCCAGGCGAGGGCCGACTCGCTCTCCTCGGGCACGCCGGCGAGATCGGGTTCGGCGGGCAGCTCGGGGGTGACGCCGGCCGCGGTCAGGGCGACCCGGGCACCGGCGAGTTCGGCGTGCAGGCGGGGGCGGCGGTAGCCGGTGACGGCCTCGCGGACGTCGACGAGGGCCTGGCGGCTGACCTGCTCGATGTCCGCGACCTGCTGGGCCGCCTTGTCGGGATGGGCGGGCAGCATCCGCCCGGCCAGCTCGCTCTTGAGCGTGATCAGGGAGAGCGAGTGGCCGAGCAGGTCGTGCAGGTCGCGGGCCAGGCGCAGGCGCTCCTCGTTGGCGGCGAGCTGGGCGACGGTCGCGCGGGCCTCGCGCAGGGCGATGGTCGTCCGGACGAGTTCGCGTACGCCGGTCATCGCGAAGCCGCCGAGCAGGGCCGGGATGAGCAGTCCGGCCAGGTAGGAGTGGCCGCCCGGCACGGCGAACGCCACGGCGCTCAGCAGCGCGCACGCGCCCGGGATCGTCCAGCGGGCCATGCGCAGCGGCAGGGCGGCGCCGGACGCGATCGACACGTACACGAACAGCACCAGCCACTCGCGGCCCAGGGTGAGGGCGAGGAGCGTGGACTGGGCCGCGAGGACCCCGAGCGAGGCGAGCACCAGCCCGTTGCGTTCACCGCGGCCGGTGCGGAAGACCAGCAGCATGTACCAGGTGACGAAGGCGGCCAGGCCGAGCCAGCCGAGGATCCGCACGCCGGTGCTGTGGCCGCCGTGCAGCAGGTCGGTGACGGGTGCGCTCAGGTAGACCAGCCAGATGCCGGTCCACAGCGACTTCACCACGCGCTGCCTGCGGTTGACCGGGCGCTGCCCGATACCGACGCCGACGTCGTTCACGCCTTCAGGGTGTCCTTCCGGTACAGCCAGGCCGCGCCGCCCGCGAACAGGACGAACGACACCGCGAGGACGGCGAGATCCTGGACGTGCGGGGCCCGGCTCTGCTCGATGGCCTGCCCCAGGGCAGCGTACGCGTGCGTGGGCAGCCACTTCGCGATGTCCTGGAGCCAGCCCGGGAAGGTCGTGGTCGGCATCCACAGGCCGCCCAGCATCGAGAGGCCGAAGTAGGTGATCATCGTGATCGGCCGGACCGCGTCCCCGCTGGCCAGGTAGCCGAGGGCGACGCCGAGCGCGGCGAAGACCAGGCTGCCGGCCCAGATCGCGCCGGTGAGGGCGAGCCACTGCCAGGCGGCCAGTCGTACGTCCTTCACGGCCGCCGCGACGGCGAAGACGATGACGATGGACGGCAGGCTGACGACGGCGGCGCTCGCGGTCTTGGCGAGGACGTAGCCGCGGCCCGGCAGCGTGGTCAGGCGCAGTTGCCGCACCCAGCCGCCCTCGCGCTCCTTGGCGATGCGCTCGCTGTTGCCCATGAGGACGGCCGTGAGGGCGCCGAAGGACGCCATGGAGACCATCATGTAGGTCGGGAGGGTCAGGTCGCTGCCGGGGACCTTCGTGGTGCTGTCGGCGTTGCCCGCGATGATCAGAAACAGCACCGATGGGTAGATCACGGAGAAGAACAGGAACTTGCGGTTGCGCAGGGCGCGGGTGAGCTCCAGCTTGATCAGGCTGTTCACTTCGACTTCGCCTCCTCGGCGGTGGTGATGGCGACGAAGGCCTGTTCCAGGCCGAGTCCGGCGACTTCGAGGTTGCGGGGGTAGACGCCGAGGCCGTACAAGGCGTGGACGGTGGCGTCGGCGTCTGAGGACTGGATGCGCACGGTCCGGCCGGAGATGTCGATGCCGGTCAGGAAGGGCAGGGCGCGCAGGGCGGGTTCGTCGACGGTGCCCTCCACGTCGAAGGAGACCCGGCGGGCGCCCGCCTTGGCCTTGATCTCGGCGGCCGTGCCGTCGGCGAGGAGGCGGCCGCGGTGCAGGACGAGGACGCGGTCGGCGATGGCGTCGGCCTCTTCGAGGTAGTGGGTGGCGAAGAGGACGGTCCGGCCCTGGTCGGCCTGCTCGCGCATGGTGGCCCAGAAGGCCTGGCGGGTGGTGACGTCCATGCCGGTGGTGGGCTCGTCCAGGATGATGAGGTCGCTGTCGCCGGCGGTCGCGAGGGCGAAGCGGACGCGCTGGGCCTGTCCGCCGGAGAGCTTGTTGACCTTGCGGTCGGCGATCTGCGCGATGCCCGCCCGGGACAGGACCTCGGAGGGCCGGTACGACTTGGGGTGCAGGTCGCAGGCGAGCCGCACGAGTTCGGCGACCGTGACCTCGTCCATGAGGCCGCCGCTCTGCAGCATGGCGCCCACGCGCCCGGCGACGATGGCGTCCCGGGGGCTGGTGCCGAAGAGCCGGACGGTGCCGCTGTCGGGGTTCTTGAGGCCGAGCAGCAGATCGAGGGTGGTGGACTTGCCGGCGCCGTTGGGACCGAGCAGCGCCACGGTCTCCCCCGGCCTGAGGTCGAGGCTCAGCCCGTCCACGGCCCGGACGGCGTCGTACGCCTTGCTCACCTGGTCGAACGCGACCACCGAAGCTGTCGTTGTCATACCGGCATCGTGGCGTCGGGGGTGCCGGCGGGGGCAGTGCCGGGTGTCCGGAGTGCCGCATGACAGGTGTCATGCCGATGAGGTGACGGCGAGAGCCCCCGCCCTCATCGGGCAGGGGCTCTCGTACGGCGCGTGGCCGGAGGTCAGTTCGGGTTGGTGTCGATGACTCCGACGCGTTCCGCGGGCGTCTTGCCGCGCAGGGCCTTGCGCAGGGCCGTGACGACGTCCTGCGGCGTGACATCGCGCTTGCCGCTCGCGCCCTCGATCTGCACGCCGTCGAAGGTCGTGCCGTACGCCTCCTGGAGCGCCTTGAGGTTGTACGTGTCCACGAGCTTGCCGTCGACGGCCTTGAAGCTCAGGATCTTCGGCAGCGACAGCGCACCGAACGGGATGCTGTGCGCGGCGTCGGTCTGCACGATGGCCTTGGCCGACATCGCGGGCTGCGCGAAGTCCTTCAGGACCCGGTCGACCTCGGCGTTCGAGATGGTCGGCTGCCGGGTGGTGGTCGGGAGGTTCACCGTGCCGGGCGTGCCGTTCTCCACCTGGGTGCGGTACGCCTCCTCCACCACCGTCGTCGACCTGGCCAGGTCGACGCCCTTGCCGGTCTTGCCGTACACCGGGACCGCCTTGCCGTTCTTGAACTCGATCGTGCCGTCGGTCGACGCGCCGGAGCCGCCCGCCGCCTGCTCCAGGGAGGCGTGCAGCTTCTCCTCGTCGACGGGCATGACCGGCGTGACGACACGGTGGTTGCCGAAGAGCGAGCCGATCACGGAGACCGGGTTGTAGTCGCTCTTCGCCGCCGCGTCGGCCGTGGCGTCCATGTCGAACTGCAGGCCCGCCTTGTCCGGGTCGAGGGCGACGGTCTTGCCGCCCACCGACAGCTTCAGCTCCTTACCGGCGTTCTTGTCGAAGGCCTCGTCGAGCTTCCTGACGGCGCCGTCGCGGGTGGTGCCGCCGATGTCGACGCCGAGCACGGTGGTGCCCTTGGGCACGTCCGTGCGGTTCATCAGCAGACCGGCGCCGTAGACGCCACCGGCGAGGACGACCACGCCGACGGCCAGCAGCACGAGCTTGCTGCGCCCCTTCTTCTTCGGTGCCTTCGAGGAACTCGCCGGGGGCGGCGAGACCGGCTCGGGCAGCTTCGGAGCGGCGTGGGGCACCGGGCCGTCACCGGGGGCGCCCGGGGCGAACGGCGAGGCCCCGCCGGACGGTACGACGGGAATGCCGCTGGTGACGGTGTGCCCGGAGACGTTGTCGTGCCGGGGGCCGTAGCCCGGGCCGTCCGGCGGCTCGGGGGCCGGCTTCTGGGGGGTGAGGATCGCGGTGTCGTCGCTCATGCCACCGCCGGGAGCGGGGGCGCCGGCGAGCGGGCCGGAGCCCGCGGGGCCGCCAGCCGCTCCGGGGGCGCCAGGGCCGCCTATGGCGCCGGGGCCGCCGGGGGCGCCGGCGCCTCCCGGTCGGCCAGGCTTGTTGAAGGCACCAGGAGCTCCGGGGCCGTTGGGCCCACCGGGGCGGCCGGGCTCGTCGAACGCCTCGGGGCCACCGGGCCTGCCCGGGTCACCGAAGCCGCCGGGGCCGGAGGCGCCAGGGCCGCCGGGGCGACCAGGGGCGGCGGGTCCGCCAGGGGCGTTGAAGTCGTGGGGGCCGCCCCGGCCGCCCGGTCCGCCCGGCTCGTTGCCGAAGCCACCGGGAGCGCCCGGTGCGGTGAAGCCGCCGCCACCCTGCCCGCCGGGTGCGTCGAAGCCGCCCGGGCCGCCGGCCGGCGGCACCATCGGGCCGTCGCCGGTGACCGGTCCGCCGGTCGGGCCCGCCGGGCCCTGCGACCCGGGACCGCCGGACGGACCGCCGTAGCCACCCTGCCCGTTCTGCCCGTCGCGGCCGTTCTCGGAGAAGTACGGCAGGTCGTCGCGGCGCGGTTCGCCGCCGCCCGGGGCGGGACGCGAGCCGTTGCCCAGCGGGCCCGCCGCGAGGGCCTCGGTGACGTCGAACGAGCCGGTGCCGCCGCCGTGCCCGGGCGCGACGGGACCGCCGGTCGCGCCGCCCGGAAGTCCGGCACCGTTCGTACCGCCGGACCGGGAGCCGCCCGGCGCGCCCATGGAGCCGACCACACCTCCGGGTCGCCCGGTGCCCGGCCGCGTCGCTCCGGACGCACCGGCACCGGAACCCGGCGCCACGGCACCGGGACCGCCCGAGGCCGGACGCGAACCGCCCGGGGCCCCGGCGCCGTTGGTGGAGTCACTGCCCGGACCGCCCTTGCCGCCGCCCGACTTGCGGGGCGCGAACCAGTCGCTGGCCGGCTTGCCGTCGTCCGGCTGGCCTGGCTCGGCGGGAGGCTCGACCGGTGACGGGGACGGGGCGGTGCCCGCCGTCGTCGGCGCCTCACCGCGGGTGTCGGTGTCGGCCGTGCCCTCCGCCTCCGCGACGGGCTTGCGCACCACCACGGGCGGAATGGGCCGCGACCCGGGGATGTTGATCCGGATCCGGGTCGTCAGCGTGGTCTCGGTCTTGCGTTCCTCCGGCCGCGTGGCGGAACGGCCCGCGTCCGCACCGGCGTCGGGGACCGCCGGAATGCCGTAAGGCGGCGTACCCGACGGGTAGGCGGCTCCGCCGCGCCCGTTGGGCCCGGAGGACGGAGTGTCAGTTTCACGACTCAAGGCAGGTTCTCCCGGTTGGCTCCGCCGCCCGACACAACCTCACGCGGGCAGCTCGGCGGCGCGCACCACCATACTGGCCACTTCTCGCCCGTATCCCGTGACCGCCATGGAAACCCACACCGGACCCCCACGGCCACGTCTGGCGAAGTGGTACGTCACTTGGCAAGTCGGACGGGGCCGCCGTCCGGTTGCCGCCCCGGGGCGAGGGTGGCGCAGATCACAGCCACGGCGATGCCCCCGAGCAGGAAGAGATAGGAGCCGCTCCCCGCGGCGAAGAGGAAGTCGCCCTCGGGACGGCTGGCGGTGAGCAGGACGACGGCGAGCATCCAGCCGGCGGCCGCCGCGACGCCACCCGCCCGGCCGCGGACGACCCATGAGGCGCCCAGGACGGCTCCGGCCTCTCCGGCCAGGGCGAGCAGCAGCCCGCCCGGGAACCACCCGGGCTGCACCAGGGCCCCCGCGACGCCGGCCACGGCGCCGAGCACGAAGAATCCGAGGCAGGCGCCGACGCGTCCTGCGGTGGGCGGGCGCATCGGCTGGGCCAGCATCGGCGTCCGGTCGCTCATGAGGCCTCCTCGAGACCGGCGAACAGGTCCGTCTCCCGCTCGCCGGGGCCCGCCTCGCCGCGCACCAGCTCGTAGTACTCGGTGGTGAGGATCGGCTGGGCGAGTTCGTTGGACAGCACGAAGTACGGCCCGTCCACGGTGATCTGGGTGGCGTGGGCGCGCATCGCGGCGGCCTTGGCGGCGGCGTGGGAGGTGCCGTCGATCACGGTGGTGATCCGCTCCTCGGGCACGACACCCGGGACGTCGTCGACGTCGGCGGCCTTGGTGAAGGCCGTGCCGGGCAGGTCCTCCCTCAGCCGCGCGAAGGACTCCTCCACAACCGGCCGGGGGACCCGGTTCCAGTAGACCTTGGGGATCGGCAGGCCGGCGTCGGCGGTCAGCTCCGCGGCGCGCATGGCGACGCGGTGGGCCTGGATGTGGTCCGGGTGGCCGTAGCCGCCGTTGTCGTCGTAGGTGACGAGAACCTGGGGGCGTACCTCTCGGATCACCTCGACGAGGTGCGCGGCGGCCTCGTCGACGTCGGCCTGCCAGAAGCAGCCGGGGTCGTCGTTGTCGGGCAGGCCCATCATCCCGGAGTCGCTGTAGCGCCCGACGCCGCCGAGCAGGCGGAAGTCCTGGACGCCGAGCTCGGCCATGGCGGCGGTGAGCTCACGGCGGCGGTGCCGGCCCAGAGCGGCGCCCGTCAGGTGCGCGAGCCCGGGCGGGATGACCTCGCCGCGTTCGCCGAGGGTGCAGGTGACCAGGGTGACGTGGGCACCCTCGGCCGCGTACCTGGCCATGGTCGCGCCGTTGTTGATCGACTCGTCGTCCGGGTGCGCGTGCACCAGCAGCAGACGCCTCGCGGAGCGAGGTGGGGGTCCCCCCTGCTCGGAGAGCTTGGGGGAGGGCAGTTCCGTCATGGGACCAGCCTACGAGGTCCCGCGAGGCTCAGAACTTGATGCTGCCGATCATGCCCGCGATGTTCGTCGTCAGCTCGCTGATCGTGGGAGCGACGGTCGAGGAGGCGAGGTAGAAGCCGAGCAGCATGCAGACGATCGCATGCCCCGCCTTCAGTCCCGACTTCTTGATCAGCAGGAAGACGATGATCGCCAGCAGCACCACCGCCGAAATCGAGAGTGCCACGGCGGCTCACCTCCAAAGATCCACGAGGGCGCGGGGGGTCGGACTATGGGGGCATCAAATCCGTACAGCAGCCAGCAGGTTCATACCCACTATGCGTCATTGATCATAACTATCCCTCTGCGCGCATCGATCGGCGCACGGCCGCACAAGGGGGCGCATGGCCAATATGGTCAGGGCATGACGACCGAGCCTCACTCCTTCCCCCGACGGCACGCCCGTACCCAGCGCTTCACGCTCGGCGCGCCGCGTTCGTTCACCGTGGCGCCCGACGGTTCGCGTGTCGTGTTCCTGCGCTCCGGTTCCGGTACGGACCGGGCGAATTCGCTCTGGGTCCTCGACACGGAGGAGGGCGCTGAGCGCGTTGCCGCCGACCCGCGCGCCCTGCTGGGCGGCGCCTCGGAGGACCTCTCACCCGAGGAACGGGCCCGGCGCGAACGCAGCCGCGAGGGCGGGGCCGGCATCGTCGGGTACGCCACCGACACGGCCGTCGAGTTGGCCTCTTTCGCCTTGTCGGGGCGGCTTTTCGCGGCCGAGCTGCGGGCCGGGACGGCGCGTGGGCTGTCCGTGCCGGGCCCCGTGATCGACCCGCGCCCGTCGCCCGACGGGCGGCACATCGCGTATGTCGCGCAGGGTGCCCTGCGGGTGGTGGGCGCCGAGGGAGAGGACGACCGGGCGCTCGCCGAGCCGGAGTCGGAGAATGTCTCGTTCGGACTGGCCGAGTTCATCGCGGCCGAGGAGATGGGGCGTTCGCGGGGCTTCTGGTGGGCCCCGGAGTCGGACCGGCTGCTCATGGCGCGGGTGGACGACACGCCGGTGCGGCGCTGGTGGATCGCCGACCCCGCCCATCCGGAACGGGAGCCGCAGCGGGTGCCGTACCCGGCGGCCGGCACCGGCAACGCGGAGGTGCGGCTGTTCGTGATCGGCCTGGACGGGCTGCGGACGGAGGTCGTCTGGGACCGGGCGCGCTACCCGTACCTGGCACATGTCCACTGGTCAGCGGCGGGCGCGCCGCTGCTGCTCGTACAGGCGCGCGACCAGCGCAGCCAGCTGATCCTGGCCGTGGAACCGGACTCGGGCGCGACACGGATGGTGCACGCCGACGAAGATCGAACATGGCTTGATCTTTTCCCCGGAGTGCCGTGCTGGAGCCCGTCCGGTCAGCTGGTGCGGATCGCCGACGAGGGTGGTGCGCGTGTGCTGGCGGTCGGGGACCGGCCGCTCACCGGCGCGCAGCTGCACGTCCGGGCCCTGCTGGACGTCTCCGCGCACGACGTGCTGATCTCGGCGTCGGCGGGCGCGGAGGCCCCCGGGGAGCCGGAGACGGGCGAGGTGCACGTGTACCGGGTGAACGAGCTGGGCGTGGAGCGCGTCTCGCGGGAGCCGGGCGTGCACGCGGCGGTGCGGGCCGGGGAGGTGACGGTCCTGGTCTCGGCGGCACTGAACCGGCCAGGTTCACGGGTGCAGGTCCTGCGCGACGGAAAACCGACCAGGACTGTCCCTTCGTACGCCGAAGATCCCGGTATGTCCCCCCGCGTGACGCTCACCGAGGGGGGCGCACGCCGCGTCCCGTGCGCCGTGCTTATGCCTCGGGACTACGACGGCGACACCCCGCTGCCGGTGCTCATGGACCCGTACGGAGGTCCGCACGGCCAGCGGGTGGTGGCCGCGCACAACGCCCACCTCACCTCGCAGTGGTTCGCGGACCAGGGCTTCGCGGTCGTGGTCGCGGACGGCCGCGGCACCCCGGGCCGCTCCCCCGCCTGGGAGAAGGCGATCCACCACGACTTCACGCTGTCGCTGGACGACCAGGTGGAGGCCCTGGAGGATCTCGCCAAGCGCTACCCCCTGGACCTGTCCCGGGTGGCGATCCGCGGCTGGTCCTACGGCGGCTGGCTGGCGGGACTTGCGGTGCTGCGCCGTCCGGACGTCTTCCACGCCGGCATCGCGGGCGCGCCGGTGACGGACTGGAGTCTGTACGACACCCACTACACCGAGCGCTACCTGGGCACTCCGGCGGAGCACCCGGAGGCGTACGCGAAGAGCTCCCTGATCACCGCAGAGGGGCTGTCCTCCCCCGCCGAGCCGCACCGCCCCCTGATGGTCGTCCACGGCCTCGCCGACGACAACGTCGTGGTCGCCCACGCCCTGCGCCTGTCCTCGGCCCTGCTGGCCGCCGGCCGCCCCCACGAGGTACTGCCGCTGTCCGGCGTCACCCACATCACCCCGCAGGAACAGGTCGCCGAGAACCTGCTCCTCCTCCAGGTCGACTTCCTGAAGCGCTCCCTGGGCATCACGGCCCCCTGAACACGGCGACGGGCCGGAACGCCTCCCGGCGCCCCGGCCCGTCTACGGCACCCGCACGGCCGTACGCTGACCAGCCTGACGTGTCCGTATATCGGAACCGGGTCGGCGAAGTTGCCTGCGTGTTAACGCAGTTGGCGGGAGTTCGCGGGGTGGAAGCCCGGCCCGACGGCAGCGTTTCCCGGCCCCCTTGGGGATACCGGGAAACGATGCGGTGAGGTCAGGCCGCGTGGACCACGTCCTTTTCCTCGGCGAAGTGGCAGGCGGACTCGTGGGCCGCCGGGGTGTCCTCGCCCTGGAAGCGCTCGGGAATGGCCAGGAGCGGGATCTCCTGGGCGCACTTGTCCTGGGCCTTCCAGCAGCGGGTGCGGAAGCGGCAGCCCGAGGGCGGGTTGGCCGGGGACGGGACGTCGCCGGTGAGGATGATCCGCTCGCGGCCCTCGCGGGACGCCGGGTCGGGGACCGGGACGGCCGACAGCAGCGCCTGGGTGTAGGGGTGCGTCGGGTGGTCGTAGATCTCCGTGTCCGAGCCGATCTCGGCCATCTTGCCGAGGTACATCACACCCACGCGGTCCGAGATGTGCCGGACGATCGACAGGTCGTGCGCGATGAAGAGATACGAGAGGTTGAACTCGTTCTGCAGCTTCTCCATCAGGTTGATGACCTGTGCCTGGACGGACACGTCCAGCGCGGAGACCGGCTCGTCGCAGATGATGATCTCGGGGTTGAGGGCCAGGCCGCGGGCGATGCCGATGCGCTGGCGCTGACCGCCCGAGAACTGGTGCGGGTAGCGGTTGATGTACTCGGGGTTGAGGCCGACGACGTCCAGGAGGTCCTGGACCTTGCGGCGGCGGTCGCCCTTCGGCGCCACCTCCGGGTGGATCTCGAAGGTCTCCCCGATGATGTCGCCCACCGTCATACGGGGGTTGAGCGAGGTGTACGGGTCCTGGAACACCATCTGGATGTTCCGTCGGACCGCCTTCAGCGCGCGCCCGGACAGCTTGGTGATGTCCTGGCCCTTGTAGAAGATCTCGCCCGCGGTCGCCTTCTCCAGCATCATCAGGAGCTTGGCGACGGTGGACTTGCCACAGCCGGACTCGCCCACGATGCCGAGCGTCTCACCCTGGTAGAGGTCGAAGGAGACCCCGTCCACGGCCTTGACCGCACCGATCTGACGCTTGAACAGGATGCCCTGGGTCAGCGGGAAGTGCTTGACCAGGTTGCGCACCTGAAGAATGGGCTCACCGCGTTCGACCGGCGCCTCGATGGCGGCGACGGCCTCCTCGTCGGTGGCCACCTCCACCGTCTCGACCTCGGTGACGTTGGGGGTGGCGTCCATGGACTCGTCCGTCTTGTCCAGCTCAGCCATGGATCGTCTCCTTCCAGAAGTGGCACGCGCTGCCGCGGCCGGGCAGCTCGCCGCCGTCCCGCTCGGTGACCGGGTGCAGCGGCGGGACGTCCGTACGGCAGATGTCCTGCGCCTGCGGGCACCGCGGGTTGAAGGCACAACCGGACGGGATACGCGTCAGGTTGGGCGGCAGGCCCTTGATCGCGTACAGGTCCTGGCCCTTCTGGTCCAGGCGCGGGATCGACTCGAGCAGACCCTTGGTGTAGGGGTGCGCGGGCCGCTTGTACAGCTCGTGCACGGGCGCGGTCTCCACGATCCGGCCCGCGTACATCACGGCGATCTTGTCCGCGACGTCGGCGACGACGCCGAGGTCGTGGGTGATCAGGATCAGGCCCATGTTGTACTCGCGCTGCAGCTCCGCGAGCAGGTCCATCACCTGGGCCTGGACCGTCACGTCGAGGGCCGTGGTCGGCTCGTCGGCGATGATCAGGTCCGGCTCCAGGGCGAGCGCCATGGCGATCATGATGCGCTGGCGCATACCGCCGGAGAACTGGTGCGGGTAGTCGCCGACGCGCTCCTTGGCGGCCGGGATCTTCACGCGGTCCATCAGCTCGATGGCCTTGGCCTTGGCGTCCTTCTTGCTCAGGCCCTGGTGGACGCGGAACATCTCGCCGAGCTGGTAGCCGACGGACAGCACGGGATTCAGCGCGGACAGCGCGTCCTGGAAGATCATGGCGATCTTCCGGCCGCGGATCTTGCGCCGGGCGTCGCCGGACATGGTGAGCATGTCCTCGCCCCGGTACAGGATCTGACCCTGCGGGATCCGCCCGGGCGGCATGTCGAGAATGCCCATGATCGCCTGCGCGGTCACGGACTTGCCGGAGCCGGACTCACCGAGCACGGCGAGGGTCTCGCCCGAGTTCACGGTGTAGTTGACGCCGTTGACGGCCTTGGCCACACCGTCACGGGTGTGGAACTCGACGTGCAGGTCGCGCACTTCGAGCAGGGGGACGTCACCCTCGGCCGCGCCGCGCGGCTCGGGGACGTTCCGGGTTTTGTCGATGGTGGTCACGTACGCCCTCCTCAGCGCAGCTTCGGGTCAAGGGCGTCGCGGACCGCGTCGCCGAGCATGATGAACGCGAAGACGGTGAGGCTGAGCATGCCCGCCGGGAACAGCAGCGTGTGCGGGTTGTCCCGGATCACCTTGCTGCCCTCGGAGATGTCGATGCCCCACGAGATCGTCGGGTCGCTGAGGCCGAGGCCGAGGAACGACAGCGTCGCCTCGGCCGAGATGTAACCGCCGAGGGCGATCGTGGCCACGACGATGGTCGGCGCGACGGCGTTCGGCATCACGTGGCGGAACAGGATCCGCGTGGTGCCGGCGCCGAGCGCCCGGGCCGCCGTCACATAGTCCGCCTGCTTGGCCGTGATCACCGAGCTGCGCATGACGCGGGCGATCGAGGTCCAGCCCAGGAAGGCCAGGGCCAGGATGACCACGTACACCTTGCGCTCGGTGAAGGCGTTCAGGACGACCATCGTGCCGAGCAGGAAGGGCAGGCCGAAGAAGATGTCGACGATCCGGGAGATCACCGAGTCGACCCAGCCGCCGAAGTAACCGGCCAGCATGCCGAGCAGACCGCCGAGCAGCGTGACGGCCGCGGTGACGCAGACGCCGACGAGGATCGAGGCACGGGTGCCGTGGATGACACGCGAGTAGATCGAGCGGCCCTGCTGGTCGTAGCCGAACCAGTCGGGCTGGAAGAGGTGCCCCAGCTCCGGCTTGCCCAGGTAGTGGTGGACGAGGTCGCCGTCACGCGGGTCGACGCTGGTGAACCAGCCGGGGAACGCGGCGATCACGAGCAGCAGGACCAGCAGCACCGAGGAGATCCAGAACATGGGCCGGTGGCGCAGGTCGTACCAGGCGTCGCCCCACAGGGAGCGCGGCTTGTCGCTCTTCTGCGTGCTCGCCTTGCCGGGGGCGTCGACGGCCGGCGGGGCCACGGCGTCCACGGTCGCGGCGTCGGTGGTCTGGGCCTTGGTCACGTCAGGCATACCGGATCCTCGGGTCCAGGACCGCGTACAGCAGGTCGATGAGCAGGTTGATCAGGAGGATGACGAGGACGAGGACCGTCACCACACCCGTGACCGTCGAGCCCTCGCTCGTCTGGATCGCCCTGTAGAGGAGGTTGCCGACACCCTGGATGTTGAAGATGCCCTC
Organism: Streptomyces tibetensis; assembly: GCF_007655005.1. Lineage (GTDB taxonomy): Bacteria > Actinomycetota > Actinomycetes > Streptomycetales > Streptomycetaceae > Streptomyces > Streptomyces tibetensis. The sequence continues at coordinate 93,712 of NZ_SZVW01000001.1, forward strand.
GGTGATGACCGCGCCGCCGATGAAGCCGCCGACGTCGGTACCGACGAAGGTGACGACCGGGATCAGCGAGTTGCGCAGCAGGTGGACACCGATGACGCGGCGCCGGGGCAGGCCCTTGGCGAGAGCGGTGCGCATGTAGTCGGCCCGCAGGTTCTCGGCGAAGGTCGTCCGGGTCAGCCGGGCCACATAGGCCATCGACAACATGGCCAGGACGAACGCGGGCAGGAACAGCTGCGAGTAGCTCGTGGAGTCCTGGACGTTGGGCGGCAGCCAGCCGAGTTCGTCGGCGAAGATGAACCGGGCGATGAAGCCGAGGACGAACACCGGGATGGAGATCACCGTCAGGGTGAAGACCAGCACGCCGGTGTCGGCGGCCTTGCCGGCCCGCAGACCGGCCCACGCCCCCAGGCCGACACCGATGATGATCTCGATGGTGATGGCCAGCAGCGTCAGCCGCAGAGTCACCGGGAAGGCGTCGGCCATGAGGTCGACGACCGGGCGTCCGGCGAGGTTGTTGCCGAAGTCTCCCTTGAGGAGGTTCAGCATGTAGTGGAAGTACTGCTCGAGGACGGGCTTGTCGAAGCCGTACTCGCGCTTGATCTGCGCGATCTGTGCGGGATCGGGAGCCTTGTCCCCGTAGATGGCCCGGACCGGGTCGCCCGGCAGGATGTGGACCATCAAGAAGATCAACAGAGTTGTCCCGATGAAGATCGGGATCATCTGGAGCAGTCGCCTGGCGGCGTAGCGCCCCATCTTGCGCCTCCATGCCGTGAGGGGTCGGCGAGGCCTGCGCACTCATCTACCGCAGGTGAGGGGGGTGAGGTGGAGGCCTGTGCCTACGGACCGGCGCCGCCGCTCCCCTTGTGCGGGAGAGGCGGCACCGGTCTGCGGTCGTCTGGTTACTTCTGCTTGACCTGGATGGTGTCGAAGATCGGGTCACCGTCCTGGCCGTACTCGATCTTGCCCAGGATGTTCTTGGACTGACCGCTGTTGACCTTGTAGAACCAGAGCGGAATCGCCGGCATGTCCTTGGCGAGGAGCTGCTCCGCGTTCTGGTACAGCTTCACGGTCTCGTCGATCGAGCTGGCCTTGTCCGCCTCGGAGCTCAGCTTGTCGAACGCCTTGTTGGAGTAACCGCTGGTGTTACCGGCCGCCGTGGTGCCGTACAGGTCGCGCATGAAGTTCGAGTTGACCGGGTAGTCCAGCACCCAGCCACCGCGGTACATGGACTTGACCTGGTCCTTGTCACGCGCGTCGAGGTCGGCCTGGAAGGTCGGCTTCGGGTCGCCGGTGCACTCCACGCCGGTGGACTTGCGGATCGAGTTGCAGACCGCGTCGACCCAGGGCTTGTGGTCCTGGTCGGCGTTGTACTGGATCTGGATCTTGTTGCCCGGGACGCCGCCACCCTCCTGGATGAGCTTCTTGGCCTGGGCCGGGTCGAACTTGACGATGTCGCCGAGCGCGCCCTTCTTGTAGCCGAGGACGCCCGGGGCGACGTAGGAGTCGGCCGGGGTACGCGTGCCCTGGAGGACCGTCTTGGTGATCGTCTGGCGGTCGATCGCCATGGACAGACCCTGGATGACCTTGGGGTCGATGTCCTTGAACTGCTTGGTGTAGAACGCCGGGACGATCGACTGGACGGCCGAGTACGGCTCGTCGATGGCGCGGTCGCCGAGGTCCGACTTGTAGTTCGTCAGCGCGGTGGTCGGGACCTGCTCGATCCAGTCCACGTTGTCCGAGCGCAGGTCCGAGTACGCGGCGTCGGCGGTCGTGTAGTTCTTGAAGTCGATGCCGCCGTTCTTGGCGACGTTCGGGCCCTTGTAGCCCGCGAACTTGCGGACCTTGATGAGCTTGTTGTGCTCCCAGGACACGAACTTGTACGGGCCGTTGCCGACCGGCTTCTGGCCGAAGCCCTTCGGGTCCTTGAAGAAGGCCTCGGGCAGCGGCGCCCACACGTCGTAGCCCAGCTTGTACGCGAAGTACGAGACCGGCTGCGACAGCTTGATCGTGAAGGTGTTGTCGTCGACGACCTTCAGACCCGACATCTTGTCGCTCTTCGGGTCACCCTTCTCCGGGTGCACGTCCGCGAAGCCGACGATGTCGGAGAACCAGCTGGAGTTGGTCTGGTTGTTCTTGATGTTGGCGGACCAGTTCCAGGAGTCCACGTAGGACTTCGCGGTGACCGGGGTGCCGTCGTGGAACTTCCAGCCCGGCTTGAGCTTGACGGTCCACTCCGACGAGTCCTTGTTCGGCGTGACCGACTCGGCGTTGACGTACTCGAGCTTGCCGGTGCCGGGCTCGTAGTCGACCAGGCCGGCGAAGATCGTGCGCAGCACGCGGCTGCCCTGGCTCTCCTTGGCGTTGGCCGGCTGGAGCGGGTTCTGGGGCTCGCTCAGCTGCGCAGTGACGATGCCGTTCGGGTCGGCCTTCCCCTTGTTCATGTCGTCGCCGGCACTGTCGTCGCCGCCGCCGCAGGCGGTGGCGGCCAGGGCGACGACTATCGCCCCCGCGACCCACTTGGCGCTCTTGGCACCGCGCATGGGTTCCTCCTATGAAGTCATTGGTTCACCGCGAAGGGAGCACACGACACATCACGGCCCCCGCCCGTCGCCGGTGCCGGAATTCGTCGAGTGCCCCCGCGCTCGTGAGTCGCGCCGCTGCCGGCTACTGACCCGTACATCCGAGCTCTACGCGCCTAACTATCTGCCAAACGCCAGGACCGAACCACACTCTCGAGGTCTCGGTTCGATCACAGCTCTCGCCTACATCTTCCAAAATCCGGACAAAGGGTTTGGTGAAAGATCCCTGCGAAACGGACTTGTTACACATCTATCGGTGTCGGCTGTCCGCATTCCGGACGCGAGAGTGAGATAAACCGCTTGCGGCGTACCGTGGGTCCCGTGCAGGGTGCCACCGGAGTCTGTCGCGCGCTCAAGAAGCTTGTGCGGTAAGGCCGTTGCGCGTTCCCCGGTACCGGGGAGGCGTGGCGCTTCCGGAGCAGGGTAGTGGGAGAAAACCGCCTCTGACGGCTGTCACCGGCAAATCGAGGGTTTTCCCTACCCCTTCCCTTCGCGTTCCCCCTTCTTTACGCAACGGCACCGGGCACCCCGCATGAGCGGGGTGCCCGGTGCCGTTGTGAAGGGCGTCAGCCGTGCTTGGCGCGGCTCGCGGCGCGGGCACGCTCGCGGGCGTCCAGGTTCACCTTGCGGATGCGCACGGCCTCCGGGGTGACCTCCACGCACTCGTCGTCCCGGCAGAACTCCAGGGACTGCTCCAGCGACAGCTTGCGCGGCGGGACGATCGCCTCGAACGAGTCGGCCGAGGAGGACCGCATGTTCGTGAGCTTCTTCTCCTTGGTGATGTTCACGTCCATGTCGTCGGAGCGCGAGTTCTCACCGACGATCATGCCCTCGTACACCTCGGTGCCGGGGTCCACGAAGAGCACGCCGCGCTCCTGGAGGTTCGTCATCGCGAAGGCGGTGACGGCACCGGAGCGGTCGGCGACCAGCGAGCCGTTGTTACGGGTCTGCAGGGTGCCGAACCAGGGCTCGAAGCCCTCGTGGATGGAGTGCCCGATGCCGGTGCCGCGGGTCTGGGTCAGGAACTCGGTCCGGAAACCGATGAGACCGCGGGACGGCACCACGAACTCCATGCGCACCCAGCCGGAGCCGTGGTTCGACATGTTGTCCATGCGGCCCTTGCGGACGCCCATGAGCTGGGTGACCGCGCCCATGTGCTCCTCGGGCACGTCGATCGTCATGCGCTCGACGGGCTCGTACGTCTTGCCGTCGACCTCCTTGGTGACGACCTGCGGCTTGCCGATGGTCAGCTCGAAGCCCTCACGGCGCATCTGCTCGACCAGGATGGCCAGCGCCAGCTCACCACGGCCCTGCACCTCCCAGGCGTCCGGCCGCTCGGTGTCCAGCACCCGGAGGCTGACGTTACCGATCAGCTCGCGGTCGAGGCGGTCCTTGACCTGGCGGGCGGTGACCTTGCGGTCCTTGACGGCCGCCTTGTTGTCGGCGCCCTTGCCGGTGGCGCCACGGCCGACCAGCGGGGAGGTGTTGGTGCCGATGACCATGGAGATCGCGGGCTCGTCGACCGTGATCAGCGGCAGCGCGACCGGGTTCTCCGGGTCGGCCAGGGTCTCGCCGATCATGATGTCCGGGATACCGGCGACCGCGCAGATGTCACCGGGGCCCGCCATCTCGGCCGGCTTGCGGGTGAGCGCCTCGGTCATCATCAGCTCGGAGATGCGGACGTTGCTGACGGACCCGTCACGCTTCATCCACGCGACCGTCTGGCCCTTGCGCAGCTCGCCCTGCTCGACGCGGAGCAGCGCGATACGGCCGAGGAAGTTGTCGGCGTCCAGGTTGGTGACGTGGGCCTGGAGCGGGCCGCCCTCGTCGTAGGTCGGGGCCGGGATGTGCTCCAGGATCGTGGAGAAGAACGGCTCCAGGCTGGTGGAGTCCGACGGGACCGTGCCGTTGTCCGGCTTGGTCAGCGAGGCGATGCCATCGCGGCCGCAGGCGTAGACGATCGGGAACTCGATCTGCTCCTCGTCGGCGTCCAGGTCGAGGAAGAGGTCGTAGGTCTCGTTGACGACCTCGTCGATCCGGGAGTCCGGGCGGTCCGTCTTGTTGATGCACAGGATGACGGGCAGGCGCTGCTGGAGCGCCTTGCGCAGCACGAAGCGGGTCTGCGGGAGCGGGCCCTCGGAGGCGTCCACGAGCAGGACGACACCGTCGACCATCGACAGACCGCGCTCGACCTCGCCACCGAAGTCGGCGTGGCCGGGGGTGTCGATGATGTTGATGGTGATGACGTCCCCCCCGTCCTTCGGGTGGTACTTCACCGCCGTGTTCTTGGCCAGGATCGTGATGCCCTTCTCACGCTCCAGGTCGTTCGAGTCCATCATGCGGTCGTCGACGCCTTCGAGCTGATGCGCGGCGAAGGCACCGGCCTGCTTCAGCATGCCGTCGACGATGGTGGTCTTGCCGTGGTCGACGTGGGCGACGATAGCGACGTTGCGGATGTCGTGGCGCGTGGCCATAAAAGGCGTACTCCCGGAGTAGTGAATGCCCTGCGCGTACATCGGTGGTGCGCGGGCCCTGCCGGGCTCAACATGCCACGGCCTCACCCCATGGTACGGGGCTGCGGCCGCAGGGGTTAGCCGGGATACGTCGGTGCAGGTCAGGCCGGTCCGCAGGAGCGCCGGGCGACCTCCCGGGCCACGGGTGAGTCCGGGCGCACCTCACAGTCGGTCAGGACGGCGAAGTCGACCGTCCAGTTCCGGGCGTGGCCGGAGACGGTCCTGCCGTCCGGGCAGCGGTAGCGGAAGTCCGCCGCCACCTCCCTCACACCGGCGTACTGGATGTACTCGCCCGCCGCGTCGGGCTTGATGCGGTCGGTGTCGAGCTCCGGGGCCGGTTGCCGGACGTCGGTGAACGGCCAGGTCTCGCCCGCCTCCGCCAAGGTGCGCGCGTCGGAGTCGATCTCGCCGGCCTTCTTGCCGAGCGAGAAGAGGATCTCCGCGGGGGACGGGGCCGGTCCGTCGGCGCGTACCGAGGGGCTGGGGGTGTACACCCGCCGCATCGGGTTCCGCAGGGGACCACCGCCCTTACCGAGCCGCTCCAGGTCGGAGACGCCGGTCAGCCGGTCCCGCTCGGTGAGGTGGGACCAGGTGAAGGTTCCGTTCGCGCAGGCCCTCGCGACGGGCTTGTCCGTCCTGCGGCCCTGGTCGGCGTCGTTCCCGCCCGAGCCCCCCGTACAGGCCGCCACCCCCGCCACCAGCACCCCGATGACCAGCCCGGCCCTGCAGACCCGCCCCGCCATGCCGTGCATCCCCCGGCTCCCATCCCCCCGCGTACGGACGCCCGGCGTCCGCACCATGATCACTGCTGGTCTCATGGTGGGGACGCCGGGCGTGGGACGGCAAGGCGTTTGAGCGTTTCCAGAGCTATGAGGCGTTCCCAGAGCTACGGGGCTTTCGAGCCTTTCACCGACGGGCCCGCCGCCGGCTTCGCGCCCTTCTTCAGGAAGCCCATGTCCTCGTAGACCGGCGTGCCGAGGCCGAAGGCGCCGGTGTTGACCAGGTTCTTGCGGGCCGCCAGGAGCTGGGGGCGCTGGAAGAGGGGGATCGAGCCGGCCGCCGCCCAGATCCGGGAGTCGGCCTTACGAAGCAGGGAGCGGGACTCGCTCTCGTCGAGGGTGGCCACGGCCTCGTCGAAGAGCTGGTCGACCTGGTCGGTGCCGACGCGGGTGTAGTTCTGCTCGACGTTCAGCGAGCCGTCGGCGGCCGGGACGGGCTTGGCGTAGACGGGGCGGGCGTCGGTGGCGGGGAACGCCGTGGCGGGCCAGGAGTACAGGGCGAGGTCGTACTGGCCGGAGGCGATGTGGTCCTTGAAATAGGACTCGTCGGAGACCTTGGAGATCTCGGTGGTGATGCCGACGCGCTCCAGCATGCGGGAGATGCGGTCCGCGACCGTGCGCAGCGTCTGGGAGCCGGGCCCGGAGGGCAGCACGAAGCGGAGCGTGAGGGGCTTGCCGTTCTTGGCGAGCGGGGCGGCCTCCTGGTTCGCCGGGGCGGCGGTGCCGCGGGGGGCGTACGCCCCGGGCCGGCCACCCTGGTGCGCGTACTGCTTGCCGTCCCGGGCGACGTGCTCCGCGGGGTCCGGTCCGCGCCGCGCCTTGTCGTCCTCGCCGGTGTCGTCGGCCTTGCCGCCCTCGGGACCGGCCGCCTTCTCCTTCTTCTTCTCCTCCTTGACCGGGCCGCCGCGCACCCACCCGGCGTCCGCGAGCAGCGCCTGGGCCTCCTTGGTGTCCTGGTCGCCGAGGGCGCCGCTGTTGTCCGCGTAGGCGGCCTGGCCGGACAGGGCGAGGTGGCTGCCGACCGGGACGGCGGGCAGGCCGAGGGGTCCGAGGACGACCCGGGCGAGTTCCTTGCGGTCCAGGGCGCGGGCGACGGCCCTGCGGACGCGTTCGTCGGTGAGCGGGCCCTCGGCGCCGTTCAGGGCGAGCTGGGTGTAGGCGGGCTCCAGGGACTTGCGGACCTCGAAGCCGCTGAGGGCCTGCTGCTGCCTGGCGTACTTGGCGGCCGCCTTGCGCAGCTTCTTGCGGGCGACGATCTCCTCGTCGGCGGCGTCCTCGTCGGAGCCGTTGGCCCGGGCCCAGGACTCCAGGGAGTCCGCGGCGGACCGGTCGGCGCCGGGGCCCATCAGCGGGCTGGTGGAACTCTGCGGGCGGGCGGCGACGGTGATGCGGCGGGCCGCCGTGGGGTCGATCTCGGCCAGGTCGAGGTCGCCGGCGGCCAGCTCGGCGGCCCGCTTGTCGCGCGGGACGGTGCGCAGCACGATCTCGGAGAGTTTGGCCGGCTTGCCCCACCAGCGCGGGCTGCGGGCGAGGGTGATCTCCTCGTCCTTGTGGTCGACCTCCTTCACCGTGAAGGGTCCGGCGCTGACCTTGAGCTTCTTGCGGGCCCCGTCGTTGAAGGAGTCCGGGGTGCCCATGACGTCCTTCGGGTACAGCGGGGAGAACAGCGAGCGCCAGTCCGCGTAGGGGCGGCTGAAGGTGACCCGGACCTCCAGGGCGTTGTCGCCGCGCTCGATCTTCTGGATGCGGTCGTAGCCGGCGTTGCGGGCGGTCCAGTAGGCGGTGTTCTTGCCGGACAGGGCGCGCCACTGGGCGGCGAAGTCGGCGGCGCCGATCTCCCGGCCGTCGCTCCAGACGGCCTGCTGGTTGAGCTTGTACAGGACGACCTGCTTGGGCTCGGTGTCGACGACCTCGGCGGACTCCAGGTAGTCGGGGTTGCGCTCCGGGCGGCCGGAGGCGTCCAAGCGGAACATCGACGGCAGGACGGCCTGGGCGACGCGGGCAGTGGTGGCGTCGGCGTCCGACTGGAAGGTGTTCAGCGTGTCGGGGACGGAGTCGACGGCCCAGCGCAGGGTGCCTCCGTCGGTGATCCGGTCGCGGGGGGCGGGCTGGATGTCCTGCCCGGCGAGCGGCTTGCCGGACGGGTCGTCGGAGCCGCATCCGGCGAGCGCGGGCACCGCGAGCACGCCCGCGGTGAGGAAGGCGACCGAGCGCATGACCGCGCGCGGGCCGACGCCGTGCTGGGACATCTGTGCTACCTCCGGGAAGCCGCGGGCGTTATGATCACGTTTGGCGGTATTTGGCGTTCATCTGATGTATGCGGCCACTGAAGAGGAAAGGGTTCGGCAACACAGGGCGACACGGCGGTCACGGACGGGAAGTCACCCGTGCGGCGCAACGCACCGCGCAGTGCACCCGTACGCCTCGGCCAATCGATGCACATCCCTTCACAGCACAAGGTGTGACGCGCAACACTCGCAGGCGCATGAGCGTTGCCGCCTTGGGCCACGAAGGACCCGCGGAAGTGAGGGCAAGTCATGTCCGTTCACGACGAACTGACGTCAGTCCAGCGCAGTCTCGACGAAGTGTTCCGATCGCTGGGGCGCCTGGAGAAGCAGCTCGGCACCGGCGGCCTGGAGATGCGCCGCGTCCGAGCCGACGCCAACCACCTGCGCGAGAGCGTCGCCCTGCTGCGCGACGCCGCCGCGTCACCGTCCGCGCCGACCCGCCCCGAGCTGGTCACCATCTCGGACACGCCGTACGACTCCGCCCTGTGGAGCGACTCGGACGACGAGGGGCTCGGCGCCCGGGACCGGCGCGCTCCCTGACCCGGGGAGGAGTCGAGCGCGACCGGCACCTCCCCCGAACCCGACCGGAGTCGTCACGTGGCCACTGGTACGGAACCCCCTGCCACCGAACCCAGACCTGAGAGCGGCGGTGTCCGGGGCGCTGCGCGGGCCGCGATCGCCGCCCCGCACCTGCGCACCGACCGCTGGTGGCTGGCCCCGGCCGGCACCGCCGCGGGCCTGCTCGCCTTCATCGTCTACTCGACCTGGCGGGCCTTCGCGAACACCGGCTACTACGCGGCGCCGTACGTCTCGCCCTTCTACTCCCCGTGCCTGGCGGAGAACTGCGAGCCGATGCGGTCCGGCCCGAACTGGGAGATCTTCGGGAGCTGGTGGGGCATCTCCCCCGCGATCATCATCCTGATCTTCCCGCTCGGCTTCCGCCTGACCTGCTACTACTACCGCAAGGCCTACTACCGGGGCTTCTGGGCGTCCCCGCCGGCCTGCGCGGTCGCCGAGCCGCACAAGAAGTACACCGGCGAGACCCGCTTCCCGCTGATCCTGCAGAACATCCACCGGTACTTCTTCTACGCCGCCCTCGTGGTCGCCGGGATCCTGACCTACGACACCGTGCTCGCCTTCCGCGACGAGACCTACGCGTGGGGCCACATGGGTCTCGGCACGCTCGTGTTCCTGGTCAACATCGTGCTGATCTGGGCGTACACGATCTCCTGCCACTCCTGCCGGCACATCGTCGGCGGCAAGCTCAAGCACTTCTCCAGGCATCCCGTGCGCTACCGGATGTGGCAGTGGGCGGGGAAGCTCAACGCCCGGCACATGCAGCTCGCCTGGGCGTCGCTGGTGAGCGTGGCGCTCGCCGACTTCTACGTCTACCTGGTCGCGTCGGGTGCCTTCGACGATCCGCGCTTCTTCTAGAGGGATGAGGCCTTCTGATGTCCGTGGTCGACCGGCAGGAGTGGGACGTCGTCGTGGTGGGCGCGGGCGGTGCCGGGCTGCGCGCCGCCATCGAGGCCCGCGAGCGGGGCGCCCGTACGGCCGTGATCTGCAAGTCGCTGTTCGGCAAGGCGCACACGGTGATGGCCGAGGGCGGCATCGCGGCGGCGATGGCCAACGCCAACGAGAACGACTCCTGGCAGGTGCACTTCCGCGACACCATGCGCGGCGGCAAGTTCCTCAACCAGTGGCGGATGGCCGAACTGCACGCCCAGGAGGCACCGCAGCGGGTGTGGGAGCTGGAGACCTGGGGTGCGCTCTTCGACCGTACGAAGGACGGCCGGATCTCCCAGCGCAACTTCGGCGGGCACGAGTACCCGCGCCTCGCGCACGTCGGTGACCGTACCGGCCTGGAGCTGATCCGCACGCTCCAGCAGAAGATCGTCTCCCTCCAGCAGGAGGACCACAAGGAGACCGGCGACTACGAGTCCCGGCTGAAGGTCTTCCAGGAGTGCACGGTCACGCGCGTGCTGAAGGAGGGGGGCCGGGTCTGCGGGGTCTTCGCCTACGAGCGCGAGTCGGGCCGCTTCTTCGTGCTGGAGGCACCCGCCGTGGTGATCGCCACCGGCGGCATCGGCAAGTCCTTCAAGGTGACGTCGAACTCGTGGGAGTACACGGGCGACGGCCACGCGCTGGCCCTGCTCGCGGGCGCTCCCCTGCTGAACATGGAGTTCGTGCAGTTCCACCCGACCGGCATGGTCTGGCCGCCGTCGGTGAAGGGCATCCTCGTCACCGAGTCGGTGCGCGGCGACGGCGGGGTGCTGCGCAACTCCGACGGCAAGCGGTTCATGTTCGACTACATCCCCGACGTCTTCAAGGACAAGTACGCCGAGACGGAGGAGGAGGGCGACCGCTGGTACGACGACCCGGACCACAACCGGCGCCCGCCCGAGCTGCTCCCCCGTGACGAGGTCGCGCGGGCGATCAACGCCGAGGTGAAGGAGGGGCGCGGCTCCCCGCACGGGGGCGTGTTCCTCGACGTGTCGACGCGGATGCCCGCCGAGGTCATCAGGCGCCGGCTGCCGTCGATGTACCACCAGTTCAAGGAGCTGGCGGACGTCGACATCACGGCGGAGGCGATGGAGGTCGGGCCCACCTGCCACTACGTGATGGGCGGGGTCGCGGTCGAGTCCGACACGGCGGCCGCGCGCGGGGTGCCCGGGCTGTACGCGGCCGGTGAGGTGGCCGGCGGTATGCACGGCTCCAACCGGCTCGGCGGCAACTCCCTGTCCGACCTGCTGGTGTTCGGCCGCCGGGCGGGCCGACACGCGGCCGAGTACGCGGCCGGTCTGGCCGGGGCGCGGCCCGTGGTGGACGACGTCCAGATCGACGCGGCTGCGGCGGAGGCGCTGCGGCCCTTCTCGGCCGAGGCGGAGATCGAGGAACCGTCGGGGGGCCCGCCGGAGAACCCGTACACCCTGCACCAGGAGCTCCAGCAGACGATGAACGACCTGGTCGGCATCATCCGCCGGGAGCCGGAGATGGAGCAGGCCCTGCAGAAGCTGGCCGAGCTGCGGCTGCGGGCGCGCCGGGCCGGGGTCGAGGGGCACCGGCAGTTCAACCCGGGCTGGCACCTCGCCCTGGACCTCAGGAACATGCTGCTGGTCAGCGAGTGCGTGGCGCGGGCCGCGCTGGAGCGCACCGAGTCGCGCGGCGGGCACACGCGTGAGGACCATCCGGGGATGGACCGCACGTGGCGCCGGATCAATCTGCTGTGCGCGCTCACCGACCCCACGGGCGGCCTGGGGGCGACGGACCCGGTCCGCGGCCAGATCGCCCTCACCCGTGAGACCACCGAACCCGTCCGTGACGACCTGCTCGCCCTGTTCGACAAGGAGGAGCTGGTCAAGTACCTCGCCGAAGAGGAGCTCCACGAATGAGCGGCTATACGGCCCACTTCAAGGTGTGGCGCGGGGACGTGGACGGCGGCGGCCTTGAGGACTTCGGGGTCGAGGTCAACGATGGTGAGGTGGTGCTCGACATCATCCACCGCATCCAGGCCACCCAGGCGCCCGACCTCGCCGTGCGCTGGAACTGCAAGGCGGGCAAGTGCGGTTCCTGCTCGGCTGAGATCAACGGCCGTCCCCGGCTGATGTGTATGACGCGCATGTCGGTCTTCGACCGGGCGGAGATGATCACGGTCACGCCCCTGCGCGCCTTCCCGGTGATCCGCGACCTGGTCACCGACGTCGGCTTCAACTACCAGAAGGCGAGGGAGGTGCCGGCGTTCGTCCCGCCGGCCGGTGTCGCTCCGGGCGAGTACCGGATGAGGCAGGAGGACGTGGACCGCTCGCAGGAGTTCCGCAAGTGCATCGAGTGCTTCCTGTGCCAGGACACCTGCCACGTGGTCCGCGACCACGAGGAGAACAAGCAGGCGTTCGCCGGGCCGCGTTTCCTGATGCGGGTCGCGGAGCTCGACATGCACCCGCTGGACGCGGCGGCGGAGTCCGGCCTGGACCGCAAGGCCACCGCCCAGGACGAACACGGCCTCGGCTACTGCAACATCACCAAGTGCTGCACGGAGGTCTGCCCCGAGGGCATCAAGATCACGGACAACGCGCTGATCCCCCTGAAGGAGCGGGCGGTCGACCGCAAGTACGACCCGCTGGTGTGGCTGGGCTCGAAGATCAGGAGGCGCTCCTCAGCAGGCTGAGCACCCGCTGACCCAGTCCTCCTCGTACGCTCGCCAGTTCGCCTCGGTCGCCGCGTAGTCGATGTACAGTGCGACGCCGAAGCGGGCCCGGTCCGCGTCCGTGCGGGACAGGCCGAGGCGGACGCCCCGGACCGCCGCGGGCACCGTCTCGGCGTGGCCCCAGTGGCTGACGTCGTTCTCCCAGTAGAAGGGCAGGCCCATCAGCAGGTCGGTGGAGGGCGGGGTGACCTCCAGGGCGAGAGAGGTCTGCTGGGCGACATAGCCGCCGTAGGTGCTCTCCAGGGGCTGCGCGGTGTCGTACGACATCACGGCGATCTGGTCGACGCGGCGGGCGACCTGGCCGAAGAACTCCTGCGACCACCACTTGGGGTGGCCGGTGAGACCGCCACGCAGGGTGTGCAGGCCGGGGAGCGGGTCGATCTGGTGGGCCGCGACGGAGAGCAGGGCGTCCCGGGAGCGGGTCTCGCGGTGCAGGGCGTCGAGGAGGCGCAGGTAGTTCCGGTCGCCGGAGTGCAGGGGTTCGAGGTCGAGGTGGACACCGTCGTAGCCGAGGTCCAGGATCCGGCGGGTGGAGCGGAGGACGGTGCCGCGCGTTGTCGGGTCCTCCAGCCTCATGCCCTCGTCGCCCTCGGTGGCGACGACGTCCCCCAGGAACGCCTGGACGCGGACGCCGGGGAGCTGGTCGTGCACGGCGTCGATGAACCAGCGCGCTCGGGGGTGGACCGACGCGGGGAGCGTGCCGTCGTGCTCCAGCGGTCCCGAGTGGACGTACAGGTCGCGGATGCCGCTGTCTCGCAGACGGCGGGCCAGGGCGGTGACGTCGGCATCCTTCTTGCGCCCGTCGACCCAGGCGTGGCCCAGCCAGAGGGCGTCACGGCCACGGCTGTGGGTGCCGTCGGCCGGATCGCCCATGTAGGTGATCCTGAGGGCTGTCAGCACGGAGAGGAGCGGGAGCAGCAGGAGCAGGGCGAGGCCGACGGCCGTGCGTCTGATCCAGCGCCGGCGTCTCGCACCGCTCCGCGGGCCGGGCGCGGCGTCCCCGTGCGGCGCTGAGGAGTTCTCGCTGCCGGCGACTTCCGTGCGGCCCATGCCGTCTCCCCCCGGTGGTGCGGTCGATGTTGCCGGGGAGGACGAGCAGTACCTGTGTTCGGTTCCGGGTCAGAACAGGCTCAGCAGGGCCTCCGCCGGGTCCGTGAGGCTCGTGTCGCCACCGGGCAGGGGCAGTTCGAACCAGACCGTCTTGCCCCGCGGGGTCCGGCGGGAGCCCCACGCCGCGCTCAGGAGGCCGACGAGCTGGAGGCCGCGGCCGCCCTCGTCGGTGTCGCGGGCCCGGCGGCGTCGGGGCTGGACCAGGCCGGAGTCCCACACCTCGCAGACCAGGGTGCGGTCGAGCAGGAGGCGCAGCCGGATCTCGCCCTCGCCGTAGCGCAGGGCGTTGGTGACCAGTTCGCTGACCAGGAGCTCCGTGGTGTCGACCAGGGGTTCCATGTCCCAGGCGAGCAGCTGGGCGCGGGCGTACTCGCGGGCCCGGCCCACGCTGCGCGGCTCGCGCGGCAGGGTCCAGTCGCCGACGGACTCCGTGGGCAGCCCCTGTACACGTGCCATCAGCAGCGCGATGTCGTCCTCGCCGTGATGGGTGTCCAGGGTGTTGAGGACGTGGTCGCAGACGTCCTCCAGCGGCTGGGTCGGGTCGGAGAGCGCGCTGACGAAGGCCTGGAGGCCCTCGTCCAGGGGGTGGTCGCGGCTTTCGACCAGGCCGTCCGTGTAGAGCGCGAGCAGGGCGCCTTCGGGCAGTTCGACCTCGACCTCCTCGAAGGGCTCCCCGCCGACGCCGAGCGGCATGCCCGGCGGCACGTCGAGCATCAGCGCCGGCTCGCCCGGCTCGACCAGCACGGGCGGCAGATGGCCCGCGTTGGCGAAGGTGCAGCGCCGGGTGACGGAGTCGTAGACGGCGTAGACGCAGGTGGCGAGGTACACCTCCGACAGGTCCGCCTCGCGGGGGCGGCGGGCCGCCCGGGTCGCCTGCTGGACGCCCCCGGGGGCGCCGAGGCCACGGGCGATCTCGTCCAGCTGGGAGAGTACCTCGGCCGGTTCGAGGTCGAGCTGGGCCAGCGTGCGGACCGCCGTGCGGAGTTCGCCCATGGCGACGGCGGCGCGCAGGCCGCGGCCCATGACGTCGCCGACGACCAGCGCGGTGCGGTGCCCGGGGAGTTCGATGACGTCGAACCAGTCGCCGCCGACCTCGCTGGGCCGGCCGGTGTTGACGTTGCCGGGCAGATAGCGGCAGGCGATGTCGAGGCCGGAGGCCTCCGGGTCGCCCGGTGGGAGCAGGGACCGCTGCAGTATCAACGCGCGTTCGTGCTCGCGACGGTAGAGGCGGGCGTTGTCGATGCAGACCGCGGCACGGGCGGCGAGTTCGACGGCCAGGTCCCGGTCACGGTCGCCGAACGGCTCGCTGCCCTTGGTGCGGGCGAACTGCACGAGTCCCACGACGGTGTCGTGGGCGACCATCGGCACGGCGAGCGTGGACTGCACGAGTCCGCCGTCCTCGCCCGGGACGGTCTGGGGGCGGGCGGTGCGCAGGGCGTCCGCGCAGGGCGAGTTGAACGGGTAGTGGTGGACGGCGCCGACCGAGACGGGCACGCCGGCGCCCGCGAAGGGCTCGTCGGAGACGGCGCTGGCGAAGGCCACCCGGCGCAGCTCGGCGCTGCCGTCGGCGAGGCCGGGCGGCGTCTCGTCACCGGCCAGCAGGCCCTGGTAGAGGTCGACGGTGGCCAGGTCGCAGAAGCCGGGGACGACGACGTCGAGGAGTTGCCGGGCCGTGGTCTCCAGGTCGAGGGAGTTGCCGATGCGGGCACCGGCCTCGTTCAGCAGGGCGAGGTTGCGCCGGGCGGCGGCGGCCTCACGGGCGGCGGCGCGACGGGCGGTGATGTCCGTGCCGAGCCAGGCGACGCCGATGGGGCGGCCCGAACCGCTGTGCACACGATAGAGGTTGACGGACCAGTGGCGGCGCTCGTCGGAGCCCGGTACGAAGCCCGTGACGTGCATGTCCGTGATGGAGTTGCCGGTCTCCAGCACGCGGCGCAGGGTCGCGGCCACCCGCTCGGCCTCGCCACGCTGGAGGTAGTCGTGGACGCCCTTGCCGCGGTGGTCGTCGGGCGTGCCGCCGAAGATGGACGCGAACCGCTGGTTGGCGCGGCGGACCCGCAAGTCGGGGTCGATCAGCAGGAAACCGAACGGGGATTGACTGAAAATGGCCTGCGAGGCGGCGAGGTCGGTCTCGATGCTGCGCAGGGTGCGCACGTCGACGACGATGCAGACGGCGGCCTTCTCACCCTCCTCCGTGCGCGTCGGCATGACGTACACCTCGGCGAGTCCCTCGTGGCCGCACTCCCCCTCGGCGCCGCTCGGCATCCGGAAGGGCACCACGCCGGTCCACTCGCGGCCGTCCAGGATCTCGGCCATCTTGCGCATGCCGCGTTCACGGTGGCGCGGGTCGATGAACGCCTCGATGGGGTCCATGCCCACGGCGCGGTCGGCGCGGATGCCGAAGAGGTGCTCGGCGCGCAGGCTCCACTGGTCGACCAGGCCGTCGGGGCCGATGGAGAAGGACGCGACCTTGATGTAGTCGTAGATGGATCCGGGGGGACTGCTCTGCCACAAGGCGTCCCCTGACGACACACCGTCGGCGGCGAGCGCGCCTCCCACCGCGGAGGCCAGGCCGTCGGCAGCCCTTGCCCTCGCGCCCTCCGACGGGTCCTCGGACTCCGTGGCCTTCGCTGGTATCTCGCTCACGCGAACCGTCCCCTCCAGCTCACCGCGTCCGGCACCGGTCACCGGGGGCGGCTGCCCGCAGTATCCAGCACTACGGTGCCGCACAACACGGTGTTCACGATCACAGCACGGTCCCGATGGTTTTCGGTCCGGACCGTGACAACACTTCCAGTCTTCTAACCAGGGGACACGCCCTCGAATCCCGTCCACCGGCAACCGCCACTGGCCTGAACCAATCGCTCTACAGCGGCGGGCAGTACGTACACCGGATATTCACTCCGGCACTGCGAGTTCGAACCACACCGTCTTGCCCGTGGCGCCGGGCCGGGTGCCCCAGCGGCGGGAGGCGGAGGCCACCAGATGCAGTCCGCGGCCGCTCTCGTCCTCGAGTCGGGCGGCGCGCTCGCGGGGCGGGTCCGGCAGCGGGTCGGAGACCTCGACCAGGAGGGCGCCGTCCAGGCCCGAGCGGCGTACCAGGCGAACTCCGATGGGGCCCGTGGCGTGCCGCAGGGCATTGGTCACCAACTCGCTGACCAGCAGTGCCGCGAGGTCCGCGAGGCTGTCGAGGCCCCAGTCGCGGAGTTGGCCGCGCACGGCCTGGCGAGCGGTGCGTACAGCGCCCGGTTCGGCGGGAAAGGTCCAGTCGGCGCAGTCACCCTCGGTGTCGATCACGCCGATCACTTCCCAGGCAGGAGCCCCACCCATGTCCGGTTTCATGGGCTTAATGGGCACATACCCGATATCCGGGGCGGAGTACCGCGCGGGGCGGCGCACTGTGGCACGAAAGGCGTAGAGGCGCTGGTGCAGCAGTGCGATGGGATCGCACGCCCCCGGCGGGCTTCAGGCGCCGGGCCCTTCCGGCCTGCCGGGCCGGGCTCTGCGGTCAGCCGGGGCCGGGGTTCTGCGGTCAGCCGGGGCGGAGCTCTCCCGGCCAGCCAAGGCGGGGCTCTTACGGTCAGCCGGAGTCGGGGCTCTCCGGTCAGCCAGGGCCCGGCTCTTACGGTCAGCCGGGGCGGAGCTCTCCCGGCCAGCCAAGGCGGGGCTCTTACGGTCAGCCGGAGTCGGGGCTCTCCGGTCAGCCGGGGCCCGGCTCTTACGGTCAGCCGGGGCGGAGCTCTCCCGGCCAGCCAGGGCGGGGCTCTTACGGTCAGCCGGAGTCGGGGCTGGGGGAGGCCGGGGTCTGTGCGACTCCCAGGTGTGCGACAGCCTGCCGTACGGCCGGGACGTCCTGGTCGAGCCAGGGCACGTCCCAGATCTCGTCGGGGCCGAGCCAGCGCAGTTCGTCGTGGTCCTGGAGGGGCCGGGGAGCGGCCGAGCCGGGGCGCAGCCGGGCGCTCCACACGTGCAGGACGTAGGGCGCCCTGAGAGGCCACTCCCCCGGGACGCGCCCGCTCACCTCGGCGTCGACGCCGAGTTCCTCACGCAGCTCCCGCGCGAGCGCCGCGTCGGCCGTCTCTCCGGGCTCGACCTTGCCACCGGGCAGCTCCCAGCGCCCGGCCAGTTCGACGGGCGCGCTGCGCCGGGCGGCCAGCAGCCGCCCGTCCTCGACCAGCGCGGCCCCCACGACGATCCGCTCACTCATGCGGGGAGCCTACGGGAGCCCCGCCGATCTCCGGAGCCCTCCCCGGGGCGCCCCCGCGACGGTCAGTCGTGCGCCACGGCCGGCCCGTTCTGGCCGAGCCGTTCGACCCAGTACAGGTGCTTGTGTCCGCGACCGTCGAGGCTGTCCGCGATCTCCTGGGCCTCGGCCCGGGTCGCGTAACGGCCCACTCGGTAGCGGTTGCCGTTGTCGTCCTCTCGTATCACGAGCCAGGGGAGAGTGACCGTGCTGTCGTTCATCGCGCCCCTCCACTTCCCGCCCGCGGCCTGTGCCGTGCCCCACCCGCCAAGGAAACCGCAATGCGCATATGCCCGACCCTACGCCTAACCTTCACGGAGCGAATACGGGTTTTCACGAAGAGGTACGCAACCAGCCAGAACGCAGGGGGCGCACGCCGGTGAACGCGCCGTCCGCACGCCTCTGCGCAACCAGACTCAGGCATACCGCATACACGGGTGTCCACCTGCGGGGAAGGCGGTCGGCTCTGGGCCGTGCGGTCTCCCGGTCCCGGTCGGTCCGTACGGCGATCGGGTGAGCGGGGCGCGCGAGGAGCGCGCAGCGGGGCGGATGGGAGCGTGCGCTACTTGACCGGAAGGTGGTAGGCGACCCGGTACCGATCGGCCGGGATGACCACGTCGGCCGTCTCCACCGGACGTCCGGAGGCGTAGAAGGTGCGCTGGATGACCAGGACCACATGCCCCGGGACGCCGCCCAGGACGAGGAGTTCCTCGGCGAGGCCGGGCCGCGCGCCGACCTCCTCCGTGACGTTGTCCACGACCACGTCGATGGCGCGCATGCGCTCGACGACGCCCATGCCGCCGACCGGCCCCTCCTCCGGCAGCATCACGGGCGTACGCCCCGTCACGGTGAGGGGCTCCCAGGACGTGGAGAGCATCATCGCCTCGCCGCCCTCACGGTAGAGGTACCGCGTGCACATGACCCGCTCGCCCGGCTCGATGCCCAGCCGCTCGGCGACCGCGACACTCGCCTCGGACTGCTCGCTGCTGGATTCCCAGGTGCCGCGCCCCTCGCCGTCGGCCTGCTCCTGGCGGAACGGCGTGGCCCCGCCGGACGGGCGGTAGCCGGAGCGGGAGATGCGCCGGGGCACGGGCCGCTCGCGCACATAGGTCCCCGAGCCGGAACGGCCCTCGACCAGGCCCTCCGCCATGAGCACCTTGCGGGCCTCCAGCGCGACCGTGTCCGAGACCCCGTACTCCTGGCGGATTCTGGCCTGGGAGGGGAGGCGCGTGTGCGGTGGCAGCTGACCGTCGACGATCTTCTTGCGGAGATCACCCGCGACGCGCAGGTACGCCGGCTGCTCACCGAATGTCACTGGCCGCTCCCATCAGGTTGTACAGACAGCAACAGCGTCGCAACCGTAGGTTGTGCGATGCAAGCAAAGGCCAGAGAATCACTCGATGTGATGACATGGGGCGGCGAAGGGCTTTACGCAGGCACTTTCTCCCCGCTATAGCCGCCGTCACACCTGCGCTTCGGACTCTTTCTTCTCGCCGTCCCCGACGGCGGGCGGGGTCGACGCCAGACCGAGGGCCTTGCGCGCCGTGACGGTCGTCGGCCCGTCCACGATGCCGTACGCCTTGCCGTAGTGCGCGTAGTAGGTGTCCGCGTCACCCGCGGTGCTCGCCCTCTTCCACTCCGTCCGGGCGTCCTCCAGGTCCGCGACGAAGCCGGCGACCGGTGTGCGGGCGCCGGCCGGCCAGGTGTGCCCGCGCAGGGCCTCGATCTGCTCGCCGAGCACGTCGTGGGCCTGGGCGGCCCACGCCCGGTGGGCGGCGAGGTCCTCCTCGGGGGTCTTCTCGGGCTCCTCGTAGAGCGCCGCGTCGAGGGCGTTGGCCGTCGACAGGAAGGCCACCTGGTGGGTGTCGAGCGTGGCCCCGGGGGGCGGGGATATCGACACGGGTACGGTGCTCCTGGCTGAGGCGGTGAGGAAGCGGGCCGTCCGCAACCGACGTACGGCTGGGCGCATCGTAAGCGGCGGGATCACGGGGGCGGAATGCGGGCGACAAACGAGGCGATACGGGCGGCGAACGCCCTGACGGCCCGCTGGGCGTCGCACGTCTGCGGGGGCACGGTGTTCTCGGCGGCGGGGGTGTGGCCCCTGCTGGCCCTCCTCGCGTCGGGGGCGAAGGGCGTGGCCCGCGAGGAGTTGGGCGACGCCCTGGGTGTGCCGGCGGACCGGGCGGGAGCGGCGGCGCGGGAGTTGCTCGCGGCGCTGAGGGAGATCGACGGCCTGGAGTCCGCGCTGGGGTTGTGGACCGCGCGGACGGTGGAACTGCGCGAGGAGTGGGCGTCGGGGCTGCCGGTCGGGGTGCGCGGGGTGCTCACGGGGGACGCGGGGGCGGACCGGCGGGCGCTGGACGCCTGGGCAGCACGGCGAACCGGCGGGGCGATCGAGCGGATGCCGGCGGCGCTGCGGCCCGACACGTCCCTGGTGCTGGCGAGCGGGCTGGTGCTGCGGACGGACTGGGAGGTGCCGTTCAAGGGCGACCTCATGCCGTGGGGCGATCACGACCGGGCCGGGCTCACCCGCACCCACCCCGGTCTCGACGACGTGGCGCTCGCGCGGACCCCGGGCGGCCCGGTGACCTTGGCGACGGTGCGCGGCACGAACGGGCTGGACGTCCTTCTCCTGCTCGGCGACGCGCAGTCGACGCCCGCTCAGGTCATCGGGGCGGGAGTCGACGTCGTCGGCGGTGCGCTCACCGCCGTTCCCGGGAGCCGGCTGCCGCACGGCCGGCCCGGCCCCGGGCTGCGGCTGGAGAGGCTGCGTACCCAGCGCCCCGAGCCGCCGGCGCTGACGCTGAGCACCGCCGAGTTCACCCTGGCCGCGGATCACGACCTGCTGGACCACGCGGCGTCGTTCGGCCTGGCCGCGGCCGCGGACGGCGCCCCGGGCCACTTCCCGGGCATCAGCGCCGTACCGCTCGCCCTGGCCTCCGGCCGGCAGTCGGCCACGGCGACGTTCAGCGCCGAGGGGTTCCGCGCGGCGGCCGTGACCCTGATGGAGGCGGTCTGGCTCGGCTGGGAGGACCGGCCCGAACCTCAGCACGAGACGACACGGGCCTACGCCGTCTTCGACCGCCCCTTCGGGGTCCTCGCCGTTCACCGCGAGACGGGTCTCGTGCTCGCGGCGGGCTGGGTCACCGACCCGAAGCGCTTCCCGGAGGACGGGGACGCCTACGTCCTGGACACCTCGGGAGGGTGACGGCCGGCCGGTTCACAGCGGGTACGCCTCATCCGGTACGGCGGCCCGTCACCCGCCGGCAGGCCTGCGCGCACGCCCGTACCAGGGGCCGCCGCCCGTCCTGTCGTCTCCAGGCCAGGACGTAGCGGCTGGGGGTGACGCCGTGTACCGGGCAGGCCGTCACGCCGGCCAGGGTGAGCAGGTGGACGTTGCCCTCCGCCACGAGGCGGACGCCGAGGCCGGCGGCCAGGGCCTCGTAGGTCTCCTGCGTGCCCGCGATCTCGGCGCCGATGCGCGGATCGCGTTCATCGTCGCCCTCGGGGTGCTGCTCGACACGCTCGTGGTGCGCTCCCTGCTGGTGCCCGCGATGATGATCGACATCGGGCGCCGGGCGTGGTGGCCGAGCGTTCTCGCCCGCCGGGAGGACTGAACCGCCCGCGGCGCCCAGGGGTGCATCCGCCGGGGCCGCCGAGCCGGAAGTGTTCCCGTCAGGGCTGGTCGCGATCCGGCGGCACGGCAGCGGTGCGGGACGCCGGGGAGGTACGGGTATGACGACGGACGGACAGCGGCTGCACTGCCTGGTCACCGGGGCGTCCGGATACATCGGCGGGCGCCTGGTGCCGGAACTGCTGCAGGAAGGCCACCGCGTCCGGTGTCTGGCCCGCTCCCCCGGCAAACTCCGCGACCACCCCTGGGCGGCGCACGCGGAGGCGGTCCGCGGGGACGTCACGGACCCGGAGTCGGTCGCCGCCGCCATGCGCGGTGTCGACGTCGCCTACTACCTGGTGCACGCCCTGGGTTCCGGCTCCCGCTTCGAGGACACCGACCGCGCCGCCGCCCGGGTTTTCGCCGAGCAGGCCCGGGCCGCGGGCGTACGGCGGATCGTCTACCTCGGCGGGCTCACGCCGCACGGCGTCCCGGAGGCCTCGCTCTCCCCGCACCTGCGGTCCCGGGCCGAGGTCGGACAGATCTTCCTCGACTCCCCCGTCCCCGCGACGGTGCTGCGGGCCGCCGTCGTCATCGGCTCCGGCTCGGCGTCGTTCGAGATGCTGCGCTACCTCACCGAACGCCTGCCCGTCATGATCACCCCCAGCTGGGTGCACACCCGCACCCAGCCCATCGGGGTGCGGGACGTGCTGCGCTACCTCGTCGGGTCGGCCACCATGCCCGACGACGTCGACCGGGCCTTCGACATCGGCGGACCGGACGTCCTCACCTACCGGGACATGATGCTGCGCTACGCCGCCGTGGCCGGGCTGCCGCGGCGGTTCATCGTGCCCGTCCCGGTCCTCACCCCGCGGCTGTCCAGCCACTGGGTCGGCCTGGTCACCCCGGTGCCCGCCGCCCTGGCCCGGCCGCTGACCGAGTCGCTGCGGCACGAGGTCGTCTGCCGCGAACACGACATCGCCCGGTACGTGCCGGACACCCCGGGCCGCCCCCTGCCGTTCGACGAGGCGCTGTCCCTGGCGCTGCGCAAGGTGCGCGAGGCGCAGGTCGCCACCCGATGGTCCTCGGCGTCGGTGCCCGGAGCGCCCAGCGACCCGCTGCCGACGGACCCGGACTGGGCGGGCGGCAGCCTCTACCAGGACGAACGGCACCGGCCGGTCGACGCCTCCCGGGCAGAGCTGTGGAAGGTCGTCGAGGGCATCGGCGGCGACAACGGCTGGTACTCCTCCCCGCTCGCCTGGGCCGTCCGGGGCCGGCTGGACCGCTTCGCGGGCGGGGTCGGACTGCGCCGCGGACGGCGGGACACCGAGCGCCTGAGGGTCGGTGACTCGCTGGACTTCTGGCGGGTCGAGGAGCTCGAACCCGGTCATCTGCTGCGGCTGCGCGCCGAGATGCGGCTGCCGGGACTCGCCTGGCTGGAGATGTACGCCGAGACCGACGAGGCGGGCCGTACCCGCTACCGGCAGCGCGCCCTGTTCCATCCGCGCGGCCTGCTGGGCCACGCCTACTGGTGGAGCGTCGCCCCGTTCCACTCCGCCGTGTTCGGCGGCATGGCCCGCAACATCGCCCGGGCCGCGGCCGAGGGCACGGGCGGGCGCCGCAGGGCCTCGCGCATCCGGCGGGCCCGCGAGCGGCGAAGTGTCCGGCAGCAACGAACGGAACCCGCACCACCGCACCAGGAGTGACACCATGACCGTCGCGGTCGTCCTGTTCACCTCGGACCTGCGTCTGCACGACCATCCGCCCCTGCACGCCGCGCTGAACTCGGCCGACGAGGTGGTGCCCCTGTTCGTCCGCGACCCCGCCATGCACGCCGCCGGCTTCGACGTGCCCAACCGCGCCGCCTTCCTCGCCGACTGCCTGGCCGACCTCGACTCCTCGCTGCGCCGCCTCGGCGGACGGCTGGTGGTGCGCAGCGGGCCGGTCGCCCGCGAGGTCCGCGCGGTCGCCGCCGCGTGCGGGGCCACGGAGGTACACATGGCGGCCGGGGTCAGCGGCTACGCCCACCGCCGTGAGGAGCGGCTGCGCGAGGAACTCGAAGCCGACCGGGTCGCGCTGCGGGTGCATGACAGCGTGGTCACCGCCGTCGCGCCGGGGGCCGTGACACCGCTCGGCTCGGACCACTTCGCCGTGTTCACCCCCTACATGCGCCGCTGGTCCAAGGAGCCGCTGCGCGACCTCCTGCCCGAGCCGCGCGCGGTGCGGGTCCCCGACGCGGTGCGCGGCGAGGAACCGCCCTCGCGTCCGGAGGCGGCGGTCCTGTCGCCGGACCTCCCGCCCGGCGGGGAGTCGGCGGGGCGGGACCGGTTCGCGCGCTGGGCGGACACCGGCCTGTCCCGGTACGAGGAACGGCACGACGACCTGGCCGGTGACGCGACCTCACGCCTGTCGCCCTACCTCCACTTCGGGGCGCTCTCGCCGGTGGAGGTCGTCCGGCGGGCCCGCGAGCGGGGCGGTGCCGCGGCGGAGGCGTTCGTCCGCCAGCTGTGCTGGCGCGACTTCCACCACCAGGTCCTCGCGGCCCGGCCCGAGGCGTCCGTCCGGGACTACCGCTCCCGGGGCGACCGGTGGCGCGGCGAGGAGGAGGCCGCCGAGGACATCGCCGCGTGGCGGGAGGGCCGCACCGGCTACCCGGTGGTCGACGCGGGCATGCGCCAGCTGCGCCACGAGGGCTGGATGCACAACCGGGCGCGGCTGGTGGTGGCGAGCTTCCTGACCAAGACGCTGTACGTGGACTGGCGGATCGGCGCCCGGCACTTCCTCCGGTACCTGGTGGACGGCGACCTCGTCAACAACCAGCTGAACTGGCAGTGGGTCGCCGGCACCGGCACCGACACCCGCCCCCACCGCGTCCTCAACCCCGTACTCCAGGGCAGGCGCTACGACCCGGACGGCATCTACGTACGCCGCTGGGTGCCGGAACTGGCGGACGTCGCCGGCGCCGCGGTGCACGAGCCCTGGCGGCTGCCGGACGACGAGCGGGCCCTGCTGCGCTATCCGGCGCCGCTCCTCGACCTCGGCGAGGGCCTGGCCCGCTTCCGGCAGGCCCTGGGGCGCGACTGAGAGCCCGGGCCCTCGACCGAGAGCCCGGTTCGGAACCGAGAGTCGGGTTCGGAACCGAGAGCCCGGTTTGCGAGGGAGAGCTCGGTTCGGAACCGGGAGCCTGGTTTGCGACGGAGAGCCCGGTTCGGAACCGGGAGCCCGGTTCGCGGCGGAGAGCCCGGCACCCGGCGCATCCGAAACACCGCTGTCCGCGGAAGCACTGATGTGCGGATGACCGGAAGCGAGAAGGGGTTGCGCATGCTTGGACCGCGGCCGACGGCGGCCGGACCGGCGGAGACGGACGACGCCCCGCTCACGGCTCCGGGGGCCACGCGTGCCATGGAGGCGGTCCTCGAGCGGGTGCTCGAGGCGCGGCTGCGGCAGGCACGCGACACCGATGCGGTGTTCGCCCACGAGATGGCCGAGCGTGTCGCCTCGTTCGTCCGGCGGGGCGGCAAGCGGCTGCGGACGGCGTTCGTGTGGTGCGGCTGGCGGGCCGCGGGCGGCTCCGGTGACGCGGACGCCGTCCTGCGTGCGGGGGCCGCCCTCGAACTGCTCCAGGCCTGCGCCCTCATCCACGACGACGTGATGGACGGATCACCGCTGCGCCGGGGCGGGCCCGCGATGCACGTGGACTTCGCCCACGGGCACCTGGCCGGCCCGACGAGCGGCCGGGCGTACGGGTCCGCCGAGTCGTTCGGGACGTCGGCGGCCGTGCTCGCGGGGGATCTGGCACTGGCGTGGGCGGACGACCTGCTGACCGAGACGGCGCTCGCCTCGCCGTACGGCCCGCGGCTGTATGACGAGTGGCGGGCCATGCGCACCGAGATGGTGGCCGGGCAGTACCGCGACCTGCGCGCGCAGGCGAGCGGCTCGTCCGGCACCGAGGAGGCGCTGACCATCGCCGTCCTGAAGAGCGCCCGGTACACGGTCGCGCGGCCGCTGGCGCTCGGTGCGTCGCTCGCCGGTGCCGATGCCCGCACCCTGGGCGCGATGCGGGCCGCCGGCCGGTGCGCGGGGCTGGCCTTCCAGCTGCGCGACGATCTCCTCGGCGCGTTCGGGGACCCGGCGCTGACCGGCAAACCGGCCGACGAGGACCTGCGCGCCCGCAAGCTCACCCCTCTCCTCGCCGTCGCCGTCCGGCTCGCGGAGGCCGGCGGCGACCAGGACGCGGCCGCCGTGCTCGCCCCGAACGCGGAGGCCCTCCCCGGGCACACCGTCGAGCGGATGCGGGCGGCACTGGAGCGGACGGGCGCCCGCGGTGAGGTGGAGGCGAGGATCGCCGACCTGGCGGCCTCCGGTCTGCGGCACTTCGGGGCGACCGGCGCCGCCCCCGCCGTACGGCGGGAGTTCGCCGCCCTGGTCGAGCGGGCCGCGGGCGTCGCCCCGCGGCACGCGGAGGAACTCGTATGAGGACGGTGACGGGCCCGACGGACCATGTCGTCGTGGTCGGCGCCGGCCTGTCCGGACTGGCGTGCGCCCTGCACCTGCTGGGCGCCGGACGGCGGGTCACGCTCGTCGAACGGGACGCCGGCCCGGGCGGGAGGGCCGGGCGGGCCGGGCTCGGCGACTACCTGGTGGACACCGGGCCCACCGTGCTGACGATGCCGCATCTGGCCGACGAGGCGTTCGCCGCGGTCGGCGAGCGTCTCGACCGGCACGTCGAGCTGGTGGCCCTGCACCCCGCCTACCGGGCGGGCTTCGCGGACGGGTCCTCACTCGACGTGCACACCGACGGCGACGCCATGGAGGCGGAGGTGCGGCGCTTCGCCGGACCGGCGGAGGCCGCGGGTTACCGCAGGCTGCGGACGTGGCTGGAGCGGCTGTACCGGGCGCAGATGCGCCGTTTCATCGACACCAACTTCGACTCGCCGCTCCAGCTCGCGCACCCGGACCTGGCCCGGCTGGCGGTGCTCGGCGGCTTCGGGCGCCTCGACGGCCGGATCGGCCGCTTCCTGTCCGACACCCGCCTTCGCCGGGTCTTCTCCTTCCAGGCCCTGTACGCCGGAGTGGCACCGGCCCGGGCGCTCGCGGCCTACGCGGTGATCGCCTACATGGACACCGTGGCCGGTGTCTGGTTCCCCAAGGGCGGCATGCACGCGCTGCCCCGGGCGATGGCGGACGTGGCGGCCGGTGCCGGTGCGGAACTGCGCTGGTCGGCCGAGGTGAGCGCGCTGGAACGCACCGCCGGACGGGTGCGGGCGGTCCGGCTCGCCACGGGTGAGCGCATCCCCTGCGACGCGGTGGTGCTGACCTGCGAACTGCCCGTCGCGCACCGGCTCCTGGGCCGGGCACCCCGGCGTCCGGTACCGCTCCGGCACTCGCCGTCCGCGGTGGTCCTGCACGCCGGGACGGACCGCACCTGGCCCCAGCTGGCCCACCACACGCTGTCCTTCGGCGCCGCGTGGGAGCGCACCTTCGACGAACTGACCCGCTCGGGAGCGCTGATGAGCGACCCGTCGCTGCTGATCACCCGTCCGACGACGCACGACGCCTCGCTCGCGCCGCCGGGCCGCCACCTCCACTACGTCCTGGCGCCCTGCCCCAACACCGCCGTCGGCCCCTCCGCCGCCGCCTGGCGCGACCTCGGCCCGCGCTACCGCGACAGCCTGGTCGACGAGCTGGAGCGCCGCGGCCTGGACGGCTTCGCGGACAGCGTCGAGGAGGAACTGCTGGTGACCCCGCTCGACTGGACGGCCCAGGGGCACGCGGCGGGCAGTCCCTTCTCGGTCTCCCACACCTTCGCCCAGACCGGGCCCTTCCGGCCGCGCAACCTCGTCCGCGGGCTGGACAACGTGGTGCTCGCCGGCTGCGGGACCACCCCCGGTGTCGGCGTACCGACCGTGCTCATCAGCGGGAAACTCGCCGCCGCCCGCGTCACCGGTGGCCGTGCCCGAGCGCCACGAGCCGGCCGGCCCCCGTACCGCCGCCCGTCCACCCCGACCGGAGCAGGTGCCCATGACCCGTCGTGAACTGGACGCCGCCGGAGTCACCGACCCCGGCCTGCGCGCCGCCTACAGCCGGTGCCGGCAGCTCAACGCCCGCCACGGCCGGACCTACTTCCTGGCCACCCGCCTGCTGCCGCTGGAACGCCGTACGGCCGTGCACGCGCTGTACGGCTTCGCCCGCTGGGCCGACGACATCGTCGACGACCTGGACCGGCGCGTGACACCCGACGAGCGGGACCTGCTGCTGAAGCGGCTGGAGGAGGATCTCGCCCATGCGCTGCGCACCGGCGGCGGGGACGAACCCGTGGTCCGGGCCGTGGCCGACACCGCCGACCGCTACGGCATCGAGGTGGACCTGTTCGCCGACTTCCTCGCCTCGATGCGCGCCGACCTGACCGTCACGGACTACCCGACCTACGCCGACCTGCGGGCCTACATGCACGGCTCGGCCGCGGTGATCGGCCTGCAGATGCTGCCCGTGCTCGGCACGGTCGTCCCGCGCGAGCAGGCGGCACCGCACGCCGCGGCCCTCGGGGTGGCGTTCCAGCTGACCAACTTCCTGCGGGACGTGGGCGAGGACCTGGACCGCGGTCGCGTCTACCTGCCGGCGGACCTGCTCGCCGCCCACGGCGTGGACCGGCCGCTCCTGGAGTGGAGCAGGCGCAGCGGCCGCCGCGACCCTCGCGTCCGGTCGGCACTCGTCGCGGCCGAGGCCCTGACCAGGGACGTGTACCGGACGGCCGAACCGGGCATCGCGATGCTCGACCCGCGGGTGCGCCCCTGCATCAGGACCGCGTTCACGCTGTACGGCGGCATCCTCGACGCGATCGCGCGGCACGACTACACGGTGCTGCACCGCCGTGCCGTGGTGCCCCGGCGCCGGCGGGCGGCCACCGCCGCGGCCGGTGTCCTGCGGGTGACCCGCGCGCGGTGGGCGGCGCACGCGACGGCTCCGGCCGCATCGGAACGGAAGGGACAAGGCCGTGGCTGACCGAGCGGACAGGACACGCTGGACCTCACCCCTGCGGCGGCGCCGCGGCCCCGGCTGGGCGGAACAGACGCCGACCTGGCGCGCGGCCCGGCCCGCGCTGATCGCCGACACCCTCAAACGGGCGTCCGCCCGGCCGTCCGGCAACTGGTTCGTGGTGGGCGCCTCCCGGGACGTGCGACCCGGCCGCCCCTACGGAAGGACCGTCGGCGGCGTGGAAGTGGTGCTCTGGCGCTCGCCGGCCGGTGAGCTCCGGGCCGGTCCCGGCGCCTGCCCGCATCTCGGTGCCCCGCTGCGGGACAGCCGGGTGGTGTGCGGCACGCTGGTGTGCCACTGGCACGGACTGGCCCTGGACGGCTCCGCGTTCGCCGGCTGGCAGCCGTACCCGGCCCATGACGACGGGGTGCTGGTGTGGGTACGGCTGGACGCGGTGGGCGGTGAGGAGCCGTCGGAGCGGCCCCTGGTCCCGGCCCGGCCGGCACCGGGCAGCGGGGTGGACGCCGTGTTCACGGCGGTCGGGCGGTGCGAACCGCAGGACGTGGTGGCCAACCGGCTCGACCCGTGGCACGGATCCTGGTTCCACCCGTACTCCTTCGTCGATCTGACGGTCGTGCGGGAGCCGCAGGGCGACGAGGGCGGCGAGGGCGGCGACGGGGGCGACGCCTTCGAGGTCGATGTCTCCTTCCGGGTGGCGGGTCGTCTGGTGGTGCCCGTGCGGGCCGAGTTCACCGCTCCGGAGCCGCGGACCGTCGTCATGCGCATCACCGACGGTGAGGGCGCCACGTCCGTGGTGGAGACCCACGCCACGCCGCTCACCGCCGCGGACGCCGAGCAGCCGCGGACGGCCGTGATCGAGGCCGTCGTCGCCGCTTCGGACCGGACCGGTTTCGCGTTGGCCCGCGCCGCCGCCCCCGTACTGCGTCCCCTGATGCGGCAGACGGCCGGGCGCCTGTGGCGCGACGACCTCGCCTACGCCGAGAGACGCTGGGAGTTGCGCAGCACGGGGCGGTTCCCCGGGTGACGTGAAGCCGGTTGCGCAGCACCGGGCGGTTCCCCGACCGACCGGATGACGTGAACCGGGTTGCACGCGCCGGGCGTTGTCCCGACCGAAATGACCCCGCCGGACGGGCCTGCGCTGAGCGGCCCGGGCCCGTTCGGCGGCCCGGGGTCATCGGCGCGCCGGACGGTCCGCGAGCACGCCGAGTGCCCGCAGCACCGGCGAGCGGCCCGCCCGTGGCACGGTCCACAGCACCTGGCCGCGGACGCCCCACCCGGCGAGCAGGGCGTTGGACGCCAGGAAGCCCGTGGTGGCGGCGCGTTCCATCAGGGCCACGGGCAGGTCGCAGCGCAGCCCGTCGCCGGCCAGCGTCAGCCACGGGTGCGGGGTCCTCACCGTGGGGCGCCGGTGGTGGGCGCCGACCGGGAAGAGCGGGCAGTCCGAGCGCCACTCGTGCCGGGCGTCGACGACCCGCGCCCGGCCGGTCTCCGGGTACACCCGGCGCAACTGCCCGAGCAGCGCGTCCTGCACGGCCCCGGAGTCCGCACCGGGGGTGACGGCGTAGGCGTGCAGTTCCACCACGGAACCCCCGTGCTTCGCGGCCCAGCGCGCGGCCTCGCCCTCGTAGCGTTCCAGGACGCTGATGTTGTCGAGGCCGTCGTAGCCGCTGGTGCCGAGGAAGCCGGGGCGGTGGGCGCGGACCGGCCGGTCGAGCCAGAGCCGCGAGACGAGGAACGGCGGGGCGGTGCGCAGGGCGGCGATGCCGTCGCGCCAGGGGGTGGTGCCCAGGCCGGGCGAGGCGGCGACGACCCGGCGCAGTCCCCCGGTGTCGAGGGCGAGCACCACCGCGTCGTGCCGGTCGGTGCCGGTGCCGGTGCGCACCTCGGCTCCCCCGGTGCCGGCGGGGTCCACGCCGTGCACGGGTGTGCCGGTGCGGACGGTCGTGCCGAGGCGCCGGAGGTAGTCGGCGAGCGGCTCCCACAGGGCCTGGGGGAAGGGCTCGTCGGGCACGTCGAAGAGCAGCCCCTCCGAGGAGCCGAGGAAGTAGATGTGGAACATCAGCATCAGTTCGGCGGCGGAGAGTTCGCGCGGGTCGGCGAAGAAGCTGCGTGAGAACACCTCGAAGGCCAGGTGGTGCGCGGCTTCGGGGAAGCGGACGCGTTCCAGGAAGGCGGTCGCGCTGATCTCGTCGAAGCGTGTGTACACCTCGGGCACGCGCACGTCCGTCAGCGGCAGCGCCGCTCGGGCGTCCAGGGCGGTGAGGTCGCGCCAGCGGAAGGTGGGGCTGAGGGCGACGAAGCCGAGGGCGCTCAGGGGCGGGGTGCGCGGGACGCGGGCGAAGCTGTCGGTCAGGCCGCCGCTGTGCCGCAGGGGGTAGTCGGGCAGGGGGGTGAGGCGGGCGAGGGCGGGGTCGGTGCGCCGCAGCAGGCCGCGCAGGTTGTAGTACTGCCGGAAGAAGGCGTGGAAACCGCGGCTCATGGTCACCTCGGAGCCGTCGGCCAGCCGGGTGCGGTACCCGGCGAGGCGGCCGCCCAGGGAGTCCTCGCGCTCGTAGAGGGTCACTCGGGCGCCGCGTTCGGCCAGCCCGGTGGCCGCGGCGAGTCCGGCGATGCCGCCGCCCACCACGGCGACGGACGGTGCGTCCCCGGGCGCGAACCGGTCCCGGCCGGGCGCCGGCATCAGGACCTCGGCCTTGCGGTCCCGGCCGCGGCGGGCGGCCGGGCGGGTGCTCGTCGGGCAGCTCTTCGGTGAGCTTTCCGGTGAGCTTTTCGGTGAGCTCGGCGTTGTGTTCTCCGGTGAGCTTTTCGGTGAGCTCGGCGTTGTGCTCTCCGGTGCGCTTTCCGGTGAGCTCCGCGTTGTGCTCTCCGGTGAGCTTTCCGATGTGCTCCGCGTTGTGCTCTCCGGTGCGCTTTCCGGTGTGCTCCCAGGGGGACTCATCGGGTGGCCTCCCTTGCCGTGGCCGATCCGTTGCGGGCGACGAACGTGTGCGTGATGCCGGTCTGCCATCCCGCGAGGGGCAGGGCCCGCGCGCCCGTGAACCCGGCCCGCGTCAGCCGCATGGTGAAGTCGGAAGCGCTGTCGAAGTCGAGGACGCTGTGCCACAGGTGCCGGTACAGGGCCCGGTCACCGGTGAGCGTGCCCGCCGGGATGATCACCCCCTGGCACACGGCCGTCCACAGCGCCCGGTGCGCGGGCGAGCCACCGAGGCTGTACTCGTGGACGGCGAGGCGCCCGCCCGGCCGCAGCAGTGCGCGCACCGTGCCGAGGACGCCGTCCGGGTCGGAGACGTTGCGGAACAGGTAGGCGGCGAAGACCGCGTCGAAAGGCCCTTCGCCGGCCGTCGCCAGCTCCTCGGCGCTCAGGTGCACAAAGCGCACGGTGTCGGGCCAGGGTTTGGTCCGGGCCCGCCGCAGCATGCCGGCGGAGGCGTCCACCGCGGTGATCCGCGCACAGGGTGCGGCCCGCAGCAGGGCCCGGGTGGAGGCGCCGGTGCCGCAGCCCAGGTCGAGCAGCCGCAGCCCGGCCCCGTCCCCGGGGAGCCTCAGCCGGCGGGCCGAGCGCAGCAGGTCGGCGCGGTAGCCCGGGTTGAGGCCGGTGAGGCGGTCGTAGGTGCGGGACGCGTGGTCGAAGGCGCGTGCCAGGTCGCGGTCGCGCAGCAGGGTCATCGGGGGTTCTCTCCGGTTCCTGGGGCGGGGTGGGTGCGGCGGGGCAGGAAGGGCACTTCGAGCGCGGTGCGCAGCATCGGGCCCACGGGGGTGCGCAGCCCGATGCCCCACTCCTCCCGGAGCGAGGTGGCACCGTCGAGGAAGCGCAGCAGGCGGTGCGTCGGAATCCGGCGGAAGAGGCCGGTGAAGAACGCGGGGCCGTCGATCCGGCCGGTGTCCAGGGCCCGCAGCAGCACCGCGTCCATGGCGAGTGCCCGCCGCCCGTGCGGCGCGGGCACGGTGGCGCGGCCGTCCCGCACGGCGGCGGCGACGGCCCGGCTGTGCCGCTGTACGGCCGCGAAGGTGTAGCCGGTGGCGGGGCGGGTGGCGCCCCCTGCCGTTCCGATGCGGAAGACGGCCGTACCGGTCCGCCGGGGGAAGCGGGCGTCGGTCATGGGGATGACGCCCTGCTCGGCCGTCTCCACGGCGAACTCGCCCAGGCGCAGCACCTCCCGGGCGTAGTGACCGAGCGCTGCCTCGTACGCCGCCGTCGTCAGTGGGCTCTTGGAGAACTCGGTGTATTCGACGAGCGCCCGGTCCGGGGCCAGCGGCAGGACGTAGCCGAAGGCGAGGCCGTGCCGCGGCTGGGGCACCCGGAAGTCCATGAGGTCGGCGACCGCCGGGTCGAACCGGTCGGTGCGGGTGCGCACGAACCAGCCACGGAAGTGCTGCAGCAACTGCGTCCGGGCCGGTGGCAGGGCGTGCAGGGGCCGCGAGTCGAACACGAGCCGGGCGCGCAGGGTCAGTGGCCTGCCGCCGGGTTGCGTGCAGCGGACCTCGGCGCCTCCGGGGACGTCGCGCACCGTGTCCGCGGTCGCGCGCAGCAGCCGTCCGCCGGGCGAGCCCGCCAGCCGCGCGTGCACCAGCCGTTCGAACGCCGCGGAACGCACCATGCGGTAGCGGGCGGGGGCCGGATCGACGGTGAGCGGGCTGCCGTCGCGGTCGTGTACCCGCAGCAGGGGCCAGGTGGCGGTGACCGCTTCGCCGAAGCCGTCGGCGTCGTCGTCGCTCTGGTCCCAGTAGCACCAGGTCCGTTCCGCCGGGCGCGCGGGACCGTCCGGCGGCTCCACCACGGTCACGGTCGCGACGGCGGTCTCGAGCAGCCGGTACGCGAGACTGAGGCCCGCGGCACCGCCCCCGAGGATCACCACGTCCGGCGCGCCGACAGGCCCCCGGCTCACCGGGCCCACCACCCGCAGCCCATCACCGCACCCCGCTCCCGGCCACCTCGTCGACTGTGTCCTGTCCGTTCACCGCCGCTTCTGGCCGGCGGCCGTGTACGGATGCAGTCGAAGGCAGTCGGATGCGGTCGGCCGGATCCACCGCGACACGGACGCGGTCGGTCGAAATCACCGCGACACGCATGCGGTCGGCCGGTCGAAATCACTGCGACACGCATGCAGTCGGCCGGTCGAGATCACCGCGACACGCATGCAGTCGGCCGGAGTCACCGCGGCACGACCGACTCCAGCACGGCGACGGCCTCGGCCAGCCCCGTCGGACGCGGCAGTCCGGCAACGGTCCGGCCGGTCCAGCCGGGCCCTATCGTCAACACGACCGGCTTGCGGCGGGCACCGCGCACCCCCCACTCCATCGCGGCCACGTGCTGGGCCAGCGGCCGGCTGGCGGTCGTCCGGGACTGCGCCCACAGCCCCACCGCCGCGGGCCCCGTTCTGCGGACGGCCGTGACGAGGGACTCCACGGGCAGGGCGCCGCCGAACATCCGCACCGGCACACCGCGTTCGGCCAGTGCGGCCGCCAGCACCTCCAGGGGCAGCGTGTGGTTCTCCCCCGGCACACAGGCGAGCACGACGGTCGCGCCCGGGCGGTCGGGGGCCGCGGGCGGGGCGCCTCGCCGCAGTGCGCCGGAGACGTGCCAGGACAGGAAGTGCTCGACCTCGACGTACTTCTCGCCCGAGCTCTCCCACTTGCGGCCGACCGCCTGGAGGGTCGGCATGATCACCTCGGTCCAGGCGGCGACCAGCCCGTGCTCGGCGATCGCGGACCGGAGCAGGTCGTCCAGAGCGGGGGCGTCGAGGCGCAGTGCGGCACGGGCGATGCCCTTGCACTCCTGGCGCACATCACCGAGACGCAGCCCGCTGCCCGCGCGGCTGCGGGTGGGGGTAGCGGTGCGGGCGCGATCCGACGGTCGCGGTGGTGTGCCGCCGGTCGACCGCCCCGGGTCCGCCGACCCCGGTGAGGCCCCGGCGTCCCGTCGGCCCGGGGTCGGTATCGCTGCCGGGGGCGCCGGGGCAGCCGGCCCGGCCGGGTCCGCCTCCGGTTCCACTTGAGTGGGCCGACCGGCGGAACCCGCCGCATGCGTCGTTTCGCCGAGGACCGCGCGGGCCGCCTCGGCGGGGGGTATCCCGGTCGCGGTCAGGGCACACATCCGCTCCAGCCGGGCCACGTCCGTCGGGGTCCACCGCCGGTGCCG
The DNA here is from genome assembly GCF_007655005.1 of Streptomyces tibetensis. GTDB lineage: Bacteria > Actinomycetota > Actinomycetes > Streptomycetales > Streptomycetaceae > Streptomyces > Streptomyces tibetensis. The sequence goes on from NZ_SZVW01000001.1 coordinate 128,176, forward strand.
GCCACCGGTGTGCGCGTCGGGTCCGAGACCGTAGCGGCGGTCCCACGTGCGCACGGTGGTGGGCGCCACCCCCAGCCGCCGGGCCACCTCGCCGGTGGTCAGGCCACCCCCGAGTGGCCCACCCGCGAGCGGCCCGCCACCGTGCGGCCCGGCCTCGCGTCCGCGGCGTTCGCTGTCCCGTTCGTGTGCACCCATACCTCCGACTGTACGACGCATAAACGACGCATGTTGAGCTGCGTCGTTTACGCACCGAACACTGGCCTGGAGCGCATGGCGCGGCTCACACAGCGCGACCGGTGCGGTTCGGCAGACGGCCTTCCGTCCCCGCACGACGCACTGCAGGAGGAACCAGGCCATGATCACGAACACGCGACTCACCGCCCCCGTCGCGCCCGCGGAGGAAACGCGGTACGAGGAGGAGCTGGCCCGTGGCCTCGTCGCCGCCGACGAGGAGGCGTTCGCCGCGATCTACCGGCGCTGGGGCGCGCTCGTCCACACCATGGCCAGCCGACTGCTCGGTGACACCCACGAGGCGGAGGACGTGACCCAGCAGGTCTTCCTCGGCGCCTGGCACGGCCGGGCGGGCTTCCGCCCCGAACGGGGTCCGCTCGGCGCCTGGCTGGTCGGCATCACGCGCCGCAAGATCGTCGACGCGCTGGCGGCCCGGACGCGACGGCTGACGCTCATCGACTCGGCCGGCCGCGACGCGGACCCCACCGGCCCCGACGAGGCGGCACCTGATCGTGTCCTGGACCGGGTCCTGCTGGTCGACGCCCTGGCCCGGCTGCCGCGCCACCAGCGGGAGGTGCTGTGCATGGCCTTCTACGAGGACCTGACCCAGGCGCAGATCGCGGAGCGGACCGGGATGCCCCTGGGGACCGTCAAGAGCCACGCCCGTCGCGGCCTGCACCGGCTGCGCATGGTGATCGAGCAGCACCAGGCCGCCGACGCGGACCGATAGCGGTGCCGCCGTACGCGCATCCGCGGCGGCCCTCACACCTGAAAACAGGACCGAGACTCCGCACCGTACGGAGACTCCGTTCGAAGGGATGATTCCCATGACCTCCCACACCCGCCTCGCCGTCGCCGCCTCGGCCGGAGCCTGTGCCCTGGCCCTCGGCGTTTGCGCTCCCGCCCTGGCCGGACAGCAGGACCAGGCCATGGTGTCCGTCTTCCACGGCATCCCCGGCATGACCGTGGACGTGTACGCCAACGGCGACGAACTGATCGGCGACTTCAAGCCCGGCACGGTGACGGACCCCAAGTCCCTCGACGCCGGCACCTATGACATCAAGATCTTCGAAGCGGGCAAGGATCCCGCCGGAACTCCGGCCCTGGAGAAGAAGATCGAGGTGCCCGAGGGCGCGAACGCCACGGTCGCCGCCCACCTTTCCGCCGACGGCACACCGGAGTTGACGGCCTTCACCAACGACGTCTCCCGGGTGGACGCCGGCAAGGCCCGTCTGACGGTCCGCCATGTCGCTGCGGCCCCGGCCGTCGACGTCCGGGCCGGCGGACAGCCCGTCTTCAGCAACCTGACCAATCCGAAGGAGGACACCGCCGAGGTCGACGCGGGCACCCTCAACACCGATGTGGTGCTCGCCGGTACGGACACCGTGGCCATCGGCCCGGCCGACCTGAAGCTCGGCGAGGGCACGAGCAACGTCGTCTACGCCTGGGGCAGCGCCGACGACAAGAACCTGGCCCTGGCGACCCAGACGTTCAGCGGCATGGCGTCGTCGCCGCGCGGCGTCCCCGCGGGCGGCAGCGGTGCCGCCGTCGCCCCGAACTCCTCCGACCTGAGCCCGGCCTGGGCCGCCGGGGCCGGAGCGGTCGCGGTGGCGGGCGTGCTGGTGGCCCGCCGGGTCGCCCGCCGACGTGGCTGACGGCGCACGCCGACTGACGGGACCGACGCTGGCGGCTGCCGCCCTGGCAGCCGTCCTCGGTCTCCCGGCCGGGCCGTCACAACCGGCCGCGCCGGCCTCCGACTTCACGACCGCATCCTCCGGGCGGACGACCGGCTCGACGACGAAGGCGCCACCGAGCAGGCCCCCGGCCCCGCCGCCCCGCCGTGTCCTGCTGCCCCTCGCGGGTGTCGATGCCCGGGTCACTGCGGTGGGCGTGACGGACCGGGGCGAGACGGCGGTCCCCGACGAGCCTTCCGTGGCCGGCTGGTACCGCTACGGACCGGCGCCGGGCAGCGCTTCGGGTTCGGCGGTGCTGGTCGGACACGTGGACAGCGACACCGGAGCGATCGGCGAGTTCGCCGCCCTGTACGACGTACGGCGCGGGGACGGGGTGGAGGTGCGGCGTGCCGGGGCGGAACCGGTGCGCTACCGCGTCGTCTCACGCGTCACCGTCCCCAAGAACGAGTTGCCTTCCTCGGCGTTCCGCCGCACCGGCGCCCCGGCCCTCACGCTCATCACGTGCGCGCCCCCGTTCGTCCCCGAGCGGGGCGGCTACCTGTCCGACCTCGTCGTCGCGGCGGAGCCCGTGAAGTCCGGGAGGGCGCAGTGGCCCACGTAGAGCCCGCGCACCTGGTGGAACTGGCGCTGCGCAACGCGGCCCCGACCGACGCGGACGCCGAGGCCCTGCGCCACATCGAAGAGTGCGGCCGCTGCGGTGACGAACTCCGCGTCCTGGCCCGCCTGGTGACCGCGGCGCGCACCGCGCGGGCGTTGGACCTGCCGACCCCGCCCCCTGAACACGTCTGGCGTCACATCATCCGAGAGGTCTCCCGCGAATCCGGCACACCCCGAGGGCCGGACCGCCCGGGGCACGACGAGAACGACGACTGCTGAGAGCCGCGGGCCTTCCGGGCGCGCCCGTCGAAGGTGATCGCCCCGCCGCCTTCCTGCCCCCGGCGAGGGCTGGGCGGCGTTGCGGCGCCCGCGCTCGTCACCCTCGACGACCTCGCACATCCCCGTCCCGCATCGGCTTCGCCTAGGTCGTGTCCGCAAAGTCCCGCCTGCCCCGCGACGCCTGGCACGCTCCCCCGAGCTCTTCGAGCAGGGGGTACCCCCACTCGCCGCACCGGACGAAGCCCCAAGTACGTCCAGGTTCTCCGCCGGCCAGCTCCAGTCGATGCGGCTGTCCTCGTCGGCCCGCTTGTGAAAGAAGGACGCCTGGGAGCGGTCCTGCCGGGTGATGCAGCCGCCGCGCTTCTCAGCGCCGTGGCCGGAAGACGAGCCACTCCAGTTTGCGCCCCTCATGCACGGAGGGGACCCGGGGGAGCGGGGTGACCGGGGAGCCGTTCTCGACTCCCTCGCACAGCTCTTCCAGCATCAGTTCCTGACTCGCCCACAGCACCCGGTGGTCGGGGTCACCGAAGGAGATCTCGCCGACCTCGCCGTAGTGGTCGCCTCGCCTGTGGTCCACGAACAGCATGTCGCCCGAGAAGCCCTGGGCGAACGGCACCCACTCGCGGTGCGCGATCCTGCCGGCCACCAGGTCCTCGTCGCCCTCCTCCACCGCATCCTCGACCATCGACACGAGACGGCGCTGCCCCTCCAGGATCCTCCGGGTGTCCAGCAGTGCGTAGTTCAGAAGAAAGGTCCCGGGGTCGGTGCTTCCTCGCGGCGGCATCACGCCGTCGTGCCGCGCCAGGAGTGCCTTCAGTCCCGGGTGGAGAGGGAAGCCGAGTCCTTCCTCCAACTGTGAGATGTCCGCCTCCGAAGCACCGGCGCGCATGGACGCGTACTCGCCGGGGGCATGCTCGGACAGCCAGCGTTCGAGACGCTCCCACAGCTGTGCGGTGTCGTGCGGTGCGTGAGACATGCGGCATGTATATCGCGTGCGCGGATGCCGAGCATCGGCCTGCTTTCACGCTCGCGGTGTCGACGACGCCGCGGAGAAGGGCGAGACCACCGTGAGGCCGGCCAGTGAATTGCCGTCAGCTGCTCGAAGGCAGTTCCCAGGCACCGCCCCGGGCTGTCCTTCCGTGACGGACCGTTTTCAAGCCCCTCACGGAGGACGACGTGCACTGACCGGTCCCCAGCTGAGCCGACCAGCCACCGCTGGCCGCACCCAGCCGGGCTTGCGTACGGGCACCGGGACGTCCTTGATCTCCAGTGCGTCCAGGCCGCCGGGCCGGGTGACGACGACGGCCCGCATCGTCGCCGGTGCGGCGTCGCCGGCTGCTGTCGGTTGGCTCATGCCGAGTACCTCACTGTTGTCCGCTGCGCTCTTCCGTATCGCCCGACGGCCGTCAGGGGCGGGCGATGCCCTCCCACAGGTCGAGGGCCTGCTGGTAGTGAGCGGTGCCCTCGAAGGGAGAGTTGCCGACGGTTTCCGCGGTGGGCTTGTCCGTGACGGCGGGCCACGGACGGGACCGCTCGCCGGTGGCGAAGTCGAGGACCATGTCCCGGATCCGCGTGTCACGCTTGGCCTGTTCGGCGCTGCGGCCCGGCTTTTCCTGGCCGACGAGGGCGTACATCTCGGTGCCGTGCACCGCGGGCGCGCCCTCGGCGGGCCCGATCATCAGGAGATGGGCGTTGCCGCCGGCGGCGGCGTGCGCCAGGGCGCCGCGGGCCGCGGGGAGCGCGAAGAGGTAGTCCGCCATGACCGCGGCACGGACCTCGGCCGGGGTACGGCCGCCCTCATCGTAGAAGTCGACGATCTTCTTCGCGCGGGAGCGGGAAATACGCCACCCCGCGACCTCGTCGACAATGCGGTCGAGGGTGTGCGGATCGAAGCGGTCGAGGTCGTTCGCCACCCACCAGCCCATGTCGTCACTGGCCATGCTCAGCAGCACGTCCACGTCGCGGTGCGCGCCCGAGGCGAGGACGTCCATGGGGTGGGCGTGCACCACCGCGCCGGGCTGCCCGATGTCCAGGACGACGCCGGTGGCCTTGTTGTCCACCCCGCCGCGGACTCCGAGGTCCGTCGGGAGGACCGTGCGCAGGGCGTCCCGCAGGGAGAGCGGGTCGAGGTCGAGCAGCTTCTCCGGGTTGTCCGCCCCGCCGATTTCGGTGACGAACAGGTGCGCGAGTTCCTCGGCCCACCAGGCCGGGACGCTACGAGCGGGCCCGCCGGAGAACCCGGCCAAGCGCCGGTACAGGCCGTCGGCGGAGGAGGCGCCGAGCAGCCCGAAGGTGGAGTAGGCGCCGGCACTGTGGCCGTAGACCGTTACGTTGTCGGGATCGCCGCCGAAGTGGGCGATGTTGTGCCTGACCCAGGTGAGCGCGGCGATGATGTCCTGGAGGAAGAGGTTGCTGGCCTCGGCGAGCTTCCCGCCGTAGTGCGACAGCGAGAGCGGGCCCAGGGCGCCGAGCCGGTAGTTGACCGACACGCTCACCACGCGCCCCGTCGCGGCGAGACCGGCGGCGTTCGAGGTGATCTGCGTGTTCGCCCCGACCTCGAATCCGCCGCCGTGGACGTACACGGTCACCGGGAGCGCCTTCCCGGCCGGCTCCTCGGGGGCCCACACGTTCAGGTTCAGGCAGTCCTCACCCATCCCGCTGTCCGCTTCGAGCCAGTCGCCGCTGTCGGGCTGGACAGAAACGACGCCCTTGCGGTCGTAGGGGAGGCTTGGATCGAAGTCCGCGACCACGGGACGGCGGTACCGCTCGGCGGTGCCGTACGGGATCCCCCACCAGGACCGCACCCCTGGTGCGGTCGGAGCCTTGGGAGCGGAGGCGGTCATGACATGTCCTTCCAGCGCGATTCGGATGCTTCGCGCGGTGAGTCGGCGGCTGGTCGCTCGCGGTGACCTCTCATATCGTTTCCCGGGATACGACAAAACGCCTGGTGCGCAGCGGTCACCTGGTGGTCAGCCGGTGACACTTCCTTGCTTGTCTTCCTCTCGTGGTCCAGGCAGCCGAGGGGAGGTCCGGGTGGCCTGGGGTCTGTCATCGGCGGGCCCGGAGGAGCTCGGGAAGCCGGCCGAGCAGGCACCGCATGGGGCGGCAGCACTGGTGAGTTGCCGTCGAGGACGGGCCTCAGCGATACGGCAACGGCTGAGGGGCCGGCCCCGGTCGGCCGGGCTGAAAACCAGAGGGCAGTGCGCGACCCGGTGTTCACCACCCACCGCAAGCCGGGCCCCGGCAAGGTGGCCGGCCTGCGGGCGGTCAGAGGTCGGTCAGCCGCCGCACTCCGCTCACGGGTGGGTCGTGGTGTCGCCGGCCGCGAAGGCGGCGGGGGTGAGGCCGGTGCGGTCGCGGAAAAAGCGACCGAAGTTCGCCGGGTCGGTGAAGCCGAGGTGGACGGCCACCGTCCGGGCATCCCACCGGGCACCTCCCAGTAGGCGCCGGGCTTCCAGGAGGCGCCGCTCGTCGATGAGTTCACGCACCCCCTTGCCGGTGGCATCCCGGGCGGCGCGGCTGAGGGTGCGGACCGAACAGCCGAGCAACTCGGCGTAGTCCGCGGCTTGGTGCAGCTCGCGATAGTGCAGTTCCAAGGCGTCCAGGAAGCGCCCGTACCGGTCGGCACGGCCCGTGCCGACCGTGACCGTGGCGACGGGGGCGATGCCCGGGGAGTTGGCCAGGCGCAGCAGCAGCGATTCGAGCAGGCTGCGGCGCAGGGCGTGGTGGACGTCGAGAGGGCGGCGCCCCAGTGCGCGGTGTTCGTCCAGGAGCTGGAGTGCCGTCTGCTGGAGCCAGGCGATGTCGTCGGGGTGCGGGCTGAGCACCGCGGGGGCCTCGTGCGCGGTGAGCGGGGCCAGGAGACGGGCGAGCTCGGGCCGCAGCACGTCCGGTTCGAACAGGATGAAGGTGCCGCGGGCCGCGCCGGGCGGATGCCAGCACTGCGCGTGCCCGGGACGCACCCACAGCCACTGGCCGGGGGCCACGGTCCGCGTGACGTGGTCGACGTCGTGCCGCAGCTCCCCCTCGGTGACCGCGATGAGGTAGTGGAAGGTGGCACGGCCCGGACGGGGCGGGTTCCACGGCCAGTCGTCGTGCTGGGCGAAGAAATCCTCGACGGTACTCACCTCAAGGCCGTAGGGAGTACCGACCGGGGGCTCGAAACCGTACAGCGGAACCGCAGCCGGCCCGGCATGCCTGCTCGGCCCGGAGTGTCGCCTACCGACCATCATGTGTCCGCAGCCTACCCCCTTTGCAGTCGGCCTCGACGGAAGGATGGGACTGCCACCGCGCCCGCGCGGCGCGCCCTCCCCCTCTTCGATGCCACCATCCGACACCGTCCGAGGAGGCCCACGGCCTATGAACGGATCGACCCTGCAGAAGACGGCCGCCGACTGCGCGGACGGACTCCCCGGAGCCCAGCTGGGGCACCCCTTCGGCCCCGACTGGGAGGTCTACAAGGTACGCGGCAAGGTATTCATGCTCATGACCGAAGTCCCGGGGCGTCCCGTCGTGATCCTCAAGGCGGACCCCGCCGAGGCCCACGCCCTGCGGGAGCAGTACAACCACATCACCCCCGGCTACCACATGAACAAGAAGCACTGGATCACCCTGGAGAGCGGAGAAGACGTCGACAGGAAGCTGATCGAGGAACTCGTCACCGACTCCTACCGGCTCGTCGTCGCCCACCTACCCAGGGCGGAGCAGCCCGTCGACCCGCACACCTACGGCACCGGCACACGGGCGGCCGGGTGAGCGCGGCCGGCGACCGGCTCCAGGACACCGCCCGCCGGGCGGCACTGGCCCTCCCCGACGTCAGCCACGGGTACCCCTTCACCCCGGGACTCGACGTGTACAAGGTCGCGGGCAAGGTGTTCCTGATCGTCACCGACGACCCGGACGAGCAGATCATCACGGTCAAGTGCGAACCCGAACACGCCCGCGCCCAAGTACGCGGCTACGCCACGATCACAGCGGGCCGCTACCTCGACAAACGCCACTGGATCTCCCTCAGGGCAGGTCCCGGCATCACCGAGCGACTGGTCACCGACGCGGTCGAGGACTCCTACGACCTGGCCGTCGAGCGGCTGCCGCGGCGCGACCGCCCCACGGCTCGTTGAGCGCCGCGAGCCTCCCCACGAGCGGCTGAGCCGACACTTGTCGGTGCCCCGTGCAAGGCTCGTCACGTCCGGACATGTCCGCCTCCGACCCGAGAGACCGATGGAACCGACCGAAGCGCCCCTGCCGCTCTTCGGCGAGGAGCCCGCCCGGCCCCTCGCCGACCGCCTGCGCCCCACCCGGCTGGGCGAAGTCGTCGGGCAGGACCACCTCCTTGCCCCGGACGCCCCGCTGGGCCGCATGGTCGCCCAGCAGCGCCTCAGCTCCGCCGTCCTGTGGGGCCCGCCCGGAGTCGGGAAAACGACCATCGCCCGGCTGCTCGCGGACGCCGGTGACCTGGCCTTCGAACCGGTGTCGGCCACCTTCTCCGGCGTGGCCGAGCTGCGCAAGGTCTTCGCCGCCGCACGCAGCCGACGCGGCATCGGCCAGGGCACCCTGCTGTTCGTCGACGAGATCCACCGCTTCAACCGCGCCCAGCAGGACAGCTTCCTCCCCTACGTCGAGGACGGCACAGTCACCCTGATCGGTGCCACCACGGAGAACCCGAGCTTCGAACTCAACGGCGCCCTCCTCTCCCGCACCCAGGTCCTCGTCCTCAAACGTCTCGACGAAGCAGCGCTGTCCACGCTCCTCGACCGCGCCGAACAGCTCACCGGCCACCGTCTGCCCCTGGACGACGACGCCCGCCGCGCCCTGATCGCCATGGCCGACGGCGACGGCCGCTACCTCCTCAACATGGCCGAACAGCTCCAGGCCCTCCCGGACACCGGGACTCCCCTGGACACCACCGGGCTCGCCCATCACATCCAGCAGCGGGCCCCGCTGTACGACAAGGCGCAGGAGGGCCACTACAACCTCACCTCCGCGCTGCACAAGTCGATGCGCGGCTCCGATCCGGACGCGGCCCTGTACTGGCTCGCCCGCATGCTCGACGGCGGCGAGGACCCGCTGTTCGTCGCCCGCCGTCTGGTCCGCTTCGCGAACGAGGACATCGGCATGGGCGACCCGCACGCCGTCCAGCAGGCCCTCGCCGCCTGGGACGTGTACGAGCGGCTCGGCTCCCCCGAGGGCGAGTTGGCGATCGCCCAGGCCGTCGTCTACCTCGCCACCGCCCCCAAGTCCATCGCCGTCCACCGCGGCTTCAACGCCGCACACCGATCCGCCCGGCACACCGGCTCCCTCAAGCCGCCCGCCCACATCCTCAACGCCCCGACCCGGCTGATGAAGGACCTCGGCTACGGCAAGGACTACCAGTACGACCCGGACACCACCGACGGCTTCTCCGGTGACGACTACTTCCCCGACGGCATGGACCGCGAGACGTACTACCAGCCCACCCGCAACGGTTACGAAGCCCAGATCACCGAGCGCCTGCGCCACTGGACCGCTCTGCGTGCCCGTCGGCAACGCGGCTGACCGGGCGACAGCGCGCCCGAGTTGTCCGTGACGTGCACGCACCCGAACGTGCGCCGCCATCCCGCGCTGGAACGGGCGGAGAACGCCCCTAAATGGCCCGGTCCCGCCAACGCGCAGACAGTACCTGCGGGGAAGGCAGCCAGGGGCGTTCGGCCAATCCGACGCCCGACCGACGTCTTTGCCACTCGCAAGGCGGAGCGCCGTCATCCCCGCCTCACGAGCGAAGGCGGACGCGGGCCACAAGGCACTTCGCGGCCGCAGGCCAGGCTCTGGCCAGTACACGTACCAGCACGGGCGCTTTCATCCCCTCCAGCACGCACCCGGCACGGTAGGGATGAGCAGGGATGACGACAGATGACGAGAGGTCAGAAAATCCAGCACCCATCCAGCACGGCGAAAATCCAGGGGCCTGACCCCGAAGAGTCAGACCCTTGTTGACCTGCTGTTTTCCAGATCAGCGAAGTGGTGTTAAGTCACCCGCTACACGTTGAACCGGAACTCCACCACATCCCCGTCCTGCATCACATACTCCTTGCCCTCCATGCGCGCCTTCCCCTTCGCGCGGGCCTCCGCCACCGAGCCCGTCTCCACCAGGTCGTCGAAGGAGATGACCTCCGCCTTGATGAAGCCCTTCTGGAAGTCGGTGTGGATGACGCCGGCGGCCTCGGGGGCCGTGGCGCCCTTCTTGATCGTCCAGGCTCGGGATTCCTTGGGGCCGGCGGTCAGGTACGTCTGGAGCCCCAGGGTGCGGAAGCCGACGTGGGCGAGGGTCGCCAGGCCCGGCTCCTCCTGGCCGACGGACTGCAGGAGCTCCAGCGCCTCGTCCTCGTCGAGCTCGGCGAGGTCCGCCTCCAGCTTGGCGTTGAGGAAGATCGCCTCGGCCGGGGCGACCAGCGCCCGCTGCTCGTTCTTGAAGTCCTCGTCGGTCAGCTCGTCCTCGTCGACGTTGAAGACGTAGAGGAACGGCTTGGTGGTGAGCAGGTGCAGGTCGTGCAGCAGCTCCTCGTTGCCGGAGCCCTGGACGATGCCCGCGGAGAACAGCGTGTCGCCCTTCTCCAGGATCTCCTTCGCCTCCTCGACGGCCTTGACCTTCGGCGCGATGTCCTTCTTGATGCGCGACTCCTTCTGGAGGCGCGGCAGGACCTTCTCGATGGTCTGCAGGTCCGCGAGGATCAGCTCGGTGTTGATCGTCTCGATGTCGTCCTTGGGCGAGACCTTGCCGTCCACGTGCACGACGTTCTCGTCCTTGAAGGCACGGATGACCTGGCAGATCGCGTCGGACTCGCGGATGTTCGCGAGGAACTTGTTGCCGAGCCCCTCGCCCTCGGACGCGCCGCGCACGATGCCCGCGATGTCGACGAAGTCGACCGTGGCCGGGAGCACCCGCTGCGAGGAGAAGATCTCGGCCAGCTTGGTGAGGCGGGGGTCGGGGACGCCGACCACGCCGACGTTCGGCTCGATGGTGGCGAACGGGTAGTTGGCCGCCAGCACGTCGTTCTTGGTCAGGGCGTTGAACAGGGTCGACTTGCCGACATTCGGCAGACCGACGATTCCGATCGTGAGCGACACGTTGCGACTTCCCGTGAGTGGAGGGCCAGGGGGCCGGGTTCCCGTGAGTGCAGGGCCCAGGGGGGCCAGGGGACCGGCCGATCCACCAGTCTACGGCGTGTCCGGAACCGTACCGGCGACGTATCGAACGCTTGGCCAAGCTCGGCCGACGGTGTGTCTGAAGGGCCATTCGGCATATTGAACGACCTAAGTTGGTGCGGTGGAGCAATACAGGACGCGTTCTCCCCGGTACGGACCGCGACGGGACCGGCCCAGGCCGCCCCGGCAACCCCTGCCGTCGCAGGCGGGACGGGGGGCGGGGGGTGAGCCCGTGCGTGCGGGACGGGGGGCGGGGGGTGAGCCCGTGCGTGCGGGACGGGAGGCGGGGGGTGAGCCCGCGCGTGCGGGACGGCCGCCCGGGCAGCAGCGACGCCCGGCACCGGTACAGCGGCCCGCGCCCGCACCGGGGCCCGCCGCGGGAGGCCTGCCGAACCCCCGGCTGACCGGGCTGGGCAGCGGGCTGTTCTGCACGGTGGTGATGTTCCTGCTCGGCCTGCTCTGCTCGGTGCTGTTCGGAGCGTCCCTGACGGCGTACGGCGTGCTGTTCCTGCCGGTGTGCGCGCTGACCGCCCTCTGGGTGCGCCCGGGGGATCTGATGACCGCGCCCGTGGTGATGCCCATCGCGTTCGCCGTGGGGCTGCTGCCGGTGGCCGACGGCGAGGGAGGGACCAGCAGCACGCTGATGGGTCTGGTGACGGCGCTCGCCACACAGGCCGGCTGGCTGTACGGAGGGACGCTGATCGCCGGGCTCATCGTGATCGGCCGGCGGATCCACCTGGTGCACCGACGACGGACGGCAGGAACAGGAGCCCGACCGCCGGCCTGACACCCGGCCCGAAACAACCCCAGCGCCTACCGAGGGCCTGACGCCATCCGGCCCTCGGCAGCCCTGACGCCGACGGCCGGCGTCACACCGCCCGCGGCCAAGCGGCCCTAGTGTCCGGCCGCCCGCATCGCCGCGCCCACGATGCCCGCGTTGTTCTGCAGCTGCGCCGGGACGATCTCCGCCTTGATGCCCTCGATGTGGGGCAGGAACTTGTGCGACTTGCGGCTGACACCGCCGCCGATGATGAACAGCTCCGGCGAGAACAGCATCTCGACGTGCGCGAGGTACTGGCGGACGCGGTGCGCCGCCCAGTGCTCCCATGTCATGTCGTGGTCCTCGCGGGCCTTGCTGGAGGCCCGCTTCTCCGCGTCGTGCCCGTCGAGCTCCAGGTGGCCCAGCTCGGTGTTGGGGACGAGGACACCGTCGGAGAAGACCGCGCTGCCGATGCCGGTGCCGAAGGTCAGCAGGATCACCGTGCCCCGGCGGTCGCGGCCCGCGCCGAAGTGCATCTCGGCGACGCCCGCCGCGTCCGCGTCGTTGACCACCGTCACCGGCAGTCCGCCCAGCCGCTCGCCGAGCAGCGCGCGGGCATCGGTGTCGATCCAGCTGTCGTCGACGTTCGCCGCCGTGCGGATCGCGGCTCCGTCGGTGACCACGCCCGGGAAGGTCACTCCGACCGGGCCCGTCCAGCCGAAGTGGTCGACGACCTGTTTGACGCCGTCGGCCACCGAGTCGGGCGTGGCCGGGTGGGGGGTGAGGACCTTGTGCCGCTCCTGCGCCAGGTCACCCTTGTCCAGGTCCACCGGCGCACCCTTGATCCCGGATCCGCCGATGTCCACTCCGAAGATCTGCATGGCCCTACGTTACGACGAACGACTGACAGTCACAGGCCGGACAGCGGTGCTGCCCGACCTGTCCCCGATCACTCCCCGGAATTTTCACCGGTCCCGGCGCCGCCCCGCTCGGCGGCCAGGGCGGCGGCCTCCTCGCGCAGGTCGCGGCGCAGTTCCTTGGGCAGGGAGAACGTGATGGACTCCTCGGCCGCCTTGACGATCTCGACGTCCTCGAAGCCCCGCTGGGAGAGGAACTCCAGGACCTGCTCGACCAGGATCTCCGGGACGGAGGCGCCCGAGGTGACGCCGACCGTGCTCACGCCCTCCAGCCAGGCCTCGTCGATCTCGTCGGCGAAGTCCACGAGGTAGGCCTCGCGGGCACCCGCGATCTTGGCGACCTCGACGAGCCGCTTGGAGTTGGAGGAGTTGCGGGAGCCGACCACGATGACCAGGTCCGACTCGGCGCCCATCTGCTTCACGGCCAGCTGGCGGTTCTGCGTGGCGTAGCAGATGTCGTCGCTGGGCGGGGAGATGAGCTGCGGGAACTTGTCCTTCAGGGCGTCGACGGTCTCCATGGTCTCGTCGACGGACAGCGTGGTCTGGGAGAGCCAGACGACCTTGGACGGGTCACGGACCTCGACCTTCGCCACATCGCCCGGCCCGTCGACGAGCTGGATGTGGTCGGGGGCCTCGCCGGAGGTGCCGATGACCTCCTCGTGGCCCTCGTGGCCGATCAGGAGGATGTCGTAGTCCTCGTCCGCGAAGCGGACGGCTTCCTTGTGGACCTTGGTGACCAGCGGGCAGGTGGCGTCGATGGTGGCGAGCTTGCCGCGCTCGGCCTCCTCGTGGACGACGGGGGCAACGCCGTGCGCGGAGAACATGACGATGTTCCCGGGGGGCACTTCCTCCGTCTGCTCGACGAAGATCGCGCCCTTCTTCTCCAGGGTCTGCACGACGTACTTGTTGTGGACGATCTCGTGCCGGACGTACACCGGAGCGCCGTACTGCTCCAGGGCTTTCTCGACGGCGATCACGGCGCGGTCCACACCCGCGCAGTAGCCACGGGGGGCGGCGAGCAGGACACGGCGGCCAGGCGAAGCAGACATGCGTCCCATCGTAAGGCCGCGTTCGGCGGGTAAGAGATCGCGTGTGCGCGCCGCCACCGGGAAGACCGACGGGGCGCGACGCGAGTGACGTACGGCGGGAGCGGAGGCACGATGGCCGAGACCGGAACGACGACCCCCGAGGCCGAGGGGGAACGCGCGCTGCGGCGCAGTCTCGGTTTCCGTGATCTGGTCGTCTACGGGCTGCTGTTCATCGCTCCGATGGCCCCGGTGGGCGTGTTCGGCACGCTGGACGCCAAGTCGCACGGCGCGGTCGCGCTGGTCTACCTCATCGCCACGATCGCGATGGCGTTCACCGCGTTCAGCTACGCCCAGATGGTGCGGGTGGTCCCCCAGTCGGGCTCGGTGTTCGCCTACGCGCGCGTGGGGCTCGGGAACGGTGCCGGGTTCGTGGCGGGCTGGATGGCGATGCTCGACTACGTCCTGATCCCCGCGGTGGCGTATCTGTTCTCCGGCGTGGCGATGAACGCGCTGGTCCCGGAGGTGTCGCGGTGGGTGTGGACGGCCCTGGCCGTGGTCGTGACGACACTGCTGAACCTGTGGGGCGTGCGGGCCGCCGCCCGGGTGGGCTTCCTGGTGCTGGCGATGGAGGTCGTGGTCCTGGCCGTGTTCGTCGTGTCGGCGGTCGTCGTGCTGGCCCGGGACGGCACGCAGCGGGGCTGGCTGTCGCCGCTGACGGGGGACGGCACGCAAGGGGCGTTCGCGCTGTCCGCGGTGCTCGGGGCGGTGTCGGTGGCGGTGCTGTCGTATCTGGGGTTCGACGCGATCGCCTCCTTCGCGGAGGAGGTCACGGGCGGCTCGGCGAAGATCGCGCGGGCGCTGCTGTTCTGCCTGGCGCTGACGGGTGTGCTGTTCATCGCGCAGACGTATCTCGTGGCGCTGCTGGAGCCGGTGTCGTCGGCGCGGCTGGCGGCGGAGCCGGGGCGGCAGGGGTCGGCGTTCTACGACACGCTGGACGCCTCGGTCGGCACCTGGCTGCACGACCTGGTGGCGGTGAGCAAGGCGATCGGTGCGGCCTTCGCCGCGCTGGCCGGGCAGGCCGCGGCGGGCCGGCTGCTGTTCGCCATGGGGCGCGACCGGCGGCTGCCCCGGGTGCTGTCCCGGACGAACGACGGGGTGCCGCGGGTGGCGCTGCTGTGCGCCGCCGTCGTGACGCTGGTGGCGGCCGTGTGGGCGGCCCGCCGGGACGACGGCATGGACCAGCTGGTGTCGGTGGTCGACATCGGGGCACTGACCGCCTTCGTGTTGCTGCACGCGAGCGTGGTGGGCTGGTTCGCGGTGAAACGCCGGGGCGGGCCGGTGATCTGGTGGCGGCACGTGCTGGCTCCGGTGGCGGGAGCCGCGATCACGCTCGCGGTGATCACCGAGGCGTCGGGAACCGCGCAGCTGGTGGGGGCGGTGTGGCTGGTGACCGGCCTGGTGGTGCTGGCGGCGCAGGGGAGCCGCCCGGCGGTGTCATCACCCTCGTGAGGTGCCGGTACCGGTACCGGTGCCGGTGCCGGCCGGGCGGCTGGGCCGTGCCGCCCGCCCCCGTCAGGCGCCCGCACCCGCAAGGCGGCCCAGCCACGTGATCGCCCCCGTCAGGCGCCCGCACCCGCACGGCGGCCCAGCCGCACCGCAGCCCCAGGGACGCCCCCAGCACGGCTCAGCCCCGCGTCGTCGCCCCCTGAGATGCCCGCGTCCGCAAGCCGGCTGAGTCGTGTTGTCGGCGGTGCCCACTACTCTCGCGGGCATGGCTGTGAACACGACTCCGGAAGCCCCGCTGCCCGTCGGCGAGGTGTCGCGGCTCATCGGGGGCTGGATCGACCGGCTCGGGGCGGTGTGGGTCGAGGGGCAGATCACGCAGTTGTCGCGGCGGCCGGGCGCCGGTGTGGTGTTCCTGACGCTGCGGGACCCCTCGTACGACATCTCCGTGAGCGTCACCTGCTACCGGCAGGTGTTCGACGCCGTCGCGGACGTGGTGAGCGAGGGCGCCCGGGTCGTCGTCCTCGCGAAGCCCGAGTGGTACGCCCCGCGGGGGCAGCTGTCGCTGCGGGCCGCCGAGATACGGCCCGTGGGGGTCGGTGAACTGCTCGCGCGCCTGGAGCAGCTGAAGAAGGCCCTGGCGCGGGAGGGGCTGTTCGCGCCGGAGCGCAAGAAGCCGCTGCCGTTCCTGCCGCAGCTGATCGGGCTGGTCTGCGGACGGGCCTCCGCCGCCGAGCGTGACGTCCTGGAGAACGCCCGGCACCGCTGGCCCGCCGTCCGCTTCGAGGTGCGCAACGTCGCCGTGCAGGGCGTCCACGCCGTGCCGCAGGTCGTGCAGGCGGTGAAGGAGCTCGACGCGATCGACGACGTGGACGTGATCATCGTGGCCCGGGGCGGCGGCAGCGTGGAGGACCTGCTGCCGTTCTCCGACGAGCAGCTGATCCGCACGGTCGCGCAGTGCCGTACGCCGGTGGTGTCCGCCATCGGGCACGAACCGGACAACCCGCTGCTGGACCAGGTCGCCGACCTGCGCGCCTCCACGCCGACCGACGCCGCCAAGAAGGTCGTGCCGGATGTCGGCGAGGAGTACGAGCGGGTGCGGCTGCTGCGGGACCGGGCGCGGCGGTGTGTGGCGGCGCTGGTGGAGCGTGAGGAGCGCGGGCTGGCGCACGCGCTGGCGCGGCCGTCGATAGAGGATCCGCACCGGATGATCGATGCGCGGGCCGACCAGGTGGCGGACCTGCTCGACCGGGGCCGGCGGTGTCTGCGGCACCAGCTCGACCGGGCGGACTCGGAGCTGGCGCACACGCACGCGCGGGTGGTGGCCCTCTCCCCCGCCGCGACCCTGAAGCGTGGGTACGCCGTGCTGCAGAAGGCGGACGGGCACGCCGTCCGCGACCCGGGCGAGGTGGCGCCCGGCGAGGCCCTGCGTGCGCGGGTCTCCGAGGGAGAGTTCTCCGTACGAGTGGACACATAGGGTGAGTGGATGACCAGCGAGGTTGAACAGACACCGGGCACCAGCGAGGCGCTCGGATACGAGCAGGCGCGGGACGAGCTGATCGAGGTCGTCCGGCGTCTGGAGGCGGGCGGTACGACGCTGGAGGAGTCCCTCGCGCTGTGGGAGCGGGGCGAGGAGCTGGCCAAGGTGTGCCGGCGCTGGCTGGACGGGGCCCGGGCGCGGCTGGACGCGGCGCTGGCGGAGGAGGCCGCGCAGGACGAGGGCGCGGAGTAACCGGGACCGTGCGTCCGGAGTGACACACGACACCCTCACATTAGTTGAACGTTGAACTTCACTGGCGTACGGTCGAAGACGTCAGCCGATCTTCCGGACCAGACACGAGAAAGTGCATCCATGTCCCTCGTTCTTGACCCCGCCGCCCAGGACCTGCTGTTCCGCGAGGCCCGGTCCGCCAACACCTTCACCGACGAGCCGGTGACCGACGAGCAGGTGCAGGCGATCTACGACCTGGTCAAGTACGGTCCGACCGCCTTCAACCAGACCCCGCTGCGCATCACGCTGGTCCGCTCCCCCGAGGCCCGCGAGCGCCTGGTGGCGCACATGGCCGAGGGCAACCGGCCCAAGACGGCGAGCGCCCCGCTGGTGGCGATCCTCTCCGCGGACAACGAGTTCCACGAGGAGCTGCCGCACCTGTTCCCGGCCGCCCCGCAGATCAAGGACATCTTCTTCACCGAGCGCCCGGTCCGCGAGAACGCCGCCGCGCTGAACGCCGCCCTCCAGGCCGCGTACTTCATCGTCGGTGTCCGCGCCGCCGGTCTCGCCGCCGGCCCGATGACCGGCTTCGACTTCGAGGGTGTCCGCAAGGAGTTCCTGGACGACGACCACACCCCGCTGATGGTCGTCAACATCGGCCGCCCCGGCCCGGACGCCTGGTACCCGCGTTCCCCGCGCCTGGAGTTCGACCAGGTCGTCACAACGGTCTGAGCCGCTCCCGCGCACGCACACGAGGAAGGCCCCCGGCGACAACGCCGGGGGCCTTCCTCGTGCGGCTCTCACTTCGTCCGGAGCGCCTCGGCCATCTTCGTCAGCTGCGCGAACGACGCCGTGCCCGTCACGACCGTCGTCGAGCCCTTGGTGCCCTCCAGGACCAGCGCGTCGTAGCGGCCACCCTCGTAACGGGTCCAGGTCTCGCCGCCGATCTTCGCGGTCTTCCCGGTCTCGTGAGCGCCCTGTGTCGCCTCGTCCAGGAAGACGGGGCGGCGCTGAGTGGACTGCTCGACCGCCACGTACTCCCCCTCGGGATCGTGGAAGCCGAGGTGCCAGGCGTCGTACTCGTCGCCCCGGAAGCGGACGGAGGTGGCCTTCCATGCGTCGGACAGACCCTCGGGCGCGGCCACGGGGTAGGAGGCGGCGCGGCGTGCCGTGAGCAGCTCGACCCGGTAGTCGACGGCCTTGACGTCGGGCGCGCTGTCGTCGTGCGGGATGAAGAGGTACACGAAGCCCGCCACCAGGATGATGATCCCCATCGAGAGGATCATGTCCCGCGCCGTCTTCTGCTTGCCGTTCTCGCCTGCCACGCCCCCTATCGTCGCAGGTCCCTGCCGCGCTCATCCGTGGGGGCCCCTGCTCATTTTGCGGGCTCGGAGATAGAGTCGGGCGACAACACCCTCATCCGGCCGTCGCCGTACAGAAAGGTGCGCTCCGATGACCGAGCATCATCATTTGCCGTCCGAACTCGATGTGCCCTCCGAGGCCCCCGACCGCAACCTCGCCCTGGAACTCGTCCGGGTCACCGAGGCGGCGGCGATGGCCGCGGGCCGTTGGGTCGGGCGAGGTGACAAGAACGGCGCCGACGGCGCCGCGGTGCGTGCCATGCGGACCCTCGTCTCCACCGTCTCGATGAACGGCGTCGTCGTCATCGGCGAGGGCGAGAAGGACGAAGCCCCGATGCTGTTCAACGGGGAACGCGTGGGCGACGGGACCGGGCCCGAATGCGACATCGCCGTCGACCCGATCGACGGCACCACGCTGACCGCGAAGGGCATGACGAACGCGATCGCGGTGCTGGCCGCCGCCGAGCGCGGGTCCATGTTCGACCCGTCCGCGGTCTTCTACATGGACAAGCTCGTCACCGGGCCCGAGGCGGCCGACTTCGTCGACATCAACGCCCCGGTGGCGGTGAACATCCGCCGGGTCGCCAAGGCGAAGCGGTCCGCGCCGGAGGACGTGACGGTGGTGATCCTGGACCGCCCGCGGCACGAGGGCATCATCAAGGAGATCCGGGACACCGGGGCACGCATCAGGCTGATCTCCGACGGCGACGTGGCCGGCTCGATCCTGGCGCTGCGGGAGGGCACCGGGGTCGATCTGCTGCTCGGCATCGGCGGTACGCCCGAGGGCATCATCTCGGCCTGCGCGGTGAAGTGCCTGGGCGGCACGATCCAGGGCAAGCTGTGGCCCAAGGACGACGAGGAGCGGCAGCGGGCGATCGACGCGGGGCATGATCTCGACCGGGTGCTGACGACCGAGGACCTCGTCACCGGCGAGAACGTGTTCTTCGTGGCGACCGGCATCACCGACGGCGAGCTGCTGCGCGGGGTGCGCTACCGGGCGGAGACCGCCACGACCGACTCGATCGTGATGCGGTCGCGGTCGGGCACGGTCCGCCGGATCTCCTCCGAGCACCGGCTGAGCAAGCTGCGTGCCTACAGCGCGATCGACTTCGACAAGGGGAAGTAGCGCCGTCTGGAAGCGGGGCTGCGGATCGCCGGCGAGTGCGGGCCGGCTGTGGCCGATCGCGCCCGCGCGGCGGAGCCGCAAGTCGATGCGGCCCCGCGCCCCCGGATAAGGCCGATGAACGAAAGGGCGCCCCCGGTGCGGTGGGGGCGCCCTTTTCGCGCTGCGTGGCCGTCAGCCGGCCGCGGCTATCCGGTCCGCGGGGCGGGCCGTCTTCTTCAGCTCCATCTCGCGGCGGCGCCGCCGGGCCAGAACCACACGGCGTTCCGCGGCGGTGAGGCCGCCCCAGACGCCGTAGGGCTCCGGCTGGAGCAGAGCGTGTTCGCGGCACTCGACCATCACGGGACAGCGGGCGCAGACGCGCTTCGCCGCTTCCTCCCGGGACAGCCTGGCGGCGGTCGGTTCCTTGGAGGGGGCGAAGAACAGGCCTGCCTCGTCGCGCCGGCACACCGCCTCGGTGTGCCATGGGGCGTCCTGATCCCTGTCTCGCGCAGGCACCCGCGGGGCCGGAACGGCAGCGACCTGCAGGGACGAATGCGGCGGTTGCAGCACGGTCTACTCCTGACGACGGCTTCGCGAGCGAGAGACGATGCAGCAAGGCCTACCCGCTGTACGCGCGCCTATGCACTGAGTTCCGAACCGCCGGTTTCGGGGGATTCGCGGCTGTCAATGCCCCAGGTGTTTGCGCAAACTCCTGTCGACCTTGTGCTGCACCCGGTCCAGGATGTCCGCGACGATCTTCCCCCGCCTCGGCCGCGCCTCGACGCTGCCCAGGACGGCCCAGCCGTCGACGTAGACGATGGGGGCCTCCGGGTCGTCCGAGTCGAGCGTGACCACCTCGAAGCTGCCGAGGACGCCGCCGCCCATGCCGCGCAGCGACACGTTCTCCGGGACGCGGATGTCGACGCTGCCGAAGATCGCGAACGACTTGACGACGACCTGCTGGTGGTCGAAGAGGGCCTCGCTGAGGTCTATCTCGACGCTGCCGAAGATCGCGTACGCGTGGATACGGCGGCCCGCGCGCCGGCGGCCCTTGCGGACGGCGCTGCTGAACACCGCGACCACGTTGTCGTCAGGGTCGATCGGGATGGCGCCGGCGGTGGGGCGCCAGGGGGCCGGGGCATGGGCGGGGCCGGGGCCCTGACGGTGGCCCGCGGGCAGGTCCCGCACGAAGACCTCCAGCTCGCCGACGGTCTTGGCGCGCAGCACCCCCTCGACGCGCTCGGCGTGTTCGTCCGCGGTGAGGCGGCCCTCGGCCAGGGCGTCGCGCAGGAGGTCGGCGACGCGGTCGCGCTCGGCGTCGGAGGCGCGGAGCTCGGAGACGGCGGGCGCGCCCTGCTGCCGGAGATCCGGCTTCTGGAGGTCCTGCTTCTGAAGGTCCACGGCAGCAGCGTACCCAAACACGATAGATCGCGACACCCCCCGCCTCACGACCGCCTCACGACCGCCTCACGACCGCCTCACGACCGCCTCACGACCGCCTCACGACCGAGTGTGACGAACTGAGCCTTACCTCACAGGCTCCGTGTCGGCGGCAGGTTCTACGCTGGTTGGCGCTCGCCAACGGAGGCGGGCCGTCGTCCGTCGAGTGAGGAATGGGCTGAGATGCCGCGCAATTCCCCCCCACCCAACCCTGCGTTCGTGTACACCGATCTGCTCCCCCAGGGAGAGGACACCACCCCCTACCGGCTGGTGACCTCCGAGGGTGTCTCCACGGTCGAGGGGCCGGACGGGCGGACCTTCCTCCAGGTGGAGCCGGAGGCGCTGCGCAAGCTCGCCGAAGAGGCCATCCACGACATCCAGCACTACCTGCGCCCGGCCCACCTCGCGCAGCTGCGCCGCATCATCGACGACCCCGAGGCGTCGGGCAACGACAAGTTCGTGGCGCTGGACCTGCTGAAGAACGCGAACATCGCGGCGGCCGGTGTGCTGCCGATGTGCCAGGACACGGGCACGGCGATCGTCATGGGCAAGCGCGGGCAGAACGTGCTGACCCGGGGCCGCGACGAGGAGGCCCTGAGCCGCGGCATCTACGACGCGTACCAGAACCTGAACCTGCGCTACTCGCAGATGGCTCCGCTCACCATGTGGGAGGAGAAGAACACCGGCTCCAACCTCCCCGCGCAGATCGAGCTGTACGCGGCCGACGGCGGCGCCTACAAGTTCCTCTTCATGGCCAAGGGCGGCGGCTCGGCCAACAAGTCGTTCCTGTACCAGGAGACCAAGGCCGTTCTGAACGAGTCCTCCATGATGAAGTTCCTGGAGGAGAAGATCCGCTCGCTGGGCACGGCGGCCTGTCCGCCGTACCACCTGGCGATCGTGGTCGGCGGTACGTCCGCCGAGTACGCGCTGAAGACCGCGAAGTACGCCTCCGCGCACTACCTGGACGAGATCCCCGCCGAGGGCTCCGAGCTCGGCCACGGCTTCCGGGACAAGGAGCTGGAGCAGAAGGTCTTCGAGCTGACGCAGAAGATCGGCATCGGCGCGCAGTTCGGCGGCAAGTACTTCTGCCATGACGTGCGCGTGGTGCGACTGCCGCGGCACGGCGCGTCCTGCCCGGTCGCGATCGCCGTGTCCTGCTCCGCCGACCGCCAGGCCGTCGCGAAGATCACCGCCGAGGGCGTCTTCCTGGAGCAGCTGGAGACGGACCCGGCGCGGTTCCTGCCGGAGACGACCGACGAGCAGCTCGACGAGAGCGACGTCGTCAAGATCGACCTGAACCAGCCGATGGAGACGATCCTGGCGGAGCTCACCAAGTACCCGGTGAAGACCCGCCTGTCCCTGACCGGCCCGCTGGTCGTGGCGCGTGACATCGCGCACGCCAAGATCAAGGAGCGGCTGGACGCGGGCGAGGAGATGCCGCAGTACCTGAAGGACCACCCGGTGTACTACGCCGGTCCGGCCAAGACGCCCGAGGGCTACGCGTCGGGCTCCTTCGGCCCGACCACGGCCGGCCGGATGGACTCCTACGTGGAGCAGTTCCAGGCGGCGGGCGGCTCCAAGGTGATGCTCGCCAAGGGCAACCGCAGCAAGCAGGTCACGGCCGCCTGTGACGCCCACGGCGGCTTCTACCTCGGCTCCATCGGCGGCCCGGCCGCCCGCCTCGCCCAGGACTGCATCAAGAAGGTCGAGGTCGTCGAGTACGAGGAGCTCGGCATGGAGGCCGTCTGGAAGATCGAGGTCGAGGACTTCCCGGCCTTCATCGTGGTCGACGACAAGGGCAACGACTTCTTCCAGGACCCCGCGCCGGCGCCCACGTTCACCTCCATTCCGGTACGCGGACCCGGACTCGCCTGACCGCGGCGGTGATGACTCGCCTCCGCGGGGAACAGTGGTCGCGGCGCTGACGCTGTGACACGTGGAGGTGATCGTCGATGACCGACGAGCAGGACAGGACCGAGTACCGCACCGAGCACGACTCCATGGGCGAGGTGCGGGTGCCCGCGCACGCCAAGTGGCGTGCCCAGACCCAGCGGGCCGTGGAGAACTTCCCGGTCTCCGGGCAGCGCATCGAGCGTGCGCACATCGAGGCGCTGGCCCGGATCAAGGGCGCGGCGGCCAAGGTCAACGCCGAGCTGGGGGTCCTCGACAAGGACGTCGCGCAGGCGATCCAGGAGGCGGCCGGGGAGGTCGCCGAGGGCAGGTGGGACGAGCACTTCCCGGTCGACGTCTTCCAGACCGGGTCCGGGACCTCGTCCAACATGAACACCAACGAGGTCATCGCCACCCTCGCGAGCGAGCGCCTGGGCAGCGGCGTCCACCCGAACGACCATGTGAACGCCTCCCAGTCGTCCAACGACGTCTTCCCCTCCTCGATCCACATCGCCGCCACCGCCGCCGTGACGCGCGACCTCGTCCCGGCCCTGGAACATCTCGCCGACTCCCTGGAGCGCAAGGCCGAGGAGTTCGCCGACGTCGTGAAGTCGGGGCGGACGCACCTCATGGACGCCACGCCCGTGACGCTGGGCCAGGAGTTCGGCGGGTACGCGGCCCAGGTGCGGTACGGCATCGAGCGGCTGGAGGCCTCCCTCCCCCGGCTTGCCGAACTGCCCCTCGGAGGTACGGCCGTCGGCACCGGCATCAACACCCCGCCCGGCTTCTCCGCCGCCGTCATCGAGGAGGTCGCCCGGACGACCGGGCTGCCCCTCACCGAGGCCCGCAACCACTTCGAGGCGCAGGGCGCCCGGGACGGCATCGTCGAGACCAGCGGCCAGCTGCGGACCATCGCGGTGGGACTGACGAAGATCGCCAACGACCTGCGCTGGATGTCCTCCGGGCCGCGCACCGGTCTCGCGGAGATCGCCCTGCCCGACCTCCAGCCCGGCTCCTCGATCATGCCGGGCAAGGTGAATCCGGTCATTCCCGAGGCCGTGCTGATGGTGGCCGCCCAGGTCGTCGGCAACGACGCCACCGTCGCGACCGCCGGCGCCGCCGGGAACTTCGAGCTCAACGTGATGCTGCCCGTCATCGCCAAGAACGTGCTGGAGTCGATCCGGCTCCTCACGAACGCGACGCGGCTGCTCGCCGACCGCACCGTCGACGGCATCACCGCGAACCGGGAGCGGGCGCGGGAGTACGCCGAGTCCTCCCCCTCCGTCGTGACCCCGCTGAACAAGTACATCGGGTACGAGGAGGCCGCGAAGGTCGCCAAGAAGGCGCTGGCCGAGCGGAAGACGATCCGTCAGGTCGTACTGGACGGCGGGTACGTGGAGCGCGGGGACCTGACCGCGGAGCAGCTCGACGAGGCGCTCGATGTCCTGCGGATGACGCACCCGTGACAAAGGGGCTCGTTCGTGTGCCCGGCGCGTGAACCGTGACACGCGCCGCAGCGTCGTATGCCTACGGCACCTAATATCTGGTCATGGCAGACGGTGGAGCGATGAGACGCGTGGAAACGGGTGGTGCGGCAGGCTTCTGGACGCCCGGGAGCCGGATCCTGTGGCGGTACCGGGAGAACGGCGGCACGCAGGTGCACATCGCGCGCCCCGTCACCGTCGTCCGGGACGACGCGGACCTGCTCGCCGTGTGGCTGGCGCCCGGCACCGAGTGCGTGAAGCCCGTGCTCGCCGACGGCACGCCCGTCCACCTGGAGCCGCTGGAGTCGCGCTACACCAAGCCGCGGACCGTGCAGCGCGACCGGTGGTTCGGCACGGGCGTGCTGAAGCTGGCCCGGCCCGGCGAGCCCTGGTCGGTCTGGCTGTTCTGGGAGCCGGGCTGGCAGTTCAAGAACTGGTACGTGAACCTGGAGGAACCTCTGACCCGTTGGGCCGGCGGCGTCGACTCCGTCGACCACTTCCTGGACATCTCCGTCCATCCCGACCGCAGTTGGCACTGGCGGGACGAGGACGAGTTCGCCCAGGCCCGCCGGGACGGGCTGATGGACGACCAACTGGCGGAAAAGGTACAGGAGGCGGGACGGGACGCCGTGGAGGTGATCCGCGCCTGGGGGCCGCCGTTCTCGGAAGGCTGGCAGCACTGGCGCCCGGATCCCTCCTGGGCTGTACCGTCACTGCCGGAGGACTGGGACCGTACGCCTGCGCATGTGTCCTCATGAGACCCTTGCTGCGCCCCCGGGCAAGAAACGTAGGATCGTCCTCCGCAAGGGCGCGCGGCGGCAACCACCGGAGCACGCGCTGGGCTTGACCGATCGTCACCGAGGGGCGGCAGGACGTGAGCGAGGGGTACGAGGGCAACACCGACAGGGCCTGCGCCACAGGCCCTGGGGGCCGTCAGAAGGCCCCTGCGGGCCGCAGACGGTCCGTCGGTGGCACAGGAACAACCTCTGACCACGCGGGAATTCCGTTCCTGGGGCACGTAATCCGGGTATCGGAGTTTCGGCGGGACCAACTGCGCGCGCGGCGCGCAGCCCCGGACGGATGGATTCGACACGCGTGACGGAGCAGCCGACCTCGTTCGAACGCCCCCAGGCGGGCGTCGACCCCGCGGACCCCCGCGGGGCTTTCGTGCATACCCCGGCACCGGCGCGTGCGCCCGGCGCCTTACCGGTACAGGGCCGCCCCGGCGGCGACGTCAGCGTTCCGGTCACGACGGCACACAGCACGCCGGGCACGTCGGAGCCGGGCACCTCCACGCCGTTCGGCAAGGGCAAGGACACCGTGAGCGACCCCGCCTCCGAGCACTCCCAGCCGGGTGCCGAGCAGACCGCCGAGCGCGAGACGCCTCGGCCGCGCCCCGCCCCCGAGGGCATTCCGGTCCAGCCGGCCGACGAACAGGACCGGCCGCCGGTGAACAACGACGGGCAGGAGCGCCGCAGCGGCCAGAGCCTGCCACCCGGCCGCCCCACGCCGATGCGGCGGGACGGCGACCGGCTCAGGTTCGTGGGGGCCGCCACCCGGCGGATCGCCCGCGGCATCGACCTCGACGAGATCGTCATGGGGCTGTGCCGGGCCACCGTGCCCACCTTCTCCGACGCGATCCTGGTCTATCTGCGCGATCCGCTGCCCGTCGGCGACGAGCGGCCCACCGGACCGCTGGTGCTGCGGCTGCGCCGCACCGACCGGATACCGGCGGAGCGCGACACCGAGAACGGCTTCCTGCCGGCCGCGCAGCCCGAACCGAACGAACTGGACACGGTCGGCGCCGAGCTGTGCGAGGTGCGGCCCGGCAGCGCACTCGCCGAGGTGCTGCGAGGCGTGCGCCCGGTGTTCACCGACGCTCCCGCGGCCCGCGCCGCGCTGCCGGAACTGCTCGGAGAGGACGGCGAGTTCGCCGTGCCGGACGGGCAGCGCGCGATCCTCGCCCCGCTGCGCGGACGGCGCCGGGTGATCGGTGCCGCCCTGTTCCTGCGCCGCCCCGAGCGCGTCGCGTTCGACCCGGACGACCTCCTGGTCGCCGCCCAGCTCGCCACGCACAGCGCCCTCGGCATCGACAAGGCCGTGCTGTACGGCCGCGAGGCCTACATCGCGGACGAGCTGCAGCGCACCATGCTGCCCGAGACGCTCCCCCGCCCGACGGGCGTGCGGCTGGCCTCCCGTTACCTGCCGGCGGCGGAGACGGCCCGGGTGGGCGGCGACTGGTACGACGCGATCCCGCTGCCCGGCAGCCGGGTCGCCCTGGTCGTCGGTGACGTCATGGGCCACTCCATGACCTCGGCCGCCATCATGGGCCAGCTGCGCACCACGGCCCAGACCCTCGCCGGTCTCGACCTGCCGCCGCAGGAGGTCCTGCACCACCTCGACGAACAGGCCCAGCGCCTCGGCGTGGACCGCATGGCGACCTGCCTCTACGCCGTGTACGACCCGGTATCGCACCGCATCACCATCGCCAACGCCGGTCATCCGCCGCCCGTCCTGCTGCACCTGGGCGGCCGCGCCGAGGTGCTGCGCGTGCCCGCCGGCGCCCCGATCGGGGTCGGCGGCGTGGACTTCGAGGCCGTGGAGCTGGACGCGCCGGCCGGGGCGACCCTGCTGCTCTACACCGACGGTCTGGTCGAGTCCCGGCTGCGCGACGTGTGGACCGGCATCGAGCAGCTGCGGGAGAAGCTCGCCGCGGTCGCGCAGCTCACCGGGCCGGACCATCCGCCGCCCCTGGAAGCGCTGTGCGACGAGGTGCTCGACATGCTCGGCCCGGGTGACCGGGACGACGACATCGCGCTGCTCGCCGCCCGCTTCGACGGGATCGCGCCCAGCGACGTGGCGTACTGGTTCCTGGAGCCGGAGGACGCGGCCCCCGGCCGAGCCCGCCGGCTGGCCCGGCGCGCATTGCAGCGCTGGGGTCTGGAGGAGCTCAGTGACTCCGTCGAGCTGCTCGTCAGCGAGGTCGTCACCAACGCCGTGCGATACGC
This sequence comes from Streptomyces tibetensis, assembly GCF_007655005.1. Taxonomy (GTDB): domain Bacteria; phylum Actinomycetota; class Actinomycetes; order Streptomycetales; family Streptomycetaceae; genus Streptomyces; species Streptomyces tibetensis. Next base: position 155,365 of record NZ_SZVW01000001.1, read on the forward strand.
CTCGCGGCCGGTGACGCTGCGCCTGCTGCGCACGGACGTGCTGCGCTGCGAGGTCGGCGACGACGTGCCGCAGCTGCCGCGGCTGCGCCAGGCACGCGCCACCGACGAGGGCGGCCGCGGGCTGTACCTGGTGAACCGGATGGCCCGGCGCTGGGGCGCGACCCGGCTCAGCACGGGCAAGGTGGTCTGGTTCGAGTTGAACCGGGGCTGAAGGGCCGTAGGGACGAGCGAAGGACGCCCGGTGTTCACCGGGCGCCCTTCCTTCTGCCGATCCCGTGATCTTCGCGTGTCGCTCGACCTCACGTTTTCAGCAGTCTTCAGGCCGACCCTTGTGATCCTGAGCCACAGGTGTTCCACAGGATGCCCGCAGAGGCGCTGCCCGACCAATCGCCGAGGCGTGCCCGGACGTAGACGGCCGTTCTCTCCTTGATCAGTACTGCCCGCCGCCGCCCGGGTATTCGATGATGGCTATGACGGAGTGACCATCCTTCGAGACATCCTTCAGTGAGGCAAATGGCGACCTTCCAGGTGATTCCCGACATCCCGCCACGAAATTCGAATCCCCGCCCATGCTATAATACCCGTCGCTTGTTGCGGACAATGCATGCATTTTCCGTAGCGGCTTGCTAATTTCAAATAGAACTTGGGGGTATTCTGTGAAATTCCGAAGCGTGCTGGTTGCCGCGCTGGGAGTGCTCGCCCTTTCCACTCTCGCAACAACGCCGGCCTCCGCGGAGGCCGGGTGGCAGTCGCTCGGTAATAGCGAGTTCTCTCCGGACGCGGACGGTAACGGCTGCCACACCAAGAATTTCTCTTCGGGTGGCGGTTACATCAAGGTGTCTTTCTACAGGCCCGGACACCCGGACGACTCGACGACCGTTCGCCTCTATGAGTACGACTCGAACAACGCGGATGAACTGATGTACACGTGGTCCACGTACGATTCCACGAATCAGACGTTCTTCGTTGATACGTTCACTGACGGAGACAACGGAAAAGCCGAAATCTATCTCAAGCTGTCGTCCGATGCAGACTGCACGGGTGCCCCTTGGGTCCACGTCGACGACTGACGATCAAAAGGCGCTACCTGCACGCTCTTGCTGGCATGGCCCGGCTGATGCGCTGGGCCATGGTTCGTCTCTGTAACACGGTCCGCAAGGGCGTGTCCGAGTTGGAGGCCGGCGAGGAGCCTCTGGGGCGGGTGCGGCGGCCGGGCGGAGGCCGCAAAAGGGCCGCAGATCTCGATCCGGGGCTGCGGTCGGCCCTCCTGGCGCTGGTCGAGCCGGACGAGCGAGGCGATCCGATGTCCCCGCTGCGGTGGACGGTGAAGTCGACCCGCACGCTGGCACGGGAGCTGGCGCGGACCGGGCACAAAGTCACCGGCTCAACCCTCAACACCCCACCCATACAGGCAAAATGCCCGCGACCAGGCCTTCTGCAGCACCCTTCAGGCGCATGCGCAAGGGCGCCCGGTCTTCACCGGGCGCCCTTCGATGTCTTCTCCTGGTCATTCTTTACTGGTCGTCGCCCGGCCTGATCGGGTCGAACGGGTCGCCGCCGTCGCCCGGCGGTGTCGTCTGCGGGGTCGTGGGCGGGGTGACGCTGGGCGGGTTCGTCGACGGGGTGGCCGGCGGGGACGACGAGGGTTCCTCCGTCGTCGGCGGCGGGGACGACGAGGGCGCCTCGGTCGTCGGCTCCTTCGTCGGCTCCTTGGTCGGCTCCTTCGTGGGCGTCGGCGTCCAGGTCGGCTGGACGGCCGCGCCCTGCTGGGTCTCCAGGTCGAACTTGCTGATGTCACCCATCACGCCGAAGGTGTACTGCGCCCAGATCCGCGCCGGGAAGTCGCCGCCGTTGATCCGGGGCTCGCCGGCCGCCTTGTACATCGGAACCTGGGCGTGGGTCTTGGCGTCCTCGCCGAACAGGCCCACCGAGGTGACCAGCTTCGGTGTGTAGCCGGTGAACCAGGCCGACTTGTTGTTGTCGGACGTACCCGTCTTGCCCGCGACCTGCTGGCCGTCGCGCAGGGGGTTGTTGCGCACGGACGCCTGTGCGGTGCCGTCGTCGACCACGCCGGTCAGCACCGAGGTGACCGAGTCGGCGGCCTCGCGGCTGATGACCGGGTCGCCGATCGGGTCGGGCATGGGGACCGTCTGGTTCAGGTGCTCCGCCGACTTCAGAACGGCCGGGGTGACCTTCCTGCCGTGGTTGTCGAGGGTCGCGTAGACGCCGGCCATCTGCAGGGGGCTGGCGCCCATGCTGCCGAGGGTCTGCGCGGGCACGGCCTCCATGTTGTCGGTGTCCATGCCGAGCTTGCCGGCGACCTTCACCACCTCGGACATGCCGACGTCGACGCCCATCTGCGCGAAGACCGAGTTGACGGACTTGTTCATGGCCGTCTGGACGGAGATCGGGCCGTAGTCGCGGTCGTCCTCGTTCTCGGGCGCGAAGCCGACCTTGGTGCCGTCCTCCACGACCTGGCGCTTGCTCGTGCCGTCGTAGACCGTGTTCGCGTTGATCGGCTTGCCGTCCTGCGTCTTCGCCTGTTCCTCCAGGGCCGCGGCCAGGATGACCGGCTTGAAGGTGGAGGCGGGCTGGTAGTCGGCGCGGGTGGCGTTGTTGGTGTAGTGCTTGAAGTAGTCCTCGCCGCCGTACATCGCGACCACGGCGCCGGTCTTCGGGTTCACCGACGCGGCACCGGCCTGGACGTCTCCGTCCACCTTGCGCTTGTCGGGGTCGAGATTGCTGGTCAGCTGCTGCTTGACGGACTTCTCCAGCGCCGCCTGCTTCTTCTTGTCGATGTTGAGCGTGAGCGTCCAGCCGCCGGCGTTGACCAGCGCCTCGGCTTCCTTGGTGTTGTCTGCGGTGCCGTCGGCGACGAGCTGCTTCTCCAGCGCCGCGTTGGCCGCGTTGACCAGGTAGCCCTTCTGGCCCTCCATGCCGGGGGCGGGCTTGGGCTCCTTGGGCACCGGGAACTTCATGCCGGCCCGCTCGGACGCGCTCAGCCAGCCCTCGTCGACCATGTTGTCCAGGACGTAGTTCCAGCGCGCCTTCACCAGCTTCTTACCCTCCTTCGAGGCGACGGCCCAGTCGTACTGGCTGGGGGCCTGCAGGAGTGCGGCGAGGTAGGCGCCCTGCGCGACGTCGAGCTTCTCGGCGTCCGTGCCGTAGTAGGCCTGCGCGGCGGCCTGGATGCCGTAGGCGTTGCGGCCGTAGTAGCTGGTGTTGATGTAGCCGGCGAGGATGTAGTCCTTGGACTTCTCCCGGTCCAGCTTCAGCGAGATGACCATCTCTTTGAGCTTGCGCGAGACGGTCTGTTCCTGCGTCAGGTAGTAGTTCTTGACGTACTGCTGGGTGATCGTCGAACCGCCCTGCGCGCCCCGGCCCGACAGCGTGTTGAACAGGCCGCGGGCGGTGCCCTTGAAGTCGACGCCGGAGTCCTTGAAGAAGGTCTTGTTCTCGGCCGCGACGAAGGTCAGCCGCACACCCTTGGGGACCCGGGACAGATCGACGTTCTCACGGTTGACCTTGCCGTCGCGGGCCATGATCGAGCCGTCGCTGTACTTGTAGATGTTGCTCTGCCGCTTGGCGTCGGCGTTCCCCTCGGGGATGCCGATCACCATGTACAGCACGACGAAGGCGCCCATGCCCAGCAGACACAGGCCGAGGAAGGTGCCGACGATCTTCTTCCAGGTGAAGAGCCTGCGTATGCCGCTCTTCCCGGCCGCGCCCGACGAACGGTGGCTCTTGGGTGCCGCACGGCGCCCACCGCGCTGTCTTGCGCGTCTTTCTTCCGCTCGTCCCATGAGTCCGATCCGCTCCGCTTCGTTCATGTGTGCTCACGTGTCACACAGGTTCGCCGCTCAGGTCAGCTCAGAAAGCTAACACCGGGAGATAAGAGATAGGGCAGCCGATCCGGCCCTTTGCGGACGTGACAATCAGCACCCATTCCCATCGGAACCGACGTTCGAGACACCCGCAGGGTTGCCAGGACCCAGAAAAGTGATATCACTTAGATAGATGGGAGCTATGCAGGAGTGGCTCCCCAGGGGAAACGGGGGATCACCCATGTCCACATCGGAACCGCAGGTCACGGCGGACGTGCCCGAGATGCCGGCACCTCGTGTGCGGGAGTTCACCGCGCACAGCATCGGCGGCGGGCTCGCCCTGCTGCTCGGCCTGCTCGGCCTGCTGACCGGCGCCGGTCTGATCGCGGCCGCCACCTCGGTGCGGCCGACGGGGGCGCAGGCCGGGCTGATCATCGGCGGCATCGTGATCGCGCTCGCGGCATTTCTCGCCATGTGCGGGCTGAACATGGTGGCCCCCGGCGAGGCCCGGGTCGTCCAGCTCTTCGGCCGGTACCGGGGCACCATCCGGCAGGACGGCCTGCGCTGGGTGAACCCCTTCACCTCGCGCACCAAGATCTCGACGCGGGTCCGCAACCACGAGACCGCCGTCCTCAAGGTCAACGACGCCTACGGCAACCCGATCGAGCTCGCCGCGGTCGTGGTGTGGCGCGTGGAGGACACCGCCCAGGCCACGTTCGAGGTCGACGACTACATCGAGTTCGTCTCCACCCAGACCGAGGCGGCCGTGCGGCACATCGCCATCGAGTACCCCTACGACGCGCACGAGGAGGACGGCCTCTCGCTGCGCGGCAACGCCGAGGAGATCACCGAGAAGCTCGCCGTGGAACTGCACGCGCGCGTGGAGGCGGCCGGCGTGCAGATCATCGAGTCCCGCTTCACGCACCTCGCGTACGCACCCGAGATCGCCTCGGCGATGCTCCAGCGGCAGCAGGCCGGCGCGGTGGTCGCGGCGCGGCGGCAGATCGTGGACGGCGCGGTGGGCATGGTGGAGGCCGCGATCGCCCGGATCACCGAGCGGGACATCGTGGAGCTGGACTCCGAGCGGAAGGCGGCGATGGTCTCCAACCTGATGGTGGTGCTGTGCGGCGACCGGGCCGCGCAGCCGGTCCTCAACACCGGGTCCCTCTACCAGTGACGGTCCCCGACGAAGGCCAGGGCCCGCAGCGCCGGCCGCAGCAGCAGCGCAAGCAGGTGCTGCTGCGGCTGGACCCGGCGGTGTACGAGGCGCTCGCACGGTGGGCCGGGGACGAGCTGCGGTCGGCCAACGCGCAGATCGAGTTCCTGCTGCGGAAGGCGCTGGCGGAGGCGGGGCGCCTGCCGCGGGACACGGGACCACTGCCCCGGCGTGGACGGCCTCCCGGCCCTCCCGGCCCCCCCGGAGAGTCCGCCCCTGGTCCGCCCCCGGCCTGAACGCACGGGCTCCACGGCTGTTGCGGAACCGTGACAACCTGTCCCGACCTGCACCGCCGTACCGCCCGCCATGAGCTGCACACCCGGCGTATACACATCGCGTATACACCCCATGTACAGTCCTGCTCATGTCCATCGGTCACACTCTCCTGGGGCTCCTGGAGTCCGGCCCGCGCCACGGTTACGACCTGAAGCGGGCCTTCGACGAGAAGTTCGGTCATGACCGGCCCCTCCACTACGGCCAGGTCTACTCGACGATGTCCCGGCTGCTGAAGAACGGGCTCGTCGAAGTCGACGGCATCGAGGCGGGCGGCGGTCCCGAGCGCAAGCGGTACGCGATCACCGAGGCCGGCATCACCGACGTCGCGCGCTGGCTCGCCACGCCCGAGAAGCCGGAGCCGTACCTCCAGTCGACCCTCTACACCAAGATCGTCCTCGCGCTGCTCACCCACCGCGAGGCCGGTGACATCCTCGACACCCAGCGCTCGGAGCACCTGCGCAGCATGCGGATCCTCACCGACCGCAAGCGCAAGGGCGACCTGGCCGACCAGCTCATCTGCGACCACGCCCTGTTCCACCTGGAGGCGGACCTGCGCTGGCTTGAGCTGACCGCGGCGCGTCTGGAGAAGCTCCGTGAGGCGGTGACCCGGTGACGATTCCCGCTGGTTCGCTCCTCACCGCCCAGGACCTGCGCAAGGCCTACGGGCCGACGACCGCGCTCGACGGCGGCGAGTTCTCCATCCACCCGGGCGAGGTCGTCGCCGTGATGGGCCCGTCCGGGTCGGGCAAGTCGACGCTGCTGCACTGCCTCGCCGGGATCGTCATGCCCGACTCGGGCACGATCATGTACAACGGGCGCGAGGTGACCGCCATGGGCGACGCCGAGCGCAGTGCGCTGCGGCGCACGGAGTTCGGGTTCGTGTTCCAGTTCGGGCAGCTCGTGCCGGAGCTCACCTGCGTGGAGAACGTCGCCCTGCCGCTGCGGCTGAACGGCTCCTCCCGCAAGGAGGCCGAGCGGACCGCGCTGGCCTGGATGGAACGCCTGGAGGTCGACGACCTGCGCAAGAAGCGGCCCGGCGAGGTGTCCGGCGGCCAGGGACAGCGGGTCGCCGTCGCCCGCTCTCTGGTGACGAACCCGCGGGTGGTGTTCGCCGACGAGCCGACCGGCGCGCTCGACTCGTTCAACGGCGAGCGCGTGATGGAGCTGCTCACGGACGCGGCCCGGTCCGCCAACGCGGCCGTGGTGCTCGTCACGCACGAGGCCCGGGTGGCCGCGTACTCCGATCGCGAGATCGTCGTACGGGACGGCAAGTCCCGTGACATGGAGCGCGTCGTATGAGCGTCGGGCAGTGGAGCCGGGACCTGGCCATGGGGGTCCGCTTCGCCTTCTCCGGCGGACGCGAGGGGTGGACCCGGGCGCTGCTCACGGCCGTCGGTGTCGGACTCGGAGTGGCGCTGCTGCTGCTCACCACCGCCATCCCGAACGCGCTGGCGGAACGCGACCGGCGCGAGGAGGCCCGCAGCGACCACACCTTCGGCCAGCAGGAGATACCCAAGGCCGACGACACCCTGATCGTCCTGGACGCGGACACCACGTTCCGCGACATGGACGTGCGCGGCCGGATGCTGGAGGCGGAGGGCCCGCGGGCGCCGCTTCCGCCGGGGGTCTCGGCGTTCCCGGCCGCGGGCGAGATGGTCGTCTCCCCCGCGCTGAAGGAACTGCTCGCCTCCGACGACGGCAAGCTGCTGCGGGAGCGCCTGGACTACCGCATCGCGGGCACCATCGGCGAGCAGGGGCTCGTCGGCTCCCACGAACTCGCGTACTTCGCGGGCGGCAAGGGGCTCGCGAAGATGCTGGAGGGCCCCGCGAGCGGCGCCCGGATCGACAGCTTCGGCAACGACGACCTGGGGTCGTCCGACGCCTGGGACCCGGTGCTGCTCCTGCTGGTCCTGGTCGTCTTCGTGGTGCTGCTGATGCCGGTCGCCGTGTTCATCGCCGCGGCCGTGCGGTTCGGCGGCGAGCGGCGCGACCGCAGGCTGGCCGCGCTGCGGCTGGTCGGCTCGGACAGCCGGATGACCCGGCGGATCGCCGCCGGCGAGGCACTCGCCGGATCCGTGCTGGGGCTCGTCCTCGGCACCGGGTTCTTCCTGCTCGGACGCGAACTGGCGGCCTCCGTCGAGGTGTTCCACGTCAGCCTGTTCCCGAGCTATCTGAACCCCTCTCCCCTGCTGGCCGTCCTGGTCGCGCTGGCGGTGCCGGCGGCCGCGATCCTGGTGACGATCCTCGCCCTGCGCGGCGTGGTCATCGAGCCCCTCGGCGTGGTGCGCACGGCCAAGCCCTCGCGGCGCCGCCTGTGGTGGCGGCTGCTGCTGCCGCTGGGCGGGATCGCCCTGCTCTACCCGATGATCGGGCAGGGCAACGACGGCGGGGACTTCAACCAGTACCTCGTCGTGGGCGGCGTGATGCTGCTGCTGGTCGGCGTCACGGCACTGCTGCCCTGGGTGGTGGAGGCGGTCGTGGCCCGGCTCGGGTCGGGCGGAGTCGCCTGGCAACTGGCCGTGCGAAGGCTCCAGTTGAGCAGTGGTGCGGCAGCCCGGATGGTCAACGGCATCGCGGTGGCGGTGGCCGGGGCGATCGCGCTGCAGATGCTGTTCGCCGGGGTGGAGGGCAATTACACCAGGGCGTCGCAGTACGACGTCAGCCGGGCCCAGATGGGCGTGGACGTGCCGGACGGCTCCGACCCCTCGGCCATCATCGGCAAGTACCGCGAGACCGAGGGCGTGCGCAAGGTCACCGCCCTGTCCGACGTCTATCTCTTCGACCGGGGCAACGAGGACTCCTCCGTCCAGATCACCCTGGCCGACTGCGCGTCACTGCGCGAGGTGGCCGCGCTCCCCTCCTGCCGCGACGGGGACGTCTTCGCGGTCAAGGGATCGGAGTACGAAAGCGCGAGCGACCACCTGGCCGAGCCCGGCACGACCCTGTGGACGCCCGAACCGGACGGCGACACCGCACGCTCGGGCGAGCGCCCGGTCTCCTGGACCGTGCCGCAGGACATCCGGCAGGCCCAGCCCCGCGAGGACCCCACCGGGTACGAGCGCGGCGGCATCCTGGTCACGCCCGGCGCGCTGCCCGAGAAGCTCGCGGCGTTCATGTCCGCGCGGCTCTTCCTGAGCCTGGACCTCTCGGTGCCGGACGCCTACGACCATGTGCGCAACACGGCCGCGCGGCTCGACCCCGCCGTCCAGCCCATGACGTGGCACAGCGTCGAGAGCAACGACCGCTACGCCACCATCCGCACGGGCCTGTCCGTCGGCTCCGCCTGCGTGCTGGCGCTGATCGGGGCGAGCCTGCTCGTCTCGCAGCTGGAGCAGCTGCGCGAACGGCGCAAGCTGCTGTCGTCCCTGGTCGCCTTCGGCACCAGGCGCCGCACCCTCGGCCTGTCGGTGCTGTGGCAGACGGCGATCCCCATCGGGCTGGGTCTGCTGCTCGCCGCGACGGTGGGCATGGCCCTGGGCGTGGTGCTGCTGCGGATGACCAACACGTCGGTCCGGGTGGACTGGCCGAGCGTGCTGTCGATGACCGGCATCGGCGCGGGCGTCGTCCTGGTGGTGACACTGCTGAGCCTGCCGCCGCTGCTGAAGCTCATGCGGCCGGACGGGCTGCGGACCGAGTAGGGCCGGGTCCCGCACGAGCTGTCAGGCACCCATGGCCGGGTCCCGTGGAGGCACGGGCCCCGGCCGGTGGCATGAGCCGTCAGCCGTCCTGGCCCAGGACCCGTACCGTCAGCCGTCCTGGCCCAGGACCCGTACCGTCAGCCGTCCTGGTCCAGGACCCGTACCGGCAGCGGCCGCAGGGCCTGCCGCAGGGCGGCGGCCAGTTCCTCGTACTCCGCGCCGCGCGCGGCCCCCGCCCGCATCGCCAGTGCGATCCGGCGGGTGGGGGCGGGGTCGGCGAAATACCCGGTGAGGAGCTGGTTGCTGCGGGAGGTCTCCACCTTCAGGGCGGTGCGCGGCAACAGCGTCACGCCGAGTCCGCCCGCGACGAGCTGCACCAGCGTGGACAGCCCGGCGGCGGTCGTGGTGACCGGCACGTCGTCGCGGCCGGCCTCCCGGCAGATGTCGAGGGCCTGGTCACGCAGGCAGTGCCCCTCGTCCAGCAGCAGCAGGTTCAGCTCGCGCAGCGCCTGCCGCGGAATGCCCTCCCGCCCGCCGAGGCGGTGGTCGAGCGGGGTGACGAGCACGAAGTCCTCGTCGAACAGCGGCAGTTCGGACACTCCCGGGACGCCGAGGGGCACCGCGAGCAGCAGCAGGTCGAGCCGCCCGCCGGCCAGACCGTCGAGCAGGTTGGCGGTCTGCTCCTCGTGCACCTGGAGGTCGAGCTGCGGATACCGCTCGTGGACGAGCCGCAGCACCGTCGGCAGCAGATAGGGCGCGACCGTCGGGATCACTCCGAGCCGCAGCACCCCGGTGAAGGGCGCCCGGACCGCCTCGGCCTCCTCCATGAGCGCCTCCACCTCCCCCAGAACCGCCTTGGCCCGTACGGCGATCCGCTCCCCCTCGGGTGAGAGGAGCACCTTGCGCGTCGTACGCTCGAGGAGCGTCACTCCGAGTGTTTCCTCCAGGGCCGACACGGCGCCCGAGAGGGCGGGCTGGCTCATGCCGATCGCCGCGGCCGCGTCCCGGAAATGAAGGTGCTCGGCGACCGCGGCGAAGGCACGGAGCTGGGCGATGCTGGGCTGCCTGCGCTTATTACCGACAGTCACTGATAACTACCTCCGATCAACTCGACCGAGTGTAGCTATTTCCGTAATCAATCGAGCCTGTGCCAACATCAACACAGTCCAACCCATGGGAAACCCCCGCGATCCGGGAGTTTCTTCGCTGCAAGGAGTGTGTGTGCTCACCGTCGGTGACAAGTTCCCCGAGTTCGACCTGACCGCCTGCGTCTCGCTGGAGAAGGGCAAGGAGTTCCAGCAGATCGACCACAAGACCTACGAGGGTCAGTGGAAGGTCATCTTCGCGTGGCCCAAGGACTTCACCTTCGTGTGCCCGACCGAGATCGCCGCTTTCGGCAAGCTGAACGAGGAGTTCGCGGACCGCGACGCGCAGGTCCTCGGCTTCTCCGGTGACTCCGAGTTCGTCCACCACGCCTGGCGCAAGGACCACGACGACCTGCGCGACCTGCCGTTCCCGATGATGGCCGACTCCAAGCACGAGCTGATGCGCGACCTCGGCATCGAGGGCGAGGACGGCTTCGCCAAGCGTGCGGTGTTCATCGTGGACCAGAACAACGAGATCCAGTTCTCCATGGTGACCGCGGGCTCGGTCGGCCGTAACCCGAAGGAGGTCCTCCGGGTCCTGGACGCGCTCCAGACGGACGAGCTGTGCCCCTGCAACTGGTCGAAGGGCGACGAGACCCTCGACCCCGTCGCGCTGCTCTCCGGGGAGTGATCTGACATGTCGCTGGACGCGCTGAAGTCCGCCATACCGGACTACGCCAAGGACCTGAAGCTCAACCTGGGCTCGGTCATCGGCAACTCCGACCTTCCGGCCCAGCAGCTGTGGGGCACGGTGCTGTCGACGGCCATCGCCTCGCGCTCCCCGATCGTGCTGCGCGAGCTGGAGCCGGAGGCGAAGGCGAACCTGTCGCCGGAGGCGTACACGGCCGCCAAGGCCGCCGCCGCGGTGATGGCGATGAACAACGTCTTCTACCGCACCCGTCACCTGCTGTCGGACCACGAGTACGGCACCCTGCGTGCGGGTCTGCGGATGAACGTCATCGGCAACCCGGGCGTCGACAAGGTCGACTTCGAGCTGTGGTCCTTCGCCGTCTCCGCCATCAACGGCTGCGGCATGTGCCTGGACTCCCACGAGCAGGTGCTCCGCAAGGCGGGCCTCGACCGCGAGGTCGTCCAGGAGGCCTTCAAGATCGCCTCCGTGATCCAGGCGGTCGGCGTCACGCTGGACGCCGAGGCGGTTCTGGCCGAGTAACCCCCGGCCCCCGCCTCACCCCACAGGGCCCCGCCCACCTGACCGGTGGACGGGGCCCTGTCGGCGTTCCCGCTACTCCGACGGGGGCTGTGGCGTCGGCTCCGCGCTCACCGCCGTGGCGCCGCGCGGCCGCACCGAGTGCCGCAGTGCCGACTTCTGCGAATACGACCGCAGATACCCGGCGACCGTGTTCGTCACCGCCACCAGCGGCACGGCGACCACCGCACCGCCGATCCCGGCCACCATCCCGCCCGCCGCGACCGACAGCACCACCGCCAGCGGGTGCACCCGAACGGCGCGCCCCAGGATGAACGGCTGCAGGATGTGCCCCTCGATCTGCTGCACCGCCAGCACCACCACCAGCGTCATGACGGCCGTGAACACCCCCTGGGTGACCAGCGCGACGACCACCGCCAGCGCCCCGGACACCACCGCGCCCACCAGCGGGATGAACGCGAACAGGAAGATGAACACCGCCAGCGGCACGGCCATCGGCACATCGAGGAAGTAGATCCCAAGTCCGATGAAGATCGCGTCGATCAGCGCCACGATCACCGTGCCCCGCACATACGCCGTCAGCGTCCGCCACGCCGCCGGACCGGCCCCGGCCACCCCCGGCCGCGCCGCCGCCGGCACCAGCTTCAGCGTCCACTCCCAGATGCGCTTGCCGTCGTAGAGCAGGAACAGCGTCGAGAAGACCGCCAGCAGGATCCCGGTGAGCGCCTCGACGACGACCGTCACGCCCTCCAGACCCGCAGAGGTGATCTGGTCGGTGTTCGCCCCGACCGCCTCGCGCAGGTTCTTGGCGATCTCGTTGATCTGCTTGTCCGTGACGTGGAAGGGGCTGTTCAGCAGCCAGTTCCGCAACTCGTCGATGCCGTCCTGGATCTGGCCCGAGAGGTCGTCGATGTTCTCCATGACCTGCCAGGTCACGAACCAGCCGATGAGGCCGATGACGACGAAGCCGAGGACGGCCGTCAGCGCGGTCGCCGGGCCGCGTGGCACGCCGTGGCGCCGCAGTCGCGCCACCGTCGGCTGCAGGATCGCCGTGATGAGCAGCGCGATGACGAACGAGAGCACCACGAGCTGGACGGCGCTGATGACCCGCATCAGCACCCAGAGGGTGCCCGCGAGGACGAGCAGCCGCCAGCCGGCCTCGGCCGCGACCCGCACGCCCCACGGCACGGCCAGCGCGGGATCGGGTCGGGCGGCGACGTCGGGGGCGTAGTCCGGGGGCGGCGGCACGTGTTCTCCGGCGAGTGTCCCGGGCTCGATGTCGTCCTGCTCCCGTTCGGCCTCGGCGCGGCGTTCGTTGTACCGCTCGCTCATCTCGGTCAGCCCGGCACCGAGCCGGCCGAGCCACCCTGGCACTCGCGACATGATCCGTCCTTTTCCCCCGTCTTGGCGCACCACTCCCCCGGGGAGCCGTTCGTCCGACCGTACATGGCGCGAGCCCCGCACCGGACGACGGTGCGGGGCTCGCGCGAAGGACGGATCGGCCGGGGCCGGTCGGCTCAGTACCAGTGGTTGGCCTGCCAGAACGACCAGGCGTCACAAGGGCTGCCGTAGCGGTCGTTCATGTAGTTGAGGCCCCACTTGATCTGCGTGGCCGGGTTGGTCTGCCAGTCGGCGCCGACGGACGACATCTTGGAACCGGGCAGCGCCTGGAACATGCCGTAGGCCCCGGAGGAGGGGTTGACGGCCTTGTAGTTCCAGTCGGACTCGTGGTCCACGATGTTGCTGAAGCACTGGAACTGACCCGAGGGCACCAGCTGCCTCGCCATCGCCTGGATCTGGGCGATGCTGTACGAGCTCGCGACGGGGAAGTCGGAGATGTCCTTGGAGCGGCTGGCGGCGGCCTTGGTCTCCGCGCGCTCCTTGGCGGCTGCCTCGGCGGCCTTCTTGGCGGCTGCCTGCTTGGCGATGGCCGTGTCGGCGGCGGCCTTGCGGGCTGCCTCCTCGGCATCCTTCTTCGCGCTCGCGTCCGCCTGAATGGCCTGTGCGTCGGCCTGCTGCGTCAGCGACGCGGTCTGCACCTGGGCCTGCTGGCCCGCGGGGATGTCCGCGAGCAGCGTGGCGCCGGTTGCCGTCGCTTCCGCGTCGTTGTTCTGCGCGGTGCTGCCCGAGGCAACGCCGACGACGCTTCCGACAGCGGTGACCGCCGTGGCCGAGGCCACTGCGAATCCCCGGACCGAGATCCGGCTCACACGGTTTTCCTTCCAGCATCGCCCGCTTCGGTGACCCTCGCGGACGCAATCGTGCCCCTGGCACTGGCCTCCCCAACTGCGGGGTCACGGGAGGCGCGGGCCCGGTGGGCAACTCCCCCGGGGGGAGCGCCGTGTGTAGCTCGGGCGGCATACGACATCGCTATGCAGTTGACGCTGAAGCTTTTGTGGTGCCGTACCGCTGGGGGTACAGGTGTGTCGTATGCGGGGCCTGACAGGAGTGAGACTCTGCCGTAACACGACGGGGCAAGGCAATTCCGAGTTGCGTGTGAAAGCTCACATCCCGTTTGGCGCAGGTAATTCCACGGAACGGCCACACGCGAAGGCGCCGCCCGGCTAGGCTCTTGGCCTTTTCCGGACGGCGCCAACTATCGCATAACCGCTACTACTTACTGCGGTCGGTCAGATCTGCCCGTCTTCGAGCATTTCGGTCACAAGCGCAGCGATCTGGGACCTCTCGGACCGCGTCAGGGTCACATGGGCGAAGAGCGGATGCCCCTTCAGCTTCTCGACGACGGCGACGACACCGTCGTACCGGCCGACCCTGAGGTTGTCCCGCTGGGCCACGTCATGGGTGAGAACCACCCGTGAATTGGCCCCGATCCGGGACAGAACGGTAAGAAGCACGTTCCTTTCCAGCGACTGGGCCTCGTCCACGATCACGAACGCGTCGTGCAGCGAGCGTCCCCGGATGTGGGTGAGCGGCAGAACCTCGAGCATCCCGCGCGCGGTGACCTCCTCGATGACCTCCCGGGACGTGACCGCCGACAGCGTGTCGAAGACGGCCTGCGCCCAGGGGCTCATCTTCTCGGCCTCGGAGCCCGGCAGATAGCCCAGCTCCTGCCCGCCCACCGCGTACAGCGGACGGAAGACCATCACCTTCTGGTGCTGACGGCGCTCCAGCACCGCCTCCAGGCCCGCGCACAGCGCCAGCGCCGACTTGCCGGTGCCGGCCCGGCCTCCCATCGACACGATCCCGACGTCCGGGTCGAGCAGCAGGTCGAGTGCGATCCGCTGCTCGGCGCTGCGGCCCTTGATGCCGAAGACCTCACGATCCCCGCGCACGACACGGATGTTGCCCTCGGGCGTGACCCGGCCGAGGGCCTTGCCGCGCTCCGACTGGATCATCAGGCCCGTGTGCACCGGGAGGCCGGCGGCCTCGGGGACGTGGACGTGCCCTTCCTCGAAGAGGATGTCCACCTGCTCTCCGGGCAGGGTCAGTTCGGACATTCCGGTCCAGCCGGAGGAGTCCGTGATGGCGAGCTCCGCGCGGTACTCCTCGGCGAGGAGTCCGACGGAGGACGCCTTGATCCTGAGCGGGAGGTCCTTCGAGACGACGGTGACGTCGAACCCCTCGGCCTGCAGATTGCGGGCGACCGCGAGGATGCGGGAGTCGTTGTCCCCCAGGCGGTAGCCGCTGGGCAGCACGCTGGGGTCCGAGTGGTTGAGCTCGACACGGACGGTCCCGCCGAGGTCCCCGATGGGGATGGGGGCGTCGAGGCGACCGTGCCGGACGCGGAACTCGTCGAGCAGGCGCAGGGCCTGCCGGGCGAAATAGCCGAGTTCGGGATGGTGCCGCTTGGCCTCCAGCTCCGTGACCACGACGATGGGGAGCACGACCTCGTGCTCGTCGAAGCGGTTCAGGGCGTTCGGGTCGGCCAGCAGGACGCTGGTGTCGAGAACATAGGTGCGCCGGTCGGGCTTGTGGCGCTTTGTGCTGGTCACCACGGAAGGACGTACCCCCTCGGATGAGGTCGGGGAGCGACGGTATGGAGCTGGACCGGTCGTCGGCCGCCCTGCACGGGCCGAGAACCGGCCCTCCGCCTCTTCGTCCGTGCTGTGACCGCACGATCGGGCTGGTGCAAAGGGCCTCCCGGGCGGACGGCCCCGTGCCGTCCGCTGAGATCCGACACCCGTGGTTCGGGCGTCGACCTGTCTGGGTTATGCCCTCGAACCCGCGTCGCCATGCCACGGCATATGACGGCGAGCCGGTGAACTCGGCGTTACAGGCGTCGCCAAGTGGGTACCGGGAGGTGTTGTCACGTGGGACGTCCTGCGTCCGGATGCCCGTCTGGGGGTACGTCAGCCGCCGTAGCGCCGGTGGCGGGCGGCGTAGTCGCGCATGGCCCGCAGGAAGTCCACCTTGCGGAACGCCGGCCAGAACACGTCACAGAAGTAGTACTCCGAGTGGGCGGTCTGCCAGAGCATGAATCCGGACAGTCGCTGCTCGCCACTGGTGCGGATCACCAGGTCGGGGTCGGGCTGGTGGCTCGTGTAGAGGTGACGCCCGATCATGTCGATGTCGACGGCCTCGGCGAGCGCCTCCATCGAGGTGCCCTTCTCCTGGGCGTCGAGCAGCATCGACCGCACCGCGTCGGCGATCTCCTGGCGGCCGCCGTAGCCGATGGCGACGTTGACCACTATTCCGTCGACGTGCGCCGTGGTCTCCTCGGCCTCCTTGAGGATGGTCTGCATCCCCGAGGGCAGCAGGTCGGGCGTGCCGACGTGGTGCACGCGCCAGCGGCCGTCGGCGGCCAGGGTGCGCACGACGTCCTCGATGATGCCGAGCAGGGGGACGAGCTCTTCCTGCGGGCGGTCGAAGTTGTCCGTGGACAGGAGCCAGAGGGTGACGACCTCGACGTCGGTCTCACTGCACCAGCCGAGGAACTCCTCGATCTTCCCGGCCCCGGCCCGGTGGCCGTCGACGGTGCTGGAACCGGCGGCCTTCGCCCAGCGGCGGTTGCCGTCCATGATGACGCCGATGTGCTTGGGCACCTGAGCGTGGTCCAGGTGACCTTCCACCCGGCGTGCGTACAGCCTGACCAGCAGGCCACGCAGCTTGTCGCGCAGGTTCACGTGATTGTCAGCCCCTCCGTACGGATCGGACAGGCCGCGGCGTGCGGCCCGGTCGTGGCCGCGGGCGGTCCCTGCCCGTATGGCAGTCCCCGGAGGCGAAGCCTACCCTCGCCGCGGCCGTGGGCCGCCAACGGGGGCGGAACGAAGGGTTCCGGCCGATGGTTCGAGCCGCCCCGCGGGCCAAGAAAAAACGGGCCGGTCCGTGGGGGGGAGACGGACCGGCCCGAGGGGGGGTTTCCACCATAACCCTTCGTGAGTGCTGCTGCGTGCATCGGCGGGCCACAACTACTCTCCGGAGCCACCCGGCGACGCGGCGACGCATACGGAGCCCCGCGTTCAGGGCTCGCCTCTGGCCGAAACTTGGCGCATGAGCTGGGGAATCAGGCGATCCGCGGCCGGAAACCGGAGGATTTGGCGCACCTTGGGGCCCACTCGGGTGACTTGTCCCGACATCCTCCCGACGGGTGACGCACATGTGAACGCCCGCTTGACCCGGGAACGGCCTCGCCTCGCATGCGTGCGGCCCGCCCGCCGATGCTTTGCCCGCGGGACGCCGATGCCGTGCGGCTCGACGGGTGGACCCTGGCACCGCGCAGCCCCCTCCACTGCGCGGTACCGCCCGCGCAGCTTTGCTCACGCGAATTACCCTCGCTCGAATTTACGTGAGCGGCGGGTCGGAGGCGAGCTGCGGGCGATAACGATGTGAAAACCCTCGTCGGATGATGCGCAAGTGCGGTGAGTGGGAGGGGTGACGCGGGGCCGCAGGCCGGCGCCCGCCGCAGGAGTACGCGGCCCAGCACCGCGGGCGGGGGGGGCGGATCAATCGAGGCCTTGAGGTGCGGGCTCGGCGCTGAACCCCCGGCCCCCCGGACGATCCAGGGCGGGCAATCCAGGACGGGCAATCCAGGACGGGCAATCCAGGACGGGAGGACGGGCGATCTAGGACGGAAACTGTCCTCATTGCCGTCTAACGTCGTTTCATGACGACGACCGTGAGGATCACGTGGGACGCGGCGAGCGCACGTCGGGCGCGTCGGCAGTTCCTGACCGGGCCGACCACGACCGGGACGCCGGTCGCCGAGGTGGTGGGCGCGATGCTGGGGGCGCATGCGCAGGTGCTCTCCGCGGCCGAACTGTCGGTGGGGATGCGGACGGACGCGGCGACACGGGCGGACGTACGGGCCGCGCTCTGGGACGACCGGACCCTGATCAAGACGTACGGCCCACGCGGCACGGTCCACCTTCTCCCCGCCCGTGAACTCCCCCTCTTCTCGGCGGCGCTGAGCGCGGTACCGACCGGGCCGAGCCCGTTCCCGCCCGATGTACGGCTCACCGAGGAGCAGGCGGGCCAGGTCGTGACGGCGATCGGTGACGCGCTCGACGGCAGGTTCCTGACCCTCGACGAGCTGTCCGAGGAGGTCGTCACCCGCACGGGCCCCTGGGCCGGTGACCGCGTGATGCCGGCGTTCCAGGACCTGTGGCCGCGCTGGCGCCAGGTGATGCACCGGGCCGGCTGGGCGGGCGCGCTGTGCTTCGGCCCGAACCGGGGGCGCAAGGCGACGTACACCCGTCCGCTGCCCGGGGGCCCGGGCAAGGCGACGTACACCCGTCCGCTGCCCGGGGGCCCGGAGGCGGGCCCGGGGGGCGCACTGGCTGCCTTCGTCCACCGCTATCTGCACACGTACGGCCCGGCCACGCCGCAGCACTTCGCGCGGTGGCTGGCGGCGCCGTCCGGCTGGGCCACGGCACTGTTCGGCGAGTTGGCCGCAGCGGGCCGTATCGAGGAGGTCCTGTTCGAGGGAACACCGGCATGGGTGGCGGCGGGCGACACCGACTTCCCGCAGGGCCCGCCGCGGGGTGTGCGGCTGCTCCCCTACTTCGACGCGTACGTCATCGCCGGGCAGCCCCGCGAGCGGCTGTTCCCCGGGGCGGCGTACGAGCGCGCCCTCGGGGGCGGCCAGGCGGGCAACTACCCGGTGCTGCTCGTCGACGGTGTCGTGGCGGGGGTCTGGCACCAGCGTCGCCGGGGCCGTCGTACGACCGTCACGGTCGAGCCGCTCGTCCGGCTGACGGCACGGCAGGAACGGGAGCTGGGCGAGCAGGTGGAGCGGGCGGGTGAGGTGCTGGAGGCGACGCCGGAGCTGGTGGTGGGAGAGGTGACGGTGGGTCCGCACGCGTGACGACGCGGTCCGCGGCGTCAGTCCGGCTTGCGGGCCTCGAAGAGGCGGCGACGTCAGTCCGACCTGCGGGCCTCGAAGAGGCGGCGACGTCAGTCCGGCCTGCGGGCCTCGAAGAGGCGGCGACGTCAGTCCGGCCTGCGGGCCTCGAAGAGGCGGCGACGTCAGTCCGGCCTGCGGGCCTCGAAGAGGTGGCGGGTGCTGTGGGCGACGAAGGGCCCCTCGGCCTGGATGCGCTCGTGCAGTTTCCGGAGTTGTGGCTCGTACGCCTCGACGGTGAAGCCGGGGACCATCCAGACCACCTTGCGCAGGAAGTGCACGACGGCGCCGATGTCGTGGAACTCCATGCGCAGCCGCTCCGCCCGCAGACCGACGACATCGAGCCCGGCGGCTTCGGCGTCGGCCCGCTCACGGTCGGGGTGGCGGGCACTGCGCACATCGTCCGGCTGGGGCCCGAGGAAGTACTCGACGAGTTCGAAGACGCTGCGCGGGCCGACGTGCTGGGCGAAGTACGTCCCGCCGGGCCGCAGGACGCGGGCGATCTCGTCCCAGTGCGGGCGGACGGGATGCCGGCTGACGACCAGGTCGAAGGCACCGTCGGCGAAGGGCAGCGGGTCGTCCTCGGCAACGGCGACGACGCCGACGCCGCGCGGACGGAGCAGGGCGGTGGCCTTGGCGACGTTGGGGGGCCAGCCTTCGGTGGCGAGGGTCAGGAGGGGCGGCTTCGAGGCGGGATCCGTGTCGGCCTGGCCCGCGACAGTGTCGGCGACCCTGGCGAGGGCGAAGTCCAGCACCTCTCCTCCCCCGGTCTGCACGTCGAGTACCGCACTCGCCCGGCCGAGCCGCTCGGACATCGACACGGCGTATCCCCAGGAGGGACGTGCTTCCGTCGCCCGCCCTTCGAACCAGGAGAAGTCCCATCCCTCGGTGGGGACGGAGGATCCTTCGGCGAGGAGGTCTTCGAAGGTGGCGGGATGCGGGTTCCGGTGCTCTGCCATGGAGGGATCGTGGCAGGGGGCGGACGGGGACGTCACGCGATTTCCGCTCATGCGAGGACGAGCATGACGTGCTCGTCGTCGCCGTGCCGGACGGTGCCGGTCCGCTGGAAGCCGTGCTTCTCGAGGAGGCGTACGGAGCCGGTGTTGTCGCCGGCGGGGTCGGCGTGCAGGGGCCGGTTCCGCTCCCGCTCCAGAAAGAGGGCGAGGGCCCGGCTGCCGATGCCGCGGCCCCAGTACGGGCGTCCGAGCCAGTATCCGAGGAAGCGGCGGTCCGCGGCCCACCAGGCGACGACGCTGCCGGCGACTTCGCCGTCAACGGTCACGGCCTGCACGAAGACGGTGTCGTCCTCAAGGACCTTGGTCTTCCAGTGCCGCAGGAACGCCTCGCGCGGCCGAGGGGTGAACCTCGACCGCCGAACGGCTTCCGGATCGTGCTCGTACGCGAGGAAGAACTCGAGGTCGGCTTCCACCACGTCTCGCAGACGCACGTCCATGTCGTCATCGCTCATGCCCGGAGTGTGGCAGCGACCACTGACAACGGGCATGGGCATAGACCTGGACTTGCAGCCTGGGGCGCCTGGGCTCTGGACGAGGCCCAGGCCCGGGTCCTCAGGGGACGAGGGGCCGCACTTCTTCGGCCGTGAACCGCACGAACCCCTCCGGGTCGGGCTCGTCCGCGGTCGGCTGGAGCACGACGCTGTCGGCGCCGGCCTCGACCAGCCGCTCGACGGCATCGGCCACGGCCTTGGCGTCTCCGGCGACCCCGAGGTCCGGCACGGATGTGAGCCCCTCGGCGACGAGTTCAGCACGCAGGCGGGCGCCGGCGTCGGGCCCGGTGGCGGTGAGCAGGTAGACGACCAGGGGGTGGGGCCCGGCCTCACGGCCGGCCGCCGCGCGCCCCTCCTCGACGAGCTGCCGTGCTCGGCGGACACCGTCGGCGTTTGTGGCGGCGGTGAGGAGAGTGCCGTCGGCGGCCTCTCCGCTGAGCCGCAGCGACCGCGGCCCGGTGGCCCCGGCCAGGACCCCGCTCCGCGAGCCGTGCGGTGGCCAGTCGAGGGCGACGTCGTCCAGCTTGACGTACCGTCCGTCGACGGTGACGCGCTCGCCGCCCAACAGGGCTCGGAGCGCGAGGAGATGCTCCCGCAACAGGGTGAGGGGCGACTCGGCCCGGGCGCCGACCTGCCCCATCCAGTCCTGCACACCGTGCCCCACACCGAGGATCGTCCGCCCGGGGAACATCCGGTGCAGCGAGGCGGCCTCCATGGCGGTGATGGTCACGTTCCGCAAGGGCACGGGCAACAGCCCGACCCCGACCCGCACCCGCTCGGTCCACGCGAGAGCGGCTGCGGCGGTGGAGATCCCGCCTTCTCTGAAGCAGTCTTCCCAGAGCCAGAGCTCTTCGAGCCCGGCCCCCTCAGCAACGTCACAAACGGCCCGAAGCCGCTCGGGGGCCAACTGGGGGCGGAAAACTGCGCCTAGGGGGGTCACGGGAGGCTTCCTACCCAGGATCGGGCACGCCGGGCAACAGCTTTTAAGCACTGTTGCGTAGCCTCCGCGAAGCAATCTCGGCTGGTCTGGGGGACGCGTGTCAGCTAGGCACACGTACTCCAGCACGACGGGCGAGCTCCAGTGCTTCGGGAGAAGCGACCCACCCGTCGGTAGGGGCATGTGAATCGGCAAGCTGGTAGAGCAGGAACAGACGCTTGGGGCCGGGTACCGCGATGACTCCGGCGAATCGTGGATCACCGGCGAACCAGATCTCCGCTACCTGAGCGGTCTTCTCGCTTCCATAGCCCCGCCCGAGACGACGACGCCACCAGGCAGATCGTGCATGGCCGTGCAGGATGACGTGGACGACATCGTCAGACTGATCGGGGTTGGGAAACGCCAGCCAGACGTCGCCGAGCTTAGCTCCCGGGATCTGCCCGATTCCGCTCGCCGGCGTCTTGTGCGTCCGCCAGGAATACACCTTCAGGAGGCGGCGCGTCTGCGCAGCCGCAACAAGGTACTGACGCTGCAGAAATGATCGATAAAGGGCGTACACAGCCACCGGGAGCATGACCCACATCGACCACCGTCCCGCGAGAATCATGAGGACGAAGCCGCCGACACAAACCGCGGGCCATAGAACCTGGCCGGCAACGGCTGAGGTGAACAGCTTCTTCCACGCACTCTGTGTGGCTGAATGTTCCCAGGCCACAGCTGAGCTTGTGGGGTGATGCACGGTGTCCATTTCATGCCTCGCCATGATCCATCGGCAACGGGTTCTCAAAGGTGACCATGCGGGCCGTTTCCCGGAGTAGGTTCCGATAGTGGTCCGAACGGTGAACGGCAGTCGTCGACAGCGTCAGGATGGCCAGTTTGCGGGCATCCGGGAACGGCACATAGGCGACAACCTGGAGCAATTCCTGCCGCGTACGCCCGACCTGAGGGCTGCTACAGGTTTCGACGAGCGACGCAGGACCGCACGGCAGCTCGAGGGTCTCCACATGACTGGCGTCTGCCATGGCCGCTGCAGCACGAGCAGCCATCACGCCACGTGGCGCCCAGGACGCCTCCTGCCATCCGATGGTGAACAGCGACAGCAGGAGACCTCCGTCTCCCTCGTCGTCACGATGTGCCCCCACGGCACAATGGATGACACCGCTGTAAGCCAGCATCTGGGTCAAACGCCGGACTGGTGCCAACAACTCCAAGAAGCGTTGGGTGTTCTCGGGACCAGTCAGCATCGTGGCAAGCGCCTCGAGTGAGCGCTCCTGGCGCTCAGTGCCAGCCGGCCCTTCCTCCACTGCAGCGAAGCCTGGGAGTGGTACCGGCATGAAGCCCGCAGGCAGCGCGAACCAGATGTCCGCGCCCGGCATCCTGGCAGACGGATCGATGACGAAGGTGTCCGAGCTCATGAAGCGGCAGCCACTCCCCTGAACAGGTACTTGAGCACGCCGGCTGTCGCCGCCCCATCGATCACGCCGGTCCTGACTCCGTCCAGCGTGCCCGTCACGGCCTTGGCTCCGTCAGAGTCCAGACTGTCGTAGAGACTGCCCGCAATCCCGTACGTGGCTGTGCCGGCTCCCAACCACGTCGCCCCCGCCTCCACCTTCGGCAGCACCTGGTCGGTGCTCGCGCCGAAAACGCGTGATCGCTCCAACACGCTCGGCGCCTCGGAGATGGCTACGGCCTCCTCGCGGATCGAAGCACCAACAGCGGCGGCCTTCTGCCCGAGAGTCAGGGCCTCATCCGCAGTACGAGCTGCGGCGCTCAACGCCTCCGGCGCCTTCATCAAGCCCTTGGTCACAGCCCCAAGCCCGGGCACAATACCCAGTACGTCCCCGGCGACCGAGATCGCATTGCTCCAGAAGTCCAAGTCGAGTTCGCCGTTCCTGATGCCGTCGCTCAGGGAGGCCCACACTTCGTCGTCCTGCAAGCGGAGAGTGAGGGCCGTCCCGCTCAGCAGTCCAGCGCCCAGCAGCAGGAGTGGCACCGCGAGCGGGCCCGTGGCGAACAACGCGATCACTCCCAGGATCGCCGCAATACCACTGAGGATGTCCGGCAGGTTGTCGCCTAGCCAATCCGTGAACTTGTCCCACGCACCAGGTTCATGCGGAGCCAGTTTCGCCGTGGCGTCGCCGATTTTTCCCGCGCGGTACCGGGCCCTCTGCTCATGCTCCTCGGCGAGCTTCTTCGCCTGACCGATGATCTTGTCGAGGTCGGCCTGGGCCTCCTCCACCGCGGTAATCGCGTGGGTGAGTGTCTTCTGGGCGTCATCGTGGCGGGCGCCCTTCTTGTCCAGGTCGGGGGCCTTCTCCGCCTTGCTCGCACGGCCCTTCGCCGCGTCCAGAGCTGCCTGGGCGTCCTTTGCGTCCTTTTCCAGGCGTTTGGCGCGACGCTGGAAGTCCTCGAGTTCTCCCTCCCAGCGATCCAACTGCCTGGAGGCCTTACGGATCGAGTGCGCGGCGTTCTTGAGGTTCAGGGGCAGCGTCCCGCCGTCCAGCTCCTCACGAAAGGCGACAGCGGCATCACCCTTCCAGTAACTGCCGTCCATCAACTTGGTGACCAGGTCGTGGCTTTCCTCCAGGACCTTGGCACAGTCCACGAGTTTCTTACGCAGCTCACGGACGGTGTGCGGGCTGCCCGGTGTGGGGTTGAAGCCCAGGTGCGCGTAGTCGGGGTTCGCAACGTGGCGGCCTGATTGGAGTCCTTGCGGCTTGTCAAGATCCGTGGTGTACCGCGGGCCGGCAGCAGTGCCCGGACCGCCGGAACCAGAGGTGTAGGTCATGTGGAACCCGCCGACCCCGCCTTGCCGTGCCGGGCCTTCTTCAGCGCCTCTTCCAGCGCCTTGTCGACCTCGTTGTAGCTGTCCTTGCTCTGCCCGATGATCTTGGCAAGGTCCTCGGTCTGCTCACCGATCTGCTCGGTGCCGTACTTCCAGTCCTCCTGGAAGCTCTCGCACGCGGCGTCCAGGTCGTCCGTACCCAGTCCGGTCACCGAAGCGTCGCTCAGCGCCTTGTGCAGCCCCTTCAAGGAGCTGCCCGACTTCTTCAACAACTTCATGAAGTGCGCGAGCTCATCGTCGTCGACGGCCAGTCGCTCGGCCATGCAGCCGCTTCCTCTCCACGCTCCTGCCGCTTCCTCGAGTAAGTGACTCTAGCCGTTCCGCTTGTGTGCGGAGGGGCGGCCACCCGCACAGGGGGGCCGCTCGCGGGTCGGAGCTGTGGCTCGGTTCAGCGGTTGACGGACTGGATCTCTTGGACGACGACATTCTGCTCCGCGCCGAAAGAACCGTCCGGCAGCCGCCGCTCGCCGGCGACGCCTGTACCGGTCCAGTGAATCTTCCAGGTGACCGTCGCCCTGAGCTGGTACGAATCATCTCCAGACGACCGTAGATACTTCACGCCGCAGGACGGAGTCTCGTTGGCCTTGCCCTTGGCGTATGGCTCGCCGATTCGTCCGTTCTGGATCTGACAAACCCCCGAGGCGGGGTATGTTTCGGCATCCGTGGTGCCCGGTCCGATCTTCACCGACAGAGGTTCGGCCGTTGTGGTCGCCTGGATACCGAGGAGCGGAACTGAGGCCGTCACCGACACAGGCTTGAACTCCGCCGCATCCAGCCACGCCCAAGTAGGTAGATTCACCTTTGTGTTCGCCTGCGGAGCGAGATTCATCTTCGTGGCAGGGACGCGCACTTCGGCGTAGGCAAGCTGCGCGAGGACCTCGGTAGTGATGGCCTGTGGGATGTCGGCCGGCGGATCGTCGTTCTCGTCCACCCAGAAGATGGGCTTGTCGCAGTCAAGCGCCCCCGGGTCCCCCTCCCGGCCGGGCGTGACGTAGAAGTCCCACCAATAGCCCTTGCCGGCCTTCTCCTTGTTGAAGTCTTTGTAGGGGTGACCGTTGACGTAGCGATCGCGCTGCTTGGCATCCCACTCGTAGCCTGTCGAGCCGGCTTCCCAAGTGGGTTCCAGGTACTTCTGCAGCTGCTCCGGCGTGTACTTCGGAGCGTAGTAGCAAGCCGGCGGGGTCCAGGGCGTCGAAGACGTCACCGGGCCTGCCGCCTGGCCCGAGCCGTTGTGGGAACGGTCGAAGACGACGACTCCTGCGGTCGACGACAGAGTGCCGTCGCCGTCCGAGTCACCGTGGGCGTCCTTCTTCGGAGGAGGCATCTGCGATCCGCCGCCAATGACGTTGTCCGCCTGGGCGGGGGCTCCGCACAGCAGCATCGAACCGATCGCAAAGGGCACGATCAAAGCCCGGGAAGCCGGTCTCAGGGCTGGCACCTGTCGCTCCCCCTCTGGGAAAGGATCTTCTCGATGACCCACACACCCTTGTCGTTCTTCTGCAGCAGGGTGTTGTAGAGCACGTAGCTGTTCTTGGATGCAGGCGTTTTGTTGATCTTCTTGTTCTTCACGTACATGTCGTAGGCCTTGCTCTGGTCTTCGCAGTACACGAGCGACCCACTGCCCGCACTCCTGATATTGACCACGGGGTCGTAGAAGCGATACGCGCCCGTGACACGCGCTTTGGCCTTGACATAGGCCTGAATGAACGTCTGCGTTCCTGCGGCGGCCTCGCCCTCGTAGTAATAGAGGTACGCCTTGTCGAGAGCGTTCTGGTTGACGATCGCCAGGTCCACCGCCTTGATGGACTGTTCGCTGTCGGCCAGGATCGCGTCCTTCTCCTTGTCCCCTGTCTTGGGCCAGTCGAAGGTGTAGGAGAGGTCCGAGGGCAATTCGATGTTCGGCCGGCCGGCGGAGTTCGCAGCGCTCGGAGAGGGAGAGGGTGACGCCTTGTCACCCGTGTCCGCTCCCGCGATCTTGTCGTCGTCCTTGGCCTTGGAGCTGTCGTCGCTTCCGCACGCGGACAGCGTCAGGGCCGCTGCGGCGGTCAACGTGAGCGCTGCGAGGAGGGTGGGGCGGCGGGTCACGGTCGGCTCCCGGGAGGTGGCGAGGGCTTCTCTTGAGCGAACCAAAGCTATACAGCGGGGTGCGGCCGCACCAGGGTGAAGGTTGTCAACTCACGGGGCGTATGGGG
Organism: Streptomyces tibetensis; assembly: GCF_007655005.1. Classification (GTDB taxonomy): domain Bacteria; phylum Actinomycetota; class Actinomycetes; order Streptomycetales; family Streptomycetaceae; genus Streptomyces; species Streptomyces tibetensis. Next base: position 181,413 of record NZ_SZVW01000001.1, read on the forward strand.
AGGAATTGGCGATTCGTCGTCACTTTCGCGCCGTAACGGTTGCATAACGCGCCCAGAGGAGGCGTCAACAGCGGTGCTGCTCGGGGCGTTTCAGTCAGGAATCAGCAAAGGGGATGGGTCCTTGGGCCCATGTGAGGGGCGGTCGATACGGATACGTTCGGGGCGGCGAGCTACCGGCAGGTGGTGGCACGGTCGGAGGGGGCCCGGATGGGGCGGCGTTGGCGGGACGGGCGTGGGGAGCTGGTCGTGCACAGGGGTGACGGCGGACCGTCCCTCAGAGTGCCGCTGGAGATCGCGGGCTCCTACCGGGCCCGTACGAAGGGGCTGTTGGGGCGGGACTCCATCGACGGGGCGATCCTGCTCTCCCCCGCCAACAGCGTGCACACCTTTCGTATGCGCATGCCGATCGATGTCGCCTATCTCGATCGGCGTCTCCGCGTCATCGCCGTGCGGACCATGCGGCCGGGGCTGCTGGGGATGCCTCGGTTGCGAGCCCGGCATGTGGTGGAGGCCGGGGCCGGGGCGATGGGCGAGTGGGGGGTGCGGGAAGGAACGCGGGTGGAGGTCGTCGGGCCGGTGGAGTGAGGTGAGTGGCCTCGTTCGAAGGGCTCGGGTGGTGCTGTCAGGGGCTCGGCCGACTCCACCGCCCATTCGGCGAATGACCGGGGTCCGGGGCCTATAGCCGGCCAATAGCGCACCCAGCGGCCGCATGGGATGGAGTCGCATTCATGAGTACCGACTTGTATGGATGGCTGGAGTGCAGGCATGAGCCCAGGCGCTACAGCGCTGGAGACGTTCCGTGGGAGGCCTTCTCCGAACTACGGCACCTTTATTGGGCCCGGGATTACATGTCGTGGTCAGCACTCTTCGACGTCCGGAGTGTGGAGCCTGTCAAAGCTCTCTTTCCTGACCGCGGAGTGCCTGTAGATGTCTCGGACAGGGCACGGAAAGATGCGGACGAACGCGAGGGTCACAGTCATTCGTGGTTCTCCGGGCGTGAACTGTCGGCTGTCGACTTGAACGCCCCCTGCACCGACGGCCCGTCTCGGTACTGGGTCCGCCGCTGGTCCCGTGCCGATGAGGGATCCCTCGTGCCCGAGGGACTGACCGTGCTCCCGGATGAGCTGTACGACTCGGCCGGCGCCACGTTCGGAGAAGTCAACATCGCTCCCTCCCGGTGGCCGGCCGGCGGAGAGCTTCCGCTCGGCAACGGGGTGTACCGACCTGTCTCCCTTGCCCACGCCTGAGCCGTCGTCAACCGAACCAGACGACCAGACGTACGTTGTCGTCCCCGTGCTCGTCTGCGAGGTCCCGCATCGCATTCCAGACCCGGGACCAGGGTGCCTGGTCCGGAGGAGCGAGCATCCGCGCTGTGAGAATCACGGGGCGGTACACGGCGCCGTCCAGGTGGACCTCGCCGCCCTGCGGCCATTCCGCTGGGCTGTACACATCCTCGCCGAAAGCATCGGCCGCGGCCTCATCCAGGCCGGGCGTGGCTGGGGCCCACACGATGTCGTGTTGGGCGAGCTCGCCGTCGTCACCAGGCCGCCACAGGCCCGCCCAGTAATAAGCAGGCTCGTCGGCGAGCGGGGCGTCCCAGTCGACCACGGCGACTTCGGCCCAGGTGGCATACGTGTGGCTGTGCTGATAGTCCTCGCATCCGGTATCCCGCACCGGATCCGAGGGGTTACTCGGAAGCCCGCGGTCGGCGAAGAGCGGACGATCCACACACCCCGTCCCGCCGAAGCCGAAGAGACACCCCCACGCCTCGCGGTTCCGCCCCAATTGCAGGTCCAAAAGGTCGACCGCCATCTCCCAGTGCCCGTCGGCCGAGTGAGTCTCGATCACACCATCTATGTCTGCGCCCACTGAGTTGCCCCCTGATAACGAGCCGCACTGTCACGGCTTCAGGCGTTCCCCTGCGCCGCCTCGGTCAGCAGGCGCGTCGCTTCGACCACTGCGACGTTCCGGTCGATGTAACGCTTGGCAAGCTCCTGGGCCCATGGGGAGAAATGGTCTTCTTGCCAGAGCCAGGAAAGGACAGGTGGAGCAGGAGAGGCTGCTCGCCCTTCCTTTCAGCTTCCGCGCCTACTACTGGGGCCTCTCAGTCTCCAGATCGAAGAGCCTCCCCTGTGCCGCCTCCGCGTTGTCCCAACTCGCCGGACCGCCCGGCTTCACCGACAGGCGATCCAGAGCCGCCCTGGCCTCAGGACTCCCCATCGCGCCCAGCAACTCGATGGCAGAGTCCGCGCCGATGTCCTCGATCACGCAGCGCTCGGCCGTATCCACCGCCCAGTCGGCGAAACGGCCGGGGTCGGAGTCCAGGGCCAGCCAGCGGAGCACCGAGTCGGCGATGTCGTCCCGCAGCCGCGGGATCATGGCGAGTATCGCCGCTTCGACGTGATCAACGACATGCCGCTGAAGCGGGTACAGCCTCTCCCGTCCCCGCCACTCGCGCACCAGCTCGTCCACACCGGCCCACGTCACCTGGCTCGTGCGGGGCATCCTCTCCCCCACCGCCTGGTGGAACTCCTCCCACACGTGCCACAACAGGCCCGGAGAGGGCGGCTGAGGCACATCCGGCGCCAACTCCGGGTCCTCCAGCAGCTCGGTCACCACCTGCCGAGCCTCCGCCACCCGCTCATCGGTGCGCGGCAGGTTCCCGATCCGGTGCCAGTCGCCCTCGTCCCAAGGCTGTGGCAAGGACCGAAGGGCGCGGGGCAGAACGTAGTCACCCTCCGGATCACACCATCGCGCGACCTGCGGATCCCACATCTCCTCGGCACTCCGCACCGCGTCCGACTCGCTCATCTCCGCCGTCCTGCCACGTCTCGTGGCTGTCGTCCACTCGTTCATCTCAGTCGATGCCCAGGTACGCCTTTGCGCTGTCCGGGTCCTTCATCTTCGACCAGTCCATCGTGCCGTTCGCCGTTCGCTCGTCGATGGCACGCTGCATCCTGCCGAGCTGGTCGGCGGACAGACCCTGGCCCGCCACCTTCACGTCCACACCGTTCTTGGCCATCTCACCGGCCGCCGTTCTGGTGTCCTTCGCCGGCTTGCCGTTCCGGGCGGGCTTGAACTCGCTGAAGACCGACGTCCAACGGTCCGCCGTCTCGATCTCCACGGTGGCCTTGCGTCCCGGCTCCTTGCTCGCCCACTTCTTGAGCCTCGCGACCTGATTGGCGAAGTCCGCCTTACGTGTGGCCGAGCCCGCGTTCTTGACCTCCTTGACGTGCACGGTGCCGTTCTTGTCCTTGTAGACCACGTCCGCGTCCGGGATCTCGTCGAGATTCACCTTCTCCCCGTTGCCCAAGTCAGCCTCCTTGCGGTTCATCTTGCCGCCGACTCCGGCGTCCACGTCGGTTCCGGGGGCCGCGTCGTCGGCAGCGCGGCGCAGGGCGTTCACCTCCGCGCGTGCCTCGGCGAGCTTGTTGGCGTCGGAGGCATTGGCGATCTTGCCTTCCAGCGCCGCGGCGGCATCGCCGTTGACGTTTCCGCGGCGTGCGAGGTCGGTGATCTCGTCGAGCGAGTCGGCCGCGTCCTTCTTGCTGATCTCACCGGGTTCTGGGGGGTCCTTGGCGCGGTTGACGAGCCCGTCGATCTGGTCGTCAGGCACCGAAGAGCCCTGCTCCCGCAGCGCGACCTTCGCCGCTGCGGCCCTGGCGTCGAGCGCCTGCTGCTGGGCCTGGCGTGCGTCGTCGGCGTCGTCGCCCGTGCATTCCTTGCCGCCTCCTGCGGCGACGACGATCCGGTCGCCCTGCGGGGCTGCCAGGACGCCCGTGCCGGTGCCCGGGACTCCGCGCAGGCCGCCGCCACCGCCGTAGGGGACGCGCCCGATCGCGATGGTGCAGCTACCGTTCTTCTCGGCCTTCTTCTTGGCCTCATCGGCGTGCTTCTGGGCCTCGTCCGCGGCCTTCTTCGCTCCGTCGAAGTCGCCCGCCTTGGCCGCCTTGCGCGCCTTCTCCGCCGCGTCGGCCGCCTTGTCGAGGGCTTCACCGACCTCGGCCAGCTTCTTGAACTTGGTGAACTTCGTGATGGTCTTCGGGCTGAAGATGCCGACGACGTTGACCACGGTGTTGCCGATGGAGGCGCCGTAGTTGCCCTTCTCCCAGTTCTCCTTGTCGACCAGCGTGTCGGTCGCCAGGTCGGACACGAAGTCCTCGGGCGAATTGACCCAGCCCCATACGGAGGAGACGTAGTTCCCCTTGTCCCACTTCTCGCCCAGCTCGTCGGCCTTGTCGCCCCACCAGTTCGTGGTGTAGCCCTTCAGGCCGTTCCAGGTGTCCTTGACCGAGCCGACCGGGTCGCTGACGACGTCCATGGTGTCGGCCAGGAAGCTCTTGGTCGGGGCCACGAAGAAGCCCCGGACATGGTCCATGAACGTCCTGTCGTGGCGTTCCTGGTCATGTACGTCGTCCCAGAGGGACTTGTCCTCGAACGGGCCCGGGGCGAGCGGGATCGTGTCGTTCGGGCCCGCGCCGTCGTAGGTGATGAGCTGGGCCGACGAGGGGATGCCGCTGCCGCCCGTGTCACCGTCGCCGGTGCCTGTTCTCGTGCCGTCGCCGGCTTCGGAGCCGCCGTCGGCTTCCGTGCCTTCCTGGGTGCCCGCACCGCCCTGGGTGCCCGAGCCGCCTTGGGTGTCAGAGTCTCCTCGGGTACCCGCATCGCCGTTCACGCCCGCGTCGCCGTCCGGGTCCGCGCCATTGCCGCCGTCGGCGCCGGTGTCCGCATCGCCGTGCTCCGCGGCGTCGTTGTCCCCGGCCGCACCCGTCTCCGTACCGTCGCCCTGCGGAGCAGGGCAAGCCGTGCCCGTCACCGAGCAGATGGCCGACTGGATGCCGTCGGCGATACGACCGCCGAGGCCGCCGACCGACAGTGCGACGATGATCGCCGCGACCACCGCGATGAGCCCCGCGTACTCAACCGCGGTCTGGCCCTCGTCCCGTCGCCAGCGGATCATTCTTTCCAGGCTGAACGGCCGCCGCTCCTCCCTGTCCTGAGGAGCGCTCTCGAACCACTCACGCGACCGGGCCCGGAGCAACAGCACGATGACCGCCACCGGCATCGCCGCCTGCGTGACGCCCCGCGGATCACCGTGCAACAGCGTGCCGAACGACAGCCACACGATCCAGGCCTGTACGGCGATCAGGGCGCGACTCGTCCACACCCCGCCCTGCCACAGGCGCCGGGCCAGGTAGATGCCGGCCACGCTGGGCAGTGAGTCGTACACCAGGATCCCGAAGATCTCCCCGGAGTAGTACGTCACCACCGACAGCACGGTGATCACGTACAGCGCCGTCAGCGCGAACTGCACCCACAGCAGTACCTGCGCCCAGCCCAGTTCCCTGGGCAACGGCGAACGCCGCTCCCAGGAGGGGCTGTTCTGTGCATCCCCCATTCCGTAAGGGGGTATCCGGTCACCGGCAGGGGACATGCGCGACCTCGGCTCAGCTCGATAAACGGCCGTTCAAGACGGATACCGAGCCGAGGCTAAAGAACGTCGATCACTCGCACATGGGCCCCTGGCCCCAACCCTGGGCCCATTTGCGGTGACTCAGCTCTCTGTGCGCGGAAAGGAGACCTCGACGCGGCGGTTCTTCTTGCGGCCGGTCTCCGAGGAGTTGTCGGCGATGGGGTACTGCTCGCCGTAGCCGCGGACCTCGTACGTGACGTCGGAGTCGGTGAGTTCCTGGTCGAGGACGTTCTGTACGGCGTCGGCGCGCTTCTTGGAGAGGACGTCGCCGTGTGCGGAGGAGCCGAGGTTGTCCGTGAAGCCGAAGACGCGGATCTTCGTCGCGTTCTGCTTCTTGATCTCCTCGGCGATCGCGGAGATACGGGCCTTTGCCTCGCCGCTGAGTTTCGCGCTGTCCTTGCCGAAGAGGACCTCTGCCTGTAGGGCGAACTTGACGTCGGCGTTGGTGTCCTCGCGGCGTTCGTCTCCGCTTTGGTCTTCTACGACCTGTTTGATGTCGAGGACCTTCGGCTCGGCGAGAGTGGCGCCTTCGGGGATCTTGAGGTCGGGGTCATTGGGGTCGACCTCGACGGGGGCGGAGGCGGAGGCCTCGGTGCCGGGGGGCACGCCGGGGGTTTCGTCGGCGTGGGCCGATACGGCGCCGTAGATGTTCGTGGCGACCATGAGGCCGGCGGCGGTGAGGGCGAGGGCGAGGCGTGGAGTCGCCGGGCGGGTGCGTGTGCGGGTCTTCATGGCCGGCCTCACCCGGAGATCTTGATGGTGCCGCTGGAGAAGGTCGGGACTTGCAAGTCGACCTCGGCCGTGCTCGTGGGAGGCGCGGGGAACTGCATGAAGACCGGGAGGGTCTGCCCCGCCTCGAGGTTGCCGAGGCCGGTTGTCGTCAGCGGGCGCCCTTCCGTGTCGCGGAGCGTGTAATAGCGCTTCTTCCCCTTGGCATCCACCAGGGTGGCACCACCGAGCGAGGGCCCGTGCGCGATGACCTCCGTCTCGTCACCGCTCGTCTGAGGAGGGACCACCGCCGACTTGTCTCCGTCGTTCTTCACCACTCCGTTCACGGTGAGGAAGCCGCCCGAGTCCCTCGCGGCAGACGTGATCTGAAGGAGCAGTCCGCCCGTGCCCTTCAGTTCCGCCAGCGGCGTCTCCGACTGCCCCTCCTGAGCACTCGGCTTGGATCCACCGTCCTTGGAAGCGGATGCAGACGGGGTCGGGTCATCGCCGCCACCGCCGCCACTGCAGCCCGCCACGCCGAGGACCAGTCCGGCCGCAACGGTCAGCGCGACCGTTCCCCTGCGGACCTTCGCAGTGAACCGAATGCTCATCTCTCTGCTTCCTTCATCACTCGTCGTTCGCTAGTGGTTCGGCCAGGTGGACGTCGAAGAGGTCTTCGGGTTCCGGCAGGACATCGAGGTCGTCCGGGTCCAGCTCCCAGGTCTCCTCGCCCTCGCACAAGAGCTTCGGCAGGACGTCGGGGCCGGCGTCCTGTGCCAGGGGATCGAAGTCGCAGCGGGGCTCGATCACGGCAGTGGCGGAAGCATGCGCCTTCCGGTTCGCCTCGCCCGGGACAACCGAGTCCCCCATGGGCTTGTTGGTCTGCACCTCGACCGTGAAGCTCAGAGGACCATCCGGAACGCACCCTCGGCCGGTCACCTGTGCATCGTTCTGTGCGGCCAGCTGATGTGCGCGCCAGCACGAGGGGCCGAGTCCTTCTGCGTTCCCGTCGAAGATCGCCTGCCACTTGCCCGGGTCGAGTACGTCCTTCACCCACGCGCCGGCGAGTTGGTCCCGCCTGTCCTGCGCTGCCGCGAGAGCCGCCGCATCGGCGGCTGTCTGAGCCCCGTTCCTGTTCGCCGCGGCCTGGCCGACCGCGAAGTACGCGAACGCGAGAAAGAGCAGGCCCCCCACCACAGTGATGTAGATGGGGAAAGCCTGCCCTGCGTCGCCGTACCGGCGGGGTCGCGTCAAGGAGCGACCTTGGCGATCTGCGCCTGGATCTTTCCGAGAATCGTCTGGCCGAGGCTGGTACCCGTGATCGCCAGCACGATCGCCACCACCACCGCGATGATGCCCAGGTACTCGACCGCCGTCTGCCCCCTGTCGCCGGCGCGGCGGCGCATCGCCTCGGCCGTCGTGTTCTTCCAGCCGTTCACACGGACCTTGGTCGCGACGGCGGTCTTCAGCATCAGGTCGCTCATGGTGTTCCCCTCCGGGTTCGGCTGTGTCGGTTTCGACACGAGGAACGTACGGCGGAACGCCCTGTCCGCCAGAGGGCCCGTGGGCCCAATTCCGGGCCCAATCGTCCGGGCCCAGCCGTCGGTTGTCCCCCCATCGCGTCACCGGAGGTCACCCCCGTCCCCGGTGCGCGTCCGGTGCCGTGCCGATCCACTTCGCGGCGGCCTCGGAGCGGCTGGTGCTGTGGAGCTTGGCGAAGATGCGGTTGATGTGGTTCTTGACGGTCTTCTCGCTGATGAAGCACGTGGCGGCGATCTGCTGGTTGTTCATGCCGGACGCGATGAGGTCCATGATCTCCGCCTCCCTCGTGCTCAGTTGGAACCGCGACCTGTCGGGAGCGGCCGGACGGCCACTCGTCCACTCAGTCGAAGACTGTCCCACATGTGGTTGCATTTGCGAAAGCATTTCCGGAGAAGTGGGCGGAGGTGGCGCGTGAGAAGCTCCGAAAGATGCTGGTGGAGAGGGTTGTTGAGGCTGCATATACGATTGCCCGGAAGTGGAAGTTCCGTATGCAGTCGCACTCGATGACTGGCCCAGGCCCTCCGGCAAGGGTGGAGCCGGGGCCCGGTCCTGGCGGAGTTGGGCCAGGAGGGCGCCCGCCGCTGTCGGGGTGAAGTGGGCCCGGCCCTCCTTGATGTCCCGTACGGCGTCGACCAGCTGGTCGGCGGTGAACTCGCCGTGGACCAGGTAGCCGCCCGCCCCCCGGCGCAGGGCCTCCTGGACGATCTCCGACTCCCTGCTGTAGGTCAGCATCACGACCGGGGCGATTCGCACCAGGTACGGGAGGGCCGAGATGCCGTCCACGCCGGGCATGCGGACGTCCAGGAGGACGACGTCCGGGCGGAGCTGCTGAGCCGCCTCGTAGGCCTGGCGGCCGTCGGCGGCCTCCGCCACGACCTCGATGTCCGGGCGGCCGGAGAGCAGGGCGGTGAGGCCGGCCCGGACGACCGGGTTGTCGTCCGCCACCACGACCCGGAGGCGGCGGGCCGGTGGTGCCGGGTGCGGGAGCGGGAGGTCGGCGAACGGGTGGTGCGGTGGCGGCTGCGGGGCGCCGGTCGGGTGGGGCGTCTGGTCCGGCATCAGGGGCCTCCTCTCGGGTCGTGGGGTCATGCGGTGGGGGTGGTCAAGGCGGCCAGGGGGAGTTCCAGGCGGACCTCCGTGCCCTGGGAGTGGCCGCCGCGGCCTATGCGGATGCGGGCGCCGACCGAGGCGGCGCGTTCGACCATGCCGACCAGGCCGAAGTGGCCTGCTCGGCGGAGTTGTTCGAGGGTGGTGCCGGGTGGGAGGCCGCGACCGTCGTCGTAGACGCTGATGCGGAGCAGGTCGCCGTGGACGCCCGCGCTGACGTCGACGCGGGTGGGGCGGGCGTGGCGGTGGGCGTTCTCCATGGCTTCGGAGGCGATGGTGAGGAGTTGGCGGGCCACGGCCGGTGGGACGGGCGGCACGGCGTGGGCGCCGGTGGGGCGGTAGACCGCCGGGAGGCCGGTGCGGGTACTGAAGTCACGGGTGCGGGCAGCCAGTTCGACCAGGACGTCCGTGGCCTGGGACGGGTCCGATTCGCGGCGCAGGTCGGCCAGGAGTTCCCGGGACTCCGCGGCTGCCCGGCGGGCCGATCGGGCGACCAGTGCTGCCTGCTGTCTCACCAGGGCCGGGTCCATGCGGTCGGCGTTCGCCGAGGTGGTCAGGCCGTCGGCGGCCAGAGCCACGCCGTGCAGGGTCTTCGCGACCGAGTCGTGCATCTCGCGTGCCAGGCGGGCTCGTTCGGCGCTGACCGCTTCCGTCACGGCGAGGCGGGCCTGGACGGTGGTGAGGGCCTGGGTGGCGGCGCCGAAGCGGAGCATGAGGTTGCGGAGGCTGGAGCCGACGGCGCCGGCGATGACGCAGAGGCCGGGCAGGAGGGCGGACTCGGTGATGCCGGGGGCCGGGTCCTTCTGTGCCGCGTGGATGAGGAGCAGCAGGAGGGCCTGGAGGGAGGCGAAGACCGCCGCGCCGCGCCAGCCGTAGACCAGGCCTGCCAGGAGCGGGGTGCAGACGCTGACGTAGGCGAGGGTGCTGTCGGGGCCGGCCGCGATGAGGAGCAGCGCGCCGAAGAGGGTGTCCACGGCGAGGAGGGAGGGGTGGCGCAGGAGGAGGGGGCCGAAGCGTTCCCAGTCCCGGAAGAGGACGTAGGAGGTCATGAAGGTGACGACCACGGCCGCGCCGACGAGTCGGGTGGGCAGGCCGTCGTTCGCGTTGACGAGGGCGGTGGGGGTGGCCAGGGCGATCATGGCCAGGCGGAAGCCGAAGACCTGGCGGCCCATTGCCTGGAGGGCGTTGACCTGGATGTCGATCGCGGGGCCGGCGGGGTGGGTGGTGTCCCGCCCTTCGGCAGGGAGCTGTTTTCCGGCCGCAGCAGCCGGGCGGCCGCCGTCGTCGTGTGCGGGTGGCCCCAGCGGAGGCGCGGCACCATCGGCGGCCGATCGGTCGTTCACCGACGGCTTCCCGGCCGGACCACCCGGACGGCCGCCGTCGTCGAGCGCGGGTGGCCCCAACGGGGGCGCGGCGCTGCCCCCGTCCGTCGGGCGCGGACCCGAAGCAGGAGCGTTGCCCGCATGTCGCTCCGCTGGGGCGCTGCCCCCGGCCGTCGGGCGCGGACCCGAAGCAGGAGCGTTGCCCGCATGTCGCTCCGCTGGGGCGCTGCCCCCGGCCGTCGGGCGCGGACCCGAAGCAGGAGCGTTGCCCGCATGTCGCTCCGGTGGGGCGCTGCCCGCGGCCGTCGGCAGCGGACCCGGCACAGGGGCGTCCACCGCAGCCCCCCGTGGCACCCCGGCCTTCCCCCACTCGCCCCCCTTGATCCGCAGCGTCGGCTCACCGCCCACCGCCGCCTCCCACCCCGGCGGCAGCGCGGGCGTCACGGACGTCACGGGTACGTCCGGCGCGCCCGTGCGGGCATGTGGGGGCAGCACCGTCCCCGCCGGGGGCGTCGTGATCTCCGGTGTCTGCTCTGCCCGGCGGCGTCGACGCCCCAGCAGCCCTGTCCGCTCCCCTGTCATCGACATACCGTCGCCCCTCCCCTACTTCCCCGTGACCGAGCCGAAGTCCGTGCCCGAGCCGAGGATCAGGCCTGCGCCCAGCAGCAGCATGGTGGCCGGGACCATGAAGGTCGTGATCATCATCGTGGCCTTGGGGACGGCCCGGGCCGCCTTGCGGCGGGCGTTCTGCGCGTCCGTACGCCGCATGTCCTTGGCGAGGGACACCAGCGTGTCGACGATCGGCGCGCCCAGTTCCTCGCCCTGCTGCAGCGCCGTCACGAACATCGCCACCTGCTCGGAGTCGTTGCGGCGGCGCAGTTCCGCGAAGGCCTGGCGGCGGCTCATGCCGAGGTCCATCTGGCGCAGGGTGATGCGTAGTTCGTCGGCCCAGGGGCCCTCGTAGCGGGAGGCCACCCGGTCCAGCGCCTGGCGGAAGCCGAGGCCCGCGCTCACCACGACCGCCAGGACGTCCAGGAAGTCCGGCAGGGTCCGTTCGATGACGTCCTTGCGGAGGCGGATCGCCGACCAGATGCCGACCTCCGTCCAGAACGCGCCGAACGCCAGCAGGAGCAGAGCGACCAGCAGTTGGCCGCGCATGAGGAAGACCAGGAATCCCACGGCCCCGAGGAAGCCGTAGACCGCGCGCCGTGCCGCGTACCGGTCGATCGTGAGGCCGCCGGGGTTGCCCGCGAGGTCGATCTTGCGGCGGTACTTCGCCACCTGTTTCGGGCCCATCAGGCGAAGTACCGCGGGCGCGTAGCGCATGCCGAGGCGGTCGATGAGCGAGTCGACCGCGCCGGTGCGGGTGGAGCCGACCTCCAGGGCCAGGGCGAGGTCGCCGGGCAGTTTGGCCTCCGCGCGGTACATGCGGATGCCGGCGAAGACGCCCCAGACGCTGAGGCCCGTCAGCAGGGCGAGAAGCAGTCCCATGGTTGCCTCCTGGCTCTCAGACGTCGATGCGGGACAGGCGGCGGATGAGGACGAAGCCCACGGCGTAGAGCGAGAAGGCGATGATGACCGCCGCCTGGCCGAAGGCGGAGCCGGTCATGCGGTCCAGGGCGCCGTCCTTCACCCCGTTCATCAGGAACAGGGAGCCGACGCCCAGGACCGGGACGGCGTACGACGTCATGTTGACCTGGGAGAGCTGGGTGCGGACCTCGCGCCGGGTCTCCTTGCGTTCCTCCAGCGTCTCCGTCAGGTTGCGCAGCGCGCTGACGACCTGGCCGCCGGCCCGGTTGGACAGGACCAGGGTGGTGACGAGGACGACCAGTTCGCGGGACGGGAGGCGGTCGGCCAGTTCGCCCAGCGCGTCGTCCATCGAGGCACCGACCGCCAGTTGGTTGGACACCTTGCCGAGTTCCTCGCCCGCCGGGGCTTCCATCTCCTCCGCCGCCATTCCGATGGCCGTACGCAGGGCGAGGCCCGCCTGGGTGGCGTTGGCGAGGATGCGGGCCATCTCGGGGAGCTGGTTGATGAACTTCTCGATGCGTTTCTGGCGTTGCCAGTTGAGGAACTGGACGGCCACCCCGATGCCGAGCAGGCCGGCCAGCGGGCCGAAGAACGGCGCCAGGGCGGCCTGGCCGGTCAGCCACAGGCCCGCGACCGTGGCGAGCATGTAGACGAAGAACTCGCCCGGGGTGATGTCCAGGCCGGTCGCCGCGAGGCGGAGCTCCAGCTTCTTGCCGAGCCTGGTGCGTCGCAGGCGGCGGTCGATCCCGTGGAAGTTGCGGCGCCGGCCGCCGGCCGGGATCTGGCCCGTGGCGGACAGGCGGTCGACCAGGGCCTGCCGCTGTGCCCTGCCCGTGGCGTAGGAGTGCAGGCCGACGACCACGAGGGCGCAGGTCAGCAGCGTGACGCCGGTGGTGAGCGTGATGAGCGATTGCAGTTCCATCGGTCGGTCCTACCTGGCTTCTCGGGTGGCTAGCTGGTCCGCCGACCGGGCGATGCCGAACGCCTGCGGGAGGGGCTGGCTCGCCATGTAGAGGCGGTCGGCGGTGCGGCGTGGGAGGGGGTAGTACTCGAAGGCTCCGTGGATACGGCCGTCGGAGGTCATGGGCTGTGCGTGGAAACGGGCGACCGTGACCAGGCGGTACGGGTCGCTTCCGTGACTGTCCATCAGCGCGATCTCGGTGATGCGGCGGGCGCCGTCCGCGAACCGGGTCAGCTGCACGATGACGTCGACCGCGCTGTTGATCTGGTCGTGCAGCGCCACGAAGGGGATCTCCACGTCCGACATGGACGCCAGGGTCTGCAGCCGCATCAGCGCGTCCTCGGCGCTGTTGGCGTGGACGGTGGCCAGCGAGCCGTCGTGGCCCGTCGACATCGCCTGGAGCATGTCGAGGGACTCGCCGCCGCGGACCTCACCGACGACGATCCGGTCGGGGCGCATGCGCAGGGAGTTGCGGACGAGCTCGCGGATCGTCACCTGGCCCTTGCCCTCGACGTTCGGCGGGCGCGACTCCAGGCGGATGACGTGGGGCTGCTGGAGCTGGAGTTCGGCGGAGTCCTCGATGGTGATGATGCGTTCGCCCTCGGGGATGAGGCCGGAGAGCGCGTTGAGCAGCGTCGTCTTGCCGGTGCCCGTCGCACCCGAGACGATGATGTTGAACTTCGCCTGCACCAGGCCCGCCAGCAGGTACAGCATGTGCTCGTCGAGCGAACCGAGGCCGATCAGCTCCTGGAGCGTGAAGGAGCGCGGGAAGCGGCGGATGGTGAGGGTGGCGCCCGTCAGGGACAGGGGCGGGATGATGACGTTGACGCGCTCGCCGGAGGGCAGGCGGGCGTCGACCATCGGGTTCGACTCGTCCACGCGGCGGTTGACCGTCGAGACGATGCGCTCGATGGTCTGCATGAGCTGGTCGTTGGAGGCGAAGCGCAGGGGCAGTTGCTCGACCCGGCCGCCACGCTCCACGAAGATCGCGTCCGGGCCGTTCACCATGATCTCGGTGATGGACGCGTCCTCCAGGAGCGGTTCCAGGATGCCGAGGCCCAGGGCCTCGTCGACCACCCTGCGGATCAGCTGTGAGCGCTCCACCGTCGACAGGACCGGGCCCTCGCGGCTGATGATGTGCCCGAGCACCCGCTCCAGCCGTGCCCTGCGCTCGGCGGCGGCCAGCGAACTCATCTCCGCGAGGTCGATCTCCTCCAGGAGCTTGGCCCGGTAGGAGGCGACCATGTGGCCGTCCTCGCCCCGGTTGCCGTTCTCCTCGGGGGTGTTGATGCGTGCTCGCAGGCTCATGAGTGCGGTGCTCCTAGCTCTCGCTCAGTGGTCGCGCGGCATCGTGGCGGTCTTGACGGCCGGGTCGAACTCCCAGCCCGGCACGAGGGACGGGATCTGCACGGTGGCCGTGACGGTGACCTCTTCCCCGCCGATCGACGCGGGGCAGGTCGTCCCGTCGGCCAGCCAACTGCTCACCGCGGCCTTGCAGTCCGCGTCGGACGGCCCGCCCAGCGACGCACTGCGCGCCCCCGTCCTGGCCGCCGTGCCGGCCTGCTGGGCCGTGTAGGCGATCAGGCCGAGCTGCACGGCCCCCAGGGCGACGATCAGCAGGATCGGCAGGAAGCCGATGTACTCGATGGCGACCTGGCCGCGGTCGCGGCCCTTGCGGATACCGGTCATCTCGGTTTCGCCTCCTCGACCGCCCCGGCGTGGCCGTGGACCGTGAACCCGAAGGACAGCGTGCCGGGGAAGAGGACCGGGACCTGCAGGCGCACGTCGGCCGTCACGAAGCCGGAGCCTTGGCAGGTCACCTCGGCCCCGGACCGCCACGCGTCCGACAGGTGCTCGAGCCCGGCCGCCTCGCACACGCCCTGCCGCACCCCCGGCTCCGCAGCCGTCCCCTGCCGTACGGCCTCGTCCGCGGCGTTGCCCGCGAGGATGTAGGTGTAGCCGACGAGGACGGCCTGCCACAGCGCGATCAGCGTCACGATGATCGTCGGCGTCATCCCGAGGAACTCGATGGTGACCTGTCCCTTGTCCCGCTCCCTCAAGAGCACCCTCTGCACCCTCACCCCTCCTTCCTCCGCCGGAATCCCCCCGCCCCCCGGCCCCCCTTCTGGGCACCGTCCGGGGCCTTGACCAGTCCCAGCTCCCCGGCCAGACCCCACAGGGCCTGCTTCACGGAGCTCTTGCTCTCCAGTTCGTGGATGCGGCCCGCGTCCACGACGCTCTGCAGTTCCTTGAAGTTGGCGGGGACCACGGTGGCCGCGACCGCCGTGCCGGTGATCTTCTGGATCAGGGGCGGCTGGATCTCCGTACCGCGCGAGTGCCGGTTGACGACGACGGTCGTCTCCTCGGCCTTGCGGATCTGCAGCCGGTCCCACATCCGCACGGCCCGTTTCGCGCCCCGTACGGCGACCACGTCCGGTGTGGTGACCAGCAGGGCCCGGTCGGCCATCTCCACGGCCGCCGCCCCCGCGCCGCCGAGCTGGGCGCCGCAGTCGATGACGACGACCTCGTAGCGGGAGCGCAGGGCGCTGACGATCTGCCGGGCGGCGCGGTCGGTGACGTCCTCGCCGCGCTCCCCTTCGGCGGGGGCGAGCAGCAGGGCGACGCCGGTGTCGTGGCGGAAGACCGCGTCGGCGAGGACGCGCGGGGAGATGTCGGTGATGGCGGCGAGGTCGACGACGGAGCGCCGGAACTGCACGTCCAGGTAGGAGGCGATGTCGCCGGTCTGGAGGTCCATGTCGACCAGGGCGGTGCTGCGGCCGGAGGCCTGGGCGGCCAGGGCCAGCTGGATCGCGGTCACGGTGGTTCCGGCGCCGCCCTTCGCGCCGCTGACCGTGACGACGGTGCCGCCGACGCCGGTGAAGACGTCGCCGCCGGCGCCCAGGTGCCGTCGTACGCCGGTGGACCACTGGGCGACCGCCTGGACGCGGCTGGCGAGTTCCTCGTAGCTGAGGGGCAGGGCGACCAGGCCGCGGGCGCCGTAGTCCATGGCGGCCTGGAAGAGGCCGGGGCTCGCGTCGGAGGTGACGAGGATGACGCCGACGGCCGGGAAGCGCAGGGCCACTTCGCGGATCAGTTCCAGCGCGGGGACGGGGCCGATCCGCTCGTGGACGATCACGACCTCCGGCAGCTCGTCGACCGACTCGGCGGCCAGCCGGGCCAGGGTGTCGATGAGCTGGGTGGAGTCGACCACGGGGGCGACGGGCTCGGCGTCCGGGAGCTGGCTGAGCAGCGTCGTGACGGACCGGACCGCGTCCGTGTCACCGACTGCCGGGAGGATCCTCGTGGGCATGGCAGCCTCTCACTTGTCCTTCGCGAGTTCGTACGTCCGGTCCTTCTCGGGGACGGTGGTGTCGCTGCCGGGCGCGACGAGGGCGAGCCGGACCCGCTTGGCGAACGACTCGGCGTAGGTGATGCGCTGGGCGTCGAGGGCGGACAGCGCGAAGGTGATCGGGACGGCGTCGGTGGGCTGCTGGGTGCGGTTGCTCTCGTCGGGCTTGAGGGCGGTCAGTTCGCCGACGTCGAGGACCTTGGCGTTGGTGACGATGATCTTCGACTGGTCGGGGTCGCCCTCGCGCGCGCCCTCGAAGGTGGCGTAGACGTTGACCGAGGCACCCGGCGTGATCTTGCCGGCCACGCCGGTCGCCGCGTCGATCATGATGGCGACCTCCTGCTGGCCGGGCTGGAGGGCCGGCCGGCGGACGATCATGTCGGACTGGAGCAGGGAGCCCGCTTCCAGCGTGGTGACGGCGATCTTGCCCTGTATCTCCCGCAGGTCGGTGACCGCGTTGTCGGACAGCCACCGTTCGGGCATCTTGATCTTCTCGAACTGGCCCGTGCTGAGGGTGGTGTAGGGCGGCACCTCGGACTTGAGCCGATAGGCGGTGACCTCGGGGCCGACCTTCGACTCCACGTCGCTGATGACGGAGAGCACGCCGGCGAAGGCGCCGAGGGCGCAGACGACCGACAGGAGCAGGAGAATCACGCCGCGGCGCTGACGGGAGTTCATGAACCGTACAACCTCGTTGGGGATATCGGTCGAGCGGGATCGGAACAGTGCTGACGAGCGGTGTCAGGCCTCAGCCGACGGCCGTTCGGTTCTCGAGCTGCTGGTGGGGCGGGCTGTCGTGGACGGGTGGCGTGGCCGAGCAGAACACGCAGCGGTCCCCGATGACGTCGATGCCGCACCAGTGGCACCGGCTGCGCCGTACGGAGGTGACCAGCTGGTAGAGGACGGACAGGTCGGGCAGGTAGCTGCAGAACTCGATGAGCTTGCCGGTGCCCCACCAGTCGGGTGATTCGGCCGGGAGGGGAGTCTCGCGCAGCCCCTGCACCTTCCAGGAGGGGGCGAGGGTGCCGGCGACCCAGTCGGACTGGAGCTGGCCCTTGGCGAGGAGCATCCAGGTGCCGAACTCGGGGCCGGGGAGCTGGGCCTCGGGGGTGATCCTCACGAGGTGCGGCTCGGGGTGGGCGAGGACGCCGAACTGGCTGCCGGGCACCCAGGACTTGGCGTGCGACTTCAGGCCGACGGGGACGCGGTCGAGGCGGGCGACGGAGTTCAGCAGCGCGCCGGCGTGGATGTAGTGCACGAGCAGCCGGCCGGCCGAGGCGAGCACGCCGGGGCTGATGTCGCAGGAGGCGAGTTGACGTAACTGGCGGGCCAGGACGGCCAGTCCGAGGGGTGGCAGGTCCGGCCGGAACAGGGCGATGCGGTCGCTCTCCATGAGGGAGCGCAGGGTGTGCAGCCGTCGCTGCACCGCGGTGGGTGCGGCCTGTGAGCAGACCACGATCACGTGCCCGTGGTGTTCGACCAGGGCCTGCATCTCGGCCAGCGTCTGCTCCAGGGGACGTCGGTCGACGTCCCGCAGCACGACGGCGGGCAGGGTGCGTTCGTCCTGTGGCGGCAGCGCCATGTCGGCGCCGGTCACGGCAATGGCAGTTGGCACGCGCAGCTCCCCGTTTCCCCATGCCGGTCGGAACGCCGGGTGTCACTCCGGCGCACCGTGCCGACTTCACTGCGTGACTACCTCAGCACTGTATCCACGCCTCTGTGACCGGAGAACAGCGTTTGTGTAGCTGGAGAGCAACTGCCGTTGCACAAGAGGCGTCAAAACGGGACAGGTTGAGCATCTTGCCGGTCGTCTCGGCGCGTCCGGGCCGTCCCGGGCGGTGGGCCCAGCGGGCCCAGTGGTGACGGTGGGCCTTCGTTTGGGTCCTGAGGCCCACGCCTGACGCAGCGTCGCGTACCTACGCTCGCCGTCCGAACGACACACGGATCGGGTGAGGAGGGGTGCCGTATGGCGGACGGGGGCGGCATACGGACGTACGGATGCAGAGGGGTCTTCGACGACCGGGGGGCGACCGGCACCGAGTACCTCGGGATGGTCGTCGTCAGCGCGGCGATCGTCCTGGCCGTCTCGGCCACCGGTGTCGGCCAGTTGATCTACGACAAGCTCGCCGCGCAGGTGTGCCGGGTCGCCGGCGGCGGCGAATGCGGGACGGCCGGACCGGGGCCCGACAAGCCGCTCACCGACGCGGACTTCGAGCCGGCGCTGTGCCAGGTCTCCTCCGTCACCGACAAGGCGGGCTCCAAGGCGAAGATCCTCTTCTGGGAGATCGGCAAGGAGTACGGCTTCCAGGAGCAGCACCTGAAGGCGAAGACGGACGTCAACGGGGACGGCACGGTCGACGACAACGACCAGTTGGTCTACCTGACGTTCACGGACGCCGCCTCGGTCGCCGCGAAGAAGGACTTCAAGCCCGGCATGAAGGTGGGCCGGTTCGGCGCGGACAAGGTGGAGCTGGGGCTCGGCATCAAGGTCACCAACGGCGACACCTGGGTGTTCCAGAGCCCCGAGGAGGCCCAGCGGTTCCGGGACGACGTGGAGAAGCTGCAGATGTACGAGATGCGGCGCACCATGCCCGGCGGCGCGGAGGCGAGCCTCGGCGACAGCATCGCCTACCTCTTCGGGAAGGGCCCCCTCAAGGACGAGGAGGACACCCAGAACCGCATCAAGGAGAGCCTCGGCGACAACCGGAAGATCACCTACGGCAAGGTCGGCGTGGAGGCCTCGGCGTCGGCGGGCCTGAAGATCTCGGCGGGCGACGAGAAGAAGCTGAGCGCCGCGCTCGGCGGCTCCTTCAAGTACTCCCCCGAGGTGACCTGGACGGACAACTCCTACAAGAACACCAAGTCGTACACCTACTCCTCGTCCATCGAGTACGGCTCCAAGGTGGGCTACGAGGCGGGCCCGCTCAGCGGCGAGTACACGGCGAACACGACGCAGACGGGCACCATCACGGTCACCTACGACAAGAAGACCGGCAAGCTGGTCCGCGTCGACATGACCCGCACCGTCGAGGAGGGCGGCCAGAAGGACGGCGCCAAGGCGGGTGGCGACAACGGCAAGAAGGACGGGGACAAGCGGGGCGGGAACGCCGGGGTGAAGGGCACCGACTCGCAGACCGGCATCGAGATCGTCACCCACACCCTCACCTTCGATCCGGGCCCGGCGGGCGACCGGGACCGGGCGGTCGCGGAGCGCTGGCTGGACAGCAACAACGAGCAGGTCGCGACGCCCTTCCAGTACATGTTCGCCGACCACGTGCCGACGTCCCGACCGGGCGCCGACGACCCCTTCGGGCAGCTGATGTTCGACCAGGGCAAGTCGAGCCGGATGACGTACACGGGCGATGTGAACGCGGCCGAGTACGGCTTCGAGTTGAATCTGGGGCTCAGTCTGGGCATGACGATCAGCACGGAGAAGAAGGCGGAGACCCTGACCGACGCCCAGTTCCTGGGTGCGCCGCACGGAGACGGTCGCTCCTATCTTCCCTACAGCTACTGTGCGAACTGACGAGACGGGAGCCCCTGCCGATGAAGACCCGCCGTGCCTGCCTGGCCGCCGCCCTGCTGACGACCGCGTTGGCCCTGACCGGCTGCGGGGACACCGACTCCGGCGCGGGCTCGGTGCCCGAGGGCTGGGGGACGCTGAAGACGAAGGGCGTCGACGTGTCGTACCCGAAGGGCTACGAGGAGCAGAGCGCCGCCGAGCGCGGCAAGCACAATACCGCGGCGGCGGTGCGTACGGAGGGCGGGAAGAAGGTCTCGGTCGTCACCGTGCAACTCGGCTTCACCGAGGCGAACTCGGCCGAGCAGGCCGCGATCGCCGCCGAGGCGGGCATCCAGATGGGCGCCGACGTCAAGGGCCAGAAGGACGTGGAACTGGCCGGCACGGACGAGGCGAAGCGCATCGACTTCTCCTTCAAGGCGACCGGCGAGGACGGCGGACCGGCCGCGGGCACCCCGGTCGAGGGGGTGATCCTGGCCGGTCTGGACTCGGACGACACCGCCTTCGCGATCCGGATCGACGCGCGGCAGGGGTCCCTGCCGGACGGGGACCTGGACCGGATCATCGACTCGGTCGAGGTGCACTAGCCGTGGAGGTGCCGGGCGCCGGATACGTCGTCCTCGCGCTGCTCGTGGCGCTGTTCGGCGCACTGGCGTGGAGGTACGTGCGGCGGCTGGTGACGGTGACGCGGGTGCTGCGGCGCGGTGTCCGGACGGAGGGCAGTTGCGTCCGGGTGGAGACGGAGCCGTACCAGCGCTCCGACGCCCGGCGGCACTTCTTCGCCTTCCGTACGGCCGAGGGTGCGCGGGTCGAGTTCGAGGACCTGGCGGGCTGGTCGACGACGGAGGGCAGCACGGTCACCGTCACCTACGACCCCCGCGATCCCGCGGGCACGGCGACGGTGGCGGGCCGGGGCAGCTGGTCGCCGGTGCTGCAGGCGCTGGCCCTGGTCGCCGGGTGCGGCATGGCCACGGCCGGGTTCGCGATCCTGCTCTTCTTCGAGATCACGGGGGGCAACCGATGACGCTCGTCCGCTGCTGGGCCGTCGGCGTCGTGGTGCTGGTGGTCACCGAGTACGTGCAGATCACGCTGATCCACGATCCACTGATCGGCCCGGAGGGCGTCGGTTCGTTCGGCGCCGCCCTGGCGCTGGTGCATCTGCCGAACCTGGTGTGTGTCGTACTGGCCACCTGGGCGGCGGGGCGGGTGCATCCGGAGCCGTGGCGGGAGATGCCCGCGCGGCACCTGGCGGCGGCGTGCGCGGCCCCGGCGGCGGCTCAGGTGCTGCTGCTCTTCCTGCGGCCGGGGGTGCTGGACCTGGCGGGTGCGGCGTTCTGGATGTCCACGGGTGTGCTGCTCGCGGGATGCGCGGTGGGAGTGCTGCTCGACCGGTTGGTCTGGACCTCTTGACAGCCGCTTTGGTCTGGACCATTTTCTTGTCATGTCCCCACACAGACGATCCCTGCGGCTGTGGTCGGGTGCCGCCACGGCTGCCCTGGCCCTTTCTGTCACGACCGTCGGCCAGGCGAGCGCCGCCGACGTCAACAACGCCAGGAACGCCGGCTTCGAGTCGGGCCTGAGCGACTGGACCTGCTCGGCGGGCAGCGGCACGACGGTCCCCTCCCCCGTCCGCACCGGCACGGCCGCGCTGCGGGCGACCCCCTCGGGGCAGGACAACGCCCGGTGCTCCCAGACCGTCCGGGTGATGCCCGACTCGACCTACACGCTGGGCGCCTGGGTCCGGGGCGGGTACGCCTACCTCGGCGTGACGGGCACCGGCACGACGGACGTGTCCACCTGGACGCCCGACTCCTCCTCCTGGAAAGAGCTGTCGACCACCTTCACCACGGGCTCCTCGACCACCTCGGTGACGGTGTACACGCACGGCTGGTACGGGCAGGCGGCCTACTACGCGGACGACGTGTCGGTGTTCGGCCCCGACGGCGGCGGGGGCACGGACCCGGGCCCTACGATCCCGTCCACGCCGGACGGCCTGAAGGTCTCCGGCACCACGTCCTCCTCGGTCTCCCTGGCGTGGAACACGGTCTCCGGAGCGACGGGTCACACCGTCTACCGCGACGGCACGAAGGTGACGGCCGTCTCCGGCACCTCGGCGACGGTGACCGGGCTCGCGGCCTCGACGTCGTACTCCTTCCAGGTCACGGCGACCAACGGGGCCGGTGAGTCGCCGAAGTCGGCGGCAGTGACCGGCACCACGAACAAACCGAACGGCCCGGGTCCGGCGCTGCCCGAGCACGCGGTGACCGGCTACTGGCAGAACTTCGACAACGGGGCGACCGTCCAGCGCATCTCCGACGTCCCCGCCGCCTACGACATCATCGCGGTGGCCTTCGCCGACGCGACGGGCACGCCCGGGGCGGTGTCCTTCACCCTGGACTCGGCCGGGCTGAAGGGCTACACGGCCGAGCAGTTCAAGGCGGACGTGAAGGCGAAGCAGGCCGCGGGCAAGAAGGTCGTCATCTCGGTCGGCGGCGAGCGCGGCACCGTGTCGGTCAACGACGCGGCGTCGGCGACGAACTTCGCGAACAGCGTGTACTCCGTGATGCAGGCGTACGGCTTCGACGGCGTCGACATCGACCTGGAGAACGGCCTGAACGCGACGTACATGACGCAGGCGCTGCGCGCCCTGTCGGCGAAGGCGGGCCCCTCGCTCGTCCTCACGATGGCACCGCAGACGATCGACATGCAGTCCACGTCCAACGGCTACTTCCGGACCGCGCTGAACGTGAAGGACATCCTCACGGTCGTCAACATGCAGTACTACAACAGCGGTTCCATGCTCGGCTGCGACGGCAAGGTCTACAGCCAGGGCTCGGTCGACTTCCTGACGGCCCTGGCCTGCATCCAGCTGGAGAACGGCCTCGCCCCGTCCCAGGTGGGTCTGGGCCTGCCCGCCTCGACACGCGGGGCGGGCAGCGGCTACGTCTCGCCGACGGTGGTGAACAACGCCCTGGACTGCCTGACCAGGGCCACCGGCTGCGGCACCTTCAAGCCGCCGCGGACGTACCCCGGCCTGCGCGGTGCGATGACCTGGTCGACCAACTGGGACGCCACGGCGGGCAACGCCTGGTCCAACGCGGTGGGACCGCACGTGCACGGGCTGCCGTAACCGGGAGCGACATCACCGGTGGGGTGGGGAGGCCCCTCACCCCACCGGCCGGTAGTGGCCCAGCACCCACGCCAGCTGCGGGAACCACTCCTGGAGCCGCGACCGGGACTTGGCCTCCACCACGCACTCGAAGAACCGGCCGTCCACGTGGATCACGGCGACCATCAGCGCCTTGCCGCTCGGGCTCGCCTGGTAGTGGACGCTGCGGATCTCGGGCCAGCGGAACTCGATCGACAGACCCGACGACTCGAAGGCCACGCCCGAGGCGTCGACGACGACCGCGTTGCGCTTGTCGACGGCGAGGAAGTCCGGGCCCTCCGCCGCCGGCTGCGACGGAGCCGGGGCGTACGCCTGCTGCGGCGCCTGGGCGTACGGCGGGGGCTGCTGCGGGGCCGGGGCGTACGGCGGGGGCTGCTGCGGGGCCGCGTGCGGGGGCGGCGCCGGCGCGTACTGCGGCGGGGGCGGGCCGAAGCCGGGGCCGGGGGGTGGGTACTGCTGGCTCATCCGTCGGGTCCTCGGTCCTCGTGCTCGCCGGCAACGTCTCGGTACTTCGGTGAGCCATTCTCCCTGTCCCCGCCCTAGAAGAAGTCCCCCCACGGCTGGTCCCAGATCTGCTTCACGCACAGGATCAGGAACAGCAGGCCGGCGACGGCGAGCATGATGTTGCTGAGCGGGCCGTTGCGCCACTCCCGGGGCGTGCGGGAGGAGTTGAGGAGCCAGATCAGGGTGCCGGCGAGGAAGGGCAGGAACGCCGCGCCGAGGACGCCGTAGATGATGATCAGGCGGAAGGGCTGACCCTCGAAGAGCAGGATCATCGGCGGGAAGGTCAGCCAGAGCAGGTAGGCGCGGAACGGCCAGGAACGCTCGCGTGTCCCCGAGGCGACCTCCTCGCCCTTGGCCTGGCCCGTGCCCGACAGCCGGGCCACGAAGTCGGCGAACATCAGGCTCACGCCGTGCCAGACGCCGATCAGCGAGGTGAAGGACGTGGCGAAGAAGCCGATCAGGAAGAACTTCGCCGTGGCCGAGCCGTACTCCTCCTCCAGGATGTCGCCCAGCTGGATCAGTCCCTTGTCACCGCTGGCGATGGCGACGTTCGCCGAGTGGAGCATCTCCGCGCCGACGAACAGCATGGCGATGACGAAGATGCCGGTGGTGGCGTAGGCGACGCGGTTGTCCAGGCGCATGACCTTCATCCAGCCGGTGTCGGTCCAGCCCTTGGCGTTGACCCAGTAGCCGTAGGCCGCGAGCGTGATGGTGCCGCCCACACCGCCGATCAGTCCCAGTGTGTTGAGGATCGAGTCCTTCTCGTCCGGCAGTACCGGCAGGAGTCCGGCGAGGGCGTCGGGGATGTTCGGCGTGACCCGGATCGCCAGGTACACCGTCACCACGAACATGACGCCCACCAGGACCGTCATGACCTTCTCGAACACCGCGTACTTGTTGAACCAGACGAAGACCAGGCCGACCAGACCACAGGCGATGCCCCACCACTTGAGGTCCATCACGTCGGGGAACAGCGCCTGCAGCGGCAGCGCGCTCGACGACATCGCCGCCGCGCCGTAGACGAAGCCCCAGACCACGACGTAGACCGCGAAGAACCAGGTGGTCCAGCGGCCCAGGCTCGCCCAGCCGTCGAACAGGGTGCGGCCCGTGGACAGATGCCAGCGGCCCGCGGCCTCGGCCAGGGAGATCTTCACCAGACAGCCGATGATCGCGGCCCACAGGAGGGTGTAGCCGAAGTTGCTGCCCGCGATCAGCGTGGCGACCAGGTCACCGGCGCCGACGCCGGTCGCCGCGACGACGATGCCCGGGCCGATGTACTTCCAGCTCGCTTTCCGGGGCTGTGGGGGGTGGGTGGCCTCGTTCTCGGTGGTGTTTTCCGTGGTGTCCGCCATGATGGTCAAGAAATCCCAAAGGAGCCCGCGGGACAAGAGGGCCTGACCGGATCTTCACGCGATGCCCGTAGGACACCCGGCCCGGTCAGGCCCGGCGGAGCGCTACGGCCGTCGCCGACCACAGCCGTCCGCCCCGCACGTGCCGAGCTCGAACCACACGGTTTTGCCCGGCCCGTCCCGGTGGCAGCCCCAGCGCTGGGCGAGCGCGTCCACCAGGAACATTCCACGGCCGCTCTCCCCCGTGCCCGCGTCCAGTACCCGCGGCACACGGCGTTCGGTGTCGGCGACCTCGCAGCGCAGGAGGCCGTGCGCGGCGAAGAGGGTGAGCCGGAAGGGGCTCCGGGCGTGCACTACGGCGTTGGTGGCCAGTTCACCGACGAGCAGTTCGGCCACTTCCGCGACGTCACCGCGCTCGGCGAGCCCCCAGCACTCCAACTGCCTGCGGACCTCCGCACGTGCCTCACGGACGGCGGAGGGCCGGGGTGCGTACTCGACCCTCAGATGCCCCGCTCCCAACGGTGGTTGCGGGAACGGGCCGTAGTGGGCGTCGGGGTCGGGGAGGTGGTGCCGCCCGGAGAGTTGCAGCATGGGTCCAGGGTGATCCCCTCAGGCGCTCCCGCGCATGGGGAGTACTACCCGATCCCCTACCTGCTTGTGCAGGTGAGGGGGTCACGCGTACTGGAGACGGACCGTCGCTCCGTCGGCGTCGTCGCGGATGTCCACGTAGGCGCAGACCTGACGCGCGTACCACAGCCCCGGTCCCGGTTCCGGGCCGGCGGCCGGCGGGACGAAGCCGGCGAGCGCGTCGTCGAGGCGGTGGGCCGAGCGCAGTTCGCAGACGCAGCCGGGAGCATCGCCCCACAGCAGGAGGTCACCGTCGAGGGGCGCGAGGGCCGCGGCGCTCTCCGCCACGGCGGCGGCGAACAGCTCCGCGTCCGCGGCGGGCAGCCCCCGCCCCACGGCCCAGCTCTGCACGGCCGCGCCGTGCGGCTCCGACAGGCGCAGCGCACCGGTCGGCGGCAACGGCAGCGGTACGGCGTCGAGTTCGGCCGCGAGCCGCAGCGGCTCCTCGTACACCTCGGTGTCGGGGTGGGTGCGGCGGGCCGCGGCGACGACGGCGGGCCCGGCGGTGCGGGTGTCGTAGGCGCACAGGGCGGTCGTGGCCATGGGGGCGAAGAGGAGGTTGGCGAGGGCCTCGTAGCGGATCCACTCGGTGGTCTCGCGGGCGGACCGGCCGGCGCGGCCGCTCCAGACGGGCTCCATGACGAGGTGGAGCCGGCCGCCGGGTCCGGCGTGCGCCGCGAGGTACGCGGCGGCCCGGGCGACGGCGTTGGCGGCGGAGCCGGTGTACCAGTCGGTGTGCGGGATGCAGGTGACGTCCTTCGCCCCGGAGCCGAGGGCGTCACGCAGGAGGTCCAGGTGGTGCGGGGCGGCGATGGCCACCGGCGGCGGTTCGCCGGAGGCGTCGAGGCCCTCGCCGAGGAAGGGCAGGGCGGCGGCCAGGAAGCCGTCGTCGGAGTCGAAGACGGCCATGCGGTGGTCGAACGGGCTGATTTCTCCGGTGGTCACGTGATCCCCTCGGGTGGATGGGTGCGGGTGGGGGCGGGGCAGCGCTGGGCCGTCACCCAGGCGGCGATCTGGCTGCGGTTGCTGAAGCCGAGCTTGCCGAGGATGCGTTCCACATGGCCCTCGGCGGTGCGGCGGGCGATCACCAGGCGGTCGGCGATCTGCTGGTTGGCGAGCCCTTCGGCGACGAGCTGGGCGACCTCGGCCTCACGGCGGGTCAGACGGACCGTGCCGTCGTCGTGCGGGAGGGCGGTGGCGATGGCGGGTTCCGTGGGGTGCGGGCGGCCCGGCTCCTGGAGCTCGTGGCCGGCCAGTTCCGCGAGCCCCAGGGTTGCGCCCCGGCGGTGGGCCCGCTCGAACGCCTCGCGTCCGAGGGCCCGGCCCGCCCGCTCCTCGCTGTCCCGGCGTACGGAGTTGAGGGTGTGGGAGCCCCAGCGGCCGGTGTCGATGTCGGCCCAGACGCGGTCGGCGCCGCCCAGCAGCACGGCGGCGTGCTCGTCGTCGCCGCGTGCGGTCGCGATCGACGCGAGCAGATCGAGGGTGAGGGCGATGCCGATGACGTCGTGGACGGCGAGTTTGAGCCGCAGGGCCTCCCTGGCGTGCCGTTCGGCCCGGGGCCAGTCGCCGCGCACGGTGTGGGCGAGGGCGAGGATGCGCAGCACGTAGGACCGGACCCACTGTTCGCCGTGCCGCTCGCACAGGGCGAGGGCCCGCTCGCAGACCTCGACGGCCCGTTCGGCCTCGCCCAGGTAGCCCAGCGCGCAGGCGAGTTCGACCTGGTCGAGGCCGGCGAGGCTGAGGTGCTGGCCGGGCACGGGGCCGCGGGCGACGGTGCTCTCGAAGTGCCGCAGCGCTCCGGGCAGGTCGTCTGTGAACAGCCGGATGACGCCGATGACGTACTCGGCGTGCGCGGCCTCTGCGTCGTCGCCGAGGGCGCGGGCGAGGGCGAGGGCATCGGTGGCGTGGCGGCGGCCCCGGGGGAAGTCCCGGGTGGCGGCGGCCAGCAGCCCCGCGACCCACAGGCCGCGGGCCCGTTCCCGGGTCGGTCCGGGGGCGGCGGTCAGGGCCCGGTCGAGCCAGTACAGGCCCTCGCGGGAGGCGCCGCAGGCGTGCCAGTGGAACCAGAGCGTGCCGGCGAGACGCAGTCCGGCGACGGCTTCGCCGGGGGTGGAGAGGCTGAAGTCGAGGGCGGCGCGGAGGTTGTCCCGGTCGGCGCGCAGCCGGGCGACCGTCTCCGGCTGCCCGGGCCCGAACCAGCCGCGTTCGCACTCCTCGGCCCGACGCGCCATCCAGTCGCGCTGCCGCCGCCGGGCGGCCTCCTCCTGCCCGGCGCCCCGCCGCAACTGCTCCAGCCCGTACTGCCGCAGGGTGTCGAGCAGCCGGTAGCGCACACCGCCGGGCCCGGGCTCCCGGCAGAGCACGGACTTGTCCACGAGTCCGGCGACGGCCTCCAGGACGTCGTCCGTGCGCAGGCCCGGGGCCGAGAGCAGGGTGATGGTGCCCGTGGGTGCTGCCGTCGACCGGGGCTGTGCACCGGAGTCCTCCTGGAGCCGGGCCGGCAGTACGGTCGGTGTCGTGTGCGGTGGTCGCGCCCTTTCCCCCGCCGGCCGGGTGTCGCCCTCGAGGGCGGCGTCCGCGCACACCGACTCCGCCGTCTCCAGGTCGAAGCTGCCCGGCAGGACCGACAGCCGGGCCCACACCGTCTGCTCGGGGACGGTGCACAGGTCGTGGCTCCAGGCGACCGCCGCGCGCAGGGTCTGGTGCCGGGGCAGCGCCGCGGGGCTGCCGGTGGTGAGGAAGCGGTAGCGGTCGTCGAGGCGGTCCAGGAGCTGGTCGACGTCGAGGACCCGCATGCGGACGGCGGCGAGTTCGATGGCCAGGGGCAGACCGTCCAGGCGGTGGCACAGCCGGGCGACGGAGGCGCGGTTGGCCGGGGTGAGGCGGAAGCCGGGGACGACGGCGGCGGCCCGGTCGCTGAAGAGCCGGAGGGCGGGGTAGCCCTCGGCGGCGGACAGGTCGCCGTCCGGGTCGGGTACCGGCAGCGGACGTACCTCCAGCAGGTGCTCCTCGGTGAGACCGAGCCGGTGCCGGCTGGTGGCGAGGATCCGGACGCCCTCACAGCCGTGCAGCAGGGCGGCGGCGAGCCGGGCGCACGCGTCCGCCAGGTGCTCGCAGTTGTCGACGACGAGGAGCAGCCGCCGGTCCCGTACCTGCTCGACGAGGGCGTCCAGGGGCGGCTGGGCGGAGCGGTCGTGGAGACCGAGCGCGTCGGCGACGGCGAGCGGGACGAGGGCCGGGTCGTGCAGTCCGGACAGGTGTACGTAGCGCACGCCGTCCCGGAAGGCGCGCTGCACCCGGGCCGCGATGCGTGCGGCGAGCCGGGTCTTGCCGACGCCGCCCGGTCCGGTCAGTGTCACCAGGCGTGCGCGGGCGAGCAGCTCACGGCCCTGGGTCAGTTCGCCACGCCGGTCGACGAAGCTGGTCGTCTCGGCCGGCAGGTGGTGGTCCCGTCGTGGCGCTGATCCGCCCATGATCAGCCAGTCCTCTGAAAGGGTGTAGGTCCGGGGATCCGGACACTCCGGCTCCGTGTGCGCGGCCCCTCACTCTGGCGAAGTCGCGTACATATATGCACGCCGGGGCCACACCTGCGGGTGCACTTCGGCTGTGACACCTCGACCGCGACACCACGCGCGTACACTGCGCGGCCGCTTTCAGTCTTGACCTGCTCATGCCATTAGCAGAACGATATGCGCCACCCGCACCTGTACGTCGCACGGAACAACCCCACCTCCCACAAGGAGATTTCATGCGACTTCGCACACGAGGCCCCGGTGCCCGCACCGGCAGACGCACCGCCGCACTCGCCGGGCTCCTCGCCCTCGCCCTCGCGGCGCCCCTGTCCGCGACGACCGGTGACGCCACCGCCGACAGCGCCCGCAAGCCGGCCGCCTCGGCGGACGACATCCGGCAGTACGAGATCCACCTGCGCTCGACGGCTCAGGACCGCACGGCACTTCAGCGCACGGGCGTGACCGTGGACGAGGTCCACGGACACGGTGTCGTGGTCTCCGGCCGGGCCGGCCAGATCAAGAGGCTGCGCAACCTGGGGTACGAGGTCACCCCGCTCGGCGCCGTGCCCGACCGGTCCGCCGGCGCGGACGACGTCCGGCTCCTCGACTTCCCGTCGGCCGACTCGAAATACCACAACTACGCGGAGATGACGAGCGAGATCAACTCGATCGTCTCGGCCAACCCGTCCATCGCGAGCCAGCGCGTGATCGGCAAGTCCTACCAGGGCCGGAACATCGTCGCCATCAAGATCAGCGACAACGTGGGCACCGACGAGTCCGAGCCGGAGGTGCTGTTCACGCACCATCAGCACGCCCGCGAGCACCTGACCGTCGAGATGGCGCTCTATCTGCTGCGCGAGCTGACCTCCGGCTACGGCTCCGACTCACGCGTCACCGGCATGGTGAACAACCGCGAGATCTGGATCGTCCCGGACATCAACCCGGACGGCGGCGAGTACGACATCGCCACCGGCTCGTACCGCTCCTGGCGCAAGAACCGGCAGCCCAACTCCGGTTCGTCGTACGTCGGTACGGATCTGAACCGCAACTGGGACCACCGCTGGGGCTGCTGCGGCGGCTCCTCGGGGTCGACGTCCTCGGAGACGTACCGGGGTCCGGCCGCGGAGTCGGCGCCCGAGGTGAAGGTCGTCTCCGACTTCGTGCGCAGCCGGGTCGTCGGCGGCAAGCAGCAGATCAAGGCGGGCGTCGACTTCCACACCTACAGCGAGCTGGTGCTGTGGCCGTTCGGCTACACGTACTCCGACACCACGACCGGGATGACCGCGGACGACAACGCGGCGTTCAAGGCGGTCGGGCGGAAGATGGCCGCGAGCAACGGCTACACGGCGGAGCAGTCCAGCGACCTGTACATCACCGACGGGTCGATCGACGACTACCTCTGGGGCGCGCACAAGATCTTCGCGTACACCTTCGAGATGTACCCCCGGTCCGGTGGGGGTGGGTTCTACCCGCCCGACGAGGTGATCGAGCGGGAGACCTCCCGTAACCGCGACGCGGTGCTCCAACTGCTGGAGAACGCCGACTGCATGTATCGGTCGATCGGTAAAGAAACCCAGTACTGCGGTTAGGTGCGCGGTTCCTCGCGCCCCTCGGCTTCGCCGTCCTCGAAGTAGGCGTCGAGGACGGCGTCCAACTGCTCGTCCCACTCCGTGAAACGGCTCCTGGCCGGCGCCTCGATCTCGATCGGGTACCAGCGCCGGTCAGGGGTGTGGACGGTGACGGTGTACCGCTTGCCGAAGCGGGCCGTCTCCGTCTCCACCGCGCCGATCTCGTCCCAGCGGAACTCGCACTCCTGGTCGTCCAGGGACATGCGTACGCCTCTGTGGTCGGCGACCAACCGGGCGCGGCGGTCGGACGCCTCGAACACGGGGCCGTCGGCTTCGGTGTCCTCCTCCTGTGCGGAGGGGGCCGCCTTTGCCGTGTCCTTCGCCGTGTCCTCCGGCTCGGGAACGGCCTCCTCGGCCTCCTCCACCTCCTCGGCCTCTGCGACCTCAGGCTCCTTCTCCGGCCCGTCCTCCTTCGTCCGTTCGGACGCGGGTGACGTGAGCCCGGGGATGAAAGCCGGGTCGAATCCGGCGCCTTCCAGGGGCTGGCTGCTCGAACCTATGCGCTGCTCCACAGCGGAGCAGTATGGTCGACAAACCTGTGCGGCACACAGTCGACCCCGACTTCGTTATCAGACGCCTACACGAACAGACTCAAGCCCGCCGCGACCGCGAACCCCGCCACCGACAGCACGCTCTCCAGCACCGTCCAGGTCTTGAGGGTGTCCCGCTCGCTGATGCCGAAGTACTTCGCGACCATCCAGAAGCCCCCGTCGTTCACGTGTGAGGCGAAGATGGATCCGGCCGAGATGGCCATGATGACCAGGGCGACGAAGGCCTGGGAGTGGTTTCCCTCGGACAGGAGCGGGGCCACGATGCCCGCCGTCGTCACGATCGCCACCGTCGCCGAGCCCTGGGCCACACGCAGGACCAAGGAGATCAGGTAGGAGAGGACGAGCACCGGCAGACCCACGTCGTGGAACGTGTCCGCCAGGGCCTGCGCGACGCCGCCGGCCTTGAGGACCGCGCCGAAGATGCCGCCCGCGCCGACCACCAACAGGATGTTGCCGACCGGCTTGAGGGACGCGGTGGACACCCTCTCCAGGGACTTGCGGGACCAGCCGCGGCGGATGCCGAGCAGGTAGTAGGCGAGGAACAGGGCGATCGTCAGCGCCACGAACGGGTGGCCGAAGAACTCGATGACCGAGCGGAGGGTGGAGGGCTCCAGGGCGATCGAGGAGAAGGTCGCGGCGAGGATGAGCACCAGGGGCGTGCCGATGATGCCGAGGACGGTGCCCAGGGAGACCGGCTGCTCGCTCGGCGCGACCCCGGCGGCCCGCTGCTCGTCGATGACCGCCTGCTTCGCCTCCTCCGCCGCCTCGACCATGTCCTGCGGCACGGCGACGAAGATGCGGCGGCCGATCCACGCCGAGTAGGCCCACGCGGCCACCACGGCCGGCAGACCGCAGACGATGCCCATGAGGATGACCCAGCCGAGGTCGACGTGGAGGAGACCGGCGGCTGCGACCGGGCCGGGGTGCGGGGGAAGGAAGGCGTGGGTGACCGACAGGCCCGCGAGCAGGGGCAGGCAGTACAGCAGGATCGACTTGCCCGTGGCCGTCCCCCCTGGACCGGAGCTTGTCGGAGGCCCTTGGGGGCGCTTGGCGGCGGCGTAGACGATCGGGGCCAGGACGAAGATGCCGACGTCGAAGAAGACCGGGATGCCGAAGATCAGGCCGGTGAGGCCCATGGCGAGCGGGGCGCGCTTCTCGCCGAACAGGCCGAGCAGCCGCCGGGCCAGCACCTCGGCGCCGCCGCTGACTTCGAGGATGGCGCCGAGCATGGTGCCCAGGCCGATGATGATGGCGACATGGCCGAGGATGCCGCCCATGCCGGACTCGATGGTGGAGACGGCGTCCGACTTCTGGACCGTGCCGAAGAGTTCGGTGACCGAGAGACCGGCGGCGAGGCCGACGGCTATGGAGACCGCGAGCAGGGCGACGAACGGCTGGAGTCTCACCTTGATGATGAGGAAGAGCAGCAGCGCGATGCCGAGCGCGGCGGTGAGCAGGAGTCCGGCCGTGCCGTCGACGAGGAGGAGCAGGCCTCCGGTGTGGGGTGGGGTCTCGGCAGGGGCGGACGCAGCGAGCGAGGGGGACATTCGGGGGTCCTCTGCGTACATGCATGCGGCTTCTGGGTAGGGGGGAGCGCGGCGCGGCGCATCGAACGGCGCCGCGCCTCGAAACAGGCCGGTGGGGGTGGGTCGTCAGCCGAGGACGGCCAGGGCGTCGATCTCGATGAGGAGACCCGCGGGGAGCCCGACGTAGACGGTCGTGCGTGCGGCGGGCGGCTGGGTCAGCCCCTGCTCCTCGAAGTACGCGTTGTAGATCTCGTTCATCTCGGCGAAGTGGCCGACGTCCGTGAGGTAGACGCGGATCATCATCACGTCGTCCCAGCAGGCGCCGCCCTCCTCCAGGATCGCCTTGACGTTGGCGAGGGTCTGGAGGGTCTGCTCGCGCAGGCCCGGCCCGGCGGGCGTGGGCGCCTTGCCCTCCTCGGCGGGCAGGAAGCTGACCTGGCCGGCGACCTGGAGGATGTTGCCCTTCCTCACACCGTGGGAGAACTTCGCCGGCGGGGTGGTGTGGGTCTTCGGGGTGAGTGCGATCTTGTCCGTCATACGGTGCCCTTCACTGGTGTCCTGCCGGAGTACTCGCCGCTGATGGCGTCCGCCGTACGGCGCACCAGCGGCAGGAGGGTGAGGAGTTCGTCGGCGGTGACGACGACGTTCGGCGCGGAGACCGACATCGCGGCGACGACCCGGCCGTCGGCGCCCCGGACGGGCGCCGCGACGCAGTTGATGGACTCCTCGTGGCCGCCGAGGTCGGTGGCCCAGCCCTGTTCGCGCACCTTCTCCAACTCGCGCAGGAACGCGGCCGCGTCGGGCGTCGAACGGGACGTGTAGGTGGGGTAGTCGAGCTTCTCCGCGATCGCCCGCCGCTCGTGCTCCGGCAGGTCGGCCAGGAGCAGCTTCGCGACCGCGGCGACGGTGATGGCGACGGGCTTGCCGATGCGGGAGTACATCCGCACGGGATAGCGGCTGTCGACCTTGTCGATGTAGAGGACCTCGTGCTCCTCGTACACCGCGAGGTGCACGGTGTGCCCGCAGCTCTCGTTGAGGCGGACCAGGTGGGGATGGGCGATCTCGCGGACGTCGAGGTTCTCCATCGCCTCCTGGGCGAGCGCGAAGAGCCGGGCGCCGAGGCGGTAGCGCTGGTCGGACTGGCGGTAGACGAGTCCGTGCTCGTGGAGGGTGCGCAGCAGGCGCAGGGCCGTGGACTTGTGCACGCCGAGCCGGTCGGCGACCCGTCCCAGGTCGGCGGGGCCCTCGGCGAGCAGCGGCAGGATGCTGAGCGCGCGGTCGACGGTCTGGCTCATGGCGTGCGTACCTCCTCGTCGGCCCGCTGTGTCCCCTCGGTCCAGCCCGGGCCGAGTCGCAGTCTCCCCCATGCCGCGTCGTCCAGGGCGGCGAGCCGGTCGGCGTGCTCCCGCGCGGGCGGTGTCGCGAGGTCGCCGGGCACGGTGAGGGCGGCGGCGGCCATGAGGTGCCCGTGCCGCAGCCGGTCCCTCACGGGCAGTGCGCGCAAGGTGGCGGAGAGGAACCCGGCGGCGAAGGCGTCTCCGGCACCGACGGCGGCGACGACGTCGACCTGGGGGGCGGGCACGAAGGTGACGTCCCGCTTGTCGAAGACGGTCGCTCCGGCGGCGCCCTGCTTGACGACCAGCACCTCGGGTTCGGGGAGGGCGGCGCGGACGGCTTCGGCGCTGTGCAGCCCCCACGCCTCGTCCTGCCCGACGAACACCAGGTCGGCACCCCGGGCGAGGTCGCGCAGGACCGTCGGGGCGTCCCCCTCGCGCCACAGGCCGGGCCGGTGGTTGACGTCGAAGGAGACCAGGGGGCGGCCGGGGCGGCGGGCGGTCAGCTCGCGCATCAGGCCGAGGCAGGTACCGGACAGCGCCGCGGTGATCCCGGAGAGGTGCAGCACACGGCCGGCGCGCACCGCCGCCGGGTCCACCGTGTCGGCGGACATCGCCGAGGCAGCCGATCCGGCCCGGTAGTAGGCCACCTCGTGGGCGTCGCCGGCGCGGTCCCCGGCGGTGCGGAAATAGATGCCGGTGGGGCGGCCGGGGTCGCGCCGGACGTGCGTCACGTCGACCCCGTACCCGCCGATCGTCTCCACCAGGTGGTCGCCGAACGGGTCGGCCCCCACCCTGCTGATCCACCGTACGGAGTGCCCCGCCGCCGCCAGCCCACAGGCCACGTTCGACTCCGCCCCGCCGATGCCCCGCTCGAAGGACGGCACGTCGGCGAGGCGTCCCGGCCGGGACGGCAGGAACGTGACCATGGACTCGCCGAGCGCGACGACGTCCACGACATCCACGATGTCGGGGGCGTCGGGGACCTCGCAGGGTCCGGTGGGGGTCACGATGCTCGTAGCTCCTCGTCGAGGCGTCGGGCCGTCGGGGCGGCCGGTGGCGGTTTCATTGACCGGGGGTGGCCGAGATGTTAGACAGCGTTGAGCGCCCTATGCAATGAAGGTTGCAGAGACTGCAACATCGCAGATCAGGAGGTCTCATGACGGCCGACCCCGCCCAGTCCCTCGCCCGGCTCGCCGCCGAGCGCGTCGACCACCGCTTCAAGGGCCTCCCGCCGGACGCGGACGGGCTGACCGTCGCCGAGCTGGCCGGCCAGCGCCGCAACCTCTTCACCGGCGGCTTCGCCACGCCCGTGCTGGCGCTGTCCGCCGAGCGCCTGGAGCACAACCTGACGCTCATGGAGACGTACGCGGCCCGGCACGGCCTGGCCTTCGCGCCGCACGGCAAGACCTCCATGGCTCCGCAGCTGTTCCAGCGGCAGATCGAGCACGGGGCGTGGGGCATCACGCTGGCCGTGCCGCACCAGGTGCGGGTGGCGCGGGCGTTCGGGACCCGGCGCGTGTTCCTGGCGAACGAACTGGTCGACGCGCCGGCCCTGCGCTGGATCGCGGCCGAGCTCGACGCCGACCCGGACTTCGAGCTGGTCTGCTACGTCGACTCCGTGCGCGGCGTCGAGCTGATGGACGCCGCGCTGCGGGACGCCCGCGCCACGCGCCCCGTGGACGTCGTCGTCGAACTCGCCGCGGGCGAGGGCGCCAGGACCGGTGTCCGCACCGAGACCGGGTGCGCGGCGGTCGCGGACGCGGTGGCGGGCACCCGGACCCTGCGGCTCGTCGGCGTCGCGGGCTACGAGGGCGAGGTGCCGAAGGCCGACACCGAGCGGGTGACGGCATGGCTGCGCCGGCTGGTCGCGCTCGCCGCCGACTTCGACAAGGCGGGCCGTTTCGCGGGCCTGGACGAGATCGTGGTCAGCGCGGGCGGCAGCGCCTGGTTCGACGCGGTCGCCGAGGTCTTCGCGGAGATCCCCGAACTGTCCCGCCCTGTCCTCAAGTTGCTGCGCTCGGGCGCGTACGTCTCGCACGACGACGGCCACTACCGCAAGCTGACCCCGTTCAACCGCGTCCCCGAGGAGGGCGCCCTGGAACCGGCGTTCCGCCTGTGGACGCAGGTGGTGTCGCGGCCGTCGGCCGAGCAGGCCTTCGTCAACGCCGGCAAGCGGGACGCGGCCTACGACCTCCACCTGCCCTTCGCCCAGGTGATCCGCCGGGACGGCGCCGAGCGCCCGGCCACGGGCGTGTCGGTGACGGCCCTGTCCGACCAGCACGCCTGGCTCGCCACCACGCCGGAGGCGGACCTGGAGGTCGGCGACTGGGTCGGGCTCGGGCTGTCCCACCCGTGCACCTCGTTCGACAAATGGCAGCTGATCCCGGTCGCGGAGGCGGACGGCACGGTCGTCGACTACGTCCGCACCTTCTTCTAGGAGGCGGGCAGCGATGGAAGAGCTCGTCATCCTGGACGCCGACGTCGTCGACGGCTCCGGCTCGGACGCGTACCGGGCCGATGTGGTGGTCGACGGCGGCCGGATCGTCTCCATCGTCAAGGAGGCCGCCGCGGCCGGCTGCCAGCGGCCGAAGGCACGCCGGGAGCTGGACGCCGAGGGGCTCGTCCTGTCCCCCGGCTTCGTCGACATGCACGCCCACAGCGACCTGGCGCTGCTGCGCGACCCCGACCACAGCGCCAAGGCCGCGCAGGGCGTGACCCTGGAGGTCATCGGCCAGGACGGGCTGTCGTACGCGCCGGTCGACGACCGCACGCTCGGCGAGGTGCGGCGGGCGATCGCCGGGTGGAACGGCCCGGGGGACGACATCGACTTCGACTGGCGCACCGTCGGCGAGTACCTGGACCGGCTGGATGGCGGGATCGCCGTGAACGCGGCCTACCTGATCCCGCAGGGCACGGTCCGGGCGCTCGCCGTCGGCTGGGAGGACCGGGAGGCGACCCCGGACGAGCTGGACCGGATGCGCAGGCTGGTCGCCGAGGGCATGGAGCAGGGCGCCGTCGGCATGTCCTCGGGGCTGACCTACACACCGGGCATGTACGCGCCCGACGCCGAACTGACCGAGCTGTGCCGGGTGGTGGCCTCCTACGGCGGCTACTACTGCCCGCACCACCGCTCCTACGGCGCCGGGGCGCTCCAGGCCTACGCGGAGATGGTGGCACTGACCCGGGAGGCGGGCTGCTCCCTGCATCTGGCCCACGCCACCATGAACTTCGGCGTGAACAAGGGCCGGGCGCCGGAGCTGCTGGCCCTGCTGGACGAGGCCCTCGCGGCCGGATCCGACATCAGCCTCGACACCTACCCGTACACCCCGGGCTGTACGACGCTGGCGGCCGTGCTGCCGAGCTGGGCGAGCGAGGGCGGCCCCGAGCGGGCCCTGAAGCGGCTGGCGGACGAGGAGACGGCGGAGCGCATCCGCCACCATCTGGAGGTCACCGGCTCGGACGGCTGCCACGGCGTCCCCGTCGAGTGGGACACCATCGAGATCTCGGGCGTGAACGACCCGGCCCTCGCCGAGTTCGTCGGCCGGACGGTCCAGGAGTCGGCGGACCGGCGGGGCGAGACGCCCTGGGCGACCGCGCGCGGACTGCTGCTGGCCGACCGGCTGGCCCCGACGATCCTCCAGCACGTCGGCCACGAGGAGAACGTCCGGGCGATCATGCGCCACCGGGTGCACACCGGCGGCTCGGACGGCATCCTTCAGGGCGCGAAGCCCCATCCGCGCGCCTACGGCACGTTCCCGCACTACCTCGGGCACTACGTCAGGGAGTTGGGGGTGCTGTCGCTGGAGGAGTGCGTCGCGCACCTCACGTCCCGCCCGGCGGCGCGGCTCCGGCTGCCCGACCGGGGTCTGGTCCGCGAGGGCTACAAGGCCGACCTGGTGCTGTTCGACCCGGCGACGGTCGCGGCGGGCTCCACGTTCGAGCTGCCGCGCACGCTCCCGGTGGGCATCCCCCACGTCCTGGTCGACGGCCGGTTCGTGATCGAGGACGGCCGGCGCACGGACGTGCTGGCGGGCCGGGCGGTCCGCAGGACTGCTCCCGCGTGACCGCCCGGCCGGCACCCTGCCTTACGGCTTGGGCAGGGTGCAGCCGCTCGCGCTCAGGTCGAGCTTGTTGTCGATCCCGAAGCAGGCCGGGATCCCGTAGGTCTCCTGGGCGTAGTTGATGCCCTTGCGGACGGTCACGTTGCCGTTCGCGTCGACCTCGCACGGGTTGTTCACCGTGCAGCGCTCACCGTCCTCGTTGCCGGTGTTGTTGATGGCGACGACCTTGTTGGTGGCCTGGTCGACGACGGGCGAACCGGACGTGCCGCCGATGGTGTTGCAGGCGGAGGTGTAGCGGACCGAGTCCTTCCAGGTCCAGTCGCCCTCCTTCAGGGTGGGGACGAACCCGTCGATGGTGCAGCTGTAGATGCGCTTCCAGTAGCCGGAGGGGATGCCGATGGCGGTGCCGGCGACCGGGTGGCTGTCGTTCAGCGTCAGCGCGTTGATGTTGTACGAGCTCTTGATCTGCCCGTACGTGGTGGTGAGCTGGTACAGCGCGACGTCCGTGTCGGTCATCGTGCCGTAGGCGAGCTTGGCGGCGCGCAGGGTGGCGACGCGCGAGCCGGAGGCGCCCAGCAGGGTGAAGGTGCGGCTGGAGGCCTTGTCGACGAGAACCTGTCCGGGGCCGGGGAACCCGGACTCCAGGCAGTGGCCGTTGGTCATCACGAGCGCCGGGTCGTCGGCCTCGGAGTCCGGCATGCGGACGACCGAGCCGGAGCAGTTGCTGAGCGCGACGGTGCCGGCGAAGTTCACGGCCTTGGCCTGAGGGCCGCGAAGGCCGGACAGCGTCTGCTCCACGGACGAGACCACGCCGGAGACGGCGGACGTGGCCGAGCCCGTGTCCGCGGCCTTGCCGACGCCCGTGGGGGCGGCCTCGGCAGCGGTCGCGGGAGCCGCGCCGGCCCCGGCTATCGCCAGGGCGCAGAACGCGGCGGCGAGAGGTTTTCTCATGGGGGGTCCCCTCTTGCGACGGAGGCGGCCGGAAATCCTCCGGCCGCCTGCACGATTGTCATGTGCATTGTGATCACGCAAAGGGGGATGGCACAAGAACCTGTTCCACAACCGGAATCCAGGCGTCCTGAACGACCCTACTCAACCGCCCTTACGGGCAGGTCACTTGGGTCCCTTGGTGCCGCCGGGTCCATGTCCGGGTCTCCCGTCGGACCTGCCGGGGGCCGAGGGTGTGACGGTGGGGCTGGGGCCGGTGTCCGCCGGGGCAGTGGTCGCGGAGGTGCCCGCCGGGGGCCGCCCGCCTTCCGTGGCGGACGCGGACGGGGTCCGGCTCACCGAGGGCGGCGGACTCGGGGACGCCGCGCCGGACGTCCCGTCAGAGCCCCCCGGATGGCCCGCGAGCGGGGCGTCGGGGCTCGCCGCCGGACCGGTGTCCGCGGGTGACGCCGTCGAGGGCTCCCCCGCCGTCGGATCGGTGCGGCCGCGCTCGCCGCCCCGCGCCCCGCCGGAGGACCCGCCCGTGAAGGAGACCCCGGCGATGAGCACGGCCGCCGACACGGCACCCACGGCACCGGCGGCGAAGCCCGCGCGGCGCGACCGCCGCGCGGGCGGCTTGCGCCGGGCCCGGCGCCCGGCCCCGGCCCGGCCACCCGGCGCCGGCATCGGCACCACCGGCAGTTCACGGGTCTCCCCGACACCGTCCGAGCGACCGGGAGGCAGGGGGCCGCCGAGGTCACCGGGGTAACCGGGATATACGGGGCCGCCTCGGGCATCGTCCTGCCATCCGTGTGCCGCCGCCGGATCCGCGTAGGCGTCGTACGCCGGAGGGGCGGCCCCCTGCGGCAGGTAGACGTTCGGCGGGCCCTGCGGCTCACCGCCCGTCGCTCCGTCGGCGTAATCGAATGGCTTGGACATGGCGGCGCATTCCAGGGACCGAAGAGGCTGGTGGGACAGCGTGCGGCGATATCGCCCCAAATCCCCGCGTCTCACGTGGCGGAAAACACGGCCCGGGAGGCATTACCGGGCCGTAAGCTCCCAGACATGCAGGTGATCCAGTCGACCAAGCTCGCCAACGTCTGTTACGAGATCCGGGGCCCGGTGCTCGAGGAGGCGATGCGACTGGAAGCTGCCGGCCATCGGATCCTCAAGCTGAACACCGGCAATCCGGCCGCGTTCGGCTTCGAGTGCCCGCCGGAGATCCTGGAGGACGTCCTCCGCAACGTGTCCACGGCCCACGGCTACGGCGACGCCAAGGGCCTGCTGGCCGCACGCCGGGCCGTCGTCATGCACAACCAGACCCTCGGCATCGAGACCGACGTCGAGCACGTCTTCATCGGCAACGGCGTCTCCGAGCTGATCGTGATGGCGATGCAGGGCCTGCTGGACGACGGCGACGAGGTCCTCGTACCCGCGCCCGACTACCCGCTGTGGACCGCCGCCGTCTCCCTGTCCGGCGGCACCGCCGTGCACTACCGCTGCGACGAGCAGGCCGACTGGATGCCGGACCTCGCCGACATCGAGCGCAAGGTCACCGACCGCACCAAGGCACTCGTGATCATCAACCCCAACAACCCGACGGGGGCCGTCTACGACGAGGCGATGGTCAAGGGCCTGACCGACATCGCCCGCCGGCACAACCTCCTCGTCTGTTCCGACGAGATCTACGACAAGATCCTCTACGACGGCGCCACGCACACCCCGACCGCCTCCATCGCCCCGGACCTGCTCACCCTCACCTTCAACGGCATGTCGAAGGCCTACCGGGTGGCCGGCTACCGGGTCGGCTGGATGTCGATCTCCGGGCCGCGCGCGCACGCCGACTCCTACATCGAGGGCCTGACGATCCTGGCGAACATGCGCCTGTGCGCGAACATGCCCGGGCAGCACGGGGTCGTCGCGGCGCTCAGCGGGCGGCAGACGATCAACGACCTGGTGCTGCCGGGCGGACGGCTGCGCGAGCAGCGGGACACGGCGTACGAGCTGCTGACCCAGATCCCCGGGGTGTCCTGCGTGAAGCCCAAGGGCGCGCTGTATCTCTTCCCGCGTCTGGATCCCAAGGTCTTCAAGATCAAGGACGACCGCCGCATGGTCCTGGACCTGCTCCGGCGCGAGAAGATCATGGTCGTCCAGGGCACCGGCTTCAACTGGCCGGAGCCGGACCACTTCCGGGTGGTGACCCTGCCGACGGTCGGGGACCTGACCGACGCGGTGGGGCGGATCGGTCACTTCCTGGACGGATACAGCCAGCCCTGACCACGCCGAGCCGAATCAGGACTGTCCGCTCACCCTATGTGCGCGGGCAGTCCTGTTTTGTGAACGACTCAACTTTAGACGAAATCTAAGCTAGGATGGTTTCCTGTAAGAACTCAGGAGGCCTTCCCATGTACGAACCGATCCGCGCCAAGTCGGTCCACAGCACGGTGGACGGCCCCAACCCGGACTTCCCCCACCGTTCGCGCGAGGAAGAGCTGGACATCCAGCTCGCGGGCCATCTCGCCGCCCTGCTCGCCGTCACGGACGAGCTGCGCGCGACGCAGGCCTCGGCCGACCTGGACGCGGCGGCGGAGCGGCTCGCGGAGCAGGTGAGCAGGCTGCGCGGGGGACGCACCCCGGTGCGCGCGCCGATGAGCGGTCGTCGCGGGACCGGCGCCGCAGCCCTGCACCGGCGGGCACTCGCCCTGGCGGGCCGGACGCTGGTCGTCGCCGCCTCCCGCGCCGACACGGCGGTCGCGATCCTGGCCGCCGAGCGGATGGACGCCCACACGGCGGCCCTGGAGCCGCGCGAACTCGCCTCCCACTGAGCCCTTCGGGCTCCTTCGAGCCCCCGGGCTTCCCTTGAGCCCCCGGGCTCCCTCCTACGGCCCCGGTCCGCGCGCACCCGCAGCGACGCGCGGACCGGGCGCCACAAGTCAACGGGCTGGTCCTACGACAGGCCCGGCGACGAGACCGCGGGCGCGAGTGGGCCATCGGGGTCCGCAGCAGGACGAGGAAGTGCGCGCGTTGTCCCGCACCGGCCGCGTTCGCCGTTGCCCGGCAACGCCCGAGCGCTCCGGTCGACGTAGGCCGTCGGCCGGAGCGCTCGGTCATCCATCGGCACGTTCGTGAGCCCGCTGGGCGGGCCGTGCCGAAGCGGGCGGGAGTGAGCCTGTCGGTGCCGGATCCGTCGGGGCGGACGGAGGGCGGCGACGAGCCCGGAACCCCGCACGCCGTTGTACGGGCCCCGCCAGTGCGTTCCGCGGCCGGCCGTGACGATGTTGCTGGTCAGGGCACTGTCGGTTCCAGCCGGCCGCGGAGTTCGGGGTGGGGTCTCAGCCCAGGCGCTCCACCAGCGCGCGGTACTGGTCCCACAGCTCCTTCGGCGTGTGGTCGCCGAAGGTGT
This sequence comes from Streptomyces tibetensis, assembly GCF_007655005.1. Taxonomy (GTDB): domain Bacteria; phylum Actinomycetota; class Actinomycetes; order Streptomycetales; family Streptomycetaceae; genus Streptomyces; species Streptomyces tibetensis. The sequence continues at coordinate 223,519 of NZ_SZVW01000001.1, forward strand.
TGAGGTGCTCGGGGACCAGGGCGGCCTCCTCGCGCCAGACCTCCTTGTCGACCGTGAGCAGGAACTCCAGGTCGGACTCGGCCAGTTCCAGGCCGTCGGTGTCGAGGGCGCCCTTGGTCGGCAGGACGCCGATCGGGGTCTCGACGCCCTCGGCCGTGCCGTCCAGGCGCTCCACGATCCACTTCAGGACGCGGGAGTTCTCACCGAAGCCGGGCCAGACGAACTTGCCCTCGTCGTCCTTGCGGAACCAGTTGACGTAGTAGATCTTCGGCAGCTTGGACTGGTCCTTGTCCTTGGCCACGTCGATCCAGTGGGCCATGTAGTCGCCCATGTTGTAGCCGCAGAACGGCAGCATCGCGAACGGGTCGCGGCGCAGCTCGCCGACCTTGCCCTCGGCGGCGGCGGTCTTCTCGGAGGCCACGTTGGCGCCGAGGAAGACGCCGTGGTTCCAGTCGAAGGACTCGGTCACCAGCGGTACGGCGGTGGCGCGGCGGCCGCCGAAGAGGATCGCCGAGATCGGCACGCCCTTGGGGTCCTCCCACTCGGGCGCGATGATCGGGCACTGCGAGGCCGGGACGGTGAAGCGGGCGTTGGGGTGCGCGGCCGGGACGCCCGACTCGGGCGTCCAGTCGTTGCCCTTCCAGTCCGTGAGGTGGGCCGGGGTCTCCTCCGTCATGCCCTCCCACCAGATGTCGTTGTCGTCGGTGAGGGCGACGTTGGTGAAGACGGAGTTGCCCCAGAGCGTCTTCATCGCGTTGGCGTTGGTGTGCTCGCCGGTGCCGGGGGCGACACCGAAGAAGCCGGCCTCGGGGTTGATGGCGTAGAGGCGGCCGTCCTCGCCGAAGCGCATCCAGGCGATGTCGTCACCGATGGTCTCGACCGTCCAGCCGGGGACGGTCGGCTCCAGCATGGCGAGGTTGGTCTTGCCGCAGGCGCTCGGGAAGGCCGCGGCGACGTACTTGGCCTCGCCGCGCGGCGGGGTCAGCTTCAGCACGAGCATGTGCTCGGCGAGCCAGCCCTCGTCACGGGCCATGACGGAGGCGATGCGCAGGGCGTAGCACTTCTTGCCGAGCAGGGCGTTGCCGCCGTAGCCCGAGCCGTAGGACCAGATCTCGCGGTCCTCGGGGAAGTGCGAGATGTACTTGGTCTGGTTGCAGGGCCAGGGGACGTCCGCCTGGCCGGGCTCCAGCGGGGCGCCGAGGGTGTGGACGGCCTTGACGAAGAAGCCGTCGGAGCCGAGCTCGTCGAGGACGGCCTGGCCCATGCGGGTCATGGTGCGCATGGAGACGGCGACGTACGCCGAGTCGGTGATCTCCACGCCGAGTGCGGACAGCGGCGAGCCGAGCGGGCCCATGCAGAAGGGCACGACGTACATGGTCCGGCCGCGCATCGAGCCGCGGAACAGACCGCCCTGGCCGCCGGCACCCTGGAAGATCTCCCGCATCTCGGCGGGGGCCTTCCAGTGGTTGGTCGGGCCCGCGTCCGCCTCTTTCTCGGAGCAGATGAACGTCCGGTCCTCGACGCGCGCGACGTCGGTGGGGTCGGAGGCGGCGTAGTAGGAGTGGGGGCGCTTGATCGGGTCGAGTTTGCGGAAGGTGCCCTTCTCGACGAGCTCCCCGCACAGGCGCTCGTACTCGGCCTCGGATCCGTCACACCAGACCACGTTGTCCGGCTGCGTCAGTTCGGCGATCTCGTTGACCCACGAGATCAGTCCCTGATGGGTGGTGGGGACGGTGGGAGCCGCGATGTCGCGCGCCACGATTGCTCCTAAATGAGGGATTTTTTGTGATGTGGAGGCCCCGTGGGGGCTGCGACCCGGATGCTTCAGGGTGGATCTTGGCGCTCATCCGGTGCCGACCGCACTCATTTGATCATCCGACGTGCGCGCCCATCTGTCCAGAGGAGCGCACAGGTGAGCAACGTGAGGCTCGCCACGGTTTCTCGCGGCGGCTTTACGTGCACGTTGCGTTCACCTGGCAGTCCGTTTGCGTAACCATCGTCGGACCGCCGTGAGAGGATGGCCACTCTTCGCCTTGCGATCCGCAGCTCGGATACGTCACTTACGGTTCCGTAGCTACCATTCGCCCATGACTGCGTTCGTCCCCGACGCGCCCAAGGACTCGGCGGCCGACGGCCACGGTCCGAAGGCGCTCTCCCTGCCGCATCCGGTGAAGCCGAAGCTGCGCGGCTGGCTGCACCTCGGCATGTTCCCGGCCGTGCTGGTCGCGGGCCTGGTGCTGACCGCCCTCGCCGACTCCTCCAGAGGACGGATCGCCTGCGGCATCTTCGCCCTGACGGCATGCCTGCTGTTCGGCGTGAGCGCGCTGTACCACCGGGGCGACTGGAGCCCCCGCATGGACGGCGTCCTGCGCCGGCTGGACCACGCCAACATCTTCCTGATCATCGCGGGCACCTACACGCCGCTGACCATGCTGCTCCTGCCGGGCGACAAGGGTCGGTGGCTGCTGTGGGGCATCTGGAGCGCCGCCGTGGCCGGCATCCTCTTCCGCGTTTTCTGGGTCGGCGCCCCGCGCTGGCTCTACACGCCCTGCTACATCGCGATGGGCTGGGCGGCCGTCTTCTACCTGCCGGACTTCATGCGGACCGGTGGCATCGCCGTCCTGGTCCTGGTCATCGTCGGCGGCCTGCTCTACAGCGCGGGCGGCGTGGTCTACGGGATCAAGCGGCCCAACCCGTCACCGCGCTGGTTCGGCTTCCACGAGGTGTTCCACTCCCTCACCCTGGCGGCCTTCATCTCGCACTACGTGGGGATCTCGCTGGTGGCGTACCAGCACGGATAGCACCCCCTCACCCCTTCGGGCCACGGCTCCCGGCCGTGGCCTCTCGCATGCCCGGATCCCTCCGATGGCCGAACATGACCTCCATGACGGCCCCCTCCGGGATCTCGTCGACCGCGCCCCGGACGTCCTGGAGCACGGCCTGCCGGCCGGGAAACCCTGAGGCCGGGGCGGTGTCCCCGTGGCATCCTGACCAGGTGAACGGTCCCGAGATCGATGTCGAATTCGCCCCCGAGCTGCATGTGTTCGTGCCCCGGGCCCGGCAGTCGGGCGGCGTGCGGGCCGGCACGGACGGCGTCGCCGCCCTCGGCCATGTCGTCGAGTCACTGGGTGTGCCGCTGACCGAGGTCGGCGCGCTGCTCGTGGACGGCCGCGAGGTGCCCTTCGCACACGTCCCGTCGGCCGGCGAGTCGGTGACGGTCCGGGCTGTCGCCCGTCCGCAGCAGGTCCCGGGCGCTCCCCTGCGCTTCCTCCTCGACGTGCACCTCGGCACGCTCGCGCGGCGGCTGCGGCTGCTCGGTGTGGACACGGCCTACGAGTCGACCGACATCGGCGACCCGGCCCTCGCGGCGCGTTCGGCCGCCGAGCAGCGGGTGATGCTCAGCCGCGACCGGGGGCTGCTGCGGCGGCGCGAGCTGTGGGCGGGGGCGTTCGTGTACAGCACGCGGCCCGAGGAGCAGCTGCGTGATGTGCTGGAACGGTTCCGGCCGGAGTTGCTGCCCTGGACGCGGTGCACGGCCTGCAACGGGATGCTGCGCCGGGCGAGCAAGGACGAGGTCGCCGACCAGCTGAAGCGCGGCACGCATGCGACGTACGACGTGTTCGCGCGGTGCGGTGCGTGTGGGCGGGCCTATTGGAAGGGTGCGCACCACGAGCAGTTGGAGGCCATCGTGGAGCGGGCGCTTGCGCTCCGCGCGGAGCGCCGTTGAGTGCTGAGCGCCGCGGGGAACCGCGGGACCGCCGTGGCTGGTCGCGCAGTTCCCCGCGCCCCTTGGGCGCGCCCCCGTCGGGGCGCTTCTAGCGCCTGGTCAGGTCCCCCTTGCCGCAGGCGGTTCCGTCCCTGTTCCGGTCCAGGCCCAGGGGGTCGTCCGTGCCGTTGATCTTCAGGCGGCCGTAGTCGTTCGTCCTGAGCCACTCGCAACGGGCCGCCGTCGTCTTCTTCACCTCCGCCGGGAAGTCCGTCGGCACGCAGACGTTGATCGAGCCGTAGTGGCGGTCGCAGCCGGAGATCGTCGGGCTGACCTTCTGGGAGGCCCGCTTCTTGCCGGGCTTGACCACCGTGCCCGTGGGCGCGTCCGCGAAGTCGTGGACATGGGCCGAGGCGTCGGTCGCCGTGAGCGCCTGCGGGCCCTGGAGGTGCACCCACTCGGCCACCGACGGAACCCCGTTCGCGTCGACCGCGAAGAGCATGTACCAGCCGGGCGGGGCCAGGTTGGGGTTGCTCGTCACGTTCAGGTCGACGTTGTTGCCGTCGACGGACAGCGGCAGGTCCACGAAGCGCTGGTTCGGGTCCGAGGAGTGCGTCACGGCGGCCGGGCGGATCAGTTCGGCCTTGGCGATGGGCCGGTCGACGGTGATCCGCTGGGTGTCGCCGTAGTTCCACCGGGTGTCGATGACGGAGGTGATCGCCGGACGCGGGCCCTTGAACAGATAGGGCGGGCTGTACACCGACACGTCGTGGTTCCACGTGCCGTTGCCCGGGTTGTCGCCGGTCGTCATCACACGGCCGTCGGGGAGCAGGAACGCCGAGGAGTGGTAGCCGCGCGCCTCGGGGTCGACGGCGACCGGGTCGAAGGTCTCCGACGCGGGGTCGAAGATCGACGTCTCGTAGACCGGGTTGGCGCGGTTGTGCAGCGCGCCGCCCGTCTCCAGCACCTTGCCGTCGGGCATGAGCACCGTGGAAACGTACATCTTGCCCTGGTTCCCGGTCTGCGGGACCGGGCCGTTGCCGAGGTCGACCGTGCCCTGCGGGATGGGCGGCCCGGCCACGTAGGCGGGGTTCGGCTGCTTGAGGTCGATGATGTCGGTCAGGCGGTTCGCGTCCGGGTTGGAGTCGATGTTGCCGCCGCCGAGGGTGAGGACCTTCTGGTCCTGCGCCGGGGGCAGCAGCACGCTCGCCGACTGGTCACGCTCGTCCTTGTTGCGCAGGCCCGGGACCTGGGTGGTGGTGTTGGCGCCGTAGTCGTAGATCGCCGAGCCCGTGCCCGGGATGTTGTTGCCGAAGACGTGGCTGCCCGAGTAGAAGAGGCGGCCGTCCTGCATGAGGATCATCGACGGGTACAGACCCCAGTACGACCAGGTCTGGTTGACCTTCCACAGCGGCTGCCACTGCTGCTCGGCCTCGGAGAACAGCTCGGCGGCGACCGAACCGGTGGAGTCCTCGCGCAGCCCGCCGAAGGAGATGACGTCGCCGTTGCCGAGAATCGTCGCCGACGGGTACCAGTGGCCGTCGTTCATGTCGTTGGTCTTGGAGTAGGTCTCGGTCTCCGGGTCGAAGATGTACGAGTCCTTGAAGCCCTCGTAGCCGTGCCCGCCGGGCACCGGGTACGCCTTGTTGCCGCTCATCACCAGCACGCGCCCGTCCTGGAGCTGCACGTGGCCGGAGCAGAACATGTCCTTCGGGGTGGGGATGACCTTGTAGGTGCCCTTCTGCGGGTCGTACACGGCCGAAGTGAAGGTGCCGGCCTTGAACAACGACTCGTCGTTGCCGGAGCCCGCGATCAGCAGCACCTTGCCGCCCCGCAGGACGACCGAGTGCATGGAACGCACCGGGTTCTGCGTGGGCAGCACGTCCCACTTGCCGTTGGCGCACTGGTCGGCGCTGCCGGTGCACGCGGGCGGCAGGACCGGGTCGGGCACCTGGTCCATCGTGTAGTCGTCGGTGGTGGCCGAGCCGGTGCCGTACACGGAGACGCCCCAGGTGATGCGGTCGGTGCCGGCCGGGACCTCGGGGGTGCGGACGGTGGCCTCGGTCCAGTTCCCGGCCAGGTCCAGCGTCTTGAGGTCGGTCCAGTACTGCCAGCCGGCCGTGGTGTCGTGCCGGAACAGGGTGATCGACGCGTCCGGGGTCGTCGTCTTGTACCAGAGGCCGAGGTCGTACTGCTTGCCCGGCGTCACCACCGGCGCGCACGCGGCGGACTCGGTGATCAGCGCCTTGCGGTCGCCCTCGACGCGGCGGGTCAGTTCGACCTTCATCGCCTTGGAGCCGGAGTGCGCGTCGGCCGTGGTGGTGAACGTGAAGTCGTTGTCGCCCCAGCCGGACTTCTCCCAGCAGTACGGCATGCCGTCGGCGCCGGCGGTCTCGAAACCCGGGTTCTTGATGAGGTTGGCGGCGGAGGCGGGCTGGGGTGCGGTCAGGAGCAGACCCGAGGTGAGGGCTGCCACGGACAGGAGTGCGGTCGTTCTGCGACGAGGTTTCACCGGGTACCTCCGAGGGTGCCTCGGCCTCCAGACCGCAGAGGCATCGGACGCCGGCGGAGCAAGGCTGGAAGAGCCGATTCGCCGTCAGGTCGACTCGGTGTTCGCCAAAGCGGTAGTGCGCTCGGCCTCCAAGCGGTAGACGATCTCGGAATTGAGGGACCTGCGGGCGAAGCGGGCCTGGGTGGCCAGCCACTCATGCAGGTCGGCGGGCAGACGGAGCGTGATGCGCTTCTCTTCATCCATGACACCAGACTAGTGCCTTTCTGACGGATTCCCGGTGGTAGAGTGACATCATGACGACACGTCAAAGGAGTTCGGGGGTTGCCGGGCACGCCCGGTACACGTACCGGCTGCGCGTGTCGACGACCGCCCGCACCGCCCTGCTCGCCGAGTGGGACCGATGCCGGTGGATCTGGAACGAATGCCGCGCCAAATCCCGCGCCACGCACACCCACAACCGAACGCAGCCCGAGGACAGGCTGACGTGCGGCCCGGCCCAGCTCGACAAGATGCTGACCGAAGCCCGCGCCGTGGCTGCGTGACTTCGCCAAGTCCCGTTCCAAGGCCTTGAAGGACATCGAGAAGCGGCTGCCAATGCGGCACCCGCCGCGCAGAAGCTGGCGCGCTACCAGCGGATGATGGCCCGCCGTAAGCCCACATGTGGACAGACCGCCTCCAAGGGTTACCGCCAGGCGCAGCATCAGGCCGCGAAGCTGCACAAGAAGGTGGCCCGTCAGCGGCAGGACACCGCCCGCAAGTGGGCCAAGCGCGTCGTGCGCGACCACGACGCCATCGCCGTCGAGGACTTCCGGCCGAAGTTCCTCGCCAAGACCACCATGGCCCACAAAGCCGCTGACGCGGCGATCGGCGCCACACAACAGGCCCTGCTCGAGATGGGCCGCAAGCACGGGCGCGACGTGCGCCTCGTGCACCCAGCGCACACCACCATGGACTGCGCGTCGTGCGGAGCGAGAACCAAGCACGCACTTCCTCTTTCCGAACGTACCTACACCTGCACCGCGTGCGGAGTCGTGTCCCCGAGGGACAAGAACTCCGCACGCGTGATGCTTGTCCGGGCTGGTCTCAACCCGGCTGGTGCCGAGGGCGTAAGACCTCCGGGAGCGCTGCTCCAGGAGGCAGCCTGAGCCAGGATCCTCTCCCTTGAGGGAGGGGAGGATGTCAAACGGCTCTCCTTGCTGTACGGCCGTCGCGCGCGGGCTTCTCCCGGACCCGGCGCGGCAGGTAGACCAGCGCTTCGGTCCCGGCGAAGCGCAGGACGAACGTCGTCACCAGTGCGAGCGCGGTGGCCGACAGCACGCCCAGGTGGAACTGGTGCACGAACAGGGCGATCAGCGGGATGCGCAGCACCAGATCGGCGTTGGCGAGCAGCGCGAACCGCCCGGCCCGGTCCCACCAGCGCCGGTGCCGGCGCCGCTCGCGGAACAGCAGGTGCTCGATGAGCAGGAAGTTCCAGGCGACACCGAGCTGGTTGGCGAGGATCTCCGCCGGTACGTAGTGCATGCCGAGCTCGGTCAGCGCCCACAGGCCGACCAGGTTCGGCAGGAAGCCGGTCAGCCCGATCAGGCCGAACCCGACCATGCGCGCGACCGGCGAGGCGGTGCGCAGCCCGGCCAGGTGCCGCAGAAAGCGGAATCCTTCCTGCGCGGTCGACTTGGACTCCCCGGCGAACCGGTCCTGGAAGACGAAGGGCACCTCGGTGACCGTGCGCGGGCGGCTGCGGACGGCGAGTTCGAGGAGGATCTTGTAGCCGAGCGGCTGGAGCACCTCCGCCGTGACCGCGCTGCGGCGGATCGCGAAGAAGCCGCTCATCGGGTCGCTGATGCCGTGCAGCCGGCGCGGGAACAACGCCTTGGTCAGCCAGGTCGCCCCGCGTGAGACGAAGACGCGGTAGCTGCCCGCGAGTCCGGCCCGGCTGCCGCCCTTGATGTACCGGGAGGCCACGACCAGTCCCGCGTTGGCCCGCTCGCCGGTGGCGACCAGATCGGGCACCAGGGACGGCGGGTGCTGGCAGTCGCCGTCCATGACGACGATCCAGTCGGACGTGGCGGCCTTCATGCCCTCGACGACCGCGCCGCCGAGCCCGCCCACCGGCTCCTCGCGGTGCAGCACGGTCACCGGGAACGGGCAGTCCTGCGCCGCCTTCTCGATGACCTCCGGGGTGTCGTCGGTGGAGTCGTCCACGAAGACGACCTCGCAGGGCAGCCGGGCCGGGACGGCCTCGGTGATCTGGTGCAGCAACTGCCGCACGTTCGCCGACTCGTTGAAGGTCGGTACGACGATGGTGACGGCGCCCGGCTCGGGGACCTCGGTGGTCTCGGTCTCGACGATCTCACCGGGGACGGTGTACTCCTGGCTCATCGCGCGCCTCCGGCGGACGTCTGGATCTGGCGGATCTCGATGCGGTCCTCGCCGGTGCCGAAGGTGGCGACCGGGTCCGAGTGCTCCATGGCGGCCTTGACGTTGGGCAGGTCGGCCGCGTCCCGCCGCACGGTCGGCGAGGCGACGACGTAGTCGAGGTCCTTCCAGCCGCGCGGCATCGTCTTCGTCACCGCCGGGTCGAGGTCGGCCTTGTAGAACCAGATGACGCCCAGGCCCGGCCGGTAGCCCTGGTGCACCAGGTCCAGCCAGAGCGCGTCGTCGACCAGCACCCGGGTGCGCTCCGGGTCCTCGACCTCGGTGGCCAGCCACCTGGACGCGGCGTGGTAGGGGGCGTTGGCGTCGGTGGTGACGGCCGTGCGGGCGCCGTCGTACCAGTGCGGGACGACGTAGGCGCCGGCGGCCAGCGCGAGCACGCCGGCGAGCGCGTACCGGCCCGTGCTGACGTACCGTTTCTCCGCCTCGGAGCGCCAGCGGCTCAGCACCGCGTGGGCGACGGAGGCGGTGCCTCCGGCGAGGACCAGCGCGAGGAACGGCAGGGCCTGGATGACGTACATCGCGGGCAGGTAGCCGTTCGGGCGCAGGGCCAGCGCGGCGAAGACGGCCACGGCCAGGGCGGGCCCGGCCAGGGCGCGGGCCGTGACCGACCAGCGCCAGGTGACGAGCAGCAGCAGGGCGCCCGCGAGGCCGCCGAGGGGCAGGATCCGGTCGTAGTAGAGCCACGACTGGAGCACGCCCCAGGAGCCGGAGCCCTGGTCGAGGATGAACCCCGAACCGGGTCGGGTCATCTGGTACTTGACGCCGTCCCAGAGGGACACGTGCCCTGCGCCCGGCAGCAACTCGCCCTTGAGCAGGGCGAACAGCGGATACGAGAAGCCGATCAGGGTGCAGGCCGTGACGGCTCCGGTGATCGCGAACTTGCGGGTGTCCTGGTGGCTGTGACGCCACATGGTGAGGAACAGGGCGGGCAGGACGACGAGCATCGTCTCCTTGGTGAGCACGGCCGTCGCGGCGGCGATGCCCGCGCCGAAGTGGTGCCAGAGGTGACGGCTCGGGGAGGCGGCCAGGGTGAAGGCGAGCAGTGTCCACATCACCGCGAGGTTGTCGAGGAAGATCTCCCGCTGGAGGACGACCGACAGCGGGGAGAGCCCGAAGAACACCATGCCGAGCGCTGCGGCCCAGCGGGGCAGCGCGAGGCGCCGGCCCAGCACGTAGACCAGGACCGCGCTGATGCCGCTGATCACGAGCATCGCGGCGCGCATGGTGCCCACCGTCATCGACTCGGGGCTGATCAGCGCGGGGATCCAGGTCAGCAGGGCGATCTGGATCCAGCCGAGCGGCGGATGGTCGTACCAGTAGGTGTAGTGGGCGAGTCCGTCGCCCTGCTGGACCGACCAGGCTTGGGCGAGATAGGTGCCCTCGTCGTCGCTGAGGGCCGGGTAGTCGCCGATGTTCCAGCCCTGCACGACGAGGATCGCCACGAGGAGGACACCGCACAGGATCAGGTCGGACCGGGAGGAGCGCAGCCGGCGCGGCGGCTCCACGCGGCGGTGCGCGCCGGTGCGGGGCGCGGGCCGGCGCTGCGCGGGGACCTTCGCAGTGGTCGCCGCGGGAAGGGTGGAGGTCACGCGGGAACGTCCTCTCGGGTCGCGTCCTGCCGGCTCACGGCGCTCTCGTCGAGATGCGCGCCGACGTGGCTCGTCAACTCCCAGTCGTTGCGGCCGCGTTGCTCACGCCACACGGCCCGCACGGCCGCACCGGCGAGCAGGACCTGGTAGAAGGGGCCGCCCAGGACGAGTTTCAGGTAGTGCGCGAAGCGGACGCGCAGCCCGTACTGCCTGCCGAAGTCGTGCAGTCCGACGATCTCGAAGACGAAGGTGACCAGGGCGGTGACGGCCGGCAGGAAGGTGATGAAGGCGATGCCGACGGGCACGTCCAGGAACAGGGCGATCGCCACGTTGAGCGGGATGATCAGGCCGGTGAAGGCCTGCATGAACGGGGTCATCAGGGTGTAGCGGGCGAGCAGCCGCTGCCCGAGGGTGGGCAGTTGCTTCCAGTCCTTCTTCCGGTACACCTGGAGGAAGCCCTGGTTCCAGCGGGTGCGCTGCTTCAGCAGGGACATCAGCGAGCCGGGGGTCTCCTCGCGGGTCACCATGTCGGAGTCGTAGGCGACGACGACCTTCTTGCCGACGCTGGACAGGCGCACGCCCAGGTCGCAGTCCTCGGCGAGGCAGTCGGGGTCCCAGCCGCCGGCTTCCCTGAGGACGTCCGTGCGGACGAAGACGGTGTTGCCGCCGAGCGGAATGAAACCTTTCTGCGCGTGCAGATGGAGCCGCGAGCGGAACCAGAAGAAGTACTCCAGGCAGTTGCGCAGGCTGTACCAGCTGGAGTGGAAGTTGATCAGCTGCACCCCGCCCTGCACGACGTCCGCGCCGGTGGTGAGGAAGGCGTGGTCGACGTGGGCGAGGAGCTCGGGGTGGACCTGGTCCTCCGCGTCGAAGACCCCCACGACGTCGCCGCGGCAGTGCGGCAGCGCCGTGTTCATGGCCTTCGGCTTGTTCTTCCTCTCGTGCGTGTCGACGACGACCCGGACCCGAGGGTCACGCGCGGCGGCCGACTCGGCCACCGCGGTGGTCTCCGGGTCGTCGTGCCCGACGATCACGATGATCTCGAAGTCGGTGTGGCTCGACTCCAGCAGCCGCTGGATCGTGTGGTCCAGCACCGCCTGCTCGTGCCGGGCGGGCAGCAGCAGCGAGAAGGAGACGTGCTCGTCCCCGTCCGGACTGCTGAACCGGGTGGAGGCGAGCACTTCCGGCGTACGCCAGGCGTGCATCTGCCACCACAGGGTGAACGCCGCCATCCAGAACAAGGCAAGCGAAACGGCAGCGATGAAGACAGACGTCAGCAAGCAGATCCCCCCAGATCCCAGAACCCCCGATCGTGACGGTGGGCCGATGCGGCCTCGTCCGCCACGTCACTGTGCAGAGATTAGGGGGGAACTGTGAAGCCTGGGGGCTGTTCAGATAAAGAGCATGTTTCCGTTGATACGTGACTTCAGCCACTCAAGACCGTACTGAGCCGGTCAGGCTCGGTCGTCGGGGCGTCGCATGTGAAGTTACGGCAGACGTACGCGGCCGGTTCACCGCCGACCAGCGGACGGTCCGCGAGCAGGGGAAACTCCTCGCTCCCCGGAACCCCCACAGCGACCACCGCACCGGGCGCGGTGCCCAGGAGTGCCGTGCGGTGCAGGGTCCTCGTGCCCTCGTCGTCGAGGGCCGGACCCACGATCGCGACCTCACGCGGCCCGTCCAGCACCGCCTCCGCCGCGGCCAGCCCCCAGCCGATGAAGCGCGGCACCCGCGGCCCGAGCGCCTTCACGACACCCAACGCCCTCTCGGCCGCGGTGCGGTGAGGCTCGGATCCCGTGTGCGCGGCGTAACTCAGCAGGGCGTTCGCCGCTGCCGTCCAGCCGGACGGGGCCGCGTTGTCGGTCGGGTCCTGCGGACGGCGGATCAACCGCTCGGCGTCGGCCGCGGTGTCGTACAGCGCACCCGACTCGGCATCGGTGAAACGGACCAGGACGTGATCGAGGAGGAACCCGGCGAACTCCAGCCAGACGCCCTCCCCCGTGACGGACGCGAGCGCGAGGAAGCCCTCCGCCACATCCGCGTAGTCCTCCAGCACACCGGCGTTGGCGCCCGCGCGGCCGTCCTTGCTGGTGCGGGTGAGCCGGGCCTGCTCGTCCAGGTGCAGCCGGACCAGGAGGTCGGCAGCGGCGACGGCGGCCTCCACCAGGTCGGGCCGGTCGAAGTAGGCGCCGGTCTCGGCGAGCGCGGCGATCGCGAGGCCGTTCCAGGCGGCGACGACCTTGTCGTCCCGGCCGGGCGCGGGCCGCCCCGACCGCGCCGCCAGCAGTCGCTCCCGGATGGCGGCGACCCTCCCCGCATCGACGACACCGTCCCGCACGGGACGTTGCAGGACGGACGCGCCCTCCTCGAAGGTCCCCTCCTCGGTCACCCCGAAGTGCTGCGCCGCGAGGTCGGCCTCCTGCTCGCCGAGCACCTCCCGCAACTGCTCGGGCGTCCACACGTAGTACGCGCCCTCGACGTGCCGCCCCGTGCCGTCGTCACTGTCGGCGTCCAGCGCGGAGGCGAACCCGCCCTCGTTCGTGCGCAGTTCACGCACCATGAAATCGGCGGTCTCCAGGGCGACGCGCCGCGCGAGCTCCGAGCCGGTGGAACGCCAGAGATGGGCGTACACCCGGCACAGCAGGGCGTTGTCGTACAGCATCTTCTCGAAGTGCGGCACGACCCAGTCCCGGTCGACGGAGTAGCGGGCGAAGCCGCCCCCGAGCTGGTCGTACATCCCACCCCGGGCCATGCGCTCGCAGGTGTCCTGCGCCATCTGCAGGGCCCCCTCGGCGCCGGTGCGGGCGTGGTGGCGCAGCAGGAACTCCAGCACCATGGACGGCGGGAACTTCGGCGCCCCGCCGAATCCGCCGCGCTGCGGGTCGTACTCCCGGGTGAGCCCGAGCAGAGCCTGCGCGAGCTCCTCCTCGCCGGGGGTCCGGGCGTCGCCGTAGGAGATCTCCCGCCCGGCCAGATCCCGGACGATCTTCCCGGCGACCTCGTTCACCTCGTCCCGCCGCTCGTCCCACGCCTGGTGCACGCCTTGGAGCACCTGCCGGAAGGAGGGCATGCCCTGGCGGGGAGCGGGCGGGAAGTACGTACCGAAGTAGAACGGCTCGGCGTCCGGGGTGAGGAAGACGGTCATGGGCCAGCCGCCCTGCCCGGTCGCCGCCTGCACGGCCTCCATGTAGACGGCATCGACGTCGGGGCGCTCTTCGCGGTCGACCTTCACGCTCACGTAGTGCGTGTTGAGGTACTCGGCGGTCTCCTGGTCCTCGAAGGACTCGTGCGCCATGACATGGCACCAGTGACAGCTGCTGTATCCGACGCTGAGCAGCACGGGCACGTTCCGCTTCCGGGCCTCCTCGAAAGCCTCTTCCGACCACGGCCACCAGTCGACGGGGTTGTCGGCGTGCTGGAGCAGGTACGGGGACGTTTCATGAGCCAGTCGGTTCGGCATGCTTCCATCCTGCCTCACGACGGCCACCCGGCCGCGGAACGCGCCCCCCTCGGGCGAGGAGCGGCCCACAGGTCACCTAAGGGCAAACGTTGATCGTCGCCCCCTCGCGCTCGCGCCTCGCACCAAGGACACTCGTAGGCACAGGAGTTGCCGCCGGAGGGGGACCTTGACATGCGGGACGGTCATCGGGCCGAGGCCGAGCGGCTGTTGGGGCGGGCCGTGGAGGAGGAGGTGCGGCGCTCGGGCGGCCGCACCGACGGGAAGGTGCTGCTCGCGCGGGCGCGAGGGGCGCTCGATGTGATGGCGCGGAGCGCGTCCGAGGAGTACGAGGCCTACACCCGCGCCCTGGACGAGGCGGCGGCCGGTCAGCTGACCTTCGGGCAGCGCTACGCCCGGGAGGGCGCCGGGACGCCGCTGCTGGTTGCCGGGGTCGCGGCCCTCGCGGCCGTCGTCGCGGACATGGCACTGGGCACGGGGGCCGGGACCGCTCTCGGGGCGGGTGTGACGGTGGGTGTCGTGGGGGCCGCGGCGACGGTGTTGAAGGTGGTCGGGTCGCATCTGCCGGCCGCGAGCCGGCGCGCCGGGGCCGCGAGCCAGCCCGGCGGGCCCGAACAGCTGCGACTCCAGTGGCTGACGGCGCTGGAGGTGCGGGGTATCCGGCCGTTCCTGGACCAGCAGCGGGTGCTCGCGGCCTCGACCGGGCCGAAGAAGACGGGCGGCCCGCGGCTGCGGGGCGCGGACAAGAGCGCGGCGGCGCGCGGGCGCAATGTGCTGGGGCAGTCCTTCGGGCAGCTCCCGGAACCGGCGGAGCCGTTCGCGGGGCGGCGGCACGAGCTGGCGCAGATCCGGCAGTGGGTGCAGGCGGCCCGCGCGAGCACGGAGACGCAGCCGACCGTGGTCGTGCTGCACGGCAGGCCCGGCAGCGGCCGTACGACGCTCGCGGTGCACGCCACGCATGATCTGAAGGACTACTTCCGCGGCGCGTGCGTCGTCGACCTGCGCGCCGAGGGGCCGGGCGGGTCCCCGCTGTCCACCCGTGACGCCCTGCTGCATCTGCTGAACCGGCTCGGCGCGCCCCGTGAGCAGCTGCTGTTCCGCGAGCGGTCTTCGCCGGACCAGCAGGTCAAGCGGCTGAGCGAGCTCTATCACCAGCATCTGACGGGCCTGCCGGTCACCGTCGTCCTCGACGACGCCTCGGACGCGGAGCAGATCCGCGCGCTGGTCCCGGAGCGGTCCGACAGCCTGGTGCTGGTGACCGCGCGGGGCCCGCTGGAGCTGGAGGGCCTGCCCGCGCGGGTGCACGGGCTGGCGGTGGAGCCGCTGGACGCCGCCGGTGCGGAGGAACTGCTGGGCGCCGCGGCGCAGGACCGCTCCGGGCCGTACGACGCGGAGTCCGCTGACCGGGTCCGGGAGCTGTGCGGTGGGCTGCCGCTCGCGCTGCGCATCGCGGGCTCGTGTCTCGGCCCGCGCTCGCCCCGCGCGCTGGCCACGGACCTCGACGCCTACGGTCCCGTCGAGCCGGTCGAACGCGCCCTGTGGCTGCGCTACACGGACCAGCCGGAGACCGTACGGCGGTTGCTGCGCCGGCTGGCCCTGGCCGGGCGGGCCTCGCTGGGTGCCGCGGCGGCCGCCGCGCTGCTGGCCACCGACGAGGCGGAGGCCAAGCGTCATCTGGGGGTCCTGACCCGGGCCGGCCTGATCGACCACGTCCGGGGCGACCGCTACCGGCTGCACGACCTGGTCCGCTCCTTCGCCCAGGCCCGCCTCCTCGACGAGGAGGAGCCCGCCGAGCGCACGGCGGCGCAGGAGCGGCTGATCGTTAACTACGCCGAGCTGGCCGACTCGGTGCTGCGGATGGTCGACGGCAACATGTCGACCCGCACCAACCGCTTCAGCCCGTACGGCTTCACGTCCCTCGACGAGGCGCTGCGCTGGCTGGACGACGAGTCGAGCTTCATCACGGCGGCGCTGCGGCACGCCGAGGGTGTGGATCAGGCGGCGGTCCTGAACCTGCTGGGCGCCCTGTGCGACTACTGCCTGCTGCGGGGCGACCTGTACCGGCTGGGTGAGATCAGTGAGCTGGCCCAGGCGGTGGACGAGGGCCTGCTGGTCCGCTCGGTGCAGTGGCGCACGGGTATCGCGGCGCGGCAGCTGGGCGAGCTGGACAAGGCCCGCACCACCCTCACGTCGGTCGTGGACCTCTACCGGGAGGCCCACCATGACGCCGGTGCCGCTCGCGCGCTGTGCTCCCTCGGCATCACCCTGCACCACCAGGGCAATCTGACGGAGGCGTCGGAGAAGCTCCGCGAGGCCCTGGCGCTGCAGGCCTCCCCCGAGCTGGCGACGGACCGTGCCTGGACGATGCACGCCCTGGCGGCCGTCGAGCGCGACCGTGCCCGGGTGGGAGAGGCGCTGGACCTGCTGACCGAGTCCCTGGTCCTGCATCGCGCGGGCGAGTCCGTGCACGGCCAGGCATGGGCGCACTTCCAGCTCGGTCAGCTCGGGCTGCGCATGGGCGATGTCCCGCGTGCCGAGGCCGAGCTGCGGGCGGCCCTCGAGCTGTACGGGCGGACCCGTGACGCCCGCGGTGAGGCCTGGGCGCTGACCCAGCTGGCCCGGGCGCTGCTGGTCGCGGGGGACGCGTCCCCCGCCGTGGAGGAGCTGCGCGGGGCGGCTGCGCGCCACCGCGACAACGAGGACGCGCGCGGCGAGGCATGGACGCTGTACTACCTGGGGCAGGCCCTGGAGGAGACGGGCGACCTCGACCAGGCGGTGCGCGAGCTGGAGCGTGCCCGCACGATGTTCTCCCGTATGCGGGACGTCTACGGGCTGGCCTGCGCCCGCCACCACTCGGCCCGTGTCACCCGGGACCAGCGGGCTGCCCAGACGGGCTCCCTGCGCAACTCGGGCTTCGCCCGCCAGCTCCTGGTCGACGCCCGGGCCGACTTCCAGCGCATCGGCGTCGCCCACGGCGAGGCCTGGACGTGTCTGGAGCTGGTGGTCGTGGACGCGGGCAACGCCCGCACCCAGCAGGCCCTGGCCCTGTGCGACGAGGCGGTGGAGCTCTTCGCGTCCTACGGCGACCGCCGGGGCGAGGACTGGGCCCGCTTCCTGCGCTGCACGCTCCTCCCCTACGCGGCCCCGGGCGGCATGGAGGTGGGTACGGCGGTGGCGCAGGAGGAACTGGCGCGGCTGTCCCGCGCGGGCCACGGCCTGCGTGACGGCAAGCTGGACGACTACCTCGACGCGTACGGGCTGCTGCTGGAGCGGGGCATCACCCTGGAGGCGGGCTGGCAGGCCTGGCGCCTCGGCATGGTGCCGAACCGGCATGCGCGGGAGGTGATGGGGGTGGCGGTGGACCCGAAGGCGTAGGCCGTTGCCGGCCTCGGGCGACAAGGCCGGCGCCGGGGCGCTCACGGCACCCGCCGCCGGCGGCGCCCTCCGCGGAACGCGAAGAGACGGAGCACGCGCCCCGGGCGTCTGAAGAGACGCGCCGCTGGAGAGCCCCAGGCGCACGGTTCGCCCGCCCGGCGTGCTCTTCCTCGCCCACGTCTGGAGTCGGCCGCGCGGCCCGTCGGCGGCGATGCGTCGCCGGCCGCCGACGGGTGGTGCCCCTCCGGGTGGTGCCCCTCCGGGTGGTGCCCCTCCGGGTGGTGCCCCCCGGGTGGTGCCCCTCCGGGTGGGGGCGTCAGCCCTGCTTCTTGCCGCCCTGGCCGGAAGGCTCCGCTTGCGCGGCTTCCGCTTGCGTCCGGGACGGCTCCGCCGCCGACTGTTCCGGCTGCTCGGCCTCCGGGTCGGGGGCCTGGTCGAAGTCGACCCGGTTCATGTGCCGGCTCATGGACTTCATCAGGGCCCACACCGCCAGGGCCATCGCCGCGAAGACGATGAAGCCGAGGACGCCGGGGGTGACCTTGTCCTCGTCGACCTCCTTGGCGAAGGAGACGAGGTGCGTCATTGCCAGGCTTGCGCTTGCGCTCATGTCAGGCATTGTCGCGGATGCCCGCAAAGAGGTCGTCCTCGGGGAGGGAGGTATCGACGAGGGCCTTCGCCAGCTCGTACTCCTCCGTCGGCCAGACCTCCTTCTGGATCTCCATGGGCACCTTGAACCAGCCGCCGTCCGGGTCGATCTGCGTGGCGTGGGCGATCAGCGCCTTGTCGCGGATCTCGTAGAACTCGGCGCAGGGGATGTGCGTGGTGAGCGTGCGCTGCTTCATGCCGAACTCCTCCCAGCGCTTGAGCCAGTCCCCGTAGGGAGACTCCATGCCGCGGTCGAGCATCGCCTGGTGCAGGGCCTCGGTGCGCGGGCGGTTGAAGCCCTGGTTGTAGTAGAGCTTCTGCGGCTGGTAGGCGGGGCCGTACTCGGCCTCCGGGTACTTCTCGGTGTCCGCGGCCGACTCGAACGCCACCATGGAGATCTTGTGGGTCATGATGTGGTCGGGGTGCGGGTAGCCGCCGTTCTCGTCGTAGGTGGTGATCACCTGGGGACGGAAGGCGCGGATCTTGCGCACCAGCTCACCGGCCGCGTGGTCCACGTCCTCCAGGGCGAAGCAGCCCTCGGGCAGCGGCGGCAGCGGGTCGCCCTCGGGCAGGCCCGAGTCGACGAAGCCGAGCCACTCCTGCTTGACGCCCAGGATCTCCCGGGCCTCGTCCATCTCCTTCTTGCGTACCTCGTGGATGTGCTCCTCGATGTACGCGTCGCCCTGGAGCTTCGGATTGAGGATGGAGCCGCGTTCCCCGCCCGTGCAGGTCACGACCAGCACGTCCACCCCCTCGGACACGTACTTCGCCATGGTCGCAGCGCCCTTGCTCGACTCGTCGTCGGGGTGGGCGTGAACGGCCATCAGTCGCAACTGGTCAGTCAAGACTCAATCCTCAGTAAGTCGGCGCCCTGTGTGCGTCGGCGCAATCAGCGGCTTCTATAGTGACCGAATCGCGGGGTGAATAATTCCGGGGCCCGGTCCTGGAGCCCCTTCCGGGACCTTCGTCCCGGCCCTGCCAGGAGGACGATCATGAGTTCGGCGAGCACGCGACTGCCCGAGGGCCGTTACGGCCGTTCCTCGGACGAGCGCGCCGACCGCACGCTCAAGGTCGTGGGGGCCGTCCTCGCGGTGGCACTGCTGGGGCTCGTCGGCTGGTTCGGCTACCACTACGTCGCCAAGAACGAGATCAGCGCCGAGGTGATCAGCTTCGAGCCGGGCAAGAGGTCCGTGCGGGTGCATCTGGAGGTCCGCAAGGACGCCGGCGCCGACGGGTACTGCACCGTGCGCTCGCAGGCCGAGAACGGGGCCGAGGTGGGCCGGGCCGACTTCCGCTTCGACGGGGACAGGACCCGCATCGACAAGGTCGTCACGCTCCGTACGACCTCCCCGGGGACGACGGCCGAGCTGCTGGGCTGCCACGCCGGCTGACGACAGCTCGGCGTCACCTGGAATACGTAGAGCCTGACCTGCATTGACGTGATTCTCGTCGCTTATGTCCTCCCCCTCGGGCCCCTGAATTGTTAGGCTCGTGGTTTCGCCCTTCCGTGAAGGAACATTCTTCTGGGTAGGGCGATGCTTTGTATTCCCAGTACCTACGAGGAGCACCTGTGACCCAGACCAGCGAGAACGTCACCTGGCTGACCCAGGAGGCGTACAACAAGCTCAAGGCTGAGCTTGAGCACCTTACTGGTCCCGCGCGGGCGGAGATCTCCGCGAAGATCGCCGCGGCGCGCGAAGAGGGCGACCTGCGTGAGAACGGCGGGTACCACGCGGCCAAGGAGGAGCAGGGCAAGCAGGAGCTCCGTGTGCGCCAGCTCACCCAGCTCCTCGAGAACGCCAAGGTCGGCGAAGCTCCCGCGGCGGACGGCGCGGTGGCGCCCGGCATGGTCGTCACGATCGCGTTCGACGGTGACGAGGACGACACGCTGACGTTCCTGCTCGCGTCCCGCGAGTACGCGAGCTCCGACATCGAGACGTACTCGCCGCAGTCCCCGCTGGGCACCGGCGTGATCGGCCACAAGGTCGGCGAGGACGCGGAGTACGAGCTGCCGAACGGCAAGAAGGCCCTGGTGAAGATCCTCAAGGCCGAGCCGTACGAGGGCTGACCGGCCACCCGATCTCTGAAGTGCCCCCGGCGCCGCTGCGGCGCCGGGGGCATCGTCATGCCGTCGCCGAGCGGTACTTGCGGACCGCCAGGGTCCGGAAGATCACCAGGATCAGGATCGAGTAGATCAGCGAGGCCCACACCGGGTGCTGCATGGGCCAGGCGTCCGACGGGGACTGGCCCGGGCTTGCGAACAGCACACGGCAGGCCTGGACCGTGGCGCTGAAGGGGTTCCACTCCGCGACGTGGCGCAGCCACGGGGTCATGTGGCTGGTGTCCACGAAGGCGTTGGAGATGAACGTGACCGGGAAGAGCCAGATCAGGCCGCTGGACGTGGCCGCCTCGGGGGTCTTCACCGACATGCCGATCAGGGCGCCGATCCAGGTGAACGCGTAGCCGAGCAGGAGCAGCAGGCCGAAGGCCGCGAGGACCTTGGCGGCGTTGGTGCTGCCGTCCGACCCGACGCGCCAGCCGACCAGCAGGGCGACGACGGCGAGGACGACCAGGGTGAGGGCCGTCTGCACGGAGTCGGCGAGGGTACGGCCGGTGAGCACCGCGCCGCGCGCCATCGGCAGGGAGCGGAAGCGGTCGATGAGGCCCTTGTGCATGTCGTCGGCGATGCCGGCGCCGGAGCTGGCGGTGGCGAAGGTGACGGTCTGCGCGAAGATGCCCGCCATCAGGAAGTTCTTGTAGTCGGCGGCGCTGGTGCTGTTGCCGATCTGCATGGAGCCGCCGAAGACGTAGGTGAACAGCACCACGAACATGATCGGCTGGATGAGGCCGTAGATGATCATCTCGGGGATCCGGGACATGCGGATCAGGTTGCGCTTGGCGACGACCATCGAGTCCCGGATCGACTGGCTGACCGGGTTCGCTGCCGGTGCGACCCGCACGGTGTCGGTGACGATGCTCATTGGGCGGCCTCCTTGTCGTTCCCCTGGTCCTTGGCCTCGGCCACGTGTCCGGTGAGGGACAGGAAGACGTCGTCGAGGGTCGGCCTGCGCAGGCCGATGTCGTCGATCTCGATGCCGCGCGTGTCCAGTTCGCGGATGACCTCGGCGAGGAGCTTGGCGCCGCCGGTCACGGGGGCGGTGAGCTTGCGCATGTGCTCCTCGACGGTGGTCTCGCCCTTGCCGAAGCCGGCGAGGACCTCGGCGGCGGACTGGATGTGCTCACGCTGGTGCACCACGACCTCGACGCGCTCGCCGCCGGTGCGGGCCTTGAGCTGGTCGGAGGTGCCCGTGGCGATGACCTTGCCGTGGTCGACCACCGCGATGTCGTGGGCCAGGTGGTCGGCCTCCTCCAGGTACTGCGTGGTGAGCAGCAGCGTGGTGCCGCCGGAGACCAGCTGCTTGATGACCTCCCACAACTGCTGGCGGTTGCGGGGGTCGAGGCCGGTCGTCGGCTCGTCCATGAACATCACGGGCGGCGAGACGACCAGGGCCGCCGCGAGGTCGAGGCGACGGCGCATGCCGCCCGAGTAGGTCTTGGTGGGGCGGTCGGCGGCGTCCGCTAGGTGGAACTGCTCCAGCAGTTCGGCCGCGCGCTCCTTCGCCGCCTTCGCCCGCATCTGGTAGAGCTGGCCGACCATCTGGAGGTTCTCCCGGCCGGTGAGGTATTCGTCGACGGCCGCGAACTGACCGGACAGGCCGATGGAGCGGCGGACCGCGTCGGGCTGTTTGAGCACGTCGATGCCCGCGACGACCGCCCGCCCGCTGTCGGGTCGCAGCAGGGTGGTCAGGCAGCGGACGGTGGTGGTCTTGCCCGCGCCGTTCGGCCCGAGCAGGCCGAGGACCGTGCCCTCGGGCACGTCGAGGTCGACGCCGTCCAAGGCCCTTACATCACCGAAGGTCTTGACCAGACCTTCGGCGTAGATGGCGCCTGGCATATGAGTCTCCACGTCTTCGGGGATGACCGGACGGATGTCCGGTGAAGCTTCTCACCGACACACCATAACGCGATGTATCGCGTCTTACAACGAGTTTTTCCTCGTTGCTCTCCGTGAGACGAAAGGATCTTGGACCGGCTCGGGAGCCGGGCCGGCCGAAGGCCGTGTGGTCAGCCGATGCCGGACGGCTCGGTGCCGGACAGCTCGGTGCCGGACGGCTCGGTGCCGGGCGCTCGGTGGGGGGGCCATCGAGCCGATGGTCCTGAGTCAGCCGATGACCGTGTAACCCGCCTCGCGCAGCGCCTGCCCCACCTCGGTGCAGTGCGCCGGGCCCTTCGTCTCCAGGTGCAGCTCGACCTCCGCCTCCGTGAGCCCGAGCCGTGGGTCGGTTCGCAGGTGGCTCACATCGAGGACGTTAGCGTCGACCACTGACAACACGCCCAGAAGAGTGGCAAGAGCACCGGGCCGGTCCGTCAGCCGCAGCCGGACCGCCAGGTAGCGGCCCTGCGCGGCCATGCCGTGCCGCAGCACCCGCTCCATCAGCACCGGATCGACGTTGCCGCCGGACAGCACCGCGACGACCGGGCCCTCGAAGGCGCCGGGGTCGCTCATCAGCGCCGCGACCGGGCTCGCCCCGGCCGGCTCCACGACCAGCTTGGCCCGCTCCAGGCACAGCAGCAGCGCGGCGGACAGCTCGTCCTCACTGACCGTGCGCACCTCGTCGACCAGCTCGCCGACGATCCTGAACGGCACGTCGCCCGGCCGCCCGACCTTGATGCCGTCGGCCATCGTCGCCGGATTCTCCACCGCCACCGGCCGGCCCGCGGCCAGCGAGGGCGGGTAGGCCGCCGCGCCCGCCGCCTGCACACCCACGACCCGCACCTCCGGGCGCAGCGCCTTCACCGCCACCGCGATCCCGGCGGCCAGCCCGCCCCCGCCGATGCCGACGAGAACCGTGCGCGCCTCGGGGCACTGCTCCAGGATCTCCAGGCCGACCGTGCCCTGGCCCGCGATGATGTCGGGGTGGTCGAAGGGGTGGATGAACACCGCGCCCGTCTCGGCCGCGTACTCCTGCGCGGCGGCCAGCGTCTCGTCGACCACCTGGCCGTGCAGCCGCACCTCCGCCCCGTAGTCCCGGGTGGCGCTGACCTTGGGCAGCGGGGCGCCCTTCGGCATGAAGACCGTGGAGCGCACGCCGAGCAGGGCGGACGCGAGGGCGACGCCCTGCGCGTGGTTGCCGGCGCTCGCGGCGACGACACCGGCGGCACGCTCCTCCGGAAGCAGACCGGCGATCCGCACGTACGCGCCGCGCAGCTTGAACGAACCCGTCCGCTGGAGGTTCTCGCACTTGAGGTGCACCGGCGCGCCGACCATCTGGGACAGGTGCCTGCTGCCCTCCATCGCGGTCACCCGCGCCACACCCGACAGCATCTTCTGCGCGCCGCGCACGTCGTCGAGGGTGACGGGCCGAAAGGAGTCAGCCGTGCTGTAGCTCATGACTCCAGCATCGCAGTTCACAGGCGGGAACGACCGTTGTGACCAACCTCCGAGACCCGCTTTGCGCAGCCCTGGTACGGCCTGCCCTCCGGCCGCGTACCCTGTCCCCCAATCTGCCAGCCCTCCACGAAGTGAGCCCCCGGCCATGCCCACAACACCTGAAATGTCGATGGACATGACGACCGTCGGTGACACCGGTCTTCTCGACACGCTGCAGCACGAGGTGGCGCTGTTCGCCCGCCGTGCCGAACAGACCCGGCTCGGCGGGGTCGGGCAGGTGCGCAACTCCATGGACCGCGCCGCCTATCTGCTGCTCAACCGCCTCGACAAGGAAGGCCCGATGGGCGTCAAGGCGCTCGCCGCCAGCATGGGGATCGACTCGTCGACGGTCACCCGGCAGGTGGCTCCGCTCGTCGACACCGGCCTGGTCAAGCGCACCTCCCACCCCGAGGACGGGCGCGCGGTGGTGCTGCAGCTGTCCCCGCGCGGTCAGGCCCGGCTGGACGAAGTGCGCTCCTCGCGGCGCCAGTTGATGGCCGAGCTGACGCACGACTGGGAGCCCGACGAGCGCGAGGCGTTCTGCGACCTCCTCACGCGCTTCAACACCGCGCTGTCCTCCCGGATGACGGCCCAGGGACTGCCGGGGCCGGAGGCACAGCCGGCGTCCTGAACGCCCCGCGGCCCGGCTCCCGACGGTGTCGGCACGACGACCGGGCCCGCAGGCGGAGGACCGGCCCACCCGTGAACGCCCCGGCCCGCAGGCGGAGGATTCGGCCCACCAGCGAACGCCCCGGCCCGCACGGGGAGGACCGGGCTCACACGCGGACGGCCGGGCCCGCATGCGTGTGGCACCGGCCGAGCCGTGCACTCCACCTGCCGAGGCGCGCCTGGCCCCCCTAGCCGTGCACTCCACCTGCGAGCCGCGGGTACACCGGCCGAGCCGTGCGCGGCTCTTGACCCCGGGGCCTTCCCTGGCCTGATATGAGACCGGGCCCCGTCGCGTGTGGCCGGGGCCCGCGTCCTCAGGGTCGCCGTCGGGCGGGAGGTGCGGTGCTGGAGCGGCATGCGTCCCGGGCAGCCCGTCGCGCCCGGGAGTTCGAGGCGTTCGTCGCGGGCGCGGCCGGGCGGCTGCTGAACGCCGCCACGCTGCTCACCGCCGAGTCCCCCGACGACAACCCACGCGCGCGGCGCCTGCTGACGCTGTCGCTGGCGCACACGTACGCGTGCTGGGACCGGCTGCACGGCGAGGATCCGTACGACCGCACCCGTCGGCAGCTGGCCACCCGCTTCGCGCGCGGCGCCTGGCACCAGCACGGCGCACTCGGCCGCGCCCGGCCGCACCCCGCGAGTCCCCTGGCCCCGCTCACCCCGCAGGAACGGCTGATCCTCGTGGTCCGGCTCCACGAAGGTGTCGCCGAGGAGCAGACGGCCGCCCTGCTCGGTCTGTCCCCGGAGCGCGTACGGGCGATCTGCCACCGGGCGACCTCGGCCCTGCTGCACCGCTCGCGGGGCCCGGCCCCGGCGGTGACGGCCACGAAGGCGATGCCGTGAGCCCGGCCGGCCGGAGAGCGGCATGAGCGGGAACGACCGCGAGGCGACCGTACGCAGGCTCCTGGAGCAGCCGGCGCGGCCGGTGCCGCCCGAGATCCACGCGGAAGCGGTGCGCCGTGGTGGCCGCATGCTGCGGCGCAGGACGCTCGCCCGCCGTCTCATGTGGCTGCTGCTGTTCGCGGCGGCCGTGGCGTTCACGGTGTGGGCGCTGACGGCCCGCCCATGGGTGGAGCCGCCGTCCGACACGACTCCACCCCTCACCGGCTGGTGACCCCGCCAGGGGCCGAACCGGTCTAGCCGAGCGCCTGCTGGAGGTCCTCCACCAGGTCCTCGGCGTTCTCGATGCCGACGGACAGCCGGACCAGGTCGGCGGGGACCTCCAGGGCCGAGCCGGCCACGGAGGCGTGCGTCATGCGGCCGGGGTGCTCGATCAGCGACTCGACGCCGCCCAGGGACTCGCCCAGCGTGAAGATCTTGGCGCGGTTGCACACCGCGACGGCCGCCTCCTCGCCGCCCTCGACGCGGAAGGAGACCATGCCGCCGAACGACTTCATCTGCTTGGCGGCGACCTCGTGACCGGGGTGCTCCGGCAGGCCCGGGTACAGCACGCTCGTCACGCGCGCGTGCCGGGTGAGCATGTCGGCGACCTTGACCGCGTTCTCGCTGTGCCGGTCCATGCGCACGGAGAGCGTCTTGGTGCCGCGCAGCACCAGCCAGGAGTCGAAGGGCCCGGCGACCGCGCCCATCGCGTTCTGGTGGAAGGCCAGTTCCTCGCCCAGCTCGGCGTCACCGGTGATCAGGGCGCCGCCGACGACGTCGGAGTGACCGCCCATGTACTTGGTCAGCGAGTGCACGACGACGTCCGCGCCCAGCGACAGCGGCTGCTGGAGGTAGGGCGTGGCGAAGGTGTTGTCGACGACGAGGCGGGCGCCGGCGTCCCGGGCGACCTGCGCGACGGCGGCGATGTCGGTGATGCCGAGCAGCGGGTTGGAGGGCGTCTCCACCCAGACGACCTTGGTCTTCGGGGTGATGGCGGCCCGGACGGCGGCCGGATCGCTGGTGTCGGCGACGGACCACTCGACGCCCCAGCGGGCGACGACCTTCGCGAACAGGCGGAACGTGCCGCCGTACGCGTCGTTCGGGATGACCACGTGGTCGCCGGGGCTGAGCAGCGTACGCAGCAGGCAGTCCTCGGCCGCCAGCCCGGACGCGAACGCGAGCCCGCGGCGGCCGCCCTCCAGGGCGGCGAGGTTCTCCTCCAGCGCGGTCCTGGTGGGGTTGGCGCTGCGGCTGTACTCGTAGCCGCCGCGCAGTCCGCCGACGCCGTCCTGCTTGTAGGTCGAGACCTGGTAGATCGGCGGGACGACCGCGCCCGTCAAGGGGTCGGCGGTGTTGCCCGCGTGGATCGCGAGCGTCTCGAAGTGCTGACTGATGTGCCTGTCGCTCATGAGCACCGAGGGTAGTGCGCCGGAGCGGCGCGTGCCGGGGGACGGGGCGAGCCGGGGTTGCGCACAGGTCGCGGGACGGCGTGAGCCGGAGTTTTCCACAGGTTCCGGGAGCAGGTTGGCCAATTGTCGGCGCGGTCTGGTTCGCTTGTTGCATGGAGATTCTCTGGGTCCTGATCGCGCTGGTCATGCTGGGCTTCGTGCTGCTCCCCTTCCTGCGGCGCAAGCGCGGTGGTGCGACAGGGCTGGTCTCGCCGGACCACCCGGACGCCGCGGACCCGGCGAACTACGGCTTCGTCCGGGAGGAGGAGCTCGACATCCGCATGCCGGGCCCCGACCAGGACCTGCTGGACGTCCTGGACGTGGTGCAGCGCACGCAGGACCACCGCGCCGCCCAGCAGCTCCTGGCGGGCACGGAGACGGAGGGCGAGCGGCGCTGGCAGCGCGTGCAGGCCTTCGCGGGCGCGGCCTCGCTGGAGCTCTCGCGGCGGCCCGGCGGGGTGAGCGAGGCGCCGGGCGGGCAGTGGCTGCGGGTGTGGCGGGCCGAGGCGCCCAAGGACGCGGGCGGCGCGGCGGTGCACGCCGAGTTCCTGGTGCAGCAGGCGTGGCGGACGGCGACGCCGGGGACGGACGAGTTCCGGATCATCATGGAGGAGGCGCGGACGGCGTGCGGTGAGGCGGCGCTGCTGGCCCCCGGTGACCCGATCCCGTACATCGTCGAGCTGTCGGTGGCCCGCGGCCTCGGCTACTCCCAGAAGGACTTCGAGCAGGTCTGGCTGAAGATCCTGGACCGCGCCCCGGCCCACATGGGGGCGCACCTGGCGGCGCTGCACTACTGGTGCGAGAAGTGGCACGGCTCGCGCGCGGAGGCGTACGCGTTCGCCGAGGCCGCGGCGGCCCGGGCGCCCCGGGGCTCCCTCCTCTCGGCGATGCCCCTGTTCGCGGTGTTCGAGCACCTTCCCGAGGTGACCCTCGTAGCGAGCTTCTGGCAGAGCGAGGTCGTCACGAAGGCGGTCCACGGCGCGCTGCACGCGGTGCACTCGGCCCGCCCCGACGACCCGATGCTGGCCCATGTCCGGCACATGCTGGTGTTCTTCCTCGTCCGCAGCGAGCGCTGGTCGGAGGCCATGAACCAGCTGGTGCACATCGACGGCCACGTGGGCGCCCTGCCCTGGACCCTGTCGGCCGACCCGGCGGCGGAGTTCGCGGTGTACCGGGCCCTGGCGGTGGCGGGCTACGAGGCGAACGGCGGCAGCCCGGCGAGCCTGCCGCACTGACACCCCGCGCGGGGTCCAGTCGGGGTTCAGTGCGGCACTGCACCCCGCACGGGCCCGTCACGCGGGCCAGGGGCCCCGCCGGAATTCGGGGTGGCACCGGCACGTTGCAGTGGCGTCGCCCCGATTGGAGACCGCATGTTCCTGCACAGCCGTACGCCCCAGCTGCCGACTCCCGAGCAGGCGCTGCAAGGCCGCCCGGAGCCGGCGTTCACGGTCCCCGACCGCCACACCGTCCTCGGCAATCCGCTGCTCGGCCCCTACCCCGGGGGCCTGGAGATCGCCGACTTCGGCCTGGGCTGCTTCTGGGGCGCCGAGCGCGCGTTCTGGCAGCTCCCGGCCGGCGTCTGGACGACCCTCGTCGGCTACCAGGGCGGCCACACCGAGAACCCCACGTACGAGGAGGTCTGCTCGGGCCTGACCGGCCACACGGAGGTCGTGCGCGTGGTCTTCGACCCGAGGCAGGTCTCGTACGAGCGCCTGCTGAAGACGTTCTGGGAGTCCCACGACGCCACGCAGGGCTTCCGCCAGGGCAACGACGTGGGCACGCAGTACCGCTCGGCCGTCTACACCCACACCCCCGGGCAGGAGGCCACCGCCAAGGCGTCCCGCGAGGCGTACCAGAAGGTCCTGACGTCCTCCGGCCACGGCGACATCACCACGGAGATCGTCACGGCGCAGGACCGCCCCTTCTACCCGGCGGAGGGTTACCACCAGCAGTACCTCGACAAGAACCCCGCGGGTTACTGCGGCATCGGCGGGACGGGAGTGTCCTGCCCGATCGGTGTGGCCAGGGCCGGTGACTGAACCGGCGAGCTTCGGCGGTGGCTGGATCTTCGAGGAGGGTCTGCGGCCGTTCTGCGAGTCGGTCGCGGAGTTCTGCGGCTACGACTTCGACGACGCGGACTGGCAGGCCGTCGAGAACGCCCTCGCCGAAACGGACGTGGACAAGCCCGACGGCTGGTACGACCACCCGCTGGCGGGCCGGGTGCCGATGACCCTGCTGGTGGCCGCCGACCCCGGCTCCTCCGTCGTCTTCGTCCGGCTCACGGGGGAACCCGACGACCGCACGGGGGCACAGATCGAGGCGGCCCTGCACATCTTCAGCATGTACACCGTCCGCTGACGGCCCGCTTCCGAGGGACGGGGGCTGCTGGGAGCGGACCCGCAGCCAATAGGGTGCCCACTGTGACTGCGCCCCTGAATTCCGAGAGGTCCCGTGCCGCGCTGCGGACATCCGCGCGGGTTTCCGCCGAGTTGCTGCTGGTGCTCGTTATGTCGGCCGTGGCGTTGTGGTTGCTGGGCCGGATGTGGTCCGTGGTGTGGCCGCTCGTGGTCGGGCTGCTGCTGACCACGCTGACCTGGCCCGCGGCCCGGCTGCTGCGCCGTCGCGGGTGGCCGCCCGCGCTGGCAGCGTCCGTGGTGACCGTGCTGTTCCTGCTGGTCGCCGCAGGTGTGGTGGCGCTGATCGCCGTACCGGTGGCGTCCCAGTCCGGGGAGCTGACCGACGGCGTCGTGGAGGGGATCCAGCGGCTGCGCGAGTGGGCCGCCGGGCCGCCGTTGAACATCGGGGACGCGCAGATCAACCAGGCCTTCGACAGCGCGGTCTCCCGCGCCCAGGAGGGCGTCGGCAGCATGGTGGGCGCCGTCGTCACAGGGGTGAGCACCGTGGTGAACGGCGTCGTCACCGCCGTCCTCGCGCTCTTCCTGATGTTCTTCTTCCTGAAGGACGGCCCGCGGTTCCTGCCGTGGCTGTCCCGGCAGCTGCCCGGCCGGCTCGCCACCGACGTGCCGACCGTGTGCGCGCGGAGCTGGGACACCCTGGGTGCCTTCGTACGGTCCCAGGCGGCCGTCGGCCTGCTCGACGCCGTCCTGATCGGGCTCGGCCTGTGGATCCTCGGCGTCCCGCTGGTGCTTCCGCTCGCGGTGCTGACCTTCGTCTCGGCGTTCGTGCCGATCATCGGCGCCCTGTTCGCGGGCTTCGTCGCGGTGCTCATCGCGCTCGTGTCCAACGGGCTCACGGACGCGGTGATCGTGCTGGCGATCATCGTCGTGGTGCAGCAGCTGGAGGGCAACGTCTTCCAGCCCATGATCCAAAGCCGTGGTCTGGGCCTGCACGCGGCCGTCGTCCTGCTGGCGGTGACTCTGGGCGGCAACCTGGCCGGCATCGTGGGCAGCCTGCTCGCCGTGCCCGTGGCCGCGCTGATCGCGGTGGTGTGGAACTACGTGCGCGAGCAGCTCGTCGATCCGGCGGGCGAGGCGGAGGCCGACGAGCCGGGCACCGACGAGCCGGATCCCGGAGTGGCCGTTCCCTCGTAGCGGTCCGGCCGCGGCGGCCCGAGCGCACCGAACCCCACCCGACCGCACCGACCGCACCGACCGCACCGACCGCACCGACCGCACCGACCGCACCGACCGCACCGACCGCACCGACCGCACCGACACGCGAACGGCCCTGCCGGGTCGCGGGACTCCTCCTCGCTTGCGAGTCTGCAGGCGAGAGGAGAGCCGCCCCATGAGTGCTGTCGCCGCGTCACCCGTGCGTCTGGAGGCGTCCGTCGATCCCCGCCTGTCCCGGTGGATGTGGCTGGTGAAATGGCTGCTCGCCATCCCGCACTACGTCGTGCTGGTGTTCCTGTGGATCGCGTTCACCGTCGTGACCGTGATCGCCTTCTTCGCCATCCTGTTCACCGCCCGCTACCCGCGGTCCCTCTTCGACTTCAACGTCGGCGTACTGCGCTGGAACTGGCGGGTCGGCTACTACGCGCACACCGCGCTCGGCACCGACCGGTACCCGCCCTTCACCCTCGCCGACGTGCCCGACTACCCGGCGCGTTTCGACGTCGCGTACCCCGAGCGGCTGTCGCGCGGACTGGTCCTGGTGAAGTGGTGGCTGCTGGCGATCCCGCAGTACATCGTGGTCGCGATGTTCCTCGGGGGCGGCTGGGGCGGGGACGACTGGCGGGGCGGCGGGCTGCTGCCCTTCCTCTCCCTGGTCGCCGTCGTCGTCCTGCTCTTCACCGCCCGCTACCCGCGGCACCTCTTCGACTTCCTGATCGGACTCGCCCGCTGGGCCGCCCGGGTGACGGCCTACGTCACGCTGCTGACGGACCAGTACCCGCCGTTCCGGCTCGACCAGGGCGGGCAGGAACCCTCACCGGCGTCACCAGCGGCCTCACCGCCCCCGGCGGACCCACTGACCAAGGCCTGACCCCGCAAAGGGAACAAACCGCGGCGGAATGGTTTCCTCCCGCCCTACGCTCCCTCGCATGGTTCTCAGACGAGCGTTACAGCTGATCATGGTCATCGCTCTGGCCCTCGCGGGGGCGGTCCAGGGCGGTGTGAGCACGGCACGGGCGGCGGAGAACGGGACCTCGGACGGGCGGCAACTGCTGTTCTACAACCACGCCTACGGCGTGTTCGACCGGCAGACCGCGGACGCCATCGAGCACTCCTCCTACCTGCGGGACTTCGCCGACTTCCAGGTCCGCACCACGACCGGCTCCGGCGGGCAGACCTGGACCGGCCGCTATCTGATGGGGCGCGAGACCTACTTCGAGCTCTTCGGAGTGGGCGATGTACCGGGCAAGGACGGCACCCTCGGCTCCGCCGGCCTGGGCGTGTCCACCGAGCGCGCCGGCGACCTGCCCACGGTGGTCGAGCGGCTGCGGAAGGCCGGGATCAGCGACCCGGTCGAGTTCCCGCAGACGCGCGACTTCGGCGACGGCGTCCCCGTGCCCTGGTTCGACGCGGTCCTCACCACCGACCAGTACGACCTCTTCGGCGCCTGGGGCATGGAGTACCGGCCGGAGTACTTCGCCGACCCGCGCAGCAACACCGAGCCCGCCTCCCACCCCGGTGACGTGGGCCGGGAGCGCTACCTGTCCGACGCCTACCGCGACCACCTGATGCGGGACGTGACCGGCATCCGGCTCGCGGTGACCGCGCGCGACCTCGCCGCCACGGTGCCGCTGCTGAAGGCCGGCGGGTTCGCCGTCCGGTCCCTGCCGGGCGGGGGCGTCCTCGCCAAGGGCGGCGGCACCACGATCCGGTTCGACTCCGTGCCCCTGGACCAGGTGGGCCTCAGGCAGATCGACATGGCGCTGAACCACCCGGTGTCGTACCGGCACGTGGAGCGGATCGGCCACTCGGCCCTCGTGGTCGGCCCGGGTTCCCGAGCGGTGTGGACCTTCGAGGAGCAGGACCGGCCCGACGCGCCGGGCCAGGGCTCCTAGGGCCTGCTGCGGACGCGGGATCGACGCGGAGGGGGCAGGCCTCAGCCCAGCCTCTCCGCCAGGAACTCCTCCCAGGTCCGCTTCCCCGCCTCCGCCCCCGCCGGCGCCAGGTTCTCCCCCGCCCGGTACGCCCGCCCCGCCTTCCCGGGGATGCGCACCGGCAGCATGGGGCGGCGCCTGCCGGTCAGGCGGAGGTAGGGGCGGGCCAGGGCGGCGAGGTCGTGGAGGTGCGGTCCGGCCAGGTCCGGTACCAGGCCGGAGGGGGCGCCGAGGGTCAGTTCCGCGAGGCGGGCGGCGACCTCGCGGGAGTCGACCGGCTGGAGCCTGAGGCCGCCGGGGACCGGGAAGACCGGCAGCTTCGCCATCTTCTCGACCATGGTCAGCGTGAGCTCGTGGAACTGGGCCGCGCGCAGGGTGGTCCACGGGATGCCCGACTCGGCGACAGCCCGCTCCGACTCCAGCTTCGTCCGCATCCAGGCCAGCGGGACCCGGTCGGCGCCGATGACCGAGACGTAGACCAGGTGCCGCACGCCGGCCCGGGCCGCGGCGGTCACCAGGGCTCGGGTCGCCTCGTCGTCGCCCTTGGGGCCGCCCGCCAGGTGCAGCACGGTCTCCACCCCGTCGACGGCGGCCTCGACGCCCTCGCCCTTCAGCAGGTCACCGGTGACGTGCTCGATGCCGTCCCCGGCGGGGCGGGCGTGCCGGGTGAGGATCCGCACCTCGTGGCCGGACGCGCGCAGCAGCGGGACGACGTGGGCACCGAGGGTGCCCGTGCCGCCGGTGACCAGGATCGGTGCTGTCATGACTGCTCCCCAGCTGTTTCATCGGGTGATGTCGCCTTCGCCGGTATGACGCGCGGCGGCGCGATGATGTGACGAGCAGGGGTGCGGACGGCTCAGCCGCCGCTGCCGTAGGGCCTCGTGATGATCTCCAGGCGGTGCCCGTCGGGGTCGTCGAAGTAGGCCCCGCGGCCGCCGTCGTTGTGGTTGATCTCCCCGGGGCGGCTGTGGAACGGGTCCGCCCAGTAGGTCAGGCCGGCCTCCTGGATGCGGCCGAAGATCTCGTCGAACTCGTCCTCCGAGACGAGGAAGGCGTAGTGCTGCGGCGTGATGGCGCCGGGGCTGTCCATGAAGTCGAGCGTCACGCCGTTGGAGATCTCGACCGGGAGGAACGGGCCGTAGGGCGGGCTCACGTCGAGCCCCAGGAGGTCGGCGAGGAACCGGGCCGAGGCGCGCTTGTCGTGGGCGACGACGATGGTGTGGTTCAGCTGCACGGTCATGGTGGCCTCCCCTGACGTACGTGGCGGCGGACCCCTCTGGTGCACTCCCCCACGTGTACCCCGCCCGCACCCCGCCGTGCATCCCGAAAGCCCTGAGGGCCCCGGCACGCGGCCGGGGCCCTCAGGGCAGCTGTAACAGGTCAGAAGTCAGATCGTCGCCGTGTCGATCACGAACCGGTAGCGCACGTCGCTGCTCTGGACCCGCTCGTACGCCTCGTTGATCTGGTCGCCGCGGATCAGCTCGATCTCGGCGCCGAGGCCGTGCTCGGCGCAGAAGTCCAGCATCTCCTGCGTCTCGGCGATACCGCCGATCATGGAACCGGCGAGGGTCTTGCCGCCGCCGATCACCGAGAAGAGGTTGAGGGAGACGGGCTCCTCGGGGGCGCCGACGTTGGCCAGCGTGCCCTCGGTCTTCAGCAGGGACAGGTAGGCGTTGAAGTCCAGCGGGGCGGACACCGTGGACACGATCAGGTCGAACGTGCCGGCCAGCTCCTCGAAGGTCTTCGGGTCGCTGGTGGCGTAGTAGTGGTCCGCGCCCAGCCGCAGGCCGTCCTCCTGCTTGCGCAGGGACTGCGACAGCACGGTCACCTCGGCGCCGAGCGCGTGGGCGATCTTGACGCCCATGTGGCCGAGGCCGCCCAGGCCGACGATCGCGACCTTCTTGCCGGGACCGGCGCCGAAGCGGCGGAGCGGGGAGTAGAGGGTGATGCCGGCGCAGAGCAGCGGCGCGGCGACGTCGAGGGAGAGGCCGTCGGGGATGCGGACGACGAAGTTCTCGTCGACGACCACGTTCTGCGAGTAGCCGCCGTAGGTGGGCTCGCCGTCACGGCCGATGCCGTTGTACGTCGGGACGTTGCCCTGCACGCAGTACTGCTCGCGGCCGGCCTTGCAGTTCTCGCACTCGCGGCAGGAGTCGACCATGCAGCCGACGCCCACGCGGTCGCCGACGGCGAACTTCGTGACGCCCGGGCCGACCGCGGAGACGACACCGGCTATCTCGTGGCCGGGGACCATCGGGAAGATCGCCTCACCCCAGCCCTCCTGGGCCTGGTGGATGTCGGAGTGGCAGATGCCGGCGAACTCGATGTCGATCAGGACGTCGAACTCGCGGACCTCTCGGCGCTCGATGGTGGTGCGCTCCAGCGGAGCCTTGGGGGCGGGAGCGGCGTACGCAGCAACAGTGGTCATGCCGGGGGTTCTCCTAGCGGGGTTGTGTGCCCGGCTGCCTTCTGGATCTTCTGACCGGGCACGACACCAGCCTGCCCGATTCGCGAGGGCTCACCCAGACCACGGTTTTGCGTACGCACACGGTGCGTACCACTGGCGGGGTCAGGCTGGTGTGCGTACGACCGTGAATACTGGAGCGCATGGACGAACAGCCCGAACCCGCACAGACGGCCGGCGGCGGCCTGGACCGGCGCGCCGAGCTCAGCGAGTTCCTGCGCACCCGGCGGGCCCGGCTGAAGCCCGAGGACGTGGGGCTGCCCGACTTCGGGCGGCGGCGGGTGCCCGGGCTGCGTCGTGAGGAGCTCGCGCAGCTGGCGGGGGTGTCCGTGGCGTACTACACGCGGCTGGAGCAGGGCAACGGCCGCAACGTCTCGGCGGAGGTGCTCGACGCGATCGCCCGCGCCCTGCGGCTGAGCGACGCCGAGCACGCGCACCTGATGCACCTGGCGAAGCCGAAGCAGCACAAGAAGAAGCCGGTGGCACGCAGCCAGCAGGTGCGGCCGGCGCTGCGGCATCTGCTGGACTCGATCGAGAGCGTCCCGGCGTACATCGTCGGGCGCCGCTCCGACATCCTGGCCTGGAACCGGATGGCGTCGGCCCTCTTCGGCGACTGGGCGGAGGTGCCGGCCCAGGAGCGGAACTGGGCGCGGATGGTGTTCCTGCGGCCGGACTACCGCGAGCTGTACCTGGAGTGGGAGCAGAAGGCGTCCGACATGGTCGGCTACCTGCGCATGGACGCGGGCTGCCACCCGGACGACCCGCGGCTGTCTGCACTGGTGGGTGAGCTGTCGGTGAAGAGCGAGGACTTCCGCCGCCTGTGGGCCGCCCACAACGTGAAGGAGAAGAGCTACGGCGTCAAGCGCATGCGCCACCCCCTGGTCGGCGACCTGACCCTCTCCTTCGAGACGTTCCGCCTGGTCGACGACGCCGAGCAGTCCCTGGTCACCTACCACGCGGAGCCGGACACCCCGTCGGCGGAGGCCCTGCGGCTGCTGGCGAGCTGGGGGGCGGACGCGACGCGCTCCGGGACCAGGGCTTCGACGCCGTCGGAGTGAGCGGGCCGGTGTGTCAGTCCGGCACGCCGAGGTCCTCCCGCATCAGTCGGCGCATCGCGGACAGCCTCGGCTCGGCCTCCTTCAGCTCACGAAGAGCCCCCTCCGCGCTCTCGCCGTCCCGGGCCACGCCCCGGTCGAGCCGCTTGACCGCCGCGTCGATGCCGGCGAGGACCTCGTTCACGGAGCGCGAGGCATCGAGGATGCGCTCCGGCACGATCATCTGGGCCTCGGCGTACCGGTCCCGGTAGTCGCGCCGGGTCTCTTCGAGCTGGTCGCGCTCGGCATCGCCGTAGACCCCGTCGCGGAGGCGGTGCAGGGCGTCCTTCAGCAGTGTGTGGAACTGGCGTGAGGCTCTGTTCATCGCCGTGTACGCGTCCCTGCGCTCCTCGAAGCGCCGCCGCCGCTCGTCGGCCCGGGTCTCCTCGTCCCGCTGCCGGGCGGAGAGCCGCTGGCCGAGCACCGGCGCGAAGAGGGTGCCGAGGACGCCCACCACGGCGGTGATCATGGCGGTCACTGCGGCAGTCATGCCAGGACCCTACTGACGCGACGGGCCCGCCGGGAAGCCGAAGCTCCCGACGGGCCGTCAACGCGCTTGCGCTACTGCCTGCTTGCCACGCGTGCTACTTGCCGTAGAACGCGTTGTAGATCGAGATCGTCGACTTGTTGCCCTTCTTGTCGGCGATCTTGGCGTGGAAGGAGATGCCCTTGCCCTTCGCCGGGTTCTTGACGCTCACCTTGCCGTCCTTGACGGTGAGCTTCTTCCAGGTCTTGCCGTAGTCGTACGACACGTACACCGACAGCGACTTCAGGTTGCTGCCCTTGGCCGCGCCCTCGACGGTGACCGGGACCTTGACGGTCTTGTCGGCCGGGGCCTTGCTGCCCAGGTCCGTGGTCGCGAGGAAGCGGGCCGTGGAGACGGGCAGCTTCGTGATGTCACTGGTCTTCTTCGAGCGGAACGTCCAGCTGGCGTCGACGCGGGTGGAGGCCGAGGCGACCTTGACGCTGCGCTTGACCGATGTGGTCAGCTTGTACTCGGCGTCGGCGGCCGGGACCTTGAACTGCTTGTCCCCGAACAGCGGGTCGTCGTTGCTGCCGACCTTGGTGCCGTTGCGGTAGAGCGTCGTGTCGACCGCGGAGAACTTCGAGTAGCCCACGTTGCCCTTGCCGTCGGCGAACAGCGGCAGCGAACCGTAGATCTGGTTGCCCTCACGGATGACACCGAAGTCGCCGGTCAGGCGCGGCCCGAAGACAGCCGTGTTGACGGTCTTGGAGTAGCTCTTGCCGGCGGCGAACGTGTGCGTGCCCATCGCGTAGGCGGCCTCGTCGATCGGGAAGCCGTCCGCGTCCAGACCACCGGACTGGGCGAACTCGAGCTGCCATTTCACGCCACCCTGGGCGGACAGGTGGAGTGTGCGGGTGTCGGGCAGGGCCTGCTGGAGGCCGATCGAGGAGGCGCTGGAGCTCCACGGCATCCAGCCCACCGCGTTGATCGAGCCCTTCTTGCCGCTCGCCGAGGCGCCGAGGCCGGCCTTCACCGTGGCGAGTTCGCTCGCCTTGTAGTGCTTGGTGAAACCGGTGGCCAGCTGCTTGACCGGGCCGCCGGCGATGATGTCGTACTCCTCCTTGCCGCCCTTGGACCAGTGGCCGTCCCATTGCTGGGTCACCGAACCGTCGGTGATCTGCGGGCCGACG
Source organism: Streptomyces tibetensis (assembly GCF_007655005.1). Classification (GTDB taxonomy): domain Bacteria; phylum Actinomycetota; class Actinomycetes; order Streptomycetales; family Streptomycetaceae; genus Streptomyces; species Streptomyces tibetensis. The sequence continues at coordinate 260,449 of NZ_SZVW01000001.1, forward strand.
TGGGCGCTGCGGAACTTGTCGTAGGAGTCCAGCCACCAGCCGAAGCCGTAGCTGGTGTCATCGGTCTCCACCGTGTAGTCGGCCGAGGCGAACTCCGACTTGACGCCCGTGGCCGGGACGGTGATGTCCACCGGCTTGGCCTTGCGGGCGTCCAGGGTGACCGTCGTGTTCTTGGTGAGGTTCAGCTTCGGCTGGGCGAGCCAGTCCACGCCCTCGAACTTCTCCGGGTCGTCGCCCACGAAGACGCTCGTGTTCAGGATGTAGGTGCCCTTGGGGAGGCGGGCGGTGACCGTGCCGTCCGCGTCGTACGGCATGGCCTCCTTGCCCTTGCCCAGGCCCGCGATGCCGGTCAGGTCGGCGCTGTAGTTCTTGGCCGCCTTGCCGTCGCGGTCGAGGAACTTCAGCGTCACGTCGTACGACTCGACCTCACGCTGCACCGCCGCCGCCGTGCGGACGGTCTGGCCGTCGCCCGTCGCCGTCACGTACGCCGAGTACGCGCCGTCGACGGTGCCGCCCAGCTTGGTGTCGACGGTGAACGGCACGGAGGCCTTGCCGCCGGCCGGGACCGTCACCGAGGTGGCGCCGAGCTTGAAGAAGCCGGCCGGGACGGCCTGCCCCTTCGGGTTGGTGGCCGTCGACGAAAGCTTCAGCGTGACGTCCTTCGTACCGAGGTTGCGGTACGTCAGCTCCTTGGTGACCGGCTTGTCGTCGGTGTGGGGCCACTGCTGCACCCCGAAGCTCACCGAGGCCGGATCGGCGATCACGGACTGCTTGATGGCCTTGTCGACCTGTATCCGGCCCGAACCCTGCTGGAACGGGGTGTACTTGCCGCCCTTGGTGGAGCCGGTGAGGGCGCCCTTGAGCTCGGCGTACTTCCAGTCCGGGTGCTGCTGCTTGAGGATCGCCGCCGCGCCCGCGACATGCGGGGTCGCCATCGACGTACCGGAGATCGTCATGTAGCCGGCCGGCTTCTCGCCGACCTCCTGGGCTATCTGGTTGCCCGGGGCGGAGGCCGCGGTGATGTCCACGCCGGGCGCGGTCACGTCGGGCTTGAGGGCGCCGTCCAGGCCGGGGCCACGGCTGGAGAAGTCGGCCAGCACGTCCTTGTCGTCGACCGCGCCGACCGTCAGGGCCGCGGCGGCGCTGCCCGGGGAACCGATGGTCTGGTCGCCGAAGTCGCCCTCGTTGCCGGCCGCGATGGCGAACAGGACGCCCTTCTCGTCGGACAGCTTGTTCACCGCCGCTTCCAGCGGGTCGATCGCGGGCGTGTCGCCGCCGCCCAGGCTCATGTTGATGACGTCGGCGCCCTCGGCGGCGGCCCACTCCATGCCGGCGAGGATCTCGGAGTCGCTGCCGAAGCCGCCGTCGTCGAGGACCTTGCCGTTGAGGATCTTCGCGCCGGGCGCGACGCCCTTGTACGTGCCGCCGGACTTCTTGCCCGTGCCGGCCGCGATGGACGCGACGTGCGTGCCGTGGCCGACCTTGTCGGAGGCGTCGGGCGAGGTGGTGAAGTTCTTGGCGCCGACCACCTGACCCTTGAGGTCGTCGTGGGTGCCGTCGACACCGGTGTCCAGGACGGCGATCTTGACGCCCTTGCCGTCGTAGCCGGCCGACCAGGCCTTGGGCGCGCCGATCTGCGCGACGGACTTGTCGAGGCTGGCCTTGCGGACGCCGTCGAGCCAGACGTGCGCGATCCCGGCGGCGGTCTTCTCGCCGTTGGTGACCGCGTCCCAGAGCTCGGGGGTGTCCTTCTGCGGTGTCTGCACCGCGTCCGCGTTCACGGACTTCAGCGCGCGGCTCAGGGTGCCGGCCTCGCGGACGTCGGCCTTGGTGGCCGCGGCGCTGCCCTGGTAGCCGACGATGACCTTCAGGCCCTTCTTCTGGGCCTTGCGGGTCGCGGACTTGTTCAGCTCGGTGACGTCGAAGAGCCGCTGGTCGAGCTTGCCGGAGGCGACCAGGCGGGCGGCGTCGGCCGGGATGACGAGGGTGTGGCCGTCGACCTTGCGGACCTGGGCGGGTACGTTCTCACGGCCCTTGGCGTGCTCCAGGCCGATGACACGGCCCTTGGCGTCGAGGACGACCCGGTCGCCGGTGATCAGCGTGATGCGGTGCTTGGCGGTCAGGGACGCCGGCTTGGCGGCCGCTGCCGCCTGTTCGCCGTTGGCCGACGCCGGGCTGGTCATGCCCGCCGCCAGGGCCACGGCAGCCGCTGTGGCGACCGTGGCCGCGCACGCCCTTTTCACTTGTCTGCGCAAGTTTCCCCCTTGCAGAAGAACCGGGCGAATTCCCCGTTCACCCGGCCGGGGGTGGTCTCGTACGCATGCACGTCCACCCCCCGGAATACGCAGTATGCCGAGGGGTGATCAGGTGCTCAATAGATGAGATGAAGGTAAGAAATTCGTCGGCCGACTGTTACACGGCCGTCGGAACTCCGTTACAGGGCCGCGGGGTTACGCACGCGCGTTCTCCTTGACAGTGATCCGGCCCTTGCGGAGCGTCGCCAGGCGCGGGGCCTTCCGCGCTATCGCCGAGTCGTGGGTGACCATCACGAAGGTGAGGCCGAGCTCCTCCCACATGCGTTCGAGTACGTCCATGATCTCGTCGCGCATCGATTCGTCGAGATTGCCGGTGGGTTCGTCGGCGAGGAGCACCTTCGGCTGTTTCACCAGGGCCCGGGCGATGGCCACGCGTTGCTGCTGACCGCCGGACATCTCGCCGGGCAGATGCGCGAGGCGCTCGCCGAGACCGACCGACTTCAGTGCCTCGGCGGCCTGTTCGCGTCGCTGTTTCGGTTTCACGCCGAGCGGGACGAGGGCGGTCTCCACGTTTTCCTGCGCGGTGAGCGTCGGGATGAGGTTGAAGGACTGGAAGACGAAGCCGATGCTTTCGCTTCTGACCCGGGTCAGTCGTGCCTCCGGCAGTGCGGCGAGATCGGTGCCGTCCAGGACGACCCGTCCGGAGGTGGGGCGGTCCAGACCGCCGAGCATCTGCAGCAGGGTGGATTTGCCGCCACCGGTGGGGCCTTGAATGACGAGCCGGTCGCCGTCGGGGATGGTCAGGTCAATGCCGTCGAGGGCTTGGACGGTGTCTTTGGAACGGGTGTAGTGCTTGGTGACAGCTCTCAGTTCGTACATGGCGGAAACTCCTGAATCGTCTCGAAGTGCGGGTGCGTGGGGGTTGTTCGCGCTCACGCGGCGGAGCCGCGTATCGACACGGCCCCGCGCCCCTGAAGGCGCTATTCGACTCGGCGCAAAGCGTCCGCCGGGCGGAGCCGCGAGGCCCGCCAGCCGCCGAAGGCACCTGCGATCAGCCCGCCCGTCACGGCCAAGGCCACCGCCAGCGCGATGGTCGTCAGGCTGACCGGTGCGGTGAGGGCGACGTCGAGGGTCTTCGTGACCGCCGCACGGCCCGGGCCACCGCCGAAGCCGCCTCGGAAACCCTCGCCCCCACCGCCCCCGCCCACCTGCGCCTGCAGCGTGGGGCTGACGGCTGTCACGGCGTACGCCCCCGCCAGGCCCAGCGCGATCCCCAGCGCACCGCCCACCAGGCCGTTGACGACCGCCTCTCCGACCACCTGCCGCGTCACCCGGCTCGACTTCCAGCCCAGTGCCTTGAGGGTGCCGAACTCGCGGACCCGCCGGGAGACCGCCGAGGACGTCAGCAGGCCCGCCACGAGGAACGCGGCCGCGAGCACCGCGATCGAGAGCCACTTGCCGACGCTCGCGGCGAGGGAGGAAGCCGTGGACAGCGAACCGGAGACGGTGTCCGCGAGGTCGGCGGAGGTGGTGACCGTCGTGCCCGGGATGTTCTTCTGGATCTCCGACTTGACGCCGCCGATCCGCTGCGAGTCGGTGGCCTTGACGTAGATCGTGGTGACCTTGTCCTTGGCGCCGGCCAGTGTCTGCGCCTGCTTCAGCGGGACGTAGAGGTTCGCGGCCGCGTCCCCGCTGTCGGCCGTGGCGATGCCGATCACCTTGAAGGTGCTGCCCTTGATGGTGACCGTGGAGCCGGCCTTGAGCTTCTTCTCCTTGGCGTACGCCGAGTCCGCGACGGCGACCTTCGCGTTCGTCTCGGCCGTCGTGAACGTGCGACCGCTGGTGATCTTCGAGGAGGTCAGCGGGCCGAGGGCCGGCTTGGTGACGTCGGTGCCGTAGACCGAGTAGTTGTTGACGTCGAAGTCGGCGCCGCCACCCTCGACCCGGCCCTGCGGCGAGGGCAGGGCCCCGCCCCGGCCGCGGCCCTGCCCGCCACCCGCACCCTGCTCGAACCGGCCCCGCGTGAACGCACCGCTGACCTTGACGACCTGGAGGCTCAGCCCGCCCACCGCGTCGGCGACGCCGCTCTGCGCGTCGACCTTGCCCACGGTCGAACTCGCCAGCGTCTGGAAGCCCCGCACCATGACGCGGTCGCTGCTCTGCTCACCGGTCGAGCCGTCGTCCTGTGCGTCGAAGCGGAAGCGCGGCCGCTCGGAGCTGCTCGCGGCGGGTGCCGCTGCCTTGGTGACGGTCATGTCCGTGCCCAGCCCGTACAGCGACTGGAGGACCTTGTCCTGCGCCCTGCCCATGCCGGCGGACACGGACGTGACGACGATGACCAGCGCGATACCCAGCGCCAGTCCGGAGGCGACGACGAAGGCCGCCTTTCTGCGGCGGCGCAACTCGCGCCTCAGGTAGGTGAAGAACATGGCCGCAAGCTAGGGACGGTCTGTGATGAGGGCTTGAGCCTGGCATAAGAGGTGGATGAGAACAGCGCAAAGGCCGCCGCCCGCCCCTCGTCCGGGGGTGGGCGGCGGCCTTTCGTCAGCCAAGCGGTGAGAACCGGCGCGCCGTCAGGCCGCCGAACCGGCCTTCCAGTCGGCCCAGCTCATGTTCCAGCCGTTGAGGCCGTTGTCCGGCGCGACCGTCTTGTCGCCGGTGTTCTCCACGACCACCACGTCACCGATGATCGAGTTGTTGAAGAACCAGGCGCCCGGCGTGTTCGGGTCGTTGGCGCCCTTGGCGTCCTGCAGGCCGACGCAGCCGTGGCTGGTGTTCACGCTGCCGAAGATGGACTTCGCGCCCCAGTAGTTGCCGTGGATGAACGTGCCGGAGCTGGAGAGGCGGATGGCGTGCGGCACGTCCTTGATGTCGTACTCACCCTTGCCGTCGTCGTCCGTGAAGCCCACGGTCGCGCCGTTCATGCGCGTCTCCTTGAACTTCTCGGACATCACCATGGTGCCCTCGTAGGTCTTGTTCTCGGGCGAGCCGGCGGAGATCGGGATCGTGCGGACGACCTTGCCGTCCTGCGTGATCTTCATCTTCTTGGTCTTCGCGTCGACGTACGAGACCTGGTTGCGGCCGATCTTGAAGGTGACCGTCTTCTGCTGGACGCCGAAGACGCCCTTGGCTCCCTCGACGCCGTCGAGCGCGAGCTTCAGCGTGACGGTGGAGCCTTCCTTCCAGTAGTCCTCGGGCCGGCAGTCCATGCGGTTGGCGTTGAACCAGTGGCAGGCGACCTCCTGGCCGCTGGTCGTGCTGACCTTGATGCCCTTCTGGACCGCGGCCTTGTTGGTGATCGCCTTGTCGAAGTTGATCGAGACCGGCATGCCGACGCCGACGGTGGTGCCGTCGTCCGGCGTGAAGTTGCCGATGAAGCTGTTGGCCGGGGAGACCGTGGTGAACGAGGCGTTCTCGTGGGCGACGCGACCGTCGGAGTCCTTCGCCTCGGCCGCCAGCTTGTAGGTGGTGGACCGCTCCAGCTGGCCGGTCGGCTTCCAGCTGGTCTTGTCAGCGGATATCTGGCCGCTCACCTCGGTGCCCTCGGACGTCGTCATCTTGACGTCCGTGAGCGTGCCCTTGCTCACGGTGACGGCGGCGGAGTTGTTGATGGAGGCGTTGTCCGAGCCGTCCTCGGGCGTGATCTTGATCTGGGCCTCGGAGGTCTTCTTCGCCGCGGCCTCGTCGACCTTCGACTGGGAGCTGTCACCTCCGTCGCCCCCGGAGGCGTTGTCGTCGCCGCCGGAACACGCCGAGAGCATCAGAACTCCGCCGAGCAGTGCGGACGCGACCGTCAGGCCCTTGCGCCGCTTACTGACCGTCATCACACGCTTCTCCATCGTTGCCGATTTCCCCAAAACCCCGAGTGTCCCCGTCATCACCGAGTGCCCCGTCACCACTGAGTGCCCCCGCCGGATCTCGTGAGTCCTCATCCGGAACTTTCAACGCTACGGCCGGCTCGTCCGGTTCCCCAGGTCGCGCAGGTGTGGGGATCACCACGTCCGTGACGGACGGTACCGGCGAAACGGGTGCGGTCGGTGCGCCGTTTGAGACGCGAAGACCCCGGGCGGCGGTTGCCACCCGGGGTCACGAATCCCGGACGGTTCAGCCGTCGCCGTCCTCGCCATCATCCTCGTCAAGGTCCCAGTCCGGCGACTCGGGGTCGTAGTCGACCCGCTCGCTGCTCCAGGAGGCCTGCTGGAGTTCCACCCCCGGCACCTCGCTGACCAGGTCGAACGGGTCCACGAGGTACGCGAGGGCCTCCGCGGTGTCTTCCGTCACAGTGCTCTCGGCGTGGGCCCGCTCCGCCGCAGGCACCTCCGCCTCGTCGGCGATCTTGCGCAGCGCGGACTTGGTGACCGCGTCCGCGTCGTCCACCTCGAGAACGAGTTCCACCCGAAGCCGTACAAAACGTGATGTCTCTGGAGTGCTCATGGCGGGAGCGTACGTCCAGGCCCTCCCGTGACTTTCCCGTGACCCGCGACTTTCACTAACATCGCTCCACACGGCCAATTCGCCGACGTCACAAGGGGATCGATATTCCGTGTCATCCGCTCGCCGCCCGTTGCTGACCGCCACCGCCGCAGCGTCCCTGCTGGGCGCCATGTGGTTCGTCCCGTCCGCGAACGCGACGCCGGACTCCCCGGTGAGAGACGCGGTATCGACGAGCCCGTCGCCGCAGGTCACGCAGCAGGCCCGGATCGCGGCCACGACCGCCGACGCCTCCGTCACCGGTACCCGCCTCGCCGACACGGGCACCTTCGACAGCACCCCGTACGTGATCGGCGGGACCTTCTGCCTGACGCTGGGCGCCGGGTTCGTCGTGTACTCGGTGCGCCGGGAACGCCTCGGTTTCTGACGGCCGTTGAGGCGGGGCCCCGCCGGACGACGGGACCCCTCCTGCCCTACTGGAGCGGCCCGGTGACCTTCTCCACCGCGGCCAGCAGCCGCCCGTCGCGCACGAACGCGTCGGCCGCGGCGAGGTCGGGCGCGAGGAACCGGTCCGGCCCGGCCCCCTCGACTCCGGCCTCCCGTGCCGCGTCGATGGCCGCCCGCGACGCGGGCGCCGGAGTCAGCCCCTCGCGCAACTCCACTGCGCGCGCGGCGGCGTAGAACTCGATGGCGATCACGCGCGTGAGGTTGTCGACGGCCGTGCGCAGCTTGCGCGCCGCCGACCAGCCCATCGATACGTGGTCCTCCTGCATGGCGGAGGACGGGATCGAGTCGGCGGACGCCGGTACGGCGAGCCGCTTCAGCTCGCTCACCAGCGCGGCCTGCGTGTACTGAGCGATCATCAGGCCCGAGTCCACACCGGCGTCGTCGGCGAGGAACGGCGGCAGGCCGTGGCTGCGGTTCTTGTCGAGCAGCCGGTCGGTGCGCCGCTCGGCGATGGAGCCGAGGTCGGCGGCGGCGATGGCCAGGAAGTCCAGGACGTAGGCGACGGGCGCCCCGTGGAAGTTGCCGTTGGACTCCACCCGGCCGTCGGGCAGGACGACGGGGTTGTCCACGGCGGAAGCCAGCTCGCGGTCGGCGACCAGCCGGGCGTGGGCCATGGTGTCCCGGCCGGCGCCGGCGACCTGCGGGGCGCAGCGCACCGAGTAGGCGTCCTGCACGCGCGGCGCGTCGTCCTGGTGGTGCCCGGTCAGGCCCGAGCCCTTGAGCACGGCCAGCATGTTGGCGGCGCTGGCGGCCTGCCCCGGGTGCGGCCGGATGGCGTGCAGCTCGGGGGCGAGGACCTTGTCGGTGCCGAGCAGGGCCTCCAGCGACAGGGCGGCGGTGACGTCGGCGGACCGGTAGAGCCTCTCCAGGTCGGCCAGGGCCATCACCAGCATGCCGAGCATGCCGTCGGTGCCGTTGAGGAGGGCGAGGCCCTCCTTCTCACGCAGTTCGACGGGCTGGATGCCGTGCGCGGCGAGGAGTTCGGCGGCCGGGCGTACGACACCGTCGGGGCCCTCGGCGTCACCCTCGCCCATCAGCGCGAGGGCGCAGTGGGACAGCGGTGCGAGGTCGCCGGAGCAGCCGAGGGAGCCGTACTCGTGCACGACCGGGGTGATCCCGGCGTTGAGGAGGTCGGCCATGGTCTGCGCGACCTCGGGGCGTACGCCGGTGTGGCCGGAGCAGACGGTCTTCAGCCGCAGGAACATCAGGGCGCGGACGACTTCGCGCTCCACGGCCGGGCCCATCCCGGCGGCGTGCGAGCGGACGATGTTGCGCTGCAGCTGCGCGCGCAGCTCCGGGCTGATGTGCCGGGTCGCCAGGGCGCCGAAGCCGGTGCTCACGCCGTACACGGGGTCCGGCTTGGCCGCCAGCGCGTCCACGATCTCGCGGGCCGCGGCGAGGGCGGCCACGGCCTCCTCGGAGAGCTCGACGCGGGCGCCGCCGCGCGCCACGGCGAGCACGTCGGACGCCGTGACCCCGGCCGTCCCCACCACCACAGTGTGCATATCCATATTCAGGAGCGTACGCAGTGAATTCGATGATGTCACCACTGGGGGCGGCGTTCACCCCTTACCGAATGCGTCACACGACCCGGTCGGGGGCAAAGTGCGTCCCGGATCAGGGTGCCGGCGGGACTTCAGGGCGGGTGCGGGATCAGGGCGTGCGCGGCCGGGGGCGCGGAATCGAGGCGTGCGGGGTCAGGGCGCGTGTCGGCCCCGGAATCGCCGGCGCTCACCGCCGGCCTCCCGGGACGGTTCGTCCGCGAGCCGCACGACGGGATCGTCGGGCCCGGCCCGCCCCGCGACGACCGGCCTGGCCGCCCGTTCGGCCTTGGCCCGGTACTGGGCGGCGTCGGCGAGCCGGAACAGCCGACGGGCGGAGCGGACCTGCCCGATCGGGTCCTCGGTGGAGGCGACCCCGCAGGCCACCCCGTCTCCGAGCTCCAACTCGGCGGCCCTGCGGCACAGTTCGTTGGCCGCCTTCACGACCTGGTCGGCGGGCGGCCCGACCGCGAGCAGACAGAACTCGTCCCCGCCCAGCCGCGCGGCCAGCGCCCCCGGCAGCATGGCCCCGCACAGCGACAGCACCGACCCGAACCGCTCCAGGAGCCGGTCACCGGCGGCGTGCCCATGGGTGTCGTTGACCCGCTTGAGCCCGTTGAGATCGCAGACGACGAGACTGACCACGACGTCGTCCCGGCGGTGCCGCTCGATCGCCTGCTCCAGGCGTACGTCCACGGCGCGGCGGTTGGCGAGTCCGGTGAGGGAGTCGGTGAAGGCGAGCCGCCGGACCTCCTCCAGCCGCTCGGTCTGGGCGAGGCCGGCGGCCACGACGGAGGCCAAGACGGTGGCGAAATCGGCGTCGCCCCGCCCGAAGACGGCCTCACCGGCCGGACGGGCGACATACAGCTCGCCCCAGGCCCGCCCGTGCAGCACGATGGGCGCGACCACGCAGCAGCCGCGGCCGCGGCGCCGCAGGGCGGCGACCCGCTGGTGGCAGTACCCGGGCCGCCCGGCGGCGGGCCCCTCGGCGGTCTCCACCCACGCGTCGGGCTCCCCGCCACCGGCCCACTGCTCGTGCAGGAACTCGGTGATCTCCGCGAACTGGTGCACCGGGTAGGCCTCGTCCTCCGGGAATTCCTCCTCCCCTTCCGCCAGCTCGCCCACGTTCACGAGGACCCGCAGCCGCCCGAGCTCGCGCTCCCACACCGACAGCGCGGCGAAACTCCCACCCAGCGCCCGGCACGCCCCGGCGGCCGCGGCGCGCCACGCCTCACGTGACCCGTGCGCGGCCGCCATCCCCTGAGCCAACGCGACGACGGCCGCCAGCCGTCTGTCCTCACCCATCACTCCAGGCTAGGGAGTTTTCAGCCAGACTGACGTGTTTACGACGCGAACGGGGACGACCGGTTGGTGTGGGTCGCCCCGGCCGTGCTGTTCGGCGCGGGGCTGTGATTGGCGGGTGGGAGCGGGGCTGTGGTTCGCGGGTGGGAACGGGCGCCCGGGTCCGCCTCGGCCGCTACTCCCCCGGCCACTGCGGCTTGCGCCGCTCGTTGAAGGCCGCGACCCCCTCCGCCCGGTCACCCGAGAAGGCCGTCGCCCGCCATGCCGCGTCCTCGACCTCCAGCCCGGCCCGCAGGTCGAGCCCCTGCCCGAGCCTCAAGGCCCGCTTCGCCGCCCGCAGCCCCACCGGCGAGTTCCCGGCGATCCGCGCCGCCAGAGCGAGCGCCTCCTCCCGGTCCCGCCCCTCCTCCACCAACTGATCGACCAGCCCCAGCTCGCCCGCCTCCACGGCCTCCACCCGCCGCGCGGAGAAGATCAGCTCGGCCGCCCGGGCCGCCCCGACGCGCCGCGGCAGCAACTGCGTGCCCCCGCCCCCGGGGATCACCCCGACCGACACCTCCGGCAGCCCCACCACCGCGGTCCGGTCCGCCACGATCACGTCGCACGCCAGCGCCAGCTCGAACCCGCCACCGAGCGCGAAGCCGTGGACCGCCGCCACCGTCGGCACCGGCAGCTCCAGGACGCCGGTGTACGCCCCCCGCGTCACCGGGCGCTGCCGCAGCAGGTCCGCGTCGCTGAAGGAGTTCCGCTCCTTCAGATCCGCCCCGACGCAGAAGGCCCGCTCATGCGTCGAGGTCAGCACGACCGCCCGCACGTCCCGGTCCTCCCCCAGCGCCGTACAGGCCCCGGCGATGGACCGCGCCATCTCCGTCGACACCGCGTTCATGGCCTTGGGCCGGTCGAGGACGAGCTCCGCGACATGCCCCTGCTCATGCCGCCGCACCAGCACGAACTCCCCGAACCGTTCCTCACTCATGACACCCTCCGGTTAACGCGGGTTAACAAGGTCGACGGTTCGATCATCGCAGCCCCACCCGACCCGCGAAAGGGCGGACTCGCCCGGCTTCCACCACCCCCCGCCCACCCGTTCGAGTGACATCACCCCAACTCCGGCACAACCGCCCATGGGAGCGCATAGCGTGCGTCCCCCACGGCGCACAGGGGGCGCATGTGCTGCGGGGAGGGATCGTTTCGGGGAGGGACCGTGAGGACGACGAACACGCCGACGAGGCCACGAGAGAACACCAGAGCCACCACGACACCGCACCGACGTGAGCCCGCGCCCCACCAGGCCACCACGACACCGCACCGACGTGAGCCCCCGCCCCACCAGGCCACGACGGCACCACACCGCCCTGAGCCCGCGCCCCACCAGGCCACCACGACACCGAACCGCCCTGAGCCCGCGCCCCACGAGCCGGCCCCGGCCGAGATCGGCCCCTTCGCACCGCGTGTCCGGGGTCGTCACCGCAAGCCCCGCCCCCGCAAGGTCCTGCTCGCCGCCGGCGGCCTCGCCCTCGCCACGGGCGCCCTGAGCCTCCTGCGCCTGACCTCCGGCCCGGGCTCCGAGGCGGGCACCCTCGGGGCCGGCCCCCGCCCGGACCCCGCCGCCACCTCCACGGACTCCACGGACGACGCCACCCGCACCGCCGCAAGCCTCCCGGCCGACCCCGACGCGAGCCCCTCCTCCACCACGGCCCTGGGCGGCCTGACCCCGTCGCCGGTCGCCAAGGGCACCCGGCCGTCCCAGTCCGCCACGGCCGACACCCCGGGGGCGGCCACGGCCGACACCCCGGCACCCATCACCGTCCCCGGCACGCCGAACGCCCCCGCCCCCTCACCGACGGCCTCAAAATCCGGCGACGCGCCCCGCCCGGCCCCTCCCCCACCCGCCCCGCCGACCCGGACCACACCGGATCCCGCACCCGCACCCGAGGAGCCGAAGAAGCCCCACGACCCGGACCTGTGCGTGCCGGTCATCGGCCTGTGCGTGGACTCCCCGGTCGACCGCCCCTGACGAGCGAGGCGAGGCGCTCCGGCACAGGGACCCGACACTCCGGCACAGGGACCCGACACTCCGGCACGAGGACCTCGCACTCCGGCACAAGGACCCGGCACTCCACACGGATCCGGCGCCCGGCACAGGGACCCGACGAGCGGCTACGGGGCCCCGTCGCGCCGCGTGAGCAGCCACGGCTCCACGACGCCCAGCCCACGCACCGGCCGCTGCCACATCGGCTGCAGCCCGAACCGGTAGACCGGGGGCTCCTCGCCCTCCTTCTCCGCCGCCGCGGCCTCCTCGGCCGCCTCCGCCTCCGAGGCCGGAGCGTCCTGCGTACGGATCAGCTCCTCGGCGAAGGCGGTGTCCACCAGCACGGCGTCCTTCGGGGCTATCGACGTGAGCCGGGAGGCCAGGTTCACGGTCGTACCGAACACATCACCCATACGGGTGGTCACCGTGCCGAACGCCATGCCGACGCGCAGCTCCGGCATCGTCTCGTCGTGCGCCATGGTCTCGATCAGCCGCAGGGCGATCTCGGCGGCCGTGCCCGCGTCGTCGGCGGCGTAGAGCACCTCGTCGCCGAGGGTCTTGATCAGCCGCCCGCCGTTCGCGGCCACCAGGTCAGCGGCCGTGGTCTCGAAGGCCTCGACCAGTTCGCCGAGCTCCTCCTCCTCCATGCGTCGGGTCAGCCGCGTGAACCCGACCAGGTCGGCGAAGCCGACGGCCAGGCGCCGGTCGACCATCTCCTCGTCGTCCGCCACCTGCACGACCCGTCCCGCGGAGGCGGCGAGCTGGCGGCGCCAGACGTAGACGAGGAACTCCTCCAGCTCGGGCAGGAGCAGCTCGACGATCGGATACGTCACCTCGGTGCGGGTCATGCCCGGCTCGGGCGGCTCGGTCAGTCCCTCCAGGAAGGAGTCGATCTGCCACTCGGCGAGCCGCGCGGTGGTCTGCCCCGTGGACCGGGCGACCTGAACGGCCATCGCCTCGCTCAGCAGGCCCGCCTCCACGAGACCGGCCAGGCGCCGCAGCGCGAGGACGTCGGCCTCGGTGAGGGCCTTGGCCTGACCGATGTCGGCGAAGCCCATGGCCCGCCAGAAGCGGGAGGCCAGTTCCATGGAGACGCCGGCGCTGCGGGCCGCCTGAAACGGGGTGTAGCGGCGCTCGGCGCCCAGGATGAGCCCTTCGAGGCGCAGGGCGAGCGGATCCTCGCCGGAGTCGGCGCCCTGCGCGTCCGTGCCGGAACCCGAGTCGTCGACGGTCACGCGTGTTGCCCTTCCGATCTGTCACGGTCATGTATCGACCGGCCTCAACTCTACGGCAGGTGTGCGCCAGCTCACTCCGTCAGGTTCGGCCGAGGGGTGGGTGCCCGGGGTTTGCCCGCTACTCGGCGTTGGTGCCGGGCCCTCCGGGGGCTGCCGCCCAGACCCCCGCTTCGGCCTGAGCGGCCTCGTCCTTCATCGCCGGACGGGCTGGAAGCACCTGGCCCGCGCCCGGCCTCAGGCGCTCACGCCGGCCTCAGGTGCACGATGTCCCCGGCTCCGACAGGCTCCTGCACCCCCGCCTCCGTCGCCAGTACGAGCCGCCCGTCTCCGTCCACGGCCACCGCTTCCCCCACGACCGACCGATTCCCCGGCAGCTCCGCCCGCACCACCCGCCCGAGCGTCGCGCAGCCTGCCGCATATGCCTCCTGCAACCCGCACACCCCCGGTTCGCCCTCGGCCGCGCGCCACTTGCCGTACCAGTTCTCCAGGGAACGCAGCACCCCGCGAAGCAGCGGATCGCGGTCCGTGCTCACCGCCCCGGCCAGCGCCAGGGAGCCCGCCGTCGGCACGGGCAGCTCGTCGTCCTTCAGCGAGACGTTGATGCCGACCCCGATGACGACCCCACCGTCGCCGGCTCCCTCGGCCAGAATGCCGCCGGCCTTGCGTTCCTCCTCCCCCACCGTGACCAGCACGTCGTTCGGCCACTTCAGGGCCGTGTCCACGCCCGCGGTCCGGGACAGCCCCGTCGCCACCGCAACGCCCGTGAGCAGCGGCAGCCAGCCCCACCGCGCCACCGGCACCTCGCCCGGCGTGAGCAGGACCGAGAAGAAGAGACCGGACCTCGGCGGTGCCGTCCACTGCCGGTCCAGGCGCCCGCGCCCGGCCGACTGCTCCTCGGCGATCAGCACCGCGCCCTCGGTGACCTCCCCCTTCGCCGCCCGGGCCACCAGATCGGAGTTGGTAGAACCGGTGCGCTGCACCACCTCCACCTCCGACCACAGCCCTTCCGGCCGCAGCAGACCCCGGCGCAGGGCGGTGACATTGAGGGGCGGACGGTCCAGGTCGGACCAGCGGCTCCCGTTCGGCTCTGATGCATCTCGCGGCGTCATGCAAGCCACCCTAGGTGTGGTAAACGCCGCACTGCCGATGCCGAGGCACCCCACTAGTCTACGGATGAGTAACCGTCCCCCCTTTTGAGCAGGCAGGGAGCCGCATCCCGATGTCCGAGCCGGAAGAGCAGCAGCAGCCCGACATTCACACGACCGCGGGCAAGCTCGCGGATCTGAAGCGACGCATCGAGGAAGCGACACACGCCGGCTCCGCTCGTGCCGTCGAAAAGCAGCACGCCAAGGGCAAGCTGACAGCCCGTGAGCGGATCGACCTCCTGCTCGACGAGGGCTCCTTCGTCGAGCTCGACGAGTTCGCCCGGCACCGCTCCACGAACTTCGGCCTCGACAAGAACCGCCCGTACGGCGACGGGGTCGTCACCGGGTACGGCACCGTCGACGGCCGCCCGGTCGCCGTGTTCTCGCAGGACTTCACCGTCTTCGGCGGTGCCCTCGGCGAGGTCTACGGCCAGAAGATCGTCAAGGTCATGGACTTCGCCCTGAAGACCGGCTGCCCGGTCATCGGGATCAACGACTCCGGCGGGGCGAGGATCCAGGAGGGTGTCGCCTCGCTCGGCGCCTACGGCGAGATCTTCCGCCGCAACACCCACGCCTCCGGCGTCATCCCGCAGATCAGCCTGGTCGTCGGACCGTGCGCGGGCGGCGCGGTCTACTCGCCGGCCATCACCGACTTCACGGTCATGGTCGACCAGACCTCGCACATGTTCATCACCGGCCCCGACGTCATCAAGACCGTCACCGGCGAGGACGTCGGCTTCGAGGAGCTGGGCGGCGCCCGGACCCACAACGCGACCTCCGGCGTCGCCCACCACATGGCGGGCGACGAGAAGGACGCCATCGAGTACATCAAGCAGCTGCTGTCCTACCTGCCGTCCAACAACCTCTCCGAGGCGCCGGTCTTCCCCGAGGAGGCCGACCTGGAGGTCAGCGACGAGGACCGCGAGCTGGACGTGATCGTCCCGGACAGCGCGAACCAGCCGTACGACATGCACACGGTGATCGAGCACGTCCTGGACGACGCCGAGTTCTTCGAGACGCAGCCGCTGTACGCGCCGAACATCGTCACCGGCTTCGGCCGGGTCGAGGGCCACCCCGTCGGCATCATCGCCAACCAGCCGACACAGCTCGCCGGGTGCCTGGACATCAAGGCCAGCGAGAAGGCCGCCCGCTTCGTGCGGACCTGCGACGCCTTCAACGTCCCGGTGATCACGTTCGTCGACGTCCCCGGCTTCCTGCCCGGCGTCGGCCAGGAGCACGACGGCATCATCCGCCGCGGTGCCAAGCTGATCTACGCCTACGCCGAGGCGACCGTCCCGCTCATCACGATCATCACGCGCAAGGCCTTCGGCGGCGCCTACGACGTCATGGGCTCCAAGCACCTGGGCGCCGACCTCAACCTCGCCTGGCCCACCGCCCAGATCGCCGTCATGGGCGCCCAGGGCGCGGTCAACATCCTGCACCGCCGCACGATCGCGGAGGCCGAGGCGAACGGCGAGGATCTGGAGGCGGTCCGGGCCCGGCTGATCCAGGAGTACGAGGACGCCCTCCTCAACCCCTACGTCGCGGCCGAGCGCGGTTACATCGACGGGGTGATCATGCCGTCCGAGACCCGCCGGCACGTCGTACGGGGTCTGCGTCAACTGCGTACGAAGCGGGAATCCCTGCCCCCGAAGAAGCACGGCAACATCCCCCTCTAGCCCGCAGCGAGCCCAGGAGGCCCACATGACGATCAAGGTCGTACGGGGCAACCCGACCCCGGAGGAGCTGGCCGCCGCCCTGGCGGTGGTCAGGGCGCGCGCCGCGGCGGTGGCAGCCGCCCCGCCCGGCGCGCCGACGTCCCGCGATTCCTGGTCCGACCCGTCCCGCATCGCCGCCCACCGCCTGCCCCAGCCGGGGCCGTCGGCATGGGGCCGCACCTACTGGCCGGGCTAGAGCTCCCGTCCCGAGGGGCGCGGGGAACCGCGCACGTGGCAGAAACGCGGGGCGCCGATTTGAGTACCGCTACTCAGGCGCCCCGCCCTGCCGGGCCGCACGCTGGTGGCATGCTGTGGTCCGACCCCGAGAACGAACCGCCCGACGAGATGCGTGACATGCAGGACATGCTGCGGCGGCTGAGCGTTCTCCTGGCCCTGGCCATGGTGCTGGGGATGATCGTGATCGGCGTGAGGTGAGACGCGCCGGGTGACGCCGATACGCTGAACGCATGACAGATCAGCCGCGCCGCCGACTCGTCCTCGCCTCCCAGTCCCCCGCCCGGCTCGGCCTGCTCCGCCAGGCCGGCCTCGCCCCCGAGGTGATCGTGAGCGGCGTCGACGAGGACGCCGTCACCGCTCCCACCCCCGCCGAGCTGGCGCTGGCCCTGGCCGAGGCGAAGGCCTCGGTCGTGGCGGCCCGGCCGGAGGTCAAGGGCGCGCTCGTGATCGGCTGCGACTCGGTGCTGGACCTGGACGGCCAGGCCCTCGGCAAGCCCGCCGACGCCGAGGAGGCCACCGCGCGCTGGAAGTCGATGCGCGGCCGGGCCGGCACCCTCCAGACGGGCCACTGCGTCTACGACACGCTCACCGGCCGGTACGTCTCCGCCACCGCGTCCACGGTCGTCCACTTCGGCGAGCCGACCGACGAGGAGATCGCCTCCTACGTCGCCTCCGGCGAACCCCTCTACGTCGCCGGGGCGTTCACCCTAGACGGCCGCTCGGCGCCGTTCATCGACGGCATCGACGGCGACCACGGCAACGTCATCGGCATCAGCCTCCCCCTGGTCCGGCGGCTGCTCGCCGACCTGGGCGTGGGCATCACGGAGTTGTGGGCGCCGGCGGAGAAGTGACCGGGGACCCGTCGCCGCTCTTCCCGCCCGCGGGCGCGGCGTCGGCGTGCTCCGCCGGGCGGTCGTAGGTCATCAGCAGCAGCACGATCAGGGCGAGCACCAGCTCCATGAACAGGAACGCGGGCCAGCCGACGGGGCCCCAGGTGAACGCGCCCAGCAGTGCGTGCACGACGGCCGCGCTGATCAGCAGCACGCGTCCGAAGCCCGCCGGGGGCCGGTCCCGCAGCGCCACCAGCAGGGCGACCAGGCCGCACAGGGCGAAGTAGAGGCCGAAGGCGATCCCGCCGATCTTCGACGACATCGACATCATGTGCGGGTCAAGGCCGGCCAGCGACATGTCCTGCCGGTCGACGACCATCCCCAGGAACCAGTTGAGTGCCGCGACGCCGAACGCCTCCGCGAACAGCACCACCGCCACGACCCACGCCACCGGCCTGCGTATCACCGGGCCCACCCTCTTCCCTTGAAGACATCGCGAACGCTACATGGGGGCACCCCCTGCTCCGTTGAGCTTGGGGGACGGTAAACCGGGGGACAAGGGTCCGGTAGCGGGCAAAGAATCATTGGGCCATTCGTAGGGACTCGACAAAGAAACCGAGTGGCCCGCAGCACGTGATGACAGAGACCTTGACCACAGGAGACGGCTAGGGTTTCCCGCAGGAGTACTGCGTACCGCGGTGCGACAAGGGATTTCGCGAGTCGAGCGAGCCACGCATCACGCTCCGTGTGGGCAAGCTCACCACTGGGGACGGGTCGAAGTGTCGTGTCGGCTGTCCCTAAACTCGGCTTGTTTCAAGGAGGGAGCCTCAATCGTGCGCAAGGTGCTCATCGCCAACCGTGGCGAAATCGCTGTCCGCGTGGCCCGGGCCTGCCGGGATGCCGGTATCGCGAGCGTGGCCGTCTATGCCGACCCGGACCGGGACGCTCTGCATGTCCGCGCCGCGGATGAGGCGTTCGCCCTGGGCGGTGACACGCCGGGCACCAGCTACCTCGACATCGAGAAGGTGCTGGGCGCCGCCCGCGAGTCGGGCGCGGACGCGATCCACCCCGGCTACGGGTTCCTCTCCGAGAACGCCGAGTTCGCTCAGGCGGTCCTGGACGCGGGCCTGATCTGGATCGGCCCGCCGCCGCAGGCGATCCGCGACCTCGGTGACAAGGTCGCCGCCCGGCACATCGCGCAGCGCGCGGGTGCCCCGCTGGTGGCCGGCACGCCCGACCCGGTGTCCGGTGCCGACGAGGTCGTCGCGTTCGCCGAGCAGCACGGCCTGCCGATCGCGATCAAGGCCGCGTTCGGTGGTGGCGGTCGTGGTCTGAAGGTCGCCCGCACCCTCGAAGAGGTGCCGGAGCTGTATGACTCGGCGGTCCGTGAGGCCGTCGCCGCGTTCGGCCGGGGCGAGTGCTTCGTCGAGCGCTACCTGGACAAGCCGCGGCACGTGGAGACCCAGTGCCTGGCCGACCAGCACGGCAACGTGGTCGTCGTCTCCACCCGTGACTGCTCCCTGCAGCGCCGCCACCAGAAGCTGGTGGAGGAGGCCCCGGCCCCCTTCCTGTCCGACGCGCAGGTGGAGGAGCTGTACTCCTCCTCCAAGGCGATCCTGAAGGAGGCCGGCTACGTCGGCGCCGGCACGGTCGAGTTCCTCGTCGGCCTCGACGGCACGATCTCCTTCCTGGAGGTCAACACCCGTCTCCAGGTGGAGCACCCGGTCACCGAGGAGGTCGCCGGCATCGACCTGGTGCGCGAGATGTTCCGTATCGCCGACGGCGAGGAGCTCGGTTACGGCGACCCGGAGCTGCGCGGCCACTCCTTCGAGTTCCGCATCAACGGCGAGGACCCGGGCCGCAACTTCCTCCCGGCTCCCGGCACGGTCACGACGTTCGCCCCGCCGTCCGGCCCGGGTGTCCGTCTGGACGCGGGTGTGGAGTCCGGTTCGGTCATCGGCCCGGCGTGGGACTCCCTGCTGGCCAAGCTGATCGTCACCGGCCGCACGCGTAAGGAGGCGCTGCAGCGGGCCGCCCGTGCGCTGGAGGAGTTCCAGGTCGAGGGCATGGCGACGGCGATCCCGTTCCACCGCGCGGTGGTGAAGGACCCGGCGTTCGCGCCGGAGCTCACGGACTCGACCGACCCGTTCACGGTGCACACGCGCTGGATCGAGACGGAGTTCGTCAACGAGATCAAGCCGTTCGCCGCGCCGGCCGATGTGGACGCGGACGAGGAGCCGGGCCGCGAGACGGTCGTCGTCGAGGTCGGCGGCAAGCGCCTCGAGGTCTCCCTGCCGTCGTCGCTGGGCATGTCGCTGGCCCGTACGGGTCTTGCGGCCGGCGCCAAGCCGAAGCGCAGGGCGGCGAAGAAGTCGGGCCCCGTGGCGTCCGGCGACACCCTCGCCTCCCCGATGCAGGGCACCATCGTCAAGGTCGCCGTCGAGGAGGGCCAGGAGGTCAAGGAGGGCGACCTGGTCGTCGTCCTGGAGGCCATGAAGATGGAGCAGCCGCTGAACGCACACCGCTCGGGCACGATCAAGGGCCTGAGCGCGGAGATCGGCGCGTCGGTGACGTCGGGCGCGGCAATCTGCGAGATCAAGGACTGACGTCCCCATACTTGGCGCGGCGCCTACCCCTCGGCGGGGTCGGGGCCGCGCCTCGGTGTTTCCGGCCTACCCCTCAGGGTGGGTCGAGGCGCAGCGGTAGGTGTACGGCCTACCCCTCGGGAGTGGGTCGTGGCCGCACCGGGGGTAACGAGCGCCTACGGCGCGGGTCTGAGTCGGGGCCGCGCCGGGGGGTGTCCGTCCTCGGAACGGCGCGATGGGGTCTCACGCCGACTGACTGTCCGTTGACGCGCCAACCGCTGCGGGCGGACACCCCCCGACACGTCCCCTTCCCGCCGTACGCGGGTGCGGGAGCGTCGTGGCTTGCGCCGCGTACGCGCGGCGGCGTGCTTGTCCCGCGTACGCGCGGCGGCGGGCTTGTCCCGCGTACGCGCGGCGGCGGGCTTGCCCCGCGTCCGCGCGGCGGCGGGCTTGCCCCGCGTCCGCGCGGCGGCGGGCTTGCCCCGCGTCCGCGCGGCGGCGGGCTTGCCCCGCGTCCGCGCGGCGGCGGGCTTGCCCCGCGTCCGCGCGGCGGCGGGCTTGCCCCGCGTCCGCGCGGCGGCGGGCTTGCCCCGCGTACGCGCGGCGGCGGGCTTGTCCCGCGTACGCGCGGCGGCGGGCTTGCCCCGCGTACGCGCGGCGGCGGGCTCAGCTGCGGGCATGCGTGCCGCTGGGGCGGCACGGGTGGGCGTGGGGGTCCCACCTGCTCGAGCGAAGCCGAGAGCTTGGGGGAGGCACCCCGCTCCGCCGGGTTGCGGACCCACCCGGCCTCAGCCACAACACCGGGTGCCGGGAAGGAAACCGGGGCTCAGGTCGCCGTCGGCGTCACCGGCGCCGCAGATCAGCCACCCGCGCCCGCTCCGCCCCCTGCTCACCCAGCATCGATGCAGAGGCAGACCTCAACTGTCCCCCGGCCCCCGGCACCTGGCGCCGAGGCCCGGGCACCGGCACGTCCCGCCGCTGCTGGCGCGCCGGGACGGAATCACCCCCCGGGCCCCCCGCACCCGACCCGGCCGTGCCCCCCTGCCCCCCGGCGACAGCGATCTGCACGCCCTGGTCGGCCAGCGCCTGGAGTTCCGTGCCCGCGCGGTCGTCATGGGCGGGCGGCTCGTCCGTGACGAGGCGCGTGATGAGATCCGTCGGCACGGTCTGGAACATGGTGTCGGTACCGAGCTTCGTGTGGTCGGCGAGCACCACCACCTCCGCCGCGGCCTGGACCAACGCCCGGTCGACGGACGCCGACAGCATGTTGGACGTGGACAGCCCGCGCTCGGCGGTCAACCCGGCCCCGGACAGGAACGCCCGCGACACCCGCAGCCCGTGCAGGGACTGTTCCGCCCCGCTCCCGACCAGCGCGTAGTTCGAACCGCGGAGCGTGCCGCCGGTCATGACGACCTCGACCCGGTTGGCATGGGCCAGCGCCTGGGCGACGAGGAGGGAGTTGGTGACGACGGTGAGCCCGGGCACCCGGGCGAGCCGGCGGGCCAGCTCCTGGGTCGTCGTACCCGCCCCGACCACGATCGCCTCTCCCTCTTCCACGAAGGTCGCGGCGAGGTCGGCGATGGCGGTCTTCTCGGCGGTCGCGAGATGAGACTTCTGCGGAAAGCCGGACTCCCGCGTGAAACCGCCCGGCAGTACCGCACCGCCGTGCCGGCGGTCGAGGAGTCCTTCTGCCTCCAGCGCGCGCACGTCCCGCCGTACGGTCACTTCGGAGGTCTGGACGACGCGGGCGAGCTCACGGAGCGACACGGCCCCGTTCGCTCGCACCATTTCGAGGATCAATTGGCGACGTTCTGCAGCGAACACGAAACTGACAGTAACGCCAGCGACCGTCTGCTTTCAGCAGTTTGCGCTGAATAGCAGAAGATGTTCGCACTCAGCAGCGGGAAGTGGTATAGGGCCTAGTCCCGCCGCCTATGCCGTACGAATGGTCGAACACTCCCCGTGACCAGCGAGGAGTCGATTTCGGACTCAGCCCTCGCCGTTCTCCTTGCGCGTGTGCAACTGCCGTGCCACCTCGGCGATCGAGCCCGACAGGGAGGGATAGACGGTGAAGGCGTTCGCGATCTGTTCGACGGTCAGATTGTTGTCGACCGCGATCGAGATGGGGTGGATCAGTTCCGAGGCACGCGGCGCCACGACGACACCGCCGACCACGATGCCCGTGCCCGGCCGGCAGAAGATCTTGACGAAGCCGTCGCGGATGCCCTGCATCTTGGCCCGCGGGTTGCGCAGCAGCGGCAGCTTCACGACCCGGGCGTCGATCTTCCCGCCGTCCACGTCGGCCTGGGTGTAGCCGACGGTGGCGATCTCCGGGTCGGTGAAGACGTTCGAGGAGACCGTCTTCAGGTTCAGCGGGGCCACGGCGTCGCCCAGGAAGTGGTACATGGCGATGCGGCCCTGCATGGCGGCCACGGACGCGAGGGCGAACACGCCGGTCACGTCACCGGCCGCGTACACGCCGGGAGCGGTCGTACGGGAGACCCTGTCGGTCCAGATGTGGCCGGACTCGCGCAGCCGGACACCGGCGTCCTCCAGCCCCATGCCCGCGCTGTTGGGCACGGCACCGACGGCCATGAGGCAGTGCGACCCGGTGATGACCCGCCCGTCGGCGAGGGTCACCTCGACCCGGTCCCCCACCCGCTTGGCGGACTGCGCGCGAGAACGCCCCATGACGTTCATGCCGCGCCGCCGGAAGACGTCCTCCAGCACGGCCGCCGCGTCCGGGTCCTCGCCGGGCAGCACCCGGTCGCGCGACGACACGAGCGTCACCCTGGAACCCAGCGCCTGGTAGGCACCGGCGAACTCGGCACCGGTCACACCGGACCCGACCACGATCAGCTCCTCGGGGAGCTCGTCGAGGTCGTACACCTGGGTCCAGTTCAGGATGCGCTCGCCGTCCGGCTGGGCGTCGGGCAGCTCACGAGGATGTCCGCCGGTCGCGATGAGCACGGCGTCCGCGGTCAGGGTCTCCTCGCTCCCGTCGGCGGCGCGCACCACCACCTTCCGCGACCCGTCGAGCGCCTGCATGCCCTCCAGCCGCCCGCGCCCGCGCATGACACGGGCCCCGGCACGCGTCACGGAGGCCGTGATGTCGTGCGACTGGGCGAGCGCGAGCCGCTTCACACGCCGGTTGACCTTGCCCAGGTCGACGCCCACCACCCGAGCGGCCTGCTCCATCGGTGGGGTGTCGTCGGCGACGATGATCCCCAGCTCCTCGTACGAAGAGTCGAAGGTGGTCATCACCTCGGCCGTGGCGATCAGGGTCTTCGACGGCACGCAGTCGGTGAGCACCGACGCCCCGCCCAGACCGTCGCAGTCGACGACGGTCACCTCCGCGCCGAGTTGGGCGGCCACCAGGGCCGCTTCGTATCCGCCGGGTCCGCCACCGATGATCACGATCCGAGTCACGTACTCCATTGTCCCGCACGCAACAACGTGACACCGCCCGGGGGCCCACCCATGCGCCTGTCGTTACACGAGTGACGCCGGACCACCTGCCGTACCCTTCCCCCATGTCGCTCTACGCCGCGTACGCCGGCAACCTCGACGCGCGGCTGATGTCCCGCCGCGCCCCGCACTCGCCGCTGCGCGCCACCGGCTGGCTGAACGGATGGCGACTGACCTTCGGCGGCGAGCACATGGGCTGGGAGGGCGCGCTGCCGACGATCGTGGAGGACCCGTTGTCCCAGGTCTTCGTCTCCCTCTACGACATCGCCCCGATGGACGAGGAGTCGCTGGACCGCTGGGAGGGCGTGGGCCTCGACATCTACCGCCGTACGCGCGTACGGGTCCACACCCTGGACGGTGAGGACAGCGCCTGGGCCTTCGCCCTGAACGCCTACGAGGGCGGTCTGCCCTCCGCGCGCTACCTGGGCGAGATCGCCGACGCAGCCGAGTCGGCCGGCGCCCCCCACGACTACGTGATGGAGCTCCGCAAGCGCCCCTGCTGAGGGGCCGCCCGCGCGAGGCCACTCGTCGGAAACGACAAGACAACGATCGCCACCCCGTGAGCTCTGCCATCTACGCGCGTAGGCAAACAGCGGCTACCCTCTTC
Organism: Streptomyces tibetensis; assembly: GCF_007655005.1. Lineage (GTDB taxonomy): Bacteria > Actinomycetota > Actinomycetes > Streptomycetales > Streptomycetaceae > Streptomyces > Streptomyces tibetensis. The sequence goes on from NZ_SZVW01000001.1 coordinate 284,342, forward strand.
GGCGTGAACGCATCTCTTCTTCCGGACGACATCCAGGGCGACCCCCACGCGGCCGCCGACGCCGCCGCGGCCCGCCTGCGCGAACTGACGGGTGCCGAGACCCACGACGTCGCCCTCGTGATGGGCTCCGGCTGGGCTCCGGCCGTGGACGCCCTGGGCGCCCCCGAGGCCGAGTTCCAGGTCACCGAGCTCCCCGGTTTCCCGCCGCCGGCGGTGGAGGGCCACGGGGGCAAGATCCGCTCGTACCGGATCGGCAACAAGCGCGCCCTGGTCTTCCTGGGCCGTACGCACTACTACGAGGGCCGCGGGGTGGCCGCGGTCGCCCACGGCGTCCGCACCGCGGTCTCGGCCGGCTGCAAGACGGTCGTCCTCACCAACGGCTGCGGCGGCCTGCGCGAGGGCATGCGCCCCGGCCAGCCGGTCCTCATCAGCGACCACATCAACCTCACCGCCACCTCCCCCATCATCGGCGCGAACTTCGTCGACCTCACCGACCTGTACTCCCCGCGCCTGCGGGCCCTGTGCAAGGAGGTCGACGCCACGCTGGAGGAGGGCGTCTACGCCCAGTTCCCCGGCCCGCACTACGAGACTCCGGCCGAGATCCGCATGGCCCGGGTCATCGGTGCGGACCTGGTGGGCATGTCGACGGTCCTCGAGGCGATCGCCGCGCGTGAGGCGGGCGCGGAGGTCCTGGGCATCTCCCTCGTCACCAACCTCGCGGCGGGCATGACGGGCGAGCCCCTGAACCACGAGGAGGTCCTCCAGGCGGGCCGCGACTCCGCGACGCGCATGGGTTCCCTGCTCACGCAGGTCCTGGGCCGCCTGTAAGAAGGCTTCGCGGCAGGGGGAGGCACCGCCAGGCGGCTGCGGGTCCATAGGGGCTGGTCGCGCAGTTCCCCGCGCCCCCAGGGGGTTGCAGCCGCGTCCGCCCACTCCTGCGGCACGAGTGCCGCAGCTGGGCGGGACGAGTGCCGCAGTTGGGCGGGACGAGCGGCCCGCCCCACTCGCCGCACCCGCCGTCGGACGCAAGGGGACGTGTCGGGGGGTGTCCGCCCGCAGCGGTTGGCGCGTCAACGAAGGGTTAGTCGGTCTCCGACCCCATCGCGCCGTTCCGAGGACGGACACCCCCCGGCGCGGCCCCGACCCCCACCCGGCGCAAGGCGAAAGACGCGCACCCCCACCACCCCGCGCAGGCCACCGCAAGCCGCCGCAGGCCACCGCAAGCCGCCGCAAGCCGCCGCAGACCGTCGCACACACACCACACCGGAGAGGCTGACCCCACACCGTGCACGAAGAACTCATCGCACAGGCCCAGGCGTGGCTCACCGAGGACCCCGACCCGGACACCCGCACCGAGCTGGCCGGCCTCATCGACGCCCGGGACCACACCGAGCTCGCCGCCCGCTTCAGCGGCACGCTCCAGTTCGGCACGGCCGGCCTCCGCGGCGAACTCGGCGCCGGCCCCATGCGCATGAACCGCTCGGTCGTCATCCGCGCCGCCGCGGGCCTCGCCGCGTACCTCAAGAAGCAGGGCCACGACAACGGCCTCGTCGTCATCGGCTACGACGCCCGCCACAAGTCCCACGACTTCGCCCAGGACACCGCCGCCGTCATGACCGGCGCGGGCCTGCGCGCGGCCGTCCTCCCCCGCCCCCTCCCGACCCCCGTGCTCGCCTTCGCGATAAGGCACCTAGGCGCGGTCGCGGGCGTGGAGGTCACCGCCAGCCACAACCCGCCCCGCGACAACGGCTACAAGGTCTACCTCGGCGACGGCTCGCAGATCGTCCCCCCGGCGGACGTCGACATCGCGGCGGAGATCGCCGCCGTCCCGTCCCTCACCACCGTCCGACGCCCCACCGACGGCTGGGACACCCTCGACGACAGCGTCCTCGACGCCTACCTCGCCCGCACGGACGCCGTCCTGTCCGAGGGCTCCCCCCGCACGGCCCGCACGGTGTACACGGCGATGCACGGCGTCGGCAAGGACGTCCTCCTGGCCGCCTTCGCCCGCGCCGGCTTCCCGGAGCCGGTCCTCGTCGCCGAGCAGGCCGAACCCGACCCGGAGTTCCCGACCGTCGCGTTCCCCAACCCGGAGGAACCCGGCGCGATGGACCTGGCCTTCGCGACGGCCCGCGCCGCCGGGACCGCCCCGGACCTGATCATCGCCAACGACCCGGACGCGGACCGCTGCGCCGTCGCCGTACAGGACGGAAGGCAGGGCACCCCCGGCACCGACTGGCGCATGCTGCGCGGCGACGAGGTCGGCGCGCTGCTCGCCGCCCACCTGGTCCGGCGCGGAGCGACCGGCACCTTCGCCGAGTCGATCGTCTCCTCGTCCCTCCTCGGCCGGATCGCCGAGAAGGCGGGCCTCCCCCACGTCGAGACCCTCACCGGCTTCAAGTGGATCGCCCGCGCCGAGGGCCTGCGCTTCGGCTACGAGGAGGCCCTCGGCTACTGCGTGGACCCCGACGGCGTACGCGACAAGGACGGCATCACCGCCGCGCTGCTGATCACGGAACTGGCCTCCCAGCTCAAGGAGGAGGGCCGCACACTCCTCGACCTGCTGGACGATCTGGCGGTGGAGCACCGCCTGCACGCGACGGACCAGCTCTCGGTCCGCGTGGAGGACCTCTCCCTCATCGCCGCCGCGATGCGCCGCCTGCGCGAACAGCCCCCGACGGAACTGGCCGGCCTGCAGATCACCCGAACCGACGACCTCACCAAGGGCACGGCGGAGCTCCCGCCCACGGACGGTCTGCGCTACACCCTGGACGGCGCGCGGGTGATCGTCCGCCCGAGCGGCACGGAGCCGAAGCTGAAGTGCTACCTGGAGGTCGTGATCCCGGTCGGGTCGCACAAGGACCTCCCGCAAGCCCGCGCGAAGGCGACGGCGCTACTGCAGTCGATCAAGCGCGACCTGTCCACGGCGGCGGGCATCTGAAGCCGAAGCCCCGCACCACCACCCCCGCCGAGGCTCCGCACCCCGCCGAGGGTCCGCACCCCCCGCCGAGGCCTCAGGACCCCTTCCGGGCGGCCTCCCGCCGCTGCCGCTTGCCGAGAGGCGCCTGGGAGAGGTCCTCGGCGGTGGACCTGAGGTTCTTGTAGCCGTACCCACGCTGCTCCAGCCACGCCCGCGCCGACGCCTCGGCCCGCTCGGTGGCCTCCAGGATGTCCTCCTCGGCCTCCCCGGAGTCCAGGAAGCGGAAGGTGAAGGCGGGCCGCACGGCCACGTCGTAGGTGAGGCTGCCCTCGGGCGTGAAGGCCGCGCGCAGCACGTCGTGCTCGGCGGCCCGCTCCAGCAGTTCGGCCCGCTGCTCGGCGCTCAGCCCGTCGAAGACGCCTCGCACGGTGACACGGAAGGTACGGGTACTCATGCCCCGAACCTAGGCGCGGGGGTCGCACCGCCTCCACCACTTTTTCGCGGCGGCCGGCCATCGCCCTTTCGCGGCGGTCAGCCCAGAGCCACAAGGATCAACACCAGCACGGCCCCGGCGACCGCCGGCGCCAGCACCTCGTAGGCCCACCGGACGGTCACCTCGCCCTGCGCCGACTCCGCCTGGTGCCGCGCCTCGTACAGCCCGCGCAGCTCGTCCATGATCCGGTCGGTCTCGGCCCGTACGGGCCCGTCGGAGACGGAATCCCCGCCGAGGCCATCGCCCAGGCCCGCCCGCATCCCGAGCGCACTGCCTCGGCCCTCGTCCCGGCCCATCTCCCGCCGCGCCTGTGCCGTCGCCCGCATCTCGCGCCGCGCGGCCTTCTTGCGCGCACGCAGCGAGACGGGCACGGCCCACAGCTGGTACTTCGTACCGGACTCGGTGAGGACCTCGTTCGAGTACGCGGAGCGCAGCGAGGCGACCCGGCCCCAGGGCACGACGACGAGCCGGAAGGGGTTGCGGATCCGCAGCCGGTCCTCGCCGGCGTACACCGCCGGCCGCAGGGTGAAGGCGACGACCAGCGGTGCGACGAGGAGCAGCACGGCGAGCGCGAGCCACGGGGTGCGTCCCTCCCCGGAGATCACCGCGTCGATACCGAGCCACCCGGCGATGGCGAGCAGCAGGACGCCACCGGCGATGGCCGGGACCGACCGGTACACCCGGTCCTTGGACTCGGACTCCGAGGGCTGCGGCGCCGGCGGCTGTGGTTCGGGGCTCGTCATGCCTCGATTCTGCCGGACCCTCGCGCGGGTCCCTCATCCGCCCGAGGGCAAGCGTCGGATCCGCCCGGGAGAGAACCGGGGACTGTACAGCCGCTACGCGCGTAGATATGCTCGTCTGGTGACCATGCCCAGTTCTGCACTCACCGCAGCTCACCCCCTCAAGGACGTCGCCGCGTCCGACAGCGCGCTGCGCCGCTTCCTCCACGGGCTCCCCGGCGTCGACGCGGTCGGACTCGAGGGCCGCGCGGCCTCGCTCGGCACCCGTTCGATCAAGACGACCGCGAAGGCGTACGCCATCGACCTCGCCATCTCGATGGTCGACCTGACGACGCTGGAAGGCGCGGACACCCCGGGCAAGGTCCGGGCGCTCGGCGCGAAGGCGGTCAAGCCCGACCCGACGGACCGTACGACGCCCGCCACCGCGGCGGTCTGCGTCTACCCCGACATGGTGGCCGTGGCCAAGGAGGCCGTCGCCGGCTCCGGCGTGAAGGTCGCCTCCGTGGCCACGGCGTTCCCGGCCGGACGCGCCGCGCTCGACGTCAAGCTGGCCGACGTGCGCGACGCGGTCGCGGCGGGTGCCGACGAGATCGACATGGTCATCGACCGCGGGGCGTTCCTCGCGGGTCGATACTTGAAGGTGTACGACGAGATCACCGCCGTGAAGGAGGCCTGCGGCACCTCGGCGCGCCTGAAGGTCATCTTCGAGACCGGCGAGCTCTCGACGTACGACAACATCCGCCGCGCGAGCTGGCTCGGCATGCTGGCGGGCGCGGACTTCATCAAGACCTCCACCGGAAAGGTCGCGGTCAACGCGACCCCGGCGAACACGCTGCTCATGCTGGAGGCGGTGCGGGACTTCCGAGCGGAGACCGGCATCCAGGTCGGTGTGAAGCCGGCCGGCGGCATCCGCACCTCCAAGGACGCCATCAAGTTCCTCGTGCTGGTCAACGAGACCGCGGGCGCGGACTGGCTGGACAACCACTGGTTCCGCTTCGGCGCCTCCTCGCTGCTGAACGACCTGCTGATGCAGCGGCAGAAGCTGGCCACCGGCCGATACTCCGGTCCCGACTACGTGACGGTGGACTGAGACCCCATGACTATGGAAAACGTGTCTTCGGTATTCGCATACGCCCCGGCCCCCGAGTCGCGCGCGATCGCCGACATCGCTCCCTCGTACGGCCTGTTCATCGACGGCGAGTTCGTCGAAGCGGCGGACGGCAAGGTCTTCAAGACCGTCTCCCCGTCCACCGAGGAGGTCCTCTCCGAGATCGCCCAGGCCGGTTCCGAGGACGTCGACCGCGCGGTGAAGGCCGCGCGCCGGGCCTTCGAGAAGTGGTCGGCGCTGCCGGGCTCGGAGCGCGCGAAGTACCTCTTCCGGATCGCGCGCATCATCCAGGAGCGCTCCCGCGAGCTCGCCGTCCTCGAAACGCTCGACAACGGCAAGCCGATCAAGGAGACGCGCGACGCCGACCTGCCCCTGGTCGCCGCGCACTTCTTCTACTACGCGGGCTGGGCCGACAAGCTCGACCACGCCGGCTTCGGCGCGAACCCGAGGCCCCTCGGTGTCGCGGGCCAGGTCATCCCCTGGAACTTCCCTCTCCTGATGCTGGCGTGGAAGATCGCCCCGGCGCTCGCGACCGGCAACACGGTCGTGCTGAAGCCGGCCGAGACCACCCCGCTCTCGGCGCTGTTCTTCGCGGACATCTGCCGCCAGGCGGGCCTGCCCAAGGGCGTCGTCAACATCCTCCCGGGCTACGGCGACGCGGGCGCGGCGCTGATCGCCCACCCCGACGTGAACAAGGTGGCCTTCACCGGTTCCACGGCCGTCGGCAAGGAGATCGCCCGCACGGTCGCCGGGACCAACAAGAAGGTCACGCTCGAACTGGGCGGCAAGGGCGCCAACATCGTCTTCGACGACGCCCCCATCGACCAGGCCGTCGAGGGCATCGTCAACGGCATCTTCTTCAACCAGGGCCAGGTCTGCTGCGCGGGCTCCCGGCTGCTGGTGCAGGAGTCGATCCAGGACGAGCTCCTTGAGTCCCTGAAGCGCAGGCTCTCCACCCTCCGCCTCGGTGACCCCCTCGACAAGAACACCGACATCGGCGCGATCAACTCCGAGGAGCAGCTCACCCGCATCACCTCGCTCGTCGAGCAGGGCGAGGCGGAGGGCGCCGAGCGCTGGTCGCCGGCGTGCGAACTGCCGGAGAGCGGTTACTGGTTCGCCCCGACGCTGTTCACGAACGTCACCCAGGCGCACCGGATCGCCCGGGACGAGATCTTCGGCCCGGTGCTGTCGGTGCTGACCTTCCGCACCCCGGACGAGGCGGTCGCCAAGGCGAACAACACGCCGTACGGCCTGTCCGCCGGCATCTGGACGGAGAAGGGCTCGCGCATCCTGGCGGTCGCGAACAAGCTCCGCGCGGGGGTCGTCTGGTCCAACACGTTCAACAAGTTCGACCCGACGTCGCCGTTCGGCGGTTACAAGGAGTCGGGCTTCGGCCGCGAGGGCGGCCGCCACGGCCTGGAGGCGTACCTCGATGTCTGATGCACGACTGTCGGTGTTCAAGACCTACAAGCTGTACGTCGGCGGGAAGTTCCCGCGTTCCGAGAGCGGCCGGGTGTACGAGGTGACCGACTCGAAGGGCAAGTGGCTGGCGAACGCGCCGCTGTCGTCCCGCAAGGACGCCCGTGACGCGGTCGTCGCGGCGCGCAAGGCGTTCGGCGGATGGTCCGGGGCGACGGCGTACAACCGCGGCCAGGTCCTCTACCGCGTCGCCGAGATGCTGGAGGGCCGCCGCGACCAGTTCACCCGTGAGGTGGCCGACGCGGAGGGCCTGTCGAAGTCCAAGGCGGCCGCGGTCGTGGATGCGACGATCGACCGCTGGGTCTGGTACGCGGGCTGGACCGACAAGATCGCCCAGGTGGTCGGCGGCGGCAACCCGGTCGCGGGCCCGTTCTTCAACCTGTCCTCCCCCGAACCGACCGGTGTGGTCGCGGTGCTGGCGCCGCAGGAGTCGTCGTTCCTGGGACTGGTGTCGGTGCTCGCCCCGGTGATCGCGACGGGCAACACGGCGGTCGTGGTGGCGAGCGAGAAGTCCCCGCTTCCCGCCCTGTCCCTGGCCGAGGTGCTGGCCACCTCGGACGTCCCCGGCGGCGTGGTCAACGTCCTGTCGGGCCGTACGGCCGAGATCGCGACCCCGCTGGCGGCCCACCAGGACGTCAACGCGATCGACCTCGCGGGCGCCGACGAGGTGCTGGCGAAGGAACTGGAGATCGCGGCGGCCGACAATCTGAAGCGCGTCGTCCGTCCACAGCCTGTGGATTACGCGGAGACCCCCGGGATCGACCGCCTGACGGCGTTCCTGGAGACCAAAACGGTCTGGCACCCCACGGGGTCACTGGGCGCGTCGGGTTCCTCGTACTAGCCCACGCCCCCGATACGGAAGCCCCGGCCCTCCTCCGTCCAGGAGGCCCGGGGCTTCTCCGCGCCTTGATCCAGGACGCTTCTCCCCGTCCGCTGCGCCTCAGACCCCGAGCCGCAGCCCGATGCCGTCGAGAACGCAATCGAGGCCGAATGCGAACTCCCAGGCCCGGTCGTCCTTGCGGGTCGCGCCGAGGGCGTACTGCTCGAAGGCCGGGTAGCGGCCCGTGCTGATCAGGTAGCGCATCTGCGGGGCGAGCGCCTGGCGGGTCTCGTCGCCGCTGGTCCAGCCGTTGCGTTCCTGGTAGTCGCGCAGGGCGATCTCGGTCTGGGCCGAGCCGTGGACGAAGGAGGTGACGGCCCGGAAGGCGGCCATCATCGAGTCGGCGTCCAGGCCGCAGACGGCGAGGGCGGCCAGCTGCCGTTCCGCGACGGCCATCCGTGACGGGGTGAGCATGATGACCGAGGTGGGCATGGCCGCCATCCACGGGTGGGCGAGCATCAGCTCCCGGGACTGCAGGGCGTAGGAGCGCAGCACCTCCCGCCAGTCCGTGGTGCCCTCCGGGACGGTCAGGTCCCGGGAGACCCGGTCGATCATGAGTGCCCACAGGTCGTCCTTGCCGTCGACGTGCCGGTAGGCCGCCATGGGGGCGACGCCCAGCTTGCCGGCGAGGCGGCGCATGGTGACGGCGGCGCCGCCCTCCTCGTCGGCGATCTCGACCGCGGCGGCGGCGATGCGCTCCAGGGTCAGCGAGGCGCGCGGGAGGGGGGCGGGCCGCTCCATGCGCTCCCACAGCGAGGGCGCCTCGGCCCCGCCCTCCTCGCCCTCCTTCTTCGCGACCGCCATGGCCGGCTCCTCTCGGTCGATGTCGCGTACAGCGTATCTCCAGTAGACGGCGTACACATCCATGTGTACGTTGTACGCAAGAAGATACGCCGTACTCATCCAGGGGGAGATCCATGCCCGACACCACCGAACCGCTCCGTGTCGCCGTCCTTGTCGGCTCGACCCGCGAGGGGCGCTTCGCACCCGTGGTGACGAAGTGGCTGACCGGCCATCTCGACCAGCGCGACGACCTGGTGGCCGACGTCGTCGACCTCGCGAAGACGCCACTGCCGACCGTGTTCCCGGCGTTCGGCCGGCAGCCACCGCCCGGCTCCCGGGAGCAACTGGCCCTCGTCTCACCGCGGCTCGCGGCGGCCGACGCCTTCGTCCTCGTCACGCCCGAGTACAACCACAGCTTCCCGGCGTCCCTGAAGAACGCGATCGACTGGCACGGCGAGGAGTGGCACGGCAAGCCGGTCGGCTTCGTCTCCTACGGCGGCATGTCCGGCGGCCTGCGCGCGGTGGAGCATCTGCGGGTCGTCATGGCCGAGGTGAACGCCACGACCATCCGCAACACCGTCAGCTTCCACGACGCGTGGAGCCGCTTCGACGAGGACGGCGCCTGCAAGGACCCCGCCGCCGACACGGCCGCCAAAGCCCTGCTCGACCAGCTCGCCTGGTGGGGCCACGCCCTGCGGGACGCCAAGTCCGTCCGCCGCTACGTCGCCTGACCACCGGCCCGGACACAGGGGGAATCATGGACACTCGCACCACGGCGACGGCCACGGAAGAGGCCGCCCGCCCCGCCCCGCCCTCCCGGCTCGTCATCCTCGGACTGCTCCTCGGCATCGTGCTCGCCACGCTCGACGGAACCGTAGTCGGCACCGCGCTGCCCACCATCGTCGGCGATCTCGGCGGCCTCGACGCCCTCTCCTGGGTGCTCACCGCCTATCTGCTGACCACGGCCGTCTCCACCCCGATCTGGGGCAAGGTCGGCGACCTGTACGGCCACAAGGGCAGCTACCTCACGTCCATCACCGTGTTCCTGACCGGCTCGGTGCTGTGCGGACTCGCGCAGGACATGGGCCAGTTGATCGCCTTCCGGGCCCTGCAGGGAATCGGCGCGGGCGGCCTGTTCGTAGGGGCGCTCTCACTCATCGGCACGCTGCTCACCCCTGCCGAGGCCGGCCGTGCCCAGTCACTGATCGGGGTGCTGCTGCCCGCCGCGATGATCGGCGGCCCCCTGGTCGGCGGCTTCCTCACGGACCACCTGGACTGGCGCTGGGTGTTCTACGTCAACGTCCCGGTCGGCGCCGTCGCGCTGATCCTCATCGGCCACGGTGTCCGGCTGCGCACGGCCCGTGTGAAGGCTCCGATCGACCTGGCGGGGGCCGGGCTGCTCACCGGCGCGATCCTCGCCCTGACCCTGCTGGCGAGCTGGGCCGGGACGACGTATGCCTGGACGTCACCGCAGGTCATCGGGCTGGGTCTGGCCTGTGTGGTGGCGCTGGCCGCCTTCGTGCGGGTCGAGCGGCGCGCGCCTGAGCCGGTGATCCCGCCCCGGCTGTTCAGGGACCGGAACTTCACGGTGGCGCAGGTCCTCAGTTTCGTCACGGGCGCGGCCATGCTCGCGGCGGCGAGCTACCTGCCGCAGTACCTGCAGTTCGTGCGGGACATGTCGTCCACCGAGAGCGGACTGCTGCTGCTCCCGCTGATGCTGGGCATGATGGGCGCCCAGCTCGCCATCGGCCGGCGGATCGCCGGTGGCGGACGCTACCGCGCCTATCCGGTCATGGGCGGCGCGCTGGCCGCGGCGGGGGCACTGTCCCTGCTGACGCTCGGCACGGACACGACGGTGCCCGTCACCTCCGGCCTGACGCTGGCGCTCGGCGTCGGCATCGGCTGTCTGATGCAGCCGGCGATGCTCATCACCATGAACAGCGCCGAGCCCCGCGACATGGGTGCGGCCAGCGGCACCCAGACGCTGCTGCGCACCGTCGGCGGCTCCCTGGGCGTCGCCGTGCTCGGGTCCGTCTACACCGGCCGGCTCACGGCTGCCGTGACGGACGGGCTCGGTGCCGAGGGCGGGCGGCTCGCCGAAGGGGAGCTGACGCCCGGACTGTTGCGGGACCTGCCGGAACCGGTCCAAGACGCGTTCCGGACCGGCGTGGTGGACGGCCTGCACGGCGTCGCGCTCGGCGTTGTCGCACTGTCCGCCGTGGCCTTCGCGGTGGCGTGGCTGGTCCGGGAGGTCCCGCTGCGAGGGCGGTGAGTTACCGCGAGAGCGGCTCGTTCAGGCGCTCCACCACCGGGATGCCCCCGATCGACGGCGCCTGCGCCACCGGCCCCGTCACCTCCCGGGACGACATCGGCTCGAAGTCGGCGACCTCGGTGCCGACGCTGTTGTCGAGCGGGTCGACCCCCGTGCCGGCGAGGGGGTTGGGCTTGAGGCCCGTGATCGTGCCGGTGGTGTAGGCGAGGGTGTCGCTCGCCGCCTGGAGGCCGGCCCGCGGGTCGGTCTTCCCCACAGAGGTGTGGACCACGTCCAGGACCGAGCCGGTGCCCGCCGCTGCCGCCGCCGCACCGGCTCCCAGCGCCATGCCGGCGGTCGCGAGGACGGCCAGGGCACGCTGGGCGGTCGGCTTCATGGGTGAGTCGTGTCGGGCCATCACTGCCACCTTTTGACGCTGCGGGTAATCGGAACGACACGAAGGGTAGTTGAGATGTGACGCACGCATCAAAGCCGACCCGCGGGGTCGTACGGCCCCCGGTCGATGCCTCACACTGGTGTCCCGTGAGTTCTCCTGCGCCCATACCGACGCGAGTCGTGCTGCTCTGCGGCCCTTCCGGCTCCGGCAAGTCCCTCCTCGCGGCCCGCTCCGGCCTCCCTGTGCTGCGGCTCGACGACTTCTACAAGGAGGGCGACGACCCGACACTGCCCCTGGTCGCGGGGAGCTCCGACATCGACTGGGACCACCCGGACTCCTGGGACGCGCAAACGGCCGTCGCCGCGATCACCGACCTGTGCCGCACGGGCCGTACGGAGGTTCCCGTCTACGACCTCTCGCTCAGCGCCCGCACCGGCGACGAGACGGTCGACATCGGACGGACCCCGCTGTTCATCGCGGAGGGCGTCTTCGCCGCGGAGATCGTCACGCGCTGCCGTGAACTCGGCGTCCTCGCCGACGCGCTGTGCCTGAGCCGGGGCCCGGTGAAGACGTTCCGCCGACGCTTCCTGCGGGACCTGAAGGAGGGCCGCAAGTCGGTGCCGTTCCTGCTGCGCCGCGGCTGGCGCCTGATGCGGCAGGAGCGCACGATCGTCGCCCGCCAGACCGCGTTGGGCGCGTACGCCTGCGACCGCGACGAGGCGATGGGCCGGCTGGCGGCAGCGGCGGCAGGCAGGTGCGAGAGCCTCCGCACGGCGGCCTAGACGGAACAGCCGAGGTGGCAGATGACCTGGGCGTAAGGCGACCGGACAGCAGGCGGCCTCGACAGCAGGTGCCCGAGGGCGCCTGCCGGTCGCGGCGGTCAGGGCACGAAGAAAGCGGGACTGGACGGACCCCCCCGGCCCTCCAGTCCCGCTTCCCCGTTCCCCCGTTGTCCTCCCCCGAGTCCCCACTCTCCTGCGAGGACGCCCCCCAGCGTCCGTGCAGTTCCCCCGTGGGTCCCCTTGTGGTGCTCCCCCCGACCTTCAGGCGACGAGCTCGCCGAAGGCGTCCTCCTCGTCACGGCCGAAGCTGAGGACCTCGTCCTCACGCAGCCGGCGGAGTGACCGCCAGATGCTGGACTTCACCGTGCCGACACTGATGTCGAGGATCTCCGCGATCTCCGGGTCCGTGCGGCCCTCGTAGTAGCGCAGGACCAGCATGGTGCGCTGGAGTTCGGGCAGCCGGGCCAGCGCCTGCCACAGGACCGCGCGCAGCTCGGTGCCGCGCATCGCGTCCGTGTCACCGGGCGTCTCCGGCAGTTCCTCGGTCGGGTACTCGTTGAGCTTGCGGCGCCGCCAGGCGCTGATGTGCAGGTTGGTCATGGTGCGGCGGAGGTATCCGCCGACCGCGGCCTTGTCACTGATCCGGTCCCACGCCTTGTACGTCGAGAACAGCGCGCTCTGCAGCAGGTCCTCGGCCGCGAAGCGGTCGCCGGTCAGGTGGTAGGCGGTTGCGTACAGGGAGGCGCGGCGCTCCTGGACGTAGGCGGTGAACTCCGCCTCCGCCGCCGAGCGGCGCTCCCCCGAGCCCTCCCCGTACGCGGCTCCCCCGTGAGCCGCCCCCGTCCCCTTGTTCTCCCCCGTGTGTGCGTCAACCACCGTCATGAACCCGGTGTGCTGACGCCCGGTACCGTGAGCGCACCCCCGCGTGCTCACCACACCGGACTTCTCGGAACCCCGGTGCACGTCGTGCAGACGCGTGACAACTGCGCTGGTGCTGATGCCGTGCAGCGTGTTCATCTCGCGCCCCCCGTCGTGGACTTCCGATGTGCGGCCCGCCTGTTCGGGCGGGCTTCCTTGCCTGTGCCGAGAAGCTTGCCGCGGCACTTTCATGGCCGTGTCCGCCGACTGTCACAGGCCTGTCACAGGGGTCGGCCACAGGCCGGCCACGGGTCGTCCACAGGCGCCGGCGCTATCGGCCCGCAACGACTGGGCCCCACCGGTCGAACCCCGACCCCTCCATGGGCCAGAATGAGCGCGTGCCTTCCCTGTTGCTGATCGAGGACGACGACGCCATCCGGACGGCCCTGGAGCTCTCACTGACGCGCCAGGGTCATCGCGTGGCGACCGCTGCCAGCGGTGAGGACGGTCTGAAGCTGCTCCGTGAGCAGCGGCCGGATCTGATCGTTTTGGACGTGATGCTGCCCGGCATCGACGGGTTCGAGGTGTGCCGGCGCATCCGGCGCACGGACCAGTTGCCGATCATCCTGCTGACCGCGCGCAGCGACGACATCGACGTGGTGGTCGGGCTGGAGTCCGGCGCCGACGACTACGTGGTCAAGCCGATCCAGGGGCGGGTGCTGGACGCCCGGATCCGGGCGGTGCTGCGGCGCGGCGAACGCGAGTCGACCGATGCGGCGAGCTTCGGGTCGCTGGTCATCGACCGTGCGGCCATGACCGTGACGAAGAACGGCGAGGACCTCCAGCTCACGCCGACCGAGCTGCGGCTGTTGCTGGAGCTGAGCCGGCGGCCGGGCCAGGCGCTGTCCCGGCAGCAACTGCTGCGGCTGGTGTGGGAGCACGACTACCTGGGCGACTCGCGTCTCGTGGACGCGTGTGTCCAGCGGCTGCGTGCCAAGGTCGAGGACGTGCCGTCGTCCCCGACGCTGATCCGTACCGTGCGGGGTGTCGGCTACCGGCTGGACGCGCCTCAGTGACACAGGCGCACCAAGGGGGGGCCCACGGCTGGACCGGGGCGCGCAAGGGAGTTCTGTCGCGGCTGCGTTTCACCAGCCTGCGGCTGCGGCTGGTCGTCGTCTTCGGACTGGTGGCCCTCACGGCCGCCGTGTCCGCGTCCGCCATCGCGTACTGGCTCAACCGCGAGGCCGTGCTCACCCGCACCCAGGACGCCGTGCTGCGCGACTTCGAGCAGGAGATGCAGAACCGGGCGGGCGCGCTGCCCGAGCGTCCCACGCAGGACGAGCTGCAGCACACCGCGGGCCAGATGGCGGGCAGCGACCAGCGCTTCAGCGTGCTGCTGGTCGGCCGCGACACCGAGGGCCGGACCGTCTACGGCAGCTCCGGCGGGCTGAACGGCTTCTCGCTGCGGGACGTGCCGAAGTCGCTGCGCACGGCGGTGAACAGGACGCAGAAGGTCGACGGGGCCAACAAGTACCCGTACCACCTGTACTGGCAGCGGATAGTCGACCACGACACCCCGTATCTGGTGGCCGGTACGCGGGTGATCGGCGGCGGCCCGACCGGTTACATGCTCAAGTCGCTGGAGCCGGAGGCCAAGGACCTCAACTCGCTGGCCTGGTCGCTGGGCATCGCCACGGGACTCGCGCTGATCGGCTCGGCGCTGCTGGCGCAGGCCGCGGCGACGACCGTGCTGAAGCCGGTGCAGCGGCTCGGGACGGCCGCGCGGCGGCTCGGCGAGGGCAAGCTGGACACCCGGCTGCGGGTGTCCGGGACCGATGAACTCGCCGATCTGTCACGGACGTTCAACTACGCTGCCGAGGCGCTGGAGAAGCGGGTCGAGGACATGGCCGCGCGGGACGAGGCGTCCCGGCGGTTCGTCGCGGACATGAGCCATGAACTCCGTACCCCCCTCACCGCGATCACCGCCGTGACGGAGATCCTGGAGGAGGAGCTGGAGGCGGAGACCGGCAGCATGGACCCGATGATCGAGCCCGCCGTCCGGCTGGTGGTCAGCGAGACGCGGCGGCTGAACGACCTGGTCGAGAACCTGATGGAGGTCACCCGCTTCGACGCGGGCACCGCGCGGCTCGTCCTGGACGACGTCGACCTCGCCGACCAGATCACCGCCTGCATCGACGCCCGGGCCTGGCTGGACGCGGTGGAGCTGGACGCCGAGCGCGGCCTGCACGCCCGGCTGGACCCGCGCCGCCTGGACGTCATCCTGGCCAACCTCATCGGCAACGCGCTCAAGCACGGCGGCTCCCCGGTGCGGGTGTCCGTGCGGGAGGCGGACGACTCGATCGTCATCGAGGTCCAGGACCACGGGCCCGGCATTCCGGAGGACGTCCTGCCGCACGTCTTCGACCGCTTCTACAAGGCCAGCGCCTCCCGGCCGCGCTCCGAGGGCAGTGGCCTCGGGCTGTCCATCGCGCTGGAGAACGCCCACATCCACGGCGGTGAGATCACCGCGGCCAACTCGCCCGACTCGGGCGCGGTGTTCACCCTGCGGCTGCCGCGCGGCACGTCCCCCGCGGAGGAGCAGCCCGCCGAGGACGAGCTGGGGCAGGACAGCGGCACCGACCGGCCGCAGGGCGAGGACTCGAAGGGGGACGCATGATGACCGCGCGTCTGGCGGCCGTGTCCCGGCTGCTCGCCGTTCCGGCGCTCGCCGTGCTGCTGGCCGGCTGCGGGATCCGGGCCACGGAGGTGCCGACGAACTTCGGGCCCGCGCCCTCAAGGGTGCAGTGCTCCCTCTCCGAGTCGGACGTCTCCACCCAGGCGACCCGGGGGGTGCCGGTGCAGGTGTTCCTGCTGTGCGGGTCCTCGCTGGTGACCGTCGACCGGACCGTGCGGGTCCCGGACGGCGCGGCCGACTCCGAGCGGCGCATGCTCGTCGCGCAGGGCCTGCTGGACCAGCTCGCCACACCGCCGTCGACCGCCGAGAAGGAGGCCGGCTACAGCACGGACGTCCGCGGCGGCATCACGGTCGGCCGGCCGCGCCCCGGCGACCCGGAGGACACGCTGCGGCTGAGCACGGCACCGGCCGGCCTCACCAGTTACGCCCTCGCGCAGATCGTGTGCACCTTCTCCGACTCGGCCGCGGCCGAGGGCGACGGCTCGGTGATCCTGGGCGGCCCCGGTGCCGAGAGCCCGCGCCGCTACGAGTGCACCGACGAGGTGCGGGCCCGGCCGGGCAGCACGGAACCGCCGTCGAAGGACGCGGCCGGGGAGTGATCCGCCGGGGCTGTGGCGTATGCCTCACAGGGCCGACGGGGTCCATCCCGGAACCGAAGGCGCCGAAGGCCGCGTCTTGGGGGGCGTGCAGCGTCAAGGCTCCATCGGCGGCAGCGCCGCGTCCCGCATCCGTGTGACAGGAGGTGTCCTCCTCGTCGCACACCTGGCGTTCGTCGCCTGGTTCACGCTGCGGCCGCTGGACGTGCCCTGGGTGATGCCCGCCAATCTCCGACCGTTCGCCGGTATCCGGGCCGATCTCGCCCTGGGCTGGCCCGAGGCGGCCCGCCGGATCGGGGAGGGGCTGGCCCTGCTCGCCCCGCTGGGTGTGCTGCTGCCGCTGGCGGGCGGCAGGCTGGTCGTCTCGCCGCTGGCGTCCCTGCTGCGCACCGTCGCGGCCGGGGCGCTGCTCTCCTGGGGCATCGAACTGCTGCAGACCGGCGTGCCCGGTCAGGTCGTCGACGTCGACTCGCTGTTCCTGAACACCGTGGGCGTGGCCCTCGCGCATCTCGCGCTGGTTCCGGCGGGCCGCTCCTGGCTGCGCCGCCGCACCACCGCCCGGCTGCTGCGCGCGCCCCTCCCTCCGGAGGAGCCGGCTCAGGGTCGGACCCCGACGATTCCCAGGGTCGGGATCGCCCCGTGGAGCGACGCTTTGCCCCCTTCGTCTCCGTAGCGTGGAGTGCAGATGGGGTACTCGGACGAGAGGCCTCACCGCACCGACGTTGAAGGAGTCGCACATGTCCCGCCTCGCCCGCCCCACCCACGGCCGCATGATCGGCGGAGTGTGCGCCGCACTGGCCCGGCGCTTCGGCACCTCCGCGACCACGATGCGGGTGATCTTCCTGATCTCGTGTCTGCTGCCCGGCCCGCAGTTCCTGCTGTACATCGCGCTGTGGATCCTGCTGCCCGCGGAGGACAAGACGCACGGCAAGGCCCGGACGGCCTGGTGACGCCCGTATGTGAGAACGCCGATGGGGCGCACCCGTGCGGGTGCGCCCCATCGGCGTGTGCGTCCGCCTCGACGGGAGGCTCAGACGGCCGGAACGCCGTTCACCGGCAGACCCTTGGTCGGGAGCCCGCCGAGCAGCTTGGCGGCCGGGCCGGTCGGGCCCTGGGCGAGCAGCTGCCCGGCGACCGGCTGGGCGGCGGCGAGACCGGTGCCGGCCAGAGTCTGCCCCTGGCCCACCGCCTCACCCGCGCCCGCCGGCAGCGTCTGGGAGAGCTGCTCCGCCGGGGCCACCGCGGTGACGGTCTCCAGCGCCTGGGCGGGGTCCGGGAGGGCCGGGGCGGCGTTGGCGGCACCCGCACCGGCGGCGGCGAAGGCGGCACCGAGAGCGGCGACACCGAGGGTCTTGGCAGCAGACTGCTTCATGAAAATGCGTCCTCGTTACGGGATGACGGGTGTGAGCGGTTCCGCGACCGTAATCAGGCGGCCCTGCCCGCCGCAAACATCGAAATGCGGACGGATGGTGAACACCGCCCGCATTCACTGTGTGCCGAACACCCCTGATTCAGCCCTACAAGGCGCCAGAACCGCTGGTGGAAGCGGTCTGACGGAACAGCCATTCGGATTTCAGCTCGGCATATCCGGGCTTGATCACGTCATTGATCATGGCCAGTCGTTCATCGAAAGGAATGAAAGATGATTTCATCGCATTGACGGAGAACCACTGCATGTCGTCGAGCGTGTAACCGAACGCCTCGACAAGGTGCTCGAATTCCCGGCTCATACTGGTGTGGGACATCAGGCGGTTGTCCGTGTTGACCGTGGCCCGGAAGTGCAGCCGGCGCAGCGGACCGATGGGGTGCTCGGCGTACGAGGACGCGGCCCCGGTCTGGAGGTTGGAGCTCGGGCACAGCTCCAGCGGGATGCGCTTGTCGCGGACGTAGGAGGCGAGCCGCCCGAGTTCGACCCGGCCGTCCTCGTGGACCTGGATGTCGTCGATGATCCGCACGCCGTGGCCGAGCCGGTCGGCGCCGCACCACTGCAGGGCCTGCCAGATGGAGGGCAGGCCGAAGGCCTCGCCGGCGTGGATGGTGAAGTGGTTGTTCTCGCGCTTGAGGTACTCGAAGGCGTCCAGGTGCCGGGTGGGCGGGTAGCCGGCCTCGGCACCGGCGATGTCGAAGCCGACGACGCCCAGGTCCCGGTACCGGTTGGCCAGTTCGGCGATCTCCAGGGCACGGGCCGCGTGCCGCATGGCGGTGAGCAGCGCGCCCACGCGGATGCGCAGACCGTTGCCCCGGGCGCGCCGCTCCCCTTCCCGGAAGCCCTCGTTGACGGCCTCGACGACCTCTTCGAGACCGAGGCCGCCCTCCAGGTGCTGCTCGGGGGCGTAGCGCACCTCGGCGTAGACGACGCCGTCCGCGGCCAGGTCCTCGGCGCACTCGGCGGCGACCCGGACCAGGGCGTCACGGGTCTGCATGACGCCGACGGTGTGCGAGAACGTCTCCAAGTACCGTTCCAGGGAACCGGAGTCGGCGGCCTCGCGGAACCAGACGCCGAGTTTCTCGGGGTCGGTGTCGGGGAGCTGGGTGTAGCCGCAGGCGCGGGCGAGTTCGACGATCGTGCCGGGGCGCAGACCGCCGTCGAGGTGGTCGTGCAGCAGAACCTTGGGTGCCCGGCGGATCTGGTCCGGTGTCGGGGTGTTCGGCGTGGTCTGGCTCGTCATTTCCGCACTGTAACTCCTACGCGCGTAGACGGCGCGTTCCCGGACGCTTGACGTTTTCGTCGATACGTAACGGTGACCCCGAGGACGGGTCGAGTACACCCGCGTTTCTGACACTGTTCTGTCATGGCACACCAAGCGACGCCGGTTCGCAGGGCCCGGCTGGGCAGGGCACTGGGTCCGGCACCGACGGCGGTGAGCGGCGTGGTGCTGCTGCTCCCCGGCGGCGACGAGGTCAGTGGCCGCAGACCGTCGCCCCTGCTGGCGGCCGCTTCCGTGCGTGCCGTCGGGCGCCGCCTGGCCCGCGCGGGCCGGGACGAGGGTCTCGCCGTGCACGTGGTGCACTACCGCTGCCGCGGCTGGAACGGCGACGAGGCCAATCTCGCGCAGGACGCGACCTGGGCGGCCGACGAGGTCGTCCGGCGGTACGGGGACGTCCCGGTCTGTCTCGTCGGTCTCGGGATGGGCGGCCGGGCCGGGCTGCGGGCGGGGGGCCACGACGCCGTCAACTCCGTGCTGGCGCTCGCCCCTTGGCTGCCGGAGGAGGACGTCGCGGCGCCACCCGAACCGGTGAAGCAGCTGGTCGGGCGCCAGGTGCTGATCGTGCACGGCACGAGCGACGGGCGGACGGATCCAGAGCTGTCGTTCCGGCTGGCGGCACGGGCGAAGAAGGCGAACCGGGACGTGTGCCGGTTCGAAGTGCACGCGGACGGGCACGGGTTGCATCAGTACCGGGACGAAGTGGTGGCTCTGGCCGAGGACTTCGTGATGGGGGCGTTGTTCGGGCGGGCGGTGTCGCGGCCGGTGCGGGACGCGTTCGCGGCGCCGCCGCCGTTGGGGTTGCGGATGCCGCTCGCTGCGGGGTTCAGTCCTTCGAGGCGGTAGCGCCGTTCAGGTTGCGGTGGTTTCGGGGTGCGGGTGGTGTGTGGTTGCTCGCGCAGTTTCCCGCCCCCCCAAGATCAGGGCAGCAGGCTCCCCCTCCTTGAGAGCAGGAACTTCTTGAAAGCCGCTACCGGCGGCGTGTCCGGGTGGCCCTCCAGCCAGGCCACGCCGATTTCCCGGGCCGCTCTCGGGGCCGTGACCGTCAGTTCCACCACCCCTGGGCGCGGGACCGCCGGTGGAGGCAGGAGGGCGACTCCGAGGCCCGCTGCCACCAAGCCCCTCAGTGTTTCCGCCTCCTCGCCCTCGAAGGCGATGCGGGGCTTGAAGCCGGCCTCGCTGCAGAGGTCGTCGGTGATGCGGCGCAGGCCGTAGCCGGGTTCCAGGGTGACGAACGTTTCGTCCGCGGCCTCGGCGAGGCGGATGCGGCGGCGCCCGGCCAGGGAGTGGTCGGCGGGGACGACCAGGCGCAGCTTCTGCTCATCCAGGCGGCGGGCCACCAGATCGGGGGCGTCCGGCACCGGGGACGTCAGGCACAGGTCGAGCTCGCCGGCGCGGAGGCGTTCCAGCATGGCCTCGCCGTAGTTCTGGACGAGGCTGAAGCGGACCCGCGGATGGTCCGCGCGGAAGGCGTGCAGCAGGCCCGGGACGGTCTCGGCGCCCATGGTGTGCAGGAAGCCGAAGGCGACCTTGCCGGTGGTCGGGTCGGCGTCGGCGCGCACCTCCTCGGCGGCACGCTCGACCTCGGCCAGGGCGCGCTCCACGGAGGCGAGGAAGGTGCGGCCGGCCGGGGTGAGGGAGACCGTGCGGCCGTGCCGGGCGAACAGGTCGACGCCCAGGTCCTGCTCCAGGCGGGCCATGGACCGGGAGAGGGTCGACTGGGGGACGTTCATCTCCTGGGCGGCGCGGGTGACGTGCTCGGTACGGGCGACGCCCGCGAAGTACGCGAGGCGCGGCGCCAGCACCTTCGACATCTGTGCCATGTCTTCTGTGTCACTGCTTGGTGACAGGCGACCCTGTGAGCTTGGCTGATGCACCATGGGAACGATTATGACCGTTCCATGCATTGGACGGATGAGTGGGGGCGTCCGTAGGTTCGAGGCATGTCTCCCGCCAGTACCGGGGCGTCCACCGTCGTGGGCGCCGATGTCTCTGTCCCTGCTGCCGACTCCCGTGTCTCGCCGGGCGGACCCGGCTACCGCCGGATGAGCTTCGCCCTCTTCCTCGCGGGTGTCGCGACCTTCGCGCTGCTGTACTCCACCCAGGCGCTGCTCCCGCTGATCTCCGGCGAGTTCGGGGTGGCGGCGAGCGACGCGAGCTGGACGGTGGCCGCCGCGACGGGCGGGCTGGCGCTGTTCGTGCTGCCGATGAGCGCCCTGTCGGAGCGATACGGACGCCGGGCAATCATGACCGCGTCGCTGGCCGTGGCCGTCACGCTCGGGCTGCTGGTGCCCTTCGCCCCCTCCCTCGGCGCGCTGATCGCGCTGCGGGCCCTGCAGGGCGCCGCCCTGGCCGGGCTGCCGGCGTCGGCGACCGCGTACCTCGCGGAGGAGGTCACCCCCAAGGCTCTGGTCACCGCCATCGGCCTGTTCGTCGCCGGCAACAGCGTCGGCGGGATGAGCGGCCGGGTCATCACCGGCTGGGTCGCGCAGGAGTGGGGCTGGCGGGTCGCCGTCGGGGTCATCGGTGTGATCGCGGTGGCGTGCGCGGTGGCCTTCCGGCTGCTGCTGCCCGCCCCGCGGCACTTCAGGGCCGGTTCGCTGCGACCGCGCGTCCTGGCCCGGACGGTCCGTGACCACCTGTCCAACCCGCTGCTGTGCCGGCTGTACGCGATCGGCGCGCTGTTCATGACGGTGTTCGGCGGCGTGTACACGGTCATCGGCTACCGGCTGACCGAGGCCCCGTTCTCGCTGCCGCAGGGCATCATCGGCTCGATCTTCCTGGTGTACCTGGTCGGCACGGTGTCGGCGTCGACCGCCGGCCGGCTGGTCGGCCGGCTGGGCCGCCGGGGCGCGCTGTACGCGGGCGGCGGCACGACGGCCGCGGGCCTGCTGCTGTCCCTGGCGGGCACCCTGCCGCTGGTCCTGCTGGGCCTGGTCCTGATCACGGCGGGCTTCTTCGCGGGCCACGCGGTCGCCTCCTCGGCGGTCAGCAAGACGGCCACGCACGGCCGCGCCCAGGCCTCGGCGCTGTACCAGTCGGCGTACTACATCGGCTCCAGCGCGGGCAGCACGGTCGGCGCGATCGCCTTCCACGCGGGTGGCTGGGCCGGGACGGTCGGGGTCGGGCTCCTGGCGGTCCTGGGCGTCGTGACGATCACCGTCTTCGGGACCCGGGCGGCCCGACTGCAGCGCCGGCGGCTGGCCACGGCCGCCTGAGCCTCGACGCCGTTCCTCCCCCTGGTCGGGGCCGGTTGTCAGTGGGTGCGGATACCGTCCGCGTCGGCTGACCACCGGACCGAGCAGGGGGATTTTTTCATGGAATTCCGGATCGACCGTAGCCGGGGAGCACCGGCATCTGCTGATGTCGGTCAAGGAGCTGGTGTGAAGGCCTGCGGGTCTGTCTCAGCCCGTCTGGATCAACCCCTTCGACCTGCGCTTTTGTGCGCTCGGGGGGCCGTTGTCAGTGGGCTGCGGTAGCTTCCGAAGTACTGGGGCGCAACGGCGCGTGAACAGAACGTCCACAGGGGTGGGTGGAGATGGCGAACGGCACGGCGACATCGACGGACCTGGACACCAGGCTGGAGGCACACCGAACCGAGCTGACGGGGTACTGCTACCGGATGCTCGGGTCCTCCTTCGAGGCGGAGGACGCGGTGCAGGACACGATGGTCCGCGCCTGGCGCAGCTACGACAAGTTCGAGGGCCGCTCCAGCCTGCGTTCCTGGCTCTACCGGATCGCGACCAACGTGTGCCTGGACATGCTGACCGCGGGCAACAAGCGGGCCCGGCCCATGGACCTGACCGAGTCCACCCCGCTCGCCCGGGCCGCGCTCTCCCCCCGCCCGGACAACACCTGGCTGGAGCCCATGCCCGACGCCCGTGTGCTGCCCACGACCCACGACCCGGCGGAGGCCGCGGTCGCCAAGGAGTCCGTGCGGCTCGCCTTCATGGCCGCCCTCCAGCAGCTCCCGGCCAAGCAGCGGGTTGTGCTGATCCTGCGCGAGGTCCTGGCCTGGAAGGCCAGCGAGGTCGCCGAGCTGCTGGACACCTCGGTGGCGTCGGTGAACAGCGCCCTCCAGCGGGCCCGCGCCACCCTGGCCGAGCGGCAGGAGCCGGGCGCCGACGCGGCGGTCTCCGACCCGCTGGACGAGGACCAGAAGAAGCTGCTGGACCGCTATGTGGCGGCCTTCGAGGGCTACGACATGGCGGCGCTGACGGCCCTGCTGCACGAGGACGCGGTCATGACGATGCCGCCGTTCGACCTGTGGCTGACCGGCACGCGGGACATCACCGGCTTCATGACCACGCTCGGCGCGCCCTGCGCGGGCTCCCGGCTGGTGCCCGTGCAGGTCAACGGCCTGCCGGGGTTCGCCCAGTACAAGCCGGACCCGGACAACGGCGGCTTCATGCCGTGGGCGGTCCAGGTGCTGGAGCTCTCAGGCGGCCGGATCACCGGGTTCCACTGCTTCCTCGACACCCAGCGCTGGTTCCCGCTCTTCGACCTCCCCCTCCACCTCGAAGCGGAGACCGACCAGGTCGAGCACGGCGCGTAGGGCCGGGTCGGGGTCGCGCAGCCGGATCCGTCCCCCGGCCCGGCGGGCGGCCAGCTGGAGCCTCGCCAGCAGGTCGACGGCGGCGAGCCCCGGCGGCCCCAGGCCCGCGACATCGCACACCACGACCCGGGCACCGCTGCCGTGCAGCAGTGCCCGCACATCGTCGCTGAGCCCTCTCACCTCGTCCCGGGTGAGGGGGCCGGGCAGTACGAGCACGGGCGGTGTCATGGCGTCCACGATCGGTAGACCGGGCGGGCGGCTGTAACTCATCGCGACTGTCCGTCCTGCCGGGCCGCCGTGCGGCCTGCCGACGCCGTAAGGATCACATTGACCCGGGCAGCGCCTTCCCCGGAGGGTTTGCTGTATGCCCCAACCATCTGCCCATGCCGCGCTGCTCCATGCCCTCCTCGTCTGCAGGGAGGTGCCGTGCGGGGGGTGCTGAGCGGGTTCGCGGTCATCGCCGTCGTCATCGGCGTCGGCTATCTGATCGGCCGGCGGGGGTATCTGGGCGACGGCGGCCGCGAGGTCCTCACCAAGCTCGCCTTCCACGTCGCGTCCCCGGCGTTGCTCTTCACGACCCTCGCGCAGGCCGACCTCTCGGTGATCTTCTCCGACCGGCTGCTGGTCACGGCGATGAGCACGGCAGCGGCCGCGGGTGTCTTCGTGGCGGTGGGCGCGGCGCGGGGCTGGGGCGTGGGCCGGACGACGATCGGCGCGCTGTGCTCCAGTTACGTCAACTCCGGGAACCTGGGCATCCCGATCGCCGTGTACGTGCTGGGCGACGCGTCGCTGGTCGCGCCGGTGCTGCTGTTCCAGCTGGTCGGGGTGACGCCCGTGGCGCTGACGGTCCTGGACCTGGCGAGCGGTGGGGAGAAGCGGCCGCTGTGGCAGCGGCTGCTCACGCCGCTGCGCAATCCGATAGCGCTGGGTTCCCTGGCCGGGGTGGCGGTCTCGGCGTCGGGCCTCAGGGTGCCGGGACCTCTGCTGGACCCCCTCACCCTGATCGGCAACATGTCGGTCCCTGCGGTCCTGCTGGCCTTCGGCATCTCCCTGCGCGGCAGCACGCTTCCGCTGCGCGGCGCGGAACGGGCCCCGGTACTCCTCGCCGTGGCCCTCAAGTCGGTCGTCCAGCCCCTGGCAGCCTGGGCCCTGGCGGCGGGCGTCTTCGGCCTGCACGGTGCCCTGCTGCTCGACGTGGTGGTGACGTCCGCACTGCCGGCGGCGCAGAACCTGTTCACGTACGCGAGCAGCTACCGGGTGGGCGAGGTGATGGCGAGGGAGGCGATCCTGCTGTCGACGGTGCTGGCGGTTCCGGTGCTGGTGGTGGTGGTGGCGGCGGTGCTGGGGTGACTCAGCCCTCCGGAAACTCGCCGGTGTCGATGACGAGGCCGAAGGGAGCCGGCAGCTTGATCGACTCGCCGAACTTCGCGTTGCCCAGGGGGCGGTAGACATCGCCCTTGGGCTCGCCGTAGAGCGTCACGGTGGGGCCGTCGGCAGCCCAGCGGTCCACGAGGAGGTAGAGCGGAATACCGGCAGTGGCATAGGCGGCCGGCTTGCTGACCCGGTCGTGGCGAGCGTTGGACTTGGACGTGACCTCGACTACGAGTTCGGCGAGGGCGGCCGGGATGTGGGTGTCCGTGTCAGCGTCCTCCCGCACGGGGGCCACCACGAGATCTGGGATGAGCATGCCGAGACGTGACGGCACGGCGATCGCCAGTGTCTGGAAAATCTCCCAGTCCTCGGGGATCACGGAGTAGAGGCGACGCTGGATGCGGGCCGCGATCACATTGTGGCGGTAAGCGGGAGCAGGTGACACGGTGATGATCCCCTCGATGATCTCCACCTTGCTGCCCTCGGGCCAATCCATCTCCTCCCAGAACCGGACGAGGTCGTCCCAGCTCTGTTCGGGGTCCTGGCTCACGGTGAGTGCGCTCAGTCGGGTAGCCGGAGGGCGTTGCCGCCCCCCGGCCCCCTCAGAACCGGACGTGCGGCTGTTCACCGCATCCGGCTCAAGCGGGCCCCTGGAGTCACGCGGGTCGGTCATCTTGCTTGGCCCTTCTGTGATCGCCGGCGTGGTGCTGGCGATGGCAGTCAGCGTGTACGAGGCGAAGGTTCGTCCGCTCGTCCGTGCCGCCGTCGCGCCGATAGATGAAGTGGTGCTTGTGCAGCGGCTTCATCGATGCCGAGAACCACGCGGCCCACTCGCGAGGGTTGTCCGGTGTGTACTCGGCGTCGGGGATCAACGGCTGTTTGCACAGCGGACAGATCCCCTTCTGGCGGGATGCGAGGGTAATGGTCCACCTGTCGGCGGTCCCGGGCATCCTCCTGCTACGGCGGCTCACCCAGTAGTCGGCCAGCGAGGGGTCGTCAGGAGAGTTGCCCTCCTTGACGATCACGTGCCGGACGATTCTGGTCCAGTTGAACTTGTAGAGATAGGTGCCGGTATCCCGGTCACCGAATACCCACTGGTCCTTCCGGGTCGAGTTGAAAACGCCGTAGTGCTTGGCCAGGCGCCAGCTCTTCGGCTTGTTCGGGTGGGAGTGTTTGACCCACTTCTGCGTGAGCGTCCACATGTAAAAGTCCAGGGACTTGAAGGTCTCCTTGGACACCACCGTCCGGTAGTAGGTGGCCCAGCCCTTGATGATCGGGTTGAGCTTTCTCACCACAGCCGCAGCGTTCGCCCCTCTCAGGCCGATCACTTCACTGCGGAGCCGTTCCCGGACCCTTCTTACGGCCGCCTTACTCAGCTTGATCAGCAGGGTGCCGTTGTATCTCCTGATATTGAACCCGAGGAAGTCGAAACCTTCTTCAAGGTGGATGACGGATGTCTTCTCCTCGTTGAAGGCGACCCCCCGCGGGGCCATCCATTGAGACAACTGCTCCTTGACCCGGCGTGCCTCCTCTTCACTGTGACAGAACACAGCGAAGTCGTCTGCGTACCGGACCAGCACCGGGGCATCTCTTCGGGACTTGTTGGAGCGTCCCTCTGCGAGGTGCCCGGCTGCCGTTTCCATGCCGTGCAAGGCCACGTTGAGCAGCAGTGGGCTGATGACACCGCCCTGAGGAGTTCCCTCCTCAGTGGGCGAGAGACGTCCGCCGTCCATCACTCCCGCTGTGAGCCATCCTCGGATTGCATCCCGTGCAGGGAAGGCCCCGATGAGGTTCATCAAGTGGTCGTGTGAGATGCGGTCGAACGCCGCCGTCAGGTCCGCATCGAGCACCCATAACCGCTTGGCCCGTTTCTGGCCTGCGACGATGTAGATAGCGCCGATCGCGTCATGACAACCCTGGCCGGGGCGGAAGCCGTAGCTTCGTTGTTCGAACCGGGCTTCCCACTCGGGTTCCAGTGCGTTCTTGACGCGGGCCTGGCGGACCCGGTCACGGATGACTGGAATACCCAAGGGTCGCTGCTTTCCGTTGGCCTTGGGAATGTACACGCGCCGGACGGGCAGGGGTTTTCCAGGCGAGCGTTCCGCTGTGATCTCAGCAGCCAGCCGTCCTCGCGCGATCGGAGTGAGCGCGCGTTCCTGATCGATCCCGGCCGTCCGACGGCCTGTGCTCTGCTGCGTTACCCGCTTCACGCTCACGAGCGTGTTCGAGTGGGACCGCAGCATGAGCTTCTGCAAGTTGCGGACCTTCTTAAGGTCCCCTTCCTGCGCGGCTGTGAAGATGCGCTGCCTCAGTCGCCGTACCGACGCCTCCGCCTTGGCCCAGTCGATGCTGTGCCAGGTCTGGGCGTAGTCCTCTGGTCCGTTCGCCGTCGTAGGAGGCAGCGCCGCCGTAGCGGTCACTGCCACACCTGCCTTCGGCATCCAACTTGCCCTTCGGTTCGGGGTTCTTCACAGTTCTTCTTCACGGGCCTACCTGATCCGCGTGGGCTCCCTTTCGGGCCGGGGCATCGTGCCTCGTATCCGACGAGTTATGGGACACGGCTGGGGACACCGCGTCCTTTTCCTCTGGGCTTTCGCCCTGTCGGCGTTCGCTTCTCGGATCATCCTGTCCCGCTGGAGGCTTGGTCCTTCGTTACCTCCGGATTACCGGGATCAACTCCCGGACTCCAACGGGGTTTCCACGTTCCGCTCCCACAAGATGCGACCGGGGTGGGCTCCCTCTTAATCCCGGGCCCGACGGTGTCCTCCCCCTTCGGCCCCAATCTTCAGGGGTCGTCGTGCGCTCTTCCGCGCCAGGGCCTGTCTGCCGCCGACAGCTCACCATCGACGCGGCACAGGAGTTACGGGACTTCTTCAAGGGTTCATTTTCATTAGCCCGTCCGGTCTTCCCCTCGCTTGTTGCGACCCGATGGCCGGGCTGCTCTTGAGCTTTCCCTTCCGGCTTCACACCCCGCCGTTACCAGCGACGCATGCGGAAGTGGGGACGGACCTTGGACACTGGTCCGGGATGACCTGCTCATGATCTTCTTCCCCTTGCAGGTCATCTACTTGGGTGGAGCGACTTCGTGTCGCACTGGCGGTCTCCTATCGGTGCGTCACCGACTCCAGCATGCCGAACGGGATCGGCGAGGGTCCACCGATCCCGTTCACCCGTAAGTGGAAGCCCCAAGGTCAGGCGATACGTTCCAGCACCACCGGCGACGCCGTGACGTCCGTGCCCTCGGCCGCGATGTCGTAGGAGCCCTCGATCGACTGCAGGGCGTACTCGAAGCGTTCCGGGGTGTCCGTGTGGAGGGTCAGCAGGGGCTGGCCCTCGGTGACCGTGTCGCCGGGCTTGGCGTGCAGTTCGACGCCCGCGCCCGCCTGCACCGGGTCCTCCTTGCGGGCCCGGCCCGCGCCGAGGCGCCAGGCGGCGACGCCGATGTCGTAGGCGTCGAGGCGGCTCAGGACGCCGGAGGACGGGGCCTTGATCACGTGCTGCTCGCGGGCGACCGGCAGGGCCGCGTCCGGGTCGCCGCCCTGGGCCGCGATCATGCGGCGCCAGACGTCCATCGCCGAGCCGTCGGCGAGGGCCTTCGCCGGGTCGGCGTCCTTGATGCCGGCGGCGTCGAGCATTTCCCGGGCGAGCGCGATCGTCAGCTCGACGACGTCCGCGGGGCCGCCGCCCGCCAGGACCTCGACGGACTCGCGGACCTCCAGCGCGTTGCCCGCGGTGAGGCCGAGCGGGGTGGCCATGTCCGTGAGGAGCGCGACCGTCTTCACGCCGTGGTCGGTGCCCAGGCCGACCATCGTGGAGGCCAGTTCGCGGGCATCTTCGAGCGTCCGCATGAACGCGCCGGTGCCGACCTTGACGTCCAGGACCAGCGAGCCCGTGCCCTCGGCGATCTTCTTCGACATGATCGAGGACGCGATCAGCGGGATCGCCTCGACGGTGCCGGTCACGTCACGGAGTGCGTAGAGCTTCTTGTCGGCGGGGGCCAGGCCGTCGCCGGCGGCGCAGATGACCGCGCCGGTGGTGTCGAGGACGTTCAGCATCTCCTCGTTGGACAGCAGCGCGCGCCAGCCGGGGATGGACTCCAGCTTGTCGAGCGTGCCGCCGGTGTGGCCGAGGCCGCGGCCCGACAGTTGCGGGACAGCCGCGCCGCAGGCCGCCACCAGGGGGGCCAGGGGCAGTGTGATCTTGTCGCCGACGCCGCCGGTGGAGTGCTTGTCGGCGGTCGGGCGGGACAGGGACGAGAAGTCCATGCGCTCGCCGGAGGCGATCATCGCGGCCGTCCAGCGGGCGATCTCGCGGCGGTTCATGCCGTTCAGCAGGATCGCCATGGCGAGAGCGGACATCTGCTCGTCGGCGACCTCCCCGCGGGTGTACGCGTCGATGACCCAGTCGATCTGCGCGTCGCTGAGTTCACCGCGGTCCCGCTTGGTGCGGATGACGGAGATGACGTCCATGGCCATGGCTTGGCTTCCTTCCGAGGTTTCCAGAAGCCGTACGGCCCCCCTGAGCCGGTCGCGTGAGCAACTCAGAGGGGCCGCACGGAGATTACTTGCTGAGGTGCTCCGGGCCGAAGGCCTGGGGCAGCATCCGGGACAGCGGGAGGATCCCCTCGGGGGTCTCCAGCAGGAGGTCCGGGCCGCCGAACTCGTGGAGCAGCTGGCGGCAGCGTCCGCACGGGACGAGCGTGTCGCCCTCGCGGTCGACGCAGGTGAAGTGCGTCAGCCGGCCGCCGCCGGTGTTGTGCAGCTCGGACACCAGGCCGCACTCGGCGCACAGTCCGAGTCCGTACGAGGCGTTCTCCACGTTGCAGCCGGAGATGATCCGGCCGTCGTCGACGCGGGCCGCCACGCCGACCGGGTAGCCGGAGTACGGGGCGTACGCCCGGGACATGGCGTCCCGCGCCACAGCGCGCAGCGTCTCCCAGTCGACGTCCGGGCCGGTGCCGGTCACTTGCCCTGCCCCTTCCGGTACGGCAGTCCGTCCGCCTTCGGCATCCGCAGCCGCTGCGCGGACATGGCGAGGACCACCAGGGTGATGACGTACGGCGTGGCGGAGACGACCTGGTTCGGGACCTCGTCGGTGCTCGCGTACCAGGCGAAGACCAGGGCGGCGACGACCGCGGTGATCATCGACGGGGCGTACTTCTTGCGGACCACCAGGAAGATCGCCCCGATGATCAGCAGCAGCGCGCCGAGCAGCAGCAGGGCGTGCACGTTGGAGGAGCCGCCGCGCAGGTTGAGGCTGTCGGTGTAGCCGAACAGGCCCGCACCGAGGGCGAGGCCACCCGGCATCCAGTTGCCGAAGATCATCGCCGCGAGACCGATGAAGCCGCGTCCGCTGACCTGGCCCTCCAGGTAGAAGGGGTTGGCGACGATGGACAGGAAGGCACCGCCGAGGCCGGCCAGACCGCCGGAGATGACGACGGCGATGTACTTGTACTTGTAGACGTTGACGCCGAGGGACTCGGCGGCGACCGGGTTCTCGCCGCAGGAGCGCAGCCGCAGGCCGAACGCGGTGCGCCACAGGATCCACCAGGTGCCGGGGATCAGCGCGATGGCGATCAGGGTCAGCCAGGAGACGTTGGTGACCAGGCCGCCGAGCAGGCCGGCGATGTCCGAGATCAGGAACCAGCCGTGGGCGTTGAGGTCCCGCAGGGCGTCGGACAGTCCCGGCACCGTGAAGTTGCCGAGGGAGTCCACCGCCGGGGACTGCTTGGCGGAGCCGCCCGTGTGGCCCTCGAAGGCGAGGGGCGCGAGGTAGCGGGTGGCGCCGAGGGCGAGGATGTTGATGGCCACACCGGAGACGATGTGGTTGACGTTGAAGGTGACGGTCACGAGGGCGTGCAGCAGACCGCCGATCGCGCCGCCGAGGATGCCGACCAGGACACCGGTCCACGGGCCCCACTGGAAGCCGGCCCAGGCGCCGAACCAGGTGCCGAGGATCATCATGCCCTCGAGGCCGATGTTGACCACGCCCGCGCGCTCGGCCCACAGGCCGCCCAGACCGGCGAGGCCGATCGGCACGGCGAGCTGGAGCGCGGTGGACATCTGGCTGACGTTGGTGATGCCGTCGGCGCCGGTGACGATGCGGACGATCGAGGTGAGCGCCAGGCCTCCGGCGATGACGAGCAGCAGGACGGGCCACGACAGGCGGCGGCCGGTCGGCGCCGCGGGCTGCAGCGTGGGCTGGTTGACGTCGGTCGCGGTGGTCATCGGCCAGCCACCTCCTTCGTGTTCTGAGCGCCGAGGACGTGTCCGGCGGCGAGTTCGGCGCCGACGCGACGCTGCTGGCGGCGCAGGCCCCATTCGCGGACGGCCTCGTAGGAGACGACGACCGAGAGGACGATCAGGCCCTGCATGATGACCGCGATCTCCTTGTCGTAGCCGTGGAAGTCCAGCTCGGGCGAGGCCTTGTCGAGCCAGGCCCACAGCAGCGCGGCGAAGGCGATGCCGACCGGGCTGTTGCGGCCGAGCAGGGCGATGCCGATGCCGAGGAAACCGATGCCGGTGGGAAAGTTGAGGTCGTAGGTGTGGCTGTCGCCGAGCAGGATCGGCAGGCCGGCCAGGCCAGCGATGCCGCCGGAGATCAGCATGGCGGTCAGCACCATGCGCTTGGGGTCGACGCCACTGGCCGCGGCGGCGGTCGTCGAGGCGCCGGAGGCTCGCAGGTCGAAGCCGAAGCGGGTGCGGTTGAGGACGATCCAGTAGCCGATGCCGAGCAGGACGGCGAGCAGCACCAGGCCGTAGATCTCACCGGCGTCGCCCAGGCTGATCCCGGGGATCCAGCCGGACTCGGACATCTCGCCCGTGGTGTTGTTGTTGCCGGCCTTGACGCCGAAGACGTTCGGCAGCCACATGTAGGCGATCACGGAGGTGGCGATCGCGTTGAGCATGATCGTGGCGACCACCTCGCTGACGCCGCGGGTGACCTTGAGGACGCCGGCGATGCCGGACCAGAAGGCGCCGGTGAGGACGGCGGTCAGGAGCAGCAGCGGGACCTGCAGGGCGGCCGGCAGGTTCACATGGGCGCCGACGACGGCGGCCATCATGGCGCCGAGCTGGTACTGGCCGTCGACGCCGATGTTGAACAGGTTCATGCGGAAGCCGATGGCCACCGCGAGGGCCGCGATGTAGTACATCGAGGCCTGGTTGATGATCAGGACCTGGATGTCGGAGAAGCCCAGCTGCTCGAACATCAGGGCGAACGGCTCGAAGGGGCTCTTGCCCGAGGCGAGCAGCACGATCGCACTCAGGACGAAGGCCACGGCCAGCGCGATGACCGGTCCGGCCACCGCGAGGAGCAGGCGCTCCTTGTCGAACTTCTTCATCAGCGGGCCTCGTCTTCCGGAGACTCGGGGGCGTCGGCCTTCGAGATCTCGGGGGTGTCGTCGTGCGCGAGGTGCCCGGTGGCGGCACCGGTCATGGCCGAGCCGAGCTCCTCGGGGGTGATGGTGGCCGGGTCGGCGTCGGCGACCAGCTTGCCGTTGTAGATCACGCGCAGCGTGTCGGACAGGCCGATCAGCTCGTCCAGGTCGGCGGAGATCAGCAGCACGGCCAGGCCCTCGCGGCGCGCCTCGCGGATGTGGTCCCAGATGGCGGCCTGGGCGCCGACGTCCACGCCCCGGGTGGGGTGCGCGGCGATGAGGAAGCGGGGCTTGTGGCTCATCTCGCGGCCGACGATCAGCTTCTGCTGGTTGCCGCCCGACAGGGAGGCGGCGGTGACGTCGATGCCGGGGGTGCGGACGTCGTACTCCGTGACGATCCGGCGGGTGTCCTCCTGGGCCGCCTTCGGGTCCAGCCAGACGCCCTTGGCGAGGGGCTTCTCGGTGACGTGGCCGAGGATGCGGTTCTCCCAGAGGGGTGCCTCCAGCAGGAGGCCGTGGCGGTGGCGGTCCTCGGGGATGTAGCCGATGCCCTGCTCGCGGCGCCTGCGGGTGGGCCAGGCGGTGATCTCCTCGTCGGCGAGCCGGATGGTGCCGCTGTCGGCGGACCGCAGGCCGATGAGGGCGTCGACCAGTTCGGTCTGGCCGTTGCCCTCGACGCCGGCGATGCCGAGGACCTCGCCCGCGTGGATGGTGAAGCTGATGTCGTCCAGGAGGGCCTTGCCGCCGGGGGCCGCGAGGCGCACCTGGTCGACGGTGATGACCGGGCGGTCGGTGACCGTGGACTCGGCCGTCTCGGGCGTGGGCAGCTCGCTGCCGACCATCATCTCGGCGAGCTGACGGGGCGTCGTCTCGGAGGGGACGGCCGTGCCGACGGTGGTGCCGCGGCGGATGACGGTGATCTCGTCGGCGACGGAGAGCACCTCGCCGAGCTTGTGGGAGATGAAGATGACCGACAGGCCCTCGGAGCGCAGTTCGCGCAGGTTGGCGAAGAGCGCGTCCACTTCCTGCGGCACGAGCACGGCGGTCGGCTCGTCGAGGATGAGGGTGGTGGCTCCGCGGTAGAGGACCTTGAGGATCTCCACGCGCTGGCGGGCTGCGACACCGAGCTCCTCGACGAGGAGGTCGGGCTCGACGCCGAGGCCGTAGCGCTCGGAGAGCTCCTTGATCTTGCGGCGGGCCTTGGCGCCGATGCCGTAGAGCTTCTCGCTGCCGAGGACCACGTTCTCGAGGACCGTGAGGTTGTCGGCGAGCATGAAGTGCTGGTGGACCATGCCGATGCCGCGGACGATGGCGTCGGCCGGCGACGAGAAGGTGACCTGTTCGCCGCCCACCGAGATGGTGCCCTCGTCCGGCTTCTGCATGCCGTAGAGGATCTTCATCAGCGTGGACTTGCCCGCGCCGTTCTCGCCGACCAGGGCGTGCACGGTGCCCTTGCGGACGCTGAGGTGGATGTCGTGGTTGGCCACGACTCCGGGGAAACGCTTGGTGATCCCGGCGAGTTCGACGGCGGTCACCGATTCGTTGACCGCCGCTCCGGCCGGAGGGCTGCTGGACGCGTTGATGGCGCACTCTCCTGGGGACGGGGGCCGTCTACGCGCGTAGCGCCCCTACGGCATACAAAGGGGCCGACGCCCCGCGGCAACGGGGCACGAGGAGCAGCTCCCCGTACCCCGTCGAGCGGACGTAACCCCGGGGGTTACCGCCTGCTTCGAGGCAGTCGCTCGTCAGCTGCTCTTGACCTTGATCTGGCCGCTGATGATCTTCTCCTTGGCCGTCTTGATGGCTGCCTGGAGCTCGGCGTCGTCCGCGAACTTCGGGTTGGAGTTCGACAGGCTCACCTCGCCGGACTTCAGATCGCCACGAACGATACCGGTCTCGGGCTTGCCGTCCTCGACCGACTTCGCCAGGTTGTACACCGCCTTGGCGACGTCCTTCATCGCCGACGTCAGGATGGAGTCCTTGTACTTGGCAAGGGCTTCCTGCTGGTACTGGTCGGAGTCGACACCGACGGCCCACACCTTCTTGGCGGCGGCGGCCTCGATGACGCCCTGACCGGACAGGCCGGCGGCCGCGTAGACGACGTCGGCCTTCTTCTCGATCTGACCCTCGGCAGCCGTCTTGCCCTTGTCGGGGCTGGCGAAACCGCCCTCCTCGGCCGTCTGCGTCAGGTACTGCGAGAGCACCTTGACCTTGGGGTCGGTGTCCTTGACGCCCTGCGCGAAGCCCGCCTGGAACTTGTGGATCAGCGGGATGTCCACGCCGCCGACGAAGCCGACGACCTTCGTCTTGCTGGTCTTGGCGGCGGCGACGCCGGCCAGGTAGGAGGCCTGCTCCTCGTTGAAGACCAGGTCGGCCACGTTCTTGGTGTTGATCGTGGCGTCGTCGACGATGCCGAAGGTGGTCTTCGGGAACTTCTCCGCGGCGCCCTTCACGGCGGCGGCGTACGCGTAGCCGACACCGACGACCGGGTTGTAGCCCTGCTTGGCCAGGGAGACCAGGCGCTGCTCCTTGTCGGCGTTCGTCTCGCCCTCGGTGGGCTCCACGTCGGCCGTCTGGTACCCGAACTCCTTCTTCGCCTGCTCCAGGCCCGCGTAGGCGGCGTCGTTGAAGGACTGGTCGCCCTTGCCGCCGACGTCGTAGGCGATGGCGAGGCCCTTGTCGCCCTTCGAGTCCGACGACCCGGCAGAGGTCGAGGTGCCGCCGCAGGCGGAGAGCGCGAGGGCCAGGGAGGCGGTCGCTGCGCCTGCGACCGTGATCCGGGATATCCGGCGCATGTGTGGGTGCTCCTGTCGTACAACCGAGGTGCACAGCGCCGGACGGTTCAGCTTCAGCGCTGGCTTCGCCGCAGATTAACGCGCGTAGACCTGCCTGAAAACCCCTTCTGTCCACCTTGTTATGCGCCCGTGGCCAAGCCATCACCCGCGCTTGGCCGGGGCGTTGCCGACCGCAAACGGGGGGTGGCTCTGGGTGATCCGGTCCGGGAGAGCCGGGACACGCGGAGCGGGCGGGTACCCAGGGGGTGCCCGCCCGCTTCGGCTGGTCAGACCGGTCGGATCACTCGGTGTTGACCTTGATCTTGCCGTCGATGATCTCCTGCTTGGCCTTGTTCACCGCGTCCTGGAGACCCGCGACCTTCGCGTACTGCGGGTTGGACTCCGCGAGGCCCACGCCGTTGACCTTGAGGTCGAAGGTCTGGGTGCCCGTCAGCGGCTTGCCGTCGTGGACCGACTTGGACAGCGTGTAGACCGCGCCGCCGACGTCCTTGAGCGCGGAGGTGAGGATGTAGTTCTTGTACGGCGCCAGGGCGGCCTGCTTGTACTGGTCGGAGTCGACGCCGATCGCCCAGACCTTCGCCTTGGCGGCGGCCTCGATGACACCCTGGCCGGACAGACCGGCGGCCGCGTAGAGCACGTCGGCCTTCTTCTCGATCTGGCCCTCGGCGGCGGCCTTGCCCTTGTCGGGGCTGGAGAAGCCGCCCTCCTCGGCCGTCTGCGTCAGGTACTGCGACAGGACCTTCACCTTGGAGTTGGTGTCCTGCACGCCCTGCTTGTAGCCGGCCTCGAACTTGTGGATCAGCGGCACGTCGACACCGCCGACGAAGCCGACGACGTCGGTCTTCGTGGCCTTGGCGGCGGCGACACCGGCGAGGTAGGAGGCCTGCTCCTCGGCGAAGACGAGGGAGGCGACGTTCTTGCCCGGGACGACGGAGTCCACGATGCCGAAGGTGGTCTTCGGGTACTTGGCGGCCACGGCCTTCATCGCCGGGCCGTAGGCGAAGCCGACGCCGATGACCGGGTTGTAGCCCTGCTTGGCCAGCGAGGCCAGGCGCTGCTCCTTGTCGGCGTTCGTCTCGCCCTCGGTGGGCTCGATGTCGGCCGTCTTGTAGCCGAACTCGTCCTTGGCCTTCGTCAGGCCCGCGAAGGCGGCGTCGTTGAAGGACTGGTCGCCCTTGCCGCCGACGTCGTACGCGATGGCCACGCCGCGGTCGCTGCTGTCACTGTCGCCGCTGTCACTGCTGGTGCCGCCGCAGGCCGTGGCGACGAGCCCGAGCGACGCGACCCCCACCGCGACACGGGTCAGTTTGGAAATCCGACGCATCTGAAGTTCCCCATTCTCCAAAGCCCCGCGATGGGTGCTCGGTTCGGCGCACATTAACGCGCGTAGACACTCCTGGGAACGGTTCGCCGCGGGGCCGTTATCCATTCGTGCCGATGGCCGGTTACGCCCTTGTGAACCACGGGATCGAACGGGGTCGAAAGGTGTAGTCGGGAACACGGCGCGTGCCTACCTCGTGACGCGCACCAGGCTGCCGTGAGGCTGCGCCGCTCGCAACCGGAGGGTAGGCCGTCGGGCCCGGGGGTGTGGCAGCCCGGGCCGGGGCCGTGAGGGTCGAGGTCGTCGGACCCGTGCGGCGGCGTCGTGGTTTTCGCGCAGTTCCCCGCGCCCCCGAGCACCCGTGCGGCGCCGTCGTGGCTTGTCGCGCAGTTCCCCGCGCCCCTGAGAAAGGCACCACCGCCCCCGCCCGGAGGAAGGCAGGGGCATCCGGTCAGGCGGTCCTAGCGGAGGCCGTTGACCAGGGCCGCGGCTGTGAAGAGTTCCACGCCTACCGTGATGGCCGACTCGTCGACGTCGAAGTCGCCCTGGTGGAGGTCGCGGATCTGGCGTTCGCCGGGGGTGCGGACGCCCAGGCGGGCCATCGCGCCGGGGACGTGCTCCAGGTACCAGGAGAAGTCCTCGCCGCCGAGGCTCTGCTCGGTGCCCTCGACGGACTCGACACCGCGCCGGGCGATCATCGCGTCGCGCAGCAGCTCGGTGACGCCGGGCTCGTTGACGACGGGCGGCACGCCGCGGACGTAGTTGATCTCCGACTTGGCGCGGTACAGGTTGGCGATCTCGTCGATGGCCGCGACCACCACGTCGGGGGCCTGCCGCCACGCCTCCAGGTCGAGGCAGCGCACGGTGCCGGAGAGCTCGGCGTGCTGCGGGATCACGTTCGGCGCGTGCCCGGACTCGACGCGGCCCCAGGTGATGGCGAGCCCGCTGCGGCTGTCGAAGCGGCGGCCGACCAGCGCGGGCACGTCGGTGACGACGCGGGCGGCGGCGGTGACCAGGTCGGTCGTGAGGTGGGGGCGGGCGGTGTGGCCGCCCGGACCGTCGAGGCCGATCTCCAGCCGGTCGCAGGCCGAGGTGATGGGACCCTCGCGGAGTCCGATCTTGCCGGCGTCCACCCGGGGGTCGCAGTGCACGGCGATGATCGCGCCCACGCCTTCCAGCGCCCCGCACTTGATGACGTCGGCGGCACCGCCGGGCAGCACCTCCTCGGCGGGCTGGAAGATCAGCCGGACGGGGCGGGGCAGGGCGCCCCGGCGGTGCAGCTCGGCGAGGACGAGGCCGGCGCCGAGGACGACGGTGGTGTGCACGTCATGACCGCAGGCGTGCGCACGGTCGGGCACGGTCGAGCGGTACGGGCAGTCCGTCTTGGTGTCCGGGATGGGCAGGCCGTCGATGTCGGCCCGCAGGGCCAGCATGCTGGGACCGCCGTCCCACTGCTCACCCTCCACGCCGATGTCACAGACGAGTCCGGTCCCCACGGCGAGGACGCGCGGCTTGAGGCCGGCCCGCTCGAGCCGCTCCTTGATCGCGGCGGTCGTGCGGAACTCCTGGTTGCCGAGCTCCGGGTGCATGTGCAGGTCGCGCCGGAACGCGATGAGCTCGGCCCGCAGAGCGTCGGGCAGCGCACCGGGGAGCACGGCTCCGCCGGGAAGATCGACCTCGGACTCCAGTGACATCAGTGGCTTCACCCTTTGAAGGGTAGGGCGCCCGGGCGGTCGACCGACCCTGGATCAACAAAACTTCAACCCGATAGGGGAAGAAAATATGATCGCCCGGCGCATAGCTATCAAGTGAGATGGGTAAACTCGCCTGCCTTTTGGGCCGGACCGGGCCATCCACCCCCCAGAGTGTGACTTCGACCACATCGGCGTCACGACTCCGGTATCCATCCATCCTCTCCACGGATACCACGCCGTGCGCGGCGAACACCGGCGTGTTCATCTGCCGGACGCGAGTCCCCACTAGTGTGCGCTTCGTGCGCGCCCCCGATTTTGTCGAGTCCACGCAGGCCTCGTACGACGCCATCGCCGAGGCCTACGCCGCTGAGCACCCCGACAGCCTGGCCGGAAGACCGCTGGAGCGGGCGCTGCTGTCGGCCTTCGTGGAGCTGGTCCGGGCGCCGGGGGCGCCCGGCCGGCCGCCGGTCGCGGACATCGGCAGCGGGCCGGGGTACGTGACGGCGCGGCTGCACGAGGCCGGGCTGCCGGTGTTCGGGGTCGACGCGTCGCCCCGCATGGTGGCCCTGGCCCGTCGCGCCCACCCGCAGCTGCGCTTCCACGTCGGTTCGATGACGGCCCTGGACCTGCCGGAGGCGACGCTCGGAGGCATCGTCGCGCTCTACTCGATCATCCATGTGCCGGACGATCACCTGCCGTCCGTCTTCGCCGGGTTCCGCCGCGTCCTGCTGCCGGGGGCGCCGGTGCTGCTCGGCTTCCAGTCCGGGGACGAGGACGGGCATCAGCGCCTGACCGAGCGCTTCGGGCAGGAGATCTCGCTCGACTACTACTGGCGCACTCCGGACACCGTCGTCGAGCACCTCACCGGGGCGGGCCTCGACCTCCACGCCCGTGTCCTGCGCGAGCCCGAGGCCGGGGAGAAGCTGCCGCGCGCGTTTCTGCTCGCGCGCAGGCCGGCGGTGGACGGGGAGCCCGCGGCGGAGGCGTAGGGCCTGTCGTCCGGTCCAGCGACCAGGGGGCTCCGGTTCCTATCCGGCCGCCACCGCTCCCGGTGCCCCTGCCGGGCCCGGCAGGCCCGAGGGGGGCGGTGGGCCCGAGGGGCGCGGTGGGGCGGTGAAGCGCGCCGTGCCCGCCGGTCCCGTGGGGTCGGCCGGCTCCGCCGTGCCCGGGTGCGGCGGCCCCGGCGGAGACACCGGGGCCGCCGGCGACAGCCGGTGCACGTCCCGGGCCGTTCCCGTCACCCCGGACAGGAAGCCCTGGGCGCGTGGGGAGGCGTTCTCGGTGAGCCAGGCGGGGTCGATGTCGCAGACCGCGACGCGTACCTCCGTGCCGGACAGGGCGAGGGGGAGGGTGTGGACGACCGTGGAGGGGAAGCTGAGGATCGTCCGGCCGATGGGGCCGCGGCGGGCGATCAGTTCGAGGGGGAGCTCGGGGCGGACGATTTCCAGGCCCGTTGCGACCGCGAGGCGGTGGAGCTTGTCCGTGCTCTCGCGGCGGTGGGCGAAGTAGCGGGTGGCGCCGTGCGCCCTGGCCAGGGCGTGGACGGCCTCCAGATAGCGGCCGTCGTCCACCACGCCGGTCTCCACCAGGGACGTGCCGACCAGGTCGGCGCCCTTGGTGATCCGGGGCGGGCCGAAACGGGCCCGGGTCCAGGCGAAGGTGTTCTCGCTGACCGTGACGCCCGCCGGGGTCTCCTCCATCGGCATGGAGGAGAAGATCTCGATGCGGCGACGGTCGCCGGGGGTCAGCCGGCGGCGGGCCGAGGCCGACACCGGCGCGAAGACCACGTCCCGCGGGCCGGGGCGGCCGCCCTTGCGGTGCCAGCGCACCAGCCGCTCGCCACGGGCCAGCTGCCCGACGAACTCCATCGTCGCCGTGCCGTCGTCGACGACGACCAGGTCACGGGCGCGGGTGATCGTCAGCAGCAGCTGGACGTAGCGGGAGAAGGGGTCCCCCAGCACGACGCGGCGTGCCCTGCGCAGCAGGCCGGTCAGTCCGCCGATGGTCTGGAAGGGCGCGAGCGGCCCGCCGCGCGCTTCCTCCCAGCGGACCTCGTGCCCCTCGTCGCGGGCCAGGTCGGACATCCGACGCAGCTGGCCGCGCGTCATCGGGTCGACGGGCGACAGCACCACGAGGGTGAGCCCCACGCCGGGGGCGTGCGCGTGCGCCCACTCCAGCACGTTCAGCAGCTGTACCGGGCTCTCGACGAAGGCGAGAGTGTGGGGGCCGGCCTTCCCGGCGCGGGGGCTCATCGACGTACGACCGTCCCGTCGTAAGGGGGGTTGTGGGGGTGTGCGTTCAGACGCCGACCGGCTCGCCCGCCGCCGTGGCGATCTCCGCCTCGGCGACCACACCGGCGACGCGGCGCAGCTTCTTCATCGGGCCCAGCTCGGACTCGTAGACCTTCTTGACGCCGTCGCCGAGGGAGGCCTCGATGGTGCGGATGTCGCGGACGAGGCGCGTGAGGCCCTGCGGCTCCACGGAGGCGGCCTGGTCGGAGCCCCACATGGCGCGGTCGAGGGTGATGTGACGCTCGACGAAGGTGGCGCCGAGGGCGACCGCGGCGAGCGTGGTCTGGAGGCCGGTCTCGTGGCCGGAGTAGCCGATCGGGACGTTCGGGTACTCCTCCTGCAGGGTGTTGATCACGCGGAGGTTGAGCTCCTCGGCCTTCGCCGGGTAGGTCGAAGTGGCGTGGCAGAGAAGGATGTTCTCGCTGCCCAGGACCTCGACCGCGTGGCGGATCTGCTTCGGGGTCGACATGCCGGAGGACAGGATGATCGTGCGGCCGGTCGCGCGCAGGGCGCGCAGCAGCTCGTCGTCCGTGAGGGAGGCGGAGGCGACCTTGTGGGCGGGGACGTCGAACTTCTCCAGGAAGGCGACGGCCTCGGTGTCCCACGGGGAGGCGAACCAGTCGATGCCCTTCTTCTTGCAGTAGGCGTCGATCTGGCCGTACTCCTCCTCGCCGAACTCCACGCGGTGGCGGTAGTCGATGTACGTCATGCGGCCCCAGGGGGTGTCGCGCTCGATGTCCCACTGGTCGCGCGGGGTGCAGATCTCCGGGGTGCGCTTCTGGAACTTGACCGCGTCGCAGCCGGCCTCGGCGGCGGCGTCGATGAGCTTGAAGGCGTTCTCGATGTCGCCGTTGTGGTTGATGCCGATCTCGCCGGTGACGTAGACGGGGCGGCCGGGGCCGGCCTCGCGCGAACCGAACTTGCGGATGCGGGAGTTGTTGCTCATGGCGAAGAGTTCCTTACTTGGTGAGGGAATCGAGAGAGGGGCCGAGGATCCAGCTGGCGATCTCCCGGATCGCGCCGTCACCGCCGGGGACGGTGGTGACCGCGCGTGCGGCGCCGCGCACGACGTCGTGGGCGCTCGCGACCGCCACGGGCCAGCCCACGAGGGCGAAGCACGGGAGGTCATTGACGTCGTTGCCGACGTAGAGCACGCGCTCCGGCGCGATGCCCTGCTCCTCGCACCACTGCTTCAGCGCGAGGTCCTTGCGGTCGATGCCGTGCAGCACCGGGAGCTTGAGCTTCCGGGCCCGGGCGGCGACCACAGGGTTCTGTTCCGTGGACAGGATCAGCATCTTCAGGCGACCGCTCGCTCGGAGGGCCGCGATGCCGAGTCCGTCCCCGCGGTGCACGGAGACGAACTCCCGTCCGTCGGAGTCGACCAGCACCCGGTCGTCGGTCTGGGTGCCGTCGAAGTCGAGGACGACCGCGTCGATGTCGTCGGCGGTCGGGAGGGCGCCGGGGCGGTCCGCGTCGAAGAGCGGTGCGAGGGCCCGGGCGCGGGCGAGGTCGTGCGGGTCGTCGATCTCCAGCACGCGGGCCGGGTCGGTCCGGACGAGTTCGGTGTGTCCGAAGAAGCGGTGCTGGTGCTTGCGGAAGCCCGCCGCGTCCATCGCGTAGGCGGCGCCGGTCTCCAGCAGGTCCTGGGGGCGGTCCTGGCGGCGGGGCCGGAAGGACTTGTCGTGGTTGACGCCGTAGCCGCCGGTCCCCTCCCCGGAGGTGGCCTCGGTGTCGGCGTCCCTCCAGATGAACCCGTGGAACGGCGCCACGGTCACCGCGGTGTCGGCGCCGTTCTCGGCGATCGCGCCGGCCACCCCGTCGATGTCCTCGCGGACGATGAACGGGCTGGTGCACTGCACGAGCAGGACCACGTCCACCGGCGCCCCGTGCAGGGCCTCGTGGGCGTCCATGGCGTGCAGGACGGCGGCCTCGGAGGTGGCGGTGTCGCCGGCGATGGCGGCGGGCCGCAGCACGACCTCGGCTCCGGCCTCGCGGGCGGCGGCCGCGATGGCCTGGTCGTCGGTGGAGACCACGACGTCCGTCACCAGCCGGGTCGACCGGCACTCGCGCACCGCCCGTGCCACCAGCGGGACACCGCCGACGGGGAGGAGGTTCTTCGCGGGCACGCCCTTGGAGCCGCCGCGCGCGGGGATCACCGCGAGCACGCGGCGCACGGAGGCGCCTCGGCCCGCTTGTGGATGGGACATGGGGTCTACTCCTTGGGCAGGGGTCTCGGGGCGGCTCACAGCTCCCCCATCCGCCGGATGACGGGCGCCACGCGCTGCACGCCGTGGCGGTAGGCGCCGCGCGCCGCCCGGCGCACGATCTGCCGGACCGGTCCGGGGTCCTTGTCGGCGGCGGGCGCGCCGGGCAGCGGGGTGCCGTCCGGGCCGAGGTGGTGGCGGGCGAGGATCCTGGGCAGATAGCCGGGCGCGGTGACGGGGGTGTAGTACGGGGTCAGCGGGGGCAGGCCGCCGGGCCGGTCGAGCAGCTCGGCGATGCGTTCCCGGGCCGCGTCGAAGGCGGAGTCGTAGGATCCGTCGGCCGCGACGCCCTGCCGGGAGACCCACTCCTCGTCGGGCACGGGCCGGTGCCCGGCGTCGAGCTGGTCCCAGGAGGCGAGGCAGCCGGAGCCCACGAAGTGGTGGTTGCCGAGCGACTCGCGGATGCCGAGG
This sequence comes from Streptomyces tibetensis, assembly GCF_007655005.1. Lineage (GTDB taxonomy): Bacteria > Actinomycetota > Actinomycetes > Streptomycetales > Streptomycetaceae > Streptomyces > Streptomyces tibetensis. The sequence goes on from NZ_SZVW01000001.1 coordinate 327,109, forward strand.
TCGCTCAGCACGACGGTCGGGATGCGGCGGTGCAGCGACTCCAGGGCCGCCGTGGAGCTGACGGTCACCAGCAGGTCGGTCCGGTCGAGGACCTCGCCCATGTTGCCGTAGACGAGGCTGAAGTTGGCGGGCGGATCGAGGCGCTGCACCAGCTTCTGGTACGGCAACTCCTCGATGTGGGTCGTGTGTTCGCCCGGCTTGGAGCGCAGCTTCAGCAGCACCTCGCGCTCGGGGTGCCTGCGGGCGTGCTGCACCAGCCGGTTCAGCAGGTACGTACGGTCCTTGCGGCTGTCCGGGACGGAGGGCTGGGCTGCGAACACCACCGTGTAGGGCCTGCGCCCTTGCTTCGCGGAGAGGTCGTGTTCACCTTCGTACGGCGCGCCGCCGAGGAACGGCAGGGCCACCTCCGTCACCGACGAGGCGTCGGCGCCCACTCCCTCGTAGACGGCCCGGAAACGGTCCGCGTCCTGGCGGGAGTTGGCGAGCACCAGGTCCGCGCCGTGCCGCAGCAGCAGGCCGTCGGCGAGCTTCTCGTAGACGACACCGACGTAGCCGGTGACGACGACGGGCCGCGAGGCGCGGTGCTCCCAGACACGTGCCAGGCCGTGCAGCATCGCCTGCACACCGCCGCCGACCAGGGACAGGACCAGGACGTCGTAGGTTCCCTCGGCCATGGCGCGCAGAAACTCGACGGCGGTGACCTCCCGAAGCGAGTCGGCGCGCACGCCCACTTCCTGAAGCTGGCGCGGGGTGGGCGTCGCCCGGCCGCGCAGCAGGAATCCGTCGAGGAGGGGGCCGCCTTGCGCGGCTTCGCGCGCTGCGGCTTCCATGGACGGTCCCGGGGCGATGCGGTCCGCGGTCAGCGCACCCCATTTCCATCGGGTGTCGCTGTCCGCGAGGACGGCGATTCGCGGGCGCTTCGGTGTACTTGCTGGCACGTCGACGACGCTAGGAAGCGAATCCTAGGTATGGCGGAACCCCGACTCAACGAAAAGTTAACAACAGCCCACCGAGAGCCGAACTGGCCTGCTGGAAGGCCGGAAGTACACGCGGTGCACCGTTCTGACACATTGAGTTCACCCGGTGTACCTTCATCGGAAAGTTCAGCTGCCGGGCGGCCTCCTAACGTTTTGCGGGTGCCTAAGCTTTCCGTGATCGTGCCGTTCTACAACGTGCAGCAATATGCCCCGGACACCCTCAGAAGCCTTCGGTCCAACGCCGACCGAGATTTCGAGTTCATCCTGGTCGACGACCATTCCAAGGACGAAACTCCGGCCATTCTCGAACGAGCGGCCGAGGAGCTTTCGGATGTGGCCCAGGTGCGGTACATCCGCCACGAGCAGAACGGCGGGCTCGCCACCGCGCGCAACACCGGCCTGGACGCGGCGCAGGGCGAGTACCTGACGTTCCTGGACGGTGACGACTGGCTGGCCCCCGGCTACCTCGCCGAACTGGTGTCCGCGATGGACGACTTGGGGTGCGACTTCGTGCGCACCGACCATGTGCAGGCCACCGCGCGCGCCCGTTCCGTGCACCGGGTCCCGGTCGGGCGGCGCTGGGAGGCGTTCGACCCGCGGGAGGCGATCCTGCCCGCCCACCGCTCCACCTCCGTCGACTACGCCTACGCCTGGGCCGGCGCCTATCACCGCCGCCTGGTCGACAAGGGCGTACTCCACTTCACCGACGGGCTGCGCACGGCCGAGGACCGGCCGTGGATCTGGAAGCTGCACCGTGAGGCGGAGTCGTTCGCCGTGGTGAGCCTGCTGGGCGTGTTCTACCGGCGCGGGGTGGCCTCGTCCCTGACGCAGATCGGCGATGTGCGCCAGCTCGACTTCATCCGCGCCTTCGACCAGGTGATCGAGGAGACGGCCGCGGACCGCGACGCCGACCGGCTGCTGCCCAAGGCGGTGCGGACCTACTGCGCGATCATCGCCCACCACCTCTCCAACGAGGACAGGTTCGAACCGGCCGTGGCCAGGCAGCTGCGGTCGATGAGCGCGGCGGCCATCAAGCGCATGCCGCAGGACGCACTCGCCGACGCACTGGAGGCCATGGACATGGACCGCTCGTCCACACTGCGGCGGCTGCGGCGCCGGGTCACCACGACGGGAGCGGCCGCCTGATGCCCGGGACCACTCAGATCTTCTGCGCCTCGACGCTGTACGGCGTCGCCACCCTGGCCGCCGCGATCGACTCCGACCTGTTCGAGGAGCCGGACCGTCGGGTGCTGCTGGTGTTCAACAACTCCGCGACCCCTGAGACCACTTTGGCCCTGGACGAGATGCCGGGCTTCGCCCCGCTGCGCGAGCACTTCGACGAGGTGCTGTCCTGGAACGAGGCGATCCGCCCCTTCCACCCCGGGGCCTGGACGCCGCGCTCGGACGACATCCCGCTCTTCGAGCGCTATCTGCGGCTGCTGTGGGGCCTCGGCGACGACCGGGTGAGCCTGGTGCTGGAATCCATCCAGGTGGCCCCCGCCCTGACGGTGGCCCAGCTGTTCACCGACGCCCCCGTCGACGTCTACGCCGACGGCCTGATGAGCTACGGCCCGACCCGCAACAAGCTGGACCCGCTGGTCGGCACGCGCGTGCGCAGGCTGCTGCACCTGGACCTGGTGCCGGGGCTCACGCCGATGCTGCTCACCGAGTTCGGCGTGCCGGCGCACCTGGTGCCGACGACGGCGTTCCTGAAGGTGCTCGGCGAGGTCACCGAGACCGTGCCCGAACTGCCCGCCCTGCCCGGCGACTCGGCGCTGCTGCTCGGCCAGTACCTGTCGGCGCTGAACATCCTCTCCCCCGAGGAGGAAGAGGACCTGCACGTGCGGATGATGCGGGGCGCGGTCGCCCGCGGCCACCGCACGGTCGTCTTCAAGCCCCACCCGACCGCACCGGCCCGCTACAGCCGCGCCCTGGAGACCGAGGCCGACAAGCTCGGCGTCGACCTGACCGTCCTGGACACGCCCGTGCTCGCCGAGGTGCTGTTCGACCGGGCCCGGCCCGCGCTGGTCGTCGGCTGCTTCTCGACCGCGCTGTTCACGGCCTCCGCCTTCTACGACCTGCCCGTCGCCCGCATCGGGACCGAACTGCTGCTGGAGCGGCTGACGCCGTATCAGAACAGCAACCGGGTGCCGACCGCCCTGGCGGACGCGCTGCTGCCCGACCTCGAGAGCGGCAAGGACGGTGACCTCCTGCCGGCCGAGCGGCTGTCCGCCCTCGTCACGGCCCTCGGATTCACCATGCAGCCGCAGATCTACCCGGATCTGCGCCCGCAGGCCGAGCGGTTCCTCGCCCGGCACCTCGGCCCGCGCACCCGGCGCTACTTCAAGAAGCGCCGCCTCACCGCGCTCGGGCTGCCCGGGGGGATTCCGCAGCGACTGGCGTTCCTGCCACGCAATTCCACAGCACGCCGGGTGGTCCGGCGGGCCCGGGCCCTGCGCAAGGCGGTACGCCGCTGAGCCGGTCCCGCCCGGCGGCCCGACCGGCCCCGGCGACATCCAGATGAACCCATGGGGACCGGCAGGCGAAGCCTGTCGCCATCGAACGTAATTCCGTCAACTCTCGTCCTAGGGTGACAGGCGCCCGCCCACAGGCGGCTCAGGCAAAGGACATACGAACCACACAGAGGTTTCCAGCGTGACCGAGACGGTCGTCAGCACCCGCAAGCCACAGCCCGGCGTCGCCGTGCTGGTCGAACCACCGGGCGCCACGACCGTCCCACGGCGCAGAAGCGACTCCGCCGGGCGGCTGCGCGCCCTGGACGGACTGCGGCTGGTGGCCGCGCTGATGGTGGCGCTGTACCACTACGGCGGGCGCGGCGGTGAGGTCGCCCAGGCCTGGGGCACCTCGCCCCGGGACCAGTTCCCCACCCTGCACTCGCTGTTCGCCTACGGCTGCCTCGGCGTCCAGGTCTTCTTCGTGATCAGCGGGTTCGTGATCTGCATGAGCGGCTGGGGCCGTCCCCTGAAGTCGTTCTTCGCCTCCCGCGCCTCCCGGCTGATGCCCGCCTACTGGGCGGCGATCCTGCTGGTGACCGGCGTCTTCGCACTGCCGGTGGTCGCCTACAAGGCGGTCTCGCCGAGCGACGCCCTGGTGAATCTGACGATGCTCCAGATGCCCCTGGGCGTGGACCGGGTGCTCGGGGTGTGCTGGACCCTGTGGGCGGAGGTCCGCTTCTACGCCCTGTTCGCCCTGTGCGTCGTGCTGCCCGGGGCGAACCGCCGCCGGGTGGTCATGTTCTGCGCGGGCTGGATGCTGGCGGCCGTGATCGCCGAGAACGCGAACATGCCGCTGCTCGACATCGTCCTGATGCCCGAGTACGCGCCCTTCTTCATCGGCGGTGTCGGCCTCTACCTCGTGCACCGCGACCGGCGGGACGTCCACGGGTGGGGCATCGTGGCCGTCAGCTGGCTGATCGGTCAGCATTACGCGGTGCAGTCGCTGTGGCACGCCCCCGATCCGGAGGCCTTCTCCTACCGCTCGTCGTTCGGGATCATCGCCGTCGTCACGTTCGGCTTCGTGGCGGTCGCCGCGATCGCGCTGGGCCTGCTGGGCCGGGTGAACTGGCGGTGGCTGACGGTCGCGGGCGCGCTGACGTACCCCTTCTATCTGGTCCACGAGCATCTCGGCTGGGTGGTGATCCAGGCCCTGCACCGCGGTCTGGGGCTGGCGTCCGGGGTGACTTTCGTACTGACGGTGGCGTCAATGCTGCTGCTGGCGTGGTTGCTGCACAAATATGTGGAGAAGCCGTTGACGCCCCGGCTGCGGGCGGCCCTGACGAAGACCCGCTGACGCTGTTCACGGGACGTTCAGCCGGCCGTCGATCGGGGCAACGCTCGGAGAGGAGGCTCGTCCCATGACCCACGCACAAGCGATCGACGCGCACCCCGGCGAACTCGCCGACGTCCCCGGCTGGTTCCCGGCCCTGGACCAGACGCTGTTCACCTGGCTCCTCGAACAGCAGAAGACGTCCGGCATAAAGGGTGACCTGCTGGAGCTCGGCGTCTACCTGGGCAAGAGCGCGATTCTCCTCGGCCACCACCTCCAGGACGGCGAGCGGTTCACGGTCTGTGACCTGTTCGAGGGCGACGCCCCGGACGACGCCAACAAGGCGGAGTCGGCCAAGTCGTACGCCTCCCTCACCCAGCAGGCGTTCGAGCGGAACTACCTCTCCTTCCACGACACCCTGCCCACGGTGATCACCGGCCCCAGTTCACTCGTGGACGAGAAGGTGGCCCCGGACTCCTGCCGCTTCATCCACATCGACGCCTCACACCTGTACGAGCACGTGTACGGCGACATCGGCGCGGCCCACGACATCCTGCTGCCCGAGGGCGTCGTGGTCCTGGACGACTTCCGGTCCGAGCACACCCCGGGTGTCTCGGTCGCCGCCTGGGAGGCCGTCCTCAACCGCGGTCTGCGCCCGATCTGCCTCAGCACGCAGAAGCTGTACGCGACCTGGGGCGACCCCGAACCGCTCCAGGAGGAACTGCTCGCCATGCTCCGGCTGCGCACGGACGTCGGGCTGAGCGTGCAGGAGGCGGCCGGGCACCGGCTGATCCGGACCCGCTCCCGGGGCATGAAGCCTCCGGCCTTCCCGCCCTCGCGGCACTACGCGGAGCCCGAGCCCGCCCCGGTGCGCGCCCCCGAGGTCAGCGCATCGCGTGCGGCGCGCCCGGCCCGGCCCACCCCGTCCGTGGCCCGCCGGCTCGCCAAGGACCTGCTGCCGCCCGTCCTCACCCGGGCCGTACGGCGGGCCCGCACGAAACGGTCCTGACCCGCCGGACCGCCTCATGAGACCCCGTAGCGCGCCCCGATCCCCCCGATCACGAGGGCGAGTCCCTCCTCGAAGTGCCGGTCGTAGTCCTCGAAGATCTCCGCGCCCGCCTGGGCCGACAAGGGAAAGTCGGCCATCAGGCGGGCGCGTTCGTCCATGTCGTAGCCTTCGCGCCGCTCACCCGGGAGCGGCTGGACGCCCTGCTCCTCGGTGACGAAGCCCAGCGTGTACAGGTACGCCGTGGTGAGCGCGCGGGCCGCCTGGGCGAGCGTGAACCCGGCGGCCGTGAGCAGGCGCAGGTTGTCCTCCATCTGCCCGGCGTGCTCGATGCCGGTGAAGCGTGAGCCGCTGAACACCTTCGCGCCGTCCCGGTACCCGAGCAGGGCCGTGCGCAGGCCCCGGTTGGCCTTGAGCAACCGGTCCTGCCAGGTGTCGGCCGGGTCGAGGGCGGAGCCGGCGACCATCCGGCGGTACATCTCCGTCGCCATCTCGTCGAGCAGCGCCTGCTTGTCCTTGAAGTGCCAGTAGAGGGCGGGCGCCTTCACGTCCAGCTCCCGGGCGATGGCGCGCAGGGTCAGGCCGTCGAGGCCCACCTCGTTCAGCAGCCGCAGCGCGGTGTCGGCGACCCGGCGGCGGTCGAGGGGCTCGCGTCGTTCCGTACTCACGCTTGACAACTTAACACCGTTAAGGCGACTCTCGTGAAGCGAAGCTACTTAACGACGTTAAGGAGAGGTGGCCGATGAGCAGGGACACGGACGTACTGGTGGTGGGCGCGGGCCCGACGGGTCTGGCACTCGGGATCGACCTCGCCCGGCGGGGCGTGGCCGCGCTGGTCGTGGAGCGGGCCGGGGCGTTGTTCCCCGGCTCGCGCGGCAAGGGGATCCAGCCGCGCACGATGGAGGTCTTCGACGACCTGGGTGTGCTCGACGCGATCCGGGCGGCGGGCGGCCCCTACCCGGTGGGGGTGATCTGGCAGGGCGGCGAGCGGGTCGGCGAGCACCGGATGTTCGACGCGGCCGAGCGAAGCGAGGACGCGCCGTACACGGAGCCGTGGATGGTGCCGCAGTGGCGCACGCAGCAGATCCTGCGGGCGCGGCTGGAGGAGCTGGGCGGACGGGTGGCGTTCGGCAGGGAGGTCGTCGGGCTGACGCAGGACGCGGACGGGGTGCGTGCCGAGTTCGCCTCGGGCGAGACCGTCACCGCCCGGTACGCCGTGGCGGCGGACGGCGGCCGCTCGACCGTGCGCAGGCTGCTCGGCATCGGCATGACGGGCGAGCTGGTCGACCCGCACCCGACGCTGGTGGCGGATGTCCGCATCAGCGGCCTGGGCCGGGACGACTGGCACGTCTTCCCGCCCGGTGACGGCGACGGCTTCCTCGCGATCTGCCCGCTGGCCGGCACCGAGGACTTCCAGCTGGTGGCGCAGTTCCCGGACGGGACGGCACCGGACCTCTCACTGGAGGGTGTCCGCAAGGTCGTCGCCGTGCGGTCGCACCTCGCGCCGGAGTCCGTGACGGAGCTGCGGTGGGCCTCGGACTTCCGCCCCCGGGCGGCCCTCGCGGACCGCTTCCGTTCCGGGCGGGTCTTCCTCGCCGGCGACGCGGCGCACGTGCACTCCCCCGCCGGCGGCCAGGGCCTCAACACCAGCGTCCAGGACGCCTACAACCTGGGCTGGAAGCTGGGCGCGGTGCTGCGCGACGGCGCGGACCCGGCCCTGCTCGACTCCTACGAGGAGGAGCGTCGGCCCGTAGCCGCCGCTGTGCTCGGTCTGTCCACGGCCGTGCACCGCGGCGAGACGCGGCGGGGCGAGGCGACCTGCCAGCTCGGGATCGGCTACCGGGATTCGCCGCTCACCCGCGAGACCCGGACCCGCCCGGGCCCGCTGCGGGCGGGCGACCGCGCACCCGACGGGACGGTGGCCGGCGTCCGGCTCTTCGACGCGTTCCGCGGCCCGCACTGGACGCTGCTGGCCCTCGGGAATACGCAGGCACCGGACCTCGGCGCACGCATCCCGGTCGTCCGGGGCCCCGCACCGGCGGTGTACGGGCCCGGCCTGTACCTCGTCCGCCCCGACGGCCATGTCGGCTGGGCGGGGGACACGGCGGCCGGACTCCCGGACCACCTGGCCCGCTTCGGCCAGGGCTGAAGGGTGTTGCGGAGGGCCCGGTCTCGGGCATGTGGCAACGCCCTGTAGCCCCGGTGCGCTACGAACTCGCCAGCGACAGCTTCACCGCGAACCCGAGGAACAGCGCGCCCGCCGCCGAGGTCGCCCCCGCCGACAGGCGCCTGCGGCGGCGGAAGGCGGCGGCCAGCCGGGTGCCGCCGAATATCAGCGCGCTGAGGTAGAGCACGCTGGCGAACTGGGCGAGGGCGCCGAGGACGACGAAGGACAGGGCGGGGTAGGCGTACCCCGGGTCCACGAACTGCACGAAGAAGGCGACGAAGAAGAGGATCGCCTTGGGGTTGAACAGGCTGACGACGAAGGCACGGCCAAAGGGCCGCTCCTCGGCGGGCGCGGGCGCCTCGTCACCGGCGGTCCGCTCCGCACGCGTCCGCCACATGCCCCACGCGGCCCGCAGCATGCCGATGGCCAGCCAGGTCAGATATCCGGCCCCGGCGTACTTGACGACGGCGAACAGCACGGCGTTCGCCTGGAGCAGCGAGGCGACTCCGGCCGCGGACAGCGTCATCAGCACCGCGTCCCCGCACCAGACTCCGGCCGAGGCGGTGTATCCGGCGCGCACACCACGGCGGGCGGCCACGGACAGCACGTACAGCGAGTTGGGACCGGGCAGCAGAATGATCAGGACGAGGCCCGCCAGGTAGGTGGGCAGATCGACGACACCGAACATGCGAGTGAGTGTCGCACGCGGGTCCGACATCCCCGCCCGGCCGCAGGTCAGAAGACGTCGGACGGGACGTACGCCCCCCACACCTCGCGCAGCGCGTCGCAGACCTCGCCGACGGTGGCCCTGGCCCTGAGCGCCTCCTTCATCGGGTAGAGGACGTTGTCCTCGCCCTCGGCGGCCTTCCGCAGCGCCGCCAGGGCCGCGTCGACGGCCGGCTGGTCGCGCTCCGCGCGCAGGGTGGCCAGGCGTTCGGCCTGCCGGGTCTCGATGGCCGGGTCGACGCGCAGCGGCTCGTAGGGCTCTTCCTCGTCGAGCCGGAAGCGGTTGACGCCGACCACGACCCGCTCACCGGAGTCCGTCTCCTGGGCGATGCGGTAGGCGTTGCGCTCGATCTCGCCCTTCTGGAAGCCCTGTTCGATGGCGTCGACGGCGCCACCGAGCTCCTCGACCCTGTCCATCAGCTCCACGGCGGCGGCTTCGAGGTCGTCGGTCATCTTCTCGATGACATAGGACCCGGCGAAGGGGTCGACGGTGGCGGTCACGTCGGTCTCGTGGGCGAGGACCTGCTGGGTGCGCAGGGCGAGGCGGGCGGACTTGTCGGTGGGCAGGGCGATGGCCTCGTCGAAGGAGTTGGTGTGCAGCGACTGCGTCCCGCCCAGGACCGCGGCCAGCCCCTGCACGGCGACGCGCACCAGGTTGACCTCGGGCTGCTGGGCCGTCAGCTGCACGCCGGCCGTCTGGGTGTGGAAGCGCAGCATCAGCGACTTGGGGTTCCTCGCGCCGAACTCCTCACGCATCACCCGCGCCCAGATCCGCCGCGCCGCACGGAACTTCGCCACCTCCTCCAGCAACGTCGTGCGGGCCACGAAGAAGAACGACAGGCGGGGCGCGAAGTCGTCGACGTCCATGCCGGCCGCGACCGCGGTGCGCACGTACTCGATGCCGTCGGCGAGGGTGAAGGCGATCTCCTGCGCGGGCGAGGCACCCGCCTCGGCCATGTGGTAGCCGGAGATCGAGATGGTGTTCCACTTCGGGATCTCGGCCCGGCAGTACCTGAAGATGTCCGCGATCAGCCGCAGTGACGGCTTGGGCGGGAAGATGTAGGTGCCCCGGGCGATGTACTCCTTCAGCACATCGTTCTGGATCGTGCCCGTCAACCGGTCCGCCGGGATCCCCTGCTCCTCGGCCACCAGCTGGTACAGAAGCAGCAGCAGGGCCGCCGGGGCGTTGATCGTCATCGACGTCGAGACCTGGTCGAGCGGGATCCCGCCGAACAGCACCCGCATGTCCTCGATCGAGTCGACGGCCACTCCCACCTTGCCGACCTCGCCGTGGGCGATCGGCGCGTCGGAGTCGTGGCCCATCTGGGTGGGCAGGTCGAAGGCGACCGACAGCCCCGTCGTGCCGTGGGCGATCAGCTGCCGGTAGCGGGCGTTGGACTCCGCGGCCGTGCCGAAACCGGCGTACTGGCGCATGGTCCAGGGGCGGCCCGTGTACATCGACGGATACACACCACGGGTGTACGGGTACGCCCCCGGCTCCCCCAGCTTCTTTGCCGGATCCCAGCCCTGGAGGTCCTGCGGACCGTAGAGCGGCTCGATGGGCAGTCCGGACTCCGACTCACGCGCCATGGTGGGTTGCCTCCCGCAGAGAGTGACCTCGCTCACCACCATGCCCCCTGGTTCGCGACGGGTCACGCCCGGGGAACATCTCAGGTGACATCCGGGCGTGCCGGTGAGACGAGCGGGGGGCCGTGTGCGTAGTACGGGCATGGGGAGAGCGTTCACAGCGGGACTCGCCGTACTGGCCGCGCTGACCGGCTGCACGGTGCAGGCGCCCGACGGCGAGGGCAAGCGCCGCTCGCCGGTGCACATCGAGCTGCCCGACGGCACCCCGTCCCAGGGCCGTACACCCGCCGGTGGCGGCGACACACCGCGTTCCGCGCCGCCGTCGGGCGACGACAAGCCCCGTGCCGCTCCCACCCCGCCCCGCGTGCTGTGGTCACGCGGCGACACCGGCCGCGACGTCCGGGAGCTCCAGGCCCGGCTGCGCCAGGTCGCCTGGCTCTTCGAGGGGCCGACCGGGACGTACGACGAGGCGACGCAGCGGGCGGTGAGCGGCTTCCAGGGCAAGCGCGGGCTGCCGCGCACCGGGAAGGCCGACGCCGTCACCTGGCAGCGGCTGCTGGGCATGACGCGCGAGCCGGGCCACTGGGACCTGTACCTGATGGGCGGCCAGTCGGCCGACCCGCCGGACCCGCGCTGCCGGTCCGGCCGGGTGCTGTGCATCGACAAGACCAGCAGGACGCTGCGCTGGATGGTCGACGGGCGGACGGTCTCGACGATGGCGGTCCGCTTCGGTTCGCAGGGCACGCCGACCCGGGAGGGCGTCTTCTCCGTCTACTGGAAGTCCCGGGACCACGTCTCGACGCTCTACGACTCGCCCATGCCGTACGCGATGTTCTTCAGCGGCGGCCAGGCCGTGCACTTCTCGGCGGACTTCGCCGCCCGGGGCTACGCGGGGGCCTCGCACGGCTGCGTCAACGTACGGGACGAGGCGGCGATCGCAGAGCTGTACGCGCAGGTCCGCGACGGCGACAAGGTCGTCGTGTCCTGGTGACAGCGGGAGAGGACGTTGGGGCGCGGGCGGGACCGGGGGAACGTGTCCCGCCCGCGCTCGGTGCACGAGCCGTAGGTACGGGGGGAACCCCGGCTCTGTGCGACGGCCGATGACCAGTCGGCTCACTTCTTACTGCGCCGGGGCGACCGAAAACGTCACACCCTCGGCCGAACCAATTTCACGGAGTACGAAACCGCAGGTCACAGCGTTGCGAAAGGGGTCCCGGTCGTCCGGAGCCGGCCACGGTCCGCGTCAGTCACCGTCGTCGCCCCCTTTGACGGACCGCTTCTCGGCCTTCCGCTCGGCCTGCTGGCCGGCCTTCCGCTCGGCCTTGTCCTGCTGACGGTCCTGCTTGCGGCCCTGCTCACCGTCCTGCTTGCGGTCCTGCTGCCGGTTCCGGTCCGCGCCCCCGCCCTGGTGGTGTCGCTGATCCGCGCGGTCGTCATTCCGGCGCTCTTCCGAGCGGGGACCGGCCGAGGACAGGACGTCCTTGCAGTACTTCCACACCCGCCGGTCGCCCGCCGCGTCCCGCAGGGCTCGCCTGCGGTCGGGGTCCGGCCGCTTTCCGTCGCGCAGGTCGCGGCAGGCCGCGGTGATCTCGCTGCGCTGGTCGCCGGAGCGGTCCTTCCGCTCGTCCGGCGCCGGGGCGGCGTCGTCGCGCTGCTCGTCGTGGCCCTGAGGAGGGTCCTCGTCAGGGGCGGAACCGCCCTGAACGGCGTCGCTCGGCGACGGCGACGCCGGCGGGCGCTCCGGGTGGGTGACGGAGGCCGAGACGGAGGCGCCGGGCCGGGGCTCGTCGCCGCCGAACGGTGCCCTCAGGACTCCGGTTCCGGCCGCGAGGGCGACCCCGCCGGCCATGCCGACGGCCAGCACGGCGGCCAGGCCGAGGCGCACCGGGCGGGCCCAGCGGGGCGGCCGGCCGGTGCCGGTGCCGCTGCCACCGGGGGTTCCGATCCGGACCAGCCCTGCGTCGGCGACCCGGGCGGCGGCCCGTCCCCCGGCGTCCGTACGGGCTGCGGCCGCATCGGCGCGTTCCGCGCGGTGCTTGCGGAAGGCGGCCACCGCGGCTGCCTCGCCGGGGAGTTCATCGCTGGTCAGCGGGGGTACGGCGGACAACGCGCCGAGGGTCCTGGCAAGGTGTTCGGCCTGCTCCCGGCCGGCGCCTTCGACAGCTCCGGGTGGCTCTCCGCTCAGCAAACGCTCCGCCGTTTCGCGGTCCAGCCACCTGTACTGCTCGTCGGCCATCACACATCCTTCTGCGTCCGCGCGACGCTGTGCGTCACACCTGCGGACGTCACCGCACCGCCGCGCGGTTCTCTCTGGGGCGGCAGGGCGTCGAGCACCCCGGCCGATTCCGGATCGGCCTGCGGGTCGCCGCCGAGCAGTTCGGCAAGCCGCTTCAGGCCCCGGTGCGCCGCCGTGCGGACCGCTCCCGGGCGCTTTCCGAGCGTCTCGGCCGCGGTCTTCGCGTCGAGCCCCACCACCACACGCAGCACGACCGCTTCGGCCTGGTCCTGCGGCAGCCGGGATATCAGGGAGAACGCGCCGTTCGTGGCGAGCGCCTCGATGGCCTCGCCCGCGGTGTCCGACTCGGCGGCCCGGCCGGTCAGCTCGGTCTCGTCGCCGCCGATCGCGGGCCGGCGCCCGCGCATGCGTATGTGGTCCAGGGCGCGGTTGCGGGCGATCCGGGCGGCCCAGCCGCGGAAGCGGTCCGCGTCGCCGGTGAACCGCTCCAGATCGCGGGCTATCTGGAGCCACGCCTCGGACGTCACGTCCTCGGCGTCGGGGTCGCCGACCAGCGTCCGTACGTACCCGAGCAGCCGCGGGTGCACGGTGCGGTACACAGTCCGGAACGCGTTCTCGTCTCCGTTCTGTGCCGCGCGCACCGCGGCGGTCAGCTCCGCGTCGTCCCCCAGCACCGCGCGCCCTTCTGCGCCTAAACCGGCGCCGCTCTCGCGGACCGGGTTCTCGCCGTCGTGGTTGCTCAATTGGTGGTTGCGGTCACAAGCCCGCAGGTGGTTGCGGTGGTCTCGCCGCCTTCGCTGTTGGCGCGAATGGCACGTTACGACCTGAAACCACTCCCCGTCCATGTCCGTCCAGGATGCAACTAAGCCGTGACGCGGAGGAGTGTGACAGAAAACGCACACCGGGCGCTGTAGGGAGTACGGGCCGCCGCGCGGCCCGTACCGCGCGGCGGCCGGGGCCTCTCCTGTGGGGGGTGGCGGCCCCGGCCGTCTCCGCGGTCTAGGGCTCTGACCTGCGGTTATGCGCGATTTTCGGGACCAACGCGGCCAGCGCGTGACCAGCGCGACCGGATGCCTCGTCAGCCGTTCCCCGGGCCGATGCGCTGAGCCGTCCCGGACACTGAATCGTCGACCACTTCGACGCGACGCTGCCGTGCTGCAAGCATCTATGACCACCGGAATGTCGCTGGTGAGCAGGCACATGTGTACGTGAACTACGAGACTTGCGGCCACCGCTCGCGACGGGCACCGGAGGATCCGGCCGACGGCGTGATCGTCAGACCGGACACCCCGCTCGTCCCGGACACCGCCACCTACGTCCGCGACGCGAGCGGGAAGAACGGCCCCATGGTCGCGACCACCGTCACCCGCCACGGCGAGCTGACCGCCGGGTACGTCTACGCCTACGCCCGTGACGTCCCGACACCGGAACCGGCCGCCTTCTACGAGGCGGAGGACGCCACGCCGTCCGGCCCCCAGGTGGGCACCGGGCACCCCGGCCCCTCCGGCAGCGGTTACGTCGACTTCCAGCACACGGCCCCCGTGACCCGCGACGGGTCGTACCTCCAGGTGGTGACGGTGGGCAGGTCCGGGATCGCGTTCCTCGGCGACGCGGGCAAGTTCGTGTCACTGGGCAGGCAGCGGATCGCGGAGTTGTCGGACGACGGCACGGTGCGCGCGACCATCGCGTACGCCGACGGCGAAGGGCCGGTCACCCTGCACGGGTACTCCCCGGCCGATGTGTCGGTGTCCGCCACCGGCGGCCGGGCGGGCGACGTGACGTACGACTTCTCGACGCGGCGGTTCTCGGTCCCCATCACGCCCTACGAGGGAAGCTCCTCGGTGAGGGGTGAGATAGCGCGATAGCGGGGCCGTCCGCGGTCGCGGATGTGGGCCCGATGGGCCGTCCCAGCAGCCCGGGGGAGGTAGCCACTGGGACGGCTCCATTCAACGTAGAACCCGCGGACGGGGCGGTCCACGAATTTGAGCTATTCCAGAGGAAAGGCGTCAGCGGGCCGCCGCATAGCATTCTTGACGCGTCTCGTGGGCGCCGAACCGAAACGGTCAGAAAACTCTCACCGCCACCACCATAAACGGGCATTCGCATGTGGCCCTGATCGGCGTTTACATATGTCACCAAGTGACGAGTCAATCGTGCTGGCCTCACGCTTTCCTGAGTATTCGACAGCGATCTGATCAGAAGGAATCATGAGACCGTCGAGAAAGTGCGGGCTGATCGTCGCGGCCGCTGCGAGCGCTCTGTCGCGGACGCAGTACATGAATGTCGACATCAGCGACGTAGTCTCTGCGAGGGCCGGCAACAAGCCGGCCGGCCCTCACACACGTTCCGGCTGAGCCGGGTGGCGGCGTCAACAACCACGCGTGGCCGTCATGCCTCGCCTTTGTTCTTCAGCTGCCACTCGTGGTCGTCGGCGGGAGAGCACGTGTAAATGCCCAGGCGTGCGTCGTTGCCGGCTTTGCCGTCCTCGCCCCAGACTTCGAGACACCGCTGGTCGCTGGTGTAGTTGTGGATCCAGAACGTCCGGTTGCCGCCCCGGTTTTCGACCCACCACAACTGGTTGTCCTGGAGCGTGGAATTGCAGTGGGTCTGGCTGATCGGAGTTCTGTTCGGCTTGCTGCCGCGGCCTGGCAGATCCAGGCACAGGCCGCTCTTCCTGTTCTTGATCACGACGAGGTTGCGGCCACCGGGTCCCTTGTTCTTCTGCGCCAGGACGAAGTCCCACGCCTGGTTGTCCCCGTCCCAGTTCTGGACGACGCAGTCGTGCTGGAGGACCGGGCCGTTGAGCCGGCCCTTGCCCATGCCGGGAACGTCCGCGCACCGGCCACTCTTGACGTTCTTGAACTGGAAGTTCTTACGCTGATCCGGGGCGAGCACCTGGGAGGTGACGGACTTCATCTTCTGCTTCTTCTGGGCCACCGGCTGCTCGCTGCTCCGCTTCTTGTGGCCCACCGGCTCGCTGCTCCGCTTCTTCTGGGTCACGGGCTGCTCGCTGCTCCGCTTCTTCTGGGCCACCGGCTGGTCGCTGCTCCGCTGAGGCTCGGGCTTGGTCTCCGGTGAAGGGGACTTGCTCTCTTTACCCTGCTCGGTGGCGGGCGGGGCGGGCGACTCGGCGGTGTACGTGCCGGGGCCCTTCGCCTCGGCCTTCGGGACCGTCACGCCTGAGGGGGGCTCGGGCTCCGCCCTGGTCTTGCGATCGTCGTCCCCGGCTCCGAAGGCAAGGAACGGCAGGGATATCAGCACCGCACCCGCGATGGCCGCGGCGGCGAGCAGCGCCTTGGTGGGGCGGCCCGAGGGGGGCTCGTCGCCCTCCTCGCCGGTATCGGTGTCGGCGCCCGGGGGGTAGTCGCCCACGGCCGAGGCCATGGTGTCGGCGGATCCGTGGCCGTCAGCATGGCTCTCGGCCGCGGCAGGCGGTACGTCCGGGACGGCCGGAATCTCCGGCGCCCCGGCGGCGAACGCCACGGTGGCCCCGGTCCCTGCCTCAGACGCAACAGACTCAACGGGCTCGCCGGCAGGCGCGGACTCGTTCAGCGGGACCTTCGGCTGCTCGGCGGTGCCGGCTTCGGCTGCTGCGGCCGCGCCGCTCTCCGTACCCAGTGGCGCCAGCGCGGCGGGATCCGGGGTACCGGCGGTGTCCGGCAAGGTGACGGCGCGGCGGACCGCGGGCCCTCGTGGGTTCTTGGGTTCCTGACTCGACATCATGTCTCCCTTATCCGTTCATGTGTCCAGGGGATGGCGGCGCAGCGCCTCGTCCAGCCGGTCGAGCGCGGCGCGGTCGTGGTCATCGAGACGTACGTCCTGCGGTACCGCCCCGGCGGCGGGCACTTCGCGCAGCAGCACCAGCGGTGCGCCGTCGGCCTCGCGGGCATCGAGGACCCGTAGCAGCGTCCCGGGCGCGAAGACGACCTCGTCCCCGCCGGATGCGGAACCGGCGGAGGCGGGGCGGCCGGTCAGCGGGCGCGTGCGGCGCCCGGTGACCGACCAGATGGCGTACTGCGCGCCGGCGGGGCGCGGCGCCCCGGCCCCGAGTGGCAGCGCGCACATCGGCCCCGGGTCGCGCAGCAGGGTTCCGGGCACCAGGCCGCCGTCCGCCTCGTGGGTGCGGCGGATCGCCAGGCCCCGGTACGACGGCAGGCGCCGCAGCGCGGACGCCACGCAGGCGGCGTACGGCAGCAGCCGCTCGTCGCCCGTACGCATCCCGCGGGCGAGCGCGGCATGGTTCAGCCGCGCCGCCGGGGAGTCAGGGGCCGGGGCGTCCGGGGCTTCGGGGTCGTACGAGGTGTCCAGGTACACGTGCAGCGCGACCAGGTCGGTGCGCGCCGCCTCCTGCTCAGCACCGCGCAGCGCGGGCATCCGGGTCAGGGCGCGGGTGACCGCGGCACTGTGCCGCTCCCACACCGCGTCCGCGAGCGCGCGGAAGGCGGTCCGCTCGGCCTCCGTACTGACATGCCCCGGGAGGAACGGAACGGGGGGCAACGGCCGGAGGGGCGCGGGCGGCGTACGAGCGGCGGGAGACTCGGCGGTCTCATGCCCGGGGGGCACGGGAGTCGCGGGAGTCGCGGCCTCGGGTGCTGGGGCCGACGGGGACGCCTGCGCGGACTGCGACACTGTGGTGGACAGCGGTGCTGCCGGGGGTACGGGGGCCGCCGGTGGCTCCGACGGAGCCGGACCCCCGTCGGGTGTCCGGGGCTCGGCGTGCTCAAGCGGCCCGGGTACGGCCAAAGTCGGGGGCACTTCCGGGGGCATCCGGCCGTCCTGGGCGGACCGGCCGCCCGGCACCGCCGGATCCGCGGTCCCCGCCGGAGACTCCACGGACTCCAAAGACTCCGGGCTCGGCGTGGCCGGGGTCGCGGGGGTGTTACGCGACGCCTGGAGCGCCCGCCCCTGGGAGGGGCCCCGCAGCGGGGTACCCGGCTCGAGGGGCCTGCGGATCTGGGGGGATGCCGGCGGGGCGGCGGCCCCTTCTCCGTCTCCGCCGCGCGGGCTCTGCGACCGGATCAGGTCCAGCATCGCGTCCAGGCCCATGGGAGGCAGCGACTCGCTGCGCTGGTCCGGCTCCGGTGGGGGTGCGGGCGTGCCGCTCCCCGTCCGCAAGGGGCGTGCCGCTCCCGGGGGTTCGGGCCGCTCGGGGTCCCGTACGCGGGCGGGGCCCGGCGGCCTGCTCGGGTCCGGGCCGCCCGTTCGCGGTCTGGAGGGCTCCGGCCCGGTCCCTGCTTCTCCTGCTCCTGCCCCGGATGTGGCGGACGTGGCGGGCTCGCCAGGCGTGGCGGAGGTGTCGCGCGTGGACGGGGTCAGGGGCGGGGCCGAGGCCGTGCTGACCTTCGACGGTCGCGCCGGAGGGAGCACGGGGCCCGGATCCTCGGTGACCTCCGGGTGGGCGGCATCCGGGGGCGTTCCCAGGGACATCGGGTCGCGCTCGTGGTCCGGCTCGGGCTCCGCCTCCTCCGTCTCCTCCGCCTCAACGGCCGCGGCCGCTCGCTCCAGCTCCGCGATCGCCTGGTCCGCTGCCACCGTCGCGACATCCGGCTCCGCCTCAGCAGGGACCACCTCCTCCGGTGTCTGGGCGGACTCGGCCGGGTCCTGGCGCCGCGCCTCGGGTGTGGCGGGCGCGAGTCCGGCACCGAAACGCAGGGTCCGCAGGCCGTGTTCGGCGACCGTACGGCGCAACTCGCGCCCTCCGTCCGCGCACGTGCCGAGCACGAACAGCCTGGCCCGGCCGCAGACGTCGGCGCCGAGTCCGCCGAGCAGCCTGCCGAGCACGGGGTACAGCGACGGGTCGATCGGCCGCCCGGGGTGGCCGAGTTCGATCGCCGGTCCTTCCGGGTCGACCGGGCGGGCGGTGGCCGGCGGCGGCTCGCTCTCGGTGTCGGTGATCCACAAGCCCGCCCGGGTGACCGTGACCCGCCACTGCTCGGAGAGGCGTATGGTGCCGTGTTCCGCGCTGCCGCGGCCAGGAACGGGCGGGCTCCAGCGCGCCAGGCGGGGGCGCGGGGCGGTCTCGCCCGTACGTGCCGGGGCGCACACCACGGAGTCCACGAACGGCTGCCAGCGGGGCGCACCGTCGGCGTCGACGAGTACGGAGCGCACCGTGCCGGGCTCGGTCGGGACGCCGTAGGACATCAGCGGCATGCCGGTGCGGACGAGGAGTTCGACGCCGAGCGCGTCGGCGACCGACTGGCCGGTGCGCAGGATGTCCCGGGGGCCGCCGGGGGCGAGCCGGACGCGGGGCCTGACGGCTTCGGGGAGGGCGGTGAGGAGTTCGGTGAGGTCGCCCGCCGGGACGTCCTCGTCCCGTGGCGCGCCCAGCAGCACGGTGGGGCCGCGCGGGTCGGCCGGTACGGCGTAGCAGAGGTCGGCGGGGCGGGGCGCGATCGCATCCCGGGACCGGACCAGCAGACCCGCCGGGATCTGCTCGACGGCGTAACCGCCGGAGGTGCCGGACGGCAGGTGCTCGACCGCGGGCTGCCACGCGGGGGCGGGCTGGCGCGAGCCGATCCGCACCGGTTCGGCACCCGGCGCGAAGCGCCACCAGCCGCCGCGTTCGCCTCCGACTGGCTCACTGCCCCAGCCCGAGCCGCCCCGCCCCGTACCCCGCCCCGTACGCCGCTGCGGTACGAACAGGCCGCCGCCGGGCACCACGAGGGCGACGCCGTCGGGGGCGATCACCTCGATCTCCCAGGTGTCGGCGATCCGGCGGGCGACGGCGGGCTCGTCCGGCCGGTCGTCGCCCGCGGCCGACAGGACGAGCCGGACCACTCCGACGCCGTCCGAGCGGAGCGAGTCGAGCACCCCGCGCAGCCGCGGCCACAGCTCACCGGCCGAGGACGCCTCGGCCCCGGCGACCACGGTCACGGTGTGCTCCGGATCGGCGGCCAGGGCCCGGGCCAGGTCGGCGACGTCGGAGGTGGACAGCGTGTCGTCCGCGGGAGAGCGGAGCAGCATGACGCCGTCGTACTCCTCGACGAGCAGCGCCCCGCCCCGGCCGCGGCCGCCCTCGGAACGCTCGGGCGTGTCCGGCGTGGCCACGGGCGCGGACGACGCGGGGTCGGCGGAGGACCCGTTACGGACGCGGGCGCCCCGCCTGCTGAACCAGCGCGCTCCGGCGCCCCCGGAGCGGCTCATGCCGGTTCTCCCGGGGTAGCACGCCAACTCAGAATCTCGCTCATGCCGTTGTCACCTGGTGAGGGTTGAAGTGTGCGGAGGTTCGGACTGGTGGTGACGGTGTGACAGTCAGATCCCATCCTGGACATCGCCGTCGCGGTCTGCCCTGCCCGTCCGGGCACTGTTGGGGGCAACGTCCACGTCGTCCCCAGCCGGGGACTCCTCCGCCTGGGCGCTCTCCACGGCCGCCAGAGCCGCCACCAGCTTGTCCTTGATCAGCACCATGCTCACCGGGGCCGAGCTGTTGACGCACACGTTGTGCCCCTCGGGGATCCGGTCGAGGACGTCGTTGATCCGCACCCGCTCGAACCCCAGGCCGGTCCGGTGGAGGTAGCGCGCCGAGGTGTAGACCGGGACCACTGCCGTGCCGTCGTTTCCCGACGCGCTCACCGGCCGGCCGTCCGCCGCGACAAGCATCGCCAGTTCGGCCCTGGACAGGGCGGCGGTGACGTCGTCCGCCGGGCCGTAGCCGGTGGTGGCGAGCTGGACGGCGCGGTCCACGTCGTCGGTGGGCTCGGGCCAGCCCCGCGCGCCCGGCGACGGCACGTAGTCCTCGTTGGCCTGCCACTCGACGATCTCGCCGTTCTCGTCGGAGCGCCACTGGCCGACCACCGCGAACGCCGGCGGCGGGGCCTCCCCGCGCCAGGTGGGGTCGGTCAGGTAGAGCCAGTGGTTGGGCGCCGCCTTGGCGGCCTTGACGAAGTCCTCCGGCGGTTCGGGAGTCACCGCGCCGGGGGCGGCGGCCGGGGCGGTCGCCTCACCATCGGGCTCGGTGGACTCGTCGGGCTCGTTGGGCTCGTCGGGCTCGTTGGGCTCGTTGGGCTCGTTGGGCTCGT
The DNA here is from genome assembly GCF_007655005.1 of Streptomyces tibetensis. GTDB lineage: Bacteria > Actinomycetota > Actinomycetes > Streptomycetales > Streptomycetaceae > Streptomyces > Streptomyces tibetensis. The sequence continues at coordinate 347,612 of NZ_SZVW01000001.1, forward strand.
TCGACTCACTCATCGTGTCCTCGGTTACTGTGCATGCTGTCGTGCTGTTCTGGCGCCCGGGTGGGCGTCCCTTCATCCATCTGAGCCGTCGTCTCCCTCATCGCCCTCATCGCCTTCCGATCCCTCCTCGTCCCCGTCGTCCAGCTCGGCGAACAGCTCCAGGGCGTGCTCGTCGGGGAAGAGCCCGTCGCGCGCGACGTGAGCCCGCAGCTCCCCCTCGGTCAGCCGCGGAGCGGGCGACGCGGGCGCGGGCTCCTGCGGGGCGACCGGCGCGACGAGCACCCTGCCGCCGGAATCGGCGGCCTCCCCGGTGAGCGGCCGGGCGGCAGCGAGCTGCGCGACCCCCTCGGCAGCCCCGGGCCCGAACAGCAGCGGAGGGGCCGGGTGTGCGGGCGCGGGCGGTTCGACGGCGGTGAGCGCCCGGCCCACCGCCGAGGACGCCGGGGCCTCCTCCCATGCCCGTCGGGGTTCGTACCGCGGCGTCAGATCGAAGCGGAACGACGGCCCCAGATCCACCCTGACCTCAGCCGCAGCCGCCGCCAAGGCCCGCGGCAGCGCCTGCGCCAGCGTCATGGGCTGCCCGGCCCCGGAGGCGTACGCGGTGGCCAGGGCCCGCAGAGCATCCCAGGTCAGCGGGGAGACATCGCCCTCGCGAGCCCGCCACAGGTCCAGCGCGTGGAAACCGCGCAACAGAGCCTCGAACGCCGCCTCGTCGTTCTCCAGCAGCGGCCCGTACACCAGCCGGGCCGCCCGCCTCCACCGCCGCACATCCCCGACCCGCGTCCGATCACCGGTCAGCCCCTCAGCCTGTGCGGCCAGTTGGACCGACGACGGCTCGCGGCGGAACCCCACCAGCGCGTCACCCTCCGCCAACTGAAGCCGCACCACCCGCTTCTGCCGGGTGACACCGTCCTCGCCCACCACCTCCTCGACACCCGAGGTGAACCCGAACTCCAGGCCCAGGGCGGAGGCCCACACCCACCCGTCGAAGCCCGTCTGGTTGGCCAGCACCTGACCGGCCACCGGCCACTCCAGCGGATCACGGCCGGCCGCGTACGGGCCCGCCACATCCGCACCCGCCACCAGCACATCCGTGTCCTCCGGCCGCCCGGTCAACTCGGGCGCACAGGCGAAGAGATAGTCGATCACCGCTTTGTAGCCGAACGCCACAGCCGACTCGCCCGAGCCGTCCTCGGACCGCACCGGCAGCCATGCCGCGGTCCCGTCCCCGTCCAGACCGACCAGGAACAACCTGCCGAACGGCGCCTCCTCCCACGAGCCGTCCGACACGACCGCGGGAGTCCCGGCCGCTCCTTCGGGCCCCGGACCCCACCGCGCCTCCGGGACGTACTCCACCAACGGCAGCAGACCGTAGGACTCCTGCCTCTGCTGCCACGCACCGTCCCGCCGCGCCGACACCCCCACCGGCACATCCGAGGCGTTCCGGTGCCGCACCAGCGACACCCGGTCCACCAGAACCGGGGTCCCGTCCAGCGCCTCGACCTCCTCCCTCCACTCGATCGTGGGCGGGGGCGCCTCACGGACAGCCGTCAGCACCGTCGCCGCGCTCCTGATCACCTCCTCGACGCGCGCACGCGCCCCGGCGGGCACGCTCCCGCTCCCCAGAAGAGCGGACGCCTCCTCCACCGCCGTGGCCATCAGCCGATACTCCGGGCTGTCCGCGGGCAGCCGGATGTGCCCCAGGGCGTAACCGGCCAGCGCCCTGGCCACGGTCATCCCCTCCGCCAACGTCAGCAGCGGCCGGGGCGGGCCGTCCACCCGCGGCACGCCGTTGCCGGCCAACGGCAGGAACGGGGCAAAGGCCCGGACCACCGGATGGTTCACGATCCGTTCCACCGACCGGAGCAGCACCTCGGGAGACAACGGGACCCGGGCCGCCACCGCCTCCTCGTACATCCGCCGGCCCAGTTCCACCAGCTCGGCACCGGCTCGCCCGATCTGCTCCTCGGTCATCAACAGGCCGTCGATCCCGTACGCCCGGAACTCGTCGACCGCCAGCGGAACCGCCAGACCGCCCTCGGTGTCCAGACCCGGGAGTTCGTCCATGCCGACCGACTCGTACTGGCCGATCCGCCGCCCCTGGGAGGTAAGCCCCGTCCACGCGAAGGTCAGATGCTCACGCGGCGACGGCCTGCGGACGGTCCCGATGTCGAAGAACCCGTCCGGAACGACCATGCCCGGCCGGTAGAACGCGAAGGTGCGCTCCACTTCTTCCCTCATCACGGCGTGGGCGATCTCGCTGAGCTGGTCGTGACGCTTGTCGAGGAAGTCCCGCGTGCCAGGCCGCAGAGCCCGCCTGACGCTGTCGAACGGGTTCCGGGACGCCACCGACAACCGGTTCTTGAGCAGCGTCCCGATGCCCGCGAACGCGGGCGCGACCGGCCCGGCGGCGGACTGGGTGAGCGCCATCCACCCGTAGCCCCAGACCTCACCCACATCCGGAATGGCCGCCAGGAACGGAAGAACGTCCGCGATCGCCTCATCGCGGTAGCCGAGCCAGCCCACCAACTCACGGGCGGCCCGCCCCCCGAAATGCCTCCCCGCTCCGAACAGGGGCAGCGTGTTCTTGTTGCCCATCCGGTCGATGGCGTGGTCCCAGGCCATCATGCGGCTCACCGGGGCGCCGCCCAGGCTGAACTGCGCGTAGTCCCGGCCATTGTGGCCCAGAGCGAGAGGATTGACGGTGGTCAGGTGACCGGCCTCGGTGAGCGTCCACCCGGGGAGGTCTCCCAGAAGCTCCCGCAGCGGTATCGGCCGCCCGCCCTCCTCGGTCCTGCCCGTCCGCGCCAGCCGGTCACGCACCAGCTTCCGCTGGATCTCCGACTCCGCCCAGGACCACCGCCGCTCGCCGGGAACCACCGCCGCCGGATCGGTGTCGACCTCCGGAATGAATCGCGTGACCGTCTCGAACCCCGCCTCCGGGGGCGGTTGCACCGCAATGTCGATGAGCCGGTCGGTGGCGCGGTGCAACCAGAACGGCGTCGCATCGACGGTGACCCTGATCCCGGGTCCCTCCGCCAGCACCACCTTCCGCAGATCGGGCTGCCCCACGATGTGGCCCGCGACGCCGAGCCTCCTCAGAAGCTCGGGGGTGAGGGGGCCGATGTCGAGCGGATAGCGGTGCTCGACCTCGGTGCCGAGGGCCCCGTACTCGTCCCGCACCGCAAAGTCCAGCAGCGCGTGCGCCACCGACGACGACTGCGCGGACGGCTCCAGCGCGTCCGCCACCGCCCGCCCGGACGGGCCCACCACCACCGCCCGCGCGTCAGACAGCAGCGCCGCCTCCGGCGGATCGTCCAGTACCCGGTGCCCCTCGCTCTTCGACGCGTCCACCCACACCACACCGCCACCCGCCGTGTGATACGCCGCGAACGCATGCCCCAGCCCTTCACCCGGCCGCCGCGCCAGCACCAACGCCACCGAACCAGGGCCCGCATGCTCGGAGTCGCGCAGCGCCTCCTCCACCGCACCCCACGAACCGACCCGGCCCCACCCGGGACCCACCACCAGACCGGACGCCACACCCGGCCGGTCCAGCACCGAGTCATCCACCGCGCCTCCGGCCCGCACACCCGACGGCAGCCCCGCGCCAGGATGCAACTCATCCCGCAACGCGGTCAGCAACTCCAGGCACCGCCGCTCCGACGCACCCGGCGGCACCCGCAACGCCACACCATCGACGAGACCCTCCAACTCCCCACGGGACAGCACCCGGGAAGCGCGGCCCGGAGAGGTTGCCGTCCCGTCCTCGTCCGCCCCGTACGGAGCCCCCATGGCCAGAGCCGCCGGGCGCGGAGCCGGGGTTGCCGCGGCCGAAGGCGGCGCGGGGGCGGCGCGCCCGGTGGAGCCGGGGGGCGGATACGGCGGCGGGACCGGGTGCGGGGCGGGCTCGGTGAGGGACGGCGGCTCCACCTCCGCCCTGTGCCAGACAGGGACGGAGTCCGCTGTGAGCACCGGGTTGCCCCGGTCGTCCTTGCCGGACAGGTTCGTCGGGGTGAAGGTCCACAGCACAGGAGCGCCCAGTTGCGTCAGCCGCTGGGCCACCGCGGCGATGTCGGCGCCCGGCCCGGGATGCGAGAGGAGGATCTCGGTGCCCGGCTCTCTGTCTGTCAGGTCGGGGTCGTTCGCCATCAGCGCCAGGCACTCGCTGACCGGAATCCGGAGCGCCTGGCTGTCGATGACCAGCCAGATCTTGTCGGGATCCACCCGGTCCGGTTCGGCCCGTAGCAGCGCGGGGACCCGTGCGGGCGCCTGCCGGTTCCGGTTCCGCCACGGCGTGTCCACCAGGCCACCGGGGGTACGGATCTGCGCGAGGTTGACCCCCTGCCGCGACTCCCCCGTGAAGTCACGGCTCCTCCCCGGGGCCCCGTCCTGGACCGTGTCCATGCCGGTGCCCGTGAACGCCCCGTAGACCTCCTCCAGGGAGAACGCGGCCGCCTCATCCGGGTCGGACGCGTCCCGCCCCACGGCGAACGCCCGGGTCAGTAGGGTCCGCAGGTCATCACGGTCCGCCTGGTCGACGTCGAAGTCCTGGTCCATGTGGTGTACGCGCCGGGCGAGCGCGTCCACGCCCGCCTCGTCGAGTCCGTTCAGCAGGTCCACGGTCTTGACGTACGCCCAGAGCATCCGCGACCGCTCCGTCTCACCCACCTCACCGGGGCCGGACAGGCCCAGAGCGGTGACGGCCTCGGACGTCGCGCCGGGCCCGTTCAGCCACGCGGCACCTCGCCGCACCGCCGGCAGCTCCACGAAGTCCCACGGCTGCTCCAGGCGTTCGCCCCGCGGGCCACGGGGCCGCGCCGCCCACCACGCCGACGCGGCGGCCAGCACCCGGCGCACCACATCCTGATCCACCGCCCCGGACGCGGCCGCCGGATGCGCCGCGACCACCCGCCGCAGCAGATCCAGCGTCAGCGGACCCGCCCGCCGGAACTCCGGATCGGCCAGCCACATCTCCTCCACCGCCAGCACACCCCGCAGCAGCTCCACGGAGTCGTCGGCACCGTCCACGTGGAGCCCGAACATCAACCGCAGCGCCCGCACCGCCACGAGCGTCCGCACCCGCGCCTCCGCCGGCACCGGGTCGGGCCCCGAGTGCAGCAGGGCCGCCACCGCCAGCCGATCCAGTGCCGCACCCTTCGGCCGCGGCCGGGCCAGCGTGAACCCCCGCGTCCGCCCCCGGGCATCGGCGTCCACGCCCCACACGCTCCTGCCGCTCCCGCGCAGCGTCCCAGTCCGCAGTGGACCGGTGGAGGCACGCACCCAGAGCTCCGTCTCGTCCGCGACCCGATCGGCGACAGACAGCTCCCGCAGCGGATCGGCCACGAACCCCCCGAGGGCGAAGTGGCCCCTCCTGACGGGCCCCGGCCTGGTGCTGTCCTTGGGGGTACCGAGCCAGCAGGCGGCGAGGTCGAGCCAACGGTCCCTGGGCAGGTGGGCCACCAGCCACTTCACCCACGCCACCGCCTCGTCCTCGGTGAGGCTCCGGCCGGCCACGCGGTTCCCGCTCCACACCGCCACCTTCATGGAGCCGCGCCCACCATGCGCGTCGAAGCGGAACGCGTCGCTCTCAGGGAACGGGTCGGCCTCGGGGCCCGGACGCGGCAGCTCGAACTCCGGCCCGAGGGTTTCCGTGGGACGGTAGAAGTGGACGGACGTCCTCATCCGGCCGCCGCGGCGCTCCGTCTCTTCTTCCACCGCGTACTGGCCGGGTGTGAACGAGGCGTAGGCGAACGGCTCTCCGGTCGCCTCGCTGACCACCGGCCACAGCAGCACGTCCCCGTACCACCCGGGCACGCTCTCGTCGAGAACGGGGCCCTCCCCCGGCCGGAGCGGGAACCAGGTGCCCACGGGAACCCCGGGCCGCCCGGACACGGTGCCGATACGGCTCTTCCCGTCAGGCCGCGCGCTGACCCGCACCTCACCGCTGTGCGCCCACACCTCCAGACCGGTACGTTCCGTCAGCTCCTGCAGCAACAGCCGGTACTGGCCCAGGAACGGAATCGCCAGCACGATCGGTGTGCCCGACGGCAGACCCGCCCGTGCCAGGGAGATCGCCATCAGCTCGACGAACTCCTCGACGTCCGCGTCCCGCGTCGAACGGTCCGGCAGCCGCACCACCACCCTGCCGTCACGCATGTCGCCCCCGGCGACGACCGGCGTCTCCCCCTTCGGCCACGGCGTCGCCCGCCGAGGACCACTGACCGCCAGGGAGCCATCCCACTGCGGCGCGAGGACATCACCCCAGTCCGTGTCCAGCTCCAGGGCGTCCATCGCCCCCATGACCTCGGGCCCCAGCCAGTTGACACCCGGGATCCGGCGCTCACCGTCGCTTCCCGGCACCGTGAAGTAGCTGCTCCCATCCGGCCCGGCCGCCCCCAGCTTGTCCAGGTGGAACGCGCCCAGCGCCACCAGGCTCCCCGCCCGTCCTGCCTGCTCCGCGTCCCGCACCAGCCCGAACAACTCCGCGCGCACCGTCTGCTCCACGGACGCGTCCTTCGGCAGGTGCAGCACCCGGCGGGCCAGCACGTCCACATCGAACGCCGTGCCGCGCAGCTTCCTGTCCCGCGCGTGAAGCGCCGCCAGCCGCTCCAGCGCCGCCGCGTCCGGGGTGAGCGTGAACCCGACCGTCGCCCGCCGCTCCAGCTCCGCACGCGGCACCCCGGCGAGCGCCACCACCTCGTCGGAGGGACGCCCGGCACCGTCGCCCCACGCCAGGCCGAACGCGAAGTTCCGTGCGGTCGGGCGCCGCACGCCCGCCACCGGGGGGCCTTGAAGCATGTCGAGCGCCTGGTCCAGATAGCCGGTGGCCAACGAGCGCACGGCCCGCACCCGGCCCTCGCCACCGTCAGCGGCATCGGCGCCGTACGCGGTGATGTCGATCTGCGGCGGCGCGACGTCCACCCGCCAGTTCCGCAGACCGGCGGACGCCGCCTTCAGCACCAGCTCCCGGACGGCCGCCCGCCCGCTCTCCGACGGGCGCGACCCACCCGGTGCGAACTCCACCACACTCAGCGGAGGCAGCCCGGGGGCGGACGCGACCGCGGGTGGGGCGGGCGGGGCGGGTGGCCGCTGGGCGGACGGCGCGTGCGATACGGGCCGGGGTGAGCCGAAGGACGCGGGCGCCTGCGGGGCGACCGGCGCGGCGAACACCCGCGGAGCGGGGTCCCCCGGCCCGGCGCGGTCCGCGGCGGGCGCGTTCCAGCACGGTCGCAGGCCCTGTTCGGATGACCGGAGGCGGTTGGCCAGGGCCGCGGCCCCCGTGCCCGGCCCCGACTTCAGCAGGTGATCGGCGACCTCGCGCACCGACTTGCGGTACTTCTCGACGGCGTAGCGGTGGTCCGACCGCGGCTCGTGCGGCTCCGGCGGCAGCACCAGGAAGAGGGCGGCGGCCCACGCCGGGGCGACGTTCGCCGCCGTGGCACCGCCGGGTGCCATACCGGGTGCCGCGTCCGCGAAGTCCTCGTACGCCGACTCCCACAACCGCCGGGACGCCTTCGCCGCCGCCTCGTTCAGCTCCTTGGCCCAGGAACCGGAGCGCTGCAGCATCAGCGTCCGGGCCAGGTACACCAGCGGCTCCCGCTCGGCACTCGCGGCACGCAACAAGGCCGCATTCAGGCCCGCGCTCTCGCCCTCGGCGAGCCGTGCCGCGACAGGCTCCACGTCCTCTCCCGTCAATTGGTGCGCGATCCACAAGAGCTGATCGCTATTCGTCGGTACGTCCGGCGCTTCGGCGGCCTTACCGACAGCGGCAGCCCGAGCCTCGGTCAGGGTGCCGAGCGGTACGCCCAGGGCCCACAGCCGCGACTCGGCGTCCTCCACCTTCTCCCGCGCACGCCGCCACCTTTTCCGGGCGTTCTTGACCTCCCGGTCCCGCCCCGCCAGCCCGGACGCGGACGCGGCGTTGAACTGGGCGGAGACAACGACGAGCTCGTCCCACGCCCTCCGGTGCGCCTCCCAGGCGGAGTCGGTGGCGTCCACATCGAGTGGCCGGGCCGCGGGGAGCTGTCCGCTCCCACTGGCGGCCCCGGACCCGGACGGCAGTGGAAGGACCGGGCGGGCGGGCACGGGCGCCTGCGGGGCGACCGGGGCCGTCGTCGCGTCCGGCTGCGGGGCAGGTGACGCCGGTGACGTGGGCACCCACGGGGCCGGCGAGAACGGCACCGGCGAGGCGAACACCGGTGGAGCGGAGTCCCCCGGCCCGGCATCGTCCGCGGGGGGCGCGTTCCAGCGCGGTCGCAGGCCCAGTTCGGGCCGCAGCACATCGGCCAGCTCCGCCGCGGACCGCAGCGCGTCCTCCGTTTCCGGTCCCCACATCAGCAGGTTCTCGGCTACCGAGCGGACCGCGCCGCGGAAACCCTCCCCGGCGTACCGGGAGTCGGCGAGCACCGCATGCGGCTCCACCGGCAGCACCAGAGAAACGGCGGCAGCCCAGGCACGGGCGACGTCTGTCTCCATGGCACCGTCGGGTGACATGACAGGCGCCGCACCCCCCGCGCCCGCGAAGTCCGCGAAATCGTCGTACGCCGACTTCCACAGCCGCAGCGACACGTTCGCCGCCACGGCGTCCAGCGCGTCCACCCATGGGCCGGGCCGCACCATCAGCACCCGGGCCAGATCCACCAGTGACAGCGCGTCCACCGGCACTCGGTCGTCGGCACCACCGAGCATCATCTCGACATCGGCCCACGGGTCGTGGACCGGCGTGACGCCCGCGGCCTGTACGTCAGCCCTGTCCAGACCGTCGCCGGCGTTCGCGACGAGCTGCGCCGCGACGCCAATCACGTCGTCCTCCGTCTCCTCCGTCAACTGCCCCGCGATCCACCAGCGCTGGGCCTCGTCCCTCGGCACGACCGGGGCCACGACGCCTTCACCGGCGGCGCCCCGCGCCCCGGCCACAACCTCCAGCGCGACGCCCAGAGCCCGCAACCGCGCCTCGGCCTCCTCCAACCGCTCACGCGCCAGCTCGGCCGCGGCCCAGAAGCCCAGGTCCAGGCCCGCCATCAGCGTGTCCTCGTCGCCTGCCCGCCCGGCCCGCTCCTCCGACGCCGCCCCGGCAACAGCCGCCGCGAACTCGGCCCACGCCCTCGCGTGCGCCTCCCAGGCGGAGGCGAGGACCTGGTCGGCGGACTCGGCGGAGCCGGCGGAGTCCACGGCGAGCGGCCGGGCATCCGGGAGCTGCTCAAGCCCTTCGGCAGGCTGGGGCTCCAACGGCAGCGGGGCGGACGGGAGGACGGGCGCGGGAGTCTCGGGTGGCTCAGCGGCAGCGCCCGCCCCGGGCGTCACCGCGGGCTCCGGGGCCCCCTCCCACACCCTCCGGGGTTCATGCCGCGGCTTCAGGTCGAAGTCGTGCAGCACCAGCTCCGTCCCGACCTCGCCCGCGGCCGACACCAGCGTGAGCAGCAGCCCTTGCCACAACCCGACCCGGTCATGCCCGGCCTCGGTGAATCGCGCGTTGACCGCCTCCATGTACGGGTCGACCACAGCCCGCAGCCCCGTCCACGTCAGCGGAGAAGCGTCCCCCCGACCGGCCCGCCACTGATCCAGCGCGTCGAAACCGCGCAACAGAGCCTCGAACGCCGCCTCGTCGTCCTCCAGCAGCGGCCCGTACACCAGCCGTACCGCCCGCCACCACCGCTGCACATCCCCGGCCCGGCCCGGGTCACCGGTCACCCGCTCGGCCCATGCGGCCAGTTGGGCCGGCGACGGCTCCGGGCGGAACCCCGCCAGCCAGTCGCCCTCCGTCAGCCGGAGCACCTTGACCAGCTTCGACCCACCGTGCCCGTCCGGCTCCCTACGCATGGCGAACCCGACCTCCAGACCCAGGCCGGAGGTCCACACCCACTGGTCCGGGGGCATACCGTCGGCCAGTACCTGACCGGCCACCGGCCACTCCAGCGGGTCACGCCCACGCGCGTGCGGACCCGCAACGTCCGCGCCCACCACCAGCACCGCCGTATTCGCCGGCTGCCGGGTCAACTCCGGTACATGCTCGAGGAGATAGTCCGCCACCTGCGCGTAGCCGAACGCCACGGCCGCGCCGGACCCGGGCCTCAACCATGCCGCGGTCCCGTCCCCGTCGATACCGACCAGGAACACCCTGCTGAACGGCGCCCACTGCGGCGGGCCCTCCGCCACGACCGCCGATGCCCGGGGCGGGTTGCTCTTATCCGGGGCCCACCGCACCTCCGTGAAGCGGTCCACCTCCGGCAGCAGGCCGTAGGACCTCTGCGGATGCCGCCACGGTTCGGCTCCGCGAAGCGACACCCCCACCTTCGCCCCCGACTCGTTCCGGTACGGCACCGGCCGCACCTCACCCACCCGGGCCGGGGTTCCGTCCGGCGCCTCGACGACCGCGGCCGGTGCCGGCGCCGCGTCCGGCCCGTACGTAGCCCCCGCGATCAAAGGCGCCGGGGGTGTCGCGGCCGAGGGGGGCGCGGGAGCGGCAGGCCCGGTGGAGCCGGGGGCCCCGTACTCGTCCCGCACCGCCCCGTCCAGCACCGCGTGCTCCACCGACGACGACTCTGTGAACGGCCGCAACGCGTCCACCGCCACCCGCCCGGACGGGCCGATCACCACCGCCTGTGTGTCGAACAACAGCGCCGACTCCGGCGGATCCGTCAACACCCGGTGCATTTCGGGCTTCGACGCGTCCACCCACACCACACCGCCATCCGCCGTGTGATACGCCGCGAACGCGTGCCCCAGCCCGTCCTCCGGCCACCGCCCCCGCACCAGCGACACCGAACCCGGCCGCCGCGCCAGCACCAGGGCCACCGAACCAGGACCCGCACGCCTCACGTCCCGCAGCGCGTCCGCCACCGCGCTCCACGTGCCCACCCGGCCCCACCCGGGACCCCGCACCAGGCGGGTACGCGGACTCCGGTCCAGCACCGACTCATCCACCACACCCCCCGCCCGCACGCCGTCCTCCCCGTACAGCTTGTCCCGCAGCGCGCCCAGCAGTTCCACGCACCGCCGCTCCGACGCGCCCCCCGACGGCAGCCCCGCCACCATGTCGTCCACGAGGTCCGTCAGGTCCGCACGGCTCAGCACCCGCGGAACGGTGTCCGGGGCGGGGGCGGTGACCGGTGCGAGCGCGGGGCGCGTGACCGGCGCGATGGAGACCCAGTCCTCGGCCGTCTGCGGACGGCCCGCCGCGTCCCGCCCCAGGGCGAGGGTGACCCTGCCGGTGTCCTGGTCCTGGTAGAGGCCGCCCTCGCCGTACGAGGCCCGCGCCAGGTGGCCCGTCGCGAGACTGGTCGCGAGGAGCAGGGCGTCGACGTTGTCCGTTTCCCCTTCCTCGGGATCCGCGGACGGGAGCAGCCAGACGATCTCGGCGTCCGGCGGCAGCCCGCGCGCCTGAGGGTCGTGGGAGAGCAGGGCCGCGACGTCCTCCGGCGGCACCACTCCGGTCAGCAGGTCGTTGCCGAGGGCGTCGTTCGCCCAGAGCACCCAGGGCGCCGGGCCGCCGGGCCGGTGCCAGGGCGCGGGCACGGAGACGGAGGCGTCGTGGTCGATCGCGTCGTCGGACCGGTACCGGATCAGGGTGACCCGGCTCGGGTCGAAGTCAAGGCCACCCCTGCCGTGTCCGTCCAGGTAGCGGCCGAACGCCCGGCCCCCGGTGTCCCGCAGGAGGGTCTCCGAGTCCAGCACCCCTTCACGTTCCAGGTGGAACGCCCCCAGCTCCGCGGTGCTGCCGATGTCGCGCCCGGTGTCCCGTGCCTGGTTCACCAGCCGGTACAGCTCCCCGCGGTGCTCGGGGCCGGAGTTCTCGTCGTACCGGTGCAGGACGCGGGCGGTGTAGGTGTCGGCGTCGCCGCCGTGGTCCCAGACGCCCAGGACGCCCTGGCGCGCGAGGTGGAGCCCGGCCAGCACCGCGAGGCTGGGCGTGTTGTCCGCCGCGTCCAGCGCCAGGCGGAACAGTTCGGCGCGTTCGCCGGCGGTCACGGGCCCGAACCCGTCCGGGTCCAGCACGTGCCGGGCGAGCGCGTCCAGCTCCAGTGGCCCGTCGGCCAGTTCGGGGACCTTCGCCCGCAGGGTGTCCAGCCTGCGAAGCACCTCCCGTGCGGTGCCGGGGCCGTGTGCCGCATACGCGTCGTACAGGCCGTGCAGGCGGGACAGGGCGTCGAACTCGGCGAGGGCGGCGGCGTACGGGTCACTGTCGCGCGAGTCGCGGTCGTGCGGAGCGCTGTCGTCGTACGGGTCGCTGCCGGATGCCGGGTCCTCCGCAGGCGCGGCCGGCTCGGTGGACCGGGCGGGCTCGGCGAGTTCGGCGGTGATGTCCCGGACGGGAGGGAGCTCGTTCCGGGAGCCGAGGCCGTCGCCGGCCGGCGGCGCCTTCGGCTCGCCCTTCCCGCCCTCCGGCCCGTCCGGCGGGAGGACCACGATCTCCGGGAGGGTGGGCCTGCGGGGCGGCTCCGGGGGCTTGGTGGTGCGGTGGTCGCGCGGGGGGCGGGGGTTGCGGTCCCCCTCGGGCAGCGCGGCGAGGTACTCGTCGCCGCGCTCGTACAGCGTCACGGCGTTCCCGGCGTCCTCGCCGAGCGCCACGCCGAAGGTGTCGATCGTGCCGTTCTCGTGCACCAGGGTCAGGTGGATGTCCGTGTTGCGGGCGACGAGTTCCGCCGCGAGCAGGGCGGTGGGGCGGTTCCACCGCCGGGCCGCGAACAACTGGGCCCGGATGAGGGCTTCCTCCTGCCGCCTGGACAGCGGCAGGGGCGGCTCGGGCAACCGGCCGCCGCCGCGCTCGAATTCCCGCCGCTGGTCGTCGGTGAGCGTGATCCCGGCCCCCGCCAGCTCCTGGAGGCGGAAGGTGGCCCGCGGGTCGAGCCGCGCCATGCCGGGCAGCGGCAGGTAGGCCGACGAGGACAGGTCGAGGGGCTGGAACTCGCCGCCGCCGTTGGGGGACGGCATCCCGGCGTCGTTCAGGGCCATGGCCAGGGCCGCGTAGAAGCGGTTTCCGTCGCCGGGCGGCACGGCGAGCCGGTACGCGTAGCCGTCGGGGTCGGTCAGCCGGGCCGGGTCGGAGGCCGCGTCGTACTTGGGCTCGCCCTCGGACTCACCGTCGGTCAGGCCCTCCCAGGTCCACGGGCGGTGGGCATGGGCGGGCAGCGCGTCGTCCGCCGGAGGCTTGTCGGGGGTGTCCGGGGCGGGGGTGGCCGGTCCCGCTTCCACCTCCTCCGGCAGTACGGCGCGGAAGCGCTCGTCGGCGAGGTGGAGGATGACGCCGGGGGTGGTGTCGTCGGTCAGGGGCTCGGAGTCCGGGGGGCAGTCGAGGAAGCTGCCGTCCTCGTGGACGACGCGGACGACGGTGCCGTGCATCCGGGCGGCGAGCGCGGGCAGCAGGTCGGCTGCGGCGTTGTCCCAGGTCTGCTTGTCGGCGTGGGCGGCCGGGCGGCGCAGTTGCGCGGCCGCCAGGCCGCGGCGCTGGGCCGGGGTCAGCGGGTGGTGGCGCCGTTCGGGGATGGGCCGGTCCCCGGCCGAGTGCGGGATCACGCCGAAGGCGTCGAACTCGCGGCGCTCCGGGGTGCCGGTGCCCAGGTCGAGCCCGGCGGCCTCGACCTCGGCCGCGGTGAAGGTGTCCTTCTCGTCCGGGGCGAGGTACGCCAGCAGCGGGGCGTCGTCGGGGAGGGCGGCCAGCGCTTCGGCGAACCGGGTACGGAGGGTGTCGGCGTCGTCGGTGATGCGGCCGTGGGCGGCGATGAACGCGTGGTAGAAGGACGTGCCGTCCTCGGGCACGTCGCGCAGCGGGTGGGTGGTGCCCTCGGGTGAGGTCAGGGCGGGCGAGCCGTCCGCGAGGACGGTGGCGGGGGTGTAGAACGGGGTTTTCTCCGAGTCCTCGGTGACCGTCTCCAGGGGTGCGGTCCCTGTGCCGCCCGTCAGCTCTCCGGCGGTCAGCAGGGGTTCGGGCACCCCGGCGCGGGTGCGGCCCGCGCCCTCCGCGCCGCTGTCCGGGTCGTCGGGCAGCTGGTGCCAGCGGGTCAGCCGGCCGGCCTCGCCGTGCAGCCGGTGCAGGGTGTCGGCCGCGGTCTCGGCTCTCGTGCGCTGCTCGGCCAGCTCCGACAGCCGGGCGTCCCGGGTACGTTCGGCCGTGCGCAGGGTGTGGTGGGCGGCCTGGACGGCGTCGTGGGCGCTCACCACGCGCTCGGCCGCGCCGCCGGTGACCTCGTCGCGCGTCTGCCGCGCCTCGGCGACGAGCCGGTCCCGCGCGTCCTGCCGGATGAAGGTGACGAGGCGGTCGGCGTCGGCCTTCGCCTCGCTTGTGTCGGCGAGCAGCCGGTCGGCGTCGGCCTGCCCGGCGGCGGTGGCCAGCAGCGCCGCCAACTGGGCTTCGCGGACGGCCTCGGCGGCCTCCTCCGTCGCCTTCTCGGCCGCCTGGAGGCGGTCCCGGACCCGCTGGTCCCCGACGGCCTCGGGGAAGTTCACCGCGGGCCCCCGCGCCGTCTCGTCCGCGGCCGCGACGGCGGTGCGGTAGTGGTGGCGGGCGCTGCGGTCGGCGGCCCGTGCGGCGCGCTCGGCCGCGTAGTGGCGCCACCTGGATAGGGCGTACTCCGCCTGGGCCGCGGTCACGGCCTCGTGCAGGAGGGGGACGCCCCGGCGCAGGCTCCAGTACTCTGCGTCCGCCTCGGTCAGGGCCTCGGCTGCCTCGTTGACCTTCTGCCATGCCTCGGCGACCCGCTCGGGGAAGTTCTCGTCGGTGATCAGCCCGAGGTGGCGGGCGACGTCCTCGCGTACCCAGGCGATGACCTGGGTCTGGGTCTCCACGGCCTGGATGCCCGGCTTGATGCCGCCGAACGGGCCCATCAGGTGCTCGCGGATCCAGGCTCCGGGTGCGCTGTCCTTGAGCTGCCGGTCGACCTCGGCGACGCTCAGCCAGGCGGTGGGGATGGCGAAGGCGAACATCCGGCCCGTGGTGGGCTTCACCTTCGTCTGGTGCACCTGCTCGTTGGTGACGGCCTGGCCGTCGGAGTCCAGCGCGTTGGCGCCGGTGGCGCTCACACCCATGTTGACCGTGCCGAGAGGCTGGGTCTTGATCATCGGGAAGCCGCCGATGGCGGTGTCCGTGACGCCGCCGTAGTTGGTGTTCGCGGTGGCGTTCTGGGTGTGCTGCTGCGCGGCTTCCATGTCGCCGCCGTCGGCCACCGCCAGCAGCTGGGCGCCGCCGAGGTCCGGCCGCATGTAGCGGGCGAGGTGGCCGGTCGCGGAGTCCAGGATGGTGTTCTCCGTGAGACCCGCGGTGTGGTAGCCGCTGTCCCCCGTCGCGTCCTCGGCGAACGTGCTGAGCGCCGCGGTGCCGGAGGAGTCCTCCAGCACCTGCGCGGCGCCGGTGCCCTCGGCGGTGAGCGGGGTCAGCCGCGCCCGGCGCAGGGCCTCTGCGAGCGCGTCGCCGGTCAGCTGTCCCGACACGTGGGCGAGCCGGTTGTCGTACGCCTTGGCCAGGGCGAGGAGGCCCGCCGCCTCGACCCCCTCGGCGCCGATGACGGTGCGGACGTCGAAGCCGCTGGGCGGCATCTCGAACGGCGCCTCGCCGGGCTGCCTTTCGGAGCGCCAGGCGCGCACCCGGTCCCACAGCTGGTCGGGCGGGATGCGGTCGGTGGCCGACGTCAGCACGTTCACCGCGGGCGACTCGTCCGCGGGCTCCGGCGGGCCCAACGGGTCCGGTTCGGCGCCGGGTCGGCCGCCGTCGGCGGGGTCGGGGCGCAGCAGGCTGAGCGGGATGATGTCCTTCAGCGTGCCGACGTCCTGCTCGTGGGAGATCCGGGAGGTGGCCGGGTCGCGGGGCGTGTCACCGCGCATGCGGCCGATCTCCAGGGTGAGTTGGAGCCGGTAGCGGGTGGTGAACTGGGCGTGCGGTCCCTTGGTGGTCGTCTTTCGCGGCCGGGTGAGGGTGATGCCCGAGGAGCCGGAGAGGACCTGGCGGTTGGAGCCGGTCTCGGTGAGGGACGGGCCCGCCGCCGGGACGTCGGGGTCGCCGGTGCGTACGGCCTCGGTGACGGTCGTGCCCGCGTCGGAGCCGCGGCCCTGCTCGAACGCGCGGGTGCGGGTCTCCACCGCCGTACGGGACTCCCCCACCTCGGAGCCGGGCCACAGCCGGTCGAAGTCCTGCCCGTCCTCGACCGGGATGAGCCGGACCCGGACCCGTACGTCCCGCTTGCCGACCCGGAGGCTCTTCCAGTCGGAGGTGGTCCTGGCGGGGAGCGAGGAGCCGGTTCCGGTCATCTCCTGGCGCAGTGCGCGCGCGACGCGGCCCGACACCAGCCGGCGGACCGCCTCGCGGCTGACGCCGTCGAGGTCGCGGCCGAGGCCGTCCAGCTTCTGGTCGAAGGCGGTCAGGGCCTCGGTGACGTTCAGGGAGTTGACGGGGTACTGGCCGAACGGGTGGCGGCGCAGCCAGCCGGGCAGGGACCACGTCCGGTTCGTGTACAGCGGTCCGGTGCCGAGGTCGTCGCCGGGGATCAGGCGCATCTCCGCGGCGGTCCGCTCGGGGATGTGGCCGAGCCAGCCGCCCTTGATCCGCTGCCACCGGCCGGCCCGGTGGCGCCCCTTCTGCAGCATGAGGAGCCGGCCGGCCGGCTTCAGCAGACCGATGGAGCGCACGTCGGCCGCGACCTGGTGTTCCGCGTCGCCCGAGGTGAGCACCTGGTGGTCGGAGGTGCTCCAGGAGGTGTCGGTGGTGACGGTCCGGGTGACGGTCTCGGTCTCGCTCCCCAGGCGTACCCACGGGCGCCAGAACCCCCCGTAGCCGCCGCTGACGCCGGGCCCCGCGGACTGGGACTGGCCGTAGACGACGCTGCCGCCGACGGCGTGGGTCGCGGACCTGGCCTGGGTGCCGCTCATCGCGGTGCTGGCGCCGACCGTCACGGAGGACTTCACCGGCTCGGGCCGTCCCAGGGCGCGCAGCCCGGTGACCCGGATCCGGTGGACGACGGTCGCCAGCCAGTCCAGGTAGGGGCCCTTGCTGAACAGGCCCGTGGCGCGCAGCCCCAGCTGTGTCGCGATCTGGTCGAAGTCGGCCGTCAGAAGCTGGGGTTGGTGTGCGCGGACCACGGCGTCGTGCGCGGGCACCCCCTCGTACGTGAGGTGCCACTGCCCCTGGGCCGCTTCGTCCAGGACGTCGTCCACGATCCCCTCGCCGTGCGGCGGCGCCAGGACGGAGACGGTCTGGTGCGGCTGCCCGTCCAGCGGGCCCGGGTCGTGGGGCTGGACGGGGGCGGTGGGCGTGCGGTCCACCAGGGCCCTGGTCTCGGGGTCGGACAGCCGGCCCTGGGTGATCCGGCCGGGGCCCCGGTAGGGGTTGTCCGCGCCCTCGGCGTGCGGGTCGGTGTCCGGGCTGTGCTCGGCGGGGACGGCGAGGAGCACCTTGGCGCGCAGGGCGGGGAGCGGGTTGCCCTCGTCGTCCGTGAGGCCGGCGCGCGGGGTGCGGAAGACGAACAGCTGGGTGCCCAGCAGGCCGAGCGAGGTGATGCCGCGCAGCAGGCTGCGGAACCGCCAGTAGCCGCCGGTGCTCACCGTGATGGCCAGGTCGTAGCTGTAGAGGTGCGCGGGTTCGGCGGTGTCCGCCGACGGTTCGGCAGACGCGGTGGAGCCGTAGGGGGTCTCCGCGCGCTGCTGCCAGTTCCCCCGGTAGCCGAGCTGTCCGGTGACGGAGTGCGCGGGGGCGCCGTACCGGTCGGTGGCGCCTCTGTCCATGGACGAGAACAGGGCCTCGAACGTGGCCTCCGTGGCCTGTGTTCCGTACCGTCCGCCGTCGGCGTTGGTGACGCCGGGGGTGCTGTACGACAGCAGGTTGTCGGTGGTGCCCTCGAAGGTGCGGCCGGTCATTCTGGCGCCGAGCCAGATGTAGCGGTGGCCGCGGGTGAACCGTCCCGGGTCCTGGAGGGGGACGCGCAGACCGGTGGTGCGCATCGTCTCCAGGTTCCCGGCCGAGGCGTGGTGGGACAGCGCGTTGTACACCGTCAGAAGGTTGTGCAGCGCCATCTGGTAGTGCGCGTGGTTGCGCCACCTGGAGTCGGCGGGGTCGCCGAAGTCCTCGATCGGGGCGATCATCCCGGGGTACTCGCGGGCGAGCGCCTCCACCACCTGATGGGTGACCGTGGCCAGCCGGGTGCCCGCGGGGCTGTCACCCTGCTCGGGGGTGCCGAGATACCGGCCGTCGGCGTACAGGAACTGCACCACCCGGCTCATGCCGAGGGTCGGCGGGTCGTCCTCGGTCAGATAGGCGGGGGCGTACGGTTCCGTGCCCTTGCCGCCGCGCTTGGCGAGGGTGGTGCCGTCGTCCAGGCCGGCCAGGCGGCGCGCCTCCCGGTGCGTCATCCGGTCCAGGCTCCAGGTGCGGAACGCGGTCGGCTCGGCGTCCCCGGTCCTGCGCACGTACACGGTCTTCTCGACCCGGTACAGGGCGGTGCCGGTCGCGCTCTTGCCGGTGGACTTGACGGCGCCGGATCCGCCGACCGTCGCGTACCGGCCGCGGGTGTGTCCCAGGCGCCCGCCCGGGCCGAACTGGAAGCGCAGCCTGACCTTCTCGAAGAACCCGTCGAGCAGGCCCAGCGTCAGGTCCGAGGTGTTGAACGTCGGCCCCAGGACGCCGAAGAACTCCAGGGCGTGGGTCCTGGTGTGCTTGCGGGTGTTCTGCACCGTCAGCTGTCCGGTCTGGGCCAGCTTGGCCTTGTCGCTCTCCGAGGCCAGGACGGCCTCCCCCGGCTCGACCCGGTCGATGACGAACGCGCCCAGCGGGGTGTGCTTCTTGTCGTCGGCGAACAGCGGTTTGCCCGGCACCATGGACCGGGAGAGCCGGTCGGCCAGCTGGTGGAAGTTGCCGGAGGAGAAGAACGCGGCCAGTTCGTCGTGGGCGGTGCTGCCCGGTTCGGCGCCGACCCGGTCCACCGCCCAGTCCAGGATCTCCTGTACGGGCCCGAAGTCCTCGGTGGTGACGTGCCGGTAGTCGGACTCGGCGTTCAGCCGCATCCGTTGCGGGATGCGGACCGCGTCGTACGGGGCGGTGAGGCTGTCCGCCAGCCGTAGTCCGAGCCCGTCGCGCAGGGGCACGCCGGAGTCGAGGTCCGGGGCGCCGGCCCTTTCGGGCCTGGCGCGCCACCGGGTGCCGAGGACGCCCTTCCTGGCGGGGCGCGGGGCCCGGGTGTCGGTGACGTGTACCTCGTAGTACACGTCGTCGATGTGGACGTGTGAGTGGTCGTCGGCCTTGCTCTCCCCCTGGCTGGTCACCTCGTCCTGGAGGGTGTAGGCGGTGTCCCGGGAGCGGGCGAGCCGCGTCCCCAGCCGGCCGAAGGCGGCGAAGCCGCCCGGCAGCGGGCCGATCGGTACGGCCGGGCCGACCTGCTGGGTGGTGCTGAGGGACTTGCTGCCGCCGACGGTGGTCTTGGCCCGGTACTGGTTGTCGATCTTGGTCGGCCCGGTGCTGTCGGCGAACCGCTCCCAGGCGCCGTAGTTGCGGATCCGTACGCGCAGCTTGCGCAGCCGCCCGGACTCGGCGCGGTAGATGAACTCCCGGCCGTCCCCGGCGAAGGTGCGCGGCTGTTCCCGCATGGCCCGCTCCAGCCGGTGCTGCACGCCCACGTCGATGTCGCTGGAGCGTGCCGGGTTGCGCGGTGCCGGGCTGTCGGCGGGCTCGGCGGGCCGGGTCTCCTCGTCCTCGCCGTGCAGCAGGTCGGCGATGGCCCGCGCGGCGGTGCCGGGGCTCCGCAGGTAGGGGTGGCCCTGGCCGAAGGCGAACAGGGCGGCCTCGGCCCCTTCCGGCGTGCCGTCGGTGGAGAACGGCAGCAGGCCGTCGACGTATGCGGGCATGCGGCTGTCGTCGGCGAAGTTGCTGGCCCGCTGGACGACCGGAGGGGGCAGCAGGTCGCGGTCCACTCGCGGCGGGCGGCGGTCCGTCAGCTCGTTGTCGATCTCCGCCCCGGGGAACGGGGGCGTGGGCTGCAGGACATGGGCCAGCGTCCGCCCCGGCCGCGGGCTGGAGGAGGGGGAGGGCTCGCGGGTCTCGTCACCGCTGGGGCCGCGAGGGGAGGCCGGGTCGGGCGGATCCGCGGGAGAGGACCCGGCGGCGGTGTCGGGGCCCCCGAAGAACCCGAAGGTGCCGGCCCGCCGCAGGGGCTTCCGCCATCCCGTGTCCCGGGACGCCTTGGCATGCGACGGGCCCGGGGCGGCGGGGAGGGTCAGCGTGTTACGGACGGCGGGGGCGGGCGCCGGCATCGTCGCGGAGCGGCGTGCGGTGGCCGAAAGTCCCGGGACGGTCGACTTGTGGGGCGAGTGCGTGTCGAGGAACAGCTGGGGCGGGCGGGCGGTGGAGGGCCCGTACTCGGTGACCGTACGGGGGACCGGGGTGGAGACCGCAGGGGTGGGCGGCGAGGTCACTTCCGGGGCGGCCGCGGCGGAGGACGGCGCCGTGAGCGTGCCGGGCAGCGGCAGGCGCTCCGGGCCGCGGGGCGTGTCCACGAGCGTCAGGTGGCCGGATTCGGCGAGGGGCACCGGGTCGACGGGCCGGCCGTCGGGGCCGAACTCGATCGACAGGAAGGTGTGGCCCTCGTACAGGAAGCGGTCGCTCACCCGCCCGTACTGGAAGTCGACCCAGTCGATGCGGCCCTGGTGGTTGAAGGCGTTGACCGAGTGGACTCTGCCGTCCGGCCGCTGGAAGCGGACGATCGCCGCCGAGCCGTGCCGGTTCGCGTCGTCTCGGCCTCGGCCGAGCCACCACTCGATGGTGCGGACGGCGTTCGCGGTGGCCGTACGGGCGCTGGTGCCCGGCTTCTCCTCGTGGATCCGCCACCCGGTGTTCAACCAGCGCGCGGTCCGCTCCATGCTGTCCCGCTCGACCTCAAGCCCGCGCCCGCTGCCCCGCCTCACGGCCTGGACGGGCGCGGCCGCGGTGGGCCGGCCGAACCAGGACAGCAGCCCCGAGCGCGTCACGTCGAGGCAGTTGAGCTGGCGCGCGGGGTCGCCCCAGCCGGCGTTGACGTGCCGCACCCACGGTGCGCCACCGGCGCCGGTGAACAGGGAGTTGCGGGGGATCACGAGATTCAGCCTGCGGACGGGCCCGGCCCACTCGAAGTGGGCGCCGCGCGGGTCGGGGAAGCGCTGGTACGAGCCGTCGGGATCGACCGGGAAGACGTCGCGCAGCCGCTGCTCGTCGGCCTCCGACGGCCGGTCAAGACCGCCCGACTCCTGGTCGTACGGGCGGATCTGCCGCAGGCTGTCCCGCGACAGGGCGGGGCCGTAGGTGGCCACGTGGCGCGGGCCGCCACGGCGGTCGTCGAATGCGAGTGTCAGCTTGTCACGGCCGGTGCCGACAGCGGACGGGCCACTGTGGTACTCGATGGTGAAGTTGGCGGCGGTGATGCGGTATCCCGGCGAACCGGCCTGGAGCCGCTTCAGCTCCGTGTCCAGATGTTCCCGGAACAACGCCGCGACCGCCTCGGCACGCGCCTCCCCGTTCCCGCCGTGGCCGCGGTCACCCCCCTCAATGGTGATCTTGAGTATCGGCAGCCGCAGTTGATGATCGGCGTTCCACACCCCGATCCTGGCCGCCACCCTGGCCAGGCTCCTGACGGTGCGGTCCGCGTGGTCGGGCACCTCCGTGGACCCCTCGTCGAAGGTGATGGACGCCG
This sequence comes from Streptomyces tibetensis, assembly GCF_007655005.1. Taxonomy (GTDB): domain Bacteria; phylum Actinomycetota; class Actinomycetes; order Streptomycetales; family Streptomycetaceae; genus Streptomyces; species Streptomyces tibetensis. Next base: position 369,250 of record NZ_SZVW01000001.1, read on the forward strand.
GATCCGCATGGTGGCCGCGGAGTACGACGGCGGTGAGCGGGTTGGCCACCTTCGAGGGGGCCTCGCTCAGCAGGTCCGCGTTGACGTCGTGCACGGACTGGCCGGGGAGTTGTGCGTACATACGCAGGTACCAGCGGCGCTTGCCGGGGATGACCGGTTCGAACCTCCCGAGCCGGGTCATCGCATCCCTGGTGGCGAGTTCCAGGGCTCGCTCCGCACGCGCGCGCTTGTCGGAGCCCTCGGACGCCGCGCGCAGCTCTTCCTGAGCCTGCCGCGCTCTGATCAGGGCCTGCGTCAGATCGCGGTAGCCGGCCACCTCCGCGAGGTGCTCGTCGATCCCGGCGCCCTGCTGCCGCCCGATCTCCCGGCGCAGCTCCGCCAGCATCTCCTCCAACTCGTCGAGTCCCAGGTTGTCGAGGTTCGCCCGGACTGCGCCGCGTTGCCGGTGCGCCTGCTCCGACGTCCGTGCATGGTTCTCCATGGAGATCTGGTGGGTGCCGTCCTCGCTGGCGAGGACCACGCTCAGGAAGTGGTGCTCGGCATGGCTGCCGTCAGGCTGTTCGCCGGGTTTGGCGTAGTTGTGCTTCAGACCCGACTCGCCGTTCTCTCCAGGCGCGAGGATGGACTGCACCAGGTACCCGTCGCCGACCTCGGCCCAGGCGTACTCGTTGACCCCGATACGGCGGGCCGCGTCCGACAGGGCGTTCCGCCGCGGGTCCCCGGGTTCGGCAAGGCTCAGCGCACTGCCGTACGCCCGGCCGGGCAGCGGGCCACCAGGCCCTCCGCTCGTCCGGTCGTCCCGGCGCAGCACGTCGGCCGCCCACTCCGGACGTACCGCGTCCGGCGGGGTCTCGCCGTCCGCCACCCGTGCCAGGGCTTCGGCGAGGGGGTGGGTCCCGGTGACCTCCGAGTAGTTGGCGCTGACCGGCGCGGTGATCACCTCGCCGCTCTGGCGGTCGCGGAGGGCCAGGTGCGACGTGCGGTTACCGTCGGACACCACGTCGGCGAACTCCCGGCTCGCCTCACCGGGGTCCAGTCTGCCCTTCGCCAACACGGGGGTGACCCGGAACAGTTGCCTGCTGCTTCCGTCGGGGGTGGGGAGGATGATGCTCAGGTCCTCGTCGGTCTCCAGCCGCACCCCGCCGCCCGCGCGCGCCAGCTTGACCGAGGAGCGGGCGACGGCCTCGGCCGTGGCGAAGACCTGCTGTCCCTGCGCGCCGTCCTCCACGGCGAGCGTACGGTCGGCGGAGATCCGCAGGGCGGGCCGGTCGGTGGCCAATATCTCGGCGTAGTCCTGCACCGGCATCGTGAACTCCGGGGCGTCCGCCCTCACGTCGAACGCGCGGGGCGAACGCCGGTCGTACCGCGTGTCCCCGGGCCTGCGGAACAGCACGCCGTCGCCGCGGTCGTCCACGACGGTGTAGTCCCTGGTCGTCAGGGGCCTGGGCCGGCGCGCGTCGGCCCAGGCGCGGGGAGCGGAGTCGTCGGGGGAAGCGGGGTCGTCGGTGCCGCTGTCGCCTCCGTACAGGTCCAACAGGCCATCGATATCCGCTTCGCTGTTCCTGCCGCCGTCGTCGCTGCCGCCGTCGTCGCTGCCGCCGTCGTCGCTGCCGCCGCCGTCGCTGTCGCTGTAGTGGCTGCCGCTGTCGTCGCTGTCGCGGTCGCTGTCCAGCGCGTCCAAGTCCGCCCGGAACGACGCGAGGTCATCCCATCTGCCCAGCCGGTCCGGACCTGCGACGAGGGCCAGCGCGCCGAGGCGGCGCAGGTGCCCGCCGGTGACCTCGCCGTCGGAGCCGAGGCCCAGGACCCGCCCGGCCAGGCCGTGGATCCTGCCGACCGCGTGCTGGAGCTGGACCGGGCCCTCCGCGCTCGCCAGCGCGAGCCGCCGCAGCGCCCGCGCCGTGTCGCGGAGCGTGCCGGGCTCACGGGCGTCCCTGACCTCGGGCCCGAAGAACAGCTCCACCCAGCGGTCGTCGTCGATTCCGGCGACGCTCTCGACATCCGGCGCCGGGGCGGAAGGCAAGCCGGAAGGCAGCGCGGTGAGGGCCGCTTCACTGGTCAGCAGGTCCGGGGGAACGGCGAGGGCCAGCGAGCCGAGGCGGCGGAGGTGATCGACCCGCACCTCGCTGTCGGAGCCGAGGTCCAGCACCCGCCGGGCCAGGCCGTGGAGATCGCCGAGCGGGTCCGGGGACGAGCCCGGCCGCCCCGCGCCCGCCAGGGCGAGCCGCCGCAGCGCCCGCGCCGTGGCCATGAGCGTGTCGAGCGGGTGGCGGCCGAGAGCGCCGGCCTCGAAGAACTGGTGCAGCGACCACAGGTCCTCGATGTCCTCGCCCGGGGCGGGGGGCGCGGCCAGTGCGACGCCCCCCTCGCTGGACGTGTCGCTGGACATGTCGGTGTCGCTGGTACCGGGGTCCATGTCCGGCGCCGGCGGGGCCAGGGCGTGCGGCTGCGGCCGGTACACCCCCTCCACGTGGTCCCAGAAGCCGCGGAAGCCCTCCCACAGCCGCTCTTCCCGCGTGTACTCCACCGGGTTCGCCGGACCCGGATCCTGCGGATCCCGGCCGAACAGCCGCTCCAGAATCGGCAGCAGCATCGGCTCGTGCTCCCGCGCCCAGGCCGCCCCGTTGTTCCGCGGCCGCCTGGTGTACGGGTCCCGCCCCGCGTTCACCCCGAGGTACGCGTTCGCCGCCTGCGCGAAATACTCGAACTCGTCCGTCGAGGAATAGTTGTCGGCCGGGTTGCCGTACAGGTCCCGCCGAATCCCGTCCGGCCACTCCACATCGAGTGGATCGACACCCGGCGGCGGGTACTTCTTGGCCCGGTACGCCACCCCGATGACCCTCCGGTCGGAGTCATCAAGCGCGAAGTGGTGGATCGCGTGCGCAACCTCGTGATCGAGGGTGGAGTAACCGTCCTGCTGACTGAGCGCACGCGGCACGCTCGTGGCCTCACCCACGAGGTTCTCCTCCGGTACCGCCACATCACGATTGGTCCCGACGCCCCGTACGGTGTCCCAGACACGCCGGTCGTTCGGGCCGACCGGCCGCCCCGCGAGATGCCGGAACGGGTCCAGCGCGGTCATCGCCACGTCCTTGGGGACCGCCACGATGTGCACGTCACTCTTCAGCAGCGCGGCCGCCGTCCCCGGATTGACCAGCATGCGCGCGATGCGCTTCCGCGCCAGGTCCTCGACCGTCTCCGGCCGGAACGGCCACACCGGCCGGTCCATCCCCGGCTCCACCACCAACATCAACCGGGCCGCCGCCTCGGCGAACTCCGCGGCGGGCAGGCCCCGCCGCAACGCGTCCACCAGCACCGGATCAGCCATCACCCGCTGCCGCTCATCAGGCGGCAGCGACGACAGCGCCCGGGACCGGTCCTCCGCCTCCATCCCCAGCAGACGCGACCCGAACTCCCCCACCGGACCGGCCGACACCCCGCCGTGCACCACCGCGTGCGACAGGCCCCGGCCCGCGGCACCGGGCAGGGGCAGCCCCTGCGGACCCGTAGCCGCCGAACCCTGCGCCGGCGGGCCCGTAGCCGCCGAACCCTGCGCCGACGGGCCCGTAGCCGCCGAACCCTGCGCCGGCGGAGCCGCGTTCGCCGACTGCTCCGCGTGCTCCGCCGCCCGATACGCCTCCAGCAACCGGGCCAGCAGGTTCGGGCTCAGCGTCGGGTCCCAGCCCATCTGCGCGGCGTAGCCCGCCGCGACCCGCTCCAGCTCCGCCCACGTCAACGGCCCCTCGCCGCGCGCCAGCGCCCGCCGCTCGTACGCCCCGAAGCCCAGGAGCAGCCGCTGGAACTCCGCGGCCTGTGCGGGACTGGTGTCGATGTCGGAGCCGTACACCTCCCGCAGCGCCCGCACCCACCGCCGTACCCGTTCCTCCCGGTCCGGCACGTCCCCCGGCAGCCCCGCCACGTCCGCCCCCATCGACAGCGCGGACTGTTCGCCGGAGGAACCACCGGACGTGCCGCGGGGCCTGGAGGTCCCGGGTCTGACCGGCGTGTGGGCATCGCGCTCCCCGTCACGCCCCGGGGACGACGTGGCAGACACCGCGTCCGGCGACGAGGACCCGGCGGAACCGGTGCGCCCGACGGTGGCGGGCCGCGGCGTGGGATTGCGCCAGTGCCCCGCGTCCCGGTCTGCGTGGACGTGCGACGGGCCCCGATCGGCGGGAAGGGAGCCGGTGTTGCGGGGGCCGGGGACCCGTCCGGGGCGGCGTGCGGTGGCCGGAAGTCCCGCGACGGCCGACATGTGGGGCGACGGCGTGGCGAGGAACAGCTCGGACGCCCGGGGCGGCCGGCCGGTGGGGCGCCCGGACCCCTCGGCGGCGGGCGGGGTGACCGGCGACGTGAGCGTGCCCGGCAGCGGCAGGCTCTCCATGCGCGCTGTTGTCGGGCCGCCGAGCCGGGAGAATCGAGGCACCGGATCGATGGGCCGGCTGTCCGGGCCCAGCTCGATCGACATGAAGTAGCTGCCCTCGTAGAGGGGGCGGTCGCTGACGCGCCCGCACTGCGCGTCGATCCAGTAGACGCGGCCTTGGTAGTTGACGGCGTTGACGGCGTGGGCGGTCCCGTTCAGCCGCTTGAAGGCGACGATCGCCACCGAGCCGTGCCGGCCGGTGTCGCCTTGGCCGAGCTTCCGCTCGATGAGGGGGGCGACGTCCGCGATGCCCAAGCGGTCGTCGGCGGACGGGTTCATGTCGTAGGCCCGCCAGCCGGTGCCCAGCCAGCGCGCGGTCCTGGGCATGCTGTCCTGCTCGACCTCCAGCCTGCCGTTCGGCCCCGCGGCCCGGACGGGCGCGGCCACGACGGGCCGGCCGAACCAGGACACCAGGAACGAGCGTGTCACGTCGACGAAGTTGCGCTCGCGTGCCGGGTCGCCGATCCCCCTGCCGTTGAGGTGCCGCACCCACGAAGCGACACCGGCGTCGGTGTACAGGGCGTTGCCGGGCCGCCTGCTTTGCAGTTCACGGGCCAGCGCAGCCAGCCCGAAAGTGGCGCTGCGCGGGTCGGGGAAGCGCCGGTACGCGCCGTCGCGGTCGACCGGGAAGACCTCGCGCAGCCGCTGCTCGTCGTCCGGTGACGGCCGGTCCAGCCCGCCCGGCTCCTGGTCGTACGGGCGGATCGCCCGCAAGCCGTCCGGCGACAGGCCGGCGCCGCGGGTGGCCACGTGGCGCGGGCCACCGCGGCGGTCGTCGAGCGCGAGGGTCAGCGTGTCACGGCCGGTACCGGCTGCGGACGGGCCGCCTCGGTACTCGACGGTGAAGTTGTCGGCGGTGATGTGCTGTCCCGGGGACCCGGCCTGGAGCCGCCGCAACTCCGTGTCCAGATGGCCCCGGTACAGCGCCTCGGCCGCCTCGGCGCGCGCCTGCCCGATCCTGCCCTGGCCGCGGCCGCCCCCCTCGATGCCGAGTTTCGGCAGCCGCAGCCGGTGATCGGCGTTCCACACCCCGGCCCTGGCCGCCACCCTGGCCAGGCTCCTGACGGCGTTGTTCACGTCGGCGGGCGGCTCACTGCTCCCCTCGGCGAAGGTGATGGGCACCCCGGCCGCCTGGTGGCCCGCCCGGTGGCCGCGGAGCACGACGGCGGTGAGCGGGTTGGCCTCCGCCGAGGTCTCCTCGCCCCGCAGGCCCGCGTTGACGTCGTGCGCGGACTCGCCGGGACGCTGCGAGTACATCCGCATGTACCACTGATGCCGGCCCGGGATGACGGGCTCGACCTGCTCGATCCGGGACACCGCCGCCTTGGTGGCACCTTCCAGCACCCGCTCCGCACGCGCGTGCTCCTCCGAGCCCTCGGGCGCCGCCCGCATCTCCCGCCGGGCCTGCTGCGCCCTGATCAGCGCCAGCGCCAGCTCACGATAGCCGCGCACCTCCGCGAGGTGCTCGTCGGTCCCGGCCTGCTCCTGTCGCACGATCTCCCGGTGCAGCTTCGCCTCGAACTCCCGCAGCGTGCCAAGATCCAGGTTCTCGAGGTTCGCCAGGACGGCCTTGCGGCGCCGGGCCTCCCCTAGCCGCTCCCGGGCGTGGTTCTCCAGGGAGATCTGGTGGGTGCCGTCCTCGCTCGCGAGGATCACGCTCACGAAGTGGTAACCGTAATAGGCGCCGCGGGCCGGGCGGTCCGGATTGGCGTAGTCGTGCTCGAGGCTGGGCTGGCCGTGCACTCCGGGGGCGGCGATGGACTGCACCACATAGCCGTCGCCGACGTCAGCCCAGGCGTACTCGTTGATCCCGATGCGGCGGGCGGCCCCCGACAGGGCGTCCCGCCGCGGGTCCTCGGGTGCGGCGAGGCTCAGCGCGCTGCCGTACGGCCGGCCGGGCAGGGGTCCGCCGTACCCGCCTGTCGGCCTGTCGTCGCGGCGCAGCAGGGAGGCCGCCCACTGGGGGCTCACCGCGTCCAGCGAGGTCCGGCCGTCCGCCACCCCGGCCAGGGCTTCGGCGAGGTAGTGGGTCCCGGTGACCTCCGTGCCGTCGGAGGCGTTGACGGGCGCGGTGATCACCTCGCCGCTCCGAGGATCGGAGAGGACCAGGTGCGAGGTGGCGGCATCGCCGGACAGCAGGTCGGCGAAGTCCCGGCACTCCTCCGCGGTGGACGCTCCCGAGCGGGTCGGGAACACGGGGGTGACCCGGAACAGCTGCCGGCTCCCCCCGCCGGGGGTGGGCAGGATGATGCTCAGACTCTCGTCGGCCTCCAGCCGCAGCGCGCTGCCCGCGCGCGCCAGCTTGACCGACGCGTCCGCGACTGCCTGGGCCGTCGCGTAGACCTGCTGCCCCTGGACGCCGTTCTCCACGGCGAGCGTACGGTCCTGGGAGACCTGGAGACTCGGCCGGTCGACGGTGCTCACATCGGCGTAGTCCTGCGCCGACACCGCGAACTCCGGGGAGCCCTGCCCGCCCTCGAACGGGCGGGGCGAGCGCCAGACCCCCCGCGTCCCCATGGGCCTGCGGAACAGCACACCGTCGCCGCGGTCGTCCACGATGCCGTAGTGCGCCGTCGTCAGCGGCTTGGCCCGGCGCCCGTCGCTCCCGTCTCTCCCGTCGCCGGAAAGGGAGTCCTCGGTGTCGCTGTCGCCTCCGTACAGGTCCAGCAGGTCATCGATATCCGCCCACCCCGGCCGCACGGAGGCCCACTGCGTGCCGGCGCCTCCGCGAACGGGCCCCAGCACGATGTGGTCGCTGCCGGTCCGCCCGTCCGTGACCTGGCGGGGGCTCGCCGGTGAGTACCAGGTGCGCGCCCCGGTCAGGTCGGCGATGTCCTGTGCCAGGGCCGGCATATCGCCGTGGGAGAAGACCAGAACGATGTCGGCGTCGGCGGGCCGTTCCGGGTCGCGGGTTATGTAGTTGGCGATCTTCCCGGGGTCCGATATCGCGAACGTGCCCCGTGGCGTGACCACACGGAGCGAGTCCCCGGTGCCCTGGACGAGGATCGCGTACGGCTTCGACCACGGCGCGGACCAGGTGCTCAACTGGCTGTCGGGGTGCTCCACCAGGTACGTGGACAGCGAGGGCGCCGCGCCGGTGCCGGTGCCGGTCCAGTCCCGCGCGATGCCGCGACCCTCCTGGTCCCGCCGCAGGGTCTCCTCGCCCAGCGCGGCGTCCAGGTTCGTCCGGAACGACGCGAGGTCCGCCTCGTCGGCCAGTTGGTCCGGGGAGGCGGCGAGGGCCAGCGAGCCGAGGCGGTGCAGGTGCTCGCCGGTGACCTCACCGTCGGCGCCGAGGCCCAGGACCCGCCGGGCCAGGCGGTGGATGCTGTCGACGGTGTCCAGGAGCATGACCGGCCGCTCCATGCCCACCAGGGCGAGCCGCCGCAGCGCCTGAGCCGTGCCGAGGAGGGTGTCGGACGCATGGGCGTCCATGTCGGCGGGCCCGAAGAACAGCTCCAGCCAGTCCTCGTCCTCGACTCCGGCGACGCTCTCGACGTCCGGCACCGGGACGGGGGGCGGCACTCGCGACGGCCCCTGCCCCGGAGCAGGCGGCGCGGGCAACGGCCTCCCTGCCGGACCCGCGTCACCGGTCACCGCCTGCCGCGGGGCCGGGCGGTCGGCGGGGCCGGACTCGATGGGCACCGACGACACCGGTGCCGGGGGCGGCGTCCCCGTGGTGGAGATGGTGGGGACGCGGGGCGCGGGCGGCGGCGGGGCGAGTGGGTCGGCGGACGCCGTGGGGGCGCCGCCGCGCACGCGGTGCCGCAGGCCGAGACCCGCGCGGAGGGTGTCGGCCAGGGCGATGCCCGACGGCGCGGCGGGCCCATGCGTCAGCAGATACTCGGCGACCTGGCGCACCGCGTCGCGGAACTCGCTCCCGGCGTGCCGCGAGTCCGCGAGCACCTGGTGCAACTCCAGCGGCAGCACCAGGGAGACGGCCTCGTCCCAGGCGCGGCCGGCGGCCAGCCGCTCGGGTCCGTCCGGCGCCCCGGGTATCCCGTCGGCGAAGTCCGCGTACGCCGACTGCCAGATGCGCCGGGAGGCGTTGGCCGCGGTCTCGTCGAGCGGGGCGGACCAGGGGTCGGGCCGCACCATCTGGACCTTGACATGATCCGTCGGCTCCAGGTCGAGGTCGCGCACCGGGAACCGGTCCATGCCGAGGGCTTCGGCGGTCTGCCGCCCGGGGCCCGGCATGACACCCGCGTTGTCCAGGTCGGCGGTGGTGACGTGGTCGTCCGGGTCGAGGAGCGGCGGGTTCTCCGGCAGGTCGTCCGGGATGACCCGCTGGGCGATCCACTGGCGCTGCGCGTCGTCGCGGTGGACGTCGGGCACCTGCCCCGGGCGCGACCTCGCGTCCCCTTCGGCGCCCTCCCGCCCCGGGGTGTACGGGTCGCCGTGGTGGCCGTGCGGGTCGATGCCCAGCCCCCGCAGCCGCGCCGCCGCGTCCAGCATCCGCCCCCGCGCCTGCTCGGCCCGGTGCCCGGCGTCCTGGTGCGCGGCGGCGTCGGAGCTGGTGCCGACCCCGGTCTCCAGCCGCTCGCCGATGGAGTCCGCGTGCTTCGCGTCGTTGATGAAGGATTCCCGCGCGTCCTCGTACTCCTGCCGGGCGCGGTCGATCTCCCCCTGGCCCGGGGACGCCGGGGTGTCGGCGGGTGCCTTTCCCCGGTCAGCGGGATCCGTGTCGGGCCTGGTGTCGGTGTCGGACTGTGTGTCGGTGTCCGCGTCGAGGGCGGAGTGGGCAGACGGGCCGCCGAACGTCTCCGTGTCCGGGCGCGGTTGCTGCTCCTGCTGGTGCTCGGCTCGGGGCACTTGACCCGGCTGTTGCCCCTGCCCCGGCTGGGGGGTGCCGGAGGAGTGCCCGCCGCTGTGGGAGACGGGGGGCGGGGCCGTGCCCGCGTTCCGGCCCGCGGAGGTGTTCTGGTCTGCGGGAGTGTTCTCGCCGCTGTCGCTGTTCTCGCCGTTCTGGTCGGGGGTCCCGTCGAACTCCGTGTCCGGGTTCGAGACGGTGGGGGTGTGCACCGCCGGTGGTGCCGGGACGCTCGACGCGTTCGGGAGGCCCGAGGTGCCCGGCAGGCTCGGCGAGTTCGGCAGGCCGGAGGCGCCTGGGAGACCCGACGTGCCGGGCGGACCCGAAGTGCCCGGCAGACCCGGTACGTTCGGCAGACCCGGCGCGTTCGGCAGACCCGAAGTGCCCGGCAGATCCGGCGAGTTCGGCAGGGTCGAGGTGTTCGGGAGATCCGGCGAGTTCGGCAGGGTCGAGGTGTTCGGGAGATCCGGCGAGTTCGGCAGGGTCGAGGTGTTCGGGAGATCCGGGGTGCTCGGGGAGCCCGGTAGGCCGTCGGGGCCCGGCTGGAACGCACCACCCGCCGGGAACTCCTTGTTCCCCTTGAAGCCCTCGACGCCCCCGGGGTTCGTGAGACCGGACCCTGCGGAGCCGGGCAGGTTCGGCGCCGGGTTCTGGATCTGCGGAGTGGTCTGGAACCCCTTGTCGGCCGGGAAGTTCGCGTGGGGCACATACGGCGACGGGGCCGGGACCGTGGCGCCGTCCGAACCCGTGGAGTCGAAGGAACTGGCGGAGTTGATGGACGCGGCGTCATCGAAGACCGAGGGGTCGTACGAGGAGCTGGAGGAGCCGGAGGAGTCCACGGAGTAGGTGTCGGAGTCGCGGCCCCCGGGCGTGAACGAGCTGTTGTCGCTGTACAACGACGTGTTGTCGCCGGGCAGCGGGCCGTTGTCCTCGTACAGCGAGCTGATGCCCTCGTACATCGAGTAGTCGTCCCCGGACGACGTGGTGGGGAGGGAGGACTTCGGGGCGTCCGGGATCGTGCCGGAGCCGGGTCCGGACCCGGAATCCGATCCGGAGTCCGAGCCGGAATCGGAGTGGGCGGCGGCACCGTCGGCGTTCATCTTGTTGATGAAGTCGGTGAAGATGTTCCCGTCGGGGAAAAGCTTGCCGTGCAGCGAGAGGGCGGCGGATCCCAGCGCGTCCCCCGCGGCCATGTCCGCCATGCCGCTGGTGCCGGAGAAGACGAACGTCTCCCACTTGAACCCCCAGTTGCCGCGGAGCGCCCCCTCAACGAGCACCTCGGCGAAGCCCTCGCCCATGCCGCTGGCCATGAATATCGCCGGGTAGTCGTAGGCCGCGTTGCTGATCCGGTCGGGCTTCTTGAAGATGTGGTCAAGATCCGGCGAGTTGATTCCGATGTCCTTGAACCTGCCCTTGAGGTCCGCATCGAACTTGCCGAAGATGTCCTCGTCGAAGTGCTTCTTGAAGAAGTTCGATATGCCCTTCTTGAAGAAGTGCGACGCGCCCAGGAACCCGTGGGTGAGGAAGCCGGCCGCGAAGCCGAAGAAACCGGCCTCCGCGACCTCTTTTCCGAGATTGTTGTTCGGCGGCCTGCGGGCCGGGGGATTGATGGTGAACTGCGCGAGGCCGACCGCGAGCCTCTCGATCATCTCCTGGACCATCTCAAGCAGGCCCGCCCCGACGGGGAAGAAGTTGAGCACGCGCTGGATCGCCAGCAGGATGCCGAGCGCCGCCCGCGACCTCACCAGCGCTTCCATGGACAGCGTCGCCCCGCCGGTGAAGAAGGACAGAGCCGCGAGCGCGGCCAGCTCAAGGAGCATCATCGTGATCTCGGCGATGATCTCCCAGTGCATCTGCTGGATCTTCATCGACTGGGTGCCCCGCTCACTGGGCAGGTCCGTCCGGAGCATCCTGACCAGGTCGTCCACGCCGCCCGATCCGCCGGAGCCGGTCAGTGGCTCCATGGCCTTGGCGAGCGCCTCTCCGACGGGCTTCGGAAACGCGTTGCCTACCTCTCTGAGGGCATCCCCGACACTCTCCTGGAACCCGACCAGCCTGTCGGCGAGATGGGGCCACTGGTCCTGGCTGTCCCAGGCAAGGTTCGCCTTGGCGGCGGGCGGCGCATCGCCGATAAGGCCCAGAATGAGCGCCCGTTCCTCGGGGGTGTAGGTGATCTCCTCCATGGAATCAGTGCTTTCCGCCGCCGGACTCGTCGCCGCCGGACCCGTCACCGCTGTCGTCGGACTCGTAGTCTCTGATCTTCTGCTCGGCGGTTCGTTGCTGCTTCTCGATCAGGTCGTGCACGTCGGCATGCACGCCTTTGATGCTGCCGAGACTCGCCAGCAGGGCGGCCTTCGCCGCCGCTATCGCCTGCGGGAACGCGTCAAGCGTTTCGCTGAGCGACCGCACCGTCTTCTCTTCGTCGGGCTGGGTGTTCCTGTAGTAGTCGTCCGGATGCTCGGGGTCGCCGTTCCAGCCCCTGTACCTCGCGTTCTCGCCGAGGTACTCCTCCTTCAGCGCCCTGCCCAGCTCCTCCAGACCATCCAGGGCACCGAGCGCTCCCAGCGCCTTGTTCACGTCGACGTCATAGGTGTCGTCACTCATGGCCGTCCTCCGGAGTCATCCGGGTCCTCGTGGATCTCGTCGCGCAACCGGTCCTTGGACGACCTGCCGCCACCCGCCCGCCGGCCGCCCTCGAACGCCGACCCGAAGAGCCGGTCCCAGTCGACCTCGATGTCCCGGGACCCCGGAACATCCGGGTTCGCCGCCATCAGCGGGCGGAAGGTGTCCATCACCCGCTGGGCGACCTGCTGACGTCCCCGCTGGGCCGCCTCCAGCACCGAGGAGGCCAGCTGCGGCCCGGTCATGCTCAGGTACTTGTTGTCAAGGAACCTCAGCCCGCTCAGCTCTCCCTGCGGGCCGATGGTGACCTCGACCGCACGGTCCCGCGAACGGGCCTTCACGTTGTGGTCCGCGAGGTCCTGCTCGGCGCGGGCGATGGCAGCCCTCGTGGCTTCGAGGTGGGCCCTGGCCTGATGAATGCGCTCTGCGTACGGGTCGTTCAACTCGTTCAACGGGCGCTCCTCGGGCTGGTCGAGCTGGTCTGGCCGACTGCACGGTTTGCCGGAACGACGGCGCGACAGGGGCTCATCGGCCGATCACGGCCGGCGAGCCGCCCTCGTCGCTGCCCCACACGTCCTCGTCCTCCGGCACCCACGACTCGCGCTCGCGGTCGTCGGTCTGGGTCGCCGTCTGGCCGGGCGCCCCGGCTCCGCCCGCGCCGCCCATCGGCGGCAGGAACGGGGTGCCTCCACTGGTGATCACGTTCTCGCGCTCGTCGAGGAGCCCGCCTCCGGGGCGGCCGGGGCGGGGGGCCGCCCGGCGGTTGCTGACCACGTCGTCGCTGTCGATCACGTTGCGGACCCGTTCGGAGGCGCCGCCCTGGCCACCGCCGGCGCCGCCGCCTCCCGGCATCATCCCGGGGTTGAGGGGCATGCCGCCGCCTCCCGGTGTCCCGGGCTGGTTGCCTGTCTGGTTCCCGAGGCCGGCCGCCGTCTGGTTGCTGCCGTTGCCGAGCTGGTCACCTGGCGACTGGTACGGCTCCTGGTCCCACAACTCCCGCTCGTACGAGGACGGGTCGTACAGCGAATGGGAGTTGCCGCCTCCGCCGCCACCCCCGATGGTGCCGAGGTTGCCTCCGGGGTTCTGGTGCTGGGAGCCCGGGAGTGAGTCCCCCCCGTTCAGGTGCCCCGTGATCGTCTTGCCGTCCGGGTTGCTGATGGACGTACCGCCGGTGTCCGGATCGATCGTGGTGGTGCGGCCGTCCGGGTACTCCGTGACCACCTGCCCCCGGGAATCGATGTGCGACACGCTGCCGTCGGGGTTGTTGAGGATGTCCCCGGAGTTGAGCGGCCCGGAACGCGTGTGCCCGTCCGGGTCGGTGATGCTGGAAGTCTGGTGGTCCGGATCGATCGTGGTCCTGTGACCGTCCGGGTACTCCGTGACCACCCGGCCGTGGGAGTCGATGTGCGACTCGCTCCCGCCAGGGTTGGTCAGTGAGTCGTCGCCGTTCACCGGACCGGTGATCGGGTCGTGCGACATCGGCGGCAGGTCACCGTGGTTCAGCTGCCCACTGCCTATGTGGTTGAGCGCCTGCTCCTGCTGCTTCTGGTACTCCCGCTGGCGCTGCTCGTACTCCTCCTGCGCCTGCTCCTGCTTGTGCTGCTGCTCTTCCTGATACTGCTGTTGCTGCTGCTGGTACTGGTCCTGCTTCTTCTGCGCCTCGGCCTGCTTCTGCTCGGCGTCCTTCTCGGCCTGAGCCTGCTTCTGCTCGGCCTCCTTCTCCTTCTGAGCCTGCTCCTTCTCGGCCTCGGCCTGCTTCTGCTCCTGCTCCTTCTGCAGTTGCTCCTGCTCTTGTTTCTGCTCCTTCTCCTGTTGCTCCTGCTTGGCCTCCTGCTCCTTCTGAAGGTGCTCCTGCTCCTCCTTCTGCTCCTTCTGAAGCTGCTCCTGCTCCTTCTGCTGCTTCTCCTGGAGCTGCTCCTGCTCCTTCTGCTTGGCCTCGGCCTCCTGCTCCTTGTGAGCCTGTTCCTTCTGGAGCTGCTCCTGCTCTTTCTGCTGCTGCTCCTGGAGCTGCTCCTGCTTCTTCTCCTGTTCCTTCTGGAGCTGCTCCTGCTCCTTCTGCTGCTGCTCCTGGAGCTGCTTCTGCTCCTGCTCCTGCTTCTTCTGGAGCTGCTCCTGCTCCTTCTGCTTGGCGTCGGCTTCCTTCTCAGCCTGGGCCTGCTTCTGCTCCTGCTCCTTCTGAAGGTGCTCCTGCTTCTTCTCCTGCTCAGCCTGCTTGGCCTCCGCCTCCTTCTCCTTCTGAGCCTGCTCCTTCTCGGCCTCGGCCTGCTTCTGGTCCTGTTCCTTCTCGAGCTGGGCCTGCTTCTGCTCCTCCTCCTTCTCCGCCTGCGCCTGCTCCTGCTCCTGCTCCTTCTGAAGGTGCTCCTGCTTCTTCTCCTGCTCCGCCTGCTTCTGCTCCTGCTCCTTCTCCTGCTCCGCCTGCTTGGCCTCCGCCTCCTTCTCCTTCTGAGCCTGCTCCTTCTCGGCCTCGGCCTGCTTCTGGTCCTGTTCCTTCTGGAGCTGGGCCTGCTTCTGCTCCTGCTCCTTCTGCCTCTCGTCAGCCTCCTTCTCGGCCTCGGCCTGCTTCTGCTCGGCCTCCGCCTGCTTCTGGTCAGCCTCCTTCTCGGCCTGAGCCTGCTTCTGCTCGGCCTCCTGCTCCTTGGCCGCCTGCTGCTGCTCCTGCTCCTTCTCGTGCTCCGCCTGCTTCTGCTCCTGCTCCTTCGGCCTCTCGTCAGCCTCCTTCTCGGCCTCGGCCTGCTTCTGCTCGGCCTCCGCCTGCTTCTGGTCAGCCTCCTTCTCGGCCTGAGCCTGCTTCTGCTCGGCCTCCTGCTCCTTGGCCGCCTGCTGCTGCTCCTGCTCCTTCTCGTGCTCCGCCTGCTTCTGCTCCTGCTCCTTCTGCTTGGCGTCAGCTTCCTTCTCCGCCGCGGCCTGCTTCTGCTCCTGCTCCTTCTCCTTCTGCTCCTGTTCCTTCTTCGCCCGTTGCTGCTCGCCCCTCTGCTGGGCCATCACACCGGCCTGGGCATGCTGTTGCTGCCGCTGGTACTCCTCCTGCTTCGTCTCCTGCTCGGCCTGCTTCTGCTCGGCCTCCTTCTCCTTCTGAGCCTGCTTCTGCTCCTGTTCCTTCTCCTTCGCCGCCTGCTTCTGCTCCTGCGCCTTCTGCTTGGCGTCGGCCTCCTGCTCCGCCGCGGCCTGCTTCTGCTCCTGCTCCGGCTGCTTGGCGTCGGCCTCCTTCTCCGCCGCGGCCTGCTTCTGCTCCTGCTCCGGCTGCTTGGCGTCGGCCTCCTTCTCCGCCGCGGCCTGCTTCTGCTCCTGCTCCTGCTGCTGCTGCTCCTGCTTCTTCTCCTGCTCGGCCTGCTTCTGCTCGGCCTCCTTCTCCTTCTGAGCCTGCTTCTGCTCCTGTTCCTTCTGCTTCTCGTCAGCCTCTTTCTCAGCCTCGGCTTGCTTCTGCTCCTGCTCCTGCTCCTTCTGGCCAGCCTCCTTCTCGGCCTGAGCCTGCTTCTGCTCGGCCTCCTTCTCCTTCGCCGCCTGCTTCTGCTCCTGCTCCTTCTGCTTCGCGTCGGCCTCCTTCTCCGCCGCGGCCTGCTTCTGCTCCTGCTCTTTCTCCTTCGCCGCAGCCTTGGCCTCGGCCTCCTTCTCCTTCTCGCCGGCCTCCTTCTCCGCCGCGGCCTGCTTCTGCTCCTGCTCTTTCTCCTTCGCCGCAGCCTTGGCCTCGGCCTCCTTCTCCTTCTCGCCGGCCTCCTTCTCCGCCGCGGCCTGCTTCTGCTCCTGCTCTTTCTCCTTCGCCGCAGCCTTGGCCTCGGCCTCCTTCTCCTTCTCGCCGGCCTCCTTCTCCGCCGCGGCCTGCTTCTGCTCCTGTTCCTTCTCCTTCGCCGCCTGCTTCTGCTCCTGTTCCTTCTGCTTGGCGTCGGCCTCCTTCTCCGCCGCGGCCTGCTTCTGCTCCTGTTCCTTCTCCTTCGCCGCAGCCTTGGCCTCGGCCTCCTTCTCCTTCTGGTCGGCCTTCTTCTCGGCCTTGGCCTGCTTGTCCTCCCACTCCTTCTCTTTCCGGGCGGCGGCGGCCTCGGCCTTCTCCTGCTTCTCCTCCCACTCCTTCTTCTCCTTGGCCGCGTCGGCCTCAGCCTTTTTCTTGTCCCGCTCCGCGTCCGCCTTCTCTTTGTCGGCCTTGTCGTCCTCGTAGCCCTTGGACAGACTGTCGCCCCCGCTCGACGTCCTGATTGTGCCGACGTCGAAGTTCGCGGGGCTCCACGCGTCGTGCACGGCCGTCAGCGAGTCGGCGGCCTTGTCGATCAGGTATTTCTTGACGGAATCCATCCACCGGTCCACCGCCGCCTGGCCTACTGCCTTCCAGGTGTCAATGTTGTACAGCGGGCCGTAGCTGTGGCCGTCACCATCGACGGCGTCCTGCTTGAAATGTTCGGTGGCATGGTAGGTGACTCTGGTCGTCCCGCGCGCAGAAGTGTGCACCTTGTAGGTGATGTTCTGGATGTTGGAATCCCACGTATTCTTCATGATCTCCGTCAGCAGGTCGGAGAGAAAGCTCAGCGGGTTACCATGGCGAATTTCCCACCAGGCCCAGTGCTGCTGAAGTTTCCGGGCCTCCCTCTGGAGCACATCACGTGCGTCCCGGATGGCGTCGCCCGGCACCGACCCCGTACTACCCTTGCGCAGGCTTTCGGCGTAGTCCTCGTACTGCTTGTTCAGCTTGTGGATGAGGTCCCAGAAGACGCCGGCCGCCGTGCCCTTCCACTTTTCGTTCTCCTCTACCCCGACCTGCTTGTGCCATTTCTCCAGTTCCTTCAGGCGGTCGACGTAGAACTGGGCGACGCGGTCGAAGGCGTCGGCCGCCCTGTCGAAGGACGCCAGCTCGACGACCTGATCGGGGGGGACGTCGATTCCGTTCCACTCGAAGTCACGCGTGCCTTCGTCCCTGTCGAGCAGGGCCTCAAGGGCCCGGCCCGTTCCGTAGGCGTACTGCGTGTGCTTCTCCGTGTCGTACGTCGTCCCTTTGTCCGTGTCCTTGAAGTCCCCGTCGAGCCTGGTCTCGCTCTTGCCTCCCTCCAACACACCTTTGACCACCCCGTCCTCCTGACTGAAGGCGCCCAGGAGCGTGAACCTGGCCTTGTAGTACGAGATTTCGTCTCCGGCCGCGTCCTCGCCGGAGTCATACCCGTTCCCCGTCTTGTAGAAGGGGATCACGAAGTTGGTGTTGTTTATGTTTTGCCCCGCGTTTTCGCCGATCCATTCGAGGTCATCCGGATCGACGTAGTCGACCTTTCCCTGCCTGGTGATCTCCACCTTCATCAGCGGGATGTCCTCGTTGCCCTTCCATTCCTTGAACAGCTCTTCGATCGTCGGCGCTGCGTAACCGGTGAAGAGTTTCACCGTCTTCTGCCAAAGGTCGCTGCTGCTGGAAAACGGCACGGCGACGCCTCCATCGGGCGGGGGGAACGAGGGGGGTGGGGTACTGCGGTGTTCAGCCGGGACGGCTACGGCTCACGTGGCGTCATGGTTCTTCAGCGTGATTCGCTGCCACCGCCACTGTCCCCGCCGGAGCCGGACCCCGCGGAGCCTCCGCCGGAGCCCGACCGCGCGGAGGCCAGGTCGTCGTCCACGTCTTCGAGGGGGTCGAGGATCTTCTCGCCGTCGATCTTGCCCAGGCTGGCGCCCTGGGTCTTCAGCAACTTGTGGACGGTCTCCCGAAGGTTGTCCTCGAGGTCGCCGAAGAGGACCTGCTGCTGCTCGATCATCTCCACGATCTGGTCGATGAGTTCACTCACGACCCCGCGCAGGTTGTCCCCGTTGCTCTCCTCGTCGTGAGCCATGAAGCCGATCGTGAGGGGCAGTTGCGTCCCCGGGGGGACGTGCGCACCCTCCCACTGATGCGGGTTGTTCTTCTTCAGGCTGCTCACCGCGGGGATTTCCCCCCTGTCCTGGAGGATCTTCTTCAGCTCATCCTGAAAGCCCAGCACATCGTGGTTGATGAAGTGTTCCATCCACTTCTTGTCCAACTGGATCGGTTCAGCCATCTCTTCGCCCCTCCTACGCCATCGCTCTCGTGGACGTCCTGCGCCGCACCCGGCGGCCCCGCCCCTGCGTGTCACTCCGCGGGCTGCCCTGGCTGTTCAGCACGCTGGTGGGTGTCGGGGAATCGACTGACACAGCACGTACCTCTTTCCTCGCTGAGGGAGTTGTCTGCGGGGATCACCTGTGGGGGGTGTTACCTGCGGATGTCCTGTGCCGAAGCGGGCGGCCGCCCACGTGTGTCACCGCGCAGACAGCCGCCCGTACCACACCGCGCCTCAGCGACCGATCCTTACGCTTTCCCAACTGGCCGTGAGATTCCGCTGGTTGGCCCGGTAGTCGTCGCCGATGCGTTCGAGCAGGCCCGAATGGCTCTGGAGGAGCTGCCTCATGTTGTCGACAGCCTGGTTCCACTTCGCCTGCTTCTCGACGTAGACCTGCTGGTCGTCACCTTCCCAGCTGGCGATGAACGGCTTCAGGTGCTCTTCGAGCTGATCGAGGACCTTCGCGATGTTCTGCGTCTGCAGAATCATGTCCTGAGCCGCGTTGTCGGTTCCGTTGAACTCGACGTAGATGTGCCCGTCGGAGAAGTCCATTGACATGGCACGTACCTCTTTTCACTGCGAGGGCATACGGGGGGATCGGGACGGCACCGGGTGTCCGGCACCGGGGTTTCGCTCAGCCGCGCAGCGAGTCGAAGATCGACTGCGCCTGCGAGAACTCCTGGTCGACGGCTTCCTGCTGCGAACCCTGCGTCAGGTTGTTCTGCCGGAGCGTCTCGTTCAGCGTGCTGATGACGTCGTTGAGGTTCTTCGAGATGACTTCAGCCTGGTCGTCCCACTGCTGCAATAGCTCCTGGTACTTCTTGCCGTCGCTGCCCCCGTAGGAATTGCCCAAGTTCATCTTCGTGTTCTCGACGTCCTGGCGGCAGACCTGGATGTTACTGAACGCCTCTTCCGTGGAAGAGATTCCGTTACGGGTTGCGCTCTCTTCTGACCTCGTCAGTCCTGGCACGAAAAGCCCCTTCGACTACTGTTGGGTATGGCCCATCCAACGCGATGCTATGGAGTGGTGAACAGCGTTAGCAACCGTTTCTCCTGAAAATTCACCTCACAATTGTCGATGTCACTTGGTGTCAGAATGCGAATGACGGTGAAATCCCGTCAATTCTTCGTTTCACAGTGTGGGGCCGAGGATGTGCTCCGTCCCGCGCTCGCCGCCTGCGGAGTCAGGTCCGGGCCCGTCGGCAGCATGGCCAGCAGCGCGGACGGAAGGGCCTGCGCCTCGCCCTCGCCGTATCCCAGCGCTTTCAGTGAATCGGCCACGGGCAGCCGGTATTTCATTCCGGTGTCCGTCACCAGGTAGAGCGTGTTGCCGACTTCGCCGCCGCCCGCGCCCAGTACGTGCACGAGCGCGCCGCCGCCCGGCCGTACCGTGACCCGGTTGACCGTCACGCATGCCGGGACGAGCCCGTCCGGTGGAGCCTGTGTGGTCGGGCCGAGGTCCTGGTCACGGATCAGGGTCACGCTCACCCGCGTACCGTCGCTCCCGGACTCGACTCCGACGCAGGGTGTCCGTCCGGGGCCGAGGTCCACCGGTTCCGGTGGAGTGGCCGGCTGTCGTTTGGCCGTCTCCGTCTCCGGTGTGTCCGGGGCCAGATGGCCGCTCAGCACGCCGGCGCCGAGGCTCGCGGCCGACACCACTCCGCCCGGATACGCCTTCCGTTCGGTGTCCGGATCGCCGAGGGCCAGCGCCGCGCCGGTGGCGGTCAGCGGGGCGAGGCCCTCCTTGCGCAGCAGGTAGTAGCGGGCGGTGCCGCCCGGCGCGGCGACCTTGAAGACCTGGCCGATCCGGGTCTGGAGCCCGCCCAGTTCAGGACCCTGCCCGCCCCGGCCAGGCACGTCCGGCGGGGTCAGGTCGGGGCCCGCGGGCAGGGAGTTGAGGAACGCGGCCGAGACCCGCACCGGTGTGGTGGAGCCGTAGCCGAGCGCCTCGGCGGCGTTGGCCTTGCGGTCGAGCCGCAGTCTGCGGCCCTGCCACACCAGGTAGTCGTCCTTGTCGGGCCCCGTGACCAGCAGCCCCTGCCCGGACTTCAGTCCCGCGCCGTCGGCCTTGGCGCCCACGGCCACGGTGGTGCCGGTCGCACCGCCGGCGTTCCCGGAGCACACCTGCCACGGGTCACTGGTCAACCTGTCGTTGCCCGGCGGCTCGTCGGGGGCGCCGGGGATGCCGACCGGCGAGCCGTGCGGGGTGCCGCGCAGCGACTTGCTCCCGATGGTCATGACCTTCATCTGGTCACCGGCGAGCAACTTCGCCGAGGTGTAGTTGCGCACCGGGCGCAGCCGTCCGC
This sequence comes from Streptomyces tibetensis, assembly GCF_007655005.1. GTDB lineage: Bacteria > Actinomycetota > Actinomycetes > Streptomycetales > Streptomycetaceae > Streptomyces > Streptomyces tibetensis. The sequence continues at coordinate 389,449 of NZ_SZVW01000001.1, forward strand.
CCAAGTACATGTAGTGGGTGCCGGTCTCCTTGTTGACGACCAGCGTGCCCGGGTCCCGCCAGGAACTCTTCGTGCCGGGCTTGAGCAGACCGAAGACGAACGACCCGGCCAGGAGCAGGACCGCGATGAGGATGCTGATGGTCACGGCCCGGTTGGTCCTGCCCTGGGGGCTCTCCGGGGCGTCCGGGTCGGCGCGCAGCATGGCGGAGGTCAGCCGCCCCATGACGAACATGTGCGCCTGGACCTGGTCCCGCTTCGTCTGCACCGGTCACTCCCTTCCGCGGCCCGTCTTGTTCACGCCGCTCACGCCATCAGCCCGCGCAGCGCGCTGTACGCGCCGAGCGCCCACAGGACGAGGGGCAGCAGGCTGAGCGCCATCAGGTAGTGCAGGATCTCGGCAGCCCGGCCCCAGTACGGGACGAGGCGCCGCCCCGGCACGGTCCACGAGGCGATGGCGATGACCGCCGTGAGGGCGAGCAGTCCGGCGGCCACCAGCGGCCGGCGGTCCGGTGCGTAGGACTGCGCGCCGACGAGGATCAGCAGGAGCAGCCCGGTCACGCCGGGGAGGGTCAGCGAGAGTCGCTGCCAGGTGTTGCCCAGGCCCCGCGCGTGCAGCATCAGCAGCAGCGACAGTGCCACGACCGTGAGCACCGAGGGGAGGTTGGCGTACCAGGCGAGCGGGACGACGCAGGCGGCGCAGGTGGCGCCGACCGCCCCGTACAGCGAACTCATCCAGCCGTCCGCGAGCGCCGTACGGCCGGCGACCGCTGCGGTCGGGTGCGGTTCGATGCCCTCCTGGAGCTGCTGGGCGTTGGTCGGCAGCGGTGGCACTTTCAGCCCCGACATGCGGAAGGACAGCGAGGGGACGAACGCGCCGAGGATCACGGCCGCCAGCGCGATGATCCCGGCGACGTGGTGCGTCGCCAGGTCCGCGGTGAGCATGAGGGTTCCGGCGAGCGCGCCGAACACCGCGACCACACCGGTGCCGAGGAACAGCGCGGCGTACGCGGCCACCGCGGCGAGTACGACGGTCGCGCCACCCGCGCCCGCCACGCAGGACGCCAGCAGCCGCGCGCCCATGACCTCGTTGGCATGCGGCCCGGTCAGGTCGCCGCCGGGCACCAGCCAGCCGGCGAACGCCAGGTAGGGGGCGGCCATGAAGCCGAGCGTGGCGCCCGCCGTGGCGTCGCCGACCGCCCGGCTCGCCGACCCCGCGGCCGCAACCAGCAGCAGTCCGACCGCGGCCGCGCACAGGGCGCGCACCCCCACCGAGCCGCCGGGCAGGGAGAGCACCACGAGCCCGGCGGTGAGCGCGGTCACCGTGAGCCCGAGCAGCAGCCGCCGGCTGGACTCGGGCGTCCAGCCGTAGGGGCGGGACCGCATGGTGTCGGAGATGCCGGCCACCAGGTCGTCGAGGTGGACCTCGGGCAACGCCTCGGTGCGCGGCCGGAGATAGAGCGTCTCGCCGTCGCGCAGGTCGTACGAGTCGAGGGTGCGCTCCTCGTCCATCGGCGCGGCGCCGATGCGTTGGAGCACCCAGCCGCCGTGGTCGATGCCGGCCTCGTCGAGGTCCTCGCCGCCGTAACCGAGGACGGCGGGCAGCAGATCGGCCACGGGGACATCGGAGGGCACCGCCAGATCGACGCTCTTCGCGGGCGCTCGGACGGTCAGGCGGCACAGGTCGGCGGCCTGGGTGGCGGTCATCTGGCTGGTTCACGCTCCTCCGGTATTCCGCCGAAGGACATCGTGTCCAATTGGCGGAATGGCGGCACTGGAATTTCATTGACAGAATGTCACTGAATGACACTGTGTCCCGGGCGGAAGTTCTCACGGTGGCGAAACGGACTGGGGCTACTTTTCAGTAGGCATAGTTCCATCCGCACGCCATGGCAATGCACTTGCCTTTCGGAAAAGTACACACCTTCTATTGGGTGCACAATACTATTCCGAACCTCGGGACCGGCACCTGCGGACCCATTGCCCGTATCGCCCGGTACCCCTGCCCGTATCGCCGTTTCCACCGCCCGTAAGGAGACCGTTGTGAGTGTGGTCTTGTTCCGCAGGCCGGCCCGCCGGCGCGGCCCGGACATGCCCGAGGGCGAGTTGAACCTCCAGGAGCCGCCCACGCTGCCGGAGGTGGTGCCGGACAGCTCGGCCGTGTGGACGTACCTGCCGATGGCGCTGATGTCGGTGTCGATGATGCTGATGTTCATGCGGCCTGGCATGAGCCGGTCGTCCGGCAGCCACTTCATGTACCTGGCCGTCGGCATGATGGTGCTGGCCTCCGGCGCCATGATGGTCGGCCAGATGATGCGCAAGGTCAGCGAGCGCAAGCAGCGCCTGAAGGGGGAGCGCCGCGACTACCTGCGCTATCTCACGCAGATCCGGCGCAAGGTGCGCACCGCGGTCGCCGACCAGCAGAAGGCACTGGCCTGGCGGCATCCGGAGCCCGCGGCCCTGTGGGCGATGGTGGGCACCACCCGGCTGTGGGAACGCCGCCCGCAGGACGAGGACTTCGGCGAGGTGCGGGTGGCGGTCGGGGAGCAGAAGCTCGGGCTGCGGCTGACGCCGAAGGCGACCACGCCGGTGGAGGACCTGGAGCCGCTGTCCGCGCACGCCCTGCGCAGCTTCATCCGGGCGTACTCCACCGTGCCGGAGCAGCCCATCGCGATCTATCTGCGGGCCTGGGCGCGGGTGCTGTTCCGCGGCGACGAGCAGCGGATACGTGCCGTCGCCCGGGCCGTGATCTCCCAGTTGGCGACCTTCCACGCGCCCGACGACGTCTGGGTGGCGCTGTGTGTGTCGGACGAGCGGCGGTCGGAGTGGGAGTGGGTGAAGTGGCTGCCGCACAACCTCCACCCGCAGGAGAGCGACGGCGCGGGCCCGGCGCGGATGTGCGTCTCGGCGTTCAACGAGCTGGAGGACCTGCTGGGCGCGGAGTTCATGGAGCGGCCGGCCTTCGACCCGGACGCGGTGGCCGGGCGCGAGGAGCCGTTCACCGTGATCGTGGTGGACGGCGGGAGCGTGCCCGGCGGGCACCGGCTGGACGGCCCCGGCTTCCGCAACGCCGTCGTGTTGGACCTGAGCGGCGCGCTGACCTGGCGGCCCGGCCGGGTCACACTCCGCTTCGACGTGTCCGAGAAGGACTTCACGCTGGTGCGCACCGACCGGGAGCGCAAGGAGCAGCCCACCCGGCTCGGTCGCCCCGACCGGTTCGGCCTGGTGGGCGCCGTCTCGCTGGCCCGGCGGCTCGCCCCGTACCGGATGGGCATGGGCAGCGAGGTCTCCGAACCGCTGTCGGCGAATGTGGAGTTGACCACCCTGCTGGGGATCGGCGACCTGCGCCGGCACGAGCCGGCCACGCTGTGGCACCGCAACACCGGCTCCGCCCGGCTACGGGTGCCGATCGCGTTGTGCGCCGACGGCACCCCGCTGGAGCTGGACATCAAGGAGTCCGCCCAGGGCGGTACGGGCCCGCACGGCATGCTCATCGGCGCCACCGGCTCCGGCAAGAGCGAGCTGCTGCGCACCCTGGTCCTGGCGCTCGCGCTGTCCAACTCCTCCGAGACGCTGAACTTCGTCCTGGTCGACTTCAAGGGCGGCGCCACCTTCCTCGGCCTGGACGAACTGCCGCACGTCTCGGCGGTGATCACCAACCTGGCGGGCGAGGCGGCGCTGGTCTCCCGGATGCAGGACGCGCTGCACGGCGAGTTGATGCGGCGGCAGGAGCTGCTGCGGGCAGCGGGCAACTACACCTCCGCGCTGGACTACGAGAAGGCGCGGGCGTCCGGCACCCCGCTGACGCCGCTGCCCAGCCTGTTCGTCGTCGTCGACGAGTTCAGTGAACTGCTCGCCTCGCACCGTGAGTTCATGGAGCTGTTCGTGATGATCGGGCGGCTCGGGCGGAGCCTGGGGGTACACCTGCTGCTCGCCTCGCAGCGGCTGGACGAGGGCCGGATGCACCAGCTGGAGAGCCATCTGTCGTACCGCATCGGGCTGCGCACCTTCTCCGCCATGGAGAGCCGCGGCGTGCTCGGCGTCCCGGACGCCTACCAGCTGCCGCCGCGGCCGGGCAGCGGCTATCTCAAGTCCGGTGTGGAGGCGCTGACCCGGTTCCGCGCGGCGTACGTCTCCGGCCCGTACCAGGAGCGCAAGGCCGGCGCGAACCAGGCCCGGGTCGCCAGTCAGACCGTGCCGTGGACCTCCGGCTACGTGGTGCCCCGCCAGGTGCCCGACGTGCCCGAGCCGGAGCCGGAGGAGGGGTTGGAGGAGACCGGGGAGACGCTGCTGTCCGTCGCGGTGGAGCGGCTGCTCGCCGCGGGGCCGCCCGCCCACCAGGTGTGGCTGCCGCCGCTGGACCTGCCCGCGACCCTCGACCAGGTGCTGCCGCCGCTGACCCCCGACCCCGACCTGGGGCTGACCACCGTCGGCTGGCAGGGCCGGGGGCGGCTGGCCGTGCCGATCGGCATCGTGGACAAGCCCTTCGAGCAGTTGCGGGACCTGCTGACGATCGACCTGTCGGGTGTCGGCGGGCACGTGGCCGTCGCGGGCGGCCCGCAGAGCGGCAAGTCCACCCTGGTGCGCACCATCCTCACCGCGCTCGCCCTCACCCACACCCCGCGCGAAGTGTCGTTCTTCTGCCTCGACTTCGGCGGCGGCACCCTGGCGGGCCTGGCCGAGCTGCCGCACACCGCCGGGGTGGCGGCCCGCCTGGACACCGAGCGGGTGGGCCGGACGATCGCCGAGGTCAACTCACTGCTGGCCGCGCGCGAGCGGTACTTCCTCGACCACGGCATCGACTCCATGGCCACCTTCCGTCGCCGCCGGGCCGCCGGGGAGCTGACCGACCAGCCCTACGGGGACGTGTTCCTGGTCATCGACGGCTGGTCGACCGTACGGCAGGACTTCGACCAGCACATCCAGACGTTCAACTCCATGGCCGCCCGCGGCCTCAACTACGGCGTACACCTGATCGTGACCACCGCCCGCTGGGTGGAACTGTCCGCGGGCGTACGCGACCAGGCCGCCACCCACCTGGAGCTGCGGATGGGCGACGCCATGGACTCCGAGATCAACAGCCGCCGCGCGGCCACCGTGCCTCGGCTGCCCGGCCGCGGCCTGACCCGCGACGGCATGCTCCACTACCTCTCCGCACTCCCCCGCATCGACGGCGTGGAAGGCGCGGAAGACCTCGCGGACGGCGTCTCAGGGCTGGTCACCGCGGTCAAGGAGAGCTGGCCGGGGCCCCGGACCCCGCAGGTGCGGATGCTGCCGACCAGGCTGCCGGTCTCCCAGCTCCCGCCGCCCGAGGGCGACCTGCGGGTCCCGATCGGCCTGGAGGAGAACGAACTGTCCACGGTCTGGCACGACTTCAGCGAGACCCCGCACATGATCGTGGTCGGCGACACCGAGAGCGGCAAGACCAACATGCTGCGGCTGACGGCCAAGGCGATCATGGAGCGCTACACACCGGCCGAGGCCCGGATCATGGTCGTGGACTACCGCCGCACCCTGGTGGAGAGCATCCCCGACGCGTACCGCCTCGGGCACGCGGTCTCCATCGACGCGCTGCGCGACATCGTCGGCGGGGCGGCCAAGGCGGTCAAGGCGCGGGTGCCGGGCGCGGACATCGCCCCGGCCCGGATGAAGTTGTGCGACTGGTGGACAGGGCCGCGGCTGTTCATCCTGGTCGACGACTACGACATGGTGGGCGGCGACTCGATGAACGCGCCGTTCGAGCCGCTGCTGGCACACCTCGCGCTCGGCTACGAAGTCGGACTGCACATGGTCGTGGCCCGCTCCGCGGCCGGCGCCTCGCGCGGCCTCAACGACCGCCTGCTGCGGCGCATGCAGGAGATCAACACCCCCGGTCTGCTGCTGTCCTGCCCGCCCGCCGAGGGCTTCCTCTTCGGCAACGTCAAGGGCCAGGTGCTGAACGCGGGGCGGGCCACTCGCGTCGCCCGCCGGAAGGCGACGCGGGTGCAGACGGCGCTTGTGGAAGAGGGGCCGGCGACATGAGGGGCCGGTGCCGGATAACGGCCGGCTCCCGCCGCCCGGGAAATTCGGCCGGGGCAGCTACCCGAATTGCCGCGGAGGCTGCCCGAATCACTCTGCCGGACTGCCCGAAAAGGAAGCGGCCGCGGGCAGGAATTCTGGAGGAACAGGCACCGGGGATATGCGGGCGCTCGGCGCCGTGTGGACCGTACGGCGGGGACGCGTACGGGCATCCGGCGCCGTACGGGCACCCCGCGACGTACGGCCTCCCGGCGCCGTACAGGCAGCGGCTCTCAGGAACTCCCGGCCCCCGCGGGCGCCGTGGGCTCGGTGGGCTCCGCCGTCTCCGGGTCCTCCGCGCCCGCCGGGCGCCAGCCCCTGGCCCGGCCGCGGGGGATCACCACGGCACCGGCGGCCACCAGCAGCACCAGGCCGCCGCCCGCGCCAGCGATGACCAGGGCGCGGTGGCGCGGCCCGGACGGGGCGGCCGGGGGGACGTGGGCGGCCGCCGGCTTCGGGGTGGCGCCCTGCTTGTCGGTGAGCAGCGAACTCACGGAGGCGTATGGGTCCACCCGCGGCGTGCTCGCCGGGTACGCCGACACCGTGAGCTGCCGCGCGACCTCGGCCGCGGACATCTCCGGGTACCGGGCGCGGACCAGCGCCGCCGCACCCGCGACGTGGGCCGCGGCGAGCGAGGAGCCCGAACCGATGTAGTGGCCCGAGCCCTTGGGTCCGACGCTGACCACCGCGTCGCCCGGCGCCGCCAGGACCGCGTTGCCCAGCGCGGGTGCGCTGTCGGGGCGTTTGCCGTCCGGGCCGTAGTCGATGACCGAGAGCACGCCGGGCGCGGACGCGGGCCAGTACCAGGGCGCGGGCTCGGCCGGCTGGCCGGTGTTGCGGTCCCTGGGCAGGAAGTCCGGGCCGACCGGGGCGACCACCAGCGCGTCGTGCTCGGCCGCGTACGCCGCGGCCTTGGTCAGGTCGGCCTTCCCTGTTGGCAGCACCCATCCGACGTAGATGACCTCGGCGCCCTTGGCGGCCGCGGTGCGGATGCCCGCCGCGAGGGTCGCGGCGGTGGTCTCGCCGCGCGTCCGCGCCCCGCGCACCGCCAGGATCCGCGCCTTGGGCGCGACCCCCGCCACCCCCACTCCCTTGCCGGGTGCCGCCGCGATGAGGCCCGCGGCGAAGCTGCCGTGGCCCGTGCAGTCCTGGCCCGCGTCGCCGACGGCGGTGACCCGGCCGGACAGCGCCGGGATGTCCGTGCCGACGCCGGAGTCGACCACGGCGACGGTCACCCCGGCGCCCTGGGACAGCTCCCAGGCGCGGCCGAGCCCGAGCGTGGACCGGGACCAGGTCGCGTCCTCGGCCTTGCCCTGGGACGCTTTCGCGCAGGGGTCGTCGGACGGCAGCACGGAGATGAGGGCGGGCAGTTCCACCGAGCCCGAGCCCGGATCCGCTGCGGCGGAGGGGACCACGGAGGCGAGCGAAGCCATGGTCAGCGCGGCGGCGGCGACCGCCCGCGTCACCAGAGGACGGGAAGAAGGTGCACGTCGCATGGCGCGCATGCTACGCAGACCGGGGTGGCGCACCAGGATCGGCGGTTTGCCCGAACGGGCACCGGCGGTGTGCCCTGATGGGCACCAGGACGTGCACTCGGCGACCCGATCCCGTCTGACCACGTCTGACCACCGCGGGATTCCCGTAGCCTGCATCGCGTGTGCGCCTCGTGCGCGCGTCTCCTGCATGCGCGGCCCCTGCGACCGTACCGCCGGCGGTCGGGCCCGGCCGCGGCGATCGCGGCCCACGCCCAGGTCATCAAGGTGCGGCAGGCACCACAACTAGGAGGTCCCAGCGTGTCACGGCAGTTGCTCACGGTCGGTCCGGACCATACGGAGAACTTCCGGACGATCGGCGAGGCCCTGGCGAAGGCGCGTACGGGAGCGGTGATCCGCGTCAAGCCCGGCCGCTATCGCGAGAACCTCACGGTCAAGACCCGGCTCACCATCGTCGCCGACGGCGAGCGCGGCAGCGTGGAGATCTGCCCGCCGCGCGGCACCGCCGTGGTACTCGTCGCGGACGCGGTGATGCTCACCGACCTGATGCTGCGCGGCGGCAGCGAGGACCTGCCGGTGGTGGACGCGCCGCGCGGCCAGGTCGCCATGGACGGCTGCACCGTCGTCGGCTCCGGCTGGACGGCGCTCCTCGCCCGCGAGAACGGCTCGCTGGCCATGCGCGGCTGCCGGATCTCCAACCCCGAGGGCGCGGGCATCGTGGACACCGCCCCCACCGGCAGCGTCATCGACGACTGCCTGATCGAGCACCTGGGCACTTCCGCCGTCGTGCTCAGCGAGCAGGCCCGCACCACCGTGCGCGGCTGCCGGATGCGCGACGCCAAGGGCAACGGGCTGCTCGCCAACGGCGAGGCGCAGGGCCGGGTCGAGGACTGCGACATCTCCGGCACCGAGAAGCCCGCCGTCGCCCTGGAGGGCCGGTGCGCCACGCACGTGGCACGCACCCACGCCCACGACACGTCCGTCGGCGTCTACGTCACCAGCGCCGCCCGGCCCACGCTGGAAGAGGTCACCGTCAGCGACACGACCGGGCCCGGCATCGTGCTCGCCCAGGGCGCGGACCCGGAGCTGCTGCGCTGCGGCACCGCGCGTACCAAGGGCAACGGCCTGGCGGTCACGGAGCGTTCGCGGGGCACGTTCCAGGACTGCGCCTTCGATGCCGCGGCCTCCTCCGCGGTCCGCGTCATCGGCTCCAGCGCCCCGCTGCTCTCCGACACCACCGTGCGGGACTGCGCCGACGCGACGGGGGCCGTGTGGCTGGCCGAGGACGCCTCGGCCGAGTTCGACCGCCTGGAGGTGGTGGACGCGGCCGGGGTCGCCGTCTCCATCCGCACCGGAGCCAACCCCCTGGTGCGCAAGGCCCGCCTCATCGCGCCCGGCGGCCACGGCATCGAGGTCATCGAGGACGGCCGCGGGCGCATGGAGGACTGCACGATCGAACGGCCCGAAGGGGCAGGGATCCGCGCGGTCAACGGCGGCGCCCCCGAGATCACCGGCACCGTGCTGCGCGGCACGGCCCAGGCCGCCGTCTGGGTCGGCACCGGGGGCCGCTCCACCGTGCGGGACTGCCAGATCCACGCGTGCACCGCAGCAGGGCTGCACGTGGAGAGCGGCGGCGAACTCTCCGCCGGCCACACCCAGGTGACCGAGGCCGGGGCGCACGGCGTGCTCGTCGCCAACGGCGGCCGGGCCACGCTGGAGTCCTGCCAGATCAGTGGCAGCGTCGGCGACGGCATCCGCGTCGACAGCTCCGAGCAGGTCACCCTCACCGACTGCGCCGTACGGGACAACCGCGGCGCGGGCCTGAAGCAGACCCGCGCCACCGAGCGCCTCACCGTCCAGGGCCTGAACAGCAGCGGGAACGCCACCCCCGACGCCTGGGGCGAGACCGCCGGGGACCTGGCCCAGGAGGGAAAGACCGCGGCCGGCCCCGACGGGAGGAAGCCCGAAGGCCCCCTCGCACAGCTGGAGTCGCTGATCGGCCTCGCCGACGTCAAACACCAGGTCCGCACCCTGGTCAACCTCAACCAGCTCGCGCAGCGGCGGGCCAGCCTCGGCATGCCCGTCCCGCCCATGAGCCGCCACCTGGTCTTCTCAGGACCGCCCGGCACCGGCAAGACCACCGTCGCCCGCCTCTACGGCGGCATCCTGGCCGAACTCGGCGTGCTGAACTCCGGGCACCTGGTGGAGGTCTCCCGCGCCGACCTGGTCGCCCAGGTCATCGGCGGTACGGCCATCAAGACCACCGAGGCGTTCAACGAGGCGCTGGGCGGCGTGCTGTTCGTCGACGAGGCGTACACGCTGCTGTCCGACGGCAAGGGCTCCGGCGCCGACTTCGGCAAGGAAGCCATCGACACACTGCTGAAACTGATGGAGGACCACCGCGACGAGGTCGTCGTCATCGCCGCCGGATACACCGACGACATGGGTTCCTTCCTCGCCTCCAACCCGGGCCTGGCCTCCCGCTTCACCCGCACCATCGAGTTCGCCAACTACTCGGTGGAGGAGCTGGTGACCATCACCGAGTCCATGTGCGGGACCCACCGCTACGAGCTGGACCCCAGCACCCTGGACGCCCTCGCCCGGCACTACGAGCGGATGCCGCGCGACGCCACGTTCGGCAACGGCCGCGCCGCCCGTCAGGTCTTCGAGGAGATGATCGACCGGCAGGCGTTCCGGCTGGCCTCGATGGCCAGCCCCGCCGAGTCCGACCTCACCCTGCTGTTGCCCGAGGATGTCGCGGACGCCTCGGCCGCCGCGGGCGCGGGCGACGGCCGCAGCTCCGAGGAACTCCTCGCCGACCTCGACGCCATGATCGGTCTCCAGGCCGTCAAACGCGAGGTCACCGACCTGGTCAACCTGCTGTCGGCCACCAGGCAGCGGCAGGCCGCAGGACTGCCCACCCCGAAGATCAGCCACCACCTGGTCTTCTCAGGACCGCCCGGCACCGGCAAGACCACCGTCGCCCGCCTCTACGCCGACCTGCTGCACTCCCTGGGCGTCCTGACCACCGGCCAGCTCGTGGAAGTGGCCCGCGCCGACCTGGTCGGCCGCTACGTGGGTCACACCGCGCAGCTCACCAAGGAGGTCTTCGAACGCGCCCTGGGCGGCGTGCTCTTCATCGACGAGGCGTACACCCTCACCCCCGAGGGCGCTGGCTCCGACTTCGGCCGCGAGGCCGTCGACACCCTGCTCAAGCTCATGGAGGACCACCGCGACGAAATCGTCGTCATCGTCGCGGGCTACACCGAGGAAATGGCCCGCTTCCTCGCCTCCAACCCCGGCCTGGCCTCCCGCTTCTCCCGCACCGTGGACTTCGAGCACTACTCCGCGGACGAACTGGTCGAGATCATGGGCCGCCACGCCACGACCTCCGGCTACGACTGCGCACCGGAGACCGTCGAGGCGCTGCTGCGGTACGTGGCCGGGCTGCCGCGCGACCGCTCGTTCGGCAACGCCCGCACGGCCCGCCAGATCCTGGAGCGAATGATGACCGCCCAGGCCCGGCGGATCGGCACGATGGCCGCACCGGGCCTGGAAGACCTGCGGCTGCTGCTGCCGGAGGACCTTCCGGCGGAGACGCGGCAGCCGGCGGGCTGACCAGGGCCGACGGTGAGGGCGGCCAGGGGCAACCGGTCTGCCCCCGGCTCGGTACTCCTGCCCCGTCCCGCTGTCAGTGGTCTGCGGCAGGGTCGCCCATGTCAGTGCTGCGCCGACGACTCGCTCAGCGCGAGGACATATGGGGACAGGGGAGCGCGCTGCCACGGCGGGTTCGGGCGGGCGGCGGCTGGTGGTCGGTGACGACGGCCGGGTGACCCTGCGCGACGCGGACGGCGAAGGAGGTCTGGACGGTGAAGGCGCCCACGTCCGGTGCCGGTCCCGCCATGAACATCGCGCGCGGCTCGGTGCTGCGCCGGGGGCAGCGGCTCCAGCGCCAGTCGCTCGCCTCCACCGACGGCGGCACGGTGCTGGTGCACCGGGACGACCGGCGGCTGGTGCTCTTCGACGCCGAAGGACAGCGGATCTGGTGGCACGCGTGGGACGCGGAGCGGTCGGCGCTGGTGCTGGATGAGGACGGCATGCCGCGGGTCCGCGCCGACGACGGCGGTGTGGCACTGGAGTTGGGTGGTCCGGCCGATGAGTTGCGTGTGCTGCCGGGAGAGGTCCGGCTGTGCCGCACGGACGGGACCGCGGTCTGGCAGAACGGTGAAGAGGTGTCCGAACCCGAAGGCCCCCAGGACGCCGAAGACTTCGAGTCCTGGGTGGACGTACTGACGGATGGCATCGCGTACTGCGCCACCGTCATCCACCACACGACGCCTGACGAGGCGCTGCGCCGCCTGGGCGCCGAGCCCGGCCGCATCACGACCGGCACCTGGGGCGACCTCATGACGCAGGCCGAGATCGAGGGGGCCGACGTCGACGACACCGCCGTGGCCGCGTTCGCGCTCGGTCCGCACACGCTTCTCGTGGAGGACAGGAGGTCCGAAGTCCAGGCGGCGCTGAGGGCGATGGGGGCGCCGACGACCCGGTGGAGACCGCCTTCGACCACGACCTGGAGCTGCTGTGCCGGACCGCCGGAGTGCGGCCGACGGTGGCCGATGTGACCGGGGACGCGCGGTGGGCGATCACACTCGGGCGGTCGTGACGGGGCCGTGGGCTCAGTTGTTCCAGCCGCCGCCGGTGTTCCTGCCGAGGAGGGGGAAGGTGCCGCGCAGCGCCTCGCGCAGGCCGGGGATGAGGCTGTCGAAGTGCGCGGCGATGGTTTTGAGCGCCGGCTCGGCTCGTGGCGCTCCCGCCCGGTGAAGACGCTCGACACCTCGGCCTCGGCCGCGAGCACGGCCAGGTCCTCCAGCGGGATCTCCGCCGGATCCATACGGCGAACACGGCATCGCGCACGCGCTCCTACATGGCGCACACCTGCGCCGGGTCGTTGACGGCGACCCCGTTGGGGAGCGTAACTCGACGGTGAGCTGAGGGATCTCGTACGCGCTGGCGGGCATGCGACCCACCCCTTCCTTCGGGCGCTTCAGGCGGTGGGGCCGCCGACGGCCCCGCCGGTGGCCGTGCGGATCGCCTGAGCGAACTGCCGGGCGGTGGCCTGCACATCGGACGGTTCCGTGGTGCCCGCACCAGCAGCAGCACCAGCACCAGCACCAGCAAGGAAGGCGACTCCGATCTGCTCGTCCAGCACCCGCACCACCGCGGCGCAGGCCGCGGCGTGCAGCCGCACCTCCAGATCACCGGCCGGTCGCCCCAGCCGGTCGCCGATGATCACGCGCAGCTGCTGCTCGGTCTCGTCGCAAGCCATCAACCAGGCTGTGCGCAGCGCCGGTTCCGTGTCGGCGAGCCGGATCATCTTCATCGCCAGCATCTCGTCCGCCAGATCGACCGGCGGTGTCTCGTGCCGAAACCGGACCAGTTCCGCCGCCAGGTGGTCTTCGAGGGAACTGTTCCTCGGCCAACTGTGCAGCAGACTCAGCAACGTGACGACGCCCTGCATCACGATCGGCTCCGCACACGCCTCCTTGCTGCGGAAGTGCCGCCATATGGTGCGCGTGGACAGCCCCACCGCGTCGGCGATCTGGTCGCCGCTGGTCCCGGCCACGCCCTGCTTCCAGAACAGGCGCGCCGCCTCCCGGGAGATCTCCAGCCGCAGCCGCGCACGCCGCCGCTCGCTCATTCCCCCCACGGGGCGCCTCTCCCCCACGGGGGGCTCCTCCGTCGTGGGGCGCTTCTCCGTCGTGGGGCGCTTCTCCGTCGTCATGGCGCTCATCAGCCTTTTTCCCTTCTCCGCACGGCGGTGCGCGGTCGGTGGTGGGTGTGACCGGCCGGTGTCACCGGCTGGTGTCACCAGGTGAGGGCGTCGTCCATCGACCGCTGCCAGTACGTGACGCTGAGGGAGTCGTCGACGTGGACGCCCTTGGCGGGCAGGGGCGGGTGGGCCGCCGAGGGGGTGTACTTCCCGGTGCGGTCCTTGAAGGCGACGGTGAGGGACGTCTCGGTGCGGCCGTTCTTGCCGGTGCCGTCGGTTGCCGACAAGGTCACGCCGGCGTAGCCGGACTCGCCCGGGGCGAGGGTGATGACGGCCCCCGGATCGGAGTCCTTGATGGCCGGCGGCACCGACTGGGCCTCGCCGAATCCGGCGGCCGGGTAGCCGTAGAGGTCGCAGGGGGCGCCGCCGGTGTTGGTGACCGTGAGCAGCAGGTGGTTCACGGGCTTGTTCACGGGAGCCGCGACCGTCGTGGTGCCGGAGCCCTCACAGGCGACGGCCCGCTTCCCGCTCCCGCCGGAGTCGCCCGTGCCGGAGTCGCCGGTCTCGCTGTTCCCACTCCCCGACGATGCGGTCAATGAGCCACCCGCCGACGACTTCCCGCCGTCATCGACCGACTCGTCGCCGCACGCGGTGAGCGAGAGCGCGGCGGTCGCGACGGCCGCGGCGGCGGTCAGCAGGCGGAGGCGGGTGCCCCGGACACTGGACATGTGGGTGGTGCCCTTCTGCGGTGCAGTGGTTGGTGCTTGGCCGAACGGAGTGTGTGCGCGGATCCGTTTCATCCGCCACGGAAGACGGTGATTTGATACGCCGGGACGGGGAAACGGCCGCTGACCAGGCAGGATGCGGGGCGCCTGGAACGTGGGAATGGGACGCGGAACGTGGAAATAGGACGCGGCGTGCGGTGCCGGGGCGACGGGGGATACCGCGGAGGCGACGGCACGGTGTGCCCCTCTTGCAACGGCGCCGCTTCGGCAGCGGCTCGAACCCCTTCGCCGTGGTTGAAGATGCTGTTCTGGTCCGCCGTCGGCCCAGACCTTGGTCACGCTGGGATGTGCCGCGGCCAGGTCGTCGAGCAGGAGCTTGCCGCCGGTGGTGTCGTGCACGTTCGCGGCGGTGACCAGGACGGCCAGCACCAGACCGAGCGTGTCCGTGATCAGGTGCCGCTTGCGCCCCTTGATCTTCTTGCCGGCGTCGATGCCCTGACTGGTTTCGGCGACGTTTGCCGAGGTCTTCACGCTCTGCGCGTCGACCACGGCCGCGGTGGGCTCCGTACGGCGGCCATGGAATCGGCGGGTTTTGTCGCGTCACAGGTCGTCTACCTGCTGGGTGGTGCCGTCGTCTTCCCACTTCGCGTAGCAGTCGTAGACGGTCTTGCAGGGCGGAAAGTCGTGCGGCGGGTACTCCCACGGGATGCCGGTGCGGTTGACGTAGAGGATCGCGTTGACGATCTCCCAGCGGGCGTCGGACAACGTCACTGCGGTACGGGCGACGAGCACTCACGCCTCATCCAACGACCGCCGACGACGACACTCACAAAATCATCCCAGAACGCCAACTACCTAGATTAAATGCTCTCTTAGCACCGCCGAGTGGCCTATGCGCTTGGTAATAGAATTTATGGCCTGGTAACAAAATTAGTAGAGCAACTGTCAAATCCTGCGGACGCGCACGGTGCGGGCACCTGGAATACGGGAATGGGGCGCCGTTTGACGAGCAATGGGTTACAGGTGTTCACTAAGCAGCCTGAACCGCGGAAACGCGGCGCGGCGGGGGCCACGCGGGGTTGGGGAGTTGGGGAGGAACCGTGTCGGAGTCGACAGGGGCAGGGGCCACCGAGGAAGCGGAAGCGTTCGCGGAACTGCTGCGGGGACTCAAGGAACGCTCGGGACTGAGCTACGTGGCACTGGCCAAGCGGCTGCACATGAGCGCCTCGACGCTGCACCGTTACTGCATCGGCCGCGCGGTACCGACCGAGTACGCGCCGGTCGAGCGGCTCGCCCGGAAGTGCCGCGCGACCGGCGAGGAGCTGGTCGAGCTGCACCGGAGGTGGATTCTGGCCGATGCGACGCGGACGCGCAGGGGGCCGGGCCAGGGCGGAACAGAGCCGGGAACGGGACCGGACGGGGCGGGACCGGAGCGGACAGCCCCGGCATCCGACAGCAGCGAACCAGACGAATGCGATGAACCGGTCGTCAGCGACGCCGTGCCGTCCGTCCCCCCGCCCACCCGCACGCGCCTCCGCTGGAGCCGCCGCCACACGCTCATCGCCTGCGCCGTGGCGACCGCCACTCTGGGGAGCGTCGCACTCGCCGCGGGTCTGCCGTTCTCCGGAGACGACGACCGCGGCCCGATACATGCCGGAGACGACACCTGGAAGGTCGGCACCGACGAGGACGTGAGCCCGCTCGCATCGACCCTCCCCAACCCGCCCCGGGACACGAAGAGCGGCAAGTCCACGGCGCCGGGGTCCGGCGACCACGACGGCGCACCGGTCAAGGTCACCACCCGGCCCTACGTCTACGACGACCCGTGCGGGCAGCACTTCCTCGTCGACAGCGGACCCAAACAGGTCGGCCCGCCCGCCACCGAGCAGGACGCCCCCCAATGGGCCGCCGCATACGGCGCGGTCTCCTCGGGGCAGCAGCGCGTCGCCCTCACCGTGCAGGGCACCGGGAAGGACACCGTCGTCCTGGAGGCGCTGCACGTGCGCATCACCGCGAAGCGCGACCCGCTCACCTGGAACGACTACTCGATGGGTGTCGGCTGCGGCGACAGCGTCAAGGCCAAGTCCTTCGACGTCGACCTCGACAAGCGCAGCCCCACCGTCACCGCCGAGAACGGCCAGCACGACTTCCCCCTCACGGTCAGTGAGTCCGACCCGAAGGTCTTCCACGTCACCGCCCGCACCACGGCGCATGACGTCCGCTGGGACCTCGCCCTGGACTGGTCCAGCGGCGACCGGCACGGCACCGTCCGCATCAACAGCAAGGGCACCCCGTTCCGTACCAGCGCCGACATCGACCGCCCCGGATATGACTATCCGCTGAGCGGCGGCGGGTGGGTCAAGCGGAAAGGCTAGGACCGCAAAGGGCCGTTACCCCCCGAATCGCGTTCCGGGGAGAGGTGAACGCATCCGGGGGGGGCAACGGCGTTCCCGGGGGAGGCACGGCCCCACAACCGAACCTCCGCCGAGGGGGGAATGGCTGGCGCGCGTACAGGTCGGCGTGCGTCCTGCCGTTGACAATGTGTCGTGGCACCGGAACTCGTAATTCCTGCCCTGCTGTTCAGGTTGTACCCCTCTGACGAGCAGCCAGCGTGCGAGGTGAAGCTCATGTAGTAGCGCCACGTGGGAACGGAGCCGACCGCGAGACCGGCAGCGGCACGAGAACGCCAGGGCTTCATGTTTCCCCACACTTTCATCAGCACAATTAATCGAGTGGCGCACCGCCATGGTGCGGTGTTGGGGAAACTCTACGCCTCACAAATTCAGGCACGAGGAATCGGAGGGAATTCCACCGGGCCAGGGTGAGGGATTCCAGGGAATGCGCACTGCCCGAAAGGGAAACCGGGAAATCCGGCCGCCGCCCCCTCACAGGTAGCCTTCCCGGATGGCATACGCCACGGCGTGGGCCCGGTTGCGCAGGTGCAGGCGCATGGTGAGTCCGTGCAGGACGTTCTTGATGGTGCGTTCCGAGTAAGCCAGCTTGGTGGCGATCTCCCCGGTGTCCAGGCCCTCGGCGATCAGGCGCAGGACCTCCACCTCGCGGGGCGTCAGGCCCGGGGAGGAGACGCCGGGCCCGCCCGTCGTGCTGCGGTGCAGGGTGCCGACCTGGCCGATGAGGCGGCCCAGCAGGTCGGCGGGCAGGTCACCGTCCCCCCGGGACGCGGCCAGGATCGCCTGTACGAGCCGGTGGGAGGTGGCCTCGTGGCGCCACACGATGGCGGCGACACCGCACTCGATGACGTCCAGCAGTTCGTGCTCGCGGATCGCGCCCGTGACGAGCACGGTGCGCGCTCCCTCGCTCCGTGCGGTCCGGCGCAGCCGGGTGAGCGCGGTCTCGTCGAGCGTGTCCTCGATCAGCAGGGCCACCGTGCCGGGGCCCGGCCGCTCGCGGAGTTCGATCCCCGGGTGCGGGCGCAGTTGGCTGATGGCGCCCTCGCGGGAGATCGGGTCCGGGGCGCTCACCGTCACGGGTACCCGGCCCCGGGGGCCGTCGTCGGCGGCGCGGGGTGGGCTGTGCACCGTCCGCCCGTGTTCGCGTACCCGCTGCCCGGGGAGGACCGGCGGGGAATGAGTCGGTCCGGGTTTCCGGGACGCGCGTTCCGGCAGCGTCTTCACATCGTGTCCTTGAGGCCGTGTCATCCTTCGGCCTCCTCCTCTCGTTCCGGCTCGGTCCCGTTCTCCCCGTTCCAGGGCTCTCAGCGGCTGGAGGTGCCGCTGGAGGCCCGGCCGCTGCGCCTCGGCGGAGCGGCCCATGCAGTCCCCCGCGGTCGCCGCGTACTGCACGAGCGTGGTCTGTCCGGCGGTGACGGCCGGCTCCAGGGAGTCCGCGGCGGTCTTGCCCAGGCGCCGGTACGCCTCCCGGTGCACCTGCTGCCGCCGGGCCTCCGACCACTCGGTGAGCACCGCGTCCCGCAGCAGCGGATGCGCGTAGCGCTGTCCTCGCCGCGTACGAGCGCAACTGCCGCCACAGCTGCGCCGCCTGCCGCCACCGCCCGGTCGCGCTGTCGCCCGCCCCGTCGCCCGGGATCCCCTGGGTGAACTCCCCGCCCTGGCCCAGCAGATGCAGGACCGTGGCGAAGGGCAGCTCCGCCCCCTCCGGGAAGCAGCGCGCGCAGGACGCGCAGACCGTGGGCGGTGGCGTGGGAGACGGCCGCCTCAAGCGCAGCGGTACGGCCGGTGCCCGTGGCGCCGCGCCGCAGGACGGTGCCGCCGGCGCCGTCGGCCGCGCGCTCGATCTCGGCCGCGAGCAGCGCGTAAGTGTCGTCGCGTTCGTACAGCGGTCCGGTCATCTCACGCCCCCCGCGCGTACGGTCGCGAAGCCCCGGGAGCACCGATGCGGTCGGCGGCTTCGGTAACGGTGTCCATAAGCACTCCAGACTTCCCATCGGGTGTCACCATCTGGTGGCGTCACGCATCGACTGCTGCCAGTACGTGACGTCCAGAGAGTCGTCGACGTAGACGCCCCCGGCGGGCAGCGCCGGGTGGGCGATCGCGGGAATGTCCTCCCCGGCGGATCGGCCCTGGAAGGCGACGGTGAGGGACGTCTCGGTTCTGCCGTTCGCACCGCTGCCGTTGGTGGCCGACAGGCTCGCGCAGGCGTAGCCGGACTCGCTGGGCGCGAGCGTGACGGTGGCCCGCGGCTTGGAGCGCTCGATGACCGGCGGCGACTGGGCCTCGCCGAAGCGGAGGACCGGGTAGCCGTAGAGGCGGCAGGGGACGCTGCCGGTGTTGGTGACGGTGAGCAGCATGTGGTTCACGGGGCGGTTCAGGGGAGCCGCGACCGTCGCGGTGTGGGAGCCCTGACAGGGGGCGCCGTCACCCGTGCCGGAGTCGCCGGTACCGGTCCTTCCGTTCCCTCCCGTCGCGGAGCCGCCGGCGCCGGTCTCACCGTTCCGTCCCGCCGCGGGCTCCTTTCCCGCGGGCGTGTCCGCGGGCGTCTCCTGGCGCGGCCACGAACCGTGGGGGGCGGGCTCCTCGTCCTCGTCAGAGGACGAGCCGGAGGGCGACCCGGTCGAGGAGACGGCTGTCGACGAGCCCTCGGCACGGGTACCCGATCCATCGGCGCACGCGGTCATGGAGAGGGCGGCGATCGCCACCGCCACAGCGGCGGTCAGAGAGCCACGGTGCATGTGACGGGGCATGTGGGGCGGGACCCTTCTGTGTGCGGCAGGTCTGGCGCTTCGATGACCAGGCCATGACCGGAGCCTGCGGGACGACCCGTCCCAGCCGCTACGGAAGGCGGGCGGCCTGAGACGCTGGGACGCGGAAATGGGCTCTGAGCAGAGAGAACGTCGGCGGTCTGGGATACGGAGTGGGACGTACCGGGCCTTGCATGCGAGCGGCCGTGTCAGCCGGTCACAGACGTGTTGCCACGCGGACCAGGTCGGCGACCGCGCGAGATCGGCTCTGCGGGGGCCAGGCGATCACCGTTGTCACGGGCCGGGCATCCGAAGCCGGCACGGCGGCGAGATCCCGGCGCAGGTCGGTGGCGGCGGACTCGGAAATGATCACGGTAGTGCGGCCGAGCGCGATCAGCTGGAAGAGCTGTGTGAGGTTCCGTACCTCCGCTCCCGGTCCCTCCGGGCAGCTGCCGTCATGACGGGGCCAACGGGCCATCTGGAGTTCCGGCAACGCGGTGACCTCGGCCTCCCGGACCTGTGGGCGTCCGGCCAGGGGGTGGGGGGTGGGCAGGATCGCCATCTGTCGCTCGGTATGGAGCACTTCGGTGTCGAGTCCGGCCGTCGAGTCGAAGGGCAGGTGCAGCAGAGCCGCATCGGCTTCCCCGTTCTCCAGCAGTTTCTGTTGCCGATGTGCCTCGCAGAGCAGCAGGTCGACGGTGGCCGCGCCGGGTTCCGCACCGTAGGCATCGAGCAGTTTGGCCGCCAGCTCGCCGGCGGTGGTGAGCGGTGAGCGGTGAGCCGTGAGCCGTGAGCGGTGAAGGTCGGGCCGGGTGGCGAAAGGGTCTGTGGCTTCCCGGTCGCCTCAGGGACGGCTGCCGTCGGGCCGAGCGGGCCGCCCCCCGGTCCGCGTCTGTCCGCCGCCACTGCCGCGCTCGGCACCAGAGCCGTCACTGCCGGCAGCCGAACCGTCGTCCGCGGCGGCCGAGTTGCCGCCTCCGGCCCCCGAGCCGCTGACCGCTCCCGCCGAGCCGCTGTCGGCCTTGCCCGAGCCACTGTCAGCCTTGGAGCCACTGTTCGCTGAGCCCGGTCCGCTGCCGTTGCCCTTGCCGCTGTTCCCGGAGGCTCCCGTGCCCTTCTCCGGTCCGGCTGTACGGCCGGGGCGGGCGTCGGACCGGGCCGCCTGCTCGGCGCAGTACGCGGTGACGTGCCTCTCGCCGCCCGCGGCCGCGACGAGGCGCTGCCAGGCCGTCGCGTCCATGACCCGGCCCCGGCGCCCGGCCTTCTCGTAGGCGCGGCAGTGCGCTTCGGTGTCCTGAGCGGCGGCGGGACGGCCCGGGGGCGCGGCGGAGGAGACGGACTCCGCGCCGGTGGGCCCGCCCGCCGGGTTTCCGGGGGCGGGCGGGGAGGTGGGCGCGTGGGAGCGGCCCGGCTCGTCGGAGCCGGACGGGGAGTCGGACGAGCCGATCGCCGCGACCGCCACACCGCCCAGTGTGAGACTGGCGAGCAGCACCGAGAGAGTGGTCCTCAGCGAACGCCCGGTCAGCCGCCGCTCCCGGGGCCGCCAGTCGTCCCGGCGGCGGGAGCGCGCCCGGTGCGCGCCGGAGCCCCGGGCGGCCCGGAACGCGGCCACGGCCCGCTGTTCGGCCCCGCTGTCGATCCGGCCCTGAGTGAGAGCGGCGACGAGGAACGCCTGCACCTCGGCCTCGTCGAGGACAACGGCCGGCCCCGGGGGGTGCGGCGGGCTGCCGGAGCCGGCCGTTGCGGGGTCGCGGGGAAGCGGGTCGCCGGCGTCCCGTGCCGCCCGGCGGGCATACGCGGAGTCGCCGAGGTGCACACCCCGACGGCCGGCAGGCCCGCCGTCGCTTCGATGTCCACCCATGTCCGGTTCCGTTCCTGCTCGATCCGATCGATCCCGCTGCCACTCCGGCGCCGGGCCCCAGTACGTCCCGCCGGTCCGCCCCGTTCAGGGCGCCGGGTCCGCGCGACCCGGCCGGGCCGTCAGCGAAACCACCGGTTCCGCTACGTCGACTCCCCCAGCGTCCGGGGAGTCTCATCCGTCACACTCTCCGCGCGCAGCTGCCGGGCGAGGCGTTTCAGACCCCGGTGGGCGGCCGTGCGTACGGCACCCTGCCGCTTGCCCAGGACCCGCGCGGCGGCAGGGCCGTCGAGGCCGACCACGACCCGCAGCAGCACGGCCTCGGCCTGGTCCCGCGGCAACCCCCGGACCAGCTCCAGGGCGCGCTCGGTGGAGAGGGCCTCCAGCGCCTGGTCGTGCGTGCTCTGCGGTCCGGGCAGGTCCAGGACGTCCTGCTCCAGCGCGGACGAGCGGGGCCGTACCCGCTGCCGGCGCAGGTGGTCCAGCGCCCGGTGCCGGGCGATGGTCGCCGTCCAGCCGCGAAAGCCTGCCCCGTCGCCCCGGAACCGCCCGAGGTCCCGGGCGATCTCCAGCCAGGCGTCGGACGCCACGTCCTCCGCGTCGTCGCCGACCAGGCCGCGCAGATAGCCGAGCAGTCCGGGCTGCACGAACCGGTAGGCGGCCGCGAAGGCCGCCTCGTCACCCTGCTGGGCCCGCGCCACGGCCTCGCCCAGCTCCCCGTCGTACGCCTGCCCGCGCCGGGGCTCCGCTCCCTGACCCAAGTACCGTCCTCGTCCGTGCCGAGTGCGCGCCCTCCCACCGTGATCAGCGCCGGTCCGCCCGGAAGTGTCACAGCGCGTCAGACGACCGTTCGGGTCAACCCGACCCGCCGTCCTCGGGAGCCCGGCCCCGCGGAGGTTTCGGCCAAGTGCCGTACCGGGGAGCTCTGCACGCGATGCCACCCCGCACACGAAAGGCGAGCGCCGTATGACACACCGCCTCCTGCGCACCGCCGTCGCCACCGCCCTGGCCCTCGGTGCCCTCGGCCTGACGCAGCCCGCCCGGGCCACCCCCTCGGACGGTGTGCACACCGTCCGGGTGCCGGACGGCGACCCCCACGACCGGTCCCTCGCCCCGCGCACCACCGAGCCGTTCAGCCTGATCGGCATCACCTGGGACGACCCGGACGCGGTTTTCGACGGCTCCGCCCAGGTGCGCACCCGCTCCCGGAAGAGCGGCGCGTGGACCGCGTGGCGCCCCCTGGACACCGAAGGCCGTACGCCCGAGGCCGGCCCCGACCGCGACCGGGCCGGGGTGCGCGGCAGCACCCAGCCGCTGTGGACCGGGCCCTCGGACGGTGTCCAGGTGCGTGTGACGGGCTCGCGCCTGCCGGAGGGCCTGCGGGTCGAACTGGTCGACCCCGAGGCCGGGTCGGACCCCGTGCACACCGCGGTCGTCGAGCCGGACGGGGCCGGGCCGGCGCCCGGCCCGCTCTCGGCCGGGCGTCCCGCCGTGACATCGCGCTCCGCCTGGGGCGCCGACGAGTCCCTGGTGAAGGACCCGCCCACCCTGACGGGTGGCACGAAGGCGATGTTCGTCCACCACACGGCGGGCACCAACGACTACACCTGCTCCCAGTCGGCGTCGATCGTGCGCGGCGTGTTCCTCTACCACGTGCAGAGCAACGGCTGGAACGACATCGGCTACCACTTCCTCGTCGACAAGTGCGGCACCGTCTTCGAGGGACGTGCCGGCGGCATCGACAAGCCCGTCCTCGGCGCGCACACCTACGGGTTCAACACCGCCACCAGCAGCGTGTCGGTGCTCGGCGACTACTCCACGGCGGCCACGAACGCCGCGGTGCGCGCGTCGGTCGCGAAGGTCGCGGCGTGGAAGCTCGGCCTCTACGGCATCGCGCCGACCGGGACGGTCGTGCTGACCTCCGGGGCCGACAACGGCAAGTACAAGCTGGGCCAGAAGGGCACGTTCCAACGCATCTCCGGCCACCGCGACGGCTACCCGACCGAGTGCCCCGGACAGAACCTCTACGACGACCTGCCCGAGATCCGCACCCTGGCGGCGAACGCGGCGAACGCGGCGAACGCCGCAACGACGGCCGCGCCCGCCGCCGAGCCGCCCGACGGCCCTCAGGCCGTGGTCGAGGGCGTGGTCGAGGGCGTGCTGGAAGGCGCCGAGGGCGTCGAGGGTGTGATCGAAGGCGTGGACGGGCAGGTCCGCGCCCGCCGACGCTAACGCCGGGGCGCGGTGCTCATCGCGTCCCGGCACAGCAGCCGCAGCGATCCATGGCCGCCGTAGCACCGGCGGGCCTCGTCGATGGGGTCCCACAGGCGCCCGTCGGGAGTGCGGATCCAGTGGTCCCCGCCGGTCGCCCACCACTCGGCGCCGGTCTGACGCGCCATCACCTCACCCGCGTACGCGCCGAAGCCGCGCAGCACCTGCTGGACCGCCGCGTCGGGCGCTCCCTCCCGCCGTATCCCCTCGATCATCCGGTCGATGCTCCACAGGCTCTGCGCCGAGTAGTCGAGGCGCAGCCGTGCTCCCTCGCGCATCGTCGCCACTGTGTCCGCCGCCCATCGCAGCGGCTTCGCAGCCGCCGATGGCCTGGTCTCCGCTTGAGTCGTCACATCCCGGAAAGCGCTGCGGCGAAGCGTTTCGTCACCCGAAATCGGCGGCTTCCCCGAAGCGGCGCAGGACCGCCCCACCGCGCCCAAGGGACAGTCACAGGATGTGCCCAGGAACGGGGTTTAGGCCGGTCGGGCCGTCGGCCGCCGCCCTTCAGCCCCGCTGCCGGCTCCGGCGGGACACCACCGCGCGCAGGACCCGCCGCCCCTCGACCGACAACTCCAGGGCCCGGCGCAGCCCGGCCGGGCCATGTCCGGCCAGGACCTCCAGGACGGTGATCTGGCGGCGCAGTTCGGCCGCGACGAGGGGCGACATGCCCTCCGTACGGCCCTCGCGGCGGGAGTCGACGGACGAGGCCGCGTCCGCGGCGGTGTCCAGGAGCCGGTGGATCTGGAGGGAGGCGACGGAGCAGCCGTCGGCCCACACCCGGACCGCGGCGGCGGACCGCTCGGCGGGAGCGGCCTCCAGCATCCGGTGGGCGAGCGCGGCCGCCTCGTCCCCGGCGCCGGCCGCGTCCAGCTTGCCGCGCGCCTGCTCCAGCCGCTCGCCCCACTCCTCGGCAGCGGCGCCGTCGCTGAGACTCGCCCACACCGGCCTGAGGACCTCGTCGTCGCCGCCCAGCAGGGGCACGCACCGATCCAAACAAGCCAGCCCGCTCGCGGCCAGCCCGCGTTCATCGGCCTGTGCGATCAACTCCACCAGGCTCATCCACGCCTCCTCCGCGGGCCTTCTTCGGGGCCCATCAGGCCACTAGCGGCCCTCACCCCTCACGGAACCCGCACTTCCCCTTACTGCGTGCAACGGGCCCGGAGTGTCACAGGGGCACCACGCCCAGTCTGTCGAGGAAGCGGAACAGCAGGTTTTCAGCCAGGGGGTCCCCCCGCTCGAGCGAAGCCGAGAGTGGGGGAGGATCAGGGTCTGAAGTCAGTACGTCCACCAGTGCGCGGGCGTTCACCTCACGCCCGGCCTCGGCGGCCCAGCGCACGGCGTGCTCGGCGGCGTCGTCGGGGTCCAGGAAGTAGTCCTCCAAGGTGAGGCCCTCCCGGTCCGCCCCCAGGTACCCGGCCATCGCGGAGCGCGCCAGGCAGGTCGTCCACGCCCCGCTCTCCGGAGCGGCGGCTTCCAGCACGACGCACTCGCTGTTCATGACGTACCCGAAGAGCGCCGGTGCCCCGGTCTCCCGGGCGAGGGCGTTCATGTTCCCGATGTCGCCGTCGCTGCTCGGGTACTCCCACACCTGCCATCCGCCCGGCGCCGAGGCACGCTGCGTCGGACCGTCCCCGGCCCCCGCCAGCGCGTCCAGCTCCGGCAGCGGCCGCTCCCCCCGGCCCACGACGAAATATCCCCAGTAGCCCATGTCCCGGTTCCCCCCCGGCATGTTCGATTGCGGTCGCGCCAGAAGACCACCACAGCCGTACGGGAGTTCGCAGCCGTATGGGCCAATTCGTGCCGGGTCAGCCGAGCCTGTCCGCCAGCGCCCGGAACTCCGCCCAGGACAGCTCCGGCTTGTCCGGGTCCCAGAGCTTCTGGACCGTCGCCCGCAGCGGCATCCGGATCCCGGCCGCCACCTGGTCCTGCGTCTGGGAGTCCGCGAGGTCGCACCACACCGCGAAGGACCCGCCGAGGATCTGGTCGTCGTAGCGCGCCGGGACGGCCGCGGTGCCGCGCAGCACCCGGGGCGTCCACTGCTCGTAGATCCGCTGCCCCGTCGGGTAGACGAAGGTCTGCGGCTCGCCGAGCACGTAGTACAGGAACTCGTCGTTGTAGTTGATCACCTTGCGGCCCGCCTGCAGATACTCCAGGGGCGCCCGGGCGCCGATCTCCTTGCCGGTCCAGTAGGCGACCTGGATGTCCTTGGCGGCCTGCACGGAGGTGCCCCGGAAGAAGCCGTCGTTCCAGGCGCGCGGGACGCGCTGATGCCCCCGGACGGTGTCGGCCCGGTCGTTCAGCCAGCCGGTGGTGAGGTCGGCGACCGTCGCGCCGGAGCCGTACTTCTTCTGGGCGGCGGCGGCCAGCTGCGGGAACGACGCCTCCGGGTCCGACCGGGTCAGCGCCTGGTACTCGTCACCGCCGAGGTGCCACGGCCCGCCGGGGAAGAGGTCCGCGTACTCGTCGAGCAGATCGTCGACGATCTGGGCGCTCTCGGCCTTGGAGATGTCGATGGCGCCCTGCACCGCCGAGCCCTGAGCGCTGCGCAGCTGCAGGTCGGGGTGGGCGTCGATGACCGCGCCGAGGTGCCCGGGCGAGTCGATCTCGGGGACGATCGTGATGTGCCGGCTCTGCGCGAGGTCGATGATCCTGCGCACCTGCGCCTTGGTCAGATGCTGCCGCGACACGATCTCGGGATGCGAGGTCGACTCGATCCGGAACCCCTGGTCGTCGGAGAAGTGCAGCCCCAGCTGGTTGAACTTCAGGTCGCCCAGTTCCCGGATCCGGTCCTCGATCCAGCCGGCCGTGAAGTTCTTGCGCGCGATGTCCAGCATGAACCCGCGCTGCGGCTTGGCCGGTTCGTCCTTCACGACCCCCTCGGGGGCCGTGCCGCCGTCGTGGGTCTCCTGCTTGAGCGTGCGGGTGCCGTAGAAGACCCCGGTGTCGGACGGCCCGTCGATCTCCACCCGCCCGTCGCGCACGGTCATCGTGTACGACTCCGGGTTGGCGCCCTTGTCGCCGTTCAGCCCCAGCCGCAGGTCCCCGGCCTTCTTGTCGCCCTTCTCGCCCGCGTACGTCATCCCGAGCTCGCCGGCGACCAGCCGCCCCTCGTCGGCCAGCGCCGGGTCGTCCACGACCACCCGGTTGCCCTGCCCGGGCCGCCAGCCCGGGCCGCGCGCCGGCTCGTGGTCGCGCACGGCGGGGATGGTGCGGGGTGCCTCGGACAGGGGGTAGGAGCGGGTCGGGCTCGGGGTGGCGCCGGCCTCGGGCTCTGTGTCCTGGGGCGCCGCCGAGGCCCCCCGGGAGGATCCGGCCTCCGAGGCCGTGGACCCGCCGTCACCGCCCGAGGCCGCCCAGAGCCCGAGACTCACCCCGGCCGCGACCACGACCAGCGCTACAGCCATGGCCACGACCAGCACCTGCCGCTGTTTCTCCTGCTTCGCCGAAGTCCGGCGCCTGTGCTGACTCACCCAGCCAACCTAAAACCCTCGGCCGCCCGGCGCGCGTCCACCACGCGTGCGGAAACTCTCCCTCCCGGGTGAAATTCGTGCATCCTTCGGACACGTCACGGTCGTACTCGATAGCGTGACGTCACATCTCTCACACCTTGCCCTGCCGACACACGTGACGCCCACGAGGACCCACGCTGCCCGCGCATCATGTCCCAGATCTCCCCGGCCGACTCGCCATACCGGTGGAGCAGTTCAACGCCGCCTCCGAGGAGGACCTGGAGCAGGCCCTCCTCTCCTGCCTGCGCAGCCTCCGCTGGGCCCGGCGCGTCGCGGACCACCGCCCCTACCCGGATCTGGACTCCCTGCTGGCCGCGGCGGACGAGGCGGCCTACGACCTGGCCTGGCCCGACCTCACGGAAGCGCTGGCGGCCGAGCACCTGCCCACGCTCCCGCCGGACACCTACTCCGCGGCCCACACCGCCCTCAGCGCGGCCCACGCCGCCTACGAGTCCCGCTTCGGGCACGTCTTCGTCATCTGCCTGGACGGCCTGTCCCCGTCGGAGACCCTGGACCGGCTCCTCGCGGCCATCCGGTCACGATTGACCAACGATCCCGAGGAGGAGCGGGCGGTCGTGGCGGACGAACTCCGGCGCTTGGCGAGCGTGCGGCTGGTCAGCGCCCTGAGGGGCGCGGGGCTGCAGTCGACCTGCGGCTGACGCCGCGGGTGCGGTCAACCGGTGACGTCTCGCACCCCGCGCCCCAAAGACACCTCCTGCCCCCTGGGCCGCACTAGCCCACCAGTACCTCTTTGCGTGCCAGTTTGATCACACCCCGGGACCCGGGCTCAGCCCCGCCGCAACGCATCGCTACGATGCTGGGGGCCGGTGGACCGTACCCGGCCGGGCCCGACCGACACACCAAGCCGGCGCGGCCCCAATCCCCGCTCCCGGAGGAAACTTCCGTGCCGGCTGGAACGCTGTACCGCGGCCGGGAAGGAATGTGGTCCTGGGTGGCTCACCGAGTCACCGGCGTCCTCATCTTCTTCTTCCTGTTCGTCCACGTGCTGGACACCGCCCTCGTCCGCGTGTCCCCTGAGGCCTACGACAACGTCGTGGCCACGTACAAGACGCCGATCGTCGCGCTGCTGGAGTACGGCCTCGTCGCCGCCATCCTCTTCCACGCGCTCAACGGCCTGCGTGTCATCGCCGTCGACTTCTGGATCAAGGGCGCCCGGTACCAGAAGCAGATGCTCTGGACCGTCGTCGCTCTGTGGGTCGTGCTGATGCTCGGGGCGATCTACCCCGTCCTCGGCCACGCCGCTCGTGAACTGTTCGGGAGCTGACGCCAATGTCCACGTCTGAGAAGACCGCCGCCGGCGTCGGCCCCGTCGAGGGCGGCGCCGTCTACACCGTCGACAACCCGGCGCCCTTCATCGAGGCCCCGCGCCAGCGCACCAAGAAGACCCCGAAGAGCACCCGGGGCAACTTCGAGCTGGCGGCCTGGCTGTTCATGCGCCTGTCCGGCGTCGTACTGGTCGTCCTCGTCCTCGGCCACCTGCTGATCCAGCTCGTGCTGGACGGCGGCGTCTCCAAGATCGGCTTCGCCTTCGTGGCGGGCCGCTGGGCGTCCCCGTTCTGGCAGGTCTGGGACCTGCTGATGCTGTGGCTCGCCATGCTGCACGGCGCCAACGGCCTGCGCACGGTCATCAACGACTACGCGGAGCGCGCGAACACCCGGCTGTGGCTCAAGGGCCTGCTCTACACCGCCACGGTGTTCACCATCCTGCTGGGCACGCTGGTGATCTTCACCTTCGACCCGAACATCCGCTAGGCACGGGGTTGCGAGAATCATGAAGATCCACAAGTACGACACCGTCATCGTCGGCGCCGGTGGCGCGGGCATGCGCGCGGCCATCGAGTCCACGAAGCGCAGCCGCACCGCCGTGCTGACCAAGCTGTACCCCACCCGCTCCCACACGGGCGCCGCGCAGGGCGGCATGGCCGCCGCGCTCGCCAACGTGGAGGAGGACAACTGGGAGTGGCACACCTTCGACACGGTCAAGGGCGGTGACTACCTGGTCGACCAGGACGCCGCCGAGATCCTGGCGAAGGAGGCCATCGACTCGGTCCTCGACCTGGAGAAGATGGGCCTGCCGTTCAACCGCACCCCGAACGGCACGATCGACCAGCGCCGCTTCGGCGGTCACAGCCGCAACCACGGCGAGGCCCCGGTCCGCCGCTCCTGCTACGCGGCCGACCGCACCGGCCACATGATCCTCCAGACGCTGTACCAGAACTGCGTCAAGGAGGGCGTGGAGTTCTACAACGAGTTCTACGTCCTGGACCAGCTGATCACCGAGGTCGACGGCGTCAAGAAGTCGGCCGGTGTCGTGGCGTACGAGCTGGCGACCGGCGAGATCCACGTCTTCCAGGCGAAGTCCGTGGTCTACGCGTCCGGCGGCTGCGGCAAGTTCTTCAAGGTGACGTCGAACGCGCACACGCTGACCGGTGACGGCCAGGCCGCGGTCTACCGCCGCGGGCTGCCGCTGGAGGACATGGAGTTCTTCCAGTTCCACCCGACCGGCATCTGGCGCATGGGCATCCTGCTGACGGAGGGCGCCCGCGGTGAGGGCGGCATCCTCCGCAACAAGGACGGCGAGCGCTTCATGGAGAAGTACGCGCCGGTCATGAAGGACCTCGCGTCCCGTGACGTCGTCTCCCGCTCCATCTACACGGAGATCCGTGAGGGCCGCGGCTGCGGTCCCGAGGGCGACCACGTCTACCTCGACCTCACGCACCTCCCGCCGGAGCAGCTGGACGCGAAGCTGCCCGACATCACGGAGTTCGCGCGCACCTACCTCGGTATCGAGCCCTACACGGACCCGATCCCGATCCAGCCCACCGCGCACTACGCCATGGGCGGCATCCCGACCAACGTCGAGGGTGAGGTCCTGGCGGACAACACCACGGTCGTCCCGGGCCTGTACGCGGCCGGCGAGGTCGCCTGCGTCTCCGTGCACGGCGCCAACCGCCTCGGCACGAACTCGCTGCTGGACATCAACGTCTTCGGCAAGCGCGCGGGCATCGCCGCCGCCGAGTACGCGCAGAAGGCCGAGTTCGTCGAGCTGCCGGAGAACCCGGCCGAGCTCGTGGTCGAGCAGGTGGAGCGGCTGCGCGACGCCACCGGCACCGAGCGGGTGGCGGAGCTGCGGCGTGAGCTGCAGGAGACCATGGACGCCAACGTCATGGTGTTCCGCACCGAGCAGACGATCAAGACGGCGGTCGAGAAGATCGCGGAGCTGCGCGAGCGCTACCGGAACGTCTCGATCCAGGACAAGGGCAAGCGGTTCAACACGGACCTGCTGGAGGCCATCGAGCTGGGCAACCTGCTCGACCTCGCCGAGGTCATGGCGGTCTCCGCGCTCGCCCGCAAGGAGTCCCGCGGCGGTCACTACCGCGAGGACTACCCGAACCGCGACGACGTCAACTTCATGCGGCACACCATGGCGTACCGCGAGGTCGGCGCCGACGGCTCCGAAACCGTCCGTCTCGACTACAAGCCGGTCGTCCAGACCCGCTACCAGCCGATGGAGCGTAAGTACTGATGGCTACCCCCGTTCTGGACAAGGAAGACGCGGCCGGCAAGCCCGAGCCCGGTTTCGCCGACTCCCCCTACATCACGGTCACCTTCCGCATCCGCCGCTTCAACCCGGAGGTCGCGGCGGAGGCGGTCTGGGAAGACTTCCAGGTGGAGATCGACCCCAAGGAGCGCGTCCTCGACGCCCTCCACAAGATCAAGTGGGACCTGGACGGCACGCTGACGTTCCGCCGCTCCTGCGCGCACGGCATCTGCGGCTCGGACGCCATGCGGATCAACGGCAAGAACCGTCTCGCCTGCAAGACGCTGATCAAGGACATCAACCCCGAGAAGCCGATCACGGTCGAGGCCATCAAGGGCCTCACGGTCCTGAAGGACCTCGTGGTCGACATGGAGCCGTTCTTCCAGGCGTACCGCGACGTCATGCCCTTCCTCATCACGAAGGACACGAACGAGCCGACGCGCGAGCGGTTCCAGACGGCCGAGGACCGCGAGCGCTTCGACGACACGACGAAGTGCATCCTGTGCGCGGCCTGCACCACGTCGTGCCCGGTCTTCTGGAACGACGGCCAGTACTTCGGCCCGGCGGCCATCGTCAACGCGCACCGCTTCATCTTCGACTCGCGCGACGAGGCCGGTGAGCAGCGCCTGGAGATCCTCAACGACCGTGACGGCGTGTGGCGCTGCCGCACGACCTTCAACTGCACGGACGCGTGCCCGCGCGGCATCGAGGTCACGAAGGCGATCGCGGAGGTGAAGCGGGCGCTGATCACGCGCCGCTTCTGAGCGTTCTGCCGCTTGCTCATGAGGGCCCTGTTTCCGCTGGAGACGGGGCCCTCTGGCATATGCCACACCTTCGGGTGAAGGAGTGCGGAACGGACGCTGGGGCGTCGTCCGACCTACGATGATGCTCTCGACACCAGTTCCCAGGAGGCACCTGATGTCCGCAGCTTCCGTCGAGCAGCCCTTCCACGACGAAGAGCCGGTCACCCTCACGACCATCGCCGACGAGATCATGGAGCGCCATCCGGGCTACCGCGTCGAGATCATCGGAGGCCATCTCCTCGTGACCCCGTCCCCTGACGGCGCCCATGCTCGCGCGCTGACCAAGCTCATGCGTCCCTTCATGGCAGCCGACCTGGATGGAGGCGAAACCGAGGTCCTTCAGGGCGTCGGTCTTTGGCTGCCCATGGAGCCGGAGGACTACGCCATCCCCGACCTCGCGGTCGTGGACGCCGACTTCGAGGACCATCACGTCGAGAACAACGCCTACGAACCGGTCTGCTTCCGCCTGGTGCTGGAGGTCACCTCCACACACTGGAAGAACGACCTGAAGACGAAGGTCGCCGCCTACGCCGAGGCGAAGGTCCCCGTCTACGTCGTCGTGGACCGCAAGCACCAGCGGCTCCACGTCCTGACCGACCCGGTGGGAAGCGGCTACGAGAACCACCGCCCCCATGCCCCCGGTGAACTCGTCACGCTCCCGGACTCCATCGGCGCGAAGGTGACCCTCGACGTGGCCGAGATCCTCAGGGCGGGCCGGCCGAAGACGAGCGACTGAGCACACTCGGAATCGGCCAGATCAGGCTCGGTTCCGGCCAGCTGTCGTGCTGCTCCTGTGACCGACGGGGCCGGGTGTCACGAGACTGTCGCTCATGACGCCCCTGAGGAAAGCCGCCGTCGCGCTGCTGGCCACTGCCGCCGCGCTGCTGCCGGTATCCCCCACCGCCTCGGCGAGTCCCTCCCCGGTCCTCGCACGGGAGACCTTCGACCACCTTCCCCTCGGCCCGGTCACCCAAGGCCGCGGGTGGACCGCTGACACGTCCGACGGAACGCTGACGATCGCCCGTTCGTCGTCCGGCCGCGGCCGCGAACTCCGCATCCGCACCCAGGGCAACGGCCACGCCTTCCTGGTCTTCCCCGACCTCAAGCCGCCCGGCAACAGCTTCTGGGGCCGGCTCCGCCTCCGCGTGGACGCCTTCCCGACCGCCCCCGACTGGGCTCACTGGACCCTCGCGGAGGCCTCCGGCACCGGCTCCCCGACGCTCGTCCGGCCGCTCGGCGGCCAGTACGCGCCCACCGACCGGGGGAACTTCTGGGGCGTCGGCTCCGACCTCGGGCCGACCGGGGACTGGACCTCCTGGAAGACCTCGACCCCGGCAAGGGCCGGAGCATGGCAGTGCGTCGAGTTCCACCTGGACGCCACCGACAACCGCGTCACCGTCTCCTTCGACGGCGTGCCCCAGCCCGACCTGACCGTCTCCACCCATCAGCACGGCGGCACGCCGGACCCGTTCGTCTTCCCGACGTTCGACCGGCTCAAGCTGGGCTGGCAGCTGTACCAGGCCGACCCGAGCCCGTCGTCGTACGACGTGCGGATGGACGACATCGCGCTGAGTTCGCGGCGGGTGGGGGGCTGCGGGGCCTGAACCGGTGGCCCCTCAGGGCAGTGGTGCGGCGGTGCCGGCCCCTGCGGCCGAAGGAGGTCGAGGCCCGGCCACACAGCACCCTGTTGAACATGTTCAAAAAGAGGTCTACAGTCTCCCTCAACAGCGTTTTGAACGTGTTCAAGAAGGGTGGGGCTATGGACCGCACGGTCATCGCCTACGTCATCTACCTGCTGGTCAGCATCGGTCTGACCGTCTGGGTGGCCCGCACGCTCAGCCGTAACGGCAGGGTCTTCCTCGCCGACGTGCTGCACGGCAACGAGAAGCTCGCCGACGCCGTCAACCACCTGCTGGTGGTCGGCTTCTATCTCGTCAACCTCGGGTTCATCGCGCTGTACCTGAGCGGCGACGGGACCATCAGCGACGCCCGCGGGATCTTCGAGGCCCTGTCGACCAAGCTCGGCGTGGTGCTGCTGGTGCTCGGTGTGATGCACCTGGCCAACGTCTACGTGCTCAACCGGATCCGGCGCCGGGGTGCCATGGAGCGGGAGCAGGTGCCGCCGGTCCCGCCGCAGGGCTGGGTCGCCCCGCAGCCGCAGGCCTGAGCGGAGGCCCACGTGAGCGCCACCGGCACCAGCACCGGCACCAGCACCGGCACCGGCACCGGCACCGGCACGACCGGAACGAACAGCACCGGCACACACGCGGCCCCTCCCGTCCGCCGGCTCACCGTCCTGTACGACGCCGAGTGCTCCCTGTGCGCGTTCCTGCGCGACTGGCTCCTGCGGCAGCCGAAGCTGGTGCCGCTGGAGCTGGTCCCGGCCGCCTCCGAGGAGGCCCGGCGGCGCTTTCCCGGCCTCGACCACGGCGCCACCCTCGACGAGATCACCGTCGTCGGCGACGCCGGGCAGGTCTACCAGGGCCCGGCCGCCTGGGTGGTCACCCTGTGGGCGCTGCGCGAGCACCGCCCGCTCGCCCACCGGCTGAGCACCCCGTCCGGCGCCCTGCTCGCCAAGGGCGCCGTGCTCGCCGCCGCCAAGTGGCGCGGGGCGCAGTGGCACCGGGGGCAGCGCGGCGGGGCGCAGTGGGGCGGGGCGCAGTGGGGCGGCCGGGTCTACCGGCGGGCGGACGGCTGGTCGTACGACCCGGACAGCGGCTGGAGCTACTCCGCGCCGGGCTGCGCCGACGGCACCTGCGCCCCTCGGTAGCCGCACCGGTGCTGACGTTAGGCTCTCTTCCCGTGTCCGCGAAGAACGACGGCCCCGACGACGGCGCCCTCCCCACCAAGTCCGAGCAGACCCGCGCCCTGATCCTGGAGACGGCCATGCGGCTGTTCCAGGAGCGCGGCTACGACAAGACGACGATGCGGGCCATCGCCAAGGAGGCCGGGGTCTCCGTCGGCAACGCGTACTACTACTTCGCGGGCAAGGAGCATCTGATCCAGGGCTTCTACGACCGGATCGCCGCCGAGCACCAGGTGGCGGTCCGGGAGATCCTGGACCGGGAGCGCGACCTGGAGGCCCGGCTCGCGGGGGTGCTGCGGGCCTGGCTCGACATCGCCGCGCCCTACCACGAGTTCGCGGTGCAGTTCTTCAAGAACGCCGCCGACCCGGACAGCCCGCTCAGCCCCTTCTCCCCCGAGTCGGAGCACGCGCGCGAGGAGGCCATCAGCGTCCACCGGGAGGTGCTCGCCGGGGCCACGAAGACCAAGGTGCCCGAGGAACTGCGGGACATCCTGCCCGAGTTGATGTGGCTGTCCCAGATGGGACTCGTCCTGTACTGGATCTTCGACCGCACCGAGGGGCGCGAGCGCAGCTACCGGCTGGCCGAGCGCGGTGCCCGGCTCACCGCGCGGGGTGTCGCCCTGGCCCGCTTCCGGGTGCTGCGGCCGCTCGTGCGCGAGGTGCACGAACTGTTCACGGAGTTCCTGCCGGGCATGACGAACGCCATCCCCGATCCGGCGGCCCGGCGACGCACCGACCCCTGACCCGCCGTGGCGCGTCGCCAGAGCGGCCTGACCCGCCGTGGCGCGTCGTCAGAAGGCCTGACCTGCGGGGCCGGACGCCAGAGCGACGTGACCCGCGGGCGGCCGTCAGAGTGACGTGAGGCTCCACAGGCGGAACACGCCCGTGCCGTCGGAGAGGTACTGGCCGCCGCCGACGTCCTCGGTGGTGACGACGTACTCCTTGGCCTGCCACAGCGGCAGCACCGGGACGTCCTGGGCGACGGTGTCCTGCACCGAGCGGAAGTCCCGCTCGGCCTCGGTCCGCTCGGCGAAGCGCCGGCTGTCCTTGATGAGCCGGTCGACGGTCTTGCTGCTGTAGCCGGTGTTCATGGCGCTGCCGGTGCCGACGAGCGCGGCGCCGAAGGTGTCCGGGTCGGGGAAGTCGGCGACCCAGCCGACGGCGTACGCGTCGAGCTTGCCGGTCGCCCACTGCTTCTGGAAGGCGGTCCACTCGTAGCCCTTGAGGGTGACCTGGAACAGGCCGCTCGCCTCCAGCTCCTTCTTGATCTCGGCCGCCTCCTGCTCACCGGCGCCGCGCCCCTTGGCGTAGCCGTAGGTGAAGTGCACCGGCAGGCTCACGCCGGCCTTCCTGAGGAGCTGCCGGGCCTTCTCCGGGTCGGGCTTCGGATAGTCGTCGAAGAACGAGGCGGTGTGCCCGGTCAGACCTGCCGGGATCAGGGAGTACAGCGGGTCGACGGTGCCGTCGTAGACGGTGGCGGCCAGCGCCTCGCGGTCGATCAGCCAGGCCATGGCCTGCCGGACCTTCGGGTCGTGCAGCGGCTTGCCCGAGCGGGTGTCGAAGTACAGGTTGCGGGTCTCCGAGCCGTCCGCCTCGTAGACGTGCTGGGCGGGGTCGCTCGGGTTGAGCCCGGCGAGGACGCCGGGCGGCAGCTGGTCGGTCGCGACGTCGACCTGCTTGTCCTTCCAGGCGGTGTCCAGGGCCTGGGGGGACGCGTAGTAGCGCATGTCGACGGGCCGGCCGGTGCCGCTGACGGCACCCCGGTAGTGGGGGTTGGGCGCGAGGACCGCCTCATGGTCCTTCGTGTAGGAGGTCAGGGTGTACGGGCCCGTCCCGTCGGCACCGGCGTCGGTGCGGAGCTTGCCGGCCGGGTACGCGGTGTGGTCGACGATCGAGCCGGCTCCGGTGGCCACCTTGAAGGGGAACGTCGCGTCCGGCGAGGTCAGGTGGAAGGTGACGGTCATGCCTGCGGCGTCCACGGAACCGAGTGTGCCGAGCAGGGACGCCGGGCCGACGGGGGACTTGATCCGCAGGATCCGGTCGAAGGAGTACTTCACGTCCTCGGCGTTCATCGCCCGGCCGCTGGGGAAGGTGAGGCCGTCGCGCAGCCGGCAGCGGTACGTGGTGAGGTCGCCGCGGACGAACGCGCAGCTCTTCGCCGCGTCCGGCACGGGGGCGGTGCCGCCCGGCGCGAAGGTCAGCAGCGACTGGAAGACGTTGCTGAACAGCGCCCAGGAGCCCGCGTCGTAGGCACCGGCGGGGTCGAGCGAGGTGACGCCGTCCGTCGTACCGACCGTGATGGTCTTCCCGTCGCCCTTCGACGGCAGGAACTGCCAGGCGCCCACGCCCGCGGCAGCCAGGACCAGCAGCCCCGCGAGTATCCGCATGCGAACCGATCGCATCGGCTTTGCCCTCCCCAGGCCCGTGAAGGCCCATGTGCGTATGCCACACCCCTTTGCGGCGGGCTCACCCAATCACAGGATTTCGAACAGGAGGAAGGGAGATCTTATGAGTTGGGAAAGAACTTACCGATGCGCCTTTCGGTCCGGTTTCACAGCGTTCTCACAGGGTCGGTGGTCAGGCCTGCTTCGACGCGAGCTCGATGACGGTGATGTCCGACGGTGCGCCCACGCGGGTGGGCGGGCCCCAGGCGCCGGCGCCGCGCGAGACGTAGAGCTGGGTGTCGCCGTAGCGGTCCAGGCCCGCGAGGGTGGGGTTGGCGCCGGCGGCGATGAGGCTACCGGGCCACAGCTGGCCGCCGTGGGTGTGGCCGGAGAGCTGGAGGTCGACGCCGTGCTCGACGGCGTCGTGGATCTGGACGGGCTGGTGGGCGAGCAGCACGCACGCGCGGGCGGTGTCGCGGTCGCCGAGCGCCTTCGCGAAGTCGGGGCCCTGGCCCTCGTCCTCGCCCGCGACGTCGTTGACTCCGGCCAGGTCGAAGTACGGCATCTCCCTGCGGGCGTTCTCCAGGGGGTCGATGCCCAGGCGGCGGACCTCCTCGACCCACTGCTCGGCGCCGGAGAAGTATTCGTGGTTGCCGGTGACGAAGTAGGAGCCGTGACGGGCCCTCAGCTGGGCGAGCGGGGCGGCCGCGGGGCCGAGGTCCTTCACGCTGCCGTCGACCAGGTCGCCGACGACCGCGATCAGGTCGGGCTGCGTCCCGTTGATCGTGTCGACGACCTTCTGCGCGAAGCCGCGTCCGAGGACCGGGCCGAGGTGCACGTCACTGACCACGGCGATCCGGTACCCGTGCGCGGCGCGCGGCAGCTTGGCCAGGGGCACGGTGACCCGCTTGACCTTCGGCCCGCGCAGCACACCGTACGTCCCGTAGCCCACGGTCCCGACGGCGGCGGCCGCGGCGGCACCGGCGACGACCCGGGAGACGAAGAGGCGGCGGGAGGGGCCGGCGGGAGCGGCGGGTGCGGGGGCGGGGTCCGCGGTGGTGAGCCGCTGGGGCACGCCGTCGGTGCCGGGTGCGCCGTCGGTCCCGGGTACGCCGTCGGTCCCGGGTACGCCGTCGGTGCTGGGTGCGCCCTCGGTGCCGGGGGCCTGGTCGGTCCGCGAGGGAGGGGGCGTCGCGGGGGTGCCGGGCCGGGAGGCGGCCGCGGGTGCCGTCACGGGCTCGGGTGCCGGCGTCGCGGCGGCGGGTGCGCCGGTGTCGGTACTCCTCCCGTGCAGGCCCTGGTCCGTCCGTCTCGCCCTGTGGTCGAGGAAGCGGCGCAGGAGCGGGCGGACGATCTCCCCGGCCACCACTGCCAGCAGCAGGTATATCGACAGGGCCAGCCACAGGAAGCCCGGCCAGGCCAGCACCTGCTGGAGCCGGAAGGGGGCGCCGGAGCGTTCGGCGACCAGGGCGGTGACCGCGAGGACCCAGCCGCCCGCGATGAGGACCGCGCCCGCCCGGCGGACGAGACCCGGGCCGCTGGTCGTGTCGCGGAACAGGCGGCGCCACACGTACCAGTTGGCCGTCACGACGACGGCCAGGACCAGACTTGCGACGAGTACGAAAACGATGACCACGGTGCCGTGTCTCCCGATCGCCCTATGACGTCCGGCGCAGTGCGCGCAGACCACGCAACCCGATGGCCCCGATGACCGTCCCCAATACGAAGGAAACGACGGCGAGCAGCAGGTGCACCCAGAAGTAGGCCGTGGGACGACCGTCGTCGAAGGCGAGCCCGCTGCCGTCCTTGACCAGGTTCTTGACGAAAGTGATCCAGATGACCCAGCTCCACACCCCGAAGGCGAGCAGGAACCAGGACACGGGGCGGCTGAGCTTCATGCACCCAGTATCGCCAGGCCGTGTCCGGTTCCGTTCGCGGGGTGGGACCGCAGACGGGACTTCCCCCCGTACGGCATGTACGTTTCCGACCGTGCCCGCTCAGAACAAGACCACCAGGCGATCCCTGCTGGTCACCTCCGCCGTCCTGTCATCCCTCGCCCTGGCCGCACCCGCCGCCGTCGCCGCACCGAAGCCCTCGGACAGCCCGTCGGCGAGCGCGAGCCCCTCGGCCACTCCCCCGGCCTCGATGTCGAGCGTGGGCGGCGCCCGGCTCGGCAGGCCGGGCACGCAGGCGAGCCTGGCGGGCGGCGTGCCGGCACTGCCGAAGGACGTGAGCGCGCGCTCCTGGATCGTCGCCGACGCCGAGTCCGGAGAGGTGCTGGCCGCCCACAACGCGCACTGGCGTCTCGCCCCGGCGAGCACGCTGAAGATGCTGTTCGCGGACACGCTGCTGCCGAAGTTCCCGAGGGACGCCAAGCACAAAGTCGTGCCCTCCGACATGGCCGGCATCGGAGCGGGCTCCAGCATGGTCGGGATAAAGGAGGAGGAGACGTACTCGGTCCACGACCTGTGGCTGGGCGTCTTCCTGCGCTCCGGCAACGACGCGGTGCACGTGCTGTCCGCCATGAACGGGGGCGTCGAGAACACCGTCAAGGACATGAACGAGCACGCCGAGGAGCTCCAGGCCCTCGACACGCACGTCGTCAGCCCGGACGGCTACGACGCCGAGGGGCAGGTCTCCTCCGCGTACGACCTGACGTTGTTCGCCCGCTCGGGGCTGCAGAAGAAGGACTTCCGGGAGTACTGCTCGACGGTCAGCGCCAAGTTCCCGGGGCAGACGAAGAAGGGCAAGAAGGGCAAGCCGGTCCGCGAGTCCTTCGAGATCCAGAACACCAACCGGCTGCTCGCCGGCGACTCCGACGTGCCGGTCTACCAGGGCATCGCGGGCGTCAAGAACGGCAACACCACCAACGCGGGCGCCACCTTCACCGGCGTCGCCGAGCGCGGCGGCAAGGTGCTGCTGGTGACGGTGATGAACCCGGAGAAGCCCGAGCACAACGAGGTCTACAAGGAGACGGCCCGGCTGTTCGACTGGGGCTTCAAGGCGGCCGGGAAGGTGCAGCCGGTGGGCGAACTGGTGCCGCCCAAGGGCGCCGAGGAGGCCAAGCCCGGCGCGAACCCCTCGGGAGAGGCGGGCGGTTCCGGTGACGGCGGCGGCACGGCGGGGACCGGTTCGAAGCCGGTGGCCAGTGCCCCGGCCGCGGACGGCTCCAGCGGCATAGGGACCGCGCTCGGCATCACGGGCGGGGTGCTGGTTCTGCTCGCGGGCGGCGCGTTCCTCGTCAACCGCCGGTGGCCCCTGCCGGATCTGGTGCGCCGCCGCACGCGTCCCTGATCTCGGCGACCTCGTCCTCCTTGCTCTGCGTCGCCGTCCAGGCGGCGCAGAACAGCACCAGTTTCGAGGTGAAGTTGATCCACAGCAGCAACGCGACGGGCACCCCGAACGCGCCGTACATGCTCTTCGCCGCCACGCCCTGCAGATAGCCGCTGAGCAGCAGCTTCAGCAGTTCAAAACCGATCGCGCCGGTCAGCGCCGCCACGAACAGGCGGTGGCGGGTCGGCTCGACGCCGGGCAGCAGGGTGAGGACGTAGAGCAGGAGCAGGAAGTTCGCGAGGACGGCGATCAGGAACGCGGCGATGTGCAGCAGGACCCCGCCCCAGCCGCCCTCGTCGATGCCGGCTTCCTTGATGATCCAGCCGATCATGGCGGAGGCGACGGCGGAGGCGGCGATGGTGACGAGGAGGGCGCCGCCGAGGCCGATCAGGACGCCCGCGTCCTTGCCGTAGCGCAGGACGGGGTTCTCCTCCTCGTCGGACAGCTCCCACACCGCCCGCAGGCACTCGCGCATCGAGCCGGCCCAGCTGACACCGGTGAAGAACAGCAGGGCGCCCGCGATGAGCCCGATGGTGCCGGCGTTGTCGACCAGGCCGGCGATGTCGAGCTGGTCGGAGATGCCGGGGACCTGTTCGGCGAGCTTGTCCTGAAGCCTGTGCTCCTGCTCCGTGCTGAGCGTGGCGGCGGCGATGGTGGCGGACACCGTCAGCAGCGGGAACAGCGCGACGAAACTGGTGAAGGTCATCGCGGCGGCCAGCCGCGTCCACTTCACGCGGTCGAGCCGCTCGTACGACCGCCACGCGTGGGTGATCATCAGCCGCTCTGCCCGCGGCCCGACCACCGGGATTCTTTTCAGCCAGTCCATGATCCGACTCTGCCCTCCGCCCGGAACACCCATGTACGGGTACCCCAGAACCGCAGGACTGTGGCCAGCGCCATACCGATGACCGCGCCGGAGACGGTGTCCGCGCGCTGCGAGGTGAGGCCGAGACCGTAGTGGCTGACGGCCAGGCAGAGCAGTTGTACGGCGGCTCCGGCGAGGTTCACCGCGAAGAACACGGCGTACGCCCGCAGGCCGGCTGCGCGTGCGGTGCGGTAGGTGCCGAGGGCGTTGCCCGCGTAGGCGACCGTGCAGGCGGCCAGGAACGACAGGGACTTGGCGGTGATCGGGTCGAGTCCGGCGGGTCCGCGCAGGGCGGTGAACAGGGCGAGGTCGACGGCGTAGGCGAGGAGACCGACGCCGGCGAAGCCGAGCAGTTCCCGGCGGTCCGGGAGCGGAGTGCTCCGCCGGGTGCGCGTGCTCACCAGTTGGCCACGGCAAGGCCGTACATCGCCACCCAGGCGATCCCGATGAGTGCGAGGGCACGGTCGCCCAGGACGACGTCCTCGGGTTCGCCGGCCGTGCCGCGGTCGGCGAAGACGGCGTAGCGGAGGATCGCCAGGATGAAGGCGACCATGGACAGTTGGCGCCAGGGCAGCACGCTGGTGTGCGGGACGCCGCCCTCCTCCATGGCCCACAGGCAGTAGCCGAGGACGGCGACGCCGGCCGCGAGCTGCCAGACGAAGCGGAGGTAGCCGGTGGTGTACTCGGTGAGCAACGCGCGGGTGGCGCCCGCCTTTCCGGCCATCTGGACGGCTTCCGAGTAGCGCTTGGCCGACACCATGAACAGCGCGCCGAAACCGGTGGTGATCAGGAACCAGCGCGAGAGCGGGATGCCGAGGGCGAGTCCGCCGACCATGGCCCGCATCAGGAACCCGGTGGTGATGACGGCGAGGTCGACGACCAGGACGTGCTTGAGGCTGATGCAGTAGGCCAGTTGCATGGCGAGGTAGGCGGCCAGCAGGGTGGCGACGGCCGGGCCGCACGACCAGGCCGCGGCGGCGGGCGCGAGGACGCCCAGGCAGCCGCCGACGGCGTAGGCGAGGGGTACCGGGACCTGCCCGGCGGCGACCGGGCGGTGTTGTTTGGTGGGGTGGGCGCGGTCGGCGTCGGCGTCGCGGGCGTCGTTGACGAGGTAGACGGCGGCGGCGCAGGCGGTGAAGAGGCAGAAGACCAGGGCGAGTCGAAGCAGCGCGTGCCGGGAGAAGAGCTCGCCGGCGGCGGCCGGGGCGGCGGCGACGAGGACGTTCTTGACCCACTGCTTGGGGCGCGCGGTCCTGAGAAGACCGGCCAGGAGACCACCCTTGTGGGGTGATGCGGGCCGCTCGTCGTGGGTGCGCTGCCGCAGGACGGCCGTCTCAGTCACGGTGGGCGCCCTCCCGCATCCAGCGGGCGCCGAGCCGGGCCGTGAGGGCGCCGAGGGCCGCGCCGGCGGCGACGTCCGTGGGGAAGTGGACACCGGCCACCAGCCGTGAGACGCAGACCAGGCCGGCGAGCGGCGGGACCGCGTGGGCGCCCAGGGCGCCGAAGGCGACGGCCGCGGCCGCCGCGGAGGCGGCGTGCGAGCTGGGGAAGGAGTGCCGGCCGACGGTGTGCACCAGGGGCTCGACGTGCGCGGGGCGCGGTCTGCGCACGACCCGTTTCACCCCCATGCTGACCAGGTGCGCCCCGGCGGTGAGGGCCGTGCCGCGCAGCCAGGCGCCGCGTCGCCCGCCGTCGACGGCGGCTCCGGCGAGCCCCGCCGCCAGCCACAGCGCCGCGTGCTCCCCCGCCCAGGACAGGGCACGAGCGGCGCCGGCGACGCGTGGGTCGGTGCCGCACTCCCTGAGCGCCGAAACGATCCGGTGGTCCATGTCGTGCAGGTCGTCGAGGTCGTCCATGTGGACTCACTGTTCACGCCCTTCAGGCCTGAACTCCGGCAATATTGGGCGACATCCCATTAATCACCCATTTCGGGGAGGGATGCCATGTTCGCTAACTATTCGCTCACAGTAGGGCGATACGGTCACGGACATGTCTGCCGACACCGATTCCGACCCGGACGTCATGGGCCTGGACCACACCACCGTCACGGGCTGGGGCCGCACTGCCCCCACTGCCGCATGGGTGGTCCGCCCCCGGACATACGAGGAGGCCGCGGCGGCCGTCCGGGACTGCGGGGCGCGCGGCGGGATCCCCCGGGGCCTGGGACGGGCGTACGGGGACGCGGCGCAGAACGCGGGCGGGTCCGTGCTCGACATGACGGCCCTGGACCGGGTGCACGCGATCGACGCCGACGGCGGCACCGTGCTGTGCGACGCGGGCGTCTCCCTGCACCGGCTGATGGAGGTGCTGCTGCCGCTCGGCTGGTTCGTGCCGGTCACCCCCGGCACCCGCTACGTCACCGTCGGCGGGGCGATCGGCGCCGACATCCACGGCAAGAACCACCACGTCTCCGGCTCCTTCGCGCGGCACGTGCTCGCCCTCGAACTGCTCACCGCCGACGGTGAGATCCGCACGGTGATCCCCGGCACGCCGCTGTTCGACGCGACGGCCGGCGGCATGGGCCTGACCGGCGTGATCCTCACCGCGACGATCCGGCTCCAGCCCGTCCAGACGTCGCTGATGTCCGTCGACACCGAGCGGGCGACGGACCTGGACGACCTGATGGCCCGGCTGGCGGCCACCGACCACCGTTACCGCTACTCGGTCGCCTGGATCGACCTGCTGGCCCGGGGCGCCGCCACCGGCCGCGCGGTCCTCACCCGCGGCGACCACGCCCCGCTGGACGCGCTCCCCGCACGCCTGCGCCGCGACCCGCTCGCCTTCCGCACCCCCCGCCTCCCGGCCGCCCCCGCGATCCTCCCCGAGGGCCTGCTCAGCCGGACGACGGTGGGTCTGTTCAACGAGCTCTGGTACCGCAAGGCCCCCCGCGCGCGGACCGGCCGACTCCAGCGGATCTCCGGCTTCTTCCATCCCCTGGACGGCGTGCCCCACTGGAACCGCGTCTACGGCCGCGGCGGCTTCGTGCAGTACCAGTTCGTCGTCGGCCACGGCCGGGAGGACGCGCTGCGCCGCATCGTGCGCCGCATCTCCGAACGCCGCTGCCCGTCCTTCCTGGCCGTCCTCAAGCGCTTCGGGGAGTCCGACCCGGGGTGGCTGTCCTTCCCCGTGCCGGGCTGGACGCTGGCGCTGGACATCCCGGCGGGCCTGCCCGGCCTCGGCTCGTTCCTCGACGAGCTGGACGAGGAGGTCGCCGCCGCGGGCGGTCGCGTCTACCTCGCCAAGGACGCCCGGCTGCGCCCGGAACTGCTCGCTGCCATGTACCCGCGCCTCGACGACTTCCGCGAGCTGCGCGCCCGACTGGACCCGCGCGGGGTGTTCGTGTCCGACCTGGCCCGCCGCCTCAGTCTCTGAGCAACCCCTAGGAGCTGCTGTCATGAAGGACGCCTTCGGCCTCCCCCAGTCCCTGCTCGTCCTCGGCGGCACGTCGGAGATCGCGCTGGCCACCGCCCGCCGCCTGATCGCCCGCCGTACCCGCACGGTCTGGCTGGCCGGCCGCCCCTCCCCCGCCCTGGAGGAGGCCGCCGGGCAGCTGCGCGGGCTCGGGGCCGACGTGCACACCGTCGCCTTCGACGCCCTCGACCCGGCCTCCCACGAGGCCGTGCTCGGCAAGGTCTTCGCCGAGGGCGACGTCGACATGGTGCTGCTCGCCTTCGGGCTGCTCGGTGACCAGGCCCGCGACGAGCGGGAGCCCGAGGCGGCGGTGCGGGTCGCGCAGACCAACTACACCGGCGCGGTCTCGGCGGGTCTGGTGTGCGCCCGCTCGCTCCAGTCCCAGGGGCACGGCTCGCTGGTCGTGATGTCGTCCGTCGCGGGCGAGCGGGCCCGCCGCGCGAACTTCATCTACGGCTCCAGCAAGGCCGGCCTCGACGCCTTCGCGCAGGGCCTGGGCGACGCGCTGCACGGCACGGGCGTGCACGTCATGGTCGTACGCCCCGGCTTCGTGCGGACGCGGATGACCGCCGGGCTGCCGGAGGCGCCGCTCGCGACCACCCCCGAGGC
Source organism: Streptomyces tibetensis (assembly GCF_007655005.1). Classification (GTDB taxonomy): domain Bacteria; phylum Actinomycetota; class Actinomycetes; order Streptomycetales; family Streptomycetaceae; genus Streptomyces; species Streptomyces tibetensis. The sequence continues at coordinate 434,063 of NZ_SZVW01000001.1, forward strand.
GGTCGCGACGGCCGTGGAGCTGGGGCTGCGGCGCCGCTCGGAGACGGTGTGGGTGCCGGGGACGCTGCGCGTGGTGATGGCGGCGCTGCGACACCTGCCGCGCGGGGTGTTCCGGCGACTGCCGGTCTGACCCGCGGCGGCTCAGCGGGTGGGGACCGAGCCGCGCTCCACCCGCCCGGCCTGCGGGGGGACCACCGAGCCGCCGAAGGGGAAGTCGCGGAGCTTGCGCCAGACGCCGTCGGCGCCCTGCTCGTAGAGGGCGAAGCCGGTGCAGGGCCACTCGGCCTCGTAGCCGGAGAGCTCCTCGAAGGCGCGGTCCATGGCCGCCTCGTCGATGCCGTGCGCCACGGTGACGTGCGGGTGGTACGGGAACTGCAGTTCGCGGGGGGCCGGACCGGCGGGGTCGCGGACCTGCTCCTGGAGCAGCGTGCAGGCCTCCGCGCCCGCGACGACCCGGACGAACACCACCGGCGACACGGGCCGGAAGGTGCCGGTACCGGACAGCCGCATGGGGAACGCGCGGCCGGCCGCGGCGACCTCGGCCAGATGCGCCTCGACGGCCGGCAGGGCGCTCTCGTCGACCTCTGTCGGCGGCAGCAGGGTGACATGCGTGGGGATGCCGTGAGCAGAGGCGTCGCCGAAGCCCGCGCGCAGCTGCTGGAGCTCGCTGCCGTGAGGCTCCGGGACCGCGATCGAGACACCGATCGTTACGGTCCCCACGTCGTCTCCTGTCGTGTCAGTGTGGCCGCTGATACGACCACCCGGTTATCGACTGTACGGCCACGACCGGGTTACGGGCAGGCGCAACCGGAGTGATGTACAGCGCTGTTCGGTGGTACGGGTGTGTGCCGGGGCCGGTTCAGTGCTTGGCGGGCAGGAAGCCGACCCTGTCGTAGGCCTGGGCGAGGGTCTCCGCGGCGACCGCGCGGGCCTTCTCGGCGCCCTTGGCGAGGATCGCGTCGAGCGTCTCCGGGTCGTCCAGGTACTGCTGGGTGCGCTCCCGGAACGGCGTCACGAAGTCGACCATGACCTCGGCGAGGTCCGTCTTGAGCGCGCCGTACATCTTGCCGGTGTACTTCTCCTCCAGCTCGGCGATGCTCTCGCCGGTGAGGGTCGAGTAGATCGTCAGGAGGTTGCTGACGCCCGGCTTGTTCTCGGCGTCGTAGCGGATCACCGTCTCGGTGTCGGTGACGGCGCTCTTGACCTTCTTGGCCGTGGCCTTCGGCTCGTCGAGGAGGTTGATGAGGCCCTTCGGCGTGGACGCCGACTTGCTCATCTTGATCGACGGGTCCTGGAGGTCGTAGATCTTCGCCGTCTCCTTGAGGATGTACGGCTTCGGGAGGGTGAAGGTCTCGCCGAAGCGGCCGTTGAAGCGCGTGGCGAGGTCACGGGTGAGCTCGATGTGCTGGCGCTGGTCCTCGCCGACCGGGACCTCGTGGGCCTGGTAGAGCAGGATGTCCGCGACCTGGAGGATCGGGTACGTGAACAGGCCGACCGAGGCGCGCTCGGCGCCCTGCTTGGCGGACTTGTCCTTGAACTGGGTCATCCGGCCGGCCTCGCCGAAGCCGGTGAGGCAGTTCATGATCCAGGCGAGCTGGGCGTGCTCGGGGACGTGGCTCTGCACGAAGAGCGTGCAGCGGTCCGGGTCGAGGCCCGCCGCGAGGAGCTGGGCCGCGGCCAGGCGCGTGTTCGCGCGCAGGTCCTTCGGGTCCTGCGGGATGGTGATCGCGTGCAGGTCGACGACCATGTAGAACGCGTCGTGGGTCTCCTGCAGGGCCACCCACTGGCGGACGGCGCCGAGGTAGTTGCCGAGGTGGAACGAGCCGGCGGTGGGCTGGATCCCGGAGAGCACGCGAGGTCGGTCAGAGGCCATGCCCACCATTCTCTCAGGTCCCGGGGGCCGATCCGGAACCGGCCGGATACAGACGGGCTCCCGATCGGCCCCGGCGGTGTAACAAGGGTGAGGCACGGGACGGGCTGCCCCCGGGCGGGCTCGGACGGGCCGTTGTGGGCGTTGTGGCGTTGTGGCGTTGTGGAGCGGGGCCGATGCGGAGGGGGACCGATGCGGGCACGAGGCGGGGTGGAAAGACGCAGGGGCCGGGCGGGTTCGGCTGCGTTGCGGGGACGGGTGGTGTGGTGGGTGCCGGTGGTGTCCGTGGCGGCCGTTCTGGCCGGGGGTGCGACGGTCTCGACCGCCGCCGCCCTCCCGGCGCGGGGGCGGGACGTTCCCGACGTGGCGATGGTCGTCGCGGGCGGGACGGGGCGGACTGCGGCGGTGCGCTCGGGGCAGCGCGACTTCGCCCGGCTGTGGCAGCTGCTGCAGCCCATGCACACGGAGACGGAGCGGGTGCCGGACGACTGGGCGGAGGGGGACTTCCCGCAGGTGCGGCTCACTGTGCTCTGGGGGCTGTCCGGGGTCGGCGGCTGGCCGAGCACGAACCGGCCGCCGGGCCGGGACGTGGCCGTCGAGCGGCAGGACCAGCTGCTGGTGGCCGAGGACGGCACGCCCTGGGTGCGCTCGGATCCCAGCCCCACCGTGGAGGACGACGACATCCGCTGGCACCGGGCGCCGCGGTCCGTCTTCGAGCGGTTCGAGCTGGCCCGGCTGCTCGGTGACGCGGAGGGCGGATCCGTCGCGAGCCCGGCCGCCGCCGCGGACCTGGACGGTCCGGTGCGGGGTGACGTCCGGTGGGCGGCGGTGGCGGGGGCGCTGGGGCTGGCGGCCGGTGTGGGCGGCACGCTGCTGCTACGCCGCGCGGCGGCCCGGCGGGAAGCCGGACCGCCGCGGGAGGAACCGCGTCAGGTGCTGATCGACCTGGACGAGTGACGGGCCGTGCACCTCGGCCCAGGCCCTGGACGGATGACAGGCCGTGCACCTCGGCCCAGACCCTGGACGGATGACAAGCCGTGCACCTCGTCCCAGGCCCTGGACGGGTGACAGGCCGTGCACCTCGGCCCTGACCCTGGACGGGTGACGGGCCGAGGGCGTCAGCCCAGGTCGATCTCCGGGTAGAGCGGGAAGCCGGCCACGAGGTCGGTGGCGCGCTGGGAGATCTCGTCCGCGACCTTCGCGTCGAGGACGTGGGACGCCTTGGAGGGGGCTCCCGACTTGGTCGTGCCCGGCTCCGCGGTGGTGAGGACACGGTCGATGAGGCCGGCGACCTCGTCCATCTCGGCGGTGCCCAGGCCGCGGGTGGTCAGGGCGGGGGTGCCGATGCGGATGCCGGAGGTGTACCAGGCGCCGTTCGGGTCGGCGGGGATGGCGTTGCGGTTGGTGACGATGCCCGAGTCGAGCAGCGCGGCCTCGGCCTGACGGCCGGTGAGGCCATAGGAGGAGGCGACGTCGATCAGGTTCAGGTGGTTGTCCGTGCCGCCCGTCACCAGCGTCGCGCCACGGCGCATCAGGCCCTCGGCCAGCGCGCGGGAGTTGTCGACGATGCGCTGGGCGTAGTCGCGGAAGGACTCCTGGCGGGCCTCCGCGAGGGCGACGGCCTTGGCCGCCATGACGTGCGGGAGCGGGCCGCCGAGGACCATCGGGCAACCGCGGTCGACCTGGTCCTTCAGCGAGTCGTCGCACAGCACCATGCCGCCGCGGGGTCCGCGCAGCGACTTGTGGGTGGTCGTCGTCACGATCTGGGCGTGCGGGACCGGGTCGAAGTCGCCGGTGAGGACCTTGCCCGCGACCAGGCCGGCGAAGTGCGCCATGTCGACCATGAGCGTCGCGCCGACCTCGTCGGCGATCTCCCGCATGATCCGGAAGTTCACCAGACGGGGGTACGCGGAGTAGCCGGCGACGATGATCAGCGGCTTGAACTCGCGGGCGGAGGCGCGCAGCGCCTCGTAGTCGATGAGGCCCGTCGCAGGGTCCGTGCCGTAGGAGCGCTGGTCGAACATCTTGCCGGAGATGTTCGGGCGGAAGCCGTGGGTGAGGTGACCGCCGGCGTCCAGGGACATGCCGAGCATGCGCTGGTTGCCGAAGGCCTGGCGCAGCTCGGCCCAGTCGGCTTCGGTCAGGTCGTTGATCTGGCGGACGCCGGTCTTCTCCAGGAAGGGCACCTCGACGCGGGCGCCGAGGACGGCCCAGAAGGCGACGAGGTTGGCGTCGATGCCGGAGTGCGGCTGGACGTAGGCGTGGCGGGCGCCGAACAGCTCCTTGGCGTGCTCGGCGGCGAGGGACTCGACGGTGTCGACGTTGCGGCAGCCGGCGTAGAAGCGGCGGCCGATGGTGCCCTCGGCGTACTTGTCGCTGAACCAGTTGCCCATGGTCAGGAGCGTGGCCGGGGAGGCGTAGTTCTCGGAGGCGATCAGCTTGAGCATCTCGCGCTGGTCGGCGACCTCCTGGCCGATGGCGTCCGCTACGCGGGGTTCGACGGCGCGGATGACGTCGAGGGCGGCGCGGTAGGCGGTGGAAGCGGTGGAGAGGGGCTCGGCTGACATGTGTGGACCTCCGGACGTGGCGTTCAGCGTTCACGGTACGGCCCAGGCGCACGGCTCTGACTGCTCGGGCCGCTCCCCGATGGTTGGTCCCATCCCAGCGCGCCAGTCACGGCCCGGGGTCAGCCTACCGGGTGGGGTGGGCGGGGGGCGTCTGCCGGGTGGCTCTTCGGTGCCGGGTGCGGGTCGTTCGTGGCTGATCGCGCCCACGCGGCGGTAGCCGCACATCGATTACAGCCCCGCGCCCCTGGAGGGCGAGATCCCCCCACCCCGTTTCAAAGGATCACGTGGGGCAGGAACCTCGCGTACTCGTCCGTGATCAGGCCCGACGATTCCCGGATGCCCAGGCCCGCCGACTCGTTCTCCACCACCCAGGCACCCAGGACCACCCGGTTGCCGTCGAAGTCGGGCAGGGGGGCCAGCTGCTGGTAGCAGCAGGGCTCGTCGCGGAGGGTGGGGGCGGAGCCGGGCTCGTGGATCGTGACGCCCGCGCCCTCTCGGCCGAGGAGGGGCTTGGCCACCCAGCCCGTGGTGGACAGATCGCGAGGGCCGTCCAGGTACGCGGGGAGGAGGTTCGGGTGGTCCGGGTACAGCTCCCAGAGGATCGCGAGCAGCGCCTTGTTGCTGAGGAGCATCTTCCAGGCCGGTTCTATCCACAGGGTGGAGCCCGTGCCGCCGCCGTTGTCGAGGGTGTCCAGGACGTGGTCCGCGAAGCGGTCGGTGGTGAGCCACTCCCACGGGTAGAGCTTGAAGACGCTGCGGATGAAACGGAGGCGGTTGTCGACGAAGCGGCCGGAGAGGCGGTCCCAGCCGATCTCCTCCATGGCGATCCAGTCGGTGGCCAGGCCCGCCTGCTCGGCCGTCTCCTTGAGGTAGGCGACCGTCATCATGTCCTCGCCGAGTTCGTCGGCGGAGGAATACGCGAAGTACAGGGGGCTGCCGGGCGGGAGGAGGGCGGCCTGCTTCTTCCACGCGTCGATGAGGCGTTCGTGGAGGGAGTTCCACTGGTCGGCGCCGGGGAAGCGGTCCTCCATCCAGAACCACTGGGGGGACGCGGCCTCGACCAGTGAGGTGGGGGTGTCGGCGTTGTACTCCAGGAGCTTGGCCGGGCCGGTGCCGTCGTAGCGGAGGTCGAAACGGCCGTAGAGCGAGGGGAGTTCGGCTCGGCGCTGCCAGGCCTCGGCGACCGTGCGGGCCACCCGGGGGTCGGTGATGCCGAGGTCGGCGAAGCGGTCCTCGGTGACGATGTGGTCGGCCGCCGCCAGGCACATGCGGTGGAGGTCCTCGACGACCTCCTCCAGTGCCTCGATCTCCTCCAGTGGGAAGACGTAGTACGCGCTCTCGTCCCAGTAGGGGCGCAGGGAGTCGTCGGGGTAGCGGGTCAGGGGGTAGATCAGGCCCTGTTCCTCGACGGTCTGCTGCCAGCCGGGGCGGGGTTCGACGGTTCTGCGTTCCATCTGCCGTGTCCGCCCGTCAGCCGCCGCCGCTGCCGGAGCCCGAGCAGCCGAAGCCGCCCCGGTCGACGGCCTCGCTGCGGCTGAAGGTGCCGTGGTCGGCGTAGCCGCTGCTGACGTCGGCGTCGTAGTACCAGTCGGCGTCGGTACTGTTGGTCTTGCCGGTCTTCTTGCGGCCCTTGCCCGAGGAGGACGTGCCGGACGAGCAGTTCTTGTCGGCGACGATCTTGTAGCCGTTGATGTAGTCGTAGCTGTCGCGGTCCACGCAGCGGCGGTCCGGGTCGGAGCCGCAGGCGGACAGGGCCGCCGCGAGGACGCCCATGCCGCCCAGCACCACCGTGCTCGAGCGCAGCCGTCGCCGTGTTTCAGCCATGTGCGTGTCTCCCCGCGTCTCCCCGTAGTGCACTGACAGACGGTCAGCCTAGAGATCGGTGAGGACGGGCGCGCATGGCCCCCCGTTCGCGACCGCTCGCCTACTGTCGGTTTGTGATTTTTGGAATGGTGTGCGCCCTTGGTGCGGCGGTCTGCTTCGGTACGGCGACGGTGTTGCAGGCGATCGCCGCGCGGTCGGCGGCGGCGACCGGGCCGGGCGGGGACGTGGCGCTGCTGTGGCGGGCGCTGCGGCAGTGGCGGTATCTCGCCGGCCTCGCGCTGGACGGGCTCGGCTTCGTGCTGCAGATCCTGGCGCTGCGGTCGGTGCCGATCTACGCCGTGGGGGCGGCGCTGGCCGCGAGCCTCGCGGTGACGGCCGTGGTCGCGGCGCGGCTGCTCAGGGTGCGGCTGAGCCGTGTCGAGTGGGCGGCGGTGGCGGTGGTGTGCGCCGGGCTCGCGCTGCTGGGGCTGGCGTCGGGGGCGGAGGGTGATGAGTCCGGACCGGGCTGGCTGCCGTGGGCGATGCTCGGGGCGGCGGCCGGGGTGCTGCTGCTCGGGGCGTTCGGCGGGCGGCTGCCGGAGCGGGGGCGGGCGCTGACGCTCGGGCTGGGGGCGGGGCTGGGGTTCGGGGTGGTGGAGGTGTCGGTGCGGCTCATCGACGGTTTCTCGGCCGGTGAGCTTTTCCCCGACCCGGCGACGTACGCGCTGCTGCTCGGCGGCGGGGCGGCCTTCCTGCTGCTCACCACGGCCCTGCAACGCGGGTCGGTGACCACGGCGACGGCCGGACTGGTGCTCGGGGAGACCGTCGCGCCCTCGCTGATCGGTGTGGTGTGGCTCGGGGACCGGACGCGGCCGGGGCTGGGGTGGCTGGCGATCCTCGGTTTCGCGGTGGCGGTGGCGGGGGCGCTGGCGTTGTCGCGGTTCGGGGAGGCGCCGGTGGAGGCGGAGGAGAGCGTCGTCGCGCCGCGGTAGGGGCGGCTATCCGGCTGCCGAAAGTCCGCACGTTCGGGGGCGATCTTGCGAACGGCCGGAAAATTGTTTGTTGAATCTTGAACGCGGGGTGAGCGCTTTCCGTACGGGACGGCGTGACCAGTAATCCCGTCACGGTCACCGTGGCCTATCGCGTGACGCCGGGCCGTGCGGCCGACTTCCACTCCTGGGGGTGGGCCTTGCTGGGCGCGACGGCGCGGCAGCCGGGATTTCTGGGGGGTGGGGTACTTGTCGACGGAGGGGCGGAGTGGCATGTCGTCTATCGCTTCGCCAGCGAGGGTGCGGCCCTGGCCTGGGAGAATTCAGACTCTCGGGAGCGGTGGGACGCCCGGCTGGAGGGGGTCGCCCGGGAGGCGGAGCGCCGGAGGGTGCCGGGCGCCCGGGCCTGGTTCGACGCGCAGACGCTGACACCCGCGCCGCCTGCTCCACCGTCGAAATGGAAACTGTGGTTCGTGAATATGAGCGCGGTTTTCCCGCCGGTGCTCCTGTTCAATCTGACCATTCTCCCCTATCTCGGTGACCTCAATGCACTGTTTCGCACACTGTTGCTGTGTCTGTGTGTGACGGCCCTTGTCACCTGGATTCTCATGCCTCGGCTCCAGCGTTTCTTCAGGAAATGGCTGTACCCGTCGCTCCAGGCACTGCGCGGCCGGCACAAACGCCGGGCCACATAGGCCCGCGAACGAACAGAGGGAGGTGGGCGGGTGAAGACCCTGCTCATCGACAATTACGACTCGTACACGTACAACCTGTTCCAGCTGATCGCCGAGGTCAACGGCGAGGAGCCGGTGGTGGTCCGGAACGACGCGCCCGCCGAGGGGCTCCCCGACCTCCGTGCGTTCGACAACCTCGTGGTGTCCCCCGGCCCCGGGCACCCGGGCGAGGCGCGTGACTTCGGCATCGGGGGCAGGCTGCTCGCGACCTCCCCGGTTCCCGTGCTCGGGGTGTGTCTGGGGCATCAGGGCATCGCGCTCGGGGAGGCCGGTCGGGTGGGGCCCGCGCCGGAGCCGCGGCACGGGCATCTGTCCACGATCCGGCACGACGGACGGGACCTGTTCCACGGGCTGCCGCAGCACTTCACCGCCGTCCGCTACCACTCCCTGGCCGTGCGCGAGCCGCTGCCCAAGACGCTGGAGGCCACGGCCTGGTCGGAGGACGGCGTCCTGATGGGGCTCCGGCACCGCACACGGCCGCTGTGGGGAGTGCAATTCCATCCGGAGTCGGTCCTCACGGAGTACGGGCACCGCATGCTCGTGAACTTCCGCAACCTCACCGCCGAGCGGGCCGGCAAGCTGCGCCCGAAGAACACGGCCGTGCCGTCGCACGTGGGAGTTCGGCGACGGACCGGCACGCCGGAGTGCGACATGGGGGTGTGGCGGGCGGGGACGAGCCTTGGGGACACCGGACGCCCGCGCAAGCCCGCGACGGCGGCCGTCTTCCAGGTGGCCGCGGTCTCCCAGGCGGCTGTCGTCCCCCTCAGCGCGGCGAAACAGTCCGGCGGGGCCCCTTCGGCGCACACGGGCGGCCCGGCCGCAGGGCAGGGCGGGGCCCCTTCGGCGGGCGTGGGCGGCCCGGCCGCAGGGCAGGGCGGGGCCCCTTCGGCGGGCGTGGACGGCCCGGCCGCGGGGCAGGGCACGCCCGTCCGCGTCGGTGGGTCCGCCGCCGCGCACACGCCCTCCGTCGGCTTTCCCCGGCCCCGTCGCCCCGGGCGGGCCGGGTATCGGCTGCACACCCGGCGGATCAGCGGTGCCGTCGATGCGGAGGCGGTCTTCGGGCGGATGTTCGCGGAGTCGCCGCGGTCCTTCTGGCTCGACAGTTCGCTGGTCGAGCCGGGGCGGTCGCGGTTCTCGTTCCTCGGGGACGACCAGGGGCCGCTCGCCGAGTTCGTGCGGTACGACGTCGCCGCCGGGCGGTGTGAGATCGAGCGGGCGGGCCGGCCGGTGCGGCAGGTCAGGGCGAGCGTCTTCGACTACCTCAAGCGGCAGTTGACCACCCGCCGGGTGGACGCGACCGGGCTGCCGTTCGACTTCACCGGCGGTTATGTCGGCTACCTCGGCTACGAGGTGAAGGCCGACTGCGGGTCGGCCAACCGGCACCGCTCCCCCGTCCCGGACGCCGCCTGGCTGTTCGCCGACCGGGTGATCGCGGTGGACCACGAGGAGGGCTTCACCTACGTCGTGTGCCTGGCGGAGGACACCCCGCAGGCCGCGAGCGAGGCCGCCGACTGGCTGGACGGTGTGCTGGACGGCCTCTCCTGCGTGGCGACGGAGCGGCCGCCGCTGCCCGGGCCGCCGGCCCCGGCCGACCTTGGCGCCGCCGAGCCGTGGCTGGTGCGCGACCGGGCGACGTACCTCGCGGACATCGAAGCCTGCCGCCAGGCGCTGCGGGCGGGCACCAGCTACGAGGTCTGCCTGACGAACGCCGCCCGGCTGCCCGCGCCGCCCGACGCGCTGGAGTTCTACCGGACGCTGCGCCGCGACAACCCGGCCCCGTACGCGGCGTTCCTGAGGTTCGGGGAGCTGGAGGTGGCCGGTTCCTCGCCCGAGCGGTTCCTGCGCATCGGCCGGGACGGCACCGCCGAGGCCCGGCCCATCAAGGGCACCGCGCCCCGGGGCGACGGGCCGGAGGAGGACGCCCGGCTGCGGGACGCGCTCGCGTCGGACGCCAAGACCCGGGCCGAGAACCTGATGATCGTCGACCTGCTGCGCAACGACCTGGGGAAGGTCTGCCGGACCGGGACCGTACGGGTCTCCCGGCTGATGGCCACGGAGACGTACGCCACCGTGCACCAGCTGGTGTCGACCGTGGAGGGCAGGCTGCGGCCCGGCACGGACGCGGTGGACTGCGTGCGGGCCTGCTTCCCGGGCGGGTCGATGACCGGCGCGCCGAAGCTGCGCACGCTGGAGATCATCGACTCGCTGGAGACCGAGGCCCGCGGCGTCTACTCCGGAGCCCTCGGCTACTTCGGGTGCGGCGGCGGAGCGGACCTCAACATCGTGATCCGCACCGCCGTCTTCGCCGCGGGCCAGGTGCACCTGGGGGCGGGCGGCGCGATCGTGCTCGACTCCGATCCGGAGGCGGAGTACGACGAGATGCTGCTGAAGACGGCGGCCCCGATGCGGGCCCTCCACCGGCACGCCGCCGACCGGACGCGCCGGCAGCCCCCGCCGGGGCAGAAGGCCGGTGCGGCCGGGGAGGCCCGGCGATGACCAGCCCGCAGGCCACGTTGAGCGCGGCCGGGACCGGGGCGCCCGGGAACCTCGCGGCGCATCTGGCGGAACGCGCCGAACGGCGCGGATGGACCGGGCGGACCGCCTTCCACCAGGGGCACCGGTCCTGGACCCACGGTGAGGTGCACGGCCTCGCCGCCCGCGCGGCCACCGTGCTGGCCGGCCACGGGGTGCGCCCCGGCGACCGTGTGCTGCTCGCGCTGCCGGACTCCTTGGCCTGGGTGACGGCCTTCCTCGCCTCCGCCCGGCTCGGGGCCGTCGCGGTCCTGGTCAACCCCGAACTCCCGGCCGCCGATCACGCGTTCCTGGCCGAGGACACCGACGCCGTGCTGTGTGTGACGGGGCCGGGCCTGGAGGGGCGGTTCGCCGGCCGGGCGGGGCTCGGCGCCGACCAGCTGATGGCCCTCGCCCCCGCCGCCGATCCCGCCCCCGCGCACCAGGTCGACGCGCACGGCCCGCTCTACGTGCAGTACACCTCCGGCACCACGGGCCGCCCCAAGGGCGTCGTGCACACGCACGGCGATCCACGCACGTACCACGACCTGGTCGGGCGGCGGGTGCTGCGGATCACGGCGGAGGACGTCACCCTGTCGGTGTCGAAGCTGTTCTTCGCCTACGGCTTCGGCAACGCGTTCGTCTTCCCGCTGTTCTCCGGCTCGTCCGCCGTCCTGGTCGACCGGCGGCCCTCTCCGGCCGCCGTCGACGAACTGGTGGCCCGGCACCGGGTCACGCTGCTGTACTCCGTGCCGTCCGCGTATGCCGCGCTGGTCGCCGAGCGGGGTCCCGGGCACGAGGGCTGCTTCGCCTCGGTGCGGGCCGCGGTGTCGGCGGGTGAGGGGCTTCCGCGGGGACTGGCCGGGCAGGTGGCCGCGCTGCTGGACGCGCCGGTGCTGGAGCAGATCGGCTCCACCGAGGCCGGCCACGCGTTCTGCGCCAACGGCTTCGCCCACAACCACCCGGGCACCGTGGGACTTCCCGTCCCCGGCTTCGAGGTGGAGCTGCGCGACCGCGGCGGGCATCCGGTGCCGGACGGCGACGAGGGCGAGATGTGGGTGCGCGGGCCGACCGTGACGCCCGGTTATCTCGACCGGCCCGAGGAGACCGCCCGGACCCTGGTGGGCGGCTGGCTGGCCACCCGGGACCGGGCCCGCCGCGAACCGGACGGCACCTACCGGCATCTGGGGCGCGTCGACGACATGGAGATGGTCGGCGGCATCACCGTCTCCCCGCTGGAGGTGGAGGCGGTGCTGCGCGGCCATCCGGCGGTGCGGGAGGTGGCGGTCGCGGCGGTTCCCGACGGGCGCGGCGCGAGCCGGCTGCGGGCCTTCGTGGTCCCCGCGGCGCCCGTACGGGACGGTCTGGCCGACGAGTTGACGGGCCTGGCCCGCGAGAGCCTCGCCGCGTTCAAGGTCCCCCGCAGCGTCAGCTTCGTCACGTCGCTGCCCCGCACTCCGACCGGGAAGCTCCGCCGCCATCTGGTGCGCAAGGGCGCCTGGTGAACACCACGGAGAGGTACGACTCCATGAGACAGCACCTGCTCGCCGACCGGGGGTTCTATCTGGGTACGGTCTTCCGGCGTGCGGCCGACCGGCACGGGGCGGTCTTCGTCACCCTCGACCGGCCGCTGGACGTCGCCCCATCTCTCGGGGTCGACCTGAGCTACACCGTGCTGGCCGAGGCGGTCGAGGAGTTGTCGGGCCGGTTGTGGGAGGCCGGGGTACGGCCCTCGGAGCAGGTCGTCGTACACAAGGCGGACAACGTCGACATCATGCTGTTGACCTGCGCCGTCTCCCGTATCGGGGCCGTGCCCGTGCTGCTGTCGCCCGCGCTGGCCCCCCAGGTGGCGGGGCAGCTCCTCGCACGGCTGCGGCAGCCCTGGCTGGTCACCGACGCCGCGACGCTGGACGGCCTGAAGGACATCGCCCTGTCCGGGCTGGTGCGGCGCACGCTGTCCGTGGACGACGCGCCCCGTGCCGAGCCGCTGGCGCAGTACACCGGCGCCGAACCGCCCCCGCCCGTCCGGCTGCACCCCCGCGAACCGGCCCTGATCACCCATAGTTCGGGCACCACCGGCGTCCCCAAGCTGGCCGTGCACTGCGCGCGGACCATGTGGAACCGGCTCGTGCCGCAGCAGGCGATGGGCCGGCCCACCCGGGGCGAGACCGCCGCACTGCACATGTCGTTCGTGCACTCGCGCTTCTATCATCTGCTCGGCGTGCTGGTGCACTTCGGCAGCCCGCTCGTGCTGATCACCGACCCGGCCCCGGCCGCGGTCGGCCCGCTGCTGGTCCGGCACCGGCCCGGCATCGTGGAGACGCACCCCAACACGTTCGTGCTGTGGGAGGAACTGGCCGACGCGCCCGGAGCGCCGCTGTCCCGGGTCCGGTCCTACGGCTCTACGTTCGACGCGATCCACCCGCGCACCGTGCGGCGGCTGCTGGACGCCTCGCGGCGGCGCATGCCGTGGCTGATCCAGCTGTACGGGCAGAGCGAGACGGGCCCGGTGGCGTTCCAGGTGGTGACCCGGCGCAGCGCGGCCCGGGCGGACGGCCGCCGGGTCGGGTTCGGGATACCCGGCTTCACCCGGATCCGGGTGACCGACGCCGAGGGCGCGCGGGTCCCGCCGGGCACCCCGGGCCGGATCGAGGCGCGTACGCGGGGCCGGATCCTCACCTACCTCGGCATGCCGGACCGTTACGACCGTCAGCTCACCGACGGCTGGTGGGAGATGGGCGATCTGGGCTACCGGGACCGGCTGGGCGCGCTGTACCTGATCGACCGTGAGGTCGACCGGATCGACGCGGTGCACAGCAACCTGGAGGTCGAGGACGCCCTGATGTCCCGGCTGGAGGAGCTGCGCGAGGTCGTGATCGTGCCGGGGGCGGACCGCGAGCCGGTGCCGGTGGTGTGCGTGCGCGGCGAGCGGCCCCTGGACCCGGAGCGCTGGCGGCGTGCCACGGCCGGGCTGCCGGCGATGGCCGAGCCCCGGCAGTGGCGGTTCGAGGAGCTGCCGATGACGGCGACCTGGAAGGTGAAGCGGGTGGAGATCGCCCGGATGCTCACCGAGGACGTGCGGGCATGACCCCGGCCGTGGTCGTGGGCGCCGGACCGGTGGGCTTGTCGGCGGCCCTCGCGCTGCGGGCGCACGGCCTGCCGGTCACCCTGCTGGAGGCCGATCCGCAGGGCCGTGAACGGCCGGGCAGCCGGGCCCTGTTCGTGCACCGGGAGACCCTTGCCCTGCTGGACGCGATGCTGCCCGGCCTCGCCGCCGAGATCACCGCGTACGGGCGGACCTGGCACACCAGGCGCACCCTGTACCGGGGCCGTGAGGTCTACGCCCGGACCTTCCCGCCCCCGGCCGGCCCGCCGCCCTTCACCAGCCTGCGCCAGACCGACACCGAGCGGTTCCTGCGCGCGGCCTGTGAGCGGGCCGGGGTCGACTTCGTGTGGGAGGCCCGCGTGACGGGCGTGCACAGCACGGCGGACGGGGTCCGGCTGACGGATGCGGCGGGGCGGGAGTGGAGTGCTTCCCGTGTCGTCGCCGCCGACGGGGCCCGCTCCGCGGTCCGGCGCGCGCTGGGCATCGAGTTGGAGGGCACCCGCGGCGAGGGCTTCCACGTCGTCGTGGACGTCGCCGATGTGCCGGGCGCCGAGCTGCCGTGGGAGCGGGTCTTCCACTACGAGCACCCCGGGGCCGGCGGGCGCAGTGTGATGCGGGTGCCGTTCACCGGGGGTTTCCAGGTCGACCTGCAGTGCCGCGAGGAGGACCGGCCGGAGGAGTTCGGCACCGAGGAGGCCGTACGGCGCTGGCTGCCCGCGATCGTCGGGCACGGCTACGGCGAGCGGATTTTGTGGGTGTCGACGTACCGCTTCGTGCGCAAGGTGGCGGCCTCGTTCACCGATCGGCACCGGCGGGTGCTGCTGGCAGGTGAGGCGGCGCATCTCTTCCCCCCGTTCGGGGCGCGCGGGATGAACAGCGGGATCGCGGACGCGGCGGCCGCCGCCGAGGCGATCGCCGCCGGGACCGGCGAGGCGGTTGCGCGCTTCGCGGAGGTGCGGCGCGCGGCGGGTCTGTTCAACAGCGCCGCGGCCGGTACGGCCCTGGACCATCTGCGGCCGCGCCGCCGGGCCGTCCGGGTCAGGCAGCGGGCCGCGGCGGCCCTGGCGCCGATGCTGCCGTGGTGTGGATCCTGGCTGGAGCACGCGCCGTACGGACCCCGGCACGGGGCGCCCGCGGTCGCGGGCCGCACGTACTGAGGAGGACTTCGTGGTGACGGGACCGGTGGTGGCGGAGGGCCTGTGGGCGTGGGCACCCGACGGGGGGCTGGCGGCCTCGGAGCGGACGGACGGGGGACGGCTGCTCGTGGCGGACTCCTGGCTGCTGCGCGAGGGCCGGGTGCGGGCCTACGCCCGGCATCGGGAGAGGTTCTCGCGGTCCTGCGGTGACTGCGGCGGGCTCGGGCCGCGCCGGCTTGCGCAGTTCTGGCGGGAGGTGACCGCCGCCCTGCCGCGCACCGGGGTGTGGTTCCCCCGGGTGGAACTGGCGGCGGGTTCGCTGGAGTTGCGGCTGCGCTTGCGGCCCGTTCCGCCGCTCGGCACCGGGGTGCGCCTCTGGGCGGCGGGCCAGTCCGATCCGCGGACGGTGCCCCGCCGCAAGGGCCCGGACCTGGACACCCTGGCCCGGGTGCGCCGCCGGGCCGCGGGTGAGGGCGCGGAGGAGGCGATGCTGATCGCCCCCTCGGGCACGGTCCTGGAGTCGGCCACCGCGGGTGTTCTGTGGTGGGAGGACGACACCCTGTGCCTGCCCCCGCCGCGGCTGCCCGTCCTGCCGAGTGTGACGGCCGGGCTGGTCCAGGAGCGGGCGCTGCGCTCCGGGTTCCGGATCGCGCACCGGGAGCGGACCGTGGCCGAGCTGGACGGTCGTGAGGTGTGGCTGGTGAACGCGTTGCACGGCATCCGGCCGGTGACGGGCTGGATCGGACGGCCGATGCGGATCCCCCCGGTGGAACGGGCCGCGGAATGGCGGGCCTGGCTGGACGGCATGATGGATCCGCTGCCGGACGAGTGAATTGGGCGGGAAACAGCGACGCCGGGCCGCATTCGACCCGGCGGGCTTTTCCTGCTGCCATCTTCAGTTTTTCGGGACCATTCGGGTCGTTATCGCGATGCGGTTGTACGCGTTGATGACGGTGGCCGCCCAGATGAGGGCCGCGATCTGGTTCTCGTCGAATACCGCGGCCGCCTCGGCGTAGACCGCGTCCGGGACGCGGCCGTCGTGGACCAGCGTCACGGCCTCGGTCAACGCCAGGGCGGCCCGCTCGCGTTCGGTGAAGAAGGGCGTCTCCCGCCAGGCGTTCAGGGTGTGCAGGCGCCGCTCCTCCTCGCCCTGCGCGCGGGCGTCCCTGGTGTGCAGGTCGAGGCAGAACGCACAGCCGTTGATCTGGGAGGCGCGAATTCTGACCAGTTCCAGCAGTTCCGGTTCGAGCTTGGCGTCCTTGGCCGCGGAAACAGCGGCGGCATGCAGGGAGCCCATGGCCGCGGAGACGTCGGGGGTGATTTCCTTCAGGGCGACGCGGGACATGGGAGAACGTTCATCCATGGGGCTACCATATCCGTCGGGCGACATTTCTGAGGAGAATTCGCGCGATTATCCGGGCAGTACCGCACACAGCGCGTCCAACGCCCCGGACCAGGCGTGGTCCGGGGGTGTGCCGTATCCGACGACCAGGGCGTCGACGGGCTCGGCCCGTGCGCCGGGGTGGGTGTAGCGGGCGAGTCCGTGCAGTGCGAGACCTCGCCAGTGCGCCGCCTGGACCACCGAGTGCTCGGTGCCCGGCGGCAGTCGCAGCAGGACGTGCAGACCGGCCGCGATGCCGCTGACGCGGGCTTGTGGGGCCCGGGCCGTGACGGCGGCGACCAGGGCGTCCCGGCGGCGCCGGTAGTGCAGGCGGGTCGCGCGGAGGTGCCGGTCGTAGGCACCGGACATGAGGAACTCGGCCAGGGTCAGCTGGTCCAGCACCCCGCACGTGTCGACGCCGCCCTTGGCCGCCGCGACCTCCTCCGCGAGGCCCGGCGGCAGCACCATCCAGGCCAGCCGCAGCCCGGGCGCGAGGGACTTGCTCGCCGTGCCCAGATGGACCACCCGGTCGGGGTCCAGGCCCTGGAGCGCGCCGACGGGCTGCCGGTCGTAGCGGAACTCGCCGTCGTAGTCGTCCTCCAGCACCAGCCCGCCGGTGCGCCGCGCCCAGTCCACGACGGCCGTGCGGCGGTCGCGGTGCAGGGGCACGCCCATGGGGAACTGGTGGGCGGGGGTGAGGAGGACCGCGTCGGCTCCGGGCAGCCCGGCCGGGTCCGTGCCGAGCCGGTCGAACGGCAGCGCGACGGTGTCCAGGCCGGAGCCGGTCAGGATCCTGGTGTGCACGTCGAGACCGTACGACTCGACCGCGACGGTCCGTGCCCCGCGCGCCCGCAGGACCGTGCCGAGCAGCTTCAGACCGTGTGCGAACCCGGCGCACACCACGATCCGTTCGGGGTCGGCGCGCACGCCCCGGGCCCGTGAGAGATACGCGGCGAGCGCGGCCCGCAGCTCGGGCCGGCCCCGCGGGTCGCCGTAGTCGAGGGCGTGGTGGGGAGCGGCGGTCAGGGCGCGGCGGGCCGCCTTGAGCCACTGCGCGCGCGGGAAGGACGTGAGATCCGGACTGCCGGGGCGCAGATCGTAGGCCGGGCGGGCCGGAGTGCGCGGGTGGGGTGCGGTGCCGGTGGGCGGGACCACCCTCCGCTCGGCGACCCGGGTGCCCGAGCCCTGCCGGGCGGTGAGCCAGCCCTCGGCGACCAGGTCGGCGTAGGCGTCGGCGACGGTGTTGCGGGCGATCCCCAGGTCGGCCGCGAGTGCGCGGGAGGACGGCAGCCGGGTGCCGGGGGCCAGCCGCCCCGAGCGCACGGCCTCGCGCAGGGCGTCGGTCAGCCCCCGGCGCAGGCCCGGCCCGGTCGGCTCCACATGCAGGTCGAGCCCCGGAGTGGCCCAGGATTCCGCCATGGAAATGGACCATACCCCTGGGCTGCTTCCTTCCTAGGGTCGAGGGCATGACGACGCACACCGACGAAACGACGGCCCCGGAAAGCGTGGAGTACGCCCCCGAACAGCCCGCCCGCCTGGAGTGGGCCACGCACGCGCCCGAGGTCTACAAGGCGATGGTCCGGCTCGACGTGGCGGCCCGGCGGGGCCTGGACCCCAAGCTGCTGGAGCTGGTGAAGATCCGCGCCTCGCAGATCAACGGCTGCGCGTTCTGCCTCGACATGCACAGCAAGGACGCCCTCGCCGCCGGGGAGAGCGTCGAGCGGATCATCCAGCTCGGGGCGTGGGAGGAGTCGCGGCACTTCTACACCGCGAAGGAGCTCGCGGCGCTGGAGCTGACGGAGGCGGTGACGGTCCTGACGCACGGTTTCGTGCCGGACGAGGTCTACGACAACGCCGCGAAGCACTTCGAGGAGGCCGAGCTGGCGCAGGTCATCGCCGCGATCACGGTGATCAACGCGTGGAACCGGTTCGGGGTGACGTGCCGTATGGCGCCGGGGCACTACCAGCCGGGACAGCACAAGTGACGGCCGGGACGGGGCGTACGACGGGCAAGGCCGGGGTGTTCCGCGCCCTGCACCACCACCGGGCGCCCGGCGATCCGCTCGTGCTGCCCGGGCCGTGGGACGCGGCCAGTGCGCGGGTGTTCGCCGAGGCCGGGTTCCCCGCGCTCGCCACGCCCAGCGCGGGGGTCGCCGCCTCGCTGGGGTACGAGGACGGTCAGGTCCCGGCCGACGAGATGTTCGCGGCGGTCGCCCGGATCGTCCGGGCCGTGGACGTGCCCGTGTCGGCGGACGTGGAGGGCGGTTACGGGCTCGCCCCGAAGGACCTCGTGGAGCGGCTGCTGGAGGTGGGTGCGGTCGGGTGCAACCTGGAGGACTCGGAGGGCGAGGTGCTGAAGGACCCCCGCGCGCACGCCGGCTGGCTGGCCGAGGTGCGGGAGGCGGCCGGTGACCGGCTGTTCGTCAACGCCCGCATCGACACCTTCGCCTGCGGGGTGGCCGATCCCGGCCCGGCCATCGAGCGGGCGGCGCTGTACGTCGCCGCGGGGGCCGACTGCGTGTACCCGATCGACGCCCCGCCGGAGGTGCTGCCGCTGCTGCGGGCCGGGATCCAGGGGCCGATCAACGCAGGGGCTCCGACCGACGGCGGCCCCTCACCCGCCGAACTCGGCGCGCGAGGGGCCACCCGGATCACCTTCGGGCCGGGGCTCCAGCGGCGGGCTGCCCGCGCCCTGCGGGAGATCGTCGCCCGGTTGGCGTAGTGGACGTCAGGACAGCCACTTCTTCCATGTGGACTTGTGGCTGTCCACCCACTTCTTCGCCGCGTCCTGAGGCGTCATCTTCTTGTCGGCGATCATCAGGGAGACCTCGTTCTGGTCCTCGGTCGTCCACTTGAACTTCTTCAGGAAGGCCGCCGCCTTGCCGCCCTTCTTCGCGAAGTCCGCGTTGAGGTACTTCTGCAGCGGGGTGTGCGGATAGGCGCAGGCGACCTTCTCCGGGTCGGCGTCGCAGCCCTCCTTGTACGGCGGCAGCTTCACCTCGGTCATCGGGACCTTCTTGAAGAGCCACTGCGGGGAGTACCAGTAGGTGAGGAAGGGCTTCTTCTCCTTGGCGAACTGCCTCATCTGCGTGATCTGCGCCGCCTCGGACCCGGCGAACACCACCTGGTAGTCCAGCTTCAGGTTCTTCACCAGCGCCTTGTCGTTGGTGACGTAGGACGGCGAACCGTCCATCAGCTGGCCCTTGTTGCCGCTCTCCGGGGTGCGGAAGAGGTCGGCGTACTTGTTGAGGTTCTTCCAGTTCGTGATGTCCGGGTGCTTCTTGGCGAGGTACGTCGGGACGAACCAGCCGATGTGGCCGGTGACGCCGAGTTCGCCGCCGGGCGCGATCGTCTTCTTGTCCTTGACGTACCGCTGTTCCTGCTCGGGGTGGCCCCAGTCCTCCAGGAGCGCGTCGACGCGGCCCTGGCTGAGGGCGTCCCAGGCGGGCACCTCGTCGACCTGGACGGTGTCGACGCGGTAGCCGAGCTCGTGCTCCAGGAGGTACTGGGCGACGGCCACGTTGGACTGGGCGCCCACCCAGGACTGTACGGACAGGGTCACGGTCTTGGAGCCCTGCGCGCCCGCGAAGGGCGAGGCCTGCTTGGTCATGTCGGCCGCGCCGCAGCCGGTGAGCAGTGCCAGGGAGCTCGCCGCGGCGATCACGGCAGTCTTGCGGACTCGCATGTCACGCTCCCTTCTTCGCACGGCGTTCGGTGGGCTGCGTCACCCGGTCGAGCATCAGGCCGAGGCAGACGATCGCGCCGCCGGCCACCAGACCGGTCGCCAGGTCGCCCTGGGCGAGGCCGAAGACGACGTCGTAGCCGAGGGCGCCGCCGCCGACCAGGCCGCCGATGACGACGACGGCGAGGACCAGGACGAGACCCTGGTTGACGGCGAGCAGCAGCGCCGGGCGGGCCAGCGGGAGCTGGACCTGCCGCAGCTGCTGCCAGCTGGTCGCGCCCAGCGAGCCGGCCGCCTCCAGCGCGGCCGGGTCGACCTGGCGCAGGCCCTGGGTGGTGATCCGGACGACGGCCGGCAGGGCGTAGACGATCGCCGCGGCGACGGCCGGGGCGCGGCCGACGCCGAACAGGGCGACGACCGGGATCAGGTACACGAACTGCGGCATCGTCTGGAACACGTCGAGGACCGGGCGCAGCGCCCGCTCCAGACGGTCGCTGCGGGCCGCGGCGATACCGACGGCGAAGCCGACGACCAGGGTGACGGCGACGGCCGCCAGCACCTGGGAGAGGGTGTCGAGAGACGGCTTCCAGACGCCGAGGACGCCGATCGCGGCCATGGCGAGGACGGCGGTGAGCGCGGTGCGCCAGGTGCCGATGACCCAGGCCAGGGCGGCGACGATCAGCAGGAGGCCCCACCAGGGCAGCGCCTGCAGGCCGTCGCGCATGGGGTCGAGGACCCAGGTGGTGAAGTGGCCCGCCCAGTCGGCGGTGCCGCCGATGACGGGGACGCCCGAGTACAGGTGCGCGGTCATCCAGTCGACGGCGCGGTTGACGGGCTCGGCGATGTTGACGATCCAGGCGTCGGGCCAGTCGAGGCGGCCCGCGAGCCGCCCGGCGACCGCCACGACGACGACACCGGCGAGGGCGTAGAGCCAGCCGCGGCCGCTGTGGGGCTCGGGTTCGGCGCCGAGCTTCTCCCCCGCCGCGCCGGTGACGCGGTCCAGGACGACGGCCAGCAGCACGATCGGGATGCCGGCGGCGAGCGCGGCGCCGACGTCGACCGAGGCCAGGGCCTGGTAGACGCGGTCACCGAGACCGCCCGCGCCGATGACGGCCGCGATGACGGCCATGGACAGCGCCATCATGATCGTCTGGTTGAGGCCGAGGAGGAGTTCCTTGCGGGCCAGCGGGATCCGTGCGGTCAGCAGGCGCTGGCGCGCGGTGGAGCCGAGCGACTCGACGGCTTCCAGCACCCCCTGGTCGGCGCCGCGCAGACCGAGCGAGGTCAGGCGGGCCATGGGCGGGGCGGCGTAGATGACGGTGGCCAGGACGGCCGCAGGGACGCCGATGCCGAAGACCAGGACGACCGGCAGCAGGTAGGCGAAGGCGGGCAGCACCTGCATGGTGTCCAGGACCGGGCGCAGGACGCGGTCCATCCGGTCGGACAGCCCGGCGGCGAGACCGAGCACCGCGCCGACGGCGACCGACGCGATGACCGCGACGACCATCAGGGCGAGGGTCTGCATGGTCGGCACCCACATGCCGAGCAGCCCGCAGGCGAGGAACGCGACGGCCGTGCCGAGCGCCAGCTTCACGCCCGCCACGCGCCAGGCGACCAGCGCGCCGATGGCCGTGACGCCCGCCCAGCCGACGGCCAGGAGGGTGAGGTAGACGGCCCGTACGGCGATGACGACGATGTTGCTGACGTGGCCGAAGAAGTAGAGGAACAGCGGGTGGCTGTCGCGGTTGTCGATGATCCAGTCGCTGGCCTTGGCGAGCGGCTGGGAGAAGTCGAGGGTCAGGGCGCTCGGCCAGCTGCCGCTCGCCCAGCGGGCGTTGGCCAGGGGCACGAGGATGGCGGCGGCCACGGCGAGCAGCAGCAGCTTGTGGACGGCCCGGTGCTTGAGGAAGGCGGGCAGGCCGACGCGCGGCGGGGATGCGGTGATGGTCGCCATCACACCGCCTCCTTGGGCTGCCGCGTCCCGGGCGGAGCGAGCTGCTCCGTCCCGGCGACGACACCGAGCAGCGTGTCGGAGTCGACCACGCCCACGCACCGGCCCTTGTCCACGACCCGGGCCGGAGCGCCGGCGCGGGCGACCGCCTCGATCGCCTCGGACACCGTCGCGTCGGGGCGCACGGCCGGTCCGCTGCCGTCCTGGTCCGCCGAGGGGCGGCGCATGGCCGTGCGGACGGTCAGGACCTGCTCGCGCGGGACGTCCCGGACGAACTCGCGGACGTAGTCGTCGGCGGGCGCGCCCACGATCTCCTCGGGCGTGCCGAGCTGGACGACCCGGCCGTCGCGCATCAGGGCGATGCGGTCGCCCAGCTTCAGGGCCTCCTGGAGGTCGTGCGTGATGAAGACCATCGTGCGGCCCTCCTCGTGGTGCAGCCGGATGACCTCCTCCTGCATGTCCCGCCGGATCAGCGGGTCGAGCGCGCTGAACGGCTCGTCGAAGAGCAGGACCTCGGGGTCGGCGGCGAGCGCGCGGGCGAGGCCGACACGCTGCTGCTGACCGCCGGAGAGCTGGCCGGGGCGGCGGTGCTCCATGCCTTCCAGACCGACCTTGGCGACGACCTCGGCGGCCCGCTCGCGGCGCTCGGCCTTGCCCATGCCCTGGATCTCCAGGCCGTAGGCGACGTTGTCGAGGACCGAGCGGTGCGGCAGCAGGCCGAAGTGCTGGAAGACCATCGCGGCGCGGTGGCGGCGCAGTTCGCGCAGCCGGGAGCGGTCCATGGCGCGGACGTCCTCGCCGTCGATGGCGATGGTGCCCGCGGTCGGCTCGATCAGCCGGGTCAGACAGCGCACCAGCGTGGACTTGCCGGAGCCGGACAGGCCCATGACGACGAAGACCTCGCCCTTGCGCACGTCGAAGCTGACGTCCCGGACGGCGGCCGTGCAGCCGGTGCGGGAGCGCAGCTCGGCGGGGTCGAGGGCGGTGAGCTCGGGGTCGGCGGGAACGCGGTCGGCCTTGGGGCCGAACACCTTCCACAGGTTCTCGACGGAGAAGACGGGGGCGGTGTCCATGGTCTGCTCCGTGGGGGGTTCGAGGGTCGCGGTCACTTGGAACCACCACCGATCAGCTCGGCGGCCTTCTCACCGACCATGAGGACTCCGATCATCGGGTTGACGGTGGTCATCGTGGGGAACACGGAGGCGTCGGCGATGCGGATGCCCTCCAGGCCGCGGATGCGCAGCTCCGGGTCGACGACGGCCGACCGGTCGTCGGCGGCGCCCATCTTGCAGGTGCCGGCGGGGTGGTAGACGGTGTGCGCGACCTTGCGGGCGTACTCGCCGAGCTCCTCGTCGCCGGTGACGTCCGGGCCGGGGGCGACCTCGCGCTTGAGCCAGTGGGCCAGGGGCTCGGTCCTGGCGATCTCGCGGGCGATCTTGATGCCGTCGACGAGGGTCTTGCCGTCGTAGTCGTCCTCGTCGGTGAAGTAGCGGAAGTCCAGCGCGGGCTTGACCTCGGGGTCGGCGCTGGTCAGGTAGAGCCGGCCGCGGCTCTTGGGCTTGGGGATGTTCGGGGTCATGGAGACGCCGAACTCCGGCCGCTGGTAGCCCAGTCGCTCCGGGTTGTCCGTGAAGGGGATCTGGTAGAAGTGGAACATCAGGTCGGGGTGCGCCAGTTCGGGGTCGCGGCGCACGAACAGGCCCGCGTCGGAGTCCATCGCGGAGTTCTCCGGGATGGGGCCGTTGGTCTCCCAGACGATGACCGACTCGGGGTGGTCGAGCAGGTTCTCGCCGACACCCGGCAGGTCGTGCGTGACGGGGATGCCCAGCTTCTCCAGATCGGCCTTGGGGCCGATGCCGGAGTGCATCAGCAGCCGGGGCGAGTCCACGGCACCGGCGCACAGCAGGACCTCGCCCCGGGCCTTGACGAGGATCTCCTCGCCGTCCTTGGTGCGCACGTGCACGCCCTCGGCACGGTTGCCGTCCAGCTGGAGCTTGTACGCCCAGGTCTCCAGCATGATCGTCAGGTTGGGCCGCTCGTCCATCACCGGGTGGAGGTAGGCCACCGACGCGGAGGACCGCTTGTTGTTCTCGGGGTGGTAGGCGAGATCGAAGAAGCCGACGCCCTCGGTGAACGGCTTCTTGTTGAAGCCCTCGACGCGCGGCACACCCAGGGCCTCCTGGGCCGCGTCGACGAAGTCGCGGGCGATGGCGTTCCGGTCCTTCTCGTCGACCGGGACGATGTTGTTGAGCAGCCGGGCGAAGTACGCCTCCATCTGCACCGCGCCCCAGCCCTTGGCCCCGGCGGCCTCCCACTCGTCCCAGTCGGCCGGCAGCGGCTTGAAGGCGATCAGGGTGTTGTGCGAGGAGCAGCCACCCAGGACGCGGGCCCGGCTGTGCCGGATATGCGAGTTTCCGCGTGGCTGTTCGGTGGTCGGGTAGTCGTAGTCGAGCTCGCCGCCGAGCAGGCCCATCCAGCGGCGCAGGGTCAGCACGTCATCGCGTCCGACGTCGCTGGGGCCGCCCTCGATGACGGCGACGGTGACGTCCGGGTTCTCGGTCAGGCGGGAGGCGATCACAGAACCAGCGGTTCCGCCGCCTATCACGACATAGTCGTACTCATGACTGGTGTGGGACATGGCGTACTTGCTCCAGTGGGGATGAAGTGAACGAGCTCGGGGGACGGGGACGTTCAGCCCGGGGTGTGGGGGTCAGCCCGGGATGAGGGGTCGGCGGCCCGGCGGGGGCGGGAGTCAGCCCGCGAACCAGCGCACCGGCTTGGGAGCGAGGTTCTGGTAGACGTGCTTGGTCTCTCGGTACTCGGCGAGTCCGGCCGGCCCCAGCTCGCGGCCCACTCCGCTCTTGCCGAAGCCACCCCACTCCGCCTGCGGCAGGTAGGGGTGGAAGTCGTTGATCCAGATGGTGCCGTGGCGCAGCCGGCCGGCCACGCGGCGGGCGCGGCCCGCGTCGGCCGTCCAGACGCCGCCCGCGAGTCCGTACTCGGTGTCGTTGGCGAGGGCGACGGCCTCGTCCTCGGTACGGAAGGTCTCGACGGTGAGGACCGGCCCGAAGACCTCCTCCCGGATGACGCGCATCTCGCGGTGGCAGTGGTCCAGGACGGTCGGCTCGTAGAAGTAGCCGTTCTCGGGGCGCTGCGGGGACGGCTCGGGACGCTTGCCCCCGGAGCGCAGCACCGCGCCCTCCTTGAGGGCGGACTCGACGTACATCTCGACCTTGGCGCGCTGCTGCTCGGAGACGAGCGGGCCGCACTCGACGCCGTCCTCGGTGCCGCGGCCGAGGCGGATCCTCTCGGCGCGCCGGGCGAGTTCGGTGACGAAGCGGTCGCGGACGGACTCCTCGATGATGAGGCGGGCGCCGGCCGAGCAGACCTGGCCGCTGTGGATGAAGGCGGCGTTGAGGGCCTGGTCGACGGCGGTGTCGAAGCCCTCCTCGGTGGCGCAGGCGTCGGCGAAGACGACGTTGGGGTTCTTGCCGCCGAGTTCGAGGGCGACCTTCTTGACGGTCGGTGCGGCGGCCTGGGCGACCTTGGTGCCGCTGACCAGGCCGCCGGTGAAGGAGACCAGGTCGACGTCGGGGTGCTCGGACAGGCGCGCGCCCACCGAGTGGCCGGGACCGGTGACGATGTTCGCGACGCCCTCGGGGAGCCCGGCCTCGACGAGCAGCTCGATGACCGCGATCGTCGTCATCGGCGTGATCTCGCTCGGCTTGATGACGAAGGTGTTGCCGGCGGCGAGGGCGGGAGCGATCTTCCAGCTGGCCTGGAGCAGGGGGTAGTTCCAGGGCGTGATCATCGCGCAGACGCCGATCGGCTCGTGCACGACGACGCTGTGGATGTCGGGCGAGCCGGCGTCCACGACCCGGCCGGGCGCCTCGCCGGCGACCAGGTCGGCGAAATAGCGGAAGGCGTCGGCGACACAGTCGATGTCGACGCGGCCCTCCTCGACGGTCTTGCCCGCGTCCTGGGCCTCCAGCCGGCCCAGCTTCTCGCGGTCCCGCACGAGGAGATCGGCGACGCGCCTCAGCAGCGCGGCCCGCTCGGTGACAGGCGTGTGCGGCCAGGGGCCCTCGTCGAAGGCGCGCCGGGCGGCGGCGATCGCCAGATCGGTGTCCTTCTCGTCGCCCTCCGCGACCACGGCGAAGGGCAGGGCGTCCGCGGGGTCGAGGATCTCGCGGGTGGCCCCGGAGGTGGCCGCCCGCCACTCTCCTCCCGCATGGATGGTTTCACGCGCCTGAAGTTCGGTACTTTCCGCCATGATCGCTCTTCGCCTTCCGTTCCTGATCAGCGCCCCTGTGTCACATTCGTGTCACTAAGAGACCGAGTTCGCCTGCCCTCCTCCCGCAATTGCATGCGCGCCCATGGCCGAAAGTGCGCTGTGTCACGGGAGATGGGGGCAAATCGCCGCAAACCATCCATGCATCAGGTACGTGGCGTCACACCGTGCGAGGTCGGAAGACGTCCGGGTGCGGAAAGGCCGCAGGCCCCGCACCGGAAGCAACCGGTACGGGGCCTGCGTACGAACGCGGAGAGGCTCCGGTCAGATGAGGCCGAGGCCGCGGACCGCCTCGCGCTCCTCCTCGAGCTCCTTGACGGAGGCGTCGATCCGGGCGCGGGAGAACTCGTTGATGTCCAGGCCCTGGACGATCTCGTACGTGCCGTCCTTGGTGGTGACGGGGAAGGAGGAGATCAGGCCCTCCGGGACGCCGTAGGAGCCGTCCGACGGGATGCCCATGGAGGTCCAGTCGCCCTCGGCGGTGCCGTTGACCCAGGTGTGGACGTGGTCGATGGCGGCGTTGGCGGCCGACGCGGCGGAGGACGCGCCACGGGCCTCGATGATCGCCGCACCGCGCTTGGCGACGGTCGGGATGAAGTCCTCGGCCAGCCACTTCTCGTCGTTCACGACCTCGGCGGCGTTCTTGCCGGCGATGGTGGCGTGGAAGATGTCGGGGTACTGGGTGGCGGAGTGGTTGCCCCAGATGGTCAGGCGCTTGATGTCGGCGACCGTCGAGCCCGTCTTCTTCGCGAGCTGGGTCAGCGCGCGGTTGTGGTCCAGGCGGGTCATCGCGGTGAAGCGCTCGGCCGGAACGTCCGGCGCGGCGGCCTGGGCGATGAGGGCGTTGGTGTTGGCCGGGTTGCCGACGACCAGGATCTTGACGTCGTCCGCGGCGTGGTCGTTGATCGCCTTGCCCTGCGGCTTGAAGATGCCGCCGTTGGCCTCCAGCAGGTCGCCGCGCTCCATGCCCTTGGTGCGGGGGCGGGCGCCGACGAGCAGACCGACATTGGTGCCGTCGAAGGCGACGTTCGGGTCGTCGGTGATGTCGATGCCCTGCAGGAGCGGGAACGCGCAGTCGTCCAGCTCCATGGCCGTGCCCTCGGCCGCCTTCAGGGCCGGCGTGATCTCCAGCAGGCGCAGCTTCACCGGCACGTCCGCGCCGAGCAGCTGACCGGAGGCGATGCGGAAGAGCAGGGCGTAACCGATCTGGCCGGCCGCGCCGGTGACGGTGACGTTCACGGGAGTGCGGGTCATGGCGTTCTCCGTATGACAGCTGGCGGTGGGGCGGGGTCCCTGCCCCGGACGTTTGATCGATCTCTTGGCGTCAAGAGATCGATCCAGCGGTCAGGCTATCGCGCATCCGGGATCCCGGACGTCCGGGTCGGTGTGGCCCGGCCCACAACACCGCCCCGGTGCGTACGCATGTGCGCCCCCCATGCAAGAGGCGGCCGCCCGTCCGGGAGAGGAGGACGAAGGCGGCCGCCTGGGGGATACCGACCGTGCCGGACTCCCGTGGGGGTACGGTTCACGTGCCCCGGATTCCGGCGGGCATTCCCCCCTTTCGGAATTTCTCCGCCGCCCAGGTCGGCAGACGCGGCCTGCACCCCCTCACCGGGCTTTCTCCCCGCCCGCCCGGGTCAGCGGATGCCGCCGTGTCGCCCCCTCAGTCGGTGCAGCCCTTCTGTCCGGTTCCCAGCGTCGCGCAGGCCTTGGCGTCGGCGGCGCTCTTCACGGCCACCATCGGGGTGTAGGCGATGCTGTCCCCGGTCGCGGTGATGCTGCCGGTCTGCTTCGCCTTGCCCGAGCCGATCTGGACCTCGTCGCCCTGGGTGGCCTGCGTGATACGCCCCCAGGCCGCCTGGCAGGTCTTGCTGTAGCGGACCTCGACCGTGGTCGTGCCGACGGTCGCCGTCTGCGCGGTGGTCACCAGGTCACCACTGCACCCCATGGCCTCCGCGTCCTTGCCGGTGCAGTCGGCACCGCTGCACTTCACGCCGGGCGGCAGCTTCTGGTCCCTGCTGACGGTCGGCGAGGGCGACGGGGCGCCGCCCTCGGCCTCGTCGCCCCCACCGCCGCCGGTGAGGTAGAACGCGCCGGCGATCACCACGAGCACGCCCACGACACCCGCGACGAAGGTCACCGTCCGCTTCTTGCCCGCGGCGGCGGAGGCGGAAGCCGTGCGGCGCGTCCCCCCTGCGCCACCGGCCCCGCCCGCCCGGTTCGGGACGGCGTCCTGCGGTTCGCCGTACGAGCCCGCCCCCGCACCGGGGGTCCGGCCGGGGCCGCCGGGCGACCCGGCGGAGGTTCCGGGGCCCGAGCCGGGCCGGGATCCCGTGCCCGCGCCGGAACCGGCGGAGCGCCCGCCCGTCGGCGACGGGCCCTGGTACCCGGCCAGTCCCCACGAGTTGACCTCGGGCTCGGCGGTTCGGCCGCTCTCCCGCAGATCCGAGCCGGTGGAGTCCTGGACCTCCGGAGCCGTCGGCTGGGGCGGCACGGTCGGGGCCACACCGGCCGGTCCCGCGATGCCCGGCGTGACCGTGGTGCCGCCGCTCCTGCGGGCGGGCCCGCCGCTGCCCGTGGAGGCCGCTCTGCCCTCACCCGCCGAGGCCGCCTTGCCACCGGCCGAGGGATCGCTGAAGTCCTGCCCGCCGAACTCCCCGAGCGCCGCACGCGCCTGGGAGATCCGGATGGCCTCCATCGTCATGTCGTGCCGCATCTCCGAGCGGCTCCAGGCGCGCTCGGCGAGCTCCCACATCGTGGTCAGGTGCACCGGGTTGGTGCCCGTGACCTCGGCCAGGGCCACGATCGCGCCCTTGGGGGCGAGCAGCCGGCCGTTCAGGTATCGCTCCCACGACGTCTTGCTGTAGCCCGTGCGGTCCGCGACCGACGCGATGCTCAGACCACCGCGGTCCACGAGCCTGCGCAGCTGGCTGGTGAACTCCCTGATCTGTGGATCGAGCTCATCCGGCAAGGCCTTCCAACGAGGCATTGCTCCCCCTCTTCCCCCCGAAACGTGCTGATATTT
This sequence comes from Streptomyces tibetensis, assembly GCF_007655005.1. Classification (GTDB taxonomy): domain Bacteria; phylum Actinomycetota; class Actinomycetes; order Streptomycetales; family Streptomycetaceae; genus Streptomyces; species Streptomyces tibetensis. The sequence continues at coordinate 463,109 of NZ_SZVW01000001.1, forward strand.
CTCGCGCTGCTCGCCCCGCGCGCGGCGGCCTCGGCCGAGTCCCCGTTCTGGATACCCACAGGGATGCGCCCAGCCAGGATCTCAGTTCCCTGACGAGGGGCGCACAGGAGCATGGTGACCGCGCGCGATACACCCTGGACCGTCCTGATTGTCCATGCCGACCCCGCTGTCGCACCACTTTGTGTGGTATTGGAAGCCAGACGTACCGGAACTGTCACTTCCGTGCCACAGCGCACTGACAGCCGTTGAACAGGCCGTTCGCGGTGCAGGAAGGTGGGGCGTGGCGGCGGCCCGTCCTTCCTCGGGGGAGAGGACGGACCGCCGTCCTCGTCATTCGCTGGTGACCGTGAAGTGCAGGGTGTCCTTCAGGAACGGGATCTGCAGCCACGGATTCGGCTGTGCCATCAGCGCCAGCATGACGATCACCATGCCCAGCAGGCCGTAGGTGACGATGTCCGTGAAGCGGGAGCGGACGGCGAGCATGCCGACGTCCGGCAGCAGCCAGCGCAGCGCGCCACCACCCAGCAGGGCGGCGCCGATCAGCAGCGTCCCGAGCCGGAACAGGCCGAACGCGGTCACCAGCAGCCCGACCCCGGCCAGCCCCAGCACGGCGAGCACGGGCCACTGCCGCGCCGGCGCGGGAGCGTCCCCGGGCGCTGCCCGGCCGCCGCCCTCGGGGCGCGCGGTGTCCTTGGTGAACAGCGGGAAGCGCCGGGTGACCCGTCGCGGCCGCCCTTCGGCGTCGGGCGCGCTGACGGGGTCCCGGACGGTGAGCTCCTCCGCCGACTCGTGTCCGTGTGGGGCCTCTTGACGGTCCGGGGCCGTGCGTCCGCCCGGGGTCTCGTGCCCGCTCGACGGCTCGTGCCCGCTCGAGGTCTCGTGCCCGCCCCGGACCTCGTGCCCGCTCGGGGCCCGGTGCTCAGCCGGCACTGCGCTCCGCCGCCTCGACCACGTTGACGAGCAGCTGGGCACGGGTCATCGGGCCGACTCCGCCGGGGTTCGGGGAGATCCAGCCGGCGACCTCGGCGACGTCGGGGTGGACGTCGCCCACGATCTTGCCCTCGGCGCTGCGGGAGACGCCGACGTCGAGGACGGCCGCGCCGGGCTTCACGTCCTCGGCACGGATCAGATGGGCGGAGCCGGCCGCGGCGACGATGATGTCCGCGCGCTTGAGGTGCGCCGACAGGTCACGCGTGCCGGTGTGGCACTGCGTCACGGTGGCGTTCTCGCTGCGGCGGGTGAGCAGCAGCGGCATCGGCCGGCCGATGGTCACACCGCGTCCGACGACCACGACCTCGGCACCCTTGATCTCCACGCCGTAGCGGCGCAGCAGCGTCAGCACGCCGTTGGGGGTGCAGGGCAGCGGGGCGGGCTCGTTGAGGACGAGGCGCCCCAGGTTCATCGGGTGCAGCCCGTCCGCGTCCTTGTCCGGATCCATCAGTTCGAGGATGCGGTTCTCGTCGATGCCCTTGGGCAGCGGCAGTTGCACGATGTACCCGGTGCAGGCCGGGTCCTCGTTCAGCTCGCGGACGGCCGCCTCGATCTCCTCCTGGGTCGCCGTGGCGGGCAGTTCGCGCTGGATGGAGGCGATGCCCACCTGCGCGCAGTCGCGGTGCTTGCCGGCGACGTACTTCTGGCTGCCGGGGTCGTCCCCGACCAGGATCGTGCCGAGGCCGGGCGTGACGCCCTTCTCCTTCAGCGCCGCCACGCGGGCGGTCAGATCGGACTTGATCGCGGCTGCGGTGGCCTTGCCATCGAGAATCTGGGCGGTCATGTCCCCATCCTCGCGGATGACCCCGCCACGGTTCCAATCCGACCGCAATACGGGCACCGCGGGGTCCGCCCTCCCGTATCCGCCCATGATCGGCGATGTTGCACTTGCACAACACATCGGGAATGCGGCTGGACAAGCCGGTCAGTGGTGAAGAACGATGAGCCGACAAGTGCCGCGGGCAGTTCAACGGGGGGACGGTCGCAATACTGAAGTTTTTCCTCCGTGCGGATGTCACGCGTCGTCCCCGCACTCGGACCAACGGAGGAAAGTCCCCCATGAGCTACGGCGACCCCAACAACCCCTACGGCGCTCCCCAGGGGCAGCAGCCGCAGCAGCAGCCGGGCTACGGTTACCCGCAGGACCAGGGGCAGGCTCCCGGTTACGGCTACCCGCAGGCGCCTCCGGTCTCCCCCTACGGCGGCCCCGCCGCGCCGACCACGATGCCCGGCTCGGTGGGCGCGGCCCGCGTGATGATGTGGGTCATCGTCGGTCTGCAGGTCGTCGGCATCGCCGTCTTCGCCTTCGCCGCCGCGGCACTCAACGCCGCGAAGGACAACGAGTCCCTCAAGGACGACACAGCCTTCCAGGACCTGGTCGGCAACTCGACCGGTGTGATCTGGGGCTATGTGGTGTTCGGCCTGGCCTGGCTGGTGTTCGCCGCCGTTCTGGCGACGAAGTTCAAGAACGGCGGCAACGGCGCCCGGGTCACCATCCTGGTCTTCGCCATCATCACGGCGATCCTCGGCATCTACCCGTTCCTCCTCGTCGGTCTGGTGCACACCGTCCTGGCCATCCTGGTCGCGGTGTTCGTCGGCAACGCCAACGGCAAGGCCTGGTTCAACCGCCCCCGCTACTGAGGGGGCCCGGTCGACAGGACCGGTTCACGCCAAACACTTCCAAGGGCCGTGTCTCACCCGTACGAGGGGGGCACGGCCCTGGTGCGTCGCCCTAGTCTGACGGTGGTAGCTGTTCAGGCACGGGGAGAGCACCTTGTACAGCATCATCGTGGTACCTCCGCCGACCACGGAGGACGAGCGAAACCGCACCCCCCTTCACATCACGCCCGGTGAACGACCCGCCCGCGGCGGATCCGCGCGCGGCGCCCCCGGGGCCCTCGGCCGTCCCGGCCGGGCCGGGGCGATCCGGTGACCGAGGCGTACGCCGTACCCGTGCCCAAGGGCTACCGGGTCGGGGTCTGGGAGGTGCGCGAGCCCATCGCGACGGGCGCCTTCGGCAGCGTGTACGCGGCCCGGCGCGTCGGTGACGGCACCGGCACCCGGCTGCCGCCCACGGCCGCGCTGAAGTTCCTGCCCACCGGGACGGCCACGCCCCGCCGGCTGACCCATCTGCGCGAGCTGATCGAGCGGGAGGTCGAGCTGTACCGGCGGCTGCGGCATCCGCGGCTGGTGCGGATGTACCAGACGCTGACGGTCGACGATCCGGCCCACCCCGACCTGGACGGCGCCACCGTCCTCGTCCTGGAGAAGGCCGAGGGCTCCCTGTCGGCCCTGCTCGCGGCCACGCCCCGGCCCGCCGCCGGCCCCGGGCTGCTCGCGCAGATCGCCGAGGGCCTCGCCCAGCTCCACGACGCCGGCTGGGTGCACGGCGACCTGAAACCGGCCAACGTGCTGCTGATGGCGGACGGTTCGGTCCGCCTCGCCGACTTCAACATGGCCGCCGAGCTGGAGGGCACCCACGCCTACACGCCGGCCTTCTCCACCCCCGACTACACGCCGCCGGAACTCCTGTGGACCGAGATCGGCGAACGGGGCCGCCGTATCCGTCCGTCCGCCGACATCTGGGCCTTCGGTGTCCTCGCCCACCTCGCGCTCACCGGCTCCTTCCCGCTGCCCGGGGCCACCCCGGCCGCCCGCCGCGACGCGGCCGCGGCGTACGCCCGCGGTGTCGACGCACTGCGGCTGTCGCCCGAACTGCCCGACGCCTGGCGGGAGATCGTGCGCGCCTGCCTGACCCGGACGCACCAGCAGCGCATCGGCGGCGCGGCGCTGCTGCGCCGGGTGACGGCGGCCGCCGGCCCGGGCGGTCGCGCCCTCCGCCTGCCCCGGCTGTCCCCCGCGGCCCGCCGCCTGCGCCGCCGGCCCGTCGCGGCCGTCCTGGCCGGGGCGGTGACGGCCCTGGCCGCCCTCGCCTACGGCATCAGCGTCTGGGCCGGTGCCGGGAGCAGCGGTGGCAGCGGTTCCGGCGCGACGGCGAACGTCTCCGCGGCCGCGTACGGCGCCTCCGAGCTCCGCACCGACCGGGGCGTTCCGCCCGCCTACCGGCTGCTGATCGTCGAGACGGCGCACGACTGCGACCAGAAGGAGGTCACCCCGGTCCTGATCGCCGCCATGCTGAAGGTGGAGAGCGACTTCGACCCGGACCTCTCGGACCCCGACCACGACGAGTACGGCATCGCCCGCTGGACCCCGCGCGTCCTGCGCTGGTGGATGAACGAGGACGGCACCCCCGGCGAGGCGGTCCCCCAGCCCCCCTTCCCTCCCGCCGAGTCCATCCCGGCGATGGGCCGCTACCTGTGCTGGATCACCCCGCGCCTGCACGAGGGCCTGCCCGGTGACCGGCGGGTCCTGATCGCCGCCGCCTACCGCACGTCGTACCGGACGGTGAACGCGACGGGCGGCGTGCCCCCGGACGTACGCGCCTACGCCGGCCGCGTGGCCCACTTCCTGAAGGAGTACGCCCCGCCCGGGAAGAAGTGACCGCCGCTGCGGTTGACGTGTCGTCACGAGCGAGTTGGCGTGCGGTCACAAATGACCGGACCGACCGGGCGAAACATGCGAACATGCTCTCGATTCCCAACAGTTGGAGAGAGGTTCACGCATGAGACTCACCCGCGGTGCCCTGCTCGTGGCCACCGGCGCCCTTGCCCCGGCCCTCCTGTTCACCGCCCCCGCCTTCGCCACGGCCACGGCTCCGACGACCACGGCTCCCACGGCCGCCGCGACGGCGGCCGCCGTTCCGTCGGACGGCACGCCGGTGGACGAGATGTCCCTGGACGACCTCCGGTTCGCCATCGTGCGCATCCTGGCCGATCCGGACTCGGGCCGCCGCGTCACCCGCGAGGCCAACGCGGCGCTCGACGGCACCGTGGAGGGCATGCGGGAGTTCCTGAAGACGGGCTACCGCCTCGCCCAGGCCGAGGACGACCGCGTCGCCATCGCCCGCATCATCGGCGACCCCGACTCCGGCCGCGGCGTCAAGCGCGAAGCCAACGAGGCCCTCGACATCAACACCCCCGAAGCCCTGCGTGCCTTCCTGGAGACCGGTTACCGCCTCGCCCAGGCCGAGGACGACCGCGTCGCCATCGCCCGCATGCTGGCCGACCCGACGATCAGCGCGGCGCTGCGCGCGGCCGCCGAGGAGGTCATCGACGGCACTCCGGAGGAGCTGCGGTACTTCCTGGAGGTCGGGCGGTACGAGGTCGACCGCTGACGCCTGGCCGGCGGCTGACATATACGGAGCGGGCCGGCGTGGTCGCCGGCCCGCTCCGTCACCGACGGCTCAGTGGAAGAAGTGCCGCGTCCCCGTGAAGTACATCGTGACGCCGGCCTTCTGCGCGGCCTCGACGACCAGCTCGTCACGGACCGAACCGCCGGGCTGGACCACGGCCTTGACTCCGGCAGCGGTGAGGATCTCCAGGCCGTCCGGGAAGGGGAAGAACGCGTCCGACGCGGCGTACGCGCCCGCGGCACGCTCGGCACCGGCCCGCTCGACGGCCAGCTTCGCGGAGTCCACCCGGTTGACCTGCCCCATGCCGACGCCTACCGAGGCGCCGTCCTTGGCGAGCAGGATCGCGTTGGACTTCACCGCGCGGCAGGCCTTCCAGGCGAAGGACAGCTCGGCCAGCTCGTCGGCGCTCAGCGCATCGCCGGTCGCCAGCGTCCAGTTGGCCGGGTCGTCGCCGTCGGCCTGGAGGCGGTCGGTGACCTGGAGCAGCGCGCCGCCGTCGATCGGCTTGACCTCGACCGGGGCCGCGGGGCCGTCGGCGCAGCGCAGCACGCGGATGTTCTTCTTCTTCGTGAGGGCCTCCAGGGCCCCGTCCTCGTAGCCGGGCGCCACGATGACCTCGGTGAAGATCTCCGCGACCTGCTCCGCCATCTCCTTGCTGACCGGGCGGTTGACCGCGATCACGCCGCCGAACGCCGACAGCGGGTCGCACGCGTGCGCCTTGCGGTGGGCCTCGGCGACGTCCGCGCCGACGGCGATGCCGCAGGGGTTGGCGTGCTTGATGATCGCGACACACGGCTCGGCGTGGTCGTACGCGGCACGGCGGGCGGCGTCCGTGTCCGTGTAGTTGTTGTACGACATCTCCTTGCCGTGCAGCTGCTCGGCCTGGGCGAGGCCGCCGGTGCCCGAGACGTACAGGGCCGCGGGCTGGTGCGGGTTCTCGCCGTAGCGCAGGGTGTGCTCGCGCTCCCAGGTGGCGCCGAGGAAGTCGGGGAACCGCGACTCGTCCACGGGCGCGTAGGAGGAGGCGAACCAGGAGGCGACGGCCACGTCGTAGGCGGCCGTGTGCTGGAAGGCCTCGGCGGCGAGCCGCTTGCGGGTGGTGAGGTCGAAGCCCCCGCTCTGGACGGCCTTCAGCACGTCAGCGTAGCGGGCCGGGCTGGTGACGACCGCGACCGAGGGGTGGTTCTTGGCGGCTGCCCGGACCATCGAGGGGCCGCCGATGTCGATCTGCTCCACGCACTCGTCGGGCGAGGCGCCGGAGGCGACGGTCTCGCGGAACGGGTAGAGGTTGACGACGACGAGGTCGAACGGCTCGACCCCCAGCTCGGCGAGCTGCCGCTGGTGGTCCTCCAAGCGCAGGTCGGCGAGGATGCCGGCGTGGACCCTCGGGTGCAGGGTCTTCACGCGGCCGTCCAGGCACTCGGGGAAGCCGGTGAGCTCCTCGACCTTGGTGACGGGGACGCCGGCAGCGGCGATCTTCGCGGCGGTGGAGCCGGTGGAGACGAGCTCGACCCCGGCCTCGTTCAGCCCGCGCGCGAGGTCCTCGAGACCGGTCTTGTCGTAGACGCTGACGAGCGCCCGGCGAAGGGGCCGCTTGTTGCTCTCGGCGGTCACTGGATAACTACCTTTCGTCCCTCAATGCGATAGCCGTTGCGGGCGAGGCGCCCCACGACCTCGACGAGCAGCCTTCGCTCGACTTCCTTGATGCGCTCGTGCAGAGCGCCTTCGTCGTCCTCGTCCCGGATGTCCACCACGCCCTGCGCGATGATCGGCCCGGTGTCGACACCGTCGTCGACGAAGTGGACGGTGCAGCCGGTGACCTTGGCGCCGTACGCGAGCGCGTCCCGCACGCCGTGGGCTCCCGGGAAACTGGGCAGGAGCGCGGGGTGGGTGTTGACGAACCGCCCGCCGAACCGCGCGAGGAACTCCTTGCCGACGATCTTCATGAACCCGGCGGAGACGACGAGGTCGGGCTCGTACGCGGCGACGGCCTCGGCGAGGGCGGCGTCCCACTCCTCGCGGCTGCCGTGGTCCTTGACCTTGCACACGAACGTGGGCAGCCCCGCGCGCTCGGCTCGCGCCAGCCCCTCGATGCCCTCGCGGTCCGCGCCGACGGCCACGACCTCGGCCCCGTACGCCGGTGCGCCGGCGGCGGCGATCTCGTCGAGCAGCGCCTGCAGGTTGGTGCCTGATCCGGAGACCAGCACGACGAGGCGCTTGGCGCGCGGGGCCACGGGCTTGGCGGCCACGGTGGAGGCCTTTCTCGGGGGAGCGTCTGTCCAGGGCGGCGGGCACGCGACGCCTTGTGCATCCAGACGTCTTGTGCATTCATACGAATGCTTTGCCTCCCCGGATACGGGGAAGCCTACGAACCGGCCGACCGGCAGCAACGATACCGGCACTGCGCACGGCCCCCACGGGACGGGGGCCGGGCCGGAAGGTAGCGTCTGGACGGAGCCGGTTCGGGAACGACGTCCGGACGTGGTGCGTTCAGGAGGTGACGGACCCGGGTCCGACGCCGCTCCGTCCTGTCCACTCATTCCTCCTCACCAACGGGAAGACGCTCACTTGATGCCGGACCGCAGCCTGCGACTCCTCACGTTCCCCCAGCTGTCACCGCAGGGAGGGGAGCGCGGCGCCGTGCTGCTGCGGGAGCGCCCCAGCTCACCGCCCGACGCGCCTTCGGGCGACGGCGGGCAGGGGCGGAGCCGCGAGTCCCAGGAGGACAACCCCTTCGCCCCGCCGCCCGAGGGCACGCCGGACCGGCCCTGGCAGCCGCGACGCCCGTCGGGAGAGGACTCCCCGGACTCCCCGGATTCCCAGGACGGTGGCGGGCGTGACCGCTCGCCCTGGGGCAGCCAGTGGAGCGACCAGCAGCCCGGCCGCTCCCCCGGCGGTTTCGGTGAGCGTCCCCGCGGCGGGTCCGAGGGCCAGGGCGGCGGACCCCAGGGTGGCGGCCCGAACATGCGCTGGGACCCGACGGACCCCGCGCAGCGCCGGGCGCGCTACGCCCTGCTGTCGGGCATGTGGGCCTTCTTCTTCGCCCTCTTCAGCTGGCCGTACGTGGCGCTGCTGCTCGGCGCGCTCGCCCTCTACTGGGCCATCAGCTCCCTGCGCGCGGGGCCCCGCAAAGCCGACCCGGACTCCCCCGCCCCCGAGCAGCAGGGCGACCGCCGCCCCCAGACGACGGCGGCGGTGAGCGGCCTGGTCACGGCGTCCCTGGCGATCGCCCTGGTCGCCGCGTCCTTCACGGCGCAGCTGGTCTACCGCGACTACTACACGTGCACCAACGACGCCCTCACGAACGAGGCGAAGCAGTCCTGCTCCAAGCTTCTGCCGGAGGAGCTCCGGGGGTTTCTGGAGACGGACGGCTGACGCTTCAGGGGGTTCCCGGCGGTGAGGACCGGTCGGGCGGGGCCGTGGTGTCGTACCGGCCCGGGGCCGGGTCGGGCGGCAGGAAGTCGTAGGGCTCGAAGTCCCTGTCGCGGTCCGGCAGGGCGTCGTACTCGTAGGGAGCGTAGAGCGCGTTCGGGGTGGGGCTCGGGGGATGCGGCACCGACGTCCCGTCGGCCGTCGAAGCGCCACGCCGGGTGCGTCCACCGCCCTCGCCGCTTCCGCCATCGCCCGACGTGTCGACTCCCCGAGCGCCCGCGGCTTCCGGGCCGCCGGCCACCCCCGCGATGCCCGCCACTCCCGTGTGCGTGAACGAGCCGCGGCCGTCGCCCTTCCGGGTCCGCCGCTGCTCTCGGGCACCGTCGGCCGCCTTTTTCCACTGTTCGCCGATCGTCGGCTCCTTCGATCCGGGCGTCCGGCACCGCCAGGCCCGGGCTCCCACTGCCGTGGGGATCGACAGCAGGCCCAGCCAGGCCAGCGTCGCGGCGGCGACCTGCCACCACTGCGGGCCGAAGCGGGACAGCACGGCAGAACCGAGCGGGCCGCCCGACAGTGCGGCCAGTCCCGCGAGCACGGCCGCGCACATCACCGACGCCAGTGCGGCGGCACGGGCGGTGCGGCCGGCCGACCATGGCGCGGCCCGCGTACCACCCGGTCGCGTCCCGCCGCACTCCCCGGATGCCGCCCCCTTCGCCACCGTCCAGCCCACGAACACGCCGGCGGCCAACGGCACCACCCCGGCCGCCCAGTGCAGCGGCGTCCCCTCCCCGGCCTCCGGCACCGCCGCCAGCAGCGGAAACGGCGGCAGCAACAGGGCCGGCGCCGAGGACAGCGGGCCGACCGCATGGCCCGCGCCGAGGGCGAAGCCGGGGCCGAGGGCGTAGGCGGCGCCCCACACCGCCGCGTTCGGGAAGAGGGCCACGCACAGCAGCACCACGGCGAACCGCCCCGACCACCCCTCGGTCAGCCGGAGCAGCCCCGCCTGGGTCGTCGCACCGTGCCCCACCAGCGACACCACCACCAGCAGCGCACCGCCCCCGAGGAGCACCGCCACCCCGGCCGCCGCGGCCCGGGCGGCGATGCCCGGGCGCCTGTCCGGGCCGGGCACCGGCGGGCGTACTCCCGACGGCAGCGTGCCCAGCAGTAGCCGCAGCGGCCGGCCGGGACGTCCGTACGCCGACCACACGCCCGCCCCCGCCGCCACGACGGCGACCAGCGGAACGCACAACCCCGTCCCCACCCACGACGGCCGCAGCACACCGCCCGCGGCATAGAGGGCGGCGGGCGCGGCGACGGCGAGGTAGCCGAGGACCACGCCCGCCCACGCGGTGCGGGGGGAGACCAGGGGCCCATGCGCGACCCCCTCGGCGTCCTCCTCGAGGTCGTCCTCGTCCCCGCCACCGCCCCCGCCGTCCGTGGCGTCCCGCGCCGCCCGGTGCAGCAGCCACACCGGCAGTGCGAACAGCAGCAGGGGCGGCAGACCGAGGGGGGCGGGGACGCCGGAGAGCGTGTCGGTGCGGACCAACTCGGCACCGTGGGCCAGCAGCCACAGCGCCGCCGCCACATGCATGGCGCCACCGGGTCCGCTGTCCGGGTACGGCGAGCTGATCCACAGCAGCGTCACCAGCACGGCGAACGACGCGAGCCCGAGGCCCGCGGCGACCGCGCCCCCCATGAAGCCGTCGCCCAGTCCGGGCGAACGGTCGCGCATCCGGGTGAGCAGGGGTGACGGCGAACGTCGGCGAGCGGTCATCTCGATCACGACCGCCATGCTCCCAACGACACGCGCTTTACCGGCGTAACAGGCGAACCCTCGCTGTGTCGCTAAAAATACGTTTATGTACTTTTCTGGACGGAGGCGAGCCCTGTGACGCAGAGCCCTGCCCTACCGCTCCCACCACCCAGGGAACGCCGACGCCTGCGCGAGGCCGCCTCGCTGACGCGCGCTCAGCTGGCCTCCCGGGTGGGCGTGACCAGCGAGACGGTGCGCGGGTGGGAGACCGGCCGCTCCACGCCACGCGGCCGCAAAGGGGAGAAGTACGCGAGGCTGCTCCACGCCCTGGGCGACGGGGCGGAGGTGACACCTCGTCAGGAGAGCGCCGTGGGCTCGGACGACCCGGAACCGTCACCCGGGGCCGCGTCCGCACGACGGTCCGCACGGGCCCGGCGCAAGGCCGCAGTCACCGGCCGGAAACGGCCCGCCGCGAAGGACCGGGGCCGAGGCCCCGTCACCGTCCCCGACCGGAGCCGCACCCCCGTCCCGCACGGACACCGCGTCATCCTCGCCGAACGCCCGCGGACGAAGCCGCCGCGCAGGCCGGACGACGCCGTCACCGCGCTGACACCCGATCAGGCCTTCGACGCGCTGTACGCCTTCTGCGCCCCCGCCCTCGTCCGGCAGACCTATCTGCTGACCGGCCGTCGCGAACTGGCCCGGGAGTCGGTGGAGCGGGCCTTCCAGATCGCCTGGCAGCGGTGGCCCGAGGTGGCCCGCGACCGCGACCCGGCGGGCTGGGTGCGCGCGATGGCGTACGAGTGCGCGCTCTCCCCGTGGCACCGGCTCCGGCCCCGCTTGCGGCTCCCCGAACCGCCGCCGCCCGATGCGTTCGACCGGGCTCTGAGGGACGCCCTGCTGAAGCTCCCGCCGTCCTACCGCCGCACGCTGGTGCTCTACGACGGGGTCGGACTCGGCCTGCCGGAGACGGCGGCGGAGACGGAGGCGAGCACCCGTGCGGCCGTGAACCGGCTGGTGCACGCGCGCGCGGCGCTGGCCGAGCGGCTGCCGGAGCTCGCGGACCCGGAGACGCTGCACTGGCGGCTGGTCGAACTGGCCTCCATCGAGCGACTGCGGGCCGCCAAACCGCCGGTCGTGCGCAGGGGCGGGGAACGCCGGGCCCGCTTCTGGACCCGGGCCGCCATCGCCTTCACGGTCGCCCTGATCGGCACCACGGCCCTCACCGTCCGCACGGCCCCCACCCACTACGAGCCACCGGTACCACCGGGAGAGACGGTCCAGGGCGTACCACCGCCCGTCGCACCCGGACCGCTGTCCGAGAAGGAGCAGAAGCTGCGCGCCAAGCTGCGCGAGGAACAACAGGGAGGCCCGGACAGACTGCTGCCGCAGCCGCGGTGACGGCGACGGAGGCACGGCACGGATACCGCGGCGGGGGATGGACACACGGCGGCGACGGGTGCACGGACAGGGCGGTGGGACCCAGGGCACGGCAGTGGGGCACAGGCACGGCAGTGGGGCCCAGGTACAGCGGTGGGGCCCAGGTACGGCAGTGGGACCCAGGTACGGCAGTGGGACCCAGGTACGGCAGTGGGGCCCAGGTACGGCGGTGGGCCCGCTCCCCGTAGGGAGCGGGCCCACCCGTGCGCTACAGCGTCGTTCAGCCCGCGGAGCTGTTCTCAGCTGCCGAGAATGGCGCGCGCCAGCTTGGCCGTCTCGGTCGGCGTCTTGCCGACCTTGACGCCGGCGGCCTCGAGGGCCTCCTTCTTCGCGGCGGCCGTGCCGGAGGAGCCGGAGACGATGGCGCCGGCGTGGCCCATGGTCTTACCCTCGGGCGCGGTGAAGCCCGCGACGTAGCCGACGACCGGCTTCTTCACGTTCTCCTTGATGAAGGCCGCGGCCCGCTCCTCGGCGTCGCCGCCGATCTCACCGATCATGACGATCAGGTCGGTGTCGGGGTCCGCCTCGAACGCGGCCAGGGCGTCGATGTGCGTGGTGCCGATGACCGGGTCGCCACCGATGCCGACGGCGGAGGAGAAGCCGATGTCCCGCAGCTCGTACATCATCTGGTACGTCAGCGTGCCGGACTTCGAGACCAGGCCGATGCGGCCCGGCTTGGTGATGTCGCCCGGGATGATGCCGGCGTTGGACTGGCCCGGGGTGATGAGACCGGGGCAGTTCGGGCCGATGATCCGGGTCTTGTTGCCCTTGGACACGGCGTAGGCGTAGAACGCGGCCGAGTCGTGGACGGCGATGCCCTCGGTGATGACGACCGCGAGCGGGATCTCGGCGTCGATGGCCTCGACGACGGCGGCCTTGGCGAAGGCCGGCGGGACGAAGAGGACGGATACGTTGGCGCCCGTCTTCTCGATCGCCTCGGCGACCGTGCCGAAGACCGGGATCTCGTTGCCGTCGATGTCGACGGACGTGCCCGCCTTGCGCGGGTTGACGCCACCGACGATGTTCGTGCCGTCGGCCAGCATGAGCTTGGTGTGCTTCATGCCCGTGGCACCGGTCATGCCCTGGACGATGACCTTGCTGTCCTTGTTGAGGAAGATAGCCATGGCTGTGTAGTCCCTCGTCCCTTACTTCGCAGCAGCCGCGAGCTCGGCGGCCTTGTCGGCCGCGCCGTCCATGGTGTCCACGCGCTGGACCAGCGGGTGGTTGGCGTCGGAGAGGATCTTGCGACCCAGCTCGGCGTTGTTGCCGTCCAGACGGACGACGAGCGGCTTGGTGACGTCCTCGCCCTTGTCCTTGAGCAGCTGCAGCGCCTGGACGATGCCGTTGGCAACCTCGTCACAGGCGGTGATGCCACCGAAGACGTTGACGAAGACGGACTTCACGTCCGGGTCGCCGAGGATGATCTCCAGGCCGTTGGCCATGACGGCGGCGGAGGCGCCGCCACCGATGTCGAGGAAGTTGGCGGGCTTGACCCCACCGTGCGCCTCACCGGCGTAGGCGACGACGTCCAGGGTGCTCATGACGAGACCCGCGCCGTTGCCGATGATGCCGACCTCACCGTCGAGCTTGACGTAGTTGAGGTTCTTCTCCTTGGCGGCGGCCTCGAGCGGGTTGGCCGCGTCCTTGTCCTGGAGGGCCTCGTGCCCCGGCTGACGGAACTCGGCGTTCTCGTCCAGGGAGACCTTGCCGTCCAGGGCGATGACGTCACCGGAGGCGACCTTGGCCAGCGGGTTGACCTCGACGAGGAGCGCGTCCTCTTCGATGAAGGTCTTCCACAGGGTGACCAGGACGTTCTCGACCTTGTCGGCGACCTCGGCCGGGAAGTTCGCGGCCTCGACGATCTGGCGGGCGACCTCGGGAGTCACGCCCACGTTGGCGTCGATCGGCGTCTTGGCGACGGCCTCGGGGCGAGTGGCCGCCACCTCCTCGATCTCCATGCCGCCCTCGACGGAGGCGATGGAGAGGAAGGTGCGGTTGGCACGGTCCAGGAGGAAGGAGACGTAGTACTCCTCCACGATCTCCGGGGCCGTCTCGGCGATCATCACCTTGTGGACCGTGTGGCCCTTGATGTCCATGCCGAGGATGTTGGTGGCGTGCTCGACCGCCTCGTCGGCGGTGCCGGCGAGCTTCACGCCGCCGGCCTTGCCACGGCCGCCGACCTTCACCTGGGCCTTGACGACGGACTTGCCACCGAGGCGCTCGGTGGCTGCGCGGGCCGCCTCAGGCGTGTCGATGACTTCACCGGCCAGCACCGGTACATCGTGCTTGGCGAAGAGGTCCCTCGCCTGGTACTCGAACAGGTCCACGCGCTTCCGTCCCTATCAGTGATCTCGCGGTTCGTTGTCTGCGTGGGCGTGCCGCGAGGGCAACGTGACGTCCGCCGTCTGTCACAAGGGAGGCGCACACGGTGTCCGAGCGCGCGGCATGTCCGTCTCGCAGGTTATCTCTGCTTGCGGGAGGCCTCTAAATCGAGGGTCACACCTGAGCGGTGATACCTGTCACATGATGCCGCGCTCTCTGGCACGGCGTGCCGGGGGTGAGGGGCCTCACCGGGCTGGGGTTGACCCGGTGAGGCCCGCTTTACACCCCCGGAGGAGCACGAAGGCCCTGTTCAGGGCCCGCTCTCCGGGGCCGCGGGTCGCGTGGTCCCCACCCCTATGGGAACCACCCGACCCGTCCACGAGGTTTTCGGTCCGGACCGCCGACGGCTTTCGGCCGTCCGGGCGTGACGCCTCGTGAAGCATGAGGGAAGGGGAGGGGGGAGGGGGGTGCTCTGGGCACCCGGGTGGGTCGGCCGACCGGCCTCTCCCCCTGCGGCCGGGCCGAGGCCGCGACGCCTCGGCGGTCTGTCGCGCCGGCCCGGGAAGAGCCGCGCTAGCCGGGGAAGAGGGGGATGCCCCGGTGGGTGCGCCGGGCACCCGCAATGTCCGTACGGGCCACGGCACCGGGCACGAGCCCGAGCGCCGCCCAGCGGCTGGGGGTGACGCCGTGCACGTCGCCATGACGGGACGAGCCGCTGTCGGCCACGGACCGGTTGATGAGCACGCCGTCGGGTCGACCACCGGGCGAGTGGCCGGGCCCGTTCGGTCCGGCGTGCGTGGACGGTCTCGGGTGGCTGGGGTGGGCTCGGTGGGCGCTGTGGCTGAGGCTGAGGCGATCGGCGTGGTGGATGTGGGTGAAGAGGTTCCTGTGTCGATCGGTGTGACCGAGGTGGCCGAGGTGGCCGATGTGGTCCGCGCGTCTGCCGTGGTGCGCGTGGATGACAGGGGTCGGCGGGCTTGCGGGCGCGACGCGGGGCTCGGTGCCGTGGAGCGGGGTGTACGGCACCGGCACCATCGTCCCGCCCGGCTGCGGATCAGCCGTGACCGGTGTGGGGAGGGGGCGACTGGGGTGTGCCGGACAGTCGGGGAGCCCAGGGAGAGGGAGCGCGGGGAGCACGGACGCTCCCGGGAGCCCTACGTCAGCGGGAACGGCGGACAGGTCCGACAGATCGAGCAGATCCGGCAGCGGGGGCAACTTCAGGTGCGACAGCTGCCGGGGCGGGCCTGGCAGCTCCGGCGCTTCCGCCGGCGCCGGCCGCACCGGCCGCTCCGGGTGCGACGGCCGCTCGGACGACAGCGACTGCGACCGCACCCGTGGGAACGACGACGGCACCTGCGCCCGGGCGCGAGCCGGCCCCTTGCTCACCGGCTCCGCCGCACCACCGCCAGACCGAACGAGCCGGTCTCCCGCCCCGGCCCCCGGGACGGGAACGCCGCTGACGACCTGCCCCGCCCGGCCCTCCGCCAGCGCCCCTGCACCGTTCTCCGCGGACGCCCGCTGCGCCCACAGCACCCCGAGGACCAGCAACCCGCCCACCATCAGCGCCAGTTGCAGCGCACGCCACCCGGCCGCAGTGCGCGGCAGGCGCAACGCGGCATCGGGCAGGGCTGCTGACCAGGCCAAGAGGGGAAGCTTCCTCCCGTGCGACGGAAGCGGTACTGCCCGTCGGCACACGCGCCGTCAGGCAGGCGCCGATCCTCGCACGGGAGTGCGCACGTCGCGCAAGCCCTTACTGCCGATGGACCGTCATGTCCGTTTTGCTGCCGCACGTCGGACGACGATGCGTCGACACGTCGTCATCTGCCCCTTCGTGCCGGGCCCTTCACGCCGCATCCGGTATCGGGAGCGGCCTTTTCTCGATCGCCGCCGCCATGACCTCCGGAAACAGATCGGGCGTGCACGCGAACGCCGGTGCTCCCAGCGCCGCGAGCGCGGCCGCGTGCTCCCGGTCGTAGGCGGGCGCCCCCTCGTCCGAGAGCGCCAGCAGCGTCACGAACTGCACGCCCGACGCCCTCATCGCGGAGACCCGTTTGAGCATCTCGTCGCGTATGCCGCCTTCGTAGAGGTCGCTGATCAGCACGACCACCGTGTCCGCGGGCCGCGTGATCTGCGACTGGCAGTACGCGAGCGCCCGGTTGATGTCCGTGCCACCGCCGAGCTGCGTGCCGAACAGCACGTCGACCGGGTCGTCCAGCTGGTCCGTGAGGTCGACGACCGCCGTGTCGAAGACGACGAGTCGCGTGGAGATCGTCCGCATCGAGGCGAGCACCGCCCCGAACACCGATGCGTACACAACGGACGCCGCCATGGATCCCGACTGGTCGATACAGAGGATGACCTCCTTCTTCGTGGACCGGGCCGCCCGCCCGAATCCGATGAGCCGCTCCGGCACGATCGTCCGGTGCTCGGGCAGGTAGTGCTTGAGGTTGGCCGCGATGGTGCGGTTCCAGTCGATGTCGTGGTGGCGGGGCCGGCTGATCCGGGCACTGCGGTCGAGGGCACCGGTGAGGGTGGCACGGGTACGGGTGGCGAGCCGCTTCTCCAGGTCCTCGACGACCTTGCGCACAACGGCCCGGGCCGTCTCCTTCGTCGTCTCCGGCATCGCCTTGTTGAGGGACAGCAGCGTGCCGACGAGGTGCACGTCGGCCTCCACCGCCTCCAGCATCTCCGGCTCCAGCAGCAGCGTGGCGAGACCGAGCCGGTCGATGGCGTCGCGCTGCATGACCTGCACGACGGAGGAGGGGAAGTACGTCCGGATGTCCCCGAGCCAGCGCGCCACGGACGGCGCCGACGCCCCGAGCCCCGCCGAACGGTCCCGGCCCCCCTGCGACCTGCCGTCCTTCCTGCCGTAGAGCGCGGTGAGCGCCCCGTCCATCGCGGCGTCCCGCCCCGACAGCGCGCAGCCGGTACCGTCCGCCGTGTCGCCCCCGAGGACGAGCCGCCACCGCCGCAGCCGCTCCTGCGCCGGGTCCGTCGCCTCGGCCGTCATCCCCGTCCTCCCTCGTGGGGCCGCTCCCACAGCGGGATCACCGGCACGGTCGTCGACGGCCGCCTTTCGCCCCGGGGCGCGCACGCCTCGGTGCCTCCCGCGTCCGGTGTCGTCGTCCGCTCTCTCAGTGCCTCGGTCGTCATCCCGTCACCCCCGCCAGATGGTTGTCGGTGTTCTCGTCCACGTCGTCCAGCCCGAGCAGCAGCCGCACGACCGGCAGTACGGCGTCCGCGCGCGCCGTGTCGAGGTCGGCCGCGAAGCCGGGTGTGCCGGAGCCGACGGCCGTCACGCCGCCCCCGGCTCCCGGTCCGCGTCGGACCAGTTCTCCGAGGGTCCGGCGCACTCCGGGCTCGTACGCCGAGAACGTCCGCCGCAGCAGGGGCAGTACGTCCGTGAAGGCCGAGGCCGGCACCCCGGTCAGCCACTCGTCGACGAGACCGAGCAGCCGCTCGTCGTGGACCAGGAGCATCCCGCCTCCCGAGCCGCCTCCGACGAAGCCCTCGATCCACGCGGCCGCGTCCGGCGGCGGTGTGCCCGGCGACAGGGCGAGCCCCATCAGCAGTGCCGCCTCGTCCTGGGCCAGCTCCCCGTCGTCCAGCAGGAGCCGCACGGCCCGCCCCCGGATGACCCCGGGCACGGTGTCCCGCCCGGACAGCACGCGCAGCACCGACTGCCAGCGGTTTCTCAGACTGCCGTGTCCCGCGGCGGGGGCGTCGCCCAGAAGGCCCACGGCTCCGTGCACCGCGTCCACATGGCGTCTCATCTCCTCGGCGGCGTCCCCGTCGAGCGCGGCGCAGGCCGGGGGGACGCCGACGAAGACCCGCTCGGCCAGTCCCGCGGCGACTTCCGCCAGAGCAGCGGTGTCGGTGCCGCGCACATCGCCGTAGCGCAGGGAGCGGACCAGGGCCGGGAGCGCCTGGACGAGATGGCCGACGTCGGTGTCCAGGGCCGCCCGGTCGGCGAGGACCCGCATCACCGTCGGCAGGGCGTCGGGCAGTTCGGCCAGGAGGCAGTGCTCGGCGAGCGCGGTGACGTCGGCGAGGCCCTGCGCGGTGACGGCGTCCGCTTCGGTCCTGGCGGTCGCGGCGGACAGGACGGTCGTCCCCCACACTCCGGCCTCGGCGATCCGCACGGACAGCTCGGGCTCCCAGCGCAGCCGCCACGTCTCCCGGAACGTGCCCGTGCTGCCGCGTGAGGCGGCCGGTTCGCCCCACGCGATGCCGAGCAGCCGCAGCCGGTGCAGCAGTCTGCTGCGGGCGGCGTCGTTCTCCTTGCGCAGGTCGAGCTCCACCTCCCGCTCCAGCGCCTCCGGCTTCAGCCGCAGCCGGCGTTGCAGCCGGGTGAGGTCCCGCTGCAACGGCACCGCCGGCGCCGAGGAGGGCACCTCGCCCAGCACATCCCCCACGACCAGCCGGTCCCGCACCAGCTCCAGCGGCACGTCCGAGCCCTCGCACATCACCGCCCGCACCGCGTCGGTCGTCTCGCTCAGGCCGGGCAGCGGACGGCCCCGCATGGCGGCGAGCGTCTCTGCCAGCCGCACCGCCTCGATGACGTGCGCGGAGGAGACGATCCGGTCCTCGGCGCGCAGCAGCCCCGCCACCTTGGTCAGCCACCGCTCCACCGGCCGGTCCGGGGCGCTGAACAAGTGCCCGTACCAGCCCGGGGAGTCGATGCCGGCCCCGTACCCGCTCGCCCGGGACAGCCGGCGGTGGGTCCACGGCACCCAGGTCATGTCCGCCTTGACCTTGGGCAGCCCCTTCAGCAGTGATCTGTCGGCGGCGACGGTGGTCTTTCGCCGCAGTGCGGGCACGTGCCAGGCCCCGCAGACCACGGCGACGCCGCCCTCGAACTCCCGCTGGGCCGCCCGCACCTGGAGCCGCATGTACGCCTCCCGCACCGGGTCGCGGTCGTGTCCCCCGCTGCCGTAGGTCTCCCGCAGCGCGCTCATGGCCTCCTCGAGGGCGGTGAACGGCGCGAGGGCGTCGCCCTCCCCCGCACCGCGGTGTTCCACGACGTCCTCCCACCACCGCTCCGGGTCGTCGTAGCCGGCGGTTTCGGCGAGCATTCCGATCGGGTCGATCCGCGGGTCGGCCGGGCCGGGGCCGGCGTCCCCGTCCGCAGCCGTCTCGGCGTCCGGAGAGCGCTCCGGCCCCGCCTCGTCCTCCTGCCTCCCCCAGGCCAGAGTGTGCGTGGCCGGCAGGTCGATGAAGCGGGCCGGGACGTCGTGCTCCAGGGCCCAGCGGATGGCGACCCACTCCGGGGAGAACCCGGCCAGCGGCCAGAACGCCGAGCGGCCGGGCTCGTCCACGGCGTGGGCGAGCAGAGCGACCGGTGGCCGCATCTCCTCGTCGGCGGCGAGCGGGATCAGCGCGTCGGCCTCGGGCGGGCCCTCGATCAGCACGATCCGCGGCCGGATCTGCTCCAGAGCCGCCCGCACCGCCCGCGCGGACCCCGGCCCGTGGTGCCGCACCCCGAGCAGCACCGGGCCCGCTCCGGCCCCCTGGCCCGCGGCCCTTTCCACACCGGTCACTTCATCCCACCTCCCGTCCCGTCCCGCACGTCCTGTCTCGTCCCGCGCGTCCCGCACGTCCTGTCCCGGGCCGACCGGCGGCCGCCGTCCCGCCCCCCGGCGCCCTGGCCCCGGCGATCGAGGCCGCCCCGCCGTACGGGGCGGCCCGGTTGCCGCCGGGCCCGCTGCGTCCCGCGTCGCTCACACGCTCACCTCGCGGCAGGCCCGGTAGAAGTCCTTCCAGCCGTCGCGCTCGCGGACCACCGTCTCCAGGTACTCCTGCCAGATGACCCGGTCCGCCGCGGGGTCCCGGACCACCGCGCCGAGGATGCCCGCGGCGACGTCGCCCGGCCGCAGCACGCCGTCGCCGAAGTGGGCGGCGAGGGCGAGGCCGTTGGTGACGACGGAGATCGCCTCGGCCGTGGACAGCGTGCCGCTGGGCGACTTCAGCTTCGTCCGGCCGTCGGCCGTGACCCCGTCGCGCAGCTCACGGAAGACCGTGACGACCCGGCGGATCTCGGCGAGCCCGTCGGGCGCGGCCGGCAGGTCGAGGGAGCGGCCGATCTGGTCGACGCGCCGCGAGACGATGTCGACCTCTGCCTCGGGGCTCTCCGGCAGCGGCAGCACCACCGTGTTGAAGCGGCGGCGCAGGGCGCTGGACAGGTCGTTGACCCCGCGGTCGCGGTCGTTGGCCGTGGCGATCAGGTTGAAGCCGCGGACCGCCTGCACCTCCTGGCCCAGCTCCGGTATCGGCAGTGTCTTCTCCGAGAGGATCGTGATGAGCGTGTCCTGCACGTCGGCCGGGATACGCGTCAGCTCCTCGACACGGGCCGTCATGCCCTCCGCCATGGCGCGCATGACGGGGCTGGGCACGAGGGCGTTCCGGCTCGGGCCGTGGGCGAGCAGCCGCGCGTAGTTCCAGCCGTAGCGGATGGCCTCCTCCGGTGTGCCGGCGGTGCCCTGCACCAGCAGCGTGGAGTCGCCGCTGACCGCCGCGGCCAGGTGCTCGGACACCCAGGTCTTCGCGGTGCCCGGCACGCCGAGCAGGAGCAGGGCGCGGTCGGTGGCGAGGGTGGTGACGGCGACCTCGACGATGCGGCGCGGGCCGACGTACTTGGGACTGATCACCGTGCCGTCCGGCAGCGTCCCGCCGAGCAGGTAGGTCGCCACGGCCCACGGCGACAGCTTCCAGCGGGCCGGGCGCGGACGGTCGTCCTGGGCGGCCAGCGCGGCGAGTTCCGCGGCGAAGGCGTCCTCGGCGTGCGGTCGCAACGCCTGGGTCGATTCCGTCTCCCCCGCTTCGACGGACGTCGGCTCCACGGACACAGTCATGGCAAAGTCCCCCTCCAGCTCGGCCGGTTCGGATCTGGCACCAACGTTGCACCACACCACTGACAATGCGTTCCGACCTGCGAAAACGCCCCGGCGGAGCCGCTCGCGGACCCGATTGTCAGTGGCGGGATCTAACGTCGTCGGCATGACTCAGCAGGGGGTGCGCTGGACCGCGGACCAGGTGCTGGCACTGGCGCCTGACGCGGCATCACGCAAAGCGGGAAGCAAACTCGGCGCGGCGGGGCCGTGGTCCGAGGCGGGGTGTTCCGACGAGGGGACGGTGTGGGGGCTGTGCAAGGGCAGCGGAAGCAAGCCGTATCAGACGATCGTCGACATCGCGGACGCCGCGGGGCCCGCGTACAAGTGCACGTGTCCGAGCCGCAAGTTCCCGTGCAAGCACGCGCTCGGCCTGCTGTTGCTCTGGGTGGCCGACGACGCGGTGGTGCCGCCGGGGCAGGCGCCGGAGTGGGCAGGACAGTGGACGGCGGGGCGGCGCAGACGCGCGGAGGAGAAGAAGGCCACGGACGGCTCCGGGGCGCCGTCCGGTGCCGCTGATCCGGAGGCGGCGCGGCGCCGGGCGGAGCGCCGGGCCGAGCGGGTCACGGCGGGCGCGGTGGAGCTGGAGCAGCGTCTGGCCGACCTGCTGCGCGGCGGCCTGGCGACCGCGGAGCAGTCGGGGTACGGCCTGTGGGAGGAGACGGCGGCTCGCATGGTCGACGCGCAGGCCCAGGGCCTGGCAGGCCGGGTGCGGGAGTTGGGGGCGATCCCGTCCACAGGTGCGGGCTGGCCGGTGCGGCTGCTGGAGGAGTGCGCGCTGCTGCATCTCCTCGGTCAGGGCTGGCTGCGCCGCGAGCGGCTCCCAGCCGGCCTCGCGGCCACGGTCCGCTCCCGCATGGGCCTCTCGACCTCCGCGGACGGCCCGCCGCTGCGCGATCGCTGGCTGGTCCTCGCCCAGTACGACACGACGGACCCGCGCCTGACGACCCGCCGGATCTGGCTGCACGGCACCGACTCGCACCGCACCGTCCTGCTCCTCTCTTACGGCGCCGCGGGCCGCGCCCCGGAGCAGGCGCTGCCGGTGGGACTGGCTGTGGACGCCGAGGTGTCCGCGTACCCGGGCCCCGGGCAGCCGCGGGTGGCCCTGGGCGAGCAGTTCGCCCCGGCCGCGCCCTCGGCGATACGTCCGCCGGGCGTGACGACGTCCCAGGCGGTGGCTCGGTACGGCGACGCCCTGCGCGACGACCCGTGGCTGGAGTCCGTCCCGGTGACGCTGGACCGGGTCGTTCCGGCCCCGGACGGCGGCTCCTGGCAGCTGGCGGACGCCGACGAGGACGCGGCGTTGCCACTCACTCCGGCGGCTCGTTCCCGGCGGGGCCTGTGGCGGCTGGTCGCCCTGTCGGGCGGCGCACCGGTCAGGGTCTTCGGCGAATGCGGCCACCAGGGCTTCACCCCGCTGACGGCTTGGCCGGAGGGCCCGGGTGACGCGGTCGCGCTGTGCTGAGCCCGGGGCAGCGGCTCGGCCCGCGCCCCTTCGGCCCGCCTCCCCCCCTCTCACAAACTCACCCGTCCCACAGACTCACGCATCTTTCAGGCATCACGGGACAACCGGTAAGGGCGAGCCTTCAACTACCGGGCGCCCCGCGGAAAGGAAGCTCATGACCAGGACCTCCGCTCCTGTGGACGCGCCCGGCGCGAACGCCTGGGAGGGGCTCGTCACCACCGCCCTGCTCGGCACGGACCGGCGCACCCCGCCGGGCACCGCACCCGGCCCGGACGCACCCACGGCCCTGCTGGACGCGGCGGCGGTGCAGACCGTACGACGACGGGCCGGTCTGCGCCCGGCGCGAGCGGCCGAGCGGCCACAACCGGCTCCGTCGGACACCCGTCCGGCCCTGCCGGCGGCAGCCGCCCGCAGGCTCGCGATGCTGCTGGCCGACCGCTCCGGCCCGTCCGGCGGCGGCCGGCGGGGCACCGCGCCCGACCTGACGGAACTGCTGCCCCAGTGGCTCGCGGCGGCGAACGCCCGTGGTTTTGCACCGCCTCCGCAGCTGCTTCCGGCACTGCTGGACGCGGCCCGGGGGCGTACCGACCTGCGTCCGGCGGCACTGGAGTTCGCGGGGCCCCGGGCCCTGTGGCTGGCACGGCTGAACCCGGACTGGCGGTTCGCCCTGCGCGCGTCCCCGGGGTGCGGCACGGCCCTGCCGCACCCCGGGGACGGCGACAGGGGCCGGCAGCTCTGGCAGGAGGGCCTGTTCGCCGAACGCGTCGCCCTGCTGGCCGCCCTGCGCGCCCGCGAACCGGCCGCCGCACGCGACCTGCTCGCGACGACATGGGCGACGGAACGGGCCGAGGACCGGCTGATGTTCCTCGATTCGCTGCGCGCGGGCCTGGGCCCGGACGACGAGCCGTTCCTGGAACAGGCCCTGGCCGACCGCAGCCGCAACGTCCGGGCGACGGCGGCGGAACTGCTGTCGGCCCTGCCGGGTTCGGCGCTCGCCGCGCGGATGGCGGTCAGGGCGGAGGCGTGTGTGGCCATCGACCACATGCAGCCTCCGCGGCCCCTGCGAACCGGTCCTGAGGACGGGGGACCCGGAGGGGCCGGAGGGACCACACCGGCCACGGCGGCCACGGCGGCCACCGGAGGCACCGGAGGCACCGGAGGCATGGGACCCGGCAGAGCCATGGGGACCGTGGGAGCCACGGAGGCCACCCCGACGATCGCCGTCGAGGCGCCGCACGAGTGCGATCCGGGCATGGAACGCGACGGCGTCGTGGCGAAGGCCCCGGCAGGACGGGGTGAACGGTCCTGGTGGCTCGGCCAGTTGGTGGAGGCGGCACCGCTCGGGACCTGGTCGCGGCGGCTCGGCGGCCGCACGCCCCGGGAGATCGTCGCGCTGCCGGTGGCGGACGACTGGCAGGGCGAGCTGCACGCGGCGTGGTGCCGGGCAGCGGTACGCCAGCGGGACGCCGAGTGGTCACACGCACTGCTCGGCGATCCGTCGGCGCCGGAAGCGGGCGGTCCGGGCGCCGTGTCCCTGGCCGAACGAGCCAAGCTGCTCAGCACGCTGGGCGCCGCCGAGCGGGCCGAATGGGTGGCCGGCTTCATCGGCACGCACGGCCTGTCCGAGGCCTTCCAGTTGCTCGGGGTGTGCGCGGTGCCCTGGGGACCGCCGCTCGGCCGAGCCGTGGTGGACGCCCTCAACATCGCTCGGGACGCGGGGAGTTATCCATGGAGTTTCAGCGGAGTGATGGGACTGGCCGAGCGCTGCCTGGACCCGTCCGAGGCATCCCGGCTCGACGCCCTGCTGGCCGTACCCGACGAGCCGGAGAACGCCTCTCCGGGAGCCGGCGGCTATTGGGCGGAAGCCTTCCAGCGCCTGGTCACGACCCTGCGTCTGCGCGCGGCGATGGCCGCGGAGCTCGGAGCGGCCTGACCCCTGCCCCCGTACGCGGCGACGGGTGCCCTCCCGCGACCGGTTGCCGCCGGGCATGCCGGTGGCCGGGGCGGTCACCGGGGGCAGCCGCTGCCGCACTCCCGCCGAACCAGCCACCCGGGTCGCTCCCGGCCGGACGGGGACGTCCGAGCCGGTCCGCCGGAGGCCTACGCCTGTGCGGGCTGGCGGGCGTTCGTCCGGACCCAGTCCACGATGGACGTGGTCGTCGCGCCGGGAGTGAAGATCTCCGCGACGCCCTTCTCCTTGAGCAGCGGGATGTCCGCCTCGGGGATGATCCCGCCGCCGAAGACCAGGATGTCCTCCGCGTCCCGCTCCCTGAGCAGGTCGATCACCGCCGCGAAGAGCGTGTTGTGCGCTCCGGAGAGGATGGACAGCCCGATCGCGTCGGCGTCCTCCTGGATCGCCGTGCCGACGATCTGCTCGGGAGTCTGGTGGAGGCCGGTGTAGATGACCTCCATACCGGCGTCGCGCAGGGCCCGCGCGATCACCTTGGCCCCGCGATCGTGGCCGTCGAGCCCCGGCTTGGCCACCACCACGCGGATCGGACCGGCTGCCACACCCATCACTGCCTCCATGAAGCGACTACATCCATCCGTACCGACAAGTACCGCACACATCGGGCAAGCCGTACACGCCGCACCGCACGGACTCCCCGCCCCGAACCGTCCGGGCAAGTGAACGAACGTTATCTCCAGGATCCCGCAACCGGCAGTTTCGCGGTGGATACCGAGGGGGAAATCACACGATGGGACAAGCGCAAGGGGAGCCGCATCGAGGTCGCCGTCCCGCCGCGTCATCCACACACCGCGGCGGCAGGGCACTTCGGCGACGACACGCAGGGCAAGCACCGCACACACAGCACGCAGGGCAGGCACGGCGCACCGGCGGGAAGCCTCGTCACCCCACCGATCGGGGACCCCCGTCGCACCACCGGCGTCACACACGCCACACGCCGTTCTCTGCCCCCGCAGCTCACGCGGCTCACGCCGCTCTCGCGGTCATGGCCGACCGTCTTCGCAGCTGCTTTCCACGAGGGCACACGGGGGGCGGAGCCGTCCTGCCGCGTGCCGACAGGAGGTCGGCCATGAAGGTCACCAGGGCTGCTCTGCCCTTTCTCCCGCTCTGCGAGCGCCTGCTGCCGGGCCGGCTGGCGGGAGTCTCCCTGGCCCTCCTGAAGGCCACCGCCCTGGAGATCGCGATCCTGGCCGGGCATGTCCTTCTCTATCCGTCCGGCATCACCCAGGAGCGGCGCGCCCCCGTCCCGGCGCTGCCCCCGGACGGCGCCGCCCAACTGCCCACGCAGGCCAAGCCACCGGTCCTCCTGCTGCACGGCTTCATCGACAACCGCTCGGTCTTCGTCCTGCTGCGCCGCAGTCTCGCCCAGCACGGCAGGCAGCAGATCGAGTCCCACAACTACTCGCCGCTGACCTGCGACATACGTGCCGCCGCCGAACTGCTCGGCCGGCGCGTCGAGGAGATCTGCGAGCGCACGGGGGCCGCGCAGATCGACATAGTCGGGCACAGCCTGGGCGGCCTGATAGCGCGTTACTACGTGCAGCGCCTCGGCGGCGACAGGCATGTGCGGACCCTTGTCACGCTCGGCACGCCGCACTCGGGAACCCGAGTGGTGCCCTTCGCGAACGCGCACCCCATCGTGCGCCAGATGCGCCCCGGCTCACCGGTGCTCGAGGAGCTCACCGCGCCCGCCCCTGACTGCCGTACGCACTTCGTCAGCTTCTGGAGCGATCTGGACCATGTGATGGACCCACTGGAGACGGCCTGCATCGACCACCCGGATCTGATGGCGCAGAACGTGCGCGTGACCGGCATCGGCCATCTCGCCCTGCCCGTGCACCCCGCCGTCGCCAACGGCGTACGGCAGGTTCTCGACACGGCCCTCCCGGGTGAACCGTCCGCCGAACACACCGACGATCTGACAGTCGCCTGAGACTCGTCAGACAGCGATCAGTCGACGCCGCAACACCGATCAACCTCGAACAAACTTCGAACACAGGGCCAAACCCGTGCCCGCCGTCCGCCAAAACACGGCCGAATGCCCGTTTCCTGCGCGCGCGAAACCTGCGGAAGATTGTCGTGCCCGCGTACCGCCGGGTACAGTCGCCGCACTGCTCTGGCAGCCCCTGTTGTCGAGGCGAAAGAGAAGTTGGTGAACGACCGTCACCCGTCGGGGACCATGACCCCGGCTCCGGCTTCCGACGCCGCCTCCGCGCACTACGCGTCGTACAACACCCAGGAAGCCCAGTACGGCGACTTCACCACGTACGGCGACCACACGGCCACCGGATTCGACGCCACCGGCACCACCGCAACCGGTACCCACGGCACCGGTTTCGACACCACCGGGCACACCACCGCGAGTTTCGCGGCCGACCCCCTCTTCGGTGACATGCCGGGCAGCAGCCACGACGCGGGTACGTCGGGTACGTACGACACCGGTCACTGGCCCACGGGCACGCACGAGAACGTGCACTACGACGCGTACGCGGCCCAGCACCACGCCGCCTACGACACCGGCGTCTACGACACGACCTCCTGGACGGCCGAGCAGCCGCTGATGTCGGCCATCCCGTCCCAGGCCCCGTCCCCCGACGCCACCGGGCAGTGGGAAACCGGCGCCTGGCTCCAGCCCGACCAGTCCGGCAACCCGGCCGACCACACCCAGCAGTGGGAGTGGGGCACGCAGACCTTCGACACGGGCGCCTACGACGCGACGCAGTGGAACTCCGACGGCACCGCCGCACCGGCTCCCGACGCCTACGAGCACCCTGCCGAAACCTTCGACCAGCACGAGACCGGGGCCTTCGACCAGGTCACGTACGACGAATCCGCCGAGGCCGGCTACCACGCCCCCGACGCGGACGGCGGCGAGCCGGCCACCACCGGCGAACTGCCCGTCGTCACCCCGCTCCTGGACGGCCAGGAGGACGTCACCCCGGCCAAGTCCTCGCGTGCGGCCTCGCGCACCGGTTCCCGTTCCCGCCGCCGCACGCCCCCCAAGCGCTCGGCGCTGATGAGCATCGCGGTGCCTTCGGCGTGTGTGATGGGTGTCGCCGGGATCGCCGCCGCCTCCGTCGGCACCTTCACCGAGGACAGTGCCGCCGAGGCGCAGACGACCGCGGCGGACGCGCCGCCGGTCAAGCCGGCCACGGCCAACAACAAGCTGGACACGCAGCTGCAGAGCCTCTCCGCCGGCGCCGACGACTTCGCCGACCGGGCCAGCCGCACGCAGGAGCGCATCGACCTCAAGGCCCAGCAGGCCGCCGACAAGAAGCGGGCGGCGGAGGAGGCGGCCCGCAAGGAGCGACTGCGCCCCAAGTTCGCCCTGCCGGTCGCACGGCACGGACTCAGCGCCACCTACGGCCAGTCCGGCATCAACTGGATGTCCCTGCACACCGGCATCGACTTCCCCGTCTCGTACGGCACGACCGTCATGGCCGCGACCGACGGCACAGTGCGCACCCAGTGGAACAGCGCGTACGGCAACATGCTGATCCTGACCTCGAAGGACGGCACGGAGACGTGGTACTGCCACCTCTCCACCTACACGGTGCCCTCGGGTACGAGCGTGAAGGCCGGCGATCCGATCGCGCGCTCCGGCAACTCCGGCAACTCCACCGGTCCGCACCTGCACTTCGAGGTGCGCCCGGGCGGCGGCTCGGCGATCGACCCGCTCCCGTGGCTGCGCAGCCACGGCATCGACCCGACGTAACGTCCCGGCAGCCCCGCCCGCGTCGGGTGACGCCCGGCGGCAGGCAGCCCCCGCCCGCATCGAGCGAGCAGGGTTCCACCGGTTCACCTCACGGCGCTACAGCTTCTCCACCGGCGCGTACCGCAGCAGCAGCCGCTTCGGCTTGGTGTCGCCGAAGTCGATCGTCGCTTCGGCGTTGCCGCCCGTGCCCTTGACCCCGACGACGGTCCCGAGTCCGAACTGGTCGTGCGTGACCCGGTCCCCGACCGCCAGTGACACCACGGGCTTCTCCGAAGTGCGGCGCGTGGCGAAACCGGAGGCACCCGACGCCGACGAGCGCGAGCGGGACGACGACAGTGAGGCAGCCACCGCCGAGACCGGCCCAGAGGCCGCGGGCGCGGTCCCACCCGTCCTCTTCCACTCCACGTGGGTCGGCGGGATCTCCTCCAGGAAGCGGGAGGGCGGGTTGTACGACGGCTGGCCCCAGGCGCTGCGCAGCGTGGACCGCGTCAGGTACAGCCGCTCTCGCGCGCGTGTGATGCCGACGTAGGCCAGGCGCCGCTCCTCCTCCAGCTCCTTGGTCTGGCCGAGGGCGCGCATGTGCGGGAAGACGCCGTCCTCCATGCCGGTCAGGAAGACGACCGGGAACTCCAGGCCCTTGGCGGTGTGCAGGGTCATCAGGGTGATGACGCCGTCGCCGTCCTCTTCGTCGGGAATCTGGTCGGAGTCGGCGACCAGCGCGACCTGTTCGAGGAAGTCGGACAGGGAGGGCTGCTCGTCCTCGCCGCGCTCCTGTTCGAACTCCATGGCGACGGCGGCGAGTTCCTGGAGGTTCTCGATCCGGGTCTCGTCCTGCGGGTCGGTGGACGCCTGGAGCTCGGCGAGGTACCCGGTGCGTTCCAGGACGGCCTCCAGCACCGTGGCCGGCCCGGCGCCCGACTCGACGACGGTGCGCAGGTCCTCCATCAGCGTGTTGAACCGCTTGACGGCGTTGGTGGAGCGCGCGGCCATGCCGTACGCCTCGTCGACGCGCTTCAGGGCCTGCGGGAAGCTGATCTTCTCCCGCTGGGAGAGGGCGTCGATCATGGCCTCGGCACGGTCGCCGATGCCCCGCTTGGGGACGTTGAGGATCCGGCGCAGCGGCACCGAGTCCTCGGGGTTGGCCAGCACGCGCAGGTAGGCCAGGACGTCCCGGACCTCCTTGCGCTCGTAGAAGCGGACGCCGCCGACGACCTTGTAGGGCAGGCCGACGCGGATGAAGATCTCTTCGAAGACACGGGACTGGGCGTTGGTGCGGTAGAAGACGGCGACGTCGCCGGCCTTGGCCTCGCCTGCGTCGGTGAGGCGGTCTATCTCCTCGGCGACGAACTGCGCCTCGTCGTGCTCGGTGTCGGCGACGTAGCCGGTGATCCGCGCGCCGGTGCCCGCCTTGGTCCACAGGTTCTTGGGGCGGCGGGACTCGTTGCGCTCGATGACGGCGTTGGCGGCGCTGAGGATCGTCTGGGTGGAGCGGTAGTTCTGCTCCAGCAGGATCGTCGTGGCGTCCGGGTAGTCCTCCTCGAACTGGAGGATGTTGCGGATCGTCGCGCCGCGGAAGGCGTAGATCGACTGGTCGGCGTCACCCACCACGCACAGTTCGGCGGGCGGGACCTCGGCCTCGGGCGGCACGTCGACGGGGTGCTCGGAGGTGCCGACCAGCTCGCGGACCAGGGCGTACTGGGCGTGGTTGGTGTCCTGGTACTCGTCGACCAGGACGTGCCGGAAGCGGCGGCGGTAGTGCTCGGCGACGTCCGGGAAGGCGCGCAGCAGGTTGACCGTCGTCATGATCAGGTCGTCGAAGTCGAGGGCGTTCGCCTCGCGCAGCCGCGACTGGTACATGGCGTAGGCCTGGGCGAGGGTCTTCTCGAAGCCGTCGGTGGCCTGGGCGGCGAAGTCCTCCTCGTCGATCAGCTCGTTCTTCAGGTTGCTGATCTTGGCGCTGAAGGACTTCGGCGGGAAGCGCTTGGGGTCGAGGTCCAGGTCGCGGCAGACCAGGGCCATCAGGCGCTTGGAGTCGGCGGCGTCGTAGATCGAGAAGGACGAGGTGAAGCCGAGCTTCTTGCTCTCGCGCCTGAGGATGCGCACGCACGCGCTGTGGAAGGTCATGACCCACATGGCGTTCGCACGCGGGCCGACGAGCTGCTCGACGCGCTCCTTCATCTCGCCGGCGGCCTTGTTGGTGAAGGTGATCGCGAGGATCTGGCCCGGGTGCACGTCCCGCTCGGCGAGCAGGTGGGCGATGCGGTGCGTGAGCACACGGGTCTTGCCGGAGCCGGCGCCGGCGACGATGAGCAGCGGAGAGCCGGAGTGGACGACGGCGGCGCGCTGGTTGTCGTTCAGCCCCTCCAGGAGGGTGGCGGTGTCCACCACCGGGCGGGGGGCTCCGTCCCGGTAGTAGGCGTCCCGGTCCGGGGGCACGTCGAACTTCCCGCCGAACAGATCGTCCGGGATCGGCTCCGGAACGTGATCGTCCTCGGGCGGCGGCGGGGGCTCGTCCGCGGGGCCCCGCTGGGCCTGGAGGTTCGCCAGGAAGCTGTCGTCAAAGAGGCTGCTCATCGCTCTCCGAGTCTAGGGCGCCCCACTGACAGCCCGCCGCCGCCCTGGGAAACATCGCCGCACGCCCGGGACCCCGCCGACCACCCGACGGCGTGTTGTCGCCCTCCATGACGGCGCAATCACGCCCTGCTACACACCCGACATCGAGGGATTTTCCATGCTCAATCCCCCTTGATCATTCACTCTCGGCAACGCTCAGGAATAAGGTCACGAAAATGTATCGGGCATATCACCCATCAACCTTCACACGGGCCACACGAGTTGGCTACGGTGCGACCAGGCCGCATGACCCCCACCGGCGAACGTCGCCGGGCCGCGCGGCCTCCGCCGAGTCCGGTGTGCCGCAACGGCAGCCGGAGCCGGGGACCCAACCGTGAACCTGGGGTGAATCGGCCCGACTCCCTGTGCGGAGAAGGCCGTAGGGCAAACCTTCCGAACCACCCGCCCGAACCCGACAGCTAACCCGGTAGGCGGAACATGGAAGGAGTCGCCTCCCTTGGCGTCGCACCGCAAGTCGCGTCCTACGGGTACGCGCATGGCAGGCATACGGACCCCCGCCCTCGCAACGGCGGCCCTCACCTCCGTGGCCCTGCTGTCCCAGTCGGCCAACGCCGCCCCCGAGGCCGACGACAAGCCCAGCCTGGAGGAAGTCGAGAAGAAGGTCGACGACCTGTACCGCCAGGCCGAGTCGGCGACCGACAAGTACAACGCGGCCAAGGAGAAGACCGCGAAGCAGCGCAAGCGCGTCGACACCCTCCTCGACGACGTCGCCCAGCGCACCCAGAAACTCAACGAGGCGCGCGAGGAGCTGGGCTCCTTCGCCTCCGCCCAGTACCGCACCGGTGCCGCCGCCCCGGACACGGCGACGTTCCTGCTCGCGGACACCCCGCAGGACTACTTCGACCAGACCCAGCTGATGGACCGGATGACCGGCCGTCAGAAGGTCGCGGTCGACGACTACGTCACACAGCAGTCCGAGACGATGAAGAAGCGCCAGGAGGCCACCGAGAGCCTCGAGACGCTCACCGAGTCGCAGGGCGACCTGAAGACGGCCAAGGCCACCGTCCAGCGCAAGCTCGCCGACGCGCGCGAGCTGATGACGAAGCTGACCGCCGAGGAGAAGGCCCGGCTCGCGGCGATCGAGAGGGAGAAGCAGGCGGAGGCCGCCCGCAAGGCCGACGAGCTGGCCCGGCAGCAGGCCGCGCAGCACAAGGCGCAGGAGGAGGCCGCCCGGCAACAGGGCGGCGGGTCGGCGTCGTCGGGCTCCGGCTCGTCCTCCTCGACCGCCCCGGCCGACTCCTCGTACGCCACCAAGGCCGACAAGGCGCTCGCCTTCGCCCGCGCCCAGATCGGCAAGCCGTACGTGTGGGGCGCCGTCGGCCCCGGCTCCTACGACTGCTCGGGCCTCACCCAGGCAGCGTGGAAGGCCGCGGGCGTCACTCTGCCCCGCACGACCTACGACCAGGTCGACGCCGGCACCACGGTCCCGCTCTCCCAGGCCCAGCCCGGTGACCTGGTCTTCTTCTACGACGACGTCACCCACGTCGGGATCTACATCGGCAACGGCATGATGATCCACGCGCCGAAGCCCGGCACGTACGTGCGCGAGGAGTCGATCTACTACGACGGCGAGTCGGCGATCCACAGCGTGGTGCGTCCGGCCTGAGTGAGGCCTGAGGGCCGAGAGGTCGCGTCACGTTTTTGAGGGGCACACGCGCGTGCCCCTCTCGTAACGCGGGCGCCGCTCTCTAGCATCGGCGCTATGTCCGGTCCCTCCCCGTTTGCCGCCTGGTGGGCGACGTATGCGCTGGCGACCGGCATCGTGTCGGCCGGTCTCGACTCGGCGGGGTACGCGGTCCTCTCCCACGTCGCCCTGGCCCTGGCCTGTGCGGCCTGTCTGGCGGCGGCCGCGGGCCTCGTCCAGCGGACGCACGGCGAGGGGTGGGTGGAGACCCCGGCCGCACTCACCACCGTGGCGGCGACCGCGGTCCTGGGCACGGGCTTCTCCGCGGCCGGGCAGCAGCCCCTGGCCGAGGCGCTGCTGGCGCTCGCCATGGTGCTCTGGGCGGTGCTCCTCACCGCGGAGGCCGAAGGGCGGCGTGGAACGGTGTTCCTGCGCTGCGTGGCCACCCAGGGGCTCGCCGTGCTCGGCGCCACGCTCGCCGCGGCCGACGCGGTGGCCTGGCTCGCCCACGCGGCCCTGGTGCTGTTCTGGCTGGGGCTCGCGCTCTACTGCTTCGCCCTGTTCCGCTTCCAGCCCCGGCAGGTGGAGGAGGGGCGCGGGGACCACTGGCTCGCGGCCGGCGCCCTCGCCGCCTCCGCGCTGGCCGGGGCGAAACTCCTCGGCGCCGACAGCGCGCGCCTGTACCTGTGGAACGAGGAGAACTTCGACACCCTGCGCACGACGACCGTCACGCTGCTCGTGCTCGCGCTGATCGCCTGCGTGGCCCTGCTCCTCGCCGAGCTCTTCTGGCCCCGGCACCACTACGACGTACGGCGCTGGGCGACCGTGTTCGCAGCGGCCGTCACGGCGGCGGCCACCCTCGCGGTCGCCGCCGCCCTCGACGTCCCCTGGCTCGACGTCGCCGGGGAGGTGCTGCTGTGGATCGCGGTGGCCGCCTGGCTCGGGTGCACCGCCTGGGCTCTCGCCTCCGCCCGGGCCGCCGCGCGGCGCTCCCGGGTCAGGTCCAGAGCACGGCGATGAAGATGTTCGCCGTGGTCAGCAGACCGACCAGGCCGAAGAGGTTCTTGTCCACCTTCTCGTCGTCCCGCTTCACATAGACCAGGCCGAGGATCACGATCAGCAGGGCCAGCTTCACGCCGATCTTGATGTTGTTCACGGTCTGGTCGTCGGCCTGGTTGAGGCCGACCAGGATCACACCGGTGACCAGCATCGTGAGCGCGCCGTGCAGCATCGCGGGCGTGAAGCGGGCGGTACCCTCGCCCATCGCCTTCATCTGGGTGAGGAAGCCGCCCAGGAGCGAGGCGATGCCGATGATGTGGAGGCCGACGAAGAGGTGGATGAGTACGTCCATGAGGCCGGAGCCTAATCAGGGGCTCCGAGGCCACCCGACACCGGCCCAGGGATGCATCAATGCACCCCATAGCACCCGATCACGGTCACTCGCTCACTATTCGACGCATCGGTCATCACGCTGAGTGAAGTAGACGGCGCCAGGGCGGGGTCGTGGTCGCATACGGTCACCGCCGGTCCTCTCCCGACACTTCCGCACACCCACCACCGGCCCGCCACGGTGACGCTTAGCGTCCTCCACCAGGTGCCCGGCTCCCCACCGCCGCCCGGGCCAGGGGCGGCAGTCGGACACCACCGCCGAAAAGTCCGGCGTCGGTCCGCTCCCCCTGTGCGGGCCGTCGCCGGACGCGCAGGCCGCCCGTCCGCTCCCCCCGGCGGCCGCACGCACCCCTAGGCGGTCGAGGAAAGGACGTGGCCTCCAGGTGGCAGCGCACCGAAAGCCCCGACAGCGCGCAATGGGTGGTGGCAAGGCCCGTACGGCCGCCACGATCGCCCTCGCGGGCGCGGCGACGGCGACGGGCTTCGACGGAACCGGACACGCCGAACCCCAGCTCACCCCCGGCCAGGTCAAGGCCAAGGTGGACCGGCTGTACCAGGAGGCGGAGGCCGCCACCGAGAAGTACAACGGCGCGAAGGAGAAGGCCGACGCGGCCGGGCAGCGGCTGAAGGACCTCCAGGACCAGGCGGCCCGCAAGGAGGAGCGGCTCAACTCCGCCCGCGACGCCCTGGGTTCGGTGGCCGCCGCGCAGTACCGCGCCGGCGGTCTCGACCCGGCGGTGCAGCTCGCCCTGTCCGACGATCCCGGCCGGTACCTCGACAACGCCGAGTTCGTCGAGCGGGCCGGCACCCGGCAGAACGCCGCCGTCGCGGGCGTGCGCAAGCAGCTCCGGGAGATCGAGCAACTGCGCGGCGCCGCCCACATCGAGCTGACCTCCCTGAAATCACGGCAGACGGAGCTGAAGCGGCACAAGAAGACGATCACCGGCAAGCTGGGCTCGGCACGGCAGCTGCTGTCCCGGCTCGACGCGCAGGAACGTTCCCGGCTGGGCGTGTCGCAGGACCGCGCCTCGCGCGCCACGAGCGTCCGGGACACTCTCGCGGCCCCAGGCTCCGCCTCGTCCCAGGCACCCGGCTCCCGTGCGGCCGCGGCCGTCTCCTACGCCCACCAGAAGCTCGGCAGCCCCTATGTCTGGGGCGCCACCGGCCCGAACGCCTTCGACTGCTCGGGCCTCATCCAGGCCGCGTACCGCGCGGCGGGCGTCTCCCTGCCCCGCACGACGTACTCCCAGATCGCCGTCGGCCGCCGCGTCTCCCGCTCCGAACTCCTCCCCGGCGACCTGGTCTTCTTCTACGCCGGCATCAGCCATGTCGGCATCTACGTGGGCAACGGCCGGATGATCCACGCCCCCAACCCGTCCGCACCGGTCCGCGTCGCACCACTGGACGAGATGCCGTTCGCGGGGGCGACGCGGGTGGTGTGAGCGCCGAGGTCAGACCAGCCGTCGAGCCGTCGCCCAGCGGGTCAGCTCGTGCCGGTTGGACAGCTGGAGCTTGCGCAGCACCGCCGAGACGTGCGACTCGACCGTCTTCACCGAGATGTACAGCTGCTTGGCGATCTCCTTGTACGCGTAGCCCCGCGCGATGAGCCGCAGCACCTCGCGCTCGCGCTGGGTCAGGCGGTCCAGGTCCTCGTCGACCGGCGGTGCGTCCGTGGAGGCGAAGGCGTCCAGGACGAACCCGGCCAGCCGGGGGGAGAAGACCGCGTCGCCCTCCTGGACGCGGAAGATGGAGTTCACCAGGTCCGCGCCGGTGATCGTCTTGGTGACGTAGCCGCGGGCGCCGCCGCGGATCACCCCGATCACGTCCTCCGCCGCGTCCGACACGGACAGCGCGAGGAAGCGGACCGGCTGCTCGGTGTCGCCCATCAACGGGGCGCATCGCCGCAGCACTTCGACGCCGCCCCCGCCCGGCAGGTGCACGTCGAGGAGGACCACCTCGGGGCGGGTCGCGGTGATGACCGTGACGGCCTGGTCGACGTCCGCGGCCTCACCGACGACCTCGACACCGGTCTGCCCGGTCTGTCCGATCTCCGCCTGGACGCCGGTGCGGAACATGCGGTGGTCGTCGACTAGGACCACGCGAACATGACGCCCCGGGCCGCCGCCCTCCTGCGCGGGCCCCGCCACCTCCGCCGATCCCGCCGTACCGTTCGCCTCGGTCGGGTCGCTCATGACGTCTTCTCCGCCCTCTCCATCTCCAACTCGACCTCCGTGCCGCCGTCCGGCACCGCGCGCAACCGCGCCGTGCCGCCGTTGCGCTCCATGCGGCCGATGATCGATTCTCTGACACCCATCCGGTCGGCGGGTATCGAATCGAGGTCGAAGCCGGGGCCGCGGTCCCGGACGGACACGAAGACCGTCTTCCCCTCAACCTCGGCGAAGACCTGCACGGCGCCGCCCTCGCCACCGTACTTGGCGGCGTTCACCATTGCTTCCCTCGCGGCCTGCATCTGTGCGGCGATCCCCTCGTCGAGCGGGCAGTCACCCACGACCACGACCTCGATGGGCACGCCGTGCTTGTCCTCCACCTCGGCCGCGTTGCGCCGGACGGCGTCGGCGAGGGTGGTGGGCTCGTCGGCCTCGTCCTTGCCCGTGCCTTCGGGCTTGTAGAGCCAGGTGCGCAGGTCCCGTTCCTGGGCGCGGGCCAGGCGGCGGACCTCGCCGGCGTTCTCCGCGTTGCGCTGGATCAGGGTCAGGGTGTGCAGGACCGAGTCGTGCACATGGGCGGCGACCTCCGCACGCTCCTGGGCGCGGATGCGCATCAGGCGTTCCTCGGAGAGGTCCTGGGTCATGCGCACCAGATACGGCCCGGCGAGCAGCGTTATCCCGACGAGGACCGCGAGGGCCGCCTGCAGGACGGAACCGAGGTGTGCCGTGGAGCCCTGGAGGACGAAGACGCCGGAGACGCCCGCCGCCACCAGCAGCACCCCGCCCACCGAGCGCAGCAGCGTGACCGTGCGCCGACGGCGTCCGACCTCGGCCCAGCGGGCCCGGCGGGCGTTGTCCGCCTGCCGCCAGACCAGGGCGACGCCCGCGCCGACGAGCACGGTCGGCCAGAGGTAGGCCCGGGCCCCTCCGCTGAGGTTCACGTTGCCCACGAAGACCATGGCCACCACGACCATGAGGAGCAGGGCCACGATCTGGCCCTTGTCGGGTCTGCGCGCGACGCGTCTGCGGCGGCCGTCGGGCGATGTCTCCGCGGTCACCGGCGACGGAGGCTTCTGCGCCTCGACCCCGCCGACGCCGAGCGGGACGAAGAACCAGAACGCGGCGTACAGCAGCGCGCCGAGACCGTCGGCCATGAACAGGCCGACGAAGACGAGCCGTACCCAGATCACGGGCAGCCCGAGATGCCCGGCGAGGCCGCGCGCCACGCCCCCGAGCCAGCGTCCGTCACTGCTGCGGTAGAGCTTGCGCGGCGGCCGCGGTTCGGCGAGTGGCGCTGCTGCGGCTTCCGACATGCCATTGATGGTCACACGTGCGGGAGGCCGGAGCATCAGGGTCTGCCCCTGAGGCTCCCCTGATCTCCACGGGCCGCCCCTCGAACGCCTCCCGAGCCGCCTCTCAGGGCCGATATCAGGGTCCGGCCAGGGTCGTTCCGGCTCCCGCCGGGCCGCCGCGCCCGTCACCATGGACCCATGACCGATCACGAGCACGCCGCGACGGGTCCGGGACCCGGCTCCGGCCCACGCCCCGCCCCGGGCGCAGGGCCGCAGGATGCCGCGCCCGCCGCGGGCTCCGCACCCGGGCGCGCGGACGCGGCAGGACAGGAAGGAGCACCCGGTACGGCCGCCCCCGCCGAGGAAGCCGTCCCGCCCGGGCCGCCCCACGCGTTCCGCCGCGACCGCCGTCACAAGGCCCTGGCCGGCGTCTGCGCCGGGCTCGGGCGGCAGTGCGACATGGACCCGGTGATCTTCCGCATCACCCTCGCCGTGCTCTCCGCCACGGGCGGCCTGGGTCTCATCTTCTACGGCTTCGCCTGGCTCTTCGTCCCGTACGACGAGGAGGAGAACGAGGTCCGCAAGCTGCTCACCGGCCGCGTCGACGGCCAGGCCCTGGCGGCCGTGCTGTTCGCGCTGGTCGGCTGCGGGGTGTTCCTGACCATGCTGAACAACGGCGGGGTGCTGACCTTCGCCGTCGTCCTGTCCCTCGTCCTCGCGGGTGCCGGGTACTGGTCGCGCCAGCGCACCGCCCCCAGCCCCGATCCCCTGGCCGCCCAGGCCGTCGCCGACGCCCCGCCGGAGCCCCAGGCGCCGCCGGTGTTCCTCACCACCCCCTCCTGGTGGCGCGACCCGATCGTCAAGGACGGCACCCACATCGGCGGCACGGGCTATCTGTGGGGCCCGCGCGACACCCGCGACCTGGACGCCGCCGCAGCCGTCAACATCGGCCTCGGCGTCCGGCCCCGCGCCCGTGCGGAGATACCCGCCGAGCGCCCCCGGCCGCCCCGGCCACGCGGCCCCCGCTGGATCGGCGGCTGGATCTTCCTGCTGGCCCTGCTCGCCGGAGCTCTGGGCACGAGCCTCACCTGGGACGGGCATCCGCTCGGCACCAGCCTGCAGACGGGCCTGTCCTGT
The DNA here is from genome assembly GCF_007655005.1 of Streptomyces tibetensis. Taxonomy (GTDB): domain Bacteria; phylum Actinomycetota; class Actinomycetes; order Streptomycetales; family Streptomycetaceae; genus Streptomyces; species Streptomyces tibetensis. The sequence goes on from NZ_SZVW01000001.1 coordinate 501,518, forward strand.
GCGCTCGCCGTTCTCGGCCTGGGCATAGCCGTCAGCGCCTTCCTGGGCCGGACCGGCGCGGGATCGATCTTCCTGGCGATCATCACGGCCGGTCTGCTGGCCGGCGCGGCGGCTCTGCCCAGAAGCGTCGACACGCACTGGGTGCGCACCACCTGGCAGCCCGCCACCGTGGCGGACGTACGCCAGCGCTACGACCTGGGCACCGGCGTCGGCACCCTGGACCTGAGCAGGCTGGACGTGTCCGGGAAGCAGACGGTGACGACGCGGGCGGAGATCGGCATGGGCAAGGTCAGGGTGCTGGTGCCCGACGACGTGACCGTGCGGCTGAACGTGGAGGTGGGCGTCGGTGACCTCCAGTTGCCGGGCGACGACCCGAAGGACGTGGACGTGCAGCCGGGACGGCACAAGGAGATCACCCTCTCCCCCGCCGGGGGCGTAGGGAAGTCCGGCACCATCGATCTGGACCTCCAGGTCGGCATGGGACAGGCGGAGGTGACCCGTGCTGCGTCATGAGGTTCAACCCGGGAAGCTGGTGGCCGGCACCGTCCTCGTGCTGGCGGGTGTCCTCTACGCCGGTGACGCGGGCGGTGCCTGGCAGACCCCGTGGTTCGTGGCGATCCCCCTCGTCACGGGCGGGCTGTGCCTGGCGGGGGCGGTGGCACTCCTGACGGGCCTGGTGCGCCGGCGCCGTCAGGGAGGCCGTGCGGGCGCGGACCCGGTCCGACGGTGAGCGGCTCCCTACTGGTAACCGCCGCCGCGGTGCCGTCGTCGTGACCGCAGCGCGGCGTCGAGGGAGAGCAGGGGCGCACCCGCCAGGATCAGCGGGGTCCAGGCCATGAGGTAGGCGAGGTCGTTGCCGTAGTAGTACGGGTCGGAGGCCCAGCTCACGGTCAGCCACAGACTGAGGGAGATCAGCGCACCGCCGAGAGCGGCCAGACGGGCGAGCAGGCCGAGCAGGGTGCCGATACCGACGGCGAGTTCTCCGAAGGCGATGGCGTAGCCGAATCCGACGGGGCTCTTGAGGGAGAGGTCGACCAGGGCGGGAATGGCGGAGGAATCGCGTACGGCACGCATCATGTCGCCGATCGACCCGGTACCGGAGTCCCTCATGAAGGCGCTGTCGGTGAGTTTGTCCAGGCCGGCATAGATGAAGGTGACGCCGAGGAAGATGCGCAGCGGCAGGAGGGCGTAGCGGGTGGCGTTGTCGCGCCAGCCTCCCCCGTTGCCGAAGTGGGGGGTGTGCGTGTCCGTTCGCATACTGTGCGTCATCGCTGCCATCCGCCTCTCGCCCGCCGTGCCGAGACCCCCTCAAGAGACGATACGTACGGCGAACGGACCGCGCTCAATCATGGGCGAACTGTTCAGGTCGTCCTGCCGGGGGCGGGGTGCCACAGGGGCGTGGGCGACGGCACTCACTCCGTCACGTCGACCGCGTACCGGTTCGTCTCCACCCCCGCCGCGGTGACCACCTGCACCTCCACCCGTCCCGGTTCCACGTCCGCCGGCACCGGCACGGTCAGCAGCGTGTCCGTGGGGTTGCGAAACCCGCCGGGCACCGGCACCAACGGCACGTGGACGTGCACCGCCCCCACGCGCACGACCATCCGGGCCAGCCGGTCGGCCCCCTGCGCCCCCGGCGGCACGAACCCCGCGCCGCGGATCTCGATGTCGTCCCCGGTGCGGATCGGCCCGTCCAGGTCACCGGCCTCCCGGGACCGGACCACGGAGAGGATGACAGGCCGGCCGCCCTCCGCGTACTTGCCGGCCAGATACGTCGCGCCCGACACCAGCACCACGACCGCCGGCCCCCACGGCAGATCCGGCAGCTGCTCCGGGTGCCTGGCCAGCCGTACCGCCGCGAAGACCAGGGCGACCGCGCTGATCGCGACGTACTGGATGTCGGCGAAGGTGCCCCGCCCCGCGTCGTCGGTCAGCAGGTCGGCGGCCCGTGGCCGGTCGGCACGCACCTTCTGCAGCCGTTGGCCCAGCACCCGCAGCCCGACCACCCGCCGCACGAGCACGGCGATCCCGCAGACCACGGCGAGCACGGTCACGAGCCCGGCGCCGCGGGCGATGTCCAGCCCGGAGAGCAGCGTGTCCCGCTCCCGGTGCCGGGAGGCGGCGGCCAGCCGGCCCGCGAGGACGAGCACCGAGTAGGCCACGAAGAGCACCCACGCCGCGGCGACCGTACGGGACGTGGACAGCCGGTTGTCCTCACCGATCAGGGGCGCCAACACCCCGCCCTTCGCCCGGTGGAACCAGGACGCGGCGGTCAGGGACAAGGCCGTCACCAGCGCGGCGGCCAGTGCGGCCGTACGCGCCGCAGTCCAGCCCGCACCGACCGCGGTGAGGGCCTGCCCGAGCAGCAACAGCACCACGGCGGCCCCCACCACCCCCGCCGTGCGCCGCCACAGGCCGGTCAGCCAGGCCTGCCCCTCGGCCCGCCCCCGCTCGGCGACCTGCTCGGCGGACTGGGCCAGTTCCTCCGAGATCCACTGGCGGGAGGCCGACGCGGAGTGGGCCACCGCGGCCGGCAGTCCGAGCCCGGCGGCGAACTCGTCCCGTCGGCGCAGGAACGCGGCCACGGCCCGCCGGTGTCCCTCTCGCGCCCCGTGCGGGCAGTCCCCGCAGGCGCACCCGCCCTGGTGTGCGCCGCCGGACCCGACCGGGTGACCCCCGCCGTGGCCGCCCGAGTACTTCTCGGCGCGGGCGCCCGCGTCCCCGCCGCCCTGCCTCGCCTCCCGCACCGCCACGCCCGACGCCCGCCTTCCCGCGAACCAACCACCGCCGGCCTTCCGGATGCCGGAAACACCGCTGTACAACTGCCCTGCGCCGACTGCGAATTGTGCCCTACACCACCCGGTTCACGTCCGCTCGGTCTGGTCAACACGGGTGAAGTTCGGCGCGCCCTGTTGACCCGGCCGAGAGGGTTCCCCCAGGGCGCAGATCATCCAGCGTGACGGCACCCTGGATCCTCGACGGCGACGTGGGTTCTGTCGGCGCCGTCCAAGAGGGCATCTCATGTGGTTGACTCGGCATTCTGTGGGTCATGGTGGGGCCGAGAGCGGGCCTGCGTGGTGAAGTTGGGGACTGACAACTTCGCCGGCAGGGAGCGTTTCTTCCGATGACCGCACAGCCCGCACGCCCTGAGCGCACCGGTCCCGGGACCGCCTCGGTCATCAGGGTCTCGCCGTTCAAGCCTTCGCTCGTGAAAGCGGTGTTCAGGGACGTGACCCCGATGCACGTCTCTCGGTCGGCCGCGTGGGCCGCCGCGTCGGTGACGCGGACCGTGCTGACGGAGATCATCGACGGCGCGAGGAGGGCGGCGGCAGAGGAGGCCCGCAAGAAGCTGGTTCCCGGGGACCTTCTCTCTGCGATCGGCCGGAACGTCGAGCTCGACGTGGGGAACCAGTGGTACTGCCACAGCCCGACGTTCCACGGCAAGCGCAGCAGGTCGCGCGAACCGGGTGCTGTGGTCGGCGCCCACAGGTTCGAGGCCGGGGTCAAGAAGTTGCTGCGCAGCCAGGGGGCGACGGCCGTCCCGGTGATGGTCCGCGACCTGGACGGAATCGCGAGCGCGTTCCTGACGGACCTCGCCCGGGACGCGGCCATGGTCGTCCGCGAGGGCGGGGTCAAACGATTCGGTTCGGTCACCCTGGAGATACCGGGCGAACCGGCCCCACCCCAGCTCCTGGAGGATTCCCTCCTGGCCCTGTCCGTCCGCAGGGGGGACAGGCGGACCATCGGCAGGGATGACATCCTGGCCGCCACCACGATTCAGTTGTTCGGCGGTGTCAGGCAGCGAGCCCTCACCGAAGCACGCACGGCGACACAGAACACGTCGGCCGGCTGAGCGGGTGCGGCCGACATCGCCGCCCGCACCCTCATCGGCTACCGCGGACCCGCCACAGGACATGGCCTCTAGGCCAGCAGGCCCGGCTCGCTCCGGCTGATGTCCTCCCACATCGGCTGGTAGTTGATCCACGCCACCAGGTCGCCGCCCAGCTGCTCTCGCGTCGCCACCGCCATCCGGTGATCGATGCGGACGGGCCGCCCCGCCGCCTGAGCCGTCAGCTGCACCTGGCAGGAACGCTCCATCGACACGAACCACCAGGCCGCCGCGTCCACCGAGTCGCCGACGGTCAGCAGCCCGTGGTTGCGCAGCACGAGCGCCTTGCGGGAGCCGAGCACCTCGGCGATGCGCCGCCCCTCCTCGGCGTCGACGGAGACCCCGGTGTACGTGTCGTAGAGGGCGTGATCCTCGTAGAAGGCGCAGCTCTCCTGGGTGATCGGCTCCAGGAGTTCGCCGAGGGCCGCGAGCGCCCTGCCGTGCACCGAGTGGCAGTGGGCGACGGCGACCACGTCCGGCCGGGCGGCGTGGACCTGGGCGTGCACGGTGAAGGCGGCCTGGTTGACGTGGTAGGCGCCCTCGACGACCTGGCCGTCCTGGTTGGCGAGCACGAGGTCGCTCACGGTGACGTGCCGGAAGGGCATCCCGAACGGGTTGACCCAGAAGCAGTCGGTGAACTCCGGGTCGCGGGCGGTGATGTGCCCGGAGACGCCGTCCTCGAAGCCGAGTCGCCCGAAGATCCTCAGGGCGCCCGCGAGCCGTTCCTTGCGGTGCCTGCGCTCGTCCTCGACCGACTCGTGCATCGGCGGCATGGCGAACCGCAGCCGGTCGGTGGGCAGCGGCAGGGGCGGCGTGGGCCCGTGCATAGGTCCTCCAGCAGTGGTTCTGCGTACGGGCGGAAATTACCGTCCGTGAGGCCGGGAAGGACAGAAGCGGTTCGTGAAGATGCCACGAGCGCCCCTGTGAGCATCCTGTGCCCATGCGTGTGCCCCCTGGCTCCCACACCCCACGAATAGCCGACAGAGGATGTCGGGATTCGGCGCGACACTCTTCCCATGACAGTGAACTGGGCGGCTTTCGCCGCGGCCGAACCGGGCCTGGCCGACACCGTCGAGAAGCGTTTCGGCGCCCATACGCACCACATCCTCGCCACCCTCCGTAAGGACGGCTCGCCCCGCACCAGCGGGCTGGAGGTGCGGTTCCTGAACGGCGAACTGTGGCTCGGCATGATGCCGGACTCGCTCAAGGCCCTCGACCTGCGCCGCGACCCGCGCTTCGCGCTCCAGGCCAATCCCGGGGAGGGCACGGGCATGGGCGGCGGCGACGTCCGGGTCAGCGGCCGGGCGATCGAGGTCGACGACGTGGAGACCAAGGCCGGATACGTCGAAGAGGTGGAACCGCCGGAGCCGTTCCACCTCTTCCGCACCGAGCTGACCGAGGTCGTGAGGACCTACGTCGAGGACGACACGTACCTCGTCGTCCAGGTCTGGACGCCCGGCGCTCCCCTGCGCACGATCAAGCGCACCTAGGGGCCGAGCGGGAGGTCACTCCCACTCGATGGTGCCCGGCGGCTTCGAGGTCACGTCGAGGACGACGCGGTTGACGTCCTTCACCTCGTTGGTGATCCGCGTGGAGATCCGGGCGAGGACCTCGTACGGCAGGCGCGACCAGTCGGCGGTCATGGCGTCCTCGGACGAGACGGGGCGCAGCACGATGGGGTGGCCGTAGGTGCGGCCGTCGCCCTGGACGCCGACGCTGCGGACGTCGGCGAGCAGGACCACCGGGCACTGCCAGATGTCCCGGTCGAGGCCGGCCGCGGTGAGCTCCTCGCGGGCGATGGCGTCGGCCTCGCGCAGCAGGTCCAGGCGCTCCTTGGTGACCTCGCCCACGATGCGGATACCGAGGCCGGGGCCGGGGAACGGCTGGCGCTGGACGATCTCCTCCGGCAGGCCGAGCTCCTGGCCGACCATGCGGACCTCGTCCTTGAACAGCTTGCGCAGCGGCTCGATCAGCTGGAACTCGAGGTCCTCGGGCAGGCCGCCCACGTTGTGGTGGGACTTGATGTTGGCCGTGCCGGTGCCGCCGCCGGACTCGACGACGTCCGGGTAGAGCGTGCCCTGCACCAGGAACTCCACGGCCGGACCCTCATCGGCGATGATCTCGGCCTGCGCCTGCTCGAAGACCCGGATGAACTCGCGGCCGATGATCTTCCGCTTCTCCTCGGGGTCGGAGACCCCGGCGAGCGCCTTGAGGAACCGCTCCTCGGCGTCCACGACCTTCAGCTGCACGCCGGTCGCGGCCACGAAGTCCTTCTCGACCTGCTCGGTCTCGCCCTTGCGCATCAGGCCGTGGTCGACGTACACGCAGGTCAGCTGCGAGCCGATGGCCTTCTGGACGAGGGCCGCGGCGACCGCGGAGTCCACGCCGCCGGACAGGCCGCAGATGGCGCGCCGGTCACCGACCTGCTCGCGGATCGCGGCGACCTGCTCCTCGATGACGTTGCCGGTCGTCCAGTTCGGCGTGAGGCCCGCGCCCCGGTACAGGAAGTGCTCCAGCACCTGCTGCCCGTGCGTGGAGTGCATCACCTCGGGGTGGTACTGGACGCCGTAGAGCTTCTTCTCGTCGTTCTCGAAGGCGGCGACCGGTACGACGTCCGTGGAGGCCGTGACGGAGAAGCCCTCGGGGGCGGCGGAGCAGGCGTCGCCGTGCGACATCCAGACGGGCTGCTCGGCGGGGGTGCCCTCGAAGAGGGTGGAGGACACCTTGGAGACGTGCAGGTCGGTGCGGCCGTACTCGCGGGCGCCGGTGTTGTCGACGGTGCCGCCGAGGGCGCTCGCCATCAGCTGGAAGCCGTAGCACATGCCGAAGACGGGGACGCCGGCCTCGAAGATCTCGCGGTCGAGGCTGGGCGCGCCCTCCGCGTAGACCGACGAGGGGCCGCCGGAGAGGATGATCGCCGCGGGGTTCTTGGCGAGCATCTCCTGGACCGGCATGGTGCTCGGCACGATCTCGCTGTAGACCCGCGCCTCGCGGACACGACGGGCGATGAGCTGGGCGTACTGCGCGCCGAAGTCGACGACCAGAACGGTGTCGGCGGCGTTGGCAGCTGGAGTCGCTGATGACACGGGGTGCCTTCCGGCGGTGGGGCGGGGGTCTTGTGCCACCCGATTCTACCGGGGGGCCGCCGGGCTCCTTCCGTGCACCGGACCACCACCCCGTCTCAGGATGCGAACCGGCTTGGACGGCCCCGGGACGGGGTGCATACTTGCCCCCATGTTCCAGCAGCAGACGTTCGTCTTTACCTATGGCATCCGGCCCGCCGGACGCCATGGTCGTGCTGCTTGAGCTACTGACAAGCGACTTCCCAGGCGCCCCGGGCCGACAAGGCCCGGGGCGTCTGTCGTCGTCCGGGCCCTGCCGCCCCGGGGCAGCCCCCCGACGACGAGGAGCCCCCTATGACCGCCATCGACGTGACCGGCGCCCGCACCCCCGAGGCCGCGGACGTGATCACCGGCGCGCGCGAGCGGATCGACGCGCTCGACGACCGGATCATCGGTCTGATCCAGGAACGGGTGGCCGTCTCCGCCGTCATCCAGGAGGCACGGATCGCCTCCGGCGGCCGGCGTGTGAACCTCTCCCGCGAGATGGACGTCCTCGGCCACTACAGGGAGGCGCTGGGCAAGCCGGGCACCGCGCTCGCGATGACCCTGCTGGAGCTGTGCCGCGGCAAGATCTGAAGCGGCCCCGCGGGTCCGGCGGGTCCGGCGGGTCCGGCGGGTCCACGAAACCCGACAGGGACGACAGGCCCGGCGGGTTCGACGGGTCCGGGATCCGTGTTCCCGGGACAGACGTACGCCTCCCTCTCACCCGTACGGCGCGTGACCGCCCCCGCACCGCGTCGTTGGTCCCGGTGTCCGTGCCAGCCAGGGGCGGGCCCGAAAGAACCACGCGTGGCTCACTGGGGCGATGAGACGCACGGATCGTGCCGTGCGTCGTGGGACCTCGCTCCAGGGAAGTGACCGGACGGCAGGGGACAGCAGCCCGGTCACCCATGAGAACGGTCGGCTCCGGGGACGCCCGGGGCCGACCGGCGGACCTTGCATAAATGCACAAGTCTGGGTCAAACGGTTGCGGGCGCCGCGTTCATCCAGCACGATGCGTACACAGCCCAAGTCCCCTCGCGGACACCCGCATTGCCCCACTGCCAGAGGTACGGACCAGCGGCGCAACCCCCCGGCGCCGCTTCCAGGCACCGGCGCTGCCCTGACGTCGGTGCTGACGAGAAGAAGGGCCCCGCGGCTCCACCCCGCGGGGCCCTTCGCTCTGCGCAGGTACCGGTCCCCGTCCGGCCAGGTCGGGTCAGGTGCGGGTCACCGTCCGGCCGGGTCCGGCCAGGTCAGGTCAGGTCAGGTGCGGGTCACCGTCCGGCCAGGTCACCGTCAGGTCAGGTCAGGTGCGGGTCACCCTCCCGCAGTGGCCACCGTCGCCGTGGTCGATGTCCTTGCTCCGGTCGTACGGGTCCGTCGCCGGGCCGCTCGGGTCCGGGCCCGCGGACCGGCTCGACGGGAACCCCGGGTGCAGGTAACCGTCGTAGACGTCGCAGGAGGAGTTGCCGATCTCCTGGTCGTACTTCACCAACAGGAGCCGGCCCGGTGTGACCTTGTACCGGGCGGGGTCGGCGAGTTCGACGTCGAGGACTCTGCGCACGATGGTGCGGGTGACCTCGGGAGGGCCGTCGGCCCGCACGACGGGGTAGACGAAGGTGTAGTCGGCGCGCACCGCCACGCCTCCCTGCGAGCCCTTCTTGAACGTCATGCGCCCGCGGGCCTTGATCACGTCGCCGACCGGCCGGATCTCGTCGGGGTCGAAGCGGCTGAACAGCGTCACCGGGTCGTGCTCCCTGCTCGGGGAGCGCAGCCCGGTGTCGAGTTCGTCGAAGAGTTCGGGCTGCTTGGGGTCGAGCACGGAGAGCGCGGCAGCGGGGCGCGCCCCGCGTACGGTCTTCGGGTCGAGGTTGGCGCCCACGAGCAGCTTCTTGGTCAGCTTCAGCGCCTCCTCCACCCGGTCCGCGGGGACCGCGCCGACGGCCTTCGCCTCCGGCAGGACGATGCCGGCCTCGCCGTCGGCCCAGCGCAGGGCCGGGGAGCCGGCGAACGGCCGGTCCAGAGTGGGGGTTTCCGGGTCCGACGCACCGGGCGCGGCGGTCGGCGCCGCCGTCTCCGCGGGCAGCGGTGAGGCCTCGGCGGCCCCGGAACCCCCGGTGCCGAAGGGGTCGCCGGGCAGGAGTGACGGCTTCAGGGCGACCAGCACCACGGCCGCCGCGACGGTCACACCGAGCACGGCCCACAGCTTGCGGCGCCGGGCCGCACGGCCGTTCATCTCCTTCCCCCAAGCTCTCGACTTCGCTCGAGCAGGGGCGACCCCCATGGCGGGGCCGGTACGCCACCCGGGAGGCTGTTCGCCCCGGGCGTCCTGTTCGCGCAGCCGCTCGGTCACCATGCGGGCCCGCGCGGACGGCTCCTTCGGAGCGGAGGAACGGATGTCCCGCTCGGTGTCACGGGTGAACTGCTCCCAGACGTCGTCGGGGAGCCCGGAGGCCGACGACGGATCGTCGGACGGTTTCTCAGGCACGAAGTCAAGATCTAAGCGGGTGGCAAGCGCCTTCACAAGAAGGTCTCGGGTGTGACCCAGCGCACATAAAAATTCTGTGAATGGCAGCACAACCATTCACAGGTTTCACGGATCAAACCAGCCGAACCAAGGGCCACTCCCGCGCCCCACACGCGGAGGCCTCCCCCAACGTTCGTACCGCATCCCGCGGTACGCCGGACTCTCCGAGGTCTTCATGAAGCTTCGCCGCGCCATGGCAGCAGCGGCCGCAACGGCGGTCATAGCCCCGGTGGCACTGCTCGCGGCACCGGCCGCGTACGCGACCGACGAAACCACGCCTACGCCGAGCGCGTCCGTGAGCGAGTCCGCTCCCGAGACGTCGGCCTCGCCTTCCGCTTCCGAGTCCACGCCCGCCGCGAGCACCACGCCGGCTCCGAGCACGTCCGCGAGCGCGTCCGCTCCCGAGACGTCGAGCTCGCCGAGCGCGTCCGCGAGCGAGTCCTCCCCGTCGCCGAGCGCGTCCGAGCCGGAGGAGTCGGAGTCCCCGGACCCCGAGCCCTCGGTGTGCGAGGACACCAAGGTCGACGTCGGCATCTCCGGCCTGCCCGGCAAGATCGCGGCGGGCAGCGGCTGGCACAAGTTCTCCCTGAACGTGCTGAACAACTCCGACTCCACCCTGAACGACCTCGACTTCTTCGCCGGGGCCTCCCCCGACAAGAACGGCGAGGAGCTGTTCACCAGCAAGCAGGTCCAGCTCCAGGCCTGGGACCCCCAGGACAAGACCTGGGTCGACCTCAACGAGGGCGGCTACGCGGTCGGTTACGTCGGCTACACCGACGAGCTGAAGCCCGACTACGAGGTGGACATCCCGCTGCGCCTCAACGTCAGCAAGTCCGCCCCGGTCGGCGCCGGCTTCTCCCTCGGCGCGACGATCTACGGCGACAACGACGCCGAGTGCACCGGCTTCGGCGACGTGTCGTACAAGTTCCAGATCGTCTCCTCCGGTACGGACACCGACGGCACCAAGCCGCAGGAAGGCGGCAAGGCGCCCGTCACCGACGAGAAGCCGAGCGGCAACACGCCGGAGGTCACCGGCAGCCTCGCCGAGACCGGCTCCAGCTCCGCCCTGCCGATGATCAGCCTCGTCGGCGGTGCCGCGGTCGTCGCCGGTGCCGGCGCGATCTTCGTGGTCCGTCGCCGCAAGGCCGGCGTCCAGGCGTAAGCCACAGCGGCCGACAGGCCGCAGCACCAAGCAGAAGAGGGACCTGCGCTCGGAGGGGGGTGCAGGTCCCTCTTCTGTGTCGTCTTCTGAGTGAGGATCCCGGCGACTACTTCTTCGGCGGCACGGTCGGCATGCCGAGGAAGGGCAGCCGCAGCGCGCCGAACGCCTCCGCCGGGACCGCCGGGGACTTCGGCTCGACCGGCTGGAGCCGCTCGTAGGCCGTGCCCTGCTTCGGGCGCGGGTCGGGCTCACCCTTGTTGGGCCAGTACGACATCGCCCGCTCGGCCTGAGCGGTGATGGTGAGGGACGGGTTGACGCCCAGGTTCGCGGAGACCGCCGCGCCGTCGACGACCGAGATGCCGGGGTGGCCGTAGAGGCGGTGGTACGGGTCGATCACGCCGGACTCGCGGGAGTTCCCGATGGGGCAGCCGCCCAGGAAGTGGGCGGTGAGCGGAGTGCCCATCAGTTCGCCGACGTTGGAACCCGCGAAGCCGTTGATCTCGGCGGCCAGCGCCGACGCGCCCTCCGTCGCGGCCTTGATCTGCTTGGGGTTGGGTGCGCCGTGGCCCTGCCGGGCGGTGAGCAGACCGCGGCCGACTCCCGACGGCTTCAGATACGTCGTCAGGGAGTTGTCCAGCGACTGCATCACCAGGCCGATGATGGTCCGCTCCGACCAGCGGCGGTTGGACAGCGAGCGCAGCACCAGCAAGGGGTGTTTCGCCGCGTGGGCGAGGAAGCCCAGGACCCGTGACGGGCCGGAGTCCGTCCCGGCGTAGGGGACCTGCAGGATGGACAGGCCGCCCATCGCGTTGGAGCCCTTGCCGTAGCGGACCGGCTCGATGTGGGTGTCGGCGTCGGGGTGGATCGAGGACGTGATGGCCACACCCCGCGTGAAGTCGGCCTTCGGCGCGCCGTGCGCCTTGCGGTAGCGCCGGTCGTCGGTCTGGGCGCCGACCAGTGCCTCGGAGTTGGTGCGGGTCAGCTCGCCCAGCCGCTCCGAGAGGTACGGCAGTTGGCCGCCCGCCCTCATGCGGTGCAGCAGGGTCTGGGTGCCGTAGGTGCCGGCGGCGAGGACGACCCGGCGGGCCGTGAAGGTGCGGCCCTTCTTCCTGCCGCGGTCGTCGGTGGGCAGGGTGGCCACCGCGTAGCCGCCGCGCGAGTCATCGGTGACCGAGACGACCGTCGTCATGGGGTGGACGACCGCGCCGGCCTTCTCGGCGAGATGCAGGTAGTTCTCGTTGAGGGTGTTCTTCGCCCCGTGCCGGCAGCCGGTCATGCACTCGCCGCACTCGGCGCAGGCTCTTCGAGCCGGTCCCGCCCCGCCGAAGTACGGGTCGGGCACCTCCTGGCCCGGCCGCGCCTTCACCGTGCCGTCGGCGTCCTGGCCGTCGCCGAAGAAGACACCGACCGGCGCCATGTGGAAGGTGCCGCCCACGCCCATCCGCTCGGCCGCCGCCTTCAGATGCACGTCGGACGGGGTCATGGTCGGGTTGAGCCGTACGCCGAGCATGCGCCGGGCCTGGTCGTAGTACGGCGCCAGCTCGTCCTGCCAGTCGGTGATGTCACGCCACTGGGGGTCCTCGAAGAACGGCTTCGGCGGGACGTACAGGGTGTTGGCGTAGTTGAGCGAGCCGCCGCCGACACCCGCGCCGGCCAGCACCATGACGTTGCCCAGCAGATGGATGCGCTGGATGCCGTACATGCCGAGTTTCGGGGCCCAGAGGTAGTTCTTCAGGTCCCAGGAGTTCCTGGGCAGGCTCTCACGGGTGAAGCGGCGGCCGGCCTCCAGGACGCCTACGCGGTAGCCCTTCTCCGTGAGGCGCAGGGCGGTCACGGAGCCGCCGAAGCCGGAACCCACGACGATGACGTCGTAGTCGTAAGCGTCCTCGGGCACGTGCCATCTCCTCTTCGAGTGTCCGTGCGGGCCGTGTGTGGTGGGGCGCGCCCGCGCGGCGGAGCCGCACATCGATACGGCCCCGCGCCCCTTGAAAGAAGGGCGTCTACCGGAACCTGAACGCCTTCATCAGGCGCAGGCTCCTGCTCATGAACTGGGCGTACTTCTCGTCGTCCATGCCCAGGGACGGGGCCATGGGAAGCACCCGCTGGTGGGCGACCGTCTGGGCCTCGGTGTACTTGAGGATGCCCTCGGAGCCGTGGCGGCGGCCGAGGCCCGAGTCCTTCATCCCGCCCATGGGCGACTGCACGCTGCCGTACGCGGGTGCGTAGCCCTCGTTGATGTTGACCGTGCCGGTGCGCAGACGGGCGGCGACCTCCTGGCCGCGGCGGCCGTTCTTCGTCCAGACCGAGGCGTTCAGGCCGTAGGCGGTGGCATTGGCGCGCTCGATGACCTCGTCCTCGTCGGTGAAGCGGTAGACCGACACCACCGGCCCGAACGTCTCCTCGCCGCAGACGGACATGTCCGTGACGACCCCGTCGAGGATCGTCGGCTCGAAGAAGTACGGGCCGATGTCGGGGCGGGCCACACCGCCCGCGACGACCTTCGCGCCCTTGGCCACGGCCTCCTCCACGTGCCGCGTCACCGTCTCCAGCTGGCGCTCGCCGACCAGGGAGCCCATGTCGGCGCCGTACGCCAGGGACGTGCCGAGGCGCATCGCCTTCGTCCGGGCGGCGAAGCGCTCCAGGAAGGCGTCCGCGATCGACGCGTGGACGTAGAGCCGCTCGATGGAGATGCAGAGCTGGCCGGCGGAGGAGAAGCAGGCACGGACGGCGCCGGCGGCGGCCTTCTCGATGTCGGCGTCCTCCAGGACCAGCATGGGGTTCTTGCCGCCGAGTTCGAGGGAGACGCCGATCAGCCGGGTGGCGGCGCCCTGGGCGACCTCGCGGCCGGTGCGGGTGGAGCCGGTGAAGGAGACGTAGTCGGCGTGCCGGACGATCTCGGGGCCGACGACGGGGCCGTCACCGAGGACGACCTGGAAGACATCGGCGGGCAGACCGGCCTCGATGAGCAGGTCACGGGCCCACAGCGCGGTGAGGCAGGTCTCCGTGTCCGGCTTCATGACGACCGCGTTGCCCGCGGCGAAGGCCGGGAGCGCGTCGCCGACCGACAGTTCCAGCGGGTAGTTCCAGGGGGCGATCTGGCCGACGACACCGCGTGGGTGGCGCAGCTCGGTGACCTTGGTGAGGGTCGGCATGGCGCCGGCGTGCCGCTTGGGGCGGAGGTAGGCGGGGGCCTTGCGGCCGTAGTGCCGGGCGGCGACCGCGACGGCCTGGACCTCCTCGTGGGCGTGCAGGCGGGCCTTGCCGGTCTCCAGCTGGATCAGGTCGAGCACCTCGGCCTGGCGCTCCAGCACCAGGTCGTGGAAGCGGAGCAGGACGGCGGCGCGCTGCCGTACGGGGGTCTGCGCCCACACGGCCTGGGCGGCGCGGGCCAGCTCGAAGGCCGTCGCCACGTCCTCGGGCGTCGACTCGGGCAGGTCGGCCAGCTTCTCGCCGGTGAGCGGCGTGTGGTTGGCGGTCCGGCCGGAGCCGAGCACCCCCTTCGTGAGCTGGGCGACCAGCTCGGGCGTGACCACGTCCGCGGCGGTGCGGGCGCCCTCCGGGGCGGGGGCGAGGGGGTTCGTACCGGCCTGTGCCGTGCCGGTCTCTGCCGTCTTCTCGGCGGCCTGCGCGTCCGTCATGAGGCGCAGGGTATGCCGCTCCGCAGGCTTTGGGTACCCGTCGGTAATACGGCTTCACCGACTGCACACACGACGCCAGTGACTGCTGGCAACAAACGCGCTGATCAGGACGTTGTGCGGTGCCGGGTGTGGGTGATTCAGCCTTTTACGATCCCGAGCCGCTCCCGGGCCTCCTCGAACACCGAGATGCCCTCCTTCTCCTCCGGTGTGCCCCTGGGCATGTCGACACGCAGCTCGTACATGCGGTCGTCGTCGGTCCGGACGACCGCCCGCATGAGCCGCCTGGAGGTCTCGCCCCGACGGTAGGCGGTGTCGGCGAGGGCGGCTTCGTGCCCCTGGACGCTGGTGCGGGCGTACCGGGTTTCTCCCCCGGTGTCGTGCGCTCTGGCCTGCTCCATCGGCGCGGCCGGGGCCTTGTCCCAGGCGATCAGGCGGACCTCGATCGTGCCGGTCCGCGTGTCGCCGTAGAGAGTCGTGCGGGGCTGGTCGGCCGCGTTGCCGGTCCGGCCGAGGGGGCGGTAGTGGCCGGGGAGGTGGAGGACGGCTGCCATGTCCGGCTCGGCATGCGGGGTCCAGGCGTCGGTCACGTCGGCGGCCTGTCCGGCGCTCTCCGCGCTGCTGGTGTCGGCGAGTTGGGTGACGGCCCCTATGCCACCGGCGAGCAATGCGGAGAGCAGGGCGAGGGGGCCGGGGCGGAGGAGGCTCTGGCGCTTGGGGGGCAGCGGTTCTTCCTGCGCCCGGGGGTGGAGGTGCTGCTGCGCGAGGGGTATGGCGTCGTGCTGCTGCGCGGCGTCCGGTCCGGTGCCCGCGGTCTCGTCCGCCCCCGTCACCACCCCCGCGGGCACGGCGCCGGAATCCGCAGCAGGCACCGGGGCGAGCGGGCCGGAGCCTGCGGCAGGCACCGGGGTCGGCGGGGCGGCACGCACCGGCGCGGGCTGTCGTACGGCCCGGTCGGCGGGGTGCACCGTGTGCTCTGCCGCCCGGGGTGTTTCGGTCCGTGCCGGTCCGGCCACCGCCTCCAGTTCCTTCGCGACCTCCTCCGCGTCCGGCCGCCGTTCGGGGTCCGGCACCAGCAGCCGGGCGATCAGCGGCCCGAGGGGCCCGGCCCGCGTCGGTTCGGGCGGTTCGGCGGCGAGGACCGCGGCGAGCGTGGCCTCCGGCGTGGTCCGCAGGAACGGGGACGAGCCCTCCACGGCCGCGTACAGCAGCGCGCCCAGGGACCACAGGTCGGAGGCGGGCCCCGCCATCCGGTCCGACATCCGCTCGGGCGCGACGAACTCCGGCGAGCCTGCGAACTCCCCGCTCCCCGTGCGGGGATCCTCGCCCTGCCCGTGGCCGATACCGAAGTCGGTGACGACGACGCGCCGGTCCGAACCGAGCAGTACGTTGGCGGGCTTCACGTCCCGGTGCACGATGCCGACGGAGTGCGCCGCGCGCAGGGCACCGAGGACGGCGAGGCCGATCCGGGCGGCTTCGGGCACGTCGACCGGGCCGCGCCGGAGTCTGTCGCGCAGGGACTCGCCGTGGACCAGCTCCATGACGATCCACGGCATTCCGTCGAGCGCCTCGGCCGCGTCGAGCTCGTCGGGGCCGACCGGGCCCGGGCGTTCGTCGCGCTGCTCCGGCTCGACGACCACGTCGTGGATGGTGACGGCGGCGGGATGGCCGACGCGGGCGGCGGCCCGGGCCTCGCGGTGGAGCCGGTGGGCTGCCCGCCGGTGGCTCTCGTCCTCCGGCCCGCCCGGCAACCGGGGTTGTCTGACGGCTACTTCACGCTGCGCGAGTTCGTCGAGGGCCCGCCAGACGGTGCCCGTGCCGCCGGTACCGATGCGCTCGATCAGCCGGTACCGCCCGCCGACCGTCCGGCCCCGGGCGTCGTCGGTCCCGCCCCCGTCGTTGCTCATGCCCCATCAGTACCCCGCGGGACGCTTTCTTGTCGACGCGGGTCGTTTCCGGGGGTGTTGGGCGGGTGGGATCAGGTCTTTCCGATGTCCGGGTGCGCGATCGCCGCGCGCGCCACCTCACGTCCCCGGCCGGTACTCCGGGGCGGGTTCTTCTCCAGCCAGGGGGCGGTACGAGCCCCGGCGGTCACGGGGTGGGCGCGGACGTGCTCGGGGAGGCCTGCCGGGTCACCGGGGTCTTCGGCGTGGGCGGTGCGGTACTCGTCGGCGTGGGGCCGACGCCCCCGTCGCTCCCGTCCCTGAGCAGCGCCGCCGCGGACACCCCGGCTCCCGCCATCGCCGCGACCAGCAGCGCCGCGATGAGGGCGCGCCGCGCGGGCTGCCGGAGGAAGGGTTCCTCCGGCCGGTGCGGACCAGTCGGGTTCACCGGCGGTCCGGGCGGTTGCCGGACGGCGGGATCCTGCGGTCGTTTCCGTGGTGCTGCCCCCACCGTCGGCGCGTACCCGGGCGGCGGCATCGGCGGCATACGGCCCGTGTCACGGAAGGCCCGGAGCATCCGTTCCGCCCGGCCCGCGTCCAGCCGCCGGTCCGGATCACGCTCCAGCAGACCGCGTACGACGGGCAGGAGCGGTCCGGCCTGGGCGGGCGGCTGGATGTCGCCCACGACGACGGCGTGCAGGACGCCGCCCAGCGAGTCACGGTGGAACGGCGACTCCCCGCTGAGGGCCGCGCACAGCAGCGCGCCCAGCGACCACAGGTCGGACTCGGGCCCGGTCCTGACCCCGGACATCCGCTCCGGCGCGGTGTACTCGGGCGAGCCGACGAAGGCTCCGTTCTCGGTGAGCGTGGGGGTGCCCGCGACCTGGGCGATGCCGAAGTCGGTGAGGACGACGCGGTCGGTGCCGGTCTCCAGCAGCACGTTGTCCGGCTTGAGGTCCCGGTGCAGCACCCCGGCCGCGTGCGCGGCGCCCAGCGCGCCGAGCAGGGCGATGCCGATGCGGGCCGCTTCGGCGGCGTCGACCGGGCCCTGGTGGGCGAGCCGGTCGGCGAGCGAGCCGCCCTCGATGAACTCCATGACGATGTAGGGGCGTTCGCCGTCCTCGACGACATCGTGGACGACGATGATGTGCGGGTGGCTCAGCTGGGCGACGGCCCGGGCCTCGCGCAGCGTGCGGTCCCGCTGCCGGCGCGCCTGCGCCGCGGAGAGCGTCTCGTCGTAGGGGAGCTCCTTGACGGCCACGCTCCGGCCGAGGAGCTGGTCGGTCGCCCGCCAGACCACTCCCATGCCGCCACGACCGAGCCTTGCCTCCAGGCGATAACGCCCCGCGACCACACGGAAGTCGGCTCCCTCGGTCCCCATGCGCCCCATCATGCCGCAGACGGCGACGACGCCCACCAAATCCGGTCGCCGCCCGGCACCGCGGTGTGCCTACCGGGGCTGTTGCCACCCTTGCAGTACCCACTTGAACTGCTTGCTCGTCGTCGCCCAGTCCTTCTCCGGTGAGGAGATGTAGATCGCGTACTCGACGCCGTCCCGCGAGAAGTACGTCTCCTCGACGGCGTGGCGCGGCCCGGCGACGTAGGGGGGATCCTTGGCCAGCGCCGTCCAGGTGTACTCCCACAGCGAGCCCCTGCGGTCCCGGTAGGTGTTGTCCTCCATGGTCACCCGCTTGTAGTTCACCAGCCTCTGGACCTGCTGCTCGAGGTCCTCCTGGTGGGACCGGGCGTCGGCGAAGTCCGGTGACGGGTCGATGGCGATGCGGACGAAGTGCCGGCCGCCGTCCGGCGAGTAGTCGATCTGCTTGAGCTCGCCCTGCGGGCCGAAGGGCTTGCGCTTCCAGCCCTTGGGCAGGTAGAGGCTGAATCCCACGGGATCCTCGTAGCGAATCCAGCTGTCCGGAACCGATCCGCCGGTCGCCCGCGTGCTCGTGGACGTCGTCGAGCCGGACCCGTCGCTCTGCGACGGTCCGTTCCACTGCTGGAGCACCACGGCCGTGCCCCCGCCGATGATGGCCGCGAGCGCGACCACCAGGGCCAGGGTGCGCAGCCGGCGGCGCCTGCCCGAACCGGTCGGCTGCGGGCCCCCCGCAGCCGGGCCGACCACGCTGGGGCCGTAGGGCGGAGTGCCCGCCGTGGACGTTCCGGTGGCCGGGTGGCCGGCCAGGGGCGGGAGCGGCGTCCCGGTGTGCGACCCCGAGCCGGTGCCGAGCCGGCCGGTGCCGGAGGTTCCGGTGGCCGTACCGCTGGTGGCCGTCCCCGTGTCCGTTCCGCTGTGGTGGTCGCGGTACGGCGTCGTCCCCGCGTACTGCGTCGGCACGTACGCCTGCGCCCCGTTCGGCCGCCGGCCCTCCGCCGCCTCGGCGAGCATCTGTTCGGCCTCGGACACGTCGGGCCGGGTGGCCGGATCCTTGCGCAGCAGGGCGGTGATGACGGGGGCGAGCGGTCCGGCGTGCCGGAGCTCGGCGGCCTCTTCCTCGACCACGGCCTGCATGGTGGTGAGCGGTGTGGTGCGGCGGAACGGCGACCGGCCCTCCACGGCCGTGTAGAGCGTCGCGCCGAGTGCCCAGAGGTCGGAGGAGGGGCCGGGGTCGTGGCCGCGCACCCGCTCGGGCGCCAGGTAGTCGACCGAGCCGACGACCTCTCCGGTGCGGGTGATGGTCGTGTCGCCTTCGATCTGGGCGATGCCGAAGTCCGTGAGCAGCACGCGCCGGTCGCTGCCGAGCAGGACGTTGCCCGGCTTGATGTCGCGGTGCAGGACGCCCGCGGTGTGCGCGGCGCGCAGGGCCCGCAGCACCCACAGGCCGATGCGCGCCGCCTCGCGCGGCTCGACGCGCCCCTCCTCCTTGACCGCGTCGGCCAGGGAACGGCCCTCGACCAGTTCCATCACGATCCAGGGGCGGCCGTCGTGCTCCAGTACGTCGTGCACCGTGACGACCGCGGAGTGGTTGATCCGCGCGGCTGCCCTGGCCTCGGCCCGGGTGCGCGCCAGCAGGATCGCCTGCTCGCTCTCGGAGACGTAAAGGGCGGCGGTCAACTCCTTGATGGCGACCGATCGGTGCAGCACCTCGTCATGCGCACGCCAGACCCGGCCCATGCCGCCACTGCCGATGGATTCGGCCAGCCGGTAGCGGCCCGCGACGAGCAGGCCCTGCATCTGATTCACGTTGCCCCGCAATGGTCTTGACAGGGTCAGCGTAAGGACCCGCCCTCACCCAGGGAACAAGCGGGGTACCACGGTGACCGCACTGTGACGGTTGTCGCCTGCCGGGACGGGAGGCAACCAGAGTGTGAACGGCGGCGTACAGGCGGCGCGCCGGACGCTCACTTCGTCGCCTTGTACGTCGCCGCCGCCTGCTCGTAGAGCCGGGTCACCTCGTCCCGTTCGGACTCCGGGCCGCGCACCTGCACCACGTGGTAACGCCCCTCGACCAGCATCGCGAGGTTGCGGACGTACAACTCGCCCCCGTCGCCGCCGGTCCAGGTGAACTGCCCCTCGGCCATGGTCCGTCCGCCCACCTCGATCGTCTTCAGCCCGGTGGAGGTGGCCCAGCTGGAGTCCCGGTACGGCTGCAGCTCCGGCTCCTTCTCCCGCTGGTAGGCCATCGGATCACGTCCGTGCTCCGACGCGCTGTCCCGGCCCGGTACGACGATGAGCTCGAAATCGCCCTTGGAGTAGACGACCTGGCCGCTGCCGCCCCGCGCGGCGCGGCTCCAGCCCTTGGCGACGGCCACCTGGAAGCCCGCCGGGTCCTTGCGCAGGGTGAATCCGTCGGCGGCACCGGGGCCGGTGGTCTGCGTCTCGGTGGTGCCGGCCGACGACGAGGGGCTCTTCTCCGGCTCGGGCGAGGTCTGCTCGGGCCGGGGCTCGCTGCTGGCGTCCGGCTCGGGCGCCTGACTCACCTCACCGGCGGCACCGGTGCGGTCCGTGCCGCCAGCGCCCTCGCTGTCCGACTTGGGCATGAAGAGCATGGCGTAGGCGATCGCCGCGGCCATCGCGAGCAGGACCAGCAGGAGCAGGGTGCGGCCGAGGCGGCGCGGCGAACCGGACTCCTTCTTGGCCCGCTTGTGCCGCCCGTGATGCGCGGGCAGCCCTGCCTTCCGCCGCCGCACCAGCTCGCCCCTGCGCCGTACGACGGGCAGCCGGCTGGCGTCCACGGGCGGCGCCGCGACGACGTGCACCCCGGCCTCCGGCTCGGGCGCCGAGCGCACCAGCGAGCGCAGCCAGCCCCGCACTTCCTCGAAGTCGAGGCGCTCGGTGGGGTCCTGGCGCAGCAGCGACTCCACGACCGGCCGCAGCGGCCCGCACTCCTCGGCGTAGGCGGGCGGTTCCGCGCACACCATCTGCACCAGCTCGGCCGTCGACTCCTCCGGGTAGGGCGCATGCCCCTGTACGGCCCTGAAGAGCAGCGCGCCGAGCGCCCACAGGTCGGTCGCGGGACCGATCGGCGCCGCCAACTGCCAGTTCTCGTGCACGGGTCCGGCCTGCTCCGGCGCCCAGCGCTCGGTCACCGGCCCGACCACGGCCATCCGCGCCTGCCGCGCCCGTTCGGCGGCCAGCGCCGTGGCCGGGCCGCGCCGGGGGGCGGGGGTGTCGGCGACCAGGTCGTCCCACCGGGTGGACTCGCCCTGGGCCTCGGTCTCGGGGGCCGGCGGGAGCGCCGCCTGCTCTCCACCGCGCGGCGTCGGCGCGCCACCGGTCGTGCCGCGAGGCGTGGCGCCATGCCAAGCGGTCGACCGTGGACCGCCGTCCACCCCGTAGGGGTCCGCGATCCGCCCCGGCGGTACGGCGCCGGGGGCCGTGCCCTGCCCGGGGATGTACGGCGACTGGGACGATCCGCTGCCGTAGGGTGCCGCGTCGCCGTCCGGGGCGGGCCGGACTCCGGGCAGGGCCGCCCGCCCACCCTGCTGAACCTCCTGCACCCGTGCTGCGGCCCGGGCACCCGCCCGGTAGGCCGCGATCGCCCCGGCACGCGCCGCCCGCGGGTCCCCGCTGTCCTCCACCGGCCCGCGCGCGGGCACCACCCGTGCACCGCCCGCGGTGTCACCTCCTGCCGAGGGCAGCCCTCTGGCCTCCCGGGCCTCTATGGCAGCGCGCCGCGCGGCCTCGGGATCACCGGAGCCACCGGCCGGCCCCGAACCTCCCGGAGCGCTGACGCCGCGGACCGGCCCGGCACCGCCACCCTCCTGCCCCGACGGCTGCCCGGACTCCTCGAAGGCCGGTTCCGGAACCGGGTCGTACCCGCACAGGGCCTCCTCGGCGGCACCCACCGCGAGCCCGGTCAGCATCACCCGGCCGTCGTCGCAGACGAGCACCGTGCGCGCGGTGATGTTCCGGTGCACCCAGCCGTGCGCATGCAGCACCCGAAGGGCCATCAGCACGTCGGAGGCCACCTCGGCCGCCCGGTACGGCGTCAACGGCTTCTCGGCGAGCAGCGCCGCCAGCGGGCGCGCGGCCACCAGTTCACTGACGATCCACAGCGAGCCGCCCTCGGCGAACACGTCGAAGACCTGGTCGAGCCGGGGATGGTCGGGAATGGCCGCGGCGGCCTGCGCCGCCTCCACCGCGCGTCGCACCACCGGGTCCGTGGGCCGCCTCGGGCCACCACGTCCGCCGGGCCGCCGCGCGCCGCCGTGTCTGGCGGTGAAACCGTCGGGCAGCCCCTCCGCGTCGAGCACCTCGGCCTCGACCACCTCGGGCAACGGGATCTGCCGGACCAGGACTTCCTGTCCGCTGTAGGTGTCGAAGGCCCGGGTCTCGGTGAGTTCGTACTCGTCGGACGGAGGCAGCGGCAGGCGGTAGCGGTCGGCCAGCACCCGACCCGCGTAGTCGTCCACGTTGCCTCCCCCGGCAGCCCGGTCGGTCCCATCCGTTCGCCCCACGGTCCGCTCCGACTGCGCACGGTCCGCAAATATTTACGATACGTGCCGCAGGCAACCCGCAACGGAGGGATGCCAGATCTCACTCCCCAAACCCCGGGGGCCTCATGCTCAGGACTTGGGTTCGAAGGTCTTCGTCAGGGTCCGCCACGTCTCCTTGCGCAGCGCGCCGTCCCAGTCGGACGCCTTCGCCGTGTACATCAGCGCGTACCCCTGCCGGTCGTCCACCACGAAACCCCGGTCGATCGTCCGGTACTTGGTGCCGCCGTCGGTGTAGGTGAACTCCCAGTCGGCCGTGTTCCAGTCGCGGTAGTCCACCTTCTCTATGCGGATCTTCTTGTACTGCGCGCGCACCATGTAGCGTTCCTGGCTCTTCCAGTCCGCCACCGGGTCGCCCTTGGGCGTGGACGTCCAGGCGATGAGCAGCTTCTGCCCGTCGGGCCCGGTGAAGCGGTCGCCCGCCGCACCCGTCGACTGGTACTTCCAGCCCTTCGGCAGACCGATCGAGTACCCCTGGCTTCCCTGGTGAGTGGACTGCGCGGCGGTGCCCTTCCCGCCGGAGCCGCCCTCGTCCGACGAGCCGCTCGCCTGGCCGTCAGGCTTGCTGTTCGAGGCGGCTCCGGACGGCGTCGCCTGGGTCTTCGTGCCGTCCGTGCGCGTGCCGTCGCTCTCGTCGCCCTTGGTGTCCGCGCTGCTCGACGCAGTGGCGACGGTCTTCCCGCCGCCCTTGCCGGAGGCCCCCTCCGAGCCCTTGTCGTCACCGCTGAGCGCGATGGCGAGCACGGTGCCGATCACGGCGAGCACCACGACCACCGCGATGATCATCAGGGTCCGTCGCGGCACCACGTCGGTGAGCGGCGCCCGGGGCACCGGCCTCTGCGGCAGGTCCGGCGGCGGCATCACGGGCCACCCCGAACTCCGCCCTCCGGAGGCCGTCTTCGACTCCGGCGCGCTCCGCTCACCGGCGCCCGTGGACGCGGCCGAGCCCGACTGCGCCACGGACGCACCCGCGGCGCCGGCCCGCCCCGCGCCGCTGTCCGACGCGGAGGAGGTCGTACCCGCCGCCCCGGAGGCGGCCTCGTCGGCACCGGACGGGGCCGAAGCGGATTTGGCGGAAGCCGCCGCCGATCCCACGGCTGCGGATCCCGCCGCGGCCTTGCGCACGGAACGCAGTGCTCCGCGCAGCCGCTCCCCGGCCTCCTCGCCGCGCTTGCTCCCGGCGCCCGCCGAACTCCCCTTGCGCGAGGACCTGTCCGGCTGCGCGGGCAGCGGCACGACCTTCGTGGCGTCCATCGGCTCCGGCTCGGCCGTTGCCGGCGCGTGCAGCACCGAGTTCAGCATCGCCCGGGCGCCCGCGTCGTCGAGTCGCTGCGCGGGGTCCTTGGTGAGCAGCCCGTGGATGACGTCCGCCAGCGGACCGGCGTTCTTCGGTTCCTCCAGCGGCTCGGTCATCACGGCCGTGAGAGTCGCTATGGCCGACCCCTTGTCGTACGGCGGCGCGCCCTCCACCGCCGCGTACAGCAGGCCCCCGAGCGACCACAGGTCGGCCGCCGGACCCGGCTTGTGCCCACGCGCCCGCTCCGGGGAGATGTAGGAGGGCGCGCCGACGAGCATGCCGGTCGAGGTGATGGACGGGTCGCCCTCGACCTGGGCGATGCCGAAGTCGGTGAGCACGACCCGGCCGTCCTCGGCGATCAGCACGTTCGACGGCTTCACGTCGCGGTGCAGGATGCCCTCGCGGTGGGCGGACCGCAGCACGTCGAGGACGGCGAGCCCGACCTCCGCGGCACGCTTCGGGTCGAGGAGGCCGTCCTCCCGGATGACCTCGGCGAGCGACTTGCCCTCGACGAGTTCCATGACGATCCAGGGCCGGTCGTCCTCCTGGACCACGTCGAAGACCGTCACGGCGCTGTTGTTACGGATCCGCGCGATCGCCTTGGCCTCGCGCAGCGTCCGCGTGATCAGCCGCCGCTTCTCCTCCTCGTCGATGTTCGACGGGAACCGCAGCTCCTTGACGGCGACCGTCCGCCCGAGGGTCTCGTCCTGGGCCCGCCACACGGTGCCCATGCCGCCGCGGCCGAGCACCTTGCCCAGCCGGTAACGCCCCGCGAGGAGACGCTCCCTGTTGTCCTGACGAGTGTCCTGACGAGATGTGCCCGCCCGCTCCGCCTCCGACATGCGTCCCCTCATGCAACCCGCCCTGACAGAGCCTCCATTGTCTCTCACCCGACAAGTGCCCGGCGCCCAGGGGCCCCCTGGCGGACACCGGCGGCCCCGCCGGGCGCGAACCCGGGTGCGGCGGGCCCCACGCCGCCTTGCATGATGGGCTCTGACCTGGGAGGAGCCCGTATGCCACCGATTCGGACCTTGCTGGCCCTGCCGGTGGTCGCCGCCCTGTTCGGTCTGCCCCCGGCCGACTCGTCGGCCCTGTCGATGCCGCCCACGGACGCGGTGCTGCCCCTGCTGGTGACCCAGGGCAGGGCCCCGGCCGCGGCCCTGCTGGCCCAGGAGGGCACCACCTCCCGCTATGCCGCCGCCGGTTCGTCGATCGCCCGGTCGGACCACTTCCGCGCCGGCAGCATCACGAAGACGTTCATCGCGACGGTCGTGCTGCAACTGGCCGCCGAACACCGGCTGTCACTGTCCGACACGGTGGAGCAGCACCTGCCCGGCCTGGTGCGGGGAGCCGGCAACGACGGCCGCGCGCTGACCCTGCGCTCCCTGCTCACCCACACCAGCGGCCTGCGCGACTACACCAAGGACACCGACGGGACCGCGCCCGTCACACCCCGTCAGGCCCTGAACCTCGCTCTCACCCACCCTCCGGCCGAACGCGGCCGCTTCTCGTACTCGAACACCAACTACGTCCTGCTCGGCCTGGTCATCCAGCAGGTCACCGGCCACTCGTACGCCGCCGAGGCCGAGCGCCGCATCCTCACTCCCCTGCGTCTGACGGGCACCTCCTTCCCCGGATCCCGCTCCTCGCTGCCCTCCCCGCACGGCCGCGCCTACACCGCCGACGGCACCGACGTCACCGAACTCGACCCGCGGGTGGCCGGGGCCGCGGGTGAGTTGGTGACCACGCTCGCCGACCTCGACCGCTTCTACGGGGCGCTGCTCGGCGGCCGGCTGCTGCCCCCGCACTGGCTGCGCGAGATGCTCGACACCCGTGCCGCACACGGCGCGTACGGCATGGGGCTCTTCCCCGAGAGGCTTCCGTGCGGCACGACGGTGTGGGGACACAACGGGCACATATCCGGCAGCTACGCGCGCACCGCAGCCACCGTCGACGGCCGACGTGTCCTCACCTTCCGCGTGAACACGGACGCGATAGCCGATCCCGGTCTCGAACCCGCGGTGCTCGCGGCCGAGTTCTGCCCCCGCACCTCGTAGAACGACCGGGTTCCGAACGAAGATCCCGCTTCCCGACACTCGTTCGGGTGATGTCCGGCAGGCCAGGGAGGGCAGACAGGGCCTGACAGACCTGGCAGCCCCGGCAGACCTGGCAGGGCCGGCAAAACCTGGCAGCCCCGGCCACACCCGGCACAGCCCCACCGTGCCCGGCGCACCCTGGCCGTAACCGGCACAGCCCAACCCCGCCCGGCGCACCCTGGCCGTAACCGGCACAGCCCGGCCGTAACCGGCACATCCGCACCGTGCCCGGCACAGCCCCACCGTGCCCGGCACAGCCCCACCATGCCCGGCACAGCCCAGCCGCACCCGGCACACCCCGGCCGCACCCCCGCAGGGTCACAACGGCACGATGTCCGGCGCCCCCAGCCGTGCCGCGTCCGCCGTCAGGTCGTCCGGCTGCCGCTGCGACTCCCGCTCGGCCTCCACCCGCTTCTGGTAGTGCTCGACCTCGCGCTCGATCTGGCCCTTGTCCCAGCCGAGCACGGGCGCCATCAGCTCGGCGGCGTCACGTGCGCTGCGGGCGCCCCGGTCGAAGGTCTCGATCGAGATGCGCGTCCGCCGGGTCAGCACGTCGTCCAGGTGCCGCGCCCCCTCGTGGGAGGCCGCGTACACGATCTCGGCGCGCAGATAGTCGTCGGCCGCGGCCAGTGGCTCGCCCAGCGACGGGTCCTCGGCGATGAGCTGGAGAAGCTCCTCGGTCAACGTCCCGTAGCGGTTCAGCAGGTGCTCGACCCGCACCACATGCAGTCCGGTCCGGGCGGCGATCCGCGCCCGCGCGTTCCACAGCGCCCGGTAGCCCTCGGCGCCCAGCAGCGGCACGTCCTCGGTGACGCAGTCGGCGACGCGCATGTCGAGCCCGTGCACCGCCGCGTCCACCGCGTCCTTGGCCATGACCCGGTACGTCGTGTACTTGCCGCCCGCCACGACGACCAGCCCGGGCACCGGGTGCGCCACGGTGTGCTCGCGCGACAGCTTGCTGGTGGCGTCCGACTCGCCGGCGAGCAGCGGTCGCAGGCCCGCGTACACGCCCTGGACGTCGTCCCTGGTGAGCGGCACCGCCAGCACCGAGTTCACATGATCCAGCAGGTAGTCGATGTCCGCGCTGGACGCGGCCGGGTGCGCCTTGTCGAGGTCCCAGTCGGTGTCCGTGGTGCCGACGATCCAGTGCCGGCCCCAGGGGATCACGAACAGCACGGACTTCTCCGTGCGCAGGATCAGCCCGGTCGTGGAGTGGATCCGGTCGCGCGGCACGACCAGGTGGATGCCCTTGGACGCCCGGACGTGGAACTGTCCGCGCTCCCCGACCATCGCCTGGGTGTCGTCCGTCCACACGCCGGTGGCGTTGACGACCTGCTTGGCCCGGATCTCGTACTCGCCGCCGCCTTCGACGTCCTGCACCCTCGCTCCGACGACCCGCTCGCCCTCGCGCAGGAAGCCCGTCACCCGCGCGCGGTTCGCGGCCTTGGCGCCGTAGGCCACCGCCGTACGCACCAGGTTCGTCACGTACCGGGCGTCGTCCATCTGGGCGTCGTAGTACTGCAGTGCCCCGACCAGCGCGTCTTTCTTCAAGCACGGGGCCACGCGCAGGGCGTGAGAACGCGTCAGATGGCGGTGCATCGGCAGGCCCCGGCCGTGCCCCCGGGCCATGGACATGGCGTCGTACATGGCGACGCCCGAACCCGCGTACAGCCGCTCCCAGCCCTTGTGCTGCAACGGGTACAGGAACGGCACGGGCTTCACCAGATGCGGGGCGAGCCGCTCCAGCAGCAGGCCGCGCTCCTTCAGTGCCTCGCGGACGAGTGCGAAGTCGAGCATCTCCAGATAGCGCAGGCCTCCGTGGATGAGCTTGCTGGACCGGCTGGAGGTGCCGGACGCCCAGTCACGCGCCTCGACCAGACCTGTGGACAAGCCCCGGGTCACCGCATCGAGCGCGGTACCCGCACCCACCACGCCTGCACCCACGACCAGCACGTCCAGCTCGCGCTCGGCCATGGATGCGAGTGACTCGGCGCGCTGCGCCGGTCCGAGTGTCGCTGTCCTCACCGCTGCCTCCCGCTCATCGGTCGCGCCGGCCGCACCCGTCGGGTGCGGCCCCGTCCGTATCCCCCTGCCCAGATTCTGACCGGGTTGCCCGACTTCAGCCACCACGGGCCCGCAGCCTGTGGACAACGCTCACGGAACACTCACCGAAACTCGGCCGAGCAATCCCGCATATCGGTCATATTTACTCCTAGTCTGACATTGCGCTCGCCCGTCCTGTCCACAGGGCTTGCGTACCTGTCCCACTTCGGCTATCGGGAAGGACGGCCGCCATGCCCGCAGATCTCGCCGTCATCGGACTCGGCCCGTACGGCCTGCCCCTGGCCCAGGGCGCCGTCGCCGCCGGCATCCCCACCCTCGGCTACCGGACCGGCCCCGAGACGGGCTCGCTGAGCCCCGCCGAGCTGCGCCGGATGCTCTCGGGGGGCTTCCGGCCGGCCACCGACCCCGCCGAGCTCGGCAGGGTACGCACCGCGGTCATCTGCGCGCCGACTCCGCCCGGAGCCGACGGCGGGCTGGACCTGAGCCAGCTGGAAACGGCCGCCCGCACCCTGGCCGGCCATCTGCGCCCGCACACCACGGTGATCCTGGAGTCACCGGTGCACCCGGGGACGACAGAGGGATTCCTGCGTCCGCTCCTCGAAGAGGGCTCCGGGCTGCGTGCGGGCCGCGACTTCCACCTCGCCTACTCCCCCAGCCGTGTCGACCCCGGCAATCGCGACGTCACGCCGGCCACCACTCCCAAGGTCATCGGCGGTCTCACCCCGGCCTGCACCGAGTCGGCCGCCGCCTTCTACGGGCGGCTGACCGACAAGGTGGTACGCGCGCGTGGACTGCGCGAGGCGGAGACGGTGCACCTGCTGGAGACCAACTACCGGCACGTGAACATCGCCCTCGTGAACGAGATGGCCGTCCTCTGCAACGACCTCGGCGTCGACCTCTGGGACGTCGTCCGCTGCGCGGAGACCAAGCCGTTCGGCTTCCAGGCGTTCCGCCCGGGCCCCGGCGTGGGCGGCCACTCCGTCCCGCAGGACCTGACCGCCGGCGGCGGCCGCGGACTGCGCATGGTGGAACTGGCCCAAGAGGTGAACAACCGCATGCCGGGCTACGTCGTCCAGCGCGCCGCCACGCTCCTCAACGAACACGGCAAGTCGGCCCGGGGCGCGCGCGTGCTCCTCCTCGGTGTCACCTACAAGCCCGACCTCGCCGACCTCGAGGGCACCCCGGCCCGCGAGATCGCCCTGCGCCTGCGGGAACTGGGCGCGGCGGTCAGCTACCACGACCCCTACGTCCCGGCCTGGAGCGTCCTCGACCACCCCGTCCCCCGCGCGGACTCCCTCTACGAGGCAGCGGCCGACGCGGACCTGACCATCCTCCTCCAGCAGCACCGCACGTACGACCTCCAGGGCCTGTCGGTGAAGGCCCAGCTCCTGCTGGACACGCGAGGGGCAGCGCCCATGGGGGCGGCGCATCGGTTGTGAAGGGGGGCGCGTGGGGTGCGTGAGCCCAGGCGACCGGTGGCATGAGGCACGCGGCGCGGGTACCTTACGGACCACAGGTGGAGCCCACCGCAGCGGTCATTGCGGCAGGCTCCTGGATGGTTCACGGAGTGTCCGCCCCTAGTTCCTATGGGGGCGGCCGCTCACCATCCGAACAAGGTGGAGCCCACCGCAGCGGTCATTGCGGCAGGCTCCTGGATGGATCACGGAGTGTCCGCCCCTAGGTTCTGTGGGGGCGGCCGCTCACCATCCGAACAAGGTGGAGCCCACCGCAGTGGTCCCTGCGGCAGGCTCCTGGATGGTTCACGGAGTGTCCGCCCCTAGTTCCTATGGGGGCGGCCGCTCACCATCCGAACAAGGTGGAGCCCACCGCAGTGGTCCCTGCGGCAGGCTCCTGGATGGTTCACGGAGTGTCCGCCCCTAGTTCCTATGGGGGCGGCCGCTCACCATCCGAAAATCCGCAAGATCCACCTCCTCCGGCACTGCACCGTCCGAAGACGGAGTCGGTCCCAGCGGGTGGGCTTGCGGTGGCGTCCCATGGGCGCCCCCTTCCACGACGCCGCCCATTGACCCGGTGGGACGGCACGTCGGAATTCGGGCCGGGCCCCGAGGGCGGGGTCCGGACCGTGTCCTTGGAAGGGGGCACCCAGAAGAACCTGGGGCGCCGATCAAGGACACTAGCGCCTCGAAACCGCCTTCCACGGGGCTGAACGGCCCGAAGGCACCCATGCGCCCCCCATCGGCAACACGCGCCCCGTCACACCCACTTGGGCATGCAAAAGGGCCCGGCCACTCCCCTGAGCGACCAGGCCCTACTCAGCGTCGGAACGGACTACCGCCGGTGCTGCGAGTCCGCCACCGTCACCTCGACGCGCTGGAACTCCTTGAGCTCGCTGTAGCCGGTCGTGGACATGGCGCGGCGCAGGGCGCCGAAGAGGTTCATCGAGCCGTCGGGGGTGTGGGACGGGCCCGTGAGGATCTCCTCCAGGGTGCCGACCGTGCCGAGGGCGACCTTCTTGCCGCGCGGCAGCTCCTCGTTCACCGCCTCCATGCCCCAGTGGTGGCCCTTGCCCGGGCCGTCGGTCGCGCGGGCCAGGGGGGAGCCCATCATGACCGAGTCCGCGCCGCAGGCGATCGCCTTGGGCAGGTCACCGGACCAGCCGACGCCGCCGTCCGCGATCACGTGCACGTACCGGCCGCCCGACTCGTCCATGTAGTCACGGCGCGCCGCGGCCACGTCGGCGACCGCCGTCGCCATGGGGACCTGGATGCCGAGCACGTTGCGCGTGGTGTGCGCGGCGCCGCCGCCGAAGCCGACCAGCACACCGGCCGCGCCGGTGCGCATCAGGTGCAGGGCCGCCGTGTACGTGGCGCAACCGCCGACGATCACCGGGACGTCCAGCTCGTAGATGAACTGCTTCAGGTTCAGCGGCTCGTGCGCGCCGGAGACGTGCTCGGCGGAGACCGTCGTACCGCGGATGACGAAGATGTCCACGCCCGCGTCCACGACGGCCTTGGAGAACTGGGCGGTGCGCTGCGGGGAGAGCGCGGCGGCGGTGACGACGCCGGAGTCGCGCACCTCCTTGATGCGCTGCCCGATCAGCTCCTCCTTGATGGGAGCGGCGTAGATCTCCTGCAGACGGCGGGTCGCGGTCTCCGAATCCAGCTCGGCGATCTCGTCGAGCAGCGGCTGCGGGTCCTCGTAGCGCGTCCACAGGCCTTCGAGGTTCAGCACGCCGAGGCCGCCGAGCTCGCCGATGCGGATCGCGGTGGCCGGGGAGACGACCGAGTCCATGGGGGCGGCCAGGAAGGGCAGCTCGAAGCGGTAGGCGTCGATCTGCCAGGCGATCGAGACCTCCTTCGGGTCCCGGGTACGGCGGCTGGGGACGACGGCGATGTCGTCGAAGGCGTACGCCCGGCGGCCGCGCTTGCCGCGCCCGATCTCGATCTCAGTCACGTCTGTGGCCTTTCCCTGATGCGTTGCAGCGTCTTCCAGTATCGCCGACGGGCACGACGAGGGCGGCCCCGGATGCCCCGGGGCCGCCCTCGGAAGGCCGGGCCGCTACTTGCTGCGGCTGTAGTTCGGTGCCTCGACCGTCATCTGGATGTCGTGCGGGTGGCTCTCCTTGAGGCCCGCGGAGGTGATCCGGACGAAGCGGCCCTTGGTCTCCATCTCGTCGATGGAGGCGGCGCCCACGTAGCCCATCGTCTGGCGCAGGCCGCCGACGAGCTGGTGCAGGACGTTGGCCAGCGGGCCGCGGTAGGGCACCTGGCCCTCGATGCCCTCGGGCACGAGCTTGTCGTCGGAGCCGACCTCGGCCTGGAAGTAGCGGTCCTTCGAGTACGACCTGGCCTGGCCGCGGGACTGCATCGCGCCGAGCGAGCCCATGCCGCGGTACGACTTGAACTGCTTGCCGTTGATGAACTGCAGCTCGCCCGGGGACTCCTCACACCCGGCGAGGAGGCTGCCCAGCATCACGGTGTCGGCACCGGCGGCCAGCGCCTTGCCGATGTCGCCGGAGTACTGCAGGCCGCCGTCGCCGATCAGCGGGATGCCCGCCGGACGGGCCGCGAGGGACGCCTCGTAGATGGCCGTGACCTGCGGGACGCCGATGCCGGCGACCACGCGGGTGGTGCAGATGGAGCCGGGGCCGACGCCGACCTTGATGCCGTCGACACCGGCGTCGATCAGGGCCTGGGCGCCGTCACGCGTGGCGACGTTGCCGCCGATCACGTCGACGCCGACGCTCGACTTGATCTTCGCCATCCAGCTGAGGGCGTTGCTGTTGTGGCCGTGCGAGGTGTCGACGACCAGGAAGTCCACACCGGCACCGGCGAGCGCCTGGGCGCGCTCCAGGGCCTCGGGGCTGGCGCCCACGGCCGCGCCGACGAGCAGCCGGCCCTCGGAGTCCTTCGCCGCGTTGGGGTACTGCTCGGCCTTGACGAAGTCCTTGACCGTGATGAGGCCCTTGAGGACACCCGCGTCGTCGACCAGGGGAAGCTTCTCGATCTTGTGGCGGCGCAGCAGCTCCATGGCGTCCGCGCCGGAGATGCCGACCTTTCCGGTGACCAGCGGCATCGGGGTCATGACCTCACGCACCTGACGCGTGCGGTCCGACTCGAAGGCCATGTCGCGGTTGGTGACGATGCCGAGCAGCTTCTTGTTGCCGTCGGTGACGGGGACGCCGCTGATGCGGAACTTGGCGCACAGGGCGTCGGCCTCGGCCAGCGTCGCGTCGGGGTGCACCGTGATCGGGTCGGTGACCATGCCGGACTCCGAGCGCTTGACCAGGTCGACCTGATTGACCTGGTCCTCGATCGAGAGGTTGCGGTGCAGCACGCCGACGCCGCCCTGGCGGGCCATCGCGATCGCCATGCGTGACTCGGTCACCTTGTCCATCGCCGCGGAGAGCAGCGGGATGTTCACCCGGACGTTGCGGGAGATGCGGGACGAGGTGTCGACCGCGTTGGGGAGCACCTCGGATGCGCCCGGCAGCAGCAGCACGTCGTCGTAGGTCAGCCCGAGTGTCGCGAATTTTCCGGGCACTCCGTCGACGTTGGCAGTCATGACACCTTCCCCAAATGGCCTTGATCGGTGCGGATGTCCATGCTAACGGGAAGCGCGGCTGTCTCATTCCACGGTTCCGGTCGGCTCCGGGCTTCGTATGTTCGTACGGAAGCGGCGCACCGCCTGTTCAACTGAGGTCTGTTCCAGCAGGGCTACTGCTCGGCCAGCGCCCGCAGCCGGCTCAGCGCCCTGTGCTGAGCCACCCGGACCGCGCCGGGTGACATTCCCAACATCTGGCCGGTCTCCTCGGCCGTGAGCCCCACCGCGATGCGCAGCAGCAGCAGTTCCCGCTGGTTCTCGGGGAGGTTGGCGAGGAGTTTCTTGGCCCATTCCGCGTCGCTGCTGAGCAGGGCGCGCTCCTCCGGGCCCAGGGAGTCGTCCGGGCGCTCGGGCATCTCGTCGGAGGGGACGGCCGTCGAGCCGGGGTGGCGCATCGCCGCGCGCTGCAGGTCGGCGACCTTGTGGGCGGCGATGGCGAAGACGAACGCCTCGAAGGGGCGCCCGGTGTCCCGGTAGCGGGGCAGCGCGAGGAGCACCGCCACGCAGACCTCCTGCGCGAGGTCCTCCACGAAGTGCCGGGCGTCGCCCGGGAGACGGGACAGACGGGTGCGGCAGTAGCGCAGGGCCAGCGGGTGGACATGGGCGAGCAGGTCGTGCGTGGCCTGCTCGTCCCCGTCGACGGCGCGGTGGACGAGCGCACCGATCGCGCCCTGGGCATGGGCCGCCTCGTCGTCGCGCATCGGTCCATGGTGCCTTGCGGCCGCCGGGTCCGCGGCACCGCGCCCGTTGTTGTGCACCGAAGCGTTATGAGCAGGTGCGCCGGCACTCATCCCCTGCGCCCTCCCCTTCCGCTCGACCGACTCGTCCCCGAGGAACTCCACACCCTCAAGGATGCGGCATCCGCGGCGAAACGAGCAGCGGGCACCCTGCGGACCCCCGGCCCACCCGCGCCCACCTGGCTTTTCGTGCCCTCACGACGACCGCCGGGACCTGCCGTTCGAATCAGCCCGGGGACGTGGGTCCCCGACTGCGCCCTCCTGGGCTCCCGACCTCGCCCGGGCAGGGACGGACCCCCGACGGCGCCGTCGCCGGCCGCCGCCTCCGGCATACGCGGTCGCGGCTTCCGCGGGGGCATCCACATGCCCCCGCTCACCGGCCGGGGCCGGAGCCCCCGCCTCGGAGCCGGCCCGACCCGAAGGACGGGCGTGATCCGAACAACAGGCCCTAGCGCACCAGACCCCACCGGAAGCCGAGCGCCACGGCGTGGGCCCGGTCCGAGGCGCCGAGCTTCTTGAACAGGCGCCTGGCGTGGGTCTTCACGGTGTCCTCGGAGAGGAACAGCTCGCGGCCGATCTCGGCGTTCGAGCGGCCGTGGCTCATGCCTTCGAGGACCTGGATCTCACGTGCCGTGAGGGTGGGCGCCGCGCCCATCTCGGCCGAGCGCAGCCGGCGCGGGGCGAGCCGCCAGGTCGGGTCGGCCAGGGCCTGGGTCACCGTCGCGCGCAGTTCCGCGCGGGAGGCGTCCTTGTGCAGGTAGCCGCGGGCACCGGCGGCGACCGCGAGGGCCACGCCGTCCAGGTCCTCGGCGACGGTGAGCATGATGATGCGCGCACCGGGGTCGGCGGACAGCAGCCGCCGGACCGTCTCGACGCCGCCCAGTCCGGGCATGCGTACGTCCATCAGAATCAAGTCCGAGCGGTCGGCCCCCCAGCGGCGGAGGACTTCCTCGCCGTTGGCCGCCGTCGTCACGCGCTCTACGCCGGGCACGGTCGCCACCGCACGACGGAGCGCCTCTCGGGCAAGCGGGGAGTCGTCGCAGACGAGGACGGAAGTCATGACCGCCCTCCGCAGCTGATGCACGTCACCTTGAGCCTCCAGGCTGGTACGAAATCGTCACCTGTGCGGTCGACCGTCTCGGACGCAGGTCCGAGCACTTGTTCCTTCAACCGCCTCGCACTCTCAACGACGGTCACCCGAAAGAGTTACGGGGGCGGCTGCCCTCTTCGGCACTCTACGTGAGGGGACGGACACGGTGCAGACATGCACAGCAGACCTGCGAACTTTCATCACAAGCTATGCCCCATTCAGACCCATTTCTTCCGCTTTGCCAGTGTCTGGAGCTAGATTCGCAATGAGTCATATTTTCATCTCCTTAGATCGTAGTTGTACGGTCGTAGACACCGGATCCGCCCAAAACGGCTACAAGGGGTCACGTAATGGCAGATTTCTCCCGCCTTCCCGGACCGAACGCGGACCTGTGGGACTGGCAGCTGCTGGCTGCCTGTCGCGGGGTGGACAGCTCGCTCTTCTTCCATCCGGAGGGTGAGCGCGGTGCGGCGAGGAGCGCTCGTGAGAACTCGGCCAAAGAGGTCTGCATGAGGTGCCCCGTACGCGCGGAGTGCGCAGCCCACGCCCTGGCGGTGCGTGAGCCGTACGGCGTGTGGGGCGGGCTGACCGAGGACGAGCGCGAAGAGCTGATGGGGCGGGCGCGCAACCGGCTGGTGTCGGCGTCGGCATCGGGCGGGCACACCGCCTCGAACACCTGAAGGAACGTTTCTGCACAGGCACGCGCACGCGTGCCGTTGGTTTTTGACGCGAGTGGGCCGCTACTGGCGGCGGGCGGCCCGGGCCAGCTGGTCGAGTGTCGCCGCCACGGCCGGGACCTGTGCGAGGTCGGGCAGGGTGAGCGCGACGATCTCCCGCCGCACCGCCGGTTCCAGCCGCACGGCGCGCACTCCCCGGGGCCGGACCGACTCGACGGCCAGCTGGGGAAGGACGGCCACGCCCAGGCCGGCCCCGACGAGGCCGACGACCGCGGGGTAGTCGTCGGTCGCGAAGTCGATGCGCGGGGCGAAGCCGGCCGCCGCGCACACCTCGACCAACTGTCCGCGGCAGCGCGGGCAGCCCGCGATCCACGGCTCCTCGGCGAGCTCGCCGATCGCGACGGACTGCGCGCCCGCGAGCCGGTGGCGCTCCGGCACGAGCGCGACGAGCCGGTCCGACAGCAGCGGTCGCACGACGAGGTCGTCCCACTCCTCCGCACCGACCGCGCCCTCGTAGCGGAAGGCGAGCGCCACGTCGCAGTCGCCCTCGCGCAGCAGGCCCACGGAGGCGGGCGGCTCGGCCTCCTCCAGGGAGACACGGGTGCCGGGGTGCGCCTCGCGCAGTGCGGCGAGGGCCGTGGGGACGAGGGTGGAGCTGCCGCTGGGGAAGGAGACGAGCCGGACCCGTCCGGCGCGCAGCCCGGCGATGGCGGCGACCTCCTCCTCCGCCGCCGTGAGCCCGGCGAGGATCCCGGCGGCGTGCCGCACCAGGGCCTCACCGGCCTGGGTCAGGCGCATCTCGCGTCCGGTGCGGATCAGCAGCGGCGTGCCGACGGAGGTTTCCAGGGCCTTCATCTGCTGGCTGACGGCGGGCTGGGTGCAGCCCAGCTCGCGGCCCGCGGCGGAGAAGGAGCCGGTGGTCGCGACGGCGCGCAGGACACGGAGATGACGAGCTTCGATCACCCCTAGAGGATAAGTCACTCTTTGATGTCGCGACCGATAATGCGTCGACGCTTTGGGGTCCGGTCGCCTACCGTGCGGGCATGAGGCTTCTGTCAGTGAATCTGGGTCGTGCCGAGGCCGTGCCGTACACGGACAACCCGGAGGGGGTGACCGGGATCGACAAGCGGCCGGTGGACGGGCCGGTGCGGGTGTCCGCGCCCGGTCCCAAGGGCATCGGCGGGAGCGGGCTGGCCGGGGACGCGGTGTGCAAGCTGGAGCACCACGGCGGCGACGACCAGGCGGTGTACGCCATGGCTCGCGAGGACATGGACGCGTGGGAGCGCGAGCTGGGCCGGACGCTGCCCGACGGCGCGTTCGGCGAGAACCTCACGACCCGCGGGCTGGACGTGTCCGGCGCCCTGATCGGCGAGCGCTGGCGCATCGGCCCCGAGGTGATACTGGAGATCACCTCCGGGCGGATCCCGTGCCGTACGTTCCAGGGCCATCTGGACGAGAAGGGCTGGGTGAAGCGGTTCACGCGGCGGGGGGCGCCGGGGGCGTATCTGCGAGTGATCGAGCCCGGGGAGATCCGCGCGGGCGATGCCGTCGAGATCGTGCACCGGCCCGGCCACGACGTGACCGTGGCCCTGCAGTTCCGGGCGGTGACGACCGAGCGGGCGCTGCTGCCGCGGCTGGTGGCCGCGGGCGAGGCCCTGCACCCGGAGGTGCTGAGGACGGCCCGTGAATATCAGGAGAAGTACGGGGCCTGACGGCCGCTCGCCACGCCTGTCTCCACCGACCCTTCACCACGGACGGCCCCCGGGGGAAGCGGATGCACTCGGTCCGGGTCACTAACCTTCTGCCATGACAACGGCTCTGATTACGGGATCGACGGCAGGCATCGGGGCCGCGTTCGCGCGGCGACTGGCGGCGGACGGGCACAACCTGGTGCTGGTGGCCCGCGACACCAAGCGGCTTCGGGAGCAGGCGACCGAGCTGCACGACCGGCACGGCATCGAGGCGGAGGTGCTGACGGCCGACCTGGCCGAGGACAAGGGCATCGAGGCGGTGGCCGGACGGCTCGGCGACCGCAAGAGCCCCGTCGACCTGCTGATCAACAACGCCGGGTTCGGCAACAAGGGCCGCTATCTCGACGTCTCCATGGCGGACGAACTGCGGATGCTGAAGGTGCACTGCGAGGCGGTGCTGCGGTTGACGTCGGCGGCGACCGGAGCGATGCGCGAGCGGGGCCGCGGCGGCGTCGTCAATGTCGCGTCGGTGGCCGCCTTCGTCCCCCGGGGCACCTACGGCGCGTCCAAGGCCTGGGTCGTGCAGTTCACGCAGGGCGCGGCGCGCGACCTGGCCGGCAGCGGCGTGCGGCTGATGGCGCTCTGCCCGGGGTTCGTGCGCACCGAGTTCCACGACCGGGCCGGGATGGGCACCGACAACATCCCGGGCTGGATGTGGCTCGACGCGGACAAGCTGGTGGCGGCGGCGCTGCACGATCTGGCGCGCGGCAAGACGCTGTCCGTTCCGGACCCGCGCTACAAGGCGCTGATGGGCGCGGCGAAGCTGGTGCCGCGGGGGATGCTCGGGGCCGTTTCCTCCAGGACGGGTCGGAAGTACGGGCCGCAGTAGCAGCCTTGGGCCAAGAGGCGACGGACGGCTCCGGTTGGGACAATGAAGCTGTTCAGCCGGACCCAGGGGGGCCGGAGGCGAGGCCATGACCTTCGTACAGCTCATCGAATGCAGGACCAGCCGGCTCGACGAGATGAACCGGCTGATGGACCGGTGGGTCGAGCAGACCAAGGGGAAGCGGACCGCGTCACACAGTGTCGTGGCGACGGATCGGGCCGATGCCTCGCACATCGTGGAGATCGTGGAGTTCCCGTCGTACGAGGAGGCGATGCGCAACTCCGGGCTGCCGGAGACCGACCGGATCTTCCAGGACATGGTGGCGCTCTGCGAGGAGACGCCGACCTTCACGGACCTGGACGTGGTGCGGGACGAGCAGCTGTACGCGGCCACCGCGCGCAGGTTCTTCGAGCTCGCGCCGGGCCGGGGGGCCGCGCCGCCGTTCAACGACGTGTTCATCGAGGACTACCACGACCACGATCCCGCCAACGTGCAGGACGCCATCGGGCTGGACGCGTTCCGGCGCGAGGTGGAGGTGTGGCGGGGCGGGTTCGACTTCTCGTTCACCATCGACGACCAGATGGCGCAGGGCGACCGGGTGTGCACCCGGTGGTCCTGGAAGGGGCACCACAAGGGCGACTTCCTCGGGATTCCGCCGACCGGGAAGGACGTCACCATGACCGGGACGACCGTCCACCGCTGCACTCCGGACGGGAAGATCGCCGAGGGCTGGTGGCAGTACGACCGGCTGGGGCTGATGCAGCAGCTGGGGGTGCTCGATCCGCTGGAGCTGTGACCGGCAGGACCTACGGGAGAAGCCCCCGTTCCGCCTGGGCGGAACGGGGGCTTCTGCTACGAGGTCGGTGCCTCAGTGGGCGTGGCCGTGGCCGTGGCCCGCGGCGGCCGGCTCCTCCTCTTCCTTCTTCTCGACGACCAGGGTCTCGGTCGTGAGGAGGAGGGAGGCGATGGAGGCGGCGTTCTCCAGGGCGGAGCGGGTGACCTTGACCGGGTCGATGACGCCGGCCTTGACCAGGTCGCCGTACTCGCCGGTGGCGGCGTTGAAGCCCTGGCCCTTCTCGAGCTCGGCGACCTTGGAGGTGATGACGTAGCCCTCCAGGCCGGCGTTCTCGGCGATCCAGCGCAGGGGCTCGACGGCGGCCTTGCGGACGACCGCGACACCCGTGGCCTCGTCGCCGGTCTTGCCGAGGTTGCCCTCGAGGACCTTCACGGCGTGGACGAGCGCGGAGCCACCACCGGAGACGATGCCCTCCTCGACCGCGGCGCGGGTCGCGGAGATGGCGTCCTCCAGACGGTGCTTGCGCTCCTTGAGCTCGACCTCGGTGGCGGCACCCACGCGGATGACGCACACGCCGCCGGCCAGCTTCGCGAGGCGCTCCTGGAGCTTCTCGCGGTCCCAGTCGGAGTCGGTGGACTCGATCTCGGCCTTGATCTGGGCGACGCGGCCCTGCACGTCGTCCTTGTTGCCGGCGCCGTCGACGACCGTGGTGTCGTCCTTGGTGACGGTGATGCGGCGGGCGGAACCGAGGACGTCCAGACCGACCTGGTCGAGCTTGAGGCCGACCTCCTCGGAGACGACCGTGGCGCCGGTGAGGACCGCGAGGTCCTGCAGCATCGCCTTGCGGCGGTCGCCGAAGCCGGGGGCCTTCACCGCGACGGCGTTGAAGGTGCCGCGGATCTTGTTCACGACGAGGGTGGACAGCGCCTCGCCGTCGACGTCCTCGGCGATGATCAGCAGCGGCTTGGAGGCGTTGGACTGGATGACCTTCTCCAGCAGCGGCAGGAGGTCCGCGATGGCGGAGATCTTGCCCTGCGTGATGAGGATGTACGGGTCGTCCAGGACGGCTTCCATGCGCTCCTGGTCCGTCACGAAGTACGGCGACAGGTAGCCCTTGTCGAAGGCCATGCCCTCGGTGAAGTCCAGCTCCAGGCCGAAGGTGTTCGACTCCTCGACGGTGATGACGCCGTCCTTGCCGACCTTGTCCATCGCCTCGGCGATGAGCTCGCCGACCTGCTGGTCCTGGGCGGACAGCGCGGCGACGGCGGCGATGTCGGACTTCTCGTCGATCGGGCGGGCCGTGGCGAGCAGGTCCTCGGAGACGGCGGCGACGGCGGCGTCGATGCCCTTCTTCAGGGCGGCCGGGGAGGCACCGGCGGCGACGTTCTTCAGGCCCTCGCGCACGAGCGCCTGGGCGAGCACGGTCGCGGTGGTCGTACCGTCACCCGCGATGTCGTTGGTCTTGGTCGCCACCTCCTTGACCAGCTGGGCACCGAGGTTCTCGTACGGGTCCTCGACCTCGACCTCGCGGGCGATGGTCACACCGTCGTTGGTGATGGTGGGGGCGCCGAACTTCTTGTCGATGACGACGTTGCGGCCCTTGGGGCCGATCGTCACCTTGACCGTGTCGGCAAGCTTGTTGACGCCGCGCTCGAGGGCGCGACGGGCGTCCTCGTCGAACTTCAGGATCTTCGCCATGGGAGCGTGAGCCCTCTTCCGGAATCAGGGGTTACGGCACTGCGCCCCGGGCGCCCGGCTCAATAGCGATCGCGGGGGCCAGGGGCGCAGTTCAAAGCAAGGTGCTGGGGTGAATTACTTCTCGACGATCGCGAGCACGTCGCGGGCCGAGAGGACGAGGTACTCCTCGCCGTTGTACTTCACCTCGGTACCGCCGTACTTGCTGTAGAGCACGACGTCGCCGACGGAGACGTCGAGCGGAAGACGGTTGCCGTCCTCGAAGCGGCCCGGGCCCACGGCCAGGACGACGCCCTCCTGGGGCTTCTCCTTGGCGGTGTCCGGGATGACCAGGCCAGAGGCGGTGGTCTGCTCGGCGTCGAGCGGCTGGACCACAATGCGGTCCTCGAGCGGCTTGATGGCAACCTTGGAGCTGGTGGTCGTCACGATCCGACCTCCCCCTTCGGAGATCTCACGGGGTTAACTGTCTGAGGTGGCGACCAGGTGGATCCGTCGTCGCGGGTGCCGGACCTGCCCGTCGCTGTGTTGGCACTCTCCAGTGGGGAGTGCCAGAGCCGAGACTATGACTGCGATTAGCACTCGGTCAAGCGGACTGCTAATTGGCTGCGGCGCGTCGGGCCGGTGTTTTCTCCAGGTGGTCCTCGAGCCGCCCCACCCGCAGCCCCCTCGCCTCGATCTCGCGCAGCAGTCGCGCCGTCCGTTCGGCCAGGGTCGGCGGCCCCGTCTCGGCCGACGGCACCGAGACGATGTCGCCGGGCCGCAGGCCGGGCTCGCCGCGGGCGTAGGCCAGTTCGCCGTCGGCGTTCAGGGACGCGCGCCACAGGACGACCGCGGTGATGCCGCAGTCGGCGGCGGCGCGCAGGGTCGTCGTGTCGTAGGTGCCGTAGGGCGGGCGGAAGAGGCGGGGGACGATGCCGAAGCGGGAGCGGAGTTTGTGCTGCTGGCCGCAGATCTCCGCGCGCTGGCCGGCGTAGGGCAGGCCGCGCAGGGCGGGGTGGTCGAGGGTGTGGTTCTGGATGGACGCGCCGACCGCACGCAGCCGGGCGAAGTGGCCGTAGCCGGGTCCCACGACGCTGTCCGTGAGGAACATGCTGACCGGGAGCCGCCGTTCGCGGACGAGGCCGACGAAGCGGGGGTCGCGTTCGGCGCCGTCGTCGTAGGTGAGGAAGACGACGGGTTCGCGGGTGGCGACGCGGTCCACGACGGGCGGCAGCCGGCGCGTGTCGTGCACCCCGCGCGCCGGGTCCCGGGCCCGGTCGTCGCCGGTGCCCGGCCGCTCGGCCGCCACCCCGGAGCAGCCGGCCAGCAGGGCCGCGCACAGCAGTACGGCGGCCTGGCGCCTCACAGGTAGTCCTCCAGCCGCCCGACCGCGTACCCCTGAGCCGTGACCTTGTTCAGGAAGCGGCGGATCATGTCCGCCATGGTGCCCTTCCACTGGTCACGACCCCGGAAGTGCGTGAGGACGATGTCGCCCGGGTGCAGCTTCCGGCCTCCGTCGCGGTACTCCCAGTGGTCGGCGAAGACCTCCTCGTTCCACAGGGGCACGTAGGCGATGCCGCATTTCTTGGCGGCCCTGAGGGTCGACCGGTCGTAGCTGCCGTAGGGCGGGCGGAAGAGGGTGGGGCGTTCGCCGAACCGCCCCTCCATGTAGCGCTGCATGCCGCAGATCTCGCGCTTCTGCTTCCGGTAGGACAGGCCCCGCAGGTTGGGGTGGTTGAGGGTGTGGTTGTGCAGGACCACACCCCGGGACTGCATCTTCCGGAAGTAGGGGGTGTCGTTCCTGACCAGGTAGCCGGTGAGGAAGGCGCTGTAGGGGACGTCCAGGTCGCTCATCATCCGCAGGAACGCCGGGTCCTTCTCGGCGCCGTCGTCGATGGTGAGGAAGACGACCTTGTCCTGGGTGGGGACCCTGGTGAAGACGGGCGGCAGGTCCAGCTCCCGGTGGCCGTCCACCTCGAAGCCCTTGCGGGTCCTCATCCTGGGCTTCTTCGCGGGGGCGGGCGGGGCGGCCGACGGGGTCCTGCGCAGACCCCAGCGGTGCGCGGCGGCGACCCGGGCGGCGTGCGCGGCGCGCAGCTTGGTGGCGTAGGAGTCGAGCGCGCGGGCCGGGGGCGCGTCGAGGGGCTGCTGGCCGCCGGCCGGGGTGACCTCGTCGCCGCCGTCCTGCGCGCAGCCGGAGGCGATGGCGGCGAGGACGAGCACGGCGAGGATGATCCGTACGCCGGCGGACGCCCGTCCCGACGCCCGACTTTTGTCATTTTGTACGACTGCTCGCATGGTGCCGGATCCTCGCAGCCCGCCCCGCTGAACCCGCCCCGACACCGCGACCGGGCAGCTCACCATCCACCGACTGGCCCACACGAGGCGGCACCCGCGAGCACCACGCGCGGGCGGCTCACCATCCGACGCGACCGGCCCACGCGACGGCGGGACCCACGAGCACCACGGACGGGCGCCTCACCATCCGACGACCGGCCCCCACGACAGCGGGACCCACGAGCACCACGGACGAGCGGCCCACCATCCGACGACCGGCCCCCACGACAGCGGGACCCACGAGCGGCCGGCCCTGGACAGCGCCCGCACCGGGCCGGCCGCCGCCGGACAGCGCCCGCACCGGGACGGCCGCTGCGGACCGGGCACCGCCGCCTGTTTCCCGTGGCCGACAATGATCCGGTGAACGACCTCGCCCTCCTCCTCACCCCCGAAGGCCGCGCTCTCCTCGACGAGGTGCGGGACACCGACCCGGCGCAGGAGCTGGCCGTCGCGACCCGGCTGCGCCGCGAGCACCCCGCCGAGCTGGTGTCGGCGGCCCTGGGCCAGGCACGGCTGCGGCAGCGGGCGGTGGTGAAGTTCGGGGCCGAGGACGCGGGCCGGATGTTCTTCACGCCGAACGGCGTCGAGCAGTCGACCCGGGCGAGCGTGGCGGCCTACCGGGCCCGGCGCATGGCCGAGTCGGGCATCACCTCGGTCGCCGACCTGTGCTGCGGCATCGGCGGTGACGCGATCGCGCTGGCCCGCGCCGGAATCCGGGTCCTGGCCGTGGACCGGGACCCGCAGACCGTCGCCGCGGCCCGGGCCAACGCCGACGCGCTGGACCTGGCCGGGCTCGTCGAGGTGCGCGAGGCCGACGTGACGGAGGCGGACACGGCCGGTTTTGAGGCCGTCTTCGTGGACCCCGCCCGGCGCGGCGGACGCGGCCGGATCTTCGACCCCGAGGCCTACTCACCTCCCCTGTCCTGGGCGGTCGCCGCCGCCCGCCGGGCCCCTCGCGCCGCCGCCCTGAAGATCGCCCCCGGCATCCCGCACGAGGCGGTCCCCGAGGACGCCGAGGCCGAGTGGATCTCCGACGGCGGGGACGTCAAGGAGGCCGTGCTGTGGTTCGGCACCGAGCCGGGGGCGGTTAGGGCGACCCTCCTGCCGGGCCCCCGCACCCTGCTCTCCCGCGACCTGCCCGACCCGGACGTCCGCACGCCCGGCCGCTACCTCTACGAGCCCGACGGCGCCGTCATCCGCGCCCACCTGGTCGCCGAGGTGGCCGACCAGGTCGACGGCGGCCTGCTCGACGCGACCATCGCGTACGTCACGGCCGACGCCCTGCGCCCGACCCCGTACGCCACGGCCTACGAGATCACCGACCACCTGCCCTTCAACGTCAAGAAGCTGAAGGCCCTCCTGCGGGAACGGCAGGTCGGCACGCTGACCGTGAAGAAGCGGGGCTCGGCGGTCGAGCCGGAGGAACTCCGCAGGAAGGTCAAGCCGCAGGGCCCACACGCGGCGACGGTGTTCCTGACCAGGGTCGCGGGGGCACCGGCGATGCTCATCGGGCACCCCGTGCGGGCGTGAGCGTCAGGACTGCCCGTCTCTCGTCGGGACGCCACCCTGGCGAGTCGCAGGACTGCTCGATGCCCGCCGCCGAACCCCACCCTGGTACAGCCGAGGACTGCCCGACGCCCGTGGGACCTCCCCCGGCCGGGCGCAGCCGTCACTGCTGCTCCGTCGCCCGCCTCAGCAGCAGTTCACGCTCCCGTTCGTTCCGGGTCAGGGACGCCGCCCGTTCGAACTCCGCCCGGGCCTCCTGCGTACGGCCGAGGCGGGCGAGGAGGTCGCCGCGGACACT
Source organism: Streptomyces tibetensis (assembly GCF_007655005.1). Classification (GTDB taxonomy): domain Bacteria; phylum Actinomycetota; class Actinomycetes; order Streptomycetales; family Streptomycetaceae; genus Streptomyces; species Streptomyces tibetensis. The sequence goes on from NZ_SZVW01000001.1 coordinate 545,868, forward strand.
GGGCAGCAGGTGGTAGTCCCGCAGGGCCGGGTCACCGGCCAGGGCGTCGACGAGGGCGAGGGCCGGGCCCGGGCCCTCGGACATCGAGACGGCCACCGCGCGGTTCAGCTCCACGACCGGCGACGGGGAGCGGGCGGCCAGGAGGCCGTAGAGGGTGGCGATGCGGGCCCAGTCGGTCTCCTCGTAGGTGTACGCGTGCGCGTGGCAGGCGGCGATGGCCGCTTGCAAGGTGTACGGGCCCGGGGCGCCGGAGGAGGTCGTCTCCGCCCGGCCCAGCGCGTCGATGCCGCGGGCGATGAGCATGCGGTTCCAGCGGGAGCGGTTCTGGTCCTTCAGGAGGACCGGCTCGCCGGAGGGGCCCGTGCGGGCCCACGTACGGGAGGCCTGAAGCTCCAGAAGCGCGGTGAGGCCGTGCACTTCGGGCTCCTTCGGCATCAGGGCCGAGAGCACCCGGGCCAGGCGCAGGGCGTCCTCGCACAGGGACGGGCGAAGCCAGTCGTCGCCGGCCGTCGCGGCGTACCCCTCGTTGAAGATCAGGTAGATGACGTCGAGGACCGAGCCGAGGCGGGCCTCGCGGTCGGCGCCGTGAGGCACCTCGAAGGCGATGTTCCGCGTGGCGAGAGTGCGTTTGGCGCGGACGACGCGCTGCGCGATCGTCGGCTCCGGGACCAGGAAGGCGCGGGCGATCTCGGCCGTGGTCAGGCCGCCGAGCAGACGCAGGGTGAGGGCGGTGCGTGCCTCGGTGGACAGGACCGGGTGGCAGGCGGTGAAGACCAGGCGCAGCAGGTCGTCGTCGATGTCGTCGGGATCGGCGGGCTCCGCCGGGGGCGACACGGCCGAGAGGTCCCGGCCGATCTCCGCCAGTTTGCGGGCGTAGTTCTCCCGGCGCCGGACCAGGTCGACGGCACGGCGGCGGGCGGTGGTCATGAGCCAGGCGCCCGGGTTGTCGGGCACCCCCTCCCGCGGCCACTGCTCCAGCGCCGTGACCAGCGCGTCCTGCGCGAGTTCCTCGGCGATTCCGATGTCCCGGACGATCCGGGTGACGCCGGCGATGATCCGGGGCGACTCCATACGGAAGACGGTCTCGATGGCCTCGGCGGCACGGTCGGGCCGGGGCACAAGGGACGAGGCCGACTGCGGGGCAGGGGTCGGCTCCGCATCCGGGGGGGGCCGCGTGGCCTTGGCCGGTCCCGAGACTGGGGTGGGCTGCGAGGCCTTGGCCGGTTCCGAGGCCGGGGTGGGCTGCGGGGTCACAGTCCACCATCAGACACCCGTGGTGCCGCCCGGCCAAGCGGAACCGGCGCGAGGGCCGGTCAGTCCTCGGCGATCTGCCGGACCTCGGCGGTGATCGTCCAGTAGTCCTCGTGCAGGGACAGGAACCGCTTGGTCCACTCGATCGCCTCGGCCTTGTCCTTGCACTGGCTGATCGAGTAGCCGCCGATGACCTCCTTGGACTCGGTGAACGGCCCGTCGGTGACGGACAGCGCTCCGCCCTCCCAGGTCACCCGGCTGCCGTCGGAGGTCGGCGTGAGCCCGGCCGTGTCGAGCATGACCCCGGCCTTGGTGATCTCCTCCAGCAGCTTGCCCATCCGCTCCATGAGCTCGGGGCTCGGGCCCTCGGCGGGGGCGTTCTTCTCGTCGATGCGGATCAGGGTGAGAAAGCGCGGCATGGTGACTCCTCGGGGTGTGCGGAGCGGGGCTCTTCCCCGCTCTCACCCCTGCGTCGATCGGGGGCCCGCCGGATCGACACGGTCGCCGGATTTCTTCGAAGATTTTTTCCGGGACGCCTTTTCCCGGGTCAGCGCAGCGACTCCCACAGCTTCCTTGCTTCCGGTTCCTCGGCCACCACCCGGTTGGGATCCGACGGCGCCTGCACCACGGGCATCATCACCGTCCGCGCCCCGCTCGCCGAGAGGCCCCGCAGGCTCTGTCCGAGGCGGGTCAGTTCGGCGAGGGAGTCCAGGCCGGTGTCGGTGGTGAGGCCGGCGGTGACCGTGTCGGCGACGCGGTACAGCTTGGCCGGGTCGGTGAGCAGGTCCTGGGAGGAGATCTGCTCCAGCAGGGCCTTCACCAGCTTCTGCTGAAGGCCGATGCGGCCCAGGTCGCTGCCGTCGCCTATGCCGTGCCGGGTGCGGGCGAGCGCGAGGGCCTGGACGCCGTCCAGGTGATGGGTGCCCGCCTTCAGCCGCAGATGGCTGTCCTCGTCGGCGATGTCCTCGTCCGTGGTGACGGTGACGCCGCCGAGCGCGTCGACCAGCCGGGCGAAGCCGGAGAAGTCGATCTCGAGGTAGTGGTCCATGCGGACGTTCGTCATCGCCTCGACCGTCTTCACCGCACAGACCGGGCCGCCCACCTCGTACGCGCTGTTGAACATGGAGTGGTGGGCGACTCGCGTCGAGCCCCCGGAGGGGCGTGGGCAGGACGGGCGGGTGACCAGGGTGTCGCGCGGGATGCTCACCACCGTCGCGCTGGTCCGCCCGGCGTCGAGATGGACGACCATCGCGGTGTCGGAACGGGCGCCCGAGCTGTCGCCGCCGCCGAGCCTGCGGTTCTCCTTGCCGCTGCGCGAGTCCGAGCCCAGGACCAGGATGTTGAGGGCCTCGCTCGGCACGGCCGGGGCCGAGGGCGAGGGTGTGGTCACCGGCTTCGGCGGCCGGTTGTCACCCAGCGCGCTGTCGATGTCGACGCCGGTGATGTTGTCGCTGAGATGCCAGTAGGCCCAGCCGGCCGCTCCGGCACCCAGCACCAGCGTCCCCGCCAAGGTGAGGCCGGCGATCCTCAACGCTCTCGACCGCCGGCCCGCTTCTGTGTCCTGGTCCCCGTGATGTCCCGTCACGAGCAGGAACATAAGTCCGAATTATTACGGGCAGGGAGCTCAGGGCGGCCTTTCTTCGGAAATTCTCAGATTTCTGGAGCCGGGCTCGCCCCAGAGCCACCACGGGCACCGGACGGCACGGAGGCGTAGCGGGTGCGCCCGCTCCCGCACACCGGCCGTACGCCTCGGCGAAGCCTCCGGACACCGACGAGCTGACCTATCCGAAAGTTTCGAAGGTACAGCCGATTGGCTTCGGCGCAGGGCGGAAGCGCCCTGAACAGCCCGCCGCCACGGCGCCTACCGCTCCGCCGGACCCGCCGTACTGCTGCGCACCACCAGGCTCGTCGCCAGCTCCACGCGGGTCGCCGCCAACGTCTCCTCGTCCCGCCCGAGATCGAGGAGCAGCTTGGCCGCCGCCTCGGCCATCTCGGTCAGGGGCTGCCGCACGGTCGTCAGCGGTGGTCCGACCAAGGGCGCCACGGGCAGATCGTCGAACCCGACCACGCTCAGGTCCTCGGGGATGCGCAGTCCCAGCTCACGCGCGGCCTCGTACAGCCCGAGCGCCTGCAGGTCGTTCCCGGCGAAGACCGCGGTCGGCCGGTCCGGGCGGCGCAGCAGCTCCAGGCCCAGCCGGTAGCCGGCCTCGTGGTGGAAGTCGCCGCTCGCGATCAGGGCGGGATCCACCGGCAGTCCGGCCGTCTCCAGCGCGGCCCGGTAGCCGTCGATCCGGGCCCGGCTGCACATCATCTGCGAGGGTCCGCTGATCGCGCCGATCCTGCGGTGCCCCAGCTCGACCAGATGCCGGGTGGCGGCGAGACCGCCCTGCCAGTTGGTCGCGCCGATGGACGGCACGTCGGCACCGGGGTCGCCGGCCGGGTCCATCACCACGAACGGGATGGACCGGCTGGTCAGCAGCGCCCGCTGTGACTCGTCGAGCCCGGACAGGACCAGGATCACGCCGTGCGGCCGGCGCGCGGCGACCTGGTCGGCCCAGGTCCGCCCGGGGGTGAGCCGCCCCGCGCTCTCGGACAGCACCACACTGAGGCCGGCGTCCCGGGCCACGTTCTCCACACCGCGGATGACCTCCATCGCCCAGGCGCTCTCCAGCTCGTGGAAGACCAGGTCGATCAGGGGCGAACGGGTCGCCTCGGCACGGCGTCGCCGGTAGCCGTGGACGCGCAGCAGGTCCTCGACGCGGGCCCGGGTGGCCGGGGCGACGTCGGCACGGCCGTTCAGGACCTTCGAAACAGTCGGCGCCGACACACCGGCCTCACGGGCGATCTCGGCGAGCGTCGCGGTCTGCGCGGTGCGCCCCTGCGTCCGGTTCTGCGTCCGGCTTTCAACGGGCTCCGGGGATGTCATGGCGGCGATCGTAACCCTGCGGGCCCCCTTGACGAAGTCCTCGCACCGCCATAGGTTCCCGGAACATTCGAAGTTCATAACGAAACATTCGTGAATTCGTTCGTGAGAGGGCCGTCCGTCCACCCGACAGGAGCTTCATGACCACCGCGCCCTGGCGTGACCCCGCGCTGCCCGCCGCCGCCCGCGTCGACGACCTGCTCTCCCGGATGACCCTGGAGGAGAAGACCGCCCAGCTGTACGGCGTGTGGGTGGGCGCCGCGACGGACGGCGACGGGGTGGCTCCGCATCAGCACGACATGACCGTCGAGTCCTCCGACGAGGAATGGGCCGAGCTGATCACCCACGGTCTGGGCCAGCTCACGCGCTCCTTCGGCACCGCCCCCGTCGACCCGGCGCTGGGCGCGCAGGCACTGGCCCGCGCCCAGCGCCGTATCGCCGAGGCCGGGCGCTTCGGCATCCCGGCGATCGCGCACGAGGAGTGCCTGGCCGGCTTCACCGCCTGGCAGGCCACGGCGTACCCGGTCCCGCTGGCGTGGGGCGCGACCTGGGATCCGCCGCTGGTCGAGGAGATGGCCCGGCGCATCGGCGACGACCTGCGCTCGGCCGGCGTCCACCAGGGTCTCGCGCCCGTGCTGGACGTCGTACGCGATCCGCGCTGGGGCCGGGTGGAGGAGACGATCGGCGAGGACCCGTACCTGGTCGGCACGGTCGGCGCGGCCTATGTGCGGGGCCTGGAAGCGGCGGGGATCGTCGCCACGCTCAAGCACTTCGCCGGGTACGCCTCCTCGGCCGGTGCCCGCAATCTCGCCCCGGTACGGGCCGGCGTCCGCGAGTTCGCCGACGTCACCCTGCCGCCCTTCGAGATGGCCCTGCGCGAGGGCGGCGCCCGCTCGGTGATGGCCGCCTACACCGAGACGGACGGGGTCCCGGCCTCCGCGGACCCCGGGCTGCTGACCCATCTCCTGCGCGAGGAGTGGGGCTTCACCGGCACGGTCGTCGCCGACTACTTCGGCATCGGTTTCCTCCAGACCCTGCACCGGGTCGCCGGGACCCCGGCCGGGGCGGCCCACGCGGCCCTCACCGCCGGCATCGACGTCGAACTGCCGACCGTCAAGTGCTACGGCCGGCCGCTGCTGGAGGCGGTCCGCTCGGGCGATGTCCCCGAGGAGCTCGTGGACCGGGCGGCCCGTCGCGTCCTGCTCCAGAAGTGCGAACTGGGCCTGCTGGACGAGGACTGGGCCCCGGAGCCGGCCACCGCGATCAACCTCGACTCGACGGGCAACCGCATCCTCGCCCGCCGCCTGGCGGAGGAGTCGGTGGTCCTGCTCGACAACCCCGGCGGACTGCTCCCGCTGGCCCCCGACACCCGCATCGCGGTGGTCGGTCCCCGGGCGGCCGACGCCCTGGCCATGCTGGGCTGCTACTCCTTCCCGTCCCACGTCCTCACCCACCACCCCGAGGTGCCGGCCGGCATCGAGATCCCGACCGTCCTGGACGCCCTGCGCACCGAACTCCCCGACGCCAAGGTGACGTTCGCGCAGGGCTGCGACGTGACGGACCCGGACACCGGGGGCTTCGAGGAGGCCATCGCCCGCACCGCCGAGGCCGACGTGTGCGTGGCGGTCCTCGGCGACCGGGCGGGCCTGTTCGGCCGCGGCACCTCGGGCGAGGGCTGCGACGCCACGGACCTCGGCCTGCCGGGCGCCCAGAGCGAACTGCTGGACGCGCTGGTCGCCACCGGCGTGCCCGTGGTGCTGGTGCTGCTGACCGGCCGTCCCTACGCCCTGGGCCGCTGGCACGACCGCCTCGGGGCGGTCGTCCAGGCGTTCTTCCCGGGAGAGGAGGGCGGCCCGGCGGTCGCGGGCGTCCTGTCGGGCCGCGTGAGCCCCTCGGGCCGCCTGCCCGTCAGCGTCCCGCGGGTCCCGGGCGGGCAGCCCTGGACCTATCTCCAGCCGCCGCTGGGTCTCGCGGGCGAGGTCAGCAACCTCGACCCGACCCCGCTGTACGCCTTCGGCCACGGCCGCTCGTACACGGCGTTCGCCTGGGAGGACTGCTCGGCGACGGCACCGGCCGAGGTCGGCACGGACGGCTCCCACGACGTGTCGGTGACCGTCCGGAACACCGGCGAGCGCGAGGGAGCCGAGGTCGTGCAGCTGTACCTGCACGACCCGGTGGCCTCGGTGACCCGCCCCGACGTCCGGCTGATCGGCTACCGGCGGGTGGAGCTGGCTCCGGGCGAGGCGGTCCGGGTCACGTTCCGCTTCCACGCGGACCTGTCGGCGTTCACCGACCGTTCGGGCCGGCGGGTGGTCGAACCGGGCGCCCTGGAACTACGGCTGGCCGCCTCCAGCGCGGACGTACGGCACACCGCGCACCTCACCCTCACGGGCCCGGTGCGGGCGCTCGGCACGCAGCGGCGGCTGCGCTGCGAGACGGAGGTGTCCCCGGTCCTCGGCTGACCGGCCCGGTCAGCCGACCGCCACCGACTCGAACCGCCAGCGATGCACGGCCCGGCCGACCAACTCACCCTCGGGCTCGGGCAGTTCGGGCAGCTCGGCGTCGAAGGGCGCGTCCCACCAGGTGAGGACGAGGACCCGGTCCTGGGGCGCCCGGAAGGTCTCCCGGCGCAGGGGCTCGCGGGGGAGCTCCTGGGCACGCGCCCAGGCCAGCAGGTCCTCGCCCCGTCCTTCGGACGCCCGGGCCTCCCACATCAAGGCGACCGTCACGAGTACAGGTTCTCCTTGCTGACCTCGTGCACGTGGTCGTGGTCGCCCGGGACGTGAGGCTCCGTCACCGGCAGCGAGGAGTCGGCCGACAGGTCCCAGCTCGACGACGCCCGGCCCCGGGCGACCATTTCGGCACCGAGGGCGGCGACCATCGCGCCGTTGTCCGTGCACAGCTTGGGCCGGGGCACGCGCAGCCGGATTCCGGCGGCCTCGCAGCGCTCCTGGGCGAGGACGCGCAGCCGGGAGTTGGCGGCCACACCGCCGCCGATCATCAGGTGGTCGACGCCCTCGTCCTTGCAGGCGCGGACGGCCTTGCGGGTCAGCACGTCCACGACCGCCTCCTGGAAGGACGCCGCCACGTCCCGCACCGGCACCTCCTCCCCCGCCGCCCGCTTGGCCTCGATCCAGCGCGCCACGGCGGTCTTCAGCCCCGAGAAGGAGAAGTCGTAGGCCGGATCGCGCGGGCCGGTCAGGCCGCGCGGGAAGGCGATCGCCGTCGGGTCGCCCTCCTTCGCGTACCGGTCGATGACCGGGCCGCCGGGAAAGCCGAGGTTCAGCACCCGGGCGATCTTGTCGAAGGCCTCGCCGGCCGCGTCGTCGATGGTGGCGCCCATCGGGCGGACGTCGGAGGTGATGTCCGAGGACAGCAGCAGCGAGGAGTGGCCGCCGGAGACCAGCAGGGCCATGGTCGGCTCGGGCAGCGCGCCGTGCTCCAGCTGGTCCACGCAGATGTGCGAGGCGAGGTGGTTCACGCCGTAGAGGGGCTTGCCGAGGGCGTAGGCGTAGGCCTTCGCCGCGGAGACACCCACCAGGAGGGCACCGGCGAGACCGGGGCCGGCGGTGACGGCGATGCCGTCGAGGTCGCGGGCGCTGACGCCCGCCTCCTTCAGGGCGCGGTCGATGGTGGGGACCATCGCCTCCAGGTGGGCGCGGCTCGCGACCTCCGGGACGACACCGCCGAAGCGGGCGTGCTCGTCGACGCTGGAGGCGACGGCGTCGGCCAGCAGGGTGGTGCCCCGGACGATGCCGACGCCGGTCTCGTCGCAGGAGGTCTCGATTCCCAGTACGAGGGGTTCGTCAGCCATTGATCTCGGTTCCTTGTACGGAGTTCTCGGGGGAGGTCAGGCGCATCACCAGGGCGTCCACGTTCCCGGGCTGGTAGTAGCCGCGCCGGAAACCGATGGGCTCGAAGCCGAAGCGCTCGTAGAGCTTCTGTGCGCGGACGTTGTCGACCCGGCACTCCAGCAGCACCTCGGCGCACTCGAAGGTGGTGGCCGCCCGCAGCAGTTCGGCCAGCAGCCGTCCGCCGAGGCCGGTGCCCCACAGGTCGCGGGCCACGGCGATGGTCTGGACGTCGGCCTGCTCGCCGGTGGCGACGAGACCGGCGTACCCGACGATCCCGGAGCCGGACTCGGCGACCACGTACCGCCGGTTGGCCTCGGGTCCGCGCGCGTGGGCGAGCTCGGACCAGAACATGCCCCGGGACCAGGCGTCCTCGGGGAACAGGTTCCGTTCCAGTTCCAGCACGGGGTCGATGTCCCACCAGCGCATCTCGCGCAGCGTGCACGTCACGGGTTCGGTCACTTGGGGGTGACCACCTTGTAGTTCTTGGGGACCTGGGCGTCGGGGCGGCGCAGGTACAGCGGCCGGGGCGCGGGGAGTTCCTCGCCGGCGGCCAGCTTCTCGGCGGCCAGCCGGGCGAGGGCGGCGGCGGAGACGTGCTCCGGTTCGTGCGCCTTGGGGAAGGTCTCCGGGTACAGCAGCGCGCCCGCGCCGACCGCGGGCAGCCCCGCGACCTGTTCGGCGATGTCGGCGGGCCGGTCCACGGCCGGGTCGGTCACCCGGGTGCGGGAGTCGGTGTAGCGGGCCCAGTACACCTCCTTGCGGCGGGCGTCGGTGGCGACGACGAACGGGCCCTGCAGGTCGGCGGCGTAGGCGAGGCCGTCCAGCGTGCACACACCGTGCACGGGGACGCCGAGCGCGAGCCCGAAGGTGTCGGCGGTCATCAGGCCGACGCGCAGCCCGGTGTACGGTCCCGGACCGATCCCGGCGACGATGCCGGTGACGGCGTCGAGCCGCAGACCGGCCTCGGCGAACACCCGGTCGATCGCCGGCAGCAGCAGTTCCCCGTGCCGCCGCGCGTCCACCTGACTCGACGAGGCGATGACATCGCGTCCGTCGTGCAGCGCGACGGTGACAGCGGGCGTGGCGGTATCCAGAGCGAGCAAGAGCACGCAAACAGCCTACGGCTCCCCGGGGCCCGGCACGGTCGCGCCTGTCGGGTCGTCACCTGCTGCTACCGTCACCTACCGTCACGACAGCGATACGACGTGAGGTGGACTCCGGTGTCAGCCAGCAGCTCGGGAATCGTGGCCGGGCTCACCGCCGCGGCCCTCGCGACGGTCGGCTACCTCGCCCACCAGGCCTCCGAGACCGTCCCGGCCGGTCTCGGCAGGGCGGCGAAGGCGAGTGTCGCCCCGGCGGCCGGTACGTCGAAGGCGCCCCAGGTCAAGAAGGATCCCAGCGCACTGCCCGGCGACTCCGGGAAGGGCGCCCGGGTCGTGTACTCGCTGCGCGGTGACCGGGTGTGGCTGGTCGCCGGTGACGAGGCGATCAGCCGTACGTTCGAGGTCGACCCGAGCACGGTGGACCCGGCCCCGGGCACCTACTCGGTGACGTCCCGCTCCAACTCGGTCACCGGCTCCGACGGCGTCCCGGTCGAGCACGTGGTGCGTTTCGCCAGTGTGGGCGGCGTGGTCATCGGCTTCAGCGCGGCCGTGAACGAGTCGGCGCCCCCGGCCCCCGCCCCCGACCCGAAGGTCCGCACGGGCGGAATCCGCGAGTCCCGCGCGGACGGCGACGCGATGTGGACGTTCGCGACGATCGGCCGCACGGTCGTGGTCGTCCGCTGAGCCGTGCCCGCGGGTGCGGGCCGGATTCCGGAGGCCCTGGGTCGTGCCGGGCGCGCGGCTCAGGCGGGACTCGGCGGACGCGCCCTCTAGGCCGCTTCGCGTCGCTCGGGGGTCTGCCGGGCGAGGTCCGGGTCGGGTGCGCGCGGCGGTGTCGAGAGCAGCGCCGCCGCCTCGCCGGCCGCCAGCAGGTCGCGCATGGACACCCCGGCGACCGCGAACCACTGCGGCTGCCCCTTGCTCTCTGTAGCCGACATGGACGCCTCCCGAAGGGCCGGGGCAACGTAGTTAGGTACACCTAACTACTGACTGGATACCATGTGACCACGCACAAGACGCCGGATGCAACATCTTGCCGACGTCTTGTCGGAACGTCCATCAAATGCCCGCACACCGGGACTCAGGCGGCGAGCACGCTCAGGTCCGCCGTGGCCCAGCGTTCCCCCACACCGGTGATCGTCATCTGCCGGACCTCGTCGGTCGTGTCGCCCACCGCCCGATGGATCACGACCTGGAGCCGGTCCTCGGTCAGCTCCTCGACCTTGCCCTCGCCCCATTCCACGACCACCACGGAGTCGGGCAGCGAGACGTCGAGGTCGAGGTCCTCCATCTCGTCGAGACCGCCGGAGAGCCGGTAGGCGTCGACGTGGACCAGCGGCGGCCCCTCGCCCAGCGAGGGGTGCACCCGGGCGATCACGAAGGTCGGCGAGGTGACGGCCCCGCGCACGCCGAGCCCCTCGCCCAGCCCACGGGTCAGCGTCGTCTTGCCCGCGCCGAGCTCCCCGCTGAGCATCACCAGGTCACCCGCGCGCAGCAGTTTCGCGAGCCGGCGGCCCAGCTCCCGCATCTGCTCGGGGGACGTGACGACGATCTGGACGGAACCGGGCTCAGCCGGGCTGTGCGGTGCTGGTGCTTCCATAGCCCTTCACGGTAGCCCCTGCGGGCACGGCACCCGTGCGGGTGAGCAGGTCGGCGAGGCGGTCGGTGACCACTTCCGGGTGTTCCAGCATCACCAGGTGCCCCGCGTCCGGCACCAGCACCAGCTCGGCGTCCGGCAGCAGATCGGCGATGGCCTCGCTGTGCTCACTCGGCGTCACCAGGTCCTGCACCCCGGCCAGCACGAGGACCGGCTGGTCGGCGAAGTGGGCGAGCGCCTCGGTCTTGTCGTGGTCGTTGAACGCCGGGTAGTACTCGGCGACCACGTCGATCGGGGTGCTCTCGATCATCCGCTCGGCGAACCGGGCGACGGCCGGGTCGACGTCCCGGGACGCGAAGGAGTACCGCTTGATGATCCCGGCGAACAGGTCCGCGGTCGCCCGGCGTCCCTTCTCCACCAGCTCGGCCCGCTGCCCCAGCACCTTCAGCACCCCGGGCAGCACTCGCCGCACCGCGTTGACCCCGGCGACGGGCAGGCCGTAGTTGACCTCGCCGAGCCGCCCCGACGACGTGCCCACGAAGGCGACCCCGACGACCCGCTCGCGGATCAGCTCCGGGTACTGGTCGGCCAGCGCCATCACCGTCATGCCGCCCATGGAGTGCCCGACGAGCACCAGCTGCCCCTCGGGCGCCGCCGCGTCGATGACGGCCTTCAGGTCCCGGCCCAGCTGCTCGATGGTGACCGGCTCGTCGCCCCGGGTCTGGGCCACGCCCCGCCCGGACCGTCCGTGGCTGCGCTGGTCCCAGTGCACGGTCCGTACGACGCCCCGCAGGGCCGCCCGCTGGAAGTGCCAGGAGTCCTGGTTGAGGCAGTAGCCATGGCTGAACACGACGGTGACGGGAGCGGGTGACTTGCGGCCGAACAGCCGGCGGCGGCGCGGGCCGAGGGCGGCGGGGGCGGCCTCCTCGTCGAGGTCGTCGACCTCGTAGTACAGCTCCGTGCCGTCGTCGGCGAACGCCTTGCCGGGCATGCCCCGCAGGGAGCCGTACGGCCCCGCCGAGTCCAGTGCGAGCCGGGCCTTCTGGCGCATGCCACGGCCGACCGTCATCCGCTCCAGGGCGACACCGGCGGCCGCGCCCGCGGCCACCACGCCTATCGCCACACCGGCGATACCGGTCGCCCGGCGCCAGCCTCCCGCCGCCCCCGCGGCGGAGGCCGCGACGGCCGCGGAGGCGACGTCCGCGACGACCTCCGCGCTGCTCTCGCTCACGTACCGCTCCTCTTCGCCAGGGTGCCGATCGGGTGACTCGCCGGGTCGGGTGATGCTGATGTTGCCTTTGTGACTGCCGTTTCTCGCGTGAACGGTTCTCTGTGCGAGTTACCCGTCCTGTCCCTCATTCACATAGACGCGAGGAACGCGCGTTCCGATCCGGGTCACGATTTCGTAGGCGATGGTTCCGGCCGCCTGGGCCCAGTCCTCCGCGGTGGGCTCACCGCGGTCGCCGGGCCCGAAGAGGACCGCCCGGGTCCCCGCCGCGGGTTCGTCGCCCCCCAGATCCACCACGAACTGGTCCATGGCGACCCGCCCGGCGATCGTGCGCCACTTGCCCTCGACCAGCACCGGCCCGGCCGAGGAGGCGTGCCTCGGGATGCCGTCCGCGTAGCCCAGCGGCACCAGGCCGAGGGTGGTCGGGCCGGGTGTCACGTACCGGTGGCCGTAGCTGACGCCGTGCCCGCCCGGTACGTGCTTGACCAGGGCAAGCGAGGCGGACAGCGTCATCACCGGGCGCAGCCCGAAGTCGGCCGGGGTGCCGAGCTCAGGGCTGGGCGAGATGCCGTAGGTGGCGATGCCGGTGCGGACCAGGTCCAAGTGGCTCTCGGGGAGCGTGAGGGTGGCCGGGGAGTTGGCGATGTGCCGGACCTCGGGCCGCACGCCCCGCCCCTCGGCGTGGGCGACCATGTCCCGGAACACGGCGAGCTGGGCGGCGATGGAGGGGTGCCCGGGCTCGTCGGCGCAGGCGAAGTGCGACCACAGCCCCGTGACGCGCAGCAGGCCCTCGCCCTCGGCCCGCAGCGCCGCATCGACGAGCGCGGCCCAGTCGTCCCCGGGCTGGCACCCGTTGCGTCCGAGGCCGGTGTCGGCCTTCAGCTGCACACGGGCGGGCCGGCCGGCTCCCCTGGCCGCCTCGACGACCTCCTCCAGGGCCCACATCCCGCTGACCGACACGTCCAGCTCGGCGTCGATCGCCTCTCGCCACGGCCCTCCGGGCGTCCACAGCCAGCACATGATGCGGCCCGGCAGCCCGGCGGCCCGCAGGGCGAGGGCCTCCTCGGGCGTGGCCGTGCCAAGCCAGCTCGCACCGGCGGCGAGCGCCGCGCGGGCGCACGGCACAGCCCCGTGGCCGTACGCCTCGGACTTCACCACGGCCATCACGGCCGCGCCCGGCGCATGGGCGCGCAGGGCCCGCACATTGGCCCGCAGGGCCGCCAGGTCGATCTCGGCGCGGGCCCGCAGGGGCGCGGTCGGGGCTGTTCTCTCGCTCATCGCGCCCAGTGTCTCAGAGGGCTCCGACGGCGGGTCGGCTACGTACCGTCTTGGGGACTGAGCAGGAGTGAGCCACTCAGCCGCACGCCCCGAACGGTCCTGGGCGCACTGGTCCCCGGCGTACTCGACCCCGGGGCGACGACACGGATCCTGTCCGTGGTCCGATCCCGAGAGGCCGGTTCCCGTGCGACCCGGCCACATCAGGTACGGCCAGAGGCGACGGGGAGGCCCCGAACCATCACTCCGGTGGAGCGGGGCCCCGCACGCCAAGGCCGTGCCCCGGCGTCCAGATCGCTCGATCACCGTGGCCTGAACGCCCGGACCGCCGCACGCCTGGAAGCCGACCATCACACGATCGAATCATCGCGGCCTTGCGCACACTCCCCAGCGAGCAGTTGGACCCCCCGAGGGTCCCCCTGTGAGTCCCCCTGTGGGTTGCCCCTATGAGACCGATCGCGGCATCGAGCCGGCGGCGGTGCGCGGCGATCCGCACGGGACGACGCCCTGGGCGGGTCGACCGGCGTCGGCCCGTGGTTCCCGTGCCGCCATCGCGCATCGAGCCGGCGGCGGTGCGCGGCGATCCGCACGGGACGACGCCCCGGGCGGATCGACCGGCGTCGGCCCGTGGTTCCCGTGCCGCCATCGGAGTGGTTTCCCTCGTGTTCGGGCCGTCACCCCAGCACGTTCCGCCAAGCCTCCGGCACCGCCTCGGCCACATCGTGCGCCCCCACCGGCGCCCCGTCCGCCGCCAGCCGACCGGCCAGCCCGTGCAGATACGCCCCGGCACTGCCCGCATCCACCGCGGACAGCCCCGCCGCCAGCAGCGATCCACCGAGTCCCGACAGCACGTCTCCGCTTCCGGCCGTGGCCAGCCACCCCGTCCCCGTCGGGTTCACCCGCACCGCGCCGCCTCCCGAGTCGGCCACCAGCGTCGTGGATCCCTTCAGCAGCACGGTCGCCCCGTACCGCCGGGCCAGCTCCCGGACCGCCGCCAGCCGGCCGCCCTCGACCTCCGCCCGGTCCACACCCAGCAGGGCCGCCGCCTCCCCCGCGTGCGGTGTCATGAGCGTCGGCGCCCGCCGCCCCCGCACGACCTCCGAGTCGGCCAGCCGCAGCCCGTCCGCGTCGATCAGCACCGGCACGTCCGCCGCCAGCACCTCCGCCACCGTCGCGGCGTCGTCCCCGGCCCCTGGTCCGACGACCCACGCCTGCACCCGCCCGGCGTGCTTCGGCCCCTGGTCCGACACGAGCGTCTCGGGAAACCGCGCGATGACCGCGTCCCCGGCCGGCCCGACGTACCGCACGGCCCCGGCCCCGCCCCGCAGCGCCCCAAAGACGGCGAGCACGGCGGCCCCCGGGTACCGCGCCGACCCGGCGGCGATGCCGACCACGCCCCGCCGGTACTTGTCGCTCTCCGCCCGCGGCACCGGCAGCAGCCGGGCCACGTCGTCGTGCTGCAACGCCTCCAGCTCCGGCTCGGCCGGCAGCTCCAGCCCGATGTCGACCAGCCGCACCGACCCCGCGTACTCCCGCGCGGGATCGATCAGGAGCCCGGGCTTGTGCGTCCCGAACGTCACGGTCAGATCGGCCCGCACGGCCTCCCCGTGCACCTCCCCGGTGTCGGCGTCGACACCGCTCGGCAGGTCGACGGCGACCACGGCTCCCCGCGATCGTGCGGCGGCAGCGGCCAACGGCACCGCGTCCGGCCGCAGCCCGCCCTTCCCCCCGATCCCGACGATCCCGTCGAGGACGACGTCCGCGCCCTCGACGAGCGCCTCGGCCCGACCGGTCCCCGCGACCCGCCCCCCGGCCCGCCGCAACGCCGCGAGCCCACCCGCGTGCGCCCGCTCCGGCGCGAGCAGCACCGCGGTGACCCCGGCCCCCCGGCGGGCCAGCCGGGCCCCCGCATACAGGGCGTCACCCCCGTTGTCGCCGCTGCCGACCAGCAGCACGACCCTGCTCCCGTACACCCGCCCCAGCAGGTCGGCGCAGGCCGCGGCGAGCCCCGCGGCGGCGCGTTGCATCAGCGCCCCCTCCGGCAGCCGTGCCATCAGCTCCCGTTCGGCGTTCCGGACCGTCTCCACGCTGTACGCAGTACGCATGCGGTCGAGTTTCCCGCAGGACCGCCGGGCCACTCCCCCTCACACGCACCTCCCGCATCTCCCCGCTTCGCGATCCGTGCCGCGCCCATTGACGCTTTGCCGTCCCTTTGCCAGACTCCCGGCCGCGCAGAAAGCGCTTGCAGAGCGTGCGCACTCCCCCACATCCGACGAAACCGAGGCCCCCATGGGACGCAGAGCCGCCGCCTTACTCGCCGCCGTCGCCGCCACCGCCCTCCTCACCACGGCCGCCACCCTGACCGAGCCCGCCACGGCCGCCCCCACACGCGCACTGGCCTGCGGAGACGGCTCCCACCAGGCCGAGGCCGTGCAGAGCGGCGGCAACTGGACCGCCCGGCGCGGCGCCGGCACGGTCTACACCGGCACCGACATGCGCGCGGCCGTCCAGGCCGCGGTCAACAGCCTCACGGCCGGGCGCACCTCGAAGGAACGGGTCGTGGTCCGCGGCTCGGGCTCGATCCCGGCCGGCTCCCGCATCTCCCTGCCGAGCTACACGGCCCTCGACGTCTGCGGCACCATCAACGTCACCGGCAGCGGTTCGGGCGACCAGGCACCGGTCTACTCCCGCGGCACCCGCGACATCGAGGTCCAGAACCTCAAGCTCACCGGCACCCCGCTCTACGGCATCTTCCTGCGCAACGTCCAGAACGTGGTGCTCGGCCAGATCGACATGCGCCTCTCACGCGGCCTGGGCGTCCGCATCGACAACCGCGGCGACACCAGCCAGTGGACGCGCAACGTCCGCATCGACAACGTCTACGTCTCCGGCGCCTCCAGCCACGCGGTCGAGACCTACGGCGTCGACGGCCTCACCATCGGCACGGTGACGGCCCGCAACGTCGGTGAGTCGGGCCTGCTGCTCAACCAGACCGTCAACGCCACCGTCACCAAGGTGGACGCCGAGAACGCCGGAACGGGCACCGGCTACGCCGCCTTCCGCATGGCCAACCGCAACGGCCGGATCGGCGGCGGCTACCCCACCAACATCCGCGTCGGCGAGGTCGTCGCCCGCGGCGGCGGACGCGGCGTGTTCTGCGTCTCGGAGAGCGGCGGGGCGGTCATCGACAAGGTGACGCTCTCGCAGACCGGCAACAACTCGGTCCTGATCGAGAACTGCTACAACGTCAGCCTCGCGGCGCGGAGCGGCACGATCACCGGCGGCGGCGAGCTGCGCCTGGCCGCCCGCTCGGAGTTCCCCAACAACAGGGACATCACCATCCAGAACCTGACGGTCACCAACTCGGCCATCAGGGAGAGCCCGTGCGGCGAGAACACGACGTTCCGCAACATCACCCGGGTGAACAGCAGCCAGTCGATCTGCTGACCCGCCCCTGCCCCGAAGCCCCCGCCTCCACACCGGCGGGGGCCTGGGGAGCGGAGCCGGCCGCCTTTGCGTGAGGTTCCCGTGGCAGGTCGCCGCCGTCGGCCCGAGCTGTGCCGAAGCGGGCGATCGCCGGCAGGGCTCGTCGGATTCTGCTCACCTACGATGACGCGGTGAAGTTCGTGATGGTGCCGGGCGGTTGGCAGGGCGGTTGGGCGTTCGACCCGGTATCCACCGAGTTGCGCCGAGACGGCCACCATGTCGAGGCGGTGACCCTGTCGGGGCTGGAAGGGGGATCGGCGAGACCCGACCAGCTCGACAGCGCCCGGCGGCACGGACAGCCCGGCCACCCTGGACGCGATCGGCTTCCTCGGCACGGCCACGCTGATCCGGACCCTGTCCCGGAGGCGCCCTCACCCCTCGGCGATGACCACCGCGGAGGCGACGCCCGCATCGTGACTCAGCGACACGTGCCAGCTCCGCACGCCGAGCTCGGCGGCCCGGGCCGCCACCGTCCCGGTCACCCGCAGCCAGGGCCGCCCGGTGTCCCCGACACACACCTCGGCGTCGGTCCACAGCAGCCCCGGTGGAGCACCGAGCGCCTTGGCCAACGCCTCCTTGGCCGCGAACCGCGCGGCGAGCGAGGCAACCCCCCGCCGCTCCCCGCTGGGCAGCAGCAACTCCCGCTCCACGAAGAGCCGTCCGGCCAGCGCGGGCGTACGCTCCAGTGAAGCCGCGAACCGCTCGATCTCGGCAACGTCGATGCCGACCCCGATGATGCTCATGGGCAGCACCCTACGGTGACGGGCCGGATCCGCCGGGAAAGGCACCCGAGGCGCCGCGCACGCAGCCCCGGATCTTCAACTTCCCCTCCCCGATGTAGAGTTCGCGCTGATCGCGATGAGCAAACGGCATCGCACCAAACGGGAGGACACCGATCCCATGAAGCTCAAGTCTCTGGGCACCGCACTGACCACCGCGGCCCTGATAGCCACCGCCCTCACCGGTACCGTCGCCACGGCCGGCACCGCCGCCGCGGCGACGCAGCCCGACTGCAGCAGCGCGCTGACCAACGTGAAGCCCAAGGCGACCGTCAACCTCCGCAGCCAGCCCAAGACGAGCTCGACCGCTCTCGGCACCTGGGGCAAGGGCCAGAACGGCGGCATCTGCTTCGGCGGCAGCAAGCCCGTCACCGGCGGCAGCTACACGGCCTGCGGCAAGTCGAGCAACAAGTGGTACTTCGGCGGCCCCAACAGCACCAGCGTGGAGGGCTGGGTCCCGGCGACCTGCCTGCCCATCTGAGTTGAGCACCTGACGGCCTGACCGGCTGATCCGAGGGGCGAAGGGCATCCGGCCCTTCGCCCCTCGGCGCTCACTCCGGCTTCCCGCTCACTCCACCGTCACCGACTTGGCCAGGTTCCGGGGCTGGTCCACCTCGTTGCCCCGGGCCGTCGCCAGCTCGCACGCGAACACCTGGAGCGGCACCGTCGCGACGAGCGGCTGCAGCAGGGTCGGCGTGGCGGGAATCCGGACCAGATGGTCCGCGTACGGCACGACCGCCTCGTCACCCTCCTCGGCGATCACGATGGTCCGCGCACCCCTGGCCCGGATCTCCTGGATGTTGGACACGATCTTGTCGTGCAGCACCGACCGGCCGCGCGGCGAGGGCACCACCACGACCACCGGCAGGTCCTCCTCGATCAGGGCGATCGGCCCGTGCTTCAGCTCCCCGGCCGCGAACCCCTCGGCGTGCATGTAGGCGAGTTCCTTGAGCTTCAGCGCCCCTTCGAGCGCCACCGGATACCCCACGTGCCGGCCGAGGAACAGCACCGTCTTCTTCGAGGCCAGCGTGCGCGCCAGCTCCCGCACCGGCTCCATCGTGCCCAGCACCTGATCCACCGCACCGGCGATCGAGGACAGGTCGCGGATCACCGCCCGGATCTCGTCGCCCCACTTCGTGCCGCGCACCTGGCCCAGGTACAGGGCGACCAGGTAGCACGCCACGAGCTGCGTCAGGAACGCCTTGGTCGAGGCGACGGCCACCTCCGGCCCGGCGTGCGTGTACAGCACCGCGTCCGACTCGCGCGGGATCGTCGAACCGTTGGTGTTGCAGATCGCCAGCACCTTGGAGCCCTGCTCGCGGGCGTGCCGCAGCGCCATCAGCGTGTCCATGGTCTCGCCCGACTGGGAGATGGCGATCACCAGCGTCTGCGCGTCCAGGATCGGGTCCCGGTAGCGGAACTCGCTCGCCAGCTCCACCTCGCAGGGCAGCCGCGTCCAGTGCTCGATCGCGTACTTGGCGATCATCCCGGCGTGGAAGGCCGTACCGCAGGCGACGATGACGACCTTGTCGATCTCCCGCAGCACTCCCTGCGGGATCCGCACCTCGTCCAGCGTCAGCGACCCGGAGCCGTCGATCCGGCCCAGCAGTGTGTCGGCGACCGCCTTGGGCTGCTCGGCGATCTCCTTGAGCATGAAGTAGTCGTAGCCGCCCTTCTCGGCGGCCGACGCGTCCCAGTCGACGTGGTACGACCGCACGTCGGCCGGGCGGCCGTCGAAGCCCGTCACCGTCACGCCGTCCCGGCGCAGCTCCACCACCTGGTCCTGGCCGAGCTCGATCGCCGAGCGCGTGTGGGCGATGAACGCGGCGACGTCCGACGCGAGGAAGGCCTCGCCCTCCCCGACACCGACCACCAGCGGTGAGTTGCGCCGCGCGCCCACGACCATGTCCGGCTCGTCGGCGTGCACGGCGACCAGGGTGAACGCGCCCTCCAGCCGCCGGCACACCAGCCGCATCGCCTCGGCGAGATCCGCGCAGGAGGAGAACTCCTCGGCGAGCAGATGGGCGACGACCTCGGTGTCCGTCTCGGAGGTCAGGTCGTGGCCGCGCTCCGCGAGCTCGGCGCGCAGCAGGGCGAAGTTCTCGATGATGCCGTTGTGCACCACCGCGACCCGTCCCGCGTTGTCGATGTGCGGGTGGGCGTTGGTGTCCGTCGGCCCGCCGTGCGTGGCCCAGCGGGTGTGCCCGATGCCCGTCGCGCCGGCCGGCAGCGGTCTGCCGCCCAGTTCCTTCTCCAGGTTGAGCAGCTTGCCGGCCTTCTTCGCCGTCGCCAGCCCCCCGTCGGCCAGGACGGCGACGCCTGCCGAGTCGTACCCCCGGTACTCCAGCCGCTTCAGCCCGGCCATCACGACCTCGAGCGCGGACTGCGGCCCCACGTAACCCACGATTCCACACATGAGGCGCAGCCTACGGGCCGACGCTCTCTCAAAACCCCTTCAGCGTGCCCGAAATCGGAAATGATCCCGCCCTTCGCGACCCCGCAACGGCGACTTTCCGCTCCGTCGCCTCGGTGGTCCCGCCTCATCCACCAGGGTCACCCGGCGGGCGACCAGCACGTGCGGGCGCGCGCCCGAGCGCCTCAGACCTTCGCCCGGTAGGCCCGCATGGCCAACGGATAGAACACCAGCGCGATGCCCGCCGCCCACACCAGCGACCACAGCACCGGCTCCGCCACCGCCCCGCCCAGCAGCAGTCCGCGGAACGCATCCGCCAGGTGCGTCACCGGATTGACGTCGCTCCACGCCTGGAGCCAGCCCGGCATCGTGTCGACGACGACGAATGCGCTGCTGGTGAAGGTGATCGGGAAGATGAGCGTGAAGGCGAACGCCTGGACCTTCTCGGCGTCGCCCGCCAGCATCCCGATCAGCACCGCGCCCCAGGACACGGCCGCGGCGAACACCACCACCAGCAGTGTGCCGAGCAGGAATCCGCCGAACCCACCGGTGATGCGGAACCCGAGGGCCAGGCCGAGGCCGATCATCAGCACCAGCGCCCACAGGTGCTTCGCGAGGTCGGCGGTGATCCGGCCGATGAGCGGGGCGGAGCGGGCGATGGGCAGGCTGCGCAGCCGGTCGAAGACGCCCTTGGTGAGGTCGGTGTTGAGCGCCATCGCCGTGTACATCGTCATGAACAGGGTGTTCTGCACGATGATCCCGGGCAGCGCGTATTTCAGATACGCCTCGGGCGAGCCGGCCATCTGCCCGCCCAGCACATAGGTGAACAGGAACACGAACATGATCGGCGTGATGCTGTAGTCGACCAGTTCGAGCGGATTGTGCTTGACGGCGACCAGACTCCGCCAGGCCATCGTGAAGGTCTGCCGCAGCCCGGCGAGGGGCGGCACCCGGCCCGACGCGGTGACCGGTGCGGTGAGAGTCGTGGCGGTGGCGGTCATGACCGGCTCACCGCCTTCTCCAGCCCGTCGCCGTCACGAACGGGGCCGTCACCGTCGCTGCCGTCACCGTCGGTGTCGCCGCGGACGGTGTCGCCAGGCTCGGTGTCACCACGGTCGGTGCCGTCGCGGTCGGTGCCGTCGCGGTCGGTGCCGTCGCGGTCGCTGCCGTCACCGTCGTGGCCGGCCGCGCCGCCGTCCTCCTCGGCCTGGCCCGGCTCGGCACGGTGGCCGGTCAGGGACAGGAACACCTCGTCGAGCGAGGAGCGGCGCAGGGCCAGCTCCCCGACCGCGATGCCCTCCCGGTCCAGCGCGCGCACCACGGCCGGCATCAACTCGGGGTCCTTCACCGGGGCAGTGACCGTCTCGCCCTCGATCCGCGCCGCCGGCCCGGCGGCCCCGGCCACCAGCGCGTGTGCCCGCGCCAGGTCCTGCCCGACGATCGGCCTGAGCTCCAGCACCTGGCCGCCGACCTGCGCCTTCAACTGGTCAGGGGTGCCCTCGGCGATCACCCGGCCCTTGTCGATCACCACGATGTCGTCGGCGAGGACATCGGCCTCGTTCAGGTACTGCGTGGTCAGCAGGGCGGTCGCACCGTCCGCGACCAGGCCGCGCAGCAGGTCCCACAGCTCACCACGGCTGTGCGGATCGAGGCCGGTCGTCGGCTCGTCGAGGAAGAGGATGCTGGGCCGGCCGACGAGGCTGGCCGCGAGGTCCAGGCGTCTGCGCATGCCGCCCGAGAAGGTCTTCGCGGCCCGCCCGGCCGCGTGGGTCAGCTGGAACCGCTCCAGCAGTTCACCGGCCCGCGCTTTCGCCTCTCGCCTCGGCAGCCCCAGCAGCCTCCCGATGAGCAGCAGGTTCTCCGTGCCGGTCAGGTTCTCGTCGACTGCCGCGTACTGTCCGGTCAGCCCGACGAGGGAGCGTACGACTCCGGCCTCCCCGACCACGTCGTGGCCGGCCACCCGGGCCCTCCCCCGGTCCGGGCGCAGCAGTGTCGCGAAGATCCGCACCGCGGTCGTCTTCCCCGCACCGTTGGGCCCCAGCAGCCCGAGCACCGTGCCCTTGCGGGCCGCCAGGTCGACGCCGGCCAGCGCCTCGGTCTCCTTGAATCGCTTGACCAGGCCTTCCGCCTCTATCGCGTACGTCATGGGTACTCCCAGGCGTTCGTGGTACTCCCAGGCGTTCGTGGACCCAGGACCGGGCCCACCCTTGCCACAACTGTGACGCACACCACTGACATTCCTCCTGGATCAGCTTTTCTCAGGCCGAAGCGGGGCGAAAGGTTCAGGTGACGGATCCCACCTCACCATCCGTTCGTACGCCCGTAACAATGGACTGTGATCTCTCCGGTCTCCCCGATGCCCCGGAGCGCCCACCGGCCCCGCCCGGAGGCGACTCCCTACGTCGACCTCACCCGAGCCGAGTGGAGCGCGCTGCGTGACAAGACGCCGCTTCCGCTCACGGCCGAGGAGGTCGAGAAGCTGCGCGGTCTCGGCGACGTGATCGACCTCGACGAGGTGCGGGACATCTATCTCCCGCTGTCCAGACTTCTCAACCTCTACGTCGGGGCCACCGACGGCCTCAGAGGCGCGCTGAACACGTTCCTGGGCGAGCAGGGCTCCCAGTCGGGCACCCCGTTCGTCATAGGGGTCGCCGGTTCGGTCGCCGTGGGCAAGTCGACGGTCGCCCGCCTCCTGCAGGCCCTGCTCTCGCGCTGGCCCGAGCACCCGCGCGTCGAGCTGGTCACCACCGACGGCTTCCTGCTGCCCACGAAGGAACTCCAGGCCCGCGGCCTGATGTCCCGCAAGGGCTTCCCGGAGTCCTACGACCGCCGGGCCCTGACCCGTTTCGTCGCCGACATCAAGGCCGGCAAGAACGAGGTCACCGCGCCCGTCTACTCCCACCTGATCTACGACATCGTCCCCGACAAGAGGCTCACGGTCCGCCGCCCGGACATCCTGATCGTCGAGGGCCTGAACGTCCTCCAGCCGGCCCTGCCCGGCAAGGACGGCCGGACCCGCGTCGGTCTCGCCGACTACTTCGACTTCAGCGTGTACGTCGACGCCCGCGTCGAGGACATCGAGACCTGGTACCTCAACCGCTTCCGCAAGCTGCGCGCGACCGCCTTCCAGAACCCGTCCTCGTACTTCCGCAAGTACACCCAGGTATCGGAGGAGGAGGCCCTGGACTACGCCCGGACGATGTGGCGCACGATCAACCGGCCCAACCTGGTGGAGAACATCGCGCCCACCCGCGGCCGCGCCACCCTCGTCGTGCGCAAGGGCCCGGACCACAAGGTGCAGCGGCTGAGCCTGCGCAAGCTGTGACGCCCGGGGGAAAGACCGGTTAGATGGGCGCCATGCTCCATCTGCGTCTGATCACACCGGCCGACAGCACCGACGAGGTGGTCCTGCTGATCGAGAAGACGGTCGGCACCACCCACCTCGTCGTACTGCCGGGCGCCGCCCGCGACCCCGCCGGGGACGTGGTGATGTGCGACGTGGCCCGCGAGGCGGGCGACGAACTCCTCGCCGGGCTGCGGGAACTGGGCATCGACACCACCGGCTCCATCGCCGTCGAGTCCATCGACCTGTCCCTGTCGGAGCGGGCGGACAAGGCCGAGGCGGACGCCCCGGGCGAGGGCGCGGACGCCGTCCTGTGGGAGCAGCTGAGCGACGCGACGCACGAGGAGTCCACCCTCTCCGTCACGTACCTCGCGTTCCTCACGCTGGCCACGATGATCGCGGCCTGTGGTGTGGTCCTGGACAACGCGATCCTGATCGTGGGCGCCATGGCGGTGGGCCCGGAGTTCGGCCCTCTCGCCGGCATCTGCACCGCGATCGTGCAGCGCGGGCCGCGTCTGGCCCTGCGCTCGCTGATCGCCCTCCTGGTGGGCTTCGCCGCGGCGATGGCGATCACGGTCGCCTTCAGCCTCTTCATGGACGCGGTCGGCCTGTTCACCGAGGCCCGGCTGGAGGGCGACCGCCCCAACACCGGGTTCATCTACGCCCCCGACTGGTTCTCCTTCGTCGTGGCGGTCCTGGCCGGCATCGCCGGCACCCTCTCCCTGACGTCGGCCAAGTCGGGCGCCCTGGTCGGCGTGGCCATCTCCGTCACCACGGTCCCGGCGGCGGCGAACGCGGCGGTCGCCCTGAGCTACGGCGACACGAGCCAGACCTGGGGATCCACCCAGCAGCTCCTGCTGAACCTGCTGGGCATCATCGTGGCGGGCACAGCCACCTTGCTGGCCCAGAAGTGGTTCTGGACGAAACAACGCCAACGGGTCTGAAGGGGGCTCGGGGACAACGCCTTCAGGGGCGCGGGGAACTGCGCGACGAGCCACGGACAACCGGCAGCCCGCAGACCACCGCAGCCCCCAACCCCTGCCCGTTCATCAACCGAGCGCCGACTTCACCACATCAGCCAACCGCCCCGCAACAGACCGAGCCTGCTCGATATCGGCCGCCTCGACCATCACCCGAACCAACGGCTCGGTCCCGGAAGGCCGCAGCAGCACCCGCCCGGTCTCCCCGAGCTCCCGCTCCGCATCCGAGACCGCCGCCGACAGCTCCGCGGACGTCCTCACCCGGGTCCTGTCGACATCCGGCACATTGATCAGCACCTGCGGCAGTCGCTCCATGACCCCGGCGAGATCCGCGAGCGTGCGCCCGCTCTGCGCCACCCGCGCCGCCAGCAGCAGCCCGGTCAGCGTCCCGTCGCCGGTCGTCGCGTGGTCGAGGATGATGACGTGCCCGGACTGCTCGCCCCCGAGAGCGAAACCGTGCTCCTTCATCTCCTCGAGCACGTACCGGTCACCGACGGCGGTCTGCACCAGCCGGATGCCCTCGCGCTCCATGGCGAGCTTGAACCCGAGGTTGGACATCACCGTGGCGACGACCGTCTCGGACCGCAGCACGGACCGCTCCCGCATCGCCAGCGCGAGCACGGCGAGGATCTGGTCCCCGTCCACCTCCGCACCGGTGTGGTCGACGGCGAGGCACCGGTCGGCGTCACCGTCGTGCGCGATGCCGAGATCGGCGCCGTGCTCGACGACGGCGGCCTTGATCTTGTCCAGGTGCGTCGAACCGCACCCGTCGTTGATGTTGAGCCCGTCCGGCTCGGCCCCGATCGTGACGACCTCGGCACCGGCCCGCTGGAACGCCTCCGGCGAGACCCGGGCGGCGGCGCCGTGCGCCTCGTCGAGGACGACCTTCAGCCCGTCGAGCCGGTTGGGCAGGGCACCCAGCAGATGCGCGACGTACCGGTCGGAGCCCTCCTCCCAGTCGCGTACGCGGCCCACGCCGGACCCGGTCGGCCGGTCCCACGGGGCGCCGGTGCGGTGCTCCTCGTAGACGGACTCGATGCGGTCCTCCAGCTCGTCGGCGAGCTTGTGCCCGCCGCGGGCGAAGAACTTGACGCCGTTGTCCGGCATGGCGTTGTGGCTGGCGGAGAGCATCACACCGAGGTCGGCGCCTAGCTCCCCGGTCAGGAACGCGACGGCGGGCGTCGGCAGCACGCCGACCCGCAGGACGTCCACGCCGGCGCTGGCGAGGCCCGCGACCACGGCGGCTTCCAGGAACTCCCCGGACGCACGGGGGTCACGCCCGACCACGGCCTTCGGCCGGTGCCCCTCGAACGTGCCCGCCTCGGCCAGTACGTGTGCCGCGGCCACGGAGAGGCCCAGGGCCATCTCCGCCGTCAGGTCCGCGTTCGCGACACCGCGCACGCCGTCCGTGCCGAAGAGTCGTCCCACAGTGGTGTCCTCCGAATTGCTGAAGAGAATGCGGCTCACATCCCCGAGTACACCCCCTGAGACTGTCCGGGGGCTGTAGGGGTTGTGTAAACGAAACCGCCCCGGCAGCACAACCGTGCCGCCGGGGCGATCGTTGCGAAGCCAGTCGCAAGGACGGGCGACGCGATTAGCGCTTGCTGTACTGCGGAGCCTTGCGGGCCTTCTTCAGACCGGCCTTCTTGCGCTCGACCGCACGGTCGTCGCGCTTGAGGAAGCCGGCCTTCTTCAGCGGACCGCGGTTGTTGTCGACGTCCGCCTCGTTCAGCGCACGGGCGACACCGAGACGGAGCGCACCGGCCTGGCCGGAGACACCGCCACCGGAGATGCGGGCGACGACGTCGTAGCGGTCGTCGAGCTCGAGCACCTTGAACGGCTCGTTGACTTCCTGCTGGTGCACCTTGTTCGGGAAGTAGTCCTCGAGGGTGCGACCGTTGATCTTCCACTTGCCGGTGCCCGGGACGATCCGGACACGGGCGATGGCGTTCTTGCGACGGCCCAGGCCGGCGGCCGGCTGGGGCTCGCCGAAGCGGGACGCCATGGACTCCGAGGTGTACTCACCCTCGACGGGGACCTCGGACTCGGTGGTGTAGCTGTCGATGTCGATCTCTTCGAGCGGCTGCTCGGCAGTGGTCTCGGCCACGATGCTCCTCAGATTCTCTTCAGTCTTAGGGGGTGGCCGGACTTACTGCGCGACCTGGGTGATCTCGAACGGCTGCGGCTGCTGCGCGCCGTGCGGGTGCTGGTCACCCTTGTAGACCTTCAGCTTCGAGAGCATCTGACGGCCCAGCGTGTTCTTGGGGAGCATGCCCTTGACGGCCTTCTCGATGGCCTTCTCGGGGTTCTTGTCGAGCAGCTCGTCGTAACGGACGGAGCGCAGACCACCCGGGTACCCGGAGTGGCGGTACGCCATCTTCTGGGTCCGCTTGTTGCCGGACAGGTGCACCTTGTCCGCGTTGATGATGATGACGAAGTCACCAGCGTCGACGTGGGGGGCGTAGATCGGCTTGTGCTTGCCCCGGAGGAGCGTCGCGGCAGTGGTGGCGAGACGACCCAGGACAACGTCCTGAGCGTCGATGACGTGCCACTGGCGCGTCACATCGCCGGGCTTGGGGCTGTACGTACGCACGGTTCGTAGCCTTCGCTTCGAGTGAATGGTCCATAACTGGTCACCGAAACGATCACGACAGCCTGGACCGCACTGCGGCGACGCATACCGCGTACGTGGGGTCGCTGGTCATCGGCCCGGTGGACCGGTGTAAGGGCCCGTCCCGTGAGAATGAGCAAGCCAATACACAACGAACAAGCAGAATACCGGGACGCACCACAAGGGTCAAAACGCGGTATCACCGCAGCCGCTCGGTCACCGAAACATACAGGGCGGCGCAGAGCGTGACGACCCTGCGCAGCGTGCGCCGCCGCGGCGGCCGTACATACGGGAACACCGACGAGACCAGCACGTCCACGGCCACCGCGGCGCACCACCGCAGCACGGACCCGCCGCCGCGCGGACGGCGGAACGCCCCCAGCGCCCCCACCACGACCGACGGCCACACCCCGGCCGCGAGGGCCGGCCAGGACAGCAGACACACCAGCAGCGCCACGGTCGGCAGCAGTCGCCCCAACCACCCACAGATGTCGCCTTTGCCCGTGCGCATGGGAGGAACGCTAGGGGTTCGGAAGCCCAACCGGGCGGACCAGCGCGCCCCTTGTCCCGTCTAAGATGCGCCCCATGAGCTTTGGGCAGGGGGGACCTCAGTCCCAGTGGGATCCCTGGAAACCGCAGTCGCAGCAGCCCTGGAACGGCGGGGGCGGCCAGTCTCCGGACTGGGCAGCGCTCGCTGAAGCCTCCGAGGCGCGCAACAAGCGACGACGGGTCCTGCTGATCGGCGGTGGCGCGTTCGCCACGGTCGCGATCGGCACGGCCGTCGCCGTGGCCGTCGTCTCGGCGGGCGGCGACAACCAGGGCAACCCGACCTCGCTGCCCTCGTCCGACATCCCGAGCCAGTCCGCCTCGGCGCCGTCCTTCGCCCCGACCAGCGCCCCGCCGCCGCTGGACCCGAAGGACTTCATCGCCAGCGCGAAGAAGGACAAGGCCCCGCTCAGCCCGGACACGCTCTTCCCGGGCACCCAGCTCACCGTGGGCGAGACGGTCTACAAGAAGGGCCCCACGGCGGACACGAGGAACTGCGCCTCGGCGGCCGGCGGCACCCTTCCCAAGATCCTCACCGGGAACGACTGCACCCGACTGATACGGGTGACCTACGTCAGGGACGGCGTCGCGGTGACGGTCGGCGTGGCCGTCTTCGACACCGAGGCACAGGCCGCCAAGGCAAGGGCCCAGAGCACCAAGAAGAGCTTCATCAAGTCGCTCTCCGGCGGCGGCGTGAAGGCCTTCTGCGAGTCCGGCTTCTGCCGCACGACCAGCAACTCCTACGGCCGCTACGCCTACTTCAGCAACGCCGGCTTCACCAGCGGCAAGGACGTCACGCCCAAGGACACCGCGGTCTACCGGACCGGGGACGACCTGGCCCAGTTCACGTTCAACCAGATCCGCCGCCGCGGCGAGGCCCAGGCCTCGGCCGCGGCCGACGAGTGAGCCGGCGTCAGCAGCAGCCGGCCGACGGCAGCGACCGCTTGTTCCGCGCCTCCTTGCTGCGCGCGGCGAGCAGTTCGTCGGCCGGGTAGCCGACCTCCTCCAGCGTCAGGCCGTGCGGCCGTACGACGTGCACGGCCGAGTCCCGTACGCCGGCCGCCAGCACCTTCCCCGGCCAGTCGGCCGGCCGGTGCCCGTCCCCGACGAACAGCAGCGCCCCGATGAGCGAGCGCACCATGTTGTGGCAGAAGGCGTCGGCCCGCACGGTGGCGGTGATGATCCCGTCGTCACCGCGCACCAGGCTCAGCTCCTGCAGCGTGCGGATGGTGGTCGCCCCCTCCCGCTTCTTGCAGTAGGCGGCGAAGTCGTGCTCACCCAGCAGCCGGCCCGCTGCCTCGTTCATGGCGTCGACGTCGAGGGGCCAGTCGTGCCACAGCACATGGCTGCGCAGCAGCGGGTCGACGCCCCCGGGGTTGTCGGTGACCCGGTACGCGTACCGCCGCCAGACCGCCGAGAAACGGGCGTTGAAGCCGCTCGGCGCCTCCCTGAGGGCCCAGACCCGTACGTCCCGGGGCAGCCGGCCGGCGAGCCGCTTCAGCAGCTTCTGGTGGTGCTCGGCCCACACCTCACGCGGCAGATCGACGTGGGCGACCTGCCCCCGCGCGTGCACCCCGGCATCGGTACGCCCCGCCACGGTCAGCTCGTACGTCTGCCGCGACCGCGTCACGGTCCGCAGGGCGTCCTCGATCTCCCCCTGCACGGTCCGCCGCCCCCCGGCCTGCTTGGCCCACCCGGAGAACTCACTCCCGTCGTACGACAGATCGAGCCGGACCCGCACGTGCCCGGCCTCTACTTCGTCACTCACGTACAGATCCTCTCAGAACACAAAAGCGGGCCCGTTCCCGTGAAGGAACGGACCCGCAACGCCCTTGCAGGGGCACGGGGAACTGCGCGACAAGCCACCACGAACCCGCAGCCGCGAACGCACAGCCCCCGGCAGAACGCTTACGCGTCCTTGGACTCCTCGGCGTCCTCGGCCTTGGTCGTGTCGACCTGAGCCTCGGCAGCCTCGTTGTCCTTCGCGGCGCGCTTCGTCGCGGCCTCGGCCTCGCCCGTCGCCTCCTGCGCCACCGTCAGCGCCTCGACCAGCTCGATGACGGCCATGGGCGCGTTGTCGCCACGGCGGTTACCGATCTTGGTGATGCGGGTGTAGCCACCCGGACGGTTCTCGTAGCGCGGGCCGATCTCGGTGAAGAGCGTGTGCACGATGCTCTTGTCCGTGATGACCTGGAGCACCTGACGGCGGTTGTGAAGGTCGCCCTTCTTCGCCTTGGTGACCAGACGCTCGGCGTACGGACGCAGCTTGCGCGCCTTCGCCTCGGTGGTGGTGATGCGGCCGTGCTCGAACAGCGCCTTCGCGAGGTTCGCGAGGAGGAGCTTCTCGTGCGCGGCGCTGCCGCCCATACGGGCACCCTTGGTGGGCTTCGGCATGGTGTTTCTCCTAGGTGTCTGCCCCGGCCGTATCAGGTACCGGGGTCAGTATCTGAGCAGACGGTTGCCTGTCAGAGATCCGGGAGCCCTTTCAGACGCCCGGAAGGGTCCGCGCCCCCGAAGGGGCGCGGGAACTGCGCGATCAGCCACAACGATCCCGCAGCCAGGAACCGGCAGTCGGTCCCGAGCTCTCAGTACTGCTCGGTCTCGACGAACCCGGCGTCCGCATCGTCGTCCGCGCCGAACGCGTCCGCCGCGGCGGTGGGGTCGAATCCGGGCGGGCTGTCCTTGAGGGCCAGGCCCATGCCGGCCAGCTTCGCCTTGACCTCGTCGATCGACTTCGCACCGAAGTTGCGGATGTCGAGCAGGTCGGCCTCGGAACGCGCCACGAGCTCACCCACGGAGTGGATGCCCTCGCGCTTGAGGCAGTTGTACGACCGAACGGTGAGCTCGAGCTCCTCGATCGGCAGCGCCAGATCGGCGGCCAGGGCGGCGTCCGTGGGGGACGGGCCCATGTCGATGCCCTCGGCG
>NZ_SZVW01000010.1 GCF_007655005.1 Streptomyces tibetensis
CTGGCGGGCCTGCTCGGCGAGGTCGCCGCCGGCCCGCCGTGCCCGGCGCAGGGCGCCCACCGCAAGGGTGGCCAGCAGCGCGGCCTCGACATCGTGCCCCATGGCATCGGTGACAGAGAGCTGGACCGTGTCCCTGTCGATCACATAGTCGAAGGTGTCACCCCCGACGTGGTCGGCGGGCTCCAGCGACCCGGCCACCGCGAACTGCGCCGCCTCGCACGCCAGCGACGCCGGAAGCAGCCGGTGCTGGATCTCCGCGGCCAGGCTCAGCGGGCTGGTGCGGCGGCCCCACTGATAGACGTCGGTGTAGGAGCGGTTGGCGATGACGAGGTATGCCAAGGCGTGCGCGGTCTCGCTGATCTCCCGCATCGCCTCCGCGTCCGGCGCCGCCGGCAGGAACAGTTCGAGGAGCCCGATGGCGTCCCCGCGGTTGGTCACCGGAGCTACGATCCGCACCAGCGCGCCCTCGCCCCCGTCCTCCACGCCCGGCTGCTGGGTACGGATCACATCGTCGTACAGGGTGCCCCGCAGCGTGATGCGCCGGGCGGGTTCATCGGTATTAACGCTGCCCGCCGCCCCCAGCCGTACGACCGAACTGCCGGTGAAGTCGGTGATCAGGAACGACACCGACACCGCCCCGAGACGCTCCTTGAGCATGCGCGCGACCACATCGAGCGACTCCACCGGCGCCGCGGCCTCCGCCGCCTCCAACGTCCCCGCCAACGTCATCTCCCGGCCCCGGCCACTCCCGCCCAGGAGAAGACGAGCGGCCCGCCCACCATCCGGCTCTCCAACGGTCACGGCGACTCCTCCATTGCTCGACGACGCTCAGGACTTCGCCCCGAAAGACGCGGAAGACCAACACCGATCCCGGTACCCGGACAAGTCACATTGCACCACCGGAACGTAGTTCTGCCCGCAAACACCGTTACCAGGTGGCTGCGAGGAGGATGGCCGTGTAGTGCGCGGTGAAGGCGGCGATGGTCAGGGCGTGGAAGACCTCGTGGAAGCCGAACCAGGCCGGTGACGGGTCGGGGCGCTTGAGTCCGTAGACCACGGCGCCCGCGGTGTAGAGCAGACCGCCGGCGATGACGAGGACGACGATGGCGGTGCCGCCGGCGTGCGCGAAGTCGGGCAGATTGAAGACGGCCACCCAGCCCGACGCGATGGGGTGGAGCCGAGGGGGACGCGCCGGCTGCTACTGGGGGTGGCGACTGGTGGCGTGCCCGCCGGGCGTGTCGGACAGGGCGATGCGGGCCGTGATGCGCTTGCCGACCGGCTCCTGCTCCGTGAACAGGTCTTCGGTGACGGCTTTGACGATCTCCAGGCCGTGCTGGCCGATCCGGTCGGGATCGGCGGCCCGGGCAGCGGGCACGGTGGGGTCGCTGTCCCACACGACAACATCCACAGCGCGGGCGTTGATGCGCAGTTCCAGCAGGACGGGGCCGGGAGCGTACTTGCGGGCGTTGGTGACCAGCTCGCTGACCACCAGCTGGGTGAGGTCCCTCGCACGGGCGGGCACGGGCAGACGATGGTCGGTCTCGACCTGATCGAGGAAGGCGACGGCGTGGTGGCGGGCTTCGGCGATGCAGCCGTCGTACCCGCTCAGGGCGTAGCCGGCGCGCACCAGGTATCCATTCGGCGCCCTACAGCCGTCACCGTCGGCATGGGATCCCACTGGCCTCGCCCTCATTACCCGTGCACAAGTGCGCGAGTACCCACCCTTCCTGCATACATGGCAGGGGCATGTTGTTCGGCCACAGACTTCACCGTGGCGTGATCCACACGCGCGGGTGATCGTGGGGCGCATTCGCCGAGGCGACTGCCGCCAATGACGCCCGCCTGATCGTCCGGGCGGCCGAGAAGAACGGCGTACGCCTGAACGTGGCCGCCGCGAGCGCCGCCCGGCTGGACCGCGCTGACCTGGCGCCCGACTCTACGGGGGAGCAGTCAGCTGCTGAGTGCTTCCAACCGGAGGTTGGGGGTGTCAGGGGCGTCGCGCCCAGAACAAGGCGTGCCCGCCGTCGCCTTCGGGTACGAACTCCTCCCGTTCGACGGTCAGGCCGGCCTGGGTCATCCACCCGCGGTTGGTGGCAGCGTCCGCATGGCTCCACCACATCGGGGCTCCGCCACCGAGCCAGTTCTCGTCGACGCCGGCACGGTGTCCGGTAGTGGCCACGAACCAGCCTCCCGGGCGCAGCCACGCGGCGATCCTCCGCAGCAAGGGCGGCTGCTCGGCCAAGGGAATGTGGATGAGGGCGTACAAGGAGACGACAGCGTCGAAGGGAGCGTCGTCGAAGGACGCGGCCGTGGCATCGACCTGGTTGACTCGGCCTGGGGCACCCGTTCCCGGGCCCGGCGGACCTGCACCTCGCTGATGTCGATGCCGGTGACCCGGTAACCGGCATCGGCCAGAGAACGTGCTACCGGCACCCCGCTTCCGCAGCCCAGATCCAGCACGGTGCCACCGGCCGGGATGCGCGCGCACAGGTCGCTGAGCCATGACTGGTATTTCGTCTCGGCACCGTACGCCTCGTCATAGTGCGCGGACAGCGCGTCGTAACCACGCCGGACGACGTCTTTGGGGTCTTCCATGTCCATGCCCGGCGACGGTAACCAGTTGCCCGCGTCACAGCGAACGGATTTCGGAGCTCATGCGCGGACCGACTCATTCAACTGGGCTGGCGGCGGACGCCGTGGTCACGGGGCCGCAGAGCCGGGGCGCCGAGCGGCACCAGCACCATGAGCCGGGTGCTTCCGAACCTGCCGGCGAGCCGACCCAGCACCGTCATGCTCGCGATGGCGCCCACGGCGAACGCGAGAGCGCGAGGCTGACAAGCAAAGTGCTCAGCCCCGGTCGGGCCTTCACGGTGGGGACGCTGTCGGCTTCGGCACCCAGTCGGCGCCGAAGAGGTGCCCTTCCGGCGCGGCCCCGGTTCCGCCTGGGAAGGCCAGGGGGAGCAGGGGCCGATGTCAACGCTGCGGTCGGCGCCGTACGGGAAGGGTTGATCCGGGAAATCGATGGCGGGCGAGCGTCAGATGGATCTACTGAGTGAGGTCTGCCAAGAGCGCGGTGATGACACGGTCCGTGGAGGCGGCCATGTCGACGGAGTCCGGCGCGAGCAGCCACTGGATCTGGAGCCCGTCCATGAGGGCGATGATCGCCGTGGCTGCCTCTTCGACGTTGAGGTCGGGCCGTGTCTCGCCGAGCTCGCACGCTTCGGCGAGGGCTTCGGCGACCAGGGTGCGCAGACCCGCGTAGCGGTCGCGGAAGTAGTCCTGGGCGGGGTGGCCTTCAGTGACGCTCTCCGCCGAGAGCACGGCGTACAGCCGGACGATGCCTTCGCGTTCGGTGTTGCGGCGGACGGTGTCGACGAGATGGCGCAGGAAGGCCAGGCCCTGGGGGCGGTCGGGGCCGAGCTGTTCGATGTCGGTGGCGTCGCGCAGGTCCAGGACGCTGGTGAGCAGCTGGGCCTTGGAGCGGAAGTAGTGCAGGACGCCGGCCTGGGTCACGCCGGCCCGGTCGGCGATCTCCTGCAGGGAGGCGTTGTTGTAGCCGCGGGCGGCGAAGGTGTCCATGGCGATCTGCAGGATCTCCTGCCGTCGCTGCTGGGCTCTGAGACTTTTCCCTGCGCGGGGCTGCCGCTCCCCGTTCGGCGTGCTCTCGCTCATCGTAGGGAGTCTACGGGGCTGTCGATCAGTGGTCACCTGTCGATCAAACCTGAGAAAGAACTTGCACACAAGGACTTACTAAGTACTTAGTAAGTGTGCTTTTCTGCTCTTCGTTCCGCCCGCTTCGTGCCGTACCGCGGCCTGGAAGGACGAGCATGAGCCGCCCTGCCCTCCCTGATGACACCGAGCTCCGTGACCGCGTCCGCGGCCTGGACCTGGACTCCAAGATCCGCCTGCTGACCGGAGCCGACCTGTGGAGACTCCCGGCCGAGCCCCGGCTCGGGCTGTCCGCGGTGACGATGTCCGACGGTCCGCAGGGCGTCCGGGGGACCGGCGACGACCCTGACGAAACCGGGCTGCTGGCCCCCGCGCCGAGTGCGCTGGCGGCGGCCTGGGACACCGGCCTCGCCGAGCGCCTGGGGGAGCTGTTCGCCGCGGAGGCCCGCCGCAAGGGCGTCGACGTGGTGCTGGCGCCGGTGGTCAACCTCCAGCGCACCCCCGTCGCCGGGCGCCACTTCGAGTACTTCTCCGAGGACCCGCTGCTCACCGGCACCCTGGCCGCTGCCGTCGTTCGCGGCCTGCAGAGCCGGGGCGTGGCCGCGTGCCTGAAGCACTTCGTGGCCAACGACTCCGAGACCGACCGCACCCGATACCGTGCCCGGCTGGACGAGCGGACGCTGCGGGAGGTCTACCTGGCCCCCTTCGAGCAGGTCCTCTCCGAAGCCGAGCCATGGAGCGTGATGGCCGCGTACTCGGGCGTCGAAGACGGGACCGTGTCCGCGCCGATGACCGAGAACGCGCGCCTGCTGCGCGAGGTGCTGAAGGGCGAGTGGGCCTTCTCCGGGCCCGTGATCAGCGACTGGGCCGCGACCCGGTCCACCGCGGCCTCGGCGGTCGGCGGTCTGGATCTGGTGATGCCCGGCCCCGACGGCCCGTGGGGTGACACTCTCGCGGCGGCCGTGCGCGCGGGCGAGGTGGACGAGCGGCTCGTCGACGACAAGGTGCTGCGGCTGCTGCGCCTGGCCCGGCACGTCGGCCGGCTCGACGAGCCGGGGTCGGCCCCTGCACCGGCGGAGCCCGCTGAGGAGGAGTTCCGGCTGCTGCGCGACGTCGCCGCCCGGGGCACCGTGCTGCTCCGCAACCAGGAAGACCTGCTGCCCCTGAAGCCTGACGGCATCCGCAGCGTCGCGCTGATCGGCCCCAACGCCGTGGCGCCGTACCTCCAGGGCGGCGGCAGCGCCTACGTCCCGGCGGTGCGCACCGTGTCTTTCGAGGAAGGGCTGCGCGCCGCGCTCCCCGAGGACGTCCGACTGACCGTGCACCGGGGCGGCGACGCCCGCCTGCGCTTGCCGTACGCCTCCGCCGAACTGCTCGCTGATCCCGATACCGGCGAGACGGGCGTGCGCGCCGACCAGATCGATGCCGACGGGAACCTCATCGGCGGCGAGGTCCGCGCCACCGGGGACTGGACCACGTACGACGGCTTCGACGCGGAGACCCGTCGGGTGCTGCTGCGCACGGTGCTGACCCTCACCGAACCGGGGACGCACCGTCTGGAGTTCGGCTGCTCAGGGCGCTTCAGCGTGAACGTGGACGGCGAGGAGGTCCTGGCCGGAGACGACGGCCGAGGCGTGGAGCTGGTGCTGGAGTCCAGCCACAACCACCCGCCCCTGCGGGGGATCGACGTCGAGGTGGGACCGGAAGGCCGCAGGCTCGCGCTCGCCCTGGACCTCACCGTCGTGGACGCCGGTGGCTACGGCCGCTTCGTCACCGCCCAGGTCCGGCATGCCCCGCCCGGGGCGACGCCGTACGAGGAGATCGCCGAGGCCGTCGCCGCGGCCCAGGCGGCCGATGTGGCCGTCGTCGTGGTGGGCACCAACGAGGAGGTCGAGTCCGAGGGCTGGGACCGCACCGGTCTCGACCTGCCCGGTTACCAGAACGACCTGGTCCGCAAGGTGATCGCTGCCAACCCGCGCACGCTCGTGGTCGTCAACGCCGGCGCGCCGGTGCTGCTGCCCTGGGCCGACGAGGCACCCGCCCTGCTGTGGGCGTGGCTGCCTGGCCAGGAAGCCGGGCACGCACTGGCCGACGTCCTGCTCGGCCGGATCGAACCGTCGGGTCGCCTGCCGTGGACCCTGCCCGCCCGCGCCGAGGACGTTCCCGTCCCCGACGCCCGCCCCCGCGACGGCATCGTGGACTACACCGAGGGCGTCCACGTCGGACACCGGGCCTGGGACCGTGCGGGGCTCGTCCCGGCCTTCCCGTTCGGCCACGGTCTGGGCTGGACCCGATGGACGTACGAGTCCGTGACCCTCTCCCCGACTCCCGTCTCCGCCACTCTGCCCAGCCCCGCGGGCGGAGACGGGCTCAACCTGGCCGTGGAGCTGACCAACACAGGCCCCCGGGCCGGCCGTGAGGTCGTTCAGGTCTACCTGGAGCCGCCGCACGGCGGCTCCGACAGGCCGGTGCGCCTGCTCGCCGGCTTCGCCACGGTCCAGGCGGAACCGGGCGCCCGCGTCACCGCCGAGGTGCACGTGCCCGCGCGCGCCTTCCAGATCTGGGACGGCGAGGCGAGCGCGTGGCGTACTCCGCCCGGCCGGTACCGCCTCCACGTCGGACGTTCCAGCCGTGATGCGCGTCTCGTCGCCGAGGTGACCGTCGACGAGGGGCGCCTGCACCCCGCAGGATGACGCACCCGGCCGCAGTCCCTTTTGCCCCACTCACCCCCCGCGCCCTGTTCAGCACGATCGCAAGGAGCCGCAACGATGAGCACCCTCCGTCCCACCGCCAGAACCCTCCAGATCGCCTGCGCGACCGTCGCGGCGGCCCTGCTGGCCACCGGCTGCGGCCGCAGCGACGACGCCTCGGCCGCCGACAAGGCCCCTACGAAGATCGGCAGCGGCAAGGCCAAGGGCAAGCTGGTCATGTGGTCCATGGGCGACAAGGCCGACAAGGACCTGGAGAGCCTGGCGAAGAAGTTCGAGCAGCAGAACCCGGACGTGACGGTCCAGATCACCGCGGTGCCGTGGGACGCCGCGCACGAGAAGCTCACCACCTCGATCGCCGGTGGCAACACCCCGGACATGTCGCTGATCGGCTCCACCTGGATGGCCGAGATGGCCGCCATGAAGGGCTTCCAGGCCACCCCGGCCTCGTTCAAGGCGTCCGCGTTCTTCCCCGGCCAGTGGGACACCACGAAGTACAAGGACACCTCCTACGGTGTCCCCTTCACCGCCGACACCTCGGTGATCTACTACCGCACTGACCTCACCACGAAGGCCGGCATCAAGGGTGCCCCGGCCGACGACTGGGACGGCTACCTGAAGGACCTCAAGGCCATCCAGGCCACTGCGGGCAAGCAGAACCCCAAGCTGCGCAACGCCACCCAGCTGCAGGTCGGCTTCAACTCATGGCTGTTCTGGCTGCCCATGGTGTGGCAGCAGGGCGGTGACATCTACGACGCCGAAGCGAAGAAGTTCACCTTTGACTCGCCCGCGGTCACCAAGGCCCTGGAGTACTACAGCGGCATCTTCAAGGACAAGCTGTCGCCGAACGACAAGACCGACGCCCGCGTGAACCTCCAGAACGGGCTGATCGGCACCGTGCAGCAGGGCGCCAGCACTGGCGGCGACCTCCACAAGAACGCCCCCGAGCTGGACAGCAAGTGGAAGACCATGCCGCTGCCGAAGGGCACGCAGGCCGCCGGGCTGGCCGGCGGCAGCGACCTGGCGGTCTTCAAGGACGCCAAGAACTCCGACGCAGCCTGGAAGTTCATCCAGTTCCTCACCGAGCCGAAGAACCTGGCCGCCTACGCGGAGGCATCCGGCAACCTGCCCGCCGCCGTCGACTCCTGGTCGCAGGGCGAGCTGAGCCAGAACACCAAGATGGCAGCCTTCGAGACCCAGCTGAAGGTCACCAAGGCCCCGCCGGCCATCACGACCTGGCAGCAGATCGCCGACGCCATCGACTCCGAGCTGGAGAAGCTCGCCTACGGCAAGGCCACCGTCGACCAGGTGCAGAAGACCCTGCAGTCCAGGGCCACCAGCATCGGCACCGGCCGCTGAACCGCCCTCGCATCCCTCGTACGGACGGATGACAACCATGCCCCCGAGCACCATCACCGGGCAGGGCACCCAGGAACGCGAGGCCGCCGGCCCGCGGCCGGCGGCCCGCCGCCGCACCTCTGTGCTGCGGCGCTCCGCGCAGGGCCGCCAGGCCCGCGCCGCCTGGGTCCTCGCCGCCCCGTTCCTCGCCCTGTTCCTCGCGTTCATGCTGCTGCCGGTCGTCTGGTCGCTGCTGATGAGCCTCACCGACACCCAGAGCGCCGACCTGCGCACCCCGCTCAACGTGTCGTTCATCGGCTTCGACAACTACGTCCGGCTCTTCGAGGACCCGCAGTTCTTCACCGCCCTGCGCAACACGGCCGTGTTCGTCCTGGTGGCCCTGCCCCTGACACTGGCCGCCGGGCTCGCTGCGGCGGTCGCGCTCAACAGCGGCATTCAACGCTTCCGAGCCGTCTTCCGGGTCGGCCTCTATCTGCCGGTGATCACCAGCATCGTGGCCGTCGCCGTGGTGTGGAAGACCCTCCTGGAACCGCACGCGGGCCTGGTGAACACCGTCCTGGCCTGGTTCGGGATCGACGGCCCGGCCTGGCTGGCCGACACCCGCTTCGCCCTGCCCGTCATGATCCTGATGGCCGTGTGGCGCAATCTCGGCACCGTCATGATCATCATGCTGGCGGGTCTGCAGTCCGTCCCCCAGTCCCTGATGGAGGCGGCCGAACTCGACGGCGCCGGAGCCTGGCAGCGTTTCTGGCGGGTCACCTTCCCGCTCCTGCGCCCCGCCCTGCTGCTCACCGCCGTCACCACCGGCATCGGCTACCTGCAGTTCTTCGACGAGCCGTTCGTCATGACCGACGGCGGACCCCTGGACTCCACGCTGTCGGCCACGCTGTACGCCTACAAGCAGTTCGGCAACGGCAACTACGACGTCGCGTCGGCGGCCGGCTACGTCGTCTTCGTCCTGATCATCGCTCTGACCGTGCTGCAGTTCCGCGTGCTGCGGGACAAGGACTGATGCCCCATGACCACTCTCACGCCCGCCCCCACGCCACCGGCCACGTCCTCGGCCACGGACAAGGTCCTACGGCGCCGCCGCATCCGGCGGGAGTGGGGCCAGCCGTGGCTGTACCTGCCGCTCACCGGCCTGCTGCTGCTCATGGTCACGCCGTTCCTGTGGATGCTGTCCTCGGCGTTCAAGTCCGAGGGTGACATCCGCAAGCTTCCGCCCGACCTGATACCCACCCACCCCACGCTCGCGAACTACCGGGAGCTGTTCAGCAGCCTGGACTTCACCAGGATGTTCGCCAACTCCGTGATCGTGGCCCTGGCCGTCACCGCGGGGAACCTGATCTTCTGCTCGATGCTCGGCTACGCCCTGGCCAAGCTGGACTTCCGCGGAAAGCGCGCGGTTTTCGCTCTGGTCATGGCCACGTTGATGGTGCCGGGCCTGGTGACTTTCGTACCGCTGTACGTGCTGGTGGCCAACATGAAGCTGACCGGCTCCCTGCTCGGGCTGATCCTGCCGTTCCTGGCCACCCCGTTCGGGGTGTTCCTGATGCGGCAGTTCATCTCCACACTGCCCGACGAACTCATCGACGCCGCCCGCGTCGACGGCTGCCGCGAACTGGCCATCTTCTGGAAGATCATCCTGCCGCTGACCAGGCCGGCCCTCGCCACCCTGGGGATCATCACCTTCCTCGGCTCCTGGAACAACTTCCTGTGGCCGCTGGTCGTGGCCCAGAACGAGAGCCAGTACACCCTCCCCGTCGGCCTCGCCCTGGCCAGCAGCGGACAGGACTTCACCCGCTTCGGCATCCTGCTCGCCGGCGCCGTCGTCGTCCTGCTCCCGGTGACCATCGTCTTCCTGCTCTTCCAGCGCCACTTCGTCGCCGGCATCGCCACCACCGGCCTGAAGTGACCCCAGCTCCGGCGCCCTTACCCGGCCCCCACGCGCCGGTTTCGCACCGCCCACGTCATGCACGCGCGCCGCCGTGCACGGCCGTCATGCCCGCAAGGAGCCGCACCATGAGAACCACCACCCGGCAATGGCGCCGGACCGCCCTGGCAGCCGCCGCGACCCTGATCGCCACGCTCCCCGTCCTCCCGTCGGCCACACCGGCCTTCGCCGGCACCGCCCTCGGCAAGGCGTCGGTCTGGCTCACCAATCCGTCCACCAAGACGTACCTGTCCGAGCAGTCGCCGGTGACCTGGAAGGCCGGAGCCGCACCCTCCGGCTCGACGATCACCGTGGACACCACCCGCAAGTACCAGCCGATGACCGGCTTCGGGGCCTCGTTCACCGACTCCTCTGCCTGGCTGGTCGGCACCAAGCTCAGTGCCAATCAGCGGAACGCGCTGATGCGCGACCTGTTCAGCCGTCGTGACGGCATCGGCCTGAGCTTCCTGCGCCAGCCGATGGCCGCCACCGACTTCACCGTGAGCGGCAACTACTCCTACGACGACATGCCCGCCGGCCAGGCAGACCCCACGCTGGCCAACTTCACCATCGAGCACGACCGGTCGTACACCATTCCCCTGCTGAAGCAGGCCCGGAAGATCAACCCGCAGCTGACCCTCATGGCCACCCCGTGGAGCCCGCCGGGATGGATGAAGACCGGCGACTTGATGAACGGCGGCCGGCTCAAGCCGGACGCCTACCAGCCGTACGCCGACTACTTCGCGAAGTTCCTCAAGGCGTACGCGGCAGCCGGCGTCCCGGTGCGCTACGTCACCCCGCAGAACGAGCCGCTGCACAACACGTCCAGCTACCCGAGCATGAGCCTGACGGCGGACGAGGCCAAGACCTTCATCAACGACCACCTCGCCCCGACACTGCGCAAGCAGGGCCTGGCCACCGGCATCCTGGGCTACGACCACAACTGGGACGTCACCAGCTACCCCGAGTCCCTGTACACCGACGCGGCGAGTGCCAAGAACGCCACCGGCACGGCCTGGCACTGCTACGCCGGTGACGTCTCGGCACAGACCGTCGTCCACAACGACTATCCCAACGAGCCAGCCTTCCAGAGCGAGTGCTCCGGCGGCAACTGGGAGGGCGACGAGCAGGGCGCCTTCGCCGGTGTGATGGACAACGTCATCAACGGCCCGCGGAACTGGGCCCAGAGCATCATCCGCTGGAACCTCGCCCTGGACTCCAACGGCGGTCCCACCAACAACGGCTGCCAAGGCTGCCGCCCCGTGGTGACCGTCTCCCCGAAGACGAACGGCACGTGGACCTACACGCCGACGGCCGACTACTGGGGGCTCGCGCACGCCGGCAAGTTCGTCCAGCCCGGCGCCCGCCGGGTCGCCTCCAACACCTTCGGCAAAGGCAACGTCGAGGACGTCGCCTTCACCAACCCCGACGGCTCCACCGCGCTGGTCACCTACAACTCCGGGAGCACCGACCGGACCTTCACCGTCCGCTGGGGCGACCGCCACTTCACCTACAAGCTCGCCGCAGGAGCAGCCGCGACCTTCACCTGGACCGGCACCCAGCACGGCAGCACCGACCCGGCCGCCATCGGCTCCGTCGACATCCCCTTCCGCAACCCCGACGGCAGCCAGGCCCTGATCAGCTATGACAGCAGCCTGCTCGCCCAGCAGCCCCAGGTGCGCATCGGCGACCAGTGGCTCGGCTACACCCTGCCCACCGGCGCGTCCCTCACCTCGCCCACCGGCGAGACAGCCCTGCCCCGCGACGGTTGGCAGGCATCGGCCTCGGCGAGCAGCTCGGACGACCCGCCGTCCAAGGCCGTCGACGGCGACGCGGCCACCCGGTGGAGCCTGGGGCACGGCATGCAGCCGGGTGACTGGTTCCAGCTCGACCTCGGCTCGGCCCAGACCTTCGACCAGCTTGTCCTGGACACGAGCGCCTCGTCCGGCGACTTCGTCCGCCAGTACGAGGTGTACGCCTCCGACGACGGCACCAGCTGGGGCAAGCCGATCGCCACCGGCCCCGGCAGTACCGTGAGCCGGATCCTGCTGCCCACCACCACCGCCCGCTACATCCGCGTGGTCAACAAGGCAAACTCCGGCAGCTGGTGGTCCATCCACGACGTCTCCGTCTTCGCCTCCGACGGCAAGACCACGTCGCCCCCGGCCACGAGCCCCGGGCTCCAGCGCAAGAACGCGACCCTGCCCGACGGCACCAAGCTGCAGGTGACGTACAACTCCGGCAGCGAAGCTGCCACATTCGACGTCCCGTGGGGCGGCACGACGTACAGCTACCGACTGCCCGCCGGCGCCGCCGCGATCCTCACCACGCGGCCTGCCTGAACGCACGCCTGCTGAACCGCCGGTGTGAAGCCCACACAGCGAGGCCCGCGCAGAGGGAATCTGCGCGGGCCCTCGCCCTCTTACGCCCTCAGCCCGGCACCACTGCTCGGAGGAACGCTTGGAACGAGCCGGCATCGACGAGAGCTATGTCCGTGACCTTGTTCGTGATCAGCACCCGGACCTGGCGGACCTCGAGATCTGGCCGGTTCCCTCGGGCTGGGACAACCAACTCTGGCGAGTGGGCGATGAACTGGCCGTGCGCCTGCCGATGACCGAACGAGCCCCCGCGCTCTTGCGTAAGGAGTTCCGGTGGCTCCCCGGTACTTGCCAGGCGTCTGCCGCTACCGGTGCCGACGCCCCAGCGCCTCAGTGAGCCGACACCACGCTTTTCCCGGCCGTGGGTCATCGCGACGTGGGTTTCTGGCGAACCGGCGGACGGCGCTGAGATCAGCAACGTTGGACAAGCGTTGGACAGCCTGGCCCGTTTCCTTCGCGCCTTGCACCAACCGGCGCCGGATAACGCCCCCACGAATCCGTGGCGCAGTGTCCGCGCAGCCGCCGATTTCCTCAGCGCTTACGGCGTGACCATGGAAGCGACAGTTCACAGCGCCCAAGGCTGGGCCGTGCTGTCAGCGCTTGACCTCATCTCCATCGGTCAGGCGTGGGAGCGAGGTCTCCCAGGCGGGCAGCCGACCTGGGGCCGCGCCGGTCGCCGCATCTTTGAGCGCGTCTTCGCCTTCACGTAGCGCGTGGAGGTTGCGTCAGTTGGTGAGTCGGCGGGAGCGGCTGGGCTGGATGCCCCGGGTGGGGCCCGGTGCCGTACACCGGGCCCGAGCGGCTAACCGTGATCAGTCGGCCAGAGTGAACGTCTGGGCGGCCGAGTTGGTGCAGGGCTGCTGGGACAGGCGAGCGCCGTTGGCGGCGGAGCCGTTGTCGACTGTGAGGCATTTGCCGCTGTGGCGGGGCGTGAAGCGGTACTGCCCGTTGGTGCCGACAGGCTCGGGGCGCCACTGCTGGTTGGTGCCGCCTCCGTAGCTCCACAGGTGCACCTTGGTGCCGTCGGCGGTGGCGCCGGGACCGCCGTCGACGTCCCAGACCTTGCCGTTGTACCGGTTGACGACCTGGTAGAAGCCATCGCTGGTGGGGCGGAACTGCCAGGACTGGTTGGCTCCGGTGCCGCAGGCCCACTGCTGCAGCGCGGTGCCGTTGCCGGTGCCCCAATCGGCCGCGTCGAGGCACGCGCCGCTGTTAGTGCCCGCGACGTGGTACCACGCGGCCGGGTCGATGGTGCCGGCGGGCGGCTCGGTGGGATCGCCGTCGGTGCCGTTCCACACGAAGGTGGCGACGGCGCCTGCGGGCAGGGTGTAAGCGAGGGACTTGCCGTTGTCGGTGAGGGAGAACTGCCGTGCATTCGTGGCGGCGTTGACGACGAATGCCGCACGGCTGCCGTCGGGGTTTTCGAAGACGACGTTCTGAACGCCTCCGCTGCCCTGGCTGGTGGAACCGATGCGGGTGGCGCCGACCTTGATGAACTTGGCGACGTGGCCGAGGACGTAGTACTCGGCGCCGGGGGTGACGTTGCCGTTCGCGATCTCGACGATGCCGTTGCAGCGGTTGCCGCAATGGCCCTGGTGAGGACCGCCGTTCTGGTCGAGGGCGAGATTCCAGTTGATGACGGTCTCGCCGCCGTTGCGCATGTTCTGCACGACCAGGTTCTCGGCGTGCCACTGGAGCGTGTCGCCGAACGTCTTGGCCGCATCCGCACTGTCGGTGCCGGAACACTCGGTGAAGAAGACGCGCTTGCCGGCGCCCACGATCTGCTGCTGCGCGGCGGGGGTGCCGCCGTAGCAGTGGAAGGCGGCGCCGATGACGCGCTGGATGCCGGACGTGCGGGAGAACACGTCCAGCGGGTAGTTCGGGTGGTCCCAGTT
The DNA here is from genome assembly GCF_007655005.1 of Streptomyces tibetensis. Lineage (GTDB taxonomy): Bacteria > Actinomycetota > Actinomycetes > Streptomycetales > Streptomycetaceae > Streptomyces > Streptomyces tibetensis. Next base: position 13,943 of record NZ_SZVW01000010.1, read on the forward strand.
GTGGTCGTACGCGAGGATGTTCGTCGGCAGTCCGTTGGCACTCAAGGTGGCGTCGAGCACCTTTAAGAACTCGGCCTGCTCGGTGGAGGTCATCGACATGGACGGGTAGCTGGTGGCGAATTCGGGCTCGTTCTGGACCGTGAGGTCGGTGAGCGTGATGCCCTGCTGCTTGTACGCCTTGATGGACTTGACCAGGTAGTCGGCGTAGGGCTGGTAGTACTCGGTCTTCAGGCTGCCGCCGCCCAGCGAGCCACCGGTCTTCATCCAGGCGGGCGGCGACCATGGGGAGCCCATGAAGCGGATCGCCGGGTTGACCGCGGTGGCCTGCTGGAGGACCGGGATGATCTCTGCTTGGTCCCGGGCGATGGAGAACTGTCCCTGGGTGTCCTCGTAGGTGTAGAAGCTGTTCGTGGCGTTGAAGTCGGTGCTGCCGAGCGGCTGACGCAGGTAGTTGAGCGCGATACCCCCGCTGGTGGAGAACAGCGAGGTCATCAGGTCGGCGCGCTTGTCGGGGGGCAGGCCCTGGATGAGGTGGGCGGAGGCTTCGGTGACCGAGGCGCCGGCACCGGTGAACTGCTGGCCCTTGCTGCCGGCGTCGATGCGTATGTCGATGGCCTGCGGCGTGCCGGTGAACGGGACGCTGCCTTCAGCAGCCAGCTTCTTCGCGCCGTCCGGGGTGGTGACCCACACCTGCGCGGTGGGGTCGGCGGCCTGGGCAGTGCCAGGGGCGATGATGCCGAGTCCGGCGACGGCCAGGACGAGGGCTGCGCCGGCGGCGCGAGCCCGGACTGGAGTTCTGGGCGACATGGTGCGGCTCTCCTTCGATTCGACCTGACAGGAGGGGCGGTACACCGGCCCACCCGCGCACGACTGCGTAGCGCGGATACGGCCGGAGCCTCGATAGGGGTGCACACAGGTCTGACCTGCCCCAAGGAGTGTTCATCGAGCGGCCGTGGGGCGATGGGCCGGTGACGTCAGAAGACGACGAGCGGGGAGTGTCCTCTTACGGGAGGTCGGGGGTTTCGATGCCGGTCTGGCAGCTGCCGGGAAGCGAGAGATCAGGGTGAGGCTGAGGGATGGTGATCAGTTCAGCCCATCGGCCCTCGTCGGCTGTCGGGTCGGCAGGCGGCCCCGTGCCGATCGGCGCGGGAGCAACTGGGGGAGACATGGAGGGCATACGGATCCCTTCCAGCTCATGACGGCGAGGGTTTCATCCCTGTGACGGCGACATGAAAGCACACTAACTGAGTGCTTAGTAAGTGGTTCGGGTCAGCAGTCCATCGACGAACAGCGCATCCAAGAGCTCCTGAACGCCTACCGGCCAACCGCCCGACTCGGAACAACCGAATGGGCATACCGTCAGGTGTTCGCCAGCAACAGCGAACACGACCCCGCGCATCCTCGGGCTGCCGTTCGGACTCGGGTGTCTGTCAATGCCGGTCCCGAGCGGACGAGGAAGCAGGCCATCCTCTCGTCTTGCGGCAGCAGTTGGTCACCCTCATGAGTCAGACCCCCGCCCGGGACGGCGCTGCGCAACCTTCCCACCAGTACCGGCACAAAAGCATCGCCCGATCATTTTCGGAAGACTTCGTCCGGTAGGGGCCTTGCCGACGATCAGGCGCCATCACGGTTCAGACCGCCCGAGCGGGCCGGTGCCATCCACCCAACACGTCACCACGCGGCAGGCGAACCACCATGACGACCAGACAGCGCAGCACCTCCTCCAGCACGGATCCTCCCGTTCCGGGCGAGGTCGTCCTGGGGGTGGACACGCACGGCGAAGTTCATGTTGCCGCCGTGGTCTCCCTACTGGGGAAGGTCCTGGGCACCGAGTCCTTTCCGGCCACAGCGGCTGGCTACTGTCGGCTGCTCGTCTGGGCTCGCAAGCTGGGGGCGGTGCGCCGGGCCGGCGTGGAGGGCACCGGCATCTTCGGAGCGGGCCTGTCCCGCTATCTGCTGGCTCAGCACGTCCAGGTGTACGAAGTGAACCGGCCCGACCGCACAGCCCGCCGTCTGCTCGGGAAGTCGGACCCGCTCGACGCGCAGGCTGCCGCGCGGGCCGTGCTCAGCGGTCGCGCCCGGGCCCGGGCAAAAACCGGCGACGGTCCGGTGCACAGCGCCCGGATGTTCAAACTCGCGAAAGACTCCGCAGTCAAGGCCCGTACCCAGGCGATCAACCAGCTCAAAGCTGTCCTGGTCATAGCCGACCCAGCCCTACGGGAACGACTGTCCAGCCTGGGCAACCGCGAGCTGTTCCGCATCTGTGCGGGCCTCAGCCCGCGCGACGGCGAAGTCGGCGAGGGCGATGAGGACGCCGTGACCCAGGCCACCCGCATCACCCTGAGCCTGCTGGCCCAGCGCATCGAGCAGCTCACCGGGCAGATCGACGAGCTGAATCAGCGCCTGACCCGGCTCGTCGAACGCCACGCCTCGCAGTTACTTGTGCCGGTGGGCATCGGCCCGGACAGCGCCGTCACTCTCCTGATCACCATGGGAGACAACCCTGAGCGGCTGAACACCGAGGCGTCCTTTGCCGCCCTTTGCGGAGTCAGCCCCATCGAGTACTCCTCTGGCCGTCGGAGCACGCGCCGGCTCAACCACGGCGGCGACCGTCGGGCCAACGCCGCCCTGCACCGCATCGTGTTCACCCGGCTGCGCCACGACCCCCGCACCCAGGCGTACTACGAACGCCGCACCCAGGAGGGCAAAACCCGACGTGAGATCATCCGATGCCTCAAGCGATATGCCGCCCGAGAGGTCTTCAACCTGGTCAGACCGGTATCCAGCGTCCCCCCGTTATAGGGGCATCCGTGATACGTGAGAGGGTCTGGGGCGTGAGCGAGACACCACCGAGCACCCTGCAATACCGCTTCGACGGACCAGAAGACGCCCCCGTCCTGATCCTCGGTCCCTCACTGGGTACCACATGGCACATGTGGGACCGCCAGATCCCCGAGCTGACCAAGCAGTGGCGCGTCTTCCGGTTCGACCTGCCCGGCCACGGCGGAGCTCCCGCGTACCCGGCGGGCTCCGTCGGCGACATCACCACGCGGCTGCTGGCCACCCTCGAGGGGCTCGGCGTGCAGCGCTTCGGTTACGCGGGCTGCGCGCTCGGCGGCGCCGTCGGCATCGAACTGGCCCTGCGCCACCCCGAGCGGCTCGCCTCGCTCGCACTGATCGCCGCCTCGCCCCGCTTCGGCACGGCCGACGAGTTCCGGCAGCGTGGCGTGATCGTCCGCACGAACGGCCTCGACCCGATCGCCCGTACCGCCCCGGAGCGCTGGTTCACCGGCGGGTTCGCCGCCGCGCAGCCCGCGATCACCGAGTGGGCCGTGCAGATGGTGCGCACCACCGACCCCGGCTGCTACATCGCCTCCTGCGAGGCGCTCGCCTCGTTCGACGTCCGCTCCGAGCTCGGGCGGGTCGGCGTCCCGACCCTCGTCCTGGTCGGATCGGACGACCAGGTCACCGGCCCCGCCGAGGCCCGCACGCTGGTCGCCGGCATCCCGGACGCCCGCCTCGCCGTCGTCCCGGGCGCCTCCCACCTGGTCCCGGTGGAGCAGCCGGCGGCGGTCACCGACCTGCTGGTGCGGCACTTCTCCACCGCCTGGCAGCCCGCCTACGAGACCTCCACCGGCCAGAGCGTCCTGCCCCAGGCAGCCCTCAAGCCGGTCCTGTCCCCCGCCCCGCCGCAGCCCCCGCAGACGGGGCCCGTCGCCGAGATCGCCCCGGTCGCCGTACCGCCGCAGGTCCAGGGGCGGCCCGACCCGTACGATGCCGGGATCAAGGTGCGCCGCGAGGTGCTGGGCGACGCGCACGTCGACCGGGCGCTCGCCCAGGCCGACGACTTCTCCGGCGACTTCCAGGAGCTCGTCACCCGCTACGCCTGGGGCGAGATCTGGGACCGCCCCGGCCTGGACCGGCGCACCCGCAGCTGCGTCACCCTCACCGCCCTGGTCGCGGGCGGTCATCTGGACGAGCTGGCCTTTCACACCAGAGCCGCCCTGCGCAACGGCCTCACCCCGGGCGAGATCAAGGAAGTGCTGCTCCAGGCGGCCGTCTACTGCGGTGTCCCCGCTGCGAACAGCGCGTTCAAGGTGGCCCAGAAGGTGATTCGCGAGGAGACCACGCCCCAGGAGTGAGCCGGCGGGAAGCGCGAAGGCAGGATGGACCCATGAAGCTCACGAAGAAGTCGCACGCCTGCGTCCGCCTGGAGAAGGACGGCAGGAGCCTCGTCCTCGATCCCGGTGGGTTCAGCGAGGAGGACGCCGCGCTCGGAGCGGACGCGATCCTCGTCACCCACGAGCACCCCGACCACTTCGACGAGTCCCGGCTGCGGGCCGCGATGGAGCACAACCCGGCCGCCGAGATCTGGACCCTGAAGGCGGTCGCGGAGAAGCTCTCCTCGGCCTTCCCGGGCCGCGTGCACACCGTCGGCCACGGCGACACCTTCACCGCCGCCGGTTTCGACGTCCAGGTGCACGGCGAACTCCACGCGGTGATCCACCCGGACATCCCGCGCATCACCAACGTCGGCTACCTCGTCGACGAGGGCAAGGTCTTCCACCCCGGTGACGCCCTCACCGTCCCGGATCACCCGGTGGAGACGCTGATGCTCCCCGTCATGGCTCCCTGGAGCAAGATCTCCGAGGTCATCGACTACGTGCGCGAGCTGAAGCCGCGGCGCGCCTACGACATCCACGACGCCCTCCTCACCGACCTGGCCCGCCCCATCTACGACCGGCAGATCGGGCAGCTCGGCGGCGCGGACCACCTGCGGCTGACACCCGGGGAGTCCGCCGAGGTCTGACCGGGCCGGGCGGCGTTGTCGGACCCGCCGGGTAGGTTGTGGGGCATGCGCATCGCGACCTGGAACGTGAACTCGATCACCGCCCGCCTGCCGAGGCTCCTGGCCTGGCTGGAGAGCAGCGGCACGGACGTGCTGTGCCTCCAGGAGGCCAAGGTCGCCGAGGAGCAGTTCCCCTCGGAGCAACTGCGCGAGCTGGGCTACGAGTCGGCGGTCCACGCGACCGGCCGGTGGAACGGCGTGGCGGTGCTCTCCCGCGTCGGCATCGAGGACGTCGTCAAGGGCCTGCCCGGCGACCCCGGCTTCGACGGCTCGGTGGAGCCCCGCGCCATCTCGGCGACCTGCGGCCCCCTCCGCGTCTGGTCGGTCTACGTGCCGAACGGCCGTGAGGTGGACCACCCCCATTACGCCTACAAGCTCCAGTGGTTCGAGGCGCTCAAGGCCGCCGTCGCCGGTGACGCCGCGGGCAGCCGCCCCTTCGCGGTGATGGGCGACTACAACGTGGCGCCGACGGACGACGACGTCTTCGACCCCGCCTTCTTCGAGGGCTCGACCCACGTCACCCCCGCCGAGCGCGCCGCCCTCGCCTCCCTGCGCGAGGCGGGCCTGTCCGACGTGGTCCCGAGGCCCCTCAAGTACGACCAGCCGTTCACGTACTGGGACTACCGCCAGCTCTCCTTCCCGAAGAACCGCGGCATGCGCATCGACCTGGTGTACGGCAACGCGCCCTTCGCGAAGGCGGTCGGCGACGCGTACGTGGACCGTGAGGAGCGCAAGGGCAAGGGCGCGTCGGACCACGCGCCCGTGGTCGTGGACCTGGACGTCTAGGACCGCAGCAGCTCCAGGTCGACGGAGTCCGCCAGAGCCGCGAGCCCTGCGTCGCCCGGATGCAGATGGTCCCCGCTGTCATGGGCAGGGAGCATCCGGGCCGGCCGCTGTGGATCACGAACCACCGCGTCGAAGTCGAGCACACCGTCGAAGACCCCGCCGTAGCGGATCCACTCGTTCACCACGCCCCGCTCGGCGTCGACGGCGGGAGTGCACCTGGCCTCGCCCTCGCAGGGCAGGATCGTCGCCGCGAGCATCCTCAGCCCCCGGGCGTGCCCCCGTGCCGCGAGCTCGCGCAGCCCCGCGACCAGCTGCTCCGCCGACGTTCCCCACCGCAGGTCGTTGACGCCCTCGAAGACGACGGCCGTGCGCGCCGACGGCTGGGCCAGGACGTCCCGGTCGAAGCGGTGCAGGGCGCTCACCCCGGCCGTGTCCGTGGAGACCCCGTCGCCGGGGTACCGGTCGGTGACCACGCGGTTGCCCGAGACGCCCAGGTTCAGCACGCCGTACCGCGGGACGGCGCTCTGCTTCAGCAGCCGGGCGGCCAGGACGTTCGGCCAGCGCCGGTTGGCGTCCGGCGTGGACTTGTCGCCGTCGGTGATCGAGTCGCCGAGCAGCACCACGGACCCGGGCCCGCCGCTCACGTCGACCCCGGCGAGCAGCGGCCAGCGGGTGATCACCGAGGTGTACGCCCCGGCGGAGCCGTCCGCCGTGTGATCGCCCGGCTCGCTGACGTAGGAGCGCTGTTGCGCGAGCCCGTGCACGGGCGCCGCGGCCACCGTGCCGGGCAGATGGAAGCTCACCAGCAGATCGGCGTCCGCCGGGACGGGGAAGCCGAGCGGATCGCTGTAGGCCTGGCCCCCGGCCGGGATCGAGACGCCCGCCGCACCGCCGAAGGCCAGCGCCACCGGAGTGCCCCGGGAGGCCGCGCCCGACTCCCGCACCGCGACCGTGGCGCTCCCGATCCGCACCGCAGCCGATGCGAAGGTGTTGTCGAACCGCACCCGCACGCGGGGGCCGCCGGCCGATGTGTGCACGACCAGCCGCAGTGTCCGGTCCGACCAGGGCCCCACCGCGGCGTACCCGCCCGTGGCCGTCGTCCAGCTGCCCGTCCAGCCCTGCGTGGCGCTCCGCACCGACACCGCGAAGACGTGCAGCCCGGCCGCGCGCGGAAGCCGGACCGAGGTCACCGCGCGCCCCGGCACCAGCGGCACCGTCACGACGTACAGCCGGGCCTGCTCGGCGAGTTGGCCGGCGGGCGTGTTGATGTGCGGCAGGGACACCGCCTTGCTCGCGAGGGGCCCGGTTCGCCAGTCCGGCGCGGTCAGCCGGTAGCCGGAGCGAGAGCCGTTCGCGTAGGTGACCGTCCCGGGGCCGCCCACCTCCGTGCCGCCGGTGCCCGCCACCAGGAAGGCGAGGGCGTCGCCCCGCCCCGTGAGCCGGACGTCCTGCCCGGCGGCGCGCACGTTGTCCGGCTCGCCCGGTTGCCGGGTCGGCCAGGTCAGCCGGGCGCCCTGCACCGTGAGGGCGCGGCCGGGCGTCCAGCCCGCGGCGGTGAGGTCCCGCGCGGACAGGGATGCGCCGGACCCGTCGAAGTCGGCCTCCGCGGGCCGGCTGTCGTCGCTGACGGCCGCGTTGTCGAACAGCCGCTCCAGCGGCACCGGTGCGGCTCGCCCCTCCGCGACGGCCTGGGCGGACACCGCCGGGACCAACGACCCGCACAGGGCCAGGACGACCAGGATCCCCCGGACATATCGGCGCACGGCCGACTCCTCCCACTCAGCGACACCCGACGCGACAACCCCGAACGCAGGGACGGAACCGAAGAGACAACGACAGCCGAGACGCACGGCGCACGGTGAAGTTAGGGAGACAGGAGTGACACGTCAACGCGTGTCGCGTGAACTCGGCCTGAACTCGACCGGGATCGCGGGCCCGCGCGCCCTGTGGTGCGTACGGCGGTACGAATGACACGCTGGGAGTATGAACATCCCTTTCCTGGGCCACCGGCGCCAGAAGGTCGGGTTCCCCGATCCGGCGGGCATCGCGGAACTCCTCGCCGAGTGTGAGCTGCTGCGCTCCCAGGCGTCCCGGGCGGGCGTCCGGCTGGACGACACGGCGGCCTCGCTGGAGGCGCTGGACCAGCTCCTGCCGCGCTGGCGGGACGACGAGGAGACCCTGACCTGGCTGGGCAACGACGCCGGTCTCTACCTGGGCAGCGTCATCGTGCGCACCGTACCGGGCGCCGCCTGGGAGATCCGTCCCGACGGTCAGCCCGTCGTACGGCTGGACTCCGGCCGCGAGTTCGACGTCGTCGAATCCGGCCACGAGTGGGCCGCGTACGGGGTGCCCGAGCTGTCGCAGCTCTACGCGGAAGTCGCCGAGTCATGAACCCCCTGGCCAGAAGCTTTGGCCCAAAGTCCGACGTAAATACGGCTAATGATCGAAAAGTGCGTGTCGCCCGCCACGTTCGATCTTGCCTGGATACGTTGCGGCAACCACCACACAGCTGAGAGTGAGTAGGGCTGGGTATGGCCGTCGAACCGCTGATCGAGCTGCGTGACGTCAACAAGCACTTCGGGGAGCTGCATGTCCTGCAGGACATCAACCTCACCGTCGGCCGGGGGGAGGTGGTCGTGGTGATCGGCCCGTCGGGGTCGGGGAAGTCGACCCTCTGCCGGGCGATCAACCGCCTGGAGACCATCGAGTCCGGGCAGATCGTCCTCGACGGGCAGCCGCTGCCGGAGGAGGGCAAGCCCCTGGCCCGGCTGCGCGCCGACGTCGGGATGGTCTTCCAGGCGTTCAACCTCTTCGCTCACAAGACCGTCCTGCAGAACCTCTCCCTGGGGCAGGTCAAGGTGCGCGGGCGCCGGAAGGAGGACGCCGACAAGCGCTCGCGTGAACTCCTCGACCGGGTCGGCGTCGCCGACCAGGCGGACAAGTACCCGGCGCAGCTCTCCGGAGGTCAGCAGCAGCGCGTGGCCATCGCCCGCGCCCTGGCCATGGAGCCCAAGGCGATGCTCTTCGACGAGCCGACCTCGGCCCTCGACCCGGAGATGATCAACGAGGTGCTGGAGGTCATGAAGCAACTGGCCCGCGACGGCATGACCATGATCGTCGTCACCCATGAGATGGGCTTCGCCCGCTCGGCCGCCAACCGGGTCGTCTTCATGTCCGACGGCCGGATCGTCGAGGACCGAACCCCCGACGAGTTCTTCACCAACCCCAGCAGTGACCGCGCCAAGGACTTCCTCTCCAAGATCCTCAAGCACTGAACGGGCGGACACCGGACGGTTCATCGCGTCGGGCCTCGACTACGATGTTCCCTTCATCCCTGTCGGAGAGGGGGACTTCGCCGAAGGCTCCCGAACCCGTCAGGGGGTGAGCAGACCGCCCGCCCGGTCCGCGGGGCCATTCCCACCGGGTGCGGCCCCCACGGCCCGAAGGCCGCGGGGGCGGCGGTTCACATCGGCCAGGCCCGTCCGGCGGCAGCCGGAGATCACTGCTCGCGCAGCGGAACCGACACGTACGACGGGTCGTTCGCCGGCGAGGAGAAGGTCAGCTGCGCGCCGGACGGGTTGTGCTCGATGTAGAGCGGGTCGACCGTGTCGACGACCAGGGCGAGGCGATGCCCGGCCGGGACGTCGTAGGCCGTGGAGTACAGCTCCAGGTCGACGCCGAACGGCTTTCCGGGGGTGCGCCCGTGGAAGGTGTACGGCGCGTGGGTGACCAGCTTGCCGAGGCCGAGCGGCCCCACGTCGTACAGGTAGGCGACGAGGGTGCCGCTCTCCTTGGTCGGGGTGAGGGTCGTGTGCAACTTCGTCGTTCCGCGCACCTGTTGGGCCGTGGCCGACTTCTCCGACTGCCAGACGGCGGCCCAGCGGCGGGGGAGCAGCGGGATCGAGGCCATCGGCGGCAGCTGGGCCACCTGGTCGAGGATGCTGGACAGGAAGACGACACCGCCGTCCGCCCCGGAGTTCACGTTCGCGCGGATCGTCTTCGAGTCCCCGAGGGCGATCTTCCGGTCGGTCGCGGCGACCGATTTCCAGTCCGGATAGCCCTCGTAGCCGCCTGCGGAACGTGACGTGAGCTGGACGGGCTGCTCACGGTCGATGCCGTTGTCCTCGTCTCTGAGGTAGTGGTCGAACCAGCGCTCGGTGTCCTTCCACGCGTCGTTGGGCAGCCCGAACAGGCCGGTCAGCTCGGCGGTGGCGTGGTCGCCGGGCCGCATTTCCAGCCGCTTCGGGCCGGTCAGCTTCTCGTAGAAATCGGCGTACTGGTTGGGCGGGAAGACGCTGTCGCCCCAGGCGTTGGCGAGCATGATCGCCGCGCCGTTGTCGTTGATCCGGTCGACGTAGGTCGCAGCGGAACGTTTCTTCCCCCAGGCGACGAGCTCCGGCTCCTTCGCCAGGTTGGAGCCGTAGAAGTCGTCGAACGTCTGCCGCAGTTCGGCGCTCTGGCGGCCCGTCACCACGCTCGCGCCGTCCAGCAGGGCGGCGGCCTGGAGGTGCTGGGTGCGCCCGGAGTAGATCGAGCCGATCAGGTCGGCCCAGCCGCTGAGTGAGGCGACCGCCCTGACCCGCTTGTCGTGTGCGGCGGTGAGCAGGCTGATGCCCGCGCCGTAGGAGACGCCCGCCATGCCGATGTGCCCGGCGTCGGCGGGGGTGTGGGCGAGCGCCCAGTCGATGACCTTCGAGGCGTCGGCGACATCGGGCGGGCCCGCCACTTCTATCTCGCCGCCCGACTGCCAGAAGCCGCGCACGTTGTAGGTGACGACGACGTACCCGGAGTCGGCGAGCTTCTGCGCCTGGGCCAGGTACTCGACCTGGGGCAGGCCCCAGCTCGTGGGCATGACCAGCAGGGGGTAGCGGTCGGCGGCGCGGGCTCCGGCCGGGGTGACGACGTTGGCCTTGAGGACGGTGCCGCCGTCGCCGGTGATGTCGACGAAGCGGACCGGGTTCGGGGCCGCCTGGGCGGTGGGGGCGAACCCGAGGGCGGTGCCGGCGACCAGGGTCGCCGAGACGGCGCCCACGGCGGTGGTGCGCAGGGCATTGCGGTGATGTCCCACGGGTCACTCCTCACTCGTGTCAGTGCAAAGTGACCGAACGGTAACCGCGGCTTCTTACCAGGGGTAACCCGTCGGTAAGTTACGTGCCAGTAACGATTGTTGAGCAGTGGAGGAGTCTAGGAGGCGCGGTGTGTATTGCGTGGAACCGGTGCCGCGGCGGCGGGCGGTGCGGTCTGCGCCGCGCGCGTCACGTCCTCCACCAGTTCGACGACGTCCGGACCGTACGCCTGCGAGTTGATCACCTTGAGCAGGAGGACGAACGAGCCGGTGCCGTACTTGCGGGTCAGCCGCTCGTGGTTGCGGGCGAGGTAGCGGGTGGTGGCCTGGTTGGTGATCGACGTCTGGCCGCAGAAGAGGAAGACGGGACGGGTGTTGCGGCTCCGGTCCGCGGTGAGCCGGGCGAGCAGCGCGTACTCCTCCTTGCCGTGGTCCACGCGATAGCGCTCGGTTCCGACCTGGAACGCGCCCCGGTCCGGGCCCGGTTCGGAGTCGACGTTCACCCGCACGCCCGGCAGCAGGGAATCCAGATGGGCCGCCATCCGCCGGTTGGACGCCGGCCCGCCCACACAGAACTCGGTGCGCTCCCCGAAACCCTGGCGTGCGGTGTCGTGCGGAAGTATCTGGGCGTGGGCGTTGCAGTCCTTGATCAGCGCGGCGAGTTCGAGCAGTGCGAACACGTCGAAGCGCATCACCGCGAACTCCGGTCCGGCCGCACCGCGGTTCACCACCAGCAGGGACTCGGAGTTGTCCGGCAGTCCGAAGAACTGCTGCTTCCGGCGGAGCTTGCGCTTCCACAGGTAGGTGCGGGCCACCCAGCCGAGCGCGGCGCTGATGCCCGCCGCGACCACACCCAGAACGATGTTGCGCACGTCGTCATTCATGGGCGCGCATGCTAGCGGGCCCGACGCACCGGTGTTCGACGCCTGCCTGACGCGACCATGGCGATGAATTAAGCTGCGCGGACGGCCTTTGACTGGAGGTGCGGATGCGTCGCCCTGTCGCACGGAATCTGACGGTCCTGGCGGTTTCGGCCGCCGTGGTGGTGTCGGTGGGAGCGGCGGCGCCGCCCTCCGCCCCGCCGGGAACGGGCGGTGGGAAATCCCCACTGGCCGTCGGCTATGGCGGCGCGGTCTCGAGTGTCGACCCGGACGCCTCCGCCGCCGGGATCGAGGTCCTGAGGAAGGGCGGCAACGCCGTCGACGCCGCCGTCGCCACGGCCGCCGCGCTCGGCGTCACCGAGCCCTACTCCGCCGGCATCGGCGGGGGCGGCTACTTCGTGTACTACGACGCCAAGTCCCGCACGGTACGCACCATCGACGGCCGCGAGACCGCGCCGCTGAGCGCCGACAAGAACCTCTTCGTCGAGAACGGCAAGCCCCTCGCCTTCGCCGACGCCGTCAGCAGCGGCAGAAGCGTCGGCACTCCGGGGACGCCCGCCACCTGGCAGACCGCACTCGACCAGTGGGGCAGCAAGCGGCTCGGGAGCGTTTTGAAGCCGGCCGAGCGGCTGGCGCGCGACGGTTTCACCGTCGACGAGACGTTCCGCTCGCAGACGGCGTCCAACGAGACCCGCTTCCGCTACTTCCCGGACACCGCCGAGCTGTTCCTGCCGGGCGGGCAGCTCCCCGTCGTCGGCTCCACCTTCAAGAACCCCGACCTCGCCCGCACCTACGCGGAGTTGGGGCACAAGGGCGTCGACGCGCTCTACCGCGGCCGCCTCGGCCGGGACATCGTCGACACGGTCAACAAGCCGCCCGTGGACCCCGGCTCGGGCTGGAACGCCCGGCCCGGAGACCTGACCGCGAAGGACCTGGCCGCCTACCGCACCAAGCTCCAGGCGCCCACCACAACCTCGTACCGCGGTCTCGGCGTCTACTCCATGGCGCCGTCCTCCTCCGGCGGTACGACCGTCGGTGAGGCGCTCAACATCCTGGAGCGGACCGACCTGTCCAAGGCGAGCAAGGCCCGCTACCTGCACCGCTTCATCGAGGCCAGCCGGATCGCGTTCGCCGACCGGGGCCGGTGGGTGGGTGACCCCGCCTTCGAGGACGTACCGACGAAGGAACTGCTGTCCCAGCGGTTCGCCGACTCGCGCGCGTGCCTCATCAAGGACGACGCGGTGCTCACGAGTCCCGTGGCGCCGGGGGACCCGCGCAACCCCGCACGCTGCGGCTCGGGGGACAAGGCGGCTCCCACGACGTACGAGGGTGACAGCACCACGCATCTGACGGTGGCCGACAAGTGGGGCAACGTCGTCGCCTACACCCTCACCATCGAGCAGACCGGCGGCAGCGGGATCACCGTTCCCGGGCGGGGCTTCATCCTCAACAACGAACTGACGGACTTCTCCTTCACCCCGGCGAATCCTGCCGTGCACGACCCGAACCTGCCGGGGCCCGGCAAGCGCCCGCGGTCGTCCATCTCGCCGACGATCGTGCTGGACCGGCACCACCGGCCCGTGGTGGCGCTGGGGTCGCCGGGCGGCGCGACGATCATCACGACCGTTCTGCAGACGCTCACCGGGTTCGTCGACCGGGGGCTGCCGCTGGTCGACGCGATCGCGGCGCCGCGGGCCAGTCAGCGCAACGCAGCGCAGACGGAGCTGGAACCGGGGCTGTACGACAACGCCGCGTTGCGGAAGCAGTTGGAGGCGATCGGGCACTCCTTCAAGGTGAACCCGGAGATCGGTGCGGCCACAGGTGTTCAGCGGCTGCCGGGTGGGAAGTGGCTGGCAGCCGCGGAGCGCGCGCGGCGGGGTGGGGGGTCGGCGATGGTGGTGCGGCCTGTGCGTTGACGGCCGTGTGCGGGTGCGTGGGGGCTGGTCGCGCCCACGCGGCGGAGCCGCACATCGACACAGCCCCGCGCCCCTAGGGCGAGGGCGCTGCTGCCTCTTGCGTCTGAAACGCGAGCCTGCCGTCCTCCACATCCACCGTCACCTGGCCGTTCTCCGACACCCTGCCGTCCAGCAGCAGCCGTGACAGTTCGTTGTCCACCTCGCGCTGGATCGTTCGGCGGAGCGGGCGGGCGCCGTACTCCGGCTGGTAGCCGCGGTCGGCCAGCCATTCCACCGCCCGGTCGGTGAAGGTCACCGTGACGCCCTTGCCCCGCACCAGGGACCGGGTGCGGTCCAGCAGGAGGTTGGTGATCCGGCGCAGCTGCTCCGTGGTCAGCTGGCGGAAGACGACGATCTCGTCGATGCGGTTGAGGAACTCGGGGCGGAAGTGCTCGCGCAGCGGGCGCAGGATCTGCTCGCGGCGGGCCTCCTCGTCCGCGTCGGCGCCGCCCGCCGCGAAGCCCGTGGTGGCGCCGCGGCGGGTGATCGCCTCGGAGCCGAGGTTGCTCGTCATCACGATGACCGTGTTGCTGAAGTCCACCGTGCGGCCCTGGGAGTCGGTCAGCCGGCCGTCGTCGAGGACCTGGAGCAGGATGTTGAAGACGTCCGGGTGGGCCTTCTCCACCTCGTCCAGCAGGAGCAGCGAGTACGGGTGGCGGCGCACGACCTCGGTGAGCTGGCCCGCCTCCTCGTGGCCGACGTAGCCGGGCGGTGCGCCGACCAGTCGGCTGACGGTGTGGCGCTCCTGGTACTCGCTCATGTCGAGCCGGACCATGCGGTCCTCGCTGCCGAACAGCGACTCGGCCAGCGCCCGGGCCAGTTCGGTCTTGCCCACACCCGTCGGGCCGAGGAAGAGGAAGCTGCCGATCGGGCGGTCGGGGGCCGCGAGCCCGGCGCGGGAGCGCAGCACGGCGTCCGAGACGACCCGCACGGCCTCGTCCTGGCCGACCACCCGCTGATGCAGATGCTCCTCCAGGCCCAGCAGGCGGTCCTTCTCCTCCTGGGTGAGGCTGCTGACCGGGATGCCGGTCTGCCGGGACACCACCTCGGCGATCGACTCGGCCCCGACCACCAGGTCCTGGCCCTCGTCGACCTCGCCGTCACCGCCGGCCTCGGTGATCCGCTGCTTCAGATCCACGATGCGGTCGCGCAACTGGGTGGCCTGCTCGTACTGTTCGTCGGCGACGGCCTGGTCCTTGTCCCGGGTCAGCTGCTCCAGCTCCCGCTCCATGGACCGTACGTCCGTGCCCTTGGTCCGGGCCCGCAGCCGCACCCGGGCGCCGGCCTGGTCGATGAGGTCGATCGCCTTGTCGGGCAGGCGGCGGTCGGTGAGGTAGCGGTCGGAGAGCTGCACGGCCGCGACCAGGGCCTCGTCGGTGTAGCGGACCTGGTGGTGGGCCTCGTAGCGGTCCTGGAGACCGCGCAGGATCTCGATCGCGTCCGCTGCCGTCGGCTCGGGCACCATGATCGGCTGGAAGCGCCGGGCCAGCGCCGCGTCCTTCTCGATGCGGCGGTACTCCTCCAGCGTGGTGGCGCCCACGATGTGCAGCTCACCCCGGGCGAGGGCCGGCTTGAGGATGTTGCCGGCGTCCATCGAGCTGCCGTCGCCGCCACCGGAACCGGCGCCCACGACCGTGTGCAGCTCGTCGATGAAGATGATCAGCTGCTCGGAGTGGGCGCGGATCTCGCCCACGATGTTGTTCATCCGCTCCTCGAAGTCACCCCGGTAGCGGGTGCCCGCGACGACGCCCGTGAGGTCCAGGGCGACCACACGGCGCCCGATCAGCACATCGGGCACGTCCGCCTCGGAGATGCGCTGCGCCAGCCCCTCCACGA
Organism: Streptomyces tibetensis; assembly: GCF_007655005.1. Lineage (GTDB taxonomy): Bacteria > Actinomycetota > Actinomycetes > Streptomycetales > Streptomycetaceae > Streptomyces > Streptomyces tibetensis. The sequence goes on from NZ_SZVW01000010.1 coordinate 29,315, forward strand.
TGGCCGTCTTGCCGACTCCCGCGTCACCGATCAGCACCGGGTTGTTCTTGCCGCGCCGGGAGAGGACCTCGACGGTCTGCTCGATCTCCTGGTCCCGGCCGATCACCGGGTCGATCCGGCCCTGCCGGGCCAGCTCGGTGAGGTCACGGCCGTACTTGTCGAGGGTCGGCGTGTTCGTCGGGCGCGGGCGCTCGGACTGCGGGACCTCCGGCGCCTCGGGCGGCTCGGAGGGGGCGAAGCGGGCCGCGTTGAGGATGTGCCCGGCGGCCGAGTCGGGGTTGGAGGCCAGGGCACTGAGCACGTGCTCCGGGCCGATGTAGCCGTAACCGCGGGCCCGGGCCATGTCGTGCGCGTCCAGCAGGGCCCGCTTGGCGGCCGGGGTGAGGGACAGCGCGGTCGGCGGCGGGGCGTCGCCCGGGGTGTGCTGGGCCGGTCCCGACCGGTCGTCGATCTGCGACGCCAGCGAGTCGGGATTCGCACCGGCCTTGGTGAGCAGGGTGCGGGTGGGCTCCGTGGCGAGCGCCGCCCGCAGCAGATGCTGGGTGTCGAGGTCCCGGCTGCCGTGCTCGGCGGCGTACTGGGCGGCGCCGCGGACGAGCTCCCGGGCCGGCTGACTGAGCAGCCGGCCGAGATCGATCTGCCGGGGACCGGGACGCGGTCCGCCGAAGAAGCGTGCGAGGAATTCTCCGAAGGGATCCGAGCCGTAGCCCTCCGGGCTGGTGAAGCCGCTGCTCATGGGCCTTCCGTTCCCGGCGTCCCCGGCGCGCGGGCGGGGGACGCCCTCGCTTGTCGACGTGCCGGGGTCGGGTAACCCGGGTGGCAGCCGGTTACACCTGGGGCGCGCTCGTAGAACACCTTCGCACGATCGTCGGCGAGGGGCACCTTCGGGGCATACTGGGAGGAACGAGACGCGGGGCGCGGCTCAGCGAGCCGTGAGGATCCTCGGGCCGGAATCCGTGATCGCCACCGTGTGCTCGGCGTGGGCGGCGCGGGAGCCGTCGTTCGTCCTCAGGGTCCAGCCGTCGGGCGCCGCGTGGAAGTCGTCCGTGCCGCCCGCGATGACCATGGGCTCGATCGCCAGCACCATGCCGTGCCGCAGCCGAATGCCGCGCCCCGGGCGGCCCTCGTTCGGCACCCCGGGATCCTCGTGCATCCGGCGGCCGATGCCGTGGCCGCCGAAGCCGTCCGGGATGCCGTAGCCGGCGCCCCGGCACACCGTGCCGATCGCGTGGGCGATGTCGCCGATGCGGTTGCCCACGACGGCCGCCCCGATCCCGGCCGCGAGGGCCCGCTCGGCGGTCTCGATCAGGCGGAGGTCCGCCGCGTGCGGGGTGCCGACGACGAAGCTGAGCGCCGAGTCGCCGACCCAGCCGCCCAGTTCGGCGCCGAAGTCGATGGAGACGAGGTCACCGTCGCGCAGGCGGTAGCGGCCCGGGATGCCGTGCACGATCGCGTCGTTGACCGAGACGCAGAGGACGGCGGGAAAGGGGGTCGGTGCGAAGGAGGGGCGGTACCCGAGAAAGGGTGAGGTCGCGCCCGCCTCGCGCAGTACGCCGTGCGCCACCTCGTCCAGTTCCAGCAGGGAGACGCCCACGCCGGCGGCCTTCTGCGCGGCCGTCAGGGCACGGGCGACCACCTGGCCCGCCTCGTACATCGCTTCGATAGATGTGTCTGTCTTCAGCTCCACCATGCCAATTAATATACCGGTATTAGAATGGGGGCATGGTGCGCACCCCTCTCACCCCCGAAGAGCGCGAACGCGGCGAGCGGCTCGGCCGGCTGCTGCGTGAGGCGCGTGGCGGCCGGAGCATGACGGAGATCGCGGCGAGCGCGGGCATCTCCGCGGAGACCCTGCGGAAGATCGAGACCGGGCGGGCCCCGACCCCGGCCTTCTTCACGGTGGCCGCGCTGGCCGGGGTCCTCGGGCTGTCCATGGACGACCTGGCCGGGCAGTGCACGCCGGTGCCCCTCTGAGGCTCTTGCGCCGAGAGTGAAAACTCCCCGTAGCACTCCCGTAACACGCCTGGTGTTGCCTACGGGCAAAAGTGCTTTGGTCTCACGGGAGTTGAGCGATGGCGGCGGATCAACTCCCGGCTGAAGTCGGGCAGTTCGCGACCTACCTGGACGGTCTGCTGGCACGCCTCGACCCGTCCGGCGGCTGGTACGCCGTGTTCTGGCAGCGCGACCCGGAGGGCATGCGGGCCTGCCTCGACGGGCGCGAGATGCCCCCCTGGGACGTCGTCGAGGCGCTGCTGCAGGACCTCGCCGGGCAGTACGGCCCGGGGGGAGCCGGCCCGGAGACGGACCGCGCCCGCGCCCTGCACGCCACCGCGCTCGCCGCGTACGACGCCCTGCCCGGCGGCCGTGACGCCCTCGGCGACCGCCTCGACGTCATGCTCCGCGAGCAGAAGTACGCCGCCGAACGCCAGGCCGCCCTCGCCCGCCGCCTGGCCTCGGCCACGACCCGCGAACAGGCGGACGCCTTGCGCGTGGACCTGGCCTGGGCCCGGGACGACCACGAACGGGCCGGTGCGCGGTGTGCGGAACTCCGGGCCCGGATGGCCTACCTGGACCGGCGTGAGCGGAGGGTGTCCCCGGCGGCGTGGGGTGCTGCCGGGAGGGCGCACGGCGGCGGGGCGGCATCGTCGTCCGCCGGTGATCCGCCCGGTCTCCGGAGGCCGTCGACGGTGACCGGTGCGGACGGTTGGCACGACGCCCGGTACGACGCCATCACCCCGGAAACCGGCCGTCGCACCCCGCAATGGCCGGCCGCTCCCCGGAAGCCTCTCGCGAGCGGCACGCCGGCCCCGTCCACCACCCCGGCCCCGGGTCCCGCCCCCACGCCAGATCCGTCGCCGGCATCAACCTCAGCCGCCCCAGCCCCCGCGCCGGCTCCACCCCCCGCCTCCGGCCCACCCGCCCCCCAACCCCCGGCCCCTCACCCCGTCACCGTCCCCAAGCAGCGCAAACGCCGGCGGGGCGGTGCCCGCTTCGCCGGGATGGCGGATGAGGAAGCCGCAGCCGCACCCGTCGTCGTGCCGCCTTCTGCCGTGCCCGCCCTGCCCACCCTGCCCGCACCCGCCCCCACGACCACCGGCCGCACCCTCCGCGGTGCGCGCTTCGCCGGGGCCGCCGAGGAGGCGGCCACGGAGCGCCCGGCGCGGGAGGGCGACGCGGTCGGGGCCGATGACCGGGCCGAGGTCGGAAGGACCGTGGAGGCGCTGGCCCGGCTGCGCGGCGAAGGACGCGGCGGGGAGGCCCACGCACTGCTGGCCGAGGTCGCCTCCTGGGAGCCCGGCCGGTTTCCGCTGCTCGCGGAGCGGCTGCACCTCGCCGGGCTGGACGCCGACTGGCACACGGTGCTGTGGGAGGCCGCCTCGCTGCCCGCCGGACGGCTGGTCGCCGCCGCCGACGCACTGGTCGAGGCCGGGCGGGCGGGTGACGGCCGGCAGATGCTGCGGCAGGGGGTCGCACGGCCGCCGGCCGAGGTCGGCCGGGCGGTCCTCGGCCTGGTCGCCGAGGGGCGTCACCGCGAGGTGCGCGTGCTGCTCGACACGTACGTCAGGGCCCGCACCCCCGAGGAGGCGGCGCGCAGCGCCGAACCCGGACCGGGGCGCCTCGTGCCGCTCCTGCTGGAGGCGGCCCGGGGTGTCTCGGACGAGCGCCACTGGGACCTCGTGCACGCCCTGCGGGTCGCCGGATTCGCCGCCTGACCGGCGAGGTCGCGCCTCGGGCGACTCACCCACAGGAGTGCGAATCGCGCAATGCCCCGCGGGTTGGCGACGATGGTCTTGGCAACCCCGTGCCAGAGGCTTACGTTCGTGGCTCTACGGCCTGCTTCTACGGGCGTAGAGGCGCAGACGTCGCGTCGAAGGAGCAGCTCATGGCCAACGTCGTACGTGCCGCCCTGGTCCAGGCCACCTGGACCGGCGACACCGAGTCCATGGTGGCGAAACACGAGGAGCACGCCCGCGAGGCGGCCCGTCGGGGCGCGAAGATCATCGGTTTCCAGGAGGTCTTCAACAGTCCCTACTTCTGTCAGGTCGAGGAGCCGGAGCACTACCGCTGGGCCGAGCCCGTCCCCGACGGGCCGACCGTGCGACGCATGCGGGCGCTCGCCCGCGAGACGGGCATGGTGATCGTCGCGCCGGTGTTCGAGGCGGAGCAGCCCGGCTTCTACTACAACACCGCGGCCGTGATCGACGCCGACGGCACCTACCTCGGCAAGTACCGCAAGCACCACATCCCGCAGCTCAAAGGCTTCCGTGAGAAGTTCTACTTCAAGCCCGGGAACCTCGGCTGGCCCGTCTTCGACACGGTGGTCGGCAGGGTCGGCGTGTACATCTGCTACGACCGCCACTTCCCGGAGGGCTGGCGCCAGCTCGGCCTCGCCGGAGCCCAGCTCGTCTACAACCCCTCCGCGACCCACCGGAGCTTGTCCTCCCACCTGTGGCGGCTGGAGCAGCCCGCGGCGGCCGTCGCCAACGGGTACTACATCGCCGCGATCAACCGCGTCGGCCAGGAGGAGTACGGCGACAACGACTTCTACGGCACGAGCTACTTCGTCGACCCCCGCGGGCAGTTCGTCGGGGACGTCGCCAGCGACAGCGAGGAGGAGCTCGTGATCCGGGACATCGACCTCGACCTCATCGAAGAAGTACGGCAGACGTGGGCCTTCTACCGCGACCGCCGCCCCGACGCCTACGAAGGGCTGGTGCAGCCGTGACCAACGACCTCCTGGGCCGCCACCGGGCCGTGCTCCCCGACTGGCTCGCCCTCTACTACGAGGAGCCCCTCGAGATCACCCACGGCGAGGGCCGCCACGTCTGGGACTCCCGGGGCAACCGGTACCTCGACTTCTTCGGCGGCATCCTCACCACCATGACCGCGCACGCGCTGCCCGAGGTCACCAAGGCGGTGAGCGAGCAGGCCGGGCGGATCATCCACTCCTCGACCCTCTACCTCAACCGCCCGATGGTCGAACTCGCCGAGCGCATCGCCCAGTTGAGCGGTATCCCGGACGCCCGCGTCTTCTTCACCACGTCCGGAACCGAGGCCAACGACACCGCCCTGCTGCTGGCCACCGCCTACCGGCGCAGCAACACGATCCTGGCCATGCGCAACAGCTACCACGGCCGTTCCTTCAGCGCCGTCGGCATCACCGGCAACAGCGGCTGGTCCCCGACCTCGCTCTCCCCGCTCCAGACGCTGTACGTCCACGGCGGCGTACGCACCCGCGGCCCCTTCGCCTCCCTCAGCGACGACGCCTACATCGCCGCCTGCGTCGACGACCTGTTGGACCTGCTCGGCCACACCCGCGCACCGGCCGCGCTGATCGCCGAACCCGTGCAGGGCGTCGGCGGCTTCACGGCCCCGCCGGACGGACTGTACGCCGCCTTCCGCGAGGTGCTGCACGAGCGCGGCATCCTGTGGATCGCCGACGAGGTGCAGACCGGCTGGGGCCGCACCGGCGAGCACTTCTGGGGCTGGCAGGCCCACGGCCAGAGCGGGCCGCCCGACATCATGACCTTCGCCAAGGGCATCGGCAACGGCATGTCCATCGGCGGGGTCGTCGCCCGCTCCGAGATCATGAACTGCCTGGACTCCAACAGCATCTCCACCTTCGGCGGCACTCAGATCACCATGGCGGCGGGCCTCGCCAACCTCAACTACCTGCTGGAACACGACCTCCAGGGCAACGCCCGGCGCGTCGGCGGACTGCTCATCGAGCGGCTGAGGGCCGTCGGCGCGCACGTCCCGGCCGTACGGGAGGTACGCGGACGCGGGCTGATGATCGGCATCGAGATCACGAAACCGGGGACCGACGAGGCCGATCCGCACACCGCGGCGGCCGTGCTGGAGGCGGCCCGCGAGGGCGGCCTGCTGATCGGCAAGGGCGGCGGGCACAACACCAGTTCGCTGCGCGTCGCCCCGCCGCTGTCCCTCAACGTCGCGGAGGCCGAGGAGGGCGCCGCGATCCTCGAAGACGCTCTGAGGAGCATCCAGTAGCAGTGCACTGAGCAAGGGACCCGCCATGACCATCACCCTGGATTCCCTGGAGCCCGCCCTGTCGGTGCGGCATGTCCTCACCCTGGAGCGGGTGCTCGCCGGGGAGCCCGAGGTGGTGGCCGGCGCGGGACATCTCGACCGGCTCGTGCGCTGGGTGCACGTCGCCGAGGCCGCCGACGTCGGAGTGATGCTCAGCGGCGGCGAGATGGTCCTCACCACCGGCGTGCTGCTCGCCGGCGACGAGGACAAACAGGCCGAGTACATCCGGTCCCTGCACCGCGCCGAGGCTGCCGCCGTCGTCCTCGGACTCGGCCGCGCCTTCCCCGCGGCGCCGGACGTGATGCGCCGGGCGGCCGAACGCTGCGGACTGCCGATGGTCGTCCTGCACCGGCCCTTCCCTTTCGCCGACCTGACCGAGGAGGTCCAGTCGCGGCTCGTGCGCCGCAAGTTCGCCGCCGTCAGCCTCTCCGAAGCCGTCCGCACCGAACTCATCGCCCTCATCACCGCCGGCGCACCCCTGCAGCGTCTGCTCGACGAGGTCGCGCGGCACAGTGCCTGCCCGGTCGTCGTCACCAACCTCGCCCATCGCGTCCTCGGCACGGCGGGGGAGCGGCCCGCGGTGGACGACGTGCTGCGCGACTGGGAGCGCATCGCCCGGCAGGCGTGGGGGCACCACCCAGGCCGTTCAGGCACTGAGGGTGAGGGCTGGATCCGGGCCGAACTGGGCGGACGCGGGGAGCGCTGGGGCCGGATCGTGCTGTGCGGCTATCGCGGCGACACCGCCACCGGACGGCTGCTGGCCGACCGTGCCGCCGAGGCCCTCGTCCTGCACCGCATGCTCGGTGGCGGCGCCGCGTGCTCCTGGGAGGAGCAGTCCGCGCAGAGCCTGCTGACCGACCTGGTCAGCGGCGTCGTACCGGCACGGCAACTGCTGCCCCGGGCCCGCGCGGCCGGGCTGCCCGTCAACCGGCGCACCTTCGTGCCGCTGGTCGTCCGCGACGGCGACCCGGCCCGCCTCGAACGGCTCCTGCGGCTGCTGGGCCTGCCCGGGCTGGTCGCCGAACTCGCCGACGGCGCCACCGCCGTGCTGCTCAGCCTGCCCCGGGACCAGGACGCGGGCGCCCTCGCCGCGCACTTCGCGACCCGGCTGCGCACCGAGACCGGCCCGGACCACACGGTCGTCGCGGCGGCCGAACCCCGCGCCGCCTGGGACGACGTACCCACCGGACTGCGCGAGGCCCAGCATGTCGCGGACGCCGTCGCCGACTCCTCCGCCGTCCTCGACCTCCCGCCGGTCGTACGCCTGAAGGACGTCCACCTGCGGGGCCTGATCCGGCTGCTGCGCGACGACCCGCACGTGCAGTCGTTCGCGGAGCGGGAGCTGGACGGGCTGCTGCGCGAGGGTGACGAGGACCTGCTGTCCGTCCTGCGCACCTACCTGGCCACCGGCCGCAACAAGTCCCGCACGGCCCAGCTCCACCACGTCTCCCGGCCGGCCCTCTACCGCCGTCTGGAGTCCATACAAGTCCGGCTCGGGGTGGACCTCGACGACTTCGAGCAGGCCGCCTCGGTGCACATCGCACTCCTCGCGCACGACGCGCAACAACAGTGAAACACGCGACCACCTGGGAAAACGGCGGTGAAACATGGGTCCGCACAAGTGTGACACGGTGGCACGCCGCACGCCCTCAGACGTGACACGGTGCAACTCAAAGACGACCACGCGACTTCCTAGGCTCACGGCACACCGAGCGACCGGAGGTCCCGATGAGCCAAGTGATCCGCGCCGCCGTCTTCCAGACCGCCTGGACGGGCGACAAGGAATCGATGATCCAGGTCCACGAGCAGGCGGTCCGCGACGCGGCAGCTCAGGGCGCTCAAGTCCTGTGCTTCCAGGAGCTGTTCTACGGCCCCTACTTCTGCCAGGTCCAGGACCCGGCCTTCTACGAGTACGCCGAGCAGATCCCCGAGGGCCCCATCGTCCGGCGCTTCCAGGCACTCGCGAAGGAACACGGCATCGTCCTGGTGCTGCCGATGTACGAGGAGGAGCAGCCCGGCGTCCTGTACAACACCGCCGCCGTGATCGACGCGGACGGCTCCTACCTCGGCAAGTACCGCAAGACGCACATCCCGCAGGTCAGGGGCTTCTGGGAGAAGTTCTACTTCCGCCCCGGCAACAGCGGCTGGCCCGTCTTCGACACGAAGGTCGGCCGCGTGGGCGTCTACATCTGCTACGACCGCCACTTCCCGGAGGGCTGGCGCGCACTCGGCCTCGCGGGTGCCGAGATCGTCTTCAACCCGTCCGCCACCTCCCGCGGCCTGTCCGGCTACCTCTGGCAGCTGGAACAGCCGGCGGCGGCCGTCGCCAACGAGTACTTCGTCGGCGCGATCAACCGGGTCGGCGTCGAGGAGTACGGCGACAACGACTTCTACGGCACCTCGTACTTCGTGGACCCCGAGGCCCAGTTCGTCGGCGAGGTGGCGAGCGACAAGGAGCCCGAACTGGTGGTGAGGGACCTGGACATGGCCAAACTCCGCGAGGTCCGCGACCGCTGGCAGTTCTACCGGGACCGGGCGCCGGGGGCGTACGGGCCACTGACAGCACCCTGAGAAACCCAGGGGCGCGGGGAACTGCGCGACCAGCCACAGTCAACCGTCACGTTCAAACGGCGAGGAGCGACAGAGCATGAGCACCCGAACCGTCATCCGAGGTGGCCTGGTCATCACCGCCTCCGACGAACTACACGCCGACGTCCTGATCGAGGACGGCCGAATCGCCGCCCTCGCGACCTCCCACACCCCCGCCGCAGAAGCCTTCACGGCCGACCGCACCATCGACGCCACCGGAAAGTACGTCATCCCCGGCGGCGTCGACGCCCACACCCACATGGAGCTGCCCTTCGGCGGCACCTTCGCCTCCGACACCTTCGAGACCGGCACCCGCGCCGCCGCCTGGGGCGGCACCACGACGATCATCGACTTCGCCGTGCAGAGCGTCGGCCACAGCCTGCGCGAGGGACTCGACGCCTGGCACGCCAAGGCCGACGGCAACTGCGCCGTCGACTACGGCTTCCACATGATCGTCTCCGACGTCAACGAGCACACCCTCAAGGAGATGGACCACCTGGTCGAGGAGGGTGTCACCTCCTTCAAGCAGTTCATGGCCTACCCGGGCGTCTTCTACAGCGACGACGGCCAGATCCTGCGCGCCATGCAGCGCTCCGCCGAGAACGGCGGCCTGATCATGATGCACGCCGAGAACGGCATCGCGATCGACGTGCTGGTGGAGCAGGCCCTGGCGCGCGGGGAGACCGACCCCCGCTACCACGGGGAGGTCCGCAAGGCCCTCCTCGAAGCGGAGGCCACCCATCGCGCCATCAAACTCGCGCAGGTGGCCGGCGCACCCCTGTACGTCGTGCACGTCTCGGCGACGGAGGCGGTCGCCGAGCTGGCCCGGGCCCGCGACGAGGGGCTGAACGTCTTCGGCGAGACCTGCCCGCAGTATCTGTTCCTGTCCACCGACAACCTCGCCGAGCCGGACTTCGAGGGCGCGAAGTACGTGTGCAGCACCCCGCTCCGGCCGAAGGAACACCAGGCCGCACTGTGGCGGGGCCTGCGCACGAACGACCTCCAGGTCGTCTCCACCGACCACTGTCCCTTCTGCTTCACGGGCCAGAAGGACCTCGGCCGCGGCGACTTCTCCAAGATCCCCAACGGTCTGCCGGGCGTGGAGAACCGTATGGACCTCCTCCACCAGGCGGTCGTCGACGGGCACATCTCGCGCCGCCGCTGGATCGAGATCGCCTGCGCGACCCCGGCCCGGATGTTCGGCCTGTACCCGAAGAAGGGCACCATCGCGCCGGGCGCCGACGCCGACGTCGTCATCTACGACCCGCACGCCGAGCAGGTCATGTCCGCTTCAGAGCACCACATGAACGTCGACTACTCGGCCTATGAGGGCAAACGCACCACCGGCCGGGTCGAGACGGTGCTCTCGCGCGGCGAACCCGTCATCACCGAGCGGGAGTACACCGGGCGCGCCGGGCACGGCGTGTTCACCCCGCGTTCCACCTGTCAGTACCTCAACTAGGAGTGGCGCAGATGGACTTCGGACTCGTCCTGCAGACCGACCCGCCGGCCTCGCGGGTGATCAGCCTGATGAAACGCGCGGAACGGAACGGCTTCACGTACGGCTGGACCTTCGACTCCGCCGTGCTGTGGCAGGAACCGTTCGTGATCTACAGCCAGATCCTGGCCAACACCACGACCCTGAAGGTCGGGCCGATGGTGACCAACCCGGGCACCCGCACCTGGGAGGTCACCGCCTCCACCTTCGCCACCCTCAACGACATGTTCGGCAACCGCACGGTCTGCGGCATCGGCCGCGGTGACTCCGCGATGCGGGTGGCCGGCCGCAAGCCCAACACCCTGGCCCGGATCAGTGAGGCCATGAAGGTCATCCGGGACCTCGGCGCCGGACGGGAGGCCGACCTCGGCGGCGGCACCGTCGTCCGGTTCCCGTGGATCAAGCCGGGTGCCGAACTGCCGGTGTGGATGGCCGCGTACGGCCCCAAGGCCCTGAAGATGACCGGCGAGGAGGCGGACGGCTTCATCCTCCAGCTGGCCGACCTCTATCTCACCGAGTACATGGTCAAGGCCGTGAAGGACGCGGCCGTCGCGGCCGGCCGGGACCCCGCCGAGGTGACGGTCTGCGTGGCCGCACCGGCGTACGTCACCGAGGACGACTCGCCCGAGGCGCTCGCCCACGCCCGCGAGCAGTGCCGCTGGTTCGGCGGCATGGTCGGCAACCACGTCGCCGACCTCGTCTCCAAGTACGGCGAGCACTCGGCCGCCGTCCCCGACGAACTCACCGACTACATCAAGGCCCGCGAGGGCTACGACTACTCCCACCACGGACGCGCCGACAACCCGGACACCCAGTTCGTGCCCGACGAGATCGTCGACCGGTTCTGCCTCATCGGCCCGGTCGAGAAGCACATCGAGAAACTGGAGGCGCTGCGCGCGCTCGGCGTGGACCAGTTCGCCGTCTACGACATGCACGACGCGCAGGAGGCCGTGATCGAGGCCTACGGATCCCAGGTGATCCCGGCCGTGGGCGGCTGACCTCCGCCGCCGCTCCACCCTCTGTGAACTCCCCCTTCCCAGCGGCTCGGGAAGGGGGCCCAGGACGCCTCCCGGCGCACCCCCCATCGGCTCACCGCACGGCCTTTCCCGTCCCACCTCCCCTGATTGGCCCGGCCCATGACCGATACCGCTCCCACGGCCCCACCGCCGACCACCCAAGTCACCCTCGCCGACGGCCGGGTGGAGATCGCCCCGGGCGCCCCCGCACCGACCGGCCCCTACGCCAACGAGGACCTGCTGCCGGTCCCGGTCGACAAGCGCACCTGGACCACGTACAACTTCTCCGCCCTGTGGGTCGGCATGGCCCACAACACGGCCTCCTGGACCCTCGCCTCCGGGCTCATCGCCGTCGGCATGGACTGGAAGCAGGCGGTGCTCACCATCGCCCTGGCCAACGTCATCGTGCTGATACCGATGCTGCTCACCGGGCACGCCGGGCCCAAGTACGGCATACCCTTCCCGGTCTTCGCCCGGGCCTCCTTCGGCATCCGCGGCGCCAACCTGCCCGCCGTCGTACGGGCGTTGGTGGCGTGCGGCTGGTTCGGCATCCAGACCTGGATCGGCGGCGAGGCCATCTACTTCCTCGCCGGCAAGCTCATCGGCAGCGGCTGGACGGACGCGGCGAAGGTCGGCGGCTACGCCTGGACCATGTGGCTTTCGTTCGCGATCTTCTGGGCACTCCAGGTCGTCATCATCTACCGCGGCATGGAGACCATCCGCCGGTTCGAGAACTGGGCGGCGCCCTTCGTGCTCGTCGGCGCGTTCGTGATGCTGTGGTGGATGAGCGACAAGGCGGGGGGCTTCGGCCCGCTCTTCGACCAGCCCTCCAAGCTCGGCTGGGGCGCCGACTTCTGGAAGCTGTTCGCCCCCGCCCTGATGGGCATGATCGGCTTCTGGTCGACGCTGTCGCTCAACATCCCCGACTTCACCCGCTACGGCAGGAGCCAGAAGGCACAGACCCGGGGCCAGGCCCTCGGCCTGCCGACCACCATGACCCTGTTCGCCTTTCTGTCGGTGATGGTCACCTCCGGCTCCCAGGCCGTCTACGGCGAGGCCGTCTGGGACCCGGTGCAGCTCGCGGCCAAGACCGACAGCACGGTGGGCCTGCTCTTCGCGCTGGTCACCGTGCTGGTGGCGACCCTCTCCGTCAACGTCGCGGCCAACCTGGTCTCGCCGGCGTTCGACTTCTCCAACATCGCCCCGCGGCGCATCAGTTTCCGGGCCGGCGCCCTCACCACCTGCGTCCTCGGTGTGCTGATCTTCCCGTGGAAGCTGTACTCCGACCCGCAGGGCTACATCTTCACCTGGCTCGGCCTGGTCGGCGGCCTGCTCGGCACCGTCGCGGGCATCCTCATCGCCGACTACTGGATCCTGCGCCGCGCCCGGCTCGACCTCGCCGACCTGTACCGGCCCGGCGGCCGCTACTGGTACGAGGGCGGCTGGAACTGGCGGGCCGTCGTCGCCTTCGCGGTCGGCGGTGTCCTCGCCGTGGGCGGCGCGAGCTTCAAGCCGCTGATCGACGGCCGTCCCATCCCGGCGCTGGCCGGTCTGGCCGACTACGGCTGGGCCGTGGGCCTGGGCACCTCGATGATCCTGTACCTGGTCCTGATGGCCACCCGGGGCCGCAGCACCGACTGAGCAGGACCGGCGCGCTGGAGAGCGCTCAGCGCTTGTCGCTCTCCAGCGCGGCCACAGCTTCCTTCGCGGCCTTGATCGCGCCCTTGTTGATCGTGTCCGTGCTGGGCGCCTTCTTCGACTCGAAGTCACTGCCGTTGTAGGTGATGGTCACCAGCGCGTTGGAGGCGCGGGCGAACACGACGCCCTCGCGGGTCTCCTGCTTGTCCTCGGTCGTGAGGTTCACGACGGAGTACGCGCTGTCCCCCAGGCCGGGTACCGCCCCGCCGCCGCTCTGCTTCTCGGTGTGTGCCTCGTACGACTTCTGCGCGGCCTCGTCCGACTCCATGACCTCGTAGGACACGTCGAGCCAGCGGTAGTCGTAGCCCTTGAGCGCGTTCCAGGAGCAGGTGCGACGCAGCTCCGAGTCCGTGGACGGGATCTCCTTGCCGGCCGTCTTGGCGCCCGGCACCAGCGCCTCGATCGTCTTCTTCGCGACGGCCTCGCACGGGGCGGGCGAGGCCGAGTACGTCTTCGGCACCGTCGACGTCGACGGGGCGGACTCTGAGCGGGTCTCGGTCTTCTCTTCGGCCGGCTTGTGCCCGGCGGCCTGCGGCGCGGCGAGCGGACCGGACGACAGCGCCCAGCCCACCGCGGCGAGCACCACCACCGGGGACAGACGGGCGGTCAGGGCCAGGGGCAGAGGTAGGGAACGCACGGCGCCCTTCAGGTGGGGACGGACGGTGCGGAACGGGTCCGCACGGCGGACGGGACGACAGTGTCACATGCGTCCCCGTGCTGCGGAAGTGCGGCCTCCCCCACAGGTTCTGTGGAACACCGTGCGTGTCGGCGCCGTCGCGCTGCGCCCGGCTCGACCCGTCGGCGTCGCCCCGGACAAGGTCGGACATGCCCCAACTTCCCGCGACAGGAAGGGACATTCACTCCACGGTCGACGTCCGCAGCGCGTGGTCGAGGAAGCGCCGGGTGATCGGCGGCACGGCGCGGGAGCTCAGCCAGGCGATGCCGATGTCCCGGGCGCCCCGTACGTCGGTGATCTCCAAGTAGCGGATCGGGGACTCGGAGGCCGCCGTGACGTCCGGCGACGACGGGATCAGGGACACCCCGAGACCCGCGGCGACCAGACCACGCAGGGTCTCCACCTCCTCGCCCTCGAAGGCGATGAGGGGTGCGAAGCCGGCCTCCCGGCACAGCCCCGCGGTGATGTCACGCAGCCCGTATCCCTGCTTGAGCAGGATGAACCGCTCCTTTGCCACCTCGGCCAGGCGGATCCGGCGGCGCTTGGCCAGCCGGTGCCGGGACGGGACGGCCAGCCGCAGCGGCTCCACCAGCAGGCGCCGCCATGTGATGAGGGGGTGGCCCGGGTCGCTGCTGGTGATGACCAGATCCGCGGTCGTGTCGAGGAGGTGCCGGGTCAGGCCCATCTCGCCGTCCTGGTGCAGCTCGAACTGCGCCTGCGGGAAGGTCCGCCGGAAGTCGGTGACGAGCTGGGGGACCAGCCAGGTGCCCAGGGTGTGCAGGAAGGCGAGCGACACCACGCCCGAGTCGGGGTGGACCATCTCGGCCACGGCTCGCCGGCCCCGGTCGTAGTTGTCGAGCACCCCGTCGACGTACTCCTTGAACACCCGGCCCGCCGGGGTGAGGCGCAGCACGCGCCCGACGCGCTGCAGGAGCTCGGCGCCGACCTCGTCCTCCAGCCGGGCCAGGGCCCGGGACAGGGCGGGCTGGGTGATGCCGGCGTCCGTGGCGGCATCGGTCACCGTCGTCCCCTCCGCGACGGACTGGAAGGAACGAAGCACCTGAAGATCCATGGCGCCATTCTTCCCCGTCATGGGTCACTGATGACCCAGGCGACGGCAGCATGGATCGCCCCCGGGGCGAGATTCGGACCGCGACCGCTGCCGAGCCGATGCCCGGCATCCGCTACCGGACCGGCCTCGCCGTACCCGCGACCGCGTGTGCCGTCACCTGGTCGCAGAGTTGTTCGGCCGCCGTGATCGCGCTTTCCCAGTCGGGCAGCGGCCGCCCGCGGCGGGCCGGTTCGCGCCGGGCGTGAGCGACCGTGCGGCGCGCCTCGGCCAGCTGGTGGTAGGCGGTACGGCGCAGCGACTGCCGCTGGACCGGGCCCGCTTCCGGCGCGGCGTCCCGGTAGCGCCGTGCGGCGGCGACGGCGGCCTCGGTCTGCGCCTCGGCGCGGTGGGGGGCGGAGTCCGGCCACACCGCGAAGTGCGCGACGAGTACCAGCGCGGACGCCACCGCCGTGTCCACCACCCGCGTGCCGTACAACGGACGGTGGTCGCCCAGCAGGTCGAGCAGCACGAACACGACGGCGGTCAGGCCCAGCGTGGCGAGCGCGTAGTGGTGCCGCACACCGATGGCCATGAGCGCGCCGAACACCGCCACGACACCCACCACGGCGTACGTGCCGGTGGCCGCCGCGGACACCGCCCCGATGGCGGCCACCCCGACGATCGTGCCGACGCAGCGGTGCAGTGCCCGCGGGAACAGCGGTCCGAAGTCGGGTTTGTAGACGAAGGCCACCGTCATGGGCAGCCAGTAACCGCGAGGGCGGTGCAGCACCTCCGCGAGCACATGGGCGGCGAGCACGCACCCGGCCAGCAGCAGGGCGTACCGCATTCGCGCCGCCCGTCCGGGCCCCTCGTGCGCCGGCAGACGCAACTCCAGGTCGGCCCCGTCCGGTTCACCGTCCACGGCGGTGACCAGTTCGGCCAGGGCGCGCGTGCCCGGCGAGCCGGTCACCGGTGCGGGCGGCGCCGCACGCTCCTCCGGGGCCGCGAGGCGGCCCGGCAGCAGACGTCCGGCCAGGTGCCGCGGCACGCGGGTCAGCGCGGGCGGCAGCGCACGGCCTTCCCACACCACCGCCGTCACAGCCTCGCCCAGCCGCACGGCGTAGTGGAACGCCCGGACCAGGTCACCGGTTTCGTCCCGCTGGCGCCGCCCACGCGGGGAGAGATGGGGGGCCATCACCTCGTGGGCGTGGTTCAGGGCCAGTGTCATCCGCAGGCGGGCCTCCTCGGCGGTCTCGGTGCCCGCCGCCCTCAGCGCCTCGCCCGCGCTCCGGTACACGGCCAGCACGGCGGCCCGTTCGACGTGGTGCCGGCGCCACAGCCAGGGTGCCGCGGACAGCACGAGGACGAGGGCGACACCGGTGAGCAGTGCCAGCGGCGGTTGCCACCACGGCCCCGGTACGGGGATGCCGCTGCCGATCGTGACGCCGAGCAGCAGGTGCATGCCCGACACGGACGCGATACGCCCGCGCAGGCCGACGCCGCCCGCCACGAGCGCGGCCGCCACCAGGCACCCCGCCACCGCCGCCGGCTCCCCGCTGCGCAGGGCGACTTCACCGGCGAGCAGGCCGAGCGCACTGGACACCCCGGTCCAGCCCAACCGCCGCACCCGGACCCGGTACGGATCCGAACCGTCCTGGCTCACCCCCCACAGGGCGCCGATGGCGGCGATCGCCGCGAGCACGACCCACCCGGTGGCGAGCCCGACGAGCAGGGGCAGCGCGAGCGCGACGGCCCCCCGCGCCGCCGCGGCGAACGGCAGGGATCCGGGCAGGCGGCCGAGAACGGAGCGCGGCCCCCACGGCCGCGACGGGCGGCGCGGGCGGTCCGGTCGCGAGTCAGCAGCTGATGTCATGAGGGCCGTGTCCTTTCGGGTGGCCGGCTGGAGGCCGGGTGCGGAGCGCGCGAGGCGTGGCCCCGGCAGCGCGGTGCCCCGGCCGAGGTCAGCCGACCAGCTCGATGAGCAGGGGCAGGGTGACGAAGGAGAGGAGCAGGCTCAGTACGACGGCGGAGCCGATGGTCCGCACGTCCTCGGCCGAGCCGTGCCGGGCGGCGAACATCAGGGGGACGGGCGAGACGGGGAACGCGAGGATCAGCGCGGCCTGGGCGGCGACCGCCTCGGAGGTCAGGAGCAGCCCCACCCCGTAGACGAGCAGGGGCAGGACGACCACGCTGGTGAGCGAGACCGCCCACACGGCGGGGGACAGCGCGGGCCGGCCGATCCGGGCGACGGAGACGCCGACGTACAGCAGGGCCGTCGCCGAGGCGGCGCCCGCGAGCAGGCTCAGCGCGGAGTCGGCGATCTCCGGCACACCGACCCCGGCGACCGACAGCACCAGGCCCAGGACGGGCCCCCAGCAGAACGGTTCGCGCAGCGCGTGCCCGACGGTGCGCGGCACGGAGGGGCGAGGGCCGGGCGATCCGGTCTCGGTGGAGGCCGGCTCGGTGGCCGCCTCGGGCGCGCCCCCGCCGACGGTGGCCAGGGCGTGCCGCCGTGCGGGGGCCGCCACTCCGGCGGTGACCGTCCGGGGCTGAGGATGTTCCGGCATGCCGAGGAGGATCAGGACGACCGGGTCGAGAACGACGTTGACGATGATGCCCGCGACGGCGATCGGCACGGCGGCCTCCGCGGTCCCGAACAGGCCCCCCAGGATCGACGTGCCCATGAAGGCGTACTGCGGCTGGACGCACGCCAGCGCGAACAGGGCCGCCCGCCTCAGCGGCCGGCGGGCCGCGAGGCGCAGAACGCCCAGCAGGACGGCGTACACGGCGAGGAACCCGAACGCCAGCAGGCCCACCAGGGGCAGTTGCTCGACCAGCACGTGCCGAGGGGTCTGCCAGATGCTCAGCAACAGGGCGGCGGGGAGCGCGAGTTGCATGGTCAGCTCGCGCAGTGCCTGGGCGCCGCCCGCGTCGAAGAGCGCCCGGCGGCCGGTTCCGTAACCGACCAGGATGAGGAGGAAGACCGGCACCACGACGGTGAAGATCTCGGCGAAAGACATGACTGCGTCAATCCTTTGAAGCAAGGCGGGGGCGCGACCGTGCGGGCCGGTGACGGTAGGTCAGAGAGCCGAGGGAAGCCGGTCGGCGCCCCCTTGGGGGGTGGGGAGCGATACCCGGGCGGAGGCCCGTCAGACGGCCTCGATCGGCGGGTACACCGGATGCCACATGGCCGCGCGGACGCGCTCCTCGATCGTGTCGTCGACGCTCTCCCGGGCGACGCCGTCGGCGAGCGCGGCACGGGCCACGGCCACGGCCACCGCCACGGAGGTGTCGCGCAGCCGGTCGATCGGGGGCAGGATCGGCGCGCCCGGTGCCTCGGGGTCGGTCTGGTCCGCGATGGCGCGGGCCGCGGCCACCAGCATGCCGTCGGTGATCCGCTCGGCCCGGGCGACGGCCGTGCCGAGACCCAGCCCGGGGAAGACCAGCGCGTTGTTGGCCTGCCCGATGTGGTGGGTGACGCCGTCCGTCTCCACCGGCTCGAAGGGGCTGCCGGTGGCGATCAGGGCCCGGCCGCCGGTCCAGGCGAGCAGGTCGGCGGGGACGGCCTCGGCCAGCCGTGTGGGGTTGGACAGGGGCAGGATGACCGGACGGTCGGTGTGCGCGGCCATGGCGCGGACGATGTCCTCGGTGAAGGCACCACCCTGCCCCGAGGCGCCGATCAGGACGCTCGGGCGCACCCGGTCGACGACCTCGGCGAGCGGAACACCGCCGAGGTTCTCGTCGTGCCGCCAGTCGGCGACCTCGGCGCGGCCACGGGCGAAGGGCATCTGGAAGTCCCGCAGCCCCTGCTGGCCCTCGGCCAGGAGGCCGTGACGGTCCACGGCCCAGATGCGCTCCGCGGCCTCCCGCGGCGTGAGCCCGTCGGCGATCATCGCGTCGCGGAGCTGCTCGGCGATCCCGATGCCGGCGGTTCCGGCGCCGAAGAGCACCACCCGGTGGTCGCGCAGTGCGGCACCGCCGGCGCGCACGCCGGACAGCACGGCGGCCAGATTGACGGCCCCGGTGCCCTGGATGTCGTCGTTGAACGTGAGCGTCTTCTCGCGGTAGCGGTCCAGGATCCGGCGGGCGTTGGACGAGCCGAAGTCCTCCCAGTGCAGCAGGGCGTCGGGGAACAGCTTCGTGGCCGCGGCGACGTAGGCGTCGATGAACGCGTCGTAGCGGTCCCGGTCCGCGCGCGGGTGCCGGTTGCCCAGGTACAGCGGGTCGTCCAGCAGCTCCTGCCGGTCGGTGCCGACGTCCAGCATCACCGCCAGGGTGCGGGCCGGGTCCACGCCGGCGGCGGCCGTGTAGACGGCGAGCTTGCCGACCGCGATGTCGATGCCGCCCACACCCCAGTCACCGATGCCGAGGATCGCCTCGCCGTCCGTCGCCACGATCAGGTCGACGTCGTCGGCGCCCAGCCCGGAGGCGCGCAGGGAGCTCTCGATGGACTCGGGGTCGTCGACCGACAGGTACACGCCGCGCGGGCGGCGGTACTCGTAGCTGTAGCGCTCGATCGCCGTACCCACGGTCGGGGTGTAGACGATCGGCAGCATCTCGGCGAGATGGTCACCGAGGAGCCGGTGGAAGAGCACCTCGTTGCGGTCGCGCAGCGCCGTCAGATAGACGTTCTTGGCGAGGTCGTCGGGCTGGGACCGGAACTGGGTGTAGGCGCGGGCGGCCTGCTGGTCCTGCGTCAGGACCTGCGGCGGCACCAGGCCGGTCAGCCCGAGCTCCTGCCGCTCCCGCCGGGTGAAGGCCGTACCCCGGTTCAGACGCGGACTGTTCAGGACGGAGTGGCCGCGCGCGCTCGTCCGGATGACACCGTCGACGGTGCTCCTCTCTGTGCCCATGATGACTCCTCAGAAGGTCGGGACCGGGGACTCGTCCCAGACTGTGACGCTGCGTGTCATGCGTCCAATGCCTGGCAGCGTAGCGATCCATAACCTCAGAGCATTCGAGCTCTGACCTGCGGGTTTTCACGGGACGGGGAGTCGGTCCGGCCGCGGAGTGTGACGCGTCTTTCAGCGTCTTTCGGTGAAGTGCCGGCCCTGTCAGGTGCCTGCCGGATGACGGCAAGGTCGAGTCCCAGCGCAAGAAAGGGGGGTGTGGCCGTATCCCTCGCCGGCGTATTACTGGGAACGTTCGAGCGGAACTCGGCACCCTGAAAGCGGAGGACGCCCTTGCTGCCGAACGAGAAAGGGTGGCAGCCCGAAAGGGAAGTCCTATGAAGCCGTTCGGGGAACAGCCGTGGCGACTGTTCCCCGAACGGAACTGACTCAGCCCACCTGCGTCCGGTCCCCGATGATCGCGTCGCCGAGGTTGCACCATGCGACGCTCTCCGCGCTCGCCCATACCCACGGGCCGTAATGCACGTACTGGTAGCCGCCCAGAGTCTCACACGTGATCACTTCACGGTACCGCCCCGAGTCGCACCAGGTTTTGTTCCCCTTGTGGCCCGCGCTGCCGGTCACCCGCTGCCCCCAACACGACTGCAGGGCGGAGTCGCCGGACGTCGGGACAGCGGTCAGCGACGAGGCGCTGTCCGCTGCTGCGCCCGGCGCGAACGCCGTCGCTGCCCCAAGGACGAGCGCTGTCGAGGCAACTGCCTTTGCGATACGGCCTTTGAACATGCAAATCCCCCAGTTGTCGACGTCGTACATCGGTCGTTGACGACTGTAGGGGCGATCTGTGACCCAAGAGCACCAATGCGCGCACTGTGCCTCTCCAGTTCGTGCACAACGAGGCAGTAAAATGTCCGCGCAAACAGTGAGCTGGGGGGAGATCGGCATGACAGTTCGCAAGGGCTCCCGATTAAGAGGAACTGAGTCGTTCGAGGCCGTTGCCTCGGCCTTGTTCGCCCCGTTGCGGGTGACCGATCCCGGCCCCCAGGGATTCGAAGCAGTCGTCGACCACACAGTCATCGGGCCCGTGGTCGTCGCTCGCATCCAGGCAGCCGCCGCAACAGTGACGCGAGACAACCGCAGCATCACCTCCAGCGACGTGGAGTGGATTCATTTCAATCTGCTCCACCACGGCCAGGTCACGGCGGTCCAGGATGACCGGACGGCGACGGTGAAACCCGGTGAGGTGTTCGCCTGTGACAACACCCGGCCCTACCGGCTCATCGGTGCCGACTCCAGTGAGATGACCGTGCTCTGCGTTCCGCGGCCAGGTCTCGGAAGGCACGCGGCCTCCCTCGGCCGGCGCACGGCGCTCCCCGTATCCACTCAGGGCGGGATCGGCAGACTCCTCGGCCACGCACTGTCCGCCGTCTACGAGGACCTTCCCTGTCAGGGCCCGTCACGCACGTATGTGGCCGACGCGCTCACCGCCCTCCTCCTCGCCACTTTTGCCGACACCACTCCCGAGCGGGCTTCCGTCGCCAGCGGCCTCGCCGACCGTATCCGCGTCTACGCACTGGCCCACCTCGGCGACCCCCACCTCAGTGCGGAACGAGTCGCGCACCGGCACCACATCTCAGTCCGGTACCTCCACGCGCTTGTCAAAGGCAGTGACCTGACCTTCGCCGCCTGGGTCCGGCATGAACGCCTGCTACGGATCCGCCGCGACCTTCTCGACCCCGCCTGCGCGGACATCTCCACAGCCACGATCGCGGCACGATGGGGAGTGCACGACACCAAACACCTCGGCCGGGCCCTGAAACGCGAGTTCGGCGAAACCGTCAGCGACCTGCGCCGCGGGTCAACGGGCTGAGCGGCAGTACGGGGTCCACTGTTCGCGAGCCTTCGAGGCGAAGAACAACTGCAGGGATTGCTCGGTTCGCGTGCTGACGACGAAGTACGGTGGCGCGATCGCCGCCGACACCTGGAGTGGGAGGAGGTGTCCGGCGCAAACTCCCCAGATTCTCCCCGGCACCCATCCTGAGTGCCCATCGTCCGAGCCGGTACACGTAAACAGCGAGCTGAGAGGCCCTATGTTCACCACCCGCCCCACCCTCCAGGGCACCTTCGGCATGGTGTCCTCCACCCACTGGCTCGCCTCGCAGTCGGCGATGGCCGTCCTGGAGAGCGGCGGCAACGCCTACGACGCGGCCGTGGCGGGCGCGTTCGTGCTGCACGTCGTCGAACCGCACCTCAACGGCCCGGCGGGCGAGGCGCCGATCCTGCTCGCCCCGGCCGGTGGCGAGGTACGGGTTCTGTGCGGGCAGGGCGTCGCACCGGCGGGCGCGACCGTCGAGCACTACCAGGGCCTCGGACTGGACCTGGTTCCCGGCACCGGGCCGCTCGCCGCCGCCGTGCCGGGCGCGTTCGACGCCTGGATGCTGCTGTTGCGCGACCACGGCACCAAGTCCCTCGACGACGTCCTGGCGTACGCCATCGGCTACGCCGAGCACGGACACGCGCCCGTGGAGCGGGTCGGCGAGACCGTCGAGACCGTGCGCGAGCTGTTCGAGACGGAGTGGACCTCCTCGGCGGACGTCTACCTGCCCGGTGGCAAAGCGCCGCGCCCCGGCGAGCTCTTCGCCAACCCCGCGCTCGCCGCCACCTGGAAGCGCCTGCTCGCCGAGACCGCCGGCGCGGGCGACCGGGAGGCACGGATCGAGGCCGCGCGGCAGGTGTGGCGTACCGGCTTCATCGCCGACGCCCTCGTCCGCCAGGCCGGACACCCCACGAGGGACACCAGCGGCGAACGCCACACCGGCACCCTCACGGCCGCGGACCTCGCCGCCTGGTCCGCGACCTACGAGACACCGGCGACCTACGACTGGAACGGCTGGACCGTGTGCAAGCCGGGCCCCTGGAGCCAGGGCCCGGTCCTCCTCCAGCAACTCGCCCTGCTCCCGCCCGAACTGCCCCCGTACGGTTCGGCCGACTACGTCCACCTCCTGGTGGAGAACTGCAAGCTCGCCATGGCCGACCGGGAGGCCTGGTACGGGGACGCCGCCGACGTGCCCCTCGACGACCTGCTGTCCGACGCCTACAATACGGCCCGACGGGCCCTCGTCGGCGAGCGGGCCGAGAACGACCTGCGACCCGGCAGCCCCGGCGGACGCACCCCGCGGCTGTGCGCGCACGCGCGCGTGGCGGCCGCCGCACAGGAAGGCTTCGACGCCCTGGGCGTCGGCGAACCGACCGTCGCCAAGAGCCCGGCGTCCCCCGTGCCGGGCGAGCCGGAGATCCTCGCCGACGGGACCACCCGCGGCGACACCTGCCACCTCGACGTCGTCGACCGCTGGGGCAACATGGTCTCGGCCACCCCCAGCGGCGGCTGGCTCCAGTCCAACCCCGTCGTACCCGAACTCGGCTTCCCGCTCGGCACCCGGCTCCAGATGGCCTGGCTGGAGGAGGGCCTGCCGAACTCCCTCACCCCCGGCCGCCGCCCCCGTACCACCCTGACGCCCTCGATCGCCCTGCGCGACGGCGTGCCCGTGCTGGCGTTCGGCACGCCCGGCGGGGACCAGCAGGATCAGTGGCAGCTGCACTTCTTCCTCGCGGTCGCCCTGCGCGGCCCCGTGCGCGGCGGCCCCGACCTCCAGGGCGCGATCGACGCCCCGAACTGGCACAACGACAGCTTCCCCGGCTCCTTCTACCCGCGCGGCATGCGCCCGGGCAGCGTGACCGTGGAGTCCCGCACCGACCCCGCCGTCGTCGAGGAGCTGCGGCGCCGCGGCCACGACGTGACCGTGGGCGGCCCCTGGTCGGAAGGCCGGCTGTGCGTGGTCGCGCGTGACCCGGAGACGGGCGTGCTGTCGGCGGCGGCGAACCCGCGCGGGATGCAGGGGTACGCGGTCGGCCGGTGATCCTGCGGGAGATCGGCACCCGCGCGGGATGCAGGGGTGGGCGCGGGGCCGGTGATCCAACGGGCATTCGGACCCGCGAGCCAGGCAGTGGCCGGTGATCCAACGGACATCCGCACCCGCGAGGTGGCCGGTTGGCCGGTGATCCAACCGGATCCGCAGCCGCCCGAGCCCGTGGCGCGCATCGGCGTCCGGCCGTGCCCGGCCGCGCCCGCTGTTCATCGCGATGCCACCCGGCGTGCACCCGGGGGGCAGGGCCTGTCAGTGGCCCGTGTTGTCATGGAGGGGTGAACGACAGCAACGAAACCATCGAAGAGTTTCTCGCAGAGCACGCCTCCGACGTCGAAGAGGCGATCCGCAAGGCGGCCGCCGCCGAGATCCTGCCGCGCTGGCGCCGGCTCGCCGCGCACGAGGTCGACCAGAAGAGCGGCCCGCACGACCTGGTGACCGACGCCGACCGCAAGGCCGAGCTGTACCTGACCGAGGCCCTGGTCGCCCTGCTGCCCGGCTCGGTCGTGGTCGGCGAGGAGGCGGTGCACGCCAACCCCGCGTCGTACGGGGCGATACGCGACGACGCCCCGGTCTGGATCGTCGACCCGGTCGACGGGACACGCCAGTTCGTGCGTGGCGAGGCCGGGTTCTGCACCCTGGTCGCGCTCGCCCACCGCGGCACCCTGCTCGCGTCCTGGACGTACGCGCCCGCCGACGACCGGCTCGCCTTCGCCCAGCGGGGCAAGGGCGCCCGCCTCGGCGGGGAGCGGCTGTTCGCCGGAGTGCCGGAGCCCGGCCGGGACCTGCGCGTGGCCACCTCCCACCCCGACTACACGACGGACGAGCAGAAGGACGCCCTGCTCGGCCTGCGCGCCGACGGTGTGGCACCGCGCCCGTGCGGCTCCGCCGGACTGGAGTATCTCGCCATCGCCCGCGGCGAGTTGGACGCGGTGGCGTTCTCCTGGGAAGCGGCCTGGGACCACGCGGCCGGTCTGCTCCTGGTCGAGGAGGCGGGTGGCGCGCACCTCACCCTCGCGGGCGACCCGTTCCGCATCCAGGGCGGCAACGCCCTGCCCTTCACCGCCGCCCGCGACGCGGCCACGGCCCGCAGGGTGGTGGGCCTGCTGTCGGGCGGGGCCTGAGAACGCAGATCGTCGCGTGTCGCACACAGATGGTTACGCACGGTGCGCATGTGAGGGTTCCGGCCGCCGTGAAGTGCTCTTCCGCAGTGGAAAACACCCGCGGCCGGTGACTGTCAGTCTCCGGGCATATCCTGATGTTCAGTGGCCGTCGGCTGACGAAGGGGTCCGAAGGTGCCGTCGATGCTCGATGTCGTCGTAGTGGGTGCGGGGCCGAACGGACTGACCGCGGCCGTGGAGCTGGCCCGTCGCGGTTTCTCCGTCGCCGTCTTCGAGGCCCGGAGCACCGTGGGCGGCGGAGCCCGCACCGAGGAGCTCACCCTCCCCGGCTTCCGCCACGACCCGTGCTCGGCGGCCCACCCGCTCGCCATCAACTCACCCGCGTTCCGCGCCCTGCCCCTCGAGCGGTACGGCCTGGAGTGGCTGCACGCCGAGCTGCCCATGGCGCACCCCTTCCCGGACGGCTCGGCGGCCGTCCTGGCCCGGACCGTCGGCGAGACGGCCGCCTCCTTCGGCCCGCGTGACGCCGGCGCGTACCGCAGGCTGGTCGAGCCCTTCCTGCCCAAGTGGGACACCCTCGCCCGGGACTTCATGTCACTGCCCCTGACCGCCCTGCCCCGCGACCCGGTGACCCTCGCCCGTTTCGGCCTGGCCGGGCTGCCCCCGTCGACGCTGCTGATGCGCCGCTTCCGCGACGAGCCGGCCAAGGCCCTGTTCTCCGGGCTCGTCGCCCACGTCATGGCACCGCTCGGCGGCTTCGCCACCAGCGCCATCGGCCTGGTCTTCGCCCTCGCGGCGCACGCCCGCGGCTGGCCTCTCGCCCGCGGCGGCTCCCAGTCCCTCTCCGACGCCCTCGCCGCCTACCTGCGCGACCTCGGCGGCAGCGTCCACACGGACTACGAGGTCAAGCGCCTCGACGACCTGCCACCGGCCCGGGCCTACGTCTTCGACACCTCACCCACCGCCCTGGCCCGCATCGCCGGCTTCGGCAACCACTACGCCGGATACCGCTACGGGCCGGGCGTCTTCAAGGTCGACTACGCCCTGGACGGCCCCGTGCCCTGGACCGCGAAGGAGGCCCGCGCCGCCGGCACGGTGCAGGTCGGCGCGAGCAGCGCGGAGATCGGATCAGCCCTGCGCGCGGCCTCCAGGGAGGGCCGGGCCCCCGACCGGCCGTTCCTGATCACGGTCCAGCCGAGCGTCGTCGACCCCAGCCGGGCCCCGGCTGGCAAGCACGTCTTCTGGGCCTACGGTCACGTCCCGCACGGCTGGACCGGCGATCTCACCGACGCCATCGAGCGCCAACTGGAGCGCTTCGCCCCGGGGTTCCGCGACCGCGTCCTGGCCCGCGCCACGGCGGGGCCG
Organism: Streptomyces tibetensis; assembly: GCF_007655005.1. Lineage (GTDB taxonomy): Bacteria > Actinomycetota > Actinomycetes > Streptomycetales > Streptomycetaceae > Streptomyces > Streptomyces tibetensis. Next base: position 55,147 of record NZ_SZVW01000010.1, read on the forward strand.
CCCGAACTGGCCGCCCGCAACGCCAACTACATCGGCGGGGACATCGCCTCCGGCGCGGTTTCCGGCCTCCAGCTCCTGCTGCGCCCGAGGCCCACCCTGTTCCCGTACCGCACCCCGCATCCGGCCGTCTTCATCTGCTCGTCGGCGACCCCGCCCGGCCCCGGCGTGCACGGCATGTCGGGCCACAACGCGGCGAAGGCCGTCTGGAAGCGACTGAGGCGGATATGACGGCCATCGAACTGGTCCAAGGCGACATCACCCGCGAGAGCGTCGACGCGATCGTCAACGCGGCCAACTCCTCCCTGCTGGGCGGGGGAGGGGTCGACGGGGCGATCCACCGACGTGGCGGCCCCGCGATCCTGGAGGACTGCCGCAGGCTCCGCGCGGCGCACCTCGGCAAGGGGCTGCCCACCGGTCAGGCGGTCGCCACCACCGCGGGCGACCTCGACGCCCGCTGGGTCGTCCACACCGTAGGCCCGGTGTTCAGCACCACCGAGGACCGCTCCGGCCTGCTCGCCTCCTGCTACCGCGAGTCGCTCCGCGTCGCCGGTGAACTCGGCGCTCGCACCGTGGCGTTCCCCGCGATCTCCACCGGTGTCTACGGCTGGCCGATGGACGACGGGGCCCGCATCGCGGTCGAGACCGTCCGGGCGGCGGACACCACCGTCGAGGAGGTCAGGTTCGTCCTCTTCGACGAGCGGGCGTACGAGGCGTTCGCCGCGCGGCTGCGCTGAACCGGGCGAGTGGCAGGGCTCAGACGGGCTCCGGCTCGAAGTGCTGCAGCAGTTCCCGCCCGGGCTGCACGACACCGTAGGTGCTCTCCGGTACGGCGTTCCACACGCCGGGGAGATCGCCCAGCGGCTCCGACACGACCAGCCGGGTCTCGTCGGAGACATGGTTGAGGAACCCGAGGTCGGGGTGGAGGGCACGCACGTCCTCCACGCGGCTGCTGTAGTACAGCGACCGTGATTTTCCCGCGCTGGAGTAGCGGAAGAACCACACTCGCTCGCCGTCGGTCACCGCGACCGTCATCTGCAGCGGCTGCGGCACCCCGTGCTCGCGGCCCAGCCGCTCGATCATCCCCGTCATCCGCGCCACCGCGCCCGGCGGGTCGCCGTCCAGCCCCAGGGTGAGCGCCACGTGGAACATCACCTCGGAGTCCGTCGTGCCCTCCATCGACGCGAACAGCCCCGGGTCCACCGCCAGGGTGAGATCCCGGCGCAGTTCACGGAACCCGTCGATCGCCCCGTTGTGCATCCACATCCACCGCCCGTGGCGGAACGGATGGCAGTTCGTCTGCTGCACGGCCGATCCGGTGGAGGCGCGCACATGCGCGAAGAACAGCGGCGAGCGGACGTGGTCGGCGATCTCCCGCAGGTTGCGGTTGCTCCAGGCCGGGCCGGTGTCGCGGATGACGGCGGGAGTGCGCAGATGCCACGCGTACCAGCCGACGCCGAAGCCGTCGCCGTTGGTGGTCTCGACCCCCATCCGCGCGTGCAGGCTCTGGTCGATCAGCGAGTGCTGCGGGCGGTAGAGGACGTCGTCGAGCAGCACGGGAGTGCCCGAGTAGGCGAGCCAGCGGCACATGGCCGTACCCCTGTTCCGAGCCGCACGGGCCGGACCCGGGCGGCTCCGTAGGTGGTGTCCGTGGACCTCAGGGAACCCCGGATGGCGCCGGGGGCGCATCGCCCGCGGCGGGTGAGAGTGTGACGCCCCGCCGGAGGCCGGGCCAGGACGTGCCCCGGTCCGCTCGGGACCGGACGCGGCCGGTCATCACCCGGCCGCCGCGTGCACACGCCCCGAGCGGACCGCCGCGCCCAGCGCCGCGAAGTCCCGCTCGTTCTGGTCGGCGTACGCCTGGGCGAACACAGTGAGGGAGCGGTCGAAGCGGTCGCCGCCGCCCAGGTAGGCCGCGATGGCGACGGGGTCGCCGGAGCGGGCGTGGGCCCGTGCCAGGCTCGCTCCGCACAGCCGCCCGAACAGCCGCAGCAGGTCGGGGTCCATGGTCTCCGGCTGGGCGATGCCCTTCCAGTCGCGCAGTTGCCGCACGTAGAAGTCCCGCTCCTGTCCGTCGAGGCCCACCGTGTGCGTCCAGCCCAGCAGGATGTCGCTGGTCGTCTGGATCAACCGCTGTCCCGCCACCACACGGCGGCCCTGGTTGTCGTAGCGGTCGCCGCCGCTGTGCGCCGCGAGCACCGACTCCTGCGCCTCCTTGGCCTGGAGCAGCAGCGGATCGTCGTCGTCGCGGCCGAGCAGCAGCACGATCCAGCAGCGGGTGCCGACACTGCCGACCCCGACGACCTTGCGGGCGATGTCCACCAGGCGGTACCGGCGCAGCAGATGCCGGCGCTCGGACGACAGGCTGCGGGCGTACCCCTCCAGGACGGCGCGCAGATCCTCTTCCCGTCCGTGCCCCGAGGAGTCGCCCACCAGGTCCCGCAGCGGGGTGATCAGCGGCGGGTCCGGAGTGATCCGCCGCCCCTCGGCCGTGTCCCGGGTGAGCTTGGCGTAGGCCTGCATGTGGGTGCGGGTCCGGGCGCTCGCCGTGGCCTTGGCGGTGCGGCGCCGTGCCTCCTTGGACATCGACGTGGCCATCAGCTCCCGCATGTGGTCGGCGTCGTCCTGGGCGTACCAGATGTCCAGGTTCCGCATCCCGGCGAAGTCCCGCATCCGCCGCCGGTAGGCCCGGACACAGGTCTCGATCGCGCCGTTCTGTTCAGCGGTCCCGAAGCCGTTGGCGCGGCCCGCGATGGCGAAGCTGGCCGCGAGCCGTTTGACGTCCCACTCGAACGGCCCGGCCAGCGTCTCGTCGAAGTCGTTGATGTCGAATACCAGATGGCGCTCCGGCGAGGCCAGCAGCCGGAAGTTCAGCAGGTGGGCGTCCCCGCACAGCTGCACCCGCAGCCCGGTGTCCGTGGTGGCCCCCAGGTCCGCCGCCATGATGGCCGCCGCGCCGCGGTAGAAGCGGAACGGCGACTCCAGCATGCGGGCGTAGCGGAGCGGCACCAACTCCGTCACCCGGGTGGCCGACTGGCGCTCCAGCACGTCGACCGGGTCGAACCGGTCCGGCCCCGCCTCGAACCCGGCGTGGGCCGACCGCGGCACCCGCCGCCGCGCCTCCCGGCCGGCGGCCGCCCGCTCGGCCGGTGACATGAAGGTCGTGAAGGGGCTCGGTACGGTCATGGCTCAGTCCTTCCGCCGCGTGGGGAAGTCGTCCGAGGGCTCCCGGCCCTGCCGGCGCAGTCCCGCCTGCACGGCGCCGGCGAGGATCCGCGCCGCCACGCCCACCAGCATCAGACCGCCCACCATCTGAATCATCGCCAGCACCCGGCCGGTCTGCGAGCGGGCCGTGATGTCGCCGTATCCGACGGTGGTGAACGTCGTGAGCGTGAAGTACAGGGAGTCCGTCTTGGTCAGCGGCTCGCTGAACGAGCCGGGGGTGGTGTGCTCCAGCAGGAAGTAGGCGCCCGCGAAGAGCAGCAGGAAGAGCGCCAACGTGGTGGCCAGGGTCTCGACGGCCTTCAGCCGGGGGTGAGGCGAGGTCACGATGGCCCGCACCTGCCACCAGAACACCACGACGACCAGCAGCAGACCGCAGGCCAGCAGGACCGAGTCGGTGGTCGTGCCGCGTCCGTCCAGGGGCAGCACGTAGTAGACGGTGACGAGCCCGGCCGCGACGAGCGCGGCGCGGACGAGGGCCGAGACCGCGGCACGCCGTCGCCGCCCCGGCGGGCGCCGGTCCGGCTGCTCCACTGGATCGTCCATCGCGCGTCTTCCGGTCGCGGTCCCGCCTCCGGCACCTGGGCGCCCCACAAGGCCTGTCCCACCACCTCAGCGCTCCGGCGCCGCACAGGGATCACCCGCCACGGGTGAGGCAGCCCGACATGCGCCCCGGGCAGGCTGAGGTCGACGGGGACCGCTGCCGGGCGGGCGACCGGGGCGGAGGGCCGCGAGGTGCGGTTCCCGGGGCGGCGAGCACCGGCCCGGCAGTGCCGACGAGCTCGCCGGGCTGTACGGATCCGCGGGAACCGCTGCGCGGCCGCTCCGCCGCATGGGGCGCACAGGGCGCCCCGGTCCCCCCACCTCCGGTCGCTGACCGCGCCGGACTCAGCAGAATCGAGGAGCAGGATGACCGCCACACACCCTACGCACGGGCACGCGACGGCGAAGCGCGGCTGGGCCACCGGCATGACGGCCTTCGCGGCGATCATGCTCATGATCGCCGGGATCCTGGCCGTCCTGCGCGGCATCTCGGCCATCGCCGAGGACGAGGTCTTCGTCTCGACCCGCAACTACATCTTCGAGTTCGACCTCACCGGCTGGGGCTGGACCCACCTGGCCCTGGGCGTGGTCGCCGTGCTGGTCAGCATGGGCCTGTTCCAGGGGGCGGGCTGGGCGCGCGTCTTCGGCGTGGGCATCGCTGCCCTCGTCATCATCGCCAACTTCCTCTCCCTGCCGGCCTACCCGGTCTGGTCCGTGATCATGATCGCGATGTCAGGGTTCATCATCTGGGCCCTGTGCACGCCCCGCAGGGGTGACGCCTGAGCCCGTCATGGCTCAGGCCCTGGTGCGGACCAGCAGCAGGGCCACGTCGTCGTCCGGCTCCGGACTCAGCGCGCTGAGCAGAGAGTCGCTCGCGCGCTGAAGGCTGGGCCCCGCGTGCTGGAGCAGCCGGGTCAGGGTGCCGAGGCCGGTGTCGATGGGCTCCCCGCGGTTCTCGACCAGGCCGTCCGTGTACAGGGCGAGCAGGGAGCCCGGGGCGAGCTCCACCTCCACGGTGCCGAACTCCACGCCGCCGACCCCGAGCGGGACACCGCCCGGCACGTCGACGAGCCGCGCACTGCCGTCCGCCCCGGCGAGCACCGGCGGCAGATGCCCGGCGCTGGACAGCTCGCAGGTGCCGCGCCCGAGGTCGCACACCGCGTACACGCACGTCGCGATCGCGTCGCCGAGCGAGCCGGCGATGTCGTCGAGGTGCCGCAGCAGCTCGGCGGGCGGCAGGTCCAGCCGGGCCAGCGCCCGCGTGGCCGTGCTCAGCTGCCCCATGATCGCCGCGGCCTGGACACCCTTGCCCATGACGTCCCCGACGACCAGCCCGGTGCGTCCCGGGCCCAGCGGGAGGACGTCGTACCAGTCGCCGCCGACCTCGCTGAGGGCCGGGCGGTAGCGGGCGGCGATGTCCAGCCCTTCCCGCTCCGCAGGCGTGCTCGGGAGCAGGCTGCGCTGCAGGGTCAGGGCGGTGCCGCGCTCGCGGCCGTAGAGGCGGGCGTTGTCTATGCAGATCGCGGCGCGCGCGGCCAGTTCCGAGGCGAGAACCCGGTCCCGGTCGTCGAAGGGGCGCTCGTTGACCGTGCGGTACAGCGAGAGCGTGCCGAGCACCTTGCCCCGGGCCACCAGCGGCAGCGCCAGGTAGGAGTGGGCGCCGGCTTCGTGCAGGGCCTGGGCGGCCCGTGAGTCCCGGGCCAGGCGCCGCAGCATCTTGGCGTCCACGCGTTCGACCAGCACCGGGCGGGCACTGCGGACGCACTGCGTGATGATCCGCGACGAGCCGTACGTGGCGAGCTCGCCCACCGGGTCGGCGGCGTGGATGGCGTCGGTGGGGTAACCGGCCGCGACGGCCAGCGCCCGGAACTCGGCCGGGGAGCCGCCCGACACGGGCGTGATGGTGCCGCGGGCCACGACCGACTCCAGGACGTCCACGGCGGCCAGGTCCGCCAGGTGCGGCACGACCACGTCGGCCAGTTCCCGGGCGGTCTGCTGGAGGTCCAGCGTGGTGCCGATCTTCATCCCCGCGTCGGCGATCACCGACAGGTGCTGGCGCGCCTGAGCGACCTCGGCCGCGGCCTGCTGGCGCTCGGTGACGTCCAGTACGGCCATCGCGAGCCCGAGGACCCGGCCGTCGGTGTCCTCGATGCGGTGGTACGACTCCGAGTAGGCGCGCTCCTGCGCGTCCGCCGCCGTACGCCCTACGGTCTGCTGGTCGAGCAGCGGTCTGCCGGTTTCCAGGACGTGCCGCATCCGGGTCTCGATGGCCGCGACGTCGAGGTCCGGCAGCACCTCACCGACCCGGCGCCCCAGCACGGCCTCCTCGGGCACGCCGTTGATCCGCTCCAGTGCGGGGTTGACCCCGACCCAGCGCAGGTCGTTGTCGAAGACGGCGATGCCGAGCGGGGTCTGGTTGACGAGGCTGTGGGAGAGGGCGAGGTCGCGCTCCACCTTGCGTACCGTCGTCGCGTCCGTGGCGAGCCCCAGCAGGTGGGGCTGCCCTTCGGGGTCGAGGAGGCGCATCGTACGGAACTCCACGGCCCGTTCCGTCCCGTCACGGTGCCGCAGCGGGAACACCCCGGCCCACCGCGCCCCCGTGCTGACCTGCGTGAACAGTTCCCTGCCCCGGGGGCGGTTCTCGGGGGAGACCAGGAGGGTGTCGGCGCGCTGCCGCAGAGCCTCCTCCGCGGTCCAGCCGAGCAGCTGCTCGATCTCGGGGCTCCACAGCGCGATGTGCCCGCGCGCGTCGAGAACCACGGCCGCGACCTTGAGCAGATCGAGCAGCCCGCCGGGCGCGGCCGTGACGGCGTCGCGGTCCGAGGTCGCATAGCCGTTCATGCGGGCCGCTCCTTCCGGCGCGGCAAAGGTACCGCCATGATCTGTTGTGCGGGCTGTCCGATGAGGTCACATTACGGTCGGAGCAGCGGCACTGTCGCGCCGAAACGACAAAAAAGCGCGGGTCGGGACCCGCGGCGGAAGGGAGCGGCATCGTGGAGGACGTGGCGCTGCGGGAGAGCCTGCTCACGGGGTCGGGGACGGTGCGCTGGGACCGGTGGGGCGACCCCGGCGGAGAGCCGGTCGTGCTGCTGCACGGGACGCCCTTCTCGTCGTACGTGTGGCACGAGATCGGACCCGCCCTCGCCGCCGTCGGGCACCATGTCCACGTCTGGGACATGGCGGGCTACGGCACCTCCGGCATGCACGCCGGCCAGGACGTCTCACTGGCCGCCCAGGGCCGGATCCTCACCGAGCTGCTGGCGCACTGGGGGCTGCGGGAGCCGTCCGTGATCGCGCACGACTTCGGCGGCTGCGTGGCCCTGCGCGCCCACCTGCTGCACGGGGCCCGCTACCGGCGGCTCGCGCTGGTCGATCCGGTGGCCCTCAAGCCCTGGGGCTCGCCCTTCTTCCGCCTGGTCGGGGAGCACAGTCAGGTTTTCGAGCAGCTCCCGGCGGCGCTGCACGAGGCCCTGGTGCGCGAGTACGTCACCTCCGCGAGCCACCCCGGCCTGCGCCCCGCCATCCTCGACGCCCTGGTCGGGCCCTGGACGGGGGAGGAGGGGCAGGCGGCCTTCTACCGGCAGATCGCGCAGGCCGACCAGCGCTACACCGACGAGATCCAGCCGCTCTATCCCTCGATCGACCTGCCCGTCACGGTGTGCTGGGGCACCGAGGACACCTGGATCCCCTTCGCCAAGGGGCGGGAACTCGCCGACCTCATCCCGGGTGCGCGGCTGGTACCCGTCCCCGACGCCGGACATCTCGTCCCGCTGGACGCGCCCGCGCGGCTGACGAGCGAACTGCTGGCCTTCCTCACGGCCTGAATCATCAGGACCGCACAAAGTCAGACGCGGTCATTGCTTCGATTGTGTGCGAGTCCTAGGGTGTGCCTGCTCAGCAGTTGCTCTGTCACCGTCAGTTGTCACCTGAATCAACAGAAACACCCACCACGGGTGCGCAGTTGAGGATCGCTTCTGACGTGCCCTCAGTCCGTGCAGCACCGCACCTGTCGAACCGAGGAAGGCCACGTTCATGCCGCACCCCCCGCATCCGTCCCCCACCGACCGGCCCGTCGTCAGCCGCCGTCGTCTGCTGGAGGGAGGAGCCGCCGTGCTCGGCGCGCTCGCCCTCTCGGCGTCGCCCACCGCCTCGCACGCGGCCGGCCGGCGCCCGGCGGCGGACGGCCCTCCGGAGTGGAACGACGGCCTGAGCGTGTACCGGGTGGGCACCGAGCCACCGCACACCACCCTCATGCCCTACGCGGACCTCGGACAGGCACTGAAGGGCGACCGCGAGCACTCGCCGTACCGGCTGAGCCTCGACGGAACCTGGAAGTTCGCCTACGCGGACCGCCCCGACGACCGTGACCCGGACTTCTACGGCACCGACGTCGACGACTCCGGCTGGGACACCATCCCCGTGCCCTCGGCCTGGCAGCTGCACGGCTACGACTTCCCGATCTACGTCAACATCACCTACCCCTGGTGGGGCCCCAACGGCGGCGGCGAGAACGCCCAGCCGCCCGCCGCCCCGACCCGCTACAACCCCGTCGGCCAGTACCGCCGCACGTTCACCGTGCCCCGCAACTGGTCGGGCCGGCGCACCTTCCTGCACTTCGAGGGCGTCAAGTCCGCCCACTACGTGTGGATCAACGGCAAGCTGGCGGGCTACCACGAGGACTCCTACACCTCCGCCGAGTACGACATCACCCCCCACCTCAAGCCGGGCACCAACCAGATCGCGGTCGAGGTGTACCGCTACTCCGACGCGGAGTGGCTGGAGGACCAGGACATGATCCGGCTGAGCGGCATCTTCCGCTCGGTCCACCTGTTCTCCACGCCCGCCGTGCACGTGCGTGACTTCCGCCTGGACACCCCGCTGGGCGACGACTACACCTCCGCCGAGCTCAAGGTCACCGCCCAGGTCCGCGACTACGGCGGCGAGGGCGCGGGCCGCTACACCGTCGAGACCCAGCTCTACGACGCGCGTGGCCATGCCGTCTGGTCCCGCCCCCTGAACCGGACCGTCGACGTCCCCGACGGCGACGAGGCCACCGCCGAGGCGTCCAGGGCCGTCCCCTCGCCCCAGCTGTGGTCGGCCGAACACCCGAACCTCTACACCGCCGTGCTCCGCCTGCGCGACCCGGCCGGCAAGGTGGTCGAGACCCTCTCGCACCGGGTCGGCTTCCGCGAGTTCGCGCTGAAGGACGGCCTGATGCGCATCAACGGCAAGCCGGTCTCCTTCCGCGGCACCAACCGGCACGAGATGCACCCCGTCACCGGCTCGGCGCTCACCCGGGCGCAGATGGTCGAGGACATCCAGATCATCAAGCGCCTCAACATCAACAGCGTCCGCACCTCGCACTACCCCAACAACCCCCTGTGGCTCGAACTCGCCGACGAGTACGGCCTTTACCTCGTCGACGAGACCAACCTGGAGACCCACGGCATCCGCGACAAGTTCCCCGGCAGCGGACACCCGGAGTGGACCGAGGCGTGCGTGGTCCGCGCCCAGAACATGGTCCACCGCGACAAGAACCACGCCTCGGTGGTCATCTGGTCCCTCGGCAACGAGGCCGGCGGCGGCACGACCTTCAACGCCATGCACGACTGGATCCGTTCCTACGACTCCACCCGCGTCATCCAGTACGAGGGCGACGACCGCCCGGGCATCAGCGACATCCGCTCCGAGATGTACGACAGCCCGCAGCGGGTCGAGCAGCGCGCCAAGGACACCGGCGACACCCGGCCCTACGTGATGATCGAGTACTCCCACGCGATGGGTAACTCGAGCGGAAACTTCAAGAAGTACTGGGACCTCATCCGCCGCTACGACGTCCTCCAGGGCGGCTGGATCTGGGACTTCGTCGACCAGGCGCTGCGCTGGCCCACCCCGGCACGCAAGCTGCTGACCGAGTCCGGCCCGGGCTCGCTGCGCGGCGAGGTCATGGCACCCGCGGGCACCTTCGACCGCGCCAAGGGCGTCTCGGGCGGCACCGTCTTCCCCCGCGACACCCGCCTCGACCTCACCGGCTCCCTGACCCTGGAGGCCTGGGTCACCCCGGATGTCACCGGCGGCCATCAGCCCATCATCGCCAAGGGCGACACCCAGTACGCCCTCAAGCAGACCGACAGGAACCTGGAGTTCTTCATCCACGGCGGCGGCCAGTGGGTCACCGCGAGCTGGGCGCTGCCCGAGGGCTGGACCGGCCAGGAGCACCACATCGCCGGCGTCTTCGACGCGGACGCGGGCACGCTCACCCTGTACGTCGACGGCCAGGTGCGGGGCACCAGGACCACCACCCGCCGCCCCGCCGACAACACCGCCTCCCTGTCGCTGGCCACCGACGTCGACAACCCGACCCGGGAGTTCAGCGGCACCATCCGCCGGGCCCGCGTGTACGCCCGCGCTCTGAGCGCCGCGGAGCTGGCCTCGGACACGCGAGGGCCCGACGACGAGGGCGTGCGCTTCTGGTTCGACGCCGCCACCGCCGGCCTCACCGAGAAGCGCCCGCGCGACAGGACGTTCTACGCCTACGGCGGCGACTGGGGCGACAATCCCAACGACGGTGCCTTCTCCGGCGACGGCATCGTCACCGCCGACCGCGGCCTCACCGGCAAGTCGGCCGAGGTCAAGCAGATCTACCAGGCCGTCAACGCCACGTCGGCCTCCGGCGGCCCCGGTGCCGTCACGCTCACCAACGAGTACCTGTTCACCAACCTCCGCGAGTTCGAGGGCCGTTGGTCCCTGGTCGCCGACGGCGAGGTCGTCCAGCGTGGCCGGCTGACCCGCGACCAGCTGGATGTGGCCCCGTTGAGCAGCAAGGACATCAAGGTCCCGGTACGGATCCCCGCCAGGCCCGAGCCCGGCACCGAGTACTTCCTCCAGCTCTCCTTCACCACGAGGGAGGCCACCGAGTGGGCGAAGGCCGGCTTCGAGGTGGCCAAGCAGCAACTCGCCCTCGACGCCGGCAGTCCGGCCGTGAAACCCGCGCCGCTGCGGAGCGTCCCCGCCCTGAGCCACACCGACGGGGACAAGACCGTCACCGTCAAGGGCAAGGGCTTCGCCGTCACCGTCGACAAGGGCACCGGGACCATCACCTCCTACGAGGCGGGCGGCACCCGTCTCCTCACCTCAGGGCCCGTCCCGAACTTCTGGCGGGCGCCCACCGACAACGACCGCGGCAACGGCCAGCACACCCGCAACCAGACCTGGCGCGACGCCGGAGCGAAGCGCAAGGTGTCCGACGTACGCGTCCGGCCCCTGGCCGACCGGGCCGTCGAGGTCACCGTCACCGGCACGCTGCCCACCAGCACGGAGTCCACGTACAGCACGACATTCACAGTCTTCGGCAACGGCGAGATCAAGGTCGACAACACCCTGCACCCGGGCGCGGCGAACCTGCCGTACATCCCGGAGGTCGGCACCCTGCTGTTCCTGCCGCGGAGCCTGGACCGGCTGCACTACTACGGCCGGGGACCCGAGGAGAACATGTGGGACCGCCACGACGCCACCGACGTCGGCCTGTACTCCGGAACCGTCTCCGGGCAGTGGACCTCCTACCTGCGCCCCCAGGAGAACGGCAACAAGACCGACGTCCGCTGGGCCGCGCTGACCGACGGCCGGGGGCGCGGACTGCTCGTGAGCGGTGAGCCGCTGCTGGAGGTCAACGCCTCGCACTTCACGCCCGAGGACCTGTCCGTCGGGGCCCGCCACGACTACCAGCTCACCCCCCGGGACGCGGTGGTCCTGCGGCTCAACCACCGTCAGATGGGCGTGGGCGGCGACGACAGCTGGGGCGCGCACACGCACGCCGAGTTCAAGCTGCTCGCCGACCGCGACTACGCGTACACCTACCGGCTGCGTCCGCTGACGCGGGTGAGCGAGGCGACGGAGGCCTCGCGACGGCGGACCGCCACCGACTAGAACGGATCGTGGGACAGCGGCGCCGCCTCAGTCGGCGGCGTCGCTGATGCCGAGCCGCAGATGCTCCACGTGGTACACGGCCTGGTCGAGCAGCTCGGCGACATGGTGGTCGTGCAGTGCGTAGACCACCGAACGGCCCTGCCGCTCGCCCACGACCAGGCCCAGATTGCGCAGCAGCCGCAGCTGGTGGGAGCAGGCCGACTGCTCCATGCCCACCTCGGCGGCCAACTCCGTGGCCGGCAGCGGGCCTTCGCGCAGCCGCGCGAGGATGAGCAGCCGGGAGGGTGTGGACAGGGCCTGGAGCGTGGTGGCGACGTTCGCGACGTTGTCCGCGTCCAGGCGTACACGCTCGGCGGCGTCTTGCGCGGGGGTGACGGCTCCATGACCCATGCCGTCATCGTACCGGCCCCGCACGAACACATGAATGAATCTTCATCTGTCTCGGCTGTCCGCCCGTGCCGCCCGCCGGGAGCGGACACGTCGATGTCGGATTCTCGCCAGCCCCGCGCCGCCCGGTGCCGGATGCTGGACCCATGCAGATGGGGATGCACACCGACACCGAGCGCTGCCTGCGCGCCGTCCGGTCGAAGGACGCGCGGTTCGACGGCTGGTTCTTCACGGCCGTCCTGACCACAGGCATCTACTGCCGTCCCAGTTGCCCGGTCGTGCCGCCCAAGCCGGAGAACATGGTCTTCCACCCCAGCGCGGCGGCCTGTCAGCAGGCCGGGTTCCGGGCCTGCAAGCGCTGCCGGCCCGACACCAGCCCCGGCTCCCCGGAGTGGAACCAGCGCGCCGATCTCGTGGCCCGCGCCATGCGGCTCATCTCCGACGGGGTCGTGGATCGCGAGGGCGTGCCCGGCCTCGCCGGCCGCCTCGGCTACAGCACCCGGCAGGTCGAGCGGCAGCTCCTCGCGGAGCTGGGCGCGGGCCCCCTCGCGCTCGCCCGCGCCCAGCGCGCCCAGACCGCCCGGCTGCTCATCGAGACGACCGCCCTGCCCATGGCGCAGATCGCCTTCGCCGCCGGCTTCGCCTCGATCCGCACCTTCAACGACACGGTCCGCGAGGTCTTCGCCCTCTCCCCGAGCGAGCTGCGCGCCCGCGCCCCGAAGCGGCAGGGCGCGAGCACCCCCGGCGCCCTGTCCCTGCGGCTGCCGTTCCGCACCCCGCTCAACCCCGACAACCTCTTCGGCCACCTCGCGGCGACGGCCGTACCCGGCGTGGAGGAGTGGCGCGACGGCTCCTATCGCCGCACCCTCCGCCTGCCCTACGGCCACGGCATCGTGGCCCTCACCCCCCACCCGGACCACATCGCCTGCCGCCTCACCCTCAGCGACCTGCGCGATCTGACCGTCGCCATCAGCCGCTGCCGCCGCCTGCTCGACCTGGACGCCGACCCCGTCGCCATCGACGACCAGCTCCGCACGGACCCGGTCCTCGCGCCCCTGGTGGACAAGGCGCCCGGACGGCGGGTGCCGCGCACGGTCGACGAGGCCGAGTTCGCCGTCCGGGCCGTGCTCGGGCAGCAGGTCTCCACCGCCGCCGCCCGCACCCACGCGGCCCGCCTGGTCACCGCGCACGGCGAACCGGTCGAGGACCCCGAGGGCGGCCTCACCCACCTCTTCCCGGCTCCCGAGGCCCTCGCGGCGCTCGACCCCGAGACGCTGGCGATGCCGAGCACCCGCCGCACGACCTTCACCACCCTGGTCGGCCGGCTCGCCGACGGCGACCTCCACCTGGGCGTCGAGAGCGACTGGCCGCGCACCCGCGCCGAACTCCTCGCCCTGCCCGGCTTCGGCCCCTGGACGGTGGACGTCATCGCCATGCGCGCCCTCGGCGACCCCGACGCCTTCCTCCCCACCGACCTCGGCATCCGCCGCGCAGCCCGGGAACTGGGCCTGCCCGCCACCCCGGCCGCCCTCACCGCCCGCGCGGCGGCATGGCGCCCCTGGCGGGCCTACGCGGTCCAGTACCTCTGGGCGACCGACAGCCACCCGATCAACTTCCTTCCGGTATAGGGACGTCCGATGAAGCAGCACACCATGACCGACAGCCCGTACGGCCCGCTCACCCTCGTCGCCGAGGACGGCGTCCTGTGCGGCCTCTACATGACCGACCAGCGCCACCGCCCGCAGCACGAGACCTTCGGCACCCGCGACGACACCCCCTTCGCGGAGACGGAGGAGCAGCTGAAGGCCTACTTCGCGGGCGAGCTCGAGGAGTTCACCGTCGAACTGCGCCTGACCGGCACCCCGTTCCAGCGCGCCGTCTGGGAGGAACTGCGCCGCATCCCCTACGGCGAGACCCGCACCTACGGCCGGCTCGCGGACACCCTCGGCACCCCCGCCGCCTCCCGCGCGGTCGGCCTCGCCAACGGCCGCAACCCCATCGGCATCATCGTCCCCTGCCACCGCGTCATCGGCGCGAACGGCGGCCTGACCGGCTACGGCGGCGGCCTGGAACGCAAGCAGCGCCTGCTGGACTTCGAACGCGGGGCGGCGCTGTTCTAGCGGGGCCCCGCGGTTCCAGAGGGTGTCCCCGAGGCTTCAGGGGGTGTCCCCGAGGCGACGCAGCAGCTTCGGCAGCGCCGTGCCGATGGGATCGCGGACGATCTCGTCGGCACGGTCGTCGTACGGGGTCGGCTCGGCGTTGACGACGACCAGGCGGGCGCCGTGGTCGGCGGCGACACCGGCGAGACCGGCCGCGGGCTGCACCTGAAGGCTCGAACCGACGGCGACGAACACGTCACAGGCCTTGCTGACGGCGGCCGCCTCGCCGAGGACGACGGGGTCGAGCCGCTCGCCGAACATCACCGTCGCCGGCTTCAGGATCCCGCCGCACTCCAGGCAGCGCGGATCGTCCTCACCGGCGTCCACCCGGGCGAGCGCGTCCGCCATCGGGCCGCGGGCGTGGCAGCCGGTGCAGACGACACTGCGGGCCGACCCGTGCAGTTCGAGCACCTTGCGGGCGGGCATCCCGGCGAGCTGGTGCAGCCCGTCCACGTTCTGTGTGATCACCCGTACCGGCACCCCGGACCGCTCCAGCTCCGCCACGGCCCGGTGCGCGGCGGTGGGCTCGGCCCGCAGCGCCCCGGTGTCGCGCCGCATCAGCCAGGAGCGGCGGCGGATCTCCGCATCGGCCATGTAGTACTCGTACGTGACGAGCTTCTCCGCCTCGGGGTCCCGCCGCCACAGCCCGTTCGGCCCGCGGTAGTCCGGGATCCCCGAATCGGTGCTGATGCCGGCACCGGTGAGCAGGGCGACAAGGGGTTTGGCCATGTCGCCGAGGGTAGGCCGGTCCGCGGGACGGCGGCGAGCGCATTTCGAACGGGACGCCGAGGGGTGACAGGCCGGACCCGTCAGGACACCCGCCGGCCGTTCTCCAGCTCCGCCGTCCCCGAGCCGTCCGCCAGGACGTCGAGGGCGGCCAGGACGCGGCCGCTGTGGGCGCCTGACAGGTACTCGGTCAGCTCCTCGCGCGCCACCAGCCGCCAGGACAGCAGCTCCTCCTCCTGGAGGCGGATCGCTTTGAAGTCGTCCTCGCTCAGCACCCCACCGTCGTACAGGTACGCCACCAGCGGCGGACGGCCCGCGCCCTGCACCCAGTCCACCGTCAGCAGCCGGCCGAGCTCACGGTCCAGGCCGATCTCCTCGGCCGTCTCGCGCCGGGCGCCCTGCCGCGGGGTCTCGCCGTCGTCGGACTCGACGGTGCCGCCGGGCAGCGTCCAGCCATCCCGGTAGTTGGGCTCGACGATCAGCACACGGCCCTCGTCGTCCCGGAACAGCGTGGCGGCGCCGGCCAGGACGCGGGGGAGGGACGCGATGTAGGCGGCGTAGTCAGGAGAGGAAGTCACCGGTGCA
Organism: Streptomyces tibetensis; assembly: GCF_007655005.1. Taxonomy (GTDB): domain Bacteria; phylum Actinomycetota; class Actinomycetes; order Streptomycetales; family Streptomycetaceae; genus Streptomyces; species Streptomyces tibetensis. The sequence continues at coordinate 70,692 of NZ_SZVW01000010.1, forward strand.
GGGTAACCAGCACCTCCCCGCCTCATTCCCCGGCGCTCAGGCCGCGTGTTCCGTCAGCCGCAGCGTCCGCTCCGCCAGCTCGCTGATCCGTACCCCGTCGAAGCCGAACACCGCGCTGCGGACCGTGTCCTCCAGCGGCGCCTTCCACTGGTCCGGGATGGCCGCGGCCCCGCCGAACACGCCGGCCACCGAACCGGCGGTCGCGCCGTTGGAGTCGGTGTCCAGGCCGCCGCGGACCGTGAGCGTGATGGTCCGGGTGAAGTCGCCGTCGCCGTAGAGCAGGCCGGCGGTGAGGACGGCCGCGTTCGGCACGGAATGGATCCAGCCCATCCCGGTGGTCTCCTCGGCGAGCGTGGTGAGCGTGTCCTCCCAGGACATCCGGGTGTCGTGCAGAGCGACCACCCGGCGTACCGCGCGGGCGAGCCGGCTGCTCGCCGGGATCACGGCCAGGGCCTCGTCGACGGCGTGCCGCACGGTGGGCGCCGTGAACGCCGCCGAGATCAGCGCCGCCGCCCACATCGCGCCGTAGACCCCGTTGCCGGTGTGCGACAGCACCGCGTCCCGCCGGGCGAGCAGGGCGGCGCGCCGCGGGACGCCCGGGCAGGTCCAGCCGAAGACATCGGCCCGGATGAGGGCGCCGATCCACTCCTGGTACGGGTTGTCGTACGTCGCCGTCAGTGGCGGCTTCAGCCCGCCCGCGAGGTTGCGGTACGCGGCCCGCTCGGCGGTGAAGGTCTGCAGGTACGGCAGCCGCAGCAGCCACAGGTCGCCGACCTGCTCGGTGGTGAAGCCGAAGCCGTGGGTCTCCAGCAGGTCGAGGCCGAGGATCGCGTAGTCGACGTCGTCGTCACGGCAGCTGCCGTGGATGCGGCCGCGGACGCAGCTGCGCCACTCGGGGCGCAGTGCGAAGCCGTCGTGCTCGCTGATCGGCTCGGGCAGGTAGTCGGTCAGCGGCAGGGCCGCGGCCTGTCTGAGGTAGCGGTCGATGCGGTCGCGGGTCCACACCTCCCCCTGCTCGACCGGCTTGCCGAGCATGTTGCCCGCGATGCGGCCGGTCCAGCCGCCGAGGATGCGGTCGGGGAGCGTCGCTCCGGTGCCAACGAGGGTCATGGTTGTGGTCTACCCGTTTCGACAGGGGGCTTGCGGCGCGTTCGGGGCTGTCGATGCTCGGCGGCTGTTCGCCCTCGCGCGGCGGCAGCCGCATATCGGATGCAACCCCGCGCCCCTGGGACCCCGGTCCACGGGCTGGGCAGATGCTGACGGACGGGGCGTCGGCCGGTTAAGGTCACAGCGGCGCGACTGGCCCTGACGTGCGTGAGGGCCCGGAGAGCAAGGGGAGTGCAAGTGGCGGACGCTGCAGTGAGCGGCACCCGGAAGGCACCGCGGGTGCTCGTCGCCGCGGACAAGTTCAAGGGGTCGCTGACGGCCGTGCAGGTCGCCGAGCGGGTGACGGCCGGGTTGCGCCATGTCCTGCCCGACCTCGAGGTCGAGGCGCTGCCCGTGGCCGACGGCGGCGACGGCACCGTGGCCGCGGCCGTCGCGGCCGGGTTCGAACGCCGGGAGGTAAGGGTCGCCGGACCCCTCGGCGACGAGGTGACGGCGGCGTACGCGCTGCGTGAGGGCACCGCGGTCGTGGAGATGGCCGAGGCGAGCGGGCTGCAGCGGCTGCCCGCCGGGGTCTTCGCCCCGCTCACGGCGTCCACGTACGGCTCCGGCGAGCTGCTGCGGGCCGCGCTGGACGCGGGTGCCCGCACGATCGTCTTCGGGGTCGGCGGCAGCGCCACCACCGACGGCGGTGCCGGGATGCTGTCGGCGCTGGGTGCCCGGTTCCTGGACGCCGACGGGGAGCCGGTGCCCCCGGGCGGCGGCGGACTCGCCCGGCTGGCCACCGCCGACCTGTCCGGGCTCGACCCGCGCCTCGCCGAGGTCGAGCTGGTCCTCGCGAGCGACGTCGACAACCCGCTGACCGGCCCGAAGGGCGCCCCCGCGGTCTACGGCCCGCAGAAGGGCGCCTCACCGGACGACGTGGAGGCCCTGGACGCCGCCCTCGCGCACTTCGCGAAGATGCTCCAGGGCGCGGTCGGCCCGAAGGCCGCCGAGTACGCGGCCTCACCGGGTGCGGGCGCGGCGGGTGGCATCGGTTACGGCGCCCTGCTGCTGGGCGCCCGGTTCCTTCCCGGCATCGAGGTCATGCTCGACGTCCTGGGCTTCGCCCCCGCTCTGGAGCGCGCCGATCTGGTCATCACCGGCGAGGGCTCCCTCGACGAGCAGACCCTGCACGGCAAGGCCCCGGCGGGCGTGGCCGCGGCGGCCCGGGCCGCGGACAAGGACGTCGTGGCGGTCTGCGGCCGCCTGGCCCTGCCGCCCCAGACCCTCGGCCGCGCCGGTTTCCGCCGGGCCTACCCCCTGACGGACGAGGAACCGGACGTCGCCGAGTGCATCGCCGAGGCCGGCCCGATCCTGGAGCGGGTGGCGGAGCGGATCGCGCGGGACTTCCTGACCTGAACCGTCACGGCAGGGGGATCAGCACACCGTTGGAGTCCCGGAAGTAGCTGCCGGTGCTCTGGCCCTCCACCTTGCCGTTCTTGAACCACTGCTTCGACATGCTGTGCACCGTCTGGGCGGTGATCTCCCACACCAACGAGTGGCCCGCACCCTCGAGGCAGAACATCAGCTTCTGGGGTCCCTTGACGGCCTTGTACAGGTCCGGCACGGAGAAGCGGATGGGGTCGGGGAAGGTGGCGGGGCTGTTGGCGGCCCGGTCCAGCTCCCCGTAGATGATGAGCACGGGAACCCGTTCCCCGAGCACGGTGGTGCCGGCCGGGTTCTCGTGCGGCACCGTCCGGTTGTTCCAGCCCCACCAGTAGGTGTTCCGGTACCGGAGGATGCCCTCGTACTCACCCGGGGCCACTTCGGGGCCCCACTTGCTGCCGAGGGGGTCGCTGCGCATGCAGGCCTCCCAGGCGAGTTCCACGACGCCGGGTTCCCGCAGGTCGGGGTTGCCGTCCAGCCCTGTCACGAAGCCCGTCCTGGTGCCTACGAACATCGGGAAGCCCCAGGTGACGGCCGGTGTGGACATCGGCAGCGTCCGGGCCTCGGCCGGGCGGCCGAACGGGTCGTCGGGCTTGTCCGACCACCGTCCCTTGGGCGGGAAGACCGGGGCGAGCAGGAGCAGGCTCTCGACGTTGCCGGGGTGCTGGAGGGTGTAGGGGCCCATGATGGCCGCGCCCAGGGACCAGCCGATGAAGCGGATCGGCTTCTTCCGGCCGGGCAGGCCCTTGATGTACTCGACCACCGCGTCCAGCTCCGCCCACTCGCTCTCCGAGTTGCCCAACTGGTGCGGGTACGGGGGAGGGGGCGGGCAGGGCGCCTGGAGCGGATTGGGGACGAGGACCGGCTGCTGGGCCGGGTTGGCGTTGCACGGGTCGTCCATCCTCGGACGCGGCGACCGGCCGGAGCCCTGCAGGTCCATGATGAAGACGTCATAGCCGTCGTCCGCGAGTTCCTGCGCCCAGCTGTACCGGGTGGCGCGCCCGCCGGGCACCGGCGCGAGGTCGACCCCCGCCAGCGCCGGCACGCTCCTGCCGTGCAGCATCAGCACCGGCTGGTGCGGATGGTTCGGCTTGGTGCCCTCGTACTCCCGTACGGGCAGGGTCACCGTGTCGCCGGAGTTCGCGGGGATCTTGGACTGGAGTGTGACCTTGTGCTCTCTGAGGATGGGTGCGGGCATGGCCGCCTCCCGGTTGGGGAAAGTGGGACGAAGTGGATTCAATCCCCTCTTTCCACCCTCCTCTTCCTGCTTTTTCTCCGCAAATCGGCCTCGAACGGCGGTAGTTGACCAGTCAAGGGCAAGAAGAGGATGTCCTTGAACGAAAAACGGGTGTGGCCCGGGCCTTCAAGGCCCGGGCCACACCCGTCAGTACAGGGACGAGATCAGGGCAGCTGCGCCGCCCGCGCCTCGCGGCGGTTGTCCCGGAAGTTGTTCACCCGCCGAGCCGTCGCGAACAGCGGGATCACCGCCCCCATGACCAGCTGGAGTGCGCAGCCCGTCTGGAGCAGCAGCTGGCCGCTCGGCGCGTCGAAGGCCCAGGCGGCCATCATGCCCATGCCCACCACGATCCACGACAGCATCGCCACGGCGAGCCGGCCCCGCGGCTTCGGGTACTCCACGCGGCTCACCATCAGCCACGCCGTCCCGAGGATCGCCAGCAGGGTCGCCACGAAGGGCAGCTCCAGCAACACGATGGACACCACGGTCAGCGCGCCGAACGGTGACGGCATGCCCTGGAAGGTGCCGTCCTTGACCGTCACGCAGGAGAACCGGGCAAGCCGTAGCACCACCGCCAGCAGCACCACGATCGCCCCGACCGCCGCGACCCGCTGGTACGCGCCCTCCGCCACCATGCCGTAGACGAGGACGAAGTACGCCGGCGCCAGGCCGAAGCTGATCAGGTCGGAGAGGTTGTCCAGCTCGGCGCCCATGGGGGAGGAGCGCAGCTTGCGCGCCACCAGGCCGTCGAACAGGTCGAAGACCGCCGCGCACAGCATCAGGATGACCGCCGTGGCCGCGCTGTTGCGCGCCATGCCGGACTCCTGGCTGCCCATGAGGTCCGGGATCAGGATGCCGGTGGTGGTGAAGTACACCGCCATGAAGCCGCACGTGGCGTTGCCGAGTGTCAGGGTGTCCGCTATCGACAGCCGAAGGGAGAGGGGCATCTCCTCTTCCTCGTCGACCCCGTCGGATTCCGGGACCCAGCCGGCCTTGGTGTCAGGATCAATCACGGTCAATGCGAGTCACCCCCGCCACGGTCTTCTGACCGACCTCGACCGCGACCTCCACGCCCTCGGGCAGGTAGAGGTCGACCCGCGAGCCGAAGCGGATCAGGCCGATCCGCTCGCCCTGCTCGACCTTCGTGCCCTCGGGCAGGTAAGGGACGATGCGACGGGCGACCGCGCCGGCGATCTGGATCATCTCGATGTCGCCGAGCTCGGTGTCGAAGTGCCAGACGACACGCTCGTTGTTCTCGCTCTCCTTGTTGAAAGCGGGAACGAAGCCACCGGGGATGTGCTCGACGGACGTCACCGTGCCGGCCAGCGGCGCGCGGTTGACGTGGACGTTGAGCGGGCTCATGAAGATCGCGACGCGAGTGCGGCCGTCCTTCCACGGCATGATGCTCTGCACCACACCGTCGGCGGGTGAGATGACCCGGCCCTGGGTGATCTCGCGCTCGGGGTCGCGGAAGAACCACAGCATCCCCGCCGCGAGCGCGGTGGCGGGAACGGCGACGGCCTTGGCGGCGCCGGAGTGCCGGGCCCGCGCCAGGCTGAGGGCTGCGGTGGCGACGGTCGGAAGGAGCCACGGCGATGCTCCGCGCGCGAGGCGTACGCCGGCCCGGCTGTCGCGAGGTGCAGAGGTTTGGCTGTGGGGCATGGATGACCTTCGTAGCGGATGATGCCGCACTCTGACGGGGGACGGCGGCTTTCCGGCGATCGTAGCGGCTCGGGGCCGTAACTGGGTAAGCCAGGCAGCCGAGTCGGCGGCAGAAGAGTGCTGACGGGGTGTGATCTTCTTCTCCAAGAAAACACCCCGTATCCGGACATTTAGCCCTGGAATCGATACTCTTCGAGCAGCCGCCTGCCGATGATCATTTTCTGGATCTCGGCGGTACCTTCACCGATGAGCAGCATCGGGGCCTCACGGTAGAGGCGCTCGATCTCGTACTCCTTGGAGAAGCCGTAGCCGCCGTGGATCCGGAAGGCGTCTTCGACGACCTCCTTGCAGTACTCGGAGGCGAGGTACTTCGCCATCCCGGCCTCGAGGTCGTTTCGCTCCCCGGAGTCCTTTTTGCGTGCCGCGTTCACCATCATCGCATGGGCGGCCTCGACCTTGGTAGCCATCTCGGCCAGCTTGAACTGGATCGCCTGGTGCTGGGCGATCGGCTTGCCGAAGGTGTGGCGCTGCTGCGCGTACTGGACGCCCAGTTCGAACGCACGCTGAGCGACGCCGCAGCCACGCGCCGCCACGTTCACGCGGCCGACCTCGACCCCGTCCATCATCTGGTAGAAACCACGGCCGGTGACCCCTCCGAGCACACGATTCGCAGGAATCCGCAGGCCATTCATGATGAGTTCGGTGGTGTCGACCCCCTTGTAACCCATCTTGTCGATCTTGCCGGGGATCGTGAGGCCGGGGCGCACCTCGCCGAAACCGGGCTCCTTCTCGACCAGGAAGGTCGTCATCGACTTGTGGGGCGCGGTGCCCTCAGCGTGACCTTCGTCACTTCTGACCAGAACGGCCACCAGGGACGACGTTCCGCCGTTCGTCAGCCACATCTTCTGGCCGTTGAGGACGTACTCCTCGCCGTCCTTGACCGCCTTCGACGTGATCGCCGACACGTCCGAGCCCAGGCCCGGCTCCGACATCGAGAAGGCGCCCCGGATGTCGCCGGCGGCCATCCTCGGCAGGAAGTGGTCCTTCTGTTCCTGCGTGCCGTGCTGCTTGAGCATGTACGCCACGATGAAGTGGGTGTTGATGATGCCGGACACCGACATCCACCCGCGGGCGATCTCCTCCACGCACAGCGCGTAGGTCAGGAGCGACTCGCCCAGCCCCCCGTACTCCTCGGGGATCATCAGGCCGAACAGGCCCAACTCCTTCAGCCCGTCGACGATCTGCTGCGGGTACTCGTCGCGGTGCTCCAGCTCGGTCGCGACCGGAATGATCTCCTTGTCCACGAAGTCCCGGACGGTGGACAGGATCTCCTGCTGGATGTCGGTCAGACCGGCGGTCTGGGCGAGTCGCGCCATGGCTACTTCTCCTGCTCCCTGAGCTCGGGGCGGCCGGGCTGCTCGCCGCCGCGCTCCTTGATGTACGTCTCGGTCGGCACCATCACCTTGCGGCGGAACACGCAGACCAGCGTGCCGTCCTGCTTGTAGCCCTTGGTCTCGACGTAAACGATGCCGCGGTCGTTCTTCGACTTCGACGGCCACTTGTCGAGCACGGTCGTCTGGCCGTAGATCGTGTCGCCGTGGAAGGTCGGCGCCACGTGCTTCAGCGACTCGATCTCCAGGTTGGCGATGGCCTTGCCGGAGATGTCCGGCACGGACATGCCGAGCAGCAGCGAGTAGATGTAGTTCCCGACGACGACGTTCTTGCCGAAGTCCGTCGTCTTCTCCGCATAGTTCGTGTCCATGTGGAGCGGGTGGTGGTTCATGGTGAGGAGACAGAACAGGTGGTCGTCGTACTCCGTGACCGTCTTCCCCGGCCAGTGCTTGTACGTCGCTCCGACCTCGAACTCCTCGTAGGTGCGCCCGAACTGCATCGCGCTCAGCGCCTCTCTAGTCGGTGGGGATCTCGAACTTGCTGGTGCGCTGCATGCCGGCCGCGCGGCCCTTGCCGGAGATGACCAGGGCCATCTTGCGGCTGGCCTCGTCGATCATCTCGTCGCCGAGCATCGCCGAGCCCTTCTTGCCGCCCGCCTCGGACGTGTAGTAGTCGTACGCGTCCAGGATCAGCTCGGCGTGGTCGTAGTCCTCCTGCGACGGCGAGAAGATCTCGTTGGACGCCTCGACCTGGCCCGGGTGCAGCACCCACTTGCCGTCGAAGCCGAGCGCGGCGGCGCGCTGGGCGACCTCGCGGTAGCCGTCGATGTTGCGGATCTGCAGGTAGGGGCCGTCGATCGCCTGGAGATTGTTGGCACGCGCGGCCATCAGGATCTTCATCAGGATGTAGTGGTAGGCGTCCGCCGGGTAGCCGGGCGGCTGCTCGCCCACGACCAGCGACTTCATGTTGATCGACGCCATGAAGTCGGCCGGGCCGAAGATGATGGTCTCGACGCGCTGGGACGCCGTCGCGATCTCGTTGACGTTGTTCAGGCCCTGCGCGTTCTCGATCTGCGCCTCGATGCCGATCTTGCCGACCTCGAAGCCCATCGTCTTCTCGATCTGCGTCAGCAGCAGGTCCAGGGCGACGACCTGCTGGGCCGTCTGCACCTTCGGCAGCATGATGCAGTCGAGGTTCTGGCCGGCGCCCTCGACGACCGTGACGACGTCGCGGTACGTCCACTCGGTCGTCCAGTCGTTGACCCGGACCACGCGCGTCTTGCCGGTCCAGTCGCCCTCGTTGAGGAACTTGACGATGGTGTGCCGCGCCTCGGGCTTGGCGAGCGGGGCGCACGCGTCCTCCAGGTCCAGGAAGACCTGGTCCGCGGGGAGGCCCTGGGCCTTCTCCAGGAAGCGCGGGTTCGAGCCCGGTACCGCCAGGCAGGAACGCCGGGGGCGAAGGCGGTTGACCGTGGTCATGCGGGGACCTCCAGGGGGTCGAGCTTGTTCGCTTTCCGGATCTCGTCGACGATGCGGCCGATGATTCCGGTGATGTCGAAGTCCTTCGGGGTGAAGACCGCGGCCACTCCGGCTTCCCTGAGCTGCTCGGCGTCACCATTCGGGATGATGCCACCGGCGATCACGGGTATATCTGTGGCACCGGCCACACGCAGCCGTTCGAGGACGTCCGGCACCAGCTGGGCGTGCGAGCCGGACAGGATGGACAGGCCGACCGCGTGCACGTCCTCGGCGAGGGCCGCGTCCACGATCTGCTCCGGCGTCAGCCGGATGCCCTGGTAGACCACCTCGAAGCCGGCGTCGCGCGCACGGACCGCGATCTGCTCGGCGCCGTTGGAGTGCCCGTCCAGGCCCGGCTTGCCGACCAGGAAGCGCAGCTTGCCGACGCCCAGGTCCTTGGCCGTGAGGTCCACCTTGCGGCGGACCAGGTCGAGCGCGCTGCCCTCCTCGACGGGCACGGCCACCGGCGCCGAGGAAACGCCCGTGGGCGCCCGGAACTCGCCGAACACCTCGCGCAGCGCCCCGGCCCACTCGCCGGTCGTCGCCCCGGCGCGGGCGCACTCCAGGGTGGCCTCCATGAGGTTCTCGTCGCCGCGCGCGGCCTCCTTCAGCCGCTCCAGCGCCTTGCACGGCCGCGGGTGGTTGAAGGGCGGCTGGTAGCGGCTGTCGCGCCACTGCTGGAGCGAGGCGATGACCCGGGCCTCGACCGCCGGGTCCACCGTCTGGATCGCGGTGTCCAGGTCGGCGGTCAGCGGGTTCGGCTCGGTGCCCTCGAAGGCGTTGACACCGATGATCTTCTCCTGGCCGGACTCGATCCGGCCCCGGCGCTCGGCGTGCGAGGCGACCAGCTGCGACTTGAGGTAGCCGGACTCGACGGCCGCCATCGCGCCGCCCATCTCCTGGATGCGGTCGATCTCGGCGAACGACGCCTCGACCAGCTGCTCCACCTTCGCCTCGATCACCTTCGAGCCCTCGAAGATGTCCTCGTACTCCAGCAGGTCGCTCTCGTACGCCAGCACCTGCTGGATGCGCAGCGACCACTGCTGGTCCCAGGGGCGGGGGAGGCCCAGGGCCTCGTTCCAGGCGGGCAGCTGCACGGCACGGGCGCGGGCGTCCTTGGAGAGGGTGACGGCCAGCATCTCCAGCACGATCCGCTGGACGTTGTTCTCCGGCTGCGCCTCCGTCAGGCCCAGGGAGTTGACCTGGACGCCGTAGCGGAAGCGGCGCTGCTTTACGTTCTCGATGCCGTAGCGCTCGCGGGTGATGCGGTCCCAGATGCGGCCGAACGCCCGCATCTTGCACATCTCCTCGACGAAGCGGACGCCGGCGTTCACGAAGAACGAGATGCGCGCGACGACATCGCCCATGCGCTCCTGCGGCACCTGGCCGGAGTCGCGCACGGCGTCGAGGACGGCGATCGCGGTGGACATCGCGTACGCGATCTCCTGCACCGGCGTGGCGCCCGCCTCCTGCAGGTGGTAGCTGCAGATGTTGATCGGGTTCCACTTCGGCATGTGGGAGACCGTGTACGCGATCATGTCCGTCGTCAGGCGCAGGCTCGGCCCCGGCGGGAAGACGTGCGTCCCGCGGGACAGGTACTCCTTGACGATGTCGTTCTGGGTCGTGCCCTGGAGCTTGGTGATGTCCGCGCCCTGCTCCTCGGCGACGACCTGATAGAGCGCCAGCAGCCACATGGCGGTGGCGTTGATCGTCATCGAGGTGTTCATCTGCTCCAGGGGGATGTCCTGGAACAGCCGGCGCATGTCACCGACGTGCGCGATCGGCACGCCGACCCGGCCGACCTCGCCGCGGGCGAGGATGTGGTCGGAGTCGTAGCCGGTCTGCGTCGGCAGGTCGAACGCCACCGACAGACCTGTCTGGCCCTTGGCGAGGTTGCGCCGGTACAGCTCGTTGGACGCCTCGGCCGTGGAGTGACCGGCGTACGTGCGCATGAGCCACGGCCGGTCCTTCTGACGCTCAGTCATCTGTGCTCCCGTACGTCTCAGATGTTGCGGAAGCGGTTGATGGCGTCGATGTGCTGGGCGCGCTTGTCCTGGTCGCGCACGCCCAGGCCCTCCTCGGGGGACATGCACAGCACGCCGACCTTGCCCTGGTGGAGGTTGCGGTGCACGTCGTAGGCCGCCTGGCCGGTGTCCTGGAGGGAGTACACCTTCGACAGGGTCGGGTGGATCTTGCCCTTCGCGATGAGCCGGTTGGCCTCCCAGGCCTCCCGGTAGTTGGCGAAGTGCGAGCCGATGATCCGCTTCAGCGACATCCACAGGTAGCGGTTGTCGTACTCGTGCATGTAGCCCGAGGTCGAGGCGCAGGTGGTGATGGTGCCGCCCTTGCGGGTGACGAACACCGAGGCGCCGAAGGTCTCGCGGCCGGGGTGCTCGAAGACGATGTCGATGTCCTCGCCGCCGGTGAGTTCACGGATGCGCTTGCCGAAGCGCTTCCACTCCTTGGGGTCCTGGGTGTTCTCGTCCTTCCAGAACTTGTAGCCCTCGGCGTTGCGGTCGATGATCGCGTCGGCGCCCATCGAGCGGCAGATGTCCGCCTTCTGCTCGCTGGAGACGACACAGATCGGGTTGGCACCGCCGGCCAGCGCGAACTGGGTGGCGTAGGAGCCGAGTCCGCCGCTCGCGCCCCAGATGAGGACGTTGTCGCCCTGCTTCATGCCGGCACCGTTGCGGGAGACCAGCTGCCGGTAGGCGGTGGAGTTGACCAGGCCGGGGGCGGCGGCCTCCTCCCACGACAGGTGGTCGGGCTTCGGCATCAGCTGGTTGGACTTGACCAGCGCGATCTCGGCGAGGCCGCCGAAGTTGGTCTCGAAGCCCCAGATGCGCTGCTCGGGGTCGAGCATCGTGTCGTTGTGGCCGTCGCTGGACTCCAGCTCGACGGACAGGCAGTGCGCGACGACCTCGTCACCGGGCCGCCAGGCGTTGACGCCCGGGCCGGTGCGCAGGACGACACCCGCGAGGTCGGAGCCGATGATGTGGTACGGCAGGTCGTGGCGCTTGGCCAGCTCGTTGGTGCGCCCGTAGCGCTCCAGGAAGCCGAAGGTGGACAGCGGCTCGAAGATCGAGGTCCACACCGAGTTGTAGTTGACCGACGAGGCCATGACGGCCACCAGGGCCTCGCCCGGGCCGAGCTCGGGCAGCGGCACCTCGTCCAGGTGGATCGACTTGCGGGGGTCCTTGTCGCGGGTCTCGAGACCCGCGAACATCTCCGTCTCGTCCTTGTGCACGGTGATCGCGCGGTACGACTCGGGGAGCGGGAGGGCGGCGAAGTCCTCCGACGTGGAGTCGGGCGACTGGATCGCGGCCAGGATGTCCTTAACGGTCACGGTGTTGCCTCCGGCGGTGAGCGCCCTGAGGGAGGGGCGCCGATGGGTTCGTCGGTGCTGCTGAGGGTTGAGGGTGTGCCGTCGGTTCGGCGGTGGTGCTGATCGGCAGCGCATGGTGGCGCGGGAGGTTGCCTGTGACGCAGGCGTCCGGGCGTGCAGGCGGGTTCTGCCTGCCGGGACGTCGTCCGGACCTCTTCAACGTATGACACCGCGTGTCACCCCGCAAGGCACTGAGTGCCAGAACTTGGCCTCAGATGAAATCTTTACGTAACAAATGAGCGATGATCGATCGAACGGCCTCGGCAAGGGCCTGCAAAACAGCCTCTGACATGCCAAAACGGCCACCCCGAGGGGTGGCCGCCATCACACGGGTGGAGGGGGCTCAGCGCTCCTTGAGCGCCTGCTCGATGGTGCGCATGACCTCGTCCAGCGGTGCGTCGGTGCGGGCCACGGTCACCAGTACCTCGCCCTGCGCCGAGGCGGTCGCCACGGCAGGCTGCGGTTCCGTGGAGCGCCCGGCCCCGATGCCCGTGCCGAACGTCTTGCGCACGATCGCGAAGGCGTGGTCCAGCTGCGCCTCCACGTCGCCCTGGCCGCCCGCCCGCAGCCAGCGCCGCAGCACGTGGTTGTGGGCCGTGACGACCGCCGACGCGGCGACCTCCGCCAGCAGCGGGTCGTCGTTGGCGTCGTCGGCGTGGGCCCGCTCGTCGAAGTGGCCGAGGAGGTAGCGGGTGAAGAGACGCTCGTAGCGGGCCACCGACGCGATCTCCGCCTCGCGCAGCGTGGGCACCTCACGTGTCAGCTTGTAGCGGGCGACCGAGATCTCCGGCCGCGCCGCGTACATCCGCATGACCTCCTTGATGCCACGGCACACCGTGTCGAGCGGATGCTCGTGCGCGGGCGCGGCGTTGAGCACCGCCTCGGCCCGGATCAGGGTGTCGTCATGGTCGGGGAAGATCGCCTCTTCCTTGGAGCGGAAGTGACGGAAGAAGGTGCGGCGGGCGACCCCGGCCTGGGCCGCGATCTCGTCGACGGTGGTCGCCTCGTACCCCTTGGTCGCGAACAGCTCCATCGCGGCGGCCGCCAGTTCCCTGCGCATCTTGAGCCGCTGGGCGGCGGCGCGGGAGCCGGCGGCGCTTTCCGGCGCGTCGGCCGTGGCTGGTGTACGTGAGGACCTGGCGGGCTGGGGCATGCCCTGAACGTACTGCATGTGCGCAGCTCGCTGCGCATGGCCCGGTTCTTCCCCGGAGCCCGGGGGCGGGGGAGAGGGAGGGGGAGGGGCGGGCGGCCCGGCCGGGTGGAACCGGTCCGGGCCGAGCAGGCCGCCCCACTCCGCGCCGGAGGGGAACCAGTCGCCTGGACGCTCAGCGCTTGGCATATTCGCGGAAGCCGCGGCCGGTCTTGCGGCCGAGGCAGCCCGCGGCCACCAGGTGCTCCAGCAGCGGCGCCGGAGCGAGCCCCGGGTCGCGGAACTCGCGGTGCAGGACCTTCTCGATGGCCAGCGAGACGTCCAGCCCGACGACGTCCAGCAGCTCGAACGGGCCCATCGGGTAACCGCCGCCCAGCTTCATCGCCGCGTCGATGTCGTCGAGCGACGCGTAGTGCTCCTCGACCATCTTGATCGCGTTGTTCAGGTACGGGAACAGCAGCGCGTTCACGATGAAGCCGGCCCGGTCACCGCAGTCGACCGGGTGCTTCCTGATCCGGCCGCACACCTCGCGGACCGTGGCGTGCACGTCGTCGGCGGTCAGCACCGTACGGACGACCTCGACCAGCTTCATGGCCGGCGCCGGGTTGAAGAAGTGCATCCCGATCACGTCCTGCGGGCGCGAGGTGGCCCGGGCACAGGCGACGACCGGCAGCGACGAGGTCGTGGTGGCCAGGATCGCGCCCGGCTTGCAGACCTTGTCCAGGGCCGCGAACAGCTGCCGCTTGACCTCCAGGTCCTCGGCGACCGCCTCCACGGCCAGGTCGACGCCGGCGAAGTCGTCGTAGGTGCCCGTGGCGGTGATGCGGTCCAGGGTCTCGGCGGCCGCCTCCGCGGTCATCCGGCCCTTGTCGACCGAGCGGGCCAGGGACTTGCCGATCCGGGCCTTCGCGGTCTGCGCCTTCTCCGCGCTGCGGGCGGCGATGACCACCTCGTACCCGGCCTTGGCGAAGACCTCGGCGATACCGGAGGCCATGGTGCCCGAGCCCGCGACACCGACGGAACGGATCTCCCGGCCGGGAGCCGGGTCGCCGCCCTCCAGCGGGGTCAGCGCGTCCCGCACGACGACCGCGCTGCCCGGCGCCTCGTACGTGTAGAAGCCGCGCCCCGCCTTGCGGCCGGTCAGACCCGCCTCGCTCAGCTGCTTGAGGATCGGGGCCGGAGCGTGCAGCCGGTCGCGGGAGGCGGTGTACATGGCCTCCAGGACCGTGCGCGCGGTGTCGACGCCGATCAGGTCGAGCAGGGCCAGCGGGCCCATCGGCAGTCCGCAGCCCAGGCGCATCGCGGCGTCTATGTCCTCGCGGGAGGCGTACTTCGCCTCGTACATCGCGGCGGCCTGGTTGAGGTAGCCGAACAGCAGGCCGTCCGCGACGAACCCGGGGCGGTCGCCGACCGCGACGGGCTCCTTGCCCAGGTCCAGCGCGAGGTCGGTGACCGCCGTGACGGCCGCCGGCGCGGTCAGCACCGAGGAGACGACCTCGACCAGCTTCATGGCCGGCGCGGGGTTGAAGAAGTGCAGGCCCAGCACCCGCTCGGGGCGGGAGGAGTCGGCGGCCAGCCGCGTCACCGACAGGGCGTTGGTGCCGGTCGCCAGGATGGTCTCCGGGCGCACGATCCCGTCCAGCTCCCGGAAGATCTGATGCTTGATCTCGTACGACTCCGGAGCCACCTCGATGACCAGGTCGGCGTCGGCCGCGGTGCGCAGGTCGGCGGAGGTGCGGACACGGCCGAGGATCTCGGCGCGCTCCTGCTCGGTCAGCCGGCCACGCTCGACGCCGCGGGCGGTGGAGGCCTCCAGGGCGGCGACGCACTTCGCGGCCTGGGACTCGCTGATGTCGATGCCGACGACCGTGCGGCCGGCCTTGGCGAGGACCTCGGCGATGCCGGTGCCCATCGTGCCGAGGCCGACGACGGCGACGGTCTGCAGCGTGGACTGGGACGGGTCGGAAAGGGGAGAGGCCATCGCGGGACTCCAGGATGAGGGTGACGACGGGGAACGCGCTCCGGGTGCGCCGAAGGGGCCGGCAGGAGCCGGACCACGGGCGCACCGGGTGCGTGGATGAGTGCGGGTGCTGGCCGGGCTGCGAAGCGCACACGCCCGGTGCCGCCTCCACGGGCGTGCACACGCCCGGGATGAACGGCGATTCCGACCGGCCCTGTCCCGGGGCCGAGCCGTACTGCGGTACCTGAGGCACCGAACCGACTGCTCCCGCGACAGCCGCGTCACCAGACCGCCGCGAGGAAATACGAGTGGGTAACTCGCTCGTCTGAGCTTAACCGGCGGGTAACGAGCGCGCCAGCCCTCGTGTTTGTGACGTACGTCCCGCACGGCTCACGACGCTTCCGGGTCTTCGCCCGTGATCAAGCGGCGGGAATCGGCGGCGCCTTTCAGTTCCGCGTCTGCCGCGTGGTCCGACTGACAGGCCCTAACCTCTGAGTCATGGACGAAGAGTTGCGATCACTCACGGAGCGCTTACGGCAGGAGTCGGGGGCGTCGCCGGCGTTCGAGCGGCTCGTGGCGACCGACGACCTCGACGCCCTGGCCACGATGCTGACCGAGCCCGGGCAGCACCTGTGGGCGAGGGAGCTGGCGGCGTTCCGGCTGGGGCTCGCGCGGGACCGGCGGGCCTTCGAGGCCCTGGTCCTGCTGCTCAACCACCGCGACCCCCCGCGCTGCGCCTCCGCCGCCCACGCCCTCGCCCGGCTCGGCGACCCGCGCACCGCCCGCGCGGCCGCCGCCCTCGCCACCAACGAACTGCGCGTCGCCTACGCCCTGCACCCGGTACGGCTGCTGGTCGAGCTGCGCGCCCCCGAGGCGGTGCCCGCGCTGATCACCACCCTCCGGCGGCGGCTGCGCCCGCACGACCCCTACCGCCGCGTGGCCCTCGCCTGTGTGGACGGGCTCGGCGCGCTGGGTGACGTCCGGGCCGGACCCGTTCTGAACGAGGCCCTCGCGCATCCGGCGCTGGCCGAGGCGGCGGTACGGGCACTGGGGCGGATCCCGAAGCAGAGGTGACGTCAGCGTTCCAGGGGCCTGGAGTACCGCACCTCCAAAACCGCTACCCCGTCCACCTCGAACGGCTCCTCGACACCGTCCGCCCGAAAGCCCGCCCGCTCGTAGAACCGGCGGGCCCGGTCGTTCCCCTTGAGCACCCACAGCAGAAGACGACCGTGGCCCGCGGCGGAGCAGCGGGCCACGGACTCCGTGAGCAGCGCCCGTCCGACGCCCCGTCCCACGTGATCCGGGTGGACGTAGAGCGCGTACAACTCGGCGTCCTCGGAGCGGACTTCGCCCTCCCGGTACGGCCCGTGGCAGGCCCAGCCGACGAGCTCGCCGCCGGTGCCCTCGACGACCAGGTTCACCACCCTGCCGTCGTCCTGCGAGAGGTGCTGACGACGCCGCTCGGCGTCCACCTCGACGCTGAGCCCGTCCAGGTACGACTGCGGGATCAGGCCCCGGTAGGCGCCGCGCCAGCCGCCGACGCGGATCTCCGCGACGCGCTCGCAGTCGGCGAGCGTCATCTCCCGTATCCGCGGGCTCCTCATGGCGCCGCCACCGCGAACGCCTCGACCTCTATCAGAAACTCCGGCCGGACCAGGGCTGCGACCTGCACCGCCGAAGCGGCCGGCAGCCGATCGTCGGGTATGTGCTCGGCGCGGGCCGCGCGGACGGCCGGCATATGGGCCATGTCCGTGACGAAGTAGGTGAGTTTGACGACGTCGTCGAAGGTGGCGCCGGCTGCCGCCAGACAGCGCCGGAGGTTCTCGAAGACCTGGCGTGCCTGGCCTGCCGGATCGCCCTCGCCGACCAGCCGCCTGCGCTCGTCGAGCGCGAGTTGACCGGCGATGGCCACGAAACGGCCGGTGCCCACGACGACGTGGCTGTACTGAGCCGCGGCGGCGACGCCGTCAGGGGCGGGGATCCTCGTCAGGTCACTCATGGGTCCATGGTGGACCATGGCATCGGCACCCGCCCCGACGGGTCGTCAGCCGCTCAGCCGCGGAAGCCGAGCAGGGCGTGGAGTGCCGTGCCGGTCGGGGAGGGTGGTGCCGCCTTGTCCGAGGCCGTCCCGGTGGGCGTCGTCGGGGGCTTGGGTTCGGGTAGTGCGTCGCACGCCGCGTCCGCCTCGCCGAGGCCCCGCGGCACGGTGCCGTCGGTCAGGTAGGCCGCCAGGTGCTTGTCCAGGCAGGCGTTGCCGCTCAGCGTGATGCCGTGGTTGCCGCCCCCCTGCTCGACCACCAGGCTGGAACCGGCCAGCAGACGGTGCATGGTGACACCCCCCTCGTAGGGAGTGGCCGCGTCGGCGGTCGCCTGGAACAGCAGCACGGGCGGCAGCTTGCCGTTCGCCACGTTCACCTGGCGCAGCGACTCCGTCGGCCAGAACGCGCACGGCGCGTTGTACCAGGCGTTGTTCCAGGTCATGAACGGCGCCTTCTCGTACGCCGCCCAGTTGTCCTTGCGCCACTGGTGCCAGTCGCGCGGCCAGAAGGCGTCCCGGCACTGCACCGCCGCGTAGATGCTGTAGCTGTTGTCGTCGGCGGCGTCGATCGCGCCGAAGTCCTTGTAGGCCGCGACCAGCGGTTCGGGGTTCTTGCGGTTCACGTACGCCGCGAACGCCTCCGCCAGAGGGGGCCAGTATCCGTTGAAGTAGGCCCCCGGGAGGTAGGTGTCCTCGAGCTCCGCGGCGCCCACCCGGCCGCCCGCGGGCTTCTTGCCCAGAGCCGCCCGCATGGCGTACCAGGTGGCTTCGACTCTTTCCGGGTCGGTGCCGAGCCGGTACCGCGCGTCGTGCTTGGCGACCCAGGCCATGAAGGCGCGGTGACGGTCGTTGAAGGCGTGGTTCTGGTTGAGGTTGGCGGTGTACCACACGTCGGTGGGGTCGACGACCGAGTCCAGGACCAGACGCCGGACCCGCTGCGGGTACAGGCCGGCGTAGACCGCGCCCAGGTAGGTGCCGTACGAGTAGCCGAAGTAGTTGATCTTCTTCGCGCCCAGGGCCTGCCGGATCGCCTCGATGTCGTGTGCGGCGCTGATCGTGTCGATGTACGGCAGCAGGTGCCCGTACTTCTGGGTACAGGCGGCCGCGAAGGATTTGGCGCGGGCGAGGTTGGCCCGCTCGGCTTCGGGCGTGCTCGGCACCGAGTCCGGGCGCACCGGGCCGAAGTGGCCGGGCTCGCAGTCCAGCGCCGGTCTGCTTGCCCCCACTCCGCGCGGGTCGAAGCCGATGACGTCGTACTGGGCCGCGACCTCCTTGGGCAGCGAGTCCGCGACGAAACCGGCGAGGGTCAGGCCGTCGCCGCCGGGGCCGCCGGGGTTGACCAGAAGCGGGCCCTGGAACTTCTCGGCGGTGTGCGGGACGCGGGACAGCGCGAGGGTGACCTGCCGGCCGTCCGGGTTCGCGTGGTCGAGCGGCACCTTGAGGGACGCGCACTGGAGCGACGGATAGTCGGTGGTGCCGCACTTCGTCCAGCCGGGCTTCGCCGGGCGAAAGGTACCTGCGGAGTGCGGTGCGTTCGCCTCGGCGGGCACGGCCGTGAGGCTCCCGGCCAGCGCGACGGCGGCGGCGCCGCACACCACGGCTGCGCGTGTTCTCATGGAGACCTTCCAGGACGGAGGGGCGTCGGACCGCGGGGCTCACAGTCCTCGCCGATTCGTCCCGGCACACGGCGCTGAAAGAACGTGTTCCGTCGAGACTTGACCCGATTGGGTCGCGGGATGCGCTCGAACGCTCCTAAAGGAGCGACAGTTGGGTCGGTTCGGACGAGGGGGGCTCGGCCGGTTCCGGGGGCCGGATCCGGCGCGGTGTGTCCGCGCGCGTGGGACCGATGCCGTACTCCTCGGCCAGTTCGTGCACCTGGCGGGTGATCCGCCGCTGGTACCACTTCGGGGCGTAGGAGCCCTCCGCGTACATCCGCTCGTAACGGGCCACCAGGTGCGGATGGTGCTGCCCCAGCCAGGCCATGAACCACTCGCGGGCACCGGGCCGCAGATGCAGCACCAGCGGCGTCACGGACGTGGCGCCGCAGGCCGCGATCGCCCGTACGGTGGCGCGCAGTTGGGCGGGGCTGTCGCTCAGGAACGGGATCACCGGCGCCATCAGCACTCCGCAGCCGATGCCGTGATCGCCGAAGGTGCGCACGACCTCCAGGCGCCGCTCGGGCGCCGGCGTGCCCGGTTCGACGGTCCGCCAGAGCTCCTCCTCGGTGAAGCCGACCGAGACGGAGATGCCGACGTCCGTCACCTGTGCCGCCTGCTTGATCAGCTCCAGGTCGCGCAGGATGAGCGTGCCCTTGGTCAGGATCGAGAAGGGGTTCGCGTGGTCGCGCAGTGCCGAGATGATGCCCGGCATCAGGCGGTAGCGGCCCTCGGCGCGCTGGTAGCAGTCGACGTTGGTGCCCATCGCGATGTGCTCGCCCTGCCAGCGGCGCGAACCGAGCTGCCGGCGCAGCAGCTCCGGCGCGTTGATCTTGACCACGATCTGGCTGTCGAAGCCGAGGCCCGTGTCCAGGTCCAGATAGCTGTGCGTCTTGCGCGCGAAGCAGTACACGCACGCGTGTGAGCAGCCGCGATAGGGATTGACCGTCCACTGGAACGACATCCGCGACACCGCCGGGACCCGGTTGATGATCGAGCGGGCCCGGATCTCGTGGAATGTCATTCCGCGGAACTCCGGCGTATCGAACGTACGGGTCGTGACAGCGTCCGCGCCGAACAGCGCGGCATCGGCCCGGCTGTGTTCGGAGTCCACGGTGAGGTTCTCCCAGCGCATGACGCCTCCTCGGTAGCACTGACCACAGAATGGAACACATGTTCCCTTGATCGTGCGAGGGTGTTTTCCGAACGCGTTCGACCGGGTTGCGCCACCCCGATTTGGGGCGCCGGGCGGCGGGGTGGTTGGCTTGCCCCGACCCCCGAGCAACCAGGTCCTGGAGGAAAGCGATGGCGCAGGTCGAGGCCACAACGGAGCGGATCGTCGCGGCGGACGCGGAGACGGTGTTCGACGCCCTCGCCGACTACAGCGGCACGCGCGCGAAGCTGCTGCCCGAGCAGTTCAGCGAGTACGAGGTGCACAAGGGCGGCGACGGCGAGGGCACCCTCGTCCACTGGAAGCTCCAGGCCACCAGCAAGCGCGTGCGCGACTGCCTCCTGGAGGTCAGCGAGCCCACCGACGGTGAGCTGGTCGAGAAGGACCGCAACTCCTCCATGGTCACCACCTGGCGGGTCACCCCGGCCGGTGAGGGCACGTCCCGGGTCGTCGTGACCACCACCTGGACCGGCGCCGGCGGCATCGGCGGCTTCTTCGAGAAGACCTTCGCCCCCAAGGGCCTCGGCCGGATCTACGACGCGATGCTCACCAGGCTCGCCGCCGAGGTCGAGAAGTAGCCCTCCCAAGAAGCGGACATCCGAGGGGTGTTGCCGCCCCTCACCGGTTCGGGTGATCTCCGTGCGGCCCGCTCCTGTGCCGTAACTCGTCGCGCTTGCTCGTAGTTGTCGCTTTTACGCGGGAATTGTGCGGCAGCGCGACGAGGGGAGCGGTGAGTGGGCGGGATCACTCTGGCGCAGGACGAACCGGCGGTGGCGCCTGCCGACACCCCCGTGCAGCCGCCGAATCCGGACAGCGGACTCAGCCCGCGGCGGGTGCGGTTGATCTTCTTCGCCCTGATGCTGGCCCTGCTCCTGGCCGCCCTGGAGCAGATGATCGTCGCCACGGCGCTCCCGAAGATCGTCGGCGAGCTGCACGGCCTGGACCGGATGTCCTGGGCGATCACCGCCTATCTGCTCACCGCCACCGTCGGCCTGCCGATCTACGGCAAGCTCGGTGATCTCCGCGGCCGCAAGGGCGTCTTCCAGTTCGCGATCGTCGTCTTCGTCGCCGGCTCCGCACTCGCGGGCCGGGCGCAGACCATGGACCAGCTGATCGCCTTCCGCGCCCTGCAGGGCGTCGGCGCGGGCGGCCTCATGATCGGCGTCCAGGCGATCATCGCGGACATCGTGCCGCCCCGGCGGCGCGGTACCTACATGGGCCTGATCGGCGCCGCCTTCGGCCTCGCCTCCGTGGCCGGACCGCTGCTCGGCGGCTACTTCACGGACCACCTCTCCTGGCGCTGGTGCTTCTACGTCAACGTCCCCTTCGGGCTGGTCACGCTGGCCGTCGTCGCCGTCACGCTGAAGCTCCCGACGCCGGCCGCGAGGGCCCGTCTCGACGTCCTCGGCGCGCTGCTCCTGACCGCCGCCTCCACCTGCCTGGTCCTGCTGACCAGTTGGGGCGGCACCGAGTACGCCTGGGACTCACGGATGATCCTCGGGCTCGCGGCCGGAGCGGCGGCGGCCACCGTCCTCTTCCTGGTCACCGAGCACTTCGCCGTCGAACCCCTCATCCCGCTGCGGCTGTTCAGGGACTCCGTCTTCAACGTCACCGGCCTGGTCGGCCTGGTGATCGGGGTGGGCCTGTTCGGCGCCGCCGGCTACCTGCCGACGTACCTGCAGATGGTCGACGGGGCGTCCGCCACCGAGTCGGGCCTGCTCATGCTGCCGATGATGGCCGGCATCGTCGGCGCCTCGCTCGTCGTCGGCCGGCTCATCAGCCACACCGGCCGCTACAAGGCCTACCCGATCCTCGGCGGTGCCCTCTCCGTCGTCGGCATGGGGCTGCTGTCGCGGCTGGAGGTCGGCACGCCCCGGCTGCACTACAGCATCTGGATGGCCGTCCTCGGCGCCGGCATCGGCATGGTGATGCCGGTACTGATCCTCGCCGTGCAGAACTCCGTACGCCCCGCCGACCTCGGCACCGCCACGAGCGCCAACAACTACTTCCGGCAGATCGGCGGCAGTGTCGGAGCCGCCGTCTTCGGCACCCTCTTCACCGACCGGCTCGCCGACGCCCTCGCCGAGCGTCTTCCCGCGCGCGCAGGCACCGCGCTCCCGGACCCCGAGTCCCTCACCCCGCAGCTCGTGCACGCACTGCCCCCGGCCCTGCGCGACGACTACATCAGGGCGTACGCCGACGCCATGCCGCGGATCTTCCTCTACCTGGTGCCGGTGCTCGTCCTCGGACTGGTCATCGCCCTCTTCCTCAAGGAGAAACCCCTGGTGTCCCACAACGCCTCCGTCACCGACCCGGGCACGGCGCCGGGGAACGCCCCGGTCCCGCAGGCCCGCGCCGCGTACGGCGCCGGTGTGCCCGTGTGCGGCTCGGTGCAGCATCACGACGGGACCGTCGTACCCCGTGCGGCGCTCACGCTCATCGACGTCACCGGGCAGCAGACCGGGCGCGGCGCGAGCGGCGAGGACGGGCGCTACGCGCTCGCCACCCCGGGCCCCGGCTCGTACGTCCTGATCGCCGCGGCCGGCGGCCACCAGCCGCAGGCGGTCACCGTGACCGTCGGCGAGCGTCCCGTCGAGCTCGACATCGTCCTCGGCGGCGCCGGCAACCTGATCGGCACCGTGGTCACCGCCGACGCCGCGCCCGTACGGGACGCCACCGTCACCCTGACCAACGTGCACGGCGAGGTCGTGGCCACCACCCGCAGCGGCAGGGAGGGCGGCTACGTCATCACCGAGCTCGTCGCCGGCGAGTACACCCTCGCCGCATCCGCGCCCGCCTTCCGCCCGGCCGCGCTCCCCGTCACCGTCCAGGCCGCCCGCGAGACCCGCCGGGACATCGAACTGGCCGGCGGCGCCGTGCTGCGCGGCACCGTCCGGGCGGGCGGCGGCCGGCCCGTGGAGGACGCGCGCGTGACGCTGCTCGACGTGGCGGGCAACGTCGTCGACACCCTCACCACCGGCGCCGACGGCACGTTCCGCTTCGTCGACCTGTCCTCCGGCGAGTACACGGTCATCGCGGCCGGCTACCCGCCCGTCGCCACCGTGCTCCAGGTCGCCGGAGGAGGCCGAACCGAGCGGGACCTCCAGCTGAGCCACGAGGACTGAGCGAACACCGGCCGGAGAGCGAACGGCACCGGCGCGCGGGGTCGTACGCCGGTGCGAGCCCCGCGCGGGCAATTCCCGCATTGCCTCACATGGCCGGCGGCGGTCGCCGTACGGTGGTGGCGCCGGCACAGATCTTGCGTCCGTGGGGAGAGAGGGCCTGGGCCATGGACCGTGGCATCGACAGGGCTGAGCAGGGCGCGGGGACGGAACCCGCCGAACCCGGCCGTGTGCCCCTGGCGGTCGTCGTGGTCGACCGCGACGGCCTCGTCTCCCACTGGAGCCGCGGCGCACGGCGCCTGTTCGGCGTCCCCAAGGAGGAGGCGATCGGACGCACCGCTCTCGACCTGCTCCCCGTCTCCGGCGCCGTGTCCGAGGAGCAGGATCCCCTCGGACACGCCGCCGTCGACGGCCTCGGTCCCGGTCTCGGATCCTCCCTCGGCGGCGGGCTGTCCTACCCGGCGGCGGGCCGCGCCCGGCTCGCCGCGTCCGGGGACGACCGGGTCGACGTCCTGTGGTGGGCCTACCCGCTGGTGGGGTCCGGGCCCGAGCGACTGCTCGTGCTGGCCGCCGGCACGGACGGGCTGGGCGCGGACGGCGGGGCGTTCGAGCGGATCGCGCCCGGCTTCGCGCTGCACACCGACTTCCCCGGGGCGGAGGAACTCGCCCGCCGGCTCCCCGAGATCCTGCCCAGCATGAGCGTCGGCGAGAGCGCCCGGATCGTCGCGCAGGTCCTCGAACTCGGCTACCCGATCCTGGAGTTCAGCCAGAGCGACCGGGTGCCCGTCACCCCCGACTGGGGTGTGGCCCGGCGCGCCGAGCGCAGGGCGCGCCGGGAACGGGCCGCGCGGGCTCTGGCCGCCGGCGAACCCGTGCCGGAGGAGCTGCGGGACGAGGGCGAGGACCTCGAATACGCCGCCGTCCGTGAGCGCCTGGAGTTCCTCAACGAGGTCAGCGGACGCATCGGCACCTCCCTCGACCTGTCCCGCACGATCGTCGAGGTCAGCCGGGCCGTGGTGCCCCGCTTCACCGACGTCGCCGGTACGTATCTGCGCGAGCAGGTCGTCGCCGGCGAGGGGTTCGAGGACGGGGTGCCCGACACGACCACGATGTGGCATCGGGTCGCCCTGGAGCACACGGACGAACCGGGCCGCTGGGACGACGTCGTCCCCGTCGGCGAGGCGATGCCGTTCCCGGCGCACACGCCGTTCTTCCAGTGCATGACCAGCGGTGAACCCGTGCTCGTGCCGCGCATCAGCGAGGAGATGGGGCACGCCATCGCCGCGCAGTTCGAAAAGCGCGACATCCGGCCCCTCATCACCGGCCGCTCGATGCTGGTCGTGCCTCTCAAGGCGCGCAACGTCGTGCTCGGCTTCATGATCCTGCTGCGGCACCCGGAGCGGCCGGTCTTCAACGACATGGACAGGGTCACCGGAGCCGAACTCGCCGCCCGCGCGGGCCTGGTGCTCGACAACGCGCGTATGTACACCTTCCAGGAGAACGTCGCGGAGACGCTCCAGGACAGCATGCTTCCGCACATCCCGTCCCGCATGACCGGCTGTGACATCGCCACCCGCTATCTGCCGGGCACGCTGCTCGGGCGGGTCGGCGGCGACTGGTTCGACGCGGTCAAACTGCACGGCGGACGCACGGCGTTCGTCGTCGGCGACGTCATGGGACACGGCCTCAACTCGGCCGCGATGATGGGCCAGTTGCGGACGGCCGTGCAGACCATGGCCGGGCTCGACCTGCCGCCCGCCCAGCTGCTGCGCAACCTCGACGACCTCGCCCAGCGCCTCGGCGACGGCTACCTGGCGACCTGCCTGTACGCCGTCTACGACCCCATCGCGGGCGAACTCCACCTCGCCAACGCCGGGCACATCCCGCCCGTCCTGGTCCGGGCCGCCGACGGCCGCAGCGAACTGCTGGACCTGCCCACCGGCGCGCCGATCGGCGTCGGGGGAGTGCCCTTCGAGGCGGTACGCGTGCGCGTCGAGCCCGGCGACCGGCTGGTGATGTGCACCGACGGGCTGGTCGAGGTGCGCGGCGAGGACATCGGAGTGGGCCTCGCGACGCTCTGCGAGTCGGCCGCGCACCCGGCCGCGTCCATGGACGACGCCTGCGACACCATCATCCGGGCGCTCAACACACGGGGTGGCCGCAAGGACGACGTGGCCCTGCTGATGGCCCGCCTGGGCGGCATCGAGCCGGACGACGTGGCCGAATGGCGGCTCGCCCTCGTCCCGGCCGAGGTGGGCCGGGCCCGCGCGGCGGTGCGCGAGCAACTGCACGACTGGGGTCTTGCGAAGCTCGCCGCACCGGCCGAGCTGATGGCCGGCGAACTCGTCACCAACGCCGTGCGGCACTCGCACGCCCGGCCCGTCGCGCTGCGGCTGGTGCGCGGCGACACCCTGCTTTGCGAGGTGGACGACGACGACCACGAGCTGCCGACGCTGCTGCACGCGGGCCCGCTCGACGAGGCCGGACGCGGTCTGCGCGTCGTCAGCACGCTGTCCCGCGAGTGGGGGACCAGCCGGACCAAGGACGGCAAGACGGTCTGGTTCGAGCTGACGCTGCCGCGCCGCTGAAACACCGTCCGTGCCGCCGCCGCAGGCGCGGCGCAGCACTGCGGCCGGGTTTCTTCGGCGCGCCCGGCTCGCCGACGGCCGGCGGGCCGGCTCCGGCCGCACACGTAGTGGCACCGCGCGCCCGTGTTCTTGTGGCCGGGGCCCGGGCGCGGTACACCGTACTCGCCCGTCGCACGGCGGGATCCGTTCGCACCCCCAGGGAGTGGGACATGAGCGTGACGCGTAGGTACCGGGAAGCCTGGGAGGGGTTCTGGCGGGAGGCGTCCGCCGAGCCCGGGGCGGTGTTCTGGGACGCGGAACCGGTCCTGACCGTGGGCCCGCACCTCGCCCTGTTCGAACCGTACCTGGCCGATCCCGCGCTGCCGCTGGTGGACCTCGGCTGCGGCAACGGCACACAGACCCGCTACCTCGCCGACCGCTTCCCGCACGTCCTGGGCGTCGACCTGTCCGCCGCGGCCCTCGACCACGCCCGGCGGGCCGATTCGGCGGGACAGGCGGCCTACCGGCAGCTGGACGCCGCCGCGAAGGAGGAGACGCAGGCGCTGCACGCGGAGCTCGGCGACACCAACGTCTATCTGCGGGGCGTCCTGCACCAGTGCGAGCCCGACGACCGGCAGTCCCTGGCCGACGGGATCGCCACCCTGGTCGGCGATCGCGGCCGCGCCTGTCTCGTGGAGCTCTCGGGCGCCGCCAAACCGGTCCTGGCGGGCCTGGCGGGCGGCCCCGACGGTCCGCCGCCCAAGCTCGCGCCCGTGTTCCGGCACGGCATCGCGCCCGGAGAGGTGTCGGACGAGGCCGTGCCCGAGTATCTGCGCTCGGCCGGGCTCACCGTCCTGGCGAGCGGCCGGCTGCCCCTGAAGACCACGGAGTACCGGCCCGACGGCACCCGCATCGAGCTGCCCTCCACCTGGCTTGTGGCGGGGCGTACGGCCTGAGGCCGGCGGCCGGGAGAGCCGGACCCGGTGGTGCGGTCTGGTGGGCGACAAATTTGTCGGTGTACGGTCAGCCTGTCCCAGTCCGTGCCCTGCCTCGCCCCCGCGGAGGACAGTCATGCCGATGCCCTGGTTACGGATGCTTGCCGCGTCAGCGGTGTCGACGATGCTGATCGGCGCGAGCGCCGTCACGACCGCCGCCGCACCGGACCATCGCGGAGTACGCGACAGCGTGCACACCGCCGGGCGCGTCAAGGCAGCCGGGGACGTGCTCCAGTACAGCTGGCCCGGCGTCTACTTCGAGGGCAGGGTCCGGGGCACCGGCGTGGGCGTCGTGCTCGACGATCCGGCCGCCGACTACGACGTCCAGGTCGACGGGGCCACAGTCGCGACCCTCGTCACGCCGGGGAGGACCACCCACTGGGTCAGGGGCCTGCGTGAGGGCGTGCACACCGTCCGGCTCGTCAAGCGCAACGACACCCCGTGGAGTACCAGCTCCTTCGGCGGTTTCGTCGCCGCACCCGGCGGCGCCGTCCTGGCCCGGCCGGCCGCACGCAGCCGCCAGATCGAGTTCATCGGCGACTCCCTCACCGTCGGCTACGGCAACCTCTCCACCTCCCGCGACTGCGACAGTGAGCAGCT
The DNA here is from genome assembly GCF_007655005.1 of Streptomyces tibetensis. Taxonomy (GTDB): domain Bacteria; phylum Actinomycetota; class Actinomycetes; order Streptomycetales; family Streptomycetaceae; genus Streptomyces; species Streptomyces tibetensis. Next base: position 97,675 of record NZ_SZVW01000010.1, read on the forward strand.
CAGGCGCACCACCAACGCCGACGTGAGCTACGGCGCCCTCACCGCCCGGGGACTGGGTGCCGACTACCAGATCAACGCCTACTCGGGCCAGGGCATGGTGCGCAACTACAACGGGGGCTCCCCGGAGGTGAACTACCGCACCTTCTACGACCGTGCGCTGCTGAACGTGCCGGGCGACGTCTGGCACAACCCGGGCACCTGGCGACCGGGGCTGGTGCTGGTCCACCTCGGCACGAACGACTTCTCGACCCCGGTCAACCCGGGCGAGCCCTGGACGGAGGAGAGCCTCGCCGCCGCCTACCGCAGCGCCTACAGCGGTTTCCTCGAGAAGCTGCGCAAGCGCTACGGGGCCGCGACCACCATCCTGGCCGTCGGCACGGGCCCGTTCGCCGGTCATGTCGAACACGTCGTCCGGGAACGCAACAGCGCGGGCGACCGCCGGGTCCGCACCTGGCCGCTCGACACCACCGGCCTGGACCACGCCGGCTGCCACTGGCACTACTCGGCCCGCGACCACCGGCTCCTGGCCGACCGCCTCACCGCGTTCCTCGCCGACCTGCCGATCCGTTGGTGACCGGTTCGTAGCCCGTTCCGCCCGTAGCGCGTAACGTGACGAACCATGAAGATCTCCGCCCCGGACGGCACGTCATGAGAATCCTCATCAGCGCCGACATGGAGGGCGCCACCGGCGTCACCTGGCCCGACGACGTGATGCCGGGCGCCTCCCAGTGGGAGCGCTGCCGCTCCCTGTTCACCTCCGACGTCAACGCCGCCGTACAGGGCTTCCACGACGGCGGCGCCGACGAGGTGATCATCAACGAGGCCCACTCCACGATGCGCAACCTGCTGCTGGAGCAGCTCGACGACCGCGCCCAGATGCTCACCGGCCGGCACAAGGCGCTGTCCATGGTGGAGGGCGTGCAGCACGGCGACGTCGACGGCATCGCCTTCGTCGGCTACCACGCGGGCGCCGGCATGGAGGGCGTCCTCGCGCACACCTACCTCGCCAACTCCATCACGGGCGTGTGGCTGAACGACGTACGGGCCAGCGAAGGCCTCCTCAACGCCCACGTCGTCGCCGAGTACGGCGTGCCGGTCGTGCTCGTCACCGGGGACGACATCGCCTGCGAGGACGCGCTCGGGTACGCGCCCGAGGCGCTGAAGGTCGCGGTCAAGGACCACGTCTCGCGCTACGCGGCGGTGTGCCGCACACCCGCCCGCACGGCGGCCGACATCCGGGCGGCGGCCAAGGAGGCGGCCGCACTGGCGGTGCGTCACGAACCCGTGCGGGGTGGCCCGTTCACCGTGGCCGTGGAGTTCGACGCGGAGCACCTGGCGATGGCCGCCACCGTCGTCCCGGGGGTGGACCGGATCGCGGAGCGCAAGGTGGCCTACACGAGCGAGACCATGTACGAGGGCATCCGCGCCTTCAAGGCGGTCACCACGATCGTCTCGGCCGCGGTGGAGGAGCAGTATGGCTGAGCAGGTGGACGGGACCGCGCTGGACGAGGTGGTGACGTTCACGTCCGACCTCATCCGGATCGACACCACCAACCGGGGCGGGGGCGACTGCCGGGAACGGCCCGCCGCCGAGTACGCCGCCGCACGGCTCGCCGACGCCGGGATCGAACCGACTCTGCTGGAGCGCACCGAGGGCCGGACCAACGTCGTCGCCCGCATCGAGGGCACCGACCCGTCGGCCGGTGCCCTGCTGCTCCACGGCCATCTGGACGTCGTGCCCGCGGCGGCCGCCGACTGGAGCGTGCACCCGTTCTCCGGGGAGATCCGCGACGGGGTCGTCTGGGGGCGCGGCGCCGTCGACATGAAGAACATGGACGCGATGATCCTGGCCGTCGTGCGCGGCTGGGCACGCCGGGGTTTCCGGCCCCGCCGGGACGTCGTCATCGCGTTCACCGCCGACGAGGAGGCCAGCGCCGAGGACGGCTCAGGGTTCCTCGCCGACGAGCACCCCGCGCTGTTCGAGGGCTGCACCGAGGGCATCGGCGAGTCGGGCGCCTTCACCTTCCACGACGGCAGCGGACGGCAGATCTACCCGCTCGCGGCCGGGGAACGCGGCACGGCCTGGCTGAAGCTCACCGCCCGCGGACGCGCCGGGCACGGCTCCAAGGTCAACCGGGACAACGCCGTGACCCGCCTCGCGGGCGCGATCGCCCGGATCGGCGCGCACGAGTGGCCGCTGCGGCTGACCCCGACCGTACGCGCCGCCCTCACCGAACTCGCCGCGCTGTACGGCATCGAGACCGACCTCACCGACGTGGATGCGCTGCTGGAGAAGCTCGGACCGGCCGCCGCGCTCGTCGAGCCGACCCTGCGCAACAGCGCGAACCCGACCATGCTGGACGCCGGCTACAAGATCAACGTCATTCCCGGCGAGGCCGTGGCCCACGTGGACGGCCGGTACATGCCCGGCGGCGAGGAGGAGTTCCGCATCACCCTCGACCGGCTCACCGGGCCGGACGTGGAGTGGGAGTTCCACCACCGCGAGGTCGCCCTGGAATCGCCGGTGGACTCGGCGACGTTCGCGAGGATGCGGGCGGCCGTCGAGGAGTTCGCACCCGAGGGCCATGTCGTGCCGTTCTGCATGTCCGGCGGTACCGACGCCAAGCAGTTCTCCCGCCTCGGCATCACCGGCTACGGCTTCACCCCGCTGAAGCTGCCGGACGGCTACGACTACGCGGCCATGTTCCACGGGGTCGACGAACGGGTACCGGTCGAGGCGCTGCACTTCGGTGTCCGCGTACTCGACCGGTTCCTGCGGACGGCCTAGGAGAGTGGGGGAGACGGTGCGGACGCTGGCCTACGGAGCGTGGCCCTCGCCCATCGACGCGGCCATGACCGCCGCGCACGACGGGCACCCGGAGCACGTGGGCTTCGTCGGCGACGAGGTGTGGTGGACCGAGCCGCGCCCCGCCGAGGGCGGTCGGCGCACCCTGGTGCGACGGCACGCCGACGGCCGGGAGGAGTCGCTGCTGCCCGCGCCGTGGAACGTGCGCAGCCGGGTCATCGAGTACGGCGGGCACCCGTGGGCCGCGCTCGAGGGTGACACCGGACCGCTGGTGGTGTTCGTGAACTTCGCCGACCAGCGGCTGTACCGCTGCGAGCCGGGCGGTGAACCCCGCCCGCTCACCCCTGTGTCCCCCGTGGGCGGGGGACTGCGCTGGGCCGAGCCGCTGCCGCTGCCCGAACGGGGCGAGGTGTGGTGCGTGCTGGAGGAGTTCACCGGCGACGGACCCGCCGACGTGCGCCGCGTCCTGGCCGCCGTCCCCCTGGACGGATCCGCCGCCGAGGACCGGGGCGCGGTACGCGAACTCACCGGCGCTCGACACCGGTTCGTGACCGGGCCGAAGCTCTCGCCCGACGGGCGCCGGGCCGCCTGGCTCGCCTGGGACCATCCGCGCATGCCGTGGGACGGCACCGAACTGCTCCTCGCCGACATCGCGCCCGACGGCACCCTCCGTGGCGCCCGGGTCGTGGCAGGCGGGCCCGGCGAGTCGATCGCCCAGGCCGACTGGACCCGCGACGGCCGCCTGCTGCACGCGAGCGACCGCACCGGCTGGTGGAACCTCTACCTCGACGGGCAGCCGCTGTGCCCGCGCGAGGAGGAGTTCGGCGGCGCGCTGTGGAAGCTGGGTTCGCGATGGTTCACGCCGCTGGAGAGCGGTCTGATCGCCGTCGTGCACGGCCGGGGCACCACCGCCCTCGGCGTACTGGACCCGGAGACCGGCGAGGTCGTCGACGCCGCGGGGCCCTGGACCGAGTTCGCACCCACCCTCGCCGCCCACGGCGAACGGGTCGTCGCCGTCGGGGCCAGCCCCCGCAGCGCCTACGAGGTCGTGGAGCTGGACGCCCGCACCGGCCGGGCCCGCGTCGTCGGCGCCGAGCACGACGACGCCGTCGATCCCGCGTACTACCCCGAACCGCAGATCCGCACCTTCACCGGCCCGGACGGCCGCGACATCCACGCCCACATCTACCCGCCGCACCACCCCGGCTGCGTCGCCCCCGGCGACGAACTGCCGCCCTACGTCGTCTGGGCGCACGGCGGGCCCACCGGCCGGGCCCCGCTCGTGCTCGACCTGGAGATCGCCTACTTCACCTCGCGCGGCATCGGCGTCGCCGAAGTGAACTACGGCGGCTCCACGGGATACGGCCGTCCGTACCGGGAGCGGCTGCGCGAGCAGTGGGGCGTGGTGGACGTCGAGGACTGCGCCGCGGTCGCCCTGGCCCTCGCAGACGAGGGCACCGCCGACCGCGGCCGGCTCGCCGTCCGGGGCGGCAGCGCGGGCGGCTGGACCGCGGCCGCCTCGCTCACCACCACCCACGTCTACGCCTGCGGCACCATCAAGTACCCCATCCTGGATCTGGCCGGCTGGGGCACGGGCGAGACCCACGACTTCGAGTCGCGGTACCTGGAGGGCCTCATCGGTCCGCTCGCCGACGTGCCCGCCCGGTACGCGGAGCGCTCGCCCGCCGCCCAGGCCGACCGCCTCACCGTGCCGTTCCTGCTGCTCCAGGGTCTGGACGACGTGATCTGCCCGCCCGTCCAGTGCGAGCGGTTCCTGGCCCGGCTGGAGGGCCGGAGGGTGCCGCACGCCTATCTCGCCTTCGCGGGGGAGGGGCACGGGTTCCGCAGGGCGGAGACCATGGTCCGCGCCCTGGAGGCCGAACTCTCCCTCTACGCCCAGGTGTTCTGCCTGGACCCGCCCGGTGTCCCGACCCTGGAGCTCGCCGAGTGAACCCGTTGGTACGACCACCCCGGCTCACCCCCGGCGCCCGTGTCGCCGTCGTCGCGCCGAGCGGGCCCGTACCCGAGGACAGGCTCCAGGCCGGGCTCGACATCCTGCGCGGCTGGGACCTCGACCCCGTGGTGGCACCCCATGTGCTCGCCCGGCAAGACGAGTTGGGCTACCTGGCCGGCACGGACGAGCAGCGCGCCGCCGACCTTCAGGGCGCCTGGTGCGACCCGTCGGTGGCGGCCGTGCTGTGCGCTCGTGGCGGATACGGGGCGCAGCGCATGGCCGACCTGCTCGACTGGGAGGCGATGCGGGCGGCGGGCCCGAAGGTGTTCGCCGGGTTCAGTGACATCACCGTCCTGCACCAGGCGTTCGCCACACGTCTGGGCCTGGTCACCCTGTACGGGCCGGCGGCCGCCGGAGTCGATTTCCTCAAGAACGTTCGGGCTCAGGACCATCTGCGGGCCACCCTCTTCGAGCCGGAGTCCGTGCAAGCCCTCACGGCCGTCCCGCCGGGCGGCACCGCACTGATACCGGGCCGTGCCAGGGGCATCACGCTCGGCGGCTGTCTCAGCCTGCTCGCGAGCGACCTCGGCACCCCGCACGGCCACCCCGGGGCGCGCGACGGGCTGCTGCTGATGGAGGACGTCGGCGAGAGCCCGTACCGCCTGGACCGCTACCTGACCCAACTCCTGCGCACCGGCTGGCTCGACGGGGTCGCCGGCATCGTGCTCGGTTCCTGGGCGGGGTGCGGACCGTACGGGGAGCTGCGCGCGGTCCTCGCCGACCGGCTCGGCGGTCTGGGCGTCCCGGTCGTGGAGGAGTTCGGGTTCGGGCACGGCGTGGGCGCGCTGACCATGCCCCTCGGGGTGAGGGCCGAACTGGACGCCGAGTCGGGCACGTTGACACTGGAGGAACCGGCCCTCGGCTGAGGGCATCGCCCCCTGAAGGCCCGTCAAGAACCCTCGTTTCGGTGATTGACGGCTTCTGACACGTGTCACACCATGACAATCGGCCCGGTACCTACTGGTCGGTATCCGGGTTGCCCTCACCGTGGAGGTCCGAGTGTCCCGACGCCTGCCCAGAACCCGCGCACCCCTCGCTCTCGCTCTGGGCGCCGCCCTGGCCGTGCCCCTCGCCCTCACCCCGCCGGCGGCCGCGGCCGACGCCTACACCGTCACGCCGTTGAAGTTCACGGTGCGGGCGGGCGGCCGAGCCTGCACGGTCGACGCCGACCTGTACCGTCCCGCGGGCGTGGACCGCGACCACCCGGCGCCCGCCGTGCTCGGCACGAACGGCTTCGGCGGCAGCAAGACGGACGGCTCGACGGACGCCATCGGCAAGGCCTTCGCCCAGCGCGGCTACGTCTCGCTCGTCTACTCCGGGCTCGGATTCGGCCGCAGCGGGTGCCTCATCTCCCTCGACGACCCGGACATCGACGGCGCCGCCGCCTCGCGGCTGGTCGACTTCCTCGGCGGCACCCGCGCCGCCGACGACGGCACCCGCGCCGACTTCGTCACCCGTGACGCACCCGGCGACCCACGCGTCGGCATGATCGGCGGCTCCTACGGCGGCGCCGTCCAGCTCGCGACGGCCGCCGTCGACCACCGCCTCGACGCGCTCGTGCCGATGATCACCTGGAACGACCTGGCGTACGCGCTCTCTCCCAACAACGCCGTCGGCAGCGGGAACGTCCCCGGGGCCTTCAAATGGCAGTGGACGAACGGCTTCTACCTCATCGGCGAGGGCCAGCCGCTGCTCCAGCCCGCTCTCGATCCCTCCCGCATCAACTCCCTGTCCTGCCTGCACTTCGTCACCGAGGCCTGCCGCACCGTCCACACCCTCAACTCCGGGAGCTACCCGGCCGACCGGACCGCCGAGCTGCTCGCCTTCGCGCGCCGCGTGTCCCCGCTGTCCTACCTCGACCGCGTCGACACACCGACCCTGCTGGTCCAGGGGCAGGCCGACACCCTGTTCAACCTCAACGAGGCGACGGCGACGTACCGGGCGCTGAAGGCCGGGGGCACACCCGTCAAGATGATCTGGCAGGCCTGGGGGCACAGCGGAGGGCTCACCGGCCCGGCCGCCGCCGGAGAACTCGACCTGACCAAGGGCAACCTGGAGACCAGCTACGTCGGCCGGCGCGTCCTCGCCTGGTTCGACCGGCACCTGCGCAAACGGCCCCACATCGACACGGGACCGGCGTTCGCCTACCACCGCGACTGGATCACCGACCCGGACCGCACCTACGCCACCGCCGAACACCTCCCCGCCCTCAGCCGCACGCTGTACCTCTCCGGCGACGGCAAGCTCGTCGACAACCGCCGCAAGGTGGCCCGCGGCAGCCGCGGCTACACCAACCGGCTGATCCCCACGAGCCATTCGGAGAGCTCGCTCGCCGGGCTCATCGGGCTGCCGGACCCACCGCCGAGCGACACCGAAGGCACCTACCTCGACTGGACGACCCCGCCGCTGGAGCGCCCCCTCGACGTCGTCGGCGCCCCCCGGGCCACGCTCAAGGTCGTCTCCCCGAGGGCCGAGCGCACCCAGGACAGCTCCGACGCGGCCGACAAGCTCGTGCTGTTCGCCAAGCTCTACGACGTCGCCCCCGACGGCACCCGCACCCTGGTGCGCCGGCTGATCGCACCGGTGCGCGTCCCGGACGTCACCCGGAGCTTCACCGTCACCCTGCCCGGCATCGTGCACCGGTACGAGACCGGGCACCGGCTGCGGTTCGTGATCGCCGCGAGCGACGACGCGTACTTCGGCAACCGGGGGATCAAGCCGGTGACCGTGGTCAGCGGGCCGGGCGACACCGGGGTACTGCGGCTGCCGGTCGTCGGCTCCTGACGCCCCGACTGGGGACACTCAGGCGGCGCGGTTACTGTGGCGGGGTGCCGCACCACGCATCCCGCCACCTCGCCGAAGGCCCCCGGGTGGGCATACGCCCCTTCACCTACGAGGACGGTGCCGAGTTCACCTCCCGCGCCCGGGAGAGCAAGGACCTGCACCACCCGTGGCTCTTCCCGCCCACCACGGCACAGGCGTACACCGCCTACGCGGGCCGGCTGATCGAGGATCCGTCCAAGGCCGGCTTCCTGGTCTGCGAGAAGGACGACGGGGCCATCGGCGGCTTCATCAACATCAACAACATCGTCGAGGGCGGCTTCCAGTCCGGGGCACTGGGCTACGGCGCCTTCGCGCACGCTGCCGGGCGGGGGCTGATGCGCGAAGGGCTGGACCTCGTCGTGGGGTACGCGTTCGGCCCGATGCGGCTGCACCGGCTGGAGATCAACGTCCAGCCGGGCAACGCCGCGTCGATCGCCCTGGCCCGCGGCTGCGGGTTCCGTCTGGAGGGCTTCTCGCCGAAGATGCTCTTCGTCGACGGGGCCTGGCGCGACCACGAACGCTGGGCGATCACCACCGAGATGATCACCGGTCCGGGACGGCGCTGAGGCCCCGCGTCCGCGACCTGATCCAAAGGAAAGGATCTAGGCGTGACGGTCCACGTACTCGTAGATCGACCCGTCCGGATGCAGGGCGATCAGGTTGCGGCCCGCCGGTGAGGCGATAGGGCCCGCGACGATGTGAGCACCCAGTTCGGTCAGCACCTTGTGGGTCTCGTCCACGTCCGTCACGGCGATCGTCGCGGCAACCTTGCGCAGCACCTCCAGCTCCGCCGGGGGGCCGCTCATCAGCAGGAAGCAGCCGATCGCCGCCACCTGGACACCTCCCCGCTCGAAGCGCTGGGCTCTGCCGCCCGCCAGTCGCTCGTAGAAGGGGATCGCGGTCTCGAGGTCGTCGACGCAGACGCGCAGTGTGGCACCCAGAATCTCCATACGGCTGAGCCTAGTTACGCGCGAGGGGCCGAGGGTACCCGGCCGGGCATGAAGCCGTTGGATCACCTGGAGCATCTGGACAAGCACCTCGTCGACGAGCTGGCACAGGTGGCGCGCGAGACGGTACGGGAGGAGCTGCGCGAGCAGACGCGCAAGCAGCGCCGCAAGGCCGCCTTGTACGCCGCGTCCGGCGCGCTCGCCCTGTACGCGGGCGCGGCCCTCGCCCTCGCCGTGGGGCTGGCCCTCGCCCTCGGACTGCCCGACTGGGCCGCCGCGCTGATCACCGCCGTGATCCTGGGCGCCCTCGCCTACGTGCTGCGCGGCATGGCGCGGCCGTCCCGGCCGGGCGCGGGGCACACGGCCGGGACGGCGCCGGGCGGAGACGGTGCCCGCCGGACCGCTGCCGAAGCGGTCGGCGGCATGCCGTATCCGCCGGTGCCGCCGGCCCCGCCCGGTGGCACGGCCGCCCCGGGCCCCGTGCCCCCGCGGCCGGCGGGCGACCCGGACGTACCCCGACGCGGGGTGTGATGCCGGGTGCGCACACCAGGAACATCGCACCGGCGCGGCCGTGTGGTGGTGGTGACCGGAGCCAGCGGCGGTGTCGGCCGGGCCGCGGTCCGGGCCTTCGCCGCCCGCGGCGACAGGGTGGCCCTGCTCGCCCGCGGACGTGAGGGACTCGCCGCCACGGCGGACGAGGTGCAACGCGCCGGCGGCGAGGCGCTCGTCGTCCCCGTGGACGTCTCCGACGCCAAGGCCGTCGACGATGCCGCCCAGCAGGTCGTCGATGCCTACGGCCACATCGACGTCTGGGTCAACAACGCCTTCACCGGGGTGTTCGCGCCGTTCACCGAGGTCGCCCCGGAGGAGTTCCGGCGGGTGACCGAAGTGACCTACTTGGGCTACGTGTTCGGCACCCGGGCCGCCCTGCGCCACATGCTGCCGCGCGACCGCGGCACGATCGTGCAGGTCGGCTCCGCACTCGCCTACCGGGGCATTCCGCTGCAGTCGGCGTACTGCGGGGCCAAGCACGCGATCCAGGGGTTCAACGAGTCGCTGCGCTGCGAGCTGCTGCACGCGCGCAGCGGGGTGCGGACCACGATGGTGCAGCTGCCGGGTCTCAACACGCCGCAGTTCGACTGGGTGCTGAACCGGATGCCCGGGCGGGCCCGGCCGGTCGCGCCCGTGTACCAGCCGGAGGTCGCGGCCCGGGCCATCGTGCACGCGTCGTCGCACGCACGGCGCCGGGAGTACTGGGTGGGCGGCTCCACCGCCGCCACCCTCCTCGCGAACGCGGTGGCTCCCGGGCTGCTCGACCGCTACCTGGCCCGCACCAACGTCGACGCGCAGCAGGAGGACGGCCCGCCCGAGGGGCCCGCGAACCTGTGGTCCCCGGCGGACGGGCCGCACGGGCGGGACTTCGGCGCGCACGGGCGCTTCGACGACGAATCCACGGACGACAGCCCGCAGCAGTGGCTGTCGCGGAACCGGGGATGGATGGGCGCGGCCCTCACCACGGCAGCCGCCGCCCTGACCGTACGCAAGCTGACCGGCCGGGCTCGGCGCTAGCGCCCCGCCCCGCAGACCCGCTACGCGTCTTCTGCGCCGTCCCCGCAGCCGCCGTCCCCGGAGCCGTCGAGGAACCGCAGCAGTACGGTCGCCTCCGCCCGCAGCCGGTCGGCACGATCCGCGTGGGCGGGGGCGGTCAAGTGTGCTGCCGCCTCCAGACGTTCGGCGGCCTCGGCGCGTACGACGTCCACCATCTCGCGCTCACCGAGCTCGCGCCGGGCCACCTCGGTGGCACCGGCTCCGACCGGCGAGGCCTCCAGAGCGGCGGCCCGGGGCACGGCGCCGTCCACGGGCACCGCCTCGGCGTTGTCCAGCGCGGCCAGCGTGCCGCGCAGGGCACTCACCGCGGCCTTGTCCCGGGCCCGCATCGCTTCCGGCAGGGCGTCACGCATACGCAGACGAACAGACATGCGGGCGACTGTAAGCGACCCACCACAGGTCCGTCCCCGGATTTCCCGCCCCCGGACGTCCCGGGGCGCGGGTCAAAGGGTGGGCGCGAGGTCAGACGGCCTGCTGGAGCTGCGGCAGCACCTTCGTGCGGTAGAAGTCGAAGAAGCCGCGCAGGTCCGGCCCGATCTGGTTGACATAGACCCGGTCGAAGCCCGCGTCGGCGAACTGCTTCAGCTCCGCCACGTGCTCGTCCACGTCGTCACCGCACACCCGGTTCGCCCGCACCATGTCCTCGGTGACGAGCTGTTGCGCCTGCTCGAAATGCTTGGGGGAGGGCAGCACCTGACCGAGCTCGCCCGGCAGCTGCTCGTTCGCCCAGAGCCGGTGGACGGTCCGTACGGCCTCGTCCTTGTCGGTGTCGTAGCAGACCTTGGTGCCGCCGCTGACGAGCTTTCCGCCGCCCCCGCCCTTGCGGTACTGCTCCACCATCGCCTCGTCCGGCATCATGGTGATGTAGCCGTCTCCGACGCGGGAGGCGAGCTGCGTCGCGGCGGGGCCGAAGCCGGAGATGTCGATCGGGATCGGTTCGTCCGGGACGGTGTAGAGGCGGGCGTTCTCGACCGTGTAGTGCGGCCCGTGGTGGTTGACCTCCTCGCCGCTGAACAGCCGGCGCATCACCTGGATGGCCTCCTCCAGCATGTCCAGCCGGACGTGCGCCGGGGGCCAGTGGTCGCCCAGGATGTGCTCGTTGAGCGCCTCACCGGAGCCGACGCCGAGCCGGAAGCGGTTGTTCGTCATCACCGCGCTGGTCGCCGCGGCGTGCGCCACCACCGCCGGGTGCATACGCACGGTGGGACAGGTCACCGCGGTCTCGATCGGCAGGGACACCGCCTCGGACAGCGCGCCGATCACCGACCACACGAACGGGCTCTGACCCTGCTCGTCGTTCCAGGGGTGGTAGTGGTCGGAGATCCACAGCGCCTGGAATCCGGCCTGCTCGGCCATCCGCGCCTGCTCGATCAGCTCGGCGGGTCCGTACTGCTCGCACGAGAGGAAGTATCCGTACTCGGGCATGGGGAAGTGCCTCCGCGACGTCGGCGGTCCGTATCCCGCACCGGGTACCCGAGCGAGGGTCCGGAAACCGGCGGCGTGCGGGTGAGCGGAAACCGGCGGCGTGCGGGTGAGCGGAAACCGGCGGCGTGCGGGTGAGCGGGCTCCGGCCGACGTTTGGGTGCCCTGGCCAGGGGGACGCGGAAGGCTCCCGAGCTACGCGACAGCGCCGGAGGCGAGCGACCGTGAGTCGACCCCGCATCCTGATCGTCGGTGCCGGCTTCGCCGGGTACCGCACGGCCCGCACCCTGTCCCGGCTCACCCGGGGCCGGGCTCACATCACCCTGCTCAACCCGACCGACTACTTCCTGTACCTGCCCCTGCTGCCCCAGGTCGCCGCCGGTGTCCTGGAGCCGCGCCGGGTCACGGTCTCCCTCTCGGACTCGCTGCCGGACGTGCGGCTGGTGCTGGGCGAGGCCGACCGCATCGACCTCGACGACCGCACGCTGCACTACACCGGCCCCGAAGGGGAGGGCGGCACCCTCGCCTACGACCGGCTGGTGCTGGCCGCGGGCAGTGTCAACAAGCTGCTGCCCATTCCCGGTGTCGCCGAGCACGCGCACGGCTTCCGGGGGCTGCCGGAGGCCCTGTACCTGCGCGATCACGTGACCCGGCAGGTGGAGCTCGCGGCCTCCTCCGACGATCTGGGGACGTGCGCCGCGCGGTGCACCTTCGTGGTGGTCGGCGCCGGGTACACGGGCACCGAGGTCGCCGCGCACGGGCAGCTGTTCACCGACGCGCAGGTGCGCAAGCACCCGCTGCGGCAGGGCATGCGGCCGCGCTGGATGCTGCTGGACGTGGCGCCGCGGGTGCTGCCCGAGATGGACGAGAGGCTCTCCGCGACCGCCGACCGGGTGCTGCGGCAGCGGGGTGTGGACGTGCGCATGGGGACCTCCGTGAAGGAGGCCACGCACGACGGTGTCCTGCTGACCGACGGCGAGTTCGTCGAGACCCGGACGCTGGTGTGGTGCGTGGGGGTGCGCCCCGACCCGCTGGTCGAGTCCCTCGGGCTGCCCATGGAGAAGGGGCGGCTGCTCGTCGACCCGCATCTGCGGGTTCCGGGCCGGCCGGAGCTGTTCGCCTGCGGTGACGTGGCCGCGGTGCCCGATCTGGAGAACCCGGGGAGCTACACGTCGATGACGGCGCAGCACGCCTGGCGGCACGGCAAGGTCGCGGCGGAGAACGTCGCCGCCTCGCTCGGTCTCGGCGGTGCGCGCACGCCGTACCGCCACCGCGATCTGGGTTTCGTCGTCGACCTGGGCGGGGCGAAGGCCGCCGCCAATCCGCTCGGCGTGACCTTGTCCGGCGTACCGGCGGGCGCGGTGACGCGGGGCTACCATCTCGCCGCGATGCCCGGAAACCGCGTCCGGGTCGCGGCCGACTGGTTGCTGGATGCGGTCCTGCCGCGCCAGGCCGTGCAGTTGGGTCTCGTACGGTCCTGGTCGGTGCCGCTGGACACCTCGTCCCCCGAGGTAGCCCGGGTGCCGGGCGGGCCAGCCGGGCAGCGGCAGGAGGCGAGCGCCCGGTCCGGACCGGGGGCGGCGCTCGCGGCCGACACGGACGACGGGGGCACCGGCGCCCGACCGGGCCGGTACCGGCCCCCCGATGAGCCCGCGAAGGGGCAGCCCGGATCCGGGCCGACGCAGGTACGGCCCGGATCCGGGGCCGCGGTGCTGCGGTCCGAGCCCGAGACGGCGAAGGGCCGCCCGGCTGCGGACGCCCCCGGCCGGGGGCACGGGGAGCTGCGGTCCGAGTCGGAGACGGCGAAGGGGCGCCCGGATGCGGGGACGGCTGCGGCTGCGCGGTCTGCCCACGAGCCTGCGAAGAACCAGCCGGGTGGCGAGCCCGCCAGGAATCAGCCCGGCGGCGAGCCGGCCAGGAATCAGCCGGGCGGTGAGCCTGCGAAGAACCAGCCGGGTGGCGAGCCGGCCAGGAATCAGCCCGGGGGCGAGCCGGCCAGGAATCAGCCGGGCGGTGAGCCTGCGAAGAACCAGCCGGGCGGTGAGCCTGCGAAGAATCAGCCGGGCGGTGAGCCTGCGAAGAACCAGCCCGGCGGTGAACCGGCGAAGAACCAGCCCGGTCCCGGTCAACCGCCCCCGGCCCCTCATCCCGCCCCCGGCCCCGTCAAACGAACCGACGTCCCGGACGACCCGGACGACTCCACGAAAGGAGACTCATGAACACCGGTGAACTCACCGACCTCGGACAGCAGCTGCGGGTGGACAGTGTCCGCGCCGCCGCCGCGGCGGGCTCCGGGCACCCGACGTCCTCGATGTCCGCGGCCGACCTGATGGCCGTCCTGCTCGCGCACCACCTCCGCTACGACTTCGACCGCCCCGCCCACCCCGGCAACGACCGCTTCGTCCTCTCCAAGGGCCACGCCTCCCCGCTGCTGTACTCCGCGTACAAGGCGGCCGGCGCCATCGACGACGAAGAGCTGCTCACCTTCCGCAAGCTGGGCAGCCGCCTCGAAGGGCACCCCACCCCGCAGCGCCTGCCGTGGGTCGAGACGGCCACCGGTTCGCTCGGGCAGGGCCTGCCCGTCGGGGTCGGCATCGCGCTGGCCGGCAAGCGGCTCGACCGCACCGGCTACCGCACCTGGGTGCTGTGCGGTGACAGCGAACTGGCCGAGGGTTCCGTGTGGGAGGCCGCCGAGCACGCCGGGTACGAGCACCTGGACAACCTCACCGTGATCGTCGACGTCAACCGGCTCGGCCAGCGCGGCCCCACCCGGCACGGCCACGACCTGGACGCCTACGCCCGGCGTTTCCAGGCCTTCGGCTGGCACACCGTCGAGGTCGACGGCCACGACGTGGACGCCGTCGACCGGGCCTACGCCGAGGCCGCCTCCACCAAGGGCCAGCCCACCGCGATCCTCGCCCGCACCCTCAAGGGCAAGGGTGTCGAGGGCGTCCAGGACCGCGAGGGCCTGCACGGCAAGCCGCTTCCGGAGGCCGAGGAGGCGATCACCGAACTCGGCGGTCAGCGCGACACCCGCGTCCGGGTGCAGGAGCCGGCCGCCGCCCGCATGCTGCACTCCGTCCACACCGGGAACTTCGAACTCCCGAGGTGGGACAAGGGCGAGGAGATCGCCACCCGCAACGCCTTCGGCGAGGCGCTCGCCGCCCTCGGCACCGGCCGCGGCGACATCGTCGCCCTGGACGGCGAGGTCGGCGACTCCACCCGCGCCGAGTTCTTCGCCAAGGAGCACCCCGACCGCTACTTCGAGTGCTACATCGCCGAGCAGCAGCTCGTGGCCTCGGCGGTCGGGCTCGCGTCCCGCGGCTGGGTGCCGTACGCCGCCACCTTCGCGGCCTTCCTCACCCGCGCGTACGACTTCATCAGGATGGCGTCCGTCAGCGGCTCCGGCATCAACCTCGTCGGCTCGCACGCGGGCGTCGCCATCGGCCAGGACGGACCCAGCCAGATGGGCCTGGAGGACCTGGCGATGATGCGGGCGGTGCACGGCTCGACCGTGCTGTACCCGTGCGACGCCAACCAGACCGCCCGGCTCGTCGGCGCGATGGCAGGCCTGGAGGGCGTGCGCTACCTGCGCACCTCGCGCGGCGAGAGCCCGGTGATCTACGCCCCCGACGAGGAGTTCCCGGTCGGCGGCAGCAAGGTGCTGCGCTCCTCCGGCCAGGACCGGCTGACCCTCGTCGCGGCCGGTGTCACCGTGCACGAGGCGCTGGCCGCCGCCGAGGCCCTGGAGCAGGAGGGCATCGCGGTGCGGGTGATCGACCTGTACTCCGTCAAGCCCGTCGACCGGGCCACCCTGCGCCGGGCCGCCGAGGAGACCGGCTGCCTGGTGACCGTGGAGGACCACCACCCGGAGGGCGGCCTCGGGGACGCGGTCCTGGACGCCTTCACCGACGGACGCCCCGTACCGCGCCTGGTGCGGCTCGGCGTACGGAGCATGCCGGGCTCGGCCTCCCCGGAGGAGCAGTTGCGCGCCTCGGGCATCGACGCGGACTCCATCGCGGCGGCCGGGCGGCTGCTGGTGGAGGAGGCGGTCGTGCGGTGAGCGGCGGCGACGGCACGCGCGGGGTGCGGGCGGGCCGCCGCACGGTGGAGGTGCACCGGCCGGACAAGGTGCTCTTCCCCGGCGGCGGCGACGCCAAGGAGTACACCAAGGCCGATCTCGTGGACTTCTACCGGGCCGTCGCGCCCTTCATGCTGCCGCACCTGCGCGGTCGGCCACTGATGCTGGAGAGGCACCCGGACGGCATCGACGGCCCGACGTTCATGCAGAAGAACACACCGGAGCACTACCCGGAGTGGATCCCCCGGGTCGAGGTGGCCAAGGAGGGCGGCACCGTCCGCCACGCCGTCTGTGACGACACCGCCACCCTCCTCTACCTGGCCGACCAGGCGAGCATCACCCTGCACCGCTGGCTGTCCCGCGCCGACAGCGTCGACCACCCCGACCGGCTGGTCTTCGACCTCGACCCTCCCCCAGTGCCCGAAGGGCCTGGGGGGTCCCCCAGGGACGACTTCGAGGCCGTGCGCGAGGCCGCCCGGCGCCTGGGGGAGCTGCTGGACGAGCTGGACCTGCCCTCGGCGCTGATGACCACCGGCTCGCGCGGGCTGCACGTCATCGTGCCGCTGAACGGCCGGCACCACTTCGACGAGGTGCGCGCCTTCGCCCGGGACGTCGCCGACACCCTCGCCGACGCACATCCCGACCGGCTCACCACCGCAGCCCGCAAGAAGGAGCGCGGTGAGCGGCTCTACCTCGACATCCAGCGCAACGCCTACGCCCAGACCGCCGTCGCGCCCTACACGGTCCGGCCCCGCCCGGGCGCGCCGGTGGCCACCCCCATCACCTGGGACCAGCTGGACGACCCCGAGCTGCACGCCCGCCGCTGGACCGTCGCCGACGCCGTCGAGCAGGCCCGTACCAACCCCTGGTCCGGCCTGCTGAGCCGCGGCAGGGCGCTGGGACCGGCCCGGCGGCGGCTGAACGCCCTGCGTGGCTGAGACCCCGGCGATCTACCGGTGGGTGTCAGATGCATGCGCCTGTAGAGGTTTGGCGAACACGCTTGCGGCCACACGGAGGGGGAGGTGGCCATGTCGAACACAAAAAACACGCAAGAGTCACAGAGTTCACAGAAGTCTCAGGACTCACAGAATTCGGACAAGACGAACGACAACCAGAAGGCCGACAGCCGGCCGAGGCCGATGGAGGTGCTGCGCCAGGCGCGCGGCCAGCTCGCGGAGCTCACCGGCATGGAAGCCGAGTCCGTGTCGTCCTTCGAGCAGACGGAGGAGGGCTGGGCGCTGGAGGTCGAGGTCCTCGAACTCGAGCGCGTACCCGACACGATGAGCCTGATGGCGAGCTACCAGGTGGAGCTCGACGCAGAGGGGCAGCTCACGGGTTACCGGCGCGTCCGCCGCTACGAACGTGGTCGGTCCGACGCGCGCAGGTCCGGCGGCCGCTAGGCCGCCCGAACGAACCAGCACCCACACACGAGGAGGAACACCCGGCATGACTGTCGTACCGGCACAGCAGTCCGGAGGCGGAGGCGGCAGCAGCGGTCTCTACGACGTGCTCGAACTCGTTCTGGACAGGGGGCTCGTGATCGACGCGTTCGTCCGAGTGTCCCTGGTCGGCATCGAGATCCTCAAGATCGACGTACGCGTCGTCGTCGCCAGCGTCGACACCTATCTGCGCTTCGCCGAGGCGTGCAACCGGCTCGACCTGGAGGCCGGGCCGCGCAAGGACCCGGGCCTGCCCGACCTGGTCGGGGAGATGACCGAGTCCGGTGCCCGCGGCAAGTCCAAGGGGGCGCTGTCCGGCGCCGCCGAGACCATATCCGACGCCTTCAAGCAGGCGCGTGACGAAGGCTCCGAGCGTCAGGGCGAGTCCCGTCCGCGCGCCCGTAAGAGCACGTCGTCCCGCCGGAAGGAGGAGCAGGAGTGAGCACCTACGTCTACGGCATCGCTGCGAGCTCGCACCCCGCCCTGCCCGAGGGCATGGGCGGCGTCGGCGACCCGCCCCGCGAGGTGCGCATCCTGCGGGAGGGTGACCTGGCGGCCGTCGTCAGTGAGGCGCCCGAGGGGCTGCGGCCCAAGCGCAAGGACCTGCTCGCCCACCAGAACGTGCTCAGCGAGGCCGGCGCGGCCGGCTGCGTGCTGCCCATGCGGTTCGGCAGCGTCGCCCCGGACGACAACTCCATCACGGCGGTGCTCGCCGAGCGTGCCGAGCACTACAAGGAGCGGCTGCAGGCCCTGGACAACCGGGTCGAGTACAACGTCAAGGCCAATCACGTCGAAGAGGCCGTCCTGCACCAGGTGATGGCCGAGAGCCCCGACATCCGCGGGCTCGCGGAGGCCAACCGGCAGGCGGGCGGCGGCAGTTACGACGACAAGATCCGGCTCGGCGAGCTGGTCGCGGCAGCGGTCAAGGCCAAGGAGGCCGACGACGGCGCCGCGGTGCGGCGGGCCCTGGAGCCGGTCGCCGATGACGTGAGCGAGGGCCCCGAGTCCACGGGCTGGCTGGCGAACGTGTCGTTCCTGGTGAACCGGGAGACGGCCGAGTCGTTCCTGGCCGCGGTCGAGCAGCTCCGCAAGGACATGCCGCACCTGGAGGTGCGGGTCAACGGACCGCTGCCGCCGTACAGCTTCGTCGAGCCCGGCCCGGCCGAGCCCGCGGGCACCGTGGTGAGTGGCACGGACACCGGAGCGGGGTGACGACGTGGGCCTGATCTCGGAGGTGCTGCTGCTGCCGTTCGCACCGGCACGCGGCAGCGCCTGGGCCATCAAGCAGGTCGTCCAGGAGGCCGAGCGGATCTACTACGACCCCGCCACGATACGGGCCGAACTGGGCCGACTGGAGGAGCAGCTGGAGGCCGGGGAGATCACGGAGGAGGAGTTCGACCGTCTTGAGGACGAGCTCCTCGACCGGTTGGAGATCGCTTCGCGCGGCAGCGCGGGAACAGGCAACGGGACAACACAATGAACCGAACGGGACTGGGTCTCGCGATAGGGGCCGGATATCTCCTGGGACGGACCAAGAAACTGAAGATGGCGATGGCCGTCGGTGGCCTGGTCGCCGGGAAGAAACTGAACCTGAGCCCGCGCATGGTCGCAGATCTGGTCCAGCAGCAGCTGCGGAACAACCCGCAGTTCAAGGAGATCGGCGACCAGCTGCGGCAGGATCTGCGCGGTGTCGGCAAGGCCGCTTCCGGTGCCATGGTCGAGCGGCAGATCGACGCCCTCGCCGACCGGCTGCACGGCCGGACCGCCAAGGTGCGTGACCAGCTGACGGGCGTGGCGCCCGGCCAGGACGACGACGCCGAGGACGCCGAGTACGAGGACGAGGAACCCGAGGAGCCCGAGGACTCCGGACTCGGCGAGGAAGACGAGCCTGAGGACTCCGAAGCCGAGGAGGAAGAGGAGCCCGAGGAGGAAGAGGAGCCCGAAGCCTCCGACGAGGAAGAGGAAGAGGAAGAGGAAGAGGAGCCCGAGGCCTCCGACGAGGAAGAGGAGCCCGAGGCGAAGAAGGCTCCCGCCAAGAAGGCTCCCGCCGAGAAGGCGCCGGCGAAGAAGGCGGCGAAGAAGGCTCCCGCCAAGAAGGCTCCCGCCAAGAAGGCCCCTGCCAAGAAGGCTCCCGCGAAGAAGACGGCGGGCCGCAAGGCGGCGGCGAAGAAGACCACGCCCGCCAAGAAGGCGACCTCCGGGGGCCGGGGCGGTGGCGCCCGGTCCCGGCTGCAGAAGGGAGGCGGTGAGGAATGAGTGACACTCTCGGCTCGGCGAAGTCCGCCGCCAACGGAGGGACGAAGAACCCGCTCACAGACCTGGCTCACAGCGAGGCCGCCGACCGGCTGAAGGCCGAACTGCAGGAGTACCTCGCCGCTCAGGCCACGCGCGTGCTGACCGGCGTGGGCCACAAGCTCGGCGAGACCACCGGCAAGCTGAACGACATCGCCGAGGGCAACAGCCCCGGCTTCGCCAAGCTCGCCCTCGAAGGCGGCCGCAAGATCGCCGAGGGCAAGGGGCCGCTGCGCGCCGCACTGGAGACCGGCGGCTCGCAGCTCAAGGACAAGGTCACAGGCGCCTTCAAGGGCCTCGCCGGCAAGGGCAAAGGCAAGGGCAAGGGCCGTTCCGGCAACAAGCCCACCGTCATCATCGAGCACATCGATGTCGGCGTACCGCTGCGCACGGCGTACGACCAGTGGACCCAGTACCAGGACTTCAGCACCTTCGCGAAAGGCGTCAAGGCCGCGAGCAAGTCCGATGACACCACCTCCGACTGGCAGTTGAAGGTCTGGTGGTCCAACCGCAGCTGGAAGGCGACCACGACCGAACAGGTCCCCGACGACCGCATCGCCTGGACCTCCGAGGGCGCCAAGGGCACCACGAAGGGCGTCGTCTCCTTTCACCAGCTCACCGACAACCTCACCCGCGTGCTGCTCGTCATCGAGTACTACCCCTCCGGCTTCTTCGAGAAGACCGGCAACATTTGGCGCTCCCAGGGCCGCAGGGCCCGGCTCGACCTCAAGAACTTCGTCCGCTTCATCACGATCAAGGGCGAGGCGGAGGACGGCTGGCGCGGTGAGATCCGCGACGGCGAGGTCGTCCGCAGCCACGAGGACGCCGTCGCCGAGGAGGAGTCGGAGTCCGAGGAGGAGAGCCCCGAGGGCGAGGAGCCCGAGGACGAGTACGACGAGGAGGAGACGGACGAGGAGGGCGAAGAGGAGCCCGAGGGTGAGGCCGAGGACGACTCCGAGGCCGAGTACGACGAGGAGGCCGGGGAAGAAGAGCCCGAGGGCGAGGAGGAGCCCGAGGCTGAGTACGAGGACGACGAGTACGAGGACGAGGACGAGGAAGTCGAGGCGGGGAGCCGGCGATGACGACGCCCAGCAGGATGCCCGAGCCCTACGGTCAGGGAAGCAGTGCCAACCTCGCCGACATCCTCGAACGGGTGCTGGACAAGGGCATCGTCATTGCGGGCGACATCCGGATCAATCTGCTCGACATCGAACTCCTCACCATCAAACTGCGGTTGATCGTCGCTTCGGTCGACAAGGCGAAGGAGATGGGCATCGACTGGTGGGAGACCGACCCGGCCCTGAGCTCACGGGCCCGTCGTGACGAACTGGCCCGTGAGAACGCCGAGTTGCGCGAGAGGCTGGCCCGGCTGGAGGAACTGGAGCCCGGCCGCGCGGAGAAGAAGGAGGCACCGTGACCGGACTGCGGTACGTCTACGCCGTCTGCCGCCCCTTCGGCACACCCCTCCAGGCCCAGCTGACCGGGGTCGCGGGTGATCCACCCAGAGCACTGACTCACCACGGCTTGGTGGCCGTGGTGAGCCACGTGCCGGAGCGGGACTTCGCCGAGGAGCCGCTCCGGCGCCATCTGGAGGACCTGGACTGGCTCACCGAAACAGCCCGGGCCCACCAGGGCGTCATCGACGCGCTCACCACCGTCACCACCCCGCTGCCGCTGCGTCTCGGCACCGTCTTCCACGACGACAGCGGTGTGCGGATGATGATGGAGGCCCGCGAGGAGGACTTCCGGGGCACCCTGGACCGGCTGGAAGGCCGGGTCGAGTGGGGCGTCAAGGTCTACGCCGAGTCCGAACCGCAGGAGAGCGCCCGGCCCCCGCAGAAGGCGGCGTCGGGTCGCGACTACCTGCGACAGCGGCGTATGCAGACCAGGTCCCACGAGGAAATGTGGCAGAAGGCCGAGACTTTCTCGACCAGGTTGCACGAGGAGCTTTCCGCATTTGCGGAGGATTCCCGGATGCATCCCCCGCAGAACCCCGCGCTTTCCAAGGCGACCGGGCGGAACGTACTGAACGCCGCCTATCTCGTTCCGCGTGCGCATTCCGAGGAATTCGTGGAACTGGTGGACCGCACGAAGGGGGAGGTGCCCGGAATGCGCATCGAACTCACCGGCCCCTGGGCGGCCTATTCGTTCGCCGGGGAGGCCACATGAACGACGGGAAGAATCCGTGACCGTAGTGGAACGCCGTGAGGTCGCCCTCGTGGACCTGCTCGACCGGCTGCTGGCCGGCGGCGTCGTGATCACGGGGGACATCACCCTGCGCATCGCCGACGTCGACCTCGTGCGGATCGACCTCAACGCGCTCATCAGCTCGGTGAACGCCCAGGTGCCCTCACCGTTCGAGGAGTTGCTGTGACCAGCCCCGACGACCAGCCCCGGCCGCGCCGCAAGCACATGGATCTGGAGCCCGACACGGTCGAGCGCGACCTGGTCAAACTCGTGCTGACGGTGGTGGAGCTGCTGCGCCAGCTCATGGAGCGCCAGGCGCTGCGCCGGTTCGACGTGGGGGACCTGAGCGAGGAGCAGGAGGAGCGGATCGGGCTCACGCTCATGCTGCTCGACGAGCGCATGACGGAACTGCGCGAGCGCTACGGACTGCGGCCCGAGGACCTCAATCTGGACCTCGGGCCGCTCGGACCGCTGCTTCCGCGGGACTGAGTCCCGCTCATCCCTCTTCCCGGGCCCTGACCCAGGCCCGGGAAGAGGGGTGCTCATTCACCACTTGTACCAACGGCCCCTGCCGCCGGCTGCCGACGTACCGCGGACGAAGAATCCCAGGAGCCACAGGACGAGAACCGCGAGTGCGATCCACCAGAGAATCTTTACTGCAAATCCGGCACCGAACAGAACCAAAGCCAGAAGCAGTACCAGCAGGATGGGAACCATAATTCGAACCTCCTGCTTTCAGGGTGTCCCCGAAACGGTGTTTCAGGCTTCCTTCCGGCAGAGAATTTCTCCGTGCAGCACGCTGAACCACCCGTCCTCCCGCGTGCCCCACTCCCGCCAGGCCCCGGCCACCGCCCGCAGTTCCCCGTCGTCGGCGTGCCCGCCCAGCCGGGCCCGGTCCGCGTACGCCGACGCCAGCGTGCGGTCCGCCCACAGCCCGCTCCACCAGGCCCGCTCCTCGGGCGTGGCGAACGTCCAGGTGCCGGAGGTCGCCGTGATGTCCGTGAAGCCGGCTTGCTGCGCCCAGGCCTTCAGCCGGCGTCCGGCGTCCGGCTCGCCGCCGTTGGCCCGGGCGACCCGGCGGTAGAGGTCCAGCCAGTCGTCGAGCCCCTCAGAGGCCGGGTACCAGGTCATGGCCGCGTAGTCGGCGTCCCGCACGGCGACGAACCCGCCGGGCCTGACGACCCGCTTCATCTCGCGCAGCGCCCGCACCGGGTCGCCCACGTGCTGGAGCACCTGGTGGGCGTGGACCACGCAGAACGTGTCGTCCGGGTATTGCAGTGCGTGGACGTCGGCGACCGCGAAGTCGATGTTGGCAAGGCCCCGCCCGGCCGCCGTGGCGCGTGCCCGGTCCAGGATCTCCGGCACCCGGTCGACGCCGGTGACACACCCGTCGGGCACGAGCTCCGCCAGGTCGGCGGTGATCGTGCCCGGCCCGCAGCCGATGTCCAGGATCTTCATGTGGGGCCTGAGCGAAGGCACCAGGTACGCGGCCGAGTTGGCGGCGGTCCGCCAGGTGTGCGAGCGCAGTACGGATTCGTGGTGCCCGTGGGTGTAGACGGCGGTGTCCCGGGGTTCCGGCATGGCGGATCCCACCCCTTCCGGTCGGGTCGGCAGGAGATCACCGTACGCGGGGGAGCCGCATTGTGAGACCCGCATCCTGCCATATGGACTGACGAAGCGTCAGTCGCAAGAAGCTGGACACACCGGTGCCCACGGGGCAGGCTCGGGACTGATCACCATCGGCGACACAGGGGGAACCGAGAGATGAACGCGCACGTCACGGCCGTCAGCAGCAACGGGGAGTACTCCTTCACCAAGCCGAACCGGGAGAGCATCACGCTGCTCACGGGCCTCGGGGTGGAGGGGGACGTGCACGCCGGGGTGACGGTCAAGCACCGCTCACGCGTCGCGCAGGACCCCACCCAGCCGAACCTGCGCCAGGTCCACCTCATGCACGAGGAGCTCTTCGCCGAGGTCGGCGAGGACGGGTTCGAGGTGGCGCCCGGCGAACTCGGAGAGAACATCACCACCCGGGGCATCGACCTGCTCGGACTGCCGACGGGCACCCTGCTGCGCCTCGGCGACGCGGTCCTCGAGGTCACCGGGCTGCGCAACCCCTGCGTGCAGATCGATCATTTCCAGGACGGGCTGCTCAAGCAGGTCGTCGGGCGCGACGAGGCGGGGAACCTCGTGCGCAAGGCGGGGATCATGAGCGTGGTGCGGGAAGGGGGAGTGGTGCGCCCCGGTGACCCGATCGAGGTGGAGCTTCCGAGCGAGCCGCACCGGCCGCTGGAACGGGTCTGACCGGCACCTCGGCGCCGAAACCCGTTTGCCCCCAAGGCCCCGGCCCGCCCAGAATCGCGCCCATGGGACACCTCGAAGCCGCGCACCTGGAGTACTACCTGCCCGATGGAAGGGCGCTGCTGGGTGATGTCTCGTTCCGGGTGGGGGAGGGGGCCGTCGTGGCCCTCGTCGGGCCCAACGGCGCCGGGAAGACCACCCTGCTCCGGATGCTCGCCGGTGAGCTCAAGCCGCACGGCGGCTCCGTGGTCGTCGGCGGCGGACTCGGGGTCATGCGGCAGTTCGTGGGATCCGTACGCGACGAGACGACCGTGCGGGACCTGCTCGTGTCCGTCGCGACGCCCCGCATCCGTGAGGCCGCGCAGGCCGTCGACAAGGCCGAGCACGCCATCATGACCGTCGACGACGAGGCTGCCCAGCTGGCGTACGCGCAGGCCCTCGCGGACTGGGCCGAGGCCCGCGGCTACGAGGCCGAGACGCTGTGGGACATGTGCACCACGGCCGCGCTCGGGGTGCCGTACGACAAGGCGCAGTTCCGGGAGGTCCGCACCCTCTCCGGCGGCGAGCAGAAGCGGCTCGTCCTGGAGGCGCTGCTGCGCGGCACGGACGAGGTGCTGCTCCTCGACGAGCCCGACAACTACCTCGACGTCCCCGGCAAACGGTGGCTGGAGGAGCGGCTGAAGGAGACCCGCAAGACGGTCCTGTTCGTCTCCCACGACCGTGAACTCCTCGCCCGGGCCGCCGAGAAGATCATCTCCCTGGAGCCCGGCCCCGTGGGCGCCGACGCCTGGGTGCACGGCGGCGGCTTCGCCACCTTCCACGAGGCCCGGCGCGAGCGCTTTGCCCGCTTCGAGGAGCTGCGTAAGCGCTGGGACGAGAAGCACGCACAGCTGAAGAAGCTCGTGCTGACGCTGCGTCAGGCTGCCGCCGTCAGCCATGAGATGGCCTCCCGCTACGCGGCCGCGCAGACCCGGCTGCGCAAGTTCGAGGAGGCCGGCCCGCCCCCGGAGCCGCCGCGCGAGCAGGACATCAGGATGCGCATCAAGGGCGGCCGCACCGGCGTCCGGGCGGTCACCTGCGCGAACCTGGAGCTCACCGGCCTGATGAAGCCCTTCGACCTGGAGGTCTTCTACGGCGAACGCGTCGCGGTCCTCGGCTCCAACGGCTCCGGCAAGTCCCACTTCCTGCGCCTGCTCGCCGGCGACGACGTGGCACACACGGGGGACTGGAAGCTGGGCGCCCGGGTCGTGCCCGGCCACTTCGCCCAGACGCACGCCCACCCGGAGCTGGAGGGCCGCACGCTCCTCGACATCCTGTGGAAGGACCACGCACAGGACCGCGGCGCCGCGTCCTCGCGGCTGCGCCGCTACGAGCTCACCCAGCAGGCGGAGCAGACGT
Source organism: Streptomyces tibetensis (assembly GCF_007655005.1). Taxonomy (GTDB): domain Bacteria; phylum Actinomycetota; class Actinomycetes; order Streptomycetales; family Streptomycetaceae; genus Streptomyces; species Streptomyces tibetensis. Next base: position 122,993 of record NZ_SZVW01000010.1, read on the forward strand.
TCGAGCGTCTCTCCGGCGGCCAGCAGGCCCGCTTCCAGATCCTTCTGCTGGAGCTCCAGGGCGTGACGGCGCTGCTGCTGGACGAGCCGACCGACAACCTGGACCTGGAGTCCGCCGAGGCGCTCCAGGAGGGCCTGGAGGCCTTCGACGGCACGGTCCTCGCTGTCACCCACGACCGCTGGTTCGCCCGCTCCTTCGACCGCTTCCTCGTCTTCGGCAGCGACGGCCGGGTCCGGGAGACCCCGGACCCGGTCTGGGACGAACGCAGGGTGGAACGCGCCCGTTAGGGGCTGTGCCCCCTGGAGGGGCGCGGGGAACCGCGCGACCAGCCACGAGGTACCCGCACACGCGGCATCCGAGACACCGCTGCGGAGGCTGGGCGCACAAAAACCCCGCTCACTTCCAGCGCAGCAGTGCGCCGAGGCCCCCCACCGGCACATCCTCCTGGGAAACAGCCAGCGCCGGCGCGTCCGTGGCCACCGCGGAACGGATCAGCGCGTCGTCGGCCCGAGCCGGCCACGAGTGCTGCTCGCCGAGGACCTTCAGGTCCGTGCGGCGCACCGCGAGCTGGTCGGGGTCCTCCCCGATCCACACCTCGCGGTGCGCGTCGGGCCCGTCCACCCTGACCAGCAACTCGTCGATGCGGTGCTCCCGCGCCGCCTCGACCAGCGCAGGCACGCCCTCGGCGGCTGAGGGCCGGCCCTCGTCGTCCGGGGTGCGGGCCGCGCGGAAGCGTTCCAGTTCCGCCTCGGCCTGCCGCCCCACATGCTCGGCCCGGGCCCGCTCCACGTCCTCGTCGAGCAGCCGGCTGCCCGCGCCGTGCGGCGCCTCCACCACCAGGTCGTGCAGCCGCTTGGGCAGCCGCTCGTGCACGGACCGCCGTTCCCGGTCGTCGCCGACGAGAATCAGCAGGTCGGCCTTGGTCTCCTCCTGGCACACCGCGAGCGCGTCGGCGATCTCCACGGCGTTGTGCTCCCAGGTGTTCTCCACCCGCAGCTGGAAATGCCGCTCGGACCAGTCCGCGGAGGCCGTCCGGTGCACCGGCCACTGCCGCCCGGTGACGCTCCCGGCGTCCTCCCGGCCCAGTGCGTTGCGCAGCTCGAAATCCGCGCCCTTGCGGTCGACGTACGCCACCACGCACACCGGGTCCTCCCCGGCCAGCTCCAGCAGCGGTGCGACCCGCGGCAGCGGCGCCCATTCGGCCCAGTCACCGCCCTGCGGGGGACGGACCAGCGGCGGGTCGAGGACGACCTCGCCGGCGCGGGCGAAGAGGGCCCGGCCGTGCGGCTCCGAGGAGTGCTTCAGATCCTCGATCGCGCTGCGCACGGCCTGGCACGTCGCCTCGTCCGCTCCCTGTTCGGCCAGTCGCCCGGCCATCGCCCGGGCGGTCAGCTCCCGCTCGTGAGGAGTGCCCTCCGTGTGCCGTGAGGTGTCGACGTACACGGAGGCCCAAGGCCCGGGGTGTTCGTACAGTGGGTGCAGAAAGGCGAGATCCATGGTTCCTCCCGGATGCCGCTCGGGGGTAGTGCTCAGTTGCTCCGGGGGCGGGTACCCGGACCGCAGAGACGAACACGACGAGCGGGGCGACACAATGACCGGAGTGGAACCTGACCGGCTGGACGACCAGCAGCTCATGAAAGAGCTCGAGACCATCCACCGCACGCGCCACGACACACTGCTCTACGGCTCGAACGACGCGCTGCGCGCCCACAACGAGCGCATGGCGCAGCTGGAGGGCGAGTACCTGCGCCGCAACCCGCGCCGCCCGGTGGCCGCAGGCCGCACGCGCGAAGGGGCCCGGGAGCGGGGGAGCGGGGAGTCGACGACTCCCACGACCCCCGGCACCTGAGCCCCTCTCCTGCGAGCGGAGCGCGCCCACCGGCTCGCCGGGTCCTGCTGAACCACGCGGGCGAAGCTCCGCGCAGTGGCACGCACGGTTCGGCAGTGCCCGCACGATTCGAAGGCCCCGGCCGGCGGGAGCGCCGTCAGGCGGCCTCCTGGGCGAAGACGTCGAGGAAGGTCTCGCAGAACGCCTTCAGATCGTCCGGCTTGCGGCTGGTGACCAGCTTGTTCGCCCCGTGGTCACAGACCTGCACCTGCTGGTCGACCCAGGTGCCGCCCGCGTTGCGGATGTCGGTCTGCAGGCTCGGCCAGGAGGTGAGTTCCCGGCCGCGTACGACGTCCGCCTCGACCAGCGTCCACGGCGCGTGGCAGATCGCCGCCACAGGGCGGCCGTGCTCGAAGAAGTCCCTGATGAACGCGACGGCCTTGTCGTCCATCCGCAGGAAGTCCGGGTTGGCGACACCGCCCGGCAGCACGAGAGCACCGAACGAGTCAGGCGCGGTGTCGCCCACGACCTCGTCTACGGGGAACGTGTCCGCCTTGTCGAGGTGGTTGAAGGCCTGGATCTCACCCTGCTGTGTCGACACCAGCACGGGCTCGTGACCGGCGTCCTTCGCGGCCTGCCACGGATCGGTCAGCTCGACCTGCTCGACGCCCTCGGGCGCGACCAGAAACGCGATACGCATGATGTCAACGTCCTTTCCCGGAGCGACGGCGCTCCGGCGCGCCGTCGCTCCCTGTCCGGTTCTCGTGTTCTCGTGGTTCTCGTTCTTCGTGTCGGCGGTGGCTGGCGCCGATCCGCTCGGCCCGATCCGGGCTCACGCGTCGCCCGGGGCGTCCGGGACGGCCCGGCTGATGTCGGCGAGTGCCGACGCCGGGTCCTCGGCCTCGGCCACGTCGCCGAGGCTCACGATCCCGACCGGCAGTCCGTTCTCCACCACCGGCAGCCGGCGCACCGCGTGCTCGCGCATCAGCTCCACCGCGGTCGTCACCCGGTCGTCCGGCGCCACCGTCACCGGATTCCTGGTGCACACGGTCCGCGCGCTGACCGTCATCGGGTCGGCGCCGTCCGCGACGGCCCGTACGGTGATGTCACGGTCGGTGAGCACGCCGATCACGTCCTGCCCCTCGGCCACCACCACGTCGCCGATGTTCTGCGTCCGCATCAGCTGCGCCGCCTCGACGAGCGAGGCGTCCGGGCGCACAGCGACCACACCCGCCGTCATCACGTCCTTCACGTACTCGGCCATCACTCGGCCCTCCCCTCCGTCTCCAAGCCGGTGGGGGCACCGCGGCAGGCCGCGGTGCCCCCGACGCGGTCCCTACGCGTACTGCTCCGGACCGGTCTCACGGGCCCGGACGAGGGCCTGGGCCAGCTCCTGGACACTGCCGTAGCGCTCCTGGCGCGGCAGCCCCTCCAGGGCCTCGACGAGGACGTCGGGCGCCTGGTGGCCGCGCAGCTCGCGGGTCAGCTCCCGCGGACTCGCGGGGAACGCCTTGCGACCCAGGATCCGGGCCAGTTCCAGCCGCACCGACTCCAGTGACGTCGGCGCACGGCTCGGCGTCACCGGCCCGTGGGCGACCTCGGGGTCGTCCTCGGCAGCCGGCTCCGGGTCGTGCCACTCCTCACTGCGCGTGGGGTGCCCGGACCTGAGCAGACCCTGCAGTTCGTGTTTCATCTCGTCGTCCCGGTGGACGCTCAGCCGGTCGCTGCCTCGCTGCATGTCTCCCTCCAGACGTTCGGGGGCCCGCACCGCGTACCCGAACACCGGAGGGCGACACCGGTTACGTCGGTCCGATCGCCGCTGTCCGTACCGGTTTGCGCCGTGCCCTGCGGGAGACCCGGATCGCCCCCCACACCTCCCTGGGGAAGGACACGCCATGGCGTTGCTCGCTGTGCTCATTCCGCTTCTCATGCTCGGAGTGGTACTGGTGCTGGGCCGTTACGAGGAGCTGCTGCTGCCGCAGGACGAGGCCGACCGGCGTGAACCGGCCGCCGTTTCGCCCACCGCCGCGGTGGTCACGTCCTCTCCCGCCCCGGCAGGAACTCCCGCACCTTCGCCCTGAAGCCCTGCTCGACCGTCGATTTCCTTTGCCGGCGCGGGCCGATCGAGCCGGTGAGGTACGGCAGTTGTCGCTTCGGACGTCGTGGAGGCGCTCTCCGCCCGGCCCGACCGCGGGAGACCCGCCCGGGTTTGCGGGTAGGGGCCGGGGGCAGGCGCTCATCAGTGCTTCGGACAGGAGGCACGCCCGTGGGAGCGGCGTCGCGCGCCGCCACCGAGGCCCTGTCCCACAGCGGATGCGCTTCCACGGTGACCGTCCGGCCCATGCACTTTCAAGGGATTGCGACGTATCATGCCGACCCGTATTCGCGCGCAGAAGCACCCCCACGACGACGCTCCCGACACCGCCGAGGCTTTCCGCAGGCTCACCTCGATGCCCGTCGGCCCGGAGCGCGACGCCCTCCGCGACGAGATCGTCGAATCCTGGCTGCCCATGGCCGACCGCCTCGCCGGACGCTTCCGCAGCCGCGGCGAGAGCTTCGAGGATCTGCGCCAGGTCGCGGCCCTCGGCCTGGTCAAGGCCGTCGACCGGTACGACCCCGAGCGCGGCAACGCGTTTGAGAGCTACGCCGTGCCGACCATCACCGGAGAGATCAAGCGGCACTTCCGGGACCACATGTGGACCCTGCACGTCCCCCGCCGCGTCCAGGATCTGCGCAACCGGGTGCGGGTCGCCGGCCAGGACCTGTCCCAGAGCATCTCCGGCCGGCAGCCCACCGTGGCCGAGCTCGCCGCACACGCCAACATGAGCGAGGAGGACGTCCGGGCCGGCCTGGAGGCGCTGGAGAGCTTCTCGGCGCTGTCCCTGGACGCGGAGCTGTCCGGCAGCGAGGACGGGTACTCCCTGGGTGACGCGCTGGGCTCCACCGACCCCGCCCTGGACACGGTCGTCGACCGCGAGTCCGTGAAGGCCAGGCTGGCCGCCCTGCCCGAGCGGGAGCGGGCGATTCTCTACATGCGGTTCTTCGGCGACATGACGCAGAGCCGGATCGCCGAGGAGCTGGGGATCTCGCAGATGCACGTGTCCCGGCTGATCAGCCGGTGCTGCGGGCGGGTGCGGGAGCAGGTCATGCGGGATGTCGCCTAGCGCCGCGGGGCTGACGCGGTCGGCGCGGGTGCGGGCCCGTGGTGGCTTGTCGCGCCCCCGCGGCAAAACCGCGTATCGGTACAGCCGCGGGCCTCTGGGGCGCTCCGATTCACTCGGTTGAGTGGCACTGTCCCGCCAATGGGGCCGCGCCGCGCGCGGCGCCATGGAGGCCTGGCTGTCATGGCAGAGGGGTATCACCACCGAAGGAGTCCCCTCGATGCGCCGCAGCCTGTTCGCCCTGTCCGTTTCCGTCCTGGCCGGCTCGGCCCTGGTGGGCTTCGCGCCGGCCGAATCCTCCGAACCGGCCGCCGAGGTCAGTCCCGCCACCGTCCAGCCCGGAGGCACGCTCACCGTCTCGGTCAGCTGCGACCCGACCGACGGGCCGCCGCCCGACAGCATCGACGCAACCTCGCAGGCCTTCGACGAGGGCACGGTGCCGCTGCGGCTGGTCACGGGCAACGACGACGAGGTGTCCGGCCCGGCCTACCGCGGCACGGCCCTGATCTCCCCGGCTGAGAACGTCGAGGGCGACCCGGACGCCGAAGGGGAGGACTCGGCGTCGACCGACGCCGAGGGGGAGGACTCGGCGTGGACCGACGCCGAGGGGGAAGACCCGGCGAGGACCGACGCCGAGGGGGAAGACCCGGCGAGGACCGACGCCGAGGGGGAAGACCCGGCGAGGACTGACGCCGAAGGGGAGGGCCCGGCGTGGACTGACGCCGAGGGGGAAGACCCGGCGAGGACCGACATCGAGGGGGAAGACCCGGCCTGGACCGACATCGAGGGGGAAGACCCGGCGACGACCGACGCCGAGGGGGAGGACCCGGCGTGGACCGTCGACGGCACCTGCCCGGCCGCCCCCGGCGGCGAGGGAACACCGTGGAGCGCGACGTTCACCGTGACCCACGGCTCCGCGCCCCACGAGCCCTCGCAGCGGCCCGCACGCCCACCCACCCACAAACCCTGCCCCGAACCCCCGCACCACCGCGAACCGCGGCCCACCGAGTGCGAGCCGGCGGCCGTCCAGCGTGGCGTACGGGCCGGTGACGGCGGTGCCTTCACCGACTCCGTGCCGGCCCTGGTGGCGGGCGGAGTCCTGATCGCGGGCGCGTTCGGCGCCGCCGTGCACCGGCTGCGCAACCGGAAGACCGACCCCTACCGCTGACCTGCCGGGCCCGGTCCCACCGGCCCCGGACGGCAACGGCTTCCCCGGCCGGGCCCGCTCATGCTGTGACCATCACGACCCGGCCCTCGCCCATGGGGCGGTGGCACCCGGGGTACCCGGTGGCCGAGGGCACCAGCCGCGCCGTACGGGCCACCGGGCAGCGGACGGCACACGCGTCGAGGGCGGCACGACACGGCGGCACCAGGCACTGGCACTGCGGAGGTACGGATGCGGCGGACGGCCCCCGAAGGTCACGGCCCCGTCCGGTTCGGGCCGCCACTCCCCGACGACGGGCTGCCGGTCCTGCCGGAGCTGTCCGCGGTGCTCGCCGCCGCGGCGTCCCGGGGCGGCCACGAGCCGGTCGGTGGCGGCGGGGCCCTTCGCGAGGCCGCCTGCGGCTACTGGGACCGGCGCGGACTGCGCTGCGAACCCGACCGGGTGGCGTCCGCCCCCGGCGCGCCCGCCCTGCTGCTCGCGCTGACCGCGGCCCTCGGCGGCGACGTCCTGGTGCCGAGACCCTGTGCCGCCTGGTGGGCGCCGTACGCTCGTCTGCTGGGACGCCCCGCCTTCCATGTGCCGACCCCGCCGGAGAGCGGCGGCGTACCCGACCCGTACGCCCTGCTGGAGACCGTGCGCCGGGTGCGCGCCGAGGGCGGCGACCCGCGGCTGCTCGTGCTGTCCGTCGCCGACGATCCCACCGCGACCGTCGCCCCTCCGGAACTGCTCCACGAGACCCTTGAGGCCGCCCAGGGGGAGGGCCTGCACCTGGTCAGCGACGAAACCTGGCGCGACACCCTGCACGACACGCGCGAGACGGTGCTGCTCAGTCCCGCCGAGATGGTGCCCGACCGGGTCACCGTCGTCACCGACCTGGCCGGGGCCCTGCTCCCGGCCGGCTGGCCCGCCGCCGTGGCCCGTTTCCCGGCCGGGGAGGACGGGGCCGGTCTCCACGCGCGCGTCCTCGACGTCCTCACCGCTCTCGACGCCCGCGTCGCCGCGCCCGTCGCCGCGGCGGCCGGGTACGCCCTCGGCGAGCCGGAATCGGTCACCGCGCGCGTGGCGGCCGCCGTGCGCCTGCACGCGCTCCTGGCCGCCGCGGCGCACACCGCCGTCGTCGCCGCGGGCGCTCTCGCGCGGCCCCCGCGGTCGGGCCGCCACCTGTACGTGGACCTGGCCCCGCTGAGCCCCGCGCTGACCGCGCACGGCATCGGCGACGCACAGGAACTGGAGGACTTCCTCACCGCACGCCTCGGCATGCCCGCCCCGGGCGGGCACCGCTTCGGCGACGACCTCGAAGCCCCGCGCGTGCGGCTTTCCACCGGCGCACTGGTGGCGGGTTCCGACGCGGAACGCGCGGAATGCCTCACCTCACCCACACCGTTGGAACTGCCGCACGTGCACCGTGCGTTGATCCGGCTGAAGTCGGTCTTCGGCGATCTCCGCGACGACGCCGAGCGAGGGGAGCCTCATCGATGACGCAGCAGTACGAGTCGACCACCAGCGCGACCTCCCGGGCAGCCGACGAGCCCGTCTTCCCGTCGCCTCTGGCACCCCCGCACCCGCCCCTGGCCGAACCCCGGCCCCTGGCCGAGCGGCGGGTGTGGCCGCGCACCTTCCACGACCGACTGACCGCGCCGCTCCCGGGGTTGAAGGCCATGGCCCGCTTCGCCCGCGAGGGCGCGGTGAGACCCGGACCGCAAGGCCTGGCCGACATCCCCCGGCTGCCCTACGCCCCGGCCCCGCTGCCCCGCGTCGACGCCCGCACCGTCGCCGTCACCTGGGCGGGCCACGCCAGTTGGGTGCTGCGCATCGGCGGACTGACGGTCCTCACCGACCCGGTGTGGTCCCGCCGCATCCTCGGCACCCCCGCCCGCATCACCCCCGTCGGCGTCCCCTGGGAGGACCTTCCGCGCGTCGACGCCGTCGTCATCAGCCACAACCACTACGACCACCTCGACGCCCCCACCCTGCGCCGTCTCCCGCGCGACACCCCGGTGTTCGTCCCGGCCGGGCTCGCCCGCTGGTTCCACCGCCGCCGCTTCACGCGCGTGACGGAGCTCGACTGGTGGGAGGCGGCCGAACTGGACGGTGTCCGCTTCGACTTCGTCCCGTCCCACCACTGGTCCAAGCGCAGCCTCACCGACACCTGTCACAGCCTGTGGGGCGGCTGGGTCCTGACCGACCGAGGCGGCCAACGCGTCTACTTCGCGGGCGACACCGGCTACGGCCACTGGTTCTCCCGCATCGGCCGCCGCTACCCCGGCATCGACCTGGCCCTGCTGCCCATCGGCGCCTACGACCCCCGCTGGTGGCTGCGTGACGTCCACTGCGACCCCGAAGAAGCGGTCCGCGCGGCCCAGGACCTGGGCGCGGCCCGGATGGCCCCCATGCACTGGGCCACGTTCGTGCTGTCGGCCGAGCCGGTCATGGAACCCCTCACACGCGTACGCGCGGCCTGGGAAAAGGCGGGCCTGCCCCGGGAAGACCTGTGGGACATGCCGGTGGGCGCATCGAAGGTGCTGTAGGGGAGATCAGGGGTGCGGGGAACTGCGCGAAGAACCGCAACGCACCCGCACCCCGGGAACAACCACGACCCCCAGGGCGCTACCGCACCCGCCGCACGACCGCCGGCGCCGCGCTGATCAGCACGGTCAGCACGATCGCCGCCAGCACACCCTGCCACGGCTCGGCGAACAGCGACCCCCCGAGGATCCCGATCACCTGGTACGTCGCGGCCCAGGCCAGACAGGCCGGCAGGTTGCCCCGGGAGAACCTCCGCAGCGGCCACTCCGCCAGCAGACAGGCCAGCATCACCGGGATACGCCCCGCCGGCACCAGCCGGGACAGCACCAGCACCGCCACCCCGTGCGCGGCGAGTTTCTCCTGCGCCTGCTCCAGCCGGTCCTCCGGCGCACGCGACCGGATCGCCTCCAGCCACCGCGACCCGTTCTTCGACTTCAGTCCGCGCCGCCCCAGCCAGTACAGGGCCGCATCGCCCAGGAACGCCGCCAGTGACGCCGTCACGAACACCACCGCCAGCGAGAACGGCGCCGTCCGGTGCACGGCGACCACCGCGGCCGAACTCACCAGCGCGCCGGTCGGAATCACCGGCACCAGTGCCCCGGCCAGCACCAGCAGAAAGAGCGTCGGATAGCCGATCGCCTGCTGCGTGGACTCCGGGACAAGGGACGCCGGTGTGACGGCCGACGCCGCGAGCGCCACAGGCGCGGACCAGTTCACCGCGCGGCCTCCAGGCGCACGCTCTCCCCGTGCCCGAGCCGGTGCACCGAGACCGCGGGCGCGTGCCGGGCCGCCAGCCGGGCGAACTCGTCGCCCGGCGCGTGGAACTCGTGGGGGCGCACGGCGTCCATGCCGATCGGCCAGTACGTGCCGTAGTGCACCGGCACCGCACTGCGCGGCGCCAGCCGTGCCAGCGCCTGCGCCGCCCGGCCCGCGTCCAGGTGCCCCTCGCCCAGGTACGGCCCCCAGCCGCCCACCGGCAGCAGCGCCACCTCGACCGGCCCGACCTCGTCGGCCATGTCGTCGAACAGCCCGGTGTCCCCGGCGAAGTACGTCCGGGCCTCGCCGGCTATGACGTAGCCGAGCGCGGGGGAGCGGTGCGGCCCGAACGGCAGCCGCCGCCCGTCGTGCCGCGCGGGCACGGCCCGTACGACGATGTCGCCGACCGGCGTCTCGTCGCCGGGCGCCACCTCGCTCACCCGCAGATGCGTGAGCCGGCGCAGACCCGGCACCGCCCGGCGCGCGCCCCGCGGCACGAGCAGGCGCGTGCCCTCGGCGAGCCGCATCAGCGACGGTACGTGCAGGTGGTCGGCGTGCAGATGCGACACCAGCGCCACGTCCGCGTGCGGGGCGCCCGGGGGCGGCAGGGCTCCGCGCCGGCGGCGCAGGTGTGCGAGCCGGCGTGCGAACAGGGGATCCGTGAGCACGCGCACGTTCGAATCCTGGACGGTGCAAGTGGCGTGACCCCACCAGGTGATCTCCACCGGCACTTCTTTGCCTCCTTCGCGCGACTCCCCGAAGCCTACGTGCAGGAGTAGGGTCGGCGGCGAAACCGGAGGTGAGGGGGGACGCCATGGTGCCGGTGCGGGTCACGGCGATCGCGAGTCTGACGCCGTTGGAGGAGCTGGACGACGATCCGTTCCTCGTCGACTCCCGCAGCCAGCACGCGATGTGCGCCCGCTGGGCCGCCGAGCGGGGGTACGTGGTCAGCCGGGAGTTACTGGTCCGGGGGCTGCGGCCCGACCACGGCGCCCTGTGGGACGGCGTCCGGCCCGGCCTCGACGTGTTCGTCGCGCCCAGCCGGCGGGTCCTGGAGAGTGCGCTCGCCTCCGTCGAGGAGTTCACCGCCGAATGCGCCCGGCGCGGTGTACGGGTGGAGACGGTGGGGCATGCGGAGCCTGCGTACGACGCGGCGATGAAGGCGTGCGTGCACCGGCGGCTGTCGATGCCGACGGCCGGCTACGACGGGCGCTGACGCCGTCCCCTCACCGGTGTGCGGCCTGGGGACGAAACCGCCCGGCCGGGCGTTGAGACACTGTGGGGGAGGGCTCGCCGCGACTGCGGGCCAGGGACGTGAGGTGGCGGGGCGTGCGGGGCGTGCGGTGGCGGCGGGTCGCCAGTCAGGTGGGGCGGAGCGTCGCCGTGTGGGCGGTCTCCACCGTGACCATGCTCGTACTCGCCGGGATCCTTCCGGACTTCCGGCTCCGCTCGGAGAACGGCGACAGCGCGACGGACATAGCCGTCACGGCGGCCTTCGGCGCGGGCGCCTTCGGCCTGCTGTCGGCCCTGGTGTGGCCACTGCTCGTGCGGCTGCTGCTGCTCGTACCGGCGCTGGTGCTGGGACTGCTGGTGTTCTTCCTCAACGGCGCCCTGCTGCTGCTGGCCCTGCACCTCAACCCCGCCGAGCGCGGGGCCGCCGCGCCGGAGACCGCCGTCGTCGTCGCCGCCGTGATGTCCGCCGTGGCGTCCGCGACCGGCGCCGCCCTGACCGTGCGGGACGACGACGCCTACCGCCGCAGGCTGTACCGCCTCTCCGACCGCCGCCGCCGGTCGGGACCGCCCTCTCCTGCCACCCCCGGCACGGTCTTCGTCCAGCTCGACGGCGTCGGCCACGACATCCTGCTCGACGCGGTCGGCAAGGGCCTGATGCCCACCGTCGCCCGCTGGCTCGACATCGGCGACGGCGGCCGCCCCACCCACCGGCTCACCCCCTGGCGCACCGACTGGTCCAGCCAGACCGGCGCCAGCCAGCTCGGCATCCTGCACGGCAGCAACCACGACGTCCCCGCCTTCCGCTGGTACGAGAAGGACACCCGCGAGGTGGTCGTCTGCAACCGCCCGACCAGCGCCGCCGACCTTCAGCGCCGCGCCGTCGAACATGCGGGGCACGGCGGGCTGCTCACCGTCGACGGCGCCAGCCGCGGCAACCTGTTCAGCGGCGGCGCGGAACAACAGGCCCTCGTGCTGTCCATCGCGGCCCGCCGCCGCAGCCGGGAGAACCGTTCCCGCGCGGGCTACTTCGCCTACTTCTGCGACCCGGCCAACGCCGTGCGCACCGCGCTCTCCTTCGTCGCCGAGGTGGGCCGCGAGATCGGCCAGTCCACCCGGGCGAGCCTGCGCAAGCAGCGCCCGCGCGTCTCGCGCGGCGGCCTCTACCCCCTCGTCCGGGCGTTCGCGACGGTCGTCGAGCGGGACGTCGTGGTCGCCGCCGTGACGGGCGACATGCTCGTCGGCCGCACGGCCGTCTTCGCCGACCTGGTGGCCTACGACGAGGTCGCCCACCACTCCGGCCCGGCGAGCCGCGACGCGCAGAAGGTCCTCGAACGCCTCGACCGCTCGCTCGCCCTGATCGAGAATGTCGCCGAGCACGCCCCGCGTCCGTACCGGCTCGTCGTGCTGTCCGACCACGGCCAGAGCCCCGGCGAGACCTTCCGCTCCCGTTACGGCCTCACGCTCGGCGACCTGGTGCGGGCCGGCTGCGGCATGCCCGTTCCGCGCAAGGCGGAACGCACCCGCAGTGGCGCGGAGGCCCGCGCCGCCGTGCGCGCCGCGCTGCGCTTCCCCGTCGCGGAGACCGGCGAACAGCACCGCCCCGCACGCGACTCCGAGCCGATCGTGCTGGCCTCCGGCAACCTCGGCCTGGTCTCCTTCCCGGACGTCTCGCACCGGATGAGCAAGGAGGAGATCGACGCCCGCCACCCCGCGCTGCTGCCGACCCTCGCCAACCACCCCGGCATCGGCTTCCTGCTGGTCCGCAGCGAGAAGCACGGCGGTGTCGTCCTCGGCGCGTACGGCGCCGAGATCCCGCTGGCCGACCTCGACGACAATCCGGGCCCGCTCGCCCCCTTCGGCCCGGGCGCGGCCGACGCGATACGCCGTACGCACTCCTTCCCGCACACCGCCGACATCATGGTCAACTCCTTCCACGACCCGGCCGACGGCGAAGTCCTCGCCTTCGAGGAGCAGATCGGCTCCCACGGTGGCCTCGGCGGCGCCCAGGGCAGACCCTTCCTGCTGTCCCCGCTCGGCGTCTCCGCACCGGTCGGCGAGGGTGAGGAACTCGTCGGCGCCGAGCACGTGCACCGGGTCCTGCGGCGCTGGCTGCGCGAGTCGAACGGACCGCAGGTGCCGCTGGAGGCCACCGAGGAGGAGCGCGCCGCCTGAACTCCCCTCGAAGCACCTGGTCCCGCAGGGAGTTCGGCCGCCGTTCACCGCCAGAGGGCAGGTCGTCCGCGTGAGTTGGGCCGTAGTGTGATCGGATGGGGGGTTACGGGGCCCGGCGACGGGCCCGCACGCGAGTCCGTACGCGAAAGGAAGAACTCGTGGCTACCACGCGCTCCGCACACACGGTCTGGGAAGGCAACCTGCTCGAGGGCAACGGAGTCGTCACCTTCGACTCCTCCGGTGCCATCGGCGAGCAGCCGGTCACGTGGGCCTCGCGCGCCCAGGAGGCGAACGGCAAGACCAGCCCCGAGGAGCTGATCGCGGCAGCCCACTCCAGCTGCTTCTCCATGGCCTTCTCCAACATCCTCAACAAGGCCGGGACGCCGCCCACCAAGCTCATCACCTCGGCCGACGTCTCCTTCCAGCCCGGTGAGGGCATCACCGGCATCCACCTCACCGTCGAGGGCACCGTCCCCGGCGTCGACGAGGCGGCCTTCCAGGCCGCCGCCGAAGAGGCCAAGGTCGGCTGCCCGGTCAGCCAGGCCCTCAAGGCGACGCCCATCACCCTGACCGCCAAGCTCGCCTGACCTGCCACATCCCCGTCGCGCGGGCCCGCCCACCGGGGGCGGCCCGCGCGTCGTCGGTTCACCACCCCCGGCCGGGGTAGGAACCGGACGCCTCGAACGCCGGGCCGGAAGGAACGCGATGCTGCCGGGAACGTCCACGAACGCGACGGTGCTCGACTCCGCCACCCGGGACCGGACCCGCGTCCTGCTGCTGTTCGGCCTCTCCGGACGGCTCCGCCCCCGCGCCACCTCCCTCGGCGCCCTCGTCGACCGCTACGACTACGGACGCTTCGCCACCCACCTCATGACCAGCCAGGACGTGCTGCCCGTCCCGGTCCTCGACGAACAGGTCGCGCCCCGGCGGCTGCGGCTGCCGCACGGCGACCACGGCCTCGGCCTCGCGTCCCTGCGGATCCTCGTCGTCACCACTCCGCGGGGCGACGCCACCCTCGTCATGGACTGCGCCTTCGCGGGCGAGACCACCGCCGGCGATCTCGCCGCCTGGCTGGCCACCACCTGCTTCGACCGGGAGCGGATCGAACTCGACGACCGTCCGCTCCTGCAGAGCCTGTCCGCGCAGCTCGGCGGCGGGCCGCTCACCCTCGGCCAGAACGTGCACCAACTGGTCTTCCCCGGTGGCCGGTTACAGCGCGAACTGCTCAGCGCCGACGAGGCCCGCAAGGCGATCCTGCTGAACGAGATCGTCTACCGCGGCCGGATGCCGTGGAACCCCGCCACGCCCTACGACGCGAGCCCCGGCCCGCACCTCAGGAACCACGGCCTCACCCTCACCGCCCTCGGCCGGGGCGTCTCCGTCCAGGCCGGCTGGGCCCCGCACGTGGAGAACGGCCTGGTCCTCGTCGCCGTCGGCATGATCTCCGCCCTGTCCGTCCTGCAGCGCACCCGGCTGGCGGCCTTCGCCATGATGAAGGCCAACGAGCGGGCGCTGACCGACTCGCCCACCGAGATCCGCGCCCTGATCTCCCGCCTCTCCGCCGGCGTCAACGAACTCCAGCTGGACCTGGCCTTCGGCGTCGAGGCCTACGTCGACAGCCTGCTCATCCCCGAGATGGTCACCGAGGCCTTCCAGTCCTCACTGGGCGACGCCCTGGGCATCCGCGACAGCCTGGAGAACTCGGCCCGCATGGTGGAGCGCCTGACCTCGGTGATCAGCGCCCGCTCCGCCGCACTCGACGCCGAACTGGCCGAACGCGACGACCGGCGCGACCGCACCGTCTCCGCCCTGGTCGCCGCGGCCACCCTGATCGCCCTGCCGCCGACCCTGCTGCTGGCCTTCTTCGGCGTCAACGGCACCGACGTCGACGAGCACCGCTCCATCCTCGACCTGGGCACCTACGGCACGGCGTACGCCCTGGCCTGGCTTCCCTTCGTCGTCCTCGTCGTGATCGGATACGTCCTGCTCAGACGGGTCCGCACCCGCTCCGGCTCGCTGCTGCCCGCGCCCGACGACGAATTCCTGCCCGTACCGCCGCCCCGCTCGCCCTCCGGGAACCGACGACCATGACGCCACGCCCCGCCGTCTCCGCCCACCGGGGTGGCTCCGAGCGAGCCGGCCCCGCCACCTGGGAGGCGTACGAGGACGCGATCGCGTCCGGTGCGGAGTACGTCGAGTTCGACATCCGCCGCACCCGGGACGGAGTCCTCGTCGTGTACCACGACCCCCGGGTCGGTCCCGCCGGGCCCCCGCTCGCCGCGCTCACGCACGCCGAGCTGTGCGAGCGGGCCGGATACGCCGTGCCCGTGGTGGACGAGGTCATGGCGCTGATCGCCGGGAAGCTCGTGGCACACCTGGACCTCAAGGAGGTCGGCTACGAGCGGGAGGTGGTCGACCGGGCTGTCGCCCTGCTCGGCGCGGACGGGCTGGTCGTGACCACGCTGGAGGACCGTTCCGTCGCCGCCGTCACCCGGGGCTTCCCCGCCGTGCGCACCGCCCTGTCCCTGGGGCGGGACCGTCGGGAACTCGCCCTCGCCCGGCTGCCCGGGACCCGGCTGAGCGAGCTGTTCCCGACCCGTCGCATCCGGGCCTGCGGGGCGCACGGCGTCGCCGTGCACCAGCGGCTGGCCAGGACCAACGTGCTGCGCGAGGCGACCCGGCACGGGCTGTTCACCATGGTCTGGACCGTCAACGACGACACGCTGATGCGTGCCTTCCTCGCTCACCCGCGCGTCGACGTGCTCGTCACCGACCGGCCCCGGCGGGCCGTGGCGCTGCGCGGCCCGATCACCCCCTCGCGGCATTGACAAGAGCGCACTCAAGTTTTGTGCTGGAGTGTGTGGAGAGTCGTCGCCCTGGCGGAAGGGGACAGCGATGGGACGAGCGGTCGGAGTCGACCTCGGAACCACGAACTCGGTGGTCGCCGTGCTGGAAGGCGGCGAGTCCACCGTCATCGCCAACGCGGAGGGGGCCCGGACCACACCCTCGGTCGTGGCGTTCGCCAAGAACGGCGAGGTGCTGGTAGGAGAGGTGGCCAAACGGCAGGCCGTGACGAACGTGGAGCGCACCGCCCGCTCGGTGAAGCGGTACATGGGCGACGCGCACTGGCGCTTCCCCGGAGAGGGCGATGTGGACGGCACTCGCTACCGTGCCCAGGAGCTGTCCGCGCGGGTGCTGCAAAAGCTCAAGCGGGACGCCGAGTCCTACCTCGGCGAGGACGTCACCGACGCGGTGATCACGGTTCCCGCCTACTTCGACGACACCCAGCGACAGGCCACCAAGGAGGCCGGTGAGATCGCAGGCCTGAAGGTGCTGCGCATCATCAACGAGCCGACGGCCGCGGCCCTCGCCTACGGCCTGGACAAGGAGAACGACCAGACGGTCCTCGTCTTCGACCTCGGAGGCGGCACCTTCGACGTGTCGCTGCTGGAGATGGGCGAGGGCGTCATCGAGGTGAAGGCCACCAACGGTGACACGCACCTCGGCGGCGACGACTGGGACCAGCGGATCGTCGAGTACCTGATCAAGCGCTTCAAGGGCCAGACCGGCGTCGACCTCGCGGGCGACAAGATGGCGGTGCAGAGGCTGCGCGAGGGCGCCGAGCGGGCCAAGATCGAACTCTCCAGCTCCACCGAGACGACGATCAACCTGCCCTACATCACGGCCTCCGCGGAGGGACCCCTGCATCTCGACGAGAAGCTGACCCGGGCCCAGTTCCAGGAGCTGACCGCCGATCTGCTCGACCGCTGCAAGGCTCCGTTCCACCAGGCGGTCAAGGACGCCGGTGTGAAGCTCTCGGCGATCGACCACGTGATCCTCGTGGGTGGCTCGACCCGGATGCCCGCGGTGACCGACCTGGTCAAGGAACTGACCGGGAAGGACCCGCACAAGGGCGTCAACCCCGACGAGGTCGTGGCCGTGGGGGCGGCGCTCCAGGCAGGCGTCATCCGCGGCGACGTGAAGGACGTGCTGCTGCTCGACGTCACCCCGCTGTCCCTGGGCATCGAGACCAAGGGCGGCATCATGACGAAGCTCATCGAGCGCAACACGACCATCCCGACCCGGCGTTCGGAGATCTTCACGACGGCGGCCGACAACCAGCCCTCGGTCGGCATCCAGGTCTACCAGGGCGAACGCGAGATCGCCGCGTACAACAAGAAGCTCGGCGTCTTCGACCTGACGGGCCTGCCGCCGGCGCCGCGCGGCGTACCGCAGATCGAGGTGGCGTTCGACATCGACGCCAACGGCATCATGCACGTCTCCGCCAAGGACATGGCCACCGGCCGCGAACAGAAGATGACCGTCACCGGCGGCTCGGCCCTGCCCAAGGACGACATCGACCGCATGATGCGCGAGGCAGAGCAGTACGCCGAGGAGGACCGGGAGCGCCGCGAGGCCGCCGAGACCCGCAACCAGGCCGAGCAACTCGTCTACCAGACCGAGAACTTCCTCCGCGAGAACGGCGACCGCGTCCCGGCCGACACGAAGTCCGAGGTCGAGTCGGCCGTCGCCGAGGCGAAGGAGCGCCTGGAACAGCAGGCGGACACCGCCGCCCTGCGGGCCGCCGTCGAGAAACTCGCCTCCGTCAGCCAGAAGATGGGCCAGGCGATGTACGCCCAGGCGGCCCAGCAGGCCCCCGCCGAGGAGCCCCACGGCGCCCCCCGGGACGAGGAGGGCGTGGTCGACGCCGAGATCGTGGACGAGGACACGGACCACGGCGCCGGGCGGGCCGGGAAGAGCGGACCGGGCCAGGGCTGAGCAGCCTCAGGTCGTGTCCGCAAAGTCCCGGCGTTCGCCCGGAGGGCGGGCCCCGCGGCGTCTGGTGCGTGCTCTCGGCGTGCCGGGCGGAGTCCCTCGTACTAGACGTACTTGGGGCTTCGTCCGGTGCGGCGAGTGGGGTACCCCCTGCTCGAAGAGCTCGGGGGGAGCGTGCCAGGCGTCGCGGGGCAGGCGGGACTTCGCGGACACGGCCTAGCGGAACGCGGCGACGTGGCGGTGGGCCCAGTCGGCGAAGGTGCGGGGCGCGCGGCCGAGGACCCGCTCGATGTCGGGGCTGACGCGCCGCTCGGCGGGAGTGGGCTCACCCAGGATGGCCAGCGTCGTCTCCGCCACGGGCTCGGGCATGAACCGCAGCAGCTGCGCGCGGGCCTCGTCCCGGGTCTGCTCGACGAAGCGGACCGGTTCGCCGAGCGCCTCCGCCAGCGCCCCGGCGCGCTGCCGGGGCGTGCTCAGGGCGGGCCCGGTCAGCTCGTAGACCTGTCCGGCGTGCCCGTCCTCCCGCAGCGTCGCCGCGGCGACCTCGGCGATGTCGTCGGGGTCGACGGTGGGCAGCCCGACGTCACCGAACGGCGCGGCGACGGTCCGCAGGGCGCGGACGGACTCGGCCCAGGCGTACGCGTTGGAGTCGAAACCGCCGGGGCGCAGGATCACCCAGTCCAGGCCCGACCGCCGCACGGCGTCCTCGATGGCCCGTCCGACGCCGCCGTGGGAGGCCGACTCCGGCCGGGTCGCGACTCCCTGGGAGGAGAGCAGCACGACACGCCGGACGCCGCCGGCCCGGGCCGCGTCGAGGATCTGCCCGGGGTCCAGCAGATGGGCGTCGGCCCCGCCGTTCTGGAGGAACAGCGCCTCGGCGCCGTCCAGCACGGGGCGGAGGCTGTCGGCGTCGGTCAGGTCCGCCGGGCAGGCCCGGACCCCGTCCGGCAGGTCCGCGCCCGAGACCCTTCGCGATGTCGCCGTCACCTTCTCCCCGGCGTCGGCGAGGGCCTGTACGAGCGATCGGCCCACGTTCCCGGTCGCACCGGTCACCACGATCATGAGCAACTCCCTTGCTTTGCGGCCTTGTTGCCGATGTCGTGGACGCTAACACCGTCGGTATAGTAGGTACCTAGAGGAAAGTGACTATCCCAAAGGGGTGCACATGGGCGTGGAGACCACCCGAGCGGCGTCCGCCGCCACCGTCCCGGAACTCGCCTGCCCGATCAGCGCGGTCGTGGACATCGTGTTCAGCCGGTGGACCACGCCGATCCTGTGGACGCTCCACACCCACGGCCGGCAGCGCTTCGTCGAGCTGGAACGACGCATCGGCACCATCACGCCGAAGGTGCTGACCCAGCGCCTCAGGCAACTGGAGCGCGACGGCCTGGTCGTGCGCACCTACCACCCGGAGGTCCCGCCGCGGGTCGAGTACGAGATCAGCGAGCTCGGCCGCAGCCTCGCCCCGCTCTTCGCCCACCTCGCCGACTGGTCGGCCGCCCACCTCGACGAGGTCGAGCAGGCCCGCCACGCTTACGACAGCGAGAGCTGACGTCCCCGTGGCGCCGAGTCAGCGTCCCGTGGCGACCGGCGGCAGCGTCGCGCAGACCGCGTCCAGGACCGTCGCGTAGGGCGTGCCGAAGTCGTCGAGCTTCGACCGGAGCTGATCCAGGCCGTCCCGGTGCTCCGCCAGCAGCCCGGCGTTGCCGGTGCGGGACGCGAACTCCAGGACCGCCGGCAGGAAGTCCGGCGGCTCCTCGCCGGTGGTCTCCAGGCCGTGCGCGCGGTACACCTCCTCCGACGGCGCCGGGGCGGCCTCGCGCCAGACGCTCAGATACAGGCTGCGGTCCTGCCCCGCCTCGAAGACCTCGACGTAGTGGGCGGCCAGTTCCCTCGGCGGGGTGAGGGCCGCGTGGTCGGCGAACCCCCGCAGCTGCGGGGCGGCTTCGCGCAACAGCGGCAGCCGGGTGCGGAAGTCGTCGTCGGGGTACATCAGGCACAGCGCGGCCGCCTGGTACAGCACCTCGAATCCGGGCATCGGACCTCCTTCGCGAGCGCTTGACCGCCCGCCCGTCCCCCCGACGCTAGGGGCGTGCCGGGAAGCACACCTGCCGACGGCGCCCGTACGGGTCAGAACCCGTCCCATGACGTCGGGCGCGGCGGTGAGCCGCTCAGTAGCGCTCGCGGTACTCCCGCAGCAGTTCCTCCGTGCGCTGCGCGGAGCCCGCCCGGGCCGTCATGTGGTCGAGCACCTCCAGATGCGCGGAGACCTCCTTGCGGGAGTCCAGGTACAGCGCGCCGGTCAGGTACTCGGTGAAAACCATGTCGGGCAGCTCGGGCTCGGCGAAGCGGAACAGCGAGAACGGCGCGTAGGTGCCCGGATGGGGGCCGTCCGCGAACTCGGCGATCTGGAGGGTGACCCGGTCGCGCCCGGCGTACTCCAGCAGCTTGTCCAGCTGCTCGCGCATCACCCGGCCGTCCGCGCTCACCGGGCGGCACAGCACCGTCTCGTCCATGATGACCCACAGGTGCGGCGGGTTCGGGCGGTCCAGGAGCCGCTGCCGCTCCATGCGCAGCGACACATGCCGGTCCACGGCGTCCGGCCCGGCGTTCGCGATGGTGCCGGTCCGCAGCACCGCCCGCGCGTACCCCTCGGTCTGCAGCAGCCCCGGCACGAAGTGCGGCTCGTACGACCGGATGATCCGGGCCGCGCCCTCCAGGCTCACGTACAGGCTGAACCACTCCGGCAGCACGTCGTGGAACCGCTGCCACCAGCCCGGCCGGTTCGCCTCCTCCGCGAGGTCGACGAAGGCGGCGATCTCGTCCCCGGCCACCCCGTACGCCGTCAGCAGGATCTGCACGTACGGGATCTTCAGCGCGACGTCGGCGGTCTCCATCCGCCGGACCGTCGCCGGGGCGACCCGCAGCACCTTCGCGGCCTCGTCACGACTGAGGCCCGCGGCCTCGCGCAACTCCTGCAACCGCTTGCCCAGGACCACCTGGCCCACGGTGGGTGCGGCCCGCCGTTCACTCACGCCACGCCTCCCCAACGTGCCCAAGCCTGCGATCAGTCTGTCACGGTCGGTCGCCGGCACGACAGGGCCGGGAGCGAGAAGATCGCCGGAAGCGGAGGAGCGGCGCGGGCATTACCCCGCGGGTGATCGACCGTACGCCACCCGAAGGGGATCGTGAACGCACCGGTTCCCGGGCCGGCGCACTCCGCCCCGGGAACCGGCTCCAGCCGCCGCACCACGACCCGACGGAGGGTGATTTCCCATGTCCGCGGTCCAGCTCGCCGCACTCGCCCGGACCTCCGAGCCGCAGTCGGTGCTGCGCCGCTTCCTCGCCCTCGACGCCGCCGTGACCGTCACCCGGCTCGGCGTGTTCACCGTGCCGGCCGCCCTGCTGCTGTCGGTGCTGGCACTGTGGACCTCGCTCACCCTGATCGGAGGCTGACCGCGATGAAAGTCATCGCCTGGATCACCGAGGGCACCTGGCCCGTAACCGTCGAGGCCGCCCGCGCACACGCACCCGACGGCGCCGACATCGTGCTGCCGCATGTCACCCCGGCCGACGTGCCGGGCGCGGCGCACGGCGCCTTCGTCGGCCTGCTCGGGCGCGGCCAGCCCGAACGCGATCCCGGCACGAGGCTGGAGGAGTTGGCCGCCGCCCGCGCCGACCAGCTGCTCGCCGAGGCCGCACAGCGGCTGAGCCGCCCCTGCAGCCGCATCGAGCGCATCGGCCGCGTCGAGCGGGAAGTCGTCGCCGCGGCCGAGGATGCCGACCTGCTCGTCCTGGCCCGCGACGGCGACCGCACCCGCCTCGGGCCGCGCAGCCTGGGGCCCGCCGGCCGCTTCATCGTCGACCAAGAACGAAGATCGGCTGCATGTGACGATCCTGTCGCCCCTGCTATCAGAGCCGCGACCGCCGTGGCGTGGTATGGCTCAGGCTCCGCGTGGGACGGCGGCTTGCACTGCGGTTCTCCGGGTACAGCGATGGGGTGAGGGGGATCCCCGCACTGCCCGGAGCTTACTGAGAGAGACGCGCTCGTGACCCATCTCGTCGGCCCCCGCGCCGACGATGCGCAGGGACCGGACGATGACCCTGAAGCCATCGCCCGGGAGATCGCCGATGCCGTGGAGAGCCTGGCACACCTTTGGTCGCTGGCCACTCAGGAGGCCGCCTTGAGGTTGTCCCTGCATCAGCTGCGGGCGCTGCGTGCTCTGGGAGCGGCATCGGAACTGAATCTCACAGCGCTCGCCGAGCGCTTGGACATAGGGCTTCCCACGGCCAGCCGGTTGTGTGACCGGCTGGAGGCGGCCGGTCTCCTGGAGCGGGCGTTGCATCCGCACAAGCGTCGCGAGGTGCGGCTGAGTCTCACCGCGCATGGCCTGGATGCGCTGAGGGGCATCGCCGCACGTCGGGCCCGGGCGCTGGCGCTGGCGCTGGGGGCGATGGAGCCCGAGGAGCGTGTCGCTCTGAGCCGCGGGATGAAGGCGTTTCTCGCAGCCCAGGAGGTCGTACCCACGCGCTCCTCAGATGCCGATCTCAGGTAGTGGTGTGAGCCGCTCCGGCGTGACCATGAGCACTGTGGGAATGTCAGTTCTGGGACCGAGTTGCCGCGGCGATGCCGCGTCCGTTCCAGTCGAGGCAGACGACAGCGGCGTCGGCGGTGAGGTGCCTGCTGCCGAAATGTTCCATGAGGCCGGCCACGATGGAGCGCGCGGCCTCGTGCGGGGGCGCCAGTCGTGCCGCACTGAGGGTCTGCCGGAGGGCGCGCTCGCCGAAGAGGCCGCCGTCCGCGGAGCGCGCGCCGTGCACGCCTGAGCTGACCGCGATCAGCCGGTCGCCCGGCTCGACGTGGAAGGTTTGTTCCTGGTAGGGGGTCTCTTCGAACATGCCGAGCGGGAGCTGTGCTTCCAGTTCGATCTGTTCGATGGTCATGTCGCGTTGCCGGAAGAGCTGGGGGGATCCGGCGTCGACGGCGTGGACGGTGCCGGTGTCGAGGGCGAAGTGCAGGAGCAGGGTGGAGGCGTAGACCTTGCCGCCGTGCTGGGCGTAGATGGCTTGGTCGGCCAGGCATGCCTGGTCGGCGAGGGAGATGCCGGCGCGGCGGGCGTTGCGCAGGGCGCCGACGGTGAGGCTGGTGAGCAGGGAGGCGTCGATGCCCTGGCCCATGCCGTCGGTGACGGTGAGGGTCAGGTGGTCGGCGCTGGTGGACCAGTCGAAGTTGTCGCCGCCGATGGCGTAGGCGGGCTCGAGGTGGGCGCCGATGACGTACTCCTGGCGGGCGCACCCCCGGCCGGGGAGCAGCTGCCACTGCATTTCCGCGGCGAGGGTCAGGCGGCGGGTGCGGCGGGCCTGCAGGTACAGGTCGGTGTCACGGCCGGCGGTGTCGACCTCATGGCCGAGTGCGGTGGCGAAGTCGCCGAGCCGGAGCACCATGGCTGGATCCACGGCATGGGACGGCAGGCGAACGGAGAGGATGCCCAGCCGATCGCCGCGCACGGTGATGGGCAGGTGCACCACCTCGGTCGCGGAGTCCCTGGTGACCTCGACGACCGGTGCCTGGGTGATGAAGGCGCGTCCGGCCGGACCGTCGTGGGCGGGAACCGGCTCGCCGGTGTGGGGCAGGTGGGTGACGGGCTGCAGGACCGTCAGCCCGTAGTCGGCCAGCAGCAGGGTCACCTCTTGGGCGCCGGCACGGTCGGCCAGGAGGCGATGGGCGGTAGCGACCAGCGCATGGGGTGGAGCGGCGCGCAGCAGGCTCTCCGCGGACGCTGCCGGTTCTGAGGTGGTCATGGCATCCGCCCTCTCCGCTGGTGGTTTCCACGCTATCGCGGCCGGGTCCCGCGGAGGCTACGGGAAACGAACGAATGACCGGGTTCGGATGAGCCGCTTGATCACGGGGGGTGCCGGAGGCCGCGGTGGGAAGCCTCCGGGGCGGTGCGGCACAGCAGGAGACAGACGTCGTCGTCGCGCTCGGAGTCGTGGATCATCGGTTTGAGCAGCGACTCCGCTGCCGTGTCCAGGTCGTGCTCCAGTTCGGCCGTGCTCAGTGCGGCCAGGGCGTGGCTGAGCCGGTCGATGCCGGGGTCGATGCCCTGGGCGCGGCGTTCGACCAGTCCGTCGGTGTAGAGGGCGAGCGTCGAGCCGGGCGGGAGGGCGACGGTGTGGTCCTCGTACTCGTAGGGCATGGGTATGCCCAGCATGATCCCGGGCTTGGTTTCCAGCACATGGACGGTGCCGTCGGCCGCGCGCACGACGGGGGGCGGGTGGCCGGCGGACGCCCAGACGACGCTGGGATCGCCGGGGCGGAAGCGGGCGATGACGGCGGTCGCGTACAGCTCGTGCTGCTGGTGGCGGAGCATGCGGTGCAGGCGGGTGAGGATGCCCGCCGGAGTGTCGCATTCGACGGCGTAGGCGCGCAGCGCGGTGCGCAGTTGGCCCATCATCACGGCGGCACGCAGGCCGTGGCCGGTGACGTCTCCTACGACGGCCAGCAGGCTGCCGTCGGATTGTACGAAGGCGTCGTACCAGTCGCCGCCGATGTTCAGTCCGCGTGTGGCGGGCAGGTAGCGGGCTGCCAGGGACAGCTCTGGAATGGTGGGCAGTTCGGTGAGCTGGGCCCGTTGGAGGGCTTCGGCGGTGTCGCGATGCTGCTCGTAGCGGCGGGCGTTCTCCAAGGCGATGCCGGTACGACGGGCCAGTTCGATCAGCATGACGGCCTCGTCGGGATCGAATCGGGAACCGCGCGCTGTCATGGTCAGCACGCCCAGGATGCGGTGTCCGGCGAGGGGGACACACAGCAGGGGCCGTGTGGGGGCGAGGGCCGAGGGCGGCAGGTCATCGACGCCGGACAGGCCGCCCGGGTGGGCTGCGGCGTGCTGGGGCCGGCCGGTGCGTGCGGCGACCACGGCTGCGGCCGGCCGGTGTCCTTGGCCTGGGGAGGGGTCGTCGTCGAAGAGCCAGACATCGAGGTGGCCGGCGTAGCGGGGGACGAGGAGTTCGGGCAGTCGGCGCAGGATGCCTTCGTGGTGGAGTGATGCGGTCACGGCGTCGCCGGCGTCGGCGAGGAAGGTCAGCAGACTCCGTGCGTTCTCTGCCTGAACTCGTGCGGCCCGTTCGGCATCGAGCAGGTTGTGCTGGGTCAGGGCGGCAGCTTCCAGCTCGGCGTGGAGGGCCAGGACGCCCTGGTTGGTCTGGTGCAGTTCCTCGCGGTAGGAGCGGACCAGGCCTTCCTGCGTATCGAGCCGCTCAAGGAGTTCGGCGGTGTCCTCATCCGCTACGAGGAGCGCCTCGGCCATCCCTGAGCTGTCGACGTCGGCCGGACCGGCGGCGTCCACGTGCCCGCCTTCGGGGCACATGATCGAAAGCTGCCAGTCTGGCTGATGGCCCCGCGTGTGCCGGGCAGCCGGGCGCACCATCACGTCGAGGCGCCTGCCCCCGTCGGCGTCGGCTTGATGCATGCGGACGAGCAGGTCCCAGGCCCCGCCTTGATCGAGGCACCACCGCAGCTTCCCGGTGACGGAGGTCAGAAACCGGGTGCGCTCGACCAGGGGCACCCCGGCGGAGGCGGTGAGACGGGCCGTGGCCGTCCGGGCGAGGGCCGCGTCGGCGGCTGAGGCGATGGTCCAGGTGTCAGGTACGGCGGTCATGGTCGCCTGCCCCGCGGTCGGGGGCCAGGACGGCCACACTGGTGTCGTCGCGCAGGGGGCGGGCGGCGCTGCCGGCGTCTCGCAGGATGGTGGCGGCCACCAAAACCGGGTCATGGCCGAGGAGGTCGGTGTCCTCCGGCGGCGTCCAGCGGCTGGGCAGTCCGTCGCTGTGCAGGACGAGGAGACTGTCCCGGCTCCACGGCAGGTGCTGTACGGGCACCCTGGCCGGGAAATGGGCACCGACGATGCCGGGGTGGGAGACCAGTGGCTGCCAGCTGTCCCCTGTGCATATGCGGGCGCCGACGTTGCCTACGCCCGCGAAACCGAGCTGGTGGGTATCCGTGTCGAGCTGTGCCACGGCGACAGCGGCGCCCCGGGTGGTGCGCAGTGCCCTGTCCAACTGCCGCAGGATCTGCTCAGGCGGCAGGTGCGCGTTCCGGTGCAGTTCGTCGACGGCCGCGGCGGATGCCGTGGCGGCCTTGGCGCCGTGTCCCAGGCCGTCGGCGGGCATCAGGGTCAGGCGGGGCCCGGAGCGCACCCAGCTGAAGGAGTCACCGGAGTGTTCGGCCTGGGCGAGGGGGGCATTGATCCCTCCCAGTCGGTAGGGGTGCCCGGCCTCTGCCCTGTGGGTGACCGGCTCCTGGTCGATGCGTGCCATGACGACGGTGCCCCGGCCGCGCACGCTGTACAGGTCGAAGGCGCTGGATATGCGCACGCAGGTGCCAAGGCCTGCGCCGAGGGACGGGGCAGCGGTGGCGCAGCCGTCGCGCAGCGCCGCCGCGACGTCGGGGATGCCCGGGCCGTGGTCGATGGAGACGATTTGCACCGCGGCGCTGCCGGAGCCGGCTTCGGTGGGCGGGCGTTCCAGGAGGTTGATCAGGACGCTGCCGCCGCCGGCGTGCTTGAGCAGGTTGGTGGCCAGCTCGGTGGCGACCAGCGCGGCGATGGCGGTGCGGTGCGGATCGAGGCAGGCTCTGGCGCCGGCCGCCTCGGCCGCGACGCGGACATCCCGTACTCGGGTGGAGTCGTGCACGGGGGTGTCCCAGACCCTGCTCATCCGTCCTCCGCACGGGGGTGCGGCAGGCCGGTGGCCCACGCGGCGACGGTGATGGTGGTGCCCCCGCCGGGACGGCTGTCGATGCCGAACTCCTGGACCAGGCGTTTGGCCCCGCTCAGCCCCATCCCCAGCCCGCTGCCGGTGGTGTAGCCGTCGGTCATCGCCTGCTCGATGTCGCGGATGCCGGGACCGTCGTCGGTGAAGGCCAGCCGCAGTCCGAGGACGGGCCCTTGGTGCAGCACGGTCATCTCGACCTGGCCGCCGCCTCCGTGGATGAGAGTGTTGCGGGCCAGCTCGCTGACCGCGGTCACCAGCTTCGTCTGCTGCACCAGCCCGAATCCGAGCTCGGCCGCCGCCTGTCTCACCTGCTGCCGCACCCACGCCAGATCGGTGTCCGAGCCGATCGGCAGTCTGATGGTGCCCGTGTCATGGGAGGTCTGCATGGTTCGCCCTCCGGGGGTGGGGCGGATCGGGGCAGGGGCCGTGCTCAAACATGGCCAGGGCCCGCTCGACGTCCAGGGCGGTGGGCAGTCCGGGCAGGGTGAGGCCCAGCTCGACCAGCGTGATGGCTACGGCGGGCCGCATCCCGGCCAGAATCGTCCGGGCAGCCATCAGACGGGCGTGGGAAGCGATCTCGGCAAGCACGCGGCCCAGGAACGA
Organism: Streptomyces tibetensis; assembly: GCF_007655005.1. Taxonomy (GTDB): domain Bacteria; phylum Actinomycetota; class Actinomycetes; order Streptomycetales; family Streptomycetaceae; genus Streptomyces; species Streptomyces tibetensis. The sequence goes on from NZ_SZVW01000010.1 coordinate 149,985, forward strand.
GTCGACGATGTCCACACCGGAGATGTCGATCACCACACCCGTCACCGGGCTGTGGGCGATGCGGTGGGTGAGGTCCTCCTGGAGCTGCTCGGCCATGCTGTCGTGCAACTCCCCCTGCAGAGTGATCAGGAGGGTTGCCCCCAGGGCCAGCACTGGCACCCGGGAGGGGTGGGCCCGCCTGGATCCTGTCACGACAGGTTCGCGCCGACCGGAGTGCGGGGAGCGACCACGATGCCTTGCTGGCGCAACGCGTACGCCAGCGCGTCGGCCAACGACGACCGGGTGACCACGGTTCCGAGGTCGATGCCCAGGTGGACGATGGTCTGCGCGATCGCGGGCCGGATGCCCGAGACGATGCACTCGGCGCCCATCAGCCGCGCCGCAGCCACCGTCTTCATCAGGTGCTGGGCGACCAGCGAGTCGACCGTGGGCACGCCGGTGATGTCGAGGATGGCGTAGCGGGCGCGCTCGGCGACGATCGCGTCCAGCAGGCTCTCCATGACCACCTGGCTGCGCGCGCTGTCCAGCGTGCCGATCAGCGGAACGGCGACGATGCCGTCCCACAGCTTGATCACCGGGGTGGCCACCTCCAGCAACTGCAGGCGTTGCCGTGCGATGAGTTCGTCCCCCTGCCTGAGGGTCGTCTCCATCACCACCAGGCGCAGCGTGCCCATCAGGACCGTGAGGGCCAGCGCACATTCCTGGGCCTGGTCGCCGGCCGGATCCGGGAACTCTCCGCGAAGAAGCGTTACGGCCGGCTGGTGCAGCTCGGCGACCTCCCCGGCGACCTGCGCCGGGGTCGAACCGGTGCGGGCCCGGGAGGCGGCCATCCGGCCCAGTTGGTCACGCACCGTCTGGAAGCCGGGCGCCGTGATGTCGTCCAGCCGCCCGGAGGAGGCAACGTCGGACAACGCGTCCACCACTGCCTTGCCCGCCTCCACCGCCTCGTCCCGGGACACGGTGAACACCGTGCGGAAGAGTTCTGCATCGGCCCAGCGCTGGGCGATCTGCTCCTGCCTCACCCGGAGGAACTCGCCCACCTTCCGCGCCGCCCACTCCGAGGCCGCGTCCTGCTCCGACACCTGCATCGTCCCCTCGTACCGGATCTCCCGATGCCCGACACGTGGCAGGCCATCAGACAATTATTGCCGCATGACAAACATTAGCCCTGGTGGTGCGGAGCAAACAACACTCGACCGCAAGACGGGCAGACCTCGCGCGCCCGCGTTCAGCGTCCACGCCAGTCCAGGCAGACCACCAGGGCGTCGTCGTCCGGGACGGTTCGGCCGCGGTGGCCGGTCAGCTCGCGCAGGATGGCCCGGGGCACCTCGGCGGCCGGAAGAAGCCGGGTCGACTGCATCGCCCGGGCCAGGGCGGCGTCGCCGTACGCCTCTCCGCGCGGCGAGGCGACGTCGTACACCCCGTCACTGACGAAGACCAGCCGGTCCCCGGGCTCGGCCCGGAACTCCTGGGCCACGTAGTCGGTCTCCTCGAACATGCCGAGCGGCAGCTGGGCCTCGAAGGCGATCCGCTCGACCGTCCCACCACGCAGGCGCAGCACCTTGGGGGAGCCGGCGTCCACCACCCGGGCGCGCCCGGTGGCCAGGTCGAAGTCGAACATCAGCACCGACAGGTAGCAGCGGCCGCGGTAGTGCGCGTACACCGCCTGGTCGGCCAGGGCAGCCTGGTCGGCCAGCGGGATGCCGGCCCGGCGCGCGTTGCGCAGCGCGTTGATGGCCAGGTTCGTCAGCAGGGAGGCCTCTATGCCCTCACCCATGCCGTTGGTGACGTACAGCATGAAGCGGTCCGCCGTGGCGGACCAGTCGAAGTTGTCACCGAAGATCGCGTACGCGGGCTCCAACTGCGCACCCAGCTCATACTCCGGCCGGGCGCAGGACCGGCCCGGCAGCAACTGCCACTGCATCTCGGCGGCCAGGGTCAGCCGGTCCTTGCGCCGGGCCTGGAGGTACAGGTCGGTGTCCCGCTCGGCCACGACCACCTCATGCCCGAGCACCTCGGCGATCTCCGAGAGCTCGGTGCGATAGGAGGCGGCGTGGTCACCGTCCGAGAGGGTCACCGACAGGACGCCCAGCCGGTCGCCACGCACCGTGACCGGCAGATGGACGCGCACCCGTCCGTCTCCGACCGGTTCCTCATAGGGTTCCTGGGCGCCGAACGCCCGGCCGGCCGGGCTGTTGTGCACCGACACCGGCTCCAGGGTGTGCGGCAGCACGGACACCGGCTGGAGCACCGTCAGCCCGTAATCGGCCATGAACAACTCGACCGAGTCCGCCTCGTACTGCTCGCTCAGCACGCGGCGGACGGCGCTGAGCAACTCGTGGGGAGCCGCTGTTCGCAGAGCGCGTTCAGCGGCTACAAATCTCTTCATGATGGTTGATACACCAATCTTTCACCGGACGGCCGGCACGCCTCGTACCGCGCCGAAGCCGTCCGTTGTGCCCCGCGCGGGTCTTTCAAGTCATCTGTCGCCAGCGCGTGCGCCTAGTACGCTGACAGCCTTCCCAGTGCCTGCGAGAGTGTGACTGTGACTGCCTTCAGACCCCGCCGAGAGCCGAACGAGGTCGCTCGGGTGACCTCTACGGCTGCGGAGCTGCTGGAAGTTCTGTGGGGACAGGCCTCCACCGCACCAGCCTCCGGGTCCCAGCTGCGCGTGCTGCTCATCCTCGAGCACCACGAGGGCATCAACCTGCGCACCCTCGCCGACACCCTCGCCTCCACTCCACCGTCCACCAGCCGACTGTGCGACCGGCTGCAGGCCGCAGGCTTCGTCGAGCGCGAGATGAGCACCGCCGACAGACGTGAGGTGCGGCTGCATCTCAGCGCCCGGGGCCGCGCCTTCCTCGACGACCTGCGCGCACGCAGGGAGAAGGCCCTGCAGGCGGTCCTCGACCAGATGCCCGCCGTGAAGCGGGCCGCCCTGCTCCAGGGGCTGGAGGCGTTCTGCGCCGCGGCGGCGGCCCAGATACACGACGACGCCGAGGGTTCCGGCAGGCGGACGGCCTGAACGCCTTTGTACGTCGCCTCCCTGCCCGCCGTCAGGCACGGACTGTCAGGGCACGGAGCGGTCTCCGCCCACCGGAACATTCCAGATCCTTCCCCGTGCATGTCCGAGCACGGCTACTTTGTTGCCTCACGACTATAGTTGTCAAATGGCAACTGTTCCTCTTGTTGCCTGTCTCCAAAGTCGGATACCCCGGGTTGGCCCACACTGGAGAGGCTGTGGGGAACGTCTCGTCGACGACAGCGCGCCCACGGCGGGCCGCTCCAGGTGGCGAGGCTCACTGAAATGGGTCTCCGAAGTGGCGTTGACCAGCGCACATGGCGAAGTGGCGACGTCAGGACGGACCAGTCGAGATCGGGAGAAGGTCACGCTGCCGGGCGACCAGGCCGGGCGTGTGTACGGGTTGCCGACTGGTGAATCCATCCGGTGGGGGCATCCGGTATGTACCAAACCGACAAGCGCCGGAGGTCACCAAGGTGCACTACTTCGACGAGGAGGACTCGCTACTCGGGGACAGCCCGCAGACAGCCGAACACGCGCGGGAGATGACCCGCGGCTTTCTGTCCGCAGTCGCACCCAAGGACCCGGCGGAGGCTGAAGCCGTACTGATCGTGGTGTCCGAGCTGGTCACCAACACCCTCGTGCATGCCGGCGGGGTTACCGGGTTCCAACTGCGGGCGGGGCCGGGACCGTGATGGTGTGCGTCGAGGACGTCAGGCCCGATCCGCCTCGCCCCCGCCGGACGAGGACACCGTGAGCCGGAGGCCGGGAGGGTTCGGCTGGTCACTGATACAGGAGCTCTCGACACAGGTGGACATCAGCGCCGGAGCCGGCGGCAAAGCCGTACAAGCGGTGCTCCCTCTTTCGCACTGATCCTGAGACGCGGCGGCCACGCCGCCCACACGCCGCGGGCATGGAACGACAGTTCTGGGCTGAGCGCGGCGCAGGTCGGCCAACCAGGCAACTGGGAAGGCCGAGGCAAGAGGGAGGGCTTGTGGCAGCACCGACGACACCTGTCGAGGCAACGACGGATTCTGGCACCGAACTGCCACCTTGACGACCCGCAAAGGCTCGCGCCCAAGGACGCCCGGGCACTGTCCGGACTCTTCCTCGATCGGCTGGCCGTCCTGGAGGAGGGAACCCGCGCGTACTAGTACGCGCGCAACACGCTCATCACGCCGGGCGCCGTGTGGACGGTGCTCCAGGCCCTGGTCGTGGCCGGATTCGCCGTCCTCCAGCACATGTCCCTGAAAATCCGTCAGGAAATGGATTCCTGAAGGTACTTGACCGTCGCCGGGTCGGCCGGGAGCAGCGTCTCGATGGCCAGCTCGGCGACCGTCACGTCCATCGGCGTGTTGAACGTGGAGATCGAGGAGATGAACGACAGTGTCCGTCCCTCGTGCTCGATCCGCAGCGGCAGCGCGAAGTACGGAACCGGATCCGACGGCTCGTCCGCCGGATCCGTCTCGGGCACGGGATACGCCGCCACCTCCTCGTACAGCGCCCGCAACGGCTCCGAGCGATGCAGCGCGATCTGCCGCTCCATCTGTTCCAGCAGATGCCCCCGCCAGGCGCGCAGATTGCGGATGCGGGGCGCGAGACCTCGCGGGTGCAGGGCCAGCCGCATCGCGTTCAGCGGTGGTTCGAGCAGAGACGCGCAGACGCCGTCGACCAGCGTCATGACCCCCTGGTTGGCGGCCACCACGTTGTACAGCGCGTCCACCACCAGCGCCGGATACGGCTCGTAGCCGCTGATCAGCCGCTCGATGCCCTCCCGCAGCGCGCCGAGCGCCGGGTCGTCCAGCGGGGTCTCCGGGTAGCGGGGGGCGTAACCGGCCGCCAGCAGCAGCGCGTTGCGCTCCCGCACGGGCACGTCGAGATGCTCGGCCAGCCGCAGCACCATCTCCTCGCTGGGCCGGGAACGGCCGGTCTCGACGAAGCTGATGTGCCGGGCAGAGGAGTCCGCGCGCAGGGCCAGCTCCAGCTGACTGACCCGCCGCTGCTCCCGCCAGGCCCGCAGCAGCGGGCCCACGCCCTGCTCGGCGGAGGACGGGTGAGTGGTCATGCCGGGACCGTAGTCGAGAACCGGCCGCACCGGACAGACGCACCCCTGTGACCAGGGCCCCGGCCGCCCCGCTGTGGCAGGCTGAGAGGACACCGAGGACACCGCAGTCCGGGAAGGAGCGCAGCCCATGCCCGTCGAACCGCTGTCGCAGAAAGAGGTCGAGGACCGGCTGGCCGAGCTGCCGGGCTGGTCGCTCGACAGAGACCGCCTCTTGCGCTCCTACCGGCTCGGCTCGCACTTCGCGGCGACGGCGATGGTCGTGCACATCGCCCAGGTCCAGGAGGAACTGAACCACCACTCCGACCTGACGCTCGGCTACAACACCGTCTCCCTGGCCGTGCACACGCACAGCGCGGGCGGCGCCGTCACCGAGAAGGACTTCGAGCTCGCCCGCAGGGTGGAGGACCTCGCCCCCGGGCACGGGGCACACTGACCGGGTGCTCGACTACGACAAGGAAGCGGAGCGCTACGACGCCTCGCGCGGCGGCGAGCCCCGGGCGGCCGCCGCCGCCCAGGCCGTGCTGAGCCTCGTACCGCCGGACACGCGCAGTCTGCTCGACGTCGCCTGCGGTACCGGCATCGTGACCCGCCGGATCGCCGCCGCCCGCGACGGCATGCGGGTGACCGGCGTCGACCTCGCGGCCGCGATGGCCCGGCAGGCCTCCACCCGGCTCCCCGGTGCCGTCGTACGCGCCGACAGCCGCCGGCTGCCCTTCCGGGACGGGCAGTTCGACGCCGTGTGCAGCGTGTGGCTGCTGCACCTGGCCGCCGGGCCAGCCGAGGTGCGGACCATCGTCGGCGAGTGCACCCGGGTGCTGCGCTCCGGCGGGATCTACGTCACCACGGTCGACAAGGCCACCTCGCACAACGTGGGCAGTGACATCGATGTCGTGCTGTCCTCCCGGCCGCGCAGCCCGGTCCGGGACGCGGCGGCGGACATCGAGTCCAGCGCCGCCGCCCACGGCCTGGTCCCGGCCGGGCAGGCCCGCTTCACCGGTCACGGCCAGGGCCGCAGCCCCCGGCGTACGATCGCCGACCTGCGCCGTGGCTGGTTCGTCACCCTGCCGCCGGGCCACCCGCTCGCCGACGGATTCGCCACCCGGCTCGCGCAGCTGCCCGACCAGGACCGGCCGCGCCCCGACCCGGTGTTCGGCCTGAGGTCGTTCCGCAAGACCGGGTGAACCCGGCGACGGCGCCGGCTAGCTGAAGCCGCCGCTGAAGTCGCTGTTGAGCTGGGCGGAGCAGATGTTGTAGCCGCCCTGTGCCCGGCCCGTCTTCGTCCGGCCGTCGATGGTGATCGAGCACTGGATGTCGCCGCCGCCCATGAGCTGTGCGGTCACCTGGTAGTAGAGGGCGTCGTCCTTGACGGTCAGGGTCTTCTTCAGAGGCAGGCCCTTGCCCTGGAGATTGGTGCCGTCGTTGCCGTAGGTGATGTCGACACCGGAGGGGGCGGAGCCCCACACCCTGAACACCGCCGTGCCCTCGGCAGCGGTGTCGGCGGCTTCGGCGTCGTCCGCGGTGTCCGCCTTGGGTTTGGGTTTGGGCTTGGCTTTGGCGGTGGCGGTCTTGGTGACCGTCACCGTGGGGGCCGGTTCCGCCTCGTCGTCCGCCCGCGCCTTCTCGGTGACGGTGACGGTCGGGCGGGGCGCGGCGGCGGTCTTCTCCGCGTCGCCGCCGTTCCCGGCCGAGCCGATGCCCACGCCGAGGAGGAGGACGACGGCGGCGGCGGGTATCAGGACGCGTTTGCGGGCCCAGGACGGCCGGGGAGCCGGCGGGGAGGGCTGCGGCCCGAAGCCGGGCGGCGGCGGAGGCTGGGTGTACGACATGGACCCCCCCTGAGGTGTTTCGTAGGGGGTAAGCGTAACGAGAGATGTAAAGAAAGTGTGAGTAGTGTGCGGGCAAGGTGATCTGTTCGTGATCGGTTCCGGACGGCGGAGAGGGCGCATACCGCGTCCGGCACACGCCCTCGAATCGACGGGTCAGGCGACCGTGCAGCTCTGCTGACCCAGCGTGAAGGCGGTCGGCTTCGTGTTCGTGCCCGATCGTTGTGCCGTGAAGCCGAAGCTCACCGACGACCCTGCCGCCACGTTCGCGTTCCAGCCGACGTTCTTCGCCGTCACCGCCGAACCCGCCTGTGCGGCCTCGGCGTTCCACGCCTGCGTCAGCTTCTGGCCGTCGGCGAAGCTCCAGCCGAGCGACCAGCCGTTCCAGGCGCTCGTACCGGTGTTGGTGAGCTGGACGTCCGCCTGGAAACCGTCCGACCACTGGCTCGTGATCTTGTACGTCACCTTGCATGCACCGGTCGGCGTCGGGTCGGGACCGGGTCCCGGATCCGTCGGGCCACCGCCGGAGCTGTCGCCGTAGAGGACTCCCCGGCCGTTCGTGGAGACGTAGACGCGGCCGTACACCCGTGGGTCGCCGGTGATCGCCCCGCCCGTCCATCCCCACTGGTGCGCGTCGTCGTTGATGCGCGTCCAGCTCGCGCCCTTGTCCGTCGAGCGGAAGACGCCGCGCACCCCGCCGATCTTCGCGCTGGTGTAGAGGGTCTGGTAGGAGGCGCCGGGGGCCGCCTTGCCGAAGCCGATGGTGTCGGCCTGCTCGACGTTCGCGACCTTGGTGAAGCTCGTCCCGCCGTCCGTGGAGTGCCACAAGCCGTACGCGCCGCCTGCCTCGCCGCCCGCCAGCCACACGTCGCCCTTCTGGCCGGGCAGCGCCTTGAAGCGGACGCTGTCGCCGCCGGGCAGGCCGGCGGCGGGTGACTCCCTGAACGTCGCCCCGCCGTCCGTGCTGACGTAGAACTTCCCGGACTTGAAGCCGTAGAAGGTCTTCGCGTCGACCCGGTCCGACTCGACGATCGCCCCGGCGGGGATCCCGGCGGAGGCCTGCCAGGACGTGCCGAAGCCCGTCGTGTGGTGGACACCGGCCCCCTCGGGGCTCCACACGAACCGGCTGCCGTCGGCCGCCGACGCGACCGTGCCGCCGCCGCTCACGCCCGAGGGGTCGGTGCCGGCGAACCAGTTGGCTCCGTTGTCGGTCGAGAACGCGATGTGCGGCCCCGAGTCCAGGTTGCCCGCCCGCACCACCGTGTTCGGGTTCGACTCGGCGAAGTCCAGGCTCGTGGTCGTCGTGAAGTTCGGCTGTGTGAACATCATCGACGGCACCTTCGTCAGGTCCGTGTGCCGGAAGCCGCCGATGTCACCGAGCGCGCTCAGCAGCGGGGCGCCGGACGGGGGAGAGACGAGGTCGTTGACCGCTGTCTCCTCCAGCCCCTGCACCATCGGTCTGATGGCGAACTTGCTTCCGCCGTCCCACTTCGTGAGGTTCTCGGTGCCGTAGACCGTCGCACCCGTCCCGTACATCATCCGGTCGGAGTCGAACGGGTCGATCTCCAGCGCCTCCGTCATCCAGCCCAGCTTCGGCGTCTGCTCGGGCGGCTGCGGGTTCGCGCCCCAGGTCAGCCACGGCGAGGACGAGGCGTCCATCGTGTAGCGGTTCTCGCGGTTCGGGTACGACGTGTAGTCCCACGCCTTGGTCCAGCTCCCGCCGCTGTCCGTGGAGCGGAAGATCTGGGTGTCCGGCCACCAGGCGCTGTACGCGGTCGCCATGACCGTGCCCGGCCTCTGCCGGTCGACGGTCAGCCCGCTGAAGCCGTAGGACGTGTCCGCCTCCGCCACCGGGCTGATGTCGGTCCAGGCCGCCGTACCCGTCGCGTACCGCCACAGCCGGCCCTTGCCGCCGTCGTACGGGCCGCCCTTGTCGCTGTAGGCGAGGTAGAGGTCGCCGTTCTTCGCGTCCAGGACGCCCTTGTGGGCGAGGTGACCGGTGGGCTGCCCGGCCAACCGTTGCCAGGTGGCGCCCGCATCCGTCGACCGGTACACCGCGTTGTCCTTGTCGGCGACCCCGACGTAGATCGTCCTCGTGGCGCTCCCGGCGGTGCCGGTGGACTCGTCGAAGGTGACCCAGACGATGCCCTGGTTGTCGCTCGCGTACCCGCTCGTGTCGCTCGGGTCCTGGACGTAGGTGCCGGCGTTCGGGAAGTTCGCGACCTGCGACCAGGTGACGCCGGAGTCCGTCGACCGCCACAGCCCCTTGCCGCTCGGCGCGCCCAGATACAGCACGCTGTTCCGGTTCGGGTCGATCGCCAGCCGCTCGCCCATGCCCCGCCCCGGCATGTTGCCGCCCAGCTTGAACGGCAGGTCGGCCTTCCGCCAGCTCGCGCCCCGGTCGGAGGAACGCATCACCGCACCGTTCTTCGGGTCCCAGCCGTTCGTGTACGTCCCGACCGCCGCGTACACCCGGTTCGGGTCGACGGAGTCGGACGCGATACTGACGACGCCCGTGTGCCCCCAGTCGTCCCACCCGACCGAGTCCAGCAGCGGTGTCCAGCTCTTGGAGGACTGCTGCCAGCGGTACGCCCCTCCGATGTCCGTGCGGGCGTAGGCCAGGTTCTTCTCGGAACGGTTGAAGACGATGCCGGGGACGAACCCGCCCCCGTCGATCCGGGCGTTCTTCCAGGTGTACGTGTCCGCGGCGAGCTTCGTCGCCGGGGGATCGGCCGCCAGGGCGGTGGGGGCGCCCGACAGCAGCCCGGCCGCCAGCGCCAGCACGGCCGTGAGGATACGGGTTCTTCGCACGGTGGGGGGTCCTTCCGTGAGGGGGGACGTGCGAGGGCCGGGCGGCCCCTGTGCAGGTGGAGCCGCCCGGCCGTGGTGGCCCCGCGTCAGGTGCAGGGCCGTGTACGCAGAGCTTCGGACGCACCTTTGCCTCTGGGGGCGTGGGGCTGCATCAATATGCGGCTCCGCCGCGTGGGCGCGACCAGCCACAGCCGGGCCCGCAGCCGAAGTACCCGCCCCACCCGCGGAGCGCCCGGCGGGGGCTATTCGAGCAGCTCCGCGTACGAGCCCATGGCCAAGGCGATGTCCGCCTGAGCCCAGAACCGGTGGTACGTGAAGGACGGCACCGCACCGCCCGCGAGATAACTCTCGATCTTCGACCAGGCGGGGTCGTCCTCGTAGAAGGAGCGGATCGAGTCGAACGTCGACGACGAGTTGATCGCGTCACCGTTCGGCATCGTGCCCGTCCAGCCACTCGGGATGGACACCTGGTCGTCGAACCGGTTGTAGTCGGCCCGGTTCTCCGGGACCGCGACCCCGAGGGCGTCCTGGTGGTTGGCCCACATGCCGTCCAGCAGCTTCTTCGCCGCCGTCGCCGCCTCCGTGTCACCGGAGCGGTCCGCGTAGTACGTCAGGGTCTTGGCGTACGCGGCCGCCACACCGACGTCGTTGGTGTAGTCGGCGACGGTGACGTGCAGCCCGCTGTTCGCACCGGGGCTCGACGCGTTCCAGGTGTCGGGCTGGCCCGACCACTGCAGCGTCGACGGGATCCGGTAGGTGCCGTCCGGGTTGAACGTGGTCTTGGACAGCGCCCACTTGACCCACTTGTCGAGGACCGTCTTGGCCTGCGCGTTCCCCGTCTGCTGGTACAGCTCGGCGACCCGCTCCATGGACCACGCCTGGAAGCCGAACCACTGGTTGGACGGCGGGTCGTGGTACACGGGCTTCTCGTCGTAGTACATGCCGTAGAACGTCGACTTGCCCGAAGGCGGGGTCGCGTACCGGCCCGCCCAGCTGTTGGTCGCGCCGCCCGCGATGGCACCTTCGTCCGACTGCAGCCAGCGGTAGAACTCCAGCTGCCGGTCCATGGACTTGGCCCAGTCCGCCGCGCCCGTCGCCGACTTCGGCTTCAGCGGCGCGTAGTTGGCGAGCGCGTAGGCGGCCAGGGGGTTCTGGTAGCCGCCGTGGGCGTGGCTGGAGCCGATGCGCCAGGCCCAGCCGGCGCTGGTGTCGGTGGCGCCGCCCCAGGCGTAGTACCAGGACATCAGGTAGAACGAGGCGTCCTTGCCGGTGCCCGCAGGGCAGGCCGCGGGGCCGACGCAGTTGCCGACCTTCTTGAAGTACTTGTCGTACATGGAGTAGCGCAGGTAGTCGCCCATCTTGGCGGCCTTGCCCACCGTCGCGGAGACGGCCGAGCCCTTGCCCTGCTCCTTCGCCCAGAGATCCGCCCAGTAGGCGGCCTGCACGGCGCGCGCGTCGGCGTCCGGAGCGTTGGTGAACTTCCACTGCTTGGCGTAGGAGGCGTCACCGGTGAACAGGTCCAGATAGCCGTTCTTGCCGCCGTACTTGAAGGCGTCACAGGTCGGCTGCGGCACCGTCTCCCACACCGACTCCTGCGCGCCGCGCTGGAAGGTGTTGATGTACGACGGGCCGGTGTCCGACGGACCCGCCTCGCACTTGCCGGGCGCGTTGCCGTAGCCGTAGACGTTGTCGACGTCCTGCAGCCAGTGCATGCCGTAGACGTCGTCCGTGCCGTACGCGCTCTTCAGCTCGGCCGCGATCGGGTCGCGGCCGACCGAGACACCGGTGTCGAGCTTGGCCGGGTACTCGTTCGGCGTGTCCAGCTCGGGCGCGTAGGTGGCCGGCTTGGAGGCGTTGTAGAAGGAGTTGGTCGGCTGGTCGGCGTGGGTGGGGATCATGTACTTCTCCATGATGTCCCAGGCGCCGTTGAACTTGGACCAGTCACCCGTCACCTTGCCGTACATGGCCTGGAGCCACAGGAGGTAGCTGTACGCCTCCGAGGTGGTCTCGTGGCCGTGGTCCGGCGCCTCGACGATCAGCGTCTCGACCGAGTGGTAGGGGATGCCCTCGGGGGAGAAGTAGCCGTTCGCCGGGTTGGTGATCTTCCCGTACAGCTCCAGGAAGCGGGCGTCGTACACCTTCGCCGCGGCGAGCTGGGTGACGGTGACCGAGGCCTTGGCGTGGCCCGCGGCCGTCGACTCGAACACGGCCGATCCGGTGCCGGAGTTCGCGGCGGTGACGGTCACCTTCTGCGCGGTGTTCCAGTTCTGCGGCGTGAAGGTGAGTGAGGCGCCGGCCGACACCGACAGGCCCGAGTTGCCGCTCGCGCGGGCCGACGTCACCGTCACGTTGGAGGCCGGCTGCTTGGACAGCTTCACCTCGTAGGTGCCCGACTTGCCGGACTGGACGCCCAGTTGCAGCGGCGAGGCGACGACGGTAGGGCCGGAGGAGACGGTGATGCCGACCGGGGTGGAGTCCGCGGAGGCACCCATGCTGTCGTACGCCTTGGCCACCAGGGAGTGACTGCCCACGGCCAGGTCGGAGACGGACAGCGCGTAGGGCGCGCTCGTGTCCGTGCCCAGCAGCTTGGTGTCGTCGTAGAACTCCACCTTGCTGATCGTGGCGCTGTCGGCGGCGGCTGCGGTGGCCGCCAGCGGCACCGCCTGGCCCTGGGTGTAGACGGCGCCCGCGCTCGGACTGGTCAGCACGGCGATCGGCGGCTGGTGCGCGCCGGTGCAGGGCGTGCCGTTGACGGTGAAGGACGTCGGCGCGGTGTTGCCGCCGCTGTAGGAGAACTGGGCACCCGTGGAGACGGCGGCGCCCGCTGCGACCCGCGCGTTGTGGGAGGCGTTCTTGACGGTGATGTTCTGGCCGGACTGCGACCAGGTGCCGTTCCAGCCGTTGCCCAGCTTCTGGTTGCCGGAGTAGGCGTAGGTCAGCGTCCAGCCGTCGATGACGTCCGTGCCGCGATTGGTGAGGGTGAGGTCGACCGTGAAGCCGGAGCCCCAGTCGTTCGTCTTGTAGTCGACACTGCACTGAAGTGCCGCCGCCTGCGCGGGAGTCGACCCTGAGGAGAGCATCGTCAACGGAAGGGCGAGAGCTGCGAGCGCGGCGGTCCACAGACGCCGCACGGCTCTCCGCCTCCGGGGTGGGGGATGCATGGTGCTGGTTCCTCCTTGCGGCTCGGAGAAGTCAAGGCTTGAACCAGTGGGAGCGCTCCCATAGTGCGGATGCGTCAGGTATCGGTCAAGGTTCTCGAAGAGTCGAAAAGATTCGACGCACCACGTTGAGCAAAAGTCAGCAACTCCCCTGTTCTTTGCTGTCGCTTGGCGCTACCTTCCTTGACACCAGTGGGAGCGATTCCATCAGTCGACGCGTCCGTCACGGCACGCCCGACCTGCAAGGAGTCGCTCATGCGACACCCCCCGCGTTCAGTACTTTGAGCCGCCGCCGGCGCGAGACGCCCGCGTGCGGAGGACAGTTGCCGCCCCGCGTCGGCCCGTACGGCGCCGCACCGGCTTCGCCCTGCCCGCGACACCTCATCGCACCCGAACCCCCCACGGAACCGCGGACATCGCAAGGAACCCAACGGAAGAGGGACCCCCACTCATGAGCCGTACGAGAACCGCGTTACTGGCCGCCATGGCTCTGGTCGCCGGCGCGACCGGCACCGCGTTCGCCGTCGACCCGGGCGGTACCGGCGTCGCCGCCGTCCCCTGCACCGTCGACTACAAGATCCAGAACGAGTGGAGCACCGGCTTCACCGCCGCCGTGACCATCACCAACAACAGCGCCGCCAAGTCGTCGTGGTCGCTGAAGTGGTCGTACGCCGGGAACCAGAAGGTCACCAGCGGCTGGAACGCCAAGCTGAGTCAGAGCGGTGCCGGCGTCACCGCCGCCAACGAGACCTACAACGCCCAGCTGGGGACCGGCGCTTCGGTGAGCTTCGGCTTCCAGGGCAGCTACAGCGGCAGCAACGCGATCCCGGCGACCTTCACCCTCGACGGTGTCACCTGCAACGTCGACGGCGGCGGTCCCGGCGGCCCCACGGATCCGCCGGACCCGGGCGGACCGTCCAACCGGGTGAACAACCCCTACGAGGGCGCGAAGGTGTACGTGAACCCGGAGTGGTCCGCGAACGCCGCCGCTGAGCCGGGCGGCAGCCGGATCGCCAACCAGCCGACCGGTGTCTGGCTGGACCGCATCGCCGCGATCAACGGCGCCGGTGGAAAGATGGGCCTGCGCGCCCACCTCGACGAGGCGCTGCGCCAGAAGGGCTCCGGCGAACTCGTCGTCCAGTTCGTCATCTACAACCTGCCCGGCCGGGACTGCTCCGCCCTCGCCTCCAACGGTGAGCTGAAGGCTGACGAGATCGGCCGCTACAAGACCGAGTACATCGATCCCATCAAGGCCATCCTCGCCGACCCGAAGTACGCCTCGCTGCGGATCGTCACCACGGTCGAGATCGACTCGCTGCCCAACCTCGTCACCAACACCGGCAGCCGCCCGACGGCCGTCCCGCAGTGCGACGTGATGAAGGCCAACGGCAACTACATCAAGGGCGTGGGCTACGCACTGAACAAGCTCGGTGACGTGCCGAACGTCTACAACTACGTCGACGCCGGACACCACGGCTGGATCGGCTGGGACGACAACTTCGGCCCCACCGCCACCATCATGAAGGAGGCGGCGACCGCCGAGGGCGCCACGGTGAACGACGTCCACGGCTTCATCACCAACACGGCGAACTACAGCGCGCTGAAGGAGAACAACTTCACCATCAGCGACACCGTGGCGGGCAAGTCCGTCCGTGAGTCGAAGTGGGTCGACTGGAACCGCTACGTCGACGAGCTGTCCTACGCCCAGGCCTTCCGCAACCAGCTGGTCACGGCGGGCTTCAACTCGAACATCGGCATGCTGATCGACACCTCCCGCAACGGCTGGGGCGGCGCCGCACGGCCCACCGGACCGGGCGCGACGACCAGTGTCGACACCTACGTCGACGGCGGGCGCTACGACCGTCGCTTCAACACCGGCAACTGGTGCAACCAGTCCGGAGCCGGCCTCGGCGAGCGCCCGAAGGCCGCCCCGGCCGCGGGGATCGACGCCTACGTGTGGATGAAGCCGCCGGGTGAGTCCGACGGGGCGAGCAAGCAGATCCCGAACGAGGAGGGCAAGGGCTTCGACCGCATGTGCGACCCGACCTACACGGGCAACCCGCGCAACAACAACAACATGTCCGGTGCCCTGCCGGACGCGCCGCTGTCCGGGGCCTGGTTCTCCGCACAGTTCCGGCAGCTGATGCAGAACGCGTACCCGCCGCTGTCCTGACGGGTTCGCGGTGAACCGCTGATCCGCCGGGGCCCGGGCCCCGGCGGATTTTGCGGGACCGGCAACAGCAGTGGCCTCCGTCCGGTGCGTCGGTGCACGCTGACCGCACCCGAGCGAGAGGCTGACCACCATGGGGCACCACCACCACGACCACGAGCAGGGCCACGGCCCTCACCACGGCCACACGGACCTCGACTGGGCCGAGATGGGCCCGATGCTGGAGTCCTCGGCGGAACTGTTCGCCTCCCTGTACGAGCGGGCCCTGGGCTGGCTGGCGCAGGAGGTGACCGAGCCGGGGCTGATCGTCGACGTCGGCAGCGGACCGGGCGTCGTGTCCTGCCTGTTCGCGGAGGTCTTTCCGGGCGCGCGGATCGTGGCGGTGGACGGCTCCGAAGCGCTGCTGGAGCGGGCCCGGGCACGGGCCGGGCGGCAGGGTGTCGCCGACCGTTTCGGCACGCTCGCCGGTGATCTGCCCGAGGTGCTCGGCGAGCTGGACTACCCCGCCGATCTGCTCTGGGCGAGCCGCAGCCTGCACCACCTGGGCGACCAGCGGGCCGCGCTGGCCGCCTTCGCGCAGCGGCTCGCGCCGGGCGGCACGCTGGCCCTCATGGAGGGCGGCCTCCCTCTGCGGTTCCTGCCGCGCGACATCGGCATCGGCCGGCCCGGCCTCCAAGCGCGGATCGACGCGGTGGAGGCGGAGTGGTTCAGCCGGATGCGCACAGACCTGCCCGGGCACGTGGCCGAGACGGAGCACTGGCCGGCCCTGCTGGCCGCCGCGGGACTGAAGCACACGAGGACGCACAGCTTCCTGCTCGACCTCCCGGCCCCCGCCTCGGACCGGGCGCGCGCCTATGTCGTGGCGTCGCTGTCACACATGCGCGACATGCTCGCCGCGGAGCTCGACGCCGAGGATCTCGCGACCGTCGACCGCCTGCTCGACCCCGACGACGAGGCGAGCCTGCACCGGCGCCCGGACGTGTTCGTCCTGGAGGCCCACACGGTGCACACGGCGGTCCGGCCCGCGTAGCGGCCGCTGGTTCAGCGCCTTCACGGCAGCCGGTCCCATGAGGAGCCTCCCCAGAACGACAGCGCCCCGGCCGGAGCCCTGCGAGGGGGCTCCGGCCGGGGCGCTGCCGGAAGTCGGGCCCCGCGAGGGGGCTCCGGAGAGGGGGCACCGCCAGAGGTCCGGCCCTGCGAGGGGTCCGGCCCTGCGAGGGGCTTGGAGCCCGGGTGCCGTCGGTGCGGCTCAGGCGCCGTTGAACTCCGCCGGGTCCGGGCCGATGCGCCGATCCTCGTTCAGGGCGCTGATCGCCGCCAGGTCCTCGTCGTCGAGGCTGAAGTCGAACACCTCGATGTTCTCCTTGATCCGCGACGGCGTCACGGACTTCGGGATCACCACGTTGCCCAGCTGGATGTGCCAGCGCAGCACGACCTGGGCCGGGGTGCGCTCGTGCTTGCGGGCGATGGCCACGATCGCCGGGACCTCCAGCAGGCCCTTGCCCTGGCCGAGCGGGGACCAGGCCTCCGTGGCGATGCCCTGCTGGGCGTGGTACTCACGGGAGGCACCCTGCTGCAGGTGCGGGTGCAGCTCGATCTGGTTCACCGCCGGGACGACCGACGTCTCGCCGATCAGCCTCTGAAGGTGCTCGGGAAGGAAGTTGGAGACACCGATGGCCCGGATCCGGCCGTCGGCGTGCAGCTTCTCGAACGCCTTGTAGGTGTCGACGTACAGACCCCGCTCCGGCGTCGGCCAGTGGATCAGGTACAGGTCGACGAAGTCCAGGCCGAGCTTGTGCAGCGACGTGTCGAAGGCGCGCAGCGTGGAGTCGTATCCCTGGTCGGCGTTCCAGAGCTTCGTGGTGACGAAGAGCTCCTCGCGGGGCAGGCCGGCGGCGGCGATGGCCTTGCCGGTGCCCTCCTCGTTGCCGTAGATCGCCGCGGTGTCGATGCTGCGGTACCCGGCCTCCAGTGCCGTCCCGACGGCCGTCGCGGCCTCGTCGTCCGGCACCTGCCAGACGCCGAAGCCCAGCTGGGGCATCTCGACGCCGTTGTTCAGGATGATCGGGGGGACCTTGCTCACGAGCTCTCGATCCTTCGGTAAGTGGTCAGTGTGCTCCCATCGTCAACGATCACGGGCGGTGATGCATTCCTGACGGGAGAATTCCGAAGCCACACCTGCCCCGCGGGGTGGAGGTCACGCCCGGTAGAGCGCCTCGACCTCGTTCTCGTACGCGTTCTCGATGGCCTTCCGCTTCAGCTTGAGGGACGGGGTCAGCAGCCCGTGCTCCTCCGTGAACGGCTGGGCCAGTATGCGGAAGGTGCGGATCGACTCGGCCTGCGAGACGAGGGTGTTGGCGGCGACCACCGCGCGGCGCACCTCCGTTTCCAGATCCGCGTCGCGCACCAGCTCCGCCGCGGACATCTGCGGCTTGGACCGCATGGCCAGCCAGTGCTCCACGGCCTCCTGGTCGAGGGTGATCAGGGCGGCGATGTACGGACGGTCGTTGCCGACGACGATGCACTGGTTGACCAGCGGATGGTCCCGGACGCGTTCCTCCAGTACGCCGGGGGAAACGCTCTTCCCGCCGGACGTGACCAGGATCTCCTTCTTGCGGCCGGTGATGGTGAGGAAGCCGTCCTCGTCCAGTGCGCCCAGGTCACCGGTGGCGAGCCAGCCGTCGTGCAGGGTCGCGTCGGTGGCCTTCTGGTTGTTGAGGTACCCCTGGAAGACGTTCTCGCCGTGCAGCCAGATCTCGCCGTCGTCCGCGATGTGCACGGTCATGCCCGGGATGGGCTGCCCGACCGTGCCGAACCGGGTGCGCCCGGGCGGGTTGGCGGTCGCGGCCGCCGTGGACTCGGTCAGGCCGTAGCCCTCGTAGATGTGCACGCCCGCCCCGGCGAAGAACAGCCCGAGGCGGCGGTCCATCGCCGAGCCGCCGGACATGGCGTGCTTGATGCGGCCGCCCATCGCGGCGCGGATCTTGGTGTAGACGAGCTTGTCGAACAGCTGGTGCTGCATGCGCAGGCCCGCCGACGGGCCGGGGCCGGTGCCCCAGGCCTTGGCCTCCATCGCGTCCGCGTACCTGATCGCGATGTCGACGGCCTTCTCGAAGGGTCCGGAGCGGCCCTCCTTCTCGGCCTTGCGGCGGGCCGCGTTGAACACCTTCTCGAAGATGTACGGCACCGCCAGGAAGAACGTCGGCTTGAACGCGGCCAGATCCGGCAGCAGGGCCGCCGCGTTCAGCTGCGGCTGGTGGCCGAACTTCACCTTGCCGCGGATCCCGGCGACCTGGACCATCCGCCCGAAGACGTGCGCGAGCGGCAGGAACAGCAGGGTGGCCGCCTCGTCGCCGCGCCGGGAGTGGAACACCGGCTCCCAGCGCTCGATGACGGTGTCCGCCTCGTACATGAAGTTGCCGTGTGTGATGACACAGCCCTTGGGGCGGCCGGTGGTGCCCGAGGTGTAGATGATCGTGGCGACCGAGTCGGGTGTGACGGCCTGCCGGTGGCGGTGCACCACCTCGTCGTCGAGGTGCGCGCCCGCGTCGTACAGCTCGTGCACGGCGCCGGAGTCCAGCTGCCACAGCCGGCGAAGCCGGGGGAGCCGGTCGATGACGGTGGCGATCGTCATCGCGTGGTCCTCGTGCTCCACGACCGCGGCCGTCACCTCGGCGTCGTACAGCATCCAGAAGCACTGCTCGGCCGAGGACGTCGGATAGACCGGCACGACCTGGGCGCCGATCGTCCACAGCGCGTAGTCGAAGAGGGTCCACTCGTAGCGCGTGCGGGACATGATCGCGACCCGGTCGCCGAACCGGATGCCGCTCGCCAGCAGGCCCTTGGCCAGGGCGAGCACCTCGTCGCGGAACTCGGCGCTGGTGACGTCCTGCCATTCACCAAAGTCGTCCTTGCGGCCCAGCGCGATGTGCTGCGGGTCCTCCTGGGCATGCTCGAAGACCACGTCGGCCAGACCGCCCACCGGAGGTGCCAACGCCAACGGAGGGTTGGTGAACTCGCGCAAACCCCGCTCCCCGTTCCTCAGCGCTTCTGTCGAGTGACGCCCCGCACAGCGCCGTGAAAGCTACCCCACCCGGCCGGGGGGCGGGAGGGGGTACGGAAGCACACACCGCCCCGGTCCGCGCTGGTCAGCGAGGGAAAAAGCGCTCACATGGGGAAGGGTCGGACACAAACCTGACGGTTGAGTAAGCTTCGGTGCCGTAATCTCCACCGAATCTGTACGAGTCCGGCCGTGGCGCGAAACGCCGTCGAACGGCGTCCCTTCTGTCAGCGGGACGGCGGCGGATTTCGTCACTCCGCTTCCGTCGGAGGTGGCTGACCGGCCAGGTCACAGTCCCTTGCGCTCGCTGCGCTGCAGTCGGTCCCCGCCCGCCAGGATCGCCGCCGCCAGGGCGTCCGCCGCGCCCTGGGCGGAGGGGCGGCGCCGGCCGTGGACCAGGACGAAGTCGACCTGCCCCAGCTCCGGCAGCCCCGCCCGGTCGGGGATCCGGACCAGACCCGGCGGGATCAGGCCGCGGGAGTGGGCCATCACGCCGAGGCCGGCCCGGGCCGCCGCGACGAGGCCGTTGAGGCTGCCGCTGGTGCACACCACGCGCCAGTCGCGGCCGTGCCGTTCCAGGGCCTCCAGGGCGAGTGCGCGGGTGATGCCGGGCGGCGGGTAGACGATGAGCGGCACCGGGCGGTCCGGGTCGAGCCGGAGGCGTTCCGCGCCGATCCACACCAGCCGGTCGTGCCGGACCAGCTCGCCCCGCGGGTCCTCGGGCCGCCGCTTGGCCAGGACCAGATCCAGCTTCCCGGCGGCCAGCTGCTCGTGCAGCGTGCCCGACAGCTCGACCGTCAGCTCCAGGTCGACCTCCGGGTGCTCGTGCCGGAAGCCCTCCAGGATCTCGGGCAGACGGGTCAGCACGAAGTCCTCCGAGGCGCCGAAGCGCAGCCGGCCGCGCAGCCGGGTGCCGGTGAAGAACGCCGCCGCCTGCTCGTGCACCTGAAGGATCCGGCGCGCGAAACCGAGCATCGCCTCGCCGTCCTCGGTCAGCTCCACGGAGTGCGTGTCCCGCGTGAACAGCGTCCGCCCCGTGGCGTCCTCCAGGCGCCGCACGTGCTGGCTGACCGTCGACTGCCGCACCCCGAGCCGCCGCGCGGCCTGCGTGAAACTCAGCGTCTGCGCCACCGACAGGAACGTGCGCAGATGGGACGGGTCGTACATGAACCCCAGGTTATCGCGGAACGCAATGACAGTGAGAGCGGTATACGGGATTCCCGATCGCCCGTCGGGGAAGCAGGATGGAAGGGGGCCGTTACGGCCCCGGACCGACCGAAGTACCAAAGCAAGTGGAGCACCGTGAAACGCCTGCGCTGGCCGCATTGGATGCCGATCGACCCCTACATCCTGCTCCTCCTCGGGACGGTGGGCCTCGCCGCACTGTTCCCGGCGCGCGGACCGGCCGCCGACGTCGCCTCGGGTGCCTCCACGGCGGCGGTCGCCCTGCTGTTCTTCCTGTACGGCGCCCGGCTGTCCACGCGGGAGGCGCTCGACGGACTGCGGCACTGGCGGCTGCACGTGACGGTTCTGGCCTGCACCTTCCTGGTCTTCCCGCTGCTCGGACTCGCGGCCCGCGGGCTGGTGCCGGTGATCCTCACCCACCCGCTCTACCAGGGCCTGCTCTTCCTCACCCTGGTCCCGTCGACCGTCCAGTCGTCGATCGCCTTCACCTCGATGGCCCGCGGCAACGTGCCCGCCGCGATCTGCGCGGGCTCCTTCTCCTCCCTCGTCGGCATCGTCGCCACCCCGCTGCTCGCGGCCTCGCTGCTCGGCGGCAGCGGCGGCGGCTTCTCCGCCGACTCGCTGCTGAAGATCGTGCTGCAACTGCTGGTGCCGTTCGTCGCCGGGCAACTGCTGCGCCGCTGGATCGGCGGCTTCGTCACGCGCCACAAGCAGGTCCTCGGGCTGGTGGACCGCGGCTCGATCCTGCTCGTCGTCTACACCGCGTTCAGCGCGGGCATGGTCCAGGGCATATGGCACCAGGTCAGCCCGGTGCGGCTGGGCGCCCTGGCCGTCGTCGAGGCCGTGATCCTCGCCGTGATGCTGCTGCTCACCTGGTACGGCGGCAAGGCGCTGGGCTTCGGCCGGGCGGACCGGATCGCGATCCAGTTCGCCGGGTCGAAGAAGTCTCTCGCGGCCGGACTGCCCATGGCGAGCGTCCTGTTCGGCGCGCAGGCGGCGCTCGCCGTGCTGCCGCTGATGCTCTTCCACCAGATGCAGCTCATCGTGTGCGCGGTGATCGCCAAGCGGCGCGCGCGGGAGGCGGCGGCGGAGGTCACCGCACCGCAGCCAGCCGCAACGACACGAACCGTGGTCGGTACAGGGACACGTTCCGGCTGAGCCGGTCGGCGGCGCCCGTCGTCTCCAGCCAGTTCACGTCGTAGCTCAGGACGAGCCGTCCCTCGCCGCTCAGCACCGGATGCGCCTGCGGGTTGTAGGCGGCCACCTGCCCCTGCGGCAGCGGCGGGCCGAACTCCTCTCCCGGACCGTGCCACGGCCCGGCCGGGGAGCAGGCCCAGTAGGACGCCACGGTGGTCAGCCCCTCGGGCCCGGCCGCCATCGTGAACAGCAGGTACGTACCGCCTTCCCGGACGACCGAGAACGCGCTGCCCACGCCCTTGCGCCGGCCGTCCCCGAGTACCGGCCGGGGACGGGCGCGGGGCACCCACGCCGAGCCGCTCCAGTACTGCCAGGCCGCCGGATCCGCGAGCGCGCCCTCCGGCACCCGGGCCGCGTACGCGTGCGAGGCGGGCCGGGAAGCGGCCCGGCCGTCGTCGCCGCCGAACACATAGGTCCAGCCGTCCTCCTCGACCAGCGTCGTGCCGAACAGCACCCGCCGGGACGGGTCGGGCACCGACTGCTGGCCGAGCACCTCGACGATCGACTCCAGGCGCAGCTCGGGCAGTGACAGCGTGGCGACCTCGGTCGCGGTGGGCACCCCGTAGATCCAAGGGGGCCGGCCTGCCGTGCGCACCCACAGCAGCACCCGGACGACCCGCTCCGAGGAGCCGGGGGAGCGGGGTTCGACGCGGGCGGCGACCGGCCAGCGCCACTGGTTCGGTGCCGGGTCGGCGAACAGCGGCGCCGGCAGGGTGGTCTCGAGGCGGCCGTCGCGCATCAGCACGGCCGAGTTGCGCACCAGCGGCGTGCCGGCGTCCCGCCAGGCGTAGGACTCCCCGTGGGGGTTCGGCGGGCCGTACACCCGGCCCAGGTACGTGTCCGAGAACAGCCACAGCACCCGGCCGTCCGGTAACCGCACCGAGTGGGTGCCGTCGCCGCCGGTCCAGTCGTCCGTGCGGCTCGCGTCGTCGCCGTAGCGGGCGAACTCGGCGTCGAGGGCGTCGTCCGTGTCCCAGGAGCCGACGGTGAGCGCCTGACAGCCGTCGTGGTCCGAACCGTCGTCGCCGGGCAGGGCGATGAGCAGCGCCGCGCCGAGAACCAGGACCAGCAGCAGGCCGATCCCGGTTCCCGTGCGCTGTCGTGCTCGTAATGCTCCTGAGTCGTCGGGCACGTCCTGTGACGTTAGTTGCTGCCGCTCACCCGGTCCATGGGCAGCCACAGCACCGTGCCCCGGGAGGCCGCGCCCGAGGCGCCGGAGGCCAGCTCCTCGTCGCTCAGGGCCCGGTTCCACACCCGGACGTCGTCGATCGCCCCGGTGAGGAACGCCCGGCTGTCCATGCGCTGGCCGATGTGCACGCCGAACGGCGAGTTGCGGCTGACCGATCCGGGCACGTCAGCGGTGCCGAGCGGCGTGCCGTCGAGGAACAGCGTCAGCTGTCCGTCGCCCCGGCGCAGCGCCAGATGGTGCCAACGGCCGTCATTGTGGGCGCCGTCGGTCGACACCGAGGCGGACCTGACGGTCGTCGCGCCCGACCGGGTGGTGATCAGCCCTCGGATCCGGTCGCTCGCCGGTTCGCCCCGCAGCCAGATCTGCGGCTGGGTGCTGCCGATGCCGCCCATCCACAGGAAGGGCTGCTCGCCGGCCGTGGCCGTGTAGCGGAAGTGCAGCGAGGCGGTGAAGTCCCCTTCGCCGAGCGGGAGCCGGGAGCGGTAGGGCAGCCGTACGGCGTCATCGGTGCCGTCGAAGGACAGCGCGCCGCCCCGGACACCGGCCGTCCGCGCGGCGCCGCCGAGCACGGCCGCGGGCCTGGCGCCCGCCGCCGCGTCACGCGTGGTCGGGTCGGCGCCCCGGCGCGGCTTCAGCCAGTCCTCGGTGAAGCGGGCGAAGCGGATCTCGTCGCGCGCGTCGACCGCGCCGCCCTCGTACAGCAGGCCCACTGCCCCGCCGCCCAGGGCCGCCATGTCGGAGTAGCCGGACCAGTCGGTGGTGACGACCGTGCCTCGGTCCACGCTCTCCCAGGTGCGCCCGCCGTCGTAGGAGGAGCGGACCATCATCGTGCGGCGGCGGTCGGGGTCGGCCGGGGCGGACAGCAGCATCCGGTCGCGAAGGCGCAGGGTCGCGCCCTGGACCTGCGGGGTGTACAGGTCCGGCAGGTCGCGGAAAGGCGTGGCGAAGCTGCCGCCGCCGTCGAGGCTGAGGGTCTGGGAGCGGTGGCCCAGGTCGGTGCCGTCCTGTTCCCGGCCGCTGACGAGCAGGGCGCCGTCGGCGCGTTCGGTGAGCGTCACCTCGGACGGCTTCTGCCGGAACGTGCCGTCCTGCGCTATGGGCCAGGTGTCCGTGGCGCCGACCCGCCAGGAGTCGCCGCCGTCGTCGCTGACGACGAGCGCGGCGTGGTTGGCGGAGACCCGGCCGCCGTTCCACGTCTCGGTGTTGACGCCGAACACCAGCCGCCCGGCGTGCTTGCCGCGGGTCAGCTGGATGCCGTGCACGGGTCCGGTCGCGTACCAGGAGTTCCAGTGCTCGGGCAGGATCTCGTCGCTCAGATCGCGCGGCTTCGACCAGGTGCGGCCGTCGTCGTCGCTGTACTGCAGGTGCGGGGTGCGGTCGCAGGGGACGGTGCAGTTGCCGGCGTCCGTACGGCCGGTGTTGTACGTCTCGGCCAGCAGGATCCGGCCCGTCCGGCGGTCCACGACGGGCGCCGGGTTGCCGTGCGTGTCGCCCGCGCCCTCGGTGACGACCTGGAGCGGCCCCCAGGTGCGGCCGCCGTCGGTGGAGCGCTTGACGACGATGTCGATGTCGGCCGCGTCACCGCAGTTGAGGACACGGCCCTCGGCGAAGGCGAGCAGGGTGCCGCTGGTGGTGCGGACCATCGCCGGGATCCGGAAGCAGGCGTAGCCCGGATCCTGGGACGCCTTGAAGAGCACCTGCTGGTCGAACTCCGCTGAAGCGGCCGCGGGTTGGCCGTGCGCCGGGGCGGTGGGCGCGAGGAGCGCCCCGGCGGCGGCAGCGGCTGTCAGGGTGGATCTCAGACGTGCGCGAAGACTTGACGGCATGGTGCGACCTGCCCTTCATGCGTCTGTCGGCTGGACCACCGAACCATGGGATCGGACATCCGGTCATTCGGACATTCCACGTCCCATGTGTGGGCCACAGACGGTACTTGGCTCACAGACCCCCCACAAGGACCGTGCGTCAGGGGATCAGGACGACCTTGCCCAGGTTGGATCGGCCCTCGATCTCCGCGTGCGCCTTGGCCGCGTCCTCCAGGGCGAACTCCCCGTGGACGAGGGGCCTGAGCTCTCCGGCCGCGAACAGCCGCCACAGTTCCTCACGCCACTGCTCGTACAACTCCGGCTTGCCCCGGGCGATGCGGGCCATCTGGAACCCGATGACCGACTTGGCGCCCACCAGCAGGTCGTAGGCCTGGATGGCGCCGCCGCCCGAGCTGTACGCCACCAGCCGCCCCTCGGGGACGAGTGCGTGGAGGGCGCGGGTGAGCAGCTCGCCGCCGACCGCGTCCAATACGTAGTCCACCGGCGTTCCCCAGCTCGCGTCGCCGTACGAGATGACGTGGTCGGCGCCGAGACCGCGGACGAAGTCGGCCTTGCCCGGGTCGGAGACGGCTCCCACGACCCGTCCGGCGCCGCGCGTCCTGGCCAGCTGCACGGCCAGCTGGCCGACGCCGCTCGCGGCCGCGGTGACCAGGGCCGCCTCGCCCGGCTCGGGGCGGGCCGCCTCCAGGGCACCGAGGGCGACCAGCCCGCTGCGGACCAGGGCGACCGCGTCGACGGCGCTCGCGTCCACCGGAACCGGGGAGGCCATGGCCTCGTGCAGCAGCGCGAAGTCGGCGTAGCCGTGGCCGAAGCAGAGTCCGGTCACCCGGTCGCCGGTGCCGAAGCTTGTGACGCCCTCGCCGACGGCCGTGACCTGCCCGGCGATCTCGCCGCCGAGCGGGACCGGTTCGGCCGCCTCGGCGACCTTGCGCACGACCGGGAGCGTCACGCCGATCGCCTCCGCACGCACGAGCAGCTCTCCGGGGCCGGGCGCGGGGAGCGGCGCCTCCTCCACGAAGAGGGGGCCGCCTGGGGATTCGTAGCGGACGCGGCGCATCACACCTCCGGGTCGTTGGTGGCCCCGACGAGATCGTTGGGGTGCCCAACGGTATAGGAGGATCATAGGGAGAACCAACGATTTCTTGGTTAGGCTGCGGCCATGTCGGAAGCTCCCCTCCCCGCGATCCGCTCCCTGCCCAGCTGGCTGCTCGGCCGTGCCGCCGCCCGCGGCCGGGCCCTGGTGGCCGAGGCGCTGGCGGAGGAGGACATGCGGATGTGGCACCACGTGGTGCTGTCCGCCGTCCGCGACCTCGGCCCCGTCGCCCAGGCGGACCTCGGCCGTGGGGTCCGGCTGGACCCCAAGGACCTCGTCGGCGTCCTCGACGACCTTCAGTCGGCGGGTCTGGTGGTACGCGAGCCGGACCCGCGGGACCGCCGCAAGAACGCGGTGTCCCTCACTCCGCGCGGAGGCCGGCTGCTCAAGCGCTGCGAGAAGGCGGCCCGCGCCGCCAACGACGAACTGCTCGCACCGCTGTCGGCGGCCGAGCGGGAGCAGTTCACGGCGATGCTGTCCCGCATATCCGGCACAGCCGACTGAAGACCCGGCCGGGGACCGCGACGGCAAGCCGAGACCCCGGCACGGCCGACTGAAGACCCGGCCGGGGGCCGCGACGGCAAGTCGAGACGGGGCCCCTGCGGCGCAGGGGGCGCTCCCCGCCGGTCGGGGCCCCGCCGCCGTGCAGCGGAGGAACCTGTTCAGCCCTGGGCGGCCGCGGCCCGCAGGGCGATGCGGTCCTCACCCGCGTACACGTTCATGGAGTTGCCCCGCAGGAAGCCCACCAGCGTCAGGCCCGCCTCGGCGGCCAGGTCCACCGCCAGCGAGGACGGCGCCGACACGGCCGCCAGCACGGGTATGCCGGCCATCACGGCCTTCTGCGCCAGCTCGAAGGAGGCCCGGCCCGACACGAGCAGGATCGCCCGCGACAGCGGCAGCTGCCCGTTCTGCAGGGCGCGGCCGACCAGCTTGTCGACCGCGTTGTGCCGGCCCACGTCCTCCCGGACGTCCAGCAGTTCGCCATCCTCCGAGAACAGGGCCGCCGCGTGCAGGCCTCCGGTCCGGTCGAAGACCCGCTGGGCCGCGCGCAGCCGGTCGGGGAGGCTCGCGAGCAGCTCGGGGTGGATCCGGACCGGGGGAGTGTCGGCGACGGGCCACCGGGTCGTGGTGCGCACCGCGTCCAGCGACGCCTTGCCGCACAGCCCGCAGGAGGACGTGGTGTAGACGTTGCGCTCCAGCGTGATGTCGGGGATCACCACGCCCGGGGCCGTCTTCACGTCGACCACGTTGTACGTGTTCGAGCCCTCGGCCGTCGCCCCGGCGCAGTAGACGATGCTCTGCAGGTCCTCCTGCCCGGCCAGCACCCCCTCGCTCACCAGGAACCCCGCCGCCAGCGCGAAGTCGTCGCCCGGGGTGCGCATGGTGATCGCCAGGGGCTTGCCGTTGAGCCGGATCTCCATCGGCTCCTCGGCGACCAGCGTGTCCGGACGGTCGGAGACCACCCCGTCCCGGATGCGGATCACCTTGCGTCGTTCCGTGACTCGTCCCATGTCCTGATCAGTCCCGGTTCTGTACGTGCTGGTAGCCGAAGCGGCCCTTGATGCAGAGGTTGCCGTGGGTCACCGGGTTGTCGTGCGGCGAGGTGACCTTGACGATCTCATTGTCCTGTACGTGCAGCGTCAGGTTGCAGCCCACTCCGCAGTACGCGCACACCGTGGTCGTCTCCGTCTGCCGCGACTCGTCCCAGGTACCCGCCGCGCGCATGTCGAACTCGGACTTGAAGGACAGCGCGCCCGTCGGGCACACCTCGATGCAGTTCCCGCAGTACACGCATGCCGAGTCGGTCAGCGGCGCGTCGTGCTCGACGGCGATCCGGGCGTCGAAGCCGCGCCCGGCGACCGAGATCGCGAAGGAGTTCTGCCACTGGTCGCCGCATGCGTCGACGCACTTGTAGCAAAGGATGCATTTGTCGTAATCACGGACATACAGGTCGTTGTCGACCCTCGGCTCCTCGTTCAGCCGCGCGGCGTCCGGGCCGAAGCGGTCCGGCTTCGCCTCGTACTCCTTCAGCCATCCGGCGACCTTCGGAGTCGTCGACAGGTCGACCGAGGACGCGAGCAGTTCGAGGACGACCTTGCGGCTGTGCCGGGCGCGCTCGGTGTCCGTACGGACCTCCATGCCCGGCTCGGCCTTGCGGGAGCAGGCCGGGACGAGTGTCCTGGCTCCCTCGACCTCGACCACACAGACCCGGCAGGCGTTCTTCGGGCGCAGGGTGTCGCCCTCGCACAGGGTGGGGATGTCCTTCCCGGCCGCCCGGCAGGCGTCCAGGATCGTCGAGCCCTCCGGGACCCGGGCCTCCTCCCCGTCGATGGTGAACTCCAGCATGCGGCGCGGGATCCCCAGCGGTGTGACGGTCATTCGTACGCCCCCAGACGGTCGATGGCGGATTCCACGGCGTTCCACGCGGTCTGCCCCAGACCGCAGATCGAGGCGTCCCGCATGGCGCGGCCGACCTCCCGCAGCAACGCGATGTCCCCGGCGGCGTCGGCGCCCGTGCGCTCCACGATCCGGTGCAGTGCCTCCTCCTGCCGCACCGTCCCGACCCGGCAGGGCACGCACTGCCCGCACGACTCGTCGCGGAAGAACTCCGCGATGCGCAGCAGCAGCCGGGGCAGGGGCACGGTGTCGTCGAAGGCCATGACGACCCCCGAGCCGAGCGTCGTGCCCGCCTCCCGTGTCCCTTCGAAGGTGAGCGGCACGTCCAGCTCGTCGGGCCGTACGAAACCGCCGGCGGCCCCACCGAGCAGCACCGCCCGCAGCCCCTCGCGCACCCCGGCCAGGGTGAGCACCTCGCCCAGCGTCGCGCCGAACGGCACCTCGTAGACGCCGGGCCGCTCCACACTCCCGGACACGCAGAACAGCTTCGGTCCGGTGGAGCGCCCGGTGCCGATCGCCGCGTACGCCGGGGCGCCCATGGTCAGGATCGGCAGGACGTTGACCAGCGTCTCGACGTTGTTCTCGACCGTCGGCTTGCCGAACAGGCCCTTCTCCACCGGGAACGGCGGCTTGGAGCGGGGCTCGCCCCGGTAGCCCTCGATGGAGTTGAACAGGGCCGTCTCCTCACCGCAGATGTAGGCGCCCGCGCCGCGCCGGATCTCGATGTCGAAGGCGTAGCCCTGCCCGAGGACGTCGTCGCCGAGCAGTCCGCGCGCCCGTGCCTGCGTGATCGCGTGCTCCAGCAGGTGCAGGGCGCGCGGGTACTCGCCACGCAGATACAGATAGCCCTTGTGCGCGCCCGTCGCGTACCCGGCGATCGTCATCGCCTCGACCAGCGCGTACGGGTCGCCCTCCATGAGCACCCGGTCCTTGAAGGTGCCCGGCTCCGACTCGTCGGCGTTGCAGACGAGGTAGTGCGGATGGTCGGGCTGGGACGCCGTGGCCTGCCACTTGCGGCCGGTGGGGAAGGCGGCGCCGCCGCGCCCGACCAGGCCCGAGTCGGTGACCTCGCGGATGACCCCGGCGGGGCCCAGCTCGAAGGCCCGGCGCAGGGCGGTGTAGCCGCCGTGGGCGCGGTAGTCGTCGAGGGACGACGGGTCGACCACGCCGACCCGGTGCAGCAGCATCAGACCGTCCTGCCCCGCCTGGGGCACCGCCAGCGCGGCCGGCGGCTCCTCGGGCGCCGAGTCGGGCGAGCTCGCGGCGAGCACGGCCTCCTCGACGGTCGCCGGCGCCGACACCGCCGTACGGACGGGGTCCCCGGCCTTGATCGCCAGTGCGGCCGGGGCCCGTTCGCACAGGCCCAGACAGGGGCTGCGCTCGACGCTCACCCCGCTGCCGAGGCCCAGCCGCTCCTCGATCCCGGCGCACAGCTGAGGCGCCCCGGCCGCCGCGCACGCCAGGTCCGTGCACACGTGCAGCACGGTCGCGGGACGCGGCTTGACCGAGAACATGGCGTAGAAGGTGGCGACCCCGTAGGCCTCCGCCGGCGGCACCGTCAGCCGCCGGCACAGGTAGTCGAGGGCGCCCTCGCTGATCCAGCCGATCCGGTCGTTGAGGGCGTGCAGCCCCGGCAGCAGCAGGTCGCGGCGGTCCCGGGCCTCGCGTCCGCCACGCGCCCACCTCAGATCGGCGGCTCGCATCTCGTCGCGGGCGGCGCCCTCCCAGGAGGACTCGGGAGGCCCGAGCAGGGCGTCGACGGCCGCCCGTTCCTCGTCCGTCGGTTTGCTGTCACCGAAGTGCAGATCCACTTACGTCACCCCACGATGGTCGCGATGGGCAGCTTCTCGATCCGGATCGCCGACGCCTTGAACTCCGCCGTCCCCGCGATCGGGCAGTTCGCCTCGATCGTCAGCTGGTTGGTGTCCACCTCGTCCGGGAAGTGCATGGTCATGAAGGCGAGCCCCGGCCGCAGCGCGGTGTCCACCCACACCGGCGCGGTCACCGAACCGCGCCGCGAGGTCACCTGGACGTGCTCGCCGACCACGACCCCGTAGCGCTCGGCGTCCTCCGGGCTCAGCTCGATGAACTCGCCACGCCTGAGCGGCGAGGCGTAACCACCGCTCTGCACCCCGGTGTTGTACGAGTCGAGCCGCCGTCCGGTGGTGAGCCGGACCGGGTACCGCTCGTCGGTGAGGTCCACCGGCGGGTCGTGCTGCACGATCCCGAACGGGGCGAGCGGGCCGCGCCGCGCCGGATCGGGCTCCCACAACCGCCCGTGCAGATACGTCGGTTCGATCCCGTCCGTGCTCGGGCAGGGCCACTGGATGCCCTGGTGTTCCTCCAGGCGCTCGTACGTCATGCCGTAGTGGTCGGGTGAGACGGACCTCAGCTCGTTCCACACGGTCTCGGCGTCGGCGTACTTCCAGTCGTGCCCGAGCCGGGCGGCGAGGTCGCAGATGATGTCGATGTCCTCGCGGGCCTCGCCGGGCGGGGTGACGGCCTTGCGGACGCGCTGCACCCGCCGCTCGCTGTTGGTGGTCGTGCCGTCGGTCTCCGCCCAGCCGGCGGTGGCCGGCAGGACGACGTCCGCGAGCTGTGCCGTCTTCGTGAGGAAGATGTCCTGCACGACCAGGAAGTCCAGCGCCTTCAGCCGCCGTACGGCCTGCTCGCTGTCCGCCTCCGACTGGGCCGGGTTCTCGCCGATGCAGTAGACGGCCTTCAGCGAGCCGTCCTCCATCGCCTCGAACATCTCCGTGAGGTTCAGGCCGTAGTGCGGCTGGATGACGGTGTCCCAGGCCGACTCGAACTTCAGACGAGCGCTCGCGTCCAGGATGTCCTGGAAGCCCGGCAGCCGGTTGGGGATCGCCCCCATGTCGCCGCCGCCCTGCACGTTGTTCTGCCCGCGCAGCGGCTGCAGGCCCGAACCGTAGCGGCCGACGTGCCCGGTGAGCAGGGACAGGTTGATCAGGGCGCGGACGTTGTCGGTGCCGTTGTGGTGCTCGGTGATGCCGAGGGTCCAGCACAACTGGGCCCGCTCGGCACGGGCGTAGGCGTGCGCCAGTTCGCGGATCGCCGCCGCCGGTACGCCCGTCACCTTCTCGGCGAGCGACAGTGTCCAGGGCTCGACCAGGGCCTTGTACTCCTCGAAGCCGGTGGTCGCCCGCTCGATGAACGCCTCGTTCGCGAGCCCCGCGTGGATGATCTCGCGGCCGATCGCGTGCGCCATCGGGATGTCCGTGCCGACGTTGAGCCCCATCCAGCTCTCCGCCCACTCGGCGGTCGAGGTCCGGCGCGGATCGACCACGTACATCCGGGCGCCGTTCCTGATCCCCTTCAGCACGTGCTGGAAGAAGATCGGGTGTGCGAACCGGGCGTTGGAACCCCACATCACGATGACGTCGGTGTGCTCGATCTCCTCGTACGACGACGTCCCGCCGCCCGAGCCGAACGCCGCCGACAGGCCCGCCACGCTCGGGGCGTGGCAGGTGCGGTTGCAGGAGTCGACGTTGTTGGTGCCCATGACGACCCGGGCGAACTTCTGCGCCACGTAGTTCATCTCGTTGGTGGCGCGGGCGCAGCTGAACATCCCGAAGGCGTCGCGGTGGCGGCCGAGGCCCGCGGCGGCCCGGTCCAGGGCTTCCTCCCAGGTGGCTTGCCGGAACGGCTCGTCGCGGGAGTCCCGGACGAGCGGGTGGGTGAGCCGGGTGTAGGTCGTGGGGGTCCGGTCGCGTTTCCTCATGCGGCGCTCCTCAGCGCGAGCAGGTCCGAGATGGCGTGCACGGTGCGCAGGGTGGGCACCTCCACGCCGGTGATCTCCGCCAGCTCGACGACCGCCGCGAGCAGCACGTCGAGTTCGAGCGGCTTGCCGCGCTCCAGGTCCTGGAGCGTGGAGGTGCGGTGGTCGCCGACCCGCTCGGCACCGGCGAGCCGGCGCTCGATGGAGACACCGACCTCGCAGCCGAGGGCCTCGGCGACCGCCAGCGTCTCGGTCATCATGATCTCGATGACCTTGCGGGTGCCGCCGTGCAGGCACATCTGCCGCATGGTCGCGCGGGCCAGCGCGCTGATCGGGTTGAAGGAGATGTTGCCGAGCAGCTTGACCCAGATGTCGCTGCGCAGGTCCGGTTCGACCGGGCACTTCAGTCCGCCCGCCTGCATGGCCTCGCCGAACGCGAGACAGCGTGCGGAGCGGCTGCGGTCGGGCTCGCCGATGGAGAACCGCGTGCCCTCCAAGTGCCGGACCACGCCCGGCCCTTCGAGTTCGGTCGCCGCGTAGACGACACAGCCGATGGCCCGTTCGGGCGCGAGCACCGCACTGACCGCGCCGTCCGGGTCGACACTCTCGACACGATGGCCGTCGTAGGGACCGCCGTGCCGGTGGAAGTACCACCAGGGGATGCCGTTCTGGGCCGCGACGACCGAGGTCGTCCCGTGCAGCAAGGGTGCGATCAGCGGCCCGCACGCCGCGTACGCGTTGGCCTTCAGGCCCAGGAAGACATGGTCGACCGGGCCGACTTCGGCCGGGTCGTCGGTGGCGTGGGGGCGCGCGGTGAAGTCGCCGCGTGGGCTGCGCACCCGGACTCCGTGCTGCCTCATGGCCGCCAGATGCGGTCCACGGGCGATGAGATGCACCTCGGCGCCCGCGCGGTGGAGCGCGGCGCCGACGTAGGCGCCGATGGCACCGGCGCCGAGAACTGCGACTTTCACGGAACACTCCGTTCGGTTTGAGGGATACCGCGGAGGTGGCTGCCGTCCGGGCCGTTCACGGGTCGCGTATGGCTCGCGGACGGCTTGTGTCGACGAAATATTGTCTACAGTATGGAGGTTGGGTGGGCAAGGGTGCGCGCGCCGACCGTTCGGCGCATGCCGGATACCGTTCACCGCATACGGTCGACGTGCCGCCTTCCCAACTTCCGTGCGGATCCCTACCGTCCGGGGTTCATGAGTCCCCCAGTCGCGCCCCCGGGCTGGAGCCGCTGGCTCGTTCCGCCCGCCGCTCTCTCCGTACATCTCTCCATCGGCCAGGCCTACGCCTGGAGCGTGTTCAAGCCGCCTCTCGAGTCCGCGCTCGGCCTCAGTGGCACCCAGAGCGCGCTGCCCTTCCAGCTGGGCATCGTCATGCTGGGTCTGTCCGCCGCGTTCGGCGGCACGCTCGTGGAGCGCAACGGCCCGCGCTGGGCGATGACCGTCGCCCTGATCTGCTTCTCCTCCGGTTTCCTGCTCTCCGCGCTGGGCGCGTCCCTGGAGCAGTACTGGCTGATCGTCCTCGGCTACGGCTTCGTCGGCGGCATCGGTCTCGGCATCGGCTACATCTCGCCCGTCTCCACGCTGATCAAGTGGTTCCCGGACCGGCCCGGCATGGCCACCGGCATCGCCATCATGGGCTTCGGCGGCGGCGCGCTCATCGCCTCGCCCTGGTCCGCCCAGATGCTGGAGTCGTTCGGCGGCGACAGCACCGGCATCGCGCTCGCCTTCCTCGTGCACGGGCTGTCGTACGCCGTGTTCATGCTGCTGGGTGTGCTCCTGGTCCGGGTTCCGCGTCATGTCCCAGGGGCGGGGGGAACTGCGCGGCAGGCCCCCACCGGCCCGCAGGTCTCCGCGAAACAGGCCATCCGCACCCCGCAGTTCTGGCTGCTGTGGCTCGTGCTCTGCATGAACGTCACCGCCGGCATCGGCATCCTGGAGAAGGCCGCGCCGATGATCACGGACTTCTTCGCGGACACCTCCACCCCGGTGTCGGTGACCGCCGCCGCCGGTTTCGTCGCGCTGCTGTCCGCGGCGAACATGGCCGGCCGCATCGGTTGGTCCTCCACGTCCGACCTCATCGGCCGGAAGAACATCTACCGCGTCTACCTGGGCGTCGGCTCCCTGATGTACGCCCTCATCGCCCTGTTCGGCGACTCCTCCAAGCCGCTGTTCATCCTGTGCGCGCTGGTCATCCTCTCCTTCTACGGAGGTGGATTCGCCACGGTTCCCGCCTATCTGAAGGATTTGTTCGGCACGTACCAGGTCGGTGCCATCCACGGGCGGCTGCTCACCGCCTGGTCCACGGCAGGGGTGCTCGGACCGCTGATCGTGAACTGGATCGCCGACCGGCAGGAGGAGGCGGGCCGGCACGGCGCCTCCCTGTACGGGCTGTCGTTCGTCATCATGATCGGGCTGCTCGTCGTCGGCTTCGTCGCCAACGAACTGGTCCGGCCCGTCGACCCCCGCCACCACGTCCCCGCCCCGAAGGAGGCCGCCCGTGTCGAGCGACAGCAGTCAGAGTCCGCCTAGCCCGGACCGCCGGTGGCTGATCGCCCTCGCCTGGGTATGGGTGGGCGTACCGCTCGCCTACGGGCTGTACGAGCTCGTCCGCAAGGCGACGCAGCTGTTCACCGGCTAGGGGCCGTGGGCGCGGGCAGGAGCCGGGGCCCTGGGTGGTCGAACGCCCACCCGGGGCCCCGGGTGGGCGTTCGACAGGTGTCCGGACGTCCGAGCTCCTGACCGAAGCTGACAACCCCGGCGCCGGTTTCCTGTCGCCTTGGCTGCCGTCGTACCCGTGAGTCACTGATCAGACTGGTGGATCCGCTACCCAAGGCAACGAGGGGGATCCACCCAATGAACGGCTCGCGCATCGCCGCCGTCGGCCACTACCAGCCCGCCAAGGTCCTCACCAACGAGGACCTGGCGGGCCTGGTGGACACCAGTGACGAGTGGATCAGAAGCCGGGTGGGCATCCGCACGCGTCACATCGCCGGCCCCGACGAGCCGGTCGACGAACTGGCCTCCCACGCCGCCGCCAAGGCCCTCGCCGCGGCCGGACTGGCCCCCGCGGACATCGACCTGGTGCTGGTCGCCACCTCCACCGCCGTCGACCGCTCACCCAACATGGCCGCCCGGGTCGCGGCACGCCTGGGCATCCCGCAGGCCGCCACCATGGACCTCAACGTGGTGTGTGCCGGGTTCACCCACGCCCTGGCCACCGCCGACCACGCCGTCCGTGCGGGAGGTGCGAGCCGGGCGCTGGTCATCGGGGCCGACAAGATGTCCGAGGTGACCGACTGGAGCGACCGCAGCACGTGCGTGCTCGTCGGCGACGGGGCCGGGGCGGCGGTGGTCGAGGCCGCCGACGAGCCGGCCATCGGGCCGGTGCTGTGGGGCTCGGTGCCCGAGATGGGCAACGCGGTGCGCATCGAGGGCACCCCGCCGCGCTTCGCCCAGGAGGGCCAGAGCGTCTACCGCTGGGCCACCACGCAACTGCCGCCCATCGCTCGTTTGGCCTGCGAGCGGGCCGGGCTGGAACCGGCCGACCTCGCCGGGGTCGTGCTGCACCAGGCGAACCTGCGCATCATCGAACCCCTCGCGCAGAAGATCGGCGCCGTCAACGCGGTCGTCGCCCGCGATGTCACCGAGTCCGGCAACACCTCGGCCGCGAGCATCCCGCTGGCCTTCTCGAAGCTGGTCGAGCGGGGGGCGCTCACCACGGGCGACCCGGTGCTGCTGTTCGGCTTCGGCGGGAACCTGTCGTACGCCGGGCAGGTCGTGCGCTGCCCGTGAGCGGCGGGGCGGTGTGACGCGGTCAACTCCTCGAAACCCTGGCTCTCGTGGGCCGTAGACTGTAGACGAAAGACAATCAATACTGACTCTGCGGCGATACCGGCTCGCGCCGCGTTGTGCACGGCCCTGCCGAGGAGGGGGACCGCGATGCTGTCGACAGGCCTGCCCCAGGGGGCGGTACCCAAGCTGGAACGCCCGGGTCCGCTGCGTGATCGTGTCTACGAGGCACTGCTCGAACTCATCACGACCCGTGCGCTCCAGCCCGGCCAGCATCTCGTGGAGAGCGAACTCGCCGGACACCTCGGGGTCTCCCGGCAGCCCGTGCGCGAGGCGCTGCAGCGGCTCAACACCGAGGGGTGGGTCGATCTGCGGCCCGCCCAGGGCGCGTTCGTGCACGAGCCGACGGAGGAGGAGGCCGACCAGCTCCTCACGGTCCGTACGCTCCTGGAGGCCGAGGCGGCCCGGCTCGCGGCGGCCAACGCCAACAGCGCGGGCATCGCCGCCCTGGAAGCGCTGTGCGCGGAGGGCGAGAAGGCCGTCGAGGCCGATGACGTGGACGGGGCCGTCGCCATGAACGCCCATTTCCACGCCAAGATCATGGAGCTCGCCGGCAACGCGGTCCTCGCCGAACTCGCCGCCCAGGTCGACCGGCGCGTGCGTTGGTACTACACGCCGGTGGCCCGTCGGCGCGGTCACCAGTCCTGGATCGAGCACCGCGAACTCATCGCCGCGGTCGCCGACCGGGACGAACAGC
This sequence comes from Streptomyces tibetensis, assembly GCF_007655005.1. Lineage (GTDB taxonomy): Bacteria > Actinomycetota > Actinomycetes > Streptomycetales > Streptomycetaceae > Streptomyces > Streptomyces tibetensis. The sequence continues at coordinate 186,277 of NZ_SZVW01000010.1, forward strand.
GCGCCACCCAGCTGATGCGCGCGCACACCGAACACACACGGCGCTCGTACCACGCGCGCTCGCGTGCGTAGCGCCGCCATACACCTGTAGCGCCGCCATACGTCCGTAGCGCCGCCCTACGTCTTGAGCGCCGCCACGCGTACGCGGCGCCGTCATGCCTGCCCTGCCACGTGGGAGGGCACCCGCCACCGCTTCTTTGTCCACTGAGTGGAAAAAGTAGGAGGCAATTCCTGCGCGACTTCTTCCCAGCCCCGGCAGCCGCTGCTACGTTCCCTCCGAAAGCAAGCCACCGTGGTGGCGGGAAACCGGCGCGCACAGGCCGATCGAGGCGGGGAGGGGCTCGTGAGACGTATGACCGCACGACCCGGAAACGCCCACCAGGCTCGACTGCTCAAGCTGTTGCGAGACGGCGGCCCCAACTCCCGTGCCCAACTGGGCGACCAGGTCGATCTCTCGCGGTCCAAGCTGGCCGTGGAGGTGGACCGGCTGCTGGAGACGGGGCTGGTCGTGGCCGACGGACTCGCCGCCTCGCGCGGTGGCCGCCGCTCCCACAACATCCGGCTCAACCCCGAACTGCGCTTCCTCGGCGTCGACATCGGCGCGACCTCGGTCGACGTCGCCGTCACCAACGCCGAACTGGAGACCCTCGGACACCTCAACCAGCCCATGGACGTGCGCGAGGGTCCCGTCGCGGTCTTCGAGCAGGTCCTCGCCATGGCCGCGAAACTGAGAGCCTCCGGGCTCGCGGAAGGGTTCGACGGCGCCGGCATCGGCGTCCCGGGCCCGGTCCGTTTTCCCGAGGGCATCCCGGTGGCACCGCCGATCATGCCCGGCTGGGACGGCTTCCCCGTGCGGGAGGCGCTCAGCCAGGAACTCGGCTGCCCGGTCATGGTCGACAACGACGTGAACCTGATGGCGATGGGGGAGCAGCACGCGGGCGTCGCCCGCACCGTCGCCGACTTCCTCTGCGTCAAGATCGGCACCGGCATCGGCTGCGGCATCGTCGTCGGCGGTGAGGTCTACCGCGGTACGACGGGTAGCGCCGGCGACATCGGGCACATCCAGGCCGTCCCCGACGGCCGCCCCTGTGCCTGCGGCAACCGGGGCTGCCTGGAGGCCCACTTCAGCGGGGCCGCCCTGGCCCGTGACGCCACGGAGGCCGCCCAGCAGGGACTTTCGGCCGAACTGGCCTCGCGGCTGGAGACCGACGGCGGCCTCACCGCCGTCGACGTCGCCGCCGCGGCCGCCGCCGGTGACGCCACCGCCCTCGATCTGATCCGCGAGGGCGGCAACCGCACCGGCCAGGTCATCGCCGGCCTGGTCAGCTTCTTCAACCCGGGCCTGGTGGTGATCGGCGGCGGGGTGACCGGCCTCGGTCACACCCTGCTCGCCGCGATCCGCACCCAGGTCTACCGCCAGTCACTGCCGCTGGCGACCGGCAACCTTCCCATCGTCCTGGGCGAGTTGGGCCCCGCCGCCGGAGTGATCGGCGCGGCCCGGCTTATCAGCGACCACCTGTTCTCACCCGCGTAAGCGCACTTCAGTACGTCAGCACGCAAGCACACCAGCACGACGCTTCCGTACCGAGCCCTGCTCTGCCCTGCCCTGAAACCGGCCCGCACGCCCGCCAAGGGGACCTCATGGCACCAGAACCACCGCTGCTCAGCATGTCCGGCATCACCAAGTCGTTCCCCGGAGTCCGGGCCCTCGACGGCGTCGACCTCGACGTCCAGGCCGGCGAGGTGCACTGCCTGCTCGGCCAGAACGGGGCCGGCAAATCCACCCTCATCAAGGTGCTGGCCGGCGCCCACCAGCCCGACACCGGAAGCATCCGCTGGCACGGCGAGGAGGTCACCCTCCGCTCGCCGATCGCCGCCATGCGCCTGGGCATCGCCACCATCTATCAGGAACTCGACCTGGTGGAGCACCTGTCGGTCGCCGAGAACGTCCACCTCGGGCACGAGCCGACCGCCGCGGGATTCATCGTCCGCGGCAAGACGGCCAGTGCGTCAACAGCCGCCCTTCTCAAGCGACTTGGCCATGCCGAGATCGATCCTGCCCGACTCGTCGGGGACCTGTCGGCGGCGCAGCAGCAGATCGTGTCCATGGCGCGGGCGCTCTCGCACGACGTGCGGCTGATCGTGATGGACGAGCCGTCCGCCGCCCTCGACCCGGACGAGGTCGACAACCTCTTCCGCATCGTCGGCGACCTGACCGCCGCCGGGGTCGCCGTCGTCTACATCTCGCACCGCCTGGAGGAGATCCGCCGCATCGGCGACCGGGTGACGGTGCTCAAGGACGGACGGGCCGTCGCGCACGGGCTCCCGGCGAAGTCGACTCCGACCCGCGAGGTCGTCGCGCTGATGACGGGCCGCAACGTCGAGTACGTCTTCCCCGACCGGCCCCTCTCGCCACCACCCGGCGAACCCGTGCTGACGGTCCGAGGGCTCTCCAGGCAAGGGGAGTTCGAGCCCCTCGACCTGGAGGTCCGCCCCGGCGAGATCGTCGGCCTCGCCGGACTCGTCGGCTCGGGCCGCTCCGAGATCCTGGAGACCGTCTACGGCGCCCGCAAACCGACGGCCGGTCAGGTCCTGGTCGACGGACGGGCGTTGCGGCCGGGCAGCGTACGGGCCGCCGTCCGGGCCGGACTCGGACTCGCCCCCGAGGAACGCAAGGCCCAGGCCCTGCTGATGCTGGAGTCCGTCACCCGCAACGTGTCGGTCTCCTCCATGTCCCGCTTCTCGCGCGGCGGCTGGATCGACCGGGGCGCCGAACTCGGTGCCGCCCGGGCCGCCACCCGCGAGCTGTCGCTCCGGCCGGACAATCCGTCCGTGCCCGTGCGCACCCTGTCCGGCGGCAACCAGCAAAAGGCCGTCCTGGCCCGCTGGCTGCTGCGCGGCTGCAAGGTGCTGCTGCTCGACGAACCCACCCGCGGCGTCGACGTGGGCGCCCGCGCCGAGCTCTACGCGGTCATCCGCAGGCTCGCGGACGAGGGCCTCGCCGTGCTGCTGGTCTCCAGCGAGGTGCCCGAGGTGCTCGGCCTCGCCGACCGCGTGCTGGTGCTGCGCGAGGGCCGGGTCGTGCACACGGCGCCCGCGCGCGAACTCGACGAACACCGCGTACTCGACCTGGTCATGGAAGGAAGCCCGGCATGACGCAGCCTGTCTCCCCGCCGCGGGACAGCACCGCGAAGGTGCCCGAGGCCCGGCCTCCGGCCTGGCGCGGCCTGGCGGCCCGTGCCGACGTCCGCACCCTTTCCCTGCTCGGCGTGCTCGCCGCGCTGATCGTCGTCGGCGGCATCACCAAGCCCGACGAGTTCCTCGACACCCGCAATCTGCAACTGGTCCTCACCCAGGCCTCCGTGGTCGGCGTCGTCACCGTCGGCATGACCTTCGTCATCGTCTCCGGCGGGATCGACCTGTCGGTCGGCGCGATCGTCGCCCTCGCCTCGGTGTGGGCCACCACGGTCGCCACCCAGGAATACGGCTTCGCCGGCATCCTCTTCACGGCGATCGTCGTCGGAGTCGGCTGCGGCCTGGTCAACGGGGTGCTCATCGCCTACGGCTCGATGGTGCCGTTCATCGCCACCCTCGCCATGCTGGCCTCCGCCCGCGGCCTCGCCCTGCAGATCACCGACGGCAAGACGCAGATCGTCACCGTGCCCTCCGTCCTCGACCTGGGGGAGCGCGACGCCTACGTCCTCGGCGTCCCGCCCCTGGTCATGGTGTTCGCCGTCGTCACGGTCATCGGCTGGCTGGTGCTCAACCGCACCACCTTCGGCCGCCGCACGGTAGCGGTCGGCGGCAACCCGGAGGCCGCGCGGCTCGCCGGCATCGACGTCCGCCGCCAGCGGCTCTACCTGTACCTGCTGTCCGGGCTGTGCTGCGGCATCGCCGCCTTCCTGCTGATCGTCCTGTCCGGCTCCGGCCAGAACACCAACGGCAACCTCTACGAACTCGACGCGATCGCCGCCGCGATCATCGGCGGCACCCTGCTCACCGGCGGCCGCGGCACCATCACCGGCTCCGTGCTCGGCGTCCTGATCTTCTTCACGATCACCAACATCTTCGCCCTGAACAACCTGCAGAGCGACGTCCAGCAGATCGCCAAGGGCGCGATCATCGTCGCCGCCGTGCTGGTCCAGCGCCGTACCGCCAGCACGACCTGAAAGCCGTACCGCTCCCGCCCGGCACGACCCGAGGAAAGGGTTCTCCCGCCATGACAGAGATCACGAGCCGCAGAGGGCTGCTCTTCGGGGCCGCCGCCGTCTCCGCCGGTGCCCTCCTCACGGGGTGCACGAGCAACGAGCCGTCCGAGTCCGAGGACGAGCCGGCCGGCAACGACCAGCCGGCCGCCGACGACAAGCCCGGCAAGCAGGTCACCATCGGCTTCGCCGGACCGCAGGCCGACCACGGCTGGCTCAACGCGATCAACGACAACGCCAAGAGCCGCGCCGAGAAGTACTCCGACGTCACCCTGGAGATCACCGAGGGCTCCAACGACACCGCCCAGCAGATCGGCCAGATCGAGACCCTCATCAACAAGAAGGTCGACGTCCTGGTCGTGCTGCCCGCCGACGGCAAGGCCCTCACCCAGGTCGGCCTCAAGGCGATGCGCGCCGGCATCCCCGTCGTCAACCTCGACCGCATCTTCAACACCCCGCAGGCCTACCGCTGCTGGATCGGCGGCGACAACTACGGCATGGGTCTCAACGCCGGGCACTACATCGGCGAGAAGCTCAAGGGCAAGTCCGGCGCCCGCGTCATCGAACTGGCCGGCCTGGACAACCTGGAGCTCACCAAGCAGCGCACCCAGGGCTTCGACGACGCCCTGAAGAACTACCCCAACATCAAGAAGGTCGCTCGGCAGGCCGCCGAGTTCACCGTCGAGTCCGGCCAGGCCAAGATGGCGCAGCTGCTCCAGGCCCAGTCGAAGTTCGACGCGCTGTGGAACCACGACGACGACCAGGGCGTGGGCGCGCTGCGCGCCATCGAGCAGGCCGGACGCGACGACTTCCTGATGGTCGGCGGCGCCGGCGCGCTCTCCGCGTTCCAGGCCATCAAGCAGGACGACGGTGTCCTCAAGGCGACCGTGCTGTACCCGCCGACCATGGCCGCCTCCGCGATCGACCTGGCCCGCGCCCTCGGCCAGAGCAAGGGCATCGGGGGCCTCGCCGAGTTCGAGATCCCGTCGTCACTCACCCTCTACTCGGCTGTCGTCGACAAGACCAACGTCGACCGGTACATGTCCACCGGCTTCAAGTGAGCCACCCCGCACCCCCCACGTGCGCCACCCCGACCAGGACGAGGAGGACACCCGTATGGGACAGCCGCAGCAGCAGTCGGAAGGGACCGAGAAAGGCAAGCCACCCCTGCGCGTGGGGATGGTGGGCTACGCCTTCATGGGCGCCGCCCACTCCCAGGGCTGGCGCACCGCGGGCCGCGTCTTCGACCTGCCGCTGAACCCCGTGCAGGCCGTGATCTGCGGCCGGGACGCCGCCGCCGTCCGGGCCGCGGCCGACCGGCACGGCTGGGAGTCCACCGAGACCGACTGGCGAGCCCTCGTCGAACGGGACGACATCGACCTCGTCGACATCTGCACCCCCGGCGACAGCCACGCCGAGATCGCCCTGGCCGCCCTGGCCGCGGGCAAACACGTCCTGTGCGAGAAGCCGCTGGCCAACACCGTCGAGGAGGCCACCTCGATGGTGCTGGCCGCCGAAGAGGCCCGCACGCGCGGTCAGGTGGCGATGGTCGGATTCAACTACCGCCGGGTGCCCGCCACCGCCCAGGCCCGCCGCATGGTCGCCGAGGGCCGCCTGGGCAGGCTGCGGCACGTGCGCGTGACGTACCTCCAGGACTGGCTGGTCGACCCCGCGTTCCCGCTGACCTGGCGGCTGCGCAGGGAGCAGGCCGGCTCGGGCTCGCTGGGCGACCTGGGGGCGCACATCGTCGACCTCGCGCAGTACCTGGTGGGGGAGCCGCTGGCGGGCGTCTCCGCGCTGACCGAGACCTTCGTACGGGAGCGGCCCCTGCCCACGGGCGCCACGAGCGGGTTGTCCGCCGTCACCTCCGCCGGCACCGGGCAGGTCACCGTCGACGACGCCGCGCTGTTCACGGCCCGCTTCCCCTCCGGTGCGCTGGCCTCCTTCGAGGCCACCCGCTACGCCACCGGCCGGAAGAACGCCCTGCGCATCGAACTCAACGGGGAGCGCGGCTCGCTCGCCTTCGACCTGGAGCGGCTCAACGAGCTGTCCTTCCACGACGCCACCGAGCCCGGAGCGGAGGCCGGTTTCCGACGGATCCTCGTCACCGAACCCGACCACCCCTACCTGGAGGCCTGGTGGCCGCCCGGCCACGGCCTCGGCTACGAGCACACCTTCGTCCACCAGGCCCGCGACCTCGTCCACGCCATCGCCGAGGGCCGCCGCCCCGAACCCTCCTTCGCCGACGGGCTGCAGGTGCAGCGCGTGCTCGCGGCGGTCGAGGAGAGCGCCGAGAAGAACTCCGTCTACACGCCGATCGCGGTCTGAGGAGGCCACGAGTATGCCGCGCACCTTCACCCTGTTCACCGGCCAGTGGGCGGACCTGCCCCTGGAGGAGGTCTGCCGCCTGGCCCGCGACTTCGGCTACGACGGCCTGGAACTCGCCTGCTGGGGAGACCACTTCGAAGTCGACAAGGCGCTGACCGATCCCTCCTACGTGGAGTCGAGGCGTCAGCTCCTCGACAAGTACGGCCTCAAGTGCTGGGCGATCTCCAACCACCTGGCCGGCCAGGCCGTCTGCGACGCCATCATCGACGAGCGGCACCAGGCGATCCTCCCGGAAGCGGTCTGGGGCGACGGCAACCCGGAGGGAGTCCGGCAGCGGGCCGCGGACCGCATGAAGGACACCGCCCGGGCCGCGGCCGCCTTCGGTGTGAACACCGTCATCGGGTTCACCGGATCCGCCATCTGGCACCTGGTCGCCATGTTCCCGCCCGCGCCCGAGGCGATGATCGAACGCGGTTACCAGGACTTCGCCGACCGCTGGAACCCGATCCTGGACGTCTTCGACGCCGAGGGCGTGCGATTCGCGCACGAGGTCCACCCCAGCGAGATCGCCTACGACTACTGGACCACCCAGCGGACCCTGGAAGCCGTCGGCCGGCGCCCCGCCTTCGGCCTCAACTTCGACCCCAGCCACTTCGTGTGGCAGGACCTCGACCCGGTCGGCTTCCTCTGGGACTTCCGCGACCGGATCTACCACGTCGACTGCAAGGAGGCCCGCAAGCGCCTCGACGGACGCAACGGCCGCCTCGGCTCCCACCTGCCCTGGGGCGACCCGCGGCGTGGCTGGGACTTCGTCTCCGCCGGGCACGGCGACGTCCCCTGGGAGGACGTGTTCCGGATGCTGCGCTCCATCGACTACGCGGGTCCGATCTCGATCGAGTGGGAGGACGCCGGCATGGACCGGCTCCAGGGCGCCCCCGAGGCACTGACACGCCTCAAGGCCTTCGACTTCGAACCGCCCAGCGCGTCCTTCGACGCCGCGTTCAACAGCTGAACCACGGATTCGGCACACAGACCTGTCTTGACGTGCTCAAGGCACACACACCTCCGGGGTGACGGCGCACCCCGGCGCCCGCACCGCACGCTTCGCACCCACCCCGTACGGCCCACCCCGTTCCCGGAGGGACTTCGTGCACAGAACCAGATCCAGCAGCATCCGCATACCCAGGCGGCCCGCACTGCGCACCACCGTCGCCCTGTTCACCGGCCTGCTCCTGGCCGTCGGCACCCCGGCCACCGTCGCCGGCGCCCACCCCGGCCACCCGGAACACGACGAACCGGCAGCCGCGGAGGGCCAGTTCCAGCAGGTGCCGCTCGCCAAGGGCGAACCCGAGACGGGCGAGCCCATGTCGCTCGCCGTGCTCCCGGACCGCAGCGTCCTGCACACCTCGCGCGACGGCACGCTGCGCCTCACCGACCAGGGCGGCGTCACCAAGATCGCCGGCAAACTCGACGTCTACAGTCATGACGAGGAAGGCCTCCAGGGCGTCGGAATCGACCCGGACTTCAAGAACAACCGGGCGATCTACCTCTACTACGCCCCGCCGCTCGACACCCCCGCGGGCGACGCCCCGGAGACCGGCACCGCCGACGACTTCAAGAAGTTCGACGGCGTCAACCGCCTCTCCCGCTTCGTCCTCAACCCCAACGGCACGCTGAACCTGTCCAGCGAGAAGAAGGTCCTGGACGTCGCGGCCTCCCGGGGCACCTGCTGCCACGTCGGCGGCGACATCGACTTCGACAAGGACGGCAACCTCTACCTGTCGACGGGCGATGACACCAACCCCTTCGCCTCCGACGGATACACACCGATCGACGACCGGCCGAACCGCAACCCGGCCTTCGACGCCCGTCGCAGCGCCGGAAACACCAACGACCTGCGGGGCAAGATCCTGCGCATCAAGGTCGCCGAGGACGGCTCCTACACGGTCCCGGAGGGCAACCTCTTCGCCCCGGGCACGGAGAAGACCCGCCCCGAGATCTACGCGATGGGCTTCCGCAACCCGTTCCGCATGAGCGTCGACGACAAGACCGGCACCGTCTACGTCGGCGACTACGTTTTTTATGGGCTTCCGCAACCCGTTCCGCATGAGCGTCGACGACAAGACCGGCACCGTCTACGTCGGCGACTACGGCCCCGACGCCGGCGCCGCCGACCCGAAACGCGGCCCGAGCGGACAGGTCGAGTTCGCCAAGGTGACCAAGGCCGCCAACTTCGGCTGGCCCTTCTGCACCGGCGACAACGACCCCTACGTCGACTACGACTTCGCCACCAAGGAGTCCGGCGAGACGTTCGACTGCAACGCCCCGAAGAACACCTCGCCGCACAACACGGGCCTGACCGACCTGCCGCCCGCGCAGGCCGCCTGGATCCCGTACGACGGCGGCTCCGTGCCCGAGTTCGGCAGCGGCTCCGAGTCCCCGATGGCCGGCCCGGTCTACCGCTACGACCCCGACCTGAACTCCAGCGTGAAGTTCCCCGAGGCCTACGACGGGGACTTCTTCGCCGGTGAGTTCGGGCGCCGTTGGATCAAGCGGATCGAGGAGAACGCGGACGGTTCCGTCGCCAAGATCAACGACTTCCCCTGGACCGGCACCCAGATCATGGACATGGAGTTCGGCCCCGACGGCGCCCTCTACGTCCTCGACTACGGACTCTCCTGGTTCCAGGGCGACAAGGACTCCGCGCTGTACCGGATCGAGAACGCCGAGGACGGCTTCTCCCCGATCGCCGAGGTGAGCGCCGACAAGACGTCCGGCGCGGCCGGTCTGAAGGTGAAGTTCACCGCCTCCGCCAAGGACGCCGACTCCACGGACCTCACCTACAGCTGGGACTTCGGCGACGGCACCAAGGGCGAGGGCCTCACCCCCACCCACAGGTACAAGAAGATCGGCACCTACAGCGCCACCTTCACCGCCAAGGACCCCGAGGGCAACACCGGCAACGCCAGCGTCCGGATCGTGGTCGGCAACACCGAGCCGAAGGTGACGATCGAGACTCCGGGCAACGGGAGCATGGCCGCCTTCGGCAAGCCCGTCCCGTTCAAGGTGAAGGTCACCGACCCCGAGGAGAGCGTCGACTGCTCCAAGGTCAAGGTCACCTACAGCCTCGGCCACGACTCCCACGCCCACGAACTGACCAGCGAGATGGGCTGCGAGGGCACCCTGACGCCGCCCCCCGGTGACGGCGGACACGACCCCAACGCCAACATCTACGGCGTCGTCGGCGCCGGCTACACCGACGGCGGGGCGAACGGCCAGGAGTCCCTGACCGGCACCGCCCGCACCGTGCTCCAGCCGCTGCACCGCCAGGGCGAGCACTTCACCGCCCAGTCGGGCGTGTCGGTCGTCACCAAGACCGGCGCCAACGGCGGCAAGACCGTCGGCGACATCAACGACGGCGACTGGATCTCCTTCAGCCCCTACCGGTTCGACGGGCAGAAGAAGATGACCGTGCGGGCCTCCTCCGGCGGGGCGGGCGGCTTCATCGAACTGCGCACCGGCTCACCCGACGGGCCCCTGCACGGCTCGGCCTACATCCCGCCGACCGGCGGCTGGGAGACGTTCCAGAACGTCGACGTGCCGCTGCGGTCGCTGCCGAAGAAGACCACCGACATCTACCTGGTGTTCAAGGGCGGCGAGGGCGCGCTCTACGACGTGGACGACTTCGAGTTCTCCAAGGAGCCGTTCAAGGGCGGCAAGAAGGTGCTGGTCTTCTCCAAGACCGCCGGGTTCCGGCACGACTCCATCCCGGCGGGTGTCACCGCCCTGAAGGAACTCGGCGGCCCGGCGGGCATCACCGTCGACGCGACCGAGGAGGCCAGGCAGTTCACCACGACCAACCTCGCCAAGTACGACGCGGTCGCCTTCCTGTCCACCACGGGTGATGTCCTCGACGCCGAACAGCAGAAGGCGTTCGAGGACTACGTGGCGGGCGGCGGTGGCTACATGGGCATCCACGCGGCGGCCGACACCGAGTACGACTGGGAGTTCTACGGCGGCCTCGTCGGCGCCTACTTCCAGTCGCACCCGGCCATCCAGAAGGCCACCGTCCGCGTCGAGGACCACGACCACCCGTCGACCGCGCACCTGGACGACGCCTGGGAGCGCACCGACGAGTGGTACAACTACCGCACCAACCCGCGGGAGAAGGCCAAGGTCCTCGCCACCCTGGACGAGACCACCTACCAGGGCGGCACCATGAAGGGCGACCACCCGATCGCCTGGTGCCAGAGCTACGGCGGGGGCCGGTCCTTCTACACCGGCGGCGGCCACACCAAGGAGTCCTACGCCGACGCCGCCTTCCGCGCCCACCTGCTCGGCGGCCTGCAGTACGCCACCGGCCAGGTGAAGGCGGACTGCAAGCCGGGCAAGGATCACCGGAAGATCTTCAACGGCCAGACCCTGGACGGCTGGAAGCAGGCCGGCCCCGGGAAGTTCACCGTCAAGGACGGCACGCTGGAGTCCGAGGGCGGCATGGGTCTGCTCTGGTACCAGGCCAAGGAGCTGAAGTCGTACTCGCTCAAGCTCGACTGGAAGATGCGCGGCGACGACAACTCCGGGATCTTCGTGGGCTTCCCCGCCTCCGACGACCCCTGGTCCGCGGTGAACAAGGGCTACGAGATCCAGATCGACGCCACCGACGCGGCCGACCGCACCACGGGCTCCGTCTACTCCTTCAAGTCGGCGAACATCAAGGCCCGTGACCAGGTCCTGCGGCCGCCCGGCCAGTGGAACTCCTACGAGATCAAGGTCCAGGGCGAACGCCTCCAGGTGTTCCTCAACGGAGTCAAGATCAATGACTTCACCAACAAGGACCCCGAGCGGAGCCTGACCGACGGCTACATCGGCCTGCAGAACCATGGCGCCGACGACCAGGTTTCCTTCCGCAACATCCAGCTGAGGGAACTGCCCGTCCAGGGCCTGTGAACGGCGGCGGGCGGGGGACGCCGGACCCCCGCCCGCCGTCCCCGTATCCCGCTCCCCCCCGTGGCTCGCGCACGATCAGGAGGCTGCCCATGTCCGCGTCCCTCTCCCGACCGCGTGTGGGGGTGTGGCTGATCGGAGCCCGGGGCTCCGTCGCCACCACCGTCGTCACAGGGTGCGCCGCCGTCGCCGCGGGACTGCACCCGCCCACCGGGATGGTCACCGAGACACCCCCGTTCACCGAGAGCGGCCTGCCCGCGCTCTCCGACCTCGTCTTCGGCGGCCACGACACCCTCGACTGCCCTCTGCCCAAACGCGCCGAGTCCCTGACCGCCGGCGGCGTCCTCCCACCCGGAGTGGCCGCCGCCGTCGCCGCCGAACTCGCCGCCGCCGACCGGGAGATCAGGCCCGGCGGCCCCACCCCCGGGGACACCCGGAGCGAGCCCGAGCTGATCACGGCCTTCGCCGACGATCTGCGCGACTTCCTGCACCGCCACGAGCTGGAGCAGGCCGTGGTGGTGAACGTCGCCTCCACCGAACCCGTCTCCCAGGGGCCCGGCGCCCCCCTGCCGGCCAGCACCCTGTACGCGCTGGCCGCCCTGCGCGCGGGCTGCCCCTACGTCAACTTCACCCCCTCCGAGGGCATGCACCATCCCGTCGCCGCCCGAGAGGCCGAGCGCAGCGGCCTGCCCCATGCCGGGCGGGACGGCAAGACCGGGCAGACACTCCTGCGGGCCGTGCTCGGCCCGATGTTCGCCCAGCGGGCGCTGACGGTCCGGGCCTGGTCGGGTACCAACCTGCTGGGCGGCGGCGACGGTGCCGCCCTCGCCGACCCGGCCGCCGCCGCGGCGAAGAACGCCGGCAAGGAACGCGTCCTCGCCGACACCCTCGGCACCGTCCCCGAGGGCGAGGTCCACATCGACGACGTGCCCGCCCTCGGCGACTGGAAGACCGCCTGGGACCACATCGCCTTCGACGGCTTCCTCGGCACCCGCATGATCCTCCAGACCATCTGGCAGGGCTGCGACTCGGCCCTGGCCGCACCCCTGGTGCTGGACCTGGCCCGCCTGACCGCCCGCGCCCACGAGGCGGGCGTGTCCGGCCCGCTGGGCGCTCTCGGTTTCTACTTCAAGGACCCGGTGGGGGAGGGGCCCTCGGGGCTCGCCGAGCAGTACGGCGAACTTCTCCGTTTCGGGCGGAGCCTCGGGGAGGCCGACGGAGAGGACCGCGGCGCCCGGGCGGTGCGGGGCACGGAGAAGACAGAGGGAGCCCTGTGACGCTGCACGAGAGGACGTGCGGATGCCCCGACGGGACGTCCGCAGCCGCCCCGGGCGACACGTCCGCTGCCACCGGCGGGGGAGCCGCTGCCGCCGCCCCGGGCGACACGTCCGCTGCCACCGGCGGGGGAGCCGCTGCCGCCGCCCCGGGAGGCACTGCCGTTACCGCCCCGCCGGAAGGCACTGCCGCTGCCGCAGCCCCCCGCGCCCACACCGGCCGCTCGCCCCGGAGCCGCGCCTGGGCCGAACTCCTGCGCCTGCCCGCCCTGTTCAGCGTCCCCGGCGACGCTCTGGCAGGCACGGCGGCAACCGGCGCACCCGCCAGCTCCCGCACCCTGCTCGCCATCGCCTCCTCCCTCTGCCTCTACGAGGCCGGCATGGCCCTCAACGACTGGGCCGACCGCCACATCGACGCCGTCGAACGCCCGCACCGCCCCCTGCCCTCCGGCCGCATCCGCCCCGCCGCCGCCCTCACGGCGGCCGGAGCCCTCACCGGAGCCGGACTGGCCCTGGCCGCCCGCGCGGGCCGCCCCGCCCTGGCTGTCGCCGCACCTCTCGCGGCGACCGTCTGGGCGTACGACCTCGGCCTGAAGCACACACCCGCGGGACCCCTGGCCATGGGCACGGCCCGCGGCCTCGACCTGCTCCTGGGAGCCGCGGCCACGACGGGCAGCACACGACCGGCCCTGCCCTCCGCCGCGCTCCTCGGCACCCACACCCTGGCCGTCACCACGGTCTCCCGCCAGGAGGCCCAGGGCGGCTCGCCCCTGCCGCCACTGGCGGCCCTCGCGACGACGGCTCTGCTGACCCGGCTGGTGACGCGGCACTCGGCCGGGGTGACGGGAGGGCGTCGGCAGGGAGCCGGCCACGAGGTGACGCGGGGGCGTCGGCAGGGAGCCGGCCACGAGGTGACGCGGGGGCGTCGGCAGGGAGCCGGCCACGAGGTGACGCGGGGGCGTCGGCAGGGAGCCGTCCACGGCCCGGCAGGTCCCCGAGCGATCCGGCACCCGGCGCAGGACTCCGGAGCGCTGCTCACCACCGCCCTCGGCGCCGCCTACGCCGCGACGACCGCCCGCCCCTACTTCCACGCCACCCTGAATCCCTCACCTCCTCTCACCCAACGCGCCGTCGGATCCGGCATCCGCGCCACGATCCCCCTCCAGGCAGCCCTCACCGCCCGCTCCCGGGGCACGGCCACGGCACTCCTCATCGCCGCGCTCGCGCCCCTCGGCTCCCGGTTCGCCAAGAAGGTGAGCGTCACATGAGCGCCGCATCCCGGGCCTCCGCATCCCGAGCAGCCTCCGAAAGGCGTGCCGAAGCGTCAGGTGCCCCCGGCACCCGGGCCTTTGCCGTCTCACCCGGCAGGATCGCCCGGGCCGCCGCCTCGCCCCACACCACCGGCGCCTCTCCCGGTGACCTCCCTCCCCTCCGTTTCGGCTACGGCACCAACGGTCTCGCCGACCTCCGGCTCGACGACGCCCTCGCCCTCCTCTCCGACCTCGGCTACGACGGTGTCGGACTGACCCTCGACCACATGCACCTCGACCCTCTCGCCCCGGACCTCGCCGCCCGCACCCGCCGGGTCGCGCACCGGCTGGACGAACTCGGGCTGGGCGTCACCATCGAGACGGGCGCCCGCTATGTGCTCGACCCGCGCCGCAAGCACGGCCCGTCCCTGCTGGACCCGGACCCTGACGATCGGGCCCGCCGCGCCGACCTCCTCGGCCGGGCCGTCCGGGTCGCCGCCGACCTCGGCGCGCACGCCGTCCACTGCTTCAGCGGGGTCGTCCCGCGGGGCACCGACACGGACACCGCGTGGAAACGCCTCACCGAGACCCTCACCCCCGTCCTGGACGCCGCGACCTCCGCGGGCATCCCCCTCGCCGTCGAACCCGAGCCGGGCCACCTCCTGGCCACCCTGGCCGACTTCCACCACCTCCGCAGCGCTCTGGACGACCCCGAACCCCTCGGGCTCACCCTGGACATCGGCCACTGCCAGTGCCTCGAACCCCTTTCTCCGGCCGACTGCGTGCGGGCCGCCGCCCCCTGGCTACGGCACGTCCAGATCGAGGACATGCGGCGCGGCGTCCACGAACACCTCCCCTTCGGGGACGGGGAGATCGACTTCCCTCCGGTCCTGGCGGCCCTCGCCGCCACCGGCTACCAGGGCCTGACCGTCGTCGAACTGCCCCGCCACTCCCACGCCGGCCCACACTTCGCCGCACACTCCCTCCCGTTCCTCCGCCACGCCGAGCGGACCGCGGCCGCCGCGCCGCCCGCCCCCGCTCCGGCCCTCCAGCAGGCCGCGCCACCCCACGGCGCTCCCTCCACCACCCATGAGGGGAGCAGCACCAGATGACCCGTCCCCGCGCCACACCAACGGCGAGAACCGAGAAGACGCAGAACACCCAGCCGGCCCAGGGCCTTGAGGACACCGACCGGAGCGCCCAGGCGGCCGAGGGCCTTGAGGACACTGACCGGAGCGCCCAGGCGGCCGAGGGCCTTGAGGACACCGACCGGAGCGCCCAGGCGGCCGAGGGCCCTGAAGACGCCCAGCAGAAGACCCAGCCGGCCCCGGGCCTTGAGGACACCGACCGGAGCACCCAGGGCCCGGGCGACGCCCGCACCCGCGCCCGCCGATCCACCTGGGACACCGCCCCCACCCCCTCGCTCGCCGACCTCCGCCACCACCTCACCACCCGCCTCGACCCGCCCGCCCGTACCTGGCTCGACCACGCCCTCGACGAGGCCGCCGCACACCCCGGCCTCCACGGACCCATCTCCGTGTGGGAACTGCGCCTCGCCGAAGCCGGCCGGCGCTGCGGCCCCGCGTACGCCGACGCCGCACGCGTCCTCATCCTGGTCGCGGCCCGCGCCGGGGGCGACGCCCTGACCCGGGTGTACTTCCAGGGCACCGCCGACGAACGCCGGGCCGTGCTGCACGCCCTGCCCCACCTCGTGTCCGGTCCGGGCGCCCTCCCTCTGATCGAGGACGCCCTGCGCACCAACGACACCCGGCTCCTGAGCGCCGCCGTCGGCCCCTACGCCGCCCGGCACCTGACCTCCCACGCCTGGCGCCACGCCGTGCTGAAGTGCCTGTTCACCGGTGTCCCGGTCGACGATGTGGCGGACCTGCCCCGGCGCGCCGCCGGCGACGGCGAACTCGCCCGCATGCTGGGCGACTACGCCGCCGAACGCACCGCCGCCGGCCGCACCGTCCCCGAGGACCTGTACCGCGTCCTGGACCTGACCGAGTCCGTCACCCCGGCCCCCGGCACGGACCACCCCCACGGCAAGGAGTCCTGATGCGCATCTTCGACCCCCACATCCACATGACGTCCCGGACCACCGACGACTACGAGGCCATGTACGCCGCCGGCGTCCGTGCCCTCGTCGAGCCGTCCTTCTGGCTCGGCCAGCCGCGCACCTCGCCCGCCTCCTTCCGTGACTACTTCGACTCCCTTCTCGGCTGGGAGCCCTTCCGCGCCGCCCAGTACGGCATCGCCCACCACTGCACGATCGCCCTCAACCCCAAGGAGGCGAACGACCCCCGCTGCCTGCCCGTCCTCGACGAGCTGCCCCGGTATCTCGTCAAGGACAACGTCGTGGCGGTGGGAGAGATCGGCTACGACTCCATGACCCCGGCCGAGGACACCGCCCTCGCCGCGCAGCTCCAGCTCGCCGCCGACCACGGCCTGCCCGCCCTCGTGCACACCCCGCACCGGGACAAGCTCGCCGGTCTGCGCCGCACTCTCGACGTCGTCCGGGAGTCCGCACTCGCCCCGGACCGGGTCCTGGTCGACCACCTCAACGAGACCACCGTCAAGGAGGCCAGGGACAGCGGCTGCTGGCTGGGCTTCTCCGTCTACCCGGACACCAAGATGGACGAGGAGCGCATGGTCGAGATCCTGCGCACCTACGGAACCGGGCAGGTCCTGGTGAACTCCGCCGCCGACTGGGGGAGGAGCGACCCCCTCAAGACGCGCAAGGTCGGAGACCTCATGCTGGCGGAGGGCTTCGACGAGGACGACGTCGACCAGGTGCTGTGGCGCAACCCCGTCGCCTTCTACGGGCTCAGCGGACGCCTGAACCTCGACGTCACCGGCACGGAGACCACGCACGAGGGCAACTCCGTCCTGCGGGGCGCCCCCAAGGACCCGCACGAGCCGGACACCGGCCCGCAGACGTCGGCCCCCGTCCCCGCCGCGGAGGCGTGAACCATGCGCTTCCGCCACCCCGACGGTTCCACCGTCCATCTCGCCTACTGCACCAACGTCCACCCCGCCGAAACCCTCGACGGCGTCCTCGCCCAGCTCCGCGACCACTGCGAGCCCGTCCGCCGACGCCTGGGCCGCGACCGGCTGGGCATCGGGCTGTGGCTCGCCAAGGACGCCGCCCACGCCCTCGTCACCGACCCGGCCGCCCTGCGCGGCCTGCGCACCGAGCTCGACCGGCGCGGCCTCGAGGTCGTCACCCTCAACGGCTTCCCCTACGAGGGCTTCGGCGCCGAAGAGGTCAAGTACCGCGTCTACACACCGGACTGGGCCGATCCGGAGCGCCTCGACCACACCACCGCCCTGGCCCGCGTCCTCGCCGGTCTCCTCCCGGACGACGTCACCGACGGGACCATCTCCACGCTGCCCCTCGCCTGGCGCACCGCGTACGACGACACACGTGCGCAGACCGCCCGCACCGCGCTGCGCACACTCGCCGAACGCCTCGACGCCCTCGAGGAACTGACCGGCCGCTCCATCCGCGTCGGCCTGGAACCGGAACCCGGATGCGTCGTCGAGACCACCCACGACGCCATCGCCCCGCTCACCGCGATCGGCCACCACCGCATCGGCATCTGCGTCGACACCTGCCACCTCGCCACCTCCTTCGAGGATCCGCACACCGCCCTGGACGCTCTCACCGCAGCCCGCGTCCCCGTCGTCAAATCCCAGCTCTCCGCCGCCCTGCACGCCGAGCACCCCCATCTCCCCGAGGTGCGCGAAGCACTGGCCGCCTTCGCCGAACCCCGCTTCCTGCACCAGACCCGCACGGCGACCGCCGCCGGCCTGCGCGCCACCGACGACCTCGACGAGGCCCTCGCCGGAGATGCCCTGCCGGACGCCTCACCCTGGCGCGCCCACTTCCACGTCCCGCTGCACGCGGCCCCCGCCACGCCCCTCACCTCCACCCTCCCGGTCCTGACATCCGCACTGACCCGGCTGGTCGGCGGCCCGGCCCCGCTCACCCGCCATCTGGAGGTCGAGACCTACACCTGGCAGGCCCTTCCGCCCGAGCTGCGCCCCAAGGGCCGCTCCCAGCTCGCCGAGGGCATCGCCGCCGAACTCGCCCTCGCCCGCGACCTGCTGACGGACCTCGGCCTGAAGGAGCTGCCATGAGCACCGGCCCCCATGAGCACCCGGACCCGGCCGCCACCGACACCCCCGCCCCGCCTGCGGAGACCACGGACACCCTCGCCTCGCTTCCGGCCGTCACGGACACACCCGCCCCGCTTCCGGCGGCCACAAGCCCGGACCGCCCCACCCCGCTCCTCGTCCTCGACGTCGTCGGCCTCACCCCCCGTCTCCTCGACCACATGCCCCACCTCAAGGCGCTTGGCCAGTCAGGCTCCCGCGCCCCGCTGGGCACCGTCCTGCCCGCCGTCACCTGTGCCGCCCAGTCCACGTTCCTCACCGGCACCATGCCCTCGGAGCACGGCATCGTCGGCAACGGCTGGTACTTCCGCGAACTCGGCGATGTCCTGCTGTGGCGCCAGCACAACGGGCTCGTGGCCGGTGACAAACTCTGGGACGCCGCCCGCCGCGCCCACCCCGGCTACACCGTCGCGAACATCTGCTGGTGGTACGCCATGGGCGCCGACACCGACATCACCGTCACCCCCCGTCCCGTCTACTACGCCGACGGCCGCAAGGAGCCCGACTGCTACACCCGCCCGGCCGCACTCCACGACGAACTCACCGACAAACTCGGCACGTTCCCCCTGTTCCACTTCTGGGGTCCCGGAGCCGACCTCGTCTCCAGCCGGTGGATCATCGACGCCACCCGCCACATCATCACGACCCGGCACCCCGACCTGACGCTCTGTTACCTCCCTCACCTCGACTACGACCTGCAGCGCTTCGGCCCCGACGACCCGCGCTCCCTGAAGGCGGCCGCCGACCTGGACGCCGCCCTGGCCCCGCTGCTGGACGCCGCCCGCGCAGAAGGCCGTACCGTCGTCGCGCTGTCCGAGTACGGCATCACCCGCGTGAACCGGCACGTCGACATCAACCGCGCCCTGCGCCGCGCCGGGCTGCTGGAAGTGCACACGCAGGACGGCATGGAGTACCTCGACCCGATGGCGTCC
Source organism: Streptomyces tibetensis (assembly GCF_007655005.1). GTDB lineage: Bacteria > Actinomycetota > Actinomycetes > Streptomycetales > Streptomycetaceae > Streptomyces > Streptomyces tibetensis. The sequence goes on from NZ_SZVW01000010.1 coordinate 205,388, forward strand.
CGTGCCTTCGCAGTGGCCGACCACCAGATCGCCCATGTCTACGTGCGCCGCCCCGAGGACCTCGACGCCACCCGCGCGGCCCTCGACGGCCTGCCCGGCATCGCCCAGCTCCTCGACGACGAGGGCAAGAAGGCCCATCACCTCGACCATCCGCGCGCCGGCGAACTCGTCGCCGTGGCGGAAGCCGACGCCTGGTTCACGTACTACTACTGGCTCGACGACGACCGCGCGCCCGACTTCGCGCAACTGGTCGAGATCCACCGCAAACCCGGCTACGACCCGGTCGAACTCTTCATGGATCCCCTCGACCCCTACGTCAAGGTCAAGGCGGCCACCGCACTGGCGCGCAAGAAACTCGGCATGCGCTACCGCATGGCGGTCGTGCCCCTGGACCCCTCACCTATTCGCGGCAGCCACGGCCGCCTTCCGCAGAGCGACGACGACGGTCCGCTCCTCATCTGCTCCACCCCCCGCGCTGTCGGCGACCGCGTCGCGGCCACCGATGTGAAGTCACTGCTGCTCCGACTCGCCGGTCTCGCCTGAGGTCACAGCCCTCAGCACCGACCGCTCACAAGTGAAGCACTCACCACCGACAACGCCCCGCGATCACGAGGAGTTCCACGCATGAGCCGCTTCTCCCAGCCCGACCCCGAGCTCGGCCACCGCCTCAGCAGACGAGGCATGCTCGGCGTGGCCGCCGGTGCCACCGCCGCCGCCCTGCTCGGCGCCGCGGCCCCGGCGAACGCCGCCACCGGCAACGCCACCGCAGCCACCGGCGGCGCCACGCCCGCCACCGCGTCCGGAACCAAGGGCCGCGGCCGCCCCGTCCTGCCACCCGGCCGCCTCGGCATCCAGCTCTACAGCCTGCGCGACAAGGTCTCCACCCTCGGCTTCGGCCCCGTCTTCGCCGAACTGGAGCGGTACGGATACGACGAGGTCGAGTTCGCCGGATACACCCAGGGCTCCGCCGGCCCCATCACGCTCGCCCAGCTCAAGCGACTGGCCCGCAACCACGGCCTGAACCCGATCGGCAGCCACGTCGGCTACTACTCCGACGACCCGAACGCCTACACCTTCGCCCAGAACCTCACCAAGGTCCTCGACGACGCCCAGGCCCTCGGCCTCAAGCACATCGGCACGGCCTCCGGCCCGTTCCGCTACGGCTCGACCGTCGACGCCTGGAAGCGCGCCGCCGAAGACTTCAACACCTACGGGGCGGCGGCCAGAGCCCGGGGCATGAAGTTCTACCAGCACAACCACTCCGAGGAGTTCTCCTTCGCCACCGACAACCCCAAGGTCCGCCTCTACGACATCCTGCTCAAGGAGACCGACCCGGACCTCGTCCACCTGGAGATGGACATCTACTGGGCGTACGTCGGCCAGTTCCGCTTCTCCAAGCGGCCCGACGGCACGCCCGCCCCGTTCGAGCCGCTGAACTACGTCCTGCGGCAGCCTGACCGCTACCCGCTCTTCCACGTGAAGGACGGCGAGAGCGACCCGTCGAACCCATACGGCTACAACATGACCGACGTCGGCGACGGGGACATCGACTACCAGCGGTTCATCTCCGCCGTGACCCGGCTGCGCGGCCACCGCATGGCCCACCACTGGCAGGCGGAGCACGACAACCCGGCCGAGTCCTTCACCTTCGCGCGTCGCTCCAGCGCGCACCTGCACTCCCTCAGGGAGAGGTGCTGACCGCTGTAGGGACATGAGGAGGCCCCTCCCCGAACGGGGAGGGGCCTCCTCATGGGTGCCGCGGACGTCAGCCCGCGGTCCAAGCCCGAGCCGGTGCGCGACCCGGCTGGCGCAGCAGCAGGGCCACCGAAGCGGCGAGCATCGACACGCCCCCGGCGAGCGCGTACGCGCCGTTGTAGCCCCAGGCCGCGACCACCATCGAGCCCAGCCCGCCGCCGAACAGTCCGCTGATCAGCTTGCCGCTGTAGACCAGCCCGTAGTTGGTGGCGTTGTAGTTCTCCCCGAAGTAGTCCGGGGTGAGTGCCGCGAACAGCGGGTAGAACGCGCCGCCGCCGAAGCCGGACAGGAACGCGAAGAACAGGAACAGCCACTCGCTCTTCAGGTCGCCCGCCCAGATCACGCCGAACTGGGCGAGGCCCAGCACGACGATGACGAACACCAGGGTGGACTTGCGGCCCCACCGGTCGGACAGCCAGCCCACCACGCCGCGGCCGATGCCGTTGACCACCGCCATCACGCCCATCGACGACGCCGCCACCAGCGGGCCGAAACCCACGTCCTTGGCGAAGTCGACCTGGAACGAGATCCCGAAGATCGACACGCCGGCGGTCATCACCACCGAGATCCACATCAGCGGCAGCATGCCCGTGCGGATGGCCTCCTTCGGGGTGTACTGCCGTACCGCCGGGGGGTTCTTGGCCAGGCTCGCGGCGTTCTTCCGGTCGCCGGAGAAGGTCAGCGGGTCGATGTCCGCCGGCCACCAGTTCTTCGGTGGATCCTTGAAGAAGAACGCGCAGGCCACGACCACGATCATCACGTAGCAGCCGATGAGGTCCAGGACCCGGTGGTAGTTCGCCGTGTCGAAGCCGTAGTTGAAGATGAAGATGAACGGCAGCGACCCGTACGCGAACCCTCCGTTGACGAACCCCGTGCGGGCGCCGCGCCGCTCCGGGAACCACTTGCCGACCATGTTGATGCAGGTGGCGTAGACGAGCCCGGCGCCGATCCCGCCGACCACGCCGAAGCCGAGGATCGCCAGCAGCACGTTGTTCAGGTGCGACAGTGCCAGGAACCCCAGCAGGCACAGGCCCGACCCGATGTACATGGCCGAGCGGGCCGACAGGTGGCCCTTCTCCCGCAGCCAGCCCGCCGGGAAGGCGATGCCGGCCTGGAAGAACACCCAGACGCTGAGGATCCAGAAGGTGTTGCTCTGCGTCCAGCCGTGCGCGTGGGACAGGGTGTCCTCCGCGGAGCCGTACGCGTACTCGAAGACGCTGATGGCCATCATGGCGATCCACGGCAGATACACCATGATCTTGCGGGAGTGGCCGAGGATGTCCCGGTCGGTCTCGCCGAGGCGGTAGACACGGCCGTGGGAGTCGGTCACCTCGCGGTAGGGACGGTGTGCGGCGTCGGAGGGTAAGGGGGCGGTGCGTGCTTCGTACGGATCTGCCGTCATGTCAGGCTGTGTCCTCGCCGAGCGGTTGGGGGTTGGGGGAGACGCGGCCCGTCTTCCTGTCGCGTCCCGGCGGTGTCAGGAACAGCGCCACGCAGCCGGCGAAGAGGGAGATGGAGCCGGCCAGGATGAAGGCACCGGAGTGCCCCCAGGCGCCGACGACCACGGCACCCATGCCGGCCCCCAGGCCGGAGACGAGCTTGGCGCTGTAGACCATGCCGTAGTTGGAGGCGTTGTTGTTCTCGCCGAAGTAGTCGGCGGTGAGCGCCGCGAACATCGGGAAGATGGCGCCGCCGCCGAAGCCGGAGATCGCGGAGAAGACCAGGAACAGGGTCAGGTTCTTGCTCTCGGCCGACCAGAGGATGCCGAACTGGGCGAGGCCCAGGATCAGGCACACCACGAGCAGGCACCGCTTGCGGCCGTAGAGGTCCGAGAGCCAGCCGATGACACCGCGGCCGGTGCCGTTGACGACTGCCTTCAGGGACATGGCCGTGGCCACGATCCCGCCGGCGAATCCGGCCTCCTCGCCGATGTCCACCTGGAAGGCGATACCGAAGATGTTCACGCCGGACGTGCACGCCAGGCAGAACCACATCAGGGCGACCCTGCCGGTCTTCCACGCCTCCTTGGGGGAGTACTGGTGCACCGCCGGCGGGTTCATCCGCAGCGAGCGGGCCGCGCGCGGGTCGTCCGGTGGGTTCAGCGGGTCGATCGTGGCGGGCCACCAGTTCTTCGGCGGGTCCTTGAAGAAGTAGCCGGAGCAGGCGACCATGCCGGCCAGGAACACACCCACCGAAACCAGCACCCAGCGGAAGTTGGTCAGGTCCATGTAGCCGTTGAAGAGGAAGACGAAGGGCACCGAGCCATAGGCGAAACCGCCGTTGACGAAGCCGGTCTTGCCGCCCTTGCGCTCCGGATACCACTTGCCCACCATGTTGACGCAGGTCGCGTACACCATGCCGGCGCCCATGCCGCTGAACATGCTGAAGCCGATGTAGGCGAAGACCACGTGCGGCGCGAAGGCGAGGGACAGGTAGCCCAGCAGGGTGCCCGTCGCGCCGAGCATCATGGCCCAGCGGGCCGGCAGCTTCCCGCTCTCACGCAGCTTGCCCGCGGGGAAGGCCACCGCGGCCTGGAAGAAGACCCAGACGGTCATCATCCAGAAGATGTGCATGCTGTTCCAGCTGTGCGCCGTGTGCAGGGTGTCCTCGGCCGACGCGAACGCGTATTCGGCGGAGGAGATGCCCATCATGCCGATCCAGGGCAGGATCACCATCCACTTGCGCTTGCGCCCCATGATGTCGATGTCGGTCTCACCGAGGCGGTAGACGCGACCGTTCGCGTCGGTGACCTCCCGGTAGGGAACCGTTGTTGGCAGATCGGTCGTTGTCATGTCGTGTCGCACCCCTTGCGTCGAAAGATCTGGCCAGCGCCCCCTGTCCCATGCCTTTCGTGCGCGCGCGGGTCCCGGGGCCGGTCGACGCGCACCGTCGGCCGGCCCCCCGCTCACTCACCTCATGTACCGCCCCCCAGCCGTCCCGCCTCCCGCGCCCAGCGGTACTTCGCGCCGAGCACGGCCACCGGCTTCTCGGTCGTGTACGGGTACGCCACGACCCCGCGCTCGAAGAGGTACTGGCAGGCCTCCTCGACCTCCACGTCCCCCGCGAGCGACGCCACCACGGGCTTCTCGATCCCGCGCTCCCGGAACTCGGCCACCACGCGCGCGGTGAGTTCCGCGAAGACCATGGGAGGAGTGACGATGGTGTGCCAGTAGCCGAGGACCAGCGCGTGGATGCGCGGATCCTCCAGACCCAGCCGGATCGTCGCCTCGTACGTCGACGGCGGCTCGCCCCCGGTGATGTCCACCGGGTTGCCCGCGGCCCCGAAGGGCGGGATGAACTTCCGGAACGCCTCGTCCAGGTCCGGCGGGATCTCCATCAGCGACAGTCCGTTGTCCGTCACCGCGTCGGAGAGCAGCACACCGCTGCCGCCGGCACCCGTGATGATCACGACGTTGTCGCCCTTGGGCGCGGGCAGCACCGGCAACGCGCGCGCGTACTCCAGCATGTCGTTCAGCCCCGGCGCCCGGATCACCCCGGCCTGGCGCAGGATGTCGTCATACACGGCGTCGTCACCCGCCAGGGCCCCGGTGTGCGAACCGGCCGCCTTGGCACCCGCGGCCGTCCGCCCGGCCTTCAGCACGACCACCGGCTTCTTCGGCACGGTCGCCCGCGCGGCCTCCACGAAGGCCCGGCCGTCCTTGAGGTCCTCCAGGTGCATCGCGATGCAGTCGGTGTGCGGGTCCTCGCCGAACCAGGTCAGCAGGTCGTCCTCGTCCAGGTCCGACTTGTTGCCGAGCCCGACGATCGCCGACACACCTGTCTTGGTGGTGCGCGCGAAGCCCAGGATGGCCATCCCGATGCCGCCCGACTGGGAGGTCAGCGCGACCCCGCCCTTGACGTCGTACGGCGTGCAGAACGTGGCGCACAGGTCCTGCCAGGTCGAGTAGTAGCCGTAGATGTTCGGCCCCAGCAGCCGCACGCCGTGCCGCTCGGCGATCTCCACGATCTCCGCCTGGAGTTCGTGCTCGCCGGTCTCCGCGAACCCGGAGGGGATCAGCACGGCGTTCGGGATCTTCTTGCGTCCCACCTCCTCCAGGGCCGAGGCCACGAACTTGGCGGGGATCGCGAAGACCGCCACATCCACCTCACCGGGAACGTCCGCGACACTCTTGTACGCCTTGCGGCCCAGAATGTCATCGGCCTTGGGGTTCACCGGGTGGATCTCGCCCGCGAAGCCCCCGTCCACGAGGTTGCGCATCACCGAATTGCCTATCTTGCCCTGCTCGTTGGAGGCGCCGATCACGGCGACCGAGCGAGGCTGCATCAGCCGGCGCATCGAGGTGAGGATCTCGTCGCGCGAGTACTTCCGGCGCGGCGTGGGCTGCGACTCGGCGAGGATCACCCGGATGTCGGCCGCGACGGCCCCTTCCGGTGTCGCGATCACCGGATTGAGGTCCACCTCGGCGATCTCGGGGAAGTCCGCGACGAGTTGCGACACCCGGCGGATCTGCTCGGCGACGGCCCACCGGTCCACACCCGCCTGGCCGCGCACCCCGCGCAGGATCTCCGCCGACCGGATCGAGTCCAGCATGGACAGCGCCTCGTCGGCCGTCACCGGCGCGAGCCGGAACGTGACGTCCTTGAGCACCTCGACGAGCACCCCGCCGAGCCCGAAGGCGACCACCTTCCCGAACGTCGGGTCCGTGACCGCGCCCACGATGACCTCCTGCCCCTTCGGCAGCAGCTCCTGCACCTGCACGCCCGAGATACGGGCATCGGCGTCGTAGGCGCGCGCGTTGTCGATGATCGTGTGGAACGCGGTCCGTACGTCGGCCGCGCCCTCGACCCCGACGATCACCCCGCCGGCGTCGGTCTTGTGCAGGATGTCCGGCGAGACGATCTTCATCACGACGGGCCCGCCGAAGCGTGCCGCGAACGCCACGGCCTCGTCGACGTCCGTCGCCAGTTCCTCGCCCGGTACGGCGATCCCGTACGCGTCGGCGATCACCTTGCCCTCGGGCGCGGTCAGCGCGGTCCGTCCCTCGGCCCGTACGGACTCCAGGAGGGACCGCACCCGCAGGACCCGGTCTTCCGCCATCACGTCAGATCACTCCGTTCGTCTTGAGCAGGCGCACTTCCTCGTCGCCGAGGCCGAGTTCGCCGACGTAGACCTCTTCGTTGTGCTCGCCGAGCAGGGGTGAACTGGTCACCTCGACGGGGGAGTCGGACAGCTTGAGCGGGCTGCCGACGGTCACGAAGTCGCCGCGCTCGGGGTGCGGCACGGTGACGACCATCTCGTTGGCGACGAGCGAACGGTCCTCGATGATCTCCCGGGTGGACAGGATCGGCCCGCACGGGATGTTGTGCGCGTTGAGCCGCTCCAACACCTCCCACTTGGGCAGTGTCGAGGACCACTCCTCGATCAGCTGGAACATCTTGCCGAGCTTGGGCAGCCGCGCCTCGGGCGTCGCCCACTCGGGATCGTCGGCCAGCTCCGGCCGGCCGATGAGCTCGCTGAGCGGCTGCCAGCCGACGGGCTGCACGATGACGTACACGTAGTCGTTCGGGCCGCCCGGCGCGCACTTGACCGCCCAGCCGGGCTGGCCGCCGCCGGACGCGTTCCCGGACCTGGGAACCTCGTCGCCGAAGTCCTCGTTGGGATATTCAGCGAGCGGCCCGTGTGCCAGACGCTGCTGATCCCGCAGCTTCACCCGGCACAGGTTGAGTACGGCGTGCTGCATGGCCACGTTGACCCGCTGCCCGCGCCCGGTGCGCTCCCGTTGGTAGAGCGCGGCGAGGATGCCCGCCACGGCGTGCACACCCGTCCCCGAGTCCCCGATCTGGGCCCCCGTCGCCAGCGGCGGCCCGTCCTCGAAGCCGGTGGTCGCCATCGACCCGCCCATGGCCTGCGCGACGACCTCGTACGCCTTGAAGTTGGTGTAGGGGCCCTCACCGAACCCCTTGATGGAGGCATAGACGATCCGTGGATTGATCTCCTGGATGCGGTCCCAGGTGAAGCCCATCCGGTCCACCGCGCCCGGGCCGAAGTTCTCGACCATGACGTCGGAGCGCCGGATCAGCTCGGTGAGGATCTCCTTGCCGCGTTCGGTCTTGGTGTTGAGGGTGATGCTCCGCTTGTTGCAGTTGAGCATCGTGAAGTAGAGGGAGTCGACGTCCGGGAGGTCACGCAGCTGCTTGCGCGTGATGTCGCCGGTCGGAGCCTCCAGCTTGACGACGTCCGCGCCGAGCCAGGCGAGCAGCTGGGTCGCCGACGGCCCGGACTGGACGTGGGTCATGTCCAGGACGCGGATGCCTTCGAGGGCCTTGGTGGAGGTAGCAGTCATCGCGGGCACCTCACTTGTACATGGTCTGGTTCATGGTTCCGGGGGCGTACGCGTCGGGGTCGACCCAGACGTTGATGAGCGACGGCTTGCCGGACTCGCGGGCGCGCAGCAGGGCCGGGCCGATGTCGGCGGGGTCGCGGACCTCCTCGCCGTGGCCGCCGAGCATGCGGGCGAACTCGTCGTAGCGGACGTCGCCGAGGGTGTTGCCGATCCGCTCGCGGTCCTTGCCGTACTTGGCGGCCTGGCCGTAGCGGATCTGGTTCATGGAGGAGTTGTTGCCGACGATGCCGACGAACGGGAGGTTGTAGCGGACGAGAGTCTCGAAGTCCCAGCCGGTGAGGGAGAACGCGCCGTCGCCGAAGAGCGCGACGACCTCCTTGTCGGGCCGCGCCTGCTTGGCCGCGAGCACGAAGGGGACACCGACGCCGAGCGTGCCGAGGGGACCCGGGTCCATCCAGTGCCCGGGCGACTTGGGCTGCACGACCTGGCCGGAGAAGGTGACGATGTCGCCGCCGTCGCCGATGTAGATGGAGTCCTCGGTGAGGAAGTCGTTGATCTCGCTGACCAGACGGTAGGGGTGGATGGGCGAGGCGTCCGACTTCAGGTTGGGCAGCCGCTTCTCCAGCGCGGTCTGCTCGGCCGCCCGCAGCTCGTCCAGCCACTCCTTGCGCTTGGACGCACCGCCGTTGATGCGCCCGGAGGCCGCCTCGGTCACCGACTTCAGCACCAGCCCGGCGTCTCCCACGATGCCGAGGTCGATGTCGCGGTTCTTGCCGACCGTGCGGTAGTCGAGGTCGATCTGCACGACGGTCGCGTCCGGGGACAGGCGCTTGCCGTAGCCCATGCGGAAGTCGAAGGGCGTGCCGACGATGACGATGACGTCGGCGCCTGAAAAGGCGTACCGCCGGGAGAGCTGGAAGTGGTGCGGGTCGCCGGGCGGGAGGGTGCCGCGTCCCGCGCCGTTCATGTAGGCGGGGATGTTGAGGGTCCTGACGAGCTCGATGGCCGCCTCGGTGCCCCGGGTCGTCCAGACCTGGCTGCCGAGCAGGACGGCGGGCTTCTCGGCGTGCACCAGCAGGTCGGCGAGCTTCTCGATGGCCTCGGGGTCGCCGGCCGAGCGGGTCGAGGCGCGATAGGCGCCTTCCTGCGGCACGCGCGCCTTGGACGCGGGCACCTTGGCGTCCAGCACGTCGCGCGGGATCTCCAGGAAGGAGGGCCCGGGCGCGCCGTGGAAGCACTCGCGGAATGCCATGGACACCATGTCCGCGGCGCGGGCCGTGTCGGGCACGGTCGCCGAGAACTTGGTGATGGGGTTCATCATGTCGACGTGCGGCAGGTCCTGCAGAGACCCCATCTTGTGCTGGGTGAGGGCCCCCTGACCGCCGATCAGCAGCATCGGGGACTCCGCGCGGAAGGCGTTGGCCACACCGGTGACGGCGTCGGTCGTGCCCGGGCCCGCGGTGACCACCGCGCAGCCGGGCTTGCCGGTGATGCGGGCGTAACCGTCGGCGGCGTGGGCGGCGACCTGCTCGTGGCGTACGTCGACGACCTCGATGCCCTCGTCGACGCAGCCGTCGTAGATGTCGATGATGTGGCCGCCGCACAGCGTGTAGATGCGGTCGACCCCCTCGGCCTTCAGCGCCTTGGCTACGAGATGACCACCGGAAATCAAGTCCTGGGTGTCGTCGGGCATGGCGAAGTCCTGTCCCTTCGTAGGGGGTTGGAGCGGCTCGCGGTACATTGCATACAGTCGACGAATACTGTATGAAGCTTGTTATCCCGCATCCGGTGGGTGGTGTCCAGGGGGCGTGCGGCATTTTCAGTCAGGAGCCGAAATGGACCTGTACGAACACCAGGCAAGAGAACTCTTCGAAGAACACGGCATCTTGGTGCCACGAGCCGAGGTGACCGACTCGCCCAGGACGGCGCGCGAGATCGCGCGTCGGCTCGGCGGCCGGGTCGTGGTGAAAGCCCAGGTGAAGACCGGTGGGCGCGGCAAGGCCGGCGGTGTGAGGATCGCCGCCGACCCGGCCGCCGCCGAGCTGACCGCACGTCAGATCCTTGGCATGGACATCAAGGGACACACGGTCGGCACGGTCATGCTGGCCCAACCGGTGGACATCGAGGCCGAGTTCTACGTGTCCTACGTACTCGACCGCGCGGCGGGCCGCTTCCTCGCGATCGCCTCCGCGGAAGGCGGCATGGAGATCGAGGAGGTCGCCGCCACCCGTCCCGAGGCCGTGGCGCGTGTCCCCATCGACCCCGCCGAGGGAGTCACCACCGCGAAGGCGGGCGAGATCGCCGAGGCGGCCGGGCTGCCGCAGCAGGCCGTGGACGTCCTCGTACGGCTGTGGGAGGTCCTGGTCCGCGAGGACGCCCTGCTCGTCGAAGTCAATCCCCTGGTGCGCACGAAGGAGGGCCGGATCTTGGCCCTCGACGGCAAGGTCACTCTTGACGACAACGCCCGTTTCCGTCAGGCACGCTGGGGCGCGGACGACGCGGAACACGACGACGCGCTGGAGGCGGCCGCCGCCGCGAAGGGCCTCAACTACGTCAAGCTGGACGGCGAGGTCGGCATCATCGGCAACGGCGCCGGTCTCGTCATGTCGACCCTGGACGTGGTCGCGGGATGCGGCGCGCGACCGGCCAACTTCCTCGACATCGGTGGCGGAGCTAGCGCCCGGGTCATGGCGGACGGCTTGTCGGTCATCCTCTCCGACCCGGCCGTGAAATCCGTCTTCGTCAACGTCTTCGGCGGGATCACCGCCTGCGACGCGGTCGCCGACGGCATCGTGCAGGCCCTGGAATCCGTGCGGTTGACCAAGCCGCTGGTCGTCCGGCTGGACGGCAACAACGCGGCCCGGGGCCGGGCCATCCTCGACGAGCACGCGCATCCGCTGGTCCAGCAGGTCACCACCATGGACGGCGCCGCCGCCCGTGCCGCCGAACTCGCCACCACGGCCTGAGGAGAGGGAACGCCATGGCCATCTACCTCACCAAGGAGAGCAAGGTCCTCGTCCAGGGCATGACCGGCGGCGAGGGCATGAAGCACACCCGGCGCATGCTCGCGGCCGGCACGAACGTCGTCGGCGGCGTCAACCCGCGCAAGGCCGGCCGCACCGTCGACTTCGACGACCGAGCCGTGCCGGTCTTCGGCTCCGTCGCCGACGGCATGCGCGCCACCGGAGCGGACGTCACCGTCGTCTTCGTCCCGCCCTCCTTCGCCAAGGCGGCCGTCGTCGAAGCCGCCGACGCCGGCATCGGCCTCGCCGTCGTCATCACCGAGGGCATCCCCGTCCACGACTCCGTCGCCTTCACCGCGTACGCCAAGGACAAGGGCACCCGCATCGTCGGCCCCAACTGCCCGGGCCTCATCACGCCCGGCCAGTCCAACGCGGGCATCATCCCGTCCGACATCACCAAGCCGGGCCGCATCGGCCTGGTCTCCAAGTCGGGCACGCTGACCTACCAGCTCATGTACGAGCTGCGCGACATCGGCTTCTCCACCTGCGTCGGCATCGGCGGCGACCCCGTCGTCGGCACCACGCACATCGACTGCCTCGCCGCCTTCCAGGACGACCCCGACACCGAACTGATCGTCCTCATCGGCGAGATCGGCGGCGACGCGGAGGAGCGCGCGGCGGCCTACATCCGCGAGCACGTCACCAAGCCCGTCGTCGGCTACATCGCCGGATTCACCGCGCCCGAGGGCAAGACGATGGGGCACGCGGGGGCGATCGTGTCCGGCTCCTCCGGCACGGCCGCCGCGAAGAAGGAGGCTTTGGAGGCGGTCGGAGTGAGCGTGGGCAGCACGCCGACCGAGACGGCGAAGCTGGTGCTCGCGCGACTCGAGCGCTGACGGCCGCTCCACCGTCGCGCTCACGCGGCGCGTAGGCCGCCGGCCGGTCCACGATCGCGCTCACGCGACGGAGGGCTGGTACCGCCGAGCTTGCGCGGCGCGTAGGCCGCCGGCCGGTCCACGATCGCCCTCGGGCGACGGAGGGCTGGTACCGCCGAGCTCGCGCGGCGCGTGGGCCGCCGGCCGGTCCACGATCGCGCTCACGCGACGGAGGGCTGGTACCGCCGAGCTTGCGCGGCGCGTAGGCCGCCGGCCGGTCCACGATCGCCCTCGGGCGACGGAGGGCTGGTACCGCCGAGCTTGCGCGGCGCGTGGGCCGCCGGCCGGTCCACGAGCGCGCTCACGCGACGGAGGGCTGGTACCGCCGAGCTTGCGCGGCGCGTAGGCCGCCGGCCGGTCCACGATCGCCCTCGGGCGACGGAGGGCTGGTACCGCCGAGCTCGCGCGGCGCGTGGGCCGCCGGCCGGTCCACGATCGCGCTCACGCGACGCCAAGGCCGACACCTGGCCCACCACCGCCCTTCCCCGCCCCCGACTGTGCACCGAGAGCGGAGCAATCCCATGGCACCCACCCTCACCCTCAAGACCGGCACGTCCTGGCCCGACGCGTGGCAGCGCTGCCTCGCTGTCGCTCCCGAGGCCTTCCGTGACGACCGGGTCCTCAACCTCTGGAACGGCGCTTGGCAGGAGGACGGACGGGTCCTGCCCGCCGTCAGCCCGGTCGACGGCAGCCCTGTCGCAGGCCCGCCCCGCCTGGACGGAACCACCGCCCACCGGGCCGTGTGCGCCGCACTCGACCAGCACCGCGCCTGGCGGCACCTCCCCCTGGAGGAGCGCAGGGCCCGGGTCGCGGCCACCCTCGACGCCCTCACCGAACACCGCACGCTGCTCGCCCTCCTGCTCGTCTGGGAGATCGGCAAGCCCTGGCGCCTCGCACAGGCGGACGTCGACCGGGCCATCGACGGGGTCCGCTGGTACGTCGACGGCGTCGAACCGATGCTCGCCGGCCGCTCCCCGCTGGACGGCCCGGTGTCCAACATCGCCAGCTGGAACTACCCGATGAGCGTGCTCGTTCACGCAATGCTGGTCCAGGCACTGGCAGGCAACGCGGTCATCGCCAAGACCCCGACCGACGGCGGTGTCGCCTGCCTGACCCTGGCCTGTGCCCTCGCCGCCCGCGAGGGAGTTCCCGTGACCCTCGTCAGCGGCAGCGGAGGCCAGCTGTCCGAGGCGCTGGTGCGAGCGCCCGAGATCGGCTGCGTCTCCTTCGTCGGCGGCCGCGACACCGGCGCAGCCGTGGCCACAGCCGTCGCCGACCTCGGCAAACGACACGTACTCGAACAGGAGGGACTCAACACCTGGGGCTTTTGGAACCACTCGGACTGGGACACCTTCGCCGCGGTGATCCCCAAGCTCTTCGACTACGGCAAGCAGCGCTGCACGGCGTACCCGCGCTTCGTCGTCCAGCGGCACCTGTTCGACGCGTTCCTGGCGGCGTACCTCCCGGCGGTGCGCACACTCAGGGTCGGGCATCCGCTCGCCGTGGAGCAGTCTGACGACCCGTATCCGGAGCTGGACTTCGGGCCGGTGATCAACGCGGCCAAGGCGAAGGAGCTGCAGGACCAGGTCGCCGTGGCGATCGAACGCGGCGCCGTGCCGCTGCACCGGGCCACGCCCGACGACGCCCGCTTTCTGCCCGGCCAGGACACCTCCGCCTACGTCCAGCCGGTCACGCTCCTCAACCCGCCCTCGTCCTCTCCACTGCACCACGCGGAGCCTTTCGGCCCGGTCGACACGATCGTCCTGGTCGATACCGAGGCGGAGCTGCTGGCCGCGATGAACGCCTCCAACGGCGCGCTGGTCGCCACGCTGTCCACCGACGACCGGGCGACGTACGAGCGGCTCGCCCCGCACATCCGCGCGTTCAAGGTCGGCCACGGCACGCCCCGCTCCCGGGGCGATCGCGACGAACTGTTCGGCGGGCTCGGCGCGTCCTGGCGCGGCGCGTTCGTCGGCGGCGACCTGCTCGTGCGGGCGGTGACACGAGGACCGCAGGGGGAGCGGCTGCCGGGCAACTTCCCGGAGTACCAGCTGCTGCCCTGACCCAGGGGGGCGCGTCCGACGCCGGTCCCCGCGGGGTTCGCGATGAGGGGGCCGGCGTCGGACGCCGAAGCGCTGCGACGGCCGGCAGGGGGCCTGCATGTGGGTGCGGCCCGACGTGGCGCGGCCCGGCGCTTCGAGAGGTCGTTCAGCCGATGCCCTGCCGGTCCGGGCGCAGGGCGAAGTCCCGGTCCGGCGGAGTCGCCGCGGCGCGATCGACCGCCTGCCGGAGCAGTTCGCGATGGCGCAGCAGCGGCTCGCGGCGCTCCGGCGGCGCGAGCAGGAGCAGGTCGTCGAGACCGGCCAGCATGCGCCGGGAGATCTGCGGGCTGCCGATGGCGCACCCCCGTGTCTCGGTGAACCCGAGGTCCACCAGCTCGGTCCAGCCGGGTACGGGCTGCACCAGCCGCACCGCACCGGCCCGGTCCCGGTGCAGGGCGGCGTCCAGCGGGCGCCGGCTCAGTGCGGCCAGGAACTGGACGACGCGGTCCAGCGCCTGGACGGCGGTCGTCGGATCGTTGATCGCGGGGGACAGGGCGCGCAGTGCGATGTCGGACAACTGCCGCAGTCCGAAACCGAGATCCTGGTGGTAGGTCCGCTCCACTCCCACCGAGATCGCGTAGCGCAGCGCCCTGCGCGGCGGGACCGGCCCGCCGTGCACCGCCAGTACGGGCATCCCGGGTACCACGAAGTCCCCGATCCGCGGGAGCAGCCGCAGCACGACCCCGTGTTTGCGCGCCACCCGCACCAAGCGTGCGATGTGCACGTCCCGCAGCACTCCCGCCCGGCCCTCGTGCGGCACCCACGCGGTCTCGCCGCCGAGGCCCGCAGTGTCCTGCCCGCCCACCGGCACGGGCATCGACGCGACCACCCGGAACGACTCCGAGGCGATCCGCGCGATCACATGGCTGATCCGCATCAGCCGCAGGGTGGCGTTCACGTACAGCACGAAGAGCAGGAGGCTCAGGGCGACCATGCAGAGGGTGAGGACCGACTGCACCAGAGGCACCGTCGTGACGGCCCGGGGATCGTCGACGGTGTCGAAGCTCGTCAGGACCAGCAGGGTCAGCACGAAGGTCGACAGGAAGACCGCGAAGGTCGCCTTGGTGATCCGGCTGCGCACGAAGAGCCGCACCACGCGCGGGGTGAACTGCCCGCTCGCCATCTGCACGGCCACCAGCGAGATGCTGAAGACCACACCGATGAAGGTCATCATCGCCGAGCCGACCGCGCTCACCACGGCCTTCGCGTCCTCCGCGAACCGCAGCAGCTCGCCGAGCGTCTCGTAGTCACGGTCCTGCTGGAGCGCGTCGACGATGGTGGTGTCGAGCGCCTCCGCACCGAGCCAGACCACGAAGACACCGACCATCGCCGCGGTGGGGGCGAACCAGAACGTGTCCCGCAGATGCTCCCTGAGCGGCGACAGCGCACGCGGGCGACGCCCGGGCGAAGGGCTCTGCGTAACCATCCAGTCACTCATGGTGTGACCCTAGAGGGATCGGTGCGCGAGGTCCCGGACCCCCGCCAGGCGCACGGAAACGCAGGTGAAAGGCACTCCGAAAGCTTGGTATGGTTGTCCATGTCGCCGCGGGGAACACCCCTGGCACGGCGGCGGGCACCTGGTCCGGGTGGCGGAATGGCAGACGCGCTAGCTTGAGGTGCTAGTGCCCTTTATCGGGCGTGGGGGTTCAAGTCCCCCCTCGGACACAGACCAGCTCGGGCGGGTCGAGATCTTCTCGACCCGCCCGAGCTGTTGTGCGTCAGGCGAGCTGTTGTGCATCACCCTCATCGCCGGGGATCAGCGTCGGTAGCCCCGCAGCTTGCGGTAGAGCGTCGCCCGGCCGATCCCCAGCGCCGCCGCCGCGCGGGCCTTGTTGCCCCCGTGGCGGCGCAGCGCCTCCAGGATCGCGGCCCGCTCGGCATGCTCCATCGGGCTGAGCGGACGAGCGGCCGGTCCTTCCCGGACGGCGTCCGGCAGCTCCGCCCGGCGGACCGGCCCGGACATCCTCCGGTGCTCGGCGAGGGCCCGTACGACATGGGCCAGCTCGGTGACGTTGCCGGGCCACGGGTACCGCTCCAGCGCATGCAGGGCGTCCAGGGTCCAGGTCAGCGGCGGTTGCCCGGGCGCCGGGCGGGGAGTGAGGGCCGGCAGGAGCTCCCGTATGTCCTCGGCGCGTTCCCGTAGCGGCGGCAGGGTCACCGAGCGGGCGGACAGTTTGTCCAGCAGGCGCTGCAGGCAGGGGCCGGCGGGCGCGCCGGGTGTGTAGGTGACCAGCAGCCGGATGTCCGGGTGCTGGTCGAGCAGGGAGTTGAGCGCCGCCACGCCGGGCTGCGCCAGGCGCTCGGCGTGCCGGAGCAGGAGGGGGCGCCCGGAGCGCCACGCGGGCAGGGCCTGGTCGAGGCCGGTGTCCCGCGCCGCGTCGGCGACCTGGACGGGGCCCGGCCCGAACAGCTCCCGTGCCAGGGCGGACTTGCCCGTACCGCGCTCACCGGTGAGCAGCAGGGGCTTCCGGGACCGGGCCAGTTCGACGGCATGTCCGATGGTGTGCCGCCAGGGGACCGAGGAGCCGGTCAGGGTGACCGGCGGGGACGAGACCGAGGCCGAGGCCCTGGGCGCCGGATCCTCGAGCGGTTCCAGGGCGGCCACGATCCCGATGGTCCTGCCGTCCTGACGCACCGGAGTGACGCGCGCGGTGCACCCGGCTCCCTCCGGCAACTCCGCGAAGCCCGTGACGTCCGTGTCCCGCGCGCCGGCCGCCGTACGCTCCAGCACCCCGAGCACCTCGGGTGTCAGCAGCCGCTGCGCCGCCTCGCTGACCAGCCGGTTGCGGCCGTCGAGTGCCGCCACGGCCCGGTCCGGTCCCCGCGCCGCCCGCACATAGGCGTCCAGCAGCACCCGCTCGTCCCACCCCGCACGTACCCGCAGCTCCGTCTCGATCGCCGCGACCGTCGCCTCGGCGAAGGCCGCCTGCGGGTGCGGCGCTCCCGCGGTACACAGCCGTGTCACGACGGACACGGTGCCCAGCACCTGCCCGCTCTCCGGCCCGAGCACCGGGACGCTGACCGCGGACACGTCCTGCCACCGGTCGAGGAAGTGCTCGGGGCCGTGCACCTCGGCCCGGCTCCGGACCCGCACGGCGAGCGCCGCACTGTTGTTGCCGACCTCCTGCTCCGACAGGACGGGGCACGCGCCGTACCCCGGTACGCTGCCCGCCGTCCACAGCACGCGCAGCCGCTCGTCGGTCAGCACCAGCAGCGCCCCGTCCGCGCCCAGCACCGGGACGATCCGGTCGAGCACCGGCCGGGCGGCGCCGAGCAGCGCCGGCTCCACGGCGAGCGGGGGGCGGGTCGCCGGCTCCGCCAAGTCGTGCGGCACACCGAAGAACCGCGCTCGCCGCCACGCCGCGACGACGTCCTCCGGCACGCCCCGGGGCAGCGGACGCCCCGACAGGAACCGCTCGCGGGCGAGGCGCAGGGAGGGCCGGGCGGTGGCTGCGGGGGAGGGGTCGGTGGTGGTCACGGCACGACCCACCGTAACGGGTTCGGTTTAACAGGAAACAACTGCGGGTCCCGACGTCGCTCTTCGCCGGCTCCGCGGAGTCTCTTCACCAGGTCCTCGATGCCGCCCTTGGTCGGCTCCAGGGTCACTTCACGAGAGACCCGATGCCGCTCTTCACCGGCTCCGCGGAGTCAGTCTCTTCACGAGGAACCCGACGCCGCCCTGGCCGGCTCCGCGGAGTCTTTCACCAGGGACCCGACGCCGCCCCTCGTCTACGACGCGGTGTCTCGTAATGAGACACCCGCGCCCCGCCGGAGCGCCCCATGATCATGCACGTTCTTCATCCGCCGCCCAACCCCCCTTCGCAGGAGCGCCGCATGGCCACCGCCGTCGAGACCGACGTCCTGATCGTGGGCAGCGGCCCGGCCGGTGCCTCGGCCGCGCTGGCCCTGAGCACCTACGGCGTCCCCAACATCGTGGTGACCCGCTGTGCGAGCCTTGCCGACACACCACGGGCACACATCACCAACCAGCGCACCATGGAAGTGCTGCGCGACCTCGGCGTCGAGCAGGAGGTCGTCGCCCAGGCCACCCCGCAGCACCTGATGGGCAACACGACGTTCTGCACCAGCCTCGCGGGCGAGGAACTGGGCCGGGTGCGCTCCTGGGGCAACGACCCCCTCGTGCAGGCCGAACACGAACTCGCCAGCCCCACCCGCATGTGCGACATGCCGCAGCACCTCATGGAGCCGGTCCTCGTGAACGCGGCCGTCGCCCGCGGCACCCGGCTCCGCTTCGAGAACGAGTACCTCTCCCACACCCAGGACCCCGACGGCGTCACCGCCACCGTCCGCGACCGGCTGCGCGGGGACACGTACGAGATCCGCGCCAAGTACCTGATCGGCGCCGACGGCGGACGGTCGAAGGTCGCCGCGGACGCCGGGCTGCCGATGGGCGGCCGGATGGGCGTGGCCGGCAGCATCAACATCGTCTTCGAGGCGGACCTGAGCAAGTACACCGCCCACCGCCCGTCCACCCTCTACTGGGTCCTCGCCCCCGGCGCGACGGTCGGCGGCATCGGCGCGGGCCTGGTGCGCTGCGTGCGCCCCTGGAACGAGTGGCTGATCGTCTGGGGCTACGACGTGAGCGCCGGCGCCCCCGACCTGACGACCGAGTACGCCGAGTCGATCGTCCGGAAGCTCGTCGGCGACGACGACATCCCCGTGACCGTCACGTCGTCCTCGGCGTGGACCGTCAACGAGATGTACGCCGAGACGTATGCCGACGGCCGGGTTTTCTGCGCCGGTGATGCCGTCCACCGGCATCCGCCGTCCAACGGCCTCGGCTCCAACACCTCGATCCAGGACGCCTACAACCTCGCCTGGAAGCTCAAGCTGGTCCTCGACGGCACCGCCCACCCCCGGCTGCTCGACAGCTACACCGCCGAACGCGCCCCGGTCGGACGCCAGATCGTCACCCGCGCCAACCGGTCCATCCGCGAGACCGCCCCGGTCTTCGAGGCGCTGGACGGCCTCGCCCCGCAGACCCCCGAGCGGCTCTGGGCCAACATCGCCGCCCGCAAGGACGCCACCGAGGCCGCCGAGAAGCAACGGGCGAAGCTGCGGGAGGCGATCGCCTTCAAGGTCTACGAGTTCAACGCACACGGCGTCGACCTCAACCAGCGTTACCCCGCGGAGAACTCCGCCGCGATCGTCCCGGACGGCACGCCCGACCCCGGCTTCACCCGCGACCCCGAACTGCACCACCAGCCGTCCACCCGGCCCGGCGCCCGGCTCCCGCACGCCTGGATCACCCGCGGCACCCGCATGCTCTCCACCCTCGACACCGTCGGCCGGGGCCGTTTCACCCTGCTGACCGGCATCGGGGGCGAGGACTGGGTGCGGGCGGCCTCGGCCCAGGACATCGAGATCGCCACCGTGGTGATCGGTCCCGGCCAGGAGTACGAGGATCCCTACGGCGACTGGGCACGCCTGCGCGAGACCTCCGACGCGGGCGCCCTCCTCGTCCGCCCGGACGGTTTCGTCGCCTTCCGGCACGCCGCCGCCGCTGCGGACGCCGGGGAACTGCTCGCGGACGCGCTACGGCAGATCCTCGGGCACGGGTGAGCGCGTCCTCGGGCACGGGTGAGCGCGCCATCATGGAAGAAGCAGACGTCCACGACGAGGAGCCGGGATGACCACCGATGCGACCAGGGCCGGCGTCACCGAGCAGGCCCTCGCCAGCCTGCACGCGACCACCGACCCCCGGCTGCGTGAACTGCTCACCGGCCTCGTCCGCCATCTGCACGACTTCGCCCGCGAGACCCGTCTCACCCAGGAGGAGTGGGAGCGAGCGATCGCCTTCCTGACGGCGACCGGGCAGATGTGCACCGACATCCGGCAGGAGTTCATCCTGCTGTCGGACGTGCTGGGCCTGTCCATGCTGCTGGAGACGCTGAGCGGCGATCACGCGGCGGGCGCCACCGAGTCGACCGTGCTGGGCCCCTTCCACATGACCGAGTCGCCGGTCCGCGCGCTCGGCGACGACATCGACCTGGTCGGCGGGGGCGAGAAGTGCGTCGTCAGCGGCCGGGTGCGCTCAGCCGACGGCACCCCGCTGCCCGGCGCCGTCGTCGACGTCTGGCAGGCCGACGACAAGGGCTTCTACGACGTCCAGCAGCCCGGCGTCCAGCCCGCGGGCAACGGACGAGGGCTGTTCACCGCCGACGCCGAGGGCCGCTTCTGGTTCCGTACCTGCGTCCCGGCGGCGTATCCCATCCCCACCGACGGCCCCGTGGGCGGGCTGCTGCGCGCGACCGGGCGGCACCCCTACCGCCCCGCGCACATCCACTTCATCGCCACGGCCGAGGGCCACACGCCCGTCACCACGCACATCTTCGTGGCCGGCGGCGACTACCTCGACTCCGACGCGGTGTTCGCCGTGAAGCGGAGTCTCGTCCAGGACTTCACGCAGACCGACGACCCGGCGCTGGCCCGGGAGTTCGGCGTGGACAACCCCTTCCGGCACGCCCGCTTCGACCTCGTACTGGAGCGGACCGCATGACGTTCCGGGACGACTTCAGCTACGAAACCCGGCCCGTCCGGGTGGTCTTCCGGCCCGGCGCGGCCGTCACCGCGACCCCGGGCGAGGCGGCGCGCCTGGGCCTGAGGCGGCTGCTCGTGGTGTCCGGCAGCCGGGGCGAGCAGATGGCACGGGCCGTCGCGGACGCGCTCGGCGCCAGCTGCGCCGGGCTGTACGCCGAGGCACGGATGCACGTGCCCGTCGAGGACGCCGACCGGGCCGTCGCGGCCGTCCGGGCGGCCGGGGCGGACGGTTGCGTCGCGGTCGGCGGCGGCTCCGCGATCGGGCTCGGCAAGGCGATCGCGCTGCGCACCGGACTGCCGCTGATCGCCGTACCGTCGACCTACTCGGGCTCCGAGATGACGCCGGTCTGGGGCCTGACCGAGCACGGCACCAAACGCACCGGCCGCGATCCGGTCGTCCAGCCCCGCAGCGTCGTCTACGACCCGCGGCTCACCCTCTCCCTGCCCGTACCACTGACCGTGACCAGCGGGATCAACGCACTCGCGCACGCCGTCGAGGCGCTGTACGCCCCGGACGTCTCACCGCTGGTCTCGGTCATGGCCGAGGAGGGCGTCCGCGCGATGGCCGAGGCGCTGCCGTGGCTGGCCGGCGACCCGGCGGACCTCGACGCGCGCAGCCGGGCGCTGTACGCGGCATGGCTGTGCGGCGCATGCCTCGGCGCGACGACCATGGGCCTGCACCACAAGCTGTGCCACGTCCTCGGCGGCACCTACGGCCTGCCCCACGCCGAGACCCACACCGTCGTCCTGCCGCATGCCCTCGCCCACAACGCCCCCGCCGCCCCGCAGGCGTTGACGGTACTGCGCCGCGCCCTCGGCACTTACGACGTGCCCCGCGCCCTGTGGGACCTGGCCGGCCGCCTCGGCGCACCGCGCTCCCTCGCCGAACTCGGCCTCAAGGAGGCGGACCTCACCCCCGCGGCGGCCCGGGCCGCGGGCGAGCCGTACGCCAACCCGCGCGAGGTGACGGAAGAGGGGGTACGGGGCGTACTGCTCGCGGCGTTCGAAGGGGGCCCGCCGGACTCCGGCTCGCGGACAGAAGGTGACCGCAAGCCTTCCTAGGGTCGTGGCATGACTCAGACGCAGAAGATCCTTGTCACCGGCGCCACCGGAACCGTCGGCCGTCAGGTCGTCGCCGAGCTGCTCGACCGGGGGCACGAGGTGCGTGCTCTCACCCGTGACGCAGGGAAGGCCGCCTTCCCGGCAGGCGTCGAGGTCGTCGAGGGCGACCTGACCGAGCCGGACGGCCTGGCCCCGGCCCTGGAGGGCGTCACCGGTCTCCACCTGATCACCTTCGGCGGTGCCGCCTTCAGCCCGCTGGAGACCGGCCCCCGGATCCTGGAACTCGCCAAGTCCGCCGGTGTCCGTCGCGTCACCGTGCTGCACGGCGGCGGCCCTACCCCGCTGGAGGACGCGGGGCGCACCGGGGGCGGCGTGGACTGGACCGTGCTCATGCCGGTCGAGTTCATGGCCAACGCCCTGGAGTGGGCGGACGGGATCGTGGCCTCGGGCGAGGTGCGGGAGCCGTTCGTCGACCGGCTGAGCGCCATGGTCCACGAGGGCGACATCGGCGCCGTCGCGGCGGTCGCGCTCACGGAGGAGGGGCACGGCGGCCAGGAGTACGTGATCACCGGCCCCGACGTGCTCACCGTCGGCGACAAGGTGAAGACGATCGCCGCGGCCGTCGGCCGGGAGATCACCCTGGTCGAGCTGACCGAGGAGCAGGCCATCGCACAGTGGCGGGCGGCGGGTCTCCCGGAAGACGTCATCGGCTTCCTGCTCATGGCGTACGGAGACACTCCCGAAGTCGGCCGTACGGTCTCCGGCACCGTCGAGAAGGTCACCGGGCGCCCGGCGCGCACCTTCACCCGGTGGGCGGCCGAACACGCGGACGCCTTCACGAAGCGGTCCTGACTGTCTCGTATTGAGACACCCGGACCGGAATCCGGTCCGTCAAGATCGACAAGGGGGTGTGACCGCAGCAAGGTGCGGCCGTCGGCATGCGCGGAAATCGCCGACCGCACGGCCGCACACCCGAAGAAAGGTGACCACCATGGCCCTCGCACTGCTCCGGCGCCGGTGGCTCAAGAACACCTCCGCCGCGGCGGCGGGCCTCGCCCTCCCCCTCCCCGACGGCGCGGGCGCGGTGGCCCGCGAGGTCGTCGACCCGATGGGCTCGCCCCTGGCGGCCGCGGACGTCACCGTCACCGCCCTGGACACCCACCGCGTCGCCGCCCGCGGCACGACCGACCCCTACGGCTACTTCCTCGCGGCGCTGCCGCCCGGCCGCTACAGCCTGCTCATCTCGGCGCAGGGCCTGCGGCCGCACCGCGAGACGATCGAGACGGGCCCGGGCACCCCGACGGCCACGGAGCGCGTCTGGCTGCAACCCGCCGAGGCGCTCCAGCTTCCGACACCCGGCACCTGGCTCTTCGACCCGCCGCACACGGCGATCCGGTTCATCGCCAAGCACGTCGGCATGGCGCATGTCCACGGCCGTTTCGAACGCTTCGAAGGCGGCATCCGGATAGCCCCGGACATGGCCGACTCCCGCGTGCACGTCAGGATCGACGCCTCCAGCATCACCACGGGCAACACCACCCGCGACAACCACCTGCGGTCCGCCGACTTCCTCGACGTCGAGCGTTTCCCGTACATCGACTTCACGAGCGCGCGCTTCGCCTACCGCGGCGGCACCAAGTGGACGCTCCAGGGCTCCCTCACCATGCACGGCGTCAGCCGCTCGGTGTCCCTGGACACGACGTACCTCGGCACGGTGAACGGCGGCTACGGCCAGGAACTGCGCTGCGCGGCCCTGGCGACGGCGGAACTCCACCGCGAGGACTACACCCTCAACTGGCGCTCGATGCTGGCCCGCGGCATCGCGGTGGTCGGCCCGACCGTCCAACTGGAACTCGACGTCCAGGCGATGTACCGCACCCACGACACGCCTACTCCGCCGGAGTAGGTCGACCTGGTTCTTTCCGTCGCGTCGGCAGGGACGGCACTCTGTCGACGCGGCGGGCTCAGCCGGTGATCTGGCCGTTGAACTCCGGGAAGTCCAGGTCGAAGTCCTCGTTGCTCCGCTGCACGGTCACCACGACCTTCTTGCCGTACTCGGTCTCCAGGACATGGTCGGCGTTCTTCGTGGTTGTCACCCCTGGCGCGAGCCTGCCTTCCAGCGGCTGGGACCCGTTCTCGAAGGCGGTGAACGAGGCCTCCCCGCCGTTCGTCGCTCCCAAGTGTCATTGAAAGGTGAAAGCGGCCATGTGTATGCGCCTGCGGGTACCGTCCCCATGACACCCCAGCTCTCGGAATAATCCCTGGCCCCGTCACCCAGGTCTCCCTACACTCACCCCCATACCCGCGCCGCCCACGATCCCGGCGGTGCACCGATGTGACGAACGAAGGGAGACCGCCATGCGTGACCACACCGCTGTCGCCGTCTCCCTGCCGCAGCACGAGGTGCTCCTGGTGTCTTCGTCGCCCCGGTGTCCGCTGCGCGGCGGCACCGGCTGACCGGGACGAACGCCCGGCGACCACCGACGTCCTTGACGTGAGGTCAGGTCCCGGAGGCTCCTGTCTGTTTCGCCCGGGAATCGCGCTGCCCCTTTTCTGATCGCATCGAAAGGCCCTGGGCCGTGCGCACCCACCTCAACCCGCTCGCCGTCGTCCGCAACCTCGGCATCCTCGCCCACGTCGACGCCGGCAAGACCACCGTCACCGAACGGATCCTGTTCGCCACCGGCACCACCCACAAGCGCGGCGAGGTCCACGACGGCACCACCGTCACCGACTTCGACCCGCAGGAGCGTGACCGTGGCATCACCATCTTCGCCGCCTCGGTCAGCTGCGCCTGGGACGGTCACCGGATCAACCTCATCGACACCCCCGGACACGTCGACTTCGCCGACGAGGTGGAGCGTGCGCTGCGGGTGCTCGACGGGGCGGTGGCCGTGTTCGACGCGGTCGCCGGGGTGGAGCCGCAGAGCGAGTCGGTGTGGCGGCAGGCCGACCGGTACGGCGTCCCGCGGATCGCGTTCGTCAACAAGATGGACCGTACCGGGGCCGACCTCGACGCCGCCGTGACGTCGATCCGTGAGCGACTGCACCCGGCGCCCCTGGTCGCGCAGCTGCCGATCGGAGCGGAGGACACCTTCACGGGCGTCGTCGACCTGGTGCGCATGCGCGCACTGCTGTGGGACGACGGCGGCTCCGTCGAGGAGACGCCGGTGCCGGACGGCCTGAGGGACGAAGCCGTCGCCCGCCGCCGGTCGCTGGAGGAGGCCGTGGCGGAACTGCACCCGGGCGCGCTGGAGGAGTTCTGCGACACGGGTGCGCTGGGCGAGCGGACCCTCGTCTCGGCGTTGCGCGAGGTGACCCGTGACGGTGACGGCGTGGTCGTGCTGTGCGGCTCCGCCTACCGCAACCGCGGTGTCGAACCGCTGCTGGACGCCGTCGTCGCCTATCTGCCGTCGCCCCTGGACGTGCCGCCGGTCCGCGGCACGCACGAGGGTGAGGAGCAGGCCCGGCCCGCCGATCCCGCGGCACCGGCCGCCGCCCTGGCGTTCAAGGTGCACGCCACCCCGACGGGACGCCTGACCTATCTGCGCGTCTACTCGGGCACGATCGAGAAGGGAGACACCCTGTGGGACGCGACCGCGCGGCGCACCGAGCGGATCGGGCGGATCCTGCGCGTCCAGGCCGACCGGCACGCCCCGCTGGACCGGGCGGTCGCCGGGGACATCGTCGCCGTGATCGGGCTGAAGTCCGCCCGTGCCGGCTCGACCCTGTGCGCGCAGCACGCGCCGCTCGTACTCGAACCGCCCGGTGTGGCCGAGCCGGTGGTGTCGGCCGCGATCGAGTCCCGCCGGGCCGGTGACACCGACCGGCTCGCGTCGGGGCTGGCGCGACTGACCGACGAGGATCCCTCGCTGGTCGTGCGGACCGACCCGGAGACCGGGCAGACGGTGCTGTCCGGCATGGGTGAACTGCACCTGGAGGTGGCGGTGGAGAAGCTCCGGCGCGAGCTGGGGCTGGAGGTCAACGTCGGCCGTCCCCAGGTCAGTTACCGCGAGACCGTCGGCCGGGGCGTGTCCGGTCTGGTGTACCGGCACGTCAAACAGGACGGCGGGGCGGGGCAGTTCGCCCATGTCGTCCTCGACGTGGAGCCGTACGAGGAGGGAGGCTTCGAGTTCCGCTCGGCCGTGGTCGGCGGGCGGGTGCCGCAGGAGTACGTCCGGGCGGTCGAGGCCGGCTGCCGTGATGCCCTGGCCGAGGGGCCGCTCGGCGGTCACCCGGTCACCGGGCTGCGCGTCACGCTCACCGACGGGGCGACCCATGTGAAGGACTCCTCGGACACGGCGTTCCGCACGGCCGGCCGGCTCGGTCTCCGGGACGCCCTGCGGGCCTGCGCGATGGTCCTGCTGGAGCCGGTCGTCGAGGTCACGGTCACCGTGCCCGAGGACGCGGTCGGCGGTGTGCTCGGCGATCTCGCCGCGCGGCGCGGCCGGGTGACCGGTTCGGTCACGCGGGCCGGTGCGGCCGTCGTCACCGCTTGCGTGCCGCTGGCCGAACTGTTCGGCTACGCGACCCGGTTGCGCAGCCGCACCCAGGGCCGCGGCACTTTTACGGCCCGTCCCACCGGCTACGCGCCGGCGCAGGTCGCGGCGCCGGTGCGGTAGCGCACGGGACGGGCCTCTCCCTTCCTCGCCCGAAGGGGGGCCCGTCCCGTTCTGGCCTCTCCCTTCTTCGCCCGAGGGGAGGGGCCCGTCCCGTTCTGCGGGCTATGGGTACGACACCACCGTCGACGGCACCGCCGATGTCCCCGACGTCGGCGACCCGGTGTCGTTAATGACGCGCTCTTGGAACAGGCCGTCCAGGAAGGGTTGATCGTCACCGTTCCGTCGGCCGGCGCCCGCAACTCGGGTGCCCGCTGGGAGGAGGTGTTTACCTGCCGCTGCCGCTGCCGCTGCCGCCGCGACGGGCCGGGTGGGCCTATCTCCTTCTCAACCTGCGTCAGCAGGACGGTACTTGACGGGCCTGTCCTCCACCTTCACCAGCAGGCCATCGCTCGCGAGGTCCCGGAGGATCCGGCGGGTGTGCTTGTCCTGCGGTTCGTGTCCGGCGTCACGCAGCGCGCGCAGGCTTCGGGCGGTGTCCCAGTGGCCGCCGTACGTGCGCACGGCTCTTGCGAGGTCGGCGCGCTGGCTGCTGCGGACGGGTTCGGTCAACGCTCCGCTCCCTGCGCCTGCTCGCCGGTGGCTGCGGCGTGCGACTTCTTCGTGTGGTTGGCGATGCTCGCCGGTGCGCCGACGTAGTCGCATGTGGGGCACTTCTGCCACACACCCTCAGAAACGGCACGCGCGCTCACCGAGTGTCCGGGCCCGTATCCGTGGCCGTGCAGCAACTGGGCGACGGAGGAACCGTACTCGGCCGCCAGCAGTGCGGCTTCCGCCACTTTGTCGTGGCCGGGAGCGAAGAACGATCCGGGGCCGACCTTCTTGGCGCAGCCGCACCAGCAGGTGCCCGTAGGAGTGAGGCGGGGAAGAGACTTCGTCGTCATGTGGTCACAGTAGGTCAACGAACGTGACGGGCCGGCCCCTTCGCCGTGTTCGGACCCGACTTCCATGCTGTCTTGACGTGGGCCGTCCTCGCGTCTGCGGCCACGCTGCCGCACGGCTCAGACCCGTCGAGATCCGGGTCGCCGAACTCGGTGCGGAGGGCTGCGAAGGCGGCCACCTTGTCCTCGCCGAAGCGGCGGACGTAGGTGGCGTACTCGTCGGGCGAGAGGAACGCGGACGGCCGGGACTTCGTGTGGAACTTGTCCGCGTACATCACCAGCCTCTCCTCCTCCGTCACCGCCAAAAAGTCGGCGGGAGGGAGGGGCAGTTGCTGGCTCACGATGTCCTGCCGCGTGAGTCCTACTCCGGTGTGGTGGGAGCAGAAGCGGCGGAGAGTCTCGGGGAAGCCCTCCGCTTCGAGGATTTCGTGACCGAGCAGACCGTGTCGGATGTAGTTCCGGTGGTCCAGCCGTCCGTCAGCGCCGTAGAGGCGGTAGACGCCGATGTCGTGGAGGAGACAGCCGGCGCGGACCAGCTCCGCGTCGAGGTGGGCGAGGTGGGGCGCCGAAAGGAGCTGCTCGGCGATTCCCCAGACGATCTCGCAGTGCCTGTGGACGAGGGTGAACGCCTCGGTGGTGGGCGCGTACTTCTCGTGCAGCGCCCGGATCTCTGTGGGGCCCGGAATCCTCATCGGGGGAGCGTAACAACCGTCCGTCCGGCCGGGCCGGAAGTTCCCGCAGCGGCCCTTTTCACGCGATCGGATGGTGCTTCGGGGAGCGGGCACCTGCCTGGCCTGCGGGCCGTTCGAGCTGGTGACGGGACTTGTCGTCCATTCTCAGCACGGAGACGGGAGCACACCATGGGCCTGCACTTCCACCGCAACCCCGACGGCACGACGACCGGGCGCAACGAGGCCAACGGCTTCACCGTGACGCATGCCGACGCAGAAGAGGTGAAGCGCCAGTTGTACGAGGACGCCGGGTGGGAGTACGCGCCGCCACCGCCTCCGGTGCCACCCGGCTTCCATCGGTTCTCCCTGGTGCACGAGGAGTTCCGGGCCTCGGGCTTCGGGGACGAAAGGTACGCGGGGCTGCGGGCGCGCCCGCCGGAGGGGTGCCTGCCGGTCGACCGGGGGTGCTTCGCCCTGGAATGCGAACGGCCGGGAAAGACGCTCCTGGACGCGGTCGCCGGTACCGTCGCGGAAATCCGCCGAGAGCACGGCCTGGTGATGAACAGCCTGGGCGTCGAGAAACCCCAGGAATGGTTCGACGCGGACAGCAAGAACGGATACGCCGCGAAGATCGCCGCGCACCTGGTCCTGATGGCAGCCGACCGCGCCCGACTGCTCGGATACGGGCGCAAGGACGTGGTCCGGCTACTCGACGCCACGGGGATCGAGTAGCCCGAAGAGGTGGGGACGGTGTGGCGCGCCTCAGGCCAGGGCGGTCGGCCCTGGCACATAGTCCGGATCCACCTGTGCCGCCAGATCCTGGCTCGTACGCGCGTCCGCCCAGGCGTGGACGTTGCGCAGGTGGAACTCCACCGCGTGACGGTGGAGCCGATCCCAGTCGCGCACCTCGGCGTCGACCGCGTCGCGCAGGACCGTGAGGGCGTGGCGGTTGTGCGGCTCCAGCGACGCCAGTGCGTCCGGGCCGGACCCTGCTCGGCCCTGTTCCGCCGCGCGGACCCAGGGGGAGTGGACCAGGTGGGTCAACAGGTCGTCGCCCACCTGCTCCTTGAGGAAGAGCAGGTCGTCCTCGCAGGTCACCTTGTTGCCGACGACCGCGATGCGGATCCCGAACTGTTCCGCGTGGTCGCGGTACTGGCGGTAGACCGAGACGCCCTTGCGGGTGGGTTCCGCGACCAGGAACGTGATGTCGAAACGGGCGAACAGTCCCGAGGCGAACGCGTCCGCGCCCGCCGTCATGTCGACCACGACGTACTCGCCGGGGCCGTCCAGCAGGTGGCTCAGATACAGCTCCACCGCGCCCAGCTTGGAGTGGTAGCAGGCAACACCCAGGTCGGACTCGTCGAACTCGCCCGTCACCATGAGAGGGACGCCACCCGCCCGGCCGACGTGCCGGGTGTGCAGTTCGTCGTCGCCGAGCGGACGCAGGAGACGGGACCCACGGCCGGGTGGGGTCGTTTTGATCATCGCCTCGGAGGAGGGGATGCGGGGATTGTCGCCCCGTAGGCAGTCCTTGATCTCGGGCAGGTGTGGGCCCAGGGGAGGGGCGGACTTCTCCTCGCCGCCCAGCGCCTCGGCCAGGTGCTGGTTGATGTCGCCGTCGACGGCGAGGACCGGGGCGCCGGAGCGCGACAGGTGGCGGGAGAAGAGTGCGGACAGGGTGGTCTTGCCGCTGCCGCCCTTGCCGACGAACGCGATCCTCACGACAGCCCCACCTTGTTGAAAATGGATGTCATGTGGCTAGGTTTAGGGAGTGATCGTCGCCCCTGTCAAATTCCGTGAGCCAATCGGGAATCACCTTGGTGCATAGAATGTGCAAGTGCGTATTTTCAGCAGTAAGAGTGGGATCCGGTTTCTCGTCCCCCTCGTCCTTCTCCCGGGACTGACCGGCTGTTTCGTCTCTCCCGGTGGGGAGTCGTCGTCGGGGGGCGGGCCTTCGGAGTCGCGGCTGCGCGTCGCCCTCGCCTTCCCGCCCGCCGAGAACTTCTCGCCGTACGGAGCCGACGCCACGCTGCTCAGCAGGCTCGGCGTCACCGAGGGGCTGACCGCCCTGGACGCCAACGGCGCCGCGGCCCCCGCGCTCGCCCGGTCCTGGCGCCGGGAGGACGACCGCACCTGGCGGTTCACTCTGCGCGAGGCCACCTTCCAGGACGGCACGGAGGTCACCCCCGCCGCCGTGGCCGCCGCGCTCACCCACGCCACGAAAGCCCGGCCCGCTCCCACCGCCCTCGCCGGAGTCACCCTCAGCCCCGAGCCCGACGGCGACAGCGGCGTCCGCATCACCACCGCCGAGCCCGACCCCGTCCTCCCCATGCGCCTGGCCGGTCCGAGTCTGGCGATCCTCTCCCCCGAGGCGTACGGGAAGGAGGGCGAGCGCCCGGGTGTCCCCACCCCCGTCGGCACCGCCACCGGACCCTTCGAGATCACCAAGGTCAACGGCGGCAGCTCCGCCACGCTCGACCGCTACGACGACTACTGGGGCGGCCTCGCCCACGCCTCCGGTGTCGACGCGCGCTTCGTCAAGGACGGCACCGCCCGCGCCAACGCCGTCCGCACCGGCGACGTCGACATAGCCGAGGCGATCCCCGTCGCCCAGGCCGCCACACTCGACAAGTCCACCCTCAAGGAGGCCGGCACCACCCGGACCACCAGCCTGCAGCTCAACACGCGGACCGGGCCCTTCAAGGACCCGGCACTGCGCGCCGCCGCCCGCACGGCGATCGACTCCTCCGCCCTCGTCAAGGGCGTCTTCGAGGGGTACGCCGACCCCGGCGCCGGCATCTTCGGACCCGCCGTCACCTGGGCCGAGAGCAAGCGCGTGAAGCCGGCAGGACGCGCGAAGGCCGCCCGGCCCGACGGTGCGTCGATCACCCTCGCCACCTACGACAACCGGCCCGAACTCCCCGAGGTCGCCCAGGTCGTGCAACAGCAACTGCAGAAGGCGGGCTTCACGGTGAAGCTGGAGGTGCGCGAGTACTCACGGCTGGAGAGCGACGCGCTCGCCGGGAAGTTCGACGCGTTCATCGGCGCCCGCAACAGCCTCCTGGACACCGGCGACCCCGTCGGCGTCCTCGGCAGCGACTACACCTGCGACGGCGGCTACAACCTGGCCCGACTGTGCGACAAGAAGGTCGACCGGGCCGTCGCCGAGGCCGTCAGGACCGACGGCACCGGTGAGCGGCAGGGCGCCGCCATGGCCGCCGAGGCCGCGATCCTCGGCACGGACGCGGTCGTGCCGCTGGCCCACCAGCAGATCGTCGCCGGCGTCTCCACCAAGGTCCGGGGCGTCCTGCTCGACCCGTACGAGCGGGCCCTGGTGGGCGCCGGAACGCGTCGCTGACGGGCCGGCTCAGGCGGGCAGCTTCGTGTCGATCACGCAGCTGATCTCGACGAGCTGCCCGGGGAAGGTCAGTTCGGTGACGCCGAGGGCCGTGCTGACCGGACGGTGGGGGCCGAAGTACGCCCGGTTGGCCCGCGCGACCACGTCGGAGTTCCGCACGAGGTCCACCACGTACAGCGTCTGGGAGACGATCTGGTTGCGGGTGGCGGCGTAGTGGGCCAGGACCTTGTCGAGGTTGACGTGGGTCCGGTCGAGCTGGGCGGCGACGTCGTCCTCGGGGTCGAAGGCGCCCGCCTCGTCGAACGAGAGCTGCCCGGAGACGTGGACCAGGTCACCGGACCTGATCGCCTGGGCGTAGCCGAAGTGGCCCTCGGCCGGTATGCCGTGGTCGTAGAGGTCGAGCGTGGTCATGGTGCGCGTTCCTTCCGTCGGGCACGGACGTCGGGCAACGGGTCCGTGCTCTCTTGCGGTTACTCGGAAACCGTAGGAGAGTGACCGCCGACCTGGAAGAACGCACTTTTCGGTGACTGGGGAACCAGATGGTGACCAAGCAGTTGAGGGACCTGCCCGAGAACGCGGACCTGCGGCGGGCGGACTCCCTGGCCCGGGAGATCTTCTCCGACGTGGCCAACAAGTGGGCGTTGTTGATCATCGAGGCGCTCGGGGAACGCACCCTGCGCTTCAGTGTGTTGCGCGACGAGGTCGAGGGCGTCAGCCACAAGATGCTCACGCAGAACCTGCGGATGCTGGAGCGCAACGGCCTGGTCGACCGGAAGGTGCACCCCACCGTGCCGCCCAAGGTCGAGTACACGCTCACCGAGCCGGGCCACGCCCTGCGCGCCACGGTCGACGCGATCTGCGGCTGGACCCACCAGTACCTCCCGCACATCGAGGCGGCCCGAGGGCGCTTCGGCACCTGACCGGCGAGGCCTGCCGGGCGTCAGCTCGCGACCAGTTCCCGCATCTGACGGGGAGCGGCCTGCTCCTCGGCCCGGGAGGTCCGGTACAGCCACAGCACGTCCCGCCCGAACGACCAGACCAGCAGGCCCAGAGCCAGGGCCGCGACCCCGAAATTGGCCGCGTACGGCAGCAGATCGGCGCCCGCCAGGAGGAGCAGCACACCCTGCAGCGCGGCGACGGTCTTGCGGGCGGTGCTCGGCGGGAGCGCGGCGGTCAGCCAGGGCCACACCTTGGCCGCGGCGACGAAGACGTAGCGCATGCCGCCGATCAGCAGGACCCACGGGCCCTGTTGCATCGACACGTACACGCTGAGCACCAGGATCAGGAAGGCGTCGACCTCCATGTCGAAACGCGCGCCCAGCGGGGTCGAGGTACCGGTGCGGCGGGCGACCTTGCCGTCGACGCCGTCGAGGATCAGCGCCACCGCCGTCAGACCGACGAACAGCGACACCGGCGGTGAGCTCTGGAAGGAGTCGGCGACCAGGGCCGTGACCCCGCCTACGAGGGTGGCCCGGCCGAGAGTGACCCGGTTCGCCGCGCCGAAGGAGCGCAGCCGGGAGCGGTGCAGGGCCCGGGAGAGCACAGCCCAGGTGGCGATCGCGAACGCGAGGCCGCTGAGCCAGCCCGCCGGCCCCATCCCGATCGCCGTGCCGATCAGGGCCAGCAGCAGGACCTGCACGCCCGCCCCCAGGGCGGTCTCCTGCTGTACGAGCCTCGCGTCGTAAGTGTTGTTCAGGGCCACCGAACGTCCTCCGGCCGTGTGACAGAGTCGATCAAGGCCGCTACGTTGTGCGCGGCCTGTGCACCCCTCGGTACGCAAGCCGCTTCCCGATCGTTCAGGAGGACTTCGATGAAGCACACGGGACGCGCGTTCTGGATCGACTCGCCCGGGCGAGGTGCGATCAGGGACGTCGCCCTGCCGGCGCCCGGTGAGGGCGAGGTGCTGGTCCGCACGCTGTTCTCCGGCGTGAGCCGCGGCACCGAGACGCTCGTCTTCCGCGGCGGGGTGCCCGTCAGCCAGCACACGGCCATGCGCGCGCCCTTCCAGGAGGGCGACTTCCCCGGTCCGGTGAAGTACGGCTACCTCAACGTCGGCGTGGTGGAGGAGGGGCCCGAGGCGCTGAAGGGCCGCACCGTGTTCTGCCTCTACCCGCACCAGACGCGCTACGTCGTCCCGGCCACCGCGGTCACCCCCGTCCCGGACACCGTGCCCGCCGAACGGGCCGTGCTCGCCGGGACGGTGGAGACCGCCGTCAACGCCCTCTGGGACGCCGCGCCCCTGGTCGGCGACCGGATCGCCGTGGTCGGCGGCGGCATGGTCGGCTGCTCGGTCGCCGCCCTGCTCGCCCGGTTCCCCGGCGTCCGCGTCCAGCTGGTCGACGCCGACCCGTCCCGCGCGAAGATCGCCGAGGCACTCGGCGTCGGCTTCGCCACCCCCGAGGACGCCGACGGCGACCGCGACCTGGTCGTGCACGCCAGCGCCACGGAACAGGGCCTCGCCCGCTCCCTGGAACTCCTCACCGCCGAGGGGACCGTCCTCGAACTCAGCTGGTACGGCGACCGGCAGGTCAGCCTCCCGCTCGGTGAGGCCTTCCACTCCCGCCGGCTCGTCATCCGCAGCAGCCAGGTCGGCACCGTCTCCCCGGCCCGCCCGAACCGCACCTACGCCGACCGGCTCGCCGTCGCCCTCGACCTGCTCGCCGACCCCGCGCTCGACGCCCTGATCACCGGCGAGTCCCCCTTCGAGGACCTGCCGGACGTGCTGCCCCGGCTCGTCTCCGGCGAGGTTCCCGCACTGTGCCAACGCGTCCGTTACGACGAGAGCGATTGACGCATCGGCTGACGATTCATTCCATCCGGTACAAGTCGGCCACGACAAGAGCGCCTGACCTGAGAAAAGACGTACGACAGGCTGAACAGGGGAAGGCAACGGGCCGTACTACTCGGCATCCCCGGCACCGAGAGCGGGGAACAGACGCGCCGCACCTGGAGGGTCGTCCGTTGTTCAGCATCACCGTCCGCGATCACATCATGATCGCCCACAGCTTCCGTGGCGACGTCTTCGGACCCGCGCAGCGCCTGCACGGGGCCACGTTCCTCGTGGACGCCACGTTCCGGCGCGAACAGCTGGACGAGGACAACATCGTCGTCGACATCGGGCTGGCCACCCAGGAACTCGGCGCGGTCGTCAGCGAGCTGAACTACCGCAACCTCGACAACGAGCCCGACTTCGCCGGAGTCAACACCTCCACGGAGTTCCTCGCCAAGGTCATCGCCGACCGGCTCGCCGAGCGCATCCACAAGGGGGCGCTGGGCGAGGGCGCCAAGGGCATCGCGGGCCTGACCGTCACCCTGCACGAGTCGCACATCGCCTGGGCGAGCTTCGAGCGTGCGCTGTGACCGACACGACCGTCGAACGGCCCGAGCACATGGGTCCGGCACCGGCACGGCTGAATTATGTTCCCGTGCAGCACGCCCCCCTGAAGAACGCCGAGATCATCCCCATGTCCCTGCGCACCGTGCACTTCGTACTGCCGGGCGGCATCGACGACCCGACGGCGCCGAGCGGCGGCAACGCCTACGACCGGCGCGTGTGCCTGGACCTGCCCGGCTTCGGCTGGCAGGTGACCAAGCACGCCGTGGCCGGTGACTGGCCCCGGCCGGGAGCCGACGCCCGTACGGAACT
The DNA here is from genome assembly GCF_007655005.1 of Streptomyces tibetensis. Classification (GTDB taxonomy): domain Bacteria; phylum Actinomycetota; class Actinomycetes; order Streptomycetales; family Streptomycetaceae; genus Streptomyces; species Streptomyces tibetensis. The sequence continues at coordinate 240,246 of NZ_SZVW01000010.1, forward strand.
GGCCCGAGCCCTGGCCGCGCTGCCCGACGGATCCGTCGTGCTCCTCGACGGGCTGGTGGCCTGCGGCGTGCCGGAGATCGTGGTGCCCGAGGTGGAACGCCTGCGCATGGCGGTCCTCGTCCACCTCCCGCTCGGTGACGAGACGGGCCTGGACGCGGCGGTCGCCGCCGAACTGGACGCCAAGGAGCGGACGGTGCTGCGGGCGGTGCCGGCGGTGATCGCCACCAGCGACTGGGCGGTCCGCCGCCTGGTCGCCCACCACGGCCTCCCGCCCGAGCGGGTGCACGTCGCCGCCCCCGGCGCCGACATCGCGCCGCTCGCACCCGGCACCGACGGAGTGTCGCGCCTGCTGTGCGTGGCCGCCGTGACCCCGCGCAAGGGTCAGCACCGGCTGGTGGAGGCGCTGGCCGCGGTGGGCGACCTGCCGTGGAGCTGCGTGTGTGTCGGCTCCCTGACCCAGGAGCCGGAGTACGTCGACCATCTGCGGTCCCTCATCGGCAAGCACGGCCTGGAGGACCGGCTGGAGCTGGCCGGTCCGAAGTCCGGCCCCGCGCTCGACGCGAGTTACGCCACCGCCGACCTGATGGTCCTCACCTCCTACGCCGAGACATACGGCATGGCGGTGACCGAGGCGCTGGCCCGCGGCATCCCGGTGCTGGCCACGGACGTGGGCGGGCTGCCGGAGGCGATCGGCCGCGCTCCCGACGGCGGGGTGCCGGGCATCCTCGTCCCGCCGGAGAACCCCGCCGCCATCGCCGCCGAACTGCGTGGCTGGTTCGGCGAGGCGGACGTACGACGCCGCCTGAAGGCCGCCGCCCGCAGCCGCCGTGCCGCCCTCGACGGCTGGGCGACGACCGCACAGAGCCTGGCGGCGGTACTGCGCCGGCTCCCGACCGAACCCCGGAGGGCCGCATGACGAACCCGGCGACGACGACCCAGCAGAGCGGGGCGATCCCGGCACAGCCCGGGCCGAGGGAGGTCACCGGCGTGACGGACGGCGTACGTGCGGGCGGGAAGCCCGGCCCGGGGCAGCCCGCGACAACGGGCGTCGCGGGCGCGGTTCCCGGCGGGGCCGCGGGAATCGCGGGCCTGGGCTCCAGCGTGGAGTTCGTCCCGGCGTACGCCCCGGACGCCGTCATCCCCGGCGCCGGACCCAGCGGCAGGCCCGGCTCGCGGCCGACCGTCAAGCTGCGTGAGGCCAACCCGGACGACCCGCCCCGGTACGCGCCGGAGTGGCTGGAGTTGCGGGAGCCGGCCGATGCCGCCGCACGGGCGCACGACCTGCTCGATCCGCTGCGGATACGGCTCGCCAACCTGCCGGGCAAGTCGGGCGTCGCCATCCACGACCTGGGCTGCGGCACCGGCTCGATGGGCCGCTGGCTCGCGCCCCGCCTGGACGGCGCCCAGCACTGGATCCTGCACGACCGCGACCCCTACCTGCTGCACTTCGCCGCCGTCTCCTCCCCGCGCTCGGCCGCCGACGGCAGCCGGGTCACCGTGGAGACGCGCCGGGGCGACGTCGCCCGCCTCACCCCGGACGCCCTGCAGGGCGCGTCCCTGGTGACGGCGTCCGCCCTGCTGGACGTCCTCACGCGCGAGGAGATCGACACGCTCGCCGCAGCGTGTGCCGGAGCCGGCTGCCCCGCCCTGCTGACACTGTCCGTCGCCGGGCGCGTGGAACTGACCCCGTCCCACCCGCTGGACGCGGAGATCGCCCAGGCGTTCAACGACCACCAGCGTCGCGACGGCCTGCTCGGGCCCGACGCGGTCACCGCTGCGGCGGAGGCGTTCTCGGAGCAGGGCGCGACCGTACGGCTGCACCCGAGCGCCTGGCGGCTCGGCCCCGAGCAGGCCGCGCTCACCGAGCAGTGGCTGCGTGGCTGGGTGGGCGCAGCCGTCGAGGAGCGCCCCGAACTGCGGGCCGAGGCCGACGTCTACCTCACCAACAGGCTGGCCGCCTGCGCGGCGGGCGAGCTGCGCGTCACCGTCCACCACGTCGACCTCCTGGCCCTGTCCCGCCCGGTGGGCGGAGCGTCATGAGCCCGCAGGCGACGGGAACGCGCCCGCGCGCCACGCTCACCGAGCAGCCCGGGCCGCCCACGACCGCCGGCGGCATCCGTGTGCCCGCGCCCTCAGGCCCGGTGCACACGACCCGGGCGGACGCGGCCGCGCCGCGCCCGGTGGTGGGCGACACGAGCGAGCCCGCCGCCTCCCCGTCCGGCCCCACCCGGACGACGAAAGCTCCGGCGAACCGTCACCACACGGATACCGCCGGCCGGAACGACACCGGCCCGGACGGCACCGGTGACCTGGACGGCGTCCATGCGGACGGCACCGGTACGGCGGCGGACGGCACCGGTACGTCGGCGCGCGGCCCGGTCCGTACGGCCCTGGCCCGCCTCGGCTCCCCGAAGGTCCGTACGCACCTCGGCACCCTCGCCGGAACCGCCATCCTGGGCGTGCTGTTCTGGCGCCTGGGTACCGGTGTCTTCCTGGACGGGCTGCGGCGGATCGACGGGGTGTCGCTGCTGCTCGCGCTCGGCATCGGGCTCGTCACCACCGTGTGCAGCGCGTGGCGGTGGGCGATCGTGGCCCGCGGGCTCAGGATCCGGCTGCCGTTCGGGCCGGCCGTCGCCGACTACTACCGCGCGCTGTTCCTGAACGCGGCCCTGCCCGGCGGCATCCTCGGTGACGTGCACCGGGCCGTGCGGCACGGGCAGAGCGAGGGGGACCTGCGACGGGGCGTGAAGGCCGTCGTCCTCGAACGGACCGCCGGGCAGCTCGCGTTGTTCGCCGCCGGGGCCGTCGTCCTGCTGACCATGCCGTCCCCGGTACTGGCCCAGACCCGGCACATCGCCCCGCTCGCGGCCCTGACCGCCCTGGGCGCACTCGCCGTCGTCGTCGCCCTGCGCATGAACCGCGCGACACCCTCGCCCCGGGGCCGTAAGCTGCGCGGCTTCCTCGCCGAGGCCCGCGAGGGGCTGCTGTCACGACGAAACGGGCCCGGAGTGGTTGTCTCCTCCGTGGTCGTGCTGGCAGGTTACGTCGCGATGTTCGTACTCGCCGCCCGGGTCGCCGGGAGCGCCGCCTCCGTGGCCGTCCTGCTGCCCCTCGCCGTCCTCGCCCTGCTGGCGATGGGCCTGCCGCTGAACGTCGGCGGCTGGGGCCCCAGGGAGGGCGTCACCGCCTGGGCGTTCGGCGCCGCGGGCCTGGGCGCGGGCCGGGGGCTCGCCGTCGCGGTCGTCTACGGCGTGCTCAGCCTCGTGGCGAGCCTGCCCGGCCTGATCGTGCTCGTCGCCCGCTGGTACGCGGGCCTGCGGACCGGGGACCGGACGCCTCCCGGGGCCCCGGCGCCGCAGGGTGACTACGCGTCGGAGGTCAGCAGTGAGAAATACGCTCCGAAGGAATCCGCCAGGCTCGCCAGGAGTTCCTTCCCTTTTTCTGCCGAACCCAGCGAAGGACGGCCGATGACACCGGAATCGGTATAGCCGGACATGCCGAGGGTGAGCAGATGACGCCGGTCGTCAGCGACGAAATCGGAGGTCTCATAACCGGGTCGGAGCATTTCGGGATGAGCGTGCAGAAGGATGGAGGTCTCAATTTCTCCCGCGTGCATGTCGGTGAGCAGCGAGGTGACCACACCCGCCCGCTCGCGCGCCGCCTCCCAGTCCTCCGCGGCCGGGAAGAGCGCCATCCGCTCGCCGCGGGCGGAGGATTCCTGAACCACGTTGCCCAGCACGTAGTTGCCGCCGTGCCCGTTGACCACCACCAGGGCGTCGACCCCGGACCGGCGCAGCGAAGCCGCAATGTCCCGTACCACCGCATGAAGGGTCACCGAGGAGATGCTGACGGTCCCCGGCCAGGCCGCGTGCTCGTGCGAGCACGAGATCGTCACCGGAGGAAGGAGGTGCACCGGATACGCGCCGGCTATCTCCCGCGCGACGGCACAGGCGACGAGTGTGTCGGTCGCCAACGGAAGATAGCCGCCGTGCTGTTCGAAGCTCCCCACGGGAAGCACCGCGACCTGCCGTGAGACGCCGGCAGCTCGCGTCCGTACGTCTTCCGTGGTGTCCGCCGGCACCAGATCACTCATATCGTCACGGCCTTTCGTCTCAGCTTAGGAACTCGAGAATCATGACAGACAAAATTGGCGTACTCGGCAAGAAGGCACCGCAGCGGACCGGCGTGGAACGCGTCGTGAATGCCCCCTTGCCCACCGTGTACGGGAAATTCCAGGCGATCGGCTACATGGACCACGACCGTGGTGACGAACAGGTCGCGCTGGTCTACGGCGAGATCGGCCCGGACGACGTCCTCATCCGGCTGCACTCGGAGTGCCTGACCGGCGACGCCTTCGGCTCCCAGCACTGCGAGTGCGGTGACCAGCTCGACGCCGCCCTGCGCGCGGTCGTCGCCGAGGGCGCCGGTGTCGTGGTCTACCTCAGAGGGCATGAAGGCCGGGGCATCGGCCTGCTCGCCAAGCTGCGCGCGATGGCCCTGCAGGCGGAGGGCCTGGACACCGTCGAGGCCAACCTCGCCCTCGGCCTGCCCGTGGACGCCCGCGACTACGGTGTCGCCGCCCGGATCCTGGACGATCTGGGCGTGCGGTCCGTGCGCCTGATGTCGAACAACCCGCGTAAGCGCGAGGCGCTGGTGGACCACGGCATCACGGTCGCCGAGCAGGTGCCGCTGCTCATACCGCCGTGCGAGAACAACATCACCTATCTGCGCACCAAGCGGGAGCGGCTCGACCATCACCTGCCCCACCTGGACGCGGTGGTCAGCTCCTCCTGACCGCCTCGGGTTCCCCGACGTGAGCCGGGCGCATCCCTGCCCGACCCGTGGGCGGGCCGCGTACGCTTCGTGGACGTCCGCCCCAGAAGCGTCGGCCCTCAGCGGCCGACGCCTCACGCCGGAGGCCCACCTGGTATGACCGAGCTCCATCTGTGGCTGCGCCACGAGGCCCGCACGACCGAGCGACGCACTCCGATCGTGCCCGACGACGCCCGGCGGCTCGTCGGGCACGGAGTGGAACTGACCGTCGAGGAGTCCCCGCAGCGGGTCTTTTCGATCGAGGAGTACGAGGCGGCCGGCTGCCGCGTCGCGCCCGCGGGTTCCTGGGTGACGGCGCCCCGCGACGCCGTCGTGCTCGGCCTGAAGGAACTGCCCGACGATCCGGCCGGACTGACGCACCGGCACATCTTCTTCGGCCACGCCTACAAGGGCCAGCCGGGAGCGTCGGACCTGCTGGGCCGGTTCGCCGCCGGGGGCGGGGCGCTGTTCGACCTGGAGTACCTGGTGGACGACACCGGACGGCGTCTCGCCGCCTTCGGGTTCTGGGCCGGTTATCTGGGCGCCGCCCTCGCCGTGCTCCGGCACCGGGGCCGGCTGCGGGCGCCGCTGACCCCGACCACCAAGGAAGACCTGGACGAGACACTGAAGCCGGAGGCCACCGACGCCGAGTTCGCCGGCCTGGTCATCGGAGCCCTGGGCCGCAGCGGCCGCGGCGCCCGCGCGGCCTTCGCCACCGCCGGTGCCGACCCGACCTGCTGGGACCTCGCCGAGACCCGCGACCTCGACCGCGCCGCCCTGCTGCGGCACGACGTGATGGTCAACGCGGTGCTCGCCACCTCCCCCGTCCCGCCCTTCCTGCGCGCACAGGATCTCGACGCCCCCGACCGCCGCCTGCGCACCCTGTGCGACGTGACCTGCGACGTCGGTTCCCCGCTCAACGTCCTTCCGGTGTACGACGAGACCACGTCCTGGGACGTGCCGGTACGCCGGCTGCGCGACGAACCCCCGCTCGACCTCATCGCCATCGACAACCTGCCCTCCCTCCTGCCGCTGGAGTCCAGCACCGACTTCTCGGCCGCCCTGCTGCCCCACCTGATCGACTTCGGCGTCTCCGGGGCCTGGGGGCGCTGCCTGGACCGGTTCCGTGAGGCGTCCCGCGCGCACGGCCTCGACAAGGGGGAGTTCCTTGACCACTGAACCGGCACCGGCGAGCGGCACCGTCCACTGGATCGGCGCCGGCCTGTCCACCGGCAGCGGTCTCGCCGCGCTGTGCGACACCGCCGATCGGGTACGGCTCTGGCACCGCACCGAGAGCCGCGCCGCCGACGCCCTCGGCAGACTGGGCCTCGCCGGCCGGGCCGAGCCCCGCGCGTACTCGCTGTCCGCGCTCGCCGAAGGACTCGCCCCGGGCGACGTCGTCGTGTCGATGCTGCCCGCGCCGGAACACGCCCCGCTCCTCGCGGAGTGCGTACGGCAGGGGGCGCACTTCGCCTGTTCCAGCTATGTGTCGGAGGCGGTGCTGGAACAGGTGCCCGCCGCCTTGAAGGCCGGGCTCGTCGTTCTCACCGAGGCGGGGCTCGACCCGGGCATCGACCACCTGTTCGCCCACGCCCTGGTCGCCCGGGCCCGGGAGGCGATCGGTGACGGGACGCCCGCCTCGTACACCTTCACGTCCTACTGCGGCGGTGTCCCCGCCGTCCCGAACGACTTCACGTACCGCTTCAGCTGGGCCCCCGCGGGTGTTCTGGGCGCCCTGCGCTCCCCGGCCCGTTACCTCGAGGGCGGTGCGGAGACGGTCGCCGAGCGGCCCTGGGAGGCGACCCGGCGGCATGTCGTCGACGGGGAGACCTTCGAGGTCTACCCCAACCGTGACAGCGTGCCGTTCGTCGCGCAGTACGGGCTGCCGGACGCCTGGACACCGCGCACGTTCGTCCGCGGCACCCTGCGTCTGGAGGGCTGGCTGCGCGCCTGGGACGGCGTCTTCGAGGAGCTGAAGACCGGCGACGACACCCGGATCGCCGCCCTGGCCCGGGAGCTGGCCGCCAGGTACCCCACCACGGACGACGACCGTGACCGGGTCGTCCTGGCCGTGTCGCTGGACGTGCGCGCCGAGTCGGGGCGCACGTGGACGGGCGGTTACCTCCTGGACCTGGTGGGCGACGCCGAGGAGAGCGCGATGGCCCGCTGCGTCTCACGGACCCTCGCCCTCGGTGTTCGCCACGTCCTTCACGGCTCCCTGCCGCCCGGCCTGAACCGCGCAGCGGAGACGGCCGCCCGGTCCGAGCAGTGGCTGCGTGAACTCACGCAGGAGGGAGTGGAGTTCACCCTGCGCGTGGACCGGTAGCGGACCTTCAGTCCGTCAGCGCCTCGTGGATGAGCCGCTTGAGGTCCTTGAAGACCGTGTGGGAGGTCCTGGGCCGCACCTGTGTCATGAACTGCACCGTCAGGTCGCGGCCCGGATCGACCCAGAACGTCGTCGTGGCCACGCCGCTCCAGCCGAAGGCGCCCAGCCCGGACGGGACCGGAGTCCGGGACGGGTCGATCACCACGGAGCAGTTGAGGCCGAAGCCGAGCCCCTCGTTGCCGGGTTCGTCGTGGGCGGGGCGGCTGCCGAAGGCCCGCAGGTCGGCGCCGCCGGGCAGGTGGTTGCGGGCCATCAGTTCCACGGTCCGCGGGTCGAGCAGCCGCACGCCGTCGAGTTCGCCCCGGCGGCGCAGCAGTTCCATGAAGCGGTGGTAGTCGTGGGCCGAGCACACCATGCCACCGCTGCCCGACAGGAACCGCGGCCGGCCGCGCAGCGGCAACCCCGCGATCGGCTTGATGCCGCCGCCCTCCTGCTCCCCGTACATCTCGCAGAGCCGGGGCGCCTGGGCGTCCGTGACGTGGAAGCCCGCGTCCGTCATGCCGAGCGGCTCGAAGATCCGCTCCGCGCAGAACGCGTCGAGCGGCTGCCCGGACACGACCTCGATGATCCGGCCCAGGACGTTGCTGGCCACCGAGTAGTTCCACTCGGTGCCCGGCTCGAACTGCAGCGGCAGACTCGCGTACACCTCGATGGTCTCGGCCAGGTCCGCGCCCGGCGGCACCGACGACTCCAGGCCTGCCGCGCGGTACAGGGCGTCGACGGGGTGGGTGTGGTAGAAGCCGAAGGTCAGACCCGAGGTGTGGGTCATCAGATGCCGGACGAGTATCGGGCCGTCGGCCGGGCGGGTCTCTACGTCCGCCCCTTCGCCGCCGACGTAGACCCGGGGCTCGGCGAAGGCGGGCAGGTGGTCGGCGACCGGGTCGTCCAGCGACAGCCGGCCCTCCTCCACCAGCAGCAGCGCGGCGACCGCGGTGACCGGCTTCGTCATGGAGTACACCCGCCACAGCGTGTCGGCCTCGACCGGCAGCCCGGCCGCGATGTCGCGCAGGCCGTGTGTCGTGAGGTGGGCGACGCGTCCGGCCCGGGCGACGGACACGAGGAAGCCCGGCAGACGCCCCTCGTCGACCAGCCGGGCGAAGTTCTGGTCCAGGCGGCCCAGCACCCGCGGATCCAGCCCCGCCTCACCCGGCTCGACTTCTTGTCGCAGCTGTGCCATGGCTCGTCTCCCGTCGCGCTGGTCGAGATGAGATCCGGCATACCCCGCCCGGCCCGCCTCAGACCCCATCGGGGTGCAGGAACGGTTCGTGATCGCGCAAGAACGGGTGAGCGAGGGCCGTCGAGTCAGGACGGCACGGCCGGGCAGCTGGTGCCCCGCGGCGGGACGGCCAGGTCGGTGAGGTAGCCGTTCACCGCGCCCTCCATGCACGGGCCGCTGGTGACACTGCCGTGCCCCTGGCCCTCGTAGGTGAGCAGCACGCCGCTGCGGCCGAGCTGCCGGGTCACCGAGACCGCCCACGAGTAGCCGGTGGCAGGGTCGTGCAGCGCGTTGGACACCAGGATCGGCGGGGCACCGTGCACCTCGAGACGGTGCTGCGGGTTGGGCGTCGGCGCGCCGAGACACGCCGCCGTCATGTGGAGCGGCAGCAGGTGGGGCAGGTCGGGCGCGGTCGTGTTCATCATGGCGACGAGCGAGGCGTACTCCCGGTGGTCGCGCACCGGCAGGTGCCAGTCCGAGCAGAAGAGCGGGGTGGCCGGATGCAGCGGCATGGTCGAGGTGGGCGACGCGGGCAGCGGCTCGCTCGCGTCCATCGCCGCGATCGCCGTGGCCAGGCCCGCGTGGTCGGCCTGGTAGAACTTCCGGAACGCGATCCTGTTGACCAGGTCCGAGGACGACAGCGAGGTGCCCGGCCGCGCCGGGTCCTCGAGCTCGCCGCGCCCGGCCCGGGCCAGCAGGCCCCGCCAGACGGCACGGACGTCGCGGCCGTGCAGCGCGCAGTCCGCGGCACCGTCGCACCACTTCACGAACTCCCGGAAGGAGTCCTGTGCCGTGGCCGCCTCGGATCGCAGGAAGGCACGGGTGGTCGGGACGCTGTGGTCCATGACGCTCTCCAGCACCATCGCGCGCACGCGACGCGGGTAGGTCTCGGCGTACTGAGCCCCGAGCATCGTGCCGTACGAGCTGCCGTGGAAGGTCAGTTTCCGCTCACCGAGGGCGGCCCGCAGGGCGTCCAGGTCCCGGACGGTCTGGGCGGTGTCGAGGTGGTCGAACACCGGGCCGGTACGGGCCCGGCAGTCGGCGCGAAGCCGCCTGTTGTACGCGGTGGTGGCGTCGAAGTCCGCCTGGTCCTTCATCTCGGGCGAAGGCCGCTCGGCGAGCAGGGCGCCGGAGCAGGTCACCGGGTTGCTGCTCCCCACACCGCGCGGGTCGAAGCTGACGATGTCGAACCTGCGGCGGACCTCGGGGCTGAACCGGCCGATACCGCGCACCACTCGCTCCACACCCGAGTCGCCCGGCCCGCCGGGGCCGAACACCAGGGAGCCGACGCGGGCTCCGGGACCGGTGGCCTTGCGGCGGGCGACGGCCAGGTCGAACCGCGGCCCGTCCGGATGGGTCCAGTCGACCGGCACCGGGAGAGTCGCGCACTCGGCTCCCGGCGCCGCCGGGTCGTCACACGGTGCCCACCGCAGGGCCCCGGTCGCGGACGGTGACGCGTGGCCGGCGGGTGCGGCGACGAGGCCGGTGAGGACGGCCATGGCGGCTCCCACGGCCGTGGCCGTGCCCCGGGCGGCGACGCGCCGCGATAACGATCTGCCTCTGAACGGCATGGAGCCTCCTGGTGAGAGAGCGGATGTCTCAGGCTCGGATCCGGCCGGGAACCTGGCATCACGTTAGGTGTACGGCCACCTCCGTGGTGCCCCTGTCAGGGCCTTTTCCGGGTCGGGTCGGGGACCGCTCAGGGGCGTTCAGGGCTGAGGGCGGCCGGGCACGGGCCGGCTGAACGAGCGTCGCGGCCGGCCGGGCGGAACACGGCAGTCGGCCACCGGACGAACGCCCCGGGCGGGGCTCCGGCCTACCGGAAGCCGAGGTGCGGATCGGTGCCGGCCAGTTCAGCGCTGGCGGCCCAGAGTCGAGCGGCGACGGCCGGGTCGGCCATGTGAGAGGGGACGGGCTCACGCCGTGGTGTGCCCCGCAGGCCGAAGGCCCTCGGCCCCCACAGCTGCCCTCCCTGCACCTGCGCGTCGAGGACGGCACGGACGACGGGCCATGCCCCGGCGTCCTTGCCCTGCACCAAGAGCCCGGCGGGCAGGGCCCGCAGCCGCTGTCCTGGGGTGGTCACGCGTACCGGCGGGCGGGACGGGGTGAGGGAGTCCAGTGCGCCACCGGGATGGGCCACCACACTCAGCACCGTGCTGCCGACGGCACGCAGACGGCGATCGAGTTCGAAGCCGAAGCACATCTGCGCCAGCTTCGATCGGCCGTAGGTGCGCTTGGGCCGGTAGTCCCTGGTCGATTGCAGGTCGTCCAGGTCCAGTCGTTCGGACCGCGCCGCGAAGCTTCCCACCGTCACGATGCGGCCCGCCGGCGCCGCGGACAGCAGAGGAGCCAGCCACCGGGTGAGTGCGAAGTGGCCGAGGTGGTTGGTGCCGAACATCAGCTCGTGGCCGTCCCCGGTCTCTCGACGCGGCAGGTCGTCGAGCGCGACCCCCGCGTTGTGGACCACCGCGTCGAGATGGTCGAGGTCCAGCCTGTCCGCGGCGGTCTTCAAAGACGACGGGTCGGCGAGGTCCAGTCGAAGGTGGCGTACCCGCGCGCCGGAGACGCGCGAGCGGATCGAGGTGACGGCGGCGCCGGCCTTCGCGGCGTCCCGGCAGCCGAGTACGACGACGGCGCCGGTGGCGGCGAGCTGCTCCGCGGCGAAGTAGCCGATCCCGGCGTTACCCCCGGTGACGAGAAAGCTTCTGCCCTGAGCGGACGGCAGCCGGTGAACGTCCCACGGTCGGCTCTGGGATGCGGAAGACACGATGACAGGCTCCTTGCTCTGCGGGGAGGCGTGCTCATGAGGAGCACCCACCCGCCCAAGGTCGCAACCTCCCCCGACGTACCGCCGACAGAAACACGGACACCGCCGACGGACTGCCGACACCCCTCCGGAGAAGCACCGAGGGCAAGAAGGCCGCTACGCCACGACCGGTGCGGAACCGAGAGCGAGCGTGGCCAGGCGCAGCGCTCCTTGGTCGACTCGGGCGCTCCGTCACACGGCTTGATCGGTCGAGGTCCGGGCAGAGCTCCTCGGGGGCGCGGGAACTGCGCTACGAGCCCACCCGCACCCGTACCCGAGGACCACTCACGGCCCGGTTCGCACGCGGTCGGCGGGGAACGAAGGCGTCAGGCCGTCACCTTCTGCGGCTGCGCGGCCGCGAGCCCGGCCCGTTCCCCCAGGGACTCCGTAGGAACCCGGTGGGTCTCCCGCGCCGACAGCGCCGCGATCACCGGCGGTACGCACAACGCCGCGGTGAACAGCGCCACCGCGGACCAGTCGTCGCCCGCCGGTCCCGCGATCCGCGCCGCGAACGTCACGGCGAACCCGGCCGCCGCGAAACCGATCTGCGTGCCGATGGCCACGCCGGACAGCCGGACCCGGGTCGTGAACATCTCGCCGTAGAAGGCGGGCCACACACCGTTCGCGGCGCTGTAGACCACCCCGAAGCAGATGATCCCCGTCAGGAAGGTCAGCGGGTAGGAGCCCGTGGAGACCGCCCACAGGTACAGGAACATCGTCACCGCGCTGCCGGCCGCGCCGATCAGGAACACGGGGCGGCGCCCGATCCGGTCGGACAGCGTCGCCCACAGCGGGATCGCGGCGAGCGCGACGACATTGGCCAGGGCGCCCACCCACAGCATGGCCGTACGCGACATGCCGACCGCGTCGCTCGTGGCGTACGCCAGCGCCCACACTGTGAAGATCGTGCTGACCGAGGCGATCAGCGCGCCCGCGATCACCCGCAGCACATCCGCCCAGTGCTCGCGGAGCAGGATCACCAGGGGCAGCCTGACCACACCCTCCTCGGCCGTCTGCTGGGCGAAGGCCGGTGTCTCGTCCAGCCTGCGGCGGATGACCCAGCCGACGACGGCGACCCCGACGCTCAGCCAGAACGGCAGCCGCCAGCCCCACGACAGCAACTGGTCCTCGGGCAGCGCGGCGACCGGGAGGAAGACCAGCGTGGCCAGCAACTGGCCGCCCTGGGTGCCGCTGAGGGTGAAGCTGGTGAAGAAGCCGCGCCGGTCCGGCGGCGCGTGCTCCAGCGTCATGGAGTTGGCGCTGGCCTGCTCGCCGGCCGCCGAGATGCCCTGGAGCACCCGGCACAGCACCAGCAGGACCGGGGCGAGACCGCCCACCTGGTCCCGGGTCGGCAGACAGCCGATGAGGAACGTCGACAGGCCCATCAGCATCAGCGTGAAGACCATGATCTTCTTACGGCCGAGCTTGTCCCCGAAGTGCCCGAGCACCAGCGCGCCCACCGGGCGGGCCGCGTACGCGACACCGAACGTGGCCAGCGACAGCAGGGTCGCGGTCGCCGGATCGGACTCGTCGAAGAACACCTCGGGGAAGATCAGCGCGGCGGCGCTGCCGTAGATGAAAAAGTCGTAGTACTCCAGGGCGCTGCCGATCCAGGCGGCGGTCGCGGCTTTCCTGGGCTGACCGGGCGGGGCGGCGGCGGACCCTTCGGGCATGGCGGGGACGGACACGGCGGCTCCTTCGGGGGACTCCACCCTAGGGCGGAGCGGGGTAACGGAAGCAGAGGGGACGTGCCGGATCGCGGCTAATTAACCCACTGGGTAGTTAGTAGGGGATGGCCAGTGATGCTGCGCCCGCGTGCCGTCGGTGTCAAGGGGTCGGGTAGCGGGCGTTCAGTCCGCCGAGCGCTCCGCCGTCAGGTACGCGATCACCATGTCGCCCAGCATCGCCCGGTAGTGCGCGCGCTGCGCCCCGTCGAGCAGGTCGCGGCCGAACAGGGCGCCGAAGGTGTGCCGGTTGGAGACCCGGAAGAAGCAGAAGGAGGAGATCATCGCGTGCAGGTCGACGGCGTCGACGTCGGCCGTGAACAGGCCGGACTCCTGACCCGACGCCAGGATCCGGCGGATCACGTCCAGGGCGGGGGAACCGATCTTCCCGAGCTTCTCCGAGCCGGCGATGTGCTGCGCCTCGTGGATGTTCTCGATGCTGACCAGGCGGATGAAGTCGGGATGCTGCTCGTGGTGGTCGAAGGTCAGCTCGGCCAGGCGCCGGATGGCCGCGACCGGGTCCAGGTGGTCGACGTCGAGCTCCTGCTCGGCCTCCCGGATCACGCCGTACGCGCGCTCCAGCACGGCCGTGAACAGCTGTTCCTTGCCGCCGAAGTAGTAGTAGATCATCCGCTTGGTGGTGCGGGTGCGGGCGGCGATCTCGTCGACCCGGGCGCCGTCGTAGCCGGCCCGGGCGAACTCCTGGGTGGCGACGTCGAGGATCTCGGCCCGGGTGCGGGCGGCGTCACGGATGCGCTCGCCGGATCGTGCCGGTTCTTCGACGCTGGTCATCAGGTTCCTTCGGGCGGAGGGTCCGGTGCCGGTGATTCTAGAAGCAGGGGCCCGTCCGTCCGTGGGGTCTTCCCGAGCCCGTGCTCGGCTGATATAGCTAACGTACTGGTTCGTACATTAGTGAGCCGCTCGGGAGGCGCGCGTGCCCAAGGAGTCGTATCTCGTCGGACTGATCGGTTCCGGCATCGGTCCGTCACTCAGCCCGGCACTGCACGAGCGGGAGGCCGACCGGCAGGGCCTGCGCCTGGTGTACCGGCTGATCGACATCGACACCCTCGGGGCGCCGCCCGAGGCGGTCGGGGACCTGGTGCGGGCCGCCCGCGACCTGGGCTTCGACGGGCTCAACATCACGCACCCCTGCAAGCAGCTCGTCATCGAGCACCTGGACGCGCTCGCCCCGCAGGCCGAGGCGCTGGGCGCGGTCAACACCGTCGTCTTCGAGGACGGCCGAGCGGTCGGCCACAACACGGACGTCACCGGCTTCGCCGCGTCCTTCGCTCGCGGCCTGCCCGACGCGCCGCTGGAGCGGGTCGTGCAGCTGGGCGCCGGTGGTGCGGGGGCGGCCGTCGCCCACGCCATGCTCACCCTCGGCGCCGGGCGGATCACCGTCGTCGACGCCCTGCCCGAGCGAGCCGCGGCGCTGGCCGGCTCCCTGAACCGCGCCTTCGGGGAGGGTCGTGCGGCCGCCGCGCCGCCCGACCGGCAGGCCGAACTGCTCGCGCACGCCGACGGCATCGTCCACGCCACCCCCACCGGCATGGCCGCCCACCCCGGCCTGCCCCTGCCCGCCGAGCTGCTGCACTGCGGACTGTGGGTGGCCGAGGTGGTCTACCGCCCACTCGAGACCGAGCTGTTGCGGACGGCCCGAGCCCTGGGCTGCGCCACCCTCGACGGCGGCGGCATGGCCGCCTTCCAGGCCGCCGACGCGTTCCGCCTGTTCACCGGCCGGGAACCCGGCGCCGCGCGGATGCTGGCCGACCTGACCGAACTGGCCGGGGCCCTGGGAGCCCGGAACTGAAGAGAGGTACCGCCGTTGCGTACGTCCATCGCCACCGTCTCCCTCAGCGGCTCCCTCACCGAGAAGCTCGACGCCGCCGCCCGGGCCGGCTTCGACGGGGTGGAGCTCTTCGAGAACGACCTGCTGGCCAGCCCCCTCACCCCCGAGGACATCCGAGCCCGCTGCGCCGACCTCGGGCTCCGCATCGACCTCTACCAGCCGATGCGGGACGTCGAGGCCGTCCCCGAGGCCGAGTTCGCCCGTAACCTGCGGCGGGCCCGGCACAAGTTCGAGCTGATGCGCCGGCTCGGCGCCGACACGGTCCTCGTCTGCTCCAGCGTCTCCCCGCAGGCGGTGGACGACGACGCCCTCGCCGCCGAGCAGCTCGCCCGCCTCGCCGGCCTGGCGGCGGAGTACGGCATCCGGGTGGCCTACGAGGCGCTCGCGTGGGGGCGGCACGTCAGCACCTACGACCACGCCTGGCGCATCGTCGAGACGGCCGGGCATCCTGCGCTCGGCACCTGCCTGGACAGCTTCCACATCCTCTCGCGCGCCTTTGGCCCCGCGGATCTCGAAGGCATCGCGGCCATCCCCGGCGAGAAGATCTTCTTCCTCCAGCTCGCCGACGCCCCGCTGCTCGCGATGGACGTCCTGCAGTGGAGCCGCCACTACCGCTGCTTCCCCGGCCAGGGCGGCTTCGACATCGCGGCGCTGGTACGGCACGTGCTGGCCACCGGCTACGACGGCCCGCTGTCCCTGGAGGTCTTCAACGACGTGTTCCGGCAGGCCGAGGCCGGGCCGACCGCCGTCGACGCCCGGCGCTCCCTGCTGCTCCTCAAGGAGGCGGTGGGCAAGGCGATCCTGCCCGACCCCGTCGTCCCCACCGGTGTCGCCTTCGCCGAGCTCGTCACGCCCGACGCCGAGCCCCTGGCCGACCTGCTCGGGGCCCTGGGTTTCACCCGCACCGCACGGCACCGCGGCAAGCCCGTCGCCCTGTGGGAGCAGGGGGACGCCCGGATCCTCGTCAACACCGGGTCCGCCGCCCGCCGCGACGGCACCCGGCTCGCCGCGATCGGGCTGGAGTCACCGGACCCGGCCGGAGCGGCCCGGCGTGCCGAGGCGCTGCTGGCTCCCGTCCTGCCCCGCCGCCGCGCACCGCGGGACGTCCCGCTGGACGCCGTCGCCGCCCCCGACGGCACCGAGCTGTTCTTCTGCGCCACCGGCCGCCCGGACCTGCCCGACTGGCGGGCCGACTTCGCCGACACGAACCTGCCCCCGGCACGGGCGGACATCCGGGGCATCGACCACCTCGCCCTCACCCAGCCCTGGCACCACTTCGACGAAGCGGCCCTCTTCCACCGCGGAGTGCTCGGTCTTGACGCCCAGGAGAGCGTGGACGTCGCCGACCCGTACGGCCTGATGCGCAGCCGCGCCGTCACCAACGCCGACGGCAGTGTCCGGATCGCCCTCACCGTCGGCGCCGCGCCCACGGACGACACCGTCCACGCCCAGCACATCGCCCTGGCCACCGACGACGTGGTCGCCGCGGCCCGCCGCTTCCGGGACGCGGGCGGCCGTCTCCTGCCGGTCCCCGCGAACTACTACGACGACCTCGCCGCCCGCTTCGAGTTCTCGGACGGCGAGTTGGAGACCTACCGCGACCTCGGCATCCTCTACGACCGCGACGCCCACGGCACCTTCCGCCACTGCTACACCCGCACCGTCGGACGGGTCTTCTTCGAACTGGTCCAGCGTGACGGCGGTGACGGCGGTGACGGCGGCTACCGGGGCTACGGCGCCGCCAACGCCCCGGTGCGGCTGGCCGCGCAGCACACGGCGCGGGCGCTCACTGGCGGCTGACGGTCCGGGTGATGCCGGTGACGACGGTGGTGGCGAGGATCCAGCCCGTGAGCACGAGGGTGTAGGAGAGCCACTGGTAGCCGCCGGTGGGGGCGAAGGCGGCCTCCTGCCCGAAGGAGATCACCGGCAGCAGCAGGTCGAGGGTGTAGAAGACCGGGTTGAACTGCGGTGCCTCGTCCGGTTTCAGCGGCGCGGGATGGTGCAGCGCGTAGACGACTGAGCCGGCCATCAGCAGGGAAACCAGCCAGCCCGCGGCCCGCAGGGGGCGGAAGCCGTAGCCGACGGTGGCGTCCTGCACATGACCCCACAGCCTGCCGTACCAGGGCAGGGTGGCGCGCCTGCGGCGCTGCTTGGCGAGCTGGACGAGGCGGGCGGCGGGATCGTCGCCGATCCTGCGGTAGGCGGCGGTCAACTGCTCGTAGGCGTGCGGGACATAGCCCTCGCCGTCCCGCTCCAGCATCGCCAGCCGCCGCTCGGCGGGCTCGTGCGGGGTGAGGGAGGTGTAGACGAGGCTGTTGAGCAGGACCTCGTCGGGCACCACCTCCGGCTCAAGGAACAGCACCTCCATCTGGGCGCGGCGCAGGTTGAGGGTGCCCTCCATGCGAGGCCCCTTGCGCAGCCAGAGTTCGCCGATGGTGCAGCTGCTGGCCCGCAGCGCGGCGTCACCCGGGTTCGCCAGCGTTGCGTGCGACAGGTCGAGACGGCCCGCTATGTGGGCGCCGCGCAGGCCGATCCAGCCCAGCACGTCCGCTTCGCGCAGCCTGGCGTCGCCCTCCACCGTGAGGGTCTCCGCGTCCAGGGCGACCTTGCCCGCGCCGACCCGCAATCGCGCCTCGTTGAGGTCGATCGTGCCGGCGACCGACGCGCCCGACAGCCGTACCTCGCCGCGCGTGCGCAGCCCCGGCGCCGACAGACCGTCCCCGATGGTCACATGGTTGAGCTGGAGTGCCGGCTGACCGGCGGGCGGCTCGTCGATGTCGGCGCCGTCCATGAACAGCGCCCCGGAGATCTGCGCCCCGCCGAGCCGGACGGGCCCGTCGAACAGGCAGTCCGACATGCGCAGCACGCCGTCCACGCGCAGGGTGGCGGCGTCCAGGCCGGGCAGGACCGAGCCGCGCAGGTTCAGCTGGCGCAGGCGCGCCGCGTACAGCACGGGTACGTCCTCGAAGAAGCAGTCGCTGAGACGCACGGCGTGGCCGATGTCGGCGTACTGGAGGTTCAGCACCCCGGTGATCCGCGCTCCGGCCAGCCTGAGGGCGGCGGTCTCCCCGTCCTCCTGCGGCGCGCTCAGCAGCAGTGCCCGCACCACGGCTGCCCGTACGGTCCGTTCGGGGCCCCAGTCCTCGCCCCGCGCCGGGTTCTCGTGCGCCGGGCTCCGCAAGTCCACGTCCTGTCCCCGCGGAAAGGCACGCCACACCCGCTCCTCGGCGGGCGTCATGTCGTCGATCTCCATCAGCCTGGGACTCTGACGTGCCCGGCCGGAGGTGTCAACTCACTTCCGGCCGGGGCTTGTTACGCCCGGGTGTTCCACTCCGCGATCACGGGCCGGCCGTGCTCGGTCGACAGCCGGCAGACCGTCCCGGTCTCCAGCCGGAACAGCCGTCCCTCCGCCGGGGACAGGCCCAGCCGACGGGCCGTCAGCACGCGGAGGAAGTGGCCGTGCGCCACCAGCATCACATCGCCCTCGGGCAGTGACTTCTCCGCCCGGGCCAGCACCCGGTCGGCGCGTTCGCCGACCTCCTCGGGGGACTCGCCGGGCTCGCCGTCCGGGCCGGGCGGGCCCCCGTCGGTCCACAGGTCCCAGTCGGGGCGGGTGCGGTGTATCTCCTCGGTGGTGACGCCCTCGTAGGCGCCGTAGTGCCACTCGTGCAGGTCCACGTCCTGCACGGTCCCGGTCAGGCCCGCGAGTTCGGCGGTGCGCACCGCGCGGCCGAGCGGGCTGGTGAGGACCAGTGCGAAGGAGCGGTCCGCGAGGAGCGGGGTGAGCGAGGCGGCCTGCTCCTCACCGTGCTCGGTGAGGGGCAGGTCGGTGAAGCTGGTGTGCTGTCCGCTCCGGCTCCACTCCGTCTCGCCGTGACGGACCAGCAGCAGATCACCCACGTGCTACGCCTTCTTCGCGGACTCGACGGCGTGACCGCCGAACTGGTTGCGCAGCGCCGCGATCATCTTCATCTGCGGCGAGTCGTCCTGCCGGGAGGCGAACCGGGAGAAGAGGGAGGCGGTGATCGCGGGCAGCGGCACGGAGTTGTCGATCGCGGCCTCCACCGTCCAGCGTCCCTCACCGGAGTCCTGGGCGTAGCCCCGGAGCTCCTCCAGGTGCTCGTCCTCGTCCAGGGCGTCCACCGCGAGGTCGAGCAGCCAGGAGCGGATGACGGTGCCCTGCTGCCAGGAGCGGAACACCTCGCGGACGTTGTCCACCGAGTCCACGGCCTCCAGCAGCTCCCAGCCCTCGGCGTAGGCCTGCATCATCGCGTACTCGATGCCGTTGTGGACCATCTTGGCGAAGTGCCCGGCGCCGACCTTGCCCGCGTGCACGTAGCCGTACGGGCCCTCCGGCTTGAGCGCTTCGAAGATCGGCTGGAGCCGGTCGACGTACTCCTTCTCGCCGCCGACCATCAGGGCGTAGCCGTTCTTCAGGCCCCACACGCCGCCGGAGACGCCCGCGTCGACGAAGCCGATGCCACGCTTGCTGAGCTCCTCGGCGTGCTTCTCGTCGTCCGTCCAGCGCGAGTTGCCGCCGTCGACGACCGTGTCGTAGGGCTTGAGGAGGTCCGCCAGACGGTCGATGACGTGCTGGGTGGGCCCGCCGGCCGGGACCATGACCCAGACCGTGCGCGGCGCTTCCAGCTGGTTGACGAGGTCGGCCAGGCTGTCGGCGTCCGACTTCTCGGGGTCGGTGTCGTAGCCGATGACGGTGTGGCCGGCGTTGCGCAGGCGCTCGCGCATGTTGCCGCCCATCTTGCCGAGACCCACAAGACCGATCTGCATGTCAGCTCACTTCCCGAAGTTTGCGGTAGGCGGCCACCAGGGCGGCCGTGGACGGGTCGAGACCGGGGACGTCAGCGCCCTCGGTCAGGGCGGGCTCGACGCGTTTGGCGAGCACCTTGCCGAGCTCGACGCCCCACTGGTCGAAGGAGTCGATGTTCCAGACGGCGCCCTGCACGAACACCTTGTGCTCGTAGAGGGCGATCAGCTGGCCGAGGACCGACGGGCTCAGTTCGGTGGCCAGGATCGTGGTGGTCGGGTGGTTGCCCCGGAAGGTGCGGTGCGGCACCTGCTCCTCGGGCACGCCCTCCGCGCGCACCTCCTCGGCGGTCTTGCCGAAGGCGAGCGCCTGCCCCTGCGCGAACAGGTTGGCCATCAGCAGGTCGTGCTGCGCCTTCAGTTCGTCGCTCAGCTCGGCGACGGGCCGGGCGAAGCCGATCAGGTCGGCGGGGATGAGCTTGGTGCCCTGGTGGATCAACTGGTAGTAGGCGTGCTGCCCGTTGGTGCCGGGCGTGCCCCACACCACCGGACCGGTCTGCCACTCCACCGTGTTCCCGTCGCGGTCCACCGACTTGCCGTTGGACTCCATGTCGAGCTGCTGGAGGTAGGCGGTGAACTTCGACAGGTAGTGGCTGTAGGGCAGGACCGCGTGCGACTGGGCGTCGTGGAAGTTGCCGTACCAGACGCCCAGCAGGCCCAGCAGCAGCGGGGCGTTGGCCTCGGCGGGGGCGTTGCGGAAGTGCTCGTCGACGATGCGGAACCCGTCGAGCATCTCCCGGAAGCGGTCCGGGCCGATCGCGATCATCAGGGACAGGCCGATCGCGGAGTCGTACGAGTAGCGGCCGCCGACCCAGTCCCAGAACTCGAACATGTTGTCGACGTCGATGCCGAAGTCGGCGACCTTCTCCGCGTTGGTCGACAGCGCGACGAAGTGTTTCGCCACCGCCTTCTCTCCCCCACTCTCGGCTTCGCTCGAGCGGGAGGTGCCCCCACCCCCGAGACCCCGCAGCAGCCAGGAGCGCGCCGAGGTGGCGTTCGTGATCGTCTCGATCGTGGTGAAGGTCTTGGACGCGACGATGAACAGCGTCTCCGCCGGGTCCAGGTCGCGCACCGCCTCGTGCAGATCGGAACCGTCCACGTTCGACACGAAGCGGAGCGTCAGATCCCGGTCGGTGAACGGCCGCAGCACCTCGTAGGCCATGGCCGGACCGAGGTCCGAGCCGCCGATGCCGATGTTGACGACGTTGCGGATCCGCTTGCCGGTGTGCCCGGTCCACTCACCGGAGCGGACGCGATCGGCGAACGCGGCCATCTTGTCGAGCACGGCGTGCACGGCCGGGACGACGTTCTCGCCGTCGACCTCGATCACCGCGTCCCGCGGGGCGCGCAGCGCGGTGTGCAGCACGGCCCGGTTCTCGGTGACGTTGATCTTCTCGCCGCGGAACATCGCGTCCCGCAGCCCGAACACGCCGGTCGCCGTGGCCAGCTCCTGGAGCAGGGCCAGCGTCTCGTCGGTGACCAGGTGCTTGGAGTAGTCGATGCGCAGGTCGCCCACGTGCACGACGTAGCGCTCGGCGCGCCCCGGGTCGGCCGCGAACAGCTCACGCAGGTCCGGCTGCGGCAGGGCGTCCGTGCGGTGGTCCTCCAGGGCGGTCCACTCGGGGCGCCGGCTGAGCCGGGGGGAGTCGGAGGGGGAGTCAGACATGAGCGGGGGTCTCCTCGGTTGCCTCGCCGTTCAGGGCGATGGCGTACATCTCGTCCGCGTCGAGGCGCCGCAGCTCCTCGGCGATCAGTTCGGAGGTCGCACGGACCTTCAGCGCGAGGGTGCGTGACGGCTGGCCCGGCAGGGTCAGCGTGGCCAGCGGCCCCTCGGGCCGGTCGATGACGATCTCACCGTGCTCGGTGCCCAGGCGCACCGCGGTCACGACCGGCCCGGCGGTGACCACGCGGTCGACCCGGACGTGCAGCCGCGCCTCCAGCCAGCGGGCCAGCAGCTCGGCGGCCGGGTTCTCGGCCTCGGCCTCCACCGCCGCGGAGACGATCCGCGCCCGGGCCTGGTCCAGCGCCGCCGCGAGCATCGAACGCCAGGGCGTCAGCCGGGTCCAGGCGAGGTCGGTGTCACCGGGGGCGTACGAGCGGACCCGCGTCTGCAGCGTCTCCAGCGGATTCTCGACGGCGTACAGGTCGGTGATCCGCCGCTGGGCCAGGGCGCCGAGCGGGTCCTTGGAGGGGTTGTCGGGGGCGTCCACCGGCCACCACACCACCACCGGCGCGTCCGGCAGCAGCAGCGGCAGCACCACCGAGTCGGCGTGCTCGGACACCTCGCCGTAGGTCCTGAGGATCACCGTCTCGCCGGTGCCCGCGTCGGCGCCCACCCGGACCTCGGCGTCCAGCCGGGAGGACTGGCGGTCGCGCGGCGTGCGGGCGTGCCGCTTGATGACGACCAGGGTGCGCGAGGGGTGCTCGTGCGAGGCCTCCTCGGCCGCCTTGATGGCGTCGTAGGCATTCTCCTCGTCCGTGACGATCACCATCGTCAGGACCATGCCCACGGCCGGTGTGCCGATGGCGCGGCGGCCCTGCACCAGCGCCTTGTTGATTTTGCTTGCCGTGGTGTCGGTCAGGTCGATCTTCATGGCCTGCGCCAGCTCCGTCCGTCTCGTGCGAGCATCTCGTCGGCTTCCTCGGGTCCCCAGCTGCCCGAGGCGTACTGCGCGGGCCTGCCGTGCGTGGCCCAGTACTGCTCGATCGGGTCGAGGATCTTCCAGGACTCTTCCACTTCCTGGTGACGGGGGAACAGGTTGGCGTCGCCCAGGAGCACGTCAAGGATCAGCCGTTCGTACGCCTCGGGGCTCGATTCGGTGAACGACTCGCCGTAGGCGAAGTCCATCGTGACGTCCCGGATCTCCATCGACGTGCCGGGCACCTTCGAGCCGAAGCGGACCGTCATGCCCTCGTCCGGCTGGACGCGGATGACGATCGCGTTGGAGCCCAGCTCCTCGGTCGCGGTGGAGTCGAAGGGGGAGTGCGGAGCCCGCTGGAAGACGACCGCGATCTCCGTCACCCGGCGGCCGAGGCGCTTGCCGGTACGCAGGTAGAACGGGACGCCGGCCCAGCGGCGGTTGTCCACCTGGAGCCTGATCGCGGCGTAGGTGTCGGTCGTGGAGGAAGGGTCGATGCCGTCCTCCTCCAGATAGCCGCGCGCCTTCGCGCCCCCCTGCCAGGCCGCCTCGTACTGCCCGCGCACGGTGTTCGCCCCGAGGTCCTGCGGCAGCCGCACGGCCTTGAGGACCTTGAGCTTCTCGGTGAGCAGCGAGGAGGCGTCGAAGGCGGCCGGTTCCTCCATCGCGGTGAGCGCCATCAGCTGGAGCAGGTGGTTCTGGATGACGTCACGGGCGGCACCGATGCCGTCGTAGTAGCCGGCCCGGCCGCCGATGCCGATGTCCTCGGCCATGGTGATCTGCACGTGGTCGACGTACGACCGGTTCCAGATCGGCTCGAACATCTGGTTGGCGAAGCGCAGCGCCAGGAGGTTCTGGACGGTCTCCTTGCCGAGGTAGTGGTCGATGCGGAAGACCTGCTCCGGATCGAACACGTCGTGCACGATGCGGTTGAGCTCCTCGGCCGATGCCAGGTCGTGCCCGAACGGCTTCTCGATGACCGCGCGGCGCCAGGAGCCCTCGGGGGCGCTCGCCAGCTTGTGCTTCTTCAGCTGCTGGACGACCTTCGGGAAGAACTTCGGCGGCACCGAGAGGTAGAAGGCGTAGTTGCCGCTGGTGCCGCGGGAGGCGTCCAGCTCCTCGATCGCGGAGCGCAGCTGCTTGAACGCCGTGTCGTCGTCGAAGTCGCCCGGGATGAACCGCATGCCCTCGGCGAGCTGCTGCCAGACCTCCTCGCGGAACGGGGTCCGGGCGTGCTCGCGGACCGCGTCGTGCACCACCTGCGCGAAGTCCTGGTCCTCCCAGTCCCGGCGGGCGAAGCCCACCAGGGAGAAGCCCGGCGGCAGCAGACCGCGGTTGGCCAGGTCGTACACCGCCGGCATCAGCTTCTTGCGGGACAGGTCTCCGGTGACGCCGAAGATGACGAGCCCGGAGGGCCCCGCGATCTTCGGCAGACGGCGGTCGCGTGCGTCGCGCAGGGGGTTGTCGAAGTGGGTGTCGGCGTGCGCCGTACGGGGTGCGTGACCGCTTGCCCCGCTCTGCTCGACCCCCGCCGCCTCCTGGGCGGCCAGGGCCTCCTTCTCCTCCTTGGTCCCCTTGGTCTCCTGTTCGGCCGTCTGGGGGATGCCCTCGATGCCCTCGCTCATTCCGCGTCAACTCCCTCGCTGTTCAAGGACTTGGTGACCGCGTCCAGCAGCTCCTGCCAGGCCACCTCGAACTTGGCCACGCCCTCGTTCTCCAGTTGCCGCACCACCTCGTCGTATGCAATGCCGAGCCGTTCGACGGCCGCCAGGTCCGCGCGTGCCTGGGCGTAACCGCCGGAGACGGTGTCGCCCTGGACGTCGCCGTGGTCGGCGACGGCGTTCAGCGTGGCCTCCGGCATGGTGTTGACCGTGCCGGGGGCGACCAGCTCGTCCACGTACAGGGTGTCCTTGTAGGCCGGGTCCTTCACACCGGTGGAGGCCCAAAGGGGGCGCTGCCGGTTCGCGTGGGCTCCGCCCAGCGCCTGCCAGCGCGCCCCGGCGAAGACCTGCTCGTACGCCTCGTAGGCGAGCCGCGCGTTGGCCAGGGCGGCCCGGCCCTTCAGGGCGAGGGCCTCCTGTGTGCCCAGCAGCGTCAGCCGCTTGTCGATCTCGGCGTCCACACGGGAGACGAAGAACGAGGCGACCGAGTGGATCGCGGACAGGTCGAGGCCGGCCGTCTGCGCCTTCTCCAGCCCCGCGAGATAGGCGTCCATCACCTCGCGGTACCGCTCCAGCGAGAAGATCAGCGTCACGTTGACACTGATACCCGCCCCGATGACTTCCATGATCGCGGGCAGGCCCGCCCGCGTCGCCGGGATCTTGATCATCACGTTGGGGCGGTCCACCAGCCAGACCAGCTGCCGGGCCTCGGCGACCGTCGCCCGCGTGTCGTGGGCGAGGCGCGGGTCGACCTCGATGGAGACCCGGCCGTCCCGGCCGCCGGTCGCGTCGTACACCGGGCGCAGGACGTCGGCGGCGGCCCGGACATCGGCGGTCGTCATCATCCGGACGGCCTCGTCGACCGTCACACCGCGCACCGCCAGGTCGGCGAGCTGCTCCTCGTAGCCCGCGCCCGAGCCGATGGCGGCCTGGAAGATCGACGGGTTGGTGGTGACGCCGACGACGTTCCTCGTGGCGACGAGCTCGGCCAGGTTGCCGGACTCGATCCGCCGGCGCGACAGGTCGTCGAGCCAGATCGACACGCCCTCGTCGGACAGGCGCTTGAGTGCTCCCGCGTTCGCGGTCGCTTCGGACACAGTGATCATCTTCTTTCGGGCGGTCGGTTCAGCCACGCGCGGCGGTGAGGGAGTCCCGCGCGGCGGCGACGACGTTCTCGGGGGTGAAGCCGTACTCGGCGAACAGGGTCTTCGCGTCGGCGGAGGCACCGAAGTGCTCCAGGGAGACGATGCGTCCGGCGTCTCCCACGAACCGGTACCAGGTCAGGCCGATCCCGGCCTCGACGGCGACCCGGGCCTTCACGGACGGCGGCAGGACGCTGTCGCGGTAGGAGCGCGGCTGCTCCTCGAACCACTCCACGGACGGCATCGACACCACGCGGGTGGGCACGCCGGCGGCCTGGAGGAGCTCGCGCGCCCCGGCGGCGACGTGCACCTCGGAGCCGGTGGCGATCAGGATCACCTGGGGCGTGCCGCCCTCGGCCTCGAACCGCACGTAGCCGCCGCGTGCCGCGTCCGGGTCCGGCTCGTAGGTGGGCACGCCCTGGCGGGTGAGCGCGAGGCCGTGCGGGGCGGGGGCGGTGCCGTGCCGCTTGAGGATCTCGGCCCAGACGACCGCGGTCTCGCCTGCGTCGGCCGGGCGTACGACGTTCAGGCCCGGGATCGCGCGCAGTGCGGCCAGATGCTCGACCGGCTGGTGGGTCGGGCCGTCCTCGCCGAGGCCGATGGAGTCGTGCGTCCACACGTACGTCACCGGGAGCTGCATCAGGGCCGACATCCGCACGGCGTTGCGCATGTAGTCGGAGAACACCAGGAAGGTGCCGCCGTAGATGCGGGTGTTGCCGTGCAGGGCGATGCCGTTCATCTCCGCGGCCATGGAGAACTCGCGGATGCCGAAGTGCACGGTGCGCCCGTAGGGGTCCGCCTCCGGCAGCGGGTTGCCCTCCGGCAGGAAGGAGCTGGTCTTGTCGATGGTGGTGTTGTTGGAGCCGGCCAGGTCGGCCGAGCCGCCCCACAGCTCGGGCAGGACCGGTCCGAGGGCCTGGAGGACCTTGCCGGAGGCGGCGCGGGTGGCGACGGCCTTGCCCGGCTCGAACACCGGCAGCGCGTCCTCCCAGCCCTCGGGCAGCTCGCCCTTGCTGACCCGGTCGAAGGTGGCGGCCCGCTGCGGGTTCTCGCCCCGCCAGGCGGCGATCCGCTTGTCCCAGGCGGTGTGCGCCTCGGCGCCCCGGTCCAGGGCCAGGCGGGTGTGGGCCAGCACCTCGTCGGCCACCTCGAACGACCGCTCCGGGTCGAAGCCGAGGAGGCGCTTGGTGGCCGCGACCTCGTCCTCGCCGAGCGCCGAGCCGTGGGAGGCCTCGGTGTTGCGCGCGTTCGGGGCGGGCCAGGCGATGATCGTGCGCATCGCGATGATCGACGGGCGCTCCGTCTCGGCCCGAGCCGCCCTCAGCGCCGCGTACAGGGCGTGCGGGTCGACGTCGCCGTCCTCCTGCGGCTCGATGCGCTGCACGTGCCAGCCGTAGGCCTCGTAGCGCTTCAGCACGTCCTCGGAGAACGCGGTCGCGGTGTCGCCCTCGATGGAGATGTGGTTGTCGTCGTAGAGGAAGACCAGGTTGCCGAGCTTCTGGTGGCCGGCGAGCGAGGAGGCCTCGGCCGAGACGCCCTCCTGGAGGTCGCCGTCGGAGACGATCGCCCAGATCGTGTGGTCGAAGGGAGACTCGCCCTCCGGGGCGTCCGGGTCGAACAGGCCGCGCTCGTAGCGGGCGGCCATCGCCATGCCGACGGCGTTCGCGACGCCCTGGCCCAGCGGGCCGGTGGTGGTCTCCACGCCGGCGGTGTGCCCGTACTCGGGGTGACCGGGCGTCTTGGAGCCGTGCGTGCGGAACGCCTTCAGGTCGTCCAGCTCCAGCTCGTAGCCCGCGAGGTAGAGCTGTGTGTACAGGGTCAGCGAGGTGTGGCCGGGGGAGAGGACGAAGCGGTCACGGCCGGTCCACTCGGGATCGGCGGGATCGTGCCGCATCACCTTCTGAAAGATCGTGTAGGCGGCCGGCGCCAAACTCATCGCCGTGCCGGGGTGGCCGTTGCCGGCCCGCTGGACGGCGTCCGCCGCCAGCAGACGGGCGGTGTCGACGGCACGCCGGTCGAGTTCGGTCCATTCGAAGCTGTCCGCTGTCTGCGTGCTCATCTTCAAGAAGTCCTCGATCGGTGCGAAGGTGCTGGTCTGACGCGTTCAAAATTAAAAGTCTGACTTTTACGCCGGAAGGTCGCCGTGTGCCAGCCTGTGGTGAAAGTGGGACACCCACCGGCAGCAGGGCACACACATGGGGCGGGATGAGGGGTACTTGGTGGACATTGTGGACAGAACCATCCAAGGCGGCGACGGGATCGATACGTTCCCCTTCCCGGTCGAGCTCAGCGTCGGAGGCGTCGGCATGCAGGTCGCCCCGATGGGCGACACCTGGCCGTCCGGTGGACCGCTGGAGCGCGTGCACCGCATCGACTTCCACATCGTCCTGCTGTTCGGCGCGGGCCCGGTCCGGCACATGGTCGACTTCACCGAACACGAGGCCGCGGCCGGGGACCTGCTGTGGATCCGCCCGGGGCAGGTCCACCGCTTCTCGCCCACCAGCGAGTACCGCGGAACCGTGCTGACCATGCAGCCCGGCTTTCTGCCCCGCTCGACCGTCGAGGCCACCGGCCTCTACCGCTACGACCTGCCGCCGCTGTTGCGCCCCGACACGTCCCAACTCGCCGCCCTGCAAGCGGCGCTGACGCAGTTGCGGCGCGAGTACGAGGACACGGTCACGCTCCCGCTGAGCCTGCACACCGCCGTCCTGCGCCACACACTGACGGCGTTCCTGCTGCGGCTCGCCCACCTCGCCGCGAGTTCGGCCGAGGCGCCACGGCAGCGGTCCGACTCGACGTTCACCCTCTTCCGGGACGCCGTGGAGCGGGACTTCGCCACCAACCACAGTGTCAGCGCCTACGCCGACGCGCTCGGCTACTCCCGCCGCACGCTGGTGCGTGCCGTGCGCGCCGCGACCGGTGACACCCCCAAGGCCTTCATCGACAAACGGGTGGTCCTGGAGGCCAAACGGCTCCTCGCCCACACCGAACTGCCGATCGGCCGGGTCGGCGTGGCGGTCGGCTTCCCCGACGCCGCGAACTTCTCCAAGTTCTTCCACCAGCACACGGAGCAGACCCCGGCGGCGTTCCGCGCGGAGTTGCGCTGAGGACGGCGAGAAGGGGGCTCCCCGCGCGCGCGGAGCCCCCTTCTCGATGAACCAGAAGGGCCGTCAGTGCCCGAAGGTGAACCAGTTGACGTTCACGAAGTCCGCGGGCTGACCGCTGGTGAAGGTCAGATACACGTCGTGCGTGCCCGTCACGGCGCTGATGTTCGCCGGGACGGTCCGCCACGACTGCCAGCCCCCGGTGTTGCCCACCGCGAAGCTCCCGACGGGCGCGTTGCCCCGGCTGTCCAGCCGCACCTCGACCAGTCCGCTGACGCCGCCGGCCGCTCCGCTCGCGACCCGGGCGTTGAACTGCCGGGCCGCCGAGGAGCCGAAGTTCACGCCCTTGAAGTGCAGCCAGTCGCCGCTTGCGAGCGCGCCGACGTTCTGGCCGCCGCCGGAGTCGGCCGTCGTCTCGGTGATCACGCCGGACTGGCCGTCGTAGGACTCGGCCTGGATGGCGGAGTAGGCGTCGCGGTTCCCGGTCGGCGGGGGTGTGGTGCCGCCGCCGGACGACAGCACCTGCACGTAGTCGACGACCATCGCGTGGCCCGGCTGCGTCCCGGCGTCCGGGCCGCCTCCGAACGCGTCGGGGAAGCCGCCGCCCATCGCGACGTTCAGGATGACGAAGAAGCCGTGGTCGGTGGCGTTCTTCCAGGTCGTCGCGTCGACCTGATCGGCGCGCACCGTGTGGTAGTTGACGCCGTCGAGGTAGAAGCGGATCTCCTCGACGCTCGTGGAGCGGTCCCACTCCATCCGGTACGTGTGGAAGCCGGCCTGGCAGGAGCTGCCCTGGCAGGTGGTCGAACCGCCGATGCCGCTGGTCTCGTTGCAGGGGCCGCCCGGGGAGGTGCCGCAGTGCATCGTGGCGAACACCGTGTTCATGCCCTGGGTGTTCTCCATGATGTCCAGCTCGCCGACCGCCGGCCAGTTCCAGTAGTCGCCGCGGTAGGGGCCGCCCAGCATCCAGAAGGCCGGCCAGTACCCCTTGGCGGCCGCGCCGGTGACGTTCGGCACCTGGATGCGCGACTCGACGCGGAGCTTGCCGCCGGCCGGGGGCCGGAAGTCGGTGCGGTTGGTCTCGATCCGGCCGGAGGTCCAGTTGCCGGCGGCGTCCCGCCGGGGCGTGATGCGCAGGTTGCCGTTGCCGTCGAGCGAGACGTTGTCCGTGCTGTTCGTCATCGTCTCGATCTCGCCGGTGCCCCAGTTGGCGGGGCCGCCCGGGTAGCCCTTGCCGGTCGCGTACCGCCAGTCGGAGGTGTTGACGCCGGAGCCGGCGGCGCCGGTGAAGTCGTCCACGAACAGCTGCGTCCAGCCCGACGGGGGCGGGGGCGCGGAGGCGTTCGCGGACGGGGTGGCCACCGCGGAGGCGGCGGCCGCGAGCCCGAGGGTGCTGACCACGGCGACGAACGCCCGCCGCAGCGGACGCCGTCTCGGGGAGGTGCCGGTGGTGTCGCTCATGTGGGGATGCCTCTCGGATGGGAGACGGGGCGAGAGCAAGGCTGAGAGCGCTCTCAAAGTGCCGTCAATGTGCTCTCCGCGGTCGGGGGCGTCAAGAGGTAAAACCGGGATTGGTGCGGGGCGGTGCGTGAGTGCACTCCTTGAACGGGACCTTGAACGGGACCGCCCGGTGCGGCCCCGACGGTCGCCGCGCTGTTGAACAAAAGGTTCCGGGGCACTCGGGGGGTCGACGGACTACCGGTCGAGGCAGCAGGAGGCACTCGTGGCCGTTCGCCATCACCTGATCCGAGTCGGCCCGGGCACCGTGTGGGACGTGCTCGCCGACGGCCACCGCTATGCCGAGTGGGTGGTGGGCACCTCCGGGTCCCACCCGGTGCGCGGACACTGGCCACGCACTGGAGCGGCGATCCGCTACGAGGTCCGGCTCGGCCCGGTACGGCTCGAGAACGAGACGACCGTCCGCTACTGCGACGAAGGCTCCCGGCTGGAGCTGGAGGCCAACGCCGGCCTGCTCGGCACCGCGCGCATCGCGATCGAGCTGCGGCCCTGGGGCGAGCACTGCCTGGTGATCGTGGACGAGCATCCGCTGCGCGGCGCGGGCGGCCGGTTGCACAACGTCGGCTTCGAGGCGCTGATCCAGCTGCGCCACCGCGCCATGCTCGCCCGGCTGGCCAGGCTGTGCGAGGCGGAAGCACAGGTCCCGGGAGGCACCCGCCGCGGCCTCGGTCAGGTGACCGCCGGGCCCGACGCGGGCGGGGCCGACCATGCCTGACGCCGTGGTGATCGGCGCGGGCCCCAACGGCCTGGTCGCCGCCAACGTCCTCGCGGACGCCGGGTGGCACGTCGAGGTGCTGGAGGAGCAGCCCGAGCCGGGCGGCGCCGTGCGCCACGACCGGGGTGTCGACCCCGCGTTCGTCAGTGACCTCTTCAGTTCCTTCTACCCCCTCGCCGCCGCCTCGCCCGTCCTGGCCGCGCTGCGCCTCGAGGAGCACGGACTGCGCTGGAGCAACGCGCCCAGCGTGCTGGCCCATCCCCTCACCGACGGCAGCTGCGCAGTCCTGGACCGGAACATCGACACCACCGCCGCGTCCCTCGACACCTTCGAGCCGGGCGACGGGGCCGCATGGCAGCGCCTGCACGACGTGTGGGAGAGCCTGCGCCCCGACCTCCTGGACGCGCTGTTCACCCCGTTCCCGCCCGTGCGCGCGACGGCCCGGCTGGCGCTGCGGCTGCGGGCCGCCGGCGGACTGCGCATGGCTCGGTCCCTGGTCCTGCCGGTGCGCCGTCTGGGCGAGGAGGAGTTCCGCGGCCAGGGCGGGCGCCTGCTGCTGGCCGGCAACGCCCTGCACGCCGACCTCGCCCCCGAGTCGGCGGGCAGCGGCGGCTTCGGCTGGCTGATGGCCATGCTGGGCCAGAGCTACGGCTTCCCGGTCCCGGCCGGCGGCTCCGGCGCGCTGACCGCCGCCCTGGTACGCCGCCTGGAGTCCCTGGGCGGACGGGTGCGCTGCGGGCAGCGCGTCGAGCGGATCGTCGTCCGCGGCGGGCGGGCGCTCGGCGTGCGCACGGCGGCCGGTGACGCGGTGCGGGCCCGCCGGGCGGTGCTGGCGGACGTGTCGGTGCCCCTCCTGTACGGCGAGCTCGTCGAGCCCGAGCACCTGCCCGCGCAGACCCTCGACGACCTGCGGCGCTTCCAGTGGGACTTCGCCACGTTCAAGGTCGACTGGGCGCTCGACGGCCCCGTGCCCTGGCAGAACGAACAGGCGTCCCGGGCCGGCACCGTGCACCTGTCCGACGGGATGGACGAGCTCACCCGCTTCGCCGCGCAGATCGCCATGCGGCAGGTGCCGGACCGACCGTTCGTGATCTTCGGCCAGATGACCACCTCCGACGCCTCCCGTTCCCCGCAGGGCACCGAGTCCGCCTGGGCCTACACGCACATCCCCCACGAGATCGCCGCCGACGCCGCCGACGAGGGCATCACCGGCCGCTGGGACACCAAGGACCAGGAACTCATGGCCGACCGCGTCGAACGCCAGGTGGAGCGCTTCGCGCCCGGCTTCCGCGCCCTGATCCGCGGCCGCCGCATCCTGGCGCCCCCGACCCTGGAGGCCCTCGACGGCAATCTCGCGGGCGGCGCCATCAACGGCGGCACCACCGCGATGCACCAGCAGCTCGTCTTCCGCCCCCTGCCCGGCACCGGCCGCCCGGAGACCCCGGTCCCGGGCCTGTACCTCGCCTCCGCCGGAGCCCATCCCGGCGGCGGTGTGCACGGCGCGCCCGGAGCCAACGCCGCCCGCGCCGCCCTGCGCCGCAACCGGGCCCCCGGCCTCGCCGGCGCCCAGCGGCTCCTCGCCCACCGCGACCGCACCGGAGCCAGACGCTGATCCCGGCCCTTCAGGGACGGGGCCGACGCCGGAAGGAAGGGCCGCCCATGCGCAGCAGCCCGCTCGCCGAGCGCACGATCGTCGTCACCGGAGCCGCCCGCGGCGTGGGCGCGGCCCTGGCCCGCGAGGTGGCCCGGCGCGGCGCCCGGGTGGCGCTCCTCGGCCATGAGAAGACCGCCCTGGACGCGGTGGCCGCCTCGCTGCCGGGCCCGGCCCTCGCCCTGGAAGCCGATATCACCGACCTCTCGGCGCTGGAAGCCGCGGCGGCGACCGTGCGGGACCGTCTCGGCCGCCCGTCGGCCGTGGTGGCCAACGCCGGCATCGCGGAGGGCGGCTCGCTGCTCGCCTCGGACCCGGACGCCTGGCGCCGCGTGATCGACGTCAACCTGACCGGCAGCGCCCAGAGTGCCCGGGCGTTCCTGCCGGACCTGCTCGAAACGGCCGGCTACTTCCTCCAGGTCGCCTCCCTGGCGTCGATCGGTGCCGCCCCGCTGATGAGCGCCTACTGCGCCTCCAAGGCGGGCGTCGAGGCCTTCGCGCACTCCCTGCGGGCGGAGGTGGCGCATCACGGCGTCGGGGTCGGCATCGCCTACCTCAACTGGACGGACACCGACATGATCCGCGACGCCGACCGGTACGCGGTCCTGCGGGAGCTGCGTCTGCACATGCCCCCGCCGGCCCGCCGCGTGTACCCCGTGGAGGTCGTCGCCGCCCGCCTGGTCAACGGCATGGAGCGCCGCCGTACCGCCGTCTACGCCCCGGCGTGGCTGCGGCTGGCCCAGCCGATACGCCCCGCCATGCCCCCCGTGGTCCTGCGCGTCGCGCGCCGCGCACTGCCCCGCCTGGAGGCTTCGGGCCCGGTCCGCTACACCGGGCCGCTCGGCGCCGGGGGCCGGGCCGACCGCGCCGCGGCCGGGCCGGGCTCCTGACGACGGCGTCCCGGCATGGTTCGGGGCACGGCCACGCCGGTGGCGAGGCGGCGAGGCGGCGAGGCGGCCTGGTCGCCAGGTTGCCGGCGGCCAGGTGGCCCACCAGGCCGGTGGCCCGCCAGGTTGCCCACCGGGCCGGTGGCCCACCGGGCCGGTGGCCCGGCAGGCCCGGACGGGTGCGGTCATGGCGGACACTGGTCAGCAGGAGAAGGGAGGCCGACCGTGCTGACCGGAGTCCGAGACCAGCTGGGCCAGGCCCTGTTCCGCCGCGTCGCGGGGCCGGGCGGGCCCGCGACACGTGCCCGTATCCACCACACCCCCGGCCCGCGCTGGTTCGGGCCCGACCGGCCGATCCGCACGGTCCACGGCGACGCCTCGATGTTCATCGGCGGGCTGACCGCGCTGCTCCTGCAGTCGCTGCATCCCCTCGCCATGGCGGCCGTCGCCGGTCACTCCGGCTTCCGCGGCGACCCGTGGGGCCGGTTGCAGCGCACCAGCACCTTCCTGGCCGTCACGACGTACGGCACCGCCGCGGACGCCCAGCAGGCGGTCGACCACGTACGCGGCATCCACGAACGGATCCGCGGCACGACGGCGGAGGGCGTGCCGTACCACGCGGCCGATCCCCATCTGCTCGGCTGGGTGCACGCGGCCGAGACGGACAGCTTCTTGCGCGCCCACGAACGCTACGGGGCCCGGCCGCTGGACGACGCGGGCTACGACGCCTACGTCGCCGACACCGCGCGCGTCGCCGAGGCGCTGGGGGCGGTCGACCCGCCGCGCAGCCGCACCGAACTGGCCGAGTGCCTGAGGGCCTACCGGCCCGAACTGCGGGCCACGCCCGAGGCCCGGGCGGCCGCCCGCTTCCTGCTGTTCCAGCCTCCCCTGCCCTTGGCCGTCCGCCCCTTCTACGGCGGGCTGGCCGCCAACGCCGTCACCCTGCTGCCGCCCTGGGCGCGCGGCATGCTGTGGCTGCCCCGGGTCCCGGTCGTCGAGGACCTGGCCGTGCGCCCCACGGGCCGGGCCCTGACCCGGACCATCCGCTGGGCCATGACCCCGGCCCGGGAAGCCTGAACCCACGGGCGTTCGACCCGCGTCGGCAGCCACGGCAGCGCTCAGGGCCGCCACCCCAGCGCCCGCGAGATCCCCCGCGCCGCCACCCGCACCGCCGGGCCGAGGACCGCCACCTGGGCGTCGGCGTGGGGCACCACGATCGACACGGCGGCGGTCACCGTGCCGTCCGCGCCGCGCACCGGCGCGGCCACCGAGAGGGCGTCCTCCGTGACCTGACGGTCGCTCACCGCCACCCCAGACCTGCGCACCTCGGCGAGGACCCGCCGCAGCCGCTCCGGTCCGGTGATCGTGTGCGGGGTGAAGGAGGCGAGCTCGCCCGCGCAGTACTCCTTCTGGAACACCGGGTCGCCGTGGGCCAGCAGGGCGAGGCCGACCCCGGTGGCGTGCAGCGGCCAGCGGGCGCCGACGCGGATGTGCACACCCACCGCCGACCGCCCCGACAGCCACTCGATGTAGACGACGTCCCGGCCGTCCCGCACGGCCAGCTGCACGTTCTCGTGCGTCGCCTCGTACAGGTCCTCCAGGTACGGCAGCGCGATCTGCCGCAGCGCGAGGCCGCGCGGGGCCAGCGCGGCGAGTTCCCACAACCGCAGCCCGACGTGGTAGACGCCCAACTCGTCCCGCTCCAGGGCGCCCCACTCGGTGAGCGCGCCCACCAGCCGGTGCGCGGTCGTCAGGCTCAGCCCGGCCCGCCGGCTGATGTCCGTCAGGCACAGCGCCGGGTGCTCGTGGTCGAAGGCCGCGAGCACGGACAGCAGCCGGTCGGGCGCGGTGGGGGCGGTCATGGCCGGGCGTCTGTCGGGTGGGCGAGATCGTAGGGGCGGGGGTAGGTGCTCGGACGGTACGGAAGGTAGCGGGGCTCGGTCTTCGGATCCTCCGCCTTCGCACGGGAGTTGAGGGCGCCCGGCGAGGTGTCCCAGCGGCCGGTGTCCAGGCGGTGCTCCAGGGTGTGCAGGGCGGCCAGTGTCTCGCCCGGGGTGAAGGTGCAGTGGCCCGGCGCGTTCACGTACGCCTGGCGGAGGAGCCCGGCGGCGCCCGAAGCGGTGGCGGCCCGTCGGTAGGCGCTCTCCGACTGCACCGGGATCAGGGCGTCACCGGTGGTGTGGATGTTCAGCTGGGGGTCGCTGAGGCGGCCGGAGAGCACGCTGGTGTTCCGCATCCACCGCACCGCGGACGGGTCGGCGGCGACCCGGGGTGCCCGGCCCAGGGCCGAGAGGTCCGTACGCAAGGACAGTCCCGCCTCCTTGTAGAGCTCCGTCACCTCTTTGTACAGCGGGGACCGTGCGAGCATCGAGGAGTAGTCGACGCCCGTGTTCCAGGACGGGTTGCCGCCCGCCCGGCTCTCGGCCTCCTGCCGCCAGCTGAACGCGGGCAGCTGGAGCAGACCCCGTACGGCGGCGTACTGGTTGGACTGCGCGGTCTTCCAGTCGCCGGGGCCCGGCTCGGTCTGCGAGGCGTCGTTGTACCCGGGGATGTTGTGCAGGGCGGCGGCCAGGGCGATCCGGGCCCGGCCCCCGGGCGTCTGCTGGGCCGCGTCGACCTTCGAGGTGAGCGCCTTGCCGGCGGCGACCGCCTCGGCCTGGTCGGTGAACCCCGCGAGCCGCACACCGGAGTCCGGGGCGAGCAGTGTGCGCAGCGCGAACACGGGGTCCAGGGTGCTGTTCCAGTTGGCGACCCCGCCCTGCACCAGACCGCACATCGACAGCGATCCGTCGAACCGGCCGGCGTGCCGCTCGGCGAGGGTGCTGGTGACGAAGCCGCCGTACGAGGTGCCCCAGGCGAGCGTCCGCCGGGCCGCGCCGAACTTCTGGGTGAACAGGTCCAGCGTGGCGAGCTGGTCGGGCACCGCCTCGGCGATCGCCCAGCCGTTCGTCGCGTACGAGGAGCCGATCAGGGCGTACCCCTGGGCCAGCAGCTTGTCGCGTGCGGCGGAACCGGGCGCGTTCTGGGCCGGGTTGGGGGCACCGGCCGGGGAGTACCCGTGGCTGTAGAGCAGGACCGTGCCGTTCCAGGACGCGGGGACGTCCATCACGTACGCGGCGCCGGAGGAGAGCCGGCCCTCCAGGTGGGAGCCGGTGGCGGCGGCCTGCGCCGGCAGGGCGGTCGCTCCCAGGCAGAGGCAGGCGGTCAGCAGGGCGAGGCGGATCCTCAACGCGGGGTTCCTTCCAGGGCGGGGGCGGCGGTGGGGGAGTCCAGGGCGTCCGTGTGCGTCTCGCGCAGCCGCCACACGGTGACCGCGGTGACGGCCGCGCCGGCGCACAGCAACAGCGACACCGGGGTGCTGCCGCCGCCGAAGGAGGCCAGGAGGCTGCCCGCGATCAGCGGGGAGAACCCGGCGCCGATCAGGGTCGCCCCCTGGTAGCCGAGGGAGGCGCCGGTGTAGCGGACGCGGGTGCCGAACATCTCGGTGAGCAGGGCGCCCAGAGGGCCGTACATCGTCGACTGGGCGACGCCGTGACCCACGGCCAGCGCGAGGATCAGCAGGCCGGGCGAGCCGGAGTCGACCAGGGCCAGCACCGGGAACGCGAGCGCCGCCGAGGCGACGGCACCGGCGAGGACGACGGGCCGGCGCCCGACCCGGTCGGACAGGGCGGAGGCGGCGGGCAGGACGACGAGGGCCACGCAGGAGGCGACGGTCACCGCGGTCAGCACCTGCGGCCGGGTGTAGCCCTCGTCGACGGCGTAGGAGATCATGAAGCTGGTCAGCAGCGACTGGGCGGTGAAGGCGCCGATGCCCACGCAGGCGGCCAGCAGCACGGGCTTCGGGCGGCGCAGCACCTCCACGATCGGGGGCCGGCCCACCGGCTCCCTCCTGACCTGCGCGAACAGCGGGCTCTCGGCGACCTTCAGACGCACGAACAGGCCGACGGCCAGCAGCACGACGCTCAGCAGGAACGGCACCCGCCAGCCCCAGGAGCGGAAGTCGTCGTCCGGCAGCGTGGCGACGAGCGTGACCACACCGGCCGACAGTACGGATCCGAGCGGGGCGCCGAGCTGGGTGAAGCTGGACCACAGACCACGCCGGGCACCACGGGCGTGCTCGGCGTGTTCGACGACCATCAGCATCGCGCCGCCCCACTCGCCGCCGATCGCGATGCCCTGCACCACGCGCAGGGCGATCAGCAGCACCGGCGCCCAGACGCCGATGGTGTCGTACGTCGGCAGCAGGCCGATGAGGAAGCTGCCGGATCCCATCAGGACCATGGTCAGCAGCATCATCGACTTGCGGCCGATCCGGTCGCCGAAGTGCCCGAAGACGATGCCGCCGAGCGGCCGGGCGAGATAGCCGGCCGCGAACGTGCCGAACGCCGCGATGGTGCCGACGGCCGGGTCGGCCCGTGGGAAGAACAGCTCGCCGAAGACGAGCGCGGCGACGGTGCCGTAGACGAGGAAGTCGTAGAACTCGACGGTCGTGCCGAGCAGGCCGGACACGGCGACCCGGCGCAACTGCCGGGAATCGGGGGAGGGTTGGGGGGTGGACGGAGATGGCTGCACGGTGGGCTCCCTGGGGACGGGGCGCGGTTGGTCCGTGAAGTTATGCATCCATCGTGCAGCCGTCAATCATTTGCACAACATCAGTTCAGGCCGTCCTCCGCGATCCGCAGCAGCAGCGCGTGCAGCGTCTCCCGCTCGGCGGGGTCCAGCGGGCCGAGCAGTTCACCGGTCACGCGCAGGCCGTCGTCGGCGGTGTCGCGGAGGAAGTCGCGGCCGCTCTCGGACAGGACGACGATCCGGCTCCGGCGGTCGTCGGGGGAGGGGCGGCGCTCGGCGAAGCCGAGCTTCTCCAGGTCGTCGACCAGGCCGACGATCGCGCTCGGGTCGTAGCCGAGCCGCGCGCTGAGTTCGCGCTGCAGGGCGCCGTCGGTGGTGGCGAGGAAGCGCAGCACCGCGTAGTGGCGCAGGCGCAGGCCCGACTCCTGGAGGCAGGCGTTGAAGAGCTGGCCCGAGCGCAGGCCCAGGCGGTACAGCAGGTAGCCCGTGTCGGCGTGCAGGCCGCGCATCCACGGCTCGTGGGCGTCGATGGGCTTCGCGGTGACGTTCTCGCGTGTGATGACGGGCTCCCTGGGCTCGGTGCTGCTTCCTGCCGATTCCAGCATCCCGCACCCATGGGTCGGCAACAACTATTGACGTCAACAATTATTGCTCTTAGCTTCGATCTCGCAGTCGAACCCGTGCGAAGGGACCCACCCGTGTCCAGCATCGATCTCTCCGGCAAGGTCGCCGTCGTCACCGGCAGCGGTCGCGGCCTCGGCCTCGCCTACGCCCATGCCCTGGCCGCCCACGGCGCGTCCGTGGTCGTCAACGACGTCGACGAGGCGGTGGCCGAGGCGGCCGTGAAGTCCATCGCGGAAGCGGGCGGCAGGGCCGTCGCCGAAGTCGTCCCCGTCGGCACCACCGAGGCCGCCGAGCGGCTGGTGAACCGTGCGGTCGAGGAGTTCGGCCGGCTCGACGTCCTCGTCACCAACGCGGGCATCCTGCGCGACAAGGTGCTGTGGAAGATGACCGACGAGGACTTCGACGCGGTGGTCACCACCCACCTCAAGGGCACCTTCACCTGCGCCCGCGCCGCCGCCGTGCGGATGCGCGAGCAGGGCGAGGGCGGCTCGCTGATCCTGGTCGGCTCCCCGGCCGGGCAGCGCGGCAACTTCGGCCAGACGAACTACGCCGCCGCCAAGGCCGGCATCGCCGCCATGGCCCGCACCTGGTCGATGGAGCTGGGCCGCGCGAACATCACCGTCAACGCGATCGTGCCGGTCGCGGCCACCGCGATGACCGAGACCATCCCGGCCTTCGCCCCGTACATCGAGGCCATGAGGAGCGGCGAGCCGCTGCCGGACTTCCTGCGCAAGGGCGAGGGCTTCGGCACCCCCGAGGACTGCGCCGCCCTGGTCCCCTTCCTGGCGTCGGAGGCCGCCCGGGGCGTCACCGGCCAGGCCATCGGCATCGGCGGCGACAAGGTGGCACTCTGGTCGCATCCGCAGGAGATCAGGGCGGCCTACGCCGACGGCGGCTGGACCCCCGGCACCCTGGCCGACGCCTGGCCCACCTCGGTCGGTGCCGAGCTCCAGTCGGTCGGCATCCCGGCGCCGAAGTTCCCGGAGGCGTGATGGACCGCTCGATGAACGTCGACGACCTGGTCGCGATCGACGTCCACACCCACGCCGAAGTGTCCTCCCAGGGTCATTCCTCCCTCGACGACGACCTGCACGACGCCTCCTCGGCCTACTTCAAGGTCGAGGGAAAGCGGAAGCCGACGCTGGAGGAGACCGCCGCCTACTACCGCGAGCGGAACATGGCCGCCGTCATCTTCACCGTGGACGCCGAGTCCGCGACCGGCACCCCGCCCGTCCCGAACGAGGAGGTCGCCGAGGCGGCCGCCGCTAACGCCGACGTCCTCATCCCCTTCGCCTCCATCGACCCCTTCCGGGGCAGGGCGGGCGTCAGGCAGGCCCGGCGGCTGGTCGAGGAGTACGGGGTGAAGGGCTTCAAGTTCCACCCCAGCATCCAGGGGTTCTTCCCCAACGACCGGGCGGTGGCGTACGACCTGTACGAGGTGATCGAGGAGACCGGTGCGATCGCCCTCTTCCACACCGGCCAGACGGGCATCGGTGCCGGAGTCCCCGGCGGGGGCGGCATCCGGCTGAAGTACTCCAACCCCCTGCACGTGGACGACGTGGCGGCGGACTTCCCGCACCTGAAGATCATCCTGGCGCACCCGTCCTTCCCCTGGCAGGACGAGGCCCTGGCCGTCGCCACCCACAAGCCGGGCGTGCACATCGACCTGTCCGGCTGGTCGCCGAAGTACTTCCCGCCGCAGCTCGTGCAGTACGCGAACACCCTGCTGAAGGACAAGGTGCTCTTCGGCTCCGACTTCCCCGTCCTCACCCCCGACCGCTGGCTCGCCGACTTCGACAAGCTGACGATCAAGGAAGAGGTCCGGCCGAAGATCCTCAAGGAGAACGCCGCCCGCCTGCTCGGGCTGACGACACCGTAAGGGGCGTGACATGCGCAACGAGGGACTGGGGTCGTGGCCCGCACGCCGGGCCCGCAAGACCCCGCACCGCCCCGCCCTGATCCACGGCGACACGTCCGCCGACTACGGCACGCTGTACGAGCGCACCACCCGCCTGGCCCACGCCCTGCGCGCCCGGGGCGTGCGCCGCGGCGACCGCATCGCCTACCTCGGCCCGAACCATCCCTCCTACCTGGAGACCCTGTTCGCGGCCGGCACGCTCGGCGCGGTGTTCGTCCCGCTCAACATCCGCCTCGCCGGACCGGAGATCGCCTACCAGCTCGCCGACTCCGGCGCGCGGGCGCTCGTCTACGGCCCGTCCTACGCGGGTCTCGTCGCGGGCCTGCCGGGCAGCACGGACGTACGCCTCTACCTGGAGGTGGGCGGCGAGTACGAGGCGGCCGTCGCGGAGGCGTCACAGGAGCCGGTCGACGAACCGGTGGGCGCCGACGACACCTGCATCATCATGTACACCTCGGGCACGACCGGCCGCC
Source organism: Streptomyces tibetensis (assembly GCF_007655005.1). Classification (GTDB taxonomy): domain Bacteria; phylum Actinomycetota; class Actinomycetes; order Streptomycetales; family Streptomycetaceae; genus Streptomyces; species Streptomyces tibetensis. Next base: position 280,764 of record NZ_SZVW01000010.1, read on the forward strand.
CCAAGGGCGCCATGCTCACCCACGGCAACCTCACCTGGAACGCGGTCAACGTCCTCGTCGACACCGACCTGATCGCCGACGAACGCGCCCTGGTCTCCGCCCCGCTGTTCCACACGGCGGGTCTGAACATGCTGACGCTGCCGGTCCTGCTGAAGGGCGGCACCTGCGTCCTGGTCGACGCCTTCGACCCGGAGGCCACCTTCGACCTCATCGAACGGCACCGGATCACCTTCATGTTCGGCGTGCCCACGATGTTCGACCAGGTGGCCCGCCACCCGCGCTGGCCCGACGCCGACCTGTCCTCGCTGCGCATCCTCACCTGCGGCGGCTCCCCGGTCCCTACCCCGCTGATCACCGCCTACCAGGAGCGAGGTCTGACCTTCCTCCAGGGCTACGGCATGACCGAGGCCGCCCCCGGCACGCTGTTCCTGGACGCCGAGCACGCCGTGAGCAAGGCGGGATCGGCGGGTGTGCCGCACTTCTTCAGCGACGTCCGCGTCGTCCGGCCGGACCTCGCGCCGGCCGACGTCGGCGAGGTCGGCGAGGTCGTCGTGCGCGGCCCGCACGTCATGCCCGGCTACTGGGGGCTGCCCGAGGAGACCGCCGCCTCCTTCGCGGACGGCTGGTTCCGCAGCGGCGACGCCGCACACGTCGACGAGGACGGCTACGTCCACATCGTCGACCGCATCAAAGACATGATCATCTCGGGCGGCGAGAACGTCTACCCCGCCGAGATCGAGGACCGGCTCCTCGCCCATCCGGACATCGCCGAGTGCGCGGTGATCGGGGTGCCGGACGACAAGTGGGGCGAGGTGCCGCGCGCGGTCGTCGTACCCCGCGAGGGCGCCGTCCTCGACCCCGACGAGGTGCTCGCCTCGCTCGCGGGCCGCCTCGCCAAGTACAAGATCCCGAAGTCGGTGGTCCTCGCGGACGAACTCCCGCGCACCGCCTCCGGAAAACTCCTCAAGTCCCGTGTCCGTACCCGCTACGGCAAGCAGTAAGGATCCGCATGAGCATCACCGTCAACGGCCTCGACGAACTCAAGAAGCTCGCCGGCAGCGACCTCGGCACCAGCGAGTGGATCGAGGTGACGCAGGAGCGCATCGACACCTTCGCCGACGCCACGGGCGACCACCAGTGGATCCACGTGGACCCCGAGCGCGCCAAGGACGGCCCCTTCGGCGCCCCCATCGCGCACGGCTACCTCACGCTGTCCCTCTTCATCCCCCTGTTCACCGAGCTGCTGGACGTCCAGGGAGTGACGACGAAGGTCAACTACGGCCTCAACAAGGTGCGTTTCCCCTCACCCGTCAAGGTCGGCTCCCGCATCCGCCTCACGGCGAAGCTCGCCGAGGTCGAGGAGGTGCCGGGCGGCGTGCAGATCACCGTCGAGGGCGCCATCGAGATCGAGGGCGCCACCAAGCCCGCCGCCGTGCTGCAGAGCCTGTCGCGGTTCTACGCCTGAGGCCGCGCGGGCACCAGGTCCAGAAGGCGTTCCGAGGCGTCGCGGACGAGCGGTGAGAGCCGCTCGTGCACCGTCCGGAACGTCTTCTCGGCCTGCTCGGCCGGCCAGTCGTCCGGCAGGTGCCCGACGGGCAGCCGGGGGTCGCGCCGGACGATCTGCAACCACTCCGTCTGGAGCCGCAGCCGCAGCATGAGGGCGTCGTCGGCTTCCGGCAGGTCGTCCTCCCACGACTGCCAGCGCCGTACGAACCCCGCGTAGCGCCCGGCCAGGTCGGACAGCTCCCACGTCTCCTCGATCATCCGGCCGATGTCCGTGCCGGTGTCCGCGTGCGCCCGGAAGACCTTCACATGGGCGGACAGGCCGAGCTCGGCCACCAGGGCCGACACGTCGACCTCGCCCGGGGCGATCCACAAGCCGTTGAAGAGCGGACCGAAGCCGCTCCAGGTCAGCCGGGAGCGCAGGTCGTGCCGCTGGCGCTGCCAGGACTCCGGCAGGGAGAAGCCGAGCAGCGTCCAGGTGCCGTCCCACCGGCGGTTGACGGCACCCGTCCGCCAGATCCGCTGCTCGCCGTCGCGCAGCACCGCCTCCGAGCGCTCGGTCAGCCCGAAGTACATCCGGCGGCCCTCGCGCTGCCGGCGCAGCAGGTCACGGCCCGCCATGCGGCTCAGCGTGGAGCGCGTCGCCTGCTCGCCGATCCCGGCCCGGGCGAAGACGTCGATGACGCTTCCCGAGTACACGCACACGTCACGGCCGAGCACCTGGTCGCCCAGGAACGTCAGCATCAGGGACTGGGGCCGCAGCGGCTCTTCACCGGTCACGCGGCCCACCGTACCTCCGCTCCATCCGTCGGTGACCTGCTGGTACGCCGGGTCAGGACCCCTCGACGTCCACGAACACCGGGTTCGAGTAGAACCAGGTGTCCGCCCACGGATCACCGTCCCCGGGCGCGTGCGGGACGGGCCCGTGCGGGTCGACCGAGGCGCCGAGGTAGCCGGCGCCGTGGCGGTTGCCGTCACTGCCGCGCAGCCGGACGTAGAAGGACTCCTCGCCGGCCGTCAGGGGAACGCGCAGGGTGTAGGTGCCCTTGCGGCCTGAGACGTCCTCGGTCCGGACGACCCGCGTGTCCGGGGCCTTCCAGTCGTCGCGGTCGGCGACCGGCCCGCGCACCGCGCCGCGGATGACGTCCACATGCGCCAACTCGGGCAGGATCCCCTGCGGGTTGGGCCGGGAGGCGGTCGTCACCGTGACGTTCAGGGTGAGCCTGTCGCCCTTGCGGACCCGCAGCCGGCCGCCGAGCGTCACGCCCCGGCCTCGGTCGCGGTCCCGGGTCAGGCGGACGTCGAGCCCGTCGAGCAGATGCCCGTGGTCCAGCCAGACCCGGCCCGCGCGCATCCCCGACATGACCGCGCGGTAGCCGTACCGGGTCACGCCCACGTGGGTACGGCTGAACTGGCCGGGCCAGAAGTCGCTGCCCGGCTGCGGGGAGTCGGTGTTCACCGGGTCGGGCAGCTTCCCGGTGTTGTCGAAGGTCTGCCCGGGCCGCCAGTCGCCGTTCTTCCAGGTGTCGAAGACGATCCGGTGGGCGTCGGAGTTGGTGGTGACCGAGAACAGCCGGCCCTCGGCGAGCATCGAGTCCCACAGACCGCCGACGGTCGCGGTCGCCCAGTCGAACCCGCCGTACGTGAGGTAGGCGTCCGCGGGGTAGCCGGGCCAGGACTGCGCGGACGGCTTGTTCTCGTACTCGCCGCGGATCGAGGTGGCGCCGCGCCAGCCGGGGATGGCCGCACCCTGCGCACCGGGCGCGCCCTCCATGCCGATCATGATCTCGGGCGCCGCGTCCCGCCAGGCGCGCATCTCGTGCGGGGAGTCGATGCCGAGGCGCATCGGATGGTTGGCCAGCACCAGTACGTCGTCGACGTAGCCCGAACGACGCTGCTGGGCAAGCCACTTGACGGCCTTGACGGCGTGCGCCTCGTTGCGGGCGGTGTCCGCGTCGGCGGGTCCGCCCTTGTCGTAGGCGAGGAGCTTGCCGTCGTAGGCGCTCTCGAAGCGGGTCAGCACGTCGACCTCGTGCGGGCCGGGCGCGGTGAACACCGTGCAGTGCTCGGCGGCCGGGATGTACCACTCCAGGCCCTGGAAGATCAGCTGTCGCGGGTTCTGCGCCCGCGCCTTCAGGATCTCCCCGTGCTCCATCGCGGCCCCGAAGTCGGCGTGCCCGAAGTTGGAGTGCTCGGTGAACACCATCCAGTCCAGGCCGTACTCGGCGCCCTTCGCGGCCAGCTGGGAGAAGGTGTACTTGGCGTCGTGGCTGTAGACGGAGTGGATGTGGTGGTCGCCGACGAGGTAGGCCAGACGCGGGTCCTCACCGCCCAGCCGGCCGCTGTCACCTGCCGCCAGGGCGGGTGTCCGGGAAGTCGCCGCCGAGCCGAGGGCGAACGCGGCGCCGAACAGGCCCGCGCGGCGCAGCAGCCCGCGGCGGGAGACGCCCTGGGGATCGAGGGCATCGGGGGAGACGGACGGATCGGCCCAGACGGGCAGTTGCTGCTCGGTCATGATCGGGGCCCTTCGGGATCAGTGGTTCATGAAGGAGGTGACGGGCAGCGCCCGGGCGACGATCCGGACGTCGCCGAGCCTTCCGTGGAAGATCTGGTCGATCTTCCCGCCGTACTCGTAGCCGCCCAGCAGCCAAGGCAGTCCGACGGAGGTGACGCCGACCGCGGACGCCTTGGGGTTGCGGACCACCGGGCAGCCCTCGACGTACAGCGTGGTGTGCCTGCCGTCGTTGACGACCGCCAGGTGCCACCAGGTCTCCAGCGGAGTCTCCTGGCCCCAGTTGGTGGCGATGCCCTGCTGGTTCAGCGGGCGCATCGCCCACTGCGGCTCACGGTCGTTGGACAGCGACAGCGTGGCCAGGGGCTCGTCCGGGTCGTCGGCGGTCTTCCCGGCGGCGCCGCCCGTGCCCGTGCGGGAGACCAGACCCGACCAGGCGTTGTGGTCCGGGTCCCAGTCGGAGGGCAGTCGGTAGAACGCCTCGATGGTGTATCCGTCCTTGAAGGTGGCCCCGTTCAGCGGGGCGCCGTCGACCGTGCGCAGATAGGCGCCCTTCAGCGGGGACTTGAACCCCTGGAACTCCAGACTGCCGTGGCCCGGCTGGTCGGGGTGGTGGTCGGCCGACCAGTCCAGCGTGCCGCCGCCCACCGTGACGAGCAAGAGGTCGTTGCCCCGGCCGGACAGGTCGCGGACCGTGCCGTTCGTGCCGTGGACGGGCTCGTCGAAGCGCCAGTAGGCCATCGTGCCCGCAACGAGCAGCTTCGAGGCGGGCCGGGCCGGACGGGCGGGCACGGGCGCGAAACCGGAGAAGCGCTCCTCGAAGTCGATCTCGACGGAGAACCGGTCCGCGTCGCCGCTCAGCTCCATCTCCTGCCGCTCCAGCTCGTTGAGCCCCTTCGCGGCCCGGCCCAGGATCCACGGCGAGAGCGTCTCCACGTCGATGACGCCGCGGTCCAGGTCGAACCGGTAGAGACGGATCATCGCCGCGCCGCCGAAATATCGGTTCTGATAGTTCGTCAGATGCAGATGGACGTCGTGCCCGGCCGCGTTCTTCCGCGTCGCGCGTCCGGCGGGCCAGTAGTGCCCGCCGAGGGCCAGGAAGATCTGGTCGTGGTCCTCGATCAGCTGGTCCCACAGCTGCTGCCCGTAGTCCGACAACGTGTCGTCCTCGACGACCAGCTCGTGCGTCGTGAGGATCACCGGCGTCTTCGGGTGCTTCGCCAGGACACCCTTCGCCCATGCGTAACCCTGCGGCGACAGCCGCCAGTCCAGCGCGAGCACCAGCCACTCCCGGCCGCCCGCCTCGAACCGGTGGCAGGTGTTGTAGCCGTCCGGGGAGGCGCCGCCGAACGTCGGCTTCCCCTCGAACCGCCGCGGCCCGAAGGCGTCCAGATACGCCGTGGCGCCGCGCTGGTCGGTCGTCGACGACTTCACGTCGTGGTTGCCCGCCAGCACGCTGTAGCCGACACCCTGCCGGTCCAGCAGCCGGAACGCCTCACCGATCGCGGCGAACTCCTCCTTCGTGCCGTTCTGCGTGAGGTCGCCGAGGTGGGAGAGGAAGACGATGTTCTCCTCCCCGCCGTGCTCCAGCAGGTAGCGCAGCGACGCCTCCACCGGAGCCCTGTCGATGCTCGGACCGTCGAAGAGGTACTGCGTGTCCGGCATCACCGCGAGCGTGAAGCGGCGGCTGCGCGGATCGGGACGCCGGCTCGCGGGCGCCGCCTGCGCGGTGACGGCCGGGAATGCGCTCACTGCGACGGCGGTCGCGCCGAGCAGCGCGGTGGCGCGGAGGAAACCGCGTCTTCCGGCACCGGCCTGGGGCGCTTCGCCCGGGTCGTGGTCGTGCGAAACGCACATGGGTGCTCCATGGGGTGACTGAGAGGGGTGAAGGGTGTGACGGAGAGGAGAGGGGAGGAGGTCTCAGAGAACGCGCAGCGTCCAGCTCCAGCGGTGGACGCCGGCCGGCACCAGATAGGAGGCGAAGGTGTCGGGCCCGCACGACGCCGTGCCGAGCCCGCGGTGCGCCGCGTCGATGTGCACCACGCACCCGGCCCGCGGCACCAGTTCGTCGTGATGCGCGACGGCGGCCAGGTCGGCGGCGCGATGCCGGGTCACGGACACCTGACGGGGCCGGTCCAGCCGCACCGCGAGACCGGTGGCGTCGGGCGCGGACAGGGTGAACCGGCGCACACCGTGCCGTCCGCCGCTCTCCTGAGGCCGCAGATGCGGCGTGAACAGCTCGTCCACCGGGAGGCTGTGGTGGCCGACCGGCGCGCCCGCGGCCCGGTCCGGATACGACTCCCAGGGGCCCTGCCCGAACCACTCGAGGAGGTTCAGTCCGGCGGCCGTCTCGAACACGGTCCCCACCCGGGCCACGTCGTACAGCGCCTCGGGCAGTTCGGCGCACTCCTCGACGAACAGCCCGTCCGTCACGGCCGTCAGCACCTGCTCGTGCCGGACGGTCCCGCCCGCGCAGAGGTAGTCGGACACCACGGCCACGCGGCCCGGTTCGCGCCGTACGGAGACGACCCTGCGGGCGGGCGCGTCCAGCCCCCAGTCCCGCCAGCGGGCCGCCATGCCGCCCAGTTCGTCGTTGTCGGTCGGCGCCCGCCACAGTGACAGCGTGGGCGCGGCCGTCAGCAGCGGATGGACCAGCAGCCCGTCCTCGTCGACCTCGACCGTGCCGTCCGGGACCCGGGTGTGCGCCGGCGGGAGTGCCGCCCGCAACCGCACCTGCGGCAGGCACACGACAGTGCCGCGCGGCGCCCACGGCTCGTCCCGGGCCGTCGTGACCCGCAGCGTCAGCCACGCCTCGCCGCCGTCCTCCGGCAGCGCGAGCGGCAGCGGCACCGAGGCCGTCTCGCCGGGCCGCAGCTCGGGCAGCTCGGCCGGAGCCGTCAGGGTCGTGCCGTCCGCGAGGGACAGCTCCCACTCGCCGGCCAGCCAGTCCAGGCCCCTGAAGTGCTGGTGGTTGCCCAGGACCACGCCCTCGTGCCGGAAGGACTCGATCCGCACCGGCGCGGCGATCTCCCGATGCTCGAACATCACGGGCTTGGGAGTGCGGTCGGGAAAGACGACCCCGTCGGCGATGAAGGCGCCGTCGTGGTCGGTCTCACCGAAGTCGCCGCCGTACGCCCAGCGATGACCGGGCGCGGCGACACCGTTGTCATACAGCCCGGCGCCCCCACGCCCGGCCGGTCTGCCGTCGTTCACACGCTGGAGGATGCCGTGGTCCCAGAACTCCCAGATGAACCCGCCCTGAAGACCCGGGGTGGTCTCGATGGCCTCCCAATGGTCCGCCAGCGTGCCGTTGCTGTTGCCCATGGCGTGCGAGTACTCGCACTGGACGAGCGGCTTGGTCTGGGTGCCGGACATGGCGTGGGCCAGGCAGTCCTCCAGCGGCGCGTACATCGGGCAGGCGATGTCGGAGGCCACGTCCGGATCGGCCCAGCCGCGCTTGGCGGCCCCCTCGTACTGCACCGGCCGGGTCGGGTCGTGGCGGCGTACCCAGCCCGCCGCCGCGTCGTGGTTCGCGCCGTAGTCGGACTCGTTGCCCAGCGACCAGATGATGACGGACGGGTGGTTCTTGTCCCGCAGCACCATCCGTGAGACCCGGTCCACGAAGGCGCTCAGGTAACGCGGGTCGTCGGCGACCTCGTGGGCGTGGTCGTGGGACTCGATGTCCGCCTCGTCGACGACGTAGAACCCGAGCTCGTCCGCCAGGTCGTACAGGGCCGGGTCGTTCGGGTAGTGCGCGGTGCGGATCGCGTTGAAGCCGAACCGTTTCAGCAGGACGAGGTCCGCGCGCATGTCGTCGGACGTCACCGTCCGCCCGGTCAGCGGGTGGAAGTCGTGCCGGTTGACGCCCCGGATGAACACGCGCTCGCCGTTGACCAGCAGGTCCCGGCCGCTGATCGTCACGTCGCGGAAGCCGACCCGGTGCCGGGAGGTGTCGGCGATCGTGCCGTCGGCTCGGTGCAGGCGGACGGTCAGGCCGTACAGCTCGGGTGTCTCGGCGTTCCAGGTGCGCACCGCCGGCACGGTGGCGCGCAGCCGGGCCTCGCCGAGGAAGCCGGAGACCCGCTCGTCCTCGGCGTTGGCGCGGTCGAACTCCGCGTCCTGCGTGAGCAGGTGCCCCTCCAGCTCCCCGCTGACGTACCAGCCCTCGGGCAGCGCCCCGCCCGTGTCCCGCACCCGGCAGTCCACCAGCAGGTCGCCGTCCCGCCGGGCCCGCACGGTCACGTCCGCGAGGTGCAGCGGGTCGACGGCGTACAGCAGCACCGAGCGGGTGATCCCGCCGTGCCACCACTGGTCCTGGTCCTCGATGTGCGAGGCGTCCGACCACTTCACCACGGTCAGGCGCACGGTGGCCCGCTCCCCGGGGCGCGCCAGGCCCGTCAGATCGAACTCGGCGGCCAGGTGCGAGTCCTTGGAGATCCCGACGGGCCGCCCGTCCACGTGCACCAGCAGCACGCTCTCGGCGGCCCCGACCTGAAGCACGATCCGCCGCCCGGCCCACTCGGCGGGCACGTCCACGGAACGCTCGTACACCCCGGTCGGGTCGGCGGCGGGCACGTGCGGCGGGAACTCGGCGAACGGCATGCGGACGTTCAGATACCGCGGGAGATCGTCCGTGCCCTGCACGGTCCAGACACCGGGGACGTACGACGACGACCAGACCTCCCCGAGCGGGGCGTCGGGCGCGGGCAGCAGCTGGAAGCGCCAGTCGCCGTCGAGCACGACGGCTCCGGGGCGCCGGTCGACGGCGTTCATCGGCAGCCGGCCCCAGGAGGTCACCTCGGGGGCCTCCCAGGGACGCAGGGCGATCAGGGGATCGGGACGTTCGTCGGTCATGACCATTCCGAAGTCGGTGCGATGGGGCGGGGCAGGACGCGGCCCTGAAGCCCCCAGGCGGGGTCGACGGGGATGCCGAGTCGGTCCAGGGCGGTGGGGGCGATGTCGACGAGGCGGGGCCCGTCGAGCCGGGTGCTCACGGGCCCGCGGGGCGCGTCGAGCGGGGTGCCTTCGGACCCGCCGGGTTCGGTGAGCCGGAGGCCTCCGGGGCCGTCGGACTCGGCGAGGATGACGAAGACCTCCCGTTCGGCACGCGAGTCGCCACCGTGGCCGCCGGAGTCGAGGTGGCCGTGGTCGGTGGTGATCAGCACGGTCCAGCGCTCCCGGGCGCGGCCGGGAGCCGACGCTCGGGCCTCGATCGCGTCCAGCAGGTGCCCGAGGTGGGTGTCCTGTGCGTGGAGGGCCCGGTCGTAGGCGGGGGAGAGGGGGCCGGTGGCATGGCCGGCCTCGTCGGTGGCGCCGAAGTACACGAACATGACGTCCGGGTCGGACTTGGTGAGCCAGCGCAGGGCGGTGCGGGCGACGCGGCGGTCCGCGGTCTCGTAGCCCCTGGATTCGCCGTTGTAGCGCACCCGCCGGCCGATGGCCCGGCCGAGGGTGCCCCGGCGGACCAGGGCCGGCCAGGACACCGCGGCGGCCGTGCGCAGACCGGGCCGGGCGGTGGCGGCGCGGGTCAGGAAGTCGGGGTAGCGGGGGTAGTCGGCACCCTTGAAATCGTTGCCGGTGACGCCGTGGCGGTCGGGCCACACCCCGGTGAGGATGCTCGACCAGCCGGGGCCGGAGTCGGTGTAGGCCGTGCCGGACGAGGTCTCGTCGTCGGATCGGCCGTAGGGCAGCAGGCTCGTGCCGACGGTGCCGTGGGCCATCAGGGCGTGCAGAACCGGGGCGTTGGCGGGTGAGCGGGTCAGTCGGTCGTGGCGGAGGCCGTCCATGCCGACGACGAGTACCTTGGGGCGTCGGGCCTCGGTGTTGACGTCCGTCACGGGGGTGCCTCCCTGGTGCGACCACTACGAGCTCGGGACCGGCTGCCGGTTCTTGGCTGCGCGTCCGACGTGGCCGGTCGCGCAGTTCCCCGCGCCCCTTCCGGGGCGCGTCAACTGCCCTGTACCGCCCCCTCCGTGGCGCCCGCGATGAAGCCGCGGGCGAAGAGCGTGAAGACGACGACCAGGGGCACGGACGCCATGAGCACACCGGCCATGACCATGCTGTAGTCGGTGGTGTGGCCGACGTGGAGCTGGGCGAGCGCCACTTGAAGGGTGAGGTGGCCGGGGTCGTTGAGGACGATCAGCGGCCAGATGTAGTCGTTCCAGGCGCCGACGAAGGCGTAGATGGCGAGGAAGGACAGCGCGGGCCTGATCATCGGCAGCACGATGTTCCAGTACTGGCGGAAGAATCCCGCGCCGTCGATGCGCGCGGCGTCGAGCAGTTCGTCCGGCACGCCGTTCTCGATGTACTGGCGCAGCCAGAAGATGCCGAAGGCGTTGGCGAGGGCGGGCAGGACCAGGGCCTTGAGCGTGCCGACCCAGCCGATGTCGGACATGAGGATGAACTGCGGCAGGACGGCCAGTTGGAGCGGCAGCATCATGAACCCCACCAGCAGGGCGAACAGCGCCCTGCGGCCGGGGAAGTCGAACTTGGCGAAGACGAAAGCCGCCAGGGAGTCGACGAACAGGACCAGGACGGTCGTGACGGTCGCGACGACGAGCGTGTTCAGCATCGACCCGAAGAAGTCGATGGTGTCGAGCACGTGCCGGACGTTCTCCAGCAGGTGGGAACCGAAGGTCAGCTTCGGCGGGCTCTTGTAGATGTCCTCGGTGGTGTTCGTCGCCATGACGATCGTCCACATGAACGGGAACACCGAGATCAGGACGGCCAGGCCGAGGACGATGTGCGCGGTCAGGCCCCTGGGACGCCGGGACCGCCTCGGGAGCACTGGGGTCATGACTTCCTCCCGCGCTGGACGACACGCCAGTTGATGACGACCAGCACCATGATCAGTACGAAGAAGGCCCACACGATGGCCGCGCCGTAGCCGTAGTCGTTGTTCACGAAGGCCGACTGGTAGAAGTACAGGAGCGTGGTCAGGCCCGCCTGGCCGGGGCCGCCGAGGTTGGGGTTGGCGGCGTTGCTGCCGAACAGGACCTGGGGTTCGCTGAAGCTCTGCAGGCCGTTGATGGTCGAGATGACGACGGTGAACAGGATGATGGGCCGCATGATCGGCACGGTGATCCGGAAGAACGTGCGGATCGGTCCGGCCCCGTCCAGCTTGGCCGCCTCGTAGATCTGGGTGGGGATGGCCTGCAGGCCCGCCAGGTAGATGATCATGTTGTAGCCGGTCCACATCCAGGTCATCAGCAGCGCGATGACCAGTTTGATCAGCCACGGATTGCTCAGCCACGCAACGGGTGGGATGCCGACCGTGCCCAGGATCGCGTTGACCAGGCCGAAGTTGTTGCTGAACACCGCGCCGAAGAAGATCGACACGGCGACGATCGAGGTGACGTTCGGTATGTACAGGGCGATGCGGTAGAAGCCCTTGAAGCGGCGCACCGAATGCAGCAGCGTCGCCAGCACGAGGGCGCCGAACAGGGTGGGGACGGTGGACAGCACCCAGATCACCAGGGTGTTGCGGATCGACAGCCAGAAGACCGGGTCGTCCCACAGGAACCGGAACTGCTGCAGGCCCACGAACTGCACCGTGCCCAGGCCGTCCCAGCGCTGGAAGGAGAGGTAGAGCGAGTAGAAGACCGGGAAGAACGAGAAGACGCCGAAGATCAGGAAGAAGGGCGAGATCGCCAGGTACTGCCGCCAGTGCGACAGCACTCCGCGGCGCCCTGGCCGCACGGTGTCCGCGGGCGGCGTGCGCCGCGGGCGGAAGCGGGCCGGGCCGGGCCCGCCGTGGTGCCGGGGCACCGCGGCGGAACCGGTGACCGGAGGTGAAGCCATCGCTCAGCTCACCCCCTGCCGCCGGGCGATCTGCTTGGCCTGACCGACCGCGTCCTTCCAGGCGTCGTCGGGCTTCTTGCCCTTGGCCTCGATGCTGGACAGCTCGGTCATGAAAGGCGCCATGACGGCGGCGTCGGCGGGTGCCTCGTAGCTGGACGGGATGGCCTTGGCGGCAGGACCGAAGACCTCGATGATCTTCTGCCCGCCGAAGAACGGGTCACCGCCCGTCATGGCCGACATGGAGTAGGCCGCCGGTGCGGCGGGGAAGATGGCGGCGTCGGTGAAGCCGCGGGCGTCGTTCTCCGGGCTGAGGATCCAGCTGATGATCTTGAACGCCTCTTCGGGGTTCCGGCACTGCTTGGGCAGGGCCAGATAGGAGCCGCCCTGGTTGGCCGGTCCACCGGGCATCGCGCAGACCCGCCACTTGCCCTTGGTCTTCGGGGCCGCCTGCTCGATGTCCAGGGCGTGCCAGGCGGCTCCGAGTTCGGTGGTCAGGGTCTTGCCGACGGCGGCGTTCCAGGTGTTGTCGTTGATCTTGGCGTCGAGACCGAGGGTGTAGGGACGGACCGCCGTGGTCCACGCCTTGCGGATGTGGTCCTGGTCGCCGATGAAGCGGTTGTCCTTGTCGATGAACCGCTCGGTGCCCTGTCCGACCGCCATGTTGAAGACCGAGCCGATGTTGTTCACCAGGTAGGTGCCCGGCACCTTCCTGTGCAGTTCGGTGCCGAGCGCGAAGTACTCCTCCCAGGTTCCGGCCCGGGCGGCGACCTTGTCGGGGTCGGTGGGCAGCCCGGCCTTGTCGAACAGGTCCGCTCGGTAGAAGAGGGCGGTCGGACCGATGTCGATCGGGAAACCGATCTGCTTGCCGTCCTCGGTCCGGGCGAGCTTGGTCTTCCAGTCCAGGTACTGGGACGCGATCTTCTTGAAGCCGAGGTCGTTCAGATCGAGGAAGCGGCCGGCGTTGGGCAGGAAGGACGCCATGTCCTCGCCCTTGATGCCGGTGATGTCGGGCACGGAGGCGCCCGCGGCGAGAGTGGTGGTCAGCTTCTGCTTGAAGTCGCCGCCTATGGAGGCGGCGGTCAGCTTCACCTGGCCGCTGAAGTGCGTCTTGGCCTCGGCGACCACCTTGTCGCTGAGCGCGCCTCCCCAGTACCACAAGGTGAGGTTCTTGCCGTTCTTGCTGCCGGCCGATCCGGATCCGCCGCCGCATGCGACGGTCAGACCGGAGGCGGCCGCGGTGAGCGCGGCGGCCTGGAGGAAGCCTCTACGAGAAAGGTCCACGGGTCACTCCTGTTGTTCCTGTTCGACGTGGAGAGGGGTGAGAGGGTCAGTGCGGCCCTTCGCAGGCTCGCGGACCGACGGGGATGTGAGGGGCGGGCGGGGTGACGGGGGCGTGGTGCACGGGCGGCCCGGGATCGGCCGGGACGCGGTCGGCCAGGAAGCCGTAGGCGCGTCGCAGTCCGGGGTCGCTCAGGGAGCGCCACCAGCGGGCGATGCCGTACCAGCCGGGGGCCGCGAGGGCGCCGCCGTGGTGCCGGACGGACAGCCCGGCCGCGAGCACCGCGAACCGCAGCCGCTCCGCCAGCGGCCAGCCGCCGAGGGAGGCAGCGACGAAGCTCGCGCCGAAGACGTCGCCGGCGCCCGTCGCGTCCAGGACGTCGGTGTCCAGGGCCGGCACCTCGGCGTACTCGCCGGTGATCTGGTCGACGGCGATGGCGCCGTCCCCGCCCCGCGTCACCACGGCGACCGGCACGAGCTCCGAGAGCGTGCCGAGCGCGGCCAGTGCGCTGTCGGTGCGGGTGTAGGCCATCGCCTCGGTCTCGTTCGGGAGGAAGGCGTGGCACAGGGAAAGCTGCTCCAGGAGGGCGGTCGGCCACTCCTGGGTCGGGTCCCAGCCGACGTCGGCGTAGATCTGCGTGCCGTTCGCGGCGGCCTTCGCGAGCCACTCGCGCGGCCGGGCCTCGAGGTGCACCAGGGCGGTCCGCGCGTCGGGCGGGTCGCCCATCAGCACGTCCTGCGAGTACGGCGGCTCCTGGCCGTGGGTGAGCAGGGCCCGGTCGTGGCCGTAGGCGACGGAGACGGTGACCGGGGTCGGCCAGCCGTCGGCCGTGCGCGAGAGCGAGAGGTCGACGCCCTCCTGGTCGCAGAGGACGTCCCGGCAGTGCTCGCCGTAGAAGTCGTCACCGAACACCGTGGCCAGGGACGTGCGCAGGCCGAAGCGGGAGGCGGCGACGGCGAGGTTCGCGATGCCGCCCGGGCCACAGCCCATGCCCTCGGTCCAGATCTCCTCGCCCGGTGTGGGCGGCCTGCCGAGCCCCGTGAGGACGAGGTCGTAGAAGAGCAGCCCGGTCAGCAGCACATCGGGCCGGTCGTCGTCCACGGATGTGTCCTCTCGCTCACGGCTTCGACGGAGATCGTCAAAACTCTTCATTTCGGTGACCGGAATCGTGCGCCGCTCGGCGAGATTGGTCAATACCCGAGCAGAAATAAGCATGGCGATGATTGAAGATGACGAGTAATGTGCACGCCGTGCTGGCTGAACGACGACACCAACTCATCCTGCGGGCCCTGCGTGCCGGCGGGCCCGCGGCCGTGACCGACCTCTCGGAGCAGCTGGGCGTGAGCCCTGCCACAATCCGGCGTGACCTGGTCAAACTGGAAGAAGACGGACTGCTCACCCGCGTGCACGGCGGCGCCGTCGTGGAGGAGGGCGACCAGCCCTTCGCCGAGGTCGCCGAGGTGCGCGTCACCGAGAAGGACGCCATAGCCGAACGCGCCGCCGCGATGGTGCGGGACGGTCAGTCGGTGCTGCTGGACATCGGTACGACGGCCTACCGGCTGGCCCGGCAGCTGCACGGCCGCCGGCTCACCGTGATCACCAGCAACCTGGTGGTCTACGAGGAACTCGCCGACGACGAGGGCATCGAGCTGGTCCTGCTCGGCGGCATGGTCCGCCGCGAGTATCGCTCCCTGGTCGGCTTCCTCACCGAGGACAACCTGCGCCAGCTGCACGCCGACTGGCTCTTCCTCGGCACCAGCGGGGTGCGGCCCGGCGGGCAGGTCATGGACACGACGGTCGTGGAGGTGCCGGTCAAGCGGGCCATGATCAAGGCCGGCGAGAAGGTGGTGCTGCTCGCCGACGCGGCGAAGTTCCCCGGGAACGGGATGGCGAAGGTCTGCGGTCCCGAGGACCTGGACGCGGTGGTGACGAACGAGCCGGTCGACGCGGCGACGCGAGCCTCCTTCCAGGAGGCGGGCGTCGAGGTGGTCGTGGCGGGAAAGGTGCAAGCGTGAAGCTGACGATTCTGGGCGGCGGAGGATTCCGCGTGCCGCTGGTGTACGGGGCGCTCCTGCAGGACCACGCCGAGGGCCGGGTGACCCACGTCGTCCTGCACGACCTGGACGCCGGACGGCTGTCGGCGGTGACACGGGTCCTCGCCGAACAGGCGGCCGGCGTCCCTGACGCACCCGAGGTGAGCGCCACCACGGACCTCGACGACGCCCTGCGCGGCGCCGACTTCGTGTTCTCCGCGATCCGCGTCGGCGGTCTGCAGGGACGGGCGAACGACGAACGCGTGGCCCTGGCCGAGGGAGTGCTGGGCCAGGAGACGGTGGGCGCGGGCGGCATCGCCTACGGCCTGCGCACGGTCCCGGTCGCCGTCGACATCGCACGACGGGTGGCCCGGCTCGCCCCCGACGCCTGGGTCATCAACTTCACCAACCCGGCCGGCCTGGTCACCGAGGCCATGTCCCGCCACCTCGGTGACCGCGTCATCGGCATCTGCGATTCCCCGGTCGGTCTCGGCCGCCGCATCGCCCGGGTGCTCGGCGTGGAGAACCCGGCGCAGGCGTGGATCGACTACGTCGGCCTCAACCACCTCGGCTGGGTGCGGGGCCTGCGCGTCGCTGGCCGCGACGAGCTCCCGCGCCTGCTCGCCGACCCCGACCTGCTCGGCTCGTTCGAGGAGGGCAAGCTCTTCGGCGCCGACTGGCTGCGCTCCCTCGGCGCGATCCCCAACGAATACCTGCACTACTACTACTTCAACCGCGAGGCCGTCCGCGCCTACCAGCAGGCCGAGAAGACCCGCGGCGCCTTCCTGCACGACCAGCAAGCCCGCTTCTACGCCGAGATGGCCAACCCGGACGCCCCCGCCCTCACGGTCTGGGACCGCACCCGCGCCGAGCGCGAGGCCACGTACATGGCCGAGAACCGCGAGACCGCGGGCGCCGGTGAACGCGACGAGGACGACCTGTCCGGCGGCTACGAGAAGGTGGCCCTGGCGCTGATGCGGGCGATCGCCCGGGACGAGCGCACCACTCTGATCCTCAACGTCCGCAACCAGCGCACGCTGTCGGTTCTCGACACCGGCGCCGTCATCGAGGTGCCCTGCCTCGTCGACGCCAACGGCGCCCACCCCGTCACCGTGGACCCGCTGCCCGACCACGCCACGGGCCTGGTCTGCGCGGTCAAGGCCGTCGAGCGCGAGGTGCTTGCCGCCGCCGAATCCGGCTCCCGCGCGACCGCCGTCAAGGCCTTCGCCCTGCACCCGCTCGTCGACTCCGTCAACGTGGCCCGCAGGCTGGTCGAGGGCTATACCGAGGTCCATCCCGGGCTGGCGTACCTTAGGTGACCACCGAGAGGTAAGCGCTTTCCCAGCCGCTCTTCCCCGCTTCCTGGAGACATCCCATGCACGACGAAAGCCGCCGCATCGAGGAGCGCGTGCAGCGCCTTCACGACCAGCGCATCAAGTCCGCGGTCTACGCGGCCACCGTCCCCTTCGAGGTGGAGGCCTGGCAGGCCCCGGGGGAGCCGGTCCCGTTCGAGGAGGCCGCCGCCGCCCCGTACGAGCCGTTCACGATGGGCACCCCGTGGGGTCCGCCCTGGGGCACCACGTGGTTCCGCATGCGCGGACAGGTGCCCGCCGAGTGGGCGGGAAAGCGCGTCGAGGCCGTCATCGACCTCGGCTTCGTCGGCGACTGGCCCGGCAACCAGGCCGAGGCCCTCGTGCACCTCACCGACGGCACCCCCCTGAAGGCCGTCAACCCGCTCAACCAGTACGTCGCGATCGCCAACCCCGCACAGGGCGGCGAGAGCGTCGACTACCTGGTCGAAGCCGCCTCCAACCCGGACATCCTCGCGGACAACTTCTCCAAGGTCACCTGGCTCGGCGACAAGCTCACCGCGGGCGACAAGCCCCTCTACACCTTCCGCAGCGCCGACATCGCGATCCTCGACGAGGAGGTCTGGCACCTCGACCTCGACGTGCAGGTGCTGCGGGAGCTGATGCTGGAGCTCGGCGAGCACGACCCGCGCCGGCACGAGATCGCGCACGCACTCGACCGGGCGATGGACCTCCTCGACCTGGACGACATCTCCGGCTCCGCCGCCGCGGTGCGCGAAGCGCTGAAGCCGGCGCTGTCCAAGCCCGCGCACGCCAGCGCGCACACGATCTCCGGCGTCGGCCACGCCCACATCGACTCCGCCTGGCTCTGGCCGATCCGCGAGACCAAGCGCAAGACCTCCCGCACCTTCTCGAACGTCACCTCGCTCGCCGACGAGTACGACGACTTCATCTTCGCCTGCTCCCAGGCCCAGCAGTACGAGTGGGTGCGCGACAACTACCCCAAGGTCTGGTCCCGCATCCAGGAGTCGGTCAAGAACGGCCAGTGGGCGCCGGTCGGCGGCATGTGGGTCGAGTCCGACGGCAACCTGCCCGGCGGCGAGGCCGTCGCCCGCCAGTTCGTGCACGGCAAGCGGTTCTTCATCGAGCACTTCGGCATCGAGACCAAGGGCGTGTGGCTGCCGGACTCCTTCGGCTACAACGCGGCCTACCCGCAGCTCGCCAAGCTCGCCGGCAACGAGTGGTTCCTCACCCAGAAGATCTCCTGGAACCAGACCAACAGGTTCCCCCATCACACCTTTTGGTGGGAGGGCATCGACGGCACCCGGATCTTCACCCACTTCCCGCCGGTCGACACCTACAACGCCCGTTTCAGCGGCGAGGAGATGTCCCGGGCGGTCCGCAACTACGCGGAGAAGGGCGGCGCCTCCCGCTCCCTGGCCCCCTTCGGCTGGGGCGACGGCGGGGGCGGCCCCACCCGCGAGATCATGGAACGCGCCCGCAGGCTGGCGGACCTGGAGGGCTCCGCGAAGGTCGTCGTCGAGCATCCCGACGAGTTCTTCGCCAAGGCCCGCGCGGAGTACCCGGACGCACCCGTGTGGGTCGGCGAGCTCTACCTGGAGCTGCACCGCGCCACCTACACCTCCCAGGCCCGCACCAAGCAGGGCAACCGCCGCTGCGAGCACCTCCTGCGCGAGGCCGAACTCTGGGCGACCACGGCCGCTCTGCACGCACCGGGCTACACCTACCCGCACGAGAAGCTGGACCGGCTCTGGAAGACGGTGCTGCTGCACCAGTTCCACGACATCCTGCCCGGCTCCTCCATCGCCTGGGTGCACCGCGAGGCCGAGGCCGAGTACGCCCGCGTCGCGCAGGAGCTGCACGCCCTGACCACGGAGGCGGTGGCCGCGCTGGGCGCCGGCGCACCCCGCGCCTTCAACACCAGCCCCTACGACCGCGCCGACGTGGTCCGCGCGGCCGACGGCGCACCGGTGTACGTGCAGGTGCCCGCGAACGGCTCCGCACCCCTCGCCGACTCCGCACCCCTCGCAGACTCCGCACCCCCGCAGCCCGTGACCGTCGACGGCCTGGTCCTCGACAACGGCCTGGTCCGTGTGGAGGTGGCCGGAGACGGCACTCTGTCCTCCGTGCGCGACCTGCGCGCCGGCCGCGAGGTCCTCGCCGAGCCCGGCAACCTGCTCCGGCTGCACACGGATCTGCCCAACTACTGGGACGCCTGGGACATCGACAAGCACTACAAGAACCGCTACACCGACCTGCTGGACGCCTCGTCCGTCACGGTCGTCGAGCAGGACCCACTGATCGGTGCCGTCCGCGTCGAGCGGGCCTTCGGCAAGGGCTCCACGATCACCCAGACGATCACCGTCCGCGCCGGCAGCCCCCGCATCGACATCGAGACGGACATCGACTGGCACGAGACCGAGAAGATCCTCAAGGCGGCCTTCCCCGTCGACATCAGGGCCGCGCACTCCTCCGCCGAGATCCAGTTCGGCCACATCCAGCGCCCCACCCACACCAACACCACCTGGGAGGCGGCCCGCTTCGAGGTCTCCGGCCACCGCTGGGTGCACCTCGGCGAACCCGGCTACGGCGTCGCCGTCATCAACGACTCGACGTACGGCCACGACGTCTCCCGCACGGTCCGCGAGGACGGCGGCACCACGACCACCGTCCGCCTCTCCCTGGTCCGCGCCCCGCGCATCCCGGACCCCGAGGCCGACCAGGGCCGCCACCGCTTCACCTACGCCCTACTGCCCGGCGCGACCGTCGAGGACGCCGTCGCCGAGGGCTACGCCCTCAACCTGCCGCTGCGGGTGGCCGACGCGGCCGGCGCTCCCGCACCGGTGGTCTCCGCCGAGGGCGAGGGCATCACCGTGGAGGCCGTCAAGCTCGCCGACGACGCCTCCGGCGATGTCGTCGTCCGGCTCTACGAGTCCCGCGGCGGCCGCGCCACCGGCGCCCTGCGCACCGGGTTCCCGCTCGCCGGCGCGGCGATCACCGACCTGCTGGAACGCCCGCTGGAGGACGCGGAGATCACCGACGGGGCCGTCGCCCTCACGCTGCGGCCCTTCCAGATCCTGACCCTGCGCCTGCAAAGGGGCTGACCTCATGGCCATGCAGCCGTGGTTCGAGGACGCCAAGCTCGGCATCTTCGTCCACTGGGGCATCTACGCCGTCGACGGCGTCCAGGAGTCCTGGTCGTTCTACGACGACATCGTTCCGCACGACCGGTACATGTCCCAGCTCGACCGGTTCACGGCCGCCCGCTACGACCCGCGTGACTGGGCGAGGCTCTTCGCGCGGGCCGGCGCCAGGTACGCCGTCCTGACCAGCCGTCACCACGACGGGGTCGCCCTGTGGGACACCGCGTACGGCGACCTGAACGTGGGCCGTGACCTGATCGGCGGCTACGCCGAGGCCCTGCGCGAGCAGGGCCTCCGGGTCGGGCTCTACTACTCCCACTCCGACTGGAACCACCCCGACTACGCCTCCACCCGCAAGCCCGGCCGCCCGCCCGAGCTGGAGGACAACCGCTACTCGGAGGTCGCCGCCGAGTTCGAGGACCTCCAGGCCTGGGAGAGGTTCCTCGCCTACCGCGACGGCCAGATCCGCGAACTCACCCACCGCTACCGGCCCGACCTGCTGTGGTTCGACGGCGAGTGGGACCGCAGCGAGGAGCAGTGGCGCATCCCCGAACTGGCCGCCCTGATCCGCTCCGAGGTGCCGGACGTCGTCCTCAACGCGCGCATGCTCAGCGAGGGCGACTACGCCACCCCCGAGCAGGGCGCCCCCGTCATTCCGCCGGAGGGCCCCTGGGAGCTGTGCCTCACGATCAACGACTCGTGGGGGCACCAGCATCACGACCAGAACCACAAGTCCGTCGACCAGCTGATCCGCTATTTCACCGAGACCATCGGCGGCGGAGGCAACCTGCTGCTCAGCGTCGGCCCGCGGGAGGACGGCACGATCACCGACGAACAGGCGCGGCGGCTGGAAGGGCTCGGCGACTGGATCGCCCGGCACGCCGAAGCCGTGTACGGCACCGTACGCGGACTCCCGCCGGGCCACCACTACGGCCCGAGCACCCTCTCCAAGGACCGCCGCACCCTCTACCTGACCCTCTTCGACGCCCCGCGCGCCGAGATCAACGTCCGGGGTCTGCTCAGCAAGGTCCGCCGCGTCTCGGTCCTGGGCAGCGGCACGGAACTGGCCCATCGCGTCACCGGCGGCCTCCACGAGACACCCGGCATCCTCTGGATCGAACCCCCGTCGGCCTCGGACCTCGACCCGCACGCCACGGTGCTGGCCGTCGAACTGGAAGGAGAACTGGAGCTGTACCGGGGCGGAGGCCGCTTCTGACGGCGCCGAATTGACCCACGATTCCGGCCCCGGAATGCCCCCTGCCGTGGGTCGCCCGGCTCCGTAGGGTCATTGTCATGACGACGAAAGAGAACAAGACGGCAGACACCGGCACTTTCGCACCGCTTCTCACCCGCGCCACCGGAGCCGAGACGACGCGGGACCCGAGCAGCGTGATGACCCTCCTGGCCGACTCCTGCGACACCGGCGGCCGGCTCACCAGCTACCGGTCGGCGTTCGCCGAAGGTGCCATCGGCGCCCCCGCCCACCTGCACACCAAGGCGTCCGAGATGTTCTACGTCATCGACGGTGCGCTCCAGGTGCTGGTGGGTGAGGAGATCACCGTCCTGGAAGCCGGCGACTTCCTGCTGGTGCCGCCGCACACCCCGCACGCCTTCGCCGCCGCGCCCGGTGCGACGGCCGACGTGCTGTTCGTCTTCACCCCGGGCGCGGGACGCTTCGACTACCTACGGCTCCTGGGCCGGGTGATGCGCGGCGAGGCCGACCCGCAGGAGATCAAGGACTCCTCGGAACGCTTCGACAACCACTACGTCGACAGCCCGGTGTGGCTCGAAGCGCTCGCTGCCAGGCTCTGAGGCCTCAGAGTCGCAGCGCCTGAGCCGCCGCCCCGACGGCGTCGGCCTGCTCGGCCGCGGCGGGCGCGGGTACCGCCGGGAGCGGCTCCGTCGTCTCGGGCCGCTGCTGCGGCAGCGACACCGGCCGGAGCGGACGCGGGCCCGACACCACCGTGTAGTCCTGGCCCAGGAACGGCGGGACCATCTCGCCCGGGTCCTCGCCGAGCGCCAGCTGCACGGCGGCCCAGGGGACGTTGACACCGCACTGGGACAGCTGGTGCAGTCCGCCGGCCGGGCGCGTGTTGACGTCCATGAGCACCGGCCGGTCGCCGAACATCCGGAACTGGATGTTGGACAGGTAGTGCAGCCCGAAGCCCTCGGCGATCCGCCGGGCCGGCTCCAGCCACTGCTCGTGCAGGGTGAAGCCCCGGCGGCGGCCGTTCTTGGTGCGGCCCACCGCCAGCCGGACCCGGTTGTCCGGGCCGGTCAGGCAGTCGACCGACACCTCGGGCTGCTCGAGCCGCGGCATCACCAGCCAGTCCACCGGCTCCTCACCCTGTCGCAGCGCCTCCAGGACGAGATCGAGCGGCACGTACGGGCTGGGGAACCCGCTCAGATGCGTCAGCGAGAAGGGCGTACGCGTGATCACGCGGAAGCCCACCCCGCCGGCCCCGGACGCCGGCTTGAAGCACGCCTTGTGCCCGCCCGCCTCCAACTCCTCGACCGCCGCGACGAGTTCGTCCTCCGAACGGACCCGGTACCACGGCGGCACCGGCACACCGATCGCCTGGACCGCCTCATAGGCGATCACCTTGTCGTGGAAGACGGCCACGGCCTCGGGCGGCGGCGCCAGCACCGCCGTGCCGACCGCCTCGAACTCGGCGCGGTGCGCCACGATCCCCGACTGGTGCAGCCGGGGCACGAACACGTCGATGCCCCGCCGCGCGCACTGGTCCAGCGCGTACTCGACGTACCCGGCGGGGGAGAGGTTCTCGGGCTCCAGCTCGGCGGTGTCGGCGGCGGCCAGCACCGGCGAGTCGGGGTCGCCGTGCGTGGCATGGATCTCGACCGCCCGGTCGCTGGGATTCCTCCGCAGCTGATCCATGAAGAACACGTTCTCCGCGTACGTGCGGTTGAGCCAGACGCGTACGCGAGAGACCATGCAGGCCGCCTTTCACGGTTCGCGGGCAGGGCTGAGCAGCCCGTGCCCGGGCAGGAGAATGGAGGGACACCAAACCGCCCCTGTGAAAGGGAAGTTCGTAGCGGTGGTGTTGGGCCAGATCATACGGCTTCGGCGAGCCCCCTCGTGCAACGCGCGTGTGAAGGAATTCTCCGGCCACGGCCCCCGGGTCGCTCTTGCCCCCCGTCGCACGGATGTGATCTCTTGGTGACGTCCGGGGTGCGCTAAGGGGGCCAGAGGTGACGTCGACGGCGGATGGCGCCGCACAACTGCTGGCCATCAGCGATCTGCACATCGCTTACCCGGAGAACCGCGCCCTGGTCGAGGACATGCGGCCCGGCACGGACGACGACTGGCTGCTCGTCGCCGGGGACGTCGCGGAGACCGTGGTGGACATCCGCTGGGCCCTGAAGACACTCGCGGGCCGCTTCCGCAAGGTCGTCTGGGTGCCCGGCAACCACGAGCTGTGGACCCATCCGAGCGACGCCGTCACCCTGCGCGGCGTCGACCGGTACGAGTACCTGGTCGAGATGTGCCGCGAACTCGGCGTGACGACACCGGAGGACCCCTACCCCGTCTGGGAGGGCCCCGGCGGCCCGGTCGCCGTCGCCCCGCTGTTCCTTCTGTACGACTACTCGTTCCTGCCGGCCGGCTGCACCAGCAAGGAGCAGGGCCTGGAGTACGCGCAGGGCACCGGGATCGTGTGCAGCGACGAGTTCCTGCTGCACCCCGACCCGTACCCGAGCCGGGAGGCCTGGTGCCGGGCCCGCGTCGCCGCGACCGAACGCCGACTCGCCGAACTGCCCGGCGACCTGCCGGTGATCCCGGTCAACCACTACCCGCTGCACCGGCACCCGATGGACGTGCTGTGGCACCCGGAGTTCGCCATGTGGTGCGGCACGAACCTGACCGCCGACTGGCACCGCAGGTTCCGCGTGCACACCATGGTCTACGGCCATCTGCACATCCCCCGCACCACCGTGCACGAGGGCGTGCGCTTCGAGGAGGTGTCGGTGGGCTATCCACGCGAGTGGAGCAAGCGGTCCCGGCCGCCGGGGCGGCTGCGACGGATCCTGCCGGGGGAGGGCGAACAGCGGTGATCGAGGACCTGCTGCCTCAGACGGTGGTCGGCGTCGAGGCGTACGGGTACGAGGACGCGGACGCCCCGCTGTACCCCGAGGAGGAGGCCCTCCTGACACGGGCGGTCGACAAGCGGCGCAGGGAGTTCGCCGTCGTGCGCTCCTGCGCCCGCCGAGCCATGGCGAAGCTGGGCGTCGAGCCGCAGCCGATCCTGCCCGGGGAACGCGGCGCCCCCGGCTGGCCGGCCGGGCTGACCGGCAGCATGACCCACTGCGACGGCTACTGCGCCGCCGCGCTGGTCCGCGCCACCGACCTGGCGTCGCTCGGTATCGACGCCGAGGTCCACGGTCCGCTGCCCGAAGGTGTCCTGAAGGCCGTGTCCCTGCCGGCCGAGGCGGACCGGCTGCGACGGCTCGCGGCCGAACGCCCCGACGTGCACTGGGACCGGCTGCTGTTCAGCGCGAAGGAGTCCGTCTACAAGGCGTGGTTCCCCCTCACCGGGAAGTGGCTGGACTTCATGGAGGCCGACATCGAGCTCACCGCCGACGGCACCTTCCGCGCGGAGCTGCTCGTCCCCGGGCCCTGGGTGGGCGCCCGCCGCCTCGGCCATTTCGACGGGCGCTGGACGGTGGGACGGGGCCTGATCGCGACGGCGATCGCCGTACCGCACACCTGACCCCGCTCCCCGGCACTCGCCCGGGTGTCCCAAGCCCGGTCAGGGGCCGGGCTTGGGACACCAGTTCTCCAGGAGACGGAAGAACGCCTCCTCGTTGCCGGTCAGTCCGGCGCGCTCCAGGGCCTGCTCCGCCTCGGCGAGCACCGCGGGCGGGACGAGCGGCGGGCTGCCCTCCAGGTCGAAGGCGGCGCGGACGGTGTGCAGCAGCCGCAGATAGGCCTGGACGGCGGTGCGTTCACGATCGGTCAGAACGGCGGTGGGCATCGGTCGGTTCTCCCCGTGTCGGCGTCGTCGGTCCCGCGCCCTCGCGGCGCGTACGCCCCGCACAGCGGTGGCGCACCTCCAGCTTGCCGCCCACCACTGACAATCCGGTCCCGCCGCCCTCCGGTTCGCCCGCTCGGCGGAGGCGGGCCGCACCGCGTTGCGCGCTGTGCGGCCCGTCAGCCCTGCGGTCCGCGGTACCCCAGCGACGCCTCGATCCGCCCCGCCAGATGGTCCCGCTGCACCGGCCCCCGCGAGGAGGAACCGGCCAGCCACGCCCGGCACTTGCTGGCGAGCAGCAGGCCGAAGCTCTCGGCCTCCCGCTCGTCGTCGAGGTCGAAACGGGTGCGCGCGGCGACCTTCAGCACGGTGGCCTGGAGGTCGGCCCCGTCGTCGAGCAGCCTGGCCGCGACGGCCGCGCCCTCGACATGGTGGGAGCAGTGCCCTGCCTTCATGTGCCACAGCTCATGACCAAGGATCACCAACTGGTGATCGGGAGCGGTGCGTTCCTCGATCACGACGAGGTCCTGCTCGGCCATGTCCAGCCAGAGCCCGCTGGCGGTCCCGGGCGGGAACGCGGCCGTGCGGAAACGCACGGGGCGGCCGCGGCGTCTGCTCATGCCGTCGCACAGGGCGGCGTACAGCTCCTCGGGCCGAGCCGGCGCGGGGAGGGTCAGCTCCGCGACCAGCTCGCCGCACAGACGGCGCATTTCCCTACCGATGCCCACAGTTCTCCCCACGGTCACGACTCGGGCCGCTTGACGCTCTCCAGGAGCATGTCCAGCCACTCCGCGACCTTGTCGCGGTGCTGGTCGGTGGGCAGTTGCGCGGCACGCCAGGCGATGCCGCGCACGCCGTGGTCCTGCAGCAGCCGCTCCAGCGGGTCGTCCTGTGCCGCGGCCGCCTGCCGCTCACGGTCGGCGAGCTTCTGCAGAAGATCCTGCTCGGTGTGCTGGAGGGCGCTCACGAGCGCCTCGGGGTCCTCGGCCGTCAGGAAGCCGGCGTGCACCCGGAAGAACCGCTGGAGGGCGTCGCAGTGCTCCATGGTCGGCCGTCGGTCGCCGTTGATGAGAGCGCCGGCCTGCTGCCGGGACATGCCGGCGCCGTCGGCGATCTCCTGCTGGGTGTACTTGCGGCCGTTGGGCTTGAGCCGGGTCCGGCGCAACAGGTCCAGCCGCTGCAGGAACCGGGCCTGCACATCGGGCTCGCCCGCGGGCCTGCCGCACAGCAGGGCTTTCACCACCGGCTCCGGGACGCCGGAGGCGACGGACAGCCGGCCGATGTCGAAGACCTCGGCGTGCGGCACGCCGAGCCGGTCGGCGAGCGCGCCGACACGGGAGACGACAGCCGGCAGCACGGCCGTCGGCGTGACGCCCGGACCTTCGACGAAGCCACCCGTCACCGACAGATCTCCTACGTATCTCACAGGCTTCTCACAAGTGGATGCCGTGACCTACCCCGGCGTGAACTTCCCGGAGCGTAGCCGGTGGTTCGAACTCACATCCAGGTCTCGCCACAACTGTGGCCAATTTCAGCCGTCAACAGACATGGAATGCCACGATAGTTGACACGCCTCAGCTCGGGGCAGCAGGATCGGGGCGCCGCGTCAAGGCCGCACAGGCAAGAGGGGTGACCTCCCGATGGCATATCAGGCAGGAGGGCAGCGGCCGGCACCGCGGTCCCTCCCCGAGACTCCCGAGGCACAGGCCTACCTGGAGGACTACGCCGGGCTTCTGGAGGGTGTCTCCTTCCCCGCGCTCGTCGTCGACCACTGCTGGGACGTGGTGCTCACCAACGGCGCCTTCCGGTCACTTTTCCGTGAGATCGGCCCGCACCCGACGGCGATGCCGGGCGACAACTTCCTCAGGTTCGTCCTCTTCCACCCCGACGCCCCCACCGTGCTCGGCGATCACGAGGCGAGCTGGTGCCTGCCGATGCTCGCGCACTTCGCACGGACCGTGGAGAGCCACGGCCCCGACCACGGGCTGCAGGCCGTCCGTCGCGACATCGCTCAGGACCCGATCATGGAGGCCGCATACCGGCACGGCCTGCCGCACTGGATCCGCGCGGTCGGCGAGGGCGCCGTCGAGCAGGACGGTGCCCTGCGGCCGCTGCTGCACCCGGACCCGCACCGCGGCGCCATGGAGTGCCGGGTCGTCGTCGAGACGTCCAGGACGCTCGAAGAACTGGGCTGCGCCCGGGTCACGTTCGTCCTGCGCGAGGCCCGCCGCTCCGCGTCCCGGGAGCGCCGCACCCGCCGTACCGCCTCCCACCTGAGGGTCGTCCCCGCGGCCGACTGACCGCCGCCGGGTGTCCGCCCGCCGTGTCGGCGCCCTTCCCGGTCCGTGTGATGTGTGACATGGTACTGGCGTGAGCGAGTCGCTGACCTGCGATGTCGTGGTGGTCGGAGCCGGAGTGGTCGGCGCCGCCGCCGCCCTGTACGCGGCCCGCGCGGGCCTGGACGCCGTCGTGGTGGACCGGGGCCCGGTGGCCGGCGGGACGACCGGAGCGGGCGAGGGGAACCTCCTCGTCTCCGACAAGGAACCCGGACCCGAGCTCGAACTGGCCCTGCTGTCCGCCCGGTTGTGGGCCGACCTCGCCCGGGAGGGGCTGGGCAGGGCCGTCGAGTACGAGGCCAAGGGCGGTGTCGTCGTCGCCGGCACGGACCGGGCACTGGCCGGGCTGGAGAAACTCGCGGCCGAGCAGCGCGCGGCGGGCGTCGAGGCGGTCCCGGTGCCGCCCGACCGGCTCACCGACCTGGAGCCGTACCTGACCCCCGGCCTCGCGGGCGGCGTGCACTACCCGCAGGACGCCCAGGTGATGCCCGCCCTCGCGGCGGCGCACCTGCTGCGCGCCTCGAAGGCCCGGGTGCTCACCGGCCGGGAGGTGACCGGAGTCCTGCGCGGACCGGACGGTGCGGTGTGCGGCGTACGGACCGACCGAGGCGACCTCCACGCCCCCGCGGTGGTCAACGCGGCCGGTACCTGGGGCGGCGAGGTGGCGGCCCGCGCCGGAGTGTCCCTGCCCGTCCTGCCCCGGCGGGGGTTCGTCCTGGTCACCGAGCCGCTGCCGCCCCGCATCCGGCACAAGGTGTACGCCGCCGACTACGTGGCCGACGTCGCCAGCGACTCGGCGGCGCTGCAGACCTCCCCCGTGGTCGAGGGCACCCCGGCCGGACCGGTCCTCATCGGCGCCAGCCGCGAACGGGTGGGCTTCGACCGGTCGTTGTCGCTCCCGGCGCTGCGCGCGCTGGCGGCCGGGGCGACCGGGCTCTTCCCCTTCCTGGCCGGAGTCCGGGCGATGCGGACCTACGCCGGCTTCCGGCCGTATCTGCCGGACCATCTGCCCGCGATCGGCGCCGACCCGAGGGCGCCCGGGCTCTTCCACGCCTGCGGGCACGAGGGCGCGGGCATCGGACTGGCCACCGGTACCGGGCATCTGATCGCCCAGGTGCTGGCCGGGCGGACGCCCGACCTGGATCTCGGCCCGTTCCGGCCCGACCGCTTCACCGAGGAGGCCGAGTGAACCCGCTGGAACTGGCGGGGGCCGCACCGGGCCCCGCCTTCACGGTCACGTTCGACGGGCGGCCGGTCCGCGCCCTGCCCGGACAGACGGTCGCCGCCGTGCTGTGGGCGGCGGGCGTCACGTCCTGGCGTGCCACACGCGGCGAGGGCCGTCCGCGCGGGGTGTTCTGCGGGATCGGCGTCTGCTTCGACTGCCTGGTGACCGTCAACGACCGCCCCAACCAACGCGCCTGCCTGGTGCCGGCGCGGCCGGGGGACACGATCACCACGCAGGACGGAACGGGCCATGGGGACGTGAGAGGCGTGCCGGGTGGGGCCGGTCAGCACGGGGACGTGAGGGGTGCGCCGGGTGGGCCCGGTCACCGCGGGGACCTGAGCGGCACGCCGGACGGAACCGGGGACGCGGAGGTGCGGCATGCGGACTGACCTCGCTGTGATCGGCGCCGGACCGGCCGGGCTCGCCGCCGCCCTGGCCGCCTCCGCGCGCGGCGTACGGGTCGCGCTCGTCGACGCCGCGACGCAGCCCGGCGGGCAGTTCTACCGGCAGCCCGCCGCCGCACTCGGCGCCGGGCGGCCCGAGGCGCTGCACCACCGGTGGCGGACCTGGGAGCGGCTGCGGGACGGGCTCGCCGCCAGTGCCGTACGTGCTCTGACGGACCACCATGTCTGGAGCGTGGAGCGCACCCCGGACGGCTTCACCGTGCACGCCCTGCTCGGGCCGGACCAGCAGGAGCCCGCCGAGGTGCACGCCCGCGCCGTGCTCCTGGCCACCGGTGGCTACGAGCAGGTGCTGCCCTTCCCGGGCTGGACCCTCCCGGGCGTCGTCACGGCCGGGGGAGCCCAGGCCATGCTCAAGGGCGCCCTGGTGGTGCCCGGGCGTCGAGCCGTCGTGGCCGGGACCGGGCCGCTGCTGCTGCCCGTGGCGACCGGGCTCGCCGCAGCCGGCGTCGAGGTCGCCGCACTCGTCGAGTCGGCAGCCCCCCGGCGCCTCGCCCGTCACGCCCCGGCCCTGGCCGGCAAGCTCACCGAGGGCGCCGGACACGCCGCCCGGCTGCTACGCCACCGCGTCCCGGTCCTCACCCGCCACACCGTCGTCCGCGCCCACGGCGACGATGGGCTGACCGGCGTCACGGTCGCCGCGCTCGACGCCCAGGGCCGTGTCCGGCCCGGCACCGAGCGGCACCTGCCCTGCGACACCCTCGCCACCGGCCACGGCATGCTCCCGCACACCGACCTCGCGGAGAGCCTCGGCTGCCGTCTCGACGGGCTCACCGTGGCCGTCGACCCCGAGCAGCGCACGAACGTGCCCGGTGTGTGGGCGGCCGGCGAGGCCACCGGCATCGGCGGTGCCGCCCTCGCCCTCGCCGAGGGGCACATCGCCGGCTGCTCCGCCGCCGCCCACCTGCACGACACCGCCCCCGCCCCGGAGCCCTCCGTCGTCCACCTGCACGACACCGCCCCCGCCCCGGGGCCCTCCGTCATCCACCTGCACGACACCGCCCCCGCCCCGGGGCCCTCCGTCGTCTACCCGCCAGGCACCGCCCCCGCCCCGGAGCCCTCCGTCGTCCATCCGCCAGGCACCGCCCCCGGCCCGGAGCCCGCCGCCCATCCGCCGGGCACAGTCCTCGGCCCGGCGCCCGCCGCCCTCAAGGCCCGTACGAGGCTCGCGCGATCCGCCGCCGCCCTCGAATCCGCCTACGCGCCTCCCGTGCACTGGCCGGAGCAGATCACCGACGACACCGTGATCTGCCGCTGCGAGGAGGTCACCGCAGGGGCCGTGCGCGAGGCCCTGGACCTCGGGGCGGGCGACGAACGCACCGTGAAGCTGCTCAGCCGGGCCGGGATGGGCTGGTGCCAGGGCCGGATG
This sequence comes from Streptomyces tibetensis, assembly GCF_007655005.1. Lineage (GTDB taxonomy): Bacteria > Actinomycetota > Actinomycetes > Streptomycetales > Streptomycetaceae > Streptomyces > Streptomyces tibetensis. Next base: position 310,744 of record NZ_SZVW01000010.1, read on the forward strand.
TGCGGCACCGCGGTCGCCGCCCTCGCAGGCTGCGCACCCACCCCGGCCAAACGCCCGTTCGCCCGTCCCGTGCCGCTCGGCGTCCTCGCCCGGCAACACCCCCAGGAGGGACAGTCATGACCGAACACCGCCCCTGGCGCGGCGTCCTCGTCGCCACCGCGCTTCCGCTGAACGACGACCTCTCGGTGAACCACGACCGGTACGCCGAGCACTGCGCCTGGCTCGTCGACAACGGCTGCGACGGCGTCGTACCCAACGGCTCCCTCGGCGAGTACCAGGTGCTCACACCCGAGGAGCGGGCCCGGGTCGTCGAGACGGCCGTCGCCGCGATCGGCGGGGAGCGCGTGATGCCCGGCGTCGCCGCCTACGGGTCCGCCGAGTCCCGCCGCTGGGCCGAGCAGGCAGGCGAGGCCGGCTGCCGCGCGGTGATGCTGCTGCCCCCGAACGCCTACCGCGCCGACGAGCGTGCCGTCCTCGCCCACTACGCCGAGGTCGCCCGGGCGGGCCTGCCGGTCGTCGCGTACAACAACCCGATCGACACCAAGGTCGACCTCGTGCCCGAGCTGCTCGCCCGGCTGCACGGCGAAGGGCACATCCAGGGCGTGAAGGAGTTCTCCGGAGACGTGCGCAGGGCCTACCGGATCGCCGAACTCGCCCCGGAACTCGACCTGCTGATCGGCGCGGACGACGTGCTGCTGGAGCTGGCCGTGGCGGGCGCCAAGGGCTGGGTGGCGGGCTACCCCAACGCCCTGCCCCGTTCGTCCGTCGAGTTGTACCGGGCCGCCGTCGGCGGCGACCTGGACACCGCCCTGCCCCTGTACCGGCAACTGCACCCGCTGCTGCGCTGGGACTCCCGGGTGGAGTTCGTCCAGGCCATCAAGCTGTCCATGGACCTCGTCGGCCGTCACGGCGGCCCCTGCCGCCCGCCGCGGGTGCCGCTGCTGCCCGAGCAGGAGGCCGCCGTCCGGGCCGCCACCGAGAAGGCCGTCGCGGCCGGATTGAGCTGAGGACCATGCGCAGCACACTCGTCCTGCACGCCGTCGACTCGCACACCGAGGGCATGCCGACCCGCGTGATCACCGGCGGCATCGGCACCATCCCGGGTGCCACCATGAACGAGCGACGGCTGTGGTTCCGCGAACACCGCGACGACATCAAGCAGTTGCTGATGAACGAGCCGCGCGGCCACTCCGCCATGAGCGGCGCGATCCTCCAGCCGCCGACCCGGCCCGACTGCGACTGGGGCGTCGTCTACATCGAGGTCTCCGGCTATCTGCCGATGTGCGGGCACGGCACCATCGGCGTGGCGACCGTGCTGGTCGAGACCGGCATGGTCGAGGTCGTCGAGCCGGTCACCACCATCCGGCTCGACACCCCGGCGGGCCCCGTCGTCGCCGAGGTGGCGGTCGAGGACGGTGCGGCCCGGGCGGTCACCCTGCGCAACGTCCCCTCCTTCGCCGTCGGCCTCGACCGCAAGGTCACCCTCCCCGACGGCCGGACGGTGACGTACGACCTCGCGTTCGGCGGCAACTTCTACGCCATCCTGCCGCTGGAGCGGTTCGGTCTGCCCTTCGACCGGTCCCGCAAGGACGAGATCCTCGCCGCGGGCCTGTCCCTCATGGCCGCCGTCAACGCCGAGGACCCGCCCGTCCACCCCGAGGACTCCTCCATCCGCGGCCTCCACCACGTCTACCTGGCAGGCCCGGGCTCGACGGCCCGCCACTCCCGGCACGCCATGGCCATCCACCCCGGCTGGTTCGACCGTTCGCCCTGCGGCACCGGCACCAGTGCGCGCATGGCCCAGCTGCACGCACGCGGCGAACTCCCGCTGCACACCGAGTTCCTGAACGAGTCCTTCATCGGCACCCGCTTCACCGGCAGACTGCTCGGCACGACCGAGGTCGCCGGCCGCCCGGCCGTGCTGCCCAGCTTCACCGGCCGCGCCTGGATCACCGGCACCGCCCAGTACCTGCTCGACCCCGAGGACCCGTTCCCGGCGGGGTTCGTCCTGTAGGCACCCCCGCAAGCGCACCCGAGAGGAACCCCGACCGTCATGGCTCCGCAGCACACCCCCGCCCTGCCCGTGCTGGGCAGCAGGAAGCCCAGTCTCCGGGAGCGGGTCGCGGACGCGCTGCGGGCCGCCCTGATCGCCGGTGAACTCCGGCCCGGCGAGGTCTACTCGGCCCCGGGTCTGGCCGCCCGCTTCGGCGTCTCCGCCACACCGGTGCGCGAGGCCATGCTCGACCTGGCCAAGGAGGGCCTGGTCGACACCGTGCCCAACAAGGGCTTCCGGGTCACCGCCGTCTCCGAGCGGCAGCTCGACGAGTACACCCACATCCGGGCGCTGATCGAGATCCCCACCACGGCGGAACTGGCCGGCACCGCCGACCCGGTGGCCCTGGAGGCGCTCCGCCCGGTCGCCGAGGAGATCGTCACGTCCGCCGCGGCCGGTGACCTCATCGCCTACGTCGAAGCTGACCTGCGCTTCCACCTCGGCCTGCTGGCCCTCGCCGGCAACGGCCACCTCGTCGACGTCGTACGCGACCTCAGACGCCGCTCCCGGCTCTACGGCCTGACGGCGCTCGTGGAACAGGGGCGGCTGGAGGCTTCGGCCGAGGAGCACCTGGAGATCCTGGACGCGCTGCTCGCCCGCGACGAGGAGGCCGTACGCGCCGTGATGGCCCGGCACCTCGGGCATGTCCGGGGCCTGTGGGCCGCGCCCTGAACAGGCCCGGCTGACAGGCCCGGCTGACAGGGCGGGCGGACAGGGCGGGCTGACAGGGCGGGCGCTTTCACAGATCCAGGACGAGCCGCTTCCCACGGCAGCGGGACACGCAGATCATCATGGTCTCGCCGGCCGCCCGCTCGTCCTCGGTCAGCACCGAGTCCCGGTGGTCCGGCTCGCCGTCGAGGACGTCGGTCTCACATGTGCCGCAGGTGCCCTCGGTGCAGGAGTACAGCACCTCGATTCCGGCGGCGCGCACGGCGTCGAGCACGGACACCTCCGGCGCGACGGTGAGTGTTCGTCCGCTCTGCGCGAGCTCCACCTCGAACGCGGTGCCGCCGTCGCTCTCCTGCTCCTTCGGCCGGAACCGCTCGACGCGCAGCACCCCCGACGGGCACCGGGCCTCGACCGCGTCCAGCAGCGGCCCGGGACCGCAGCAGTAGACGAGGGTGCCCTCGGGGACGTCGTTCAGCACGGACGGCAGGTCCAGCAGGCCCGACTCGTCCTCGGGCGCGATCGTCACGCGGTCCCCGTAGCGGCCGAGTTCCTCGACGAAGGCCATGGACCCGCGGGTGCGCCCGCCGTACAGCAGCGTCCAGTCGGCGCCGGTCGCCTCGGCCGCCGCCAGCATCGGCAGGATCGGCGTGATGCCGATGCCTCCCGCGACGAAGCGGTACCGGGGAGCGGGCTCCAGACGGAAGTTGTTCCGGGGCCCGCGCACCCGCACCTTGCCGCCCTCGCCCAACTGCTCGTGCACATGGGCCGAACCGCCCCGCCCGGGGCGCTCGCGCAGCACCGCGATCCGCCAGGCCGACCGGTCCGCCGGGTCGCCGCACAGCGAGTACTGCCGCTCCAGACCGGGCGCCGGCAGGACGTCGACGTGGGCGCCCGGTTCCCATGCCGGCAGCGGCTCGCCCAGCGGATGGCGCAGGGTGAGGGCGAGCACGTCATCGGCAGCGAACTCCCTGCGCTCGATGACGAGTTCGGACTCGTAAAGGCTCATGAACTGGTTCCTCGTGATGCGTCGACAAGGTGCCCCTGCGGATGGGCGAGCATCCACTCCCACATCTCGACGGGGTCCTGCGCGGTGTGCTCACGGCCGCAGTGGCACGTGCCGTGCAGGGTGTCGGTGCCTGGCAGCCAGGCGATGCGGTAGACCTCGCCGGTGGGAGCGGTCACCGGACCTTCTCCACGGGCTTCTCGCCCTGTTCCACCAGCCGGGCGAGGATGCGGCGGGCGGCCAGACCACCGGTGTCGATGTTGATGCTCAGCTCCTGGTAGCCGGTGCGTTCGGTGCCGAGGGTCTTCTGCAGCAGGTTGAGCGCGGTGACGTCCTGCATCACCACCGTGTGGTTGTTGCCCCGCAGGAACTCGGTGACCTCGGTGTCGTCGGTCGCCCAGTCGCGGGAGACCGCCCAGAAGTCGTACACCGTGCCGTCGCCGGAGGGTGTGATCGCGTAGGTGATCTCGGTGTGGAAGCCGTTCGGGTCGCTGCCGTCCGCCTCGGGCAGCACCCCGACCGGGGCGATACGGCTGTGCAGCAGATACAGGCAGGGGGCGTGGTACTCGATGTCCTGCCAGCGGGTGATGCGGCCCTCGATGCCGGTCGACCTGGCGTAGAACGGCGGGCACGCGGCGTCGTCCATGTGCCGGCTCACCCGGACGATCCCGGCGCCCTCGTCGACCTCGGTGGTGATCGGCGTCTCGGCGACCTCGGGGGTGCCGATGTAACCGCCGTGCAGATACGTCTCGTGGGACAGGTCGAGGAGGTTGTCGACGAGCAGCCCGTAGTCGCAGTCGATGGGCTCCATGCCGCGCACGGTGACCCAGCCGGGGGAGTCGAGGTGCCGGGCCCGGGGGATGGTCTGCGGGTCGGCGAGCGCCGGGTCGCCGATCCACACCCAGATCAGCGAGTCCAGCTCGACGACCGGGTAGGAGGCGACCCGGGCGGTGCGCGGCACCCGTTTCTGCCCGGGCACGTACACGCACGTACCGGACGTGTCGTAGGTGAACCCGTGGTACCCGCACACGATCCGGTCCCCGTCGAGCCGCGTCGGCGCCTCGGACAGCGGGTAACGGCGGTGCACACAGCGGTCGTGCAGAACGACCGGGGTACCGTCCTCCTCGGTCCGGTAGAGCACGAGCGTCTCCCCGAGGATCGTCCGGCCGAGCAACTCCCGCCCCACCTCGTGGCTGTAGGCGGCGACGTACCACTGGTTCCTGGCGAAGGCGGTCATGTGAGGCATGGGCGCTGACTCCCGTCTCTGGTCGTGGCGCCATCGTCGGGGTGGAGCTTTCGGCGCCGCAACGGGCCTTCCGTCAGACGGAAGCGGTTGCCGCATCAAAAAGTGAAAGCGCAACGGAATTCCCGATTTTTTCATCACGGATAATCCGCTTAATCTGGTCATATGGAAAAGACACAGTTCTATGTGGTCAAGCGCGGTGACACCCTCATAAAGATCGCGTCCACGCATCATGTGACGCTCGACCAGATTCTCGAGTGGAATCCCCAGATCGAAAATCCTGACATCATCCATCCCGGTCAGCGGATCCGTGTGGCCGCACCGGACATGCACGGGGAGTTCGAGCCGTTCCCGGGCGCCGACTTCTTCCAGTCCTCCGTGACGAGCCCGGTCATCGAGGCCATGGGCTTCCGCCTCATCGAGGAGGAGTGCTCGGCGTACGCCGGCGGGCCCGACTCCCAGTGGAGCGAGGCGGACCGGAAGTCGTACGCGATGTGGCAGCGCAAGCTCGGATTCACAGGCCACGACGCCGACGGCACGCCGGGCCGGAAGTCCTGGGAGAGGCTTCACGTACCCGCCGTCTTCGAGTGATCGGGATCGCGTCGGGCCGGCCTCCGCGGACGGCCTGGCGCGCTCGGGCCCGGGCTCGTATCACTTATCTCGAGGCGGAACTGGAGCACGAGAGCGCCAGGCGGGACGCGGGCGACCGGAGGGCCCTCATCGAAGGGATGCGGGGCCATCTGGAAAAGGCGCGCGGGGCTGCCGACGAGGATTTCGGATGGCGGTGGCTGTGGTCGGGATCGGCGGCCCGTGAAGGCGTGTGCTCGAATATCCGCAATGCCGAGGTGTTGCTGATTCAACTGGTTTCCGACGAGGAAATCGCGGGCCGCGCCAGTGAGGTCATGGCCCTGGTCAAGGATCATCTGGACGCCGACGATCCGCGGCGCGTCCGGCTCGCCCTGCGCCTGCGTTCCGTCATCTCCGGCGACATCACCGCGAGCGACCGGGATCTCATGGCCCGGGCGCTCGACGCCGCGTACAGCAGCCTGGACGACGAACTGGCACGGGTGCGCAGCCTGCGCAACATCCTCTGTGCCGCGACGGTCCTCGTGTTGATCGGGGTGGTGAGCCTGGCTCTCTACGGGTGGCTCTCACCCGGTTCGCTGAGCCTGTGCTTCTCTCCCCAGGGCGGTTCCGGAGACACCCTCACCGTTGTGTGTCCCACCGCCGAGTACCACAAGCAGCCGGCCGACACCGACCCGAGCAGACTGGCCGGCCCGACGGACATCCTCACCGTCGAGATCGCCGGACTCGCCGGCGCCGCCCTCACCGTCATCGCCTCACTGCGCCGCATCCGGGGCACCGACGCCCCTTACATGCTGCCCCTGGCCTCCGCGGTGCTGAAGCTCCCCACCGGTGCGCTCTCGGCCTTCCTCGGACTGCTGCTGATCCGGGGTGCCTTCGTCCCCGGGCTCAGCGACCTCGACAGCAGGGCGCAGGTCCTCGCCTGGGCTGCGGCCTTCGGTGCCGCGCAGCACCTGGTGACCCGGTTCGTCGACGATCGCGCCCAGACGACGCTGTCGGAGGTGCGCCAGACCACCGACGCCGTGATCAACCCTGAGAAAGTCACTGTCAGGGAAGGGTTGCCGACTCCCGCCGCCGGGTCGCCCAACGGCGCGGGACCGCACGACGCGCCGCACGAGAGCGACGCGGAGGACGAGCCGACCCCCGACGGCGCACCGCGTCACCGCCGCAGCGGTCCGTGAGCCGTCTCCGGCAGACGCAGGTACACCACCGACGACACCAGGCAGATCACCGCGACGTACCACGGGAACAGTCCCGAGTGCCCCTGCTCCTTGAACAGCGTGCCCACGTACGGGGCCGTGCCGCCGAAGAGGGCCACCGTCAGGGAGTAGGGGAAGCCGATGCCCGCCGCGCGGACCCGGGGCGGGAAGATCTCCGCGTTCACGGCCGCGCTGATCGAGGTGAACCCGGTCAGCAGCACCATGCCCGCGCACTGCACGAGCAGCAGCACGGCGAACGAGTCGCTCAGGGTGTGCAGCAGGGGCACCGCGAGAAGCGCGAAGCCCAGGCCGAAGAAGAGCAGCAGGGGGCGGCGGCCGAAGCGGTCCGAGAGCAGACCGCCGAGCGGCTGCAGCAGGGCGAAGAACGCCAGTGAGATCGTGCCCGCGAGCAGCGCGTCCGCCTTCTCGACGCCGGCGTTGAGTTCGGCGTACGTCGGCAGGTACGACGTCCATGTGTAGTAGGCGATGGTGCCGCCCGCCGTGATGCCGCCGATGAGCAGCGACTCGCGCGGATGCCGGCGCAGCGCCTCGAACAGGCCGGGGCGCGGGGCCTGCTGCTGTTCCGCGCTGCGCGTCTCCTGTGCGCCCTGCCGGATCCAGAACCCGACCAGGCTCAGCACGGCCCCGAGCACGAACGGCACCCGCCAGCCCCAGCCGTTCATCTGCCCGTCGCTCAGCGTGTCCACGAGCAGGGTGGCGATGCCGGAGGCGATCAGCTGCCCCACCGTCGTCGACACGTACTGGAAGCTGGAGAACAGCCCGCGCCGGCCGGGCCCAGCCGACTCCACCAGGAACGTCGTGGAGGCCGCGAACTCGCCGCCCACGGACAGTCCCTGCAACAGCCGGGCGAGGACGAGGACCACCGGCGCCAGGACACCCGCGGCCGCGTAGGTCGGGGTGAGCCCGACCAGCAGGCTGCTGCCGCCCATCAGCAGGATGGTGACCGTGAGGGCGGCCCGCCGCCCGTGCCGGTCCGCGACCGCGCCCATCAGCAGACCGCCCACCGGCCGCATGAAGAACCCCACCGCGAACACCGCGAACGTGGACAGCAGCGGCACCAGCGAGCTGTCCGCGCTCTTCGGGAAGACCTGCGCGGCTATGTAGGTGGCCAGAAACGTGTAGGCGTACCAGTCGTACCACTCCACCGCGTTGCCGACCGAGGCGGCGAGGAGCTGGCGAACGGGCCGTTTCGTCGGCGGGGAAACCGTCTGCGTCTCTGTCACGCCCCTCACCCTCCCCTGACAACGCCCCGGCACACCCTCCGTACCGGCGACTTTCACACGAGTGTCACGTGCCCCTTCCTTGGCGTTTGGTGTCCCTGAAACACTCCTTCCGCGCAGATTCCGTCACGTTCCGGCCATCCCGCACCTCAGGATGAGAGGTCTGTCCTTCATGTCCGAAGTAAACCGGCGCCGCTTTCTTCAACTCGCGGGTGCCACCACGGCCTTCAGCGCCCTGTCCGCCAGCATCCAGCGTGCCGCCGCCCTTCCGGCGAACCATCGCACCGGGTCGATCGAGGACGTCGAGCACATCGTCGTCCTCATGCAGGAGAACCGTTCCTTCGACCACTACTTCGGCACCCTGCGAGGCGTCCGCGGTTTCGGCGACCCCCGCCCCGTCACCCTTGACAACGGCAAACCGGTCTGGCACCAGGAGAAGGACGGCAAGGAGATCCTGCCCTTCCACCCGGACGCCGACGATCTCGGCATGCAGTTCCTGGAGGGCCTGCCGCACTCCTGGCCCGACGGCCACCAGGCCTACGACGGGGGCAAGTACGACCGGTGGGTGCCCGCGAAGGGCACCACGACCATGGCGTACCTGACCCGCGAGGACATCCCCTTCCACTACGCCCTCGCCGACTCCTTCACCGTCTGCGACGCCTACCACTGCTCGTTCATCGGCTCCACCGACCCCAACCGCTACTACATGTGGTCCGGGTACACCGGCAACGACGGCACCGGCGGCGGCCCCGTCCTCGGCAACGACGAACTCGGCTACGGCTGGACGACCTACCCCGAGCGCCTGGAGCAGGCCGGCATCTCCTGGAAGATCTACCAGGACATCGGCGACGGCCTCGACGCCCAGGGCTCCTGGGGCTGGATCCAGGACGCCTACCGCGGCAACTACGGCGACAACTCGCTGCTGTATTTCAACACGTACCGGGACGCCAAGCCCGGCGACCCCTGGTACGACAAGGCCCGCACCGGTACGAACGCCAAGGCCGGCGAGGGTTACTTCGACCTGCTGCGCGCCGACGTGAAGGCCGGCAAGCTGCCGCAGATCTCCTGGATCGCCGCCCCCGAGGCCTTCTCCGAGCACTCCAACTGGCCCTCGAACTACGGCGCCTGGTACATCGCGCAGGTCCTCGACGCCCTCACCTCCAACCCGGAGGTCTGGTCCAAGACCGCCCTGTTCATCACGTACGACGAGAACGACGGCTTCTTCGATCACGTGGTGCCGCCGCTGCCCCCGAAGGACGCCTCGCGCGGTCTGTCCACCGTCGACGTCTCCCTCGACCTCTTCCCGGGCGACGGCAAGAACACGGCAGGCCCCTACGGTCTCGGCCCCCGGGTGCCGATGCTGGTCGTCTCCCCTTGGAGCAAGGGCGGCTACGTCTGCTCCGAGACCCTCGACCACACCTCGATCCTGCGCTTCATGGAGCGCCGCTTCGGCGTCCGCGAGACCAACATCTCGCCCTGGCGACGCGCCATCTGCGGTGATCTGACGTCCGCGTTCGACTTCTCCCGCAAGGACGCGCGTCCCGCCCCGCTGCCCGGCACGGACGCGTACGAGCCGCAGGACCGCGAACGCCACCCCGACTACAAGCCGGTCCCGCCCGCCGACCCGCGCATGCCCCGGCAGGAGCGCGGCCTGCGCCGCTCCCGGCCGCTGAAGTACGCCCCGCACGTGGACGCCTCGGTCGACACCGCGGCGGGGAAGCTCACGCTCACCTTCGCCTCCGGCGCGAAGGCCGGCGGCGCCTTCCATGTCACCTCGGGCAACCGCACCGACGGCCCCTGGATGTACACCACCGAGGCCGGCAAGACGCTCTCCGACACCTGGAACCCGGCGTACTCCGGGGGCTCCTACGACCTGACCGTGCACGGCCCGAACGGCTTCGTGCGCGTCTTCAAGGGCTCGAACAGGGCGGCCGGCTGCGAGGTCACCGCCCGCCACACCGGCGACGACATCGAGCTGACCTTCACGAACAGGGGATCCGGAACGGCCCGTCTGAAGCTCACCGACGCCTACGGCGGCCGGCCCGCGACCGTCACCGTCCGCCCCGGCGCGAAGGTGTGCCGGACCGTCGAACTCGCCGCCGGCCACCGCTGGTACGACCTGACCGTCACCGCCGAGGGCGACAAGGCGTTCCTGCGGCGGTTCGCCGGGCACGTCGAGAACGGGCAGCCGGGGGTGAGCGACCCGGCGATCATCACCGCGTAGCGGGAGTGAGGTGCCCCGGATCGTGCGGCCGGGGCACCAGAGCCGGTTCGGGCGTGGCCGAGCCGGGCTCCAGGGCCAGGACGGCGGCCACCGGGTGGTCGTCGTCGACCGGGGCCGCCGCGGGTGCCGTCCGGGTCAGCAACACCACGCCCCAGGACGCGAGGCCCGCTCCCGCGAGCGCGAGCAGTACGCCCGCCGGCCCGCCCTGAAGGCGTTCGCCCAGCAACGACAGGCCGATCACCGCGGCGGCCAGCGGGTTGGACAGGGTCACCATCGCGAGGGGGCCGCCCAGGCCGCCCCGGTACGCCGTCTGCGACAGCACCAGCCCGCCGGCCGCGAAGGCCGCCACGATCAGGGCCACGCCGACCACCTGAACACTCAGCACCGGGCCGGACCGGTCCGTCGCGGCCACCGTCACCGTCTGCGTGAGGGCCGAAGCGACCCCGGACGCGAGGCCGGACGCGGTCGCGTGCCGCAACCCGGGGCGGGCCCCGGGCCGGGACAGCACCCCGATGAACGCCGCGGTGGCGCCCGCCACCGCCAGCGCCTCGGGAACGCTCAGCACACCGTCCGGCGCCGGACCGGACGCCGTGACCAGGACCGCGCCCAGTCCCAGGAGGGTCAGGGCGGTGCCCTTCCACTCGACCGCGCTCACCCGCCGTCCCGCCATCCGCGCCCCCATGGGTACCGCCGCGACCAGGGTGAGCGCGCCGAGCGGCTGGACCACGGTCAGCGGGCCGTACCGGAGGGCGACGACGTGCAGCAACGCGGCCGACGCGTTCAGCCCGACCGACCCCCACCAGGCGCCGCTGCCGAGCAGCCGCAGCGTGCCCGCTCCCGGGGAGCGGGAGGCGAGCCGCTCCTGGGCGACCGCGGCGGCGGCGTAGGCGACGGCGGAGACGAGCGACAGGGCGAGGGCGATCACGACGGCGCTCATCGGCCCGCCCCCGCGAGTGCTTGCTCGTCCCGCTGCGCCGGTACGAGGCTGCCCTGCGCACGCCCGGCCGTGCTCGCCGTGCGGTGCCGGGAGCGAAGCGAGAAGGGGGTCCCCCTGGACGGGGTCTCGGGCCGGATCACCGCGAGCGCGAGGCCGAGCAGGGCCGCCGCGACGATCGCGTCCAGCCAGTAGTGGTTCGCCGTGCCGACGATCACCAGCAGCGTCAGCAGCGGATGCGCCAGCCACAGCCACCGCCGGCGGGAGCGAGTCGCGACGATCAGGCCGATCGCCACCATCAGCGCCCAGCCGAAGTGCAGCGACGGCATCGCCGCGAACTGGTTCGACAGGGAGTCCGTCGCGGGATCGCCGTACACCGACGGCCCGTACACCCGCGCCGTGTCGACCAGGCCGGCCGCGGCCAGCATGCGCGGCGGGGCGAGCGGGAACAGCAGATGCAGCACCAGTGCGGCGGCCGTGACCGCGGCCAGCACCCGGCGGGCCCAGACGTAGTGGACCGGCCGGCGCAGGTAGAGCCAGATCAGGAAGGCGACGGTGGCGGGGAAGTGGACGGCCGCGTAGTAGGTGTTCGCGATGTGCGCCAGACCGTCGCCGTGCAGCAGCAGGGACTGCACCGCTCCCTCGCCGGGGAGATGGACCGCTCGTTCGAAGTCCCACACCCGGTGCGCGTTGTGGAGCGCCTCGCCGATGTGGCCGGTGGCCAGCTGCCGGCCGAGCTTGTAGACGAGGAAGAGCCCTGCGACGAGCAGGAGCTCCCGGACGAGCGGCGGTCGCGCTATCGCGTCGGACCCCGCCGGCGCAGGCTCGGTACGGGCATTCATCCCCCGGCCCCTTCGGTGACGGTGGTGCTCTTATCGGTACGAGAGCGTACCGATACGTCAGTGTACCGATACGGTCGCGTACCGGTACACTGGTGTATCGATAGACGTAGGACACACCGCCGACCGGGAATTTTCCGGCCGCCCGACGAAAGCCAGGAGCACCGCCATGACGTCGCAGGCTGCGGACCGGCCCGAGCCGCTCGGTGCCACGCGCCGCTCCAAGATCACGCCCGAGCGTGAGCAGGAGTTCTACGACGCCGTGCTGGAGCAACTGGGGGAGTGCGGCTACGACTCCGTCACCATGGAGGGCGTCGCCGCGAGCACCCGGTGCAGCAAGTCCACGCTCTACCGCCAGTGGAAGACCAAGCCTCAACTGGTGGCGGCGGCCCTGCGCTCGCACCGGCGGACGCGCTGCATCGACACCGGCTCACTCGCCGAGGACCTGCGGGAGGCGGCCCGCGCGGCGGGCGAGTTGTCCGGCCGGGACACCAAGCTGCTGCAGGCCCTCGCCCACGCCGCCGGCCAGGATCCGGAGTTGCAGCGCGCGTTGCGCGAGGCGCTGGTGGAGCCGGAGATCGCCGCGCTGAAGGAGATCATCCGGCGCGGGGTCGACCGCGGAGAGGTGCCCGCCGATCACCCGGCGCTGGAGTACATCCCGGCACAGCTGCTCGGCGTCCTGCGGGTGCGGCCCGTCCTGGAGGGCGAGTGGGCCGACCCGGACTACCTGGTCCGATTCGTGGAGGCCGCCGTGCTGCCGGCCCTGGGCCTGACCTGAGACCCGGGCCGCCGTCCGCCGGATGACGGACGGGCGACCCGACCGCGCCGACCCGTGGGGACGGGGGCGGCGCACCCCCCGGCCGGGTGGGGTGCCCCTGTGAGCGATGGGGCGCCCCACCCGGCCGACCGGTGTGCGGGGCGCCGGGTGTCAGACGTCCTGGCCGTTGCCGCTGCCCGTCGACACCTTGATGCCCTTGGTGATGTCGTCCAGCACGGCTTCCTTCTGGTCCGCGTCGACGCCGAACCGCACGACCACCATCTGCTTCGCGTTGGCGGGGGACGGGAACGCGAGCGACTCCACGATGCCGTCGGCGCCCTTGCTCGTGACGGCCTTCCAACGGACCAGGTAGCCCTGCTGCCCGGCCACGGTCACCGCCTTGGAGTCGAGCACGTCGTGCGAGGTGATCCCGCCGTAGGACTTGCCGCCGTAGGACTCCTCGGCGTTCTTCGCGATGTCCGCCTTCGCGATCTCCTCGGCGGTGGCGCCCTTGGTGCCGAGCAGCAGGGCCGGGGCCGAGTAGGCGCCGCCCCTCGTGCAGGTCGCGGAGGTGTCGCCGGGGCACTTGTAGGAGTCGTCGGACGTCACCTGCGCACCGGCGTCGGCCTGCTGGCCGTACCAGCCCTTCGGGATCGGCAGACTGATGCCGCTGACCGAATCGGTCACCGACCCGCTCCTGATCTTCGGCGGCTGGGACTGCTCGGGCCGCGGACTCTGCCCACCGGACCCACCATCGCCGCCGTCGCCTCCGGACCCTCCGGATCCACCCGAGCCGCCCGACTCTCCGGACCCACCCGAGCCGCCCGGTCCGCCGAACGGTCCGCCCTGACCTCCGGGGGCGCCCGGCCCGCCGGGCCCCTGCGAGGTGGGCGAACCGCCACCGCCGCCGTCGTCCGTCAACGCGTAGACGCCCACGCCGATGCAGGTGAGGACGACCACGGCGGCGGCGACGGCGGCACCTATCCGCAGCCGCCGCCCCTTCCTGCCGGGAGTCGCTGCCGGATAGGCGGGGTAGGCGGCATACCCGGAGGCCCCCGGATACGCGCCGCTCCCCGGCTGACCGGCGGCGCCCGGATGACCGGCGGCTCCGGAACCCCAGCCCCCCGGGTGCTGCCCGGCTGCTCCCGGTGCTCCGGCTCCGGTCGGCTGTCCAGCTCCCGGCTCTTCGGCGGCAGCCGGTGTACCGGCGTCGGCGGTCTGTCCAGCGGCGTACGGCTGTCCGGCGGCAGCCGGTGTCGCGGCGTCGGACGGACCGGGTTTTGGTATCTCGGGGGTAGTCGGAGCTGCGGCTCCTGGTGCGGTCTGCCCGGGTTCCGGCCTCTCGGCCCCGTCGCGGTCATCGGCGGCAGCCGGATGCTCCGCCGGTGCCGGGGTCTCGGAGGGCGGCGCGTCGGGTGCCGTCTGCTGCGTCGATACGGAGCCGGCGGACGCCGGGCCCGTGGGGGGACCCCAGGTCGCGGGCGGCTGCGCCGGGCGGATGCGGTCCGTCCAGGTCCGGCCGTCCCACCAGCGCTCGGTGGCGGGCCCGTCAGTTGTCTGTCCGGGATCGGCGTACCACCCGGGAGGAGTCTCCTGCGTCATGCCCCCACCGTATGAGGCGTCGGTGAAAGAGGCATGAGAGGAGTCGGAACCGGCTGTTCCAGCAGCGCTCGCGTCGGCCGCCGGGCCACCCGTCCCAACGACGTGCCGGACATGGGACCGATCACCCGCATGCGCTCACCCTCCCTCCGCCCCACCGGACCGACGACCCGCA
>NZ_SZVW01000011.1 GCF_007655005.1 Streptomyces tibetensis
CCCACCCGACCGCACCGCCACCTGCGCCTCACCCGAAGCAACGGCGGCCGTGAGGAGCCGGTCGTCGGTGGCCGTGTCGGCGTCGATGAGGACCACCCGGTCCGGATGCTCGGACTGCACGCTGCGCAGCAGGCCCCACAGCGGGGCCTGGGCCGGCTCGGGGACGAGGTCGCCGGGGGCGGCGGCGACGGCCCCCGAGGTGAGCACCGCGAGGCGCGCGTCGGTCAGGCGCTCGTCGGCGAGGAAGTCCTGCACCAGGCGCAGGAAGACGTCCGCCGTGTGATGGGCATGGGCCACCACGTCGGCCGGTCCGTCACCGGCGGTGGCGCGAACGAGCACCACGTCGGCCGGCCGGTCAGCGGCGGGGGCACGTACGAGCACCACGTCGGCCGTGGCGTCCACCTGCGTGAGGTCGGAGGCCTCCACGATGGAGGGGGTCTCACCCACGGGTGCCGTGACCGGCGCCCATTCCACGGCGTACAGGGCGTCGTGGAGCCGTGACGCGGAGCGCAGCCGGTCCTTGGCGACCGGGCGCAGGGCGAGGGACTCCACGCTCATGACGGGTGCGCCGACGGCGTCCGCGGCGTGCAGCGCGTAGGTGCCCGACCCGGTGGGCTCGATCCGCACCCGCAGGGTGTCGGCGCCACCTGCGTGCAGGGAGGCGCCGGACCAGGAGAAGGGCAGCCGGATGGTGTCCTCGGCGGTGTCGTCCCCGGCGGCGTGCAGCACCACCGGGTGCAGGAGCGCGTCGAAGAGGGCGGGGTGCAGTCCGAACCGGTCGGCGCCGCTCTTGTGCGGGTCGGGCAGGGCGACCTCGGCGTACAGCGCGTCGGCCGTGCGCCACAGGCCCGTCAGGCCCTGGAAGGCCGGGCCGTAGGCGTAACCGAGTGCGGCCAGGCGTTCGTAGGCGTCGTCCAGCGGCATCTCGTCGGCGCCGGCCGGCGGCCACTGACGCAGGTCGACGTCGGCGGCGGCCTGCTGCCACTGAGGCAGGTCGGGGCCGGCCGCCGGGGTGCCGCCGAGGGTGCCGGAGGCGTGCCGGGTCCACAGCTGCTCGGCATCCGGGCCGCTGTCCGGGCAGGCGTGGATCTCCACGGGCCGGCTGCCGGAGGCGTCCGGTGCGCCGACGGCGACCTGCACGCGCACGGCGCCCTGCTCCGGCAGTTCCAAGGGTGCTTCCAGGGTCAGTTCGTCGATCTGGTCGAAGCCCAGGCTGCCCGCGGCGGCCAGGGCCAGTTCCAGGAACGCCGTGGCGGGCACGAGGACCGCGCCGGTGATGGTGTGATCGGCGAGCCAGGGCTGGTCGGCCACGGCGAGGCGGCCGGTGAGGACGAGCCCGTCGCTGCCCGCCAGTTCCATCGAGGCGTGCAGGAGCGGATGCCCCGCCGGGTCGAGGCCCAGGCCGCGGGCGTCGAGCGGACGTTCGGGGGCAAGCCAGTAGCGCTCGCGCTGGAACGGGTACGTCGGCAGGTCGACGAGGTGGGCGCCGGGGTGGAAGGTCTCGGCGGCGAGCGGTGCGCCGCCGGTCCAGGCCGCGGCGATCCCGGCGAGGAAGGTCTCGGCCTCGGGGCGGGTGGCCCGCAGCAGCGGGACGGTGACCGCGTCCGCGTCGGCCAGCGCGGTCCGGGTCAGCGGGGCGAGCACGGCGTCCGGGCCGGTCTCGACGAACACCGTGGCGCCGTGCCGGTGCAGGGCCCGGGCCGCGTCGACGAACCGCACGGGCCGGCGTATCTGCCGCGCCCAGTAGTCGGGCGAGGTCAGCTCGTCCGGGGTGGCCAGTTCGCCGGTGACCGTGGAGACGATCGGGATGCGCGGCGCGTGGAAGGTGAGGCTCTCGGCGATCGCGCGGAACTCGTCCAGGACGCCGTCCATGTGCGGTGAGTGGAAGGCGTGACTGACCTGGAGCCGGCGGGTGCGGCGGCCCCGGGCGCGCCACTGCGCGGCCAGCTGCTCGGCGGCGTCCTCGTCACCCGAGATCACCAGGGAGTCGGGGGCGTTGAGGGCGGCGAGGTCGAGGCGGCCCGCCGCCTTCTCCAGATCGGCGGCGATCTCGGCTTCGGTGGCCTCCACGGCGATCATGGTTCCGCCCGGCCGGGCCGCCTCCATGAGCCGGCCCCGGGCCGCGACCAGCCGGGCCGCGTCGGCGAGGGACAGCACGCCCGCCACGTGGGCCGCGGCGAGCTCGCCGATGGAGTGCCCGGCGAGCAGGTCCGGTGTGGTGCCGTGGTGGGCGAGGAGCCGGAACAGGGCGACCTCCACGGCGAACAGGGCGGGCTGGGTGTAGGCGGTGCGGTGCAGCAGACGGCCCGGCTCGGTGTCCGCTTCGGCGAACATCACCGTGCGCAGCGGCAGTTCGAGGTGTGCGTCGAGGGCCGCGCACACCTCGTCGAGGGCCGCCGCGAACACCGGGGACGCGGCGTGCAGTTCGCGGCCCATGCCGGGGCGCTGGGCGCCCTGCCCGGTGAACAGGAAGGCGGTGCGGCCCGAACCGGCGGCGCTGCCGGTGACGACCTGCGCGCTCTCCTCGCCCCCGGCCAGGGCGGTGAGTCCGGCGAGGAGCGTGCCGGTGTCCGTGGCGGTGACCACGGCGCGGTGCGGCAGGGCGGTGCGGGTGAGGGCGAGGGACGCGCCGAGGTCGGCGGGGTGCGTGCCGCGCTCGGTGACGACGTCGTGCAGGCGCCGGGCCTGGGCGCGCAGCGCGGCATCGTCCCGCGCGGACAGCACGAACGGAACGGGCCCGGTCGGCTCCGGTCGCTCGACGGGTTCCTCGGCGGGCACGAACTCCTCGACCAGCACGTGTGCGTTGGTCCCGCTGATGCCGAAGGAGGAGACACCCGCGCGACGCGGCACGCCGTCCCTGGCGGTCCACTCACGCTCCTCGGTCAGCAGCTCCACCGAGCCGGTGTCCCACCCCACGAACGGCGACGGCTCGTCCACGTGCAACGTCCGCGGCAGCACACCGGGCCGCATCGCCTGCACCATCGTGATGACACCACCGACACCGGCCGCCGCCTGGGCATGCCCGATGTTCGACTTCAACGAACCCAGGAACAACGGCTGTTCGCGGTCCTGCCCGTACGTCGCCAGCAGCGCCTGCGCCTCGATCGGATCGCCCAGCCGCGTACCCGTACCGTGCGCCTCCACCGCGTCCACCTCGGCAGGCGTCAGACGGGCGTCGGACAGGGCGTCGCGGATGACGCGCTGCTGGGAGGGGCCGACCGGGGCGGTCAGGCCGTTGCCGGTGCCGTCCTGGTTGATGGCGCTGCCCCGTACGACGGCCAGAACCCGGTGCCCGTTGCGGATCGCGTCCGACAGGCGCTCGACGACCAGGAGGCCGACGCCCTCGGCCCAGGAGGTGCCGTCGGCGGACGCGGCGAAGGACTTGGAGCGTCCGTCGGCGGCCAGGCCGCGCTGGCGGGAGAACTCCACGAACATGCCGGGCGACGACATGACGGTCGCGCCGCCCGCGATGGCCAGGCTGGTCTCGCCCGTGCGCAGCGAGCGCACCGCCATGTGCAGGGCGACCAGGGAGGAGGAGCAGGCCGTGTCGACGGTGACGGCCGGGCCGAGCAGTCCGAGCTGGTAGGCGATGCGGCCGGACATGACGCTCGGGGTGGTGCCGGTGAGGAGGTGTCCCTCGACGGTGTCGGGGGCCTCGTGCATCCGGGGCCCGTAGTCGAGGGTGGTGGCGCCCACGAACACGCCGGTGCGGCTGCCCTTGAGGGCGGCGGCGTCCAGGCCGGCCCGTTCGACGGCCTCCCAGGCGGTCTCCAGGAGGAGGCGCTGCTGCGGGTCCATGGCCAGGGCCTCGCGGGGCGAGATCCCGAAGAACTCGTTGTCGAACAGGGCGGCGTCGTGCAGGAAGCCGCCCTCGCGGACGGTGCTGTGACCGCCGTGCGTGGGGTCGGCGTCGTAGAGGTCCGCGTCCCAGCCCCGGTCGCCGGGGAAGCCGGATATGGCGTCCCGGCCGTTCGCGACCAGGTTCCACAGTTCCTCGGGCGAGGTGACGCCGCCCGGGTAGCGGCAGGCCATACCGACGATGGCGATGGGCTCGTGCGCCGTGTCGGCGGTGCCGGCCGGACGGTCCTCGGTGGCTTCGGCGGTGCCCGGGCCGGTGAGGAGGGTGGTGAGGTGAGCGATGAGGGCGGCCGGGGTGGGATGGTCGAACAGCAGGCCGCTGGGCAGCTTGAGACCGGTGGCGGTGGCGAGTCGGTCGCGCAGCTCTACCGTCATCAGGGAGTCGAAGCCGAGGTCCTTGAACGCGGCGTGCGGGTCGACGCGCCGGATGTCGGTGTGTTCCAGAACGGCTGCGACCCGCTCCAGCACGAGGGCGGTGGCGTCGGCGGCGTGCGGGGCCGGGGCGGCCGGGGGTGTGGCGGTGGTTCCGGCTTCTGACAGGGCCGACGCGGACGCCTGCGCGGCGGGGGCGGCGGGGGCGGCCGGGCCGTCGATCCAGTGGCGCTCGCGCTGGAAGGCGTAGGTGGGGAGCGGGACGCGGCGGCCCGGGCCGCCGGCGTGCACGGCCGCCCAGTCGACGGGCGTGCCGCGGACGAACGCGGCGGCGACGCCGGTGAGGAGGGAGCGGACCTCGGCGCGGCCGGCGCGGAGCGTGGCGACGGGCGCGGTGGCCCCGGTGTCACCGGCGCTCGCGGCGGCCAGCGCGGTCAGGACGCCGTCGGGGCCCAGTTCCAGCAGGGTGGCGGCGCTCAGCTCCTCCAGGGTGCGTACGGCGTCGAGGAAGCGGACCGGGCGGCGCACCTGCTCGACCCAGTAGGCGGGCGAGGTCCACTCGCCCGGTGCGACGGCGGTGCCGGTGACCGTGGACACGGCCGGGATCCGCGGCTCGTGGAAGGTCAGTTCCTCCACGACGGCACGGAAGGGCTCCAGCATCGGGTCCATGAGCGGCGAGTGGAAGGCGTGGCTGACCGTGAGTCGGCGGGTCTTGCGGCCCTGCGCGGCGAGCTGCTCCGCGACGGCGGTGACGCTGTCGAGCGCGCCGGACAGCACGATCGCGCGCGGTCCGTTGACGGCGGCGACGGCCACCGGCCCGTCCTGCGCGGCGAGCAGGGGCAGCACCTCGTCCTCGGTGGCCTCGACGGCGATCATGGCGCCGCCGGCCGGCAGTTCCTGCATCAGGCGGCCCCGGGCGGCGACCAGCCGGGCGGCGTCGTCGAGGGACAGCACGCCCGCGACGTGGGCGGCCGCGATCTCCCCGATGGAGTGCCCGGCCACGTGGCCGGGGGTGACGCCCCAGGAGGTGACGAGGCGGTACAGGGCGACCTCGACGGCGAACAGAGCGGGCTGGGTCCAGGCGGTGTCGTCCAGGCCGGTCCCCGAGTCCACCACCTCGGCGAGGGGCCGCTCCAGCAGCGGGGCGAAGGCCCGGCACACCTCGTCGAAGGCGGCGCGGAACACCGGGAAGGCGTCGCGCAGTTCGCGGCCCATGCCGGCCCGTTGTGCGCCCTGCCCGGTGAACAGGAACGCCGTCGTACCGGGGCGGACGGCTCCGGTGACGACCTGCGCGGCGGCGCGGCCCCCCGCCAGGGCGGTCAGGCCGGCGACCATGCCGGACCGGTCGTCGGCGAGGACGACGGCCCGGTGGTCGAAGACGGTGCGGGTGGTGGCCAGGGAGTGGCCGATGTCCTCGGGGCGGAGCTCGGGTCCGGCGGTCACCGCGGCGTGCAGCCGGTCGGCCTGTGCGGCGAGGGCGGCGGCGTCGCGGCCGGAGACGACCCAGGGAAGCAGGGCATCGTCCGCGTCCGGTGCCTCCGCCGGTGCCGGTGTGGCCGGTCCCTCGCCCAGCACCACGTGGGCGTTGGTGCCGCCCATGCCGAACGAGGAGACCCCGGCGATCAGCGTCCGGTCGGGTGCGGGCCAGTCACCGGTCTCGCGCTGCACCTCCAGGCCCAGTTCGGTAAGCGGGATCGCCGGGTTCGGGGTGTCGAAGTTGAGGCTGGCGGGCAGCCGGCGGTGGCGCAGGGCCAGCAGGGTCTTGATCAGGCCGACGATGCCGGCGGCGCCCTCCAGGTGGCCCACGTTGGTCTTCGCGGACCCGACGCGCAGCGGTCCGGCGACAGAGCGGGCCGTGCCCAGCACCGCGCCCAGTGCGGCGGCCTCGACGGGGTCGCCGACCGGCGTGCCGGTGCCGTGCAGTTCGACGTACTGGACGGCGTCGGGGTCGAGGCCGCCGCGTTCGTACGCCTCGCGCAGGACCCGCTCCTGGGTCTCCTGGCCGGGCACGGTCAGTCCGGGGGTGGATCCGTCGTTGTTGACGGCGCTGGCGTGGATGACGCCGAGGACGTCGTCGCCGTCCGCGAGGGCCCGGGACAGCGGCTTGAGGACGACGGCGCCGCCGCCCTCGCCGCGTACGAAGCCGTTGGCGCGGGCGTCGAAGGCGTAGGTGGTGCCGTCGGGAGACAGGCCGCCGAAGCGCTCTCCGGCCACCGCGGCCTCGGCGAGGATGTTGAGGTTGACCCCGGCGACGATGGCCGCGTCGGACTCGCCGGTGCGCAGCGACTCGCACGCCAGGTGCACGGCGACCAGCGAGGACGACTGGGCCGAGTCGACGGTGAGGCTGGGGCCGCGCAGCCCGAGGTGGTAGGAGACGCGGTTGGCGATGACGCCGCGGTTGACGCCGGTCATGGTGTGCTGGGTGACGGCACGGGCGCCGTGCTGGTAGAGCAGCGCCGCGTAGTCGTCGCGCAGGGTGCCGACGAAGACGGCGGTGCGGCTGCCGCGCAGGGTGGCCGGGACGATCCCGGCGTTCTCCAGCGCCTCCCAGGCCAGTTCGAGCACGAGGCGCTGTTGCGGGTCCATGACGCGGGCCTCGCGCGGGGCGATGCCGAAGAAGCCGGCGTCGAAGGTGTCGACGCTTTCCAGGAAGCCCCCGTGGCGCAGGCCGGGTCCGGTGCCCTCGGGCGCGGCCTCGCCAAAGGCCGCGGGCTTCAGGCGGTCCGCCGGGGCCGGGGTGATGGCGGAGCGGCCGGTGCTCAGCAGCTCCCAGAAGGCCTCGGGGTCGCCGGCTCCGGGCAGACGGCAGGAAAGGCCGACGACGGCGATTTCCTCGCTCCGTGCACGGCGCGTCCCGATCGATTCGGACTGGTGCTGATTCGTCATCGCGCTCGACTGCCCTTTCGGCCGAATTACCGCAAGACTGCTGAGTGGGGGAATGTTCGGCCCGATCGTAGGCAGGGGGGTCTCTCCCCCCTCTCAGTGTCCGGCCTCGCTTCGGTAATTCGGTGCGGACGAAAAGGAGGGGGAAAAGGAGAAGGCGCCATGACCGGGCGGTGGACGGGGACCGCACTCCCCGTTTCACACCGCCCGGTCATGGCGCTGCCGTCGGTCAGCCCGCGAGGCTCGCGGCCTGTTCCGCGGCGCGGAAGCCGGACTCCAGGGCGCCTTCGACGAAGGCCCCGTTCCAGCCGCTCGCTATGTCACCGCCCGCGAAGACGATGCGGCCGAACGGCTGCTGGATGTCCGGCAGCTGACGCAGGAGCTGTCCCGGCCGGCGCAGGCCCCAGCCGCCGCGCGCGTACGGGTCCTTGTGCCACTCCTTCGCCCGGTACTCGACGACCCTGGCCTCCGGCAGCAGTCCGCGCACGGCCGCGCGCACCGCCTGCGGGTCGGACACGTCGAGGGCGGGCCCGGTGAACGCGACGAAGACACGGCCGTCGGGCAGTTGCTTCTGCGGGATCAGCAGCAGGATGGGGGCGCCCTCCGGAGCCTGGGCGGACACCGCCTCGGAGGTGCCCCGCACACGCAGCCACAGCTTGGTGGCGTGCGGGACGCCGATGCCCTCGCGGGCGGCGTCGGCGTACACCTTGGGCAGGCCCGGCTCGAAGGTGAGCGTGGACCACATGTTGACGGGCGTGGCGAGCACCACCACCGGGGCCTGGTAGACCCGGCCGCCGCGGACCTCGACGTGGGTGAGGCCGCCGCGCTCCCGGATGGCGGTGACCGGCGAGTTGAGGCTGACGGTCGCGCCGGACTCGCCCAGCATCCGCTCCAGGACGGAGATCATGCCGCCCTCGGGCAGCTCGCTCATCGCCGACAGGAACTTGTCGTAGGTGCCGCCGGCGAGCTGGTACCACTGGGCGAGGCCGGTGAGGGAGCCGGTGCGGTTGCCGCCGGCGAACACCGAGGTGGCGCCGCTCACCCAGTCGTGGTCGACGCCTCTCAGCTGGAGTTGGGCAATGCGGTCGGCGAGCGAGAGGCGGTCCACGGACGCCAGCAGGTCCTTGCGGTGCAGGGGCTCGTAGGGCCGCTCGAAGTACTGCTCGGAACCGGCGTAGAAGTCCGCGAAGAGGGTGTTGAGGCGGGCGCCGGCCTCCTGCGGGGAGTGGCTGGTGTAGCCGTTCGGGCCGGGCATCACCATGCGGGTGGCGTGCACGTCCTCGGTGGTGGTGAGCGAGTAGCGCTTCAGTTCGCGGGCGACCAGGTCCTGGCCGGGGCCGAACCAGCCGCCGCCCAGTTCGATGTGCTGCCCGGCCAGCGTGCCGGGTTCGATGCGGCCGCCGATCCGGCCGCGGGCCTCCAGGACCAGGACCTTCATACCGCGGGCGCCCAGCTCGCGGGCGACGGTGCCGCCCGCGTACCCGGCGCCGACCACGATGGCGTCGTAGGGCTTGCCGTCCGCCGCGGCGGAGGAGGACGCCGTCGCGGTGACGGCACCCGCGGCGAGCGCGGAGGCGCCCGCCGCCTTGAGGACGGTTCTTCTGCTGACGCGTCCGTGGGCGCGGGGGGTCGTGCTGTCGCCGTTCTCGGTCATGGAACACACCTTTCGCGAAGAGCGGGAATTGCGGGACGGAAAGCGCACGGAATCGACGGACGCGACATGAAGGAAGAGGGGGCGTATCCGATTCCGGGACGCCAAAGTTTCGGGCATGGGGAAGGGGCCGGTTCCGACGGGGGATTCGGAACCGGCCCCTTCGTCAGGGGGTGAAGCGAATACCGGGCCCGGTGCTCACTTGTTCGGGCGGCGGTATGCCTTCACGACGCTGGCGTAGCTGTTCTTGGCGTGGCCCTGGGCGATGATGCCCTCCATCAGCGCCTCGGAGTACTTGGGCAGTTCGGTGTCGACGCCGAGTGCCTCGGACTCCTCGACGAGGTGCTTGAGCGCGCCCAGGTGCGTCTCCAGGGTGGCGTCGTTGGCCGGGAACTTCTCGTCGCCGGCGTCGATCTGCGCGGCGTAGTCGGCCGTGAACATCTTGATGGCGTCGAGCCACATGTGGGCCCACGGCAGGAACTCCTGCGCCTTGACGCCGCCGGTCTCCACGATGGCCACACCGTGCAGGAAGCTGTTGAGGGCGCCCCACATCAGGCCGAGCAGCGACACGTCGAACAGGGCGGGCTTGCCGTGGTCGGTGCCGAGGTAGGTGGTGCCGCCGCCGAGGAGCTTCAGCACGGGCTCGTGGGCGTCGAACACGGCCTGGTCACCGGCGTAGAAGAGGACGGAGGTCTCGGCGCCGATACCGGGCGGGGTGATCATGATGGCGCCGTCGAGGTACTTGGCGCCGTTCTTCTCCGCCCACTCGGCGGTCTGCCGGGCCTGCTCGGAGGAGCCCGTGGTCAGGTTGACCACGGTCTTGCCGCGCAGGGCGTCGCCGAGCGAGCCGATGACGTCGTGCACCACGTCGTACGTCGACACGCACACGACGACCAGGTCGCTCGCGGCGACGGCGTCGGCGGGCTTCGCGGCGAGGACGGCGCCGTCCTTGACGAGGCCGTCGGCCTTGTCCGCCGAGCGGTTCCACACGGTGGTGGCGTGGCCCGCCTTCAGGAAGGCGGCGGCCAGGGCCTGCCCCATCAGGCCGAGGCCGAGCACCGACACCGAGGTGTGGTTGTCACCCATGAATGTGTTCCTCCAGTACGAAAGTGGTGTGCTGAGCGAACCGACACGCTGGGTGCGCCGGTAAAGGGGGGCGGTCCGGGGGGCGTCGACTCAGAGGAAGACGGTGCCGGGCTCCAGGCCGACCAGGACGCGGCCCTGGAGTTCGAGGTTGACGTCGGCGTTGGCGAGCGCGTGCAGCGAGAAGCCCTGGATGTCGCGGTGGAAACGCTGCAGGTGGACGTCGCGCCGGATGACGGAGCCGCCGCTGGCGTTGTGGAGGATCTCCACGGCTTCCTTGGCCAGTTGGGCGGCGAAGCCGGTCTGGCCGCGCACGATGGCCTTCTCCTCGTCGGTGGGCTGCTCGCCGGCGTCGGCGCGCTCCTGGAGGAGGGTGAGCCAGCGGGTCGACAGGGCCTCGGCGGCGTCGATCTTGTTGGCGGCCGTGGCGACCTGGATCTGCGTGAGCGGGTGCAGCTTCTGGTCGGTCCAGTCGGTGTAGGTGATGCCGCGTCCGGGCAGGCGCTCCAGGAACAGCTCGTAGGCGCCGCGGGCGATGCCGATGAACACGGCGGCGCACTCGGCCATGACGAAGCTGAGCAGGCCGTAGTTGCGGCCGGTGGCGCCCATGTTGGAGCGGTCGCCGGTCGCGCTGACCATGACCTCCTCGAAGGACACGGCGTGGTGGGCCGGCACGAAGACGTCCTCGGCGACCGCGGTGGCGCTGCCGGTGGCGGCTCCGGCCGAGACGTCCCAGTCGTCGACGACCTTGAGGTCCGACATCGGGACGAGTGCCATGATCTCGCCCTCGGTGCCGTCCGGGTTGCGCACCATCGCCGCCGTGAAGTCCCAGTCGGCGCCCTTGCAGCCGGTGTTGAACTTCCAGGTGCCGTTGAGGCGGTAACCGCCCTCGACGGGGACCGCGACACCGGTCGGCGCGAACGCGCTGGAGATCTTGACGGAGCCGGACGCGAAGACCTCCTCCTGGGCCCGGTCGGGGTAGAGCGTCGCCGTCCAGGTGCTCGTCACCCACACCATCGTCACCCAGGCGGCGGCCGGGCAGCCGCGGCCGATCTCGGCGATGACCCGGGCCTGGTCGGCGAGCGGCAGGTCGAGCCCGCCGAACCGGCGCGGCACGGCCATGCGGAACACCCCGGCCTTCTCCAGGAGTTCGATGCTCTCGTCCAGCAGCCAGCCGCGGTCCTCGGCGGCGCGGCCGTTCTCGCGCAGGGTCGGGACGATGCTGTCCACGGCTTCCAGTACGGCTGCCAGGTCGTCGTTCGTGGCCATTTCCGGCTCCTCGATTGTGATTCCTACTGCCGGTCGAGAGGCGCGAGAACCCAACGCTCCCCGGCAGTTCAAAACCTTAACGAAGGGCTCGGAGAAATGAGTAAGAGCACACTCATCGCCCGGTCATCACTGCCGCACCTCCGGAAACCGGAGGCGATCTGACGCACAATTACCCAACAATTACCGGGCACTGACCGGGAAATGATCGGGCGGTTCTCGCAAAGGCCTGTGTGGGACCATCCCAGCATGACTCTTTCATGGCCCGAACTCGTACGTACGGCGGCCGAGGACACGACCTCGGCACTGGAAAAGGGAGCCGATCAGGACTGGCGCGGAAAGGCGGGTGATCTGGACTGGAGCTGTCGGGAGACCCTTTCGCACATCGCGCTCGGAGTGGTGGGGTACGCGGGTCTGCTCATCGCCCGCCCCACCGACCGCTACATCACCCTGTTCTCCTCGATCGACGGCCACGCGCCGGTGCCGGCCGCCCTGGAGGGCATCCGGATCGCCGGCACGCTGCTCGCCGGCACCGTCCGCGACACCCCGCCGGACGTCCGCGCCTGGCACCCGTACGGCCACTCCGACGCGGCCGGCTTCGCCGCGATGGGTGTGCTCGAACTCGTCGTCCACGGGCGGGACATCGCGCAGGCGGTAGGCGTGGAGTACACGCCGTCGGACGCCCTGGCGGCGCCGGTGGTCGAGCGGCTCTTCCCCGACGCGCCCACCGGTCACTCCCCCGCCGAGACGCTGCTGTGGTGCACCGGGCGCGCCGCGCTGCCCGGGCTGCCGCGCCGCGGCGCCTGGCGCTGGGACGGCCGGGTGCGCCAGGCCTGAGGCCGTCCGCAGGACCGGGGCGCGAGGCCGCCGCCGCCCCTCCCCGCTCACCGGATCACGTGCCGTCGGGCGACTCACACAGTCGCCCGGCGGCACTGTCATGTCGCCCCCGCCCGCCGGGAGACCACGGCATTACCGCAGCGTGGCTGGAACGTTGAACACGCCCGAATAGTGTCGGCCACGGAAATGCACGGGCAACCGCACTGCCCGTGCAGCACCGCGTGGAACGTTCCTTTCTCCTGAACGTTCCCCTCAAACGTCTCTCCAGCCAAGAAGGCAGGTCGATTTCCGCCATGTCCGAGATCGTCGCGGAACTGGAAAACCACACCGCCCGCTACGTCGAGGCCGTCAACGCCGGCGACTACGAGACGGTCGAGAAGTTCTACACCGCCGACGCGGTCGCCGTCTGGGAACCGGGCAAGCCGCTCAGCGGTGACGAACGCCGGAAGTACCAGCGCGAATTCCTGCTGGCCGGGCCGCGCATGGCGGCCAAGCCCCGGCAGGTGTTCGTGACCGGCGAGACCGCGCTGATGATCGTCGACTGGACGATCGACATCCCCGGCGCCGACGGCACCACCGACCACCTGGCCGGCGTCGGGGTGGACGTGCTGACCCGGGGCGAGGACGGGGTGTGGCGCTACGCCATCGACGACCCGTACGGCCAGGCGAGCTGACCGGCGCGAGCGCCGCGGCACGCAGCACCGCAGCACCGCAGCACCGCAGCACCGCAAACACCTTGGCCCATGAGTGAGATGCCGGTTCCGCACGGCGGGCCCGCACCGAGTACACGGGGGACACACAGCACCATGCACAGCACCGGACCCATCGGCGGGCGGCGGCCGACGCGCCGCACCCTGCTCAAGGCGGCCGGGGCGGCCGCCGTCACGGTACCCGCCCTCGCCCCGCTCGCCCCTGCCGCCTCGGCCGCCGCCCGCGGCGCCGCGGCGGACTGGGACGTCATCGTCATCGGCGCGGGCTTCGCCGGCATCACCGCGGCCCGCGAACTGCGCGCCCGCGGCAAGCGGGTGCTCGTCCTGGAGGCCCGCGACCGCATCGGCGGCCGCACCTGGACGGACACCTACGGCGGCCAGCTGATCGAGCGCGGCGGGACCTGGGTCGAGCCGACCCAGCCCTACCTCGGCGCCGAACTCACCCGCTACAAGCTGGCACTGGAGGAGGACGAGCCGATCTCGACCACGTGGCTGCCGACGCCGAGCGGCCCGCGGCAGTTCACGCCCGAGGACGGGTTCGGCCGGATGGGCACCGTCTTCGAGCGCATGTTCGACGGTACGCGGACGTACTTCGACAAGCCGTTCCAGCCCCTGCACCGGGCCGACCTGCTGCAGAGCCTGGACAAGCTCACGCTGCGCGACCGCCTGACCCAGCTCGCCCTCACGCGCGAGGAGGAACTCCTCGTCAACGGGCAGACGGCGGTCTACGCCGGCGGCGCGAGCACAGCCGGTGCCTTCACCATGTTCGCCCACTGGTGGGCCCTGGCCGGCCACACCAACGCGGGCTGGAACGACACCATGCGCTGGCGCATCGCCAAGGGCACCAAGGCCCTGCTCCAGGCGATGGTCGACGAGGCCAAGCCGACGATCAAGCTCAGCTCGCCGGTCGCCTCGGTGAACGACACCGGGTCGCTGGTGTACGTCACCACCACCTCCGGCACCCGCTACAGCGCCGGCGCGGTCGTCGTCGCGATGCCGGTCAACGCCCTGAGCACGGTCAAGTTCAGCCCGTCCCTGCCCCCGGCGCTCACCACCGCGACCAGCCAGGGCATCGCCGTCGCCAACGCGGTGAAGCTGTGGATCCACGCCCGCAAGGGAGCCGGCCGGGTCTACGGCCAGGGCGCCGAGGGCGGTTCCGCGATCCCCATGCTGCTGCCGTTCAAGGAAACCTCCGACGGCATGCTCTACGTCGCCTTCAGCACCGATCCCACGCTCGACCCGACGAACACCGCCCAGGTGAAGAAGGCCGTGCAGCAGCTCGGCGTGAACCTGGACATCATCGGCGTCAAGGCGCACGACTGGGGCCGTGACCCCTACGCGCGCGGCGGCTGGGCGTTCCGCAAGCCGAAGCAGCTCACCACGCTCTACCCGGAGGTCACCTACACCAGCGGGCGGCTCTCCTTCGCCAGCGGCGACATAGCCAACGGCTGGAGCGGCTACATCGACGGCGCCATCGAGTCCGGTCTGCGTGCCGCCCGGCAGGCAGCGGGCGAGGAATGACCACCGAGGCATCACCCACCCACCCCCCGGAAGGGAACCGCATCCCCATGTCAGCAACGCCGGCCACGTCAGCCACGTCCTTCACCGTCCCCTTCGACCCGGAACGCCCCGACCTCACCGCCGACACCGACATCCAGAACGAGATCTTCATCCAGGTCTTCAACTCGGGTGACGGCGAGCTGTTCAACCGCCTCTACCTCGACGACTCCGTGTCGAACTTCTCGGGCGAGCCCCTGACGGGTGCCGACCGGCTGGCGTTCTTCAAGGAGTTCCTGGCCTCGAAGCCGACCCTCGAGGCGAGCGTCACCCACTCGTACGTCGCCGGCGACGTGGCGCTGATCGGGGTCGAGTACGCCATCGACACCACCGGCCCCGACGGTGAGCCGGTCCGGCTGGAGGGCGTCTGCACCGACGTGCTCCGCAAGACCGAGGACGGCCGCTGGCTGATGGCCATCGACCGCCCGGTGGCCGCGACCGGTCTCGTCGCCGACTAGCGCGCCCGGGAGCCCCCCTGGTGCGCCAGGGGGGCTCCGCCGTGCCGGAAAACCCCAGATGGCCCGACGAAACGACGGAGAGACAGTGACCGATCAGCAAGACCTGGCGTCCGTGCTGGACGCCGTACGCGATGCCGTCCCCACGCTGCGCGCGAACGGCGCGGACGCGGAGGAACGGCGTTGGATCCCCGACGAGAACATCCGGCTGCTGGACAAGGCCGGGGTGTTCCGCGCCGCCGTACCCCGCGCGCACGGAGGGCTCGACCTCGGCGTCGCCGACCAGTTCAAGGTCATCGCCGAGGTGGCCCGCGGCTGCCCGTCCACCGGCTGGCTGACCATGGTGTGGCTCACCAGCACCTGGTGCGCCTCCCTCTACCCCGACCGGGCGCAGAAGGAGGTGTTCGAAGGCGGCAACACCCGGGTGTCCATCGTCTTCGCCCCGACCGGCACCCTCACCCCCGTCGAGGGCGGTTACCGCCTCAACGGCACCTGGGGCTACAACTCCGGTGTCCGGGGGGCCGACTGGGACCTGCTCGCCGCGATGGTGGAGCGCCCCGACGGCAGCCACGAGGAACTCGTCGCGCTGGTCCCGGTCTCCGAGCTGGAGGTCACCGACGACTGGCACGTCAGCGCGGGAGCCGCCACCGGCAGCTGCACCACCACCGCCGAGGACGTGTTCGTGCCCGCCCACCGCGTGGTCTCCCTGGAGGAGGCGATGGTCAGCGCGACCGGCGACCGCGAGAACACCGGCGCCACCGGCCGCAACTACGGCCTGCTCGGGTACGTCCTCTCCGGCGTCGCCGCCGCGTTCACCGGCATCGCGCGCGGCGCCTACGAGCTGTTCCTGGAGCGCCTGCCCGGCCGCGGCATCACCTACACCGACTGGACCGACCAGAAGCTGCACCCGCTCACACAGATCCAGGTCGCCACGGCCGCCAACAAGATCGACGCCGCCGAGGCCCTGGCGGACCTGTGGCTGGAGGTCCTCCAGTCCCGGGCCGACGCCGGCGAACAGCCCACCGACGAGCAGAAGGCCGTGATCCGCGGCCGGACGGCGTACGCGGCGCAGCTCGCCAAGGAGGCCGTGGAGGTGCTGTACGAGGCGAGCGGCGGCTCGGTCATCCGGCGCGAGGTCGCCCTGCAGCGGTTCCACCGCGACATCCAGGGCTTCGCGCTGCACGCCCTGGTCCAGCGGGACGCCAACCTGGAGGTCCAGGGACGGGTCCTGGTCGGCATGGACCCGGGCACGTACTTCCTGTGACGGCCGGCCTCCCGCGGCGGCGGGAGGCCACGACATACGGCAGGGCGGCACCACCGACGGGTGGTGCCGCCCTGCCGTGTCCCAGCCGTGCCCGCCGGACCGGCGGAGGCCGGACCCGCGTCAGGAGACGGTGGCCGGCTTGCCGAAGCGGCCGTTGACGAAGAGCAGCTCGTCACAGCTCGTGCCCTCGCCCGCCGCCAGCACGGTGCCGATGAAGATGGTGTGGTCGCCGAACGCGTGCGACTCGGTCAGCTCGCACTCCAGCCACGCCACACAGTCGTCGAGCAGCGGCGCGCCCGTGTGCTCGCCGGTGCGCCAGTCGACGTGCTCGAACTGGGCGGCGCCCAGCGTGCGGCTCTTGTCGGCGAAGTGCCGGGCGAGCGGCTCCTGGTGGGCGCCGAGTATGTTCACGGCGAAACGCCCGGCCCCGGTGAGCGCGCCGTGCATGACCGCGCTGTGGCCGACGCTGCACAGCACCGACGGAGGGTCGAGGGAGACCGAGCTGAAGGCGTTCGCCGTCATGGCGTGCAGGTGCTCCCCGCCCACGGTGAGGACCGTGACGCCGGTGGCGAAACGGGACATCACCCCGCGCAGTCGGTCCGGGCGTACCGGTTGGGGCCCGGAACGCACGGCAGCGTGATCGAGTTCGGCGGACGCGGAATTCATGCCACTCTCCGATGGGTCACGGGACACGTCTGTGCCGTCCGCACGAAAAGGGGCAGCCGGCGCAATCAACGTAGTCGTGGCGTCTCGCAGTGCCTTCATGCGCGGGTAACCGGTGGGCCTTCTGTGACCGACCGTCACCGATGACCTTTCAATGACCGGACGTTTACCCGCCCATCGGACCCTGAGGACATGACTGAGACCTCCGCCGCAGCCGCGGAACGCGAACTCGCCGAGCCCTATCTGCGCCAGGTACTCGACACCGCGGGACTGGCGGTGGAATACGTGCGCGCCGAGGGGAACACCCTGTACGTACGGGACGACGACGGCACCGAATTCCCGGTCGTGGACTTCGCCGGCGGTTACGGCTCGGTGCTCCTCGGCCACCACCACCCCGAGATCACCGCGCACGCCCGCGAGCTGCTCGCCGAACATACACCGGTCCACGCCCAGTTCTCGCGCCACCCGTACGCCAACCGGCTGGCCGCCGAGCTGAACCGCATCATCGCGCGTGAACTCGCCGACGGTGAGCCTTATTACGCCATCTTCGGAAACAGTGGCGCGGAAGCGGTGGAAGCCGCTGTGAAGCACGCCGAACTGGACCGGGGCATGCGCGTGTCCGAACTGCTCGGCTCCGTCGACACCGAACTCGCCCGGGCGCGGGCCGCGGTGGCCGACGGGTCCGCCACCGTCCACGGGGAGGCGGCCGCTCGCCTCGGAGTCGCCCTCGCCGCCGACGGCACCGACACCGTCCGCCTGATGGAGGCGGCGATCAGACGCCGCAACGACGAGACCGCCGCTGCCCCACCGCTGTTCCTCGCCCTGGAGGGCGGCTTCCACGGCAAGCTCGCCGGCAGTGTGCAGCTGACCCACAACGAGGGCTACCGGCTGCCCTTCAAGTCCCTCGGCGCGCAGACGCGGTTCGTCCCGCACGACAGCCCCGAGGACCTGAACGCGGTCTACGCGCGTGAACGCCGCACACTGCTCGGCCTGAGCACGCGAAACGGCAGGGTCACGGTGACGGAGCACGAGTTCCCCGTGTTCTGCGCCTTCCTCGTCGAGCCCATTCAGGGGGAGGGCGGAATTCGCGTTCTGTCCCGCGAGTTCGCCCGGGAGATCCAGGAGTTCTGCGCCCGGATCGACTGCCCCGTCGTCGTCGACGAGATCCAGAGCGGAATGGGCCGCACCGGCGCCCTGCTCGCCAGCTCCCGGACCGGCCTGCGCGGTGACTACTACACCCTGGCCAAAACCCTCGGGGGCGGCATCGCGAAGGCGTCCGTGATGCTGGTGCGCGAAAAGCGCTACCGCCGGGATTTCGAGATCGTGCACAGCTCGACCTTCGCCAAGGACAGCTTCTCCTGCCACATCGCCCTGAAGGTCCTCGAACTGCTGGAGCGGGACGGAGGCGCGGCCTACCGGCAGGCCGAGGAGCGCGGTGCGGCGCTGCGCGCGAAGCTCGACGCGCTGCGGGCGGAATTCCCGGACGTGGTGGCGGACGTACGCGGGCACGGGCTGATGCAGGGCCTGGAATTCCACGACCAGTCCGACGCCTCCTCACCGGAACTGCGGCAGATCGCGCAGAGCGGCCTGTTCGGCTACTTCCTGGCGGGCCATCTGCTGCGCCGGCACCGGGTCCGGACGTTCCCGACGGCCAGCGCGGTCGGCACGTTGCGTTTTGAACCCTCGATTTTTGTCACAGACGCCGAACTGGAACAGCTGTACGCAGGGCTGCACGACGTGTGCACACTGTTGCGCAAGCAGGCCGGCGCCGAACTCACCGACGCGGGCCGCTGATCCACCCCCGGGTCCGCCGTCTCCCCCCACCGGCGGACTCCCGGGGCACACACTCCGGCCGGGTGCCGGCCACGACCGGGCCGGCCCACCTGGGCGGAAGCAGTACGGGAAGCGGACCGCGTCGACGAGCCGTCGGGCGAGACACCGGTCCCGGGTGACGCAGCACGCCTGAGCAAGTGAGACGGGGGAGTTCATGCAGTTCCGCCTACTGGGGCCACTGGAAGTCGAGCCTGTGGGGGGACCGCCGGGCAGCCTGGTGGACCTCGGCGGGCACCGGCAGCGCGCCGTGCTGGCGTATCTCCTGCTGCAGGCGAACAAGGTGGTGTCCACCAGCCAGCTGCTGTCGGCCCTGTGGGCCGACGACGAAGCGCCCATGACCGCGCGCAAGATCCTGCAGAACGCCGTGTGGAAGCTGCGCGGCGTCCTGTCGCGTCCGCCGCGCAGCGAGCAGAGTCCCGAGTTGCTGACCCGCGCGCCCGGCTATCTGCTGCGGGTGCCCCAGCAGCGCGTCGACCTGCTCGACTACGAGCAGCGGGTGGTGACGGGCCGGGCCGCCCTGGCGACGGGCGAGGTGGAGCGTGCCCGCCGCTCGCTGGGCGAGGCGCTGGCCCTGTGGCGCGGGCCCGTCCTCTCCGACCTGGTGGAGGAAGGTATCTGCTGGCCGGAGCTGACGGCCCTGCAGAACCGCCGGCTCGATGTCATGGAGGACCACTTCGAGGCCGCACTCGCCTGCGGCCGGCACCAGCTGGTCCTGCCCGATCTGGAGAGCCTGGTGGCCGCCGAGCCGCTGCGGGAGCGCGCTTCGGGGCAGCTCATGGTGGCCCTGTACCGGTGCGGGCGGCAGGCCGAGGCACTGGCCGTCTTCGGCCGGGTGCGCACCGCCCTGGTGGAGGGGCTCGGGCTGGAGCCGGGGCGTGAACTGCACCGGCTGCAGCAGGCGATCCTCACCCAGGACGCGATGCTGGAGGTGCCACGCACGGCGGGCGGCCGGGAGCCGGTGAACCTCGCCCCGGTCCCCCGGCCCGCGGCGGCCCCGCCGGAACCGGGGGCGGCCCCGCCGGAACCGGCCGCCGCCCCCGCACCGGTGGCCCCCGCACCGGCAGCCCTCCTACCGGCGGCGGCAGCGTCGGCCTCCACGCGGGCCGAGCACACCGAGCCGCACACACCTGCCGAACCGTCCCCGCCCGCGAGCCGGGCCCCGCGCGCCGAACCGTCCACACGCGCGAGCCAGGCCCCGCACCACCAACCGGCCAGACCCGCGGAGCAGGACGCACGCACCGAACCGGCCACGCCCGCCGGCCGGGCCCCACAGCAGCGACCGGCCACACCGGTGAGCCACGCCCCGCACCGCCGGGCGGCCGAGCCTGCGAACCGGGCCTCGCGCAACCGACCGCCCGCCCCCGTGAAGCGGGCCGCGTGCTCCGAACCGCCCGCGCGCGTCGAACCGGCCGTGCACGACGAACCGCCCGCACGCGCCGAACCGGCCGCCGGCGGGGAGCGGGCCGCTCCGGCCGCCGAGGTCTCCTCCCCCGGGCGGCGCGAGTCCCGCACCGCCAGCGTGGTGATGTTCCGCTTGGGGCTCGGTGCGGAGCTGGGCCGGCTGCTGGCCGAGGACCGGGACCGGGTGCTCGACGCGCTGACCCAGATCGCCCGGGAGAAGACCGAACTCCACGGCGGCCGGGTGACGGCCGTGCTGGGTTCGACGGTGCTCTCCGTGTTCGCCGAGGGGACGGACCCGGCCGACAGCGCCGAGCGCGCCGTCCGCACCGCGGCCGCCGTGCGCGACAGCCTGAGCGTCCCCACCGGCACACTCGCACCGCCACAGGCCGCCGTGCGCGGCCTCACCGTGCACGCGGCCGTGGCGTCCGGCGAGGCCCTGGTGCCGCGCCGGCCCTCGGACGACCCGCCGCCGCCCTGGAGCGGCGGCAGGCTCGTCGACACCTGCCGGACGATGCTGGCCCATGTGCAGGCCGGGGAGATCCACGTCTGCGAGGAGACCCACCGTCAGGTCGAGGGGGCGGCGACGTTCCGGCGTGCCTGCGCGTCCGCCATGGCCCCGTGGGAGCTGCACGCCCTGCACGACGACGTCACGGACCTGGCGTGGGGACCGGCGGGCGCCACCGCCCACGTCAGCGAGCTGGAGCTGATGCACCACACCCTGCTGCACACCCTGCGGCGTTCGACGGCACATCTGATCACGCTCATCGAGGGTTCCGGCCGGGCCCGGACGCGGCTGCTGATGGAGTTCCAGCGCCGGGTCGAGGAGAGTCACGGCGGCCCGGCGCGGGTACTGGCCGGCACGGTTCCCGCGCCGCACGCCGGCTCCGCCCTGTCGGTGCCGGCGGAGATCCTCGCCGCCTACTGCGGCATCGATCCCGGCAGTTCCGAGCCCCACACCACGGCGCGGTTGCTGGCCACGCTCGACCGTCTCGGCGGCGACCGGGCCGTCACGGCGGACCTGTACGCGCCGCTGGTCCGGCTGCTGTCACCGCAACGGTCGGCGCACGAGCGGCGGATGCCGGGCGAGATGCTCCGGGCCTGGGGAACGTTCCTGGCGCGGGCGGCGCGCGAGCAGCCCCTGGTGCTGATCTGGGACGATCTCCAGCACGCCGACGACGCGCTGCTGGACATGGTGGAGCGGCTGACGCAGACCCACGCGGGCGTGCCGCTGCTCACCGTCGTCGGGGCGGACTCGCGGCTGCCGGACCGCAGGCCGGGCTGGGCCACCGCGCACCCGCGCACGGTGACCCTCAGCCTCAGCACGGAGACGGGCGACGCCCTGGACCGGCTACTGGAGTCGTTGTTCGCGCCGGTCCGGGAGTCCGAGGTCGCCTGAGCGTGTCCCGCCCGTGCCGGTGAGGCGTATGGCACGGGCGAGGGCGCCCAGCGCCCGCGTGCCGTCCGCGGACCCGTCGGGCAGGACGTCCGCGGCCGATTCGACCAGCAGGGACCCCGCCAGCGCCGCCCAGGGGGCCGCCGTCCCGGTGCGCACCGGGGCGGCGGCCCCGGCCTCGCCGAGCACCCGCCGCGCCCACGCGGTCATCCGGGTCCGCTGCGGCGCGGTGACGCCCGGCACGGCCCTCAGTGCCGCGCCGAAGCGGGCGAGTATCTCCCCCGCGTGCTCGGCGAGCAGGGCGTCCTGCCGCGCCGTGGTGCGCCCAGGCGGGCGGGCGAGGGGCTCGGAGTCGTCCGGTCGCCCGGGTTCGGCGTCCCGGGGCCGGCCGGCCCGGCTCAGCCCTTCGTGCAGGGCCGCGGCGAACCGGGCCCCGACGAAGACGGCCAGCGGGGTGTCCATCTCGCCGGGGCCGGGTGCCCGCCCGGGCCGGGGTGACGCGTGCGCCGGGCGGCGGGTCTGGGGAGCTGCGATGTCCATACGGACAGCACACCAAGTCCCGTCCACACGCCACCCATTCGCGGATCCTCGCCCCGGTCATCACAGCAGAACGGCGAGCCGGGCGATGCACCTGGCCGCCGGGGACGGTGAGGTCCACGCCGTCGAGGGGCCGGACACCGCGCCCCCGCATCTGAAGGCGCGCCCCGACGGCTATCACACACCCCAACACCCGGCCGGGCGCATCACCCTGGGGAACCGACACCCCAACACCCGGCCGGGCGCATCACCCCGGCGAACCCACACCCCAACACCCCGGCCGGGCGCATCACCCCGGCGAACCCAGCCGGACGGGCGCATCACCCCGGCGAACCCACACTCCAACACCCGGCCGGGCGCATCACTCCGGCGAACCCAGCCGGCCGAGCGCATCACCCCGGCGAACCCAGCCGGACGGGCGCATCACTCCGGCGAACCCACACCCCAAACACCCTGGCGGCGCGACCCCGGTCGGCCCGACCCTCACACCGCCCGGCGTTTGGGGCGTACCTCGACCGGCTCGGCCGGCTTGCCCCGGAAGCCCGCGTGGATCCGGCCGGACGGTCTCGCCCGCTCCTCCTGCCGTCTCGGGCGGCAGTCCGGGAAGGGCAGCGTGCGCCGCGGCAGCGGAGCGGCGGCGGCCGGCTCGCGCAGGCGGGACAGCGTCAGCCTGCTGGCGTGTTCGCAGGCACTGCCCCAGATGGGCCGGCGGCGCAGCAGTTCGAAATGGCCGCACACGACGACCAGCAGGGCCCCCGTGCCCGAGCCGCCCAGCCTCTCCGCCCAGTCCAGCACCGCGTCGTCGGCGAGGTGCAGGTCGTCCAGGCAGAGCACCACCGGGCGGTGACGTGCCTCGTGCTCGATCACCTCGCTCCAGGCGGCGAGCAGGTCCGCCCCGCGCCCGGGCGGGACGGCGTGGGGTGCCGGCGCCGGGCCCGGCAAGCGCGACAGCCGGGCCGCGTCCCCGTCGGAGCCGACGGCGGAGCGGACCGCGGTTCTGATCCGCTGCTCCGGCGGCTCGAGCCGCGCCAGGTGCCGCGGTCCCCACGCCTGCGTCAGTGCGGCCGCGACGGCGGCGGCGTCCTGGCCTCCCTTCGCAAGGCGCGGCCGAACGACACGCGCCCCGTCGACGGCGCCCGCGACGCGGTCCTCGAACTGGGCGAGCAGACGGGTCTTGCCGGCCCCGTGATCGCCGAGCACCGTCAGCATGGAGGGCACGCCGTGGTGGCGGGAGTACTCCAGCAGGGTTTCCAGCAGGGGGAGTTCGGGCCGTGGCCGGGTGCCGGTGCCGGGCCCGGCGGGCTCGTCCGGGTGCAGGGCTCGGGCCCGTCGGATGCCGGGGGTGCCGTCGGCGGGGCGGGGTGTCTCGTCGTAGCTCACCCACGCGCCGGTGTCGCCGGCCACGTCGTCGCTCACGTACAACTCACCCTCGGGGACGCCGGAGAGCAGCCCGTGCGCCTTGTCGAGCAGGGTGCCCACCACCGAGACGGCGGCGCTCGGGTCGTGCGGGTCGTGCCGCACGATCGCCTTGCCGGAGATCACCACGGCTCGCATCACCATGCCCGCCCGTAAGGCCAGTCGGTCCCGGGCCGTGAAGGCCGCGCGCACCGCGTTCAGCGACGCCTCGGGGCGTTCGGACCTCAGCCCGAACAGCGCGGCGCACAGCCCGCCCATGGAACCGACGACCGTGCCCGAGCGGTCCTCGACGCTCTCGGTGAGCACGGTGACCGCGTCGTGCAGGGAGGTGTCCAGCTGCTCGCTCCCCATGGCCGCGGCGTCCCCGGCGGACTCGGTGCACACCACGAGCACGCACACGTCCCGCCGCTCGGCGACCGCGCCCCCCTCGCCGAAGCCCGCCGCCGCGCCCGGCTGTTCGGCGCTGTGCGCGGCACCACGCACGGACGCCACACCGGAGCGGTCTCCCCCCACGTCGCCGCCGTACGGGGACGCCACACCGGAGCGGTCTCCCTCCACGTCGCCGCCGTACGCGGACGCCACGCCGGAGCGGTCTCCCTCCACGTCGCCGCCGTACGCGGACGCCACGCCGGAGCGGTCTCCCCCTACGTCGGCGCCGTACGCGGACGTCACGCCGGTGTGGTCTGCGCTCTCGGCGGCATCGACGGGCAGGAGGGCGGCCCCGCGCACGGGTTCGGGCGCCCCGGCGTCGGGGCCTGCCACGCCGGGAACCACGGCGCCCGGCCCGGCCCTCCCCGGAACCCCGGTGTCCGCCGTGATCCGGACGGGCGTCGGCGCGGCACCCGTGTCGCCGGCCGGGTGCCGTCGCGCGGTGCCCGTCTCGGGGGCGACCGGTTCCGGGCGGGCCTCCGCGGGGCAGGCCAGTGCCTGGTCGTGGCGCAGGATGCGGTGCTGCAGGGTCTGCAGGGCGGCGGACGGCTCCAGGCCGTACTCCTCCACCAGGGCCAGCCGCACCCTGCTGAACACGCTCAGCGCCTCCGCCTGCCGGCCGCAGCGGTACAGGGCGAGCATCAACTGCCCGCACAGCCGCTCCCGCAGGGGTTCGGCCTCGGCCAGCGAGGTGAGTTCACCGAGCACGGCATGGTGCCGGCCGCACGCGAGTTCCGCCTCGAAGCGGTCCTCCATCGCGTCCAGGCGCAGCTGCCGCAGCGCCGTCAGCTCGGCCCACTCCACGCCCTGCTCGGCCAGATCCGACAGGGCCGATCCGCGCCACTCCGCCAGGGCCTCCCCCAGCAGATCGGCTGCCTCGGCCGCCTCGCCCGCGTCCAGGCGTGCCCGGCCCGCGGCGACGGCGCGCTCGAAGCGGGTCGCGTCGAGCTGTTCGGGGTCGACGCGCAGGACGTAGCCCGGTGCCCGGGTGAGCAGCCGGGGCGGCTCGTGCCCGTCGCCTTCACCGCTCTCCAGCAGGGCCCGCAGCCCCCATACGGCGTTCTGCACCATCTTGCGCGCCGTGACCGGCCTGGTGTCCTCGGGCCACAGGGCGTCGAGGAGCTGGCTGGTGGCGACCACCTGGTTGGCGTGGAGGAGGAGCAGTCCGAGGACCGCTCTCTGCTTGACGCCGCCCAGCGGCAGACTGCGCCCGCCGCTCACCACGTCGAGCGGTCCGAGAACCTTGAATTCCACGCCTACCCCCGTACGTCGAACACCCGTGATCAGTCATGGCAGGCGTCGTTGCCCGCCCGAGCGGCGCTCGCCGAGCGGACGCCGCGCAGTACCACCTCGGCCACGTCGTCGAGCCGCTGGTCCACATAGAAGTGACCGCCGGGAAAGACCCGCACCTCGG
Source organism: Streptomyces tibetensis (assembly GCF_007655005.1). Lineage (GTDB taxonomy): Bacteria > Actinomycetota > Actinomycetes > Streptomycetales > Streptomycetaceae > Streptomyces > Streptomyces tibetensis. The sequence goes on from NZ_SZVW01000011.1 coordinate 25,023, forward strand.
TCTCGGCGCGGGTGAACGCCCGCCAGCCGGCCGCCTCCTCGACGGAGACGACCGGGTCGGCGTCGCCGCACAGCACGGTGACCGGCGTGTGCAGCGGCTCCCCGGGTGTCCAGGAGTACGCGGCGAGGGCCGTGTAGTCGGCTCGCAGAGCCGGCAGCACCATTGCCACCAGCTCGGGGTCGTCGAGCAGGGCCACGCCGGTTCCCCCGAGCCGGCGCACGGCGGCCAGGACCGCCTCGTCGTCGGGGAGCACGTCGTGCGGACTGCGCCGCGGCCCCGGTGCTCCCCGGGCCGACAGGAAGAGCCGGCGGGGTGGCCGGGCCCCGCGCTCCTCGAGGATCCGGGCGGTCTCGTAGGCGATCAGCGCGCCCATGCTGTGGCCGAAGAACGCGTAGGGCGCTGCCGTTTCCTCGTCCTGGAGTTTTTGGGCCACGACCGAGGCGAGTTCCCCGATGTCCGCCACCGGTGTCTCCAGCCGGCGGTCCTGCCGCCCGGGGTACTGCACGGCCCGCACCTCGACGTGCGGCCGGAGCAGCCGGGACAGCGGCAGGTACGCGCTGGCCGCGCCTCCCGCGTGCGGGAAGCAGATCAGCCTGAGAGCGTCGGGCTCGGGATCACCGAAACGTCGGAACCACTGGCCGTCCATCGCGCGTTGCGCTCCTGTCTGTTCAACTGCGGTACGTGGTAGCCGCGCTCCGCCCGGGCCCGGTGCAGCACACCGGCCCACCAGCTGAGGCGGTCGAACATCAGCCGGGCCGACACGTCCCAGTCGTCGGGGACGGCCAGGGTGCCGTCGGGCCCGAGGCGCTCCCAGTAGTTGTGGAAGCTCACGGTCTCGTGCACCGGGACGGCGTGGACCTCGCCGAAGACCTGGCGCAGGGCGGCCACCGCGCACAACCCGCTGGAGGGTCCGCCGTAGGAGAGGAACCCGACGGGTTTGGCGTGCCATTCCTCGTCGTACCAGTCGATCGCGTTCTTCAGGGACGCCGGGAACGTCTGGTTGTGCTCGGGGGTGACCACCACGAACGCGTCGGCCGATCGCAACCAGGGCGCCAGGTCCTTGACGGCCTGGGGCCGGGGCGCGGACGGGTCGGCGGACATCACGTCGGGCAGCCAGGCCGTGGCGAGGTCTATGACGTCCACATCGAAGTCGGGTCGCAACCGGGCCCGCGAGGCCAGCCATTCCGCCGCGACGTGCCCGAACCGGCCTTTCCTGATGCTGCCGATGATGATCGCCAGCCGCAGTCGTTCATTCTCGGCCACCTGCCCCCGCCTTCCGCACCAGCGCCCAACCGCATTCCTCGGGGAACCCTGGCATATGCCCCTTCGGATTCGCTTCGGACGACTTCGGAAACGCTGCGCGGGAGCCCTTCGGAAGGATGGCCGAGCCCTTTTCGTCGCACGTCACGCCGGTCGTCGGCCGGTTACGCTGAGATCATGGAATTCGGGGTGCTGGGGCCGCTGGAGGTGCGCACGGACGAGAGTCGTCTGGTGCGGGTACCCGAAGTCAAGGTGCGCATGCTCCTCGCCGATCTGCTCGCCCACCACGGGCAGGTCGTCCCGGCGGCGCGGCTGATCGAGGACCTGTGGGGCGGCTCGACGTTCACGGCCCGGCCGACGGCGTCACTCCAGGCCAAAGTCTCCCAGCTGCGGCGCGCGTTGGAGGACGCGGAGGCGGGGGGCCGTGAACTGATCGCGCACCGGCCTCCCGGATACGTCCTGGACATCCCGGCCGGTGCGCTCGACGCCGGGCGGTTTCGCGAACTGGTCGCCCGGGCCAGGTCCGGCGCCGACCCGGTGACGCGGGCGGCGCTGTACACCGAGGCGCTGGCACTGTGGCGGGGCCCCGCCTTCGCCGAGTTCGCGGACCAGCCGTCCGTGCGGCCGACGGCGGCGAGCCTGGAGGAGGAGCGCCTCACGGCGGTGGAGGAACACGCCGGGGTGCGGCTGGAGTTGGGCGAGCACAGCCTGCTGGTGGGCGAGTTGACGGAGCTGGTGGAGCACCATCCGCTGCGTGAGGGCCTGCGGGGCGCGCTGATGTGGGCGCTGTACCAGGCGGGGCGCTCCTCCGAGGCGCTCGACTGCTTCAACGACCTGCGGCGCCGGCTCGACGAGGAGCTGGGGCTGACACCCGGGCCGTCCCTGGAAGCGCTGCAGCAGGCCATCCTGCGCCACGACCCGCTTCTGGCCCGGCCGGAGCGGCCCGCGCCGTCCACCGCGGTGGTGCAGGCGGGCCCGGCGCCGACGGGTTCGGCCTTGCCCCTGGTGGGCCGTGAGCAGGACGTCCCGGCGATCCGGGCCCTGCTCTTACAGCGCCGCCTGGTGACGCTCACCGGCCCGGGAGGGGTCGGCAAGACGCGTCTCGCCCAGGCCACGGCGGAGAGTCTGGCGGGCGCGTTCGGCGAGGGCACCTGGCTGGTGGAGCTCGCGGACGCCGGGGGCCTGGAGCGGTTCGCAGGTGCGGAGGCGCTGGCCGAGCAGGTGATGGCGACGCTGGGCATCCGGGAGAACACCTCCGACGACGACGCCAAGGGTCCGGTCGACCGGCTGGCGAACGCGCTGGCGGGGCGGCGGCTGCTGCTCGTGCTGGACAACTGCGAACACGTCGTGGAGGCCGTCGCGCATCTGACCGGTCTGCTGCTGAGCCGGGCCCCGCACCTGCACATCCTGACCACCAGCCAGGAGCCCCTGCGCACCCGCGACGAGACGGTGTATCCGGTGGCGCCGCTGTCGCTGCCCCCGGAGAACGACCCGGACCTCGACGCCCTGACGAGCGCGGGGGCCGTACGTCTCTTCGTGGACAGGACCAGGGCGACGGACCCGGACTTCGTGCTGGACGCCACCACCGCTCCGCTCGTCGCGGATGTGTGCCGGCGCCTCGACGGCATCCCGCTCGCCCTGGAACTGGCCGCCACACGCGTGCGGTCGCTGGGCATCGGGGAACTGCACGACCGGCTCGACGACCGCTTCAAGGTGCTCAACAGCGGTTACCGAGACGCCCCTTCGCGCCACCGGACGCTGCAGGCCACGCTCGACTGGAGCTGGGGCCTGCTCGACGACCGGGAACGGACCGTGCTGCGCAGGCTGTCGGTGTTCGGCGAGGGGTGCGGGCTGCGGGCCGCCGAGGACGTGTGCTCCGGCGGCGGCGTGTCCCCCGCCGACGTCCTCGACACGCTGAGCCTGCTCGTGGAACGCTCCCTGGCCGTCCGCACGCAAGGGCCGCAGGGCCCGCGCTACCGGCTGCTGGAATCGGTCGCGGTCTACGCGCGTGACAAGCTCGCCGAGTCCGGTGAGCACGCCGAGACCGCCGCCCGGCACCTGCGCCACTGCGTCCGCCTCGCCGAGCGGGCCCGTCCGCATCTGCACGAGCGGGAGCAGTCCCGCTGGTTCCAGTACCTGGACCTGGAGGCGGCCAACGTGCAGCGCGCGCTGGCCGAGGCCGACCGGTCCGGGGCCGCGCAGGAGGCCCTGCGCCTGGTCAACTCGCTGACCTGGTACTGGTACGTCCGCGGCCGGCTCGGCGAGGCCCGCAGGGCGCTGGCGACGGCCCTGGACACGGCGGGCGAGGCCACTGCCGAGGAGCGCGTGGAGGCGGAGTTCTGGTACACGGGCATCCGCCTGCTGCTGGGCGAGCACGACCGGGAGTGCGACGCCCCGGAGGAGTACCCGCCGGAGTCGACCCTGGAGTCGACCAGGGCCCAGTGGTTCCTGGCGCACGCGCAGTGGACGGTGGGGGCGCTGGTCGAGGGCGAACAGCGGGTCGAGCGGGTCCTGGTCCGCTTCCGCACGCTGCGTGACGCGTGGGGCACCGCCGCCGCGCTGACCACGCGCGCGTGCTTCGCCCTGGCCCGCGGGGACCTGGAGTCGCTGCGCGGCAACGCCGAGGAGGCCCGCGCCCAGTTCGCGGAACTGGGCGACCTGTGGGGCCGGTTGAAGACGACCGACGTGCTCGGCAGGCTCGCCGAGATCAACGGCGACTACGACCTCGCCGCCCAGCTGCACCGGGAGAGCCTGCGCATCGCCCAGGCCCTGGAGACCTGGCCCGAGATGTCCACGAAGCTGTCGGGTCTCGGCCGGATCGCCCTGCTCACCCAGCGCTACGACGAGGCGGACGATCTGCACACGCGCGCGCTCAGGATCGCGGTCGGGCAGGGCAACCAGCCGGCCGAGCAGTTCGCCGCGCTGGGCCTCGCGCTGAGCGCCCGCCGCGAGGGCCGGCTGGAGGAGGCCGAGGAATGGCTGCGGCCCTGGCTCGCCTGGAACCGCCGCCGCGGCGACGGCCCCGGTCTCGCGCTGGTCCTGGCCGAACTGGGCTTCATCGCCGAGCAGCGCGGCGACGCCGACCGCGCCCTGGCCTGTCACCGGGACGGCCTGGCAGCCGCCGCGACGACCAAGGACCCCCGCTCGGTCGCCCTGGCCCTCGAAGGCCTGGCCGGCGCGTACTCCCTGTCCGGCGAGACGGAACGGGCGACCCGCCTGCTCGGCACGGCAGCGGCGACCCGTGAGCGGGCCGGCGCCCCGCACCCCCCGGCGGAGCGGGGTGACGTGGAGCGCATCGCGGCCCGCCTGCGCGCCACGATGGACGAGGGGACGTACGCGAGCGAGTTCACCGCGGGCACCCGGCGCAGCCATGAGGGGGAGGTCCTGGCGGAGACACACCCCCGGACACCATGAGCCGGCCCCTCCACCCGGCCCCCTGGGCACGTCGCGATCGTCGTGGACGTCCGTCGCCGCCCGCAGCATGACCCGCATGACAGCCGCCCCGAAAGCGTTGCGCCACGTCGGCCCGGCCCCCGGATCCTTCATCGACCCATGCTCCTCGGGCGAAGCACGGGCTGCTCGGAAGGATCGTCCGCCCCCACGCGAACGGTGCCACACTGGATTGCGTGGCGGAGACGGATCGGCAGCTCACCCGGCGGCTGGAGCAGGTCATCATGGACCTGCTGGAGCGACGTGCGGCCACTGCTTCGATCTGTCCGTCCGACGCCGCGCGCGAGGCATACGAAGGTGACGACGAGGGCTGGCGAGCCCTGATGGAACCGGCCCGCAGGGCGGCCTGGCGTCTGGTGGCGGCCGGCGAGGTCGAGGTGACCCAGGCCGGCCGGCCCGTCACGGAGACCGAAGCCCGCGGACCCATCCGCATCCGTCGCACGGGTCGGTGAAGGTGGCCGTGCCCGTGCCTTCCGGCGGGAGCTGAGCGGGCTGACGGCTCTCCTCGCCACACGCTCGGCCGGCCCCGTGGCCATCGCCTCCGGGACCACCTCAGGCAGCCCAGGCGTGTGCGGCCTGGTCGGCAGGGACGATGAGGTCGAAGATGGTGCCAGGGAGGGCTTCCGCTACCCGGGACCGTCGCTGTCGACGTCGGTATCGCTCGCCGCCAGCACCGCGACCCGGGTCCGGTCGGGATCGAGTACGGCGAAGGCCAGGTCCGAGGTGTCGTGGTGGAACCAGTCCGTGAACGCCATGAAGCGCAGCCACCGGTGATCCGCCGCGCGCCGCACGGCCTCCAGGAGGGGCACCCCGGCGGGCAGTCCCATGAGCGCGTAGAGACTCTCCCAGGCGTACAGCCGTGCGTACGCACCGCCCTGCCCGTGGCCGGTCACTCCGCCGACGTACGAAGCCGAGAAGAGTTCGTTGAGAACATCGTCGGGCGTCGTCGCGCAGGCGAGGGCGCTTCCCCGGCGGCTGCCCTCACCTTCCAGGCAGCGCAGGGGCAGTTCCTTGAGGAAGGAGATGCCGAAGTCATCGGGGGCGAGCGGGCTCGGCAGCGTGAAGAACCGTGCCTCGGGCTCACGGGCCCATCCGCCGGCCCTGAACGGTCGGGCGGCCGCGTTCGCCCGGCCGTCGTCCCGAGCGTCCCCGGCACCACGGCCGGCGACCACACCGCCGTCGGTCGGCGGAACCTCCGGGAAGCGCGAGCGGAGCTGCTTCGCGGTCTTGATCGAACCCAGTCCCCGGACCCGAACGGCGAACCGGTGCTCGACGTCCAGGCGCGTCCCGGGCAGCCGAGCCAGTGGGTGCCCCAGCTCACGAAGCTTCTCGGCGTACGCGTCCAGGGAGCGCCGACCGGTCCCCGAGCCGATCAGCGCCAGCTCTCCGAGGAGACAGGCCCGTAGCTCGACCGCCGGACCCAGTCCCCCGTCCGGCAACTCGCCGAACAGAGGCTCGATGTCGCGCAGATGCTGGGCCTTGACCAGCTTCGCGGCCACGGAACGCAGCAATCGGTCGCTGTCGCCGGGGGACATGGCCCCTCCGGGCAGCAGCCGGCTCACGAGGTCCACGGCGAACGTCACACAGTCCCGCGACCGCGTGTCGGCCAGGGTCTCGGCGATCTGCCCGACGGTGCGCGCCGCAGAGGCTTCACGGGGCCCGTCGCCGACCGCCGTCCGGCACAGCCGCTCCGCCGCCTCGTACATTCCTTCCGGTCCGAGCTCAGCGGGCTGCTGCGACTCCGGCCCGGGCCGCTCCCGGCGATGCCGATCAAAAGCACCGTCGCCGGGTGTCTCTTCGTTGTGGCTCACGCCCCGAGTCTACGAGCAGGAGATCAAGTAACTTTGCTGAGGCATACGTGCCTTGAGTGGAGCCAGGCGACGGGGGAAGAACGTGGGAAACCGGCCAGCGGATTGGCATGTCCTCGATCTGGACAAGGACCCGACCCCTGGCGATCCGCAACGGGTGCGCAGTCTCGCCAAGGTCCTGCACGACTTCGCCGACGACGTGTCCGACGCATTGCGGCTGGTCAAGGGCATGGCGGGCGAAAGCACCCTGGCGGAGTGGGCGGGCAAGTCCGCCACGGTCTTCAAGGACGAGTTCTCGGGCGTCCCGAAGAACTTGAAGAAGCTGGAGAAGTCGTACGGGATGTGCGGCGACGCCCTCGCGGACTTCTGGCCGAAGCTGGAACGCGCCCAGGCGCTGGCGGACAAGGCACTGGCGAAGGCGCGCGAGGCCCGCTCGAACCTCTCCTCGGCGCAGTCGAAGCTCACGTCGGCCGACTCCTGGGTGACCCGGGCTTCGAAGGAGGCCGACAAGTACAAGGACGACCCGACCGGCAGCAAGTCGGACTCCGACCACCCGGACGAGGCGAAGGTACGGGCGGCCACGCGGGACGTCCAGCACGCCAGGACGGCGCAGACGAACGCGCAGTCGGCCGTCGATGACGCCCAGAGTGCCCTGGACGCGGCGAAGAAGATGGCCGAAGACGCCCGCAAGATGCGCGAGGACGCCGCCCGCGAGGCCAAGAGCAAGATCGACGAGGCGTCCGACGCCGGCATCCAGAATCGGTCGTGGTGGGAGGACATCGGAGACTGGTTCACCGACAACTGGGACACCATCGTCGCGGTCTGCAAGGTCGTCGTGACAGTGGTCGGCGTCATCGCGATGATCATCGGCGGACCGATCCTGGCCGCGATCGTCGTCGTGGCCGCCCTCGTCGTCCTCGCCGACACTCTCAACAAATATCGCAAAGGCCAAGCGTCCCTGTGGGACGTGGGATTCGCGGCCCTGGACTGCATACCCGGCGGCAAGGGCATCACCACGCTCGGCAAGCTCGCGACGGGCGCGAAAGCCCTGGGCAAGGGTGGCCTCAAGGCAATGGCCAAGGGCCTGGGACGAGGTTTGCGCAAGGGAGCCGACGACGCGGTCGGCAAGAGCAAGCCGGCCAAGGGGCGGTGCAAGAACGGCGATCCCGTCGACATGGTCTCCGGCGAGATGCTCGTGGAGGAGACCGACGTGGAGTTGCCCGGGCTCCTTCCGCTCGTACTGCGGCGCACGCATCTGTCGACATACAACTGGGGTCAGTGGTTCGGTCCGTCCTGGGCCTCGACACTGGACGAGCGTCTCGAACTGGACGAAGAGGGCGTCGTCTTCGCCGCTGAAGACGGCATGATCCTCGTGTATCCCGTGCCCGCCCCCGGTGTCTCGGTCATGCCGGTGGAGGGACCACGCTGGCCACTGGACTGGGACGGCGCACCCGACACTCCCATCCGCATCACCGACCCGGCCACCGGACGCACTCGCCACTTCGCCCCACCGGCCGGACCTGTCGCCGCGAACGAGGCGTTCACTCTTCCCCTCGCAGCGGTGACCGACCGCCACGGACGGCGCATCGACATCGACCGGGATGCATCCGGCACCCCCACCGCCGTCCGCGACTCCGGCGGGCGCTACCTGCACATCGACACCGACGGCGACCGGATGGTCGGGCTGCGGCTGCGAAACGAGGAGGCCGGGCCCGACGGCACGACGCTGCTGCGTTACGGCTACAGCCCTGACGGACACCTCACGGAGATCTACAACTCCAGCGGCCTTCCCCTCCGGTACGCCTACGACATCCAGGGACGCATCACGTCCTGGACCGACCGCAACGGCACCTGGTACCGCTTCACCTACGACGACCAGGACCGCTGCATACGCGGCGAAGGTGCCCACGGGTTCCTGTCCTGCTCCATCGCCTACGACACCGAAGGCCGGGAGACCCGCTACACCGACTCGCTGGGCCACACCACGACCTACCGGTACAACGAACGTCGGCAGGTCGTCGCCCAGACCGACCCGCTCGGCAACACCACCCACGCCGAGTGGGACCCGTACAACCGGCTGCTCTCCCGCACGAATCCGCTCGGCCACACGTCCCGTTTCAGCTACGACGAACGCGGCAACCTCATCTCCGTGGTCCGCCCCGACGGCACGGTCACCACGTGCGAGTACGACGCCTCCGACCGTCCCCTGTGGATCACTTTGCCGAACGGCGGCAGGCGTGGCTACGCGTATGACGAGCACGGCCACCCGACAGCGACCGTCGACGCCGACGGTGCCGTCACCACCTACGCCTATGAACCCTCCGGTGGACTGCTCAGCGTCACCAACGCCCTGGGAGCGACCCACCGCGTCCACCCGGGGCCACTGGGACTGCCCGACTCCGTCAGCGCGCCACTGGGCGGTACCTCGCACGTCACCCGCGACGCCTTCGGCCGCATCGTCGGCACCGTCGACGCCGCCGGCGCGACGACACGCACCACCTGGACGGTGGAGGGCTACCCCGCTGAGCGGATCATGGCCGACGGCAGCAGCGAGAGCTGGTCCTACGACGGCGAGGGCAACATCGTCCACTACACCGGCCTCGACGGCCGGACCACGACCCACGCCTTCACCCACTTCGATCTGCTCCGCTCCAGGACGGAGGCGGACGGTTCGACGACGCTGTTCGCGTACGACACCGAACTGCGGCTCACGTCCGTGACGAGCGCGTCGGGTGCGGTGTGGTCGTACACGTACGACGCGGCGGGCCGCCTCGTGCGCGAAGTGGACTTCAACGGCCGCGCCGTCGCCTACGCCTACGACGCCGCGGGCCGTCTGATCCGGCGCACCAACGGCGCCGGCGAGATCACCGCATACACGCGGGACGCGTGCGGCCGGGTCGTGGAGCGACGCTCCGGCGGGGCGATCGCCACCTTCGCGTACGACTCGTCCGGTCAACTGATCACAGCGGTCACCCCCGAGACGACGCTCACGTTCGCACGCGACGTAGTAGGCCGTGTCGTCTCGGAAGAGTGCAATGGCCGCGCGGTCCGCACGTCGTACGACGTACTCGGCCGGCGGACGGAACGCCGGACTCCGTCGGGCGCCGTCAGCCGCTGGGAATGGGACGCGAACAACCGGCCGACCCGGCTCCGACTCGCCGACAATGCTCTGTCCTTCGCTTACGGGACCTCGGGCCACGAGACCGAGCGGCGGCTCGGGGAGACGGCGATCCTGACTCAGGAGTGGGACGCCGGCCACCGTCTGACCGAACAGAGGCTCCTCGGCCGGGCCGCCTCCGACACGGGTTCGCCGGACGAGGCCCTGCTGCACCGCTCGTACACGTACGGACAGGACGGCGGCCTGAGCGCCATCGAGGACCGGACCCACGGCACCCGCCGGTTCAGCCGTGACCGTCTCGGCCGGGTGGAAACGGTCTCCGCCACCGGGTGGTCCGAGCGCTACGCCTACGACGCTGCGGGCAACGTCAGCCGAGCGGAGGCGCCGGAGGGCCCGCAGGGGGAACGGGTCCACGACGGCACACTCATCCGCAGGACCGGCCACATCACCTACGTCCACGACGCACAGGGGCGCCTGGTCCGGCAGACGCGCAAGCTGCTGTCCGGGGGAACGCGGGAGTGGACCTACACATGGGACGCCGAGGACCGGCTCACTCAGGTCACGACCCCGGACGGGCGTCGCTGGGCGTACGTCTACGACGGCCTCGGCCGCCGCGTCGCCAAGCGCCTGCTCTCCGACGCTGGCCTCCCGGTCGAGGAGACCGTCTTCACCTGGGACGGCTCCCACCTGGTGGAGCAGAGCAGCTCCGCCGGCGGTCCCACCAGAAGCTGGGAATGGGCTCCCGGCACCAATCGTGCGCTGCTGCAGATCGACCAGGACGAGGTCGACCGGCGCTTCTACGCCATCGTCACCGACCTGGTGGGCACCCCCACCGAACTGGTCGACGAGGAGGGCCGGATCGCCTGGCGGGCACGTACGACGCTGTGGGGCACGCCGGTAGGCGGCTCAGCGGGTCCGGTCGACTGCCCACTGCGCTTCCCGGGCCAGTACCACGACCCGGAAACCGGCCTCCATTACAACTTCCGCCGCTACTACGACCCCGAGAACGCCCGCTACATCAGCCCGGACCCCCTGGGCCTCGCTCCCGCACCGAACCACCACGGCTACGTCCTCGACCCCCTTCGCTGGACCGACCCGTGGGGGTTGGTGAGCTGCGAGAGCAGCAGGCACGGCATCACGGAGGAACGCGAGGCCCACATCGAGGGCCAGCACGGCCCCGGCGCCCAGGACCGCGTGCGGGAGAACGCCGATCCCACGGGGCCCGAACCCTCACTGCCGGGTGAGTTCTACGAGGACTTCTTCTGGGAGGGCGACGACTTCGTCCTGGGCCGACGGCTCCGGGAGGGCGTCGACGGCACCCCTGCCACTCCCAACCCGCGCGCCAGAGCCGGACAGGACAGCCACCTGCACCGCTTCGAACACGGCGAGCCCGTGGGCATCAACGGCAGCGGGCGGGAGACCAGGGACGTGGAAGTCGTCATCCGCGACGGCCATATCCATACGGCGTATCCGGTCTGAGAGAGCCGACCTCCACGGCACGAAGTGGTCCCACGTGCCGATGAACACCTGCCCCGGCAGCCCGTCCCGATGGTGAGGACCCACGTGCACATCGCGCTCCTCAGCCCCGCCGACCCCGCCGGCTGGGCGGATACGAGCTGCTCATGCGGATCGGGCAGGGCGGCACGGGCCAGGTGTATCCGGGGGAGTGGCCGGGCGGGGAACCGGCCGCCATGAAGGTGAGCGAGCCGTTCATCGTGGACTCCGAGACCCCGGCTGAGGTCCGCGCAGGAGGTGGAGATCCTCAAGACGGTCTGGGGCGCTCGGATCGCCGCCCTCCTCGACGCCGACCCGGAGAAGAGGTGACCTACGGCGACTCGACGTGGCGCGAGCGGCCTGGCGTCTGGTGGCGGCCGGCGAGGTCGAGGTGACCCAGGCCGGCCGGCCCGTCACGGAGACCGAAGCCCGCGGACCCATCCGCATCCGTCGCACGGGTCCGTGAGGGCCCGGCGCACGGCGAACTGCTCCTGGTGACCAGGAACGCGTCCCCTGGCGGTAGGGGGGGCAGCGGGCGCAGGCTCGTCCTGCTGCCCCCCCCGCAGGGTGCGAAGTTCCTCGGCGAAGTGCTGACGTGGTTCCTGGCTGCGGCGGTGATGACGCGTCGTTGCGGCATAGGGCTGACTCCCCTCCGAAAAGCTCGCGTGGACGGCGTGGAAGATGTGGAACGACCGCCGGGGCACAGGGAAGCGCGAACCCGTTCACGGCTTGATCGTCCCCAGGCGCCGGCCCGCCATCACCACCCGACCCAGGCGCCCCGTTCGATCAGACCACCCTCGTGATCGATGGAGATGCGGCTCCGCAGGGGCGGGCAGGCCAACCACGTTGAGACCACCTGCCATGTTCCCGCAAACCCTCACTTTGCCTGCCATTGACGGCGACTTGACTTGGTGCGGAACTGATCAGATTAGTGTCAGGAGGTTGGCATGTGCACAGAGTGAAGTACGGGGGCGGGTCGCGTGTCGAACCTGGCGAAGGAAGCCGCATCCATGAACAAGGCGGCGTCGGGGCTGCGTCATGTCGGGCACCACACGGCGAAGCCGTTGCAGGAGTTCAAGGCCCAGTCGCACGACCTGTCGGCGCTGGGTGCCCTCGGCTCCCTGCTGAGTGCGACGGAGGAGATACGGGAGGGCATGGCCACCCTGGCCAAGCTGACCGGGCAGCTGGAGGACGAGTGGGAGGCGGAGGCGAAGCTACTGGGCGAGATATCCGACGCCTTCGACCTGCTGGATCTGCTGCTGGCTGCCGCGGCCCGCGCGAAGAAGGGCTGAGAGCTCCGTGGTGGACCTCAACCCCCTGCATTACGTCAACAAGTTCAACCACATGTTCGGCGACACGCTCGCCAGTGGCCTGGAGTTCCTCGGTATCACCGATCCGGCGGTGGATCCGGACGGGGTGCGGGAGATCGCCAAGAAGTGGCGGCACCTGGCCACCGGCCTGGACGACGCCGCGGAGGGGGCGCGCAAGGCGCTGGCGGATGTGGAGTGGGAGGGCAAGGCCGCCAAGGCGTACAACAAGAGGGCCAAGGCTGCCCGCAAGAGCGCCACCGAAATGGCGCACTCCCTCCGCGAGGGAGCCAAGGCGCTGGACGACTTCGCCGACAAGGCGCACGAGCTGCTGTCCGAGATCGGCGTACTGCTGGCGGAGATCGTCGAGTTCGAGATAGCAGGCCTGGCGTTGGACGTCCTGACGCTGGGGGCGTCGTCGGTGGCATCGACCCTGATGGCGGGTGAGCGGGCGCTGAAGGTGGTGGCGCTGATCGCCCGGATCGAGAGGGAGGGCACCGCGCTCGCGTCCGTGATCCGTGGGGTGATGGAGGTCATCCGGGGTGTGGAGCGGACGCTGAAGACGCTCAAGGAGATCCGGGGCGTGGCGTCGGTGGCCAAGATGGCCAAGGAGGGCATGAAGTTCTCGGCGTTCGCGACGCTGCTGGAGGATCCGGGTGCGTTCAAGGATCCGGACAAGCTGGCCGGCATCCTCGCCGAGGGCGCGCTGTTGGGTGTCGGCTTCGGCCTGCTGGGCAAGGCGTTGGGCAAGGGGCTGAAGGCGCTCAAGCCGGCCGAGCTGGCAAAGCTAAGTAAGGCGTTCAAGCTGAACTGCGCCACCTTCGAGCGCCTGAAACTGAACCCGGGCTACAACAAGCTGCCCGCCTCGATCCGCAACATGATCAAGAAGTTTGTGCGGGACCCGATCGACGTGGCCACCGGCGACATGGCCCTGCCCCGGGTGGACGTCGAACTGCCGGGTGTTCTCCCCCTGGTCCTGGAGCGCACCCATATCTCCTCGTACCGCTTCGGCGGCTGGTTCGGCCCCACCTGGACCTCCACCCTCGACCAGCGGGTCCAGGCCGACGAAGACGGCTTCGTGTACGCGGCCGCGGACGGCGCCCGCCTCTGCTTCCCGGTCCCGGACCCGGAGACCAACGAGCCCGTCCGCCCGGAGACACCTGGCTCACGCCTCCTGCTGTCCTGGGACACGGAGGTCGACGGCGCGGTCCGCGTCACCGACCCGGGCACCGGACTGATCCACGTCTTCCACTCACCAGTCGCGGCAGCGGACGACGAGGCCGTCGACCTGCCGCTCCAACACATCCAGGACCGCAACGGCAACCGCATCACCGTCCTCTACGCCGAGGGCGACATCCCGTCCGCGGTCGTGCACTCGGGCGGCTACCGCATCGAGATCGACCGTCACAACGTACTGTCCCGCATCACCGGCCTGCGCCTGCTGGACCCCGCGGCCCCGGGCCGACCCGGCACCACGCTGCTGACCTTCGGCTACGACGAACAGGGCCACCTGACCGAGGAAATCAACTCCTCGGGTCTGCCGATGCGCTACACCTACGACGCAGAGGGCCGCATCACCTCCTGGACCGACCGCAACAACACGACGTACTGGTACACGTACGACGAGCACGGCCGCGTGATCGCCACCGGCGGCACCGGCAACGCCCTGGCCTCTACCCTCGCCTACGACGACGCCACCCGCACCACCCGCGTGAGCGACTCCGTCGGGCACACCCGCGTCTACGAACACAACGAGGCCCTGCGTCTGATCCGCGAAACCGACCCGCTCGGCAACGTCACCCGGCAGGAATGGGACGAGGAGCTGCGACTGGTGGCGGTGACCGACCCGCTGGGACAGACGACGCGCTACACATACGACGAGCACGGCCGTATCACGCGCGTGACGCGGCCGGACGGCGCCCGTTTCTGCTGCGAATACAACGCGCTGGGGTTGCCGACGCTGGTGAGGGAAGCGGACGGTTCGCGCTGGATTCACCAGTACGACGACTCCGGCAACCCTGTGGCCGTCACCGACCCCGCCGATCGCACCACGCTCTTCACATACGACGGTTCCGGCGGCCTCACACGCATCACCGACGCTCTCGGCCACTGCACCGAGATCCGCAACAACAAGGCGGGCCTGTCCGTCAAGGTGACCAATCCTCTGGGCGCGGTGAACACCTACGAGCGCGACGTGTTCGGGCGGCCCGTCGTCCTCACGGACCCGATGGGCGCGCGGACCCGCCTCGAGTGGACCGTCGAGGGCAAGCCGACCCGCCGCATCGCGGCCGACGGGGCGAAGGAGTCATGGCTCTATGACGGCGAGGGCAACTGCACGCAGCACACCGACGCGAACGGTGGCGTCTCCCGCTTCGAGTACACCCACTTCGATCTGATAGCGGCCCGCATCGGACCCGACGGCGTACGACACGAGTTCATCTACGACACCGAACTCCGCCTCACCCGGGTCACCAACCCGCAGGGCCTCAGCTGGGACTACGTGTACGACCCGGCAGGACGGCTGACATGCGAGTCGGACTTCGACAACCGCGTCCTCACCTACACCCACGACCCGGCAGGACGCCTCCGAACCCGCACCGACGCTCTGGGCGAGGTCATCCGTTTCGAGCATGACCCGCTCGGCCGGATCATCCGCAAGGATGTCGACGGCGCGGTCACCACCTACGCCTACGATCTCAGCGGCCAACTGCTTCGGGCGGTCGGCCCGGATGCGGACCTCACGCTGGAACGCGACGCTGTCGGACAGGTGTTGTCCGAAACGGTCAACGGCCGAAACGTTCTCTACCGATACGACGCCCTGGGCCGCCGCACGCACCGCACCACCCCGACGGGAGCAACCAGCCGCTGGGACTACGACGCGGGGGGCCGTCGGATCGGGCTGGTGACAGCCGGACACACGCTCCGCTTCGCTTACGACCCGGACGGCAGCGAGGTGACCCGTCACCTCGATGGGGCCATGAGCCTGACGAATACCTACGACGGCATGGGTCGCCTCGCCTCGCGGTCCGTGGTCGACGGCACCGGCCGAATCGTTCAGGCACATGCCTACGCCTACCGGGCCGACGGAAACCTGATCCGGCACGACGACCGGTTGAACGGCACACGCGCCTTCGAGCTGGATGCCGCAGGCCGCGTAACGGCTGTCCGCGGCCAGGATTGGACCGAGCGGTACGCCTACGACGAGGCCGGAAACCAGACCGAAGCCGCATGGCCGACCGCCCACCCCGGCCAGGAGGCGACAGGTTCCCGCGTATACGCGGGAACCCGCATCACCCGCGCCGGAAACGTCCGCTACGAACACGACGCCCGAGGACGTGTCGTCCTGCGTCAGAAGAGACGCCAGTCCCGTAAGCCCGACACCTGGCGCTATACCTGGGACGCGGAAGACCGGCTTGTCTCCGTGGTCACGCCGGACGGCAGCCTCTGGCGCTACCTTTACGATCCACTGGGCCGCCGCACAGCCAAGCAACGCCTCGCGGCGGACACTGAAACGGTCGTCGAGCAGGTCGACTTCACGTGGGACGGCACGACCCTCTGCGAGCAGAGCACCGTCTCGGCCGCCCAACCGGATCCCGTCGTCCTCACCTGGCACCACCAGGGCCTCCAGCCCGTCGCCCAGGCGGAACGCATCACCGCCGCCGACGCGCCTCAGGAAGAGATCGACGCCCGTTTCTTCGCCATAGTCACCGACCTCGTCGGCACACCCACCGAACTGGTCGACGAGCACGGCGACATCGCCTGGCGTACACGCAGCACCCTCTGGGGATCAACCGCGTGGGCTTCGGACAGCACCGCGTACACGCCTCTTCGCTTTCCCGGCCAGTACTTCGACCCCGAATCCGGCCTGCATTACAACCACTTTCGTCATTACGATCCCGAGACGGCGCGGTATCTCAGCCCCGACCCGCTGGGTCTCGCGCCTGCACCGAACCCCAACACGTACGTGGACAATCCGCACGCCGCGACAGATCCGCTGGGGCTGGCTCCGAACGCCTGCACCTATGAGGTCGAACAGGTGCCTGAGGGCGAGATCACATCGTTGTTCCACTACACGAACGAGAAGGGATACAAAGGCATACTCGAGAGCGGCGAGCTCCGCCCGTCCCTCAAGGAACACAACCCGAAGGATGCCAGATTCGGTGACGGCCAGTACTTGTCGGACATCGGGCCCGGCACGAAGACGCCTGGCCAACTGTCGTTCGCTTTCCTTCGCGTACCCTGGGCGGGTCAGAAGTTCAGCCACTACATCGAGGTAGATGTGCGCGGCCTTCAGGTGATGAGGTCCGTTGAGCGACCGGACGTCTTCGTCATACCAAACCAGGGCCCCCTGGACATTGCGGGACGCATCGTCAACCATGGAAAGAGCTAGCTCAGTGGATTACTGGAAGGTGCACTGGCTGCACGATTTCGATGTCGAGCCAGTCACTCTGTTCAGCGAGATCGGCGAAGACGGATACGAAGTCCGTAAGATCCAACGGTATCGGGATGGACGTCTCCTCAAGGCGGACTCGTCTCACGAAACCGGTGAGATCGGGCTCAGTGAAATCCCTGTCGGCCCCATCGAAGCGGTCGCGGCCCAACCGGAGTTCTCTGCATTCGTCATCAGTCGCGATGAATTCGAGGACGTCTGGAATCGCGCCCACTTCGGTGGAGAGCGGTAGGGCCGACGCTCGTCCAGGGCGCGGCCGCGCGTGTCGAGGACCTGGACCACCTCTGGACTGCCCCGCCTCTCGCCCTCCTCCGTCTTGCCGAACAGGGACCAGTCCCAGCCCAGCGTTCCCCGAGCTGCCGCAGGCTCGTCCCGCTGCCCGCCCTCAGGGTGCGCAGTTCCTCGGCGAAGCGCTGACGCGATTCCTGGCTGCGGCCGGTGATGACGCGTCGTTGCGGCATACGGCCGGCTCCCCTCCCTCCGGGCGCGGGGAAGCACGACCCCGTCCACGGGCTGGTCGCTCAGATCCCGGCGCATCTTCGTAACGCCGTCACTACGCAGCGTCATTCACCCCAGCACGTGACGAGGACGACGGCCGAGGAAAGGCCCCGGCTAGGTCCCGGCAGTGGGAGAGGCCGTGCGGGACACCGCCCGCGACCGGCTCGGCCGGGTCATGGGCCGCGTGGAGATGACGACGCACAGCACCGGGAAGCGGACCGCACCGCGGCGATAACCCCCCGATAACGGCCCCTCCTACCTTCTCTAACTGTAGGAATGGCCGCACCAGAAGGGGGGTGCCCCATGGAGTTTCTGGTCCTAGGGCCGGTGGAGGCTGTAAGGGACGGCGAGCGGGTTGCCCTCTCGGGGTCCAAGATTCACACGGTGCTCGCCGCCATGCTGCTGGCGCAGGACCGGGTCGTGTCCGACGCGCGGCTCAGCTCACTGCTGTGGGGCTGGGATCCGCCGGCGACGGCGAGCGCGCAGATCTACACGTACATGTCCCGGCTGCGCAAGCAGCTGGGCGACGAGGCCGAGATCGTGCGGCGGCCTCCGGGGTACGTGCTGCGCGCTCCCGGCGCCCTGGTCGACCTGGTCGAGTTCCGGCGGCTGGAACGGGACGGCCGGCGGGCGCTGGCGGAACGGCGGTTCGAGGAAGCCTCGGAGTCGCTGCGCCGGGCGCTGCGTCTGTGGCGGGGGCCGGCCCTCGCGAACGTCACCGAGCACCTGCTCGACGCCGAGCTGGCGCCGCTGGAGGAGGAGCGCATGCTCGCCCTGGAGTCCCGGATCGAGGCGGATCTGGAGCTGGGGCGCCACGAGCAGGTGACGGCGGAGCTGACCGGGCTGGTCGCCTCGTTCCCGGTACGGGAGCGACTGCGGGCCCAGTTGATGACCGCGCTGTACCGGTGCGGCCGGCAGGCGGACGCGCTGCACGTCTACTACGAGGGGCGCGGCGTCCTCGCCGAGCAGCTCGGCATCGACCCCGGCGAGGTGCTCGGCTCGACGTATCAGGCCGTGCTGGGCGGAGAGTTGGGGCTCGGGCGGACCGCCGGGGCGCGAGCCGGGCGGACCGGTCCGGTGCCCTCGATGCTGCCGGCCTCCGACGGGGAGCTCGTCGGACGGCAGGACGAACTGCGGGCCCTGCGCGGGCGGCTGGGGCACGAGGAGCCCGCACAGCGGCGCATCCTGGTGACCGGCATGGCCGGCATCGGCAAGACCGCGCTCGCGGTACGGGCCGCCGCCGAGAACGGGGAGCACTTCCCCGACGGGCTGCTCTTCGCCGAACTCTGCGGCTCGGACGGCGCCCCGCGGGCTCCGCGCGCTGTACTCGCGCAGTTGCTGCGGGCGCTCGGCGAGAGCGACCCGAACCTGCCCGCGGGCGATCTGGACGAGCTGGTACGGCTGTACCGGACGCGGACCGCCGGCCGGCGGCTGCTGCTGGTGCTGGACAACGTCTTGGGCGATCGGCAGCTCGCTCCGCTGCTGCCGGCCGGGCCGTCCGCCGTCCTCATCACCAGCAGGCGGCGGCTGGCCCGGGTGACGGCGGGCGACACGTTCGCGCTGTCGTTGCTGGACGAGGACGCCGGCCTCGACCTGCTGGCCGCCCGCGCGGGACGGCAGCGTCTGCTGGAGGACCCGGACCGGACCGAGGACCTGGTGGCGTACTGCGGCGGGCTGCCGCTGGCGCTGGCCATCGCGGGCGCCCGGCTGGCGGCCCGGCCGCACTGGACGGCGGCCCGGCTGGCCGACCGGCTCGCCGGCCCCGCCGGCCGGCTGGCCGAACTCGCCTTCGGCGACCTCGACCTGAGCCGGGTCCTGGGGTCCTCGGTGGAGCAGCTCGGGGCGGTCGAGCGGTCGGTGTTCGGGGCGCTCGGCGGATCGGACGGCGAGCCGTTCTCCGCGCGGTGGGCCGGGGACCGGCTCGGACTGTCGGAGGACGCGGCGGAGAACGCCCTGGAGTCCCTCGTCGACGCCGCGCTCCTCGAACTGTCCGGACTCGACGACCACGGACAGCCGTTGTACCACTGCCACGAGCTGGTACGGCTGCTCGCGGCGGCGGCTCCGTGGGAGCCGCCGGGACCGCGGGCAGAGCGGGAGCAGGCGTCCGCGCCGGTCCTCGCCCCCACGGCCCCGCGGGGCACGCCCGTCACCGGGGCGGGGTGAGCGGGCCGTGTCGCTGTCCCTGTTCCTGTGCCTGTACGTGGCGCTGCCCGTGTGCGTGTCCCTGTACGCGGTCTCCTGCTCGGCTTGCCCCCGCACGGGGTGTCCGGTGAGCCGGACACGTCACCACGCCCCGCGGGCGCGGGCGCGGGTGAAGCCGGGGCCGGCCGTCAGCAGGGCCGGGGCGATGATCTCCTGGGCGATCCGCCAGGCGTCGGAGACGACGCGCTCGCGCGGGGGCCGCGGGGACTGCGTGACGGCCAGCGCGGTGACCGACCAGACCGCGGCCACGGCTGCGGCCGCGCGGACGTGGGGCGTCGGGCGGGCGGGGCGGATACCGGTGCCCGAGACGTCCATGCGCAGACCGAGCTCGGCGGCCTGGCGGTGCTGCGCGGAACGGGCCATACCGGCGTCGGCGTGGACGAACACAGCGGGCGACAACGGGTGTTCGTAGGCGGCGCGCACCCAGGTGGAGAACCGCAGCCGCTCTCGGTTCTCCCAGCCGCCGGGCGCGGAGGGGCCGGGGTCGATCCGCTGGACGGCCTCGGCGAGGGTGTCGAAGTACGCGGTCAGTTCGGCCGCGGACAGGTGGCCGGTGCGGGGCCCGCGGAGTGTGGTGTCGAGGTCCGCGGGACGGGCCGGCGTGGCGACTGATTCCGTGGTCATGATGCGTGACGTCCTCTCTCGAAGTGCGGTCGGGACTGCGGCAGGAGCGCGGGGTGCCGGGGGTGGGCCACCGGGACCGGTCGGGACGGCGGCAGGAGCGCGGGGTGCCGGGGGTGGGCCGCCGGGACCGGTCGGGACTGCGGCAGGGGCGCGGGGGGCCGGGGGTGGGCCACCGGGACCGGTCGGGACTGCGGCAGGAGCGCGGGGTGCCGGGGGTGGGCCACCGGGTCACGGGCCGGTGGGCGGGTGGAGGTGGACCGGGCCGCGGGCCGCGGGGCCGGCCGCGCGGGCCAGGGCCACCGCGAGGTGGCCGGTCAGGCGCAGGTCCTCCACGGTCCACTCGGTGGGGCCGCCGATGCCGTGGTGGGTGACGCGCAGCGGGCCGTCCCGGTCGGGATGGGTCTCCAGCTGGTCGAGTTCCGTGCCGACGAGGCCCACGCCGACCGCCTTGACGACGGCCTCCTTGCGGGTCCAGACCCGGTGGAACGCGGCGTGCCTGGCCGGGCCCGGCGCCATGGCGTCCAGGTGGCGCCGCTCGGCCGCGGTCAGCACGGACCCTGCGAACAGGGTCTCTCGCACCGGGCGCAACGCCTCCGCGTCGACACCGACGGCGAGGCCGGCGCCGACCACGAAGACGCCCCAGCCGGCCGTGCGGCTCAGGCTGATCGCCAGCGGGAGCGGGGGGTGCACCAGCAGCGGCGGGCCGTGGTCGTCCGCGCCGCAGCCCGGGCAGCGCCGGTGTCCCAGCCGGGCGGTGGCCGGGGAGATGCCGAGCAGTTCGCCCAGCGCGCGGCGGGCTCCGGCCCGGGTGCGCACGAACTCGGCGGCGTCCCGTTCGGCGAGCATGCCGAGGGCACGCCGGAACTCCTCCGTACCCAGCAGCGCGAGGTCGGCGGGGTCGACCCGCTCGGGGCAGCGCCACCACCACACGTGCGCCTCGCCTCGGGCGATGATCCGGTCGACGGCGGCGGCCGGGTCCGCGCCCGGGTCCGCGCCGACGCGCGCGCCGGGGCGGACAACGCCGGGAGCTGCGGGGACGTCGTCGCCGAGGCAGGGGTCCGCGCCGGCGGTAGGCTCGCTGTCCCGCTGAGCGACGTCGCCGCGGGCGTCGGCATCCCTGCCGGGGTGGGCAGCTGCGTCAGCGGCACGGGCCTCGCCGTGGCCGGCATCCTGACCGGCGGTGCCGGCCTCACCGGGGTCGGCCGCCCCGCCCGGCCAGGTGCTTGCATCCCCACCGGGCCGACCCCTCGCACCGGCGATACCACCCTCCCCAGGCCGTCCTCCCTCACCAGGCCGGCCCGCCTCACCACGCCGGCCCGCCTCCCCAGGCCGGCCCGCCTCGCCGAGCAGGGGCCGCTCGCCAGAGCGGGGCCCTTCGCCGGGCCGAGCCGCACCCGGCGCTCCTGCTCCCCCGGCTGCCGCGCCCGGACCCGTCCCTCCGCTCCCCCGAACCCGCGCAGTGGTGTCCGTGGTGGTGCGGGGCTCCTCTTCCGCCCTGCCTGGAGCGTCCGTCCGGCTTCGATCGCGTGGGAGTGTCATGTCCCGCGTCTCCTTTCCGCGCCCGTCCGCCGCGGCGACCGGGCTGTTCGGATGTACTCAGATGTGTACGGTCACTGTTCTCGAGCCTCCTCCTCAGGACTATTGACGGCCTATACCGACGCCCCATAGGGGCGCGATAGGACGGGCTTCCAGAATTGCCCCGGAAATTGCCGACAACCTGAGGAAACTCTCCTATGACTCAGATTCAGATGCTGGGTCCGGCCGCTTCGAACACGGTGGCCGGGTATGAACTCAGCGAACGGGAAAGGGAGCAGCTGGTGGCCCTGACCCGCCGGCTGACCGGCCCGGGGCATCCGCTCATCGACAGCTCCGGGTGGCTGGGCGCGGCCCTCGCCGCCTCCTCGTTGATGCCTCGTACGCTGTTGGCCACGCTGCGCGCGTTCCGGCACGATCCTGGCCGGGACGGGGTGCTGCTGCTGCGGAACCTTCCGGTGGTGGCGGGCGATCCGCTGCCGCCGACGCCGAGCGTGCCGCATTCCGTCGAGCGCGTTCCGACGACCGCCGCCTCCGTCATCACCTCGCTGATGCTGCAACTCGGTGAGGTGATCTCTTTCCGGAGCGAGAAGAACGGCGCCCTGGTGCAGAACGTGGTGCCGGTGCCGGGCCGGGAGGATTCACAGAGCAACGCCGGTTCCGTACTCCTGGAATTGCACGTGGAGAACGCCTTCCACGACAACCGGCCCGATTACGTGGGGCTGCTCTGCATACGGGAGGACCCGACCGGCGACGCGAAACTGTGCACCTCCTCCGTCCGCCGCGCGCTGCCGCTGCTGTCGGAGGAGGCGCGCCGGGTGCTGGCCGAGCCGCGGTTCCTGACCGAGCCGCCGCCGTCGTTCGGCGGCCTCGACAGCGTCCGGTCGGCGCACCCGGTGCTGCTGGGTGACCCGGAGGACCCCAACGTGCTGGTCGACTTCGCCGCCACCCACCCGCTGGACGACCCGGCGAAGGCGGCGATGGCGGAGCTGCGGGACGCGTTCGTCGAGACGATGACCGCGCACCGGCTGCGGGTCGGTGACTTCGCCGTCGTGGACAACCGGGTCGCGGTGCACGGCCGTACCTCCTTCGTTCCGCGCTACGACGGCGCGGACCGCTGGCTGGAGCGGGTCTACGCGCACCTGGACAACCGCCGCAGCCGGGTGGACCGCAAGGGCGGTGGCGCAGTTCTGGACTAGGCCAGGACGGCGAACCACGGCTGAAGGGCCGGCCCCGAGGGGCCGGCCCTTCAGCCGTGGGTGCCGCGGCGGTGTGCCGTCACTGGCGGGAGCCGATGACGTCCGCGGGGCGGCCGGTCAGCGACAGCCGGCCCGGTACGACCGTCGCCAGCAGGGCCAGGAGTCCGGCGAAGCCGAGGACACCCAGGTACATCCTCGGGTCGACGGAGGGTGCCGCGGCGCCCGTCATGCCGATGCTGAACGCGGTCAGGACGGCGAAGGCGATGCCGCTGCCGAGCGCCGCGGCGATGAGCACCACGACCAGGGACTCGATGCGCAACATGCTCATGACCTGCCGGCGGGTGGTGCCGACCAGGCGCAGCAGGGCGAACTCGCGGAAGCGGTCGGAGACCGACATGGCGAGCGTGTTGACCACGGCGATCGCGGTGAACGCGATGATCAGCCCCATGGCGACGTAGTTGACCTCGGCGTTGGACTGCTGCACCTCGGCCTGGAGGTCCTCGACCTGCCCGCGGTCCAGGACGCCGACGCCCGGGAACGCGCCGACGGCCTTCTGCAGCTGCTCGCGGCCCACCGTGCCGTCGTCGGCGGTCTGGACGAGGACGGAGGAGGCGAGCGGGTTGTCGACGTGCCGCGCGAGAAGATCGTGGGCCATGGTCAGGTCGCCGAAGCCGAGTCCGCGGGCGTAGACGGCGGCCACCTTCAGGGTGACGACGGTGCCGTCGCCGAGGGTGATCTTGAGGGAGTCGCCGGGCTTCTTGCCGAGGTGGTCGGCGGCGACCTCGCTGAGCGCGACGCTGCGGGTGCCGAACCCGGCCAGTGTTCCCTCGGTGACGTCCGGGTCCCAGTTCTTGCGCAGGCCGTCCGTGGACAGGCCCTGCGAGGGGTACTTGTCGAGACCGACACGGACGCTGGTACGGACCACCTCGGTGATCGCGGTGACCCCGGGGGTGGCGCGCAGGGCGTCGGCGGCCTGCTCGGGCACGCCGGGGCCGGAGGAGGCGACGACCCAGTCGGCCCGGTTGCCGTCCTCGGCCTGGGCCGAGGCGGCGTCGCCCATCGTGGTCTGCACGAACAGCACCGTGCAGGCCATGCCGATGAGCAGGGCCAGCGGGGTGATCGCGGAGGCCATCCGCTTGGTGTTGGCGCGGACGTTGGCCGTGGCGAGGTGGCCGGCGACGCGCGAGGCGCGCAGCGGGACGCCCAGGACCGCGACGGCGAGCCGGGCGATGACCGGGCCGAGCAGGGCGACCGCGACCGCCAGCACCACGACGGTCAGGAACGTCACCGGCGTGGACGCCGGTTCGGTCTTCAGCACGCTCAGCACGGCCAGCAGCACGACCCCGCCGGCCAGGGTGAGCGCTCCGGCGAGGAAGCGGCCCCAGGCGAAGCCGGTCCGCTCCATGGCGGATTCGGCGAGCGCCTCGGCGGGCCGGATACGGGCGGTGCGGCGGGCGGAGATGCGGGCCGCGGCCCAGGCGCCCAGCAGGGCGGCGCCGACGGCGGCGGCGAACGGGAAGAAGCTGAAGGTGACCTCCAGGGTGTCGGGGATGGTGCCGAAGCCGACGAACTTGTGGTGCAGCCAGTACGCGATCGGCAGTCCGGCGGCCGCGCCGAGCACGCCGGCGAGCAGACCGACGATCAGGGCCTCGCGACCGATCAGCTGCCGTACCTGCTTGGGGGTGGCGGCGATGGCGCGCAGCAGGGCGAGTTCGCGGTAGCGCTGCTGGATGGAGAGGGCGAAGGTGCCCACGACCACGAGGATCGCGACCAGCAGCGACGTGCCGCCGATGGCGCCGCCCATGGAGACGAGCTTGATGCGGGCCTTCGCCGCGTCCAGGAACTCGACCGGGCCGCGGTCGCCGCCGGTGACGACCTGGGCGGTGGTGCCGTCCAGTGCCTTCTTCACCTGGTCCGCCAGTTCGGCGGTGCCGACGCCCTTCGCGGGCAGCACGCCGATCGCGGTGATCTGGCCGTCGCGGCCGGAGAGCCTCTGGGCCTCGGTGGTGGCGAAGAACAGCGAGGTCTGCTGCTTCAGGTCGCCGCCGGTGGGTGCCGCGATGCCGGTGACGGTGTAGGTGCGGGGGGCGTCGGTCGACTGCACGGTGAGCTTCGAGCCGGTCTTCAGGCCGGTGCGGCCGGCGAGTTCGCGGTCCACGACGACGTCGGCGGCGGACGCGGGCGCGGAGCCGTCGACCAGCGTGAACGGGGTGAGGGCGGCCGAGGCCCAGGCGTGCCCGTAGGAGGGCTTGCCGTCGACGCCCTGGACGACGCGGCCGTCGGGATCGACCGCGTACGCGGGGAAGGTGATCTCGGGTACGACGGCCCGGGCGCCTGGCACCTTCTCCAGCGCGGTGACGGTGGAGCCGGGCAGCCAGACGCGTTCGGCGAGCGGCTTGGCCTTGTGCTTGGTCTTGGTCTTGCCCTTCTTCTGCTTGACGGTGGTCTGGTGGACGTTCTGGTCGCCGCCGACGATCACCGGGGCGGCGGCGTACCGCTCGGTGCCGATGGTGCCGCGCAGGCCGGTCTCCAGGAGGATGCCGCAGGCGGTGACCAGGGCCGCGGCGCACATCAGCGCCAGGAACGCGCCGATGAATCCGCCCTTGCGCGCCTTGAGGGTCTGGAAGGCGTAACGCAGCATCAGGCCCACGCTCCCAGGTGTGTCATCCGGTCCGCGACGCGCTCGGCGGTCGGGGCGTGCATACGGTCGGCCAGGCGGCCGTCGGCGAGGAACAGGACGGTGTCGGCGTACGAGGCGGCGACCGGGTCGTGGGTGACCATGACGACGGTCTGGCCGGTGTCGTCCACGCAGGACCGCAGCAGCGAGAGGATCTCCTTCGCCGTGACGGTGTCCAGGGCGCCGGTCGGCTCGTCGCCGAAGATGACGTCGGGGCGGGTGATCAGGGCGCGGGCGATGGCCACCCGCTGCTGCTGACCGCCGGAGAGTTCGGCGGGGCGGTGGCCTGCCCGGCCGCCGAGGCCGACGCGGGCCAGGATCTCCTCCAGCCACCGCTTGTCCAGGCGCTCGCCGGCCAGCCGCAGGGGCAGCTCGACATTCTGGCGCACGGAGAGGGACGAGATCAGGTTGAACGCCTGGAAGACGAAGCCGATGCGCTGGCGGCGCAGCTTGGTCAGCTGGGTCTCGTTCATCCCTCCGAGTTCTGTGTCACCGATCCAGGCACGGCCGGAGGTCGGCTTGTCGAGGCCGGCGGCGCAGTGCAGGAAGGTCGACTTGCCGGAGCCGGACGGGCCCATGACCGCGGTGAACGAGCCGCGCTCGATGCCCACGGAAACGCCGTCGAGGGCCCGGACGCCACGGCCGTTCCTGCCGTAGACCTTGCTGACCTCGTCCAGCCGCAGGGCATGGCTCCGGGTGACGGTGCCGCTGCGCGGCTCGGTGTTGGTCCTCTCGGTCATCATGCGTGACCAGTCCTCTCCATCCATCGTCGCGTGGGGCGTGAGCACCTCCGCCGACAGCGGAAAGTGCATCGGATCGAACCTGGCCGTCCGATCTATATCGGCCCTATGGAAACTGCCCGTACGGGTGGATCGGTGCATGGGTTTCGGTCGATGACGCGGAGAATCGTCCGAAAGTGGCGGGTGCGATGACTGTGGCCGGACCGGCTGCGGCGCCCGCCGGTGGTGGCCTTCGGCCGGACCGGCGGGCGCCGTTGGGGGGGGGTCGGCCGCGCTCCTGTCAGGTGCGGCACCGGGTCCAGCGCAGGATCAGCGTCACTGTTACTGCCGCGGCGCTTGTCATGTAGGCGGCCACGACCCAGGGGGCCGGGGGGCGGCCTGCTGCGAGGCCGTGGGCCAGGGCGGCGGCCCAGGCGGCGTAGGAGGCTCCGTGGAGAACGCGAAACGGGCGGATCCAGCGGCGTCGCGCGAAGGTGCCGCGCCAGATGCCGGTGGCGAGGGCGAGCAGGAAGAGGTGGCAGGCGAGGGTGCCCAGGCCGACCAGGGCGTCGCCGCTGCCCCAGCCGAGTGCGGCGGCCCCGGCGTCCACCCGGCCGCCCGCCACCTTCACGCCGATGTGGGTCAGCAGCGCGCCGACGCCCACCGCGCCGGCCGCGCGGTGCAGCCGCTGCGCGTGCGCGCGGACCGGGCGCGGCAGCAGTCCGCGCAGGGCGGTGGCCAGGCCAAGCACGACGGCCACGGAAAGCGCGACCAGGGCGATGACGCCGGCCATCCGGTCCAGGACGTCGCGCAGGGTGCCCGCGGCGAGCACGCCGGTCAGCAGGGCGGCACCGGCCACGGCGAGACCGCCGCCGATCAGGGCGGCGCCGGGGGGCGGGGTGTGCGGGGGGCCCTTGCGGACAAGCGACGGCTCGGGGGGCGGGGTCAGGACCGGGCTGGCGGTGCCGACGGTGTGGGTCATCGTTTCTCCCTCGCGGGAATGTCGACCGGACGGTTCCCGGCCTCCGCCGGGGAGGGCCGGGGGCCGGGAACCGTGGTGCCCCGGGAGCCGGGGGACGCTCCCAGGGGTGGGCCGTATCGACGGGTCGATACGGGGTCAGGTGGGCGGATGGACGTGGACCGGGCCCAGCGGGCCGGCGGACGGGCGGGACAGGGAGGCCGACCAGGGGCCCGGCAGGTGCAGGTCCTCGACGTGCCAGGTCGTGGTGCGCTCTCGGTGCACGTGGCGCACGGTCAGCGGCCCGTCCGTGGACGGGTTCACGTCCAGGGTGTTCAGCGGCATGCCCATCAGTCCCAGGCCGACCGCCTTGACGACCGCCTCCTTACGGGTCCAGGCCCGGTGGAAGGTTCTGGTGCGCTCCGGGCCCTCGGCGAAGGAAAAGATCTGCTCGCGTTCGTTCGGCGTCAGGACCAGTTCCGCCAGTGCCGCGGACTCCACCGTGCGGTACGCCTCCACATCGACGCCCACCCAGTCACCCGCCCGGACCGCCAGCACACCGCAGCCGGTGGTGCGGGACAGGCTGACCGCGAGCGGGACGGGCGGCCGGACGACCGCGGGCGGACCGTGTTCGGCGTCGCCGCAACCGGGGCAGGTGCGCCGGCCGAAGCGGACCGACTGCGGGGCCACGCCCAGCAGCTGTGCCACCGCCCGGCGCGCGCCCGCCCGGGTGGTCGTGAAGGCCGCCGCGTCCCGCGCCGCGTGGAAGCGGCGGGCACGGGCCCGTTCCGCCTCGTCCAGCAGCGCGAAGTCGACCGGGTCCACGGCCTCGTTCAGCGGCCACCACCACACGTGTGCCGCGCCGTTCTCCCCCAGCCGGGCCACCACCGTGCGTGCCGTCTCCGGCACGTACACGTCGCTGATGTCCGCCGCGTGATCGATGTGTGCTGCGGCCGGGGCCGATAGCGATGCCATCTCTCCTCCTCTCTTCTCGTCACGGCCGGTCTCAGGCCAGTCCGTTGAGGCGCAGGAGGAGTTCCTTCACCTCGGTGGCGTGGTAGCGGTCCCGTTCCTGGACCGGGTCGGAGCACAGCAGCAGCGGCGCGTCCCGGTCGTCGGAGGGCAGCCGTCCGTGGCTGCCCCTGACCAGGCCGGGATCGAGCGGCACCACGGTCAGCGGTGCGCGCATCCCGGCCTTCTTCCGCAGCACGGTCAGTGCCGCCTTCGCCTTCACCGCCGGGATCGACGGGTCGAAGAAGAGCTCGGCGGGGTCGTAGCCCGGCTTGCGGTGGATGTCGACGCCGCGCGCGAAGTCGGGTGCGCGGGCGTCGTCGAGCCAGTAGTAGTAGGTGAACCAGGCGTCCGGTTCCGAGACCACCACCAGCTCACCGGAGTTGGGGTGGTCGATGCCGTGGTCGGCCTGCTGGGTGCGGTCCCAGATCTCGTCGACACCGTCCAGCGCCTTCAGCACGTCCCGCACCCTCGGGACGTCGGTGGGGTCGGCCACGTAGACGTGCGCGGCCTGGTGGTCGGCGACGGCGAACGCCCGCGAGGTGTGCGGGTCGAGGTACTCCATGCCCCGCTGGGTGGACACCGAGAGCAGTCCCTCGCGGCGCAGGGCGCGGTTGATGTCGACGGGCCGGCTCACCGCGCTGATGCCGTACTCGCTCAGCGCGACCACCGTCGTGCCGCGCTCCCGCAGGTCGGCGAGGAGCGGGGCAAGGGCCGCGTCGGTCTCCCGGGCGGCGCGGACGGCCTGCGGGCTGTCCGGGCCGTACCGCTGGAGGTCGTAGTCGAGGTGCGGGACGTAGACGAAGGTGAGGTCGGGGCGGCGGCGGTCGACGACGTACCGGGCGGCGCCGGCGATCCAGCGGGTGGAGGCGATCGACGCGGTCGGCCCCCAATACTGGAAGAGCGGGAAGTCGCCCTGTGCGACGGTGAGTTCGTCGCGCAGGGAGGCGGGGACGGTGTAGCAGTCCGGGGACTTGCGGCCGTCGTGGTGGTAGACGGGGCGGGGGGTGAGGACGGTGTCGACGTCGGCGCCCATCGCCCACCACCAGCACAGGTAGGCGGTGGAGTGCTCCGGGTCGCGGCGGCGGGCCGCCTGCCAGACCTTCTCGCCGTGCACCAGCCCGTTGTGCTGGCGCCACATCATGACCTCGCCCTGGTCGCGGTGGTACCAGCCGTTGGCCACCGCCCCGTGCTCGCGCGGCAGCGACCCCGTGGTCAGGGTGGCCTGCACGGTCGCGGTGACGGCCGGGAAGACCGTGTCCAGGCGGGCGGTGAAGCCCTGTTCGCCGACCGCGCGCACATGCGGCATCTCGTCGAGCAGCCTCCGGGTCAGGCCGACCGTGCACAGGACGGCGACCTGCCGGCCCGTCCGGTCGCCGGTCACGACGTCACCTGCGTGAGGCCCAGGGCCGTCAACTCGTCGCGCATCCAGGTCATTTCGGCGGCCAGTCCGGTCACGAGGGCGTCGTCGTGGTGGCCGGGCAGCACGGACCAGGTGTAGGTCTCCACCTCGACGTGGTCGGTGATGGCCCGCTCCCCCGCGAACAGCGTCCGCAGGGTCGCGCGCAGCACCTCGCGGGTGCCGGCCAGCGGTGGCGGGGGCTCCTGATGCAGGGGCACGTGGTAGTGGATGCGCCAGGGCGCCCGGCCCGGCAGCGCGCCGGCGAGCGCGCCCCCGAGGTCGTCGCAGGCCAGCAGCGTCCCGCCGGGGCCCGCCTCCCTGGTCTGGTGCAGGAACCGCCGCTCCGCGAAGGGTGCGAGCACCTCCCGTACGGAGTCCTGGGCGGGGTCGGGGACCTCCAGCGCGGTGGACGCCTGGAGTTTGACCACCGGGACGC
This sequence comes from Streptomyces tibetensis, assembly GCF_007655005.1. Taxonomy (GTDB): domain Bacteria; phylum Actinomycetota; class Actinomycetes; order Streptomycetales; family Streptomycetaceae; genus Streptomyces; species Streptomyces tibetensis. Next base: position 55,169 of record NZ_SZVW01000011.1, read on the forward strand.
CCGCCTCGTGCAGCCGGGCCAGCGCGGCGGCCGGTTCCTCGTGGGCGACGGCGAGGTGGCAGGCGTCGAGGCAGACGCCGATCCACTGCGGGTCGGTACCGGCCAGCACGTCGACGGCCTGCTCGGTGGTCTCCGCCACGCAGCCGGGCTCCGGTTCGATGCCGACCCGTATGGTCTTGCCGGTGTCGGCGGCGATCTGCTTGAGCCCCTCCGCGAGCGCGTCCAGTTGCCGGGCCGCGGTGGTGCGCTGCGCCGAGGTCCACACGGTGCGCCAGGCCAGCGGCAGGGTGGAGATCGAGCCGCGTGACGTGCCCTCGGGCAGCAGTCCGGCGAGCACTCGGGCCAGGTTCAGCGTGTACTCCAGACGGGCCGGTTCCGACCAGTCCGGGTAGTACACGGCCCGTTTGACGACGGGCGCGTGGAAGCCGCGGTAGGGGAAGCCGTTGAGGGTGACCGTCTCCAGGCCGCGGGTGCTCAGCTCGCGGCGCAGCCGGGCCACGCCGGCCGGGTCGGCGGCCAGCGCGCCGGCCGTCTCGGCGGGCAGCCACAGGCCGATGCCGATCAGCCGGGCACCGGCGGCGACGCGCACCGGTTCGGCGTACGCGGCGAGCTGGCCGACGATGCCGTCGAGGGTCTCGGCGGGGTGCACGTTGGTGCAGTACGCCAGGTGGACGGTGCTGCCGTCGGGGTGTCGAAAGCGCATGAGGGGACCTCAGCTCCCACCGCGGGCGACGGAGTTGCCCGCGAACAGGCCGGCGGCCTGTGTCTCGTTGTATCCGTCGAGGTCGAGCCGGCCCGACTGCCCGTAGAAGCTGACGGGGTTGCGCCACAGGACCCGGTCCACGTCGTCCTCGTCGAAGCCGGCGGCGAGCATCGCGTCGGCGGTGGCACGGGTCAGCAGCGGGTCGCTGTGGCCCCAGTCGGCCGCCGAGTTGACGAGCACGCGCTCGGTGCCGAACCGTTTCAGTACGGCGACCATGCGCTCGGCGGTCATCTTGGTGTCGGGGTAGATGGAGAAGCCCATCCAGCAGCCGCTGTCGGCGACCTCGCCGACGGTGATCTCGTTGAGGTGGTCCAGGACGACCAGGGCCGGGTCGATGCCGGAGGCGCGGACCACGTCCAGGGAACGCCGGGTACCGCCCGCCTTGTCGCGGTGCGGGGTGTGCACCAGGGCGGGCAGGCCGTGCTCCACGGCGAGCTCCAGCTGCCGGGCGAAGGCGAGTTCCTCGGCGTCGGTGACGGTGTCGTAGCCGATCTCGCCGACCGCGACCACGCCGTCCTTGGCGAGGTAGCGCGGCAGCAGGTCCAGGACCGGCAGGCAGCGCGGGTCGTTGGCCTCCTTGGGGTTCAGGCCGATCGTGCAGTAGTGGCGGATGCCGAACTGGGCGGCCCGGTAGGGCTCCCAGCCCAGCAGTGAGTCGAAGTAGTCGGTGAAGCTCGCCGGGTGGGTGCGGGGCTGGCCGAGCCAGAACGCGGGCTCCACCAGGGCCCGGACGCCCGCGGCGTGCATCGCCTTGTAGTCGTCCGTGGTACGGGACGTCATGTGGATGTGGGGATCGAAGATGCGCATGGCCGTGGCTTCCGCTCGGGGTGGGTGAGGTCAGGCGTCGTACGGGGCGCGGTCCGCGGTGACGTCCGCGGCTTCCTGCGTGGCGACGAGCCACAGGTCGGCCGGTACGGTCCGGCCGGCGGCCCGCCGTTCGGCGGCGAACCCCTCGGCCATGCGGGCGAGTTCGGCGTCCCGGCGTTCGTGCAGCCCGGCGACCCGGTGCAGCGGGATTCCGGTGAACAGGCACTTGAGCACTGCCTGGCGCCAGCGGTACTGGTCCAGGTGGGCGCGTGCGTACGGGCCGAGCGCGGCCGAGATCAGCCGGGTGTCGTTGGTGCGCAGTGCGTCGTCGGTGAGCGTCAGCCCGGCGGCGCCGACGGGCAGGAACGGCAGGGCGCGCAGGACTCCCCGGCGCTCGGCGGCGTCGCCGCCGCGGTACCGGGCGGCCGCCTCCGCGGCAAGGTCGTCGCCCTGCGCCGGCAGCCGCAGCAGCAGGCCGGTACGGATGCCGTCCTCCACGCTCCAGCCCGCCCAGCCGGGCAGCGGGCCGCGCCCGTAGTACCGGCCGGCCGCGGGGAAGCGGGTGTCCAGGGCGGCGGCGCCCAGTTCGGCGACGGCGGCGGTGTCCCGGACGAAACGGTTCCGCTGGTCCGGGGAGAGGACGGAGAGCAGGCACTCCCTCAGCGTGCGCACCGTCAGGGCGCCGTGGACGGCCTCGGGCGCCTGCGTCAGCGTGGGTGCGGTCATGTCGGTGTGACCTCCTTCGAGAGGTGTGCGAGCGCACGCGGTATGCGGGGCTGGGGTACGGCGGCACGGGGCCCGGGTCCGGCGGCACGGGGCCCGGGTCCGGCGGCACGGGGCCCGGGTCCGGCGGGCCGGGACCCGGGGACGGCGGGCCGGAGGCCGGGGACCGCGGGCCGGAGGCCGGGGACCGCGGGCTGGGACCCGGAAACCGGGGGCCGGGACGCCGCGGCGCGCAGGAACTCGATGCTGTGGCGGGCCGTCGCGGTCGCGGCGTGGCTGTGCCGGGGCAGCTCCACGGAGACCAGGCCTCGGTACCGGGCCGCGCGCAGCGCCTCGAGAACCGGCGGGAAGTCGATCTCCCCCTCCCCGAACGGCAGGTGCTCGTGCACGCCCCGCCGCATGTCCTCGATCTGCACGTGGGCCAGCCGGTCGGCGGCCAGCTCGACACACCGCCGCTCCGGGTACGGCTCCAGACACCGGCAGTGCCCGATGTCCAGGGTGAGCCCCAGCCGGTCCGGTGCGCCCAGCGCCCGCCACAGCCTGCGGTACCCGGCCAGATCGGCGACGAGCATGCCCGGCTCCGGCTCGAACGCCAGCCGGACCCCGGCCCGCTCGGCGTCGGCGAGGGCCGTCGAACAGCCCTCCTCCAGCCGCCGCCACGCCTCCTCGCGGGTGGTGCCGGGGTCGGGCGTGCCGCTCCAGAAGTGCACGGCCTCGGCGCCCAGTTCGGCCCCGATGACGGTCGCGCGCCGCAGCAGCTCCTGCCGGGCGGCCCGCCCCTCGGGCTCGGCGCTCAGCAGCGTCGGCCGGTGCTTGCGCATCGGATCGAGCAGATAGCGCGCCCCGGTTTCCACGACGACGGCGAGCCCGGCACGCCGGATCGCCCGCCCCGCGTCCCGGACGCGGGCCGCCAGGCCGGGAGCGTACGGATCGAGGTGCTGGTGGTCGAGGGTGAGCGAGACCCCGTCGTACCCGAGGTCGGCAAGGACCGCGAGGGCGTCGGTGAGCCGGTGATCGGCGAAGCCGTTGGTGCCGTAGGCGAAGCGGAGGCGCTCCGCTTGTGCGGGGTGTGCCTCCTCCTGGGGGACGGTTTCGGGCCCGACCGGACCGGCGCCGGCCCCCACGCCCGGGTGGGTTTCGGTCGCTGCCGGGCCGGCGCCGGTGACAGCCGGGTGCGTGCCGGGCCGGGGGCCCTGGTGGGCTGTCATGTCGGGGACACCTTTCTGGCGAGGCGGGCTGCCTGCGGGAGGACCGCGGCGAGCAGGGCGGCGAGCCCGGGAGAGCCGGTGCGGGAGACGAGGGCGGCCTGGAGCGGCAGCAGCGCGTGGATGCCGGCGCCGACCGCGGCCCGGGTCCGCGCGGCGTCCGGGTCGCGCAGGGCGGCCCACTGGGCGCGGGCGCAGGTGACCGCGTAGACGGCGGAGGTCAGGAGGGTCACGGCGAGGGACCGGCCGGGCAGCCGTGGCACGTCGGTTCCGATGCCGGGGCCCGACCGCGCGGTGAAACCGGCGAGGTGACGCAGCACGGCGGACAGGGTGGCCGGTGGCCCGTCCGGCGCGACGCCGGGGGCCGACCGCGCGGCGAAGTCGGCGAGGTGACGCAGCACGGCGGACGCGGTGGCCGGTGCGCCGTCCGGCACCTGCCTCGCCGCGGCGGACGCCGGCTCAGGACGCCCCCGCCCGGAGGCATATGAGGTGCCGGCCGTCGCCGCCAGGGTCACCGCCGCCGTCACCGCCAGGGACAGCAGGGGCTCGTGGCCCGCCGTGCCGTTCACCTCGTGGCGGCTGAGGCGGGTCAGCGCCCAGGTGTGGGCGCCGACCGTGGCCGCGGCGTGCAGCGCGGGACCGGCCGGCGAGGGGCCGGTGCCGTGCAGCACGTCGAGGGCACGGGCCGCCGCCATCGCGACGGGTCCCAGCGGGGTGTGCTTCAGGCCCAGGTCGTACGCCCACACGGTGGCCGCGAGCGGCAGGGTCCGCCGCAGCAGGACGCGGCGGCCGCCGGCGAGCGCGCCCAGGCCGAGGCCCGCGGCGGTGAGCCCGCCGGCGATGCCCAGGGCGGCCCCGGCGCTGATCCGCCCGGACGGCACCGGGCGTTCGGGGCGTTCGCGGGCGTCCTCTTCGCGGTCGGCCCAGTCATTGAGAGCCATGCCGGCCCAGTACAGGCTGACGGAGGAGGCGGCCAGGAGCAGGGTTCGCCCGCCCGCCGGGCGGCCGGCGCTGAGCGCACCGGCCAGGACGTCGCCGGGGACGGTGAGCGCGGCGGGCGCCCGTACCAGCTCGGCGACCGCGGTGGCGTGCTGCCGGACCGCGACGGAACGGGGCCGGTACCCGGTGTCGTACCGGGGGCGGGGGGAAACGGAGGGGGTGGTCTCGGTCCCCCGCGCCGTCCGGAACGCCGTCGACGCCGCCCGGGCGGCCGCGCGGCACGCCGTGAGCGTGTCGCGAGCGCCGCGGGTCAGTTCACGCAGGGTGCGACGGCGGGGACTTGGCTGCCGGGGTGCCGAGGCACCGGAGGCGCCGGCGACCGGCGGCGGAGCGGTCGCGGTCGTCATCGCGCCACCTCGGACCGGCGCGCGGGCTCGGCGGACGTGGCGGCCCACTCGATGAGGGCTCCGTACTGCAGGGTCAGGTTGTGCTCCGCGGAGGCCGCCGGGTCCTTGAAGAAGAAGCCGAGCGCGGGCAGCGCCCCGCTCTCCCCGCGGCGGCGGGCCAGCGCGGCGAGCCGGACCAGGTCGAGGACGAGCGGCGCCGCCAGCGCCGAGTCGCAGCCCTGCCAGGTGAACTGGAGGGTCATGCGCACGCCGAGGAACCCCTCGAAGGTGATGTGGTCCCAGGCGGTCTTCCACTCCCCCAGCTCCGGCACGTTGTCGATGTGCACCACGCCTTCGACGGCGTGCCCGACGGTCTCCTCCAGGGCGCGCTGCTTGGACTCGGTCTTGCTGCGCGCGGCCTCGGGGTCGGCGAGGGTGGCGCCGTCGCCACCGCCGAGCAGGTTGGTGCCGGACCAGGAGCGCAGCCGGAGCGCGCGCTGCGTGAACATCGGCGCCAGGGCGCTCTTGACCAGCGTCTCGCCGGTCTTGCCGTCGCGGCCCGCGTGCGGGACCCCGCGCAGCCGGGCGAGCTCCTCCAGGGCGGGCAGCGCGGCACCGGCGGAGGGGGTGAAGTTGACGTAGGCGCAGCCGGCGTGGAAGGCGGCGTAGGCGTACAGCGAGCTGGGCGGCAGCAGGTCGGTGCTGGCGGCGAGGGCCTTGTCGAGGTCGGGGAGGGCGAGGAAGGCGTGGTCGGGCTCGGGCAGCGGCTCGGTGGAGGAGACGTTGACGACGACGACCTGCTCCAGGCCGTGCCGCGTACGGAAGTCGTCGATGTCGGCCGCGAGGCGACGCGCGGTGGTGTACTGGGGCTCGTCGGGCAGCGGCGAGCCGTCGCGGATCCCGGCGTCGGCGGCCTCCAGGGCGGGGCGCACCGCGGCGACGAGAGGGGTCGGCAGGACGCCCGCGTGGGCCAGTTCGCCCGCCCTCACGGTCAGCGGCACGTCGACGACGTCGTGGCCGCCGAAGACGAGGTCGGCGAGGTCCGGCAGGCCGGCGCCGGCGAAGTCGGGGGACTCGGTGACACATCCGGTGGCGGAGGCGAGGCCCGCTGCGATGGCGGCCACGCCCGCGACGGCGGTGGTCGCGACCGAGCCTCGGGCGCCGACCAGCCAGACGCCGATACGGGGTGAGGTTCCGAGGGAGCGGGCAGTGTCCTGCATGGTGAGCGTGCCTCCTGCGCTGGGACGGGCCTGAGCTGGGTCGAGACGGGCCGAGCCGGGTCGGGACGGGGCCGAGCCGGGTCGGGACGGGGCCGAGCCGGGTCGGGACGGGGCCGAGCCGGGTTGCGGCGGGGGCCGGTGGGGGCGCCGCGGAGGGCGCCCCTGCCCGGTTGTGTCCGTGCCTGCCGCTACTTGCCGAGGTCGACCGGGAAGGGAAAGACGTCGAAGGCCTTGTCCAGCTCGGCGCGGTCGCGGCACATCCACTTGGAGGTGACGCGGCGGACGGTGCGCTTGGGCAGGTGCGGGTTGTCGTTGCGGTCCGTGATCGGCTGGGCCAGCGACTGCAGTTCCCAGGCGACGCCGGCGAGCCGGTTGATGTGGGTCCAGTAGTGCGGCTTGATGCCGAGGAGCGCGAAGCCGGCCAGGAAAGGGTGCCAGCGGTGGTAGGCGTGGGTGGGTGACGGCGGCGTGTAGTTCATCATGTGGACCTTCTGGCCGTCCGGGCGGCGCGGGTCGAACAGCGTGCCCTGGCCGTACTCCTGGAAGGCGAAAAGCAGTCCGCGCGGGTCGCGGCCGTAGAACTGGTCGTAGATCTTTATCTGTTCGCGCGAGACGACCTCGAAGGCGGCCTTGTTCGGTCTGATCAGCTCCATGTAGCTGCGCGGGTAGCGGCCGCTCTTGCGGGTCTCGACCCAGGCGTCGTAGGTCTTGGTGAAGCCGCCGAACGGCGCGACGATGGCGTAGACCGCGTCCGACATCTCCTGGGACGGGGTGTAGTACGACATCTCGTCGTACTGGTACCAGAACTCGTTCGCCCAGCGGTCGCCGACCATGCCCGAGACCTCCGGCAGGGCGGGGTGGCGGCGGCCGTGGGCCTCGGCGGGCGTGGCGCCGACGAGGGACGCCGTGGCGGCCGCTCCGGCGACGCCGAGGGCGGCCCGCAACGCACTCCTGCGGTCCAGGGTGTTGAGCGTCATGCGCGTTCTCCTTACACGGGGTGGATGGGGCGGAATCACGGGCGGGGCTGCGGGCCGGTGGCCCAGTTGCTTGCGTGCTATGACTCTCGCGTATGGCCCTATCGGCGACCTATACCGGAAACCGGCAGGTCAGGGCCGGTTTCCGGGCGGGTCTCAGGGACGCTTCCGGGAGGTGTTCCCGGGGCCGTCGGCGGGGGCGTCCCCCGGCTCGGGGAACGGCGCCTTGCGCAGGCCGGGCGAAGCCAGCGCCACCAGTGCCGTGAGCGCCATGACGGCACTGAGGGCGAGGGCGGTGCGCAGGGCGTCGGTGGACTCCAGGAGGAAGCCGGCGGCGACCGGCCCGGCCGCCATGGCACCCGAACCCACCAGGTTGGCCAAGGAGTTGGCGCGGCCTCGCAGCTGGTCGGGCGCGGCCCGGACGAGGAGCACCCCGCCGGCGACGTTGAAGACGCCGCCGACGTAGCCGCTCGCCGCGAACAGGGCGCCGAGCAGCACGGGGGTGTCCAGGGCGACGGCCACCGGGACCATGAAGGCGGTCCAGGCGAGCAGTCCGCCCAGGACCAGGGTGCGCAGCGGGAACCGGGTGTTCCACCAGCCGCCGGTGATCGCGCCGACGAGCCCGCCGGCGCCGCTGAGCGAGAGCACCAGGCCGACTTCGAAGGGGGTGCCGTGCCGTTCCTGGATGCCCGCCATCACGGCCAGGTTGAGGCCCTGGAAGAGGATGTTGGTGACGGCGACGGCGGTCATCACGGCTCGCAGGAAGGGCTGCCGCCACATCCACACCAGGCCCTCGCGGATCTCGGTGCCGAGCCGGGCCGGCGGTCCGGTGCGTTCCTGCTGAAGCTTGCCTCGCACTCCGAACAGGCAGATGACGGAGGCCAGTTGGCTGACGGCAGCGGCGGCATAGGGCAGCGAGGCACCGAGCGCGACCAGTCCGCTGCCGAGCGGCTGTCCTGCGATGGCGGCGCCGCGGGTGCGGGCCTCGTTGCCGGTGAGCGCGGCGGGCAGCTGCTCGCGGGGGACGACGGCCGGTACGGCCGCCCGTTCGGCGAGCTGGTGCAGCACGCCGAGGGCGCCCTCGGCGAACGCGGCGGCCAGCAGCGCCCACAGCCAGGTGCGTCCGCTGAGCAGCAGCGCGGTCACCACGACGGCGATCAGTGCCTGGCCGAGCCCGGCGCCGATCATGATGCGCCGCCGGTCGTAGCGGTCGACGAGCACCCCGCCGGGCAGCTGCATCAGCAGCATGGGCAGCAGCAACGCGGTGCCGACCAGTCCGGCGTCCCCCGGCGATCCGGTGGCCCACAGCACGGTCAGCGGATACGCCACGGCGGTCGCCCGCCCGGCCAGCAGCGACAGCCCGGCGCCGCCCCACAGCAGGGTGAAGTCCCGGTTGCGGCGCAGCGGCAGTAGGGGCGCGGACTCGGCAGACGCCGGCTCCGGTGCGGTCCCCGGCCTACCGGCAGACACCCGCTCCGGTGCGGTCCCCGGCCTACCGGCAGACACCCGCTCCGGTGCGGTCCCCGGCCTACCGGCAGACACCGACTCCGGTCCGGTCCCCGGCCTACCGGCAGACACCGGCCCCGGTGTGCTCCCCGGTGTCGGCTCGGGCACCTCGGTGACCGTACCCACCGCGCTGCCGCTCCCGTCGCGCGTCTCCTCCGTCATCAGCCACGGCACTTCCGAGGGGTCCGTGGCCGGACCCGTGGTGCCGCTCATCGGGCGGTTGCGCTTTCCGGCACCCGGGCCGTCAGCGGGGCGTGCACGTGCTCCAGGACCGCCATGGCGCTGTGCATCTTGTTGGTGGCCTGCGCGAAGGCGATGCTCGCCGGGCCGTCCAGGACGTCCGCCGTGACCTCCTCGCCGCGGTGGGCCGGCAGGTCGTGCATGAAGACGGCGCGGGGCGAGCCGTCCCACAGCCACGGGCCCACCTGGAACGGCGCGAAGATCTCCCGCCAGTTGGCGTCCGGCTTGCTGGTGCCGGTGGTCTGCCAGCGGGTGGTGTAGATGACGTCGTACGCCCCCGCGAGGGCGTCCATGTCGTGCCGCTCGGTGATCCGGGCGCCGCTGCGGGCGGCGTGGGCCGCGGCCCGCTCGGCGACGGACGGGGTGAGCCCGTACCCGGGCGGGGTGCGCAGGTCGAGGTGGACGCCGGGGTAGCGGCCGAGGGCCAGGGCGAGGGCAGCGGCGGTGTTGTTGCCCTCGCCGGCGTAGAGGACGCGCAGGCCCTCGATGCGGCCGAAGTGCCGGAGCAGGGTGGTCAGGTCGGTCAGCGCCTGGGTGGGGTGCTCCTCGGCGCTCATGGCGTTGACGACGGCCATCCGGTGCTGGCTCGCCCAGCCGCGCATCTCCTCCTCCGGTCCCGCGGTGCGGGCCACCAGCACGTCGAGCATGCCGGACAGCACCCGGCCGGTGTCCTCGGTGCTCTCGCCGGTGTTGAGCTGGAGGTCGCCGGGCCCGTAGGAGACGAGGGATGCGCCGAGGCGCAGTGCGCCGGAGGAGAAGGCGGTCCGGGTGCGGGTGGAGGTCTTGGCGAAGTAGACCCCGGCGACCAGGCCGTCTAGCGGGCGGACCGGGTCGGCGAGGCCGGCGGAGAACGCGGCGCCGCGTGCGACGACGCGGTGCAGTTCGTGGTCGGTGAGGTCGTCGACGGAGATGAGGTGGCGCGCGTGGCGCACGTCCCGGAGGACTTCCATGGGTCAGCCTTCCCTGCTGGTTGCGGAGTGGTCCAGGGCGGCGGCGAGCCGCGCGACGGTGGGGTGGCGCAGGGCCGTGGCCAGGTCGAGGGCGAGGCCGGCGCGGCGGGCGGCGACCAGCAGCGGTGGCACGAGCAGCGAGTCGCCGCCCAGTTCGCGGAAGTCGTCGTCGACGCCGACCCGTTCGAGGCCGAGCACCTCGGCCCAGACCGCGGCGAGCCGCCGTTCGGTGGCGGTGCGCGGTGCCGCGTACGGTGCCGCGCCCGCGCCGGTCGCCTCGCGGGCCACGACGGCGGCCCGGTCGCGTTTGCCGTGCGGGGTGAGCGGCAGGGCGGTGACCACTTCGACGGTGGCCGGGACGAGCGCGGCGGGCAGGAGGGTGCGCAGCCGGTCCCGGAGCGCGGCGACCTCGATGGTGCGGCCCTCGGCGGGCACCACCCAGGCGGCGAGCCGCTTCCCGCCGTCGGCGGCCGGGACGGCCGTGACCAGCGCTTCTTGTACGGCCGGGTCGGCGGTGAGGGCGGCCTCGGCCTCGCCGGGCTCCACCCGGTGGCCGCGGATCTTGACCTGGCCATCGGTGCGGCCCGCGAACTCCAGGAGCCCGCCCGGCAGTCGCCGGGCCAGGTCGCCGGTGCGGTAGAGGCGGCTGCCGGGCAATCCGTACGGGTCGGGACGGAAGGCGAGCGCGGTCAGGTCGGGACGGCCGCCGTAGCCGCGGGCGAGTCCGTCGCCGCCGAGGAACACCTCACCGGTGACGCCGTCGGGCACGGGCCGCAGCTCCGCGTCGAGGACGCGGACCAGGACGCCGGGCAGCGGGGCACCGAGCGGGACCAGGGCCCGCGTGGACCGGGCGCGGACGGGGCCGTAGGTGGCGGCGACGGTGGCCTCGGTGGGCCCGTACTCGGCGCCGAGGGCCATGCCCCCGCCGCCGGCGCGGATCCGGGCGGCGACCCGGTCGGCCTGCGCGGTGGGGTAGGCGTCCCCGGCGCAGACCGCGAGCCCGGCCAGCCCGGCCAGTTCCCGGTCGGTCAGCTGGTGTTCCAGCAACGCCAGATGGCCCGGTGTCAGGCCGAGGAACGCGTACGGCGCGCCGCGCAGCAGCAGCTGTCCGAACTCGGCCGTGCCGTACCTCTGCGGCAGCACCCGTACCGGCTGCCCGGTCATCAGCGGCGCGTACAGTGCGGGCATCCCGAGGTCGAAGCCGGCCGGGGTGAACCAGGGCGCTCCGCCACGGCCCGCCTCGGTGTACTGCCGTACGGCCCAGTCGAGGTAGTGCGCGAGGGCCCGGTGGGAGACCTCGACGGCCTTGGGGGTGCCGGTGGAGCCGGAGGTGTGCAGGACGTAGGCGAGCCGGTCCGCATCGTGCCGCAGGCCGAGCGGCGAGCCGTCGCCCTCGTGGGCGGCGTCGTCGGCGAGCAGCACGGCTGCGGCGGGCAGCCGGGAGAGGTACGAGCGCTGGGTGACGGCGATCCGCGGCGCGGTCCCGGCGAGCCGGGCGTCCGGCGCACAGGGGTCGAGGGGCACCTGCACGGCGCCCGCCTTCCACACGCCGAGCAGGGCGGCGACAAGGTCCGGGCCTCGGTCGAGCAGCACCGCCACCCGAGTCTCGGCGCCGGCGCCGAGGGCGCGCAGGCGGCGGGCGATCCGGTTGGCGCGGGCGTCGAGCTCGCCGTAGGAGAGGCGGAAGTCCTCTCCGTGCAGGGCGGTGGCCGCCGGGGTGCGGGCGGCCTGCGCCTCGAAGGCGCCGAGGACGTCGGCGGGGATCTCGGGGTGGGGCAGGGCGGGCGCCTTGAGGCGGGCTCTTTCGTAACGGTCGGGGAAGGCGCCGGTGCTGTCGCCGTCGGCGCCCGCGCGGGCCATCTCGGTGAGCACCGCGCGGTACAGCCCGGCCAGCCGGTCGGCGGCGGACCGGGAGAGGGTGCGGGTGCGGGAGGCGAGGGAGAGGTGGCCGCGGACGGGAGTGCCGACGACGACCGGGAACTCGTTGGGGCTGTCGTCGCGGCTGGCCATGATGTCGATGAGCTCGGTGTCGACCTGGTGGAAGTCCAGGTAGTGGAAGAGCACGTCGATCAGATGGGCCTCGCCGCCGGGCACGCGCATCGCGGGCATCGGGTAGCGGCGGTGCGGCCACAGCGCGACCTCGTGCGCGAAGACCTGCCGGGCCAGTTCGCCCCAGGTGCGGGCGGTCCGCTCGTAGGGGAAGGGCACCGAGTTGAGGTACATGCCGGAGACCGTCTCGGCGCCGGCCTCCTCGGGCCGGGCGTCGGCGACCATGCCGCCGCGGAAGGCGGCGGAGCGGGTCAGCAGCGACAGCACCTTGCTGTGCGCGGCGTGCAGCACGCTCTTGTACGGCACCTCGGCGGCGGTCGCCAGGGCGCGCAGGCCCGGTTCCAGGTCCGTCAGGGGCAGGTCGATGCGGTAGCGCTCGTCGGGTCCCGCGGGGTCGCCCGCCCAGCCGGGCGGCACGGTGAACTTGTCGTGTCCCTCGACGATCCCGCGCCAGAACTCCTGGTCGGCCGGGTCCTCGAGGGCGCGCAGCTCACCGGCGATGAAGTCGGCGTAGCGGACGGCGGGCGCGGGCGGCGCGGGGGCGGGCTCGCCGCCGGTGCGCAGGGCACGGTAGGCGCGGAGCATCTCCATCAGCTGGGAGTGGTAGCTCCAGCCCTCGATGACGGGGTGGCACTCGGTGATCGACAGCCACCAGCTCTCGTCGTCCAGGAGGTGCACGGCCATCCGCATCAGCGGTGCCCGGGTCAGGTCGAACAGCTCGGCCCGGTCCCGGTCGGCGAAGTCCCACAGCGCCTGCTGCCGGGCGTCCTCGGGGAGGTGGCGCAGGTCCTCGTGGACGACGGGCATGCGGGCGGCGGCGTGCACCAGCTGGAGCGGCTGGGAGTACCCGGCCAGGGCGAAGGAGGTGCGCATCACCTCGTGCCGCTCGACGATCAGGTCGGCGGCCCGCTGGAACGCGGCCGGGTCGAAGGGGAGTTCGTCGCGGATCCGGAAGGAGGTGATGTTGTGGTAGCGGTTCTCGCCGCTGCCGCCGTGCATCTCGACGAGCATCCCGGCCTGGATGCGGGAGACCGGGTAGGCGTCGGTGACGTCGGCGGGCAGTTCCGCCCGGTCGGCGGCGTCGATCAGCGCGAACCGTGCGACGGTGCGGGGCACGTCGGCGGCCGGGGCGCCGGTGCGGGCGACGGCCGTTGCGAGGCGTTCGACGGTCCGGTGCTCGAAGACGTCCCGGACGCTGGTCTCCCAGCCGTCCGCGCGCAGCGCCCCGACCAGTGCGACCGCGCGCAGCGAGTCGCCGCCCAGGTCGAAGAAGTTGTCGCGCACCCCGACGGTGTCCAGGCCGAGTACCCGCGCCCATACGGCGGCCATGGCCCGCTCGGCGTCGGTGCGGGCCTCGACGTGCGCGCCGACGGCCGTGGCGGCGCGGCCGGGCGCGGGCAGCGCACGCCGGTCGAGCTTGCCGTTGCCGGTCAGCGGCAGCGAGTCCAGGGTGAGGTAGGCGGAGGGCAGCATGTACGGCGGCAGCGACGCGCCGAGGTGTGCGCGCAGGCCGGCCGGGCCGAGGTCGTCGGCGCCGGTGCCGGGGGCCGGTACGAGGTAGGTGACGAGCTGCTGGTCGCCGGGGGTGTCCTCGCGGACGATCGCGACGGCCTCGGCGACGGCCGGGTGCGCGGTGAGCGCGGTCTCGATCTCCCCCAACTCGATCCGGTAGCCGCGCAGTTTGACCTGGTGGTCGACGCGGGCGAGGAAGTCGAGGTTCCCGTCGGGCAGCACCCGGGCCAGGTCGCCGGAGCGGTAGAGGCGGCTGCCGGGCGGGCCGTAGGGGTCGGGCACGAACCGCTCGGCGGTCAGGTCGGGCCGGCCGGCGTAGCCGCGTGCCAGTCCGGTGCCGCCGATCCACACCTCGCCGGGGACGCCGGTGGGAAGCGGGCGCAGCCGGTCGTCCAGGACGTACATCGTGGTGTGCGGGACGGCCCGGCCGATGGGCACCAGCTCGGTGGCGACCGGCCCTTCGAGGAAGTAGGCGGAGTTGCCGACGGTGATCTCGGTGGGCCCGTACTCGGCGGCCAGCCGGGTGCCGCCCTCTCCCGCCGCCGTCGCCCACCGTTCGGCGAGCCGGGCGGTGAAGGAGTCACCGGCGGCGATGACGAGTCCGGCCAGCCCGCGCACCTGCTCCGGGCTCAACTGCTCCACCAGCAGGTTGAGATGGCCCGGGGTGAGCTTGATGAAGGCGTACGGTCCGCCTGCCGCGAGCAGGTCGCCGAGGTCGGCGGTGTCGAGGTCCTGCGGCAGCAGATGCACCGGCTGCCCGGTCATCAGCGGCGTGTACAGATCGGGCACGCCCAGGTCGAAGGCGATGGAGGAGAACAGCGGCGCTCCCCCGGTGCCCGCGCTCGCGTACGCCCGGACCGTCCAGCCCAGGTAGTTGGCGAGGCCGCGGTGGCTGATCAGGACGCCCTTGGGGCGCCCGGTGGAGCCGGAGGTGTAGATGACGTAGGCGAGCCGGTCCAGGTCGTGGACGGCGGGCAGCTCGGCGTCGGCCGTCTCCAGCGCGGCCCGCTCGGCCGGGTCGTCGACGACGACCGCGCGGACGCCGGTCAGGCGGCCGGTGTACCGGGTCTCGGTGACGGCCAGGGCGGTCGCGGTCTCGGCCAGCATGTGGGCGACACGGTCGTCCGGGTGGGCCGGGTCGACCGGGAGGTAGGCGGCGCCCGCCCGCCAGATGCCCAGCAGCGCGGCGACCAGGTCGGGGCCGCGGTCCAGGAGGACGGCGACGACGGCCTCGGGACCGGCGCCCAGCTCGGTGAGACGGCGGGCGAACCGGTCGGCTCGGGCGTCGAGTTCGGCGTAGCTGACGGTGCTGCCGGCGTGCCGTAGCGCGGGCGCGTGCGGGGTGGCCGCCATCTGCGCGGCGATCGTCTCGAAGACGGGGCGCAGGGCCCCGAGTTCGAGCGGGCGGTCGGTGCCCACGGGGGTGGCCGGGCCGTCGAGCAGCAGGGCGCGCTCGGCGGCGTCCAGGACGTCGAGGTCGGCGACCGGGGTGCCGGGGGCCCGGGCGATCGCCGCGAGCAGGGTCCGGTAGTGGCGGGTGATCCGCTCGGCGGTGGCCGCGTCGAAGAGCGCGGTGGCGTACTCCAGGCTGCCGTGGAGGGTGCCGTCGGGCCGTTCGGTCAGGTGCAGGGTGAGGTCGAAGCGGGAGACGCGGCTCTCGGCCGGTACGGGCGCGACGGTGACGCCGGGCAGCTCGGGGCCCTCGGGGCCGCCCTCGCCGGAGACGAGGTCGAACATGACCTGGAAGACGGGCGTGGTGGACAGGTCCCGCTCCGGCTCCACCTCGTCGGCGATCCGGTCGAAGGGGGTGCCCTGGTGGTCGAAGGCGGCCAGTACGGCCGTGCGGCTGTCGGCGAGGAAGCGGCGGAAGGACGTCCCGGGCCGCCAGGCGGCGCGCAGCGCCAGGGTGTTGTAGGCGTAGCCGGCCATCCGGCGCAGCTCGGGCCGGGTACGGCCGGAGGAGGCGGTGCCGACGCACACGTCGGTGGTGCCGGCGTAGCGGCCGAGCAGCAGCTGCCAGGCACCGAGCAGGACCATGAAGGCGGTGGCGCCCTCGTCCCGGGCGAGTGCGCGCAGGCTCTCCGCGACCGGCGCGGGCACCTCGAAGCGCGTCATGGCGCCGCTGCCGTCGCGGACGGCGGGCCGGGGCCGGTCGGTGGGCAGCCCGAGCGGGGCCAGTCCGGCCAGCCGCTCCCGCCACCAGGCAAGGCCGGCGGCCGCGGCCGGTGAGCCGTCCCGCTCGGTGAGCCACGCCGCGTAGTCGGCGTACTGGAGGGCCGGCTCGGGCAGTGCGCCCGCCG
The DNA here is from genome assembly GCF_007655005.1 of Streptomyces tibetensis. Lineage (GTDB taxonomy): Bacteria > Actinomycetota > Actinomycetes > Streptomycetales > Streptomycetaceae > Streptomyces > Streptomyces tibetensis. The sequence goes on from NZ_SZVW01000011.1 coordinate 70,743, forward strand.
GGTCGCGGCCCTCGACGGCGGCCGTGTGCAGGGCCGAGAGCTCGGACAGCAGCAGCGGTCGGGTCATCGCGTCGCAGGCGATGTGGTGCACCACCGCCACCAGCACGTGGTCGTCCGCGGCGAGCCGCAGCAGCCGTACGCGCAGCGGCTGTTCGGTGGCGAGGTCGATGGGCCGGGCGGCCTGTTCCTCCGCGAACGCGACAGCGCGGCTGTCGGCGTCACCGTCGCAGTCGCCGCCCTCGACGACGGCGAAGTCCGCCGGGCCTGCCGGGTCGATCACCTGGCGGGGTTCGGTGCCGTCGAGGACGTACCGGGTGCGCAGGATCTCGTGGCGGGCGGCCAGCGTGTCGAAGGCGCGGTGCAGGGCGCCGGTGTCGAGGGCGCCGCGCAGCCGGTACACCATCGGCAGGAGGTACTCGGGGCTGTCCGGGTCGAGCTGGTGCAGGAACCACAGGCTGCGCTGTCCGGCGGTCAGGACGAGGGGTTTCGAGCGGTCGGCGCGGGGGATTTCGGCCGGGACCGCGCGGCGGCCTCCGGCGCGGGCGGCCAGCCGGCGGCGCAGCAGGTCGGCCGCCAGCTCTTCCCGGTTCGGTGCGGTGGGTGCGGTCACGGCTGGTACTCCCGGTGGGCGAGGGCCAGTTCGGCCTCGGTGAGCGATTCGATCTCGGCGCGCACGGCCTCTTCCACAGCGGTGGCGAGGCCCCGCACGGTGGGCCGCTCGAAGACGGCGCTCAGCGGCAGCTCGACGTCGAACTCCTCCTGGACGCGGGCGATCACCCGGGTCGCGCGCACCGAGTTGCCGCCGATGCGGAAGAAGCCCTGACGGGCCCCGACCGGCCGGGCGGCGCCGTCGCCGAACAGCACCTCGGACCAGATCGCGGCGAGGGCCTCCTCGACCGGTCCCTCGGGCGCGCTGTACGGCTCGTCGGCGAGCGCGGCGGCCAGGTCGGGCACGGGCAGCGCGGCGGTGTCGACCTTGTTGTGCCGGGTCAGCGGCAGCCGTTCCAGGCCCACCAGCAAGGCGGGCAGCATGTAGTCGGGCAGCCGGCGGGCGCAGTGGTCGAGCAGTTCCGCGTCGGTGGCCGGCCCGGCGTCCGAGGCGGGCGTCCAGTAGCCGACCAGGGCCGCCTCGGGCCCGGAGCCGTGCACGGTGACGTAGGCCTGGGCGACGGCCGGGTGCTCGACGAGGACGCCCTGCACCTCGCCGGTCTCCACCCTGCGACCGCGGATCTTGACCTGGCCGTCGGCGCGGCCCGCGAACTCCAGGGTGCCGTCGGGCCGCATCCGGGCCCGGTCGCCGGTGCGGTACAGCCGCGCCCCGGCGGGGCCGTACGGGTCGGGCACGAAGGCGGCGGCGGTCAGGCCGGGGCGGCCGTGGTAGCCGCGGGCGAGTCCGTCACCGCCGACGCACAGCTCGCCGGTGACGCCGTACGGCACGGGCTGGAGACGGTCGTCGAGGACGTACGCCGTCACGTGCGGGTAGGGGCGGCCGACGGGCACGCCGCTGGCGGCGTCGTCGGCGTCCCAGCGGGTGGCGGCGATGGTGGTCTCGGTCAGCCCGTACTCGTTGATGAACCGCATCAGGCGGCGCGAGAGTTCGCGGGCCAGCGCGGGCGGGCAGGGTTCGCCGCCGGTCTGGCCGACGATGGGACGACGGCCGAGCCCCGCGTCCAGCAGCAGCTGCCAGTGCGTCGGGGCCACCTGGAGGTGGCTGACCTCCTGTTCGTCGATCAGCCGCAGCTGGGCCGCGTGGTCGCGTTGCTCCTGTTCCCGGGCGAGCACCACCCGGCCACCGGCCACCAGCGGCATGAACAGCTCGGTGCAGGAGATGTCGAAGGTGACCTGGGCCAGCGCCAGCCAGGCGTCGTCCGGGCCCTGGCCGAAGTCCAGATGGGCCTGGGAGGCGCGCAGCATGGTCAGCAGCGAGCCGTGCTCGACGGCGACTCCCTTGGGCCGCCCGGTGGAGCCCGAGGTGTACATGAGGTAGGCCAGGCGGGAAGGGTCGTCGGCGACCGCCGGGACGGGCGGTGCCGGCCGCGTACGGGCGGCGGTCTGCGGGGTCTCCGCGACCGTGCCCACGTCCAGTACCCGGCCTTCGAAGCGGCCCGCGAACCGGGCGGCGTGGGTGCCGTCGGTGACCAGGACCGACGCAGCGGCGTCCGTCAGGACGTGCGCGGTGCGCTCGTCCGGGGCGGCCGGGTCCAGCGGCACGTACGCGGCGCCCGCCCGCCAGGCGCCGAGGAACGCGGCGACCAGATCGGGGGTGCGGCCGAGCAGGACGGCGACCACCGAACCCTCGCCGGCGCCCGCGGCGCGCAGCCGGGTGGCGAACGCCTCGGCCCGGCGCTCCAGCCGCTCGTAGGTCCACCTCTCGCCGCCGCACACGACCGCGGTGTCCTGCGGCGCGCGCCGGGCCGCCGCGGCGATGGCCGCGTCGACGGTCTGCTCGGGTCCGGTGACCGTGCCGGGCTCCGGCCGGCCGGGCCCGCGGGCGAGCAGCTCGGCGCGCAGCGGCGGGGGCAGCAGGTCGACGTCGGCCAGCCGGCGGTCCGGGTCGGCGGTGACCGACTCCAGCAGCCGGATCCAGCAGTCCGCCAGCCGCTCGACGGTGGCCGCGTCGAACAGGGCGGTGGCGTACTCGGCGAGGCCGAGCAGCGAGCCGTCGGGGCGGCGCTGGAGCACGAAGGTGAGGTCGGTGCGGGCGGTGCGCCAGGCCCCACGGAAGGCGTCCACGTCACCGGCGTCGACCGCGGTGCCGGTGCGGCCCTCCTCGTGGATGTCGAACATCACCTGGTAGAGCGGGGTGCGGGCCGGGTCGCGGGTGTCGTCCAGCTCGGCCACCAGCCGGTCGAACGGCAGCTCCTGGTGAGCGAAGGCCGTACGGGCGGTGTCGCGGACCCGGACCAGCGCCTCCCTGAACGGTGTATCGGCAGGCGCGTCGCAGCGCAGCACCAGCGTGTTGAGGAAGTAGCCCGCCACCTCGGCGACCTCGTCGCCGTGCCGTCCGGCGACCGGCACGCCGACCGGCACGTCCCAGTTGCCGCTGAACCGGGCCACCAGCGCGGCGAACGCGGTCAGCAGGGTCTGCTGCAGGGTGGCCCCGCGGCTGCGGCCGAGCGCGGCGACCTGCTCGGCGAGCGGGGCCGGCACGGTGAAGACGTGCGCGGCGCCGGCCGCGTCCCGGGTGGCCGGGCGGGGCCGGTCGGCGGGCAGGTCGACCGGCGTGATGCCGTCCAGGGCCTCCTTCCAGTGGGCGAGTTCGGACACCAGGAAGGTGTCGGTCAGCCGGGCGCGCCGGTGGACGGCGTGGTCGGCGTACTGGACGGGCAGGGCGGGCAGGTGCGCGTCGGTGTCGGTGTACAGGGCCTCGGCGAGCGCCTTGAGATCGCGCTCCAGGACGACGGAGGTCCAGCCGTCGCAGGCGATGTGGTGGATGCTCAGCAGCAGGGTCAGCATGCCCCGGCCGCGCACCGCGAGGGCCCGGCGCACCGGCCCCCGCACCAGGTCGAAGGGGACGGCGAACTCGGCCTCCACCAGCACGTTCAGCTCGTCGGCGGTGTCGGCGCGGGCGAAGCGGACGTCCCACTCGGCCGGCAGGTCGGCGAGTTGCACCGGCTCGGTGCCGCGCAGCAGGTAGCGGGTGCGCAGGATCTCGTGGCGGGCGGCGAGCGCGCTGAGCGCTCCGCGTACGACCGTGTCGTCGTACGCGGCGGGCAGGGTGAGGAAGACCGGCGCGTTCCACTCGGCGCTGCCGGGGCGCAGCCGGTCCAGCAGCCACATGCTCTGCTGGCCGGGCGACAGCGGCAGGCCGTGCGGGTCGCGGTCGACCGGGGTCACGGACCGCTGCGTCGTGGGTACGGCGGTGTCGTCCGCGGCCCGGCCGGCGGTGTCGTCCGCGGCCCGGCCGGCGGTGAGCAGCGCGGCCTGCTGCTCCACGGTGGTGGCGGTCAGCAGCGCGGTCGCCGGGATGTGCCGTCCGGCTGCGTGGGACAGGCCGGCCGCGAGCCGGTTGAGCATCAGCGAGGACCCGCCGAGCTGGAAGAAGTCGTGGTGAGCGCCGATCTCGGCGGCCGGGGTGCCGGTCAGCCGCGTCCACTCCTCGGCGACGACCCGCTCGGCCGGGGTACGGACCGGGATGTGCGCGGTCTCGGCGGCGGCGTCCGCCGGGTCGGGCAGCGCGGACCGGTCGATCTTGCCGTTGGGGGTGAGCGGGAACTCGGTGACCGGCACGTAGGCGGTCGGCACCAGCGGCTCGGGCAGCGAGTGGCGCAGGAAGGCGCGCAGTTCCTGCGGGCCGAGCGGCTCGCCGCGCGACTGCACCCAGGCGACCAGCCGGTGTCCTCCGCGGCCGTCGGGCACGCCGGCGGCGACGGCGGCCCGCACCCAGGGGTGGGCGGCCAGCGCGGCCTCGATCTCGCCGGGTTCGATCCGGACGCCGTTGACCTTGACCTGGTGGTCCAGGCGGCCCAGGTACTCCAGGACGCCGTCGGTCCGCCAGCGCGCCCGGTCGCCGGTGCGGTAGAGACGGGCGCCCGCCCGGTGCGGGTCGGGCACGAAGCGTTCGGCGCTCTGGTCGGGGCGGCCGAGGTAGCCGAGGGCGAGACCGACGCCGCCCGCGTGCAGTTCGCCGGGGACGCCCACGGGCACCGGGCGCCCGGCCTGGTCCAGGACGAGGACACGCATGTTGCCGATGGGCCGCCCGATCGGCACGGCGCCGGTGTCCTGCGCCGGGTCCCAGCGGTGCTCGGTGATGTCGACGGACGCCTCGGTGGGCCCGTAGGTGTTCCATATCTCCGCCCCGGGCACCCGGTCGTGCAGGGCACGGCACAGCTCGGCGTGGAGCGGCTCTCCGGCGCTGAAGAGCAGGCGCAGGGCGCCTGCGCCCTCCCAGCCGGGCTCCTCGACGAGGCGACGGTAGACGGACGGCACGCCCTGCAGGATCGTCACGCCGCCCTCGATGACGGCCCGCAGCAGGGCGGCCGGGTCGCGCTCGGCGCCCTCGGGGGCGAGCACCACGGCGCCGCCCGCGATCAGCGGGGAGAACAGTTCGAGGCCGGCGGCGTCGAAGCCGACGGTCGTCTTCAGCAGCATCCGGTCGCCCGCGCCCACCCGGTGCCGGTGCGCCAGCCAGCGCACCCGGTTGGCGATTCCGCCGTGCGGCACGAGCACGCCCTTGGGGCGGCCGGTGGAGCCGGAGGTGTGCAGGACGTAGGCGGGCTGGTCTGCGTCGGCGGCGAACTGCACTCCCTCGTGATGCAGTTCGCCGCCGGCGCTCTCGATGCCCTGGAGGTCCTGGGCGCCCTGGACAGCCTCGATGCCCTCGATGCCCTCGATGCCCTCGATGCCCTCGACGGTCAGCGTGCGGACGGTGCCGGGCAGGCCGTCCGCGGTGGCCCGCTCGGCGAGGACGACCGGGTTCCCGGTGTCCGCCAGGACCGCCGCCAGGCGGGCCGCCGGGTGCCGCGGGTCCAGCGGCACGTACGCGGCGCCCGCGAGCCAGACGCCGAGGAACGCGGCGACGAGCTCCGGGCCGCGGCCCAGGCACACCCCGACGAAGTCGCCGGGGCGCACCCCGGCCGACCGCAGGACGGCCGCGAACCGGTCGGCGAGCGCGGCCAGTTCGGCGTAGGTGACGGCGGTGCCGTCGGCGCGGACGACGGCGGCTGCTGCCGGGGTGCGGGCGGCCTGGGCGCGGAACAGCGGGAGTATCAGCAGATGGCCGGGGACGCGTCCCGACTTGGCAGGCTCGTTCACGATCTCTCCTCCATCGGGATCGGCGGTGCGGATCAGCTGCCGGCGCCGGCCTCGGCCATGCGGCGGCGCAGGCTCAGCGGGCGCATGTCGGTCCACAGGGCGTTGATGCGCTCCAGGCACTCCGCGCGGCTGCCCTCGGTTCCCTCGGCGTGCCAGCCGGCGGGCAGGGCGCGGTCGGCCCACCAGATCGAGTACTGCTCCTCGTCGTTGAGTACGACGCGGTACAGGCTTTCGTCGCTCATGTGTTCAGCCATGGGGGTGTCCCTTCTGCGCGGTGAGATGTGGCCCATGGTTGAACGCAGCGCTATCGGACGTTTATCGGCCACCTATACGCTCCGCTGAGCCACCGTGGACAGGGGCGAGCCCCCGGCGCCGAGGGGCGCCGGGGGCTCGTGGATGCCGGGGGCTCGTGGATGCCTGGGCTCGTCGCTGACGAGTGATCAGGCGGCGTTGCTGTGCAGGTTGTCGTTACGGTTCAGGTTGGCCTCGACGTCGTTGGCGAGGATCCACGCCATATCGGCGGCCTGGTTGTTGACGTTGCGGTTGTTGTTCGAGCCGTTGTTGCCGAGGTTGTTGGTCATGGAAGGGTTCCTCTTCTGTGTGGTGGTGGGCCGTCCGTCCCGGGAACCCAGCTGCACACGGGTCGTGTGCGGCCGGCGGGTCGCTTCATAGCGGCGGAGCGCGGCGGCGATGCCCGCGGCTCCCGATGCCTCCTCCTTGAGGCAGATCGCGAGGGCCACCCCGTCCTCGATGGCCTGGTTGGCTCCCTGACCGTGGTGCGGGAGCATCGGATGGGCCGCGTCGCCGAGCAGCGTGGTGCGGGCGGTGCTCCACCGCTCCAGCGGCGCCCGGTCGTACAGCGCCCAGCGGCGCACCTCCCGCGCCGTGCCGACGAGGGCCCGCACCTGCGGCGCCCATCCGGCCAGCGTCGCGTCGAGGTCGGCGGGCCCGGCCGTGCTCGTCCAGGACTCGTCCAGCCCCTCGGGCGCCGGGGCGACCACGACATAGGTGAACTGCCGTCCGCCGCGTACCGGGTAGAGCAGTACGCGCCCCGCGGGGCCCGCGAACATGTACATCAGCGCGGGGTCGAGGTCCGGCAGCGCGGCCGCGTCCACCAGACCCCGCAGCGCGCAGTTGCCGGAGTACACGGGCCGCTCGGGTCCGGCCAGCCGACGGCGGACCAGGGAGTGCACGCCGTCCGCGCCGATCAGCGCGGAGGCCCGGGTGACCGTTCCGCCCGCGAACCGGAGCGTGACGCCCTTGGCACCCTCCTCGTAGCCGGTCAGCTCGCGCCCGGTGTGCACACGCTCGGCGGGCAGCAGCGAGGCCAGCATCCGGTGCAGGTCGCCGCGGTGCACGGTCAGGTAGGGGGCCCCGAACCGCTCCTCCCAGGCGACGCCCATCTCCTGCCGCGCCACCGTGGAGCCGTCGTGGAAGGCGCGGACCTCCAGCGCCTCGGGCCGCACCGCGTTCCGGGCGAGCTGTCCGGCCAGCCCCATGCGGTTCAGCAGCCGGGTGCCGTTGGGGCCGAGGTGCATGCCGACGCCCTGTTCGCGCAGGGTGTCGCCCCGCTCGTAGACGTGGACGTCGATGCCGCGGCGGTGCAGGGCGGCGGCGGCGGTGAGTCCGCCGATGCCCGCGCCGATCACCGCGATCGTGGTGGTGGTCATCGGTGGTCCCATGCCTTCTCGAAGGAGTCGAAGGAATTGAAGGAGTTGAAGTCGTCGAAGGCGCCGGTCTCGCCGGAGCCGAGGGCGAGCACGGCGTCCAGGTCGGCGTCGGCGGCCAGTTCGACATCGGTGATCCGGGCGTCCGGGTCCCGTACGGCGGCCGTGAGCATCCGCTCGTAGCCGTCCGCGAACCGCTCGACGGTCGTCCGGTCCAGGACGTCGGTGTCGTAGGAGAAGACCGCGGTCACACCGTCGGGGGTCTGCTCGATGCGCAGCAGCAGGTCCAGCTGGCCCTCCTGCTGCGGCACGTCGATCAGGGCGATGTCGAGACCGGCGTACGGGATGGCACGGCCGACCGCCTGGCCCGGCGGCACATTGGGCACCGGCGGCTCCATGCGGTCCATGTGGACCAGGAACAGCGCGGCGCGGAACAGGGTGGCCTGCGGGAAGGCCAGGCCGCACGGGTAGCGCACGCCCAGCATGCCCCGCATGATCCGCTCGCCGGCCTGCGCGGCGGCGTCCCGGAAGGTGGCGCCGGGCCCGAACTCGGCCCGCACCGGGATGGTGTTGAGGAAGCAGCCGATCACGTCCCGCTGACCGCGGCCGGAGCGGCTGGAGGCGGGTACCCCGAGCAGGAAGTCGTCCTGCCCGGTCCAGCGGTGGGTAAGCGACTGGAACACGGCGAGCAGGTACGCGAAGGGGGTCACCCCCGCGGCGCCCGCCGCCCCGCCGATCCCGTCGGCGGCCTCGGGGGCGAGCCGCCGGACGACGGTGTCGCCGCGCAGCGAGCGCACCCTGGGGCGCGGCCGGTCCAGCGGCAGTTCGGCCGGGGCCGATCCGGCGACCGACTCCCGCCAGGCGGCGGCGGCCCGCAACCCGGCCTCGGAGGCGGTGTGGGCCAGCTCCGCCGCCGCGTGCTCGGTGTACGAGCTCTTCAGCGGGCGCCAGTCGGGGGCGGTGCCGGCGGCGTGGGCCGCATAGGCGACGAGGACGTCACGGACCAGCAGCCAGCGGGAGGTGAAGTCGCTGACGATGTGGTGGGCGGAGGTGACCAGCGCCCAGTCGTCGTCGGCGCGGCGCAGCAGCACCACGCGGAAGGTCCCCGACTCCAGCCGGAACGGCCGGGCCCCGGCCTCCTCGACGGCACGCAGCAGCCCGTCCTCGTCGATCCCGTCGAGGTCCCGCAGTTCGAGCCGTACGACGGGTGCGTCGGAGGCGATGCGGACCGGGCGTCCGCCGTGCTCGGCGAAGACGGAGCGCAGCAGTTCCTGGCGTTGGCCGACCGTGGTGACAGCGGCGTCCATGGCCGCGGGGTCGACCCGGCCGCTCAGCCGCAGCGGCATCACGATGTTGTAGGCGGCGCTGTCCGGGGCGATGCGGTACGCGGTCCACATCGCCTCCTGGATCGAGGTCAGCGGCAGGGCCTGCACGGAGGTGCTCATCCGCAGCCTCCCGCGTGGCTCAGGTCGGAGGCGGGGCCGCCGACGAGGGCGATGCCGGGCTCGGTGGGGTCGGGGTTCTGCGCGGCGGGCGCCGGGGCGTGCTCGGGGAAGGTCGCCGCGAAGTCGGCGACCCGGTCCAGGCCCCAGAAGGGCTCCGAGCCGTGGATGAAGTACGGCACCCCGAACACGCCGTCGCGGGACACGTCCACCAGGGCCTTGGCGCCCTGCGCCCGGATCTCCGGGTCGTCGGTGACGGCGCCCGCCTCTTCGGCGTCCAGGCCGATGGAGACGGCCAGTTCACGCACGGTGGCCGGGTCGCACAGGTCGCGGCCCTCCAGCCAGCGGGCCCGGCCCGCCCGCTCCACCCACGCCCGGCCCAGGCCCCGGCGCTCGGCGAGGAACCACGTCAGGTGCGCGGGCTCCCACCACGGGTCGGCGTCCACCGGCCAGGTCAGGGTGAGCCCGCGGGCCGCGGCGAGCCGGCGCACGTCCCGCAGGATGTAGAACTGCTTGGCCCTGGACATCGGGACGTAGGGGAACTCGGCACCCTCCTCGGCCAGCAGCTTCCGGCTGATCTCGTCGGGCTCCCAGAAGGGCCGCCACTCCAGCCGGTCGGGCAGGCCGGGGTGGTTCTCGCGCAGGTCGCGCAGCGCGAGGAAGTTGTAGGGGCTGCGCAGGTTGAAGTAGAAGCGCGGCGGCCGGGCGGCGCGTGGCATGGCTGACTCCCTTGGGCGGATGGGGTTCTCAGACGACCAGTCCGCCGTCGACGGCGAAGACCTGTCCGGTGATGTAGGCGGCGCGGTCGCCGGCCAGGAAGGACACCAGTTCCGCGACCTCCTGGGGTTCGCCGAAGCGGCCCAGCGGGATGCGGCGGGTCATCTCCTTGGCGTGCTTCTCGGAGAGGCCGCCGGTCATGTCGGTGCTGATGAAGCCCGGGGCGACGGCGTTGGCGCGGATGCCGGAGCGTCCGGCCTCCTTGGCGAAGGCCGCGGTGAAGCCGATGATCCCGGCCTTGGACGCGGAGTAGTTGGTCTGCGTGGCGTGCCCCGCCGCGGCGACCGAGGAGAGCGTGACGACGGTGCCGCGGCGGCGCTTGAGCATGGGGAAGGCGAGCGTGCGGACGACGTTGTAGGTGCCGTCGAGGTTGGTGCGCAGCACGGCGTCCCAGTCCTCGTCGGCCATCATCGCCAGGTGGCCGTCGCGGACGATCCCGGCCGCGGTGACCACCACGTCCACCGGCCCGAGCAGCTCCTCGGTCTCGGCCGCGAACGCGGCGACGGCGGCCCGGTCCGTCACGTCGACGCGGCGGGCGAGGGTGCGGGCGCCGTGCGCGGCGGCTGACTTGGCGGCGAGCGCGGCCGCCTCCTCGTTCGACTGGTAGCACAGCGCGACGTCATGACCGTCGCGGGCGAGGGTCTCCACGACGGCCCGCCCGATCCCGCGCGAACCGCCGGTGACCAGGGCGACCGGCCTCGGTGTGTCGGACATGTGACGTGCCTCTTTCCTGGGTGACGGAACGGGTGGCCGGGGGTGTCTCAGGCCAGCCGCAGCAGCAGCGCGCCGACGGTGCCGTCGCGGTCGGCAGCGGTGATCAGGGCGAGCCGGTCCACCAGGCTCGGTTCGCTCTCCGCCTCGGCCAGCGCGGCGGCGAGCTGGAAGGCGGCGGAGGCCGCGCCGGCGTCGCCGACCAGGGAGCGCACCGGGAGCCGGTTGCCGGTCAGCCCGTCGAGGGCGGACTCCTCCTGCTTGCCGAGCAGGCCGGGCGGGTTGCCGGGCACGATCAGTTCGACGTCGCCGGGGGCGGCGTCCGCGTCGGCCAGGACGTCGGCGACGCAGCGTTCCAGCGCCGCTCCGGCCCGGCCCTTGTCCTGGAAGGCACGGAAACGGGAGCCGAGGACCGAGGCGAGCACGGGCCGGCCTCCCTCCCGGGCGGCCGTCGCCTCCTCCAGGAGGAAGAGCGCGGCGCCCTCGCCGAGCGGCTGCGGTTCGCCGCCGTCGTGGTCGGCGACCCGTTCCAGCCGGGCCCGCTGAACGGAGAACTCCTCCGCCGCACCGGCCAGCAGCGCCGTGCCGTGTCCGCCCCGCAGCAGCCGGGAGGCGTACTGGAGGGCGAGCAGGGCGGTGGTGGCGCCGCCGGAGACGGTGACGTTGGGGCCCTTGAGGGTGTGCCGGATGGCACTGGCACCGGCGGGGCAGTTCATGACGGTGTTGGGAAAGCGCGCCGGGTCGACGAGGTAGGGCTTGTCGCCGGTGAGCGCGTCCCGGGTGAAATCCATGATCGACTGGACGCTGCCGGAGGTGCCGAGCACCAGGCCGGTGCGCTCGGGGTCGGCGGCGAGTCGAGTGCCGTACTCGTCGAGGAGCATGCCGACCGTGGTGGCTGCGATGCCGGTGACCCGGTCCATGGAACGGGTTCCCTTGCGGCCGAGGACGGCCCTGACGTCGAAGCCGGGGATCAGCCCGGCCTCCGGGTAGGGGACCGGCCAGGTGGCCGCGTCCACCGGCGCGACCGCCCGCAGCCCGGACCTGAGGCCCTGGGTGAAGCCCTGCCTGCCCAGTCCGTACGGCGAGGACACGGCCCAGCCGGATATCGCCAGCCGGGGCGCGGCAGCGTTCGCCTGGAGCGCCATGCTCGTCAACTCCTCTCAAGATTGCGGCCGCCGGCTCTCACGCCGCCTGCTCCCACTTGCCGAGCACCAGGACGGCGTTGTTGCCGCCGAAGGCGAGCCCGTTGTTCTGCACGACCCTCAGCTCCGCCTCGACCGCCTCGTTGGGCACGCAGTCGACCGCGCACTCGGGGTCGGTCGAGCGGTGATTGATCGTCGGGGGGATGAAGCCGTCCCGCAGTGCCAGCGCGCAGGCCGCGGAGGCGAGGGCGCTGGCGGCGCCCATGGTGTGGCCGATCATCGACTTGATGGAGACCGTGCGTGGCAGGGTGTCGCCGAACACCTGCCGGATCGCGCCGACCTCGGTCACGTCGTTGGCCCTGGTGCCCGTGCCGTGCGCGGAGATGAAGTCGACGTCCGTGGCCTCGATGCCGGCGTTGCGGTGCGCCGCGGTGATGCAGCGGGCGATGGAGTCCCGGTCCGGGGCGACCGGGTGGCTGGCGTCGCACGACAGGCCGTAGCCCAGCACCTCGGCGTAGATCCGGGCGCCGCGGGCGAGTGCGGACTCCAGCGACTCCATCAGCAGGATGCCGGAGCCCTCGCCGGTCAGGATGCCCTGCCGGTCGGCGTCGAAGGGGCGGCACACGTCGGGCGCGATGGTGCCGAGCCGGTAGAAGCCGGTGAAGGTCTTGCGGCACAGCGCGTCCGCGCCGCCGCACAGTGCCATCTCGACGTCTCCGGAGCTGATCGCGTCGTAGCCGTAGCCGACCGCGTAGTTGCCGGCCGCGCAGGCGGTGGGCACCGTGACGGTCTCCACGTCCTCCAGGCCGAGTTCGCGGACGATGCCGGCCGACAGCCGGCCGGGCCACACCCGGCGGGCCGCCACCTCGTCGAGGGCGTCCTCACCCTCGGCGACCTGGAGCGCGGTGAGGTGGTCCAGGTCGCGGGATTCGCCGTCGGTGGTGCCGACCGAGACCAGCGAGCGCACGTCGCGCACCTGCTGTGCGGTCAGGCCCGCGTCGGCGACCGCCATCCGGGCGGCGGCAACCGCGAACTGCGCGGCCCGGCCCAGGTCGTCCGGGGACTGGGCGGTCAGCCAGGCCGCCGGGTCGAAGTCGGTGATCTCGCAGGCGTTGGAGTGCGCGAAGCCGGTGGTGTCGAAGGCACCGATCGGTTTCGCGCCGCTGCGGCCGGCCCGCAGGCCGGCGGCGAACGCGTCGACACCGGTACCGATGCTCGTCACCACGCCGAGGCCGGTGACGACCACCCGGTGCCGGGCGCCACGCCCGCCGCGGCCCGGCGTCGCGGCCCCGCTCACTTGACCTGCGCCTCGGCGACCACGGCGTAGACGCCGGCGAGGTTGACCATCCGGCTGAGCTCGGACTGCGTCAGGGCGATGCCGAAGGTCCGCTCCAGGGAGGAGAGGATCTCGATGGTGCGCAGCGAGTCGGCGTCGTGCTCCTCCTTGAACAGGCTGACGTCGGTGACCTCGTCGAGTTCCAGCTCGAGGATGTCGCAGACGATGTCCTTGATCTCCGCCTTCTGCCCGTCGTCCAGGGCCGGGAGCTGAGTGGTCATGGGATGCCTCCGTGCATCGGTGTCGGCCCAGCGGGCCTCGGGTGGTGGTGTGGGGGATGCGTTCATGGTGGCGGGGCCCGCTATCGGTGCCCTATATCCGCCAACTCCTGTGAATCGGATACGAGTTGGTGCGGCAGGTCAGCGTCCTGCGACAGCTCGGCGACCTCGCCGAAGTGCCGGCGCACCCAGGTGTCGTCGTAGATCGTGTCGAGGTAGCGGTCTCCGCCGTCGGGCAGGATCAGCACGACGTTGGAACCGGGTTCGAGGCCCGGTGCGATGCGGTCCAGCGCGGAGACCACGGCTCCCGAGGAGCCGCCCGCGAGGATCGCCTCGCGCCGTACGAGCCGGCGGCACCCGACCACACAGTCCAGGTCGGTGACGTGGACGACGTGGTCGGCGTCCGAGGGCCGCAGCAGCTTGGGCCGGATCGACGCGCCGTGGCCCGGCACCAGCCGGGTGCAGCCGGGGCTCCGGCCGAAGAGCACGCTGCCGACGGCGTCCACCGCGTGCACGGTCGTCGTCAGGCCGCTCTGCCGGATGTACTCGGCGCAACCGCCCAGGGTGCCGCCGGTGCCGGCCGCCAGGATCAGGTGGTCGACCTTGCCGTCCAGCGCCTCGGCGATCTCGCGCATCGTGGTCAGGTGCGCCTGCCGGTTGAGCGGGTTGGCGTACTGGTCGGGCCAGTACGAGTCGGGTGTCGAGGCCAGCAGTTCGGCCACCCTGCGCAGCCGCATGGGCAGCAGCTCCCCGGTGACCGGGTCCGGGTCGGTGACGACCTCGACCCGGGCGCCGTAGGCACGCAGGATCGCGAGGTTCTGCTGGGTGGTGCGCGCGTCGACCACGCAGATGAAGCGCAGTCCGAAGTACGCACAGATCTGGGCGAGTCCGATCGCGAGATTTCCGGAACTGGACTCGATCACGGTGGACCGACCGGGCACGAGTTCCCCGGAGCGGATCCGGTTCAGCACCATCGAGAGCGCCGACCGGTCCTTGACGCTGCCGCCGGGGTTGAACCTCTCTGCCTTGGCGAACAGCCGTACCGGTAAGTCCGGTGCGAGCCGTTCCAGCTCGATGAGCGGAGTGTTCCCCACCACGGCGAGGATTCCCCGGAGTTCCGCAAGCGGCATGCCGGGAAGTCCGCCCGGTCCCTGGGCAACGGCCTTCCCGTCTTCGTACGGCATCTGATGCAGCCATCCTCTGCTGGGAGTTGCGGGCGGTTTTCGACGCCTACCGAGAATCGTCGAGCCGCCTATACCTCACCCATACGAACCTGCTCAAGCGGCAATTCCGGCCACCTATAGATGCCGCATAGCGAGTCAGCCGATTCTGGCGTGTAAATCCACTCGACAGTGTGAAAAGGCGCTGCACACAGCGGCGCACGGACGCACCCGACCGGAGAAATGAGCCTTCCTATGACCGACATCGGTACGAACGACACCGACTCGCGCATCCGCAAAGTCGTCATCCTCGGCGGTGGCACGGCCGGCTGGATGACCGCCGCCTATCTCGGCAAGGCGCTCCAGGGCACCGTCGACATCCAGGTGCTGGAGGCCCCGGCCATTCCCCGGATCGGCGTGGGCGAGGCCACCGTGCCGAATCTGCACCGCGTGCTCTTCGACTACCTCGGCATACCCGAGGAGGAGTGGATGCGCGAGTGCAACGCCAGCTTCAAGATGGCCGTGCGCTTCGTCAACTGGCGCACCCCGGGCCGCGGCGAGCCCGGGGCGCGCACCCTGGACGACGGCCGGCCCGACCACTTCTACCACCCGTTCGGCATCCTGCCCGACCACGACAACACACCGCTGTCCCACTACTGGTACAAGAACAGGCACGAGGGCCGCACCGACGAGCCGTTCGACTACGCCTGCTTCCGCGAGCCGCCGGTGATGGACGCCAACAAGTCGCCGAAGTGGCTCGACGGCACCGAGTCCACCCGGTACGCCTGGCACTTCGACGCCGCCCTGGTCGCCGACTTCCTGCGCCGCTTCGCCACCGACAAGCAGGGTGTGGAGCACGTCCAGGACGAGATGGTCCGGGTCGAGCAGGACGAGCGCGGCTACGTCACGGCCCTGCACACCAAGTCCGGCCGGGTGCTCGACGCCGACCTGTTCGTCGACTGCTCGGGCTTCCGCGGATTGCTGATCAACAAGGCGCTGGGCGAGCCGTTCGTCGACATGAGCGACCACCTGATGTGCGACAGCGCGGTGGCCACCGCCGTGCCGCACGACGACGAGGCGAACGGGGTCGAGCCGTACACCTCGGCCATCGCGATGTCCTCCGGCTGGGCCTGGAAGATTCCGATGCTGGGCCGTTTCGGGTCCGGTTACGTCTATTCCAGCAGGTTCACCTCGCAGGACGAGGCGACTGCGGAGTTCTGTGAGATGTGGGGACTCGACCCCGCGGAGACGCAGTTCAACCACGTCCGTTTCCGGGTCGGCCGCAACCGCCGCGCCTGGGTCAACAACGTGGTGAGCATCGGCCTTTCCTCGTGCTTCCTGGAGCCGTTGGAGTCGACCGGCATCTACTTCATCACCGCCGCGATCTACCAGCTCGCCAAGCACTTCCCCGACCGCACCTTCAACCCGGCCCTGGTGAACAGCTTCAACCAGGAGATCGAGATGATGTTCGACGACACCCGTGACTTCATCCAGGCGCATTTCTACTACGCGCCGCGCGACGACTCGCCGTTCTGGCGGGCCCAGAAAGAGCTGAAGCTGCCGGAGAACATCCAGCGGAAGATCGATGCCTACAAGGCGGGTCTCCCGGTCAATTCGCCGATCGCCGACGAGTCCACGTACTACGGGAACTTCGAGGCGGAGTTCCGCAACTTCTGGACCAACGGCAGCTATTACTGCATCTTCGCCGGCCTCGGTCTGGAGCCGGACACGCCGCTGCCCGCGCTCGCCCACAAGCCGGAGTCCGTCGCGGGCGCCCAGCCGCTGTTCGACAAGGTCAAGCAGGAGCAGCAGCACCTGCTTGACACGCTGCCCAGCGCCTACGACTACCTGCGCCGCCTGCACGGCAAGTAGTCCCCGGCCGCTCCGGCCACGGATCAGCCCGGCGGCGCTGAACCCCCGCAGTCCGCCGGGCAGACCCGCTCCGTCCCGATCCCTGTCCCGACTCCGGGCCCGATCCTGCTTCCGACAGGAGCCGACCGCATGACTGGTACAGCTGAGACGACCACGACGACCACCGCTTCGACCACTTCGACCCCTTCGGCGGCACCGGCCGCCGCGCCGGACGAAACCGACATACGCCCCCTGATGGCGTCCTTCCCCTCCGGGGTCAGCGTGGTGACCGCGCTCGGCGCCGACTCCGCCCCGCGCGGGATGACGTGCAGCTCGCTGGCGAGTGTGGCGCTGGACCCGGCGACCCTGGTGGTCTGCCTGCGCACCGCCGGCCCGACCCTGCGCGCCGCCCTGGACAGCGGGCACTTCGCCCTGAACCTGCTGCACGAGGAGGCACGGACCGTCTCCGACCTGTTCGCCTCCGGCAGCACCGACCGGTTCGCGCACGCCGAGTGGCGGCTCCCGCTGGGTGCCGCGGGGCCGCACCTGACCGAGGCCGCCCTCGCCGTCGCGGACTGCACGGTGGTGCACACCGTGGAGATCGGCGACCACACGGCCGTCTTCGGCCGGGTCACCCGCGTCACCCACACCGACGGCAGATCACCGCTGCTCTACGGCAGACGCCGGTACGCCCGCTGGTCGGCGGCCGCGTCGGGGCCGGCGCCGGAGGCAGAGCCCGCGCCGGCCCGCGCCCTGCCCGCTCCTGCGCTCGCCGTGCCCTCACCCGTGGAAGGAGAAGCCCGTGTCGGCTCCTGACCCGCTGCCCGGCCTGCTCGTCGCCGTTCCCGTGGTGATCGGCGTGTGCCGTATCGGCGCGCTCCTCTTCCGCCGGATCGGGCAGCCCTCGGTCATCGGCGAGATCACCCTCGGCATCCTGCTCGGCCCGTCGCTGCTCGGCTGGATCTCCCCCGCCGCCCAGCACTGGCTGTTCCCGGCGGAGGTCCTCCCGCACCTGATGGTTCTGGGCAATCTCGGCCTGCTCGCCTTCATGTTCCTGGTCGGGCTGGAGCTGGACCTGTCCGCCCTGCGCGGTCACAGCCGTGCAGCGGTCACCGTCTCCTACGTCGGCATCGCGCTGCCCCTGCTGCTGGGCGCGCTGCTGGCGCTCGGGATGTACGGCCCGTTCGCTCCGGCCGGGGTGGACCGGCTGCCGTTCGTCCTGTTCGTCGCCGTCGCGATGAGCATCACCGCCTTCCCGGTGCTGGCCCGGATCCTCACCGACCGCGGCCTCTACACCACTCCCCTCGGGTCGCTGGCGATGGCGTGCGCGGCCGTGGACGACGTCAGCGCGTGGTGCCTGCTGGCGCTGGTCGCGGCGGTCAGCACCAGCGGTTCGATGGAGCAGGCGGCCGTCACGGCTGCCTGGTCACTGCTCTTCGTGGCCTGCATGATGTACCTGGTCCGGCCGGTGCTGGCCCGGCTGACCCGGCAGGCCGGCAAGGTCGCGGAGAGCTCGGTCCTGGTCTTCGTCTTCGCCGGTCTGTGCCTGTCGGCCTTCGTCACGGACGGCATCGGCATCCACGCCCTGTTCGGCGCGTTCCTCTTCGGCGTGGTCGTGCCGCGCGGTTCGCGGGTGGTCGAGCTGTCCGCCGCCCGGCTGCGGGCGTTCACCGTCCCGGTGCTGCTGCCGCTGTTCTTCGTCAGCACCGGACTGCGCACCGATGTCTCGCTGCTCACCGGTGACGCCGCCCAGTGGCTGTGGGCCGGCGCGGTCCTGGCGGTGGCGCTGTTCGGCAAGTTCGGCGGCAGCACGGCGGCGGCACGGCTGTCGGGCCAGTCGTGGCGGGACGCGATGTCGCTCGGCGCGCTGATGAACTGCCGCGGCCTGACCGAGCTCGTCGTTCTCAACCTCGGCCTGGAACTGGGCGTCATCGGACCGGACCTGTTCACCATCCTGGTCCTGATGGCCCTGATCACCACGGCCATGACCTCCCCCGCGCTCACCTGGTTCCGTCGTACCCCGGCCCCGGAGCCGTCCGTCCCCGCCCCCCGGCCGGTCACCGCCGCGTAACGCAGCCGGTCCCCGCCGTCACTGCGGCAACCGGGGGCGTCGCGGTCGTACGGACGCCCATGGTCAGGCCGCCGGTGTCAGGGCGTGGGCGCTGCTGGCCAAGGCCCAGCGTTCGAGGGTGGAGCGGGCGGCGCCCGAGTCGATCGCCTCGGCGGCCCGGCCGACGGCCGGGGCGAGGCGTTCGGTGAGCGTCCGTCCGCCGGCCGGCTCCAGCGCGGCCAGGGCCGCGGCGGCCGAGAGCAGGACGGCGTCCCGCACCGGCCCCCGCTCGCCGCCGAGGACCCGCCGCGCCACGTCCGCGTTGTATCCGGCGTCCGCCCCGCGCAGCGCCTCGACCGGGGCGTACCCGAAGCCGAGGGCCCGTGGGTCGAACGACTCCTGACGGACCGTGCCGCCTTCCACCGTGAGGACGGTGGAGGTGGTGGTGACGGTCAGTTCGTCCAGCCCGTCGTCGCCGCGGAACACCAGCGCGTCGACCCCCCGGCGCGCCAGCACCCCGGCGACGAGCGGCAGCAGCCGGGCGTCGGCGACGCCGACCGCCTGGGCGGCGGGCGCCGCCGGGTTGGTCAGCGGCCCGAGGGCGTTGAAGACGGTGGGGATGCCGAGCGCGCGCCGGGCGACCGCCGCGTGCCGCATCGCCGGATGGAAGTCGGGGGCGAAGCAGAACGTGATCCCGACCTCCTCCGCCAGTGCCGCCACCTGTCCCGGCGGCAGCCGAAGGCTCACCCCGAGCTTTTCGAGTACGTCGGCCGAGCCCGAGGCGGAACTGGAGGCGCGGTTGCCGTGTTTGACGATGCGCGCCCCCGCGCCCGCCGCCACGACCGCGGACATCGTGGAGATGTTGACGGTCTTCGCCCCGTCCCCTCCGGTGCCCACCACATCGACGGTCCTCCCCGGCACGTCGATGCGTACTGCGTGCGCCATCATGCCCCGCACCAGCCCCTCCAGTTCGCCGGTCGTCTCCCCCTTGGCGCGCAACGCCACCAGGAAGCCGGCGATCAGGGCGTCGGAGGCGTTGCCCCGCATCACCTGGTCCATCACCCACGCGGTGTCCGGCTCGGACAGGTCGCGACCGTTCAGGACGGAGCCGAGCAGCCCGGGCCAGGACAGTTGCGGCCCACCCGGTACGGTCCTTGCGTTCACTCCGGTTCTCCTTCAGTCATCCGGTCCGGGAACAGTGCCTCGCGGACGTCAGCTCCAGGGATCCACATCGCCACCGGCAGCCACGCCGCTCCACGGGTCCACATCGCCACCGGCAGCCACGCCGCTCCACGGGTCCACATCGCCACCGGCAGCCACGCCGCTCCACGGATCCACATCGCCACCGGCGGCCCCGTTGCTCCACGGGTCCACCTCCTCGGTGACGGCCACCACGCTGTTCGGAGCCGCGTGCGCCTGGTCGGACACCGCCGCGCTGGTGAACAGGGCGCCGGCCGTGAAGGCGGCGAGGACGAAGGCCTGGATCCCGGACTTCTTGATCTGCGTGAGCTGCATTTCCGTCTCCCCGTCATTGTTTTCTCTTGGTTTCGGTCCGACCCGTTCCGTCCCGACACCGAGAAAATTACGGAGCTACGGCTTTAGTTGATTATCGGAGGTGCTTCAGCGATCACCGCTGGATCAATAACGGCGATATACTCGCAGGTCACACCATGTTAAAGGGAAATTCGGACCCATAGATTCCAGGGGTCGTGCGGGGGTTGCGGAGGCCCTCCCCGCGACCCGCACGGGCCATACGCGAAAAAATTCCAACTCCTCAGGAAACCGGAACGGCGGCCCGGGAGGACATCAACAGGAAATTCTCCAGCAGCCGCATTCCTCCCACGGTGGTGATGGACTCGGGATGGAACTGCACCCCTTCCACCGCCAGCGCGCAGTGCCGCAGCCCCATGACGTAGCCGTCGTCGGCAGCCCGTGCCGTCACGGTCAGCCCCCGCGGCAGCGGCTCCTCGACGACGAGCGAGTGGTACCGCGTGGCGGTCACCTCGCCGCCCAGGCCGGTGAAGACCCCGGCGCCGTCGTGCGCGACGGGGCTGGTCTTGCCGTGCTTGAGCCGGGCGGCGACGGCGACCCGCGCCCCGTAGGCGAGGCCGATCGCCTGGTGGCCCAGGCAGATGCCGAGCAGCGGAACCCGCCCGGCGAAGGTGTGCACCAGCTCCACGTGCCCGGAGTCGGCCGGATGGCCCGGCCCGGGCCCCAGCACCACCGCCTGTGCCCCCAGGGCCGCGAGCTGCGCCGGGGTGCGTGTGCCCGACCGCACCACGTCGGTCTCGGCGCCCAGCGTGCGCAGGTACTGGTCGATGATGTGGGTGAAGCTGTCGTAGGCGTCGACGAGCAGGACCTTCACGGCAGCAGCTCCTCACCGGTCAGCGCCCAGTAGGCGGCGCCCATCTTGTGCAGCGTCTCGTGCCATTCGGCGAGCGGCTCGGAGTCGGCGACGATGCCGGCGCAGCTCTGGGTGGAGTACGCCGTCCCGTCGTGGGTGATGGTGCGGATGCACAAGGCGAGCCGGGACCAGCCGCGCACGTCGACCAGGCCGACCGCGCCCGCGTACATCCGCCGGGGCGCGCTCTCCAACTCCTCGATGATCTCCATGGCCCGGATCTTCGGGGCGCCGGTGACCGTGCCCGCCGGGAAGGTGGCGCGCAGCACCGACCAGGTGTCCTCGCCGGGCGCGAGGACCCCCTCGACGGTGGAGACCAGGTGGAAGACGTGCGAGTACGTCTCCACGGTCATCAGCCGCTGCACGTCCAGCGTGCCCGGCGCACTGACCCGGCCGATGTCGTTGCGGCACAGGTCGACCAGCATGACGTGCTCGGCGCGTTCCTTCTCGCTGGCCTTCAGCGCCTCGATGCGCGGCCCGTCGACCGCCGGGTCACCGCTGCGCGGGGTGGTGCCGGCGATGGGCCGCATGACGATCCGGTCGCCCTCGGTGCGGAACAGCACCTCGGGACTGGCGCCGATGAGCGTGGAACCGTCGCGCGGGACGAGGTACATGTACGGCGAGGGGTTGCGGTGCCGCAACCGCCGGTAGACGTCCAGCGGCGTCAGCTCGGTGTCCACGTCGATGCGGTGACCGATCTGGATCTGGTAGATGTCCCCGACGCCGATGTGCGCCAGGCAGCGCTCCACCTGGGCGAGGAAGGTCCGCTCATCGGTGCTGTCACGGACCGTGCGCGGGGTGGGCGCCGCGGGCAGCGGGGCGGGCGCGGGCGGGCGCAGCCCGGCGGCGACGGCGGCGACGAGGCCGGGGACCGCGGCGGGCGGGAAGTCCGGGCAGCGGGCGGTGAGCAGCCGGGCGGTGCCCGCGTCGGGGTCGTAGCGCACGACCTCTCGGAAGAGGGTCAGGACGAGGTCGGGGCCGCCGTCGGCGGAGCGCTCGGGCAGCCGTTCCATGTGCCAGGCGGCGCCGTAGCCGACGGTGGCCAGGAAACCGAAGGCGTATCCGTCCGCGGGCACCGAGGTCTCCACGGTGAACGCCCGCTGGGCGGCCCGCAGCAGTTCCCACACCTGGTCGGCGTCGGCCAGGGCGCGGGCCCCGTCCGGCAGTTCGGCCAGCCCCAGGTCGGTGGCGGCGGCGCGCAGCGCCTCGGTGACGGCAGGGGCTCCGTCGACGGTGACGCGGTCGGCGTGCACCTGGAGTTCGGCGAGCCGGCCGTGGCCGACGACGGCGCCGTTGCCGTCCTCCTCGGGGGCGGCGAGGCTCTCCAGCAGGAACACCTCGTCGCCGGCCCGGGCGCGCAGGGCCGTGTACAGGTCCAGCGGGTCGTGCGGGGGCAGGACGGTCTCGTCGACATGGACGGTGAGGGGCCGGTGTGGTGCGCCGGCCGCTCGGAGTGGTGAGTCGAGCAGTGTGGTCACAGGTGAACCCCATCCTCGAAGGGTGGCGGGCGATGGTCAGCCGTAGCGGCGCAGCTCGTGGAAGAAGTCCTGCTCGACGGCGAGTTCACCGGAGTCGAGCAGCCGGTCGTAGACGTGCTTGCCGACGGCGAGGTCGAGGACGCCGAGCCCGAAGGGCGAGAAGAACACGGGCCGGTCGTCGGGCACACCGGCCGCGCCGGTCAGCACGTCGTAGAGGGTGCCGTCGATGAACTCCCGTCCGCCGCTGAGCCGTTCGGCCAGGTGCGGGGAGGTGTCGGCCTTCAGGCAGTGCTCGACGTCGTCGACGAAGTTGGCGCCGGTGAGGATCACCTCGGGCGCCAGGTCGCGCAGCGACACGTGCAGCACCAGCGGGTGGTGGCCGAACCAGCCGGGGTCGGTGACGTGCGGGGTGCCGGCCACGGTGGCGAAGACGACGAGGTCGCTGCCGCGGACGAGGTCCTCGGCCGACTCGTGCACGGTGACGCGGCCCCCGGCCCCGGAGCGGTCGAGGTGTCCGGCGAACCCGGCGGCGTGCTGTGCCGACAGGTCGTGCACGCCGATCTCGTCGAACTCCCAGCCGGTGCCCGCCAGATACTGGTGAATGTAGCGGGCGATGAGACCGGTGCCGAAGAAGCCGACGCGGCGCGGCCGGTCCCCACGGGCCCGGGCGAGGGTCGCGGCGGCCAGCGCCGCGGAGGCGGCCGTACGAGCCGCGCTGATGATCGAACTCTCCAGGCAGGCCAGCGGATAGCCGGTGTCCGGGTCGTTGAGGATGAGCACGGCGGAGGCGCGCGGGAGGCCCGCCGCCACGTTGCCGGGGAAGCTGGAGATCCATTTCAGGCCGTCCACGCCGATGCCGCCGCCGATCGACGCGGGCAGCGCGATGATGCGGGAGGCCGGCCGGTCGGGGAAGCGCAAAAAGTAGGACGGCGGGTTGACGGTGTCACCGGCACCGTGGACGCGGTACGCCGTTTCGATCAGACGCACCACCTCCTGGTGCCGGCCGGCCAGGACCCGGTGGACTTGGGCCCCGGAGATCACGGCGAAGGTGGGCGCCTTGGCGGCAGGCGGCATCGTGTACTCCACGTTTCGGCTGACAGTGGTACCGGCCGAACGTAGGCAGCCCGCTTATCGGTGGGGTATCGGTCGTCTACAACGGCACTTGGGGGGCCCGGCCTCCCCGGCCCACTCCGCCCCGCTGCCGTCCGGCCTCAGCCTTCCTCGTTCTCCAGCCGGGCCAGCGCGCGTTCCGCCTCCGCGCGCCACTGCGGGGCGTCGGCGCGGACGAAGACGTCCTGGGCGGCGGCCAGCCGTTCACGCGCCGCGTCGTGGCGGCCCAGGCGGCGCAACGTGTCGCCGAGGGCGAGGTTGATCCGGCCGTCGACGAGGGGGGCGTCGATGTGTTCGACGACCTCCAGCGCCTCGGTCAGCGTGGTCGCGGCGGCCTCCACCTCGTCCGCGCCCAGGCGGCTCTCCCCGAGTCCCAGCAGGGCGTAGGCGAGCCCCACCCGGTCGGACTTGTCGGTGACCAGCGCGACCACCTGCTGGAACGCCTTTTCCGCCAGGTCGAAGTCCGACCGGGCCAGGTGCACCCGGCCCAGCCGGTGCAGGGTCTGGGCGGCGCCGCGCCGGCTGCCGCCGCCGATCGACTCCATGAGCTGTACCGCTTCGAGACTCAGCTTCATCGCCTGCTCGGTGGCACCGCGGTCCAGTTCGATCTGCGCCATGTTGTCGAGCGTGTGCGCCTCGGAGGAGGTGTCGCCGACCCGGCGCAGGATGTCCCGGGCCGTGCGCAACCGCTCCATGGCGACGTCCAGGTTGCCGCGAAACCGGTCCAGGATCGACAGGTTGCGCAGGTTCAGCGCCTGCCCGTGTTCCTCACCGGCCTGCTCGAACAGCTCCAGCGCCTCGCTGTAGCGGGCGTGCGCCTCCTCCAGCCGGCGGTAGGACTGGGCGACGCCCCCGAGCTGGTGGAGCATGGCGGCCTGCCCGCGCAGGTTGCCCGTCCTGCAGGTTGCGGCCAGTGCCGCCTCGGAGCAGATCCGCCAGTCGTCCAGGTAGTGCCGGGTCTCGAAGAGCACCGCCGCCGAGACCGTGAGGTCCCAGGCGAGGTCGGCCATGCCCAGGGCGGCCGTCTGCTCGACCGCGGCGACCAGCGGCAGGCGTTCCGCCTCCAGCCACTCCAGCGGCGAGTCGAGGAGTTCGTCGAGGAGGACGGGGTCGACCGGCCGGCGCGCCACCTCGCTGTGCACGACGCTGAAATGGCCGCCGTACTCCCGCCGGTGGGCCTCCTCCGCGATCGTCAGCCAGGTGCGGAAAGCGCGCTCGCGGGCGGCCCGCTGGGCGTCCGGCGGCTCCTCGGCGTAGGCCCGCTCGCGGGCATAGAGGCGCATCAGGTTCTGCAGCCGGTAGCGCAGCCGGCCGGTCGCGTCGACGCCGACGACCTCCAGGAACTGGGCGTCGACGAGGTCCTCCATGATCCGTTCGGCGTCCAGCACGTCGATGTCGAGCAGCGCGCCGCCCACCCAGGCCGCGAAGTCCGGCACGTCGAGCAGGCCGAGCCGCCGGTAGAGCAGCGCCGCGTCCTCGGGCAGATAGCGGTACGACAGCGCGAAGCTGGCCCGCACCCGGGAAGCACCCTGGCTCAGTTCGTCGAGCCGGCGTGCCTCGTCGTTGAGCCGGATCACCAGGTGCCGTACGGTCCAGTGCGGTTTGGAGGCGAGCCGGGCGGCGGCGATGCGCAGGGCCAGCGGCAGCCGGTCGCACAGCTCGGCCAGCCGTACGGTGTCGGCGCGGGCGGAGGCGATGCGTTCGGTGCCGACGATCCGGCCGAGCAGTTCCACGGCCTCCGGCTCGGGCAGTACGCCGAGGTGCACCCGGGCTTCCTGCGGCCAGGTGACCAGTTCCTCCAGCTGGTCCCGGCTGGTGACCAGCACGGCACAGCGTCCGCTGCCGGGCAGCAGGGTGCGCAGCTGCGCATAGGAGCGGACGTTGTCCAGGACGACGAGCACCTGCCGCTCGGCGAGCACGCTGCGGTACAGCGCGACGAGCGCCTCCGTCTCGGGCGGTATCTGGTCGCTGGGCACGCCCAGCGAGCGCAGGAAGCGGCTGATGACGTCGGCGGCGACGGTCGGCTCGTGCTCCTCGTCGTAGCCGCGCAGGTCGGCGAAGAGCCGCCCGTCCGGAAAGTGGGCGGCGGCCCGGTGGGCCCAGCGGACGGCGAGGCCGGTCTTGCCGACGCCCGCGATGCCGGTGATCAGTCCGAAGGCGGGCCCCTGTTGCCGGTCCCGGTCGGCCACCAGCAGGTCCAGTACCGCCAGTTCGGGCCCGCGGCCGGTGAAGCCGGGTACGTCCGGCGGGAGTTCGGACGGGACGATGACGGAGTCGGAGCGCAGCGCGTCGGTGGTGACGACCGGCGGCGCGGGGGCGAGGGAGGGGTCGTCGCGCAGGATCGCGTCGTGCAGTTCCTGGAGGTCCGGGCCCGGCTCCATGCCGAGTTCCTCGATGAACTGGGTTCGCGCCTCCCGGAAGGTTCCCATCGCCTCGGCCCGCCGCCCGGACCGGTATTGCGCGAGCATCAGATGGTGCCGGGTGCGCTCGCGCAGCGGATGCTCCCGCACGACGGCCGCCAACTCCGGTACGAGGTCCTGGTGGCTGCCGAGTTCCAGCATGACGGCGGTGGCGTCGTCGTAGGCGTTGAGACGGTGTCCTTCGAGCCGGGCGGCCTCGTCCTCCACCACCGGGCTGGCGATGCCGGCGAAGGCTGGGCCCGTCCACAGGGCGAGGGCATGCGCGTAGCTGTCGGCCGCGTCGGCGTGCCGGCCCTGCTCCACGGCCGTCTCGGCGTCCTTGATGAGCCGGGCGAAGTCGACCGAGTCGACCGCGTGACCCTCGGATCTGAGGAGGTATCCGGGATGGGCGGTGACGATGATGTCCTCGGTGACGCCCTCGGCCTTGAAGGTCTTGCGCAGGGCGGCGATCACGATCGCGATCTGGGTGCGGGCGGTGGCGGGCGGGCCGCTGTTCCAGACACCCTCGACGAGGGTGTCGACCGGCACGATCCGGCCAGGGTTGAGCAGCAGGAGAGCGAGGACCGTGCGCTGGCGTGCACCGCCGACGGTGAGCGCGCGGCCGTTCGCCGTCACCGACAGGGGCCCCAGGACCTTGAAACCGAGCCGCTCGCCCACGGATGTCCCCCCAGAACTCCACCCACCGTCCTCACCGCAGCGCCTGGACGACAATACCCGAGCGGCCGGGCCGGTTCCCTGGCGTTTTCCAGCCGTACCGGAGGTCAGGGGCTTCGACGGCGCGGAATCGGGGAATCCTCTTTACTTTTCGTGGATTGTACAAGTGATCAGTTGCGCGAATTCGCACCGAGTAATCTCGGGCGGAATTCACCCGTTGACAATCCACTGCCCCTTACACCCGGTAACCACGAAACTCCCCGGTACCTGTAGTGGCCGGATTCCACTCCGGCATCCGGCCGCCCCGCTCGCACGGATGGCCGATTCGCTATCGCACAGGTGATCTGATCAAGCCATGCCGGACAACCGCCTCGTTCGGCGGACCCACCGAGCCCGGGGAGCAGGGGGAGAGCAGCCGGAAAACGATGACCCCCGGGGCCGGATCAACAGGACCCACCGCCCCACGGGCGGACGCGGGACCGGCACCCTGACCGAAAACGATCAGACCACGGAGGCGCGAACGGCTGCTCGGTGCGGATGCCGGTCGGGAAGCGACCGCCGGAGCCCGCCTTGACCGCCGCCCAAGGCGGGAAGGCGCTCTCGGACGCCATTCCCGCTTCACTGCGGAGGCACGACCTCGGACGTCAGGACACGGGGAACGAGGCCGACAGGCGCTTGGCAATGACCGGTACATCGATGTCGTCCTGCGCGACTTCCTCGACGAACGGGCCGGCGATGGAGACGGGCGGCGGAACGGTACCGGCGCTGACGCCGTTGAACCGCAGGAAGACGCGCATGGCAAGCCAGGCCGTGCACTTGTCGCCGTCGATCAGCGCGTGATGGCGAGCAACGGAGTGCAGCAGTGCCGCCGCCTTCTCGTGCAGCGTGGGATACAGCTCGGCCCCGAAGACGTCGGTCCGGGGCCGTTCGATCGCTGACACCAGAAGTCCCATGTCACGCACGCTGTGCTCGGTTCCGTTGACCGTGCGGGCGATGGCCAGGATCTCGTCGATCTGGAGGTAACGCACTTCGGTCACTTCAGGTAGTCCAGGATCTCCGCATCGCTGTCCATGAGCTCGGCCAGGACGTCATCGACCTTCAGCTCGGCCCGGTCCTGGGCGTCACGGATGGCCTCGATGGCAAGTTCCTGCTTGCTGCGGCCCTCCCGTCGAGCACGCCCTGTCAGCCTCGCGTCAAGGTCGTCGGGGAGCCGGAGTGTCATCGCCATGGAGCAATGAAACCGAGCTGGTATCAAGGTGGCCGGGTGATAACGGCTACTCGAACCCCCGGGTCACGGCGCCGCCCCTCGCGACCCGGCCGGGCTCGCTCTCCGTGAACAAAACGGCAGGTCAGACGCCCTCAGCGGCAGGCTTGAGGAAAGCCACGCTTCCAACCTCGTGCATGTGGGCGTCCGACCCCGGGTGCCTGCCGGGCTGCGGCTCAGGCGTCGATGATGACGGGAATGATGAGGGGCTTGCGGCGGTGGGTGCGGAACGCCCAGTTCGCCACGGCGCGGGCGAGGAGCTGTTCGAGTTGGCGGGCGTCCCCGACGCCTTCCTCGGCCGCGGTGGCCAGGGTCTTCTCGATGACGGGGATGACCGGCTCGAAGGTGGCATCGTCGTGGACGAAGCCGCGGGCCAGGAAGTCGGGGGCCTCGGCGAGGGCGCCGGTGTCCGCGTCGACGATCGCCACCACCGTGACCACGCCTTCCTCGGCGAGGGTGAGGCGGTCCTTGAGGGACGCTTCGGTGGCGCCGCCGACTTCCATGCCGTCCACGTAGACGTTGCCGGCGGGGACCTTGCCGGTGATGGACGCGCGCCCGTCGACCAGGTCGACGACGACGCCGTCCTCGGCGATGACGACCCGGTCGGGGTCGACACCGGTACGAATGGCGAGGTCGCCGTTGGCCCGCAGGTGGCGCCACTCGCCGTGCACGGGCATGACGTTGCGGGGTTTGACGATGTTGTAGCAGTAGACGAGTTCGCCGGCGCTGGCGTGCCCGGAGACGTGCACCTTGGCGTTGCCCTTGTGGACGACGTGGGCGCCCCACCGGGTGAGTCCGTTGATCACCCGGTAGATGGCGTTCTCGTTGCCGGGGATGAGGGAGCTGGCGAGCAGGACGGTGTCGCCCTTGCCGATGCGGATCATGTGGTCGCGGTTGGCCATCCGTGACAGCGCGGCCATCGGTTCACCCTGGGAGCCGGTGCACACCAGAGTGACCTTGTGGTCCGGGAGCTTCTCCAGCTCCTTCGTGCTGACGACCAGACCGGACGGGACCTTCAGATAGCCCAGGTCACGTGCGATGCCCATGTTGCGGACCATCGACCGGCCGACGAAGGCGACCTTGCGGCCGTGCTGGTGGGCGGCGTCCAGAACCTGCTGGATGCGGTGCACATGGCTGGCGAAGCTGGAGACGATGACCCGCCGCGGCGCGGTGCGCATCACCTGCTCGATCGCCGGGTTCAGCTCACGCTCGGAGGTGGTGAAGCCAGGCACCTCGGCATTGGTGGAGTCGGTGAGGAACAGGTCCACACCCTCCTCGCCGAGGCGGGCGAAGGCGCGCAGATCGGTGATGCGGTCGTCGAGGGGGAACTGGTCCATCTTGAAGTCGCCGGTGTGCAGCACCATGCCGGCGCCGGTGCGGATCGCGACCGCGAGGCTGTCCGGGATGGAGTGGTTGACCGCCACGAACTCGAGGTCGAAGGGCCCGAAGCCGCGCCGGTCGCTCTCCCGCACCCGCACCGTGCGCGGCCGGATGCCGTGTTCCTTGAGCTTGGCCTCCAGGAACGCCAGCGTCAGCTTGGAGCCGACGACGGGGATGTCGCGCCGTTCGCGCAGGAGGTACGGCACGCCGCCGATGTGGTCCTCGTGGCCATGGGTGAGGACGATGCCCACGATGTCGTCCAGCCGGTCCCGGATCGAGGTGAAGTCCGGCAGGATCACGTCCACGCCGGGCTGGGTCTCCTCGGGGAACAGCACGCCGCAGTCGACGATGAGCAGTTTGCCGGCGTGCTCGAAGACGGTCATGTTGCGGCCGATCTCACCCAGGCCGCCCAGGGCGATGACCCGCAGCCCTCCTTCGGGAAGGGGCGGGGCGGCTTTCAGTTCGGGGTGCGGATGACTCATACCCTGACGGTACCCGGAGAGCAGAACAAGATGATCCATCGCCTGTGTGATCTCTCCGCCCGACGGAGCGGGCAGCGGCTGCTCCGGGACGAGCGGATGACGCCTGCGGCCGGACAGGAAGGGGTCAGGGCGGTACCGCCTTCGGTGGGTCAGCCGTGAGCCCGGCCCTCTGCTTCGGCACGGCTCTCGCATCCGGGGTGGCGAGCTCGCGGCGAGGTCACTGGCCGGACCAGGAACCCCGGTGCTGCGGCTCGATCAGCGACTGGGACCGTGCGGGGGGATGCCTGGAGGGGAGGCGGCGCCCGGGTAGGGATCCTGCCGGCCGCCTCGCCCGGTGTGGCGACGCCGCGAGCGGGGCCGGAGGTGGGCGGCATGCCGGTGGAGCCGTGGGGACACGAGGATCATCGCTGTGCACCGCAGCCCGGCCACACACGGCCGTGATGGCCCGCCGATACCGGCGGGGCCCGCTCACTCAGGCTGCGGCCGATGGACTGGACGATCCGCCGGTGCGGCGGTGTTCGGCGTTGATGCGCTGGGCTTCCTCGAGCTGGTCTTCGAGAATGATGATCCGGCATGCGGCCTCGATCGGGGTGCCCTGGTCGACGAGCTCACGCGCGCGGGCCGCGATGCGCAGTTGGTAGCGGGAGTAGCGGCGGTGACCGCCCTCGGAGCGCAGTGGTGTGATCAGTCGCGCTTCGCCGATGGCGCGGAGAAAGCCGGGAGTGGTACCGAGCAACTCGGCGGCCCGGCCCATCGTGTAGGCGGGGTAGTCGTCGTCGTCGAGACGGCTCAGCGACTCGTCTGCTGTCATCTCACCTCTCTGTGGAACACGTCGAGGGGCCTTGGTGCCGTTTGACACCAAGGCCCCGAAGGAACTGCAACACCATCTGCCGGCCCTAGTGCTGCGCCGGCCTTCTGTTTCCGCCCAGCCGCCCGATACTCCGACGGGGGTGCGGGGATCGCGAATGCGTGACCGGAGACCACCTACCTATCGATGTCCTGCGGTACCCGGGCTTGCGTCTTCCGCCCGGGCGATCCTGATGGTGCTCGACTCCTCCGTTCTTCCCTCGGAATCAATCACTTGCCAACAGGGACTGCGTACTTCTGGTACTGCAACCGCATCAACTGCGGCCCTGCTCACGGCGGCCCCTCATCACTTCGGGCCACCCGGTCCGGTCGTCAGTCCCGTCGCCGTCGTACAACAACCTGGCTTCGAAACTCCACCACCGCACCGTCATGCGTGGACTGCTGCCCGGCAGTTCGTGTCTGCCGGGCCCTGCTGGATCTCGGCTACGAGAGAAACCATAACCATGAAGCCATCGAATGTCTACTCCAGCAAGCACAGATTTGCTGCGACTCGGCGAGGAGGTGTTCCACTGAGACGATCTGCGAATGCCCGGGGCCGTCCGCAGCACCCCCGTTCCACGCGGCCGTTGCCGACGCCCGGTTGCGCCACCTTCCAAGCCGTCCGGGCGGGCCGTTGCATAGAATCCGATCCCATGCAGAAGCCTGATGAGCTGCTCGTCGCCATAGCCGCCCTTGTGGAGTCCGGACAGAGCAATCAGATGTCCCTGACCGTGGTCACCAGTGGTGCTGTCATCACCGGTCGACTGGCTCCGGAAGCCACATGGAGGCAGAGGGTGTCCGAGGTGCTGACGGACTCCGCCGACCTGGGCGAGTTCTCCACCGTCTTCCAGACCCCCGCCAAGAAGGACGGGCCGCCCACGCATCTGCATTTCCATGTCGCCCGGATCCTGCAGGGCACGGTGGGGATCCCGGAGACAGGCGGGATGTACCGCGTTGCGATCGAGGACGTCGCCGCCTGGACCGTGGGCGACTTCAGCTACTCCGGCCACTGATCCACCGAGACACGACACACGGTGAGGCCCGACCGGCGTGCGCCGGTCGGGCCTCACCGCCCGGTTGGGCTCACACCTGTGCCGCCATCGCGCCGGTCCCGGCCGATGATGACCTGGCCCACCTGCTTGCCGGGGTAGTGGCGTCGCCCGATGACGAACTCACCGGTGACCGGCCCGAGTGTGACGCCCTTCATCGATACGAAGGGAAACGACAGGTCAGAGCCCCTTTGCAGCAGGCTCCAGATTCGCCACGCACTCCGGCTGATGCGTCATCGGAACCATGCCTGAGTCCCCTGATGGGAGAAAGCCGCAGGCGAGAGGGCCTTTCCCTGGTGCCGGAACGGCCCACCCCGGGCCGGAGCGTCCTGTGAGCGTCACAGCCGCGCCCCTCTGACGCCGCCATTCACCCCGCCCCGGCCACGTCGGCCGCCCTCCGCGATCGACGCCCTCCCGAGCCGACCGCCGAGGCGGATGGTCCGCCCCCCGCCCTTGATCAGCCTGCTTCGGTCAAGGCTGCGCGCGCGGCGGCGAGGATCTCCCCGGAAAGCGGGGAGCCCTTGGTGGCACGGGACAGAACCAGCGCACCGAACAGCGTGCAGAGCCGGACGATGCCGTCCTGGTCGTCACCGTCCAGGAAGTCGGCGAAGTCGGCGACCCCCTCGGAGTAGACGCGACGGGCCTCGCGCCCCCCGCCCTCGCGCGCGATGTCGGTGGCGAGCGCGGCGACCGGGCAGCCGTCCGCAGGGTCGTCGCGGTGCTCGACGGAGAGGTAGGTGTCGATCAGCGCCTGCTGGGCGGCGGCACGCTGCCCGTCGTACTGCTCGAGCCCGGCGCTGTGGAGTCGGGCAAACTCGGCGAAGGCGTGGGCGGTGGCCTCGTCGACGAGTGCCTCCTTGGAGGCGAACTGCTTGTAGAAGGCGCCGTGAGTCAGACCGGCCGCCTTCATCAGGTCGGCGACGCTGACCTGCATGCCCTGCTCTCGGAACAGCCGGGACGCAGTGCCCACCACCCGCCTGCGATTCTCCTCCGCCTGCGCCTGCGATACGCGGCCCATGACCACCTCCCGTTTGGATGTCGACTGGCATCTATCATAGACCCGTGCTTAGATTGACTTCATAATCTAAACGCTTGCGGGTGGCCGACGACGCCCGCCAGGACCAGGAGCGAGCATGGAACTGAACAACGCGGTCGCGGTCGTCACCGGCGCCAATCGAGGCCTGGGGCGGCACTTGGCCGCCCAGCTCGTCGAGCGCGGCGCGAAGGTGTACGGCGCGGCCCGACGCCCCGAGACGGTCGACGTGCCGGGCGTCATCCCGCTGCGGCTGGACGTCACGGACGAGGCGTCGATACGAGAGGCCGCGCGCGTGGCGTCGGACGCGACGCTGCTGATCAACAACGCGGGCATCTCCACCGGCGCGTCGCTGATCGGAGGCGACGCAGCCGAGGTGCGCCGGGAGATGGAGACCAACTTCTTCGGCCCGCTCGCCGCGACCCGATCCTTCGCCCCCGTCATCGAGGGGAACGGCGGCGGCGCCGTGCTCAACGTCCTGTCCGTCCTGTCCTGGTTCCACCCGGCAGGGCTCGGCTCCTACGCCGCGTCCAAGGCCGCCGCGTGGGCGCTGACCGGTGCCACCCGCGACGAGCTGGCGCCCCGCGGCATCGCCGTCTCGGCGCTGCACGTCGGCTATATGGACACCGACATGGCCGCCGGCGTGCCCGCCGATCAGAAGGTCGCCGCCGCCGACGTCGCGGCCCAGGCCCTGTACGGCATCGAGACCGGCCTGCCCGAGGTCCTCGCCGACGAGAGCAGCCGGTACGTCAAGCAGAGCCTGTCCGCGGCACCCGAGCCGCACGCGGACTGACGCTCGCCCCTGAACCCCGGCGCGACCGTCCACCTGACCGATGATCAGTACACCCGCCTGACCGAGGTCAGCGCGGTGCCGCTCGGTATGTCCCACGAGAGGATCGCCGCCTCGCTGGACCGCCTCCAGGGAGGCACCGCCGACCGCGTCACCGCCCCGGTCGTGCCGGTGGCCTGAGGGGTGAACGCAGCTGAGGACGCGGCGCGACCGCACACAGCCAGAAGAGCACTACAAACTACCCCGCACCGAGACATACCCGGAGCAAGGAAAGACCCCGACCTCTCACGGACGGGAAACGGAACGGAGATGACGATGAAGGCTTTCACGGTCGAGCACTACGGCGACCAAGCCGGGATGCGCGCCGCCGACCTGCCCGACCCCCGGGCAGGGGCCGACGACGTCCTGGTCAAGATCCACGCGGCGGGCGTCAACCCGCTGGACATCAGGATCCGCAACGGAGACTTCAAGGCGTTCATGCCCTACCGTCTCCCGCTCGTTCTGGGCAACGACCTCGCAGGGACGGTCGTCCGGGTCGGCCCGTCCGTCACCCGCTTCGCGGTGGGCGACGAGGTCTACGCCCGGCCCGACAAGGACCGCATCGGTACCTTCGCCGAACTCATCGCCGTCCACCAGGACGACCTGGCACTCAAGCCGGCCACCCTCACCATGGCCGAGGCCGCCTCCCTCCCCCTCGTCGCCCTGACCGCATGGCAGGCGCTGGTCGAGCGGGCACGCGTGCAGCCGGGCCAGAAGGTCCTCATCCACGCGGGCGCCGGCGGCCTCGGCTCCATCGCCGTCCAGCTGGCCAAGGCGCTGGGCGCGCAGGTGGCCACCACCGTGAGCACCGCCAAGGTCGGCTTGGCCAAGGACCTCGGCGCGGACGTCGTCGTCGACTACCGCACCCAGGACTTCGAAGAGGTCCTCGACGGCTACGACGTCGTCCTCGACAGCCTCGGCGGCGAGAACCTCACCAAGTCCCTGCGCGTTCTCAAGCCCGGTGGCACGGCCATCAGCGTCGCGGGCCCGCCCGACCCGGACTTCGCCCGCGAACTGGGGGCGAACCCGATCCTCCGCCTGGCCATGACCGCCCTCAGCTTCACAACCCGGCGCAACGCCAAGCGCCACGGTGTGACGTACTCGTTCCTGTTCATGAAGGCCGGCGGCGACCAGTTGCGCGAGCTCACCCCCCTCATCGACACCGGGAAGATCCGCCCCGTCATCGACCGCGTCTTCCCGTTCGAACAAACCCTCCAGGCCATGGAGTACGTGGAAAAGGGACGGGCCAAGGCCGGCAAGGTCGTCGTGGCAATGACGTAAGGGCGGGAACGAGTCCCCGGCGCCCGTCACCTCCGACAACGAGAAGACCCTGCACACCCCGCTCTCTCCCCCCGCCACACCACCCGAGGACCCGGTCATGAGCACACCGCCCAGTTCCCCCGCCCCGACGTCGTACAAGAACACGCCGAACCGCTCCGTGTCCGTGCGTGGCGTGACCTTCGTCTACCGGCAGCTCGGCCCGGACGACGGCGTGCCGCTGATCCTCCTCAACCACCTGTCCGCAATCCTGGACAACTGGGATCCCCGTGTCGTCGACGGACTCGCCGCCCGGCGCCCGGTGATCGCCTTCGACAACCGCGGTGTCGGCGGGTCCGGCGGCTCCACACCCGGCACGATCGAGGCGATGGCCCGCGACACCGTGCTGTTCATCCGGGCCCTCGGGTACGACAGGGTCGATCTGCTCGGCCTGTCGATGGGCGGCTTCATCGCACAGGTCATCGCGGCAGAAGAACCCGATCTTGTACGCAAGCTCATCCTCGCCGGCACGGGGCCCGCCGGAGGCCTCGGCATCGACAAGGTCACCAGCCTCACCATCAAGGACACCATCAAGGCCGTCCTGACCCGCAAGGACCCCAAGCAGTACCTCTTCTTCACCGGCACCGCGGGTGGCCGCCGGGCGGCCCACGCCTTCCTGGAGCGGCTGAAGGAACGCACGGACGCCCGCGACAAGGCCATCTCGCTCTCATCATTGCGCGCCCAGCTGAAGGCCATCCACCACTGGGGCCGCCAGGCACCGGCCGACCTGTCGCGCATCCACCAACCGGTCCTGGTGGCCAACGGTGAGAGCGATCGCATGGTCCCGAGCGTCAACTCGGTCGACCTGGCGGCCAGGCTGCCCCAAGGCGAACTCGAACCCCTCTACCCCGACGCCGGACACGGCGGGATCTTCCAGCACCACGACAGATTCGTCCCGCGGGCGCTCGCATTCCTGGAACCGTAGCCGGCCGCCTGGCGGTTCCACGGCCCTGCCCCGCACCCAGCGAGGCCGACACCGGGAAATCCGCCACAGCAGGCTCACGCGCCCGGTCAGCAAGCTCCTGCATCGCTGAACGCACGTCCCTTCGAGAGCAGCCCGCGCCGGCATGCGGTCATCGCAGCACGACAGCGATCACCCTGCCCGGACCCCCGTCCTGCGGGACACCGGAGAGCGGGAAGGGCGGTGAGTGTGGAGGACGAGCAGCGCCAGGGCGCCGGTCGCTGCGGACCAGGCGAGGGAGAGCAAGCCAGGGGACCAGGCGCTCTGGGGAGTGAGGGTTGAACTCAGCGCCAGCTGGTTCACGCCGTACAGAGGGAGCGCGCATACGCCCGCCACATCCATGAGTGTGTTGAAGACGGGATTCTGCAGGCCGGTGTCGACCAGGCTGAGCATGATGATGAGGAAGAAGCCCTCCAGCTCGCCGCGGACCAGAGAGCCGAGCAGAAGGCCGATGCCGCCGTAGACGAGGCCGGCGCCCGCGAGGGCCAGCGCCAGGGGGAACGCGTGGCGTACGGGCAGAGACACCCACAGCACGATCGTGGTGTAGAGGGCCAACAGGGCGGCGGTGAGGGCGACGGCGGCAAGCTTCGCCAGCAGCATCGGCAGCCGGGGGTAACCGGCCAGCAGCAGACGGCGGTCCATCTGCCGCGATCGGAAGGTCTCGGTGAAGGTGATGAAGCCGGCGACCATGGTGACGGCGCCCAGCGCGCTGGCCACCTGCCCCACCTGGCTGGCCGGAGCGGAGATGGGGGCGCCGATGGCGTCCAGCCGGATGCGCACCACTTGGTCGGAGGTGCACAGGCGTGCCACAGCGATCCAGACGGGGATGAACGCGACCGCCAGAACCAGGGCCAGCCGGTTGCGCAGGTGGCCCAGCAGAGTACAGCGCAGCAGTTCGGTGAATGCCGTCCAGGAAAGCCTCAACGGTCGGTCTCCTCGAAGTGCAGACGGCCCTGGCGCAGGTGAGCGATCGCGTCGAAGTGGTGCAGGTCGTGCAGCAGGTGAGAGACCACGATGATCGACCGGCCCTGATCACGCAGGTCGGCGGCCAGGGCCCAGAACCGCTGATGGGTGTCCCAGTCGAAGCCCTGGTAGGGCTCGTCCAGGACCAGCAACTGCGGATCGTGCATGAGAGCGATCAGCAGGTTCAGCTTCTGCCGCGTGCCACCACTGAGCTCGCCGACCTGCTGTCGCCGGCAGCCGGTCAACGCCAGCAGCTCCATCAGCTCGCCGGCACGCTCCAGTGTCGGCAGCCGATAGGCCATCTGGAACAACCGCAGATGCTGTCCGACGGTGAACCCGTCGTTCAGTACCGCCCGTTGCGGGCAGTACCCAACCGCCCCGGTCCGTGTCGCGGTTCCGCGGTCGGGTGCGAGGTGCCCCACGGCGATCTGCAACAGAGTGCTCTTTCCCGCTCCGTTCTCGCCGACGACTCCCACCAGCGTTCCGGCATACACGTCAAGATCCACATCGCGCAGGACCTGCCTGCCGCCGAACGCCTTGCAGACTCCGCTGATCCGCAGCCGTGGCCGGTGGCGCGTCGTCACTGCCTGCACATGAGCCCCTCGAAAGATCGGACAGATGTAACGAGCCGACCCGGACGGTCCGGCCCTGGGCGGACCGATCCTCCGCGCAACGTCTGCTGCCCGGTGTCCAACGAGTCCGTACCGCCGGTGTAACGGCGGTCACCCGGCCTCCTGTACCTGCCAGTTGGGCGTGACATGCGCCGCGGTCCGCCGTTATAGGAGGCGATGCCCCCGACACCACAACGAGACCTCAGTGCTCCCACGATCGTGATCGGAGCAGGCCCCCACGGCCTGGCGGCAGCCGCGCTACTGAACCGCTCCGGAGAGCCGACCGTGATCCTGGAACGGTCGTACGGCGTGGGAGCGAGCTGGGCGCAGCGCTATGACCACCTACGCCTGCACACCACTCCCGGCACGTCGAAGCTTCCCGGCCTGCCGATGCCGCGCCAGGCGGGCCCGTGGGTGAGCCGGGACGACTATGTGCGATACCTGGAGCGTTACGTAGCCCATCACCGACTCGACGTCCGGGTGACCACCCCGGTGCGGCGCATCGAACGGGCTGAGCCCGGTTCGGGAGCACGGTGGCTGGTCCACACCCCCGCCGGTCCCGTGCCCACTGGCGCGGTCGTGGTGGCCACCGGCCGCTGCCACACCCCGAACCTCCCCCGCTGGCCCGGGCGTTCGACGTTCACCGGCACCCTGCTGCACTCGGCCCACTACCGCTCTCCGGCCCCCTACCGCGGGCGGGACGTCCTGGTGGTCGGCGCCGGTAACAGCGGTACCGAGATCGCGAGTGTCCTGGCCGGGGGCGGAGCCGGGCGGGTATGGATCGCGGTCCGTACCCCACCCAACATCCTGCCCCGCTCCAGCGCACGATGGCATGCTGCCGGCCGGCTGACGGAGGCCCTCCCCCTCGCGTGGCGCGATCGCACCTCCCTGCTCACGCAACGTCTCGCGGTGCCCGACCTGACCTCACGGGGACTGCCTCGACCCCGCACGGGCCTGTACACCCGCAATGCCCGTGAAGGGGTCAACCCCGTGCTCGACCACGGCTTCGTGGACGCCGTCCGGTCCGGCCGGGTCGAGCCGGTCGCGGCCGTCCAGGCGTTCGAGGGCCCCGAGGTGGTACTCGCCGACGGCACACGGCTGCGACCCGACACTGTCATCGCCGCCACCGGCTACCGGCCCAACCTGCACGACCTGGTCGGGTCTCTGGGCGTACTCGACGAGGCCGGGCATCCCCTCGCCACAGGGGCACGGACCCATCCCGAAGCCCCGCGCCTGTACTTGACCGGATTCACCAATCCCCTCACGGGAGTCCTTCGCCAGGCGGGCATCGAGGCCCGCGCCATCGCCCGCGCGTTCCGCCACGAGAAGGCGCGGGCAACCCTCCCCGCCCCCCGGCTCGGCGACCGCCCGGCCGACGCACTCGACAAAGGGCGCACGTCGAGCTGACGGCGCTTCGGAAGCCTGGCCCTTCTGCCGCGTTCCCGGCAGGGCGATCGGACGCCGGGGTGACGGTGGAGACAGGCCCGCACGCTTCGGCGGAGAGCAACGCAGGGGCACAGATGCGGTGGCCACGTCGATCGGGGCCGCCCCGCTCGTGCCGCGTCGGCGTGGCGGCGGGATGAGGGTGCCGGCCCGTGGCCGTGCCTGACGCCGACGGCTCGGCCTCGCGGCCCCCGGCTCCCCGCTCCCGGGCCTTCACGCGCAGCAGGTCGTGGAATTCGGCGGTCAGTCCGTGCTCGCCCCTCCGGCGGAAGAAGGCGTAGGCCCTGGGCCCGACCAGGGTTTCTGGACGGCATCCGCCGACGGACTCGGACCGGGCACCGCGTTGCCGGTAGGCCTCAGCGGTGGGTGAGCATGCCTTCACGCAGGCGGTTCAGGGTCCGCGACAGGAGCCGGGAGACGTGCATCTGGGACACGCCCAGGTGTTCGCCGATCTGGGCCTGGGTGAGTTCCTCCACGAACCGCATGTGGATGATCTGCCGGTCCCGCTCATCGAGTTCGGCGAGCAGCGGGGCGAGAGTGTGGAAGTCCTCCACCAGTTCCAGCGCCTGGTCTTCGGCGCCGATGAAATCCTGCAGGGCGCTCTCGCCGTCCTCGCTCCCGCCGATCGCGGCGTCCAGGGAGGAGGAGTTGTAGCCGTTGGCGGCCAGCCGGGCCTCCCGCACCTCTTCCTCGGACAGGCTCATCAGCTCCGACAGCTCCTGGACCGTGGGCGTGCGGCCGAGCCGGCTTCGCAGTTCCTCGGTGGCGCGGGCGAGTTCGACGCGGGCTTCCTGCAGCCGGCGCGGCACGTGCACGGCCCAGGTGGTGTCGCGGAAGAACCGCTTGATCTCACCCACGATGTAGGGGATCGCGAACGAGGTGAACTCCACTTCGCGCGTCAGCTCGAACCGGTCGATGGCCTTGATCAGGCCGATCATGCCGACCTGGACGATGTCCTCCATCTCCTCCGCGCCGCGGCTGCGGAAACGACCGGCCGCGTATCGGACCAGGGACATGTTCATCTCGATCAGCGTTCCACGGGCGTAGCTGTACTCGGGGGTGCCCTCTTCCAGGACCGTCAGCTGTTCGAAGAAGAGCCGGGAGAGCTGGCGAGCGTCCTTGGGCGCCACCCGGGAGGGGTCGGCGACCTCCGGCAGCTCGCTCGTTCGTGCGTCCAGTGCCGCCGGAATGCTCATGAGCGCCATGCTGTGCCCCTCCCAAAGTTCGAGCCGACCGCTACCGCCTGCAAAACGGCCGACGGCGCATCGTCTACCCCGTCATCCCGTACCTATACCTGTGCTGTGTCGAGCGGCCCGGCACACGGTCGTGGTCAGGTGGGGAGGTAGCAGCGCATGGTGGTGCCGTCGGGGCCGGTGTGGACACGGACGAGGTCGGCGAGCTGGTGGACGAGCAGGAGTCCACGGCCGCCGGGCTGCGTGGGATTCGGCGGGCGGCGGCCGGCCAACGGATCGGTCAGCTGTCCGCCGTCGTGTACCTCGCAGACGACCCGGCCGCTCTCGGCCCAGATCCGCACTGTCCCCGAGCCGGCGCCATGGACGACGCTGTTGGTGGTCAGCTCCGCCACCACGAGTTCCAGATCTCCCAGGCTCGCCCCGGACACGCCCAGGGACCGCGCCTGGGATACTGCGAAGTCGCGCGTGTCGGGCAGTGTCTGGACGGCGAACGGGCGGGCCGCTGCTTCGAGGGGGGCGAGCAGTGGCTCGTTGTAGCGGGCGATGATCTGCTCGGGGCCATAGGCGGTGGATTGCGTCTGGCCATCGGCGTCGATGACGACCGGGTGGGTCGCCAGGGCGTCGCTGAGGGCCTGCTTGTCCAGCTGCCCGGCGTCGTAGGGGCACAGGATGGTTACCGCGCGCCCGGTGAAAGCGGTGTTGATCAGCGCCTCGTGTTGGACGCACGCCGGGTATTCGACGGCGGAACGCCCCTGCCAGATCGGTTCGCCGATGATGCGGACCCGGCGGGCGCTCGGCTGGGCGTCGGCGAACTTGCGCAGCACGTTGGGGATGATGCGGCCGGGGTTGCGGCCGGCCTGAGTCATGTCGATGAAGCGCACCTCCGCT
Source organism: Streptomyces tibetensis (assembly GCF_007655005.1). Lineage (GTDB taxonomy): Bacteria > Actinomycetota > Actinomycetes > Streptomycetales > Streptomycetaceae > Streptomyces > Streptomyces tibetensis. The sequence goes on from NZ_SZVW01000011.1 coordinate 111,173, forward strand.
GCTCGCTCACCCAGCCCCTCGCGGATCAGTTCCAGTCGATCCGGCGGCGCGGCGACGGCTGCGGGCTCACCGGCGTCCAGCCCTTCCCGCAAGAAGGGAACCGTGCCCTCGATGTACTGGTCCGTCCCCTCGTAGAACAGTGCGGGGTGGACGAACGGCTCGTACGAGGTGGCTGTGCTCATCACGCAGCCACCTCGATCGCGGCGATACCGGGCCAGAAAAGATCGAGTATGCGCGGCAACTGCGGCGGTGGTCGGTGAAGCACGATCCGCTGCCCCTCGGGGAGACGCTGAGCGGTGACCGCCAGGTCTGTCACACCGGCCACATCCACGAACCGCACCCGGGACATATCCACATGCAGCACGTCCGTGCGCCGCTCGACCAGCTGGTTCAGCGCCTGCTGCCATACGGACCGTGTGTTCATGCTGATCTCCCCTGTCGCCCCCAGCCCCGAACTGCCGGGCAACGGATCGATCTGCAGTACCGCATCACGTGGCGGCGCGACGGGGGGCCCGCCCTCGCCGGGTACGACATCCACGTTCTTGCCCCCCAGTTCCCCGGGCTCGGCCGCACGGCGGCTCTACCGGTCACCTTGCACGATACGCGGTCTGGCACCGGTGGACGCCCAGTCCGGCCGAGCGAGGGAATCGGGCCGGGCCTGGCCCGCACGGGCCCCGGTGAGGAGAGCCGGCGGAGCTCATGCGACCGAGTCGGTGTCCTCCCGTAGTAGCCGCCCATGCTGACTCACGCCCCAGAGGGGGCGATCTCAGGGAGCGAGGCCGAGTTCGGCCCACACCGTTTTGCCGGGGTGGCGCGGGGTGACGCCCCAGCGGTGCGCGAGCCGTTCGAGGAGCTGCATGCCGAAACCGCCGGGTTCGGTGTTCTTGGTGGCACGCATGCGCGGCCAGCGGTCGCTGTAGTCGCTGACCGCGATGCGCAGCATCCGGCCGTTCCACGTGAGTCGGATCAGGGGTGGGCCGGCGCCGTGGCGGATGGCGTTGGTGATCATTTCCGAGACGAGCAGTTCGGCATTCTGGATCATCGGGTGCTGGCGCAGCGGGCCGCCGAAACCTTCCACGCAGTCGCGGACCCAGTGCCGGGCGGCCGCGATGCTCGCCGTGACGGCGGGGAAACGCGACTCGCAGGACGGGATGGTCGGTTCGCCGTTCATGAGGTTCCTCCAGCCAGGGTGGCGGCCCTGCTCTGCCGCCGGCCGACGCTGCGTACAGCCGGTCGCAGTCGTCTGTCGGGTTACCACTGCCTGCTTGGTGAACCATCTGTGTCCGTCGGGCGACGGGCTGATCCTGTGAAGGGTTGATCGCCGCTGTCGACGGGACTGGTGGTGAAGGGCTGAAGTGCGTCGGCAGAATCATCCCGTCACACGACATGAGGTCACGCCGGTGGCGTTGCCGCCGGGGCCCGAGGGTGCTGTGTGGCTGCGCAGCGGCAGTCCCGTGCCCGGCGCGCTGGTCCTCAAGGACGCCGACGGCCGCACGCGGCGCTTCCGCCGCCACGGGGCGCGGGCCACGTGGTGGGACGGCCCGCAGCCGGCTGTGCATCTGCATCTCGTCGAGGCCGGGGCGTCGGACCGGTTCGTCGTGCTCAGCCGGCAGGTAGAGGCACTGACCCGGGAGGTAACCTTCCGTCGGCCACCGAAGTGGACCGGGCGCGGCTGCCGGCCGCTGAACAGGCCGCCCGTGCCCGGTTGCAGCACCTGTACGACCTGACCGCCGCCCTGGCCGGAGCGATCACTCTCGCGGAGGTTTCCCACGCTGTCAGCGAGGTGGCGCCGGCCGCCCTGGGGGGGGCCACCGCGGCGGAGCTCTGTCTGCACGCGGCACGGCTGGTACCGCCCCTCCAGCCGGAGGACAGCAGCCTTCCGGTCGGCGCGGGCGGCTGGACCGACCTGGACCGGCCCTCTTCCTCGGACGGCCCGCTCACTCGTGAAGCCGCGGACGCGGTTCCCCTGGCCTTGTCCCTGGAGGCGGACGGCGTCCACCTGGGCATGCTGATCGTCTACGGCTCGGACAGCTCCACCGCTCCCGAGCATGTGACGGCCGTGGCGCAGCAGATCGCCCAGGCCCTGCGCCGGGCGGGCCTGCACGAACACGAGCATCGGGTCGCCGAACGCCCGCAGCTCAGCCTCCTGCCCCAGCTTCCACAGCTTCCCGGCCTGGAGACGGCCACCTGCTACGCCCCGGGCAGTGACCTGCTCTCGGTCGGCGGCGACGGGTACGACGTCTACGACGTGGATGCCGATCACATCGTCCTGAGCATCGGCGACGTCGCCGGCCACGGACTGCACGAAGCGACCGTCATGGCCCAGGTCACCGCCGCCCTGCGCAACATCGTGCCGCGCTGCGGCGCCGACCCTGCCGCCGTCCTCGACGAAGTCGACACCTTCCTCGGCCGTTGTCACCCGGAGCGGATGGCCACCGCCTGCCACCTGGTCTCGATCGCCGCACCCGCACCCTGATGCAAGACACCGCCGGCCACCCGCCGCCGCTGCTCAACACGCCGACGGCTCCAGCACCTACCTCGCCCACGCCACCTCCCCGCCCCTCGGCCCCGTCCGGGGCATCCGCTACCGGCAGGCCGACACCACCGTGGCCGAGAACGACACGCTGCTGCTGTACACCGACGGGCTGATCGAGCGCCGTCGCGAAGACCTCGCCATCGGGATGCGGCGACTGACCGATTTCGCCCGCACCACCAGCGGCCTGGACATCGCCGAGCTCTGCGACCGATTCCTGCACCACCCCAGCCCGAGGCGGCGTTCCCCGACGACCGGGCCCTGCTCACCGTCCGCTTCCCCTCACCGTCCTCTTCCCCTCACCGTCCGCTTCCCGTCACCGTCCTCTTCCCCTCACCGTCCTGACGTGCCCTGCTCCGCCGACCCGGCTCCAGGTCTTCCCGTTCGGCGGCTGCGGCGGGCGGGAGATCTCGGGCGGTGGGGATAGATACCGTGCCGCCGGTGTCCCGGACGTATTGCCAGCCCGTGAGACACATGCTCCCTGAGGCGAGTCGACGCGGACGGCGCTTCCGTGCGGCCGTTGGGAGGCTCGTGCACCTACAGGGTTGGGCAGCGGGCCGCAGGGGGAGTCTGTGTCCTGCGGCCCGTCAACTGACGTGGAGCCCCTGTGACTTAAGTGGCCGCTGTCCCAGAGCCGGGGAACATCAGAGACGGGGTTGATGCATCGTGGAACGACGCATGTCGGTTGCGACGCACTGGGGCAGTTTCGTCGCGGTGGTTGACTCCGGTCGGCTGGTGCGAATCGAGCCGAGGCGCGATGACCCCGCACCGTCGCCCATCGGACCCGGAATGGTGACAGCCGCCGACGACAGCGCCCGCGTGTTGCGCCCCGCGGTGCGCAAGGGCTGGCTGAACGGCCTGCCGCGCGCCCACGACACCGCCAGGGGCACGGACGCCTTCGTGGAGGTGAGCTGGGACGACGCGATCACCCTGGTGAGCGAGGAACTGCGCCGAGTGCGTTCACAGCACGGAGACAGCGCCGTGTTCGGCGGCTCCTACGGCTGGGCGAGTGCGGGCGCGTTCCACAACGCGCAGGGGCAACTCCACCGGTTCCTTGCGTTGGGCGGGGGATACACCGACTCTCGCAACACGTACAGCACCGCGGCTTTGGAGGTCATCCTCCCCCATGTGATCGGCGGAGCTCCGTGGAGCTACCAGTCCCGGATGCCGATGTGGGACGAGATCGCCGACAACTGTGAGCTTGTGGTGGCGTTCGGAGGGCTGGCCCTCAAGAACAGCCAGATCAACCCCGGCGGACTGGCCAGACACCAGACGCAGGACCTTCAGCGAAAGTGCCGTGCGGCCGGGGTGCGGTTCGTGAACATCAGCCCTATCCGCAGCGACACCGCCGGTTTCCTCGACGCCGAGTGGCTGCCCGTCATCCCCAACACCGACACCGCCGCGATGCTCGGCATCGCACACACCATGCTGGTCAACGGCTGGCACGACGAGGACTTCCTTCGCCGTTGCTGCGTCGGGTTCGACCGCTTCGCCTCCTACTTGACCGGCGAATTCGACGGCGTTGCCAAGGATGCCGCCTGGGCAGCGAGGATCACGGGCCTAAGCCGGGACACGATCACGGAACTGGCTCGCCGCCTGTCCACACAACGTTCGCTCATCATGGTCAACTACGCGATACAGCGGGCGGACCATGGCGAACAGCCGATCTGGATGTCGGTCGTGCTGGCTGCCATGGCGGGCTCGATGGGGCGGCCCGGCTGCGGCTGGGGCGCGGGCTACGCGACGATGGACGCGACCGGCGTCGCCCCCGGCCGGCCCTCCGTGGCGTCGATTCCCCGGGTTCCCAACCCTGTCGCGGATTTCATCCCTGTCGCACGGATCGCCGACACCCTGCTGCATCCGGGCAAGACCATCGACTACGACGGCCGGCGCCTGACCTTGCCCGAGCTCCGCCTGATCTACTGGTGCGGAGGGAACCCGTTCCACCACCACCAAGACCTCCACCGATTGACCCGCGCCTGGCAGACCCCTGACACGGTGGTGGTTCACGAAGCCTGGTGGAACACCACGGCCAAGTTCGCCGACATCGTCCTTCCCGTCGCCACCAGTCTGGAGCGCGACGACTTCGCCGCCGGATTCTCCGACCCCCACCTCGTCGCGATGCCGAAAGTCCGTGAGCCGGCGGGCGAGTCACGCACCGACCACCACATCTTCACCACCCTGGCCTCGCGGCTCGGATACGAACGCGAGTTCACGCAGTCACGCTCCGAGATCGAATGGGTCAGGCACCTCTACGAGCAGACGAGGGCCGACCTCGGCGACGACGGGGCCTTGCCGAGCTTCGACGACTTCTGGCGAAGCTCCACGGCTGAGCTGCCGGCGCTGAGCGGCCCGTTCCCCGGCAGCTTCGAGGCGCTCCGCGCAGATCCGCAGCGTTTCCCCCTGACGACCCCGTCGGGCCGGATCGAGATCTTCTCCGAGGAGATCGACTCCTTCGGCTACGACGACTGCACCGGGCATCCGGCGTGGTTCGAACCAGTGGAGTGGCTCCGTGCCGGCCTGTCGGACCGATTCCCGCTGCACTTGATCTCGAATCAGCCCGCCTCACGCCTGCACAGCCAGTACGACAACGGCGGCCACAGCCTCAAGTCGAAGATCCGGGGCCGTGAGCCCGTGACGATCAATCCGCTGGACGCCGCGTCCCGTGGCATCGAGAACGGCATGGTCGTACGCGTCCACAACGACCGCGGCAGCTGCCTGGCGGGCGCAGTCCTGTCGGACGACGTCATGCCAGGCGTCATCCAACTGTCCACCGGAGCATGGTGGGACCCGGCCCAGCCGGGCCAGAGCGGCACCTTGGACCGCCACGGCAATCCCAACACCCTCACGGCCGACCGAGGGTGTTCGCGCCTGTCCCAGGGACCGAGCGCCCACAGCGCGCTCGTCGACGTCGAGCTCTACGACGGCCCCCTTCCGGATGTGCTCGCCTTCGCACCACCACACCTCGAACACTGACACGCAAGCTGCCTGCCCCTTCGAGCAGGTCCTTCGTGTTCGCCGTCGTCAAGCGCGCAGCGGGCCGCCCCGGCTGCCAGAGGCTCCACCCCCCGTGTTGCAAGTGCGTAATCAGATGAATACTGTGCGCAGTCGTGACTGCACTTCAAGACCTCAAGTACGGCCAGTGGTTCAGGGGCGCCGACGTCGACGGCGACGGGTTCATCACCCAGCAAGACGTCCGCGCGATGAGCGAGCGCTACATCGCCGCCCGAGACACCGCGCCGGACTCCGCGACCGCCCGCCGACTCATCGAGGGAATGGACGGGTTCTGGACGAATGTGATCGCCCCCATGGACCAGGACGGTGACGGGAAGGTCGATCTGCGGGAGATGACCGAAGGCTTCAGGAGCGTCCTGACCGACCCCGCCCTCTATCCGCAGCAAATCGCGCCAGTCACCAACTGCTTCTTCGACCTCGTCGACCTCAACGCGGACGGCAAGATCGACCAGGCCGAGTTCCAGCAGATGTTCGACTCGGTCGCCGGTGTGCCCGGCGAGGACTGCGCCACGATCTTCGCCGCTCTGGACAGGGACGGCTCCGGTGGGCTGGACCGCGCCGAATTCCACCAGGCCCTCACCGAGTTCTTCTACGGCAACGACCCGGATGCTCCCGCCAACCACCTCTTCGGCAGGGTCACCGCCTGACAGCCCGGGATCCGACCGCCCACACCACTGCTGTGCGGGCGGTCGGCGTCGAGGCGCCAGGTTAGGCGGTCCCCGGCGCGTCCCGTCGGTCGGCGTCCGACTCGTCGTTCTCGTCCAGCTCCGGCGCGTCCGGGTCGCGCAGCGGGCACAGGGCACCGGCGGCCGGGGGCGAGGCGGTGAAGCTGTAGCGGTCGAGCAGATTCAGATCGCGTGCTTGCGCACGCTGCGCCGCCTGCCGGCCACGGTGCTCGCCGCCCTGCACGACCTGAACCTCGCCGCCTACTACCGCGACCGCCTCTACGTACTCGACCACGGTCGGCTTGCCGCCGGCGACCCGCCCGTGGAGATCCTCACGTCCCGGCTGCTGGCCGAGGTCTACGGCGTGACAAGCGAGGTGGCCATTCATCCCCGCACGGGCGCCGCAGGTGACCTTCCTCCTCGGAGAGCCGCACCCGGCCGAAGCGGCAGAGGCACCACCTCGCACCTCTTCGTCCTGCGGCTGAACGCACAGAGGCGGTGCCGGGCGGGGCGACTGACCGTCCCCCTTTGACACATCATCAGGTGCAGCGCCAGCCGAGCGTCAAAACAATGCACCACGACTTGCTCCTGGCGTGCCCGATCCAGGAGAGCCAACTGCTGTAGGAGCGTCCGAGGCTCAGCAGGCCACCGTCGGCTCATTGCCCTCTTCGCGCCCAGGCGCATGACGAAGCCTGCCGGAAGCCCGGCGGCACCGCAGCGTGCGGGTCAGCGGAGCTGAGCGAGATCGATGGCGTTCGCCATGGCCTGGTCGCCCGCGGAGTTCGGGTGCAGGTGGTCTCCGCTGTCGTAGGCAGGGCGGAGCTTCAGCGGGTCGGACGGGTCGGCCATCGTCTTGGCGAAGTCGATGGTGCCGTCGAAGGCGTGACTGGTGAGGATCCAGTGGTTGACCTTCTGGCGGATCGCGTCGCCGGCGGCGGTGTAGTAGGGGCCGCCCTTGGTGTTGCTGTAGGCGGCGCCCTTGTAGGGGAGGAGGGTGCCGCCGTAGATGCGGACGTGGGCTGCGTGCGCCTTCGCGATCAGGGCGCGGTAGCCGTCGATCAGATCCCCGGCGGTGAGTGCCTTGCCGTCGAGGCCGGCGTTGTTGCCGATGTCGTTGATGCCTTCGAGGAGGATCACGCTGCGGACCCGGGGTTCGCCGAGGGCGTCGTGGGTGAAGCGGTCCAGTCCGCTGACGCCGAGTTCGGGCTCGGCAGCCGGCGCGTCGGTGAGGACCCGGTTGCCGCTGATGCCTGCGTTCACGACGCCCATACGGCTGCCACCCGGCTGCGCGGCGAGGCGGCGGGCGAGGTCGTCCGGCCAGCGGGTGTTGGTGCCCGGTGAAGAGCCCCATCCGTCGGTGATGGAATCGCCGAAAGCGACCAGCGTGCCGCGTGCGCGGGGGGTGAGAACGTCCAGGCCGTCCAGGAAGTACCAGGAGCTGGTGGTGCTGGGGTAGTTCGCGGTGCCGGTATCCGCGGTGTGGTCGCCCTTCCCGGAGACGTAGCTGGTGTCCCGGGCGACGGAGTGGAAGGTGGCGGAGCCGGTCGTCTTCGGGAGGTAGACGCTTACCAACAGGTCCTCGTCAGCGGCGGTGGTGAAGTCGACGGCGTCAGTGCTGAGTTCGCGCCCAACCGGGATCACCGTTCCGGTAGCGCCGTGGAAGGTGACCTTCTGCCGGGTGCGGGCGGCGACACTCCCGCCCGAGGTGCGCACGGCCACGTTGACGGCACCGATCACCAGCGGCGCGCTGCCGTACTTATTGGTCAGCCGCAGCCGCACCTTCCGGCCCGCGACGTCGGTGTGCACCACCATCCGCACCGTCTGGTCAGAGAAACTCGGCCCGCCAGCCGTCATGCCGGCTTCCCAGCCGCCGATCCAGGGCTGCCCTGCGGCGTCGGCCGTCGCCGTCGCCGTCCCGGATGCGGCGAGCATCCCGGACACCAACAGTGCCGCCGTGACCCTCAGAGTGCGTCGCGTACCGAATGTCATCTTCATCCACTCCACCGATAAGTCGCTGCACGCGCTCACCCAGCCCTGGTAGACACCGCTGTACGGTAAGGCACGCTGATGTGCCGTTCAGCCTTGCACGGCGGCTCGGCGTTGTGAGGGGGGAGAAATCTTCCCCGTTTGCTTCCCGCGGAGGGGGTACGAGTCTGCGCCTTGCATCGCGTCGCCGGGGACGTGACGGTGAATCACGAGCCGTCGGGTGGAGGGTGCAGCACCACTCGCGTCTGCCGGCCGGAGGGAGTCAGTGGGCGCCCGGCGGACGAAAGCGGCAGTGTCGCCCTCCTCCGGAGGCGGTGCGTCCGGCCCGGACCCGGTGACACAACCCCCAGGTCATGCGTTCGACAGGGGGCAACGGTCATGCCGGGCCCGGAGGCCAGCGGCCCTCTTGCAGAACTGCGAAGAACATAACGGGGAATCTCCTGGTAGACGGGTTCGAGGAAGAGCCCCTCCGCAAGCTCCGCTGCTCGACGACCCAGGTCACGAGCCTCGTCCGAGCTGTCCTCATCCTCCGTCTGGCCGGCTCAGACGGAGGATGGCCAAGACTCACCGACCGAACTGCCGAAGCTGGGGAACCTGCCCGGGGAATGAGAAGGCAGTAGTTGCCTACCCGGGAATTCGCATCCAGGGGACGAATTCCTCCCCCCATCGCGAGTGGACAGCATCTCCGCACCCGCGAATCATGGTGTCACGACCGCCGGTTGGCGAATCGACGGCGACGAAGGGACAGGCGCCATGGTCCAGACCGTTCTATTCAGGAACAAGGCCGTGGAAATCTCGGCACACCTTCACCTGCCGGACGATTTCAACGAAGAAAAGAAGTACCCCGCCCTCGTCGGAATTCATCCGGCCGGCGGTGTGAAGGAACAGACCATCGGCCAGTACGCGAAGCGGCTGGCCGCGCACGGATTCGTCACCGTGGTCTACGACTCTTCCTACCAAGGGGAGAGCGGCGGCGAGCCCCGCCTTCTGGAGGACCCGCCGACCAGAGTGGAGGACGCCCGCTGTGCGGCGGACTTCCTGACCACTCTCCCTTACGTCGACACCGAGCGGATGGGCGTGTTCGGCATCTGCGCCGGCGGCGGCTACGCGATCAGCGTGGCCCAGACCGAACGCCGCTTCAAGGCGGTGGCCACCGTCAGCGCGGCCCCGATGGGCGAGGGCTCCCGGGCCTTCCTCGGGCAGCTATCCCCGGTGGCCGAGCAGATCAAAACCCTGGAAGCGGTCGCCCAGCAGCGCACGGCGGAGGCGAGCGGAGCGGCACCGGCCTACGCCCCGTTCGTCCCGGAGACGCTGGAAGAGATCGACGACAACACACCGGACCTCCTGCGTGAGGGATACGACTACTACCGAACTCCGCGCGGTCAGCATCCCAATTCCAAGGGCCGTTTCCTGCTGACCAGCCTGGACAAGATGTACGCCTTCTCGGCGTTCGACCAGATTCCGGAACTGTTGACCCAGCCGCTGCTCCTCGTTGCGGGAAGCAAGGCCGACACAAAGATTTTCAGCGACCAGGCGTACGAGCTTTCCAACGGCCCGAAGGAATTGTTCGTCGTCGACGGTGCGACTCACATCGCCATGTACGACGTCCCCGAGTACATGGATCAGGCGATCACCAAGATGGTGAAGTTCTTCGCCGTCCTCTGACAGCAGAAATTCATTCGAGGAGCACTATCATCATGCCTGATCCCGGCCGTCCCACCATTGCCATCGCCTTTCATTCGGGTTACGGCCACACGGCCGTCATCGCCGAAGCCGTGGCGCGCGGTGCGGCGGGAGCCGGCGCCGATGCCGTCGCGATCCCCGTCGACACCATCACCGACGAGCAGTGGGCACGGCTGGACGCCGCCGACGCGATCATCTTCGGTTCCGCCACCTACATGGGCACCGCCTCCGCGGCCTTCCATGCCTTCGCCGAGGCCAGCAGCAAGCGCTGGTTCCCGCATGCGTGGGTGGACAAGCTCGCCGCGGGCTTCACCAACTCCGGAGCCAAGAGCGGCGACAAGTCCTCCACCCTCGGCTATTTCGCCACCCTGGCCGCCCAGCACGGCATGCACTGGATCAGCCTGGGCCTGCTGCCGGGCTGGGACTCCACCACCGGCAGCGAGGACGACATCAACCGACTGGGCTTCTTCCTCGGCGCCGGCGCCCAGAGCCCTACCGATGCCGGCCCGGAAGCGGTCCACACGTCGGACATCGCCACCGCGGAGCACCTGGGCGCCCGCGTCGCACGCCAGGCCGCGATCTTCCGCGCCGGACGGACCGTCCTCGCCGCCTGATCACACATGCCCTTCCCACCACATCAATCCACCCCCCGCAAGGAGCACACCGTGTCCGACTCCCCGCATCTCGCCCTCATCCGCCGCGTGTACGAATCCGGGATGGCCCCGGAAGTGACCAGTGAGGTCATGGCGCCGGACCTCGCCTGGGACATCACCCCCGGCTTCCCCAACAGCGGCGTGTACCACGGCTGGGACGACGCGGCGAAGAACTTCTTGGGCAGGACGATGCCGAACTACGAGTCCTTCGGCGCGGTGCCCGAGGAGTTCTACGCGGACGACGAGGGCCACGTCTTCGTGTTCGGCCACTACCACGCCGAGACGAAGACCGGGAACAAGGCCGACGTCCGGTTCATCCACCTGTGGACCGTCCGCGAGGGCAAGGCCGTGAGCATGCGCCAGGCCGCCGACAGCCACATTCTCCAGGAAGCCCTCAAGGGCTGACACCCGCGTCAGGAGACCGAGAACCATGGCGAAGATCCTCTTCGTGATCACGGCGTCCGACCACTGGACGCTGGCCGACGGAACCCGCCAGCCGGCCGGGTTCTGGGCCGAGGAAGCCCTCGGCCCGTACCAGGTCTTCAAGGAGGCCGGATACGAGATCGCGGCGGCGACCCCCGGCGGCGTGCCCCCGACCGCCGACGCCCTCAGCCTCACCGCGGAGTTCAACGGCGGCGAGGAGGGCGCCGAGCGCATGCGGACCGCGCTGCGGAAGGCCACCGAGCTGGCGCACCCGATGCGCATCGAGGACGTGGACATCGACGACTACGTGGCCGTCTTCTACCCGGGCGGCTGGGGTCCGATGGAGGACCTGCCCGACGACGCCGAGTCCGGCAGGCTGCTCACCGAGTGGCTCGCCTCTGGCAAGCCCGTGTCCCTGGTCTGCCACGGCCCCGCCGCGCTGCTGGCCACCATCGGCCCGGACGGGACCTCCCCGTACGCCGGCTACCGGCTGACCGGCCTGTCCAACGCCGAGGAGAAGCAGAACGGGCTCGCGGACCGCGCGAAGTGGTTGCTCCAGGACCGCCTGGTCAGCGACCTCGAGGCGGACTACCGCGAGGCCGATCCCTTCACCCCGCACGTCCAGGTCGACCGCACGCTGTACACCGGCCAGAACCCGTACTCGGCCGTTCCCCTGGCCCACGAGCTGGTCAAAGCACTGAGCTGACTGCCGGGCGGTATCCGCTGCGGTGGCCGGGTGCGTACGCGCGCACCTGGCCACCTTCCCCTTTTCCGGCTCCGGAAGCGCCCGCAGAACGACGGGGCTCACCGCCCACTGGCCGAACAGACAGGGGAGGAATCTGTCCCCCCTATAAATCGCGCCGTTTGTGCCAGGCTGAAGGTCATGAACCGCAACCCTCATCTGAACGAGCTGGGTGAGTTCCTCAAGGCCCGCCGTGCTGAGCTCACCCCCTCCGAGGTGGGCCTGCGCGGCGGGCATCGGCGGCGTGTGAAGGGTCTGCGCCGCGAGGAAGTGGCCCTCCTCGCCGCGATCAGTACGGAGTACTACACGCGGATCGAACAGGGCCGCCTCCAGGCGTCTGCTCCCCTCCTCGACGAGATCGCCCAGGTGCTCCGTCTCAACGACGCCCAGCGCATCTACCTCTTCCACCTCGCCGCGAAGGAGAGGGTGCGCCCGTCGACGTATCGCGAGCGGCAGCAGGTGGACCCGCAGCTGCAGCGCATGCTGGACGATCTGACGACCTCCCCGGCCTTCGTCATCGGCCGCTGCACCGACATCCTCGGCTGGAACCGGCTCGCCGCCGCCCTGTGGACCGACTTCGGGCGCTATCCCGAGCAGGAGCGGGTGTTCGTCCGGCTGCTGTTCACCGAACCGTGGATGCGCGAGTTGTACGTCGACTGGGAGGAGGTCACCCGGCTGGCCATCGCCCAGCTGCGCATGGAGAGCGCGCGCTATCCCGACGACCAGCCTCTGACCGCACTGGTCGAGGAGCTGTCCGCCCGTGACGCTCAGTTCCGGCAGTGGTGGACCGAACATGACGTCGCCATGCGGGGCAACGGCGTCAAGAAGCTGCGCCACCCGGTCGTGGGCGAGCTGACGCTCGACTGGAACACGCTCACCTGCGGCACGGACCCCGACCAGCACATCATCGTGTGGAACGCAGCACCCGGCTCGCCGTCCCACGACGGGCTGCGGGTCCTCGCCTCCTGGGCCGCCGAGCAGAAACCGACGGCGTCCGACGCGACCAGCTGAGCCATCTCCCCACAGAGGCCCACACAGCTCGGCTCGCCGTGCCCTGTCCTGCGCGGGGGAGAAATCCGTCCCTCCTATGGCAGCATCCCCGCCAAGATCTCTCCCCTTTTGCGGGTTCATGCGAGACGCGAGAGTCGGACACCTCAACGACCGCTCGTCAAGACGAGGTGCTTCGCATGAAGGCTGTAGGTTTCACGGAATTCGGTGGGCCGGAGGTGCTCCAGATCCTGGAGCTGCCCGTCCCGGAGGCTGGTCCCGGCGAGGTGCGCATCCGCGTGCGTGCGGCGACCGTCAGCGCGGTCGACGCCCTGCAGCGCAGCGGACCTGCCCGGTCCCCCGAAGCCCGGCCGCCGTTCGTCCCCGGCATGGAGGCCGCCGGCGTCGTGGACCAGATCGGCGCGGGTACGGACACGGACCTCAGCGTCGGTGACCATGTCATGGCGATCGTCCTGGCCGACGGCTCTCGTGGCGCCTATGCCGAGCAGGTCGTCGTGCCGGCGGAGTCGGTGGTGCGCGCTCCCCGCGGCGCGAGCGACGAGCAGGCCGCGTCGCTGCCGATGAACGGCCTGACCGCGCGCCTGGCGCTGGACACCCTCGGCCTGGAGGCCAGGCAGACCGTCGCCGTCACCGGAGCGGCCGGCGCGGTGGGCGGTTACGCCGTCCAGCTGGCCAAGGCGGACGGGCTGCGGGTGGTGGCCGACGCCTCGGAGCAGGACGAGACCCTGGTCAAGGAACTCGGCGCCGACATCGTGCTGCGTCGCGGAGCCGAGTACCCGGGCCGGGTCCGTGCTCAGGTCCCGGAGGGCGTCGACGGGCTCCTCGACGGCGCGTCCCTCGGCGCGCTCACCGCCCGGGCGGTGCGTGACGGTGGCCGGGTGGTGACCCTGCGCGGCTACGACGGCCCCGGCGAGCGAGGCATCGTCTACGAGCCGATCGTCGTGTTCCGCTACGCCCGGGAGCACGCCAAGCTCGACCGGCTCCGGCAGCAGGTGGAAGAAGGCCGTATCACCCTCCGGGTCGCCAGGACATTCCCCGCAGAGCAGGCCGCCGAAGCACACCGTCTGCTCGCGGCGGGCGGTGTGCGGGGCCGACTGGTCCTGACGTTCTGACGCGGAGCACGAGAGGACGCTGACACGGCTGCCCTCGACGCCGTGCAGCGGGTGCAGCAGGACAGCCCAAGAAGTCCGGCCGCACCCGCTACACGGCGAACGCGTCGACCTGCGTCAGCTGCGCCGACAGTTCCCACAGCCGTGCCGCCTGCTCGGGGTCGGTCGCCCAGTCCTTCACACCCCGCATCCCGCCGTCGCCGGGAGCGGGGTCTGCCACGTCGCAGTCCTCGAGGTAGAGACCGCCCATGTTGGCCAGCCGGGGCGAGGTCGCCGCCCACACCTGCGTGGCCGCCCCTTGCTGCGGGGTCTTGAAGAAGTCCGGGTCGCGCAGGTCGCCGTCCTCGTCGAACCAGCCGAACTCCACCCTCTCCTCCTCGGGCACGTGCCGCAGGAGCGGTGTGATGATCACGCCGGGATGCACGGCGAAGGCGCGGACGCCGAAGTCCTGGGCGAGCCTGTCCAGGTGCACCGCGAACAGCGCGTTCGCCGTCTTGGCCTGCCCGTACGCCTGCCACTTGTCGTAACCTCGCTCCCACTGGACGTCGTCCCAGCGGATGCCGGACATGTGGTGGCCGCCGGAGGAGACGGAGACCACCCGGGCGCCGCCGGACGCGAGGGCCGGCCACAGTCGGTTGACGAGGGCGAAGTGGCCGAGGTGGTTGATCGCGAACTGCGCCTCCCAGCCGGGCCCCACCCGCGTTTCGGGGCAAGCCATGATCCCGGCGCTGTCGATGACGAAGTCGATGCTCCTGCCCGAGGCGAGGAACCCCTCCGCGAAGCCGCGCACGCTCTCCAGGTCGCCGAGGTCCAGTTCGTCGACCTCGACACCGGGAACCCCGTCCAGGGCCTTCCGCGCATCCCCGGGCCGACGCGCGGGGACGATGAGGCGGGCGCCGGCCCGGGTGAGCGCGCGAGTGGTCTCCAGGCCGATGCCCGAGTAGCCGCCCGTGACGATGGCGAGCTTCCCGCTGAGGTCGATGCCCTGCAGGACGTCGTCGGCGGTGCTCCCCGCGCCGAAACCGGAGCCGATCTTGTGCTGTGCGGTAGTCATGCTCAACCGCTCCAAACCGAGGTAGGGACATCTTGCGGTTCGAGTAGGGCTCTATCGGTCCGTTCAGCTGCTCCGCTCGCTGAGGAGCGGTCCGCGGCGGCCGAGGGCCCACACGAGGAGGGCGGCGCAGGCGAGGCCGGCGCCGGTCAGGGAGACGGCCGTCCAGCCGCCGGCGGACCACAGGACGGAGGCGGCGGCGGAGCCGACCGCGCCGCCGAGGAAGTTGCAGGTGACGAAGGCCGTGTTGAGTCGGCTCCGGGCCTGCGGTGCGACCGCGAAAAGCCGTGTCTGGTTGAGGATGTTCACGCCCTGCACGGCGATGTCGAGCAACACGATGACCGCGATGATCCCCGCGACGGAACGGTCGGCGAAGGCCGCGACGACGAAGGAGACCACGATCGCGGCCCAACCCCATCCGGTGGCCGGCAGGGACCAGCCCCGGTCGTGGAGCCGCCCCGCACGCTGGACGGCCAGCGCCCCGGCCAGGCCGACGAGGCCGAACATGCCGATGGCGGACACCGAATAGCCGAAGGGCTCCGCACTGAGCAGGAAGGTCAGTGCGGTCCAGAACATGGTGAAGACGCCGAAGGCGGTGGCGCCGAGGAACAGGGTCCAGCGCACCGCGCGTTCCTGCCGGATCACCTGCCAGACCGAGAGCAGCAGCTGCGGGTAGGGAAGGTGCGTCTTCGGGGCGAGTGGAGGGATCGTGCGGCGAAGCAGGACCGCGAAAGCCACAGAGACCGCTGCGGCGACGAAGTAGATGGTGCGCCATCCGGCGGCATCTGCGAGGAGTCCGCTGATGGTGCGGGAGGTGAGGATGCCGATGAGCAGTCCGGAGACGACCGTCCCCACCACCTGCCCGCGGTCGGTGTCGTCGGCGAGGTCACCGGCGAGCGGAGTGAGCAGCTGGCCGCTGACGGTGGTCAGGCCCAGAAAGGTGATCGCGACCAAGAGCGTGCCGATGGAAGGCGCGAGCGCGCAGGCGATGAGGGCAACAGCCGCGCAGAGCATCATCCCGGGGACGAACCGACGTCTGTCGAGCACGTCGCCGAGTGGCACCAGCAGCAACGCCCCGGCCGCGTAGCCGATCTGCGTGGCTGTCACGAGCCAGCCCGCGAGTGCGGTGGAGGCGTGCAGGTCGCGGGCGATGAAGTCGAGCAGCGGTTGTGCCCAGTAGAGGTTGGCGACGGCGGTGCCGCCGGCGACCGCGAACAGCAGAGGCAAGCCACGGCCCATGCGGTTCTTGTTCGCGCCGGCAGGGGGGCTCGCGGTGGGCGGCGTGGGGGTGTCCGGGGTAGCCATGGGTGGGTGTCCAGGTGAGTACGGGCCCGCCGGCGGTGCCGCCGGGGTGGGGCAGATCTGTTCAGCCGTGGCGGCCTGCTGGGGTTCAGGCAGGACTCGGCTGACCATGGGCAGATTTCCCCCTGCGGAGGAGAAAATGAAGAGGTCTTTTCCTTACCCGGGCATCGATTTTCCGGGGGATGGTTTTCTCCCCCCATGCATTCATGGGCAGGTGGAATACCCGCGGATATGGTCACTGGCGCGACCCGGGCGGAAGCAGCGGGTCCGATTCCCCGTCGCGATGGGAATGGAATGGCCCGGTGTGCGGTGTCTGTCGCGATTTGCTGCGTGCTCTGCGGCCGGAGCGGTCGCTGTCGCCGACCAGGCTCGCCGAGTACAGCCAGGTGCCGCTGCCGGTCATCCAGGTGGCCCTGGACGAGATCCAACAGCGTCGTCTGGCCACGCGTGAGGGCATGGACCTGATCCTGACCGACGCTGGGCGTGAGGCCGCGGCACGGCTCTCGGCTGCCCGTCAGGACTCCTTCGCGGAGCTGCTGGGCGACTGGTGGGGCCCTGACCGGCCGACGGACCTGGTCGAACTGGTCGAGGAGTTGGTTGCACAGCTGTCGGGCTCCGACAGAGAACGACCGCACGTGCCGGCGCTCCGGACCTGCGTACGTCGCACGACGTGATCCCAGGGGCGGTGGGGCGGGGTTTGCCGAGCCCGGGCCCTACGACGGCGTCCCGGCGGCCACGACGGCCCGTCGGCCGCACGTGACACCGCCCGAACCGGGCCGCCGCCTGTCTCAGGCTGCCGCGTCCCTTGCCGGCCGGGGCGGGTCGGCCGTCCACGACGCCAGGAAGAGAAGGCCGTCGTGGGACGGGCTTCCGGGAGCCGCGGTCGCGACCGTCAGCTTCTGCGTCGGGTCGGCCGCGCAGGTCAGACTGTCCCAGTCGAGTGTGAGGTCGCCGACGATCGGATGGCGCAGCCTCTTGGTGCCCATGCGCAGGCCGCTCATCTGGCGGCCGGCCCACCACTGCCGGAAGTCGGCGTCGGCGACCGACAGCTCGCCGACCAGGGCGGCGAGCCCGGGGTCACGGGGATAGCGGGCGGCTTCCAGCCGCAGATGGGCCACGCAGGTCCGGGCGTTCGTCCGCCAGTCGAGGCAGAGTTCCCGGAAGGCGGGGTCGGTGAAGAGCAGCCGCGCGTAGTTGCGCTTCCTCGCGGGGATCTTGTCGAAGTCGGTGAGCAGAGCCGCTGCCAGGGGGTTCCAGGCGAGGATGTCCAGGCGTCGGCCGAGGACGAGTGCGGGAGTGGTCGTCAGGTTGTCCAGAATGCGCCTGAGCTGCGGGTGCAGCTTCTGCGCCGCGAGGCGACGGGGTTCCTGGCCGCCCTGCGAGGCCAACGTGATCAGGTGAGCAAGCTGGTCGTCGTCGAGGTGCAGGACCCGGGCGAGCGTGGTGAGCACCGATCTCGACACCGGGGCACGCCCCTGCTCCAGCCGGGCGTAAGATCCGGGGCTGATCCCGACGAGTTGGGCGACCTCCTCACGGCGCAGCCCCGGCACCCGCCGGGGCGCCCCGGACTCGGGCAGGCCGACGGTCCGCGGGCTGAGTCTGGCCCGGCACACCTTGAGGAATTCTCCCAGTTCGGGCAAAGGTTCTTTGGTGTACATAGCATCGAGCATCGCAGCATCCACCTGGAATGTGAGGGGGAGGTTTTACTCCCCGGTCTGGGACCGCCGTTTCATTGCGGCCCCGCGGGACCGGTCAGCCCGTCGAGTCGGTCGGCCCGGCTGTCCGTGGGCCCGCCGGGCCGACTGGTAACCCGCGAGGCGAGGGCGCGCAACCCGTCGTACGACGGCGTGCCGGGCTCGGCCGTACAGACGACGAGTTCCTGATCGGGATCGCCGCCGCAGGTGAGAATGTCCCAGTCGAGGACGAGTTCACCCACGAGGGGATGGCGCAGCCTCTTGACACCCGACCCGAGCGACGGCACATGGCGGCTCCCCCACCACCGCCCGAAGTCCCTGTCCTCCACGGAGAGTTCACCCACCAGGCTGGTCAGCCGCTGATCCTCGGGGTGCCTGGCGGCCGCCGCGCGCAGATGGGACACACACTCGCGGGCCACGGCCCGCCAGTCCGCGTACAGGGTCCGCATGGAGGGATCCGTGAAGAGGATGCGCACGCAGTTCCGCTTACTCTCCGGCACCTTCGCGAAGTCGGTGAACAGGGCGGCGGCCAGCGGATTCCAGGCCAGGATGTCCATACGACGGCCGATCACCACGCCGGGACTCGCGGTGAGATCGTCGAGCAGGCGGCGCAACTGGGGGTGCGCCTTCTGTGCGGTCGACCGGCGATGTCGTGTCCTCTGCCGGCCGGCCAGCTCGAACAGGCGGTCGCGCTGGTGGTCGGACAGATGCAGGACTCGGGAGAGGGCGGCGAGCACCGACGCGGACGGCTGGACGCGACCCTGCTCCAGCCGCGTGTAGTGGTCCGTACTGATGGCGGCGAGTACGGCGACCTCTTCTCTGCGCAGCCCTGGCACACGTCGGCCCCCGGTGTCGGGCAGACCGACAGTGCGCGGGGTCAGCTCGGACCTCCGCGACTTGAGGAATTCTCCCAACTCGTTCGGATGCGCGTCGCCGCTCATGGCGCAAGTGTCGCACCGCTCCGCCTGCGGAAAGGGGGGAAGGATCTCTCCCCTGGATAAGGAATTCCCCGGATGGAATCCTCCCCTTTGCGGACGCCCGCAAAAGTGACAGGGTCGAGGGCATATCCGCTGACCGGGACCGGTTGACACAGAGAAATCACCCGGACGAGCGGGCGGCAGGCTTCAGGAAATGAGGCTGTTTTCTGCCTGCCACCGGTATTCGATGTTCCTGCGGCAGGTGGAGGAGGTGGACAGAGACCGTGTGGACGGACGTCCACCTTCTTCGGCAACGGCCCCGCACCGGCCGGTCACCTGCACCCTCCCGGCCCCGGCGCCGATCGTCCAGAGCCGCCGCACCGAACGCGGCCCGCACCGACGGGTCAAGGACGTGCGGGTGCCACCCAGTGTCGACCGGATCGTCCGGTACGACGCATCCGCCGGCACCGAGAGGCTCGCGACCTGCACGACAGACCCGTGCACGTGTCCCCCCGCCCACGCGAGGCTCGTCTCGTCGTTCTTCGCTGAGCCGCCCAACAGTCCTGGGTCCTGGACCGGGCGGCATGAGATCCCCCCACCCACAGACACATCAGGAGCACCACTTCATGTCCGAACGGAAGAAGTTCGCGCCTCCGGCCATTCAGGAGTTCGCCCCCAAGCTCGCCGAGGTGACGGACACCGTCCTGTTCGGTGACGTCTGGGAGCGGCCGGGCCTGTCTCCGCGTGACCGCAGCCTGGTCACCGTCACCGCTCTCGCCGCTCTGTACCGGACCGACCAGCTCGGCTTCCACCTCGGCAAGGCGCTGGAGAACGGCGTCACCAAGGACGAACTGATCGAGGCCCTCACCCATCTGGCCTTCTACGCCGGATGGCCCAACGCCATGACCGCGATGACGCAGCTCAAGGACATCGTGGAGAAGGCCGACCTGTCCGGCTGACGTCTCCGCACCCGCCCGCACCCCACGTCGCGGGCCAAGGCAACGTCATCCACACATCCCCGAGTGAGGAGCACTGGCACGGCGCGGCACCCGACCGGTTCATGACCCACCTCGCCCTGTGGGAGACGGACGACACCACCCGGCTCGAACACTTTTCCGAGGTAGTGCTACGGCCCGCGCGCCGGCACCCGCATCCGCCCCTGACGCCACGACAGACACGAAAAGAACCGGGAAGGCACACCATGCGAGCCACGATCATTCACGCGCCGGGGGACATCCGGGTGGAGAAGGCTGCCGAGCCGAACATCGCAGCGCCCACGGACGCGATCGTGCGCACCGTCGCCACCTGTGTGTGCGGCTCCGACCTGTGGAGCTACCGCGGCGTGCTGCCGGTCTCCGGGCCACAGCCGATCGGGCACGAGTACGTCGGCGTCGTCGAAGCGGTCGGCAGCGCCGTGTCGAGCATCCGGCCAGGCCAGTTCGTCATCGGTTCCTTCGTCGCCTCCGACAACACCTGTCCCAACTGCCGTGCCGGATACCAGACCTCCTGCCGGCACGCGCAGTGGGTGAACGGCGCACAGGCCGAATACCTCCGCGTCCCTCTCGCCGACGGCACCCTGGTCGCCACCCCGGACCAGCCCGACGACGAGCTGATCCCGAGCCTGCTGACCCTGTCCGACGTCATGGGCACCGGCTGGTACGCCGCCAAGGCCGCTGAGGTCAGGCCAGGTTCGACGGCCGTGGTCGTCGGTGACGGCGCGGTGGGCCTGTCCGGGGTCATCGCCGCGAAGGAACTGGGCGCCGAACGCATCATCGCCATGAGCAGGCACGACTCCCGGCAGAAGCTGGCCCTGGAGTTCGGCGCCACCGACATCGTCACCGAGCGCGGCGCGGAAGGCGTCACCCGCGTCAAGGAGCTGACCGGCGGCATCGGCGCCGACTCGGTGCTCGAGTGCGTCGGCACGCAGGAGTCGATGCACCAGGGGCTGCAGTCCGCCCGCCCGGGTGGCAACGTCGGGTTCGTCGGCTTCCCGCACGGCACACAGATCGACGGCCAGGAACTCTTCTTCTCCCACGTCGGCCTGCGCGGCGGCCCCGCGCCCGTGCGCGCCTACCTCCCACACCTGATCGACCGCGTCTTCGCCGGTCACATCAACCCGGGCAAGGTCTTCGACCTCAGCCTGCCCCTGGAGGAGGCCGCCGAGGGCTACAAGGCCATGGACGAGCGGCGTGCCGTCAAGACGCTGCTGCGTCCGTGACCTGAAGCCCGGCTGCGGTGGGCCTCGGACCAGCCGCGGCCACCGGACAGAACGGACCGACAGCCATGACGAGTGAGGCGATCTCCACCGTCGAGGCATACCTCAAGGCATTCGGCACTCGGGACGTGGAGCCCATCCTCTCCCACTTCGCACCCGCCGCGACCTGGACGATCCCGGGCGATCCGGCTCTGACCCCGTGGGCCGGGAGCCGCACCGGGCCGGAGGAGATCCGGCAGTCGCTCACCGCGTTCTTCGCCGCCGTCGAACCGCTCGCGTTCGAACTGGGGACGCTGGTGGAGTCGGATGGACGGGTCCTGGCACCGGGGCGGTACGCCTCCCGGTTCCACCCCTCGGGGCAGGTTTTCGAAAGCGAGATGATCCTGCGCTTCACCGTCACCGACGGCCTGATCACCGACTACCGCGTCTTCGAAGACTCACTCGGCATCACCCGGACTCACCTGGGTGAGCAGACCCTTCCCCAGGAACGGACGACACCGATGACGACCTGGACCAGCGACGAGCTCGACCGCGTCGCCAACGCCGACGAACTGGAGATGGCCCCGCTCCGGCGTGACGGCACGCTACGCAAGCCGGTGCCGATCTGGGTCGTCCGCGACGGCGACGACCTCTACGTTCGCTCCTTCCGCGGTACGGACGGCGGCTGGTGGCGGACCGCCCGCGCGAGCCATGCCGGTCACGTCCGCTCCGGCGGGGTCGACAAGGACGTCACCTTCGCCGAGGTGCCCGACCCCGGGACCAACGACCGCGTCGACGCCGCGTACCGCACCAAGTACGGCCGTTTCGGCGGTGCGTACGTCGACCCCATGGTGGCCGCACGCGAAACGACCCTGCGGCTGGTGCCCAGATGACCACGGCAGTCCCGATCGAAGCCGCTGAGCCACTCTCGCCGGCCGGCCCCGCACAGGAGTAGGTCTCATGCTCGGTCTCGAACTCGTCGTCGTCCTGGGTGCGGCCGTGCTGGCCGGCAACGTCCTGGGACAACGCTTCCGGGTCGCGCCCCCTGTCGTGCTGCTGGTCGTGGGCGCTCTCATCGGCCTCGTCCCCGCTGTCCGGCAGACTCAACTGCCCCCCGAAGTGGTGCTGTTGCTCTTCCTTCCCCTGCTGCTGTACTGGGAGAGCCTGACCACGTCGATGCGGGAGATCCGCTCGAACCTGCGGGGCATCGTCCTGCTCAGCACGGTGCTGGTCATCCTCACCGCGGGGGCCGTGGCGGTCGCCGGACACGCACTCGGACTGCCGTGGGGGCCGGCATGGGCTCTGGGCGCGGCCGTGGCGCCCACCGATGCCACGGCGGTGAGTGCCCTGGCCGGGTCCCTGCCGCGCCGTCAGGTCACAGTTCTGCGTGCGGAGAGCCTCGTCAACGACGGCACCGCGCTGGTGATCTACGGTCTGGCCGTCGGTATCACCGTGGGCGAGGAGCACCTCACCCTCCCTCATGTGGGCGCGCTGTTCCTGCTGGCGTACGGTGGCGGGGCCGCGGTCGGTGTCGCGGTCGCCTGGGTCAACATGAACCTGCGCCGCCGGCTCGACGACCCCCTGCTCGGCAACCTCGTCATGATCCTCGCGCCGTTCACGGCGTACCTGCTGGCCGAGTTGATCCACGCCTCCGGTGTCCTCGCGGTCGTGGTCAGCGGCCTGATCATGGCCCAGGTGGCGCCCAGCCTCATCCGGGCGGAGCACCGTCGCCAGGCACTGGCCTTCTGGCCGCTGGCCACGTTCATCATCAACGGCGCGCTGTTCGTCCTGGTGGGCGTGGAACTGCAGTACGCGCTGCGCCACCTGAGCCGAGCCGATCTGCGGGACGCCCTCATCGCGATCGGGGTGGTCAGCGTGGTGCTGGTCGCGGTCCGGTTCGCGTTCCTGTTCTCCTCCGCCTACCTGATCCGCGCGATCGACCGGCGTCCCGAGCAGCGCCTGCGCAGGATGAGCGACCGGGCGCGCGTGGTCAGCGGGCTGGCGGGTTTCCGGGGCGCGGTGTCGCTGGCGGTGGCGCTGTCCGTGCCGGAGACACTCGACTCGGGTGCACCGTTCCCCGGCCGGGCGTTCATCGTCTTCGTCACCTCGGGCGTCATCGTGGTGACCCTCGTGGTGCAGGGTCTGCTGTTGCCGGGCGTGGTGCGCTGGGCCAGGCTGCCCCGCGACACCTCCGTCGACGAGGAGCAGCTCCTCGCCGAGACGGCGGCGACCGAGGAAGCCCTCAAGGCACTGCCCGAACTCGCGGCGCAACTGGGCACCACTCCCAAGGTCAAGGAGTGGCTGCGCCAGGAGTACGAGGCAAACCTGGCGACGGCACAGGCCAGGGGCGCGGGCACCGACGACGATCCCGCCCTGCTCCACAACCGCCACTACACCGACCTCCGCCTCGCCCTGATCGCCACGAAGCGCGCGACCGTCGTCCGCCTCAGGGACGAGTCGAGAATCGACGACACCGTGCTCCGCCGGCTGCAAGCCGCGCTGGACAACGAAGAGGTCCGGCTGAGCGGACGCGAGCAGGTCGAGTAGACACCGGCGCACAAACGACCCCGACCACCCGAGTCCCCCTGCGAAGGAACCCCGCCGCCATGACCTCCGGCCTCATCGACGTCCACGCCCACCACCTCCCCGACTTCTACGTCCAGCAGGCGACCGAGGCCGGCCACGCCCACCCCGACGGCATGGGCGCCTGGCCCGCGTGGTCGGTTCGAGACCACCTTGATCTGATGGACCGCAACGGCATCGAGACCGCGATGCTCTCCCTCTCCTCCCCCGGTGTGCACTTCGGCGACGACAAGTCGGCCGGTCTCCTGGCCCGACGGGTCAACGAGTACACCGCTGAAGTGGCGCGGGACCACCCAGGCCGCTTCGGGAATTTCGTGTCGCTTCCGCTGCCGGACGTGGACAGGGCGTTGGAGGAGATCGCCTTCGCCTTCGACGAACTGGGCGCCGACGGCGTGGCGTTGCTGACGCACACCCATGGCGTGTACCTGGGCGACGCGCGCCTCGAACCGGTGTTCGCGGAGCTGGACCGCCGCGGGGCCGTGGTGTTCATCCACCCCACCTCACCCGTGTGCTGGGAGCAGTCCGCACTCGGCAGGCCGCGTCCGATGGTCGAGTACATCTTCGACACGGCCCGCACCGTCACGGACCTGGTCATGGCGGGCGTCCTGACCCGCCACCCGGACCTGCGCGTGATCGTCCCGCACTGCGGCGGCGCGATCCCGGTCCTGGCCGACCGCATCAACGAGTTCATGCGGCCTTTCGTACCCACGCAGGAGGCACCCCCGCGTGACGCCTTGCAGCAACTGGCTTCCCTGTACTACGACATCGCGGGTACGGCCTTCCCACGCCAGGCGCCCGCACTGTTGAAGCTGGTCGACCCCGACCGCGTGCTCTTCGGCAGCGACTACTGCTGGACGCCCGCACCGCTGGCCAACACGCACATCGCGGCGATCGACGCCGCCGAGCCACCAGTGGAAGGGGCCACATGGCGCTCGCTCACCACAGCCAACGCTCAGCGCCTGTTCCCCCGAGCGGCCCCGCGCTGAACCACCTGACGCCGCGGTCAGCCCGAGCACGCTGGCGACGGCGGCCTCTGCAGCGAACCCTTCGGATTCCGCCCCTGCTCCGCGGCGCCGCACCCTGTCGCCCTGCCTCCGGAAACGCCACTCCCGCCGTCCCGCGAGGCATACGCCCAGGTGTCCGTTGTGCGTCTTCATGCCGCTCGGGCCGATCGTCGCCTCGACCGCCCAGGTACAGGCCGTGCGATGCGCCCTGCGCGCCGTCAGCGGGCCGGGTTTCTCGTTGACGTAGGGCCCGTACACCTCCGCGGGTGTCGAAGAACGTGACTCCCTGATCGACGGCTCCGCGGAGCACGGCGATCATGTCGCTCCGGTCACCGGCGTTGGGTCTCCGGCCCATGGGCCGAGTCCTCAGGCACCGCACCCCGCACCCGATCTCCCAAGGGGGGAGGGATTCTTCCCCCCGATGGATTCCTCCCCCGCAGATGCTCGATGACCCGCTGACCACCGGGTACGCGGGCACACAACGGCCCGGTTGACCGATCTGCCGGACATGCCGCGATGGCTGTCGCCGGGACAGCCACCAGAACCACCTGTTGGGAGAAACGTGTTCACCGTCAACGCTTACGCCGCTACGTCCGCGACCGAACCGCTTGTCCGGACCACCGTCGAGCGCCGTGACGTCGGCCCGCACGATGTCCTCATCGAGATCAAGTACGCCGGTGTCTGCCACTCCGACATCCACCACGTCCGTGGGGACTGGGGCCCGGTGCACTATCCGGTAGCCCCCGGGCACGAGATCACCGGAGTCGTCACCCAGGTGGGCTCCGAGGTCGACAAGCACGCCGTGGGTGACCGCGTCGGCGTCGGCTGCATGGTCGGCTCGTGCCGGACCTGTGACTCGTGCCGCAACGGTGAGGAGCAGTACTGCCTCAACGGCACTACGCTCACCTACGGTTCCCTGGACCGGGACGGGACCTGGACCCAGGGCGGATACACCACCCACATCGTCGTCGACGAGCACTTCGTCGTCCGCGTACCCGAAGGCGTCGCCCTGGACCAGGCCGCCCCGCTGCTGTGCGCGGGCATCACGACCTACTCGCCGCTGCACCGGTGGGGCGCCGGTCCCGGCAAGAAGGTGGCCATCGTCGGTCTGGGCGGGCTCGGGCACATGGGCGTCAAGTTCGCCCATGCGATGGGCGCGGAAGTCACCGTCCTGTCGCAGTCGTTGAAGAAGATCGACGACGGTCTGCGCCTGGGCGCCAACCACTACCACGCCACCAGCGACCCCACCACCTTCGAGGAACTGGCGGGCACCTTCGACCTCATCGTCAACACGGTCAGCGCCCGACTCGACGTCGACGCCTACCTCTCCTTGCTGGGTGTGGGCGGCACCATGGTCAACGTAGGCGCCCCGCCGGAGCCACTGTCCCTGAACGTGTTCTCACTGCTCGCACGCGGACGGTCGTACGCCGGCTCGTCGATCGGCGGAATCCATGAGACGCAGGAGATGCTGGACTTCTGCGGTGAGCACGCCATCGGCGCGGAGATCGAGACCATCGAGGTGGAGCAGATCAACGAGGCGTACGAGCGCGTCCTGGCCTCCGACGTGCGCTACCGCTTCGTGATCGACGTCGCGACCCTGGCCTGACCCGCACCGCATTCGCGGTATGGCCGCGGGAACGGAAGAACCACCGATGACGATGACCTACGACCACCTCGGCCGAACAGGTCTGAAGGTGAGCAGGCTCGGCCTGGGAACCATGAACTTCGGCTGGGTCACGGACGAGCCCACCGCTTTCGCCATCCTCGACCGGGCAGTCGAGGAAGGCATCAACTTCGTCGACACCGCCGACGTCTACGGCGGGCCGCAGTCTCCCGACATGGAGAGGGGGTACGGCCTCTCGGAAGAGATCATCGGCCGGTGGCTGGCCCAGGGCGGTGGCCGACGTGACCGGATCGTGCTGGCGACCAAGCTCTACCAGCCGATGGGAACCGGTCCGAACGACAAGCACCTGTCCGCCTACAGGATCCGCAAGGCTGCCGAGGACAGTCTCCGACGGCTGCGGACCGATCACCTCGACCTGTACCAGATGCACCACGTCGACCGTTCGACGCCGTGGGACGAGATCTGGCAGGCCATGGAGCAACTCGTCCGCGAGGGCAAGGTCACCTACGTCGGCAGCAGCAACTTCGCCGGCTGGCATGTCGCGACCGCCCAGCAAGAAGCGAGCAAGCGCCGCTTCCTGGGCCTCGTGTCCGAGCAAAGCCTCTACAACCTCAACGCCCGCACCATCGAGCTCGAACTGATCCCCGCCCTGCGCCACTACGGCCTCGGCCTGATCCCGTGGAGTCCGCTGGGCGGTGGCCTGCTCGGCGGCGCCCTGCAGAAGGCCGACAGCGGCCGGCGCTCGTCTCCCGACTTCCTGGCCGACGTCGAGCGGCACCGCTCGCAGCTGGAACGTTACGAGGCTCTGTGCGCGGACCTAGGCGAGCGACCGGCGGACGTAGCTCTCGCCTGGCTGCTGCACAACCCGGCGGTCGCGACCACCATCGTCGGACCGCGCACCCCCGAGCAGCTGGCCGAATCGCTGCGAGCGCCGCACCTCGCCCTGTCGCCCGAGACCCTCCGGGAGCTCGACGAGATCTGGCCGGGCCCTGGAGGCGAAGCTCCCGAAGCGTACGCCTGGTAGCCCGGCCACAGGACGACCGCCCGCCCGGGTACCCCGTCGCTGCAACCGACGTCCGACGCTGCGGCGGCTGCCCTACTGCACCCCGCCATCGCAACGGCCACCAAGAAGGACACGATGCATCAGCACCTGCCGGGGAGCGACCCGAGAGTCCCGGCCCTCGACCTCACATCCATGGACATGTCTCGTGAAGGCCAGGACTCCCCCGTACTCAGCGGTTTCGACGCCACGCTCGATGACCTCGACCGGCTCGAAGGCCGTGACGTGGCCATGGAGGCCATCGCGTGAACGACCAGGCGACACTTCCCACCGGTCACCACTCGGCCGCACGCCCCACGCGACGCGTCGGCCCGGCACTGTCCACTCTGCTGTTGCTGCTGACCGTCTTCGGCCCCGTCTCGATGGACCTCTACCTACCGGTCCTGCCCTTGCTGACGAGCGATCTCGGCGCGGCCACCTCGGCGGCGCAGTTCACCCTGACCGCCTGCCTGATCGGACTCGCCGTGGGGCAGATCGTCGCCGGACCGCTGTCGGACCGTTTCGGTCGCCGCCCACCGCTGCTCATCGGCATCGCCGCCTACATCGCCGCGTCCGTGCTGTGCGCGATCAGTCCGAGCCTTGTGACTCTGGTCATCGCCCGCCTCGTGCAGGGGCTCGCGGGCGCGGTCGGGATCGTCATCGCGCAGGCGGCCGGCCGAGACGTCTATGAAGGCGGTGCCCTGATCCGTTACTACGGGCGTCTCACCGTCCTGGGCGGTCTCGCCGCCATCGTCGGCCCCGTGCTGGGAGGGCAACTCGCCCGCATCACCGAATGGCGCGGCACGTTCCTCTTCCTCGCCGTGATCGGAGTGGTGCTTCTGTTCGCCACCCTGCCCGTCTTCGGCGAGACACTTCCCGGCGATCAGCGCACCAGCGGCGGCATCAAGCAGACCGGCCGCGACTTCCGCCGTCTGTTCTCCGACCGCCTCTTCGTCGGATCGGTCTTCATCACCGGTCTGACGTATGCCGCCCTGTTCGCCTACCTTTCCGGGGCGACCTACATCCTCCAGGGCGCCTATGGGCTTTCCGCGCAGGCATACTCGGTCGCCTTCGGTGCGAACTCCGCCGGTTTCATGGTCTTCGGCTACATCGGCGGCCGCACCGCCGAGCGGTGGTCCGAACGCGGCGCGCTCGCCATCGGCATCGCCATGACCGCCACCGGCTCACTCGGCCTCCTCGCGACCGGACTGTGGAACCTGCCCCTTCCCGCCGTCCTCGCCTCCCTGTTCGTTCTCGCTTGCGGCGTCGCGTTCGCCGCGCCGGCGACCACGTCGCTCGCCCTGGCCGGCTACCCGGAACTCGCCGGCACCGCGTCCTCGGTACTCGGCTGCGCCCGCTTCGGGCTCGGAGGAGTCACCGCACCGCTCGTCGGCCTCGGCGGCGCCCGAGCCGTCCTCCCATTGGGCCTCGTCACCGCCGCGTCGATCGCACTCGCCGCCGTCGCCCAAGCGGTGTTCGTCAAGCAGCCGGGTCAGGGCCGCCGTGGGCGCGGCCGGGCACGACGACGAGGGCGATGAGAGCCGGGTCGGCAATGAAAATGCAATCGCTCACAGAATCTCCCGCATTCGTCAACCGGAGTATTGGATATCGCAATGAAGTACACACGACTCGGCACTTCAGGACTCGTTGTCAGCCGTCTAGCGCTCGGCTGCATGACTTTTGGGGACACAGCGAGCGGTTTCAGTAAATGGGCGCTCAGCGAAGAGGAATCGGAGCCGATTTTCCGGCAGGCCGTCGAACTGGGAATAACCTTCTGGGACACTGCCAATGCCTACAGTTACGGCACCTCGGAAGAAATCGTCGGGCGGGCGGTCAGGAAGTACTCGCGCCGTGAGGACATCGTGCTGGCCACCAAGCTCTTCTACCCGATGCACTCCGGCCCAGGCGGCTCCGGAACGTCCCGCAAGGCGATCATGGAGCAGATCGACGCGTCGCTGACTCGCCTCGGCACCGACTACGTCGATCTCTACCAGATCCATCGCCTGGATTACGACACTCCCGCAGAGGAGACGATGGAGGCCCTCCACGACATCGTGAAGGCGGGCAAGGTCCGCTACATCGGCGCGTCGTCGATGCTCGCCTGGGCGTTCGCCAAGCTGCAGTACACCGCTGATCTGCACGGGTGGACGCGGTTCGTGTCCATGCAGGACCAGTACAACCTCCTCATGCGTGAGGAAGAACGGGAGATGTTCGGCCTGCTGGCAGATCAGGGCGTCGGGAGCCTCCCGTGGAGCCCACTCGCCCGCGGCCGGCTCACCCGGCCCTGGGGCGAGGAGACCCGACGATCGGAGACCGACCCCGCATACGGGCGCCTCTTCGTTGAAGAAGAGTCGAACCGGAAGATCATCGGGGCAGTGCAGTCGGTAGCCCAGGCACGCGGTGTGTCCATGGCCACTATCGCACTCGCGTGGGTCCTGACAAACCCCGTGGTCAGTGCACCGATCATCGGGGCATCCAAGCCACGTCACCTGTCGGACGCAGCTGCGGCCCTCGACATCACGCTGACGGACAAAGAAATCACCACGCTCGAAGAGCACTACACCCCTCGGCTCGCCACCGGCATGAGCGCCGCGGACCGCCCGCCGGCGCGCTGACAGAAGCCGTTGGGCCTGCCACGCGATGCCGGTTCCGCTGCGTGGTTTCGCTTTACGGGTGACGAGGCAGTGCGCGATCGATGCTCACGTCCAGCGGTGCCGTAACCGGATCGCTCGGTCTTGGAGCGTGCGTCGGCCGAGCGAATTTTCACCTCTCTGCCGCACATCGCGGCGAACACAGGAACGTAAGGAAACACCCGGATGAAAGTCATCGGATTCAGCGAGTACGGCGACCCCGAAGTGCTGCGACCGTTCGAGCTCCCCGACCCTCGCCCCGGGGCGCAGGAAGTGCTGGTGCGGGTCCGCGCCGCCGGTGTGAACCCCGTCGACGCGATGCTCCGCTCCGGGCAGCTGCAGCAGATGTACCAGGGGCAGACACCCCCGTTCGTCCCCGGGATGGAGGTCGCCGGCACGATCGAGGAGGTCGGCAGCGGGGTGGATCCCCGCTGGGGCCTGGTGGCCGGTGCCCACGTCGTCGGGTTCGTGGACAATCTGGGCAGCCACGGTGGCTACAGCGAACATCTCGCGCTTCCCGCACGGTCCGTGGTCCTCGCCCCCAGAGGCACCTCAGCCGCCGACGCGGCCGGCTTCCTGAACAACGCGCTCACCGCCCGAAACGTCCTCGACGCCTTCCAACTGCCCCCGGGCGCCACCCTCCTGGTCACCGGCGCCGCCGGTTCGGTCGGCGGCTACCTGGTCGAACTCGGTGCCGCGGAGGACCTGCACGTCGTGACCGTCGCGGCCGAGGACGACGCGGACCTGCTGCGCTCACTCGGCGCGCAGACACTCGTGCCCCGCGGCCCCGACATCGCCGAACGGGTGCTGAAGGAAGTCGGCGGCCCGGTGGACGCGGTGGCGGACGCGGCCCTGCTACACGAGCGGATCGCTCCCGCCGTCCGCGACGGCGGCCAGATCGGCATCCTGCGCTTCTGGGACGGCGACCCCGGGCGCGGCATAACCGTCAAGCACCTCAACGTCCGGGAACGGGACGGGGACCGCGACACGATCCTGCGGCTCCGCGACCAGGCCGAGGACGGCACGATCACCCTGCGTCCCGCCCTGCCCTTCGACGCGGACGACGCTGCCGCCGCACACACACGGCTCGAACAGGGCGCCCTGCGTGAGCGGATCGTCCTGACCTTCGACCACAACAGGTGACCAGCCCACTCGGCAAGACAGACCCGTTCGGCCGATCGGGCGGTTGCCCGGCAAGGAGGAGAACGATGCACACACGAACGCTGGGACGGGACCTGCGCGTCTCCGCGATCGGGCTCGGCGCCATGGGCATGTCCCAGAGCTACGGCCCGAACCCCGGTGACCGAAAGGACATGATCGCCGTACTCCGCGGCGCCGTCGACCGAGGGATCACGTTCTTCGACACCGCGGAGGTGTACGGCCCCTACGTCAACGAGGAACTCGTCGGAGAGGCCCTCGCCCCGCTGCGCGACCAGGTGGTGATCGCCACCAAATTCGGGTTCCACATCGAGAACGGCGCGCCCGCCGGGCTCAACAGCCGCCCCGAGCAGATCCGCGCCGTGGCCGACGCTTCTCTCAGGCGCCTCGGAGTGGACACGATCGATCTGTTCTACCAGCACCGCGTCGACCCGGACATACCGATCGAGGACGTCGCCGGGACGGTGGGCGAGCTGGTCCGAGAGGGCAAGGTGCGCTGCTTCGGACTCTCCGAGGCCAGTGCGCAGACCATCCGCCGCGCCCACGCCGTGCATCCGGTGACGGCGGTGCAGAGCGAGTACTCACTGTGGACCCGGGACCCCGAGCCGGAGGTGCTGCCCACGTGTGTGGCCCTCGGCATCGGCTTCGTGCCGTTCAGCCCGCTCGGCAAGGGGTTCCTGACCGGGAAGGTGGACGCCTCGACATCGTTCACGGACGGCGACGTCCGCACCTCCATCCCCCGGTTCACCGCCGAGAACCGCGCGGCGAACCAGGCTCTCGTCGACCAGGTCGCGACGCTCGCCCAAGCCAAGGGCGCCACACCCGGCCAAGTCGCCCTCGCCTGGCTCCTCGCCCAGAATCCGTCGATCGTGCCGATCCCCGGGACACGGCGCCTGTCCCGTGCCGAGGAGAACATCGGCGCTACCGGGCTCCCGCTCTCCGCCGACGAACTGGCCGACCTGAACGAACTGGCCGGCCGGATCGGCGTGCAGGGCGACCGCTACAACGAGCACCACATGTCCCTGGTCGACAAGTAGCCGAGACACGTAAGGCTTGCGGGCGGGCGGCGCCGGGTGCCGGTGCTGCCCGCCCGCACCACTCGTCTTGGCCGGGGCAACGTGACTTGAAGGCGGGCGCGAACGCCTCCGCGGGACGTGGCGGTGTCCGATGGCCGCGCCAGAACCTGACGCCTTATCAGCGGGAGCGTCACATGAGCGTCAGGACTGCCGTGCGGGGCCCGGCGACGCCGCGGGGGCACCACACCCCCGTCTTCCCGGCAATGACCGGAATAGCAGGTCAGGGGCGTTCGTACGGCGAACGACGTGCTCCACCCGCTGCACCCCGAAAAACAGGTCGAGCACGCCCACACCACCCGAGCAATCTAGCAAAACCGCAGCTCAGAGCACCTTTGTACCAGGTTCCAGAATCGCCACGCACTCCACATGATGCGTCATCGGGAACAGATCGAACGCCCGCAGCGTCCGCACCCGGTACCCCCCGTCCCGGAAGTACCCCAAGTCCCGTGCCAGCGCAGCCGGATCGCACGCCACGTACGCGATCCGCCGCGCCCCCAGCGAGGCCAGGTGCTGGACCGTCTTGCGGCCCGCCCCCGCCCGCGGCGGGTCCAGCACGATCAGGTCGACCTCCGAGATCCCCGTGCGCGGCAGCACGCTCTCGACCTTGCCCTGCTCGATCCGCACCCGCTCGAAGTCCGCGAGGTTGTGCCGCGCGTCCTCCACCGCCCGCTTGCCCGACTCGATGCCGAGGACCGCGCCCTGGTCGCCGATGCGGTCGGCGAGGGCGCCGGCGAAGAGGCCGACGCCGCAGTAGAGGTCGAGGGCCATGTCGCCCTTGCGGGGCAGCAGGCCCTGCATCACCGCGGTCACCAGGGTGTCCGCGGCCTTCGGGTGGACCTGCCAGAAGCCGCCGCCCCCGACCCGGTGCGTGCGGCCGTCGGCGCGTTCGCGGACGAAGGGGCGGCCGTGGACGCGGTGGACACCGCCGGAGCGCTCGTCCACGCGCAGGACGGA
Organism: Streptomyces tibetensis; assembly: GCF_007655005.1. Classification (GTDB taxonomy): domain Bacteria; phylum Actinomycetota; class Actinomycetes; order Streptomycetales; family Streptomycetaceae; genus Streptomyces; species Streptomyces tibetensis. Next base: position 144,216 of record NZ_SZVW01000011.1, read on the forward strand.
GACGGGGCGGTCGAGTTCGACCAGCGGCAGGCGCGCGCCCGGCTTCGGCGTGAGGATCACCTGGCGGTCCTGGGAGCCCGTCGCCGCGATCGCCTCGACGGAGTCCATGCCCGTCCAGGACCGCTTCTCGATGCCCAGCTCGCTGACGCCCTCCGCCGCGATCATGCAGTGGTCGATCGGCTCCACCTCGTGCGAGCGGTGCCGGCGCAGGCCCGCCCGGCCGTCGGCCGTGACGGCGTACTGGACCCGGGTGCGCCACGCGGGGACCTGGCCCGCGGGCACCTTGTCGCCCTCGGCGGGCAGCACCGTGCCGTCCCAGCCGGCCTCCTCCGGGGTGAGCCCGGCGAGGTGCTGGAGCTGTTCGGCGATGACGTCGGCCTTCAGGCGACGCTGCGCGCCGGGCTTGGCGTGCTGCCAGTCGCAGCCGCCGCAGCGGCCGGGACCGGCGAACGGGCAGGGTTCGTCGATGCGGTCCTTGGAGGCGTCCAGCACCGTCACGGCGTCGGCGCGCAGGAACCGCGCGCCCTCCTCGCCCTCCGTCACCCGCGCCACGACCCGCTCCCCGGGCAGCGCGTGCCGTACGAACAGCACCTGGCCCTCGGACGTGCGGGCGATGCAGTGACCGCCGTGGGCGACGGGGCCGACCTCGACCTCGTACTCCTCCCCCACCAGCGACTTCCTCGGTTCTGCCTGCATGGCGGGGTGACTCCAAAACACGTGAGGGGAAAGGGCCGAACGGAAACGGCCGGACAACAGCCCACCAGTCTACGTGGCTGCCGCCCGGCCGTTTCACACGAGCCGTCGTCTCGGGAAACCCTCAGGACTTGGGCTCGGAGGACTCCTTCGACCGCACCTGCGCGGGACCGCGTCGCACCGAGCCCGGCGCGTTCCAGTCCTGCTGCCTGCGGGCCCGGCGCTTGGCCGCCTCGGAGGACTGCAACTGGTACGGCACCGAGGTCACCATGATCCCGGGCGTGAACAGCAGCCGGCCCTTCAGCCGCAGGGCGCTCTGGTTGTGCAGCAGGTGCTCGTACCAGTGGCCGACGACGTACTCGGGGATGATCACCGACACCGCGTCGCGCGGCGACTCCTTGCGCAGGCTCTTGACGTACTCGATGATCGGCCGCGTGATCTCGCGGTAGGGCGAGTCCAGGACCTTCAGCGGTACGTCGATGCCGCGGCGCTCCCACTCCTCGCGCAGGGCCTTGGTCTCCGTCGGGTCGACGTTGACGCTCAGGGCCTCCAGCGAGTCCGAGCGCATGAGCTTGGCGTAGGCCAGGGCGCGCAGCGTCGGGCGGTGGATCTTGGAGATCAGCACGACCGAGTGGACGCGGGAGGGCCGTACGAGGTCGTCGCTCGGGCCCTCGGGGGCGGCGATCTCGGCGGCGACCCGGTCGTAGTGCTTACGGATGGCCGTCATCGTCGCGTAGAAGATCACCATGCCGAGCAGGGCGACCCAGGCACCGTGGGTGAACTTGGTGAGGAGGACGACGACCAGCACGAGGCCGGTGAAGAAGGCGCCGAAGGCGTTGATGGCCCGGGAGCGGATCATGTGGCGGCGCTTGGCCTGGTCCTTCTCGGCGGCCAGGTGGCGGTTCCAGTGCCGGACCATGCCGGTCTGGCTGAGCGTGAAGGACACGAACACGCCGACGATGTAGAGCTGGATCAGACGGGTGGAGTCGGCGCCGTAGATCCCCACCAGCAGCCCGGCGGCACCGGCGAGGAGCACGATGCCGTTGGAGAAGGCCAGCCGGTCGCCGCGGGTGTGCAGCTGGCGCGGCAGGTAGCGGTCCTGGGCGAGGATCGAGCCGAGCAGCGGGAAGCCGTTGTAGGCGGTGTTGGCGGCGAGGAACAGCACCAGCGCGGTGGCCGCGGCCAGGATGATGAACAGGAAGCTGCCCTTGCCGAAGACGGCCTCGGCGACCTGGGAGATCACCGGGTTCTGGACGTAGTCCCCGCCGAGCGGGACACCGTTGTGGAACAGGTCCTTGGCCGGGTTCTCGGCCATGCGGACGTCGGTCACGGCGGCCAGCGCGATGATGCCGCAGAACATGGTGACGGCCAGCAGGCCCATCATGGCGAGGGTGGTCGCGGCGTTCTTCGACTTGGGCTTGCGGAAGGCCGGGACGCCGTTGGAGATCGCCTCGACGCCGGTGAGGGCGGCGCAGCCGGAGGAGAAGGCGCGCAGCAGCAGGAAGACGAGGGCGAAGCCGGCCAGGCCCTGGTGCTCGGGCTTGATGACGTAGTCCGCCGTCGGTGCCCGCATGGTGTCGTCCAGGACCAGTCCGCGGAAGGCCCCCCAGGCGATCATGACGAAGACGCCCGCGACGAACACGTACGTCGGGATCGCGAACAGCGAGCCCGACTCCTTCACCCCGCGCAGGTTCATCAGGGTCAGCAGCACGATCACCCCGATCGCGCACAGCACCTTGTGCTCGACCACGAAGGGGACGGCGGAGCCGAGGTTCTCGATGCCGGAGGAGATCGACACGGCGACGGTGAGGACGTAGTCCACGAGCAGCGCGCTCGCGACCGTCAGGCCGGCCTTGGGCCCGAGGTTGGTGTTCGCCACCTCGTAGTCGCCGCCGCCGCTGGGGTAGGCGTGCACGTTCTGCCGGTAGGAGGCGACCACGGTGAACATCAGCACGACGACCGCGACGGCGATCCACGGGCTGAAGTGGTAGGCCGTCACGCCCGCGATCGACAGGACCAGCAGCACCTCGCCGGGCGCGTACGCCACGGAGGAGAGCGGGTCGGAGGCGAAGACGGGGAGTGCGATGCGCTTCGGCAGGAGCGTTTCGCCCAGCCGGTCACTGCGCAGTGCGCGCCCGATCAGGATCCGTTTGGGCACGTCGGTCAGTTTGGACACAACAGAGGATCGTAGGCGTTCGATTGCTGGGTCGCCCACCCGCCACCCCCCATCGGCGTTCCGTCTGCTCTCCGAGTGAATTCAGTGGCGCATGCGGCTGAGGATTCCGCAGGTCACCCGTTTCCCATGCCTATATGACTAAGCCCCGTCCGCTTCCCAGCCGTTGCCGCCCCTGGAGGTCCCATGCACACCCCCGCCCAGCTGATCGGCGCCGCGGCCACTCTTGTCGCCCTCGGAATCCTGACGCTGGCGAGCGTGCGCAGCATCAGCCGCCGCAAGGATGTCTCGCCCGGGGCGCGCTAGGCGTTCGGGGCCGGCGGCTGCTCGGACCACTCCAGCTCCGCCGACCCGACCGCACCACCCACGACCCCACGACCCCCGATCTGACGGCTGTCGATCTCACAGCTCTCGACCCCACGGTCCTCGGCCTCGCGGCTGCCGATCTCGCGGCTGTCGATCTCGTGACTCACGGCAGCCGCCTGCCCCGCCGGGGGCCCGGCAGGGCCTCGGCAACGGCCTCGGCTTTGCGGATACGTTGGAGTCGGGCAGCCGAACGCGGCTCCGCCCCCGGAGGGCATCATGGCGTGATTCCACCGGCATGATGTTGCCCGGCGGCCCGCACGCAGGCCGCGACGTGATGCCTGGCGAGCCGAGAGAGAGACATGAGCACGACATTCATGAAGCCCAGAGGGCCTGCAGGAAGCACGGTGTGACGCGATGCATATTGTGATCATGGGTTGCGGAAGGGTGGGTTCCGCACTGGCCCAGAACCTGGAGCAACAGGGGCACACGGTCGCCGTGGTCGACCAGGACCCCACGGCCTTCCGCCGGCTGGGCTCCTCGTTCGGCGGCCGCCGGGTCACCGGTGTCGGCTTCGACCAGGACACCCTGCGCGAGGCGGGCATCGAGGAGGCCGGCGCCTTCGCCGCCGTCTCCAGCGGTGACAACTCCAACATCATCGCCGCACGCGTGGCCCGCGAGATGTTCGGCATCGAGAACGTCGCCGCCCGCATCTACGACCCCCGCCGCGCGGAGGTCTACCAGCGCCTGGGCATCCCCACCGTCGCGACCGTCCGCTGGACGGCCGACCAGATGCTGCGCCGTCTGCTCCCCTCCGGCGCCGAGCCGCTGTGGCGCGACCCCACCGGCGGCGTCCAGCTCGCCGAGGTGCACACCTCCACCGCCTGGGTCGGCCACAAGATCAGCCGGATCCAGGAGGAGACCGGCGTGCGCGTCGCGTTTCTGACCCGGCTCGGCGAGGCGGTCCTGCCCACCTCGCAGACGGTGTTGCAGGAGGGCGACCTGGTGCACGTGATGATGCGCACCGACGAGGTCGACAAGGTCGAGGCGGCGTTCGCCAAGGGTCCCGAAGAGGAGGGCGGTCACTGATGAGGGTCGCCATTGCCGGAGCCGGCGCCGTCGGCCGCTCGATCGCGGGCGAACTGCTGGAGAACGGCCACGAAATCCTGCTGATCGACAAGGCGCCGACCGCCATCTCGGTCGAACGCGTCCCGCAGGCCGAGTGGCTGCTCGCCGACGCCTGCGAGATCACGTCCCTGGACGAGGCGGCGCTCCAACGCTGCAACGTCGTCATCGCCGCGACCGGCGACGACAAGGTGAACCTGGTCGTCTCGCTCCTCGCCAAGACGGAGTACGGCGTCCCGCGCGTCGTCGCCCGCGTGAACAACCCCAAGAACGAGTGGCTGTTCAACGAGTCCTGGGGCGTGGACGTGGCCGTCTCCACTCCGCGACTGATGTCGGCCCTGGTCGAGGAGGCGGTGAGCGTGGGCGACCTGGTCCGTCTGCTCCGCTTCAGCCACGGCGACGCCAACCTGGTCGAGCTGACCCTGCCGGAGGAGTCGGCTCTGGCCGGCACGCAGGTCGGCGACGTCGACTGGCCGCAGGACACGTCCCTGGTGACGATCATCCGCGGCAACCGCGTGCTGACCCCCTCCCGGGAGGACTCCCTGGAGGCGGGCGACGAGCTGCTCTTCGTGGCCGCCCAGGCCCGCGAGGAGCAGTTGGAAGACCTGCTGTCGGTACGACGGAACGCGACGGACTGAGCGCGTCTTTCCGAATCGGCGGAAGGGGCGTCCCGCGTGCTCGGGACGCCCCTTCCGTTTCCGTCAGCGCGAGGGCACTGCGCGCGGGAGGATCACTGCTCGGCGGACCGGGCGGCCGCGGCCTGCCGCTCCCGCTCCTCGGCCGCCTTCTCCTCCGCCTCCATCTCCGCGAACACGTCGATCGGCGCGGGTGCCTTCGCGAGGAACACCCACGTCAGGTACACCGCGAGCAGGAAGGGCGGGATCTTCAGGGCGACCAGGACCCAGCCCAGCTGCGCGGTGTCGGCCCACCAGTACAGCGGGAAGAGGATCGCGCACTTGGCGAGCAGGATCGTGCCCCACGCGTAGCTGGCCTTCGCGTAGGCCTTTTTGCGGCCCGGGTTCCGGGTGCGCCAGGAGAGGTTCTCCTTGAAGACCGGGCCGAGGATCAACCCGATCAGCGGCACCCCGCACAGGGTGGTGACGATGTAGGCGAGGCCCAGTCCCAGCGTGTAGAGCATGCCGGGCAGGTAGAAGTCCTTGGCGTTGCCGGTCATCATCGCGAAGACCACGCCGAAGGCCACGCCGAAGACGCCGCTGAAGGCGTGCTTGACGGTGTCCTTCATCACCAGCCGGACGACGACCAGCACCAGCGACACGGCCAGCGCCGCGATCGCCGACAGGTGGAGGTCCTTGTTGATCGTGAAGATGGTGACGAAGAGGAGGCCGGGAACCACCGTCTCCACCATGCCCCGCACGCCGCCGAACGCCTCGAACAGGGCGGCCTCGGTCACCGCCCGGGCGTCGTCCGCAGATGTCTCTTCGGTCGGCTTGTCGAGCGACGTCACCGGCTACTCCCGTCCGAGGGGTCTCAGTTCGTACTTGGGGTTGAACAGCACTCGGCGGCCCCGGCTCATCGAGATCCGGCCCGACGCGATCAGCTTGCGTCCGGGCTCTATCCCCACGATGGAGCGCCTGCCGAGCCACACCACGTCCAGCGCGGCGGAGCCGTCGAACAGCTCGGCCTCCAGGGCGGGGACTCCTGCGCGCGGCCGAAGGGTGACCGTGCGCAAGGTACCAGTTACCGTCACTATCTGGCGGTCCTGACAGTCTCCGATCCGGATACAACCGGCCGTCTCGGTGTCCTCCCGCAGTTCCTCGGACTCCAGGTCCTCCTGCGACGAGGAGAGCCGGTCGAGCATGCGCCGGAACCGGCCCACCGGCTTTTCGGAACGAGGAACAGCACTCATATCTGAAGCGTACCGGGGCCTACTGACGAAGGGCGAGGAGCCCATTTCCCGATCCGACAGCCCACCCCCGGCCCGGCTATAGCCCATCCCCCGGGGGGCCAATCCCCGGCCCCCCGGCCCCCCCGGCCGCACCCCTCACTTCTCGAACCGGTACCCCATCCCCGGCTCGGTGATGAAGTGCTTCGGGTGCGAGGGATCCGCTTCCAGCTTCCGTCGCAACTGCGCCATGTACACGCGCAGATAGTTCGTCTCCGTCCCGTACGACGGCCCCCACACCTCCTGGAGCAGCTGCCTCTGCCCGACCAGGCGGCCGCTGTTGCGCACGAGGACCTCCAGCAGGTGCCACTCCGTGGGCGTCAGCCGTACGTCCTTGCCGGCGCGGTCGACCTTCTTCGCGGCCAGGTCGACGGTGAACTCGCCGGTGTCGACGATCACGTCGCCCTCACCGCCGGCCGGCTCGGCCCGCCGCACGGCGGCCCGCAGCCGGGCCAGCAGCTCGTCCATGCCGAACGGCTTGGTGACGTAGTCGTCGGCCCCCGCGTCCAGCGCCTCGACCTTCTCGTCCGAGGAGTGCCGGGCGGACAGCACCAGGATCGGCACCCGGGTCCAGCCGCGCAGCCCCCTGATCACCTCGACGCCGTCCATGTCGGGCAGGCCCAGGTCCAGGACGACCACGTCGGGGTGGCGGGCGGCGGCGAGCCGGAGGGCGGTGGCGCCGTCGTGGGCCGCGTCGACCTCATAGGTGCGTGCCTTGAGGTTGATCACGAGGGCACGCACGATCTGCGGCTCGTCGTCGACCACCAGGACGCGGGTCATGAGGCCTGCCTTTCCGGTTCTGCGGTGGGGTACGGCTCCGGGCGGGATGCCGCCGCACGGAGGGAGAGGACCATCGTGAGCCCGCCACCGGGGGTGTCCTCGGCGTTCAGGGTGCCGCCCATGGCCTCGGCGAAGCCGCGCGCCACCGCGAGCCCCAGACCCACCCCCGCCCCGCGCGGGGCGTCGCCGTGGCGCTGGAAGGGCTCGAAGATGCGGTCCTTGGCCTCGTCGGGGACGCCGGGCCCCCGGTCGACCACCCGCACCTCGACCCGGTCGGCCAGCGCGCTGGCGGCGACCAGCACGGGCGCGCCGGACGGACTGTACTTGACGGCGTTCTCGACGAGGTTGGCCACCGCCCGCTCCAGCAGCCCAGGGTCCACGGCGACCATGGGCAGGGTCTCGGGCACGTCCAGGCAGGCACTGCCCTCGGGGACGCCGCCGAGCGCCATCGGCACCACCTCGTCGAGGTCGATCTCGCGGATCAGCGGGGTGACGGTGCCGGTCTGGAGGCGGGACATGTCGAGGAGATTGCCGACGAGATGGTCGAGGCGGTCGGCGCCCTCCTCGATGCCCTCCAGCAGCTCGGCCCGGTCCTCCTCCGACCACTCGACGTCCTCGGAGCGCAGGGAGGTCACGGCCGCCTTGATCCCGGCGAGGGGCGTCCGGAGGTCGTGGCTGACGGCTGCCAGCAGGGCCGTGCGGATGCGGTTGCCCTCGGCGAGCGTGCGGGCCCGGTCGGCCTCCTCCTGGAGCCGGCGGCGGTCCAGGACGACGGCGGCCTGGGCGGCGAAGGCGGCCAGCACCCTGCGGTCCTCGGCGGGCAGCACGCGGCCGGTCAGCGCCAGCGCCATGTGGTCACCGACGGGCATGTCCACGTCTGCCTCGTCGGGCCGCTCGACGGGGCGCCCCCGGCCGACGCGGCCGGCGCAGGTCCACGGCTCGACGTCGCTCGCCCGTTCCAGCAGGGCCGCCGACTCCATGCCGAAGGTCTCCCGGACGCGTTCCAGCAGCTCCTCCAGGCCCGTCTCGCCGCGCAGCACGTTACCGGCGAGGAAGGAGAGGATCTCGGACTCGGCCCGCAGCCGGGCCGCCTGGTGGGTGCGGCGGGCGGCGAGATCGACGACGGAGGCCACCGCGACGCCGACCGCCACGAAGATCACGATGGCGACGATGTTCTTCGGGTCGGCGATGGTCCACCGGTGCAGGGGCGGTGTGTAGAAGTAGTTCAGCAGCAGGGAGCCGACCGCCGCCGACGCCAGGGCGGGCAGCAGCCCGCCGAGCAGGGCGGCCGCCACCGTCAGCGCCAGGAACAGCAGCATGTCGTTGGCGAGGCCGAGGTCGACGGCGCTGAGCAGCGCGGCGAGGAGGGGCGGGCCGAGGACACCGGCGATCCAGCCCCAGGCCCGCCGGGAGCGCCCGAGGCGCGCGCCCCGGGCCACCGGCAGTCCGCGGCCCTTGGCGACCTCGCCGTGGGTGACGATGTGCACGTCGAGGTCGGGACCCGATTCCCGGGCGACCGTCGCGCCGACGCCGGGTCCGAAGACGTACTGCCAGGCCTTGCGGCGCGAGGAACCCAGCACGATCTGGGTGGCGTTCACGCCCCGGGCGAAGGCGAGGAGCGCGGCCGGTATGTCGTCGCCGACGACATGGTGGAACGTTCCGCCAAGGTCTTCGACCAGGGTGCGCTGCAGCGCGAGTTCCTTGGGCGAGGCGGAGGTCAGCCCGTCGCTGCGGGCTATGTAGACGGCCAGCACCTCACCGCCGGCGCCCTTCTCGGCCAGCCGTGCGCCCCGGCGGATGAGCGTGCGGCCCTCGGGACCGCCGGTCAGTCCGACCACGATCCGCTCGCGCGAGCCCCAGATCCTCGACACCCGGTGCTCGCTGCGGTACTGGGTCAGGTAGGCGTCGACCCGGTCGGCCACCCACAGCAACGCCAGCTCTCGCAGGGCGGTCAGGTTGCCGGGACGGAAGTAGTTCGACAGGGCGGCGTCGACCTTGTCGGGCTGGTAGACGTTGCCGTGCGCCATCCGCCGCCGCAGCGCCTCCGGCGTCATGTCGACCAGCTCGACCTGGTCGGCCCTGCGCACCACCTCGTCCGGCACGGTCTCCTGCTGCCGCACGCCGGTGATCGACTCGACGACGTCGCCGAGGGACTCCAGGTGCTGGATGTTGACGGTCGAGACCACGTCGATCCCGGCGGCGAGCAGTTCCTCCACGTCCTGCCAGCGCTTGGCGTTGCGGGAGCCGGGGACGTTCGTGTGGGCGAGTTCGTCCACCAGGGCGACCTGGGGGCGGCGGGCGAGGACGGCGTCGAGGTCCATCTCGGGGAAGACGCCACCGCGGTACTCCAGCTCCCGGCGCGGCACCTGCTCCAGGCCGTGCAGCATCACCTCGGTGCGGGGCCGTCCGTGGTGCTCGACGAAGCCCACCACGCAGTCCGTGCCCCGCCCGACCCGGCGGTGGGCCTCGGACAGCATCGCGTACGTCTTGCCGACGCCCGGTGCCGCGCCGAGGTGGATCCGAAGCTTGCCGCGTGCCATGGCCTCATTGTCTTCCGGTGGTGTGCCGACTGCGCAGCGTCGACCCTACGGCCGGAAGGCACGGGGTCCGGGTCCCCGGCCCGGCTCCGGGGCGCACTTTGACGGAACTCTGACGCGGCCGGGCGGGCGGACCGGGCGCCGGGGTGCCCCGCCCGGCGCCCGGTGGGTCAGCGGCTCACGCCGGGTTGTCGCCGTGGGTGAGGGTCTCCCAGGCGACGAAGAGGTTGTTGCTGCCGGCGGGGCGGTTCCGCTGGGTCAGCGTCGCGGTGTTGGTCATGGCGTGCCCGATCCGGTTGGCCAGGGCGTTGTGCCCGACCTCGGAGACCGGCCCGAGCCCGAGCTTCAGCGAGCCGCCGCACAGCCAGCCCTCGGCACCGGCGCCGAGCTGGTACCTGGCGTGGAAGCCGAGCCCGTGCCGCAGCCGCTCGCCCACGTCGGTGGCGTAGAGGTCCTGCCCCTGGATGCGGCTGGTCTCGGCGACGTGCGAGATGGCCGAGAGGCCGTAGCCGGTGTGGGTGAAGTCCCGGCAGGTCTCCTGGCTGAGCCCGTTGACGAAGGTCGACTGGCCCTGCCAGTACGTGACGATCTTCTCGCGGGTGTTCAGGTTCTGGCTCGGCACGGTCTTCGGCAGGGCACCGTCGGAGGTCAGGTAGACGTAGGCGGCGGTGCGCGTGCGGAACCTCGCCATGGCCTTGTCGTACGACGCCTTGTCCTCCAGGAAGACGGAGATGCCGACGGCGGCCTCCGTCATCGACAGCTCCCAGTTGCCGTTGGAGTTGGAGCCGTTGACGATCTCGGGCAGGTAGACGGTGCGCAGCATGGTGGCGAAGCGGCCGGAGTTCGCCCAGGTGCCGGTGTACGTGTACTTGATGATCTCGGCGGCCCTGGGCCAGGAGGAGCCGGCCCAGCCGGTCTGCAGGGGCTCGTTGCTGTCGGTGTGGTCCCTGATCACGGCGGACCAGGCGTCCATCAGCTCGATCGCCTTGCGGGCGTGCCGTTCGTCGCGGGTGATGTACCAGGCCAGCGCCTGCGTGTACGCGGCGATCGCGTCCTCACGCTCGTCGGTGCAGCCGTGGTCGGGGTTGGAGTACGACCCGCACTCGACGACCGCCCGGGGCTTGGGCGTGCGGTTCAGGTCGGCGTACTCGCTCGCCATCATTCGGTCGAAGGCGCCCTTCCAGGGCTGGGCGCCGGCGTCGACCTCGGAGCGGGTGAAGTCCAACTGCCCCTTGGAGACGATGACTCCGGGATGGACGAAGGCGGCGGGGGCGCTGGGGGCGGCGTCGGCGGGCCAGGCGAGGGCTCCGGCGACCAGGGCGACCGCGGCCGCAAGCAAAACGGTTCTGCGCATGCGTGGAGGGCCTTCCGTTCTCGTACGTGAACGTGAAGCGCCTTTATGAACAGACGCGTTGAAAGGCGAAGCTAGGTACAGACCAATGCGCCGTCAAGGTTCCGCGCACGAGAAAGGGCCGCATCCCCGGCGGGATGCGGCCCTGGTGTTTCCGTGAGCTCAGCGGACCTCGGTGATCTCCGGTCCGCGCTGGAGCTGGCCCATTCCGCCCGCGAAACGGGAGCCCTCCTCCTGCTGGACGCCCTCGGGGACCATCTGGGCATCGTTCGGCAGCTTCAGGACGATCGGGTCACGGGGCGCCATGGGGCCCTCACCGCGGACCACGACGGTGTCCCGGAAGATCTGCTCCAGCAGCCCTGCCGCCTGCGGCTGCACCGCGCCCTGGCCCGAGATGACCCCGCGAAGGAACCAGCGGGGGCCGTCCACGCCGACGAACCGCACGACCTGGAAGCCGCCGGTGCCGTCCGGCAGCTGCACGGGCACCTGCGCGCGCAGCTCCCAGCCCAGCGGCCCCTCGACCTCGTCGACGATGCCGCCCTGCTGGGTGATGCCGGAGCCGATCTCCTCGCGCACCTCGCCCCAGATGCCCTCGCGCTTGGGCGCGGCGAAGCCCTGCAGCTGGATGGCGCTGTCGCGCAGCACGACCGTGGCCGCCACGATCGCGTCGCCCGCGACCTCGACCCTGAGCTCCATGCCGTCGACGCCCGGCACGAACAGACCGCCCAGGTCGACCCGGCCCTCGCCGGGGTCACGGACCTCCGAGTCGTCCCAGGGCCCGTCGGGGCGAGGCGCGGGCTCCAGCCTCAGGCGCTCGCGCTCTTCGTCCGCCTCGGTGTCGACACCGTCGACGACCTGCTCGGCCTCGCCGGCCGCGTCCTCGGCGGCATCCCTCTTCTTGCGACGTCCGAACACGTCACTGTCCTTCCCGGTCGGATACGACCGAAGCGTATCGATTCCCACCCGTCCGACCGCCCAGGGCGGCCTGACCGCTTGTGCCGCTCGTCCCGTCCACCGCGGCATGGCCGCCGGTGGACCCGAAGCCCCCTTCGGCCCGCGCGGAGCCGGGAAGTTCCGCCACCTCCTGGAAGCGGACCCTCTCGACCTGCTGAACCACCAGTTGGGCAATCCGGTCGAAGCGCTCGAACCGCACGGCCTCGCGCGGGTCGAGATTCACCACGATCACCTTGATCTCCCCACGGTACCCGGCATCAACCGTCCCCGGGGCATTCACCAGGGCGACGCCGCAGCGAGCGGCCAGACCGGATCGCGGGTGCACGAAGGCCGCGTACCCCTCCGGCAGCGCCACAGACACTCCCGTGGGCAGCACGGCCCGCTCGCCCGGCTCCAGTCGGCACGCCTCGGTGGTGCGCAGATCGGCCCCGGCGTCCCCGGGCTGCGCGTACGACGGAAGCGGTACGTCCGGATCGACGCGCCGGATCAGCACGTCCAGCGGCTGCCTGCTCACCGGGCTCGTGGAAGTCATGGGACGCTCCGTGCTCTCGGGGCTCACGCGGCTGCCCGGGCCTATGGGGCCGCCCGGGCTCACGGAGCTCCCTGAGCTCACGGGGCCGGCTGTGCCGACGGCGTCGGCTGTGTCGACGGTGTCCGCTGTGTCGACGGTGTCGGCGGTGTCGGCGGTGCTGTCGGTCGGCGCAGGGCGGGCGGTGCTGCTCACGGGTTCACCTCGAAGGCGCGGGCGCGCCGGACCTGGTCCGGGTCGTTCATGGCCGCCTGGATCTCCTCCGGGCGGCCGTGGTCGACGAAGTGGTCGACCTTCACCTCGATGAAGAGGGCGTCGGCGCGCACGGCGACCGGGCCGTCGGGACCGCCGACGCGTCCGGTCGCGGTGGAGTAGATCTTCCGCCCCGCCACGGCCGTCACCTCCGCCTCCAGGTGCAGCGTGGTGCCGACGGGCACGGGCCGTACGAAGTCGGTCTCCAGCCGCCCGGTCACCGCGATCGTGCGCAGCAGCCAGTTCAGCGAACCGAGGGTCTCGTCCAGCGCGGAGGCGAGCACACCGCCGTGCGCGAGGCCCGGGGCGCCCTGATGGGCGGGCTGGACGGTGAACTCGGCGGTGAGCGACACGCCCTCGCCGGCCCGCGCCTCCAGGTGCAGCCCGTGCGGCTGGTCGCCACCACAGCCGAAACACTCGCCGTAGTGCGCGCCGAGGGGCTCACCGGGCGCGGGCGCGTCCGGGTGCCGCACCGGTTGCACGGCGTCGGCCGGGGGGTGAAGAGCTGCGGAAGTACCACTCACAGCCGGAGACCTTACCCGCGCGTCGGCCCCTTTCGGACACCGTGTCAAGCTAGGCCCCATGCAGCTCTCCGCCGCTCCGTACGAAGAACGCCTGACCGCTCCGCGGACCTGGTGGCTGATCTCGTTCCTCGTGGGCGTCTCGATGGCCCTGATCCTGCTCCCGTTCGGCACCCTGCCGATGCTCGGCGGCCTGGCCGGGGGCACCGCGGTCGCGGCCGTCGCCGCGAGCTCGTACGGCTCGGTGCGCATCCGCGTGGTCGGCGACTCCCTGATCGCGGGCGAGGCGAAGATCCCGCTGGCCGCCCTGGGCGAGGCGGAGGTGCTGGACGCGGAGGAGACCCGCGCCTGGCGCACCTACAAGGCCGACCCGCGCGCCTTCCTCCTGCTGCGCGCATACATCCCCACGGCTCTGCGCGTGGAGGTCACGGACCCGCAGGATCCGACTCCGTACCTGTACCTGTCCACGCGCGAGCCGGAGCGCCTGGCGGAGGCACTGCGGACGGCGAAGCCGGAGTAGCACACCTGAACGAGGCGTCACCCGGCCGCCGTGCCGACGGCGGTCGCGCAGTCGGCTCCTCGACGACCGCCGGCGCTCGACGGCTCCGTACGGCAGGCCGGGTTTGCGCACGGCAGATCACGTTTCCGTACGGCAGGCCACCCTCTCAGCGTCCGTCGCCCTGCTTGCCGTCGCGTCCGTCGCCCTGCTTGCCGTCGTGTCCGCCGTCCCGCCGGTGGTCCGTGTGGCGGCCCAGGGGATCGTGCGTGATCTCGCCCATCTCCAGGGCGTCCACCGGACGTTCGAGGGCAGGGAGCGCCTCCAGGGCCTCCCAGGGCACCTGGATCTTGCGCAGGTCCCCTCGGATCCGGCCGGCGAGCTTTCTCGTCTCGCCGCGGTTCATGACCGCCCCCACGGCGGCTCCCACCAGGAACGGCATCAGGTTCGGCATGTTGCGGACCATGCGCTTCATGATCCGCTGCCGCAGTTCGCGCTTCATGCGGCTGTTCAGCGCCGTGCTGAAGGTCGACGGCTTGGACGCGTCGATGCCGCGCTCCCCCGACCAGGAGTCGAGGTACGCGGTGCTGCGCTGCTTGAGATTGCCGGGCGGCCGTACGCCGTAGACCTCGTGGAGTTCGGCGATCAGCTTCAGCTCGATCACCGCGACGCCGGTGACCTCTGCGGCCAGTTCCGTCGGCATCGCCGGGGGCACGGGGAGCATCGCGGCCGCGCCGACACCCGCTCCGACCGTCGCCGTCGCCTTCGCCGCACCCGCCACGAGCTTGTCCGCCAGCTCCTCGGGGCCGAGGCCCGGGAACTGCCTGCGCAGTGTCGCCAGGTCCCGTACGGGGACGCGCGGGGCCAGTTCGATGATCCGGTCGGCGAGGTAGGCGAGTCCGGCCCGGGCCCGGTCGCCGCCCTTGCGGGCACCTTCCCTGGCCCGCTCGCGGATGGTCCCCGCCCGCCGTCTCGCGACGGGTGCGGGGACGTCCACGGATGCCGGGAGGTCACCCCGGTCCGCTGTGGGTTCGAGCGAGGCCGTCCCCGGACCGGTTGAGCCTCGCTCGTCGTCACGCACGCCGTACTGCGGGCCGGTGATCGGCCCTTCGTCCGCCTTTCGCTTGGAGAAGCGGCGCTTCCAGGGAGGGGTCGAGCCAGTCACGGCCGACCCGCCCTCAGTCGCAGTCGCGGCAGATCGGCTGACCGTTCTTCTCCCGGGCCAGCTGGCTGCGGTGGTGCACCAGGAAGCAGCTCATGCAGGTGAACTCGTCCTGCTGCTTCGGGAGCACCCGGACGGCCAGCTCCTCGTTCGAGAGGTCGGCTCCGGGCAGCTCGAGGCCTTCGGCGGCCTCGAACTCGTCGACGTCCACGGCGGAAGCCGACTTGTCGTTCCTCCGGGCCTTCAGCTCTTCGAGACTGTCCGAGTCGACGTCGTCGTCGGTCTTGCGTGGAGTGTCGTAATCGGTTGCCATGGTCGCTCTCCCCCTCTGGGTGTCTGCGGTGTCTCCAGCGCACGTAACGCGTGAGAGGCCGGACTTGTGCCCGACCTGAGGCGGAGATTTTGCCTCACATCAAGGTCTGTTACTCAATCGACACCCAACCGGACTCCTGACGAGTGATCGGCTTGGATGGCGATGGGGACCGTACACGGTCCGAATGCTGCACGCCAAAGGCGTCTCACCGTGTACTTCCCGTGATCAAGACCCCCGAAAACCGGGATTTTCCCGGCTTTACGACAGCGTGCATGATCACGGAGAGTAGATGGCCGGAAAGGCGTCCCTGTGATCGATCACACACGGTGCACGCGCGGTGAAGGCTCAGAAATTCCGCGCAAAGCGAACATCCCCGTGTGCCGCCGAGTTGATCGGCGACATGATCTCAGATGGGCAGCGTGACGCGCATGACGAGTCCACCCCCTTCACGCGGCTGGGCATAGATGTGCCCGCCGTGTGCGCGGGCCACGGACCGGACGATGGACAGCCCGAGCCCCACGCCCTTGTCGCTGCCCGTCCGCTCCGTGCGCAGCCGGCGGAACGGCTCGAAGAGGTTGTCGATCTCGTACGCCGGCACCACCGGACCCGTGTTGGAGACGACCAGGACCGCCTGGCCGTGCTGGACCTCGGTGGTGACCTCGACCCAGCCGCCCTCCGCCACGTTGTAGCGCACGGCGTTCTGCACGAGGTTGAGCGCGATCCGCTCCAGCAGCACGCCGTTGCCCTGCACGACCGCGGGCTTCTGCTCGCCCCGGATCACGACGCCCTTGCTCTCGGCCTCGCCGTTCACCTGGTCGATGGCCTGCGAGGCGACCTCGGCGAGGTCCACGGGCCCCCGCTCGACGATCTGGTTGTCGCTGCGGGCGAGCAGCAGCAGGCCCTCGACGAGCTGCTCGCTGCGCTCGTTGGTGGCCAGCAGCGTCTTGCCGAGCTGCTGGAGCTCCATCGGCGCGTTCGGGTCGGACAGGTGCACCTCCAGGAGCGTGCGGTTGATCGCCAGCGGCGTTCGCAGCTCGTGCGAGGCGTTGCCGACGAAGCGCTGCTGGGCGGTGAAGGCGCGCTGCAGCCGTTCCAGCATGTCGTCGAAGGTGTCCGCCAGCTCCTTCAGCTCGTCGTCCGGGCCGTCCAGCTCGATCCGGCGGGACAGGTCGGAGCCCGCCACCGCCCGGGCGGTGCGGGTGATCCGGCCCAGCGGCGACAGGACGCGGCCGGCCATCGCGTAGCCGAAGGCGAAGGCGATGACCGCCAGGCCCAGCAGCGCCAGCAGGGAACGGCTGAGCAGGTCGTCCAGGGCGTGCCGGCGCTGCTCGTTGACGCAGGCGTTCATGGCGTCGTTGAACTCGCTGGGCGAGGCCTGGTCGGGCAGGTTGCAGATGTCACTGGTGACCTTGCCCTCGACGATCTTGAAGGGCAGGTCGCTGCCCACATGCAGCGCCTGGGCCGCCAGCAGGTAGATGATCGACAGCAGCAGGATGCCGGCGATCAGGAACATGCCGCCGTAGAGCAGCGTGAGCCTTATGCGGATGGTCGGGCGCAGCCACGGGAAGGGCGGCACGGGCCTTCGGGGATCCCAGGTGGGCTTGGGGGGCGCCTGCGGGGGCGCGGGAGTCGTCGCCACGGGGTATCAGATCCGGTAGCCGGAGCCGGGGACGGTGACGATGACGGGGGGCTCGCCCAGCTTGCGGCGCAGGGTCATGACGGTGACGCGCACGACGTTCGTGAACGGGTCGGTGTTCTCGTCCCAGGCCTTCTCCAGGAGCTGCTCCGCGGAGACGACGGCGCCCTCGCTGCGCATCAGCACCTCCAGGACGGCGAACTCCTTGGGAGCGAGCTGGACCTCCTGGCCGTCGCGGAACACCTCGCGCCGGTTGGGGTCGAGCTTGATCCCGGCCCGCTCCAGGACGGGCGGCAGGGGCACGCTGGTGCGCCGGCCCAGGGCCCGCACCCGCGCGATGAGCTCACTGAAGGCGAACGGCTTGGGCAGGTAGTCGTCGGCGCCGATCTCCAGTCCCTCGACCCGGTCGCTGACGTCGCCGGAGGCCGTCAGCATCAGCACGCGCGTGGGCATGCCCAGTTCGACGATCTTGCGGCAGACGTCGTCACCGTGCACGACAGGGAGGTCGCGGTCGAGGACGACCACGTCGTAGTCGTTCACGCCGATGCGCTCCAGGGCGGCCGCACCGTCGTACACGACGTCGACGGCCATGGCCTCCCGGCGCAGTCCGGTGGCCACCGCATCGGCGAGCAGCTGCTCGTCCTCGACGACGAGTACGCGCACGTTGCTGGTCCTTCCTCATGTCCACCCGCGTAGCCCTTCACCGGGCACACGTGGGCAGGGGTCTTCGACAGTGCTTGGTGTGTTGCCCTCCATCCTGCCCTTTTCGGCCATAAGTCGGAGGTAAGGCGGGTGAGGGCTCCGTTGCCCGAGGGGGAATACGAGATTTTCTCCCCCGGTTAGGTTTCCACGGAAGGGAGCTTGGGGAGGACGGCTTTACATCCCACGATCACGCTCTGCTGGCGCCGCACCACCATGCGGTGCGCATCAATCCGCTTTCCGCAGGGCGGGCGTGGGTGTCCGGCACCGTCGCCGCCCAGCCGAGCGGCGCTGGGCATCCACATGCGGCGTGATCGTCCCTTCCGAACGGCACACCCCCGTGCCATCGACCCACGACCCAGGACGAGGGGGCGCAGCATGGACGCATTCACCGCAGGACTTCTGCAGCGCATAAGGGCGACCGAGTCCGATCTGTCCCGGGCTCGCGACGAGGGCGACGAGTTCCTCGTCGACGTGGAGCAGGGCGAGCTCGACGACCTGCGCCGTCTCGCCGCCGAGCACGGTGTGCAGGTCGGTGCGACGAGCGTCTGATCACGCAGTACGAAGCGGGCCCCGGCGAATCCAGCGCCGGGGCCCGCCGCGTTGCCGCAGGACGCGTTCACCCGGTGTTCATCGCGCCGTCGGCCGTTGGCCGGGCAGTCCGGCGTCCTCAGTCGTGCCAGGCTCCGAAGTCCTCCAGGAGCCGCTGGAGGGGCTCGAACACGCCGGGGGTGCCCGCCACCGCCAGAGCCCCCGACGGGCGCTCTCCGGGGCGTCCACCGGTCAGCGCGCCCGCCTCCCGGGCGATCAGGTCCCCCGCCGCGAGGTCCCACGGATGCAGGCCGCGTTCGTAGTAGCCGTCGAGGCGTCCCGCTGCGACGTCGCACAGGTCGACCGCGGCCGAGCCGCCGCGCCGGATGTCGCGCAGCAGCGGGATCAGCCGCTGGGCCACATCGGCCTGGTGGGCGCGGACGTCGGAGACGTAGTTGAAGCCCGTCGACACCAGCGCCTGCTCCAGGGGCGCTGCGGGGCGGCAGGCCAGCCTGCGCTCGCCGTCCCAGGCGCCGGTGGCCCAGGCACCGCGGCCGCGCACGGCGTGGAACGTCTCACCGCGCATCGGGGCGGTGACGACTCCGACGACGGTCTCGCCGTCCTGCTCAGCGGCGATGGAGACGGCCCAGGTGGGCAGCCCGTACAGGTAGTTCACCGTGCCGTCGAGCGGGTCGATCACCCAGCGGACGCCGCTCGTGCCCTCCGTGGCGGCGCCCTCTTCACCGAGGATGCCGTCGTCGGGGCGGTGCTCGGCGATCAGGCCCGTGATCAGCTTCTCCGCCGCGATGTCCATCTCGGTGACGACGTCGATGGGGCTGGACTTGGTCGCGGCGACCGCGAGGTCGGCCGGACGTCCGTCCCGCAGCAGCGCGCCGGCGCGGCGGGCCGCCTCCTGGGCGAGGTCGAGCAGGTCCGTGTGCAGGGGGTCGGTCACGGGGCTCCTCAGACGTAGGTGCTGTCGGCGCCCGCGGCGGCGGGCCGGGGGGCGCGGGCCGGGCAGCAGCCGACCGGGCAGAGGTTGTGGCTCGCCCCGAGGGCGCCCAGGGCGCACGGCGTGACGTCCTGCCCCCGTTCGACGGCGGCACGCTCCACCACGAGCTCGCGGATCGCGGCGGCGAACCTCGGGTCGGCGCCGACGGTGGCCGAGCGCCGCATCGGCAGACCGAGCTCCTCGGCCCGGGCCCTCGCCTCCGTGTCGAGGTCGTAGAGGACCTCCATGTGGTCGGAGACGAAGCCGATCGGGGCGATGACGACCGCCGGGACGCCGGCCGCGTGCCGCTCGTCCAGGTGGTCGCAGATGTCGGGCTCCAGCCACGGGATGTGCGGGGCACCGGAGCGGGACTGGTAGACGAGCTGCCAGGGGTGGTCGACGCCGGTGCGCTCCCGGACGGCGTCGGCGATCTGCTGCGCCACGTCCAGGTGCTGCTTCACGTACGCGCCGCCGTCGCCGTGCTCCTCGACGGGGCCGGAGGTGTCGGCGGAGGCCGTCGGGATCGAGTGGGTCGAGAAGGCGAGGTGCGCCCCGTCCCGGACGTCCTCGGGAAGCTCGGCGAGGGACTGGAGCACCCCGTCGATCATGGGCTCCAGGAAGCCCGGGTGGTTGAAGTAGTGCCGCAGCTTGTCGACCTTCGGCAGCTCCAGGCCCTCCGCCTCCAGGGCCGCGAGCGCGTCGGCGAGGTTCTCCCGGTACTGGCGGCAGCCCGAGTACGAGGCGTAGGCGCTGGTGGCGAGGACCAGGACGCGGCGGCGGCCGTCGCGGACCATCTCGCGCAGGGTGTCCGTCAGGTACGGCGCCCAGTTGCGGTTCCCCCAGTAGACCGGCAGGTCCAGGCCGTGGTCGGCGAAGTCCTTGCGCAGGGCGTCCAGCAGGGCGCGGTTCTGGTCGTTGATCGGGCTGATGCCGCCGAACAGGAAGTAGTGCTGCCCGACTTCCTTGAGGCGTTCCTTGGGGATGCCGCGCCCACGTGTCACGTTCTCCAGGAACGGAACCACGTCGTCCGGGCCTTCCGGGCCGCCGAACGAGAGCAGGAGCAGGGCGTCGTAGGGGCTGACATCGCGCGCGTCTGGCATGAGTCGATCCTGCCACCCTGCACCGACAGCCGGGAAACGGCGGGGTGACACGCGCGCGGCGGCGGGCGGGCCCGGGGCGATCCGGCGCTGGGCCGGACGGGTGCGTCGGCACGTTCGGAGCCGTAAGCTGTGTCGACTGCGTTCGCAGCTTACCGAGCCCTGCGGAGACCCCGTTGCCCAGCCCTTACCGCGCCCTGTTCGCAGCCCCAGGCTCCAAGGGTTTCTCCGCTGCGGGTTTCCTGGGCCGGATGCCGCTGTCGATGATGGGCATCGGCGTGGTCACGATGATCTCGCAGCTCACCGGGCGGTACGGGCTCGCCGGTGGGCTGTCGGCGACCATCGCGCTGGCCGCCGCGGTGGCCGGGCCGCAGGTGTCCCGGCTGGTGGACCAGTACGGGCAGCGGCGAGTGCTGCGTCCGGCCACACTGATCTCGCTCACGGCGGCCGCCGTCCTGCTGTTCGCCGCGCACTATGGGTGGCCGGACTGGGTGCTGTTCGCGGCCTGCGCCGGCATCGGCTGCGTACCGAGCGTCGGCGCGATGATCCGGGCTCGCTGGGCGGCGCTGTACCGCGGCACCCCGAAACTGCACACCGCCTACTCCTTCGAGTCCGTGGTGGACGAGGTGTGCTTCGTCTTCGGGCCGATCATCTCCATCGGCCTGTCCACGGCCTGGTTCCCGGAGGCCGGCCCGCTGCTCGCCGCCTGCTTCCTGGCCGTCGGCGTGTTCTGGCTGACGGCGCAGCGCGCCACCGAGCCCGAGCCGCACCCACGGGAGCGCAAGGGTGGCGGCAGCGCGCTGCGCGCGCCGGGCCTTCAGGTCCTGGTGGCCACCTTCGTCGCCACCGGCGCGATCTTCGGGGCGGTCGACGTGGTCACGGTGGCCTTCGCCGACGAGGAGGGCCACAAGGCCGCGGCGAGCGTCGTCCTCGCCCTGTACGCGGGGGGTTCCTGTGTAGCGGGCATGGTCTTCGGGCTGCTGCACTTCGCCGGGGCGCCGGAACGTCGGTGGCTGCTGGGCGTATGTGCCATGGCCGTGAGTATGATCCCCCTCCTACTGGTCGGAAACTTGCCGTTTCTGGCCGTGGCGCTGTTCGTTGCGGGACTGTCCATCGCTCCGACGATGATCACGACGATGTCCCTCATCGAAGAGCACGTACCACGCGCGCAGCTCACCGAAGGCATGACCTGGGTGAGCACCGGGCTCGCGGTGGGGGTCGCACTCGGCTCCTCCGCGGCCGGCTGGGTGATCGACGCGGCCGGGGCGCGTGCGGGGTACGGGGTTCCGGCGGTGGCCGGGGCCGTCGCGGTCGCGGTGGGTTTCCTCGGGTTCCGCCGGCTCAAGCGACCGGCACCGGGTCGGGGAGGCTCCGTTGAGCAGCACAGCGAACGGAAAGAACGGCACGTGGCGTAACTGGGGCGGCAACGTCTCAGCGCGTCCCGCGCGAGAGGTCACCCCTGCCTCCGTCGACGAGCTGGCCGCCGCGGTGCGGCGGGCCGCCGAGGACGGTCTGAAGGTGAAGGCGGTCGGCTCCGGGCACTCCTTCACGTCCATAGCCGCGACGGACGGTGTGTTGATCCGTCCTCAACTGCTGACCGGCATCCGCAGCATTGATCGCGAGAACATGACGGTCACGGTGGAGGCCGGCACCCCGCTCAAGAGGCTCAATGTGGCCCTCGCGCGTGAGGGCCTGTCGCTCACGAACATGGGCGACATCATGGAGCAGACGGTCTCCGGCGCCACCAGCACCGGCACGCACGGCACGGGCCGCGACTCCGGCTCGATCGCCGCCCAGATCAAGGGCCTGGAGCTGGTCACCGCCGACGGTTCGGTTCTCACCTGCTCCGAGAAGGAGAATCCGGAGGTCTTCGCCGCCGCCCGCATCGGCCTCGGCGCCCTGGGCCTCGTCACCGCGATCACCTTCGCCGTCGAGCCGGTCTTCCTGCTCACGGCCCGCGAGGAGCCGATGCCGTTCGAACGGGTCCTGTCCGACTTCGAGGAACTCTGGGCCGAGAACGAGCACTTCGAGTTCTACTGGTTCCCGCACACCGGCAGCACCAACACCAAGCGCAACAACCGCAGCGCGGGCCCGGAGAAGCCCGTGCCGCAGCTCAAGAGCTGGATCGAGGACGAGTTCCTCTCCAACGGGGTGTTCCAGGTGGCCAACTGGGTCGGCCGCGCGGTGCCCGCCACGATCCCCGCGATCGCCCAGATCTCCAGCAAGGCCTTGTCCGCACGGACCTACACGGACATCCCCTACAAGGTCTTCACGTCGCCGCGCCGGGTGCGCTTCGTGGAGATGGAGTACGCCGTTCCGCGCGCGGCCGTCGTCGAGACGCTGCGCGAGCTGAAGACGATGGTCGACCGCTCGGGCCTCAGGGTCAGCTTCCCCGTCGAGGTGCGCACCGCCCCCGCCGACGACATCACGCTGTCCACCGCCTCCGGACGGGACAGCGCGTACATCGCCGTCCACATGTTCCGGGGCACGCCGTACCAGCGGTACTTCACGTCCGCGGAGCGCATCTTCACCGCCCACGAGGGCCGTCCGCACTGGGGCAAGATCCACACCCGGGACGCCGAGTACTTCTCCCGGGTGTATCCGCGCTTCGGCGAGTTCACGGCGCTGCGGGATCGGCTCGACCCCGATCGGCTGTTCCAGAACGACTACTTGCGGAGGGTTCTGGGGGCGTAGGAGGCGCACAGGGGTGGCGCTCCCCGCGCCCTCGCTCCCCGTGGCGCTCGGAGTCGGGGCCGGACTTGGCGTCGTACCGCCGCTCTCGCCGACGGAGGCCGGTGGAGGACGAGGTGGTCCCGCTCGGCGGTTTCGCCGGACGGGCCGGGGGGTGGGAGCACATGCCAGCAGTGAACTCGCCTACCGCGGAGAGGTTTCCCGGCCGGCCCGGCCGTCGGCCGGGGCGGCTGCCGCCTACCCCGCGTGGCGGCCTCGTACCCCCCGGCCCACACCCTTGGTTCCGATTTTGGTGATTACGTGAAGTACCCCACGTTCAAGATCGCAAGATGAGGGCAGGAGAGGCCAAGTCCCACCCCTCGCCAGAAGTTGGGCGGCGCGCCAATCCACGCACGTGGCCCGAATGGAGTACTGTTGCGAGCCCTGGGTCCGGTCTCCCGTCAGGGTGTACAGGGCCTTGAGGAACGCCGGGAGGGGGCTAGTTGCACAGGGTGACAGAGTTCGTCACTTAGCGTTGCGAATAGGTAACCGTGCCATAACGGCGATCCAGGGCCAGCGCCCGACACGCCGGGCAACTCGGCAAGGTTGTGGCAGGCTGCACCCGGGCAGGCCACACTCGACTAGCGGAAGCAGCGACGCACGTGACGTCGGCAGGCACCACCCGGGAGGTCCCCATGCCCGAACTGCGTGTCGTGGCCGTCTCGAATGACGGCACACGGCTGGTGCTGAAGGCTGCCGACTCTACGGAGTACACGCTCCCGATCGACGAACGCCTGCGCGCCGCCGTGCGCGGCGACCGTCCCCGTCTCGGCCAGATCGAGATCGAGGTCGAAAGCCACCTCCGCCCCCGCGACATCCAGGCGCGTATACGTGCCGGCGCGACCGCGGAAGAGGTCGCGCAGATGGCAGGCATCCCCGTCGACCGGGTGCGCCGCTTCGAGGGCCCCGTGCTCGCCGAGCGCGCCTTCATGGCCGAGCGGGCCCGCAAGACCCCGGTCCGCCGCCCCGGCGAGAACTCCGGCCCACCCCTCGGCGAGGCCGTGCAGGAGCGGCTGCTGCTGCGCGGCGCCGACAAGGACACCGTCCAGTGGGACTCGTGGCGTCGCGACGACGGCACCTGGGAGGTCCTGCTGGTCTACCGCGTCGCGGGCGAACCGCACTCGGCGAGCTGGACGTACGACCCGCCCCGGCGACTCGTCCAGGCCGTCGACGACGAGGCGCGCTCCCTGATCGGCGAGTCCGACGACCTGTCCGCACCCGAGCCCAGCTTCCCGTTCGTGCCCCGGATCGCCCGGCTGCCGCGCGACAGACCGCTGGACCGCCCCGAACGCGAGCGGCCCAGTCTGCCCGCGCAGGCGTCCGAGCCGATCGAGGAGACCACCGGCGAGAGAGACTCGCTGACGAGCCTGCTCGAGGCCGTGCCGAGCTTCCGCGGCGACCTGGTGGTTCCGGAACTCCCCCCGGCGGAGACCGAGGAGGAGCCCGTCGTCGTCGCCGAGGTCGAGGAGGAGGAGCCTCCGGCCCCCGCGGCCTCCGCCGGTTCCGCCTACGCGGATGTCCTCATGCCGCGCAGTGTGGGCAGCCACCGTGACCGGCTCATCGGTGCCACCGACCGCCAGGCCGAAGCGGACGGCGTACGTCCCGGGCGCAGGGCGGCCGTCCCGAGCTGGGACGAGATCGTGTTCGGCACGCGGCGCAAGAAGCAGGAGTAGCCGACCCGGCTACCGAAGGACGAGGGCCGCGCCGTCCGGGCGCGGCCCTTCCTCCGGGTCAGGTCACTGCGGATCCGGGCCGACGGCGACCGGCCGGTCCGGGTCCGAGGACCACTCCGACCAGGACCCCACGTACAGCTCGGCGGGAATGCCGGCGGCCGCAAGCGCCAGGACCTGGTGTGCGGCGGAGACCCCCGAACCGCAGTACACGCCGACCCGCGAACCCTCGGTCACACCAAGCCCCTTGAACCGCTCCCGCAGCTCCCCCGCGGGAAGGAACCGCCCGTCGGCCCCCACGTTCTCCGTGGTCGGCGCCGACACCGCGCCCGGGATGTGCCCGGCCACCGGGTCGATCGGCTCCACCTCACCGCGGTACCGCTCCCCCGCCCGCGCGTCCAGCAGCACCCCGGACCGTGCCAGCGCCGCGGCGGCATCCGCGTCGAGCAGCCCCGTCGCCCCCGGCTCGGGTACGAAGTCACCCTCCTCCGGAGCCGGCACGGACTTCTCCAGCGGACCCTCCCAGGACGGCAACCCGCCGTCGAGGACTCGCACATCCGGGTGACCCGTCCAGCGCAGCAGCCACCACGCCCGGGCCGCCGCCCACCCCTGGCCGCCGTCGTAGACGACCACCGGTGTCCCGGCCGAGACACCGGCCCGGCGCATCGCGGCACCGAAGCGCGCGAGGTCGGGCAGGGGGTGCCGCCCGCCCTCGCCCGGCGCGGAGGCCAACTCCCGGTCCAGGTCGACGTAGACGGCTCCGGGCAGGTGACCTGCCTCGTAGGCGGCCCGGCCGTCGAACGGCGGCTCGCCGGCCGCCTTGGCCGCGGTGAGCTGCCAGCGGACGTCGAGCAGGACCGGCGGGCGGGCGCCCGTGAGATCCCTGGCGAGGTCGGATGCGGAGATGATGGCGTTCATGGTGCCCATCCTCGCGCACGGGGGTGGCCGAGTCGTCCGTGTCCGGCTACTCTGCTCGGCCGGAGCGGGGCGATCACGTGGCGTACGGGAACAGCCACATGCTGTACAGCTGAGCGACACCCGCCGACAAGCGCGCCGTGAGCACAGGTGCCCGCGCATCGGGCATTCTCCCGGGCAAGGGACGCCCCACAGGGCCGCCCCACCGGGCTGCGGAGAGCACGGCCACCGCGAGGCCGAGAAGAGAGTGACGATGACCGACGCACGGGGGTCCGCCGGGCCGAACAGCGACACACCCGCTCGGCACGCGCCCGGCGCGCCCTGCTGGGTGAGCCTGATGGTGCACGGCCCGGACGCGACCGAGGAGTTCTACGGAGCGCTGTTCGGCTGGGAGTTCCAGCCGGGCCCCCAGCAGCTCGGGCCCTATGTGCGCGCGCTGCTCGACGGGCGTGAGGTGGCCGGGATCGGACGGCTGCCGCCGGACCGCCATCTGCCCATCGCGTGGACGCCCTACTTCGCCTCGCAGGACGTGGATCTGACGGCCGAGACGGTGCGCAGCCGCGGGGGCACGATCGGAGTGGGCCCGCTCGACGCGGCCGACGCCGGCCGCCTGGCCATCGGCTCCGACCCCTCCGGCGCGGTCTTCGGCATCTGGCAGGCCGCGGCGCACCTCGGCACCACCGTCGCGGGCGTCCCCGGCACTCCCGCCTGGAACGAACTGCTGACCTTCGAGTCGGCCGGCGTCGCCAAGTTCTACCGCACGGTGTTCGGCTTCGAGGAGGAGCCGGTGGTCTCCGCCGACTTCGACTACGTGTCCCTGCTTCTCGGCGGCGAACCCGTCGCCGGAATCCACGGTCTCGGGCACGCGCTGCCCCGCGGCCTTGGACCGCACTGGGTCACGTACTTCCAAGTGGCCGACGTGGACGACGCCCTGGACCACCTGGACCACCTCGGGGGGCAGGTCCTCAAGACGGTGCACGACACAGCCCACGGGCGGGTGGCGCATGTGGCGGACCCGGAAGGGGCGCGATTCGCGCTGTTGCAACGCCCGAGCTGAAGCCGGCGAGCCGGCCGGGGGTCACGCGGACGTCACCGGCAGCACGTCCGGGGACAGGGCCGCAGCGCGGGACGTCGCCGCGGTCATCCGGCGGCGGTGATGACGCCGGCACAGGACCTCGTAGCCGACCTCGTCCGCGGAGTGGGTGACGTCGCCGACGACCACCTGGGCGCCCTCGACGACCATCACCCCGCCTATCGTGCGGGCGTTGTGCGTGGCGCGGTCTCCGCACCAGCACAGGGCCTCGACCTGGAGCACCTCGACCCGGTCGGCCAGTTCCACCAGCCGCTGCGAGCCGGGGAACAGCTTGGAGCGGAAGTCCGTCGTGATGCCGAAGGCGTAGACGTCGAGGCTCAGGTCGTCGACCACACGCGCGAGTTGGTCGATCTGCTCCGGCGCGAGGAACTGCGCCTCGTCGGCGATCACGTAGTCCGCGCGGCCGCCCTGCGAGAGGTGGTCGACGAGGTAGCCGTAGAGGTCCTGCCCGTCCCCCACCTCCACTGCGTCCGTCACCAGGCCGAGACGCGAGGACAGCTTGCCCTCGCCGGCGCGGTCGTCGCGCGAGAAGATCATGCCCTGCAGGCCGCGCGCCGAGCGGTTGTGCTCGATCTGGAGAGCCAGCGTCGACTTCCCGCAGTCCATCGTTCCGCAGAAGAACACCAGCTCGGGCATGTGGAGTTGAGCACCTTTCGGCATGGGAGGTCGGGGCGGGCCGTGTCGGGAGCGTACTTCGGGTTCAGGAGCGTACTTCGAGCAGGGGGACCAGCTGCTCGGCGGGGGTCATCGAACCGTGGTTGCCGACCATCGCCGACTCCTTCGGCTCCCGCTCGGAGGCGATGAGCAGGACGTCGTCCCGGGCGGCCGCGACCACGTCGCCGATCCTGCCGTAGACCCGTTCGTCGATCCGCGGGCCGAACCAGCCCGCGGCGATGGCCTCGTCGCGCGATGCCACCCAGAACTGCTCGCCGAGCACCTCGCGCCAGCAGGTCAGGACGTCGTTGGCCGCGCCGGGCACCGCGTAGACGTGGCGGGCACGGCCCTCGCCGCCGAGCAGGGCGACACCGGCGCTCAGCTCCCAGTCCTCGTCGAAGTCGATGCGGTGTTGCTCGTCGAAGGGCACGTCGATCATGCCGTGGTCGGCAGTGACGTAGAGCGCGCTGCGCGGCGGCAGTTGCTCGGCCAGTCGCTGGACGAGACGGTCGGCGTACATGAGCTGGCCGCGCCAGGTGTCGGAGTCGACGCCGTAGCGGTGGCCGGCGCCGTCGACCTCGGCGAAGTACGTGTACACCAGGGAGCGGTCACCGGCGGCCAGTTGCTCGGCCGCCAGGTCCACGCGGTCCTCGCCGGACAGCCGCCCGAGGAACTTTCCTCCACTGAGCGCGACCTTGGTCAGCGGGGTGTTCTCGAAGGTCGGGGACGACACCTGCGCGGCGTGCACCCCCGCCGCGTGCGCCAGCTGGAAGACCGTGGGGTACGGCTGCCAGGGACCGGGCGGGGCCCACGGCTGCCAGCGCAGCTGGTTCATCAGCTCGCCGGTGTCGGGGTTGCGGACGGTGTAGCCGGGCAGGCCGTGGGCGCCCGGGGGCAGGCCGGTACCGACGGAGGCGAGGGAGGTCGCTGTGGTGGCCGGGTAGCCGGCGGTGAGCGGACGTCCGGTGCCACCGCGGGAGGTGGCGAGCAGGGACGTCATGAAGGGGGCGTCCTCAGGGTGCGCCCTGAGCTGCTCCCAGCCGAGGCCGTCGATCAGGAACACGCAGTTGCGGTCGGCTGGGGTCAGCTCTGCGATCGAGGCGGTCATGTCCGGCACGCCCAGGCCGGCGGCCAGGGTGGGCAGGAGGTCGGCGAGTGATCCGCTGCCGTACTCGGGCGCCGGTGCGGAGGCGACGGTGAGCGGTTCGGGGTGCTGGTCCCAAGCCGTATCGAGCTGCGTCATCAGCGGGTCGTGTCCGCGGTCGCCTCGGAGAGGGCCTGCGCGAAGGCGAGCGCCTCCCGCACGGTCTCCGGTCCGTCCCCGGCCTCGCTGACGCGCAGGCTGAGGTCGTCCGCCGTCGAGTTGCCGGTGTAGCCGTGGTCCGCCTCGCAGTTGGGGTCGCCGCAGGCGGCCGGCTCCAGGTCGATGCGCGAGACCGCGCCCCAGCCGATGGTGAGGACGACCTCACGGGGCAGGGTTCCCGGCTTGTACGACTCGGGGTTGGCGACCACGCGGCTGACCACGACCGACGAGATGCGGCCGATCTTCACGGACTCCGTCGACGTCGTGGCGTACGGCGTCGGGGAGGTGCTGTCGGCGGCCTGCTCGTCGGTGTGGCTGACGATGAAGCGGGTGTCCGTGAGGACGAGCACCGTCACATGCCGCCGTACCTCGTTCTGGTCGAACGTCGTCTCCTGATGGACCAGGTACGACCGCATGGGCTCACCGCCCACGGCGGCCTCCACCGCCTCGGCCACGAGGGCCGGGTAGTAGCCGCTGCGCTCGATCGCCGCCCGCAGCCCCTGGGTCGTCGTACTGGTCTTGGCCATGACGCCCATCCTACGGGGGACCACTGACTGCGAGGGACCGCTCGCCCCCGGTCAGTACGCGGGGAGCGTTCGCGGGCCGAGGTCGTCGCGGACGGGAGGGGGTGCGAGACGGACGGAGGCGCCGAGAACGCTCAGGCCGTGCGAGGCGACGACGACCGGCTCCAGCGTGACCGCGACGACCTCGGGGTGGTCGTCGACCAGCCGGGACACCCGCAGCAGCAGCTCCTCCAGGGCCCGGGTGTCGGCCGGTGCGGAGCCGCGCCAGCCGAACAGCAGGGGGGCGGTGCGGATCGAGCGCACCAGCGAGGTCGCTTCCCGGTCGGTGACCGGGATCAGCCGGTGCGCGGTGTCCCCGAGCAGTTGCGAGGCGGCCCCGGCGAGCCCGAAGGAGAGCACGGCTCCGGCCGCGGGGTCGATGACGGCCCGTACGACGACGTCCACGCCGCGCGGTGCCATCCGCTGCACCACCGGCCGCAGCTCCTCCGGCGTGCCGAACAGATCGGTCAACTCGGCGTAGGACCGTCGCAGCTGGTCCTCGTCCGCGAGGTCGAGGCGGACACCGCCCAGGTCGGCGCGGTGCCTCAGATGCGGGGCGGTGGCCTTGAGGGCGACGGGGTAGCCGAGGGTGCGGGCGGCCTCGACGGCGGCGTCGGGGGTCGCGGCGGGCAGGGCGCGGTGGACCTGGACGCCGTAGTGGCCGAGGAGGTCGCAGGTCTCGTCGGTGCCGAGCGTGAGCCCCTGCCCGCGCGCGAGCAGGCCGCCGATCAGTGCTGCGGCGCCCTTTTCCCGGATGTCGTCGTACTCGGGCACCTTGCCGGGGTCGGCGGCGTCGCGTCGCCACTGCGCGTAGGTGACGGCCTGACCGAGGGCGCGGACGGCGCGCTCCGCGGCGGGGTAGGCGGGGATGAGGTGGGCGTCTTCGGGGGCTTCGGCGGCGGGGAGTTCTTCCGCTGCGGGCGCCGCACTTGGGGCGTTCTGCTGCGGTTTGTCCGATGAGGCTGGTGCCGTGCTCGCCGCCGCCGACAGAGCCTCCGCCAGGCCGCCGAGCTCCACGTGGACCACCAGGACCGGCTTGGCCGGAGCGGCTGCCGAGGCCGAGCGCAGGGCCTGCGCTAGAGCGGCGTCGCCGACCGACCCCTCCCCCACCGCCGGTATGGCGGTGACGACGACGGCGTCACACCGGTCGTCGGCCAGCGCGCGGGACAGGGCCGCGTGGAAGTCGGCCGCGGACGCCGCCGTGGTCAGGTCCTGCGGAGGGTGCGGCCGCAGGCCCTCGGCGAGGCACGCGTCGTAGGTGAGTAGGCCGAGCGACTCGGAGTTGCCGAAGATCGCCACCCTGGGCCCGGCGGGCAGGGGCTGGCGGTCGAGCAGCAGGCCCGTGTCCACCAGCTCGGTGATGGTGTCGACGCGGATGACGCCGGCCTGCCTCAGCAGCGCCGACACGGTCGCGTGCGGGAGCCGCGTCGCCCTTACGGCGTGCCCCTGGGGGGCGGCGGCGTGCCGCGCGCCCTGGACGACGACCAGGGGCTTGGCCGCGGCGGTCCGGCGGGCGAGGCGGGTGAACTTGCGGGGATTGCCGATGGACTCCAGGTACATGAGGACGACGTCGGTGTCGGGATCCTCGTACCAGTACTGCAGGACATCGTTGCCGGAGACGTCCGCACGGTTGCCGGAGGAGACGAAGGTGGAGACGCCGGTCACGCCCGTGACGCCGCCGCCGCGCCGGTGCAGCCGGGACAGCAGGGCGATGCCGATGGCGCCGGACTGGGCGAACAGGCCGATCCGGCCGGGGCGCGGCACCTCGGGGGCGAGAGAGGCGTTGAGCCGTACCCGTGGGGAGGTGTTGATGATGCCGAAGGCGTTCGGGCCGATGATCCGCATGCCGTACGTGCGCGCGTGCCGTACGAGGGCGCGCTGGCGTTCGCGCCCCTCGAGGCCGCTCTCGGCGTACCCGGCGGAGACCACGACCAGCCCCTGCACGCCGTGTTCGCCGCACTCGGTGACGACCTCGGGGACGTGCTCGGCCGGGACGGCTACGACGGCGAGGTCTACGGGGCCGTCGATGTCCCGCACCGAGCGGTGGGCGGGCACCCCGTCGAGCTCCTTCTGATCCTCGGGGAGGGCCTTGTTCACGGCGTAGAGGCGGCCGGTGTACCCGGCGTCGCGGATGTTGCCGAGGACGCTGCGGCCCACGCCGCCGGGTGTGCGTCCGGTGCCGATGACGGCGACCGAGCCGGGGGCGAGCAGGCGCTGCACGGACCGTGCCTCGGCGCGGTGTTCGCGGGCGTACTGCACAGCCAGGGAGCGGTCGGTGGGTTCGAGGTCGAACTCCAGACGGACGACACCGTCCTCGAAGCTGCGCTTCTGGGTGTAGCCGGCGTCCGTGAACACCTTGATCATCTTGGTGTTGGCGGGCAGCACCTCGGCGGCGAAACGGCGGATGCCGCGCTCGCGGGCGACGGCTCCGATGTGTTCGAGCAGCGCGGAGGCGACCCCGCGGCCCTGGTGGGCGTCCTGGACGAGGAAGGCGACCTCGGCCTCGTCGGCGGGTGCGGACGCGGGCGTTCCGTCCGCGCCGATCCGGTCGTAGCGTACGGTGGCGATGAACTCGCCGCCGACCGTGGCCGCGAGTCCCACCCGGTCCACAAAGTCGTGGTGCGTGAAGCGGTGGACGTCCTTGGCGGACAGGCGAGGGTACGGCGCGAAGAAGCGGTAGTACTTCGACTCGTCGGAGACCTGCTCATAGAAGCTGACCAGGCGATCGGCGTCATCAACGGTGATGGGCCGGATGCGCGCGGTGCCTCCGTCGCGCAGCACCACGTCGGCTTCCCAGTGGGCGGGATACTCATGCCGGTCCGGCGAGGTCTGCATGGGCCCCAGAGTACGGCTAGCGCCTGACAACGGCGCGAGGCAGTCTGTGGAGGGCGTCAGTCGGGTTGAGGCCGCGATCCGACGGCACCCCCGGAGTGGAACGCGAGGACCGCTCCGGGCGGGCTTCACGATATGGGAAACTGGTCTAGACAACCCTGAACACCGAAGGGCAGCAACACATGGCTGAGCGCCGCGTCAACGTCGGCTGGGCCGAGGGCCTCCACGCCCGCCCCGCCTCCATCTTCGTCCGAGCCGCCACGGCCGCAGGCGTCCCGGTGACGATCGCCAAGGCTGACGGCAACCCCGTCAACGCGGCCTCGATGCTGGCCGTCCTGGGCCTCGGCGCCCAGGGGGGCGAGGAGATCGTCCTCGCCTCCGACGCCGAGGGCGCGGACGCCGCCCTCGACCGGCTGGCGAAGCTGGTCTCCGAGGGTCTCGAGGAACTGCCCGAGACCGTCTGAATGTCCTGAGCGCCCGATGCGGCGCACAGCGAGGGGCTCGTCCGAATTCACCGGGCGGGCCCTTCGCCATTCCCGGTCCGCACGGGGCAGGAATTCCCGCCTTTGGGCAGCGGAAACAAACCCCCGGAAATTCACTTCTCTTTGTATACGGCTTCCGTGTTAATGCCGCAGGCTCGCCGTGTTTACGGGATGTTGCGAGTTCCTCACACGGTCGGCGCGTTCCTCGGCGGAGCCCAGGCGCAGGCGGTGCGCGCCGGTCGCACGCTCGGCGTGCAGCGCCGTGACCGCCCGCGCGCGTTCCCCGTCCCCGCGCGCCACCGCGTCCACGATCGCGCCGTGTTCCGTCCAGGACTCCACCGGGTTGAGCGGCGCCTCCACGGCATACATCCACGTGATCTTGTGGCGGAGCTGGGTGAGCATCGAGGTCAGGGCGGGGCTGCCGGAGGCCTGGGCGAGCGTCTCGTGGAACCAGGCGCCCAGGGAGCGCAGGTCGTCGCTGTTGCCACGACGGGCCCGGTCCTGGCCCAGCCGCACCAGGCCGCGCAGGACCTTCAGATGCGCCTCGGTGCGGCGCTGGGCGGCGCGGGCCGCACCGAGCGGCTCCAGGAGCATCCGCATCTCCAGCAGGTCGCCGGCCTCCTGCTCGGTGGGTTCGGCCACGCACGCGCCCGCGTGCCGGCGGGTCACCACGAAGCCCTCGGCCTCCAGCGTGCGCAGCGCCTCCCGGACGGGCACCCGCGAGACGCCGTAACGGCGGGCGAGGAGTTCCTCGGTGAGCCGGCTGCCGCGTGCGTGGACACCCGCGACGATGTCGTCCCGGATGGCGGTGCACACCGAGTGCGCGGGAATACGCATGACCGACCTCCGCTTAATCCCCGTGAAACGCCGACGAGCGACGCATGTTTCCGTGACTCTATTGCAATGAGCCGGAATTTCCGACGGCAGTCGAGAATTGAGGGATATTTTTTGGACAGCGGACATGCCGGGGGATCCAGAACGGGCCCGCGGACATCGGGCGGGCATCCGGAAAAACACCGAAAGCCCCGGCTCGGGGAGCCGGGGCCTCGGGGAACGGAGGAGGGGTTCCGCTCAGACGCTGACGCCGTGCGAGCGGAGGTAGGCCACCGGGTCGATGTCCGAGCCGTACTCGGGGCTCGTACGGGCCTCGAAGTGCAGGTGCGGGCCCGTGACGTTGCCGGTCGCGCCGGACAGGCCGATCTGCTGGCCGGGGGTGACCTTCTGGCCGACCGAGACGCCGATGGACGACAGGTGGCCGTACTGCGTGTACGTGCCGTCGTCCATCTTGATCACGATGTTGTTGCCGTAGGAGCCGCCCCAGCCGGCCTCGACGACCTCGCCCATGCCGACCGCGTGGACGGAGGTGCCGGTGGCGGCGTGGAAGTCGACGCCGGTGTGGCTGCCGGAGGACCACAGGCCGCTGCTCGCCTTGTAGCCGGTGGAGACGTACGAGCCGGAGATCGGGGGCACGAAGGAGTTGAGGCGCTTGCGCTCGGCCTCACGGGCGGCGCGCTCCTTGACCTCGCGGGCCTTCTCGGCCTCCTCCTTGGCCTTCTGGGCCACCTCGGCGGCCCGCTTGCGGGCGGCCTCCTCGGCCTTCTGCTTGGCGGCGGCCTCCTCGGCGGCCTGCTGCTGCGCGACGGCCTGGGCGTCGATCTGCTGGGCCACGGTGTCACCCATGGTGACGACCGGGGTGAGGCCGGTCTGCTCGGCACTGGGCTCGGCGGCGAAGGCCGCGGGGGCCGCCACGGTGCCGATCACGCCAGTTGTGGCGAGGGCCGCGACACCCGCCGCGCGGGCGGTGCGGCGCTGGATCCTGCTGGGACGACGGTGCTTCCCGGTGGCGCGAGTGAACGCCATGTGGTGGCTGGTCCTTTCCTTCCCTCTCGCCTACCGGGTTAGCTGACGGGTTCGGAGCAGGAAGGTCTCCTACGGACTCCCTCGCGGCACGCGCGGGCGTCCGATTCACCCCAGGGACTGCGGTGGGTCCCCGGCTCCCCTGGCTCGCGCCGTACGGGGACTCGGCGATGACTGTCCGGTGCCGCGGGTGCGGCGCACTGCCTGACGAACAGCCCGGATGACGCTAAGCGGCGCCGCTTTCAATTCCCAAACGAATCCCGGCTTTTGTAGCGCATCCCACAGGGCAGACAGGCAACTCCCATACCAATTCGGGCATAAAGGGGCCCTGGTGCCTTCGAAGACATCCAGGGCCCCTGAACGCGCGTGCCGCTACTCGGCGGCGACCACGGTGACTTCGCCGATGCCGAGGGCCTCGACAGGCGCCTTGATCTGCGCCGCGTCACCGACGAGGACGGTCACCAGCCGGTCCACCGGGAAGGCGCTGACGGCCGCCGCGGTGGCCTCCACGGTGCCGGTCGTGGCGAGCTGCCGGTACAGGGTGGCCTGGTAGTCGTCGGGCAGATGCTGCTCGACCTGGTCGGCCAGCGTGCTCGCGACGGCCGCCGCCGTCTCGTACTTCAGCGGCGCGACGCCGACCAGGTTCTGCACGGCGACGTCCCGCTCGGCGTCGGTCAGCCCCTCGGCGGCGAGGGTGCGCAGCACCGTCCAGAGGTCCTCCAGAGCGGGGCCGGTGTTGGGCGTGTCCACGGAGCCGCTGATGGCGAGCATCGCCGCACCCGTGCCGTCGGGAGCGGACCTGAGGACCTGGCCGAACGCCCGCACGCCGTAGGTGTAGCCCTTCTCCTCGCGCAGGACACGGTCCAGGCGGGAGGTGAGGGTGCCGCCGAGGCAGTAGGTGCCGAGCACCTGCGCGGGCCACACGCGGTCGTGCCGGTCCGGGCCGATCCGGCCGATCAGCAGCTGCGTCTGGACGGCGCCCGGGCGGTCCACGATGACGACCCGGCCGGTGTCGTCGGCGGTCACCGGCGGCACGGGACGCGGCTCGGCCGGGGAGCCCGTCCAGGCGCCCAGCGTGTCCCCGAGCAGGGCGTCGAGGTCGATGCCGGTGAGGTCCCCGACGACCACGGCGGTTGCCGTGGCGGGGCGGACGTGCTTCTCGTAGAAGGCGCGTACGCCCGCGGAGTCGATGGCGGCGACGGTCTCCTCGGTGCCCTGCCGCGGCCGCGACATGCGCGAGTCCGCCGGGAACAGCTCCTTGGAGAGCTCCTTGGCCCCCCGGCGGGACGGGTTGGCCAGCTCGTGCGGGATCTCGTCGAGACGGTTGGCGACCAGTCGCTCGACCTCGCTGTCGGCGAACGCGGGGGCCCTCAGGGCGTCGGCGACCAGGCCCAGTCCCTTGGCGAGCCGGGAGGCCGGCACCTCCAGGCTGAGCCGGACGCCGGGGTGGTCGGCGTGCGCGTCGAGAGTGGCGCCGGCGCGCTCCAGCTCGGCGGCGAAGTCCTCGGCGGAGTGCTTGTCGGTGCCCTCGGAGAAGGCCCGGGCCATGATCGTGGCCACACCGTCGAGGCCGGCGGGCTCGGCCTCCAGGGGGGCGTCGAGCAGCACCTCCACGGCGACGACCTGCTGACCGGGGCGGTGGCAGCGCAGCACCGTGAGGCCGTTGTCGAGCGAGCCGCGCTCGGGGGCCGGGAAGGCCCACGGCTTGGCGTCGCCCGCCTGCGGCCGGGGGTGGAAGTCCATCGTGGCGAGCTCGGTCACCGGGCCGCCTCCTCGTTCTCGTCCTGGTCGGCGGGGGCTTCGGGGGCGGTCGGCTCATAGACGAGCACCGCGCGGTTGTCGGGCCGCAGGCGGGCCTTGGCGACCTCCTGGACCTCCTCCGGCGTGATCTCCAGCACGCGCTGGACGGCGGTCAGGGCGAGCTGCGGGTCGCCGAACAGCACCGCGTACCGGCACAGTTCGTCGGCGCGGCCCGCGACCGTGCCGAGCCGGTCCAGCCACTCGCGCTCCAACTGGGCCTGGGCGCGCTCCATCTCCTCGGCCGTGGGGCCCTCCTCGGCGAACCGGGCGAGCTCCTCGTCGATGGCGGTCTCGATGACCGGAACCTCCACGTCACCGGACGTCTTCACGTCCAGCCACCCCAGGGAGGGCGCCCCGGCGAGCCGCAGCAGGCCGAAGCCGGCCGCCACGGCCGTACGGTCGCGGCGCACGAGCCGGTTGTACAGGCGGGAGGACTCGCCGCCGCCGAGGACGGTGAGGGCCAGGTCGGCCGCGTCGCACGCGCGCGTGCCGTCGTGCGGCAGCCGGTAGGCGGCCATCAGGGCGCGGGCCGGGACCTCCTCCTCGACGACCTCGCGCAGCTGCTCGCCGATGGTCTCCGGCAGCGAGCCGTCGCGCGGGGCGGGCTTGCCGTCGTGGCCGGGGATGGAGCCGAAGTACTTCTCGACCCAGGCGAGGGTCTGCTCCGGGTCGATGTCGCCCACCACGGAGAGCACGGCGTTGTTCGGCGCGTAGTAGGTGCGGAAGAACGCGCGCGCGTCCTCCAGGGTCGCCGCGTCCAGGTCGGCCATCGAGCCGATCGGGGTGTGGTGGTAGGGGTGGCCCTCCGGGTAGGCGAGGGCGGTCAGCTTCTCGAAGGCGGTGCCGTACGGGACGTTGTCGTAGCGCTGGCGGCGCTCGTTCTTGACGACGTCGCGCTGGTTCTCCATCGACTCGTCGTCGAGCGCGGCCAGCAGCGAGCCCATGCGGTCGGCCTCCAGCCAGAGGGCGAGCTCCAGCTCGTGGGCGGGCATGGTCTCGAAGTAGTTGGTCCGCTCGAAGCTGGTCGTGCCGTTCAGCGAGCCGCCCGCGCCCTGGACGAGCTCGAAGTGACCGTTGCCCTTGACCTGCGCGGAACCCTGGAACATCAGGTGCTCGAAAAGGTGAGCCAGGCCGGTACGCCCCTTGACTTCGTGGCGTGAGCCGACGTCGTACCAGAGGCACACCGCCGCGACCGGGGTCAGGTGGTCCTCGGAGAGCACCACGCGCAGGCCGTTGGCCAGGCGGTGCTCGGTCGCTGTCAGGCCCCCGGAGCCTGCCTGGGCTGTGGCCGTGTGACCCATGGGCATGTACGTCCCTTCGCTCGCGGTGCGGTTGTTCAGACCGCGGATTCCTGCCGGTCCTGCCACTGTATGCAAGCGTGCGGAGCCCTGGTGAAGTTCCCGGCGGCGACCTGGACCCGAGAGCGCGGGATGCGCCCCGGACCGGGTCCTGGTCCCGGTTGTCAGTGCGGCGGTCCACAATGGTCGGCGTCAGATCCGGATCGCAGCAGCACGAGCGAGCCGCAGGGGCGGTCGGTGACGAGAGGGCGAGCGCACACAGGCCCGAAGGGCTGAGTACGGTCGGTGTCTCATCAGCGCACGAACGCCTCGTAGGCGAGCGACCAGTAACAGGAGGAGCCGGCAGCGATGGCCCGCCGCAGCACGAAGACCCCGCCGCCCGACGACGCGTACGAGGAGCGGATCCTCGACATCGACGTCGTCGACGAGATGCAGGGCTCCTTCCTCGAGTACGCGTACTCGGTCATCTACTCCCGCGCCCTGCCGGACGCACGCGACGGCCTCAAGCCGGTGCACCGCCGCATCGTCTACCAGATGAGCGAGATGGGCCTGCGCCCCGAGCGCGGGTACGTCAAGTGCGCCCGTGTCGTCGGCGAGGTGATGGGTAAGCTGCACCCGCACGGCGACGCGTCGATCTACGACGCCCTCGTGCGCATGGCCCAGCCCTTCTCGATGCGGGTCCCCCTGGTCGACGGCCACGGCAACTTCGGTTCCCTGGGCAACGACGACCCGCCGGCCGCCATGCGGTACACCGAGTGCCGGATGGCCGAGGCCACGAGCCTGATGACGGAGTCCATCGACGAGGACACCGTCGACTTCAACCCCAACTACGACGGCCAGGAGCAGGAGCCGGTGGCCCTGCCCGCCGCCTTCCCGAACCTCCTGGTCAACGGCGCCTCGGGCATCGCCGTCGGCATGGCCACCAACATGGCGCCGCACAACCTGCGCGAGGTCATCGCCGCCGCCCGCCATCTGATCAGGTACCCGAACGCGGATCTCGACGCGCTGATGAAGCACGTCCCGGGCCCCGACCTGCCCACGGGCGGGCGCATCGTCGGCCTGTCCGGCATCCGGGACGCGTACGAGTCCGGCCGCGGCAGCTTCAAGATCCGGGCGACGGTGTCGGTGGAGCCCGTGACGGCCCGCCGCAAGGGTCTCGTCGTCACGGAGCTGCCCTTCACGGTCGGCCCCGAGAAGGTCATCGCCAAGATCAAGGACCTGGTCGGCTCGAAGAAGATCCAGGGCATCGCCGACGTCAAGGACCTCACCGACCGCGCGCACGGCCTGCGCCTGGTGATCGAGATCAAGAACGGCTTCGTGCCGGAGGCCGTCCTGGAGCAGCTCTACAAGCTGACGCCGATGGAGGAGTCCTTCGGCATCAACAACGTGGCCCTGGTCGACGGCCAGCCGCTCACGCTGGGCCTCAAGGAGCTCCTTGAGGTCTATCTCGACCACCGCTTCAACGTCGTCCGGCGGCGCTCGGAGTTCCGCCGCGGCAAGAAGCGCGACCGGCTGCACCTGGTCGAGGGTCTGCTGACGGCCCTGCTGGACATCGACGAGGTCATCCGCCTGATCCGCTCCAGCGAGAACTCCGCGCAGGCCAAGCAGCGCCTGATGGAGCAGTTCTCGCTGAGCGAGGTGCAGACGCAGTACATCCTCGACACGCCGCTGCGCCGCCTCACCAAGTACGACCGCATCGAGCTGGAGACGGAGAAGGACCGGCTCAACGCGGAGATCGAGGAGCTGACCCGGATCCTCGACTCGGACTCCGAGCTGCGCAAGCTGGTCTCCTCCGAACTGGCCAACGTCGCCAAGAAGTTCGGCAGCGACCGGCGTACGGTGCTGCTGGAGTCGGGCGGTGCCCCGGTCGCGGCGGTGCCGCTCCAGGTGGCCGACGACCCGTGCCGGGTGCTGCTGTCCTCCACGGGTCTGCTGGCCCGTACGGCCAACGGCGAGCCCTTCACGGAGGAGCCCGGCGCCAAGCGCGTGAAGCACGACGTGATCGTCTCGGCGGTGCCGGCCACCGCCCGCGGCGAGGTGGGCGCGGTCACCTCGGCGGGCCGGCTGCTGCGGCTGAACGTGGTCGACCTGCCCCAGCTCCCCGAGTCGCCGTCGGCGCCGAACCTCGCGGGGGGCGCCCCGCTGGCGGAATTCGTCTCCCTGGAGGACGACGAGACGGTGATCTGCCTGACCACGCTCGACGAATCGTCGCCGGGTCTGGCGCTGGGCACGGCACAGGGCGTCGTCAAGCGCGTGGTGCCGGACTATCCGGCCAACAAGGAAGAGCTCGAGGTCATCAGCCTCAAGGAGGGCGACCGGATCGTCGGCGCGATCGAGCTGCGCACCGGTGAGGAGGACCTGGTCTTCATCACGGACGACGCGCAGCTGCTGCGCTTCCAGGCGTCCCAGGTCCGCCCGCAGGGGCGTCCGGCCGGCGGTGTGGCCGGCATCAAGCTCACCGAGGGCGCGAAGGTCATCTCCTTCACGGCGGTGGACCCGGCCGTGGACGCCGTCGTCTTCACCGTCGCCGGCTCGCGGGGCACGCTGGACGACTCCGTCCAGACGACGGCCAAGCTGACCCCGTTCGACCAGTACCCGCGCAAGGGCCGCGCCACCGGCGGTGTCCGCTGTCAGCGGTTCCTGAAGGGCGAGGACTGCCTGTCCCTGGCCTGGGCGGGCCCCGTCCCGGCCCTGGCGGCACAGAAGAACGGCACTCCGGCCGAGCTCCCGGAGATCGACCCGCGCCGTGACGGTTCCGGGGTCTCCCTGGCGAAGACGGTTGCGGTGGTGGCCGGGCCGGTCTAGGCGCTGGGGGCCGGGCCGGTCCAAGCGTGGGTGGCCGGGCCGGTCCAGGCCTGGTCGGCGCCGTCCTCCTCGGGGTCGCGCACATACCGCAGGACGCCCCACATGCCGTGCTCGTCGGCGTGTGGGGCCTCGCTCCTGCACGCCTGCAACTCCTTCTCGAGAGCGGCGGCGTCGATCCCCGAGCCGATGAGGACGAGCTGGGTGAGGCGTTCGGAGTCGGCCGGCCAGGGCTCCGGGTAGAAGCGCAGGAAGCGCCCTACGGCATGGACGGCGTAGCGGTTGCGGATGTCGTACGGCCCGAAGTCGACGTAGCCCTTGATCCGGTACAGGCCCTCGGGCCGGCTGTCGAGGAACGTCATCAGCCGACGTGGATCGATGGAGGCCTCGGAGGCGAACGACAGGCTGTCGTAGGCGGCGTGCAGGTGACCGGCGTGGGCGTCCGGGCCGTGCCGGTGCGCGTCGCCGTCCTGGGCGGCGTGAGAGTGACCGTCGTGCGGGTCGTCTTCGCGCGGGTCGGCTTCGTGGAGGTCGGCTTCGTGGAGGTCGTCGAAGGACAGCTGCCCGATGCGTTCCTCGCTCGGTCGGCAGTCGAAGAGGAACTCGGGGTCGATCCGGCCGTAGGTGGCCGGGACGACGGCGGCGCGGTCGACGAGGGACCGGACCAGTTCGAGGACGCCTTCGCCGTCCGCGGCCCCGTCGAGCTTGTTGACCACGACGAGGTCGGCCAGCGCGAGGTGCCGGTCGATCTCGGGGTGTCTGGCCCGGGTGGCGTCGAACTCGGCGGCGTCGACGACCTCGACGAGCCCGCCGTACACCACCCCGGGATGCTCGCTGGCCAGCAGCATCCGCACGAGTTCCTGCGGTTCGGCGAGTCCGCTGGCCTCGATGACGATGACGTCGATGCCGAGGGTGGGCTCCGCGAGCCGCTCCAGGTACTGGTCCAGCTCGCTCGCGTCGACGGCGCAGCACAGGCAGCCGTTGCCGAGGGAGACCGTCGAGTCGCCGAGTGCTCCCGCCACTGCCATCGCGTCGATCTCGATCGCCCCGAAGTCGTTGACGAGGGCGCCGATACGGCTGCCGCCGCTGCGGTGCAGGAGGTGATTGAGCAGGGTGGTCTTCCCCGAGCCGAGGAATCCGGCCAGGACGACGACCGGGATCTGCTGCGGTTTCGGGCTCGGCTGGCTCACCGTGCGACCTTTCTCGTGCCGACGCGTGCACCGGCTCGCGTTCCCGGCACACGTGGGGGATGGGGATGCCGCCCCAGAATACGAGCCGCGAGATCCACGCCGAAGTGACGTCGGCAGCGCACCTCCGCGACGCTCAGGTCGCGGCACCCCCTCGGACACCGACGCTCAGGCGGGCACAGGCGCCGGCGCCTCCGGCCCCACGTACCGCGCCACCGGCCTGATGATCTTCGTGTCCTCCGCCTGCTCCAGGATGTTGGCGCTCCAGCCCACCGCCCGTGCTGCGGCGAAGGTCGGGGTGAACATCTCGCGGGGCAGACCGCAGAGTTCCATGACCACGCCCGCGTAGTACTCGACGTTGGTGTGGAGTTCCCGGCCGGGCTTCAGCTCCGCCAGGATCGCCTCGATGTGACGCTCGACTTCGACGGCGAAGTCCACCCGCGGCCCGCCGAAGCCCTGGGCGACCTCGCGCAACATCCGGGACCGTGGGTCCTCCGTGCGGTAGATCGCGTGTCCGAAGCCCATGATGCGCTCACCGGCGAGCACCCGCTGACGCACCCAGGGCTCGATCCGGTCCGGGGTGCCGATCGCGTCCAGGGTGTCCAGCGCGCGGCTGGGCGCACCTCCGTGCAACGGACCCGACAGCGCGGCCACCGCCCCGGCCAGGCACGCCGCCACGTCCGCGCCCGTCGAGGCGATGACCCGGGCCGTGAAGGTGGACGCATTGAATCCGTGATCAATGGTTGAGATCAGGTACTGCTCGATGGCCCGTGCGTGCGGCTCGGCCGGCACCGAACCGGTCAGCATGTAGAGGTAGTTCGCCGCGTAGGACAGGTCCTCGCGCGGATCCACCGGTTCCAGCCCGTTGCCCAGCCGGTGCAGCGCCGTGAGCAGCGTGGGCACGGCCGCGGCCGCCTCGATCGTGTCCTGCCGGCGCCGGTCGGTGTCGATGTCGTACACGGGGCGGAATCCCTTCGCCGCGCCCAGCAGCGACAGGGCCGTACGCATCCCGGCGAGCGGTCCGGAACGTCCGCCGGCCGCCGCGATGGCGGGCAGTGCCGCTCGCACCTCGTCGGGCAGCCTCCGCAGCGCGGCGGTCTCGGCCGAGAAGGCCGCGCTCTGCCCGGCGTCCGGCAGTTCGCCGTGCACGAGCAGATGCCAGACGTCCTCGAAGCCGCGGGTGCGCGCGAGGTCGACGGCCGAGTACTGCCGGTAGTGGTAGAAGCCCTCCAGACCGCGGACGTCACCGATCCGGGTGTCGGTGACGACGACCCCGGCGAGCCCCCTGGGCGCTTCGAGAAGAGTGGCTGCTGACCTGTTGACGGACATGACTTCCTCCCTGAACTTGATTCGACTGTCTATGATTGATTTAAGTCGTGTCAATATTGATTGAATCAATAGGTCAGTCAATGGTCCACCAGACGGATACGGTGACCCCCATGCGCGATCAGGAACCCGCCCCCCTTGGCGCGGAACGACGGCTGAGCACCAAAGAGGCCGCCGAGCTGCTCGGCGTGAAGCCGGAAACCGTGTACGCGTACGTGAGTCGCGGCCAGCTCAGCAGCCGACGGGTGAGCGGCGGGCGCGGCAGCACCTTCGACGCACGAGAGGTCGAGGCCCTCGCCCGGCGCAACAGGCGGGAGAGCGCGGGCGGTTCCGGTTCCGGCGCCGAGCTGTCCGTACGCACCCGGATCACGCTCATCGAGAACGACCGCTACTTCTTCCGCGGTGTCGACGCGGTCGACCTGGCCACACGCCACACCTACGAGGAGGTCGCCGAGTGGCTGTGGACGGGCCGGATGCTCCCGGGCCGCACATTCACCGCACCCGCCGCCTCCGTCGCGGTCGCCCGCCGTGCGGTCGAAGCCCTGCCCGAGCACGCCGCTCCGACCGACCGCCTGCGGGTGGCTACCATCGCCGCCGCGACCACCGACCCGCTGCGGTTCGACCTGTCCGAGGAGGCCGTGCTCGGCACCGCGCGCACCCTCATCCCCACGCTCGTCGACGCGCTGCCTCCCGCGGGGCACCACCGCCGCGACGAGGGCCCCCTGGCGCACCGCCTGTGGAGCAGGCTGTCGGTGCGCAAGGACCCCGACGAGGCATCCCTGCGCGCCCTGGACGCCGCCCTCGCCCTCCTCGCCGACCACGACCTGGCCGCATCCACCCTCGCCGTGCGTGTCGCCGCGTCGGCCCGTGCACACCCCTACGCGGCGGTCTCCGCGGGGCTGGGGGTGATCGAGGGCCCGCTGCACGGCGCGGCAAGCGGGCTCGCCCACCGGCTGTTGTGGGACGTGCTCGAACAGGGCGACGCGGCGCCCGTGATCGCGGGCGAACTGCGCGCCGGACGCCGCCTTCCGGGGCTCGGACACCGGCTGTACCCCGGTGAGGACCCACGCGCGCGTGCCCTGTTCGCCCTCCTGGAACAGATCCCGAGTGCGGAGCCCGCTCTCCTCGCCGCCCGCGACATCGTGGAGACCACCGCCCGGCACGCCCCCCTGCACGCCAACGTGGACCTGGCCCTCGCGGTGCTCACCGCGTCCTGCGGCATGGACCCGACCGCGGGCGAGACGATCTTCGCCGTGGCCCGGACGGCGGGCTGGATCGCCCACGCCCTCGAGGAGTACGGCGAACGCCCGCTGCGGATGCGGCCGAGCGGTCTCTACACAGGCCCGAAGCCTCCACAGCCACTGCCTGAGTAAGCGGATGCCGCCGATCGGTGGCTACGCAGACCCTAGACCTCCTCAGCCACTGCCGGAGTAAAGCGGGAGGGGGCCGAAAGTCGCGGCGACCCAAGTCAGGTTAGGCTCACCTCTGTGAGTACGTGCTCTAGCGTCTCCCGGGACTTCGACGAGCCCGTTTCGGGAACCGCGGCCACCGCGAGGACCTGGCTGTTGCTGGAACAGCCCGGTCCGTGGGGTGCCAAGGCGCTCACTTCGAGCCACCTGGACCCCGCCCTGGGCCGTGCCCTGGAGGCGGCCGCGAAGGACACGGGCGTACGGATCGCGCTCATCCGCCGCCCCGGGCGCCACGCGGACCGCCGCATGCCCGCCTCGCGCCGGGTGTACGCGGCGCACGTCGCCCCGGGGAACGTGTGGCTGCACAGCGCCTCGACCTCGGACCCCGGACAGCTGCTCGATCTCGACTTCGCGGGCCTCGGCCGGGGCGACCACCGCACGTTCGACGTACTGCTCGGCGGCCGGCCCCACGACGGCGACCCGCTTGCCCTCGTCTGCACCAACGGCAAGCGTGACCGCTGCTGCGCCCTCCTCGGCCGTCCTCTCGCGGCCGAGCTGGCGACGTCGGGGGTCGAGGGCGTTTGGGAGGTCACCCATCTGGGTGGTCACCG
This sequence comes from Streptomyces tibetensis, assembly GCF_007655005.1. Taxonomy (GTDB): domain Bacteria; phylum Actinomycetota; class Actinomycetes; order Streptomycetales; family Streptomycetaceae; genus Streptomyces; species Streptomyces tibetensis. The sequence goes on from NZ_SZVW01000011.1 coordinate 188,794, forward strand.
CTTCTCCCCCACCGTGCTCGTGCTGCCGTACGGATACGCGTACGGCCGGGCCGAGGCCCACTCCCTCAAGCAGGTCCTGCACAGCGCGCGGGAGGGGCGCATCGTCATGGAGGGATGCCGCGGCAGCTCCGCCTGGGAACGGCCCGGTCAGGCCGCCGAGCTCGCCGTGCGCACCGGGACCGGGGAATACGCCGCGGAGGCCCTGAGCGTCGTCCGGACGGTCGGTGCGGCACCGCGCTGGGAGGTGACCGTCGCCCACACCAACGGACGCCGCTGGCAGGTCGACGTGGCCCAGGCCGCGGGCCTGCCGCCCCGTCCGGAGAGCTGCGGGGCGTCCGTCCTCGGCTCGCCCGCGCGGATGGACGTGGTGGCGGTGCGCGAGGTGCGGGTGGCGACGGCACTGGCCGGCTGACCAGCGGGCTCGCCGTCTGGCCGCATGCGGCCCGGCCGCATGGATGCCACCGTCAAGCATGGACGACGTCCATCAAGCATGGACGCCATCGTTTCGGACCGTGACGCTGCATCCGCATGCGATGACATGCGATGACATGCGATGGCGTCCCCGAAGCGCACGCCGGAGTCCGGCGGCCAGTGCCGCACCAGGCGACAAGCGGCTCGTCGACCGGGCCCGTCCTCACATTGATCTGGAGATCCACGCCACACGCGTCTAGGGCGGGTAGCCGTCCGCACGTACGGTCTTGGGTATGAGCCCCACTCCCCCCGCACGCCGCCTGCGCCTCGGCCTGCCCCGGCGGGTGTTCTCGCAGGTGCTGCTGATGCAGGTCGTGATCGCTGCGGGGGTCGCGGTGCTCGCGACCGGACTGTTCCTCGCTCCCCTCAGCAATCAGCTGGACGACCAGGCGATGCGCCGTGCGCTCGCGATCGCGCAGACGACCGCGCAACTGCCCGACCTCGCGAAGGACCTGCGGGACACTCCCCCCGCGCCGAACGGCCCGGTGCAGCGGGAGGCGGAGCGGATCCGGAAGGCCACCAAGGCCGAGTACATCGTGGTGATGGACTGGCGGGGCGTGCGCTGGTCGCACACGGACCCGAAGCAGATCGGCGGCATCGTCTCCACCGACCCCGGCCAGGCCCTGGCCGGCAAGGAGGTCATGGAGATCGACAGCGGCACCCTGGGCCGCTCCGCCCGGGGCAAGGTGCCGCTGCGCGACAGCGACGGCCATGTCATCGGCGCGGTCTCGGTCGGCATCGCCTACGACAGCGTCCGGGCCCGTCTGATCCACGCGATCCCGGGGCTGCTGGCGTACGCCGGCGGCGCCCTGGCCGTGGGCGCACTGGCCGCGTACGTCATCTCACGCCGGGTCCAGCGGCAGACCAGGGACCTGGCCTTCTCGGACATCGCGGCGCTCCTGTCCGAACGTGAGGCGATGCTGCACGGCATCCGGGAAGGCGTCGTGGCCCTGGACTGCACCGGCCGCATCCGCCTCGTGAACGACGAGGCACAGCGCCTGCTGGGCATCGGGGAGACCGTCGTGGGCCGCTCCCCCGACGAGGCGCTCGGCACGGGCCGTACGGCCGACGTGCTGGCCGGACGGGTCACCGGTACGGATCTGCTCACCGTGCGCGGCCAGCGGGTGCTGGTCGCCAACCGGATGCCCACGGACGACGGCGGCGCCGTGGCCACCCTGCGCGACCGCACCGAGCTGGAGCAGTTGGGCCGCGAACTGGACTCCACCCGAGGTCTGATCGACGCCCTGCGCGCCCAGGACCATGAGCACGCCAACCGTATGCACACGCTTCTCGGGCTGCTCGAACTGGAGATGTACGACGACGCCGTCGAGTTCGTCGGAGAGGTGGTCGGTGACCACCGGGCCACAGCGGAACAGGTCACCGAGCGGATCGAGGATCCGTTGCTCGCCGCGCTGCTGGTCGGCAAGGCGACCGTCGCGGCCGAGCGGGGCGTCGCCCTGTGGGTGTCGGACCGGACCCGGCTCCCCGACCGACTGGTCGACCCGCAGGGGCTCGTCACGGTCGTGGGAAACCTGGTGGACAACGCCCTCGACGCCGTCGCCGGCACGCCGCACGCGCGCGTGGAGGTCGAACTGCGCGCCGAGGGGCGTACGGCGATCCTCCGGGTGCGTGACACGGGGCCGGGCGTCCCGCCGGAGCACCGGGAGTTGATCTTCACCTCGGGATGGTCTACGAAGAAGCCGCCGGCTCACCGTGAGCGGGGCATCGGACTCTCCCTGGTGCGCAGGCTGGCCGAACGGCAGGGTGGCAGCGCGACCGTCGGCGAGGCACACGGCGGGGGCGCGGAGTTCACCGTCGTCCTGCCCGAGGCACTGGCCGAGCCGGGTCCCGAACCGGCCGTGCTGACCGTGCCGTCAGTTCCGCACACCGCCGAGAAGGAGTCGTGATGATCGAGGTCCTGGTCGTGGACGACGACGTGAGAGTCGCGAAGGTCAACTCCGCCTACGTCGAGAAGGTGCCGGGCTTCCACGTCGCCGGTGAGGCACACAGCGCGGCACAAGCTCTGCGTCAGCTGGAGACACTGCCCCGGCTTGACCTGGTGCTCCTGGACCATTACCTGCCGGACGCCACGGGAGTCGCCGTGGTCCAGGAGATGCGGCGGCGCGGCGACCAGACCGACGTGATCATGGTGACGGCGGCCCGGGACGTCTCCACCGTGCAGGCGGCGATGCGGCACGGCGCGCTGCAGTACCTGGTCAAGCCGTTCGCCTTCGCCGGCCTGCGCGCCAAGCTGGAGGCCTACGCGGAACTGCGCCGCACCCTGGACGGCGGCGGGGAGGCGGAGCAGGCCGAGGTGGACCGTATCTTCGGAGCCCTGTCGGCACCGTCGGAGCCCGACCTGCCCAAAGGACACTCCCCCACCACCGCTGAGCTGGTCCGCCAGTCCCTGATGAACGCCAACGGGCCCCTGTCCGCCCAGGAGATCGCCGAGCGGACCGGGGTGAGCCGCCAGACCGCCCAGCGCTATCTGAAGCTCCTGGAGCGCACGGGACGGGCCAGGCTCACCCTGAAGTACGGCGACGCGGGCCGCCCGGAACACCGTTATGTGTGGGCGACCCGGGGCTAGGACCGTCAGCCGTTCGGCCTTCCGAAGGTTCGGTGACGGTCGCCGTCCTGGTCACGGCACCGCAGACACCACTCCTACGCCGCTCCCGCACCCGTCAGCGACCGCACCTCGGTCTCCGCGTGTTTCGCCTCGTCCGGGACCTCCGCCGAAGTGACCGTGCCCAGCCAGCCCGCGAGGAAGCCGAGGGGGATCGAGACCAGGCCCGGGTTCTGCAAGGGGAAGTACTGCAGGTCGATGCCCGGGAAGAGCGAGTCGGGGCTGCCGGAGACCACCGGGGACAGCACCACGAGCACCACAGCCGGGATCAGACCTCCGTAGACGGCCCAGACGGCGCCCCGTGTGGTGAAGCCCGGCCAGAACAGGGAGTAGAGCAGCACCGGCAGGTTCGCCGACGCTGCGACGGCGAAGGCCAGGCCCACGAGGAACGCCACGTTGAGATCCCGCGCCAGCAGACCGAGCCCGATCGCCACCGCGCCGACGCCGACAGCCGCGATACGGGCCACGACCACCTCGCTGCGCGGCGTACCGCCCCGACGCCGCAGGGACGCGTACAGGTCGTGGGCCACGGCTGCGGAGGACGCGAGCGTGATACCGGCGACCACGGCGAGGATCGTCGCGAAGGCGACCGCGGCGACGATCGCGAAGAGAACCGTCCCTCCGGTGGATCCCGCACCACCGCCCAGATCCAGCGCCAGCAAGGGAACCGCCGTGTTCCCGGCCGCGTTCGACCCGCGCACCGCCTCCGGCCCGAGAATGGCGGCCGCGCCGAACCCGAGCACGATCGTCATCAGATAGAAGCCGCCGATGAGCCCGACGGCCCAGACGACCGAGCGGCGGGCAGCGCGTGCCGTGGGCACGGTGTAGAAGCGCGACAGGATGTGCGGCAGCCCCGCCGTACCCAGCACCAGAGCCAGCCCCAGACTGATGAAGTCGAAGCGGGCGGTCCAGTCCCCGCCGTACTTCAGCCCCGGTGCCAGAAACGCCGCTCCGTGCCCGCTGCGCTCGGCCGCCGTGATCAGCAGCCGGTCCACGTCGCCGTGGAAGCGCACCAGGACGAGGACGGTCAGCACGACGGTGCCCCCGAGCAGCAGGACTGCCTTGACGATCTGGATCCAGGTGGTCGCCCGCATCCCTCCCAGCGACACGTAGACGACCATGAGCGCGCCCACCCCGATGACGGTCCAGGACCGCGCCGCGTCGCTCGTACCGCCGAGCAGCAGCGCCACCAGGCTCCCCGCGCCGACCATCTGCGCCACCAGATACAGAACGGACACCGTCACCGAGGAGGTTCCCGCCGCGATCCTCACCGGCCGCTCCCTCATCCGTGACGCCACGACGTCGGCGAGCGTGAACCGGCCGCAGTTGCGGACCAGTTCGGCGACCAGGAACAGCACCACGAGCCACGCCACCAGGAACCCGACGACATACAGCAGCCCGTCGTAACCGAACAGCGCGATGAGCCCCGTGACACCCAGGAAGGAGGCGGCCGACATGTAGTCCCCCGCGATGGCAAAACCATTCTCCATGGGTGAGAAGAGCCGCCCGCCGGCGTAGAACTCCTCCGCCGAGCCACGCCTGTTGCGGCTGACCCAGGTGGTGATCCCCAGCGTGACCGCGACGAACGCGCTGAAGAGCAGCAACGCCAGCGTCTGATGTTCCTGCGTCACGACCTACCACCATTCACACCACGCGTCAGTTCCTGTGTGTCCCAGCGCAGTTCGAGCGCGGCCCTGTCTCTGCGCAGCCGCGCGTGCCGTGCGTACGCCCAGGTGAGCAGAAACGTGGACAGGAACTGCCCCAGCCCCGCCACCATCGCCACGTTCACCGCTCCCGCGACGGGCCGCGCCATCAGCTCCGGCGCTGTCGTGGCAGCCACGACATAGCCCACGTACCAGGCGAAGAAGGCCACGAACGCCGGCACCACGAACCTCCGGTACCGCCGTCGCACCTCCTGAAAGGCGGCACTGCGCTGCACTTCCAGGTACACATCGGCCGCGGCGGCCCCCGTCACGCCCTCCCCCCGCGCAGGCGGAACCAGCGTGGGGACCTGCGCCCCGTCGCCGGCCGACTCGCCCCAGCCGGAGGCGAGGGCGTCGTACCAGGGATCGTCATACCTGAGCTGGCCGGCCTCCTCGGGCGGGACCGGATCATGACCGTCGAAGGGCTCGGCCCAACTCTCCTGGCCCGCTCCGCCGCCGCGGGGACGGCCCTTGCTTTGCTGCATGCCCAAGGATGGACAGAACGGGAAGATCCCCGACTCTTGTTCCCTTCGCTCTTCACCCCATCAGGTGACTAACCCGCTGGTGGCCGCACGAGTCCCTTCCCGAAGGCGTAACGCACCGCCTGCGCACGGTCCTTGAGTCCGGTCTTGGTGAAGAGGTTGTTGATGTGGGTCTTCACGGTCGCCGTGGAGACGTGCAGCCTCCGGGCGATCTCCGGATTGCTGAGCCCCTCGGCGATGAGGAGCAGCACCTCCGTCTCCCGGGCGGTGAGTCCGTCCGGCGGCTCGGGGGGCGCGGCCGGTCTCGGCTCCGGCTCGGTCAGGCGCTCCAGCAGACGTCTCTGAATGCCCGGTGAGAGGCCCGCGTCGCCCGACAGCACGCTGTGCACGGCCCGCACGATCTCGTCCCCGCCCGCGTCCTTGGTGAGATAACCGCGCGCCCCCGCAGCCAGCGCGGGGAACAGCGACTCGTCGTCCGCGAATGTCGTGAGCACCACGACCTGCGTCCCGGGGTGCTCCGCGCGGATCCTGCGAGTCGCCTCCACTCCGTCGCAACGGGGCATGCGCAGGTCCATCAGCACCACGTCCGGAGCCAGCCGGGCGACGAGCGCCACCGCCTCCTCTCCGTCTCCCGCGGCGCCGACGACCTCGATCCCGGGCAGCAGACCGAGCAGCATCACGATGCCCTCCCGCACCACGGTCTGGTCGTCCGCGACCACCACCCGAGCGGGCTTCGGCTCGGCGTCCCGCGTCATACCGGCACCTTCAACGTCACCACGAACCCCTCCTCGCCCGGCCCGGCCCGGAGGGAACCGCCCAGCAGTTCGGCTCGCTCCCGCATGCCCAGCAGACCGTACCCGGCCCCCGTCCCCGTCAGCTCGCCCGGCGAACCGCCCGAGTCGCGCACGTCCAGGGTCACTTCGTGCGGACGGTAGTCGAGCGTGAGGTGGACCTTGGCGCCCGGGGCGTGCTTGCGGACGTTCGTCAGAGCCTCCTGAGCCGCTCGGCGCACGGCCTGGGAAGCCTCGGTCGGCAACGGCCTCCGTTCACCCGTGATGGTGATCTCGGCGCCGTCGGCCGTACCGACCAGGCCGCCCAGAAAGTCCTCCAGCGGCGTCAGTTCCCCGCGCAGAGCGGAGAGCGCCTGCCGGGTCTCGGCGAGACCGCCGCGCGCCATCTCCCGCGCCGCCACCACGCGTTCATGGATCTGCTCTCGTTCCGCTCCCCGCTCGATCAACAGCCTGGCCGCCTCCAGGTGCACAAGCTGCGCCGAGAGGCTGTGGGCGAGCACGTCGTGTATCTCCCGCGCTATGCGGGCCCGCTCCGCGAGGGCCGCCGTCTCCGCCTCGGCCGCACGCGCTGCCCGCTCCTGGGCGAGGAGCCGCAGGGCACTTCCGCGGGCCTCGGCATCGAGGCGCAGGGTGTAGCCGGCCAGGGCGGTGCCAATGCCGGTGACCACGGTCGTCAGCAGGTCGTCGTGCTGGACGACCCCATAGGTGCCGAGGGCCACTCCCGCGGCGCTCAGGGCGGCGGCCGACGGCAGCCGCTCCAGCGCCGAGACGGCGCAGCCGCAGAGCATGACCAGGGCAGCGACGCGGAATCCGGACAGCTGGGCCGCGACGGCGATGATCTGCAGGAGGGCGAGCGAGGCCAGCGACGGCCACAGCCGATGCCGGAGCGTGGTCCGGAAGAAGGCCCAGGCGAGCACGGCCGCCAGCAGGACTCCTGCGGCGCAGGCCGCCGCCTTCCAGCCGCTCGCGTGGCTGTCGGAGAAGGCACCCCACAGCAGCAGTCCGAGGACCAGCGTCCGCACCGTCCAGGCCAGCAGGCACCGGGAGCGTGAGAGTCCCTCGCGGCTGAGCGCCTCCCGGGAAGGCCAGCGTGTCCAGGCGTTCTCCTTCACACGCGCTCCCTCCCCAGGACCCGGGCCGTGCCGTCACCGTACGCCCCGCTCAGCGTCGCGCCACGGCGCGGGGACTGCCCGCGCCGGGCCAGGATCCCGGTCCGGACGAGCAGGGTGCCGGCGAGCCCCAGCAGCAGGGCCGTGCTGTCCTGGTGAACGCCCGCTGCCGTGCCGAGCACGAAGAGTCCGGCCCGCAGCCCGATGCCGACGGCCCAGACGGCGACGCTCGCCGTGCCGCTCCTGCTCCAGACCGTGCCGTCCGGCTCCGTCCATACGCGGGTGGTCCAGGCCCAACCGGCACCGGTGACGAGGCCGACGAGCAGTTCGGCGCCGAGGAGGAGCGCCGAGGCCGTGGGGTGATGCGCGTCGATCATTCCGGGCTCTCGCAGCGCGAGCACGACCAGGAGCGCGGGCAGGAGCCACCAGCGGCGCTCGCTGTCGATCCGGCGCGCGCGGAACTGCCGGGCTATCACCACGACGGCAACGAGAACGATCACCAACGCGTCGACGAGCCCGGACATCGCGGCCTCCGTGAGCGAGTAGGGGTTCCGGCAGCGGGTGCTGCCGACGCCTTCGACGCTACGGAAATCGCCGGGCCACCGGATCGGAGCCTGGGTGGATCACGGGTTGATTCCCGGCCGTGCGTCTCTCCACCCGGGGGTGGAGAGACGCCTTTCGCGGCCCGAGGGCACGCGGACGCTCCGGACGGCGACCACGCGCTCACGACGGTGACCATGCGCCTCACACAGGCCGGACACAGGCACCGACCCGGTTGTCGCACTCACCCGGCCCGTACCCGGCTACCGCCCGAGGCAGGGCTACGCGTCGATCCGTGACCGGTCCAACGTGGCCGCCGAGTTGGAGATGAACTCCTTGCGCGGCGCCACGTCGTTGCCCATGAGCAGATCGAAGACCTGCTCGGCGGCCTCCAGGTCGGAGAGGTTGATCCGGCGCAGGGTGCGGTGGCGCGGGTCCATCGTCGTCTCGGCCAGCTGGTCGGCGTCCATCTCGCCGAGACCCTTGTAGCGCTGAATGGAGTCCTTGTAGCGGATGCCCTTGCTCTGGAACTCCATCAGCTTGTCGCGCAGTTCGCGGTCCGAGTACGTGTAGACGTACTTGTCCTGACCCTTCTTCGGCTGGACGATCTCGATGCGGTGCAGCGGCGGCACCGCCGCGAAGACCCGGCCGGCCTCGACCATGGGCCGCATGTAGCGGTGGAACAGCGTCAGCAGCAGGGTGCGGATGTGCGAGCCGTCGACATCGGCGTCGGTCATCATAATGATCTTGCCGTAGCGCGCGGTGTCGATGTCGAACGTCCGACCCGAACCGGCTCCTATGACCTGGATGATCGCGCCGCATTCGACGTTCTTCAGCATGTCCGTCACAGACGACTTCTGAACGTTGAGGATCTTGCCGCGGATCGGCAGCAGTGCCTGGAACTCGGAGTTCCGGGCGAGCTTCGCCGTGCCGAGCGCGGAGTCGCCCTCGACGATGAACAGCTCGCTGCGGTCGACATCGTCACTGCGGCAGTCGGCCAGCTTGGCCGGCAGCGATGAGGACTCCAGAGCCGTCTTGCGGCGCTGCGCGTCCTTGTGCTGACGGGCGGCGATGCGCGTACGGGCCGCGGCGACGGCCTTCTCCATCACGACACGGGCCTGCTGTGCGGCGTCCCGTTTCGTGGACGTCAGGAACGCCTTGAGTTCCTTCGTGACCACGTTGTTCACGATGCGGCGAGCCGCCGACGTCCCGAGGACCTCCTTGGTCTGGCCCTCGAACTGCGGCTCGGCGAGGCGCACGGTGACGACCGCGGTCAGGCCCTCCAGGGCGTCGTCCTTGACGATGTCGTCCTCGGCGACGCGAAGGAGCTTCTTGGTGCGCAGCACCTCGTTCATCGTCTTGGCGACGGCCTGTTCGAAGCCGGCGACGTGGGTGCCGCCCTTGGGCGTGGCGATGATGTTGACGAAGGACCGAAGCGTCGTGTCGTAGCCCGTCCCCCAGCGCAGTGCGATGTCGACGCCGAGCTCGCGGGTGACCTCGGTGGGCGTCATCTGGCCGTGGTCGTCCAGGACGGGCACGGTCTCCTTGAAGGTGCCCTGACCGGAGAAGCGGAGCACGTCGCAGACCGGCTTGTCGTTCGCCAGGTACTCGCAGAACTCGCTGATGCCACCGTCGAAACGGAAGGACTCCTCGCCCTTGCTGCCGCCCTCGCCGAGTCCGAGCTCGTCGCGCACGACGATGGTCAGGCCGGGCACCAGGAACGCCGTCTGGCGGGCGCGCTGGTGCAGCGTCTCCAGGTTGAGCTTGGCGTCCCGGAGGAAGATCTGGCGGTCGGCCCAGTACCGCACGCGTGTGCCGGTGCGGGTCTTCGGGATCTTCTTGGCCTTGCGCAGGCCGCCCTTGGCCTCGAACTTGGCGTCGGGGCCGTTTCCGGCGAAGGCGCCGGGCACCCCGCGCCGGAAGCTGATCGCGTGGGTGTGCCCACCGCGGTCCACCTCGACGTCCAGCCGGGCGGACAGGGCGTTCACGACGGAGGCGCCGACGCCGTGCAGACCGCCGGAGGCGGCGTAGGAGCCGCCTCCGAACTTGCCGCCGGCGTGCAGCTTGGTCATGACGACCTCGACACCGGAGAGGCCGGTCTTGGGTTCGACGTCGATCGGGATGCCCCGGCCGTTGTCCCGGACCTCGACCGAGCCGTCGTCCTGGAGGATCACCTCGATGTGGTCGCAGTACCCGCCCAGGGCCTCGTCGACGGAGTTGTCGATGATCTCCCAGACGCAGTGCATCAGGCCACGGCTGTCGGTCGACCCGATGTACATACCCGGGCGCTTGCGCACGGCCTCGAGCCCCTCGAGGACGAGCAGGTGCCGCGCGGTGTAGTTGGATCCGTCCCGGTCTGCTCCTGCCAGCAGAGCTGTGGACGGCACGGACGTCTCGGCGGTCACGCGGTTCGCTCCTCGCTGAATTTCGGATGGGGCCCTCGTGGGTAAGGGCGCGGCTTCAGTCACCGGTGAGAGGGTACCGAGGCCTGGTAGAGCCGTTGTAACGCCACCCTCGTCGAAAACTCACACTAGTCCACACTCGCATGCGTGTTCGATCCCTCGATGGAGTGAAGTACACATCACGTTCCCTTCCAGGCATGAACCATTTAGGCTCCGGGCACGTCCTCATGAACAACCGGCAACCCAGCCGGGAGGACCGACCACCGATACGACGCGAAGCCCCGTAAGACACATAGACACGCAATACGGCACATTCGCCGCCAACCGGCAGCAGACAGCCGCCTCGCAAAGATTCTTTCGAGGAAAAGCCACGAGCGGGAACGTTTTGGGGCTGGTTGGATGTTGACCCTGGTACGACAGCTCGTCGAGCTAGAGAAGAGGCGACGTGACTACTGTTCTGACCCCCGCGAGCCCGCTGACGGCCGCTGATCGCTGCGACCGCTGCGGCGCCCAGGCGTACCTGCGCGTCGTCCTGCTGAGCGGCGGAGAACTGCTCTTCTGCGCCCACCACGGTCGCAAGTTCGAGCCGGAACTCAAGAAGATCGCCGCTGAGATACAGGACGAGACGGAGCGGCTCACGTCCGTTCCCGCGAACACCGCCGAAGAAGAGCGCTGACACCTCGCGTCCGACGACGAGCCAGCCCGGCACAGGCCGGTGGACGGGCGGCTGCTTCTGGTCACCAGAGGCAGCCGCCCGTCCTCGTCCGCCGATCCGGAACAGGCTCCGCCGGGCGCTTCAGACGCAGCGCTTCAGACGCCTGCCGAAGTTGAGCGCGTCCAGCCGAGCGTCCGCATGATGTCGGACACACGCATGTACACGCCTGGGTTGCCGGCCCGACCGCATCCGGTCCCCCAGGACACAAGTCCGATCAACCGCCCCTGGGCCACCAGCGGCCCTCCGCTGTCGCCCTGGCAGGCGTCCCGGCCGCCCTCCGCCTCCCCCGCGCACAGCATGCTCTTGGCGTCGTAGGTGCCTTCAGAACCGCCCGGATACGCCTCCTCGCACAGCGCATCGGGCAGCACGCGCACGCGTGCGGCCCGCAGGCTATCCGGATAATCGCCGACACCCGAGGTGTCACCCCATCCGTAGACCTTCGCGGTCCCACCTGCCGTGTACGCGGGGTCACCGTCGGCCGCCATGGTGATGACCGAGTCACCTTGGACGGGTTCGGCGAGAGTGAGCACGGCGAAGTCCCCGTCGTTGCGGTCCCCGTCGTAGGCCGGGTTCACCCATGTGCGGCGTACGGCGATCTCCTGGCCGCCGCGGCCATCAAGCAGGTCTGTGCGCCCGGCTAGGACCTTGAGGTCTCGTACGCGCTCCGGTGGCACCCCCAGAACGTTCTCGTCCAGGCAGTGCGCCGCGGTGAGGACGGTCGTGCGGCCGACCGCCACGCCGCCGCAGAACTGACCCGCTCGCGTACCCCCGAACCGGTCACGACTGGACAGGGCGACCGTCCACGGGCTCTGGGATATATCGACGGGGAATCCACCTATGACCACGCTGTCGGCGGCCACAGGGGCACTGGAGCCCACTGAAAGGGCGGGTACCGCGGCCGCAAGGACCAGCGGCAGAAACAGAGCTCGTGCCAGACGACGACGCATTTCGCTCCTCACTCCGTGGTGTCCATCAGACACCCAGAGTGATTCACCCCGCGTCACCCCGCACCCGCGGCGAGGCAGCACGGCAACGGCCCGGTCCCCCTCGGGGGAACCGGGCCTATCCGTGCTGTCCGACCTCGCTCAGTCGAGGTAGTCGCGCAGCACCTGGGAACGGGACGGGTGGCGAAGCTTCGACATGGTCTTGGACTCGATCTGGCGGATCCGCTCACGCGTGACGCCGTAGACCTTGCCGATCTCGTCGAGGGTCTTCGGCTGACCATCGGTGAGGCCGAAGCGCATCGAGACGACGCCCGCCTCGCGCTCCGACAGGGTGTCCAGGACGGAGTGCAGCTGCTCCTGCAGGAGCGTGAAGCTGACCGCGTCGGCCGGGACGACCGCCTCGGAGTCCTCGATGAGGTCACCGAACTCGCTGTCGCCGTCCTCGCCGAGCGGGGTGTGCAGCGAGATCGGCTCACGGCCGTACTTCTGGACCTCGATGACCTTCTCGGGGGTCATGTCGAGTTCCTTGGCCAGCTCCTCCGGAGTGGGCTCGCGGCCCAGGTCCTGGAGCATCTGGCGCTGCACACGCGCGAGCTTGTTGATGACCTCGACCATGTGCACCGGGATACGGATGGTGCGTGCCTGGTCGGCCATGGCGCGGGTGATCGCCTGACGGATCCACCACGTGGCGTACGTGGAGAACTTGTAGCCCTTGGTGTAGTCGAACTTCTCGACCGCGCGGATCAGACCGAGGTTGCCCTCCTGGATGAGGTCCAGGAACAGCATGCCGCGGCCGGTGTAGCGCTTGGCCAGGGAGACCACCAGACGGAGGTTGGCCTCCAGGAGGTGGTTCTTGGCGCGGCGGCCGTCCTCGGCGATGATCTCCAGCTCGCGCTTGAGCTTCGGGGCCAGCTTGTCGGCGTTCGCCAGCTTGTCCTCGGCGAACAGACCCGCCTCGATGCGCTTGGCGAGCTCGACCTCCTGCTCGGCGTTGAGCAGGGGGACCTTACCGATCTGCTTGAGGTAGTCCTTGACCGGGTCGGCGGTGGCACCGGCGGCGGCGACCTGCTGGGCGGGAGCGTCGTCCTCGTCCTCGTCGGAGAGGACGAAGCCCGCGTTCTCGGGGGTGGCCTCGGGCTCCTCGCCGGCCTTGCCGGGGGCTGCCTCCTCGAGCACTTCCTCCTCGAGGATCTCGGCGTCGTCCTTCTTGGCGCCGGTCTTCTTGGCCGCAGTCTTCTTGGCGACGGTCTTCTTCGCGGCCGCCTTCTTGGCGGTCGTCTTCTTGGCAGCCGCCTTCTTGGCGGGTGCCTCCTCCTCGACGGCGGAGTCGGCGGCGGGCGCCGCCGGCGTGGCGGTGGCCTTCCGGGTGGTCACCGCCTTGGCCGCGACCGTCTTGGTGGCGGTGCGCTTGGCGGGACTCTTCGCTGCGACGCTCTTTCGGGTGCGCTTGGGCTCTGCGGCACTGACCATCAGCGTCACACCCTCTTCCTCGAGGATCTGGTTGAGGCTGCGCAGTACGTTCTTCCACTGAGTGGCCGGAATCTGGTCAGCTTCGAAGGCCCGACGCACGTCATCGCCGGCGATCTGCCCCTCAGCCTTTCCCCGCTCAATGAGCGCCATGACAGAGACGGACTCGGCGATCTCCGGCGGGAGCGTACGGGATGTGCTGGCCGACACGAACAACCTCTCGGAACGTTGGAAAACGGCTTCCGGCCCCGTCCGGTGTGGACAGGAGCCGACCGCCGGCTTGGGGATGGGCCGACGGCGCGGGCGGGGCCGGGAAGATGCACAGCGCCGTGAACGGCGTCCGTATTCCCTCCGCGGCTGTCACCTCTTAGGTCATCGCGTTCTCCCCACGAGTGTTACGCCGAATCTGCGTGGCCCGAGTCACACCGCGTAAGCGAACAGAAACGATCGAACACGGGCAGAACGGGTCACATGCGGTATCCGCCCGACCGCGCCACGGGATAACGACCCCTTTCGCGCCGTCGGACCCCGCAGGATCACAAGGATCCCACGGGGTCCGACGGGAGGCGGATCACCGATCAGGCACTGCCACAGGAGGGGGGTGGCACACCCGGCCGCGCCGCCCGCGGAACGCGGTCAGTGCTCGCGCGGGGCGGGCACCACCCGTTCCACCTCGGGGTGGACCGTGAGGAGTTGACGCATGGCCGCCTCGGCCGCCGCTCCGTCACCGGCGGCGAGAGCGTCACGGATGCGGCCGTGGTGCGCCAGGGAGGCCTCGTTCGGCCGGTCACAGCCCGTGACCGGACCGCCGGAGACCTGCAGGGCCGAGGACACGATGCCGGACAGGTGCTCCAGCATGCGGTTGCCCGCCACCTGGATGAGCAGGGAGTGGAACTCGGAGTCGGCGCGGGAGAACGTGAGCGCGTCGCCCTGAGCCATCGCGTGCCCCATGATCTCAACCATGTCCGCGAGGCGCTGCTGGACGTCCTCGCGACCGTGCCCCGCGGCGAGGCGGGCGGCGAGCGGCTCGATCGTCCACCGCAGCTCGCTCAGCTCGCGGCGCTGGTCGTCGCGCTGGGGCCCGAAGGCCCGCCACTCGATGATGTCCGGATCGAGGAGGTTCCAGTCGCTGACGGGGCGCACGCGCGTGCCGACGTTCGGACGGGCGCTCACCAGACCCTTGGCCTCCAGGACGCGGAGCGACTCGCGGACGACGGTGCGGGAGACCTCGAATCGCTGACCGATCTCCTCGGGCACCAGCGGCCGGTCGGCGCCCAGGTCGCCGGAGACGATCATCTGACCCAGCTGTTGAACGAGTTGGCCGTGCAGCCCGCGCCCGCGGCTGCCCGCGGCGCGACGGCCCACACGGCCCAGCTCAGAGTCTCCGCCGTCCCAGGCAGGGATCCCGACGCGGTCGACGGCGGGCGCCTCGGCGTACGGGTAGCGGTCGAGTTCGCCCGGGCTCGCGAGGCCGGAGTCAGCGGAGCGGGCGGCGGTCATCATGGTGTGCGCAAGGGTACTCACGCATCATTTGTCGGCGCCGTCTCCAACTCCCTTGAGGTCTTTGGTGAAAAGCACACGAAAGGGTGATCGCTCACCCCGTCGCAATTGACGCCTTATCGTAAAGAAATGGGCGTTCTGCGGGGAGTTGTGCGCATGGCCGGACTCAGGGTTACGGACAGTCGTCACCGGAATCTGCTGCGCAGTGCGGTGAGCAGATACGCGCAGAGCAGCGCGGTCAGCGACAACGTCAGTGCACCACCCACGGGTTGGGACATCACCTTGAGCGCGGCCTCCAGGTAGCGCTCTCCCCCGAAGGGCCACCGCGGCAGGAGCGTCTCTCGCAGCCGCATGGGGAGTCCGGCCGCGGTTCGCACAGACGAACCGTTCACGAGCCTGTGCACGACGGGTACGACGAGGAGGGGGACGGCGGCCACGGCGGCGAGTCCGGCCGTGGTGGACCGGAAGACACCTGCGGCAAGCACGCCGGCCCAGGCGCAACCGACCACGAGCCCGATCCAACTCGTCATCAGCGGGACCCAGTCGGCGGGAAGCTGTGCGAGCTCCCGTCCGTAGACGAGATAGAGCACTTCGGCGTCGCATCCGACGGTGAGGAGGGCCAGCACCAGCGCCGCGGTCGAGGAGACGAGCAGTTTGGCGGCCAGGAGCCCCAGCCGGCGGGGCACGGTGCCGCGGTCCGCGGCCAGGGCGGGGTGACGGAACTCGTCACCGAAGGCCAGCGCGCCGAGCAGTCCCGCGCCGAGCGCCGCAGGCGGCAGAGGCAGCTCCTGCGGCCAGGCGGCCAGCAGGCGCGGCTGTGGGGTGTGCCCGATGCGTGCGAGCACTACGGCGGTCACGGCGGACACGGCAAGTACGACGGCCGCGGTCAGGAACCCGGTGCCGATCCCGGTGGCACGGCGGATCTCGTAGCGGAGCGGGCGGAGCGGGCTGGGGGCGGGACGGACGGAGATGGGGGGCGGCAGAGGAGGCAGCGCGTCGAGTGTGCGAGCGGTCAGGACTCCGGCCGGGTGTGGCGCCCGTGGCCGAGAGGACGCGGTCGCCGTCAGAGAACCGTCGGCTGATCGGCCGGCCGGGGAGAGATCCAAGAGTTCGTGCGGCTCGCCGTCGGCCAGTTGCGATTGCCCGAAGCACAAGGACGGCTCACCGGCGACCTGTTCCCTTGTGGTGGAGAGGGATCCCTGCTCGAGCACGCGGCGGGGCTCGGTTGCGGGAGCCGGGGCGTCCGGCGCGAAGGGCCTCGACGGGCCAGTAGACGGCGACTCTTCGGCAGTGGACGTAGGGGCCGTCCCGTGCGCGTCCGTGACGCGCGCCGGTTCGGCCAGGATCGGGTCGCGGGGCCCGGTGTGAGCGAGACCCGCGCCGGCTCCCATGTCTCCGATCTCGTCGGCGAGTTGATGAACGACGATGCCGTGACGAAACGCGATCTCGCCGATGTCCGCGCAGGCACCGCCGTACACCGAAAGGCGGTTGCCGCCTTCTCGGACGACTTCGACGGAGCGCTGCGAGGTGCGGGCCTGCTTGGTCAGGAGAACTGCCAGACGGGCCGCGTGCGGACTTCGCACCGCGACACGGGGACGGAGGCGCGTACGCGCGAACTCTGCGGCCTCCTGGTCGGCCACGAGCCTGCCTCGTTCCAGGGTGACGACACGATCGGCGGTGCGCGCTGCTTCCTTGGGGTCGGCGGTGGTGAACAGGACCGTGCCGCCCCGGGCGGCATGGGCGCGCAACATGCCGTGCAGCCAAGCGCTCTCACGGGTGGAGAGTCCGCCGGCCGGGTCGTCGAGGACGAGGGAGTGCGGGTCGGCCAGGAGGACGCAGGCCAGGCCGAGGCGCCGGTCCATGCCGCGGGAGAGGGTGCCGAGGCGCTCCTCGCGCAGGCTCACGAGCCCGACCGCCTCGAGCACTTCGTCGGCACGCCGAACCGACACCCCCGCGGCCGCGCACAGCATGCGCAGATGCCCTCGGACCGTGCGGGTGGGATGCCCGGGCACGTCGCCGAGCAACACGCCGACCTCGCGCGAGGGGTGGGCGATGCGGTGCAGCGGACGGCCCCGGAAGTGGGTGATGCCGCGACCCTGTTGGAGTTCGAGCATCAGTCTGAGAACCGTCGTCTTGCCGGCACCCGGTGCTCCGAGCAGCGTGGTGATGCGGCCCGCCCGCGCCTCGAACGAGACGTCGTCGGCTGCGGGCGGAAGCTCTTTGCGGGGGTTGCTGGTCAGTCCGAAGGCCTGGATCACTCACAGCAAGATAGCGCGCTATGTCCGGTTTTTCGGGCACCCTGGGTCCTTACCGAGGTCCGCCTCGGGGACCGGCACCCGCGACCGGGCTACGGCCGGGTTCGGTTCCTGCCAGGCCGCCGCCCGCACCCGGCCGACCACTCACACCTCGGGACGCAGCATCGGGGGGTTGAGCAGCGTCGCGCCACCGGCGCGGAAGAGCTGGGCAGGGCGTCCCCCCTGTCGGGTCGTCGTCCCACCGGTGGGGACCAGGAAGCCGGGCGTGCCCGTGACCTTGCGGTGGAAGTTGCGCGGGTCGAGCGCCACACCCCACACCGCCTCGTAGACACGGCGCAGTTCCCCGACGGTGAACTCGGGTGGGCAGAAGGCGGTGGCCAGTGATGAGTACTCGATCTTGGAGCGGGCGCGTTCCACTCCGTCCGCCAGGATCTGCGCATGGTCGAAGGCGAGCGGCGCGACCGGCTCGGCCTCACGCCCATAACCGCCCTGCTGCAACAGTTCCTCGACCGGGGCCCAGCGCGCGTTGCTGGCGTCTCCGCCTGCCCTGGGCGGGGGCAGATCGGGAGCGAGGGCGAGGTGGGCGACGCTGACGACCCGCATCCTGGGGTCCCGTTTGGGGTCTCCGTAGGTGGCGAGCTGCTCCAGGTGTGCGCCGTTGTCCTGAGCCGGGACGGCAGGGTCGTGGACGCGCAGTCCCGTCTCCTCGGCCAGCTCGCGCGCCGCGGCCTGCGCCAGGTCTTCGTCGGCCCGTACGAAGCCGCCGGGCAGCGCCCAGCGCCCCTGGAACGGCGGTTCGCCCCTGCGCACCGCCAGCGCACACAGCGCATGGCGGCGCACGGTCAGCACGACCAGGTCCACGGTGACGGCGAAGGGCGGGAACGCTGACGGGTCGTAGGGCATGCGGCGATCATAGTCGTCTGCCTGACGATAAACACCTCCTTCGCCGGTCCGTCCCCCTAGTGATCCACTTCGGTCCGCTTAGGGACTCAGCTGCCTCCACCTGGTCGTGAAATGGCACATCACTGCACGTCACACCCCCAGCTGCAGTCCGTCGGCCGCCTCCTCGACCATGGCCAGTCCCAGCCGGCCGACCCGCACGGAGAACCGGGCACCCGCCACGCGCAGTCCCGTGAAACCGATTTCCCCGAGGGGTGCGCTACGCACGGGGCGCAGGGTGACCGTGCCTGCCGGCGCATCGGGGCGGATGCCGGCGAGGGTGGTCAGCAGCATGACTCCGGCAGCCGCCGCTGTGGCCGCAGGGCGGCAGGCTGCCGGGTGTGGGAGTGGAGCGCTTCCTTCCGTGCGTTGCTCCCCCGCGTACATCTCGGGCAGCCGGTAGGCAAAGGTCTCGGCGGCCGCGAGCACGCCGCGCACCAGTGAGCTGGCCTCCTTCTCATAGCCCGCGGCGGCGAGTCCCGCGGCGGCGAGGGCTGTCTCCTGGGTCCGTACGGCTCCTGCGCGGTGGCCGAAAGGATTGAATCCCGCTTCCTTCGAGCCCAGTCCGCGCAGGCCCCAGCCCGAGTCCATGACGGGGCTGCCGAGCAGCCGGGCGAGGTGCTCGGTGCGGACCTTGTCGAGCAGGCCTGGCGCCAGCTCGCCTCCGCCCAGCAGGCCCGTGTCGAGGAGGTGCACGGCAGCGGCGCCCAGGTGCGGCACCGGACTGCCGTCCGGCGCACGTGCCGCCGCGGGGCGGCCGCCTCCCCGGTCCTCGACCCAGAAGTGCTCCCGGAAGTCGGTCCGCAGGGTCTGCGCCCACTGCCGGAGCGCCGCGGCCCCCGTCCGGCCACAGGCGTCGAGCAGGTCGGCTCCGAGCAGCGCGGCACGGTGGGCTTGGGCCTGTGTCTCGCAGCGGACGGGCCCGTCCGGGTTCGGGTCGCGCAGGTAGGTGCCGTCGCCCACGGTGTCTCGCAGCCAGGTCAGGCAGCGCTCGGCGGCGGGCAGCAGCGCTTCCGTTTCCTGGTCGGGGAGGCCCCAGCGGCGGGCCTCTGCCAGCAGGGCGGGGAAGAGCAGCGTGGCCTCTGTGGCGGTGCACTGCGGCGGAAGGTGCGGCCCGGCGTCCCGTCTGGGGCCGGGGATCATTCCGGACTGCGGTCCGGGGCCGGTGAGTTGGGTCCGCGCGAGGATCCGCAGCGTTCCCGCGGCAAGGCCGGTGCCCAGCGGCAGCACCATCCGGGCGGCGGCCAGCGCGTCGGCGGGAGCCAAACCGCAGCGCCAGGGCGCGCCGGCCGCGAGGTGGGTGTCGGCGGGGTGCGCGGAGTCACGCATGAGGAGAGCCTGGAGGTCCTCGATGCTTGTCCGCAGGAGGGCGGGAACCCTCGGGTCATCGCCCTCCGCACAGGCGGCGGCCAGCGGGCTGGTCGCCGCTCGTCCCACGGCTCGGAGGGGCCCCGCGCCGTCCGGCCGCACCCGCAGTTCGACGGTTCTGCTGCCACCCGGTGGCAGGTCCAGCTCCCACCGCAGCAGCCCGGCCGAGGCCAGGGCGTCCGAGGGAGGTGGTTCGGCCGTCACGGAGGCGTTGCCGGTGGCGCAGGACCAGCGCAGGCCCGAGCCGTGGACACTCGCGGAGAGTTGGGGTCCCGCGCTGCCGGAGGCGATCGCGCCGAGGTCGGCCAGGTCGGTGCCCAGGGTGATCTCGACCGGCAGCCGCAGGGTGCGCGGAGCCGCGCTGTGCAGGGTGATCCGCTCTGTACCGTCGGCGAAGCGGTTCCGTTCCACGATCACGTCAGGGTCCGGGCCCGTCTGCGGTGACGTGCGGAGCGTGCCCACGAACCGGGCGCGGTCGGCCGAGGCCATGCGGGCCTGTACCGCGAGCGGTTCTCGTCCGGCGACACGGATCTCGCACCGGGAGAGCACACGACGGCCGGCACGGTAGAAGCCCTCCAGTCCCCGGCCGGTCAGCTGCCCTTCCTCGGTTGAGATGGCCAGGCCGGGAAGGGCGACACAGATCATCGCGGCGTGGGCGGGGGGCAGATCGGCGGACCAGCGCAGTCCGGGGATCGTGGCACCCCGGGGCGGGGGTGCGGACGCGTACCCCGAGGGTGAGGGTGTCCGCCCTTGAGCGAAGGGCGACGAGGCTGGGCCACCTCCCGGACCCGTGCCAGGGCGACGGCTCTGGCCCGCCCACCGTGGAGACGAACGACCCGGGCCCGACGACGAGGACGGACGGGAGTCGGCGCTGGGAGGTGCAGAGGGGTAGGACACGCTGCCGGGGAACCTCGGCCCGTAGCCGTCGGCACGTGCGGACGGTCGGGGAGGGACAACCTGGTCCCCCACTCGCGGTACCCGGGCCCCGGGCGGGCCGAGGCCCGACCCGAGGGGGAGTGGGGGGCCACCCTGATTGCGGCGGCGGCCGTCGGCGGCGGGCGGAGTCGGCTGGTGCATGGGACGGCTTCCTCTGCGCTCGGTGCGCCAAGATCGGGTTCGGCGCGGGTGCCGGAGGGCTCCGACGGAGCAGGGGCAGTGCGGCCTCACGGCCCGTCCGGCCGTTCCGCCACTCAGGTGAACGCTGCGAGCGTCCTCCGGGTCACGCCCCGGTCCGGCCACCTCCGCCTTGAGGCCGCCCGCCATGAGCTCACTCCTCACCGCTCAAGCCCTGGCCGGGCTGCAGGTCTTCCTCGCCCCTCCCCCGGCTGGGCGTTTCTGCCTTCTTCGGCGCACGCGCACGCGAGTTGCCTGCTCGCACACCGCCGGGCCGCGCGGTACCGGCCGTCGTCGCACGGCCTGGGCGAGCACCGGATTCGGTAGCGCCCGCGGAACGTGTGGCGGCCGCAGAACGTGGGGTGCCAGCCGGGCGTGTGGTGCCCGCCGGTGTGCGTCGGCCTGGAGTGCGGGCTCCGCCGTCGCCGTCGTCCGCGCGGGTATCGCCGGATGCTGCGCCTGTGGGGCCGGGCGGACGCGTGCGGCGGCGACGGCGGGACGGCGCCGCCGGTTGAGAGGGCTTTCCGTGCGGCTCGGACTCGGGCGGCATCGTTGTCGGTGAGGAGGTGCCGGATGGTCCGAGCCGGGGCGCCGCTGCTTGTGAGGGTGTGCCGTGGGGCTCGATCTCGGTCGCCGCGATGGTGTCGCGTCCGGCGGACTCGGGATTGTCCGCCCGCGTTTCCAGGGCGGAGGCCGCCCGCCCACGGTCTTCCCGCTCCGCCCGAAGGCACCTGCGGATCGACTCAGGGTCGAGGCCTTCGTTGCAGGCCTGGTGCAGGAGGCGGGCGAAGAGGTAGTCGGGATCGGCACCCAAGGCCATGGCGAGGGCTTCGCGGGCCTCCAGTTCGTCGCCGGCGGACCAGGCGACCCAGCCGGCGAGGGTGAGCGGCGCGGCGGCGTGTTCACCGTAGGGCCCGACACAGCGGCGGGCCAGGGTCCGCCAGAGGCGAAGGGCGCGCGCGGCTTCGTCGCCTTCCATCCACGCGGCCGCGCGGTCGCGGGTGGCTCGGTCCTGGAGGCCGAGGATCAGCCGGGCGGCCTCGTCGTAGCCGAGCAGTTCGTCGTCGCGAAGATCCGCCACGAGCATCCCGGAAACCGGCTGTGCCTCGGCGAAACGGTGCAGGACCCTTCCGGCCAGTTCCAGCGTGTCGTCGGCCACGGCGGCGCGGCCCGCGTCGTCCAGGATTTTCGGCACCAGCGCCATGCTGGCGGTGTCCAGGGCTGCCTCCTGCTCCAGGGCCGCGGCGTTCTCCCAGGGCAGCAACCGGGCCCGGAGCTGTCGCAGCGTGCCGCGGACCTGAATGCCGGCGTAGGTGGCGGCCGCGGCCAGCACGGAGGTGCCGGGGAGGCCCATGGGGGCTCCTTCGGAGGAGCAACATGCCTCGTTGTCACAGCAGTACGACCAGTAGCGGCCCTCGGAGATGCACAGTGCCTCGACGACCACCACGTCCAGGGATCCGCACTCGACGCGCAGCCTCTGAGCCAGGGGCCGCAGCCGCTCCATCACCTGCCGGCCCGTCTGTCCCTTCTCCGGTTCCTGGCACAGGAAGGCGACCATCGACTCGGGCCGGGCCCCTCGGCGCTCGCTGCCCGTCACGAGGCCGTGGGACAGCTGCCGGGCTGCCGACGGCCAGTCGTCCGCGCTCGCGGGGATACCGAGCCGGGCGCGGCCTCCGAACCGCCCGCGTCCGTTGCTGTCGTGGAGCGCGACCAGGACGATGCTGTCCTCGGGACGGTATCCGAGCAGGTACGGCAGGGCGTCGGCCAGCTCGGCCGGCGTGCGCAGGGTGACCTGGTGCTCGCCTCCGTGACTGGCGTAGGGCGGGCTGGTGGTGTGCAGCCCGGACGGGTCCTTCCCCTTCTTCTCCTGCTTGCTGTTCTTGTGCCCGCTCTGTGTCTCGGGCCCGGTGATGTCACCGTTCTCGGGGGATCCGGTCGTTTCGCCGTGGTTCGTCATGCGACGACGATCTCGCGGAACCCGAACCTCCGCTTGAGCCTGTGGATAAGTCTGATCAGGGACGCGTCATCCTCAGCCGTTGTGTCCACAGGTCTCGGTGCGCGGCCCCGGATGTCAGTGACGTCCTGTTGTATGGAACGCATGGAGCACACGAGCAACGCGGAACTTCGGGCGGCCGCCGACGCCGTCCTCACCCGTCTCGTCGGGGACGTCTCGGGAAAGGCCCGGCTGCGCGAGGATCAGTGGCTGGCGATCGAGGCGCTGGTCGCCGACAGACGCCGTGCCCTTGTCGTCCAGCGCACAGGCTGGGGCAAGTCCGCGGTGTACTTCGTGGCGACCTCGCTGCTGCGGGCGCGGGGCAGCGGTCCCACCGTGATCGTGTCCCCCCTGCTCGCGCTCATGCGAAACCAGGTCGAGGCGGCGGCTCGGGCCGGCATCCACGCCCGGACGATCAACTCCTCCAACACCGAGGAGTGGGATGCCGTTCAGGACGAGATCTCCGCGGGCGAGGTGGACGTCCTGCTGGTGAGTCCCGAACGGCTCAACAACCCTGACTTCCGTGACCAGGTGCTTCCCCGGCTCGCCGCCGCCACCGGGCTCCTGGTGGTGGACGAGGCCCACTGCGTCTCCGACTGGGGTCACGACTTCCGCCCGGACTACCGCAGGCTGCGCACCATGCTCGCCGATCTCCCACCCGGTGTGCCGGTGCTCGCGACCACCGCCACGGCCAATGCGCGCGTAACCGCCGACGTGGCTGAACAACTCGGCACCGGCGGCAGCTCGGACGCCCTCGTCCTGAGGGGCCCGCTGGACCGGGACAGCCTGAGCCTGAGCGTGCTGCGCCTGCCGGACTCCGCGCACCGGATGGCCTGGCTCGCCGAGCACCTCGACGAGCTGCCCGGGTCCGGAATCATCTACACCCTCACCGTGGCAGCCGCCGAAGAGGTCACCGCCTTCCTCCGGCAGCGCGGCCACACGGTCTCGTCGTACACAGGCAAGACGGAGAACGCCGATCGTCAGCAGGCCGAGGAGGATCTCCTCGGCAACAAGGTGAAGGCGCTGGTCGCCACCTCGGCGCTCGGTATGGGCTTCGACAAGCCCGACCTGGGCTTCGTGGTGCACCTGGGCTCCCCCTCCTCCCCCATCGCCTACTACCAGCAGGTGGGCCGTGCGGGACGCGGCGTGCAGCATGCCGAGGTGCTCCTGCTCCCGGGCAAGGAGGACGAAGCGATCTGGAAGTACTTCGCGTCGCTCGCCTTCCCCCCGGAAGACCTGGTGCGCCGCACGCTCGACCTCCTCGCGAACGCGGAGAAGCCCCTGTCGTTGCCGGCCCTGGAGCCCTTGGTGGAGCTGCGCCGCTCCCGTCTCGAGACCATGCTCAAAGTTCTCGACGTGGACGGTGCGGTCAAGCGCGTCAAGGGCGGCTGGATCGCGACCGGGCAACCGTGGGCCTACGACACCGAGCGGTACGCCTGGGTGGCGCGTCAGCGCGAGGCCGAGCAGCAGGCCATGCGCGCGTACACGTCGACAGCGGAGTGCCGCATGGAGTTCCTGCAGCGCCAGCTCGACGACGAGGCGGCCAAGCCGTGCGGTCGCTGCGACAACTGCGCCGGCCCTCGCTTCACCGCCGACACGTCCGAGGAGGCGCTCGACGCCGCGCGCGTGGATCTGGGCCGGGCAGGTGTCGAAGTGGAACCCCGGCGAATGTGGCCCACCGGGCTGCCGGCGATCGGAGTGGAGCTCAAGGGACGCATCCCCGCCGGCGAACAGGCCGCGCCAGGACGCGCGCTGGGACGCCTCTCGGACATCGGCTGGGGCAACCGACTGCGGCCCATGCTCGCACCCCAGGCCCCCGACCTGCCCGTGCCCGACGACGTGGCCAGGGCGGTGGTGGACGTACTGGCCGACTGGGCCAAGGGCCCCGGCGGCTGGGCCCCGGGCGCACCGGAGGGACGGTCGCGCCCGGCCGGCGTCGTCACCGTCGCCTCGCATACGCGACCGCAGTTGATCGGTTCCCTGGCGGCGCACATCGCGGAGATCGGCCGGCTGCCGCTGCTGGGCACCGTCGAGTACACCGGCGACGCCTACCCGGGCTCCCGGAGCAACAGCGCCCAGAGGCTGAAGGCACTCGATGGAGCGTTGGCCGTGCCGCCCGCCCTCGCGTCCGCTCTCACGGCGGCCCAGGGCCCGGTGCTCCTCGTGGACGACTACACGGAGACCGGCTGGACCCTCGCGGTCGCGGCCCGCATGCTCCGACGCTCCGGCGCGCAGGGGGTGTTGCCGCTGGTACTGGCCGTGCAGGGCTGACAGCATGCCCGGGTTCGGGGCGGTTGTCCCGGCGCACACCTCTGGACGCCGCCCACCTCCATGACGTACGAACGTGTCGTGCTCGAACGCCCCATGGGCGGTCCGGCGACACGCTCCGCGGGGATATTAGCCGCGCATCATCTGATAACGGTCGGCTGCCTCAATTGCTCGTTGCCGCATTCAAGTTCGACAGGAAGAATTGAGGTCCGCTCCCGCACGGCTCGCCCGCCGCTCCGGTTAGGGCTTTGCCGCGGTGCGCGCTCCCAGAATCCGACCTCGCCCGCAGTGTGGGCGCGTAGCCGAAGGGAGGACCGTGACCTTCGGATTCGCTCCGGCCTCGGCAGCGGCGTCGACGTCCGTCGCTTCCGCCAACCGCCTGCTCGAACCCGCGGAATGGGCCGCCGCCGGGATCCCACTCCTGCGCAACCCCCGCGAGATCGTCAGCGGACTGCACGCCCGGCACCACCCGCAGCCGGCGACCGCTGTCGTCGCCGTGCTCGACCCGGACGAGCGGCTGCTGGCGAGCGCCTCGTTCGTGCGCCGTTCGGCTCCGGCCGACGGCTGGATGTTCCGCAACGCGCTGCTCGCGCAACTGCGTCGGGTCATCCCGCACGATCTGCGTCGCCGGACACCGGTACGCACCGCGGTGCTGCTCTACTGCCGTGAGGGCGACGCGCGTTGGACGGAGGAGGACGGCGCGTGGATGTGGGGGCTGCGCGACGCGTGCACCCTGCACGGACTGCGCTGCGGGGCGTACATCACGCTGACCCGTGACGGCTGGCAGGTCCTGGGCGAGGGCCGCGGTGGACGCCGCCCACACTCGGCCTCGGCACCGGAGCCGTTCGCCACGTCGGAGGCACCGCCGCCCATACCGCGCACCGGTGGCGCCTCCGAGGTACTGCGCCGCGCCGCGGCGGCACGCTGAGTCCCGGCGGACCGCTCCGCCCGGTCCCGGCACCTTGCCGCCCGGCACACCGCGATCGGGACGACGGGCAGCAGGAAAGAGCACTCTGAACCTGCTCTGCCCGAGCCGCACGCACGGTCGTCCGCCACAGCCGCAGGGGCGCTCTTCGGACCAGGCGAGGCCGTCACACAGTCACGGTCTCGCACCCACCGGGCAGGGTGAACCGCCCGCCGTGCGGCGCCGCTGGAGCGGCGCCCTGAGTCGTCCCAGCGCCCTACCGGGTGCTACAGCACCGGCTCAGACGCCCGCGCCCAGCACCGAGTTGATCCGCTGCGGGTCGCCACAGACGATCAGCAGGGCGCCGGCCCGGGAGTGGGCCAGGGACAGCGCGGTCACGGCCGCATCCTCAGGACCACCGTTGGCGGCGACCACGACCACCGGACGCGACGCGGCGCGTTCCGCGATGGTGGCGTCCGTGTAGAAGACGTCGTCGCCCGCGTCATGCTGGGCCCAGTAGGAGGTTTCACCGAAGGACAGCTCGTGGGCGGCCCACGGGTGCTGCTCCCCGGTCGTGATCACCAGGATGTCACCGGGGGCACGACCGGAGTCCAGCAGCAGGTCCACGGCCTCCTCGGCGGCGTCGAGCGCCCCCTCCACGGAAGCCGGGATCAGCTGGATCTGCGGGGTGACCGGAGCGGCGGCACCGGCGGCAGGGCCCGACGGAGCGGGCTTGGCGGCCACATCGCGCGGCGTACGTTGCACCGGCGGCGCCGGCCGGAGAGGGCCGGGGCGACCGGGACGCGACGGGGCCGCGGGACGGGGGCCTGGTACGGGACGGGGGGTCGGCGCGATTCGGCCGCTGGCCGGAGTGGCGCGGGGACCCTGGGCACTCTCGTGAATCTGAGGCTCCTCGGGAATGAGAGGCATGAGTTGATATTTATCAAACGCTGGTACGGCCCGCTTCGGCGGGTGACGCATGAGCGAGAACGAAACCGTCAGAAATCGAAGCCGAGCTGACCCTCGATCTCCGGAACGCTTCCGTCCGCCCAACTGCGGACCTTCTTGAGGTGCCGCCACTGGGGCAACGCATCAAGATACGCCCACGACAAGCGGTGGTAGGGGGTGGGGCCCCGCTCCGCCAGTGCGGCCTTGTGCACGGGTGATGGATACCCGGCGTTGTCCGCAAAACCGAAGTCTGCATGGTCGATGCCCAGTTCGGCCATCATTTTGTCGCGCTGAACCTTGGCGATCACCGAGGCCGCCGCGACTGCCACGCAGGACTGATCACCCTTGATCACCGTACGGACCCGCCAGGGGGTACCGAGGTAGTCGTGCTTGCCGTCGAGGATGACCGCGTCGGGACGGACCGGCAATGCGTCCAGCGCACGCCCCGCCGCGAGGCGCAGCGCGGCCGTCATACCCAGGGCGTCTATCTCCTCCGGAGAAGCATGACCCAGTGCGTACGACGTCACCCAGGTCCGCAGTTCCTCGGCGAGGGCGGTGCGTCGTTTGATGGTGAGCAGCTTGGAGTCCGTGAGCCCCACGGGCGGACGGCGCAGTCCGGTGATCGCCGCGCAGACGGTGACGGGACCGGCCCACGCGCCGCGCCCCACCTCGTCGACACCTGCAACGATCTTCGCTCCGGTCGTGGCTCGAAGGGAGCGCTCGACGGTGTGAGTAGGCGGTTCGTACGGCATGGCGCACCTAGATTACGCCGCCCTTGAGCATCCGCGACACCCCGGTCCACCGCAGCGGGCTCGCCACGCCCGCGAGCCCCGTCGGGCGCCGTTCAACACGACGGAGGCGCACCGTTCAACACGACCGAGGCGCACCGTTCGACGCGAGCACGGCCCACCGCTGGACGCGCCTGTGTCGCACCGTCCCGCAGAAGCGACAGACCGCTCGGCGGGGACGTCAGGAACCGTACGGACGCAACAGCGGAACCATCAACTGGTCGATCATCTCCTCGACTTCACGATCCTGCCATTCACATCCGCACATCTTGGAGCGATACATCATCATCGCCGGCATGGCGTCGAAGACATAACCGTTCACAGCCTCGGGGCGCACCTCGCCTCGCTTGACACCTCGGTCGACAACCTCACGCAACATCTCCATGGTGGGCTCCACAACCCCCTGGAAGATCACGGCATGGAAGCGTTCGGCCTGTGCTGTGTCGCACTCGTGAATCACTGAGCGAAGCGCGGAGCCCGGACGGGAGAACATCGCGTCACGGGCTCGCAGGCACAGCACCAAGAGGTCATCACGCACACCCCCTTCGTCCGGGACCGCATCGAACTGCGGCAGCCCGGCACGCAGGGCGTCGGCGACCAGATCCTCCTTGGACGACCAACGCCGGTAGACCGCAGCCTTGCCGGTCTGGGCGCCTGCGGCGACGCCCTCCATCGTCAGGCCGTTCCAGCCGACGGTGCTGAGCTGATCCAGGGCGGCTTCGAGGATGGCGCGTTCGAGCACCGCGCCTCGGCGGCGAGCGGCCGTCCGAGCGGGAGCATCCGCCCTGCTGGGGGTAACCATCTGACTCTCTCCAACGAGCAGAGGAAGCGGGCATTTCGGGGATGGAGGACGCGCCGGACGGCCACACAAGGGGGACGTGCCGAACGACGACGTCGTAAGTGAACGCTTGCGTTCACTGTCGGGGACTCACTACCGTTGACGCGTCAGTGAACGTCAGCGTTCACTAAAGCACTCGTGGGGGACCCATAGTGACCACCTCTCCGTTGCTCAAAGATCACAAGCCAGGCGCCGCACGCCGGGAGGGACGCCCCGGTATCGCGCTCACCGTCATCGCGGCCTGCCAGCTCATGGTGGTACTCGATGCGACGATTGTGAACATCGCGCTCCCGCACATTCAAGAAGCGCTCGAGTTCAGCACCACCGACCTCACCTGGGTCGTCAGCTCCTACACACTCACTTTCGGCGGCCTGCTGCTTCTCGGCGGCCGCGCCGGTGACATCCTCGGACGGCGCCGGGTCTTCATGACCGGCATCCTGCTGTTCACCTTCGCCTCGCTGCTCGGCGGGCTGGCCCAGGAGCCCTGGCAGTTGCTGGCCGCCCGGGTCCTGCAGGGCGTGGGCGGCGCGATCGCCTCGCCCACCTCGCTGGCCCTCATCACCACCACGTTCCCCGAGGGCCCGGAGCGCAACCGGGCCTTCGGTGTCTTCGCCGCGGTCTCCGCCGGCGGTGGTGCCATCGGCCTGCTCGCGGGCGGCATGCTCACCGAGTGGCTCGACTGGCGCTGGGTGCTCTTCGTGAACGTGCCGATCGGCGTGCTGATAGCCGTGCTCACTCCCCTGTACATCAGCGAGTCCGAGCGACACACCGGCCGCTTCGACATCGCGGGCGCGGTGACCTCGACCGCGGGCATGGCGTTGCTCGTCTACGGCTTCATCCGCGCGGCGGACGAGGGGTGGCGTGACAGCCTCACCATCGGGTCCTTCGCTGCAGCCGTGGTGCTGCTGCTGGCCTTCGCGGCCATCGAGTCCCGGGCCAAGGAGCCGATCACCCCGCTGCGGATGTTCGCCGACCGCAACCGCTCCGGCACGTACGTGATCATGCTGAGCCTGGCAGCGGCGATGTTCGGCATGTTCTTCTACATCGTTCTGTTCGTGCAGAACGTGCTCGGGTACAGCCCGATCGAGGCAGGGCTCGCCTTCCTGCCCGTGACGGTCGTGATCGCACTCGGCGCGGGCCTGTCGCAGCGGTTCCTGCCGGTGCTGGGCCCCAAGCCCTTCATGCTGGCGGGCTCGGCACTCGCGATGACCGGACTGGCCTGGCAGGCGCTCATCAGCTCCGACAGCTCGTACGCCGGCGGGGTCCTGGGCCCGATGCTGGTGTTCGGCTTCGGCATGGGGCTGAACTTCGTGACGCTGACGCTCACCGCAGTCTCCGGCGTCGCCCCGCACGAGGCGGGTGCGGCGTCCGGGCTGCTCAACACGACGCAGCAGGTGGGCGGATCGCTGGGCCTCTCCATCTTGACGACGGTCTTCGGCACGGCGACCAAGGACGAGGCGGAGAAGCAGCTTCCGAAGTTCATGGCCGACGGATCCGCGGAACAGAAGGCGGAGTTCGCCAAGACGCAGCAACTGCCCGCA
This sequence comes from Streptomyces tibetensis, assembly GCF_007655005.1. Taxonomy (GTDB): domain Bacteria; phylum Actinomycetota; class Actinomycetes; order Streptomycetales; family Streptomycetaceae; genus Streptomyces; species Streptomyces tibetensis. The sequence goes on from NZ_SZVW01000011.1 coordinate 218,496, forward strand.
CCGTGGGGGCACGAGGTACTGGCGCAGGGCATCTCGACGGCCTTCATCCCAGCCGCCGCGATGGCCGTCCTCGCTCTGGTCACGGCCTGGCTCGTGATCCGGGTCCGCAAGAGCGACCTGGAGGCACTCTCCGGCTCTGCCGGACCGGGCCTCGGCTGATTCCAGGGCGTCGCGAACCTGTCCCGGCGGCCCGTCGGCAGGCGCGAAACGCGCTCGCCGAGGGCCGTCGAGCCGGTTCACGATCCACTGCGGATACCCGACTCGCATGCGGTCAACGGAGGGCGAGGTCGGCAGCTCAGCCAACCGCATGCCTCCCGCACGAGGCGCGATGGCGCACCACCAACGGATCAAAACCGCGAACAGCAACTTCATGACGCCCCCTCCTTCGCGCTCACCCTGAGGTCCGGCCGATGTGCGCCTCGACGGCCCACGCAGCGGATATCGGAACAACGGGCGAGCGATTACGGAGAGTTCCCGACACGCACGGAGAGTTCCGGTGGGTGAGAGTCCTGGCCTCAGACCGACAGGGGCACCCAGTCCGGAAGCGGCTCTGTCCGCTCGATCCAGTCGGCGGGCGGAGTCCCCGCCTTCACCGAGGCGACCACGCCGCCGACGATGGCGCACGTGGTGTCGACGTCCCCGCCCACCTGGGCAGTCGTCCAGAACGCCCGCTCGTAGTCGCCGAGGCTTCTCGCGGCCGACCAGAGAGCGAAGGGCACGGTGTCGTGGGCGGTCGTACGCCGCCCGCACCCCAGCACCGCCGCGACCGTGCCCGGGTCGTCGTAGTCGAGCATGTCCCGGGCCCGGCGGAGTCCCGCACCCACAGCGCTCTTCGGCACCAGATCGATGACCCCGTCGAGGAGTGCTTCGGCCCCGGGCGGTCCGTCGGGGGCGGCGGCGAACGCGGCCGCCGCGGCGACGGCCATGGCACCGACGACCGCCTCGCGGTGCTGATGGGTGGTGTAGGCCGAGATCTCCGCCTGATGTGTCGCCTGCTCAGGATCGCCGGCGTACCAGGCTCCCAGCGGGGCGATCCGCATCGCGGCGCCGTTGCCCCACGACCCCTGTCCCTTGAAGAGCGCGGCGGCGAGTTCCCTCCAGTCGCCGCCCTCCCGGACGAGGCGCAAGAGGCGGTTGACGGCGGGGCCGTACCCTCGGTCGAAGTCGTGGTGCTCGGCGAAGGAGAGGGCCAGGGCGTCCTGGTCGATGCGGTGGTGGGCAGCCAGGACGGCGACGACCGAGGCGGCCATCTCCGTGTCGTCCGTCCACTGCCATGTCCCGGACGGCACCTCGCGGCGCTTCAGCAGCGGGTAGTTCACCGGCACGAAGTACTGGGAGCCCAGGGCGTCCCCGACGGACAGTCCGCGCAGGCAGGCCAGGGCGCGGTCCAAGCGCGCGTCGGGGGAGGAATCAGCGGTCATCGCCCTGCCACTCTATCCGGTGATCTCGTACGGCTCGGGGTCTCGCCAGCGGTCGAACCGTCGCTGGAGGTAAGGGCACCATTAACGTCTGCCCCCTGACCTGCAAGAAGCACCTCCGGCAGGATCGTGCAGCGGACCTTGACCGTGACGGCGTCGTGGTCAGGGGGCGGTGTCCCCGGCATGCCCGCCAGACGCTCCATGACGACCGCCAGGCCGCCTGCGGCGCCCCAGCGGATCCAGTGGTTCATCAGCGTGGTGTGCGGCACTCCGGCGTCCAGCTTCTTCCACGAGACCCCTGTGCGGGCCTTCTCCAGGAAGGCCGCCAGGATGTCCCGGGAAGGGAAACGGGGCGAGAACACGGGAACGATGTCCGCAACCCTCGACCACGCCTCATCGGTCAGGTGCGGCACCATCAGGCCGCGCTGCACGAAGAAGGCCCCCGCCTGACACGGGCGACCCAACGGCCGCGACGGCACATCGCCCACGATCTCGACTTCGGCTTGCAGCAGGTCGAAGAGTTCCGCCTGCTCCTCAAGCGTCTTCTCGCCGAGTCGCACCCGCGCCTTCCGTGCCAGTGCCGCCAACTGTTTGGCGTTGTCCTCCACGTCCTCGGCGTCCTCCTTCCAGCGTTCGACATCCATGCGCTGCTTCTGGAGGTCCGCCAGCTCCGCGTTCGGCTGAGCGGTCATTCTGGCGATGTACTTCTCCGCCTCCGCCCGGCTCATGCGCCGCGCCGCCGCCTGCTGGGTGGCGGCCATCAACATCAGGTCGATGGACTCTTCCAGCTCGGCAATGTGCTTGTTCAGATCCTTCAGCCGACTGTCGAAGTCGGCACCGCCCTCACGCCTGGCCTGAAGGGCTTCGGCCGCCAGGCGGTGAAGCTCCTCCGGGTTCTGAAGGAACTCCTTCACCAGACGCCAGCTCTCGCGCTCCACGGGCTCCGCCCGGATGACGGGGCAATCACAGCGCTCGGTCTTGGGGATGGAGCCGGATGCGCCGCTGCATCGCATCGCCTTGAAGGGACTGCGCCCGTGCTTGTCGCCCTGGCGAGATCTTCCGTTTCCGACGTAGACGCGTCCGCATGGGCTCGCGACGCGGCCGAGCAGGGTGTAGGCGAATGTCTTCGGAGTCCGGCGCCGGGGACGCTTGGCTTTCGCCTCGGCGAGGTCCGCCAGTTCCCGGGGCGTGAGGATCGGCTTCAGCTTGATCTCTACCGGCTTGCCGTAGCGGGGCTTGCCCTCCTTGTCCAGGACGACGTCCTTGGACCCACGGTGAACCATCACCGCTTCCAGAGTGACCTGTGAGTTCAGCAGGTTCCAGACCGAGCCGTAGTCCCAGAGGTCGCCGTTCTTGCGCCGGAATCCGGCCCCGTTCAGGTCTTCCCCGGTCTTGTCGTAGGAGAGCGTGGCGACGAATCGCGCCACCGCCAGATGCATGCAGTCCGTCTCATGCTTGGTGGTGCATTCGCCGGTGCACTCGCAGTCATCTGGGACAAGGCGGCTTTCGCCCGTCACGCCCTTGTTCTTGATCCGGTACCCGAAGGGGACGTTGCCACCGAGGTAGGCGCCTTCGTCGCCCATGAATTCGGCCTTCTCCTGAAGGCCGCCCTGGGTGCGGTTCCGGATGGTGACCAACTCGTCCTCGGCCCGGTCTGCGGCCTTGCGCATCCGGGACTCGCCCTCTTCGGTGGTGTTGTCGTAGTCGCCAACCACGACGGCCGTGAAGACTCCGAGATCCTGCAACTCCCACACCCAGGGCCAGAAAGCCCTGCCCTTGCGGCCGATGGCCCGGTCTTCGTACACCGCCACGACATCGAACGGCCTGGGTGTCATGCGCGCCTGACGCATCAGCTCTTTCACGTCAGGGCGCTGGGTGTGGTCCAAGCTGCCGCTGAAGCCTTCGTCCGCGAAGACGTCGACCAAGGCCCAGCCCTTCCGAGCGATGTGCTTGACCACCCGCTTGCCGGTATACGTGACGCCGAAGCCCTTCCTCTGGTCCTCGGTGGACACCCGGAGGTATGCGACGGCCCGGAGCTGTCCGGGCTCAGCCACCTGAGCCACAGTGTCGAGGGCGCGGAAGAGGGCTTCTCGCCTTACGCGGTCATCGGTACTCACGGGCAGACCTGCGCTCGCCACAGCCTCCATGAGAACACGGGTCATTTCAGCCCCTTCACGACTGGTCCCCATGCCCCTGGGAGTGTTTTACGGGCCATCCCGGGGCCACTCAAGCGGTGCCAGCATGGCGGCCGCTACTGAGGGAGCGACCCAAACAGGATCTCCCTCAGCCGTTCGCGCGAACGGACATCCATGGCCTCGTCACTGCGGATGATCAGCTCACTGCGCCGCTCCGGCGCATCCTTCATCACCCTCCGGAGCCACTCGCCGGCCTCCTCGGCCCGTATCGCGCTGCCGTCCTGCATGGGTGCTCCTCACCTGCCCGCGTCGCGCTCCTTGGCCATAGGCCGGCTGCCGACGCTGGATGGAACTGCACGAGGCCCGTCATCGCGTGGAGTGCCACTGGCCGCACACGGCAATGCGTCTGACGAACAACAGGAATGCTGCCACCCGAACGGGTGACAGCACAACTTTCGTTTGACTTCTCGGATTCTCTCCAGGATTTCCTGGGGAGATTAGGCGGGCTGTTCAGCCTGCTCGGGCAGATCCGTGTGCAAGATTTCGTTCACGAGTACTCCGACATTGAAGTCCCGCTTCGTCGGGTCGAACGCGATGTACGAGCAGCCGAGTCGATCCTCGATCAAGGTTCGCCGCCACCATTCGGCATTCCGATCGCGGCTGGGATCGGTCAGGCGGTCACGCTCGACCACCAGACGGAGTGCGGGAATGTAGGCGTCCACGACGTGATCGCCGACCCGGAACTCCTCATGGACTGTGACCGGCTTCAAGGCGGCGATGACGATCCGGAGGACTTCCGCCTCAGGCGTCGGGACATGCACCGTCTCCATGCCCAGCTCGATCGCCATGTTCATGGCGGCGGCCCGGCGGGAGTTCGCCACCAGGCGCTTCAGGCCGTCCAAGGTCACGGCGGTGGTCAGGGTTCGCGCCCGGGGCCCGGTCTCGCCGAAAACCTCCCACGGGACGCGCCGCTTCATTTCCGCAGGAACCTTCCGATACCCCTTGCCGTACGCACCGATCGTGCCGTACCCCAGGACTCGGATGGCGTCCCACAGCGAATAGTGCAGCTCATCGTCTAGCTCTACTGTGCGAATGCGACTAAGATCGCCCATGGTTTGTTTCCCCAAACCTCGCATCTCAGGTGTTACAGCACCTGATCGGTCTCTCCCCAGAGATATTTAAAATCCGAAGGCCCACCTCTCCCCAGAGGTGGGCCTTCAGCGTGCGGCCTCGATTATGTTAGCCGTTTGAAGTGACAGGACGCGACCGCTCCGTTACCCGGACGCGTATTCGCTCCAGGAATTCCGGAGTGGATAGGAATTTAAATTCTTGACTGACGCACCTCGGCGGTGAACGCCTCGATCTGGATGCACCGGGCGAACTGCCAGCGGAGCGGATCGTCGGAGGGCAAGGCCAGTATCCGGGCCGCCTCCAGGTCCCCCTGCTTCCGGAGGTCCAGAGCCCGCCTGGAGGCCCTCTGGAAGCCCTGTGCGGTCAGGGCGAAGCCGTCCTCGGTCTCGACCAGTCCGTGCCGCCTGAGGGCCTCTTGGCGGGCATCAGGACTCACGGCCGACGCGGCTCTGGGTGCGGACGGGGACCTCGTCCTCGATCGGCAGCCACTCGGGCGGGAAGTCGGGGTGGTCGGCGTACGCCAGGACGAGTTCCTCAATCACCGGCTGACGCAACTTCATCCACTGCTCGGTGACCGTGCGGGCGGCGATGCCACTCCAGAAGGAGTTCCCCCAGTCCCCCACCTTCTCCTGGGGCTCGTACATCCAGCCCAGGAGCTTTCGCTTCATCTCGACGTCGGCGAGGACCCGTGCCTGCAACCGTGCCACGTCCACGTTCTTGCCGGGCTTCAGTGCACTGGCGGCCGTCTCGTCCTCGCGAAGGCGGGCCACCAGGAACTCCACCTTGACCTCGAAATTGTCTCGCATCGTCATCCCCCTCGTCGGCATGCGCTGGGGGCCATCATCCACGGCAACCCGGACCGACGGTGGAGAATCGCGCTCCACGCCGATCATCGGAGGGAACCCGCGATGATGCGCTTCCGCATCTCCGCCAGCTTCTCCTGTGAGACCACCGCGGCCTCCAAGGAATCCTGAGCCGGCCGGGGCTGAGGGGTGCTTGCGGAGTACGCCTCCTTCGACTCGACCAAGTTCTTCGGGGAGTTGGGGATCAGCCCAGCCTCGGCCTCCTGGGCCCGCAGGTGCTCGTACAAGGCCATCTCGTCACCGGCCTCCGCGAAGACCCTCCAGACCTCGTCAGCGTCCGCCGGGAGCGGGTTGGCCGCCAAGTACTCGGCCCGCTTCGGGTTGGCCATAGAGAGGCGGTAGGCGATGCACCCGGCCGGGGTGCCCCGTCGGGCCGAGGCCTCCTGGACCTTCCGGTCCTTGGCGGCACGGGCCTTGCGAATCAGGTCCCGGTCGAAGCAGTTGTCCCACCAGTCGCCGTCCCGGCGGAAGGGCGAGGCCCAGTAGATCCCGTACTCGAACGTCCGGCCCTTGCGGACCTTCCGGACCAGGACCGGGTCCGCCTTGGCCATGCGCGCCAGGAGGGCCTGAACGCCCCTCTTGCTCAGGCCGGTGAGGGCCTCGATGTCCGAGACCGACAGCACGACGTCCTCCAGGCCGCACAGGACCGCCAAGCTCCACGCACGACGGCCCAGCGGGGGCACCGCGGTCTTCACCTCGTTGCCCTCTTCAACCTCGGCCCAGATGTCCAGGCCCGGGTCCAACATCGTCAGGATCTGTCCGGGACCCGTGAGGGTGTTCATCTCGGTCAGGGTGGCCAAGGTCTTCATGCCGTTGACCAGGACCTCTCGGGCCCTGTCGCCAATACGCGCACCGACTACCGCATTACCCTCCATGATCTTCTCCTCTCCCTCCCTCAGGGCCAGGGCACCCCCCAGGGGGCCAGAGGCCTGGAGGTTCTTAGGTGAAGTACTGCGGTAGTCGATGCGCGTATTCGAGTGGAAGCGGAGCTGCATCTCCTCGCGCTCCTCCACGGTGGCGGAGGCGTGTCCCCGGGTCCTGGTCCAGAGGAATTTAAATTCGGAGAGGCCACCGACGGGGCCCGCTATCTCCCGGACCGTCTTGTCGGAGAGGCCGGACCAGCGGGCGATGCCCCTGGAGCCGTCCAGGTACGGGCGGGTGATGAGCTGCCAGGAGATGACAGCCTCGGTGAGGGCCTGCGACTCACAGGCCATGCGCTGGGCGACCTCGACGAGGTGGGCGGAGTTCACGGACTCCGAAGATTCCTGGGGAGCGATTCGACCCGAGGGCATCTGGCCGGTAGAATCGGCGATAGCTTTCATTGGTGCTCCGAATGTGTAGAGGCGGACGGAGTACTGGTCTCGGAGGGGTGATGGCCTCTTGGACCAACCCGGCTTTTTAAATAAGCCGCTGACGAGCCCCGGTTCCCGCCGGGGCTTCGTCGTGTCTACGGGCCAGCATAAGCGCGCGTGTAGCGCATTGGCCAACACTCGGAATCGCTCCAGGATTTCTTCGCACACAGGATTCTTGGAGAAATGGAGGAGGCCAATGAATCTTCCGCGAGGTGGATATTCGACTCGGCATCCGCTATATTCATCTCATCGCCCAGAGGCGATACGACTCCGCTGGAGGCCCCGCTCGGGGATGTCCTCCGAGCGTTGAGTCGGAAGGAATGCCGATGGCCCCCATCGCTTCCACGAACGAGCTGATACTCGTCGAGTCCCGCTCGATGCGAGACCAGACCATCGAGCGCACGGACGTGCTCGACAAGGTCAAGACCCTCGTCACCCTGCCGAACGGCTTCCACGTCACCACCCCGATGGTGGCCACCTACTTCGAGGTCCCGGTCAAGACGATCGAGAGCGTCGTCGAGAACAACCGAGCGGAGCTGGAGGAGCGCGGCTATCGGGTTCTGCGCGGTGAGGAACTGAAGGAGTTCGCGGCCCCATTCGGTGGGGCCGCGAATCTGGGCCTCCACTACAACGCCCGGTCCCTCGCCCTCTTCACCCGCAAGGCCGTCCTCAACATCGGCCAGCTCCTCACCAAGTCCGAGGTGTCCAAGGCGATCCGGACCTACCTCTTGGACGCCGAGGAGGCGCAGCGTTCTCCTCAGTTCCAGATCCCCAGCAGCTTTGCCGAGGCCTTGGAGCTGGCCGCCGCGCAGGCCCGAGAGCTGGAGCAGGCCCAGGCCGCTCTGGCCGAGGCGGCCCCGAAGATCGAGGCCCACGACAACCTGATCCAGTACGGCGCCAACCGGACCATCGGAGAGGTGGCCAAAGAGCTGTCCAGGCCCGAGCGGAAGATCATGGAGAGCGAGCTGCGTCGCCTGATCGTCCACGAGTGGAAGTGGGCCTTCACCAAGGCCCGTCAGTGCGGCAGTACTCAGTACACCCCCTACGCCGACAAGACCGACTACCTGGTCTTGGGCGAGGAGAAGCACCCCCACGACACCCGGCCGAACTGCTGGCACGCGACCATGCGGATCACCCCCAAGGGCCGTGAGGCCATCCTCCGGAAGCTCGACCGGCAGAAGGCCGGGCCGGCCATCTCGGTCTCCTCCCGCACCATCGCCCCCGCCCCCACCGAGGCCGAGATCTTCCAGATGATCCGGAGGGGTGCCTGATGACCCGCCTGACCCCGGAGTCGGTGGAAGCCGAGGAGATCCGTGAGGTGCTGACGGATCAAGAGCTGACCGTCCATGCCCGCATCGTCTGGGTGTTCCTGGCTGCGGCCGACCAGCCGCAGAACAGCAACTCCCTGGCCGCAGAGCTGGGGTTCGCCGGAAGCACCGTCTCCAAGTGCGTGGGCGTCCTCCGCGAGCGTCGGCTGATCCGCCGCCTGAACGGCGTCTGGATCGCGCAGAGCCCGGCCGAGAAGGAGGAGGGCCGATGAGCGTCTTCGACGACTACTTCGTGGCCCACGGCCCGGAAGAACTCCAGGACATACAGGTCCACGAGCGGCCCGACGGGTCCTCCGTGATCGAGACGGTCACCTGCCGCCCCGTCCGGGTCTGGGAGAAGCGCCCCGACGGCTCCCTGGTGGAGCTGCACGACGAGGCGGCAGACGCCGCTTTGGAGGCCTTCTGGGCGGCGGTCGACAACGACGAGATCAAGAACGACAGCGGGGAGAACGACCGGTGACTATCTCGATCAACATCAACGACCTGATCGCGACCCGGCTGACGGAGATCGCCCAGGACGCCTGGCAGACCCACCGTGTCATGCCCGTCTCCGACGGCGGAGGCCGCGTGCTCGATCTCGGTACAGCCTCCGTCCGGGAGTTCTGGTACTGCCAGAACGATCACGGGACCGGCATCTGCGGTGAGCCGATGTTGACCTCCGACCAGGCCAACAGCCTCCTGGGCATGTACTCGGTCGACGAGCCGGTGCCCGACCCGCAACTCCCCATCGTGGAAGTCGAACTGCTCGACGAGGGCTTGGGCGGATTCTTTCCCGGCTCCTTGATCCACTTCTCCGATGTCCGCCACGAGTTCCAGAAGGCGCAGGAGGACCGGTGAGACCCACCACGATCGACTACGTCAACTACGGCTTCCACCTTCTCGCCTTGGGCATCGTCACGGGCCTGATCGTCTCGGTCATCCGCCGGCTGCGGAGGGCCCGATGACCGAGTGCTGCATCTGCGGCAAGGAGACGGACCTTCCCCGGTCCTGCCGCCAGTGTCGGAACCGGATCCGCGGAGCGCTCCTTGGTCTCCCCGAGCTGGTCGTCCAGTGCTGGATGGCCCGGCACCGCGTGCAGAGGGGCGGAGAGGGCGAGCGGGTGTCGGCCTCGAAGGAGGCGCCGCTCCCCCTGCGACTCGACGTGCTGAACCTGCTCGGCCCGAGTGCTGACGCGGTCCTGACGGGCGAGGACCAGGAGGGCCCGGTGCCGGTCGTAGGCGTCCTGAGCGCATGGGCGGACCTAGTGACCGAGCAGACCCGTCAGAGGCCCGTCAGCGGCACCGTCAGCGGCCTGACACAGCACCTGCTGGACCACGTCGAGTGGGCCTGTCGCCAGGAGTGGATCCGCGACTTCGCGGGGGAGGTGGAGGGGCTGATGAAGACCCTCCGACGGGTCTCCGGCATCGAGCCCGTCAGGATCCCACTGCCCGTCATCTGCCCGACGTGCGACCTGCGGACGATGGTGCGCGAGGAGGGATCCGGGTGGGCGGCGGAGTGCCGCTACTGCCCGGCCGCGAAGCTCTCCGCCCGTGAGTACAGCCAGCTCGTAGCCGCACAGGCCCAGGCCGTCAGCACGCCACAGGAGGCCTGACACTCGTGAGTTTCCGCAAGAGCCCCGCGTCCCCCAACGGCGCGGGGCCTTCCCCTTGTCCAGAGACCGCCCAGCCGCCTCTGGTCCGGCTCGCCACCTCAGCCGGCCGACCCGCCGTCCTGGCCGCAGCTCTGGCGCTCAGCGCTCCGGGCGAGTACCGCCTGGCCGTGTTGGCCGGGTGGGACTGGCAGTTCGCCCTGATCATGCCTGCGAGCCTGAGCATGTACGCCGCCGTGGCCGCCGCCATAGCCGGGAGCCTCCCCAGGCGGAGCCCTGAGAGGCGTCAGGCGAACGTCGGTGCGATCATCGCCCTCGCTCTGGCCATGGCCGCCCAGATCTGCGAGCACCTAATCAGTGGCGGTTACCTCCAGAAGAGCGCCTGGATCGTGGTCATCGTCTCGGCCACTCCCCCGGCGGTGGCGGCCCACGTACTGCACCTGACGGCCACCGCACGCAGACCTCAGATGCCGAAGCCCACCATCAAAGCTGAGCCGACGGTGAACCTGACCAGAGCCGGTACTCCCCCGTGGAAGCCCGCTGTGTCCAAGTGGGCTCCAGCTCTCCAGCCGTCCCCCGTCAAGGCCGTCAGCACCGCTCTGACGCCCCGCCCGGAGGTCGTGACGGCCCGGGTGTCGGAGGAGCCGGAGACATCTGCCCAGAGTCCGCAGAAGCCCACGGCAGATCGGATCGTCAGAGCGCTCTACGACTCCCTCGGCGGGAAGCGGCCGGGGACCGGACAGATCCGTGACGCCCTGAAGAGCGCCGGGCTCCCCTGCTCTGACGGGACTTGCCGAGAGGCCCGCAAGCGCGTGGAGGCGAAGGAGCCGGAGTTGAAGGCGCTGCCGCCCGCCTGACGGCATCATGACGCAGGGCGATGGGAAGGGTTGTGGGGGACTGTGGTCGAGGCCAAGTGGAAGCGGCACACTGATCCGATGGCATACGACTTCTCCAAGGGTGCGCCTGCACCCCAGCCTGAAGCACAGGTCTTCAAGGGTTACGTCGCGACCGTGACGCTCTACGCGGATCGCGCCGAGATCAAGCGCAAGTTCATGGGGAAGGTGACCGGCGCCAAGGACTCCGTGATCCCCCTCGGCGACGTCATCAAGGTGCAGTCCAAGGAGCCCACGCGCCTCGTGAACGGGTACGTCCAGCTCGCCACCGAGCAGGATCGCGGGCAGCTCCGGATCGCGACCGCCGAGGCGCAGAAGGCCATCGCGAACAACTCCCGTACCGTCCTCTTCACGTGGAACCAGCGCGAGACGTACGCCGCTTACCTGGCGGCAGTTACCGCCGGAGTCCAAGCACAGGGTGGCAACCCGTTCGGATAGGGCGCATTACGAGTCACTGCAAGACGGGGCAAGTCCGCCAGACAGCCCGCCGCCGAGGACTTGACGGGATCAGCCCCACCGGGCCGGTCCCGTCGGCATGATGATCGGCATGCAACCAGAAGTCCTCTCGGGCCTAATCGGCTTCGGTGGCGCCATAGTCGGCGGTGCCGCGTCCTTCGGCGGCGTGTGGCTCACGCTGTCCCACCAGCGGAAGCAGGCCCGGGAGGCCCGCCTCATGGAGATCGGCCAGGTGGCGGCGGACAAGGCCCTGAACGAGCTGATCTCGCTCGGGGAGTTCCTGGGATCGGTCAGTGGCGACGTCGCCGCGATGCGTACGGACGAGAGCGCGGCGTACCTGGACACCGTCTTCAACCACATGCAGAACGTCGAGAGGGCCGTGGCCCGCATCCCGGACCGGGCGCTTCGTGACCGCGTGAAGTCCCTCCTCATCGTCATGAGACGGTTCAGGGCCGCCGGTATCCGGCACTTCTTCGCGGTGAGCTGGCTCGCAGAGCTGACGGACGAGCTGACCGACCTCTTGTCGGCCTACATCCGTTCCGATCCCCTTCCGCCCCTCTCCGAGCGCACAGAGGAGAAGCAGCGCAGGGCTGCCCAGCACGAGCTGAACCAGCGGCGCCGCTTGGAACGGTTGCATGACCCCGATCCCGCCAACGTCGACCCGCGAGAGGAAGACGACACGTCCTCGCCGTCAGCGAGTTAGGAGGCCGATTCGTGGGACCGGAGATGGTGGCGGGGCTGTTCGGTCTCGGCGGTGCTCTCGTGGGTGCGGTGGTCTCCACGGGAGCCGTGATTTGGCAGCAGCGGAAAACCGCCCACGAGGCGGAGCGGACGCATCTGCTGGGCCTCGCCGAGACAGCGGCCAATGAGTGCATCCGGCTGAGCTACGCCATCGAGGAGCACTTCGAGAAGGGCGTGGGGGACGAACGAAGCCCGGCGGGCCGTGAATGGCACGCAGAGCTTCAGCGGCTGAACCGTTCCCTGGAAGAGCAGGCGCTCAGGTTCCATGACGAGCAGATACGCCATCTGCTGGCCCGGCACCATGCGGAAATCTACGTCCGACCGGACTGGGTCGGAGACCCTGACGGATGGCCCCCGAGGTTCCGGACGATCTGTGGCGACATCCGCACCGTGATGGGTGCCGTCCTGCGTCGCCAGCCCTTTCCCGCGAGGATCTGGGAGAACTATCCAGACCCGTCATGACGCCCGTCAGATGCGGTACTTGCTTTCCCTAACGAACGACCGCATAATCGAACGCAGCAGGCGAGGTACGTCCTCGTGCAGGCCCCGACGCTCTTGGCGGACCGGGGCCTTTCGCATGTGCTGGAGGGCTTCAATGGAGGACGAACTCTGGCTGACGATCCGAGAGGCATCCGACCTGACGGGCGTCAGCCCGCAGACGGTCTACTCGTGGATCCGCCGAGGTCACTTGAAAGTCGAAGGTCTCGATCACCGAGGCCAGAAGCTCCTTCGACACATCGACGTCGCGAGGGCCGAGAAGGCCACCAGGGCCAAGGCCAAGCGCGTACTCGTACCTGCCGCCTGACCCCGGATCCGGCTACTTCGGCATGACCATCCCCTGGTCCGTCACCTCGTAGCTCGCCATGCAGGTCGGGAAGGCCGAACTGTCTCCAGGCGCCCCGCGCATCTGGGACGACGTGCAGAACTTGAAGAGAATCTGCTGCTTCTGCTGGTAGGTCAGTCCGGCGGGCTGGTTGTCCTGCTGCGTCTGCGCTGAGGGCGACGACGACGGCGTATCCGTGTCTTCATGGGCATTCCCGATCAGAGCACCCACAACGAACGCTGCGGCAGAAGCGACAACGGCCACCTGGACCACCGGCCTCTTCCACCACGGCAGCTCAAGTCTCGCCAGGATGCGTTGGTACTCCGGGTCGCTCTCGTATTCGTCTCGCCACCGGTACCGAACCCGTTTCACGGCAATCCCCCTCAGAGCCCGACCGGCATCCCCTAGTGCACGAAGAGTCGGGCGGCACAGGATATCCATGAGATACACGGGTTCTACACGCATGCCTCAACTGTGATCTGGCCGCCCAGAGCGTCATGACGTCCGTCAGCACATGACCGCCTGACGCCCCACCCAGAGCGCCAGGCGGTCAGCTGAGTCAGCTCTCGTCCTCAGCCTCCTCCTGCGCCTGGGACCTCCTCTGGTCCCGGCGGTCACGAAGGAAGCGGAAGACCTCGGCTCCGAGCGCGAGGGCTGCGGCGGCTGCGCCTAAAGCCGTGTTCAAGGTGTCCACTGCTGCGGGTCCCTTTCCCCGGGACCTTGGGCCAACAGGCGTGCCAAGATCCCGGCACGTCTGTACATGCCTGGGTTCCTTGGTCACGCCCGCCCGACTGGGTTCCTCCGACTCTCGGAAGGAACCGGTCAGTCCTTTCGTCTGACGAGCAGTGGTGAGCTTCCGGCGCTACGCCCCCTCCTGGAAGCCCTACGAACAGGGCCTACCCGAGCCTGAACATCAACAATCTCTGGAGCGAAGACCTCCTGACGGCCGTCAGCCCCTGACCGGTCACCCGTCACCACACGCGTGCGAGGGGGTGAGCCGGCCGTGTCCCGAACCTTCTCCGCCGAGGACGAGGAGCGGCTCCGTCAGCTCCACGCTGACGGCGTCAGCAGGAACGAGATCGCCCAGGAGATGGACTGGTCCGTCGGGACCATCACGAACCACGCACAGCGACTGGGCCTCTCCTTCGACAGAGAGGCCACCAGGGCCGCCACCGAGGCCCGTCAGGTCGATCTGAAGGACCAGCGTCAGCAGGCTCAGCAGCGCCTGATGGACTTCTTCAACCGCCAGCTCGACCGAGCGCAGAGCCGGTACCTCGTGCACGGCTTCAGCCACACCGGCGAGAGCGTGGCCGAGTGGCTCCAGGAGCCCCCGGCCCGGGAGACGAAGGATCTGACGGCAGCAGCGACCCAAGCCCTGGATCGTGCCCTGAAGCTCGCCCAGTTCGACGCCGAGCACGACGGCAAGCACCTCTCGGCCATCGACCGGTTCCTCCAGGGCGTGATGGGCGACCCCACCGAGCCGGACGAGTAGCGGCATGGACCTCCAGCCGCTGACCAAGAAGCAGCGCCTGGCCGTCCGGATCAGCCGTCAGCACCAGATCTCGATCTACGAGGGCTCGGTCCGCTCTGCGAAGACCATCACGTCCCTGATCGACTGGCTGGACTTCGTCCGCAACGGGCCGCCCGGCAACCTCCTGATGGCCGGGAAGACCACGAGGACACTGCGCCAGAACGTCATCGACGTCCTGGTGGAGATGCTCGGCCCCCAGCTCTGCGCGTACAACGAGGGCAAGGGCGTCCTGACGCTCCTCGGTCGCCGCGTCATCGTCGCGAGCGGCAACGACGAGAGCAGCAAGGACAAGATCCGCGGGCTCTCCCTCGTGGGTGCGTACTGCGACGAGCTGTCGACCATGCCGGAGAGCTTCTTCTCGATGCTCACCTCCCGCATGTCGGACGCGGACCCGCGCCTGATCGGGACGAGCAACCCGGACAGCTCGAACCACTGGCTGAAGAAGCAGTACCTGGACAAGGCCCAGGTCCACCTGACCCGCACCGGGGACGTCCGGGACCTGGCCAGCGACCTGGACCTGGCCCGGCTGACGTTCGTCATCGACGACAACCCCACGCTGACGCCCACTTACGTCCAGCAGCGCAAGGCCGAGTACTCGGGCCTGCTGTACAAGCGCCTGATCCTCGGCGAGTGGTGCGTGGCCGAGGGCGCCGTGTTCTCGATGTTCGACGAGGACCTCGTTGACGGCCTCGGCCAACTCGGCCTGCTTGAAGCTCGCTTCCTGCATGGCGCTGATGAGGCTCGCGTTCCCCTCCACGTACCCACGGTAGCCACTGATGCCCCATCAGTGATGACAAAGGCCGGGAAATTTCCGGTCGGGCGTGATGCACACCCGGCGGACTTTTCCTCCTCGGAGCAGACGAGCGGTCGTTGACTGAACCAAGGCCGTCGTACTCCGACAATTTGAGGTCCAGATGATCGTGTCAGCGAAGCCGCACCACACGGGACACCCCGGATACTCCGAGACGCTCCCGGGTCTGGAGGAGAGCGCCGAGTCCGCTCGCAAGCTCGTACGGACGGCTCTGGCCGCTTGGTACCTGGAGGAGCTGACGGACACCGCGATACTGCTCGTCTCGGAGCTGGTGGCCAACGCGGTCAAGCACACCAACAGTCGCGTGATCAGGGTGATCATCACCCGGCCGAGCGAGCGGTTCGTACGGATCGGCGTAGTCGACAAGGCCCGGGTGATGCCCGAGTTCGTCAAGCCCGGTGACGACCTCCTCACCAGCGGCCGGGGACTCCTCCTGGTCGATGCCCTCGCCGAGCGCTGGGGAACCGACCTCTACCGGTGGGGGAAGCAGGTCTGGGCCGAGGTGATGAGCGAGCCGGCCGAATGACCGAGGAGAAGCCCAAGGCGTGGGTGGGCGACCAGGTGTACGACGCCGACGCGGGCAAGGA
The DNA here is from genome assembly GCF_007655005.1 of Streptomyces tibetensis. Lineage (GTDB taxonomy): Bacteria > Actinomycetota > Actinomycetes > Streptomycetales > Streptomycetaceae > Streptomyces > Streptomyces tibetensis. The sequence goes on from NZ_SZVW01000011.1 coordinate 234,153, forward strand.
GGGCATCGTCAGCGACGTGAAGAGGGACGGCACGTACATCCTGCGCGCGGTCGACTCGTTCGCCCTGAGGTGGAAGGCCCCGAGCGCCGAGAAGCTGACCGTGACCGAGCCCCGTCTGGAGCGCGTCAAGAAGGAACGAGAGGCGTAACCATGCACAGCAGCGCGTTCCCCTGGCTGAGCAACCTCACGGACGAGCAGGCGTACGAGTTCCTGGACGAGGTGATCACGGCGGCTCAGGACGCTGGGACCCACACCGCCTTCCTCCATGCGCTGGACGTCCTCGTGGGCCAGCATGCACCCACCTCCGCACTCCCTCATGGGGTCATGCCGTAGAGGCTCCCCCGGACCCTGTGAGGTTGAGAGGAGCCCCGGCCGTCTACGGACGGCCGGGGCTTCGTCACAGAATGATGATCGTCCCGTCCTGCGCCATCCTCGCGTTCCACGGAAGGTTCGATTCGTCGAGGTCGTTGACCGATCCCGTCCAAGCGGGGGCGACAGGCCAAGCAGTTCCGCTCTCCTGAAGGTATTGCTGGGCGTACATCGTGGACGGATTGCCGACCGTGATCATGCACCTGTCCGGGAATACCGAACTGAACCCAACATGCACGTAAGCCGTCGGGTTTTCGGCCTGTGCAGCGGTGGCAATCGAGGCGACGCTGGCCTTATTCGTGTTGCCGTCATTCCAACTGTCCGCGCACCCCTGGAGAGGATCGTCCTCCGAGTCTACGACGTCGGCCCTGCCATCCTCAGAGGTGGAGGCCGAGGCATCCTCTCCACCCGACCGAGCTGCGATGACGCCTCCTACAGCAGTGCCAGCGGCGACGACACACAGAGCGAGTACGGCGACCCTCTTCCGGACGGACAACGCCCGCCAAACGCCCGGTCCCTTCGGGGGCTCCGGAGGCCGAGGAGGGAACGGTGGAGTGCCCGGTGGATTCGCTGAAGACATGCGCGGCACGCTAGAGGAGGAGCATCGAGGGCTCCATCCAGCTTCAGGATTCCGAGGGATATCCGAGCATACTCAGATGAAGCCCAGCGCCTCCGAATAGCATGGTTCGCAAACCCTCATTACGTCAGGGCCGCCAGCATGCCCGGTCTCAAGATCCCGCCACGGGTCATGCCGTGGAGGCATCCGTCCTCGTGAGGGCACAGAAGGACCCCGGCCGTTCCGTGCGGTCGGGGCTCCTTCGTGGGGTCCTGCTCGCGATGCTCCCACCATGACGAGGGCCGCCCAAGCCGAGACTTTCTCGTTTGCGCAGGTCAGACGGCCAGAACTACCGAAAATCTAAAGGGAGCCCTACTTCCAGCGATCGAAGGGCCGGTCGAGCGTGTACTTGCCGTCGTCCCCCAGAACGAGCATCCGCACCTCGCCGTTCCCCGGGTTCGCCAGCGACTCGAACTCCGCGACGGTCCAGTGGAACCACCGCATGCAGAACAGCCGCATGGCCAGGCCGTGCGTGACGATGAGGACGTTCGGCGGGTGGTCCGGGTCCTCGAAGCTGCGGAAGAGGCTCTCCAGGAAGCCACCGACCCGGTCGTAGACGTCGGCGCCGGACTCGCCCTGGGCGAAGCGGTAGAAGAAGTGGCCGTACGCGTCGCGGTAGGCCTTCTGGAGGCGGACCTCGTCCCGGTCCTGCCAGTTGCCCCAGTCCTGCTCGCGCAGCCTGGGTTCCTCGCGCACCCGTATGAGACCGGTGTCCAGGTGGAACGCGCGCAACGTCTCGTGCGTACGGCGGTACGGGGAGACGTAGACGCTGACGCGCTCGTCGCCGAAGAGCTCGCGCAGCTGCTCGCCCGTCGCCTCCGCCTGCCGTCGGCCGCGCCCGGTCAGTGCCAGGGCGTGGTCGGGTTCACGCTCGTAGACGGAGTCATCAACATTGCCCGTTGACTCGCCGTGCCGGACAAGGACGATGCGCCGTGGTCGTGCCATGCCAAGACCCTAGATCGGGTGAGGGCCCGTGGAGCACTCACACCGCCCCCATACAGCGTAGGTCACACGATTCCTGCACCGCAGATCACTCCGGTCGCACGCTTGTCCGACCGGAACGACTGCGTCCGCGTCCCGAAGTCACCCCACCGTAAGCCACACCACCGGAGTCATGCCCCGGAGTCACGCCATCCGGTTCACCCGCCGACGCCGCCAGCAAGCACACCGCGCGCAAGCACCACCCGGGTCACACATCTCCCGTGATCGCGCACCGCCCGGAATCAGACCGTCCAGCTCGACTCCATGTCCACGACGTCCCCGGTGAGCGCCGCCACGTCCGCCTCGATCTGGGCTCGAAGGGCGAGCCGCTCCACGCGTTCCGTGCGGTACTTGCCGTGCTCGGCGGCCGAGCGCCACATCGAAAGCACCATGAACTCGTTACCGGGTGCCTCGCCGAACAGCCCGCGCACCATGCCGGGCGAGCCGGCCATCGCCGGGTTCCAGACCTTCTCCTGCATCAGCACGAAATGCTCGGCCCGTGCCTCGTGGATACGGCAGAGCGCCACCCGGAGCAGGTCGGCGTCCGTGAACCGCGGTTCGAAGCCGGTCTTCACGTCGAAGCGGTAGTCGAAGAGTCTGACCTGGGCGTCCTTGAACGTGCCCGCCTGGGTCGATGAGAGCCGGTGGTGGGACCGTGCCATGAAGGAGTCGTAGAAGGCGCGGCTCTCCCAGAACGCGAAAACGTGCGCCACGTCCGGCCGCCTCCGGCTCCAGCCACCCCCCTGCCCGCGAAACCCCGGCTCCCCCAGAAGCCCCGCCCACTTCCGCTGCCCCCGCTCGAAACCGCGGCGGTCAACCACGGTGCAGCGAATCCACTTGACCAGCACCGCGCCATGGTAAGGCCACTGAGCGTGGCGTCGGTCACTCTCGGCTGGACCGCTCCTCCTCGTGCGTACCCGCGCGCGTGGCAGGATGGACAAACAGTCATGCGCGCCCGGCAGTTGGGCCGGCGGACGGGTCGGTACGGGGAAGGGGACTCTGGTGGACGGGCTCAACAAGGGGCTTCGCAAGGTCGAGATCGCGGTGCGGTGGGATCCCAGTCCGGCGGGACAGCCGTCCACCGACCTGGACCTGGTCGCTGCGACCTACCTGGCGGACGCTCCGCACGGCGATCCCGCATACGTGGTGCACTTCGACAGCCGCTCCCCGGACGGCACCATCACCCTCAATCGGGACAGCAAGGATGGCCAGGGCTTCGGCTACGACGAAGTCATGACGCTGGAACTGGACAGGCTCGACGTCCGGTACGCGCGCGTGGTCGTCGGTGTCGTCATCCAGCAGCGCCCGGCGGAGCGCACTTTCGTCAGTGTGCGCAACCCCGGACTTCGTATCCGCGAGGGCTACACCGTCCTGGCGGAGGACGACTTCGGCGGGGTCCTGGGTGCGACCGCGGCGACGGTCGCGGAGTTCGCCCGGGACGGCTCGGGGCCGTGGGGCTTCCGCGCCGGCCTCCGTGGTTTCGAGGGCGATCCTGTGGACTTCACCGGGACGATGGGCTCGGCACACCGTCCCTGACGTCGGCACCGACGAGGCACTCACGACGGGAGGGGCACCGCCCGCAGGCGGTGCCCCTCCGTCATCGGCTCAGGTGCTCGTCGTCAGCTGCAGCCACTGGTCGAGCCGCAGCCCTCGCAGATGTAGCAGGAACCGGCACGCTGCATCTTCGTACCGCAGGAGAAGCACAGCGGGGCGTCGGCCTGGATACCCAGCTGCATCTCCACCAGTTCGGCGCTGGTGTGGGCCTGCTGCGGGGCAGGCTTGACCGTCTCCTCGGCCTTCGGAGCGGAAACGGCCTTCAGCTCCTGGGCACGCGGCGCCGACTGGGCCAGGCCCTCGACGTCGACCTCGTCCTCGCTCGGCTCGTACGAACCGGTCTCGAGGTGACGCTGACGCTCCTCGGCGGAGTGGATGCCGAGCGCGGAGCGCGTCTCGAAGGGCAGGAAGTCCAGCGCCAGGCGGCGGAAGATGTAGTCGACGATCGACTGCGCCATCCGCACGTCCGGGTCGTCCGTCATACCGGCCGGCTCGAAGCGCATGTTGGTGAACTTCGAGACGTACGTCTCCAGCGGCACGCCGTACTGGAGGCCGACGGAGACCGCGATGGAGAAGGCGTCCATCATGCCCGCGAGGGTCGAACCCTGCTTGGACATCTTGAGGAAGACCTCGCCGAGACCGTCGTCCGGGTAGGAGTTGGCGGTCATGTAGCCCTCGGCGCCGCCGACGGTGAAGGACGTGGTGATGCCGGGACGTCCCTTCGGCAGACGCTTGCGGACCGGGCGGTACTCGACGACCTTCTCGACCGCGGTACGGATCGTCTCCTCGGCCTTCTCGGTGACCTCCGCCTTCTCCTTCTCCTTGGTCTTGGCGGAGAGGGGCTGGCCGACCTTGCAGTTGTCGCGGTAGATCGCGAGCGCCTTGACGCCGAGCTTCCAGGCCTCGAAGTAGATCTCCTCGACCTCCTCGACGGTCGCCGACTCCGGCATGTTGACCGTCTTGGAGATGGCGCCGGAGATCCACGGCTGGATCGCGGCCATCATGCGGACGTGGCCCATCGGGGAGATGGCCCGCTCGCCCATGGCGCAGTCGAACACCTCGTAGTGCTCGGGCTTGAGACCGGGGGCGTCGATCACGTTGCCGTTGTCGGCGATGTGGGCGACGATCGCCTCGATCTGCTCTTCGAGGTAGCCCAGGCGGCGCAGGGCCTGCGGGACGGTGCCGTTGACGATCTGCATCGAGCCGCCGCCGACCAGCTTCTTGAACTTGACCAGCGCGAGGTCGGGCTCGACACCGGTGGTGTCGCAGGACATCGCCAGGCCGATGGTGCCGGTCGGGGCGAGTACGGACGCCTGAGAGTTACGGAAACCGTTCTTCTCGCCGAGACGCAGGACCTCACCCCAGGCCTCGCTGGCGGCGGCCCACACCGGGGTGTCCAGGTCGTCCATGCGGACGGCCTTGTCGTTGGCGTCCGAGTGCTGCTTCATGACGCGCTTGTGGGCGTCGGCGTTGCGGGCGTACCCGTCGTACGGGCCGACGACCGAGGCGAGTTCGGCGGAGCGCCGGTACGCCGTACCCGTCATCAGGGAGGTGATGGCGCCGGCGAGGGCGCGGCCGCCTTCGGAGTCGTAGGCGTGGCCGGTGGCCATCAGCAGGGCGCCGAGGTTGGCGTAACCGATGCCGAGCTGGCGGAACGCGCGCGTGTTCTCGCCGATCTTCTGCGTCGGGAAGTCCGCGAAGCAGATCGAGATGTCCATCGCGGTGATGACCAGCTCGACGACCTTCTGGAAGCGCTCGGCCTCGAAGGACTGGTTGCCCTTGCCGTCGTCCTTCAGGAACTTCATCAGGTTCAGCGAGGCCAGGTTGCAGGACGTGTTGTCCAGGTGCATGTACTCGCTGCACGGGTTCGACGCGGTGATCCGGCCGGACTCGGGGCAGGTGTGCCAGGTGTTGATGGTGTCGTCGTACTGGATGCCGGGGTCGGCGCAAGCCCAGGCCGCCTCGGCGATCTTGCGGAAGAGCGCCTTGGCGTCGACCTCTTCGATGACCTCGCCGCTCATCCGACCGCGCAGCCCGAACTGGCCGCCCTGGTCGACCGCCTTCATGAACTCGTCGTTGACACGGACCGAGTTGTTGGCGTTCTGGTACTGGACGGACGTGATGTCGTCGCCGCCCAGGTCCATGTCGTAACCCGCGTCACGCAGAACGCGGATCTTCTCTTCTTCCTTGACCTTGGTCTCGATGAAGTCCTCGATGTCCGGGTGGTCCACATCGAGGACGACCATCTTGGCGGCGCGGCGGGTGGCGCCACCGGACTTGATCGTTCCTGCGGAGGCGTCGGCGCCCCGCATGAAGGAGACCGGACCGGAGGCGTTGCCGCCGGAGGACAGCAGCTCCTTGGAGGAGCGGATCCGGGAGAGGTTCAGGCCGGCGCCGGAGCCGCCCTTGAAGATCATGCCCTCTTCCTTGTACCAGTCGAGGATCGACTCCATGGAGTCGTCGACGGACAGGATGAAGCAGGCGGAGACCTGCTGGGGCTGCTTGGTGCCGACGTTGAACCAGACAGGGCTGTTGAAGCTGAAGATCTGGTGCAGGAGGGCGTACGCCAGCTCGTGCTCGAAGATCTCGGCGTCGGCGGGCGAGGCGAAGTACTTGTGGTCCTCACCGGCCTGCCGGTACGTCTTCACGATGCGGTCGATCAGCTGCTTGAGGCTGACCTCGCGCTGCGGGGTGCCGACAGCACCGCGGAAGTACTTGCTGGTGACGATGTTGACCGCGTTCACCGACCAGAAGTCGGGGAACTCCACGCCGCGCTGCTCGAAGTTGACCGAGCCGTCGCGCCAGTTGGTCATGACGACGTCACGGCTCTCCCAGGCCACCTCGTCATAGGGGTGGACCCCAGGAGTGGTGTGGATGCGCTCGACACGCAGGCCCTTGCTCGCCTTGGCGCTCTTGGCGCGGGAACTCCGTGCCGGACCGCTCGCCGTCTCTGTCATGCCGCCTCCCTGTACGGGCGAAAACGCCCTGAAGTGCCCCGTTGTTCCCGGTGCACGATGTTCTGTCTGGTGTTGCGGGCTCCCACTCACACGCCCGCAACAGGTCTTCTCACGCCGCCGCCCGGCCGGGCCCGGAGCTGCCTTCCGGGTCCGGCTCGCCGGTCAGTCGGCGGCGCCTGCGGGCTCGGGGACCTGCTTCGTCCCTCCGGGCCCGCGGTCGTCTTCCCGGCTCTCCGCAGCCGCGTCCTTGCGGTCCGGGTCGTCCGTATCGGTGCGTCCCGTCTGCGCCCTGAGTTCCTCGATGGCCGCCTCGAAGTCGTCGAGCGAGTCGAACGCCCGGTAGACGGAGGCGAACCGCAGGTAGGCGACGAGGTCCAGTTCCTGCAACGGGCCGAGTATGGCCAGCCCCACGTCATGGGTGGTCAGCTCGGCGCTTCCGGTGGCTCGCACCGCCTCCTCGACCCGCTGGCCGAGCTGGGCGAGCGCGTCCTCGGTGACAGGTCGCCCCTGGCACGCCTTGCGCACGCCGTTGATGATCTTCGTACGGCTGAAAGGCTCAGTGACTCCGGACCGCTTCACCACCATGAGCGAGCACGTCTCCACGGTCGTGAAACGACGGGAGCAGTCGGGGCACTGGCGGCGCCTGCGGATCGATGTGCCGTCGTCGGTCGTACGACTGTCCACGACACGGCTGTCGGGGTGCCTGCAGAAGGGGCAGTGCATGAACTCCCAACCCTCCTCACAGCAGACTCAATAGCCTCGTCGGGCATCTTGCGCCCCACGAAGCAGCCCCAAGCATAGGCGATGACCAAGAGCCTCGAGACCCGGGGGACCACAACTTCTGGGCTGCTGATGCAATCCAACCACTAGATGTGGGGATTGGCTCATACATCCACGGGCATCTCGCGTGTCGCGCGCGTAGGCGCAGGTGACGTGCGAGGCCACTGCCTCATGGGGCCCGTCCACCCCCGAGGCGGCGGCGCCGACGGCTTCGCCCGGGGCGCGGCCGCAGCCGTTCCCGCACGGCCGTATCGCCGCGGCACATGCGGAGATACCGTGGGCGCCGCAAGGAGGGGGCGTGGGACTCCCGCGCAGATGAGGGTTGGTCCCCGGGCCGGGGAATGCCGGATGGCAGACTGGGACACAGTCCACGAGGCGATCACCCCGGCGGTGAAGAGTACAGCAATGAGCCCTTTTGCCCGCCCGGTGGCCCGGCCGCTAATACACCCGGACACACGATCGCGTCCGACGATTCGCGTTTTTTCACTCGAACGTGTGTTTGGCGCAACCTTTCGAAAGCAACTACCGTTGTCCAGCAGGGAGACCATCGAGAGGGGCCGACGTGACCACCACCGCAGACAGTGCCGCCATCGCTGCCCAGGACCGCTCCCAGGGCCGACTGGAGCCGGCGCATGCGATGAACGAAGCCACGAACCCTGAGGGGCACAAGCGCTCCCTGCCGGGCCGACCTCCCGGCATCCGGGCGGACAGCTCGGGACTCACCGATCGCCAGCGCCGGGTGATCGAGGTCATCAGGGACTCCGTGCAGCGACGGGGCTACCCGCCGTCGATGCGGGAAATCGGTCAGGCCGTCGGCCTTTCCAGCACCTCCTCCGTCGCACACCAGCTGATGGCACTGGAGCGCAAGGGCTTCCTGCGCCGCGACCCGCACCGCCCGCGCGCCTACGAGGTGCGCGGCTCCGACCAGGCCGCCTCGGTACAGCCCACGGACACCGCGGGCAAGCCCGCCGCGTCCTACGTGCCGCTGGTCGGCCGGATCGCCGCAGGTGGCCCGATCCTCGCCGAGGAGTCCGTCGAGGACGTCTTCCCTCTCCCCCGCCAGCTGGTCGGCGACGGTGAGCTGTTCGTCCTCAAGGTCGTCGGCGACTCGATGATCGAGGCTGCGATCTGCGACGGCGACTGGGTCACGGTGCGCCGTCAGCCGGTCGCCGAGAACGGTGACATCGTGGCCGCGATGCTCGACGGCGAAGCCACCGTCAAGCGCTTCAAGCGCGAGGACGGCCATGTCTGGCTTCTGCCGCACAATGCGTCCTACGAGCCGATCCCCGGCGACGATGCGACCATCCTCGGCAAGGTGGTGGCCGTGCTGCGCCGCGTCTGACAACGCGCACCGCGTCGGGCGGGCCCAGCGGGCCTGCCCCCTTGACCGGGCCCCGGGACCCCTGCGCCGGTTCCGGGGCCCTGCGCTGTCCGGGGCAGTTGCCGGCCCTCAGGGCCCAGTGGCTCGTGCACGCGAGGGTCGGCCGGCGGCTGAGCCGTCGGCCGACCCGGGACTCATTCTTTTTCCGCCTGCTGGGCCGCAGCGTCGATCGCCGCGAGCGACTTCCGCACCTGGTTCCGGTCCGTCGTGAACCAGAAGTCGGGCAGCGAGGCCTTGAGGTAGCTTCCGTACCGGGCCGTCGCCAGACGCTGGTCGAGGACCGCGACCACGCCCCGATCCCCCGTTGCCCGTACGAGCCGGCCGGCGCCCTGGGCCATGAGGAGCGCGGCGTGGGTGGCGGCGACCGCCATGAAGCCGTTGCCTCCGGCGTCCTCCACGGCCTTCTGGCGGGCGCTCATCAGAGGATCGTCCGGGCGCGGGAACGGAATCTTGTCCATGACGACCAGCTGGCAGCTGGGCCCCGGGACGTCAACGCCCTGCCAGAGTGACAGAGTGCCGAAGAGGCAGGTCTTGGGGTCGGCCGCGAAGTTCTTGATGAGTTCGCCGAGCGTCTCCTCGCCCTGGAGCAGGATCGGGAACTCGGGGATCCGGGAGCGCAGTTCCTCGGCGGCCAGCTGGGCGCCTCTCATGGAGGAGAACAGGCCGAGGGTGCGGCCGCCCGCCGCCTGGATCAGCTCCGTGAGTTCGTCGAGCATGTCCGCGCGGTCACCGTCGCGCGCGGGACGCGCCAGGTGTTTGGCGACGTACAGGATGCCCTGCTTGCGGTAGTCGAAGGGCGAGCCGACGTCGATGCCCTTCCACTTCGGGACGTCTTCACCCTCGGTGCCCTCGGGGGCGAGGCCCAGGGAGGCGCCGACGCCGTTGAAGTCGCCGCCCAGCTTCAGCGTCGCGGACGTCAGGACCACGGAGCGGTCCGCGAAGAGCTTCTCGCGCAGCAGCCCGGAGACGGACATGGGGGCGACGCGCAGGGAGGCACCGAAGCGGTCGTGCCGCTCGTACCACACCACGTCCCACTCGGAGCCGTTCGTGATGCGCTCCGCCACGTCGTGCACGTTCTCCACGGAGGCCAGGGCCTGCTTACGGACGGCGTCCTCGTCCTGGACGGACTTGTCGCGGGTCGCGCCGATCGCGGAGATGACCGTGCGGCAAGCGTCACGCAGCGCCATGAGGGCGTACCCGAGGTCCTCGGGGACCTCTTCCAGACGGCCCGGCAGCGCCAGCTCCATCAGCCGTTCGAAACCCTCGGCGGCGGTCTGGAGCTGATCGGCGGCCTTCTCGTTGACGAGTTTCGCGGCACGGCGCACCGCGCGGTTGACCTGGCCGGGGGTGAGTTCGCCGGTGGCGACTCCGGTGACCCGGGAGACGAGTTCGTGCGCTTCGTCGACGATCAGCACCTCGTGCTGCGGGAGGACCGGGGCGCCCTCGATGGCGTCGATCGCGAGCAGCGCGTGATTGGTGACGACGACCTCGGCGAGCTTCGCCCGCTCACGGGCCATCTCGGCGAAGCACTCGGCGCCGTACGCGCATTTCGAGGCGCCCAGGCACTCCCTGGACGACACGGACACCTGGGACCAGGCGCGGTCCGAGATGCCGGGCGTGAGGTCGTCACGGTCGCCGGTTTCGGTCTCGTCGGCCCAGTCACGCACCCTCAGCAAGTCCTGGCCCAGCTTGCTGGTGGGCGCGGCGGCCTCGAACTGGTCGAAGAGGCCCTCCTCCTCGTCCTGCGGGACACCCTCGTGCATGCGGTGCAGACACACATAGTTCGACCGGCCCTTGAGCATCGCGAACTCCGGGCGACGGCGGAGCAGGGGGTGCAGCGACTCGACCGTTCTCGGCAGGTCGCGCTCCACCAGCTGGCGCTGCAGGGCGAGGGTGGCGGTCGCGACGACCACCCGCTCCCCGTGCGCGAGCGCGGGCACCAGGTAGCCGAGCGACTTTCCGGTGCCGGTGCCGGCCTGGACCAGCAGGTGGGAGCCGTCGTCGATCGCTTCCTCGACGGCTTCGGCCATGGCCACCTGACCGGGGCGCTCCGTGCCACCGACGGCACTGACGGCGGCATGCAGGAGTTCGGGGAGTGAGGGCTTCGTCATAGCGCGACCACCCTACGACCCTGCACTGACAATCGGGCGATCAAGGCGGGTGCGGGGGACGGGATCAAGACCGTGGGCTCCTCGGGGATGGGCGGTGACGGGGGTCGGCCGGCCGGGACGGTGAGTCGTGGCACGGCTGCTCGAGAAATCGGCGCGGCGGGCGGGAACTGTCCCGGCACGGGCCGTGTTCAATGAGTGATGGCGCGGTGACACAGCGCTACAACAGGTACTGGAGGTGCCGGTCTCGGATCATGAGAGCGGCTCGCTTGGCGGTCAGGTCGACCTCGGCGGAGAAGCGGAAGCCGGCGGTCAGGAAAGCGGCGATGGAGGGGGTGTTGCGAATGTCGGGTTCCGCGATGACACGTGCGCAGGAGGGCCGCTGCGCGAGAACGAGGTCGGCCACAGCCCGTAGCAGCAGACCGCCCAGGCCGCGCCCACGGTCGGCGACTCCACCGAGCAGGAGGTGGACCCCCGTGTCATGAGGCCGGGCGGGGTAATGCCGGGCCAGCGGGTCCAGATCCGCCCGGTAGATCTCCCAGTAGCTCATCGGTGCTCCCTCCAGTAGTCCGAGGCACGGCACGCTGCGCCCGTCGCCTGCCAGCTGGGCGCGCAGGTGGTCCCGCGTCACCTCCTGCGGTCCGGCCAGCTCCCAGAACTCCGCGGCGGCCGGCTCGTTCATCCAGCGGCTGATGAGCGCCAGGTCGCGTTCGATGCGCGCGGGGACGAGGTGGAGCCGTCCTGCGGGCGTGTCTGCCGGGCTCCATGCGGCGATGCGGTCGAGGCCGTCGACGCCGTCGTGCTCAGCGGCGGTGTCGGACGCGACACCGGCGAGGTCACGGGCGGCACCCGGCCTGGCATCCGAGTCGGCCCCCTGCCCGGCATCGGGGTCGGCCTCCGGCCCGGAACCGGTGTCGGCTCCGGGCCCGGCGCCTGCGGCCACGGCGGCCATGACCGGGACGGCGGCCGCGACAGGGGCAGCCCCCACGTCGGGGCCAGCGGCCATGTCGTGGGCAGCGATACCCGTCTCGGCGATCGGGTCGGCGGGAGGCACCGGAGGCTCCTCTCTGGAAGGGGGTGGCATGTCCTCAGGGATGAAGGAGGTGGGTCAGCGGTGGTCAGTGTGGATCAGAGCGGTCAGGAGTGCAGGGGGTTGGCGATGGTGACGTAGACGGACTGGGTGTCGACCGGGCCGACGAGTTCGTCGAGGCCGTGCAGCCGGGTCAGCAGGTTGGCCTTGCAGCGCAGGACGGGTGAGTCGAGCAGCAGGGCGGGCAGCGTGGTGCGCAGCCGGGTCGGGCCGGAGGCGAGGTGTCCGAGGAATCGCCGGAGTGCAGCGAGCAGCAGCCGCTCGTCGGCGAGCCCTTGGGAGCCGAACGCGCCGATCAGACCGAGCACGTTGTTGATCACCAGGTAGTACACGAGCCGCTCATCGGTCACCTGGTCGCAGACGAACGTGTCGCTCCGCTCTCCGATACCGGGCAACCGGTCGTCGAGGTCCTGGCGCCGCGATGCGCGGAAGTAGTAGCCCTGGTTGTCCCGGTAGCGGCCGCCCGTGGGCCAGCCGTCGGCGTCCAGCAGGAGCAGGGTGTTCTGCTGGTGCGCTTCCAGCGCGACGCCGGCTTCGCCGTCCAGCCAGAGGACGGGACGCACCACGTGGGCCAGGTAACGCAGGAACCACTCGACGGCGACGGCTGCGCGGGGTCGACCGGTGCGGCGGGCGAGACGCGTGATCACTTCGGCCAGACGGGACGGCAGGGTCGGGCCGTGTTGGTCAGGACGCCCCGAAGCCCCCTCAGGCGGGGTCGGGGGGCACGGGCACGGCGAGAGGAGGCCGGCGACGCAGGAGACGTCGTCGGAGGGGCTGAACGGATTGTGGCGGATCACCACGTCCAGTCCGGGCACCGGGTCGCCGTCCGGGCTGTCGACGGCGAGCCAGGCCGGGTCCCGGACGATGTCGAAGCCCGGGTGCACGGCGTGCCACTGCTGCCCGAGGCCGCTGCGGAGCAGGCGGTGGACCTCGACGCCGCGGTGCAGTTCCTTGCGGAGGTTCTCACGGCGGGAGTTGGTGATGCGCAGGCCCAGCGAGAGCTTGAGCATCGCGGGGGCATGGGTTCGGTAGACGGTTCGTACGGAGGAGGTGGGGTGCCAGTCCGGGCCGTGGGTGCCGAGGTCACGGAGCAGCCCGGTGTCGAGCAGGGCTGCGGTTTGCGGACGGCGCCGGACCTCGTCTGCCTGCCAGGGGTGCAGAGGCAGGAGGGCGTATCCCTCCGGCAACGGCGCTCCGGTCCCGGCGAGCAGGGCGGTGAGCAGGGGTGCGGCGACCGGGCGGCCGCGTTCGGTCCAGGAGGAGTCGGTGGCCAGGACGGAGGCAGCGACAGCCATCCAGTGCAAGGGGAAGGAGCCGCGCAACTCGGGTGAGTACAGCGCTGCTTCGGCCTCCGTGAGTCCTTCGCGGCTCTTCGGTGTGGGGTGCAGGGGGTGTCCGAGGACGAGTGCCTGTTCCGCGGACAGGAAGAGGTCGGGGCCGTCGGCCGGGCGTTCCCGGCGGTCGGTGATGAAGCCGGCGGCGCGTCGGAGGGAGTCGGCAACACCCGCGACGAGCTCGACGCCGTCGAGGGATCCGGAAGGGGCGGAGTTGGGGGCGGGCGTGGGGAGGGAGGGGGCGTGGGCCCGGCTGATTCCGGGGGAGTGTGTGGACGTCTCCCTGGTGAGCAAGGCGGCGATCGTGACGGCGTCGGCGGGTGGGGCGGTTTCGGGAGCACCGGCGAGACGGGGAGGGCCGAAGCGGTGCCAGCCCGTCGGGGACCAGTAACGCACCGGTGCGAGGAGGCTCGTGCCGCTGGCGGGAAGGGGGACGTGCAGGACGCCGTCGGCCGGGGCGGGCGCGTTGGTCTCGCGCGTCCAGCAGCGGAGCAGGTTCTCCACGGCGGCGGCCTGGGCGACGGTGTGCGGGTCGGGATGCTCCAGGGGGTCACCGTCATGGCTTGCGCTCGGCTCCTGGGCGGGTTTCGCCGCCGGCCGCTGGTGAGGGACGCGCGGGCTCGGCGACACCGCCGACGGCCAGGCGTCGGCGGAGCTTCGTCCCGAGGTGGGGGCGTGATCGTGGGGGTGGGAGGTGGAGTTCACTGCGAGTACCTCATCGGGTGGTTCCGGAATCATGCGGGTGGGTGCGGCGGGCCGAAGAGCTTCACTCGGCGCGGCATGCGGGGGTGCGATGTCGAGCGGCGGGCGGAAGGGCGTGCGGGAGTCACGGCCGACGGAGCGTGAGGCCCGTGGCCCGCGGGACTCACGGCTCGCGGGCCTGCGGGACTCACGGCTCGCGGCCTGCACGGGTCATCGCCTGCGGGAGTCATGGCCCTTGGGGCGTGGGCGCCCGGCGATCGGTGGCGCATTCGTGGTGCGCAGGCATGCCGCGCGGGCTCTCACGCCCCCCGTGCGGGTTCACCGCGTTCACGGTGCGGCTGCCGTGCCGGCACCACAACACCGAGCCGCCGCCCGGACCGCGTCGGCCAAGCGGTCCAGTACGGCGGCCGCTTGTTCATCGGTGATGGTCAAAGGCGGCAGCAGGTGGACGACGCTTCCGCGCAGGCCGCCGAGTCCGACGATGAGGCCGCGCCGCAGGCACTCCCGCTGGACCGCAGCAGCCAGTTCGGGAGCGGCAGGGAGGGGCGGGGGCCCGTTGTCCGGCCTCACCGACGCCTCCATGCCGCACTCCTCCATGCCGCACTCCACAGCCCAAGTCGCACCGGAAGAGCTGGGTTCCGCTTCCCCCTCCGGGTCCACCAGCTCTACGCCGATCATGAGCCCTCTCCCCCGCACATCACCGATACAGGCGAAATCGGAGACGAGCTGCTGGAGTTGGTTCAGCATGCGCGCCCCGAGGGTCGCCGCGCGCTCGGCGAGGGCGTTCTCGCGGACGTGGGCGAGGGTCGCCGTGCCGGCGGCCATGGCGAGCTGGTTACCGGGGAAGGATTCGGTGGGGGTGCCGGGTTCTGCGGCGTCGAGGTCGTCGCGGTAGACCACGACCGCCAGCGGCAGGCTGCCGCCGATGGCGTCGGAGAGGACCATCACGTCGGGGGTCACGCCACTGTGCTCGACCGCCCAGAAGGCACCGGTCCGGCCCACGCCGGTCCGGATCTCGTCGGCGATCAGCGGGACGGACCGGTCGGCGGTGAGCTGTCGCACGCGCCGCAGCCAGCTGTCGGGGACGGGGATCACCCCGCCCTCACTCTGAACGGGTTCGACGATCAGCCCGGCGGGCAGTGGCGCCCCGGACGCGGGGCCGTCGAGGAGGGACTCGGCCCAGCGGGCCGCGAGGTCGGCCCCGCGCTCGCCCCCGGCGCCGAAGCGGCAGCGGTGGTCCTGCGGGTGAGGCAGCCGGGCGATCCGTGCGTCATGGGCCTCAGCGGAGGTGACACCGAGAGCTCTGGCGGTACTTCCGCCACCGGCGCCGGTGAACGCCACGAGACCGCTCCGGCCGGTCGCGGCGCGGACAAGCGCGTAGGCGGTCTCGACGGCTTCGCTGCCCGCCGGCCCGCAGAACCGCACATGCGCCCGATCCGCGAGGCCCCGTGGCAGAGTGCGGAACAGTTCGGTGAGGAAGGCGTCCTTGACGGGTGTCGCCAGATCGAGAGCGTTCAGAGGTGCGCCCGAGTCGAGCACCTTGCGGAGGGACTCCAGGACGACCGGGTGGTTGTGGCCGAGGGCCAGGGTGCCGGCGCCGGAGAGGCAGTCCAGGTAGCGGCGGCCGTCCGCGCCCTCGATGGTGAGTCCCCGGGCCCGCACCGGAACGATCGGCAGGGCACGGGCATAGGTCCGGGCGGCGGATTCGCGGGCGGCATGGCGGCGCAGGATTCCCTCGTGCGCGGAGCGGGGCGCAGGGGCGGTGTCTTCCAGCGCTCCACCGAGGAGGGATGTCGCCTGCCTGCCCCCCACAGCGGCCTCCTCAGGTGCACAACCCCCACGGGTGGATTCCGCCACGACTTTCCCGACCTCCCACTGCGCACGGGCACAGAGGACCGCGCACAGACAGCAGGCCCCCCACCGCTACCAACCCCGGACCTCTCACCGGGTTACGGGTTGCCTCAAGATCCTTTCCGTGACGGAACTGTTGCGGATCCGTCGGGTCGCCCCCACAGCCACCGCATAGTGTGTGATGCCGTTCCCGGACACCGCGAGGTCGCCCCGAACTTCCCGCGATGCAGCGGGAATCGGGGCCCAAGCGCCGGTTCGTCCACGTTCGTTCCGCACCAGGGGGAGTCAGATCATGCGATCCACACGGCCGTCGTCCCATACCGTCCGAGGGGGGAGGGCCGGCCGCAGGAACTCCCCCGTCCTGGCAGCCGTGGCCCTGGCCTCGGCGCTCGCCCTGACCGCCACCGCCTGCGAGTCGGGCGATGCGACGGCTGACGGTCAGGCCTCCGCGTCCGCCACCGCCTCCGATGACGGCAAGCTCAAGATCCCGGCCGATGTCAGGGACCGGCTCCGCGAGCACGGGATAGACATCGACAAGTGGAAGAACGGCGCCTGGAAGAACTGGGACCGGGACGACTGGCTGCGCGAGGCCAACGAGTACGTCAACCCGATCATCGAGGGGCTCTGGAACCCGGACCGCATGCGGGAGGCCGAGGAGCCCGACCAGGGCGTCGACGAGGGTGAGATCGCCGAGGACCAAGGCGTGACCGACGCGACCCCCGGTCCCGTCCCGGCGCGGGCTGTGCCGCCGTCGTACCACGCCAACGCCCCCACGGCCGGCAAGGTGTTCTTCGACTCCCCCGAGGGATCGGCCGTCTGCTCGGCGACCGTGGTGAAGGACCCGGCGCACCCGGGCAAGTCCAACCTGGTGTGGACGGCGGGCCACTGCGTGCACGCGGGCAAGAAGGGCGGCTGGTACCGCAACATCGCGTTCGTGCCGTCGTACAACGACGACGGCAGGCCGGTGGCGGAGCTGGAGAACGCCACCCGCGAGGACGTCGCTCCCTACGGTGTCTGGTGGGGCGACTGGGCGCAGACCTCGGACCAGTGGATCGAACAGGGCGGTTCGACGGGCGGTGAGGGCGCACCGTACGACTTCGCGGTCATCCATGTCACGCCGGAGAAGAGCAGCGGCGGCAAGTCGTTGGAGGAGATGGTCGGTTCGGCGCTGCCGGTCGAGTTCAAGGCGCCCGCGGTGCCCCGGGTGAAGCGCGTCGTAGCGATCGGCTACCCGGCCGCGAAGCCCTACGACGGGCAGAAGCTGTATCAGTGCGAAAGCCGGCCCGGGCGGTTGTCGATCAACGCGTCGGATCCGACGATGTACCGCATCGGGTGCACCATGACCGGAGGCTCGTCCGGCGGCGGCTGGGTCGCGACCGGTTGGGACGGCAAGCCGGCGCTGGTGTCCAACACCTCGATCGGCCCGGTGACGTCGGGCTGGCTGGCCGGACCGCGCCTGGGTGACGTGGCAAAGGGCGTGTACGACTCGGTCAGCAAGAAGTTCGCCGGTCGGTGACGGCTCCCTGAACCCCGCCGTCGACAGCTACGGCGGCGACGACGACAGCGACGGCGTACCCGCGCCCCAACGCTCCGGGCGGCGCCACGCACCCGAACGCTCCGGGCATCCGAACGCTCCGGGCTGCGCCGAGTGCCCGGAGCACGCCCGGCGCAGCTGAGCCCCCGGGCACATGACATCAACCCCGGGGGCTCTCGGAAACCTTCACCGGCTCACCCCGGTACACCCTCAACTCCCCGGGCATAGTGGGGTGTCGCGCGCAGCGACCGGTTGCCGCGCCCATGCCGTGCACACGGGGCGCCTGCGCTGAGCAGGACCAGAACCACTCAGTACGCACCAACGGGGGTCATCGCACCATGCGTTCCACATCCACGCCCGCACCGAGGCGCGGACGGCGTACCGTCCTCGCCGCCGCCGGGCTCGTCGCCGCCTTGGCGCTCACCGCGACCGCCTGTGGCGGTTCCGGAGATTCGGCGAGTGACAAGCCCGACGCCACCAGCTCCCAGGCCTCCGCGAACGGCGGCGGCGAGGCCAAAATCCCGGCCGATCTCGCGGGCAAGCTCAAGGAGCACGGGATCGACGTCGACCGCTGGAAGAGCGGCGGCTGGAAGGACTGGGACAAGGACAAGTGGCTCAGTGACGCCAAGGACTTCGTCAACCCGGTGATCAAGGGCCTGTGGAAGCCGGAGCGGATGCAGTCCGCCGACGAGGCCGACAAGAGGGTCACGACGAAGGACGCGTCGGCCGGCCAGGGCGTCAGCGATCCGGATCCGGCACCGGTCCGGGCGCAGTCCGAGAAGACGCCGTACCACCGCAACGCGGCGCCGGTCGGCAAGGTCTTCTTCGACTCCCCGGACGGCCCGGCCGTCTGCTCGGGCACGGTCGTCAAGGACGTCAACCACCCGGGCAAGTCCAACCTGGTGTGGACGGCGGGCCACTGCGTGCACGCCGGCGGCAACGGCGGCTGGTACCGCAACATCGTGTTCGTCCCGGCCTACAACGACCTCGGCAAGTCCGAGGCGGAGCTGACCGATGCGAACCCGACGGAGATCGCCCCGTACGGCAACTGGTGGGCGAACTGGGCCTCGACCTCCAACCAGTGGATCCAGGGCGGTTCGGAGAGTGGCGGTGACGGAGCCGCGTACGACTACGCCGTGCTGCACGTGAAGCCGGAGCAGGGCGCCAAGTCTCTGGAGGAGACGGTCGGCGCCGCACTGGACGTGGACTTCTCCGCCCCGTCCGCGGCCGAGGCCGCCAAGATGGGCGCCTGGGGCTACCCGGCCGCGCCGCCCTACAACGGCGAGAAGATGTTCCGGTGCATCGACAGCCCCGGCCGGTTCTCGCTCAGCCCGTCCCTGCCGACGATGTACCGGATCGGCTGCGACATGACCGGCGGTTCCTCCGGCGGCGGCTGGTTCCGGGTTCTGAACGGCAAGTCGGTGCTGGTGTCGAACACCTCGATCGGCCCGGCCGACAACACCTGGCTGGCGGGTCCGCAGCTGGGCCGCGACGCCGAAGCGCTCTACCAGAACATGAGCAAGACGTACGGCGGTCAGTGATCTGTACATGCTGAAGGCCCGCTCCCCTGCGACAGGGAGCGGGCCCTCTCGCGTTCAGGCGAGACGCGCGCTCAGGTCGGGCTCAGAGCGCCGGTGCCGGAGCGTACGGCGTGAGCTCCGCCGCCAGTTCCTCGTGCACCCGCACCTTGAGCAGGGTGCCCTCCGGGGTGTGCTCCTCGGAGATCACCTCGCCCTCGTCGTGTGCACGGGCGACCAGCTTGCCGTGCGTGTACGGCACGAGCGCCTCGACCTCGACCGACGGGCGGGGCAGCTCGTTGTCGATGAGCGCGAGCAGCTCCTCGATGCCCTGGCCGGTGCGGGCCGAGACCGCGATGGACCGCTTCTCGACGCGCAGCAGCCGCTGGAGCGTCAGCGGGTCGGCCGCATCCGCCTTGTTGATCACGACGATCTCGGGCACGTCGGTGGCGCCGACGTCCCGGACCACCTCGCGCACGGCGGCCAGCTGCTCCTCCGGGAACGGGTGCGAACCGTCGACCACGTGCAGGATCAGGTCGGACTCGCCGACCTCCTCCATCGTGGAGCGGAACGCCTCGACCAGGTGGTGGGGCAGGTGGCGCACGAAACCGACCGTGTCGGCCAGCGTGTACAGCCGTCCGCTCGGGGTCTCGGCCCGGCGCACGGTCGGGTCGAGGGTCGCGAACAGGGCGTTCTCGACCAGCACGCCCGCGCCCGTGAGGCGGTTGAGCAGCGAGGACTTGCCGGCGTTGGTGTAGCCCGCGATGGCCACGGACGGCACCTTGTGACGCTTGCGCTCCTGGCGCTTGATATCGCGGCCGGTCTTCATCTCCGCGATCTCCCGGCGCATCTTCGCCATCTTCTCGCGGATCCGGCGCCGGTCCGTCTCGATCTTGGTCTCACCGGGACCACGGGTGGCGAGGCCGCCGCCCTTGCCGCCGCCCATCTGCCGGGACAGCGACTGACCCCAGCCGCGCAGTCGCGGCAGCATGTACTGCATCTGCGCGAGAGCGACCTGCGCCTTGCCCTCTCGGGACTTGGCGTGCTGGGCGAAGATGTCCAGGATCAGGGCCGTGCGGTCGATGACCTTGACCTTGACGACGTCCTCGAGGTGGATCAGCTGGCCGGGGCTGAGCTCACCGTCGCAGATGACGGTGTCCGCACCCGTGTCGACGACGATGTCGCGCAGCTCCTCGGCCTTGCCGGAGCCGATGTACGTGGCCGCGTCGGGCTTGTCGCGGCGCTGGGTGACTCCGTCGAGCACCAGCGCGCCGGCCGTCTCGGCAAGGGCGGCGAGCTCCGCGAGGGAGTTCTCCGCGTCCTGCACGGTTCCCGAGGTCCAGACGCCGACGAGGACGACCCGCTCCAGCCGGAGCTGGCGGTACTCGACCTCGGTGACGTCCTCGAGCTCGGTGGAGAGGCCCGCCACACGGCGCAGGGCCGCGCGCTCGGAGCGGTCGAACTGGTCGCCGTCCCGCTCTCCGTCGATCTCGTGGCTCCAGGCGACGTCCTCTTCCATCAGGGCATCGGCCCGAAGACCCTCGGGGTGGCTGTGCGCGAAGCGCTTGGAGTCCTGGGAAAAGGAAGAAGAGGAGGTCATTGGATCCTTACGTAGGTGGGAAACCGTTCACTGTCTGCAACGCACGGGCGGTCCAGGAGATTCCCGGCGCTCCGTGCCTCGTCGACCTGAAGATGGTCGCACGGCACGGGGCGTCTCGTCACCGTGTTATCGGGCGGCACCTTCACCGGCCCGGCCTGCTTCGAGGGGGCCCGCCTCAGGAGGTCTGCGGCTTTGCAGGGGGCTGCCCCCCGGCTTTGCAGGGGGCTGCCTCAGGAGATCTGCGGCTTCGCAAGGGGCCGCCCAGGAGATCTGCGGTTTCGCAAGGGGCCGCCCAGGAGATCTGCGGTTTCGCAGGGGCCTCTGCGGCTTCGCGGAGCCCTGCTCAAGGGAGTCTGCGACCTCGGGCGGGCTGCCTCAGGGCGTCTGCGGCCCCGCGGCGTCCGGCGATTTCGCAGCGGCGTCCGGCTTCCAGTCCGGGTAGCCCGGCATCGGCGGGGTCTTCTCGCCGTAGAGCCAGCCCTGGAAGAAGCCGCCCAGGTCGCGTCCGGAGATCTCTGCGGCGAGGCGGACGAAGTCCTCCGTCGCGGCCGTGCCGTCCCGGTGCCGCTCGACCAAGGCGCGTTCCAGGCGGTCGAAGGCCGGGCGGCCGATCTCCTGGCGCAGGGCGTACAGGACCAGCGCCGCCCCGTCGTAGACGTTGGGGCGGAAGATGTCGGTCTTACGGCCGGGGTCGGGTGCCTTGGGCGCGGCGGGTGGTCCGCCGGCGGCGCGCCAGCGGTCGGAGGCGCCGTAGGCGGCCTTCATCCGGTCCCGCATCGGCTTGCCGCCCCGCTCCTCGGCGTACAGCGCCTCGTACCAGGTGGCGTGCCCCTCGTTGAGCCACAGATCGGACCAGGTGCGGGGGCTGACGCTGTTGCCGAACCACTGGTGGGCCAGCTCATGGACCATGATCGACTCGAGGTACCACGAGGGGTGGGCCCGGTCGGTGAACAGATCCCCCTCGAAGAGCGAGAGCGTCTGGGTCTCCAGTTCGAAGCCGATGGAGGCGTCGGCCATGAGCAGGCCGTACGTCTCGAAGGGGTAGCGACCGACCTTGTTCTCCATCCAGGTGATCTGGCCAGGGGTCTTCTCCAGCCAGGGCTCGAGCGCCTTGCGGTGCTCGGTCGGGACGACGTCCCGTACGGGGAGCCCGTGCGGGCCGGTGCGGTGCAGCACCGTGGAGCGGCCGATGGAGACCTGGGCGAGCTCGGTGGCCATGGGGTGCTGGGTGCGGTAGGTCCACGTCGTCGTCCCGCGTGACGTCTCCGTTCCGGCGGGCAGGCCGTTGGCGACGGCCGTGTGCCCGTCGGGTGCCGTCACCCGGATGGTGAACATCGCCTTGTCGGAGGGGTGGTCGTTGCACGGGAACACCAGGTGCGCGGCGTCGGCCTGGTTGGCCATGGCGAGGCCGTCCGCGGTGCGCACCCAGCCGCCCTCGCGGCCCTTGGCGGGCACGGGATCACTGGTGTGCCGCACGGTGATCCGCATCCACTTGCCGTCCGACACCGGGTTCTCGGGCGTGATCACCAGGTCCTCGCCGGCGGTGTGGAACTCCGCCGGGTCGCCGTCGACCTCGACCGACTGGACCGTGCCGTGGGCGAAATCCAGGTTGACGCGGTCCAGGTCGGCGGTCGTCCAGGCGTCGATGGTGGTGACGGCCCGCAGCGGCTGGCTGTTGCTGCCCGGGTAGGTGAAGGAGAGGTCGTACGACGCCACGTCGTAGCCGGGATTGCCGAGGTACGGGAAGAGTCGGTCGCCGACGCCGAGCGGGACGGCGGGGGCGCTCGCGGCGACGAGGCAGACGGAGACGGCCGACGCGAGCAGGGCGGCGGCGGTCCGGCGCCGCCGGATGGGGGCGGCGGCCTGGCTGTGGGGGGTCAGGAGCATGCCCCATGGCTATCAGCGCACGGCTGAACGTCGCGGACGGCGCGCTTCCGCCCCACCCGAACCGGGGACCGGCGCCTGCGCCGGGTGCCGCCCGGGCGGTTCGGTGCGGCCGTAGGCGAAGGCCGTCCACAGGCGGGTCACCACCCAGGCGGCCGCCGCGATCCCCTGCGTCCCCGGACTCGGGCCCGGATCAGTCGATGGCGGCCGGCCGGCGTTCCCTCGCCCCTGCCGGAAGGCCGTTCACCGGCGCGGGCGTCCTCAGTCATCCTGCGGCTGCGGCTGCGGCTGCGCCCTGCTGACGTCGTACACCCCGGCCACGTCGCGCATCGCACGCATCAGGCCGGGCAGATGGCCGGCGTCGGGGAGCTGCACGGTGTAGGTGTGCCGCACCTGCTGCTGGGTGGGCGGTTCGACGGTCGCCGAGACGATCTCCGCACCCTCGGAGGCCATGGCCTCGGTGAGATCGGCCAGCAGATGCGGACGGACGAACGATTCGGCGACCAGCGTGACCCGGCACTCGGCGGCCTCTCCCCAGCTCACACCGACCTCCGCACGCCCCCCGTCCTTCATGCGCGCCACCGCGGCGCACTCCACGCGGTGCACAGTGACCGCTCCCCCGCGTACGGCGAAGCCGGTGATCTCGTCGGGCGGTACGGGCGTACAGCAGCGGGCGAGCCGGGCGGTCGCACCGGGCAGGTCGGCGAGGACGTTGCCGGTGGCGGAGCGGTCGGCGGTCTGTTCGGGCGCCGCGCCGGGCTCGGGTACGTCGGCGGGCCGGACGCCTGTCCGGTTCTCCACGATCCGCGCCTCGCTCTGCTGGGACTCCGCCTGCGCCGGATGGGCGGTCAGCCACCGCTGGATGGCGATCCGGGCCGCGGGGGTGTGCGCGTGCTCCAGCCACTCCCGGGAGGGCTCCGACGCCGGGTCCTGGCCCATGAGGAGCTGAACGGTGTCGCCGTCCTTCAGCACGGTGCTCAGCGTCGCCAGGCGGCCGTTCACCCGGGCCCCGAGACAGGCGTGCGCGTCCTCCCCGTACTGCGCGTACGCGGCGTCCACGCAGGTCGCGCCCTCGGGCAGGCCGAGGGTGCCGCCGTCGGGGCGGAAGACGGTGATCTCGCGGTCCTGGGCGAGGTCCTCGCGCAGGGTCGACCAGAAGTGGTCGGGGTCGGGTGCCGCCTCCTGCCAGTCGAGGAGCCGGGAGAGCCAGCCGGGGCGGGTGGGGTCGACGCGCTCACCGTCGGCCGGGTCCTCGGGGGCCGGTGCGTACGGGTTGCCGAGGGCGACGACACCCGCCTCGGCGACCTTGTGCATCTGGTGCGTGCGGATGAGGACCTCGACGACCTGGCCGTCCTCGCGTGCCACGGCCGTGTGCAACGACTGGTAGAGGTTGAACTTCGGTACGGCGATGAAGTCCTTGAACTCCGAGACCACCGGCTTCATACAGGTGTGCAGTTCGCCGAGGACGGCGTAGCAGTCGGCGTCCTCGTTCACCAGAACCAGGACGCGGCCGAAGTCGGAGCCGCGGAGCCGGCCGCGTTTGCGGGAGACGCGGTGAACCGAAACGAAGTGGCGCGGGCGGATGAGGACTTCGGCGGAGATGTCCGCCTCGCGCAGCACACCCCGAACCTCGTCGGCGACCTCGGCGAGCGGGTCGTCCGCGCGGGCCGCGTTGCGGACGATCAACTCGCGGGTGCCGGCGTACTCCTCGGGATGCAGGATCGCGAAGACCAGGTCTTCCAGTTCGGTCTTGAGCGCCTGCACGCCGAGCCGTTCGGCCAGCGGGATGAGCACGTCACGTGTCACCTTGGCGATGCGCTCCTGTTTCTCGGGGCGCATGACGCCGAGGGTGCGCATGTTGTGCAGCCGGTCGGCGAGTTTGATCGACATGACGCGGACGTCGTTGCCGGTCGCCACGAGCATCTTGCGGAAGGTCTCGGGCTCGGCGGCGGCGCCGTAGTCGACCTTCTCCAGTTTGGTGACCCCGTCGACGAGGTAGCGGACCTCCTCGCCGAACTGGTCGCGGACCTGGTCGAGCGTCACGTCCGTGTCCTCGACGGTGTCGTGCAGCAGCGACGCGGTCAACGTCGTGGTCTCGGCACCGAGTTCGGCGAGGATCAGGGTCACGGCGAGGGGGTGGGTGATGTAGGGCTCGCCGCTCTTGCGCATCTGGCCGCGGTGCGAGGACTCGGCCAGGACGTAGGCGTGCCGCAGGGGCTCGAGGTCCGCTTCGGGGTGGTGGGCACGGTGGGCCTCGACCACATGGCTGATGGCGTCGGGCAGCCGGCCTCTGGCGGCGGGCCCGAGCAGGGCCGCGCGGCCCAAGCGGCGCAGGTCGATCCGGGGGCGGGCCTTTCTGCGGGTGGCTGTCGGTGTCACTGCTCCTGACACCGCGCCCGGCATCGGGCCTGGGGTCACGGAATTCGTGGCCTCCGCACTCATGGGCACCTCCGGCTGCGTCAACCGGCGGACGGGCGCCCCAGAGCGGACATGGCTCAGGGGGCGGCTTCGGTCCCCCGTCCGGGCCGGTGCTTGATGCTACCGAGCCCACCACGCCCGACTGACCGCCTCTCGCCGAGCGTGAAACTGATCACCCATTCGAGGGACGAATGTGAGGTTTGTACCCCTGTACCGAGCGAGCTCCGTGACGCGATTCTCGCCAAGTGGCCGAATGTCAACGGTGATTTCGGGTCGTCCGGCTGAAGACGCCCGGGCGTTTCAGGACTGCACGCCCCGGCTCACGCGGACGCCGCGGTCTCCAGCCAGTCCGCGTCGATCTCGCCCTCGGCCACGATCACGGCCGGGCCGGTCATCTCGATCTCGCCGTCGGGCCGCTCGGTGATCACCAGGGTGCCGCCCGGGACGTCCACGGTGTAGGTCGCGGGGGCGCCGGTGACCTTCGGGTCGGCACCGTCACGGCGGGCGGCGGCCACGGCGACGGCGCACGCGCCCGTGCCGCACGAGCGGGTCTCGCCGGAGCCGCGCTCGTGCACCCGCAGCGCCACGTGCGCGGGGCCGCGGTCGATCACGAACTCGACGTTCACACCGTCCGGGTAGGCGGTCGCCGGGCTGAAGGGCGGCGGGGAGAGCAGGTCACCCGCGTGCGCCAGGTCCTCCACGAAGGCGACCGCGTGCGGGTTGCCCATGTTGACGTTGCGCGCGGGCCAGCTGCGCTCGCCGACGCTCACCGTGACGTCGCCTTCGGAGAGCACCGCGCGGCCCATGCCGACGGTCACGTCACCGTCCTTGGCGATGTGCACGGTCTTCACGCCCCCGCGCGTGGCGACCGCGAGGTCTCCCTCGGTCACGTGGCCGGCGCGCTGGAGGTAGCGCGCGAAGACCCGCACGCCGTTGCCGCACATCTCCGCGACCGAACCGTCGCCGTTGCGGTAGTCCATGAACCACTCCGCCTCGGCCGCCATGCCCGCCGCCTCCGGGTGCGCGGCGGACCGCACCACGTGCAGCAGGCCGTCACCGCCGATGCCCGCGCGCCGGTCGCACAGGGCTGCGACGGCGGCCGGAGGCAGGTCGATGGCGTTCTCGGGGTCCGGGACGATCACGAAGTCGTTCTCGGTGCCGTGGCCCTTGAGGAAGGCGATCCGCGTGCTCATGCCTCGATCGTAAGGGGTGCCCACGACAACGCCTCGGCGTCCCCGCGACGGCGTTCCGCAGCCCGTACCCGGGTCAGCGCAGCCGCGCCACACGCCACACGGCGAGGACCACCACGACGGCCACGACCAGGGCGTAGGCGAGAACGACCCGCCAGTCGGGTCTGCGGCCGGAGCCGCGGGCAGGCAGGCCCGGCCAGGTGTGGCCCACTCGGCGGGCGGCCATCATGCCCCACCCGGCCGCGCACGAGCAGATCAGCAGGCCCAGCATGGCGATGACGGCCCCGCTGTCGCCGAAGTCGAAGGCGAGCGGGAAGGCGAACATCAGGGAACCGAGTGCCGCGAGGCTCACGATGGGCGCCAGCTGCCAGATCCGGAGCCGGCGCTGCGGACGCAGCTCGACCTCGACCTCGTCGGCGAACATCTCGCCGGGCTCGGGACCGTCGTCCGTCACGCCCTGCGTCTCGTCGGGCCCGTCGGAGCTGAGGTGCTCCGTCTCCTGCTCCGGTGCGTTCTGCTCCGACGCGTCCCCGCGCTCCGTCTCATCCCGCTCGGCGGTGATGTGATCGGTGCTGCGTGCGGTGTCGCGAGGGCCGGCCTCCATCGCCACGCGCCCTCCCAACTAGGACTCAGTTCGGTCGATCGAAGCTCGATGATGGCACGCCGCCGAAGGACCGGATGACGGCCTGGGCGTCCCGATGCCATGACGTGATCAGGCTGTGACCGGTCGTTCGACCAAGGACAGCGCGAGCTGCGGAAGTTCCGTGAGATCGGCCGCCGCCCCACTCAACCAGTGCACCCGCGGGTCGCGCCTGAACCATGAGTCCTGGCGGCGCGCGAAGCGCTTGGTGGCACGCACGGTCTCGGCCCGCGCGTCGTCGAGCGTGCACTCCCCGGCGAGCGCCGCGAGCACCTGCTGGTAGCCGAGCGCGCGCGAGGCCGTACGCCCTTCGCGCAATCCCTGCGTCTCCAGCGCGCGCACCTCGTCCACGAGGCCGGCGTCCCACATCCGGTCGACCCGGCGCGCGATGCGCTCGTCGAGCTCGGGGCGGGCCACGTCGACGCCGATCTGAAGGGTGTCGTACACCGAGTCATGGCCGGGGAGATTGGCCGTGAAGGGCCTGCCGGTGATCTCGATCACCTCGAGGGCGCGGACGACCCGGCGGCCGTTGCTCGGCAGGATCGCGCGGGCCGCCTCGGGGTCGGCGGCGGCCAGGCGGGCGTGCAGCGCACCGGAGCCGCGCAGCGCGAGTTCCTCCTCCAGGCGGGCCCGGACCTCGGGGTCGGTGCCGGGGAACTCCAGGTTGTCGACGGCCCCGCGCACGTACAGTCCGGAACCGCCGACCAGGATCGGCCAGCGCCCCTCGGCGAGCAGCGCCTCGATCCGCTCGCGGGCCAGGCGCTGGTACTCGGCGACGGACGCGGTGACGGTCACGTCCCAGATGTCCAGCAGGTGATGGGGGACGCCGTCGCGCTCTTCGGGCGTCAGCTTGGCGGTACCGATGTCCATCCCTCGGTAGAGCTGCATGGAGTCGGCGTTGACGACCTCGCCGCCGAGGCGCTGGGCCAGGAAGACGCCCAGATCGGACTTTCCGGCCGCAGTCGGTCCGACGACGGCGATGACACGGGGGGCGGGGGGTGCGCTGCTCACCGCCACAGTCTCCCAAACCTCCACCCCTGGTCTCGAACGAGTTACGTGACGCGACAGACGCGAGGTCGTTGCCCGTTGCGAGGTTCCTGCCGCCGGATCGCAGAGGCGGTGGCCCGGGCCGCGCAAATTGACGCACCGGGCAACGCGGGATTTCGCCCGCACGAGTAATGTATGGAGTGGATATGGGCGTTTTTGCACGACTTCTCCGGCGGTCGAAGGCCACGGCGGAGACGCCTGCAGCCGAGGCTCACAACGACACGGCGAAGGCCGGGACCGAGGCGGAGACGGCCGGGGCGCAGACGGCCGAGGCCGCCCGGACCGCCGAGGCGAAGGGCAACGACGAAACCCCGGTAGCGGCGGAGCCGGCTGCCGAGGCCACCCCCGAGGTCACCGAGTCCGAGGGCGTCGACATCCCCAAGCAGCAGTCCACCGAGCAGGCGGCCGACAACGAGGCCGACGAGGGCGCCCGTAAGTGACCGCCCCGCGCGAGGGAAGGTGAGCCATGGGTCTCATGGACAACGTGAAAGCCAAGCTGGGCCCGGCCAAGGGCAAGGTCTCCGACCTCGCACAGCGGCATGAGGGCAAGATCCATCAAGGTCTCGAAAAGGCCGCGCAGGCCGTCGACAAGACGACCAAGGGCAAGTACAGCGACAGGATCCAGTCGGGCACGGGCCGGGCCAAGGGCGCCATGGGCCGACTCACGCACCATGGCGACGGCGCACCGGAGACGGGCGGCACGACGCCGCCCGGCGCGGCCGGCACGACGAAGCCGCCCGGCACGGGCCGGACGGCACCACCACGGGACGCGGCTCCCCCGACGGACGCGGCTTCCCCGACGGATGCGGGCGTCCCTCCGCCTCCGGAGGCGCCGCCGCCCACGTCCTGAGCTCGCCCCGGCGCCCCGAGGGACCGAACCGCGCATCGGCACCCTGAAAGGCACATCGGCGAACGGCCGCGGAGCACGAGGGCTCCCGGCCGTCCGCCGTTCCCACGCCCTGGCGCCCGGCCGTGAACGTTTTCCCGCTCCCTGCGGCCCGCTGGATTCCCGCGCCGCCCGCCACGATCGTTCCCGAAGCCCGCGCTACGCCCCTTCCCGCACCCTGCGGCCAGGTCTACGACCAGGCGGCGACGACGTACCCCACGCCGTACGGCGCGTCCTCGTACAGCAGTGAGCCGCAGAGGTCCGCGCCCTCGGCAGCGCCCGCCAGGACCTGCCAGGGAGCCCGGCCGGAGACCTTCAGCTCGTGGGCCAGCCCGGTGTCCAGCTTGGTGAGTGCGGCCAGGTCCGCCGCGCCGAGCGCCCGTGCGACCTGCGCGTCGAAGGGCGCCGCCCGTTCGTCCAGGTAGCCCGGGGCCTTGAGCGTCCGGCACGCGCTGGCGTCCCCCATCACCAGCAGGGCCACCCGCTCGTCCAGGGCGGCGAGCTCCCTCCCGGACTGCACGCACCGCTCGGTGGGGCAGGACTCGCCCACCCCGAATCCCTCGACCGGAGCGTCGGACCACCCGGTCCGCTCCAGCAGCCAGGCGGCCACACCCAGCGAGTGCGGCAGCCGCGCGTCCGTGCCCGCGCCCTCGGCCGCTCCCAGCCGCACGTCGAGGTCGACGCCGAAGCCCCGGAAGGACCCCGCCGTTCCCGCCGGATAGTCCTCGGTCCCGGCACCGCCGACCGGTCCGACGACCACGAGCCGTCCCGGCCGGGCGGCGGCGAGCACGCCCAGCGCGTCCGTGCAGGCGGCCCGCGCGGCATCCAGTCCCGGGGCGGCGCCCACGGCGACCTCGGGCACCAGGAGGGGCGGGCAGGGGCAGACGGCGGCGGCGACAAGCATGATCGGCAGGGTAACCCTCAGGAGCCGCTGTCACCGCACAGGGCGGCAGCGGCCCGTCTCAGTCGCAGCCGCACCCGCTCACCACGGCCGGCAAGGCGAGTACGTCGGCGATCCGGCTCAATCACGACCGCACCCGCTCACCACGGCCGGCAAGGCGAGTGCGTCGGCGATCCGGCTAGTCGCAGCCGCAGCCGCTCGCCACGGCCGGCAGGGGCTCGGGGGCGCCGATCTTCGGCAGGCCCAGCATCACGCCGACGGGCTTGGCCTTCTCGGCCGCGTTCCGCTTCTCCCAGGCGTCACCCGCGCGCGTGCGGCGCACGTCCAGCACGGGCCCCTCGGCGAGGAGGTGGTGCGGGGCGGCGTAGGTGATCTCGACCGTGACGACGTCGCCGGGGCGGACCTCCTGGTCCGGCTTGGTGAAGTGGACGAGGCGGCTGTCAGGCGCGCGGCCGGACAGGCGGTGGGTGGTGTCGTCCTTGCGGCCCTCGCCCTCGGCGACCATCAGCTCCAGCGTGCGGCCGACCTGCTTCTTGTTCTCCTCCCAGGAGATCTCCTCCTGGAGGGCGACGAGCCGCTCGTAGCGCTCCTGGACGACCTTCTTGGGGATCTGGCCGTCCATCTCGGCGGCCGGGGTTCCGGGGCGCTTGGAGTACTGGAACGTGAAGGCCTGGGCGAAGCGGGCCTCGCGGACCACGTGCAGCGTCTGCTCGAAGTCCTCCTCGGTCTCGCCGGGGAAGCCCACGATGATGTCCGTGCTGATCGCGGCGTGCGGGATGGCGGCGCGGACCTTCTCGATGATCCCCAGGAAGCGCTCCTGGCGGTAGGAGCGGCGCATCGCCTTCAGGACCGGGTCGGAGCCCGACTGGAGCGGCATGTGCAGCTGCGGCATCACGTTGGCCGTCTCGGCCATGGCGGCGATGACGTCGTCGGTGAAGTCACGGGGGTGCGGGGAGGTGAAGCGGACGCGCTCCAGCCCGTCGATCTTCCCGCAGGCGCGCAGCAGCTTGCTGAAGGCCTCGCGGTCGCCGATGTCGGAGCCGTAGGCGTTGACGTTCTGTCCGAGCAGCGTGATCTCGCAGACGCCTTCGGCGACCAGGGCCTCGATCTCGGCGAGGATGTCGCCGGGGCGGCGGTCCTTCTCCTTGCCGCGCAGGGCCGGGACGATGCAGAAGGTGCAGGTGTTGTTGCAGCCGACGGAGATGGAGACCCAGGCCGCGTAGGCGCTCTCGCGGCGGGTGGGGAGTGTCGAGGGGAACGCCTCCAGCGACTCGGCGATCTCGACCTGCGCCTCCTCCTGCACGCGGGCGCGCTCCAGCAGGACGGGCAGCTTGCCGATGTTGTGCGTCCCGAAGACGACGTCCACCCAGGGCGCCCGCTTCACGATGGTGTCGCGGTCCTTCTGCGCGAGGCAGCCGCCGACGGCGATCTGCATGCCGGGGCGGGCCGCCTTCTTCGGTGCGAGGTGGCCGAGGTTGCCGTACAGCTTGTTGTCGGCGTTCTCCCGCACGGCGCAGGTGTTGAAGACGACGACGTCCGCCTCGTCGGCGCCCTGGGGCGCGCGGACGTAGCCCGCGTCCTCGAGCAGTCCGGACAATCGCTCGGAGTCGTGGACGTTCATCTGGCATCCGTAGGTCCGGATCTCATAGGTCTTAGATGATCGAACGTCCACTGCCGGGCTCCGGTCGCTGCTGCTGGTCATGGTTCAAGGGTAGGTGCTTCCCGGAGATCGTCGCCCCCGAGGTGCTTCCCGGAGATCGTCGCCCCCGAGGTGCGAGTGGGACGAGGGCCTGACCGCCGTCGCGGTGCCGGTCACCGGCCGTTCGGGCTCGGTCGTCGCCTCGCTCTCCCTCAGCGGTCCCAGCCACCGCTTCCCCTACGAGGCCGTGGAGCGGTTCGCCACCGACCTCGCGGAGTCGGCCGCGCTCATCTCGGCCCAGGGATCAGCCACCCGCTCACCCAAGGCCGTTGACCTGTCGCTGACCTGCCGGGGGCCGTCGGGGAACGGCAAGGGCCGGCGGTCACCGGAAGGGGCACGGCCGCCCGGCAGGAGCCCCGCACCGGGCTCAGGGCTCGATGAGTCCGGCCCTGATCGCGTACCGGGTCAGCTCCAGGCGGTCGCGCATGCCGAGCTTCTGCAGGAGGTTGGCGCGGTGGCGCTCCACGGTCTTGGCGCTGATGAAGAGGAGTTCCCCGATCTCCTTCGAGGTGTGGCCCTCTGCGACCAGCTTGAGGATCTCCTCCTCGCGTTCGGTGATGGCCCGCTCCGGCAGGCCGTCACCCCGGTGCAGCCGCTCCAGGTAGGAGCGGACGAGGGCGCGTTCGGCACCCGGGTAGAT
This sequence comes from Streptomyces tibetensis, assembly GCF_007655005.1. Taxonomy (GTDB): domain Bacteria; phylum Actinomycetota; class Actinomycetes; order Streptomycetales; family Streptomycetaceae; genus Streptomyces; species Streptomyces tibetensis. Next base: position 265,832 of record NZ_SZVW01000011.1, read on the forward strand.
GAACGGCTCGTCGCGCACGGCGGCCCGGCAGGCCTCGACCAGGTCGCGGTCGGCGACGGACTTGAGCACGTAGCCGCTGGCTCCGGCCCTGAGTGCCTCGAAGAAGTACTCCTCGTTGTCGTACATCGTCAGGATCAGGATGTGCAGGCCGGGCATCCGGCGCGAGAGTTCACGGGCCGCCTGGAGGCCGGTCGTGCGGGGCATGGCGATGTCCAGGACCGCGAGGTCCACCGGGGTCTCCCGGGCCTTGGCGACGGCCTCGGCGCCGTCCCCGGCCTCGGCCACGACCGTGAGGTCGGGCTCGCCGTCCAGGATGAGGCGCACACCCCGGCGTACGAGGGTGTGGTCGTCGGCGAGCAGCACACGGATCGGTGTGGTCATCAGCGGGGTCCTTCGGTCACGGGTACGCGCCGTGTCACCGGTACGCGCAGCCGTACGTCGGTGCCCCCGCCCGGCGCCGGTTGCAGGGTCAGGGCGGCACCGATCAGCAGGGCGCGCTCGCGCATGCCCGTGAGGCCGGCGCCCTCGGGGGCGTCGCCGAGGCCTGTGCCGTTGTCGCGTACGAGGAGTTCGACGCCGTCGGGGACCGGCTGGAGGCAGAGTTCGGCGCGGTCGGCGGCGGCGTGCCGGGCGGTGTTGGTCAGGCCCTCCTGGGCGACCCGGTAGACGACGAGTTCCGCCTCCGGGGTCAGGGCGGGGAGCTCACCGGTGACGTGGTGTCGCACCGTCAGCCCGTGGGCCGTGAACTCGCCGGCCAGCGACCGCAGGGCGCTGGCCAGCCCGAGTTCCTCCAGCACGCCCGGGCGCAGGCGGCGGGCGATCCGGCGGATCTCGTCCAGGCCGGCCCGGGTCGCCTCCTGCGCCTGGCCCACCTCCTCGCGAAGGTCCTCGGGCGCCCGGTCGGCGACGCGTTTGAGCTGGAGGAGTACGGCGGTGAGGGTCTGCCCGACCTCGTCGTGGAGCTCTCGGGCGATCCGGTGCCGTTCGCTCTCCTGTGCGGACAGCGCCCGGGCGGCGCCCACCGCCCGCTCGGCCTCCAGCCGGTCGAGCATCGTGTTGTACGTGGTGATCAGCCCGGCCGTCTCCGCCGGCCCCGCGACCACGGGCCGGGAGCCCGGACGCAGCAGGTCGGCGGTGGCCATGGCCCGGTCGAGACGTTGCAGGGGCACCAGGCCGTAGCGCAGCACGAGCGCGTTGCCGGCGAGCAGCAGCACCAGACCGCCGAGCAGGACGAGGGCCTCGCCGGCGAGAACGGGGGTGGAGACTGTGACCGGGCCGAGCAGCAGCGCCGTGGCCACGACCAGGCCGACGGCGTTGAGCGAGAAGATCCGCCAGAACAACGACACGCCTCTGGATCCGCTCCTTCCCGACGCCGCGCGGTGCACCGCCCCCTCCACCCTCTCCGGCGACCGGCCGCTGCGTATATCCGTCACGACACCCATGTCGTCACCGTACGGCCGGATGGGAGCATGCGGAGTTGACTCGTCCGATGATCGGCTCCGTTCATCAGGTCGACAAAGCAAGACAACCAAGACGAACAAGACGAACAAGGGGAAGCAACGTGTCAGCTCCGCGCCTGAGGGCGACGCCGCTGCCGGGTATCGGGGTCCAGTACGACCTGGAGACCCGGGAACACCGCCATCTGTCGGTGGTGGCGCACCGAGACGGCACGCGCACGGTGAACGTGTACCGGTCCGACGATCCCGACTCGTGCGCACAGTCGTTGAAGCTGACCAGCTCGGAGGCGGGCTCGCTGATCGACGCGCTGAAGCCGTCCCACCACAGCCCGAGCCTGCTGTACACCACGGACCTCGGACTGGTGGCCGAACGGATCGAGGTGTCCGCGACCTCGCGCTGGAACGGGCGGGTGCTCGGCGACATGCGGATGCGGACGGAGACGGGCGCGTCGGTGGTGGCCGTGCTGCGCCGGGCCGAGGCCATCCCGTCGCCCGCGCCGGACTTCCGGCTGTCGGGCGGTGACACGCTGATCGTCGTCGGCACCCGAGAGGGCGTCGACGCGGCGGCGACCATACTCGGGCGGGAGTGAACTTTTGCACTCCGCTGTTCTGCTCATCGAGTTCGGTTCCATCATTCTCGGCCTCGGCCTGCTCGGCCGGTTCGCCGCCCGGTTCCAGCTCTCGCCGATACCCCTCTACCTCCTGGCCGGCCTCGCCTTCGGTGAGGGGGGTCTGCTGCCGCTCGGCGCGAGCGAGGAGTTCATCGCCACGGGCGCGGAGATCGGCGTCATCCTGCTGCTGCTGATGCTGGGCCTGGAGTACACGGCGAGCGATCTGGTCTCCAACCTCAAGACGCACTACCCGTCCGGTCTGGTCGACTGCGCCCTGAACGCGCTGCCCGGGGCGGCCGTGGCGCTGCTGCTCGGCTGGGGCCCGGTGGCCGCGGTCGTGCTGGCCGGTGTCACCTGGATCTCGTCGTCCGGAGTGATCGCGAAGGTGCTGGGCGATCTGGGCCGGGTCGGCAACCGGGAGACGCCGGTGATCCTCAGCGTGCTGGTCCTGGAGGATCTGGCGATGGCGGTGTACCTGCCCATCGTCACGGCGCTGGTGGCCGGCGTCGGGCTGATGGCCGGCAGCGTGACCCTGGCGATCGCGCTGGGCGCAGCCGGGCTCGTGCTGTTCCTGGCCGTGCGCTACGGCAGGCTCATCTCACGGTTCGTCTCCAGCGACGACCCGGAGAAGCTGCTGCTGGTCGTGCTGGGTCTGACCATCCTGGTCGCGGGTGTCGCGCAGCAGCTCCAAGTGTCGGCGGCGGTCGGGGCCTTCCTGGTGGGCATCGCGCTGTCGGGGGAGGTCGCGGAGGGCGCGCACACCCTGCTGAGCCCCCTGCGTGACCTGTTCGCGGCGGTCTTCTTCGTCTTCTTCGGGCTGCACACCGACCCGTCGAGCATCCCGCCCGTCCTGCTGCCCGCACTCGGGCTGGCCGTCGTCACCGCGCTGACGAAGATCGCCACCGGTTACTGGGCGGCCCGGCGGGCCGGGATCTCCGTCAAGGGGCGCTGGCGGGCGGGTGGCGCGCTGGTGGCACGCGGAGAGTTCTCGATCGTCATCGCGGGTCTCGCGGTCGCGGCCGGGATCGAACCGTCCCTCGGCCCTCTGGCCACGGCCTATGTGCTGATCCTGGTCGTCCTCGGCCCGCTCACCGCGCGCTACACCGAGCCGGTGGCGACGTGGTGGTCCCGCCGCCGCCTGCCCCACCGCCCGGAGCCCGCGCCCCGGGCGGCCGAGGCCGAGGCACCGGTCGCCGACTGAGGAGGGCGCGCCGGGTGCGCAGGGGCGTGGCCTCCCGGGTGCGCAGGGGCGTGGCCTCGGGGCCGGGGCCGGGCGCCCGATCGCCCCTCGGGGGCAGCGGCCCCTGCCCCCGGTCAGGCTCCCCCTCCCGGCACCCACCCCTGCCTGCGCAGCACCCCCGGCACGTCCGGCGCCTCGTAGTGCTCGCCCTTGAGGACCTTGCCGTCCTCGCGGCGGGAGACCGAGCCGTCGGGGCCGATCTTCGTCATGTTGGAGCGGTGGATCTCGGCGAGGACCGCGTCGAGGTCGATGCCGTGCACGAGGGCGGTGCCGTACGCGACGTAGACCACGTCCGCCAGCTCGTGGGCGAGCCGGTCGAGCGGTCCCCGTACCGATACCTCGGCGACCTCCGCCGCCTCCTCCGCGAGGAGTTCGCCCCGGTGGGCCGCCAGTTCCGGGGAGACCTCCGTCGGCGTACTGCGGGCGTCCAGGCCGAAGGCGCGGTGGAATTCACGGACCAGGTCAGCGGGCGAGGAGCTCATGGGGGCCGACTGTAGTGGCGGCCACTGACACTCCCCCGCCCCCGCCTTGGACCCGGCGCGCTCGCAGGAACCATCGCTGTGACCACCCCACGTCTGTGACCCCTGCCCTGGTCAGGGGGCCACCCGGCTGGCAGGATCGCCCGCATGTCCAGAACGCTCCCCCGTATCGGCAGGCGTCGGGCCCTGCAGGGCGGCGCCGCCTCCCTCGTGGTCCTCGGCCTGCTGCTGTGGTGGCTGCGCCCCTGGGCCGAGGAGCCGCCGAGCGGGACCATCACGTTCAGCACGGGCACACGCGCCGGGGTCTACCACGAGTACGGCAAGCTCCTGAGCGACGAGATCGACAAGGACATGCCCGACCTGAAGGTGCGGCTGCAGCCCAGTGCCGGTTCGCAGGAGAACGTCGCGGACGTGGCGACGGGCGACGCGGACTTCGCGATCGCCGCGGCCGACGCGGTCGCCACGTACAAGCTCGGCAAAGGCCCGGGCGCCGACCGGCTGCGCGGCGTCGCCCGCCTGTACGACGACTACGTCCAGCTCGTCGTGCCGCCGGACTCGGACATCCACTCGGTCGCGGACCTGCGGGGCAAGCGGGTGGCCATAGGACTGCCCGACTCCGGGGTGCGGCTGATCGCCAATGGCGTGCTCAAGGCGGCCGGCATCGACCCGGAAAAGGACATCAAGCCGTCGTCGGACGGCATCGACACCGGACCCAAGCGGCTGGGCCACGGCCTGGACGCGTTCTTCTGGTCGGGCGGTCTGCCCACGGACGGGCTCAGCCGGCCGGCCAAGAAGTCGGCGTCGGCCTTCCGATTCGTGCCGATCGACGCCACGCTCGTGGCCAGACTGCACGACCAGGGCGGTGCCACGCGCTACTACCGGGCCACGAAGATGCCGGAATCGGCCTACCCCACCATTCAGCGCGGCAAGGCGATACCGACGCTCGCGGTGTCCAACCTGCTGATCACGCGCAGCGACATGGATCCGCGGCTCACCGAGTGGCTGACCCGTACGGTGCTCGACAGCCGGGATCTCATCGGCGCGACCGTCCACTCCGCCCAGCTGGTCGACGTCCGCACGGCGATCTACACGGACCCTCTGAAACTGCACGTGGGCGCCCAGCGCTACTACCAGTCGGTCAAGCCGTAGCGCCCGGGCGGACCGCGGCCGCGCCACAGCCGCCTCCCCGTCAGACCGCGGCCGCGCCACAGCCGCCTCCCCGTCAGACCGTGGGCGCCGACCTCGGCACCGCCACCGTCACCTTCAGTCCGTGCGGCTCATGACGGTCGTACGCGATGGAACCCCCGCCCGCCGCGAGCAGCGCCCGCGAGATGGACAGCCCGAGGCCCGAGCCCTTGATGTTCTGGTGCCGGCCGCTGCGCCAGAAGCGGTCGCCGACGCGGGCCAGCTCCTCCTCGGTGAGGCCCGGACCCTGGTCGGTCACGACGACGGTGGAGGTGTCGCCGTTGGAGGCGACGGTCACCTCGACGGTCTGCTCCTCGGGCGTGAACTTCACCGCGTTGTCGATGACCGCGTCCAGCGCACTGGACAGCGCGACCGGGTCGGCCCATGCGGTCGTCGGCGGACAGTCCCCCACCAGGCGCACGCCCTTGGCCTCGGCGGTCGGAGTCCAGGCCGCGAGGCGTTCGGCGGCGAGCTCACCGATGTCGGTGATCCGCAGATCCGCCTCGGTGTGCTCGGCCAGCGCCAGGTCGAGCAGGTCGTCCAGGACCTGCGCGAGGCGCTTGCCCTCGGCCTGGACCGAGGCGATCTCCTGATTGCCCTCGGGCAGTTCGAACGAGAGCAGCTCGATGCGCAGCAGCAGCGCGGCGAGGGGGTTGCGCAGTTGGTGGGAGGCGTCGGCGACGAAGGCGCGCTGCTGCTCCAGCACGTCCTCGACGTTGTCCGCCATCTCGTTGAACGACCGGGCGAGCCGCCGGAGTTCCGGCGGCCCGCCGGCGGCGGCGACCCGGGACTTGAGCCGGCCGGTGGCGATGTCGTGGGTGGTGGCGTCCAGGACGCGCACGGGCTTGAGCACCCAGCCGGTCAGCCGCAGGGCGGCACCGACGGCCAGCAGCATCGCGGCGAACTCGCCCGCGCCGATGACCAGCCAGCCGTGCAGCGTGCGTGAGCGCAGCTGGCCCGTGGGCGAGTCGGTGACGACGACCGCGACGACGTCACCGTCCCGGATGACCGGCGAGGCGACCACGAGGTTGCGGCGCTGCCAGGGCCACACCTGCTTCGGGTCGTGGCTGCGGCGGCTGAGCTTCGCCTCGTCGAAGGCGTCCCGTACCTCGCCCTCCTGGGGCAGTGACCACTCGGCGGGGGCGTGGGCCATGGCCCTGCCGGTGCGGTAGAAGACACCGGCCCGAATGCCGTAGACCTCGTAGTAGCTGCGCAGCTCGCTGCTGAGGGTGGCCAGGCGCTCGTTCTCGAAGGCGCCGGTGGAGCCGTCGGGCGAGTCGGTGACGAACTGGGCCAGGGCGGCGAAGCGCGCGGTGTCGTCGATCCGGTCGACGACGACCTTCTGCTGCTGGGCGCCGGCGAGACTGACGGCGAGCGGGACGCCGAGCGCGAGGAGAACGGCCGCCATCAGGACGATGAGCAGCGGGAGCAGACGAGTGCGCACCCGGCCCCGCTACCCGGCGGGCGCGACGAGCCGGTAACCGACTCCGCGGACGGTCTCGATGAGGGCCGGCATCCGGAGCTTGGCGCGCAGGGACGCGACGTGCACTTCCAGGGTGCGTCCGGTGCCCTCCCAACTGGTCTGCCACACCTCGCTGATGATCTGTTCCCGGCGGAAGACCACTCCGGGCCGCTGCGCGAGCAGGGCCAGCAGGTCGAACTCCTTGCGGGTCAGGCTGATCACCGACCCGTCCACACTGACCCTGCGCGTGGGCAGCTCGATGTGCACCGGGCCGAGCCGCAGCTCGGTCTCGATGCCGCTGGAGGTGTCCTCGTGGGAGGTGCGCCGGCTGACCGCGTGGATACGGGCGAGCAGCTCCCCGGTGTCGTAGGGCTTCACGACGTAGTCGTCGGCGCCGAGGTTGAGGCCGTGGATGCGGGAGCGCACGTCGGAGCGCGCGGTGACCATGATCACCGGGGTGCTGGTGCGCTTGCGGATCTTGCCGCAGACCTCGTATCCGTCCTGGTCGGGCAGGCCGAGGTCGAGGAGGACGACGCCGAAGCAGTCGCCCTCGGGGACGAGTGCCTGGAGGGCCTCCTCACCGCTGCGCGCGTGCGTGACGTCGAACCCGTGCCGCGCCAGAACCGCCGACAGGGCGGCGGCGACGTGGTTGTCGTCCTCGACGAGCAGCAGTCTCATCCGGTCCCCCTTCAGTTCACTGGCCGTACGATCTGTATGTGTACACAACGCGTGCACACGCGCGCGTGCATCTTGTGCAGTCACGCTGATGGATGAGGACGGCGTCAAGAGAGTTCCGGTTGCGGAGCCCTTCCGTTACCCGGCCGATATCAGCGCTGCTCACAAGTGCTACGACACGTGTCCGATTGCTATCGGATCGTGATGCTCAGATTCCCCTCAGATGTAATGACGCAGGTCGTAGAGGGTTACTACTGTCCTCCGAAACCGAGGAGGACGGAGCCTGAGAGCGATGACCGAAGTATCGGTGGCCAAGGAAGATGTGGCCGCGACCGGAGAACTGGTCGTCCTGAAGAGCGTCAACAAGCACTTCGGCGCGTTGCACGTACTCCAGGACATCGACCTGACGATCGCCCGCGGTGAAGTCGTCGTGGTCATCGGACCCTCCGGGTCCGGCAAGTCCACCCTGTGCCGCACCATCAACCGCCTGGAGACGACCGACTCCGGGACGATCACGATCGACGGCAAGCCGCTGCCCGCCGAGGGCAAGGAGCTGGCCAAGCTGCGCGCCGACGTCGGGATGGTCTTCCAGTCCTTCAACCTCTTCGCGCACAAGACCGTGCTCGAGAACGTGATGCTCGGCCAGATCAAGGTCCGCAAGAAGGACAAGAAGGCGGCCGAGGAGCGGGCCCGGGCCCTGCTGGACCGGGTCGGCGTGGGCGCGCAGGCCGAGAAGTACCCGGCGCAGCTCTCCGGCGGTCAGCAGCAGCGCGTCGCCATCGCGCGGGCCCTGGCCATGGAGCCGAAGGTGATGCTCTTCGACGAGCCGACCTCCGCGCTCGACCCCGAGATGATCAACGAGGTGCTGGAGGTCATGCAGCAGCTCGCCCGCGACGGCATGACCATGATCGTCGTCACCCATGAGATGGGTTTCGCACGATCGGCTGCAAACCGCGTGGTGTTCATGGCGGACGGCCGAATCGTCGAGGAGGCTGCGCCCGACCAGTTCTTCAGCAACCCGCGCAGCGACCGTGCCAAGGACTTCCTTTCCAAGATCCTGCACCACTGACGGCGCGGGCCGCGTCCGACGCGCAGCGCGTGCCGCCCGCCCCTTGAGGGCCCGCATCTCTTCACCAGCCAAAGGATGTTCATCATGAAGCTCCGCAAGGTCACCGCCGCCTCGGCCACCGTCTTCGCCCTCGCCCTCACCGCCACCGCGTGCGGCGGCGACAACAGCACCGGCGGCGGCTCCGGCTCCGACGGCGGCAAGACGATCACCGTCGGCATCAAGTTCGACCAGCCCGGCCTCGGCCAGAAGACGCCGCAGGGCTACGCCGGCTTCGACGTGGACGTCGCCACGTACGTCGCGAAGAAGCTCGGCTACAAGGCCGACCAGATCGAGTGGAAGGAAGCGAAGAGCGCCGACCGCGAGACCATGCTGAAGCGTGGTGACGTCGACTTCATCGCGGCGACGTACTCGATCACCCCGGAGCGTCAGCAGTCGGTCGACTTCGCCGGCCCGTACCTGCTGGCCCACCAGGATGTTCTGGTTCGTGCGGACGACAACAAGATCAAGTCGCCGAAGGACCTGAACAACGCCAAGCTGTGCTCGGTCACGGGCTCCACCTCGGCGCAGAACGTCAAGGACAAGCTGGCCCCCAAGGCGCAGCTGCAGCCGTACCCGACGTACTCCGCCTGCCTGCCCGGCCTGCAGAACGGTGCCGTCGACGCGCTGACCACCGACGACTCGATCCTCGCCGGTTACGCCGCCCAGTCGCAGTTCAAGGGCAAGTTCAAGCTCGGCGGCTTCAAGCTGACGAACGAGAACTACGGCATCGGCGTCAAGAAGGGCAGCGACCTCAAGGACAAGATCAACAAGGCCCTCGAGGCCATGGTCGCCGACGGCGCCTGGCAGAAGGCCGTGGACAAGAACCTCGGCCCGGCCAACTACAAGAACGAGCCGGCGCCGAAGATCGGCGAGATCAAGAGCTGAAGCAGCGCCTGACAGGGTGCGCCGTCCACCGGAAGGGGCGGCGCACCGGCGTGGGCATCCCTACACGCGGAAGCACGGGAGATCGTGTTCGACTTTCTCAAGGATTACGACCTGCTGGGAGCCTTCTGGACGACAGTGCAGCTCGCTGTGCTCTCCGCCGTCGGCTCCCTGATCTGGGGCACCTTGCTGGCCGCCATGCGCGTCGGCCCGGTGCCGCTGATGCGCGGCTTCGGGACCGCGTACGTGAACATCGTGCGCAACATCCCGCTGACCGTCATCATCCTGTTCACGTCGCTGGGCCTGAACCAGACGTTGGGGGTCTCCCTCGGCGCGGACGACGTCGAGACGATCAACTTCCGGCTCTCCGTGCTGGGCCTGATTCTCTACACCTCGTCCTTCGTGTGCGAGGCACTGCGCTCCGGCATCAACACGGTGCCGGTCGGGCAGGCGGAGGCGGCCCGCGCGATCGGTCTCAACTTCCGCCAGGTGCTGGGGCTTGTCGTGCTGCCGCAGGCGTTCCGTTCGTCCGTCGTCCCGCTCGCGAACGTGCTGATCGCCCTCATCAAGAACACCACGGTGGCCGCCGCCATCGGTGTCGCCGAAGCGGCGGTACTGATGAAGGAGATGATCGAGAACGAGGCACAGCTGTTGCTGATCTCGGCGATCATCGCGTTCGGTTTCGTGATCCTGACGCTGCCGACCGGCCTGTTCCTCGGCTGGGTGGGCAAGAAGGTGGCGGTGAAGCGATGAGCTCCGTTCTGTACGACGCGCAGGGCCCTCGCGCCAAGCGTCGCAACGTCCTCCTCACGGTGGTCTTCCTGGTCGCCGTCGCCGCTCTGCTGTGGTGGGTGATCGGAACCCTCAAGGACAAGGGCCAGCTGGAATGGGCCCTGTGGCAGCCGTTCGTCCACACCGAGGCCTGGTCCACGTACATCTGGCCGGGTCTGCAGAACACCTTGAAGGCCGCCGCTCTGGCGGTGATCATCGCGATGCCGTTGGGCGCGGTCCTCGGCATCGCCCGTCTGTCGGACCACGTGTGGGTCAGGGTGCCGGCCGCGGTCGTGGTCGAGTTCTTCCGGTCCATCCCGGTGCTGGTCCTGATGATCTTCGGCCTCGCTCTCTTCGCCGAGTACACCAACGTCACCTCCGACGACCGTCCGCTCTACGCGGTCGTCACCGGCCTGGTGCTGTACAACGCCTCCGTCCTGGCGGAGATCGTCCGGGCGGGCATCCTGTCCCTGCCCAAGGGGCAGTCCGAGGCGGCGATGGCGATCGGCCTGCGCAAGGGCCAGTTGATGCGCCTGGTCCTGCTGCCGCAGGCCGTCACCGCGATGCTTCCGGCCATCGTCAGCCAGCTCGTCGTCATCGTGAAGGACACCGCACTCGGCGGCGCCGTCCTCACCTACTCCGAACTGCTCTCCTCGGCGAACACGATGAGCGGCTACTACGGCGCGAACATCATCGCCAGCTTCACGGTCGTGGCGGTCATCTTCATCGCGCTCAACTTCGCCCTCACCTCGTTCGCCAGCTGGCTGGAGCGCCGACTGCGGCGGGCCAAGAAGTCGACGGGCGCGGTCGTGGGCGCGAACGACGCGGAGATCGCCGGCACGGCGGGGACCGGCGCCGGAGGCACCGTCTGACACCCGGTCACCTCACGTGACACACTCAGGGGCAGTGGCATGATCGCCACTGCCCCTGGTCACTTGACGCAAGCACCGGCAATGGGTTGCATACGTTCTGTGATCGTGCACCCTGCTCCGACTTCCTGTTCACCTACGTCTCTCAGGACACCACCGCGGGCAGGGGGCGCCACGCCGTGGACCCGGTGATCATCGTCGGAGCTGGGCCCGTGGGGCTCACGCTCGCCCTGGCGCTGGCGCGTCAGGAGGTGCCGTGCGTCGTCCTCGACGAGGGCCCCGGCAAGGACGAACCCCGCGCGGCGCGCACCGTCGTCCTGCGCGAGGACACCGCCGCCCTCGTGGAACGGCTGACCGGCATGCCCCTCGCCCGGGCCGGTGCGCACTGGGCCGGATGGCGGTCGGTGCGGCGCAAGCAGGTGATGCGCGAAGTGGTTTTCGACGACACCGAGCCCTCCCCTCTGCACATCGCCCAGCACGTGCTGACCGGCGCCCTGCGCGCCGCCCTCGCGGACGAACGGCTGGTCAAGATCGCGGTGGAGAGCCGCCTCGACGGCCTCGAACAAGAGCCCTCGGGCGTTACGGCCCACACCCGCGGCCCCAAGGGCACCTGGTGGCGCGGCAGTTACCTGGTCGGCTGCGACGGCCCCCGCTCGACCGTGCGCAAGATCCAGGACATCCGCTTCCCGGGCCGTACGGCGGTGGAACGTCACGCCGTCGCCGCGCTCCGTACGGAACTGCCCTTCTACGACGAGGCGTTGCTGCACCGCCTGCCGCCATGGCGCATGTCCGGGCCCTCGGCCGGCGAGGTCACGGCACGTCCGCTGCCGGACGGCGTCTGGCGCCTGGACTGGCTCCTGCCGCCCGGCAAGGACCTGGTCACCCCCGAACTGCTGCTCACCCGCATCCGGGAAACGCTGGCCGGCTGGGCGGGCGGCACGACCCCGCCCTACGAGCTGCTGGACACCGGGGTCCACACCGTCCACCACCGGCTGGCCCGCCGCTGGCGCGCCGACCGTGTGTTCCTCGCCGGGGACGCGGCCCACCTGCTCGGCGCGCTGGGCACGCACGGACTGGACGAGGGCCTGCGGGACGCCGACAATCTCGCCTGGAAGCTTGCCCTGGCCTGGCACCACGGGCCGCACGAGGCACTCCTCGACAGCTACCAGACGGAACGCCGGGCGGTCGTCGCCGCCCGGCTCCGCGCCGCCGACCAGGCACTGCCGCTGCTGCGCGGCGGTGGCGGGCTGCGGGCCGTCGTCCCGGGTTCGTCCCGGGGCCACGACGCCCTGCTCACCGAGGGTCACCTGGGGTACGGCCAGCTCGGCGCGCCGGGGGCGCACGCCGACTCGCCGCTCGCCCCCGGCCCCCTCGAAGGGGAGGTCCCGGTCGACACACCACTCGGTGCACCGGTCACCGACGTACGGGTCACCGCGGAGGACGGCACCTTCGTGCGACTGCGGGACCGGCTCGGCCGCGGTGCGCTGCTCGTGGTGCTGATCGCACCGGGCACAGGTGTCTGGGAGCGCAAGCACTGGGTCAGCGCGGGCATCATGCCGCAGCTCGCGGCGGCGGTCACGGCACTGCCGCACCACGCCGAGCTGCTCGTCGCCGAAGGCTACCCGGGTGCGGCCGCGCACACGGTGCTGCTGGTGCGTCCCGACGGGCACCTCGTCACCGCGCTGGGCGGGGTGCGCCCGGCCGATCTGTACGCCGCGGCGGAGGCCACGGTGGGCGGACCGGTGAAGGCGCAGGCCGAGGCCGGCGCTTCGGCCGGTTCACGCTGAGGTCGACCCGGGGAGTCGGTCCCGGGTCTTACCCCGGGTTTCGCCCCGGGTTTCGGCCCCGCGGTGATGTGCTCACTGTCACAGTGCGTCCGCATGGTGACAGTGAGTTGACCCGTCCGGGCGGCCGTGGTGTACTCCGGTGCGTGACCGACACCTGTGTGCGCCTGTGGCGGAGGGTCCATATGGACCTCCTCCGCTATGCGGGCTGCGTGTGTCGCCCGTCCTGCTGAATTCGCATTCCTCTTCTTTGTGCGCGCGCCGCGCTCTGTCCGTCGGCTGCCGCGCCTCGCCCGCGAACCCTCATCAGGACCTTCAGGACGGCACCCGTGTCTGTATCCCCTTCTGCCACCCCCTCTGTCTCCACCGGTCCGGCCCCCACCCAGGCCGACCTCTACGACTTCGTCCGGCGCACGGCCGCCGACACCGAGCTGATCGACTCCCTGCCGCTCGACCCGGAGGGCCGCACATGGGTGCGGCTGGACGGGCCCGGCGGCAGCGAAGCGTGGCTGATCGGCTGGCCGCCCGGCACGGGCACCGGCTGGCACGACCACGCCGAATCGGTCGGTGCCTTTCTGACCGCTTCGGGCGAGCTCAAGGAGAACTCGCTCGCGGCTCGGCTGCCCACCGACGGCTGGAAGACCCTGGAGCTCACCGACGACGTGGACCGGGAACGCCGGCTGCGGGCCGGCCAGGGCCGCGCCTTCGGCCGACACCACGTCCACGAGGTGCTCAATGAGTCCCCCGACCGGCACGCGATCTCCGTCCACGCCTACTACCCGCCTCTGCCGCAGATCCGCCGCTACAGCCGCAGCGGCCCCGTCCTGCGACTCGAGCAGGTCGAGCGACCGGAGGACTGGCAGTGAGCGCCGCACCCGGGCCGTCGAGCCGAGACACCCAACCGCCGGTCGGCATCGACGAGTTGCTGGACCGCGTCCGGGCGGGCTACGAGCGGATCGAAGCGCAGGATGCGTACGAGGCTGCCGAGGCCGGCGACGCGCTCCTGGTCGACATCCGCTACGCCGCCCTGCGCGATCGGGACGGCCTCATTCCCGGCGCCCTTGTCGTCGAGCGCAACGAACTGGAATGGCGCCTCGATCCCCAGGGCAGCCACCGTCTCCCCGAGGCCACGAGCCACGCCCTGCGCATCGTCGTGATCTGCAACGAGGGCTACGCGTCGAGCCTGGCGGCCGAGTCCTTGCACCAATTGGGCCTGCACCGGGCCACGGACCTGGTCGGAGGCTTCCAGGCATGGCGGGCGGCGGGGTTGCCGGTGGAGTGAGAGCGAGGGCTGCTAGGGGATAGCGGCGGCAGTTGCTCGGCGGGGCCATGCGACTGCTTCGGGCCCCGACCTCGTCCTGCCGGCGATACCCCTCAGAATCCCTCGTCCCCGAAAAACTCCGTGTCCTCTCCCTCTTCCTCCAGCGCCTGCCGGACCACCCGCAGGGCCATGCCCTCGGGGTAGCCCTTGCGGGCGAGCATGCCCGCGAGGCGGCGGAGGCGTTTGTCACGGTCGAGCCCGCGGGTGGAGCGGAGCTTGCGTGCGACGAGCTCGCGTGCGGTCTCCTCCTCCTGCTCGGAGTCGAGCTGGGAGACCGCCTCGTCGATCAGCGTGGAGTCGACGCCCTTGGTTCGCAGCTCCCGGGCGAGCGCACGCCGGGCGAGCCCTCTGCCGTGGTGGCGAGACTCCACCCAGGCGTCCGCGAAGGCACTGTCGTTGATGAGGCCGACCTCTTCGAACCGTGAGAGGACCTCTTCGGCGGCGTCGTCCGGGATCTGCCGCTTGCGCAGGGCGTCGGCGAGTTGCTTACGGGTCCGTGGGGTCCCGGTGAGCAGGCGCAGGCAGATCGCCCGTGCCCGCTCGACCGGGTCCCCCGGAGGTGCCTCCTGCTCGGCCCTCGACGAGGAGAGGGCACCTCCGTCCTCGGTATCGGCCGCCGCCTCACCGAAGCCACGCCGACGACGACCGCGCCTGCCGCGCGGCCCGCCGTCACGCGAGCCGCCTCCGGGTGAGCCGCCCCCGTGCGGCCCGGTGTCGCCCCCGTCTCCGTACAGCCGGTCGTCCTCGGGTGGGGTGGCGTCCCCGAAGCCGTCCGCCTCGTCCACGGCAGAGCCCGTGTCGCCTCCGGTGCCCCTCCCCCGTGGGGCACCGGAGGCGGCGTACTCGTACTCCGCCCAGTCGGTTCGCCGTGTCACAGGTCAGCTCTTGGCTGCGGCGGCCTTGGACTTGGCGGTCTTGGCCGGTGCCGGGGCCGGGACAGCCGGTGCCGCGTCAGCCGGTGCGGAGGCCGCGGCGTCCGTACCCGGCTCGGCGGCCGGCTCCTCGGGGCGCACGCCGACGCCCAGCTTCTCCTTGATCTTCTTCTCGATCTCGTTGGCCAGGTCGGGATTGTCCTTGAGGAAGTTGCGCGCGTTCTCCTTGCCCTGGCCGAGCTGGTCACCCTCGTACGTGTACCAGGCACCGGCCTTGCGGACGAAGCCGTGCTCCACGCCCATGTCGATCAGACCGCCCTCGCGGCTGATGCCCTGGCCGTAGAGGATGTCGAACTCGGCCTGCTTGAAGGGCGGCGCGACCTTGTTCTTGACGACCTTGCAGCGGGTGCGGTTGCCGACCGCCTCCGTGCCGTCCTTCAGGGTCTCGATGCGGCGGATGTCGATGCGCACCGAGGCGTAGAACTTCAGCGCCCGGCCACCGGTCGTGGTCTCGGGGGAGCCGAACATCACGCCGATCTTCTCGCGGAGCTGGTTGATGAAGATGGCGGTGGTCTTGGACTGGTTGAGCGCGCTGGTGATCTTCCGCAGGGCCTGGCTCATCAGGCGGGCCTGCAGACCGACGTGGCTGTCGCCCATCTCGCCCTCGATCTCCGCGCGCGGGACGAGCGCGGCGACGGAGTCGATGACGATGAGGTCGAGGGCACCGGAGCGGACCAGCATGTCCACGATCTCCAGGGCCTGCTCGCCGTTGTCCGGCTGGGAGAGGATGAGGTTGTCGATGTCGACGCCGAGCTTCTTCGCGTACTCGGGGTCGAGGGCGTGCTCCGCGTCGACGAAGGCGACCTGGCCGCCGGCCTTCTGCGCGTTCGCCACCGCGTGCAGGGTCAGGGTGGTCTTACCGGAGGACTCCGGTCCGTAGACCTCGACGACGCGGCCGCGCGGCAGGCCGCCCACGCCGAGGGCCACGTCGAGGGCGGTGGACCCGGTCGGGATGACCTCGATGGGCTCGTTCACCCGGTCGCCCATGCGCATGACCGCGCCCTTGCCGAATTGCCGTTCAATCTGTGCGAGCGCGGCATCCAGGGCCTTCTCGCGGTCGGTTCCTGCCATGGGTTCCACCCGATTTGCTTGAGTCGATCGCTTCACGTCAAAGACGCTAACGCCTGCCACTGACAACGCGCCCCGACGCACGTCCGGCCTGTGGATAACTCGGGCACTTCTCTACCCAAAGTACGTCGAAATGCCCTTCGTTGAGCCTCGCCGGTCCCTCCATGAGAATGGATGTTCGATTTTGGTGTCAAGCGCACCACGCGGCACCTCCCGACCGAGCCGGCACCATTCGTTCCATGTCCCAGCACGTGCTGTCGGCCTTCCCCCGAAGGCCGCCCCCATGTCTCGGGCTGGCTGCCGCCGATCGCCGGCGACCTGGTCGGATCGCCGGGCGGCAAGGTCAGGAGGAGTTCTGCCCGGGCCCCCGGCCCTCCGGCCGCTCCGCCTCGCGGCGCCGCTCCCACAGTCCCTTCGCCCGCGCGAGCAGCCCTGGTCCCTCACCCCGTCGCCGGTGACCGTGCACCCGGGGGTCGTCCGTGACGTCATAGCGCTTCACGTACGCCCCGAGGAAGGCCTGGAGCGTGGCGATGGCGGGGATGGCGATCAGCGCGCCGACCGCACCGAGGAGGGCGGTGCCGGCGATGACCGAACCGAAGGCGACGGCGGGGTGGATGTCGACGGTCTTGGAGGTCAGCTTGGGCTGCAGCACGTAGTTCTCGAACTGCTGGTAGATCACGACGAAGATCAGCACCCACAGCGCGTACCAGGGATCCACCGTGAACGCGATCAGCATGGGCAGGGCACCCGCCAGGTAGGTGCCGATGGTGGGGATGAACTGCGACACCAGCCCCACCCACACGGCGAGCACGGGTGCGTAGGGCACGCCCAGGGCCTGGAGCAGGACGAAGTGCGCCACGCCGGAGACCAGCGCCATCAGGCCGCGGGAGTAGATGTAACCGCCGGTCTTGTTCACGGCGATCTCCCACGCGCGCAGCACCTCAGCCTGGCGGGCGGGCGGCAGGACCGAGCAGATCGCGCGGCGCAGGCGCGGGCCGTCCGCGGCGAAGTAGAACGAGAACAGGGCGATCGTGAGCAGCTGGAAGAGGCCCCCGATGACCTGGGCCGACACGTCCAGGACGCCGGTGGCGCTGTTCTGGACGTAGTTGCGCAGCCAGTCGGAGCGGAGCAGGCCCTCCTGGATGTCGACGCGCTTCAGGTCGGTCTTGAAGTGCGTGTTGATCCAGTGGATGACGGAGTCGAGGTACTCGGGGAAGCCCTCGATCAGCTTGATGATCTGGTCCGCGAGGACGGAACCGAGCAGGGTGACGAAGCCTGCCGACACGATCATCACGGCGATGAAGACGATGAACGCGGCGAGCCCTCTGCGCAGGCCGCGCGAGGCCATCCAGCTGACCGCGGGCTCTATGGCGAGCGCCAGGAAGAACGCGATGAGGATGTTGACCAGCAGACCGGTGAGCTGGTGGAAGGCCCAGCTGCCCAGCTGGAAGGCCGCGACGAGGGTGAGCGCGAGCACCATGGCGCGGGGCAGCCAGCGCGGCATACGGCCGTTCGCCCCGGCCCCGTCGGCCGGGGGCCGGGCAGGCGGTGTCGTACCGGAAGCTGAGGACTGCTGGGCTGCCTGCCCGGTCTCGTCAGTGGGTGCCACGGTCCAAGTCTCGCCCACGCCGCCGACAGCCGTCTGCCCGGCTGCGATCTTCGTGACCGGTCAGTCTCGTCCGGGACGGGCCGACCGGGTCGGCGGCTGCTCCCCCGGGCCGGGCCGCGCGGCCCGGCCGGTGGCTTCCGAGGCCGGCCGGCCTCGTCCTCCGACGGTCTGCGGGGCTCACCGGCAATGGTGCGGCCGACCTCGTCCGACGGTCTGCGGGGCTCACCGGCAACGGTCAGCGCCTCTCCCGGGGCACGTCCATCACCGAGCAGACCACCTGCCAGACCTCCTTGGCGCCCCAGCCGGCGGCCAGCGCCTCGTGCACCGTGCGCCCGCCGAGCTCGGACATCACGTGGTCGCGCGCGAAGGTTTCGGCGTAACCGGGACCGAAGTGCTCCGCCATTCGCTGCCAGAAGACCGTCAACCGCATGACTCCAGTATCCCGCCCCTGGGGGTGGGCCTGAGCCGGGACCGCCTGTCGGCGCCGCTTCGCGCCCTACGGTCTGACCCATGGCCGAAACAGGAGCTACCGAACTTCCCCCGACGCCCCCGCCGCACAGCCCCGTCACGCGCGCGGAGCGTTTCGTCTGGCTCACCGCGCGCGTGCTCGAGCAGCGCCGCTTCGCCCACCACTTCCGGGGCGCCGCCGCAGATCCGGTGGAAACCGCCCTGGACGCCTACCGCAACGAGGACGGCGGGTACGGACACGCGCTGGAGCCCGATCTGCGCGGCCCGGTCAGCCAGCCGCTGCACACCGCGCACGCGCTGCGTGTACTGGACGCGGTCGGACGTTGCGCCGGCCAGCGGGTGGAACGCATGTGCCGCTACCTGACGTCCGTCTCGACCGCGGACGGCGCCCTCCCGGCGATCCACCCCAGCCAGCGCGGCTACCCCACGGCCCCCTTCGTGACGGTGGTGGACGACCCGCCCAGCGACCTGCTGGCGACCGGGCCGGTGGTGGGCCTGCTGCACCGCAACGAGGTGTGGCACGCCTGGCTCTTCCGGGCCACGGACTTCTGCTGGCGGGCGGTCGAGTCCCTGGAGGCGTCGCACCCGTACGAGATCGAGGCCGCCGTGGTCTTCCTGGACTCCGCCCCGGACCGCCCACGCGCGCAGGCGGCCGCCGACCGTCTCGGCTGCCTGGTCCGCAAGCACCGCCTCGCGGCCCTGGACCCCGACGACCTGGACGCCTACCCGGTCTCTCCCGGCTACGCCCCGGGGGAGCACCATTTCCCGCACGACTACGCGCGGACACCGCGATCGCTCGCGCGCGCGTGGTTCACGGACGACGAGATGGCCCGGTCCTTGGACCACCTCGAGGCACAGCAGCAGCAGGACGGCGGCTGGCCTGTCCGGTGGCGCCACTGGGCCCCGGCCCCCGCCCTGGAGGCCCGCCCGCTCGTGACGATCGAGGCCCTGCGGGTGCTCAGCGCGTACGGCCGCGTCATCGACTGATCATCCGGCCCCCAGGGCCCGCACCCCCGCGGTCACCAGCACGGCCGCGGCGACGACGAGAAGGAACGGGGCGCGCAGCACCAGCGCCACGGCGGCGGCGGTGAGTCCGGCGGCCCTCGCGTCCAGCGTCGGCGACTGCCCGTCGGCGAAGGTCTGCTGGGCGGTGAGGGCCGCCAGCAACGCGACGGGCAGCAGGGCGGCGAGGCGTTTGACGAGGGGCCGCTCCAGGGCCCCTGCGGGCACGAGGAGGCCCGCCAGCTTGACGGCGTAGCACCCGAGGGCGGTCGCCCCGATCGCGATCCAGACGTTCACCGCGCAGCCCCCTGCCCCTTGCGTCGGCCGTCCGCCCACAGAACGAGCGGCGCCGCCAGCGCGGCCAGCAGCACCGGCACTCCGGCGGGCAACACCGGCAGCAGTCCGAGCCCCAGCAGCACGGCGAGCGCGGCGACGACCCGCTCGGTGCCGGTCTTCAGCATCGGCGCGAGCAGCGCAAGGAACACCGCGGGCCCGGCGGCGTCCAGGCCCCACGCGTCGGTGTCACCGATCGCCTCGGCGCCCAGGGCACCGAGCAGCGTGGTGAGGTTCCACAGGATGTAGAGGCTCAGCCCGGTCACGACGAACCCGAGCCGCGCGGCGCGCCGAGTGGGCTGGGCGAGCGTGACGGCGGCCGTCTCATCGATCACCCACTGGGCGGCGAACGGGCGCACCACGCGCGGGAGGGCCAGCAACTGCGACAGGCGCAAGCCGTAGAAGGCGTTCCGCACGCCCAGGAAGAAGGCGCCGGCGGCGGCCGTGAACGGGCTGCCCCCGGCCGCGAGGGCCCCCACGAGGGCGAACTGGGACGCCCCGGTGAACACCAGAAGACTGAGCGCGCACGTCTGGAGCAGTGTGAGTCCGCTGCCGGCCGATGTCACGCCGAAGGCGAAGCCGGACAGCCCGACGGCCACCCCGACCCCGAGGGCGTCGCGTACGACCGCCCGGTCCGCCTTCCCACCGATGTCTGCTTCTTCGAGAGCTGTCTGATCTGCCACGCCCCGCACGCTAGGGGCGGCGGCTACCGGAGGTCTTGTACGTTCTTGCGCTCCCGCTGGTAGGCCCCGGGAGGCACGCCGACCATCCGGCTGAAGTGCCGGTTGAGGTGCGGCTGGTCGGTGAACCCGACGGCCACGGCCGCCTCGGAGGGGGACGTCCCCGTGTCCAGCAGCCGCCGCGCCCGCCGTACCCGCGCGTCCGTGAGCCACGCGTGGGGCGGCATCCCGTAGGCGTTGCGGAAGGCTCGCAGCAGGGCGAACGGGCTGGTCCCGAGGTCGGCCGCCAGCCGCTCCAGGGTCGGCGGACGTGCCATCCGCTCCTCCAGCACACCACGCGCGCGTGCCGCGATCCGGGCTCCCGCCGTCCGCACCTCCCGCCGGGGCATGGGCCCGCCGTTCAACCTCAGCAACCTGGTCACGGCGACCCGCAGCAGGGTGTCCGCGGCCAGCGCGTTGCCCTCGTCGGCGGCCCGCAGCACCTGGTGCACCAGCCCCGCGGAGTAAGGGTCGTCCACCACCGGGCTGACGAATCCCGGTGTCCCGCGCAGCCCGGTCGTCTCGGCCGCGATCTCGGCGACCACGTCGGGCGGCGGGTACACGGCCCCGTACCGCCACCCTTCGGGCACCCCGGCCCGCCCGGTGTGCGGCGTATCGGGATTCACCAGGGCGAGAGCCCCGGCTCCCGCGTACTGGTCGCCCCCGCCGTGGTGGAACACCTCCACGCCGTCGGCGATGGCGGCGATCACGAAGTTCTCGTGGGTGTGCCGCACGAACGTCTTGTGCACGTACCGGGCCCGCAGCAGATCGACTCCGGGCAGCTCGTCGTACTGCCAGTGCCGTGCGCGCTCGTCCATACGCCCATTGTCCGCGGTCGTGGCCGCCCCGGCCCAGCCCCCCTTCGGCCCGGCAGGGGCCGCGCTCGCGGCGAAACGGCAGGCCAGGAGGCGTCGAGGCACCGTTGATGCTCCTATTGCTGTCAAGCAGCTTGAAGCCAGTCGCGGTAGGCGTGGGTGAGGTCGTCGTCCCTGCTGAGTCCTCTTTCGAGTCTGGAGATGGTGGTCGGCCAGACTCCGAAGTGCTGGGCGACGGTGGTGAGAGTGATGTTCTTGGCCTGCCGTATGGGCCGCAGGTCGGCTATGTCCGGGACGGTGACCGCGGTGGTGAGACAGCGGAACATCTCCCGGGCGATGGCCCGTTTGAGCATCCGGATGATCTCCTTCTTCGTCCGTCCGGCAGCGGTCTGTCGCGCGACGTAGGCGCGGGTCTGGGCGTCGCCGGACATGCGGACCAGGGCGATGCGGTAGAGGGCTGCGTTGGCCGTTCGGTCACCGCCCCGGGGAGAGCCGGTGCCGGTTGGTTCTGCCGCTGGAGGCAGGAACCGGGGCAGCTCCGCAGAGGGCTGCGAAGGACGCCTCGGTCCGCATGCGTTCGGGGTTGCCGCCCGCGGTGATCAACAGTTGTGCGGCGGTGTCGGGGCCGACACCGTAGGCGGCCCGTAAAGCCGGGTTGTGGGTGGTGGCCTCGGTGTCCAGGGCCCGCGTCAGCGTGTCGTGCTCGGCGGTGAGCTCCTTGACCCGGCGGGCGAGGCTCTTCAACGCGGTCAGGACGGCGATGTGGAGGGCGTCACCGACCGGCCGTAGCCGGGCCAGGGCCTCGGTGCGGTCGGGGCCCTTGAGCTGCCCGTATTTCGCGCGGATGGCTTCCGGGGCGGTGATCAGGACGTTGCCGATCTGGTTGAGTGCGGCGGTGCGGGCCTTGACGGCGGAGCGGGCTGCGTTGTGCAGGGCACGTATCCCGGCGACCGTGTCGTCCTTGGGGGAGCTGGAGGCTCTGCCGGACAGAGCGGCGCGGGCGGCGGCGTAGGCGTCGATCGGGTCGGACTTGCCGGTGCGGCGCCGTTCGGCCCTGTCGGGGCGGTTGACCTCTACGACCTGGTGCCCGCAGGAGCGGGCGGCCCGGGTGAAGCCGGCCCCGTAGGACGAGGTGCCTTCCACTCCGATGGTGACCACACGTCCGTGCGCGGTGAGGAAGGCCAGGGCTGCCGCGTATCCAGCGGTGGTGGTGGAGAACTCCGCGTCCGCGAGATGGCCGCCGTTGTCGCTGATCACAGCGACGTGAACGGTGTCGGCGTGGGAATCGACCCCGCCGAACACATCCCCGTCCACGGTGTCCGCCGCGACTTCTGATGCCATGCTGATACTGCCTTCCCAGCCGAAGGTGAGCGCCGGCCGGGTGGCGCAGACAGGACATTGAAGGGGCTTCTGACCAAGCTCCTATCAGGTCATGTTCCGCCCGGCCGGAGCCATGAGAACGAGCTCCGGCGGCCGGACAGACCAACGGCAAGACAGCCCAGCAGGGCGTCAGTCAGTGCCCGAGTCACGACTGCCGGAACCCGAGTATCAGCATCAATGTCAGTGCCGAGGTGCACGATGGACGCATGCCCAGCAATGCGCACCGAGCCCTGGACGGCTTCTCCCCCGCGACCCGAGCCTGGTTCACGGGTGCCTTCTCCGCGCCCACCTCGGCCCAGGCCGGTGCGTGGCAGGCCATCCACGAGGGCTCGGACGTGCTGGTCGTCGCCCCCACGGGCTCCGGCAAGACCCTGGCGGCGTTCCTGGCGGCCCTGGACCAGCTGGCCTCGGCGCCTCCCCCCGCCGACCCCAAGAAGCGCTGCCGCGTCCTGTACGTCTCCCCGCTGAAGGCCCTGGCGGTGGACGTCGAGCGCAACCTGCGCAGCCCGCTGACGGGCATCCGGCAGGAGTCGGTACGCCTCGGCCTGCCCGAACCCGAGGTCAAGGTGGGCATCCGCTCGGGCGACACCCCCGCCGCCGAGCGCCGCGCCCTGTCGACGCGTCCGCCGGACATCCTGATCACGACCCCGGAATCGCTGTTCCTGATGCTGACGTCGGCCACGCGCGACGCACTGGCGGGCGTGGAGACGGTGATCCTCGACGAGGTGCACGCGGTCGCCGGCACCAAGCGCGGCGCCCACCTCGCGCTCTCCCTGGAGCGGCTGGACGACCTCCTCCCGAAGCCCGCCCGCCGTATCGGCCTCTCCGCGACGGTCCGCCCCGTGGACGAGGTGGCCCGTTTCCTCTCGCCCCGCCGCAAGGTGGAGATCGTCCAGCCGGAGTCCGGCAAGGAGTTCGACCTGTCCGTGGTCGTCCCGGTCGAGGATCTGGGCGAGCTGGGCGGTTCCCCGGTCGCGGACGGCCAGGAAGGCGCCGAGCGCCCCTCCATCTGGCCGCATGTGGAGGAGCGGATCGCCGACCTCGTCCAGTCCCACCGCTCCACGATCGTCTTCGCCAACTCCCGCCGCCTCGCTGAGCGCCTCTGCAACCGGCTGAACGAGATCGCGTACGAGCGGGCCACGGGAGAGACACTCGACGAGCACCACTCCCCGGCCGAGCTCATGGGCGGCTCGGGAGCAGCCCAGGGCGCCCCCCAGGTCATCGCCCGCGCCCACCACGGCTCGGTGTCCAAGGAGCAGCGCGCCCTGGTCGAGGAGGACCTCAAGGCGGGCCGCCTGCCCGCGGTCGTGGCCACGTCCAGTCTCGAACTGGGCATCGACATGGGTGCGGTCGACCTGGTCGTGCAGGTGGAGTCGCCGCCCTCGGTCGCCTCCGGCCTGCAGCGCGTCGGCCGGGCGGGGCACCAGGTGGGCGCGGTCTCCACCGGTGTGGTCTTCCCGAAGTACCGCGGCGACCTCGTGCAGGCGGCGGTGGTCACCGAGCGCATGCGCACCGGCTCCATCGAGTCCCTCAAGGTCCCGGCCAATCCCCTGGACGTCCTGGCCCAGCAGGTGGTCGCCATGACGGCCCTGGACACCTGGCAGTTCGACGACCTCCTCGCCGCCGTCCGCCGGGCCGCCCCCTTCGCCTCGCTTCCCGAGTCGGCCTTCACGGCGGTCCTCGACATGCTGGCGGGCCGCTACCCGTCCGACGCGTTCGCGGAGCTGCGCCCGCGCGTGGTGTGGGACCGGGTCACCGGCGAGATCACCGGCCGCCCCGGCGCACAGCGCCTCGCCGTCACCTCCGGCGGCACGATCCCCGACCGCGGTCTCTTCGGCGTCTTCCTCGCGGGCGCCGATCCCAAGAAGGGCGGCGGCCGGGTCGGCGAGCTCGACGAGGAGATGGTCTACGAGTCCCGCGTGGGCGACGTCTTCACCCTCGGCACCAGCTCCTGGCGCATCGAGGACATCACCCGCGACCGCGTCCTGGTCTCCCCCGCCCCGGGCGTGCCGGGCCGGCTGCCCTTCTGGAAGGGAGACCAGCTGGGCCGCCCGCTGGAACTGGGCCGGGCGGTGGGCGCGTTCCTGCGCGAGGTCGGGTCGCTGCCCGAGGAGGACGCGCGCCTGCGTCTCCTCGCCGCCGGGCTGGATGCCTGGGCGGCGGACAACGTGCTGTCGTACCTGGACGAGCAGCGTGAGGCCTGCGGTCACATCCCGGACGACCGGACGATCGTCGTCGAGCGCTTCCGCGACGAACTCGGCGACTGGCGCGTGGTCGTGCACTCCCCCTTCGGCGCCCAGGTGCACGCCCCCTGGGCGCTCGCGCTCGGCGCCAAGCTCTCCGAGCGGTACGGCATGGACGCACAGGTCATGCACGCCGACGACGGCATCGTGCTGCGCCTGCCGGACGCCGACCTCATGGGCCTGGACCTGCTGGACCAGGAGCCGGTCACGATGGGCCGGGAGTACGACGCCGAGCAGGCCCCCGTGGGCGCGGCGGACGTCGTCTTCGACAAGGGCGAGGTCGACCAGGTCGTCACCGACCAGGTGGGCAGCTCGGCCCTGTTCGCTTCCAGGTTCCGCGAGTGCGCCGCCCGTGCGCTGTTGCTGCCGCGCCGCAACCCGGGCAGGCGCACCCCGCTGTGGCAGCAGCGGCAGCGGGCCTCGCAGCTGCTCCAGGTGGCGAGCGAGTTCGGCTCGTTCCCGATCGTCCTGGAGGCGGTCCGCGAGTGTCTCCAGGACGTCTTCGACGTGCCCGGTCTCGTCGAGCTGATGGGCGACCTGGAGTCCCGCAAGGTGCGCCTGGTCGAGGTCACCACCGCCGAACCGTCCCCCTTCGCGCGCTCGCTCCTGTTCGGCTACGTCGCCCAGTTCCTGTACGAGGGTGACTCCCCGCTGGCCGAGCGCCGCGCCGCCGCCCTGTCGCTGGACTCGCGGCTGCTGGCCGAGCTGCTGGGCCAGGCGGAGCTGCGCGAGCTGCTCGACGCGGAGGTGCTGACCGACCTGGAGCGGGAGCTGCAGTGGCTCACCGAGGACCGCCGCGTCAAGGACGCCGAGGGCGTCGCGGACCTCCTGCGCCTCCTCGGCCCCCTCACCGACGCGGAGCTCGCCGAGCGGGGAGCCGAGCCCCAATGGGCGCAGGAACTCGCCGGTGCCCGCCGCGCCATCCGGGTCCGTGTCGCGGGCGCGGACCACTGGGCGGCGATCGAGGACGCGGGCCGCCTGCGCGACGCGCTGGGCACCGCCCTGCCGGTCGGCGTCCCGGAAGCCTTCATGGAACCCGTCAAGGATCCGCTGGGCGACCTCCTCGCGCGCTACGCCCGCACCCACGGCCCGTTCACCTCGGCCACGGCCGCCGCGCGCTTCGGACTGGGCGTGGCCGTCACCGAGGGCGCCCTCCAGCGGCTCGCGGCGGCGGGCCGGGTCGTCCAGGGCGAGTTCCACCCGGCCGGGATCGGCCAGGAGTGGTGCGACGCGACCGTGCTGCGCCGGCTGCGCCGCCGCTCCCTGGCCGCCCTGCGGCACGAGCTGGAGCCGGTGCCACCGGCCGCGCTGGCCCAGTTCCTCCCCCAGTGGCAGCACATCGGCAAGGGGCACTCCCTGCGCGGCATCGACGGGCTGGTGCGGGCCATCGAGCAGGTCCAGGGCGCGTCCGTGCCGGCGTCCGCCCTGGAGAAACTGGTGCTGCCCTCGCGAGTCGTGAACTACACCCCGGCGATGCTGGACGAGCTGACCGCGGCCGGAGAGGTGGTCTGGGCCGGGGCGGGCTCCCTCCCCGGCAAGGACGGCTGGGTCTCCCTCTACCTGGCGGACGCGGCCCCCCTGCTCCTGCCGCCCCCGCACCCCTTGGAGCTGACCGCCCTGCACCAGTCGGTCCTGGACACCCTCTCGGGCGGCTACGGCCTGTTCTTCCGCCAGATCGCCGACCAGGTCCGCGCCACCACCCACCCCGATGCCGGCGATCCCCAACTGGCCGACGCCCTCTGGGACCTCGCCTGGTCCGGCCGCCTGACGAACGACACGCTCACCCCGATGCGCTCCCTGCTCGGCTCGGGCCGCACCGCCGGCTCCACGGCCCACCGCGCCAAGCGCTCCGTCCCGCGCGGCCGCTACGGCTCCCTGACGGCCGCGGCCCGGGCCTCGTCGCGCTCCGGCCCGCCGACGGTGGCCGGCCGCTGGTCGCTGCTCCCGGCCCACGAAACGGACCCCACCGTGCGGGCCCACGCGCTCGCCCGCACCCTCCTCGACCGGCACGGCGTGGTCACCAGGGGCGCGGTCTCGGCGGAGGGCGTCGAGGGCGGCTTCTCGGCGACGTACCGCGTCCTGTCCGTCTTCGAGGAGAGCGGCCAGGCCCGCCGCGGCTATGTGGTGGAGGGCCTCGGCGCCGCACAGTTCGCGATGGACGGCGCGGTGGACCGCCTGCGCGCGGTGTCGAACGCCCGCGACCGCGGCGCGGACCTGCCCGGCCCGCCCCCCGGCTGGGAACCCGACCCGTTCCCCGCCCATGACTTCGCCGCCCCGGACGACGACCCCGCCCCCTCCCACCAGCACACCGACGACCCCGGCCCCGACGGCTTCCCCGACCTGGCCCCCTCGTACGACACCCCGAAGCCGTCCCCGGGTGAGTGGGTCTCGCCACGCGACTATCCCCCGCAGGCCGCCCCGTCCTGGCAGAACGGCGGACGCGCCGGGTACGACCAGGGCTTCGCGGGCCGACGTACCCGCCCCGACGGCGCTTCCCGAGCCGTCGTTCTCGCCGCCGCCGACCCGGCGAACGCGTACGGAGCTGCCCTGCCCTGGCCCGAACCACCGAGCGGCGCCGGGCACAAGCCGGGCCGTAAGGCGGGCTCCCTGGTGGTCCTGGTCGACGGTGAGCTGACGCTCTACATGGAGCGCGGCGGCAAGACCCTGCTGGCCTGGCCCGCCCACCCGGACGGCGATCCCGCTGACGACCCCCGGCTGCACAGCGCCGCGGAAGCTCTCGCCGCAGCGGCCCGCGCGGGTTCCCTCGGCACGGTCACGGTGGAGCGCGTCAACGGCGCCCAGGCCCTCACCTCCCCCATCGGCACCCTCCTGGAAGGAGCAGGTTTCATCGCGACCCCCCGAGGACTGCGCCTGCGTGCCTGACGGCCGGCCGACCACACCCGCTCCGGCCGAGCGTGCGGCGTTCGTGCCACCCTTGACGCATGCCCGAAGGTGACACGGTCTGGCAGGCCGCGAGGCGGTTGGACGACGCCCTCGCAGGCAAGGTGCTGACCCGCAGCGACCTCAGGGTGCCCCGCTTCGCCACGGCCGATCTCACGGGCCGCGTGGTCCTGGACGTCACCGCGCACGGCAAACACCTTCTCACTCGCATCGAGGGCGGCCTGACCCTCCATTCCCACCTGCGGATGGACGGCTCCTGGAAGGTGTACGGGAACGGCCAGCGCTGGAGCGGCGGTCCGGGCCATCAGATCCGCGCGATCCTCGGCAACACCGATCGCACGGCCGTCGGCTATCGCCTGCCCGTCCTGGAACTCCTGCGCACGGCCGACGAGCAGCGCGCGGTCGGCCATCTCGGCCCCGACCTCCTCGGCCCGGACTGGGACCCCGACCAGGCCCTCGCCAACATCCTCCAGGACCCCGCCCGCGAACTCGGCGAGGCCCTGCTGGACCAGCGCAATCTCGCGGGCATCGGCAATGTCTACAAGAGCGAGCTCTGTTTCCTGCTCGGCGTCACCCCCTGGCTCCCGGCCGGTGCCCTGCCCGCCGACCGCGCCGAGAAGCTGCCCGCGCTCGCGAAGAAGCTGCTGGAGGCCAACCGCGACCGCCCGATCCGCAGCACGACGGGCCGCCGCGGCCAGGACCTCTTCGTCTACGGCCGCGCCCCCCGCCCCTGCCTGCGGTGCCGCACCTCGATCCGCGTCGCGGACCAGGGCGACGGCTCCCGCGAACGCCCCACCTACTGGTGCCCCACCTGCCAGCCGGGGCCGGCCCCGGCCACCACCCGGCACCGCCGCACTGATTGACGACCCGTCAGAAACGCTCGTACGGTCCCTCTATGCCCGTCACGGCGTACGACCTCACCGGCCGCACCGTCTTCGTCACCGGCGCGGCGAGCGGCATCGGCCGCGCCTCGGCCCTCCTCCTCGCCGAGGCGGGGGCGACGGTGCACTGCGCCGACCGGGACGCCGAGGGCCTGCACGAGACGGCGACCCTGATCGAGGACGGCGGCGGAATCGCCCGCACCCACATTCTCGACGTCACCGACCGGCCCGGGCTGAAGCAGGCCCTCACCTCCTGCGAGCGCCTGGACGCCCTGGCCGCGGTCGCCGGGATCATGCACAGCAGCCCGGTGCTGGAGACCCGGGACGAGGACCTCGACCGCGTGCTCGACGTGAACTTCAAGGGAGTCCTGTACTCCTGCCAGGAGGCGGCCCGCCTGATGATCGCCCACGGCACCCGGGGCAGCATCGTCACCATGGCCTCGGGCGCCGTCGACACCGGCGGCGCCGGGCTGCTCTGCTACGGCGCGGCGAAGGCGGCGGTGGTCCAGTTGACGAAGACTCTCGCGACGGAGCTGGGCCGGCACGGCATCCGCGTCAACGCGGTCGCCCCGGGCTGGATCCGTACGCCGATGACCGACCGGCACGACAGCGCGTCCCAGGCACACACGGAGTCCGTCATGGCCCGCCTGTCACCCCTGGGCCGTGTGGGCCGGCCCGAGGACATCGCGCACGCGATCCTCCACCTGGCCTCCGACGCCTCGGCCTTCACCACGGGCCAGATCCTCCGCCCGAACGGGGGCGTGGCCATGCCGTGGTGAGACGCCCCGCCGATCAACCCTCTCTAGGCCTCCCTCGCCTTCGTCCCGCCGCCCCCCTCCCCGGCGCCCGGCCGGGGCGTGACCACGCCCCGGTGAGACACCCCCGCCGATGAGCCCTCCCTACGCCCCTCGCCTTCGTCCCGCCGCCCCCCTCCCCGGCGCCCGGACGGGGCGTGACCACGCCACGGTGAGACGCCCCCGACGATGAGCCCTCTCTACGCCCCTCGCCTTCGTCCCGCCGCACCCCTCCCCGGCGCCCGGACGGGGCGTGACCACGCCCCGGTGAGACACCCCCGCCGATGAGCCCTCCCTACGCCCCTCGCCTGCGTCCCGCCGCCCCCCTCCCCGGCGCCCGGCCGGGGCGTGACCACGCCCCGGTGAGACACCCCCGACGATGAGCCCTCCCTACAAGGTGAGACGCCCCCATCGCCCCCTACACCTCCCCCGACTTCACTTCACCCCCGCCGCCCCCTCACCCCCGGCCCTCCAGATCCTCCGCAGCCGCCCCGCCCCCACAACCCCCCGTGCCTGCCGCTTGGGCACGCAGTGCACGGGTAGCACGCTCAGCCCCCACCCCCCGGCCGCGACCGCAGCTTCCAGCACCCCCGCCCCGGGCACGGCCACCAGCCGGAGCACGGCCCACCACCACAGCGCCCCCAGCCCCAGCGCGGCCCCGCGAGCCCCCCAGCGCCGGCTCCCCCAGCCCACTATCCGCACGGCCGCCACCTCCGGCCCGACGCTATGCCGCGGCCCGGACCCGTCGGCAGGGCGCACCAGAGGCACACGGGAGCACCGCGCACCCCGCTCGGGCCGCATATCCCACTCGGACCGCGCACCCCACTCAGGCCGCGCACCCGCAGACCACCCACGCCGCACAGTCGTATGAACCGAGCCACGTCAACAGCCCCAGCAGCCCCATGAGGCTTACCCGGCTCACCCGGCCCACCTGGCTCACCTGGCTGGCCGGTGCTGTCGACCGTGCCCGCGCCCGCTTCCGTCACCCGTTCTCGGCCTGGAACATCCAATGATGCTTCTCCAGGTCCGCCGTGATCCCGATGAAGATGTCCTGGCTCACCGGATCCGGCTCGCCGGTCGACTCGACCCGCTCCCGCATCCGCGCGATCACCGCTCCCAGCGCTTCGACCAGCGTTCCCACGGCGGTCGTGTCATCGACCCAACCCTCGGGTGTCACCCCGATCCCGCTGCCGACGGCCACCGTCGCGGCACGCCCGTCGGGAGAGATGCCGAGGGCCGCGGCACGCTCGGCCACGGTGTCGGAGTACTTCCGCGCGGTGTCGACGACCTCGTCGAGCTGGAGGTGCACGGAACGGAAGCGCGGCCCCACCACGTTCCAGTGGATCTGCTTCGCCACGAGGGCGAGATCCACCAGATCGACGAGGGCACCCTGCAACGCCTCGGACACGGTCTTCAGGTTCGCGTCCGACAACGGGCTCTTCACGACGTACATCCGCACCTCCGAGGACTGCCCCCGCCATCCCCTCAACGATGACGGCCGTACGCCACACCGGCAAACGCACACAAACCAGACACAGCACTTTCGTGAGGGCTCATCGGGCCCGCGCAGACGAAAACCACAGCGCGCACGCAGGCGAAAACCCGGCGTCCACGCAAGCGAAAACCCCGGGCGACACCTCTCCGGATCTCCCGGAGAGGCCCGGCCGGGGCCTCACCACTTCTCAGCGCCTGGTCGGCGCCGTTCGCCTCATGCCGTGCAGGCGTACAGCCTCACGCGGCGACGACGTCCACCGCTTCGGCGGGCGCCTTGATGGTCACCCGTTCCGGTGGCACACCGGTCACCGAGACGGAACCCAGCATCGAGCGAACCGGCGTGGGTACAGGCTCGCTGGGGGTGGCCGCAGCAGACTGGGCCAGCTCGGCGAGGGCGAGCTCGTCGCTCACTTCCCGCATGAGCTCGGACATCCGTACGTCCAGCGCGTCGCAGATCGCGGAGAGCAGCTCGGAGGAAGCCTCCTTCTGCCCCCGCTCCACCTCGGAAAGATAGCCGAGTGAGACTCGGGCGGACGAGGAGACTTCGCGCAGAGTACGGCCCTGGCGCTGGCGCTGCCGACGCAGCACGTCACCCAGCAGGCGACGGAGCAGAATCATCGGTGGCTCCCTCCTCGGACCGCGTAGCCGCATCCATTACGCCCCACCGTACCGCCTTGCGCCGCGGCCGTGCGGGGAGCGATGTCGTGTTCACTCAGGGCTGCAAACATCAAAACCCCCCGTTCCGTTCCGTATCCTGTGCCCGCTCATTCCCGGTCTGTTCGCTCGCAAGCCCCTTCAGGAGCAGTGCGAGTACGCTCCGTACACTCTCTCTACGAATTTCCGCGCGGCCGCCGTTCAACCGCAGAGCCTCCACTTTTCCGCCGCCGGCAGAACCCGGATCCGTCGCAACGGGTCCGTCCACGGCGACGAAGACCGTGCCGACGGGCTGTCCGTCCTGTGGGTCGGGGCCCGCGACACCGGTGGTCGCGATGCCCCAGTCGGTGCCGAGCGCCTTGCGCACACCGGCCGCCATCTGCGCTGCGACCTGCGGGTCCACCGCTCCGTGAGTCGCCAGCAGAGCGGCGTCGACATCGAGCAGGTCGTGCTTCAGCTCGGTGGCGTACGCGGTCACGGAGCCCCGGAAGACCTTGGACGCTCCGGGGACCGACGTGATCTCCGCCGCGACGAGGCCACCGGTCAGCGACTCCGCGACGGCGAGCGTCTCACCCTTCACCGTGAGTAGTCGCACCACGTCGGTGGCCGTGGAACTCACGCTTCCTTCTCCTCCAACGCGGCCTTGCGCTCGGCGATTCCCTGCCTGCGCAAGACAATGGCCTGTTTCACATAGTCGAGTCCGGTCACCACGGTCAGCACGACCGCCGCGGCCATCACCCACCACCTCAGGGTCGCCAGCCACCCCGTCAGCGCCAGGATGTACATGCCCACGGCCACGCCCTGAGTGAGGGTCTTCAGCTTGCCTCCGCGGCTGGCGGGAATGACGCCGTACCGGATGACCAGAAAACGCAGCAGCGTGATCCCGAGTTCCCTGCCGAGGATGACGCCGGTCACCCACCACGGCAGGTCACCGAGCGCGGAGAGACAGATCAGCGCCGCACCCATGATCGCCTTGTCGGCGATGGGGTCGGCGATCTTCCCGAAGTCCGTGACCAGGTTGTACGCGCGCGCCAGATGACCGTCGAACAGGTCGGTGATCATGGCGATCGCGAAGGCGGCCCAGGCGAGGGACCGCCACGCCGGGTCGTAGCCGCCGTCGGCGAGCATCAGCGCGACGAAGGCCGGTACGAGGACCAGCCGGAGCATGGTCAGGAGGTTGGCGATGTTCCAGACACTGGCCTGGTTGACGGCGGCGGCAGCAATTTTCGCGCCCCGCGGGGTCTTCCCGTCGTCCTGCGCGTCCAGTCCGGCGTCCTCACCGGGGACGGCCTCATCGGCGGCAGCCGCCCCGGCAGGTCCGCCATGCCGCCCGCCGGACGAGGCGCCGGGGCCCGCTCCGGGCGCTCCGCCGTCGGCTGACCGTGCGGCCGCCGTTCCCGCAATCTTGCCTGGAGCCGCAGTGGACGCGGCAGCGGCCGCACCCGCCGCCGCCCTCCTCGCGCCGGAGGCGCCTCCCGCCGCGGATGCCGGGACACCGGTCATCTGCCCGCCTCCTCACTCCACGCAGGCGACGTGAGCGAGCCCTGCAGCGGCTCGGCCACCAGGTCGACACCCTCCGTACCGACCACCTTCGCCTCGACCATACGGCCGATACGCAGACCCGCGCCGCTCGTGAGCAGCACCTGGCCGTCCGTCTCGGGCGCCTGGTGCTCGGCACGGCCGTACACGCCGTCCTCGTCGACGGACTCGACGAGGACCCGCACGGTCTGGCCGACCCGGTCCTCGGCCCGCTGCGAGACGAGCTCCTCCGCCAGGCGGGAGATGTGGGCCAGCCGCTCGGCGACGACGTCCTCGTCGAGCTTGTCGTCGTAGGTCGCGGCCTCGGTGCCCTCCTCGTCGGAATAGCCGAAGACACCGATGGCGTCCAGCCGCGCGCCGTTCAGGAACCGCTCCAGCTCGGCGAGGTCGGCCTCGCTCTCGCCGGGGAAGCCGACGATGAAGTTCGAGCGGACACCGGCCTCCGGCGCCTTGCTCCGGATGGTGTCGAGGAGCTCCAGGAAGCGGTCGGTGTCGCCGAAGCGGCGCATCGCGCGCAGCACGCCGGGCGCGGAGTGCTGGAAGGACAGGTCGAAGTAGGGCGCTACCTTCGGGGTCGACGTCAGCACGTCGATGAGGCCGGGCCGCATCTCGGCCGGCTGGAGGTAGCTGACGCGGACGCGCTCGATGCCGTCGACCTCGGCGAGCTCGGGCAGCAGCGACTCCAGCAGGCGGATGTCGCCGAGGTCCTTGCCGTAGGAGGTGTTGTTCTCGGAGACCAGCATGATCTCCTTCACGCCCTGCTCGGCCAGCCAGCGCGTCTCGTTGAGCACGTCGCTCGGGCGCCGGGAGATGAAGGAGCCGCGGAAGGAGGGGATGGCGCAGAAGGAGCAGCGGCGGTCGCAGCCGGAGGCGAGCTTCACGGAGGCGACCGGGGAGCCGTCCAGACGGCGGCGCAGGGGCGCACGCGGACCCGAGGCGGGAGCGAGGCCCTCCGGAAGGTCGGCCGGCGCCACGGAGGGCTCGGCCGGTCCGTGCCCGGGCAGGGCGACCGAGGTGGCCGACTCCTGGCGCTCCGCCGGGCTGATCGGCAGCAGCTTGCGCCGGTCGCGCGGGGTGTGGGCGGTGTGGATGCCGCCGTTGAGGATGGTCTGCAGGCGGTCCGAGATGTCCGAGTAGTCGTCGAAGCCGAGCACACCGTCGGCCTCGGGGAGGGCCTCGGCGAGCTCCTTGCCGTACCGCTCGGCCATGCAGCCCACCGCCACGACGGCCTGGGTTCTGCCGTGCCCCTTGAGGTCGTTGGCTTCGAGGAGGGCGTCGACGGAGTCCTTCTTGGCGGCTTCGACGAAGCCGCAGGTGTTCACGACGGCGACGTCCGCGTGCTCGGCGTCCTCCACGAGCTGCCAGCCGTCCGCCTCCAAACGGCCTGCGAGCTCCTCCGAGTCCACCTCGTTACGGGCGCAGCCAAGGGTGACGAGTGCGACGGTACGGCGTTCAGGCATGGGCTCAAGACTACTTCGTCCCGCTGACACCCCACGTCGACGGGGTTGACCGTTTCCCGGCCAACCCCGTATCAACCGGACCTTTCGGTCTGATCAGCCGGCTTGCGGGTCGCCCTTCGTGTACGTCAGGCGTTCGACGGACCCGGGCTGGAAGTCCTCCTCGATCTTCTTGCCGTTGACGAAGAGGTCGATCGCACCGGCGTCCCCGAGGACGAGGTGGACCTTCGAGCTGTCCTGGAAGGTCTTGGTGTCGCCCTGCTTGAGGACGCCGTCGAAGATCATCCGGCCGTTGTGGTCCTTGGCGGCGATCCAGCTGCGGCCGTCGGCGGCGGCCACGCGGACGGTCACCTTGTCCTGCGGCGCGGCGGCGATGGCACTGTCCGACGGCTCGGATTCGGGGTCGGCGGGCTTCTTGGTCTTGGTGGTCGGGGAGGCGGAGTCGCTGGGCGTGGAGCCCTCGGCCACGTTCGCCTCGTTGGCGTTGTCGTCGCCGCCCTGGAACATGGTGAAGCCGACGAAACCGATCACCGCGACGATCGCGGCGACCATGGCGGCGGTCCAGTTGGGGCCCCGCCGCTCCGGACGGATGCGTTCCGCCTCGAAGAGGGGAGCTGCCGGGGTCGGCGCCGGCCGCCCGCCGTGCTCGTCGCCGTACTGGGCGAGCAGCGGCTCGGGGTCGAGGTGGACAGCCTTGGCCAGGGTCCTGATGTGCCCACGGGCGTAGACGTCCCCACCACAGGGGGCGAAGTCGTCCGCCTCGATCGCGTGCACGATGTTCATGCGGACCCGGGTGGCGCTACTGACGTCGTCGACGGTCAGCCCGGCGGCGATACGAGCCTGCTGCAGGACATGGCCGATGGAGGGGCGGGCTTCCTCGCGGTCTGCTTCGACGTGCTCGTTTTCGAACGGACGCTCGTCTTCAGGGGAGTTGCCGATGGACACGGGGGCGCCTTTCGAGCGTGTAGCCGCCTGTGCTGGAAGTTCAGTCTAGGGGGGTACCAAAAGGGTGGGGCAACCGGGCGGTGTCACTTTGTACGCCATCGGAATGGCCCGACATTCCGATGGTGGGGTCGCTGCTTGTCGCTTCGCTCAACTTGACGTACGCCGAGTGGAAACGGTTGCTCGATGATCCCTTACGGGTGAGTCACGATCCGGACCCGATTGCCGTAACGCCGCGTTCGGCGATCGCCGTGTCGCGCTCCCTACCCTTCAGACTCCCCCCGGATCAGGGCGAGCACGCCATCCAGCTCGTCAGGCTTCACAAGAACGTCACGAGCCTTCGAACCCTCGCTCGGTCCGACGATGTTCCGGGACTCCATCAGGTCCATCAGCCGGCCGGCCTTGGCGAAGCCGACGCGCAGCTTGCGCTGGAGCATGGACGTCGACCCGAACTGCGTGGAGACGACCAGTTCGGCCGCCTGGCACAGCAGGTCGAGGTCGTCGCCGATGTCCTCGTCGATCTCCTTCTTCTGCTTGGTGCCCACGACGACGTCGTCCCGGAAGACGGGCGTCATCTGGTCCTTGCAGTGCTGGACGACGCCCGCGATCTCCTCCTCGGTGACGAACGCGCCCTGCATACGGGTGGGCTTGTTGGCCCCCATGGGCAGGAACAGCCCGTCACCCTTGCCGATGAGCTTCTCGGCACCCGGCTGGTCGAGGATGACCCGCGAGTCGGCCAGCGAGGACGTGGCGAACGCCAGCCGCGAGGGCACGTTCGCCTTGATCAGGCCGGTGACGACGTCCACCGACGGCCGCTGCGTGGCGAGCACCAGGTGGATGCCGGCCGCGCGCGCGAGCTGCGTGATGCGCACGATCGCGTCCTCGACGTCGCGCGGCGCGACCATCATCAGGTCGGCGAGTTCGTCCACGATGACCAGCAGGTACGGGTACGGCTGGAGCTCGCGCTCGCTGCCCTCGGGCGGCTTGGCCTTGCCTTCGCGCACGGCCTTGTTGAAGTCGTCGATGTGCCGGTAGCCGTAGGCGGCCAGGTCGTCGTAGCGCAGGTCCATCTCGCGTACCACCCACTGGAGCGCCTCGGCGGCCCGCTTGGGGTTGGTGATGATCGGTGTGATCAGGTGCGGGATGCCCTCGTACGCGGTCAGTTCGACCCGCTTGGGGTCGACCAGGATCATCCGCACGTCCTCGGGGGTCGCCCGCATCATGATCGAGGTGATCAGGCAGTTGATGCAGGACGACTTGCCGGAGCCGGTGGCGCCGGCGACCAGCATGTGCGGCATCTTCGCCAGCGAGTGCATGACGTAGCCGCCCTCGACGTCCTTGCCGAAGGCGACCAGCATCGGGTCGTCGTCCTCGGCGGACTCCGCCAGACGGAGTACGTCACCGAGGTTGACCATCTCGCGGTCGGTGTTGGGGATCTCGATGCCGACCGCGGACTTGCCGGGAATGGGGCTGATGATCCGCACGTCCGGGCTGGCGACGGCGTAGGCGATGTTCTTCGTCAGCGCGGTGATCCGCTCGACCTTCACGGCGGGGCCGAGCTCGACCTCGTAACGCGTGACCGTCGGCCCGCGCGTGAAGCCGGTGACACTGGCGTCCACCTTGAACTCGGTGAAGACCGTCGTCAGCGACTCGACGATGAGGTCGTTGGCGGCGCTGCGCGCCTTGCCCGGGCCGCCGCGCTCCAGCAGGTCCAGCGACGGCAGCGAGTACGTGATGTCGCCGGAGAGCTGGAGCTGCTCCGCGCGCGGGGGCAGGTCGCGGGGTTTGGAGGGCGGGGCCTTGGTGAGGTCGCGTACGCCCGCCCTGGGCTTCTGCGGGCCGGGGTCGTCCTGCTCGGGCTCGCTGTCCTTCTTGAGCTTGTCCTGCTGCGGCCGGGCGGCCGGGACGGGTGTCGGTGTGGTCGCCTCCTGGTCCCCCACCCGTACGCCCTGGGTGAGGTCGGCGACGACCGGCGACGGCGGCATGCCGTGCAGCACGGCTCCGTCGAGGGCGGCGGCAGCCGCCGCGGCGACGTCCACGGCGTCCCTGGGCCGGTCCATGTCGGGCTGCGGTACCGCCGAGCGGCGCGGACGGCCTCGGCGCCGCGTGAGCGCCTCCTGCTCGGCACTGTCGGGGTCGTACGCCTCGGGCGCCGGCGCGCGCCTGCCGCGCGGGCGCGCGGGCAGCGCCTCGCGCCACTGCTCCTCGTAGCGCTCGTCGTCGGCGAAGTCGAACTCGTCCTCGGCCGGGTCGCGGACGATCCCGAGACGCACCCCGAGCAGCCGCAGCCGCTGCGGGATGGCGTTGACCGGGGTGGCCGTGACGACCAGCAGCCCGAAGACCGTCAGCAGCACCAGCAGCGGTACGGCGAGCACGTCACCCATGGCGTACGACAGGGGAGTCGCGACGGCC
The DNA here is from genome assembly GCF_007655005.1 of Streptomyces tibetensis. GTDB lineage: Bacteria > Actinomycetota > Actinomycetes > Streptomycetales > Streptomycetaceae > Streptomyces > Streptomyces tibetensis. The sequence goes on from NZ_SZVW01000011.1 coordinate 303,319, forward strand.
CAGCCGATGAGGCCGCCGGCGTCCCTTATGGCCTGCATGCCGTCGCCGCGCGCGGGTGAGCCGCACGCGACGTGGATCTGGCCGAGCACGCCGATGACGAGCGCGGACAGGCCGATGCCGATGCGTCCGTTCGCCTCGGGCTTCTCCGGGTGACGGATGAACCGCACGGCGATGACGGCGAGCAGTATCGGCACGAGCAGGTCGAGGCGGCCGAAGGCGCCGGTCACCAGGATCTCGACGAGGTCGCCGACGGGGCCCTTGAGATCCGCCCACGTGCCCGCGGCGACGATCAGCGCGATACCGAGCAGCAGCAGGGCGACACCGTCCTTGCGATGGGCCGGGTCGAGGTTCTTGGCGCCCTGCCCTATGCCCCGGAACACCGCGCCGACGGCGTGCGCCACACCGAGCCAGACGGCACGCACGAGCCGGTAGATGCCACCGGTCGGACTGGGGGCCGGTCTGGGCGCGACCTTCCTGGCCGCGGCCTTCCGGGCGGGCGCCTTCTTCGCGGGAGCCTTCTTGGCGGCGGCCTTCTTCGCCGGAGCCTTCACGGCCGCCTTCTTCGCGGGCGGCGGCTTCTTGGCTGCGGAGGGACGTGAGGCCATGGGTGTGAGGTTACCGGGGGAGACGACAGGGGACACGCGTGTCCACGGCTTCACCCGTTCGTGTCGCTTCGGAAGAGGCGCGAAACTGACGCGCGGTCATGGCGGCAATCCCGCCTGCGCGCACGTCAGTTCTGCGAGGACACCGAGGAGGTGCTCCCGGTGCCCGGCTCCAGCGCGTCCAGCGCCCGCCGCAACCCCGTGAGCTTGCGCTCCAGATGAGCCGCCGTGGCCACCGCGGCGGCGTCCGTCGACTCGTCGTTGAGCTGCTTGGTCAGCGCTTCGGCCTGCTCCTCGACGGCCGCGAGCCGCGCGGAGAGCTCGGCGAGCAGCCCGGCCGACTCCTTGGCCTCGCCGCCCGCGTCCTTGCCGGTGCCCTCCAACTGGAGCCGCAGCAGCGACGCCTGCTCCCTCAGCTGGCAGTTCTTCATGTACAGCTCGACGAAGACGGAGACCTTCGCGCGCAGCACCCACGGGTCGAACGGCTTGGAGATGTAGTCCACCGCGCCCGCCGCGTAGCCCCGGAAGGTGTGGTGCGGGCCGTGGTTGATCGCCGTGAGGAAGATGATCGGGATGTCCCGGGTCCGCTCACGGCGCTTGATGTGCGCGGCCGTCTCGAAGCCGTCCATACCCGGCATCTGGACATCCAGCAGGATGACCGCGAAGTCGTCCGTGAGCAGCGCCTTGAGCGCTTCCTCCCCGGACGATGCCCGCACCAGCGTCTGATCGAGCGCAGAGAGGATCGCCTCCAGCGCCAGCAGATTCTCCGGCCGGTCATCGACCAGGAGGATCTTGGCCTTCTGCACCATGGCCCGCCCTCCTCGCCCCGGCGTGGGGCCTCCCCTGTCCGCAGGACCTGCGGCAGCACCGGTGGGTGCCGCCCCAGGGGACGACTCCCTTGCGCCGCCCGTCCTTGTGCCGGTCATCGTAGCCGCACCCTGCCCGTCGCCACACCCTGTCACCGTGATGTCACTGTGCACGTAGCAGAAACGCAGCAGGAGACCAGAAGGTTCCCCAGATCTTGTACTTCTACACGACTATGCGCACACCGAGTCGGCAACTCCGCGTGAACACCGAACCTTCCCGTGATGGTCGCGCAACTGCCCAACGTTCCCCTCATTCCCCTCGCATCCACTGATCCATCACCGCGAGCAGGTGATCGGGATCGACCGGCTTCGTCACGTAGTCGGAGGCGCCCGACTCGATCGCCTTCTCCCGGTCGCCCTTCATCGCCTTGGCGGTCAGCGCGATGATCGGCAGACCGGCGAACTGCGGCATCCTGCGGATCGCATTGGTCGTGGCGTACCCGTCCATCTCAGGCATCATGATGTCCATCAGCACGACCGCCACGTCGTCGTGCTGCTCCAGGACCTCGATCCCCTCCCGGCCGTTCTCGGCGTACAGCACGGACAGGCCGTGCTGCTCCAGGACGCTGGTCAGGGCGAAGACGTTGCGGATGTCGTCGTCGACGATCAGGACCTTCTGACCACCGAACCGGATGCCGCGGTTCGGCTTCGGCGCCGGCTCCTGATCGGCCGGGGCCCACTGCTCCAGCTGCGCGGGGCGCGGCGGCAGCTCGGGCATCCTGCGACGCCGCCGGAACAGGGCGGCCGGCCCGTTCTGCGTCTCGCGGTACGACTTCACCTCGGCCGGCGTCTCGACCTCGACGTCCGACAGCTCGGACAGGTCGGTCGTCGACGCCACCAGGTCGCCTGCCTCCAGGGCGGGCAGCTGCTGCTGGTAGCCCTGGGGCGGCAGTTCACTGGGGTGCAGCGGCAGATACAGCGTGAACGTCGAGCCGCGGCCCGTCTCACTCTGCGCGTAGATCTCACCGCCGAGCAGCTGCGCGATCTCCCGCGAGATGGACAACCCGAGGCCCGTACCGCCGTACTTCCGGCTGGTCGTGCCGTCGGCCTGCTTGAACGCCTCGAAGATCACCCGCATCTTGCTGGAGGCGATGCCGATCCCCGTGTCGGTCACGGAGAACGCGATCAGCTCGGCCTCCGGATCGGTCAGCGACCCGGTCTCCAGCAACTGCTCCCGGATCCGCTGCGGCACGTCGTCCCGCGCCGGCCTGATGACCAGCTCCACCGAGCCCGAGTCGGTGAACTTCACCGCGTTCGACAGCAGGTTGCGCAGCACCTGCAGCAGCCGCTGCTCGTCGGTGTGCAGCGTCGCGGGCAGCTCCGGAGAGACCCGCACCGACAGATCCAGGCCCTTCTCCGCCGTCAGCGGCCGGAAGGTGGCTTCCACGTAGTCCACGAGCTGGACGAGCGCGATCCGCGTCGGGGAGACGTCCATCTTGCCCGCCTCGACCTTCGACAGGTCGAGGATGTCGTTGATGAGCTGGAGCAGGTCCGAACCGGCCCCGTGGATCGTCTCGGCGAACTCGACCTGCTTCGGGGAGAGGTTCCCCTCGGCGTTGTCGGCGAGCAGCTTGGCCAGGATCAGCAGCGAGTTGAGCGGCGTACGCAGCTCGTGCGACATGTTCGCGAGGAACTCGCTCTTGTAGCGCATCGACACCGCGAGCTGCTCGGCACGCTCCTCCAGAACCTGCCGCGCCTCCTCGATCTCGGTGTTCTTCACCTCGATGTCGCGGTTCTGCTGGGCCAGCAGCTCGGCCTTCTCCTCCAGTTCGGCGTTGGACGCCTGGAGGGCCTTCTGCCGCTGCTCCAACTCGGCCGAACGCTCCCGCAGTTGCTCGGTCAGCTCCTGCGACTGCGCCAGCAGCAGCTCGGTCTTGGTGTTGACGGAGATGGTGTTGACGCTCGTCGCGATCATCTCGGCGATCTGGTTCAGGAAGTCCTTCTGGATCTGCGTGAACGGCGTGAAGGACGCCAGCTCGATGACCCCGAGCACGCTGCCCTCGAACAGCACCGGCAGCACGATCACCTGCGCGGGCGGTGCCTCGCCGAGCCCCGAGGAGATCCTCAGGTAGCCGCTCGGCGCGTTCTCCACCAGGATCGTGCGCTTCTCCTCGGCAGCCGTCCCGACCAGCGCCTCACCGGGCTGGAACGACGTCGGCATGGAGCCCATCGAGTAGCCGTAACTGCCGAGCATGCGCAGCTCGTACTGGTCCTCGTCCGTGGCGCTCACGTCCTCGCCGTCGACGAGCGGCATCGCCACGAAGAACGCGCCGTGCTGCGCGGAGACGACCGGGGTCAGCTCGCTCATGATCAGCGACGCCACGTCCTCCAGGTCGCGGCGGCCCTGCATCAACGCGGAGATCCGGGCCAGGTTGCCCTTGAGCCAGTCCTGCTCCTTGTTGGCGATCGTGGTGTCGCGCAGGTTGGCGATCATCTTGTTGATGTAGTCCTGGAGCTCCTGGATCTCCCCGGACGCGTCCACGTCGATCTTCAGATTGAGATCACCACGGGTCACCGCGGTCGCCACGCGCGCGATGGCACGCACCTGCCGGGTCAGGTTCCCGGCCATCTCGTTCACCGACTCGGTCAGGTCCCGCCAGGTGCCGTCCACGTCACGCACGCGTGCCTGGCCGCCGAGCTGCCCCTCCGTGCCCACCTCGCGGGCAACCCTGGTGACCTCCTCGGCGAAGGACGACAGCTGGTCGACCATCGTGTTGATGGTCGTCTTCAGCTCCAGGATCTCGCCGCGCGCGTCGATGTCGATCTTCTTCGTCAGGTCACCCTTGGCGATGGCCGTGGTCACCATGGCGATGTTGCGCACCTGACCGGTCAGGTTGGACGCCATCTGGTTCACGGACTCGGTGAGGTCCTTCCACGTACCTGCCACACCCGGCACATGCGCCTGCCCGCCCAGGATGCCGTCCGTGCCCACCTCACGGGCCACCTTGGTGACCTGCTCGGCGAACGAACTCAGCGTCTTCACCATCGTGTTGATCGTGTCGGCGAGCTGCGCGACCTCACCGCGCGCCTCGATGGTCACCTGCCGCGTCAGGTCACCGTTGGCGACCGCCGCCGAGACCTGGGAGATGTTCCGCACCTGAGTGGTGAGGTTCTTCGCCATCAGGTTGACGTTGTCGCTCAGGTCCTTCCAGATGCCCGTGACGCCCGGCACGTGCGCCTGGCCGCCCAGGATGCCCTCGGTGCCCACCTCACGGGCCACCCGGGTCACCTGCTCGGCGAAGGACGACAGCTGGTCCACCATCGTGTTGACGGTCGTGACCAGCTCGAGGATCTCGCCCTTGGCGTCGACGGTGATCTTCTTCGACAGATCGCCCCGGGCCACCGCGGTCGTGACCTCGGCGATGTTGCGCACCTGGACGGTCAGGTTGTTGGCCATGCCGTTCACCGACTGGGTGAGGTCCTTCCAGGTGCCGGAGACGCCCTGCACCTCGGCCTGACCGCCCAGGATGCCTTCCGTACCCACCTCACGGGCCACTCGCGTGACCTCCTGGGCGAAGGACGACAGCTGGTCCACCATCGTGTTGACGGTCGTGACCAGCTCGAGGATCTCGCCCTTGGCGTCGACGGTGATCTTCTTCGACAGATCGCCCCGGGCCACCGCGGTCGTGACCTCGGCGATGTTGCGCACCTGGATGGTCAGGTTGTTGGCCATGCCGTTCACCGACTGGGTGAGGTCCTTCCAGGTGCCGGAGACGCCCTGCACCTCGGCCTGACCGCCCAGGATGCCTTCCGTACCCACCTCACGGGCCACTCGCGTGACCTCCTGGGCGAAGGACGACAGCTGGTCCACCATCGTGTTCAGGGTCGTCACCAGCTCGAGGATCTCCCCGCGCGCGTCGACGGTGATCTTCTGCGACAGGTCACCCCGGGCCACCGCGGTCGCGACCTCGGCGATGTTGCGCACCTGGATGGTCAGGTTGTTGGCCATGCCGTTCACCGACTGGGTGAGGTCCTTCCAGGTGCCGGAGACGCCCTGCACCTCGGCCTGACCGCCCAGGATGCCTTCCGTACCCACCTCACGGGCCACTCGCGTGACCTCCTGGGCGAAGGACGACAGCTGGTCCACCATCGTGTTCAGGGTGTTCTTGAGCTCCAGGATCTCCCCGCGCGCATCCACGGTGATCTTCTGGGACAGGTCACCCCGGGCCACCGCGGTCGCCACCTGCGCGATGTTGCGCACCTGCGCGGTGAGGTTCCCGGCCATGCCGTTCACGGAATCCGTCCGGTCCCGCCACACACCGGCGACCCCGGGCACCTGCGCCTGACCGCCCAGCCGCCCGTCCGTACCCACCTCGCGCGCCACCCGGGTCACCTGGTCGGCGAAGGACGACAGCTGGTCCACCATCGTGTTCAGGGTGTTCTTGAGCTCCAGGATCTCCCCGCGCGCGTCGACGGTGATCTTCTGGGACAGGTCGCCCCGGGCCACCGCGGTCGCCACCTGCGCGATGTTGCGCACCTGCGCGGTGAGGTTCCCGGCCATGCCGTTCACGGAATCCGTCAGGTCCCGCCACACACCGGCGACCCCGGGCACCTGCGCCTGACCGCCCAGCCGCCCGTCCGTACCCACCTCGCGCGCCACCCGGGTCACCTGGTCGGCGAAGGACGAGAGCTGGTCCACCATCGTGTTGACGGTGTTCTTGAGCTCGAGGATCTCCCCGCGCGCGTCGACGTCGACCTTCTGCGACAGGTCGCCACGGGCGACCGCCGTCGTCACCTGCGCGATGTTGCGCACCTGGGCGGTGAGGTTCCCGGCCATGCCGTTCACGGAATCCGTCAGCTCCCGCCACACACCGGCGACCCCGGGCACCTGCGCCTGACCGCCCAGCCGCCCGTCCGTACCCACCTCGCGCGCCACCCGGGTCACCTGGTCGGCGAACGCGGAGAGCTGGTCCACCATCGTGTTGATGGTGTTCTTGAGTTCGAGGATCTCCCCGCGCGCGTCGACGTCGATCTTCTGCGACAGGTCGCCACGGGCGACCGCCGTCGTCACCTGCGCGATGTTGCGCACCTGGGCGGTGAGGTTGCCGGCCATGGAGTTGACGGAGTCCGTGAGCTCCTTCCACGTGCCCGACACGCCGTCCACCTGGGCCTGACCGCCCAGGCGTCCCTCGGTGCCCACGTCCCGGGCCATCCAGGTCACCTGGTCGGCGAAGGACGACAGCTGGTCCACCATCGTGTTGATGGTGTTCTTGAGTTCGAGGATCTCCCCGCGCGCGTCGACGTCGATCTTCTGCGACAGGTCGCCACGGGCGACCGCCGTCGTCACCTGAGCGATGTTGCGCACCTGGGAGGTGAGGTTGCCGGCCATGGAGTTGACGGAGTCCGTGAGCTCCTTCCACGTGCCCGACACGCCGTCCACCTGGGCCTGACCACCCAGGCGTCCCTCGGTGCCCACGTCCCGGGCCATCCGGGTCACCTGGTCGGCGAAGGACGACAGCTGGTCCACCATCGTGTTCACGGTGTTCTTCAGCTTGAGCATCTCGCCGGAGACGTCGACCGTGACCTTCTGCGACAGGTCACCGTTGGCGACCGCCGTCGTCACCTGCGCGATGTTCCGCACCTGTCCGGTGAGGTTGCGGAACGCCGTGTTGACGGAGTCGGTCAGGTCCTTCCACGTGCCGGCCGCGCCCGGCACCTGCGCCTGACCGCCCAGCTCACCCTCGACACCGACCTCCCGGGCCACGCGCGTGACCTCGGCACCGAACGCGGACAGCTGGTCCACCATCCCGTTGACGGTGTTCTTCAGCTCCAGCATCTCGCCGGCCACATCGACGGTGACCTTCTGCGACAGGTCACCGTTGGCGACCGCCGTCGTCACCTGCGCGATGTTCCGCACCTGTCCGGTGAGGTTGCGGAACGCCGTGTTGACGGAGTCGGTCAGGTCCTTCCACGTGCCGGCCGCGCCCGGCACCTGCGCCTGACCGCCCAGCTCACCCTCGACACCGACCTCCCGGGCCACGCGCGTGACCTCGGCACCGAACGCGGACAGCTGGTCCACCATCCCGTTGACGGTGTTCTTCAGCTCCAGCATCTCGCCGGCCACATCGACGGTGACCTTCTGCGACAGATCACCGTTGGCCACCGCCGTCGTCACGGCGGCGATGTCCCGCACCTGAGTGGTGAGGTTCCTGAAGACGGTGTTGACGGAGTCCGTCAGGTCCTTCCAGGTCCCCGCCGCACCCGGCACGTTCGCCTGTCCGCCGAGCCGCCCCTCGGCACCCACCTCGTTGGCCACGCGCGTGACCTCGTCGGCGAAGATCCGCAGCGTCTCGGTCATCTGGTTGATCGTCTCGGCGAGCTGCGCGACCTCACCGCGCGCCTGCACCGTCACCTTGCGCGACAGGTCACCGTTGGCGACCGCCGTCGTCACCTCGGCGATTCCGCGCACCTGGGCCGTGAGGTTCCCGGCCATGGTGTTCACGGAATCGGTGAGTTCCTTCCACACTCCCGCGACCCCGGGCACCTGGGCCTGACCGCCCAGCGCGCCGTCGGTGCCCACCTCACGGGCCGCCCGGGTCACCTCGGAGGAGAACGCCGACAGCTGGTCGACCAGCGTGTTGACGGTGTTCTTCAGCTCCAGCATCTCGCCGGCCACCTCGACGGTGACCTTCCGCGACAGATCACCGTTGGCGACCGCCGTCGTCACCTCGGCGATTCCGCGCACCTGGGCCGTGAGGTTCCCGGCCATGGTGTGCACGGAATCGGTGAGTTCCTTCCACACTCCCGCGACCCCGGGCACCTGGGCCTGACCGCCCAGCGCGCCGTCGGTGCCCACCTCACGGGCCACCCGGGTCACCTCGGAGGAGAACGCCGACAGCTGGTCCACCATCGTGTTGACGGTGTTCTTCAGCTCCAGCATCTCGCCGGCGACCTGGACCGTGACCTTCCGGGCCAGATCACCCTTGGCGACCGCCGTCGTCACCAGCGCGATGTCCCTCACCTGGGCCGTCAGCCGGTACGCCATCGTGTTGACGGAGTCCGTCAGGTCCCGCCAGGAACCCGACATGCCCCGCACCCGGGCCTGCCCGCCCAGCTTGCCCTCGGTGCCCACCTCACTGGCCACACGCGTGACCTCGTCGGTGAACGTCGACAGCTGGTCGACCAGCGTGTTGACGGTGTTCTTCAGCTCCAGCATCTCGCCGGCGACCTGGACCGTGACCTTCCGGGACAGATCACCCTTGGCGACCGCCGTCGTCACCAGCGCGATGTCCCTCACCTGGGCCGTCAGCCGGTACGCCATCGTGTTGACGGAGTCCGTCAGGTCCCGCCAGGAACCCGACATGCCCCGCACCCGGGCCTGCCCGCCCAGCTTGCCCTCGGTGCCCACCTCACTGGCCACACGCGTGACCTCGTCGGTGAACGTCGACAGCTGGTCGACCAGATTGTTGACGGTCCGTCCGACCTTCAGGAACTCGCCCCGCAGCGGCTGACTGTTGCCGTCCGGCACCTGCGTCCGCAGCTCCATCCGCGGCGACAGATCACCCTCCGCCACCGCCGTCGACCAGATTGTTGACGGTCCGTCCGACCTTCAGGAACTCGCCCCGCAGCGGCTGACTGTTGCCGTCCGGCACCTGCGTCCGCAGCTCCATCCGCGGCGACAGATCACCCTCCGCCACCGCCGACAGCACCCGGCCGACCTCGGAGACCGGCCGTACCAGGTCGTCCACCAGGGCATTGCCGTTGTCGATCGCCGTCGCCCAGGAACCCTCGCAGGCTCCCGTCTCCAGCCGCTCGGTGAGCTTGCCCTCGCGGCCCACCATCCGCCGCACCCGCGAGAGCTCACCCGTCAGATGCAGATTGCGGTCGGCCACTTCGTTGAAGACCGCCGCGATCTCGGCCATCACGCCGTCACCCGACACCGTGAGCCGCTTGCGGAAGTTCCCGTCCCGCATCGACACGAGGGCAGTCATCAGCCGGTTCAGGGCCGCCGTGTCCACCTCGGTCGTGCCGCTACGCACCTTGCCCTGGTTGACCGGGGACTGTCCGCCTTTCGCGCGCGTCTTCTTGCCACGCGTCGCTGCGCCAGACTCCACTGTGTCCCTCCCGCAGGGATCGACCGTCACTGCTGTGCTCGGGTACCACGCTCGCCGTACCAGTTACTACTGCGTATTCTCTGCCCTGCATACCAGGCTGTTTCCACGGGGGCTGCTGCCCACGGTCACCATCGGGCACACAGCCCGCCCGGACCTTCACAGGAAGCTTGCCCAGTGTTTCACCCTGGCCGAACCAGGCCATAACAGTTCGGCAGCTTCGCACATCGTCCGCACACCCTCCGGACGGAAACACTGCAGACCGGCATCCGCATGGACCGCGAAGGTAAGTAACCTTGCATCCGGCTGTCCAGCCGCGCCGGTCCGTCCGGCCTGGGCGGTGGCACGAAGACGAGCGGGCATCGGAGGGGCGGCCGCACACAACATGACCACCGGACTGATCCCCGGGGGACAGCCCCCGGACCCCCGGCCGACGGGCAGCCTGCCGCAGCAGCGGCGCGAGCCGGTCGGCCCCGCAGCCCAGCACGTCGAGAACCGGTCGAGGAGTTCTGTGATCACCGCGCGCGCGGCCGCCAGTTTCGAGCCCGTCGGGCGATCGGTCGCGAGCGCCCGCTCCTTCGTCCGCGACACCCTCCAGGGCTGGGGCTTCGCCGACATCGTGGACGACGCCGTCGTTCTCACCAGCGAACTGGTGACCAACGCCGTGGTCCACGCCGGCACCTCCGCCGACGTGCTCTGCCTGCGCAGCGACGAGGGCGTACGCATCGAGGTGGCCGACCGCTACCCCGAACGCGAGATCCCCCTTCAGGCCACGGCCATCAACATGGGCAGCCCCGACCGCGAAGGCGGCCGCGGCCTCCAGCTGTGCGCGGCCCTCGCCGGCCGCTGGGGCGTCGAGTACATCCCCACCCACAAGACCGTCTGGTTCCAACTGGATCTGCCCGCACGCGCGGTGGGCACCCGCACGGCCGGACCCGCCCTCCCCTCCGACCTCCTCCCCCTCGCCGACGGCCGGGTCCGCGTCGCCGTCATCCAGATCGACCGCACCGGCCACATCACCGCCTGGAACGAGGACGCCGAGGAGCTCTTCGGCTACCCGGCCGAGCAGGTCACCGGCAAGCCCCTGACCGACCTCGCGGCCTGGCCCCACACCCCCGGCACCAGCACCGGCATCGCGGAGGCCCTCCGCCTGTCCCGCTGGGAAGGCAGCTACGGCATCCGCGCAGCCACCGGCCGCGTCACCCCCGTCTACGCCTCCCACCTGCGCGTCCGCGACACGGGCGGCGAGCCGTCAACCGTGTGCCTCCTGGTACGGGACCACGAACGGGCAGTTCTGCAGACGCCCCTGCGCGTCCACGGCTCCGACACCTCGAGCGGCGCCGAGGGCCAGAGCACCGACCCCTTCGAAGTCTTCATCGGCTCCCCCGCCCCGGACGACCTCGACGGCCTCCTCCAGCGCACGGTCGAACGCGCCCGCGACATGCTCGACGGCGACTCGGCCTTCCTCCTGCTGGCCACCGACGACGAGACGGAACTGGAGGTCCGCGCCTCCACCGGCCTGCCCTCGGCCCGTCAGCGCTTCGCCCGCGTCCCCGTCGAAGCCGGCCCCGGCCGCTACGGCTCGGCCCGCATGCCCGCCGTCCACGACGACCTGACCGCGGTCCCCGGAGCGGTACCCCTGCTGAACGGCACGGGCATGCGCTCGGTCGTCACCGTCCCGCTGAAGGTCGAGGGCCGCCTCACCGGCTCCCTCGGCGTCGCCGCCGAAGCCCCCGCCAGATATTCCAACGAGGAGGCCCTGCGCCTCCAGTTCGCCGCCGACCGCATCGCCCTCGCCGTCGAATCGGCCCGCCTGGGCGAACTGGAACGCCTGCGCCGCGGCTCCCTCAGCTTCCTCGTCGAAGCGTCCGACCTGCTGGCCGGCACCCTCGACCGCGACCAGACCCTGGCCCTCATGGCCCAGATGACGGTCCCGACCCTCGCCACCTGGTGCGCCGTCTACACGATCGCCGACCAGGCCTCCGAGCCCTACCTCTCCTACGTCCTGCACGAGGACGAGGAACTCATCGACGGCATCAAGTCCCTGCTGTCGAAGGTCCCCCCGCCCGACCCGGTCCCCACCCCGGGCGCCCGCGTGTGGACGGCCCCCAGCGAGGTCGCCCACCAGGCGGCCCTGCGCACCTCCATGCGCAGTCTCGGCCTCAGCAGCAGCCCCACCCGCCAGGTCACACCCGGCATCGGCCCCACCCTCGCCACCGCCTCCGCCGTCGGCGGCGAGACCGTCGTCCTTCCCCTGGTCGCCCGCAACCGCGTCATCGGCATGCTGACCCTGGGCAAGCCGACCGACGAACACTTCCGCCAGGAGATCCTGGAACTCGCCGAGGACCTCTCCCGCCGAGCCGCCCTGGCCCTGGACAACGCCCGCCTCTACTCGGAGCGCACGGCGATCAGCCAGTCCCTCCAGCGCAGCCTCCTGCCCCCGGAACTGCCGATGATCGACGGCGTCGAGGTGGAGGTCATCTACCGCGCCGCCGGCGAGGGCAACGAGGTCGGCGGCGACTTCTACGACGTCTTCCCCATCCGCGACGGCGCCTACGGCTTCGCCATCGGTGACGTCTGCGGCACGGGCCCGAACGCGGCGGCGGTCACGGGCCTGGCCCGCCACGCCCTGCGCCTGCTGGCCCGCGAGGGACTCAGCGGCCCGGCGGTCCTGGAGCGCCTCAACTCCGCGATCCTCGACGAAGGCGCCCGCAGCCGCTTCCTCACCCTTCTCTACGGCGAGATGCGCCCCCAGGAGGACGGCAGCGCGGAACTGAAGGTGGTCTGCGCCGGACACCCGCTGCCGCTGCGCCTGCGCCAGGACGGCTCGGTCGAACCGGCCGCGGAACCCCAGCCGCTCCTCGGCGTCATCGAGGACCTGGAGCTCTACGAGCAGACCGTCACCCTCGACCCGGGCGATGTCCTCCTGTGTGTCACGGACGGTGTCACGGAACGCCGGGAGGGCGCCCGCATGCTGGGCGACGACGGCCTCGCCGACGTCCTCACGACGTGCACGGGCCTGACGGCCGGCGCGGTCGCGGCGCGCATCATGCGCGCGGTGGAACGCTTCGCGTCGGACGCCCCGTCGGACGACATGGCGATCCTCGCCATGCGCGTCCCGGGCCTTCAGAAGGACTAGGAGAACGCGAAAGGCCCCACCCGTAAGGGTGGGGCCTTTTTATCGGAGCCCCCAAGCGGAATCGAACCGCTGACCTTCTCCTTACCATGGAGACGCTCTACCGACTGAGCTATAGGGGCCTGTTGCTTGCGAGGTCTCCCCCGCGGCAACGGAATAGATCATACCCCGAACAGAGCCGTGCTCCCAACCACGTCAGAAGGCGGGCTGCAGAAGTCCTCCGAGGGCATTGCAGGCGGACACGACGCGCTGCATGTCGCGCTTGGTCAGCGACGCGTCCACCGGTAGCGCCAGCGTCTCGTCGGAGGCTCGTTCGGTCTCCGGCAGCGAAACACACCGCCGGAATTCGGGCAGCCGGTGCACGGGCGTCTTCACCGGCACCCGGCACTCAACTCCCTTGGCCCGCACGGCTCGCGCGAAGGCATCCCGATCGGGTCGTCCATTGCCGGGAACCCGCACGACGTATTGCTGATAGGTGTGCCCGTCACCGTCCTCCGGCGCCCGGACACCCCTCAGCTTGGCGTAGAGGTAAGCCGCGCGCTCCCTGCGCTGGGCTATCTCGTCGTACGGCGCCTCGGACTCTCCCTGTTCCAGAACGAGCAGTCCGTGCCGCTGGCCGAGGGCGTGCAGCCGCGGGATGTCGGCGAGTCGGCCGAAGCGGTGTACGGCAACCACGGCCGCGGTCCGCGGAGTCACCGCCGCTTCCACAGCGGCGGCATCGAGGCAGTAGGTGGCGGGGTCTATGTCGGCGAACACCGGAAGAGCCCCGACTTTGGCCACGGCCTCGGCGACCTCGACGTTACCGAAGGCCGGCACCACGACCTCGTCACCGAGTCCGACGCCGGCGGCCCTGAGCATTGCAGCAGTACCCATGCTGTGGATGCTGCTCGCACAACGTGAACTTCAAGTGACGTGGAACAAAAAAGGGTTGGACCCGAAACCGAAGTTTCGGGTCCAACCCTTTCAATGATTGTTCGGCGGCGTCCTACTCTCCCACAGGGTCCCCCCTGCAGTACCATCGGCGC
>NZ_SZVW01000012.1 GCF_007655005.1 Streptomyces tibetensis
GCGGACGGGGCATGCCGCCCGGGGTCGGACGCGCGCCGCCCGGAGCCTGCGGACGAGGACCGCCGCCGGCACCCTGCGGACGGGGACCGCCCTGGCCGCCCTGGCCCTGCGGACGCGGGGCGCCACCGGGCGCACCGGGGCCGCCCGGACGCGGGGCACCACCCGGACGAGGCGCCTGCGGGCGCGCCATGCCGGTGGAACCGCCGGAGGTGAAGGGGTTGTTGCCCGGACGGGGACCCGCCGGACGGGCACCGGGACGCGAGGCGCCGCCACCGGGGCGCGGAGCGCCGGGACGGTCGCCGCGGTCACCACGGCCCTGGCCGCCCTGGCCGGAACCGCCCTGACGGGGGGCACCCGGACGCGGCGCCTGGCTGGCCGGACGCGGGGCGCCCGGACGCGGGCCGGAACCCTGACCCTGGCCCTGGCTCTGGCCCTGGCCCTGGGAGGCAGCCGGTGCGGCGGGAGCCGACGGGGGTGCCGTGAACTCGGGCGTGGTCGGAGCCGGGGACGCCGGGGCGGGCCGCGGCGCGGGCTTCGGGCCCGGGGTGGGACGGGGGCCGGGAGTGGCCGGCGCGGCGGGAGCCGCGGGCGTCTCGGCGGCTGCCGGCTTCGGGGCCGGCGGGCGCGGGGCGGCCGGACGGGCAGCCTGCGCGGGAGAGGGGGCGCCCGGCTTCGCCGGGGCAGCCTTGCGGGCAGGGGCGGACTTGCCGCCTCCGCTGCCCTGCTGGAGGGCGTCCGTCAGCTTGCGTACAACAGGCGCTTCGATCGTCGAAGACGCCGAACGGACGAATTCACCGAGTTCCTGGAGCTTGGCCATGACGACCTTGCTCTCGACGCCGAACTCCTTGGCGAGTTCGTAGACCCGGACCTTAGCCACTTCGCTCCTTTGAGGTCCGGGTTGCGTCCGGACCGTCGCTAGTTCATGGGCGTACTCATCGCGTACTCATCGAGTGCTCATCGCAATCTCGACCTGCTTTCGACTCGCGAGGTACCTAGCCGCACGGGGTTCCGTACGGCACGTCTTACCGTGTTGCCTGCTCGGCAACTGTTGTCTGCTCGACGTACTGGCGCAACGCCTTTGTGTCGAGCGGTCCCGGGACGCGCAGTGCCCTCGGGAACGCCCGGCGGCGTACCGCCTGGTCGAGACAGACCGGTGCGGGGTGAACGTACGCACCCCGGCCGGGCAGCGTACCGCGTGGATCAGGGACGCATGCGTCCCTGATCGCTACGATCCGCAGCAGTTCGGCCTTGGCCGCTCGCTCCCGACACCCCACACAGGTGCGTTCAGGGCATGCGCGGGCGCGCGTCCGGCCAGACACTGCTAAGTCTACCTCCCCGTACGCTCCTCACCCCTTTGGGGCAGGATTCGAACAGTTGCCGCGCATGAACCTGACGTGATCTGAACGGCGCGCGGCTTGGATCTATTCCTCGGAACCGGCCGCGGCCGGTTCGGTGTCCGGGCGGATGTCGATCCGCCAGCCGGTCAGCCGGGCCGCAAGGCGGGCGTTCTGCCCCTCCTTGCCGATGGCCAGGGACAGCTGGTAGTCGGGCACGGTCACCCGGGCCGACCGGGTCGCCATGTCCACGATCTCCACCTTGGAGACCCGGGCCGGGGACAGCGCGTTCGCCACCATGTCGGCCGGGTCGTCCGACCAGTCCACGATGTCGATCTTCTCACCGTTCAGCTCGGCCATGACGTTGCGTACGCGGCCGCCCATGGGGCCGATGCAGGCGCCCTTGGCGTTCAGGCCGGAGCGGGTGGACCGTACGGCGATCTTCGTGCGGTGACCGGCCTCACGGGCGATCGCGGAGATCTCCACCGAACCGTCGGCGATCTCCGGCACCTCCAGGGCGAAGAGCTTCTTCACCAGGTTGGGATGCGTGCGCGAGAGGGTGACGGAGGGCCCGCGGACGCCCTTGGCCACCCGGACGACGTAGGAGCGCAGGCGCATGCCGTGCGGGTAGGTCTCCCCCGGCACCTGCTCCTGCACGGGCAGGATGGCCTCGAGCTTGCCGATGTCGACGAGCACGTTCTTCGGGTCGCGGCCCTGCTGGACCACTCCGGTGACGATGTCGCCCTCGCGGCCGGCGTACTCGCCGAGCGTCGCGTCGTCCTCGGCGTCGCGCAGGCGCTGCAGGATGACCTGCTTGGCCGTGGTGGCGGCGATACGGCCGAAACCGGACGGGGTGTCGTCGAACTCGCGGGCCTCCTGGCCCTCCTCGAGGTCGTCGGGGTCCTCCTTCGCCCACACGGTCACATGGCCGGTCTCCCGGTTGAGCTCCACGCGCGCGTGGCGGCGGCTTCCCTCGGTGCGGTGGTAGGCGATGAGGAGGGCCGACTCGATCGCCTCGACCAGCAGGGGGAAGGAGATCTCCTTCTCCCGAACCAAGCCCCGCAGGGCGCTCATGTCGATGTCCACGGCTACGCCTCCTCTTCCTTCTTGTCCTTGCGGCTGAATTCGACCTGGACACGCGCCCGGACGATGTCGTCGAAGGCGATCCTGCGCGCGGTGGCCTTGCGGCCCTTCACGCCGGGCACCTCGGTGTCGACACCCTCGTCGTCGACCTTCAGGATCCTGGCGACCAGCTCGCCGCCCTCGGCCAGCTGGAACTTCACCAGCCGCTCCGTGGCGCGCACGTAGTGGCGGTGCTCCGAGAGGAGGCGCTCCGCGCCCGGGGTGCCGACCTCGAGGGTGTACTCGCCCTCGCCCATCGCGTCCGTCTCGTCGAGCTTCGCCGAGAGCGCGCGGCTCACATCGGCGATCTGGTCCAGGTCGGCGCCCGTGTCCGAGTCGACGACGACGCGCAGCACACGCTTGCGTCCGACGGAGTCCACCTCGATCTCCTCGAGATCCAGGCCTTGGGAACTGACGAGCGGGTCCAGTAGCTCTCGCAGCCTCTCGCTCTGGGTGGTGCTCATCCGGGTGACTCCTCGGCCGCGTGTGCTGTTGTGGGATGGGTCGCGTGTCTGGTCAAAGGGTATCCGGTCGCGGGGAGTGTTGCCGTCCACCCGGTCACGAACGGTGCCGCTGAGTGATGCCGGGCGGAGGCCCGGGTACCGTGATCACGGGCGCGCAGCCCGTGCGGTCCCTTCTTTCTCTGATCCTTCTCGAATGTTTCTCGACACGAGCCCCGAGGACGTCTGACGTGCCGTTCCCCCCATCGCCGCGTACCCGCTCGGGGCCGCGCAGAAGGAGTCTGCTCGCCGTCGCCCCGGCGGCCCTCGCCCTCACGGGCTGCACCGGCGGGGACGTTGGCGGCCCGGCCGCAGACGGTTCGGCGGCCGCCGACCGGGCACGCGCGCGTGCGGCCCGCGACAGCGAGGAGCTGGCGGAGCGCTACGACGCGGTGATCGCCGCCCGGCCGGGGCTCGCGGGCCTGCTGCGGCCGCTGCGCGAGGAGGTCGTACGGCACGCGCGGGCGTTCGGCGGTGGCCGAAAAGCATCGCCGTCGGCACCCTCATCCGCGTCACCCTCTTCGGCCTCTTCGGCCTCTGGGACCGCAGCCCCGCCCGCGGCCGTGCCGGGGAACGACAAGGACGCCCTCGCCGGGCTCGCCGCGGCGGAGCGGGAGCTCGCCGACCGGCGGGTCAAGGCGCTGGGCGGGGTCCCGGGCGAGCCGGCGCGGCTGCTGGCGTCGGTGGCGGCGGCCGGGGCGGCGCATGTGTATCTGCTGACGAAGGGTGACGCGTGAGCGCGGAGAAGGACGGGGAGCTGCGGGCTCTGCAGGCGGCGCTGGCTGCCGAGCACGCGGCTGTCTACGGGTACGGCGTCGTCGGCGGGAGGATCGGCGAGGAGCAGCGCGCCGAGGCGGTCACGGCGTACGACGCGCACCGGGCGCGCAGGGACGCGCTGGTGCGCGAGGTGAAGGACCTCGGGGGCCGGCCGGTGGCCGCGTCGGCCGGTTACGCGCTGCCCTTCCAGGTGCCGGACGCGGCGGCGGCCGTGCGGCTCGCCGCCGAGCTGGAGGACCGGGTGGCCGGGGTGTACGCCGACCTGGTGCGCGCGGCGGGCGGCGGGCGGCGGGCCCTGGCTGCCGAGGCGCTGCGGGAGGCAGCGGTGCGGGCGGTGCGCTGGCGCGGCGAGAGCGTAGCCTTCCCTGGGCTCGCCGAGCGGGCCGGCACGGCCCCGCCCTCGGCGGCGCCGACGGCGTGACCCGCGCAGGGCGCGCACCGCGGACAGCACGAAGGGAACGACTCGCGCATGGTTTTCGAACCGCCGAAGCGTCTGGTGAGGGCGCTCGGTGAGACGGCGCCGGACGGTGACGACTGGCTGGAGAAGCTGCCCGCGGCGGCGCAGCAGGCCGTCGCGCTACGCGAGTTGACCGTGGAGCGGGTGCAGGTGCCCGGTGGCCGCAGCAGCCTGGTCGTGCTGGTGCGGGCGGCCGACGGGACACCCGCCGTGCTCAAGCTGGCGCCGGGCCGGGCCCGTCCGGAGGCGGAGCGGGCCGCGCTCGCGCACTGGGCCGGGCGGGGTGCGGTACAGCTGCTCGAACCCGTGTCGACCGAAGGGGTGCTGCTGCTGGAGCGACTGCATCCGGATGTGTCGGTGCGGTCGCTGCCGGAGGCGAAGGCGCTGCTGGAGGCGGCGGGAACGCTGCGGCGGCTGTGGGTGGAGCCGCCCGCCGACTTCACCTTCGAGACGGTGGCCGAGCGGACCGGGCGGCAGGCCGAGGCGATGCGGGCGCGGGCCCGGGCCGAGCCCGAGGTGGCCGCGCTGGTCGAGCTGGCGCTGGCGGCGCGGGAGGAGTTGATCGCCGCACCGCCCGAGCACCGGCTGCTGCACGGCACGTTCCGGCAGAGCAAGGTGCTCGGCGGGGAACGGCTGCCGTGGCTGGCCGTGGGGCCCGACCCGGTGGTCGGCGAGTGCGCCTTCGATCTGGCCCGGCTGGTCCGGGACCGGGTGGAGGACCTGATCGCCCAGCCGTCCGGCGCGGCCACGACCCGGCGGCGGGTGAAGCGGCTCGCCGAGTCCCTCGACGTGGACCAGGAGCGGCTGCGGGGCTGGACGTTGTTCCGGGCCGTGGAGTCGGGTGTGCGCGCGGGGCGGGTCGGGCGGCCTCGGGACGCGGAGCTGTTGCTGGAATTCGCGGGGTGGCTGTAGGACGTCGGGGCCGAGGCGGTGGGGTTCGAGGGAGGGGACAGCGAACCCGCACCCGCGGTTCGGCCCGGCCCGGAACCTGGTCGGCCCGACCCTGAACCCCAACTCGGACCGGCCCGGAACCTGGTCGGCCCGACCCTGAACCCCGGCTCGGACCGGCCCGGAACTCTGGTCCGGCCTGGCCCTCAACTCCGGCTCGGACCGGCCCCGCACTCCGGTTGGGGCCCTGCTTTGAAGGCCCGAGGGCCCGGGCGGACTGAAGAGGTCGGCCCGCCCGGCCCTCTCGGTGCTACGCCGTGAGGCGGGCGACGGCCTCCTCGACCGTCAGTTCCTCGCGCTCGCCGGTGCGGCGATCCTTCAGTTCCACCACGCCGTCGGCCGCGCGCCGCCCGGCCACGAGGATCTGCGGTACGCCGATCAGCTCGGAGTCGGTGAACTTGACGCCCGGGGAGACGCCGGGGCGGTCGTCGACCAGGACGCGGACGCCGGCCGCAGCCAGCTTCTGGGAGATGTCCAGGGCCAGTTCGGTCTGGAGGGCCTTGCCGGCGGCGACCACGTGGACGTCGGCCGGGGCGACCTCGGCGGGCCAGCACAGGCCCTTGTCGTCGGCGCTCTGCTCGGCGAGGGCCGCCACCGCGCGGGAGACTCCGATGCCGTAGGAGCCCATGGTGACGCGGACCGGCTTGCCGTTCTGGCCTAGGACGTCGAGCTTGAGGGCGTCGGCGTACTTGCGGCCCAGCTGGAAGATGTGGCCGATCTCGATGGCGCGGTCCAGGACCAGCCCGGTGCCGCACTTCGGGCAGGGGTCGCCCTCCTGCACGACGACGACGTCGACGTACGTGTCGACCTCGAAGTCACGGCCCGCGACGACGTTCTTGGTGTGGGTGCCGGCCTTGTTGGCGCCGGTGATCCAGGCCGTGCCGGGGGCGACGCGCGGGTCGGCGATGTACGTGACCTTGTCCAGGCCCTGCGGTCCGACGTAGCCGCGGACCAGGTCGGGACGGGCGGCGAAGTCCGTCTCGGTGACCAGCTCGACGGCGGCCGGGGCGAAGTGCGCCTCGACCTTGTCCATGTCGACCTCGCGGTCCCCGGGGACGCCGACGGCGACGATCTCGCCGTCGACCTTCACGAGGAGGTTCTTCAGCGTGGCGGAGGCCGGGACACCAAGATGGGCGGCGAGGGTCTCGATGGTCGGGGTGTCGGGGGTCGGGATGTCCTCGGCGGCCGGCACGTCCGAGCCGTCGACGGGCTTCAACTCGTACGCGACCGCCTCGGTGTTGGCGGCGAAGTCGCAGTTCGGGCAGTCGGCGAAGGTGTCCTCGCCGGCCTCGGCCGGGGCCAGGAACTCCTCGGACTTGGAGCCGCCCATCGCACCGGCCGTCGCGGCGCAGATGCGGTAGTCGAGGCCGAGGCGCGCGAAGATCTTCTGGTAGGCCTCGCGGTGCAGGGCGTAGGACTTGGCGAGGCCCTCGTCCTCGGTGTCGAAGGAGTAGGAGTCCTTCATGAGGAACTCGCGGCCGCGCAGGATGCCGGCGCGGGGCCGGGCCTCGTCGCGGTACTTGTTCTGGATCTGGTAGAGGATGACCGGCAGGTCCTTGTAGGAGGACGCCTGGTCCTTCACCAGGAGGGTGAAGATCTCCTCGTGGGTGGGGCCGAGGAGGTAGTCGCCGCCCTTGCGGTCCTGCAGGCGGAACAGCTCGGGGCCGTACTCCTCCCAGCGGCCGGTGGCCTCGTAGGGCTCGCGCGGGAGGATGGCGGGGAGCAGGACCTCCTGGGCGCCTACGGCGTCCATCTCCTCACGGACGATCCGCTCGACGTTGGACAGCACCTTCTTGCCGAGGGGCAGCCAGCTCCAGACGCCGGCGGCGGTGCGGCGTACGTAGCCGGCGCGGACGAGGAGCTTGTGACTGAGGACCTCGGCGTCCGCCGGGTCGTCGCGCAGCGTCTTCGCCAACAACTGGGACATGCGCTGGACCGGTGCGTTTGCCATGGTTCCTCTGCTCCTGCTGCTGGGGGTCCCCCGCTCGAGCGGAGCCGAGAGCGGGGGAAGGTGATGGCAGGAGGTTATCCGGGGGGTGCGCGGCGGTGGAAATCGGTTATCCGCGGCGCAGGGGCAGGGAGGCGCCCATCACCGCGTAGGGCTTCGGCGCGCTGGGGAAGAGGACCTGGCGGGCCAGGTCCTGGTAGCCCAGGGAGCGGTAGAGGGCGCGGGCCGGGCTGTCGGTGTCGATCGCGGAGAGGATCGAGCGGGGTTCGTCGGCGCCGTCGGTGATCGTGGTGATCAGAGAGCGTCCGAGGCCGCGGTTCTGGTACGCCGGGTGGACGTGCAGTTCGGTGATCACGAAGGAGTCGTCGAGCCAGTGGTCGTTGTGCTGGGCGCGGAGGTAGGGCTCGACGACGGTGGACCACCAGTGGGTGCGGTCGTTGGGCAGGCCGTAGACGAAGCCGACGAGCCTGCCGTCGGCTGTGGCGCCGAGGGCCCTCGCCCCCGGGTAGGTCATGTGGCGCAGGACGATCTGGCGGCGGACGGCCACCTCGTCCGGGCCCAGGCCGAAGGCCACGGCCTGGACGGCCAGCGCTTCGTCCACGTGGGCGGAGAGGTCGAGTGGGCCGATCACCAGGTCCATGGCGGGGAGCCTACAGGGGGGTTGCCGTTCATGGCCGGGTGCGGTTTGGATGTGGCTGCTCGCGCGCACGCGGCGGAGCCGCACATCCATCCGGTCCCGCGCCCCCAGAAAGAGGGGCTCGCTTCAGAACAGCACGCTCATGAAAGCGCCGACCTCCTGGAAGCCGACCCTCGTGTACGTCCTCCTTGCGGCGGTGTTGAAGTCGTTGACGTACAGGCTCACGACCGGGGCGACGTCGGCGAGGGCGTAGCGCAGGACTGCCGCCATGCCGGGGGCAGCCAAGCCGGTGCCCCGGTATTCGGGGGCCACCCAGACGCCCTGGATCTGGCAGACGCGGTCCGTCGCGGCGCCGATCTCGGCCTTGAAGACGACCTTGCCGTCCGCGTCGAAGCGGGCGAAGGCGCGGCCGGAGCCGACGAGTTCGGCGACGCGGGCCTGGTAGAGCAGGCCGCCGTCGCCGGCCAGCGGGGAGACGCCGACCTCTTCGGTGAACATGGCCACGCACGCCGGCATGATCGTCTCCATCTCGTCCTTGCGGACGCGACGGACGTAGGGGTCCGGGGTGACGCCGGCCGGGAGACGGTCGGTGACCATGAGCGGCTGGTGGCGGCGGACGTCGCGGGCCGGGCCCCACTGGGGTTCCAGGAGCCGCCACAAATCGGAGGTGGCGCCGGAAGGGCCGACGATGGAGGAACAGCGGCGACCGGCCCGGCGGGCGCGGTCGGCGAAGGCGCGGACGGCGCGCGGGCCCGCGCAGATCGGGACCAGGTTGGCGCCGGCGTAGCAGAGGGAGGTGAGTATGCCGTCCTCGTACCAGCCCCACATCTCACCGCCGAGCCGCCACGGGTCGAGTCCGGCGATCTGAACGCGGGACGTCACGAAGGCGTTCGCGACCGGCTCGCGGTCGAGGACGGCGAGCGCGGCGTCCAGGTCGCTCGGTTCGAGGACCCGTGAGGTGGTCTGCGTCAACACGTGCGGGCCTCACGAACTGGGGTTGCTGGTCTCCGCACTATAGCTGCGCTGCCTGGGTGAGACGCCTGGGAGCCCGGGAGCGACGGTTTTCCGGCGTCTGCGGGTGCGGTGTGGCTCGGCGCGCAGTTCCCCGCGCCCCTGAAAAGCAGGCACGGGGAAGCCGCCGGTCCGTGAAGCTCAGCCCGCGACCGCCACCGACGGTTCGCCCGAGGTCACGCCGTCCTTCTCCATCTGCTCGGCGAGCTTCATGGCCTCCTCGATGAGGGTCTCCACGATCTTGGACTCGGGGACGGTCTTGATGACCTCGCCCTTGACGAAGATCTGGCCCTTGCCGTTGCCGGAGGCGACGCCGAGGTCGGCCTCGCGGGCCTCGCCGGGGCCGTTGACGACGCAGCCCATGACGGCGACGCGGAGCGGGACCTCCATGCCGGTGAGGCCGGCCGTGACCTCTTCGGCCAGCTTGTAGACGTCGACCTGGGCGCGGCCGCAGGAGGGGCAGGAGACGATCTCCAGGCCGCGCTCCTTGAGGTTCAGGGACTCCAGGATCTGGATGCCGACCTTGACCTCCTCGGCGGGGGGCGCCGAGAGCGAGACGCGGATCGTGTCGCCGATGCCCTGCGAGAGCAGCGCGCCGAAGGCCACGGCCGACTTGATCGTGCCCTGGAAGGCGGGGCCCGCCTCGGTGACGCCGAGGTGCAGCGGGTAGTCGCACTGGGCGGCGAGCTGCTTGTAGGCCTCGATCATGACGACCGGGTCGTTGTGCTTGACGGAGATCTTGATGTCGCGGAAGTCGTGCTCCTCGAAGAGCGACGCCTCCCACAGGGCCGACTCGACGAGGGCCTCGGGGGTCGCCTTGCCGTACTTCTGGAGCAGGCGCCGGTCGAGGGAACCGGCGTTGACGCCGATGCGGATCGGGGTGCCGTGGTCCCGGGCCGCCTTGGCGATCTCCTTGACCTTGTCGTCGAACTGCTTGATGTTGCCGGGGTTGACGCGGACCGCGGCGCAGCCGGCCTCGATGGCCGCGAACACGTACTTCGGCTGGAAGTGGATGTCGGCGATGACCGGGATCTGCGACTTGCGGGCGATGGTCGCGAGGGCGTCGGCGTCGTCCTGGGTGGGGCAGGCGACGCGGACGATCTGGCAGCCGGAGGCGGTGAGTTCGGCGATCTGCTGGAGGGTCGCGCCGATGTCGGAGGTGCGCGTGGTGGTCATCGACTGCACCGAGACCGGGGCGTCTCCGCCGACGGCCACGGATCCGACCTGGATCCGGCGGCTCTTCCGGCGCTCGGCGAGCTTGGTCGGAACGGACGGCATGCCGAGAGAAATCGCAGTCATCTGCTGTGCAACCCCAAGTCGTGGATCAAGGTCCGGTCCCGTGAGCAGCGGGCTCCGAGCTTCGAGATTACGGCACATGCCTCGGGGCGAGCACATCCCACCCGCCGTGCCACCCGATGGGGGGCGGCCCGGCGAAAAGCCTGCCGGGCCGCCGTGAACGCCGTATGACTAGGAGATTTTCACCGGGTTGACCACGTCTGCGATCAGCACGAGGATCGTGAAGCAGATGAAGATCCCCGCGACGACGTAGGCGACCGGCATGAGCTTCGCCACGTCGAAGGGGCCCGGGTCCGGCCGGCGCAGCACCTTGGCGAGATTGCGGCGCAGCGACTCCCACAGCGCGCCCGCGATGTGACCGCCGTCGAGGGGCAGCAGCGGGAGCATGTTGAACAGGAACAGCGAGAGATTGAAGCCGGCGACCAGCATCAGGGCCATGGCCAGCTGCTGGGTGGGCGGGATGTCGAGGGTGAAGATCTCACCGCCGACGCGGGCCGCGCCGACCACGCCCATCGGGGAGTCGGCCTCGCGGGGAGCGCCGTCGAAGGCCGCGTTCCACAGGGCCGGGATCTTGCCGGGGAGGGCGGCGAGGGAGTCGACGGCCTCGCCGATCCGGTCGCCCATCCAGGTCACGGAGTCGCCGAAGTCCTGCTTGACCACGCCGGTGGCCGCGCTGAAGCCGAGGAAGCCGGCGGAGACGTACTGGCCCTCGACGATCTGGCCGCTGGAGTCCTTCTTGGCGACCTGGTTGGTGGCGATCTTCGCGTGCAGGGTGACGTCCTGGCCCTTGCGGTCGACGACGATCGGCACCTCCTTGCCGGGGGTGGCGCGGATCAGGTCGGACAGCTCGTTCCAGTCGTCGGTCTTCACCCCGTCGAAGGAGACGATCTTGTCGCCGGCCTTGAGGCCCGCCGCGGCGGCGGGAGCGGCCGGGTCGCCCTTCTCGCACTTGTCGCGGTTCTCGTTCTGCGCGATGACGCACTGGGAGACCGAGCTGACCGTGGTGGTCTGCTGGGTGATGCCGAAGCCCATCAGGACGGTGAGGAACAGCGCCACCGCCAGGATCAGGTTCATGAAGGGGCCCGCGAACATCACGATCACGCGCTTCCAGGGGGCGCGCGTGTAGAACATGCGCTTCTCGTCGCCCGGCTGGAGTTCCTCGTAGGCGGCGGTGCGGGCGTCCTCGATCATGCCGCGCCACGGGGAGGTGGAGCGGGCTTCCATCCGGCCGTCGGGGCCGGGCGGGAACATGCCGATCATGCGGATGTAGCCGCCGAACGGGATGGCCTTGATGCCGTACTCCGTCTCGCCCTTGTTGCGCGAGAAGATCGTGGGCCCGAAGCCGACCATGTACTGCGGCACGCGGATGCCGAAGAGCTTGGCGGTGGACAGGTGCCCCAGCTCGTGCCACGCGATCGAGACGAGCAGGCCGACCGCGAAGAGGACTATGCCGAGGATGAACATCAGGGTCGTCATGCACGGGCCTCCGCCGTCTGTGCCGCCAGTTCCCGGGCCCGGGTCCGCGCCCAGGTCTCCGCTTCGAGGACGTCCGACACCGTGAGCGAGGTTCCCGCACGCGGGGTTCCGTGCTCCTCGACGACCCGGGTGACGGTGTCCATGATCCCGTTGAAGGGCAGTGCCCCCTGACGGAATGCCTCCACGCTCTCCTCGTTGGCCGCGTTGAACACCGCCGGGGCGGTGCCCGCGAGCTCGCCCACGTGCCGGGCGAGGTTCACCGAGGGGAAGGCCTCGTTGTCGAGCGGGAAGAACTCCCAGGTCGAGGCCTTGCTCCAGTCGAAGGTGGGGGCGGCGTCGGGCACGCGCTCGGGCCAGCCGAGGCCGATGGCGATGGGCCCGCGCATGTCGGGCGGGGTCGCCTGGGCCAGTGTCGATCCATCCGTGAACTCAACCATCGAGTGGACATACGACTGGGGATGCACGACCACCTCAATGCGGTCGAAGGGAATGTCGTAGAGGAGGTGTGCCTCGATGACCTCCAGGCCCTTGTTGACGAGGGTCGCGGAGTTGATCGTGATGACCGGGCCCATGGCCCAGGTGGGGTGCGCGAGGGCGTCCTCGACGGTGACGCTCGCGAGCTCGGCCTTGGTGCGGCCGCGGAAGGGGCCGCCGGAGGCGGTGACGACCAGCTTGCGGACGTCGGCGCGGGTGCCCGCGGCCAGGGCCTGGAAGAGGGCGGCGTGCTCGGAGTCGACCGGGATGATCTGCCCGGGCTTGGCGAGGGCCTTGACCAGCGGGCCGCCGACGATGAGCGACTCCTTGTTGGCGAGCGCCAGGGTGCGGCCCGCCTCCAGGGCGGCCAGGGTCGGGGCGAGTCCGATGGAGCCGGTGATGCCGTTCAGGACGGTGTGGCAGTCGGACGCCGCCAGGTGGGTGGCCGCGTCCGGGCCGGCGAGGAGCTCGGGGAGCGGCTCGCCGGGGCCGTACTGCGCGGTGAGCGCCTCGCGCAGGGCCGGTACGACGTCCTCGCGGGCGACCGCTACCGTCCGCACCCGCAGCCGGTACGCCTGCTCGGCGAGGAGGGCGATCCGGCCGCCGTTGGCCGAGAGGCCGGTGACCCGGAACCGGTCGGGATTGCGCAGCACGAGGTCGATGGCCTGGGTGCCGATGGACCCGGTGGAGCCGAGGATCACCACGTCCTTGGGACCGTCGCCCGCGACCGGGTCGTAGACGAGGTGCGGGTCGGCGAGGGGGGCTGGACTGTCGCTCATTGCTCCATTGTTGCCGTAAGGCCGGTGTGTGAGGACAGCGCATCCCCTTCCCGGGGGCGCGCGCCACACCTGCGCACGCCCCCCAGGAAGGCCGGGCCTAACGGATCGGCCGGTGGACGTTCTCCTTCTGGCTCGGTCCCGGTGTCGCGTCCGCGATCCAGGGGCCCTCGCCCGACGGGTCGACGATGCCCTGCTCCAGCCACTCGTACGTGCCGGACAGGACGCCCTTGACGACCTTGCGGTCGAGGTCGTCGGTGTTGGTCCACAGGCGGGTGAAGAGCTCTTCGATCCGGATGCGGGACTGGCGGCAGAAGACGTCGGCGAGCTGGTAGGCCTCGCGGCCGTGGTCGCCCTGGCTGCGCAGGAGCTCCGCCCGCACGCAGGACGCGCTCATGGCGAACAGTTCGGCGCCGATGTCGACGATCCGGCCGAGGAAGCCCTGCTTGGACTCCATCCGGCCCTGCCAGCGGGACATGGCGTAGAAGGTGGAGCGGGCGAGCTTGCGGGCGGTGCGCTCGACGTAACGCAGGTGGCCGGAGAGGTCCACGTCGCGTTTGAACTCCCCGTAGGAGGCGGGCAGCTGGCCGGGGCCGGCGACCAGTTTCGGCAGCCACTTGGCGTAGAAGACGCCCGCGTTCGCACCCGCCCTGGCCTTGTCACCCAGGGACTTCTCGGGGTCGATGAGGTCGCCGGCGACCGAGAGGTGGGCGTCGACGGCCTCACGCGCGATCAGCAGGTGCATGATCTCGGTGGAGCCCTCGAAGATGCGGTTGATGCGCAGGTCGCGCAGGAGCTGCTCGGCCGGGACGCCGCGCTCGCCGCGGGCCCGCAGGGAGTCGGCCGTCTCGAAGCCGCGGCCGCCGCGGATCTGGACGAGTTCGTCGGCCATCGTCCAGGCCATCTCGGAGGCGTACAGCTTGGCGAGGGCGCCCTCGATGCGGATGTCGTTGCGGTCCTCGTCGGCCATCTGCGAGGCCAGGTCGGTGACGGCCTCCAGGGCGAAGGTGGTGGCCGCGATGAAGGAGATCTTGGAGCCGACCGCCTCGTGGTGCGCGACGGGCTTGCCCCACTGCTCGCGGGCCGCCGACCACTCGCGGGCGATCTTCAGGCACCACTTGCCGGCCGCGACACAGGAAGCGGGCAGGGAGAGCCGCCCGGTGTTGAGGGTGGTCAGGGCGATCTTCAGGCCCTGGCCCTCCTCGCCGACCCGGTTGGCGGCGGGGACGCGGACCTGGTGGAAGCGGGTGACGCCGTTCTCGATGCCGCGCAGGCCCATGAAGGCGTTGCGGTTCTCGACGGTGACACCCGGCGAGTTCGTCTCGACGACGAAGGCGGTGATGCCGCCGCGGTGGCCCTCGCTCTTCGGAACCCGGGCCATGACGACCAGCAGGTCGGCGACGACGCCGTTGGTGGTCCACAGCTTCACGCCGTCGAGGACGTAGTCGTCCCCGTCGGGCACGGCCGTGGTGGCCAGGCGGGCCGGGTCGGAGCCGACGTCGGGCTCGGTGAGCAGGAAGGCGCTGATGTCCGTGCGGGCGCAGCGCGGCAGGAAGCGCTCCCGCTGCTCCTGGGTGCCGAACAGCTTCAGGGGCTGGGGCACACCGATCGACTGGTGCGCGGAGAGCAGCACGCCGATCGCGGGGCTCGCGGAGCCGGCCAGGGCGAGCGCCTTGTTGTAGTACACCTGCCCGAGGCCGAGGCCGCCGTACTTGGTGTCGATCTTCATGCCGAAGGCGCCGAGCTCCTTCAGCCCGTCGATCACCTCGTCGGGGATCCGGGCCTCGCGCTCGATGAGGGCCCCGTCGACCTTGGTCTCGACGAAGTCGCGGAGCTTGGCGAGGAACTCCTCGCCGCGCTGGGCCGCCTCGTCGGCAGGGAGGGGGTGGGGGTGGATGAGGTCGAGCCGGAAGCGGCCGAGGAACAGCTCCTTGGCGAAGCTGGGCTTGCGCCAGTGCTGTTCCCGGGCGGCCTCCGCCACCTCACGGGCCTCCCGCTCGGTGACGGCGGGACGGGAAGAAGGGGTGGTGGAAGCGGACATGAGGGGCACCTCGCCGCAACTAGGAAGATGGAGGATCGTTTCGTTACCGACCAGTGCTACTGGATCGTTGGTACCCGAATCCGGACGCTCCCACCAGTCCTCGCGCGTCCGTTCAGCCGAAGGAGGGCGGAGCGCCCCCGGCACTTGTCGCGCGCCTGACGACGGTGTTGCATCGAGATGCCGTCCCGGTGGCGACTCCGGCCCTGAAAGCACTCGGGGAAATCCGCATCGAAGCGCTTCGACAACCTATGGACACCCACCTCTGCTGGGGCTACTGTCGAACCACCCCCACCCACCCGTATCAGTTGCGCGCACTGTCGAAGCGCTTCACAAGAACTTGGAGAGCTGGATGGTCACCCTCGCCGAGGTCGCCCAGCACGCCGGAGTCTCGGCGAGCACGGTGAGCTATGTCCTCAGCGGCAAGCGGTCCATCTCCGCGAACACCCGGCAGCGGGTCGAGCGGAGCATCCGCGAGCTCGGGTACCACCCGAACGCCGGGGCCCGCGCCCTGGCCAGCAGCAAGTCGAACATCATCGCGCTCATGGTCCCGCTGCGCACGGACATGTACGTGCCGGTGATGATGGAGATCGCCATCGCCGTGGCGACCTCCGCCCGCGCCCACGGGTACGACGTGCTGCTGCTCACCGGCGAGGAGGGCCCCGACGCGGTGCGCCGTGTGGCCGGCAGCGGGCTCGCCGACGGCATGATCCTCATGGACGTCGAACTCGACGACGAGCGGCTGCCGCTGCTGCGCGCGACGGACCAGCCGTCCGTGCTGATCGGGCTGCCCGCCGATACCTCGGGGCTGACCTGCGTCGATCTGGACTTCCGGGCGACGGGCGCGCTGTGCGTGGAGCACCTGGCCAAGCAGGGGCACCAGGACATCGCCGTCATCGGTGAGGCCCCGGCCGTCTACGAGCGGCACACGGGCTTCGCCGAGCGCACCCTCGAGGGGCTCAGGTCCCGTTCCGGCGAGCTGGGCGTCCGGTTGCTGCACCGGCCGTGCGAGGGCGGGTACGACGCGATGGCGGTCACCCTCGCCCGGATCCTCGACGAACGCCCCGACACCTCGGGGCTGATCGTGCAGAACGAGTCGGCGATCGAGCCGCTGCTCGCCTTGCTGCGGCAGCAGGGCAGGGCCGTGCCGGAGGACGTGTCGGTGGTCGCGATCTGCCCCGACCAGGTCGCGATGCAGGCCTCGGTGCGGCTCACGTCGGTGGCCATCCCCGCCCAGGAGATGGGCCGGCACGCGGTGGACCACCTGGTCGCCAAGCTCGACGGGCGCGCCAGCGACGAGGTCGTGCTGATCGCGCCCGAGCTGACGGTACGGGGGAGCACGAGTCCGGCGCCGAGCCGGTCGCGGCACCGGTAAGCCCGACCGGGCACGCCCAGCAGCACCAGTACCGCCAGTACCACCAGGCCACGGCGCGACGGTCGTGGGCCCGACCGTCGGCAGCGCCCTTCCCCCACGCCTCGAACACCCCCACCCGCCTCGAACACCGCCCTCCTCTCAGGGCACCCCCATGTCCGCACTCCTCCAGGAGCACAGGAGCACGCGTGAATCAGCCTGCTGAAACCCAGCCCCAGGTGAGTCTGGCGCAGTCCTCCCCCACCGTCGGCACGTTCCGTGAGCGGGACGGCGCGCTGGAGTGGAGCGGCCGCCAGGAGACTGTCCGGATCGAGCCGTGGGGTCCGGACGCGGTCCGGGTGCGTGCCCGGCTCGGCGGCCCGGTCCTGGAAGGGCTCCCGGGCGCCCTGCTCGACGAGGCCCCCGCGACGCCGGCCACGGTGAAGGTCGAGGACGGCACCGGTCTGCTGACCGTCGGCGCGCTCACCGTCGAGGTGAGCGCCGAGGGCCTGATCCGCTTCCTGCGCACGGAGGACTCCGCCGAGATCCTCGCCGAGGACCGCGCCCACTTCTGGTGGCCCGGCTCCCGTCTCTACACGGCCGTCGGCAACGGCCACCACCGCCTGGAGCAGCGCTTCGCCGCCTACGACGACGAGAAGCTGTACGGCCTCGGCCAGCACCAGCACGGGCGCTTCGACCAGAAGGGCCTGGTGCTGGACCTGGTCCAGCGCAACGCCGAGGTCGGCATCCCGGTGCTGACCTCCAGCCGCGGCTACACCCTGCTGTGGAACAACCCGGCAATCGGCCGCGTCGAGCTGGCGCACAACGGCACACGGTGGGTCGCCGACTCGGCCCGGCAGATCGACTACTGGATCACGGCCGGCGATCCGGCCGGCGGCCAGCGCCGCTACAGCGCGGTGACCGGCCGCAGCCCGATGCTGCCGGAGTGGGCGGCGGGCTTCTGGCAGTGCAAGCTGCGCTACCGCACCCAGGACGAACTCATGGCGGTGGCCCGGGAGTACAAGCGGCGGGGACTGCCCATCTCGGCGATCGTCTGCGACTTCTTCCACTGGACGCACCTCGGCGACTGGAAGTTCGACCCGAAGGAGTGGCCGGACCCGGCGGCGATGGTGCGCGAGCTGGAGGAACTCGGCATCAAGCTGGTGGTGAGCGTCTGGCCGTCGGTGTCGCCGCTGAGCGAGAACCACCCGGTCCTGGAACAGCGCGGCTGGTTCATCGGCACCCAGTACGGGCCGATGGCGCACGCCGACTGGCCCGACAAGGAGGTCGCCTCCACGGTCCAGGTGGCCTTCTACGACGCCACCAATCCGGACGCCCGGGAGTTCGTGTGGTCGAAGGTGAAGGAGAACTACCTCGACCCGTACGGCATCACGGCGTTCTGGCTGGACGCCTGCGAGCCGGAGCTGAAGCCGGGCTTCCAGGAGAACCTGCGCTACTGGGCGGGACCGGGCCTGGAGGTCGGCAACGCCTACCCGGCGGAGAACGCCCGCACCTTCTACGAGGGCCTGCTCGCCACCGGTGAGGAGGAGATCATCACCCTCAACCGCTCGGCGTGGGCGGGCAGTCAGCGCTACGGCGCCGCCCTGTGGTCCGGTGACATCGGCACGGACTTCCCCACCCTGCGCCGCCAGATCGCGGCCGGCCTCAACACGGCCCTGTCGGGCATCCCGTGGTGGAACACCGACATCGGCGGCTTCCACGGCGGCGACCCGGACGACCCGGCGTACCGGGAGGTGATGGTCCGCTGGTTCCAGTTCGGCGCACTGTCCCCGCTGATGCGGCTGCACGGCTTCCGCGACCCGGGCATGCCGCTGGGCCCGGCGATGACCGGCGGCCCGAACGAGGTGTGGTCCTACGGCGAGGAGGCCGGGGCGATCCTGGAGCGGTACCTGCGGCTGCGCGAGCGGCTGAAGCCGTATGTGCTGGACGTCATGCGGGCGGCCCACGAGGAGGGTCTGCCGGTGATGCGGCCGCTGTTCCTGGAGTTTCCTGAGGATCAGGCGGCTTGGGGGGTCGACGACGCCTATCTGTTCGGGGCGGATGTCCTGGTCGCGCCGGTACTGACCGCTGGTGCGACGGCTCGTACCGCGTATCTTCCGGCGGGGGCCGTCTGGACCGACGCGTGGACCGGGGAGACGTACGAAGGTGGGGCCACGGTGACCGTGGAGGCTCCGTTGGACCGGATTCCGTTGTTCCTGCGGGACGGGGCGCGGTTGCCGATCCAGGATGTGCCGCGGTAGGTCGTGAGTCGGCTGCGGGCCGGTCGTGGCCGGTCGCGCCCACGCGGCGGAGCCGCAGATCGACACAGCCCCGCGCCCCTGAAGACAAAGGGGCGCGGGTGCCCT
This sequence comes from Streptomyces tibetensis, assembly GCF_007655005.1. GTDB lineage: Bacteria > Actinomycetota > Actinomycetes > Streptomycetales > Streptomycetaceae > Streptomyces > Streptomyces tibetensis. The sequence goes on from NZ_SZVW01000012.1 coordinate 18,512, forward strand.
GTCAGTTGCGGCAGATCGAGGGCAGGGCTCGGATCAGGGCGCGGGTGTGCAGGGCGTCCAAGTGGTCCTCGTGGTGGACCTGGAAGGCGGCCAGGGCCAGTTCGGGGCGGCAGACGAAGGCGCCGCAGTCCGCGGAGGTGTCTGCGAGGGCTTCGACGAGCGCACTGGTGACCTGGTTGATCTTCTGCCGTACGACGTTCAGGTCCGGCTTGGTCGTCGGTGCCTGGCCGGGGTGGTCGGTCCAGCGCTGGAACAGGCCGCGCTGGACGACCTTGTTCGCCTCGATCTGGTCGCGGAAGATCACCCGGATCTCGTCCGGGTCGGCGCCGAGCTGCTGGGCCTGGGCGGCCACGTTGTCGAGGACCTGCTGTTCGCGGGCGGGGTCGTCGATGGGGCTGTCGGTGCCCCACTTGGCGGCGGCCACGAGGTCGGCGGTGGCCAGGCGCTCGGCGGCCAGATCGACGACGGAGTGCAGGGGGGACAGCGAGACGGCTGCGGCTCGGGGGGCCGCCGCGGTGCCGGAGACCGGAACCGCGACCGCGGAACCCGTCGCCGTGAGGACGACGGCCGCGGTCGCGGTCACGGTGATCAGGGCACGTCGGAGGGGGGCGGAGGTGCGCATGTCCCCATCAAACCCGACGTTTCCCTAAGATAAGGTCAACTGCTGTTCACGGTCAGGTTGTTGGTGGTGAAGTTCAGCCCGCCGGACGACGAGGTGACCTCGTAGCCGAACTGCACGTCACCGATCGTCTCGTTACCCATCCACTTCTTGGTGTCCTTGATCCACTTCAGGATCGACAGGATGTTCACGGTGCCGGAGCTGGAGTTGGAGGTGCGGATGAACGAGAACACCTCGTTGGAGCCGTTGGTGCCCTTGAAGACGTTCCAGGAGTGGCCGCCGAGGCTGACACTGCCCTGCGAGGAGCCGATCGGGCCGACGGGTCCGGTCTTGTTGACCCAGAGCATGATCTCGTAGTCGTGGTCCGTGTCCCAGATGTCGTACGAGGTGTTGTACGCGCCGGACGACGGGACGCTGACGTTGTAGCTGGAGGAGAGCGAGCCCAGCGAGGTGATCGACTTGTTGATCGCCTTCGTCTGGTTCGGGTAGGACTTGATGCCGCCGGTGTTGGGGTGGTTGGCCCAGATTCCCCAGTTGGTACCGGAGTTGGCCCAGATGCACTGGCTGCCGGCGCCGCCGCCCCAGATGTTGTTGTAGAGCGTGTAGCCGTTCAGGTTGGTCTGGCCCCACTGGTCGCAGGTGTTCCAGACGGCGGCGGAGGCGGGGGCGGAGGCGAGGCCGACGGTGGCGCCGAGGGCCAGGGCGGGAGCCAGCAGGGCCTTGGTGACCCTGCTCAGCGTGCTTGATGCCATGGTGTCCCTTCCATGGGTGGGGGGGTGGGGGGGTGGGGGGAACTACCACGTCCTCACGGTGAGGACGTGGTCTTCTCCGGCGACCAGGTGGAGGGATTCTGCGCCGGAGGAAGTCCGCAGTTCGACGCGGTGGGTGCGGCCCGGTCTGATGACGGCGGTGGCGCCGTCCCGCGTCCAGGTGAGATCGAGCTCGGCCCCGAAGCGGGTGCGCACCCCGCGCAGGGCGCCCTCGGGGTACGCCGCCGGCAGCGCGGGCAGCAGGACCAGCCGGTCGGGGGTCGACTGGACCAGCATCTCGATCAGCACGGCGGGCAGGGTGTGCGCGGCGTCGGCGTTGTAGACGTCGCGGCCGGGGTAGTGCGCGCTCATCAGGGAGGCGTGGAAGAAGTCGCCGTCCAGGACCTGACCGAGGGCGTGGGCGACACGGCCCCCGTCCCTGAGCCGGGCCGCGATCAGGGCGTGGTGCAGATGGCCGTGCGCGGAGTCGTTCTCGGCGCCGCGCAGTTCGAGGGCGCAGTGGGCGGCGGCGGCGAGTTCGGGGCTGTCGTAGGGGGTGATCTCGTCGAGCGGCCACACGCCGTAGAGGTGGCTGAGGTGGCGGTGGTCGTAGGAGTCCGTGAGGCCGGGCCACGCCCATTCGGCCAGGGCTCCGTCCTCGTTGATCCGGTGCGGCGGGAGCCGGTCGGCGAGGGCGTGCCAGCGGGCGGCGTCCGCAGTGTCCGGGTGGTAGGCCGCCGCCGTGCGCAGGGCGTGGCGGGCCGCGGAGAGGTCCATGGCGGCGTTGATCGTGCCCCAGCTCGCGTTGGCAGGGCGGTTCTCGGGCGAGTAGGAGGGCACGACGACGAGGTGGCCGTTCTCGTCGGTCCTGGTCAGGAAGTCCTCGTAGAAGACGGCGACTTCGGCGAGGGCGGCGGCGGTGCGCGGGTCGCGGGTGCCGTGGGTCTCGTCGTGGTCGACGAGCGGCTTGAGCAGCCAGTCGGCGCCGGCGGTCCACAGGTGGAGCGGGTACTCGCGGCTGAAGTGGTAGGAGTGGCCGGACTCGCCGTCGGTGTGGGCGGGGGCGACGACGCCTCGGGCGCCGAAGATCACGCGGGCGTTGTCGCGCCAGTCGGGCAGCAGGCGCTGGATCAGCTGCGCGTGGGCCTCGGTGATCTCGGGGAGGGCCGCGGCGGCGGACGAGGCGGTCTGGAGGTTGAGGTTGGCGTCGTTGGTGAACGCGCCCGACCAGGCCGTGTTCCAGTCGCCGGTCCACAGTCCGGTCAGGCGGGGCGGGAAGAGGCCGCTCGCGGAGAGCAGGTGGTAGCGCCCGGCGGCGAAGAGGCGCTCCACAAGGGCGGCGCTGCGTGGCTGCTTCAGCAGCTCCGAGCCCGGCAGGGCGCGGTCGGCGGGGTCGGCTGCGAGGTCGAGGGTGACGCGCTCGTAGGCGGTGCGGTGCAGGGCGGCGTGACGTTCGAGGAGCTCGTCGTGGTCGGTGGGCAGGTCGCGCAGGGCACGGCCCTCGGCGACCACGTCGAGTTCGCCGGTGTGCCGGTGCACCCGGGTGAGGAGCAGCACGGACCGGGCGCCCTCGATGTGCACGCCCGGGGGCACGAGGGTGGTCGTACCCCCGGTGACGACGATCTGGGTGACGCCGGTGCAGGCCCGGTCACTGTCGGGGTAGCGGGCGCGCAGGCTGAGCAGGGCGCCCTCGGAGGTGAGGACGGCTCCGTGACCGATGCCCAGTCGGGCGGGGGCGCCGGGCAGCCGGGGGTCGAGGTCGATGTCGAGGGTGAGGCCGGGTCCGGCGACGTGCTGGACGATGACGTCGTCGGCGCGGGAGACGAAGACGCGGCTCGCCCGGCCGGCGCAGGTCGTGCTCACCACTCCGGTGGTGAAGTCGACGTCCCGGCGGTAGTCGTGGCCGCCGTCCCGGGGCCCGGCCAGCCGGACCTGGAAGGCGGGGTGGAAGGGCTGCACCCACTGGAGGGGGCGGCCGTCCGTGAAATCCTCGGCGGCGGTCGTGTCGCCCGCCAGGAGGCGGTCCTGCAGCCCGGGCAGGCCGTCGGCGAGCTGCGGGGGCCGGGGGGCCCGGCCCCCGGGCCGCACCAGGGTGTGGTGCGTGACGACGACCCGCTCGGCGTGCGGAGGGCCGAACACCAGGGCGCCGTGCCGGCCGTTGCCGCTGAGGAAGCCGTCCTCCCAGCGGGCGGCCGGTCGCGGCTCCCAGGTGCCGTGGACGGGCGCGGAGGTCATGGCCGCAGCACCGCCGCCCCGTGGCGGCCGAGGGTGACCCGGTCGGTGACGTCCGTACCGGTCAGCAGGTCGTGGTGGGTGCCGGGCACCTCCACGGTCACCGGCTCGCGGCCGTGGTTGAGCACGAACAGCACCTCGCCCCGGCGTACGGCCTCCACCTGCTCGGGCAGGCCGTCGAGCACCGGCCGGACGCCCGCTCCGGCGGCGATCGAGGCCAGCAGGTCGCGCAGCGCCTCGGGCTCCGGGAGGGTGGAGACGTACCAGGCGCGGCCCTTGTGCAGGACGGCCGGCATGCCGTCGAGTTCGCCGCCCTTGTAGCAGGTCGTGTCGTCGGGATCGGCGGGCTCGATCTCCTCGGACCACAGCGTGCCCCGGAAGCTTTCGCAGGCCACGGTCTCCCCCGCGTCCAGCGGCCACCACTCGTGCAGCGTGCGGATGCCGAACAGTGCCCGCAGCCGGGCGTCCATGCCGCCGGGGCGCACCCGGTCGTCCTCGTCGGCGACACCCGTCTGGAAGCCGCAGACGAGGGTGCCGCCCTGCCGTACGTAGGCGAGGAGGTTGTCGATCGCGGCGTCCGTGAGGGCGTACAACTGCGGTACGACGACCAGCGAGTACCGCGTCAGGTCGTGCTCGGGGTGGGCGAAGTCGGTGGTGAGGTGCGCCTGCCACAGGGCCCGGTGCCAGGCGCGCAGCACGTCCGGGTAGTCCACCTGGCTGGAGAGGCGGCCGTCCTGGGCACCGGCCCACCAGGAGTGCCAGTCGTGCAGCACCGCGACCCTCGCGGTGAGGTGCCGGCCGGTCACCTCGGGGGCGATGCGTTCCAGGTCGGCGCCGAGCCGCTTGACCTCCTGGTACGTCCGGCCCTCCTCCCCCGCGTGGCTGACCATGCCGGAGTGGAACTTCTCCGCGCCCTGCCGGGACTGGCGCCACTGGAAGTAGCAGACGGCGTCGGCGCCCCGGGCCACGGCCTGGAGGGACCACAGCCGGTTGAGGCCGCGTGGCTTGGGGTGGTTCACACCCCGCCAGTTGACCGGCCCGGCCGCCTGTTCCATCAGCATCCAGGGCCCGCGGGCCTGGGAGCGGGTCATGTCCTGGACGAGGGCGCCGTGCTGTGCGCCGAGCGGATCACGCGGGTCGGGGTAGAGGTCGACGGAGACGACGTCCTCCTCCTCGGCCCAGCGCCACGCGTCCTGCCCGAACCACAGCGGCATGAAGTTGCTGGTGACCGGCAGGTGCGGGGTGTGCCGCCGGACGATGTCCCGCTCGGCGGTGTAACACTCCAGGAGCATGTCGGAGGTGAACCGGCGGAAGTCCAGGACCTGGCCGGGGTTGCGCATGTAGTGGGGCAGGCGGGGCGGCAGGATGCCGTCCCAGGTGTCGTAGCCCTGGCTCCAGAAGGCGGTTCCCCAGGCGGTGTTGAGGGCGTCGAGCGTGCCGTACCTCTCGCGCAGCCAGCGGCGGAAGGCGGCGGCCGCCTCGTCGCCGTGGTCGACGGTGCAGTACTCGTTGTTGATGTGCCACATGGTGAGGGCCGGGTGACCGCCGTAGCGGGCGGCCAGGTCCTCGGTGATGGCGGCGGCGTAGCGCCGGTAGGTGGCGCTGGAGTGCGAGAAGTGCTGCCGGCCGCCCCACCACTCGGTGCGGCCGTCCTCGGTGACGGGCAGGGTGTCGGGGTGCAGCCGGCCCATCCAGGGCGGGGGCGAGGAGGTGGGGGTGGCGAGGACGACGCCGATGCCGCTGTCGTGCATCAGGTCCATCACCGTGTCCAGCCGGCCGAACTCGCGTGCCCCCGGCTCCGGTTCGAGCGTCGACCAGGAGAACACCCCGAGGGTGACGGAGTTGACGCCGGCGTCCTTCATCAGCCGGACGTCCTCGTGCCAGGTCTCCTCGGGCCACTGCTCCGGGTTGTAGTCGCCGCCGAAGAGGAGCCGGCCCCGGGTGGCGTCGCTCAGCCCGGGCCGTTTCCCTTCGCTCATCGGACGGGTTCCCCGTACTGCACGCCGCGTCCGTTGGTGGCGATGTACACGCGGCCGTACACCCGCGGGTCCCCGGTGATGGCGGCTCCGATCCAGCCCCACTGATGGCGGTCGTCGTTGATCCGCGTCCAGGTCTTCGCCTCGTCGTCGGAGCGGTAGACGGCCGTGATGGTCTCCGTGGAGCCGACCATGTAGATCGCCGGGTAGGAGGCGCCCTCGGCGGCCTTGCCGAACCCGAGGGTGTACGAGGCCCAGCAGCTGCTCACCTTGGTGAAGGTCGCGCCGCCGTCGGTCGATCGGTACAGCCCGTTCCACTTGAGGCTCAGCCACAGGTCGCCGGAGCGCCCGGGCGCCGCGACCAGCTGGAACTCGCTGTCGCCGGAGTTCAGGCCGGTGGCCCGCGCGGTGAAGGTCTTGCCGCCGTCGATGCTGGCGTGGAGCGTTCCGGTGGTGGTGTCGAAGGCGTAGAAGCGGGCCGGGTCGACGGGGTCAGCGACCGGCGTGGCGCCCTTCGGGAAGGTGGCGACCTCGGACCAGCCGGCGCCGTTGTCCGCCGAGCGGTAGCCCGGGTTGGCCGTGCCGAAGGACCACAGCAGCACACTGCCGTCGGCGTTGGTGGCGATCGGGCCGGGCGCGGACTTGGCGACGTCCGGCTGAGCCTCGAAAGGGGCCCAGGTCTTGCCGCCGTCGTTCGAGAAGGCGCCGTTGCCGTGGTCGCCCCACCCGGCCCGGACCACGTACGACGGCTCGGCCGCTGCGAGGGACAGGCCCGTCGCCGAGCCGAACACGGGGTTGGACGCCATCCCGCGCGAGGGCGACGCCGTGAGCCGTTCGTGGTACATCACACCGACGTCCCCGCACCCGCTGAGCAGGTGCGCCTTGCCGGCCGGGGGCGAGATCAGATGCCGTGCGGACGCCTCCTCCACACCGCGGATCTGCGGGGCCCAGTGCCTGAGGTCACGGGTGCCGTAGAGGGTGGCGCCGGTGCCGTACACGACGTGCCGGGAGTCGAACGGGTCGAGCCCGACGGCCTGCATCCACCAGCCGAACTTGGGCTTGTCGGCGCCGAAGGTGAGGTACGGCGTCTCGGAGACGTCGAGGACGGCCCTTTCCTTGAGGGATGTCCAGGTGCGGCCGCCGTCGGTGGTCCGGTACACGGTGTCCACCAGCGACCAGCGGTTGTTGGTGGCGACCACGACGGTGCCGGGGCGCCGGGCGTCCACGGCGACACCGCCGTAGGCGAAGGAGTCGGTCCCGCCGTCGCCCGTGGGCCCGCCGGGCTTCACCGGCGTGACCTCGGTCCACTTTCCGGTCGTCGTCCGCAGCTTGTGGACGCTGCCGTCGGACTGGCCGTTGGGGCCGGGGGCGTCGCCGTAGGTGACGTACAGCTCGCGGGTGTGCCGGTCGTACGCGGCCCGGACCGGCACCTTGGCGGCGGTGCCGGTGGGCTGCCCGGGGACGGCCTGCCAGGTGGTGCCGTCGGACGTGCGGTACAGGCTGGGCTTGTCGGCGGTGCCGTCGGAGTCGCCCCAGCCGGCGTAGACGCTGCGGCCGGCGGCGACCAGGAGCGTGACGCCCTGGCCGGTGGCGCTGGGGGCGGCCGGGAAACTCATGGCCTGCCAACTGGCGCCCCGGTCGGTCGACTTGAGCAGTCCGTCGTGCCGGGTGCCCAGCCACAGGGTGTCGCTGTCCCGTGGGTCGACGAGCAGCCGTTCACCACAACCGCGCCCGTCCTCGTTGCCACCCAGCTTCACGGTGAGGTCGGTGCGCTGCCAGGTCGTCCCCCGGTCCTCGGACCGCAGCACGGCCCCGTTGCCGGCCCAGGACTGCGTGTAGGTGCCGAGGGCGAGGTAGACCCGGTTCGGGTGTGCCGGGTCGACGGCCATGGCCTCGACGCCGAGCAGGTTCCAGTCGTCCCAGCCGAGGTGGTCCGTCAGCGGGATCCACCGGTCGGTACGGTCGTCCCAGCGGTAGGCGCCTCCGATGTCGGTGCGCAGGTAGGCGAGGCCCTTGACGGAGGGGTGGAACAGCACGCCGGTGATGAATCCGGTGCCGCCCTGGACGGCGTTGCGCCAGCGGTAGCCGCTCGGCGCCTCGGGGGTTGCGGCGGCTCGGGCCAGCCCCTGGGTCAGCGGCAGGGACCCGGCCGCGGCAGCGACCGCGGTCCCGGCGAGAACGGCACGTCTGGAGAGGCTGGACGCACGCATGAGACACACCTCGTCGTTCTGAAGGGGAGGGGGAAGCGCCCTGAAGGGGCGCGGGGAACTGCGCGACCGGTCACCCGCTGTCCGCGGTCGCCGGACGACCGGAGCACCCCACCGGGTGGGCGCCGATCAACCCTTGACGGCTCCGGTGAGCATGCCCTTCTTGAAGTGCTTCTGGACGAAGGGGGAAAGCACGGCGACGGGCAGCAGGGCCATCACCATCACGGCCATCTGCACCGCCAGCCCGGACAGCTGACCCGTCTTGATGGCCTGCCCCAGTCCCACCGGGGCCTCCTGCTTCTGCACCAGCTGGATCATGACGTTCTGCAGCGGCATCATGTCCTGGTCGTTCAGGTACAGCGACGCGTTGAACCAGGCACTCCAGTACCCGACGGCGTAGAAGAGCGTGATGACCGCGATCACCGCCCGGGACAGCGGCACGACGATCTGCCAGAGGATCCTGAAGTCACCGGCGCCGTCGATCCGCGCGCTGTCGACGAGTTCCTGCGATATCCCCATGAAGAACCCGCGCAGCACGAGGATGTTGAACACGCTCACCGCACTGGGCAGGATGAGCGCCAGATAGGTGTCCGTCAGCCCGAGGGTCTGCACCAGCAGGTACGTCGGGATGAGGCCGGCGCTGAAGAACATCGTCGCCAGCAGCGTCATCAGGATCCAGCGGTGCCCCAGGGACCCCGTCCGGGAGAGCCCGTACGCGCACAGGACGGACACGGTCATCGAGAACAGCGTGCCGATCAGGGTCACGAGAAGGCTGATGACCGTGGCCCGGGTGACCTGGCCGCCGCTCAGCAGTTCCCTGTACGCGATGAAGGTGATCCCCTTGGGCACCATCACCAGCCCGCCGGCCTCGTCGATGGTCTTCCGCGACGACAGGCTCGTCACGACGACGATCCACAGCGGGAAGAGGATGGCGAGGCAGGCCAGGGTCAGTGCGAGGCCCTTGCCCGCGAGGCCGGCCCTGGACGGCTCCTCCTCCCAGGCGGGCCGCGGCGGGGCCTGCCAGCGGCCCGGCTTGCTCACGGGTTTGTCGATGACGGCGGTCACTTCTTGTACACCCCCTGCTCGCCCATGAGATGGGCCACCTTGTTCGCGACGAGGACCAGTCCGAGGCTCACGACACCCTTGATCAGACCGGCCGCGGCCGCGTAGCTGAAGTCCTGGTTGCGCACGCCGTTCCACCACACGAAGGTGTCGAGCACCTCCCCTGCCCCGGGCCCGACGGCGTCGCGCTGCAGCAGGATCTGTTCGAAGCCGACGGTGAGGGCGTCACCGACGCGCAGCACCAGCAGCAGGGCGATCACCGGGCGCAGCGCGGGGAGGGTGACGTGCCACATCCGGCGCCAGCGGCTCGCCCCGTCCATGGCGGCGGCCTCGTAGAGGTCGGGGCTCACCGAGGCGAGCGCGGCGAGGAAGACGATGATCCCCCAGCCGACGTCCTTCCAGATGCTCTCCGCGGTGATCAGCAGCGGGAAGGTCCCCGGGTTGGTCATGATGTCGAGACCGTCGTACCCGTTCTGCCGCAGCAGTTGGGAGAGGATTCCGGCGCCGCCGAAGAGTTGCTGGAAGACGGCGATGACCAGCACCCAGGAGAAGAAGTGCGGCAGGTAGAGCACGGCCTGCGCGACCGCCCGCACCCGGGGCCTGATCACGCTGTTGATGAGCAGCGCGAGCAGGATCGGGATCGGGAAGAACAGCACGATCTGGAGGACGAACAGCACCAGGGTGTTCTCGACGGCGTTCCAGAAGGCCGAGTCCCCGAAGATCCGCTGGAAGTTCTCCAGGCCCACGAAGGGACTGTTCAGAATGGAGACGGCGCCGTTGTCACTGATGTACGGGTCGTACTCCTGGAACGCGACGACGTTGCCGAGGATCGGTATGTAGTTGAAGAGCAGGATCAGACCCAGGGCCGGCAGGGTCATCAGAAGCAGCAGCCGGTCGCGTCTGAACCTGACCTTGAGGCTCAGCCTGCCCGTCGGGCGCTTGTCCGCGGAGCCGGTGGCACCGTCGGAGGCCACCGGACTCCCGGGGCGCGGAATCTTCGTGGTCGCCTCGGCACTGCTGCGAGGCACCGTGCTGTGGGACACGGTCTTCTCCTTGCCTCGAACGCCGGATCAGTTGGCCGCGCTGCCGTTCTCGTCGAGGATCTTCTGGTACCAGTCGCGCAGCTTGTCGCCGCCCTTGCTCTTCCAGTCGGAGACGAACTGCTGCATGTCGCTGATCTTCTTGCGGCCGCGGACGATGTCGTCCTCCAGCTGCTCGGCGTCGTTGGAGAGGTTCGTGTACCGGGCGGGCTCGGTGATCTGCATGCCCCAGAAGGAGGACTTCCTGGCGAAGGCGCCCATCCGCTGCTCCCACTCGACCTGCCCCTTGGCGACCTCGGGGAAGTCGGGGTGGGCGAGGGTCGCGGCGGGGCTCGCGACCATGACGTAGGCGTTCATCACCTCGTTGTTGCCCTTGTCGGTCTTGACGGGGACGCCGTCCTTGACGGTGTAGTGGGTGCCTTCGACGCCGTAGTTGGTCATCATGTACTCCTTGGTGCCGTACGGCGCCGCGGTGACGTTGGCGACGGCCAGCACGTCTCGGATGACCGACTCGGAGGCCTTCTTGCTGACGAAGGCGAAGATGCCGGCGGGCTGATCGGCCCACAGGGTGGGGTCGCCGCCGTCGTGGCCCCAGATGTCCATGCCCCAGATCTTGAAGTCCGGGTTCTGGGTGGCCTGTTCAGCGGTGCGGCCCCACCACTGGGAGATGTTGTTGGGGTAGATCAGGAACTCGCCCGCCGCGAACTTGGGGCCCGGGTCGGGGGCGTTCTTGCCCATCATGGAGTCGGGGTGGACGACCCCGGCGGCGACGAGCTTGCGGGACCACTCCAGCGCCTCGAGGAACTCCTCGGTCTCGATGCGGTTGACGAGCTTGCCGTCGACGAGGTTCCAGCCGAGTGGCTTCTCACTGCCCGAGAGCACACCGAAAGCCTGGAAGGCGGTCCACTTCATGTCCAGGCAGGCCCAACGCTTGGCCCTGGCGTTCGTGATCTCCTTGGCCAGGGCCATGAACTCGTCGCAGGACTTGGGGACTTCGTAGCCCTCCTTCTCGAAGATGTCCTGCCGGTACAGGGGCACCATGGAGGGGGCGGACGGCGCCGGCATCGGCAGGCCGCGCAGCTTGCCGCCGAAGATGGAGCGCCGCCATGCGTCCGTCGGGATCGCCGCGAGGTTCGGGTACTCCTTGACCTTGTCCCCGGAGAGGTAGGGGCCGAGGTCGGCGAACTTGCTGATGATGGCGCTGGGTATCTTGCCGCCCATGTTCCAGCCGGGGACCACCACGACGTCCGGGACGTCGCTGGAGGCGAGGACCGCGCCGAGCTTCTGGTCGTAGGTGTTGCCGTCCTGGTTCTGCCAGAAGACGTCGACACCGATCAGGTCGTTCATCGCCTTGTAGTAGGCGTTGTTCTGCTTCGGCGGCGAGCCCCAGAACGGCGCCATGACGGTGACCTTGCCGCCCTTGCCGAGCTTCTTGGACACCGAGGTCTTCAGGCCGGCGAGGTCGAGCTTGCGGGTGAACCCGAGCGCGGAGCCGTTCTTGGACGGGATGTCCGGCGTCACCACGTTGCTGGCCACGTACGCCGGGAGGAGCTTCTTGGCGTCCTTGCCCGACGTGGTGCCGTCCCGCGACCCGCCCTCCGACCCGCCGCACGCGGCGAGCAGGGGCATCCCGCCCGCCACGGCCGCGGTGGCGACCGCCGTGGAGGCGAGGAAACTTCTCCGGCTCGGTCCGGAGGAGGCGGAGGCGGCGTTCGGCGTCATTGCGTCAACCCTTCATGGCGCACCAGGACACCCGGCGGAAGGCCGTCGGCTGCGGTGTCTCGAGTGGAACTGGCTGAGCAGAAGCGGAACTTCGACCAGAGGGGCCTCTGCAATCGAAGCGCTTCGATGTTGCTGTGAGGTTAAGTGAACACTCATAGGTGCACAAGGGTCGTTCCCAAACTTCCTCGCGGGCATCAGAAGGGACCATTCCTCATGCCCGCCTTGAAGTGGCGGCGCCCGTCTCTTGACACCCGACCCGTCGCCGACCAGCATCGAAGCGCTTCGAAAGCGCCTCGCCGATCCATCGCAAGGGGATCCCCACGTGACCGCACACACGCCACCCACCGCACCGTTCCGTGATCCGCAGCTGCCGTTGGCGAAGCGCGTCGACGATCTGCTCGGGCGGCTCACCCTCGACGAGAAGATCTCCTTCCTGCACCAGTTCGCCCCCGCCGTAGACCGGCTCGGCGTCGCCGCGTTCCGCACCGGCCAGGAGGCCCTGCACGGCGTGGCGTGGATGGGCCCGGCGACGGTGTTCCCGCAGGCTGTCGGCCTGGGCGCGACCTGGAACCCGGAGCTGGTGCGGCGCGTCGGCGACGCGGTGTCCAAGGAGGTCCGCGCGATGCGCGCCAAGGACGACCGGGTCGGCCTGAACGTCTGGGCCCCGACGGTCAACCTGCTGCGCCACCCCCTGTGGGGCCGCAACGAGGAGGGCTACTCGGAGGACCCGAAGCTCACCTCGGCGATCGCCACGGCCTACACGCACGGTCTGCGCGGTGACCACCCCACCTACTGGCGCACCGCGCCCGTGCTGAAGCACTGGCTGGCCCACAACAACGAGACGGACCGCGCCACCACATCGAGCTCGGTGCGCCCGCGCGTGCTGCACGAGTACGACCTGCGGGCCTTCCGCGAGACCGTCGAGGCGGGCGCGGTGGCCGGGGTGATGCCGGCGTACAACCTGGTCAACGGCCGCCCCAACCACGTCTCCCCGTACCTCGCCGAACACCTGCGGACCTGGAGCGACGAGGACCTGCTGGTCTGCTCGGACGCGGGGGCGCCGACCAACCTCGTCGACGCCGAGCACTACTTCGACACCCACGAGGAGGCCACCGCCGCCTCCCTCGTCGCGGGGGTCGACAGCTTCACCGACCACGGCACCGACTCCTCGCAGATCACCGGGCGGCTGCGCGGCGCCCTGGAGCGCGGCCTGCTCACCGAGGCCGATCTCGACACGGCCGTCCGCCGTCAGCTGTCGGTCCGCTTCCGGCTGGGCGAGTTCGACCCGGAGTACGACCCGCACGACGCCACCAGCGAGTTCGACACCCCGGCGCACCGCGCCCTCGCCCAGGAGGCCGCCGAGCAGGCGATCGTGCTGCTCAAGAACGACGGGGTGCTGCCGCTCGTCCCGGACACCCGGATCGCGGTAGTGGGGCTGCTCGCCGACGAGTGCAAGCTCGACTGGTACAGCGGCACCCTCATCCACCGCTCGACCCCGCTGGAGGGCCTGTACGAGCGGTTCGGCGCGGAGCGTGTGGAGTTCGCGGAGGGCGTGGACCGGGTCCGGCTGAAGACCTCCGCGGGTGCGTTCCTGCACGTGCCGGTGGCCGAGGGGGCCGCCGACGAGGTGCGCGGCGCCGAGGGCGCGCTGGACCCGGCGCTGCTCGCGGGCCGCACCGACCTGCCCGCGCTCACGACCGACGCCGCCGGCACCGAGCTGGCGCTGGTCGACTGGGGCGAGGGCGTCCTGACCCTGCGTGCCCCCGACGGCCGCTATCTCTCGGTCGCCGAGGACGGCTGCCTGCGTGCCTCCGCCGACCAGCCGGGCGGCTGGGTCGTACAGGAGACGTTCCGCCTGGAACCGCACGGGGACGGGCACCTCCTGAAGCACCTGGGGACGGGTCGCCACGTGTGTGTCTCCGCCGACGGCGTGAAGGTTGCCGACACGGATCCCGAGGTCTTCGAGCTGGTTGTCGCCGAGCGCGGCGAGGAGGCGGTGGCGCGGGCCGCGGCGGCGGCCGACGTGGTCGTGGTGGTCGCGGGCAACGACCCGCACATCAACGGCCGCGAGACCGAGGACCGTACGACCCTGTGTCTGCCGGGACACCAGGAGCGGTTGCTGCGGGCGGCCCGGGCCGCGAACCCGGCCACCGTGCTGGCGCTGGTCTCCGCCTACCCGTACGCCGTCGACCCGGCCGAGCTGCCCGCCGTGCTGTGGACCGCGCACGGCGGCCAGGCGGCCGGAACCGCCCTGGCCCGCGTCCTGGCCGGTGACGTCTGTCCGGCCGGGCGTCTGCCGCAGACCTGGTACGCCGACGACGCCGACCTGCCGGGCCTGCTCGACTACGACGTGATCGGTGCCCGCCAGACGTACCTGTACTTCGAGGGGACGCCTCTGTTCCCCTTCGGGCACGGCCTGTCGTACACGTCGTTCGCGTACGGCGGCCTGACGGCCCGGGCCGAGGGCGAGACGGTGCGCGTCTCGTTCTCCGTCACCAACACCGGCGACGTCACGGCCGACGAGGTGGCCCAGCTCTACACCCGGGCCGTCGACGCGTCCGTGCCGCGTCCGCGTCGCGCACTGCTGGACCACCGCCGCGTCACCCTCGCCCCCGGGGCGACGGCCGAGCTCGACTTCGACGTCCCGCTGGGCGCCTTCGCGTTCTGGGACGTCGCCCAGGACCGGTGGCGCGTGGAGCCGGGCGCTCACGAGCTGCTGGCCGGGGCGTCCGTCGAGGACGTCCGGCTGCGCACGACGGTCATGCTCGACGGCGCGCCGGCCCTGCCGCGCGCGGTCCTCACGAAGGGCCTGGCCGCGGCCGGGTTCGACGAGCAGCGGGGCATCGAGATCGTCGACCGGACGAAGGTCTCGGGCGACGCGGTGACTGCGGCGGGCCCGGAGACGGGCGAACTGGTCTACCGCGCCTGCGACTTCGGCCGGGGCGTCTCCCAGGTGACGGTGGAGGTGGCCGGCGAGGGCACGGTCGAGCTGTCCCTCGACGGCGGCCCCGCGCTCGCGGTGCTGTCGCCCGCCGCACCGACCTCGGGTCCGTACGACTACGTCGTGCTCAGCGCGTCGATCACCGCCGCGGGCGCCCACGACGTGCACCTCAGGCTGCGCGGCCCGTTGCGGCTCGCGCACGTCGGCTTCTCCGGTTGAGGGTCCGGAGCAGGCCGGCGTAAAGAAGGGGCCCGGCACCGGAAGGCATCGGTGCCGGGCCTCTTCGCAGAGCTTATATGAAAATGGTTTCCATAAGCCAGAGGGTGGGTCGGAGGTGCGTCAGAGGTCGATGCCGGTGAGGACCAGCACCCGCTCGTACGTGTAGTCCTCCATGGCGAACCGCACGCCCTCGCGGCCCACACCGGACTGCTTGACGCCGCCGTACGGCATCTGGTCGGCGCGGTAGGACGGCACGTCGCCGATGACCACGCCGCCGACCTCCAGGGCCCGGTGGGCGCGGAAGGCGGTCTGCAGGTCGTGGGTGAACACGCCCGCCTGGAGGCCGTACTTGGAGTCGTTGACGGCGGCGAAGGCAGCGGCCTCACCGTCCGCCTTCTGCACGGTGAGGACCGGTCCGAAGACCTCCTCGCAGGAGATCGTCACGTCGGACGGGACCTCAGCCAGGACGGTCGGCGCGTAGGAGGCGCCGTCGCGCTTGCCGCCGGTGAGCAGCTGCGCCCCGGCGTCCACGGCCTCCTGCACCCACGTCTCGACGCGCTTGGCGGCATTCTCGTCGACCAGCGGGCCGACGTCCGTCTTGTCGTCACCCGGGTCGCCGGTGACCTGGGCCTCGACGGCGGCGACGATGCGCGGCAGCAGCCGGTCGTATACCGAGGCGTCGGCGATGACCCGCTGCACGGAGATGCAGGACTGGCCGCCCTGGTAGTTGGAGAAGGTGGCGATGCGGTTCGCCGCCCGGTCCAGGTCCTCGTCGCTCGCCCAGTCGGCGAGGACGACGGCCGCGCCGTTGCCGCCCAGCTCCAGGGTGCAGTGCTTGCGCGGCACCGAGTCCATGATCGCGTAGCCGACCTTCTCGGAGCCCGTGAAGGAGATGACGGGCAGGCGCTCGTCCTGCACGAGGGCCGGCATCTTGTCGTTGGCGACCGGCAGGATGCTCCAGGAGCCGGCGGGCAGCTCGGTCTCGGCCAGCAGGTCGCCGATGATCAGGCCGGACAGCGGGGTCGCCGGGGCGGGCTTGAGGATGATCGGGGCGCCGGCGGCGATGGCCGGGGCGATCTTGTGGGCGCAGAGGTTCAGCGGGAAGTTGAAGGGCGCGATGCCGAGCACGACACCCTTCGGGAAGCGGCGGGTGAGGGCGAGCCGGCCCTGACCGCCGAGGTCGGTGTCGAGGCGCTGGGCCTCGCCGCCGTTGAACCGCCGGGCCTCCTCGGCCGCGAACCGGAACACCGACACGGCCCGGCCGACCTCGCCGCGCGCCCACTTCAGCGGCTTGCCGTTCTCGGCGGAGATCAGCTGCGCGATCTCCTCGGTGCGCTCGACGAGGCGCTTGCTGACGTGGTCGAGGGCGGCGGCCCGGACGTGGGCGGGGGTGGCGGCGAACTCGTCCAGGACGGCGTGCGCGGCGGCCACGGCCTCCTCGACCTGCGCGTCCGTCGGCACGCTCACCGTGCCCACGAGCCGCCCGTCCCAGGGGGAGGTGACGTCGAAGGTTTCCTCGCCGGTGGCCTGGCGGCCGGCGAGCCAGAAGGCGTGGGTGGAGGTCATGTGGGTTCCGGCCCTTCGGCGTTGGGGGTGATCCTGTGCTAGGGGACCAACGGTAGGCGCGAGATGGCCGAAGGGCGTTTGTCCGAGCCGTAGCAGTGCGGGGCGCGGATACTCCGGTTTGGCTACTCGGTGGAGGCCGCCTTCAGGGCCAGCCACAGCTCCATCCGGACGTCCGGGTCGTCCAGGGACCGGCCGAGGATCTCCTCGACGCGGCGCATGCGGTAGCGCAGGGTGTGCCGGTGGACGCCGAGCTCGGCCGCCGCCGCGTCCCACTGGCCGTGCTTGGACAGCCAGGCGCGCAGGGAGGCCACGAGGTCGCCGCGGCCGGTGGCGTCGTGCTCGTACAGCGGCCGCAGCATGCCGTCGGCGAAGGCCCGGACGGCGTCGTCCGCCAGCAGCGGCAGCACCGATCCGGCCGCCATCCGCTCGTGCTCCACGAGGACCCGGCCGCGCCGCCTCGCCACCGACAGTGCCTGCTCGGCCTGCTTGTACGCGGCGGAGGCGGCGATGGGCCCGGCCGGTGCCGACAGGCCGACGACCAGTTCGTCGTCCTCGCCGCCCGGCACCTTCTCGCGTATGCCGGCCCGGGCCGTCTCCAAGGCGGCCGCGTACTCACCGCAGGCCGCCGCGGCGGCGCCGCCGTCCGCGGCCAGCACCACCAGCCGCTCGCCCTCCGGCACCACCAGCACGGCCTCCCCGGCCCGGGCCGCCGCGGACTCCATGACGTCGGCGAGGACCGCGAGGGGGTCGCCGCCGGCGTCGGCCGCGGCGAGCGCGGCGGCCGAGGACCGCTCGGCGGGCGGCGCGCCCTTGCGCGCCTCGGCACGGGCCAGCGCCGCCGACGCCGACACCGGCACCCGCTCCGCGACCAGCATCCGGAACGGCGCGTCCAGCAGTTCGCCGTACAGGTCCCCGGCGACGGCGCGGGCGTGGTCCGGCTCACCGGCCAGCAGCATGCGCAGCACCGCCGCTCCGACGCGCTGCTCGGCCGCCTGGAGGGACCGGGAGCGTTCCGTGGTCAGGGTCAGCAGCGCGATGGCCGAGTGGACGGCGTAGCGCTCGGCGGTGCCCGGGGCGCCGGCCGTGCCCACGGCGAGGGCCGCGCGGGGGCGACGGCCGATGCCTATGGTGTGCAGCTCGACCCGGTCCTCGTTCTCCGGCCCGCCGGCCACGGAGGAGGCGGGCGCGGGGCGGTCCCGCAGCTTCTGCACGTCCCCGGTGAGCCGCGCGGCACGCCGCCCCGCCCACTCCGGTGCCGTGGCGACGACCGCGCCCGAGGCGTCGTACAGCGCCGCCCATCCGTCGACCTGCGCGGCCAGCGCGGCCAGCAGCCCCTCCGGGCCGCCGGTCTGGGCTTGCCGGGTCAGTTCGCGCTGGGCGGCGAACCCGGCGGTGACGGCCCGGTACTGGTCGGCGGCGATCGCGGCGGAGACGGCCTTGCTGATGGCGAGGAACGGCGTGCGGCGGGGCACCTCCAGCAGCGGCAGGCCCTCCTTCCCGGCCGCGTCGACGAGCGCCTTGGGGATCTCCTCGTAGTTGACGCCGACGGCGAAGCCCAGCCCGACCACTCCGGCCTCCGCCAGCCGGTGGACGTAGCGGCGCATGGCCTCCGGGTCCTCGGCGTCCAGCTTGAGCGCGGTGATCAACAGCAGTTCGCCGCCCTCCATGTAGGGGACGGGGTCGGCGAGCTCGCTGACGTGCGCCCAGCGGACCGGCACGTCGAGGCGGTCTTCGCCCGCCCGCACGGTCAGTTTCAGCGCGGAGTGGTGGACGAGCGAGGCGAGCGTCGGGGGCATGAGGCCTTCTGCGTCAGGGCTGTGTGGTCTCTGTGGTCTTTTGGCCGCCACGTATGAACGACCTGTGACGATTCTGCCTCACCGTACGGTCCCCGCGTACCCGCGCAGGTGGGAAGGGCTCAGCTCCGCAGATCCACCAGCAGGGGCGGCGCGTGCTCGCCCTTGACGTCGGTCAGCGACAGCACCGCGTGGCCCGCCGGCACGGCGTGCGCCAGCTCGGAGGCGGACCAGCGCTCCCGCTCGACCTGCCGCACGGTCACCGCCCGCGCGGTCGGGGCCTTGCCGGTGATCACCCGGCGCAGCATGTGCACGGCCTTGCCGGCCGGCGTCTCCGCGATGATCTGCCGGTCGGTGACGTCCCGGGCCTCGGTCCACTCCTTGCCCCACACCTCGGCGAAGTCCTGCCCGTCCCACGGTGTGAGCCCCGACAGGGCCATCCGGCAGCCGGTCGCGCCGAGCAGCGGGCCGCGCAGCGGCCGGGCCACGTCGTCGAGTGTCCGCAGGGTGAGCACGACCCCGGCGTTGCCGGACCGCAGCCGCTGGATACCGCGCACGGCCTCGGGTGTCACCACCCCGGTCGCGTCGTCCAGGAGCAGGCAGGCGAACAGCGACCGGTCCTCGCGTACCGCGACACTCGCCGTGAACTGCGCGAGCACCAGCCGGGCCAGCATCTTGGAGGCGTCGGCGTGCCCGCGCTGGGGCAGGTCGATGCGCACCCGCACCGGGTGGTCGAGGGCCTTGAGCGTGAAGGGCCGGGACCGCCCGGAGGTGTCGAAGAACCCGGCGAAGGCGGGCCGATCCAGCAGGGCGACGCGATCGCCCAGCACCCCGCCGACGTCACCGGGCTGTCCCATCTGCCGCTCCCGGGCGTCGAGCTCCCTGAGCAGCGACTCCTGCCCGGCCTCCTGGAGCCCCTGCCGCAGCGCGGCGAACGGCCCCGGCGCCCCGTCGAGCAGCTGCCGCAGCTCCGGTACGGAGGGGAAACGCCCGTGCACGGCCCGGAACGGCCCGAGCAGCTGGGCGAGGACGGTGGTGGAGCGGCGGCTGTCACTGCCGGGGTGCGGGTCGGCGAGATCCCCGACGAGCGCCTCGGCGAGCACAGCCGCGGCCTCGTCCGGGTCACTGGTGCCGCCGTACAGATCGAGGTCGTACTCGGACTCCTGGTTCCCGATCCGTACGACCACGTCGTACGCGTCGGCCGGTCCGAGCCCCGCACCGGCCGCCCCGACGACGACCACGGCGGCCCGCCCGGCGAGAGCGTGCAGGCAGAGCGACTCGGCAAGGGGGCGGACGACGGTCCCGGTCTTGCCGGACCCCGCGGGGCCGACGGCGACGAGCGAGGTGCCGAGCAGGTCGGGCCCGAGGGCGAGCCCCGTGCCGCGGTAGGTGTACGGGTTGCGGGCGTCGTCCACGGTGGTCCCGAGCCGCACCTGCCCGGTGACGAGATCGTGCCGGGCGAGCCGGGCGGGCAGGTCGCGCTCCCCGGAGGGGTGCAGGCACGCGGTGGCACCGTCCTTGAGCACGGCCCCGCTGAAGGTGGCGAGGCTGTGCCGTCCGGTGCGCACGCCCTGCCAGGCACGCAGGATCCGGGCGTGGTCGACGTCCCGCATCAGCCCGGAGCGGGCCTCGGCGGCGAGCCGCTCGGCGGCGTCGGGGGCCCCGGCGGCACGCAGCTCGTTCCACTGGGCCGGGTCGTCCTCGGGCGCCGTGCGGGTCTCCTGGGCCGCCGGCCGGCGGAAGCGGGGGGTGACGAAGCGGCGCCACACCTCGCCCCAGCGGCCGAGCCGGGCCGCCCCGATCATGATGGCCAGGGCGACGAGCAGCTCGTACCCCTGGTAGACGATGAACGTCCCGGTCTCCCCGAGGTCGCTGTCGCCACCCCGCCAGGCGTCGGGGACGATCAGGTCGAACGGCACCCACCACCAGGTGCCGAGGTAGCCGTTCTGCAGCAGCGACCAGATCAGCCACCCCACCAGGAAGGCGATCAGCGCCCCGCTCAGCAGCTGCCGGGTGGGGATCTCCTCGGGTTCCTCCGCCGGCCGCGGCCGGTGCCCGAACCGCCACACGCCGGGGGCGGCCTCGGGGCGCGGCGCCCGCAACCAGGTGAGGAACGCCGACCCGTCCGTCGGCGGCGGCACCCCCGGCGCCCGGGGCGGCAGCGGAGGCATCGCGGGCACCTCCACAGGCCCCGCCGGACGCGGCACAGGGCTCGCATGCGTACCCCGCGCCTCCTGCGTCCCGTCGCTGTCCATCGCCGTTGCCCCCTGACCAGCCGCTCCGTCCACCATCAGCGAGCCAATCTAACGCCCTCTCCTGGGGAGTTCACCGCTTACACGGCCGGGTCATGGGCACCGGTCCACGAGAGTGCCATGTCCACCCCGGACAAGGCGCCCCGCCGACAACGCCCACATGGAGCATGCCCACCCCCCTTCCCCCGCCCTAGCCTGCGAGAAAAGAAGCCAAGCGTCCGCTGAGACCATCCGCACCACCCCAGGAGCCCCGCATGACCGCACTTCCGCAGGAGCGCCGCGTCGTCACCGCCATTCCCGGTCCGAAGTCGCAGGAGCTGCAGGCCCGCCGTACCGCCGCGGTCGCGCAGGGCGTGGGGTCCGTGCTGCCCGTGTTCACGGCGCGCGCGGGCGGCGGGATCATCGAGGACGTCGACGGCAACCGGCTCATCGACTTCGGGTCGGGCATCGCCGTGACGTCCGTGGGCGCCTCGGCCGAGGCCGTCGTACGGCGGGCGTCGGCGCAGCTGGCCGACTTCACCCACACCTGTTTCATGGTCACGCCCTACGAGGGGTACGTCGAGGTCGCCGAGGCGCTCGCCGAGCTGACCCCCGGTGACCACGCCAAGAAGAGCGCCCTGTTCAACTCGGGCGCCGAGGCCGTCGAGAACGCGGTGAAGATCGCGCGGGCCCACACCAAGCGGCAGGCCGTCGTGGTGTTCGACCACGGCTACCACGGGCGCACCAACCTGACGATGGCGCTGACCGCCAAGAACATGCCGTACAAGCACGGCTTCGGCCCGTTCGCGCCCGAGGTCTACCGCGTGCCGGTGGCGTACGGCTACCGCTGGCCGACCGGGCCCGAGAACGCCGGCCCCGAGGCCGCCGCGCAGGCCATCGACCAGATCAGCAAGCAGGTCGGCGCGGAGAACGTCGCCGCGATCATCATCGAGCCGGTGCTCGGCGAGGGCGGCTTCATCGAGCCGGCCAAGGGCTTCCTGCCGGCGATCAGCAAGTTCGCGCAGGACAACGGCATCGTCTTCGTCGCCGACGAGATCCAGTCGGGCTTCTGCCGTACGGGCCAGTGGTTCGCGTGTGAGGACGAGGGCATCGTCCCGGACCTCATCACGACGGCGAAGGGCATCGCCGGCGGTCTGCCGCTCGCGGCCGTCACCGGGCGCGCCGAGATCATGGACGCCGCGCACGCCGGTGGCCTGGGCGGCACCTACGGCGGCAACCCGGTCGCCTGCGCCGGTGCGCTCGGCTCGATCGAGACGATGAAGGAGCTCGACCTCAACGCCAGGGCGAAGAACATCGAGGCGATCATGAAGGCCCGTCTCACCGCCATGGCCGAGAAGTTCGACATCGTCGGCGACGTCCGTGGCCGCGGCGCCATGATCGCCATCGAGCTGGTCAAGGACCGCGCCACCAAGGAGCCGAACCCGGAGGCGACCGCCGCGCTCGCCAAGGCGTGCCACGCCGAGGGCCTGCTGGTCCTGACCTGTGGCACCTACGGCAACGTGCTCCGTTTCCTGCCTCCGCTGGTCATCGGCGAGGACCTGCTGAACGAGGGCCTCGACATCATCGAGCAGGCGTTCTCCCACATCTGAGCCCTCGGCACGCGCATCTGAGCCGCCGTCCGGGCAGGTGAGCCGCCCCGGTTCCGCTACCGGGGCGGTGAGAGGCAGAGCGTGTGAAGAAGGTGTGCGAGGTGGATGACAGGGGGCCCTGCGGCCTGTCCTGCGCCCCGGCGCTGTCGTAGGTTCTACCCAGATGAGAGATACACCCCGCCCACAGGGGACTGTGGGTGACATCAGGCCGGGGCCTCCCCAGCTTCGACCTGGTCGTGCCCTCGCGCACACAACCGGAGCCTGAGGCTCTGGATCTCCTCACCGATCGGACAGTCGCCCGCCCCATACCCCCCGGGGCGCGCGGCGTTCCGGTCCGGAACGGCCGCCCCGGAACTCCCCCCCCCTGTTCCGGGGCGGCCGACCTCTCTTTCGGCCCCTTGTGCGACACCGTGAGTCGCGGTCAGTCCTTGGTGAGGGGCGCGGGCTCCGGGCGGTGGATCCCCCGCGGGCGGTAGCCGAGGAGGTCGGCCACGCCGAGTACGTCCGCGAGCAGCCAGATGATCGCCAGCCACATCTCCGTGCCCTTCAGGCCCGGTTCACGACCCGGCCCGGAGCCGTCGGGGGTGGGGCCGAAACCGAAACCCCGGCCGGCGTGCCATCGGCGCAGGGCGGCGGTGAGCTGGTTCGCCGCCCAGGAGCGGGTCTCCTCCGAGCGATGGGCGGTCTGCCGGGCGCAGAGCCACAGAGGGTGGATCACGTCCAGGACGTTGCAGGCGTTCTCCCGGCCGGGCGCGAAGTGGCGGGGGTCGCGGGCGTGGTCGAGGACGGTGTCGATCACCCGCTCCGGGTACGGCACGGGCAGACCGAACTGGGCGAAGGAACCGCGGGTGAGCCGGTAGTAGCCGTTGACCATCTGCAGGCGTCCGGCCTCCCGGGTGGGTGAGCCCCACATCCCGGTCCACGGGTCGGCATGGGTGTGCAGCCAGCCGAACAACGCCTCCAGCGCGCCGGGTGCGGCCGCTTCGGCCCCGGCGCGACGGTTCCAGTGCGCGGCGGTGGCCCAGGAGTCGACCCACGCCCCGGCGTGCCAGGCACGGTCGGGCCAGGGCAGCGCGCCGAGGTGGGGTACCAGCCGCTCGGCCGTCGTGGTCCGCACCGCGTGGACCGGGTGGGCGAAGGAACTGCCGAGCAGGTCCAGCGCGTAGCCGACGCACAGCACGTGATAGGCGGGGTCGCCGTCCGGCACCCCGGCGGGGCCCGGGAGCGGGGCGGGGGCGCCGAACCGGGGGACCAGACCGGTGGCGGGGTCCTGCAACGCCCGGAGCCGCTCCACGTGTTCGGCGGCGGACAGCTGCGGCGGTGCGTCCCCGAGCAGCAGGTCGGCGATCTCGACGGCGTCGCAGTGGGCCCGTACGGTCGGCTCGGCGCCGGGCCGGTCGACGTAGCGGCCGGTGTCCGCACGCCAGGACCGCTCCAGCAGCCCGGTCGCCTGAGCCCGGGCGGTCTCGCCGAAGGCCGGCAGTTCCTCGGCGAGGTTTGCCGCGCCGGCAGTGGGCTTCGCCCCGCGCGGCTCGCGCCGGTCCCGGATCGGGCGGGCCGGGTTTCCCGCCGCGACCGTCCAGGCGGGCAGGTCCTTCGTCACGACCGCCCCCGCGCCGATGACGCAGTGGTCGCCGATGGTGACCCCGTCCACGACGACCACGTGCGAGCCGATCCACACGTCGTCGCCCACCGTGATCCCCCGGCTGGTGACCGGCTGCTGATGGACCGGCAGGTCCGGCGCGGAGCCGTGGTTGAAGCCGAGCAGTGAGGTGTGAGCGCCGATGCGCACCCCGTCCCCGAGGGTCACGGTGCCGCGTACCACCGTGAAGGGGTTGATCGTGCAGTCGGCGCCCGTGCGCAGGGCGTCGGTGACGTAGGCGTGGGCGGCGATGTACGAGCGGTCTCCCAGGTGCAGGACGTCCGGGTGCACGGCCGCCGTCCCGGCCACGAAGCAGCCTTCGCCCAGGAGCACCTGCCCGGGCCCCGCCGGCAGCCGCCGCTGCCGCTCCTGCTGTGCCGCGCGCTGCCCGTCGGAGGCCCGCTCGGAGAAGAGCCAGGGGCAGTGGTCGAAGAGGCTGTCGTCCTGGGACGGCTGGTTCACGTGATCCTCCGAAGGGCCGCGAGTGGGCGTCTGCGCTCGTGCCAAGCTGTGCCCCATGCCGATCTCCGCGAACCAGGACCGTGCCGCTCCCCCGGGCCTCCTCGCCCTCCTGCTCGCCCTTCCGGCCGTCCTCTTCGCGCTGATCACCTGGCAGGTCGTCGCGGACGGCCCGCTCGTCCGGCTCGACGAACGCCTCAGCCGCGTCCTCGTGAACCCGGACCGCTGCTCCGAACTCCTCGCCGACCTGGGCAACGTCCAGGTCGCGGTCCCGGTCCTCGCCGTCGCGCTCGGGTACGCCGCGGTACGTCACCGTCGTACCGGCGCGGACCGCTGGTGGCTGCCCGTCGCCGGCGCGGCCCTGCTCATGGCCCTGGTCCCGGCGCTGGTCGTCCCGCTGAAGGAACTCACGGCCCGCCCGGGCACCCCGGCCGTCCCGCCCGGCATCGGTTACTACCCCTCGGGGCACACCGCCACCGCCGCCGTCGCCTACGGTTGCGCGACCCTGCTTCTGCTCCCCTGGCTCCGCACCACCCTGGCGCGCCGCTCCCTGGTCGCCGTCTGCGTCGCCCTGGTCCTCGGCGCGAGCTACGGCCTGGTCCGTCGCGGCTACCACTGGCCACTCGACGTGCTGGCCAGCTGGTGTCTGTGCACGGTGCTGCTGGCGGCGCTGTGGCTGCTCGTCCGGACCGTGGCGACACCCGGGCGGTCTCAACCACCATCTGACCGTCGCTCTGCGTCGCCAGGCCCCGGGCGGTCTCAACCACCCGTAGCCTGACCGTCGTTCTCCGTCGTCGCCAGGGCCGCCGCGGCCTCGTGCATCGCCAGTTCGAGCAGGGCCGGGTCCGTCAGCATGCCCGAGCCGTCCGGGGGGACCAGCCAGCGGACGCCGCCGGGTGAGGAGCGGCCCGGGTACGGCACGACGATCCAGGTGCCGGCGCCCGCCGTGCGGATGCCCGTGCCGAGCCAGCGGGTCGCGGTGCCCGGCGGCACGAAGAATCCCATGCGGGCGTCGCCGAAGTCGACGAGAACGGGGCCCGGCCGGTCCAGGACCCGGGTGAGCACGTCGAGCGTGGCGTACCCGAGTTCGCCGGGCAGGATGAGCACGTCCCAGGCGCTGCCGGCCGGCAGCAGCGTGACCCCGAGCGGGTTGCGCTCCCATTCCCAGCGGCATGCCTCGGGATCGGGTGCGACGGATGCGAGCCACTCGACCGCCGTCTTCGCACCGGTCATCGTCAAAGACCCCCTTCTCATCCACGAACCTCACGGACGCGCTGGGCGTCCGGAGGGCATCACGAGGGAGAAGGGGGTGTCCCCCGGCCATTACGCGGGTTCCGGTTCCTCGTCGGAGTGAACCGGATCACACCCGGTCGATCAGCTGTCGAATCCCAGCCCCAACCGGTCCATCGTGCGCAGCCACAGGTTGCGGCGGCCGCCCTGGGCGTCCGCGCGGGCCAGTGACCACTTGGTGAGGGCGATGCCCGTCCAGGCGAAGGGTTCCGGCGGGAAGGGCAGGGGCTTCTTGCGGACCATCTCCAGTTCCGTGCGCTCGGTGCGCTCCCCGCTCAGCAGGTCCAGCATCACGTCGGCGCCGAAGCGGGTGGCGCCGACTCCGAGGCCGGTGTACCCGGCCGCGTAGGCCACCTTGCCCTGATGGGCGGTGCCGAAGAACGCCGAGAAGCGGGAGCAGGTGTCGATCGCGCCGCCCCAGGCGTGGCTGAAGCGGACGCCCTCCAGCTGCGGGAAGCAGGTGAAGAAGTGCCCGGCGAGCTTGGCATAGGTCTCGGGGCGGTCGTCGTACTCGGCGCGCACCCGGCCGCCGTAGGGGTAGATCGCGTCGTAGCCGCCCCAGAGGATCCGGTTGTCGGCGGACAGCCGGAAGTAGTGGAACTGGTTGGCGCTGTCGCCGAGGCCCTGGCGGTTCTTCCAGCCGATCGAGTCGAGCTGCCCGGCGGTGAGCGGCTCGGTCATGAGGGCGTAGTCGTAGACCGGGACGGTGTACGAGCGGACCCGTCGGACCAGGTTCGGGAAGATGTTGGTGCCGAGGGCGACCTGGCGGGCGCGGATGCGGCCGTAGGGGGTGCGGACGGCCATGCCCGCGCCGTAGGGCTTCAGGGTCAGGGCGGGGGTGTTCTCGTAGACGCGCACGCCCAGTTCCCGGCACGCCCGCTTCAGGCCCCAGGCGAGCTTGGCCGGGTGCAGCATGGCGACGCCCCTGCGGTCCCACAGGCCGGCCTGGAAGGTGGGTGAGTTCACCTGCTCCTGTACTGCGTCGGCGTCCAGGAACTCGACGCCCTCGGCCAGTCCCCGGCGGGACGTCTCCTCGTGCCACTCGCGCAGTTCGCGCGCCTGGTACGGCTCGGTGGCGACGTCGATCTCGCCGGTGCGCTCGAAGTCGCAGTCGAGGGAGTGCCGGGCGACGGCCGCCTCGATCGCGTCGAGGTTGCGGTCGCCCAGCTCCTGGAGCCTGTGGATCTCGTCGGGCCAGCGGGCGAGGCCGTTGGGCAGGCCGTGGGTGAGGGAGGCGGCGCAGAACCCGCCGTTGCGGCCGGAGGCGGCCCAGCCCACCTCGCGGCCCTCCACCAGCACCACGTCCCGCTGCGGCTCGCGCTCCTTGGCGATCAGCGCCGTCCACAGTCCGCTGTAGCCGCCGCCGACGACCAGCAGGTCGCAGGTCTCGGAGGTGGTGAGGGCGGGTTCGGGACGGGGCCGGCCGGGGTCGTCCAGCCAGTACGGGACCGGCTGGGCGTCGGAAAGCGAACGGGTCCACTGATTCATGGCACTCGGGGCCATGATGTCAACTCCCTACGGTTATGCCTTTTGTCTGTTGCGGCGATTTCCGGCGAGCATGGAAACCAGGACGAACAGTACGGCGACGACGAACATGGTCGTGCCGATGACATTGATCTGGACGGGCGTTCCGCGCTGCGCCGACCCCCACACGAACATGGGGAAGGTGACGGTCGAGCCCGCGTTGAAATTGGTGATGATGAAGTCGTCGAAGGAGAGGGCGAAAGCGAGCAGTGCGCCCGCCGCGATTCCCGGTGCGGCGATCGGCAGGGTCACCCGGACGAAGGTCTGGAACGGACCCGCGTACAGATCCCTCGCCGCCTCCTCCAGCTTCGGGTCCATCGACATCACGCGGGCCTTGACGGCCGTGACCACGAAACTCAGGCAGAACATGATGTGGGCGATGAGAATCGTCCAGAAGCCCAGCTGAGCGCCCATGTTGAGGAACAGGGTGAGCAGCGAGGCGGCCATGACGACCTCGGGCATCGCCATCGGCAGGAAGATCAGCGAGTTCACGGCGCCGCGGGCGCGGAACCGGTAACGGACCAGGGCGAAGGCGATCAGGGTGCCGAGGAGCGTGGCGCCGAGCGTCGCCCAGACCGCGATCTGGAGGCTGAGGGACAGTGACCCGCACAGTCCGGAGACCCCGCACGGGTCCTTCCAGGCGTCCAGGGAGAACTGCTGCCATTCGTAGTTGAAGCGCCCCTTCGGTTTGTTGAAGGAGAACACCGTCACGACGACGTTCGGCAGGAGCAGATAGCCGAGGGTCAGCAGTCCCGCGAGGACGACGAGATTTCTCTTGAGCCAGTTGACGAAGGGCATCAGACCAGATCCTCCGTCCCGGACCTGCGGATGTAGAGCGTGACCATGAGCAGAATGGCCGCCATGAGGATGAAGGAGAGCGCCGCGGCCGTCGGATAGTCGAGGACTCTCAGGAACTGCGTCTGGATGACGTTTCCGACCATGCGGGTGTCGGTGGATCCGAGCAGATCGGCGTTCACGTAGTCACCGGCCGCCGGAATGAAGGTCAGCAGCGTTCCGGAGACGACACCCGGCATCGACAGCGGGAAGGTGACCTTGCGGAACGTGGTCCAGGGGCGGGCGTACAGGTCCCCGGCCGCCTCGTGGAGCCGTCCGTCGATGCGCTCCAGCGAGGTGTACAGCGGCAGGATCATGAACGGCAGGAAGTTGTACGTCAGACCGCACACCACCGCGAGCGGGGTGGCCAGGACGCGGTCGCCGGCGGTCATGCCGAGCCAGTCGGTGACGTCCAGGACGTGCAGCGTGTTGAGCGCGCCGACGACCGGGCCGCCGTCCGCGAGGATCGTCTTCCAGGCGAGGGTGCGGATCAGGAAGCTGGTGAAGAACGGCGCGATCACCAGGATCATGATCAGGTTCTTCCAGCGGCCGGCGCGGAAGGCGATCAGGTACGCCAGCGGGTAGCCGAGCAGCAGGCACAGGATCGTCGCCGTGCCCGCGTAGAGCACCGAGCGGACGAACTGCGGCCAGTACGCGGACAGCGCGTCCCAGTACGTGGCGAAGTGCCAGGTGACCTTGTAGCCCTCCTCCAGGGAGCCCGTCTGCACGGACGTGGAGGCCTGGTAGATCATCGGCAGCGCGAAGAAGACGACCAGCCAGAGGATGCCGGGCAGCAGCAGCCAGTACGGCGTCCAGCGACCCCGGCGCTTCGGGGGCTTCGGTTCGGGCGCTTGGGGTGCGAGGGGCGGTGGCGCCTCGGTGAGTGTCGACATCAGGCCGCCTCTTCCACGCCCGCGTCGGCGTCCTGGGCGGCGTCCAGGCCGAAGGTGTGGGCCGGGTTCCAGTGCAGGACGACCTCGGCGCCGGGTACCAGGCGGGGGTCGCGGTCGATGTTCTGGGCGTAGACCTCGAAGCCGGAGCAGACCGGGCTGTCGACGACGTACTGCGTGGAGACGCCGATGAAGCTGGAGTCGGCGATCCGGCCGGTGATGCGGTTGCGGCCCTCGGGTATCTCGCCGGCGTCGTCGGCGTGGGTGAGGGAGATCTTCTCCGGGCGGACCCCGACCAGCACCTTGCCGCCGGTCGTCGCGGGGGCGGAACATCGCGCTTCGGGCAGGACGAGCTTGCCGCCGCCCGCCTTCAACACGATCTCCTCGCCGCTCTCGGAGTCGACCTCGGCCTCGATGAAGTTCGAGGTGCCGAGGAAGTTGGCGACGAAGGTGGTGCGCGGGTTCTCGTAGAGGTCGGTGGGCGCGCCCAGCTGCTCGACGCGGCCCGCGTTCATCACGGCGACCGTGTCGGCCATGGTCATGGCCTCCTCCTGGTCGTGCGTGACGTGGACGAAGGTGATGCCGACCTCGGTCTGGATGCGCTTGAGCTCCAGCTGCATCTGGCGGCGCAGCTTCAGGTCGAGGGCGCCCAGCGGCTCGTCGAGCAGGAGCACCTTGGGGTGGTTGATCAGGGCACGGGCGACGGCGACGCGCTGCTGCTGGCCGCCCGAGAGCTGGTGCGGCTTCTTGCGGGCCTGCTCGCCGAGCTGGACGAGGTCGAGCATCTCGTCGACCTGCTTCTTCACCGACTTGAGGCCACGCCGGCGCAGGCCGAAGGCGACGTTCTCGAAGATGTCGAGGTGCGGGAAGAGGGCGTAGGACTGGAAGACCGTGTTCACCGGCCGCTTGTAGGGCGGGAGGGCCGTCACGTCCTGGTCGCCCAGGAAGACGGTGCCGGCGGAAGGTTCCTCCAGCCCGGCGATCATGCGCAGGGTGGTGGTCTTGCCGCAGCCGGAGGCGCCGAGCAGGGCGAAGAAGGAGCCCTGCGGCACGGTCAGGTCGAGCGGGTGGACGGCGGTGAAGGCACCGTAGGTCTTGGCGATGCCCGTGAGGCGGACGTCGCCGCCGGGGTCGGTCTTGTTCGTCATGGTGGTCACGCCCCCGTCAGCTTCGCGAACTTCGCTTCGAACTCGGTCTCTTCCTTCGAGCTCAGCGAGCGGAAGGCATGGGACTTGGCGGCCATGGCCTTGTCGGGAATGATCAACGGGTTGTTCGCCGCGTCCTCGTCGATCTTCTCCAGCTCGGCCTTCACGCCGTCGACCGGGCACACGTAGTTGATGTACGCGGCGAGTTCGGCGGCCGGCTTCGGCTCGTAGTAGAAGTCGATGAGCCGCTCGGCGTTGGTCTTGTGCCGGGCCTTGTCGGGGATCAGCAGGTTGTCGGTCGACGTCACGTAGCCGCTGTCCGGGATGAGGAAGTCGATGTCGGGGCTGTCCGCCTTGAGCTGGACGACGTCACCGGCCCAGGCGACGCAGGCCGCGAAGTCGCCGCTGGTCAGGTCCGAGGTGTAGTCGTTGCCGGTGAAGCGGCGGATCTGGCCCTTGTCGACGGCCTTCTGCAGGCGGGCGATGGCCGCGTCGTAGTCGTCTGCGGTGAAGTCGGCCGGGTCCTTGCCCATGTCGAGCAGCGTCATGCCGATGCTGTCGCGCATCTCCGACAGGAAACCGACCCGGCCCTTGAGCTTGGGGTTGTCCAGCAGGTCGGATATCGACTTCACCTCGACGCCGTCGAGAGCCTTCTTGTTGTACGCGATGACGGTGGAGATGCCCTGCCAGACGTACGAGTAGGCGCGGCCCGGGTCCCAGTCGGGGCTGCGGAACTGGGCCGACAGGTTGGCGTAGGCATGGGGAAGGTTGCTCGGGTCGAGCTTCTGCACCCAACCGAGGCGGATCAGCCGGGCGGCCAGCCAGTCGGTGAGGACGATCAGGTCGCGGCCGGTGTCCTGGCCCGCGGCGAGCTGCGGCTTGATCTTGCCGAAGAACTCGTTGTTGTCGTTGATGTCCTCGGTGTACTTGACCTTGATGCCGGTCCTCTTGGCGAACTGGTCCAGGGTCGGGTGGCGTTTGCCGCTGTCGTCGACGTCCATGTACTCGGTCCAGTTGGAGAAGTTCACCGTCTTCTCCTCGGCCGAGTGGTCCTCGGCCGGGACGCCGCCCTTCGACTGGCCGGCCGCCGGGATGCCGCAGGCGCTCAGCGCCCCCAGTCCGCCGGCCGCGAGTGCCCCGCCCGCGGAGGCGCGCAGCAGGGACCGCCGGGTGAGAGCGGCCCTGCCGTTCTTGAAACTGCGCCGCAGGGCGGCCACTTGGGCCGCGGACAGGCGGTCGGGCTCGTACTGCTCCATGCGCGTGGTGCCCTTTCGGAGGGTGGACGGCCGTTGGTAAGGCGGCCTGCATACGGCTATCGATCCCCGAACACGGTGCGGTGCCAGTCCTTCGCGGCCACCGCGGTGTTGTCGAACATGACGTGCTTGATCTGGGTGTACTCCTCGAACGAGTAGGCGGACATGTCCTTGCCGTAGCCGGAGGACTTGTAGCCGCCGTGCGGCATCTCGCTGATGATCGGGATGTGGTCGTTGATCCAGACGCAGCCGGCCTTGATCTCGCGCGTGGCCCGGTTCGCCCGGTACACGTCCCGGCTCCAGGCGGAGGCGGCCAGCCCGTACGGGGTGTCGTTGGCGAGCGCGAGGCCCTCGTCGTCGGTGTCGAACGGCAGCACGACCAGGACCGGGCCGAAGATCTCCGACTGAACGACCTCGCTGTCCTGGGCCGCGTCGGCGATCAGGGTGGGCCGGTAGTAGGCGCCCTTGGCGAGCTCCCCCTCGGGCGCCTCGCCGCCGGTGACCACGCGCGCGTAGGCCCGCGCCCGGTCGACGAATCCGGCGACCCGGTCGCGCTGCACGTGTGAGATCAGCGGGCCGAGGTCGGTGCCTGCGGCGAAGGGGTCGCCGAGCCGGACCGTCTCCATGAGCGCAGCGGTCCGCTCCACGAAGGCCTCGTACAGCGGCCGCTGCACGTACGCGCGCGTGGCGGCCGTGCAGTCCTGCCCGGTGTTGATGAGGGAGCCCGCGACCGCGCCGTGGGCGGCGGCCTCCAGGTCGGCGTCGTCGAAGACCACGAAGGGCGCCTTGCCGCCGAGCTCCAGATGGAGGCGCTTGACGGTGGCGGTGGCGACCTCGGCGACGCGCTTGCCGACGGCGGTGGAGCCGGTGAAGGAGGTCATGGACACGTCGGGGTGGCCGACGAGGTGCTCTCCGGCCTCCCTGCCGGTGCCGGTGACGATGTTGATCACACCGTCCGGGATCCCGGCGTCGGTGGCCGCCTGGGCGAAGAGCAGCGAGGTCAGCGGGGTGAGCTCGGCGGGCTTCAGAACGATGGTGTTGCCCGCGGCGATCGCCGGGAGGATCTTCCAGGCGGCCATCTGGAGGGGGTAGTTCCAGGGCGCGATCGACCCGACGACGCCGATGGGCTCGCGCCGGATGTACGAGGTGTGCTCGCCGGAGTACTCACCGGCGGACTGGCCCTGCAGATGCCGTGCGGCACCGGCGAAGAAGGCGGCGTTGTCGATGGTCCCGGGGACGTCGAACTCTCGCGTCAGCTTCAGCGGCTTGCCGCACTGGAGCGACTCGGCCCGGGCGAAGTCCTCGGCCCGGTCGGCCAGGACCGCCGCGAACCGGTGCAGGGCGTCGGACCGCTCGCCGGGGGTGGTCCCCGCCCAGCCGGGGAAGGCCGCGCGGGCGGCGGCGACGGCCCGGTCGACGTCGGCCGTACCCGCCAGCTCGTAGGTGAGGACCTCCTCGCCCGACGCCGGGTCGACGACCGCGTGCGTGCGGCCGGAGGTGCCGCTGGTCAGACGGCCCGCGATGTACTGCGCGCCCTCCGCGAAGCGCTCCTCGGCCGGAAATCGGTCCGGGGTGGCAATGCCCGGGTTGTGCATGTCGCTCTCCTCCGTGTCCCCTGGTGGGGGCCGGCGTGGCTCAGGCTCGATTTGAGTGCCGATCCTGACAGAGGTATGCCACTCCAACAAGTGATTCCGTTGTTGATTTTTGGTTACGCGACGGAATCTGTCGACCAGGTGTCGAGTCCACCGCGAAAAGGCAGGACGCTGTGTCAGTGGCGCGTGCCAGACTCGCCTGCATGGAGAAGATCACGGGGGCGGTCGGCTCGCAGGAGGCCCTGATCAGGGCGGTCCGCGAGGGGGCCAGGATCAGGTATCTGCACTTCTGGGGGCACCGGCCGCGGCCGGACGGCCGGATCGGGGCGAGCTGTCTGAGCCAGTGGTGGCCGGCGCCGTTCACGGTGGACGGCGTGGCCTACGCGACGGCCGAGCACTGGATGATGGCCGCCAAGGCCCGGCTCTTCGAGGACGCGGCGGCGGAGCGAGCCGTGCTGGCCGCGGCGCATCCCGCCGAGGCGAAGAAGGCCGGGCGGCTGGTACGCGGGTTCGACGAGGCGGTCTGGGCGCGGGAGCGGTTCAGAATCGTCGTGGAGGGCAGCGTCCACAAGTTCGGTGCGCATCCCGAGCTTCTGGGGTATCTGCTGGGCACGGGCGACCGGGTGCTGGTGGAGGCGAGCCCCGTGGACCGGGTGTGGGGCATCGGGCTGGCCGCGGACGACGAGGCGGCGGTCGATCCGCAGCGGTGGCGGGGGCCCAATCTGCTGGGGTTCGCGCTGATGGAGGCGCGGGAGCGGCTGCGGGCGGAGAGCGTATGAGCAAGGGGCCGGTCCTCGGGACCGGCCCCCTGGTGAACTGCGGGAGCTCCGTTCAGGAAGCCGCGCCGAGCCCGCCCATGATGCTGGCGAACAGCAGGAAGCCCAGCAGCGGCAGGATCACGGTGGCGATGATGCCGCAGACCAGGCCCGCGGTCGCCGCGCCCTTGTTGGTGGCCTCGCCGCGGGTGGCCCTGCCGCGGCCGATGGCGCCGAAGATGATCGCGAGAATGCCCAGGATCACGCCGAAGAACCACATGATGAACGTCACGCTGCACACCACGCCGATGATGCCCAGCACCAGTCCCGTGGTCCCCATGCCGTTGCTCGGCTGCGCGGGCATCCCGTAGCCGGGCGCCTGCGGGTAGCCCACGGGCGGCGCGGCCGGGTAGCCGGGGCCGCCCTGGGGGTAGCCGTAGCCCGGGGCGGCGGGCGGCTGCTGCGGATAGCCGTAGCCGGGGGTGCCGGGCGGCTGCTGCGGGGGCTGGGCCGGCGGGCCGAAACCACCGGGGGGTGGATTGGTGTTGGACATGGACGTTCTCCCCTCCGTTGTCAGACCAGGGCATCGTAGTGGCCAAGTCGGCCGCGCAGAGCCTGAGTTTCAGCGGTGGGACGGGGCGGTGGCCACCGGACCGAGGGTGCCGTAGGAGGAGTCGTCGTCGTAGCTGTCACTGTTGATCGCGGCCGTGATACCGACGGCGATCAGGACGATCACGGTGATGCCGAGGATGATCCCGATGATGCCCATGATCAGACCGGCCTGGGCCTGACCGTGGTTGGTGGCCACCCCGGCCTCGGCGCGCTTGCGGCCCTTGATGCCGAAGACGATGGCGAGGATGCCGGTGACCAGCGAGACCACGCCGTAGAGGCAGAAGAGGGTGCAGGAGACGATGCCGAGCACCATCGCGGCGATGCCCAGGCCGTTCTGGGGGGCCGGGGGCATTCCGGGCCAGCCGTAGCCGGACTGGGTGTATCCGGGCTGGGTGTATCCGGACTGCGGGTAGCCGGGGTAGCCGTAGCCGCCGGGCGCTCCGGGGCCGGTGGGGGCCACGGGCGGGGGCGGGACGGCACCGGCACCGGCACCGGCACCGGACGGGTCGTACTGCGGCGTGCCGGTGGGCGGGGTGAAGCCCGGCATGGAGGTGACCGTGGCCTGGTCGTGGACGGACGGCGGCCGCGGCGTCTGGTTCTTGTCGAGCGAGGGCGTGCTCTCCGGCGGCGCCCACGGGTCGTGGCTGCCTCCGTCGGGCTGCGTCGCGTCCGTCATCGTGCGGTCCCCCCTGGGTCGATCGTGTGGTCATGCTACGGGGCGGTTCGGTGCGTGCCACAGTGCGGGTGGGCGGGGATCGCTCGCGCCCACCCGGCGCAGCCGCACCCAGGCAGAGCCCCGCGCCCCCGAAAGAAGGGCACGGGACCGCGGCATACGATGAAGCCGAGTCATCGATCAGCCGATCACCCGCGCCCGCCCGCCCTGCGCCGGCCGGAGCGCCGTTCCGGGGAGGAACCTTGACCCAGCATCTCGTCGACCCCCGCGCCTCGCGCGACCTCACGGCGTTCATCGCGGAACTGCCCAAGGCCGAACTGCACGTGCACCACGTGGGATCCGCCTCCCCCCGGATCGTCTCCGAACTGGCCGCGCGCCACCCCGACTCGAAGGTGCCGACCGATCCCGAGGCCTTGGTCGACTACTTCACGTTCACCGACTTCGCGCACTTCATCGACGTGTACCTGTCGGTCGTCGACCTGATCCGCACCCCGGAGGACGTCCGGCTGCTGACCTACGAGGTGGCCCGGGACCTGGCGCGGCAGCAGGTGCGGTACGCCGAGCTGACCATCACCCCCTTCTCGTCCACCCGGCGCGGCATCGACGAGCGCGCCTTCATGGACGCGATCGAGGACGCCCGCAAGGCAGCCGAGTCCGAGTTCGGGACCCTACTGCGCTGGTGCTTCGACATCCCCGGCGAGGCGGGCCTGGAGGGCGCCGAGGAGACGACCCGGCTCGCCACCGACGACCGGCTGCGCCCGGAGGGCCTGGTCTCCTTCGGTCTCGGCGGACCCGAGGTGGGTGTGGAACGGCCGCAGTTCAAGCCGTACTTCGACCGGGCGATCGCCGCCGGGCTGCACTCCGTACCGCACGCCGGTGAGACGACCGGCCCGCAGACGGTGTGGGACGCGCTGACCCACCTGCGGGCCGAGCGCATCGGGCACGGCACCAGCTCCGCGCAGGACCCGAAGCTGCTCGCGCACCTCGCCGAGCACCGGATCCCGCTGGAGGTGTGCCCGACCTCGAACATCGCCACGCGCGCGGTGCGCACCCTCGACGAGCACCCGATCAAGGAGTTCGTGCGCGCCGGGGTCGTCGTCACCGTCAACTCCGACGACCCGCCGATGTTCGGCACCGACCTCGACAACGAGTACGCGGTCGCCGCCCGGCTGCTGGAGCTCGACGAGCGGGGTCTGGCCGAGCTGGCGAAGAACGCCGTCGAGGCGTCCTTCCTGGACGCGGCGGGCAAGGCCCGGATCGCCGGCGAGATCGACACGTACACCGCGCAGTGGCTCGGCCGGTGACGCCCGCCCCGGTCGCCGTGGGCCACCGGGGCGATCCCTACCGCGTCCGTGAGAACACCGTCGCGTCGCTGCGTTCCGCGCTGCGCCGGGGCGCGGACGCGGTGGAGATCGACGTACGGCTCACCCGGGACGGTGTGCCGGTGCTGCTGCACGACGCGACGCTGAAACGGCTCTGGGAGCACGAACGGCCCCTGCGCGCCCTGTCGTCCGAGGAGGTGCGCGGGCTGACCGGCGGCGGGGTGCCGACCCTGGCCGAGGCTCTGCCCGCGACCGACGGGCACCGGGTGATGATCGACCTGCCCGGGTCGCCCGATGTGCGGGCGGTGCGCCGGATCACGGGCGTCGTGGCGGAGGCCGGGGCGGCGGAGCGCGTCTACTACTGCGCGGGCGCCGACGCCATGCTCGCCGTGCGCGCGGCGGATCCGGCCGCCGAGATCGCCCTCACGTGGACGACGCTGGCCCCGCCCCGGCCGGTGCTGCTGGAGGCGATCCGCCCGCGCTGGCTCAACTACCGTTTCTCCCTGGTGGACCGCCCCCTCGCCGAGCGCGTGCACCGCGACGGCCACCTGCTGTCCGTCTGGACCCCCGACACCCGCCGCTCCATGCGCCGGCTGCTTCAGGCGGGCGTGGACTCGATCACGACGAACCGTGTCGACGTGCTGTGCGCTACACGCGCGAGCGCTGCGGCACCGTCGCCGGATCGGCCGGGGTCGCGCGCGTGAGGTACTGCGGCACCGGTGCGCGGTCCGTGC
Organism: Streptomyces tibetensis; assembly: GCF_007655005.1. Classification (GTDB taxonomy): domain Bacteria; phylum Actinomycetota; class Actinomycetes; order Streptomycetales; family Streptomycetaceae; genus Streptomyces; species Streptomyces tibetensis. Next base: position 55,204 of record NZ_SZVW01000012.1, read on the forward strand.
CGGTGTCGCGGACGAGCCCGTAGCGGATGGCGCCCTGGGGCGGGCCCTGGTCGATGTCCTCGACCACCGCGTCCCGGTTCGTCGGGAAGACGATGAGGCCGTAGTCGCAGCCGCGCTCGTTCTGGGTGAGGGTGACGGTGCCGTCGAGGTAGAAGTACTCGTTCTGCCACATCTGCTGGGTGCCGGGCGAAAGGACGGCGTAGCCGATGGCGGGGCCGCCCATGCCGGTGGCGTAGCCGTTCGGGGCGCCGGGCAGCGGGTCGTCCATCCGCCGTGAGCCGCCGGACGCCACGTGGAACAGCCTGCCCTTCAGGCCGGTCCAGGACGGCATGACCAGCGCGCCGGGCCGGGACCCGGGCGAGATCTGCCAGCGGACCAGGACGTAGCCCCGGCCGGTGAGGGTCACGTGGTCGCCGCGGTGCTGCATGACGGCCTTCGGGCCGCCGGTGCTGGTGACGCCGGACTCGGGGCGGCGCGGCAGGGCGGCGGGCCGGGCGTTCGGGTCGGGGGCGCGGTCGACGGCGTCGACGACCGTGCCGTACGGGTCGGTCTTCTTCGTCGCCGACGGCGAGGACTTGGGGGCGGGGGCGGGGGCGGGCGGGGCGGAGGTTCGCGGCGGTGCGGAGGTCCGCGGCCCTGCGGAGCCGGCCGTGGCCGTCGGGGTGACCGCGGCCCGGGGCGGCGGGGCGTCCGGCGGCTGGGTGACGACGTAGGCGCCGCCCGCGACGATCGTCGCGCCCGCCGTCATCGCGACGGCCGGCTTGGTGAGCGCGCCGAGCAGCTTGGCGGACCAGCCGGCCGAGGTGGCGGCCGCCGCGGTCTTGCCGCCGAGGGCGAGCGACAGGGTGAAGCCGACGGGCAGCGGGACGAGGGCGATACCGGCCAGGAGGCGTTCGGCCGGGACGACGGTCTCGCGGGTACCGCCGCAGTAGCCGCAGCCGCGCAGATGCCGGGCCAGCCGCTTGCGCCACACCGAGTCGGGCCGGCCGTTCCACCGGCCGGTCACCTCCCGCAGGCCGGGGCAGGCGCCGTCCAGGGCGCGGACGATGCCGCGCGAGGTCTCCAGACGCTCCTTCATCCGCTGGACGCGCACGGCGGCGTGCTGCCGGGTGATGCCCACGGCGGCGGCCAGTTCGCGCCGGGTCAGTTCGCCCGCGACCTCCAGCCACCACAGGGACAGCAGCTGCCGGTCCTCGTCGTCGAGCCACCGCACCGCCTCGGCGACCTCGCGCCGCTGCCCCTCCAGCTGGAGTCGCAGCACGGTCAGGTCGGCGAAGTCGGAGGCCACCGCCTCCTCCAGCCGGTCCGGGGTCCTGCGCCGGGCCCGGTCGCGGATCTGCCGCATGGCGATCGCCACCAGCCAGGACCGGAAGCTGTCCGGGTCGCGCAGTGAGCCGAGGTTTCCGACTGCGCGCAGCATGGTCTCCTGCACGACGTCGTCGACGTCGGCGTGCCCGTTCAGGGCCCGGCCCACGATGTTGTAGACCAGCGGCAGCCAGCCCTCGACCAGCTCGTCCAGGGCCCGCCGGTCGCCGGCCTGTGCCGCCGTGATGACGGCCCGCCAGTGCTGACCGTCCACGGTGGCCTCTTCACGCCTGGTGTCACTGATGTTCCGCACACACCCTCTCAGCCGGTCCCGGGGTCCTCGCCATGTCGGGGGTCACATGCGGGGAGACGACGTGAAGGTTCTCGGGATAACAGTTTTTCCTCAGACGCCCGGCACGGGCACGGCCACCGGCGCGGTCAGCGCCTCCAGCCGCTTGATCCGCTGCCGTACGACGTACAGCGGGATCACGCCGAACACGCCGAAGGCCATGTCGATCACCGACCACCAGAAGGGGATGCCGCGGATCGGCCCGCAGATCAGGGCGAGCGGGACGATGCCCGCGCAGGCGATCATCCCGAACTCGACCACCCAGATGTTGCGGACCGGGTCGCGGTAGGGCCCGTAGAAGGCGACCGCGATGACCAGGTGCGCGAAGGCCAGCCAGTCCGTGCCGTAGAGGAGGAAGGGGTATTCGGCGTCGGCCTCGTCGAGACCGGCCCGCACCCGCCCGATCCAGTCCGTCAGCCCCGGCAGGTGGTCGCCTACGGACAGCGCCCGCAGCAATTCCTCGGTCCACCGCAGTTCGTGGACCAGGGGGAAGGCGGTGGCGCCGCTGAGCACCAGACACACCACGAAGAAGACCAGCCACGCACGGATGCCCTTCAGCAGGGCGGCTCTCTCGCTCATGCGGCGCACTCTACGCCTACAATTGAACACGTTCAAAAAGGGGTGGCGCTTCGTCGCCCCGCACGCGAACGGCCCCGGACGGAGAGGAACCGTCCGAGGCCGTTCAGCAGTGCGGGAAGTGACTACGCGTCCAGCGACGTCATCACGTGCTTGATCCGCGTGTAGTCGTCGAAGCCGTAACCCGAGAGGTCCTTGCCGTAGCCGGACTTCTTGAAGCCGCCGTGCGGCATCTCCGCCACCAGCGGGATGTGCGTGTTGATCCACACGCAGCCGAAGTCGAGCTTCTTGGACATCCGCATGGCACGGCCGTGGTCCTTGGTCCACACGGAGGAGGCCAGCGCGTACTCCACGCCGTTGGCCCACTCCACGGCCTGCTCCTCGTCGGAGAAGGACTGCACGGTGATGACCGGGCCGAAGACCTCCTGCTGGATGATCTCGTCGGTCTGCTTCAGGCCCGAGACGACGGTCGGCGCGTAGAAGTAGCCCTTGTCGCCGACCCGCTTGCCGCCGGCCTCCACGCGCGCGTGCGCGGGCAGCCGGTCGATGAAGCCCTCGACCTGCTTGAGCTGGTTGGGGTTGTTGAGCGGGCCGAACAGCACGTCCTCGTCGTCCGGCTGGCCGGTCTTCGTCTCGGAGGCGGCCTTGGCCAGCGCGGAGACGAACTCGTCGTGGATGGACTCGTGCACGAGCACGCGGGTCGCGGCCGTACAGTCCTGGCCGGCGTTGAAGTAGCCCGCGACGGAGATGTCCTCGACGGCCTTGGCGATGTCGGTGTCCTCGAAGACCACGACCGGGGCCTTGCCGCCCAGCTCCAAGTGGACGCGCTTGACGTCCTTGGCGGCGGACTCGGCGACCTGGATGCCGGCGCGCACCGAGCCGGTGATGGAGGCCATCGCCGGGGTGTCGTGCTCGACCATCAGGCGGCCGGTCTCGCGGTCGCCGCAGATGACGTTGAAGACGCCCTTGGGGACGATCGAGCCGATGATCTCGGCCATGAGGACCGTCGAGGCCGGAGTCGTGTCCGACGGCTTCAGGACGACGGTGTTGCCCGCCGCGATCGCCGGGGCGAACTTCCACACCGCCATCATCATGGGGTAGTTCCACGGCGCGACCTGCGCGCAGACGCCGACCGGCTCCCGGCGCACGATGGAGGTCAGGCCCTCCATGTACTCACCGGCCGAGCGGCCCTCGAGCATCCGCGCCGCGCCCGCGAAGAAGCGGATCTGGTCGACCATCGGCGGGATCTCCTCGGAGCGGGTCAGCCCGATGGGCTTGCCCGTGTTCTCCACCTCGGCCGCGATCAGCTCCTCGGCGCGCTCCTCGAAGGCGTCCGCGATCTTCAGCAGGGCCTTCTGGCGCTCGGCGGGCGTGGTGTCGCGCCAGCCGGGAAAGGCCTCGGCGGCCGCCGCCATCGCCGCGTCCACGTCCGCCTGCCCGGACAGCGGAGCGGTCGCGTACGCCTCACCCGTCGCGGGATTGACCACCTCGGTGGTCCGTCCGTCGGCGGCGTCCCGGAACTCACCGCCGATGTAGTTGCGCAGACGACGAAGCTCGGTGCTCACTGCCGGCCCTCCAGTTCGGATGTCCAGTACTTGAGACACCCACCCTAGTCGGCCGACCCACGTTTTCAACACCCCCGCTCCCTTCGATCGTGCGGAATCCGCAGGAGTCGTGGACTCAAACAACGGATTTCATCGATCCAGGCTTGCGGAAGTGTCGAGACCTCGTGCACAGTGACCTCGTGGCCAGTCGAAGCGCAGACCAGAAGGGCTCGCGGGAGCACCGCGAGTCCTCCCGCGAGTCCAGGAACGGCAGCTCGCCGCAGCTGGACCCCGTCTCCCTCGCCATCATCGAGCAGCTCCAGGAGGACGGCCGCCGGCCGTACGCCGCCATCGGCAAGGCCGTGGGCCTGTCGGAGGCGGCCGTGCGCCAGCGCGTCCAGAAGCTGCTCGACCAGGGGGTGATGCAGATCGTCGCCGTCACGGACCCGCTCACCGTGGGCTTCCGCAGACAGGCGATGGTCGGCGTCAACGTGGAGGGCGACGTGGAGTCGGTCGCGGACGCGCTGTCGGCCATGTCCGAATGCGAGTACGTGGTGATGACCGCAGGCTCCTTCGACCTGATGGTGGAGATCGTCTGCGAGGACGACGACCACCTTCTGGAGGTCATCAACAAACGCATACGGGCCGTGCCCGGAGTGCGCTCCACCGAGAGCTTCGTCTACCTCAAGCTCAAGAAGCAGACCTACATGTGGGGAACCCGATAACCGTGAGGACCCGATAGCCGTGAGCAAGGACCTCTCCCAGTCCGCGTACGACCACCTGTGGATGCACTTCACGCGCATGTCGTCGTACGAGAAGGCCCCCGTCCCCACCATCGTCCGGGGCGAGGGCACCTACATCTACGACGACAAGGGCAAGCGCTACCTGGACGGCCTCGCCGGCCTCTTCGTGGTGCAGGCCGGGCACGGCCGGGTCGAGCTCGCCGAGACCGCCTTCAAGCAGGCGCAGGAGCTCGCGTTCTTCCCGGTGTGGTCCTACGCCCACCCCAAGGCCGTCGAGCTGGCCGAGCGCCTCGCCGGGCACGCGCCGGGCGATCTGAACAAGGTCTTCTTCACCACCGGCGGCGGTGAGGCGGTGGAGACCGCCTGGAAGCTCGCCAAGCAGTACTTCAAGCTGGTCGGCAAGCCCACCAAGCACAAGGTGATCTCCCGCGCGGTGGCCTACCACGGCACCCCGCAGGGCGCCCTGTCCATCACCGGCCTGCCGGCCCTCAAGGCCCCCTTCGAGCCGCTGGTGCCGGGCGCGCACAAGGTCCCGAACACCAACATCTACCGGGCCCCGATCCACGGCGACGACCCCGAGGCCTACGGCCGCTGGGCCGCCGACCAGATCGAGCAGCAGATCCTCTTCGAGGGCCCGGACACCGTCGCGGCGGTCTTCCTGGAGCCGGTGCAGAACGCGGGCGGCTGCTTCCCACCCCCGCCCGGCTACTTCCAGCGGGTCCGCGAGATCTGCGACCGGCACGACGTGCTGCTCGTCTCGGACGAGGTCATCTGCGCGTTCGGCCGCCTGGGCACGTACTTCGCCTGCGACAAGTTCGACTACGTGCCGGACATGATCACCTGCGCCAAGGGCATGACCTCGGGCTACTCCCCGATCGGCGCGTGCATCATCTCCGACCGCCTGGCCGAGCCGTTCTACAAGGAGGACAACGTCTTCCTGCACGGCTACACCTTCGGCGGCCACCCGGTCTCCGCGGCCGTGGGCCTGGCCAACCTCGACCTGTTCGAGCGCGAGAACCTCAACCAGCACGTCCTGGACAACGAGGGCAACTTCCGCGCCACCCTGGAGAAGCTCCACGACCTGCCGATCGTCGGCGACGTCCGCGGCAACGGCTTCTTCTACGGCATCGAGCTGGTGAAGGACAAGAACACCAAGGAGTCCTTCGACGAGGAGGAGACCGAGCGCGTCCTGTACGGCTTCCTCTCCAAGGCGCTGTACGACAACGGCCTGTACTGCCGCGCCGACGACCGCGGCGACCCGGTCGTCCAGCTCGCCCCGCCGCTGATCTCCGACCAGTCGACGTTCGACGAGATCGAGCAGATCCTGCGCGCCACCCTCACGGAGGCGTGGACGAAGCTCTGACGCCCGTCGCTCCGATCGTCTGCCTGGATGGTCAACACCGGCCCCGGTGCCGCCCGTTCGAGTGAGAAACGGCGGCCCGGGGCCGCGTGCTGTCCGGCGTCCCGCCGCCTTCTGCCTAGCGTGCCCAGTGACCGATCGGCCCCGCCTTCGTTCCCCCGCACGGGGGATGGCACGGGAACTACGGATCTGAACCGAGGTGTACGCGCATGGAGGCCCCGCCGGACAACGACGTGCTCTGGGCACGCGCCCTGCACTTCCAGCACGACGACGGCTCGCCCGCGCTCTGCGGCGTCTCGCTCGGCGTGCGCGAGGGCGAGATCCTCGCCCTGAGCGGCCCGCGCGGCAGCGGCAAGACGACCCTGCTGCGGTGCCTGTCCGGCCTGGTCCCCGTCCGGCGCGGCGAGGTCTGGTTCAACAGCGTGCCCGTGCACACCATGGGCCCCCTCACCCGCGAGCGGCTGCGCCGCGACCGCTTCGGCTGGATCGACCCGGCCCCCTCCCTCGTCCCGGAGCTCAACGCCTGGGAGAACACCGCCCTGCCGCTGATGCTGCGCGGCACCAGCCGGCGCCGCGCCAAGAAGGCGGCCCTGGAGTGGCTGGAGCGGCTGGACATCGGCGAGAGCGCCCGCAAACGCCCGCACCAGCTGGTGCAGGCCGAGCGGCAGCGGGTCTGCATCGCCCGCGCGCTGGCCCCCGCGCCCTCGGTGCTGTTCGCCGACGAGCCCACGGCGCCCCTGCACCGCGCCGACCGCGCCCAGGTGCTGCGCACCCTCACCACCGCGGCCCGCTCCCACCGCATCACCGTAGTCCTGGCCACCCACGACGCGGATACCGCGGCCCTCGCCGACCGCACGGTGTCCCTGCTCGACGGGCGGCGTGTGCAGACGGTGCACCTGCCGCCGGTCGCCGAGACCAACGAGCCGGAAGGCCGGGCCGCGTGCTCGCTCTCCGTCTGACCCGCGCCGCCCACCCCGCCGTCCAGCTGCGCCGTCTCCTGGTCGCGGCCGCCTCGGCGGGCACGGGCTTCCTGCTGCTCTGCGCCCTCGGCTACGCGCTGGGCCACCCCGGCGCCCCCGGTTCCGCCGCGCTGCGGCTGGCCTGGTGCGCGGCCCCGCTGGCCGCCACGGTGTACTTCGCGGTCGCGGTCGCCCGTACCGACCCCGCCACCAAGCCCCGCGCCTCTCTCTCGGCGATCGGCCTCGGCCCGGTGCGCATGATGGCCGTCTCGGCGACGACGACGGCCCTGTCCTGCACGCTCGGCTCGATGCTGGCCCTGCTCGTCTTCCTGCACCTGCGGGGCGACCTGACGGGCCTGCCCTTCGACGGCGCCGCCGCCGAGTCGCTCGCCGCGGGCCTGCCCCTGCCGCTGCCGGCCGCCCTGACCCTGCTGTCGCTCGTGCCCGTCGGCGCGTCGGTGGCGGTGGCACTGGTGCTGCGGCCGCGCGAGGCGGGGCCCACCGGGCCCCGGTCGGCCCGGGCGTACGGCCGCTTCGGCGCGTACCGGCGCACCCCCACCCGCGAGACCTTCGGGGCGTACGGCCGGTTCGGCCGGCAGATCGTCCGGCCCACGGTCGGCACAGCAGCCGCCGAGCCCGCCGCGAAGAGCGGCCCGCCGGCGGCCCGGACGAGCGGGTCGGCCTCGGCGGCGGTCGCGGGTCCCGGAGGGACGGTGAGCGCGGTCGCGGACCGTCCGGCCCGGGTGCCGGGCCACACGCTCGTCGGACCGGCCGAGCCGGCCACCCCGGAGACGGACGCCGGGGATCCGGCCCGGCTCCCCGCGGCCCCGCACCCGGCCCCACCGGAGGCAGCGGCCGCGAGCGCCCCGGCCGGCGATCCCGCCCAGTGGCTCAGCCCCCGCGCGGCGGAGCCGGACGCGGCAGGCGCCATCAGCCCCGCCGGGGCCCTGGCGAGGCATCCGGGCCCACCTGCCGCGGCCCACGGCGCGCCCGCCGACTTCCCCGCCCCCGACGCGGCCCTGCCGGACACCATCGCCGCCCCCTCCAATCTCCCCTGGGGCATCACCGTGCTGGCCGCGGGCCTGGCCGTGGAGAGCTACACGAGCCGGACCGCCCCCACGCCCCCCGACCTGTCCTTCTCCGGTGCCTCCCCCGGCGTGATGGCGGGCTGGGCGCTGGCCGTCGTCGGCCTGGCCCTGGCCGGTCCTGGCCTGACGCACCTGTGCGGACGGCTGCTCCAGTCGGCCCGTCCCGGCGCCCGGCGGCTCCTGGCCGGCCGCATCCTCATGGCGGAGTGCGTCCGCATCGGGCGCCCCCTGGGCGTCGTCTGCGCGGTCCTGTCCGCCGCGTGGGCCATGGCGCTGCTGCACGCCCCGGACGGACTCGCGCTCGGTCCGCTCACCACCCTCGGCGTGCTCCTCGTGACCGGCTGCACCACGGCGACGCTCCTGACGGCCGCCGTCGAGGCCCGTCAGGCCCGCGCCGGCACCACCGCCGCGCTGCTGCGGCTCGGTGCCCCCGCCAGGATGCTGCGCAGCGCCGCCGCCCTGCGCGCGGGCGCCCTGCTCGCCCTGTTCGGTCCCCTCACCCTGACGGTCGCGGAGCTGGCGGCGCTGCCCCTGGCGCGTTGAGCCCGCCACCCTCGCCGGAAAACCGTACGAAGAAAATCTCCGCACGGCGATGAGTTCCGGACCGGCCCCCGGTCTATCCCGCGTAACGACACGGACGTGATGGGAGAGACCTCGCATGTACCAGCAGATGATCTTCGTGAACCTGTGCACCGGCGACCTCGGCGCCTCGAAGAAGTTCTTCACGGAGCTGGGCTTCACGATCAACGAGCAGTTCAGCGACGACACGACCGCCTCGGTCGTGATCAGCGACACCATCGTGGTCATGGCGCACACCAAGGAGAAGTACCTCCAGTTCACCAAGAAGGAGATCGCGGACTCGACGAAGACGAGCGAGGTGCTGATCGCGCTGAGCGCCGAGAGCCGCGAGAAGGTCGACGAGCTGGTCGAGAAGGCGGTCGCGGCGGGCGGTTCCGTCTCGGGCGAGACCCAGGACCACGGCTTCATGTACGGCCGCGCCTTCGACGACGTGGACGGCCACACCTTCGAGGTCGTGTGGATGGACCCGGCGGCCGTCCAGGGCTGACGGCGGCTGTGCCAGCATGGGCGCGTGCAGACGATGCCCGCCCATGCGGCCCACCACGACGACCGTGAGATAGAGAGCCTCGAGGAGTTCGACGCGACCGTCTCGGCGCGCGGCACCCTCGCCGGATACCGCGTCCAGGCCGTCGATCTGACGGACCGTACGCGCGAACTGCTCACCCACGACACGGCGGGCGCGGTCTTCCTCGGCTGCGCGATGCGCGAGGACGCGGCCGCCAAGGTCCGCGGCGACGGCGCCCTGGTCTTCCCTCCGGTCCCGGGCCTGCCGTTCGACCCGTACCGCGGCCTGGTCTACTCGCCGGACGAACTCTTCGCGTCGCTGGCCGACGGCTACGAGGCCACGCCCGACGCCCTCGCCTACGCCTGGTTCCAGCGCACGAAGGCGGACCGCGACATCCACGCGTCCATGCTGCGCTCGATCCACGACGACTCCGTGTCGGACGCGCTCGACGAACTCCTGTCCGGCGCCCGGGTCGTGGGTGTGATGGGCGGTCACGCGATGGCCCGCGGCACCGAGGAGTACGCGGGCGCCGCACGGCTCGGCCGGGAGCTGGCCCGGGCCGGCTTCACGATCGCGACCGGCGGCGGCCCGGGTGCGATGGAGGCGGCGAACCTCGGCGCCTACGCCGCCCCCTTCGACGACACGATGCTCACCGAGTCGCTGGAACTGCTCGGCAAGGCGCCGCACTTCACCCCGTCGATCACCCAGTGGGCCGCGGCCGCCTTCGAGATACGCACCCGCTGGCCCCAGGGCGGCCGTTCGGTCGGCATCCCGACCTGGTTCTACGGCCACGAGCCGCCGAACGCCTTCGCCTCCCACATCGCCAAGTACTTCGCCAACGCCACCCGCGAGGACGGCCTGCTGGCCCGGTCGAACGCGGGTGTGGTGTTCCTGCCGGGCGCCGCCGGGACCGTCCAGGAGATTTTCGACAACGCGACGCCCAACTACTACGAGTCGCGCGGCGAACCCACGCCGATGGTGCTGGTGAACCGCGTGCACTGGACGGAGCGGCTGCCCGCGTGGCCGCTGCTCCGGTCACTGGCCGGGGGGCGCTCCATGGAGGCGCGGATCGCGCTGGTGGAGCGGATCGAGGAGGCGCCCGAGGCGTTGAAACGTCTCGGTAGTTAATAAGAAGGCAAAGCAAGTGCTTGCAGGCTGCATATGCGTTGACACTACTTATGCGGCGCTTATAGACCTGTGAGCCTCACGGTAGTGCTGATGCCCAGTCAACACTGCCCCAGCCCCCCGCATCAGCAATCCTGTAAAGGACAAACGTGGCAGTTCTGTCCGTATCCCACCGCGCACGTGCCGTGCGCATCCTCGGTGTCGTCTCCGCCTCGGCCGCGCTCGCGCTCGGCACCGCCGGCAACGCGCTCGCCTGCAACATCAGCGAGTTCTCCGCCGAGGCGAAGTGCGACGGCGACAAGGGCGTCATCACGGTCACCGACGTGGACCCCGCCGGCATCCCGGCGACGGTCACCGTGTACCTGCAGAACAACGGCGCCGATGCGAAGAAGGTCGGCGAGCAGGTCGTCAAGGGCTCGCGCGAAGGCACCACCATCACCTTCGCCGACGACTGGAAGGCGAACGCCGAGTACCGCATCCACGTCAAGGCGTCTTCGTACGTCGACGAGGACATCAAGCCGAACCTCGTCACCCCGGCCACGGCCTGCAAGAAGGAGGAGGAGCCCCCGGCTTCGACTCCCCCGGCGACTCCGACCCCGTCGGCGTCCCCGTCCAAGCCCGCCGAGGAGAGCCAGAGCCCGGCTCCGGAGCCGTCGGAGAGCCAGAGCAGCTCGCCTGCGGGCAACGCGCCCGCCCCGGCCGGTGACTCCAACCTCGCCGAGACCGGCGCCAACTCCAACACCGGCCTCATCGCCGGCATCGCGGCGGCCCTGGTCGTCATCGGTGGCGGTGCGGTGTTCTTCGGCATGCGCCGCCGCGGAGCGAACAGCGACAGCTGAGGCCCGCGCAGACCGTGACGTGGCCCGTCCCCCGACCCGGGGGGGGCGGGCCACGTCCCGTCTCACCCGAACGTCGCCCGCTCCAGCCAGAACTCCAGCAGGTCCCGCTCGCCCAGCACCTCCAACTCGGCCGCGTCGAGCGGAAGCCGGCGGTAGAACGCCAGCAGGACGGAGGTGAGCGGCCCGCGCAGGGCCACGTCCGCCTTCCGGTGACCCCGATGCCAGGCGACGCCGTCCTCGGTGAGTTCCACGAGCCACTCGGCGTTCAGCTCCGGCTCCGTGTCGGTGGCGTGGAGGTGGATGCCGCGGCCGGCGCCGCGCAGTTCTTTCGCCGGGTGCTGCGGCACCGTCCGCTGCACGTACGCCACGATCTGCAGCCACTCGTCGATCGCGTCGGCGGCCACCTCGGGCGCGACCTCGTAGGGCAGCCCGGCGGCCAGCGTGGCGTCCGCCCGGTGCACGGTGATCTCGTGTGTCACCCGCCGGGCCCAGAACCCGGCGTCGCGGATCCCCGCCCACCCCCACACCTCCGCACCGGGGCCCGCCTCCCGCAGTGTGGCGACGACCTGCTTCCCCGCCTCCGCCAGCCAGGCGTCCAGCGCGACGGCATCCCCTCGCGCCTCGGGCCCGGCCGCACCCGGTACCCGCTCCTCCGGCACTTCCTCCTCGGCCCGGATGCGCACCATGAGCTCCACCCAGCGCAGAGCGCCTCCAGGTGCCGTACGAGGTCCTCCAGCGACCACTCCGGGCAGGTCGGCACCGTGGCGGACAGGTCGGCTCCGGAGGTGACAACAGACCTCAACAGGCTTATTTGATGGGTGATTTCGTCGCAGTAGCTCTCGTGTGTGAGGGGCGTCATGCCCCGCACCCTAGGGCGGGGACGATCAGTCGAGCACCACGATTTCGGCCGCGTCGAACTCCACGCCGACCTCGTCCCCCACCCCGGGTGCCGCCCGCAGCGCGCACGCCGCCTCCAGGCGCGGGGCGTCCTGCGGCTGGAGGTGGAGGGCGACATGGGTGCCCTTGAAGGTGCGTGCGGTCACCGTGCAGCGCAGCCCCGTGTCGGCGGGTACCAGGCGCACCCCGGCGGGCCGCACCAGCAGGGTGCGGCTTCCCTGCGGGGCTTTCTCCGGGACCGGCACCTTGCCCCAGGGCGTGTCCGCCGCCTCCGACCCGACCGTCGCCTCGACCACGTTCTCGAAACCGAGGAAGCGGGCGACGAAGGCGTCGGCGGGCCGCTGCCACACTTCGAGGGGCGTACCGGACTGGGCGATCCGCCCGTCCCGCATCACCACGACCCGGTCGGCCAGCGCGAAGGCCTCCCCCTGGTCGTGCGTCACGGCGAGCACGGTCGTGCCCAACCGGCCGAACAATTCCTTCAGTTCGACGACCAGCCGTTCCCGCAGCGACCGGTCGAGCTGTCCCAGCGGCTCGTCCAGCATCAGCAGCCGGGGGTTCGGGGCGAGGGCCCGGGCCAGCGCCACCCGCTGCTGCTCCCCGCCGGACAGCGCGGCGACGGCCCGGCGGCCCGCGCCCGGCAGCCCCACGAGGTCCAGCAACTCCTGCACCCGCTCGACCTGTTGCCGCTTCGGCTCGCCGCGCATCCGCAGCCCGAACGCCACGTTTTCGGCCACGTCCCGCTGCGGGAACAGCTGGTGGTCCTGGAACATCAGCCCGACGCCCCGCCGGTGCGCGGGCACGCCCGCCTGGTTCCGGCCGTCGAGCACCACCCGCCCTGCGTCGAGGGGCTGCAGCCCGGCCACCGCCCGCAGCAGGGTCGACTTGCCGCTGCCGCTGGGCCCGAGCACACACACGATCTCGTGCTCGGCGACCTCCAGGTCGACGGCGTCCAGCACGGCACGCCCCCCGAAGCGGACCGTCGCGCCCTGCAGGGCCAGCAGCATCAGAACTCCCCCGTCCGGTCCGTACGGAGCCTCTCCAGCACCAGCAGGGCCACCGCGCACACCACCATCAGAATCGTCGAAAGGGCCATCGCCTGGCCGTAGTTGAGGTCGCCGGGCCGCCCGAGCAGCCGCGCCACGGCCACCGGCAGCGTCGGCCGGTCGGGCCGTGCGATGAACACCGTCGCCCCGAACTCCCCGAGCGACACGGCGAAGGCGAACCCGGCCGCGATCAGCAGCGCCCGCCGCACCATCGGCAGGTCGACCTCCCGCCACACCCGCCAGGGCGAGGCCCCGAGCACCGAGGCCGCCTCCCGCAGCCGTACGTCCACCGCGCGCAGCACGGGCAGCATGGTCCGCACCACGAACGGCACCCCGACGAGCGCCTGCGCGAGCGGCACCAGGATCCAGGAGGACCTGAGGTCCAGCGGCGGCTCGTCGAGGGAGATCAGGAACCCGAAGCCGACCGTCACCGCGGACACCCCGAGCGGCAGCATCAGCAGGGCGTCGAAGCCGCGCACGAACCGCCCGGCGTCCCGGCGGGTGAGCGCGACCGCGGCGAGAGCGCCGATCACCACCGCGATGAGCGTGGCGGCGACGGCGTACGACAGGGAGTTGCCGATCGCCTCGATCGGCGGGACCAGGAACACTCCCCCGTCCTCGCGGGTCAGCGCCCGGTAGTAGCCGAAGCCGGGCGCGCCCAGGGAGCGCTGCACCAGCACGGCCAGCGGCAGCACGAGCAGCACGGCGACGGTGACGAGCACCCCGCCGAGCAGCGCCCACTCCCCCGCGCCGCGCGGCCGCCGCGCGGTCAGGGAGGCGTCCACCAGCCGCAGCGCCGTCTCCCGCCGCCGCACGGTCCAGGCGTGCAGGGCGAGGATCGCGCCCACCGCGACGAACTGGACGAGGGTCAGCACGGCCGCCGTGGACAGGTCGAAGATCTCCGAGGTCTGCCGGTAGATCTCCACCTCCAGGGTGGAGAAGGTGGGCCCGCCGAGGATCTGGACGACACCGAAGGAGGTGAAGGTGAACAGGAAGACCATCAGCGCGGCGGCGGCCACGGCCGGGGCGAGCGCGGGCAGCGTGATCTGCCGCCAGGCCTTCAGGGGCGACGCCCCGAGCATGCGCGCGGCCTCTTCCTGCCGCGGGTCCAGCTGCGCCCAGAGCCCGCCGACCGTCCGGACGACGACCGCGTAGTTGAAGAAGACGTGCGCGAGCAGGATGGCCCACACGGTGGTGTCCAGCCGTACGCCCCACAGCTCGTCGAGCAGCCCGCCCCGCCCGACGAGCGCCAGGAACGCCGTACCGACGACGACCGTCGGCAGCACGAACGGGACGGTCACGACCGCCCGCAGGACCTGTTTGCCGGGGAAGTCGAAGCGCGCGAAGACGTACGCGCCGGGGAGGGCGACGAGCAGCGTGAGCGCGGTGGAGACCACCGCCTGCCAGGTGGTGAACCACAGGACGTGCCGGACGTCGGACTGCGCCAGCACCTCCCCGATCCGCCCGAGGTGCCAGGCCCCGTCGCTCTTGAGGCCGCGCGCGACGATCGCGGCGACGGGGTAGGCGAAGAAGACCGCGAAGAACGCGACGGGCACGGCCAGCAGACCGAACCGCGCCGCCGCGCCCCGCCGCCGGGCGGCTACTTCAGTACGAGTGAGGTCCACGACTTGACCCACTGGTCACGGTGGTCGGCGATCTTCGCCGGGTCCATGGTCTCCGGGTCCTTCGCCTGCGGCCCGTACTTCACGAACTCCGGCGGAACCTGGGCGCCCTCGGTCACCGGGTACACGAACATGTTGAGCGGCATGTCCTCCTGGAACCTCTTGCTGATGAGGAAGTCGAGGAGCGCCTTGCCGCCCTTGGTGTTCTTGGCGTTGCCGAGCAGCCCCGCGTACTCGACCTGCCGGAAGCAGGTGTCCTCGGCGACGCCGGTCGGGGCGGTGCTCGGCTTGGGGTCGGCGTAGACGACCTCGGCGGGCGGCGAGGAGGCGTACGACACGACGAGCGGCCGGTCGCCCTTGGCCTTCTTGCCGCCGGCCGACCCCGAGAATTCCTCGTTGTAGGCCTGCTCCCAGCCGTCGACGACCTTGACGCCGTTGGCCTTGAGCTTCTTCCAGTAGCCCTCCCAGCCCCCGTCGCCGTACGCGGCGGCGGTGCCGAGCAGGAAGCCGAGGCCGGGCGAGGAGGCGGAGGCGTTCTCGGTCACGAGCAGGTTGTTGTACTGCGGCTTGACGAGATCGTCGAAGCTCCGCGGCGGCTGCAGCTTGTGGTCGGCGAAGTACTTCTTGTCGTAGTTGACGCAGATGTCGCCGGTGTCGATGGGCGTGACCCGGTGCTTGTCCTGGTCGACCCGGTACGCGGCCTTGATCCGCCCGGACCCCTTCGCCTCGTACGACTGGAACAGGCCGTTGTCGAGGGCGCGGGACAGCAGGGTGTTGTCGACGCCGAAGAAGACGTCGCCCTGGGGGTTGTCCTTGGTGAGGATGGCCTTGTTCACGGCCTGCCCGGCGTCGCCGTCCTTCAGGACGTTCACCTTGTAGCCGGACTGCTTCTCGAAGGCCGCGATGACGTCCTTGGACGCGGCCCACGAGTCGTGGCTGACGAGCGTCACGGTCTTGGAGTCGCCGGACCCCTGGCCGCCGTCGGACGACCCGCACGCGGCGAGCGTGCCGGCCATGCCGAGCCCGACGACGACGGCCGTCAGTCGCTTCTTGTTGTTGCTCACTGGATTCCTCCTGGGGTGACCAGGAGAAGACGCGGCCCTGCCCGGGACTTCTGGGAGTCCCGGGCAGGGCGCAACAGCTCGAGTGGTGACCGATCTCCCTACCCAGAATGACCTGGGCGAGGTTCGGAGGGTCTGCGGCCGTGTGCCGCACTCTCAGCGCTGTGGCGCTCCCCTGTCGGAATATGCAGGTGTGGATGTGAAGGTGCCGTTTATGAAGATGTACTGACGACAGTCAGACTACCGTTCGGTGGCGGCGAGCTGACCACACGCCCCGTCGATCTCCTGACCACGGGTGTCCCGGATCGTCACCGGCACACCATGGGCGGCGATGGCCTCCACGAAGGCCTTCTCGTCCTCGGGCCGGGAGGCCGTCCACTTCGACCCGGGCGTCGGGTTCAGCGGAATCAGGTTCACGTGCACGGGCTTGCCCTTGAGCAGCCGCCCGAGGCGGTCACCACGCCAGGCCTGGTCGTTGATGTCCCGGATCAGCGCGTACTCGATGGACAGCCGCCGACCTGACTTGGCGCTGTACTCGAAGCCGGCGTCCAGCACCTCACGGACCTTCCAGCGCGTGTTCACCGGCACGAGGGTGTCACGCAGCTCGTCGTCGGGCGCGTGCAGCGAGATGGCGAGACGGCACTTGAAGCCCTCGTCGGAGAACCGGTGGATGGCCGGGACGAGGCCGACGGTGGAGACGGTGATGCCGCGCTGCGAGAGGCCGAGGCCGTCGGGCTCGGGGTCGGTGAGCCGACGGATGGAGCCGGCGACCCGGTTGTAGTTGGCGAGGGGCTCGCCCATGCCCATGAAGACGATGTTGCTGAGCCGGGCCGGGCCGCCGGGGACCTCCC
This sequence comes from Streptomyces tibetensis, assembly GCF_007655005.1. GTDB lineage: Bacteria > Actinomycetota > Actinomycetes > Streptomycetales > Streptomycetaceae > Streptomyces > Streptomyces tibetensis. Next base: position 71,653 of record NZ_SZVW01000012.1, read on the forward strand.
CGTCCCGCAGCGCCCGCATGCCGTCGACGATCTGGTGCACGATCTCGGCGGTCGACAGGTTCCGGTCCAGTCCCGCCTGCCCGGTCGCACAGAACGGGCAGTTCATCCCGCATCCGGCCTGCGAGCTGATGCACATGGTCACCCGGTCCGGGTAGCGCATCAGCACGGACTCGACGAGCGTCCCGTCGAACAGCCGCCACAGAGTCTTGCGGGTGGTGCCCTGGTCGGTCGACAGATGCCGCACGACGGTCATCAACTCGGGCAGCAGGGCTTCCTGCAGCCGCCCCCGGGAACCGGCCGGAATGTCCGTCCACTGCTCCGGATCATGCGCGTACCGCGCGAAGTAGTGCTGCGAGAGCTGCTTGGCACGAAACGGCTTCTCCCCGACCGCGGCAACGGCCTCCTTGCGCTCGGCAGGAGTGAGATCGGCAAGATGCCGCGGCGGCTTCTTGGCTCCGCGGGGGGCGACGAAAGTGAGTTCTCCGGGCTTCGGCATAACCCTCCCAGTGTCGCAGATCAACTCGGGCAGCCCAGGCCGGAGTGGGGTGGGGGTGGTCACCCGTACCGGGACGGGAAAGGTGCGTGATCGCCGGGGAGCGGTTGAAGGTGGGGGCTGACTGACAGAAGCTGACTGACAGAATAGGGCGGACCATCACACGAAGCGGGGGATCGAGCATGCTCGTGCTCATACTGTCGGTCGTCGTTGCGCTCCTCATCGGCGGCTGCGTCTGCGTGTTCTGGTCGGCCCGCGGCGACGCCCCCCGCTGGGCGCGGGGTGTGGCCAAGGTGACGCTGCTCGGCAGCGAACTGGCCCGCAGCACGAGCCGGAGTTCCCGCTCACATCAGAGTGGCGACGATGACTAGGGTCCGTCCGGGGAACTGAGTCCGGCGGCGGTCGTAGCTGCTCGGCCGCAATGGTCTGGCGGGCAAGGGGGCGTCGCCGCCGTGCGGCGTGGCCTGTGGCCGGCGTCGTCGCGGGCGATCAGACGCACTGTCCGCCCGGCCAGGTGCCGGCGCCGAGCCGGCTGTTCTGCGCAGGGAGCGACGTCCGCATCCGGACGGCTCGCGCTCGATGATGTCCAGGCACTCCCCTGCCGTCCCGTCGAACCCCCGGCCTGCGGAACCGAGTGTTCCCGCGTTGCGGCAGAACGGCCGGTGTTCGCCCGGCGGCGCTGAACCGAGCCGCCTGGGGACGCCCTACTCGGCCGTGTGCTCCAACCGGTCCTTGAGGAGTTGCTCGTTGCGTGGGAGTTCCTTGCGGACCTGGGGGCGTACGACCAGCGGGACCAGGACCTTGCCCATGCCGTGGCCCTCGAAGTCGATGTCGATCGTGACGTGCGAGCGGCGGCCCTCGTCGTAGGGCTCGACCTCGCCGTGCACCTGCGCCCGGACAGGACCGTCGACACCGCGCATGCCCCAGCTGTACGGCGGGTCGTACTCGGTGACCTCCATGGTCATCGGCATGACGCGACGGCCGACGTGCCGGGTCACCCGGACCTTGGTGCCGATGCCGACGGGCCCCTCGTCCAGGCGCTCCGCGGAGACGGCGCTCAGCTGCCATTCCGGCATGCGCCCGGCGTCCATGACGTAGTCGTAGACCTCCTCCGGACGGCGCTCGACGTCGATGCTCTCTCGGATGATGGCCATGGTGGCCTCCTTTGGGAGATACATCTGAATCGTCCCATGTCAGGCCCCCGGGCGTCTCCCCGAGACGGCAGCGAGCCCCCGACCGGAAGGACGGGGGCTCGCTGACAGAAGTCGCCTCAGCCGGACCCGACGAACAGCACGAGCAGCAGCCACACCACCGGAGCCGTGGGCAGCAGCGAGTCGAGCCGGTCCATGATGCCGCCGTGCCCCGGCAGCAGCGTGCCCATGTCCTTGATGCCGAGGTCCCGCTTGATCATGGACTCGCCGAGGTCGCCGAGCGTGGCGGTGACCGCGACCGCGAGGCCGAGCACCAGCCCCTGCCACCAGGCCCCGTCGTCGATGAGGAACTGCATGCACAGCGCCCCCGCGACCATGGCGAAGGAGACCGCGCCGAGCAGGCCCTCGCGGGTCTTGCCGGGGCTGATGCGCGGGGCGAGCTTGTGCCGGCCGAACCGCCAGCCGACGGCGTACGCCCCGGTGTCGCTGACGACCGTCAGCAGCAGGAAGATGAGTACCCGCTGCGGCCCGTCGTCCGCGGTCAGCATCATGGCGACGAAGGTCGCCAGGAACGGCACGTAGAACGCCGCGAAGACACCCGCGGTGACGTCCCTCAGGTAGCCCTCGGGCGGTTCGGTCATGCGCCAGACCAGGACGGCCAGTGTCGTGAGCGCCATCGCCACCCACGCGCCCTCGGCGCCCCGCACGTACCCGGCGACGACCATCGCGGCACCACCGAGCGCGAGCGGCACGATCGGCGCCCGGATGCCCTTGCGCTCCTCCAGTCGCTTGGTCAGCTCCCACAGGCCCACCACCACGGCCACCGCGACGACACCGACGAACACGGCCTTGACGACGAACAGCGAGGCGACGATCACCACACCGAGCCCGACACCGACCCCTATCGCGGCACTCAGGTCGCGCCCCGCGCTCTTCTTCGGCGGCTTGGGCGCCGGCTGCGAGGCGTCGGGCATGGGCTCCGGATTCGTGTCGTTTCGGACCGGGGTGCCACTCACGCGAGCAGCTCCCCGGTCGTCATCCTGGTTTCCGCCGAATTCGGTCACGTCGGGCACGATGGGCATGGGGCGAGTCTGAGGCGCTTCATACGCATCGTATGCGGGACCCGCCGGAGCGGCCCCTTGGACGTGCCCGTGGCCCGGACCCCGGACGTGCCCGTGACCATGCCCTTGGTCGGTGGGCCCCCAGTACCCGGCCTGTGGCGGCGCCCCCCAGGAAGAGTCGTTCATCAGACCTCGAGCAGCTCCGCTTCCTTGTGCTTCAGGAGCTCGTCCACCTGCGCGACGTACTTCGACGTGGTGTCGTCGAGCTCCTTCTCGGCACGGCGGCCCTCGTCCTCGCCGACCTCGCCGTCCTTGATCAGCTTGTCGATGGCTTCCTTGGCCTTGCGGCGCACGGAGCGGATCGAGATCTTCGCGTCCTCGCCCTTGCTCTTGGCCACCTTGATGTACTCGCGGCGGCGCTCCTCGGTGAGCTCGGGGAACACCACACGGATGATGTTGCCGTCGTTGCTCGGGTTGACGCCCAGGTCGGAGTCGCGGATCGCCTGCTCGATGTTGCGCAGCGCGCTCTTGTCGAACGGGGTCACCACGGCCATGCGCGGCTCGGGCACGGAGAACGAGGCCAGCTGGTTGATCGGCGTCGGCGCGCCGTAGTAGTCGGCCACGATCTTGTTGAACATCGCCGGGTGCGCACGGCCGGTGCGGATCGCGGCGAAGTCCTCCTTGGCGACCACGACGGCCTTCTCCATCTTCTCCTCGGCCTCGAGGAGGTTCTCTTCGATCACCACTTGCTCCTGCGTGTCTTGAGTAGGCCCGGCTGCGGTTCCATGTGGGGCGGCGGCCGGCTGCGTCGCGTCTTCTTCCTGCACGGTTCCCGACCGGCAGGACATTGTCCATCCCCCGGCCCGGCTCCGTCCCGTCCGTCCCCCGGACGGGGTTGTACCCGGGATGTCAGTCCCGGCTGCCGGGGTCCCCCACCAGCGTGCCGATCTTCTCACCCTTGACGGCACGTCCGATGTTGCCCTCCGCCAGCAGCTCGAAGACCACGATCGGGAGCTTGTTGTCGCGGCACAGCGTCACGGCGGTGGCGTCGGCGACCTTGAGATCGCGCGTGATGACCTCGCCGTAGCCGAGGTGGTCGAACTTCACCGCGTCCGGGTTGGTCTTGGGGTCGGAGTCGTAGACCCCGTCCACGCCGTTCTTGCCCATCAGCAGCGCCTCGGCGTCGATCTCCAGGGCGCGCTGGGCGGCGGTGGTGTCGGTGGAGAAGTACGGCATGCCCATCCCGGCGCCGAAGATGACCACACGGCCCTTCTCCAGGTGCCGTACGGCACGCAGCGGGATGTACGGCTCGGCGACCTGGCCCATGGTGATGGCGGTCTGCACCCGGCAGTCCACGCCGACCTTCTCCAGGAAGTCCTGGAGGGCGAGGCAGTTCATGACCGTGCCGAGCATGCCCATGTAGTCGGAGCGGGCCCGGTCCATGCCACGCTGCTGGAGTTCGGCGCCGCGGAAGAAGTTGCCACCGCCGATGACGATGGCGATCTCCGCGCCGTCGCGTACGACGGCCGCGATCTCGCGGGCGATCTTGTGCACCACGTCGGGGTCGACGCCAAGGCCGCCGCCACCAGAGAAGGCCTCTCCGGACAGCTTCAGCAGAAACCGGCCGCGCACTTTGCCGTCGTCGCTCTTCTGGGCCTTGGTGGTCATGGGGGATCCCGCCTCTTTCACGTGTTGCACATACCAAGAAGGCCATTGCCGGTGGGGCGTGTTTCGCATCCCATACGGCAATGGCCTCCTCGTCAGATCTGCTGTCGTCCGCCACCCATGTGACGGCGTACGCGGACGACTGCTGTCGACCCTATCGGGGTCGGGCGTCGAGCGCGGTACGGACTCAGATGCCGACCTTGATGCGCGTGAAGCGCTTCAGGGTGACACCGGCCTCGTCCAGAACCTTCTGGACCGACTTCTTGTTGTCGAGCGCGTACGGCTGGCCGAGCAGCGTGGCGTCCTTGAAGAAGCCGTTGAGGCGACCCTCGACGATCTTCGGCAGGGCGGCCTCGGGCTTGCCCTCGGCGCGGGTGGTCTCCTCGGCGACGCGGCGCTCGGACTCGACGACCTCGGCCGGCACGTCCTCCTTGGAGAGGTACTTCGGCGCGAAGGCGGCGATGTGCTGGGCGACGCCCTTGGCGATCTCCGCGTTCGGCTTGTCCAGCTCGACGAGGACACCGATCTGCGGGGGCAGGTCGGGCATCGTGCGGTGCATGTACGCCGTCACGAAGCCGTCGGCGTACTGCGCGAAGCGGTCCAGGACGATCTTCTCGCCCAGGTTGGCGTTGGCCTCGTCGACGAACGCCTGGACGGTCTTGCCGGCCTCGATCTCGGAGGCGAGCAGGGCCTCGAGGTCGGCCGGGGAGGTCTTGGCGACGTGGTCGGCGATGGTCTTGGCCACGGCCTGGAACTTGTCACCCTTGGCGACGAAGTCCGTCTCGCACTTCAGCTCGACCAGGACACCGGAGGAGTTGTCGTCGGCGATGATCGAGACGACGGCACCGTTCTCGGCGGAGCGGCCCTCGCGCTTGGCGACGCCCTTCTGGCCCTTGATGCGGAGCGCCTCGACGGCCTTCTCGACGTTGCCCTCGGCCTCGTCCAGCGCCTTCTTGCAGTCCATCATGCCGGCGCCCGTGAGCTCACGGAGCTTCTTGACGTCGGCGGCGGTGTAGTTCGCCATGAGTCTGTGAATCTCTCTCGAAGTCTGGAAGATCGAAGATCTGCGGATCCTGCGGTGCGCCCTCATGGAGCCTGAGGGCGCTGTCCTTCCGCTGACCTACAGGTGAACGGCGGGAGCGGACTTCACCGCGCCGAGGGCGCTGGTACGCAGTACCGCTCCCGCCGTCACCACGGGACTGACGGGGTCAGGCCTGCTCGGCCTCGGCCGGCTTGTCGCCCTCGGCCGGCTTCTCGGCCTCGGCGGCGGGGGCCTCAGCCGGAGCGGCCTCGGCGGCGGGGGCGGCCTCAGCAGCCTCGGCCGGCTTCTCGGCCTCGGCGGCCGGAGCGGCCTCAGCAGCGGGGGCGGCCTCAGCAGCGGGGGCGGCCTCGTCGGCCTTCTTCTCGCCCTCGAGCAGGTCGCGCTCCCACGCGGCCAGCGGCTCGCCCGCGGCCTTGTCGCCCTTGCCCTCGGTGGCGACACCGGAGCGGGAGATGAGGCCCTCGGCGACCGCGTCCGCGATCACACGGGTGAGCAGCGTGACGGAGCGGATCGCGTCGTCGTTGCCCGGGATCTTGTAGTCGACCTCGTCGGGGTCGCAGTTGGTGTCGAGGATGGCGACGACCGGGATGTTGAGCTTCCGGGCCTCACCGACCGCGATGTGCTCCTTCTTGGTGTCCACGATCCAGACGGCGCTGGGCACCTTGGACATCTCGCGGATACCACCGAGGGTCTTCTCCAGCTTGGCCTTCTCGCGCGAGAGCACGAGAAGCTCCTTCTTGGTGAGACCCGACGCGGCGACGTCCTCGAAGTCGATCTGCTCGAGCTCCTTGAGGCGCTGCAGACGCTTGTAGACGGTCGAGAAGTTGGTGAGCATGCCGCCCAGCCAGCGCTGGTTGACGTAGGGCATGCCGACGCGGGTCGCCTGCTCGGCGATCGCCTCCTGCGCCTGCTTCTTCGTGCCGACGAACATGACCGTGCCGCCGTGGGCGACGGTCTCCTTGACGAACTCGAAGGCGCGGTCGATGTACGACAGCGACTGGAGCAGGTCGATGATGTAGATGCCGTTGCGCTCCGTGAAGATGAAGCGCTTCATCTTCGGGTTCCAACGACGGGTCTGGTGACCGAAGTGGACGCCGCTCTCCAGCAGCTCCCGCATCGTGACGACGGCCATGGCCGTATCTCCTTGATTTTCTCGGTTGTGCCGCGGATGCCGGACGGCTTCCGCGCCTGACGCCCACTGCGCGCCGTTCCACGAGGGACCGAGGGGCGCTGACACGGGCCCGTTGCCGGGGTTCGTGTCGGGGCGTGCGAAGTCGACCCGATGGCTCGGGTCGCCACCAGAAGTGTACGGGACCCACGGGGTGCCGGGTGACGCCGTTGTCCACAACCGGTGGGTGATCCACAGCCGGCGGCCGCCAGGGGCGATGGTCCGGGACGCTCTTGTCCATGCGAGTGAACCGGTGTGTCCGCGTGTGTACGCGTCTGATCCTGCTGCTGCTCCTCACGGCGTGGGCCTTGCTGGCCCCGCCGCCGCGGCTGCTCGCGGCGGGCTCCGCCCTCGGGGACCCCGCCGTGCCGGCGGTCGGCCGCGCATGGCCCGTGGGCCTGCGCCCTCCGGTCCTGCGCGGGTGGGAACCCCCGGCGACGGTCTACGGCCGCGGCCACCGGGGCGTGGACCTGGCGGCGGCACCGGGAACGCCGGTGCGGGCGGTGGCGGCGGGCCGGGTGTCCTTCGCGGGCAGGGTGGCCGGAAAGGGAGTGGTCTCGGTGGAGCTGACGGGTACCGGCGAGCCGCCTCTGCGCACGACCTACGAACCGGTGACGGCGTCGGTGGAGGAGGGCGATGAGCTGGAACCGGGCGAGGTGATCGGCACGGTGGACGCGACCGGCTCGCATTGCACGGCCACATGCGTGCACTGGGGCCTGCGCAGGGGCGAGACGTACCTGAATCCCCTGGACCTGTTGCCGCCGTGGCTACTGCATCGAGGCCCCTCCCGGCTCCTGCCGGTCTGGTCGTAGCCGCGGACCCGCCCCGGCACGGATGTGGCTCAGCCCCGTACGCCCCGCAGCGCCATGGACACCGCCGCGTCCGCGATGGTCGCCGGCTCCTCCGCCGCCCCCAGTTCGATCCTGCGCACGGCCGCGTCCACCACGCCCTGCACCAGCATCGCCGCGAGCCGAGGCTGCTGGTGCCCGAGCTCCCCCAGCGCCTCGACGATCATCGCGACCAGCCCGCCGTGCGCCGCCCGGATCTTCTCCCGCGCCCCCGCGTCGAGTTCACTCGCGGAGATCGCGACCACGGCCCGGTGCCGCCGGTCCGCGACCAGCTCCAACTGCTGCCGCACATATGCCTCGACCTTGGCCTCGGCCGTCTCCGCCCGCTCCATCGCCGCCGACACGTCCGCCGCCCAGACCGGGAAGTCGACCTCGCACAGTTCCTCGACCACGGCCGCCCGCGAGCGGAAGTACTCGTAGACGGACGAGCGCGCGAGGCCCGTCCGCTCGGCGAGGGCCGGGAAGGTCAGCGCCTCCGTACCGCCCTCGGACAACAAGGAACGAGCCGCGTCCAGCAGGGCGGCTCGCTGCATCGACCGGTGCTCGGCCACGGAGGCCGCTCGAATCCTTGGCACGTCAACACTCTACGGACGCGCCCCGCCACGCGGGAGTGGTTGATGCCGACCCGAGGACATCCGGCCAGGTCAGCGTCCGAAGCTCGCCAGTTTCGCTCTCAGCTGCAGCACCGACTTGGTGTGGATCTGGCTGACCCGGCTCTCGGTCACACCCAGCACGTTCCCGATCTCGGCCAGGGTGAGGCCCTCGTAGTAGTACAGCGTGACCACGGTCTTCTCCCGGTCGGGCAGCGTGTTGATCGCCCGTGCCAGGAACCTCCTCAGCTCCCGGTCCTCGGCGACCTCGACGGGGTTGTCGGCGGCGGTGTCCTCGAGCGTGTCCATGACGCTGAGCCCGTCGCCGCCCTCACCGCCCCCGTGCAGCAGCTCCTCCAGGGCCACCACGTTGGCCAGCGACAACTGGCTGAACACCGCGTGGAGTTCCTCGACGGCGATGCCCATCTCGCAGGCCACCTCGCTCTCGGTCGGCGTGCGCCGCAACCGCGCCTCCAGCGTGGCGTACGCCCGCTCCACGTTGCGTGCCTTCTGCCGTACCGAGCGGGGGATCCAGTCCAGGGCCCGCAGCTCGTCGATCATCGCGCCGCGGATCCGGGTGATCGCGTAGGTCTCGAACTTGATCTCCCGGTCGATGTCGAACTTCTCGATCGCGTCGATCAGCCCGAACACCCCGGACGAGACGAAGTCCGCCTGCTCCACGTTGGACGGCAGGCCCACGCTGACCCGCCCGGCGACGTACTTCACCAGCGGCGAGTAGTGCAGGATCAGCTGCTCCCGCAGCCGCTCGTCCCCCGTCGCCTTGTACGACCGCCACAGCTCGTCGAGCGTCGAGGGAGCGGGCGGCCGCACGCTGCCACCGTCACGGGCGGCTGGGGGGATCGCCGCCCGGTCGGACCCGGAGGTGTGCTGGGGCATTCGTCGCCTTGTGCCGTTCTGCTGCGGAGTGGTGCTGCCGGGGTGAGCTGTCTGTGATGTCGAGTTGCCTGTCCGTGTCGGGACCTCGCGAGCGTAGCGTGACTGTGGCGTCGCGGTGCGCGAAGGGCAGAGGCCAGGGCGGGCGCAGATACGTTCCTCAGGACGCCCCCTCGGGGTGACGCGGTCGCTCGGTGTGATCACCGCAGGGCCCCAACTGGGCGCATTTCCAAGGGATGTCGGGGTTCCCCCGGACGGCCGAACACAGGCCGTCAGCACGGCCCGCGAGCGTCGCGGACCGACATCACCGCCTGGCGTGTCAACTTCCAGCCGTCGCCGTGTCGTTCGACGTAACCGAGTGCCCGGAGTTCGTACAGTCTCGCGATCGCGTCATCCGGTGCGGTCTGTGCGGAGCGCGCGATCTCGTCCGGCCCGGCCGTGCCGCGTCCCGGCAGCGCGTCGAGCACCTGCCGGGCGGCCGGCTCCAGCAGGTCCCGGGGCAGGACGGGGCCTCGCCGGTCGGGGGCCAGTTCCCCCATGCCACCGACCAGTTCCACGACGTCCGCGGCATCGGTGACCAGGACAGCCTCCTCGCGCAGCAGCTCGTGCACCCCGGCGGAGAGGGCGCTGGTGGCCGGGCCCGGCACGCCCATCGTGTGCCGGCCGAGGCGCTGTGCCGCCCGCGCGGTGACCAGGGAGCCGCTGCGGTGGGCGGCCTCGACGACCACCGTGCCGCGGGTGAGCGCGGCGATCACTCTGTTCCGCAGGATGAACCGGCTCGGCGTGGGGTGATCCCCGGGTGGCAGCTCGCCGATCACCAGCCCCTGTTCGGCGATCCTGCCGATCAGCCGGGTGTGACCGCGGGGGTAGGGCCGGTCGACGCCGCAGGCGAGGACGGCGACGGTGGCGCCGCCGGCTCCGAGGGCTCCGCGATGGGCGGCACCGTCGACTCCGTAGGCGCCGCCCGACACCACGACCCAGCCCCGCTCGGCTAGCCCGGCCGCGAGGGTGGCGGCCATGTGGGCCCCGTACTCGGTGCAGGCCCGGGCACCGACCACGGCGACCGACTTCAGCGCCCACATCCGCAGACCGGCCCGCCCGCGCACCCACAGGCCCAGCGGCCGGGCGTCCCCGAGATCGTCGAGTTGTCCCGGCCACTCCGCGTCCCCGGGGGAAACGAAGCGCACGCCGGCGTCCCGGGCGGCCGCCAGATCCCGGTGGGGCCGGGCGGCCTCGGCCCTGGCCACCAGCCCGGCCCACCGCTTCCCACTCGCCCCCGGCAGCGCGGCCTCGCCCTCTTTCAGCCGCCGCACCACTTCCCCGACCCCGAACTCCCGCACCCATCGCCCGCCGACTTCGTCCCCGGGCTCGATGACGCGGGTGAGAAGGACACGGCACAGCAGGTCGTCGTCCGCTGCACCGTGGACGCTCATGTCAGTGCCCCGATGGCCATCGGGACGCCTCGCGGCACGCCCGTGCGCAATTGGAGCGCGAGGGCGACGTCCATGGCGTCGGGCCGGTCGTGGCCAACGAGGTCTGCGACGGTCCAGGCCACGCGCAGTACGCGGTCGAGGCCGCGGACGGTCAGAACCCCCCGCTCCAGGTTCCGCTCGGCCTCGTCCATGGAACCGGGCTCGGCGTACCAGCGGCTGCGCAGCTCACGGCCGGGGACCTCGCTGTTCGTGCACCAGGGGGTGCCGGCAAGACGCTCGGCAGCCCGTTCCCGAGCCGCCCGCACCCGATCGGCGACCGTCGCGGTCGACTCGCCCCTGGCGCCGACGGCTGTCAGTTCGGTGCGGGTAATGCGGTCCACCTCGACACGCAGGTCGACCCGGTCCAGCAGCGGACCGGAGAGCCTGGCCTGGTAGCGGCGGATCGCCGAGGGCGGGCACTCGCACAGGTCGTCCCGCTGCGAGAACCGGCCGCAGGGGCAGGGATTGGCCGCGAGCACCATGAGGAACTTCGCGGGGAAGCGCACGACTCCCGCACTGCGTGCGATCACGACGTGTCCGGCCTCCAGCGGCTGGCGCAGGGCGTCCAGGGCCTGGCTGCTGAACTCCGGCGTTTCGTCCAGGAACAACACCCCGCGATGGGACAGCGACACCGCCCCCGGCCTAGCGATGCCGTGGCCGCCGCCGACGAGGGCCTGCATCGTGGCCGAGTGGTGCGGGGCGCAGTAGGGGGCAACGTCGACCAGCGGCTTACCCGGGGGCAGCAGGCCCGCCACCGAGTGGACCGCCGTGACCTCCAGCGACTCCTGCCGGCCGAGCCGGGGCAGGATGGCCGGCAGCCGTTCGGCGAGCATCGTCTTGCCGGCGCCGGGCGGCCCTTCGAGGAAGAGGTGGTGCCCGCCCGCCGCGGCCACCTCCACGGCTGTGCGCGCCGAGGTCTGGCCGACGACGTCTGCCAGGTCATGGCCGTGATCGAGCTGGGAGGCGCCGGCACTGTGCATGCCCGTGGCCGCGCCGGTCCCCGGCACGCGCAGCCCGGCGAGGAGCGGGTCCGGGCGGCCTTGCTCGTCGGGTTCCTCGTCGGGCACGGGTTCGTCGGTCAGAACCGCAATGAGCTGCCGCAGGCTCCGCACGCCCAGCACCGAAAGCCCTGGTACCAGCGACGCCTCAGGCACCGCGCACTCCGGCACCACCACCTGCTCATACCCCGCCTCGGCCGCCGCCAGCACCGCCGGCAAGACGCCCCGCACCGGCCGCACACGCCCGTCCAGTCCCAGTTCGCCGATCATCACGATGTCGGCCAGGACCCTCGGGTCGATGCGCTCCGCCGCGCCGAGGACCGCCGCAGCGACGGCCAGGTCGAAGCCGCTGCCGGACTTCGGTACCGAGGCCGGGCTCAGGCCGACGGTGAGTTTCTTCTGGGGCCAGGCCGAGCCCGAATTGACGACCGCGGCGCGCACCCGGTCCTTGCTCTCCGTGAGGCTCTTGTCGGGCAGCCCCACCAGCGTGAAGGCCGCGACGCCCGGTTCGAGGTCGGCCTGGACCTCGACGACCACTCCCTCGACGCCGACCAGTGCCACCGAACACGTACGGGCGAATGCCATTCAGGCCACCCCCCGCGCATGCTCGACCACGGCGGCTCCGCGGGCCGGCAGCAGCACGCCGACCACGTCGATGCGGACGCCGCCGGGCGGTGCGCCCCCGTGTGTCTGGATCCACCGCTCGGCCAGGCCCCTCAGCCGCTCCGCCTTCTGCGGGGTCACGGCCTCCATCGGATGCTGGAAGGGCCCCTCCCTGCGGGTCTTCACCTCGCAGACGACCAGGACGTCCCCGTCCCTGGCCACGATGTCGATCTCGCCGGCCCGGCCGGAGCGCCAGTTGCGCTCCAGGACCGTCAGACCGGCCTCGGTCAGCCGCCGTGCGGCCAGCGTTTCCCCGTACCTGCCCATGGCACTGCGTGCCAGATGTGCGGTCATGTCGGCACCACCTCCGGCGCCAACGATCACGCCCCCGTCCCCACGGAGTGGATCTTGGTGGACGGCTCAGCGACTGTGGAAAACCTCGCCACCCACCCGGGTGATCGAGCCCCCCGGGCTCCCACAACCGCCACCGGCACGACTGCCACCGGCACGGCCGCCTGCCCGCACGGCCCTCACCCGCTCGGCAGCTCCAGATCGCTCTTGTTCAGTTCCTCGATGTTCACGTCCTTGAACGTGAGGACCCGCACCTGCTTCACGAACCGCGCCGGCCGGTACATGTCCCAGACCCAGGCATCCGCCATGGAGACCTCGAAGAACACCTCACCCTGGACCGAGTGCACCTGCATCTCGTAGTCGTTGGTCAGGTAGAAGCGTCGCTCGGTCTCGATCACGTATTTGAACAGACCGACGACATCGCGGTACTCCCGGTAGAGCTTCAGCTCCATCTCGGTCTCGTACTTCTCGAGGTCCTCGGCGCTCATGGCATGTTCCCCTTCAGCCGTGCGATCCCCCCATTGTGCGCCAGTCCTGTGAGCCCCTAGACGATTTCCGGGTCAAGGATCACTGGCCTGGCCGGGGGACCTTCGTCGAGCAGCGTGCGCAGCAGCCCGGCGAGTCTGGTCGGATACACCGTCTCATGTGCCCGGCTCAGTTCCGGACACGTCCACCAGCGCGCTCCGGCGACACTGCGCCGTTCCAGCTCGGTCAGCCCGGTGGCGGCCACCGCCGTGCGATCCGTACGGGCCAGGTAGTACCACTCGTCCTGGTCCCAGCGGCGGCCGGCGAACGGGAAGGAGCACCTGCGCCGCCACAGCACCGGACCGAGCTCGACCTCGGTGATGCCCGTCTCCTCGGCGAGTTCCCTCAGGGCGGCCTGTTCACGGGTCTCGTCGCCCTCCACGCCCCCGCCGGGGGTGAACCACCAGTCGTCGGCCGGATCGTCCGGTTCGTGCCCGTGCAGCAGCAGGATGCGGTCCTGCGGGTCGAGCAGCACGACCCGGGCGACCCTGCGCAGCCCGCCCTCGTAGGTGTCCTGGCCCGTTCCCACGGCCTCAGCGGACACCTGCGGGCTCCGCGGCGCTCTCCCGCCGGGCCCGGGCGGCGCCCGCGCGCTTGGCGATGGGCCCGTAGGCACCTCCGCCCAGGACGAGCACGGCGCCGGCGATCACGAGGGCGGTGATCGTCCGCAGCGGCCCGGGCGAGGAGAGGGCGCCGAGCGGCTCGAAGCCGGTGGGGCGCTGCAGCATGCCCTTCATGGGCCACACGACGGTGTCGACACGGGCGTCCACCGCGGAGCGTGCCACCGTGCCACTGGCGGCGTCGGTCAGGTGGGCCGTGGAGTCCACGGAACTGCCCCGCTCGTCGCCGAGCAGGAAGAGCCGGCCCTCGGGGACGGTCACGGTCGGGAAGTTGCTCATCTCGGCCGGTGTGCCCTTGGGCAGGTACGTTTCGTCGATCTCCTTGCCGTTGACCTTCAGCTTGCCGTCCTGGCAGCAGGAGACCGTGTCACCGCCCACGGCGACCACGCGCTTGACCATCGGCGCGTTGGCCCAGGTCGCGTCCTTGAAGACGACGACGTCACCGCGGCGCACCTCGCCGCCGTCGACGCGCTGCGCCAGGATCCGGTCGCCCGCGTCGATCGTCGGGGTCATCGAACTCGTGGGTACGGTGTACGGCCGGTAGACCACCGCTCCCCAGGCGAACCCGCCGAGAAACAGCACGAGGCCCAGTGCGACGGCCAGCCCGGACAGTCGCTGTCCGGTCCGGCTGCCCACCGGGCCCGTGCCCGAGCCGCCGCTGCGCGGGGCCGTGTGCGTCATGCTCTCGCCACCCATGGGTCCGCACCCTACCCGGGGGTACCGGCCGGGGTCAGCCCATGGTCGGGATCACTGCTTCCGGCGACGCCAGAGCACCACCGGCACCACGCCGAGGAGCGCGATTCCCTGCGGCGCGACCGTCAATCCCGCGGCGGCCGGCTGGGCGTTCAGCCCGGGCTGGTCGAAGGTGTCCGGCACCGGCAGGGTGGCCCAGCGGTTGATCGGCCAGGCGACGACGACGGCGCGTCCGACGACGTCCTTGACCGGGACCATGCCGTGGTTCTTGTCGGACTGGTTGTAGCGGGAGTCCCGCGAGTTCTGCCGGTGGTCGCCCATGACCCAGATGTAGCCCTTGGGGACCTTGACCTTGAACTGGCCGCCCTGGTCGTCGACGCTGCACGGCGTGTTGCCGGCGTAGACGTAGTCCTGCTCGTCCAGCGCCTTGCCGTTGACCATGAGCGGGCCGGTGTTCTTGCACTCGATCGTGTCGCCGCCGACGCCGACGACGCGCTTGATGAGGTCCTTCTCCTCCGCGGACGGCATGAGGCCGATCCAGCTGAGGAAGGTCTGCAGCGCGTTCGGGTCCGTGGTCGGCTCCCCCGCCAGCCAGTTGTCCGGGTCGTGGAACACGACGACCTCGCCGCGCTCGGGCTCGGAGCCGAACCAGGGCGTGAGCTTGTCGACCAGGACGCGGTCACCCTGCTGGAGGGTGTTCTGCATCGAGTCGGAGGGGATGGAGAACGCCTGCACCAGGAAGGTCTTGATCAGCAGCGCCAGCACCAGCGCGATACCGATCAGGATGGGCAGCTCCTTCCAGAAGGAGCGCGGCTTCTTCGGTGTCCTGGCCGTACCGCCCGGTCCCTGGCCCTCGGCTGTCGTGTGCTCGCCCGTCACCCTGCCGTCCTCGACTGCCCCGGAGTCATTCCCGGAGGTCACGGCGCTGTCCGCGGCCGGGACGGCGGATTGCGCGGGGCGTCCGCGGTGCTCCTCGCCGTCGTGTCCGGACCGTGCGCCAACCGCCACATCCCCCACGCCAACTCCTCACTCTGTGCCGCCGCCTGCCCCATACGCGGCGCAGGCCCACCACTCCCATAACGAGCGGGAGTTCCGCAGGGGTCGGGAGCTGGATCGTTCCGTTCGGATCGTAGGGGCCAACCCTATGCGACAGTTCGGGAGCAGCGGTCGACCCGGTGGCCGAGTCGGACACGGTGGCGTACGTATTCGGCTCCTCCAGCATGTTCCAGTGCCCGAAGGGCCAGGCGATGACCATGGCGCGGCCCACCACCTCGTCCTGGGAGACCGTGCCCCCGTAGTCGGTGTCCTGGTGGGCGCGGGAGTCCGCGGAGTTGTTCCGGTGGTCACCCATCACCCACAGCCGCCCCTGAGGGACAATGATGTCGAACGGCGTGTCGGACGGGGCGGCGCCGGGGTACAGGTAGTCCTCGTTCAGCGGGACGCCGTTGACGGTCACCCGCCCTTGCGTGTCGCAGCACTTGACGCGGTCGCCGCCGACGCCGACGACCCGCTTGATGAGGTCCTTCTCGTTCTCGGACGGCAACAGGCCGATGAAGGTGAGCCCTTCCTTCACCTGCTTGATGACGACGGGGTCGGACTTCTGCGTGGTGGGCTGCTCGTCCTGGAGCCAGCCGCCGGGGTCCTTGAAGACGACGACGTCCCCGCGCTGCGGCTCCGAGCCGAACCACGGGGTGAGTTTGTCGACCAGGACGCGGTCGCCGATCTGGATCGTCTGCTCCATGGAGCCGGACGGGATGACGAAGGCCTGGACGAGGAACGTCTTCAGCACGAGCGCTATCAGGACCGCCACGCCCACGAGGAGCGGTATCTCCTTCACGGCACCGCGCCTGCGGCGCCGCTTGACCTTGCGCTGGAGCTTGCGGCGCTCGGCCCGGGTACGGCCGCTGCCGGACGGACCGGCGGCCCGCCGGGCGCCGGTGGGCAGCAGGTTCTCCGCGGGGCCCGCAGGGACGCCGCGCGGTTTGCCGCGGTTACCCATGGGCGCCCGCCCGGCCGGCGTCGGGCACGCGCGCGTAGGCGTCCGGCCGGTGCAGCCGGGTGGCGTGACCGAACGGCCAGGTGATCCAGTCGGCGCGGCCGATCACGTCGTCGACGGGGATCATGCCGCCGCCCGGCGAGCCGAGGTGGTCGCGGGAGTCGCTGGAGTCGCTGCGGTGGTCGCCGAGGACGAACAGGGTGCCGCCGGGCACGACGACGTCGAAGGGCACCGTGGACGGGCTGTCGCCGGGATACAGGAAGCCCGACTCGTCGACCGGCCGGCCGTTCACCTGGATCCTCCCCTCCGTGTCGCAGCAGACCACGCGGTCTCCCCCCACACCGACAACGCGTTTGACGTAGTCCGCGTGCCCGAAGTACCCGGTCCCGTCGAACACGACGATGTCTCCCCGCTGCGGCACGGCACCGAAACGGTACGCCAACTTATTTACGAGAACCCGGTCCCCGATCCTCAATCCCGGCTCCATCGATCCGCTGGGGATCTGGAACGGCCGCAGCACGAACGTGCTGAGCAACAGCAGGAACACCAGGCAGACCAGCAGGGTGAGGGTGATCCGGCCGCCCGGGACCCAGGAGCTGACGCGCGCCACCAACGCGAAACGCGACCGGTCCTCCGGCCCTGCGGGTTCCGAGGTGGTCGTCTCGGAGCCGGAAGGGCGGGAGGAGCGGTCGCGCTCCGTGGGCTGTGCTTCGGTGTCCATCGGAGCCAGATGCTATCCGGCCCCGACGCGAACCCCGGAGAGCGCTCAGTTCTCGCGCTTCTCCTTGATCTTCGCGGCCTTGCCGCGCAGCTCGCGCAGGTAGTACAGCTTGGCGCGGCGGACGTCACCCTTGGTGACGAGCTCGATCTTCTCGACGATCGGGGTGTGCACCGGGAAGGTGCGCTCGACGCCGACGGAGAAGGAGACCTTGCGGACCGTGAAGGTCTCGCGCACGCCGGAACCCTGGCGGCGGATCACGACGCCCTTGAACTGCTGCACACGGGAGCGGTTGCCCTCGATGACGCGGACGTGCACGTTGACGGTGTCACCCGGACGGAAGGCGGGGACGTCGTCGCGCAGCGACGCGGAGTCGACAGTGTCGAGCAGGTGAGACATTTCGTCTGCTTTCCTCGCTGATGCCACAGGTCATCAACGGAAACTAGGTGTTTCGGAATCAGGGATGTGCGGGTCGGGACGGACGTCGTCTCCCCCTGTGGCAGGGGCGCACGCCGGACGGACGCACAACAGCTCGCTATTCTTCCACGCCGTCGGTCCTGCGCCAAAATCGGCCGTACGGCTCCCCCGCCGGGTCGGGTGCCCAGCCCAGGATGGAGAGCATCTCGCGGTCCTTCTTGTCGAAGGCCTTGGGGTCGCAGCGCTCGATGAGGTCGGGCCGGTGGGCGGTGGTGCGCTTGAGGGCCTCGTCGCGGCGCCAGCGGGCGATCTTCCCGTGGTGGCCGCTGAGCAGCACGTCGGGGATGTCCCGGCCGCGCCACTCGGGGGGCTTGGTGTAGACGGGCCCTTCGAGCAGGTTCGCCATGGCGCCGGGCGCGAAGGAGTCGTCCCGGTGGGACTCGGCGTTGCCCAGGACGCCCGGCAGCAGCCGCGCCACGGCCTCCGTGACGACGAGGACGGCCGCCTCGCCGCCGGCCAGGACGTAGTCGCCGATGGACACCTCGTACACCGGCATCCGTGTCGCGTACTCGTCGACGACGCGGCGGTCGATGCCCTCGTAGCGGGCCGGGGTGAAGATCAGCCAGGGGCGCTCGGAGAGGTGGACGGCGAGTTCCTGGGTGAAGGGCCGGCCGCTGGGCGTGGGCACGATGAGGGCGGGCGCCCGGGAGCCCGTCTCGTAGCCGTCGGCGAGGACGGAGTCCAATGCGTCTCCCCACGGCTCGGTCTTCATGACCATGCCGGGGCCGCCGCCGTACGGGGTGTCGTCGACCGTGTTGTGACGGTCGTAGGTCCAGGACCGCAGGTCGTGGACGTGCACGTTCAGCTGTCCGCGCGCTCGCGCCTTGCCGACGAGGGAGACGTTCAGCGGTTCCAGGTACTCGGGGAAGATCGTGACGACGTCGAGGCGCATCACGACTCGTCCTGGCCGGAGACGTCGTCCCGGCTGGAGGCGATCTCGGCGCGGTCGTCGATCAGGCCCGGCGGCGGGGTGATGACGGCCTTCTGCTCCTCGAGGTCGATCTCGGCGACGATCTCCTCGACGAAGGGGATCATCACCTCGCTGCCGTCGGGACGCTCCACGATGAACAGGTCCTGGGTGGGCAGGTGCGAGATCTCCGTGATCCGGCCGACCTCGGTGCCGTCCGCGGTGACCACGTCGAGGTCGATGAGCTGATGGTCGTAGTACTCGTCCTCGCCCTCGGGCAGTTCCTCCGGGTCGATCTCGGCGATCAGGAGGGTGTTGCGCAGGGCCTCGGCGCCGGTGCGATCGCTGACGCCCTCGAAGCGCAGCAGGAGACGGCCGCTGTGGACGCGGCCCGTCTCGATGGTGAGCGGTCCCGCGGATGCGGGATCGGTGGTGAGCACGGCACCGGGGCCGAGCCTCAGCTCCGGCTCGTCGGTCCGTACCTCGACGGTGACCTCACCCTTGATGCCATGGGCACGGCCGATCCGTGCGACTACCAGCTGCACGTGTCCATTCTCCTGTCATACGACTGCGGGCCGGGGACGGCCCAGTGGCCCTCCCCGGCCCGAGCCGGAACTGCTCCGAAAGCGTCAGCGAACGTGGTCCACGTCGACGAGGTCGACGCGGACGCCCCGGCCGCCGATGGCGCCCACGACGGTACGCAGGGCACGAGCGGTGCGGCCGTTGCGGCCGATCACCTTGCCGAGGTCGTCCGGGTGGACCCGGACCTCGAGCACGCGACCGCGACGCAGGTTGCGCGAGGCGACCTGCACATCGTCAGGGTTGTCGACGATGCCCTTCACGAGGTGCTCGAGAGCCTCCTCGAGCATGCTCAGGCCTCGGTCGAAGCGGACTCGGCGGCCTCGTCCTTCTTCTCGGCCTTCTTCTTCTGGGTGATCGCCTCACCCTTGCCCTCGTCGTCGCCGCCGATGGCCTCGAACGACGGGCGCGCGGCCTTCTCGGGCTGCGTCAGCAGCGGAGCCGGGGCGGGCTCGCCCTTGTACTTCTGCCAGTCGCCGGTCTTCTTGAGGATGGCCATCACGGGCTCGGTCGGCTGGGCGCCGACACCGAGCCAGTACGCCACACGCTCGGCGTCGACCTCGATCACCGACGGGTTGTACGTCGGGTGGTACTTGCCGATCTCCTCGATGGCCCGGCCGTCACGGCGGGTACGGGAGTCGGCGACGACGATGCGGTAGTGAGGCGAACGGATCTTGCCCAGACGCTTCAGCTTGATCTTGACTGCCACGGGAGTGGGTTCTCCTGGATTTGACGTGGTTGGGCACGGCGAGAATGCCGCGTGGGGTTGCGGTACCCGAGTGCCCGATGGACGCGTCAGCCGGAGGCGAGAGGGTTCCTGTGCGGCTGTCGAGTACAGCTAGCCATTGTGCCACACCCGGCGGGTCGCTCCGGGCCGGGGGCCTGATCCGCTGTGCGGGCACGCCGATGGCGCACCCGGCGTGAGAGGTGAGGCACGTCGGGTGCGCCATCGGCCCGAGCCCTGCGCCGAAGACCGGCAGCCACGAGATGCCGGTGCGGGGCGTCAGCTCGCTACCGCTCCCACGATGTCCGGGATCCGGAACGGCTTGCCGCAGCCGCCGCAGACGATCGGGGCCTGGGCGAGGACGGACGGGACGACCCGGACGTTGCGTCCGCAGTCGCAGACCGCCTTGACGCGTACACCGCCGCCCGAGGAGCCGTGCCGGGCGGCCGGACCCCGGAAGGTGCGGGACGTGTCGGAGGAGGTCGCCGCGGTGTGGGCCTTCAGGGCACGCTGGAGACGCTCCATCGTCGGGCGGTAACGGCGCTTCGCCTCGGGGGTGAGCGTGACCAGGGAGAATCCGCTGCTGGGATGCGGTTCCTCGGGGTGGTCCAGGCCCAGCTCCTCGGCGATCGCGAGGAATCTGCGGTTGTGGTAGCGGCCGGCACGGGAGGTGTCGCGAACGCCGCGCGAGGCGGCGATGCCATGGACTGCCTCATGGAGCAGTCGCTCGAAGGAGAGCTCGTGACCGCACGCGGACGACGACTCCCCGATCAGGGACTCTGGCGCGGCAAGGTCGGGCAGCTCGGGGTGGTACCGCTGAATATCGGCCCACGCCTGTGCCAGCTCTGCGGCGAGTACAGGTGGTGTCTGTGTCGTGCTCACGTAATGACAACGAGCCGGGGTGCCCCAGTGTTCCGATTCCGGGCCATCCCAAATAATTTGCACGTACCCGTCAGTTGCCTCTGATGCGTCCTGACGAGGGCGGGTGCGCAGATCTGTGGATAAGCCTCACAGCTCACCACAAGGTGGTGCGTACTCCCGCGTACGCCCGCCCGTCTCCCGCCACCACCCTCAACCGAGGCCCTTCGGGCCACCCTCTGGCTGGGGCGTAAAACACGTCCGTGCGCCAGCTGGGGCGCAGAACACGTCCGCGCGCCGGGGCGACAGAGGTGTGTGGATCCGCAAGAGGCGTTTCGGCCGCCTTGCGCCTCACTCAGTAAGCGCGTGCGACGACCGCGACGTTACCGGGTGCGTCGTCGGCGTCCGGCACCGACCCGTCCTCGGCGACCAGACACCGTACGGTCACCGCGCGATCGGCGAGCTTGGCCTCGCCCTCCTCGCCCAGGACGGCCCAGGGGATGCGGGCCCAGCCGCCGTCGGTGGCCACCTCGACGGCCTCCTCGAAGGTGGAGACCTCGGCCGTACGGGACTCCCGGCGTTCACGGGACTGCTCCAGCAGGAGTGCCTGGTCCTCTTCGAGGACCTTCGGCAGCAGCGCGACCAGCTCGTCCAGCGGCACCGGGCCCTTGCCTCCGGGGATGCGGCGGGCCAGCATCGCGGTGCCGTTCTCCAGGTCGCGCGGGCCGATCTCGATCCGGACCGGCACGCCCTTGAGCTCCCAGTCGACCGCGCGACGGCCGAAGGGGGTGTCGGTGCGGTCGTCGACGTGGACGCGGACACCGGCCGCCTTCAGCCGGTCGCCGAGCTCACGGACCTTGGCCAGAACCGTCTCGTCGCCCTTGATCGCGAGCACGACGGCCTGGATCTGCGCCAGCCGCGGCGGGACGCGCAGGCCGTTGTCGTCGCCGTGCATCATCACCAGGGCACCGATCATGCGGGTGGTGGAACCCCAGGAGGTCTGCCAGACCAGCTCCTGCCGGCCGCCCTTGGACAGGTACCGGGTGTTGAAGGCCTTCGCGAAGTTCTGGCCCAGTTCGTGGCTCGTGGCCATCTGCAGGGCCTTGCCGTCGCCCATCATGCCTTCGAGGGTGAGGGTGTTGATCGCGCCGGCGAACCGCTCCCTGACGGTCTTGCGGCCGGGGACGACGTCCATCGCGAGGACGTTCAGCATGAAGTCCTCGTAGACCGCCCGGTGGATGCGCGCGGCGAAATCGCGCGCCTCCTCGTAGGTGGCGTGCGCGGTGTGACCCTCCTGCCAGAGGAACTCGGAGGTCCGCAGGAACAGGCGAGGCCGCAGTTCCCAGCGCACGACGTTCGCCCACTGGTTGATAAGCAGCGGCAGATCACGGTAGCTCTGCACCCACTTCGAGAAGTACTCGTTGATGATCATCTCGGAGGTGGGCCGGACCACGGCGGGCTCTTCGAGCTCCTTGCCACCACCGTGGGTGACGACGGCCAGCTCGGGCGCGAAGCCCTCGACGTGGTCGGCCTCCCGGGCGAGGTACGACTCGGGGATCAGCAGGGGGAAGTACGCGTTCTGGGTGCCCGTCTCCTTGATGCGGGCGTCCATCTCCGCCTGCATCCGCTCCCACAGCCCGTATCCGTACGGTCGGATGACCATGGTGCCGCGCACCGGCCCGTTGTCGGCGAGCTCCGCTTTGGTGATCAAGTCCTGGTACCAGCGCGGGAAATCGTCCGCCCGAGGGGTGAGAACAGGTGCCTTCGCCATGGCGAGATGGTACGGGCCCAGATTGCCGGAATGTGAAATCTCGCCATAGGCACATGACAACTCACAGACCCTGCCGCATTCCACTGGACGACGGGTCGAGGGGGGAGTTTCCTGGCATACGGGGGTAGTGCGAGCGCACTGTCACGGGGGCCATGGAATCGGGCAAGAGGCAACTCTCGGCGGATTGGGGCGCTTACTTATGACACCTACGCTCGTGCGGCAGCACCTGCCTCACGCGGGGGCCGCACCCCGCGTGGACCTGCGTGCACGCGCGCGTGACTGGTCCGAGATCCAGGAGCGGATGCTCGTACCGCTCTACGAGGCCGTCTACGAGCGACTGGACGTGGGTCCCGCGACGCGGCTGCTCGGCCTCGGCTGCGGTTCCGGGCTCTCCCTGCTGATGGCCGCCGCCCGGGGAGCGGCGGTCACCGGTGTCGACGCTTCCCCCGAAAGAATGGCCCTGGCGCGGGAGCGGCTGCGCCCCGAGGCGGCGGGCACGCGTGCGCGTCCGGAAGCCCGGCTGGTCGACGGCTCGCCCCGGGACACCGCGGAGCCGGGCGCTCCCGGCTACACCCTGGTGACCGCCTTCGAGCCGATCGGGTGCCTGGCGGGCGACTCGGAGGGGCTGGCCGGAGTACTCGCGGAGGCGATGCCGCTCGCCCGGCGCGGTGCGGCCGTGGTGCTGGCGGGCTGGGGTCCGCCGGAGCGCTGCGCCACGGCGTCCGTGATGCGGGTGGCCACGAAGCTGGCCGAGCCGCTGCGCACCTCGGGCAGCTGGCGCCCCGCCTGCCGGGACGACCTGGAGGACGTCGCCCACCGGGCCGGGCTCAGGCCGGACGGGTCGGGGCGGGTGGCGTGCCCCTTCGGCTACGCCGACGTGGACAGCGCGGTACGCGGCCTGAAATCCACGGGTCTGTTCGACGCGGCGATGACGGCGACGGACCAGGCGCAGGTCGACAAGGAGCTGACCGAGGCCCTGCATCCGCACCAGCGGCAGGACGGGACGGTGTGGATGCCGAACGTGTTCCGGTACCTGATCGCCCGGACACCCTGAGGAACAGCACAGCACTCCCGATGCAGGCGTGAATGGTGTGAAGAAAGCACCAAGGGGAGCTTGTGGTCCCATCAAGTGGATCATGAACGCTTCATCTGATCCACCGCATGCCTTCTGCGAGACGTACGTGGTCCCGGCGAACGCCAAGAGCGTCGAGGTCCACTGGTCCGAGGAGGACGGCGAGCCGTACGTCTGGAAGTTCCCGAACGGCTGACCGGCGAGCCGCCGACACGCCGCTGAGGGCGCCCCCCTTTCGACAGGGGGGCGCCCTCAGCGCGGTCGGGACGGGCCGTCAGCCCATGAACTTCTTGAACTCGTCGGGCAGTTCGAAGTCCTTGCCGCCCTGCTGCGGCAGTCCGAAGGCGCTACCGCCCTCGGCCGCGGCGGCCCGGCGGGCGGCCTCCTCCTGCTCCTGCTGCTTGCGCTTCATCGGGTTGCCGGAGCGCTGCTTGCCCTTGGCCTGCTTCTGCTTCTTCTTGGCGCGGCCGGGGCCACCACCCATGCCGGGCATCCCCGGCATCCCGGGCATGCCGCCGCCCTGGGCCATGCGGGACATCATCTTGCGGGCCTCGAAGAACCGCTCGACGAGGTTCTTGACCGCGCTGACCTCGACGCCGGAGCCCTTGGCGATACGGGCGCGGCGCGAGCCGTTGATGATCGTCGGCTCCTGGCGCTCGGCCGGGGTCATCGACTTGATGATGGCGGCCGTGCGGTCGACGTCCCGCTCGTCGAGGTTGTTGATCTGGTCCTTCATCTGGCCCATGCCCGGCAGCATGCCGAGCAGCTTGGAGATGGAGCCCATCTTGCGGACCTGCTCCATCTGGGCCAGGAAGTCGTCCAGGGTGAAGTCCTGGCCCTTCTTGGACGCCAGCTTGGAGGCCATCTTCTCGGCCTCTTCCTGGCTGAACGTCTTCTCCGCCTGCTCGATCAGGGTGAGCAGGTCACCCATGTCGAGGATGCGGGAGGCCATCCGGTCAGGGTGGAACGCGTCGAAGTCGTCGAGCTTCTCGCCGTTGGAGGCGAACATGATCGGCTTGCCGGTGATCTGCCGGATCGACAGGGCGGCACCACCGCGGGCGTCACCGTCGAGCTTGGAGAGCACCACGCCGTCGAAGCCGACGCCGTCGCGGAAGGCCTCGGCGGTGTTGACCGCGTCCTGGCCGATCATCGCGTCGACGACGAACAGGATCTCGTCCGGGGAGACGGCGTCGCGGATGTCCGCGGCCTGCTGCATCATCTCCTGGTCGATACCGAGACGGCCGGCGGTGTCCACGATCACGATGTCGTGGACCTTGGACTTGGCGTGCTCGATGGAGTCCTTGGCGACCTTGACCGGGTCACCGACGCCGTTGCCCGGCTCCGGCGCGTAGACGCTGACGCCGGCGCGCTCGGCGACGACGCTCAGCTGGTTCACGGCGTTGGGGCGCTGGAGGTCACAGGCGACCAGCAGCGGCGAGTGGCCCTGCTCCTTCAGCCAGTGGCCGAGCTTGCCCGCGAGGGTGGTCTTACCGGCACCCTGGAGACCCGCCAGCATGATCACGGTGGGCGGGTTCTTGGCGAAGCGCAGGCGCCGGGTCTCGCCGCCGAGGATCGTGACCAGTTCGTCGTTGACGATCTTGAGGACCTGCTGGGCGGGGTTCAGCGCCTTGCTGACCTCGGCGCCGAGGGCGCGCTCCTTGACGTTCTTGATGAACGTCCGGACGACGGGAAGCGCCACGTCCGCCTCGAGCAGCGCGATCCGGATCTCGCGCGCCGTGGCGTCGATGTCCGCCTCGGAGAGCCGTCCCTTGCCGCGCAGGTTCTTGAAGGTCGCTGAGAGGCGATCGGAAAGAGTATCGAACACGGCGCTCGCGGTCCTCGGGGTCGGTGGCTACAGGGAATCGCCCTCCAGGGTATCCCGGCGTGACAAGTCGCCGGGTCGGCCTCACCCTCGCAGTGTCTCCTCCAGCTTCCGCGCCACCGCCGCCGCCTCGTCGCCGGGCAGCGGCGCGCCTTCCGGGCCGGTCACGTAGAAGGCGTCGACGGCGTTGGCGCCGAGGGTCGAGACATGGGCGCTGCGCACCCGCACGTTCGCGTCCTCCAGGGCGCGGCCGATGCGGAACAGCAGGCCCGGGGCGTCCTGGGAGCGGACCTCGATGACCGTGGCCAGCCGGGAGGCGGCCGGGTGGACCGACACCCGGGCCGCGGGGGCGATCACGCCCCGGCGGCGCGGATAGGCCGCGTCCCGTTCGGCGAGGCGGCCGGCGATGTCCAGGGAGCCGTCCAGGGCCCGGACGAGGTCCGAGCGCAGCCGGGCGGCCTGCGGCAGCGAGCCGTACTCGGCCGCGACGCGCCAGTCCAGCAGCAGGACGGAACCGTCCACGCCGTCCGGCAGGTGCAGGGAGCGCAGTTCCGCGGTGCGAACGGTCAGCCGGTGCATGGCGAGGACGCCGGCCACCGCGGGCAGCACCCCGGGCTGGTCGGGCACGGCGATGAGCAGCTCCACGCCGAGCGGCTCGGGGTCGCCGGACGGCTCCTGCCCGGCGGGCGGCTCGGTCTGGGCCCGCAGCGAGAGCACCGGGCTGCCCGTCGCGGCCGCCTCCAGGGCGAGCCGCTCCTGCTCGGCGGTCGGCGCGGCCTCCTCGGGGTCGTCCGGGGCGTCGCCGGCGAGCACCGCCGAGACCCGTTTGACCAGGTCGGCGACGAGCGAGCCGCGCCAGGACGACCAGGCTGCCGGGCCGGTGGCGAGGGCGTCGGCCTCGGTGAGCGCGTGCAGCAGCTCCAGCGTGCCCTCGGAGCCGACGGCCTCGGCGACCGAGCGCACGGTGGCCGGGTCCTCCAGGTCGCGCCGGGTCGCGGTGTCGATCAGCGTGAGGTGGTGCCGCACGAGGGTGGCGATGACGGTCACGTCGTGGCGGTCGAAGCCGATGCGGGTGGCCACGTCCTTGGCGATGATCTCGCCCGCCACGGAGTGGTCGCCGGGCCAGCCCTTGCCGATGTCGTGCAGCAGCGCGGCGACCAGCAGCAGGTCGGGGCGGCTGACCCGGCGGGTGAACTCGGAGGCGCGCACCGCGGTCTCGATGAGGTGCCGGTCGACGGTCCACAGGTGCACGGCGTTGCGCTGCGGGCGGCAGCGGACCCGCTCCCAGTCGGGCAGCAGCCGGGTGATCAGCCCCTCCGCCTCCAGCGCCTCCCAGACCTCGATGGTGGGGCGGCCGGAGCCGAGCAGGGTGACGAGCTGTTCACGGGCCTCGGCGGGCCAGGGCGTGGGCAGCGGGCGCACGGTGGCCGCCAGGCGCCGTACGGCGTGCAGCGAGAGCGGGAGGCCGGCCTGCGCGGCGGCGGCCGCGGCGCGCAGCGGCAGCACGGGGTCGCGTTCGGGGCGCGCGGCGCGGGCGAGCACCACCTCGCCGTCCTGCTCCACCACACCCTCGGCCAGCGGAGAGCGCTCGGCGGTCGGTTTCCCGCTGCCGAGCGCCCGCCCGCCGCCCAGCATGGCGCGCAGCCGGGGCCGCACGGCGCGCGACCGCAGGACGCGCCCCACCTCGCGCCAGGTGACATCACTGGCGTACGAGATGAGCCGGGCCGCCTCGTACACCTGCCGCAGCAGGGTGTCCGCGTCGAGCAGGCCCAGCTCGGCGGCCACCTGGTCCTGCTCCTGGAGGGCGAGCCGGTCGGTGGCGCGCCCGGTGGCCAGGTGCAGGGCGTCCCGGATGTCCAGGAGCCGGCGCCGGGCGTCGGCCAGGCCCTCGCGCGGGGCGTCGGCGAGCCAGGAGGCGGCGACGGCGCGCAGCGCGGTGGCGTCGCGCAGTCCGCCGCGGGCCTCCTTCAGGTCGGGTTCCAGCAGGTACTGCAGCTCGCCCTGGCGCTCGGCGCGTTCGGCGCACAGTTCCTGGAGTTCGGGCAGGCGTTTGGGGGCCTGGTTGCGCCAGTCGGCCAGGACGGCCGTACGCAGCGAGGCGGTGAGGCCGAGGTCACCGGCGATGTGCCGGGCGTCCAGCAGTCCGAGCTGCACCTTGAGGTCCTCACCGGCGGTCTTGCGGGCCTCGGCCGGTGTGCGGACGGAGTGGTCGAGGTCCAGGCCCAGGTCCCAGACGGGGTACCAGAGTCGGTCGGCGAGGGCGGCGACGGCCTTGGCGTCGCTGCCGTCGTGCAGCAGGAGCAGGTCGAGGTCGCTGCGCGGGGACAGCTCGCCGCGTCCGTAGCCGCCGACGGCGACGAGGGAGGCCCCGCGCAGGCCCTCGGCGCCCGCCGCGAACAGGCCGGTGAGCCAGTCGTCCGTGAGCTCGGCCAGCGCCGCACGGCGCGGCGGCCCGGACCGCGCCTCCTCGGTGAGGAGACGCAGCCGGGCCGCCGCGTAGCCGCTGGGTCCCGAGTCCTCTGCTTCCTTCTGCACGTCCGTACCCGTCACCCAGCGACTCCTGTTCCGTTGCCTGCCTCGAGGGTCTTCAGAGCGCGTCGGGACCGCGCTCGCCGGTCCGGACCCGTACGGCCGTGTCGACCGGGATCGACCAGACCTTGCCGTCACCGATCTTGCCGGTGCGGGCCGCCTTGACCACGACGTCGATCAGCTGCTCGGCGTCGTCGTCCTCGACCAGGACCTCGATGCGGATCTTGGGGACCAGGTCGACGGTGTACTCGGCGCCCCGGTAGACCTCGGTGTGGCCCCGCTGACGACCGTAGCCGCTCGCCTCGGTGACCGTCAGGCCGTGTACGCCGAAGGCCTGGAGGGCCTCCTTGATCTCGTCGAGCCGGTGCGGCTTCACGACGGCGGTGATGAGCTTCATGCGTCCACCTTCTTGCTCGCGGCTGCGGCGACGGGGGCCGTGACGGCCGTCTTGGCGGCACCGCCACCGGCGCCGCTGAAGTCGTATGCGGTCTCGGCGTGCTCGGCCTGGTCGATGCCGGCCACCTCGTCGTCCTCGGTGACCCGCATGCCCATGGTCTTGTCCAGGATGAAGGCGAGGATCGCGGAGACGATCAGGGAGTAGGCGAGGACCGCGAAGACACCGGCGCACTGCTTCCAGAACTGGGTCAGGCCGCCGCCGTAGAAGAGGCCCTCGGCCGTGGACTGGCCCTTGCCGCTGGCGAAGAAGCCGATCAGCAGGGAGCCGAGGACACCGCCGACCAGGTGGACACCGACGACGTCCAGGGAGTCGTCGTAGCCGAACCGGTACTTCAGGCCGACGGCCATGGCGCACAGCACACCGGCGATGGCGCCGACCGCGATCGCGCCGAGCGGGGTGACCGCGCCACCGGACGGGGTGATGGCGACCAGGCCCGCGACCGCGCCGGAGGCGGCGCCCAGCGTGGTGAACGCGCCGTGGCGGATCTTCTCGTAGATGAGCCAGGCCAGCATGGCGGCGGCGGTGGCGATCTGCGTGTTGACGAACATCAGCGCGCCGACGCCGTCGTCGTTGCCGAGCCAGGAGCCGGCGTTGAATCCGAACCAGCCGAACCACAGCAGACCGGCGCCGAGCATGACCAGCGGCAGGCTGTGCGGGCGCATCGGGTCCTTCTTGAAGCCGACGCGCTTGCCGATGACGAGGATCACGCCGAGCGCCGCGGCACCGGCGTTGATGTGGACCGCCGTACCGCCGGCGAAGTCGATGACGCCCAGCTCGAAGGCCCAGCCGCCGGCGCCCCAGACCCAGTGCGCGACCGGGAAGTAGACGACCGTGGCCCACAGGGCGATGAACAGCGCCCACGCGCTGAACTTCACCCGGTCCGCGAGAGCACCGCTGATCAGGGCGGGGGTGATGATCGCGAACATCAGCTGGAAGACCATGAACACGAACACCGGGATGGTGTAGCCGGGCCACAGCTCCGTAAGGCCGATCTTGTCGAGGCCGAGCCAGTCGGAGTTCCAGCCGATGAGGCTGCCCGAGTCGGTGCCGAACGCCATGGAGAAGCCGTACAGCACCCACAGGATGGTGACGATCCCGAGGCTGATGAAGCTCATCATCAACATGTTCAGGGTGCTCTTGACGCGAACCATGCCTCCGTAGAAGAAGGCCAGGCCCGGCGTCATGAGCATCACCAGGGCGGAACAGATGAGCATGAACCCTGTGTTCGCGGCAGACAGCTTGGGCGCTTCTGCGGCAAGGGTGATGGCTGGTGCCATCGGCGTCTCCTCGTCATTGGTACGGCCCCGTGCGGGCGAAGCCTCGAGCGGAATGAGGGGTGGGCCGGTTATGCGCCACGAGATTGACGCAGCGCGGTTTCCGTCGAAGCCCCTCGTTGTTTCGCGACCGTGACGAAGGCGCCTTCTGTGTTACGCGTCGATGAACTGCCGGATTGCGGGCGAGCCGATCGTTATCGTGGCGCAACCTTCGGCTTTCAGGCAGCCGTGGGCGCACAGACCGGCCGCGGTCGGCCTTCCGATGACCTGGCATGGGGGAGCCGAGTCGGGCAGTTCGGGAGGGCCGGCCACGGCCGGGGTTCAGGGAGGTCGGACGGCTTCTCAGACCGCCTCGGCGGTCTCGGGCAGTTCCGCCGCGAGCCGCTCGGTGAGGTCGACGACCTCACCGAGGTCGCCGAATTCGCGGGCGGCGGTGTCGACCGTCTTCCGGATCCGGGTGTTGACGCGCTCGGAGCGGACCTTCTTGGCGACCTGCATGGCCTCGGTGGCGAATACCGTGCTCCGCTCGGGCTCGCGCTGGAGGAGGTTCACCGTGGCCATGCCGATCAGGTTCAGTGCGTACGACCGCTGGTGCTCGCCGTCCTCGGCGAAGAGCTTCACAGCCCGGTTCATCAGGGGCTCGGCCAGCGAGGCGTACGTGGGGCTGCGGCCCGCGACATAGGCCAGGTCGCGGTAGGAGTGGGAGTTCTCGCCGTGCAGCTCGGCCTCGGAGAAGAAGCGGATCCAGTCGGGGTCCGGCTCGTCCCACTCGTCGGCTTCGGAGAAGGTGTCCTCGGCCATCCGCACCGCCCGCTTGCACTTGCCGGGCTGCCCCATGTTGGCGTAGGCGCGGGCCTCCATCGCATACAGCATCGACTGGGTGCGCGGACTGGCGCAGTCGCGGCTGCCGTACTGCGCGAGGTGGATCAGCTCCAGCGCGTCGTCGGGCCGACCGAGGTGGATCATCTGGCGGCTCATGCTGGACAGCACGTACGAGCCGAGCGGCCGGTCACCGGCCTCCTTGGCGGCGTGCAGCGCGAGGACGAAGTACTTCTGGGCCGTCGGCTGGAGCCCGACGTCGTACGACATCCAGCCGGCCAGCTCGGCGAGTTCGGCGGCGACCTTGAACAGGCGTCGGGTGGTGGACTCCGGCTGGGGCTCCTGGAGGAGGTCCGTCACCTCGTGCAGCTGTCCGACGACCGCCTTGCGGCGCAGGCCTCCGCCGCACTGGGCGTCCCACTGCCGGAACATCACCGTCGTGGACTCCAGGAGGTCCAGCTCCGGCTTGGAGAGCCGGCCGCGGGCACGCCCGGAGCCGCCCGTATGACCGGGCTCGGAGCGCGGGGCCGGGGGCGAGGGCACGAGCCAGCGCTGGATGGGCTCGATGAGGGCCGGGCCCGCAGACAGGGCCAGCGAGCTCCCGAGGAAGCCGCGCCGCGCCAGCATGAGGTCGCTGCGCGAGAACTCGCTGAGCAGGGCCACGGTCTGCGGGCCCGTCCAGGGCAGGTCGACGCCGGTCGCGGAGGGCGACTGGCGCGCGGTGCGCAGGCCCAGGTCCTCGACGGAGACGACGACGCCGAAGCGCTCGGAGAACAGCTCGGACAGGATCCTGGGGATCGGCTCGCGGGGGTTCTCGCCGTCGAGCCAGCGGCGCACCCGCGAGGTGTCCGTGGAGATGTGGTTGGCGCCCAGCTGCCGTGCCCTGCGGTTGACCTGGCGGGCGAGCTCGCCCTTGGACCAGCCGCTGCGCACGAACCAGGAGGTGAGCAGCTCGTTGGGGCGCTTGTCAGCGTGCGTCGCGCTCGCAGCGCTCGTTCCGCTTCCGCCGTTGCCGCTCACTGGAACGCCCCCATCCCTGAGACCACTTGTCGCCGAGTGCGCCAAGCCCTATCAGCATGCCGCTTCGTACGGCCCTCCGTCCGGCCCTTGTCACCCTTCGAACGGAATGACGACTTGCCTCCGGCATACCCACGAGCGCATGTGCCCCCAGGGCTCGTGCACACAGAGTAATCCTACGATCACCCGTCCAGCCACGGCTCACACGGAAACGCCACCATTCGCCACCCCTTCGAATGAACTCACGTACGCCTGGGCGCGATTCACTTGACACAGCACAACCAAGAGTGGGTGCAGCGATGCACTTGGGGGCGCGCGCCGCCGGACGCGCCACCCGGGGCACATCCGGGCGCCGAGTGGGCGGGCCGCCATCGGGAAGGCGGAAACAGAGAGTCACGTACCGCGTCCGCTGCGTAACCACCGGGCGCCGGACCCGTTGGAGGGGGCATGGGGTTCACGATCGGCATCAACCGTGGCATGCGCGACATCCGGTCCGGCTCACGCCGCCGCCGCACGTCGGACGGCACGGCCGTGGCCGAGTACACCGGGCTGTGGGGCTGGGACGTGGTGCCGGGCGCCCGGGCCTCGGCCGGCGCCTGCTCCTGCGGCCGCGGCGACTGCCCCGCGCCGGGCGCGCACCCGCTCGATTTCGCGCCGGTGCTCGCGGCCGGCGCGACGCTGGACGCCGTGACCGAGACGTGGGGCGAGTTCCCCGGCGCCTCGGTGATGCTCCCGGTCGGCCGGGCCTTCGACGTCATCGAGGTGGCCGAGCCCGCCGGCTGCCGGGCACTGGCCCGGCTGGAGCGCATGGGTCTGCCCGTCGGCCCGGTGGCCGCGACCCCGGACGGCCGGGCGCACTTCTTCGTCGCGCCCGGCGCCGCCGCCGATCTCCCCGGCCTGCTGTACCGCATGGGCTGGGACGACCCTGACTCCCTCGATCTGCACGGCCTCGGCCCGGGCTCGTACATCACCGCCCCGCCCTCCGACCGCGGCGGCCTGGGCCCGGTGCGCTGGCTGCGCTCCCCCGCCCTGGACTCGGCGTGCCGGCCGCCGGAGGCCCGCCTGGTGCTGGGCACGCTGGCCTACGTGGCACACCGGTCGCGGGCCTAGTCCGTTACGGACGTACACAGCGAAGCGCCCGTCCCGATCGCGCATCGGGGCGGGCGCTTCGTGTGCGGATACGGATGTCCGGAGGTCACTCCACGGCTGAGTGGCGCACTCACTCTCCGATAAGGGCGTCGACGAACGCCTCCGGCTCGAACGGCGCCAGGTCGTCCGCGCCCTCGCCGAGGCCGACGAGCTTGACCGGAACACCCAGCTCGCGCTGGACCGCGACCACGATGCCGCCCTTGGCCGTGCCGTCGAGCTTGGTGAGCACGATGCCGGTGATGTCGACGACCTCGGAGAAGACCCGGGCCTGCACCAGGCCGTTCTGTCCGGTGGTGGCGTCCAGGACGAGCAGCACCTCGTCGACCGGGGCCTGCTTCTCCACGACCCGCTTGACCTTGCCGAGCTCGTCCATGAGTCCGGTCTTGGTGTGCAGGCGGCCGGCGGTGTCGATGAGCACGACGTTCGCACCCGTCTCCTTGCCCTCCTTGACCGCGTCGAAGGCCACGGAGGCCGGGTCGCCGCCCTCCGGTCCGCGCACGGTGTGGGCGCCGACGCGCTCGCCCCAGGTCTGGAGCTGGTCGGCGGCGGCGGCGCGGAAGGTGTCGGCGGCGCCGAGCACGACGCTCTGCCCGTCGGCCACCAGGACGCGGGCGAGCTTGCCGGTGGTGGTGGTCTTGCCGGTGCCGTTGACGCCGACGACCATGACGATGCCCGGCTTGCGGTCCTCCGGCTCGGTCTTGACCACGCGGTCCATGTCGGGGCCGACCAGCGTGACCAGTTCCTCGCGGAGCAGGGTGCGCAGTTCCTCGGGGGTGCGGGTGCCGAGCACCTTCACCCGCTCGCGCAGCCGCTCGACCAGTTCCTGGGTGGGCTGCACGCCGACGTCCGCGGTGAGCAGCGTGTCCTCGATCTCCTCCCAGGTGTCCTCGTCGAGATGCTCGCGCGACAGCAGGGTGAGCAGCCCCTTGCCGAGGGCGTTCTGCGAGCGGGAGAGCCGGGTCCGCAGCCGCACCAGGCGGCCGGCGGTCGGTTCCGGGATCTCGATCTGGGGAGCTTCGGCGGGCGGCTCCTCGACTACGACCGGAGCCGAGCCGTCCGGGAGATCCACCTCCTCGATGGTGCGCCGCGGTTCCTCCCGCGGCGTCTCGGCCTCGTCGCCGACGTGCGGCTCGGCCGGTGGGGCGGTGATGTCGGGCGCTGCGGGCGGGGGCGGGGGCAGCTGCTTCTTGCGCCGGCTGCCGACGATGAGCCCGCCGAGCGCGCCGAGCACGACCACGGCGATGACTACAGCAAGGATGACGATGTCCATAACGGGTCCAGTATCAGTCATGGGCCCCCGGGTCACCCCGCTCACACCGCCCCGCCGGGCCGGGCGCCGCCGGATCTCCACACCCCTGGATGTCTGACGCATCGTCAGCTAACGTCCCCCGGACACCCGCCCGGCGGAGGGAGACGCCCCCATGCCCGTCACGGTCGTACGCTTCAACCTCGTCGCTCCCGGGGCGACGCCCGCCCAGCTCGGTGCCCGCTACCGGGCGGCCCTGGAGATGGCCGCGTACGCCGACGACCGGGGTGTGAGCACGGTGCAGACGGAGGAACACCATGGGGCGGACAACAACTGGCTGCCGTCGCCGTTCGCCTTCGCGGGGGCCGTCTTCGGTGCGACCCGGCGTGTCGCGGTCACCGTCTCGGCGATCATCGGCCCGCTGCACGACCCGCTGCGGCTGGCCGAGGAGATCGCCGTGCTGGACCTGCTGAGCGGCGGGCGGCTGGTGACGGTCGCCGGGATCGGGTACCGGCCGCAGGAGTACGAGCTGTTCGGGGTGGACTTCGCTCGGCGCGGGAGACTCCAGGACGAGCTGCTGGAGACACTGCTGGCGGCCTGGACGGGCGAGCCCTTCTCCTACCGGGGCCGCACGGTCCGCGTCACCCCGCGTCCGTGCACCGAACCGCACCCGCTGCTCCTGGTCGGGGGCTCGTCCCGGGCAGCGGCCCGCCGCGCCGCCCGGCTCGGACTGCCCTTCTTCCCCAGCGCCCACCTGCCGGAGCTGGAGGCGTACTACAAGGAACTGCTCGTCGAGTACGGCACCGAGGGCTGGGTGATGATGCCCGCCGCCGAGACGCCCCTGCTGCACGTGGCGGAGGATCCGGACCGTGCCTGGGCGCAGTACGGGCGGCACTTCCTGCACGAGGCGCGGACGTACGCCTCCTGGCAGCCGGGCGGGATGCGCTCGGCGGTGAAGTCGGCCGCGGCGACGGTCGAGGAGCTGCGCGCGGAGGGCGTGTACCGGATCCTCACCCCGGAGGCGTGCGTGGCGCTGGGGCTGGAGTCCTGTGTCCTGCATCCGCTGGCGGGCGGGATGCCGGTGGAGGAGGGGTGGCGGAGCCTGCAGCTGTTCTGCGAGCGGGTGCTGCCGGGCCTGGATCGCTGACGTCGGCCGGAGGTCGAAGTCCGGTGCACGACAGACCGCCGCCCCGGCTCGGGCAGTGACCGAACCGGGGCGGCGGCGGGTTACGGGGAGAGGGGCAGCGGGGACTTGGCCCTTCCCCCCGAGTCGCGGGAGGGGTCTAGCCCATCTCCTCCAGGGCCTTGCCCTTCGTCTCCTTGACGAACTTCAGGACGAACGGGATCGAGAGCGCGGCGAACGCGGTGTAGATCACGTAGGTCACGGAGAGGTTCCAGTCGGCCAGCGACGGGAAGCTCGCGGTGATGGCCCAGTTGGCGATCCACTGCGCGGCGGCGGCCACGCCCAGGGCGGCGGCCCGGATCCGGTTCGGGAACATCTCGCCGAGCATGACCCAGACGACCACACCCCAGGACAGGGCGAAGAAGAGGACGAAGACGTGCGCGGCGATCAGGGCGATCCAGCCCTGCGTGGCCGGCAGCTTGCCGTCCACGAGGTGGTGGGAGAACGCCCAGGCCTCCAGGGCCAGGCCGACGACCATGCCGACCGAGCCGATGATCGCGAGCGGCCTGCGGCCGATGCGGTCGACGAAGATCATCGCGATGACGGTGCCGACGATGTTGATGATCGACGTGGTGAAGGAGTAGAAGAACGAGTCGGCGGGGTCGACGCCGACCGACTGCCACAGCGTCGCGGAGTAGTAGAACGCGACGTTGATGCCGACGAACTGCTGGAAGACCGACAGGCCGATGCCGATCCAGACGATCGGCTTGAAGAAGAAGCCGCCGCCGAGCAGGTCCTTGAAGCTCGACTTGTGCTCGCTCTGCATGGCGCCCTCGATCTCGGCGACACGGGCGTTCAGGTCGACGTCCTTGCCCTCGACCTCGGCGAGGATCTCCCGGGCGCGCTCGTGCTTGCCGACGGAGATCAGGAAGCGCGGGGACTCGGGGATGGCGAAGGAGAGCAGGCCGTAGAGGACGGCCGGGACGACCATGACGCCGAGCATGACCTGCCAGGCCTCCAGGCCCATCAGCTTGCCGCGCTGGTCACCACCGGCGGCGTTCAGCAGACCCCAGTTGACCAGCTGCGACACGGCGATGCCGATGACGATCGCGGCCTGCTGGAAGGAGCCGAGCCGGCCGCGATAGGCGGGCGGGGCGACCTCGGCGATGTAGGCCGGGCCGATCACGGAGGCCATGCCGATGGCGAAGCCGCCGACGACACGCCAGAAGGCGAGGTCCCACAGCGCGAAGGGCACCGCGGAGCCGACGGCGCTGACGGTGAAGAGGGCCGCCGCGATCTGCATGCACCGGATGCGGCCGATGCGGTCGGCTATGCGGCCGGCGGTCGCTGCGCCGACGGCGCAGCCGATGAGGGCGATGGCGATGACCTGGGCGAGGGCCGCGGAGCCCACGTCGTAGCGGTCACGGATGGCCTCGACGGCGCCGTTGATCACGGAGCTGTCGTAGCCGAAGAGGAAACCGCCCATCGCTGCTGCCGCCGCGATGAAGATGACGTGCCCGAGATGATCGGGGTGAGCCGTCCTGGCTCCTGACTGGGGTGCCTGCGCTGTGCTGGTCACGTGTACTCCTCGGGCCACCGGCAACGCTGCCGGAGGGGATCAGCCCTTCGAGGTGCCACCTGAAGGTACCTGAAGGTAAAAGGAACGTTGCCGAGACTATGCCTTCAAGTTTCGAAGTCAATAGGTCAGCGACTGAGAATCTGAGGCAGGAATGTGGGGGCAATGTGTTCAAGTGTTGAAGTCATGAAGAGGCGCAGGTGAGGCCGGTGTAACGCACACGCATCTAGCGGAGACGCTGGCTGATGACCTTCGACACACCGTCGCCCTGCATGGAGACGCCGTACAGCGCGTCGGCGACCTCCATGGTGCGCTTCTGGTGGGTGATCACGATCAGCTGGGAGGCTTCCTGGAGCTCCTGCATGATCCGGATGAGGCGCTGGAGGTTGGTGTCGTCGAGGGCGGCCTCGACCTCGTCCATGACGTAGAACGGGCTGGGCCGTGCCTTGAAGATCGACACGAGCATCGCCACCGCGGTCAGCGACCGCTCCCCGCCCGAGAGCAGCGACAGCCTCTTGACCTTCTTGCCCGGCGGGCGCGCCTCGACGTCCACGCCCGTGGTGAGCATGTTGTCGGGGTCGGTGAGGATCAGCCGCCCCTCGCCCCCGGGGAACAGCCGGCTGAAGACGCCCTCGAACTCCCGGGCCGTGTCCCGGAAGGCCTCGGTGAAGACCTGCTCGACGCGCTCGTCGACCTCCTTCACCACCTGCAGGAGATCGGCCCGCGTCTTCTTCAGGTCCTCGAGCTGCTCGCTGAGGAACTGGTGGCGTTCCTCCAGTGCCGCGAACTCCTCCAGGGCGAGCGGGTTCACCTTGCCGAGCTGCTGGTAGGCACGCTCGGCGGCCTTCAGCCGCTTCTCCTGCTCGGCCCGGAGATACGGCTTGGGCCGGTTGCGGGGGTGCTCCGGGTCCTCCGGCAGCTCCTCACCCTCGGCGGGGGGCGAGGGCGGCACGAGCTGGTGTGGTCCGTACTCCGCCACCAGCCCGGCCGGTTCGACACCCAGCTCCTCCAGCGCCTTGGTCTCCAACTGCTCGATGCGCAGCCGCTTCTCGGCGCCGAGTACCTCGCCACGGTGGACCGAATCCGTCAACTTGTCGAGCTCGCCTTTGAGATCACGCCCCTCGGTGCGGGCGCGGGCGAGTTCCTGCTCGCGGCGGGCCTTCGCGGCCTCGGCGGCGGTGCGCTCCTCGTCGGCGCGGGCCAGGGAGACCTCGACGTGCGCGAGCAGCTGCCGGGCACCGGAGCCGACGGCCTCGGCGACGGCCGCCTCGTGCCGCAGCCGGGCCCGTCGCTGCTCGGCACGCGCGCGTGCCTCGCGCTCCGCGCGCGCGGCCCGGTCCAGGGAGTCGGCCCGCCCGGCCAGCGCTTTGACCCGTTCCTCGTGCGTACGGGCCTGGAGCCGGGCCTCCATCTCGGTCTGGCGCGCGTTGGCACCGTCGGCGGCGAGCCGGTCCCGTGCGGAGGTGTCGGGCTCCTCCTCCATCGGCATCTCCTCGGCGACGGCGAGCCGCTCGGCGAGTTCCTCGACCTCCTGGAGCGCCTTGTCCAGGGCATCCTGCGCCCGGGCCGCCGCGGCGGCGGACCGCTCGGCCTCCCCCGCCGCGCCTCGTGCCTGCCCGGCGAGGCGGCCGAGCTGCTGGGCGACGGCCGACCTCTCCCGGTCGCCGGCCCGGCGCCGCTCCCCCAGCTCCTCGACCAGGGCGGCACATTCCCTGCGCCTGTCGACCGCCGCGTGCTGCGTCTCGGTGAGCGCCTCGCAGCGGACGGCCAGCTCCTCCAGCTCGGCGGCGGCCTCGTCGACGGAGGCCTGGACTTCGAGGAGGCTGGGGGCGCCGGCGGAGCCGCCGTGGGCGAAGTGGGCGCCCAGCAGATCGCCTTCGGCGGTGACCGCGGTGAGGTGGGGGTGGCTGTATACGAGGTCTTCGGCGTCTTCGAGGGTGCCGACGACGACGATTCCGTGGAGCAGCCGGCGGACGGCCGGCATCAGGTCGGAGGGGCCGCGGACCAGGTCCGCGGCGTAGGTGTGGCGGGCGTCTGCAGGGCCGTTGTGGCTGGTCGCGCCCCGCGGCGGAGCCGCAGATCCACA
The DNA here is from genome assembly GCF_007655005.1 of Streptomyces tibetensis. GTDB lineage: Bacteria > Actinomycetota > Actinomycetes > Streptomycetales > Streptomycetaceae > Streptomyces > Streptomyces tibetensis. The sequence goes on from NZ_SZVW01000012.1 coordinate 110,027, forward strand.
CAGCCCCGCGCCCCTGAGGGCGTCATCTCCTGCCAGGAGAAGGGTGGCCCTGCCCCCGTCCTGTTTGCGGAGGAGCCGGATCGCGTCGGCCGCGGACGCCGGGGACGTGACCGCGATGGCGTCCGCCGCCGCCCCGAACGCGGCGGCCAGGGCGACCTCGTGGCCGGAGGTCACCGTCAGGAGCTCCGCCGCCGGGCCGAGCAGGCCGGAGATGCGGTCCTTCGCCGCGAGCAGTATTCCGGTGCCGTCCTTGCGGCGCAGGCCCATAGCCAGGGCCTCGTGGCGGGCCTGGGTGGCGGCCCGCTTCCGTTCCGCCTGGGTGGCGGCCTCCCGGGCGGCCGTGAGGGCGGCCTCGGCGTCGGTGAGCTGCTGCTTGGCCGACTCGTGCTGTTCGGCGAGGTCGGCGTCGCCCGCGTCGAGGCCGTCGACCTCGGCCTTGAGGGCCTCGTACTCCTCCTGGGCGGCGACGGCACGTTCCTGCGCCTCGTCGCGGGCGGCGGCCAGGCGTTCGATCTCGGCCTGGGCGGAGGCCGCGCGGGAGCGGGCGGCGTTGACCTGGCCGCTGAGGCGGGCGAGGCCCTCACGCCGGTCGGCGATGGCACGGGCGGCGTCCTTCAGGCGCCGTTCCTCCTGGGTCAGCGCGCGCTCCAGCTCGGCGCGGTGGGCGACCGTGTCCTCCAGGGCGCGTTCGGCCGCCTCCAGGGCCGCCTCCAGCTCGGCCTCCTGCTCACGGATCCGGGCGGCCTCGCGCTCCATGTCCTCCGGGTCGCGTCCGCGGCGCTCCTCGGGGGGCGCCGAGGTGGCGCTCTTCACCCGGGCGTCGGCCAGTGAGATGGTGCCGCGCACGCGCTCGGCGAGCTGGGAGAGCTCGTACCAGGTCTGCTGGGCGCGCTGGAGTCGCGGCGTGAGCCGGCGGACCTCGTCCTCCAGGAGGGCCTCGCGCTGGAGCGCCTTGCGCAGCTCCTGCTCGGCGGACTCCTTGCGCTCCTTCAGCGCGGCCTCGTCGGCGATCTCGGCCTTGAGGGCCTCCCGGAGCCGCACGAGGTCGTCGGCCAGCAGGCGCAGCCGGGCGTCGCGCAGGTCGGCCTGGATGACGGCGGCCCTGCGGGCGACGGCGGCCTGGCGGCCGAGGGGCTTGAGCTGGCGCCGGAGCTCGTCGGTGAGGTCCTGCACGCGCGCGAGGTTGGCCTGCATCGCGTCCAGCTTGCGCAGCGCCTTCTCCTTGCGCTTGCGGTGCTTGAGGACGCCGGCGGCCTCCTCGATGAAAGCGCGCCGGCCCATGGGGTCGGCGTGCAGCACGGAGTCGAGCTGGCCCTGCCCGACGATCACATGCATCTCGCGGCCGATGCCGGAGTCGGAGAGGAGTTCCTGAATGTCGAGGAGACGGCAGGTGTCGCCGTTGATCTGGTACTCGCTGCCGCCGTTGCGGAACATGATCCGCGTGATGGTGACCTCGGCGTACTCGATGGGCAGGGCCCCGTCGGAGTTGTCGATGGTCAGGGACACCTCGGCGCGGCCCAGCGGAGGGCGGCCGGTGGTGCCGGCGAAGATGACGTCCTCCATCTTGCCGCCGCGCAGCGACTTGGCGCCCTGCTCGCCCATGACCCAGCTGAGCGCGTCGACGACGTTGGACTTGCCCGAGCCGTTCGGTCCGACGACGCACGTGATCCCCGGCTCGAACCGGAGGGTGGTCGCCGAGGCGAACGACTTGAACCCGCGGAGGGTCAGGGCCTTGAGGTGCACGCCGCCGGACTCTACCGCCCGGGTGTGTCTCACTCCATGAACCCGCGGTTTCGCCACTGAACGCGCAGGGCACATCAGACGTTAAAGACGGTGAAAGGATGCGGGGGCAAAGAAAGAAGGGACGCCGACAGGGGCGTCCCTTGCACTTCTGACAACTAGGCGGTTGTGACGGGCGTCCCAACCACTGCTGTGCTGTTGTGGAGCGATGCAGTGATCAGGTGAGCGCAGGCTCCGCCTGGTGTGCGTCAACGCTCTCCATGATCCTGTCGTGAGAAGCGGCAGCCGTCAGCGCCTCGTTCTCCGCCTGGATTCGTCCGAGCTCGGATTCCAGGTCCTGGACGCGCTGCTGGAGCCGTCGCATCTCGGCGAGGAGTCGCGGGTCGGAGCCGCCGACGTAACCGAGAAGCGCCTTTGCCATGATGGATGGTCCTCCACAATGCGTGACCGACCGCTGCGGTGTGGGTCGTGAGGGATTCGCACCCGCGGTTTTGGCAGGGCCTGGAGTTGTACTGCCGTTCAGCCATGCCAAACAGCTAAGGTGCGCGGGGCTTTCAGCGTCTCACCAAAAAGTTTGACGGTCAACACGATCACGCCCCGTATTGGAGGGCGGCCCGGGCGCGCGCGGCCTGGAACGGCCGTACTGCGGCTTCTGCGGGGCCCTCGGGGCGTGGCGATCATCCTTGCGTGCGGAGCGTGGCAAGGCAAGCGGTTCCGGCAATCACCAGCAAGTTTCCTCTCCGGGCGACTGTCGGCACACCCCCCGGAGGCCACCTCGGGAGCCGTCCGGCGGGCGTGATCAGCGGATGGCGAAGCCGTCGTAGCCGCCGCGTGGTGTGTCCCAGATCTCGGTGACGCCGTCCACGCGGCCGGGCGTGTCGTCGCCCTGGAGCCACTCCAGCAGGCCCTCGCAGCCCTCGCGCCCGCCCTCGGCGACCACTTGGACACGGCCGTCGCCCAAATTGAGAGCAAAGCCACTCAGGCCGCCGATCTCCAATGCCTTGGCCCGCGTGAACCAGCGGAAACCCACACCTTGGACGCGTCCACGCACCCAGGCGACCAGTCGCACATCCTCGCTCATGACTGCAACCTAACCGCCCAAACTCTCTCCGGGCACTTCCTCCACTTGCGCCATGCGGTACCGTCCCCCCTCAACGAATCTCATATGAAACTCACACGATCGAGTGAGTTTGGTGTTGATCTCGAGGACGAGTCGACCGCCAGGACGAGGAAGGCCAGGACATGGGACGCCACCGACGCTCCGACGCCGGCCGCGCCGCCACGGGCCGCGCCACGGGAATCACCCACGCCGACGGCTTCGCGGAGGGTCACGATCCGCTGTACCCCGCCGCGGACGACGCCCCGACGATGGGCATCGCGCCCTATCTGAACCCGGAGGCGTACGCCGACAGCTACGCGAAGAGCGAGGCGTACCTGTTCGCCGCCGAGGGGTCCGCCGCGGGTGACCGCTACGGCGACACGACCGTCTTCGCGAGCGACGGTTTCACGCCCGACGGCGGCGCCCGGCGCGCCGGCTCCCATCGCCGCCGTAAGAAGGCCGCCCGGCCGATGCGCACCGGGCTGCTCGGCGTCTCCGCCGCCGTCGCCCTCGGCACGGTCGCGGTCGCCACAGGCGCGGTGCCCGGCCTCGACAACTACAAGCTCGGCGGGGGCGGCGGGGCCGACAAGGTCCAGGCCGGGGACACGCCGACGAACACCCCGGTCGAGCAGGGCGGCACCGCCGGCAGTGCCGACAGCCGGGACGAGACGTCCACCAGCCGGGACGCCGAGCGGTCCGGCACACCGTCGCCGTCCGCCTCCAAGACCTCGGCCGCGCCGACGAAGACGCCGGAGAAGCCCGAGAAGACGCAGGAGAAGACTCCGGAGAAGCAGAAGCCGGCGGCCACCCCGAGCGAGAAGCCGGAGACCACGCCCTCCCGTACGGCCACGAAGGCGCCGAGGACACCCAGCGCCTCCGCCGCCCTGTCCGGGGAGTCCGCCGCCGCGGCTCAGGTACTCAGCCTCGTGAACGAGGAGCGGGCCAAGGTGGGCTGCAGCCCGGTCGCCGCGAACAGCGCTCTGACGGACCTGGCCCAGAGCTACAGCGAGGACATGGCTGCGCGCGGCTTCTTCGACCACACCGACCCGGACGGCCACACCCCCTGGGACCGGGCCGAGAAGGCCGGGATATCCAACCTCGGCGGCGAGAACATCGCCCGCGGCCAGGCGAACGCCGCGGCCGTGATGGACGCCTGGATGAACAGCCCCGGTCACCGCGCCAACATACTGAACTGCGACTTCAAGACGCTGGGCGTGGGGGTCGAGCTCGGCTCCGGTGGCCCCTGGTGGACGCAGAATTTCGGCTACTGAGACAGCCGCAGGTCAGAGACCCAGGGGCCACCGGTGCCGGCTCGGGACCGTCACCCGATGACTCTCCCTCCTCGAAGACTCGGTCACAGGAGCAGCAGCGGAGCATGTGGCCTGCCCTCAAGGCCTCCACTCCACCTGCCGGGCCGTCTCGGGGCCGTCGAAGGGCACCCGACGACGACGGCGTGAGAAAGCCGTCACCCCATTGCCGGCTGCGCTAACTTTTGGTTAGCGCAATCTACTGGTCGGCGCTGCGCTGGCGTACGCTGGGCCTATGACCACCACCGAGGGGCTCACGGAGGGCCTCGAAGACCTCCCGTTCAACGTGTTCGCCAAGGCCTGCCCGTCGCGCGGCACGCTGGAGCACGTCACGGGCCGCTGGGGCGGCCTCGCGCTCGGCGCCCTGTACGAGGGGTCGCTGCGCTTCAACGAGCTGCGCCGCCGGGTCGACGGCGTGAGCGAGAAGATGCTGTCCCAGACGCTGCACGCCCTGGAGCGCGACGGACTGGTCCACCGCGAGGCCCAGCCGACCAATCCGCCCCGGGTGGACTACGAACTGACACCGCTCGGGCGGGACGTGGCCGAGCGGCTGCTCGCCCTGATCCACTTCGTGGAGGGCAGCATGGAGCAGGTGCTGGCCGCGCGCGAGCGGTACGACTCCGCTAAGGCGTGATCCTGGGCGGCCGCTGACACTTCGGGCAGTAGTAGCTCGACCGGTTCATCCAGGGCCGTCGCCGCATGGGCGTGCCGCAGCGCCGGCAGGGCAGGCCCTCGCGCCCGTACGCGTCGAGCGACCGGTCGAAGTAGCCCGACTCGCCGTTGACGTTGACGTACAGGCTGTCGAAGCTGGTGCCGCCCACCGCGAGGGCCGCGTTCATCACGTCCCTCACATGCCCCAGCAGCATCAGCGTGCGCGGGCGGGTGAAGGTCGCGGTCGGGCGTTCGTAGTGGATGCGGGCGCGCCACAGGGCCTCGTCCGCGTAGATGTTGCCGACGCCGCTGATCAGCGACTGGTCGAGCAGGGCCCGCTTGATCGTGGACCGCTTGCGGCGCAGCGCCTGATGGAAAGCCTCGTCGTCGAAGAGCTCGTCGAGCGGGTCCCGGGCGATGTGCGCGATGACGTCCGGCAGACCGTCGGGGGTGTTGTCGTGCAGCGAGAGGCCGCCGAAGGTGCGCTGATCGACGAAGCGGAGTTCGGTGTCCGCGGCGTCGGTGAAGCGGACGCGGATGCGCAGGTGCTTCTCGTCCGGGGCGGTGTGCGGCTGGACCAGGAGCTGGCCGCTCATGCCGAGGTGGGCCAGGATCGACTGGTCGGTGTCCTCAAGGGGCAGCCACAGGTACTTGCCGCGCCGGCTGGGGACGCCGATGCGGTGGTCCTTCAGACGGTGTGCGAAGTCGTCGGCGCCCGCGAGATGGCGGCGTACCGCGCGCGGGTGCAGTACCTCGGCCTCGGCGACGGTCCGGTGGGCGACCCACCGCTCGAGACCGCGCCGCACGACCTCGACCTCGGGCAACTCGGGCATGTCTCCCCCGTCACGGACCTGCGGATGACGCGAGCGCCCGCCCCGGGCAGGGGCGGGCGCTCGGGTGCGCTGTGCTTGCCGCCCGGTGAGGGCGGCGGCGGTCAGTCGCCGGCGCTGCCGTCGGCGACCGTCTGGGCGGCCTGAGCGGCTGCCGTCTGCGTCGCCTCGGCGTCCTTCGCCGCCTTGGCGCGCTCGTCCGCCGCGGCCCGGATGGACCGCCATGCGGACTCGGCGGCCTGCTGCTCCGCCTCCTTCTTGCTGCGGCCGGTGCCGGTGCCGTACGAGACGCCTCCGACGCGGGCGGCAGCAGTGAAGGTCTTCTCGTGGTCGGGGCCGGTCTCCGTGACCAGGTACTCGGGGACACCGAGCCCTTCGGTCGCGGTGAGCTCCTGGAGACTGGTCTTCCAGTCCAGGCCGGCTCCGAGGTTCGAAGACTTCTCGATCAGGGGGTCGAACAGGCGGTGCACGAGCTCCGCCGCCGAGTCCAGTCCCTGGTCCAGGTAGACCGCGCCGATCACGGCTTCCAGCGTGTCGGCGAGGATGGACGCCTTGTCCCGGCCGCCCGTGCCCTCTTCACCCCGGCCGAGCCGGATGAAGGAGCCCAGGTCGAGCCCGCGGCCCACTTCGGCGAGCGCACGCGAGTTCACCACCGCGGCCCGCAGCTTGGCCAGCTGGCCTTCTGGCAGGTCGGGGTGGGTGCGGTACAGCGTGTCCGTGACCACGAGGCCGAGGACGGAGTCCCCGAGGAACTCCAGACGCTCGTTGGTCGGCAGACCGCCGTTCTCGTATGCGTACGACCGGTGGGTCAGTGCGCGCACCAGAAGGGCGGACTCGAGCTTGTACCCGAGCCGCCCTTCCAGAAGCGTGTGGGACGAGGCCTGGTTGTCCGCCGGAGCACTCCCGCTCGCACGGGAAGACTTGTTCTTAGGCGTGGACACAGTGCCTCTCACCAGCCGCTCAGACCTCGAGGACCTGGCGCTTGTTGTAGGTGCCGCACGACGGGCACGCGATGTGCTGCTGCTTGGGCTCGTGGCAGCGCTCGCACGCAACCAGGGTGGGGACCGCAGCCTTCCACTGCGACCGGCGGTGGCGCGTGTTGCTGCGCGACATCTTCCGCTTCGGAACAGCCACGGCTACTTCTCCTGCTTCTCGTCGACGCCCGCTTCCGCTTCGGCGCCGCTCATCTCGTCCTTCTCGCCGTCCTTCATGGTGCCGGCGAGTCCCTGCAATGCCGCCCAACGGATGTCGACGGCGTCGTGGTGGTGGTCCGGATCGTCCGCCAGCCGCGCGCCGCACTCGGCACACAGCCCGGGGCAGTCTTCCCGGCACACCGGCTGCATCGGCAGTGCGAGCACCACCGCATCACGCAGCACGGGCTCGAGGTCGAACAAGCCGTCCTCGAGGAAGAGCCTGTCCTCGTCGTCCTCGGCGTCGTCGCCCGGTTCCGCGATCACGCGGCCCCGGTCGTCGGCGTCAGGGTACGAGAACATCTCCTGGAACTCCGCTTCGAGCTCCTGCTCGAGCGGCTCCAGACACCTTACGCACTCCCCTTCGGCCGTGGCACGGGCGGTGCCCGTGACGAGCACCCCTTCCATGACCGACTCCAGGCGGAGTTCGAGCTCCACCGGGGCGCCTTCCGGCACTCCGATGACTCCCTTGAGACCGAGGTCCTTGGGAGCGTCGACCGAGCGGGTCAGGCGCTGTAGCGCACCGGGCCGCCGGCCCAGCTCGTGCGTGTCGAACACGAGGGGGTTGCGGTGGTCGAGGCGGGCGTTCAGGGCCATTCCAACTTTCGGTCTGCTGAGCTCGGGGGCGCTGCCCTTCGTTGTTCCCGGGCAGCGTTGATCGCGGACGTACGCGCGACCGAAGAGCCAGGATACTGGACCTTTCGCTCTCGTCCCAATCCGGGGCTCAGCCCTGGCCGCGACCCTGCTCGTAGGCCCGCAACTGCTCGGCGCTGATCATGCCGGTGTCGAAGAGGCTGGTCTCGTCGAGGGCGTAACCCTGCTGGGCGTGGTGACCCTGCTGCGGCTGCTGCTGGGCATGGCCTTGCTGCGGCTGCTGCTGGGCGTGGTGGCCCTGCTGCGGCTGCTGCTGGACCTGGTTCGGGTCGTAGGCGGCCTGCTGAGGGTCGTAGCCCTGGAAGGCGTAGGGATCGGCGTGCTGATAGCCGTAGGGGTCCTGCTGGGCGGCGTAGGCCTGCTGCGGGTAGCCGCCGTACGGATCGGACTGCTGGGCGGGGTCGCCTCCCGCGGGGGCGTAGCCGGGGGCCTGGGCATACGCCGGCTGCGGCTGCCCGTAGTCCTGCTGCTGGGCGGGTCGCCCGGCCGGGGGCTTCTGGTCGGTGAGGGCGGCCAGATCGGCCAGGTAGTCGGCGTCGCTGGAGTGCTGGACGGTGCTCGCGTCGTCGGCGAGGGAGCCGAGGTCGTCGGTGGCGATCCGGCCGTGCAGCTTCTGCCGACCGCGGCCGACGGCCTCCAGGGTCTTGGCGAGGACCGCCTCGAAGGCGCCGAGCTTGACGTCGACGTATTCGTCGGCGCTGCGGCGCTGGGTCTCCGGGTCGTGGCTACGCTCGGGGGCGTCCTCGTCCTCGTAGCCCTGCTCGTCGGTGCCGGGGCCGGTGCCCAGGAGCTTCTCGCGGCCGCGGCCGACGGAGCCCAGGGTCTTGGTGAGGACGACCTCGAAGTTGGCGAGCTTGGAGTCGACGTACTCGTCGGCCTCGGCGCGGATCTCCTCGGCCTCCTGGCGGGCCTCGGCGAGGATCCGGTCGGCCTCGGCCTGGGAGCGGCGGGCGACCTCGGTGCCTGAGATCAGCGATCCGCGCTCGGCGTGCGCGCTCTCGATGATCTGCTGAGCCTCGTGGCGGGCCTGCTCGACCATCTGCTCGCGGCCGCCGATCAGCTCCTGGGCCTGGGCGAGGGAGTCGGGCAGGGCCGCGCGCACCTCTTCCAGCATCGCGAGCAGGTCGGCGCGGTTGACCACGCACGAGGCCGACATGGGCATGGACCGGGCGCCGGAGACCGCGGAGACGATCTCGTCGAGCTTCTTCTGCACGTCCACCGTGTGCTCGCCACTCTCTACAGATGCGTTGGAGACGGACGGGACGACTGTACGGCCACGAGGTCGCCCCGGAACACCGGGTGACGGGCCGTCAGACCCCGTGGGGACGCCGGGGGCCGGTTCAGTCCTTCCTCAGGCGCTCGGTGAGCTCCTGGAGGACCTCGGCCGGGACCAGGTGGGACACGTCGCCGCCCCAGGTCGCGACCTCCTTGACCAGAGAGGAAGACAGGAAGCTGTAGGTGGGGTTGGTGGGGATGAAGAGGGTCTCCACGCCGGAGAGGCCGTTGTTCATCTGGGCCATCTGCAGCTCGTAGTCGAAGTCGCTGACCGCGCGCAGACCCTTGACGATGGCGGGGATGTCGCGCTGCTTGCAGAAGTCGACGAGCAGGCCGTGGAAGGCCTCCACGCGGACGTTGCCGTACTCGGCGGTGACCCGGCGGATCAGGTCGATCCGCTCTTCGATCTCGAACAGGCCCTTCTTGGCCTGGTTGATCATCACCGCGACATAGACCTCGTCGTACAGCCTGGAGGCGCGGGAGATGATGTCGAGGTGTCCGTTGGTGATCGGGTCGAACGACCCGGGACATACGGCGCGGCGCACTTGTGATCCCTCGCTCTCCGGTCCGGTCATCGTGCGTCTTCGCACGTAGAGGCGGCGCGACCGTACCAAAACGTTCCCTCGCCGTAGCGACGGGCCCGGAGGGGTTCGAAACCCTCGGGCCACCGGAATTCACCGCCTCTGGTGCTGCGCTCCACGGTGACGAGGGCTTCTCCAGCGAGCCAGCCTTCGGTGCGGAGTGTGAGGAGGATCTCCCGAAGATCGTCGTCCGTGACGGCGTAGGGCGGGTCGAGGAAGACGAGGTCGTACGGGTCGCCGGGGGGTGCCGTGCGGATGATCTGCTCCGCTTTGCCCGATCTGACCTCGGCGCCGGGAAGTCCGAGGTTCTTCACGTTGTCGCGGACCGTGCGGACGGCTTTGGCGTCGGCCTCGACGAGGAGGGTGTGGCTCGCGCCTCGGGAGAGGGCCTCGAGGCCCACGGCGCCCGAGCCTGCGTAGAGGTCCAGGACGCGTTCGCCGTCCAGGGGGCCGCCGAGGAGGGACTGCCAGGTGGAGAAGAGGCCCTCGCGTGCGCGGTCGGAGGTGGGGCGGGTGCCGGTGCCGGGGGGTACGGCCAGTCGACGTCCGCCGGCTGTGCCGGCGATCACGCGGGTCATCTGTGGTCCTTGGTCGTGGGCGGCTTCAGGTTCATTGTGGCCGGTCGCGCAGTTCCCCGCGCCCCTCAGGGCGGCAAGCTCACCCCTTCTCCAGGTACTGCTCCCTTTCCTCGTCCAAGAGGGCGTCCAACGCGGCCCGAAGAGCAGGGAAGCCGGTCAGCTCCGGGTCGCCGGCCACGACCGCCGTCGCCTCCTCCCTCGCCTCCGCGATGATCTCCTCGTCCTCGATGACGGCGAGGACCTTCAGGGAGGTCCTGGCGCCCGACTGGGCCTGGCCCAGGACATCGCCCTCGCGGCGTTGTTCCAGGTCGATGCGGGAGAGCTCGAAGCCGTCGAGCGTGGAGGCCACGGCGCCCAGACGCTGGCGGGCCGGGCTCGCCTCGGGCATCTCGGTGACCAGGAGGCAGAGGCCGGGGGCCGAGCCACGGCCCACGCGGCCGCGCAGCTGGTGGAGCTGGGAGACGCCGAAACGGTCGGCGTCCATGATCACCATGGCGGTGGCGTTGGGGACGTTGACGCCGACCTCGATGACCGTCGTGGCGACCAGGACATGGGTCTCGCCGGCGGCGAAGCGGCGCATGACGGCGTCCTTGTCGTCGGGGTGCATCCTGCCGTGGAGCACCTCGACCTCGAGTCCCTGGAGGGGGCCCTTGACGAGCTGGTCGGCCACGTCGAGGACGGCGAGGGGCGGGCGCTTCTCCGCCTCGTCCTCCGGGGACTTCTTCTTGGCGGACTTCTTCGGGTCGTCCTCCTCGTCGCCGATGCGGGGGCAGACCACGTAGGCCTGGTGGCCGTTCTCCACCTCCTCGCGGACCCTTTCCCACGCGCGGGACAGGAAGTGGGGCTTGTCGGCGGCGGGGACCACATGGCTGGCGATCGGCGAGCGGCCGGCCGGCAACTGGTCGAGGACGGAGGTCTCCAGGTCGCCGAAGACGGTCATGGCGACGGTGCGCGGGATGGGCGTGGCGGTCATGACCAGCAGATGCGGGGGTTGTTTGCCCTTGCCGCGCAGGGCGTCGCGCTGCTCGACGCCGAAGCGGTGCTGTTCGTCGACCACGACCAGGCCCAGGTCGTGGAACTGCACCTTGTCCTCGATCAGCGCGTGCGTGCCGATGACGATGCCGGCCTCGCCGGTGGTGAGGTCGAGCAGGGCGTGCCGCCGGGCGGCCGCTCCCATGGAACCCGTGAGCAGCACGACCTTGGTGGCCCGCTCGGCCCCGCCCAGCATGCCGCCCTCGGCCAGTTCGCCCATCATCTCGACGATGGAGCGGTGGTGCTGCTGCGCGAGCACTTCGGTGGGCGCGAGCATGGCGGCCTGCCCGCCGGCGTCGACCACGGCGAGCATGGCGCGCAGCGCCACCATGGTGTTGTGGGTGACGGTGAAGTTGTCGGTGACGTAGGCATGGCTGGGGTGGGCGACGCTGATGCACTGGACAGGCTTCCGCCCCACGTACTCGACCGCCCGGATGCCGCGCCGGAACGTGTTGTACTTCGGCCTCGGACGCACGCGTTCTGCCTTGCGGGTGAGCCGGAACGGGGCGTACGCATCCGGCAGCGACACCTGCACGTTGTACGCGGTTTTCTTCGGAAACACGCGCGCCCGGCCGCCCAGAGAGCGCACGAGCCATGCGACGTCCTCCGCGAGCCGGCGTGAAGCCGAGGAGAGGGAGATGCTCATGCCGTCGGCCTGGACGGTGCCGTCCGTGTCCAGAAGCCCTTGCAGGACGGCGAGACGGTCCTTGATGGAAGCGTTCTTGAAAGCCGGGGGGACGAACTTGTCGTGGGACGTCCTCCCCCAGAGGCCCAGCTCGCGCAGGACCTGGATGACGGGATTCCGCACGCCTCCGGCACGTTGCTTGAGCTGGATCGTGTAGTCACAGTGGGACCCCTTCACCGGTACGAGCGAGCACTCAGGTGCCACTGCCGCCGCCACCGCCTCACGGATTTCGTCGTCGATGGTGGAAAGACGGAAGTTGTGCCGGAATGAACCATCCCCCAGCAGCAGCCCGATCAGGTAAGGGTCGAGGGGTAGCCCGGCGTCACCGCCGAGATCGACCGGCTGCGCAGGCGGGATGTACCACTTCGAGGACCCGTTGGCCTTGAACGTGTCGAGACGGATCTCCCGGGTCGTCATGACCTTGGGAGTCTGGCCGCGGTGCCAACCACAGCTCGTGCCGACGATCCAGAGATGCTCGTCGTCGCACTCGACGGAACTCCCGTCGGAAAGGACCAAGCGCCACACATCACGCTCACCCTGTGGGAAGACGCCATCGATCAGCCCGATGCCTCCATCCGGTACGACCACCTCGTCGCCCACACTCAGATCTCCCATGCGACGGAAGCCCATGGGTGTGAGCACCTGGGCGTCGAGGGGCTGGGCCTTGCCGGAACCCACCTCCCCTTGCAGCAGCCGGTGCATCGGGTGGTCGGTGGCCAGGTCGTCGAAGATCTCCCGGGAGACGCGCTGCTGGCCGTCGGTGAGGGTGAAGGGGAGTCGGGCGTCGAAGGCGGTGAGGAGGCCGTCGGGGGCGGGTTTGCGGGGGACGGCGGGGAGTTGGGCGTCGGCGTGCCGGCGGCGGGCCAGGGCGACCTGGAGCACGAAGGCCTCGTCCCACTTGAGGCGGGAACGGGCGTCCTCGATGTCGGCCTTGGTGTGCGGGCGGTGGATCTTGAGGAGGGCTTCGGGGAGCGGGACCAGGCCGCGGCCCTGGCGCAGGGAGTCCGGGAGCGGGTCGACGGCCTCCTGGGCGGTGGGCAGGACCGTCTGGATCGCTTTGCCGATCTTCCAGGACTCGAGCTTGGCGGTGGCGGGGTAGATCGGGATCAGGGCGCCCGCCCATGCCTCGACGGACTCCGCCGGATCGTCGTCGGTACCGCGCAGCAACTCGTAGGCCGGGTGGGCGAGTTGGAGTCGGCGGTTGAAGACCGAGACCTTGCCCGCGAACATCGCGCGGGTGCCCGGCAGGAGTTCCTTGTGGGGCTTGTGGACGCCCGCGCCGAAGAAGACCAGTTGGAGCCGGCCGCTGCCGTCCGTGATCGTGACCTCCAGGCGCTGGCCCTTGCCGCGCGGGGCCTTGGCGGAGGCGAACGTGTGCAGGCGGGCGTCGGCGACCTGCGCGACCACCGTGACGTGCTCGTCCATCGGGAGGTCGGCGAGGTGGGTGAGCTGGCCTCGCTCCTCGTATCTGCGCGGGTAGTGGTGCAGGAGGTCGCCGACGGTGAGCAGGCCGAGGTGCTCGGCCATCACCTTCGCGGTGGCGGGGCCGAGCACCGACTTCAGCGGTTGTCGCAGGGGTTCTTCCAGTGCGGGCACGAGATCCATTGCACACCACGCCACTGACAATGGCTTCCAGGCCCGCGGCCGGATCGCCGTAAAGATACCGGAAACCCCTGGTCAGGCTGCTCGCCGGGGCCTTAGGATGACGCGCTCCCGGCCCCTTCGCGGTCACCGCCCCACCGGGACCGCCCGACCCCGCGCCGTCGCGAGTCCCCCACCGGCGCCGTGATGATGGACTCCCAGACCTCACAGCCCTCCCAGGCACCCCATTCGCCCCCGTCACCTCATACGTTCCAGGTCGACCTGCGCGGTCTGGTGGACCTGCTCTCCCACCACCTCTACTCCAGCCCCAGGGTGTATCTGCGCGAACTGCTGCAGAACGCCGTGGACGCCGTCACGGCCCGACTGGTGGACGAGCCGGACGCCCCTGCCCGGGTCCGGCTGCACGCCGAGGGCGGTGCCCTGCGCGTCGAGGACACCGGCGTGGGGCTCACCGAGGCGGACGTGCACAGCCTGCTGGCCACCATCGGGCGCAGCTCCAAGCGGGCCGAGGGGCTCGAAGAGGCGCGGTCCGACTTCCTCGGGCAATTCGGCATCGGGCTGCTGGCCTGTTTCGTCGTCGCCGAGCGGATCCGGGTCGTCAGCCGCAGCGCCCGTACGCCCGGGGCGCCGCCGGTGGAGTGGACGGCGTCCGACGACGGTTCGTACACCGTGCGGACGCTGCCGGACGCCGAGCGGCCCGAACCGGGCACGACCGTTCACCTGGTGGCCCGGGCCGGTGCCGCGGAGTGGCTCGCGCCCGGGCGGGTCGAGGCGCTGGCCCGGGACTTCGGGTCGCTGCTGCCGTACGACGTCCGGGTCGGCGACGAGGCGGTCACCGACCTTCCGGCGCCCTGGGACCGCCCGTATCCGGGCCCGGCCGCCCGCCGCGTCGCCCTCGCCCGGCACTGCCACGACCTGTTCGGCTTCACCCCGCTGGACACGATCGACCTGTCCGTGCCGCTGGCCGGCATCCGAGGAGTGGCGTACGTGCTGCCGTCGGCGGTGAGCCCGGCCCAGCGCGCTGGCCACCGGGTGCACCTGAAGGGCATGCTGCTGACCGAGCGGGCCGAACAGCTGCTGCCCGACTGGGCGTTCTTCGTGCGCTGCGTCCTCGACACGGACAGTCTGCGGCCCACGGCGTCACGCGAGGCGCTGTACGAGGACGAGACGCTGGCCGGCGTGCGGGAGGCGCTGGGCGAGCGGATCCGTGCCTGGCTGACGGGGCTGGCGGCCGGTGATCCGGACCGGCTGGCCGCGTTCCTGGCGGTGCACCACCTGGGCGTGAAGTCGCTGGCCCGGCACGACCGGGAGATGCTGCGCACGATGCTTCCGTGGCTGCCGTTCGAGACGACCGACGGGCGGCTGTCCCTGGAGGAGTTCGCGCAGCGGCACCCGGTGGTGCACTTCACGCGGACCGTCGAGGAGTACCGGCAGGTCGCGCCGATCGCGTCCGCGCAGGGCATCGGCGTGATCAACGGCGGTTACACGTACGACAGCGAGCTGGTTCAGGCGCTGCCGTCGGTGCGGCCGGGGACCGTGGTCGCCGAGCTGGACGCGGAGACGGTCACCGCGCATCTGGACGCGGTCGACCCGGCCGAGGAGCTGGCCCTGTCCGGTTTCCTGGCGGCGGCCCGGGCCCGGCTCGACCCGCTCGGCTGTGACGTCGTCCTGCGGGCCTTCCACCCGCTGTCCGTGCCCGCGCTGCACCTCGACGACCGGGACGCCCGGCACGAGCAGGCCCGGGCGGACGCCGAGGAGCGGGCCGACGACCTGTGGGCGGGCATCCTCGGCTCCCTGCGCGGCAGCGCACCGCGCGCGCGGCTGGTGCTCAACCATCTCAACCCGCTGGTGCGGCGGATCAGCGCGCTGCCCGACCCGGAGCTGATCGGCACCGCCACCGAGTCGCTGTACGGGCAGGCGCTGCTGATGGCGCAGCGGCCGCTGAGGCCGGCCGACTCGGCGCTGCTCAACCGCGCGTTCATCGGCCTCCTGGAGTGGGCCACGCACAGCGAGGACGGTCAGGCATGACGGAGATCACGGACTTCGACGCCCTGCGCGAGGCGATGGCGGAGAACTCCGGACAGCCGGAGGGGCCGGCCCGCAACGCCCGCGCGGAGGAGCTGCTGACGGCGGCCGAGAAGCTGGGCATTCCGCTCGCCGTGATCGAGGCACTCGGCCACCAGCTGAAGGTCTACAACTACAGCTCCGAGAAGGGGAAGATGTTCGTCCCCTTCGCACGGCTGCTGCGGATGTGGGACGAACGGCCCGAGGACTTCGACGAGTACGAGACCCACTCGCTGCACTGGGTCTTCAAGTGGGTCTCGGCCGGCATGCTGGACCAGCCGCACATCCCGCTCGCGTCGATCGAGCAGTGGCTCGGCGAGATGGAGCACCGCTACCGGCTCGCCGGGCACTCCGAGCGGGCCGTGCGCAGCGCCGAGCACAGTGTGGCCGCGCACATAGGGGACGTTGCGCGGGCCGAGCGGGCGTACGCCGCGTGGCTGGCCGCCGACCGGGACGCCATGGCGGACTGCCACGCCTGCGAGTTGCACGGGCAGGGCTGGTGGCAGGCGGAGCAAGGGCGGGACGCCGAGGCGCTTCGGTTGTGGCGGCCGGTGCTGGAGGGCGAGTTCACCTGCGCACACGAGCCCCACACGGCCTTCGCGTCCTCCCTCGTGCCGCTGCTGCGGCTGGGCCGCCCGGACGAGGCCCGGGCCAACCACCTGCGGGGCTTCCGGCTCGTCCGGGCGATGGAGAGCATGCGCGGTGCGTACGCCGAGCACGTGGAGTTCTGCGCGCTGACCGGCAACGAGGCCCGGGGCCTGGAGCTGCTCGCGGAGCGGCCGGCGTACTTCACCGACGACGGGCATCCGCAGAGCAGGCTGGACTTCCTGAGCGTGGTGGCCCTGCTCATGGACCGGCTGACCGGGCTCGGGCTGGGCGAGCGGCAGGTGCCGGGTCCGGCCGGGCGGGAGTGGACCGCCCGCGAACTCGCCGCGCACGCGCGCGGGGAGGCCCTCGCCCTGGCGGCGCGCTTCGACGAGCGCAACGGCACGGCGTACGTGAGCGAGCGGGCACGCGCGCGTATGGCGCGGCAACCGCTCGCGGAACGGCTGCCGCTGGGCGTGCGCTCGGTTCGCCCGGCTCCCCCGCCCGTTCCCCCCGCCGCTCCGGTCCGCGCCACTGGCCGGTCTGATCTGCCCGCCCTGCTGGCCGAGGCACGGCGGCTGTCGGACGGCCTGCGGCCGAACGCCGTGGAGGCGTGGGCGGCGGCCGCCGCGGCCGCCGAAGACGCCGAGCTGGACCCGCGCGACCGTGCCGAGATGGCCGACCACGAAGCGATGTCCCTCGGCCCCGAGGGCACCGGCCTGTTCGAGCGGGCCGCGGACCTCTACGCCGAGGCGGGCGACCCGGGCGAGGCTCTCGCCGCACGCGCGCGTGGGGCCTACGTCCGTGCGCTCGCGGGTGACGTGGACGGCGCCGTCGCGGCGGTGGCGGGCCTGTACGACGAGGTCCTCGCGCTGTACGCCGCGGAGGGCACGGGGATGCGGCAGACGGCGTCCGTCGTGATGAGCCGGGCCCGGATCCTGACCCGCCGGGCGCACGAGGGCGAGGACGACGGGTCCGCTCTCGCCGAGGCCGAGGCCGCCGTCCGTGAGGTCCTCGCGCTCGTCGACGGCCGGACCGGCGAGGACGTACGGCTGGCCGCGCGGGTCGCCGAGGCGCAGGCGATGCTCGGGGAGCTGGCGGGGCTGGCCGGGGACCTGCGGAGGGCCGCGGAGCTGTTCGCGCGGGGCGCGGCGGCGTTCGTCGCGGCGGGACTGCCGTGGTACGCGGTGGAGTACGAGGCCCGCCTGGCGACCCTGGCCCACCACCTCGGCGACGCGGCGGAGACCGAGCGGGCGCTGCGGGGGGCACTGGAGCACGGCGGAGCGCACCTGGAAGCGCCGGGCCGGGCCCAGCTGCACCTCCAGCTCGCCGAGGTCCTCGGTGGCCGCGGTGATGCCGTGGAAGCCGCCCGGCACGCCCTGAAGGCCGCCCACTGGGCCGACGAGGCGGGTGAGTCGGCGACGCTGGGTGCCTGGGCGCGACAGCAGCTCGGCGGGTTCCTGCTGCGGCAGGGGCGGTGGGCCGAGGCCGCGGAGGTGCTGGAGTCGGCGCTGCCCGACGTGACCGCCGAGACGCACGGCGACGGGGCGGTCGTGCAGACGCAGTGGTGGCTCGGCGACTGCCTGAGCGAGCTCGGCGAGCACCGCGCGGCCGCCGAACGCCGTCTGCAGGCCGCCGAGATCGCCCGGCACTGGCCCGAGCAGCACGACCACGCGACCCTCGCCCACCTGGCCGGGGAGTCCCTCGGGCAGGCCGGACTGCCCGTCGAGGCGGACCGGGCCTACGCCCGCGCGGGCGACCTGTGGCGCGCGCTGGGCAACTCCCCCGGCCTGATCCGCGCCCTGCGTGCCCGCGCCTGGCTGGCGTTGGAGACCGAGGGCGGGCCGGCCGAGGCACGAGCGATGATGGCGGAGGCGATCCGCGCGTGCGAAAGGGCACGGGAGGAGGCGGTCTCCGACGAGGAGACCCGGCAGCAGCTCGTCGCCGAACTCGGGGACACCCACCGGCAGTTCGCCGACCTGCTGACCCGATCCGTCCCCGAGGGCGCCGAAGGCCCCGCGGTCCGGGCCGTGTTCGAAGAGGCCCTGTCCCGGCTGCAGCGGGCCGCCGAGATGTTCGCCTCACTCGGGGAGGGTGCCCTGCACAGCCGCACCGGCGCCGAACTCACCGCGGGCTGGCTGGAGATCGAGCTGGACCGCCCGGCCGCCGCGAGAGCACGGGCGCGCACGGTGCTGTCGGCCTACGACGGCTACGACGGCTACGACGGCGCAGACGCGGATGCGGAGACCGAGGGCGAGGGCGAGGGCCGCTCGACGGTGCGGGCCCGGCGGGCGGAGGCGGAGCACATGCTCCGCGTCGCGTCGCAGGACTGACCGCCGCCGTTCACTCCACGCCGATTCACTCCACGCCGATGAGGAGCAGGGCCCCCTGCCGTCCGCCCCGGTACAGCACCGTGTCGACGGCGAGGTATGCCTCGCGGACCCGGCTCTCCAGACGCGCGGCGACGGTGTCGGGGACGTCGTCGCCGAGGACCAGGGTGACCATCTCGCCCCCGGCCGAGAGCATGCGGTCCAGAACGGTCTCGGCGGTCACCGCGACATCCGTGCCGATCACGGCCACGTCCCCGTCGATCAGGCCCAGGACGTCGCCGGCCTGGCAGATGCCGGCCATCGTCCAGGACTGCCGTTCGGCGACGGTGACCTCGGCGTAGCGGGTGGCCCCGGCGGCCGATGTCATGGACACGACGTCCTCGTCGAAGCGGCGGTCCGGTTCGTGGACGGCCAGCGCCGCGATGCCCTGGACCGCCGAGCGGGTCGGGATCAGGGCCACCCGGATGCCCTCCGCGCGGACCTGCTCGGCGGCCGCGGCGGCGGTGTGGCGCAGGTCGGCGTCGTTGGGCAGCAGCACGACCTCGCGCGCGTGGGCCCGCCGTACGGCCTGGACGAGCTCGCCGCTCGCGGGCGGCTCCCCGGGGCGGGCGAGCACGGTCGTCGCCCCCGCCTCGGTGTACAGCCCGGCCAGGCCCTCGCCGGGCACGACGGCCACGACGGCCCTCTCGGCGCGCTCCCGAGGCTGCCGCTCGGCGCCGGTGGTGTGCACGTCACCGGCACCGAAGTGCGTGATGCGGACGCGGTGGGGCCGCCCGGCCTCGATACCGGCCTCGACGGCCGCACCCGCGTCGTCGACATGGACGTGGACGTTCCACAGCCCGTCGCCGCCGACCACGACCAGGGAGTCCCCGAGGGCGTCGAGCCGCTCCCGCAGCCGCTCCACCGCCGCGTCCTCGGCCTCCAGCAGGTAGATCACCTCGAAGGCGGGCCCTTCCTGGCCGGGCACGGCGGCGGCGCTGTCGATGCACTCACCCGGGGCGCCGTCGGCCGGGGCGTGGCCGTCGGCGAAAACCTGGCCTTCGGCGAGGGCCCGGCCGTCGGCGAGGACCTGGCCTTCGGCGGGGTGCACGCGCGCGTGGGGGACCCCGGCGGGCCCGGTGCACGCGCTTCCCGCCACCGCCCGCGCCCTCTCCCCCGTGAACGTCTCCACCAGCGCCCCGAGCACCGCGACCAGTCCCCGCCCGCCGGCGTCGACCACCCCGGCGCGTTCCAGGACGGGCAGCTGGCCCGGGGTCGCGGCGAGAGCCGTGCGGGCGCCGTCGTAGGCCGCCCGGGCCACGGTCCCGCAGTCGCCCTCCGCGCCGTCGGCCGCGTCGGCGGCGGCCGAGGCGACCGTGAGGACGGTGCCCTCGACGGGATGGGCGACGGCCCGTCGGGCGGAGTCGGCCGCGTGCCGCAGGGCGAGCCGCAGGCCCCGCCCGTCGGCCCGGGCGGTGTCGTCGTCGGCCAGCACCTGGGCCATGCCGCGCAGCAGCTGGGCGAGGATGGTCCCGGAGTTCCCGCGGGCGCCGATGAGGGCCCCGTGCGCCATCGCCCGGGCGGCGTCGGCGAGCGTCGGCTCTCCCGCGCCCCCGGCGTCCCTGCCACCTGCGTCCGAGCCCCTGGCGTCCCTGCCACCCGCGTCCGAGCCCCCGGCGTCCCTGCCACCCGCGTCCGAGCCCCTGGCGTCCGCACTCCCGGCACCCGCACTCCCGGCACCCGCGGCACCCACCGCGGCTGCGGACCCCGCCGCGTGCCCCGCGAACACCGCCTCGACCGCCGCGACCGCCGACTCCACGGTCAGATACAGATTGGTGCCGGTGTCGCCGTCCGCCACCGGATAGACGTTGATCGCGTCGATCTCCTCACGCGCCCGCCCCAGTGTCTGCAGCGCGAGACCGCACCAGGTGCGCACCGCGAGAGCATCGAAGAATGTCTGCGGCACCTGCGCCACTACGCCTCCCTGAGCTGTCGGACGTGGCAGGCAGCGTAGACCCCGGGGCGGTGTTCACCGGAAGCGGGAGGCGCCGGGCCCCTGAGCTGCCATGGTAGTTTCGCTCTACGGGTGCAGCCGTTGTATGCTGCTCCGGTTGCCCGATCTGATCGGGCCTTCCCCCTGGCAACGCCACTCAGATTTCGACCGGCTGGTCACAGCCCGAGAGTCCTGATCCCGGCCTGCCGGGATCAACCGTAAGTGCATCTGAAGTCTTTGGAGTGACCCGTGGCTGCCAACTGCGACGTCTGCGGCAAGGGGCCGGGCTTCGGCAACAACATCTCGCACTCGCACCGCCGTACGCCCCGTCGCTGGAACCCGAACATCCAGCGTGTGCGTACCGTGGTGGGCGGGACGCCGAAGCGCGTGAACGCTTGCACCTCGTGCATCAAGGCCGGCAAGGTCTCGCGCTGACGCTCAGCTAGCGCGCAACCACTGCTGGTTCGCTGCAGAGCCGGTCCACCTCTGGTGGGCCGGCTCTTTGCCGTGCCTGAGCATCAGCTCCGTCAGCGTTCGGTGCCCGTCCGAAAGCGCCAGCCGTGATCCACCGGCCCGATCCCCCCGCCGAGCGCGAACCCGGCCGCGACGGCCCCCGTGACGTAGTCCTTCGCCGCCGCCACCGCCTCCGGCACGGACTGCCCCTTGGCGAGCTGGGAGGCGACCGCGGAGGCGAGGGTGCAGCCGGTGCCGTGGGTGTGGCGGTTGTCATGCCTCGGCGCCCGCAGCCAGTGCTCCTCGGAGCCGTCGGTGAGCAGGTCGACGGCGTCCCCAGGCAGGTGGCCGCCCTTGATCAGCACCCAGCGCGGCCCGTACGCCAGCACCGCCGCGGCGGCCGTGCGCATGTCGCGCTCCGCCTCGACCCGGACGCCCGCGATCTGGGCCACCTCGTCGAGGTTCGGGGTGGCGACCGTCGCCACCGGCAGCAGCTTCGTGCGCACGGAGTCCAGCGCGGAGGCGGCGAGCAGGGCGTCGCCGTGCTTGGAGACGCCCACCGGATCGACGACCGCCGGGGCGTCCGTCCCGGCGATCAACTCGGCGACCGCCTCCACGAGTTCCGCCGAGGCCAGCATGCCCGTCTTGACCGCCTGCACGCCGATGTCGTCGACGACACTGCGGTACTGGGCCCGCACGGACTCCACGGGCAGTTCCCAAGCCCCCTGCACACCGAGCGAGTTCTGCGCGGTCACCGCCGTCACGACGCTCATGCCGTGCACGCCGAGCGCGAGCATCGTCTTGAGGTCGGCCTGGATGCCCGCGCCGCCGCCGGAGTCGGAGCCCGCGACCGTCAGGACGCCCGGGATCACGACTCTATGTCCGCGAAGTGGTCCCAGCCGCCCTTGCTGGTCCAGGGTGCCCCGTCGACCGTCACCTGGGGCAGCGCCGAGGGGTTGAGGACCTCCCCGATGACCTTCCAGCGGGCGGGCAGCTTCACGTCCGGCGGGAAGGTCGCCACGATCGCGTGGTCCTCTCCCCCGGTCAGCACCCACTGCATGGGGTCGACGCCGACGGCCTGCCCGATGTCGTTCATCTGGGACGGGATGTCGATCGCCCCGGAGCGGATGTCGATCCGCACCTTGCTCGCCTCGGCGATGTGCCCGAGGTCCGCGATCAGCCCGTCGCTCACGTCGCACATCGCGGTCGCCCCGAGCCCGGCGGCGGCCGGACCCGCGTGATACGGCGGCTCCGGGCGCCGGTGGGCCTCCACGAACGCCCGCGGTGAACGGAATCCCCGCGACAGCACCGCGTACCCGGCGGCCGACCAGCCCAGCCAGCCGGTCACCGCGACGCGGTCGCCGGGGCGGGCGCCCGCCCGCGTCACCGGCTCCTGGTTGCGCAGATCGCCGAGCGCCGTGATCGACACCATGATCGAGTCGCCGCGTACGACGTCACCGCCGACCACGGCGGCGCCCGCCACCTGGCATTCGTCACGCAGGCCGTCCATCAGCTCGCTCGGCCACGTCACCGGCAGCTCGGCCGGGACGACCAGGCCGAGCAGCAGCGCGGTCGGTACGGCGCCCATGGCGGCGATGTCGGCGAGATTCTGCGCGGCGGCCTTGCGGCCCACGTCGTAGGCCGTCGACCAGTCGCGCCGGAAGTGCCGGCCCTCCACCAGGATGTCCGTGCTCGCCACGACCCTGCGGTCGGGCGCGGCCACCACGGCGGCGTCGTCGCCGGGGCCGACCCGGACCGCCGGGGTGGTGGTCAGACGGGAGGTGAGCTCCCTGATGAGCCCGAACTCACCGAGCTCACCAACAGTGCCCTTCATTGCCCTTGCTCCCCTTCTGTCCCTGTCCGTGCCCGGTCGCGAGGCATCTCGGTCCTCGCTACGGTCGAAGTGACCGTCAAGTTCTGCCGGACCTGAACCCCGGCGCGCACAACCCGGTCCCCGCGGGTCTCCCCGCGGCGAGCGGCGACGCGATACCGTGGCGTTCCTTTTCCCCACATGATCCTCGTGGCCGCCCTGGAGGTTCCGTGGTACAGGCGTACATCCTGATCCAGACGGAGGTCGGCAAGGCGTCGACCGTCGCCGAGACGATCGGCAAGATCTCTGGGGTGATCCAGGCCGAGGACGTGACGGGACCGTACGACGTGATCGTGCGGGCCCAGGCCGACACCGTCGACGATCTCGGCCGCATGGTGGTCGCCAAGGTTCAGCAGGTGGACGGCATCACCCGCACCCTGACCTGCCCGGTCGTCCATCTGTAGCCCCCGTCTACCCTGTGCCGGTGAACTCTTTCCGTCACCGGCACCGTTGTGTCTTCCGCGTGTTCCGCCTGCCCGCTGTCGCGCTGTTGATCACTGCTGCGGGCTGCTCCTCAGCAGACGACAGCGCGTCGGCGGCGGTTCCCAGTCCGGACGGGAAGGTCGTGGGACTGTGCCGGAACCTGGACAAGGTACTGCCCGCGAAGGTGGACGGTGAGCGCCGCGCGGATCCCGAACCCGCGTCGGCGCTGACGGCGGGCTGGGGCAGCCCGGCGATCATACTGCGCTGCGGTGTGCCGCAACCGCCGAAGATGATCGACCCGAAGGTGGCGGACGGCCGGGATCCGGATGCCGTCGCCGGGGGCGTGAACGGGGTCGACTGGCTGATGGAGAAGCAGGACGGCGGGGGGTATCTGTTCACCACCGCCAACCGGGAGGCGTACGTCGAGGTCCGGGCGCCCGAGGGCGTGGACAGCTCGGGTGTGCTGATCGATCTGGCCGCGGCCGTGAAGAAGGCGATCCCCGAGGGGATCGCCTCCTGAGCGCCGCGCCGGTGCTTGTGTCCTGAGCCCGCGGGCCGTTCGTGGCTGATCGCGCAGTTCCCCGCGCCCCTCGATGGGCGCTTCAGCGCAGTCCCGTCGACCTGCGCAGTGCCGCCTGCACCAGCCGGTCGATCAGCTCCGGGTAGCTCACCCCGCTCGCCTGCCACATCTGCGGATACATCGAGATGGGCGTGAAGCCGGGCATCGTGTTGATCTCGTTGATCACGAACTCGCCGTCCTCGGTGAGGAAGAAGTCCGCGCGGACCAGGCCCTCGCAGGACGCCGCCTCGAACGCCTCCACCGCCAGGCGCTGGACCTCGGCCGTCTCCTCGGGCGTGAGGGGTGCGGGGACGAGGCCCGGAGTGGAGTCGATGTACTTGGCCTCGAAGTCGTAGTACGCCTGCGCCTCGGGCGGGGGGATCTCCGCGGGCAGGGAGGCCCGGGGGCCGTCCTCGAACTCCAGGACGCCGCACTCGATCTCGCGGCCGCGCAGCGCGGCCTCCACGAGGATCTTCGGGTCGTGCCGCTGGGCCTCGGCGATCGCCTCGTCGAGTCCGGAGAGGTCGTCGACCTTGGTGATGCCGATCGACGAGCCGGCCCGCGAGGGCTTCACGAACAGCGGCCAGCCGTGCTCGCCGGCGAAGTCGACGATCTTCTTGCGGGCTGCGGCCTGGTCGTGTTCCCACTCCCGCGGCCGGATCACCACGTACGGGCCGACCTTCAGCCCGAAGGAGGTGAACACCCGCTTCATGTACTCCTTGTCCTGGCCGACGGCCGAGGCGAGCACACCCGAACCCACGTACGGGACGCCGGAGAGCTCCAGGAGGCCCTGGAGGGTGCCGTCCTCGCCGTACGGGCCGTGCAGCACCGGGAAGACCACGTCGACCTCGCCGAGCGCCTTGGGGACCGATCCCGGCTCGCTGTAGACGACTTCGCGGTTGGCGGGGTCGACCGGGAGGATCACTCCGCCCTCGGCCGACTCCGCGAGCGCGTCGACGCTCGGCGGGCGCCGGTCGACGATCGCCATCCGCTCCGGTTCGTCCGCCGTGAGCGCCCAACGCCCGTCCTGGGTGATACCGATCGGCAGGACGTCGTACTTCGTCCGGTCGATGGCTTTGAGGACGGCGCCGGCGGTGACCACGGAGATCCCGTGTTCGGAGCTGCGCCCGCCGAACACGACGGCCACACGCGGCTTGCGAGGCGGCTGCTCGGGGCTCTGGGGGAGGTTCTCGGTGCTCATATCGCGTTGAGAGTACCCGTTGGTAGGGCCGCTAGTAAGCGCCGCCGGCCTCGCGTCGCTCAGCGTCGTTCGGGCTTCGCGCTGCGCGACATCAGCTCCTTGAGGGCCACCACCGGAGGCTTGCCCTCGTGCACGATGCCGACGACCGTCTCCGTGATGGGCATGTCGACGCCGTGCCGACGGGCCAGATCGAGCACCGACTCACAGGACTTGACGCCCTCCGCGGTCTGCTTGGTGACGGCGATGGTCTCCTGGAGGGTCATGCCCTTGCCGAGGTTGGTGCCGAAGGTGTGGTTGCGCGACAGCGGCGAGGAGCAGGTCGCCACCAGGTCGCCCAGGCCCGCGAGTCCGGAGAAGGTCAGCGGGTCGGCTCCGAGGGCCATGCCGAGCCGGGTGGTCTCGGCGAGCCCGCGGGTGATGAGGGAGCCCTTGGCGTTGTCGCCGAGGCCCATGCCGTCCGCGATGCCGACGGCGAGACCGATGACGTTCTTCACGGCTCCGCCCAGTTCGCAACCGACCACGTCCGTATTGGTGTACGGGCGGAAGTACGGCGTGTGGCAGGCGGCCTGGAGCCGCTGGGCGACCGCCTCGTCGGTGCAGGCCACCACGGCCGCGGCCGGCATCCGCGCGGCGATCTCCCGCGCGAGGTTGGGCCCGGTGACCACGGCGATCCGGTCCGGGCCGACCTTGGCGACGTCGTCGATGACCTCGCTCATCCGCATCGCGGAGCCGAGTTCGACGCCCTTCATCAACGACACCAGCACCGTGTCGGGGGCCAGCAGCGGGCTCCACTCGGCGAGGTTGCCGCGCAGGGTCTGCGAGGGCACCGACAGCACCGTGAAGTCGGCGTCCGCCGCGGCCTCGGCGGGATCGGTGGTGGCCCGGACGTTCTCCGGGAGCTCGACGCCCGGGAAGTAGTCGGGATTGGTCCGCGTGGAGTTGATCGCCTCCGCGACCTCCGGGCGTCGCGCCCACAGGGTGACCTCGCACCCCGCGTCGGCGAGCACCATGCCGAAGGCCGTACCCCACGAACCGGCGCTCAGGACCGCCGCCTTGACCGGCTTGCTCACTTGCCCAGCCCCTCTTCCTGCACGGTCTGCCCGGCCTCCTGGTGCGTCTGTGTCTGTGCCTGTGTGCGGCGCCGCTGCTCGATCCGCTCCCGGCGCGGGTCGTACGGCGTCTCGGGCGCCTTCTCGCCGCGGATCAGCTCCAGCTGGGCGGTGACGGCGGCCATGATGACCTCCGTGGCCTCCTTCAGCAGCTCCGCGGTCATCTCCCGGTCGTAGAACCGCGCGAGGTCCACGGGCGGCCCGGCGAGCACGCGGTGCGTCTTGCGGGGCAGCAGATTCGGCTTCTTCGCGTACGGCGGCAGCAACTCGTTGCAGCCCCACTGGGCGACGGGGATGACCGGGCACTTGGTCTGCAGGGCGACGCGCGCGGCCCCGGTCTTGGCGGTCATGGGCCAGCCGTCCGGGTCGCGCGTGAGGGTGCCCTCCGGGTAGAAGGCCACGCATTCCCCGCGGTCCACGGCGTCGATCGCGGCCCGGAAGGCGCTCAGCGCGTCCGTGCTCTCGCGGTAGACGGGAATCTGCCCGGTGCCCCGCATCGCGGCCCCGACGAATCCCTTCTTGAAAAGCCCGCTCTTCGCGAGGAATCGCGGGACGCGCCCGGTGTTGTACTGAAAGTGCGCGTAAGCGAAGGGATCGATGTGCGAATTATGGTTCACCGCGGTGATAAATCCACCCTCGGCCGGAATGTGCTCCATTCCACGCCAGTCCCGCCTGAGCAGAACCACCAGCGGCGGTTTGCAGATCACCGCGGCGAAGCGGTACCAGAAGCCGATTCTGCGGCGGGGCACGCGGACACCTTCCTCTAAAGCCTGAAGCCGGGGCCACGGGGGGCCGCACAAGTGTCGCCCCAGGCCGCCGGTCTGTCGAGAACACCGTACGCCCCGGCACGCCGCCCGCCCGAGGCCCCGGGTGACAATGACCGCGACAAGAGGAGGACGGAACACCCGTGCAGTGGACCTTGGTCGTACCCCTGAAGCCCCTGGCCCAGGCCAAGAGCAGGCTTGCGGACACCGCGGACGACGGGCTGCGGCCGGACCTGGCGTTGGCCTTCGCCCAGGACACGGTGGCGGCCGCGCTGGCCTGCCCGGGGGTGGGGGATGTGGCAGTCGTCACGGACGATGCCCGGGCGGGCCGTGAGCTGGCCGCGCTGGGCGCCGCGATCATCCCCGACGAGCCGGGCGGCGGTCTCAACGCCGCCCTCGCACACGCGACGCGGGCCGTACGGTCCGCCCGCCCGGCCCGAGCGGTGGCCGCACTGAACGCCGATCTGCCGGCTTTGCGCCCGACGGAATTGTCCCGGGTACTGGATACCGCCGCCGAATTCCCGCGCGCATTTCTCCCGGACGCGGCCGGAATCGGGACGACCCTGTTGGCCGCCGCCCCGGGCCGGGAATTGCACCCGGCCTTCGGCACGGACTCCCGGGCCCGGCACCGCGCGTCGGGAGCCGTGGAACTGCCCCTCACCGAGGTCGATTCCGTACGCCAGGACGTGGACACCGGCGACGACCTGCGCAGCGCGCTGGCCCTGGGGGTCGGCCCTCATACGGCCGCGACCGCCGCGCGGTTGCTGATTCCCGGGCAGTAGGCTGCGGCCATGCAGGCGACCGCGTACACGTACGACCCCGAAAGCCGCAGCGGGCAGGTGCTCCTGGACGACGGCACCCCGGTGCCCTTCGACGCGGCCGCGTTCGACGCGGGAGGCCTCAGACTGCTGCGCCCGGGCCAGCGGGTGCGCATCGAGGTCGAAGGGGCGAGGGACGCGCTCCGGATCACTCTGGTGACCCTGCAGACCCTCTGACCACGACTGACGTGCTTGAACACGCCGCGGGCCGGACTCCGTGCGGAGTCCGGCCCGGCGCGTGAGTACCCCGGTGCCCCTACTTCTTGCGGGCGGTGGTCTTCTTGGCGGTGGTCTTGCGCGCCGTCGACTTCTTGGCGGGCGCCTTCTTGGCCGTGGCCTTCTTCGCCGGGGCCTTCTTCGCGGTGGTCTTCTTCGCGGCGGTGGTCTTGGACGTCGCCGTGGTCTTCTTGGCGGGCGCCTTCTTCGCGGTGGTCTTCTTCGCGGCCGCGGTCTTCGTCGTGGCCTTCTTCGCCGTCGTCTTCTTGGCGGTGGTCTTCTTCGCGGCGGCCGACTTGGTGGTCGCCTTCTTCGCGGCGGCCTTCTTGACCGTCGCGCCGGCACCGCCGGTCAGGCTGCCCTTCGGCGCCTTCTTGACGGAGACCTCGCCGCCGCGCGGCAGCTTCTTCGAGCCGCTGACCAGGTCCTTGAAGCCCTGACCGGCGCGGAAGCGCGGAACGGAGGTCTTCTTGACCCGAACCCTCTCGCCCGTCTGGGGGTTACGGGCGTACCGGGCCGGACGGTCGACCTTCTCGAACGAACCGAAGCCGGTGACCGAGACCCGCTCACCCGAGACGACCGCTCGGACGATGGCGTCCAGTACATGGTCGACAGCGTCGGCGGCCTGCTGGCGGCCGCCCATCTTGTCGGCAATCGCTTCTACGAGCTGCGCCTTGTTCACGTCTTCCCCTTCGGAGACATCGCCAGAACGAAAGTGTTCAAGCTTTTTCGCACGTTAGGCAGATATATACCGCAAATCAAACACGAAACGGGCTTATCACCCTTGTGCCGCAGCGAACTCGACGGTGTCGAGAGGTTCAGCGTTCCTCGACGGGGAGACGTCCCTCGTCGAGGTCCGTATTGAACCGCTCCAGCCGCCTTGCCGCGTCGGCGAGATCGTGCTTGGCCGCGGCCGTAATGACCAGCAGCTTCCGGGTCAGCGCCATCCGTACGCCCTCCGGGACTTGCAGTGCGCGCACCCTTGTGTGCGCTTCCTTGAGTTGGTCCGCGACTGCCGCATAGAGCTCGAGTTGGCCGTCGTGTTCCATGCACAGATTGTGCCATCTGGGGCGAGTTGTCGCCTGCGCAGGGGACAACTGCCGCCTCAAACGGCCTTCCCGGCACACGTGGAAGTCACGGCTGTACCCCTCGCTTACCCCAGCAACCACGGGCTTAACGTGGGAAGTTGGCAGCCGAACAACGGGTGGGCAGGGCCGTTCGGGTGCAGACACGGCTGTACCCCCGATCGGGCTGATCGGGGGTACAGAGGGGATGTTGCTGTGGCCGAAAGTCGCCTTGCTCTCAGGCGGCGGACCGTGCCGGGGTCAGACCGGGAGGGTGCGCGGCTTGAAGGAGGGGCGCTTGGCCTCGTAGGTGGCGATGTCGGCCTCGTTCCGCAGGGTGATCGAGATGTCGTCGAGGCCGTTCAGCAGCCGCCAGCGGGAGTTCTCGTCCAGCTCGAAGGCGGCGGTGATGCCCTCGGCGCGCACCTCGCGGGCATGAAGGTCGACGGTGATCTCGGCCTGCGGGTCCTTCTCGGTGAGTTCCCACAGCGCGTCCACGATCGGCTGCTCCAGAACGACCGTGAGCAGGCCGTTCTTGAGCGAGTTGCCGCGGAAGATGTCGGCGAAGCGGGAGGAGATCACGGCCTTGAAGCCGTAGTTCTGCAGGGCCCAGACGGCATGCTCGCGGGACGAGCCGGTGCCGAAGTCCGGGCCGGCGACGAGGACGGTCGCGCCCTTGCGCTCGCTCTGGTTGAGCACGAACGTCTCGTCCTTGCGCCAGGCCTCGAACAGCCCGTCCTCGAACCCGTCGCGCGTGACCTTCTTGAGCCAGTGGGCGGGGATGATCTGGTCGGTGTCGACGTTGGAACGGCGCAGCGGGACGGCCCGGCCGGTGTGGGTGGTGAAGGCTTCCATGATCAGACTCCAGCGGGCGTGGGGGCGTCGGCGGACAGGTCGGCCGGGGAGGCCAGGTGGCCAAGGACGGCGGTGGCGGCCGCGACCTGCGGCGACACCAGGTGGGTGCGTCCGCCCTTGCCCTGCCTGCCTTCGAAGTTGCGGTTGGAGGTGGACGCGGAGCGCTCACCGGGGGCCAGCTGGTCGGGGTTCATGCCGAGGCACATCGAGCAGCCCGCGTGCCGCCATTCGGCGCCGGCCTCCTTGAACACCACGTCCAGGCCCTCGGAAACGGCCTGCAGACCCACCCGCGCGGAGCCCGGGACGACCAGCATCCGTACGCCGTCGGCGACTTTGCGGCCCTTCAGCAGCTCGGCGGCCGCCCGCAGGTCCTCGATGCGGCCGTTGGTGCAGGAGCCTACGAAGACGGTGTCCACGTTGATGGAGCGCAGCGGCTGCCCGGCCTCCAACCCCATGTACTCCAGGGCCTTTTCGGCGGCGTAGCGCTCCGATGCGTCTTCGTACGAAGCAGGGTCGGGGACGGACGCCGAAAGGGGTGCGCCCTGCCCGGGGTTGGTGCCCCAGGTGACGAACGGCGACAGTTCGGCGGCCTCGATGACCACCTCGGCGTCGAACTCGGCGTCCTCGTCGGTCCTGAGGGTCTTCCAGTACGCGACGGCCGCGTCCCAGTCCTCGCCCTCGGGGGCGTGCGGGCGGCCCTGGAGGTAGGCGAACGTGGTCTCGTCCGGGGCGATCATGCCCGCGCGGGCACCGGCCTCGATCGACATGTTGCAGATGGTCATCCGGGCTTCCATCGACAGCTTCTCGATGGCCTCGCCGCGGTACTCCAGCACATAGCCCTGGCCGCCGCCGGTGCCGATCCTCGCGATGATCGCCAGGATCAGGTCCTTGGCGGTGACACCCTCGGGCAGCTCGCCGTTGACCGTGATCGCCATGGTCTTCGGCCGGGACATCGGCAGCGTCTGCGTGGCCAGCACGTGCTCCACCTGGGAGGTGCCGATACCGAACGCCAGCGCCCCGAACGCGCCGTGCGTGGAGGTGTGGGAGTCACCACACACCACGGTGGTGCCCGGCTGGGTCAGACCCAGCTGCGGGCCCACCACGTGCACGACGCCCTGCTCGACGTCGCCCAGCGGGTGCAGACGCACCCCGAAGTCGGCGGCGTTCTTGCGCAGCGTCTCCAGCTGCACCCGCGAGACCGGGTCCGCGATCGGCTTGTCGATGTCCAGGGTCGGGGTGTTGTGGTCCTCGGTGGCGATGGTGAGGTCCAGACGCCGCACCGTGCGGCCGCTCTTGCGCAGACCGTCGAAGGCCTGCGGACTGGTCACCTCGTGCAGCAGGTGCAGATCGATGAAGAGAAGGTCGGGCTCGCCCTCCGCGCGCCGGACGACATGGTCGTCCCAGACTTTCTCCGCGAGTGTCCTACCCATCGCTGTTCCCTCCGGTCGGCGACGGTCCGCCGACCCAACTAGAGATCTTGAGGAGGCAGTGCCCGTACCCCTGATTCCGGGCACCCACCGCCAGGCCCTTACGTCACGGGCCGTTGTGACTTCGTGATTCCAGGGTGGCGCGTTCCACGGAAAATTGAACTTGCGTTTCACAGAGTGAGACGCGAGTATCGTTTCATGGACAACAGTAGCGGCGTCGGCGTTCTGGACAAGGCGGCCCTCGTCCTGAGCGCTCTGGAGTCCGGGCCGGCCACCCTCGCGGGATTGGTCGGCGCCACCGGACTGGCACGACCCACGGCCCACCGCCTGGCCGTGGCCCTGGAACACCACCGCATGGTGGCGCGCGACATGCAGGGCCGTTTCATTCTCGGCCCTCGCCTGGCGGAGCTCGCCGCGGCCGCGGGTGAGGACCGTCTCCTCGCCACCGCAGGACCGGTGCTCACACACCTTCGGGACATCACGGGCGAGAGCGCGCAGCTCTATCGCCGCCAGGGCGACATGCGTATCTGTGTCGCCGCGGCGGAGCGCCTGTCCGGCCTTCGGGACACGGTCCCGGTCGGTTCCACGCTCACCATGAAGGCCGGCTCCTCGGCGCAGATCCTGATGGCCTGGGAGGAGCCGGAGCGCCTGCACCGCGGCCTGCAGGGGGCACGCTTCACGGCTACGGCTCTGTCGGGTGTGCGGCGGCGGGGCTGGGCCCAGTCGATCGGCGAGCGGGAGCCGGGCGTCGCGTCCGTGTCCGCGCCGGTGCGGGGGCCTTCGAACCGGGTGGTCGCCGCGGTGTCCGTGTCCGGGCCGATCGAGCGGTTGACGCGCCACCCGGGGCGTATGCATGCGCAGGCTGTGATCGATGCGGCGGGGCGTCTCTCCGAGGCGTTGCGGCGCACCGGCTGAACCGACGGAGCGTTTCGGGCGAGGCCGGCCTCAACGCCGCGGCAGGCCTTCCCGATCACGCGCCATGGCACGGACGGCTTGATCGTCGCGTGCGGGCCGGCAGGGGTTGCTCGCGCAGTCCCCGCGCCCCCAAGCAGGCATACGCAAGAGGCCCCTCACCGAAGTGAGAGGCCTCTTGTGATGTGTACCCCCGACCGGATTCGAACCGGCGCTACCGCCTTGAGAGGGCGGCGTGCTAGGCCGCTACACAACGGGGGCCTGGACACTGCGTTTCCGCAGGTCCGAGCTGGTCTACCTGGACTCGAACCAAGACTAACTGAACCAGAATCAGTCGTGCTGCCAATTACACCATAGACCAATGTGGTTTAGACCAGTCAGTACCCCCGACCGGATTCGAACCGGCGCTACCGCCTTGAGAGGGCGGCGTGCTAGGCCGCTACACAACGGGGGCCCTAGCAGTTCCGAGGTGATCGTCGATCTGTCGATCTCCGGAACCAGTACCCCCGACCGGATTCGAACCGGCGCGACCGCCTGGAGAGGGCGGCGTGCTAGGCCGCTACACAACGGGGGCCCTAGCAGTTCCGAGGTGATCGTCGATCTGTCGATCTCCGGAACCAGTACCCCCGACCGGATTCGAACCGGCGCTACCGCCTTGAGAGGGCGGCGTGCTAGGCCGCTACACAACGGGGGCCCTAGCAGTTCCGAGGTGATCGTCGATCTGTCGATCTCCGGAACCAGTACCCCCGACCGGATTCGAACCGGCGCTACTGCCTTGAGAGGGCAGCGTGCTAGGCCGCTACACAACGGGGGCGATGCAGATGAGCTCTGCGAGCTGGCCTACCTGGACTCGAACCAAGACTAACTGAACCAGAATCAGTCGTGCTGCCAATTACACCATAGGCCACTGGAACGCAAGACCCGGAGGGTCTGTGTTCTAGCTGTGCGCCTGGGATTCCGGCCTTCCGGCCCGTTCCCCGCGGCGCAGGAAGAACATTACCTGAAGGTGGACGGGGCTCCAAAACGACTATCCGAGCCGAGCAGGGAAGGCAGTTCGCCCAGGGACGCGATGCGGTGCGGCCCGACGGGCGGGTCGATCGTGGCGTACAGGCCACCACGGTCGATCCACACCGACAGCAGTCCCGCGTCGGCGGCGCCCCGTCCGTCGATCTCCGGGTGGTCGCCGACGTAGGCGACCTGGTGCGGCGGCAGACCGAGGGCATCGCAGGCCGCGAGGAACGCCGCGGCCTCGGGCTTGGAGACGCCGAGCTCGGCCGCGCACAGGATGGTCTCGAAGCGGTCGTGGACGCCGAGGGCGCGCAGCTTGCGGTCCTGGACGTGGAGGCTGGAGTTGGACAGCACGGCGTGCCGGTGGCTCGCGGAGAGGGCGTCGAGGACGGGCAGGACGTCCGGGAAGAGGGCCCAGACCGCCTCGTAGTGGGTGACGTACCGCTGGAACCACGCGTCGGCCTCGGCGTCGGTGAGGTCCCGGTCCAGGAACACCCGTACGCGCTCGCGCCGCTGGCCCTCGAAGGTGGCCTCGCCGGCCGAGAAGCGGGTCCACTGCTGGTGGGTGATCTCCCGCCAGTGGTCGATGGCCTGCTCGACGCTGTCGTAGCCGTCGAGCAGGCCCTCCGCTGTGAGATGGGCGCGCATGCCGAGGCGGTCGGCGGTGGTGTAGTCGAAGAGGGTGTCGTCGACGTCCCAGACCACGGCTTGGATGCTCATGCTCCGACCGTACCCACCGCGTCCCGTGCTCAGCCCAGGGTCATGGTGCCGGTGAGGGTGAGGTCCGGCCCCTGGTCGTCGCGGGGGTGGGCGGTGAGCTTCCAGGTGTACGTGCCGCCCGTGGTGCCGCCGCCGCTGTCGGTGGTGCCGTCCCAGGCCGGGCGTACGGCGGCTCCGGTGGAGGCGCCGGTCAGGGTGCGGACGGTCTTGCCGAAGGCATCGGTGAGGGTCAGGGTCCAGGTGGAGGGCTTGTTCAGCTGCCAGACCGGTGCCCAGGGGAAGGACTTGCCGATCACCGACGGCGAGTGGACCTGGGCCTCCATCTGTGCGAGGGGCGATGTGGGGACGCCGCTGGGGACGATCGAGACCTCGCCGTACGTGCCGTCGAGGTAGGCGACAGGGCCACCGAAGCGGTCGACGGCCCAGCGGCCGTTGCTGCCGCCGGTGTTCTGGTCCGTGGCGGGCAGTCCGACCAGGGTCCGGGTGGTGGCCGTACCCGTGTGGAAGTCGGTGAGCAGCAGTTCGTGGGTGGTGCGGTTCTCGCGGAGCAGGAAGCCGTCGGCGAGGCGGGCCGGGCCGAGGTCGGCCGGGACCGTGATCTTGCGGTTGGTGGCCCGGTCGTAGACGCCGGCCGAGCTGCCGCAGGACCAGTACAGCCAGGCGTTGACGGCCTGGATGTCGGTGGGGACGCAGGGGGCGCCGGTGGTGACGGTGGTGGTCGTGCCGGTCTTGAGGTTGCGGCCGGTGACCTGGCCCTGGGTGCTGCCCGGGGCCCACAGGGTCTGCCCCCACACGGCGGCGGCGGTGCGGTCGCGGGTGAGGACGGTCTCGCCCGCGGTCGCGGCGCGCGGGAAGTCGACGACCCGCTGCTTGCCGGAGCCGCCGTTGTAGAGCACGTACCGGCCTGTGCCGCCGCCGGCGCGGCCGCGGGAGTCGCCGTCCGTGGGCGCGCTGAGGACGGTGGTGGTGTCGAGGCCGACGGTGACGACGGACTCCTGGCCCGTCTCGCTGGTCCACAGGTGGCTGACGCGGCCGTCACCGAGGGCCTCCAGCTGGGGGCAGGCGGCGTCGCCGGTGAGGCAGGTGGACGGGCTCAGCCCCGGGCCGCGGCGCGTCTGGGGGCCGCTGGGCCGGCCGGCTGCGTCCAGTTGGAAGCTGCTGTAGCGGAGCGAGGCGCCCGGCGTCGCGCCGTAGAGGAACAACTCGCCGCCGGCGACGGCCAGTCCCTGTACGCCGGTCGCGGCGGCGGGGACCTCGGCCACCTCGGCGGTGGTGAGGCCGCCGCTGCCGTCGGGGGTGATGCGGTGGATGTTCCAGTCGAGGCTGGAGGGGCCCGCGGTGGCCAGGGCGCCGCCGTCCAGGGTCGGGCCGATGCCGCCGAACGACGAGGGGAGCACGGTGGTCGAGGCGCCGGTGACCAGGGAGCGTGCGGTGAGCGCGGCCTCGGTGCCGCCCAGCACGAAGGTCGGGTTGCCGATCAGGAGCTGGTCGCCGACGACGGCTTCGAGTTGGGCGTCGGTGCTGGTCAGGGCGGTGGGCTCGGTGCCGGGTGCGCCGTCCACCCGGATCGCCTTCCAGTCGGCGACCAGCCAGCGGTCGTTGAACGCGAGCTGCGGGGTC
This sequence comes from Streptomyces tibetensis, assembly GCF_007655005.1. GTDB lineage: Bacteria > Actinomycetota > Actinomycetes > Streptomycetales > Streptomycetaceae > Streptomyces > Streptomyces tibetensis. The sequence continues at coordinate 145,221 of NZ_SZVW01000012.1, forward strand.
GCGGTGTCGCCGGTGACGTACGTGCGGAACGCGCCGTCGGAGAGGTCGACCAGGCCCACGGACGTCTTGCCGTCCAGCGCGTAGACGATCGCGAGACGGCCGACCGAGCCGCCGGTGCGGTAGAGGACGGGCCGGGCGCCCGCGGGGAAGCCGGTGACCGGGGTGTCCACGGTGAGGGTGCCGTCGACGGTGCGCAGCATGTGCAGGGCGCCGGTGGCGTCCATGGTCAGCACGCTCCAGCCGACGGCGGCCCGGTAGGCCTGGCCGGTGGGGATCGTGACGGTGGCGGTGACGCCCGTGGAGCGGTGTTTCTGGATGACTCTCTGGCCGTCACGGGTGTTCACGACGTCGGTGCCGGTGGCCGGGTCGTCCGGGCCGGCGTGGGCGGGCGGGATCGCGTCGGGGTAGTCCACCGTGGTGACCGAGGTGGTCCCCGGCCGGTACTGGAAGCCGGACGCGCCGGCCCAGGGGTAGTCGACGGTCACGCGCTTCTCGGTGGCCAGCCGCACCGTGCCGGCCGGCTCGTCGACTCCGGGCGCCGCCTGCGCGGGCGCGGTCAGCACGGTGCAGGACAGGGCCACCACCCCGCCGACTGCCGCGTGGACGAGTCTTCGTGAACGGATCACGCTCTTCCCCCCTGTACCTGGGCGCACACGCGCACCGTGCGCACAGGGGGCATCCAACGTCCCCTCCGAAGACGGGAGTTGGCCGGAAGGGTGAACTCCGGGTGACGGCTGAGCGGACACGGCGAGGGCGGCGCCCGGAACCGGACGCCGCCCTCGCGGTGTGGTGCTTCGCGTTACGCGGCGAGCTTCGCCAGCGCCGCGTCGATCCGGGCCAGGGTGGTCTCCTTGCCCAGGACCTCCAGGGACTCGAACAGCGGCAGGCCGACCGTGCGGCCGGTGACGGCGACGCGGACGGGGGCCTGGGCCTTGCCGAGCTTGAGGCCGTGGGCCTCACCGGCGGCCAGGACGGCCTCCTTGAGCGACTCGGCGGAGGTCCAGTCGGCGGCCTGAAGCTTCTCGCGGGCCGTGCGCAGCAGGGCGTCCGAGCCTTCCTTCATCGCCTTGGTCCAGGAGGCCTCGTCCTCGGCCGGCTCCGCCAGGAACAGGAAGTCGACGTTGTCGGTGATCTCGGAGAGGACCTTGAGGCGGGTCTGCGCGTGGGGCGCGATGGCCTGCCACTTCGCCTCGTCGAAGGCCTCGGGCGCCCAGGGGGCGAACGGCGCCTGGAGCCAGGGGCGGCAGCGCTCGGTGAAGTCCTTCACGTCCAGCAGGCGGATGTGGTCGCCGTTGATGGCCTCGCACTTCTTGAGGTCGAAGCGCGCCGGGTTGGGCTGCACGTCGGAGATCTCGAAGGCCGCGGTCATCTCGTCGATTCCGAACACGTCCTGGTCGGCCGAGAGGGACCAGCCGAGCAGGGAGAGGTAGTTGAGCAGGCCCTCGGGGAGGAAGCCGCGCTCCCGGTAGAGGTTGAGGGAGGACTGCGGGTCGCGCTTGGAGAGCTTCTTGTTGCCCTCGCCCATCACGTACGGCAGGTGGCCGAAGGACGGGATCTCCTTGGCGATACCCAGCTCGATCAGTGCCTTGTACAGGGCGATCTGGCGGGGGGTGGAGGAGAGCAGGTCCTCGCCGCGCAGGACGTGGGTGATCTCCATCAGGGCGTCGTCGACCGGGTTGACCAGCGTGTACAGCGGGGCGCCGTTGGCGCGGACGATCCCGTAGTCCGGGACGTTCTCCGGGGTGAAGGTCAGCTCGCCGCGGACCAGGTCGGTGAAGGTGATCGTCTCGTCGGGCATCCGGAAGCGGACGATCGGCTCGCGGCCCTGGGCCTGGTACTCCTCGACCTGGGCGGCGGTCAGCTCACGGCAGTGGCCGTCGTAGCCGGAGGGCTTGCCGGCGGCGCGGGCGGCCTCGCGGCGGGTGTCCAGCTCGTCCTGGGAGCAGTAGCAGCGATAGGCGTGGCCGGCGTCGAGCAGCTTGGCCGCGACGTCCTTGTAGAGGTCCATGCGCTGCGACTGGCGGTACGGCGCGTGCGGGCCGCCGACCTCGGGGCCCTCGTCCCAGTCGAAGCCCAGCCAGCGCATCGAGTCGAGCAGCTGGGTGTACGACTCCTCGGAATCGCGGGCCGCGTCGGTGTCCTCGATGCGGAACACCAGGGTGCCCTGGTGGTGCTTGGCGAACGCCCAGTTGAACAGGGCGGTGCGCACCAGACCCACGTGGGGGTTACCGGTGGGCGAGGGGCAGAAACGGACGCGTACGGGGGAGCCGGGTGCGCTAGCCACGCTTGACAACCTTGTTGGTGAGAGTGCCGATGCCTTCGATGGTGACGGCGACCTCGTCGCCGACGTTGAGGGGGCCGACCCCAGCCGGGGTGCCGGTGAGGATGACGTCGCCGGGGAGCAGCGTCATGGCCTCGGAGATGTTGACGATCAGGTCCTCGATGGAGTGGATCATCTCGCTGGTGCGGCCCAGCTGGCGCTGCTGGCCGTTGACCGTGAGCTGGATGGTGAGGTCGCTCGCGTCCAGGTCCGTCTCCACCCAGGGGCCGAGCGGGCAGGAGCTGTCGAAGCCCTTGGCCCGGGCCCACTGCTTCTCGCGCCGCTGCACGTCACGGGCGGTGATGTCGTTGGCGCAGGTGTAGCCGAAGATCACGTCCTTGACGCGTTCGCGCGGCACCTCGCGGCACATCCGGCCGATCACCACGGCCAGCTCGGCCTCGTGGTGCACCTCCTCGGAGAAGGAGGGGTACTGGATCTCGTCGCCGGGGCCGATCACCGAGGTGGACGGCTTGAAGAAGGCGAAGGGAGCGTCGGGCACCTCGTTGCCCAGCTCGCGCGCGTGCTCCGCGTAGTTGCGGCCGAAGGCCACGACCTTGTTGGGGAGCACCGGCGGCAGCAGCCTGACCTTGCTCACCGGCACCTTGGTACCGGAGAGCTCGAAGTCCGCGAACGGGATGCCCTTGATGATGTTCAGGACGAGTTCGTCCTGCTTGTCGCCCTCGATGGCGCCGAAGGCGACGTTCCCGTCGATGGAGAACCTGGCGATGCGCACGGGTTGCTTGGCCCCTTGACTGAAGCGGCTGGAGTCTGACGGTCCAGGCTAACGCGGGGAGGTGGCCTCGCCCCGCGCATTACGAGGGGGCGCCCCGTCACATACGAGGGGGCGCCCCCGTCACGGGGGCGCCCCTCGGAAATCCGGTCCCGTCGCCGTGAGCATCCGGCGGCCGGCACACGTACTGGCTGGTGTCACTCCGCGGCCGCGGCGGCCGCGACGGGGATCTCCATGAGGACGGTGCGCTTGGGGTTTGCGGTCTGGGCCGGCAGTTCGACGGGGTGCTCCGGCTGCTCCGGCGTCTGCAGTTCGCCGGCGTCGTCCAGGTGTGCCAGCGTCGTGCGTCGCGGGTTGGCGATCTTGTGGAACATCGTCGTCGTCTTCACTGTTTACTTGACCCTGTCCTGTGACGGGCGCCCCGGGGATGTGTGAACCCCCGTACGGGCGCGGGTTGTCGGTTGTGCCATCGCTGTAAAGCGTCAGGCTAAACATCCGATTCCCCGGCCCCGTCGCGTGGGGGTCATGATCGGCATGTGAGTTTTCTCACGAATCAGAGGGCGAATCGGTCAAACCGGACTCGCACCCCACCCCAACGAAACGGACATTGGCCCACTGAAGCCATCATTCCGCTGCTGATCATGGCGACTGGGACACCCGGCGCGGCTCGTCGACTCGCGGGATTACGCCCGAAATGGGCGAACTCTCTTTCTACGACCGGTGATCCGCCACTCACATGGTGTCACCTACATCACGGCTCGGCCTACGGGCCTTGTTGGAGATCCTGTGCTGTGCTGGAATCTCACGGACCGCCGCAGGATCGAGCCGGCGCACAGGGGGCGCACAGACGCGCCGAGTGGCGGTGAGAAGGGGAAGCCAGCGCCGGTCACTCAAGACCACCACGGGGGCGTTTTTCAGGGCGTCCCCAGAACGCCGACACCGTGCCCCGCCGTTCAGGCGACGGGGTGCCTGGTCCAGAGGTTGCGACGCTAGTGCAGGGACGTTTCAAGAGGGATGGCAGCGCTTCGGCGGAGCCGGAGCCGCACGGCGGGACTGGCCCCGTGAAAGGCGGCCCCGCGCCCCAGCACGCCCAGAACCAGGGCCCGGCCGGTGACGGCGGTGAGCGCTCCGCGCGCGCCGGTACGTCGGGGGCCGCGGGTTCTTCCCCGGCGCTGAAGCCGCCGACGGGCCCGACCGGCCCGGGGCCGCGAATAGCCCTGCGCAACTGGCGCATCTCCACGCGACTGGTGTCGCTGCTCGCCCTGCCGGTGGTCGCGGCCACCTCGCTGGGCGCGCTGCGTATCGACCAGTCCATGGACGACATCCAGCAGCTGGACAACATGAAGCTGCTGACGGACATGACCAAGCAGGCCACCGAGCTGTCGGCCGCGCTCCAGGAGGAGCGTGACCAGTCGGCCGGCCCGCTGGCGCACGGCGGCAAGGCGACCGACTTCACGGTCAAGGGACTTCGCGAGAAGACCGACCGGGCGCGGAAGAACTTCCTCGACAGTTCCGAGGAGATCGACGGCGCCAGCAAGGACGGCAACCTCAAGGGCGTCCGCGAGTACCTCGTCCAGCTCGCCGGCGAGCTCGGCGACCTGGAGCAGATCCGCAAGGGCGCCTACGCCTCCGAGGGCAACTCCACGCAGACGATCGAGGCGTACCACCGTCTGATCGAGAACCTGATCGACCTCTCCCAGGACATGGCCGAGGCGACCAGCAACCCGGACATGATCCAGCGCACGCGTGCGCTCGCGGCGTTCTCCTCCGCCAAGGAGTACTCCTCGATCCAGCGCGCGGCCCTCGCGGCGGCACTGCCCGCGAGCAACACCACGACCGGCAAGCTCTCGCCCAACGACCGGCTCTACGCCGAGTCCGCCCTGGAGAGCCAGAACTCCGAGATCCGCAGCTTCAAGAGCATCTACGGCGAGGACGCCGCAGCCGAGCTGCTGAAGCCGATCGAGGACGGCGGAAACTCCACCATCAAGGCGACCGACACCTACGCCGGTCGTGCCCTGGTCTCCGCGAGCGGTCTCGCCCAGCAGGACAAGCGGTCCTACCGCGACTGGCTGGACGACAGCTCCACCAAGATCCAGCAGATGAAGAACATCGAGCACACGCTGCTCGAGGAGATGGAGCAGAAGGCCCGCGAGCTGCGCAGCGCCACCGAGCGCGACGCGATCATCTCCGGTGTCCTGATCCTGATCGTGCTCGGTGTGTCGCTGGTCGGCGCCTTCGTCGTGGCGCGGTCCATGATCCGCTCGCTGCGCCGCCTGGAGGACACCGCGACCAAGGTCGCCTCCGACCGTCTGCCCGAGCTGGTCAAGCAGCTGTCCGAGTCCGACCCGCAGGACGTCGACACGTCCGTGGAGTCGGTCGGTGTGCACTCCCGGGACGAGATCGGCCGGGTGGCCGCGGCCTTCGACGACGTGCACCGCGAGGCGGTCCGCCTCGCCGCCGAGCAGGCCCTGCTGCGGGGCAACGTCAACGCGATGTTCACCAACCTCTCGCGCCGCTCCCAGGGTCTGATCCAGCGCCAGCTGTCGCTGATCTCCGAGCTGGAGTCCCGCGAGGCCGACCCGGACCAGCTGTCCTCGCTGTTCAAGCTCGACCACCTCGCCACGCGTATGCGCCGTAACGGTGAGAACCTCCTCGTCCTCGCGGGTGAGGAGCCCGGCCGCCGCTGGACCCGCCCGGTCCCGCTGGTCGACGTGCTCCGCGCCGCCGCGTCCGAGGTGGAGCAGTACGAGCGCATCGAGCTGGCCTCGGTGCCGACCACCGAAGTGGCCGGCCGCGTGGTCAACGACCTCGTGCACCTGCTCGCCGAGCTGCTCGAGAACGCGACCTCCTTCTCCTCGCCGCAGACCAAGGTCAAGGTCACCGGTCACGCGCTGCCCGACGGCCGTGTGCTGATCGAGATCCACGACACCGGTATCGGTCTGTCGCCGGAGGACCTGGCGGCGATCAACGAGCGGCTCGCCTCTCCCCCGACGGTGGACGTCTCCGTCTCCCGCCGCATGGGCCTCTTCGTGGTCGGCCGGCTGTCGCAGCGCCACGGCATCCGCATCCAGCTGCGCCCGTCCGACTCCGGTGGTACGACCGCGCTGGTCATGCTGCCCGTCGATGTCGCCCAGGGCGGCAGGAAGCCCCAGCCCAAGCAGCCCGGTCAGCCGTCGGCCGGCGGCGGTCCGGCCGCCGCGCAGGCCGCCGCCGGTGTGGCCGCGGCTCGGCGTGCCGCCGGGTCCGGCCAGGGCGGCGGTGCCCTCGGCGCCGGTGCGTCCGGCGGGGCCTTCGGTGGCGGTGCGTCCGGCGGCGGCCGGCTCGCTTCCGGTCAGGGCCCGCGGGCCGCGCTGCCCGGGCGTGACGCGGACGGTGGCCGTCCGGGAACGCCCGGTGGGGCGCGCGGACCGCAGGGTCCCGGGACCTCGTCGTTCGAGCAGGGTGGTTCCTCGCAGGGCCGTCCCGCTCCCGCGGGCACCGGGTACGGCCAGCAGGCGCCGGGTGCCCCGCAGGGTCTGCAGGCGGCGGGCACCAACGGGCCCCAGGGCCAGGACGCCTTCGGCGGAGGCCGGAGCCGCAAGAAGCAGGGCGGCGACGCCGAGCAGGGCACGGGCCGCAGGCCGCAGCTGCCGCCGCGCGGCGGACCGCGTGCCGAGCTGCCCGGCGGTGACGCGCAGCCGCGCGTGCCGAGCTGGAGCGACGAGAACGCCCAGCCGCCGGCGCCGCGCGCCTCGCTGGACGCCCCGCGCGGGCACGAGGAGCCGGACCTCTCCCGTACGTCTTCGCTGCCGCGCGCCGACGACCGGCAGGGCCCCGGCGCGACGGCGGAGATGCCGGCCGTGCCGCGCGACGACGACCGGCAGGGCCTCGGCTCCCCGGCCGACTTCGGCGCCGCCCAGCAGGCGGACCCGTTCGGCCCCGGTGCGAACACCTCGCAGGGCCAGGGCCAGTTCGTCCGCCCGGACGTCTTCGGCACCCCCGGCGGTCGCCACGACGCCTCGTCCGCGTCGGGCCAGTACCCGGCACCGCAGTCCTACGACAACGGCTCGACGGGCCAGTACCCCGCGCCCCGCCAGGACAACGGCAACCAGTCCCCGGCCCCGCGCCAGGACAACGGCTCCACGGGCCACTACACGCCGCCGCGTCAGGACAACGGCTCCACGGGCCACTACACGCCGCCGCGTCAGGACAACGGCTCCACGGGCCAGTACCCCGCGCCCCGCCAGGACAACGGCAACCAGTACCCGGCCCCGCGCCAGGACAACGGCTCCACGGGCCAGTACCCGGCGCCGCGTCAGGACAACGGCTCCACGGGCCAGTACACGGCGCCGCGTCAGGACAACGGCTCCACGGGCCAGTACCCGGCGCCGCAGTCCTACGACAACGGCTCGACGGGGCAGTACCCCGCGCCCCGCCAGGACAACGGCAACCAGTACCCGGCCCCGCGCCAGGACAACGGCTCGACCGGTCAGTACCCCGCACCCCGCCAGGACAACGGCTCCGGGCGGCCCACCCTCCCGGCCACGCCGGCCGACCCCACGGGCACGGGCCGGTTCGAGCAGCCGCAGTCGGGCGGCGGCCGGGGTCCGGCCGACTTCGGTGCCCCGCGTCCGCCCGCCCCGCAGGCCCGGCCCGTCCGGCAGGAGCCCGAGGCCCTGCCGCCGGCGTCCGGTCCGGGCGACGGTCGTACGCCACTGTTCGACACGCTGGAGACCAACTGGTTCCACGGCCAGCAGGAGCAGCAGCCGCAGAACAACGGCTCCGCCCCGGCAGCCCCCCAGCAACCGCAGCAACCGCAGCAACCGCAGGGACCCACCGGTCCGCAGCGGTCCGCCCCCGCCGGCTGGCGCACCTCGCCGAACGACGACCTCGTCCGACAGGCCGAGCGAGTCCGCCAGCCCGCCGCGGGTGGTGTCACCACCTCCGGCCTGCCGCGCCGGGTGCCCCGGGCCAACCTCGTCCCGGGCACGGCGCAGCAGCAAACCCACCAGAGCGGTCCGCAGGTCTCGCGTGCGCCCGATGACGTGCGCGGCCGGCTGACCAATCTCCGTCGGGGAATCGCACAGGGTCGTCAGGCCGGGTCCACCCAGACCGGCAGCCACCCACGGCCCACTCACCAGCAGGAGCGTTAGTTGAGTCCGATGAGCCAGGCGGCACAGAATCTCAACTGGTTGATCACCAACTTCGTGGACAACACCCCCGGGGTGTCCCACACCGTCGTCGTGTCCGCCGACGGTCTCCTCCTGGCGATGTCGGAGGGCTTTCCGCGCGACCGCGCCGACCAGCTCGCGGCCGTCGCCTCGGGTCTGACGTCCCTGACGGCAGGCGCTTCCCGGATCTTCGAGGGCGGCGAGGTGGCGCAGACGGTCGTGGAGATGGAGCGGGGATTCCTCTTCCTCATGTCCGTCTCGGACGGCTCGTCCCTCGCGGTACTCGCCCACCCCGAGTGCGACATCGGCCTCGTCGGCTACGAGATGGCGCTCCTGGTCGACCGCGCGGGCGCGGTCCTCACCCCCGACCTCAGGGCTGAGCTCCAAGGCAGTCTGCTCCACTGATCGGCCCCGGCACCACCCGTCTCACCACATCACCGTCCGGCCGCCACACACCCCACACAGGCCCCGTCAGACGGCTTGCTGACCGACTTGCTGTCCCGCCCGGAGGACCCATGACCCCGCCCACCGCCTCTCATGATCCGTACGCGGAGCCGTACGAGGACGAGGGCGACCAGCCGCTGGTCCGGCCGTACGCCATGACCGGCGGCCGGACCCGGCCGCGCTACCAGCTGGCCATCGAGGCACTGATCAGTACGACCGCGGACCCCGCCGCGCTCATGGGGCTGCTCCCTGAGCACCAGCGGATCTGCCACCTGTGCCGTGAGGTCAAGTCGGTGGCCGAGGTGTCGGCGCTGCTCAACATGCCGCTGGGCGTGGCCCGGATCCTGGTCGCGGACCTCGCCGAGGCCGGTCTCGTCGCGATCCACCAGCCGGGCGGCGACGACGCCACCGGCGCGCCGGACGTGACACTGCTCGAAAGGGTGCTCAGTGGACTTCGCAAGCTCTGACGCGGGGCGGTCCACCACCTCCGCGAAGATAGTGGTGGCCGGCGGCTTCGGCGTGGGCAAGACCACGTTCGTGGGGGCCGTCTCGGAGATCAACCCGCTGCGCACCGAGGCCGTCATGACGTCCGCCTCGGCCGGCATCGACGACCTCACCCACACCGGGGACAAGACCACCACGACGGTGGCCATGGACTTCGGCCGTATCACCCTGGACCAGGACCTGATCCTGTACCTCTTCGGTACGCCGGGCCAGGACCGCTTCTGGTTCATGTGGGACGACCTGGTGCGCGGCGCCATCGGCGCGGTGGTGCTCGTGGACACCCGGCGCCTGGCCGACTGCTTCCCGGCCGTCGACTACTTCGAGAACAGCGGCCTGCCCTTCGTCGTCGCACTGAACGGCTTCGACGGACAGCAGCCCTACCAGCCGGAAGAGGTGCGCGAGGCGCTGCAGATCGGGCCCGACACCCCGATCATCACGACAGACGCCCGGCACCGGGCCGATGCGAAGAGTGCCCTGATCACGCTGGTCGAGCACGCTCTGATGGCACGGCTGAGGTAGCACCCAATTCAGAAGTGCGATACGGCAGTTGTCGTAGATACACCGGAGCCGACTGTGTCCTTTGACACGGTCGGCCAAGGTGTTCATAACGTTTCGGCAGAGGAATCGGGTGGTACGGCCACGCGTCGCGCACATCCGGTCTCGCTGCGCGCACAATCGCCCCGCCTTTTGGCGGGGCTCGCTCTTTATGACCGTTTTATCTGGGGCTTACATCGCCGGGAATCCGCCCCCAGGACTGTTTGGAAGAGCGCTGGTCGTCGTGCTGGAATGCCTGAACTGCCCAATAGTCAATGACGCCCTCGTGCGTCGCTGGCGTCTTGGGCTCTGAACACTGCGGCACAACGTTGGTGCCGACCGCCGAGAGGTTGTTGGTCGAGTGAGGCGAAGCAAGAACAGTCCCGAGCCGTCGGCCCGGGGCAACTTCACCCCGCCGCCGCGCACAGCGGCGCCCGCCCCCGTGCCCGGTTCGGAACCGACGGCCGCGCCCGCCGAGAGCGGCGGCCGTCTCTCCCCGCGCAACTGGCGTGTGGCGACCAGGCTGAACGCGATCCTGCTCATACCCGTGGTGGTCGGCCTCGTCATGGGCGGCTTCCAGGTGAAGAGCTCGATCGACACCTGGCAGGAGGCCGAGGACGCGGAGAACACCGCGCGCCTGGTCCGCGCCTCGCTGCTCTACGCCAACGCCCTCTACATCGAACGCGACATCACCGCCGCCCCGCTGCTGCAGGGCAAGGGCAAGGACGACAAGACCGTCGTCGACGCCCGCAAGCTCACCGACCGGGCCGCCGACGAGTTCGACGCCGCGGCGCAGAACATGCCGGCCAAGCCGGGCCTGGAGCGCCGGCTGGACCTGTTCCGCAAGGCGGAGCCGAAGCTGGCCACCCTCCGCCAGGTCGCCTACACCTCCAGGCTCAAGGGCGTACAGACCGAAGAGGGCTACGTCGAGGTCGCCCACCCGCTGACGGAGTTCGCCAACGAGCTCGGCCTCGGCACCGGCAACATCACCAGCTACGGCCGGACCGTGTACGCCATCGAGCTCACCAAGGCCGCCCTGTCGCTGCAGCGGTCCATCGGCATGCACATCCTGGTCAAGCCGGGTCCCGACGACGGCAACCTGTCCAGCCAGCGCATCGCCCTGTCCTCGTACGCCTACCTCGAGCGCATCGCCGTGCAGGAGTACATCGGCGGTGGTACCGAGCAGGACGCGGCCAAGCTCAAGACGGCGGAAGCCAAGATCAAGGCCGACGGTGCCGCGATGGCCCGGGAGGCCAAGGCCAAGAACCCCGACTACGTCCCGCCGCCGGCCAACCCGACGACGATGATCTCGGCCGTGGCGACGCTGCCGAGCACGGACGCGAGCGCCCGTGCCGCGCTCGCCCAGAGGGGCATCACCGCCGAGAACTGGTGGGCGGTCAACACGCTCAAGTTCGACGCGTACGAGAAGATCGAGACGGACATGGCCGACAAGGCCGTGAGCGAAGCGTCCGACATCGCCGACGACGCCCAGCGTGACGCCTACATCACCGGTGCCGCCGTCGTGGTCGCCCTGCTCCTGGCCTTCATCCTGGCCGGCGCGGTCGCCCGCCAGATGAGCCGCTCGATGCGCCAGCTGCGCAACGCCGCCTTCGGCATCGCCGAGCAGCGCCTGCCGATGCTGGTCGACCAGCTCTCCCGCACCGACCCCGGCCGCGTCGACACCCGTGTCCAGGCCATCCCGATCTCCACCACGGACGAGATCGGCGAGGTCGCCCGGGCCTTCGACCAGGTCCACCGCGAGGCCGTCCGGCTCGCCGCCGAGCAGGCCCTGCTGCGGGGCAACATCAACGCGATCTTCACCAACCTCTCGCGCCGCAACCAGTCGCTGATCGAGGGCCAGCTGACCCTGATCACCGACCTGGAGAACAACGAGGCCGACCCGGACCAGCTGGAGAACCTCTTCCGCCTGGACCACCTCGCGACCCGTATGCGCCGCAACGGCGAGAACCTCCTGGTCCTCGCCGGCGAGGAGCCCGGCCGCCGCTGGGACCAGCCGGTCCCGCTGGTCGACGTGCTGCGCGCCGCCTCCTCCGAGGTGGAGCAGTACGAGCGCATCGAACTCTCCGGCGTCCCGGAGGCCGAGATCCACGGCCGCGCCGTGACCGACCTCGTGCACCTGCTCGCCGAGCTGCTGGAGAACGCGACGACGTTCTCCTCCCCGCAGACCAAGGTCCGCGTGACCGCCACCCGTCTTCCCGACGGCCGCGTCATGATCGAGATCCACGACAAGGGCATCGGCCTCACCGCCGAGGACTTCGCGGACATCAACCACAAGCTGGCCAACCCGCCGACCGTGGACGCCGCGATCTCGCAGCGCATGGGTCTGTTCGTGGTCGGCCGGCTGTCCGACCGGCACGGCATCCGTGTCCAGCTGCGCCCCTCGGGCGAGCAGGCCGGCACCACCTCGCTGGTCATGCTGCCGGACGCGATCACCCACGGTGGTGGCGGCGAGCAGCACGTGGACCGCGACGAGTTCACCGTCTCGCAGATCATCCCGGAGCAGAACTTCGGTGGCGGCGGCGAGAACTTCAACCAGCAGCCCATGCGCACGGCCGCGGAACTCGGCTTCGACGACAGCCGCTACTCCGACGTCCCCGACGACATACGGGAGCTGGACCCCGTGGGCCGCTCCCTGATGCGCGAGGAGCGCCGGGCGGCCCTGGAGTCCCAGTCGCACGAGCAGCCCGCGCTGCCCGCGCAGAGCGGCCAGGAGCCTTCCCAGGCGACCGGCTACCGCGACGAGTACAACGGGCAGCAGGGCTACGACGCCGGGCAGGCCTACGACACCGGCCAGACCGGCTACCCGGAGCAGCAGCCGTCCGCGTACGACCGTCAGGCGCCGTACGAGCAGCAGCAGCCGTCCTACGACGAGCAGCGGCACACGGCGTACGAGGAGCCGCAGCGGTCTGCTTACGACGAGCAGTACTACGCGCCCAACGGCAGCGTGCCGCAGAACGACACCTTCTCGCCGAACGGCGGCTACCCGGAGCCCTCCTATGCGGAGCCGGCCCGGGAGGAGCCCTCGGGGCAGGGTGCGGGCGGCGCGGGCGGTTTCGCCGCGTTCGAGCAGCGACGTCACCAGGACGACTGGCCGCAGCAGGACGGTTACCAGAACGGCTACCCGAGCCAGTACCCTTCTCAGGCCCAGGAAACGGAATCTGCGCAGGCCGCTGACGCAAGTGAGCAGGACCGCGTAGGCTTCGACCGTCCGGGATCGAGCCCCTCCGCCGCTCACACGATGACCGACGCCGGGCTTCCCCGCCGTGGACCCACCGCGAGCGGTGGGAACGGTACGGGTGGCGCACGGCATGTGAGCCAGGAACCGCCGGCCTCCACTCCGGAGAGCAACGGCGACGACTGGCGCTCGGCCAACGACGAGCGGTGGCAGCAGGCCTCGCAGCTCCGGAAGCCCAAGGCGGGTGGGGTCACCTCCTCCGGCCTGCCGCGGCGGGTACCCAAGGCGAACCTGATCGAGGGTGCCGCCGAAAGCACCCCCCAGGGAGGCCCACAGATCTCCCGCGCCCCGGAGGACGTCCGGGGCAGGCTGAGCAACCTGCGTCGAGGCGTCCAGCGCGGACGCAGCGCAGGCAGTGAAACGAACGGCCAGGGCTTCGGTCCTGACAGCACCTACAACCAGGAGCGTTAGTGTGAGCCCGATGAGCCAGGCGGCACAGAACCTGAACTGGTTGATCACCAACTTCGTGGACAACACCCCGGGGGTGTCCCACACGGTGGTGGTCTCCGCCGACGGACTCCTTCTGGCGATGTCCGAAGGCTTCCCCCGCGACCGCGCCGACCAGCTCGCGGCCGTCGCCTCCGGTCTGACGTCTCTGACGGCAGGCGCCTCCCGGATCTTCGAGGGAGGCGCGGTGAACCAGACGGTTGTGGAGATGGAGCGGGGATTCCTCTTCATCATGTCCGTATCCGACGGTTCGTCGCTCGCCGTTCTCGCTCATCCCGAGGCGGACATCGGCCTCATCGGGTACGAGATGGCACTGCTGGTCGACCGAGCCGGTACGGTCCTGACACCGGACCTTCGTGCAGAGCTCCAGGGGAGCCTGCTCAACTAGTAGACGGACGGTGCGTTTTGGCGTCCCGGGGCCGTAAGGTTTCGGGACGCGGCTCCACAGCGATGGGTGCCAGGCACAGTCGGAGGAGGAGAAAGTGGCAACACCCCCAGGCGGTTCGTCTTCGGGCAACTGGTCGTACGGCCCTGCCCAGGGCCAGGGCGACGGTGGTCAGAACCCGAACCGTTACAACTTCCCCTCTGCACCGAGCCACCGGCAGCCGTACGCGCCGCAGGGCCCCGGCCCGTCGCCGTACGACCAGCCGCCGGCCCCGCGTATCCAGCCTGTGCAGCCGCAGCGCCGCACCCCCGAGCCCGCGCCCGCCGGGGCGTCGAACAACCCCCTGGTGCGTCCGTACGCCATGACCGGCGGCCGGACCCGCCCGCGCTACCAGCTCGCCATCGAGGCGCTGGTGCACACCACTGCGCAGCCGCACCAGATGCAGGGCCAGTTGCCCGAGCATCAGCGGATCTGCAACCTCTGCCGGGAAATCAAGTCGGTCGCCGAGATCTCGGCGCTCCTCACGATCCCTCTCGGCGTGGCCAGGATCCTCGTCGCCGACTTGGCGGAGGCGGGACTGGTCGCCATCCATCAGCCCGGCGGCGACGAGAACGCCGGCGGCCAGCCAGACGTGACACTGCTCGAAAGGGTGCTCAGTGGACTTCGCAAGCTCTAGCGGAGGGCCTTCCCGCTCCACCACGTCCGCGAAGATCGTGGTGGCTGGCGGCTTCGGCGTGGGCAAGACCACGTTCGTGGGTGCCGTCTCGGAGATCAACCCGCTGCGCACCGAGGCCGTCATGACGTCCGCTTCGGCCGGCATCGACGACCTCACCCACACCGGGGACAAGACCACCACCACGGTGGCCATGGACTTCGGCCGTATCACCCTGGACCAGGACCTGATCCTGTACCTCTTCGGTACGCCCGGTCAGGACCGCTTCTGGTTCATGTGGGACGACCTGGTGCGCGGCGCCATCGGCGCGATCGTGCTGGTCGACACGAGGAGGCTCGCCGACTGCTTCCCCGCCGTCGACTACTTCGAGAACAGCGGCCTGCCGTTCGTCATCGCGCTGAACGGCTTCGACGGTCAGCAGCCGTACACGCCGGACGAGGTCCGGGAAGCCCTCCAGATCGGTCCGGACACCCCGATCATCACGACGGACGCGCGGCATCGGGCCGATGCGAAGTCGGCGCTGATCACGCTGGTCGAGCACGCTCTGATGGCACGACTGCGTTAGTTCTCCTGCTGTGGGACAGCCCCTGGCGGCCTTAGGGCTGCCGGGGGCTGTCGCGTTGCCGGGTGCGGGTTTGCGGGGGCTTGTCGCGCTCACGCGGCGGAGCCGCATATCGATACAGCCCCGCGCCCCCAAACCGAAGAAGGCCCCTCCGAGAGGGGCCTTCTTTCGGGTTCCGGGTCAGCGCCAGCTGTGCGGGGCGCGGAAGCCGGGCTCGCGTTCCAGGCGGCGCCAGCCGGCCTTGACGCGGCCGCGGTGGGCCGGGGTCGGGTCGGTGGGGCGGGCGGCGGCGCGGGCCAGGAGGATGGCCGTGATGGCGGCGACCTCCTCGGGCTCGGCGTGGCCCTTTTCGACGCGGATGTCAGGCGATTCCATGGGTGTCAGTCTCCATGAGGAAGATGTCCGCAGGGTTACTGCGGCGGGTTGCCGTGCTTGCGGGACGGCAGGTCCGCGTGCTTGGTCTGGAGCATGGCGAGGGACTTGATCAGCACCTCGCGGGTCTCGGCGGGGTCGATGACGTCGTCGACCAGGCCGCGTTCGGCCGCGTAGTAGGGGTGCATCAGCTCGGACTTGTACTCCTTGACCATGCGGGCCCGCATGGCCTCGGGGTCCTCGGCCTCGGCGATCTGGCGGCGGAAGATGACGTTGGCGGCGCCCTCGGCGCCCATGACGGCGATCTCGTTCGTCGGCCAGGCGTAGGTGAGGTCGGCACCGATGGACTGGCTGTCCATGACGATGTACGCACCTCCGTAGGCCTTGCGCAGGATCAGCGAGATCCTCGGCACGGTCGCGTTGCAGTAGGCGTAGAGGAGCTTCGCGCCGTGGCGGATGATGCCACCGTGCTCCTGGTCGACGCCCGGGAGGAAGCCGGGGACGTCCAGAAGAGTGATGATCGGGATGTTGAACGCGTCGCACATCTGCACGAAGCGGGCCGCCTTCTCGGAGGCCTCGATGTCCAGCACGCCCGCCAGGGCCTGGGGCTGGTTCGCCACGATGCCGACGACCTGGCCGTCCATCCGGCCCAGCGCGCAGATGATGTTGCGGGCCCAGCGCTCGTGGACCTCCAGGTATTCGCCGTCGTCGACGATCTCCTCGATGACCTTGGCCATGTCGTACGGCCGGTTGCCGTCCGCCGGGACCAGGTCCAGGAGGACGTCCGAGCGGCGGTCGGCCGCGTCCGAGGACTCCGAGCGGGGCGGGTTCTCGCGGTTGTTCTGCGGGAGCAGGGAGAGCAGGTAGCGGACCTCGGCGATGCAGGTCTCTTCGTCGTCGTAGGCGAAGTGGCAGACACCGGAGGTCTCGGCGTGGACGTCGGCGCCGCCCAGGCCGTTCTGCGTGATCTCCTCGCCCGTGACCGCCTTGACGACGTCGGGGCCGGTGATGAACATCTGCGAGGTCTCGCGGACCATGAAGACGAAGTCGGTGAGGGCGGGGCTGTAGGCCGCGCCGCCGGCGCACGGGCCGAGCATCACCGAGATCTGCGGGATCACGCCCGAGGCCTTGGTGTTGCGCTGGAAGATGCCGCCGTAGCCGGCGAGGGCGGACACGCCCTCCTGGATACGGGCGCCGGCGCCGTCGTTCAGCGAGACCAGCGGGGCACCGGCCGCGATGGCCATGTCCATGATCTTGTGGATCTTCGTGGCGTGGGCCTCGCCCAGGGCGCCGCCGAAGATGCGGAAGTCGTGCGCGTAGACGAAGACCGTGCGGCCCTCCACCGTGCCCCAGCCGGTGATCACACCGTCGCTGTACGGCTTCTTGCCCTCCAGGCCGAAACCCGTGGCCCGGTGCCGGCGCAACTGCTCGACTTCCCGAAAGGACTCCGGGTCCAGGAGGAGCTCGATCCGCTCCCGCGCGGTCAGCTTGCCCTTGGCGTGCTGCGCCGCGGTCGCCTTCTCGCTCGGTCCGGCCACCGCCTGCGCACGGATCTCGTGCAGTTCGGCCACGCGTCCGCGCGCGTCGGTCGGCTCACCCGGCGCCTCATCCAAAACGGTCATGTAGCGACCTTACGAAGTCAACCTAGGAATGCGAGCCGTCGACTCCTCACAGTCTCCGGCGTGTTTTCCTGGTACCCCTGAACAGAACCCTGACGGGGTTGACCCTTTCTGACTGCTCAGAGGGCGTGTCGCTTGTAGGGGTCATACAAAGCGGTCAGGCGAGAGTCACCTCGCAGACATGTGTGGCGCATGCCTCCCCCGGAGTGACGCACAGGCGCAGCCCGCGGCCGGTGGACAGCACCTCGACCGTCTCGTCCGCGCGGCCGACCCGCCGGACCGGGCGGTCCCAGGCGATCTCCAGGGGCTCGCCGGTGCGGGGCGGTTCGCTCATGCAGAGGGTAGCGGTGCGGCCCCGGACGACGGTCAGCACGCTCGCGGCGGCGGAGACGGTGAGGGGGCCCGCGGTGCCGGCCCTCCAGAAGTTCGCGGCCGTGCAGCCGAGAAAGGGCACGGTGACGGCCTGCCGGCCGGGGTCGTTGGCGAGCACCGACATCCAGTGGCGGTCGGCGGCCCGGCGCGCGACAGCCCGGCGGGAGGCCCCGGGCATCAGGACGTAGGCGTACGTGGCGTCCTCGGGGTCGGTGCCGTGGTCGAGCCAGAGGGTCTGCCAGCGGCGGGTGCGCCGCTCCCGCGTGCCGCCGGTGTTGATGTCGGCCCAGGCGCCGGTGCGGTCCTCGCGCAGCGCCTTCGGCTCGCGGCCGAGCAGGAGCCAGCCGCCGTGGTCCTCCAGGTGGGCCCAGTTGGGGCCTTTGACGAAGCGCGGGGTGCCGGACGCGCCGAGGTTGCGGTTGTCGACGACGGTCTCGACCGGGACGCCGTCGGAGCAGGTGATGCCGGCGCCCAGGCAGATCACCGCGTCCTCGACGCAGAACCAGGACGTGCGGGCCTCCAGGGTGGAGCCGAGGCCCTTGAGGTGCTGGCCGAGGGCCGCGTACCTGCCGTCGGTGGTGCCGCCGACCCAGCGCGTGTCCGGGCGGGCCGTGCCCCACTCGCCGCCTTCGCGGTCGGCGAGCCGTTTGGTGGAGACGGTGGTGCCGGGCAGCCGGTACCAGTCGACGGTCGGCCAGAACCAGTCCGTGTACTGGTCGCTCGCGCCGGACCACCAGCTGACCATGCCCGCGCCGGTGTGCCAGCCGCGGGGGTTCTCGCCGTTGCCGCACTCGTAGTGGGCGATGCGGTCGCTGGCCATGGCGATGTTCACGGTGAAGCCGGAGCCGCGGTGGACGGCACGGTCCATGGCGGGGAAGAGGTGGTGTCCGGCGGGTTCGGGCGCGGCCGGGGCGGGTGAGGCGGCGATGGTGTGCAGCCGGGCCAGGTCGGCGACGCCGAACTGGGGCGCCGTCAGGATCGGGCTCACGGTGTCCCGTTCGATCCAGCCCTTGATGCGGGCGTGCCAGCGGTCCCGTTCCGCCGGGCTCGCGCCGGCCGCGAGGAGGGCGATGGCGGCGATGAGCTGGTGGCCGTGGTAGTGGTCGCTGCGCAGGACCTTGCGGTCGTCGGCGGTGAGGTGACCGCGGCTGATGGCCCGGCCGTTGACGCTGTCCATGACCAGTCCGTCGTGGAGGAGCGGCGCGTAGGCACGCTCGACGCTGTCGAGGACGATCTGCCGGTTCGGGTCGGTGACCTCCCATGCGGATCCGGCGAGCAGGGCGAAGAGCCGGCCGAGGCCGTCGAGCACGACCTGGCCGTAGGTGCCCGAGTAGGCGACCCAGGTGTGCTGGACGAAGGAGCCGTCGGCGTAGAGGCCGTCGCCCCGGGTGACGTACGGGAAGACCGGGGAGAGCGCGTCCCGGGCGAGGGCGATCTTGGCGGGGTCGCGGCCGAGGACACCGCGCACGGCCACGGAGCGGCACAGGTCGACGCGATTGGCGCCGGTGGAGGTGCCGCTGTAGTCGCGGAGGGCCGAGGCGGGGACGAAGTGGTCGACGGCGGCGCAGGCGGCGCTGACCCGGGCCTCCCCCAGCTGCTCGTACAGGGCTGCCGTGATGTCGGTGAGCAGGCGGGGGCTGCCGATCTGCCACTCCCACCAGTTGCCGTAGGGGGTGGTGGAGGGGTGGTAGACGGTGGCGGAGAGGTGGTCGAGGCCGCGCAGGATGCCGGCGAGCAGGGCGGGGTCGGCGGTGGAGCCGGTGCCCTGCTGGACGTAGGCCTGGGTCATGGTCCACAGGCGGGCGTAGCCGAGGGTGAGGCCGGCCGGTGGGTCGAAGGGGTGGCCGGGCCAGAGGGAGTGCGCCGTCGGGGCCATGCTCGCGTGCAGGTCGCGGGCGAGTGCGCCGGTCTCGGCGAGCCGGGCGGCGTAGGGCTCGGCGGTCGGGTCGTAGCCGGTGCCGAGGGAGATGCCCAGCCAGCGGCGGCGGAGGGTGTCGTACGGGTCACCGGGCACGTCGGCGGGCCGGTGCACGGGCGCCGCGCCCCCGGTCGCCGCGAGGGCTGCGGCCGCGAGCAGCACGGCGCGACGGCCGGGCCGGAGCGCGGCGGCGGCCCCGGCGGTGCGGCGGGGGAAGACGCGACGCTGCGGAGTCATGCCCATGCCCTACCACGGGGAGACGGCCACCTGAACGGTGGATCAGGCCGGAGTGACCGGAACGGGGGAACGGCCGCACGGGCCGGCCACTGCGGCTCGGCGGATACGACGGCTCAGCCGAAGCGGTCGAGCAGGCGGCGGTACAGACCCGGTGCGAGGCCTCGGACCCGGCCGGGGACGGTCAGCCAGGTGGGGACGTAGGCCTCGTCGCGGTTGTGCCGGACGGCCTCCCAGATCGTGCCGGCCACGCAGCCCGGCGAGAGGAGACCGGTGCGGGTGCCGTCGTAGGGCCTGCCGCGGCGGGTGTGGAAGGCCGTGTCGACGGCTCCGGGCACGACGAGGGTGACGCCCACCCCCGTGCCGCGCAGTTCCTGGCGCAGTGCCTCGGCGAAGGCGGCGAGGCCTGCCTTGGCGGCGGAGTACACCGCCTCCTCCCGCAGGCCCACGCAGCCCGCGACCGAGCCGAGCAGCACCACGCGGCCGCGTCCTGCGGCGATCATGGAGGGCAGCACCTCACGCACGAGGTGCAGCGTGGCGTTGAGGTCGAGGGTCAGCACCCGGTCGATGTCGGTGTGCGGCATGGCGGTGAAGGGGCCGGTCCAGCCCATGCCCGCCCCGGCGACCAGGACGTCGATGCGGCCGGTGGTGTGCAGTGCGGACTGGGCCAGCAGGCGCGGGCCGTCCGGGGCGGCGAGGTCGGCGGGCAGTACGACGGCAGAGGTGCCGGACGCCGTCTGCTCAAGGCGGCGCCTGTCGCGTCCGCTGAGGAGCAGCTGCCAGCCGTCCATGGCGAAACGCCGTGCCGTGGCCGCGCCGATGCCGGAGGAGGCGCCGGTGACCAGGGCCACGCGCCGGTCGAGGCGTCGCGGTGGCCCGTACTGGTGCACGCGGGCGGGGACGGGGGCCGTGGAGCGGCGCGGGGCGGGATCCGCCGTCGGGTCGTGGGCCGAGCCGGAGCCGGTGAGTGTCACGAGTCGCTCTCCCCTGCGCTGGGCGTCCGCCGTGGTCTCGTCTGTCTCCATGCGCTCCCTTTACACGGAACCCCGTCTCGCCGGACGCCGCCACCGCACCGGGTACCGGCCGGGGTCGGGCGCTTTGGCCACGGTGGGTCGGCGACCCCTGGGCCGACCGGTGCAGAGCCGCCGTGCACCGCGTCCGGCGGGTCCACCCCGGCGGGCCGTGAGATTGCGCCAAGCGGTGGAACGAGAGGGGTGCGGCAGACGCGGCGGAGGAAGCCTCAACGAAGATGTTGAACATTGAACGGAATAGGTCTACGGTGGGTCGCGTTGGAGTAGTTAAACATTCAACATCACGCACAGGAGGCGTACACCATGAGCATCTTCAGCCGCAACGACACCCGGACCGCCGCCGACACCGCCGTGAACCCGGAGCTGGCCGCCCTGACCGGCGACTACACGATCGACCCCGCACACTCGACGATCGGCTTCACCGCCCGGCACGCCATGGTCACGAACGTCAAGGGCAGCTTCCAGGACTTCACCGGCACGCTGCGGCTCGACGGCACCGATCCGGCGCGCTCGACGGCCTCCCTCGACGTCGTGATGGCCAGCATCGACACCGGCAACGCCGACCGCGACGGCCATCTCAAGAGCGCGGACTTCTTCAAGACGGACGAGTTCCCGGCCATGACCTTCCGCTCCACCGGCGTGGAGGCCCTGGGCGGCGACGACTACCGGATCACCGGCGACCTGACGATCCTCGGCACCACCCGCCCGCTCGCCATCGACCTCGAGTTCAACGGCGCCGCGACGGACCCGTTCGGCAACGAGCGCGTCGGCTTCGAGGGCAAGGCGGAGATCCTGCGCTCCGAGTTCGGCCTGACCTGGAACGCCGCGCTGGAGACCGGCGGCGTCCTGGTCTCCGACAAGATCAAGCTGAACTTCGACATCTCGGCCATCAGGAACGTGTGAGCCCCGTGGGACCGGCTCGGTGAGTCATCGCCGGGCCGGTCTGGCCGGTTCCCGCCCCTTGTGCAGAGACTGTCGGCGTTCTCATAATCCAGCAGCAATATTTTGACCAGTCCATGCCAGCACATGGACGTTCTTTTTGCCCTTGCTGCTGTCATGTGCTCGTCAATTTGATGCTTCGGTTGCACCTCCCCAGTCAACCCCCCACGGAAGGCATCACGTTGAAGAGACTTCTCACGGCCCTCAAGAGATGCGCGGTCCTCGGCGCCGCCGCGCTCGCGATCGCCAGTCTCCAGCCCGTCTCCGCCGCGCAGGCCGCCCCGTCGCCCGTCGTCGGCGGGACCCGGGCCGCGCAGGGCGAGTTCCCGTTCATGGTCCGGCTCTCCATGGGCTGTGGCGGCGCGCTCTACACCCAGCAGATCGTGCTCACGGCAGCGCACTGCGTGGGCGCCTCCGGCAACAACACGAGCATCACGGCCACCGCGGGGGTCGTCGACCTCCAGTCCACCAGCGGCCGTGTCCAGGTCCGCTCCACCAAGGTGCTGCGCGCCCCCGGCTACAACGGCACCGGCAAGGACTGGGCGCTCATCAAGCTCGCCCAGCCCATCAACCTGCCGACCCTGAAGATCGCCACCACGACGCAGTACAACACCGGTGACTTCACCGTCGCCGGCTGGGGCGCGAACCGGGAAGGCGGCTCCCAGCAGCGCTACCTCCTCAAGGCGACCGTGCCGTTCGTCAGCGACGCCGCGTGCAAGGCCTACGGCGGCCTCTACAGCGACCTCGTCGCGAACGAGGAGATCTGCGCCGGCTTCGACGCGGGCGGTGTCGACACCTGCCAGGGTGACTCCGGCGGCCCGATGTTCCGCAAGGACAACGCCGGCAACTTCGTCCAGGTCGGCATCGTGAGCTGGGGCGAGGGCTGCGCCCGGCCCGAGGCTCCCGGCGTCTACACGGAGGTCTCCACCTTCGCCTCCGCCATCGCTTCGGCGGCGTCGACCCTCTGACACCCGGCTTCGGGCCCGGCACCGAGGGGTGTCGGGCCCGTTCGGCCTGTGCGGGCTCAGCTGTCCGGGCCCGCCGACTCCAGCTTCGCCACCGCCACCGCCACCTGAGCGGCCCGGCTCCGCGCCGTCCTGGCCCGCAGCACGCCGAGCATCGCCAGGTACCTGTCCGTCCGCCCGAGGGCCGCGAACGCCGCGGCGGCCCGGGGATTTTGCTCCAGCGCCGCCGCCAGGTCCTCGGGGACCTCGGCCTCCTTCTGTGACGCGTACGCCGTCTCCCACCGGCCGTCCGCCCGTGCGGCCGCCACCTCCGCGAGCCCGCCGGGCCGCATCCGCCCAGTGGCGGTCAGCTCCCCGACCCTCCGGACGTTGGCCAGGGACCAGAGACCGCCCGGACGCCGCGGCGTGATCCGCTGGAGGTAGTACGCCTCGTCGAGCCCCTTGCGCTGCCCGGTGATCCACCCGTGGCACAGGGCCACGTCGTTGACGCCTGCGGCGCTGACGGAGGGGATGCCCGAGCCCTTCTTCGCGACCCTGACCCAGAGCCCGGGATGCGACGCCGGGGCGGCGGAAAGCCAGGAGTCCAGTTCGGCCGCGTCCTCGAAGGACAGGGGGCCGGTGCCGTCGGAGGTGGTCATGACGCCACCGTAGGGCGAGGTCAGGACAGTTCCTGTCCGCTACGCGAGCAGTGCGCGGGCCTGTTCGCGGGCCTGGGCGATGGCGTCGGGGAAGACGCCCAGGCCATGGGCGACCAGGGCACCCTCGTGCAGCAGCATGAGCGTCCGGGCCGTCACCTCCGCCGTCTCGGGCTCGATCTCCGCGGCGAACGCGGTGAACAGTTGGAGCATCCACCGCTTCTGCCCGGTGATGACCGGGTGGGCCGGATGGGCGGGGTCGCTGATCTCCGCATGGGCGTTGACCATGCTGCACCCCTTGGGACTGAACTCCTCCGCCCAGGCGCGCGAGGCGTCGAACACCGTCAGGACGCGCACGCGCGGGTCCGGGTCCGCCGCGTCGAGGCGCTCGGCGAGGAAGGCCCGCCAGCGCTCGTCGCGCTCCGCGAGGTACTCCACGACGATCTGCTCCTTGGAGCCGAACCGGTCGTAGAGGGTCTTCTTCGTGACCCCGGCCTCGGCGGCGATGAGGTCGACGCCGACGGCGTGGATGCCGCGCTCGTAGAACAGCCGGGCGGCGGCCGCCAGGGCCCGGCGGGCGGCGGGCGTCATCGTGATCCGGCGCGGGGTCGGTGTGGTGGTACCCATGACACCGACTATACCGATCTGTATAGTCGACGGGGAACAGGTAAACAGATCTGTCTACTGGTTGTGATGTCGTGAACGTCCTCTTCTCCCTCGCCTTCGTCCTGTGCTGGAGTTCCGGTTTCATCGGCGCCAAGCTCGGCGCCGGCAGCGCGTCCGCGCTCACGATCCTGATGTGGCGGTTCCTGCCCCTGGCCGTCGTCCTCGTCGCCGTCGCCGTCGTCATGCGGGCGGCCTGGCGGGGCCTCACCGCCGGGGACCTGACCCGGCAGGCCGTGGTCGGCGTGCTGTCGCAGAGCGGCTATCTGCTCAGTGTCTACCAGGCCATCCAGCTCGGTGTCTCCAGCGGAACGACGGCCCTGATCGACGGGGTTCAGCCCCTGGTCGCCGGGGCCCTCGCGGGGCCGCTGCTGGGGCAGTACGTCTCGGGCCGGCAGTGGATCGGTCTGGGCCTGGGACTCAGCGGCGTCGCCGTGGTCACCCTGACCGACGCCGCGGCGGGCGGCGATGTGGCGTGGTGGGCGTACGCGGTCCCGCTGCTCGGCATGCTGTCCCTGGTCGCGGCGACGTTCCTGGAGGGCCGGTCCCGCTCGCGGGTCGCCCCGTCGGTGTCGCTGACCGTCCACTGCGCCACCAGCGCGGTTGTCTTCTCCGTCCTGGCCCTCGGCACCGGGACCGCCGCGCCGCCCACCCGGGGGGACTTCTGGGTGGCGGTCGCCTGGCTCGTGGGACTGTCCACGTTCGGTGGCTACGGGTTGTACTGGCTCATCCTGAAGCGTTCCGGTGTCACCAGGGTCAACACACTGATGTTCCTGATGGCCCCGGTCACCGCGGTGTGGGGCGCGCTGATGTTCGGGGAGCCGTTCGGTGTGCAGACCGTCCTCGGGCTCACCCTCTGCCTCGCCGCGGTCGTGATCGTCCACCGCGGGGGCGGCCGGAGGGACACGAGCCTGACCGCCGCCCGCGCGGAGTCCGGGGAAAACCGGTGGACCCGGTCCCCCGGGCCTGCCTAGCCTGCCGTCCATGTCCAGCCCCGAGGCGTCCAGAGTGCGGCCACCGGCTCTCCGGTGGCTGTTCGTGACGCCGATGCCGGGCCGCTGAGGCCGCCCGCTCCGCTCCGCTGCCGGTTTGCCGTCCGACGTGTCATGTCCGACGTCGACTTCCGGTGCGGAGTTCTTTCATGCCGTTCGCTCTTCTTCTGCTGGGCCTTGCCGTGTTCGCGCAAGGCACGTCCGAGTTCATGCTGTCCGGGCTGGTGCCGGACATCGCGCGGGACCTGGGGGTGTCCGTCCCCGCGGCGGGCACGCTGACCTCGGCCTTCGCGGCCGGGATGGTGGTGGGTGCGCCCCTCGTGGCGGGGCTCGCGCGGCGCTGGCCGCGGCGCGGCGCCCTGCTGGCGTTCCTCGTCGTGTTCCTCGCGGTCCATGTCGTCGGTGCGCTCACCGGCAGCTTCGCCGTCCTGCTCGCCACCCGGGTGGTGGGGGCGCTCGCCAACGCCGGTTTCCTGGCCGTCGCCCTGGTCGCCGCCGCGGGCATGGTTCCACCCGATGCGAAGGGGCGGGCCACGTCCACGCTGCTGGGCGGAGTGACGCTGGCGTGTGTCGCCGGGGTCCCGGCCGGGGCCGTGCTCGGCGAACTGTGGGGCTGGCGCGCCGCGTTCTGGGCCGTGGTGCTGGTGTCGCTGCCCGCGCTGTTCGCGGTGGCGCGGTCCGTTCCGGGTGGTGCGGCCGAGGGTGAGCCGCCCGCGCTGCGCGGTGAACTGCGCTCGCTGCGCCGCTCCCGGCTGCTCGTCACCCTGCTGCTGGGCGCCCTGGTGAACGGCGCGACGTTCTGCACGTTCACCTATCTCGCGCCGCTGGTCACCGAGGTAACAGGGCTGGGCAGCGCCTGGGTCCCCGGAGTCCTGGCCCTGTTCGGGGCCGGGGCGTTCCTCGGCGTGACCGCCGCCGGGCGTTTCGCCGACCGGCGTCCCGTGCCGGTCCTCGTCGGCGGGGGCCTGGCACTGGGCGCGGGCTGGTGCGCCCTGGCCCTTGGGGCCGGGCACCCTGCCGTGGCACTCGCGCTCGTCTTCGCGCAGGGCGCCCTGTCCTTCGGCGTCGGCTCCACACTGATCGCCCGGGCGCTGTACGCGGCGCAGGGCGCGCCGACCATGGCCGGCGGCTTCGCGACGGCGGCGTTCAACGTGGGCGCGGCGCTGGGCCCTTGGGCCGGAGGTGCGGTGATCGGCGCGGGGCTCGGGTACCGGGCGCCGGTGGGGGTCAGCGCGGGTCTGGTGGCGCTGGCGTTCCTGGTCGCCGGGGTGGCCGCCCGGAAGCGTGAGCGGACCGTCGGACCGGAGACGCTTCGAGCCTGAGCTATGCGGCACGGGCGCGCCGGGCGCGGAGCTGCCAGGCCTTTTGTCCGGTGCGGCGAACGTGTGCGCCGGGCGTCGCGACCCCGCTCGGCGCACCCTCGGCACCTCGCCACCGGCACCCGCCCCCGCCGCGTGTCCGGTTGCGGCGAACGTATGTGCCGGGCGTCGCGACCCCGCTCGGCGCACCCTCGGCACCTCGCCACCGGCACCCGCCCCCGCCGCGTGTCCGGTTGCGGCGAACGTATGTGCCGGGCGTCGCGACCCTGCTCGGCACACCCTCGGCACCTTGGCACGGGCACCCGCCCCCGGCGCGCTCCGGCCAGTCGCTCGTACCGGAGTCCGGGCCGGGCGCGGGATCGCTCAGAACCCGCCCCCGAAGTCCCCGCCCCCACCGAAGTCCCCGCCTCCGAATCCGCCTCCGAAGTCACCCCCGAAATCGCCGGCGCCGAAGTCCGCGCCCGAGAGGTCGCCGCCCTCGTAGCCGCCGAAGTCGCCGTAGCCGGAGCCGTAGTCGGCAGCGTAGGCGGGGCCGGCCATCATGCTGCCGAGCATGGTTCCGACGAGGAGGCCGGGCAGCAGGCCGCCGCCGAAGTAGCCGCCGGCCCAGGGGCCGTACGCCGGTCCGGCCTCCCAGTAGGGGCGGCGGCCGTAGTCCGTGTCGACCTCGCGGATCACCGGGTCGCGGCCCTCGGCCAGACGCCTGCCGTCGGCCGCGCAGACGGGGACCTCCCGGGCGGTGCCGGCCGGTGGCGTCCAGGTGGCATCGGCGACGGAAGGGCCGTGGCGCGGGTCGAAGAAGCAGGGCGGGCGGCGCTCCGGCAGGGCCCCGCCCGCACGGCGGGCCGCGAGCCGGACCAGGGAGAACCGGCCGTCCTCCACGGCCTGGGTGACGGCCCGGACGTCCTCCGGTTTGGTCGCGGCCGCCATCAGGGACTTGGCCTGTTCGTAGGAGTCCAGGGCACGCTCGTAGTCGGTGCGCATCGCGTCGTCGGCGCCGGGCTCCCCGGGATGGAAGTCGAGCCGGTCGAGCTCCTCGCCGAACGCGGTGATGTCCTCGTCGACGACCACCCGCAGCTTCTCCAGCGCGGCCCGCTGCTCCTCCTCGTGGCGGCGCCGGTTGCGGCGGACCATCGCGTAGGCGCCTGCGCCGCCGGCCGCCGCCAGGGCGCCGATGGTGACCAGGCCGCCGACCGGCACGTCGGTGCCCGAGCCGTCGCTCCAGCTGCTCGGCGCCGAACCGCCCACGTTGCGCAGGGCGTCGTCGACGAAGTCGTTCAGCTGGGCCTTGGTGTCACCCGCGCCCTGCACCGCCGTGACCAGGTTGGACACCGCCTGCCTGCTCATCACGGAGCTGTCGGCCCGGGCGTCGAACCGGTCACCGAGGTGGATGCCGTACAGGCCGGTGATGCCGGTCTCCGTGCGGAGGTTCCGGAAGAGGTCCTGCGTGGGGTAGCCGGCCGGGAGGACCGCCACGAAGACGGGCTTGTCGGCGTCCTTGATCTTGTCGGCGAGCGCCTGCGCGTCCGACGCCGCGAGCTGCCCGGAGGCGGCCGGATCGACGTAGACGGGGCTCTCGCGCAGCTCCCGGGCGACCTGGGAGAGGTCGGTGGCCGCGTGCGCGCCCGGCGCACCGGCCAGCAGCACCGCCAGTACGGCGGCGAACGGCACGATCAGCAGACGTACGACGGTACGCACCAGTGCGGCCCTCATATGTTCGAAAGTACCTGAAACGGCGCAGAAAGGGTTATCCGTCGAGGCGGGGATTTGTCGGCGCGGCTGCGCCTAGGATGCCCCTGGCCATCCAGGAGGGCGGGAGCGGGACATGTTCGGACGACGCAGGGCTGCAGACATGACGGTGTCCGAACTGACCGAGCTGGACCGGTCGCGTACGCGCGCCGACCTGCTGTGGGAGCTGTTCCGGCACGCCGAGGCGGAGGTGACGTCGGCGATCGGCTGGTATCTGGCCCGCCGCAGGGGGCCGTCGCTGTGGTCGCGTTCGCTGCGGGCGCTCGCCACACTGCTGGGCATAGTCGGCACGATCACGCCGCTGGTGCACGCGGCCTCGCCCACGACCGTGCAGCCCGAGTGGGGGTTCGTGTTCCTGGCCGGCGGCGCGGGCTGTGTGCTGTTCGACCGGATCTTCGGGTTCTCGGCGTCCTGGACCCGCTACATCCGCGCGGAGATGGCGCTGCAGCAGATCCTGAAGAAGGCGCAGTCCGACTGGGCGCAGGCGTTCCTGAGGACCACCGACTCCCCCAGCGACAAGGAGCAGGCCGCCCTGCTCGGGGTGATCGAGCGGCTGCGGACCGACGCGCAGCGGATCATCGAGGACGAGGGCGCGGCGTGGGTCGGCTATCTGGCCGACGGCGTCGAGGAGCTGACCCGCTCCACCAGTACCGCCACCGGCCAGCGCTCCCACACCGCGGGCCTCTTCCGTCTCGAGCGGACCCCGGGCCGCGACCGCGGCGGCGAGGTCCCGGGGCCGCGATCCCGGGACACCGCGATGTGACACGCGCCCCGGGCTCCCGGCCGGCCCGCTGCTACTGCGCCGGATCGACCCCCGCGCGCAGCAGCCCGTAGGTGTACGCGTCCTCCAGGGCCTGCCAGCTCGCGGCGATGACGTTCTCCGCGACGCCGACCGTCGACCACTCCCCCGCACCGTCGGACGTGGAGATCAGCACGCGGGTCGTGGAGTTGGTGCCGTGCTTGCCCTCCAGGATGCGGACCTTGTAGTCCACCAGCTCCAGCTTGGCGAGCTGCGGGTAGATCTTCTCCAGGCCCACGCGCAGGGACCGGTCGAGGGCGTTGACCGGGCCGTTGCCCTCTGCGGTGGCGACGATGCGCTCGCCCTTGGCCCACAGCTTGACCGTGGCCTCGTTGGCGTGGGAGCCGTCGGGCCGGTCCTCGACGATGGCCCGCCAGGACTCGACCTCGAAGTAGCGCAGCGGCCTGCCCTGGACCTCGGCGCGCAGCAGGAGTTCGAAGCTCGCGTCGGCGGCCTCGTAGGTGTAGCCCTCGAGTTCGCGCTCCTTCACCCGCTCGACCACCCGGCCGACCAGCTCGCGGTCGCCGCCGAGGTCGACGCCGAGCTCCTTGCCCTTGAGCTCGATGGACGCCCGCCCGGCCATGTCGGAGACCAGCATCCGCATGGTGTTGCCGACCGTCTCGGGGTCGATGTGCTGGTACAGGTCCGGGTCGACCTTGATCGCCGAGGCGTGCAGTCCGGCCTTGTGGGCGAAGGCGGAGAGGCCGACGTAGGGCTGGTGCGTGGAGGGGGTGAGGTTGACGACCTCGGCGATGGCGTGCGAGATGCGCGTCATCTCACGCAGACGGCCCTCGGGCAGGACCTTCTTGCCGTACTTCAGCTCCAGGGCCGCCACGACCGGGAAGAGGTTGGCGTTGCCGACGCGCTCGCCGTACCCGTTGGCCGTGCACTGCACGTGCGTCGCGCCGGCGTCGACGGCGGCCAGGGTGTTGGCGACCGCGCAGCCCGTGTCGTCCTGGGCGTGGATGCCGAGCCGGGCGCCGGTGTCGGAGAGGACCGTGGCGACGACCGCCTGGATCTGGGCGGGGAGCATGCCGCCGTTGGTGTCGCACAGGACGACGACGTCCGCGCCGGCCTCCGACGCCGTACGGACGACCGCCTTGGCGTACTCGGGGTTGGCGCGGTAGCCGTCGAAGAAGTGCTCGCAGTCGATGAAGACCCGGCGGCCCTGCTCCTTGAGGAAGGACACGGTGTCGCGGACCATCGCCAGGTTCTCGTCCAGGGTGGTGCGCAGCGCGAGCTCGACGTGGCGGTCGTGCGACTTGGCGACGAGCGTGATCACCGGTGCGCCGGACTCCAGGAGCGCCCTGACCTGAGGGTCCTGGTCGGCGGTGGTGCCGGCGCGGCGGGTGGAGCCGAACGCGACGAGCTGGGCGTGCCGGAAGTCGATCTCCTGCTGGGCGCGGGCGAAGAACTCGGTGTCCCGGGGGTTGGCGCCCGGCCAGCCGCCCTCGATGAAGCCCACGCCGAAGTCGTCCAGGTGCCGTGCGATGGCCAGCTTGTCCGCGACGGTGAGGTTGATGCCCTCCCGCTGGGCGCCGTCGCGCAGGGTGGTGTCGAAGACGTGGAACGAATCGTCGAGCTCGCTGGTTTCGGTCATGGTCTCAAGGCTCCTGAGATGGGATCTCGGTCGTACCGGAATGACCGGCTCCACCGCCCTCACATACTCCCTCGCGCTCTCGCCTCCGGCTGTGGGTGGGCCAGAAATGCGAAAAACCTCTCGCGGGTGCGAGAGGTCTGCGCGCGGGTCGAGGACGACGGTGTCCACCCGTACCTGGTCGTACGTGATGGTCACTGCGGACCGGCGCGCCTGCTGCCAATAATCATGGCGAACGAGAGCACGGGGGAAGTCTGGCACACCCCCCGCGCTCCGCTCACCACCGTCTCAGGATGCGGTCGGTCACCCCAGGTGACGGACGTAGATGTGCGAGGTGTCGTAGGTGTCGCCGGGGACGAGGTCGGGCGAGGAGCTGCCGAAGGCGAGGGTGCGGCCGTCGCGGTCGATCACCGGGGCGGACACACTCTGGTCGTTCGGGCCGCCCTGCGCGTCCGGGCTGGCCAGGGTGGTGCGACCGGTGCGCAGGTCGCGGACGTAGGCCCGGGTCGTGCGGTTGGTGTCGCCCGGGTCGGCCGAGGCGAAGGCCAGGTGGCGGTTGTCGGCGCTGAGCTGCGGATACGCGGTGAAGGCGGCCGGGTCGCCGGCGTCGATCCGGCGCAAAGCGCCCGTCTTCAGGTCGCGTACGAAGACGTTGTGCCCCCGGTTGGTGTCGCCCGGGGTGAGCCGTGAGTCGAGCGAGTTGAAGACCGCGTACCGGCCGTCCGCGCTGATCTGCGGGAACTCGGTCTGCCCGTCGGAGGTCAGGCCGTCCGGGGCACGGTCGGCCTGGATCAGCTCGCCGCTCGGGACGTCGCGGACGTATGCGTCGCTCCAGTCGCCCGAGGCGGGGTGCGGGACGAAGAACTGGTAGCCGACGCGCTTGCCGTCGGCGCTGATGGACGGATTGGTGGCGGCGGTCTTGCGCTCGCCCCCGGCGGGCACCTGGCTGATGCGGACGGCCTTGCCGGTGGTGCGGTCGACGCGGTAGACGCGGCCCCAGCGGTCCTCCCCCTCCGCGGGTGCGGACCGCTCGGCGACGAAGGCGACGTAGCGTCCGTCGGCGCTGATGGCGGGCCGCCGGCCGGCGTCGTAGCCCGGGGCGACGGTGTCCTCGATGCGCTGTACGGCACCGGTCCTGAGGTCCTCGACCCAGATGTGGCTCAGTCCGTCGCCGGGATCGATGACGCTGAACGCCAGGTACCGGCCGTTGCCGCTCAGCGCGACATCGTCGACGGAGCCGTCCACCGAACCGCCGGCCCTCCGGGTCGTGCCGGTCGTCAGGTCGCGTACGAACGCGTCGGCCGCGCCGTCGGTGTCCCCGGCGACGAGGTTGTCGGCGTGGGAGACGAAGGCCAGACGGCGGCCGTCCGCGCTGAGGCTCGGCCCCCGGGACGGGGCGTTGCCGTCGGTGCCGTCCGGGGCGACGCTCGCCTTCTCGGTGCGCGGCGGCGCCGGCGCGGCGGTCGCGGGCAGCGCGGCGGCCATGCCGAGCGTGACGGCCAGGGCCACGCCGAGCACGCCGGACGTGGCCCTCATGGTGCTGGTCATGTGCTGTTTCCCCCTGTTGTTCCCGGGGCGCGCCCGAGGCCTGAGCCCCGGTGTTCCCCGTGGACGCTTCTCCCCCGGCCCCGCGCCGAGGGCTGCACAGAGCCAACATCACCACGGGCCAGAGGGTCAATCCACCGTATTGAGTACAACCCGGGCGTGCGTTCAGCCGTCCGCGAGGAGGCTGTCGGCAAGGAACTCGCCCACGTGCAGGAGGATCTGCGCCCGGTCGGTGCCGCGCAGGCCGATCGCCACGTGGATGGCGAAGCCGTCCAGCAGGGCCCGCAGCCGGGCGGCGAACCGGTCCGGGTCGACGCGGCGGAACTCGCCCCGCGAGATGCCCTCGGCGAGCAGGGCGACCAGGTCGCGGTGCCATGCGCCCTCGATGGCGGCCTGCCGGTCCCGGGCGTCCTCATCGGCGTTCTGCGAGCGGTTCCAGACCTCCAGCCACAGCGTCCAGTGCGGGTCGCGGTGGCCGTCGGGGACGTACAGGTCGACATAGGCGTCGAGGCGTTCGCGGGCGGGCGCGGTCCGGGTGAGCAGCCGCCCCCGCTCGACCCCGAGCCGGC
Organism: Streptomyces tibetensis; assembly: GCF_007655005.1. GTDB lineage: Bacteria > Actinomycetota > Actinomycetes > Streptomycetales > Streptomycetaceae > Streptomyces > Streptomyces tibetensis. The sequence continues at coordinate 177,544 of NZ_SZVW01000012.1, forward strand.
CTTCGCTCCACTCCAGGGTGCGCAGCAGCAACTCGTCCTTGGAGCCGAAGTAGTAGAGCAGGTGGCCGCTGCTCATCCCGACCTCGCGGCCGAGCGCCGCCATGGTGAGCTTCTCCAGGCCGCGCTCGGCGATCATCTCCATGGCCGCGGCGAGAACGTCCTCGCGGGGCGGGGCCTGCCGTCGCCCACCGGCCATGTGTGCTCCTAGATCCTCGGTTGCTGCTGCGTGATGCAGTGGATGCCGCCACCGCCCGCGAAGATCGTACGGGCGTCCACCAGGGTCACGGTGCGCTCGGGGAACAGGCGGCGGAAGATGCCGGCCGCGATCTCGTCGCGCGGGTCGTCGAAGCCGCACAACACCACGCCGCCGTTGCAGAGGTAGTGGTTGATGTAGGAGTAGTCGGCCCAGTGGCCGTCGGCCTCCAGGACGGTGGGGGCGGGGACCTCGACGACCTCCAGTCGCCGTCCGCGCGCGTCCGTCTGCGATCCCAGCAGGCCGATGACGTCCTTGGTCACCTCGTGGTCGGGATGGGCGGGGTCCGGCTGGGAGTGGGCGACGACGACGCCCGGGCGGGCGAAGGCCGCGACGATGTCGACGTGGCCGAGGGTGCCGAGCCCATGGGGAGGATAGTCGCCGGTCAGACCGCGCGGCAGCCAGATCGCCTTGCGGGTGCCGAGCCGGGCGTGGATCTCGGCCTCGACCTGCTCGCGGGACCAGCCCGGGTTGCGCTCCGGGCCGAGCTGGACGGTCTCGGTCAGCAGGACGGTGCCCTCGCCGTCGACATGGATCGCCCCGCCCTCGTTGACGAGCGTCGAGGCGTACGTCCGTGCCCCGGCGAGGTCGGCGACGTGTGCGGCGATCTTCGCGTCGTGCTCCCAGCGGGCCCACTCCTGGGCGCCCCAGCCGTTGAACGTCCAGTCGACGGCGGCTAGTTCACCCTTCCCGTCGGTCAGGAAGGTCGGACCGATGTCGCGCATCCAGGCGTCGTCGAGCTCCCGCTCGACCATGTCGACGCCCTCGCCCAGCAGCGCCCGCGCCTCGCCCGACTGCCCCGGCCCGCACACCACCGTCACCGGCTCGAAGCGGCGCACGGCCCGGGCCACCGCGGCCCAGGCGACCCGGGCGGCGGCCAGCTCCCCGGGGTCGTCGAAGGTCTGGTTCGGGCCCGGCCAGGCCATCCAGGTGCGCTCGTGCGGAACCCATTCGGCGGGCATGTGGTAGCCGTCGGCGGCTGCGGACATCGTTGATCCTCAGAGGAAGTAGAGACGGTTGAGGGAGACGGACTCGGCCGGTTCGGAGCGCAGCGGCTCGCCGTCGAGGGTGACGAGGCCGGTGCGCTGGTCGACGTCGACGGCTCCGGTACGGGAGTTGAGGCGCAGGTCGGCCGGGCCGATACCGCGGGTGCCGCGCACGGCGACCCTGCGCCGCCGGGTCGGCATGGTGTCGTTGCCCTGGTCGAGCGCGGCCTGCGCGACGAACGCCACCGAGATGTCGGCCGGTGTCGCCCCGTGCGCGCCGAACTGCGGCCCGAGGACGAGGGGTTCGCAGGTGTCGGTCGCCGCGCCCGGGTCGCCGACCACGCCGTACGCGGGGAAGCCGGCCTTCAGCACCAGTTGCGGTTTGGCGCCGAAGTACTCGGGCCGCCACAGCACGATGTCGGCGAGCTTGCCGGTCTCGATCGATCCGACCTCGTGCGCGAGGCCGTGTGCGAGGGCAGGGTTGATGGTCAGCTTGGCCATGTAGCGCAGGACGCGCTCGTTGTCGTGCTCGTCGTCGGGGGCGCCGAACTCGGCCTTCATCTTCCCGGCCATGGCGAACGTACGACGGACCGTCTCGCCCGCGCGCCCCATGCCCTGCGCGTCCGACGAGGTGATGCCGATGGCGCCGAGGTCGTGCAGGACGTCCTCGGCGCCCATGGTGCCGGACCGGATGCGGTCGCGGGCCATGGCGGCGTCGCCGGGCAGGTCGGTCTTGAGGTCGTGGACCGAGACGATCATGCCGTAGTGCTCGGCGACGGCGTCCCGGCCGAAGGGCAGGGTCGGGTTGGTGGAGGAGCCGATGACGTTCGGCACGCCCGCCATCTTCAGGACGTTGGGGACGTGCCCACCGCCGCAGCCCTCGATGTGGAAGGCGTGGATGGTCCGGCCCTCCAGCACGCGCAGGGTGTCCTCCACCGACAGGCACTCGTTCAGCCCGTCGCTGTGCAGGGCCACCTGGACGTCGTGCTCCTCGGCGACGCGCAGGGCGGTGTCCAGCGCCCGGGTGTGGGCGCCCATGTCCTCGTGCACCTTGAAGCCGCTCGCCCCGCCCTCGGCGAGGGCCTCGACCAGGGGCGCCTCGCGGGAGGAGGAACCCCGGCCCAGGAAGCCGATGTTGACCGGCCAGGCGTCGAACGCGTTGAACGCGTGCCGCAGCGCCCAGGGCGAGTTGACGCCGACACCCCAGACCGGCCCGAACTCCTGCCCGATGACCGTGGTGACGCCGGAGGCGAGCGAGGCCTCCATGATGCGCGGCGACAGCAGGTGGACGTGGGTGTCGACCGCGCCGGCGGTGGCGATGAGGCCCTCGCCGGAGACGATCGAGGTGCCCGTGCCGACGACGACGTCGACCCCGTCGAGGGTGTCGGGGTTGCCGGCCCGCCCGATCGAGCAGATCCGGCCCTCGCGGATGCCGATGGACACCTTCCGGACGCCCTGCACGGCGTCGATCACCACGACGTTGCTGATCACGACGTCACAGGTCTCCCGGACCGCGGCGGCCTTGAGATGCAGCCCGTCGCGGGCGGTCTTGCCGAACCCGGCGAGGAACTCGTCGCCGTGGAGCTGGGAGTCGGACTCGACCCGGACGACCAGCCCCGAGTCACCGAGACGGAGGCGGTCACCGGCGCGCGGCCCGTGGGTGGCGGCGTACTCGTGCGGGGTGAGGCGGCGGGCCTCGGCGGGGTGGCCTCCCGGGCGGCTCATCGCTCCACCTCCTGATCGGCTGTTCGCGGTACACCGAGGTAGCCGCAGGCGGCGGCCCGCCGCAGCGCCTCCTCCTTCACGCCAGGCGCGTCCAGCGGCCCGTCGACGAGCCCGGCGAACCCGATCGCGATCCGCGCGCCCCCGATCGGCACCAGTGCGACCTCGGCGCTCTCCCCCGGCCCGAACCGCACGGACGACCCTGCGGGCACGGCCAGTCGCATGCCGAAGGCCCGGCCGCGGTCGAAGTCGAGACGGGGGTTGGCCTCGAAGAAGTGGAAGTGGGAGGTCACCGAGACGGGCACGGTCGCGGTGTTGGTGACCGTGAGCCGCTCGGCCGGCTCGGTCTCGGGACGGTCCGGCCCGGGCAGCAGGGCGCCCGGGGCGTCCGGCCCCGAGCCGCCGCCGATGGGGTCGGAGACCACCGCGAGGCGGGAACCGTCGTCGAAGACGGCCTCGACGTGCACCTCGGTGACCACGTCGGCGACGCCGGGCAGCACGTCGTCGGGCCCCAGGACGGACCGGGCCGCCTCGACCGCCTCCGCGAGCCGCCTGCCGTCCCGGGCGGCCTCGCACACCGTGTCGGCGATGAGCGCGGTCGCCTCGGGGACGTTGAGCCTCAGCCCTCTGGCCCTGCGGGCGCGGGCGAGCTCGGCGGCGCCGAAGAGCAGCAGCCGGTCGCGTTCGGTCGGGGTCAGCCGCATGTCACTCCCTCCTTTTAGAGCAACACTCTAAACATAAATTTCCCACGCCCGGAAGGTTGACGCCAGACCTGCTCGCCCAGCACATTGAACGTCGCTCTAACCGAGGGAGACCAGCATGCCGATCGAACAGCGCGGAGTCGACACCATCCCGGAGGGGGAACGCACGAGCGGGCCGCGGGATCTCGTCTCGATCCTGCTCGGCTCCAACCTCTGCCTGGGCGTGATCGTCTTCGGCTGGCTGCCGCCGTCCTTCGGCCTGGACTGGTGGTCGTCGGTCGGCGCGGTGCTCGCGGGCACGGTGGTGGGCGTGCTGTTCACGGCCCCGCTGGCACTGGTCTCGCTGCGCACCGGCACCAACCTGTCGACCTCCTCCGGCGCCCAGTTCGGGGTGCGCGGGCGGCTGGTGGGATCGGTGGTCGGGCTGCTGCTGGCCCTCGGCTACACCGCGCTGACGGTGTGGATCGGCGGGGACGTGATGGTGACTGTGCTGGGCCGGCTGGCCGGACTGCCGCAGGGCGGGATCTCGTACGGCGTGATCTACGGGCTGCTCGCCGCGGCCACCGTCGCGGGCGCCGTCCACGGCTACCGGGTCCTGCTGGCGATGTCACGCGTGCTGGCGTTCGGCATGACGGCCCTGCTGGCGCTCGGCGTGATCGCCTACGCCCCCGGCTTCACCGCCGCCGCACTGCCGGAGACCGGCGGCTATCTGCTCGGCGGGTTCTGGCCCACCTGGCTGCTCGCGGCCGTGGTCGCCACGGTGTGTGTCTTCGCCGGGCACTACTACTCGACCGCTCAGGACGCGATGACGTCCTTCGTGCTGCTCCTGACCGCCATCGGCACGCCCTGGGCGGTCATCACCCTCATCGGCTTCGCCCGCTGCGGCGGGGTCTACGACGCGGACGCCCTCCAGGTCTTCAACCGCCGCGCCCGGGGCGGCGTCTACTGGTACCGCTCCGGCTGGAACGTCCCGGCGACCCTCTCCTGGGCGGCCGGGGCGACGGTGGGCGTCCTGGCGGTGTCCCTGCCGTCGTACGAGGGGCCGCTGCTGGCACTTACCGGCGGGGTGGACTGCAGTTTCCTGCTGTCGGGGGTGGTGGGAGGGGTGGCGCACGCGCTGACGGCCCCGGGCTCGCCCGTGGAGGAGCCCGGGGCCGGTGAGGCGACGGCCGCTTCTCGCCCGATCGATTCGCGCCCCGCGTCCTGACGGACCGGGTTTCCCGACGTGGCGAAGGTCCGGCTTCCTGGCCGACCGAGTCGCGCGGTGGGTGGGCATAGGCCCGGGGGTCCGGGGGCGGAGCCCCCGGGGGCCAGGGGCGCTCACCCCAGTCGGTGCATCCAACCGTGGGCGTCCGAGGCCGTACCCCGCTGAATGTCCAGCAGTGCGCGGCGCAGCCGCAGCGTGACCTCGCCCGGCTCTCCCCCGCTCTGCTTCCACTCCGCCCCGGCCCGCTTCACCGTACCGACCGGAGTGATCACCGCGGCCGTACCGCAGGCGAAGACCTCGGTCAGCGAGCCGTTCTCCGAGTCCCGCTGCCACTGGTCGACCGAGACCCGGCCCTCCTCGGCCTCGTACCCGAGGTCACGGGCGACGGCGAGCAGGGAGTCGCGTGTGACGCCCTCCAGGATCGACCCGGTGAGGGACGGCGTGACGATCTTGTTCCCGTACACGAAGTACAGGTTCATGCCGCCCAGCTCCTCGACCCAGGTGTGCTCCACGGCGTCGAGGTAACAGACCTGGTCGCAGCCCTTCGTCGCGGCCTCGGCCTGCGCGAGCAGGGACGCCGCGTAGTTGCCGCCCGTCTTCGCGTCGCCCATGCCGCCGGGGACGGCGCGGACGCGGTCCTCGGAGACCCAGATGGACACAGGCTTCACACCACCGGGGAAGTACGCCCCGGCCGGAGAGGCGATCACCAGGAACAGGTACTCGTTGGCCGGCTTCACACCCAGCCCGACCTCAGTGGCGATCATGAAGGGGCGCAGGTAGAGGGACTCCTCACCGCCGTGCGCCGGCACCCATGCCTTGTCCTGCTGCACCAGGACGTCGCACGCCTCGATGAACATCTCGACCGGCAGCTCGGGCATCGCGAGCCGGCGGGCGGAGCGCTGGAACCGCTCGGCGTTCTTCTCGGGGCGGAAGGTGGCGACGGATCCGTCGGGCTGCCGGTAGGCCTTCAGTCCCTCGAAGATCTCCTGTGCGTAGTGCAGGACGGTGGTGGCGGGGTCGAGGGAGATCGGCGCGTACGGCACGAGCTGACCGTCGTGCCAGCCCCGGCCTTCCGTCCACTTGATCGTCACCATGTGGTCGGTGAAGTGGCGGCCGAACCCGGGGTTGGCCAGGATCTGCTCGCGTTCGGCGGCGGAGAGCGGGATGGCGGAGGGCTTGAGCTCGATCGTGGGCGTCGTCATGGGTTGATGTCCTTCACCGGTTGTAGTGACGGGCCGCGCTCGGTACTGCTCTGATGGTGACCAGTGCTAGGACGTCCGAGCATTCCCTCATGTCGCGGCCTCGCGTTCGATTATCGCCCGGGGGCGGCGGCGGAAGGAACGGGGTGACTGCGGCCCGGTGGTCGATGGTGGCACCCGGCGGGAACATGCGGAAGCCGCCGGGCGCGGTTGCGACCCGGCGGCCTGCGGAAAGCAGCGGCGGGTCAGCCGGCTACGCGTACGGCGAGCGCGTCGCCGATCTCCGAGGTGGAGCGGGCGGGCTTGCCGGTGCGCTCGCCGAGGTCGGCGGCGACCGCCTCGTCGATGCGGGCGGCCTCGGCCTCGTAGCCGAGGTGGCGCAGGAGCAGGGCGACGGACAGCACGGTGGCGGTCGGGTCGGCCTTCCCCTGCCCGGCGATGTCCGGGGCCGAGCCGTGCACGGGCTCGAACATGGACGGGAAGTCGCCGGAGGGGTTGATGTTGCCGGAGGCGGCGACGCCGATGCCGCCGGAGACGGCCGCGGCCAGGTCGGTGACGATGTCGCCGAAGAGGTTGTCCGTGACGATCACGTCGAAGCGCTCGGGCTGCGTGACGAGGTAGATCGTCGCCGCGTCCACGTGCATGTACTCGGTGGTGACCTCGGGGAACTCCTCGGCCACCTTGTTGAAGACGTTCGTCCACAGGTGACCCGCGAAGGTCAGCACGTTGTTCTTGTGGATCAGCGCGAGCTTCTTGCGGGGGCGGGCCTGGGCACGGGCGAAGGCGTCGCGGACCACGCGCTCGACACCGAAGGCGGTGTTCACGGAGACCTCCGTGGCGACCTCGTGCTCGGTGCCCTTGCGGATGGTGCCGCCGTTGCCGGTGTACGGGCCCTCGGTGCCCTCACGGACCACGACGAAGTCGATCTGCGGCTCGCCCGCGAGCGGGGTGGCGACACCCGGCAGGAGCTTGGAGGGACGCAGGTTGACGTGGTGGTCGAAGGCGAAGCGCAGCTTGAGCAGGAAGCCGCGCTCCAGGACGCCGGAGGGCACGCTCGGGTCGCCGATCGCGCCGAGCAGGATGGCGTCGTGCCGCTTCAGGGCGTCGAGGTCGGCGTCGGTGAGGGTCTCACCGGTGGCGTGGTAGCGCCGGGCGCCGAAGTCGTACTCCTCGGTCTCCAGCTTCACATCCTGCGGAAGGACGGCGGAGAGGACCTTCAGACCTTCGGCCACGACCTCCTGGCCGATGCCGTCACCGGGAATCACTGCGAGATTGATGCTGCGAGACATGCGGGCACCCTACTCCTCGTCCCATGGGATGACACACGATGTCCGTGATGCGGACAGACCCGAGGCGCCCACTCGGGGGACGGCACGCGGCCGTCGGGTGCCGTTCACCCGTACGTGGTGCGGTCGTCGGCCTTTGCTGGGAAGTTCTCGGGACATGGAGATCCCCCACTTCGGCATCCCGCCCGAGCTCGCACGCCGGATGAGCATGGCGGAGCAGCACGAGTACCTGCGGACCCGGCTGTCGCGGCGGCGCACCCTGGTGACCGCGGGCGCGGTGGCGAGCGGGCTGCTGACCGGCTGCGGCTCCGGCTCGGGCTCCCGTTCCGGGCAGGGCGGCGCCACGGCGTCCGGGAGCCCGTCGCCCGCCACGTCGAAGGCACCTGGCTCCCTGGTCATCCCCTTCGGTCGTCATCTGGCCTTCGGCGCCGATCCGAAGACTCAGATGCGGATCTCATGGCAGGTGCCGCTCGCGGTGAAGAAGCCGTACGTCCGGGTCGGCCTGCGCCCCGACGACCTCGGCCGCAAGGTCGAGGCGGAGCTGCGCGACCTGCACACCCCGGAGCTGAAGGGCATCCGGGCGGCGGTCGAGCAGTACTACCTGCACGCGGCGCTGGACGGGCTGCGCCCGGGCACGACGTACTACTACGGCGTCGGCCACGAGGGCTTCGACCCGGCCTCCCCGCGGCACCGGTCGACCGTCACGTCCTTCCGCACGGCACCGGCGAGCCCGCCCGAGCGTTTCGTGTTCACCGCGTTCGGCGACCAGGGCGTCGGTGACGAGGCGGCCCTCAACGACCGTACGCTGCTGCGCCGCGAGCCCGCCTTCCATCTGCACGCCGGCGACATCTGCTACGCCGACCCCACCGGCAAGGGCAAGGAGTCGGACGTCTTCGACGCGAGCCAGTGGGACCGGTTCCTCAAGCAGACCGAGTCCGTGGCCCGGTCGGTGCCGTGGATGGTGACGACCGGCAACCACGACATGGAGGCCTGGTACTCACCGGACGGCTACGGCGGCCAGCTCGCCCGGTTCTCCCTGCCGGACAGCGGCTTCGACGCGCGTACGGCACCGGGCGTGTACGCCTTCACCTACGGCAACGTCGGTGTGGTCGCGCTGGACGCGAACGACGTGTCGTACGAGATCCCCGCCAACTTCGGCTACACGGAGGGCCGGCAGACGAAGTGGCTGGATGAGAAGCTCGGCGAGCTGCGGTCCTCGAAGGACGTCGACTTCATCGTCGTCTTCTTCCACCACTGCGCGTACTCGACGTCCACGCACGCCTCCGACGGCGGGGTGCGCGCCGAGTGGCTGCCGCTGTTCGCCCGGCACGAGGTGGACCTGGTGATCAACGGACACAACCACGTCTACGAACGCACCGACGCGATCCGGGGCGGTGAGGTGGGCAGGCCGGTGCCGGTCGGCGGGACGACGGATCCGAGGCGGGACGGGATCGTGTACGTCACCGCGGGCGGCGGCGGCAAGGAGCTGTACGGCTTCCCCGACGGCGTGAAGGAGAGCTACGAGGGCAACACCGCCGACCACGAGCCGGTCGCCACGTTCCGGTGGACCAAGTCCCAGGACACGAGGGCGGAGTCGGCACAGTGGTCACGGGTGCGCTACCGCGGTTTCTCGTTCCTCTCGGTGGAGGCGGTCAGCGGCGCCGGTCCGAGGCTGAAGGTGTCGGCGCTGGCGTCGAACGGTGAGCGGATCGACCACTTCGAGGTGCGGCGCGGGGCGTGAAACCCCGCACCGCGCCTCGTCGGGCGGCTCCCGGTCTGCGGTGACGCTGCGGCTCAGTGGCCGCTGGATCCGCCGTTGTCCCTGCGGTCGAGGGCGCGCTGGAGCGCGGCTGCGGCGTTCTTCCGGTCGGACTCGGTCGTACGGGAGACGTGACGGACTCGGCGGCGGACGGTCGTCTCGGCCATGGGAAATCGACTCCTTCGACAGCACGGAGTGCACAGGGAGGGTTACGAGACGCCGGAAGGGGCGGGGAGCGGTGCCGCAGGGGTTGCCTGCACGGGGCCCGGCTCACGACCGCCATTCGCTTGGTCGAGCGAGACGTTCGGCTCCTACAAAGCTAAGGGAGCGCGGAGCGTCTGTCTCCACAATTACTCGGACTTCCTACTATCTGAGACGGTGGATTGGGTCACACCGCGCTGACCTGCGGTGATTCCTAAAGCACGTCGCCGTCACGCCAGTCGAAGACCAGCTCGTGCCCGGGGTCGAGAGAGCCGGCCAGGGCCGCACGGACGTAGCAGTCGCCCTCCTCGTCCGGCAGGCGGACGATGCCGTCCCGGGGGCTCAGGGCGTGCACCTGACCGGTCCACCGCTCCCAGCCGCGGGAGGTGTAGAGCCGGGCCCCGTCGTCGCTCGCGGACAGGGCGCCGAGGTCGTAGGCCCGGTCGACGGCACGTTCCAGCTCCGCCATGACCCGCCCGCCGAGACCGCCGCGACGGACATCGGCACGGACTGCGACGTTCTCGACGTACCCGGCCCGCAGCCACCGCCCGCGATACCCCACCCGGCGCATCACGACCGCCCCGTGCGCGGCGAGCCCGGATCCGTCGTGCACGAGGACGTGCAGCCCGCCGAGACCGTGGTCCCAGTCCTCGTCGCCGAAGTCCCCCTCGAACGCGGCCTCCAGCAGGCCACGCACGGCGCCGAGTTCGGCGGGGGTCAGATCGGCGGTGTGGGCGGTGCGCACGCGGATGGTCATCGGCCCAGTCTTCCCCCGGGCATGCCGACGGGCCAGGTCTTTTCGGCCTGGCCCGTCGGTTCACCCAGCGGGATGTCAGCCCATGTGCGGGTACGTGTAGTCGGTCGGCGGGACCAGCGTCTCCTTGATGGCGCGGGTCAGGGTCCAGCGCATCAGGTTCTGCGGGGCGCCGGCCTTGTCGTTGGTGCCGGAGGCACGGCCGCCGCCGAAGGGCTGCTGGCCGACGACGGCGCCGGTCGACTTGTCGTTGATGTAGAAGTTGCCGGCCGCGTAGCGGAGCTTGTCGGCCGTGTAGGCCGCCGCCGCGCGGTCGTTCGCGATGACCGAGCCGGTCAGGGCGTAGTCGGAGACGGACTCCATCTGGGTCAGCATCTCGTCGTACTTGTCGTCCTCGTAGACGTGTACGGCGATGATCGGGCCGAAGTACTCGGTGCGGAAGACCTCGTTCTCCGGGTCGGTGCACTCGATGACGGTCGGGCGGACGAACCAGCCCACGGAGTCGTCGTAGGTGCCGCCCGCGACGATCGTGCAGGAGGCGTCCTCCTTGGCGCGGTCGATGGCGGCCTTGTTCTTGGCGAAGGCACGCTCGTCGATGACGGCGCCGATGAAGTTCGACAGGTCGGTGACGTCACCCATCTTGATGCCGTCGACCTCGGCGGCCAGCTCCTCCTTGAAACCGGAGTTCCAGATCGAGGCGGGGATGTACGCCCGGGAGGTGGCACTGCACTTCTGGCCCTGGAACTCGAAGGCACCGCGGGTGAACGCCGTCTTCAGGATCGCCGGGTCGGCCGACGGGTGGGCGACGAGGAAGTCCTTGCCGCCGGTCTCGCCGACCAGACGCGGGTAGGTGCGGTACTTCTCGATGTTGTTGCCGACCGTCTTCCACAGGTACTGGAAGGTGGGCGTCGAGCCGGTGAAGTGGATGCCGGCGAGGTCGCGGTGCTCCAGGGCGACCTTGGAGACCTCGATGCCGTCACCGGTGACGAGGTTGATGACGCCCTTGGGCAGGCCCGCCTCCTCCAGCAGCTGCATCAGCAGCACGGCGGCGTGGGTCTGCGTCGGGGAGGGCTTCCAGACGACGACGTTGCCCATCAGGGCGGGGGCCGTCGGGAGGTTGCCCGCGATGGCGGTGAAGTTGAAGGGCGTGATCGCGTAGACGAAGCCCTCGAGCGGGCGGTGGTCCAGACGGTTCCACACACCCGGGGAGTTCGCCGGCGGCTGCTCGGCGAGGAGGTTGCGGGCGTAGGAGACGTTGAACCGCCAGAAGTCGATCAGCTCGCAGGGCGTGTCGATCTCGGCCTGCTGGGCGGTCTTGGACTGGCCGAGCATGGTGGAGGCGGCGAGCGTCTCGCGCCAGGGGCCGGACAGCAGCTCGGCGGCGCGCAGGATGATCGCCGCGCGGTCGTCGAAGGACATCGCACGCCAGGCGGGGGCGGCGGCGAGGGCCGCGTCGATGGCGTCCTGGGCGTCCGCCTGCGTGGCGTTGCGGTACGTGCCGAGCACCGCCTGGTGGTTGTGCGGCTGGACGACCTTGAAGGCCTCGCCGCCGCCCATCCGCTTCTCGCCGCCGATGGTGCAGGGCAGGTCGACGGGGTTGTCGGCCAGCTCCTTCAGCCGGGCCTCCAGCCGGGCCCGCTCGGGCGAGCCGGGGGCGTAGCCGTGCACCGGCTCGTTGACGGGGGTGGGGACCTGGGTCACAGCGTCCATTTTTTCCGTAACTCCTAACTGAGCGGTGTTTCGGTCTCGGCCCTTGACGGGCTCTCGTCCCTGGTCGGGCTCTCAGCCCGTGACGGGCTCCGGGCCCTTGAGGGCTCTCAGCCCTTGGTGAGCATCGAACGGGCGAAGAAGCGCAGGTTGGCCGGCTTCTCCGCGAGACGGCGCATGAAGTAGCCGTACCAGTCGGTGCCGTACGCGGTGTACACGCGCATCCGGTGGCCCTCGGCGGCCAGCCGCAGGTGCTCCTCGGTGCGGATGCCGTAGAGCATCTGGAACTCGTACTCGTCGAGCTTGCGCCCGGCCTGGCGGGCGAGTTCCTGGCCGATCGCGATCAGGCGCGGGTCGTGGGACCCGATCATCGGGTACCCCTCCCCCTTCATCAGCGTCCGCAGAATGCGGACGTACGCCCGGTCGATCTCGTGTTTGTCCTGGTACGCGACCGAGGCGGGCTCCTTGTACGCGCCCTTGACCAGGCGGACCCGGCTACCGCTCTCCGCGAGGCGGCGGGCGTCGGCCTCGGTGCGGAACAGGTAGGCCTGGATCACACAGCCGGTCTGCGGGAAGTCCTTCCGCAGCTCCTCGTGGATGGCGAACATCGAGTCGAGGGTGGTGTTGTCCTCGGCGTCGAGCGTGACCGTGGTGCCGATCTCGGCGGCGGCCTCGACGACCGGGCGGACGTTCTTCAGGGCCAGCTCGTGGCCGTCGTCCAGCGCCTGCCCGAACATCGACAGCTTCACCGACATCTCGGCGCGGGTGCCGAGCTCCAGCGGCTTGAGGCGGTCGACGAGCTCCAGGTAGGCATCCCGGGCGGCGGCGGCCTGCACGGGGTTGGTGATGTCCTCGCCCACGACGTCCATCGTGAGTTCGAGGCCGTTGTCGGCGAGGTTCCGGACGACGGGGACGATGTCGTCGACGTCCTCGCCCGGGATGAAGCGGTCGACGACCTGCTTGGTCACCGGGGCCGCCGAGATCAGGCGTCGCATCCGGTCGCTGCGAGACGCGGCGAGAATCACGGGACCCAGCACGGGGCACCTCCAAGCACCAGCAACGTGAAGGCCGGACCCCTCGCGGACGACGCGTCGGGTACGGCACGGAGAACCACCGTGAAACCTAAGGATCCCTCCGATCGTGGGCCATCGACAGCTGTCACGCATCCGTGCCGCAGATCTCAGACAGATGTATGAAGGGCTCCGGGAAGTGCGCGACAATGCCCGGGTGACGTCGGAACACAGGGGCGACTACGAGGAGCTGGTCGACGAGATCTCGGAGCTGCTCGGCGCGCCCGCGACCCTGGAGAACCGGGACTTCGAGCTGATCGCCTTCGGGGCCTACGACAGTGAGGGCGACCTCGATCCGTCGGCCCTGGACCCGGTGCGCACCCGCTCGATCCTCACCCGCCGTTCGACGGCGGCGGTCCGGGCCTGGTTCGAGGGCTTCGGCATCACCCGGGCGACGGCCCCGGTCCGTATCCCTCCGACACCGGAGGCCGGGGTCTACCGGGGCCGGATCTGCCTCCCCGTCCGCCACCGGGGCGTGGTGCACGGCTATGTCTGGCTTCTGGACGACGATCCCGGCCCGAGCGAGCGCCAGCTCACCGCCGCCATGCGGGTCACGCCCCGCATCGGCGCCCTGCTCGCGGACGAGGCGCAGCACGGCGCCGACCTCAGCCGCGAGCTTCGGGCCGTCCTCACCGCCGAGCCCGGCTGGCAGAGCGACATGGCCGTCGCCGAGCTCCGCACCGCCCTCGGTCCCCGCGCCGACGGCCTCCACGCCCTGATGTGCGTCGCCCCCTGGCCCTCGGCCGATCCGGACGACGCTCCGTCGGTCCGCGCGGTCCCCGGTGCGACGGCGCTGTGCACCCTGCCGTGGGGGGCTACGGCCCAGTGCCTGGCGGTGCTGATCCGGCTGCGCTCCCCGGACGTCCTGACTCCGGCGACCACGGCGGCGGGGCGGCTGCTGGAGAGGGCGCGCGGCGCAAGCGGCCCGGAAGGCGGGAGGAGCGGAGCGAGCGGGACCAGCGCAGCAAGCGGAGCGAGCGGGGCGAGCGGGGCGAGCAGGCCGAGCGGGACCAGCGGGGCGAGTGGGAGAAGCGGGAGTGGGCCGAGCGGGGCAAGCGCACCGAGCGGGACCAGGTCAGCGAGCGCACCGAGCGGGAAGAGCGGCGGCCCGGGCTCGGCCGTTGCCGGTATCGCCACCCCCCGCTCCGGCCTCGCCGAGTCGGCGACCGCCTGGCGGGAGGCGTCGGCGGCCGCTCGGGCGGCACTGGCCGAGGCGCGTTTCGGGCCGGTCGCGCAGTGGGCGTCGATCGGTCCGTTCCGGCTGCTCACGGCCCTGCCTCCCGAGGTCGCTCACGACCCCGTCGCCCGCGCACTGCTCACGCCGGTCCACCAGGAACTCGCCCGGACCGCCGAGGTCTACCTCGACTGCGCCGGCCAGGCCGCCCGGGCCGCCGCCGAGCTGGGCATCCACCGCCAGACCCTGTACTACCGCCTGTCCCGGATCGAGAAGCTCACGGGCCTCGACCTGGATGACGGTGAGGACCGTCTGCTGCTGCATATGGCCCTCAAGGCACACCGACTGTGAGGACGGCCCGTTCATGCCCCTGCTGCTGCTCGACCTCGACAACACCCTGATCGACCGGGACGCCGCCTACCGCGCCACGCTGCTGGACTTCCTGGCCGAGCACGGGCTGCCCGAGGACGAGATCGAGTGGCTCATGACCGTCGACGCCAGTGGGTACACGCCGCGCCCGGAGGTCGCCCGGGCCATGCACGGGCGGTACGGCGACCGCGTCCCCCGGGACGCGGTCCGCGCTCTGCTCGATGGGGGCGCGGCCGATCGTGCCGTGCTGTCCACGCCCGTCCGCACCGCACTCGAGGAGGCCACCGCCGCGGGCTGGACCCTCGCCATCGTCACCAACGGCCGTACCTCCCAGCAGGAGAGGAAGATCCGCACCACCGGTCTCGACGCGCTGACCCACGGCTGGGCCGTCTCCGAGGCCGTCGGCCACACGAAGCCCGCGCCGGAGATCTTCCACGCCGCTGCCGCCGCCGTCGGCGCCACGCTCGACGGCGCCTGGGTGATCGGCGACTCCCCGCACGCCGACATCGCCGGTGCGGCCGGCATCGGCGCCCGCAGCGTCTGGGTGTCGGCGGGCCGCCCCTGGACCGGGACGGCACTCACCCCCACCCGGACCGCCCCCGACACCGCGTCCGCCATCGACTCGGTCGTCGGCGCACCCGGGTGAGGCGTCACTTCCCCCCGGCTGCCTCGATCACCCGGCGGAGCCCCGCTGTGAGCTGCTCGGCCTCCGGAGCGTGCTCCGGGTCGAAGGTCCACTGGGCCATCAGGCCCATCATCATGGTCAGGTAGAAGTACCCGACGGTGTCCACCTGCTCGTCGGTCACGTCGGCCTCGTGCCCGCCGAGGAAGAGGGGCAGGATGCCGCGCGCGCCCTCGCGCTGGGCCCGTGCGAGATGCTCCCGCACCTCCGGCAACTGGTCCCCCATGGCCACGATCTCCAGGCTGAGCCGCCACATCGAGCCGGGCTCCCGCATGGTCCCGATGATGTTCGCCCAGACGTCGGTGAAGCGCTCCAGCGACCCCGGCTCCCCGCGCAACTCACCGCCGCCCTCGAAGGCGTCGGACATGCCCTCCACCATCTCCACGTACGCCTGTGCCAGCAGCGCGTCCTTGGAGCCGTAGTGGTAGCCGATCGACGCCAGGTTGGTCCCCGACTCCTTGACGATGTCGCGCGCGGTCGTGCGCAGGAAGCCTTTCGCCAGCAGGCAGCGCTTGGCGCCCTCCAGCAGATCCTCACGGTGTCCCATGGCACGCCACCCTAACCCGGAATCCAGACGGACGTATTAAACAGACGTACTAGACAAGCGTTTAATACGCTCGTACAGTCCTGCCCATGACGACGAACCCACCACCTCCCTCCCTCGCCGGCCGCCGCGAATGGACGGCCCTCGGCGTGCTGATGCTCCCGCTGCTGCTGGTCTCGATGGACGTCTCGGTCCTCTACTTCGCGATCCCCGCGATCAGCGCCGACCTGGAGCCGAGCGCCACCCAGCAGCTGTGGATCTTCGACATCTACGGCTTCGTGCTGGCCGGCCTGCTGATGACGATGGGCTCCCTCGGCGACCGCATCGGCCGCCGCAGGCTCCTGCTGATCGGCGCCGCCGCCTTCGGCACGGCCTCGCTGGTCGCGGCCTACGCCACCAGCGCCGAGACCCTGATCGCCGCCCGCGCGGTCCTCGGCATCGGCGGCGCGACGCTGATGCCGTCCACGATGGCGCTCGTGCGCACGATGTTCACCGACCCCGTACAGCGCACCAAGGCGATCGGTGTGTGGTCGGGGGTGATGACGGCCGGCATCGCGCTCGGCTCGGTGATGAGCGGGGTGCTCGTCGAGCACTTCTGGTGGGGCTCGGTCTTCCTGGTCAACCTGCCCGCGATGCTGCTGCTCCTGGTCCTCGGCCCCGTCCTGCTGCCCGAGTCGCGCACGCCGAACCCCGGCCGCTTCGACCTGCTGAGCGTCCCCCTGTCGATGGCGGCGGTGCTCCCCGTGATCTACGGCCTGAAGGAACTCGCGGCCGAGGGCTGGAACGTGCGGTACGTGATGTCGGTGACCGTCGGCCTGCTCTTCGCCGCGTTGTTCGTCCACCGCCAGCGCACGGCGGCCTCCCCGCTGATCTCGCCGGACCTGTTCCGGGCCCGCGGCTTCAGCCCGGCCGTCGTCCTCAACCTCGCCGCCGCCTTCGGCATGATGGGCTCGGCGTACTTCACGACCCAGTACATCCAGTCGGTCCTGGACAAGGGCCCCCTCGAAGCGGCGCTGTGGAGTCTGCTGCCGTCGGTGCCCATCGGGCTCGCGGCCCCGATCTCCGCACAGCTCGTGCAGCGGGGCGTTCCCCGCGCGCACGTCGTCGGCGGCGGCTTCGCGGTCGCCGCGTGCGGCTACGTGATGCTGGCCCTGGCCGGTACGGACTCCCTCTGGCTGCTGCTGGCCGCGTGCGCCGTCCTGGCCTGCGGCATCGTGGCCGTCATGTCGCAGGTGGCGGACCTGGCCCTGAGCGCGGCTCCCGTGGAGAAGGCGGGCGCCGCGTCGTCCCTGCTGGAGACGGGCACGGAGTTCGGCGGCGCGCTGAGCATGGCGTTCCTCGGCTCCATCGGCACGGCCGTCTTCCGGCACGAGATCCCGGCCTCGGCGCCCACACCGGCGCGCGAGACCCTGGGCGGCGCCCTGGCCGTGGCCGACCGGCTCCCGGGGCGCGCGGGGGACGCCCTGGCGACGGCGGCGCGCGAGGCCTTCACCAGCGGCATGCACGCGGCGGCCGTCACGGGCGCGGTGCTGCTGGCCTGCGCGGCGGCAGCGGCGGTGCCGACCCTGCGGCGGGTGGGGGTAGGGAAAAACGCCGGACGGGCTGATCAGCTCAGCCCGTCCGGCGTCTGAGGACGAGCCCGTTCAGGACGAACGGGCGCCCCGGGGGCGCGGCCCCCCGGGAAGGTCAGGCCAGGTTCACCGACCGGGCCGAGGTCGCCCCGATCTCCGCGGCCACCTCGGCCAGCACGTTCGCGGTCACCGTGTCGTCCACGGTCAGTACCGCCAGCGCCTCGCCGCCGGCCACCGAACGCGACACCTGCATGCCGGCGATGTTGAGGCCCGCCTCACCGAGGATGCGGCCGACCGTGCCGACGATGCCGGGGCGGTCCTCGTAGTTCAGGACCAGCATGTGGTCGGCGAGCGCGAGGTCCACGTCGTAGTCGCCGACCGCGACGATCTTCTGGATGTGCTTGGGGCCGGCCAGCGTGCCGGACACCGACACCTCCTCGCCGTCGGCGAGGGTGCCGCGCACCGTGACGACGTTGCGGTGCTCGGTCGCCTCGGAGCTGGTGGTGAGGCGCACCTCGACGCCGCGTTCCTGCGCGAACAGCGGCGCGTTGACGTAGGAGACCGTCTCGTCGACGACGTCCTCGAAGACACCCTTGAGCGCGGACAGCTCCAGCACCTTCACGTCGTGCTGGGTGATCTCGCCGTAGACCTCGACGTCGAGGCGGACGGCGACCTCACCGGCGAGCGCGGTGAAGATCCGGCCCAGGCGCTCGGCGAGCGGCAGACCCGGCTTGACGTCCTCGGCGATGACACCGCCCTGCACGTTCACCGCGTCCGGAACGAGCTCACCGGCGAGCGCGAGGCGCACCGAGCGGGCCACGGCGATACCGGCCTTCTCCTGCGCCTCGTCGGTGGAGGCGCCGAGGTGCGGGGTGCAGACGACCTGGTCGAACTCGAACAGCGGGGAGTCCGTGCAGGGCTCCTTCGCGTACACGTCGAGACCGGCACCGGCGACCCGGCCCTCCTTGAGGGCGGAGTACAGCGCCTCCTCGTCGACGATCCCGCCGCGCGCGGCGTTGACGATGCGCACGCTCGGCTTGACCTTGCGCAGCGCCTCGTCGCCGATGAGGCCGACGGTCTCGGGGGTCTTGGGGAGGTGCACGGTGATGAAGTCGGAGACCTCGAGCAGCTCGTCCAGCGACAGCACCTTCACGCCCATCTGGGCGGCGCGGGCGGGCTGGATGTAGGGGTCGTAGGCGACGACCTTCATGCCGAACCCGGACATGCGCTGGGCGACCAGCGCGCCGATGCGGCCGAGGCCGACGACACCGAGGGTCTTCTCGGCCAGCTCCACGCCCGTGTACTTGCTGCGCTTCCACTCGCCGTTCTTCAGCGCGGCGTTGGCCTGCGGGATGTGGCGGGCGGTGGCGACGAGGAGACCGCAGGCCAGCTCGGCGGCGGTCACGATGTTCGAGGTGGGGGCGTTGACGACCATCACGCCGGCCTTGGTGGCGGCGGAGACGTCCACGTTGTCCAGGCCGACGCCGGCTCGTGCGACGACCTTCAGCTTGTTCGCGGCGGCGATCGCCTCGGCGTCGACCTTGGTGGCCGAACGGACCAGGATCGCGTCCACATCGGCGATGGCCGGGAGCAGCTCGGCCCGGTCCGCGCCGTTGCAGTGGCGGATCTCGAAGTCCGGGCCAAGGGCGTCGACGGTGGCGGGCGACAGCTCTTCAGCGATGAGTACGACGGGTTTCGAGCTCACGTGAGTCCTCACAAGTCCAGTGCTGCGGACGGCCGTCCCGACGGCCGCAGGCGGTGGAGGGGGGCTAGCCGCGGAAGACGCACGACGCTGTGGGCCTGACGCGTATGTGTGCAGCAGTCTAGTGGCGCCTGAGGCGTCGTCCTGTGCCGCTGCGGAAGGATCACCCGTCCGTGGCCGGACGGGATGGACAACGCCGTACCACCGACGTTACCCGGGGTTCGCCGAGGGGGCCGGAGCGGGTCCGCTCCGGCCCCCTCGGGCGGCGGCTTACGCCTCCTCGTCGACCCAGCTCATGAGCTTGCGCAGCTCCTTGCCGGTGGTCTCCAGCAGGTGCTCGGAGTCCTGCTTCTTGTACTCGTTGTACTTCTTCAGACCGCCGTGGTACTCGTCCATCCACTGCTGCGCGAAGGTGCCGTCCTGGATCTCGCCGAGGACCTTCTTCATCTCGGCCTTGGTGGCGTCCGTGATGATCCGCGGGCCGGTGACGTAGTCGCCCCACTCGGCGGTCTCGGAGATCGACCAGCGCATCTTCTCCAGGCCGCCCTCGTACATGAGGTCCACGATCAGCTTCAGCTCGTGCAGGCACTCGAAGTAGGCGATCTCCGGCTGGTAGCCGGCCTCGGTCAGGGTCTCGAAGCCCGCCTTGACCAGCGCCGCGGTGCCACCGCAGAGGACGGCCTGCTCACCGAACAGGTCGGTCTCCGTCTCCTCGGTGAAGGTCGTCTTGATGACGCCGGCGCGGGTGCCGCCGATGCCCTTCGCGTACGACAGGGCCAGCGCGAAGCCGTTGCCCGTGGCGTCCTGCTCGACGGCGGCGATGCAGGGAACGCCGCGGCCCTCCTCGTACTGGCGGCGGACCAGGTGGCCCGGGCCCTTCGGGGCGACCATGCAGACGTCCACGCCGGCCGGGGGCTTGATGAAGCCGTAGCGGATGTTCAGGCCGTGGCCGAAGAACAGCGCGTCGCCGTCCTTCAGGTTGTCCTTGATGTGCTTCTCGTAGACCTCGGCCTGGATCGGGTCCGGGACGAGGATCATGATGACGTCGGCCTCGGCGGCGGCCTCCGACGGGCTCACCACGCGCAGGCCCTGCTCCTCGGCCTTGGCCTTGGACTTGGAGCCCTCGTGCAGACCGACGCGGACGTCGACACCCGAGTCACGGAGCGACAGCGCGTGGGCGTGGCCCTGGCTGCCGTAACCGATGACCGCGACCTTGCGGCCCTGGATGATGGACAGGTCGGCGTCGGCGTCGTAGAACAGCTCGGCCACTTTGGGTTCTCTCCTCGGGAGTGCAGGTGTTGCGTCCCACCGTATGACGGGGGGCGGAAGGGAAGTCTGCGGGTCTCGGAATACGGGCGGCCGACGGCACGCCGACCGCCCGCTTCAGGGTCTTAGGCCGACCGGTCCAGGGCGCGCAGCGACCGGTCCGTGATCGAACGGGCACCGCGGCCGATCGCGATCGTGCCGGACTGGACGAGCTCCTTGATGCCGTACGGCTCCAGCATCTTGAGCATCGCGGTCAGCTTCTCGCCGGATCCGGTGGCCTCGATGGTCACGGCCTCCGGGGAGACGTCGACGGTCTTGGCGCGGAACAGCTGGACGATCTCGACGATCTGGGAGCGCGTCTCGTTGTCGGCGCGCACCTTCACCAGGACGAGTTCGCGCTGCACCGCCTGCGCCGGCTCCAGCTCGACGATCTTCAGCACGTTGACGAGCTTGTTGAGCTGCTTGGTGACCTGCTCCAGCGGCAGGTCCTCCACGCCGACGACGATGGTGATGCGGGAGATGTCGGGGTGCTCGGTGACGCCCACCGCGAGGGAGTCGATGTTGAAGCCGCGGCGGGAGAACAGGGCGGCGATCCGGGCGAGGATGCCGGGGGTGTTCTCCACCAGGACGGAGAGCGTGTGCTTGGACATGATCTTTTACGTCTCTCTCGCTCAGTCGTCTTCGTTGTCGCCGAAGTCGGGGCGGACGTCCCGGGCGGCCATGATCTCGTCGTTGGAGGTGCCGGCGGCGACCATCGGCCACACCATCGCGTCCTCGTGGACGATGAAGTCGACGACGACCGGGCGGTCGTTGATCGAGTTCGCCTCTTCGATGACCTTGTCGAGGTCGTCCGGGGACTCGCAGCGGATGGCGTAGCAGCCCATGGCCTCCGACAGCTTCACGAAGTCGGGGACGCGGGTGCCGCGGGCCGTGGGGTTGACGTCGTCCGGGCCGGAGTGCAGGACGGTGTTGGAGTACCGCTGGTTGTAGAAGAGGGTCTGCCACTGGCGGACCATCCCGAGGGCGCCGTTGTTGATGACGGCGACCTTGATCGGGATGTTGTTCAGGGCGCAGGTGGTCAGTTCCTGGTTGGTCATCTGGAAGCAGCCGTCGCCGTCGATGGCCCAGACGGCCCGCTCGGGCGCTCCGGCCTTGGCGCCCATGGCGGCCGGGACGGCGTAGCCCATCGTTCCGGCGCCGCCGGAGTTGAGCCAGGTGCCCGGCTTGTCGTACTCGATGAAGTGGGCGGACCACATCTGGTGCTGGCCGACGCCCGCCGCGAAGATCGTGCCCTCGGGGGCGAGCTGTCCGATGCGCTCGATGACCTGCTGCGGGGAGAGCGAGCCGTCGCCGGGCTGGTCGTAGCCGAGCGGGTAGGTGTCGCGCCAGCGGTTCAGGTCGTTCCACCAGGCGCTGTAGTCGCCCTGGTGACCTTCAGCGTGCTCCTTCTGGACGGCCTGGATCAGGTCGGCGATGACCTCGCGGGCGTCACCGACGATCGGCACGTCGGCGGCGCGGTTCTTGCCGATCTCGGCCGGGTCGATGTCCGCGTGGACGATCTTGGCGAGCGGGGCGAAGCTGTCCAGCTTGCCGGTGACGCGGTCGTCGAAGCGGGCGCCGAGGGCGACGATCAGGTCGGCCTTCTGCAGTCCGGTGACGGCGGCGACCGAGCCGTGCATGCCGGGCATGCCCAGGTGCTGCGGGTGCTTGTCGGGGAAGGACCCGAGCGCCATCAGCGTGGTGGTGACGGGGGCGCCGGTGAGCTCGGCGAGGACCTTCAGCTCGGCGGTGGCCTTGGCCTTGAGCACGCCGCCGCCGACGTACAGCACGGGCCGCTTGGCCTGGGTGATCAGCTTGGCGGCCTCGCGGATCTGCTTGGCGTGCGGCTTGGTCACCGGGCGGTAGCCGGGCAGGTCCATGGCGGGCGGCCAGAAGAAGGTGGTCTTCGCCTGGAGGGCGTCCTTGGCGATGTCGACCAGGACCGGGCCGGGGCGGCCCGTGGAGGCGATGTGGAACGCCTGGGCGATGATCCGCGGGATGTCCTCGGCCTTGGTGACGAGGAAGTTGTGCTTGGTGATCGGCATGGTGATGCCGACGATGTCCGCCTCCTGGAAGGCGTCCGTGCCGATCGCCTTCGACGCCACCTGGCCGGTGATCGCGACCAGCGGCACGGAGTCCATGTGCGCGTCGGCGATCGGGGTGACCAGGTTGGTGGCGCCGGGGCCGGAGGTGGCCATGCAGACACCGACCTTGCCGGTGGCCTGGGCGTAGCCGGTGGCGGCGTGACCGGCGCCCTGCTCGTGGCGGACCAGGACGTGGCGCACCCGGGTCGAGTCCATCAGTGGGTCGTAGGCCGGGAGGATCGCACCGCCGGGAATGCCGAATACCGTGTCGGCGCCGACCTCCTCGAGAGAGCGGATGAGGGACTGCGCGCCCGTCACCTGCTCGGGGGCGGAGTGTCCTCCGGATCGGGGCCGGGGCTGCGGGTGGTGGGCCCCGGTGGCCTGCTCGGTCATCGGCATTCTCTTCTCAGATGCTGAGGGTTTTTGCGAGGTTTATGCGGTCTTCGGCTGTTGCACGAAAGGCGCCTGTGCAACAAAAAACCCCTCGTGCCATAAGGCAAGCGAGGGGAGCGCGCCGGGTGGGGTCGCTGAGCGGTCGAGGCTCAGCGTCAGCCGACGCGCTTTCCAAGTACGAGAATTCGGGTGCGCATGGCACTGACCCTCCCCCCGGCACGCACTCACTGTCAAGTGGGTGGGACGGGAGTCTCATTATGTGAGCGCAGTGTCGCGCCGCCTCCGATGACGGCGGACACGCCCGAGCTGTACACCCGCGGGGCGCCGCCCGCGAACGCCGGTTCGGACGGCCCGTTCGGCACCGGATAGTGGCCGGCGGCGAGCGCCCGGCGCAGCCGGTACTCGTCGAGCGGCCCGGAGAACGCCATGCCCTGCCCGTGCGTGCAGCCCATCGCGCGCAGGGCGATGACCTGCTCGGGCAGATCCACCCCCTCCGCCACGGACTTCAGCCCGAGGTCGCCCGCGATGCGCAGCAGCCCGCTGGTGATCTTGTGCAGGCGCGCGGACTCGACGACGCCCTCGACCAGACCGCGGTCGAGCTTCAGCACGTCGACGGGGAGCCGCCGAAGGGCCGTGATCGCCGCGTAGCCACTGCCGAAGCCGTCGAGCGCGATCCGCACACCGACGCGCCGCAGGGCGCCCAGACGCCGCTCCAGCTCGTCCAGCGAGACCCTCGGGTCGGCGTCCGACAGCTCGACGATCAGCGAACCCGGCGGCAGCCCGTGCCGCGTGAGCAGTGCCTCGATCGAGCCGAGCGGCATCGAGCGGTCCAGCAGCCGGCGGGCGCTCATCCGCACGACGACCGGCACGGACAGCCCGGTCGCGTGCCGCTCGGCGGCCTGCTCGACGGCCTCCTCGATCATCCACCGGCCCAGCTCGGCGGTCTTGTCGCCGTCCTCGGCCACGCGCAGGAACTCCGCCGGGGTGAAGAGCACCCCCTGCGAGGAGCGCCAGCGCGCCTGCGCGGACACCGACGAGATCCGGCCGTCCTCCAGGGACACCACCGGCTGGTGCAGCAGGGCGAACTCCCCGTCGTGCAGCGCGGCCCGCAGCCGGGTGGCGAGCTCGGCCTTGCGGACGACGTCCTGCTGCATCTGTGGCTTGTACAGCTCGACGCGGCCCTTGCCGCCGGCCTTGGCCCGGTACATGGCGAGGTCGGCGTTGCGCAGCAGTTCACCGGCGCCGAGGCCGGACTCGGCGAAGGCCACGCCGATGGAGGCGTTGACACGGACATCGTTGCCGTCGATGAGGTAGGGCTGGGACAGCGTCGTCCTGAGGCGGTCGGCGAGCTCCACTATGTGCCGCTCGCGCGCGTCCCGGTCGCGCGTGTTGTCCCCGGCGATCAGGGCCGCGAACTCGTCTCCTCCGAGCCGGGACGCGGTGTCGCCGTGCCGGACGGAGTCCTGGAGCCTGCGGGCGGCCTGGACCAGCAGCTCGTCCCCGGCCTGGTGCCCGATCGTGTCGTTGACGGCCTTGAAGCCGTCGAGGTCGATGAACAGCACGGCCGTGTTCCGCAGGGCCACGCCCCGGTCGGAGGCGCGGCGACCCGAGAGGGCGTGCTGGACGCGCTTGGTGAACAGGGCGCGGTTGGGCAGGTCCGTGAGCGGGTCGTGCTCGGCGTTGTGCTGCAACTGGGCCTGCAGGCGCACCCTTTCGGTCACGTCGCGGCTGTTGAAGATGAGGCCGCCGTGATGACGGTTGATGGTCGACTCCACGTTCAGCCAGCCTCCCCCACTCTCGGCTTCGCTCGAGCGGGAGGTGCCCCCACCGCCCGAGCGGAAGCGGCACTCGATGCGTGTGGTGGGTTCCTCGACCGGGTCGGCGGCGAGGAACCGGCGCACCTCGTGCACGACGCAGCCCAGGTCCTCGGGGTGGATGAGGTTGGCCAGTTCCGTACCCACCAGCTCCTCCGCCGAGCGGCCGTACACACCGGCGGCGGCCGGGGAGACGTACCTCAGGACGCCACTGGGTGCGGCGATCATGATGACGTCGCTGGAGCCCTGCACCAGGGAGCGGAAGTGGTTCTCCTTCTGCGCCAGTTCCTGGGTGAGGGTGATGTTGTCGAGCAGCATGATGCCCTGGCGCACGACGAGCGCGAGGACCACCGTGCCCCCGGTGAGCAGGACCACGCGGTCGACGCTGCGGCCGTTGAGGACGTTGTAGAGGATCCCGAGGGTGCACACGGCGGCCGCGAGATACGGCGTGAGGGCGGCGAGGGAGCCGGAGATGGGCCGGGCGGTCGGATACCGGCTGTGCTCGGCGCCGGGCAGGGGGGCGTGGTGGTGGGTGCCGCCGCGCTGCCCCGGCACGTGCTCGTGCACCACGCGGGTGTGCCCGGCGGCGTGCCGCTCGGAACCCTGCCGGTCGCCCTCCGCGCGCGTCCCCGCCCACGGGGCGTACGCCAGGAGCAGCGAGCCGGCGAACCAGCCCGCGTCGAGCAGCTGTCCGGAGCGGTAGTCGTGGTGCATGAGCGGTGAGGTGAACAGGGCGTCGCACATCACGGTCAGGGCGAGGGCGCCGATGGCGGTGTTCACCGCGGAGCGGTTCACCGCGGACCGCCTGAAGTGCAGGGCGAGGACCATGCTCACCAGGGCGATGTCGAGCAGCGGGTAGGCCAGCGACAGCGCGATGTGCGCCACGCCGGGCCCTTCGGATTTCGCGGCCTGGGCGAGGGCGAGGCTCCAGGCCAGCGTCAGCAGCGAGCCGCCGATGAGCCAAGCGTCCAGCCCGAGGCAGACCCAGCCCGCCTTGGTCACCGGCCGTTTGGCGAGCACGAGCAGTCCGACGATCGCGGGCGGCGCGAAGCAGAGGAAGAACAGGTCGGCGTAGCTGGGACTGGGCACGGGCAGGCCCAGCACCACCTCGTACCACCCCCAGACGAGGTTGCCCAGGGACGCCATGGCCGAGGAGAGGCCGAACAGCAGCCAGGCGGATCGAAAGCGGGTGCGGCGGCTGCGGGCGTACAGGAGGCACGAGACGGCGGCGGTGCCGGCTGCGGCGCTCAGCCCGAAGTCGCCCATGAACAGGGCCACTTCGTAGGAACCCCAGCCGAACGCGGCACCGACGGCATAGCCCGCGCAGGCCAGGGCGAGGACGAGTTGGAGGGCCAGGCCCGGCCGGCGGCCGGTGACCGGCGTGCGGGGCAGCAGCGCGCCCGTGGAGGGAGGCTGTGCCCGCAGCGCTCCGTCCAGCGTGGGGGTGGGGGGCGCGCTCACCTGGCCCTCCCGGTTCGCGCGGCTCCCGGGTCCCGCGGGCCCCGGTGGACCTGCTGGGCATGCCTCCCGCCCCTGCCGGACCTGCCGGCCCTACCGGACCTGCGGTGAGGGTGACTGTGATCGGTGTGGTGTTCGCCGTGGTGGGTGTGGTGGCCGACGTGATCGGCGTGCTGACCGCGTCCGCTCGCGGCCTTCCGCCAGGGTCGCCGCCGGCAGCCCCGCCCCGTCGGATCGCTCGTCCATAGGCCGTGCATCGCCTGTCGCCCCCCTCACAGTCCGAAGTGTCCGTCCCCGGCGCCGATTGGTCCCCGGCGCTGCCCCTGTCGGGACGATACACCAGTCTCGTCACTCAGGGACATAGGTTCTCTACGCTCCGTGACGATCAATAGATATATGAGTACCCACCGCACCCGGGAGATTGCGGACGGTGCTCGAAGGTCTCTCAGTCGGTTGATGCACCCGTCGTGAGGATCACGTTGCGGAGCGGCTCCCGGTTCACATAACGGTTCAACTGGTCCACCAGGAGCCGCTTGGCGCGCGGAAGGAACGCGGAGGTGGGTCCGCCGACATGGGGGCTGATGAGTACCCCCGGCGCACGCCACAGGGGGTGTTCGCGCGCCGGCGGCTCCGGGTCGGTGACGTCGAGGGCGGCGGTGATACGGCCGGTCTCCAGCTCGGCGAGCAGGGCCTTGGTGTCGACGACGGGGCCGCGGGCGACGTTCACCAGGAGTGCGCCGTCCTTCATCCGGGACAGGAAGTCGGCCCCGGCCAGGCCGCGGGTGGCTTCGGTGAGGGGGGTGGACAGGATCACGACGTCCGCTTCCGGCAGCAGCGCGGGAAGGTCGGTGAGCGGATGCACCGGACCGCGCGCCGTGGTGCGCTCGGAGCGCGCGACGCGCGCCACCCGCGCCACCTCGAACGGAACGAGCCGGTCCTCGATGGCCTCGCCGATCGAGCCGTATCCCACGATGAGGACGTTCTTGTCGGCGAGCGCGGGCCGGAACCCGCCGAGCCACTCCCCCCGGTCCTGTGCGCGGACGAAGTCGGGGATCCCGCGCAGCGAGGCCAGGATCAGCGCGAGGGTGAGCTCGCCGGTGCTGGCCTCGTGCACTCCTCGCGCATTGCACAGCCGCACACCCGCGGGCAGCTGCCCGAGCCCCGGCTCCACGTGGTCGATCCCGGCGGAGAGAGTCTGCACGACCCGGACGTTGCTCATCCGCCCCATGGGCCGCACGCACAGCGGGCTGGGCTTCATGTAGGGGACGACGTAGAAGGCGCAGTCGGCCGGGTCCGCGGGGAAGTCGTCCTCACCGTTCCAGAAACGGTAGTCCGGGCCCTCGGGGAGTCCGTCGATGTCGTCCGGCGGGATGGGCAGCCACACGTCAGCAGTCATGCTCTGGAGGCTATGTCAGGAGTGTGTGACGGCAGAGGTTAGGTTGGGGTGGCTCGAACAGGGAGGGTCACGACCAGGTGGAGCGCAGGACGATCGGCGCGGCGGCGCTCGCGGTGGGGGCCGTCGGACTCGGGTGCATGCCGATGAGCTGGGCCTACAGCGCGTCGCGGCGGCGGGGCGACGAGTCGCTCAGGGCGGTGCACCGGGCGCTCGACCTGGGTGCGTCCCTGCTGGACACGGCCGACATGTACGGCCCCTTCACCAACGAGCTGCTGGTGGGGCGGGCGTTGAAGGAGCGGCGGTCCGACGCGTTCGTGTCGACGAAGGTCGGGCTGCTCGTCGGCGACCAGCACATCGTCGCCAACGGCCGCCCCGGGTATGTCAAGCGGGCCTGCGACGCGTCGCTGCGGCGGCTGCAGACGGACGTCATCGACCTCTACCAGCTGCACCGGGCCGACCCCGAGGTGCCGGTCGAGGAGACCTGGGGCGCGATGGCGGAGCTCGTCCAGGCCGGGAAGGTACGGGCGTTGGGCCTGTGCGCGGTGGGCGCGCGGGCCGGTCGCCGTGCCGGGGCCCGGCTGCACGACGGAACGATTCGGCAGCTGGAGCGGGTGCAGCAGGTCTTCCCGGTGAGCGCGGTGGAGGCGGAGCTGTCGGTGTGGTCGCCGGAGGCACTGGAGGCCCTGCTTCCGTGGTGCCGGACGCGGGGCGTCGGTTTCCTCGCCGCGATGCCGCTGGGCAACGGCTTCCTGACCGGCAGGCTGCGCCCCGGCGCGGGCTTCGAGGCGGACGACCCGCGTGCCCGGCACCCCCGCTTCACGGCCGAGATGATGGCCGCGAACCAGCCGTTCGTCGCGGGTCTGCGCCGCGTGGCCCGTCGGCACGGCACGGGGGTCACGGCCGCCCAGGTCGCCCTCGCGTGGGTGCTGGCCCAGGGCCCGCACGTGGTCCCGGTCCCCGGCGCGAAGCAGGAGCGCTGGGTCACGGAGAACACGGCGGCGACGGACGTGCGCCTGACCCCGGACGATCTCAGGGAGATAGCCGCGCTGCCGCCGGCCCAGGGGTCGTGGGACTGAGGACCCGTTTGCACCCTGGTGTGTTCCGGGCAAAGTACGTGTTCCCGCTACGGCGTTCGGCGATCGGGAACCCTGGAGCCGCCGGCGGTGTATGACAGGGAGAAGGACCTGCCCCGTCGAAGGGACCATGATCGTGCAACGTCGAGCCGTCCCGGCCGTGCTGGCCGCCGCCGCGCTCCTGCTGACGGCCGGTTGCTCCTCCGACGAAGGAGGCCCGTCCGGCAAGGACGACAGCGCCTCCCCGAGCCGCACGGCACCGGGATCGTCCGGACCGCCGCGCCAGGCCGCCGAGGAGACACCCCCCGCCCGGGGATCGGTGAAGGTGGTGCGCACCGTCGCCGGAGGCCTGGACTCCCCCTGGGGGCTCGCCCCGCTGCCGGGCGGCGGCCTGCTCGTCGCCTCCCGTGACGAGGGGACGATCGTCCGGGTCGACGAGAAGACCGGCAAGAAGACCGAACTGGGCGAGGTGCCGGGGGTCTCGGCGGCCGGCGAGGGCGGCCTGCTCGGGATCGCCCTGTCCCCCGACTACGCCTCGGACCGCATGGTCTACGCGTACTTCACCTCGGCGTCCGACAACCGCATCGTGCGCATGATCTACGACGGGCAGAAGCCCTCCGGCGAGCAGCTCGGCGCTCCCGACACGGTCTTCAAGGGCATCCCCAAGGGCTTCATCCACAACGGCGGGCGTATCGCGTTCGGCCCGGACAGGATGCTGTACGTGGGTACCGGCGAGAGCGGCGACACGGGCCTGTCCCAGGACAAGGACTCCGTGGGCGGCAAGATCCTGCGTCTGACCCCGGAGGGCGAGCCGGCGCCGGGCAACCCGTTCCCGGACTCGCCGGTGTACTCCTACGGCCACCGCAATGTGCAGGGCCTGGCCTGGGACGGCAAGCAGCGGCTGTTCGCCTCGGAGTTCGGGCAGGACACCTGGGACGAGCTGAACGCGATCAAGCCGGGCGGCAACTACGGCTGGCCGGAGGCGGAGGGCCGGTCCGACGACAAACGGTTCCGCAACCCGGTCGACCAGTGGACCACGGCGGAGGCCTCCCCCAGCGGCATCGCCCACGCCGAGGGGTCGATCTGGATGGCCGGCCTGCGGGGCAAGCGGCTGTGGCGCGTCCCGCTGAACGGCACGGCGGCCTCGGCGGAGCCACAGGCGTTCCTGGAGGACGAGTACGGGCGGCTGCGCACGGTCGTCGCGGCGGGCGGCGACAGGCTCTGGCTCGTCACCAGCAACACGGACGGCCGGGGCAGCCCGAAGGACGGCGACGACCGGATCCTGGAACTGCGGGTGACGTAGCCCCGGGAACCCGGGGGGCTACTCCCCCGCGCCGTCCTCGTCCTCATGCTGCGGGCGTACGACGACCTTCCCGGACGCGAGATCTATCGGTCCGCGTCCGGGATCGCCGTCCCCGACGTCCTCACGGGTCAGTTCCAGGCGGTTCTGCTCGTCGCGGGTGTGCTTGCGCCCGGGCGAGAACAGTTCCTCGAACATGTTGAACAACGGTGCCTCCCTGGGCCGCGGGATCCGCGACGTCCCTTACAGCGTATGCCTCAGCGTGTGGGACCGGGCATGGCCATCTCGGCCGGGAACAGCCCCATCCGGTGCGCCACCGCCGCCGCCTCGCCCCGCCCGGAGACGCCGAGCTTCCCCAGGATGTTCGAGACGTGCACGCTCGCGGTCTTGGGCGAGATGAACAGCTCCTCCGCTATGCGGCGGTTGGTGTGACCCGCGGCGACCAGGCGCAGGACGTCCCGTTCCCGGCTGGTGAGGCCGAGGGCGTCGGCGGGGTCGGCGTGGCCGGGTTCCGTGGCGTGCGTGAGCGGGAGACGGGCGCGCCGGGCGAGCGCGGTGGCGGCGTCCTCGAGCGGCCGGGCGCCGAGGTGGCGGGCGACGGTGTGGGCGAGCCGCAGCAGCTCCGTGGCACGGTCGCGCTCGTCCTCGCCGCCGCCCGTCAGCAGGGACTCGGCCAGGCGGTACCGGACGCGGGCGAGGTCGTAGGGCCGGTCCAGGGCTTCGAAGGCGGTGACCACGTCCGACCAGGTGGCCGGGGTGCTCCGGCCTTCGGCGCGATGGAGTTCGGCGCGGACCCACCGCTCGTGGGCGAGCCAGACGGGGGCGTGGGTGGTGAGGCGCTTGACGGCGCAGAAGATGGCCTCCAGGACCTGCTCGCGGCCGTCCCGGGCGGCGGGCAGCGCCCGGGCGTCGGCCTCGGCGGTGGCCGCCTGGAGCAACAGCGGCCAGGCGTAGCGCTGGGTGCCGAGCGGGAAGCCGGAGGCGAGGGCGCGGGCCAGTTCGGCGCGGGCGTCGGCCAGGCGGCCCTCGGCGGCGGCGACTGCGGCGGTGAGGCAGGAGACCGGCAGGTCGTGCTGCGGCATGGGGTCGTGCGGGCCGTAGGAGGCGCGGGCCTCGGCGAGGTGGCGGGCGGCCTCGGACACCTCACCGCGGGCCAGGGCGAGGAACGCCTGGCTGTTGGCGCCCGACCCGTACGGCCCGGCCGTCTGCCCCAGCCGCTGGGCGCTGACGGCCGCCTCGGCGGCCTCGTCCCAGCGGCCGAGGGAGATGAGCGACTCGGCGAGGTTGCCGTGGACCCAGCCCTCGGACTCGGTCAGTCCCATCCTGCGGGTGAGTTCCAGGCCTTCGCGCAGGATGGCCACGGCCTCCTCGGAACGGCCGATGCCCTCCAGCGTGGAGGGCAGGTTCACATGGCTGCGGCCCACGACGACCGCGAGACCCCGGGTCACCACTTCGTCCCGGACCTCGTACATGTGGGCCAGCCCGGCTTCGATCTGCCCGGCCTCGACCATGAGCCCGCCGAGGGTGAGGCGGGCGTTGGACTCGATCTCGTCGGCACCCACCATGCGCGCGTACTCGACGGCCCGCTCGGCGGCCGTCAGGGTCTCCGGGCCGGGTTCACGGAGCATCGACCAGTGGGCGGCCGTGGCCAGTACCTCGGCGTGCACCTCGGACGGCGGCAGGCCGCGGACCAGCTCCTGCGCGGTGGCGATCTCCTGCCAGCCGTCGCCCCGGGCGAGCCGCTGGACCAGCCGGGAACGCTGGATCCAGAACCAGGCGGCGCGCTGGGGGTCCCTCCTGCTCGAACGCAGTTGAGAGCTTGGGGAAGGGTCGTCCTCGTCCTCCAGCAGGCGCAATGCCCGCTTGGTGATCTTCAGGGCGCGTTCGCGCTCCCCGCAGAGCCGCCCCGCCACTGCCGCCTCGGCGAGCAGGTCCAGGTGGCGCAGCGCGGTGGTGGCGGGGTCGCAGCCGCAGGGGGGATAGACCTCGGTGTAGTCGACGGGGCGCAGGGCTGCGCGTACGGCCTCGGGAGCGGAGTCCCACAGTTCCATCGCCCTCTCAAGGAGCCGGAGTTGCTCGGAGTAGGCGTGGCGGCGGCGGGCCTCGACGGAGGCTTCGAGGACGGCGGGCAGGGCCTTGGCGGCGTCGTGGGCGTGGTACCAGTAGCTGGCCAGGCGGGTCGCCCGCTGGTCGGCGGGGACGAGGGAGGGGTCGGCCTCCAGGGCTTCGGCGTAGCGGCGGTTGAGGCGGGAGCGCTCGCCGGGGAGCAGGTCGTCGCTGACGGCCTCGCGGACCAGGGAGTGGCGGAAGCGGTAGCCGTCGCCGCCGGGTGCGGGGGCGAGGATGCTCGCGTTCACCGCACCCCGCAGCGCCTCGATGAGGTCGTCCTCGGCGAGCCGGGCGACGGCGGCCAGCAGCCGGTACTCGACGGTGGAGCCGCCCTCGGCGACGATCCGGGCGACCTGCTGGGCGGACTCCGGCAGCCCCTCGACGCGGACGAGCAGCAGGTCGCGCAGGGAGTCGGTCAGTCCCGTCCGGCAGCCCTCGTGATCGGCGACGGCGAGTTCCTCGACGAAGAAGGCGTTGCCGTCGGAGCGCTGGAAGATCGCGTCGACCTGGTCCGGCTCGGGTTCGTGGGCGAGGATGCCGGCGACCTGGCGGCCCACCTCGTCGCGGTTGAAGCGGGCGAGTTCGAGGCGGCGGATCGTGCGGAGCCGGTCGAGTTCGGCGAGCAGGGGCCGCAGCGGGTGGCGGCGGTGGATGTCGTCGGAGCGATAGGTGGCGAGGACGACGAGGCGGCCGGTGCGCAGGGTGCGGACGAGGTAGGAGAGCAGGTGCCGGGTGGAGGCGTCGGCCCAGTGCAGGTCCTCCAGGGCGAGGACGACGGTGTGCTCGGCGGCGACGCGCTCCAGCAGGCGGGCGGTGAGCTCGAAGAGGCGGGCCATGCCCTCCTCGTCGTGCCGCCCCGCCCGCGACTCGCCCAGCTCGGGCAGCAGCCGGGCCAGCTCCTCCTCCTGGCCGGCGGAAGCGGCGGCCAGCTCGCCGGGAAGTTCGCGGCGCAGGGCGCGCAGCGCGGTGGAGAAGGGGGCGAAGGGCAGCCCGTCGGCGCCGATCTCCACGCACCCGCCGAGTGCGACCACCGCCCCGCGCCGGCGGGCGGCGGCGGCGAACTCCTCGACGAGGCGGGTCTTGCCGACCCCTGCCTCCCCGCCGATGAGCAGCGCCTGCGGCTCGCCCTCGCAGGCGCGCGCGAGGGCGTCGTACAGCGTGCCCAGTTCCTCGGCACGGCCGACGAAAACGGGGCTGACGGACCTGGTCTCCACAGGCCCGAGCATCGCATGCGGTTCCGGCGGTGTGGCACCGGTTTTGAGTCGAACGGCCGGATCAGCGGCCGCCGTTCCTCTGCGAACGGCGGCCGCTGCTCTCCGGACGGCGACAGCGGCGGCCGCGGGCGCCGTCCCGGTGCCCCCGGCGGCGACCGGTCTCGCCCCGGTGTTCACGCCGTCCGGGCGGACCGGAGCCGGCGGAAGCGGCGGCTATGGCTCTCGTGCTCGGCGGAGTCCCCGCCTCCTTCCTGGCGGGCCGCGCGGCGGGCCCGGGCGGCCTCGCGGACCAGACGGGCGTGGTCGGCCCGGCGGATGAGGTCGGAGGTGCGCAGCTGCTGGAGCTCGTACTCGTACATGGTGTGTCCTTCGAGGAGAGGTGGGTCGCGGTGTGTTTTCCGCGATGACCTCACTCTCGTCTCCCAGGCGGGGCCGCCACATCGGGAGAGTTCCGCATCTTCGGCGGCGCACGGTGCCTTAGACGCGGCTGAGGGGCCTCAGGGACTCCGTAAGGTGCTCACGGAACCGCCTGAGGCCCCTCAGGACCTGCGGGCTTGCAGCCGGCGGGCGCTCAGCTCGCGGACGGCAGTCCGAGCAGGATGCCGGTGTACTTGAGGACGGCCAGGAACAGGCCGATGACGCCGAGCGCGACTCCCGCCCAGGCCACGGACTTGATCCAGGGGGCCTGGATCCTGCCCGGCGTGCCGAAGGCGGGCCGGGCCAGCGTCACGACGCCGACGACGAGCGCGATCAGCGCGAACAGGCCGCCCCACAGGGCGGTGGTCTGCCAGGCGTCGCCGTAGACCGCCTGGATCTGCTGGGCCACGCCCGCGTTCTGCGCGGTCTCCAGCTGGCCGACGAGGTTCTGGCGCGCGGAGGCGACGGTGCCGATCCAGCTGCCGGTGAGCGAGACGACGCCCAGCGCGGCGGAGACCACGGCTGCGGCGCCCTGGCCGACGCCGGAGGGGCTTCCTTCCTTGGCCGGCGCGCCGTCGGCCGCGGAGGAGCTCTCCTCCTCGACCGGCGCATCGTCTGCCGCGGCCGGGACCTCGGTCTGGGGCACCTCGTCGGACGTGGTGGTGTCCACCGCCTTCTCATCGGTCGTGGCCTTGGTGGCCTCGGTCTCGTCCACTGCGTTCGTTGCCATGTCTCGCACCGTAGGGTCGCTGTCTGAGAAGTCTCTTAATGATCGTTGTGAGCCGCACGCGCGCGTGCGGCGCGCCACTCGGGCGCCAGCACGGACCAGACTTCGAGATCGTGCCGTACGCCACCATAGGGGTGGGCCTCGCGTCGCACACCGTCGCGGGTCATCCCGAGTCGGCGCGCCACGTTCAGGCTGGGCTGATTGAGTGACGCGGCGACCCACTCGACGCGGTGGATGCCGCGCTCTTCGACCGCCCAGTCGATGAGGACCCGCATCGCGCGCGTGACCAGGCCCCGGCCCGTGACGGCCGGCTCCAGCCAGCAGCCGACCTCGCAGTTGCCGCTCGCGGCGTCGAAGTTCAGGAACAGCACGCCGCCCACGAGCTTGCCGTTCAGCCACAGTCCGTGCAGCGAGCGGGTGTCGGCGGCGCGCATGTCGGCGTACCGCTGGAGCATGGCCCGCGCGGACTCCACGTCCGTCTCCTGCGACCCGAAGTTGATGAACCGCCCGATGAACTCCCGGCCCCGCTCCAGGTGCGCGAAGAACTCCTCGGCGTGCCAGGGCTCCAAGGGCTTCAGCTCGGCGTCGTCACCCAGGGATATCGCGTACATCCCGCTGCCGCTCCTCCTCCGCCAGGACGTCCGCCACCTCGGCGTCCGTCGCGGCGGCCAGCCTCTCATGGGCGGCGCGGCTCTCCGGCGGTTCGATGCTGATGCGCGGCATGCGCTTGTCCAGCCAGCGGGGCAGCCACCAGTTGGCCCCGCCCAGCAGGTGCATCAGGGCCGGAACGAGGAGCGTGCGCAGGACGAAGGCGTCCAGGGCGACGGCGGCGGCCAGGGCGATGCCGAACATGGCGATCACCCGGTCGCCGCTGAGCACGAAGGCGAGGAAGACGGAGATCATGATGACGGCCGCCGAGTTGATCACCCGGCTGGTCTCGGCGAGGCCGACGCGCACCGCCCGCCGGTTGTCACCGGTCTCCAGCCACTCCTCGTACATCCGGCTGACCAGGAAGACCTGGTAGTCCATGGAGAGGCCGAAGAGCACCGACACCATGATCACGGGCAGGAAGGGTTCGATGGGGCCGGCGCTGCCGAGGCCGAGCAGTTCGCTGCCCCAGCCCCACTGGAAGATCGCGACCACCACCCCGAAGGCGGAGGCCACGGCGGCGACGTTCATCGCGGCGGCCTTCAGCGGTATGCCGATGGACCGGAAGGCCAGCAGGAGCAGCAGGCAGCCCAGGCCGATGACTACCCCGACGAACACCGGCAGCTTGGAGACGATGACGTCGGCGAAGTCGTCGTAGCCGGCCGTCATGCCGCCCACCTGGACATCGAGCGAGGTGCCCGACTCGGCGCGCGGCAGCACCTCGTCGCGCAGCCGGTCGACGAGGTCGCTGGTCCGCTGCGACTGCGGGGAGGACTCAGGTACGACGGTGAGGTACGCGGTGTGGCCGCCGGAGTCGAACGTCACCGGGGTCACCGAGGCGACGCCGTCGGTGGCGCGGAGGGTGCCGTCGAGGTTGTCCAGGGCGAGCTTGTCGTCGGCTCCGTCGACCTTGGTGACGAGGGTGAGCGGGCCGTTCACGCCCGGGCCGAAGCCCTCGGCGAGCAGGTCGTAGGCCTGGCGGGTGGTGGCCGTCTTCGGATCGTTGCCCTGGTCGGAGGTGCCCAGGTGCAGGGAGAAGGTGGGCAGCGCGAGAACGGCCATGACGACCAGGGCGACCGCGCCGAGCACCTTGGGGTGGCGTTCCACGAAGGCCGACCAGCGGGCCGCGAAGCCGGTGGGCACCTCGGGTTCGGGGCCGTGCTCGGCGAGGCGGCGGCGCTCACGGCGGCTGAGGGCGCGCATGCCTATGAAGGAGAGCAGGGCCGGCAGCAGGGTCACGGAGGCGGCGACGGTGAGGATCACGGTGAGGCTCGCCGCTATGGCGACGCCGTTGAGGAAGCTCAGCCGCAGGATCAGCATGCCCAGCAGGGCGATGCAAACGGTGGCACCCGCGAAGACGACCGCCCGTCCCGTGGTCGCGACGGCGTTCGTGGCGGCCTCGGTGACGGACAGCCCGCGTTTCAGCCCGCGCCGGTGCCGGGTGACGATGAACAGCGCGTAGTCGATGCCGACGCCGAGCCCGATGAGCATGCCCAGCATGGGGGCGAAGTCGGCGACGGTCATGGCGTGCCCGAGCAGCACGATGCCGGCGTAGGCGGTGCCGACGCCGACCAGCGCGGTGGCGATGGGCAGCAGGGACGCGGCGAGTGAGCCGAAGGCGAGGAACAGCACCACCGCGGCGACGATCACGCCGACGATCTCGGCGACGTGCCCGCCGGACGACTCGGTGAGCGCGACGGCGCTGCCGCCCAGCTCCACCTGGAGCCCGTCGGTCTCGGCGCTCTTCGCGGTGTCGACGACGGCCTGTGCCTCACCCTTGGCGATGTCCTCGGCCTGGTCGTCGAAGGTGACCGAGGCGTACGCCGTGCGGCCGTCCTCGCTGATGCGGCCCGTGCCCGGCCCGTCGTAGGGGCTGGTGACCGAGGCCACGCCGGGGAGGTTCTCGATCCGGTCCAGGGTGCGGGTCATCGTCTGCTCGACGTCGGCGGCACGGACGCTGCCGGACGTGGTGTGCCAGACGACGGTGTCGCTGTCACCGCCGAGCCGCGGGAAGCCCTCGTGC
Organism: Streptomyces tibetensis; assembly: GCF_007655005.1. Classification (GTDB taxonomy): domain Bacteria; phylum Actinomycetota; class Actinomycetes; order Streptomycetales; family Streptomycetaceae; genus Streptomyces; species Streptomyces tibetensis. Next base: position 214,392 of record NZ_SZVW01000012.1, read on the forward strand.
AGCAGCTCGGTGGCGCGGCCCGACTCGGTACCGGGGACCTGGTAGTCGTTGGAGTACGTGGTGCCGGCGACGGCGGCGCCCGCGGCGACCCCCGCGAACGCGAGGAGCCACAGCAGGACGCTGAGCAGACGGCGCTGGACGCACCAGCGGGCGAGGGCTGCCACGAAACGTGCTCCCGGAGTTGCCTTGTGTGGATCTTTGACCGGGAACAGTCGTACCTGAACTGAACGGCCAGCAAAGAACGCATGAGCAATGCGCTGCCACTCTTACAAACCGACGAGATCATTTGTCGGTTTCGTGGGGTTATTCACAGCGGCCGGTCTCAGTCGAACTGATCCCCCAGCGCCATCACCATCACGCCCGCGATCAGCAGCCACAGGGCGCGCCGGGTGCGGCCGCGGGAGCCCAGCACGGCGGCGGCAGCGCATACGGCGGCCCCGCCGGCGTAGGCGGCCGGGACGAGTGCCGGAGCGGAGCGGATGAGGCGGAGCAGCGCCGCGGCGAGACCGGCCAGGGTCAGCGCGGCGCCGGTGCCCGTCGCCGTCCAGCGGGCCCGGCGCGCGTCCGCCTCGGTCTCTGCCGGGTCGTCGGTCCCGTCCCGCCCGGCGTCCGCCTCCGAGTCCGCTGTCTCCGGATCGGTCTCGGAATCAGGACGTCCACTCATGGCCGAGACGGTAGCGCGCCGTGTGGGGAAAACCGGGTGCGGGGCCGCCGGGCCGCCTGTTAGCGTCCGTCGGTCCCGAGGAAACGCCCGCGGCCTCTCGCCGCCCGGCCGAAGCAGGTGCATTGTTTGACGGTCCGACCGAGCTCCTCCGCATCCCTTTTCTTCCTCAAGGACTCAAGGAGCCCGTTCACCGATGTCGGACATCACTTCCCGGCCCTCGAACGACCCCCTCGCTGATCGTGTGAGCCACCCCGGCTACCCCCGCAGCAACGGCTACGACGCCCGCTGGACCATCGACAACCAGATGGGCCCGCACGCGCTGTGGCTGCTGGAGTGGCTGGCCCCCGCCCTGGGGCTCGACACCCTGAGCCCCGGCTCCCGCGTGCTCGACCTGGGCTGCGGCCGCGCCATGACGTCGATCTTCCTCGCCAGGGAGTACGGCGCCCAGGTCGTCGCCGCCGATCTGTGGATCAAGCCCGACGAGAACGCCGGGCGCATCGCCGAGGCGGGCGTCGCCGACCGCGTCCTGCCCGTGTTCGCCGAGGCGCACGACCTGCCGTTCGGCGAGGGCACCTTCGACGCGATCGTGAGCATCGACGCGTACCAGTACTTCGGCACGAACGACCTCTACCTGCCCACTCTGACCCGGCTGCTGAAGCCGGGCGGGCGGATCGGAGTCGTGATGCCGGCGCTGCGGGAGGAGCCGGAGGGCGACGAGCCGCCGGCGCACCTGAAGAAGTACTGGGAGAAGGATCCCGGCTTCTGGGCGTTCCACTCCCCCGCCTGGTGGCGGCGGCTGTGGGCCCGCAGCGGGGCCGTCGAGGTCGAGACGGCCGACTGGCTCGACGACGGGTGGCGCGACTGGCTGCTGTGGAGCGAGGTGTGCGCCGAGGAGAGCACCAGCGAGTTCATGGCCGACATGGCCCGCTGGTCGGTCGAGCTGATGCACGCCGACGTGGAGCACGTCCTGGGCTTCACCCGGGTCGTCGGCCGCCGCTTGTAGACGCCTGAGGGGGGATGCACCGGACTCGATGCATCCCCCCTGGGGTTCACACGTGTGGTGCTCAGCCCTCGCTGACGCCCAGCTTCTGGAGGATCAGTTCCTTCACCCGGGCCGCGTCGGCCTGGCCGCGCGTGGCCTTCATGACCGCGCCGACCAGGGCGCCGGCCGCGGCCACCTTGCCGCCACGGATCTTGTCCGCGACGCCCGGGTTGCCGGCGATGGCCTCCTCGACGGCGGTGGTCAGGGCGCCCTCGTCGGAGACCACCTTCAGACCGCGCTGGTCGACGACCTCGTCCGGGGTGCCCTCGCCCGCGAGGACGCCCTCGATGACCTGCCGGGCCAGCTTGTCGTTCAGGTCGCCCTTCGCGACGAGCTCGGTGACCCGGGCGACCTGCGCCGGCGTGATCGCCAGCTCGTCGAGCGCCTTGCCCGACTCGTTGGCGCTGCGGGCCAGCTCGCCCATCCACCACTTGCGGGCGGAGGCTGCGTCGGCCCCGGCCTCGATCGTGGCGACGATCGGCTCCAGCGCACCGGCGTTGAGGATCGCCTGCATGTCGGTGGCCGTGACGCCCCACTCCTCGCGGAGCCGGTTGCGGCGGACCAGCGGCAGCTCGGGCAGCCCGGCCCGGATCTCCTCGACCCACTCGCGGGACGGGGCGACCGGGACGAGGTCGGGCTCCGGGAAGTACCGGTAGTCCTCGGCCTCCTCCTTCACACGGCCCGAGGTCGTCGACCCCGTGTCCTCGTGGAAGTGCCGGGTCTCCTGGATGATCGTGCCGCCGGAGGACAGCACGGCCGCGTGCCGCTGGATCTCGAAGCGGGCCGCGCGCTCCACGGACCGGAGCGAGTTGACGTTCTTCGTCTCGGAACGCGTGCCGAACTTCTCCCGGCCGTGTGGGCGCAGCGACAGGTTCACGTCGCAGCGCATCTGGCCCATCTCCATCCGGGCCTCGGAGACGCCGAGCGCCTTGATGAGCTCGCGCAGCTCACGGACGTAGGCCCGCGCGACCTCGGGGGCACGCTCGCCCGCGCCCTCGATCGGCTTGGTGACGATCTCGATGAGCGGGATGCCGGCGCGGTTGTAGTCCAGCAGCGAGTGCGAGGCGCCGTGGATGCGGCCGGTGGCACCGCCGACGTGCGTCGACTTGCCGGTGTCCTCCTCCATGTGGGCGCGCTCGATCTCCACACGGAAGGTCTCGCCGTCCTCCAGCTGCACGTCGAGGTAGCCGTTGAAGGCGATCGGCTCGTCGTACTGGGAGGTCTGGAAGTTCTTCGGCATGTCCGGATAGAAGTAGTTCTTCCGGGCGAAGCGGCACCACTCGGCGATCTCGCAGTTGAGCGCGAGGCCGATCTTGATCGCGGACTCGACGCCGGTCGCGTTGACGACCGGGAGCGCGCCGGGCAGGCCGAGGCAGACCGGGCAGGTCTGCGTGTTGGCGTCCTGTCCGAGGGCGGTCGAACAGCCGCAGAACATCTTGGTCTTGGTGCCGAGTTCGACATGGACCTCAAGGCCCATGACGGGGTCGTACGACGCGAGTGCGTCCTCGTACGACACCAGGTCGGTCGTGGTGGTCACGGTGAGTACTTCCCTCTCAGCCCAGCAGGACGTCGTCGTCGCCCAGCCGCTTCAGCTCGCGGTAGAGAATGGCCAGGTTGGTGACGACCGCGGCGCCGGTGACGACGGCGTCGAGCAGCCGCAGCGTGTCGTTGTCTCCGCGGGCCTTCTTGATCTGCTTGTAGACGCCGACGGCGCCGAACGCCGACGTGGCCATCGACACGTACAGACCGGACTTGGACTTCTTGAAGCCCTTGGCCTTGGACAGTGCGCTCACAGCGACGGAGCCTCCTCGATCAGCGGGTGGCCCCACTTTTCCACGAAGGCGGCCTCGACGGCGGCACCCACCTTGTACAGGCGGTCGTCCTTCATGACGGGGGCGATGATCTGCAGGCCGACCGGGAGGTTGTCCTCCGGGGCGAGACCGCACGGCAGCGACATGGCCGCGTTGCCCGCCAGGTTGGTCGGGATGGTGCACAGGTCGGCGAGGTACATCGCCATCGGGTCGTCGGCGCGCTCGCCGATCGGGAAGGCGGTGGTCGGGGTCGTCGGGGAGACGATCACGTCGACCTGCTCGAACGCCTTGTCGAAGTCCTGCTTGATGAGCGTGCGGACCTTCTGGGCGCTGCCGTAGTAGGCGTCGTAGTAGCCGGAGCTCAGCGCGTACGTGCCGAGCATGATGCGGCGCTTGACCTCGGGGCCGAAGCCGGCCTCGCGGGTGAGCGAGGTGACCGCCTCCGCGGAGTTCGTGCCGTCGTCACCGGTCCGCAGGCCGTAGCGCAGGCCGTCGAAGCGGGCGAGGTTGGAGGAGCACTCCGAGGGCGCGATCAGGTAGTACGCCGACAGCGCCAGGTCGAAGGACGGGCAGTCCAGCTCGACGATCTCGGCGCCCAGCTCCTTGAGCAGCGCGACCGACTCGTCGAACCGCTGGATGACACCGGCCTGGTAGCCCTCGCCGCGGAACTGCTTGACGACGCCGACGCGCATGCCCTCGACGCTGCCGTTGCGGGCGGCGTCGACGACCGCCGGGACAGGCTCGTCGATGGAGGTCGAGTCGAGCGGGTCGTGCCCGGCGATGACCTCGTGCAGCAGGGCCGCGTCCAGGACCGTGCGGGCGCAGGGGCCGCCCTGGTCGAGGGAGGAGGAGAAGGCGACCATGCCGTAGCGGGAGACCGCCCCGTACGTCGGCTTCACACCGACCGTGCCGGTGACGGCGGCCGGCTGGCGGATGGAGCCGCCGGTGTCGGTGCCGATCGCGAGCGGCGCCTGGAAGGAGGCCAGCGCGGCGGACGAACCGCCACCGGAGCCGCCGGGGATCTTGGTCAGGTCCCAGGGGTTGCCGGTCGGGCCGTAGGCGCTGTTCTCGGTGGAGGACCCCATGGCGAACTCGTCCATGTTGGTCTTGCCGAGGATGACGACGTCGGCGGCCTTCAGGCGCTGGGTGACGGTCGCGTCGTACGGCGGGATCCAGCCCTCGAGGATCTTCGAGCCGACCGTCGTGGGCACGCCCTCGGTGGTGAAGATGTCCTTCAGCGCGAGGGGGACGCCGGCCAGCGGGCCGAGCTTCTCGCCGCGCTCGCGCTTGTCGTCGACGGCGCGGGCCTGGGCCAGGGCGCCCTCGCGGTCGACGTGCAGGAAGGCGTGCACCTTCTCGTCGACGGCCTCGATGCGGGCGAGGTGGGCCTTGGTGACCTGCACCGCGGTGAGCTCGCCGGAGGCGATCTTCGCGGCGGTCTCGGCGGCCGTGAGCTTGATGATGTCCGTCATGGCTGTTAGTCCTCCCCCAGGATCTGCGGCACCTTGAAACGCTGCTGCTCCTGGGCCGGGGCGCCGGAGAGCGCCTGCTCGGGGGTGAGCGACGGACGGACCTCGTCCACACGCATGACGTTCGTCAGCGGGAGCGGGTGCGAGGTCGGCGGTACGTCTTGGTCGGCGACCTCACTGACGCGGGCGACCGCGCCGATGATGTCGTCCAGCTGTCCCGCGAAGTGCTCGAGCTCTTCGGGCTTCAGCTCCAGACGCGCCAGCCGGGCGAGGTGGGCGACCTCCTCGCGCGTGATGCCAGGCATGCAGCGATCCTCTGGGGTGAGTGAATGTGGTGTGGCCCAATCCTATGGGGCGTGGAGCCGTTCCCGTGAAACGGTTTGCCGCCCCGGAGGCTCTCGGGGCCCCCTCAGACCGCGAAGAGCAGTCCGGCACTGATCAGGACGACGACCGCGGTGGCGAAGTGGATCCCGAAGGCCACCGCCTTCGTCCCGCCGTGGCGCAGCACGATCAGCGTGTCGCCCAGCGGCACGAGGGCCACGGCGAGCATGAACCAGGCCTCGGCCCGGGCCCCCGCGAAGGCGAGCAGCGCCAGACCGACCAGCCCGAGCGTGCCGTCCCGCAGGCCCTTGACGGACAGGTAGGCGCCGGCGTCGCCACCGGGGTCGGCCCGGACGCCGTACCCGGCGGCCGCGGCGGCGGGCCGGCACAGGAACCGGTAGCCGAGGAACAGGCAGAACAGGTCGAGCACGACAGCCAGGGCGTACGCGGTGATGGTCATGTCTCTCCTTGGATCCAGCACGGCGATGGCCGGGCAGCCGATGATTTCTAGCAACGCTAGATACCAGAGCGAAGCTAGCAGAGCATCAGCAAGAACACTAGCGCCGCTAGGATTTCTTTCATGACGATCCAGACGCGCCGGGAGCGCGAACGAGCGGAACGCGAGCGGCTGATCGTGACGGCCGCACGGGAACTCGCGGAGGCCGAGGGCTGGGGCGCGGTGACCACGCGTCGGCTCGCCCACCGGATCGAGTACAGCCAGCCGGTCCTCTACAGCCACTTCAAGGGCAAGGGCGCGATCATGGCGGCGGTGGCGGTGCAGGGCTGCGCGGATTTCGCCGCCGAGATGCGGGCGGCGCGCACGGGGGCCGGGAGCGCCCGCGAGACTCTGGCGGCGGTGGGCGGGGCGTACACCACTTTCGCCCGGCGGCACCCCGCGCTCTACGACGCGATGTTCACGCTCGCCGTGGACCTGCCGTTCGCCACCCCCGAGGCACCGGCGGCCCTTAGGGAAGCCTTCGGCGAACTGCTGCAGGCCGTCCGGCCGATCGTGGCCGAGGGCGAGGACACAGGGTTGCTGACGGAGACGTACTGGGCCGGGCTGCACGGACTGGTGACCCTGATGCGCAGCGGACGGCTGCCCGAGGAGGCACACGAACAACGGCTGGCGCTGCTGATCGGCCACCTCGTGCCGCCCGGCACGAACTGAGCACTTGCCCGAGAGGAACCGGGCCGGGCAGGTCGGCGGCGGTCGTGCTCCCTACCGGCCCGCCGTCCGTGTCGCCCGGCAGTGGCGCGGCCGGCCGAGCGCAACAGCGGGACACGGTCTATTCGTCGGCCGTCGCCGCGGGCAGCGCGGCGCGCGGCCGTTGCCAGCCCCGGGGGCCCCGCGCCCGCAGCCACGCCGTGGTCTCCTCCGGGGGCATCGCCGCGGCGACCAGCCAGCCCTGGACGGCGTCGCAGCCGAGGTCGCGCAGGCGCTCCCAGGTCTCGTCGTCCTCGACGCCCTCGGCGACGACGAGCAGGCCGAGGGAGTGGGCGAGGTCGACCGTGCAGCGCACGATCTCCGCGTCCTCGGCGTCGAACGCGAGCCGGGCCACGAACGAGCGGTCGATCTTCAGCTCGCTGACCGGGAGCCGGCGCAGGTGCACGAGCGAGGAGTAACCCGTGCCGAAGTCGTCGAGCGACATCTTCACGCCGTGCGCGGTCAGTTGGTTGAGGGTGTCGGCGGCGCGCTGCGGGTCCTCCAGCAGCACGTGCTCCGTGATCTCCAGCTGGAGCGCTCCCGCCGGGACGCCGTGCCGGGCCAGCCGGGCGGCGACGGAGCCGGCGAAGCCGGGGGTGTGCACATCGCGCGGGGATACGTTCACCGCGACCGGGACGAACAGGCCCTGGTCCCGCCAGCGCGCGACCTGCCCGAGCGCGGTCTCCAGCACGTACTCGGTGAGGTGGGGCATCAGGCCCGAGGACTCGGCGATCGCTATGAACTCGTCCGGCGGCACCTTGCCCCGCTCGGGGTGCACCCAGCGGACCAGCGCCTCCAGGCCCGCGACCTGCCCGTCGAAGCGGACCTTGGGCTGGTAGTGCAGATGGACCTCGTGGGCGTCCAGGGCGCGGCGCAGATCGCCCAGCAGGCCGAGGCGGTCGGGGGTGTTGGAGTCGCGCTTGGACTCGTAGACCTCGACACCGGTGCGGTCCCGCTTCGCCTGGTACATCGCCACGTCCGCCCGCCGCAGCAGCCCTTCGGCGTCCAGGGCGTGGTCGGGGAAGACGGCGACCCCGGCGCTGGCCTCCAGCACGAGGGTGAGGCCGTCGAGGTCGAGGGGAGAGCTGAGGGCGGCCACGAGGTTGCGGGCGACCCGGGTCGCGGAGGTCGTGGAGTCGGCGACCGGGAGTAAGACGGCGAACTCGTCCCCGCCGAGCCGGGCGGCCTCCGCCCCACGCGGCAACGCCACCCGCAGCCGGTCGGCGATCTGCAACAGCAGCCGGTCACCGGCGAGATGACCGAGCGTGTCGTTGACCGACCGGAACCGGTCGAGGTCGATCAGCATCAGGGCGGCTCGGGCGTCGATCCGCTCCGCGTCGTCCAGCGCCGTCCAGATGCGCTCCAGCAGCCACTGACGGTTGGGCAGACCGGTCAGCGGGTCACGCAGCTGCTCCTCCGCCCGGGCCCGGGCTATCCACAGGGTGGAGTCCAGGGCGATCAGGGGGATCGAGAACAACGGCAGCAGGATGGGCTTGGCCACGGCGACCACGCAGAGCAGCGGCGCGATGCCCAGTAGCGCGACGGCGACCAGGCCCTGTCTGACCAGGGCGGTGCGGGCGACGGTGGGCAGGCCGGGGCGCGGGGCGTGCAGGTACCAGAGCAGGACGCGCGTGACCATCAGGTAGGCGACGGCGACCAGGACGACCTGAGGCGCGGTGGTGAGGGTCCAGGTGGCGGGCTCCGCCGGGGACTCGACGGACGGCACGGTTCCGAAGACACCCAGCACGAGCGCGCCGGCGCCGATGCCGAGGAGGTCGACCGCGCCGTGCAGCACGCCCTGGCGCCAGCGGTTGCGGCGGGCCGTGCCGACCAGCACGACGACCGTGAGGCTGACCATGCCGGCCGGAACCCAGCCGTAGAGCAGCAGCACGGCGAGGGTGAGGGCGGCGCCCGAGCCGGTGCCGCCCCACCAGCGGGAGCGGCCCAGCATCACGAGGTGACCGACGATGATGCCGGTGAGCACGGCCAGCGACCAGCCGGCCGTGCCGGCCGGGAAGAGCGCGTGGCCGCCGGTGAAGGCCCGGTAGAAGCCGGCGCCCAGGACGAAGCCGGCCGCCGCGACGACAGCCGCGGGCAGCGCGGGCCAGGACTGGTGCCGCTCGCCGTCCTCGTCATCGGCGCCGGCCGGCCCGGGGGTGTGTTCGACGGCCGGCTGTGCCCCGGGGCCGTCCGCGGCGCGCCCTGCGCCGCCGCGCCCGCCCGGGGTGTACTGTCCGACGGCGCGCACCTCCGCACCCGGACGCCCCGCCGACCACACGGCCTCACGAACCACACGCCATGCGACCGCCATGCGGCGCAGGTGCAGCCGTGAGCCCGTCGCGGCGCTCTCGGTCGGTTCCATTCCCGTCCCTCTCACAGCCGGCGGTGCCCCGCGCCCCGCGGCCCGGTGCCCGACAACCCTTGGGCGGCCCGCGTCGGAAAAACCTTCCCCGCGCTCTGCCCGAGCACGAAGATGCCCCGACCGCAGCTGGGCACGGCAGGCGCACATCTCAACAGTAGGCCGCAGAAGGCTTCCACGGGCAGCGGTCGCCGACGGTTGCCCGAATGCGCCCCGGCCACCCGTATGCATCTGGTATGCGCCGAACGGGTGGCCTTCAACCGCTACTCCTCGGCCGAAAGGGCGACTTCGGCGGCCGCGTCCGGTCCCTGCTCCAGCAGGACGCCGAAACCCTCCTCGGTCAGGACCGGAACCTTCAGCTGCATCGCCTTGTCGTACTTCGATCCGGGGCTGTCACCGACCACGACGAACGACGTCTTCTTCGAAACCGAGCCGGTCACCTTCGCTCCGCGGCTCTGCAGTGCCTCCTTGGCGCCGTCCCGCGTGAAGTGTTCGAGCGTGCCGGTGACGACGACGGTGAGGCCTTCGAGGGGGCGCGGCCCTTCGTCCTCGCCGGTGCTCTCGGCCTCCATGCGGACGCCTGCGGCCTTCCACTTGCGGATGATGTCGCGGTGCCAGTCCTCGGCGAACCACTGCTTGAGGGAGGCGGCGATGGTGGGGCCGACGCCCTCGGTGACCGCCAGCTCCTCCTCCGTGGCCTGGTCGATGCGCTCGATCGAGCGGAACTCGCGGGCCAGTGCCTCGGCGGCGACGGGCCCGACGTGACGGATCGACAGGCTGGTGATGACGCGGGCCAGGGGGCGTTCCTTGGCCGCCGCGATGTTCTCCAGCATGGCGACCGCGTTCTTGCGGGGCTCGCCCTGCTGATTCGCGAAGATCGTGGCGATCTTCTCCTCGCCCGTCTTCGGGTCGCGCTTGGGCAGGCCGCTGTCCGGGTCGAGGACGTACGCCCTGATGGGCAGCAGCTGCTCGATGGTGAGGTCGAAGAGGTCGCCCTCGTCGACCAGGGGCGGGGTCTCGGGCTCCAGCGGGGCGGTGAGGGCGGCCGCGGCGACATAGCCGAAGTGCTCGATGTCGAGGGCCTTGCGGCCCGCGAGGTAGAACAGGCGCTCGCGCAACTGGGCCGGGCAGGTGCGGGCGTTGGGGCAGCGCAGGTCGACGTCGCCCTCCTTCATGGGCCGCAGCGCCGTGCCGCACTCGGGGCACTCGCTCGGCATCACGAACTCGCGCTCGCTGCCGTCGCGCAGGTCGGCGACGGGGCCGAGGATCTCCGGGATGACGTCACCGGCCTTGCGCAGCACGACCGTGTCCCCGATGAGGACGCCCTTGGCCTTGACCACGTCCTGGTTGTGCAGCGTGGCGAACTCGACCTCGGAGCCCGCGACCGTGACCGGCTCGACCTGGGCGTACGGGGTGACGCGGCCGGTGCGGCCCACGCCCACGCGGATGTTGACGAGCTTGGTGTTGACCTCCTCCGGCGCGTACTTGTACGCGATCGCCCAGCGCGGGGCGCGCGAGGTGGAGCCGAGGCGGCCCTGGAGGGGGATCTGGTCGAGCTTGACGACCACGCCGTCGATCTCGTGCTCGACCGAGTGGCGGTTCTCGCCGAAGTGGGCGATGAACTCCCGGATGCCTTCCAGCCCGTCGACCACCTTGTTGTGCCGGGAGGTGGGCAGGCCCCAGGTCCCCAGCAGGTCGTAGGCCTGGGAGAGGCGGGTCAGGCCGGTGAAGCCCTCCAGGGCGCCGATGCCGTGGACCACCATGTGCAGGGGCCGGGTGGCGGTGACGCGCGGGTCCTTCTGGCGCAGTGAACCGGCCGCGGCGTTGCGCGGGTTGGCGAAGGGCTTGTCGCCGGCCTCGACCAGGCGGGCGTTGAGCTCCTGGAACTTCTCCATCGGGAAGTAGACCTCGCCCCGGATCTCCACCAGGTCGGGGACGTCGTCGCCCTTGAGCCGGTCGGGGATCTCCGCGATCGTCCGCACGTTCGGGGTGATGTCCTCGCCGGTGCGGCCGTCACCGCGGGTGGCCGCGCGGGTGAGGCGGCCGTGCTCGTAGGTGAGGTTCACGGCGAGGCCGTCGACCTTCAGCTCGCACAGGAAGTGGTACTCCTGCTCGCCCAGTTCCCTGGCGATGCGCTCCGTCCAGGCGGCCATCTCCTCGTCGTTGAACGTGTTGTCGAGGGAGAGCATCCGCTCGCGGTGCGCGACGGCCGTGAACTCCGTCTCGTAGGCCCCGGAGACCTTCTGGGTCGGCGAGTCCGGCGTGCGCAGCTCGGGGTGCTCCTCCTCCAGCGCCTCCAGGGACCGCAGCAGCCGGTCGAACTCCGCGTCGCTGACGACGGGAGCGTCCTTCACGTAGTAGCGGAAGCGGTGCTCCTCGATCTGCTCCGCGAGGCGCGCGTGCTTCTCCCGTGCCTCGGCGGGCACCGTCGTCGTCTCCGCTTGCTTGTCGCCGGCCACCGTGTCGTCCTCCCGTTACTCTGGGTTGTCCGCGAGGGATCTCGCCGCCCGGGCGCAGTGCGCGAGAGCCCTGCGCGCGTACCCCGGGGAGGCCCCCGCGAGTCCGCACGCCGGGGTGACCGTGACCGCCTCCTCGAGAAGCCCCGGAGACAGCCCCAGCCTGCGCCACAGCGTCCTGACACCCATGACGCTACCGGCAGGGTCTGACAATGGGCCCTCCGCGGACGGGACGACACCGGTGAAGAGCCGGGTGCCGCCCTCCACGGCCTCCCCGATCGCCTCGTCGTCACGCTCGGTGAGCAGCGAGAAGTCGAAGGAGACAGCGGCCGCGCCCGCCCGGCGGAGCAGCGCGAACGGCACGTCGGGAGCGCAGGAGTGGACGACGACCGGGCCGTCGGTGTGCGTCCCGACGAGGTCGCGCAGCGTCTGCTCGGCGAGCTGCCGGTCGACGGCCCGGTGGGTGCGGTAGCCGCTGGCGCTCTTCACCTGGCCGCGCAGGACGGCGGTGAGGGACGGCTCGTCGAGCTGGAGGACGAGCTGCGCACCCGGGATCCGCCGCCGCACCTCGTCGAGATGCAGTCGCAGCCCCTCGGCGAGGGAGCCGGCGAGGTCGCGGCAGGCGCCGGGGTCGGAGAGGGCGGCCTCGCCGTTGCGGAGCTCCAGGTTGGCCGCGAGGGTCCAGGGACCGACGGCCTGCACCTTCAGCGGCCCCTCGTACTCCTGCGTGAACTCCTCCAGCGCGTCGAGGTCCTCGCCGAGCCAGGAGCGGGCCCGCTTGGTGTCCCGGCCCGGCCGGTCCCCGAGGCGCCAGCCGCTGGGCTCCACGCGCGCGTACAGCTCGACGAGCAGGCCGGCGGTCCGTCCGATCATGTCCGCGCCGGGCCCCCGGGCGGGCAGTTCGGGCAGAAAGGGGAAGTCCTCGAAGGTGCCGGTGACGGACTTGGCGGCCTCACGGGCGTCGCCGCCCGGCATGGAGCCCACGCCGGTGGCGGCGCCGAACCTGAACTGGCTGTTTTCACTCACCGGAGAAGCCTACGCAGCGCCTGAGCCGGGGTCAGCCTCCCGGGCGCACCGTCAGGTCGTTGACCTCCGCGTCGCGCGGCAGGTCCAGGGCCATGACGATGGTCGTGGCGACCGACTCCGGGTCGATCCACCGCGAGGCGTCGTACTCCTTGCCCTCCTGCTGGTGGACCTTGGCCTGCATGGGGCTGGCCGTGCGGCCGGGGTAGACCGAGGTGACGCGGACCCCGCCCGCGTGCTCCTCGTGGCGCAGGGAGTCGGCGAGCGCCTTCAGGCCGTGCTTGGAGGCGGCGTACGCGGACCAGTCGGCGTGGGCGTTGAGGCCGGCGCCGGAGTTGACGAAGAGCACGTGGCCGCGGGAGGCGCGCAGTTGGGGCAGGAAGTGGCGGGTCAGCTCGGCGGGGGCGATCAGGTTGACGTTGAGCTGGTGGCGCCAGGTCTTCGGGGTGAGCTCGCCGACCGGGCCGAGGTCGACGACGCCGGCGATGTGCAGCAGCGAGTCCACGCGGTCCGGCAGCGACTGGTGGGAGAAGGCCCAGGAGAGCCGGTCCGGGTCGGCGAGGTCTCCGACCAGGGTTCCCGCCCCGGGGAACTCGGCCGCCAGCTCCTTCGCACGGCCCGCGTCGCGCGCGTGCAGCACCAGCTCGTCCCCGCGCGCGTGCAGGCGGCGGGCCACGGCCGCGCCGATGCCGGAGCCGGCTCCGGTGATCACATGAGTAGCCATGCCCGCCATGCTCGCATCACGGCGGGGTCACTCGACGCCCCGGCACCGTCCGCGCTGCTCGCATCGGCATCGGCCTACTCGATGCCCCGGCTCTCCTCCAGGTACGCCATCGCACCCACCGGCTCCTCGGCGAAGAACACCAGGTCGGTGAGCGGCCGGGGCAGGAAGCCCTCGGTGTCCATGCGGCGGAACTGCTCCTTCAGGCCGTCGTAGAAGCCCGCGGTGTTGAGCAGGACCACCGGCTTGTCGGTGTGCCCGTGCTTCTTCAGCTCCAGGATCTCGGTCGCCTCGTCGAGCGTGCCCGTGCCGCCGACCATGATCACCACGGCGTCGGCCCGCTCCAGGAGCAGCCTCTTGCGCTCGGCGAGGTCCTTGGCGACGACCATCTCGTCGACGCCCGGGCGGGCCTTGGCCGCGAGGAACTGCACGGAGACGCCGGCCAGCCGGCCTCCCGCCTCCTGCACCCCGTCGGCGACCACCTTCATGAGGCCGACGTCGGAGCCGCCCCAGACGAGCGTGTGGCCGCCCTTGCCCAGCAGCGTGGCGAACTCCCGCGCCGGGCGGGTGTAGCGCTCGTCGAGGTCGGCGGCGGACAGGAAGACACAGATGTTCATGCACCCACCGTACGGGCCCGGTCCCGCGTGGCGGTGACCCGCATTTTGGACTGCCGGTGCGGCAGGCGCTCCCAGTCGTCCATGAACCGGGCGTCCAGGCCGTGCTTCGCGGCGAGGTCGGTGAGAGTGCGGGTGCGGTAGTAGAAGTCCTCGTGCAGGACCTGGTGCTCCTCCCCCTCGGTCCGGTCGAAGGTGAAGTCGAAGAACCCGCCGGGCGCGAGGATCCGGCCGACGTGGGCGAAGCACTCCTCGATGACGTGCAGCGGCGAGTGCGAGAAGACGCTGTGCGCGTGCACGACGTCGAAGTGGGCGTCCGGCAGGAAGGCGAAGGTGAGATCGCCGGCGAGCGCCAGGTACGGCAGTTTTGGCTGGAGCTTTTCGGCCACGAGGGTGTCCTGGGCGGCGAGCAGGATGTGCGGCGAGATGTCGATGCCGTAGTAGTGCCCGGTGTCGAGGTGGTCGATGAACAGGCGCCCGGCGCGCAGGTTGCCGCAGCCGATCTCCAACATCCGGTGGTGCGGCCGCAGGCCGTGGCCCACCAGGTAGTCGAACTGCATGCGGCCGATCCGCGCCCACTGTTCGCGTGAGGGGTTGTGCCCCACCGCCGCCTCGGTGCTGCGGGCCGCGTCCGAGGCCATGACGGCCCGGTAGTAGGAGATGTGGTCGGGGTGGCGCAGCCGCAGCCAGGCGTCCCGCACCGCGCGCCGGGCGTGCGCGGGCACCCGCTCCGGGTGGCGCACGGCGTACCGGACCTGGTGGAGCAGGCGGGAGCGGTTTCCGGCCGGTTCCTTGGCGCGCATCGGGGGCCTCCTGCGGCGAGGGAAGAACTCCGCTTCAGCCTGCGCTGTACCGGTGGAGTCGGCTACCCGAGGAGGGGCGATCGTGACCCGAGGACATCGCATCACCATCGAGCGCAGCGACGGGCACGTGCGCGTGGTGCACGGCGGGCAGGTGCTGGCCGAGAGCGACCGGTCGCTGGTGCTGCGCGAGACGGGCTGTCCCGAGCGGTACTACATCCCGCCCGAGGACGTGCGCCTGGACCTGCTGACACCGTCCGGCACACAGACGTACTGCCCGTTCAAGGGCACCGCCTCCTACTGGTCGCTGCCGGACGCGGCGGACCTCGTCTGGGCGTATCCGGACCCCAAGCCGGACGTCGCCGAGATCAGGGACCACCTGTGCTTCTACGAAGTGGAAGTGTTCTGATCGGCTGACGCGCCGCTCGCCTCACCGATGAACACCGCGCCGTGCGGCAGTCTGCATGAGCATGGACAAGAAGATCCTTTCGCGTGACGGCACCCGCATCGCCTACGAGAGCACCGGACGCGGCCCCGCGGTCGTCCTGGTGAGTGGCGCGATGTCGACGGGCGGCACTCTGGCGCCGCTGGCCGTGTCGCTCTCGGAGCGTTTCCGGGCCGTGGTGTACGACCGCCGGGGCCGCGGCGCAAGCGGTGACATCACGCCGTACGCCGTGGAGCGTGAGGTCGAGGACCTGGCCGCGGTGATCGAGGCGGTGGGCGGCGAGGCGCTGCTGTACGGCATCTCCTCGGGCGGGGCCCTGGCGCTTCAGGCGGCGGCCGGCGGCCTGCCGGTGCGGCGCGTGGCCGTCTACGAGACGCCGTTCGCGATGTCGGAGGAGGGCGCCAGGGAGCGTGCCGAGTACACCGGGCGGCTGAGGGAGGCGCTCGGCGAGGGGCGGCGCGGGGACGCGGTCGAACTGTTCCTGCGGCTGACGGGGCTGGCCGAGGGCATGATCCAGGGCGCCCGCCAGTCCCCCATGTGGGCCGGGATGGAGGCGATGGCCGCGAGCCTCGCCTACGACGACGCGGTGATGGGCGACGGCACCGTCCCCCGCTCCCGGCTGGGTTCGGTCGGCGTCCCCGTCCTGGCGGTGGCCGGCGACGCGAGCCCCGGGTGGCTGCGCGAGGCGGCCCGGGCGATCGCGGAATCGGTTCCCGAGGGCACGTACCGCGCGCTCCAGGGGCAGACCCACATGGTCGAGCCGAACGTCCTGGCGCCGGTGCTCACGGAGTTCTTCAGCCGGGACTGAGAGGGCGGCAGTACGGGGGCACGCGCGCGTGGAGCACGCCCCGGTTCCCACGGCGGGCTCGCTCCAAGGACGCTCCCGGTTCCCACGGCGGGCTCGCTCCAAGGACGCTCCCGGTTCCCGCGGCGGGATGCCCGGAGCACGCCCCGGGCCCCGCGAGCCGGATCAGGCCACGCCCGCCCTCGCCCGGACCGTCGACGCGATGGTCGCCGAGCCCACCACGCGCGTGCCGTCGTACAGCACGATCGCCTGGCCGGGCGCGACACCGCGGACGGGCTCGGTGAAGGTGACCGTCAGGGAGCCGTCCACGACTTCGGCGCTCACCTCGGTCTCGCCGCCGTGGGCGCGCAGCTGGGCCGTGTAGGTGCCGGGGCCGACGGGGGCGGCGCCGCACCAGCGGGGCTTGACGGCGGTGAGGGCGCCGACGTCCAGGGCGGACGCCGGGCCGACGGTCACGGTGTTGTCGACCGGCGAGATGTCCAGGACGTAGCGCGGCTTGCCGTCGGCGGCGGGGGTGCCGATGCGCAGGCCCTTGCGCTGGCCGATGGTGAAGCCGTACGCGCCCTCGTGGGTGCCGATCTTGGTGCCGGACTCGTCGACGATGTCACCCTCGGAGCGGCCGAGCCGGTTCGCGAGGAAGCCCTGGGTGTCGCCGTCGGCGATGAAGCAGATGTCGTGCGAGTCGGGCTTCTTGGCCACGGCCAAGCCCCTGCGCTCGGCCTCCGCGCGGATCTCGTCCTTGGTGGTGAGGGTGTCGCCGAGCGGGAACATCGCGTGGGCGAGCTGCCGGTCGTCCAGCACGCCGAGGACGTAGGACTGGTCCTTGGCCATGTCGGAGGCGCGGTGCAGCTCGCGGGTGCCGTCCTCGCGGACGATCACCTGGGCGTAGTGGCCCGTGCAGACCGCGTCGAAGCCCAGGGCGAGCGCCTTGTCGAGCAGGGCGGCGAACTTGATCTTCTCGTTGCAGCGCAGGCACGGGTTGGGGGTGCGGCCGGCCTCGTACTCGGCGACGAAGTCCTCGACGACGTCCTCGCGGAAGCGGTCGGCGAGGTCCCACACGTAGAACGGGATGCCGATGACGTCCGCGGCACGGCGGGCGTCGCGGGAGTCTTCGATGGTGCAGCAGCCGCGCGCGCCCGTACGGAAGGATTGGGGGTTGGCGGAGAGCGCGAGGTGGACGCCGGTCACGTCGTGGCCCGCTTCGGCCGCGCGGGCGGCGGCGACGGCGGAGTCGACTCCGCCGGACATGGCGGCCAGGACGCGGAGGGGGCGGGGGCGCTGCGGGGTCTCAGTCATAACCCTTCCAGGGTACGGGGGCGCGGGAACCAGGACCGCCGGGTATCCGTTGACGATCACATGGGACAGCGGAAGGCTTCGAGCGACGGCGACCGGAAGGTCGGCCGCCGCGCGCTGCTGATCGGCGGCACGGTGGCCGCGGCGGGCTCCGCCGTGCTCGCCCGGGACGAGCTGGCGCGTCTGTGGTGGCGGACTCCGGGCGTCGAGAAGCCGCGCAAGGAGGGCGAGGTCGACTACGCGGGCGCGCGCTGGGTCGCGGCGTCGGAGGCGAACTGGCGCCGTGCGGACCGGCCCGACGACTACGGCATAGACATGGTGGTCGTCCATGTCACGCAGGGCAGCTTCGACAGCGCGGTGAAGGCCTTCCAGGATCCGGGCCACAGGGCGGCCGCGCACTACATCGTCCGGCAGGACGGGCATGTGGCGCAGATGATCCGCGAGCTGGACGTGGCCTACCACGCGGGCAACCGCGACTACAACGAACGCAGTGTCGGCATCGAGCACGAGGGTTTCGTGGACCGCCCGCAGGACTTCACGGACGAGATGTACGAGGCCTCGGCCCGGCTCACGGCCCGGATCTGTGCCCGCTACGACATACCCGTCGACCGGGAGCACATCATCGGCCACGTGGAGGTCCCGGGCACGGACCACACGGACCCGGGGCGGCACTGGGACTGGGAGAGGTACATGCGCCTGGTACGCCGGGCGCGGACGAGCCCGGCCTGACGCCAGGGCCGTTCGCAGCCGGCGCTGTGCCAGGGCCCGGGTCGGCAGGCGCCGCCCGCGCGATCGGCCCCGGGCCGAAGGCCCTACGTCAGCCCCGCCGCCCTGGCCCGTTCCACCGCCGGGCCGATGGCCTTCGCCAGGGCCTCGACATCGGCCTCGGTGGAGGTGTGGCCGAGGGAGAAACGCAGGGTGCCGCGGGCCAGGTCGGGGTCGGTGCCGGTGGCGAGGAGGACGTGGCTGGGCTGGGCGACCCCGGCGGTGCAGGCGGAGCCGGTGGAGCACTCGATGCCCTGGGCGTCGAGCAGGAGCAGCAGGGAGTCGCCCTCGCAGCCGGGGAAGGTGAAGTGCGCGTTGGCGGGGAGGCGGCCCTGCGGATCCGGGTCGCCGCCGAGGATCGCGTCCGGCACGGCCGAGCGGACCGCGGCGACGAGGCTGTCGCGCAGGGCGCCGATCTCATGGGCGAACCACTCGCGCTGCTCGGCGGCGAGCCGTGCGGCGACGGCGAAGGAGGCGACGGCGGGCACGTCGAGGGTGCCGGAGCGCACATGCCGCTCCTGACCGCCGCCGTGCAGGACGGGCACGGGGGTGTGTTCGCGGCCGAGGATCAGCGCGCCGATGCCGTAGGGGCCGCCGATCTTGTGGCCCGAGACCGTCATCGCGGCGAGGCCCGAGGCGGCGAAGTCGACGGGGATCTGACCGAAGGCCTGGACGGCGTCCGAGTGCAGCGGGACCCCGAACTCGGCTGCTGCGTCGGCCAGTTCACGGACGGGCAGGATCGTCCCGATCTCGTTGTTCGCCCACATGACGGTGGCGAGGGCCACGTCGTCGGGATTGCGGGCGATCGCCTCGCGCAGGGCGTCGGGGTGGACGCGGCCGTGGCGGTCGACCGGCAGGTACTCGACGGTGGCGCCTTCGTGTTCGCCGAGCCAGTGCACGGCGTCGAGGACCGCGTGGTGCTCGACGGGGCTGGCGAGGACGCGGGTGCGGGCCGGGTCGGCGTCGCGGCGTGACCAGTAAAGGCCCTTGACGGCGAGGTTGTCGGCCTCCGTGCCGCCCGAGGTGAAGACGACCTCGCTGGGGCGGGCGCCGAGGGCTTCGGCGAGGGTCTCGCGGGCCTCCTCGACGGTGCGGCGGGCCTGCCTGCCGGATGCGTGGAGGGAGGACGCGTTGCCGGTGGCACCCAGCTGGGCGGTGAGCGCCTCTGCCGCCTCCGGGAGCATCGGGGTGGTCGCGGCGTGGTCGAGGTAAGCCATGGTGAGCCCGATTCTACGGCTCCCCTTCGTCCGGCCTCAGAGCAAGGCTGGCCGATCGTGAACCGCTTTCCGGCGCGGCGACGGCCCGTCGTCCCCGGGCCCGGCCGCGGCGTACCGGCGGACGGTTGTCCGACGGCGGCTCAGAAGCTCCACGAGATGGTGCTGTCGAACTCCATGAAGGACGCGAGGACGAGCAGGTCGGCGACGCCCAGGCCCAGACCCAGCAACGCGCGGCCGCGGCGCTCGGTGCCGCGCCACAGGGCGACACTCGCCAGCACGATGGCGATCGGGCCGAGGAAGAGGTTGAGCACGAGCAGGCCGAGCAGGCCGAGGATGAAGGACGCGACGGCCATGCCGTCGGTGTCACGGATACCGGTGCGGCGCGAGGCCGGGGCGGTGAGCTGCATGATGATCGACTCCCGAAGTCGGATGGAAGGGCTGGTGGGCGGTGTCAGTGGGCCTGCGTGTGGCGCCGGCGGCCGCGCTCGCGGAGCGCGAAGATGCCGAGCCAGACGGCGATGACGGCGCCGACGGCGACGGAGAAGGTGAGCGGCGCGTGGGCCACGGTGCCCAGGACGACGCCCAGCAGCAGGAGTGCGGCGACGATGAACAGCACGGGAAACAACCCCCAGGGTTTCGGTGAACGGTTGTGGTTACAGTTGTTCACTGACTTCCCAGCCTAACGCCTCCCATGACTTTCCAATTCCAGAGAACAGTTGTTAACTGCATGGTATGAGTCACACCCTCGGCATCCGGCAGGCCCAGAAGCAGAAGACCCGGCAGGCACTCCTCGACGCGGCCCTCGGGCTGCTCGAGGAGCAGAGCCTGAGCAGCCTGGGACTGCGCGAGGTCACCCGCGCCGTCGGTGTCGCCCCGACCGCCTTCTACCGGCACTTCCGCTCCACGGCGGATCTGGGCGTGGCCCTGGTCGAGGAGGCGCTGGGGAGCCTGCACCCGATGATCCGGACGACGGTGTCCACGACGGGCGACCGCGAGGAACGCGTGGTGCGCACCATCGACTTGATCGCCCGTCACGTCGACGGGTACCCCGCCCATGTCCGTTTCATCGCTCGTGAACGACATGGCGGAGTTCAACCGGTTCGGGAGGCGATAAGGGGCCAACTGACCCGGTTCGCCCAGGAGGTCAAGGACGAACTGGCCAAGGACCCGGTCTCGGAGGGCTGGAGCGAGGACGACCTGCTGATGCTCGCGCACCTCTACGTCGACCAGATGCTGAGCACGGCGTCACTGTTCCTGGAGGCCCTGGAAGGGCCGGAGGAGGAACGCCCGGCCCGGACCCGGGAGGTCGCGCAGCTGGCGACCCGCCAGATGCGGCTGATCGGCCTCGGCCGCCACCACTGGCTGGACTGACACCCTCGGCCGCCGTCACCGGCTCGATCGACGCCCTCGGCCGCCGCCACTGGCTGGATCGACACCTCGTTCGCCGGATCGACGCCCTCGTGACAGCACACAGGGGCGGCGCTCCCGTTCGCCGGACGCGCCGCCCCTGTCGCACCCCCGGGCGGACCCGGGCCTACGCCTACTGCTCCTTCTGCGACTGCTGGGGCTGCTGCCCCTGCCCCTGACCGCCCGCGGCCTGACCGTAGCCGCCCGGGCCGCCGCAGCCGCCGCCCTGGCCCCCACCGGGACCGCCCTGGCCGCCCCGGCCGCCATCCGGCGCACCACTGGGCATCCCCGAAGGAGCCCCGGACGGCACGCCCGTGGGCTTGGCACCGGCGGAGGCGGCACCCGAGGGAGCTCCGGAGGGTGCGCCGGACGGAGCACCGGAAGGGGCGCCCGAGGCCGCCCCCGACGGCGCCTGGCAGGCCTGCTGCTGCCCGGCCCCGCCGCCGCTGTTCGAGGACGACGCGGAGTCACCCGACCCGCAGGCCGCCAGGGCCAGGGGCGAGAGCGCCAGCAGGGCCACGGCAGGGAGGAGACGCGCACGCTTCATGAAAGACAGCTCCAGGGAGGGTGAGGAAATCCTTGAGCCGTGAACTCAACCAACCCTGCCTGGGCCCCCCTTTGGGCCGCCCTGTGACCTGCCTGTCAACGAGGCGAAGTTCAGCCCAGCCGGACCCGCGCCAGCTGCCGGGACTGCGCGACCAGCCGGTCCGCGCTGTCCCACACCTCGGCGTCCTCCTCCAGGAAGCCGCCGGCGAGGTTGCGTGTGGTGATCGACACCCGCAGCGGGCCCGGCGCCGGGCGGCACCGGACGTGCACGGTCAGCTCGACGGTCGGCACCCAGCCCTTCAGTCCGAGCTCGAACGCGGTGGGCGGCAAGGCGTCGACCGCGAGCAGCAGGGAGAGCGGGTCGTGATCGCGCCCGTCCTTGAGTCCGAACCAGGCCCGCATCTCACCCTTGCCGGAGGGCTGCCCGAGCGCCCAGCCGAGGGTGGACGGGTCGAGCTTGAGCATCAGGCGCTCGGTGATCGCCGAGCTGCCGTCGACGGGGGCGGGCCCGTCCTCCGGGCCGAAGCAGTGCTCCAGCGGCGGGATCGCGGGCGGCCGGGCCGTGGTGCGGACGTCGTCGGGCAGGGTGTCCAGGTCGCCGTAGGAGGCGAGGACCCGGATGCGTTCGACCTCGCGGCCCTCGTCGTCGTACTGGAAGAGGGAGGCCTGGCCGGTCGACAGGGTACGGCCGGTGCGGACGACGTCCGTGCGGACGACCGCGGGGCCGGGCTGGGACGCCGTCAGGTAGTGCGCCGAGATCGTGAAGGGATCGGCGTGCGGCAGGGTGTCGGCGAGGGCGCGGCCCAGGACGGCCAGCAGGTAGCCGCCGTTGACGGCGCTGATGATCGTCCAGCCGGCGGAGAGGTCGATGTCGTAGACGCCCGGCGCGCGGCGGGTGAGCGCGGTGTCGCGGTCGAACTCGCTGTCGCCGATCGTGGCCCGGGCGGCCGGGGCGGTGGCTGCTTCTGGCATGGCTGAACAGTACAAGAACTAGCTACTAAGCGGTAGCTTTCTGTCGGCGATCCGGGTCGTACGCCTCCCGTGTCGACCGGGGTCACGCCTTGGTGAGACACGGGCAATTCTTCGGTAAGTGTCGGACTCGTCCGTAAACCCGCGTTCGCCTTCCCTCCTCTGTAGGGGCATGAGCCTCACCGGAACACCGTTCCTCTGCACGCTGGTCGTCCTGTCCGTCGCCGCCCTGGTGCTGCCGCTGGTCCTCTGGTCACGCATCCGCGGGCACCGGACCCTGCGTCTCGCGGCCCGGGCGCTGATGCTGCTGTTCGCGCAGGGGACGGCCGTGGCGCTGGTCTTCACCCTGGTCAACAACGCCGACAACCTGTACGACAACTGGGCCGACCTGCTCGGCACCGGCGACCACGTGGAGCAGGCGGCCGATCTGGGCGCCGACGGCACCGGCGGCATCGCCCTCACGCGGCTGCCCAAGGTGCGCCAGACCTTCGAGCCCGCCACCGGACCCGGGATGGGCGCGGCCGGCGGCGTGCGGGTGACCCAGCTCGCGGGCCGGGTGTCGGGGGTGAACGCCGAGGTCTACGTCTGGCTGCCGCCGCAGTACGGCGAACCGGCCTACCGGCACCACCGGTTCCCGGTCGTGGAACTGCTGCCCGGCTACCCCGGCTCGGCGAAGGCGTGGTTCGGCTCGCTCTACGCGCACGAGCAGCTGGAGCCGCTGATGCGCGACGGCCGGGTGGCCCCGTTCATCCTGGTCGCGCCCCGCACCAACCTGCTGGCCGCCGTGGACACCGGCTGCGCCAACGTCCCGGGCACGGTCAACGCCGACACCTGGCTGAGCGTCGACGTACCCAGGATGGTCATGGACAACTTCCGCGCCCGGCCCGCGCCGCAGGGCTGGGCCGTCGCCGGCTACTCGGCCGGGGCGCACTGCGCGACCAGGCTCGCCGTCGCCCATCCCGACCGCTACCGGGCCGCCGTCAGCATGTCCGGCTACAACGACCCGAGCGGCGAACGCGACTCGCTCACCGCGCAGAGCCCAGCCCTGCGCTCCGAGAACAACCCGCTCCTGATGCTGCGCAGGTCGACCGTCCCGCCGCGGATCGCGCTGTACCTCTCCGGCCAGCCGCACGACGGCTACGAGGACGCCGTGGCCATGCAGCGGGCCGCGAAGGCCCCGACGACCGTGCACGTCGTGTACATCCCGAAGAGCGCGGGCGGCCACAACATGGCGCTGTGGCGGCCGCAGGTGGTCCCGGCGTTCCGCTGGCTGACCCAGCAGATGGGCATCGGCCGGGTCACGGCAGGACGGGCTGCTCCTCCTCGCTCACCGTCGACCGCCGGTGCCACGCCCGCGGAGCTCGCCAGTGGTACCGCATCGCGAGCAGGCGCAGTACGAAGGCGGTGATCACCGCGACACCGCTGGTCACCGGGTTCAGGGCGTCGTAGCGGATGCACAGGGCGGCCAGGGCGGAACCGACGATCGCCGGTACCGCGTACAGGTCGCGGTCCCAGCGCAGCAGGGAGGGAACCTCGTTGGCGA
This sequence comes from Streptomyces tibetensis, assembly GCF_007655005.1. GTDB lineage: Bacteria > Actinomycetota > Actinomycetes > Streptomycetales > Streptomycetaceae > Streptomyces > Streptomyces tibetensis. The sequence continues at coordinate 237,866 of NZ_SZVW01000012.1, forward strand.
GGACGTCGCGCAGCACACCGCCGCCCACGGCGGTGGTCAGCCCCAGACCGGCGGAGGCGGTCAGGCCGAGCCCGTACTCGTACGCCTTGATCGTGCCGGCGACGCAGAACAGGCCGAGGCCGGCCGCGTCGAAGACGTTCACCGCGATCTGGATGCGCTCCACCTGGGGGTGCAGGAAGAAGACGAGGAGAGTGGCGAGCAGCGGGGTGAGGAAGTACCCCAGGTCCGTGAAGGCGGCCGGCGGTACGGCCCCGATGACCAGGTCGCGGAAGAGCCCTCCGCCCAGCGCGGTGACCTCGGCGAGGACGGCCATGCCGAACACGTCGAAGTTCTTGCGCACGGCCAGCAGGGCGCCGGAGATCGCGAAGACGAAGATGCCGATCAGGTCGAGCGTGTGCTGGACGGACGGGCTGAAGAGTTGCTGGAGCACGCGGACATCTTGCCCTGCGGCCGGGCGACGCCTCCTACCGGAGGCAGGTCCTCCGTTCCGACCGGGGAGCTACTGCTGATCCGGTTGAAGCCCGGGGAACGCCGCAGGGCCGGCAGGAGTGTCTGCCGGCCCTGCGGTCGTCGTGGTCGCGGCGCCGCGACAGGCTGGAGAGCCGAGAGCTCAGGCCTTGTCGCCGGTGGCGTCGCCCTTCTCGGCAGAGGAGGTGCCGCCCTCGGAAGGAGCCTCGGCCACGGCCGCGGACGTCTGCGCGGACTCCTCCAGCACCTCGTCCGGAACGAGCTCCGCGGCCTCCTTCGCCGCCGTGAGCAGCACGGTGTCCTGCGGGGCCTGGTCCTCGAAGTTCTCCGGGTGATGACAGGCGACCCGCTGGCCGGGCGTGAGCTCGACGAGCACCGGTTCGGTCGTCTTGCAGATCTCCGTGGCCTTCCAGCACCGGGTGTGGAAGCGGCAGCCGCTCGGCGGCGAGATCGGCGACGGCACGTCGCCCTTGAGCAGGATCCGCTCGCTCTTGGCGTTCTTCCGCCTCGGGTCCGGGATCGGCACCGCCGACATCAGCGCCTTGGTGTACGGGTGCATCGGCGTCTTGTAGAGCAGGTCCCGGTCGGCCAACTCGACGATCTTGCCGAGGTACATCACCGCGATACGGTCCGAGACGTGCCGGACGACCGACAGGTCGTGCGCGATGATCACATACGTCAGACCGAGCTCCTGCTGGAGGTCGTCGAGCAGGTTGACGACCTGGGCCTGGATCGACACGTCGAGCGCGGAGACCGGTTCGTCGGCCACGACCAGCTTCGGATTGAGCGCGAGCGCGCGGGCGATGCCGATGCGCTGGCGCTGACCGCCGGAGAACTCGTGCGGGTAGCGGTTGTAGTGCTCGGGGTTGAGGCCCACGACCTCGAGCAGCCGCTGCACCTCCTTCTTGATGCCGCCCTCGGGCGTGACTCCCTGGAGCTTGAAGGGGGCTCCGACGATCGTGCCGATGGTGTGGCGCGGGTTCAGCGAGGAGTACGGGTCCTGGAAGATCATCTGCACGTCCCGGCGGAGCGGACGCATGCCGCCGACACCGAGGTGCGTGATGTCCTGACCCTCGAACTCGACCTTTCCCGCGGTGGGTTCGAGCAACCGCGTGATCAACCGGCCCATCGTCGACTTGCCGCAGCCCGACTCGCCCACGACGCCGAGGGTTTCACCGGCCCTGACCTCGAAATCTATGCCGTCGACCGCGCGCACCGCACCGGCCTGCCGCTGAAGCAGCCCCTTGCGGATCGGGAAGTGCTTCTGCAGCCCGGTCACCTTCAGCAGGACGTCGCCCGGGGCCGCGTCCTTGGTGAGGGTGGCCGCGCCGGACGCGTTCGCCTCGGTGCCGTCGCTCTCGGCGGGAGTGGTCACAACGGTGTCCTTGGAGTTCTCGCTCACAGCTTCGGCGCAATCTCTTCGATCCAGATCCGCTCCCGCTGCTCCCTGCTCATGTGGCAGGCGGCCCAGTGCCGGCTGCCGGCTTCGGTCAGCTCGGGGCGGACCGTGCGGGTGAGGTTGTCCTTGGGAACGTCGGCGTACGGGCAGCGCGGGTTGAAGGCGCAGCCGGACGGGACGTTGATCAGGGAGGGCGGGGAGCCCTTGACCGGGATGAGGCGCTCCTGCTGCTCACGGTCCAGGCGCGGCATCGAGCCGAGCAGACCCCAGGTGTAGGGGTGGCGGGGCTCGTAGAACACCTGCTCGGCCGGGCCCCGTTCGACGCAGCGGCCGCCGTACATCACGAGGAGATCGTCGGCGAGCTCGGCGACGACCCCCAGGTCGTGGGTGATGATGATGACCGCGGAGCCGAACTCCTTCTGCAGGTCCCGGATCAGGTCGAGGATCTGCGCCTGGACGGTCACGTCGAGGGCGGTCGTCGGCTCGTCCGCGATGAGCAGCTCGGGGTTGTTGACGAGCGACATCGCGATCATCGCCCGCTGGCGCATCCCGCCGGAGAACTCGTGCGGGTAGCTGTCGACGCGCTTGTCCGGCTGCGGGATCCCCACACGGTCGAGCATCTCGACCGCCCGGCGGCGCGCGACCTTCTTGCTGACGTCGTTGTGGATCCGGTACGCCTCCACGATCTGCTGGCCGATCGTGTAGTACGGGTGCAGCGCGGACAGCGGGTCCTGGAAGATCATCGCCATCTGACGACCGCGCAGCTTGCGCACGTGGTCGGGGTCGGCGGACAGCAGCTCGGTGCCGTCCAGCCAGATCTCGCCCGAGAGCCGCGCCTTGCGCTTGCCGTACTGGCCGGCGGTGTGCAGACCCATGATGCCCAGCGAGGTCACCGACTTGCCGGAGCCCGACTCGCCCACGATGCCGAGGGTCTTGCCCTTCTCCAGCTGGAAGCTGAGCCCGTCGACGGACTTGACCAGGCCGTCATCGGTCGGGAAGTGCACCTTCAGGTCGCGCACTTCCAGGAAGGCGGTCGGTGCCTTGGCGTCACTCGTGGGCTCGCCCACGGCTGCTCCGGTCTTGTTGAGTTCGGTCATGCGAGCCTCACTCGGGGGTCGATCACGGCGTACAGGACGTCCACCACGAGGTTGGCGATGAGCACCGCGACGGAGGTGATCAGGGTGACGCCCAGGATGATGGGCAGGTCCTGGTTCTTGATCGCGTTGAGCACGGCCTGGCCCAGGCCGGGCAGGCTGAACGTGGTCTCGGTCAGGATGGCGCCGCCGATCAGGGCGCCGAGGTCCATGCCGAGCATGGTCAGGATGGGTGTCATCGTCGAGCGCATGGCGTGCTTGCGGATGACGACCTGTTCGCGCATGCCCTTGGCACGGGCGGTACGGATGTAGTCCTCGCCGAGGATCTCCAGCATGGTGGCGCGGGTGATGCGGGCGTACATCGCGGCGTACAGGAACGCCAGGGTGACCCACGGGAGGATCATGCCGCCGAGCCAGCCGGTGAAGCTCTCCTCGATGGGCACGTACTCGGCGTTGATCCAGCCCAGCCCGTAGGAGAAGATCGCCAGGCTGAGCAGGCCGGTGAAGTAGATGGGGAGGGAGACACCCGCGAGGGCGATCACCATCGCACCGCGGTCCCACATGCTGCCCCGCTTGAGCGCGGAGAGGACACCCGCCGCAACACCGAACAGCAGCCACAGCACGGCCGCGCCGAGCGCGAGTCCCAGGGTCACCGGGAATCGGTCGGTCAGTACCGGCCAGATGGCCTGTTCACTGCGGAATGAGTAGCCGAAGCACGGTGCGGCGCAGTGGGTGACGTCGCCGCCGGCCGCGTAGGTGCGGCCCGCGAAGATGCCTTTGAAGAACTCCCAGACCTGGACGAAGATCGGGTCGCCCAGACCCAGCTTCTGGCGCACGGCCTCGACGGCCGCCGGGTCGGCCTGCTTGCCCACGAAGCTGGCGGCGATGTCGACACCCGCCCACTTGGGGACGAGGAAGAAGATGCCGAAGACCACCATGATGATGACCGCGAGCATCACTACGGCGGCGAACAGCCGCCTGATCAGGTAAGCGAGCACAGATCTCGGCCCGCTGCGGACCTCGGGCCACCGGAGGTCTTCCGGTGGCCCTGGGTCACGCCGCGCCGGCCTTCACCTGCCTTTCGTGCCGTACGGCGGGTGTGCCGGTTACTTCGCGGACTTCAGGCCGAGGTTGACGAAGTCGTACATGCCGCTGTACGCGTCCGTCGTGTAGACGTTGGCCAGACGGCTGGAACGCCAGTTGATGAACTTCTCGAAGACGAAGGGCAGATAGTAGCCGCCCTCCATGACCTTGTGGTTGATCTCCGTGGCGATCTTGGTCTTGCCCGCGTCGTCCAGCGTGGTGACGTACTTGTCGAACAGACCGTCGATGGCCTTGTCCTTGATCATGGCGAAGTTGTTGTTGCCGCTCTCAAGGATGTAGCTGCTGTCCCACAGCGGCAGACCGTAGCCCTGCACGGACGGGAAGTCCGGGCCCCAGCCCATGATGATGATGCCGTAGCCCTTCTTCTTCACGTTCGAGGGGCTGCCGATGATGCCGGTGCTCTGCGAGCCGTCGTACTGGTCGATGTCGGCGGTGATGCCGACCTTCTTCAGCGAGGCCTGGAGGGACTCGGCCGTGGCCACCTCGGACGGCTTGTTGTTGCGCACCGCGATGGTGGTCTTGAAGCCGTTCGGCTTGCCGCAGGCCTTCAGGGCTTCCTTGGCCTTGGCCGCGTTGCCCTTCTTGTTGGCACCCGCGAGCTCGTACGGGTCGTACTTCTGGCCCTCGGCGCCCGGGACGGCCGGCGGCAGCATGTTGGTGCCGATGTCACCACCGGCGACGGGGCCACCGCGGGCGGTCTGCAGCGACACGTGGTCGGCGCCGTAGATCACGGCCTTGCGGCACTCGATGTTGTCGAACGGCTTCACGGTCTGCGGGAAGACCGCGTAGCGGATGTAGCCGGAGACCGGGTTGTCCAGGTTGCCCTTGTGCTGCTTCAGGGCGGTGGTGCGGCCCTGCGGGGACATACCGGTCTGGTTGATGTCCAGGTCGTAGTCGCCCGCGATCAGGCGCGCGTCCATGTCGTTGGCGTTGGAGAAGAACTTGATGGTGATCTTGTCCGGGTACGCCTTGCGGATCGGGTCCGAGGCCTGCTTCCACTGGGTGTTGCGGACCAGCGTCAGGTCCTTGCCCGGGTTGTACGACTGGAACTTGTACGGGCCCGAGGAGAACGGGTGCAGGCCGTACTTGGACTTGGTGTCCTGGTCCTGGCGGACCGGGGACGCCGAGGTCAGGGCCAGCATCTCCTCGAAGTCGGAGTTGGCCTTCGGCAGCTTGAAGACGATGGTCCGGTCATCGGGCGTCTCGATGGCCTTCAGGCCCAGCTTGTCCGCGGACTTGTCCTTGTAGGGGCCCTGGTACTCGCCCTTGGGGTCGAGCACGTCCTTGAGGTAGACCGGGCCGCCGGACAGCACGTCCTGCGCCCAGACGCGCTCGATGCCGTACTTGATGTCCTTGGAGGTGATCGGCTTGCCGTCCTCCCAGGTCACCCCGTCACGCAGGGTGTACTGGTAGGTCTTGCCGTCGTCCGAGATCTTGGCGAGCCCGGTGGCGAGGTCCGGCGTCAGCTCGGTGCCGGCCTTGCCGGGCTCCGTCTTGCTCGTGACGAGCTGGCGGCTGTAGTAGCGGGAGAAGTTCCACATGAAGCCGTAGTAGCCGCGCGTGGTGTCCCACGAGTCGGCGTCCTGGGCACCCGCGAACTTCAGCGTGCCGCCCTTCTTGGCGAGTGAGGCCTGGGCGACCTTGTTGTTCGCGGCGTCGAAGCCCGCCGCCCCGTCCTTGGAGCCCTCGTCGCCGTTGCCGCCGCCGCACGCCGCCGTGGTCAGCAGTGCGGCGACCACGGCCGCAGCGGCCATGGCCTGCTTGCGCCGCCCTGAGGTGCGTTGGGTAGTCACGATCTCGGATCCTCCGGATTAGATGAGAGACCCCGTGCCAGGTGTCACGGGTCGCTGTTTGTACGGCAGTTCAGCGGGAACCCTTCGGGTCGAGCGCGTCACGCACGCCGTCACCGAAGAGATTGAAGGCAAGGACGGTGATGAAGATCGCCATGCCGGGGACCACCATGTACATGGGGTCCGAGTCGTAGTAGTCGATCGCGCTCGACAGCATCTGCCCCCAGGAGGCCGTGGGGGGCTTGACACCCACACCCAGGAAGCTGAGTGCCGCCTCGGTGAGGATGTTGGTGGGGATCATCATCGTCGTGTACACGATGATGGGCGCGACGAGGTTGGGCAGCAGTTCCTTGAAGAGGATGTAGAACCGCCCGGCGCCGAGCGATCGGGCCGCCTCGACGTACTCCCGCTCGCGCAGCGAGAGCGTCTGGCCGCGTACCACGCGTCCGATGTAGGGCCAGCCGAAGAAGCCGATGACGAGGATCATCACGAACAGGCGCACGCCGGTGCCGGTCAGCCCCAGCATCTCGTTCGGCATGACGGAGACCAGGGCGATGATGAACAGCAGCTGCGGGAAGGCCAGCAGGCCGTCCATCACACGGCTGACGACGGCGTCGACCCAGCCGCCGAAGAAGCCCGCCAGGACACCCAGGACGGTGCCGATCACGACGGCGACGATCGCGGACAGGAAGCCCACGAGGAGTGAGATCCGGGCGCCGTAGATGATGCGGGCGAAGATGTCACGGCCGCTCACCGGCTCGACACCCAGCAGGTGATCACCACTGATGCCGCCCAGCGCTCCCGTGGGGGTGCCGAACAGCGGGTCGATCAGGTCCTCGTGGTGCGACTCGGGGTCCTGGCCCACCAGGCTCGTGATGACCGGTGCGAGGAGGGCGATCGCGATGAGCACGAGCACCATGACGCCACCCGCCAGTGCGAGTTTGTCGCGTTTCAGGCGCTCCCAGGCGATCCGGCCCAGAGAACGGCCCTGTACGGCTTTCACACCGGCGCCGACAACTGCCGCTTCCTCGGCCGCACTCGGAGCCGCTTCCGCGGTCGGCTCGTGCAATGGTGCCGTCATCAGGCAGGGACCCCTCTTCTCAACCGGCGGTGGCCGGCCCGCGCATTCCGCTGTAGCGGCGTGATCAGTCCGTCGTACGCAGGGGCGAAACTCCCCTGGTGCCGGGAGTCTTCAACGCTTCAGCGTTTCGCTGCCAGACTTGACGATGAATGGATGCGCAAACGTGATGCTGTCTGCGGGATTCCGTTATCCGGACAGGGGGCGACGGGGATCGGTCGCAGGCAAACCTGGACATTTGACGCAGGCTAGATGATTTCTCCGCTATCTACGCGCGAAGACGCGCCTCCGTCACACCCGCGGGATGAGGGTGGGCGAAGCTCAGTACCGGCCCTGGGCCGGAGGGTAGCCGTAGCCGGAGGCCGGGGCCTGGACGGGGGCGGTGGCGTGGGCCTCACGGTCGTAGAACGGGCGTGCCTTCTCGCGCAGCCACATCGCGACCGGGTCGTGCTCGTCGGACATGGCGACGGTCGACACGGGCAGCCCGTCCGGCACGGCGCCGAGGGACTGCTGCATCATCGCGCGCACCGAGCCCACGGCCGGCGGCGAGGTGTCGTACACATCCAGTCCGATGGCGAGGTACGGCGCCCCGAGCGCGGGCTGCACCCAGGCGCGGCGCAGCGAGCGGACGGCCGGGGTGCGGTGGGCGTTCTGCGCGAGCAGGGCGTAGAACTGCGGGATCTCGATGGCGGGTTCGGACAGGCGCAGGGGGCCGGCGGGCTGGCGGTCCAGGCCCGTGGCGATCCGGCGCAGGTCGAGCCACGGGATGCCGACACCGCCGCCGGGGGCGTGCGGGTTGAGCCAGAGACCGTAGTGGTCGGGGTAGAGGGCGCGGGCGACGTCGAGTCCGTCGACCACCTCGTACGAGCGGTTCCAGCCGCTGGCGGAGAGCTCCTGGGCGGAGGTCACGCAGGGGGCGTAACCGTGGCCGTCGACGTCCATGTTCCCGTACTGGGCGTCGGGGGAACCGGCCTGGCCGTGCCACAGGAGCATCCAGATCTGGCCGGTGTGCGGGGTCGCGAGTGCGCGCAGGAGTGCCTCGTAGGCGTCGTAACGCCCGGGCGTGACCTGGCGCAGCATGTGCTCGACCTGTCCGGCCGCGGCCGTGCCGCTCGCGCTCACCTTTACCGCCCCTTCGTACAACGCCTCGACGGTGCCCTAGCTTAAGCCCGCCCGGGAGCTCGGTACCTGGTGCCGGTTCGCGGGCGCGGGTCGTGCGTGGCTCGTCGCGCAGTTCCCCGCGCCCCTGAGGTACCTGGCCTACCGTTGGTAGAAGGGCCGGACCCTGCCCCTCATCCACTCCCCCACCGGGTCCTCCGTCACGTCCAGGAGCACCAGGTTGACCGGCCAGGGGGCCGGGACGGCGGTGACGGCACGGGTGAGGGCGTCCAGGGGCAGGGCGCGCAGGTCGCCCTCCCACTGGGAGAGTTCGACGCCGACGAACATCACGGGGTCGGCGGTCTCGATCGCGGCGAGGCAGCGGCGGGCGGTGACGACGACGCCGGTCGCCTCGAACTCGGCGGCCGCGGCGGCGAGGAAGTCCACCGGGTCGTCCTGCCAGTCGGGCTCGAAGAGGCGGACCCGGCCGCCGCTCGCGGGACCGTCCAGCGGGGTCCGGCCGGCCCGGCACAGCTCGGCCACGGCGGGCGGCGGCAGCGGGATGCCCACCACCCCGCCCGGGTTGACGGCTATGCCCGCGTGCGGGGGCAGGCCGCGGGCGAACTCCACGGCGGGCGCGATGGTGTACGACATGTGGGCGCCGACGACCTGGCGGAACTGCTCCTCGGAGCTGAACACCGGCACGAACGCCTGGCCGTCGATCTCGATCCCGGGCAGGTCGAGGGGGCCGCTGTGCGGGCCGCCGCCGTTGGGCAGCGGGATCCACACGAAGCTCCGGCCGAGCACCTCGACGATCCGCCCGCCGGCCGCCGGTCCGGCGCCGAGGGAGGCCGAGAGCACCTCCTCCAGCTCGTTGCCGGGCCAACCGCCGTGCGGGTGGGTCTGCGTCTGCGCCGGGAAGTCCGCGGAGAAGTCCGCCGGGATGTCCATCTGCCTACCGCCTGCCTGGAACCACTGCTGTGGCTCAAAAGGCTAACGGCTGAGGGACGCCGCGCGGCAGGAGGAAGGCCGGCTTGTGGACGACCTCGTCGGATGACGGCTGACGCACGCCGGGCGGCAGCGCGCCGGCCGGCTTGTGGACTCGGCTGACGGCTGACGCACGCCGGGCGGCAGCGCGCCGGCCGGCTTGTGGACGACCTCCTCGGCTGACCGCTGACGCACGCCGGGCAGCAGCGCGCCGGCCGGCTTGTGGACGACCTCCTCGGCTGACGGCTGACGCACGCCGGGCGGCAGCGCGCCGGCCGGCTTGTGGACGACCTCGCGGGCTCAGCCCGTGAAGCCGATTCTGCCCAGGCCGTTCGCCGCGTCCCGGTCGGCCAGGACGGCCGAGGCGCAGCCGGCGGGGAGGTCGCCGCGCTCCACCGCGCGCAGGAGGCGGGTGCTCGCCGCGCGGTGGCGCAGGAACGCGTAGCGCGAGACGCCGCGGCCGCGGTCGCGCTGGCCGGCCAGGGCCTGTTCGGGACTGACGTCGAGCAGGAGGAGGTGCAGGGCGCCGCCGCGGCGGCCGGCCTCGCGGGCGAGCCAGCGGCGGACCCAGGCCTGGGTGCCGCAGTCGTGCACGACGACGCCCTCGCCGGTGCGCAGGGCGCGCCGCAACCCGGCGTAGTGGGAGAGGCGGACGAGCGGGCGGTAGAGCGCGTACGGCAGGGCGCGCGGCATACGGCCGGCCCAGCGGTCGCGGGTGTCCTGGGAGTCGATGCGCCGGCCCGGCACGGTGCGCCGCATCAGCGTGGACTTGCCACTGCCCGGCAGGCCTGTGACCACGACGAGGTCGCGGGGGCCGAACAGCAGTGCGTGCGGGCTCCGGCCGGCACGGTCGCGCAGATCGCGGACGACCGGCGCCGGTGCCGGAGCGCGGACCGCCCGGGCCGATGCGGCCGGCTGCTCGGGCAGCGCGATGCCCGTCGTCGCGTACGCGGTGGTCCTGTTCACCGTGATCGTCCTCCCCTGGGGCCAGGTACGGAGTCCCATCCCCGCCGAGTGTAAAGAGAAGGTAATACCGCAGGCCTCTCATTTACGTGCCCGTCCTGCAACAGGGCTGCTACAGGTCGCTGCGTCCGGCGAGACGGACTCGTGCACTCCCTGTGAAAGGTCCCCCTGCCGCGCCGGAAGGATGCGTGCAATGATGTGCGCGCCAACTGCATACCGGCCGTTTGAATCCGCGCGGGAGAGTCCCCGGCAACAGCAGTCACCGGGGCGCCGAAGGAGCAAGTCCCTCCCTTGAATCTCTCAGGCCCCGTTACCGCGCGGGCGAGGCACATCTGAAAAGCGGGCCGCCCCTCCGTACGGCAGGGGTGGTCCCACCCAAGGTGCAAGTCACGACCCGTGCGGTCATGGCGAACCTCTCAGGTTCCGATGACAGATGGGGAGGAACGACCTCGCCCTCCCCCACGCTCGGCTTCGCTCGCGCGGGAGGGACCCCCATTTGCCCTGGGAGACGACCGACCGTGAGCAGTACAGGAGAACTCCGTCACACCGCGCTCGATGCCCTGCATCGTTCGCTCGGCGCGACGATGACCGACTTCGCCGGCTGGGACATGCCCCTGCGCTACGGCTCCGAGCGCGACGAGCACACCGCCGTGCGCACGAAGGCCGGGCTCTTCGACCTCTCCCACATGGGCGAGATCACCGTCACGGGGCCGCAGGCCGCCGCCCTGCTGGACTTCGCCCTGGTGGGCAACATCGGCGGCGTGAAGCCGGGCCGGGCCCGCTACACCATGATCTGTCGGGCCGACGGCGGCATCCTGGACGACCTGATCGTCTACCGCCTCGGCGAGACCGAATACATGGTCGTCGCCAACGCCTCGAACGCCCAGGTGGTGCTGGACGCGCTGACCGAGCGCGCCGCCGGCTTCGACGCCGAGGTGCGCGACGACCGGGACGCCTACGCGCTGATCGCCGTACAGGGACCGGAGTCGCCCGGGATCCTGAAGTCCCTGACTGACGCCGACCTCGACGGCCTGAAGTACTACGCCGGGCTGCCCGGCACGGTCGCGGGTGTCCCGGCCCTGATCGCCCGGACCGGCTACACCGGCGAGGACGGCTTCGAGCTGTTCGTGAAGCCGGAGCACGCCGTCGAGCTGTGGCAGGCGCTGACCAAGGCCGGCGAGGGCGTGGGCCTGGTCCCGTGCGGGCTGTCCTGCCGCGACACGCTGCGCCTGGAGGCCGGCATGCCGCTGTACGGGCACGAGCTGACCACCTCCCTGACGCCCTTCGACGCCGGGCTCGGCCGGGTGGTGAAGTTCGAGAAGGAGGGCGACTTCGTCGGGCGCGAGGCCCTGCGCGAGGCCGCCGCCCGGGCCGAGTCCCAGCCGCCGCGCGTGCTGGTCGGCCTGGTCGCCGAGGGACGCCGGGTCCCGCGCGCCGGGTACGCGGTCGTCGCCGGCGGCGAGGTGATCGGCGAGGTCACCTCCGGTGCCCCCTCCCCCACCCTCGGCAAGCCGATCGCGATGGCGTACGTCGACGCCGCGCACGCCGCATCCGGCACGACCGGCGTGGGCGTGGACATCCGGGGCAGTCACGAGCCGTACGAGGTCGTGGCGCTGCCGTTCTACAAGCGCCAGAAGTAGACACTGGCCGAGGGGCCGCGGCAGCGACCCCGTGCCCGTCGTCCCAGCTCACCAGCAGTCCCCCTTCCACAGCACTCCCGCGCGTACAGGAGAATCCAGGCCATGAGCAACCCCAACGAGCTGCGCTACAGCAAGGAGCACGAGTGGCTGTCGGCCGCCGAGGACGGCGTGTCGACGGTCGGCATCACGGAGCACGCGGCCAACGCGCTCGGCGATGTCGTGTTCGTCCAGCTTCCCGAGGTGGGTGACACCGTGTCCGCCGGCGAGACCTGCGGCGAGCTGGAGTCGACCAAGTCGGTGTCCGACCTGTACTCCCCCGTCTCCGGTGAGATCACCGAGGTCAACGAGGACGTCGTGAACGACCCGGCGCTGGTGAACTCGGCCCCCTTCGAGGGCGGCTGGCTGTTCAAGGTGCGGGTCACGGACGAGCCGGGCGACCTGCTCTCCGCCGACGAGTACACCGCGTTCTCCGCGGGCTGAGGGAGTCGTATGTCCGTCCTGAACACACCCCTGCACGAGCTCGACCCGGCCGTCGCCGCGGCGGTCGACGCCGAGCTGCACCGCCAGCAGTCCACGCTCGAGATGATCGCCTCGGAGAACTTCGCTCCGGTCGCGGTCATGGAGGCGCAGGGCTCGGTCCTCACCAACAAGTACGCCGAGGGCTACCCGGGCCGCCGCTACTACGGCGGCTGCGAGCACGTCGACGTGGTCGAGCGGATCGCGATCGACCGCGTCAAGGAGCTGTTCGGCGCCGAGCACGCCAACGTTCAGCCGCACTCGGGTGCCCAGGCCAACGCCGCCGCGATGTTCGCGCTGCTCAAGCCGGGCGACACCATCATGGGTCTGAACCTCGCGCACGGCGGGCACCTGACCCACGGCATGAAGATCAACTTCTCCGGCAAGCTCTACGACGTCGTCGCCTACCACGTGGGCGAGGACGGCCGGGTCGACATGACCGAGGTGGAGCGGCTGGCCAAGGAGGCCAGGCCGAAGCTGATCGTCGCCGGCTGGTCGGCGTACCCGCGGCAGTTGGACTTCGCGGAGTTCCGCCGGATCGCGGACGAGGTCGGCGCGTACCTGATGGTCGACATGGCCCACTTCGCCGGGCTGGTCGCGGCCGGGCTGCACCCCAACCCGGTGCCGCACGCGCACGTGGTCACCACCACGACCCACAAGACCCTCGGCGGCCCGCGCGGCGGTGTGATCCTCTCCACGGCCGAACTGGCCAAGAAGATCAACTCCGCCGTCTTCCCCGGTCAGCAGGGCGGCCCGCTGGAGCATGTGATCGCCGCCAAGGCGGTCTCCTTCAAGGTCGCCGCCTCGGAGGACTTCAAGGAGCGTCAGCGCCGTACGCTGGAGGGTGCCCGCATCCTGGCCGAGCGTCTGGTGAAGGACGACGTCCGGGCCGTGGGCGTGGACGTCCTGTCCGGCGGCACGGACGTGCACCTCGTCCTGGTCGACCTGCGCCACTCGGAGCTGGACGGCCGGCAGGCCGAGGACCGCCTCCACGAGGTGGGCATCACCGTCAACCGGAACGCCATCCCGAACGACCCGCGTCCGCCGATGGTGACGTCCGGTCTGCGGATCGGCACACCGGCCCTGGCCACCCGCGGGTTCGGGGCCGAGGACTTCGCGGAGGTCGCGGACGTCATCGCCGAGGCGCTCAAGCCGTCGTACGACACGCAGGCCCTCAAGGCCCGGGTGAAGGCCCTGGCCGACAAGCACCCGCTGTACCCGGGTCTGGACAAGTAAAGAAGAAACCTTTCGGATGCCGTGCCCGCCACAAGCGGGCACGGCACCCAGCCCCTTGGCACCACCCCCGTAGTCAGGAGTTCCCCCCGTGGCCATCTCGGTCTTCGACCTGTTCTCGATCGGCATCGGCCCGTCCAGCTCCCACACCGTCGGCCCGATGCGGGCGGCCCGGATGTTCGCCCGGCGGCTGCGCAACGAGGAGCTGCTGGCCCCGACCGCGAAGGTCCACGCGGAGCTGTACGGCTCGCTCGGCGCGACCGGGCACGGCCACGGCACTCCCAAGGCGGTGCTGCTCGGCCTGGAGGGCGACTCGCCGCGCACGGTCGACGTGTCGAGCGCGGACGAGCGGGTGGAAGCGATCAGGACCGGCGGTCGGCTGAACCTGCTCGGCGAGCACGAGGTCGCGTTCTCCTACGACGACGACATGGTGCTGCACCGCCGCAAGACATTGCCCTACCACGCGAACGGCATGACCCTGTGGGCGTACGACGCCTCGGGCACGGAGCTGCTGACGAAGACGTACTACTCGGTCGGCGGCGGCTTCGTCGTCGACGAGGACGCGGTCGGAGCGGACCGCATCAAACTCGACGACACCGTGCTGAAGTACCCCTTCCGCACAGGTGACGAGCTGCTGCGCCTGACCGAGGAGACCGGCCTGTCCATCTCCGCGCTGATGCTGGAGAACGAGCGGGCCTGGCGCTCCGAGGAGGAGATCCGCGAGGGTCTGCTGGAGATCTGGCAGGTGATGCGGGACTGCGTGGCGCGCGGACTGTCCCAGGAGGGCATCCTGCCGGGCGGTCTCAAGGTGCGCCGCCGGGCCGCGAACACCGCGCGCAAGCTGCGCTCCGAGGGCGAGCCGCTGGCCCTGGCGATGGAGTGGATCACCCTCTACGCCATGGCCGTCAACGAGGAGAACGCCGCCGGCGGCCGGGTCGTGACCGCGCCCACCAACGGCGCCGCCGGCATCATCCCGGCCGTCCTGCACTACTACGTCAACTTCGTGCCCGGGGCCGACGAGGAAGGGGTGGTCCGCTTCCTGCTCGCCGCCGGCGCGATCGGCATGCTCTTCAAGGAGAACGCCTCGATCTCCGGCGCCGAGGTCGGCTGCCAGGGCGAGGTCGGCTCCGCCTGCTCGATGGCCGCGGGCGCCCTCGCCGAGGTCCTCGGCGGCTCGCCCGAGCAGGTCGAGAACGCCGCCGAGATCGGTATGGAGCACAACCTCGGCCTCACCTGCGACCCGGTCGGCGGCCTGGTGCAGATCCCCTGCATCGAACGCAACGGCATGGCGGCGGTCAAGGCCGTCACTGCCGCCCGCATGGCCATGCGCGGCGACGGCTCCCACAAGGTGTCCCTGGACAAGGTCATCAAGACCATGAAGGACACCGGCGCCGACATGTCGGTCAAGTACAAGGAGACGGCCCGGGGCGGGCTGGCGGTGAACATCATCGAGTGCTAGGGACGGGAGACCCACCTGTCAATAACGTCCGTCAGTTTTAGACCTAGGCACTTGCGAGCCCGTCAGCGTTCGCGTCGGACTGCGCTGCGCGATCAGCAGGTCAACTGATCAGAGCTGAGCATGGGCAGGTATCAACCAGCTTGGAGGCGTCGCGCCAGGCCGCGTCACTCCACACCCAACTCATCACCCTCAGCGGGAGCCTGCTTGGCCTAGGGGCGTGCGCGACCACGACTCACGGTCGACCGCTCTGGCGTCCGGGGACGCGTACGGACCCAGGGCGGGGCGGTTGGGGCGGCTGTCCCAGATGGAGGGGTCCCCCGCGGCGCCTCCGGGGGCCTCGCCTGTGCGGCGATGGGACCGTGCTCAGGTTCCTGCCCGGGGTGCAGTCCGGTCTCGTTGTTCAGGTGTCAGGGCCGCAGGGTCAGCACGAGGACGTGGGAACCGCGGTGGCGGGACCCCGGCCGTCGCCGCCGGGGGCGGGCCGGGTGAAGCGGTAGCACTGGTCGACCGCTGGCCCCGAGCTCGATACGACGGCGGAGACGGTCGTCGTATCCCCCTCACGCACCACGCTCTTGACGTCGAAGGAACGCCGGCCGGTGGGGTCGAGGGCCTTATGTACCCCGGCGCGTGTCAAGTCCTCGGCGTACATGTTCGAGATGCGCTGCAGCGCCAGACGGACCATGTAGCCGATCTCAGTGCCCGGACGGCACACGTCGTCGTCCCGCTCGGAGATCCTCGACGTCCAGGCCTGGCCGGGGCGGTAGGTGTAGGTGAAGACGAAGCACCGGGTCACCTCGACGGGCCCGCCACCGGGGAGCAAGAGCCTTTTGTCGTACTGGGCAGTTCTTGCGTCCGTGGCGGTGAACTCGCGACGGGACGCGTCGTAGGCGATCACGGGAGCCTCTGTGTGCCGCCATACCACCTCGGTGAGGGCGTCGGCGTCGGTGGTGCCGCTCGTGCCGAGTGCGCGGGCCGTGTCGTGAGCCGTGGCGCGGGCCTGCTTCCCGATGGAGGCGAAGGCCTTCTCCTCGCGCTCCCTGTTGACGTTCCCGTCGTGCCAGGCCCGGTACCACAGCCAGGAGACGACGATGCCGAGAACGACGATCAAGGCCATCAGGATGGTCAGGCAGCCGGTGGTCACGAGGCCGTTCGCCCGCCTCGTGACCACCGCACCGCCGGTTCTGTCAGGTCCCACTAGCTGCCTTTGTATCCGATATCGGCCAGTGCCTGTTCCATGACCCGGGCGTAGCCCGCGGTGCCGGCATTCTTCGGATGGAAAGACTCGAGACTGGCACAGACGTTCTCCCCAGGCCAGAGCAGGCAGGGGGCCTTGTCGGCCGGGTCGCCGTCGTGGAAGTCGCCGTCACCGTTCGGGCCGGCGACGGCACGGTTGATCCACAGGCTCTGGAGTTGGAGTGCGGTTGTGATCGAGAATGTCGAATTCCCGATCACAACCGTCCGAATGTTCGACCTTGCATGCTCACTGTCATCGATGTACTGCGTTGTGTCGCGGAACCCTTCGGTCCGCTAGAGGCTTTGTCCGGCCTTGTCGACGATGCCGCTGCTGATGACGGCGACGGAGGTGACGACGGTGCCGACCTTGCCCCAGGCGTTGTCCTCCACGAGGACTGTGCGCTCCCCCAGCAGTCGGGCCGTAGTCTTGTCGAAGATCCACTCCGTGCGTTCGCCGTCGTGTGTTCGGGCGACGGCGACCCCCTTTCGGCCTGCCGCGTCGACGGCATCGGGGACGACGTCGACTCCGGGAATGAGGGCAGCGGCGCGATAGAGGGCCGCAGTGGTCTCGGGGGGACTCATCCCGTCACGCAGCAAGTCGCCGATCGTGACGAAGGCTTCCTGGTCCGGTCCCGTCGTGGAGTCGGAACCGGCTCCGTGATTCTTCTCAGCGTCGTCGCGGATCCGCTCCAGCAGAGCGCCGGGGTCGGCCGGCAGGGCAGCCAGGAAGTCGTAGGTCGGTGAGTTCAGATTGCCTCGGCCCGGAGTGCCCGGCAGCAGCTTGTCGTTGCCTTCCTTGCGCTGCAGAGTCTGTCCACTGCCGTCCACCGAGGTCCACTGCTCCATGGCCTCGTTTTCGCGCAGGAGTTCCATCTCGCCAGACTTGGTCTCGGACAGCACCGACGTGTGGCCGACCGTCTTCACGTACGAGTACTGCCCGGCGCGCACCTTAGTCTGAGGCGTCGTAGCTGCGGCCAGAGCCGCTCTCTCCAGCAGTTCGACCGACGCCGCCGAAGCCGGTGGCACGTTGGGCCGAGCGCCAGGGGAGGCGAAGTCGACAGTGAGAACGACGACGGTCGCTCCAGCGGCCACTGCCGCGCCCAGTGCCAGCCCCCACTCGCACCTCACGAGGTAACCCCCTGCTGCAGGCCCGGGACGGGGGTCGTGTGGTGCGGCCGGAATCCCGGTCTACTGTCTCACCGTGTCACCGGGAAGGAGCCCCGCTCCACCCCAGGTGCCCGGTCTCCCGCCGGCTACCACCCGCCGGCCTGCGTCGGACACGTGGATAGGGTCGCGGTACCCGAGCTGGAGACCCGCTGTCAGCTTGCTCTCAACAGCGCCTCTGGCGAGGGCCTTCGCCTGCTCCTCGTCGTCACTGGTCGTCTGCCCGATCACGATCTCTTGGTTATGTGGTTACCGGCCACGACACCACGAGCTCAACCTCAGTAGGTGGCGTTGCACTGCTGGAGGAAGGTCTGCGCCGCCTTGTCGATGGCCTTCACTGGGTCTGCGGTGCGCTGGAAGTTGAACCACTCCCCCGCGATCCGCAGCCGGGTGAACTTCTCGTGGAGGTGGCTCTCCAACGGGAATCCGCCCGGCGACTGCCAGCGCAGCACTATGGGAGACGCTGACCCAATCTGGAGCTGCTTAAGGCGCTTCTGGATGTTCGCGGCAACACCGATCTTTATGGACTTCGGGTCGGCTTCTGTGGACACGGCATAGACCCACCGGGAGTCCATCTCGTTGGTGCTCTCCGCCTCGGGGACACGTGACGCCCGGACCTCTGAGCAGGCCTGACAAACCCCTCTCTGGCCACCGCACGAGCACTGGCCGCAGTCGCCGCAGGGCACGCATGGTTGCTGGTTGACTGGAGGTATCGCCTCGAGGTTCACCGAGAGGACGAGACCCAGGCCGTGGTGCTCACGCTTGTCGATTGCACCGACCGCGGTGAGTTCAGCAAGGACTGGTGGCAGGGCGTTCGAATCGGCCAGGCCCACAACGTGGGCAATGTGGTCCAGATCGAAGGTGTCGCTGTCCTCGTCGACCTGTTGGTCTGCGGCGAGGACGGCGTACGTAAGGCGGGCGGTAGGGCTCAGCTCCTGGTTGAGAAGGGTGACGGCGTCGACCAGGACGGCGTAGGGGTGACGGCGGTAGACGCGGATGATGAGTCTCCTTCGGCGGAGACGGCCCGCAGTGTTTGGGCCGCCATGTTGTGAAGACGCCGGGCACGCGGATCCGTTCCAGACCTGTGGGATCAGCGCCCCGGCCGAGCGTCATCGCCGGCGCACCGGTGATCTTCGTGGTCCAGAACAACGCGGGCTACATGTCGATCCGCGGCGGCCAGCGCAAGCAGACCTCGCGGCACATCGGCACGGAGTTCTCGCACCCCGACGGCTCGCCGTACAGCCCCGACTTCGCGGCCATGGGCCGGTCCTTCGGGGTCGAGTCGTGGAAGGTCGACGACGCCGCTTCCCTGGAGCCGACCCTGCGCAAGGCCGTCCAGTCGGGAGCACCCGCCCTGATCGAGGTACCCACGGACCGCGACGCCGCGGGCCCCTGGGTGCCCGGCTGGTGGGACTTCCCGATCCCGGCGTACATCACCGACGAGCGGCAGGACGAGTACCACCGCACCCGGGCCACCGAGCAGCACCTCTGAGCCGGCCCCGCGCCCTGTGACGCCTACCGCCCGTGCAGCCGAGACAGGCCGCACGGGCGGTAGGGCTTGCGGGAGCAGACGGTCTGTCAGACGGTCCGGACGACGGTGCCGCCGTCCTCGAGTGCGGTGACTTCCTCGGCGGCTGCGGTGGTGTCCGTGACGAGGATGTGCAGCAGGGCGGCGGCACCGACGTGGGCGTAGGCGGTGTGACCGAGTTTGCTGCCGTCGGCGGCGCCGATGACGCGGCGGGCGGAGGCGATGCCCGCCTTCTTCACCGCGGCGTCGTCGAGGTCGTAGGCGGTCAGGCCGTCGGCGGCGGTCAGCCCGCAGCAGCCGATGACGGCGGTGTCGAAGCGCAGGGCGGCCAGGGAGGCGAGGGTGAGGGGGCCGGTGAGGGCTCCTTCACCGGCGCGCGGCTGCCCGCCGGGCACGACCAGTGTGGCCGGGCCGGGTGTCTCGCCGACCAGGTGGATGGCCTGCAGGGACAGGGGCATCACGGTGACGGGCCGCTCGCGCAGGAGGCGGGCGACCTCCAGGCAGGTGGTGCCGCTGTCCAGCAGGACGCTCTCGCCGTCGGCGATGCGTGCGGAGATCTCGGCGGCGATCCGGCGTTTGGCGTCGATCGCCTCGTGGGCGCGCAGCGCGAAGGGGGGTTCCTCGCCCCGGAGCAGCAGGGTGCGTGCCCCTCCGCGGACGCGTTCGAGGACGCCCTGGGCGGCGAGGGTGTCGAGGTCGCGCCTGATGGTCATCTCCGAGGCGCCGGTCAGCTCCGCGAGTTCCTGGACCGTCGCGCCTCCGGCGTCCCTGACGACCTTCGCGATCAGCCCGTGCCGGTCTGCGTTGCTCATACCGCGATTGAACACCACTGTGAAATGAACAACAAATCTGTTCGTTACGCCACTCTTCGAACACCATGAATGTTCGTTACGCTGGGCGGTATGGAACGTTCCCTGCGAGCCGCCCGCGTGGCGACCTATGTCTACTTCGTCCTGTACGGCACCTTGCTGGGCACCTGGGTGGTCAACATCCCCGCGATCGAGGAGCGCGTGGGCATCAGCCACGCCGCGCTCGGCGGCCTGCTGGTAGTGCTCGGGCTCGGAGCCTTCCTGGGCATGCAGGTGGCGGGTCCCCTGACCGACCGGCTCGGCACCCGCGTCGTGGTTCCCGCCGGCGGCGTGCTCTGCGGCGCGACCCTGTTCCTGCCCGGACTCGCCCACGATCCGTGGACGCTGGCCGGCGCGCTGCTGGTCTTCGGGCTCTGCAACGGCTGCCTGGACGTGAGCATGAACGCCCACGCCGTGCACGTGGAGAAGGCCTACGGCCGCCCCGTCATGTCCGGCTTCCACGCCACGTTCTCCGTCGGCGGTGTCCTCGCCGCACTCGCCGGAGCGGGCGCGGCGAGCGCCGGCTGGCACCCGGCCGCGGGCATGGCCGCCATGGGAGCCGTGGGCGTCGTGACCGCCCTGGCCTCGGCACGCGCCCTGCTGCCCGCCGCTCCCGCCGTCGAAGGCCCCGGCCCCGCGGAGGAGACCGGGACATCACCGGCCGCCGAGCGCGGCGGCACCACGGGCCGGGTCTGGCTGCTGGCCCTCCTGGCGCTGATGGTGATGCTGTGCGAGGGCGCCGCCAACGACTGGAGCGCCCTGCACATGAGGGACGTCCTCGGTGCGTCCGCCGGCACGGCTGCCTTCGCGTACGGCACCTTCGCCGCGGCCATGACCGTCGGCCGGCTCCTCGCCGACCGCCTCGCCGCCCGGTTCGGCTCGCCGGCGATCCTGCGCCACGGCGCGGTCATGGCCGCCGTCGGCATCACCCTCGTGGTCCTCGGCCCGTGGCTGTGGGCCGTGTTCACCGGCTGGGCGCTGTTCGGACTGGGCCTGTCCGGCACCGTCCCGCAGCTGTTCAGCGCGGCCGGGCACGCCGATCCCGCCGCCGCCGGGGCCAACGTCTCCCGTGTCGCCGGACTCGGCTACGTCGGCATGCTCGCCGGCCCCGCCGTGATCGGCTGGCTCACGCACGTCGTCGCCCTCAACCACACCTTCGTCCTGTTGGCCCTGCTGTGCGTGACCACCGCCGTGGGCGCCGGCGTCCTGCGCACCGGACCCGACCGCACCCGCGAACGCGAGATGGCGGCCAACACCCCCTGACCGCTTGTGCGGCACGGTCCCTGACAGCCGTGCCGCACAAGCTCTCCTTTCCCCGGTCACCCGAGGCCAGGGAGAACGCCCTCAGCCGACCGAAGGAGCCCCCGATGCCCGAGTCCCCCGCACACCCCGCCCGCGGCCCTGTCGGTGTCATGCTGCCGCTCGATCTCCCCGTCGGCGAGGTGCTGCCCTATGCCCGGCGCGCCGAGGAGCTGGGGTTCGACCAGGTCTGGGTGGTGGAGGACCTCGGCTGGCGCGGCGGTGTCGCCCAGGCCGCCACCGTCCTGGCCGCCACCACGAACCTCACCGTCGGGATCGGCATCATGCCCGCCGGCGCCCGCAACGTGGCCTTCGCCGCGATGGAACTGGCCACCCTCGCCCAGCTCCACCCCGGCCGGCTCATCGCGGGGATCGGCCACGGCATGCCCGGCTGGATGCGCCAGGTCGGGTCCTGGCCCGAGAGCCCCCTGACGCTGATCAAGGAGTACACGAGGGCGCTGCGCCTGCTCATCGCCGGTGAGCCCGGCCCCGGGAACGGCCGGTACGTACGCTGCGAAGGCGTGGTCCTCACCGAGATCCCGGACCTCGTCCCCCCGGTGATCCTGGGTGTCCGCGGCCCCAAGTCGCAGGCGGTCGCGGGCGAGGTCGCCGACGGACTCCTCCTGGCCGAACCCGCCGCACCCGGCTACATCACCGCCTCCCTGCGCAACCTGGGCCCCGCCGCCACGCACTCTCCGCAGATCGTCGTCTACGACGCCGCCGCCGTGGACGACGACGAGGAAGCCGCCCTGACCCGCGTCCGCGCCGCCCTGGAGCCGGTCGGTGAGCCGCAGTGGGCCGCGCACATCGACCCCCTGCCCTTCGCCGAGGAACTGCGCGCACACCGCGCCGCCAGCCCCGACGCCCGGCACTTCGCCCGGACGATGCCCGCGGACTGGGTCCGTGCGCTGAGCATCGCCGGCACCCCCGCCCAGGCCCGCGCGGCGATCGACGCCCGCCACGCCGCCGGCGCGACCAGCGTCGTCCTCGCCCCGGCGGGCCCCGACCGCCTGGCCGCACTGGACTCGCTCGCCCGCGCCCTGCCCCACCGGCACTGACCCGAACGCCCCCGACACCCCAAGGGAACGGATCCCCATGTCCACCGACCGCCGCCGCATCGTGCTCTTCGACCTCTTCGGGGTCATAGCCCGCCACCAACGCCCGGGCGTTCTGGAGAAGATGGCCGCCCGCTGCCACACCTCCACCGAGGACTTCACCACGGCCTACTGGACCCACCGCCCGCCCTACGACGCCGGCCGGCAGACCGCGTCCGCGTACTGGACCGACGTCCTGCACGCGCTGTCCCGCCCCGCGGACGCCGACACGATCGAAGAGCTGCGGCTCACCGACATCGACAGCTGGTCCCGGGTCGACGAGCGCATGGTCACCTACGTACGGGACCTGCGGGAGCGGGCCCGGGTCGCCCTGCTGTCCAACATCCCCGCGGACCACGCGGACGCCTTCCTCGCCGCCCAGCCCTGGCTGCACGACCTCGACCACCTCACCTTCTCCGGAAGGATCGGTGTGGCCAAGCCCGACCCGGCCGCCTTCCAGCACTGCGTCATCGCCCTGCGGGCCGCACCCGCCGACTTCCTCTTCGTCGACGACCGCGAGGAGAACGTCCGCGCGGCACAGGCCGTCGGCATGGACGGGCGCGTCTTCACCGGCCAGGACGAACTGGCGGCCGTCATCGACGCGTGGCTGCCCGGGTTCACGGGCCGGCGCATCGGCTGAGTACCGGAGGACGACCACCGGGTATCTCACCATGCGAGACGCCCATACCGAAAAACAAGACAGCTGACATCGTTGCATTACCCATGTTTCAAACGTGAAAGACCGAGCGATGCCCGCACCAGCCACCGGTTCAGCCCCCACGCCCGCCAACCCGCGGTCCCGCGTGCTCGTCGCCAGCCTCATGGGCACGACGATCGAGTTCTACGACTTCTACATCTACGCGACCGCCGCGGTGCTCGTCTTCCCCCAGCTCTTCTTCCCGAGCAGCGACCCGACCACCGCGCTGCTGTCGTCCTTCGCGGTCTTCGGCGCCGCGATGGTGGCCCGTCCGATCGGTGCCGTCGTCTTCGGGCACCTCGGTGACCGGCTCGGCCGCAAGAAGACACTCGTCGTCTCGCTGCTGACCATGGGCATCGCCACGTTCCTCATCGGGGTGCTGCCCACCTACGCGCAGGCCGGCTGGCTGGCCACCGCGCTGCTCGTACTCATGCGGCTCGCGCAGGGCTTCGCACTCGGCGGCGAGTGGAGCGGCGCCGCCCTGGTCGCGACCGAGAACGCCCCCAGCGGCAAGCGCGCCCTGTACGGCACCTTCCCGCAACTGGGCGCCCCGCTCGGCTTCATCATCGGCAACGGCCTGTTCCTGATCATGGGCGCGCTGCTGCCGTCCGCGGCCGGCGCCGACCCCTCGCAGCCCTCGGACGCCTTCGTCAGCTGGGGCTGGCGCGTCCCGTTCCTGTTCTCCGCGGTGATGGTCGCGATCGGCCTGTGGGTGCGCTCCCGGCTCGTCGAGTCGGCGGTCTTCGCCAGGACCCGCGAGTCCGGCGGGGTGCAGCGGCTGCCGCTCGTCACCGTGGTGCGCAGCCACGGGAAGCAGTTGGTACTGGGCACCTTCATCATGCTGGCGACCTACGTGCTCTTCTACCTGATGACCACGTTCTCGCTGAGCTACGGACGCACCGCCAAGGACGCCGCCGTGCCCGGACTCGGCTACGACTACACCACGTTCGTCCTCATGATGATCTTCGGCGGGCTGTTCTTCGCCGCGTTCACCCTGGCCTCGGGTCCGCTCGCGGACCGGTACGGGCGGCGCACCACCCTGATCTGGATCACCGCCGCGATCGTGGTCTTCGGACTGGTCTGGGTGCCGCTGATCGATCTCGGCACCCTCGGCGTGGTGCTGTGGCTCGTCCTCGGCTTCACCCTGATGGGCATGACGTTCGGACCGATGGGCGCGCTCCTGCCCGAACTGTTCCCGACCAGCGTCCGTTACACCGGCTCCGGCATCTCGTACAACGTCAGCTCGATCCTCGGAGCGGCGGTCGCCCCGTTCATCGCCGTGGCGCTGTGGGAGGCGGGAGACGGCTCGCCGTGGCTGGTCGGCGTCTACCTCTCGGCGATGGCGGTGCTGACGCTGATCGCGCTCCTGCTCGGCAAGGAGACCAAGCACGCCTCTCTGGACGACCGCGAGGCCGCCTCCGCCGACGACGCGACCCGGACCCGGGCGGGCTCCCCCACCTCCTGAAGCCGCCCCCCCCGGACCGGCCCTCGAACCGACCGACCCTCAAACCGACCGGCGCTCACCACCGCCGGGTCGCGAGCCTCCTCGCGCCCGGCGTACGGCCATCGTCGCGGGGCATAACAACAACCCCCCGACCCAAGGGGACTTCAGCCCACCCCACCCGCACCAAGGGAGCCCCCATGCTGCGCGGCATCGACGTGAGCGCCTACCAGTCCTCCTCCTACAGCACCGACGGCCTCTCCTTCGTCTTCGTCAAGGCGACGGAGGGGCGCTCCTACGTCAATCCGAAGCTCGCCGCCCAGACCAAGCGGGCCCGGGACGCCGGGCTGGTCGTCGGCTTCTATCACTTCCTGTGGCCCGGCAACCTCACCGCCCAGGCCGAGTACTTCGTCGGCAAGGCCCCGGACCGGGCGGGCGACATCCTCGCCGTCGACTGGGAGACGACCGGTGAGGGGACGCACGCGAGCAACGCCGAGAAGGACCGGTTCCTGCGGAAGCTGAAGGAACTGCGCCCGCACAACCGGGTCATCCTCTACGCCAACCGCGACTTCTGGCTGAACGTCGACACGACGTCCTACGCGGGCGACGGCCTGTGGATCGCCGACTACGTCTCGGCGGGCAAGCCCCGCATCAAGGCCAGGTGGCGCTTCCACCAGTACACCGACGACCCGCTGGACAAGAACGTGGCCCGCTTCGACAGCAGAGCGGCGCTGCGGGAGTGGGCCGAGGACGCCTGACCCGGTGCCGCGGCGGGCGACGTCAGCACGACGGGGCTGACGTCGCGCGGCGTGGCACTAGCCGCTGAACTCCGGCGTGCGCTTCGGGGACGCCTCCGCCAGGGCCCTCGTGACCGCCTCCACGCCGTCGCGCAGGCCGTAGACCGGGGTGCCGGGCTGCTGGCGCCAGGAGTCGTCGATGCCGCCGGCGTCGACGGTGTCGAAGCCGAGCGCGTCGATCAGCTCCCGTACCTTGCGCTTGGCCGCCTCGTCGTCGCCCGCCACCGGCAGGGCCATGCGGCCGGGGTCGCCGACGGGGAGCGGGCGGTCCAGGATGTCCTGGGCGTAGGTGCCGTTGAAGGCCTTGACGACCGGGTGGCCGATGTGGCGTTCCGTCCAGCGGCTCTCGGTGAGGCCGTCGTCCTCGATCGCGGCGATCCTGCCGTCGCGCTGCTGAGGGTAGTAGTTGCCGGTGTCGATGACCGCGACGCCGTCCGCCGCGCCGTCGAGCAGACCGGAGGGAAGGTCCGGGACGGCCTTCAGCGGAACGGTGACGACGACGATCTCGGCGCCCCGGGCCGCCTCCCCGACCGTCACGGGCGTCGCGCCGGTCTCCTCCGCCAGGGCCGTGAGCGTCTCGGGGCCGCGGGAGTTGGCGACGGACACCTCGTGCCCGAGGGCGGTGAGCCGCCGGGTCAGGTTGCCGCCGATGTTGCCCGCGCCGATGATGCCGATCTTCATGTCCTCGCCTCGCCCTTCCGGGGATGAACAGCGCCTTGGTGGAGTCTCGTGACCGGTCAACCTCCGGGGCACATGGGCTATTCCGGGCCGAGGAAGGGGTCTCCAGCTCCGTGCGCGGGACCTCTGCCGCCCCCTCGGCGCCCCCGTCCGCCGCCACCGGAACGGCACGAGGGCCGCTGGAGCGTGCGCTCGGCATGCCGGGACGTCCGGCCAGGCCCCTGTCCCGGGTACGGCGAGGGGCCCGGTCCGTGATCGTGGACCGGGCCCCTTCACTCGCGGCCGGCGAGCGGTGCGCCTACTTGTTCAGGTAGGCCCAGAACTCGTCGAAGCTCAGCCGCTTGTCGCCGTCGAGGTCGCGGGTCTTGATGACGACCTCGGCGACCGACTCGGTGACGTTCCAGTCACCCGACCGGGCCAGGGCGGTCTTGAACTCGGCAGCGGTGATGAATCCGTCACCGTCCGTATCGATCCGCTCGAACTGCTTGCGTGCTTCCTCGATGTCCGCCACCGATCCGCCCCTCATCTCGTGCTGTGCGTCCTAGTGACGCAGGTCTGACGGAGGTCAGGTTAACCGGCCGTGCCCGCCTCCGGCGCGGCGGCACCGGGCACCCCGGTGGGGTCAGGCGGCCTGCCCACGGTGTGGCAGCCGGGAGGGGGTGTCGCCCGTCGGCCATGTGCTGTCCTTCTTCTCGCCGAGCCGCTGCGGGCAGATCCGGACTCCGGGCTTGCGGGTCCGGTCGTGCAGGTCGCCGAGCCGGTCGAGCAGTTGGGCTCGGACCCGGGTGAGGTCGTCGATGCGCTGCTGGATCACGGCGAGCCGCTGCTCGAACACGGCGATCTTGGCGCCGGGGTCCACACAGCTGTGGTCGCTCAGCAGCTCGTCGCGCAGGCAGCCGTCGATGAGCAGCAGATCGTCCGTGGTCAGCCCGGCGGCCAGAAGCAGCCGGATGTTCTCCACGACCCGCACCGCTTCCGTCCCGTAGGTGCGGTACCCGTTGGAGGAGCGCTCGGGGTGCAGCAGTCCGTGCTCCTCGTAGTACCGCAGTGCCCGGGTGGTGGTGCCGGTCGCGTGCGCGAGTTCCCCGATGCGCATGGTGCTCCTTTCGGTTTCCGGTCAGACGGTGCTCTCGGCCGCCTTCGGCGTCTCCACCGCGGGGCGGGCCGGTTCCTGGTCGGCCGGCTTCTGGTCGGCCGGTTCCTCGCCGGCCGGGTGCTGGTCGGCAACGGGGGTGCGGCGCCGCTCCCCGGCCATCTCGACGAGGGCGAACACCAGGGCGAGCACGGCGACCCCGCCGCCGACCGCGGGCAGCCAGCCCAGTGGGGCACCCGCCGCGATGACCCGGCCGCCGAGCCAGCCGCCCAGCGCCGTACCGAGGTTGAACGCCGAGCTCTGCACGGTCAGGGCCAGCGTGCGGGCCTGCTGCGAGGCGACGTTGAGCAGCCGCGTGTTCACCGCCGGCATGACCGCGTAGTAGGCGGCGCCGAAGAGGAAGAGGAAACCGACCGCCGGCGTCTTGAACGACGTGGTCGCACCCAGGAGGAGCAGGGAGCCGGCCAGCGTGGCCACGCAGACGGACACGGCACCGAGCACCGAACGGTCGGTCAGCCGGCCGCCGATGAGGTTGCCGACCGTGCCGCCGATGCCGAACAGCAGCAGCAGCGGGGTGACCGCCGACTCGCTGAACCCGACGGCGTCGGTGAGCAGGGGCGTGACGTAGGTGTACGCCGTGAAGGAGGCGGCGGCGCACAGCGCGGTGATGCCGGTGACGATCTGCACCCGGCGGTCGCCGAGGACCCGCAGCTCCGCCAGCCGCCCCCGGTCCTCGTCCGCGGAGATGCCGGGGGTGTTGGGCGCGAGCGCAGCGACGGGCACGGTGACCGCGAGGGTGAGCGCGGCGACCGCCCAGAAGGTGGCGCGCCAGCTCAGCCACTGTCCGAGGGCGGTGCCGATGGGCAGTCCCGCGATCATCGCCAGGCTGAAGCCCAGCGAGACCCGGGCCACCGCCATGCCCCGCTTGTGCGGCGGCACGACGTCGGCCGCGATACCGAAGAACAGCGGCATCAGGGCGGAGTGGGCGAGCGCGGCGATGATCCGGCCGATGGCAAGCGGCCAGAAGGAGGTCGCCACGGCGGACACCACGTTGCCGAGGACGTAGGTGATCATCAGCGCGAGCAGCAGGTGGCGGCGGCGCGCCCGGCCGGTGGTCAGGGCGAGGACCGGGCCGCCGATGACCACCGTCATGGCGAAGGAGCTGACGAGGAGGCCGGCGGTGGACAGGGAGACGCCGGCGTCGGCGGCGATGTCGGGCAGCAGGCCCGCGATCATGATCTCGCCGGTGCCGAGGGTGAACGAGCACAGGGTCAGGACGGCCAGGGCCCAGGCGGAGCCCCGTTCGGTGGGGGGATTCGATGAGGTGTGCATGAGTGGCAGCATCAACCTTGACGTCGGGGTGAAGGTCAAGTCGGGGACGGAAGACGAGGAGCGGTCAGCAGGCGCCGCGTGCGCCGCACGGGGTCCTCGCCTCGGACGCCGCCTCGAGGGCGACAAACGCGGTGAAGCAGGGGCGCTCGTACTGGCGGGCCGTGACCAGCAGGTGGTCCGGGTCGGCGGGGTCGGCCTCGGTGTCGATCCAGCAGGGGGCGTCGAACTCGACGTACCGGTGGAACCGGGTGGTCATACCGGTGGCGCGGACCGGACGGGGCCGTGAGGCCGCGTGGGCGGCTTGGCGGGCGGCGTCGAGCAGCAGCATTCCGGGGACGTGGTCGACCGGGTGGTCGAAGTGGACGGGGTGCCCGGTGTCGACGCGCAGCAGATGGCGGCCCGCGACGTTCGTGGGTGACAGGACGACGTCGTCCGGCTCCGGCCGGCCCGCCTCGTGCGCCGGCAGGGCGGCGGGCGGGGCCGGAAGGCGCTCCACGGCGCGGGCGATGTCGGCGTACTCGGCACGTAGCCGCCGGTAGACGGCCGGCGTCTGGATGGTGAAGCGCGTGACCGCGGTGCCTATGAGGACGTCGCCGTGCAGGGCGCGTATGTGCAGGGTGACGGCACTCGCCCGGGTGCCGCGGCGGGTGACGTCGGTGCAGTCGGCCATCAGCAAAAGCTCGCGGGGCGCCGTGCCCGGGTGGGCGGCGGCAGGCTCGTCGGGCCGACCGGCGGCGAGGGAGAAGTCGTAGGTCTCCCAGAGCAGATGGTGGCCGAGGGGGACGTCGTAGGCGGCGTGCGACAGCATGGGGAGGCACTGCCGGACCGTCTCGCTGAACAGCAGCGGGTCGATGTCTCCTTCGGTGGCGTAGAAGGAGTGGGCCCCGGGCCAGCGGGCCTTGATCAGGAAGCTGTCGGTGCCGGTGCGTTGCCAGGACGTGAGTAAGGTCTCGTCGGCGTTGTGCTTGTGGACGTGGCCCTGTGGCACGGAAGCCCACGGTGACGATGTCAGATCCTGGGCGGGCCGGATCACGGTGGTACCTCTTCTCTGGCAGGACGAACCGCATGGGGGATGTCCGGTGGTGCAGCGCTCGTCTCGGCACTGGATGTCGCTACTATAAATGCGATCGTTCTGTTTTTTGTTCCTGTCACATTTCAACCCTGTGGAGCTGCCCGATGACACGGCCCAAGCAGGAACGCGCCGTCCGCACCCGTGAGGCCATCCTGATGGCGGCGGCGGAGGTGTTCGACGAGTACGGCTACTCGGCCGCCGGCGTCAGCAAGATCCTGCAGCGGGCCGGCGTCACCCAGGGCGCGATGTACTTCCACTTCAAGTCCAAGGAAGACCTGGGCCGCGCGGTCCTCGTGGAGCAGGCCTCCACGCTCGCGCTGCCCGCCGAGCCGGCCGGGCTGCAGCAGTTGATCGACCTGACCCTGTACCTCGGCCTGGAGCTGCAACGCAACGTGCTGCTGCGGGCCGGGGTGCGGCTGGCTGTCGAACAGGGGGAGGCGGGGCTGCAGGACTTCACCGTCTACCGCTGGTGGATCGACCGGTTCCGCGCCGAGTTGGAGGTGGCCGGGCGGCGTGGCGATCTGCTGCCCCAGGTGGACGCCCTGGAGTTCGCCCGGGTCCTGGTCGCGTCCTTCACCGGCACCCAGTTGATGTCCCACCTGGAGTCGGGGCGGGAGAGCCTGCCCTCCGAGATCTCCGTGCTGTGGGGCTACCTGCTGCCGGGCATCGCCACGCCCGGGGCCCTGGCACGGCTGACGGTGGACGTGGAACGCGCGAAGGCGATGCTGTGAGCGGCCCGCGCATCCTGCTGACCGGCGCCACGGGGTTCATCGGCTCCGCGGTGCTGCGCACGTTGTCGCGGGCCGTGGCGGACGAGGGCGCGGACCTGACGGTGCGGGCCGTCGTGCGCGCGGCGCCCGCCGGACAGGAGTCGCTGCCCGGTGTGGAGTGGGCCCGCGCGGACCTCACGGACCCGGCTTCGCTGCGCGGCCTGGGCTCCGGGTGCGACGTCCTGCTGCACCTCGCCGCGCGCGTCGGCGGCGACGCGGACGCCTGCACGGCCGTGAACGTGGGCGGCACCTCGGCACTGGTCCGGGAGGCACGCCGGGCGGGCATCGCGCGGGTCCTGCTGCTGTCCACGGCCGCCGTGTACGGTGCCGGACCGCACAGCGGCATCCCCGTGGACGGGGTCGAGCCGGCTCCGGTCTCCGCCGCCAGCGCCACCCGGCTGGCCGCCGAGCGGCTGGTCAGGGAGGCCGGCGGCACGGTACTGCGGCCGGGGCTGGTCCTGGGCCGCGGAGACCGCTGGGTGGTGCCCGCCCTGGCCGAACTCGCCGCGCGCGTGCCGGCCCGCTGGAACGGTGGGCGGGGCCGGCTGTCCCTGGTGGACGTGCGCGATCTCGCCCGGCTGATCGCCGCGCTGGCCCGCGCCGGACGGCTGCCGGGCGGGGTGCACCACGCCAGTCACCCGGAGCCGGTACGGATCGCCGACCTGCTCGCGCGGCTCGCCGAGCACGGCGTGCTGCCCGAGGTGGCCGAGCGGGACTGGCCGCTGGACCGCTGCCTCGCGGAGCTGGCCCGTACCCCGGGGCGGGCCGGCGAGAGGCAGTTCCGGCTGCTGGCCGAAGACCACTGGTACGAGAGCCGGGAGATCTGGCGGCTCGCCAACTGCCCGCCCGGTCCCGGGCCCCTGGCCGGACTGGCGGACACGGCGGGCTGGTACCGCTCCCTGCTCGCCGGGCGCTGACCCGGCCTCGGCGGCAGGACGCAGCACGCAGCACGCAGCACGCAGCACGCAGCACGCAGCACGCAGCACGCAGCACAAGGTAAAGGATTTGTTTTGCCATCGTCTCCGTCTGACCAAGACGATTCACAAAACGATCGTTCTGTTTGTAATTTTGAGCCCGTGATCAGTGACCCTCTCCCCGCGGCCGACTTCAGAGGAGGACACGGGACCGTGCGCGGAATATCGCCCCACCAGGCGGCCATAGCCGACATCGGGATACGCCACCTGCGTGCGTTCCTCGTGCTCGCCGAGCAGCTGAGCTTCACTCAGGCCGCTGCCTCGCTGCACACGACCCAGCCGTCCCTGACGCGCTCCATCCACCGGCTCGAAGAGGCCCTCGGCGCCCGGCTCTTCCACCGGACCACCCGCAGCGTGCGGTTGAGCGAGTCCGGGGCACTGCTGCGGGAGGAACTGGAGGAACTGCTCCCCCGCCTGGAGTCGGCGCTGGCGCCGCAGTACGACATCCGGACACTGCGGATCGGCTTCAACTGGCTGTTCCCCGACGAGCTCCTGCAGGACACCATCGCCGGCTTCGAGCGGGCGTACGGCGTCGCCGTGGACCTGGTGCGCCGCGACGAGCGGTGCGCCGGACTGGAGGAGGGCGCCGTCCAGCTGGCGGTGCTGCGCGGCAGACAGGTCGCCCGGGGGCTCACCATCGTGCGGCTCACCCAGGAGGAGCGGGTCGCCGCCGTCGCCCGCCGATCGCCGCTCGCGCACCGGGGCGGCATCGCCTGGACCGAGCTCGCCGAGCACCCGGTACTGATCAACACGGTGAGCGGCGCCACCCAGCTGCGTGACTGGCCGGAGGAGGCCCGGCCCGGCAAGGTCACCCTGTGCGCGGGCTTCACCGAGTGGCTGGAGCTGATCGCCGCCGGTCACGGCGTCGGGGTCGCGCCCCACCTGGTGCAGCACCGCAACCCGCATCCCGGGGTCCGGTTCATCCCGCTCACCGGAGCCCCGCCCATGCCCCTCTGGCTGGCCCGCCCTGCCGCGGGCGCCCACCCGCTCGCCCTGCGCTTCATCGAACGCGCGGCCACCGTGGTCCAGGCGGCAGCCGCGTAGACCTGCCCGGCGGACGCGGCACGAGGACGTTCCGTGCGCGCCAGAGGATGCGCGAGGCCGAGTCGGATCGGCCCGGGCCCAGGGCCGTCACTCGCCCCGCCACGCGGCGATCGCCAGTTCGTAGCGCTCCAGGTAGCGCTCGACGACGCTGCGGCCGGCTGCGGGGAGCAGCGTCAGGACCCGGGTGACGCCCGCCTGCTCGCAGAGGTCCAGGATCCGCGGGTCGTGCGGTACGCCGGCCAGCACCACCGGGATCGGGCCGCGCCCGGCGTCCTCGGCACGGCGCTGCAACTCCGGGACGCGCCGCAAAGTCTGGGCGAGGGTGTCCTCGTTCGCGAAGTCGGGCAACCACGCGTCACCGTACGCCAGGACCCGTTCCAGCACCCGCGGGCCCATGCCGCCCACCATGACGGGCGGGTGCGGCCACTGCACCGGCTTGGGCCAGGACCAGACGCCCTCGAAGGTGACGTGCTTCCCGGCGTACGAGGCCTCGCGCTCGGTCCAGAGGGCCCGTACCGCCTGCACGTGCTCCTTCATCCGCGCGAAACGGCGGTCCGGATCCACACCGTGGTGCCGCATCTCGTCCGCCGCCCAGCCCGCGCCGATGCCGAAGTCGACCCGGCCGCCGGAGAGATGGTCGACGCTGGCGACGGTCTTGGCCAGCACCAGCGGATCGTGCTGGGCCACCAGGCAGATGGCGCTGCCCACGCGCAGCGAGCGGGTCGCGCAGGCGGCGGCCGTGGCCGCCACGAACGGATCCAGCGTCTCCCGGAACTTGTGCGGCATCCGCGCCGCCTGGGCGCCCGCCACGGCGTGCGTGTGCTCGGCGAAGTACAGGGCGGAGTGGCCGCGTTCCTCCATCATCCGGGCCAGTGGGCCGGGCGGCATGGTGGCGGGGGTGGCGAACACGGAGGCGCCGGTCTGCATGAGAAATCCTCCGGAGGAAGAAGGGGGATCGGTCGAGCGTACGGAACCGGCGGGCGTCCGGGGCTTGTGGCCCGGACGCCCGCCGGTGGAGCCGTCGCCGGGGCCGTTCGGACCCGCGGCGACGGTCTCGTCACGCGCCGAGTCGGGATACCGACCGCGCGAGAGCCTTCAGGAGAGAGGAAGCCCGCTTGTCGTCAGGGCCCACCGCGATGAGCCGGTTGGTGATGTAGGAGACGCCTACTCCCGCGCCGGGCCAGGCCAGATGGGCCGAACCGCCCCCGCCGTCGTGCCCGAACGAGTCGCCGTCCACGCCGTCGCGCGGCGTGGACCGCAGCCGGAAGCCGGCGCCGCCGTACACCATGCGGATGTCGATCAGCGGGTCCGTCTTGCGCACGTACTCGCGCCGCGCGTCGTCGAGCACCGCACGCGACAGCAGCAGGGGCTCCTCACCCGGCGCCCGCGTCGCGTCGGCGGCCAGGATGGAGTACAGCCGCGAGATGGCCCGTGCGGTGCCGATGACGTTGGCCGCGGGGATCAGCGAGGTGCGCCGCTCCGGGCGGTTCCAGACCATCTCCTCGTGCGGGAAGGGGATGGGGTTCTGCCAGATCCGCTGGGTCATCGGGGCGTCACTGGTGAAGAACCCGGTGTACTGCTCCAGGAAGTGCGCCCCGTACTCCAGCCGCGCGACCTCCCCGGCCCGCTCGGCGGGTATGCCGTACGACATGTCGAGGTCGTGGGGCGCGGCGACCTCCTCGGCGAAGAACCGGTCGATGGTGCGCCCGTCCACCCGGCGGATCACCTCACCGGCGACCCAGCCCGCGGTGAACGGCCCGTACAGGATGCCCCCGGCCCGCTCGTCCTCCTCCGGAGCCTGGTCGGCGATCAGCCGGGCCATCTCCAGCGGGTCGGTGATGTCGTCCTGGCCCAGCGGCACGCGCACTCCGGGCAGCGCCGCGGTGTACGTCATCACCTGTCGCAGGGTGATGCGGTCCTTGCCGTGCCGGCCGAACTCGGGCCAGTAGTGGGCGACCGGGGTGTCGAAGTCGATCAGCCCGCGCTCGACGGCCACGAGCAGCGTGATCGCCACGATGCCCTTGCTGCCGGAGAACATCAGGGACTTGGTGCCGGGGTCCCACGGGCGGCCGGTGGTGGAGTCGGCCGCGCCGCCCCAGATGTCCACCACCTTGGCGCCGCGCCACCAGGCGCAGAAGGCGCCGCCTAGTTCGTCGCGCTCGCGCAGGTTGCGGTCGAACTCCTCGCGCACCTCCTCGAATCCCTCGGCGACGTACCCCTCGGCGACGAGACCGTGGTCGGCGGGACCGGCGATCCGGACGTCGGGGACAGCGGTGTCGGGCAGGGTAGTCATGAGTAGCAACGCTCCATCAAGTGCTGTGCGGACAAGGGGAGAAGCAGGTGTGTCAGCCGCGGACCGGCTCGGGGTGCCCGAGGCTGACGCGCAGCACACCGTGGGCGGCACCGGTCACCGTCACCTCGCTCAGGTCGCGGACCCGGGGGCACCCCTCGGCGGCCGGACCCCGGTAGGTGCCGACGACCACAGCGGTGGCGTGGGCCGCGGCCGCCGCGCGCAGCCCGGCCTCCGCGTCCTCGAAGACGACCGCGGAGGCCGGGTGGACGTCCAGGGCCGCCGCGGCGGCCAGATAGCCCTCCGGGCTGGGCTTGCCCTCGCGTACGTCGTCGGCGCTGACCAGCAGCGGCGGCAGCGGCAGACCGGCCGC
Organism: Streptomyces tibetensis; assembly: GCF_007655005.1. Classification (GTDB taxonomy): domain Bacteria; phylum Actinomycetota; class Actinomycetes; order Streptomycetales; family Streptomycetaceae; genus Streptomyces; species Streptomyces tibetensis. The sequence continues at coordinate 272,422 of NZ_SZVW01000012.1, forward strand.
CGCCATCCGGCGGTGCGTCACCTCCCGGCCGGCGGACGTGACCACCGCCCAACGGCCCAAGGACAGGCAGGCCAGCAGCTCCGCCGCGCCGGGCACGGGCACGATCCCGTCGACGTCCTCGACCTCCTCCGCGACGAGCCGCGCGGTCTCGGCAGCCACGTCGACGCCGGCCGGAGCGTACCGGGCGACCGTCTCGCCGGTACGGCGGCCGTGCGCGGTGTGGAGAATGCGCTCCGCGTCCAGTCCGTGCCGCCGGGCGAAGCGGCGCCAGGTGCGCTCGACGACGACGGTGGAGTCCACCAGCGTGCCGTCCATGTCGAAGAGCAGGGCCTCGGGGGCGAGAGCGGTGCGGGACGTCATCCGGCTGCCTCTTTCTGCTGCGTGGGGGCCTGGCGCGTGGAGGCCTCGTACGTGGGGGCTTCGTACGTGGGGGCCTTGTACATGCGGGCTCTGTGCGTGGGGGCCTGGTGCGTGGGGGCTTGGTGCGTGGGGGCCTGGTGCGTGGGGGCGGGGAACGGTGCGGGCCGTGCGGCGCGGGCCCGCGCCCAGGCGAGATCCCGGAGCGGGAGAGCGGTGTCGCCGTCGCGGTAGTCGTTCTCCAGGACCAGCGCGCGCGGGGCGGGGCCGTGGACGGCCAGGGCGGCGATCACGTCGTCCAGCAGGCCGTCGCCGGTGCCGAGCGCAACGCTCGCGCCCGCGGCGGCGCTGCCCGGGGCGCCGTCCTTGAGGTGGATCTGGTCGGCCAGGAAGGCACCGAGGCCGGTCACCCACCGCACCGGGTCGCGGCCGGCCACGCGCAGGTTGCAGGGGTCCAGCAGCAGCCGGAAGGCCGGTGAGGCGACCCCGTCGACCAGGGCTCCGGCGTCCTGCGCGTCCAGGTCGTTCTCGCTGGCCAGGAGCAGCCCGCGGGCGGCGGCCTCCCCGGCTGCCCAGGCCAGGATCCGGACGGTGCGCCGCAGGTCGTCCGGGGTGTCGATGGCGCTGCGCCGGAAGCTGGGCACGAACACCAGCGGTACGCCGTATGCCTGTGCCGCGTCGAGCAGCCGTACGATCACGGCCCGGGCCCGGGTGCCGTCGGCGCTGCCCGGCAGGGCGGTGAGCCCGATGTCGTTCAGGGTGTTGGCGGTCAGCCCGAGCAGCTCGACGCCGGTCCCGGCACTCGCCCGGTGCACGGCCCGGACCGTCCCCGGGGCGTCGGCCCACGGGCCACGGCCCGGCCCGCCCAGGTCCAGCTGCACCCCGTCCGCCCCGAGCCGCGCCGCGCAGCGCACCGCCTCCTCGGCACCGGTCACCGGCAACCGCCAGGAGGCGAGGGCGACGAGGGCGTTCGACCCGCTCATGCCGGGACTCCGCGGCTCTGGGAGACGGGGCGCGTGTCGCGGACGGAGCGCCATCGGCCGCCCTCGTCCACGACCAGGCTGTCACCGTGATGCCCGCCGGCATCCGTGGTGACCAGCGCGTGGGCCAGCGCACCGAAGTGCTCGGGGCGCATGTAGGAGTCGTAGTCGAAGTCGGTGGGCCTGCGGCGCCGGATGCCGGGGGTGTCGACCATGCCGGCCGGGAGCGCCTGCACGACACGGACGCCGTCCGGGCCCTCCTCCTGGGCGACCGAGTCGAGCAGCGCGCTGCCCGCGGCCTTGGTCGCCGCGTAACCGGAGCGCCCCGGCCCGGCGTTGTAGACCACCTCGGAGGAGATTCCCAGGAACAGCCCGGCCGGCTCGCCGCGCAGCACGGGGAGCGTGGCCGCCAGGGTCAGCCACAGGCCGTGCAGGTTGACGTCCACCTGTCGGCGCCACTCGGCCTCCTCGACCTCGCCGAAGGGCGCTCGCCGGGTGCCGTACGACACGGCCGAGTAGCAGACGGCGTGCAAGGGTCCGGCCGCCGCGTCGGCGAGCGTGGCGCGGGCCGCCTCGGCGTCGGTGAGGTCCAGCGGAAACCAACGCAGCAGGTCGGCGCCTTCACCGGCGGGCTTGTTGCGGCTGAGCACCAGGACATCGAGTCCGGCCCGCGCCCAGGCGGCGGCGACCCCGCGTCCGATGCCGGTCGAGCCACCGACGACCAGGGCGCGGCGGGCGGCCGGCGATTGCTGGGGGAGGGTCATCCGTTCTCCTTGGTCAGACTTCGAGAGGCGGTCATGCGGGGGCGGCGGTGGGGGCGGCACGGTCCGCGGCGACGCGCACCGCGAGCTTGATCAGGCGGCGGCCCTGCCAGGTGCGGTCGCGGTGGATCACGAGATGCCGCATGATGCGGGCGGCCTCATCGAGACCGGCCACATGGGTGACCAGGTCCCGGTAGCGCTCGGGCGCGGCAGTCAACTCGGCCGCCGCCTCCCGCAGGTGACGGTCCGCCACTCCACGATGGCCGAACAGCCGCACCGGGGTTCCGGCGTCGGTGACGGCGCGCTCGACGTGGGGCACGGCGGGCAGGCCGCCGCAGTTGGCGGCGCGGACGGCGGCGAGTCGCACACCCGGCAGCGCTGGGCTGGCGGCGTCTGCGGGCAGCCCGCCGAGCAGGTCGACGACGAGATCTCCGGGCAGGGCGCGCAGCGCCGTCTCGAGACAGCGCAGGGTCGCGTCGCGCGGGGTGGCGAGGACGACGGCGACCGGCCCGTCGCCGACCGCTGCGCGCAGGGCCTTCGGACCGTCGGCCGCGGTGAGCAGGACGTCGGCCCGGTGCGCGCACTCGGCGCTCCAGGCTCGCCCTGCGTCCGTGTGGTGCACGTGCACGGTCCGCACGCCGGGTGGGAGCATGCGGCCTGCCGCCCGGACGGCCAGATGACCGACCGTGCCGTCACCGAAGACGAGCAGCGTGCGGACGTCGACCGTCTCCAGTACGGAGTACGCGTACCGCACGGTCGCGAGCGGCTCCAGCAGGGCGGCCAGGTCGTCCCGCGCGAGCGGCTCGGGCAGCGGGGTCACCAGCCCCGCGGCGACCGCACTCGCCGGGATGAGTGTGCGCTCCTGGAGCAGGCCGTCGACGTGGTGGCCCAGCAGGAAGGACGGGTCACCGGGGTGCGTCGGGTTGACCACGACACGGGTGCCCGGCGCGAGGCCGGGGTCCACGTCGGGGCCGACCGCGGCGACCAGGGCCGATCCCTCGTGCCCGATCACGGGCGCGGGGTCCCCGCGCAGCCCGCGCAGCATCTGCAGATCCGTGCCGCACAACCCCGCCGTCTGCGGGGCGATGAGGATCTCGCCGGACACCGGACGGGGCGTCGGCCGTGGCTCGACCCGGACCCGGCCGCCCTCGCGGACGATCGCGCGGTGGAACACGGCGCTCATCGCGTGGCTCCTGTCGGCTGCGGGTCGGAGAAGTGGGTGAGGCCGGTGACGGCCGGGGCACCGCCCGTACCGTGCCGAGCGGCCAGTGCGGCACCGATCAGCGGGTCGGCCTCGCCGGGCCGGGCCGTGGTGACCCGCCGCTCGGCCCAGCCGGGGCAGCGGTCACCGGTGAGGTAGAGGCCGGTGCGGGCCAGATGGGCCAGCAGCGCTCGGCGGACGTGGCCGCCGAGGCCGTACACCACCCCGCCCGTGAGGACGATCTCGTCGAGCTCCGGGTCCAGGCACAGGGCGGTGCGCAGCACGTCCGCGAGGGGCTCGACCGCCGCCGACAGCAACTCCCCTGCGACCGCGTCGCCTTCGTCGAGTGCCGCCCGCAGCGCACGCTCGAAGCCGGCCTCCTCCTCGGTCCGCCCGAGCGCCGACTCCGCCCAGCGCTTCGCGTCCCGCACCCGCATCGACTCGGCGAGCCGCCGGAGCCCGGGTCCCGAGGAGTACGCGGCGACATGCCCGGGGGTGCCGCAGTCACAGACGGGGACCGGGGCATGGGCCGGCACCGCCGACGCGGTCCGCGGGGCCAAGGCCGTGGGCACGGCCGCCGGCAGGTGGCCTATTTCTCCCTGCAGCCCGCAGTCGTCCACCGCGACGGTGTCCGTGCGCAGATCCAGGATGCGACAGGCGATGCCGGTGCTGACGGTGACCAGGAGCAGTTTGCGCAGGCTGCGCCGGTGGGGCGCGGCAGCCGCGTGGAGCAGGGCCGCGGTCACGTCGTTGACGACGTGCCACGCGACCTCCGGCCGGGCCGCGCGCAGGGCGCCGTGCAGGTCGAAGGGCTCGGTGTGCGGGCCCCACAGCGGGGCCGAGGCGTACACCGTCCCGGTGCGGTGGTCCAGGGCCGCGCCGAAGGACACCCCCGCGCGGGCCACCCCGGCCGGGACCGCCGTGCACAGCGCGTCGACCATCCGCTGCCGCAACTCGGGCACGGGCAGCCCGGGCAGGGTGCGCATGCTCGGCGAAGGCCTCTCGACCAGGTCCCGCAGCCCGCCCTCGGGCGACCAGAGGGCTCGGCGCAGCCGCGTGCCGCCGACGTCGACGACCGCGATGTCCCCGGCCGAAGGTGTCCCCTCGACGCGGTCACTCGTCCCGGTCACGAGGCCACGGCCAGCAGCTCGGCGTCCTCCCGCCCACCCAGCGCTGCCGCACGCACCTGGACGAACTCCAGGGCTCCGGCCAGCTCCTCGCGGGTGAGGTCGTTGACGAACCGCACCTGCCCGATGCCCTCGGTCAGCGGCATCCGCTGGCGGCCGTCCCGGTGCTTGACGGCGTCGCGCAGTGCTTCTTCCAGCAACTCGGCGGTGAACACGGGGTGGGCGAGCGGGAGGCCCGCGGTGTGCATCAGGCGCAGCGCGCGGTCGGCGTCCTCGGCGGACAGCAGGCCCCGCCGGTGGGCCAGGGCCACGCAGATCGCCATGTCGACGGCGACGGCCTCACCGTGCAACAGCGGGGGGTCGGCCCGCAGTTCGAGGGAGGGGCTGAAGGTGTGGCCGTAGTCGACGGACCGCTCCAGCACCTGCTCCCACAGGTTGGGCTCCAGTTCGTCGAGCATCCCGGCGATGGCCCGGGAGATCACCTCGGTGGCGACGGGCCCGCCCGCGGCGAGGCTCTGCGGGCCGGTTCCCGCCACGGTCGCCTCCAGGAGCTCGAACAGCGCCGCGTCCTTGACCAGGGCCATCTTGATGATCTCGGCCAGGCCGTTGACGATGTGCCGCGGGTCGACGGTGGTGAGGAACTCCGGGTCGATCAGGGCGGTCTCGGGTGCGTAGTACGTGCCCAGGCGGTTCTTGTGGGTGCCGTGGTTGACGCCGGTCTTGACGCCGATGCCCGCGTCGATCTGTCCCAGCAGGGTGGTGGGGACCCGGACGTAGGGGACGCCACGGCGGTACAGACTGGCGGCGAACCCGGCCACGTCGAGGACGACGCCACCGCCGATGGCGACGATCTTCTCGGTGCGGCGCAGCAGGCCCATCGCCGTCATCGCCTCGGTCACCTCGACGGCGCTCTCCAGCTCCTTCGCCTCCTCATCGCCGGGGAGCACCTTCCAGAAGGACTCGACGTGCCAGGCCTCCAGGTAGGCGCGGACGCGCTCGCCGTACAGCGCCTGCACCTTGTCGTCGACGACGACCAGGCAGCGGGTCGGGTGCTGTCCGTCGGCACCGCAGGCACGGGCGAGGGCCGGGTTGGCCGGGTCCAGCAGACCGCGGACGATGTTCACGTCGTAGCCGACCGGCTCACGGGACTGCACCCGCCAGGTGAGGCCCGGCGGCTTGGGGAGGTCGACGGGCATGACGAACGCGGGAGCCTGGGGGGCGGTGGTGGACGGAGACATGGTGCATCCTCGTTCCTGACGGGCCGGGCGCCCGGCAGGGCGCGCGTCCCGTCGATCGGGAAGGGGCGGCAGGTCGATGGGCGTACCCGTGGCCCGGGGTGGGGGCCGGGTGGGGCCCGGGTGGGACCGGGCTGGGGCCCGGGGGACCCGGGGGGAGAGATCAGGCCCGCACGGACTGGCGGTGCCGGAAGACGTCGTTCGGGTCCCAGCGCCGCTTGACCTCCTGCAGGCGCCGGTAGTTGCCCTTGAAGTACAGGTCGTGCCAGGGAACGGAAGACCGGTTGTACCGGGGGTCGCCGATGTCCGAGTCGGGGTAGTTCACGTAGCAGCCGTCGGTGCGCTCGCCGGGCACCGGTACACCGCCGGTGGCGGCGTACACGTCGCCGTAGACACCGCGCACCCACGCGATGTTGGCCGCGTCGTCGCTCTCGTCGTACCAGTACGTCTCGTACGTGACCTTCATGATCGAGTCACGCTGGGCCACGGCCGTCGCGGCCGGGTCCACCTCGGCGATGCGCCCGCCCGTCGAGGGGATGACGAGCCCGGCGATCCGCGCGCTCTGCGGTGAGCGGGTCAGGTGCTCGTAGATCGTCTCGATCTGCTGCCGGGTGAAGCCCCTGCGGTGGTACGCGGACTTGTGCTTGCCGCGCATGTTGGGGTCGGTCTGGGTGGGGCTGGACGTGCCCACGTACCGGGTGGCGCGCAGCCAGGGCAGCCGCTGCGTGGTGGCGTACGTCGACCGGTGGGTTGCGCCGGTCGCCTCCGGCACGCCCGGGGTGTCGCTGACGCCGAGGGCCCGGTTGAGGCCGGCGAGGAAGTCGGTCAGCAGCCGCGGTGCGTCCGGGAGGGTGGCGTCCAGCTGGGCGATCAGGGCGATGTCGCCGGTCGACTGGTGGTTCGGCATCAGCCAGACGCACATGTCCCGGTACGGGGAGGTGACGTCCTTGTGCCGCTCCAGCCAGGAGCCGTAGAACTCGAGCAGGGCGGTGAAGCCCGCCTTGCTGACGTCCTCCCAGGGCCAGGACACCATCGTCACGAACACCTCGGCGGGCGGTGTGGGCAACAGCGCGCCCGGAGCGGAGCCGGTCGTGCCCGGGGTGCGGAACCAGTACTTCGTGATCACGCCGAAGTTGCCGCCGCCGGCGCCGGTGTGCGCCCAGAACAGGTCGTGGTTCGGGTCGTCGGGATCACGGCCGGCCACGACGCTGCGGGCTCTGCCGGAGGCGTCGACGACCACCACCTCCACGGCGTCGAGGTGGTCGACGGTCAGGCCGTGGGTGCGCGAGAGCATCCCGTAGCCTCCGCCGCTCACATGACCGCCCACGCCGACGGAATAGCACGCGCCACCGGGAATGGTGACGCCCCAGCCCTCATAAAGGGTTTCGTAGACGTTGAGCAGGGTGGCCCCGCCCTCCACGGCGAATGCCTGGCGTTCCGGGTCGAAATGGATCCGGTTCATGCGGGACATGTTGATGACGACCTCGACTTCTGAATTGAAGACGAAGTCCTCGAAGCAATGTCCGCCGCCTTGGATGCTGATGCGCTTGTCACGGTTCACCGCGTCCTGCACCAGCTCGACGACCTGACGCGTCGTCGTGGGCAGCACGATCCGCTCCGGAGCGGCGACCCACCGCTGATTCAGGCCGGATATCAGGTCGGCGTAGCGGGCATCGTCCGGTTTCACGGAGACCGGGCCCGGCCCGGCGGCCGCGGCCTCGCGGGCCGCCGCGGCAGGCCCCGGCAGCAGTCCGGCACCTGCGGCCGCACCGGCCGTCGAGAGCAGTGCCCGGCGGCGACTGAAGGAACTCATGCGAGAAATACCCCCGTTCGCTTGCAGATCTCGCTGGGTGATTCCCGAGGAACTTAGAACAGCGTCGCCGGCGGGACAAATACCGGATCCGTCCTGCCGATACGACTCTCGTATCACTCGTTTCACTCATACGCGAAATGCAAGAATCCGGTGGTGTTCAGCGGGGAATTCGGGGTACGGCTTTCACGTTCGGTGTCCGGGCGGCGCCCATTGATGCATCCCGGGAAAGAGACTCCGTGCGGCCGGCGACGCGCCGGTCCCGACGGTGGCGGCGGACGCCGCTCACCGGAAGACGCCCGTGTGGCCGAGCGAGTAGCGGCCGGGCTGGGGGTAGACCGCGAGGCCGTGCGGACCGCTGCCGACCGGGATGCGGGCGAGCTCGGCGCCGGTGCGGGTGTCGACGGCGTACACCTCGGCGTCGTAGCGGCCGGACAGCCACAGCACCTTGCCGTCGGCGGAGACACCGCCCATGTCGGGGCTGCCGCCGTCGGGCAGCTGCCATTTCTTGGTCAGCTTTCCCTGGGTGAAGTCGAAGATCGAGATCGTGCCCTCGCCGCGGTTGGTCACGTACATCTCGCGCGAGTCGCGGCTGACGTAGAGGCCGTGGCAGCCCTTGCCGGTGGGCATCAGGGTGGGCTCGGTGAACCGGTCGCCGTCCAGGACCCACATGCCGTGGGCCATCATGTCGGCGATGTAGAACCTCTTGCCGTCGGGTGAGACCTTCACGTCCTGCGGCATGGCACCCTCGAACGGCAGCCGCTGCTGCCCGACGACCTCCATCTTCTCGGTGTCGACCTTGAGCAGTTCGCCGCTGAACTCGCAGGAGACGATGAAGTAGCGCCCGTCGAGGGAGAAGTCGGCGTGGTTGACGCCGTAGCAGGAGACCGGGACGGTCTTCCTGATCTCCATGGTGTGCGGGTCGCGGAAGACCAGTTCGCGGTCGAGGGAGGCCATGACGACGGCGTATCTGCCGTTGGGCGTGAAGTACAGGTTGTACGGGTCGTGGACCTGGACGTCCTTGCCCGCCTTGCCGGTCTTCGGGTCGATCGGGGTGAGGGTGTGGCCGCGGTTGTTGTTGACCCAGAGCGTCTTCAGGTCCCAGGAGGGCACGACGTGCTGGGGCTGCCGGCCCACCCGGATCGTCTCGGTGATCTCGTACGTCTTCGGGTCGATGACGGTGACCGTGTCGGACTCGGTGTTGGGGACGTAGACCCGGGACGGGAAGTCCTTGACCACCGGGGACAGCTTGTTCGGGCGGTCGGCCGCGTACACGTCCTCGGGGTCCAGGACGGGCGGCATGCCGGGCAGGCCTTTCACGGGCTTCTTCTCGGGCGGGAGGGGCACGGCTGCCTCGGTGCCGTGCGCCTCGGAGTGCCGTTCCCCGCTTCCGGTGCCACAGGCGGCGAGGACGGCGAGTGCGGCACCCGCGACCAGGGTGCTCTTGACGAGATGGGGGCGCATTGCACCATTTAATGGGCGCCCCGGAGGGAAACGCGTGATTCGTCCGTCCGGCGACCGGGTGAGGCATCGGCCGTGCTCAGCGGTCGGCGACCCGCATCTCGAACCAGGTGGTCTTGCCCCGGGGCAGGAGGTCGACCCCCCAGCGGTCGGCCAGCTTGTCGACGAGGAACAGACCACGGCCGCTGATGTCCATCTCCTGGACCGGCATCAGGCACGGCAGCCCCCGGGAGGGATCGCGGACCTCCACGCGGATCCAGCCGCGGCGCCGGTGCAGACGCAGCCCGAAGACACGGGCGCCGGTGTGGCGTACGGCGTTGCCGACCAGTTCGGAGACCAGGAGCACCGCGTCCTCGGTGGTCTTGGGGGTGAGGCCCCAGTGGCGCAGGATCACGACCTGGGTGAGCCGTCTCGCGGTGGCCGCGGACTCGGGGCGGGACGGCAGTGGAACCTCTGCCTCCGTCGGGTTGCCGTACAACTCCAGCACTTTGAGCGCGTGTTCGTCCTCGACGGTCGGCGACCAGCGCGCCGCGGCCGCATGTGCGTGTCCCCGCGGCTGTTCCATACCCTCCAGCCCCGCCATGCCCCCATCATGGCCGTCCGCAGCGCCCGACGGGGCCGTTCCCGGGGAATACGCCCCGGGGAACGGGCGGCGAACCGGCGATCATCCGTCATATGCCGCAGGCATTTCGAAGCCACCGACACCCCGCCCGACCTGCTGGAACGATGCATTCCGGGGTAATCGCCGGACTCTCCCGTTCCGGCACGCTTAAGGTTGCCTTAAGGCTCCCATAAACCGCCCCATCGAGGGACCCCGGGTCAGACACCGCGTCAATGGCAAGCCCCTGGAGGGATGTTCAGAGGAACTTCGCCTTGCCCGGCCCCTCCTCGACGAAGCTGCGCATCCCGCGCTCACGGTCCTCGGTGGCGAACAGACCCGCGAACCAGTTCCGTTCGATCGCGAGGCCCGTGTCGATGTCCGTCTCCAGACCCGTGTCGATCGACTCCTTCGCGGCCCTCAGCGCGAGGGCCGGGCCCTGAGCCAGCTTCGCGGCCCAGGCGTGCGCCTGGGCGTACACCTCGTCGGCGGGGACGACCCGGTCCACCAGGCCCATCTCGCGGGCCTCCTCGGCCTTCACCATCCGGCCCGTAAAAATGAGGCCCTTGGCCTTGGAGGGGCCGACCAGGCGGGCCAGGCGCTGGGTGCCGCCGGCGCCAGGGATCAGGCCGAGCAGGATCTCCGGCTGGCCGAGCTTGGCGTTCTCGCCGGCGATGCGGAAGTCCGCGCACAAGGCGAGTTCGCAGCCGCCGCCCAGCGCGTAGCCCGTCACGGCCGCGACGACCGGCTTGGGGATCCTGGCCACCGCCGTGAACGAGTCCTGCAGGGCACGGGAGCGCAGCACCATCGCGGTGTGGTCCATCGCCTGCATCTCCTTGATGTCCGCGCCGGCCGCGAACACCTTCTCCCCGCCGTAGAGCACCACCGCCCGGACGTCCTCGCGGCGGGCGGCCTCCTCGGCGAGTTCCTTCAGCCGGTCCTGCGTGGCGATGTCCAGCGCGTTCATGGGCGGGCGGTCGAGACGGATCGTGCCGACACCTTCAGCGACTTCGAGAGAGACGGTCATAGGCAGCAGGTTAACGGCGACTAACGCCAAAAGGGCCGGTGCGGTGGGTCACACCGGCCGGGGGTCCGGGAGTCGCCCCCGGGGCCGACGCCCGGGGCCCCGGTGCGGTCGGTCGCACCGGGGCCCCTCAGGTCGGCTGTGGGCTACTTCTTCCACTTCTCCCAGGACATGTTCCAGCCGTTGAGCCCGTTGTCCGGGTCGACGATCCGGTCCTCGGAGTTCTTGACGACCACCACGTCGCCGATCATCGAGTGGTTGAAGAACCACGCGGCCGGCACCTTCTTGTCCCAGCCGCCGCGCACGTCGCGCAGGCCGATGCAGCCGTGGCTGGCGTTGTAGTTGCCGAAGGCGCCGCTCGCCCAGTAGTTGCCGTGCAGGAACGTGCCGGAGGTGGTCAGGCGGACGGCGTGCGGAACGTCCTTGATGTCGTACTCACCGCCGTAGCCGACCGTCTCGCCGTTCATCCGGGTGACCGTGAGCATCTCGCTGATGACCATCTGGCCGTTCCAGGTCTCCATGCCGGGCTGGCCGGTGGTGACGGGGATGGTCTTGACGGTCTTGCCGTCCTGCGTGACCTTCATCGTGAGCTTCTTGGCATCGACCACGGAGACCTGGTTGCGGCCGATGGTGAACTTCACCGTCTTGTCCTGCTCGCCGTAGACGCCGGAGCGGCCCTCGACGCCGTCGAGGTTGAGGTCGACGGTCACCTTGGTGCCGGGCTTCCAGTACTTCTCCGGGCGGAAGTCGAGGCGGTCGTTGCCGAACCAGTGGCCCTCGACGTCGACGGCCGGCTCCGTCTTGATGCGGATGGCCTTCTCGACGTCCTCCGGTGCGGTGATGCCCCGGGAGAAGCGGATGGAGAACGGCATCCCGACACCGACCTTGGACCCGTCCTCGGGGGTGAAGGTGCCGGTGAAGGTGTTCTCCGGGGTCAGCGTGGTGAAGCCCGCGTCCTCGGCGGCCGTGCGGCCCTCGGAGTCCTTGGCCACCGCGTGGACCGTGTACTTGGTGGCGCCGGCCAGATGGGTGGACGGCGTCCAGCCGGCGCCGTCCCCGGATATCTCGCCGTCGACCTTCCTGCCCTCGGCGTCCTTGACCTCGACCTCGGTCAGCTTCCCCTTCGTCGCGCTGACCTTCAGCGCACCGCTCGTGTCGACGGACTTCGCCCCGTCCTTGGGGGTGATGCCGACGACCGCCTCGGACTGCTTGCTCTGTGCGCTGCCCGAGTCCTTTCCCTTGTTGCCGCCCTCGCCGGAACCGGAGCCGCTTCCACCGCCGCCGCACGCCGTGACGGCGAGAAGCAGCACGCCGATCGCCGACGCGAGCACTCCGTTCCTGCGCCCAACCGACGCCCCCGATATCGGTCGCCCGTTCACGTGGTTCTCCCCTCCCAGGGCCTGGTCAGGCCCGCACCCCGCGCGTCCCCCGCGCGTCGGCGCATAGTAACCACAAGGCACCGGGCACCGGCGGCCCGCGATTGTCACCGTTCGGTCCCAACGGATCACCGGTCAACCGGCCCCCCTGTCCGGTTACTTCACCGCACTGCCCGCCTTCCATGCATTCCAGCCCATATTCCATCCTCCGAGCCCGTTGTCGGGAGAGACCTTTTTGTCATTGCTGTTGACGACCTCCACCACGTCCCCGACGAGGCTGCGGTCGAAGAACCAGCCGGCCGGGGTGTCCGAGCTGCCGCCCTTCACGTCGCGCAGTCCGATGCAGCCGTGGCTGACGTTGGTGCGGCCGAACACGGAGCGGTGCGCCCAGTAGTTGCCGTGCAGGAAGGTGCCGGAGTCGGTCAGGCGCATGGCGTGCGGGACGTCGGGGATGTCGTACTCGCCCTTGCCGTCGCGCTTCTTGAAACCGACCGTGGCGCCGTTCATCCGGGTGACGTCGAGCATCTCCGTGACCACCATCTTGCCGTTGTACGTGGTGTTCCCGGGCTCGCCGGCCGTGACCGGCACGGTGGCCAGGGGCTCGCCGTCGCGCCGGACCTCCATGGAATGGGCGGCGGCGTCGACCACGGAGACCTGGCTGCGGCCGACGGTGAACGAGAACGTCTTGTGCTGCAGGCCGTAGACGCCGGGCGCACCCTCGACGTCGCGCAGCCGCAGGGCGACGGTGACCTGCGTGCCGGGTTTCCAGTAGTCCGCGGGGCGGAAGTCGAGGCGGGTCCCGCCGAACCAGTGCGGGCGGATCTCGACGGCCGGACGGGCGGTGACCCGGATCGCGCGTTCGACGGCGGCGCGGTCGGTGATCTCGCGGCTGAACTCCAGCGAGACGATCATGCCGGTGCCGACCGTGGCGCGGTTCTCCGGGGCGACGTAGCCGATGAAGCGTTCCTCGGGGACGTAGGTGGTGAAGGTGGTGTGCCGGGCCGAGCGGCGCCCGTCGCCGTCCACGGCCACCGCGTCGATCGTGTACTTGGCGGCCAGCGCGAGCTGCTGCTCGTCGGGTTCCCAGGTCAGGCCGTCGGCGGAGAGGTGCCCGGGCACCGGGGACTCCTGGGCGTCCTGCGAGCTGACGACCTTCACCTTCTCCAGCCGGCCGTCGGGCACGCGCACCCGCAGCCTCCTGTCGGGGCGCACACCCCTGCTGCCGTCGTCGGGCGAGACCTTGATGACGTCCTCGGGCGCCGGGGGCGCGCCGAACGCCCCGGTGATCCCGCCCGCGTCGTCCGAGGTACACCCCGTGGCCCCGGCCAGGAGCCCTGCCCATGTCACTACGGCGGCCAGCGCGGCCCTCGCGCGCCGCGCGCGCCCTTGTACGTGCCTCACGCGGTGCCCAACGACCGGCCGCGTCCCCGGGAAACGACCATGACCGCCCCCAGGGAAACGTGAGTGCGACCCACGCTCTGGGCAGAACAGTGGGGAGGACGACGCGCAGGGGAGCCGCGACCCGGGCCGCAGCACAGGGCCGCACCCTTCTGTCCCCCGTCGTCCCACGAGTCGGTGGGAGGCTGACAGGTGTCCAGCGCAGCCGAGCAGGAGGCGGTGGCCGGTCATCGGGCCACCGGGAACGGGCGCCAGGCCGCCGCCGTGAACGGCGCACGGAGGGCCGCGCCGCCGCCCACCGTGCCCGCGTGGCCGGGCGCGCCGACCCCGCTGGGCGCCCGGTTCCGGGTCGGCCCGGACGGGGTGGCGGGCACCAACTTCGCGTTGTGGGCGGGCGGGGCCGAGGGCGTCGAGTTGTGCCTGTTCGACGAGACGGGCAGGGAGTCGCGGGTCCGGCTCGCCGAGCTGACCCATGAGATCTGGCACGGCTTCGTCCCGGGCGTGCTGCTCGGGCAGCGCTACGGCTACCGGGTGCACGGCCGCTGGGACCCGTGGACGGGTGCCCGCTGGAACCCGGCGAAGCTGCTGCTCGACCCGTACGCCCGCGCCGTGGACGGGGACTTCGGTCTGCCGCCGGAGGTGTACGGGCACGTCCGCGACTGGCCGCAGCAGCACGTCGCCGACACCGTGCGCGACGACCGGGACTCGGCGCCGTACGTGCCGAAGGGCGTCGTCGTCCACGATGACGACGACTGGGCCGACGACCGCCGTCCGAAGACACCGTGGGCCGACTCGGTGATCTACGAGCTGCACGTCAAGGGCTTCACGCAGCTGCACCCCGGCATACCCGAGGAGTTGCGCGGCACCTACGCCGGTCTCGCGCACCCGGCGGCGATCGAGCACCTGGTGAAGCTGGGCGTGACGGCGGTGGAGCTGCTGCCGGTGCACCAGTTCGCGCACGAGGACCACCTGCTGCGCAGAGGTCTCAGGAACTACTGGGGCTACAACTCCATCGGCTACTTCGCCCCGCACGCGGGCTACGCGGCCTCCGGGACGGCCGGGCAGCAGGTCGGCGAGTTCAAGCGGATGGTGCGCGCCCTGCACGCGGCCGGGATCGAGGTCATCCTCGACGTCGTCTACAACCACACCGCGGAGGCGGGCGAGCTGGGTCCGACGCTGTCCCTGAAGGGCATCGACAACCGGGGTTACTACCGCCTCCAGGACGACCCCCGGCGCTACGCCGACTACACCGGCTGCGGCAACACCCTGCACGTGGTCCAGCCGCACGTCCTGCGCCTGATCACGGACTCGCTGCGCTACTGGGTCACCGAGATGGGAGTGGACGGCTTCCGCTTCGACCTTGCGGCGGCGCTGGCCCGCTCCATGCACGACGTCGACATGCTGTCCCCGTTCCTCGCGGTCATCGCCCAGGACCCGGTGCTGCGCCGGGTGAAACTGATCGCCGAGCCGTGGGACGTGGGGTCGGGCGGCTACCAGGTGGGGGCGTTCCCTCCGCTGTGGACGGAGTGGAACGACCGCTACCGCAACGCCGTACGGGACTTCTGGCGGCACGCGCTGCCGGACGTGCGCGAGATGGGGTACCGCCTGTCGGGCTCCAGCGATCTGTACGCCTGGGGCGGGCGCAGGCCGTACGCGTCCGTCAACTTCGTCACCGCGCACGACGGCTTCACCCTGCGCGACCTGGTGTCCTACGAGCACAAGCACAACGAGGCCAACGGCGAGGGCAACCGGGACGGCACGGACGACAACCGGGCCTGGAACTGCGGCGCCGAGGGCGAGAGCGACGACGAGGGTGTACGGGCGCTCAGGCGGCGCCAGCTCAGGAACCTCCTGACCACGCTGCTGCTGTCGACGGGCGTGCCGATGCTGGTCGCGGGCGACGAGCTGGGCCGCACCCAGCGCGGCAGCAACAACGCCTACTGCCAGGACAACGAGATCAGCTGGCTGGACTGGGAGCTGCTGGAGGATCCCGGCTGGCAGGCCCTGTTCGCGCTGACCTCCCGGCTGATCGCGCTGCGCCACCGCCACCCGGTGCTCAGGCGCCGGGCGTTCTTCTCGGGCCGGGCGCAGACCGCGGACGGGCTGCGCGACCTGGCCTGGTTCACGTCCCGGGGCACGGAGATGACGGAGCAGGACTGGTACGCGCCGGCGGCCACGCTCGGCATGTACCTGTCCGGCCGGGACATTCCGGGCCGCGACGAGCGCGGGGAGCAGATCCTCGACGACAGCTTCCTGGCCGTCCTGCACGCGGGCGAGGGTCCGGTGAACTTCGCGCTGCCGGGGCCCCCGTGGGCCGAACGGTACGAGGTCGTCGTGGACACGAGCCTGGAGGAGCAGGGGGAGGCACCGGGCGTGGAGCACCGCGCGGGAACGGAGATCACGATGCCGGCACGGGCGGTGCTGCTGCTGCGGGTGACGGGCTGAGGCATCGGCACGGGATGGTCGAAGGCGAGCGTGCTCGGCAGCATCGTTTCGGCGGTCGGCCGGGAGGGCGGCGTCGGCGGTGTTGCGGCTCGTTGCAGGTCCGTGAACGCGGCCGGGATCTCCTTGACCCCTCCGCCGTACCGCTGGCAGCGTCGCTGCCGAGCCTCGGCTCCCCCCACTCCTCCCCTCGGACCCTCCAGGACCTCCGCATGCCCGAAATATCCCGTCGTGCCCTCGGTGCTCTCGTCGGCGGTGGTGCCGTGGGCGCCGTGGCCGGTACGGCCGGTGCCGCCGAGGCGGTTCCCGCCGAACGCCCCTTCCGAGCCCGCCCCGGCGCCGCCTCCGGACAGCGCCCCAACATCCTGGTCATCCTCGGCGACGACCTCGGCTGGGCCGATCTGTCCTCCTACGGCGCCCCGCACATCAGCACGCCGAACCTGGACCGGCTGGCCCGCCAGGGGGTGCGCTTCACGGACGCCTACTCGGGCTCCTCGACCTGCTCCCCGACCCGGTTCAGCCTGTACACGGGGCGCTATCCGGGGCGTACGAAGGGCGGGCTCGCCGAGCCGATCGCCAACAGGGCCCAAGGACTCGACCCGAACCACCCGACCCTCGCCTCGCTGTTGAAGAAGGCCGGTTACGCCACCGCTCTCATCGGCAAGTGGCACTGCGGCTGGCTTCCCGACTACAGCCCCACCAAGTCCGGTTGGGACGAGTTCTTCGGCAACCGCGGGGGTGTGCTGGAGTACTTCTCCAAGCTGGGGCAGCTCGGCGAACACGACCTCTACGAGGGCGACGCCGAGTACAAGGACCTTCGGTACTACACGAACGTCCTGACCGAACGGGCCGTGGAGTACGTGAGCCGCGACCACGACCAGCCGTGGCTGCTCAACCTCAACTTCACCACCCCGCACTGGCCGTGGCTCGCGGAGGGCGACGAGGAGACCGGCGCCGAGATCGCGGAGAAGATCCGGAACGCGAAGAGCCAGGCGGAGGTGTCGGCCGCGCTCAACCACTACGACGGCGGCTCGGTCGCCAAGTACACCGAGATGGTGCAGAGCCTGGACGCGGCCGTCGGCGAGGTGCTCACGGCGCTGCGCCACTCCGGGCAGGAGGAGCACACGCTGGTGTACTTCGCCAGCGACAACGGCGGTGAGCGCTGGTCGTACCTGTGGCCGCTCAGCGGCGAGAAGTTCGTGCTGCAGGAGGGCGGCATCCGGGTGCCGACGATCGTCCGCTGGCCGCACCGGATCGACGGCAACCAGGTCAGTCACGCGCCCAACCTCTCTCCCGACTGGACCGCGACCTTCCTGGAGGTGGCCGGCGCACGACCCGATCCGGCCTACCCGCTGGACGGTGCGAGCCTGGCCGGATACCTGCTGCGGGGCGAGCAGCCGCCGGAGCACGACCTGTTCTGGCGCGTGCGGGCCAACCGGGCGCTGCGGCGCGGGAACTGGAAGTACTACCGGGACGCCGCCGGCAAGGACCACCTGTACGACCTGGCCGAGGACCTGCGGGAGCAGGCCGATCTCGCCCCGGACCGACCGGAGCTGCTCGCCGAGCTCAAGGCCGCCTGGGAGAAGACCGACCGAACCCTGCTGCCCTACCCGGCCTAGCCGAGGATCCCCCGCTGGTACGCCGCCGCGACCGCTGCCGCGCGGTCGTTGACGCCCAGCTTGGCGTACAGGTGGGTGAGGTGGGTCTTGACCGTCGCCTCGCTGATGAACAGTTCGCGGGCGATCTCCCGGTTGGACGTGCCTCTGGCGACCAGCGCGAGCACCTCGCGCTCGCGGGTGGACAGGGGCTCGTTGCCGGGCGCCCGCACCGCGGAGACCAGGCGCGAGGCGACCGCGGGGGACAGGACCGTACGGCCCTCCGCCGCCGCCCGCACCCCCGTGAACAGCTCGTCGCGCGGGGCGTCCTTCAGCAGATAGCCCGTCGCGCCCGCCTCGATCGCGGGCAGGGTGTCGGAGTCGGTGTCGTACGTGGTGAGGACGAGGACCTTGGCGCGGGCGCCGGTCCGGGTCAGTTCACGGATGGCGTCCACTCCCCCGCCGCCCGGCATGCGCAGATCCATCAGGATCACGTCCGGGTCGAGGGCCGCGGCGAGCGAGACCGCCTCGACGCCGTTCGGCGCTTCCCCGAGGACCCGGAAGCCCGGCGCGGACTCGAACATGCCGCGCAGGCCGTCCCGGACGACGGGGTGGTCGTCGACGATCAGCAGGGTGATCGGGGCGGCCCCCGTCGCGGCATGGTCAGTCATGGCGGACCAACGGTACGCGAGCGGAGACCGCCGTACCGTGGCCCGGCTCGGATTCGACGGCGAGGGAGCCGGCGATGCGTTCGGCGCGGGCACCCATGCCGGGCAGGCCGAAACCGCCGGTGCGCGTGCGTGCCGGGACGGCGAGCGGGTCGAAGCCGCTGCCGTCGTCGCGGATGTCGAGGATGACCTCGTCGCCGAGGAAGGACAGGGTGACGCCGGCGCGGCTCGCGCCCGCGTGCCGTGCGATGTTGGAGAGGGCCTCCTGGACGATCCGCAACAGCGTGGCCGCGACCTCCTCGTGGAGTTGCTCGGCGGTACCGGTGAGCCTGAAGTCGGCGCGCACACCGGTCCGCTCACCCCATTCGGCGACCGTCTTCTTCAGGGCTTCCGGCAGTCCGGCGTCGGCCAGCGCCACCGGGGCGAGGTTGTGCACGGAGCGGCGGGCCTCGCCGAGGCTGTGCCGGGCCAGGTCCGAGGCGCGTTCGAGGTGGGTGCGGGCCGTGGTCGGGTCGGGGGTGTTGGTGACGACCTGGAGCTGGGCGATGATGCCGGTCAGGCCCTGGGCGATGGTGTCGTGGATCTCGGCGGCCAGCCGCCGGCGCTCGTCGGCGACGCCCGCCTCCCGTGCCTGCACGAGCAACTGGGCGTGCAGGGCGGCGTTCTCGTCGAGGGCCTGCTGCAAGGCCGTGTTGGTGCGTTCCAGTTCGGTGATGGTGACGGCCCGCTCGCGGGAACGCTGCTCCTCCTGCTGGGCGATGTGGCCGACCACCGCCAGCAGGCCGAAGTTCGTGACCAGCAGCACGCCGAACAGCAGCCACTGGACCAGGCCGTCGATCGGCATCCCGCCGGACTGCGAGCCCGCCACCACGACGACGGTGGCGAGCAGACCGAGCCACTGCCGGCGCCGTCCGGCGATCAGTTCGTCGCTGTCGAAGTAACCGGCGGACGCGTAGAAGCCGAAGAAGGGGTTCAGCCAGGTGAGGGCGAAGGAGAGCGCCCAGCGCAGGACGTAGTAGGCGGTCCCGCGCGGGGACGGGGTGCGGCGGCCGCGGCGGGGGCCGTGCCAGAGCTGGAGCAGCACCGCGGCGACCAGCAGCGCCCCGCCCGTGTACCACTCGGCCGGGCGCACCATCAGGTCGTGCGAGGCCACCGAGAGGAGGGCGGAGACGGCGAGCAGCCCGTAGACACCCCAGGTGTGGAACTGGTTCTGCCGGTGCTCGATCTGCTCGTCCGCCGGGGTCATCGCGCCATTGTGCACCGTTTTCCGCCTACTCCCAGCGGAACCAGCGCGCGGCCCCGGCCGTCAGCAGCAGGGTCCAGGCCACCAGCACCCCGAGGTGGCCCCAGCCGGGCCAGTCCCCCGCCGCGGCCTGGTTCAGGGCCTCGGCCGCCGCGCCGAAGGGCGTGTAGCCGACGGACCGGGCCAGGACGTCCGGCATCGTCTGCACCGGCATCCACACGCCCGCGCAGAACATGGCGGGGAAGAAGACGGCCGAGCCGATGGCACCGGCGATCTTCGTCGACCGGGACAGCGCGGAGATCACCGCACCCAGCGCGAGGGCGGCGAGCACGGCCAGGAGCAGGGCGAGGGCGTATCCGAAGCCCTGGCGCGGCAGCCGGACGGCGAAGGCGAGCCGGCCGGTCGTGAGGGCGAGCAGCGCCGAGACCAGGGCGGCCCCGCCGAAGAGCAGCATCTGCGCGGACAGCAGGGCGGCGGGCCTGACGGGCGTGGTGGACATCCGGCGCAGGATGCCGCGCTCGCGGTAGCCGGTGAGGGTCTGCGGCATGGCCTGGACCCCGGCCATGATCAGCCCGAGCAGCACGCTCACCGGGACGTAGCCGTCGACCGGGCGCAGCCCGCCGAAGTCCGGGTCGGCCTCCCGGAAGGAGGGGATGGAGCCGAGGATCACCAGGAGCAGGGTGGGGAACGCCAGGATCCAGAAGAGAGCGCCGGGCTCCCGGCGGAAGAGGCGGATCTCGCTCTTCAGTACGGCGGTGTCGACGAGGGCGGTGCTCATGCCGCCGCCTCCTTCGTGAGGTCGAGGAACGCGTCGTCCAGGGTGGCGTCGGTGACCCGGAGCTGGTGGGCGGTGACACGGGTGCGGGCGAGCAGGGTGATGACGGCGTTGACGGTCTCGTCGGTGCCGGACAGGATGACGCGGCCGTCCTTGTGCTGGACCGACGCGAGCGCGGGGAGCGCGCCGAGCTCACGCTCGTCCAGGGGCGCGGACGGGGTGAAGCTAATGACGGTGGCGCCCGCCGAGCGGCGGATCAGCCCGGCGGGGGTGTCCAGGGCGGCCACCCGGCCCTTGTCGATCACGGCGATCCGGTCGCACAGCCGCTGCGCCTCCTCCATGAAGTGGGTGACGAGCAGCACGGTCACCCCGTTCGCGCGGATGTCCTCGATGAGTTCCCAGGTGTCGCGGCGGGCGCGCGGGTCGAGTCCGGTGGTCAACTCGTCCAGGACGACGGCTCTCGGGTTGCCCACCAGGGCGAGCGCGATGAACAGCCGTTGCTTCTGGCCGCCGGAGAGTTTGGCGAACCGGGTGTCGAGCTTGGCGGTCAGGCCGAGGCGTTCGGCGAGGGGCCGCCAGTCGAGCGGGCTCGGGTAGAAGGCGCTGTACAGCTCCAGCGCCTCGCGGACGGTGAGCTTGGCCTGGAGTTCGCTCTCCTGGAGCTGCGCGCCGAGCACCCGGCGGGTGGCCTCGTGCTCGGTGACGGGGTCGAGCCCGGCGACCCGGACGCGGCCGGAGTCGGGCACGCGCAGCCCCTCGACACACTCCACGGTGGTGGTCTTCCCGGCGCCGTTGGGGCCGAGGATCCCGAAGATCTCGCCCTCCTCCACGGCGAAGGAGACACCGTCGACGGCGTGGCGGCCGGCGTAGCTCTTGCGCAGTTCGGTGACTTCGATGACAGGTGCGGTCGGCATACGAAGAGGGTCCCGGTGAGGCGGGGCCCGGCACATCGGCCGTCACGCTCGAACGGACATCGGCCGATCGGCTGATGTCGCCGTACGACCCGGCGGGCGCAATCGCACGGTCCGGCGGGCGCAGCCGTGCAGCCGGGCGGGTGCAGCCGGGCGGGTGCAGCCGTGCAGCCGGGCGGGTGCAGCTGTGCAGCCGGGCGGGTGCAGCTGTGCAGCCGGGCGGGTGCAGCCCTGCGGCCCGGCGGGTGCAGCCGTGCGGCCCGCCGAACGTTCCCCCAGGTCGTAGGACCAAGGACCGAGCCGGGTCCGGCGGAAACTCGGTGGGCAGTGTCAGTGGCGATCCGTAGGCTCGCTGCTGATGGCCACGACACCCGCCTCCGCCCAGGACCGTTCCGCCGTGCGCTCGTTGCTGCGCCTGTGGCCGTACGTGCGGCCCGCGCGGGTGCGGCTGTTCAGCGCCGCGTTCGTCGCGATACTCGCCTCCTGCGTGGGCCTGGTGATCCCGCTCGTCCTGAAGTGGATGGTCGACGGGCCGATCGCCGGGCGGGACCCGGCCGGGGTGTGGCTCGGCGCGCTGTACCTGCTGCTGCTCGGTCTCGCGGAGGCCCTGCTGTTCGGGCTGCGGCGATGGCTGGTGGCCCGTCCGCTCACCCATGTCGAGGCGTCCATGCGGGCGGGACTGTACCGGCATCTCCAGCGGCTGCCGGTGGCCTTCCACGACCGGTGGGCCTCCGGGCAGTTGCTGTCCCGCGGCACCACCGATCTGATGCTGCTGCGCCAGTTCCTCGCCTTCCCCCTGACGTTCCTGCTGGTCAACGGGGTGACGATCGTCGTGGGCGTCGTCATCATGCTGCTCCAGGACTGGACGCTGGGGCTGGTCGTCCTCGTACCCGCCGTGCCCGTCATGGTCACCTGCCTGGTCTTCGAGAAGCGGTACGCGCAGGTGGCCCGGCGGGCCCAGGACCAGGTCGGCGACCTGACGACGGTCGTCGAGGAGAGCGTGCTCGGCGTCCGCATCATCAAGGGCTTCGGCCGCCACCGGAGCCAGGCCCGGGCGTTCCGGGACCTGTCGCGGACGCTGCGCGGCACGGAACTGCGCAAGGCTCGGCTGCTGGCGACGATCTGGGGCGTCATCGTGACGCTGCCGGAGGTGGCGATCGGGGCGGCGCTGGTGGTGGGGGCCGTCCGGGTGGCCGACGGTGCCCTGTCGGCGGGGACGCTGGTGGCGTTCCTATCGACGGCACTGGCGTTGCGGTGGCCGGTGGAGTCGATCGGGTTCCTGCTGGCGATGAGCCAGGAGGCGGCGACGGCTACGGAGCGGTTCTTCGAGGTGATGGACGAGGAGGTCGAACACCGCACCTCAGAGCACACCGCCTCCGGGCGTCCCACCTCCGAGCGCACAGCCTCCGAGCACACCGCCTCGGGGCGCACCTCCGAGCACACCGCCTCCGGTGCGCGGGCCGGCGCGAAGGACCCGCAGGACACGGGTCTTCGCTTCCACCACGTCCGGTTCCGCTACCCGGACGCCCCGCCCGGTTCCCCTCCCGTCCTCGAGGACATCGACCTGCACATCCGCCCCGGCGAGTCCATGGCCCTGGTCGGGGCCACCGGCAGCGGCAAGACCACCCTCACCGCGCTCGTCCCCCGCCTCTACGAACTGACCTCGGGCCGCATCACCCTCGACGGCAAGGACATCACTGAGCTGTCGAGACAAGCGCTGCGCGCCAAGGTCGCCGTGGCCTTCGAGGAGCCCACGCTGTTCTCGGCCGCGGTCCGCGACAACGTTCTCATGGGGGCGAAGGACACCGCCGGCACAGCCGATCTGGAGCGTGCCCTCGCCGTCGCCCAGGCCGAGTTCGTGCATGCCCTGCCCCAGGGGACGGACACCCAGGTGGGCGAGCAGGGCCTCAGCCTCTCCGGTGGCCAGCGCCAGCGCCTCGCGCTCGCCCGGGCCGTCGTCGGGCAGCCGGAGTTCCTCGTCCTGGACGACCCGCTGTCGGCCCTGGACGTGCACACCGAGGCCGCCGTGGAGGCCGCCCTGCGGCAGGTGCTGGCGGACACCACCGCCCTGATCGTCGCGCACCGGCCGTCCACCGTGCTGCTCGCCGACCGCGTCGCGCTGCTGTCCGGCGGCCGGATCGCCGCGGTCGGCACCCACCACGAACTGCTGCGTACGAACGCCGAGTACGCGCATCTGATGTCAGGGGAAATGTCAGGGGAAGAGGAGGGCGCACGATGACGGCGGCCACCGGCGCACCGGCCGGCAACAAACCCGGCGAACGACCCGGCGACCGACCCGGCAAAAGTCCCGCCGCCACCGGCGACCCCTTCGACCAGGACGTCCTGCCCACCCCACCGGGCGCCACCGGGGCCCTGCTGCGCTCCCTGCTCGCGCCCCTGAGGGCCCGGGTCACGGTCACGACGCTCCTGCTGCTGCTCCAGCAGGCGGTCGTGCAGGCGGGCCCGCTGCTCGTGGCGTACGCCATCGACCGCGGAGTGCCGGCGTTCCGCGCCCAGGACCACGGGCCGCTGATCGCGGTGGGCGTCGGGTATCTGGCGTGCGCGCTGGCCGCGGGCGGGCTGCAGTTCGCGTTCGTCGCCGCCGCGGCCCGGGTCAGCCAGGACGTGCTGCTCGACCTGCGCGGCCGGATCTTCCGCCATGCGCAGGCGCTGAGCGTCGACTTCCACGAGCGCTACACCTCGGGCCGGCTCATCTCCCGCTCCACGACCGATGTGGAGTCGCTGCGCGAACTGCTGGACGAGGGACTCCAGGAGCTCGTGACGGTGATCCTGTCCTTCGTCTACATCTCGGCGATGCTGCTCTGGCTCGACCTGGGTCTCGGGGGCGTGGCGGTGGCGTCCCTGGTGCCGCTGTACGCGCTCGTGCGGTGGTACCAGCGGCGGGCCGGGCGGGTGTACCGGGCGCGGTCGACCGCCATCGCGGCCGTGATCGTCAAGTTCGTCGAGACGATGAACGGCATCCGCCCGGTGCGCGCCTTCCGTCGC
The DNA here is from genome assembly GCF_007655005.1 of Streptomyces tibetensis. Lineage (GTDB taxonomy): Bacteria > Actinomycetota > Actinomycetes > Streptomycetales > Streptomycetaceae > Streptomyces > Streptomyces tibetensis. The sequence goes on from NZ_SZVW01000012.1 coordinate 296,390, forward strand.
GAGTCCGCCAACGACGCGGACTTCGGCGAGCTCAACCGGCGGCACGAACGGGTCAACGGCGACGCGCTGCTGGAGATGGCCCGCTACGTCACCGGCTCCCGCCTGGTCGCCAACACGGCGGTCGCGGCGATCGTCCTGTGGGGCGCCCATCGGGTCGCGGACGGCACGCTGGCCCTCGGTGTGCTGGCGGCGGCCGTGCTGTACCTGCGGCGGCTGTACGACCCCATCGACCGGCTCGGGATGTTCCTGAACTCCTACCAGTCCGCGGCGGCCTCGCTGGAGAAGATCGCCGGCCTGCTCGCGCAGACCCCGTCGGTCCCCGAGCCGGCCACCCCCCGGCAGCTCCCGCCGCTCGAGAGCGAGCACCCCGGCCGCGAAGTGGTCTTCGACGACGTCCGCTTCGGCTACCGCACCGGCGGTGAGGTGCTGCCCGCCTTCGACCTCACCCTGCCCGCGGGGCAGACGGTCGCGGTCGTGGGGTCCACGGGCGCCGGCAAGTCGACGCTGGCCAAGCTGCTGGCCCGGTTCTACGACCCCTCCGGCGGCAGGGTGCTGCTGGACGGCGTCGACCTGCGCGACCTTGCCGTGCCGGAACTGCGGCGCGGGGTGGTCATGGTGACGCAGGAGGCGTTCCTGTTCTCCGGCACGGTCGCCGACAACATCGCGATCGGCCGCCCCGACGCCACCCGCGAGGAGATGGAGCAGGCGGCGAAGGAGATCGGCGCGCACGACTTCATCACCTCCTTGCCCGACGGCTACGACACCGACGTGCGCAAGCGGGGTGGCCGGATCTCCGCCGGGCAGCGGCAACTGGTCGCGTTCGCCCGGGCGTTGCTGGCCGACCCGGCGGTCCTGATCCTCGACGAGGCGACCAGCTCGCTGGACATCCCCGGGGAGCGTGCGGTGCAGCGGGCCATGACGACGGTGCTGAAGGGCCGCACGGCCGTGGTCATCGCGCACCGGCTGTCGACCGTGGAGATCGCGGACCGTGTCCTGGTGATGGAGCACGGCCGGATCGTGGAGGACGGCGAACCGGCCGAACTCATCGCGGGAACGGGCAGGTTCGCGGATCTGCATCGGGCGTGGCGGGACAGTCTGGCCTAGGTCGTGTCCGCAGAGTCCCGCCTGGCACGCTCCCCCGAGCTCTTCGAGCAGGGGGTACCCCCACTCGCCGCACCGGACGAAGCCCCAAGTACGTCCAGTACGAGGGACTCCGCCCGGCACGCCGAGAGCACGCACCGGACGCCGCGGGGCCCGCCCTCCGGGCGAACGACGGGACTTTGCGGACACGACCCAGGACGGCGGCAGCGGAGGGCACGGCGGATGATCGACGCGTACGAGGACCCCGGCACACCCGATCACCGCGGCGGCGCCCGGTACCTGTGGTGGCTGGTCATGCGGCAGCCCGGGCGGTGTGCCGCCGGGGCGATGTTCGGCAGTGTGTGGATGGTGCTGCTGGCGGCCACGCCCTATCTGATGTCCCGGGCGATCGACGACGGCCTGGAGCCGGGCGACATGAGCGCGCTGGTGCTCTGGAGCGGCGCGCTGTTCGCGGTGGGGGCATTCAACGCCTGGCTGAGCATCATGCGGCACCGCACCATGACCCGGGTCCGTATGGACGCCAACTTCCGCACGGTGAAGGTCGTCGTCGGCCAGGCGGTCCGGCTCGGGTCGGCCCTGTCCCGGCAGATGGGCGCGGGTGAGGTCGTCACGATCGGCGTGGGTGACGTCCAGACGATCAGCCAGTCCCTCACGGTCGTCGGCCCCGGCGTCGGCGCTGTCGTGGCCTATCTGGTCGTGGCCCTCCTGCTGATCTCGGTCTCTCCCCTCCTCGCCGCGGTCGTCCTGCTCGGCATTCCGGTCCTCGTGCTGCTGGTCGGCCCGCTGCTCGGCCGGCTGCAGGGCTCGGAAGCGGAGTACCGCGAACGCCAGGGCGTCCTGACGGCCCGCATCGGCGACCTCGCCGGTGGCCTGCGGGTCCTCGCCGGCCTCGGCGGCAAGGACCTGATCTCGGACGCCTTCCGCCGGGACTCCGGGCGGCTGCGCGAACAGGGCTACCGCGTCGGCGCGGTGACCAGCTGGGTCCAGGCCCTGGGCATCGGCCTGCCGACCCTGTTCCTTGCGGTGGTGACCTGGCTCGCGGCGCGTCTGGCCGCGCAGGGCCACATCACCGTGGGCGAGCTGGTGTCGGTCTACGGCTATGTGGCGGTCCTGGTCGGCCCGGTGTCCTTCTGGGTGGAGTGCGGCTACCAGATCAGCCGCGGCCTGGTGTGTGCCCGGCGGGTCGTACGGTTCCTGCGCCTGGAGCCGGTGCCCGACACCGGCACCCGGGACGCCCCGTCCGAACCCTCGGTGCTGTACGACCCCGAGTCGGGCGTGCGCATCCGGCCGGGCCGCCTCACGGCGCTGGTGGCGGAGCACCCCGCGGACGCCACGGCCGTCCTGGACCGCCTGGCCCGCTATGCCCCGTCGAACGCCATGTGGGGCGACACTCGCCTGGACGACATCGCCCTGGCCCAGGTCAGAACCCGCATCCTGCTGGCGGACCACGAGGCGGACCTGTTCGCCGGAACACTCCAGGAGATGATCGCCCCTTCCCCGAGGGGCGCGGGGAACCACGCGAGCCACCGCGACGAACCCGCGGACGCCGCACGACAGAACCCGGCAACCCGGAAGGCGCTCCACTCCGCCGCGGCCGAGGACATCGTCCAAGGCCTCCCCGAGGGCCTGAACTCTCCGATGACCGCACAGGCCCGCAACCTCAGCGGCGGCCAACGCCAGCGCGTCCGTCTGGCAAGAGCCCTTCTGGCCGACCCGGAGATCCTCCTCGCCGTCGAACCCACCTCGGCCCTGGACGCCCACACGGAAGCCACGGTCGCTTCCCGGCTCGGCGCGGCACGACAGGGCCGGACCACGGTCGTCACCACCACCTCCCCCCTGGTCCTCGACCACGCGGACACCGTCCGCTTCCTGAAGGACGGCAAGGTCGCGGCGACCGGCACCCACCACGAACTCCTGGAATCCACCCCGGACTACCGAGCCGTCGTCGCAAGGGACACCGAGGCACGGGACACCGAGGCCCGGGACACCGAGGCACGGGACGCCGAGGCACGGGACACCGAAGAACCAGCCATGGGGGCACAGGCCACCGAGGAGGCCCTGGGATGACCGGCGCCCATCTCCCCGTCGCCGCACGGCAGGATGTCCGGCGCGCGATGCTGGACCTCGTCCGGGCGGACACCCGGGTCTTCTGCGCGGTCCTCGTTCTGAACGCCCTGGCCGCCCTCGCCGGTCTCGCGGGGCCGTGGCTGCTCGGCCGGATGATCGACGACGTACGGGCGGGCCACGGAGCCGGAGCCGTGGACCGGCTCGCCCTCGCCCTGCTCCTGTGCGCCCTCGCCCAGTTGCTCCTGGCCCGCTGGGCCCGCTACGTGGGTCACCGCTTCGGCGAACGGACACTGGCCCGCGTACGAGAGCGGTTCGTGGACCGCGCCCTCGCCCTGCCCGCCTCGGTGGTCGAGAGAGCCGGCACCGGCGACCTCACCGCCCGCGGCACCTCCGACGTCACCACCGTCGGCAACACCCTGCGCGACGCCGGCCCGGTCCTGCTCGTCAACCTCGTCCAGTGCCTGTTCCTGATCGGCGCGGTGTTCCTCCTGGACCCCCTGCTCGGCGCCCTCGGCGTGCTCGGACTCGCACCGATCCAGGCGGCGTTGCGCTGGTACCTGCGCCGGGCGCGGGACGGTTATCTCGCCGAGGGCGCGGCCACCTCGGACGTCGCGGAGATCCTCGCGGCGACCGCGTCCGGCGCCCGCACGGTCGAGGCGTTCCGCCTGGAGAGGCAGCGCACGGCCGCGAGCCGGGACGCCCTGGAGACCTCCCGCCGCACCCGCTTCCACACGCTCCACCTGCGCAGCGTGTTCTTCCCGGCGGTGGAGGTGTCGTACGTCCTGCCCGTGGCCGGTGTGCTGGTGATCGGGGGCCTGCTGCACTCCTCGGGCGCGATGAGTCTCGGGGCGGTGGTGGCGGCGGCCCTGTATCTGCACCAGCTGAGCAACCCGCTGGACGAGATCCTGGTCCGGGTCGAGCAACTGCAGAGCAGCGGCGCCTCGTTCGCCCGGGTGGAAGGGCTCGCCCGGGCACCGCGGGCCGACGGGGAGGGCGACTGCCCGGATCCCGACGGTGACCGGATCGACGTCGTCGGGGTGCGCTACGCGTACGACGGGGGCGTCGAGGTGCTGCGCGGTGTCGATCTGACGGTGCGGCCCGGTGAGCGGCTCGCCATGGTCGGGCCGTCCGGGGCCGGCAAGACCACGCTGAGCCGGCTGATGGCGGGCATCGACGCGCCGACCGCGGGCTCGGTGACGGTCGGCGGCGTGCCGGTCGTCGGGCTGGGCCCGGAGCGGCTGCGCCGTCAGGTCGTCCTGGTCACCCAGGAGCATCACGTGTTCCTCGGCTCGGTCCGCGACAACCTGCGGATCGCCGAACCGGCCGCGGACGACGAGCGGTTGTGGGACGCGCTGGCCGTGGTCGGCGCCGACGCGTGGGTGCGAAACCTGCCGCAGGGGCTGGACACCCCGCTGGGCCAGGGCGGTCACCGTACCGACGGCTCGCAGGCGCAGCAACTCGCCCTGGCCCGTGTGGTGCTGGCGGACCCGCACACGCTGATCCTCGACGAGGCGACCGCGCTGCTCGACCCGACGACCGCCCGGCACACCGAGCGGGCCCTGGCCGCCGTCCTCGAGGGGCGCACCGTCATCGCCGTCGCGCACCGGCTGCACACCGCGCACGACGCCGACCGGGTGGCGGTGATGGAGGACGGCCGGCTGACCGAACTGGGCACGCACGACGAGCTGGTGGCGGCCGGCGGTGCCTACGCGGCGCTGTGGCACTCCTGGCACGGGGATCTGCCCGAGGACGGTGAAGCGCCCGTGTAGCGACGCGTCCGTATAGCGAACATGAACTTCCGGACAACGAACCGTTTCCGGCCATACTTTTGACGCGGTCCTGACAGAAAGCGCACTCCCCTGCCACGCTTCCCACGACTGCTCCACAGGAACCCCACAGCAACACCTCCACCTCCCCAGGCCGGGCGACCCCCGGTCCCGCAGAAGGAGTCAGTGTTGAGAAGCAGTTCCTCACGAAGAGGCACCTCCCACAGACGCACTCCCCACACCCCCCGCCGCACCGCGGCGGTGGCCCTCGTCGGCGTCGCCGCGCTGATGGCCGCCGCCGTCCAGAGCGGCACGGCCCTCGCGGCCCCCGAGAAGACACCGCCGGCCGCGAGCAAGGCGATACCCGGCTCGGAATCGGTCAAGCTCAGCCCCGCCCAGCGCGCCGAGCTGATCCGCAAGGCCGAGGCCCGCAAGGCGCAGACGGCCCGGGACCTGGGTCTCGGCGCCAAGGAGAAGCTGGTCGTCCGTGACGTCGTGAAGGACGCCGACGGCACGGTCCACACCCGCTACGAGCGCACCTACGACGGCCTGCCCGTCCTCGGCGGCGACCTCGTCGTCAAGGCCGCCAAGTCCGGTGCGACCAAGGCGGTCGTCAAGGCGACCCGCGCCGCCATCAAGCCGGCCACCACCACCGCCGCCGTCTCCGCCGCCAAGGCGCAGAAGCAGGCGCTGGCCGCCGCCAAGGCGGACGACGCCAAGAGCGCCGACGTCGACAAGGCGCCGCGCAAGGTGATCTGGGCGGCGAACGGCAAGCCGGTCCTCGCCTACGAGACCGTCGTCGGCGGCCTCCAGAAGGACGGCACCCCGAACGAGCTGCACGTCGTCACCGACGCCGCCACGGGCGCCAAGCTCTACGAGTACCAGGGCATCGAGACCGGCACCGGCAACACGATGTACAGCGGCACGGTGACGCTCGGCACCACGCAGTCCGGGTCGACGTACAACCTCACGGACGGCGCGCGCGGCGGCCACAAGACGTACAACCTCAACCGCGGCACCTCCGGCACCGGCACGCTGTTCTCCGGCCCGGACGACGTGTGGGGCAACGGCAGCCCGTCCAACGCGGAGACCGCGGGCGCGGACGCGCACTACGGCGCCGCGCTGACGTGGGACTACTACAAGAACGTGCACGGGCGTTCGGGCATCAAGGGCGACGGTGTCGGCGCCTACTCCCGGGTCCACTACGGCAACAACTACGTCAACGCCTTCTGGTCCGACAGCTGCTTCTGCATGACCTACGGCGACGGGTCGGGCAACACGCACCCGCTGACGTCGATCGACGTGGCCGGTCACGAGATGACCCACGGCGTCACGTCCAACACCGCGGGCCTCCTCTACAGCGGCGAGTCCGGCGGCCTGAACGAGGCCACCTCCGACATCTTCGGATCGACGGTCGAGTTCTACGCGAACAACTCCTCCGACGTCGGTGACTACCTCATCGGCGAGGAGATCGACATCAACGGCGACGGCTCGCCGCTGCGCTACATGGACAAGCCCAGCAAGGACGGCGCGTCCAAGGACAGTTGGTACTCGGGCATCGGCTCGGTCGACGTGCACTACTCGTCGGGCCCCGCGAACCACTTCTTCTACCTGCTCTCCGAGGGCAGCGGCACCAAGACCATCAACGGTGTCACGTACAACTCGGCCACCTCGGACGGCCTTCCGGTCACGGGCATCGGCCGGGACAAGGCGGAGAAGATCTGGTTCCGCGCGCTGACCACGAAGTTCACCTCGAACACCAACTACGCGGGGGCCCGCACCGGCACCCTCGCGGCCACCGGTGAGCTCTACGGCACGGACAGCGCCGAGTACAAGGCGGTCCAGGACGCGTGGGCGGGCGTCAACGTCGGCACCCGCTCCGGCGGCGGAGGCGGCGGCGGCACGTCCTTCGAGAACACCGCCGACGTGGCGATCCCGGACCGGGGGGCGGCGGTCAACTCGCCGGTCACCGTCTCCGGCCGCACGGGCAACGCGCCGTCCAACCTCCAGGTCTCGGTGGACATCGTCCACACCTACATCGGTGACCTCAAGGTGGACCTGGTCGCCCCCGACGGCACCGTGTACGCGCTGAAGGGGTACGGCACCGGCGGAAGCGCCGACAACATCAACACCACCTACACGGTGAACGCCTCCTCCGAGGTGGCCAACGGCGTCTGGAACCTGCGGGTCCAGGACAACGCGGCCATCGACACCGGCTACATCAACAGCTGGAAGCTGACGTTCCCGTAGGTCCGTAGGCCGGGAGGCCCACAGACCCGGAGGTACGCAGGCCTGTAGGCCCTCGAAGTCGGGGCGCCGCCCCGGTGGGTTCGAATCCCCCGGGGCGGCGTCCGTTTCACGTGTCCTCGCGTACATCTGGCCGTCGACTTCCGGCCAACATCACGTCGACTCATGACATGTACGCGTCCGTAGTGCCACTCTTCCCCCACCCGCACAGCACCACCGCAGCACAGCACTTCCCCCACATCGAGGAGCTTGTGTGTCCACCTCTTTCTACGCGCGTCAAAAGCGCGCCACGCTCGCCATCGCCACCGCCGTCGCCGCAGGTGCCCTGCTCACCACCGGCCTGAGCTCGGGCATGAGCGTCGCCGCGGACTCCGCGAGCAAGCCGGCCCTCCCCGCCGCCCCCGTCCTGCTCTCCGCGCAGGCCCGCACCGCGCTCGTCCAGGAGCAGCAGGCCGACGCCACGCGGACCGCCGACGCGATAGGCCTCGGCGCCGAGGAGAAGCTGGTCGTCCGTGACGTCGTGAAGGACGCCGACGGCACGGTCCACACCCGCTACGAGCGCACCTACGCGGGCCTGCCGGTCCTCGGCGGCGACCTCGTGGTGCACGAGTCGAAGTCCGGCGGGGCCTTGGGCGTCACCAGAGCCACCGAGGCGACCCTGAAGGTCGCCTCGCTCAAGCCCGCGGTCACCGCCGCCAAGGCCGAGAAGCAGGCCGTGACCCTCGCCAAGGCGGCCGGGTCGGCCAAGACCGAGGCGGACTCCGCTCCCCGCAAGGTGGTCTGGGCGGCGAACGGCAAGCCGGTCCTCGCCTACGAGACCGTCGTCGGCGGCCTCCAGGAGGACGGCACCCCGAACGAGCTGCACGTCATCACCGACGCCGCCACCGGCAAGAAGCTCTACGAGTACCAGGGCATCGAGACCGGCACCGGCAACACCACCTACAGCGGCGCCGTCACCCTCAGCACCACCAAGTCAGGGTCGACGTACAACCTCACGGACGGCACCCGCGGCGGCCACAAGACGTACAACCTCAACCGCGGCACCTCCGGCACCGGCACCCTCTTCTCCGGCTCCGACGACGTCTGGGGCACCGGCAACCCGTCCAACGCCGAGACCGCCGCCGCCGACGCCCACTACGGCGCCCAGATCACCTGGGACTTCTACAAGAGCACCTTCGGCCGCAACGGCATCCGCAACGACGGCAAGGGCGCCTACTCCCGCGTCCACTACGGAAACAGCTACGTCAACGCCTTCTGGTCCGACAGCTGCTTCTGCATGACCTACGGCGACGGCTCGGGCAACACCCACCCGCTGACCTCGCTGGACGTGGCCGCGCACGAGATGAGCCACGGCCTGACGTCGGCCACGGCGGGCCTGAACTACAGCGGCGAGTCCGGCGGCCTGAACGAGGCCACCAGCGACATCTTCGGCGCCGGCGCCGAGTTCTTCGCGAACAACTCCTCCGACAAGGGTGACTACCTCATCGGCGAGGAGATCGACATCAACGGCGACGGCTCGCCGCTGCGCTACATGGACAAGCCCAGCAAGGACGGCGCGTCCAAGGACAGCTGGTCCTCCAGCCTCGGCAGCGTGGACGTCCACTACTCCTCCGGCCCCGCCAACCACTTCTTCTACCTGCTGTCCGAGGGCAGCGGCTCGAAGACGATCAACGGCGTGACCTACAACTCGCCCACCTCCAACGGCTCCACGGTCACCGGCATCGGCCGGACCAAGGCGCTGCAGATCTGGTACAAGGCGCTGACGACGTACATGACGTCGACGACCAAGTACGCCCAGGCCCGTACGGCGACCCTGAACGCCGCCTCGGCGCTGTACGGCGCGTCCAGCACCGAGTACAAGGCGGTCGCGTCCGCCTGGTCGGCCGTCAACGTCGGCTGACCGAAGCACGACCACGGGCGGTACCCGGACCCGAGGCGGGTCCGGGTACCGCTTTACTCTTGGGAACCGTGTCTTCTACGGATCCGCAGGACTTCACCTACGCCGATGTCGGCGCCACCCGTGACCAGGGTTTCTGCCCGCCGGGCTTCCGTCCCATGAACGTACGCACCCGTCTCGGAGAGGGCGAGGAGGTCTTCCGCCGGGCCGCGGAGGCCGTCCTCACCTGGGAGATGCACCGCGCGATGGGCGTCGGCCTCGACGCGAGCGCGGACCGTGCCGCTCCCGGCGTGGACGTCACCGTCACCCTCGCCGGCATGATCAAGGCCCCCTGCCGCGTGGTCTGGACCGTCGAGGAACCCCGCCGGGCGGGCTGGGCCTACGGCACGTTGCCGGGCCACCCGGAGACCGGCGAGGAGTCCTTCGTGGTCGACCGCACGGGAGACGGCACGGTGTGGCTGACGGTGAACGCGTTCAGCCGGGCCGCCAAGTGGTACGCCAAGGCGGGCGGCCCGGCGACCAGGGGCTTCCAGCACGCGTACGCCCGCAGGTGCGGCACCGTCCTCAGGAACTTGTCGACGCAGGCCGGCGAGCCCACGTAGGGGCGCGGGGTTGTATCGACTGCGGCTCCGCCGCGTGGGCGCCACCAGCCCCCACGCACCGGCGGCCGGCACTCAACGCATCAACAGCCCCGCAGCCGCCACCAGCTCCTCGGAAGGCCCGGCCACAAGCCCCAGCTCCGCACTCGAAGCCATGAGCCGATGTGCGGGAAGGATCCGCACCGTGTACCCAAAAGGCCCGGTGCGATCCAGCGACAAGGGCCCTTCGTAGACCCAGCGCCCGTCCTGGTCGAAAGACCCCACCGGCTTCAGGGGAACAACCGTCGCGTCCCCGATGCGGTCCTCCTCGTCCACCCGCCCGGAGACGACCTGCACCTCCACGTCGTCCGGACCGAGCTCACCGAGACCGACCCGCACCCGAAGCCCCAGCGTCGTACCGAGCTCCGCCAGCACCTCCGACGCCGATGTCTCCACATGGTCGACGGTGACGCCCGGCCACGCCGCCCGCACCCTCGTCTTCCACTCGGCGAGATCACGCGCCGCGTCCGGGCCCACGGCCCGGTGGGAGAGCGCAGCCGGCGCGTAGAGCCGCTCCACGTACTCGCGGACCATCCGCCCCGCCAGAACCTTCGGCCCGAGCAGGCTCAGCGTGTGCCGGACCATCTCGATCCAGCGGTCGGGCAGCCCGCTGCGCCCCCGCTCGTAGAAGCGGGGCGTCACCCGCTGCTCCAGCAGGTCGTACAGCGCCGCGGCCTCTATGTCGTCACGGTGGTCCTGGTCGGTACCGACACCGTCCGCCGTGGGGATGGCCCAGCCGAAGTCGGGCTGGAACCACTCGTCCCACCAGCCGTCGAGGACCGACAGGTTGAGACAGCCGTTGAGCGCGGCCTTCATGCCGGACGTGCCGCAGGCCTCCAGCGGCCGGAGAGGGTTGTTCAGCCAGATGTCGCAGCCGGGATACAGCTTCTGCGCCATCGCCATGCCGTAGTCGGGCAGGAAGACGATCCGGTGCCGTACCCGCGGGTCGTCCGCGAACCGCACCAGCTCCTGCACCAGCCGCTTGCCGCCGTCGTCCGCGGGGTGGGCCTTGCCCGCGACGACGATCTGGACCGGCCGCTCGGGATGCAGCAGCAGATCCATCAGCCGGTCCCGGTCGCGCAGCATCAGCGTCAGGCGCTTGTACGAGGGGACGCGCCGGGCGAAACCGATCGTCAGGACGTCCGGGTCGAGCACGTCGTCGATCCAGCCCAGCTCGGCGGTATGGGCGCCGCGCTGCCGCCAGGACGCCCGCAGCCGCTCCCGCACCTCCTCGACGAGCTGCTCGCGCAGCACCCGCCGCAGGTCGAAGATGTCCTGGTCGGGGATGTCGGCGACCGCGTCCCAGCGGTCCGAGCCGCCGACGGTCAGCGCGTCCTCGGCGCGCTGGGCACCGATCTGCTTCGCCCCGAGCCGGAACACCTCGGGGGCGACCCAGGTGGGCGCGTGCACTCCGTTGGTCACGGACGTGATCGGCACCTCGTCGGCGTCGAAGCCGGGCCACAGGCCGGAGAACATCTCGCGGCTGACGTTGCCGTGCAGCAGCGACACGCCGTTGGCGCGCTGGGCGAGGCGCAGGCCCATCACGGCCATGTTGAAGAGGTTGGGCTCCCCGCCGGGGTAGCTCTCCATGCCGAGCCGCAGGATGCGGTCGACGTCGATGCGGGGCAGCTCGGCGTCGGGGCCGAAGTGGCGGGCGACCAGCTCGCGGTCGAACCGGTCGATGCCGGCCGGTACGGGGGTGTGGGTGGTGAAGACGGTCCCGGCGCGGACCGACTCCAGCGCCGAATCGAAGTCGAGTCCGTCCGCGCAGAGTTCCGCGATGCGCTCCAGGCCGAGGAACCCGGCGTGGCCCTCGTTGGTGTGGAAGACCTCCGGCGCGGGATGGCCGGTCAGCCGGCAGTACGTCCGCACCGCCCGGACTCCTCCTATGCCGAGGAGCATCTCCTGGAGCAGCCGGTGCTCGCTGCCGCCGCCGTAGAGCCGGTCGGTCACGCCGCGCTCGCCGAGGTCGTTCTCCTCGACGTCGGAGTCCAGCATCAGCAGCGGGACCCGGCCGACCTGCGCCAGCCAGATGCGGGCGTGCAGCTGTTTGCCGCCGGGCAGGGCGAGAGCGACCTGGGCGGGGGTGCCGTCGGGCTCCTCCAGCTGGACGACGGGCAGCTCGTTCGGGTCGAGGACCGGGTAGTGCTCCTGCTGCCAGCCGTCCCGGGACAGGGTCTGGCGGAAGTAGCCGTGCCGGTAGAGCAGGCCGACGCCGATCAGCGGGACGCCGAGGTCGCTGGCCGCCTTGAGGTGGTCGCCGGCCAGGATGCCGAGGCCGCCGGAGTACTGGGGCAGGGCGGCCGTGATGCCGAACTCGGGTGAGAAGTAGGCGATCGCGGCGGGCAGTTCCTCGGGCTGGGTCTGGTACCAGCGGTCGCCGGTGGTGTAGTCGTGCAGATCGCCGGCGACCGCGCTCAGGCGGCGCAGGAAGGGGCGGTCCCCGGCCAGTTCCGCCAGCCGGGCGGGCGGCACGCTGCCGAGCAGCCGGACGGGGTCGCCGCCCGAGGCCGCCCACCGCTCGGGGTCGACGGACCGGAACAGGTCACGGGTCTCCGCGTGCCATGACCAGCGCAGGTTGCGGGCCAGGTCGCTGAGCGGCCGGAGGGGTTCGGGGAGAACGGGTCGGACGGTGAATCGACGGATCGCCTTCACGGGTTCCACCTCGGCGCGTTCGCTGGATTTCGCAGGGCTTCGACGACGTCTCCTACGACAGTACCCACGTCGGCGCCCCCGCCGCTGAGGCTCCGCCACCCGACCCCCGATCGGCCTGAACAGCACCATCCGCGGATATGGCCGATTCCACCCCCATAGGCGTCCTTGTGGTGCTTCATACGCCACGAGAGGCTGCCCCTGGCGTACCGGGCCGTGCCCCGCCGCACGCGGCGCCGCGCGACCGCCGTACGCCGAGTCGAGGAGGGGACATCGGACCATGGCTCGCACGCGCGAGCGGCGTCTGCGCCGGACGGGGGGCCTGGCCGCGGCGATCTGTGCCGCGGCGTTTTCGGCCACTACCCTGCCCGCGCACGCCGTACCGGAGGGGCGGATACTCGGCGCCGGATCGCCCGGCTCCGTGCACGGAAGTTACCTGGTGACGCTGAAGGAGGGCACGGCAGCCCGGTCGGCGGCCGGAAAGGGCCTCGCCGGAAAGTACGGGGTGGAGATCAGCCACACCTACGGCACGGTCCTGAACGGCTACGCGGTCCGCGCGGACGAGAGACAGGCCGGGCGACTGGCCGCCGACCCCCGTGTCGCCTCGGTCGTCCAGGACACCCGCGTGCGCCTGGACGGCGTGCAGAAGGGGCCCCCGTCCTGGGGGCTGGACCGCGTCGACCAGCCGCGGCTGCCTCTGGACCGGAGCTATGTCTGGCCCCGGTCGGCCGGTGCCGGGGTGACGGTGTACGTGATCGACACCGGCGTCCGGATCACCCACCGGGACTTCGCCGGCCGGGCTAGCCACGGCTGGGACTTCGTGGGGAACGACCGGGTCGCCTTGGACACGGGCGGCCACGGCACGCACGTCGCCGGCACGGTCGCAGGGACGACCCACGGCGTCGCCAGGAAGGCCCGGATCGTCTCCGTGCGTGTCCTGGACGCCGCGGGCAGGGGCACCACGGCCCGGGTGATCGCCGGGATCGACTGGGTGACCCGGCACGCGCGCAAGCCCGCGGTCGCCAATCTCAGTCTGGGCGGACCGCGCAACGAACGGCTGGACGCCGCCGTCCGCGCCTCCATCGCCTCCGGTGTCACCTACACGGTCGCCGCGGGCAACGACGGCAGGCCGGCCGGTCTGTACTCCCCGGGGAGCGTGAAACAGGCCCTCACGGTCGGCGCGACCGACCGGGAGGATAGAAAACCGGCCTTCTCCAACGACGGTCCGGCCCTCGATCTGTTCGCACCGGGCGTCGGCATCACCTCCGCGTCCGCCGCGAGCGACACCGCGTGGGCAACCTTTTCGGGTACCTCGATGGCGTCCCCGCACGCCGCCGGAGCGGCCGCGCTCTATCTGGCCGATCATCCGAAAGCCACTCCGGCGCAGGTCGAAGGGGCCCTGACCGCCACAGCGGCGACCGGGAAGGTCTCCGGCCGGGGCATCGGTTCGCCGGACAAATTACTGCGGGTGCCGCGCGCGTAGGGCGATGGAGCAGCCACGTCAGGGGCCGGCCTCGTCCGTCGCGGACGAGGCTGGTCTTGTGTGTCGACATACGCGTGAGTAGTTAACAAAGTGCCGGATTGCTCACCCGAATAGGGTGGGAAGGCTCCTGCGGGTACCCCTCTCAGGAGCACCATGCAGGACCCACCTCCCCACAGACATCCGCCTACCCACGTTGACGCGGACAGGAGCGGTCATGCCCGCCAAGCACCACTCGCCAGCACCCCCCAGCCGCCGCACCACCGGGGCGCGCGCACCCGGCGGCGAAACACGCCCCGCACGCCCGGCCGAGGCCGGTCCACCGGCCGCGCCACCACCCGCCGTGAGCGACGCGACCGCCATCGGGCGCATACCCGTCCTGGATGTCCGTCCGGCGGTCCAGCAGGGACGCCGGCCGGCCAAGGCCGTCACCGGCGAGACCTTCGAGATCTCGGCGACCGTGTTCCGGGAGGGGCACGACGCGGTGGCCGCCAATGTCGTCCTGAAGGACCCCGAAGGCCGCCCCGGCCCGTTCGCGCCTCTGCGGGAGCTGGCCCCGGGGACGGACCGGTGGGGTGCCACGGTCACCGCGGGAGAGCCGGGACTGTGGACGTTCACCGTCGAGGCTTGGGGGGACCCGGTCAGTACCTGGCGCCATCATGCCGAGATCAAGATCCCGGCGGGCATGGACACGGACGTCGTCCTGGAGGAGGGCGCGCGTCTGTACGAGCGGGCAGCGGCCGGTGTGCCCGAGGAGGAGGGACTGCGCGCAGTGATCCTCACCGCCGTCGACGCCCTGCGGGACGAGGACCGCCCTGCGGCGGCTCGTCTGGCGGCGGCGCTGACGCCGGAGGTGGACGCGGTCCTGGCCCGGTATCCGCTGCGGGACCTGGTCACCAGCAGCGAGCCGCTGCCCCTGCTCGTGGAGCGGGAGCGGGCCCTGTACGGCTCGTGGTACGAGTTCTTCCCCCGCTCGGAAGGCACCCCCCAGCAGCCCCACGGCACCTTCCGCACCGCCGCGCGCAGACTGCCGGCGATCGCCGCGATGGGCTTCGACGTGGTCTACCTGCCGCCGATCCACCCCATCGGCACCACCTTCCGCAAGGGGAAGAACAACACCCTCTCCCCCGGTCCGGAGGATGTCGGTGTGCCCTGGGCGATCGGCTCGCCCGAGGGCGGGCACGACGCCGTCCACCCGGATCTGGGCACGCTGGAGGACTTCACCTGGTTCGTCCGGCAGACCAGGGAGCTGGGCATGGAGGTGGCGCTGGACTTCGCCCTGCAGTGCTCCCCGGACCACCCTTGGGTGCACAAGCACCCGGAGTGGTTCCACCACCGCCCCGACGGCACCATCGCCTATGCGGAGAACCCGCCGAAGAAGTACCAGGACATCTACCCCATCGCCTTCGACGCCG
>NZ_SZVW01000013.1 GCF_007655005.1 Streptomyces tibetensis
CGGCGTCGAAGGCGATGGGGTAGATGTCCTGGTACTTCTTCGGCGGGTTCTCCGCATGGGCGATGGTGCCGTCGGGGCGGTGGTGGAACCACTCGGGGTGCTTGTGCACCCAAGGATGGTCCGGGGAGCACTGCAGGGCGAAGTCCAGCGCCACCTCCATGCCCAGCTCCCGGGCCTGCCGGACGAACCAGGTGAAGTCCTCCAGCGTGCCCAGATCCGGGTGGACGGCGTCGTGCCCGCCCTCGGGCGAGCCGATCGCCCAGGGCACGCCGACATCCTCGGGGCCGGGGGAGAGGGTGTTGTTCTTCCCCTTGCGGAAGGTGGTGCCGATGGGGTGGATCGGCGGCAGGTAGACCACGTCGAAGCCCATCGCGGCGATCGCCGGCAGTCTGCGCGCGGCGGTGCGGAAGGTGCCGTGGGGCTGCTGGGGGGTGCCTTCCGAGCGGGGGAAGAACTCGTACCACGAGCCGTACAGGGCCCGCTCCCGCTCCACGAGCAGGGGCAGCGGCTCGCTGCTGGTGACCAGGTCCCGCAGCGGATACCGGGCCAGGACCGCGTCCACCTCCGGCGTCAGCGCCGCCGCCAGACGAGCCGCCGCGGACAGCGAGTCGTCGCGCAGAGTCTCCGCCGCGGTGAGCAGCACGGTGCGGCCGGCTCCCTTCGGCACGCCGGCCGCTGCCCGCTCGTACAGTTCCGCACCCTCTTCCAGGACCAGGCCCGGGTCGATGCCCGCCGGGATCTTTATGCCCGCCGTGTGGCGCCAGGTGGCCACCGGATCGCTCCAGGCCTCCACGCGGTACGACCAGCGGCCGACGGCGTTCGCGGTGACCTCGGCGCCCCAGCGGTCGCTGCCGGGGGCGAGCTCGCGCATCGGCGTCCACGGCCCGGGGCGGCCTTCGGGGTCCTTCAGGACGACATCGGCGGCCACCGCGTCGTGCCCCTCCCGGAACACGGTGGCGGTGACCTCGAACGTTTCACCCACGACCGCCTTCGCCGGCCGGTTGCCGCTCTCCACGGCCGGGCGGACGTCCCGTACCGGGATTCGGCCGATGGCCCGGGTCCTTCTCATGGTCCTCACCTCCAGCGTGCTCGAAAGCCGGGCCGCAGGGCCCGGCCGGGGGACGGGATGTGCGGGAAGGCCGTTACCTTCCCGCCGGGGATCTGCGCTCGGCAGCCGGGGATCTCCGTTCCGCCGCCGACGGTCTGCGCCGGACCGCCGTGGCCGGACGAGTCCGTTCGCCGGGTTCCTGCAGACAGGTGACGTGCTGCTCCTGGAGGCAGGTGATCTGCTGTTCCTGCAGGTAGGTGATGTGGTTCGTGCGCAGGTACCGCTCGGCCGCGTCCGCGGCCTCCCGAGCGCAGCGCTTGCCCATCAGCACACAGAGCGTGTAGCCGGAGTCCTCGAACGTGGTCCGCACCGTGCGGTCGTTCGGTGCCGCGAGCATCACGCGTTCCCAGGCCCGGTAACGCCGCAACTGCCGGGCGACTTCGGCTTTGGCGGGTAGCAGCATGGCGCCGATCACCTTTCGGGGCTCGAGGGGCACGGTCTCCCGACGGTCGGACGGCGGCCGTGCGCACAGCGACACGGATCCGTGACGGCGATCGAGTTCTTCACACATGGTGCACGCGGGGCGACGCAGCGTCTTGTTGGATCTTCAACCACTAGGGGTTTCGCTGGGCCGATCAGGTCACCCGAACCCGCTCACTTGTGTGTACGGCAGCCTCAGCTGTGCGCTCGTGTTGCACGAACGGGCTATCACCCTCAGGCTGAGTGTGACTCAGAAGCGATAGGCGCTCACGTTCCGTGTTCGGGGCTCGTCCCGCAGGACCGCGGGAGCGAGAAGGAACTGAGCTTCGCGGTGAGGAGCCGACCGATGAAGACCGCAGTGCCCTGCTACTACCACCTCGACGTGGAAGTCAACCCGGAACGGGTGGGACAGGTCAGCCGCATTCTGGCCGCTCACCTGAGGTTCTGGGACCTGGACAACCTGATCCAGCCCGTCTGCGGCGGTGCCGAGATGCTGCTCAAGGCCATCGACGAACACGCCACGGACAAGAACACGTCGATCGAGATGTGGTGGAACGGGCAGCACCTGATCACCGCCATCGGGGACAACGACCGCGCCCTGCGCCCGGACCAGGAGCTGCGCGGGTGCCTGGAGCACCTCGCGGCGATGAGCGACGGCTGGGGCTGTTGCGCCACCGAGACCGGCAGCAAGGTCATCTGGTTCTCGCAGCGCGCCCGCGCCGGGGAACGCGTCCCGCTGGTGCCGACCGCGCCCGCGCCGCGCGAGAGCGAGGGCCTCGACGTGCCCCGCGAGGAGCGGGTCGCGCAGCTGGCCGGGCCGGCCGGCATCCCGGCCGACATCCTGGAGGACGCCCGGTGACGCGCCGGCCGTCACGGAAAGGGGCGTCCGCCTGGAGCGGGCGCCCCTACCCTCTGGGGGCGGACCACGACGGGGAGGGCACCAACTTCGCGCTGTTCAGCGAGGTCGCCGAACGCGTCGAGCTGGTCCTCGTCGACGACGACGGCAGCCACACCCAGGTGCCGCTGAACGAGGTCGACGGCTTCGTCTGGCACGGCTACGTCCCCGGCGTCGGGCCCGGCCAGCGCTACGGGTACCGCGTACACGGGCCCTGGGCCCCGGCCGCGGGTCACCGCTGCAACCCGGCGAAACTGCTGCTCGACCCGTACGCCCGTGCGGTGGACGGGCAGATCGACAACCACCCCTCGCTCTACGAGCGCAATCCCGACGGCCCCGACCCGGCCGACAGCGCCGGGCACACGATGCTCGGCGTGGTGACCGACCCGGCCTTCGACTGGGGCGACGACGCGCGGCCCTGCCGGCCCTACGCCGACACGGTGATCTACGAGGCCCACGTCAAGGGCATGACCCGCACCCATCCCGAGGTGCCCGAGGAACTCCGGGGCACCTACGCCGGGCTGGCCCACCCCGCGGCCGTCGAGCACCTGACCTCCCTGGGCGTCACCGCCGTGGAGCTGATGCCGGTCCACCAGTTCGTCCACGACGGGGTGCTGCACGACCGCGGACTGGCCAACTACTGGGGCTACAACACCATCGGCTTCTTCGCGCCCCACAACGGCTACGCCGCCCACGGCACGCGCGGCGAGCAGGTCGCCGAGTTCAAGCAGATGGTGAAGACCCTGCACGCGGCCGGTCTCGAAGTGATCCTCGACGTGGTCTACAACCACACCGCCGAGGGCAACGAGATGGGGCCCACGCTGTCCTTCCGCGGCATCGACAACTGCTCGTACTACCGCCTGGTCGACGGCGACTGGGAGCACTACTACGACACCACCGGCACCGGCAACAGCCTGCTGATGCGCCACCCCTACGTCCTCCAGCTGATCATGGACTCGCTGCGGTACTGGGTGACCGAGATGCACGTCGACGGCTTCCGCTTCGACCTCGCGGCGACGCTGGCCCGGCAGTTCCACGAGGTGGACCGGCTGTCGGCGTTCTTCGACCTCATCCAGCAGGACCCGGTGATCAGCCGCGTCAAGCTGATCGCCGAGCCCTGGGACGTCGGAGAGGGCGGCTACCAGGTCGGCAACTTCCCGCCGCTGTGGTCGGAGTGGAACGGCATGTACCGCGACGCGGTCCGCGACTTCTGGCGCGGCGAGGACCACACCCTCGGCGAGCTCGCCTCCCGGCTCACGGGCTCCTCCGACCTGTACCAGCACAGCAGGCGCCGGCCCCGCGCCAGCGTCAACTTCGTCACCGCGCACGACGGCTTCACCCTGCGCGACCTCGTGTCCTACAACGACAAGCACAACGAGGACAACGGCGAGGACAACCAGGACGGCGAGAGCACCAACCGGTCCTGGAACTGCGGCGCCGAGGGGGCGACCCGCAACCCGGCCGTGCTGGAACTGCGCACGCGTCAGCAGCGCAACTTCCTCGCCACGCTGCTGCTGTCCCAGGGCATCCCGATGCTCTCCCACGGGGACGAACTCGGGCGCACCCAGGTCGGCAACAACAACGCCTACTGCCAGGACAACGAGATCTCCTGGATCGACTGGCGGCTCACCGAGGAGCAGCGCGATCTGCTGGAGTTCACCCGGTACGTCATCCGGTTGCGCACGGGACATCCCGTGCTGCGGCGGCGCCGCTTCTTCCTCGGCGAGACCCTGACCCGGGCGGACCAGCCGCTGCCCGACCTGGTGTGGCTGGCGCCGGACGCCTGCGAGATGACCGATGACGACTGGCAGCGCGGCGACGCGCACTCCGTCGGTGTCTTCCTCAACGGCGACGCCATCGCCGAACCCGATCCGCGGGGGCGCCCGGTCGTCGACGACTCGTTCCTGCTGCTCCTCAACAGCCACTGGGAACCGGTCGACTTCCGCCTCCCGGACGCCTCCTACGGCGAACGCTGGAAGGCCCTCATCGACACGGCCGACCCGGAGAGCACCCCCGACGAGTCCGAGCACAAGGCGGGGACGGACCTCACCGTCGACGCCCGCAGCCTGGTTCTGCTGTCCCGGCCGTCACGGGCGTCACGCGAGAGGGGCTGACCGTCGGCGGTCGCGGCGCGTGGTCACCGTGAACTGCGCGCCGTCGTGGTCGCGCAGCACCGCCTCGTCGCTGCCCTTGGACAGGACGCTGCCGCCGTGGAGTTCCGCCGCACGGGCGCAGGCCTCCACGTCGTCGACGGAGAAGTGGACCTGCCAGTGCGGCCGGATCGCGGGGTCGGGGGCCGCCTCCAGGGCCCCTGACTCGATCCGGGCCACCACGTCCCCGCGGCTGCGCAGTACGACCTCGCCGCCCTCGTAATGGACCTCGCAGCAACCCGGCCGCTGGGTCGCCCACTCGAGGATCTCGCCGTAGAAGATCGCCGCGTCGAAGGCGTCCCGGGTGTGGAGCGTGATGAAGGCCGGCTGCGCGTTGCGCCAGGTCTCCCAGTCGGTGAAGAGGTCGCCCTCCCAGATGCCGAAGGTCGCCCCGTCCCGGTCGGCCAGCAGCGCCGCCCGCCCCGGCGGCAGGGAGATCGGCCCGACCGCGACCGTCCCCATGCGCTCCTGCACCCGCGCCACCGCTTCGTCCGCGCTGCGCACCGCGAAGTACGGCGTCCACGCCACCGCCATCTGCCACATGGTCGCCACCCCCGCGATGCCGGCCACCGGCGAGCCGTCCACCAGCGCGATCCGGAACCGGTCGCCGAGTTTGGCCGGCCGCCACTGCCAGCCCAGCACGGCCCCGTAGAACTCCTCCGTCGCCTTGACGTCCCGGCTGGTCAGGCTCACCCAGCAGGGTGCGCCGAACACGGACTGTGATGAGACGACGTCCTTCGTGCCGGAGGAGGTGGGCATGTTGTGGTTCATGGCAGTCGCGTCCTGATCTCGTCGGCCTGGCAGCCACCGGAGGATTGACACCAGTGTCCAACCGGAACCGCTGTGGGCGCCTGCCGAGTACCCCGGCGAGGGCGCCGAAACGGCGTCCGGCCTGGTCCGCCCCGGTGGCACAGGGCGGACCGAGTGACGACGATGGATGGGTCGGACACTGCGTCAGGGTACTCAAGCATCCGGTGGGACCTCGGGCGCAGCGCAGCGCCGCACCGGACCCGGAGGTGACCATGCCCACGGACGGGGGCTCGGATCGGATCCTCGAACTTCAGGAACAGGTCCAGCAGCTGAAGGAGGCGGTCGTTTCCCACGCCGTCGTGGACCAGGCGATCGGGATGGTGGTGGCACTCGGCCGGATCTCCCCCGACCGGGGGTGGGCCGTGCTGAAGGAGGTCTCCCAGCGCACCAACATCAAGCTGCGCAACGTGGCCGAACTGATCCTCGTCTGGGGGCGCACGGGCGTGATGCCCGAGGAGATCCGGGCCGTACTGGAGGACGCCCTCGACCGCGCCGGACCGACGCAGATCCCCGGATCGCCGCCGGAGGTGTGATCCCCGGCGGCGGCACCGGACGCCCGCGCGTCAGCGGGCCTCGGTGAGCAGTTCCTCACGCAGATGGGCGAAGCAACTGCTGAGCAATCGGGAGACGTGCATCTGCGAGATGCCGAGCTGTTCGGCGATACGGCTCTGCGTCATGCCCTTGAAGAAGCGCAAGTAGAGGATGATCCGTTCGCGCTCCGGCAGCGCCTCGAGACAGGGCCGGACGGCCACCCGGTTGACGACGATGTCGAAGGCCGGGTCGGGTCCGCCGATCGCGTCCCCGAGGGCGTAGCCGTCGGTCCCGGGCATCTCCGCCTCCAGCGACAGCGCGGAGAAGCACTCCAGGGCCTCCATGCCGGTGCGCACCTCACCATCGGTGAGCTGGGCGAACTCGGCGATCTCGGCGACCGTGGGGGCGCGCCCCGGGGTGGTCTGCGACAGTTCCTTGGCCGCGTGCCGCACCCGGTTGCGCAGGTCCTGGACCCGGCGGGGCACGTGCAGCGTCCACATGTGGTCACGGAAGTGGCGCTTGATCTCGCCGGTGACCGTCGGTACCGCGTACGCCTCGAAGGCGTTGCCACGGGCCGGGTCGTAGTGGTCGACCGCCTTCACGAGGCCCAGGGCGGCCACCTGGTAGAGGTCCTCGAGGGATTCGCCACGGCCGCGGAAACGGACGGCGATCCGCTCGGCCATGGGAAGCCAGGCCTCGACCAGCTCGTCCCGCAGGGCCTTGCGCTCGGGCCCTTCGGGCAGCTGCGCGAGACGCGCGAACGCCGCCGCGGTGTCGGGGGCGTCGTCGTGGGGGTGCGTTCGGGTGCTGCCGGCGATACGCATGGTGCGCACCTCCCTGAGCAGGTGCTGAATGGGGACAGACACCGTGGGAAGCGCGGCCTCGGACCTCACGGAAGCACTGGGAGTCCCGGGCGGCCGGCTCCCCACATACGTGCCTCCTGTCCGAAGCACTGGCAATTCAGACAATACGGCATTTGGGGGACGCGGGCGCTCTCACGGTCGCTGCCCTTTCAGGTACGTCTCTTGACCTCTCTTGACCTCACCTTGGATCGATTAGCTCTGTTACAGAGCTAATCTCGGCCGCATGGAGCCGGAGACCTTCCCGGAAGAGCTGGCCGACGCGCTCGTCGGGGTCCAGCGGCTGATCCGACGGCGCCTGCGGCGGCAGATGCCCGACCCGCGGCTGCGCGGTGCCGAGGTGGAACTGCTGCGTCTGGTCGTGGCGCGGCCCGGCGTCGGCATCTCCGACGCGGCCAAGGACCTCGGGCTGGCGGCCAACTCGGTGTCCACCCTGGTCAACCAGCTGGCGGGGGCCGGCTACCTGGTCCGCGAGACCGACCCCGCCGACCGGCGGGCCGCCCGGCTGCTGCCCACGCCGGCCGCCGAGGCGCGGCTGGGGGAGTGGCGCAGGCTCCGCGCCGAGCTCGTACGCCGCCAGGTGGCGCGCCTGGACGAAGCGGACCGCCAGGCGCTGCTCGCCGCGATCCCGGCCCTGCGCAAGCTGGCCGACACCCTGCACGAGGAGGCCGAGGAATCATGACGAGGGACACCGCCCCATCCCGGCCCGACGGGCCCGCCCGCCGGACCGACCGGCCCGATTCCCGGGCCGACCGGCCCGATTCCCGGGCTGACGGGACCGACCCTCGGGCCGACGAAACGGGCCCCCGGGGCGACGAGGCCGGCCCCCGGGTTGACGAGGCCGGCCCTCGGGCCGACGAAACGGGCCCCCGGGTTGACGGGGCCGGTCCCCGGGGCGACGAGACCGTCCCCCAGGCCGACGCCGTCGCCTGTACCGGGCTCGCCTACGCCTTCGGCGACACCAACGCCGTGGACGGACTCGACCTCACCGTCCGGCAGGGCGAGGTCTTCGGCCTGCTCGGGCCCAACGGCGCGGGCAAGACCACCGCCATCCGCTGCATCACCACCCTGCTGCCCGTGCCCGCCGGCATGGTCCGCGTCTTCGGCCACGACACCGCCGTGGATCGCATGGCCGTACGCCGCCTGCTCGGCTACGTTCCGCAGCAACTGTCCGCGGACGCCGGACTCACCGGACGGGAGAACGTCGCCCTGTTCGCCCGGGTCTTCGACGTGTCCCGCGCGGAGCGCACCGAGCGCGTCGCCCAGGCCCTGGCCGCCGTCGACCTCGCCGACGCCGCCGACCGGCTGGCCGCCACGTACTCCGGCGGTATGGTCCGCCGGCTCGAACTCGCCCAGGCGCTGGTCAGCGCCCCGCGGCTGCTGATCCTCGACGAGCCCACGATCGGCCTGGATCCGATCGCCCGCACCGGCGTGTGGGAGCACATCGGCGCCGTCCGCCGGGCCACCGGCATGACCGTGCTCGTGACCACCCACTACATGGACGAGGCCGACCAGTACTGCGACCGGGTCGCCCTGATGCACCGCGGCCGGATCCGGGCCCTCGGCACCCCCACTGAGCTCCGGGAGGGGCTCGGCGCCCGCCGCCGCGCCGCGGGCGCGGCCCAGAACGCGCTGCCGACGCTGGAGGACGTCTTCCGGGACGTGGCCGGCAGCGGTCTCGACGACGAGGCAGGAGATTTCCGCGATGTCCGAAGCACCCGCCGCACCGCGCGCCGTGTCGGCTGACCCCGCCCGCGCCCACGGCGTCGACCTGCTGCTCAAACCCCCGGCGCCCCGAGCCGGTTGGCGGCTGCTGCCCGCCCGCGTCGGCGCGATGTGCGCGGTCGAACTGCAGAAGCTGCGCCACGACCGCACCGAGCTGTACACCCGCGCGGTCCAGCCCGCCCTCTGGCTGCTGATCTTCGGTCAGACCTTCACGCGCATCAAGGCGATCCCCACCGGCGGCATCCCCTACGTCGACTACCTGGCGCCCGGCATCATCGCCCAGTCCGCGATGTTCATCGCCATCTTCTACGGCATCCAGATCATCTGGGAGCGCGACGCCGGTGTCCTCAACAAGCTCCTCGTCACCCCGACTCCGCGGTCGGCCCTGATCACCGGCAAGGCGTTCGCGGCCGGGGTGAAGTCGCTCGTCCAGGCCGTCGTGGTGCTGCTCATCGCGGCACTGCTCGGCGTGGCCCTGACCTGGAACCCGATCGAGCTGCTCGCCGTCGCCGCCATCGTGGTCCTCGGCTCGGCCTTCTTCTCCTGCCTGTCGATGACCATCGCCGGTATCGTCCTCAGCCGTGACCGCCTCATGGGCATCGGCCAGGCGATCACCATGCCGCTGTTCTTCGGCTCCAACGCCCTGTACCCGGTGTCCGTGATGCCGGGCTGGCTCCAGGCCGTCAGCAAGGCCAACCCGCTCAGCTACGAGGTGGACGCCCTGCGCGGCCTCCTCCTCGGCACGCCCCACCATCTGGCGTCCGACTTCGCGGTGCTGTGCCTGGCCGCCGCACTCGGCGTCACCGCGGCCTCGGCCCTGCTGGGCCGTCTGGCCCGTTGATCTTCACTCGTGGAAGTGATGTGCGGCACGCCCGGGCAAGCGCTTTCTCCCACTCTTTCCGGATAACCGCTGGGCACGGCTTGATCACCGATCAAAAAGGATGAACTGCCAGGCCACAGCGCATTCTGCTCATTTGACAGTGCGCTGAGACCACAGATAGGAAGCAGCTTCCAGAGGTCGAGAGGGTGCAGCGTGTACGAGCCGAACGTGGTCGGGGACTGGCAGGAGTACGACGAGCATGCCGGTCTGCGCGTCCGCGTCCACCGTCTGGAACCGGCCGAGCCGCCCCGCGGCCGGGACGACGCCGCCGAGGGGCTGACGTACTTCTGCCTCCGCGTGACGGTCGAGAACCGCGGCAGCCGTCATCTCGGCGTGCACCTGGAGGACGGCCAGATCGACGTCCGCCTCGGTCCGGACGGGGAGAGCGCCTTCATCGACTGGCGCAACTCGCAGTTCATCGAGGGCTTCGACGTCTACCCGCTGCGCCGGGCCACCGCCGTGCTCTATGCGGCCGGTGCCGAGGCGTCCCTGAGCCTGGTGGACGTCCAGGTGCAGTTGCGCGTCGAGGAGGAGTGGACCGACCGCCGGCTCTGGTCGGGCGGCATCGGCGCGCACGAGGGGGCCGCCGGCGGTCAGCAGGGCGCGGTGCGGGACAGCCTGGCGCACCAGGTGAGCGTCTTCCTGCGGGATCAGGCGGAGGAAGGCACCGCCTGATCCGGCGTCAGGGTGTCGCGGGGAGTCAGTGCGGGATGCCGTCGATGATCTCGCGGGCACCCTGACGCAGCAGGGCCACGGCGACCGAGGTCCCGAGTGTCGCCGGGTCCAGCCTGCCCGCCCACTCGTGTGCGTTGAGGCGTGTCTTGCCGTCCGGGGTGAACACGCAGGCCCGCAGGGAGAGTTCGCCACTGCGGTCCACCTGCGCGAACCCGGCGATGGGGCTGTTGCAGTGCCCCTGGAGCACATGCAGGAACATGCGCTCGGCGGTGGTCTCCCGGTGGGTGTCCGGGTCGCCGAGACCGCTGACCGCGTCGATCAGCGCGGCGTCGTCCTCCCGGCACTGCAGCGCCAGTACGCCCGCGCCGATGGGCGGCATCATCGTCTCCGTCGAGAGGATCTCGCTGATCACGTCCTCACGGCCGATGCGCTCCAGGCCGGAGACCGCGAGCAGCAGGGCGTCGGCCTCCCCTGCGGCCAGCTTCGCGAGTCGCTTGTTGGCGTTGCCCCGGAACGGCACGCACTCCAGGTGGGGATGCGTGGCGGCCAACTGCGCGACGCGGCGCACCGAGGAGGTGCCGATCCGTGTGCCGGCCGGCAGTTCGTCGAGGGTGAGCCCGTCCGGGTGGATCAGGGCGTCGCGGATGTCGTCCCGCTTGAGGAACGCGGCGAACACCGTGCCCGCCGGGAGCGGCCGGTCGGCGGGCACGTCCTTCACGCAGTGCACGGCGAGGTCTGCCTCGCCGGCCAGCAGCGCCGCGTCGACCTCCTTGGTGAACGCGCCCTTGCCCTCGACCTGGGACAGGTCGCCCATCCACTTGTCGCCGGTGGTCTTCACCGGAACGACCTCGGTGCGCACTCCGGGATGGGCGGCGGCCAACTCGGCCCGGACACGCTCCACCTGGGCGAGCGCCATGGGGGAGTCGCGGGAGACGATGCGAATCAGTTCGGGGACGGACATGCGGACACGATAGACCCTCTCGCGGGGGCGTACGTGCCGTCCCTCCGCCGATCGCCGGGCGGGGCACGTCAGTTCGGCACGAGTGGATCTCCCCGCGGTACGGCGCCGCCTCGCTGCGTGGCGGCACCGACACGAGCCGGGTCCGGCCGGAGGCCCGGGGCCCCCGGCCGGACCGTGCGCGTCACGCGTACGGGTCGAAGGCGATGCCGGAGGGCTTGGCCTTGGCGAGGTGGTTGGCGAAGTTGCCGTCCTTCAGGCCGAAGTTGGCGCTGCCGAAGTCGTACGACGTGAGCTTGTCGCGTACCCCGGCCGGATAGCCGTTCCAGCCGACCAGCGCCGGGTACTGCCAGGTGTGCTTGTGGTTCTCCGGCGGCTCGTCGTTGGCGTTCGCGGCGCGGAAGCAGTGCGTGCTGACTCCGTCCTTGTGGTAGACGATCTTCGCGTGCGTGCCGTCGAATCGGATGGCGGACGCCGCGTGCACGGTGAACCCGCCGTGGTTGGACGTCGACACGTACTTGACCTGGTTGTCCTGTACGAACACCGCGACATGCTCGAAGTCGTGCCGGTGGCCGCCGATGCTGCTGCCGGCCACGGCCTGGTCCTTCTCGAAGTAGAGGGCGTACAGGACGGCGCACCAGCCGTTGTTGCACTTGGAGCGCGCGTAGCCGTTGGTGTTGTCGAGGTCCGAGGCGTCCCGGCAGTCGCCGTTCAGGGCGCCGGTCGGGTTGAGCCCGCCGTTCACGGTGCCGTCGGGGCCGATCGCGGGCGTGGAGTAGCAGCCGTCGGTGTCGTAGTCGTAGGCGGGCTGGTACGTCTGCTCCAGCGTGTCCGCGTTGGCGGGCAGTGCCGAGGGCGGGGCGGCGTGGGCCGTGGCGGGGACCGCGAGGACGAGGGCGGCGGCACCGGCTGCTCCGGTGAGCCATCTCCTGCGGTGGTGGGCGAACGGGCGTGACGACACTGCGTCCTCCTTGGTCCGGGCGCAGCCCAACGGCTGTGGGGGAAAGGGAGGTTCAGCTTCCAGGCTGAACGCGTCCATGCCAAGAGGGGTGGAGGATCTCAACAGTGAATCGCAGCCCAACAGTTGACCACCGGTCGTCGTTTCAGACCAGGTCGTCCGGGATGTCCGCCGCCGCGTCCTCAGGTGCCAGGTCGGGGCGGAGCCGCAGCCAGGACGGTTGCCTCAGCAGCCCCTCCCGGGTGCGGGTGCTGTAGCGGACCTCGCCCACCAGGCGGGGTACGACCCAGTGCGCCCCCGGAGCGCGCGGGGCGGGGTCGAAGGGGCAGACGCCGGTCGCGGCGGCCCGCAGCAGCGCGGCGAGTTCCGTGCGTTCGGCCTCGCTCCAGCCCGTGCCCACGCTGCCGACGTAGCGCAGCCGTCCCGCGGCACGCTGCCCGACCAGCACCGCGCCCGGCAGGCCGGTGAGCCGTCCCTTTCCGGGCTGCCAGCCGCCGACTAGGACGTCCTCGGTGCGCATGTTGCGGATCTTGATCCAGGCACGCGAGCGCGTCCCCGGTTCGTACACGGAGTCCAGCCGCTTGCAGACCAGCCCCTCCAGGCCGTGCTCCCTGGTGGCATGCAGGGCCTCGGTGCCGTGGCCGACGAGCGCCCGCGGGGTCGACCACGAGGGTCCGGCGAGGCCGAGGTCCTCCAGCGTCGTGCGGCGGCGTGCGTAGGGGAGCCGCAGAAGCGAGTGGTTCGCGACATGCATCACGTCGAACAGCACGAGGTGGACCGGGACCTCCGCCGCCCGCCGTGCGGCCCTGGCCGGCGCGTGGGCCAGGCCCATCCGGGACTGGAGCAACTGGAAGCTGGCCCGGCCCGCGGCGTCCAGGGCCATGATCTCGCCGTCCAGTACGGCAGCCGTGGTGCCGAGGGCGGTGCCCAGCGGCCGGAGTTCTGGATAGGCGGCGGTGATGTCGTCCCCGGAGCGGGCGCGCAGCAGCACGCTGCCGTCCCCGGGCAGATAGACCACCACCCGCTGGCCGTCCTGCTTGGTCTCGTAGGCCCACCGCGCGTCCTGCGCGGCGGGCGGCAGGGAGCCGGACGTGGCGAGCATGGGCGGGATCAGTGGCAGGTCCACGGGTGAGATGTCGACGAACCGGCCGGTCCTCACGCGTGTTTTGTGGCTGTTTCCCCTGAACGGCGCCGACCGCGGCACGTGCGGTGGACCGCCCCGATTTACTTGAGTTACGCAACGAGATGATAACCTGGCGCTCATGCCCACACCACCGCTCCCCGGCGTCCCCTCCCCGGAAGTGATCGACATCGAGCGCGCGCTCACCCGTATCACCTACCTGAGCACCCGCGCCCGTCGGCACGACCGGCTGATGGCCCTGGCGGGCGTGCCACTGGACCGCGCCGCCGTGGCGCTGCTGCGGCAGATCGCCGACTCCGAGCCGCTGCGGCCGGGGGAGCTCGCCGCGCGGCTGGGCGTGGAGGCCTCGCACGTCACGCGCACGGTGCAGCAGTTGCAGAAGTCCGGGTACGTCACCCGCGTCCCCGACCCGGACGACCGCCGCGCCCAGCGCATCGAGCTCACCGACGCCGGCGGCGAGGCCATCGCCAAGGTCCGCGAGGCCGGTGTCCGCGGTATGCAGATGGCGCTGTCGGAGTGGTCGCCCGACGAGCTGCGGCAGCTCGCCACACTGTTCCACCGCATGGTCGACGACTTCCTCGCCTACGCCGACGAGGAGGGCGAACCCCAGTCCACTCCGGCCGGGACGACCTGATCCCCGGTCACCGTGCGGCCGCATCGCGCGGATCCGCCCCCACGGCATCAGCCGCCGCCGGTGGCGCCGGTTCGCGCAGGCCGCACAGCAGCAGCCGGCCCAGCGCGGGCAGCGCGACGAGGGGCAGCAGGGCCGACCGGAGGGACGTCGCGTCGGCCAGCGCCCCGAGCGCGGGGGCCGCGAGGCCGCCGACGCTCACGGTCAGTCCCAGCGTGACCCCGCTCGCGGTACCCACGCGGCGGGGCAGAAAGTCCTGCCCCAAGGTGATGTGCAGCGAGAACGGCACATAGAGGCCCACCGACGTCAGTGCCACGAACAGGTACACCGGCGGCCCGGGCACCAGCACCAGCCCGGCCACGGCCAGGACCGTCACGGCGTACGACCGGCGCACCACCGGCATCCGCCCGTACCGCCCGGCCAGCCGGCCCCCCGCCAGGGTGCCGACCGCGCCGCCGGCGTAGAGCACGAACAGCGCCGCGGTACCTGCCGCCTCGCCGCCGCCGGTGCGCTCGCGCACGTACAGCGCCACGAACGTGCTCAGGCCGACGAACACCACCGAGCGGCAGACCACGGCCCCGGACAACCGCAGGAAGGACCCCCAGTCGTCCGCACCGGCGGCGGCGCACGCTCCGGACCCTCCGGGGACGGACCCCGCCGAGCGCACGGCCGCCGCACACAGCGCCGCCCCCGCCAGTGCCGGGAGGATCAGCACAGGAGACGCGCGCAGCCCACCCGTGGCCACCACGGCGAAGACCAGCAGGGGCGCCAGGGCGAAGCCGGCGTTGCCACCGAAGGAGAACCAGCCCATGCCCGTGTGCCGGCCCTGCGCCAGGGCCCGCGCCACCCGGGCGGCCTCCGGATGGTAGGCGGCCACCCCCACCCCCGATACGGCCACCACCGCCAGAGTCGGCGCATAGGACCCGGTCACCCCGCTCAGGGCGACGCCCACCCCGGCCGTCAGTGCGCTCAGCGGCAGCAGCCAGGGCATCGCCCACCGGTCGGTGAGCACCCCGAACAACGGCTGCACCAGTGACGACAGCAGGGACGCCGCCAGGACGACACCGGAAGCGGCGGCATAGGAGTAGGCACGCTCGGCGACGAAGTACGGCACCAGGGCGGCCACGGCCCCCTGGTACACATCCACGCAGGCGTGCCCCAGGGACATCAGGCCGATCGGTCGGCCGTATCTCGAAGAGGTCACCCGGCGATCGTCGTCCGCGCAGCGCCTGGCCCGCTTCCGATAATCTGCCGGACCGTGCCGAACATCCGCCACGCCCCGACCGCTCCCACCCGCGCCCAGCGGCTCACCGCGGGCGACCGCATCGACGCGCACCGGCACGACGACCACCAGATCGTCTACGCGGGCTCCGGCGTCGTCGCCGTCACCACCGACGCCGGCACCTGGTTCGCCCCCGGCACCCGCGCCATCTGGGTCCCGGCCGGCACCGTGCACGCCCACCGCGCCCACGGCCGCCTCGACCTGCACCTGATCGGCCTGCCCGCGGGTGACAACCCCCTCGGCCTGGACCACCCGGCCGTCCTCGCCGTCAGCCCGTTGCTGCGCGAGCTGATCCTCGCCTACACCCGCGATCCGGGCGACCACGGCCCGGAGCGCCGCCGGCTGCGCGCCGTCCTGCGCGACCAGCTCCGCATATCGCCCCAGCAGCCCCTGCGTCTGCCCACCCCCGCCGATCCGCGGCTGGCCGCCGTCTGCGCGCTCGTGCACGCCGACCCGGCCGACGCGCGCACCCTCGCCGAGCTCGGCGAGGCGACCGGGGCGGGGGAGCGGACCCTCAGCCGGCTCTTCCGCCGCGAGTTCGGCATGACCTTCCCGCAGTGGCGCACCCAGTCGCGGCTCTACCACGCCCTGCGGATGCTGGCCGACGGCCTGCCCGTCACGACCGTGGCCCACCGCTGCGGCTGGTCCTCCGCGAGTGCCTTCATCGACGTCTTCCGCCGCTCGTTCGGCTACACGCCGGGCCGCCATCACCAGCGCTCCCGGGACCCGGTGAACTGACCTGTTCTACCGGACGGTAATAA
Source organism: Streptomyces tibetensis (assembly GCF_007655005.1). Taxonomy (GTDB): domain Bacteria; phylum Actinomycetota; class Actinomycetes; order Streptomycetales; family Streptomycetaceae; genus Streptomyces; species Streptomyces tibetensis. The sequence continues at coordinate 15,786 of NZ_SZVW01000013.1, forward strand.
TGCGCGGCAGGCCTTCAGAGGAGGAACCGTGCCCCGGTCCGAACGCTCACCCCTGCTGCTCGCCGGCCTGCTGGCCACCGCGGGCGTCGCCCACTTCGCCAATCCCCGCCCGTTCGACGCGACCATCCCGCGCGGCCTGCCCGGCACGCCCAGGGCCTGGACCTACGCGAGCGGCGCCGTCGAGCTCGCGCTGGCCGCCGGCCTGGCGCTGCCGCGCACCCGCAGGACCGCCGCGCTGGCCACGGCGGCCTTCTTCGTCGGGGTGTTCCCCTCCAACGTCAAGATGGCCGCCGACTTCCGCCACCGACCCGCCCCGCAGAAGGCCGCCGCCTTCGGACGCCTGCCCCTGCAGGTGCCCCTCGTGCTCTGGGCGCGCGGCGTGGCCCGGAACGCGGAGGGCAGGTCGTGAGCGCGCGTGTGGAGACCGGGGACACGGTCGAGGACTTCGCCCTGCCCGACGAGACCGGCACCGTCCGCAGCCTGTCCGCGCTGCTCGCCGAGGGCCCGGTCGTGCTCTTCTTCTACCCGGCCGCCCTGACCCCCGGCTGCACGGCCCAGGCCTGCCACTTCCGCGACCTGGCCGCCGAGTTCGCCGCCGTGGGAGCACGCCCCGTCGGCATCAGCGGCGACGCCGTCGAACGGCAGCAGGAGTTCGCCGGGCGGCACGGCCTCGGCATGCCGCTGCTGTCCGACGCCGACGGAGCGGTCCGCGAGCGGTTCGGTGTGAAGCGCGGCTTCTCGCTGGCGCCCACCAAGCGCACCACGTTCGTCATAGCGCAGGACCGCACCGTCCTCGACGTCGTCCGCAGCGAACTGCGCATGAACGCACACGCCGACCGGGCCCTCACCGCGCTGCGCGCCCACCGCGCCTGACACTGTCCCGAATGCCCCGTCGCGGTTGATAGAGGGCGGCAAAGGGATAATCCTGGACGCTATGGAGGACGCCTCCGCTGCTGCGATCATCGACGCCCGCGGCATGGTGACGGGGTGGAGCGAGGGTGCCCGGCGGCTGACCGGCTACCCGGCCGAGGAGGCCGTGGGCCGGTCCGTACGGGACCTGCTCGCCGAGGACGTGCCGGCCGGGGCGGTGTCCGCGCGGTCGGGCACCGTCATGGTGCGGCACCGCGAGGGCTACCTGGTCGGCCTCCGTGTCAGAGGTTGCGCCGTGGCGGGCCCGGGCGGGGAAGCGGGCGGTTATGTGATCACCGCCGCGTCGCCCGGCCGCGGGGAGACGTCCCTGGCGGGCCGTGCTTTCCAGCAGGCGTCCATGTCGATGTCCGTCTTCGACACCAGCCAGCGCTACCTGCGACTCAACGACGCCGCCTGTCAGGTGATGGGCGTGTCGGAGGAGACCCTGCTCGGCCGGCCATTCCCGGACACCGTGGAGGAGGCGGAGCACAGCCGCGGCTTCAACTGGCATCTGCGGCACGTCGTCGAGACCGGCCGGCCGCTGCGCTACGAGAGCTACACCGGTGCACCGGCCCTCAACCGGGAGCACGCCTGGGTCACCGAGATGTGGCCGGTCCGGGACGCCGCCGGCGCGCTCGTGGGCACCGCCCTGGCCGCTTTCGACAGCACCGAGCAGTATTGGGCGAGGCAGCGGCTGGCCCTGCTGAACGAGGCCGCCGCCGGCATCGGCACCACCCTGGACGTGATCCGCACCGCCGAGGAGCTGATCTCGGTCGTGGTGCCCCGGTTCGCCGACTTCGCGAGCGTGGACCTGTTCGACTGGGTCCTCGGCTCCGACGAGGCGCCTGCGGCGCCCGCCCAGGAGGTCACGCTGCGGCGGGTCGCCCACGGCTCCGTCACCGAGGGCACCCCGGAGGCGGCCGTCCACCTCGGTGAAGTGGACGTCTACCCTTCGTTCTCGCCGATCGCCCGGGCCATGCGGGAGGGCCGGGCCATCGTCAGCCAGGCGGGGGAGCCGGCGTTCATGCGCTGGGTCGCCGAGCGCAACTCCCGAGCCCCGCAAGGACGCCCCTACCGCAAGGGCGTCCACTCGATGATGGCCGTACCGCTGCGGGCCCGCGGCACCACGCTCGGTGTCGCCGTCGCCGTGCGCGTGGCACAGCCCGACGACTACGCCGACGACGACGCCGTGTTCGCGGAGGAACTCGCCAGCCGGGCCGCGGTCTGCGTCGACAACGCCCGCCGCTTCGCCCGCGAGCGCACCACCGCCCTCGCACTCCAGCACAGCCTGCTGCCCAGGGGCCTGCCCGGACAGGCAGCCGTCCAGGTCGCCCACCGCTATCTGCCCTCCGGCTCGGCCGCCGGCATCGGCGGCGACTGGTTCGACGTGATCCCGCTGTCCGGCAGCCGCGTCGCGCTCGTCGTCGGGGACGTCGTGGGGCACGGCATCCCCTCGACGGCCACCATGGGCCGGCTGGTCACCGCCGTCCGCACCCTCGCCGACGTCGACCTCGCGCCGGACGAGCTCCTCACCCACCTCGACGACCTGGTCACCCACCTCGCCTCGGACGACCAGGGCGACGACGTCGCCGAACTCGGCGCGACCTGCCTCTACGCCGTCTACGACCCCGTCACACGACGTCTGAGCCTGGCCGCCGCCGGGCACCCCGCGCCCGCACTGGTGCTGCCCGACGGATCCGCCCGGCTGATCCCGATGAGCGCGGGACCCCCGCTGGGCGTGGGAGGGCTGCCGTTCGAGGCGACGGAGCTCCAGCTGCCCGAGGGCTCCGTCGTCGCCCTCTACACCGACGGACTCGTCGAGGACCGCGACCGCGACGTCGACCACGCCACCGACGAACTGTGCCGGGCTCTGACCGTGCCCGCCGACTCGCTGGACGCCCTGTGCGACACCGTCCTGAAGGCCGTACTGCCGGAGGAGCCCAGCGACGACGTGGCCCTGCTGCTGGCCCGGACCCGGGCGCTGGGCGCCGACCAGGTCGCCACCTGGGACGTCACGCCCGACCCCGCGGAGGTGGCCGCCACCCGGCAGGCCGCCACCGACCAGCTCACCGCCTGGGGCCTGGACGAGACGGCCTTCGTCACCGAACTCGTCGTCAGCGAACTGGTCACCAACGCCATCCGGTACGGCGCCCCGCCCATCCAGCTCCGCCTGATCCGGGACCAGACCCTCATCTGCGAGGTGTCCGACGGCAGTTCCACCTCCCCGCACCTGCGGCGGGCCCACCAGGACGACGAGGGCGGCCGCGGCCTGCTGCTGGTCGCCCAGCTCACCCAGCGCTGGGGCAGCCGGCAGACCACCCGGGGCAAGACCATCTGGTGCGAGCAGTCGCTCACACCGCAGTTCTGACCGGCCCGGCAGTCCCTGACCGGCCCGGCAGTCCCTGACCGGCCCGGCAGTCCCTGGCCGGCCAGACAGCCCTGGCCGTCCTGGCAGCTCTGGTCGGCCGGGCGTGAGGAGGTGACCAGGTCGCGAGGAGGCGACCCCGGTCGCGAGGAGACGGCTCCCGCCGCTCACTCCCCGGCTGCGGCTGCGGCTGCGGCCGCGGCCGCGTCCGACGCGACCTGGGCGAGGGTGCGGCCGGACTTGGCCGAGCGTGCGCGACGCGGATCGGGAGTACCGCGCGCACGGGCCACACCCCCGGCCCTCTTCACCAGCAGCCAGGCCTCCTCGCCGTCACCGCCCCGGCCGCCGCGGAACCGGGTCAGGGCGTACCCACCGTGCAGCTTGGAGCCGCTCAGCCGGAACGTGGCATGCCCGCGCTCCAGCGACTCGGGGAAGTCGACGGGCCGGCCCTCGCGGTCGTGGCTCAGCGGTTCGTACGTGCCGTGGTCCCAGACGATCACCGTGCCGCCGCCGTACTCGCCGCGGGGGATCACTCCCTCGAACTCCTGGTACTCCAGCGGATGGTCCTCCGTGGGCACGGCAAGGCGCTTGTCCTTCGGGTCCGGCGAGGGGCCCTTGGGGATCGACCAGGACTTCAGCACGTCGTCCACCTGCAACCGGAAGTCGAAGTGGCAGTCACAGCCCCTTCGACCCGGCTCGGCGCGAGGTGCGCTTGCGGATCCTGGTCGACCGCACCTCCGTGGAGCTGTTCGTGGACGACGGCCGGTACGTGCACTCGTCGGCCGCCTTCCCCTACCTGGTCGACACGGGGCTCGCGCTCTACACGGTCGACGGGAAGGCGGTCTTCCGGAACACCGTGATCCGCGAGTTCAGGGTGTGGGGCGGGCCTTGCCGCCCGCCATGTCTCGGCCTCCTCGAAACCGCGGTCCCGGACGACCGGCCGGGAACCCTGCACCGCGTCGGCCCGGTCGTCCCGACCGGCCGGTCGCGGCATGGTCGCCCTCGACGGAGATCACTGTCACGATCTTCGGGAAGGCCGGACCACGCTACGACCAGCGGAGCGCTCATGACGACGGACAGCCCGATGACGGACGCGGCAGTGCGGGACGCCGGGGTGGAGGTGAGCCCGGTCGCCGGGTACATCGGGGCGGAGATCGGCGGGGTCGATCTGGCGGCGGACCTCGACGACACCGTGGTCGCCGCGATCAGGGCGGCGGTGCTGCGGTGGAAGGTGGTGTTCTTCCGGGGGCAGCGGCTGGACCACAGCGGGCACGTGGCCCTGGCGCGGCGGTTCGGGGAGCCGGTGGTGCTGCCGCGGCGCGGCAAGGCCTCGCCCCCGGACTTCCCCGAGATCGAGACGACCGCCGACCGGCTGGAGCTGGGCGGGCGGTTCGCAATGGAGCACGACGAGTGGCTGCGGCGCCGTCGCCACACCCTGCTGCGCGGCTGGCACTGCGACCACGGCGCTCGTGTCGACCCGCCCGCGGCGACGATCCTGCGCGCCGAGACCGTACCGCCCTACGGCGGCGACACCACCTGGGCGAACCTGGCGGCGGCGTACGCCGGACTCTCCGCGCCGCTGCGGGAGTTCGTCGACGGGCTGCGGGCCGAGCACCGGCTGGGCGTCGGCTACCAGCCACGGCCCGGCGACGACGCGTACGTCCGGCACCTGCTGGACCGGCAGGTCGCCTCGCTGCACCCCCTGGTGCGCGTCCACCCGGAGACGGGCGAGCGGATCCTGTACGTCAACGGCTACTACGTCGAGCAGATCGACGGCCTCTCCCGGCCCGAGAGCGGCGCGATCCTGGAGATGCTGCTGGAGCAGGCGGTCCGGCCCGAGTACACGGTCCGGTTCCGCTGGGAGCCGGGCAGCGTGGCGTTCTGGGACAACCGCGCGACCATGCACCTCGCCCCCGGCGACACCGCCCACCTCGATCATCCCCGGATCATGCACCGCGTGATGCTCGCCGGTGACGTACCCGTCGGGGTGGACGGCAGGCCGTCGGAGCCGATCACCGGGACCACGCCCGGCCGTTGGTGACCCCGGTCCGGGCCGGAGACCGGCTGTGAGTGCGCCCTCGTCAGTGGCCTCGGGCGGGGCGGGCCGCCTGGGGCTCCCATGGGCGTACCGAGGAACGATCACTCCCCCGACGCGGGGTTTTTGCGCTGCTTGGCGATGAAGCGCGCCTTCTTCTGGCGATTCCCGCACGTGTTCATGTCACACCATTTGCGGGTGCGGCTCTGGCTGGTGTCGAAGAAGGCGGCTTTGCAGGTCGGTGATGCGCACAAGGCCAGTTTTCCGTCTCGTTCGCCTGCGATGATGCTGATCGCGTCGGCGGCGATCACGCCGAGAGCGTCTTCCACACGGGAAGCCGAGCTGAGCCGCCATCGCCGCTCGCCCTCGGGTGTCAGGATCGCCGCGGCCCGACCCTGAGCGCTGCAGTCGTTGATGACCTGGACGGCAGGCGCGGGGAGAGGGCCCTGGATAGCGGCCGCTGTGGCGGCGGCGTGAATCGACTCCCTCAACTCACGGGCGAGCTCGAGCTGGGCAGTGGTGCAGGAGTCCACGGCGAGGCCGTTCACCGCCAGCCAGTCGACGAGTCGGTGCGGCGTGGGAATGCGCTCCACGGCGTTGCCATGACGCTCTGACAGCGTCCCCGTGAAGCTGGTCGCCAGCACGCTGCCGAGGCGGAAGTCAGGGAACTCACCACGCATGGAACCACCATAGCCGGTTGCGGCATGACTCTGCGGACTGTTAGAACCGTCTTAGCCGGTTCCGCGATGGCCTGGAGGTCTCATGTCCCGTCCCACGAGCGACGTGCAAGTATGGGAAGCCCACGCGAGCGACGCCGACCTCGACGATCTGCGCGCGCGACTGGCCGCGGCGCGACTGCCGGAGGCCGAGACGGTCCACCGCGCCGCCCCCGGCCCTCGCCGATGGGAACAGGGCGTTCCGCTCGCCGACCTCGTCGATCTCGTGACGTACTGGCGCACCGAGTACGACTGGCGGTCGTTCGAAAGGCGCCTTGACCGCATCGGCCAGTTCCGCACGACCATCGATGGTCTGGGAATCCATTTCCTGCACCGCCGATCCGCGCGTGCGGACGCCACTCCTCTGATCATGACGCACGGTTGGCCGGGCAGTGTCGCTGAATTCGTCGATGTGGTGGACGAGTTGGCCGATCCGCGAGATGCGGACGCGCCCGCGTTCCACGTCGTGGTCCCGTCGCTGCCCGGCTTCGGTCACAGCGACAAGCCGGCCACCACCGGGTGGGGAACCGAGAAGATCGCGGCCGCATGGGTGGAACTGATGGGAAGGCTCGGCTACGGCACATTCCTGGCCCACGGCGGCGACTGGGGAGGCAATATCACCACGGTTCTCGGAGGCAGGTTCCCGGAGCACGTGCTCGGCATCCACTCCACGTTCGCGGCGGGACCGCCCGGGTTGACCATGGACGGGCTGACCGCGGTCGAGCGCGAGTGGGCCGAGGGAACCCACCATTTCTGGCGTCACCGCGCGGCGTACGCGAAGCAGCAGGCGACCCGGCCGCAGACCATCGGCTACTCGCTCGTCGACTCGCCGGTCGGGCTTCTCGCCTGGATCGTCGACAAGTTCGCCGAGTGGTCGGACACCGAGGACAGCCCGTTCGAGACGATGTCCAGGGACCGTGTCCTCGACGACGTCACCCTGTACTGGCTGACGCGGACCGGCGCATCGGCGGCCCGCATCTACTACGAAAGCCACAACTCACTCGACCCCGAACTGCGGGTCGATGTCCCGTCGGCCATCACGATGTATCCCCGCGACATCGAGAGGTGTCCGCGCCCCTGGGCACAGGAGCGCTACCGGCAGATCGTCCGATGGAGGTCGCCCGAGAAGGGGGGCCATTTCCCGTCGCTGGAGGTGCCCGGGTATTTCGTCAATGACCTGCAGGAGGGTCTCGCGGCTGTGCTGGCCGCTCATCGGTGAACGCGCACCGAATCCGGCACCGGCAGGTCTAGGAGCCCGGGTGCCATCCCAGGGCCGGGCCCAGCTTTGTCGCCATGTCGGTGAGGATCTGCACGTAGTCCTCGTGCTCGAAGGAGAACGGCAGGGCGAACGCCACCTCGTCCACCTCCCGGAACGCGGCGTGCGCGTGCAGCCGTTCGGCGATCTCGGCCGAGGTGCCCACCAGGTCCGGCGCGAACAGCAGCCGTGCCGGACCCTGCGGCGTCGCCGTGCGGGGAGTGCGCTGGGCGGCGTACTCCTCGTAGCGGGCACGCTGGGCGGGCGAGGCGGAGTCCGTGGGGATGACGACCAGGCCCTGCGAGACGCGGGCGGCCTCGCCGTCGGGGTGGGCGGCCCGGAAGGCGCGGATCTGCGCGAGCTGGATCTCCGCGAAGTCGTAGGGGCCCTCGGGCTCTTCGGCCTTCACGACGCTGCTGGAGAGGAGGTTCATGCCGTGCTCGCCGGCCCATCGGGCCGACCGCAGGCTGCCACCGCCGTACCAGAGGCGGCGGCCCAGGCCCAGGGAGTGCGGCTGTACCCGGTCGGAGAAGACCTCGAAGCCCTCGACGCCGCTGAAGTCCGTCGCCGGCTTGCCCCGCACGAAGTCCAGCAGCCGCTCCACCCTGCCGTAGCCGAAGTCCTCGGCGTCGGCCGTGTCCGGGTAGAGCGCGTCCTTGACCTGGTCGAAGTGCATGGGCGGGCCCACGCTCACGCCCGGATTGAGGCGTCCGCCCGACAGCAGGTCGACGGTGGCCAGGTCCTCGGCCAGCCGCAGCGGGTTCTCCCACCCGAGTGGGATCACCGCCGTGCCCAGCTCGATACGGCGCGTGCGCTGGGACGCCGCCGACAGGACCGCGACAGGGGAGGAGATGCCGTGCTGCAGATGCCGGTGACGCACCCACGCGCTGTCGAAGCCGAGTCGCTCGCCCAGCTCGATGATCTCCAGGGTGGACTCGTGGCCCGGGCGCGGGTCCGCCGGGTCGAACAGCCCGATGGTCAGAAAGCCCAGCTTGCGCAGCGGTCGTGAGGTCGGCGGCACGAGCCCTCCATCATTGAACCTTCAATGGTGTACGACGGTTCCAACCCGGCGGCGGCCCCCGCTGTTCCCGTTCCGCCCGGTCAGCGCAGCGGGATCAGCACCTCGTCCTCGACCGGCGGGGCGACTTCCTGGGCGCGGTTTCCGGTCGCCGCGAAGCAGCGCAGCCGGACCGCCTCCGGGGAGACGTCCAGGCGCAGGAAGCACTTGAAGAACGGCGGGTCGTACGTCGCCGAGCTCGGCGAGAACAACGACGTGTAGATCTTCCGCACGGGCAGCCGGAACCGCTTGGCCCGGTCGGGGCGGTGTCCGGTGCCGAGCAGTCCGGCGACCAGGCGGACGCGCCGGGTGAGCCGGGTCGAGGCGCCCGGGGTACGGGTGGGTCTGATGCCGAGCCGCTCGGCGATCACAGCCGTCGCCTCGCCCTCGGTGAGGGTGAAGAAGCGGCGCATCCGCAGCCGGCGGCCGTACAGCCGGCTGTAGAAGGCCAGGGAGTCGCCGCGCAGCGGGTAGCAGCGGAAGTCCTGTTCGGTGACGCCCGCGACGTCGACGCGCGGGATCGTGTGGGTGGCGTGCATGAACGCCCCGCCCCCGCCGGCGACGACGTACTGGAGTGTGCGGCCGTCGGCCAGCCGGACCGGGTAGCGCTGGTAGTTGTGGATGTCGCCGCCGATCGCCGCCACGTAGTGGTGCTCCGGGGCGCGGACGATGTCGTCGACGGTGCCGCCCCCTTCGATGGCGCAGGGCTCGCGCCGGCCGTCCACGTACAGGGGCGAGCCGGTGATCAGGATCTTGGGGCGGGGACCCTGGGAGACCTCGCGCAGCCAGGCGCCCTGCTCGGCATCGAGGGCGCCGAGCAGACCCGTGTCGATGCCGATGATCCGCACCGGACCGGCGTCGATCGCCCAGTACGGCCCCGGCTGGACTGCCTGTTGCCCGGGGGCGGAGCGCAACGTGCGTGCCTCGGCCAGGTGTTGCCCCGCATCCGGGCGCGGCCGGTGCCACAGCAGCGAGCGCAGCCGGGCCCGGGTGAGCGGACGGGGCCGGGGCTCGGGCGGCAGGGGCGGGGCGTCGCCGCAGAAGACGCGCATGAAAGAGCCGAGGTCCTCGTACCAGTCGTGGTTGCCGGGTATCGCGTAGATCGGCGCCCGGTAGTCCCGGTAGGGGCGGAAGAACTTGGTGCCGTAGTCGTCCGCGCTGCCCACCGGGTAGATCACGTCACTGGCCAGCACGGCGAAGCGGGTGTCCTGACCGGTCTTGAGGAACCCGGGCACGACGGCGTACTGGGGGTCGTCGCCCTCGCCGGTGTCACCGATGACCAGGAAGGAGAACCGGTCCGGGTCGTCCCGGCGGATCACCTTGTCGGCCGGTGCTCCGGAAGCCGCCCGCTGTGCCACCCACCGGCTGCGTGTCCGGCCGGTGGGGTCACCGAACCAGGAGGCCAGCACGCCGTTGCGGGCGAGCCACAGCATCTTCGGGCTCAGCCAGGAGATCTTCTCGGACTTCGGCGGCATCAACCGCCGGTACGCGCCCCGATCGCTGGTGCCCCAGCCGGCGCCTTCGGCGGTATCGCGTGAGGAGTCGGACACCGGTGCACCGTAGCAATCGATCTTGGTTCGCCGGCGGGTGGGCCGCTCACCGCTCGCGCCTGGAGGAGGCCGTGGTGCGCCACGACGGGCGACGTGGCGCTGTGGAGCCGGTTGCCGGCGCGTTCTGCCGTGCGGACGTCCGCTCGCCCAGCACCAGCAGCGGGTCGAACATCACCACGGCCCCGGCCAGCAGCAGGAAGACCACCGGCCCCAGCAGCATCGGCAGCAGCAGGGACGTCGGCGACTCGCCCGCCCACGTCCCGCCGGTCGTGTCGTGCACATGGACGCTGACGGCTGCCATACCCGTGTAGTGCATCCCGGACACCGCCACGCCCATCACCAGGCTCGCCCCGAGGCTCATCAGGAAGCCGCGGATGGTGACCGCCGACCACAGCGCCGCGGTCGCGGCCCCGATGGCGATCAGCACGGACAGTACGACGCCGACCGGGTCGTAGCCGACGTCGCCGTTCAGCCGCAGCGCCGCCATGCCGAGGTAATGCATGCCCGCAACGCCCAGTCCGGTGACCGCCCCCGCGACCGCCAGCGTGACAGCGCTTGCGCCGCGGTGGCCGACGATGAACACGCCGACGCCCACCACGGTGACGGCCACGACGAGACTGAGCACCGTCGTGGCCGCGTCGTAACGGACCCGGGTCTCCTCCACATGGAAGCCGATCATGGCGATGAAGTGCATCGTCCAGATGCCGCACCCGATGGAGGCGGCGCCTAACGCGAGCCAGCCCGTCTTCCACGACTGCGCGTTGAGCAGCGAGCGCACGATGCACCGCAGCCCCAGGGCCCCTCCCAGGCAGGCCATCAGATATGCCGCCACCGGGGTCACCGCACCGTAGCGGAACCCGTCGACCGTGCCGTCCAAGAGTCAACTCCCCCCAGAGTCCTGACTGGTGTTCAGCAAGGTCTACGCGCAGGGATCACGGGAGAGCAAGCCCTTACCGTCGGTAGGCCGCCAACTCGTGTCACCAAGGAGTCGATTGAGGTCAGAATGTGCGCTTCAGCAGGTCCAGCAGCGCCGACCAGTGCCGCTCGTCGCCCTCCTGGTGGTACGCCGCGGTGTCGGCCTGCGTGAATCCGTGCGGCGCGCCCGTGTACACCTCGCACCGGTGGCGCACGCCCGCCGCCGTCAGGGCCTTCTCCAGGCGCTCGATCTGCTCCTCCGGCAGGGAGTGGTCCTGGTCGGCGTGGCCGAAGTACAGCTCGGCGGTGACCTTGCCGGCCACCAGGTGAGGGCTGTCCGGGGTGTCCGTCGCCAGCCGCCCGCCGTGGAAGCCGGCCGCCGCCGCGACCCGCTCCGGGTAGGTGCCCGCGGTGAGCAGCGAGAGGCGGGCACCCATGCAGTAGCCGGTCAGCGCGACCGGGCCGTCGGCCACCGCGGGCGACTCGGCCAGCCAGTGCAGATACGCACCGGCGTCCCGCATCGCCCGCTCGTTCGTCAGGTCCTGCATGACCGGCACGATGCGCTCGAATATCTCCGGACGCGACCCCGGGTCGATGAACTCGGGAAGGTCGAACAGGGGGGCGCGACCGTGCCGGTAGAACACGTTCGGCACCAGCACCGTGTAGCCCTCGGCGGCCAGCCGGTCCGCCATGGACCGCAGCTGCGGACGCAGACCGAAGGCGTCCATGAACAGCAGGACCGCCGGGTGGGCGGCCCCGTCGGCGGGGTGGGCCAGATACGCGTCGGCGGTGCCGTCCTCGGTGGGGATGTCGACGGCGGTTCCCTGTACGGCGGTCATGGCTGGGCTGCCTCTCTGCGGGGGTGGGGGCCTGCAACCCGTCCGCGTGACCGGGCGGATCATGGTCATCGTGACACGCCCGACCCGGGGCAATTCGCCCACCCCCGGCACACGGTTGAACCGTGAACGGCCTTTGGCGCGCGCTTTACTCGAACCGTGAGGGGTCGCCCGCGCCGTGCCGCACGATCTCGGCCTCCCCACCGGAGAAGTCGACGACCGTCGTCGGCTCGGTACCGCAGTCGCCCGAGTCGACCACCCCGTCCAGCACGTGGTCGAGCAGGTCCTTGATCTCCCAGCCCTGCGTCATCGGCTCCTCCTCGCCGGGCAGCAGCAGGGTGCTGGACAGCAGCGGCTCACCGAGTTCGGCGAGCAGGGCCTGGGTGACGACGTGGTCGGGGATGCGCACCCCGACCGTCTTCTTCTTGGGGTGCTGCAGCACGCGCGGCACCTCCTTCGTCGCGGGCAGGATGAACGTGTAGCTGCCGGGCGTCGACGCCTTGATCGCGCGGAACACGTCGTTGTCGATCCGCACGAACTGGCCGAGCTGGGCGAAGTCCTGGCACACGAGGGTGAAGTGGTGCCGGTCGTCCAGCTTGCGGATCGTGCGGATCCGGTCGATGCCGTCACGGCTGCCGATACGGCAGCCCAGTGCGTAGCAGGAGTCCGTGGGGTAGGCGACAAGAGCGTCGGCGCGGATGCTGTCGGCGATCTGGCCGATGGTGCGGGCCTGCGGGTTGTCGGGGTGCACGTCGTAGTACTTCGCCATCCGCCGAGCTTATGCCGCCGGCGCGGGTCGGCGGCGCAGGAGGGGGCCGGGCCCGGGGACACCGGCCCCCGCCGTCCGACGTCCGGGCCGGGCGGATCGCCCTGCGGACGTGAGGTAACGTCCCCGACCGGTGGGCCGGAGGCGGCACGAGGAGCGAGGGGAAGGCCCAGGTGGCTGGCCGAGAGGACGGGAACCGGCAGCGTGCGGCGCAGGCCGGCACGGACCCGGCGTGGGCGGAGGAACTGCTCGAGCATCTGCGTCCGGCCGGGCGCGACGTCCGCAGAGTCGTCGCCTGGCTCGCCGGCACCGTGGGCGCGACCGTGGCCCTCCAGGACGCCGCCGGGAACCTCATCGCCGGAAACCGGCTCCCGCTGGACGAGGGCCTGGTCGCGGACATCACCGCCGGCCGGATCGCCTCCGCGGCCTGGGAGAGCCGGGAGCGCCACCTGCGCCTGGTCAGAGTGGAGCACCCGTCCCACGCGTGCGTGCTGGCCGTCTCCCGGCAGGACCCCTTCGACCGGCGGTCCTCCGGTGTCGTCACGCACACCGCCCAGGTGATCGAGCTGCTGCTGACGGCGAGCGAGTCCACCGCGGCCGGGCAGCGGCTGCGCCGGGCCACCTCCGATCTGCGCCTGGCGATCCTGCAGCTGCTGATGGTCGAGGACACCATCGCCGCCCGCCGCGTCGCCGCCGGACTCTGGCCCGGGCTGCTCGACGCCGAAACGGCGTGCGTGTACGTCGTCGAATCCGCTCCCGACGTGCGCGACCGCGTCGCCGAGGAGTGCCTGGACAGCACCCGGGAGGACGCCCTGGTCGTGCGCTGCCCGGCCATGGACGGGCATGTGATCGTCGTCGGTCCCAGGGAGACCACGGGCGACGCCCTGCGGTCCCTCGTCGGCCGCCACCCGGACCTCTTCCTCGGCGGCAGCGTCCGCCAGAGCCTCGCCCAGACCGCCACCGCCTACGGGCAGGCCGTCAGCGCCCTGGCCGTGGCCCACTTCCGGCCCGACAAGACGGCCGTCTACGCCGAGCGCACCCACCCCGAACGCCTGATGGACCCGGTGGCGCTGCGCGGCTGGACGTCCCGCGTGCTGCGCCCCCTCGACACCCTGCCGCACCACACCCGCGCCGAACTGCTCGCCACCACCCGGCTCGGCCTGGAATTCACCGCCGTCAACGCCGCCAAGGTCCTCGGCGTCAGCCGCAACACCGTCCGCGCCCGCATGGAACGCGTCGAGGCCCTGCTCGGCACCGATTTCGCCGACCTCACGGTCCGGGCCGTCGTCCACCTGGCGCTCAACACCCGGATCGGCCTGCCCGACGCACCGTCCGACGGCGCCGGGGAGCCGGATCTGCGGCTCGCCGACCTGCTGTCCGGCCCCGCCGTACGCACCTGGGGGCAGGACCTGCTGGGGCGGCTCGACGCCGACGCCCGCAATCCGCGCCGGACGCTGCGCACCTGGATCGCCGTCGGCGGCAACGCCGAACGAGCCGCACAGGCCCTGGGTGTGCACGCCCAGACCGTGCGCGAGCACGTCCGCAGCGCCGAACCCGTCCTGGAACGCCAGCTGCTCGCCGCGGGCACCGACCTGTACGAGGTCGTCCTGGCGCACCTGACCGTGGGCGACCTCGACCTGCCGGTCCTGCGAAGCCCGGCCTGAGCCTGTTTGCCTCCGGGGCAACCGGTTGGCCGGATCCTGGCGGGACGAAACCGGGCCATCCGGACTCGGCTGTGCACGGGTGAGCCCCGCTGAGCGTGCAGCGGGCATCGACACGGTTCACAAGGCCTCGGACAGGGACGTAAGTTCAACTCACCGCGGGGGCACGACCGGAACGGGGGACCGGTCGCGCTCCCGCGCGCTGCGCTGTGCGGCGCCACCCTTCCGGGGCGTCAGCCCCGCAGCCGCACCGGGATCTCCTGCCAGCCGAACGCGATGAACGACGGCACCTGCCGCAGGCCGTCGTCGCCGGCGGCCAGGCGCAGATCCGGGAACCGGTCGAACAGCGCCGGCAGCGCGGTGAGGGCTTCCAGCCGGGCGAGCGGCGCCCCGATGCAGCGGTGGACGCCGATCCCGAACGCCAGATGGTCGTCGGCGCCCCGCGTGGCGTCGAAGTGGTCGGCGTCCGGCCCGTAGTGCTCGGGATCGAGCCCCGCGGCGGCGTACGTCGTGATGATGGCGTCACCGGCCGGGATCGTCACATCGCCGACCGCGAGGTCGGTGACGGCGAACCGCAGCGGCAGCGACGCGATCGACGGGTGGGCGCGCAGCGTCTCGTCGACGACGGCGTCCCAGCCGATCTCCCCGGACCGGACGGCCGCCAGCTGCTCGGGACGACGCAGCAGGGCGACCACCGCGTTGCCGATGAGGTTCACGGTGGTCTCGAAACCGGCGCCGATCACCAGCAGCAGCGTGTACAGCAGCTCCTCGTCGCTCAGCCGGTCACCGTCCTCGTCCCGGACCCGGATCAGCTCGGACGTCATGTCGTCCCCGGGGTGCGCGGCCCGGTGGGCTATCAGCGCCGGCAGCACCGTCCCGATCTGCCGCTGCACCGACGCCGCGTGCTCCGGGCTCGGATCGGAGGTGTCCATGATGGCCGCGATGAGCCGGCCGGTGTCCTCCCGCAACTCGTCGGGAACACCCATGAGTTCGCAGATCATCCGCATCGGCAGCGGATGGGCGAACCCTTCCTTGACGTCCACGACCTCGCCGTCGTCGGCCTCCAGTAAGTCCAGCAGCCCCGCCGTGATCGCCTCCACCCGGGGCCGCATCGCCTCGGTCCGCCGGTGCGTGAAGCTGGGCGCGACCAGCTTGCGCAGCCGGGTGTGGTCCGGTCCGTACGTGGAGAGCATGTTCACCACGCCGACCCAGCCCAGGATCCAGGCCCAGGACGGTTTCCCGGCGATCTCGGGCCACAGCCGCCAGTGCAGCCGCGGGTCCTTGCTGACCCGCGGGTCGAGGATGAGCTCCCTCAGCGTGTCGTAGCGCGTCGGCGCCCACGCCGGGATGCCGCCGGGCAGTTCCACGGGCACGATCGGGCCGAGGGCGCGCAGCCGGGCGCTCTCGGCGGCGATGTCGGCGCCTAACGGGTCCAGAGCGATGCGGTCGGTCACGGTCACGGTCGTCCTCCTGGCTGGTCGGGGGAGCGGGGGCTGAAACGGACGGGCAGGGCGGTCAGCGAGCGGTGGAACGGACCGGGCCGCCACGTCAGGCGCTCGCGGGGCAGGACGGGTTCGAGGTCGGGCAGCCACTGGGTGAGCCGTTCGATCGCCTCGGTGGCGATGAGCAGGGTGTGCTGCTTGACCGGGCAGGCGTGCGGGCCCGCCGACCAGGACAGGTGAGAGGCGTCCGACGGGTGGCGCTCCGCGCCGCGCTCCTGCTCGGCGGCCTGGGCGAGCGCGCCGTAGGAGATCACCACCGGCACCGCGGCCCTGATCCACACGCCGTGCAGGGCGACCGGTGTACGGGCGTAGTGGATCCCGTAGTTGGCGAGCGGCGTCTCGTGGTGCAGGACCTCCAGCACCGCGTCCGTCACCGGGCGGGCGCCGCTGGTCAGCGTCGAGTAGTAGGCCGGGTTGCCGAGGATCCTGGACAGCGCGTTGGACACCAGGTTGGCCGTGGGCTCGTGCCCCGCGCCGAGGGTGAGGAACACCTGCCAGGTGACCTCCTCGGGGGTCAGGCCCGCCGGGTGGTCCAGCAGCCAGCTCGGCAGATCGTCGCCCCGCCGCTCGGTCTTGGCCGCGATCAGCTCCAGCACGTACCCGCCGAACTCGGCTTCGCCCTCGGCCGCCTGGGCGCCGCCCTCGATCAGTTTGCCCAGGGCGGTGTCCAGCCGGTCGCTCGCGCTGTCGGGCAGCCCGAACAGGCTGTTGAACACCAGCGCCATCAGCGGCCGGGTGAACTCGCCGACCAGGTCGGCCTCGCCGCGCGGCCCGATCCGGCTCACCAGCAGGTGCACCGCGCGGTGCACCCGGGCCCGCAGATCGTGCGGCTCCACCAGATCGAAGGCGTCGATCAGCGAGGTGCGGTAGCGCAGGTGGGCGCCGCCGTCGGCGAACAGGGTGTTGGGGCGCCAGCGCATCATGCCGAGCACCGGCGAGTCGTCGGGAACGGTCGCCTCCCACGGCCGGGGATCGTGCGAGAACGTCTCCGTGTCGTGCAGCAGATCAAGCGCCGCCCGCCGGTCGGTGACGACGTACGCCGGGACGCCGGGCGCGAGTTCCGCCCAGCCGACCGGGCCGTGGGCGCGCAGGGCGGCGTAGTAGGGGTGGGGATCGCGGGCGAAGCCGTCCTCCCAGAGGCGGACGGGCGCCGCGAGGGAGAAGGTTTGCTCGGCGGGGGAGGGGTGGGTCACCGGGGCTCCGGGGGGTGGTGGTCGATCAGGTGCTGTACCAGCGCGAGCAGGGCGTCGACCGAGGAGTCCGTCTCCCGCGCGTCGCACGTGACCATGGGAGTCGTGGGCTCCAGGTCCAGGGCGGCGCGCAGCTGCTCGGGCGTGTGGTGGCGGGGCGCGTCCGGGAAGGTGTTGAGGGCGACCGCGTAGGGCAGCCCCGACTCCTCCACGAGCCCCAGCACGTCGAACGAGGCGTCGATCCGGCGGGCGTCGACCAGCACGAGCGCGCCGAGCGCCCCGTAGGCGACGTCGTCCCACAGGGCCCGGAAGCGTTCCTGGCCGGGCGTGCCGAACAGGTACAGCACGACGCCGCCCGGCAGGCTGATCCGGCCGAAGTCGATGGCGACCGTGGTGGTGGACTTGTCCCGGACCCCGGCGAGGTCGTCGACCTGTGCGGACGCCTCCGAGAGCTGCTCCTCCGTGTGCAGCGGCCGGATCTCGGAGACGGAGCGGATCAGGGTCGTCTTGCCCACCCCGAACGGCCCCGTGACGAGGATCTTCACCAGGTCCTGGGCGGTGTCGGGCAGGTGGATGCCCGCACCCCCCGGCTCGGCGTCAACGGTGCTTGAGGTCGCGGAGGCCATCGGCCACTCTCTTCAGCAGGTCGGGGTCGAAGCGCCGGGCGGGCGGGATCGGCGCACGGGCCAGGACCAGGTCACGGTCGAGGAGGTCGGCGGCCAGTACCAGCACCGCGGAGACCGGCAGCCGCAGCAGGGCCGCGGCCTCCACCACCGTCAGCGAGCCGTGCTCCAGCTCCTCCAGCAGGGCCGCCTGGGCGGCGGGCAGGTCCGCTGGGGCCTGCTCACCGCTGCCGGTGAGGACCGACAGCCGCTCCAGATGCGCACGACTGGGCCGCGCCACACCGCCGGTTGACAGGTACGCGGGAACCAGGGGACGGCCGCCTCGGCGGCCGGTCATGCCGACGTGCCGCCGTCGGCACCTCGGGGCCCGGCGGCCATCGCCTTCTCGCCCAGCCGCGCGACCTGCGAATGCACCCGGTGGGCGAGCAGGTCCAGCCGCACCTCGGGATCGCCGTACGCGGCGACGCAGGTGCCGTGGTCCGTCGGCACGATCAGCACATAGCCGTGGTCCGACTCGATGACGACCTGCCGGATCTCCGCCCGGTCGGTGTCGGCGAACGCCGCCGCCGCGGTACGGCAGGCGCCCTGCACGGTGCTGGTGATGGCCGCGACCCGCTCGGCCGACGGCCGCGACAGCGCGTCGGTATAGCCGGTGACGAGTCCGTCCCGGGTGAGCAGGGCGGCGGCCACGACGTGCGGCACCTCCAGGACCGGTTCGAGCACCCATGCCGTGTCCCCCGCTGCGCGGCTGGTCATCGAGCCGTTCCCCCTTCGTTTTCGCTGCTGTCGGTGTCCTCGGATGCCGTGTCGGCCGTGGTCGCGGCCGGGGCACCCTCACATACGGCTGGAACTGCGCCTGTGTTCGACCGCGCGGCGGTACGCGCTGCCGCGGTGCCGGACTGGAGGGCGCCGAGGGCGGCGGCGGACTCCTCGGGACGGCGGGAACGGGGAGATGCCGCGGGTTCGGCCGCGGCGGGGCCGCCCGAGGTCGTGGCGCGACCCCGGCGACGCCGCTGGGGGAGGCCGCCGCTTTCCCGCGGGCCGTGGTGGCCGGGGACCGGGGCGTCGTCGCCGCCCAGGTGCTCCGTGCCGTAGCCGTGATCGTCGCCTGCGTCGCCTGCGTTGCCGGTGCCTGCGTCGCCCGTGTCTGTGTCTGTGCCTGCGCCGGTGGGGAGCGGTTGGGCCTGCCCGCCGGGGCGGAGCGTGTGGTGCGGGCCGGAGGGGGCCGGGACCGCACCGTGGGACGCGCCGGAACCGCTCTCCGGTTCCCGCACGGCCTCCCGCCGGGTCGAACGGGGCGCACTGGCCGCCGGGGGCTGCTCCTGCGGGTCGATGCGTGTCAGCAGATGGCTGTCGACCCGCAGCACCGCCCGCACCCCGCCGTACGGCGACGGGGAGGACAGGTCCACGCTCAGATCGAACTGCCGGGTCAGCTGGCCGACGGCCGCGAGCCCCATGCGCGGCGGATCCCCGAGCTCGGTCAGCAGGATCGGATCCGAACCGGCGACCATCCGCTGGGCCCGGGCCCGCTCGTCCTGCGTCATGCCCAGACCGGCGTCGTCCACGGTGACGCAGACCCCGTGGTGGACCGCCTCGAGATTGACCACCACGTCCGTGTCGGGCGCGGAATGCCGCAGCGCGTTGTCGAGGAGCTCGGCGACGATGATGGCGACCGGCTCGACGGCGTGGGACACCAGGGCCGTTCCGGCCGCGAGGTGGTTGTTGATCCGGACGCGGCGGTACCCCGCGAGCCGGGCCTGACCGCCCGTCACCGCGTCCACGAGATGGGACTCCTCGCGGGCGAGTCCCACCCACGCCCCGCACACCACCGCGGCGATCTGCGCGCGCCGCAGCGACTGCTCGTTCTCGTGGTCCAGTTCGAACAGGGTCTGCGTCAGCTCGGGGTCGTCGTAGCGCTGTTGCAGTCCCCGCAGAGCGTCCTGCAGCCGGTACAGAGCCGCCTGGATCTCCCGGGTGGCCCCCCGCATCCCGGCCTGTGCCGCCGCGTCGATCCGGGTGCGCTGCGCGGCCAGTTCGGCGTGCAGCCCCTTGAGCACCTGCTCCAGGGCGCTCCCCAGGGGCGAGCCGGCCAGCTGCGGGTTCAGTGGCCCGGGCTCGCTGACGTGGGAGTGTGCGGCCTGCCGGGCCGCGGCGGGCACCCGTCGTGCCGCCAGATGCTCGACCTCGGAGGTGAACGCCCGTGTCGTGCCGTCGAGTTGGGCCCGCAGCGCGGCCGTCTTCGCACGTTGCGCGGCCAGGTGCCGCCGTGAGCGCAGCAGCCCGCCGCCGAGGGCGAACGCGGACAGTGTGCCGAGAGCGAGGGCGCCGACGGCCAGGTCCGGTACTTCGATCATCGAGTCGATTCCAGGAGGGAGTCGGGCAGGGCTGGGTCCGAGGTGCTCAGGCGAGCCACCCGCAGCACAGTACACACCGTCATCGACCGGTCTCGCACGGTGGAGCGCCACTTAGTTCCGAAAGTGATCGCTTTCTGTGGGCTTCCGGAGTGACTGCCTGAAGTTTCGTGCGGGGGTGGGGAGTTGATGGTGTGTGCGGGTCTGCCCCTCCGATCCGGCCGCCACGCGGCCGCCGTAGCGGGCCGCGGCCATCGGACCCCGACCGGCCCGACGTTCGGGGCGCCGCCGTAGGCATGAACTCACAACCGCCCCACAACTCCGATGTGCTCAACAAGTGGTCACTGCCGTCACCGTCATTTGAATTGACGTCAGTATCGACGGTTGCAGAACTGTGAAATTTCTTGCTGTATTGGATCTTTTGCCACTGGGAGAATTCCCCTTCGGTTGCCTCGTTCGAGGAGCCTCAGTGCAACGGAACAGCAGGGGGAAACGTGGCAGGAGTGGCCGGTCACGGCGGATGGGAAGTCGAACGGGGGGACGATTCTTGGACCGTTCCCGGGTATGTCGACCTGAAGAATCTGGGTAAGGGTGGGAACGGTCGGGTGGTGATCGCCCGCCATGCCGCGACCAGCCGGAACGTCGCGATCAAATACCTCAATAAGGAACTGTGTTCGAGGGAGGAATTTCGCACTGCCTTGCGGGAAGAAGCCCGGCTTCTCGGTGGCCTGACATCGCCTCATGTGACGCGACTGTACGAGTACGTGGAAGCCGACCAGGGCGCGGCCATCGTCATGGAACTGGTTTACGGTGCCGCACTCCGCGCGCTGCTGAAGAAAGAGGGGCCCACGCACCCCGAGGCCGCACTCGTCGTGCTGAAAGGGTCCCTGCGCGGACTGGCCGCCGCACACGGAGTCGGCGTCGTGCACCGCGACTTCAAGCCGGAGAACGTACTGGTCAACTGGGACGGCCAGACCAAGCTGGTGGACTTCGGGATTTCGGCGCGCACCGGCGACCGCCACAACCTGTGCGGAACCTGGGCGTACATGCCCCCGGAGCAGTGGAAGCTGAGGGCGGCCACCCCCGCCGGCGATGTGTACGCGGCGACGGCCACCCTCTACGAGTGCCTGACCGGTGTGCGCCCGTTCGAAGGTCCGGAACCCCTCGACTTCCTGCGTCAGCACGTCGAGGAGCCGGTGCCGACGGACCGGTTGCCGGTGGAGGTACGCGGGCTGGTCCTGCACGGTATGGCCAAGGACCCGGCACTCCGTCCCGCCGGCGCTCTCGATTTCCTGCGGGAGCTGGAGTGGGTGGCCGAGAACGCGTACGGAGCCGACTGGGAGGAACGCGGCCAGAGCCGGCTGGCCGCGGTGGCGGCGGCCCTCGTGCCGCCGGCGATCTCACGCCTGGACGCTCGACTGGTGGGCTCCTCGGCCGAACTGGCCCGCACCGTTGTGACCGCACGGCGCCGCAAGCAACTGCGCAGGCGGGGTGATGTGCTCACCGGTGCGGCCGCCGTGGCGGTGGCGGCGCTGCTGAGCATGATGCCCAACGGCTGGGCGGGCGGGGCCGAAGCACCCGCCGGTGCGCACACAGAGGCCGTCACCAGGGTCGACGCCCGGAAGAAGGACACCGGCTCGTCGAACGAAACGCGGGGCAGCGAGCGTGACCGCACGCTCGAGGCGGCCGACGATTCCGACGGGGCGGGCACAGCGCCGGCCGACGGTGGTACCCGGGCGGACTCGGGCTCCGGCGGTGAGGCCGGGAACAGCGGCACGGGCCCCCGGAACCGGGCGGGTGATGCCGGCTCCGAGACGGAGAAGAGCGGTGGGCCCGGCGACACCGGAACCAACGCCGACGGGGGCACCGGCGTGGAGAGCGACACCGACCGCGGTCACACCGACCGTGGAGAAACGAACCCTTACGACGACGAGAGCCCCGGCGAACTGCCCGACGAGACGCGCGACAGGGTGCCCGACGAGGGCCAGGACCCCAGCACAGGAGTCACAGGCGAGCCCGGGCCCGGGCAGGGCGGCTCCGGTCCCGGAGGGAACACCACCCCGCGCCCGGGGCACGGCCACGCCGACCCGGGTACCGGCGGCGGTGAATCCGGGGTGGCGGGTGGCCCCGGGTCCGACAAGGTCACGGCGCCGGTCGGTGACGGCAACACCGGCACCGGCCCCAGTACCGGCACCGGCCCCAGTACCGGCACCGGCCCCAGTACCGGCACCGGCCCCAGTACCGGCACCGGCCCCAGTACCGGCACCGGCCCCAGTACCGGCACCGGCCCCAGTACCGGCACCGGCCCCAGTACCGGCACCGGCCCCAGTACCGGCACCGGCCCCAGTACCGGCACCGGCCCCAGTACCGGCACCGGCCCCAGTACCGGCACCGGCCCCAGTACCGGCACCGGCCCCAGTACCGGCACCGGCCCCAGTACCGGCACCGGCCCCAGTACCGGCACCGGCCCCAGTACCGGCACCGGCCCCAGTACCGGCACCGGCCCCAGTACCGGCACCGGCCCCAGTACCGGCACCGGCCCCAGTACCGGCACCGGCCCCAGTACCGGCACCGGCCCCAGTACCGGCACCGGCCCCAGTACCGGCACCGGCCCCAGTACCGGCACCGGCCCCAGTACCGGCACCGGCCCCAGTACCGGCACCGGCCCCAGTACCGGCACCGGCCCCAGTACCGGCACCGGCCCCAGTACCGGCACCGGCCCCAGTACCGGCACCGGCCCCAGTACCGGCACCGGCCCCAGTACCGGCACCGGCCCCAGTACCGGCACCGGCCCCAGTACCGGCACCGGCCCCAGTACCGGCACCGGCCCCAGTACCGGCACCGGCCCCAGTACCGGCACCGGCCCCAGTACCGGCACCGGCCCCAGTACCGGCACCGGCCCCAGTACCGGCACCGGCCCCAGTACCGGCACCGGCCCCAGTACCGGCACCGGTCCGTCCGGCAACCCGGCCTCGGGCTCCGGCACGCCGTCCCTCAACGCCACCAGCCAGAGCAGCACCGACTCCGGCGCCTCTGCCGGCGGCAGCGGCACCGGCTCGGGTTCGGCAGGGACACCGGCGGTGACTCCGCGGCAGGGGGCTCCGGTGGCCGTGGAGGGTGAGCCCGGCTGATGCCGGTCCAGCCGAGTGTCTGAGAGCGAGCCGAACGGAGGGCGAGGATGACGGACCGCGGCGAGCGCCCGGTCGTGCCGTGGGAGTCACGGGAGCCGGACCTGCAGCCGACCTTGCAGGATCCGGATGTGCAACCGACCATCAGGGACGTCGTCGACGCCACCTACGTTCCGACCGCCCTCGACGCCCACTGGACGAGTACCGAGCCCGAGCCCGCGCCCGAGTCCGAAGTCCTGCACTTCGGACCCGGCGTCCCGCCCCTGGGGCTGACGGACACCGCCGTCGACGTCTGGGACAGCACGGGGAAGCGCGTGAGCCGGAAAACGCCCCGCCGCCGACCTCAAGGGTTGCGCAGATACGGCCTGGCGGCGGCCGTCCTGCTGATCGTGCTGGCCTGGTCGCTCTGGCAACGGCAGACGGGGGACCTGCGGATCACCCAGGTGACGGCGCAGGCGAGCAGCGTCCTCGGATGCGACGGAACGGCCGAGGTGGTCGCGGTGGTGCACACCAACGGATCGGCCGGCGCGTTCACCTACGAGTGGAACCGCAGTGACGGCACCTCCTCGGGGCCGCGCGAGGGGCGGTTGGGCAAGGGGCAGGAGGAGACGCGTCTGCGCCTGCTGTGGACCTTCTACGGCAAGGGCACCAACCAGGCGACGGCGTGGCTGGTCATCAAGTCCCCCAGCCGGCACACGGCGTCCGCGTCCTTCGCCTACACCTGCCGTTGATCCGGCCCGGTCGGCGGTGGCCGGGCAAGGGGCTGCTGCGCGCACGCCTCGACGGAGGCTGGGACTCACCGGCCCTCAAGAGCCCGGACCCCGCGCGGGTCCGGGTCCTTCTGCGTGTCGGAGCCGGAAGACCTCGCTGACCCGTTCAACCAGTTCGTCCTCAGTGATCGTGCCGTCCACCGTGAGGGAGGGCAGCCCCAGGCGGGTGGTCTCCTCGCGCAGTCTCTCGGTGAACAGGGCGTCCCGCACGGCGAGGTTGTCCTCCGCCCGCCCGGGATCACCGGTCCGCTGCGTGAACCTTCCCCCGGGGGAGGCGCGGCTCGTGAACGCGACCTGGCGGAAGTCAGGTGTGGGCAGCAGCCAGACCGCGTGTCCGGGCTCGGTGAGCAGCGGCTTCACAAGGTGCGGCAGCAGCCGGAACCCCTCGACGACCACAGGCGTGTCCCGGGGCGCTCCCGCGAGATCCTCGACGATCAGGCCGAAAGCCTCGCCCCGGAACCAGTGGAACGTCTCCAGCATGGTCTCGGGGGACCGGTCGACCCACCGCTCGTCCAGGTCCATGGCCATGAACGCGTGCAGGAAGGGCGCCTCCTCGGCGGTGGTCCGGCGCGCGTGATCCGCCATCGCGTCGTCCGTCACGTAGCGGCGCCAGCCGTACCGGTCGGCGAGACGGCGGGCGATCGTGGACTTGCCCGCGCCGCTGCCGCCCCCGATCCAGTAGACGTTCCGCATCCCTCTCCTCTCCCGCGGCCCCGCTGTCAGTGCCGGATGCCGACAGCCACCATCCCACCCCCCCTTGTCCGGTGGCCGTCGCCCGAGCCGCCGAAGGCGCCGGACGAGGCCCATGGCACGTG
This sequence comes from Streptomyces tibetensis, assembly GCF_007655005.1. Classification (GTDB taxonomy): domain Bacteria; phylum Actinomycetota; class Actinomycetes; order Streptomycetales; family Streptomycetaceae; genus Streptomyces; species Streptomyces tibetensis. Next base: position 40,230 of record NZ_SZVW01000013.1, read on the forward strand.
AGTGACCGCGCCGCCCGGGTACCCGGCCCGTCCCGCCAGGACCGGCCGGGCGGACCCTCGCGGCTCCGCCCCGGCCGGCCGCCGGCCACGAGCCGAAGGAGCCCACGCATATGACGGACGTTTCCGGCACCGGTCCCGCACCGGGCGACGACCGCGAGGTACTCACCGACCGCCAGGGCCATCCGGTCTACGACAACCAGAACCAGCGCACCGTCGGCGCCCGGGGCCCCGCGACGCTGGAGAACTACCAGTTCCTGGAGAAGATCAGCCACTTCGACCGGGAACGCATCCCCGAACGCGTCGTGCACGCCCGCGGCGTCACCGCCTACGGCCACTTCGAGGCCTACGGCACCTGGGGCGACGAGCCGGTCAGCCGCTACACCCGGGCCAAGCTGTTCCAGGAGCGCGGCAAGCGCACGGACGTGGCCGTCCGCTTCTCCACGGTGATCGGAGGCCGCGACTCCTCCGAGGCCGCCCGCGACCCGCGGGGTTTCGCCGTCAAGTTCTACACCGAGGACGGCAACTGGGACCTGGTCGGCAACAACCTGGGCGTCTTCTTCATCCGCGACGCCATCAAGTTCCCGGACGTCATCCACGCCCTCAAGCCCGACCCGGTGACCTTCGAGCAGCAGCCCGGCCGCATCTTCGACTTCATGTCGCAGACGCCCGAGGCCATGCACATGCTGGTCAACCTGTTCAGCCCGCGCGGCATCCCCGCCGACTACCGCCACATGCAGGGCTTCGGCGTCAACACCTACAAGTGGGTCAACGCCGACGGCGACACCAAGCTCGTCAAGTACCACTGGATGCCCAAGCAGGGCGTGCGCAGCATGACCGAGGAGGACGCCGCCAACGTCCAGGCCGACACGCTCGGTCACGCCACCAAAGACCTGTACGAGGCCGTGGCCCGCGGAGACCACCCGGAGTGGGAGCTGCTCGTCCAGATGATGGACGACCACGACCACCCCGAGCTCGACTTCGACCCCCTGGACGACACCAAGACCTGGCCCGAGCAGGACTTCCCGCCCAAGCCGGTGGGCCGGATGGTGCTGGACCGCATGCCCAAAGACTTCTTCGCCGAGAACGAGCAGATCTCCTTCGGCACCGGCGTCCTCGTCGACGGCCTGGACTTCTCCGACGACAAGATGCTCATCGGCCGGACCTTCTCCTACAGCGACACCCAGCGCTACCGGGTCGGCCCGAACTACCTGCAGCTTCCCGTCAACCGGGCCAAGAACGCGGAGGTGCGCACCAACCAGCGTGACGGCCAGATGGCGTACTACGTCGACGGGGCGGGCGAGAACCCTCAGGTCAACTACGAACCCTCGATCACCGGTGGCCTGCGCGAGGCCCGCTACCCGGCGCACGACGAGCAGGGGCCCGAGATCCAGGGCCGGCTCACCCGCAAGCGCATCCCCCGCACCAACGACTACCTCCAGGCCGGTCAGCGCTATCTGCTGCTGGAGGACTGGGAACGCGACGACCTGGTGAAGAACTTCATCGGTCAACTGTCCCAGTGCGACCGGGCGATCCAGGAACGCATGGTCTGGCACTTCCTGCTGGTCGAGAACGACCTCGGCCTGCGGGTCGGCGAAGGCCTGGGCATCGGCCCAAAGGACGTGGCGGGACTGCAGCCGCTGGCGAGTCAGGACCTCACGGACGAGGACCGCGAACGCCTGGCCGACCTCGGCAACAACAAGCCACGCGACGTCGAGGGCCTCACCATGACCCACTGCGTCCCCGACGAACGGCACGTCGTGACCCGCTGACGAGGATCACCCCTCCAGGGCCGTACGGGCCGCGGTCAGGGCCTGTTCCGCGTAGCCCCGGCCGAACAGCACGGCGTGCACCAGCAGCGGAAACAGCTGGTGCACGCCGACCCGTCGGGCCCAGCCGTCCGCGAGCGGAGCGACCTCCTGGTAGCCGCCCAGCACCCGCTCCAGATGGGGGCAGCCGAACAGCCGCAGCATCGCCAGGTCCGTCTCCCGGTGCCCGCCGTGCGCGGCCGGGTCGATCAGCCGGACCTGCCCGTCGGCCGCCCACAGCACGTTGCCGCTCCACAGGTCGCCGTGCAGCCGCGCGGGCGGCTCGGCGGGCCCGGCCAGCTCCGGCAGCCGCTCGCACAGCCGCTCGACGACGGCCGCCTCTCGGGACGAGAGCGTGCCCTGGTCGACCGCCCGTCGCAGATACGGCAGCACGCGCTGCCCGGCGTACCAGCGCGGCCAGTCGCCACCGGGCTCGTTGCGCATCGGCGCGAGCCCGATGTACGCGTCCACCGGGCCGTCCGGCGGCGCCGCGCCGAACGCGGGTGCCCCGGCGGCGTGCAGCGCGGCGAGGTCCCGCCCGAACCGCACCGCAGCCGCAGGATCCGGCCGCCGCTGCGGCACCAGGTCGATGACCAGCCAGCCGTCCTCGTGCCCGTGCACCACCGGCACCCGTACGCTCCCGGCAGCGGCCAGCCACCGCAGCCCCGCCGCCTCGGCCCGGGCCGCCCCCGGCGCGTCGGACCGCTTGACGACCACGACCCGCCCGTCGTCGAGAGCGATTTCGGCGAGGCCGCCCGACAGCTGCCTCTCCTCGCTGACCGCCCGTCCGGTGAGCCGGGCCACCACATCCGAACGGACGGTCATACGCGCTCCTTCTCAGCTCTCGGAACCACAGTCCACGTCAAGCAACTGAATCGGCCGCGTCGCGTCGAGATCGACGTACGCGGTGAAGTCCGCCTTGCCTGACCCACCGTTCCAGTAGGTGCTGACGGTCGCCCAGCCGACCCGCGCGGACTGGGCCGTGGTGACCGGGCCGATGTCGATCGACGCCGGGACGTTCTGCGCGCACAGCAGCACGTCGAACTCCGGGTTGTCGGCGACCTTCTCCTTGAGCTGCGGCGAGATGCCGTACGTGCGGGCGAAGTCGCCCGGCCCGTGCTCCCCGTAGAAGTCCTCCAGGAACGTGTGGATCTCCTGCGCGGTGTAGCGGTCGTCGGCCTCCGTGGCCGACGCGGCGGCGGCCGGGACCGCTGCGGCCGCGATGCCGAGGGCGGCGACGCAGCCGACGGCGAAAACGCTCCAGCGGTTCGGGCGCGAGGCGGTGCGGAACATTCTGGATACCCCCGTTGTGGTCACTTCTCCGTGTTCCCGGGCCGCTCGCCCGGGAAGCCGATCGCAGGAGTAGACCTGTCGTATCCGGCGGCCGTTGTACCGCACTTGACCGCTGTTTCGATTCCGGGACATTCGCCACGCGCCGGTCACGCGGGACGGTGAAATCCCGCCGCCGGGCGACAGAACCGGCCACCTCCGGGGGAGCAGTCGGGTCATGACGAGTACACCGTTCCAGCGCACCATCGCCCTGCCGGCCCCCGTGTGCGAACAAGCCGCTCAGCATCTGGAGCAGGCCGCGAAGCGGGCCGTCGACGGGGCCGCGATCCCGCTGAAGGCGTTCCGTGAGGCCGCCGACAACGACTTCACCCTGCCGGTCCCGGTCGTCGAGCAGGCGGCGGCCTGCCTGCTGGTCCTCGCCACCGAGACCGCCCAGACCGTCCGCCCGTCCGCCCTGCGTGCCACCATCAGCGTCGCGCTGCGGCTGCGCGACGCCGTGCAGCTCGACCACCAGCCCGCCCTCAGCACCAGGTTCTGGTGAGCGAACGCCGGTTGCTCAGCCTCCGCGGAAGGCGACCTCGACCTGCCTGTGACGCAGCGCCTCCAGCGTGGCGTGCTGCCGGCGGGCCCGTTCGATGAGTTCGTCGAGCTGCCGTCGGTCGAGGCGTTCGTCCGTGGCGGCCAGATCGTGCAGCGTCTCCCAGCCGGCCAGCTTGCCCTCCACCCCGAGCGCCAGCGCCTCCAGCTCCCACAGAGTGCTCAGCGGAGAGCGCCGTACCAGGCTGCCGTTGCTCTTCAGCCGCCCCACCTGCTCGGCCGCCCGGCCCGCGTAGACCTTGTAGCGGCGCACCTGGACGTCCAGGCGCCGCATGAGGTGGAGCAGGGCCGTCCGGTCGTCGGCGATCTCGTCGGCGACCGGGGCCAGTGCGTCGGCGAGCGCCGAGCCGCCGCACGAGCGCAGCAGGTAGCGCACCCGCGCGGTCCCGGCGGTGGCACCGGCGAGATGGTCGTTGAGGTAGATGCCCAGCAGGGACATGTCGGTGGCCGGGGCACGCTCGGCGCCCGGCGAATCCGCTCGCTGTTCCGTCATGACGCGACTCCTGTCGTACTCCGGCCCTGCTCCACGGTCACCGTCGTGGTGACCCGCACGAGACAGGGAGGGCGGGGTGTCGAGCCGGTCCCGAAGCGCACGGGGGGCTCGACCGGGGCGAGGGCGCCGAGGCTCTCGCCCTTGCAGGTCACGGTGGCCGAGGTGACCGGGTGCAGATCCCGGGCGCCGTACCACTGGTGCCGTCCGGCCCGGGCGCTGGCGTGGGTGTGTGCGCCCAGCAGCAGACGGGCGGGCCGGTCCCACAGCGCGATCCAGGCCGGCCGGACGGCGAGGCGCCCCGGGACCACCCGCAGCGCCAGGCCCGGCAGGGTCCGGCGGCCGGTGCTGAACTCCAGGTGGAGCGGCGGGGCGGTGACGGTCCAGCGCCGGCGGCCGGTGACGGTCACCTCCACCGGTACGACCCGTACCTCGTCGAAGACATAGGTTCCGGCGACGAACTCCGCCGTCTCGGCCGTCGGCGCCAGCAGCAGCCGGTGTCCGTCGGCCCCCTCGACCATCACGTCACTGAACGGCCCGAACGGCGACCGGGGCCAGTGACCGAGCACCACGCGGGCGCCGGACGCCGTGCCGACCCCGGCGATCCAGCCGTCGAAACGCAGCGAGCGCACCGGCGGCGGGACACCGGCGCGCCGCGCCGGACCTGCGGGTTCGGGTCCACGGGAGAACACGCGGGCCGGGTGCCCGGCGCCTGTACGGGTGAAACGGCCGTCACCGCCGCGCACGGCGGCGGCCCGGCGCCTGTACGGGTGAAACGGCCGTCACCGCTGCGCACGGCGACGGCCCGGCGCCTGTCCGGGCGAAACGGCCGCCACCGCTGCGCACGGCGGCGGCCCGGCGCCTGCACGGGTGAAACGGCCGTCACCGCTGCGCACGGCGACGGCCCGGCGCCTGTCCGGGCGAAACGGCCGCCACCGCTGCGCACGGCGGCGGCCCGGCGCCTGCACGGGTGAAACGGCCGTCACCGCTGCGCACGGCGACGGCCCGGCGCCTGTACGGGCGAAACGGCCGTCACCGCCGCGCACGGCGACGGCCCGGCGCCTGTACGGGCGAAACGGCCGCCACCGCTGCGCACGGCGACGGCCCGGCGCCTGTACGGGTGAAACGGCCGCCACCGCCGCGCACGGCGCCGGCCCGGCGCCTGTACGGGCGAACCGGCCGCCACCGCCGCGCCCGGCGACGGGCCGGCGCCTGTACGGGTGAAACGGCCGTCACCGCTGCGCACGGCGGCGGCCCGGCGCCTGTACGGGTGAAACGGCCGCCACCGCCGCGCACCGCGGCGGCTCGACGATGCGCATGGGCGCCGGCGCTGCACGCGGCGGTTCGACGAAGCACAGGACGATGCCCGGCCCGCCCGGCCCCCTCGGCGATGTGGCCGAGGCCACGTGCTGGACGAGGTCCCGATCACGTCCGGGGGCGGGAAGCGGCGGTTACCGTCTACGACCAGATCCCCGCTCCCTTCCTTTCGGACGGCCCGGCAGTGCACGCAGATCTCTCCCCTGTCATCGCGGCGACCGCCCAGTGGCTGACCCGCGCCTTCCCCGCCTCCGGCGGCGCGCTGGCCTCCGCCCTGTGCGAGGTCCAGGCCCGGCAGGCCGTGACCGTCGCGGCCTGGCTCCGGTACCCGACGGCGATGGACGCCGCTCTGCTCGGCATGGCCGGCCCCGGCGGCTCCGGGCGGCTCGACTGGATCAGCGGCGCCGACGCCGCCCTCGGCGACGACGTGGACGCACACGCCTGGCGCAGCTGGGTGGACGAGGTCGTGGCCAGCTGGGCGGCCAGTCTGCTCACCGACCCGGAGCTGGCGGCCCGGGCGGTGGCCGCGCTCGCCGACGGCAGCCACAGCACCGGCGCACCGGCCGAGTTCCGCCGGCTCGTCGCCCCCGACGACGGCGACCGGAACGCCGCCGCCCTGCTGCGCCACCCCGACCTGCTCGCCCCCGTCGCCGGCCTGCACCAGGACCAGCTCCTCCACCGCCTGAACCCGGGCCGCACACTGATCGCCTGACTCCCGGGCCGCACACTGATCGCCTGACGCTCAGGTGCACTGCGCTGACCTGCGAGGACAGCGTCCTGGGTACGGCTCTCACCCTCCGTGACTCACCGGTTTGCCGTACGCGGCCGTGCCGTGCCCGCACGGCCGTCGGAGGCTGGGCGTGAGCTCGACGGCACTCCGGCTCCTTCGCAGGCCGGGGCGCGACCGTCCTGCCGCGCGCCGCCGCCACGGAGGAGAGACCGACATGAGCACCGCCCTCTCACGCACCTGGGAACACGCCGTCGTCACCGGCGGCGCCGGGTTCGTCGGCTCCCATCTGTGCGCCACCCTCCTGGACGCGGGTGCGGCCGTCACCTGCGTCGACGACTTCAGCACCGGCCGGCCCGAGAACATCACGCCGCTGCTCGAACGGCCAGGTTTCACGCTGGTCCAGGCCGACGTGTCCGAGGGGCTGCGGGTCAAACGGCCACCGGACCTCGTGCTGCACTTCGCCTCCCCGGCGTCCCCGGCGGACTACCTGCGCCTCCCGCTGCACACCCTGGAGACCGGCAGCCTCGGCACCCGCCACGTCCTGGAACTCGCGCACTGCGCCCGGGCCCGCTTCGTCCTCGCCTCGACCTCCGAGGTCTACGGCGACCCGCAGCAGAACCCCCAGGACGAGCGCTACTGGGGCAACGTCAACCCCGTCGGACCGCGCAGCGTCTACGACGAGGCCAAACGCTTCGGCGAGGCGCTGACCACCGCCCACGCCGAGGCCGAGGGCACCGACACCTGCATCGTGCGGCTGTTCAACACCTACGGCCCTCGCATGCGCGGCCATGACGGACGGGCGGTGCCGACCTTCGTACGGCAGGCCCTGGCCGGCGAGCCCCTCACCGTGACCGGCGACGGCCGCCAGACTCGGTCGCTGTGCTTCGTCGACGACACCGTGCGCGGCGTCCTCGCAGCGGCCGCCCACGGCATGCGCGGCCCCGTCAACATCGGCAACCCGACCGAGATCACCATGCTCGACCTGGCCCGCCTGGTCGTGGAACTCGCCGAGTCGTCCTCCGAGATCCGCTACATCGAACGCCCGGTGGACGACCCGGCCGTGCGCTGCCCGGACATCACGCTGGCCCGCGACAAGCTCGGCTGGGAACCGCAGGTGCGTGCCGAGGAGGGGCTGCGGCGCACGATCGCCTGGTTCCGCGAGGCCGGCACCGAGGAGTGAACCCGCCCGGGCACCCCGCACCGCCGCGTCCGGGTGTCTCCCGACCGCCGAAAGGCCCGCCCTCCATGCGCATCCTCGGAATCAACGCCCTCTTCCACGACCCCGCCGCCGCCCTGGTGATCGACGGACGGACCGTCGCCGCCGCGGAGGAGGAGCGGTTCTCCCGCCGCAAACACGGCAAGAGACCTCTGCCGTTCTCCGCCTGGGAACTGCCCGAGCGGGCCGCGGCCTGGTGCCTGAAGCGGGCCGGGCTGCGCCCGCAGGACCTCGACGCCGTCACCTACTCCTTCGACCCCCGGCTCGCCCGGCCGGCCGAGGACATGGGCCTGGACGACCCCTGGGACCACCTGCGGCTGACCTACGCCCGCGAGGCACCCGGCTTCCTGAGGACCGCCCTGCCCGGTCTCGACCCCGGGATCGTCCGCTTCGTGCCGCACCACATGGCCCACGCCGCCTCCAGCGCCTTCGCCGCACCGGACGCCGGGAACTCCTCCGTCCTCGTCCTCGACGGCCGTGGGGAACGCGCCTCCCATCTGGCCGCGCGCCGCGTGGGCGACCGCCTGGAGCAACTGCACGCCCAGGACCTGCCGCACTCTCTCGGCCTCGTCTACGAGGAACTCACCGAGCATCTGGGCTTCCTGCGCTCCTCTGACGAGTTCAAGGTCATGGCCCTCGCCTCCCATGGCAGGCCGCGCATGCTCGCCGAACTGCGCCGCCACGTGTATCCCACCGGCGACGGCGGCTTCCACGCCACCGGCGTGCCCTGGCCCGAGCTGTGCGCCCCGCGTGGTCCCGACGAGCCGTGGACACAGGACCACGCCGACGTCGCCGCCAGTGCCCAGGCCGTGCTGGAGGAGACCCTGCTCGACCTGGTGCGCTGGCTGCACGGCCGGACCCACGACCGGGTGCTCACCCTCGCCGGCGGCGTCGCCCTCAACTGCGTCGCCAACTCCCGTATCGCCCGCGAGGGTCCCTTCGCCCGGGTGTGGGTGCAGCCGGCGGCGGGAGACGCCGGCACCGCCCTGGGCGGAGCCTTGCTGCTGTCCGCCGTGGAGGGCGACGCACCGCAGCCCATGGCCGGTGCCGACCTCGGCCGCGAGTGGTCCGACGCCGAGCTCGGAGCCTGGCTGAAGACCGCGGCCGTACCCGTCGAGCGGCCCTCGGACATCGCCGCGACCGTGGCCCGGGCCCTGGCGGACAACGGGATCGTCGCCTGGTTCCAGGGCCGCTCCGAGTACGGCCCCCGGGCCCTCGGCCACCGCTCCCTGCTGGCCCACCCCGGGCACGCGGGCAACCTGGAACGCCTCAACGACGTCAAGGGCCGCGAGCAGTTCCGCCCCGTCGCACCCATGGTCCTCGCCGGCCGCGCAGCCGAGCTCTTCGACGGCCCGTTGCCCAGCCCGTACATGCTGTTCGTGCACGAGGTGGCCCCCGCATGGCGGGACCGCATCCCCGCGGTCGTGCACGTCGACGGCACCGCCCGCATCCAGACCGTCGACCCGGACCGCGAACCCCTTATCGCCCGCATGCTCGGCGAGTTCGAGCGTCTCACCGGGCTGCCCGTGGTCGTCAACACCAGCCTCAACACGGCAGGCCGGCCCATGGTCGACGACCCGCGCGACGCCCTGGAGTGCTTCGGCTCCTCGCCCGTCGACCTGCTGGCCATCGGCCCGTACGCGATCCGGCGCGGCGACCTCTTCCGTACCGACTCCCGCAGCGCCGATGCCGGAGGCCCACGATGACCCGACCCGAGACCCGCACGCCCGACGCCGCGTACGCCGTCGTCATCCCGACCCTCGGCCGGGCCAGCCTGGGCGCCTGCCTGCGCGCCCTCGCGGAGACGACCGGGCCGGGCCCCGTCCGGGTGGTCCTCGTCGACGACCGGCCCGCCACGGACGGTGTCCCCCTCACCGCCGACGTCCCACCGTCCCTGCGCGCACGCACCATCGTCGTGCCCGGCGGTGCGCGCGGACCCGCCGCCGCACGCAACCTCGGCTGGCGGGCCGCCGGTGACGTGCCCTGGATCGTCTTCCTCGACGACGACGTCGTCCCCGGGCCCACCTGGGGCGACGACCTGGCCCTGGACCTGGCCGCGGCCACCGAGCGCACCGCCGGGATCACCGCCCGCATCGATGTGCCCCTGCCCGCCGACCGGCGCCCCACGGACTGGGAACGCAACACGGCCGGACTCGCCGGCGCCCGCTGGATCACCGCCGACCTGGCATACCGCCGGGCCGCGCTGACGGCCGTCGGCGGATTCGACGATCGGTTCCGGCGGGCCTTCCGGGAGGACGCCGACCTCGCCTTGCGCATGCTCGACGCCGGCTGGACGCTCACCGTCGGCCGGCGCACCACCACCCACCCCGTACGGCAGGCCGGGCGCTGGATCTCCGTCCGGCTCCAGGCGGGAAACGCCGACGACGTGCTGATGACCCGGCTGCACGGCCGTCACTGGTGGCGCCGGGCCGAGGCACGCCGCGGGCGCCTGCCCCTGCACCTTGCGGTGACCGGAGCCGGGGTGACGGCGCTCGGCTGCGCCCTGCTCGGCAGGCACCGGGCCGCCGCGGCCTGCGCCGCCGCCTGGCTGGCCGGCACCACCGAGTTCGCCCTCGCCCGCATCCTGCCCGGGCCGGGCACCCGCGACGAGGTGCTCACCATGGCGGTGACCAGTGCCTTCGTCCCTCCCGCGGCGACCTGGCACTGGCTGCGCGGGCGGGTCGCCCACCGCAAGGCAGGGCGGTACGCCCCCTTCGGCAACGGTGAGCCGGCGCCCGCGCCCCGCCCGGCCGCCCGGGAACGGCTGCGGTCATGACGCCGCCCCTCGCCCCCTGGCTCCTCCCCGGGCACGTGCGGCAGCACCCGCGCGTGCCGGGCGGCCCCCACCCCGCGGCCGTTCTCTTCGACCGCGACGGCACCCTCGTCGCCGACGTGCCCTACAACGGGGACCCGTCCCGGGTCACGCTCATGCCGGGCGCCCGCGAGGCCGTGGACGCCGTACGCGCCGCCGGGGTGCCCGTCGGGGTCGTCACCAACCAGTCGGGCGTGGCCCGGGGCCTGCTGACCCGCCGCGACGTGGAGGTCGTACGGCTGCGGGTGGAGGAACTGCTCGGGCCGTTCGCCGTCTGGGCCGTGTGCCCGCACGGGCCGGGGGAGGGCTGCGCCTGCCGCAAGCCGGCACCCGGACTGATCCTGGCCGCGTGCCGGCGGCTCGCCGTCCCACCGGAACGCACCGCCGTCATCGGCGACATCGGAGCCGACATGGAGGCGGCGCGGGCGGCGGGGGCCCGAGGGGTCCTGGTCCCCACGGCCGTCACCCGTGCCGTTGAGACCGCGACGGCCGACGTCACGGCACCGGACCTGCCGGCGGCCGTACGCCTCGTCCTCGGCTCCGCCGTCACGGCACGGGAGCCACGATGACCCCCTCCCGTCCTCCCCGCACCCTCGTGGTCCGTCTCGACAGCGCCGGAGACGTACTCCTGGCCGGGCCCGCCGTACGGGCGGTCGCCGCCGGATCCTCGTACACCGCGCTGCTCTGCGGGCCCCAGGGCACGGCGGCCGGGCGGATGCTGCCCGGCGTCGACGACGTGCTGACCTTCGACGCCCCCTGGGTCGGGCTGGAGCCGCCGCCGGTGACGCGTGCGGGCACCCGGCGGCTGATGGAGACGCTCACGGCGGGCCGCTTCGACCGGGCGCTCGTGCTGGTGTCGTACCACCAGAGCCCACTGCCGGCCGCCCTGCTGCTGAAGCTGGCAGGGATCGGACGGACCGCCGCCGACTGCGAGGACTACCCGGGCGCGCTCCTCGACCGGCGGCACCGCAGGAGGCCGCACCGTCATGAGGCCCTGGCCGCCCTCGACCTGGCCCGCGCCGAGGGCTTCCCGGTCCCGCCCGGCGACGACGGCCGGCTGCGTGTCCTGCCGCCGCCGAGCACCGGCCACCTCACCGGCCCCGAGCCGTACGTCGTCCTCCACCCCGGCGCGGCCGTGCCCGCGCGGGCCTGGACGCCGGGCCGGGCGGCTCGTGCCGTGGCCGCCCTGTCCGCAGCGGGGCACCGGGTCGTCGTCACGGGCGGGCCCGCCGAGCGCGAACTGACCGCACGGGTCGCCGGGCGGCGCGCCCTGGACCTCGGCGGCGCCACCGATCTGCCGCACCTGGCCGGAGTCCTGGCCGGAGCCCGGGCCGTGGTGGCCGGCAACACCGGCCCGGCGCATCTCGCCGCCGCCGTGGGCACGCCCGTCGTCAGCCTCTTCGCACCGGTCGTGCCGGCCGACCGGTGGGCCCCCTACGGCGTACCGCACGTCCTGCTCGGCGACCCGCACGCGGCCTGCGCGCAGACCCGGGCCCGGCACTGCCCGGTGCCCGGACACCCCTGCCTCGACGGCATCGGCGACGCCGAGGTGCTCGCCGCCGTGGCGGCCCTCACGGGCCACCCGGCGGACCGGGGAGAACAGACCGAGCGAGGAGCTGCCGTATGAACATCCTGCTGTGGCACGTGCACGGCTCCTGGACGACCGCCTTCGTCCAGGGCCCGCACACCTACCTCGTCCCCGTCACGCCCGACCGCGGCCCGGACGGCCTCGGGCGGGCCGAGACCTTCACCTGGCCCGCCTCGGTACAGGAGGTCACCCCCGCGGAACTCGGCGACACGCCGGTCGACCTGGTCCTCCTCCAGCGGCCGCACGAGGCGGCGCTGGCCGAACGGTGGCTCGGCGGGCGCCGCCCCGGGCGGGACGTGCCCGCGGTGTACCTGGAGCACAACGCGCCCGACGGCGACGTGCCCGACACCCGGCACCCGTGCGCCGACCGCGACGACCTCACCCTCGTGCACGTCACCCACTTCAACCGGCTGTTCTGGGACGGCGGCAGCACCCGCACCGAGGTGATCGAGCACGGCATCGTCGACCCGGGCCACCGCTACAGCGGCCGGCTCGCCCGCGCCGCCGTCGTCGTCAACGAACCCGTGCGGCGCGCCCGGTACACCGGCACCGACTTGCTGCCCGCCCTCGCCGAGGCCGTTCCGCTCGACGTGTTCGGGATGGGCACCGAGGGCCTGGCCGGACACCTCGGCCTGGCACCGGACCGCTGCCGCACCGCCGACCTGCCCCAGAGCGAGCTGCACACGGCGCTGGCCGACCGCCGCATGTACCTGCACCCGGTGCGCTGGACCTCCCTCGGCCTGTCCCTGCTGGAGGCCATGCACCTCGGCATGCCCGTGCTGGCGTTCGCCACCACCGAGGCGGTCGAGGCGGTCCCGCCCGGCGCCGGCACCCTGACCACCCGGCCGGACGTCCTGGCCCGTGCGGCCCGCCGCTACCTCCACGAACCCGAGGCCGCGGCCGCGGAGGGGACCCGCGCCCGCCAGGCGGCCCTCGAACGCTACGGGCTCAAACGCTTCCTGGCCGACTGGGAGCGCCTGATCACGGAGGTGTGCTCATGACCCCGTCCCTCAGCCACTTCCCGTCCGGACCGCTCGGCGGCGGCCCGCTCGACCCCGGCGTCCTCGCGATCGCGCTCGTCTCCGAGCACGCCAGTCCCCTCGCCGCACTCGGCGGAGTCGACGCCGGCGGGCAGAACGTCCACGTCGCCTGCCTCGCCGGGGCACTCGCCGACCGCGGCCACCGCGTCACCGTCCACACCCGCCGGGACGCGCCCGACCTGCCGTGGCGGGTGGAACTGCGCGACGGCGTCGAGGTGCACCACGTACCCGCCGGGCCGGCCGAACCGCTCCCCAAGGATGAACTGCTGCCGCACATGGACGAGTTCGGCCGCCACCTCGCCCGCGGCTGGCGCACCCGGCCGCCTGATCTCGTGCACTCCCACTACTGGATGTCGGGCCTGGCCGCGCTGCGCGCCACCCGCGAGCACGGCCTTCCCCTGCTGCACACCTACCACGCCCTCGGCACCGTGAAGCGACGGCACCAGCGGCTCGCCGACACCAGCCCGCCGGAGCGGATCCCCGGCGAGATCGAGATCGGCCTGAACTGCGACCGCGTCATCGCCACCTGCCGCGACGAGGTCCACGAACTGGTCCGCATGGGCATCCCCCCGCACCGGATCGGCATCGTGCCGTGCGGTGTCGACACCGACCGGTTCACTCCCAAGGGCCCGGCCGCGCCGCGCGGCCCCCACCCGCACCGGATCCTGCAACTGGGCCGGCTCGTGCCGCGCAAGGGCACCGCCGTGACCGTCGCCGCCCTGGCCCGGCTGCCCGGCACCGAACTGGTCGTCGTCGGCGGGCCGCCCGCCGGACGGCTCGACGGTGACCCGGAAGTGCGGCGGCTGCGCGACCTCGCCCGGGACGCCGGCGTCGCCGACCGCGTCCGCTTCACCGGCGCCCTTCCCAGCGAGGAGGTGCCGGCCCTGCTGCGCTCCGCCGACGTGGTGGTCTGCCCCGCCGACTACGAACCCTTCGGCATCGTCCCGCTGGAGGCCATGGCCTGCGGCGTGCCCGTGGTGGCCAGCGCGGTCGGCGGGCAGCTCGACACCGTCGCCGACCCGGGCACCGGACGACTGGTACCGCCCGGCGACCCGGCGGCCCTGGCCGGTGCCGTCGCCGGGCTGCTCGCCGATCCGGAGGCACGCGCGGCCTGCGGGGCGGCGGGCCGCCGCCGGGTGCTCAGCAGGTACGGCTGGGGCCACGTCGCCGCGGCCACCGAAGCCGCCTACTGCGAGGTCCTCGACACCGAGCCCGCCGCCACCGGTGCCGGCTGACCCCGCCGGTCCCGGTGAGGTCCTCGACACCGAGCCCGCCGCCACCGGTACCGGCTGACCCCGCCGGTCCCGGTGAGGTCCTCGACACCGAGCCCGCCGCACCGGTGCCCACTGACTCGCCCGTCCCGCCCACCGCCCGAAGGAGGTGTGGGTCCCCGCCGTCCCCGCACGGTGGTGCGCCCGATCCGCATGAGCGAATCTTCACCACAGCCCGGCCTCGACGCCGCCCGTCTGCACTGCCGGTCGCTGGAGGAGGCCCTGGGCCGGTTCCGGGAGAACGGCCTGGACCGGATCGCGGACTGGGGCGGCCGCCTCGCCGACGTCCTCGGCGGCGGCGGCCGGCTCCTCGCCGCGGGCAACGGGGGCAGCGCCGCCCAGGCCCAGCACCTCACAGCCGAACTGGTCGGCCGCTACCGCCGGGAACGCCGCGCCTACTCCGCGATCGCCCTGCACGCCGAGACGTCCAGCGTGACCGCCATCGGCAACGACTACGGCTTCGACCACGTCTACGCCCGTCAGGTCACCGCCCACGGTCGCCCCGGGGACGTCCTGATGCTGCTGTCCACCTCGGGGCGCAGCAGCAACCTCGTCGCCGCCGCCGTGACCGCCCGGCAGGCCGGACTGCGCGTCTGGGCGCTCACCGGGCGCGGCCCGAACCCCCTGGCGGAAGCCGCCCACGAGGCGCTGTGCATCGAGGCGGACACGACCGCCAACGTCCAGGAGACCCACCTCGTCGCCGTCCACCTGCTCTGCGAGTGCTTCGACACGGCCCTGGCCACGCCCCTCGCGCGGCGTGCGGTCCTGACACACGGGGGGACGCCATGACCCGGACCGGGCCGCACCCCCTCGTCGTCGTCGGGGACGTTCTCCTCGACGAGGACATCGAAGGCGTCTCCACCCGCCTCGCCCCCGACGCCCCCGCCCCCGTCGTCGACGTCACCGGCGATCGTCGCCACCCCGGCGGAGCCGGACTGGCCGCCGCTCTCGCCGCCCGTGGCGGCCGGGACGTGGTCCTGGTGACCGCGCTCGGCGACGACGAGGCCAGTGAGGCGGTACGCCGCGGGCTGCGCGGCCGGGTCCGGATCCTGGAGATCCCGCTGGACGGCACCCTGCCGGTCAAGACCCGCGTCCTCGCGGGCGGCCGGCCGGTCGTGCGCATCGACCGGGGCGGCGGCACCCCGGGCGAGCCCGACGACGCGGTCCGGGAGGCGCTGGCCGACGCGCACGCCGTCCTGGTCGCCGACTACGGCCGGCACACGGCGGGCGCCCTGCGACCGCTCCTGGAGGACGCCGCCCGCCGCACGCCCCTGGTGTGGGACCCGCACCCCACGGGCGACCCGCCCGTGCCCGGAGCACGCCTGGTCACCCCCAACGCGGCCGAGGCACGGGCCCTGCACCCCGGTTCCGGAGGGACCTCGCTCGGCGCGTACGCCGAGCGGGCGGCCCAGCTCGTCCAGCGCTGGCGTGCCGCCGGGGTGGCCGTCACCCTCGGCGAGCGCGGAGTACTGCTGGCCCGGCCCGGCCCCGGCACCCCGATGCTGGTCCCCGTGCCCTACCGGGCCGCCGGGGATCCCTGCGGCGCGGGCGACTGCTTCGCCGCCACGGCGGCGGCCGCTCTGGCGGACGGTCTGCTCCCCGAGGAGGCGCTGCAGCGTGCCGTCGCGGAGGCGGCCGCGTTCGTCGCGGCGGGCGGTGCGGGCAACCCCGGCCTGTGGCGGACCGAGCCCGAGCCCGGCGCCGCCGACCGGCCCGCGACCGACGCGTTCGGGCTCGCCGAGCGGGTCAGGGCCCGCGGTGGCACCGTCGTCGCCACCGGCGGCTGCTTCGACCTGGTGCACGCCGGTCACGTCGGGCTGCTGGAGAGCGCCCGGCGCATCGGCGACTGCCTCATCGTGTGCCTGAACTCCGACGCGTCCGTCGCGCGCCGCAAGGGGCCGGGGCGCCCGCTCAACCCGGCGGTGGACCGGGCCCGCGTCCTCGCCGCGCTCGGCAGCGTCGACGCCGTCGTGGTCTTCGAGGAGGACACGCCCGAGGCGGTACTGGCCCGGCTGCGGCCGGACGTCTGGGTCAAGGGCGGCGACTACTCCGTCCAGGATCTGCCCGAGGCGAAGGTGCTCCGTACCTGGGGCGGGCAGGCGGTGGTCCTGCCCTACCTCGACGGCCGCTCCACGACCCTGCTGGCCCGGCGGGCGGCGGAGGCGGCGCTGCGGCCGTGAGGAGCACTCGGTGAGGGGAGCTGCACGGACCACGCTTCGGGAACCGCCCCCGTAGGGCGCTCACCCGGGCCGCCGCGCTCGGTGCTGGTTGGGCCGGTGGGCGGGACTCCCACCCCGGGCCGCCGCGCTCGGTGCTGGGTGGGCCGGTGGGCGGGAACCCCCCCCCGGGCCGCCGCGCTCGGTGCTGGTTGGGCCGGCGGGCGGGAATCCCACCCCGGGCCGCCGCGCTCGGTGCGGGTTAGGCCGGTGGGCGGGAAGCCCACCCCGGGCCGCCGCGCTCGGTGCTGGTCGGGCCGGTGGGCGGGAATCCCACCCCGGGCCGCCGCGCGCGGTGCTGGTTGGGCCGGTGGGCGGGAATCCCACCCCGGGCCGCCGGGGCCGGTGCGGGTCGGCGCGGTCAGTAGGGCGCAGCTCGGGCCGCCGGGGTCGGTGCGGGGCGGCGCGCGGTCACTGGGGAGCCCGCTCGGGCGGTCAGGCCCGGTGCCGGCCGGCCGTGCGGGTACGGAGCCCGCTCAGGCCGCCGGGCTCAGGGCTCGCCTGCCCGGCGCGTCGTGCTCCCCCTTGCGCAGGACGACCGGGGCCGGGGCCCGGCGCCTGCGCAGCAGGGAGCCCGTCCCGATCGCGCCGGCGATGAGCAGTCCGCCGGTGACGAGGGCGCCGCGCGGCCCGGCCAGTTCCATGAGGAGGCCCAGCGCGGGAGGGCCGCCCAGGCCCCACACCGTGCCGATGCTGCCCCACACACCCAGCACCCGTCCCCGCAGGTGAGGGGGCGGGTCGGTCTGGAGAACGGCCGTGCCGGCGGTGTCGGAGACGGACTCGACCACGGCCATCGGCAGGACCAGCGCGATCAGCACCGCAAGCGACGGTGACAGCCCCGCCACCACCTGCAGCAGCGCCCCCGCAGCCGCCAGGGCGCCCACCAGCCGCACGGACGGCCGGCGCAGCCGGGCGCCGAGAACCGCGCCGAGGATGCCGCCGACGGCGAGCACGGTCGACACCGTGCCGAACGAACCGGCACCACCCGCGAGCGGCCCGGTGACGAGCACCGCCAGGGTGAGCCCGTAGTTGCGGCCGAACACGGAGCTGATGCCGGTCACACCCGCCAGCGCGACGAGGCGCGGGCGCCGCACGAAGTAGGCCAGCCCCTCCCGGACGGTCAGGTCGGGACCGGTGTCCTCGGCAGCCGGGGTGTCCTGCCGCCCCGCACCGGCCGCCGGACGCAGGAACGGGATGACCGAGGCCACGAACAGGAACGACAGCCCGTTGCCGAAATACGCGGCGGACGTGCCGAGGAACCCGACCGCCACACCGGCCAGGGCCGCCCCCACCAGCCGACCGGCCTGGTGCACCAAGGCCCCGACCCCGATGGCCGAGGGCACGTCCTCCGCCGGTACGAGGTCGTTGCCCAGCAGCGCGCACGCCGGGTTGTCGACGGTCGCGACGACACCCGTGAGGGCGGCCAGCACCATCAGCGAGGTCATGTCGATGAGGTCCAGCGCCACGAGGACGGCCGTGGTGAACGCGATCGCGCCGAGCACCGCCTGGCTCACGGCGGCCGTCAGCTTGCGCGGCCACCGGTCGACGGCGGCCCCGCCGAGCACGCTGATCAGCAGCGCCGGAGCGGCCTGCACCGACATGGACAGGCCCGTCGCGGCGGCGGACCCGGTGATCTGCAGGACCAGCAGGTTCTGCACCGTGAGCTGCATCCACGTGCCTGCGTTCGACACGAAGTTCGCGACGGACCACCAGCGCATGCTGCGGTACCGCAGTGACCGCCAGGGCGAGCGGGAAGCGGGGAGGGCGGAGGCGGGCAGGGCAGGGGAGGGGGAGGAAGGCACAGTGCGGTACTCGAAGACGAGTCGGAGGACTCAGAGGAGGGCGACGAGGGGCGCGTCACACCGGCGGCGCTGCACGGTGGACCCCTCGACGGGTACGGCGCCGACCATCGTGGCAGAGGGGACCGGGGAAGCGGTTCCACCTGCCCTTGATCCACGCTCTCCGGCCCTCGAAAGGCCCTGCCCGGCACGGGCCTTGAGACCGCAGTGGGGTTGATCACACGGAGTGACCACGCCGCGGTCGATCACCCGCACAAGGAAGCGGGGCCCGTCACCTCAAGTGACGAGCCCCGCCCAGCGGGGTGACCTGGCTCACCCGGACTTGCCCCGGCCGCTCAGTGCGTCCCGCAGCCGGTCCACCATCCCGGTGCCCGGAGCCAGGAGCTTGTTGGCCGGTGGTTTGTCGGGGGCCGCAGGGTGGGGCCGGGTCGGGGCGGTCTTCTTGGCCTTGCGTACCTTGTCGCCCAGCTCGTTGAGCGTGTCCATCGGACAGGCCTGCCGCAGCCGCGGGAAGAGGTTGCCCTCCTCGTCGGCGATGTGCGAGCGGATCTCGCTCATCAGCATGCCCGCCAGCCGGTCGAAGTCGGCGTCACCCGGACCGCAGCCCTCCAGATCCTTCATGATCTGCTCGGCCGTGGCGTGATCCTTCAGTTCCTGATCCGCGAGGGCGTCCCCGCCCGCCACGTGCTCGCGTACGGCGGGGTAGAGGTAGGCCTCCTCGGCCACCGAGTGCCGTACGAGCTCCATCGTGACCTGGTCGGCGTACGTCTTGCGGTCCTGGTGGCCGGACGGCAGTGCCTCGATCTTGCCGAACATCTCCTCGACCTCGCGGTGATCGGTCACCAGCTCGTCGATGACGTTTCCTCCGTGTCCCATCTCCTTCACCTCCAGCGCTCGGGTCCCCCGGATTCGGGGGGTTAACGTGCGGTCCGCCGGGTGCCGCGCGGGCGGCTCAGGCGGGCAGCTTGGCCCGGACCCGCCCGACCGCGGTGGCCGGCCGTGCGGTGGCGCGGACGGAGCGGCGCACCAGGCCCGCGTCGCGCCGCAGGCCCCGGGCGGCGTGGGTGCCGCGCCACACCACCGAGGGGCGGGCCCCGGTGTCGTCGGCGGCGATCAGCAGTCCGCCGAGCATGGACATGTTCTTGAGGAAGTGGATGCGCTGCTGTGCCCGCTCCTCGGGGTCCTGCGCTTCCCAGAAGCGGTGCCCCGCCAGTGTGGTCGGCACCAGCGTGGCGGCGATGGCCAGCGCGGCCGGACGCGGCACGCGCCCCGTGGCCAGCATCAGCCCCGCCGCGACCTGTACGGCACCGCTGAGCCGTACGACCTGCTCGGTGCGATCCGGCAGAGCCGGGACACGCTCGGTGACCGGTTGGACGACAGGCTCGGCGGCGTCGGCGACCTGCTTCGGGTCGCGGACGGAGTTCATGCCGCCCGCGAGGAACATCGAGGCCAGCAAGGGGCGGCCGAGCACACGCAACAGACTCATGGCCCTCTCCAGAGAGTCGGTGGGTACAGCGCTCGCCGGGTTCCCCAGCCGGAGCCGAACCACTCACACCGCCCGGTGCCGCGCCCACGCCTCCTCACGCAGCGCCCCGGACAGCAGGACGTCGGCGGCGGTGCACGCGAGGGCCGAAGCCGCTGCGATCAGCACCTCGCGGGCCCTGGGCGAGGCGGCCGCCTCGGCGAACTTAGGGGTGTGGTCGGAGCCGTCCTCGCCCGTGATCGCGACGAACGGGTGGATGGCGGGGACCCGCGTGCTGACGTTGCCGATGTCGGACGACCCCAGGTACACCCCGGGCGTGGGCGGTGACAGCTCGATCCCCGCCCGGGCGAGATGCGCGGCGAACCGCTCGGAGAGCACCTCGCTGTCCCGGAAGTGCTCGTAGCGCACCGTGGCCCGCTCCACCTCGACGGTGGTGCCGGTGGCCAGGGCCACCCCGTCGGCGCACGTCCGCAGCCGCTCCGTCAGGTCCTCCAGCGCCGCCGTCGTGGCCGCGCGCAGACCGAACAGCCCCTCGGCGTACTCCGGGACGATGTTCGTGGCCGTACCGCCGTGCGTGACGATGCCCTGCACATGAGAGCCCTCGGGCAGCCGGCGCCCCAGCACGGCCAGCACGTTGAACAGCTCCACGAGCCCCGCCAGCGCGTCGACGCCCTCGGTCGGGTTGCCCGTGGGGTGGGCGGCCCTGCCGTGGAAGACCACCCGGTACTGCACCTGCGCGGTCAGCGGCGCCCGAGCCCAGCTGTACACCCCCGGGTGGAACATCAGCGCCGCGTCGACGTCGTCGAACACCCCGGCCTCCACCTCGATCACCTTGCCGCCGCCGCCCTCCTCGGCGGGAGTACCGACCGCCAGCACTGTCCCCGAGGACGCCTTTGGCAGGGCGGCCGCCACAGCGAGTGCGGCACCCAGCCCGGCCGCCGCGATGAGGTTGTGGCCGCACGCGTGGCCCAGGCCGGGCAGGGCGTCGTACTCCATCAACAGCGCCACGGCGGGCCGGCCCCGCCCCGACCGCGCGGTGAACGCCGTCGGCATCCCCGCCACACCGCGCTCCACGGCGAAACCGGCGCGCTCCAGCTCACCGGAGAGCAGGGCGGCCGCCCGGTGCTCGGCGAAGGCGTACTCGGGGTCGGCGTGCAGGCGCCGGGCCACGTCCCACAGCGCGTCGGCCCGGGCCGCCACCTCCCCATGTATGACCTGGTGCACGGCGTCGGGCGTTCGGCTCACGGGGGCTCCTCGTCGTCACGTTCGGTGCGTGTCCTGCCGGGGCGGCCCTCGCCGCCGGATGCCGGCCTACCGGTGGCGAACGGGAACTCACCCCCGGTACCCCTGTCTCCCCGGCCGGGTTTCACCGCCCGCCGCCGCGACACCGGCTCGCAGGGCCCCCGGCGCCCCACACCCCACCGCGACGCCCGCCGCGTTTCGTCCGTGGCCGGGGGTGAACACGGTCGGTGTACCCGCCGGGCCACGACAGCGTGGACGCCGCGGCGGCGGCTCGGGCGGGCCGGACCCTGGAGGAACCATGGACCACTCGCGCGTGCCCGTCCTGGAGGCGCTGGAGGACTTCCGGCACCGTGGCGACATCGCCTACGGCCCGCCCGGCCACAAGCAGGGCAGGGGAGTGGACCCCCGGGTCGCGGAGATCGTGGGCCTCGACGTGTTCCGCTCCGACGTGCTCTCCCTCAACGGGCTCGACGACCGCCGCCAGTCCCAGGGCGTGCTGAGCCGGGCCCAGGAGCTCATGGCCGACGCGGTCGGCGCCGAGCACGCGTTCTTCTCCACCTGCGGCAGTTCCCTGTCCGTGAAGACCGCCATGCTCGCAGCCGCCGGACCCGGCTAGAAGCTGCTGCTGTCGCGCAACGCCCACAAGTCCGTCGTCCCGGCCGTCGTCGTCAACGGCGTCGAACCGATCTGGGTGCACCCGAAGTTCGACGGCGAACGCCATCTGGCCCACCCGCCCGAGCCGGACGACGTCCGCCGCCACCTGCGGGAGCACCCGGACGCCAAGGGCATGCTGCTGATCACACCCACCGACTGGGGTTCCTGCGCGGACATCAGGGGAGTGGCGCGGGTGTGCCACGAGTTCGATGTGCCCCTCATCGTCGACGAGGCGTGGGGTGCCCACCTGCCGTTCCACCCGGACCTGCCGGCCTGGGGCATGGACGCCGAGGCCGACCTGACGGTGACGAGCGTGCACAAGATGGGCGGGGCGGTGGAGCAGAGCTCCGTCTTCCACCTCCGTACGACCGCGTGTCGCCCGAGGCCCTCGCGCAGCGGGAGGACCTGCTCGGCACCACCAGCGCGTCCTCGCTCGTCTACGCCACGCTCGACGGCTGGCGTCGCCAGATGGTCGAACAAGGGCGTGAACTGCTGGACGCGGCCATCCGCCGCGCGGAACGCATCCGGGCGGCGGTCGCCGATCTGCCGGGCCTGCGGCCCATGGGCCGGGGGATCGTGGAGGAGGGGCTCGCCGCCGACCTCGACCCGCTCAAGATCGTGATCGACGTCCGCAAGCTCGGCCTGAGCGGCATGCAGGCCGTGGAGTGGCTGCGCGTCCACCGCCACGTGGACGTCGGAGGCTCGGACAGCTGCCGCATCAGCGCCTCCATCACCCATGCGGACGACGACGAGACCGAAGAGGTCCTCCTGGACGCCCTGCGCGCCCTCGTCGAGCACGCGGACTCCGTCGAACGCCGCCCGCCGGTCCGGCTGCCCGAGCCCTCGGTGCTGGAACTGGAGCAGGCCATGCTGCCCCGCGCGGCGTTCTTCGCCCCGGTCGAACACGTGCCCGCCGAACGGGCCGCGGGCCGCATCGCCGCGGAGACGATCAGCCCCTACCCGCCGGGCGTCCCCGTGGTGGCACCCGGCGAGGTCATCACCGAGCGGGTGCTGGACTACCTGCGCAGCGGCGCCGAGCACGGCGTCCTGATCCCGGACGCGGCCGATTCCTCCGTGCGCACGCTTCGGGTCGTGGCCCGCGCTGAACAGCCATGACGTTGCCGCGGCAACTGCCGTGAGCCAAGTAATTCATGCGCGAGATGTTGAAGAAGTGACGCAAATAAACGTCTGCGTCAGTTGGCATGATTTGTCCCCATCAGGTGCACTAGAGAAGAAGCATCCACTTCAGCAAAGGAGATGGTGCAATGACTGCCACGGAGAAGGTCACCAAGGACCTGACAGGCATCCAGAGTGCCGACATCGAAGCCGCGCTCGACCCGGCAGAAGCCGACGGCATCTTCCGCGACAGCCGCGAGTGCGCCGCGCTCGCGCTGTTCAAGGGCGGCTTCGGCCTGCTCCTGTCGCCGCCCACCCCGCGCCCCAAGAAGGGCTAGTGGACCGACAGGAGTAGAAGATGGAGCAGTCAGGCACTTCGTCCCTCTTGCAGGGCGCGGTGCAGGACCTCGCTTCCGCCGTGGTCTCCGCTCTTCGGAGCGGAGACCACACACGTGCGGCCGCCCCCGAGCGGGCCCACGCGGAAGCGGAGGACCTCGCCCTCGCGGCCGTACGTGTGCTGGGAGCGGACGCGTTGCTGCCGAGCACCCTTCTGCACACCCCGCCCCTGCCCGACGAACTCGCCGTATTCCGCAAGGCCGTGGAGGCCTACCCGCCCGGAGCCGACGCCGCCCCCACCGTCCGGTGGAGCCACTGGGCCATGCGAAACGCGCTGCGGCGGCTCGACCCGGGCCACGCCGACGCCCCGCACCAGGAGCCCGACGCCGCCTGGCTCGAGAGCGCGACCTGGCAACTCCTGACACACCAGCTCGCGGTGCTGGCCGCCCTCGCCCTGCCGGGGGAGGACTGCGCGGTAACCCGCGCGGCACGGCAGCGTCCGGTCGACGTCGCCCGGGGCTTCGTGCGCGCGGTCCGCCGCAGGGACTGGCGGCAGGCGGCCGGCGCCGGCCGCTGGCTGACCCTGCTGGAGGGCGTACCGCAGACGCTGGGACTCGACAACGGCCTGGACTTCGTGGAGCTGATGGGCGGTCAGGACCCGCTCGTGGCCCTGCACGTGAGTGCGGCACGGCTGACGCGGACGGGAGCGTTCGTGTGAGGGACGCACGGGGGACACGGCAGGTGGCCGAGGACGCGCTGGCATGGGTGTCGGCGCATCGCGCGCAGTTCGCGCTGGGTGAGGACGCGCTGGCCGCCGACGGGCAGGTGAACCGCAGCTGGAAGCCGCTCGGGGAACTGGCCCAGGTGTGCGCGACCGTGTGCCGGCACACCGCGCCCCCGGATCCGCTCCACGCCTGCGCGGCCGACCTGATGGCCTTCGCGTGGCAGGAGACCGGCCGGGGCGAGCTCTTCCTGCGCCTGCAGCGGCTGGAGCCCTTCGCCACCTACCCCTTGGAGGTGTATGCCGCCATGGCCGCGGCGGGCCTGCGCCACCAGGGCTACGAGGCGGCCGCCGCCACCGTGGCCCGCACCCGCGGCTGGCAGCTCACCGAGCAGGAGCCCACCCGGCGGCTCGGCGTCGTGAACGCCGAGGGCCGCAGCGGCATCCGGCAGTCCGACGCGCTGCCGCAGGCGCTGCGGCGCACCTGGCTGGCCGGGCTGCCCGAGCCCTGGACCTTCGAGCAGTCCTCCGGCTACTCCCTCACCCACGTGGTCTTCCACCTCACCGACTGGGGACGCGCCGGGCCCGCCGGGCTCCCACCCGATCTCGCCGGCTACCTGGCCGACTGGCTGCCGCCCTGGCTCGACACCTGTCTGGACGCCGGGATGTGGGACCTCGGCTGTGAGCTGCTGGCCGTGGCGGCGAGCCTGCCCCTGCTGCCCGAACCCGCCGTCCTCGACGACGCCTGGGCGCGGATCGCGGCGGTGCAGCACCCTCTTGGGGCGGTCCCGGAGCAGGGGAGCGGAGTGGACCACGACAGCAGCCCCGACTTCCTCTCCCATTACCACCCCACCCTCATGGCGGCCTTCGCGGCGACCCTGACCACCGGGCGGCTCGACGACGGGGCCGGGCCGGCCGCGCACCACCGGCCCGGCGGACAAGGAGTGCTGGGATGACCGACACCCGCCTGATCCACAATGTCGGGGTGGGCGCCCTGGAATGGCTGTGGGCCCACCGTGACGGATTCGAGCTGGAACCCGATGTCGACCCCGAGATCGGCTTCCTGGAGCGCTTCAAACCGATCGGCGAACTGGCCATGATCTGCAAGGTGCTGTTCCGCGAGGGTGTCGCGGGGTCGCGCCAGGCGCAGCTGGCCCGGCAACTCCTCGACCACGCCTGGCGCGAGACACTCGACGGCGGCCGGATGCTGGTGCGCGGACAGCTCACGGAGCCCATCTCACCCATCCCCTTCGAGGTGTACCTGCCCTTCAAGGAACTCGGCTACAGCCAGCCGGAGGTGGAGCGGGCCGCCGTCCTGAACCATCGGATCGACAGCTGGGCGGCTTTCGAGGCGACCCCGACCCGGCGGCTCGGCCTGTCGGCGTTCCAGCGGCGGTTCGGCCTCCCGCCCCGGCCGCCGGAGTCCGAAGTGCGGGGCACGACCTGGCTGGCCCGCACCCCCGAGCCCTGGACGGTGGAGGGGCACATCGCCTACGACGTCACGCACAACGTGTTCCACCTGACCGACTGGGGGGAGAGGCCGGACGGTCTGCCGCCCGCCACCGCCGACTACCTCGCGACCTGGCTGCCGGTCTGGATCGACGACTGGCTGGACCTGGAACGCTGGGACCTGCTCGGAGAACTGCTGGTGGTCGACGCCTGCCTGCCCCGTCCGACCCTGGACGAACGGGCCTGGGAGGGCTTCGCCGCGGCACAGCAGCCCGACGGCGCCATGCCCGCCCTGCGGACGATGCCCGAGGGTACGCCGGACGAGGTGTTCGACATCGTCTACCACCCCACCCTGGTCGCCGCCTACGCCTCCGTACTGGCCACATCCCGGTCCCTGTCCCTGCTGGCGCCCGCCTCATGACGTCCCGACGGCACGCACCTTGGCCGGATGGACCGCTCGGCGACGCCGCATCCGCGGCGGACGAGTCGTCGGCCGCACGCCACACGCCGGCCGTCGAGGACCCGGGGGCCTCGCGCGGCACGCCCGCGGACCGGCCACCCGCCCGGCATGACATGCCGTCGGACGGGTCCCGGCACCGGCGCGCCGCGCTCACGACCGCGGGGCCCGCCCCGCGCGTCCTGTCGCCGGGATCTCCCCCCGACGACGGCCCGGTCCTTGAGCGGCTCGCCGACGCCGTCACCGCGTCCGACGCCCCGCAGGTGGTGTTCGCCCTCTCCCGGCACGGACACCGCAGCGTCGTGAGCGGCGGCACCACCCCGTCCCCGCCGCTCGCGCGCGAGAACCTGCGCTACGAGATCGGCTCGGCGACGAAGACCTTCACCGGGCTGCTGCTGGCCCGGCTGATCAACAGCGGTCGGCTGACCGGTGGTGAACCGGCCGCCGCCCTCCTGGAGGGGGAGCGGCAGGCGGGCGCGAACCCGGTGACGCTCGCGCACCTGATCACCCACACCTCCGGACTGCCCGCCCTGCCGGCCGGGTTCTTCCTGCGGGGCCTGCCCGCCTGGACCACCAATCCGTACGCCCGCTTCCCGCAGGCCCGGGTCGTCGGCGCCTTCCTGCGCCACCGGCCGCGCCACCGCCCCGGCACCCGGTGGCGCTACTCCAACTTCGGCGTCGCCGTACTCGGACACGCACTGGCCGCCGCGACCGGCACCCCCTGGGAGGACCTGCTCACCGACCAGATCCTGCGCCCCCTGGCTCTGGACGGCACGACCCTGCGCGCGGACGACTCCGGTCTCGACGCCCCCGGGCACGGAAGGGACGGTGTGTCACCCGTGCCCGCCTTCGACGCCGGAGGCTTCCAGGCAGCGGGTGCCGTACGGGCCACGCCGCACGACCTGCTCACCTTCCTCGAAGCCCATCTGGACCCGACCGGCGTGTCACCGCACCTCGCCCCCGCTCTGCGGGCGGTGCGCCGCCCCGTGCTGCGCAGGGGCATCGGGCACCGGCACGTCCACACCATCGCCTGGTTCCGTCACCCGACGGACGGCGGACCGATGTTCTTCCACAGCGGCGCGACCCTCGGCCACCAGGCGTTCCTGGGATTTCGCGCCGACACCGGCACCGCTCTGGCCGCGGTGTGCACCCGCCGCTTCCGCGCCCACGACCCGTTCCTGGCCACCGCGTACGCGCTGCTGGCACAGGGGTAGCGGGCCCCACCCGGCGCCGGCGGTACGTGCCGCGCGGACGCCGGACAGTTCTGACCCCTCGTCACGCCCGCCGCCACAGGGCCGGCGTGCGGGTCGGCGCCCATGCGCCCTGCGCCTGATGGGTCTGCAGGCACCGGTAGCGCACACCGGCGTGAAGCACGGTGGCACCGGCTTCGTAGACACGGCCCACTGCCCACGCCTGCGTGACGTCGCCCCGCGGAGGAGCCGATTCGACGGCGGCGGTCTTCAGGGTGAGGCCGAAGTCGCTGAGCAGCGCATTGATCGGCTGGTAGAACGTGGTGCCCCCGCTGCTGCAGTCACCCGTACCGCCGGAGGTCACGCCCTGTGCCTGGACCCCCGCGACAAAGGGCCCGCCGGAGTCGCCCGGCTCGGCGCACACCGTCGTCCGGGTCAGCCCGTCCACCCTGCCCTGGGCGTAGCTGACGCTGGTGTCGTGCTGCTCGATGCTGCCGCAGTGCCACCCGGTGGTGGAGCCGGAGCGGCAGACGGCCGCCCCGACGAGCGCCTGGACCGAGCCGGTGATCTGCACCTTCTGGTCTCCCTCGGCCCTCACGTTCGCGGTCGTGCTCCACTGGTCGTTGACGGCGACCCACGACATGTCCTTGCCCGGGAACGTGGAGGCCTGGAACGTGCCCTGCGCCGTCTTGTCGAAGCCGGTGGTCGTGTCGCCCTTCTTGCCGCAGTGGCCCGCCGAGGCGAAGCCCTGCTGCGCGCCCTTCGTGACGGAGAAGCCGATCGAACACCGGGCGGCGTTGTTGATGTAGTAGGCATCGCCGCCGGTGATGTCCGCCAGGAGGCGTGGCCGGTCCGCCGTCACCTTGACGCCGACGCCCTTGCCGTCGAGGCCGGCTGCCTTGATCAACGCGGCGGCCGCGGCCTTGGTCCGGGCCTCCACGGCGACCCGGTTCGTGGGGACGTCGACGTACCACAGGTGCGTGTCGCGGGCGCCGACGCGGGCCGCCGCCCGGTCCAGCTTCTGCTTCGCGGCCGTCAGGTCGCGCAGTGTCTTCTTCACGACGGCCGCTTTGGCGCCCTGGGCCTTGATGGCGGGCACGTCCGTGGCCTTGGTGGTCGCCACCACGAGCTCCTGCGAGGTCGTGCCGCGCAGCCAGGCCCCCGCGAAACGGTTCCCCAGCGCATTGCGCAGCAGACCTGCCCGGGTGCCCGCCTCCGCCTCGTTGATCAGCCGCCGGGAGGCCTGGGCCCGGGTCAGCCCGAGGTCGCGCTTCAGGGCGCGCAGCAGCGGAGCCGACGGCCGGTCGGCGCCGAGGGTATGGGCGGTCGAGGGCAACGGACCCGCGGGGGGTGCCGGTTCGGCCGCCACGGCGGACGGGAACCCGGTCGCGAGGAGCGCGCCGAGTGCGGTCAGGGCCGCCCGGCGGCCGGTCACGGCATGTCTGTGGGCCATTCGATGTGTCTCCTTCGATCGCGGTGGAACTGCCGGCGAGGCCGTAGGCCTTGCCGGAGCGGCCCGGAGTGATGTCCCGGCCCGCCCCGTTTCGCGCTTCGGCGCGGGGAAGGGCGCCATGTGCAGTACTGCCGACGCCCGGCGTGTCACGCGGACTTCAGGCCGGGCGAACCCACCTCCGTGACGAAGGACGCGGTCGTCGAGATGGTGCCCCCGGGCGTGTTGATGGCCGAGACGGTCCGGAAGTCGGCCTGAGCTTTCTCACGCCCCAGCTCGACCCGGACGTAGCCGCGCCGGCCGTCGTAGTACTTCATGTGGGGGTTGGCCTTCATGAACGTGTCCCAGTTGTCCGGCTTGCTGGTCCCGTTCCCGCCGCTGGCGATGGAGGTGCAGGTCAGTTCCGTGCCCAGCGTCCTTGACTTCGGGTCGTCGAAGTCGTCCTTGATGTCGAAGGCGTAGCCGACGTGGACATCGCCCGTGAGGATCATCCAGTTGTCGATGCCGGCGGCTTTCGCGCCCGCCATGACCCGGTCGCGGGAGGCCCGGTAGCCGTCCCAGGCGTCCATGGAGACCCGTGCCGGCTCGGTCAGGTCGAACTTGCGCTGGGAGAAGCACACCTGCTGGGGCATCACGTTCCACAGCGCGCCGGAGTCGCGCCAGCCGTCCAGGAGCCAGCGCTCCTGCGCGGCGCCCGTGAGCGTGCGGGCCGGATCGTCCGACTCGCTGCCGGGCGCGTGCGGCCGGTCGGCGTAGGCCTGGTCGGAGCGGTACTGGCGGGTGTCGAGGATGTCGAACTGGGCGAGCGACCCCCAGGCCAGCCGGCGGTACAGCCGGGCATCGGGGCCCTGCGGCAGCTGCTCGGCACGCAGCGGCTGGTTCTCCCAGTAGGCCCGGTAGGCGGCGGCGCGCCGTACCAGGAACTGCTCCGGGGGGCTGCCGTTCTCGTCGAAGCCGCCTGCGTAGTTGTTCTCCGTCTCGTGGTCGTCCCAGGTGACGAGGAACGGGTGCCGGGCGTGCGCGGCGATCAGGTCCGGGTCGCTCTTGTAGAGCGCGTAGCGCAGCCGGTAGTCCGCCAGGGTGGTCGTCTCGCGGTTGAACACGTCAGGCAGTGTGCGGTCGGTGTAGCGACGGGCCCCGCCGGTGGAGTCGACCGGGTACTCGTACAGGTAGTCGCCGAGGTGGAACACCACGTCGACGTCCTCCTGCGCCAGATGGCGAAAGGCCGTGTAGTAGCCGTCCTGGTAGGCCTGGCAGGCCACGGCGGCCAGCCGCATGCCCGCGGTGTCCGTGCCCGCGGCCGGCGCCGTACGGGTCCGGCCGGTGGGGCTGATCCAGCTGCCCACGCGGAACCGGTAGTAGTAGTGGCTGTCCGGCATCAGGCCCTTGACGTCGACGTGCACGCTGTGGGCGTACTCGGGATGGGCCGTGGCGGTGCCCTCCTGCGCGACGATCGCGAACCACTCGTCCAGGGCCACTTCCCAGGAGACGACGACCCGCTGCTGGCCCAGGCCGCCGTCCTCGGCGAACGGCTCGGGGGCCAGCCGGGTCCAGATCAGTACCGAGTCGGGCAGCGGGTCGCCGGAGGCCACACCCAGGGTGAACGGGTCGTCGGACACCCGGGCGGCGTCGAGTTCGGGAGCGGCGGTGGCGCCGAGGGCCGGCCGGTTGGTGGCGAAGGCGAGCATCGCCGCGGCCGCGGTGACCGTCAGGAACCGGCGGCGGGCGACGTGCGGCGCGGCGGTGCGCAGCACGTCGTCGTGCGGGGAGAAAGCATGCTCGGACGGTGCTCTTCGACGGCCCGTCAGCGCCATCTGGTGTCCTCTCGTACGGGGCGGTTGCGCTCCCGTGCGGATGCATGGGGACATCGTCGGCGTGCGGAGCGCGGCGCTCGCATGCTAAGCAGACAAAATGCCTTAAACGGACGCGACGTGCGGGGGGTTCACACCACAGGCGGTACACCGGGGGCTCGGTGCGTGTGGTCGGCGGGCAACAGAAAGGCCGCGCCGGCGAAACGCGAACCACGCGAGAGGAGCCGAAGGCGGGGCCGACCGGCCCTGAGCGCTGAGCGCTGAGCGCAGAGCGCACCGAAGGGTCACGCGAAGGCTTCGGCGACGGCTCTGCGGAAGGCCTGTGCCGCCGGGGGCGGCGAGTCGCGGCCGAGCAGGCAGATTTCTCTGGTGACCGTGGGTTCGACGAGGGCTCGCACAGGCAGCGGCTGGAATCCGATGAGTGGCCGTACTGCCTGTGGCACCGCACTGACTCCGATTCCTGCCGCCACCAGCCCGGCCACGGTGGCTACGCCTCGGGCCGTCACCACTGCGTGGGGAGCTGCGCCGGCGGAAGCACACCCGAAGTCCGTCAGCCGGCGGACGCCGATTCCGGGCTGCAGTGCCACGAAGGGCTCGAGACTCAGTTCCGTCCAGGTGACCTCGTCCAGGACGGCCAGGTGGCTGTCCGGCGGCACGACGGCCACGAGGGAGTCCGATCCACGCGACACCACACCTCCTGGCCGGAGCCGCGGTCATCTCGGCAACGCAGCCGGTGCCGGAGAACTCGGTCCGCCGGCCAGGTGCTCAGCGGGCCTGCTGGGCGACGGCGCCGGCCGCGGCGGGCTCGCGCGCCGGCAGGTGGTAGACGTGGAAGGCCCGTCCGATGACCGGCTGGGCGACGTTGCGCACCCGCACGCCGCCGCTCGTCATGCCGTGTTCGGTACCGGCGTGCGCGTGCCCGTGCACCGCGAGGTCGGCGCCGGCGGTGTCGATCGCCTCGGCCAGCAGATAGCTCCCCAGGAACGGGTAGATCTCCAGTGGTTCGCCCGCCAGGGTGTCCGGGACGGGGGAGTAGTGGGTCAGGGCGATCCGCGCGTCACAGCCCTCCCGGGCCACCTGCTCCAGGGCGGCCCGCAGACCGTCGGCGCACCGGCGTGAGTGCTGGACGAACTCCTTCATCACCGGCTCGCCGAACTCCCCGGCGCACCGGCCGACGAAGCCGCCCCCGAACCCCTT
Source organism: Streptomyces tibetensis (assembly GCF_007655005.1). Lineage (GTDB taxonomy): Bacteria > Actinomycetota > Actinomycetes > Streptomycetales > Streptomycetaceae > Streptomyces > Streptomyces tibetensis. The sequence goes on from NZ_SZVW01000013.1 coordinate 71,507, forward strand.
GGTCCCGGCCACGCCGATCCGCGCCCCGCCGCTCTCCACGACCGTCGCCTGCCCCTCCAGGACATGGACGCCGGCGTCCCGGAGGATCGCCGTGACCTCGTCCGGACGATCGTCGTGGTGGTCGTGGTTGCCGAGGACGGCGACCACCGGAACGGCGAGATCCTGGACCTCCCGGGCCACCACCCGCATCTCCTCGGGCGTGCCGTGCCGGGTCAGGTCCCCGGCCAGCAGCAGCAGGTCGGCGCACTCGGGCAGGGTCTCGAACGCGGGGCGGAGCACGCCCTGGCTGTCGGGCCCCATGTGGATGTCTCCGACGGCTGCGACACGGATCATGAGAGCTCCTCCGCGTGGTCGGGGCAGGACGCCTCGGTGACCACGAGGTCGCTGTGCACGGAGAATCCGGCGAGCTCCTCGTGGACGGTGCGCACGATCTCGTCGCGGCAGGGCGCCGAGGGCACGGTGCCGGTGAGCAGGACCGCCCGGCCGCGAGCCTCGACCCGTACGCCCAGTTCACCGAGCTCGCCGGAGGCGAGGCGGTCCTGGAGGTGGGCGATGCGGTAGTCCAGGTTCTCTGCAGGCGGCCCGCCGCCCGCGTCCTGGGAACCGTGGGTGCTCATGGGTGCTCCTTCAGATGACGTTCAGGCGCTCCAGGAGGAAGAAGAAGGCCGCGGGCATGGGTTCGTCCCCGCACTCGCGCCGAACCTTCTCCCAGTCGACCTTCTCCCGCAGGGCGCGTGCGATGGGCAGGGCCGCCCCGAAGTCGCAGTGATGCTCCGAGAACGCCGCGGTCAGACTCCACAGCAGATCGGTCGGGGCCAGCACGGGCATGCGCACCGAGTCGACCGACAGCTCCTGCGCCCGCTCCAGCATGTCCGCGCCGACCGGCCGGTGTGCCAGCTCGAAGATGATGTCGACCGGCTGCCCGAAGCACGTGGCCTTGATCAGCCAGTCCTCCGGCGGGGTGTACACCGTCAGCCCGGCCTCGTGGAGCGTGGCCGCCACCGCTTCCGCGTCCTCGGGGCGGATCGCGAAGTCGACGTCGTGCTGCAGGTTCTTCTCGCCGCCGTGGGCGTACGCGGCCACACTCCCGGCCAGCGCGAACAGGTGCCCCTCGCGCTTCAGCAGGGCGCCGACCTGTTTGGCCGCCTCCAGGAGTGCCTGGTTGCGGTCCTGGGGGAGTTCCTGCAGCGGCTGGTCCGCCTGCGGATCCTGTGGTGGCGCGGGCTCGGCACCGTCCGGTGCCGTCCGGAGGTCGGGGATCCCCGGTCGCCGGACGAGCGTCGCGTCATCACCGTTCTGCGTCATGACCACTCCTTCGCCGAATCGGACACTGCGCTCCCGTGCGGTGTCCGGACCCGAGACGGCCTGTGTGCCTGCATTGAGTACCCGGCGCTCCCGGCCCGACACGGACGGCTTCCGCGGAGCGTTCGGCTTCTGACGCCCGGCCGAACAAGACAAGCGCATAACCTTGCAAAGGCGGAATATGGGGCAAAAGGATGGGAAACCGGATCACGCCGCCGGCAACGCGCTTGTGGAGGTCGACATGAACCAGGACACGTCACGTTCGTCGGAGCTTCCGCAGCCGTTGCGGGCCGTGGCCTCGGGTCTCAGCCACCTGCCCGGCGCGGAGCAGGTGGGCAGGGCGGCCACGGGCGCGCTGGACAGGATCGGCGCCGTCTCCCCGCGCGGCCGCCGGATGGCCGTCTACGCCGGCGCCGGGGTGCTCGGCGTGGCCGGACTCGTGGAGTGGCCGGTGGCGGTGACCGGAGCCGCCGTCGCCTGGCTGACCCGCCCGCGGCCCGAGCACCGGCCCGACGGCGCGTCACCGAACGGCGCAACACAGACCGGCAGGAGCGGCGAGAACCGTTCCGCCCGGGCCGGCGAGGACGAGGACACCTCCGCCTACGGCCCCGGCGGCAGGCTCGCCTCCTCCCACTACCGGCACGACCGGCCGGAACAGCACGTCCACGAACAGCCCGCCAAGGTCGGCGACACCGCCACCGCCTCCGCCCTCAAGCAGGTCGCCGAGGCCACCGCGCACCACGACGACGAGCAGCCTCACGGGCACGCACACGACAGCCGCCCCACCGGCTGAGTCGGGACAGCAGCAGATGCTCACACGCTTCGACGTCACCCCGCTCGTCGGGGCCGTGGCCGGCGCGGCCGCAGGCGCCGCCCGCAGCACCGCCCAGTCGGTGACGACCGTCTACGACACCACCCGCCGCGTCCGCAACGTCGCACGCAACGCCCTCACCGGCGGACAGCACTGGAAGGCCGGGCAGCGCCTCCACCTCGCGCTGCGGCACGCCGACGGCGACGCCGGAGCGCTCGCCCACAAAGTCGCCGAGGAACTCGTCGAGCACCCGGACGTCCTCACGGCGTACTGGGACGGGGGACTGGGCCGCCTGGTGGTCACCCTGGCCGAGGACGCCGCCACCGACCGCGTCACCGAGCGGGCCACCGCGCTCGCCACCCGCCTGGGCCTCGAAGAGGGCGCCGACCCCAACGCCCGGGACACCAGCCACCCGGGCGACCCCGCCGAGGTACGCGTCACCGCGGCGGCGATCCTGCTCGACGCCGCCGGAGCGGCCGGTGCCCTGGCCGGCCGGTCCCTGCGGCTGCCCCCCGCCTCGCGCGTCATCACCGCCACCGTCACGCTGCTGCGCGAGAACCCCCGCTTCCGGGCCGTGCTCCGGCAGCGGTTCGGCACGTCCGGTATGGAACTCGTCCTCGCCGCCGCCAACGCCGCCGCCCACGGCATCGGCCAGACCCCGCTGGCCCTCGTGCTCGACGGCATCCTGCGGGGCAACCAGCTCACGGAGGCGGTGGCCAGGGCCGCGGCCTTCGAGGCACTCCACGACGACGTCTGCCACCACCGGCGCATCAGCGTGTCCTGCCCCGCGGACACCCGGCCGCCGCTCAAGGTGACCCCCGCCGCGGAGTACGCCTCCCACGCCAGCACGGGCAGCCTCGCCGGCGCCGCCGCCACCCTCCTCGTCACCCACAGCGCCAGGGACGCCGCCGAAGCGGTCCTCGCCGGATCCCCCAAAGCGGCCCGCTACGGACCGGCCGCCTTCGGCGCGACCCTCGGCACCTTCCTCGCCCACGCCGGGATCCTGCTGCGCAACGGAGAGCGCCTGCGGCAGCTGGAGATCGCCGACGCCCTCGTCCTGCACGCCGACGCCCTGCGCAGCCTGCGGCAGGACGGCACCGACGACGGCCTGCCCGACGACCCGGTCCACCCCTTCGCCGAGGCCGTCCTGGACGCCGCACGCCGGGCCGGACTGCACGTCGTGATCGCGGGCGGCTCCGACCTGAAGGACATCACCCGGCTCGCCGACGAGGTCGCCCCGAGCGCCAAGCCGTTCGGGGACGTCGTACGGGCCCTGCAGGCCGAGGGGCGCGTGGTCGTGACCGTCGCCCGCCTGAACGAGTCCGGCGACGGGCACCTCGTGGCCGGACTGCCCGCCGGTGACGTGGCCATCGCCCTCACCGACGGACGGGCAGCCGTCTCCTGGGGCGTCGACGTGCTGGCCCCGAGAGGCCTCGCCGATGTCTGGCGGCTGCTCACGGCGATCCCCGCGGCCCGTCGCGTCGGACGCCGGTCGCAGACCCTGGCCCGCGCAGGCGCGGCCCTGTCCGGGCTCCTGGTCGCCCGCGGCGGGCAGCCCCCGGGCCGACACCTCCTGTGGCCCCTCACCCGGCACGCCCCCGTGAACATCGCCGCCGCGGGCGCCCTGATCACCGGCTGGCTCGAAGCCGTCCGCGTCGCCCGGGACACCCCGCCCCCGCCCCGGCTGCACATCCCCTGGCACGCCCTGGAACCCCACGAGGCCCGGGACCGGCTGGGGCGCGCCGACCGCGACGGCGAGCCCCGCGGACTGTCCCTCGTCGCCGACCGCTCACGGCAACAGGCCGTACGTCTGACCCGGCACCCGGCACTCGCCCCCGCCCGCTGGACGTGGCAGGCGGCCGGTGCCGTACGCCGCGAACTCGACGACCCGCTGACCCCCGTCCTCGCCACGGGCGCCGTCGCCTCGGCGCTGCTCGGCTCGGTCGTCGACGCGCTGCTCGTCGTCGGCGCCATGGACCTCAACGCCGTGACCGGCGGACTCCAGCGGCTGCGCGCCGAACAGGCCCTGGCCCGGCTCGCCGCCCGGCAGCAGCCCAAGGCCCGCAAGCAGGACAACCGCAGACGCACGGTCACCGTCGACGCCGCCCGGCTGCGGCCCGGCGACGAGATCAGCCTCGACGCCGGCGACGTCGTACCCGCAGACGCCCGGCTGCTGGACGTCGACGGCCTGGAGGTCGACGAGTCGGCGCTCACCGGCGAGTCCCTGCCGGTGAGCAAGACGGTCGAGGCCACGCCCGGGCTCCCCGTGGCCCAGCGCACCTGCATGGTCTTCGAGGGCACCACCGTGGTGGCCGGACGGGCCACCGCCCTCGTGGTGGACACCGGCGACCAGACCGAGGCGGGCCGGGCCGTCACCCTCGCCGCCCGCACCCCGCCGCCCGCCGGGGTCCAGGCCCGGCTCCAGGAACTGACCCGCAAGGCCCTGCCGGTGACCTTCACCGGCGGCGCCGCCGTGACCGGCCTGTCCCTGCTGCGCGGCAGCCCCGTCCGGCGCGCCGTCAGCGGCGGTGTCGCGGTCGCCGTCGCCGCCGTCCCCGAAGGCCTGCCCCTCGTCGCCACCGTCGCGCAGATGGCGGCGGCCCGCCGGCTCTCCCGTCGCGGCGTCCTGGTCCGCACCCCGCGCACCCTGGAGGCGCTCGGCCGGGTCGACACCGTCTGCTTCGACAAGACCGGCACCCTCACCGAGAACAAGCTGCGCCTGGTCCGCGTCGCCACCGCCTACGGCACCGTCCTCGCCACGGACGACGAGCAGGCCGATCCGATCGTGCGGCTGGCCGCGCGCGCCTGCCCGCAGGAGGAGACGGGGCAGGGCCGCCGCGTCGCGCACGCCACCGACGAGGCCGTCCTCGACGTGGCCCCGCCCGACCAGGGCTGGGCACCCACCGGCGAGCTGCCCTTCGAGACCCGCCGGGGCTACGCCGCCGCCGTCGGTCGCGACGGCGACCCCGACATGGGCGAACTCCTCGTCGTCAAGGGCGCCCCCGAGACGATCCTGCCCGCCTGCCGGGACCTGCCGGGGCACGCCTCGGACACCGCCCACGAGCTCGCCGGGCAGGGACTGCGCGTCCTCGCCGTCGCCCGCCGCGCCTGCCGGGCCGACGACGCCGAGGCCGAACTGGACGCGCCGCTCGCGGACCTGGAGTTCAGTGGTTTCGTCGCCCTCGCCGACGTCCCGCGCGACACCTCGCACGCCCTGCTCGCGGAACTGCGCCGCTCCGGCATCCTGCCCGTCATGCTCACCGGCGACCACCCGGAGACCGCCCGCGCCATCGCCCTGCAACTGGGCTGGCCGGAGGAGACGGAGGCGGTGACCGGCGACGAACTCGTCGCCATGGAACGCCGCGAACGCGTCCGGGTCCTGCGCGGCGCGGGCGTCATCGCCCGGGTCGCACCCGAGCAGAAGCTGCACGTCGTGGAGGCCCTGCAACAGGCCGGGCGGGTCGTGGCGATGGCCGGTGACGGCGCCAACGACGCCGCCGCCATCCGCGCGGCCGATGTCGGCGTCGGTGTCGAGTCGCGCGGCTCGGCGGCCGCCCGCAACGCCGCCGACCTCGTGCTCACCACCGGCGACCTGTCCGTCCTCGTGGACGCGGTCGCCGAGGGCCGTGCCCTGTGGCGCAGCGTCGCCGACGCGGTGAGCATCCTCATCGGCGGCAACGCCGGCGAGGTCGGCTTCAGCGTCCTCGGCACCCTGCTCGCCGGTGCCTCACCCCTGTCGACCCGTCAGCTGCTGCTGGTCAACCTGCTCACCGACATGTTCCCGGCCATGGCCGTGGCCGTCACGCCGAGCAGCGACCCCTCCACAGCCGAGCACGCCGCGACCGGCCCGATGGGCCTCGACGTCCTCGGCGCGCCCCTGCTGCGCTCGATCCGCCGCCGCGGCATCACCACCTGCTTCGGCGCGGTCGCGGCGTACCTCATCGGCCGCCTCACCCCCGGCACCGAACGCCGGTCCACCACCATGGCCCTGTGCGGTGTGGTCGGTGCCCAGCTCGTGCAGACCCTCAACGGACGCCGGCACAGCACGCTGGTGTGGGTCACGGCCCTCGGCTCCGCCGCCGTCCTCGCCGCCCTCGTCCAGACCCCCGGCGTCAGCCACTTCTTCGGCTGCACCCCACTCGGGCCCGTGGCCTGGACGGGCGTCGCCCTGGCCATCGCCCTGTCGGCCCTGGCCCCCCGTCTCGAACGGCTCCGGGCCGTCCACGCCCTCTACGACGCCGCGGCGCACCTCGCCCTGCGTCTGGACGACCTGAGCCGCCAGGCCCGGCACCTCTTCCGGAGCGGGATCGCCGCCCCAGTTGCGTCGTAGCGCAGACACGAAAGAGGCCGCCACCACGAGCTGTGGTGGCGGCCTCCTCACCTGCGGTCAGACCGCGCCGCGCCAGGCGCCGGTCTCCGTCCCGCGAGCCTCCATGAACTGCTTGAACCGCTTCAGATCACCGGAGACCTGCCGCTTCACGAAACCCAGCTTGTCGCCGACGTTCTCTGCCACGCCACTGGGGTCGAAGTCCATCTGCAGCATGACCTTGGTCGTGTCGTCCTGGATGCGGTGGAACGTCACCACACCGGCCTGCCGCGCCTCGCCGCCCACGGTGGTCCAGGCGACGCGCTCGTCCGGGACCTGTTCGGTGATCTCCGCGTCGAACTCCCGCGCCTGTCCGCCGACCTTCGTCACCCAGTGCGTGAGGGTGTCGGTGCGCTGCTCGATGCGCTCGACGCCGTCCATGAATTCGGGGAAGGACTCGAACTGCGTCCACTGGTTGTACGCGGTGTGCACCGGCACGCGGACCTCGATGGATTCCTCTACCTGCGACAAGGCGAAACCTCCCTCTCTCGTGTGTGAGCGACGGACGGGTACCAGATCTCGCGCCGCTCACTCCTCGTCATCACAAGTTGTCCGACCAGGTGTTTTTTCCGTCCTGGCTGGTACTCGGCCGGGAACTACGGACCGGGAGGTGATCGTCATGGCGGACACGCATCGCTCGGCCCCCGCCGCTCCCCGCACAGGGAGCGCGTCGGCGGCCGGGCAGGAGCCGGTGGGCGAGCTGGTGCAACGGGCCACCGAGCAGCTGACCGACCTGGTGCGCGGCGAAATGCGCCTCGCCCAGGCGGAGATGACCGAGAAGGGCAAACGCTTCGGCAAGGGGGGCGGCCTGTTCGGCGGAGCCGGCGTCCTCGGCTTCGTCACCCTTCAGGCCTTGGTCGCCACGGTGATCGCCGCCCTGGCCGTCCCGCTGCCGGTGTGGGCGGCGGCGCTGATCGTCACCGGCGTCCTGGCCGTCGCCACGGGCCTGACGGCGCTGGCCGGCCGCAAACAGGTGCGCAGCGCCACCCCGCCCGCCCCGCAGCAGACCATCGACAGCGTGAAGGCCGACGTGGCCGAGATCAAGGAGAGTGCACAGCGATGACCCAGCCTCCGCACGACGAGCCGACCGCCCGCAGCCAGGAGGAGCTGCGCGAGCAGGTCGAGCACACCCGCCACGAACTCGGCGACACCGTCCAGGCGCTTGCGGACCGGGCCGACGTCAAGACCCGCGCACGTGAGAAGGCCGTCGCGGTCAAGGAGCAGGCCGGGGTGAAGGCCCAGGAGTGGAGCGGGCAGGCCAGGGCCAAGGCCGCGCACGTCGCCCACACCGTGGAGGAGAAGCTGCCCGAGCCGGTCAAGCAGAAGGGCGCCGCCGCCGCTCAGGGCGCCAAGGAGAAGGCCGCGCAGGCCGAGCAGGTCTGGCAGGAAAAGGCCCCGCAGCAGGTGCGCGACCACCGTGCCGCCCTGCTCGCGGGCGCGGGTGCCGTCCTGGTGGCCTGCCTGCTGATCCGCCGTCGCGGAAACCGCTGAGCGACAGCGACACCCGGGCCCCGTCACCGCACGAGGTGACGGGGCCCGGGCTTGCGTGACGCGTGCCCGGACGGCAAGGTCGGGTGCCGTGGCCACCTTGTTGATCGTCCATCACACGCCCTCGCCGAACTGCCAGGCGATGTTCGAAGCCGTCGTCTCCGGGGCGAGTGACCCCGAGATCGAGAACGTCCGGGTCGTCCGCGTGCCCGCGCTGTCCGCCACCGCCTCCGACGTCCTCGCCGCCGACGGCTTCCTTCTGGGCACTCCCGCGAACCTCGGCTACATGTCCGGAGCGCTCAAGCACTTCTTCGACCAGGTCTACTACCCGTGCCTGGACGCCACCCGCGGCCGCCCCTTCGGCTACTGGGTGCACGGCGGCAACGACGTCACCGGAGCGGTACGCGGCATCGAGTCGGTCACGACGGGCCTCGGCTGGCGCCGCACCGCCGAGGCCGTGACCGTGACCGGCGAGCCGGACAAGGGCGACCTCGAACGGTGCTGGGAACTGGGCGCGACGGTCGCCGCCGGACTCATGGGCTGAACCGCACGGACCGTCAGGCCTCCTCCACCCGGCGCCGGTCCTGCTCGTCCCACGCCCGGGTGTCCCGCGGCTGGGTGTACGGCTCGGCCTCGGGCGGATGCCCACCGGCGATGGCCCGTTGGCGCACCGTCTCCGCGTCGAACTCCAGACCCAGCAGGATCGCCAGGTTGGTGATCCACAGCCAGACGAGGAAGACGATGACACCGGCCATGGTGCCGTAGGTCTTGTTGTACGAGGCGAAGTTGGCCACGTAGACCGCGAAGCCGGCGGAGGCGACCATCCAGATCAGCAGGGCCAGCAGACTGCCGGGCGTGATCCAGCGGAAGCCCTTCACCTTGGCGTTCGGGGTCGCCCAGTAAAGGATCGCGATCATGGTCGTCACCAGCAGCACCAGCACCGGCCACTTCGCGAACGTCCACACCGTCAGGGCGGTGTCACCGATGCCCAGGGTCGTCCCCACCTGCCGGGCGAGCCCACCCGTGAAGACCACGATCAGCGCACTGATCACGGCCATCACCATCAGCACGACCGTCACACCCACCCGCACCGGCAGCAGCTTCCACACCGGCCGGCCCTCGGGCATGTCGTAGACGGCGTTGGCCGAGCGGATGAACGCGGCCACGTAACCGGACGCCGACCACACCGCCAGCACGATGCCGACGATCGCCATCAGCGAGCCGATGCCGGCGTTGCCCTGCAACTGTTCGACGGCCCGGGTGATGATGTCGCGTGCCGAGCCGGGTGCCAGCTGCTGGACGTTCTCGAGCACCTTGTCCGTGGTCGACTTGCCGGTGAGACCCAGCATCGACACCAGGACCAGCAGCGCCGGGAACAGTGCCAGCACACCGTAGTAGGTCAGCGCGGCCGCCCGGTCGGTCAGCTCGTCGTCCTTGAACTCCCGCAGACTTCCCTTCAATATCGCGCCCCACGACTTCCGTGGCAGGTCGGTCGGCGTGTCCGGCGCCGCACGCTCCACCTCGGGGCTCGGCCCGATCTCTTCGGAATCAGGGGCGTGGGCCTCCCGGCGTGCCTCCTCGGAAGTATCCGGGCGATCCGCCTCGGGCCCCGGGCGGGGGCTTTCCGGAGGCCGGGCCTCCGTCTCGTGGTGTTCTTTCCGTCCCGGAATATGCAGTTTCACCATGTGAGCCGGGTAACCCCTGCCGAGGGCCTTAAGCCGTGCTCGTGCAGGCCGGGTGCGGGGCGCCGGCGTGAGGTGTCCGGAAGCTCGGCGGAAGGGGTTGAGGGAGCGCTCCCACAGCGGCACGATGCCACCATGACCACATCGCCCACCGTCCGCCCCTACCACCCCGAGGACCGCCCGGCCCTCGACGACATCTGCATCCGCACCGCCCACCGCGGCGAGGACAGCCGCCCCCACTACGCGGACCCTGGCATCTTCCCGGTGACCTTCGCCGCGCCGTACGCGCATCTGGAGCCGGACCTGGCCTTCGTGCTGGACGACGGGCACGGGCGGGCGGTCGGCTACATCCTAGGCACGGCCGACACCCCGCGCTTCGCCGAGGCATTCCGCACCACATGGCTGCCTCTGGTCGCCGACGCCTATCCGGAACCGCCCCGGCCGCCGCGTACCCCGGACGAGGTGATCGCGGGCTTGCTGCACCACCCCGAACGGATGGTTCTGCCCGAACTGGCCGCCTGCCCCGCGCATCTGCATATCGACCTGCTGCCCGCCTGGCAGGGCCGGGGCCACGGCCGCCGCCTGATGCGGACGTTCCTGCGGGCCCTGCAGGACGGGGGAGTCCCGGCCGTGCATCTGATCATGGCGACCGCCAACACTCGGGCCAGGGCCTTCTACGACCGCATGGGCTTCGAGGAGATCGACATCCCCGTGCCGGGTGAGGTCACCTGCCTCGGACGCGCCACCAAGGAACTCGACCGGCTCTGACTGACACGGAAGTGGCGCGATCGCACATTGCCGAGCCGCGGCATCGGGCGCACTCTATGCAAAGTGGGAGCGCTCCCACCTCGAAACATGATCGAAAAACGTGAAACTGAACGCAGGGCAAACCCCCACATCCGAAAGAGGAGATCATGAATTGTCATGGTCATGACTTACGAGCATCCTGGTTCAGGTCCCGTCTGACGCTCGCCCTCAGCGTGCTGGTTGCCGCACTGCTCGGCCTCATTCCGTGGAGCGGCACCGCCGTGGCCCACGGCTCGGTCGTCGACCCGGCCTCCCGCAACTACGGCTGCTGGCTGCGCTGGGGCAGCGACCACCTGAACCCCGCGATGGCCCAGCAGGACCCCATGTGCTGGCAGGCGTGGCGGGCCGACGCCAACGCCATGTGGAACTGGAACGGCCTGTACCGCAACGGTTCCGGTGGGAACTTCCAGGCCGTCGTCCCCAACGGCCAACTGTGCAGCGGTGGCCGTACCGAGGGCGGCCGGTACAACTCCCTCGACGCGGTCGGCGCCTGGAAGACGACGGACATCACCGGCGACTTCACGGTGAAGCTCCACGACCAGGCCAGTCACGGCGCCGACTACTTCCTGGTGTACGTCACGCGGCAGGGCTTCGACCCCACCACCCGGCCGCTGACGTGGAACGACCTCCAGCTCGTCAAGCGCACCGACAGGTACGCGCCCAGCCAGAACTACGAGATTCCGGTGAGCACTTCGGGACGGAGCGGCCGGCACATCGTGTACACGATCTGGCAGGCCTCGCACATGGACCAGACCTACTTCCTGTGTAGTGACGTGAACTTCCGCTGACCTGCGCCGCCCCGCCGGAGGGCGTGTCCGGCGGGGCCCGGGCGGGTTCGGGCTTCATGAGAATTCTCCGAAAGTTTTCGAGGCGAGTGAACACAGCGGCGCTCCCGCACGTATGGGGCGAGGGGATTTTCATGCCCGGCACGCCACAAGCGCAGGAGAGCACCCTTGGGACGCAACACGCGAAGACGCCCTACCGGCCCACGACGCGCGACCTTCGCCGCATTCGCACTGATCCTCGGCGGAGGCGGGCTGATGGCCGCGAACGTCTACGCCTCGGCCACGGACGGTGGTTCGGGCGGTGACTCCGCCCAGACGCGGTCCGGCACGGGGGTCCGGACCGCGGGCGCCACGATCGACTGCCCGGACGTCGGCAGCAAGCTGACCTCGGTCCCCGAGCAGGCGCGGGGGGAGGTCGACAAGGGACTCGCCCTCCTGGACGAGCAGATAGCCAAGGCCTACCAGCGGCTGAGCGAATCGGCCCAGCAGGTGCAGCAGGACCCCGGCTTCGCCGACAGCGCGGTCGTGAACCCGCTCAAGGAGAAGCGGGTCGCGACCCTCGAGCGCATCTCCATCGCCATCGACCGCGTGGGAGACCGCCCCGAAGGGCTCGACGCCCTCGCCGCCTGCACCCTCCAGGACGGCAACAAGCCTCCCGCGCAGGGCGAAGGCGAGGACGCCGACGCAACCGAGCAGCCCGGCCAGGAGCAGGGCCAGGCAGGCCAGGGGCAGCCGAACGGCCAGGGCGCCAACGGCGGACAGGCGGGCAACGGCCCCGTCGCCGCCGACTTCGCGGACATCAAGAGCGTCCAGCCCAATGTGAACGACCCGCGCGAGGAGGGCGGCGCATCCCGCGGTTCCTTCGCCACCAGCTGCGGCGTGAACGAGAACGGGTTGTTCAACTCCGACAACATCATCGCCGCGCCGGGCGTCACCAACGGCGCCCACCACTTCCACGACTACGTCGGCAACCAGTCCAACAACGCCTTCGCCAGCGACCAGGACCTGGCGAAGGCCGAGACCAGCTGCGCCGACCAGGGCGACAAGTCGTCCTACTACTGGCCCGTCGTGCGTCTGCAGAACGGCGCCCAGGAGCAGGACGCCGGCAAGCCCGGCGGTGGCATCGAGGGCAACGCCGGCGAGATCGTGACGCCGAAGCAGGTCACGCTGACGTTCGTCGGCAACCCGCGCGAGAAGGTCACGGCCATGCCGCGGCTGCTGCGCATCATCACCGGCGACGCCAAGTCGTTCGTCAACGGCCCGGCCAACGCCAACGCCTCCTGGAGCTGCACCGGCTTCGAGGACCGGCAGCTGAAGGACAAGTACCCGCTGTGCCCTCAGGGCAGCGACGTCGTTCGGACCTTCAAGTTCCAGAGCTGCTGGGACGGTCGCAACATCGACAGCGCCAACCACCGTACGCACGTGGCGTTCGCGGACGCCGCAGGGAACTGCCCGTCCGGCTTCCGCCCCATCCCGCAGCTCGTCCAGCGCATCGTCTACGACGTCGACGCGCCGAGTCTGCAGGACGGCGGCCGTACGACACCGCTGTTCGCGGTCGACTCCTTCCCGGAGCAGCTGCACAAGCCGGTCACGGACCACGGCGACTTCATCAACATCTTCGACGAGGATCTGATGGGGGAGATGGTCGACTGCATCAACGACGGCCGTAAGTGCGGAGCCGGAGCGGACGGCGGGCAGAACCCCGCACCGGGCGAGGAGCCCGAGGAGGAGCCCACCAAGACGCCGGAGCCCCCGCAGGAGGAGCCGACGAAGACTCCCGAGGCCCCGCAGGAGGAGCCGACGAAGACGCCGGAGCCCCCGCAGGGGGAGCCGACGAAGGCGCCGGAGGCCCCGCAGAACGGCGACGGAGGCGGCAACAAGCCCGGTGACAAGGGCGACGGTGACGACGGCAAGGGTGAGGCCCCGAAGCCCCCGGCGGACAAGCCGGTCCCCGAACCGGAGCCCGGTGACGCGTCCACGGCCCCGGGCACGGCACAGCCCGAGGTGAAGGCGACCGCCTCGGCCGACGGCGGCAACGCCGCCGGGGAGGACGGCGGGCCGAAGGACGATGGCGGCGAGGACGCGGACGGCCTCGGCGAGTCGCAGGCCGTCGGCACGGCGACCAGTGCCGCCCCGACCCCGTCGGCCCCGTCCCGTACCGAGCCCCAGGCGGTCGGCGAGGGCGGCCTGGCCGACACCGGAGCGCAGCTCTGGCCGGCCGCGGCGGGCGCAGTGCTGGTCATCGCGGGCTTCGTCGTCCTGCGCCGGGTACGGCGCGGCTAGAAGCCACGCCCGGACGTGAGCCGTGAACGGCGGCGGGATCCCCACCGGACCCCGCCGCCGTCCCGCGTCCCGGGCCTTGAGCCCGTGCTCCGGCCGCGCGTCCCGCCGAGCTCCTGCTCCGGCCGCGCGTCCCGGGTCGAGCCCGTGCTCCGGCCGCGCATCCCGCCGAGCTCCTGCTCCGGCCGCGCGTCCCGGGCCGAGCCCGTGCTCCGGCCGCGCATCCCGCCGGGCTCCTGCTCCGGCCGCGCGTCCCGGGTCGAGCCCGTGCTCCGGCTCAGCGTCCCGGGCTTGAGCCGTCCTCCGGCCGCGTGTCCCGGGCCGGGCCCGTGCTCCGGCCGCGCATCCCGCCGAGCTCCTGCTCCGGCCGCGCGTCCCGGGTCGAGCCCGTGCTCCGGCTCAGCGTCCCGGGCTTGAGCCGTGCTCCGGCCGCGTGTCCCGGGCCGGGCCCGTGCTCCGGCCGCGCATCCCGCCGAGCTCCTGCTCCGGCCGCGCGTCCCGGGCGGGCCCTGCTCCGGCTCAGCGTCCCGGGCCGAGCCCCTGCTCCGGCCGCCTGTCCCGGGCCAAGCCCGTGTTCCCGACGCGCATCCCGCCGAGCTCCTGCTCCGGCCCCGCGTTCCGGCCCGCGCCCCGGCCCCGCGCCCCGCCCCCCGTGTTCCGGCACCCTTCGACGGCCGCCGAAGGGTCCACCCTCTAGCGTGACCCCATGAACCTCACCGGGAGTGGCACGAGTGGCGGAGCGGCGGCGTGACACCGTGGGAGATGGCCGCCGTGCTCGCCGCCGGCACGGGCGCCGGAGCCGTCAACGCCGTCGTCGGCTCGGGAACGCTGATCACCTTCCCGGTGCTGCTGGCCGCCGGACTGCCCCCGGTCACCGCCACGGTGTCCAACGGGCTGGGCCTGGTCCCCGGTTCCGTCACCGCGGTCCTCGGCTATCGCGAGGAACTGCGCGGTCAGGGCAGGCGCGTCCTGCTGCTCGGCATCGGCGCCGTACTGGGCGGCCTCACGGGCGCCGTACTGCTGCTGACCCTGCCCGCGTCGGCGTTCGAGCGGATCGTGCCGATCCTGGTGGGCCTCGCCCTCATCCTGGTCGCGTGCCAGCCCTGGATCGCGAAGAGGGTGCGCCGCCGTCGTGAGACGGGGAGCAGCCCCGTGCGCCGTGACGGCGGATTCTTGCTGTTCACCGGGTTGACGCTGGCCAGCGTCTACGGCGGCTACTTCTCCGCCGCGCAGGGCATCATCTACGTCTCCCTGATGGGCATGCTGCTCGACGAGACGCTCCAGCGGCTCAACGCCGTGAAGAACGTGCTGGCCGCCGTCGTCAACACCGTCGCCGCCGTAGTGTTCCTGTTCTTCGCCCACTTCGACTGGACGGCCGTCCTGCTCATCGCCGCCGGATCGGCGCTCGGCGGTCTGGTCGGAGCCAGAACGGGACGCCGCTTCAGCCCCGCCGTCCTGCGGACCCTGATCGTGTCGGTCGGCACCGTCGCCCTCGTCCACCTGGTGCTGCACTGACCGCGGCCGCCCCTCATCGCAGCAGGGCCCGTTCGGCCCGGCGCGTACGGCGGACGCCCGGGGAGGGAGGTTCTCAGCCCTCCCGGCCCGGGCGCCCGGTGGAGATCAGCGGCGGCGCCGCTGGTCCCCTTGCTCGTCGGTCCCCTCGGTTTCGATACGTTCCTTGCGGACCTCGCCGGTGACGGTCTCCTCCTCCGTGACTTCCTCGGTGGTCAGGCGGACCCGCTCCTTCGGCACGGCCCTGGTCTCCACCACCGGCTGCTCTTCGTACAGCGTGACGTCGTGTTCCGCCTCGGTGATGTCCGGTCCGGCCATCGCCCTGTCCCGGTTGGTTTCGGTGATGGGCTCCCGCTCGACGCGGACCTCTTCGTGGCGTACGGGGACGGTGTACTGCTGCTCTTCGGTGACGACGTACTTGCGCAGCCGCGCCCGGCCGGCCTCATGGCGTTCGACACCGACGTGCATTTCCTCCTCGGACCGCGTCATCGCGTCGTCGGCGGCGCCGGTTGTGCCGGTTGTGCCGGTGGTGCCGGGCGCCTGGCCGGTACCGGAGTGCGGGCCCTGCCAGGCGGCGTCCCAGTCGATGCCGTAGTACTGGTACAGGCGCTGCTCCTCCTGTTCGGACAGGTGGCCGCCGGCATCTATGTCGACGTTGGGCGCGTCCTTGACCTGGTCCTTGGCGTACGGCACTTCGAGGTGGTCCTCGACGAGGGCCGCATCGTGGATGGGTACGAAGGACTCGCTGGTGCCGAACAGGCCCGTCCGTACGCTGACCCACTCGGGCTCGCCGGTCATGTCGTCGAAGAAGACGTGCCTGGCGTCGCCGATCTTGTCGCCCCTGGCGTCATGGACCGGGTGGTCCAGCACGGTGGCGATCTGCTCTCGGGTGATCATTGCGATATCTCCTGAAATCTTCATATGGGCGGTCGGCCGACGGGCTCGGGCTGTGCTTGTCTCCGAGTGCGGCCGGTCGGGCGGCGGGGTGCCTACGGTCCGGGGCTGCCGGTCTGCCCGCGTGCCTCCCCCGCCGTGGTCTGTGCGGAGCGGCGGGCCTGGTCGGTGACGTGCCCGGCTTGTTCTCCGGCCTGTTCCTTGGTGGCGCGGGCGGCTTCGGACGCGGTGTCCTTGACCTCCTGGGCGGCCTCGCGGCCGGCCTGGGTGGCGTCTTCCTTCAGTTGCTGCGCGGACTCCAACGCGGCCTGCTTCACCGGCTCGACGGCCTCTCCGGCCCGCTCTGCCGCCTGCTCCTCGGCCTGCGAGGTGGGCAGCAGTGAGGCGGTCAGCAGTCCCGCGCCGAAGGCGATCAGGCCGGCCGCGAGCGGGTTGCCCTGCGTCTGCCGCATCGCCTGCTCAGGGGCCTGCCGTGCCGCCTCTCCGGCCTGCCCGGCGGCCTCACGTGCGGTGCCGACGGCCTTTCCGGCGGCCTGGCGCGTGGTGTCGGCGGCCTGACCGGTGGATTCCTGCATCGACCGGGCGGCCTGCCTGGTGCGGCCGGTGGTCTGCCCGGTGATCTCCGAGGCGCTGCCCATCACCCGCTCCCTGACCCCGTGCAGAGCGCCGCGGGCGCGCCGGGTGCGACGCCGGACGATCCGGCGGGGGCGGGCGCGGTCGGCCAGCCGGGAGACGTCCTCGGACAGTCTCTCCCGCGTGGTTTCGATGTCGGCCCTTATCTGGTCGGGTGCCGTGCCCATTGCATGTCCTCCTTCAGTGTCTGCATGGTCTGCTCCGGCTTCGGCGACACGGTGCGCATCTGCGCGCGGCCCCGTCGGTAGAGGACCAGGCCGATCACGGCCCACAGGCCGGTGACGATCAGCGCGGCCCATCCAAGGTCCATGACGTTGGCCAGGGCGAACGTCGCCGCCAGGCTCAGGAAGACGGCCACCATGTACCCGGCGAACCCGGCTCCGCCGAACATCCCGGCCGCCTTGCCCGCCTTGGTGGCCTCTTCCCGGATCTCGGCCTTGGCCAGTTCCGCCTCCTGGTGCAGCAGCTGCTGCACGTCCGACGTCACCGTCGAGAGCAGCTCCCCCACCGAGCTGTCCTCCTCGCCGCGGTGCTTCGGAGCGTGTCGGTACGGGGCGTGGGGCGTGAGCGACGACATCTCACGCCTCCCCGTGACCCGGCAGCTCCTGCGGCGCCGCGTCCTCGGGCAGGGTCCGGGTGCCGGAGGTGCTCGACTGCGCCGACCGGTCCGAGCCGGAACCGTTGGCCTTGCTGCCGGCCTTGGCGAGCCGTCCCACGGCGAACCCGGCCACGACCGCTCCGCCGAGGAAGGCGCCGGGGCGCCGGCGGGCGAAGTCCTGCAGATCGTCGACCACTCCGCCCACGCCCCGTGCGTCCAGGTAGTCGGCGGCCCGGTGACCGCGGTCGGCCGCCTGCGTCACGAGGCTCCTGGCGGGCGAGTCCGTGTCGGAGCTGTCCGCGAGACCGGACAGATCGTCCGCCCACTGCCGCATGACCTTTGCTCCCCGCCGCGTCTGGTTCTCGGCCTCCTCGGTGACCCGCGTCCGCAGGTCACCGGCCATCGCGCCGGCCTGGGCCCTGGCCTCATCGGTGACGGCTCTGACCTGTTCGGTGGCCGTGCCCACGACCTGACTCGCCCCTTCTCTGGCCTGACCGGCCGTGGCCGACGCCTCCTGTTTCGCCGTCCGGCCGGCCTGCTGGGCACGACCGGTGCTCTCGTTCGCCATCTCGCTCATGGTGTTCTCCCTCAGGCACCGCCCGTGGATTCGGTCTCTAAGGACCGGAGCGCCGCGGCGACGGCATACGCCGTCCACCTCCGCGCGTCGACGCGTCCGGCCGGATGCGGGGGCTCGCGGCCGGCTCTTCTCGCTCCGGCTGCCGTCCCACGCGCACCCTCCTCGATTAACCACACCCACTAGGCCAAAACAGTAAAAAGGGATATTTCGGGCCGAGGTGTTCGGGGTGAGGCGCGAAGCCGTCGCAAGCAGCCGATGCCGTGGGCGAGTTGAAGAAGCGGGCGGAATTGCGTTTCAGTGAGACGCCGAACGCGAGCCGGCCTGTGCTCCCTCGGCGTCGATGTGCGGCACCACCCGGTCCAGCCACCGCGGCATCCACCAGGCGTGCCGCCCGAGCAGCGTCATCACGGCCGGCACCATGAGCAGCCGTACGACGGTCGCGTCGATGAGCACGCTGACGGCCAGGCCGAGACCGAGCATCTTGACCACGATGTTGTCGCTGAGGAGGAACGCCGCGAACACGCTCACCATGATCAGGGCGGCACAGGTGATGACCCGGGCCGTGATCTCCAGGGCGTGCGCGACCGACCCCTTGGCGTCCCCGGTGCGGAGCCAGGCCTCATGCACACGCGACAGCAGGAAGATCTCGTAGTCCATGCTGAGGCCGAAGACGATGGCGAACATCATCATCGGCACGTAGCTCTCGATGGGCACCTTGCCGTGGACCCCGAGGGCGGGTCCGCCCCAGCCCCACTGGAAGACCGCGACGACCACCCCGTACGACGCGGCGATCGACAGCACGTTCAGGACGGCCGCCTTGACGGCGACGAGCAGCCCCCGGAACACGGCCAGGATGATCAGGAACGCCAGACCCACCACGACGGCGATGATCACGGGCAGCTGGGAGGCGACGATGTCACGGAAGTCGACCTGTGTCGCCGTCGTACCGGTGACGTACCCCTTCGCGTCCGTGCCCTGGACCGCGTCCGGCAGCGTGTCGTCGACGAGACGGTTGGTCAGGTCCGTGGTCGTGGCGTTCTGCGGGGACTTGGTCGAGTAGACCGTGCCGGTCAGGATGTCGCCGTCCTGCGTGGGCGTCAGGGGAGTGACGACGGCGGCGCCCTGGACCTCGTCGAGCGACTGCTGGGCCTTCGAGGCCAGGGCGGAGCGCTGCGACTGGGGCACGTTCGTCTGGTCGATGACGACCGTCAGCGGGCCGTTCGAGCCCGGCCCGAAGGCGTCGGACATGAGGTCGAACGCCCGTCGGTCCGTGAAGGACGTCGGATCGGCGCCGTCGCCGATGTGCCCGAGCTGGATGGAGAACAACGGGATCGCGAGGACCACGACCACGGCGACACCCGCCGACAGGAACCACAGCGGTCTGCGCTCCACCCGCTGCGCGTACCGGTGCCAGGTGCCCTGCGGCGTGTCACCCGCCCCCGCTTCGGTCTCGGCGATGGGAGGGCGCACGTGGAAGCGGTCGATGTGCCGGCCGATGAAGCCGAGCAGGGCCGGCACCAGGGTGAGCGCGCCGACGACGGCCGAGACGACGGTGACGGCGGCGGCCACACCGAGCAGGGAGATGAAGGAGACCCCGGACGCGGACAGGCCTGCCAACGCGATGATCACCGTGCAGCCCGAGACGAGAACGGCATGGCCGCTGGTGCTCGCGGCCTGACCCGCGGCCCGCACCGGGTCGATGCCGTCGATGAGGTTCTGCCGGTGCCGGGTGAGCATGAACAGCGCGTAGTCGATGCCGACACCGAGGCCGATCATCGTGGCCAGGGTCGGAGAGACCGTCGCGAAGGTGAAGGCCGCCGCCAGCAGCCCGAGGATGGCGAGACCACCGACGACGCTGATCAGCGCGCTCAGCAGCGGGACGACGGCGGCGATCACGCTTCCGAACCCGACCAGCAGCACGATGACCGCCACGCCGAAACCGATCAGCTCGCTCACCCGGTCGTCGGCGGACGGCCGGGCGAGCTCGCCGAGCGGTCCGCCGTACTCGACCTCCGCCCCGGCCGACCGCAACGGCTGCACGGCGCTGTCGACCCCGTTGAGGTAGTCGTCGCCGAGCGTCGAGGGCTGCACGTTGAAACGGACGGTGATGTAGGCCGTCTTCTTGTCGTCCGACAACGGCCCCACGTTCTGCTGACCGCTCGGCGTGGCCGGCGCGGACAGCGGATTCTGGGCGGACAGCACGTGCGGGAGCTTTTCCAGATCGGCGACCGTGGTGGACATCTGGGAACCCAGCGCGGTCAGCGGCTGCTGGTCGTCGTGCATCACGATCTGGCTGCTGTAGCCGCCGGCCTGGGGATCGTGCGCCTTCAGCACGTCCAGGCCCTTCTGGGCCTGCGCCTGCGGCAGGCTGAAGTTGTCGGAGTACGCCCCCCCGAATTCACGGCTGATGACCTGCAGTGCCACCAGTGCCACCAGCCAGGCGATGATGACGATGACGAAGTGGCGTGCGCACCACTCGCCCAGCCGCCGCAGCACACCCCCGCGCACGGCCTTCTGGTCCCCTCCACCGGTGCGGCTGTGCGGCATGGACGTCGTCTCCTGTGTCGGCCGGGAGGTCAATGCCGTCCATTAGATGCACGTGGGATCACTCGGGCCTTTCAGGCACGCGGACACCGCGAGACTCCGGGCGCCCGTTCCCCCGAAAGGCCCGCCCCCGTGAACGGGGCTCGCCTCCCGCCCGCCCCAGTACCCCCGAACCGAGCGCCACCCCGAGCCCCACCAGTGCGCTGCCCGCCGCCTGGGGGAGTCCGTAGGAGCCCGTGCCGACGAGCGGTGCGGTGCAGGCCGCCGCGACCGGGATGAGGCCGGAGAACAGGGTGGCGCGTTCCGCGCCGATCCGCCGCATGCCCATGTACCAGCACACGAAGCCGACCACGGTGACCACCACCGCCTGCCACAGCAGCGCGGCCGTCTCGACGCCGTCGGGCCGTCGCAGCCACCCGCCCCCGTCGACCAGCAACCCGATCGCCGCCGACTCCAGCGTGGCGACGGCGCACACGACTGCGGACAGCAGCCGCGGCCCGAGCGGCCGCAGCACGGGGACCGCGAGCACGGCGAACCCGACCTCCCCGGCCAGGGCACACACGGAGAAGGCGATGCCCACGCCGTCCGTGCGCCCCCAGCCCTGGACGGTGAAGGCGCCGACAGCCACGAGCAACGCGCCGTACAGCACCGTGCGTTGCGGCCCGCGCCCGTCCAGCAGGGGGACGAGCACGGCGACGGCCACCGGCGCACAGCCCACGAACACGCCGGGCACCGCCGGTTCCGCCGTGCGCTCGGCGGCGATGACGGCCAGGTTGAATCCGACCATGCCGACCGCCGAGAGCAGGGCGAGACGGCCCCACTGGCGGGGTGTCAGGGCTCGCAGCCGGTCGGCAGCACCCTTCCAGGCCACCGGGAGCAGTAACAGACAGGCCAGCCCGTAGCGCAGGAACTGACCGCCCGCGTACGGGTAGTCGCCCAGCACGCTGTTGGCCGTGAAGGACCCTCCGACGAGGACGCAGGCGAGCGCGGCGAGCAGGGATCCGCGCGTGGTCGTGGCGTTCATGGGGGTGACGCTAGGCAACCGGGCGGCCCGGGAAGGAGTCCACTTCCGTGCCTGCTCGGTGGACCACTTTCCCGGGCCGCTGCGTCAGCCGATGTGGTAGCTGTCGCCGTAGACCTTCCAGTCCAGCGGCGGGGTGAGATCGAGGTTGCGCCGGTTCAGGAAGACGCGCTGGGCGGTGTCGACCCGGCTCGTGTCGCTGTGTGCCTCCTCCTGTCTCATGGCCCACACCCGTGCGTCCAGGAAGGCGTGGAGGTACGTCACCTCGTCACCGCCCTGCGCCGGCGGCTTCGCCGTCCGCAGGGCCCGCCTGCGGATGTTGCGGAAACTCGTGGGGTCGCCGCCGTCGCCGTGCATGACGATGGCGTCGTAGTAGGCGAACTGGCCCAGTACCCGCAGCCCGTCGGCCCTCCCCTGCCGGACCGCCGGGTCGAAGTACACCCGGTCGCGCTCGTCGTCCTGGGCGCGCCGGAACTCGGCGTCCCGCGCCGCCCGGCGCCAGTCGCCGGGGAAGGAGGGGTCGAGTCCGGCGTGCGAGTCGGAGCCGTCGACCTCGCGCAGGGCGGGCAGGTATCTCGCGAGGGCGTTGCCGGGCTTGCGGGCGGTGTAGAGCTCGACGAGGTCCAGCATGTCGCCGGTGCCGGAGCAGAAGCCGATGATGCCGGCGGTGTAACCGCGGCCGTCGCCGATGTCCTCGATGTACTGGTACTGCGCCCTCCAGTCGAGCGAGGAGTTCTCCGCGCTCGACACGAGCTGCATGGCGATCTCCTTCTTCGCCGGGTCGTCGAGCCCGGCCGCGGCCACGGAGGCCGTGGCACGCGGCGGCTTCAGGAACGGGGTGGTCGCGAGGGCCGCGCCGAACAATGCCAGGACGGTACGGCGGCCGGCCGGGGCAGAGGGGTGTCTCACGGTGCCTCCAAGCAGAGTGGGGGGTTGGAAGAGCGGGCCGTGCAGAACTGATAGGAAGGTTTCCTATCACTGTGAAGACGCAAGGGAAACAGGCGGGTTGGAAGTTCGTAGGGTCGAACAAGCCGGTTCGCGCCTCGCGACCACGCGCACCATCGCCCTGAGGGACGGCCGCCCGCTCACGGACGAACAGCCGGCTACCCCTCGCCGGACACCGGTGGCAGCGCGACTTCCACCGCCGCTCGGCGCCACGGGAACCAACAGCAGGCCTCGCACGTCAACTCAGTGCCCGCCAAGGGCCGAACGGTCGGACCGACCAGCCGGAGAGGGGAATCGCCGTGGACGAGGCGACGTCGCAGCAGGGGAGCGAGGCGGAGAGCGCCGCCCGCCGGGCACGCTTCGGGGCACTGCCGGAGCCGGTGCGCGTGGAGGACATGGTCGAGGAGCGGGCAGCCAGCGTGCCCGACCCGGCGCGCACCGCGTACAACCAGGACGAATGGCTCGTGCGCTACTGCCTGTGAGGCCCCGTCGGGCGGGCCGCCAGGATCTGTCGCGAAAGTGGCGTCGCGCGGCAGGCGCCGCTTTCGCAACAGACCCTCAGGAGGCGCTCCTCGCGCCCAGGTCGCACAGCCACCGCACGACGTCGTCGGCGTCCTGGGCGCGGGCGATGTCGAGCGGGGTCATGCCGTCGTAGCCGCGCCAGTCGGGGTCCGCGCCGTGCTGGTGCAGGTACTGCGCGGTCGCCAGCCGCCCACCGTGGCAGGCGCCCCAGAACGCGCTGGTGATCTCGTCCGGTGACGGCGGCTGATCCGCCTCGACGTAGGCCCGGACCCGGTCGAGCAGCCCGAGCGTGGCCGCGTCCTGCAGGGTGACGCGAGCGCCGTGTTCGATCAGCCGGTGGGCGGCACGCCACTGGCCGAATCCCCGGGCGTCCGCGAGCGGAGTACCGCCGCCGATCACCGCACCGGGCGCTTCGATGTCGGCCCCCGCTGCGATGAGCGCGTCCAGCACGGGCACATCGTTGCTGCTGGCCGCCCAGTGCAGTGGCGTCTCCTCGTGCGCCCCGGCGAAACGGGCGCGGGGGTCGGCTCCGGCGGCCACCAGGGCCGCGACCACCTCGGGACCGCGGGGGAAGTGCCCCGGCCAGTCGGTCGCGATGTGCAGCAGACTGCGCGTGCCCGTGCCGTCCTCACCCTCTTCGGTGATGCGCACCGTGGCGAGGCCGGGATGCTCGGCCAGCAGGTGACGGAGCCCGGGCAGATCTCCGGCCCGGATCGCCTCCGTGACGGCGACGGCCAGCGGGTCCCGCGATGTCAGCGTCTGCAAGCCGGCCTCCCCATGCCGTCCAGGGTTCCCGATTCTGCCAGCAGACGTCCGCCGGCACGGCCACCTGTGCGAAACCGCCGGTACGGCCGCCTGTGCGAAACCGCCGGCACGCGGTCGCCGACCGTCCGACGGCCAGGCCCCGAGCCTGCACATCCACCCGCAAACCGGGCACCCGTCGGACGACATGCCCGCACGCTCGGCCAGGCGTAGCGTCCGGGGTAGGAGCGGGAGGACATCATGCCCGGGAGCAAGGAGCACTCCGGCGGCTCCGGATCGCCGGACGATGCCCTGGGGATCGCGCTGGCCGACACCGTGCGCGGTACAGGCGCCTCGATCGGCGGCCTCTACCTCATCGAGGAGGCGGAGCCGGTGCTGCGCCTGGTCGCGCTGTGCGGTCTTCCGGTGGCCTTCAGCGCCCCCTGGCAGCGGCTGCCCCTGACCGCACCCGTCCCGGTCACCGACGCGATCCACGACGACGCGCTGGTCAGCATCGCCGGCCAGGACGAGATGGCCCGCCGGTACCCCCGGGCCGCCGCCGTCCTGCCCTACCCGTTCGCCCTGGTCGCCGCCCCGCTGACCGGGGTACGACGCTCCTGGGGCGGTCTCGTGCTGATGTGGCCCGCCGGCCGGCCGCCCCGGGTCACACCACGCGAACACGGTCACATCACCTCCAGCGCCCGCCGCATGGCCCGCCTCCTGGACGACGCCACCCGGCCGCCGTCCCTGCCCGACCTGCCGCGCGTCGTCCCCGTCGACGCCACCCGCCACCCCGCGCAGACCGGTCTGGCCGCCGCCGACTACCTCGAACGCCTCCCCGAGGGCGCCCTGGCCCTCGATCTGGAGGGCCGCATCACCTTCGCCACCGCCACCGCGGCACGACTGCTCGGTCGCGGCGCGGACCGTCTCCTCGGCACCCGTCCCTGGCACTCCCTGCCCTGGCTCGACGACCCCGTCTTCGAGGACCACTACCGGACGGCGATCGTCAGCCGTGCTCCGGTCTCCTTCACCGCGCTCCGCCCGCCGGACCAGCCGCTGACCTTCCAGCTCTACCCCGACACCAGCGGCATCAGCGTCCGCGTCCTGCCGAGCGCGGAGCATGCCGAGCACGCGCCGCCCACCGGTGCAGGGCCGCCTGTGGCCGCACCGACGGGACGCCTCTACCAGCTCGTGCACCTGGCCGCCGCGCTCACCGAGTCGGTGACCGTGCGCGACCTCGTCGCGCTGATCGCCCACCAGATCCTGCCCGCCTTCGCCGCCCAGGGCCTGGTGCTGTCCAGCGTCGACGCGGGCCGGCTGAAGATCATCGGCCACCACGGCTATCCGGCCGACGTCATGGAGCGGCTCGACGCCCTGTCCCTGGACACCGACCTCACCCCCGCCGGTCAGGTCCTCGCCAGCGGCACCCCCGCCTTCTTCGCCGGCCCCGGCGAGCTGGCCGCAAGCTACCCCGGAGCACCCCAGATCAGCGGCAAACAGGCCTGGGCGTTCCTCCCTCTGGTCATCTCCGGCCGGCCGGTCGGCTGCTGCATCCTGTCCTACACCCGTCCGCACACCTTCACCGCCGACGAACGTGCCGTCCTCACCTCGCTGTCCGGCCTGATCGCCCAGGCCCTCGACCGCGCCCGGCTCTACGACACCAAACACCGGCTCGTGCACGAACTGCAGCGCGCCCTGCTGCCCCGGGCCCTGCCGCGCCTGCCCGGCCTCGACGTCGCCGCCCGCTACCTGCCCGCCGGCCACGGCACCGAGGTCGGCGGAGACTTCTTCGACGTGCTGCGCCTGAACGACACGAGCGCGGCCGCCGTGATCGGCGACGTCGAAGGCCACAGCGTCGCCGCCGCCGCCCTCATGGGCCAGGTCCGCACCGCCATCCACGCCCACGCCACCGCCGGCGCCGCACCAGGCCAGGTCCTCGCCCGCACCAACCGGCTCCTGGCCGACCTCGACTCCGAACTGCTCGTCTCCTGCCTCTTCGTCCATCTCGACCTGGGCCGCCACCAGGCGTCCCTCGCCAGCGCGGGACACGTGCCGCCTCTGCTGCGCCAGGCCCGGCATCCCGCCGGCGTCCTCGACGTGGAGCCCGGCCCGCTGCTGGGCATCGACACCGGCACCGACTACCCGGTCACCACCGTGCCCCTGCTCCCCGGCACCACCCTCGCCCTGTACACCGACGGCCTGGTCGAACTCCCCGGCACCGACGCCACCCGCACCACCACCGACCTCGCCGCGCACCTGGACACCGCCGACGGCCACGACCTGGAACGGCTCATCGACCGGCTCGTCCGCCACACCACCCCCACCGGACAGCACACCGACGACATCGCGGTGCTCCTCCTGCGCGCCTCCCGGCTGGGCGACGGTCGGGCGTGAGCCGTCAACCCCGGTCAGGGGAAGCGGAGGTGACCCGCCGGGCCACGTCGCGCAGCTTGAGGTTGTGGTCCTGGGAGATGCGCCGCAGCACACCGAAGGCCTCGTCCTCGCTCAGCTCATGGCGTTCCATCAGGATCCCCATGGCCTCACCGATGGCGTGCCGGGTCTCCAGCGCGTGCTCCAACTGGTCCACGGTTCGGGCCGTGGCCAGCGCCACCGCGGCATGGGAGGCGAGCAGCCAGCCCGCGGCCTCGATGTCCTCGCCGAAGGCCCCGGGACGGCGCGAGTAGAGGTTCAGCGCACCGAAGTCCTCCTCGTGGGTGTAGAGCAGGACACCCGTCATGCTGCCGATCCCGAGGTCGCGGGCCGCCCGGCTGTACCGCGGCCAGGACGGCTGCGGCCGGGTCATGTCGGCGATCCGGAACAGCCGCTCCCCGTCCACGCGACGTGCGGCGTCGAAGCACGGCCCCTCACCGAACTCGCCCTGCAACCGGTCCGACTCCGCGACCATGTCACCGCACACGGAAAGGGTCACGGCCCGGCCCTTCGAGACCGCCAGGATCCCGGCGGCGTCGCAGCCGTCGATCACCTTCACCGCCGACGACGAGATCGCGTCCAGCGTCGCCTGGAGCGAATCCTGCGCGCCCAGTTCCCTGGCGAGCCGCGCCATCTGCTCGGCGTACCGTTGCCACTCCACCGCAACCACCGTCCTGCTCGCCGGTCCCGACCACCGTACTCCGTGCCGCTTCGTACGGCCGTTCGTTCGTTCGCCCTTTCGGACGGGTGTCGGGGCGGCCCGCCCGGGGTGCGGAACCGCGATCACCGGTACGCCGTGAGCAGCAGTGCCACGTCGTCCGGCCGCTCCCGGGCCTGCCGGGCCGTGCCCACCAGCCGGTCGGCGAGGTGCTCCACCGAGTCCGCCGGGGTCTCGGACAGACGGCGGCGGACCGCGTCGATGCCCGACTCGATGTCGCTGCCGGGCCGCTCGACCAACCCGTCGGTGTACAGGGCGAGCACGCTGCCGGGGGCCAGGGTGAGCGCGGTGACGGGGTACACCGAGTCGGGCTGCACGCCCAGCATGACGCCGCCCGCGAGATCCAGTGTCTCGGCCCGCCCGTCGGGGTGGCGCAGCAGCGGCGGGGGATGGCCGGCCCGCACGGCCAGGGCCCGTCCGGTGACCGGGTCGAGTTCGATGTAGCAGCAGGTGGCGAAGACGTCCGACTCCAGCTCGCTCAGCAGCCGGTTGGTGTGCGTGATGACCTCCTGCGGTGGGCGCTCGCTCGCCGCGAAGGCGTGCACCGCGCTGCGCAGCTGCCCCATCACCGCGGCGGCGCCGACACTGTGGCCTTCGACGTCCCCGATGACCAGGGCCACGCCACGTCCGGTGGTGATCACGTCGTACCAGTCGCCGCCGATCGCCATGCCCTGCGTGCCGGGCAGATAGCGGCCGGTGGTGCGCAGGCCCTCGACGGAGGGCAGCCGGTGCGGCAGGAGTCCCTCCTGGAGGCCACGGGCGACGGCGGACTCCGAGTCGTACAGCCGTGCCCGTTCCATCGCCTGGGCGGCCAGGCCGCTCAGCGCGGTGAGGGCGGACCGCTCGTCCGAGGTGAACCGGTGTGGGGCGTCCCAGCCGAGGATGCAGGACCCGACGGAGCGCCCGGAGGCGATCAGCGGCAGGAACGACCAGGCCTGCATGCGGTCCAGGGTGATGCCCGGATAGGCGAGGGAGAGCTCCTCGGGCGACTCGAAGAACAGGGGGAGCCGCGTGGTCAGCGCGTGGACGCCGGGCAGCTGCGTGTCGAGGGTGACGCCCTCGAACGGGGTGAGGAAGCCCTCCGGGTAGCCCGACTCCCACAGCAGGTACATCCGGCCCTCGCGGACGGTGTAAAGGGCCAGCTCCCGGACGCCGAAGGCGGGCAGCAGCTGCTCCGACACGGCCCGGCAGACGTCCAGCACGGTGACCGCCTCGGTGAGCACGCTCGCCATCTGCACCACGTGGTAGAGCGCTCCGGCCCGCGCGGACGCCACCGGTCCGGGCGGCGGCGCGACGGCGCCGAGGCCCCAGGTGGCGCCAAAACCGGCTTCCGGCCCCTGCTCGGCACCGGTGGGCGGCCCGGTAGGGAAGACGCGGCCGGTCAGCCCGTGCACGTCCGGGTAGAGCACGAAACTCAGCCAGTTCCCGTCGGGCCTGCGGACCAGGAAGGAGACCTGTTCCTGCGACAGCATCGCCGCCCGGTAGCGGTCCTCGTACGCGGGATCCCGGAGCCAGGTGACCACCTCCCACGGGTAACGGCCGAAGAGGTCCTCCCGGCCGGAGCCGAGCAGTTCCTCGCAGCGCCGGTTGGCATACGTCAGGCGGCCGTCCTGGTCCAGGGAGAAGAGCCCGTCGGGCAGCCGCTCGGCGGCTTCGGCCGCGGTGAGTCCGCCGCCCGCGTCGACGAGGGCGCCCACCAGGATCCGCGCGGATCCGGCGCCGCCCTGCACGAGATGGCCCCACAGCTCGACCGGCCGGTAGCCGGTCTTCTCCTCGCCCCGCGACTCGTCGCGGACCCGGAAGTGCCGGGACCTGACCCGGCCGTCGGCCAGCGCGTCGTGCCGGCTCTCGCGCAGTTCGTGCAGGTCGTCGGGGCTGACACGGGCCTCGATGTCCGCGATGGTGCCACCGTAGGCCGACCGGTCCAGGCCGAGGAGCGCGAGGGCGTCGTCGTCCGCCGTGCAGCGGTCGCTGTCCAGGTCCCAGTCGATGAGCCCGACCCGGACCGGGTGGGCGGCCGAGGTGGGCAGCCGCACGCTGATCGGCTCGTCGTCGTACTCGACGTGGTGTGCGGCGGAGTCCGGGCCCGCCCGGCCCGCGACCAGGCGGTCGAGGCGCTCTTCCATGGCCCGCTCGGCGGGGCGCAGCGCGAGACCGACCGCTTCCCCGTCCATCGGGGCCCGGGCCGCCGAGCGCAGCACGACCAGTACGCCGACCGCCTCGCCGCCGGTCCGGACGGGCTGGTAGGCGGAGCCGAAGGGGTAGGGGAGACCGGCTGTGAAGTGCGGGAAGCGGACCATGGTGGCGTGCTCGTCCGGCAGCCACAGCGTCTCGTCGCGGCGGTAGGCCTCCGCCATGGGCAGGGCACCGCCCACGGGCACCCGCCACCAGCTCCTGAGCAGCGAACGGGGCACCCCGGTGATCATCGCCAGCACCAGCGAGCGCCGGTCGCGGGAGCGCAGGTAGACCAGCCCGCCGTAGCCGTCGAGGTCCCGCACGGCCTCCACCAGTGGGGCCGTCAGGGCATCCTCGATCCGGCCCGTGTCCTCGCCCGGGACCCGGCCCTCAGCCCCGTTCCGGCTCGGGCCGACGGCTGACCGCGGCCCGTCCGGTACGGCGGCTGCCTCATCCATGTCGCGTCCTCCCGGTACGGACGCACCGGACACCAATCGCTTCCCACCAGGATGTGCCATGGTCGGCGCTCCGGCGCGGCAAGTGCAACCTTTTGGTCCGCCCGGCCGTCTCAACCGGCATCAGCCACATGCAAGCCTCGGGGGCGGCAATGGTACGTATCAGAAGAGCATGCGCGACTCTCGCACTCGTGGGCGCCACGGTGGGCGTGGCGGCCATCCCGGCCGGCGCCGCACCGGTGGCCGGCCCGCAGTCCACCACCCGGGCCACGGCGTGCCCGACCGGCTGGGGAAGCCTCGCCGAGACCGACGCCGGCGTAGGCGTCGCACCGATGACCGACGTCAGGACCGGTCGTCACACCTGCTTCGACCGGATGGTCATCGACGTGCCCGGCGCGGGCAGCGGCGTCGGGTACACCGTCCAGTACGTCGACAAGCTCTACCAGGACGGCTCGGGCCGCTACATCGCCGTGTCCGGCGGCGCCGTGCTCGAGGTGCGGGTGACCGCGCCCGCCTACGACCCGGAGACCGGCGCGGCCACCTATCCCGGCCAGGTGGCGCGCCCCCTGCCGGGCGTGGACCTCACCGGTTACCGCACCTTCCGGGACACCCGGTTCGCCGGCAGCTTCGAAGGGGATACCCAGATCGGTCTCGGCGTCCGCGCGCGGCTGCCCTTCCGGGTGCAGCAGCTGGACGACCGTGTCGTCGTGGACGTCGCCCACAGCTGGACCGCCACGGGCTGACGGCCACGGGCCGGCCGCACGGCGCCCGGCTCTCAGGGGCCGGGCGCCCAGGTCTCGGGCGGCCGTCCTCAACCGCCGCGCAACCGGCCCACTTCCTCGAGCATCCGGGCCGCCGCACCTGCCAGCCGGGGCCGGCCGCGGACGAAGCGACGGGCGGCCCGGGCGGGCTCGCGGCCCAGCCAGTGGG
This sequence comes from Streptomyces tibetensis, assembly GCF_007655005.1. Classification (GTDB taxonomy): domain Bacteria; phylum Actinomycetota; class Actinomycetes; order Streptomycetales; family Streptomycetaceae; genus Streptomyces; species Streptomyces tibetensis. Next base: position 101,723 of record NZ_SZVW01000013.1, read on the forward strand.
CGGCCCCGCCCGGCACCGGCCGCACCACCGCTCCTTCGTACACACGCAGGTCACGGGTCTTGAGCGACTCCTTGTAGCGGGCCGGGCCGCTGCCCAGGTCGACGGTCTCGATGCCGTCGGCCGCAGCGGCCTCCAGCATCCGCAACTGCAGCAGCAGGCCGGGGGAGTACTTGGCGTACGCGCGGTCGTAGGCCGGGAACCACCAGGACAGCACCGTGCGCGAGCGCAGCCCCAGGTGCGCGGCGACGGGTCGTCCGGCGGCGTACAGCACGGACAGCACGCCGCGGCACTCCGGCTCCTCGCTCTCCCCGAGCAGCCTCACCAGCCGGGTGATCCACTCCTGCGCGAACCGGTCCCGCCGGCCGGTCCGCCGGTACTGCGCCGACTTCCATTCCATCAGCGCCCGCAGCGCCGCCGGGTCCCGGGCGTCGTACACGAACCGCACCTCGCCGACCTGCCGGGCCAGCCTGCGCTCCTTGGCCAGGATCTGTCTGAGGAAGCCCGGCGACCGCGCCCGCAGACGTTCCGTGTACGCCGCGAAGCCCTCGCCGATGTCGACGACCGGGGAGGCGAGTTCCTCGACCGCGTGCGGCACGAACACCCCCTGACCGGCTTCGAGGTTGTCGAACTCGAAGGACGACAGCCCGCAGACCCGCAACAACCGCCGGGCGTCCAGCTCGACCCCGGGGCGCAACACGGCCCCCTGACTGTCGGACACCCCCAGGCCGATGGCCCGGCCCCGCCCCAGCACCCCCGCCTCGTAGGGGAAGAACCCCACCGGGGAACCGTCGTCCAGCAGCACCGCCACTCTGGCCCCCGGCCTGACCTGCCCCACCGCCACGGTGAAGGCCGGGTCGAGAAAGGGATTCGCCGGTGCGCCGGACTCCGTCCGGATCTCCCGCCACATCTTCTGGTCGCTCGGGCCGAGTTCGTCCGGCCTCAGAACGAGAACGCGCTTTCCAGGCAACTCTGCCTCCTGTGTCATCGGCATGGGGACACACGAAGGCCTGCACATCACCGCGATTCGGCACCAGGGCAGTACTCAGGCCGCACGGCGCAGGCCCTTGTCGTACTGCCGTCGCTCAGCAGCGGAACGTCTGCAACCTTTCGGTGCTCGGGGCGGATCCGGCCGCTCCCGGACACGGGCTCGTTGCCGCCGCACGCAGATCCGTACCGCCGCGGCCCACCACGGCCGCCCCGGTCACCACCGGGCTCACCCCTGCCGCCCCCGTGGCCCGCGGTGTGCGCGCCGCGAGCTGCCGAACCGACGGCTCGTCCTCACAGGGACACGACTCTCCGGCCCCTTCGGCCGCGGCGCTCGAAGCGGCGCCCGCAGCCGTCGCGTCCACCGCCGCCGCGACCGTCACGGGCGGACGCCCGTGGCCCGCGAGCCCAGGAACGACGAGTTGCAGCAACAGCAGGCAGGTCACCAGACCCACCACCGCTGCCCAACGCCGCCGTGCCATCAGACCCCTGACCTGCGTTCCGGTGGGGGAGTACGGAGTGGACTCGACCTCAGGGCCGGCGCCGGACCAGACCCCCCGACACGGCCGGCTGCGCTTCCAGTAGGCCGAGCCCGGCTCCGCCCCGTCAAGCCCTGGTGTGACGATTCGTCCCTCTCGGCCGGTTGCCGCCGGAAATCCGACGGAAAGCGCTGGCTCCTGACGGGTGCTCAGTCGCCGGCGCCCAGCACCTCACGCGGCTTCGGCGCCCGCAGGTCCAGCGGCTCGTCGAAACCGCTGAACGCCGTGGTGGTGTGCTGCGCGGCGCTCTTGTACACCGTCTTCAGCAGATACGGTTCGCCCTCGTCGGCCACGTAGAAGGTGTACGTCCCTTCTTTGTCCGCCTTGTCGGTGACGATCAGTTCGACGGCCTTCGTGTTTCCGACGCGCGCGGATCCGCCCTTCTTCGCCGTGCCGAACGAGTCGAAGGGCCGGGTGCAGGAGGTGAGTCCGTCGCCGCCCCTGGAAGCCGGGGTCACGGGCGTCCTCACCCACAGCTTCTGCTCGCCGGTGACGCCGAGGTTGTTCTTCCACTTGCGCAGATAGGCCCGGTTTGGGCGGACGTAGTCGGTCTTGCCCAGACGGATCTGCTCCAGGGCGCCACCCCCGGACCAGGTGGTCTTCGACCTGCACCGGCTCTCCAGGTCGGTCACGAGGTGGCTGGTGACCGTGCCGCCGCTCGTGGTGCGGTTGGTGATGTCCACGGTGACGGTGTCCAGCTTCCGCATCCTCGCGTTGGCCTCGTCGAGGATCTCGCCCGCGGACCTGTCCTCGCCGGAGCCGCCGGCTCCGCACCCGGCCAGGGCCGCCCCCGCCAGCAGGCAGAGCGCGGTCGTCGTCAACGTGGCCATGGCCCGCACGGAGCCCCCCTGTCGGTCGTGTCGGCCGGTGATCAGCCAGGGGAGCTTACCCGCCCTGACCGGTGGCCCTTGGCCAGCCCAGGCGGCTGTAGGCCCGGTTGGAGAAGTTGGTCGACGCGGAACCCATGCCGCCCAGGCGATCACCCGCTCCTGATCGCACGCGACCACCGTCGAGGTCGTCTCCCACTCGCCGAACCGCTCGTGCAGGCTCTGGCCGACGAATCGGGCCCCTACGGCCGGTCTCGTCGCACCCCCGGTCCACCGCGCGGACTGCGGCTCGTCGTTCATCTCGGGCATCCGCGTCACATCGGCACCAGCGCCCACACCCTCCCGGAGGGGCGGCGACCCATGGCGTCACCTCCACCGTCGGTTGGTCCGCGTACCGTCCGCCCGTCGACTCCATCGCGTGCCGGCCTCCTCGTCGGCAAGGACTGTAGCCATGAGGTTGCGTAATGAGACTCACCAGGTCAAGCGGTGGGAGGTTGAAGAGGGATGAGTGACCGTGCCGATGTGACCCGGTGCGCGGAACCACGCCCGCTGGGCCGCGTACGCTACCGGTGGCTCCGCCCCGGGGATCTTCACGTCCGACGTGACCGGCGGTGGGGGAGCCGTCCAGGAAGACGGTGGTGGAGCCGACGCGTCGGCGGGCACCATGGTCACGGCGGGGCGCGGTCGTCAGGGCCCGCCCGCGCCGGCCTTCGAGCGGAGGGACGAGATGGGATCGGCGATGGACGAGCGGTTTCACCGCCGGCAGCGATGGGCCGCCCGGGGCGCCCTTGCCGCGGCCGCGCTGGCGGCGTTGCTGCCGCTCGTCTCCGGCGGCCTGCGAGGGCTGCTGCTGCTTGTGGCGGGCCTCGCGGGGCTCGCCGTGACCGCGGCCGCGCTCTGGTGGGTTTTGTCCCGGCGGGGAGTGGTCCGTATCGCGTCGGCCGCGCTGGCCGTCGTCGCGCCCGTCGGCCTCATCACCCTCTTCGCCACCGCGAATCTGCTCTGGGTGGTCTTCCTGTCCCTGCTCCTGTGGTGCGGGGCGGTCTGGAGCGGCCGCTACGCCCTGCGCAGCACGGGCCTGCGGGCCGTACGGGTCAAGGAGTACCGCACACCGCCGCCACTGCGCCCCTTCCTGCTGCTCAATCCGCGCTCCGGGGGCGGCAAGGTCGAGAAGTTCAACCTGCAGGAGAAGGCCGAGGCGTTGGGCGCCCAGGTCGTGCTGCTCGACCCGGACCAGTACCAGGACGTCACCGCCCTGGCCAAAGCCGCCGTGGCCGACGGAGCCGACCTCCTGGGCGTCGCGGGCGGCGACGGTACCCAGGCTCTGGTCGCCGCCGTCGCCGCGGAACACGGTCTGCCGTTCCTCGTCATCGCCGCCGGTACGCGCAACCACTTCGCCATGGACCTGGGTCTGGACCGGGACGACCCCGCCCGCTGCCTCGACGCCCTCACCGACGGTGTCGAACTCCGCGTCGACCTCGGGTTCGCCGACGATCGCCCGTTCGTCAACAACGCCTCGTTCGGCGTGTACGGGGCGGTGGTGCAGAGTCCCGGCTACCGCGACGGCAAGGTGGGCGCTGCCCTGGAGCGCCTGCCCGACCTGCTCAGCCGGCAGAGCGGTCCGCGTCTGACGGCCACCGCCGACGGCACCACCGTCGCCGACCCGCAGGCCATCCTGGTCAGCAACAACGCCTACCGCATGGACGACCCTTTCGGCTTCGGCCGGCGCGAGCGGCTCAACTCCGGGCGGCTGGGCGTGCTCGCCGTCCGTGTGGACAGTGCCGTGGAAGCGGCCGAACTGCTGCTGTCCCCGCGCCCGGAGGGGCTCACGGTGCTCACCGCCCAGCGCGTCGTCGTCGACGCCGACGAGGCGGAGCTGGAGGTCGGTCTCGACGGTGAGGCGCTCATCATGCCCGCCCCCGTCCACTGCCGCATCGCACGCCGCGCCCTGCGCGTCCGGGTGCCCCGCGACCGTCCGGGAGTGCCCGAGGCGCCCCCACGCCTCGACTGGCGCCGGCTGCGGAAACTGGCGGCCGCGGTGGGCCGCACCGCCGCCCCCACGCGTTCCCGGCACACCTGAGCGCCCACACGGCGCTCACGCAGGAGGTCCCCCATGCCACGCGGCACGGGGGACCTCCTGCGTCACGCCGTCGGTCACGCCCCCTATGTCAGCCGTCGGTCACGCCTCCTGCGTCACGCGGCCGGTCACGCCTCCCGCGTCGCGCCGTCGGTCACGCCTCCTGCGTCACGCGGCCGGTCACGCCTCCTGCGTCGCGCCGTCGGTCACGCCTCCTTCGGCCCGGCCTGCTGCACCACCTCGAAGGACCACAGCGTCGAGCCGCTCGCCGCGGGCTTCGGTCGTTCGCCGCCCTCGCCGCCGCCCTGGTGCGCGCTCTTCATCGGCCCCTCCATCCAGGCCTGGAACGACTCCTCGTCACGCCACCGGGTGTAGACGAGGTAGGTGTCGGTGCCCTCCACGGGGCGGAGCAGCTCGAACCACTCGAACCCGTCGGAGTTCTCCACGGCGTGCGCCCGGGAGGCGAACCGCTTCTCCAGCGTCTCCCGCTGCTCGGCGGGCACGGTCAGCACGTTGATCTTGACTACGCTCATGGGCCCCATCTTGCCCGATGAGACGTCTGCGCAGGTCGAGCCCTCCGTCCGCGCGCACTTTTGAACGCGTTCAAATATGGGCTAGAGTCGCTTGCAGACGACGAGGGGGAGGCCTTCGTGAAGTTCGTGATACCCGGCGGCACCGGACAGGTCGGCACGATCCTGAGGCGCGCGCTGAGCGCGGCAGGGCATGACGTCGTGGTGCTCAGCAGGAACCCCTCGGGGCCTGGCGAAGTGCACTGGGACGGTGCCACGCCTGGGCCCTGGGCGGCGGAGGTCGACGGCAGTGATGTCGTGGTCAACCTGGCCGGCCGAAGCGTGAACTGCCGCTACACCCCCGCCAACCTCCGGCAGATGATGGACTCCCGGGTCCACTCCGCCCGGGCCGTGGGCGAGGCGATCGCAGCGGCGGAGCGACCCCCACGGGTCTGGCTGCAGATGAGCACCGCGACCGTCTACGCCCACCGTGCCGACGCGGCCAACGACGAGGCCACCGGCGTGATCGGCGGCGGCGAACCCGGCGTCCCCGGTTACTGGGGCTACAGCGTCGACATCGCCAAGGCCTGGGAGCGGGAGCAGGAGAAGGCCGACACCCCGCACACCCGGAAGGTGGCCCTGCGCGCCGCCATGGTGATGAGCCCGGACCGCGGAGGAGTCTTCGAGGTCCTGCTGCGGCTGGCCCGGCTCGGCCTCGGCGGCCCGGTCGGCGGCGGCGCCCAGTACGTGTCCTGGATCCACGACCGGGACTTCGCCCGGGCGGTCGAGTTCCTCGTCGCTCGGGACGACATCGAGGGGCCGGTCAATCTCGCCGCCCCCGGGCCCCTGCCGCAGCGCGCTCTCATGCGCGCCCTGCGCGACGCGTGGGGCATCCCGGTGGGCCTGCCCGCGACGCGCTGGATGGCGGAGATCGGCGCGTTCGTCCTGCGTTCGGACACCGAACTCCTGCTGAAGAGCCGCCGGGTCGTCCCCGGCCGCCTGCTCGAAGCGGGCTTCGACTTCCGGCATCCCGAGTGGCCGGAGGCCGCGGACGACCTCGTACGACGCCTCCGCGGCCGCGCGGCGAGGTGAGGTGAGGTGGTCTCGGGTCAGCTCTGCCGCTTGCCCTGCTTCAGGGCCTTGCCGGTCATGTCGGTGACCTGCCCGGCCGGTGGCTCGTCCGCCTCCACCTCGGTACCGAAGTCGGTGAAGTCCATGACCGTGCGCACCGTGACCTTCCCGGGCGCGGACGAGGAGCCCGAGGACGACCGCCGCGTTGCCTCCGGGGTCTTGACGGTCATGTCGAGCTGCTGACGGCGCATCCGGCCCTCGTCGTCCAGCCAGACCTCCATCGGCAGGGTCGGACCGACCTGCTTGCGCAGGCTGTCGCCGTCGGGAAGATCGGCGACGTCGACGGAGACGCGGTAGTGCGTGGTCTCCACGCCGTTGATCGTGGACTGGCCCTTCTCGGTCACGTCCTTGTCGGTGATCGCCTTGGCGTAGGCGGCGGACCGGGCCGGATCGCTCATGGACCCGTCACCGGCGCCCTGTTGCCCGGCGACCTTCCCCAGGTCGATCTTGATCCAGGGCTTGCCCCCCGGCGCCTGTCCCTTGGGCGGCTTCTGGTACAGGATCTGGTCGATCACCCGTTGTTCGATCTGCTGCCCCTGCACCGTGAGCGTCATGACGCTGTCGCCGTCGTCCAGGTCCACGGCGCCCTGCCCGTCAGCGGTCTGCGAGGCGCCCTGGGCCGAGGTCCGCACCCGCAGTTTCACCTTGGCGGTGTCCTCCTCGGCCGTCCTGTCGTAGGCCGAGCGCACCGCCTGCGTCCCCCGTTCCCTGGCGCCGGCGCTGGGTTTCGCCGAGGTGCCCTGCGCACCGTCGCCCGAGTCCTCGTCGCCGCAGCCGACCAGCACCGTCCCGGCCAGGACTCCGGCGACGCCTAAGGCACAGACCCGCCTGCCGTTTCCCGCCCTGCTCATCGAACCAGCTCCCCTCAGGTGTGTGGTGCGACCCAAGTGCCCAAGCCGGGCATGAACACACCTGTGTGGCCGAGGAGTTGCATATCGGGCGGGACGGTGTCCCGGTCAGTGGCGGCCCTTGAGCCTGCCGAGCAGACGCTGGGCCTGGGCCCGCTTGCGGGGGTCGGCCGCGGCCCGGCGTGCCTGTTCGACGGCCCGCCGCCCCTGCGGGCTCCGGGCGAACTGCTTGATGCGGTCCAGCATTCCGGCCATGACGCACCTTCCTTCCTGTCGTGATGTCACGTACCTGCAGTACGCCTACCCCTTCGGCGAGGTGCTCAGGCACCCCCTGCCCGGCCGGTGCGCGAGCGAATGTGTTTGCCGCCGGAGTCAGAGGCAAGTCGGTGTCCATGACTGAAGAGAACAAGCGCACGAATCAGAAGGCGAGCACCGTACGGACCGCCGAGTCCAAGGCCCGCCGCACGGCGGACAAGGCCACCGCGCCGGCCTCACAGGCGGCGAAGGGTGCGGCGGGCAAGGCCGGTGAGGCGGCGTCAGCGGCCAAGTCGGGCGCGGAGCGCTCCGCCGAGACGGCCAAGACGGCCGCCCAGACCGCGGCCAAGGGTGTCGAGGCGGGCCGCCAGGCGGTCGTCACGGCCTCCGGGCACGTCGCCACCACGGCGAAGACGGCCTGGACGGTCATCGCCCACCGCAAGCTGGTGGCGGCGGGCGTCGGAGCGGGTCTGACCGCCCTGAGCGCCGCGTCCTACGCGGTCGGACGCCGTGCGGAACGCGGCGCGCACGGCCCCCTCACCCGTCTCACCGGCGGGCGGATCTGAGCAGGGCCGGCGCGATGGACGTGCCGGCACCGGGGGAGCAGGCGGCGCGACGCGCCACCGGGTGGTCCGGTGGTCCGTGGCGCCGCCTTCCTCGTGATCCGAGCGGCCCCCTCCCGCGTGGCCTGGCGCACATCCGACCCTCGCCGGGGCGCGCCCCTCGCGCCGCCCCGCCGTGACGAGAAAGGATGGGACCGCACACGAAGGATCAACCCATGCGGAGGAGCGGGCCCATGCAGCACGAGCGAGCGGGAAGTCCGGCCGGACCCGAGGATCTCGTCGACGTCGCTCGGCTGGTCACCGCGTACTACGCGCGCCGCCCCGACCTGGACGACCCGGGCCAGCGCGTCACGTTCGGGACCTCGGGACACCGCGGCTCGTCCTTGGCGAACGCGTTCAACGACGACCACATCGCCGCGACCAGCCAGGCCATCTGCGAGTACCGGGCCGGCCAGGGAATCGACGGCCCCCTCTTCCTGGGCGCCGACACCCACGCCCTGTCGGAGCCCGCGCGCGTCACCGCCCTGGAGGTGTTCGCCGCCAACGAGGTGACCGTGCTGATCGACGACGCGGACGGTTACACACCGACCCCGGCCGTCTCGCACGCCATCCTCGCCCACAACCGCGGCCGCACCACCGGCTTCGCGGACGGCGTCGTCGTCACGCCCTCCCACAACCCGCCCGCCGACGGTGGGTTCAAGTACAACCCGCCCAGCGGAGGCCCCGCCGCCTCCGACGCGACCTCCTGGATCCAGGACCGGGCGAACGAGATCATCCGCGGCGGCCTGAAGGACGTGCGGCGCGTCTCGTACGCCCGTGCCCTCGCGGCCCCCACCACCGGCCGCTACGACTTCCTCGGCACCTACGTCGCCGACCTGCCCGACGTCCTCGACCTGGACGCGATCCGCACGGCGGGCGTACGCATCGGGGCCGACCCGCTCGGCGGCGCGTCGGTCGCCTACTGGGGCCGCATCGCCGAACAGCACGGCCTCGACCTGACGGTCGTCAACCCGCACACCGACCCCACCTGGCGGTTCATGACGCTGGACTGGGACGGGAAGATCCGCATGGACTGCTCGTCGCCGTACGCGATGGCCTCGCTCATCGAGCAGCGCGACCGCTTCCAGATCTCCACCGGCAACGACGCCGACGCCGACCGGCACGGCATCGTCACCCCGGACGCGGGTCTGATGAACCCCAACCACTACCTGGCCGTCGCCATCTCCTACCTCTACGCCCACCGCGACCGCTGGCCGGCCACCACCGGCATCGGCAAGACCCTGGTCTCCTCCGCCATGATCGACCGGGTCGCCGCCGACCTGGGGCGCGAGCTGGTCGAGGTGCCCGTCGGCTTCAAGTGGTTCGTGGACGGACTGGCGGGTGGCACCATCGGCTTCGGCGGGGAGGAGTCCGCCGGGGCGTCCTTCCTGCGCCGGGACGGCTCCGTGTGGACCACCGACAAGGACGGCATCCTCCTCGCGCTGCTCGCCTCCGAGATCACGGCGGTCACCGGGAAGACGCCCTCCGAGCACTACGCGGCACTGACCGCCCGCTTCGGCGAACCGGCGTACGCGCGCATCGACGCCCCCGCGACCCGCGAGGAGAAGGCCCTGCTCGCCAAGCTCTCCCCGGCCCAGGTCACGGCCGACACCCTGGCCGGGGACGCGGTCACCGCGGTGCTCACCGAGGCCCCCGGAAACGGCGCGGCCATCGGCGGCATCAAGGTGACCACGGACAACGCCTGGTTCGCGGCCCGCCCCTCGGGCACCGAGGACGTCTACAAGATCTACGCCGAGTCGTTCCTCGGCCCGGACCACCTCGGCCGGGTCCAGGAGGAGGCCAAGTCCGTGGTACTGACGGCCCTGTCCGGCTGACCCCGGCACAACACGGCCCGGGCCGCTCTCACGTGGCCCGGGCCGTTCGCCGCTGCACCGTCACCCGACCGGATCAGCCCGCGCCGGCAGCTCCACACGAACGAGGGGCCCGCGCGCCCGACGCCGCGATACAGGACACTGGATGAAGATCCGACCGGGAAGGACCGACACGTGATCATCTTCGGCACCAAGGGATACCTGTACCAGCTGGCGATACTGACGCTGGTGTGCGGCCAGTGCGGAAACCCCGCCGCCCACACGCTCAGGAAGCGCGTCACGAAGTTCACCCTGTTCTTCGTCCCGCTGTTCCCGATCTCGACGAAGTACCTGACGCAGTGCACCTTCTGCGGCGCGGAACAGAAGGTGACCAAGGAGCAGGCGGATCACCTGCAGACCCAGAGCACGAGCGGCCCGAGCGGCCAAGCGCACGGGCAGCCGCAGCAGCACGACCGGTTCTGATCCCCGCAGGCCCGGGCGCGGCCGGACCGCTTCCGCCACGGGCCCCGACACCGGTCACCGGTCACCGGCCCAGCCTCGCCGGTCGACGCTTCGGTGGGCGTCGAAACGTCCCGCCCGTAGCGTCCCGGGTCATGACGTCCCGCACCCACCTCGTGATCCGGCCGAGCATCCTCTACTTCGGCACGCCCGTGGTCCTGCTGACCACCGAGAACGCCGACGGCACCTGCAACCTCGCCCCGATCTCCTCGGCGTGGGCCCTGGGGCAGCACCTCGTCCTGGGGCTCGGCAGCGAGAGCCACACCGCGCGCAATCTCGCGGAACGCCCGGAACTCGTGATCAACGTCGCCTCGCCCGACCTGTGGGAACACGTGGAACGCCTCGCACCGCTGACAGGGGCGGACCCCGTGCCGGAGGCCAAGCGGCCGGTCTACCGGCACGAGCGGGACAAGTTCGCCGCGGCCGGGCTCAGCCCGGCCGCCTCCGACCTGGTGAGGCCCCCGCGGGTCGCCGAGTGCGCCCTGCAACTGGAGGCCCGGGCCCGCTCGCTGACCCCGGGCGGAGCGGGCCTCTTCGTCACCGTCGAGTGCGAGGTCCTGCGCGTCCACGCCGCCGAGCACATCGTCGTCCCCGGCACCCAGCACATCGACCCCTCCGCCTGGAGCCCGCTCATCTACAACTTCCGCCACTACCACGCACTGGCCCCGGAGATCGGCCACGGCTTCCGCTCCGAAACGGCGAGGGCCACCGTCTGATCACATCCGATGTGGCAACCGGGGCTTCCCGGGTACCCGACCTCCGCGGGCCCGGACCTGAGTGGGCCGATGGGCCTCCTGCAGTCGATCAGTGAATACGGAGGCAGTCAGATGAGCACCATCAAGGAAACCGTCGAAGTCGACGTCCCCGTGCACACCGCCTACAACCAGTGGACGCAGTTCGAGGAGTTCCCGAACTTCATGGAGGGCGTCGAGGAGGTCAGGCAGCTGGACGACCGCCACAACCACTGGACCACCAAGATCGGCGGGGTACGGCGAGAATTCGACACCGAGATCGTCGACCAGCTGGCCGACGAGCGGGTCACGTGGCGCACGACGAGCGGAGACACTCACCAGAGGGGCTCCGTCCGCTTCGAGCGTCTCGACGACACCCACACCAGGGTGGAGCTCGTGATGGATGTCGAGCCCAGCAGTGCTGTGGAGAAGGCGGCGGACATGATGGGCACGATCGACCGCCGGGTGAAGGGCGACATGAAGCGCTTCAAGCAGTACATCGAGGAGCGCGGAGTCGAATCCGGCGCGTGGCGCGGCCGCGTCGAGCCGGGCGGCACCGGCGGCGCCGGCCCCATCCTCTGACACCGTCCGCACCCTTCTGACATCAGCGGCACTCCCAGAACCCGGCCTCCACGGTGAGGCCGGGTTCTTCTGTGCCCGCGTCCGGCTGTGCCGCGTGAAGTTTCGGCCAACGTCATGACATGCACCTGTCCATATCGGCCTCCCGGTGGCACGCTGCCCCCTGACCGTCCGCAGTGACACCCCTGCCTGACCGGGTGGGCGGGCTTCCCGCCGCCCGGCCCCCACAGCAGAAGGAGACCGCGTGATAGGCCGACCCCGCAGCCCGTACCCGTCCGGCGGCAGCACCCGCGTACGCCGCTCCGTCCTCGGCGCGCTCGCCGGCGTCGCCGCCCTCCTGGCGACCGGTGTCACCGCCACACCCGCGAGCGCCGCACCGGACCCCGGCGTGACGACCTCCTCGGCGCAGGAACGCGCCCTGGCCTTCTGGACCCCGCAGCGGATGCGCGAGGCCACCCCGCTCGACCTGCTGACCGTCGACCGCTCCGACGTGAAGGCCCCGGCCCTGCGCAAGGGCAAGGCGACGGTCGTGGCTCCCAGCGCGCCCGCCTCCGCCGCGGGTCCGCTGGCCTTCCCGCACGGCGGCGGCCCCTGGTCCGGAGGGGGAGCGGTGACCAAGACCGCGGGACGGGTGTTCTTCAGCTACCAGGGCCGCACCGCGTCCTGCTCCGGCAACGCCGTCACCAGCGCCAACAAGAGCACCGTGATCACCGCCGGGCACTGCGTCAAGCTGGAGGGTGCCTGGCACACCAACTGGGTGTTCGTACCCGGCTACCACGACGGGCAGCGCCCGTACGGCACCTGGACCGCCTCCAAGACCCTGTCCACCCCGCAGTGGACGGCCAGTGAGGACATCAACTACGACATCGGCGCGGCCGTGGTCGCCCCGCTGGACGGGAAGAAGCTGACCGACGTCGTCGGCGGCCAGGGGCTGGCGTTCAACACCGGCTACAGCAAGGCCATGTACTCCTTCGGCTTCCCGGCCGCGGCACCGTACGACGGCGAGAAGTTCATCTACTGCAGCGGCACCACCACCCGCGACTTCCTGCTGTCCAACGACCACGGCCTGACCTGCAACATGACCGGCGGCTCCAGCGGCGGCCCCTGGTTCACCCAGTTCAGCGAGGCCACCGGGACCGGCCTGCAGTCCTCGGTGAACAGCTTCAAGTACAACTTCCTGCCGAACGCCATGTACGGCCCGTACTTCGGCACGGACGCGCAGAACCTGTACCAGAGCGCCCAGTCGTCCTGAGCCGGCACCTCATCGGGAGCCGCTTCCTCCGTCGCCGTGTGGCGGAGGAAGCGGCCCGGTCGTTGCGCCGCGAACCGTCCCACCACTCGTGACCGGGCCGGGCCGGGCGGGTGTGACGCACGGAGCACGGGTGGCCGGAATCCATCGGGGGTGCGCTGGGCATGCATCGAGCGTTTGCCGACGCCCCCCACAAGGAGTGAAACCGGCCATGAACGCTCCCGCGACGTCGCCCACCCCCACCGCCCCAGGAGGGCTGCCCCTCCTCGGTCACGGCCTCCAGCTCGCCCGCAACCCACTGCCCTTCATCACCTCGCTGCGCGACCACGGCCCGGTGGTACGCATACGCATCGGCCCCACTCCCGCCTACGTCGTCACCGACCCCGCTCTGACCCGCAAGGTCCTGGTGACCGACGCAGCGCATTACGCCAAGGGCGGCAAGATCATCGACGCCCTGAGGGTGTTCTTCGGGGACGGCCTGGCCACCATCGCGGACGGCGACGCCCATCTGCGCAACCGGCGTCTGATGCAGCCCATGTTCAACAAGGCGCACATCGCCGACCGCGGCGACGCCATGATCGAGCAGGTCGCCTCGGCGGTCGGCGCATGGCCCGAGGGGCAGCCGCGCGATGTGTACGAGGACATGAACGAGGTCACGCTCGGGGCCTTCCTCGTCGCCCTGTTCGGCGCGGATCTGCCCGAGCACCTGGCCGGCGAGTTCACCGCGCTCATGCCGGACATCATGGAAGGAACGATTCGGCAGACCATTCTCCCGCCCTGGGTGACCCGGCTGCCGCTCCCCGCCAACAGGGCGCACGCGCAGCGCGTCGCCCGCCTGCGGGCCCTCATAGACCAGGCCATCGACCACCGGACGCGCCGGGCGGCCGGACCTCCGTCCGGCGCCGCAGCCGCAGCCGACGCCGGATGCCCGCACGCGGCTGCCGCCGGTGAGCAGCGGACGGGCCTCTTCGACACCCTGCTGACCGCCGAGGACCCGCTGACCCGTCAGCAGCTCCAGGACGAGGCCATCACCCTGCTGACCGGCGCGATCGAGACCACCGGCACCACGCTGGCCTGGACCCTCTACGAGATCACCCGCCATCCGGGGATCGAACAGCGGCTGCGCGAGGAACTCGCCACCGTGTGCGCGGACCGCCCCCTGGCCTACGAGGACCTGGAGCATCTCCCGTACGCCCGCCGGGTGTTGCAGGAGGCCATCCGCAAGTACGGCCCCGCGTGGCTGGTGACCCGGACCGCCACCCGCGACCTCGACCTCGGCGGGCACCTCGTTCCCGAGGGCGCCGACGTGGTCTGGAGCCCCTACCTGCACCAGCACGACCCCGCGGTGTTCAGCGACCCCGGCGCCTTCGACCCGGACCGCTGGACCACCGGCGACACGGCGGCCACCCGCGGCTCGTTCCTCGCCTTCGGTGACGGTCGGCGCAAGTGCATCGGCGAGAACTTCGCCTGGGCCGAACTCCAGATCATCCTGGCGACCGTCCTGCGGACCTGGCCGTCCTTCCGGCTGACCTCCCGGGCACCACGCCCCCAGGCGGTGGTCACGGTCAAACCGGACCGCATGACCATGCGCTTCCACCGGCAGCCGGCCCCGGCCCCACGGAGCACCGACGACCCGGCCCGGATCACGACGGGCCCGGAACCCGGCCCGGACACCGAGCCGTCACCGTCCACCGGATGAAACCACAGCCGACCGTGCCGGCCCCGGACGCGGGCCACCATCCAGCCCGTCGCTTGCTCCAGGTCGGCCCGCGGTGAGAACCGGCCCGAGAAGCATCCGCAACGGCGATTTTCGTCCACGTGCGGCCATGCACCGCGTGGCATCCGCCCGGCCGGTCCACACTGGGACCCATGCGCGTGGTGATCATGACGGCGGGATCGCGCGGCGACGTCGCGCCCTACACCGGGTTGGGCGCGGGGCTGGCACGCGGCGGGCGCGAGGTCACGCTCGCCACCCACGGCCTGTTCGAGCCCCTGGCCGCCGGATCGGGGGTGCGCTTCCACCCGACCCCGGTCGACCCGCACGCCGTGTCGCACTCCGACCGCGGCCGCGATCTGCACACCAGCACCACCGGTCTCGGCAAGCTGCTGCGGGTGGTGTCGATGGCCCGGTCCGTGGCAGAGGAGCTGACCGACTCCCTGGTCCAGGCGGCCCGCGGCGCGGACGTCGTCCTGGCCGCGGGAGCCGTCGCACCGCTGGGCCGCGCCATCGCCGAGGGACTGGGTTTGCCCAGTGCCGGCCTGTTCCTCCAACCCCAGCATCCGACGCGCGAGTTCGGCGCGCCCATGCTCGGCGGGCGATCGTTCGGCACCGTGGGCAACCACCTGAGCGGACAGGCCGTGATCTCCGCCGTCGACCGGGTCTTCACCCACGCCGTGCACCGGCTGCGCACCCGGCACGGCATGACTCTGCGCGGCCCCTCCGCCGGCCGCCGCGCCCACGAGCGGGCCCACTGGCCCGTGCTGCACGGCTTCAGCGAACGGGTGGTGGCCCGCCCGAAGGACTGGCGCCCCGGACTGGAGGTCGCGGGGTACTGGTGGCCGCACGACACGCGCGCACTGCCCGGCGAAGTGGAGGAGTTCCTGGCCGCGGGGCCCCCGCCGGTGTTCGTCGGTCTGGGCAGTGCGACGGTGCCGGATGCCGAGCACCTCAGCGCCGGGATCGTGCGTGCCCTGCGGACGGCGGGACTGCGAGGCATCATCCAGCAGGGCTGGGCGGGCCTCGCCGCTCGCGGCGACGACGAAGACGTGATCACCGTGGGCGACGTACCGCACGCGCTGCTGTTTCCCCGTACCGCCGCCGTGGTCCACCACGCCGGGGCCGGCACCACAGCCGCCGTCCTGCGCGCGGGCGTCCCCACGGTTCCGGTACCGGTGCAGTTCGACGGCGGCTTCTGGGCGGCGCGCCTGGTCGCCCTGGGGACGGCACCGTGCGCCGTCCCCCTGCGGCACCTCACGGCCGGTTCACTGGCCTCCGCCCTGCGCCGCGCCACGAGCGATCCACATCACCGCGGTCATGCCCGGGAGTTGGCCCGTGGCCTGGCCGAAGAGGACGGCGTGGCCCCGGTCCTGGCCGCCCTGGACCGGCTCACGCCGTGACCGGTCGCCGGCGGGACGGCTCCCCGCGCCGGAAACGGTGGTGCAGCCGGATCGCCAGGGGAGCGGCGGTGAACACCGAGGAGTACGTCCCCACGACAAGGCCGACGAGCAGCGCCAGGGCGAAGTCCGTGAGCGAGGAACCGCCCAGCACGGCGAGCGCGGTGAGCATGAACGCCGCACCCATGCCGGTGTTCACCGTGCGGGGCAGCGTCTGCAGGATCGCCTCGTTCACAAGGCCGGAAAACGGCGCCCCGGGGCTGCGCCGGACCAGTTCCCTCACCCGGTCGAACAGGACGACGGAGTCGTTCACCGAGTAGCCGATGACGGTCAGCAGGGCTGCCAGGAACACCCCGTCGACGGGCTTGCCGAGCCAGGCGAAGACCCCGAGCAGGATCACCACGTCGTGGACGAGCGCGACGACCGCGGCCATGCCCAGCACCCACCGGAAGCGTGCCGCCAGGTAGACGAACTGCGCCCCCAGGGCCACGGCGAGTGCGATCAGCGCACCTCGGCGCAGCTCCTCGCCGAGGCTGGGACCGATCAGTTCGTCGCGGACCTTGTCCGCCCGGCGGTCGAGGTCGCGCAGTGTGCCGGTGACCTCCGCCTCCTCGGCGTCGGTCAGTGGATCGGTACGCACCGTCAGACCCGTGTCGCCCGCGGACTGCACGACCGCGCGAGGAAAACCGGCGTCGGCCAGGGCGGCACGCAGCCGGCCGGGATCGACGGGACTGCTGGTGCTGTACTCGATGAGGCGACCCCCGGTGAACTCCACCCCGAGATCGACGCCGCGCACGGCGATGCCCGAGCCGGCCAGCACGAGCACAGCGGCGGAGGTGGCGAGCCAGCGGCGCGTGCGGCGCATCAGGAACGGGTTGCGGCGGGTGAGGCGGTCGCGGACCGCGCCGATGCCGGCGACGCCGGTGAGACCGGGGCGGCGGCGTACACCCGGACGGCTCGCGGCGAACTCGGCCAGCACCCGGCTGACGACCAGGGCGCTGAACATGGAGGCGAGCACACCGATGCCGAGGGTGACACCGAAGCCGCGAACGGGCCCGGAGGCGAGGAGGAACAGCAGAGCCGCCGCGATGAGCGTGGTGATGTTGGAGTCGGCGATCGCACTGAGGGCGTTGCGGAAGCCGGCCGTGAGGGCCGAACGGACACTGGGCCGGCGGCGCACCGCGTACTCCTCGCGCGCCCTCTCGAAGACCAGCACGTTGGCGTCCACGGCCATGCCGATGGCCAGGACGAAACCCGCCAGGCCAGGCAGGGTCAGGGTGGCGCCGAGGGCGGCCAGGGCGGCATAGGAGATCAGGCCGTAGCAGGGCAGGGCGAGGGCGGCCAGGCTGCCCATGAGCCGGTAGACGGCGACGATGAACAGCGAGGTCAGCGCGGTGCCGATGGCCGCCGCCCAGGCGCTGGCGGCGATGGCCTGCGCGCCCAGGGTGGGGCCGACGGTGCGTTGCTCGACGGTCTCGACGGGCACGGGCAGGGCCCCGCCGTTGATGAGCAGCGAGAGTTCGCGTGCCTCCTCGGCGCTGAAGGAGCCCGTGATCCGGGTGGCGCCGTCGCGCATGCCGGTTCCGCAGGCGACGGACGGGTCGACCCGGGGGGAGGAGATGACCTTGTCGTCGAGGACGATGGCGACCCGCCGTGCCGGGTCGCCCGGCGCCTGGCAGGCGGCCTCACCTGTCAGGTCGGCCCAGCCGGCGCGGCCGGTGCCCTCGAAACCGACGGTGACGTGCCATCCGGCGCCGCCCTGCTGGTCGAACCGGGCGGCGGCCTCCTTGACGTCCTCGCCGGTCAGCGAGGTGGGCCCGAGGCGCAGCGCGGTGCCGGACTCGTCGGGCAGGACGCGCTCCCGGGGGCGCTTCGGCAGCGGCCGGGAGGTGTCGTCGACTCCGTCCGCGGTGCCGAGAACGGGGTGGAAGGTGAGCTGTGCGGTGCGGCCCAGGACGTCGGCGGCCTCCTTCGGATCCTGCACACCGGGCAGTTCGACGATGATCCGGTCGTCGCCGGAGCGCACCAGAGTGGGTTCGGCTACGCCGAGCGCGTCGATGCGCCCGCGCAGCACCTCGAGGGTGCGGTCGGTGGCCGCGCGGTCGGCGTCGGCCGTGGGGGTGGAACGGGTCTCGAGCACGATCTGGGTACCGCCGCGCAGGTCCAGTCCGAGCCGGACGGGCACGGTGGCGGCGATGTACAGGGACAGGGCGAGCACGGCGAGGGCGAGCAGCGCTCTCACGCGCAGGGCACGGTTCAACGGGAGCCTCCGGCAGGGCACACCACGGCGGCGGCCGTCGCGGGCCGCTGCGGGGTGGTCGGGGGTGAAGGGGCGGGGGAAGGGGCGTCAGGTGCCGGAGAACACCGGGGGCGCCCGCCCCTGGTCCTGGGCCACGTGCGGCTGAGAGGCGGGCACGCGCCGGGTCGGAGGCCCATGCGGGTTCGGAAGCCGGAAGGGGATGGCGTGCGCGCTCCGGTCGCAGGTGCCGGAGGGTCCGCGGGGGGCCGGGTGCTCGCCGTGCGGCTGCTCGTGACGGCCGGCCGCACGGACGACGCGAGCGGCATCACATCCGTCGTCGGCGCACGCCCCGTCGTATCGGGCGTGGTTCGCCTCCGTGCGTGTTCCGTCGTATCGGAGGTGGTCCGCCTCCGTGCGGGTTCCGCCGTGCCGGAGGTGGTCCGCCGCCGTGCGTGTTCCGCCGTGCCGGAGGTGGTCGGCCGACGTGACGTGGGCGGATGGGCCCGTGCCCGGTGCGCCGGGTGGCGGGGTGACGAGCCCGAGGACAGCCAGCACCGCCACGACGACCGCGAGTACGGCGGTGACGGGGGAGCGGGGCCGGGTGGTGCCGACGACGGGGGCTGTGCGCGCGATGTGGTGCACCCTTCCCCCCTCCTCGATGTGCGGCCCGGGCCCGGATCCGGGTCAGGCCTCGATCAGTCCGGCGCGGATGGCGTAGCGGGTGAGGTCGAGACGGTCACGCAGGCCGAGTTTCTGCAGCAGGTTGGCGCGATGCCGCTGGACGGTCTTGATGCTGATGAACAACAGGTCCGCGATCTCCTTGGACGAGTGGCCCTCGGCGACCAGCTTGAGGACCTCCTCCTCCCGGGGGGTGAGGATCTGGTCGGGTGTTTCCTGGCCGTGGCGGGCCCGGTCCAGGTAGTTGCGGATCAGGGCGGTGACCGCGCCGGGGTACAGGAACGGCTCGTCCCGCATCGCGGCCCGGCAGGCGGCGACCAGGTCCCGGTCGGCGACGGACTTCAGCACGTATCCGCTCGCGCCAGCCTTCAGTGCCTGGAAGAAGTACTGCTCGTTGTCGTGCATGGTGAGCATCAAAATCCGCGGGCCCGGTTCAAGGGCGGCCAGTTCGCGGGCCGCTTGCAGGCCGGTCAGGCGTGGCATGGCGATGTCGAGCACGGCCAGGTCGACGTCGTGGGTACGGGCAAGCTCGATGGCTTCGGCCCCGTCACCGGCCTCGGCGACCACCTTGAGGTCCGGCTGCTGGTCGAGGATCAGCCGCACACCGCGGCGGACCAGCGCGTGGTCGTCGGCGAGCAGGATGCGAATCGCGCCGGGTTCCGTCGGGGCGGGCGTGGTCGTGTCGGGCATGGTCAGGGCTGCTTCCTTGCGACGGGCGCGGTGAGCTGGACGCGGGTGCCGGCCCGGGGTGCCGGGGTGATCTCCAGGGTGCCGCCGACGAGCAGGGCGCGTTCGCGCATGCCGCGGATGCCGGCGCCTTCGCGGGGGGCCTCGATGCCGCTGCCGTCGTCGGTGACCGTCAGCACCACGCCGCCGTCGGCGCGGCGCAGGGCGACGGTGACCCGCCGGGCGTCCGCATGGCGGGCGACGTTGGTCAGCGACTCCTGGGCGACGCGGTAGAGGACCAGCTCCGACTCCGGCTCCAGTGCGGGCAGGTCGGTGTCGAAGCGGCGGGTGACCAGCAGCCCGGTGTGGGTGGCGAAGTCCTCGCTGAGCGAGGTCAGCGCGCTCACCAGGCCCAGATCGTCCAGCACGCCCGGCCGCAGCCGGCGCACCAGCCGGCGGACCTCGTCCAGGCTCTCCCGGGTGATCTCCTGCAATTCCTGCAGCTCCTCGCGCAGCGGCTCCGGGGCGTCGTCCGCCGAGCGCTTGAGGCCCAGCAGGATCGCGGTCATGCTCTGGCCGACCTCGTCGTGCAGTTCCTGAGCGATGCGGCGGCGTTCCCCCTCCTGGGCCAGCAGGGCCCGGGTGCTGCTGGTGACCCTCTCCTGCTCCAGCCGCTCCAGCATGGCGTTGAACGTACGGATCAGCTCAGCGACCCCGCCACCGCCGGAAGCGGGCAGGCGCTGGCCGGGCCGCAGCAGGTCCACGGTCGTCATCAGCTTGGTGAGACGGTCCAAGGGAGCCAGGCCGAACCGCAGCAGCGCTGCGTTCGCGACGAGCATCACGGCCAGACCGCCGACCAGGATGACCGCCTCGGTCAGCAGCACCGGCACGGAGACGGTCACCGGAGCCCACAGCAGCAAGGCCGTGGCCGTACCGAGCACCACGGCGTTGAGCGCGAAAATCCGCCAGAACAAGGACACCGTCCCTGCGCCTCCCCTTCTTGAAACCCGGGTCTCACCTCCACAGTCGGGCATCGCGGGGCCCACCGCCTTCGCGGCCGGGCGCTGAGCCTGCCTGTCGATCAGGCTGCCCCCTGCGCGCACGTCCCGGCCATGGGACCTGACCCCCATTTCCCCGGGCACGCCGCACCCAGGGCGCGGGCCCATGGGTCCCTCGTCCCGCCGCAAATGGGTTCCGCGCCCGATGGGTATCCGCCGCGGGCCGGGCCAAGGTGGAGAGCACACGACCACCCGACAGCGGACGGGCGGCCCGGCAACGCCGCCGGGCCGCCCGCCGCGCATGACCGACCCGCGCACCCGCCGCCGAGAAGGGACCGACCATGTCGCTCGATATCACCCGGGCCGAACCCCACCCGCACGAGGCCCGCCAACGCCTGGAACACGCCCGCACCTCCCGACTGGCCCAGCTGCGAGCCCTCGACGAGAGCGAGCGGGGTCCGGACGATCACCTGCTGTCCGCACAGAAGACCGCGATGGAGCGGGTCCTCGGAGAGATCGAGCGAGCCTTCACCCGCGTCGACGACGGCACCTACGGAATCTGCGTGGGCTGCGCGAAGCCGATCCCCGCCGAACGACTCGAGATCCTCCCCTACACCCGCCACTGCGTCGCTTGCCAGCGCCGCATCGTTTGACCCCGCCCGTACCGACCTCCTACGCCCTGCCGCAAAGGGGTGACGTGGTGAACCACCAGACCATCGACGAGAGCACGACGCACCTGTCGGCCGAGGACCTCGCCGCGCTGCGCGAGAACCTCCAGGAGCAGCGCCTGTTCCGCCAGGAGCAACTGCGCCTGCTCGCCGGACCGGTCGCCTCCCGGACCGAGGACCGGCTCCGGCAACGGGCCGCCGCGCAGATCGAGGTCCGCGTCAAACTCGCCGCCTCCGCACGCATGGTCCTCACCGACGTCGAAGCAGCCCTCACCCGCATGCACGAGGGCTCCTACGGCCTTTGCCACCTGTGCCGGCGCCCGGTCGAACGGGAACGGCTCATGATCGTGCCGCAGGCCCGCTACTGCGCCCGCTGCCAGCAGGTCAAGGAGGCACAGCCATGACCGCCCCACCCGACCTGCCCGGTGACGCCGCCCGTCACCGGCCGTGGCCCCTGTGCAGGCGCTGCTGCGGCATCGCGCTGGACATGGGCAGCGCCCGCACCCGCGTCTGGATCGCCGGCAAGGGCACGGTCGTCGACGTACCCACGGTCACCTTCCCCGGCACCGGTGCGATCCATCCCGTCCAGCGCGGCACCATCGTCGACGCCCCGGGATGTGCCCGGATGCTGCAGCGACTGCTCGGCCACCGGCTGCCCCGGTTCACCCGCCCCACGGTCATCGTCACCACATCCGTCCTGGACGGCGTCGCCCACCGCACCCGGGCCCGCGACGCCGTCGAGGTGCTGCGGCCCCGCAGCGTCCTGACCGTCCCCAGCGCCCGCAGTATCGCCCTGGCCGCCGACGCCGACATGTCGCGGCCGCTGGTGGTGGTGGACATCGGAGCCCACCTCACCGAGGCGGTGCTGCTGTGCGACGGCGCCGTCACCGACGCACACCGGACGGCCGTGGGCACCAGCGACCTCGGTGAGACGACCACGCCCGAGCAGATCGTCGAAGCGGTGGTCGCGATGCTGACCGCGATCCGCCGCCACGACCGCACCTCCCGCACCGCCGGTGCTCTCCGGCGCGGCGTCCTCCTGGCAGGCGGGGGAGCCCTGCGACCCGAGATCACCTACGCCCTCACGGCCCGGCTGAAGGCACCGCTGCGCATCGTCCCGGCCCCGCACACCGCGGCCGTCCGCGGTGCCGCCAGGCTCCTGCAAGCCGCCCACACCCACCCCGAGGTCCGCCTCACCGACCCCCGAGGACGCACCCACACAGCGCGTGCCGATGCCCATCCGGCCCCGCCCTAGGCAGCACCCTCCGCGTCTGGGCCGGTACCAGGGGAAGCTCACCGACCCACCCCTGAGCCCCGATCAGATCCGCAGCCGTGCCATGGGCTCCGCCCCGAGGCGTCGTTCTCGGTCCACGCCGCGGCAGCCGTCGCCCACGGCACGGTCCACCGCGTCATCCGGCACCGCAACATGGCGGCGCGGGAATCCGCAGGGGCCGGAACGGCTGCTCGCTGGACGCCGTTTCCCCAGCCGGAGTCAGGCGTGGTGCTCCTCCGCGGCGCGACCGACTCGCAGATGGCTTTCCTGCGGACGCAGAGCGCTCACCTCTGTCCAGTCCTTGGCGAAGCTGCCCGGGGGGATGACGGTGACGTCCGCGATGTGGTTGGCGTCGTCGATGGAGCAGACGACTCCGCGTCCTTGGGTCTTGCCGTAGAAGAGGATGCGGTCGCCGCTCACGGCGGTGATCTGCGTCCAGTCCGTGGCCATGCTGCCGTTCGGTATCGGGGTGACGTCCGCGATGTTGTTCCCGTCGTCGATCGCGCAGACGACTCCGCCGCCCCGGGTCGCGCTGTAGAACAGGATGCGGTCTCCGCTCAGGCCCGCGATCTCCGTCCAGTCCTTGGCGAAGCTGCCCGGGGGGATGACGGTGACGTCCGCGATGTGGTTGGCGTCGTCGATGGAGCAGACGACTCCGCGCCCTTTCGACTTGCTGTAGAAGAGGATGCGGTCGCCGCTCAGCGCGGTGACCTCGGTCCAGTCCGGAGCCATGCTGCCGTTGGGTATCAGGGTGACGTCCGCGATGTGGTTGTCGTCGTCGACGGAGCAGACGACTCCGCCGCGCCTGGCCGCGCTGTAGAACAGGATGCGGTCGCCGCTCAGACCGGTGAAGGCCGTCCAGTCCTTGGCGAAGCTGCCCGCGGGTATGACCGTGACGTCTCCGATGTGATTGCCGCCGTCGATGGCGGCGACCACACCGCGCCCCTGGGATGCGCCGTAGAAGAGAATGCGATCCGACATTGTCGCCTCCCGTGTATTCATTTCGCTCGGCGGGGGCAATTTCTTCCGTTGCCAAACGATTATTGATGGGTCGTTCTACCTCTTCTCGGATAACGCTACGCTCACCCCAAGGGCCCCGCACCTGAAGCTCAAGTGGCCGCAAGTGTAGGAGACATGGGCGTCAGGCTGGTCGTATCTCAATCAAATGTTGATGGTGAAATGGGTTCCATGAAAGGGGCGCGCCCGAGCATGCTGACGCACCATCAGAAACTGATCGACCGGCTCCGTCCCTCCGGGGCCGGCGTCAGCGCGGGATGCCCAAGACGTCGAGGTGCTGGTGCATGACCGCTGCCGGGAGGCCGGGGTTGCTCAGGGCCCGGGTGGAGAGCTCCGGGTCGTCGCAGTTCTTCAGGATGAGGTCGACGGGCAGGGCGGGGTGCGCGGCGGCCATGCCACGCACCCGTGCGTCGGGATCGGCGAGCAGCCGGACCACCACGTCGGCGGGAGCGTGCGGGTCGAGTCCCACCAGCCACCTCTTCTCCGGGTCCGGGTCGTCGCCGAAGCGCCGCCCGGCGTCCGTGCGCGGGAAGTTGGCGTGTCCGAGCAGGCCGCCCTTGGTGATGACCTCGCAGTCCAGGTAGGTCTGCAGCACGACCTCGCCGTCCACGGTCGACTGGTTCTCGCACAGCAGGAGCCTCACGGCGTAGTCGTCGTCCCGCGAGAGCAGTTCGACGGCGTCGGCGGGCAGGTGCGGGCTGCAGGCGGCGCTGCGGCGCAGCAAAATGTTGGCGGACCGGGCGCATCGGCGCAGCACGTCGGGATCGGCGCAGAGGCGCACCCATTCGACGGGATGCAACCGGTCGGACGCGCTGATGGTGATGTCGACGGCGCCGCGTTCGGTCTCCGTCAGCTCGGGCCGGACCGACACGGCCAGCCGGACGCTGTGCGCGTCGTCGGCGGCCAGCCTGCGGACGATATGGACGGGCAGGTGGGGGTTGGCCGCCAGTTCGCGCCGGTCCGCCTCTTCGCCGTCGGCCGCGAGCCGTTCGGCGGTCGCCGTGCTCATGGCCCCGTAGTGGATCACCTCCCGCCGGGAGAAGGGGCCGAGGTCCGCGTCGAGCAGGAGGTCGGTGTAGCGCGCGTCGTCGCGGCAGGCCTCCCGCATGGCTGCCTGGCGGACGTCCTCCACGGGGTCATGGAGGAGGCGGTCGCGGGTGTCTCCGGAGAGCGCGGCCCACTCGCGGCACGCCGCCCTCCGTAGGTTCGCGTCCTGGTGGTCGGCGAGACGGGCGACCAGATCCGCAGCGGTGTGCCGGGAGCCGGCCGCGCTGCGGCGGACCCGAGCGTCCTCGTCGGCGAGCAGACGCTTCTGGGCGGCGACCGGAAGCGGCTCCACGGGTACGCGGAACCAGTCGGGGCCATAGGCCAGTGCTTCGCGCACCCGTGCGTCGGGATCGTCGATGAGCCGGGCGCGCTGGTCCGGCGTCACCGAGGGGTTCGCGGCGAACGCCGAGCGCAGCCTGTGATCGGGATGTACGACGATCGCGTCGACCACCTCGTCCGGCAGCGCGCGCCAGGCCAGCGTGTCCCAGGCCGCGATGGCCTGCTTCGAGAGCAGCCTGGTCAGTACGTCGACCGGTGCCGCCGGGTTCCGCGCGATGGCATGGAGCGTCTCGCGGTCAGGACACGTGTCACACATGATTCCCCCTGTTCGCCGGCGGATGACGCAGGCCCGCAGATTGTGCTGGTGAGGTGCGTACGAGGTCAACGCCGGTGAGCACACGCGCTCCTGGCTCCGGTTTCCCCCCGGCTCCGGCGGCCGGGCTGTCCGGGTGGCCCGCACTGGGGTACTCGGCACCGGTGCACGAGGTGTGTCAACGGGCCCCGGCCGCCGATGGTTTCGGGGTGCGCGCAGAAGTGGAGGGCGGATGACGGTCGACCTGCTCGGCTTCCTCGGCGTTGTTCTGGTGGCCTATGTGGTGCCGGGTCCGGATTTCCTCGTGGTGGTGAGATCGGCTGCCGAGGACCCTTCGAAGGGCAGAGCCGCGGCACTGGGGGCCCAGACCGGGCTGTGTGCGCACATGCTGGCCGCCGCGGCCGGTCTCTCGGTGATCGCCACCCGCACACCCGCCGTGTACGACGGGATCAGACTCATGGGGGCGGCCTACCTCGTGTATCTCGGTGTGCGGGCCGTGCTCACCGCCCGCCGGACCGCCCGGGAAAGGCGCCACGCGACCGAGGCCACATCCGACGCCCAGGAGGAGGGAGGGCCCGCCCAAGGGCGTCTTCGGAGCGCTTTCACTGAGGGGTTGCTCACCAACGTGCTCAACCCGAAAGCCGCCCTGTTCTTCCTCAGCGTCCTTCCGCAGTTCGTCGACGGTGACGGATCGATGGCGCAGCAGATCTTCTTCCTGGGCGTGTTGGACATCCTCATCGGCGTCGTCTACTGGTTCGCCCTGGTCGTGGTCGCCGCGCGACTGCGAGCGCTGCTCGCCCGGCCGAAGGTCCGCCGGCGCTGGGAGCTGACCACCGGCTGGTTGTTCATCGCCATCGGTGTCTCGGTGGCGGCCGTCGCCTGAGGATTCAGGGATGACCGGGCTGGGCAATGGGCTAGGGAATGTCATGAGCACGACTGCCCTTCCCCCACAAGGAGGTCGATCATGCACGTCCGTATGCTGACCGGCGGTCTCGCCGCCGCCTGTCTGGTGTCCGTGTCCCTGACGGGTGGTCAGGCCGTGGCCGCTACCCCCTCAACGGCCGACCGGCCTCTGGCCGCCCGTGTCGTGACCTACGACGCGAGTGGCTCCGCGGAGTTCAAGAGTGCCGTCAACCGGGGCGCGACGATCTGGAACGAGAGTGTCGACGCCGTCGAGCTGCGGCCCGTCGCGGCCGGGCAACGCGCGAACATACGGGTCCTCGCG
The DNA here is from genome assembly GCF_007655005.1 of Streptomyces tibetensis. Lineage (GTDB taxonomy): Bacteria > Actinomycetota > Actinomycetes > Streptomycetales > Streptomycetaceae > Streptomyces > Streptomyces tibetensis. Next base: position 127,901 of record NZ_SZVW01000013.1, read on the forward strand.
GACAACGGCTGGCCGCGCGCCCTGCCCACCACCCTGGGCAACGGCACCGTGTACATCGGGCGCCAGGCCGTCGACCAGGGTTACGACACGATCCGCATCTCCGCGCACGAACTCGGGCACATCCTGGGCCTGCCGGATCGCAAGCCCGGACCGTGCTCGAGCCTGATGTCCGGCTCCACCGCGGGCACGTCGTGCACGAACCCGTACCCGAACGCGGCGGAGAAGGCGGAGGTCGAGGGGAACTTCGGCGGCGCAGTCGCCGGACGGTCCCAGGTGGCGCGGACCGGGGTGATCGTGGACTGACGCGGGCTGTACCCGTTCTGAGAAGGCCCGCCGCCTCGCAGGACGGCTCGCCGTCGATCAGCGGCGGTGGCAGCGCCGACGGCTCCCTTGCCGGAGTGCGGTACAGCAGGGGAGCCGGACGCGTGGCGCAGTGCGGATCCACCGGGAGCGGTCGGGGTAGTACTGGCTTCGGCTGGCGATAGAGTTGATCACGTCCCGCAGACTGTCCAGCCGGGCCGGCCTCACCCGGCAGACATCGCGACGCGGTCGGACTCGCTGCGCAGAACGCAGAATTCATTGCCTTCGGGGTCGGCGAGCACCGCCCAGCCTGCGCCGCCCGGCTCCCGGCGATCAGTGACGAGAGTGGCTCCCAGCTGCAACAGCCGCTCGATCTCCGCCTCGCGCGAGGTCGTGGGACGCAGACAGAGGTGGATCCGGTTCTTGACCGTCTTGGGCTCCGGCACCTGATTGAAGTACAGCAGCGGGCCCTCCGGAAGCATCACCTGAGTCTCCCGATCGCCCGGTCCGCTCTGCTCATGCACCGGACAACCGGTCACCTCACTCCAGAAGCGCGCCAGTTCATAGGCGTCCGCACAGTCGATCGCCACGTTCTGCACCACCGAGACCATGCAGGTCAGCCTGCACGAACACAGCCCGGCACGCCACCGGTTCGCGGCAACGCCCCCTTCGGGTCCGGCGTGGAAGCGACGGGTCCGCGCGCTCGGGAGGCATGCTGATGGGGTGACCGGCGTACGCGTGTCGCGGCTGCCGCGAGGACCGCGGGTGAGGGGCATCAGGTGGTGGACGACCGGGGAGCCGATGCGCCGCCTGACGTGGAGGCAGGTGTACTGGCCGACCGGCTGAAGGAGCGGATCTACGCGACCATCACGATGATCGCCGTGGTGGTCGGCCTGTCCCTCGGTGAGGTGGGTTCCCTCGGTGCCGTCGCCACCGTCCTGACGACCGCGCTGGGCCTGTGGCTCGCCGCGTTCGTCGCCGACCAGCAGGCGCACCGGACCGTCCACCGCCGCCTCGCCACGGGCCATGAGCTGCGCCGCATGCTGTACGTCAGCAGCCCGCTCCTGTCCTGTGCCGTGGGCCCTGCCGTACTGATCGCTCTGGCCGCGCTGGACGTCCTCAGCCTGCACGCCGCGTTGTCGGCAGCGGCCGGAGTGGGCGTCGTATCCCTCTTCCTGTGGGGCTGTCTGGGCGGGCTGCGCATGGGCGGCGGCGTGGTGACCGCGTTGGTGGCGGGGCTGCTGGACGCCGCGATCGGCGTGGCGGTCGCCCTGGTGAAGGCAGCCGCCGGGCACTGACCGGGTGAGGAAGCGTCCTGGAGCCCGGGCCGGCCGGCTCGCCGGGCAACGCCTCGCGGACCGGCGTCGGGAACGTCGATCGACCTGGTCGGCCGGTCGGGGGAGCGGTCAGATCGAAAGCTCGTCGGCCGGCGGAGGCACGGCACACGGGCGCAAAACCATGAGCGAGTCTTCCAGGGCAGCCACCATGGCGAAGGGGAACCGGTCGAGCTCGAGACAGAGCGCGACGTCATCAGGATGGACTCCCCGACGCACACCCTGCGCCAGCTCGGCGGCTGCGCGCGAACACCCGGCGCGGCGGAGGTACTCGGCTGCGTCCGTCCCCGCTTCGAGGGCCCTCCGGGCGATGTACTGAGCGCACGCCAGATCCTCATCGGCCCGCCCACCCTCGCCCGTGACCACGAATGTGACTCCGTAGCAGTCACTGTCACCGGCGCGTGTACGCAGGAGCCGAGCCGTCGCCTCCGCCACGACGAACCCGGCGCACAGCACCAGTGACGCCTCCTTGACCGCAAGGGCGCCGACCGTCCCGGCCATCGTCTTCTGCACGACGGTGCGTCCGCCGAGGTCGAGAGACCGCAGCAGGCCGGGCGAGTTGACGGCGTCGAACCCCGGAGCGGGCGGACCGTCCTTGAGCGCGACCCAGTCCGGGTGCCGGGCCTTGAGTGCCAGGGCTTCGTCCAGCGATTCGGCGAGAACGATCCGCTCCGCCCCCTGGCCGAAGGCCCACGCGGCAACCGTGAAAGCGCGCATGACGTCGACGACGACGGCCACGGACGGGGCTTCGGCCAGCTCGGCGATGCCGACGAAACGAGCTTCCATAGGGCCATGATCGCGCATGCCCGGTGATGCCGCCACCAGCCGCATCGTTGGTTGCTCGTGGGCAACAGCGGCTCGAACACTGCCCGCTCGTCGTCGGTCAGTTCACCTGCTGAGCAGGACCAGAACAACGAGCGACTGATCGAAGAGGCACCGCCCAGCACTCCAGATGTAGAGCCTCACCCTCAGAGGATGGCTTCGGTCGAGGTCGAAGAGCGGGGTCGATAGCTGGCGATGATGACCCCGGTGGCCGTTGGGGTCGCTTCGGCGACATGGAAAGTGGTTGGGCAGAAGCCGTCGGCGAACAGGCGGCGTCCGGCGGCCAGTACGAGTGGATGAATGCAGAGCAGGTATTCGTCGATGAGGCCGAACGGCGCCAGAGAGCGAATCAACGCGCCGCTGCCCATGATGTGCAGGTCGTTGCCCGGGATCTTTTTGAGTTCGGTGACCGCTTCGGGGATGTCGCCGCTGAGCAGTGTGGAGTTGGGCCATGGCAGGGGCTCGGACAGAGTGTTGGATGCGACGTACTTGGGGGCGTTGTTGAGGGCGTCGCGGAACGGGCTGTCCTGGGTGTTCCAATGGGCCAGAACGTCCGAATAGGTGCGGCGGCCCAGGAGGTAACCGCTGCCGGCGGCCAGCCGTCGGCCCCATGCCGCCGTGATGACGTCGTCCGCGCCCCGTTCAGCGGCCCAGCCGCCGTGAGTGAACCCGTCACGGGTGTCCTCATCGGCGCGGCCGGGTCCTTGCATGATGCCGTCCAGGGTGACGTGGTTGATGACGACGATTCGCATGACACTCCTGTCCACTGGTGAAACGCGACCGTATGGACACGATCGGACTGGACGCCTCGTAGCTGACCGGGCCCATCGTCATTGTGATCGCTTCTACGGGGGTGTGCATGCTTGGAGGATGTCTCAGGTGGCGAGTTTCGCGAGCTTCTTGTAGCAGGTGAGGGCGGCTGCGAGGCCGAGGAAGGCGAGGAAGCGAGGTCCCTTTCGCTCGTACCGGACGGTGAGCCGGCGGAAGCCGAACAGCCAGGCGATCGACCGCTCGATCTTCCAGCGGTGCCGGCCGAGCCGCTCGCTCGATTCGATCCCGGGACGCGCGATGCGCGGGACGAGCCCTCGCTCGCGCAGCCAGGTGAGGTGTTCGGGGGAGAAATACGCCTTGTCCGCGCGGAGTTTGACGGGCCGACGCCGTCGCGGCCCGCGGCGGGAGCGGACGGCGGGTATACCGCGGATCAGCGGCTTCAGACCCAGGCTGTCGTGGGTGTTCGCACCGGACACCGCGACGGCCAGCGGGATGCCCTGGGCCTCGGACAGCACATGCAGCTTGCTGCCCTTCTTGCCGCGATCGACCGGGTTCGGCCCGGTCAGCGTGCCCCCCTTTTTGGCCCGGAGGGCGGCATCGACGATCGCCGAGGCCCAGTCCAGCTCGCCCCGCGCACCGAGTTCGTCCAGGACCGCCCGGTGGAGCCGACGCCACAGTCCCGCCCGGGTCCACGCGGTGAACCGGCGATGCGCGGTCGCGGGCGAGACGCCGAACGTCTCCGGCAGATGCCGCCAGGCGCATCCGCTGGTCAGCACATACACGACCGCCGTGAACACGGCCCGCTCGTCACACGGAGCGGTCCTGCCGCCCTGCGGACGGGAGTTGAACGACGGCAGCAACGGTGCGGCTCCCACAGACCGTCAGGAACCAGCCGCTGCGACAGATCGACACCCACAAGCAGCAATGATGCCGCAGCTCACCACACGAGCACGTGAGACATCCTCTTAGAAGAGCCTGGATGAGACCGCGTTATGGGGCAGCCGCGCATCGCATACTTCTGCCGTACTCTCGCCTTACAGCAAAGCATTCTTTCACTCCGGCCGACGCTGGCGTATCACTTCACGGGCACTTTCATTCTGAACAGTTTCTCTGCATTTCGGAACGCAATCTTTTCCTTGTCTTCGCGTGGCAAATCGACTCCGCGGAACCAGTCGGTCTGCTCCTTTATGTCCGCGAACGGGTAGTCGGTTGCGAACATCACTCGATCCACGCTTATGTACTTCAGCAGGAGATCGAGCAGTTCGGTCTGGGGGAATGCGCTGGTTGTGACCCAGAAGTTGTCCTGGAAGTATTGCCCGATGGGCTTCTCGAGCGAGTCTTTGGTCGGCTCGCCCATGTCATTGACGATCCGCTCGTAGTAGAAGGGAAGACCTTCACCCATGTGGCCGATGATGATTTTCAGTTTGGGGAATCTGTCGAAAACCCCGTACGCGATCATCCGAATGCATTGGGTCAGCACCTCCTGGTGCCAGCCATATCCAGACCCACTGAAAATGTAGTCTTGGTACTCTTCCGTGTATTTAGACCGTGTGGTGCTGTAGTAGATCTTGAAGACCTCGTCAGCTGGATAGCCGGGATGCAGGTAGATCGGCACATCGAGAGCAACGGCACGTGCCAGCACAGGCTCGAAATCGGGATGATCGAGATACTTCTTCGCGATGTGTCCGTTGGTCAGTGCGCCCAGGAAGCCATCTTCCCGAACCGAGCGTTCAAGTTCGTCCGCCGCCGCCTCCGGGCTCTGCAAGGGCAAGGTGGCGAAAGCCTTGAAGCGGTCCGGATGTTTGGCTATTGGCCCGTCTACAAGTTGCCGGTTAAGGCGATAGGCAAGGTCGATGCCCCTCTGCCCAGGGACATTTTGTACGGAGGGTGTATGGGCAGAGAGGATTTGAACGTTGAGTCCCCCCGCATCCATATCGCCGATGCGGCGTTGGCCTAGATCCGAAAGACCAATTTCCTCAAGGAACGCTATGTGATCCTGATTGATGGAGTTCAGCTTCAACAACGTGGGAGTCGAAAAGGTCTCCTCCGTGCCGATGAAGGGCAGGTCCTGGTCCCGCCGTGAAATGTCCGAAGTCTTGTCCGAAGTCTCGTTCTCGCTCGCTTCCGAGAGAATGGCGTGCGTGGACAAGCCGGCACCAATGCCAAGTGCCGTGCTGGCGGTGAGAAAGCCGCGGCGTCCCATGGGCTTCATGTCAGTCCCTCTCTTCAGGCGTTTGTGTGGTGAGGTATCCGTACGGCATCCGTCTGCGAGATGCCTCAGGGGGTCTTCGCGTCCTGCTCGCGCACCGCGGCAGCGCTCAGGTCGAGGAACCGCTCGCCGGTGCGCAGCGGCTGTGGTGGAGCTGGCGACCGTCCGCGTGCGCGCTGTGCGGGCCGGCCGCGGCGGGCCCCGCACTGTTGTCGGCGTGTGACCCCGCATGCGGCGACAGGGAACGCCGTCGCCAGCGCCCTGGTGGCCACCCCGAACCTCCGCAGTGGACTATCAATTTCCGGCATAGCCCCAACGCTAGGCCCGATTCCGTTCTGTTTCGTCATACTGCGGTCGTCATCCCTCGGGAGGCAGGCGGTACGACGTTACTCCGACGGGAGTACTCTCCGGAGCGCCGTTCGACGCCCGCATCAGAATCAAGGCCCGTCGCAACTGGGCCCGAAGTCCAGGGGCTGCCGAAAGATTTCAAGTCCAGTGAGACGGTCGTGACTCTATGAGGGTTTGTGGTGCGGGTGCCCTGCGCTTTCCCCGATGGTGCTGCGTCGACTGCCATCACTAGCCTTCTACATACGGGTTGCATCGCTTATCCGCATGCCTACTTCCTACTTCTTGGTCAGCGGGTCCAGCACATCGCATTGCCCGAAAACAGCAGTCCTGCAGCCTCGGCCTGGTCGCGCAGTCGCCGGACGCAGGCCGGGCGCCCTTCGAGGACGACCAGGGAGAGCCTGGAGATGGGAACGTGGCTGCCGGCATCAGCGTCCGAGAACGCAAGGAACGAAATCTTGTGCAGCAACTCCGGCTGTTCGGTGGCTGACAAGGTCTCAAGGGGAGTCGCTGAGGGGCGCCTCGGGCGGTGTCCCCTGGAGACTGGCGCAGACCGGCACGCCGGGCTTGTACGATCTTGCGCCCTGATCCCAAGCGTGATCACGCTCGTGATCTTCCCTGGTCGTCTGTTTCGGCTGATCGCGAACGCTGGTGTCACTGCGCCAGTTCGTTGGCAGGGTGCCGGCCATGAGGATCACCAAGTTCGGCCACGCTTGCGTACGGTTGGAGAGGAACGGCCAGGCGATTGTCATCGACCCGGGTGTGATGACCCCCGAGCCCGATGCGTTGGCGGGGGCCGCGGCTGTGCTCATCACGCATGAGCACTTTGACCACTTCGATCCGGATCGCCTGCGCGGAATTGTGTCGGACATCTACACCTGCGCCGGGGTTGCCCGGCACCTGAGCGGGCTTGGCGAGCGTGTGCATGTAGTCCGCGACGGCGACCAGTTCGCGGTCGCGGGCTTCGAGGTGTCGGTGTGGGGCGACAGGCATCACTTCAGCCATCCAGATGTGCCTCCGGTTGACAATGTCGGGTTCCTGATCGACAAAGAGGTCTTCCACCCGGGTGACGCACTGACGGTGGTCGACGTGCCGACGCTCTTGCTGCCTGGTCAGGCGCCGTGGCTGACGGTGCCTGACATGATCGGCTACCTGCGCCGGATGACACCGCGCCGTGCTTATGCGATTCACGACGGGCTCGTCAACGAGTGGGGCCTGAAGGTCCTGGACGACGTCCTCGCCATGGAGGCTGAGCGGGCCGGTGCCGAGATCCGGCGGCTCCGCCCCGGCGAGAGCGTCGAACTGTGAGAGGACGGCAGTCGGCCGGGGGAGAACTGCACCACCCTTCGTGATCTTCATGGCCGACGCGTGGTCTGTCGGCGGTCAGGGCCGGCCTGGGCTCGGGCCTGGTGGCGGAGCAGCCAGGCGGGGCTCCACCCGCGCGCACCGGCCCGCTGTCCGGCCCCAAGAGGCACGCTCCAGGTGCACCGCACACCGAAGGTTCGAACCAGCAGTCAGAAAGTGTTCCTGAAAGCGGACTTGAGGCCTGGGGCGGTGTTCTCAGGTGGTGGGCTGTCCGACTGGCGGCGCGGAGGTGCACCTCGTCGACGGGGTCCACGGCCATCTCGTCCGCCGCCCGGGTGAGCGCATCCAGCGCGGCAACGAGCCCGGCACGCGCCTCGGCGGGCAGCCGCTCCACGAGTGCGCGGATCTCGGTGCGCCGGTGAGCGAGAACGCGCTCCACCAGGTCACGTCCCGCGGGGGTGAGGCGCAGGATCACCTCTCGCCGGTTCGCGGGGTTGGTCCTGCGGTCGATGAGGCCGCTGTCCTCCAGCCGGCCGACCATCCTCAGCGCGGTCGAGGGGTTGACGCCCAGGGTCGCGGCCAGGGCGGCAAGCTTGACGGGCCCGCAGGTCTCCAGCACCACGAGGGCGCGCAACTGGGGAAGGGTCAGTGCGCTGTCGGTGGACGACAGGGCCCGTGCGGAGATGGCGACGAGCAGTCTGGACGCCGCCATGACGGCGAGGGTGACCTCCTCGGCCTCCTGATCCGGATCCGCGTGGGAGCGCGCCATGATGCCGTTCCACCTCTCCGACCGGCGATCTTGTCGTCGCCCTCCAGGGCGAACCATTGCAAACAGCAATGGTAAGGCGGTGGGACTGGCCTGGATCCGGCCGAAATGTTCTGCGAAAACCATCATTGCAGAGTGCAAGGGTGGGTACGCGGAGGCAGGAGGTGCTCCAGGGTCCGGCACTGCGGCGGAGGAGCCCCCAGCCGGGGAGACCTCCAGCACAGGATCCCGCTCGTACGCGGGGCACGCAAAAGGAACGGTTATCCCGATGACTCGTACATCGCGACAGGGCACCCGCGGCGCGACCGGCGGGTCGCACGAGGCGGTCGGGGTGGCGGTCGACGTGGCGGAGCTGGAGGCCGCGCTGCGCGACGCGGTCGACGGCGAGGTCCGCTTCGACGCGGGCAGCAGGGGCGCCTACGCCACGGACGGTTCCAACTACCGCCAGGTGCCGCTCGGCGTGGTCGTTCCCCGCAGCGTGGACGCCGGAGCGCGGGCCGTGGAGGTCTGCGCGCGGCTCAAGGCCCCGGTGCTGTCCCGGGGCGGCGGGACCAGTCTGGCGGGGCAGGCCACCAACACCGCCGTGATCATCGACTGGACCAAGTACTGCCACGCGCTGGTCTCGGTGGACCCCGAGGCGCGCACCTGCGTGGTGGAGCCCGGGATCGTCCTGGACGAACTCAACCGGCAACTGTCCGAGCAAGGGTTGCAGTTCGGGCCCAAGCCGTCCACGCACAGCCACTGCGCGCTGGGCGGCATGATCGGCAACAACTCGTGCGGAGCGTCGGCGCAGGCGTACGGCAAGACCGTGGACAACGTGCGCCGCCTGGAGGTCCTCACGTACGACGGCACCCGCATGTGGGTGGGACCCACGTCCGAGGCCGAACGGGCGCGGATCATCGCCGAGGGCGGGCGCCGGGCCGAGATCCACCGCGGCCTGGAGCGCATCGTCGCCGAGTACCTGGCAGACATCCGCACGGGGTACCCCAGGATCCCGCGCCGGGTCTCGGGCTACAACCTCGACTCCCTGCTGCCGGAGCACGGCTTCGACCTGGCCAAGGCCCTGGTCGGCAGCGAGGGCACCCTGGTGAACGTACTGCGCGCCGAACTCGACCTGGTGCCGGTGCCGCCCTGCCAGTCACTGCTGGTGCTCGGCTACGACGACATCTGCGGCCGAGTTCCTGGCCCACCACTACGACGGCCGCCCGCGTCCCGCGGCGCACTACTCGATGGGCTGGATGCCGGTGTGGGCCCGGCTGTCACGTCTCGGACCGTCGCTGGTCAACAGCGCGCTGCACGCCCCCGGTCTGGCCCGCGCCGGCAAGTGGCTGGCGGGTGTGGACGTCGCCCGCCGGGCACCGGTCCCCGCAGTCGTTCGTGCAGTGGTGGCGGGCACGCACGGCGGACCAGCCGGATCCCGCCGACGAGCGGACCGTCGTCCTGTGGCCCGACACGTTCAGCACCTACTTCCACCCGTCGATCGCGACGTCGGCCGTGCGGGTCCTGGAGGACGCGGGGTTCCGTGTCGCCGTGCCCACGGACGCCGTGTGCTGCGGCCTCACCTGGATCTCCACCGGTCAACTGGACATCGCGAAGAAGGTGTTGCGCCGCACACTCGACGTGCTGCGGCCGTACATCGAGGCCGGAACGCCGGTCATCGAGCTCGAGCCGTCCTGTACCGCCGTGTTCCGCGCGGACGCGCCGGAGTTGATGCCGGACAACCAGGACGTGCAGCGCCTGGCCGGCCGGTTCCGCACGTTCGCCGAGCACCTCGTGCGACACGCGCCCGACGGCTGGCAACCCCCCGCCCTGGCCCGGAAGGCGCTCGTGCAGACCCACTGCCACCAGCACGCGGTTCTGAAGGACGACGCCGACCGGGAACTGATGCGCCGCGCTCACCTCGACGCCGAGGTCCTCGACGAGGGCTGTTGCGGCCTCGCCGGCAACTTCGGCTTCGAGCGCGGCCACCACGAGCTCTCCCTGGCCGTCGCGGAACAGGGCGTCCTGCCGGCCGTGCGCGCGGCCGCCCCCGGCAGTGTGCTCCTCGCGGACGGCTTCAGCTGCCGCACCCAGATCGAACAGAGCGACACCGGCCGCCGGGCGCTGCACTTTGCCGAGGTGCTGGCCCTGGGCCTGGACGGAAACCTGCCAAGTGAGCATCCCGAACGCCTGGCGAAAAGGCCGCCCGCCCCGTCCCGCACGGGCCGCTGGACGATCACCGCGGGCGCCGCGGCCCTGACCACCGCGGCTGCCGCCGTGGCAGCCCGCGGCGCGGCGCGACGCCTGCGCCGGGCCTAGCCCACCCCCGGCAGCCACCGGACTTGGCCCACACCCGACAACCACCTGACACACGCCTCCCACCGGAAAGGTCAGCATCATGTCGATGAAGGTCTCCGACCACCTCCTGCAGCGCCTGCGTGAGTGGGAGGTGGAGCACGTCTTCGCCTATCCCGGAGACGGCATCAACGGACTGCTCGCCGCCTGGGGGCGAGCCGACAACAAGCCCGAGTTCATCCAGGCCCGGCACGAGGAGATGGCCGCCTTCGAGGCCGTCGGCTACGCGAAGTTCTCCGGCCGGGTGGGAGTGTGCGCCGCCACCTCCGGGCCCGGCGCCATCCACCTCCTCAACGGCCTGTACGACGCCAAGCTCGACCACGTGCCCGTCGTCGCGATCGTGGGGCAGACCAACCGCAGTGCGATGGGTGGCTCCTACCAGCAGGAGGTCGACCTGCTGAGCCTCTACAAGGACGTCGCCTCCGACTTCTGCGAGATGGTCACCGTTCCGGAACAGCTGCCCAACGTGCTCGACCGGGCCATGCGCACCGCCATGGCGCGCCGCTCGGTGACGGCCGTCATCATCCCGGCCGACGTGCAGGAACTCGACTACTCCGCCCCGGGGCACGCCTTCAAGATGGTGCCCTCCAGCCTCGGCATGTCCCACTACGCCCCCGTGCCCGCGGAAGCCGACATCGAGCGGGCCGCCGAGGTGCTGAACGCCGGTGAGAAGGTCGCCCTGCTCATCGGCCAGGGCGCTCGCGGGGCCCGCCAGGAGGTCATGGAGGTCGCCGACCGGCTGGGCGCCGGCGTAGCCAAGGCGCTCCTCGGCAAGGACGCGCTCGACGACGACCTCCCCTACGTCACCGGCGCGATCGGCCTCCTGGGCACGCGCCCGTCGTACGAGCTGATGCAGGACTGCGACACCCTGCTGGTCATCGGATCCAGCTTCCCCTATACGCAGTTCATGCCCGAGTTCGGCCAGGCGCGGGCCGTCCAGATCGACATCGACCCGCACATGGTCGGCCTGCGCTACCCGTTCGAGGTCAACCTCGTCGGTGACGCCCGCGCGACCCTGCAGCGGTTGCTGCCGCACCTGCGGCCGACCGAGCACGACGGCTGGCGCAAGAAGATCGAGAAGAACACCGCCCGTTGGTGGGAGGTCATGGAACGGCGCGCCGCGGTGGACGCCGACCCGATCAACCCCGAGTACGTGGCCCATACGCTGAACGACCTGCTGCCCGAGAACGTCATCCTGGCCGCCGACTCGGGCTCCGCCGCCAACTGGTACGCACGCCACCTGCGGTTGCGCGGGGACATGCGCGGCTCGCTCTCCGGCACCCTCGCCACCATGGGCCCCGGCGTCCCCTACGTGATCGGGGCGAAGTTCGCGCACGGTGATCGCCCCGCCATCGCGCTCGTGGGCGACGGGGCGATGCAGATGAACGGACTGGCCGAGCTGATCACGATCGCCAAGTACTGGCAGCAGTGGGAAGACCCGCGCCTGGTGGTGGCCGTACTCAACAACCAGGACCTCAACCAGGTCACGTGGGAGATGCGCGCCATGTCCGGCGCCCCCCAGTTCCTCCCCTCACAGTCCCTGCCCGACGTCGCCTACGCCGACTTCGCCCGCTCGGTCGGGCTGAACGGGATGCGGGTGGAGAAGCCGCAGGACGTACAGAGCGCGTGGGAGGCGGCGCTGGCAGCAGACCGGCCCTTCGTGCTGGACTTCCGCACCGACCCGGCCGTGCCGCCCATCCCGCCGCACGCGTCCCTCGACCAGATCGAGGCCGCGGCGGCGTCCGTGCTCAAGGGCGACAGCGACCGCACCGCGATGGTCCGTCAGGGCTTCAAGGCCAAGGTGCAGGAGATGCTGCCCGGCAGCCGGCACCGCGAGGACCGCCCCGGAGCGGGTGAGGACCGGTGACGGACGCGGCGGTGGTGGAGCGCCTGGACACCGCCGTCTACACGGTGCCCACGGAAGCCCCCGAAGCGGACGGCACTCTGAGCTGGGACAGCACCACCCTCGTCCTCGCGACCGTACGGAGCGGTCGGGCCACGGGAATGGGCTACACCTACGCGCCGGCGGCCGCGGCACGGGTCGTCGACGACCTGCTCGGCGGCATCGTCGTCGGCTGCCCCGTCTTCGACGTGCCGCGCCTGAACGAGGCCATGCACCGTGCCGTGCGCAACGCGGGGCTGCCCGGCGTCGCCGCCCAGGCGATCGCCGCCGTGGACATCGCGCTGTGGGACTGCAAGGCCCGCCTGCTGGACCTGCCCCTCGTCGACCTGCTGGGCGCCGCCCGGCCGGACGTGCCGGTCTACGGAAGCGGCGGGTTCACGACCTACGACGCCGCAGGACAGGACGGCCAACTGCGCGGCTGGACCGAAGAGGAGGGCATTCCGCGCGTCAAGATCAAGATCGGTGAGTCGTGGGGGCGGCGAGAGGAACACGACCTGCGACGGGTCGCCGAGGCACGCGCGAGCGTCGGTGACGGCACCGCCCTGTACGTGGACGCCAACGGAGCCTACGACGCCAAACAGGCAGTCCGGGTCGCCGACGTGTTGGCCGACCAGGGCGTGACATGGTTCGAGGAGCCCGTCTCCTCCGACCACCTCGGCACTCTCGCCCGCATCCGCGATCATGTCACGATCGACGTGGCCGCCGGCGAGTACGGCTACACCCTGCCGTATTTCGAGCACATGCTCGCCGCCGGCGCCGTGGACTGCCTGCAGGCGGACGTCACCCGGTGCGGCGGCATCACGGTCTGGCTGCGCGCCGCGGCTCTCGCCCAGGGCCGCGGCCTGGAGATCTCCGGTCACTGTGCTCCCCATGCCCACGCCCATGCCGCCGCTGCGGTGCCCAATCTGCGCCACCTGGAGTGGTTCCACGACCACGTCCGCATCGAGCGCATCCTGTTCGACGGTGTCCTCGACCCCCGAGGAGGCAGCATCGGCCCGGGCGGAGCCGCCGAACCCGGCCTGGGCCTGACCTTGAACACCGAGCGCGCAGAGCGGTACCGGGTGGGCTGACGGAGACAGAACCTAGCCGCGCTGGTCGACGAGCCGGCCGAACGAGGTCATGCACGACGGGCAGTGGCGATCCGTCTCCACCGGCTTCGCCGCGCTCGTGAGTGGCAGGCCGCAGAGGGCCACCGTTCCGTTCTTGGCCTTCACGTGCCAGACGAAGGTCGTGCCGGGCTCGTCGAGGCCGGGGCACATCTCGTACATGCTTCCCCCATGGGTCGGACGACTCTCCGACCAGGACATCGCATCCGCGGCGGCGGCACAGCGTAAAGGCGGCTGTTCGGGTGAACCGAGCGGCAGCCGACGGGGGAGAGGTGCCTGTTCGGCCGGCGATCGTCAGTCCTGGCGCACCACACGGTGCCGGTGGTAGACGACGTTCGAACCGATGGGGCGGGACTCGACGAGTTCGAGATCTACCCTGCGTTCGTGCTGCGGGAAGAACGGGATGCCGCCGCCGACCAGCACCGGGTAGACCATGGTGCGGTACTCGTCGATCAGATCCGACGCCGCCGCCTCGTGGGCGAGAGTCGCGCCGCCGATCGCGATGTCACCCTCCGCCGGCTCGGCCCGCAACCGGTCGATCTCCTCCGCCACACCCCCGGACAGCAGGCGGGCGTTGCCCTGCACCGCCGACAGCGTCGTGGAGAACACCACTTTCGGCAGCGGCTTCCACAACGCGGCCCACTCGAGCTGCGATTCGTCGAGGGAGGCGTCCTGGTCGACGGTCTCCCAGTACAGCATCGTCTCGTACAGCCGTCGCCCCATCAGGTGGACGCCGACCTCACGGATCTCGTCGTTCCAGAAGCGGAGGACCTCCTCGTCGGGCACCGACCAGTCGAAGCCGCCGTCCGGCCCGACGATGTAGCCGTCGAGTGAGACGTTCATCGAAAAGGTCACGCGGCGCATCGGCAGTCCTCCTCGGTCAAGGTGTTCCACCGTACGACGTCATGGTGTGCTGCCGCAGTGCCGTGCGCGCGGCGCGCGTTCATCGCGACCACCCCGGAAGGCCGAGCAGCACCGGCATCAACGACCGGACGCGGGCGGGGTGAATCCCGACTGCCCGGCTGGGGCATGTCCCGTCAGGACGAGTTCCTTCGCCCTGCGGTACTCGTCGTCCGTGATGGCCCCGCTGTCGCGGATCTCGGACAGTCTGGCGAGCTCGTCGACGCTGCTGGACCGGCCCTCACTGCCCGCGGCCTGCCTGATGCGGGCGTCGAAGGCCTCCTGCTGTGCTCGCGCCTGCGCCATCTCACGGCGCCCCATGTTCTTGCCGCGGGCGATGACGTAGACGAACACGCCGAGGAACGGCAGCAGGACGGTGAACACCAGCCAGCCGGCCTTGGCCCAGCCGCTCAGGTCGTCGTCACGGAAGATGTCGACCACCACACGGAAGAGCAGGATGAACCACATGATCCACAGGAAGAACAGGAGGATGCTCCAGAAGACGCTCAACAGGGGATAGTCGTAGGCCAGATACATCTGTGCGCTCATTTCTCTCCTCCGTCCCGACGCTCGCCGGGCCACCGGCGGTGCTGCCTTCAGCTTGGGTCCGGAAAGGCACGATCGGCCTCACCCGGCGTGGGTGAGCGTGCGGCAGTCCGGTACCACGCGGTGGAGGCGACGTACTCGCCCAGCGCCAGGCCCGACACGGCCACCAGGAAGACGGCGATGAGCCAGGACAGGAACGTGAACACGGGACCGAGAGGACCGAACTCGTCCAGGCTGCGCTCCATCGCGGTGGGGACCAGCACACGCGCGGCCAGACTCAGCAGGACCGTACCGGCGCCGGCCAGCACCGCCCCCGGCAGCAGGCTCCGCCAGCCGATCCGGCCGCCCAGCAGCAGATGCTGCGACCACCAGAGCAGCGTCACGGACAGCAGGGACAGAACCAGCCCGGTCACCCTGCCCGCGCCGAACCCCTTGCGCAGCGGTGCCTGGAACAGGAGATAGGCGAGCCAGACCAGCAGCCAGAGCAGCCAGCGCCAGAAGGCCGCTCGTACCGGTGCGCGCGGCAGGCGCCAGCAGCGCTCGCACACCGCCTGCAGAGCCCGGCAGAACGCCGTGGCCGACACGAGGGTCACCACCGCGCTCACCGCTCCGGCCGTGTTACGTGTCGTGCCCGTCGCGGAGAAGGCCTGGCGCAGCTCGTCGAGTGTGTCACCGCGCATGCCCAGAACCGCCCGGAGGGAGTCGGCCAGCAGGTCCTGCATCGCGTCCGGAGCGAACGCCGCGACGGTCATCAGCAGCGGGAGCGCGGTGAGGAACGCCTGCGCGGCCAGCCGTACCGAGCCCTCCACGATGTTGAGCCCCGCCAGGCGGGACAGCAGCCGGGCCGTGGCTCCGGACCGCAGGCTCGCCGCAAGCCCCGCTGCCGTGCGCCCGCGGGGCCTGCCGGAGAGGCCGGGTTTCACGGTCATGACTCACGGAACCGTCCGCTGCTCGGCCTGCTCCGCCGTCTGCCCCGCCGCTCCGGCGGCGGCCGCAAGGATCGCCAGGACGAGCAGGACGGCCAGGGCGATACCGACGACGAGCGCCACTGCTCCGACGGTGGGGTGGTTCCAGAGCACCAGCGTCAGAGCCGCGGCCCCCATGACCACACCGGTGATCCACTGCCGGTGGCCGGCCAGCCGGCGTCCCACGGCACCGGTGCGCGCGCCCGCGTTGTCCAGGGCCCTGCCGGTGGCCGTCGTACCCCGGTCGGCCGCCGTCCGTACACCACGGGCCAGGCGCCCCGGACCGTACAGGTATGCGACCAGTGCGGTGATCACCGACACGACCAGCAGGGTGAGGGTGCTGTCGCGCAGGAAACGGACGAACGTGTCGTAGACGGTCGCGGCCGCGTCGCCGGGCAGCACCGCCGGCGGGACCGAGTCCAGACAGACGCGCCGGACCACGGCCAGCGCGACGAGCAGCCCCACCATCATCACGCCGACGCCCGTGGCGGTGATCATCAGCATGACCCGGTGTGCGGGAGCGGTCCGGACGGCGAGCGCGGCCACCACGACGGTGAGGACGGGCAGCCAGGTGCCGAGGACGTCGAGCAGCCGCATCGCGTCCTGTGCCTTGCCCAGTTGCTCGGTCTCGAAGAGGGTGATCGTCCGGTCCGTGTCCGGGATCGTGGCGGCCCGCGAGGAGCAGGGCCAGCAGGAGAAGGGCCGAGGATCCGGCCCGCCGCGCCCGCCGGTGACGAACCGCCGCGTGCCGGCGCAGCCGCTCGTACTCCGCTCGTTCCTCGGCGGTCATGATGTGTTGCGTGCTCCCGGCTTCGCCGGGGTGCGGCGGATCCCGGGGTGCCGAGTTCATGGGTATGCCTTTCCGCGTGTGCGCCGCCCCGGGCGCTGTGGTCTTTGCCGCTCGGGATGCCGGAGGTGGGGCGTCGCACCGGCCGTGGCGCTTCCGTCGGCCTGGCGGGCTGTCTCAGGCAGCCTCGGGTGGGGCGTGCGGCCCCGCCCTGTGCGTCTTGTGGAGTGCGGCCCGCCACGCCAGAGCGACCGCCGTCTCGGCCAGGCCGAGCAGCACGAGCCACAGGCCGAGCAGCCGGGTCAGCGCGCGGGCCGACTCCGTGGGCAGGGCGAGTACCACGATCCCCGCGACGATGCCCAGCATCGCGGCAGCCAGAACGACGCCGCGGTGCGGCAGGTCCTCGGCGACGACGGCCGTGTAGAGCGTGAGGATCCCGGACACCAGCCAGACGACGCCGGTGACCAGCGAGAGCACGGTGATCGTCTGCAGCGGATCGCGCAGGCACAGCACCCCGGCAAGGACGTACACCACGGCAAGGAGCAGTCCCGGCAGCCGTTCGCCGTGCTCCTCCCGGCCGAAGACGGCCACCAACCGGAACGCCCCGCTCACCAGCAGGTACAGTCCGACGAGGACGGCCAGGACGTGCAGGGTCGCCTCCGGCCAGACCAGGACCAGTACGCCCGGCACCAAGGTCACGACGGCCGAGCCCAACAACCATGTCCATGAACGGCCCAGCCGTTCCAGCCCGTATGCGGGGCCGGACGCCGGAGCGAGGATCGCCCCGCCGGGCCGGTGTTCCTGCCCGGGGAACGGTGTCGGACCATGCGACATCATGGCTCCTCCTCGCCTGATCGATCGGTCGTCCCGGGACCGCTCCGGTGCGGTGCCCGAGGGGTGTGGCAGGGCCGGTGCGCCGCTCTGCCGGCTCCAGAATCCCGCCTGCCGCCGGGTGCCGGGTTCACCCGCCAAGGGTGATCTGCCGGTGCTGCGGCGGCAGGCGGGACGCCCGTCCGGAACCCATGAGCGCGGTGACCGGCGCCGGCTCCTCGAACCAGTCGCCCATCATCAAGCTGACGAAAGGTCAGTCAGCTTGTGCCGCAACCGAGTCGACATCGCGCGGTACACCAGGGGGGAGGGGGTGTGCGGGCCCGTCACGTCATTCCGGCACCGGCCGCATCTCGACGACACGCAGTCCCAGTGACTGGCAGCGCGCCAGCAGCCCGTAGAGGTGCGCTTCGTCCACGACGTGACCGAACAGGACGGTCTGGCCGGCCATCACCACATGACCCAGCTCCGGAAAGGCCTTCGCCAGCGTTTCCGACAGGTGCCCTTCGACGCGGATCTCATAGCGCACGAGCTTGTCCTCCCACGGATGCCCTGGACAGGCGGACGGGGCGCCCTTTCCGCCATCGTGCGCCTGCGTCCGGGCTCGGACCTCACCCGAAGCAGGTGACCCGCCGGGCGACGGAGCCGGGATCAGTGCTTCAGCACGATCTTGAAAGCGATGATGAGCAGGCCGAGGAACAGGTTGACCGACGCGGTGACGGCCATGAGCCGTGGCGAGGCACCGGCGCGGCGTGCCGCGGCCACGGACCAGCCGATCTGGCCGACCACGGCGACGCACAGAGCCAGCCAGAGGGCACCTCGGACGTCCAGCCCCAGGAGGGGACTGACCGCCACCGCGACGGCCGGCGGGACCGCGGCCTTGACGATGGGCCACTCGTCACGGCACACGTGCAGGACGAGACGGCGGTCCGGAGCCTGCTGCGCCAGGCGCGCCCCGAACAGCTGGGCATGCACATGCGCGATCCAGAACACCACGCCGGTCAGGAGCAGCAGCAACACCAGCTCGGTCCGGGGGAACTGGCCCAGGGATCCGGCGCCGATCACCACGGAGGACGCCAGCATGGAACCGTAGACGCCGCCGGTGTAGTCCGCGCCGGCACGGCGCTCGGCACGGCGCTTGCGGCGGCCGGCCGGGGTGGTTGTGGTCCTGGACATGAACGGCTCCCCACCGACTCAGTGTGTCGATCCCGTCGCCCCGGCCGTGGCGCCGGCGTCCTGCTCGCGCGGACGGCTCCCGCGGCCGGCCGGCAGGTGCGGTGTGACGAGGAAACTGGCCAGGGCGACGCCGCCGGTGGCCAGGATCGCCGCCTTCAGACCCTGCAACTGCGCGGAGGCGTAGGACTCGGCGACGGCGTCGGCCTCGGACGGCGGCAGCCCGGCACGCTCGGCTGCCGAACGCACCTGATCCGTGGGGATGAACGCGATCCCGGCCTCGAGGGCGACACCGACCTGCTCGCGGGTCTCTTCGGACAGCCTCGGGTTCTCCTCCACGTGCGTGGTGAAGGCGTGGGCCAGCGCGCCGATGAGAAGGGACCCGATGAGCGCGGTGCCCAGCGCGGAGCCCAGATTCTGTGCCGTGAACTGCAGCCCTCCCGCCTCGCTGCGTTCCTCCTCGCCCACCCCGGACTGCACGACGTTGCCCAGCTGCGAGGCGAGCAGCCCGACCCCCACGCCCAGCAGAGCCATGGCGCCGGCGAACTGCCCGTCGTCGATGACCGGATCGATCGTGGCCAGCAGCCACACGATGGCCGCCACCAGGATCGTCAGGGCCAGCCGGACCACCCGGCGCGGCCCCACCGCGCGCCCCAGCGAGGACGCGCACAGAGAGGTCACCAGCATGGTGGCGGACACCGGGAGCAGCCGCAGACCTGTCTCGAAGGCGTCGAACCCCTGGACCACCTGCAAATACAGCGGAATGGTGAAGAACAGCCCCAGCAGGATGAGGTTCTGGCTCAGCAGCGTCATCAGGCCCGACCGCAGCACGGGTCTGCTCAGCAGGGACAGGTGCACGAGCGGATCGGCACTCTCGTGCTCCCGCCGCCGCTCCCACCGGCGGAAGGCGGCCAGGACGGCGGCCCCGGCGCCGACGACGAACAGCGTCGGGGCGAAGCCGAGCACGGTGAAGGGCGGGTTCCGGGGCTGTACCCATCCCCAGGTACTGCTCTGCAGCACGCCGAGGACGCCCAGTCCGAGTCCGGCCGCGGAGAGGACCGCGCCGACCACGTCCAGACGGGGGCGCGGCCCGCTCGCGGTGGGCGTCGCGATCATCCGGCGGCACAGCAACACCGCCACGACGACCACGACCTCACCCGCGAAGACCAGCCGCCAGGTCAGATACGTCGTCACCCATCCGCCCAGCAGCGGGCCGACCGCGATCCCCGCACCGGCGAGCCCGCCGATGACCGCGTAGGCGATGGCCCGGTCGCGTCCGCGGTACGACTCCGCGACGAGGGCCGCCATGGCCGGCAGCACCATGGCGGCGCCGAGCCCCTCGATGACGGACCAGCCCAGCATGAGGACCCACAGCGCGGGTGCCAGCGCCGTCAGGCCCGACCCGACGCCGTAGACGACCATCCCGAGGACGAACATGCGCCGGCGTCCCACGATGTCCCCGAGCCTGCCGCCGATGAGCATGAAAGCGGCCATGACCAGCGCGTACAGAGTGATGACGGCCTGGATGGCGGTGACCTCCGTGTCGAAGTCCTCGACCAGCTGACTGATGGACACGTTCATCACGGAGGTGTCCAGGACCATCAGGAACTGGGCCGCCCCCAGGACGATCAGAGCCCGCCACCGCTTCACGAAGTCCACCTCGCCGAGTCGGACCGGTACGCCGGCGCAGTGCCCGGCATGCGCCGGCGTACGTGTCGCCGGCTGTTCCTCATCGCACCCCACGTGCGCGCCGCGCGCCTCACCCACGAAGGGGGAAGTACGGGCCCTGCAGTGGAGGTGACACGGCGCGAGTGATCCGGCGCGGGCTCACAGAATCCGGAGGTCGCGTGCACGGCGTACCGCTTCGCCCCGCCGGTTCACCGCCAGTTTCCGGTAGACGCTTTTCAGGTGGGTCTTCACCGTGTTCACCGACAGGCAGAGATCGGCGGCGATCTCCTCCGTCGACATCATCCGGGCCACCCGGTCCAGGACGTCGTGCTCGCGCGCGCTCAGCTCCACCGCCACGAGCGGTGCGGGCGGCGGCTGCGGCACGGTCCGCTCGCCCTGCGCAGGTGCGGCAGGTGTCAGCCAGCCTGCCGCCAGTTCGTGCAGCGGAGCCGTGGCGATGAGAGGCCGGATCCACGCTCCGGCGTCCAGGAACGGACGTCGCAGCCGCTCACGGCGGGCGTCGAGCAGCGCCTGTGCCACGAGCTTGCGGGCCGCGGCTCCGTCTCCGGCAGCGGCGGCGGCCCCGGCCCTCACCAGCGCTGCCCTCACCGTCACCGCCGGGCCGGTGCGTCCCTCGGCGTGGACGCTGTCGAGCAGGTCGAAGGCCGCTCCGGGACGCCGGGCGGCGAGCTGGATCGCTGCGGCCTCCACCGCGCACACGGGCTGGTCACCGGAGACGGCCCGCAGCACCTCGGCGGCCTCGTCCGGCCGCCCCTCGGCCAGGTGGGCGGCCGAGGTGACGAGCGCTTCATGGCTTCGCGCCCACGGCGAGTCCACGGCGGCGGGGACGGCCGGGTCCGCCGCCTCGACCGCGTCGCGTACCTTCCCCCGGGCCATCAACAGGCGCGCCGCGGCAAGGGCGCGCCCCGCCGCCAGCACCGGATCAGGCGTCCCGGAGGGAAGCTCGGCCGCCTCGTCGATGAGGGCCTGTGCCCGTCCCAGTTCATTGCGGTCCACCGCGACGGCGGCCAGGACCAGCCTTCCGATGCCGGACCCGGACGGACTTGGCGCGCCCGGCCGGTCCGCCTCGGACACCGCGGCCAGTGCCTTGCGCTCGGCCCGGCCGGGCCAGCCGTTCATGTAGTCGAGCAGGGCCAGGTGCCCCATCGCCTCCTCCCGGGGCAGCGCGGTGGAGGCCCCGCCGGGAGCGCCGGCCACGCTGGTCAGGACGGCACGCGCGTCCTCGTAGCGCCCGGCCCACAGGAGCGTGGAACCGACATGGGTCATCAGGAGGGCGGTCAGTTCGGGATGCTTGTCCAGCAGGTGAACCGGAACCTCCTGCCTGAGCTCCGCAGCCGATTCGGCGGCCTTCTCGACCTCTGGGGGACATCCGGTCAGGCGGGCGGCCAGGGCTTCCAGCAGTGCGCAGCTCAGCCGGGCGGCCGCGTCGTGAGCGTCGTTCCCCTCGTGGGCGAGTTGCTCCTCGGCGTGGCGCAGGCGGGCCAGGCCGTGATCCAGGTCGTGCCGGGCCAGGTCGTGGGCGGCACGCACGAGATGGGTGGCCGGGCTCCTCGCCTCGGGACCCATGTGGGAGAACAACCGAGCCAGGTTCTCGGAGCTCGGACCGGTGAAGAGCAGCCCGATCGCGAGGTCGTCCACGAGGGCACCG
Source organism: Streptomyces tibetensis (assembly GCF_007655005.1). Classification (GTDB taxonomy): domain Bacteria; phylum Actinomycetota; class Actinomycetes; order Streptomycetales; family Streptomycetaceae; genus Streptomyces; species Streptomyces tibetensis. Next base: position 149,632 of record NZ_SZVW01000013.1, read on the forward strand.
GCGGTGAGGTCCCAGTCGCCCGCGGCGGCGCTGTGGGCGAGGGTCTCCGGCAGGAAGCCGTGACGGTGCAGCCACCGTGCGGCCCGTCGGTGCAGTTCCGGCTCCTGCCCGGGCAGGCGGACGCGTAGATGTGCGCGCAGTATCTCCCCGAACAAGGGGTGGAGCTGGTACCACGAGTGTCCGAGACGCTCGACGAACGCGTTCTCCTGGTGCAGCCCGGCGAGGATGGGCTCGGCGTCGACGCGGTCGGTCAGCGCGTTGGCCAGGTCGGGACAGAAGCGCTCCAGGACGCTGACGCGCAGCAGCAGGTCCTGTGTCTCCCGCGTCTGCCGCTTGAGGACCTCGACCAGCAGGAAGTCCGCCACCGTGCTGCGGTCCGCCTCGAACTCCTTCAGATAGAGCTCGGGGTCGGAACTCTCCCGGGCGGCCAGCGCGGACAGGCTCAGGCCGGCGGCCCAGCCCCGCGTACGGTCGACCAGGTTGCGCGCCGCCTGGACCGGGAGGCTCAGGCCGTGCAGCTCCAGCAGCGCGGCGGCCTCCTCCGGTGTGAAGGCCAGTTCGGCGGAGCGGATCTCCGTCAGATCACCGGCCGCCCGGTAGCGGTGCAGCGGCAGCAGGGGTTCGGTGCGGGTGACGAGCACGAGGTGCAGTCCTGGGCCGGCGTGGTGCAGGACGAACTCCAACTGCTCGGCGACCGTCGCGTCGGTCACGCGGTCGTACTCGTCGAGCACGAGGACGACCGGCCGCTCCCGGTCGTGCAACTCGCCGGCCAGAGCCGACAGAAGCCTGTGGTCCACACCGGCGGCGTCCGCGGGCGCCCCGATCGCTTCGGACGCCGGTGCGCCGCAGGCCCGCAGGGCCTGCAGTACATAGGCCCAGAACACCCCGGGACGGCAGTCGCCCACATCGCAGGTGAGCCAGGCGGCCGGGGGGCCCGGGCCCAGTCCCGAGGCCCAGTCCGCGGCCAGCAGGGTCTTGCCCGCTCCGGCGGGCCCGTCGAGCAGAGTCAGTGGCGTTCTCAGGGCCTGGTCGAGGTGGTCGACGAGCCGCTGGCGACGCAGGAACGTGTGGGGCCTGGCGGGGAGGGCGAACCGGGTGCGCAGAAACGGATCCCCCACGGGATCGGTGTGCGACAGTGCCGGAACGAGGTGAACCGCCGATCCTGGGACGTTCTCATGGATTTCCGCCACGGCGCTCATCACCCCTGTCGGTCAGGGCCACGTCATGGGCAGCGCTTCACCCTCAGCATCCCAGCGTTCCCCTCCAGCCGCACGGCAGGCCGCGCCGATGCCCCGCTGACCTGCGCTTTCGGTAGCAGATCAGCGGGGTCTCACTCGTCAGCGGGGCGGGCGCGGAGCGGCCGTGGGGCGGTACGAGTCGTCGCGCTCGCGCCAGGAAGCGTCCTCCGACGGCTCCAGGAGGTTGTCGCGCGGCACGACGCACAGGGCCCAGATGATGAAGCCCGAGAGAGCGATCATCACGACCGACCACACCGGGTACTGCGGCAGGGAGAGGAAGTTGGCGATGATGACGAGTCCGGCGATGGCCACGCCCAGGACGCGGGCCCACATCGCCGTCTTGAGCAGCCCCAGACTGACGATCACGGCGAGTGCGCCCAGGGCGAGGTGGACCCAGCCCCAGCCGGTCAGGTCGAACTCGAACACGTAGTTGCGGGTCGTCACGAAGATGTCGTCCTCGGCGATGGCCATGATGCCCCGGAAGATGTCGAGCAGGCCGACCAGGAAGAGCATCACAGCCGCGAAGGCGGTCAGGCCGGTGGCCCATTCGTCCTTCGCCCTGTGTGACGGTTGAGTGTCTGTCGCGGTCATCGTGCGCCTCGTTTGCGATGCTCAGGGAGCGGAAGGAGCGAGGCAACGCCCTGACTTCCAGGCCGCCGCTCCACCCGTTCCGGTGTCCTCGACAGCGTGCCCACGGCAGGCAACGGGCTGCCTCACCCGACGCGGGTGAATGTGCTGCCGGTCGCCGTCCCCTCGTCCCTGCTCCTCGTTACGGTGCGCCACCGGGCGCTGCCACCACGCGGAGGTCGCGTCGCGCGGGGTGTCGGTGCCGCAGTACACCTCACCCATGCCGAGGCTGTGGGTGTACCAGTCGTCGATGTACGACACCCGGTCACAGGACACCACTTTTGGTGGTCATCGATGTTGGGCAGGTACAGGGCCCCACGCTGGACGGACCAGCCGTCCTCACCTCTGGTGTCGCTGCCGGTGGTGACATCGACCCGCCCACGGCCAGGACCGCCGACCCGGCCCTGCAAGGGGAAGGACAGGGGCTGTGCGTTCATTGTGCGGCGAGGGTCACTTCGTACCGAGCCGCCGAGGGGGTTGTCCCCGCGGGTGGTTCAGGCGATGGACGCCGAAATGAGCGCGGAGACTGCGAGATTGCAGGATGCCGTCACCCACACCGCGGGGTGCGGCTCTGCCTCGACCAGCGTCGCGCCCAGGCGTCCCGGAGTGACCAGGTCCACCACCAGGAACGCCACCGCCATCATGACCAGCCCCAGCACCCCGAACGCCGCGGTCGAGACCAGTCCCTTGCCGAAGTCCTCGTACGTCGTCCAGATCGACGTGAACACGATGCCGCCGATACCGAGCAGCGCGGAGCTGAGGACGGTGGCGGCGTTGCGATTGCGCTCTTCCCAGATCTGCCGGCCGAGCTTGCCCGGCGTGAGCACGTCGACCAGGACGATGCCGAGGAGCAACAGAACCAGTCCCAGACCGCCGTATGCAGTGGCCCGGCCGAGTCCGTTGACGATGTCGCTCATGGGGGTGCCAACTCCGAAGCGTAGAGATCATGAGTGATCGCGGTCAAAGAGAGGCAAAATGTAGCGCACACGTGCCGCCCGGTGAACGGCGCCCGGTCCTCCGGGAGATCACCGGCGTGAGAAGCATCGTTCGGGTCCGGCCGGGGAATCGGTACGGCCCCTCCCCGTCCACCCCGCCGACGCGTCCGGGTAGGTCATCGGGCACCGTAGGGTCCGCAGTGGCCAGGTGGTTCGTCACCGGCCACGGCGGATGAAGTGCCCTCCACCTGAACGGGAAAGGAACCGACAGGACATGCGCGTCAACGCGGCCCACGGCCCGGGGGAGGCGTTCCGATGAGCGGAACCGCGGAACGGGAAGCCGTCCTCTTCCACACCAGCGGGCGCGCCGCCCACATCACGCTCAACCGGCCTCGGGCCCTCAACGCCCTCACGCACACCATGGTCCGCCGCATCGACGAGGCGCTCGTCGCGTGGGAGCGGGACCCCGCCGTGCAGACCGTCGTCATCACCGGCGCGGGGGAGCGCGGCCTGTGTGCCGGCGGTGACATCCGCGCCATCCACGACGACGCCCGCGACGGCGACGGCAGCGCCTCGGCCGCGTTCTGGCGCGACGAGTACCGCCTCAACGCCCGCATCGCCCGCTACCCCAAGCCGTACGTCGCCGTGATGGACGGCATCGTGATGGGCGGCGGTGTCGGTGTCTCGGCGCACGGCAGCGTCCGTGTCGTCACCGAGCGGTCCCGGGTCGCCATGCCGGAGACGGGCATCGGTTTCGTGCCGGACGTGGGAGGCACCCACCTGCTCGCCGCCGCCCCCGGCGAGCTGGGCACTCATCTGGCCCTGACGGGGGCTCAGGTCGGCGCCGCCGACGCGATGCTGTGCGGACTCGCCGACCACTTCGTGCCGACGGCCGCGCTGCGGGACTTCCTCGACGCCTTGGCCGAACTGCCCGCAGAGGAGGCCCTGGCCGCTTGTGCGCGCACACCCCCTCAGGGCGGCCTGGCCGCCCAGCGCGGCTGGATCGACGCCGGCTACGGTGCCGACACCGTCGAGGAGATCGTGCGCCGGCTGCTCGCGCACGGTGACTCCGCCGCCAAGGAGGCCGCGGAGACCCTGCTCGCCAAGTCGCCGACCGCCCTCAAGGTCACCCTCGCCTCTCTGCGCCGCGCCCGGGCGCTCGGGCCGCTGGAGCTGGTCCTGAACCAGGAGTACCGCGTGTCCTGCGCCGCCCTGGAGACGCCCGACCTGGTCGAGGGGATCCGTGCCCAGGTCGTCGACAAGGACCGCAGGCCGCGCTGGTCGCCGAAGACCCTGGCCGAGGTCACCGATGCCGACGTCGAGCGCTTCTTCACCCCGCTCGGCGAACGCGAACTAGGTCTGTCGCCGGGACTCCCTCACTGACGGAACGGGCATGCCGAACTCCGCTCGATCGGGCCTCGGACGGCCCTGTCAGGGCGGTCAGGAGCCGTTCGACGGGGCGTCGGGGTCGGAGAGACATCCTTCTCCCTCGCGCGACCTCCGGCGCCCCGCCGGCTTCACGGGATGTCAGAGCATGAGCAGCAGCCGTGTGTTGGCCACGAGCTTCCGGTTGACGCTCGTGCTCTGCACGAAGATGGTGAAGTGGTCGTTGTGGTCGGGCTTGATGCGCACTTCCGTGTTGGGCAGCCCGAGCAGGGCGCGGGCCTGGGGGCCCGTGTACACGCGGTCCGTCTTCTTTTCCAGCACCGCGATCTGCTTTCGTGCCTGGATCTTCTCCGACTTGCTCAGCTCGTAGTACGCGCCACCGGTGGTGTAGGTGTGCCCGCACTCGACGACCCACTCCCGGATCGCCGCGTCGCGGGCAACCGGGATCAGCTGGTACTTCGACGGATCGGCCGGGGTGAGACCGGCTGCCTTGATGGTGTCTTCGTTGACCGCTTCCGCGCCCGTGGAGAACACCGCACGCGATCCCCGGATGCCCTGGGTGCGGCCCATCATGAAGTTCTCGGTGGCCTGCCGGATGACCTGCCCGGCCTCCTCGAGGCCCTGCGTGCTGGTGGCGTCCCATATGGCGATGTTGTCCTTGGGGAAGCCGCACTGCATGGCCTCGCGCTTGCCCATCTGGTCGGGCACCAGCACGGCCAGCGTCCAGTTGTCCTGCTGGGTCCGGATCATCTCCGCCACGGCCTTGACCAGTTGACGGGGATCCCTGCCTTGGGCGTCCGGACAGCGGTGGCTCGCGTTCTCCTGTCCGTCGGTCAGGACGAACGTCAGGAAACTGTGGTCTCCGTACAGTTGGGCCGTCTGAGCCAGCTCGCTCTGCGACTTCAGCGCGGCTGCCAGGAGGGCCGTCATCCCACCGGTCCGGTACAGCTGCTTCAGCGACGGCATGCGCAGCACGTCCTTGTCGTAGATGACGCACTCCACCTTGTCGGCGAAGACGTACACCGTGACGCGGGTTTCCTGGTCCAGTTCCCTTGAGCGGCGGGCGAGATAGGCGATCTGCTGGTCGGCGACTTCCACGACCTTGCGACTCAGGTGTGACATCGACGAGCTGGCATCCAGCACTAGAGCAACGTGGTTGATGTAGTTCTGGCTTTCGGACATCACAGCTCCCCCTCGTTCCGGCTTGGTGTACCTACCTTCTCACCCACCACTGACAATCGATCTTGGAAGAACCGTGCGGCCGGGCCGGGCGGTCAGCCGGTGCGGTCGGACCAGCCCGGCGGGAGGTCGCCCGGTGCCGTGGAGATGACGGAGTCGTCGTCCGGGCCGACGAATTCGAAGAGGGTGATCTCGGCGAACTCCGGGACGACATGGATCGGGTACGTCGGGCCCGCGTCGCGGAACCTGCGCATCTCGTCGAGGTGGTCGTTCTGGTAGAGGACGGTGCGCTCGCCGTGCTCCTCGACCCAGCGTGGGAAGAAGATCACGCCGTGCAGGCGGCGCTTGCCGGGCATGACGTTCACGCAGACCGACGTGCCGGTGGGCTCGTTCCAGGACACCTTGTAGTGGTCGTCGTCCAGTCGGACCAGGTCGACCTGCTGGTCCTTGACCCACCGGCCGCCCACCATGCCGGAGTGGATCCGGTAGTCGATGGTGGTCGGGTTCTTCACGTACATCTCGTACTGCCAGCCGTTGGCATAGGTGTAGATGAAGCGGTGGCCGACGATGCCGGAGAGCTGCTGCGGGGGGACGGGGTTGCGGGTGGTGGTCTCGTGCGCTTCATGGCTGTCCATGGGGGACCTCCTCGTCGGTCAGTGCAGTGCGCAATCTATTTTGCCACAAAACTGTTTTGTGGCAAAACAATATCCAGGGCATCATGACCCCCATGGATACCGCGACTGATCTCGGCCGCCTCATCGGGCCCCTCAGGCGAGCCGTGCTGCTGCGCACCCGCCGTGCGGAAGACCTGCCGGATCTTCCCGAAGCGCAGATCGAACTCCTCAGAGTGCTGGCCGAGGCCGGACCCCTCGCGCCACGTGACGTCGCATCCCGTCTGCGAGTGGCCTCCTCGACGGTCAGCAACCTCGTCCGCACCATGACCGCGACGGGTCTGGTCGAGCGCAGGCCGTCGGCGACCGACCTGCGCACGGTCACCCTCGTGGCCTCCCCGCACGCTCTCGATCTGCTCGACCGGTACGACCGAGTGAGCACGGAGGAGCTGAGGCGCGCCCTGACCGCTCTGACGCCGGACAGCCGACGGGCCATCGAGGAGGCATTGCCGGCGCTCAGGGAACTGCGGGGAGCCCTGGAGGGGCCGGGCGGCCGACCCCGGCGCTGAACGGTGAGACGGGCGAGGTGCGGGGGTGGCAGGGGCCGTCGGACGAGCGCCGACGGGGTGAGGAGTGAGCTCCGCATCTCGGGGTAAGCGTTTGCCGCTGGACGGGAAGGGCCGCGACACCTGGGGAGGTCGGAGCGGCCCTTCCCCTCACCCTGTCCACCGGCGGTCCGCGGCGTCAGTCGTCAGGCCGCTCCCACAACCCGGCGGCCGGCCCTGATCACGCCTGCAGCAGCCTGCGCTTGTGCTCCTCGAACTCGGCCTCGGTGAGTACGCCCTGATCCCTGAGCTCACCGAGCCGCCTCAGCTGTTCGATCTTGTCCGACAGCAGGATGCCCGCGGAGCAGCCGGGTGTGCCAGGCCCCGCGTCTGCGACCTGGTCCAGACGACAGGCACTGGGGCGACCGTGTCTTGGTGGGGGTGCGCGTGACGGCTGTGGTTTCTTGGGGGGCATGACCAGCGGTGTTCGTGCCCTCGTTCTGCCGGTTTCCCAACGTCGCTCGCTGGAGGAGCTGGGCGAGGACCTGGACCTGTCGTCCGGGGACACCCGGTCCAAACGTTCGGCGTTCTGGACCATGCTGACGCTGTCGTCGGTCATCGCCGCCTGCGGGGTCCTGACGGACTCGACGGCGACCGTGATCGGAGCGATGATCATCGCGCCCCTGTCGACACCGATCATGGGCATCGCCCTCGGCTCGGTGCGACGCCGAGGCACCGGCGGTCTCGGCGTGGTCCTGTGCGCGTGCGTCCTGGTCGTCGCGGTCGGCATGGTGTTCTCTCAGGTGCTTCCCGGTGACTACGATCTGCTCTCCAACAGCCAGATCTCCTCGCGGACGTCACCAGGGCTTTTGGACCTGGTCGCCGCCCTGGCCACGGGCCTCGCCGGCGCGGTCGCACTCGCCCGGCGGGACGTCGCCGCCGTGCTGCCCGGGGTCGCGATCGCCATCTCGCTCGTCCCGCCCCTGGTGGTGTCGGGCGTGTGCCTGGGACGACTGGACGGTTGGCTGGCGCTGGGCGCGCTGGTGCTGTTCGTGTCCAACTTCTTCGCCCTGGTGTTCGGCGGAATGGTGATCTTCGCGAGCCTCGGCTACGACGGAGCGGCCGGGAAGGCAGCCGGCGGCCCCGCGCGCCGGGCGTACGCGGCGATGGCACTGCTTTTCGCCGCCGTGTTCATCCCCCTGGCCGCGAACACCGCGCTCACGCTTCTGCTCGAGATCTGGACAGGGCGCGCGAAGACAGCGGCGCAGCAGTGGCTCGCGAACCAGCCGGGCGCCTCCGTCACCAGCGTCGACGCCGCCTCGCGGACGATGCACATCCACGTCCGCCTTCCCGGTGACCTTCCCCCCGTGCAGCCGCTGCTCGACCGGCTCAGGGGACAGATTCCCGATGGCGTGCCCATCGTCGTGGACGAGTCCCGCGGGCGGCGGGTCGATGCCGGACGGGTCGGCGACTGAACGTCCCGCCGCGGTGCGATCCTCCCCGCTCTCCCGAAGGGCCGTGCCGCGAAGCACGCGGGTGAAGCCTGAGCCGCCGTCACCTCCCCGGGGCATGCATGAGGTTCGCCGCCGCAACCGGCAGGGCCGGCGGCACCGACGCACAGGAGGCGAGAGTGATGAAAGAACGAGTCGGGCAGGCGGGCCCCCACACCATCGACGTCCCGGTCCTCATCGTGGGCGGCTCCCTGGTCGGCCTGGCAACCTCGTTGTTCCTGGGACGGCTGGGCGTACCGCACCTGCTGGTGGAGCGCCACGCGGGCACCTCCATCCACCCGCGAGGCCGGGGCAACAACGTCCGCACCATGGAACTGTTCCGGGTGGCGGGTGTGGAGAAGGCGATCCAGGAGGCGGCCGCCACCCTGTCCGTCAATCACGGCATCCTGCAGGCGCCCACCCTGGTCGGCGACGCGGGCGAGTGGCTGTTCAAGGACATCGACCCGGGTGGCGGACTGGCCCGCTTCAGCCCCAGCGCCTGGTGCCTGTGCAGCCAGAACGACCTCGAGCCGGTCTTGCTCGACCACGCCCGCAGGCACGGCGGCGACCTGCGCTTCTCCACCGAACTGATGTCGTTCGACAGCGACCCCACCGGTGTGACCGCCGTGGTCAAGAGCCGAGAGACAGGTGAGCACACCACCATCCGCGCGGACTATCTCGTCGCCGCGGACGGCCCCCGCAGTCCCGTGCGCGAGCAGCTCGGCATCGCTCAGAGCGGACCCGGCGACCTGTTCCACAACGTCAGCCTCACCTTCCGCTCCAGCCGGCTCGCCGACGTCGTGGGCGACCGCCGCTTCATCGTCTGCTACCTGACGAACCCGGAGGCCGACGGCGCCCTGCTGCCGGTGGACAACCGCGAGAACTGGGTCTTCCACGCCCCCTGGCACCCCGAGCACGGGCAGCCCCTGGAGGACTTCACCGACGAGTGGTGCGCCGAGCACATCCGCCGGGCGGTCGGCGTCCCCGACCTCGATGTGGAGATCACCGGCAAGGCGCCCTGGCACGCCGCCCAGAGGGTCGCCCGCAGCTATCGGTCCGGGCGGGTGTTCCTCGCCGGTGACTCGGCTCATGAGATGTCCCCCACCGGGGCCTTCGGGTCCAACACCGGTATTCAGGACGCCCACAACCTCGCCTGGAAGCTGGCCGCCGTACTCGACGGCTGGGCCGGGGAGGACCTGCTGGACACCTACGACGCCGAGCGCCGTCCCGTGGCCGAGGCAACCAGCGCGCGGGCCGCGGCCCGGTCGGCCGAACACAGCCACCCGGGATTCGCCGCCCCGCCCGGAGCGGGCGGTGGTGGCCCACGGCAGGGCATCCTCAACGTGGCCCTCGGCTACCGCTACCCGCAGGGCGCCGTCGTCGGCGCCGACCCCGCCTCCCCGGTGGTGCCGGAGAGCCTCGACCTGACCGGCGGACCCGGCAGCAGGGCGCCGCACCTGTGGGTGCGCCGCGGGGACGAACGGATCTCGACGCTCGACCTGTACGAGCGGTCCCTCGTCCTGCTCAGTGACGCCGCGGACCCGAACGAGTGGCACGCGGCCGCTGTGCGCCTCGCCGGCGAACTGTCCCTCCCGCTCACGTCGTACCGGGTGGGCACCGGAGCCCAGGCCGATCTGGCGCCCGAGGACGCCACCGACTGGGCGGAGCGCCACGGCACGGGACCGGGGGGCGCCGTGCTCGTCCGGCCCGACGGCTTCGTCCTGTGGCGGTCTCCGGGGCCGGAGGCGGAGGCCGAGGCGGTGCTGCGCGAGGTCCTGCGGACCGGACTGGCAGTCGCCTGAGCGTCACGCGCTCCGCTCGCGTGAGGCGTTCTGCGCGAGTCCTGCCCCCGGCGGCGGCATCGGCCGTCTTCGCCACCGGCGCCTTTGACGCCGGTGGCGAAGACGGTGACACGACAGGAGGACACCGGGGCGCGGATGCGCACATCACCTGACCGGGGGACCGCGACCGGCGGGCCGAGGAGCGGCCGACGGCCGGGGTCTCCTGAGCTCATCGGGTCCGGGCGTCATCCGCCCCGTCACTCACGTACTTCACCCGAGTCGCGCGATGTGCGGGGACGGGCACAGGATCGAGGAACGCTGACGTCGCATCACTGCGGCCAACGTTCACTTTCCCCTCCGCGAAGGAGATGTGCGCAGGATGACCACCACATCCGAACGGGTTGCAGGTTCGCGGGCGCAACAGGCGTCGCACCATGTCTCGCAGTCCGTGTTCGACGGTTCCCGGCTCCGAGTCGTCCTCCTGGTCGACGTCCACGACGGCGCCCACCAGGAGTTCCTCGACGCCTACGAACAACTGTGCAACCAGGTCGCGTCCGTCCCCGGGCACGTCAGCGACCAGCTGTGCCAGTCGATCGAGAACCCCTCGCAATGGCTCATCACCAGCGAGTGGGAGAGCGCCCCGCCGTTCCTCGCCTGGGTCAACAGCGAAGAGCACGTGCGAATGGTCGAGCCGCTGCACAGCTGCGTGCGCGACACCCGGTCACTGCGCTTCCACGTAGTCCGCGAGACAGGCGGCCCGGCGGCGGGCGCCGACCCGGCGGAGCGCAGGCTCCAGACGGCGCCCAGGATCGGCGACGGCGTCATCCGGCACGCGCTCACCTTCACCGTCAAGCCGGGCAGCGAGGAGATCGTCGCCAAGATCCTCTCCGACTACGCCTCGCCCGAGCCGCAGGTCGACGACACCACCCGGCTGTGCCGCACCTCCCTGTTCATGCACGGCAACCGCGTGGTGCGGGCCATCGAGGTGCGGGGCGACCTGCTGGCCGCGCTGCGCCACGTCGCCCGGCAGCCCGAGGTCCGGGCCGTCGAGGAGGCCATCAACCCCCATCTGGAGCAGGACCGGGACCTCGACGACCCCGAGTCCGCCCGGGTCTTCTTCACCAGGGCCGCGCTGCCGGCCGTCCACCACGTGATGGCGGGACGGCAGGACCCCCAGGCCGAGCGGTACGCCCTGTACTACCCGGCCCGGCCGGACCTCGGCATGAAGCTGGCCGAACTCCTCTCCCGCAGGGACGAGGCGGCGGCGGACGACCCGCGCAGCCCGATCCTGCGCAGCACCATCTTCCAGCGCGACGACGTCGTCGTACGGCTCATCGACGTGCGCGACGGAGTTGAAGCCGCCGACCCCGTCCAGATCCTGGGTCTCACCGACTCGGAGCAGGTGGCCGAGCTGACGACGCTCCTGGACGACGCGGGCACGGACGCCACCGCGTCGAAGGACGGCGGCATGGCGCGTCTCCTCGACATCGCGCGCATGGACCTCGTCACCGACCGCCGGTCGCCCGACGCCTGATTCACCGCACCGTGGGAGAGGCGGTGCCCGCCTCTCCCACGGTCGTGCAGCACATCAACGGAGGAACGCGTGATCACATCTCGTCCCAGAATCGTGAGCATGAGCGACGTGGAGCCCAACCGCCGGCGAGGCGGTGACCTGCGTGCCATGCTCACTCCGGCCGCCGTCGGCGCCACCAGCGGTTTCATGGGCGTGGCCCTCATCGAGCCCGGTGACCGCATCGCCGAGCACTACCACCCGTACTCCGAGGAGTTCGTGTACGTGGTGTGCGGGCAGCTGGAGGTGGACCTCGACGGCGAGCCGCACCCGCTGCAGCCCGAGCAGGGGCTGCTGATCCCCCTCAACGTGCGCCACCGCTTCCGCAACGTCGGCGACGTGCAGGCGCGGATGGTCTTCCACCTGGGCCCGCTGGCCCCGAGCCCGCCGCTGGGCCACGTCGACACCGAGGAAACCGACGCCGAGTCCGCGGTGGTGGGGGCGGAGGCAGCCGCACGACGTCAGGTCCGGTCATGACGCGACGAGTGGTGGTCACCGGCATAGGCATCGTCGCCCCCGGCGGCATAGGCGTACCGGCCTTCTGGAACCTCCTGGAGACCGGGCGCACGGCGACGCGGGCCATCACGTTCTTCGACCCGTCCGGTCTGCGTTCCCGGATCGCCGCCGAGTGCGACTTCGACCCGGCTGCCCACGGTCTGGACGTGCGGGACGTGGAACGCTGCGACCGCTACATCCAGTTCGCCATGGTCGCGGGCGACGAAGCGGTACGGGACGCCGGCCTCGACGTGAGCGCCGAGGACCCGTGGCGCGTCGGTGTCTCGCTGGGCACCGCCGTCGGCGGCACCACCCGGCTGGAGAACGACTACGTCCTGGTCAGCAGCAGCGGACAGCACTGGGACGTGGACCACCGCAAGGCGGGCCCGGAACTGCACCGCGCGTTCTCGCCCAGCACGCTCGCCTCGACGGTGGCGGAGCGCTTCGGGGCGCGCGGCCCGGTGCAGACCGTCTCCACGGGCTGCACCTCCGGGCTCGACGCGGTCGGGTACGCCTTCCACACCGTGCAGGAGGGCCGGGCCGACGTGTGCATAGCCGGTGCCTCGGACTCGCCGATCTCCCCGATCACCATGGCGTGCTTCGACGCGATCAAGGCCACCTCCCCGAACAACGACGACCCGGCCCACGCCTCGCGCCCCTTCGACGCCGACCGCGACGGGTTCGTCATGGGTGAGGGCGGTGCCGTACTCGTCCTGGAGGAGCTCGAGCACGCCAGGGCCCGCGGCGCCCACGTGTACTGCGAGCTCGGCGGGTACGCCACCTTCGGCAACGCCTATCACATGACCGGCCTGACCAGCGAGGGCCTGGAGATGGCCCGGGCCATCGAGGACGCCCTGGACTGCGCACGGCTCGACCCCACCGCGATCGACTACGTCAACGCGCACGGCTCGGGCACCAAGCAGAACGACCGCCACGAGACCGCCGCGGTGAAACGGGTCCTGGGACCGCACGCCTACGACACCCCCATGAGTTCCATCAAGTCGATGGTGGGCCACTCCCTGGGCGCCATCGGAGCGATCGAACTCGTCGCCTGTGTGCTGGCCCTGGCCCACCAGGTGGTACCGCCGACCGCGAACTACGAGACGCCCGACCCCGAGTGCGACCTGGACTACGTCCCGCGCGTCGCCCGCGAGCGCAAGCTCGCCAGTGTGCTCTCGGTGGGCAGCGGATTCGGTGGCTTCCAGTCCGCGGTGGTCATGAACCGGCCGAGGGAGAAGACACGATGAGCGAACCCCGCATACGGCGCGCGGCGGTCACGGGAATCGGTGTGGTCGCGCCCAACGGAGCCAGTACCGAGACCTTCTGGAAGTCCACCACGGAGGGCATCAGCGCCCTGGAGCGGATCACCCGGGAGGGCTGTGAGCACCTGCCGCTGCGGGTGGCGGGCCTCGTGCGCGACTTCGACCCGTCGGCGGCGATCGAGGAACGCTTCCTGGTCCAGACCGACCGGTTCACCCACTTCGCGATGGCCGCGGCCGACCTCGCGCTGGACGACGCCCAGCTGCACCGGCCCGAGACCGACGAGGCGCCGTTCTCCGTGGGCGTGGTCACCGCCGCCGGTTCGGGCGGCGGTGAGTTCGGACAGCGCGAACTGCAGCAGTTGTGGAGCAAGGGCAGTCGCTTCGTCGGCCCCTACCAGTCCATCGCCTGGTTCTACGCGGCCAGCACCGGCCAGATCTCGATCCGCCGGGGCTTCAAGGGCCCCTGCTCGGTCGTCGCCGCCGACGAGGCCGGCGGCCTGGACGCCCTCGCCCACGCGGCGCGGGCCGTGCGGCGCGGCACCGAGGTGATCGTGGCCGGTGCGACCGAGGCGCCGATCGCGCCCTACTCGGTGGTCTGCCAGCTCGGCTACCCAGAGCTGAGCACCGTCGACGACCCGACCCGTGCCTACCGTCCGTTCACATCAGCGGCCTGCGGGTTCGTGCCCGCGGAGGGCGGCGCCATGGTCGTGGTGGAGGCCGAGGGCACGGCCCGGGCACGAGGCGCGCGCGTGCGGGCCCACCTGGCCGGACACGCGGCGACCTTCACCGGAGCCTCCCGCTGGGAGGAGTCCCGGGAAGGCCTCGCCCAGGCCATCCGAGGAGCCCTGGCGGAGGCCGGCTGCGCTCCCGAGGACATCGACGTCGTCTTCGCCGACGCCCTCGGCGTACCCGAGGCGGACCGCGCCGAGGCCCTGGCCATCGCCGATGCTCTCGGGGCGCACGGCACCCGCGTGCCCGTCACCGCGCCGAAGACAGGGATCGGCCGGGCCTACTGCGCGGCGCCGCTGATGGACGCCGCGACGGCGGTGCTCTCGATGGAGCACGGCCTGATCCCGCCCACCCCCCATGTCTTCGACGTCTGCCACGACCTCGACCTCGTGACCGGCCGGGCCCGTACCGCCGAGGTACGCACGGCACTGCTTCTGAGCCGGGGACTCATGGGGTCGAACTCGGCGCTCGTGCTGCGGCACGGCGCCACCGACGTCTCGCACTGAGGCGCCGTGGAGCAGGAGAGGAAGGGAATGGCATGACCGACCGCATCACGGTGGAAGAGCTGGCCGAACTCATGAAGAAATGCACCGGTGTCACCGTCACACCGGAGGAGCTCCGCCGCGACGACACGGCCTTCGCAGGGCTCGGCGTCGACTCGCTGGGGCTGCTGGGCATCGTGGGCGAGCTGGAGAACCGGTACGGCACGCCGATGCCGACCGACGCCGAACGCTCGAAGTCGCCCCGGCAGTTCCTCGACCTCGTCAACAGTGCACTGCTGACTGGAGCATGAGATGACCGGACACACACAGAACGAGATCACCATCGCGGCGCCCCTGGACCTGGTCTGGGAGGTGACCAACGACCTGGAGAACTGGCCGCAGTTGTTCAGCGAGTACGCCTCCGTCGAGATCCTGTCCCGCCAGGGCCACCGGACGACCTTCCGGCTGACCATGCACCCGGACGAGAACGGCACCGTGTGGAGCTGGGTCTCGGAGCGCGAGCCGGACCGCGAGACGCTCACGGTCAAGGCCCGCCGGGTCGAGACGGGCCCCTTCGACCACATGGACATCCACTGGCGGTACGAGGAGGTACCGGCCGGCACGCGCATGGTCTGGACACAGGACTTCGCGATGAAGCCGGACGCGCCGGTCGACGACGCGTGGATGACCGACAACATCAACCGGAACTCCAAGGTGCAGATGGCCCTGATCCGCGACCGCATCGAGAAGATCGCAGCGGAGCGCGGTGCGGCGCACCGTCTGAACGACTGAGCCGGACGGAGACCCACCCCATGCACCAAGCTCTGATCGTCGCCCGGATGGCCCCCGGATCGGCACCCGACATCGCCAAGGTGTTCGAGGAGTCCGACCGGGGCGAGCTGCCGCGGCTCGTCGGGGTGACCCGGCGCAGCCTCTTCCAGTTCGGCGATGTGTACATGCACCTCATCGAGGCCGAGCGCGATCCCGGCCCCGCCATCGCCAAGGTCGCCGGGCATCCCGAATTCCGGGACGTCAGCGAGCGGCTGGCCGCGTACGTCAGCGCGTACGACCCCGAGACATGGCGTTCCCCCAAGGACGCCATGGCCCAGCGCTTCTACCTCTGGGAGCGCGAGACGGCCGGCTGACCACCGCCCGTGACCACCGGTCGCCGGGTCCGCAGCGTCGCGGACCCGGCGACCGGTGGTCTGCCGGACGATTCCCGGCGTACGAGGACCGCGGGACGCGGTCGCATCGGCCGGGAACCGGCACGAGGACCGCGCTACGCCGTCGGATCAGCCGGGAACGTGGCAGTCGAACGCGTGCAGGTAGGGGTTGACCGGGTTGATGTCGTCGATGACCAGGCCCGCCTCGGTCAGCCGGTCCACCATGCTCCGGGTGGTGTGCTTCGCCCCGCCCACGTTGAGGAGCAGCAGCAGGTCCATCGCGGTGCTGAACCGCATGGACGGCGTGTCGTCGACGAGGTTCTCGATGACCACGACCCGCGTCCCGGGACCACCGGCCTCACGGACGTTGCGCAGCGTGCGGGCCGTGCTCTCGTCGTCCCACTCAAGGATGTTCTTGATGACGTAGACGTCGGCCTGCACGGGGACGGCGGTCCGGACGTCGCCGGGCACCACGCGCGCACGGTCCGCGAGGTCACCGCCCGCACGCAGTCTCGGCAGGGCGTTCTCCACCACCCGGGGAAGGTCGAGCAGCGTCCCGTGCATCGTGGGGTACTTGTCCAGCAGGCTCGCGACCACGTGCCCCTGGCCCCCGCCGATGTCGGCGACGGACGCGCTCTCCGACAGGTCGAGGAACTCGGCGACATCGCGCGCCGACTGCACGCTGGAGGTCGTCATGGCCCGGTTGAAGACGTCGGCCGACTCCGGGGCGTCCTCGTTGAGGTAGGGGAAGAACTCCTTGCCGTACAGGCCCTCCACCACATTGCGGCCGGTGCGCACCGCCTCGTCCAGCTTCGGCCAGACGTCCCAGGTCCACGGCTCGGTGCACCACAGCGAGATGGCGCGCAGGCTGTCGGGGTCGTCCTCGCGCAGCAACCGGGAGACGTCGGTGTGCGCGAAGGTCCCGTCCGGCTGCTCGGCGAAGACGCCGTAGCAGGACAGGGCCCGCAGGAGCCGTCGCAGCGGGCGGGGTTCGGCCTTCACCGCGGTCGCGATGTCCTCCACGGCCATGGGGGTGTCACCGAGCGCGTCGGCGACCCCCAGCCGGGCGGCCGCGCGCAGGGCGGCGGCACATGCCGCCCCGAATGCGAGTTCCCGCAGTCGCATGGACGGCGCAGGGGCAGGCTGAGTGGTCGTCATGTGCCGCCTTCCTTCCTTCTTGGGTCATGTGAAGCACGAGGATCACGGGGCGTTCGTGCGAGCCCCGGGTTCACGAGAAGCGGGGCCGGCGGTCAGCACAGGCCGGTGGGCCGGGACGAGCCGCAGGAGTTGTCCTGGAACGTGTTGCCCTGACCGGTGTCCGTGTTGACCAGGTCCGCGGGGGAGTTGCCCTGCAGCAGGTTGTCGCTGATCCGGTTCCGCTCGCTGGGCATGCCCACCAAGCTCTTGAACAGGACGATGCCTCCCGACAGGGAGGAGTTGCCGACGTTGTCCTTGATCACGTTGTGAGTGATCAGGTTGTCGTCCGCGCCCGTCACCACGACGCCGGATCCCTGCAGGGCGTCCAGCCGGGCGGTCTTCGGGCAGAACTTGTTGTTGCGCTCGATGCGGTTGGCGCGCACGGTCACGAAGCCGGCCTTGGGCTTGTTCTCGTCTCCGACGACGAAGACCGCCGCGCAGTTGCCGGTGAGGTGGTTGCCCTCGACGGTCAGGTTGCGCAGCCGGCGGACGGTGACGCCGATCCGGTTGCCCTCCAGCCGGTTGTGCTCCACCACGGTGCCCTCGGTGTCCACGGCCCCCTGCTCCTCCTTCACCGTGTTGGCGAGGAGCAGACCGGCGTCGCCGTTGTTCCGGGCCGTGTTGCCGCGGAACACGCCACGGAGCGAATACTCGCTGGCGATGCCCCACACCCCGTTGCTGACGGCGGTGACGTCCCGCACGGTCAGCCCGTCGGCCTCACGGGCGTAGACGCCGGTCTTGTCGAAGCCGGTCACCGTCAGGGAGGAGATGGTGACGTCGTCGGCGCCGTGGTCCTTCGTGCCCACCACACAGATGCCGTTGCCGGCCGCGGCACAGCTGTCGGCGGCCTTCGCGAGGGGCGATGCGGTGCTCGGGGCGGTGCTCGTGCCCTCCGCCGGCCGGAGCACCGTGCCGCGGCCCATGCCGTGCAGGGTGAGCCCGGGCGTGGTCACGTTGACGCTTCCGTAGTGGGTGCCGCGTGCGAGCAGCACGGTGTCGCCCGGCCGAGCGGCGTCCACCGCCTTCTGGATCGATTCTCCCGGTTGTACGACATGGACCGTGTGGGCGGCGGTGGGCGGAGCGGCACCGAGCCCCGTCCCGACCAGCGCCGCCAGGCACGCCAGAGGTGCGATATGACATTTCTTCATATCGCGCAGGTTATGTCCCTTACGCTCCGAACCAGCGGCTTGGTCCATCCGGCGGCGTGGCCCGGCCGCGCACCGGCCAGCCACTGACCCCCTCGCGGCGCTCCACCGTGGCTTCAGGGGCTGACCATGGCGGGCAGTCGCTTTTGGACGTCTGTGGGGGCGTCACGTCACCCCCGGGGCAGGAGGAGTCGGGCGAGAGTGGCGGTTGCGAGGAGGAGGGCGGCGACCATGAGGAGGCCGACGCGCATGCCCGGAAGGGAGAAGACGCCGCCGGATCCGGAGAGCAGACCTCCGAAGAGGGCGACGGCGAGCGCACCTCCGGTCTGGCGAAGGGAGTTGAGGAGCCCGGAGGCGGTCCCCGTCCGCTCCTGCGGGACGACGTCCATCAGCAGCGCGGTCACGGCGGGCACCGCGAGCGCCCCGCCGACGCTGAGCGGCAGCAGCAGGACGAGCACGAGCCACAGCGGGGTGTGCGCGCCGAGCGGCAGCATGGCCAGCATCGCTCCGGTGAAGACGAGCTGCCCGGTGACGATGACCCGGCGTCGCCCGACACGCTCGGCGAGGCGAGGTGACACCAGGTTGGTCGCCGTCACGACCGCCGACATCGGCACGAACATCAGCCCGGCCGCGACGGCCGACATGCCGCGCAGCTGCTGGTAGTACAGCCCGAGCAGGAAGATCCCGCCGTAGAAGGCGGCGTTGACGGCGAAACCGACGGCGAGTGGGACGGCCACCCGGCGGTCCCTCAGCAAGGCCGGCGGAACCATCGGCCGAGGGTGCCGGGCCTCCACCGCGCGGAAGGCGCACCCGGAGACGAGCGCGAGCGCGGCAGCGCCCAGGACGGGTCCGCTGGTCCAGCCCAGGTGGCCGCCCTCGATCACGGCGAACGCCAGCCCCGCCAGGGCCGCTACGGCGGTGAGCTGGCCGGCGAGGTCCAGCGCGGCGGGCCGGCGCGGAGAACGCGGCACCCGCACCAGCAGGCCCAGGACGGCCGCGCCCACGGGAAGGTTGAGCAGGAAGACCGCCCGCCAGCCGGCCGTGTCGGTGAGCAGCCCGCCCAGCACGGGCCCCGCGGCCATCGCCACCGAGCCGCCGACCGTCCACAGGGCGATGGCCCGGGCGCGCGCCCGCGCGTCCTCGTAGGCCTGCCGGATCAGTGCCAGCGAGGCCGGCATGACGATCGCGGCGGCAGCGCCCTGCGCCACGCGCGAGGCGATCAGCACACCGATGCCGGGTGCCAGCGCACAGGCGAGGGACGCGAGGGTGAACAGGGCGATGCCCCAGGTGTAGGCGCGGCGGGCGCCGGTGCGGTCGGCGAGTGCGCCTGCCGAGAGCATCAGCGCCGCGAACATCAGGGTGTAGGCGTCAACGACCCACTGCAGTCCGGACATTCCGCTGTCGAGGGAGCTCCGGATCGAGGGCAGCGCGATGTTCACGGCCGAGACGTCGATGGTGATCACTGTGAAGCCGAGCAGCGAAGCGACCAGGGCCGCGCCGCCTCGCCGCGGCGAGGGGACGGTCTCGGAGGGCGGCACGACTGGCCGGGCCCGGTCCGGCGTACGGTGCCCCGGCCCGGGTGCCGGCGGCTCTGCCTCGGGCCCGGGACCGGAGGCGGTTGAGGAGGCCAGGGGAGGGGTGGCCGGCATGGTGAGCTCCTGAGATCCGCGAGAACGACTGGGGAAGGGACGACCGGGCGGGCGGCTGCGGCGACCGGGGCCGCGGTCCGGTGTCGTGCACCCCCTGGGCTCCGGCGGCCGGGCCGCCCGCTCCACCGCCAACTCTCCGCCCGACCCGCGGCTCCCGACAGACCGCACTCTGCCCAGGGTGCGGCGTTCCTGGCCCTGACACGGCCCCCCACGCCTCTTGACCGCCTGCGACAATGACCGGGTGACAGCAGCAGCGGATGCGAGGGGCACGGAGCTCGGCCGATACCTGAAGGCCCGCAGAGCGCAGGTACGCCCGGAGGACGTCGGTCTCCCGGCCGGCGCGGGCCTGCGCCGCACTCCCGGCCTGCGCCGCGAGGAGCTGGCCGCGCTGGCCGGAGTGAGCGTCGACTACTACATCCGCCTGGAGCGCGGCCGGGAGACCAATCCCTCTCCGGCCGTCGTGGAGGCCCTCGGCCGTACCCTCCGGCTGCGTGGCGACGGCTTCGAGCGCCTGCACGAGCTCGCGGAGCTGGCCTCAGGCCGCGTCTCGGAGCTGCCGGCCTGCTCGGACCACGACGTACGCGACTCGGTGCTGCGGATGCTGGAGTCGGTGCGTCCGCTGCCCGCCTACGTGGTGAGCCGGTACAACCGCGTCCTGGCCGCGAACCCGCCCGGTCGGCGGCTGATGCCCGGGCTCTGGGACTGGCCCGAGGAGCAGCGCAACCTGACGCGCTACGTCTTCCTCCACCCGGTCGGCCGGAGGCTCTACGAGCCGTGGGAGGCGACCGTCGCCCTGTCGGTCGCGCATCTGCGGGCGGTCGGCGGGGCCGACCCGGACAGCCCCGAGCTCACCGCACTCGTCGGCGAACTGATGCTGAAGTCGCCGCAGTTCGCACGCCTCTGGGAGCGGTACGACGTCTGCGAACGCGGCGGCGGCCAGAAGGTGTTCCGGCATCCCAAGGTCGGCCCGATGACCCTGACCTACGAGGTCATGCGACTGGCCAGGACGGGCGGCCAGCGCATGGTCGTCTACCAAGCAGCCCCCGGCACCCCGGACGAGGCAGCCATGCTCCGCCTGGACTCCCCGGACAGCCGCCCGGAGCCGGCAGCCCCCGGACACGCGCAGCCGGCCGACGCCCCGGCCACGGCAAAAGCCTCCGCCCACTAGTGCCGCATCAGACAACGTTCGCCCTGCTCATCGATGAATCGGCACGCGCAGAGCGTGATCCATGCCGGGTTCTCCGCGCAGCCCGTACGCCGCGGCAATCCCGCCTTGCCCGTTGCAACACGGCCACGCCATCACCGCCAACGCGCCCTCTTCGAGCAGGAGTTCACACCATGATCCGAACCACGAACCTGCCCTGGACCCGCATCCCGTTCTCTCGTTGGGGGAAGGGGCAGCTCAACCGGCGGGCGTGCCCTGCGCCCACACCCCGAACCACTGCTCGGCGTCGTACTCCTCGAACCGCTCCACCTCGGTGAACCCCAGCTTCATCGCCAAGCGCAGCGCACCCTCGTTGGCGGTCTGGGTGCAGAGCACCACCGGCTCGCCGGGATGCGCGTCGGCGAACCAGCCGAGCGCCGCCGCGCACGCCTCGGCGGCATAACCGCATCCCCAGACTTCCGGCAGCAGCAGGTAACCGAGTTCGGCCTCCTCGCCCTCCGGCCGGACGTGACCTGGACGCTCCGCGCCACGCCGGTCAAGTGTGACCATACCGATCATCGCCCCGTCGAGATCGATCACGAAAAGGCCGGAACGACGCCCGGGTACCTCGGGAACGACACGCTCGAGCTCATCACGCGGTCGGGCGCCACCGACGTAGGTGCCCACCTCCGGCGACGCGAACAGCTCGATGAACGCCACACGGTCCCCTGCCTCGGACGCGCGGAGCACGAGCCGTTCGGTCCGCAAGGGGGCGGGCGGCCGGCCGAGGGGCCCGGGCCCTGGTTCAGTCATGGCGGGCAACTTATCGCAAGAGGGCTCACCAGCAGTGCCCCGGACCAGCGCTCAGAAGGCCCCGGCCGGGGGCTGTGGCATTCCTGTCGGCCGGGCTCCTGCCGTCAGCTGTCCGCGGACTCGGGCTGTGCCCCGGTCTGAGGTGAGGCCTTCCCGCCCTGCGCCGGCGCGCTGTAGAAGACGGACCTGCCCTGCTTCGAGCGCTCGGCCCCGCTCTTGGCCACGAGGCCTTCGAGGGTGACGCGTACGACCTTGGGCGAGATGTCGCGGCCGGGGTGGGCCTGGCCGAGCGCCGTGGAGATCTCGGCGGCGGAGCGCGGCTCCTTCTGCTCGGCGAGGTGGCGGCGGATGAGCTCGACCAGGGTCAGCTCGGCGGCCTGTGCGGTGTCCGACGTCTTGGCCGCGGACTTGCGGGCCGTCTTCTTCGCGGGGGCGGCAGTCGACTTGCGTGCCTTCTGCTTCCCGCCGGCCGAGGCAGCGGCCTTCTTCCGTCGCGGGGAGGGCACAGTGGCGCTCTTGGACTCGACTGCGGACCCGGTCTGGGCCTGCGTGATGCCGAGTGCCTGCTGCATGCTGACCAGCACGCTGTGGTCATGTTGCAGAGCGGCGAGCTGCTCCTGCAGGGAGGCGATGTCCGCGCTGATGCGCTCCTGTTCCTTCAGGTTTGCGTCAAGGTCGCCCGTCACCTGGGCGATGTACTGCGATGCCAGTTCGGTGGCGGGAGTTGCTGTCTCGGGCATGGTGCTGACCCTTCCTGTGTACCGCACGTCGTCTTGGTGGGAGATGGTACGGACAAGAGCAGAGGCTTGTTCCCGATGAGCAGCGTCCTTTTGTTCGACGTCAGCATCCGGTCGGCGATGTTCGGTGTCAACGGGACTGTGTACAGGACGAGTTGACTCCCGGGGCGGGAGTTGCAGCTGCCAGAAGACTTCATCGGCGCCCGCACAGGCGGGTGAACGTGCCGGTGTCTGCGGGCGTGAAGGCGGGGCATACGGGCTGCATCCCCTTCGAGAGGAGCTCGTCATGCTCGGCATAGTCGCGGCAGTGTTGTTCTTCCTGGCGTTCCTGATCAACGCGGCTGAGATCAGCACCAACGATGTGTTCTCTTCGACGAACGTCATGTTGCTGGGACTGATGTGCCTGGCTCTGCAGGTGGCCGGCGTCGGTGCCGGCTGGGCCCGCCGACGCTGACCTCACGCTCCGGCAGGTCCGGTGACGTCTCGCCACCGGACCTGCGCCGGCCCTGAAGGCGGCTGGACGGGCCCGTTACCCGAGGTGCATGCGCCCGCTACATCCCGGTGCCCCTCAGTCCGACGCCCGCCAGGTAGCGGCCGAGGTGCTCAGGGCTGTCAGCAGCCAGACCGATGTGGTGATCCGGGCGGACGAGGAACAACCCGGTGCCCAGTTCCTGCGCGAGCGGTCCGCCGGTCACCTGGTGGGTGTGCAGACCCGCTGCCTCGGGGGGCGCAGCACACTTCACCGCGAGCAAGGTGAAGTCCGGGCCTCTCAGCAGGTCGAAGAGGCTTGGGCAGGGGCCTTCGGTGGTGACGCACGGGAGGTCGGGCACGCGGTCGCCGGCCCGGAAACCGGTCGGAGCACGGCGCTCCCGCGCGTCGGTCGAGAGCTGGCTGTCGCGGTAGTGCACCGACAGCAGGTGGCAGACCCGCCCCCGGTGGCGTGCCTGCTCGTCGGCGTCCTGGGGTTTGCGGCCGGCCCGGTACAGGCGCGTGCTGAGGTCCAGCGTGTCCGCCGCGGCGGCCCGGCGCTCGGCTTCGTAACTGTCCAGCAGCGTGTCCGGGGCATGGCGGTCGATGACCTGGCCCAGCTTCCAGCCGAGGTTGTAGGCGTCCTGCACGCCGATGTTCAGTCCCTGGCCACCGCCGGGCGGGTGCACGTGCGCGGCGTCCCCGGCGAGGAAGACGCGCCCCTGACGGAAGCGTTCGGCCAGCGCGACACGGGGCCGGTAGAACGAGAACCACCGCACGTCGGTGACGGCGTCGGAGGGCAGATGGGTACGAGCGGCGACCAGACCGCGCACGGTCTCGGGCGTCGCGGTGAACTCCCCGCCGGTGATCTTGGCGTTCAGCTGGAAGTCGTTGGTTCCGGGCAGTGGACACAGCAGCAGTTCACCTGCCGGGTCGGGCCAGATGTGCCAGTGGTCGCGATCCAGCCCCTCGACGCGTACGTCCGCCACCACGGCCGGGCGCAGCCCGCCCTCCTCACCCTTCATGGCGACGCCCAGGGACTCGCGTACCGTGCTGTGGCTGCCGTCGGCGCCCACCAGGTAGAGCGCCGACACCAGGTGGCGGTCACCGTCGGAGTGCGTCACCTCGGCCGTCACATGCGTGTCGGTCTGGGTGAGGGAGGTGAGCCGGACACCGCACTCCAGCGTCCCGCCCAGGTCGAGCAGTCGATCGCGCAGGATGTCCTGCGTACGCCACTGAGGGACCAGCCATGGCCGCGGGTACCGGGACACCGGAGCCTCGGGATCCGGCTGGATCAGCTGCCACTCGCCCTGGCGCTCACCGTCACGCCAGGTCTGCATGGGCGGGAAGGGGGAGCCGGCGGCCATCAGCGCGTCGGCGACACCGAGGTCGTCGAAGGCCTCCAGCGTGCGTGACTGCAGGCTCTTGCCGCGCGACCCGGGGAGGAGCTGGTCGGCGGCCTCGATGACATGGGTGCGCACACCACGCCTGGCCAGGTCGCAGGCGAGGGTGAGACCGGTGGGGCCGCCGCCGACGATCAGCACGTCCACGGCCGGCTGCTGCGGTGTCTGAGGGGCCGGATCGGGCATGTCTCCCCGCTTTCTGCCGTTTGACACGGCAGTGGGTGCATGGAGCGGCGCTCTGCCGCACTATGCGAAATGTCCCCCTCGGGCCGGGTGGCCGCGTCCCGGACCCGCCCACATGGCCGCACCGCCGCACGCGCACAGGAGTACCCATGGCTCACGTCGCCGCCTGCCCCTTCGACTTCAGCGAGCAACTGGTCTTCGACCCGTCACTCGTACAGCTCATGGCCGGCGGCCCGGTCAGCCGTATCCGACTGCCCTACGGCGAAGCCGACGCGTGGCTGGTCACCAGCTTCGACGGCGTACGTCAGGTGACGACCGACCCGAGGTTCAGCCGGGCCGGGATCGTCGGCCGTGACTACCCCCGGATGACTCCCGAGCCGATTGTCTCCCCGGAGTCGCTCAACGTCATGGACCCGCCGCGCAGCACAAGACTCCGTCATGCCGCCGCCCGGGCCTTCACACAGAGCGGCGTGAAGCGCATGAGGCCGGCCATCGAACAAGTGGCCCACCGCCTCGTGGACGAGATGATCGAGCACGGCCCCCCGGCCGACCTGGCCCGAGGTCTGTCCGAGCAGCTGCCCAACCACACCATCTGCGCCTTGCTGGACGTACCGGCCGCGGACCGGCCCCTCATGCTGCGCTACACCCAGCAGATGCTCACGACCGCCCCCGGAGCCAGGCAGGCGGCGGCCGAGGCCAAGCAGTTCCTGCGCTCCTACTTCACCGCGCTCGTCGCCGAACGCCGGGTGGCAGGGGGTGATGACCTCATCAACACCATGGCGGCCTGCGAGCAGGGGGAGGAGCCCCTGAGCGACGACGAACTGGCCGTCCTGGCACTGACTCTCATCCTCAGTGGCAACGACACGGCGACCTGTCAGATCAGCAATATCGCCTTCACCCTGCTCACCCGCCCCGAACTCTCGCACCTGCTGAGGCGCAGTCCCGAGCAGTTGCCCCGGCTGCTGGACGAACTCCTGCGGCACATCCCCTTCCGCAAGGGCGTCGGCATTCCGCGCATAGCCCTGGAGGACGTGAAAGTGGAGGGAGTGCTGATCCGCGCGGGTGACTTCGTCCACGTCTCCTATCTGGCGGCCAACCGGGACCCGGCGGTGTTTGCGGACCCTGATGCCCTGGACGTCGGCCGTTCGCCTCATCCCCATATGACGTTCGGCTGGGGCAACCATCACTGCATCGCCAGCACGCTCGCGATCGCCGAACTCAGCACCGCGATCGGGGTCCTGTTCACCCGCCTGCCCGGGCTGCGTCTGGCGGTTCCGGCCGAGGCCGTGCGCTGGGACACCCGCACCATCCGGCGCTTCCCCTTGGAGCTGCCCGTGACGTGGTGAGACCTCAACCGGGCGAATCCGGTCCCGGCCCGTCTCTGCTCGGTGCGGGCGGGCTACGCCTTCCTCACGACAGCAGCATGCGCGTCCACGCGATGGCGAGGAAGGTGCAGGCGAGCGTGAACAGGCCCTGCACCACAGCCGTGACGGGCATCCTCAGGCGCGCGTGAACGACGGCGCCGGCTGCCGCCACCGCCGGAACGCCCCAGATGACGAGCCACGCCAGGACCGGGGTGTCGGGGGAGCGTGCGGTCGACGGGGAGTACGGCGAGTGCGCCGTGCCCAAGCCGACCGCGACGAGCAGCACCACGGCGACGACGACGATGACCGCGTCCGCGACCAGGAGCAGCAGGGCGACGGCGACGTCGATCAGCCGGGAGGGACGCTCTCGCCGGGAGGGCGCGAGAGCGTCCTGGTCATCCGTGAGCGGTGGGGCCATGACATGACTGCACCACGGAATGACGCGTTCGACACCTTCCATGACCTGGAAGGATCCGACTGTGACCATCGGCCGACCGAGGGGCGTTGGTGTTGCTGCGGAGCTTTCTCGTTGGACGCCTCCACCAACTTGCCGTGCCGGGCCGGCCGGGTGGTCAGTCCAGTGCGGGGCGTGTGCGGCGTGCGGGCCGCCCGACTGCGGCGTACCAGACCAGGGCCGCACATATGAAGGCCGTGGCCGCGGAGACCAGTGACCTTGAAAGGGTGTCGTTCCGTGCGCCGGAAACGAGGGCGACGGCCAGTGCCAGTGTCAGGGCGATGACGGGCAGCGGACGGGGAATCCGCGTGGCGCCTGGCGCGGTGGCCGGCGGCAGCAGCCAGGTTGCGAGGCCGTAACAGGCACAGGCCAACAGTGTGGCTCCCAGTACTTCGCTGGGCCGGTGGCCGCCCATGGTCGCGGTGGCGGCGGCGATGCAGGCGAGCCACAGCACACCGGCCGTGGCGACGT
The DNA here is from genome assembly GCF_007655005.1 of Streptomyces tibetensis. Classification (GTDB taxonomy): domain Bacteria; phylum Actinomycetota; class Actinomycetes; order Streptomycetales; family Streptomycetaceae; genus Streptomyces; species Streptomyces tibetensis. The sequence continues at coordinate 176,153 of NZ_SZVW01000013.1, forward strand.
AGGGGCGGATGCGAGGGGAGACCACGAGGACGGCGGCGAGGGTCAGCGCGGCGGGGATGGCCGTGTGCCCGCTGGGAAAACCCTGATCAAGGAGATTCTCGGGCGCGCCCACCAGATCGGGGCGGGGCATGGTCGATTTGAGCACCTCCTTGCCTCCGGTCGCGAGAATGACGACCCCGAGCGCCGCGCACCCCTGCCGCCAGCACCGCCGCACCAGGGTGAGGACCACGATGACGGCCAGGCCCGCCATCAGGGTGGGCTTGGCGGTCAATTCCATCGGCGGCAGGGGTGTCGAGCCGTAGGCCGATCCTGACAGGGGGTAGATCCACGCTTCTTCGCCGCCCTGCTTACCGAAATGAAACAGGGCGTTCTCAGCTCGTTGCCCCCACGGGGTGCAGATGGCGAGCAGGTAGACCGTCAGGAACCCCAGGGTGTACAGCAGTGCCGGTATCCACGGCCGTGTCGTACGCGACGGGCTGGTGTCGTCGGGGGCCTCGGGGGCCTGCTTTGAGGCCTCCGGACGGTGCGCGGGCAGGGTCGGAGAATCGTGCTGAGTCATCGCTGTGTTTCTTCCGTTGAGGGGAGTTCGGTCACGCACGTCTTGTGGCACGACGTAGGCCGCCGGGCTCGGTCGGCTCACCGGGGGGCCGCTCCTATTCGGCGAGTGCCTGCCCCTGCCGGCGCTGGGCGGCGATCGCCAGGGCGGGGAGGGGTGCGATCAGCAGGAGGAGGACGACCAGGTCCGGAAAGGACTGCATGAACGCGTCCGGCCGGACGACGATCGCCTGCGTGCGGACGATCGCGACCGCCGCGACGGGGATCAGCCACCGATAGTCGCCGGTGGCTGCCGTCGCCACCCACGCGCCGAGCAGCGCGGCGACTTCGAGGACGAACAAACCGCGCTGGAAGGCCGGACTGACGGAGATGATGTGCAGGCCTCCGGCCACGGCCATGGCGAGCACGACGGGGACCAGCCAGCGGTACGAGCGGCGTCGTAGACGGCTGGGACGGCAGAGCGCCAGCACGGCGCACGCGGCGCACAGTGCCCCCGAGAGCGCCAGGTCACGGGCCGTTATCGGGGCGCCCAACCCGTAGTAGCTCAAGCCCGCCTTGCCCTCGTCGCCGAAGAGGGTGCGGCCGTGGCTCGTGGCGCCGGCCCAGATCATGGCTGCCGCGGCCGGCAGCGCGATCCACGCCTTGCCACGCAGCAGAGCGATCAGGCACCCCAGCGGGAGCAGTCCGTAGGGCAGCAGCCGTACCCGCGTGGGACCTCCGGCCCATGGGTACCAGCCGGAGAAGTGGAAGGCGATGGCGTGCTGTCCGGGGTCGATGCGCAGTGCCCAGTGCCACACATCCTGCAAGTACGGAACCAGCGCCAGCGCGGCGAGGGCCAGGGTGGCCAGATGGATGCCGTCCAGCCACCACGGCCGCGTGGTGTCGTCAACGGTGGCACGGGCGCGGGCCTGCACCCCGGCAGACGCCAAGGCGGCGACTTCCCGCGGCGGGGGCCAGGAGCGGCCGGGATATGCCTCGGCCAGGCAGGCCAGTAACTCCCCGCCCTGCCGGGAACGGTAGGACTTGGGATAGGCCGCAAGCAGCAGACGATTCATGCGGGGGCCGCTCCGGCATCCCGCGCGCGTCCGATGACGACGGCCGCCGCCTGCTGCATCCGCAGCGCTTCCCGGCCGAGCGCCTCGGTGCCGTCCTCGGTGAGCCGGTAGTAGCGCCGCGCCCGCCCGTCCACGATCTCCTCATGGCCGGCGGCCACCAGCCCGGCCCGCTCCATCCGCTCCAGCGCGCCGTAGAGGGTGCCGACAGCGATCCGCAGCCGCCCGTCGGTGGCCTGCTCGGCGGCCTTGATGATGCCGTACCCGTGCAACGGACCATCCATGAGCGCAGCCAGGATGAAGTACTGCGGTTCCGTCAAGGGCGGATTCTGTCTGGTCATGCGTCGAGCATATATCGAGCTACGAAATATATCTGTCAGCCTGGATGACCCGGCAGCGCCTCCACGCCCGCGGCGGACGTCACCCTCCGCCAACTGCTTGGCCAGATGTTCTTCGAGTTAGTCCAGTTCCGCGCGCCGGGTACGAGCCGAGCGCGACGAACTCGCGGTCGCTGAACGGGTTCTTGAGCGGGTGAGGGAGCAGCTCGCCAAGGAGCGTGCTTCGGCCGCGCCGACGCCCGGGCCGGTGGGCGGCCGGGCGGTGATGCTGATCCCGCACCGCACGTCCGGCGTCGAGGAGGGGGCTCTGCCGTCGGACTACCGGCGCATTCTCGCCGCCGTGCGGCAGGGCGCCGGACCGGTCATGGCCCGGCAGGTCGGCGAGATGCTGGGGGTGGACATCAGCGCGCGGTCCGGACTGGAGCCGCTGCGCGGGAAGCTGGTCAGGCTGGCCGACCGCGGGCGTTCCCACGACAGAGGGGTTTGCATGTGCCGTAGCGGCATGTGGTCCAGTAGGCGGCGAGCACGACATTGAGAGGTTCCCTCGCATGCCCCTTCCTGCGATTCCCCGCCGGGTCAAGATCGGCGATGCCGCCGCGTTCGCCGGGACCACACCCCGCGCCATCCGCCACTACCACGCCATCGGGCTCCTCGCCGAACCGGAACGGGGCAGCGATGACCGCCGCCGCTACGGATACGGCGACATGATCCGCCTGCTGTGGATCCGCAGGATGGCCGATGCGGGTATCTCCCTGGATGACATCAACGCCGCCTTCAGGGGCACCACCGGCATCGAGCAGTCCCTGGCCCGCCTGGAGGAGTCCCTCGCTTCCAAGGCTGCCGCCATCGAGGCCCAGCGGGCCGCCGTGAACCGTCTCCGCGAGGTGGGCAGCCCCCTGGGCCTGCTCTCACCGCTGGTCACTGGCCGCCTGCGCGATCTACCGCCCGGAGCCCTGCGCTCCGCCGACCTCGATACCCTCCTGGTCACGGAGCGCATCTTCGGCCCCCTGGGCGCCGCTGTCCAGGCCGACCGGTTCATCGTCCTGGCCACCCACCCCGAGCTGCGGGCCGAGGAGGACCGACTGGCCGAGGCCGAGGCGGCCCTGGACGACACCATGTCCCCCGACGACCCCCGCATCGAAGACCTGGCCGCCCAGCGATGTGATCACGAGGCCGCCCTGGCGGCCGCCATCGAAAGATCCGGCCTGGAAGAGGCCCTCACCGTGCTCCTGGACCGGGAGGACGAGCACGCCGGCGAGGAAGAAGACGGGGCGAGGATGAGCGTGAGGGAGACCATCGGCAAGATGCCGTACGACTTCTCCCCGGCCCGCGTCCGGTACGAGGAACGTGTCATCGAACTGTTTCACTCGGCCGATCAGGACGGCGACAGGGACCCACGGATTTGCTGACCGGCGTCGGCGAGAGCGAGCCGACAAGAGCAGCCCGGAGTGGTGCGGCGCGAGCGTAACCCCGGTGTCCCCGGCGGCCGTTGGAATGGTGTGACGAAAACCGAAGAGTACGCCGAGGGTGCCTGCCCGCTTGCTGCGCTTCCTCGCCCTCACCGACGAAAACGGCCGCCTGATCTGGAGATCCGCCGCCCCGCCCGAACGCACCCACGACATCACCGCAGCCCGCCACGACCACATCCTGGCCCACGCGCGCCGCCGGCCTCGGCGCCCTTGCGGACCTCGGCTTCCGCGGCCTGGACAACGACGTACGCAACGCGATCGTCACAGGTTTCCACGCCACCCGCACCCACAAGCTCACACCCGGCCAGAAGGAAGCCAACCGCGTCCTCGCCGTCGGACGGGCGCCGGTCGAGCACGGATTCGCCCACCTGAAGAACTGGCGGACTCTCACCACACTCCGCATCGCCCCCGCCCATGCAACCCGCCTCCTGCGCGCCCTGCGCACTGCTGCTCGATGCCCAGGTCGATCCGTGGTATCCGCACAGTGCGTGACATCTGGACGAGACTCCCGGCGGAGCCTAGCGTCCTCCAGCAGAAACGCGCACGTTTCAACAATTTCCCAAGTTCTCGGGTGGGTTCTTCCGCCCGGCGTCGGCGAGGCCATGCAGGCGTGGGGCTCCGGCGACACGTTCTCCCGTCTTTGCGAAGAAAGGCATGGATGCCATGCTCCGTCGCGCCTGCTTGCTCCTGTCGGCCCTGCTCGTGGGCGTCCTCGGACTCCTCTCCGCCGGTGCGCCCGCCCAGGCCGCTTCGGTCACCGTGACCAACGCGACCCAGTTCACGGACACCACCGGAGCCGTGGTCCACGCCCACGGCGGCGGTGTGATCAAGGTCGGCTCGTATTGCAGGGCGCGACCGGCCTGAAGGTGAGCCTCCCGGCAGCAGCGCCGTTCCAGGCCCACGCGTACGTCCTGAAGCTCGAGTTCTCCGGTCAGATCCCCGGCCTGCGCCCCCCGCGCGGTGCCGTGGCCTTCCCGGACTCCGGCTACCGCGGGCCGGCCGCGGTGCTCGCCGTCGGCGACTACGACGGTCAGCAACTGGAACTCGCAGGTCTCGGCCCCCGCAGTCTGTCCTCACTGCGGCTGGCCCCCGGCTACCAGGTGACCGGCTACTCCGGAGACGAGTGCACCGGCACCTCGTGGACCTTCACCACCAATCTCCCCGACCTGCGGGGCACCGGCGGCAACGACAAGGTCGCCTCGCTGCGGGTCCAGTTCGCGCCGTCCTCGTACTTCCGGATCACCAATGTCACGGACGGCCTGGCCCTGGACTCCGGCGGGGACGTCGCTTCCGGCTCCGACCTCAAGCAGTGGAGCTGGGACAACTGCCCCAACCTGCACTGGCAGGTGGTCGAAGTCGGCGGCGGCTACTACAAGTTGGTCAACCGCGCCAACGGCATGGTGGCCGACGGCTGGGGTGCCGCCGCCGACGGCTCCACCGCCCGACAGGCCGCCTGGAACAGTGGCAGCAACCAGCAGTGGCGTATCACCCACAGGGGCGACGGCCGCTACGATCGCCAACCGCACCACCGGCCTAATCCTCGACGGCGGGGGCAACGTGCCCTCCGGCTCCGTCACCAAGCAGTGGTCCTACGACGGCAACACCAACCTGATGTGGACCCTCACGGCTCTGTGAGGCCCACCGCCGGTCAGTACGCCACGGTGATGCGGCGCCGGATCGCTTCGCCTTTCTCCACCTTGTCCACCAGAGCGACCGCGTAGTCCTCGGCGCTGATGAAGCTGCTGCCGTCCTCGGCGGTCAGCAGGTCGTCGCCGCCGAGGCGAAAGGTGCCGGTGCGCTCGCCGGGAGCGAGACCGTCTACGCGGGCGGTGACACCGCGCCTCAGCAGGACGGCAACAAGGCCGCGTTCGAGAAGGCGCTCCCCGGCATATCGCTGAACATCGTCGTGGCTGCAGCAAGTGGATCCCGACGGCGCGTGGACCGGCATCTTCGTCGATGCCTTCTCCACCGTCTGCAACGTCGACAAGGCCGGCTCGAACCCACCCGGCTCGGCCCGGGACCTGCTCGACCCGCGCTGGAAGGGGAAGATCGTCTCGACGTACTCCAACGACGACGACGCGGTCCTCTACCTCTGCAAGACCATCGGACCCGGCGTGGATCGGGCACCTCGTCCAGTACCTGGGCCAATATGCGCATGTCAGCAAGCGAGCATGGGAGGTCGACGTCCTCGCGGTGGCATGTGAGGACGTCGATCAGGGAAGATGACACGCGAACGCGACCCCTGTTCATGATCCATGGCTTCGAGAACCTTGATCATTAGGGGTCGCGTCTCGTCATCCAGCCGGGCAAACCGACTGACTACCACTATTCCCGGGTGAATCGCTCATCACGCCGATCGAGAACGCATCAGCCTGGCGTGGAGAGCGTAGTGGAGATCATCCCGGTTACCGGAGGAGTCTTCCGTGGAGGGTGCTGGGGCAGCAGAGTTGCTACTGGGAGTCATAGTGGTGCTGGGCGCATCCGTGCAGTGGCTCACCGGAATGGGATTCGCGCTGGTCGCTGTACCCGCGCTCGTTTTACTACTCGGGCCCGCCCAGGGCGTGGTGCTCGCGAATTGTGCGGCCGGCGTCATAAGCATCGTCGGACTTACCACGGGCTGGAGACAGGTGAGGCTCGGCACAATGATTCCCCTGGTCATCGCGTCCGCGTGCACCGTCCCGATGGGCTCCTGGGTGGCGGCCCGACTGCCCGAACCCACACTGCTGGCTGGCGTCGGCATTCTGGTGACGGCCGCGGTGATATGTGTGATACGAGGCTTGCGCATATCTGCCCTGAGCGGATTCAAGGGAGCAGTCACTGCCGGCGCGGTCGGCGGATTCATGAATTCTGCGGCCGGTGTGGGCGGGCCACCGTATTCCTTATATGCGGTGAACGCAGGCTGGCCGGTGCGAGAATTTGTTCCAAACGCACAATTTTATGGAATTACGGTTAACGTGTTCTCGGTCACCGCGAACGGTGCGCCGCAGCTGAGCGGTACGGCGTGGGCGGTGGCCACGGCCGCCCTGGCAACGGGCGCGCTCATCGGCAGGGCACTCGCGCCGAGGGTTCCTGAGCAGTGGATCCGGCGACTCATTTTCGCCCTGGCGCTTGTCGGCGGCCTTTCCGTCCTGATCAAGGGCCTATGGGGGATGCGATGAGCTCCGTCGCTCGATCTCACCACGTGAGAACGCATCAGCCCTGCTGAGCGAGCGGGTCGGGGGTGGCTCTCCAAGGACGGCACAGGGCGGGGAAGCAGGCGGCCGCGGCCAGCGCGAGGCCCAGGACCGACGCGGCCATGGGCAGGGCCGTGTTCCGGCCGCCGAGGCCGGCCAGGGCTGGGGCGAGAGCGCCCATGAGGAACTGGGTGGTGCCCAGCAGCACCGAGGCGCTGCCGGCCGTGTGCGGGGCGCGCTGAAGGCAGAGAGCCGTGGTGGTGGGCAAGATCATACCGACGGGGCAGGCGACGAGGAACAGGGCAGCCGCGATCCAGGGCAGCCCCGCGTGCGTGGTCGTGACCAGCAGGACCAGGGTGGTGCCTGCGCAGGCGAGCACGGTCAGGCCCGCCGCCAGGATGCGGTGCGAGGGGAAACGGGCGAGCAGGACCTTGCCGTTCAGCTGACCCGTCGCCACCATGCCGATCGAGTTGAGGGCGAACAGCAGGCTGTAGGCCTGCGGGGAGGCGCCGTAGATCCGCTGGAGGGTGAAGGAGGAGCCGGCGATATAGGCGAACAGGGCCGCGAAGCCGAGGCTGCCGGTGAGCAAGTAGCCGGTGAGAGGGCGGTCTTGGAGCAGGCCGCGCATGGTGCGCAGGGTGATGGCGAGTCCGCCGGGACGGCGCCGGGGGAGAGGCAGAGTCTCGGTCAGCGAGGCGGCGGTGGTGGCCAGGATGGCCAGGCCGAGCAGGGCGAGGGCGAGGAAGACGCCGCGCCAGGAGGTCAGGCGCAGCAGCTGGGCGCCGAGCACCGGAGCCAGGATCGGCGCGGTACCGGAGACCAGCATCAGCGACGACAGCAGCCGGGCCGCGCCCGGGCCGTCGTACAGGTCGCGGACGACGGCCCGGGCGATGACGAGGCCCGCCGCGCCGGCCGGCCCCTGCACCGATCGCATGCCGATGAGGATCGCCGGGTCCGGCGCGACGGCGCACACGGCGCCCGCCACCACGTACACGGTCAGCCCGGCCAGTAGCGGCCGTCGCCGGCCGAGGGTGTCGCTGAGCGGGCCGATGACCAGCTGGCCCACCGCGATGCCCACCATGAACGCGGTCAGGGTGAGCTGGGTGACGGCCTGTGAGACACGCAGATCCTCGCTGACCTCGGGGAGCGCGGGCAGGTAGAGGTGTCGCTGAGCGGGCCGAGTGCGGTCAACGAGCCCAGGATCAGGACGAGAGGCAAGCGACGGGGGCCGACTGCCCGGACGGTGGCCCGGACCTCCGTGACGGTGGCGACGGCCGGGTGTGTTTCTGGCATGGATGGTCCAGGGATGCGGGAGTGGAGGCGGGCCGGGAGCGCCGCCGTGGCCGCCGTGCCGGTGCCGACCGGACAGGACGGACACCGGCACGGGACGGAGGAGACCCTGCTCCGCCTCAACGGCCGAGATGGGCCCTCAGGAGGTTGGGGTCCTCGTTCGTGATTCGAAGTGGGCGGTGACGCGGGGCCTTGAGACGGGAGCGGTGGCGGCGGAGGCGGTCGTGGTCGCCGCGGAGGCCAGTAGGGCGGCCGCCGCCAGCGCTGTGAGGGTGGCGCGGGGGTACATGGGGTGGTTCTCCAGGAGGGGGTGGACCGGGGATCAGGGCGCGATGAGCTTGACGGTGCTCGCCCAGCCGTAGCCGCCCTGGCTGATCTGCAGTGCCATGTGCAGCAGTTGGAAGCCCTCCAGCTCGCGTGCGTGCTTGAGCGTCCCGACGTCGACCGCGTGGAGTCCGCCGGAGGTCACCAGCTCCGCGACCAGCGCGCGGGCCGCCTCGTCGTCACCGGCGATGAAGACGTCCAGTGGAGTGCCGCCCACCTGGCCGGCCACCAACGTCGTGGCGAACGTGGTGTTGAACGCCTTGACGACGCGGGTGCCGGGAGCGGCGACACCGGCGATCTCCTCGGCGGCCGAGGTTCCCGGGTCGACGACGAGCGCGTCCAGCGAGGCGTCGACCGGGTTGCTGATGTCCACGAGGACCTTGCCGCTCAGCCGGGCCCCGAGGGCGGCCGTGAGCTCCTTCGCGGCGGTGAACGGCACGGCCAGGACGACGAGTTCGGCGGTGTCGACCGCGGAGTCGTCACCGACACGCACGGCGGCGTCGCCCGCCGCCGGTGCGCTCAGCTCCTCGGCGAGCCGGGCGGCCTTGGCCGGGTCCTTGGCGGTGAGGGTCACCGTATGCCCGCCGGCCAGGGCGCGGGTCGCGATGCCGCGGGCCATGTTGCCGGCCCCGATGATGGTGATCTGCATGATGACTGCTTCCCTTCGCGATCAGTGGGTGTGATCAGCGGTGTGCGATCAGTGGCCGGCGCCGAACAGCGACCGGTTGGCGATGTCGATGATGAACGGGCCGACATGGGCGGGGTAGCGGTCCACGATCGCCTTCTTGTACGCGTCGCCGTCGTCGCCGAGCAGCTCGCGGGCGTCGGTGAGGTAGCGGTGCACGTCCGCGTAGACCTCGGGCCCGGTGGGCAGGCCGTGGCCCGCCAGGATCGTGTCGTAGCCGGACTCGGCGGCCAGCGCGTCGACCGCCTGCTGCCAGCCGGTGATGTCGTTGTTGCCCAGGTAGAGGTGGACGTCGTTGTACACGAGGTCCTGCGCGACCAGGACGCCCTGCTCGGGCAGCTTGATGAGCAGTTGGTCGGCGGCCTCGCCGCCCGATACGGCCTCGAAGACGAACGGAGACCCTCACCCGCGCCTGCGCGGCCGCCACGGGGCAACCCGTCAAGCACGTCATCGACGGCCGTGTCGCCCTGGAGGCCCGGCGCCTGCTCGCCCACACCGACGAGCCGGTGGCGACGATCGCACGCCGCCTGGGCTTCCCCGAACCCACCAACTTCGGCAAGTTCTTCACCCGCCACACGGGCATGCCGCCGGGCACGTTCCGGCAGGTGCATCAAAGCCGGCAGGTGACGCCCGGCGAGGGTGCGGCATGATCGGGGGGACGGGTTGCGAGGAGGAAAGGGGTGTCGGAGCCGTGAACGAGCAGGCGGAGATCTCGACGCCGGGGGAAGCGGCGAACGACGCCCTGGTGCTGGCCTTCGGCCGGTTGCAGGGGGCTGCGAACCGGCTGGAGTACATCCTGGGGCGGGCGCTGGAGGCGGAGTGCGGCATCAGCCACCTGATGTTCGAGGTGCTGCTCATTCTGGGGCGGGCGGGGGATCCCGGACTGTCGATGGGTGCCATCGCCCAGGAACAGGTGCTGACCACGGGAGGGGCCACCCGCCTGGTGGACCGCATGGTGGCGGCCGGTCTGGTCGAACGGGTCGAGGACCCCGGTGACCGGCGTGCGCGCCTGGTGCGCCTGACCGCGCGAGGGGAGGAGACCACGGTTGTCGCGGCCCGGGCGCACGTGGAGAACATCAAGCGCTACTTCCTGGCCCCCCTGCCGGTCGAGGACCGGGAGCGGTTCGCCGAGAACCTCCGCGTCCTCAGCCACACTGCGCGGGACATGCTGCCCCGCCTCCCCTGACGACGGCGCCGGTGGCGGCGCGTGTCCGGTGTGAACCTCTCGGGCGTGATGCGGCGGACGGCGGGTCCCGACCGCTGCGGGGAGGGCCCGGCGCCCTAGGAAGGCGCACGCCGGGCCCTCCCGCGCGGACGGCGGCGACAGCCGGGGTGAGGCTGTCGCCGCCGTCGGTGTGCCGGCGCCGGAGGCAGCCGGCGGGAGTGTGCGTCAGCGCTTGGTGTAGATGAAGCCCAGCTTGTCGATCTCGGCACCGGCGCGCCCGTGGAACCCGGCGATCTGCCACCCCGACGGCGCGGTGCGCGTCACGCAGTCGGACGTGGTGGTTCCGCCGGACAGGCTCCGGCCGAGGTTCGTGGTGAACGTGGCGGAGAAGATCCGGGTGCGGCCGTCCTTCTCACCCCGGCACAGCTGGGCGGAGCTGAGGAATTCCCCGCTGCCCAGGTTCAGGGTCGACACCGTGCCGCCCGTTCCGCCGTGACTGACGACCTTGCCGTCGCCGAGCGTCAGGCCGACACCGTCGACGCGGGTGCCGCCGCGCAGCGAGAGGCTGACCGGGCGGGCGCCCGCCGGAACGGCGTCGATGTCGTTGTAGTAGTCGCCGTGCGGCCCTCCGAACTGGTCGCTGAGCTGGAAGTCCGCGGCGCGCGACCAGGAGAAGTCCACCTTGATCGGGTCGTGGTCGGACAGCATGAGCCCGTCGCCGGTGAGGAACTTGGAGTGTTCGTTGTTGTAGGAGGTGGCGTCCAGGGAGACGAGTTTGCTGTCGCGGTACAGGACCTTGTCCACGACCTCGCAGGTGTTGGGCACGGTGGGGCCGGTCTGGTCGCAGACCAGGGCGTCGCTGCCCTTGGCGGGTGGGGTGCCGCCGCGGATGAGCTCGACCCAGGGATCCGTCAGGCCGTTCGCGGCGGCGAACTCGGCGATGGTGTCGCCGGAGCGCGTGTAGCGGGTGTTGGTGTCGCCCATGACGACGACGGCGTTCCCGGCCGAATGGCTCTTGATGAAGGCCGTCAGCTGGTTGAGGTTGTCCGCCCGCGCGGCCAGGTCGCCGGGGTTGGTTCCGGCATTGGTGTGCAGGTTGTAGAAGTCCACGTACACGCCCTCGGCGAGACGCTGGCGGATGAAGGTGAACCCCTTGGGCGTGAGGCAGTCACCCGAGTCGAACTGGCAGGACTTCCAACGCACCCGCTCGAAGTCGTCGGTGTCGTAGGGGAGCTTCGCCAGGGTGTTGAGGCCGCTGCCGATGCCCGCGCCGCCGCTGGTCGGGGTGCGGTAGGCGTGCGCGGTGTCGCCGGCGTAGAGAAGGGCGTGGTAGTTGAAGTCCTCCTGGACGTTGACGATGTCGTACGGCGCGATCCGCCGGCCGATTTCCGTGGTGGCGGGCTCGCGCGGGGTGGGAGCGCTGGAGATGCTCTCCGGCAGGCCCGCGACGTTGTAGGCGAGGACGCTGAAGGAACCGGACGCGGGGTCTGCGGCAGCGGCGGGGGACGTGTTCGTGATGAACCCGCCGATGGCCACTGACGCCACCGCGATGGAGGCTGTAAGTCGGCGCATGAATCCGGGGCTCCTGACAACGGGGAGTGGGGAGGGGGAACTTACCGTGGGTAACACTCCCCGGCGCCGAATACTCGGTTAAGCGAGACCGAATCTTGACCGACGGGTCCGGACCAGGCGGGCCACCGCATCGGGCATCAGTGCCGACTGTCAACAGATGACAGGCCTTCCGTTACGATGAGTCTCCCCGGAGCCTGAAGGAGGCCTGGTCCGTGACCGGTCCGACGTTTTCCAGTCTGGCCCGCTCGACGACCCTGCGGGAGCAGGCGCTCCTGACGCTGCGAGCGGCGATCACCAGTGGCCGGTACCGGCCCGGTGATCATCTGGGCGAGGTGGAGATCGCGGAGCGGCTGGCCGTGAGCCGCGGGACCGTGAGGGAGGCGCTGCGTCACCTCCAGCAGGAGGGGCTCGTCACCGCCGGCGCCCGGGGCATGCTGCGGGTGTCCCAGCTGTCGCCGGTCGAGGTTCGGGAGTTGTTCCAGGTCCGGGAGGCGCTCGAAGGTCTGGCGATCAGGCAGATCATCGAGTCGTCGCCAGGACCCGAGGCGCTTCGGGCCCTGCGGGACGCCGTGGCGCGGCTCCACGCCGCCGTCGAGTCGGGTGCGGACCTGAGTACCAAGGTAGAGGCCGACCTCGCCTTCCACCTGATGCTGTGCGAACTGTCGGGCAACTCCGTCCTCCTGAAGACCTGGCGCGGGCTCGAGGGGCCGATCAGGGTGGTCGTCATGAGCGCGGCGGCCGAGCGGCGCGAGGTGGCCATGGCGGCGTCGGCTCATCTGCCGCTCGTCGAGGCGATCGAGCGCGGTGACGCGGCCGCGGCGCAAGGCGTGCTGCGCGCCCACATGGCCGCCGCCGTCGAGCAACTCGGTGCCGCGGACACCGGGGACGACCAGGCCGCTCTCTGATCCTTCCCTCCTTCTCGAAAGGCCCGCCGGCGACCCGCTGGTGGGCCTTTTTCGCTGCCAGGGGTTGACACGTGCGGCTGCACTCCCCAGAGTCGACTCTCGACTGTTAACAGTCAACAGCCAACAGGCGCAGTTCAGGGACGGACCGTTCCGTCAGCGATCAAGGAGGATCGACATGGCTGCTTCCCCGCCCCCCGGACCGTCGGCCGAGGGCTCCCCCGAGCGCATGAGAGTCGCCGTCGGCTGCGGTGTCGGCGCGACCATCGAGACCTATGACTTCATCGGCTTCGGCACGGCCGCGGCGCTCTACTTCGGCGATGTGTTCTTCCCGGACTCCGACCCCTTGTCCGCCACTCTGCTGTCCTTCGCCACGCTGGGCATCGGCTTCGCCGCCCGCCCCCTCGGCGGTGTGATCGCCGGCCACCTGGGCGACCGCATCGGACGGAAGCCGGTGCTGGTCGGATCGCTGCTGCTGATGGGCGTGGCGACGGTCCTGATCGGCTGTCTGCCCACCTATCAGATGGTCGGTGTCTGGGCACCGGTGCTGCTGGTGGCCGTCCGCATCGTCCAGGGTCTCGCCTTCGGCGCGGAGTGGGGTGGCGCCATCCTGATGACCTTCGAGCACGCGCCGTGGCGACGGCGCGGTCTGTACACGGGGATCACCCAGGCGGGCTTCCCCGTCGGTCTGCTCCTGGCCAACCTGGCCTTCCTCTTCAGCCGGCACACCCTGGACGACACCTGGGCCTGGCGGGTGCCGTTCCTCCTGAGCGCCGTACTGATCGCGGTCGGCATCTTCATCCGGCTCAAGATCGACGAATCCCCGCAGTTCGAGGAGTTGAAGGAGTCCGGCGACGTCGCCAAGAACCCCCTGGGGGAGGTGCTCCGCAAGGACTGGCGGGGTCTGCTGCGGGCTTTCTGCCTCAGGACCACGGAGACGGCCGGATACGCGGTCTCGGTCACCTTCGTCCTCTCCTACCTGAACGACGACCGCGCCCCCGACGTCTCCAGCGGTGTCAGCCTCACCGCGCTGGTGACCGCCGCGGCCCTGGGCATCGCCACCACGACAGGATGGGGACTGTTGTCCGACCGCGTCGGACGCCGACCGGTGTACCTGCTGGGCTGTGCCGTGACCCTGCTCTGGGGCTTCCCACTCTTCCTGCTGGTCAACACGGGCATCGCCGCGCTCGTCCTGGTCGCCTTCGTGATGAGTTACGCGGTCTGCCAGAACTCCCTGGCGGGCGTCCAAGGGGCGTGGTTCTGCGAGCTGTTCGCCACCCGGACCCGTACCGCAGGCACGTCGCTCGCCTACCAGCTCTCCGCCGTCGTCTCCGGGTTCACGCCCATGATCGCGACCGCGCTGTACTCCGCCGTCGGATGGACCGGCCCGGCCGTCCTCTTCAGCTTCTACGGGCTGCTCGGCCTCGTCGCCACCGTGCTGACCCGCGAGACCTGGGGAGCGCCCGAGCGGCGGCAGGCCGACCTGGCGGCCCGGGCAGCGCGCGACACCACCGCTCCCGCCGCCCTGTCCCACTGACTCGCACCCCAGAAGAAGGAGTTGACGTGGCCCCCACCGCCACCACCACGCCGGCCGCAGGTCCCCGGACCGCCCCACCCGCGTCGCACGCCGAGCGACTGCGTGCTCTGCGCGAGTCCGCGTACCGCATCCGCACCCACGCCCTGAACATGGCCGAGGTCCAGGGCCAGGGCTACGTCGGACAGGCACTCGGTGTGGCCGACGTCCTCGCCGTCGTCTACAAGGACGTGCTCAACCACCGTCCCGAGGACCCGGAGTGGCCCGGGCGGGACAGGCTGCTGCTCTCGATCGGGCACTATGCCATCGCCCTGTACGCGGCGCTCGCTGAGGCAGGAGTGCTCGACACCGCGGAACTGGAGACGTACGGAAGTGACGGCTCCCGCCTGCCCATGTCGGGCATGGCCACCTACACCCCCGGCATGGAGATCTCCGGCGGCTCGCTCGGGCACGGCCTGGGCATCGCCGCCGGACTGGGGCTCGGCCTGCGCCACCAGGGCAGCCGCGCGCACGTGTACAACCTCCTCTCGGACGGCGAACTCGACGAGGGTTCCACCTGGGAGGCCGCCCTGGCCTGCGCCCACCACGGCCTCGACAACGTCACCGCCATCGTCGACGTCAACGCCCTGCAGGCCGACGGTCCGACGAACGGCGTGCTGCGTACCGAGCCCGTCACCGACAAGTGGGAGGCGTTCGGCTGGCACGCGGTCCGGGTGGACGGCAACGACGTCGACGCCCTCGTCGCGGCCTTCGACAGCCTGCGCACCCACCGGGGCTCGCCGTCCGTGCTCGTCTGCGACACCCGCGTCGGCCGCGGCGTGCCGATGCTCGAGACGCGGGAGAAAGCGCACTTCCTGCGGGTCGAGGAGCACGAGTGGCAGATCGCCCGCGACCAGCTGACCGAGCGATTCCACGCCGAGTGTGCCGACCGGAACGCAGCGACCGCAGATGAGGAGCACACCGCATGAACTCCGTCGGCGCCCCCGCAACCGGCACGCGCAGGCTCACCACCTCCGCCATGATCGCCTCCATCGCCGAGGAGGGCCAGCGCACCGCCAAGGCACCTTTCGGGCACGCCCTCGCCCGGCTCGCCGACCAACGGCCGGACATCGTCGGCCTGTCGGCGGACCTCGCCAAGTACACCGACATGCACGTCTTCCGCGAGGCGCACCCCGACCGCTTCTTCCAGATGGGCATGGCGGAACAGGCGATGCTCGGCGCGGCCTCGGGGCTCGCCGAGTCGGGTCTGACGCCGTTCGCCTCCACCTACTCCGTCTTCGCCACCCGCCGTGCCTACGACTTCCTGTGCCTGGACATCGCCGAGCCGGGACTGAACGTCAACGTCGTCGGCGCCCTGCCGGGACTGACCACCGGCTACGGCCCCAGCCACCAGGCCACCGAGGACCTGGCGATCCTGCGTGCCATGCCCGGTCTGACCATCGTGGACCCGGCGGACTCGGTCGACATCCAGCAGGCCGTACCCGCCCTGGCCGCGCACCCCGGCCCCACCTATCTGCGGCTGCTGCGCGGCGCGGTCCCCACCGTGCTCGACGAGTACGACTACACCTTCCGGCTGGGACGCGCCGCAGAACTGCGCGGCGGGCGCGACGTGTTGTTCATCTCCACCGGCCTGATGACGGTACGCGCCCTGTCCGCGGCCCGGGAACTCGAACGCGACCACGTCGACGCCGCGGTCCTGCACGTGCCGACCATCAAGCCGTTCGACCGCGAGGCCGTCGTCCGGGAAGCGGCGAAAGACCGGCTCGTCGTCACCCTCGAGAACCACAGTGTGATCGGAGGCCTGGCGGAGTCCGTCGCCTCCAGCCTGGCCTTCGCCCGGGTGACGGCACATCTCGTCCCGGTGGGTCTGCCGGACGAGTTCCTCGCGGCGGGCGCCCTGCCCACGCTGCACGACCGGTACGGCCTGTCGGTGGCGGCGATCAAGGACCTGGTCCGCCGTGAACTGTGAATCCGAGAGCCACTGACCCGACCACCGTGAACTCACCGCCCCCGTCAGGAGCCCGCATGACCACCCCGAACAGCCCGCGCACCGCCCTCGTCACCGGAGCCGGGTCCCGCCGCGGCATCGGCCGCGCCACCGCGCACGCGCTCGCGGCCGACGGCTACGCCGTCGCCGTCCTCGACCTCGACAAGGAAGCCGCCGAGGAAGCGGCCCGTGACGTGGCCGCCCGCCACGGGGTCCAGACCCTCGCCCTCGCGGCGGACGTCACCGACGCCGATGCCGTCGACGCCGCCGTCGCGCAGGCGGAAGCGGCCCTGCCGCCCATCGGCGCGCTCGTCAACAACGCGGGGATCACCTCGCCCGTGCCGTTCCTGGCAGTCTCGCCCGCCGAATGGGACAGGATCTTCGACGTCAATGTGCGCGGCGGCTTCCTGGTCACCCAGCGTGTCGCCGCAGGCATGGCGGAACGAGGATTCGGTCGCATCGTCTTCCTCTCCTCCGTCTCCGCCGAACGCGGGGGAGGGGTCTTCGGCGGGGTGGCCTACTCCGCGGCCAAGGCCGGACTCCTCGGGTTCGCCCGGGCGCTGGCCCGCGAGCTGGGCCCGTCGGGCGTGACGGTCAACTGCGTGGCACCCGGTCTCATCGACACCGACATCACGCAGGGCAAACTGGACGAGGCCCGCAAGGCGGCCATGGTGGCGGACATCCCCGTGCGCCGGATCGGGGGCGTCGCCGACGTCGCCGACGTCATCGCGTTTCTGACGCGGCCCGGCTCCGGATACGTCACCGGAGCCACCTACGACGTCAACGGCGGTTCCCACATCCACTGAGACGCACTGAGATGACGGGCCCGCTGCCTCAGCGGGCCCTTTCTCGCGGTCGAAAACGTCCGGGCGGTCGCATGCTTGGCGGCTATTTGACCTGCGGCGCAGGCCTGTGTTCACCGGGCGGGGCAAGGATCGGCGATGACCGCTGCTCGCCCTGGGGAACCAGTGTGGCGAGCGACACGTGGCTAGGGAAATATCTGACGCGTCAGGTACTGTTGAGTCAGGTGAAATCGCCCGCACCGGGCGGGTCCCCCACCGTTCTGCCGAGGTCCTCGATGAAGCTCATCTACGTTTTCGATGCCTACTGCGGCTGGTCCCACGGGTTCTCCCGGGCCCTGCGTGAAGTGGCCTCGCGGCATCCGGAGCTCGACGTGGACGTCGTCTCCGGCGGCCTGTTCACCGGGCCCCGCCGGGTGCCGATCCGCCAGTTCGGATACGTCCAGGGAGCCAACGCCAAGATTGCCGAGCTGACCGGCGCCGAGTTCGGTGAGGCGTACGACCGGCTGATCGCGGACGGTTCGTTCGTGATGGACTCCGAGGCCGCCGCGCGTGGCGTCGCCGCCCTGCGCCAGGTCGCGCCCGCGCGGGAAGTCGAGCTGGCCACCGCCCTCCAGCGAGCCTTCTACGTCGACGGCCGCAGCCTTTCCGATCCGGCGACGTACCGGAAGGTGGCCGAGGAGGCCGGACTGGACGCCGACGCCGTGATCGCCGCCTTCGAGGCGCCCCCGGCTCAGGAGGCGGCCCAGGCCGACTTCCGCCGGGCGGCCGCCCTGGGCGTCACCGGCTTCCCCACGCTCCTCGCCGTCGACGGTGACCGAGTGACCCCGCTGGCCTACGGAAACGCCACCGCCACCGAGGTCGAGCAGCGGCTCTCGTCCCTCACCGCCCACTGAGCTTCCCCCCCGTCCCCAACCGCCCCACACCGCAAGGAACAGCAATGAGCGCTCTCTCCTTCAAGGTCCTCGACCTCGACTTCCCCGCCGGCAGCAAGAACAAGACCGCCACCCTCGTCACCGGCGAGAACGAGGCACTCCTCGTGGACGCCGCGTTCACCCGCGCCGACGGGCACCGCCTGGCCGCCGAGATCCTCGACTCCGGCAAGGAGCTGACCACCGTCTTCGTCAGCCACGGCGACCCCGACTTCTACTTCGGCGCCGAGGTCCTCGCCGACGCCTTCCCGGAGGCGAAGTTCGTCGCCACCCCGATCGTCATCGAGCACATCCGGCACTCCTACGAGGGCAAGCTCAAGGCATGGGCGGCCGTGGGCGAGAACCTGCCGACCCGCCTCGTCGACCTGGAGCCCCTGACCGGCGACCTCACCCTCGAGGGAAACCGTTTCGAGCTCAAGGGCGGCCCGGCCGATCTCCCCGACCGGCACTACCTGTGGCAGGCCGGGCATCGCGCGATCCTGGGTGGTGTGCTGCTCTTCCAGCAGGAGCACGTCTGGGTCGCCGACACCCCGACCCCAGGTGACCGTTCCGCGTGGATCGGCCTGCTCGACGAGATGGCCGGCCTGCAGCCGGAGCTCGTCGTCCCCGGACACCGTCTGCCCGGCGCTCCCGCCGACGCCTCCGCCATCACCGCCACCCGCGAGTACCTCGTCGCTTTCGAGGAGGAGCTCGGGAAGGCGGCCGACGGTGCCGCGCTGACCGACGCCCTCGTCAAGCGCTACCCCGACAACGGCATGCTGATCGCCGCCCAGATCGGCGCGAAGGTCGCCAAGGGCGAAATGCAGTGGGGCTGACGATGAGCGACTTCACCACCTCCACCGCCCCCGCCGACGTCGTACGCCGCCAGTACCTGGCCTCCGCGGCCGGTGGCCTGGCAGCCCTGCGTGCCACACTCGCCCCCGACGTGGAGTGGACGGAGATGGCCGGCTTCCCCCTCGCCGGCACCTACCGCACCCCCGAAGGCGTCACCTCCAACGTGATGGAGAAGCTCGGCCAGGACTGGGACGACTGGGCGGCCCACGACGACACCTATGTCGTCGACGGCGAGAACGTCGTCGTCCTCGCCCGGTACACCGCGACCCACAAGGGCACGGGCAAGCCGATCGACGTCCGGGTGGCTCATCACTTCGTGGTGCGCGGCGGCCTGATCGTCCGCTTCGAACAGTTCACCGACACCGCGCTCGTCCGCGATGCCATGACCCCGTGAGGCCTCTCTGATGAACCCGACCGTCGTGCTGGTCCACGGTGCCATGCACACCCCGTGGATCTTCGACCCGCTGCGTGAGCGGCTCACCGCCCGCGGCATCGAGTCCCTCGCCGTGCAGCTGCCCAGCAGTAACCCCGACAGCACCGCCGCCCAAGGGCTGACCGAGGACGTCGCGGTGCTCCGTGCCGCCGTCGAGGCAGTCGCGGGGTCCGTCGTCCTCGCCGCCCACTCCTACGGTGGTGTTCCCGCCACCTGGATCGCCGCCGAGTCGGACCAGGTCGTCGAACTGGTCTACATCGCCGCGTTCGCCCTGGAGCCGGGCACCTCGATGATGGAGTGGATGGGCGGCGACTTCCCGCCCACCTGGAACCACTCCCCGGACGGGCTCGCCGTCAAGGCGGGAGACGCGGAGGAGTCCATCTTCAGCGGCGTAGACCCCGTCCTGACCGCCGAGGCCGTCAAGCGCCTCAACTGGCAGGGCATGCGCGCCTTCACCGAGAAGCTGGGCGCTGCGCCGGCGGACGTCCCGCTGACGTACGTGGTGGCCACCGGGGACCCGGCCCTGCCGCCCCCCGTCCAGGAGCAGTGGGCCGGCCGGGCCGCGCACATCCTGCGCGTCCCCTCGGGGCACTCCCCGCACCTGTCCCACCCCGACGAGGTAGCCGGCGTCCTCGCGGAAGCGGTGGCACGGGCCACGACCGGTGACTGACGTCGACCGGACCGGCCCCAACGGCGGGTTCCCGGCGTTCACGGACGCCGGGAACCCGCCTTCACTCATGTAGCCGATCATCGCCTTGGTCTTGTCCACCGCCTCGTCGGTGAGCGCAGCTGCCAAGCTGAGGGGCATTCATCCGATGTATCGGACGCCGAGGACGTGACGCCGGCGTTGCCGGCGTTGACAGGACTCCGAACCTACCGATCTACGCGACATGAGCCGGTTCCGCTCACCCGCTCCCGCCCTTGCCCGGCACGCTCGTACGAGCTTCCAATGAGGTGTTCCGCCCCGGTCAAGGAGGCCACCGGCGCGTAGGGAAATACATCCGAGGTATCCGTTGCCAGCGGGTTTCTCTTGCGTCTACAGTCACGCTGTAGTCATACATCCGATGACTGGGAGAGCACGGAAACCGGCCGTCGCCTCCCTCCGTGAACCGCCTGGGCAAGGGAAGGCCGCGAGTGAAACTGCTGAGGGTCGGCGCCACCGGCGAGGAGCGCCCAGCCGTCCGCACCGACGAGGGCCGGCTGCTGGACCTGTCCTCCGTGACCTCCGACATCGACGGCGCGTTCCTCGCCTCGGACGCTATCGACCGTGCCCGCGCCGCGGTCGCCGCGGGAAGCCTCCCCGCACTGGACGCCGACGGACTGCGGACCGGCCCGCCCGTCGCACGCCCCGGCAAGATCGTCTGCGTCGGGCTGAACTACCGGGACCACGCCGCCGAGACCGGTGCCGCGATCCCCGAGCGGCCGGTGGTGTTCATGAAGGACCCGGGGACCGTCGTCGGACCCTACGACCAGGTGCTCGTCCCGCGCGGCTCGGTGAAGACCGACTGGGAGGTCGAACTCGCGGTCGTCATCGGCCGCCGGGCCCGCTACCTGGACGGCCCGGAAGCCGCCCGGGCCGTCATCGCCGGATACGCGATCAGCCATGACGTCTCGGAGCGGGAGTTCCAGCTGGAATACTCCTCGCAGTGGGACCTCGGCAAGTCCTGCGAGACCTTCAACCCGCTCGGACCGTGGCTGGTCACCGCGGACGAGGTCGGCGATCCGCAGAACCTCGGGCTGCACCTCAGCGTCAACGGCGTGAAGAGGCAGAACGGACACACCCGGGACATGATCTTCCCGGTCGAGCACATCGTGGCCCATCTGAGCCAGTACATGGTCCTGGAGCCGGGCGACGTGATCAACACGGGTACGCCGGCCGGCGTGGCCCTCGGTCTGCCCGGCACTCCCTACCTCCGCCCGGGCGACACCGTCGAACTCTCCGTCGACCGGCTCGGCAGCCAGCGCCAGACCTTCGGCCAAGCATGAAAGGCCCGCCCGTGACCGCCACCTCAGCCCGGATCACCGCGCTCGACACGTACGACGTCCGCTTCCCCACCTCACGGGAACTGGACGGCTCCGACGCGATGAACCCGGATCCCGACTACTCCGCCGCCTACGTGGTGCTGCGCACCGACGCCGCTGACGGTCCGGAAGGCCACGGTTTCACCTTCACCATCGGGCGTGGCAACGACGTGCAGGTCGCCGCGATCGACGCCCTGCGGCACCATGTCGTGGGACGTTCCGTCGCGGAGCTCTGCGACGACCCGGGCTCGCTCAGCCGCGACCTGATCGGCGACAGCCAGCTCCGCTGGCTCGGCCCCGAGAAGGGCGTGATGCACATGGCCATCGGCGCCGTGGTCAACGCGGTGTGGGACCTGGCCGCCAAGCGCGCCGGGCAGCCGCTGTGGCGCCTGCTCGCCCACGCCGAACCCGAGTGGCTCGTCTCCCAGGTCGACTTCCGGTACCTCACCGACGCCCTCACCCCCGAGGAGGCCCTCGCCCTCCTGCGCAACGGCCGTGCGGGGCTCGCCGACCGCGAGGTGACGCTGCTGGAGCGCGGCTATCCGGGCTACACCACGTCCCCGGGCTGGCTCGGATACCCGGACGACAAGCTCACCCGGCTTGCCGAGCAGGCGGTCGACGACGGGTTCACCCAGATCAAGCTCAAGGTCGGCGCCGACCTCGGCGACGACATCCGGCGCCTGCGCACCGCCCGGGCGGCCGTCGGCGACGGCATCCGCATCGCCATCGACGCCAACCAGCGGTGGGGCGTGGCCGAGGCGATCCAATGGGTCACCGCACTCGCCGAGTTCAGGCCTTACTGGATCGAGGAGCCCACCAGCCCCGACGACATCCTCGGACACGCCGCCGTGCGCCGGGCGGTCGGCCCCGTCAAGGTCGCCACCGGCGAACACGTGCAGAACCGTGTCGTCTTCAAGCAGCTCCTCCAGGCCGATGCCCTCGACGTGCTGCAGATCGACGCGGCCCGGGTCGGCGGGGTGAACGAGAACCTGGCGATCCTGCTGCTCGCCGCGAAGTTCGGGGTGCCGGTGTGTCCGCACGCCGGAGGCGTGGGACTGTGCGAGCTGGTACAGCACCTGTCCATGTTCGACTACCTCGCCCTGTCCGGCACGACCGAGGACCGGGCCATCGAGTACGTCGACCACCTCCACCAGCACTTCGACGTGCCCGTGGTCGTGCGCGGCGGGCACTACACAGCCCCCCTCGATCCGGGCTTCTCCGCCACCATGCGTGAGGAGTCCATCGCCGCCTACCACTTCCCGGACGGAACTTTCTGGGCCGCCGACCGCGCCCGGCAGGAGAGTGACACATGAGCGAACTGTCAGGACTCAGGGCCCTCGTCACCGGCGGCGCTTCCGGCATCGGGCTCGCCACCGCACGCGCGCTGGCCGGGCGGGGCGCGGCGGTGGCCGTGCTCGACCTCGAAGCGTCCGGGGTGCCCGAACCGCTGTACCCCGTCAAGGCCGACGTCCGGGACGACACGTCGGTACGCCTCGCCGTGGAGGAAGCGGCCACGCGCCTCGGCGGCCTCGACATCCTCGTCAACAACGCCGGCACCGGAGCCATCGGCACCGTCGAGGACAACCCCGACGAAGAATGGCACCGCGTCATGGACGTCAACGTCCTCGGCATCGTGCGCACCACCCGCGCCGCCCTGCCCCATCTTCGGCGCTCGGCGCACGCGGCGATCGTCAACACCTGCTCGATCGGCGCCACCGCCGGCCTCCCACAGCGCGCCCTCTACTGCGCCAGCAAGGGCGCGGTCCTGTCGCTGACCCTCTCCATGGCCGCCGACCACGTCCGCGAAGGCATCCGCGTCAACTGCGTCAACCCCGGTACCGCCGACACCCCTTGGGTGGCGCGGCTCCTGGACGCCGCCGACGATCCCCAGGCCGAACGTGCCGCTCTGAACGCCCGTCAGCCGATGGGGCGCCTGGTCACCGCGGACGAGGTCGCCGCCGCAATCGTCTACCTGGCGTCTCCGGCCGCCGCTTCCGTGACCGGTACGGCCCTCGCCGTCGACGGCGGCATGCAGGGGCTAAGGCTCCGCCCGGCGGCCGGCTCATGAAGACGGCGACGCTGGGCAGCACCGGTGTCCGGGTCACCGAGCTGTCGTTCGGGGCCGCGGGGATCGGCAACCTCTACCGCCCGATCACCGACGAGGCGGCCCTCGCCACGGTCGACGCAGCCTGGGACGCGGGCATCCGCACCTTCGACACCGCGCCCCACTACGGGCTGGGCCTGTCCGAGCGCCGCCTGGGCGCGGCACTGCGTGACCGCCCCCGGGACACGTACACCGTGTCCACCAAGGTCGGGCGGCTGCTGGAGCCGGACCCGCGGGGCGGCCGGGGCGACGACCTGGCGCACGGCTTCGCCGTGTCCGACACCCACCGGCGCGTCTGGGACTTCAGCGCCGACGGGGTGCTGCGCTCCCTGGAAGCGAGCCTGCAACGCCTCGGCCTCGACCGCGTCGACGTGGCCCTGCTGCACGACCCCGACGACCACGCCGACCAGGCGCTGCGCGAGGCGTATCCGGCGCTGGAGCGGCTGCGCGACGAAGGTGTGATCGGGGCGATCGGCGTCGGGATGAACCAGTGCGCGCTGCCCGCCCGCTTCCTGCGGGAGACCGACATCGACGTCGTCCTGCTCGCCGGCCGCTACACGCTGCTCGAACAGCAGGGCCTCGCCGAGATGCTGCCGGAGGCCTCCGCTCGCGGCAGGAGCGTCGTCATCGGCGGGGTCTTCAACTCGGGGCTGCTGATCGCTCCGGAGCCCGGCGCGATGTACGACTACGCGCCCGCCCCGCAACCGGTGCTCGACCGCGCGCTGCGGCTGAAGGCCGTCGCCGAACGTCACGGCGTGCCGCTGCGAAGCGCCGCCCTGCACTTCCCCTACGGGCACCCCGCGGTCGCGAGTGTCCTGACCGGGGCCCGCTTCGTCGACGAGGTGCGCGACACAGTGGAGCAGCTGCGGCACCCGGTCCCGGCCGCCCTCTGGGACGATCTGCGCGCCGAGGGACTGCTGGCCCCGGACACGCCGACCCCCGCCGGCACGCCGTCGGAGAGGTCGCCATGAGTGACGATCCGCTCCGGGCGTCGGCGGCGGTGGTCAGCCGCCCGGTCGCCCTTGCCGTCGGTGGCCGGGTAGAACTTCTCGCCCGGCCGCAGCAGACCCCGGCCGATGCGGCTGACGTTGGCCGGCGCGCGGTACATCTCGCCGTAGAGGTCGACGTAGCGGGCCATGCGGTCGCGTCGTAGTGGATGGGCCGCGAGGGGTCCCGTTCGCGGATCCAGGCGGCCATCGCTTCGAGATTGCGGCCGTCGCCGGCTTCGTTGCCCAGCGACCAGGAGATGACGCCGGCGTGGTTCTTGTCGCGTTCCACGGTCCGCACGGCGCGGTCCAGATAGGCCTCACGCCACCGAGGGTCGTCGGACGGGTTGCCCAGCCAGGGGTGTGGTTTCGTCATCTCGAACCCGTGGGTCTCCAGGTCGCACTCGACCATGACCCACAGGCCGTACTCGTCGCACAGATCGAGGAACGCCGGGTGGGGCGGGCAGTGCGAGGTGCGTACGGCGTTGATGTCGTGCCGCTTCATCGACAGCACGTCGTCGCGCATGTCGTCCACGGTGACGCAGCGGCCACGGTCGGGATGGAACTCGTGCCGGTTGATACCGCGCAGGACCACCCGGCGGCCGTTGACGGTCAGGATGCGACCCGCGCGCAGGATTCCACTCCCTCGAAGCGCACCACGGCGGGCGTGCCCGCCACGACTCGGGCAGGTCGAAGACACGGTGGTGATCACCGGTCGGGTTCTCGTCGGGGACGTACGGGGGATCCAGGGGGATGGGGTGGGGATGTTCAGGTACACGGGCTTGCCGTAGCCGTGCAACTGCCAGTGGGCGGGGACGGGCAGCCGGTCCCATTCCCCGTCGTGGAAAGCGGGAAGCTCCAAGCCGTCCGTTCCGTCGAGTTCGGTGGGCGAGAAGCGGAAGGCCCAGAGACCGTTCAGGTCGATCCTCGGGGCGCTCGAGGAGAAGGCGGATCGTGGGGTCGTCCTGCCGTAGCCGGGGGAGAGGTCCTCGAAGTAACGCGGGGGCATAACGCTCCGTTTGACGCGTTGCGAAAGTATCGCGAGCGGCCGTGATGTCGAAGGTGCCCTGCGAGAAACGTCGTGATCGGCTTTGTTCCTGGTCAGGCCGGTCTCTGTGGTGTGTTTCGTAGCCGCTGCCGATTACGAAAGTCCGGGTATGCTTTCGTGACCCCCCGGGGTCGCGCGGGGGGTGCCGGAATGACGGCCTCACCGGGCGAGGGATGGGAAAGGCAACGTGCCGGACAACCGATCAGAAGCGCCTTCCACGCAAGAAGCGGAAGAGACGGAAGAGTCGGAGGACAAGAGCACGGGCGGCGGAGGGCCGGCGGCCGTCACCATCGCCTACATCGCCGAGTCCGCCGGCGTCTCCGTCCCCACCGTGTCGAAGGTGCTCAACGGCCGGTCGGGCGTGTCCGACGAGACCCGGGCCCGCATCGAGGACCTGATCCAGCGCTACGGTTACCGCAAGCCGCCCAAGAACCGCAGCAACCTGGTGGAGCTCGTGTTCCGCGAGCTGGAGAGCATGTGGGCCGTGGAGATCATCCGTGGGGTGGAACGGGCGGCCCGCAGGAACAAGGTCGGTGTCCTGGTCTCGGAGTTCGGCCTTCACGACACACCGGCCAGGACCATCGACGAGACGGTGGGGCGGCGACCGCAATGCGTGCTGTCGGTGGCGTGGCTGTCGGAGGACGAGCGGGACCAGCTGAAGGCGAAGGGCATCCCGTTCGTCGTGTTCGACCCGAACGGGGAACTGCCCGACGACGTACCGTTCGTCGGTGCCACCAACTGGAGGGGCGGGCAGGCCGCGACCCGGCACCTGATCGATCTGGGACACCGGCGCATCGCCATGATCACCGGACCTGATCATCCCTTCTGTCTGGCGCGGACCTCCGGCTATGTCTCGGCGCTCGCCGAAGCCGGTCTGCCGGTGGACCCGAACCTGATGGTCAAGACCCTGCTCACCCGCGAGGACGGCTGCACCGCGGCCCGCGAACTGCTCTCCCGGGACGATCGCCCCACCGCCGTCTTCACCGCCAACGACATGCAGGCCCTCGGCGTCTACCAGGCGGCGCGCGAGCTGGGGCTGAACATCCCGGGGGACCTGAGCGTGGTGGGCTTCGACGACGTACCGGCCGTGGCCTGGGTCGACCCACCCCTGACCACGGTCCATCAGCCCCTGGCCGACATGGCCGTGGCCGCCACGGAACTGGCGCTGGCGCTGGGCCGCGGCGAGGACGTGCCCCGGGTCGGACTGGAGATCGCGACCACGCTCACGATCCGGGAGAGCACGGCCCCGCCCAAGAGCTGAGAGGAGCGGAGGAGGACCCCGGGTGCCGGCACGGCACCCGGGGCGAGGCGAGGCGCGGTCAGGCGACCGTTCCCGTCACCGAGCCTCCGTTCTTGGTCACGCGGTACGTCACGGTGGCTCCGCTCCAGAAGTGGAAGGTGAGCGTGGCCTGCGCACCGTCCTTCAGGGCGTTGAGGTAGTCGGGGGTCAGGGTGAGGGCGTTACCCGAGTAGTTGGGGGAGAAGGCGCCGTTGAACTCCTGGTAAGGCGTCCAGGAGGTGTTGCCGGCGACGCTGCCGTCGGCGTACTTGGACTCCATGGTCGCCAGTTGGTCACCACGGAACTGGGTGGGGATGCTGAGCCCGCCGGAGGTGTTGCCGCTCGCGTTGGAGAGCACCGGCCTGTCGTACGTGGTCACGTAGATGTTCCAGGGGACGCCCGCGGAGAAACGGGCCTGGATCGTCGCGTTGATCCCGTAGGCGCGGTTGCCGGCCAGTCTGGTGAGAGCGGAGGCCGTGAGGGTCAGCTGGTTGCCGGAGACGGTGTAGTCCCGGCCCTGGACGAGCTGGGTGTTGCCCTGCCAGACGCCCCGGAAGGTGGTGCCGTTCGGGTTCAGCGTGAGCGTCTTTGCAGCGATGGCGCTCGACTTCGCCAGGAAGACCCGGTCCGATGAGGCGGTCCCCGAGCGGGTGGTCCAGCTGGACTTGATCGCGGCGAACAGCGAGGGGTCGGACCACCGCAGGGTGGTGCGGTTCAGGTGGTTCCAGCTTCCCGCATCCCACAGGGCCGTGGTCACACCGGCGGTGCGGGCGTTGTAGCCGAGCTGCTCGTAGAACTTCAGCGCTTCGCCCCGCTCGATGCGGGAGGGGTGGTTGGAGTCGGGGAACTGCAGCAGGCCGTATTCACCGAGGTAGACGGGGATGCCCTTGGATGTGAGGGTGGCACGGATCCTGGAGAAGTTGTCGCTCATGTCCTTCTGCGAGGTGGCGTCGAACGTGGTGCCGCCCGCGACGTTCACGCTGAACGGGTAGTAGCCATAGTAGTGCACCGTGGCCACGAGTTTCTTGTCGTTCAGCGCCTTCATCTCGCCGGCCAGGGCGTCCAGGAACCCCTGGCCCGAATTGGTGTGCAGGGTGGGCAGGACGAGCAGCCGGGTCGCGTTGTTGCCTCCGGACTGGCGTACCACGGTGTGGAACGCGGTGTTCAGCTCGCTGTTGTACTGAATGCCCTGGGCGTCGGTGGTGTTGTTGAACTGCGGCTCGTTGTTGCTCTCGAACAGCAGGCTCGGCGGGTAATTCCTGAACTTCGCGGCGATCTGGGTCCAGCTGGCCTTGAAGCGGGCCAGGACGCCGTCATGGTTGGTGGGCATGTCGGCGATCCACTGCCACGAGTCGTGATGCACGTTGATCACGACGTACAGACCGTCGGCCAGGGCCATGTCGACGACTTCCTTGACGCGGTTCATCCACGTCGCGTCGATCGTGTAGGGGGCCGTGGAGGACTGGTGGTCGGTCCAGGTGACGGGAATGCGGACGCTGCGGAAGCCCTGGGCTTTGATGGTGTCGAACACGGCCTTCGTGGCCTTCGGGTTGCCCCAGGACGTCTCCTCGGGAATGGCGTCCAGGGTGTTGCCCAGGTTCCAGCTGGGCTGCATCGCGGCCACCGTCTCCATCGGCGTGGCGGCGAGTTTCGGAAGCCGTATCGGGAGCGAGCCCTGATGGTCGGGTGCGGCGAAGGCCGCGGTGCTGGTCAGCCCGATCACGGTGACCAGCGCCAGCAGGAGGCCGAGTACACGTCCCGGGCCGCGACTGCGGCGGTTGGTGAGGTGGTGCTGTCCCTGCATCTCTGGCCCTTCTCTGTTCGGCCGGGCGGGGTCCGCCCGTGGGGGGACGGCGCGTTCAGGTGGTCGAGGAAGAGCGGTTCCGGCGGCGCCTGGGCGCCGGATCAGGAGCCGAGGGGCTCGTAGTCGAACCAGTCGAAGTGGACCGTGCCGGCCGCGGCGTACATGCCGATGACCCGGCCGGTGAAACCGCCGGCCACCTCGGTCGACAGGTAGCGGCCGTCGAGGGCGCCGAGCTCGGTGAACGTGCCGTCCGGCTCCTCGACGCCGAACGCGAGGGTGTCCGGCCCGGTGCGGGCGTCCCGCGGAGAGGTGGGGGAGACGCGGAGCACGAGGACCACGGGCCCGGCGGGCACGGACCGGGACGACACGACGGTGCGCAAGGGCCCCACCCGGGCGAGCATCCGTACCTCTCCTCCGGACGCCTCGATCTCGTAGTGGTGCTCCTCGTCCAGGCGGACCGCCAGGCCGCCGCGCCCCTCCGCCGCGTCGACGCGGGTCCGCGCCTGGCACGTCAGGTGCTGCTGGCGGCGGCCGACGAACACGACGTCCCGTTCGTCGAGCGAGGCGCCGCGGGCGCGCAGGGTCAGCCAGCCGGAGCGTTCCTTGGTGGTGCAGTGCTCCACGAGACGGTCCCGCACGGAGATCCACTGCGGCCGCAGCTCACCGAGGTCGAAGTCGTCACGGACGGGCTCGGTGGGCGCGGGGACGAGTGGCCAGGCTGGTGCGGGCAGTTCGGACGGCACCTCGCCGACGACCGGCCATCCGTCCACCCACTGCACCGGCACCAGGAACGTCTCACGGCCCAGCACGTGCCAGCCCGGCGTTCCGCCCCGCGGCCGGACGGCCAGCAGCACCATCCACCACGAGCCGTCGGGCGCCTGGACCAGATCCGCGTGTCCGGTGTTCTGAACAGGCCGGTTGGTGCCGCGGTGGGTCAGGAACGGGTTGTGCGGGCACGGCTCGAACGGGCCGGAGGGAGACGTCCCGCGGGCGATCGAGACGGCGTGACCGCGCTCGGTGCCGCCCTCGGCGATGAGCAGGTACCAGTACGCGCCGATGCGGTACAGGTGCGGTGCCTCCGGGGCCATCGCGTCGACGCCGCCGGACCAGAGCGGTTGCGGCTCGCCGAGCGTCTGCCCGGTGGACGGGTCGAGGCGCACCTGGGAGACCCCGGCGGTCGTGCACCAGCAGGTGCCGTCCTCGTCCCAGGCGAGGTCCGGGTCGATCCCGCCGATCCCCGACAGTCGCACCGGCTCCGACCAGGGCCCGGCCGGATCGGTGGCGGTGAACAGCAGGTTTCCCTCACCACTGGCCACGTTGGTGACGATCAGCCAGAAACGGCCGTCGTGGTGGCGCAGCGTTGGGGCGTAGATGCCGCCGGAGGACGCCGTGTCCGTGGTCAGGCGGAGCTGGCTGGGCCGGTCCAGGGCGTTGCCGATCTGCGTCCAGTGCACCAGGTCGCGACTGTGGAAGACGGGGATGCCGGGGAAGTACTCGAAGCTGGAGCACACCAGGTAATAGTCGTCGCCCACACGGCACACGCTGGGGTCCGGATGGAGGCCGGGGATGACGGGGTTGGCCACGACGGCCTCGGGGAGCTGATTCTCTGGCACTTGGTCGAATCCTTCTGTTCAGCGGTTGGTCGACGTGCTGTCGAGGCGGAGCAGTACTGCGGACGGAGCCGTGGGCAGCGTCAGCGTGAGGTCGGCGGTGTCGGGGTCCCAGGCGACGTCGGCCCGGCTCGCGGTGGGGTAGAGCACGTCCGGGTGGGCCCCGGAGCCCCGCAGGTGCGGCAGGGCGAGACGCGTGGTGACGTCGGCTCCGGGGCGGCGCCACACCGTCAGGTACGTGGTGCCGGGAATGCGCAGGGCCAGGGCGACCCACGGGTCCTCCCAGGCCGGCAGCCCGAGCGGCCACGCGGGCACGGCCCGGGCCAGGTCGTCGCGGATGGCCTTGTACACGGCGACGGCCTCGTGCACCAGGGCGAGCGCCTCGGGCCGCAGGTCCGGCAGCAAGCCCGACAGATGGATGCGGCCGAGGAGGGCGTTGGCCATGGTGAACACCACCTCGTCCGGGGAGTCCGTCGGCAGCGGGTAGGCCCAGACGGCGCCCTGTTCCGGGGTGACGGCGGTGGGCGCGGAGGCCGCGATGGGCGCGTACAGCTGGAGGTTCTGCTGGTCGCTGGTGGACTGCAGCTGCATGCGGGACAGCAGCGCGTAGTCCCAGCGCATGCCGCCGGACGAGCAGTTCTCCACCACCAGGTGCGGATGGCGGTCCAGGATGCCGTCGAGCCAGTCGAGGTGCGCGCGGTTGTGGCCGAGCAGTCCCGCGCCCGGAGTTTCACCGGGGTGGGCACTGGTGCCGGAGCCCGGGTCGATGTTGTGGTCGAGTTTCAGGTAGCCGACGCCCCACGCGCCGACCAGACGGTCCACGACCTGGTCCAGGTGGGCGCGGGCGGCGGGGTGACGCAGATCCAGGTGATGGCGGCCGGTCTCGGTGACGCGTACGCCGTCGCGGCGGAAGAACGCCTCGTCCGGCAGGGACGTGGCCATGGGGCTGCGGACACCGATCACCTCCGGCTCCAGCCACAGACCGGGCACCATGCCGCGCTCCCGGATGCGGTCCAGCACCTCGTGGATCCCGCGCTCGCCGGGGAAACGCGAGGCGGCCGGCTCCCAGGCCCCCACGCTGTCCCACCAGCCGCCGTTCTCGCCGTCGTACCAGCCGGCGTCGATGACGAAGTACTCCGCCCCCGCGTCGGCGGCCGCGTCGATCAGCGGCAGCAGCTTCTCCGCCGTGGGGTCGCCCATCAGGCAGTTCATGTAGTCGTTGTAGATGACGGGGAGTTGCTCGTGGTCCGGATGCGGGCGGCGGATGGCGCGGCGGTAGCGGGTGAGCGCGGCGAAGGCCTCGTCCGGGCCGCCCTCGTCGCTGAAGGCGAGAGCCACCGGCACGGTGGCGAACCCGGCCCCCGGCTCCAGCGGGTGCCGCCAGCCGTGATGGGTGTCGTTCGGGCCGAACAGGGCCAGGTAGGCCAACGTGTCGCGTTCGCCGCACTCCCAGTGCCAGCCACCGCCGTTGTGCTCGATCTGCCACACCCAGGTGCGCCCGAGCCGACGGTCCGCCAGGCCGCCCATGGGCAGGTGGCCGCAGCTGGACCACACGCCCCGCCCGGTCCGCGTGAACCCGCCCTTGCCGTTGTCGTAGACGACGCGATCGCCCAGGGCCGGTGAGGTCACCCGCATCGGCCGTCGCTGCCACCGGCATTCGGCGACCCAGTCGTTCTCGGCCCACAGCAGGTCCGCCGCCCCGATGGCCTCCGGTCCGTCGGCGAGGGTGCCCACGACGAGGGAGGAGACCGACTCCAGGTGGAGGGTGGCCTCCCCGTCGTTGCGCAGGGCCACTTCGGCGCGCAGCACGGGCACGCCCTCCGGCGAACGGTAGGTGACCTCCGCGGCGAGACCTGTCTCGGGGTCGTGAAGGCCGACCGTGAGCACGAGCCATTGGCTGTCGCGGGTCACGCGGTGCTCGCGGTACCGCAGACGCGCGCCGAGGGAGGTGTCGATGAGGCGTCCGCCCGACCAGGCGCGGCCGTGGCCCGCGGCCGTCACCTCCACCAGGGGCAGCGAAGGCCAGTTGCGCCGCTCGGGAGGCGTGCCGCCGGGGCGGCCGATCCGCGTGAGGCGGGCGATGCCGTCCTCGGCCACGCCGATCTCGACCTCCAGGGCCCGGTGGCCCCATCGGAGGATCTGCGGTGCGCTGGTCATGGTTGCCTTTCCGGTCGGTCGGCGGGGTTCAGGCGATACGGAGCACGACGCAGCCGACGGGCGGCAGTTCGGACACCGGGGCGTCCGTGAGCAGGTCGTGGGCGGGCTCCGGCAGCGGCACGGGTTCGGTGCGGTGGTTGATCAGGAAGCGCCAGCGGCGGCCGTCCGGGGCGTGCCGGGTGACGGCCTCGACCCGAGGAGGGAGGTCCTGGACCTCGGGGCTCACCTCCGCCTCGTCCGGGAGCCGGGCGACCAGGGCCGCGTGGTCGGCGTCGTCGAGGCGGGTGGAGAGGTACCAGCCCTGAGCATGCCGCAGTGGGTCTCCCATGGCCTGGTAGAAGGAGTTTCCCGGGGGCGGCACGGTGCCCCAGAGCGGGGTGACCGCGGTGTACTTGCCGCCCTTGCCCGGTACGCCGGACACGGTGGTGGGGTGCTCGGTCGGGTAGCGCAGGAAGCCGGGGTCCGTGGCCAGGTCGGCGCCGTTCGACACCGAAGGGATGTCGGGCTTCAGGGACTGGCTGGGAACGTAGGCGGGCATCGCCTTCTTCAGTTCGGACGCGCTGTTCGAACCGGTCTGTTGTTCGCCGCCGTTCCCGCAGGCGGAGAGCAGGGGAGCCATCGCCGCGGCGCCCGCCACCGCGGTGGCTTTGCCGACGAAGCCTCTGCGGTTCAACTCGTTGCTCATGAGCGGCCCTTCTGGCTCGGAGCGTTGAAGCGCTTCACTTGGCGGCGAACGTTAATGACATGTTTCTCGCGAAACAAGAGGGCGATACTCAAGAAACTTTCTTTCCTTCGCTGCATTGACAGCCCGCGAAACCGGTGGCAGCGTCGAAGCGCTTCAACAATCCGAAACCGGCCTGCTTCTAGGGGTTCGTCTCGTGAGTTCTCCGTATCTGACCGCCGCCGACCGGCTCCCGTTCCGTGACCCCGCGCTGCCCATGTCGAAGCGCGTCGACGACTTGCTCGGGCGGCTCACACTCGACGAGCGGATCGCCCTTCTGCACCAGTACACCCCGGCCATCGAGCGCCTCGGCGTAGCCGCGTTCCGCACCGGCACGGAGGCACTGCACGGCGTGTCCTGGCTCGGCGAAGCGACCGTCTTCCCGCAGGCGGTGGGGCTCGGCGCGACCTGGGACGAGGACCTGGTGCGGGAGGTGGCCCAGGCCGTCTCGGTCGAACTGCGCGCCTTCCACCGCCACCGCCCGACGGCCAACGGCGTCGGTACCAACAGCCTCCAGGCATGGGCGCCCGTGCTGAACCTGCTGCGCGACCCGCGCTGGGGCCGCAACGAGGAGGGCTACTCGGAGGATCCGGAGCACACCGCACGGCTCGGCACGGCCTACTGCCGGGGTCTGGCCGGCGACCACCCCACGTATCTGCGCGCCGCTCCGGTGCTCAAACACTTCCTCGCCTACAACAACGAGGACGACCGCTGCGTCACCTCCTCCGGTCTGCGCCCCCGCGTGCTCCAGGAATACGACCTGGCAGCCTTCCGGCCCGCTGTCGCCTCGGGCGCGGCCACCGGCGCGATGGCCGCGTACAACCTCGTCAACGGCCGCCCCTGCCACGTCAGTCCCCTCATCCGGACGGAACTGCGCGAGTGGGCCGTGCCGACCGGACACGAACTCTTCGTGGTCAGCGACGCCGAGGCGCCGTCCAACCTGGTCGATCCGGAGCACTACTTCGCCGACCACCCCGAGGGGCACGCCGCGGCGCTGAAGGCCGGCATCGACAGCTTCACCGACCAGAACGAGGACAGTTCGACGGTGACCGGCCGCTTGCGGGAGGCCCTGGAACGCGGCCTGATCGACGAGTCGGACATCGATCGCGCGGCCCGCCGCCATCTGCAACTCCGCTTCCGGCTCGGCGAGTTCGACCCCGACCTGGACCCGTATGCCCACATCGGCCCGGAAGTGATCGACTGCCCCGGCCACCGCGCTCTCGCCCGGCGCGCCGCCACCGAGTCGGTGGTGCTGCTCAAGAACGACGGTCTGCTGCCCCTTGGGGCGGAGCACTCCCCCCGCATCGCCGTCATCGGCCCGCACGCCGACAGCGTGTACGAGGACTGGTACAGCGGCACCCTGCCCTACCAGACCGGCATCGCGTCCGGGCTGCGTGCCGCCTCGGCGGACGTCGTCACCGTCGAGGGCGCCGACCGGATCGCCCTGCGCTCGCACACCACGGGCGCACCGCTCGGCGGGACCACGTTCGACGTCGAGGACTGGGGCGGCGGCGCGCTGACGCTGCGCGACACCCTCACCGGCCGCTACCTCACCCGCAAGGACGATGACACGCTCATCGCGGATCCCACGGTCATCAAGAGCTGGTTCGTCAACGAGACCTTCCGACTGGAGCCCGATCCGCTCGGTGACGCCGGCACCGTGCTCCTGCGCAACATCCACACCGGTCGCTACGCCGCGGTCGATCCCGCGGACGGCCGGGTCGCCGCCACCGCCGGGACCCCCAAGGAGGCCGAGCGCTGGCAGCGCGAGCTGCTGCGGGACGGCACGGCCGAGGCCCGCGCCGCCGCCGAGGCGGCCGACGTCGCGATCGTCGTCCTAGGCAACCACCCGCTCATCGACGGCCGCGAGACCGAGGACCGCTCGGGCATCGCACTGCCCGCGGCCCAAGAGGCGCTCTTGCGAGCGGTCGCCGCGGTCCGCCCGGAGACCGCGCTGGTCGTCATGAGCAGCTACCCCTACGCCCTCGACTGGGCCGACGAGCACCTGCCCGCCGTGATGTGGACGTCTCACGGCGGGCAGGAAACAGGCACGGCACTGGCCGCCGTCCTGCTGGGTGAGGCCGACCCCGCCGGGCGCCTGCCGCAGACCTGGTACCGGGGCGACGACGAGCTCCCGCACCCCCTCGACTACGACGTCATCAAGGCGGGCTGGACGTACCAGTACCACCACGCCGCACCCCGCTACGCCTTCGGGCACGGCCTGTCCTACACGGAGTTCACCCACAGCGACCTGCGGCTGTCCGCGGCGGAGGTGGCGGGGGACGGTGCGCTCGACGTCTCGCTGACCCTGACGAACTCCGGCGGCCGTGCCGGAAGCGAGGTGGTCCAGCTCTACGTCCGGGCGCTGGACGCCCGCTACGAGGCGCCGAGGCTGCGGCTGGCCGACTTCCGCAAGGTACGGCTCGAACCGGGGGCGAGCCGGGAGGTTGTCTTCCGGCTGCCCGCCGACCGGTTCGCGCACTGGGACGTCGCCGCCGGCGCCTTCACCGTGGACCCCGGCGCCTACGAGGTCCTCGTCGCACGGTCCGCCGAAGACGTCGTCCTGACCGCACCGGTGACGGTGACCGGTGCGCCTCCCGCGCCCCGAGCGGTCGTCGGCCGGCGCACCCAGGCCGTCGACTTCGACGACTACACCGCCGTCACCCTGGTCGACGCCGACCGCGCTGCAGGCGACGCCGTCGCCCCGGCCGGCGCCGCACGCCCCGCCACCCTGCTGTTCCGCCGCGCCGATCTGACCGGCGCGGCCCGCTTCGAGGCGCAGGTCGCGCGCGTGGCCGCCGACGGGGGAGAGGCACGGCTGGAGATCCTTGCCGGGGACCGGCCGTTGACCGAACTGGCCGTACCGGTCACCGGGGGTCCCTACACCTGGACCACGGTGACGGCCGACGTGACGGCACCCGTCGACGGTGTCCACGACCTGCGGCTGACCCTGCACGGCGACTTCCGCCTCACCTCCTTCTCCTTCGGTACGTCCGGGGCCGGGCCCGCATGAACGCGGCACCGTGGAGCGCATTGCGGTCTCCGTCCGGGCCGGTGCCGCGCGTGCGCGGCGAACTCGGCTCCCTGGGGCCAGAACGCGGACGCGATGACCGTGCCGCGGGTCAGTCCCGTCCGGCCCCGCTCTCCATGACCTCCACCAGCCGCTGCAAAGCCCTGATGACCTGCTGACGATCCTTGCCCAGGTCCGTCAGCAGCTCGACCTCGGCGGCGAGCTGGCGGGGGAAGAAGGCGTCGATGGCCTGGGCGCCCGCTTCGGTGACGACGACCAGGGCGGCACGGCGGTCCGCGGGATTGGGGGTGCGGGCGATGAAGCCACGGCGCTCCAGTTTGGCGAGGGTCTTGCTCATTCCGGCGCGGGACATCCCCATGTGCTGGGCGAGACCGCTGGCGATGACCGGGTCGGTGGCGTGCCGCAGGGGGACCAGCACATCGACCTCCGGAGCGGTGAGGGGGGCGCCCGCGTAAAGCGGCTCGACGGCACGGCCGAGGAGGCCTGTGACACGTTTGAGCAGGCCGACCAGCTCCATGGGGGAGGTGTCCAGGTCGGGGTTGTGCTCGGCCCACTGTGCGCGGATCCCGTCGGGGGAGGGAAGGGTGGAGGGCATGCGGCTCGGCTCCAGCTGTACGGGGACATTTGTTAACCAGTGAATCATTGGCTAACGTTATTGCCATGATATCCCCGTCCCCCGCTCCTTCCACCGCTGAACGACTCACCGACCCGGACACCGCCCCCCAAACCGCCAGGCGCTCGGCCCTCACCCTGGTCGCCATCCTCGGTGCCCTCACCGCCGTGACGCCTCTGGCCATCGACATGTACGTGCCCGGCTTCCCCTCCATGGGCGACACGCTCGGCGCGAGCAGCTCAGCTGTCCAGCTCACGATGACCGCCTTCCTGGCCGGGCTCGTCGTCGGTCAGTTGGTCCTCGGCCCCCTGAGCGACGGGCTCGGGCGACGTGGGCTGCTCATGTCCGGGGTCGCCGGTTTCGCCTTCTTCTCCCTCGTGTGCGCGCTGGCCCCGAACATCGGTGTGCTGACCGCTGCCCGATTCCTGCAGGGCGTGACCGGCGCGGCCGGTGCCGTGCTGGCCCGGGCCGTCCTGACGGACCGCTTCCGCGGCACCGAACTGCCCCGCCACTTCGCCGTGTTGTCGCAGATCATGGGCGTGGCACCCATCGCCGCGCCGGTGCTCGGCGGGGCCGTCCTGGCCGTCTCCACCTGGCGCGTGGTGTTCGTCGTGCTGACGGTGCTGGGGGCCCTGCTCCTGTCGGCCGTGGTGCGGGCCGTGCCCGAGTCCCTGCCGCCGGAGCGCCGGCAGCACGGCGGGATCGCGAGCACGTTCCGGGCCATGGGCGCCCTGCTCGGCAAGCGGGCCTTCATGGGCTACGTCCTCGTCCTCGCCTTCGTCTCCGCGGCGCTGTTCACCTACATCAGCGGCTCCAGCTTCGTCTTCGAGAACCTGCACGGAGTCTCCTCGACGACGTACTCGCTCATCTTCGCCACCAACGCGGTCGGCATGCTCATCAACGGGTCGGTGTTCTCCCGCCTGGTCCGGCGAGGCGTGCGGCTGAACACCCTCCTCACGACCGGCGTGGGCGTCGCCGCGCTCGGCGCCATGGCCCAGGTCCTCCTCGTGGTCACCGTCGGCGAAACCCTCGCGGGAACCTGGATCACCCTGTTCGTCACCGTCGCCGGGATCGGCCTCGTCTTCCCCGCGGTCATGAGCATCGGCCAGACCCTCGGCCGCGCAGCCCCCGGCGCCGCCTCAGCGGTCCTCGGCGGCCTGCAGTTCCTGTGCGGCGCCCTCGTCTCGCCCCTGGTCGGCGTCTTCGGGGAGGACAGCTCCCTGCCGATGGCTCTCATCATGCTGTTCGCGGTGGCGGCGGCCGGAGTGTCCCTGTGCACGCTGGCACGGCCCTGGCGCGGTGAGGGCGAGCCCTCGGACGGCTGACCGGCAGGCGCGACACGGCAGGCGAGGTGTGCAGCCGTCCACGGCAGACGTCCTCGACGCATGTCTGCGGGGCGGTGCCGGCTTCCGCACCGGCCCGCCCCGCAGGGTTTTTCGCCTCCTTGAGTTTTCCGGCCCGCCGGTATCGGTGAGCGGTCAGTCCACGTTCACGACCTTCCACAGCTGACTGTCGGCGTTCGTGTCCGTCGACTGGACGAGCTGAGTGCCTCCCGAGGACACGTCGAGCAGCTTGTTGCTGTTCACGTTCTTGATCTTGTAGTAGCCGTTTCCGGCGGCGACCAGTGTCCAGTGCTGGCTCGGGGCGTTGTCATCGGACGACTGGACGATGGACGTGCCGTCCCCGCCGACGTCCATGAGCAGGGCACTGTTCCGGCTGACGATCTCGTAACTGCCGTCACCCACCGGGACGAAGCGCCAGTTCTGGTTCAGGGCTCCGGAGTCGGCCCACTGGATGACGTTGGCTCCGTCGGACATCGACGCACCCGAGACATCGACCGCTTTGGAGCTGCCCTTGTTGACCAACTTGTAGTTGGCGTTCGTGGCGGGGAACGCGATGGAGGCGAACGCGTCCAGGGTGCAGACGGCTCCGGACGAGGCGGTGTTCTTCGTGCCGGTGCACACCACCCGGATCGTGTGGGGGCCCGCCGCGAGGTCCGTCTTCTCGAACAGCGGCACCTG
The DNA here is from genome assembly GCF_007655005.1 of Streptomyces tibetensis. Taxonomy (GTDB): domain Bacteria; phylum Actinomycetota; class Actinomycetes; order Streptomycetales; family Streptomycetaceae; genus Streptomyces; species Streptomyces tibetensis. The sequence continues at coordinate 214,594 of NZ_SZVW01000013.1, forward strand.
CTTCGTCACCGTCGAGGCATAAGCGTCGATGCCCGACTGGGCGAGGGTGCCGTCGAGGTAGACGTCGACCTTGCCCATGTTCGGCTGCGTCATGCTGAGGTACCGGACTCCCGAGCCGGTGAACGAGAACTCGGCGTAGTTCCCCGCGGTGCTCGTGAACTTCTCGGACCCGTTCATGTCCTTCGTGTCGTTCCAGTTCGACCAGGTACCCGAGTAGGTCACGCCGGCGGCCTTGTCGTCGACGTGGTTCCAGCGCTGCCGCACGAGCGCCTTCGACGCGGCGGAGGCGTTCCCCTGGGCGTCCACGACGTAGAGGCGGTAGTCACCCGCGGTCTGCGGGACGCTGATGGTCGTCGAGGTGCCACTCGCGCTGGTCTTGGTGGGACCGGTGGCGAACGTCGTGGTGCCGGCGGGAGCCAGCCAAAGGGTCTTGCTCCCGTCTCCGGGGCTTCGCACCGCAATGGTCGTCACACCCTTGCCGGTGAACGTGCTGGCGGGCAGCGCGTAGTCCTGGAGCGCCACATCGGCGGACGGCACGATGTCCTTGTAGAGGTCGTCCAGACCCGCGTTCACCGCGATGCTGTAGGCCTGCGACGGCCACACGCGGTCCGCGTACACGCGCACGTTGTCGATGGTGCTGTTCGGGACGCTCTTGCTGAAGATCGTGTTGACGGGGCCGTAGGTGTTGGTGATCTGCAGGTCGTGCTGCTTGCCCCAGGTGCCGGAGTTGATGGCGTACTTGACGTTCGGGTCGATGTCGAGGACGTTGTCGTGCTCGTTGATGTTGGCGGAGCCTTCATCGGGGTGGATCCCGTACTTGTGACCGGCCGGCACGCCCTGAATGAAGTTGTTGCTGATCTCGGTGCCCGGCTGGTTGCCCAGCGTGTAGATGGGAGCGGAGTCGCCGAGCGTCTGCATGGTGTCGATGAGCTCGTTGTACTTGACGGTGTTGTTCTTCGCCGTGGTGGTCGGGTTCCCGGGGTTGATGGAGCCCTGCGAACCGTCGAAGTTCCACCATCCCCAGCCGAGCGTGATGCCCGCCCACGGGGACTTCTCGATGCGGTTGTGCTGCAGGGACAAGGTGTCGGCGAAGTAAGCAGACACGGGGCTGGACCCCTCGAACAGGACCGCGCTGTCGTAGAGGTAGTTGTTCGTGACGGTGATGTTCTTGCAGACGCCCTCGACGTTCACCGGGTACTTCTCGTGGTTCGCCGAGGTGTAGTCGCCGATGTACACATGCTGGGGATGTCCCACGGTGAGGGCGGATCCGGCAATGTCATTGGTGTAGTTGCCGGTCAGCTGCGAGTCCGTCACGTCGTTGGCCAGGGTGATCCCGTCGGCGCCGGTGTGCTGCACCGTGTTGCGCTGCAGGACGATTCCGTCGGCGTTCTCGATCTGGATGGCCGCAGGCGGCAGATCGACGTTGCGGTACGTGTAGACGTGGAAGTTCCCCGTCGTGTAGACGTTCGAGCTGGCATTGCCCTGCTGGCCCTGCCGGAAGACGGAGCCCGCCACATTGACCAGGTTCCAGTCGGAGTGCTCGACCGTGAGTCCGGAGAACGTGATGTTCCGCGCGTGGTCGGTCGTGGACGTGCCGGCGATCTTGAGGAGGGTGGACACGTTGTTCGGCGCGAAGACCTTCGCCGTGGTCATGTCCTCGGAGCTGGATTTGTAGTAATAGAGCGTGTGGGCGGCCTTGTCGAAGTAGAACTCACCCGGCTGGTTCAGGAACTCGTACGCGTTCATGAACGTGTGGCTGCCGCCGGGGTTGAAGTTGCCGTTCGGCGGTCCCTGGGCGATGGCCGCGCCCGGCTGCTGGAACATGGCCACGCGATTGGCGCCGTCCGAGCTCGTGGTGATCTGCCTGACGCCCACGATCGCCGTGGTCCAGGTCGTCGACGATTTGATCTCCACGTCGTCCTGGTTGGACGCGATGGCAGGCAGGTCGGAGAGGCTGTACTTGGCTCCGTCGCACTCCGTACCCGACTCCCAGGCCCACGGAGCCTGGTTCTGCGTGACGGTGTAAGTCCCGTAACACCCAGCAGAGTTGATCGTCTTCGAGGCCATCTGGGCGCGCTTGCCGTTGACGTAGAGAGCGCGGAGCTTGTTGTCGCGGTCGAGGGTGGCCTTCCAGATATTCCCGCTGTGCTGTGTCCAGCCGGTCACCTGAACACCACCGTCCAGGACCGGCTTCTCACCCGGATAGGCGGCGTAGACGACGTGGTGCCCGTTCGTGCCGGAGTCGGCGGAGGCGAAGTTGATGGTGCTGCTCACCGGGTAGGTGCCGCCCCGGAGATAGACGTTGGTGTCTCCGGTCATGCTGTCGTTGACCGTGCGCACGACGTCCCGGGCGTGCTGCAGGGTCTTGAACGGAGCCGAGACGGTACCGGAGTTGGAGTCGCTGCCGTCAGGAGAGACGTAGTACGTCGCCTGGGTCGCGGCCGAGGCCGGGGTCGGCATCGTGAGGGACGTCAGCAGCGTGGCGGAGACCGCCACCGCGGCGCCTGCTGACAGCATGCGGACGGAGGAGGTGACGTGCTTCATCGTCTGTCCCTCCCTCTGGTGCGAACGATCGGGTGGGCGTACATACGGCGGCTCCCTGTATGTCCTCGGTAGGTCCTCGGTGCGGTTGACTCGGGTCGTCATCGGGTTCGGCTCTGAGTGCCTCGAAGGCCGGGGCACGACTGTGGGCTCGCCTCACGACGGAGGTGGAGCGACGGGAGTCAGGGCCGGCGTAAAGGCTCGTCCGCCGCGAGGGGAACGTCGGGCCTGATGAGACCCTGGCGCCGGAGGTCGTCCCAGAGCGCCTCGGGAACGGCACCCCGATGGAGTGCGGCGTTCCGGCGGACCTGCTTCGGAGTCCGCATGCCCAGCGTGACGTTGACGACGCCGGGGTGTGTGTAGGGGAAGGCGATGGCGGCGGCGGGCAGGGCGGTGCCGTGCCGCGCGCAGACCTCGGCGATGGCCAGCGCCCGTCGGACCAGGTCCGGCGGCGCGTCCCGGTAGTCGTACTTCATGTCTTCGGCGGGCCGGTCTTGGGAGAGCAGTCCGGAGTTGAACACGCCGACCGCGACGACGCTCTTGCCGTGCTCCTGCGCGGCGGGCAGCACATCGTCCAGCGCGGACTGGTCGAGCAGGGTGTAGCGCCCGGCGAGCATGACGACGTCGGCGGCGGTCTCGCGCAGGAAGCGGGCGAGCATGGCGGACTGGTTCATGCCGGCCCCGACGGCCCCGATCACGCCCTGGTCGCGCAGGTCGGCGAGGGCCGGCATGGCCTCCTCCGCGGCCTGCCGCCAGTGGTCGTCGGGGTCGTGGAGATAGACGACGTCGAGCCGGTCCAGGCCGGTGCGCTCCAGGGTGTCGTCGATGGAGCGCAGGACACCGTCGCGGCTGAAGTCCCACTGCCGGCGCACGTCATCGCGCACCACGAAGCCCTCGTCGTCGAGGCCTCGGGGCCGTTCGTTGGGGACGAGGAGCCGGCCCACCTTGGAGGAGACGACGCAGGCCTCGCGCGGCCGGGCGCGCAGGGCGGCGCCCAGACGGCGCTCGGAGAGGCCGAGGCCGTAGTGCGGCGCTGTGTCGAAGTACCGGATGCCCGCCTCCCAGGCCGCGTCGACGGCGGCCGACGCGTCCTGGGCGGGAGTCACCCGGTAGAGGTTGCCGATCACCGAGGCCCCGAAGCCCAGGTCGGTCACGGCGACCGAGGTGTTTCCCACGGTCCGCCGGCGCACCACGTGCTCCTCGGGGGAGGCAGGCGCACGGTGGGAAGGGGTCATCCGTCCCCCCTCGTGGTGCGGGCGGCGGCGTCGCCTCCATCGGAGGCGGGCGCGAGGCGGTAGAAGGCGGTCGCGGTGCCGGCCAGGACGGACTGGATCTCGTTCGCGGCACAGCCGCTGAGCAGTTCGTCGACGGTGGCGGCCCAGCGGTTCCAGCCGCCCGCGAGGTTCGCGACCGGCCAGTCCGAGCCGAACATCAGCCGGCCGGGGCCGAAGGAGTCGAGCAGGACGTCCCAGACGGGCCGGATGTCGGCGGTCGTCCAGCTGCCGTGGTCGGCTTCGGTGATCAGCCCCGACACCTTGCACACCACGTGGGGATGACCGGCCAGCCGGCGTACCTCGCGTTCCCAGTCCGCCAGGTCACGCGCGGCGATGGGCGGCTTTCCCGCGTGGTCGAGCACCTGGGGCAGGTCCGGGAACCGTTCGGCCAGCCGGATCGCCTGGTCGAGCTGGTGGCTGCGGACGAGCACGTCGTAGCAGAGCCCGCGGTCCCGGAGCGCCGCCAGGCCACGCTCCACATCGGGCCGCTGCAGCCATCCGGGGTCCGTCTCGCCCTGCACGAGGTGGCGCAGCGAGCGCAGATACGTGCCGCCGGGTCCGGCGCTCAGGCGGTCGAGCACGTCACCGATCGCCGGGGACGTCAGATCCGCCCAGCCGACCACGGCCCCGATCAGCGACTCCTGTGCGGCGAGCGCGAGCAGGTCCTCGGTCTCGGGCACGTCCGCGATGCACTGCACCACGACCGTGCTGTGCAGCCGGCGGCCCGCGATCGGGTGAGTGGCGGTGGCGCGCAGATCGTCGGGGGTGAAGGTACGGCGGATCGACGTCACGGCGGGGTCGTCGAGCCAGGGCTGCGGACGCCGGGCCAGGTCCCACAGGTGGTGGTGGGCGTCGACGAGAGCGGGGGCGGTCACTGCGGGTCCGCCTTCGGGCCCAGATGCCAGACCTCCGGCATCTCCGTCCACTGGCGTGAGTCGCCCCGGTCCGGCCACGGCTCCTGGCACGGGTCGGTGAGCTTCCACCACTCCTGGGTCTCGGGGTCGGCCTCGAGTTCCGCCATGTCGGCCTCGAAGTCCTCGCCGTGGTACTCGAAGTAGGCGAACAGCACGTCACCGTGGAGGAAGAGGCTGTAGTTGCGGATCTGCGCACGGTGCAGGGCGGCCTCGACTCCGGGCCAGACGGCGGAGTGGAGTTCGAGGTACTCCCGCCGGTGTTCGGGCCGGAGCCGGATGGTCTGGGCGAAGCGCTTCATGAGGTGTGCTCCTCCACGCCCGGGCGGGGCTGGTCGGCAGAGTTGTCGAAGGGTGTGCGGTAGCTGGGGGTGCGGGTGCGCAACCGGAGCCGGAGCGTCAGCCGTACACGGGTGGACGCCGGAAGCCGGACGGTCAGGAAGGCGCTGTCGCAAGCCGCCTCCGTCTCGGAGACGACCGGCTCCGTGTGGCCGTAGTCGTACATGTCCCCGATCCAACCGTCGTCCGCGCACGTCGTGTACCGGACCGCCGTGATGGTGTGCTCGGCGAAGGCACCCGCCTGGACGATCACCGTGCGCTCGGCCGCGGGGGAGAGGTTCACCAGTTCGACGGTGGTCGCCTCGGGCTCGATGGACGTGACCAGCGCGGCCACGTCCGGCGGCAGGCCGGCGCGGCGGGCCTCGGCGTCGTGGTAGCGCAGCCGGGCCTGTTGCAGGCCGCCGTTGTACAGCACCTGGGGGCCGCCCCAGGTCAGCTGGACGAGAGCCTCGGTGACCACCGGGTTGCACAGCTGCCACACGTGGATGTCGGCCTCGGCCACGTCCAGGTCGCGGTAGCGGTCCATGCGCCGCAGACGGTGGCGGACCTGGGCCTGGGCGGTGGCGAGGATCCGCTCCGGGTAGCCGGGGTCGTCACCGGCGAGGAAGGCGAACCACGCCTTCTCGTGCCCGGACTCCTCCTTGGCACGGAACGGCCGCACCGTGCGCCAGTCGATGCCGTCGGCCTCGCGCAGCCCCTCCAGCCGGGCGCGGTCGGTGTCGGAGGCCGTGTGGTGCCACAGGGCGACCGGCACGGGCGGGGTGAGGGGGTTGTAGTCGAACCAGCCCGAGTCGTTGTGACGGAAGGGGAGGTGGAGCGTGGGCGTGGTGATGTCCGGACCGAGCTCGACCGCCCACTTGGAGGGCAGACTCGAGTCCGCCTCGGTGTGGGGCATCACCTTGCCGTGGCCGATGAGGGTGTCGAGCGAGGTCGTGACCATGGAGAGGTAGTCGTCGTCCCCGGTGACCGTCGCCGCCGCCAGCGCCGCCACACAGGCCGCGTGACCCACGCTGTGCCAGCCGTGCGGCCAGGACCAGCCGTAGTGGCCGCCGTACCAGCGCCCCTCCAGCAGACTGCCGACCTCGCCGTCCGGGCCGGCGTTGTCCGGGATGAGTCCCTCGTTCGCCTGCGTCCGTTCCCGCCACGCACCCACGTACTCGACGATCCAGTCGCGGTAGCGCTCCTCGCCCGACAGGATCCAGGCGTTGAGGACCAGCCCGGCCGCGGCGAGGTTGACCGCCGTGTCGCCGACGCCCATCCGCGTCCGCATCTGCGCGCCCAGCCGGGGATCCTCGGAGAGGGGGAACGGGCCGCCCTGCGCCTCGGGGATCCAGTCCAGAGGGAAGCCGTAGGTCTCGGCCTCCTTCAGCAGCCAGGGGTAGACGTCTCCGTCGAACAGGCCCGACCGGTCCGGGTCGCTGCCGTTGTGGGGGCGGGTGATGACGCGGTGTTCGGGGTCGTAGTTGCCCTTGGACGCGTCGACGTACAGCTCGGCGAAGCGCAGGGCGCGCTCGGACCAGCGGTCGGGGGCGGCCATGCACAGGAAGTAGAGCAGCAGCAGGCTCTCGCCCTGGTGGAACCAGTCGTAGCCGCGCTCGTACTCGTCGCGCAGCATGTCCAGTTCGGTGAGCTGCCGGGTCACGCCCTCCCAGTGCCTCTCACTCGCGGGCAGCAGATCGTCGGCGCCGCCGAGGAGGTAGAGCTGGGGCCAGTTGAAGAACACCTCGTAGAAGTCGTCCACACCGTCACGGGTGGTGAGCCGGTCGTTGTAGTTCAGCCGTCCGTCCTGGCCGGTGAAGTCGCGGGCGAAACGGCGCCAGGCGTGGTCGAGCAGGTCGAACAGCGCACGCTGTGCCGTGGCCCAGCCGGGTGGTTCGAGCAGCGGCACCCCGGCCTGGACTTCGGGCGGGGGAGCCGGGTGGCCGGAGGCCTGGGCGTCCTCCCCCGAATCGTGGTCGGCAGAGCTGAGTGGCATGCGGGGGTTCTCCGTTCGGGGTGGCGGCGCGGACGTCATTCCTTGGTGGCTCCGGCGAGCATTCCGCTCACCAGGAAGCGCTGGGCGAAGAGGAAGACGACGAGCACCGGTGTGATGGCCACCAAGGTCGCCAGAGCCAGCTGCGGGCGCTCGATGGCGAGCGAGCCGACCGTCGGGTTGAACGACGGCACACTGCTGAGCAGGTTGCCGACGCCCACCTGGACGGGCATCTGGTCGCTTTCGGGGAGCATCACGTACGGCAGGAAGTAGTTGGTCCAGTTGGCGACGAAGCTGAAGAAGCCCACGAGCGCGATGACAGGTGTCGCCAGCGGCAGTGCCACGAGGCGGAAGACACCGAACTCGGAGCAGCCGTCCATCCGCGCCGCTGCCAGAAGGTCCTTCGGCACGGCGGTGGTGAAGTAGATGTAGGTCAGGTAGACGCCGAACGGATAGAAGGAGTACGGCAGGATGATCGACCACATCGTGCCGATCAGGCCCACCGCGTTGATCTCCAGGAACAGCGGCACCACCAGCGTGGCGTTCGGCATGAGCATCACGACCAGTGTCGAGATCAGCAGCGCGCGCCGGCCCCGGAACTCGGTCATCGCCAGGGCGTAGCCCGCGGGCACGGCCACGCACAGCGTGATGGCCAGCGAAATCACCGCGTAGAGAGCGGAGTTGCGCAGCCACAGCATGATGGCGTTGTCCTGGTACGCCGTGAGGGCGTGCCAGTTGGCCTCGAGCGTGTGCCAGGAGCCGATGGACAGCGGGCTGTCGTGGACCAACTGCTGGTCGGTCTTGGTCGCGGCGAGGACGAGCCAGAGCACCGGCAGCACGAAGAACACGACGAACACGGCGAGTACGGAGGCGGCCAGCAGCCGCGACGGCAGGTGCCGTGCGGGCCGTCGGCGCTGCCGCGAGGTCCGGTGCCGGGACCGGCTCACGGCCTCGGGTCCCCGCACCGAGCGGGGTGCGGCGACCGAACTGGGGGAGGTGTCAATCGGCATCGAAGAATCCCGACCGTGCGACGAAGAGGGCGGCGGCCGACACACCGACGACCAGGAGCTCCACCGAGACGGCGGCGGCTCCGTTGATGTTGTTCATCTGGAAGGCGAAGTCGTACGTCAGCTGGTTGACCGAGTAGTCACGTCCGGCCACGCCCACACTGGCGAGGGAGAGCAACTGCGGTTCGACGAACAGCTGGGCGCCGCCCGCGAAGCCCAGGATCACCATGTACACGATCCACTTGCGAAGCATCGGGATCTGCACCCGCCAGGCGGTCTGCCAGGCGTTCGCGCCGTCGATGTGCGCGGCTTCCATGACGTCCTTGGGGATGTTGTTGAGCGCCCCGTACATGACGACGATCCAGCCGCCGGCTCCGGTCCAGAACGCGATGATCGTGAACAGCAGTGCCAGGTTGCCGGGCGCGATCACCTCGCCGAAGGTGTGGAACCCCAGTGTCCCCAGCAGGGAACTGACCGGGCTCACCGTCGGATCGAGCATGAACAGCCACACCAGCACGCTGGCGGCGCCGGCGAGCGCTCCGGGGATGTAATAGAGGAACCGGAGCGCCTGCCCGGCCTTCCCGGAGGCCAGGCGGTGCAGGAGCAGCGCCAGGCCCACCACGAACACCACCAGCGAGAAGAGCCAGAGGACGAGGTAGACCGCCACGTGGCTCACGGCGTCCACGAAGCGGAAGTCCTGCGCCGTGGTGATGAAGTTGGCGAAGCCGGTGAAGGTGCCCCCGGCGTCGGTGAAGGCGAAGTAGACGGCGTAGCCGGTCGGAAGGATGCCGAACGCGATCAGCAGGATCACGTAGGCGGCGACGAACGCCGCGCCGGCCCGGCTCTGCCGGGCGGGGCCGCGACGGCGCCGACGGGCAGAGCCGGTCGATGAGAGGGTCAGGGTCACTGGGAGACCTTGTATCCGTCGGACTTGGCGTACTTGACGATGGAGTCCTGCCAGGCCGGCAGCATCGAGACGATGCTCTTGCCTTGGGTCAGGCCTGGCTTGACGGTGGCGGCCCAGATCGCCTCCTGGCTGAACTGGCCCGAGCCCCAGCCCGGCCAGACCTGACCGGAGGCGTCCTTGAGCGCGCCGAGGCCACCGCTGAAGTAGCCGGAGGCGTCCTGGGCCTTCAGCCAGTTCTCGGCCGCGGGCGCGTAGGCCGGGAAGCCGGGCGCCTTCTCGCCCTGGTAGGCGTTGTCGGTGGTGACCCACTTCAGGAAGTCGGTGGCCGCCTTGAGGTGAGTGGAGTGCTGGGAGAGCAGCCAGGTGCCGCCGCCGACGTTGCCGGTGGACGTCGAGGTGTCGCCCTTCCACTGGGGTATGGGGGCCACACCGATCTGCTTCGCCGGGGTCTTGAGGCCGTCCTTGAACACCGCCCCGCCGAACCAGGCCGGACCGGGCATGAGCAGGATCTTGTCGGCCTCGTTCTTGGTGAAGTCGGTGCTGAACACCCCGCTGATGGACATGGACTTGTTCTTGATGAGCGCGTCCATGAGCTTGGCCATCTTGGTGCAGGCCTCGCTGGTGGTGTTGACCGACACGGCCTTGGGGCCGGTGATGTGGTTGGCGCCGCACTTGCTCGCCCACAGGTAGATCTCGGGAGTGAAGGAGTCGCCCGCGTCTCCCACCAGGTAGCCGGGGTGTTCCTCGGCGACCTTCTCGCCGAGCTTCTGGTAGTCCTCCCAGGTCGTCGGCACCGTGTAGCCGAACTTCTTCATCAGCGGCGCGTTGTACCAGAGCACCGCCTGGGAGAGGTCGTTGCGCAGACAGTAGAGCGTGCCGTTGACCGTACAGACGTCGTTGGCGCCCTTGGCGAAGTTCCCCAGGGTCCCTTCCGGGATCAGTCCCTTGTTGAGCGGCGCGGCGAAGCCCGCGTCGACCGCCCAGGTGACCTCGTTGTTCTGGGAGCTGAAGACGACGTCCGGCCAGCCCTTGTGGGTGCGGTTGAAGAGCTGGACCTTCGTCTGGAGGTAGTTCGACCCGTTGGCGTTGCCGTCGTAGCTGACGATGTCCAGCTTCACGTCCGGGTGCAGCTGCTGGTACTGCTTCGCGGCGGCCAGCCGGGTCGCGTCCACCCAGACGGTCAACGCGCCGTCCTTCTGGGGCGCTTGGGCGAAGCCGTCCTTCTCGGTCGTGCTCGCGGTGCCGCCACCGCAGGCGGCCACGGTCATGAGCACGGTGGCCGCGCAGCCGGCCAGCAACGCAGAACGTCTCTTGCTCGACACTCTTTCCTGGCCGGCCGAAGACTCGCTAAGGGTCATGAACGACTCCACTTGGTGTGCGGGCGCCCCGAAGCAGATCGGGAAGGTGGCGCGGGGATGAGGCGACGACTGCTCTGTCACTGCCGTCGCGGAAGAAATTAGGCGCCTTATCCAGCAGGCAGTCAAGGGTGTGTGCGGCTCTATTTGCCCAATTTCAAAGCGTCGCCTCGGCGATTAAGGAGAGATTGGTGCCTGCTGTGACCGTTATGTCCAACTTATGCATCGGCCTTTATCGACTGGCCCATTGCCAAATAAGTACGACTCATTGTTGGCTACGGGTACGATGAGCGCGGCTCAACAGCGATCAGTCGCTGTCGTCGCAGTCACCCGGAGGCATTCCAGATGAACGACACGCCCGCGACCGAACCGGCCCTGCCCGCGCAAGCCTCGACCACTGCTGCCGCGGCGGCGAACGGCTCGGACCAGGAGCGGCGTGACTATCGGCCCGGCTACGAGGTGGTGGCCGAGCGGATCCTCGAATTCATCGCCGAGGCGCGCCTGACGCCTGGGGACCGGCTGCCGACGGAGAACGACCTGGCCCAGACGCTGAACACCAGCAGAGCGGTCGTGCGGGAGGCAGTGAAGATCCTTTCGGCCCTCGGTCGGGTCCGGGCGCACAAGGGACGCGGACTGTTCGTCGCGGACGACGACGGCATGCTCATCACCAGCCGCTGGGGCGGCTTCTTCCGCCCCGTCGACATCGATCACGTCCTGATGCTGTTCGAGTTCCGCAGGGTGCAGGAGATGGCCGCCAGCAGTCTGGCGGCCACCCGTGCCACGCCCGCCGAGCTGCGGACCATCGAAGTCGCGATGCAGCAATGCAGGCACGGGTTCGTCCACGGCCAGGTCGAGGTGTTCAACCAGGCGGACGACGACTTCCATACCGGTGTGGCCGCGGCCTCGCACAACACCTTCCTGGTCAGCGCGGTGCGCGACGCGCGACGCCTGCAGCGGCAGTCCAGCGCCATCGGGATCCACGACACGTTCGGCGACGGTACGGCGGCCGCGGTGGAGGAGCACGAGGCCATCTACCGGGCCATCCGCGACGGCCGCCCCGACGAGGCGGCCGAGGCCACGGCGGTGCACCTCGACAGGACGCTGGAGGACTACCGGCGGGAGATCCAGCGGCGCCTGTTCGGATAGCGACGGGCCAAGGCGGGCTCGGCGCGGTGGTGCGCGGCGCCAGTGCGTCATTGATGGCCAGTGCGGCGGAGTAAGCGGAGCAAGGCATTCACGTCCGTGTGCGATCATTCGCCCGTGAAAGCACCCTCCAGCCCGCCTTCGGGCGAATCGCCGATCGAGCGCGACTCCAAGTCGCCTGTTTTCGCGGCCGAGTTCAAGGACGCCGTCACGCTCCGGGCCTTCGGGCTGGTGCTCGGCGGCCTGCTCGTCCAGCTCGCCTTCATCGTCTCCTACGTCGGGGCCTTCCACTCGCCCACACCTCACCGGATAACCGTGGCGGTCGCCGCTCCACAGCAGGCTTCCGCGAAGATCGTCGGCCAGCTCAACGCCCTGTCCGACGACCCGGTCAAGGCGACGGCGGCACCGAGCGCCGAGACGGCCCGGCAATGGGTGCTCACGAGGAAGACGGACGCCGCCTTCCTCTTCGACGCGGCCGGCACCAAAGACACCCTCCTCGTCGCTTCGGCGGGTGGACCCTCGGTGTCGCAGACCGCCACGCAGATCGCCCAGAAGATCGAGACGGCGCAGAAGCGGCAGATCACCGTCTCCGACATCCGGCCCCCGAATGCCGGGGACGGGCGAGGCATGACGTCCTTCTACCTGGTGGTGGGCTGGGTGATCGGCGGCTATCTGACGGCCACGATCATGGGGATGGCAGCGGGTACCCGCCCGGCCAACCGGCAGCGCACCCTGATCCGCCTCGCCGTGCTCGCGGTGTACGCGGCCGTGTCCGGAATCGCCGGAGCGGTCGTCGTGGGGCCGGTGTTCGGCGCACTCGACGGTCATTTCTGGGCCCTGAGCGGCATCGGTGCCCTGGTCGTCCTCGCCTCGGCGGCGACCGCGCTCGCCCTGCAGACCCTACTGGGCCTGCTGGGCACCGGCCTGGTCATCCTGCTTTTCGTGGTGCTGGGCAATCCGAGCTCCGGCGGCGTCTACCCGGCACCGCTGCTCCCCGCGTTCTGGAGCGCGATCGGACAGGCCCTGCCGCCGGGGGCCGGTACCACGCTGGTCCGCAACACGGTCTACTTCTCGGGCCATGCGGTCACGTCCGCCGTCTGGGTGCTCGGCGCCTACGCCGTGGGCGGCGCGGTACTCGCGTGGGTGGCGTCGTGGCGAAACGAACGCCGGCACCCGGACGCCCCCGCCGCAGAACCCGAGACGCTGCCGGAGCCGTCCCCCGCCGGCTGACGTGCTGCAACGGCTGCTGCACACTGGTCAACCGCATGAGCAGCAAGGGGCTGGACAACGGCAGCAGCACCACCGAGGGCCGGTGCGGAGCGCGCGCTCCGCACCGGCCGTCGTTTCTGTGCTGTCCTCAGCCGGCGGCCGCCACCCGCTCACGGTCCGCTCCGGCCTCTTCCGTCGGTCCGGCGGCAGCAGGGCGGGTGTCCGGCTCTTCGGAGTCGTACACCCGCCGGGTGCTCACCCCGCTCCGTACACCGGTTCGGGAGTCGCCGCCTCCGCCAGGAGTTTCATTGCGGCCTCCCCGGCCTCGGACGGGGACCAGCGGGCGTCCTTGTCCGCCGTGGGGCCGGGGCGCCACCCCTCCATGACCGTGATGCGACCGCCCGCCGCCTCGAAGACCCGCCCCGTCACCCCGGCGCAGGCCGCGGAGCCGAGCCACACGACGAGCGGGGACACGTTCTCCGGGGCCATGGCGTCGAAGCCGCTGCCGGAGGCCGTCATGGCCTCGGCGAACGTGGCCTCGGTCATCCGGGTGCGCGCCGCGGGGGCGATGGCGTTGACCAGGACGCCGTAACGGCCCATCTCGGCCGCGGCGACGAGGGTCAGCCCGATGATCCCGGCCTTGGCCGCGGAGTAGTTGCCCTGGCCGACACTGCCCAACAGCCCCGCCCCGCTGGTGGTGTTGACGACCCGGGCGGCCGGGACACGGCCCGCCTTGGCCTCCGCGCGCCAGTGGGCCGCCGCGTGCTTCAGCGGCAGGAAGTGCCCCTTGAGATGGACGCGCATGACGGCGTCCCAGTCCTCCTCGTCGAGGTTCACCAGCATGCGGTCCCGCAGGAATCCGGCGTTGTTGACCAGGGTGTCGAGGCGGCCGTAGGCCTCGACGGCGGTGCGGATCAACGAGGCCGCCCCCTCCGTCGTGGCGATGTCCCCGCCGTGGGCGATCGCCTGCCCGCCGCGGGCGACGATCTCGTCGACGACGAGCTGGGCGGGCCCCGCCTCGGTACCACTCCCGTCGAGGCCGACACCGAGGTCGTTCACGACGACCTTCGCGCCCTCGGCGGCGAGAGCGAGGGCGTGCGCCCGGCCGAGTCCACGTCCCGCCCCGGTGACGATCGCGACACGTTCGCTGCACAGTCCGGACATGCTCTGGGTCCCTTCACTGAGAGGTCTGGAAGGTCGGGGAACGGGTGGGTTCGGTGGGTCACTTGCCGGCGGTGGCGGCGTCGAGGTAGGCCGGGCGTTCGCCGCCGCCGTGGACGAGCAGGCTCGCGCCGCTGATGTACGCGGCGCGCTCGGAGGCGAGGAAGACACAGGCGTCGCCCACCTCCGCCGGGTCGGCGAGCCGGCCGAGCGGCACGGTGCGGCCGACGGCCGCGACGCCGTCCTCGTCGCCGTAGTGCAGCTGCGACAGCTCGGTGCGGACCATGCCGAGGACCAGGGTGTTGACCCGTACTTCCGGGGCCCACTCCACAGCCATGCTGCGGGCCAGCTGCTCCAGCCCCGCCTTGGCGGCGCCGTAGGCCGCCGAGCCCGGTGACGGACGGCTGCCGCTGACACTGCCGATCATGACGATCGACCCGCCGCCGGGCCGGGCGCGCATCTGCTCGTAGGCGGCGAGGGAGGCTGTCAGGGGGGCCAGCAGGTTCAACTCGACGACCCGGGAGTGCCGTTCGGCACCGCCCTCCTCGAGCATCCGGTACGGCGTGCCCCCCGCGTTGTTGACGAGGACGTCCAGCCCGCCGTACTCGCCCCTCACGTGAGCGAAGAAGGCACCGACGGCGTCCGCGTCACGCAGGTCGACCGGCAGGAACCGGGCAGTGCGCCCGGCCGCTTCGACAGGCCCGTCCGCGGGGCGCCGCGCGCAGGTCACCACCTCGGCCCCGGCTTTCAGCAGGGCCCGGGTGATGCCCGCGCCCACGCCCCTGGTTCCGCCGGTGACCACCGCCACCCGTCCGCTCAGATCGGTGATCGTTGCCATGGGGGACCTCCCGCGAGGCGTACTCCGCTGCTACCTTCACACCTAACAAACGTTTGGTGGAAAGGTAGCTGATCCGCCCATGGGTGTCTCCACCGCAAGCCCCGCAGAGGGCATCGCCGTCATCACCGTCGACTTCCCACCGGTCAACGCCGTCCCCGTCCAGGGCTGGTACGACCTGGCTGCCGCGGTACGCGGTGCCGGTTCCGATCCCGCCGTGCGCTGCGTCGTCCTCACCGCGACCGGGCGCGGCTTCAACGCCGGCGCCGACATCAAGGAGATGCAGCGCACCGAGGGGTACACGGCACTCGTCGGCACCAACCGCGGCTGCTACGAGGCGTTCAACGCGGTCTACGACTGCGAGGTCCCCGTGGTCGCCGCTGTGCAGGGCTACTGCGTGGGCGGCGGTATCGGCCTGGTCGGCAACGCCGACTCGATCGTGGCGAGCGACGACGCGACCTTCGGGCTGCCCGAGCTGGACCGGGGCGCGCTCGGCGCCGCCACCCACCTGGCCCGGCTGGTCCCCCAGCACCTGATGCGGACGCTCTACTACACCTCGCGCACCGTGACGGCCGAGGAACTGCACCGCCACGGCTCGGTGTGGCGGATCGTCCCGCGCGAACAGCTGCACGCCGCGGCCATGGAGCTGGCCAGGGAGATCGCCGCCAAGGACGGGCTCCTCATCCGCTTCGCCAAGGCCTCGATCAACGGCATCGACCCCGTGGACGTCCGCCGCAGCTACCGCTTCGAGCAGGGCTTCACGTTCGAGGCCAACCTCAGGGGCGTGTCGGACCGGTACCGCGAGGCCTTCATCTCGTCCCGGTCGTCGTCGAAGGCGTCCGAGCCGTCCGAAAGGGAGGCGCGTTGAGCGACAAGACGATGACCGCCGAGCAGGTGGTCGGCCGGCTCCGTAGCGGCATGACCCTGGGCATCGGCGGCTGGGGATCGCGCCGCAAGCCGATGGCACTGATCCGTGCACTGCTGCGCTCCGACATCACCGACCTGACGGTGGTGTCCTACGGCGGCCCCGACGTAGGCCTGCTCGCCGCGGCGGACCGGATCCGCACTCTGGTGACCCCGTTCGCCACCCTGGACTCCATCCCGCTGGAGCCGCATTTCACCGCGGCCCGGCAGCGCGGGGCCTTCGACCTGGTGGAACTGGACGAGGCGATGTTCATGTGGGGTCTGACCGCCGCAGCGCAGCGGCTGCCCTTCCTGCCGGTCCGAGCCGGACTCGGCTCCGACGTGATGAAGGTCAACCCGCACCTGCGCACGGTGGTCTCGCCCTACGCGGACGGCGAGGAGTTCGTCGCGGTCCCGGCGTTGCGCCTGGACGCGACGCTGGTGCACCTCAACCGGGCGGACGCACAGGGCAACGCCCAGTACCTGGGGCCCGACCCGTACTTCGACGACCTGTTCTGCCAGGCGGCCGACGCCGCGTACGTCTCCTGCGAGCAGCTCGTCGACACGGCCGACCTGCTCAAGGACGCGGCCCCGCAGACGCTGCTCGTCAAGCGGGCGTTCGTGACCGGGGTCGTCCAGACACCCAACGGCGCGCACTTCACCTCCTGTGCCCCCGACCACGACCGCGACGAGGCCTTCCAGCGCGCCTACGCCGTTGCCGCCCGCGACCCTCAGGCCTGGCAGGCCTTCACCGATCGCTACCTGTCCGCGGACGAGGAGACGTATCAGGCCGCGGTCGCGGCATTCCACGAGGAGCGCGCGTGAGCAGTCCTACGACGGGCAAGACGACGCGCGCCGAGTACTGCGTGGTGGCCTGCGCGGAGGTCTGGCGCCACGCCGGGGAGGTCCTGGCCGGCCCCATGGGAACCGTCCCCGCCATCGGCGCCCGGCTGGCGAAGCTGACGTTCGCGCCCGACCTGCTGCTCACCGACGGCGAGGCACTGCTGATCGGCGACGTCCCGGCGCTCGACGCCCGCGCCCAGGTGGTGGAGGGCTGGCTGCCCTACCGCCAGCACCTGGCTCTCGTCGCCACGGGACGGCGGCACGTGATGATGGGCGCCGGCCAGATCGACCGCCACGGCAACCAGAACATCTCCTGCATCGGCGACTGGTCCCGTCCCGCCCGGCAACTCCTGGGTGTCCGGGGCGCCCCCGTGAACACCCTGAACAATCCGACCAGTTACTGGGTACCGAAGCACTCCACGCGCGTCTTCGTGGAGCAGGTCGACATGGTGTGCGGAGTCGGCTACGACCGTGCGGCCGAGGCCGGCCCGTCGGCCACCCGCTTCCACCACGTCCCGGAAGTGGTCAGCAACCTCGGCGTCTTCGACTTCGCCACCCCGGACCACTCGATGCGGCTGCGCTCGCTGCATCCGGGGGTCACGATCGAACAGGTCCTTGCGGCCACCGGTTTCGCCCTCACCGTCCCGGACGAGGTGCCGTACACCCGCGAGCCCACCAGCGAAGAGCTGCGCCTCGTCCGCGAGGTCATCGACTCGAAGGGCGCCCGTGACCGTGAGGTGCCCGCATGAGCGACACCGCGATCGCCACGGCCCTCACCGAACTCGTCGGAGTGCGCACCCCCATCGTCCAGACCGGCATGGGGTGGGTGGCCGGCCCCCGCCTGGTCTCCGCCGCCGCCGACGCGGGAGCCCTGGGCATCCTCGCGTCCGCCACCATGACCCCGGAGCAGCTCCGCTCGGCCGTGCGCGAGGTCAGGTCCCGCACCGACGCGCCCTTCGGGGTCAACCTCCGGGCGGACGCCTCGGACGCGGGGGAGAGGGTGCGCATCATCCTCGACGAGGGCGTGAGAGTCGCCTCGTTCGCGCTCGCGCCCCGGCCGGAACTGATCGCCCGCCTGAAGGACGCGGGGGTGGTCGTCATCCCCTCCGTGGGCGCCCGGCGGCATGCCGAGAAGGTCGCGGCCTGGGGCGCCGACGCCGTGCTCGTGCAGGGCGGCGAGGGCGGCGGCCACACCGGCAGCGTCGCCACCACCGTGCTGCTGCCGCAGGTCGTGGACGCCGTCGACATCCCCGTGATCGCCGCGGGCGGCTTCCGGGACGGACGCGGACTGGTCGCGGCCCTGGCCTACGGCGCCGCCGGCATCGCCATGGGCACCCGTTTCCTGCTCACCTCCGACAGCACCGTCCCCGACGCGGTCAAGGCCCGCTACCTCGCCGCGGGCGTCCAGGACGTCACCGTCACCACGAAGGTCGACGGCCTGCCCCACCGCATGCTGCGCAGCGACCTGGTGGACGCGCTGGAGCGCTCCGGCCGTACGGCCTCGCTGCTGCGCGCCCTGCGGCACGCCTCAGCCTTCAAACGGGACTCCGGCATGAGCTGGGCCGGAATGGTACGCGACGGCCTGGCCATGAAGCACGGCAAGAGCCTGACCTGGAGCCAGGTCCTCCTGGCCGCCAACACCCCGATGCTCCTCAAGGCCGCGATGGTCGACGGCCGCACCGACCTCGGTGTGATGGCCTGCGGCCAGGTCGGGGGGCTGATCGACGACCTGCCGTCCTGCGCCGAACTCGTCGGAAGGATCATGATGGAGGCATGCGCAACGCTCGGCAGGCTGCCGACCGTCGAGTGAGGGAGGATGGCAACGGCCCTACCGGCAGCCGCAGTTCGCGCTGATCCGCCGCCGGCCTCACCCCACCGGCCCGTCCGCCAGTACCCGGGCACGGCACGCGGCCGGAGTACCCCAGGCGTTGCGCAACGGGCGGGCCTTGCGGATCCACAAGGACAGGTCCAGTTCCTCGGTGTAGCCGACAGCACCGTGGAGTTGCAGGGCGGTGCGCGCCGCCCCGTACGCCGCCTCGCAGGCCGACACCTTCGCGGCGGCGACCTCCCGGCCTGCCGCCGGATCGTCCGCCGCCAGGGCCAGGGCGGCGGCGTGGACCAGAGGCTGGGCGAACTCCAGGGCGATGAGGGTGTCGGCCAGGCGGTGCTTGACCGCCTGGAACGAGCCGACGGTCACCCCGAACTGGGTGCGCTGCCGGACGTACCGCACCGTGCGTTCCAGCAGCGACCTTCCCAGCCCGAGGGCCTGCGCGGCGGTGACCAGCGCCGCGACATCGGTGGCGTACGTGGCGGCCGCCGTCACCTCGGGCCCCTGTCCGAGCACGGCTCCGCCCAACGGTCGGGCCAGCCGCCGCGTCGGGTCGGCCGACGACTGCACCGGACCGTGCGAGGCCGCGAGCCGTACGGTGTCGCCGTCCACGACGAACACCGCGTCGGCGGCGTCGGCGTCCAGCGCGTACGGGCCGCCCCCGGGCGACAGGACGCACAGGGACGCCATGGCCTTGCCCGACGCGAACTGCGGAAGCCAGGCATGCGCCGCGTCACCCCCGAGCCGGCCCAGCAGGGCACTGGCGGCGGCCGTCTCGGCCAGCGGACCGGGCACGGCATGACGGCCCAGCTCGGCGAAGGCGACGGCCAGTTCGACGGGCAGCGGTCCCAACCCCTCGTGCTCCTGCGCAACGGCGAGGGCGAAGACGCCGGCCTCCGCGAGCCTGGCCCACAGGGCGCGTCCGGGCCCGTGGTCGCCCGCCGCCCAGGACCGTACGACGCCGGGTGTTCCGGCGGAACCCAGCATGTCGTCCAGCGTGCGGGCGAACTCCCGCTGCTCGTCGTCGAGGAGGAACCGCATCACCGCATCACCGGCGTCCCTTCGGCAGGCCGAGCAGCCGCTCGGCGATGATGTCGCGCTGGATCTCGTTGGTGCCGGCGTAGATCGGCCCGGCCAGGGAGAAGGTGTACCCCTCGGCCCAACTGCCGTCCGCAGGCGCCTCGGTGGACTCGTCGGACAACTCGCCCCAGGGACCGAGCAGGTCGAGGGCGGTCTCGTGCAGCGCGATGTCCAGCTCGGACCAGAAGACCTTGTTGAGGCTGGACTCGGCGCCGATCGATCCACCGGCGGCGATGCGTGAGGCGTGGGCGTAGGCGAACAACTGGTAGGCACGAGCGCCGATCACCGCGTCGGCCACCCGGTCGCGCAGGGCGGGGTCGTGGGAGAAGGAGCCGTAGCCGGAGCCGGAGGTGAGGGCCGCTGTGGAGTCGGGGTCCGTGCTGGAGTGCCACAGTGCGGTCAGCCGGTCGGCTGCGGCGGTGAAGCGGCCGGGGCTGCGCAGGGTCAGCCCGCGCTCGTTGTCGCTGGTGCTCATCGCGACCCGCCAGCCCTGCCCCGGCTCCCCGATGACGTCCTCGTCGGGTACGAAGACGTCGTCCAGGAACAGCTCGGCGAAGGCGGGCTTGCCGTCCAGCCGCCCGATGGGCTGTACGGTCACTCCGTCCGCGTCCAGCGGAAACATCAAATACGTCAGACCCTGGTGCGGCCGGTCCGCGTCCGGATCGCCGCGGAACAGGCCGAACGCGCGGTCGGCGAAGGCCGCCCGGGACGACCACGTCTTCTGGCCGCTGATGCGCCAGCCACCCTCGGTCCGCACGGCGGTGGACCGCAGCGAGGCCAGGTCGGACCCCGCCTCCGGCTCGGACCAGGCCTGCGCCCAGATCACCTCACCGCTCGCCATGGACGGCAGCACCCGCGCACGCTGCTCGTCGGTGCCGTGCTCGAAGAGCGTGGGCGCGAGGAGGTGGATGCCGTTCTGCGAGACCCGGCCGGGCGCGCCGGCCCGGTAGTACTCCTCCTCGAAGATCAGCCACTCCAGCAGGGAGGAGCCCCGGCCGCCGAACTCCTCGGGCCAGGAGACCACCGACCACCGGTCGGCGAACAGCGTGCCCTCCCATTCCCGGTGGGCGGCGAAGCCTTCCGCGGTCTCCAGCGACGGCAGCGGGACGGACGGCACACGGGCGTCGAGCCAGTCCCGCGCCTGCGCCCGGAAGGTGTCCTCGCCGGCGGTGAAGTCGAGATCCATCAGCGGCGCGCCTCCTTCATGGCGCGCACGTCCATCCCGCCGAGCGAGTCGTCGCCGGTCTCCGCGTTGTGCGCGTGGGCGAGGTGGTGCAGCCCGAAGACCGAGTCCAGCCCCGCATGCAGCCCTTGGAGGTCCTCGGCCTGGTTGACCGCCCGCTTCGTCAGCGCCAGCCCCATCCGGGGCATCCCCGCGATCCGCTCGGCCAGCTCCAGGGTGTGCTCGGTCAGTTCCTCGCGGGGCACGACCCGGTTGACCATGCCGACCTCGTAGGCGCGCCGCGCGCTCATCCGGTCGCCGGTGTAGAGGAACTCCTTGGCGATCCGCGGCGGCATCACCCACGGGTGGGCGAAGTACTCGACGCCCGGGATCCCCATGCGCACCACCGGGTCGGCGAAGAAGGCGTCCTCGGAGGCGACGATGAGATCGCACACCCATGCAAGCATCAGCCCGCCGGCCACGCACGCGCCCTGTACGGAGGCGATGACCGGCTTGGGCAGTTCGCGCCAGCGCCGGCACATGCCCAGGTACACCTCGGACTCGCGGGCGAAGCGGCTCTCGGCCCCCTTCTTCTGCGAGTGGTCCCACCAGAGTCCCGCTGTGCGGTCGAACGGCAGGTGCGCGTCCCGCTCGGGGGTGCCGATGTCGTGGCCGGCGGAGAAGTGCTGCCCCGCTCCGGCGAGGACCACGACCTTCACCTCGTCGTCGTCCGCCGCACGGTAGAAAGCCCGGTCCAGGGCGTAGGTCATCGCCGAGTTCTGGGCGTTGCGGTACTCGGGCCGGTCCATCGTCACCTGGGCGACGGCGCCGCGGCGCTCGTAGCGGACGGGGTCCGGGGGCGCGGTGCGGGCAGTGGACATCGCCTCCTCCTTCCCTAACAAGTGTTTGGTAGGTTAACGTACGGGTCGTCGGCCGTCGAGAGTCGCCCAGCGCCACAGCCCCCACGCAACGGACGGCGGTGACGGGACGCTGCCCGAGGAGGTAGGCCATGACCGCGACCCCACCGCCGTACCTGCCCGGCCACCACCTGCTCATCGGCCGCACGGCCGTCGTCACCGCCGCCGCGGGAGCCGGCATCGGCGGCGCGACCGCCCGGCGGCTGCTGGAGGAGGGCGCACGGGTCGTGATCTCCGACGTCCACGCCCGCCGCCTGAAGGAGTCCGAGGCCGGACTGGCTGCCGAGTTCGGCGCCGACCGCGTCACCGCACTGCGCTGCGACGTCACGGACGAGGACCAGGTCACCGCGCTGTTCGACCACGCCGAGCAACACCACGGAAGCCTCGACATCGTGGTCAACAACGCGGGCCTCGGCGGCACCGCCGATGTCGTCGACATGACCGACGAACAGTGGGACAGGGTCCTCGACGTCACTCTCAACGGCACCTTCCGCTGCACCCGTGCCGCACTGCGGCGGATGAAAGCCGCGGGCGCCGGAGGCGTCGTCGTCAACAACGCCTCGGTGGTCGGCTGGCGCGCACAGCAGGGCCAGGCCCACTACGCCGCCGCGAAGGCCGGTGTCATGGCCCTCACCCGCTGTGCCGCGGTGGAGGCCGCCGCCTATGGAGTGCGGGTGAACGCCGTCTCCCCGAGCCTGGCCATGCACCCGCACCTCGCCAAGGTCACCACCCCCGAACTGCTGGAGGAACTGACCGGCCGGGAGGCCTTCGGGCGCTGTGCCGAACCGTGGGAGGTGGCCAACGTGATCGTGTTCCTGGCCAGCGGCTACGCGTCGTACCTGACCGGCGAGGTCCTGTCGGTCAGCAGCCAGCACCCGTGAGGCGAGAATGGTCCCGTGCCGAAAAGCAGCAACAGCGACCACAAGAAGTCCAGGGTGAGCCCGCCCGAGCGGCGCGAGGAACTCCTGGCCATCGCGGCCCGGGTGTTCGCCGCGCAGGGCTACAACGCCACGACCGTCCGCAAGATCGCGGACGCGGCGGGGATGCTGGCGGGCAGCCTCTATTACCACTTCGATTCCAAGGAGTCGATGCTGGACGAGATCCTCTCCGGCTTCCTGGACGAACTCTGGGCCCGGTACGACGCCGTGCTCGGCGCCGGGCTCGGCCCCAGGGAAACCCTGGAGGCCCTTGTGACCGAGTCCTTCCGGGAGATCGACCGGCACCTCGACGCGGTCGCCATCTACCAGAAGGAGTCCAGGCACCTCGGGACCCAGCCGCACTTCGCCTATCTCGTCGAGTCGCAGCAGAAGTTCGAGAAGGCGTGGCTCGGCACGCTGGAGCGCGGAGTGGCCGCCAAGGTCTTCCGGCCCGACCTGGACGTACGGCTCACCTACCGCTTCGTTCGCGACACGGTCTGGGTCGCCGCGTCCTGGTACCGGCCGGGCGGCCGGCACAGCCCCGAGGAGATCGCCCGTCAGTACCTGTCGATGGTGCTGGAGGGCATCGCACTGCACGACACATAGGCAGTCCTGCATCCGCAGGCCCACAGAAGGAGACGCCATGGCCGAGGCCTACATCGTCGAAGCGGTGCGCACCCCGGTCGGCCGACGGGGCGGCGGACTGTCCGCCATCCACCCGGCCGACCTGGGCGCCCATGTGCTGACCGCGCTGATGGAGCGCTCCGGCGTCGACCCGGCCGCCGTCGAGGACGTGGTGTTCGGCTGCCTCGACACCGTCGGCCCGCAGGCCGGTGACATAGCGCGCACCTGCTGGCTGGCCGCCGGACTGCCCGAAGAGGTACCCGGTGTGACCGTCGACCGCCAGTGCGGCTCCTCGCAGCAGGCCCTGCACTTCGCCGCGCAGGGAGTCCTCTCCGGCACCCAGGACCTGGTCGTCGCCGGCGGCGTGCAGAACATGTCGCAGATCCCCATCGCCTTCGCCACCCGGCAGGCCGCCGCCCCGCTGGGCCTGACCGAGGGCCCGTTCGCCGGCTCGGCGGGCTGGCGGGCCCGCTACGGCGACCGGCCGGTCAACCAGTTCCTCGGTGCCGAGGAGATCGCCCGCACATGGGACATCTCACGGGAATCCATGGAGGAGTTCGCCTTCCGCTCCCACCGGCGGGCGATCCGGGCCATCGACGAGGGCCGCTTCGCCCGGGAGACCGTCGCCTACGGCGACGTCGTCCACGACGAGGGACCGCGCCGCGACACCAGCCGGCAGAAGATGGCGGGCCTGCAGCCACTGGTGGAGGGCGGCCGGCTCACGGCCGCCCTCTCGTCCCAGATCTCCGACGGCGCCTCGGCCATGCTCATCGCGTCGGAGCGGGCCGTACGGGAGCACGGCCTGACCCCCAGGGCCCGCGTCCACCACCTCTCGGTGCGCGGCGAGGACCCCATCCGCATGCTGACCGCTCCGATCCCGGCCACCGCGTACGCCCTGAAGAAATCCGGGATGACGCTCGACGAGATCGACCTGGTCGAGATCAACGAGGCCTTCGCCTCGGTGGTGCTGGCCTGGCTGAAGGAGACCGGCGCCGACCCGGAGAAGGTCAACGCCAACGGCGGCGCCATCGCCCTCGGCCACCCGCTCGGAGCCACCGGAACCCGGCTCATGACCACCCTCCTGCACGAGCTGGAACGCACCGGCGGCCGCTACGGGCTGCAGACGATGTGCGAGGGCGGCGGCCAGGCCAACGTGACCATCATCGAACGCCTTTGACCGAGCCGCAGACCGCTGGAGGACGCCGGGCGCTCCGAGCGGGCTCCGGTGGCCGTTCCGTGCCGGGGCCCGCTCGGCGTGCTGGTGAGGGTCAGGCGGTATGCAGCGTCAGTCCGTACCGGTTGAGGATCTCGTTGACCGGCTGATGCCACGTCTCGCCGCCCCCGGCGCAGTTGCCCCAGCCGCCCGAGGTGACGCCCTGGGCCTGGTCGCCGCTGATGAAGGAGCCACCGGAGTCACCCGGCTCGGCGCAGACGCTCGTCTTGGTCATCTGATGGACGGCGCCCTCGCGGTAGTTCACCGTCTCGTTCTTCGCCAGCACGGTGCCGCAGTGCCAGTGCGTGGTGGAACCGGAGCGGCAGACGGAGGCACCCACCGGTGCCTCGGCGGAACCGCGGACGAGCCGGTCGGGAATCGTGCCCCAGCCCAGCACCACCGGCACGGTCCACCAGCCACTGCCCACGTTCACCCAGGCGTAGTCGTTGCCCGGGAACGACGACCCCTGGAAATTGCCGATGTACGACCGGTCCCAGCCGTACACCGCCGCGCTCGGGGAGCCGCAGTGCCCGGCGGTGACGAAGCCGCCGTGCACGGAGAAGCCTATGGAGCAGCGGACGTTGCCGGTGTAGTACGGGTCGCCGCCCACGGTGCCGGCGGCGAAGGTACGCGGTGCGGCCGGAGTCTGCCGCACCGTCACGGGACCGGCCTGGCGGGCTCGGGCGAGGAAGGCCCGGACATCGTTGTCGTCCCGGTGCGACTCGACGATGCCGACGACGACCTTGTTGGCCTTGGGATCGACGTGCCAACTCGCGACTCCGGCGGGGGCGGGCAGCGCGTCGATGCTCTTCTTCGCCGCGTCGAGTTGCCGTGCGTCGTGCCGCACGAGCCGTACGGTCGCTCCGGTCGCGCGGACCGCGTCGGCCCGCGCGGCGCGGGTGACGGCGACGGTGAGTCCGCCACTGCGGGCATCGAACCAGGAGCCGCCGTAGGCCGGGCCCGCGGCCTTTTGCGCCTTGCGTTCGACGTCCGTCGCGTTCTTCTCGGCGGCCAGGCGCGCCTCGGCCTCGTCCCGGGTCAGCCCCAGGTCGCGCTGCATCGCGGAGAGGAGTTCGGGGGAAGCCGGTGCCTGGGCGGATCGCACGGGAGTGTCCGCGGCGGAGGCCGGCAGGGCGCTCGCGGTCCCCCAGGTGCCGAGCAGGAGGAGTGCGGACAGTCCGGTGCGCAGGATGGTGGTGCGTCTCAAGGGATGCCCCTTCGTTGTTCCAGCAGGTGGGGGTGGAACAGCAGAGCTTGAGAGCGCTCTCGGATACGCCCGGCAGAGCCTAGCCCGGGTTCAGGAAAGGGTCTAGGCCTATCCTCGGCCACCGCAGGGTGCATCAGAGTTCCGCTCACCGGCGGCTGACTGGAGCCCGCCTCCAACCCGCCTGCCGAAACGGTTCTCCGCTTCCTGCCGGGCACCCTCGCCGCCACGATCGGCGCACTCCACACAGCGCAGGCTCCCGCCTGAGGCGGAACCGGCGGCAGGGCACGGCCGTGCAGCGCCTTACGCCTCACCGTGCTGCCCGGCGGCCCGTCCGCAGGGGGCGGTCAGGCGGTCAGGGCCTGCTCGGTCGTGGGGTGGCAGGGGATGAGCGTGTCGACGCCGACCAGTTGCAGGACGCGCAGGACGGAGTCCTGGGCGCCGGCGATGCGCACCCAACCGTCCGCGTCGCTCAGCTGCTGGTAGGCCGCGACGAAGACGTTGATGCCGCTGGAGTCCATGAACGTCACCGCGTTGAGATCGGCGACTATGCGCGGCGGCACCGCCCCGCCCTCGGCCTGCAGGGCCTGCCGCAGCACATCCTGGACGTCGTGATCGATTTCGCCCCGCAGGGTCACGACACGGATGCCCTCGACCATGCGGTGTTCGACGGAGAGCCGTTCTGGCCGGTCCGCTGGTTCGATGTGGGCCACGGTCTCCTCGACTGCGATTTAGGCTTGTCACCGGTTCAGGACGTGCGCGGATGATTCTGCCCCACCGGCCGCCCGGATGCACCTACGGGATTGTCTCGAACATCACCCGGGCGGCATGCATGCCGACCAGGGGGGTAGTCGCGCGCGAAACGGGGAGTGAGGCGAGGCCAGTGGCAGATGATACCGACGGTGACGGCTGTACAGCACGCGACGAGTACTTGGTGCGCGTCGGCTTCGCCCTGGGCGGCGACGACGGCTGCATCGCGGACGCGCGCCAGCACGCGGCCGCCTTCCTCGACCAGGCGGGCGAAGAGTACGAACTGCTGGTGACAGCGCGCGCGAGGGACCTCACCCAGCTCGTGGTGAGCGAACTGGTCACCAACGCCTGCAAGTACGCGCCGGGGCCCGTCCTGGTGGAGCTGGGTCTGACCGCCGGCGCCGTGGAAGTGGTCGTATGGGACAGCGATCCCGAGGTCCCGGCGCCCCGGGCCGCGGATCCGGGCAGGATCGGCGGCCACGGCCTGGAGATCGTCAAGGCCGTGTCGGAGGACCTGTCCGTCGACCGGGAGGCGGTCGGCAAACGCATCACGGCCCGCATCGCCCTGACCGACGCCTCCGGTGCCTCCGGATCCGAGCCTGCCGTAGCGACGGCTCCCGCAGGGCGAATCGATCCGGAGCTGCGCCCGCCTGGCACGGGGCACGACGTAGCGGTACCTCCCCGGCTGGCCACCATGCCTTCGGACAACTCGCCCCAGCGGCACCTTCCAGACGGTGCACCGGCCCGAGATGCCTGACGGGCCCGCCCCGGCGCCACCGGGGCGGAAGTCCTCGTACTGCTGCGGGCCTACGATTCCGATCCTCAGCGATCACTCCACAACGCAAGGGGCGGACATGACAGACGCGTTGGTGCTGGGCGGCGGTGGAGTCGGGGGCATCGCCTGGACCACGGGGCTGCTGGCGGGCCTGGCGGACGCCGGGCAGGACGTGACGGGAGCCGACGTGATCGTGGGCACCTCCGCCGGGTCGGTCGTCGCAGCACAGCTGGGCAGCGGACTGCCCCTGGAGGAGTTGTACGCCCGGCAGGTCGATCCCGCCCTGCAGGCTGCCGAGATCATGGCGGAGATGGATCTGGACGCATTCGCCGCGCAGATGGGCGCCGCGCTGGACGGCGCGGCCGACGTGGGCGAGATGCGGCGCGCGGTCGGACAGCTGGCGCTCCGTGCCCGGACCGTGCCGGAGTCCCGGCGCCGCGCGGTCATCGAGTCGCGGCTGCCGTCGCACGAATGGCCCGCGCGCACCGTGCGCATCGTGGCGGTGGATGCCGAGAGCGGGCAGCAGCGGGTGTTCGACAACGACTCCGGCGTGAGCCTGGTCGACGCCGTCGCGGCGAGTTGCGCCGTTCCGGGTATCTGGCCGCCGGTCACGATCGACGGGCGCCGGTACGTCGACGGCGGTGTGCGTTCCGTCGCCAACGCCGACCACGCCGCGGGCGCTTCGCGCGTACTCGTGATCGCGCCGATGGGTGCCGTCGAGCCGTTCCCCAGCGATGTGCCGGTGGAGCGCTCCATCGAGGAGCTGCGGGCGCGAGGTGCCCAGGTCGCGGTCGTCGAACCGGACGAGGCGTCGCGGGCCGCGGTCGGTCCCAATGCGCTGGACCCGTCCACGCGCCGCCCGGCCGCCGAGGCGGGACGCGCGCAGGGCCGTGCACTGACCGTCGAGTGGAGCGGGGCAGTGGACTGACCGTCGAGTGGAGCAGGGCCGTGCACTGACCGTCGAGTCGTGCGGGGCGGTGGACCGACCGTCGAGTGGAGCGGGGCGGTGGACCGACCGCCCTGTGCCGGTTCCACCGGGCATCCGCTCCTGCCCTGAGAAGACGCCCCGGTGGTGAGCACGCAGGAGTAGCCGTCACCTGCGATGACGGGGGCTCCGCGTCACCGGGACGGGGAGAGCCGGCTGCGGACCCACGCCGGATCGGGGTTGGTGTGTGAGCGGCCGTCCACGACGACAGTCGGCACGGTCTCGTTGCCGTCGTTGGCCTCCCTGACCGCCGCGGCTCCGGCCGGGTCACGCCAGATGTCCACCCAGTACACCTGGCGAGCGCTCCGCCCCAACCGGATACGCAGGCGCAGGCAGTAGGCGCAGCCCGGCCGCCAGAACACGACCGGTCGGCCGTCGACCGTGCTGCGTTGTCGTGCCTCCTCTGCACCGATCGATCTCGGGAAGACCAGCGGCGAGTTCACACCGGCGAGCAGCAGGAACACCAGCAGCAGTGCGGCTGCCGTGCCGGGGCTCCCCGCGAAGACCAGTCCGGTCGCGGCGACGGAGCCGCAGAGCACGAGCAGCATGGGCAGGATCCAGACGCGCATCATGGTGACGCAGGCTACCGATGAGTGTGGCCGACCGATCAGGGGCGCCGCGTCCCGACGGCCTCTGCGATGCGCAGGGCGGCCTGGTCGGGCGTGAGGTGCGTGGTGTCGACGACCTCGGCCGCGCTGTGCAGCCACGTGCGGGCGGCCTCGGCGTAGGGCGCGAGGTATCTGAGACGGAAGGGGGAGGGGACGACATGTTCGCTCTCGATGCGCCGGCGGAGGGTGTCCTGGTCGGCGTGGAGGACGAAGTGCCGTACCTCGATGGAGTGTTGGGCGAGCCCGGCGCTGATCTCCCGCCAGTACTGCTCGACCAGGACGGTCATGGGGATCACCAGAGTGCCGCCGGTGTAGTCGAGTACGCGGCGGGCCGTCTCGACGACCAGCGGCCGCCACGGCGGCCAGTCCTGGAAGTTGTCCGTGCCGGGCCCGGGCAGCGCCGGCGTGATGTCCATGAGTGTCTCGCCGACCTTCTCGGCGTCGAAAACCCGTGAATCCGGAATCAGCTTCTGCACGAGTGCACTGGTCGTCGTCTTGCCTGCGCCATGGGTGCCGTTGAGCCATACGATCACGGGGTTCGACACTAGCGCTCCGCCGGCTGCGACGGAGCAGTTCCGGTCACTGGGGGAGAGGCGGGCTCTTCCCCGCCATGGTGGTATCGCCGGCGTATCGAAAAGCGGATACGCCACCGCAACGGTCCTCTCTTTGCAATGGGGACATGGCCCAGAACGCATTCCAGCCCCCACCGCCCCGCCGCACGCGCGAGATCGTGTTGTCCGCCCTTGGGATTCTCACCGTGGCGGGTGCCGTGTACGTCGTGCGGCGGCCGCTCATGATGGCCGCTCCGACGTGCATGGCGGTCGGTGGCACGGCTGCTTCGACACGTTCACCGGCGTCGTGCTCATGACTCTGGTCACGCTGCCGTTGGCCGCGCTGGTGGCGTGGACTCTGGCGCGCCGCCGGCGTGCCGCCGGCGTCGTGGGGGCGTGGCGGATGTCGCTGGCCGAGGTGGGCATGGTCCACGGGACGGTGCCGTTCGTCTGGATGATCCTCATGCCGGGCGCAGGGGCGGGCACAGTCCCCGGCCGCGTGAGCCTGATACCGCTGGGAGACCTGATCACGATGGGCCCGCTCGGAATCGCCGGCAATCTGCTGGTCTTCGCGGCACTGGGGTTCTTCGCCCCGATGCGGTGCGCGGCGCTGGCTTCCGTGCCGCGGGTGCTGGCGCTCGGGGCGGGCTGCTCGGTCCTGGTCGAAACGGCGCAGTACGTACTGCAGCTGGACCGGGTGTCCTCCGTGGACGATGTGATCGTCAACGCCGTCGGCGCCGCGTCGGCCGCGTGGGCGTCGCGCCGCTGGTGGCGCACCACGGCACAAGCGCGCGCACCGCTCTCCCGGATCACGGCCGCGGCACGGACGGCCGGGAACGGATCGCTGTCCCACCGGGTCCGCATGGAGGGCCGCCAGGACGAATTCCGCGAACTCGCCGACACGTTCGACACGATGCTCGGGCAACTCGAGGCGCACGTCGCCGAGCAGCGGAGGTTCGCCGCGAACGCCTCCCACGAACTGCGCACCCCGCTGGCCATCTCACAGTCGCTGCTCGACCTCGCCCGCAAGGACCCCGCGCGGCGGAACGAGGACGAACTCTTCGACCGCCTGCACGCCGTCAACATCCGTTCGATCGCCCTCACCGAGGCCCTCCTGCTGCTCAGTCGCAGCGACCGCGGGAACCTCGCCCGCGAGAGCGTCGACCTCTCCCTGATCGCCGAAGAGGCCGCGGAAAACCTGCTCGGCCTCGCCGAACAGCGCGGCATCACGCTCGACGTCATCGGCGCAGCGGCACGAACCAGCGGCTCCGCGGAGCTCCTGCTGCGGATGGTGACGAATCTCCTCCAGAACGCGATCGTCCACAACCTCCCCATTGCAGGCACCGTGACGGTCCACACCGAGACCCGGAACGACACGTGCCTGCTGCGGGTCGAGAACACGGGCCATCCCGTGCCGGCGGAACTGCTGCCGACGCTCACGGAGCCCTTCCGGCGCGGAACGCAACGCGTACGCACCGACGAGCACGCCGGTGTCGGCCTGGGCCTCGCCATCGTGCACAGCGTCGTCCGCGCTCACGACGGGGCCCTCGACCTCGTCGCCCGCCCCGCCGGCGGCCTCCTCGTCACGGTTCGGCTTCCCGGAACGCCGTAAACATCCCGAGCGGTACCGGGCACTGACTGGCGATGACACATCACGGACCGATAAACCGCATTCAAGTGATTGTCACTGCTTCGAGGTAAGCATCTCGTCTCGCTGGTGGATGCGGCCCCCTCAGCGGCTAGCTTTCTGCAGGTGGACGGATTCCCGTGATCCTTCCCGCTCGTTGCCCACTCCTCCCTGTCTCCCGGTCGGCGCACCCGTGTGCACCGGACGACCCGTCGTGCAAGGAGCACCTGCCCTCGATGACCGTCGACAGCATCCCGGAAGCCCGGACCACGTCCGACCCGCCGCAGCAGTCCCTGAGCACGACCGCTGCCCGCAACCTCGCCACCACCACCAAGTCCGCTCCGCAGATGCAGGAGATCACCTCCCGCTGGCTGCTGCGGATGCTGCCCTGGGTCGAGGCCGACGGCGGCGCCTACCGGGTCAACCGGCGGCTGCGCCACACCCTCGGCGACGGGCACATCGAGTTCGTCCAGGAAGGCGCCACGGTCCGGGTGATCCCCCGGGAGCTCGGTGAACTGGCCCTGCTGCGCGGCTTCGGGGACACGGACGTCCTCACCGCCCTCGCCGACCGCTGCACGCAGCGCGACTTCGCGGCGGGGGAAGTCCTCGCAGAACGGGGCAGCCCCGCAGACCGGCTCCACCTGATCGCCCACGGCCGGGTCAGCCGGACCTCGGAGGGCAAGTACGGCGGAGAGATCGCGGTCGGGGTGCTCGCGGACGGCGACCACTTCGGTGAGGGCGCCCTGCTGGACTCCGACGCCCGCCACGACTGCACGACCACCGCCGAGACCTCCGGCACCCTCCTCACTCTCACCCGCGCCGACTTCAGTGCGGTTCTCGCCTCCGCCCCAAGCCTTCAGGCCCACGTCGACCGGTTCGGCTCCCGCTCGCGGCTGCGGCAGAACAAGCACGGCGAGGCCGAGATCGCCCTGTCGGCCGGCCATGTCGGCGAAGCCGAACTG
Source organism: Streptomyces tibetensis (assembly GCF_007655005.1). Classification (GTDB taxonomy): domain Bacteria; phylum Actinomycetota; class Actinomycetes; order Streptomycetales; family Streptomycetaceae; genus Streptomyces; species Streptomyces tibetensis. The sequence goes on from NZ_SZVW01000013.1 coordinate 246,197, forward strand.
CCCGGCACCTTCGTGGACTACGAACTGCAGCCGCGCGAGTACGAGCTCTCCGTCGCGCAGACCGTCCTGAGGATCCACACCCGGGTCGCCGACCTCTACAACGGTCCGATGAACCAGAGCGAGGAGCAACTCAGGCTCACCGTGGAGGCGTTGCGCGAGCGCCAGGAACACGAGCTGATCAACAACCGTGACTTCGGGCTCCTGCACAACGCCGACTTCAAGCAGCGCATCCAGCCCCGCTCCGGACCGCCGACCCCGGACGACATGGACGATCTGCTCTGCCGTCGGCGCGGCACCAAGATGTTCCTCGCCCACCCCAGGACCATCGCCGCCATCGGACGCGGCTTCAACGCCTGCGGCCTCTACCCCGATCATGTCGACCTCGGCGGGCAATCCGTCCCCGCCTGGCGCGGTGTCCCCATTCTGCCCTGCAACAAGATCCCGATCAGCAAGGAGCAGACCAGCTCCATCATCGCGATGCGCACCGGCGAGAAGAACCAGGGCGTCATCGGCCTGTGGCAGACCGGACTGCCGGACGAGTACGAACCGGGGCTCTCCGTGCGGTTCATGGGCATCAACGAACAGGCGATCATCTCCTACCTCGTCAGCACCTACTACTCAGCCGCGGTGCTCCTGCCCGACGCCCTCGGAGTGATGGAGAACGTGCAGATCGCGCCCAGGCCACGTTGAAGCCCTGATCCGCGGCAGGGGCATGCCTGTCGCCCCCACCTGCCATGCAGCGCCCACCCCACCGCAGCAAGGAGCCGCCGATGCCCGACTCCGGGCCCTTCGGAACATCCCCACCTGAGCAACGTCCGGCATCGCCCACCGCCATGCCGGACGCCCCCACCGCGTCGGCCCCCGACCGTCAGATCACGCCGACCGCCCGGCACTTTCTGGCCGCACTGCATCCGCCGGTGACGATTCCCGGCCCGCCGACGCCACCGACCTCGGCGGCCGCCACCGCCGGCCTGGGCGCGCCTGACACGCCAGCCGTCAAATCCGCCGTACTGGACACGTCTGGGGCGGCTGCGGTCGGATCCGCCGTACTGGACACGTCTGTGGCGGCTGCGGTCGGATCCGCCGTCCCGGACGCGCCTGACGCGGTCGGGGTCGGATCCGCCCTTCGGCGGATCCTGCGCGGACCGACCGGACCGGGCACGAGCTCGCTCTCCTTGGCCGGCAGGTACACCCCCACGCGCCCCGATCCGGTCCCCCCGGACCCCGCCGAGCCCGCCGCGGGGCAAGCCGTGCCCGGCCTCTACCACCACCCCGTCCCGGAGCCGGACCCTGTGCGCGTCGAGGAGGTGAGCCGCCGGATCAAGGCCTGGGCCGAGGACGAGGTCCAGCTCTACCCCGAGGAGTGGGAGGGGCAGTTCGACGGCTTCTCCGTCGGCCGGTACATGGTCGCCTGCCATCCCGACGCGCCGACGGTCGACCACCTGATGCTCGCCACGCGGCTGATGGTCGCGGAGAACGCGGTGGACGACTGCTATTGCGAGGACCACGGAGGGTCCCCCGTCGGACTCGGCGGCCGCCTCCTGCTCGCGCACACCGCGCTCGACCACTTCCACACCACCGCGCAGTACACGCCGGCGTGGCACGAGTCGCTCACCTCGGACGCCCCGCGACGGGCGTACCGCAGCGCGATGGACTACTTCGTCCGCGCGGCCACGGACTCCCAGGCCGACCGCTTCCGTCACGACATGGCCCGGCTGCACATGGGCTACCTCGCCGAGGCCGCCTGGGCGCAGACCGAGCACGTCCCGGAGGTGTGGGAGTACCTGGCGATGCGCCAGTTCAACAACTTCCGCCCCTGCCCCACGATCACCGACACCGTCGGCGGCTACGAACTGCCCGCGGACCTGCACGCCCGGCCGGACATGCAGCGGGTCATCGCCCTCGCCGGCAACGCGACCACCATCGTCAACGACCTCTACTCGTACACAAAGGAACTCAACAGCCCTGGCCGCCACCTGAACCTGCCCGTGGTGATCGCCGAACGCGAGCAGCTCTCCGAACGCGACGCCTACCTGAAGGCCGTCGAGGTTCACAACGAACTCCAGCACGCCTTCGAGGCCGCCGCGGCCGACCTCGCGGAGGCCTGCCCCCTGCCCCCCGTGCTGCGTTTCCTCAAAGGCGTGGCCGCCTGGGTCGACGGCAACCACGACTGGCACCGCACCAACACCTACCGCTACACCCTGCCCGACTTCTGGTAAGGAACGGACACCTCTGTGACCACTGAAACGACCTCCACCCTCTCCGCGAAGATCCCGGCCCCGGCGACGCCGTACCAGGGGGACATCGCCCGCTATTGGAACAACGAGGCGCGGCCGGTCAACCTCCGTCTCGGTGACGTGGACGGGCTCTACCACCACCACTACGGCATCGGCGCCGTGGACCACGCCGCGCTCGGCGACCCGGCCCACAGCGAGTACGAGAAAAAGCTCATCGCGGAGCTGCACCGGCTGGAGTCGGCACAGGCAGAGTTCCTCATGGATCACCTCGGCACGGTCGGGCCCGACGACACCCTCGTCGACGCCGGCTGCGGGCGCGGAGGGTCCATGGTCATGGCCCATCGCCGCTTCGGCTGCAAGGTGGAGGGCGTCACCCTGTCCGCCACCCAGGCCGACTTCGGCAACAGGCGCGCGCGAGAACTGCGGATCGAGGACCACGTCCGCTCCCGCGTGTGCAACATGCTCGACACGCCCTTCGACAAGGGCAGCGTCACCGCCTCGTGGAACAACGAGTCGACGATGTACGTCGACCTGCACGACCTGTTCGCCGAGCACTCCCGCTTCCTCAAGGTGGGCGGCCGGTACGTGACGATCACCGGCTGCTGGAACCCCCGCTACGGCCAGCCGTCGAAGTGGGTCTCCCAGATCAACGCCCACTTCGAGTGCAATATCCACTCCCGCCGCGAGTATCTGCGCGCCATGGCCGACAACCGGCTCGTGCCGCAGACCATCGTCGACCTCACCCCGGACACGCTGCCCTACTGGGAGCTGCGGGCCACGTCCTCGCTGGTCACCGGGATCGAGAAGGCGTTCATCGAGTCCTACCGGGACGGCTCCTTCCAGTACGTCCTGATCGCGGCCGACCGCGTATGAGCCCGACCTCGCGGGGGCCGGGACCGTCTGTACGGGCCCCGGCCCCGCGAGGGGCGCCCAGAAACCGCCCGAACGAACAGGACCTCCACTCCGTCGGTGTTGATGAGGCCGGACACGTCTTCGGACTCGGACATGTCGGTTGAGGATTCGAACCTGGAGGTCCCCTCATGCGCTGGGCCAAGCGATCCGTGCTCGCACTGCTGACGGCAGCCGCCGCGGCGTCGGTTTCCGCCTGCGAGCCGGAGGAGGACAGCGGCGAGGCCGCGGCGTCGTGCGCCTACGTGGTGACCTACGAAGGTCGCACCTACCGGGATGTCGCCAACGTGGAGTTCACCGTCGGCAACGAACTGGGCACAGCGATCCAGCCGCCCTGTGACGACACCGGCGGTCGGAACAAGGGCGAGGAGCCGTCCACGACGGAAACCGCCTACGCCGTCGACGGCCTCCCTCCCACCGTGGCCATCGCCGTCGGAGACGCACCCGACGACGTGAAGTTCCTTGCGATCGACTCCGGCAACGGACTGCCCCCCGAGGTGAAGAAGCTGATCGCCGACTCCTGGTGACCACGCAGTGCAGCGCTACGCATCCTGCCGTGGGCCGCGGGCCGGAGTCTCTGCGGTGAGCGGAGTCAGCCAGTGGATCTCCAGGTCCTCACGCAGGTACTCCATGCGAGTCTCCTGGAACCGGACAAGATCGGGTCGGGCGAGGTGCCTGAGCAGGTCGTCACCGGAACGCCACAGCTCGTAGAAGACCAGCGTCGTGGGGTCGGCGGCAGCGCGGTGCACCTGATACTGCCAGGCGCCCGGCTCGGCGCGAGTGGGCTCGACGAACGAGAGCAGCAGACGCTCCAGTTCTTCGGCGCGTTCAGGGCGCGGCCGGGCGAATCCGCAGATACCGACAGGGCCGCTTCCTTCAGGTACGACAATGTTCATACCTGGGAGATTAATCAGGCACCGAGGTACGATGCAACTCATACCTGCGGCTGAAGGAGGATCGTGGACCTCGGCACAGTGTTCGCCGCGCTCGCGGACGACTCCCGGCGGAAAGTGATCGCCGAACTCGCGAGCGGTCCCGAGGGCCAGGAGCGCGCCTGCGGCTCGTTCGACCTGCCGGTGAAGAAGGCCACGCGTACGTACCACTTCCGAGTGCTGCGCGAGGCGGGCCTGGTGGCGCAACGCGACCACGGCAACGGAAGCGCACTGAGACTCCTCAGAGCGGACATCGAGGAGCACTGCCCCGGCCTGCTGCAGCTCCTCGTGGCCGAGCTCAGGCAGTCGAGCGAACGTAGTACGGAGGCCACAGGCCGGGGCGGAACGGACTGCTCACCTGGTGCTGCAGCGCTGTAGGCACCATAGTCAACGGGATGATCGGAAAGCTTCACGCCATCGTCATCGACTGTCCCGACCCGTCCGAGCTCGCCGACTTCTATGAGCGTCTGCTGTCACTCAGCCGACTCGAGGACACGGTGGAGTTCGTCGTCCTGGGCACAGCGACAGGAAGGGAAGTCGTGGCATTCCAGCGAGACCTCGACTTCCGACCGCCCCAGTGGTCCGACCCCGACCGTCCTCAGCAGATGCACATCGACGTCATGGTCGCGGATCTTGACCTGGCGGAGCCGCAAGTGCTCGCGTTGGGCGCAACACTGCTCGACGGGTCGGACAAGCCAGTCGGATACCGGGTCTACGCCGACCCGGTCGGTCATCCCTTCTGCCTTGTCACTCCACCGGAATGAACTGAGGGGCCCGGCGTCTCGGTCGTCGGCCCGGACGGCCGCCTCACTGGTCCCGCCCGATGCTCAGAAGGCGTACCGCACTCGGAGCCACGGCGCGTGGCGGTCGATCAGGGTGCGTAGTGTCTGTACGGCCTCGCTCTTGACGCTGTTGCGGTAGCGGAGGTTCCGTGCGCCGTTCTCGGAGCGCTTGGCCTGTTGGAGTTCCGGCCGCCACAGGGCCTCCTCGGCGCGTGGATGCCAGCCGAGGTTGACCTCGTGCAGCTCCTGGTTGTGGGTCAGCATGATCACCTCCGCGGCGGCCTGCTGTTTCACCCGCCGGGGCAGGACGTCGTCGAGGTGGGTGAGCAGCTCGGCCCAGGCGTCCTGCCACCCGGGGCGGACGACCACGGGGGAGAGGTTGAAGTGCACCTCGTACCCCGCGTCCAGGAAGTCCGCGGCGGCGCCGATCCGCTCGGCGACGGGTGAGGTGCGCACATCGAGCAGCCGGGCGTCGTCCGGCGGCATCAGCGAGAACCGGATGCGGGTGCGGCCACGCGGGTCGTAACCCAGCAGGTCGGGGTTGACGAACTTGGTGGCGAAGGACGCCTTCGCCGTGGGCCACTCCCGGAAGGCGTGCACCAGGTCCGCGGTGTTGTCGCAGATCAGCGCATCCACGGAGCAGTCGCCGTTCTCCCCGATGTCGTACACCCACGCCTCGGGGTCGCACTGGTTCGGCTCGGGCTTGGGCCCCTGCCGTGTCACATGCCGGGCGAGGTGGGCGATGATCCTTTCGATGTTGGTGAAGACGGTGATGGGGTTGGCGTACCCCTTGCGCCGGGGCACGTAGCAGTAGGCGCAGGCCATGGCGCAACCGTTGGAGGTGCCGGGAGCGATCCAGTCCGCGGACCGGCCGTTGGGGCGAGTGGTGAGGGTCTTCTTCTCACCCAGGACCAGCGTCTCCCCCTTGATACGCACCCAGCGCTCGATGTTGCCCTGGTTGCCGTGCAGCCCGGGGATGCGCCAGTGCGAGTCGACCATCGTCATCCGGGCGTCGGGGAACCGGGCGCTGATCTGCCTTCCGCGTGGGGACGCGGCAGCCGCGGGCTCGGCGTAGATCTCCCGCACGGGCAGCAGCCGGCGTGCCACGGCGGAGACGCGGAACGCGGAGGGCCGGTCGGGTGCGGTGGGGCCGGGGGAGAGGGCGTCGAGCCCGAACAGTACGTCCGGGTCGCCGTCCGGGCTGCCGGACGGGTGGTGCATGAGTGCTCCCGTACGGATGGGCGCGAGGGGGAAGTGGGCTTCCCGTCACTCAACTGTACGGGGCACGCACCGCCCCGGCTCGAAGTGACCGCCCTCGACCCGGGCGATCTCTTCGCGGCCCGCCCGCCCACCCTCCGCCCCCGCACACCCCGATCCGCGCCACGCCGTACAGGCCGGCCCCTGCCACCGTCAGCCGGTGCGCCGAGCGCGGATGAGTGCCAGACCGCTGAGAACCGTGCCGATCAGCCCGAAGGCCAGAGCCATGCCACCTGCGACCACGCCGTTGCCGGTGCCGGGGCCCCCGTCGGCGACCGCCAGGTTCACCACGCCCATGGACAGGCCGATCAGTCCCGCCGCCAGGGCCATGAAGGCCCTGTTTCGCCGGTTGCCGATGCCGCGACGACCGGCGGAGCGGGCCAGAGCGAGTCCGCCGATGATCAAGCCGGCCAGTGCCACGAGGGCAGCCGTGCTGCCTACCAGTCGCCCGGAGGTCAGGCCGGTGGTGGCAGCGGACTGGACCGCGATGTGCGCGGCTGCCGGTGCGGCGATCACGAGTGAAACTGCCATGAGAGGCCTCCTCGTCTCCTGCTGTTCGACGTCGGCCCAGCATGTCCGTCGGCCCCGCGTCGGTCGTCCAGCGGACGCAGACAATGCGCGCTGCTGCCGGAGGTCCAGGTGCCTCCTGCGGCTGCGGCAGTCGAGCCGCGACTACCGCGGGCGCGGTAGTCGGCGTCTCGTTCGTCAGCGGGACTCGCCCGTGACGGCGTCCGACTAGGGTGCGCGCATGGGCAGAGAACGATCAGGGGTCCCGGCCGCTGTCCGCGACTGCGCGGTCGCCATCGGCGTGGCGGCGCTGCAGGTGGGCAGGGGGATGTCCGCCGGGAGCTCCACGGCGAACAGTGACCTGCTCGGCTATGCGCTGCTGGCGGGCGGCGGGCTGGCCTTGGCGGCAGGCCGCCGCGCTCCCCTTCTGGTCCTGACCGTCACCGCACTGAGCGCGGTGGGGTATCAGGCGGCCGGGTTCGACGTGCTCGCCGTCTCCTATCTGGTCGCCGTGTACGGCGCGGTGCGGGCCGGACACCGTGCCGTCACCGTGGCGGTGTCCCTCGCCCTGCTGCTCGCTCTCCACCTCACCGCGCTCATCGTCCGGGACGAGCCGGTGCGCGAAGCGTTCGGGCGGGGTGGCGGCGTACTCGAGATCGCCTGGCTGATCGCGGCCTTCGCCGCCGGGGAGGCCGTACGGCAGGCCGAGCGGCGGGCGGAGGAGGCCGAGCGGACCAGGGAGGAGACCGCGCGGCGGCGCGCCGACGAGGAGCGGCTGCGCATCGCGCGGGAGCTGCACGATTCGCTCACTCATCAGATCTCCGTGATCAAAGTGCAGTCCGAAGCCGCGGTCCATGTAGCCCGCAGACTCGGCGAGCAGGTACCGGAAGCGATGCTGGCCATCCAGGAGGCCGGCCGCGAAGCCAGCCGGGAACTGCGCGCCACGCTGGAGGCGCTGCGCGACGACGACACGACCCCGCCGCGCGGGCTCGACGAAGTCCACGACCTGGTGGAAAACTCCCGGACGTTGGGACTCGACACCACGCTGACGATCGACGGGCGGCAGCACGACGTACCGGCCGCGGTGGACCGGACCGTCTACCGGATCGTGCAGGAGGCGCTCACCAACGTCGCCCGGCATGCCGACGCCACCACCGCGGCGGTCCGCATCAGCTGTCTTCCGGATTCCCTCGCCATACGCATCGACGACGACGGCAAGGCGATGTCGGCCACCGCCCCGCTGCCCGGCCTCGGTCTGCTCGGCATGCGCGAACGCGTCACCGCCCTCGGCGGTCGGCTGCGCGCCGAACCACGGGACGGGGGAGGCTTCACCGTCCAGGCCGAACTCCCCGTGGACCGGGCCTCATGATCCGTGTCCTGCTGGTCGATGACCAGCCCCTCATCCGCAGCGGATTCCGCGCGCTCCTCGATCTCGAGGACGGCATCGAGGTGGTGGCCGAGGCCGCCGACGGCGAAGAGGCCCTCGAACTCGCCGAAAGGCACCTGCCCGACGTCGCGCTCATCGACATCAGGATGCCGGTCGTCGACGGCATCGAGGCGACCCGGCGCATTGCCGCGGACCCGGCCCTGGCCGGGGTGCACGTGGTCATCCTGACCAACTACGGCTTGGACGAATACGTCCTCGACGCCCTGCGCGCCGGCGCCACCGGGTTCCTGGTCAAGGACGTCGTGCCGGAGGACTTCCTGCACGCCGTACGTGTCGCCGCTCGTGGCGATGCCCTGCTCGCTCCCTCGATCACCCGCAAGTTGATCAACCGGTACGTCACCCAGCCACTCCCCACCGATGCCGGCACAGGCCTGGAGGAGCTGACCAGCCGCGAACGCGAGGCCGTGGTCCTGGTCGCGAAGGGGCTGTCCAACGAAGAGATCGCCGCCCATATGGTGATCAGCCCGCTGACCGCGAAGACGCACATCAATCGCGCCATGGCCAAACTCCGAACCCGCGACCGCGCCCAACTCGTCGTCCGTGCCTACGAGTCCGGCTTGATGGCCCCACGCAGCTCTTGACCCAGCGTCACCCACACCACGGAACGGCAGTGCGGGACCCGGGCCGAAGGCCACAGCGTGGGGCTCGGCCACCGACCTCGGGCAGCAGCTCCCAGGTGGATGAACGGCGAGCTGTTCATCCACCTGGGCGGCTCCTCCCATCACCGCTCGTCGCCGACCTTTCCGAACGGTTCGGGCGTGTGGCCGCGGTGGCCCCTGCTTCCTACGGGCTCCTCCACGCCCGGTGCCGTCCCGGCCTCACTTCAGGTGCCGGTCCAAGAACCGGCACCCGTCCTCCAGCTCGAACGACGGAGTGCCGGTGTGCCCTCCCAGATTGGCGTGGAGTGTCTTCTCCTTGCTGCCGAAGGCGTCGAACAGGTCCAGAGCCCGTTGCCGGGGATTCCCCTCGTCGTCCCACTGAAGGAGGAACAGCAACGGAATGGTGACCTGCCGGGCCTCCTCGCGCTGGGCGCGGGGCACGTACCCGCCGGCGAAGAGGCCTGCGGCCGCGATGCGCGGCTCGGCCACCGCCAGCCGAATGCCGAGGGCGGTCCACCCCCCGGAGTACCCGACCCGGCCGTCGATCTCGGGAAGCTCGAGAAGGGCATCCAGAGTGGTCTGCCATTCCGGGACCGCGTTTTCGACCAGCGGCCCGACGAAGGACTCCAACATCTCGTCGACCGGCTCGCCTGCCCGCATCGCCCGGCGGAGGTCTCCACGGGCCTGCTCGGCGGCGGCGGAGCGGGGACGGTCACCGCACCCGGCGGCGTCGATGGTGGCCACCGCGTAGCCGCGTCCCGCGGTGTACCCGGCCCGGGCCACGAGCCGGGGATCGGCCTTGGGCAGGCCGTTGTTGTGCGCCATCAGGACCAGTGGGGCCGGCGTGGAACCCGGTGTCCACAGCGTGCCGGGGATCTCGCCGAGGGTGAATTCGCGCTCGAGGACGCCGTCGTCGAGACGCCGTTCCGTGGTGAACTGCATGGTCGTGCCTTTCGGGAGTGCGCTGGAACGGCGCTCCCGGGCGACCTACCGCCCGACCGTGACCCCTGAGGGGAGCACCCATGTCGATTCTGCGTTCACGGGTACCACCTCCTCGTTCTCTCGCACGGCCTCCGGAAACGTAGCACCGGTCGCCGCGGTCCCACCAACGGTTTTGCGCGAGCTCGGCGCTCGATCCCACCGGCACAGTCCGGCACCTCGTCCCCGTCGCCACGGCGGCTGGACCTGCTTCCGATGCACCGCTGTGACAGACCGTGTACGAGGCCGCGCCGCCGACCGGCTTCCGCCTCAGCGAGACGGCGGTGTCGGTGGTGCCATGACCCTCAGCCCTGTGGGTGCGGGCAGGATGTCTGCGTCCTCGTCACCGTCGAGCCCCCAGAAGCGGGCGGTGTGGTAGCTGGAGCAGATGGTGTCGAGGTAGTAGCTGCCGGCGCTGCCGCACTCTTCGACGCCGCTGCCCGGGTCGACGGCCAGTCCGTGCCCCATGCCGGGCACGGAGTACACCTCGACGGCGGATCGGCCGGAGGCGTCGTCGAACACGGTCAGCGTGGTACCCCCGCCGAGGCTCTCCATACGGGACGGCGTCTGGCCGATGCCCCACACGTTCGTCCACTGGTCGCGCAACTCAACGGCGTTGGCGGGCTTCACGGTGGTGTCGGCGGTGCCCTGCCAGATCGCCACGCGCGGCCAGGAGGTCGTGCCGGCCGGAGCGGCGGAACGCACCAGGTCCCCCCACTGGGCCGGGCTCCTGTCCGGCGGGCTGTACATACAGGTGTAGGCCGTGATCGCGCTGCTCGCGCAACGGGCGGGCAGGCCGGAGCCGATGGCCCCGCCCGCGAAGACGTCGGGGTAGGCGGCCAGCATGTTCGCCGTCATGGCGCCGCCCGCGGACAGGCCCGTGATGTAGATGCGCCGGGTGTCGCCGCCGTACAGCGAGACGGCCTTGTCCACCATCTGCTTGATCGACAACGCCTCACCCAGACCGCGTCCGCTGTCGCCCGGCTCGAACCAGTTGAAACAGGAAGTGGCGTTGTTGGAGCGGCTGGTCTGGGGGAGGACCAGCGCGAAACCATAGCGGTCGGCGTACTTGGGCCAGCCGGAGTGCGCGTAGTAGTCGTTCGCACTCTGCGTGCAGCCGTGCAGGGCGACGACCAACGGGGCACCGGCGGGCAGCGCGTCGGGTGCGTAGGTGTACATCGACAGGTTGCCCGGGTTGCTGCCGAACGCGGGGACCTGGACCAGACCCGCGGCGGATGCTTGCGGGCTGACGGCGAGCAGGCCGCCGGTCAGGACGAGAGCCCCGGCGGCGGTGACCCAACGGCGCATGCTTCCGGCGAGGGTCCGCGAGAAACGGAACGCAGGACGCGACTGTTCCATGACGACTGCCTCCTGATGCGTGGGGGGGGCTCGCCGGTACCGACAGGACCGGTGACCGGTGAGGAGTGCATCATCGGGGTTTCCGAGCCGGCGTCGGCATGGGTGGGACAGCCATGAGTGGCGAGAACCTGTGTGATGGCGGGACATTTCCCGGCACGTGAAGGACCGTGTATGGCAGGAGCGCTCAGGCTGGTGCCCATGGGCGGCACGGTCGATCCGCGCCCTGGGGGCACGGTCGACCCGGCCCGCGTCCGGTGGTGCCGACCGCTATGCCATGACTCCGGATCGTGTTCGGCAGCCCCATATGCCGTGATGTAGCAGCGCCATAGCCTCCCGTTCGTCCCTGAAGGCGACCGCGGAGGTACCCGCATGCGTCCCTCTTTCCGCCCCCTGCCATGTTCCTGGCGACGCGGTGGACCGGCGGCGGCCCTCGCCCTGGCCGCCCTCACACTCGCACCCGGGCCCACCCCGTTGGCACCGGTGAACTCGGACGGTGGCCGCTGCACACGCCTCACCCACCTGCGCGTACCGGGGGCGGAACACCAACGGGCCGCCTGCCTTGAGGAGTTGACCACGGCCGGCACCGTGACCTCGGGCCACACCGACCCTGCCGACTGGGCGGGACTGACCCCGCAGGGCCTGGCCGTGCCGGAGGGGGTCCCCGGCGTTCAGATCGACGGCTACTTCCCGGACACGTCCACCACCAACACCAACAACCGATGGGACCACGACGCCCAGTTCGTCATCCGGCTGCCCGACCGGTGGAACGGCGGGCTGGTGGTCGCCGGCACCCCCGGCAACCGGGAGCAGTACGCCAACGACCGGGCCATCGCCGACTGGGTGCTCTCCCGCGGCTATGCCTACGCCGCCACCGACAAGGGCAACACCAGACCGGCCTTCTACCGGGACGGCAGGAAGCCGGGCGACGCCATCGCGGAATGGAACGACCGGCTCACCCAGCTCACCCGAGCCGCCCGCGCCACGGTCGCCCGGCACTATCACCGACCGCCGTCACGCACGCTGGTGACCGGCATGTCCAACGGCGGATACCTCGTGCGCTGGCAGTTGGAGAACCATCCCGGTCTCTACGACGGGGGCGTGGACTGGGAGGGGACACTGTGGCGCTCCGACGGTCCCACCCTGCTGAACTTCCTGCCCGAGGCGCTGCGCAACTACCCCGTGTTCGCCACCGGGGGTGAGAGAGCCGACGCGGCGCGCAGGGCTCTGCATGGCGCCGGTTTCCCGGCCGGCTCCGAGTTCCTCTGGCCGTACCACCACAAGGTCTACTGGGATCTGACCCAGCGCGTCTACCGTGAGGAACTGGACCCCGCTTTCGACGGCCCGACCGAGGCGGGCACGCCCTTCTGCGCGCCGGGCACGTCGGCCTGTGACGCCGACTACGACTACGCCGCGCGTCCCGACGAGGTTCGCACAGCTGTGGACAGGATCGCTCTGACCGGCAGGATCGGCAAACCGTTGATCACCCTGCACGGCACCCTGGACGTCCTGCTGCCGATCACCCAGGACTCCGACCTCTACGCCCGTATGGTGCGCCAGGCCGGCCGGAGCCCACTGCATCGCTACTACCGCATCGAGGGCGGCACCCACACGGACGCCCTGGCGGACACCTACCCGGGGCGCCTGCGCCCGCTCACGCCGTGCCACCGCGCGGCCTTCACGACCCTGGAGACCTGGCTACGTCCAGGACACCACCCACCCTCTTCCCACACGGTCCCGCTGCCCGTCGAAGCGGATGCCGCGGCACTTCTGAACACCTGTCCCCTGGATGGGCCCGGCGATGCCACCCTGAAGGCCGAGGCCCGTACCACCCCCCCCGCGACCCGCGGAGGTCGGCTGATCGACACTGCCACTGGCGCCGTGGAACTCACCGAAGTATCGACCGCGCGGTAGGTGCCAGCCGCAGCTGTTGCGGGGCCCTGACCCACCGTTCCGAAAGAGCCGGCAGCACCTCCTCGCGCCAATGTTCCGAATGCTGCAAGCGATTCCGGTAGTCGTCGAGGTGGCTTTCGTCGCTGAAACGCGCACACCATACGAAGACCTCGTCGTCGGTCCGAACCGGCAGCGCCGGGAAGGTGTTCGGGGCGTGCTCCGACCGCAGGTACGCCAGTGGCTCGCCGCCGGCCTCGGCCAGCACGGGGCGCACGCGCTGCTCGAAGAACTCGACGAACGGTGCGTCGAACGGGCCGTGGCCGTACCAGATCGTCGCGAGGACGAGCGACGGTGGCGACGACGCCCGCTCACCGGGAGCCGGGCGGGCGCCTTCCGGCACGGGGAAACCGCCGCGCGCCGAAGCCGGCCGCAGCAGCAGCACGTCATCGGAGTCGATCATCGTCGCGTTCGCCTCGTCGCGGTGTGCCTGCCAGACCGGTCCGCCGTAGAAGCTCTCCAGGACTTCGGCTCGGCGCGACATGTTTTCGAAGCCGCGCAGCCAAACGAAGCGGTCGGGGTCGTCCAGGTCCCGGAACTGCCCCAGGACGGTCGCGCCCACTGCCTCCTGGGACTCGATGAACTCCCGGTCGAACAGATCGATCAGTACGTCTCGCTGTCCTGAGTGCAGCGTGTACTGCCGTAGTTCGACGACCGGGCTCCGTAGAGCTTCCACAGGCCTTGCTCCCCTTCGATTGCTGAAACAATCTTTGTCACAACAAGTGGTACGGCGACTGTCCGGCTACCGGCCTGTCGGCTGGTTCGTCAGCGTCTCGCGCAGGACGTCGGCGATCGAGGTGTCTGCCAGCTCCCGCCGTATGGCCTGCTCGACACGGCCGTAGGCCCCGCTGAGGGCGGGCCGGATACCCCGGCCGACCGGACACTCCAGATTGGGCTCGGTGTGGTGCAGGCCGAACGGTGGTTGCGCATCGACGGCGTCATACACCTCGAGCAGGGTGATCCCCTCGGGCTCACGCGCCAGACTCCAGCCCGCACCGGCGCCGCGGCGGACGTCCACGAGCCCGGCCCGCCGCAGATCACCGAGGCTGCGCCGGATGATCACGGGGTTGGTGTTGACGCTGGCCGCGACCTGCTCCGAAGTGAGAAGCTCCTGGCCGCGACGCTGCGCCAGCGCAAGCCAGACCAGCGCGTGCGTCGCGATGGTCAATCGACTGTTCGCCGCCATCACCCCTCCTTGTCGCAACAGCTTCTGTTACATCCGAGCGGGCAGTCAAGCCAGGCCACTCGTCGAGTACTTGACGCTGCGCGACCTCCGCGGGTTGTACGACGAGAGGGAACTTGGCAGGGTCACGTGTGTGGAATCACCAGTGCTCAGTCCGGAGGACTACGCCTCGATCCATCACGCGGGGCAGGCTTTGGCCGGGCGATACGGCGTTGTCACGCTCAACGCCATGCTGGAGGCCTGGGCGTTCTTCGTCGAGGACGTCGAGGACGGTTTCGACGCGGACAGTGCCTTCGAGTACCGACATGACGTGCAGTGCCGGGACTGGCTGGCCGAAGCATGGCCGATGCTGACCGAAACCGTGCGCTCCCTTCGCGAGGCGGAGCTGAGAGAGCTCGACGCTCGTTACCTCAGTGCGACCGTGCCTCTGCTGGGAGTCGGTGCCGACCGCGCGGAACCCGGAGGCGGGCGATGGTGGCGCCATCGGCGGCCACGGCTCGTCGAGGGCGGGGAGGTGTGGCTGCCGCCCGGATGGTGAAGCGATCGGGAAGCTGGTGGGGCGGATGTCCTCCTCTGGTCGCTCGTCCGGGACGCCGTGTGTGCCGGCACCCTTGACGGCTTAAGGCCGAGGTCGACCTTCGCGCCTCCGGCAGCCGGAGCGCTGGAACCGGAAGCCGGGCTTCTCGCCGCACTGTTCGCGCTCAGTCGGGCCCGGTCCAGTCGAAGGGGAAGTATTTGCTCGACTTTCCCGAGCGTTCCCAGGAGAAGCCGAAAGCGTCGGCGCGGTCCGTGGTGGCCCGTCCCCAGGTGGCGACCTGGCCCGGCCCTACCTCGGCGCCCGGAGCGTTGTGGACCTGGACGCGGGCGCCCTGCGGTGTCGTCGGGCCGGCGAGCGCTTCGGCGGTGGCCGTGACCCGGCCGGGGATCTCGGCTCTCCAGGTGGCGAGGTCCTCGTCGATCTCCACACGGATCGGTGCGAAGTCCATGCCGCGCATCTCGGGGCGGAGCATCTCCCCGAACCGTGCCGGCCAGCCCCCGGCCTCACCGCCGAAGACGGTTGCGAGTGCGGCGCGCTGCCGGTCGTCGGCGCGTTCGTCGAGGAAGACCGCGGCGTACGCGTCGCTGTGCTCGCCGGCCCAGACGTTGCCCACGAAGGCGCCCAGCATCAGGACGTTGAGATCGTCCAGGCGTACGTCGCCGTAGTTGCCCTCACGAATGTGCCAGACCAGCACGCCCTCGCAGTCCCCGTAGGTCGGAGCCTGCGCGAACGTGCAGGGGCACGGTATGGCGCACTTGCACACGTCGAACCAGTCGCCCACCAGATGCCAGCTGGTCCCGGCGCTGATCTGTTCCGTCATCTCGCATCCCTCCCGTCGAGCCCGAGGGAGCTCCATCGGAGTGGCGAGACCGCATGTCCCGAGCCCGCACGCGGATCGCGAGGCGGCCTCTCTCCCAGCTTGCCGCAGGTGCTCACATGTCGCTCATCGAAGGCGCAGGTTCCTGCAGCCCCGGCAGCAGCCAGTCCTGGAACGGCGCAAGCACGGCGAGGACGAGGAAGACCACACCCACCACTCCCGCGAGCAAGGGCCCCCGCGACCACAGTTTCTCCGCGAAGATCACCACCGCCAGCCCGGCCATCACCGCCACGTTCATCACGCCGAGCGGTATGAGGACGACCATCAGCCCCGCGCAGCAACCGGCGCAGTACCCACCATGGTGGAGGCCCACCCGCAGCTCGCGGGCGGGCTGCCGGAACCCGGCGTAGCGCACCAGCTGGCTCATGGGGTCTCGGCAGTGCCGAAGGCAGACGTTCTTGAGAGGGCCCAGTTGGTACAGGCCCGCCAGCAGGAAGGCCCCCGCTCCGATCCAGCGTCCCGCCGTAGGTTGCTCGGCCACCAGGTCACCGGTGAAGTCCAGAGCGACGTAGGCGAGCAGCCCGAAGGCCGTCCACACCAGCAGATACCCGCCCACGAACTCAACGATGTGCCCCGCCCGGCTCCACCCGGACGACCGGCGCACGAGCCCCCGTACCCAGGTGAGGGCCACCGGCGCCATGGACGGCAGCATCATGGCCGCCATCATCGCCAGCCACAGCAGAAGGAAGAGGGGCAGCGCCAGCCCCATCGTGCCGGGCTCGACGCCCATGCCCCGGGCCTGCCCGACGGTCAGCACCCAGGCGGGCACCGTGATCAGGACGACCAGCGACCAGGCGACCGCGAGTTCCCGCGCCGGCAGCAACCCACCGCCCGACCCGGTGGGGGCGGGCGACCGCACGGAGACGAGGACGGAAGTCCGGAAATGCCGCATCGGTGCACTCCCTGCGTACTACATCAGGACAGCACGCCCCTCACCACTCCGCGACTCCGCGACTCCGCGACTCCGCGACTCCGCGACTCCGCGACTCCGCGACGAAATCATCGTCGCCTTCCGGGCGGGCGTCCTTCGAGTGGCCATCGTGGACGGAAGAGAGGGACGCTGTAAGCGAGGCGGCGGTTCCTGCCCTCTGGTCGGCCACGGCCGTCGCGAGGGGCGCCGGCGGGCAGCGTGTGCGGCGGACGGGAGAAAACCCATGAAGGTCGGAGTGCTGACCGGTGGCGGGGACTGCCCCGGCCTCAACGCCGTGATCCGCAGTGTCGTGCGCAAGGGTGTCCAGGACTACTCGTTCGACTTCGTCGGGATCCGCGACGGCTGGCTGGGTCTGCTCAAGAACGATGTCGTCCCCCTGGACATCTCCAGCGTCCGGGGGATCCTTCCCCGGGGCGGGACCATCCTCGGCTCCTCCCGAACGAACCCGTTCAAGCACGAGAACGGGATGCAGCGTGTACGGGAGACCCTCGCCGCGCACGATGTGGACGCGCTCGTCGTCATCGGCGGAGAGGACACTCTGGGGGCGGCCATGGAGCTCAGCCGACAGGGCATCGATCTGGTCGGCGTGCCGAAGACCATCGACAACGACGTCACGGGCACCGATTACACCTTCGGCTTCGACACCGCCGTCGGCATCGCGACAGAGGCCATCGACCGCCTCCACACCACCGCCGAGTCACACATGCGAGCCCTGGTCGTGGAAGTGATGGGACGGCACTCCGGCTGGATCGCCCTGCACGCCGGCATCGCGGGCGGCGCCAACGTGATCCTCATCCCGGAGCGGCCCTTCGACATCGAACAGGTCTGTGAGCAGGTGAAGAGCCGGTTCCAGATCAACTACGCGCCGATCGTCGTCGTGGCCGAAGGTGCCGTCCCCAAGGAAGGGCAGTTGATCGTCAAGGACCAGTCGCTGGACGAGTTCGGTCATGTACGACTCTCCGGCATCGGTGAATGGCTGGCCCAGGAGATCTCGGCACGCACCGAGAAGGACGCCCGCACCACGGTGCTGGGGCACATCCAGCGCGGTGGCACCCCGAGTGCCTTCGACCGATGGCTGGCCACCCGCTTCGGGCTGCACGCGATCGAGGCCGTCAAGGACGGGGACTTCGGCTGCATGGTCGCTCTCGAGAGCACACGCATCGTCCGCGTGTCCTTGGCGGACGCCACGGCGGAGAACAAGGTGGTGGAGCCGTCGCTGTACGACGAGTTCGAGGTGTTCTTCGGCTGAGTCGTCAGTCTCCGTGCGGTACGACCGTGACCGGACAACGGGCATGGTGCAGCACGGCATGGGCGACCGGGCCCAGCCGCCCCTCGGCCGCCCTCGGGTCGGTGCGGCGCCCGATGACGAGCAGGTCCGCTCTCCGGGAGGCGTTCAGGAGCGCTTCCGCGGCGTGCAGCAGCATGAGGTCGGTGGACACCGTCACCCGCGGGTACTTCTCCTGCCATGGACGCAGTGCGTCGGAGAGCCCCAGCACCTCCTGGTCTTCCCAGGTGGCGCGGTCTTCCTCGGTCACCACGAAGGAGCGCGGGGAGACCGATTCCGCGGGAAGGGCCCAGGCCTGCACCACGCGCAGGCGGGCCGTGCGCGTGTCGGCCGTCCTGAACGCGAAGTCGGCCGCCTCGCCGGCCGGCCGGTGGGCGTCGAAGCCCAGCACGACGATGCCGGTGCCGCGAGGCGCAGCCGTTCCGCCGGCGAAGGTGCTGGTGGGGCGGGGGACGAGTACGACGGGGCAGGGGGCCGCTGCTGCCGTCCGCAGGGCGACCGAGCCGACCACCAGATCCTGGAAACCGCCTGTTCCGCGCGTGCCCACGACGAGGAGTCCGGCATCGCGGGCGGCGCCGAGAAGAGCGACGGCGGGCGGCTCGTCCGCCTGCTCGCCCGTCACTTCGAGGTCCGGGTAGCGGCCGGCGAGGTCCTCGACCGTCCGCTGGACCACCCGGGCGCCCATCAGGTGCAGGCGTTCCAGCGCCGGGCCCGGAACAGTGGGGCCGGAGAGCCGCGGAGCCACCTGCAGCAGCCGTAGCGGAACACCGCGAAGAGCGGCCTCCCGCGCCGCCCACTCGGCCGCTGCCGCCGCACACTCGGATCCGTCGATGCCCGCCAGAACAGGGGGACGCATCCCGGCCTCCTTCGTCCGGCCCACACCCTCCAGGGCGCCGTGTCTCCTCGTCTCCACTGTTCCACGCCACGACCGCTCCGGCGCCCGGGCGGAAGGGCTCACCGACGTTGGCTACCACGGGGCGCGGCAGGCTGCCGAGGCGCGGCCTGAGTAGCTTCTCCAGCAGCTTCCCCCGCTTGGGCACTCGCCCCTGCTCGAAGATCCCTCACGGACGGCCACGCCCCTGCTGGCTTTCACCGCTGCCCGAGCCGGTCGGACGGAATGAGAGGGCGGGGCGCTCTGCGGATTCCACCATCCGCTTGCGGAGGGTCACAGCCGGGCGGTCCGGCGGGTCAGCCCTCCGCCGGGGCGCGCAGCGGCTCGCCGACGCTCCTGAGATGGCGCAGCGCCTCCCGGTGCGAGGCGATCAGTCCCGTCTGGTGGTAGGGGATGCGCAACTCCGCGCAGTACCGCTCGGTGATGACCTGGGCGCTGGCCAGTGCGGGTGTCGGCATGCTGGGGAAGAGGTGGTGCTCGATCTGGTAGTTGAGCCCGCCCATGAAGGCGTCGACCAGTGCGCCGCCCCTGACGTTGCGCGAGGTGAGAACCTGGCGGCGCAGGAAGTCCAGCCTGCTCCCCTCCTCGATCATCGGCATCCCCTTGTGGTTGGGCGCGAACACCGAACCGAGGTAGATCCCGAACAGGCCTTGGTGGACGGCGAGGAAAAGGAGTGCCTTGGCGGGGGAGAGGACGGTGAACAGGCCGCCGAAGTACACCACGAAATGCGCCACCAGGAGCGCGCCTTCGAGTGCGGGCCTCTTCATCGAGGGACTCTTCAGAGCTCGAAAGCTGCTGAAGCTCAGATTCAGCCCTTCCAGGGTCAACAGCGGGAAGAAGAGCGCGGCCTGGTGCTTTCCGACGAAACGCGGCAAACCCCGGGCCGCGCGCGCCTGTCGGCGCGACCAGACGAGGATGTCCGGCGAGACGTCCGGGTCCTTTTCCTCGTGGTTGGGGTTGGCGTGGTGCCGGGTGTGCTTGTTCATCCACCACCCGTAGCTCATGCCCAGCAGCAGGTCGGCGACCAGCAGTCCCCCCACCTCGCTGGACCGCCGACGGGAGAAGACCTGTCGGTGGGCGAGGTCGTGGGCGGCCAGCCCGAGCTGACCGAAGACCACGGCCAGGGCGACGGCGACGAACACCTGGCCCCAGCTGTCGCCCAGTGCGACGAATGCGCCGACACACCCCGCGAGAGCCAGGGCGACCAGTCCGAAACGGACGGTGTAATACAGCGGACGACGCCGGAGAAGTCCGGCCTCGGCTATCCGCCGAGACAATTCAGAGAAGTCACTTCCCTTGTTCTGCTGCTGTCGTTCTCCTCGCGTCGGCGGGTCCATCTGCGGCGCCATCGATGTGGTCATGAGGCTCAGTATCCAGAGCATTCTCCGCCGGCATAATGACGTCCACCCCCTGACGGGGGTGGAGTTAGCGCCACCATGGTTCCGGGGGGAGACCGCAGACGCGGCGAAGTCCGGGCCGGCGCCCGCCGTGGCATCCGGCCCTCCACGCTTCACCGCCCCCGGGGTGCCACCATGCCCGGAACGAAGACCTCCCCATGTGCAGCCGGCGAGCCGGCGCATCGCCGAGGGTGGGGACTCACCCCGTCAGGTGGGCGACCACCGAGCGCATCGCATGCCGCAGGGCCGGGACCGTTTCCTCAGGTGCGTCCACGGTTTCGAACCCATGATGGCCGTTGGGGACATCGACCACTTCGAGTCGCGCTGCGCACTTCTCGGCCGCGGTCACGAACGCTTCCACGGTCGCGGCGATCTCGGGTGCCTCCCGCCCGGCACGGAGGAGGACGACAGGCAGGGGCCCCGCCTCGTCGACCGCCCTGGCGGGGTGGAAGCGGCTGCCTGCCATTCCCCAGGCGGGAAGGGGGGCGAGGATGGGGTAGGAGGCGGCCAGGCAGCGCAGCCAGGCGGGAGGCCGGGTGAGCCAGTCCGCGGTGAGGAGGCCGCCGCCGGAGAAGAACCACAGGGCGATCCGGTCGGCGTCCACCCGGGCGTCGGCCCGCACCAGTTCCACCGAGGCGGCGATGTCCGCGGCGGCCCGTTCGTAGTCCGCGATGTCGTGAAGACCGTGGTCGAGGGTTGCGCCGATCATGCCTTCGGCGGCGGCCAAGCGGGCGTAGCCCACCAGGGTCGGCCACTCACGCGGGCGCGGCCGCGCTCCGGCGGGCACGGGTCCACCGTGCACGAACACCACGGCCGGTCGCGGGCCGTCGCCGTCGGGGACGTACAGATCGACTTGACCCTGGCGGTCGCGAGGCGGCTCGGGGAGGTCCAGCGGGAACGGGCGCAGGTGAGCGGGCGGCGCATCGTCGCCGACCGGCCGCAGGCGGTGCCCCTCACCGGCCGCGGCCCGCAGCAGGACGTCTGCCAGTGCGGCGGGACACGACAGCATCGGCCAGTGCCCGGTGGGAAGTTCGAAGAAGGTGACCTGAGGTTGGGTCAGGGCGGCCAGCGCGGGGTCGCCGAAGTCGACGAGCCTTTGCACCAGGCCGATACTGGCGCCGTTCCCGGCGCACAGCACGCCGGTGAAGGGAACCGCGGCGACCGCTCCGGTCAGCCGCAGCGGCTGCAGCAGGGTGCCCAGCGGCTGTGGGGCCGCCAACGCGGTCAGCCGCTCCAGGGACGCCCCGTCGACACCATCGGTACTGCCCCAGCGTCCCCATTCGTCCTGAGCCGGTGGCGCAAGCACGCCCTCCCGCTCGCCTGCCTCGGCGCGTTCGGCCAGCAGCGCGCGAAGCGCCTGGTCCGGCACGGCGGCCAGTGCCGGAACACCGTTCTGCGGTATCCCGCTGTCCAGGTACACCACGCGTGCGATGCGCTCCGCACGCCTGTCTGCGGCGCCGATCACCGGATGGATGCCGTAGTCGTGACCCACGAGCACGATCTCCTGCCCGGACGTCACGTCCACCGCGTCGATCGCCGCGATCACGTCCTCGATGTGCGTCTCCAAACCGACGTGCGCCGGGGTGGCGGGCCGGGCCGGGTCGACGCCCGTCAGCGGCACCGCGTGCGCCGCGCTGCCCGCCGCGACCAGCCGCGCGGCCGTCTCCTGCCAGACATGAGCCCCGGTGAACACACCCGCCACCATGATGAACACCCGCACAAAGCCCTCCCCGGACTCGTCCATGACGCCGCGCCGGTCGCGTACGCCATCGTCCGCGGGCGACGGCGTCTGCCCGGCCCGCGCCCAGGTACCGTAGGAACTCCCCCTGAGGGAGGTTCAACTGTCCACTTCGCACGAGCACTTGTGGAGCATCGGGGAGCTCGCCGAGCGGGCCGGTGCCACCGTGAAGACCGTCCGCTTCTATTCCGACCAGGGCCTGCTGCCCGAAGCAGCCCGCACCAGTGGCGGACACCGCCGCTACGGCCGCCAGGCGCTGGAACGACTCCAGCTGATCCGCTCCCTGCGCACCCTTGACCTGCCCCTGCCCCAGGTACGCCGCATCCTCGAAGACCAGGAGGCAGCCGGCCGGGCATTGGAGGGCGCCCTGGACAGCCGTCTGCGAGAGCTCGGCAGTGAGCTGAAGGCGCTGCGCTGGCGGGAAGCGGCACTCCAACTGGTGCGGGACTGCCCGCCGGCTCAGCGGGCCGGCCGGCTGACGCTGCTCAGCTCGCTGAACACCCCGCCGAGCACCGCACCACTGGCCAGGTTCTGGCGCGCCTGGCTGCCGGCACGGATGCCGCGCCCGGCAACCGCGGCATTCCTGGAGGCGGCCGTCCCCCAGCCGCCCGACGAACCGCACCCGTCCCAGGTGCTCGCCTTCGCCCGCCTGCATGCGATGACGACGGCTCCCTGCCCAGGCGGTCGGCAGCCCCAGCCGGAGATACACCGAGCAGCAGGGGCCGACGGTGCCGTCCTGCTGTACGCGGGCCTCATCGAAGCCTTCGAACTCGCAGCCCCACACGTGCGCCGGGCACAGGACCCGCAGCCGGGCGAGGCCCTGGACGCCTACGTCGCGGCGTACGCCAGCGCCTACCGCAGCCGTGACACCGACGAGTTCCGCCGCTCGCTGGCGACCCGTCTGTCGGCCGAGGCACGGCTGGACCGGTACTGGGAACTCGCCTCCGTCGTCCTGACCCCGCCCGGCAGCCGCCCGCAGCCGACCCCGGGCTCCGCGGACGACTGGCTGCGTGCGGCACTGCAGCTGGACAACGCGGGAGCAGCGTGAAGCACGTCCCACGAGACGCTTGGCGACATTCCACTCGTACGCTGCGATGTCGGCGGCATCCGGGAGAAGGCCGGACTACCGGCCCGGCATGTCGGAGCAGGGCCGCTCAACGCACCGGGAAGCCACAGGAGTAGCCCTGCTCCTTGAGCCAGGGGAGGATCCGCCGCAGCGCCTCGACGGTCTGGGACCGGTCGCCGCCCGCATCGTGGAAGAGAAGCGTCGGCCCGTTGGGCAGTTCCCGCTCCACGGTGGCGACGATGGCGTCCGTGCCGGGCCGCTCGAAGTCCTTGCTGTCCACGTTCCAGCCCAGCGGCCGCATCCCCCGGGACGCGGCGAGCTTGCGGCTGTACGGGGTGAAGGCTCCGCCGGGCGCCCGGTAATACATCGGCCGGACACCTCCGGACGCCTTGGTGATCATGCGTTCGGCGTCGAGGATCTGCCGTGACTGGTAGGCGTGGGAGTTCTTGTCCATGGCGGTGTCGTGCGACACGGAGTGGTCGCACAGCCGATGCCCGTCCGCGACGACCTTCTTCACGAGGTCCGGGTGCGCCTGCGCCTGCGTTCCCACCATGCAGAACGTGGCCTTCACCCCGTACTCCCGCAGCACGTCGAGCACTTGAGGGGTCCACACGGGGTCGGGGCCGTCGTCGATGGTGACGTTGACGCCACGCGCCCCCTTCTCTGAGGCGTGCGCGATGCTGACGGCCACCGGCTCGGTGTCACCGGCGGGCGAGACGGAGGCCGTTGCGTTCGGTGCCGACGTGCCGGTGGCGCCGGCCTGCGCGGTCCACACCGACGCGCCGGTGGCGAGCACCGTCACCCCGAGCGCCGCCCCGATGACCTTGCCGTACCAGCCCCGCCCACCACCGTGCCGCGCCATGTCCGCCCCGCTCTTTCGAAGTTCCTCGCCCGATCCCGGCCACCTGACAGGACGAGGGACGACGACTGGGGGATCCCTCCGTTACGGATCTCGGACAATTCCGCAGGGGGGCACGGACAAACCGGCACCGCATCCACCCCGGCAGAGTACGGCCCGGTCGCTTGGCCGCCCCCTCAGCCTCGATCTGCCCGCCGCTCACCCCAGCACCACGGCCACCGCCAACGCCCCGACGAGTGAGTCGATCCGGTCCAGCAGGCCTCCCGCTCCCGCCAACCACCGGCCCGAGTCCTTGACCCCGGCACCGCGCTTGACGAGGGACTCCACCAAGTCACCCGCCGGTCCGCCGACGGCCACCGCGGCCGCCGCCGGCCAACTCCACGCCGACAGCAGCGCGAGTACCGCGAGGCCCGCCGCCGCACCGCACAGCGTGCCGCTCCACCGCTTGGCCGGGGACAGCGGCGACAACCGGGGCCCGCCCAGCCGCCTTCCGGTGAAGTAGGCCACCACGTCGGCGACCGACACGGCAGCGAACAGCGCCAGGCCGAGCGTCCCCAGCGGCACCAACACGGCCAGCACGCCCAGCCAGACCAAGCCGAGCAGACCGGTGCCGAGCCGTCGCAGTCCGTCCTCCGCATCGCCGGCCACCAGCGGTACGGCGACCAGTGCGAGCGCCCCGACGGCGCCCACCCGCCAGACCTGGTCCGG
Source organism: Streptomyces tibetensis (assembly GCF_007655005.1). Taxonomy (GTDB): domain Bacteria; phylum Actinomycetota; class Actinomycetes; order Streptomycetales; family Streptomycetaceae; genus Streptomyces; species Streptomyces tibetensis. The sequence goes on from NZ_SZVW01000013.1 coordinate 270,625, forward strand.
CGCCGATGCCGCGGCGACGACCAACCCCGTGACGGCCGCGGCGAGCACCGCCCGGTCGACGCGCGGGAGTCGAGCCAGCACCCCGAACTCCAGCACCGCGACCACCGCGACGACTCCGGCGAGCAGGGCGATCCCAGGCCGCCCCCACCAGAACGCGGCGGTCACCAGCGGCACACCCACGGCCCACGCACACCACCGGACCAGCAACTCCCGCCGCCGCGACGTCCCCACCGCCACGCCGCTCACCAGCAGGGCGCCGCCCAGCCACGGCACCAGAGCGGCCACCGAGGTCACTGAGCCGCCCCGACGCCCGGCACAGCGCAGGGACGCGCGCGCAGTTCACCGAGGGCGGCCCGGAAGGCGTCCACGATGCGCCCGTTCTCGCCGGTGTCGCGGACCGCTACGCGCACGGTGCGGCCCTCGTAAGCCGACGACAGCGGCGACAGGTCCCGCAGGTACACACCGTGGTGCCGGCACTCCGCGACCAGAGAGGCGGCGCTCGGCCCGCCCCACGGCAGGGTCAGGGAAAGGAAGTTGGCCACCGACTCCTCGACCGTGACCGAGGCGTCCACCGCGGCCAGGTCGGCGGCGAGCCGACGGCGCAGCTCGTGCGTGCGCCGCAGCGCGGTCGCGTAGTACGCCGGGTCGCGCAGTGCCGCCACGGCCGCGAGCTGGGCCGGAAGCCCGACCGCCCAGGGCGGCGTCCACCTGTTCAGCTCCGCCGCCGTACCCGGCTCGGTCACTAGATACGCGGCCCGCACGCCGGACAGGGCATACGTCTTCGACATCGAGGTGCAGACCACCACGCGCGGGTCCCGCGCGGCGAACGGGGCGAGCGACTCGGCGGGATCGACGTAGCCGAGGTACGCCTCGTCGATCCACCACCGCGTCCGGGCCGGGGCAGCGGTGATCACCTCACGCAGCTCGGCGGCCGGTGCATGGCGGCCGGTCGGGTTGTTCGGGTTGACCACGACCACAAGGTCGTACGCCCCGTCGACGACGGCCGCCGACAACCTGACCGGATCGATGCGCCAGCCCTCGTCGCGCCGCAGCCGAAACCGGTCCACGCGGCAGCCGATCACCCGCTCCGTGACATGGGCGTACTCGCCGTACCCGGGGTCCATCAGCAGAACCCGGCTCGTCGATGTCAGCCACCGGCCGAAGGCCCGGAAGATCAGGTCGGAAGAGCCGGCGCCCACCGCGAGCGTCCCCGGGGGCAGGCCGCGGACCGCGGCGACCTCCGCGAGCAAGCCCTCCGCACCGGTCGGTGGTGAGGTGCGGGCGACCCACCCCACGTCCTCGGCGAGGGCGGCGCGCGCCCCGGGGGCCGGTGGGAACCAGGCGTCGAGCACGTCGGCCGCGACCACCTCGTGACGCCGTTCGAGCGTGCGGAAGTCCGTGCCCACCGCGGTGAACGAGGCCCCACCGTGCTCGCAGCCGTCCGGCCGGGGCGCGAACGGCGTGTCCAGCTGCCAGTCCACCCCGGCCGCCAACCGGGCCAGGGTCGCCGCATGCCGCCCTGCGGCACACCGCGACAGTTCCGCCACCTCCCCCGTCAGCACTTCGAAGTCGACCGCCCCGCTGCGGACGGTACGGCCGACGGGACGCAGACCCGCCGCCCGGTACATGCCGACCAGGTCGGCACGGCCCATCGCCACCACCCGCCGCCCGCCCCGGGACGCGATCCAGCGCAGCGCCGCATACATCAGCAGTGCGCCTGCCGCGCCCACCCGCGCGTCGGGCTCGACGGTGAGCAGCCGCACCTCGAAGACGTCGGCCTCGTCGAGGAGCGGGAGCTCCGCCCGGCTCAGGTACTTGTCCAGCCCGTACCGGCCGGCCCACGGCGGCGTCACGCTCACGAACCCGGCACGATCCGCACCCCGTGCCGCGACCAGGTAGACGTTGTCGCCGTCCAGCCCGTCGACCAGCCGCCCCTCGGCATTGGGCACGTGCTGGCCCAACTCCTGCGCGTAGACGCGGTGCCGCAGTTCATGAATCCAGGACATGTCGCCGGCTGTGGCGGAACGCAGACTGAGGGCACGGGCCATCGGAACCTCTTCGTACGGGGACAAGGCGGTCCAGTGTGGCTGCGACCGGCCCGCGGGCAGCAGGGGCGGACAGCTCGGACAGTGTGAGTACGCGTACTCAGGCGCTTCCGCCCGCCGGTGTCCAGGCCGCTGCGGTCCCGTTCCCCGGAACGTTCCGTGCCCTACGCGGCGCGCACCCTCATGCCCGGCGGACCGCGTATCCCAGGTACGTCACGACCGGCCTGCTCTCCGGCTCGAGCACCATGCCGACGAGCTCCGGCAGCTGATCATCGGTCAGCGTGCCCCGCCGGCGCCCGCGCGTCGCGCGCACCAGACTGCGTACGTCGCGCGGCTTGAACGACGAGACGTCCTTTGCGGACAGTCCCGCCCGGTCGAGGGACTCGGCAAGCTCGACGGGGCGGCGCAGCCGGTGAGCGGCGTAGCGGCCCCGGGGCATGATCCGTGTGCTCGGGACGGTCTGGAAGGCGCCGAGGTAGACAAGACGGGACACGGGGGTGCGGTTCACCGTGTCGTAGACGAAAGCACCACCGGGGCGCAGCACGCGTGCCGCCTCCTTGAGGACCGCATCCGGCCGTTCGGTGATCTCGAGGGTGTCGGCGCAGTACACGAGGTCGAAAGAGCTGTCCGCGAGGTCGAGTTCCTCGGCAGGCGTCGTGAGGTACGTGACGCCCAGTCCGCCGTCCGTGTCCAGGGCGAGGGCCGTGGCGGCGGGGGACGGATCGGCTCCCACGGCCTCGAACCCGAGTCGGGCGAGACCGCGGGCCAGAAGGCCGCGCCCGCTGCCGACGACGAGCGCCCGGCTGCCGGCCGCCGCGAGGCTCAGCTCCCCGAGCACGCGCCGCAGGTACTCCATCCGTACGGACTGGAAGGTCACGGCACGGATATGGCGCCCGTCGACGGCCGCGGGCGAGTCGAGTGCGATGTGCGGGGCGGTGGGCATGGCAGGCTCCCTCGACGATCAGGTTCAGGTTCCCACAAGAAACCTCGGCCCTGACGAGTCCCCTCAAGTTCGAGCACCATCTCTCGAAACCGGCACCGGGTCTCGAGCGGCCCCCTGACAGTGCTGTGCAGCGAAAGTGCCGTGCAGCGCGATGAATTGGAGGCCGGGACGGACGTCGAGCGGCGGGTGCGGCCGGCCGGCGAGGAGGGATGAAACTGCGCTGACAGGCCGTTGAACGCGGCGCCCCGCAGACTCCGGGGCATGACGACAACGACCCACATCTCCGCCATCGCCGCCACGGCGCTGCGGAAGTCCTTCGGGAACAAGTCCGTCCTCGACGGCATCGACCTGCACGTGGCAACGGGCACGGTCTCGCCCCCCTGCTCGGCCCGAACGGCGCAGGCAAGACCACCGCCGTCAAGATCCTCTCCACCCTGATCATCGCCGACGCCGGTGACATCCGGGTAGGCGGCCACGACCTCGCCACCGACCCGCGGTCCGTGCGGGCCGCGATCGGTGTCACCGGCCAGTTCTCCGCCGTGGACGGCCCGATCACCGGCGAGGAGAACATGCTCCTCATGGCGGACCTGCACCACCTGCCCAGGTTCCGCGCTGGTTCGGGGCGTGGGTCGCGCGATCGGTGGTGGCCATCACCTGGTCGGTGTTGATCGTTGCGGGTGTGGCCTGCGCGGGTGTCGCGAGCGCCGTGACACCCAGCGCACCCAGCGATCCCGCCACCGCCGCGGACCCCACCGCCACGCGGCCTGGTCACGGCGGCTCGTCCCCTCGGTGCCGCTCCTGGCGCAGCACCTCGTCGAGGTCGCCCAGCCGCTCCAGACCCTGCACCGCGCGCCGCATGCGGGCGTTGCCGGACAACCGGTGCCGGTGCCGGTGCAGAAAAGCCCAGTACCCGGCGGTGAAGGGGCACGCGTGCGGGCCGGTGCGGTCGGTGGGCCGGAAGGCGCAGCCGTCACACAGGTCGCTCATGCGGTGGATGTAGGCGCCCCCGGACGTGTAAGGCTTGGTGGTCATCCGGCCGCCGTCCGCGTACTGGGACATGCCGACCACGTTCGGCACCATCACCCAGTCGTAGCCGTCGACGAAGCAGCGGTGGAACCAGTCGGTGACGGCGGCCGGGTCCCACCCGCGCTGCAGCGCGTGGCTGCCCAGCACCATCAGGCGGGGGATGTGGTGCGTCCATCCGGTGTCCCGGACCTGGGCGAGCGCTTCGGACAGACAGCGGGCGGTGACCGCGTCCGCGTCGAGTTCGCTGAAGTAGGCCGGCAGTCCTCGCGAGTGCCCGAGAGCGTTGCCGTGCCGGTAGTCCTCGCCGAAGTGCCAGTACAGCTGCCAGACGTACTCCCGCCAGCCCGCGACCTGCCGGACGAACCCCTCGGCACTGTTCACCGGGACGGTGCCCTCCCGCCAGGCGCGCTCGGCGCGTTCCACGCACTCGGCGGGGTGCAGCAGCCCCAGATTCATCGAGGACGACAGCAGACTGTGGGCCATCACCGGGTCGCCGGCCAGCATCGCGTCCTCGTACGGTCCGAAGGCGGACAGCCGGTGCGCCACGAAGCGGCGCAGCGCCGACAGGGCCTCGCGCCGGGTGGCGGGGAAGCGGCGGGGGCCGTCCCGACCGACGAACCGCACCCCGTCCTCGCGCTCCCACCGGTCGAGGTCCTGACGCACCTCGGCGTCGATGTCGTCCTCCCGCGGCCGGTACGGTCCGGGCACCTCCAGTGCGGTGGCACCGCGCGGCGGCGGCTCGCGGTTGGCGTGATCGTGGTTGAACCGGCCCCCGGCCGGGCTGCCACCGTCCATCAGCAGGTCGTGCCGCTCACGCACCCAGCGGTAGAAGTTCTCCTGGAGCAGCCGCCGCCCACCGAGCTCCCCGGCCCACCCGGCGAACTCCCCGTGCGCGACGAGGAAGCCTCGGGCGGGCAGAACCCGCACCCCCGGCAAGGAGCGCACCAGCCGCAGCGCCGCGTACGAGGTGGGGTGGCACACGGTCACCGGGGCGTCGTCCACCGCCCGGCGCAGACCCTCGCGATAGGTCTCCGCCCGCACGTAGGTCACGCGCTCACCCAGCTCCGCCGCGCGGTGCCGCATCGCCGAGAGCACCAGGTGGGCCTTGGCGCGGTGAAAACGCCTGCGCCGGAAGACCGACCTCGCTTCGATCATCACCACAGGCGCCCCGTGCTCGGGGCCCTGTTCACCGGCGGGAGTGAGGAAATGCGGGCCGAGCTGGTCGCCGAAGAGCCAGTGCGGGGTGGACATGGCAGGAAGCCTTCCGCCGGGTGGGGCATGCGTACGGGCGATGAGATTTCGCCCCCTGGAGCGGTACCGGATGCGGTCGACGGCCGAGCGTCCCTCGTTCGGGTGCCGGTGCATGAGCGGCCCCAAGCTGCGACGGCGCCCGTCGGATCAAGGCCGAGCGCCGTGGCCGAGGGCATGCCGGTAGGCCAGTTCGTCGTCCTCCCCGAACACGGCGAACACGATGCGGTCGAAACGGCCCAGGTGCGCTTCGAGCCAGTCCGTGACCGTCCGCAGTGCGACCGAGGCGGCCTCGCGCTTGGGGTAACCGAACACGCTCCGGTGCTCACGGCGCAGAAGGCGACGGACCGGCGCCTCAGGCGACCTGCACTGTTCAAAACGTGACACGTGTCGCTCGTCGGTGATGCGGTTCAGCGCCGGGCGGTGCGTACGACGTCGGCGAGGGGCGTGGCGCCGTGGCCGGTGAGGCGGCGCACCGCGTCGCTGACGCCGGCGAGTTCGCCGGACGCGATGGCCGTGTAGGTGGACACCCAGGCGTCCAGCTGCCACGGCGGAACACCGTAGGAGGCACGGGAGGTGTAGGCCTCCTCGATCGTCTCCGGCTGGTAGGTGACGGTGCGTCCGAGCTGCTCGGACAGGATCACGGCCGCTTCGTCCAGCGTCAGGGACTCGGGCCCGGTGAGGTCGTAAGACATGCCCTCGTGGTCCTCCGGGCGCGAGAGCACCGTGGCGGCCGCGTCGGCGATGTCGTCCTGGCCCACGAACGCGGCACGCCCCTGTCCGGCCGGGCCGCGGATGACGCCGTCCTCGCCGACGAGGTCGGGGACGAACTCCGCGTAGAAGTTGTCCCGGAGGAACGTGTACGCCAGGCCGCTCGCCCGGATGTGCTGCTCGGTGTGGAAGTGGTCGCGCGCCAAGGTGAAGGTGGCCTCGGGACCAGCGCCGTAGAAGGAGACGTAGACCAGATGCCGGACACCCGACTCCACGGCGGCGTCCACGAACGCCTTGTGCTGGGCGAGCCGTTCGGCGCTCTCGGAGGCGGACACCATGAACACGGTCCGGATGCCCGCGAGGGCTTCGAGCACAGAGGCCCGGTCGGCGTAGTCGCCGCGTACGGCCACCGCACCGGGAAGCCTCGGGGCACGGTCGGGGCGGCGGACCACCAGTACCTGCGACGTGCCCCGCTCGGCGAGACGCCGGGCGACGCGCCCACCGAGACGGCCGGTGGAGCCGGTGACCGCGACCGCGACCGCGGGAACGCTGGCCGTGGATGCCGTGGATGCCGTGGATGCCGTGGATGCCGCAGGGTTCGTAGATCCCGCGGATCCCATGGGTGGCTCGGACATGACGTGTATGTCTCCTTCCGGTGGTGACGAAGGCGCTCCACCGGGACCCGTCAGGGGTCGATCCGGTCGAGGAGCCGGTCCGCGCCGAGGGCACGGGCAGAGCCCGTTCTGCCAGGTCGGCGGGAACGTCAGGATGGTCGGGGTTGATCCTGACGAGGCGGGCCCGTGGCGTCTGGCGCACCACGTTCTCCATCGGCAGGCGGATCACCCCGGGGGTATTGAACCCGGCACCGATCTCCAGGACGAGCAAGGCGCTGTCCGTGGGTGCGTCGGCGAGCCACCTGGCCAGCCGCTGTCCGGCGGGCAGGTAGGCATCGTCCACGAACTCGGGGCCGACCCGGACGTTCGGAAAGACCTCGGCGCCACAGTTGGGGCAGCGCGGCAGGGCCTGTGGATCGGTCACCCGGCCGGTGTCACGGTCGTAGGCCGCGAGGATAGGGTCGAGGAACGGCTTGCTGGGCCAGGTGTCACGGCCGCAGGGGACGGTGCACTGCAGCCGGCCGTAGTCGCCCTGAGGAGTGAAGACCCGGTCCGGAGCGAAACCGCTGCGGGCGAAGAGGGCATCGACGTTGGACGTCATCACCCGGTGGTCGTGCTCGCCCACCAGGTCCCTCAGCCTGCCGTAGAGAGGGTTGGGGCCCGGGGTGAAGCGGACGTCGTCGATATGGACGGCCCAGTAGCCCCACATCATGTCCTTCGGGAGGGGCGCACCGAGCAGGTAGCGCGAGCGCAGGCCGAGCCGGTGCAGCGCCGGCAGCAGCTCCCTGAAGCGCTCGGTGTCGCCGTAGTCGCAGCCCGCCGCAGCGCTCAGACCGGCGCCGGCCGCGACCAGCACCCGGTCGGCCTCTTTCAGCCACGTGCGGATCGTCTCGCCCGCGTGTGCCGAGATGACACGTCCCGCCGACACCGTCGCCCTTCGCCGCTCTCTCCGTTTCCGCCACGGGGGAGGTGCCCGTTCCTCGCCCCTACGGCCAACGTAGGGCGACACCTGCGGAAATGCCGATAAACTTCTGACTGATGATGGTCAAAATCCGACACGGTCCGTCGAAGAAGATCCCCGAAATCACCCGCATGTTCGCCCTCGGACTGCGCGAGGAACTCAGGGAACACGGCGTCACCGTCACCTGCCTCATGCCCGGGGCCACCGACAGCAACCTCCACGCCAGCGCCGGCATGAACAACACCGCCTTCGGTCCCGGTATGAAGAAGAACAGCCGCAAGGAAGTCGCCCGCCAGGGTTTCCTTGCCCTGATGAACAGACGCGCCGAGGTCGTTGGCGGCGACGCCGCCACCAAGCGCACGGCCATCGAACACCGCTTCCTGCCCGAGACCTACAAGGCCGCCCCCGTCGCGCCACCAAGTCCGAGCCACGTCCTCAGCACTTGTAGGTGAACTGTCCGGGACGCTGATCACTCGGGTCACAGCGGTGAGGTGCCGTCCCTGCCGGCGTTGTCGTGGAAGGTCGGGATGCCTGGCTCCACGACGGTGCTTCGGCGGACTTGTAAGGCAGGGGATGCCGGAGTCGGTGCCTTTTACGCTCGAACAGTTCCCTTGGCCTTGATGAATGAGTCCAGTACTCGCGGCATGGGACTACGGTCGGTGGAAGCTTCTCCCCCCGCCTCTCATGTCCTCCCCAGGCGGGATCGGACAGGTATGAGACGAAGTCTCCTCGCAGGCAGGCGATCAGTCGGGTATGCGGAGCTCGACGTCGGACTGGCAGTGCGGGCAGGCAGGCAGCGGGGTGGGCATACCGTCGGCCGACCGTGGGCAATGCTGAACTATGGCTACGGACGGTGGCGTTGCGGCCGGAGTGCAGGTCTGCTCTCTCAAGGTCGATACACCTCAGCTGGTCTCGCCGGGGACCACGTACAAGATTGTCCGCTTTCCCTTCGGAGCGGCGGAGTCGACGGACCGGTTCGAGATGCACCAGGCCGCCCAGCCGGACGGTTATGTGGTGAGTGACTGGTCGACCGACGACCGGAGCGGCCTGATCTGGCCGTCCAAAGCCGGTTGGGGCCACTTGCACGCGATGATCCAGTGGGAGTCCGCCAGCGGCACGGCCGGCTACACCGAGCTGCGCGACCAGTACGTCCGTGACCCGCTGGGCCTGACGCCGAATCCCAACGACACCACGGCGACCGAGCACCGCACGCCGACGCCCGGCGGCCAGTACTACGTCAAGAACCATGGTGCATTCGTTGTCCCGGGTACTCCGATTGCGCTCCGTGTTACGCACAACGACGCCACCCCGCGTCTGCTGACCCTCGCCGAGTTCAAGCTCGTCATCCACGATGCCGCCTAGGCCGGTGCGTCGGGGCCCCTGGGCAGCGACGACCGACCCGGCCGGGGTGCCCACGATCACCTCGACGCCGGTCACCTCCTGCCCGGCATCCGCCAGTCGACGGTGAGACGATGCTCTTGGAACACCGTGTGCCGGGCATGGGCGAGCTTGTCTTTCGCGGGATCCGGGACGCGGCACGACGTAGCCGGGCGAGCGCTGCATCATGGTCACGTGCTCGGCACGGCCGGCCATCGCCGGCGAGCGGCTTCAGCCCACGACGTCCAGATGGATTTCGCTGCCGAGCGTGAAGTCCTGGCTGGTCAGGCTGTCGATCAGAGCTTGCAGTGTCTGGGCGAGAGCGCCCCCCTGCTGACCGGAGGCAAGCCCGTGCCCGGCGACGGCTACTTCTACCAGCCCACGGTCCTGGGGGACACCGGCCCGGGATTGCCGGCCTTCGACGAGGAGACCTTCGGCCCGCTCGCCGCCATCGCCGTCGCCCGGGACGACGAGGACGCCGTACGGCTCGCGAACGCCACGCCCTACGGGCTCGGCCTGAGTATCTGGACGGCAGACCCGAGCCGTGGCGTCGCCCTCGCCCGCCGTGTCACCAGCGGGGCGGCCTTCGTCAACGCGATCGTCGCCTCGGACCCCCGCCTGCCCTTCGGCGGAACCAAGCGCAGCGGCCACGGCCGTGAGCTGGCCGCCTCCGGTATCCGCGAGTTCACCACCACGCGCACCTACTGGGTCACCGCCTGACCGGAGCACGCCGGAGCAACAACGTACCCGGGGAGCGGCCACACTGGGTCTCGACTGGTCCAGCCCGCGCCGCCACGCGAACCCCCCATTCGACACATGCATACCTAGCCGGCTTGCAGAGCGACGAGGAGCCTGGTTCGCAGTAGCTCCACGGCCGGGGAGTGCTGGCCTCGGCGGGTGATGAGTCCAAGCCGGGCGTGCGTGGCGGCGTCGGTGAGCGGGACAGTCCGCAGGCCGGTGCCCTGTGTCGAGGACGCGCTGAGAACGGCGACGCCGGCACCGCGCTCAGCGAGGCGGAGCAGGGTGACAGGGGAACTGGCGTCGATGTCCACGCGTGGGTCGAGGCCGATCCTGTGGCAGGAGTCCTCGTAGGCGGCGCGAATGCCGGTGCCCGGGGAGAGGCAGAGGATCTTCTCACCCCAGAGGTCGGCGAGGCGCAGTTCCGTCCGGTCGAGAGGGTGCCCGGCCGGGACGACGGTGGTGATCGGCTCGTCGATGACGGTGCCCACTTCCAGGCCTGGGGCGACCTCGCCCGCGTAGCCGATCAGGGCCAGGTCGATAGAGCTGGAGAGGACTTGGGTCTGGAGGTCGTCGGAGTAGCCCTCGTACAGGCTGACCTCGATGCCGGGGTGGGTGCGGCCGAGGTCGGCGACGGTGTCGAGGAAAGCCGGGATCGAGCAGCCCATGATCATGCCGAGACGGACCCGGCCGCGGACGCCATCGGCGAACTCGGCGGCAGTGTGCTGGATGGCCTCGAAAGTAGCGAGGGCGTTCCTCGCAAGAGGGAGAACGGCCTCGCCAACCGGGGTGAGGCGGATTTGACGGCCGGAGCGGTCGAGCAGTTGCTGGCCCAGTTCCAGCTCCAGCTTGGCCACTTGGGTGCTGATGCCGGACTGGCTGACGTGCAGCCGATGGGCGGCGGCGGTGAAGGTGCCCTCGTCCACGACCGCGGCGAAATAACGCAGCTGGTGTACCTCCATACCCAGTGATGATAGATGCTATCTGATCTATCTGTTGGACGGATGGATGGGGGTGGTTGGAGGATGGAGGCATGACCACGACGAAGACTGCGCGAGAGCTCGCCGAGACCTACTTCACCGCCTGGGAGGAGGGCGACTTCGAGGCCTTGCGGGGGTTGCTGGCCGAGGATGTCGACTTCGTCGGTGCGCTGGGAACGGCGTCGGGGGTAGAGGAGGCGCTCGCTGGTCTGAAGGGGCTCGGTCAGATTCTGGAGAAGATCGACGTGAAGGTGCGGGTGACGGAAGGCGATGAAGCGATCACCTGGTTCGACCTGCACACAAGCGTTGCGCCGCCTACACCGACGGCGAACTGGATGCATGTTGAGGACGGGAAGGTCACCCGGATCCGGGTGACCTTTGACCCCCGCGGACTCCTGGCGGGATTCGAGAGGCAGAACTGAACGGGGACGACTGGGCCACCACATTGACCAAGATCAATACACGCCCTGGTAGGAGTTATCCAACGCGGGGTCCCGAACGCCTTCACGTTCGTTCGCTGCCGCACCGAGCAGGCCGATCCGTTCTGTCGGTGTGGGCATCATCGGGCACCGTCTGGTTGGTGCGGGTCAGGACGTTGGTGACGGCGCATAGTGGTGGGCAAGGTCGGTGGCGAGGTCGCGGAGGTGAGCCCTGGCTTCGGCGGGGCCGTGCACCGTGATGGCGCTCCCGAACGGCAGTAGTGCTCGCACGTCCTCCATACGCAGGAAGCGGATCGTCACCTTGTGGCCCGTGGGGGATACTTCCTGGTCGTCCCGGACGAGTCGTTGGCCGAAGATCCGTTGTGCTCGCTCGATCTGGGTCTGGTCGATGGTGGCGCTGACCTCTATCGCGTGGTGGTGTTCCCACTGATCAATGAGCGCTGCAGCGACGGTGGCCAGGGTCTGGTTCTCGCGGATCCGTCGTGGCTGGTCGACTTCTTTCCACGTCATGATCCGTTCGAGTCGGTACATCCGCGGCACTTGGGCACAGTCGGCGACGAGATACCAGATGCCGGCCTTGGCGAACAGCCCGTAGGGATCCACGACCAGGTCGCGGGGACATGACTCGCGTGGGCTGTCGTACTCGATCCGTAGCCGGCGACCTCGCCGCACTGAGCCGATCAGCGAAGCCGGAGTCGTGCCGGAAGCTCGTGCCCGGAGCCAGGGACGGCTGTCCACGTGCACTACGTCGGTGAGCGGCAGGAGCTCAGGACTTCGACGTGACTGTGTGGCGACGATCTTGGCGAGAGCGCGCTCGCTTTCGACCGATGCGTTCAGCTCCGCACGTTGCTTCTCATCCAGCCCGGTGAGCGAGAGATGATCACGCTCGCCCGGCGTGAGTCGCGTGAGGTCGAGCCCGGACCCGGGCACCAGGGTCACGCCTCCGAGGCGGCCCCGTTGTGCGGTCACCGGCAGACCGGCGTCGCGGAGCCAGTTCAGGTCCCGGGTGATGGTTCGAAGGGACACCCCGAGCGCCGAGGCAAGTTCCTGCGTGGTCACGGCATCCCTCGATTCGAGGAGCAGCATCAAGGAGAAGAAGCGGTCGGGGGTCACACCCCAAGTTTTTCAGGAATTGCGACACGATACGGCGCATATCCCGGTCAGGCTGGTGGAGGCGTACCTACGACCTACGACCTACGAGAAGGACAACCATGACCACATCCGTCGTGTCCATCGTCTATGTGAACGACGCTCCCGCCGCAGCTCGCTTCTACGGCGACCTCCTCGACATGAGCCCCTCGTTCGAGACCTCGGGATACATCACCTTCGACCTCGGGCCAGGCGCTGACCTCGCTCTGTGGTCTGGCCAGTTCGAGGACCTGTCACCGGACGTCCCGCGTACCAGTGAGGTTTGCCTGGCCATCGACAGTGGACCCGACGAGCTCAACGCGATCTTCAAGCAGTGGCAGGCCAAGGGCGTCACGATCCTGCACGAGCCTCATGACGCGGGGTTCGGGCTGACCTTCCTCGCAGCCGATCCTGACGGGAACCGTATCCGCGTCGCACCGCAGGGCTGAAAGGCCACCATGCGGCAGGCGCGCACCGCAGGCGTCGCGCCTGCCGTCGTCTTACTTCGAGAGGACGACGAGTCCGCGCAACGCATCACCGACGAACTTGTGAGCATCGGTTTTGTGATCGACCGGCGGACTGTCAGCCGACACCTGATCCGGCTCGGTCTCGGCAGACGCCCCTTCATCGACCCAGGCGGTGAGAGCAACCGGAAGCCGGGGAAGATCACCGCTCGCTGGCCACGTGCCGGACGCAGACGGTACGGACCTCTTTTGGCGCTGGAGGCTGGCGACGCCGACATCCTCAGACCCGCGCACCCACTGGCCGCGAGGGGTCACTGCGCTCCAATGCGCGTCCGGCGGGTGGAAGAGGCCCGGAGCCAGTACGAGCGGGCAGCGACAATCAGTGCAACTCCATAGACGGCGAACGCAGCCATACCGATCCAGGCGACCAGCAGTGCGTCGCTCGAGGAGTGGAAGTCGCCTCGCCGCATCGTCACCACGCCGGCCGTGGCCATGGTCACGTAGCCGATGCCGAACCCCCCGTAGGGAGCCAGCGTAGCGGCGCCGATCAAGGCCGGGGCCAGATGATGTGACATGCCATGCGGGCGCCTTCGCTGATCTCTCACTGTGAAGGGCGCTTGGCTGGATCTTCTGGGAAGCGAGACCCGCTTCGCTTGCCCCAGTACTGTGGCTTCGCATGACCGACTCCGAGATCGAGATCACCGCAGACCTGGTCCGCGAGCTGCTGCAGGAGCAGCATCCAGACCTTGCAGGGTTGGCCATCCGTGAGGTAGAGGGCGGCTGGGGCAACCAGATGTGGCGCCTTGGGGATGAGTTGGCCGTGCGCATGCCGCGCATGGAAGGTGCCTCGGATCTCCTGCGCAAGGAGTGCCGGTGGCTGCCAGTCCTGGCCCCGCGTCTTCCGCTCCCGGTTCCGACCCCTGTCCGGATCGGCGAACCGTCCGCGCACTTTCCGAGGCCGTGGAGCGTTATGACGTGGGTTCGTGGCAAGCCACTGGACTACACCTCGATCAGTCGTGGCGACCACGCGGCCGACACTCTGGCGGGCTTCCTCAGAGCGCTCCATGTGGAGGCACCCGCTGAGGCGCCGGCCAGTTCGGACCGCGGCGGTCACCCCAAGGAGTGCACGGGCGGCTTCGAGGAGTTCTTGCATGCCATCGCCCCCGGCGGATTTTCCGCCGACGTCCGCGACGTCTGGGACGATGCTGTTGCGGCCCCCGAGTGGGAGGGCACGCCGGTATGGCTGCACGGTGACCTCCATCCAGCGAATGTCGTCGTCTCGGACGGGACGCTCTCGGGTGTGATCGATTTCGATGCCATGTTCGCCGGCGATCCGGCGTGGGACCTCGCGGCCGCGTGGCTGCTCCTTCCCGCGGGCGCGAGCTCACGGTTCTTCAAGGTGTATGAGCACGCGGACGAGGCGATGATCCGGCGTGCCCGAGGGTTGGCTGCCATGAAGAGCCTCTTCCTCATCCTCATGGGCCAGAACGGGGAGCAGGGCCTTCTGGGCGGCAAGCCGACCTGGGGACCCGCAGGCCGGGCAGCGCTCGATCGTGTGCTGGCGGCGTGATGCGCGGTGCCAGCCTGAGGTCAGGGAATCGGTGTTGCGGAGCCTGGCCAGCTGAACTGCCTAGTGGGAAAGTGGTCTCCCGGCAGGGAGACCGGGCTGGTCTGGGTGGAGTTGCCGACCGTGAACTTGAGACGATCAGTCCCGGTTGGCCTCGCCGCGGCCGGACCCCGGGAGGCCAGCGGGCTCGAAGAACAAGAAACGGAACACGGTCGAACGGGCTGTCAACCGGCTGAAGCAGCGCCGGGCGGTAGCCACCCGCTACGACAAGCGCCGTTACGTCTACCTCGGCACCGTCACTGCGGCAGCTCTGACGATCTGGCTCCGCACATGATCGACGGGAATGCTCTGTGGCCTGATCCGGCGACGTTCCGCGCTGCCGTAGTCGCGGATCTGCACCTCACTACAGCGATCGAACCCCCGCTATGCGGGGCGGAGGACGGGATCGATCTCTGCCAGGCTTTCGTGCAGCCGACGGGCCCCCCGGGCAACACGATCGTCGGTGTCGCCCGACATCTCCTCGCAGAGCCGTAGCGCCTCGTCCAGGTCGTCCGAGAAGATGCTGAAGACATCGAAGATCGCGGTGCGGATGTAATCGGCGTGGTTGTCATTGGCGACTGCCAGTGCGGACGCGATTATCGTCAGTCCGGCCCTGTCCTTCCGCCGAAGCAAGCCCTCCGCGGTCCGCCGGGTGACGAAGGTGTCACCACTGTCGAGCACAAGCCCCAGCAGCGGCTCAACGGCCTCCGGCATCTCGGCGAACCCTGCCAGGCTGTGACCGGCATCCGCCCGGTCACGCCAGTCGTCGCTTCGCCCGAGTTCGCCAAGCGTCACGACCACCGCGCGCCGCAGGTCACTGTCCACGGATTCGCCCGCCCCTTCCACGATTCCGGTCAAAATATCAGCGAGGCGCCCTACCGGATGATCGCCCGGACAGGCCGTAGTTGCAGCTGAGTCGTGGTGGGGCGCTGGGCGGTCAATCGATGTCAGCCACCGGCGGCAGACGAGTGTAAGCCACACCCGAGGCCCCCGGGTGGGCCAACCGTTACGAGGAGTTCGCCCGGTGCTGAAGAAGAGGGCAGGAAAGGTTGAGCGATGGGTGTTCCCCGGGGGGCGAGGGATAGGGAAACCGGGTGTGCTCACCGGGTCAGAGCAAGCAATTCATCGACCACCGGACCCTCACCACCGTCACCGAGGTGGGCGATGGCCGCAAACGGCGCGATCACCTGGCTCCAGGCGTGGAGCCGGGCGCCGTCGAGCCCGCACGCCTCCGCCACACGCGCGCAGCGGGTCTCGGCGCCCTCCAGCCCGGCTCCGGCTATCACGTAGTCCACAGCGTCGAAGCGCGGGTCGCCGACACACGCTTTCGGATCGATGGCCATGAGACCGCGCTCCGCACCGCCGTCGAGCACGTTGCCCAGGTGAAGGTCACCGTGGAGCAACACGATTGTCCCTTCCGTGGCCAGCAGCCGCTCGCACCGCTGGATGGCCCTGTCCCACGCCGTGACGCCCAACCGTGCACTGATCGCAGGCTCGGACAGTCGCCTGCCAACCCGAGCGAAGGCCTCCTCGCAACGTCCCCGCAGCAGACGCGTCGGCAGCGGAGGCAGAGCGACCCCGTGCAAGGCGGCGAGCAAATCAGACCATTGTCCCGGAAGCGAAGCCGCAGGCAGATCCTCCGCCGGCGTTCCGGGCACGATCTCCTCCAACACCATTGCTCCTGCCTGCTCGTCGACGGCCAGCACCGAAGGCACCCGGCCCGAGGCAGCGAACCACCCCAGCATCCCGACCTGCTCAGCCAGAAGAGCCCGCTCCGGACTGATTTTCAGCACCGCAGGCGTGCCGTCAGGCCAACGGCATCGCAACGCAACCGACGAAGCACCGTCCGGGAGGGACTCCCCGAGCGAAAGTCCCCACTGAGACGTCAGCCGCGCGATGAGATCCGGCGTGTCAGCGCACCATTCAGCGACCTCGGGACCGAATCGACGTACTAACCGCGTAGTGACGCTCTCCACATCCACCATCAGTCGCTTCACACGGGTCAGTTTGCCGCTGACGCGATCTTTGTCCACCGCTTTTCCCTGCTCGTTGCGAACGCGGGCCGACGAACGAATCCGATCAGCGGTCGGCCAAGTCCACATCAGGTGGAGCAAGGCGAAATTGCGTGCCCGAGGGCTCCGCGTAGGGCTTCCGAGCGCTCGTGCAATGGGCTGCGGTCCGCTGCGCGGGTCAAGGCCGCGAATTCAGACGGACAGAAGCGTTTTGCTGCCAACGATCACTGACCGGGCATCCACCTGGGGCCAGTTCAGCTACACAGGGCCTGGACGTTAGTGCCTGATGGGGGAGGGCTGGCCTGATGCTGGTGACGATCAACGTGGCGGTTCTGCTGGCAGTCGTCATCATCTTGCGGCTGCGTCGGCGTACCGAGGCCCGGAGCCGGTTCGACGAGAAGATGACCGTAGTCATCGTGCTGGTCTTCGGCGTGCTGATCGCTCCAACAGCGTTCGGGCAGGGAATCCTCGACGTCGTCGTCCAGCTGGTACAGGGCGTTACCCAGTCGAGCCGCTGAACAACCCGAGGATCTTCGAGGTGGTTGGATCACTCCGGCACGGACGTAATGAATCGCAGTGTGCGAGGCAATTCCAGGTCCTCGTCGTGACCGCCCATCACGCACTCCGAATGCCGGGCAGCCGGACGGGGCGCTGCGGGTAACGGGGGCCGGGGCGGGTGGGGCGCGGCCGGTGCGACTCCGGTAACGGAAGCGATGAAGGTTGTGGCGAGGGTGGCGGGTGCGATGTGGGCGACGGGCATATCGCGGGTGGCGAGGATCGGTGCGAGCAGGGAGCCGCCGTCAATCCCTTAGATTCCGCCCACCATGCCGACGGTCAGGGCGAGTACGGCGAGTCCGGCGGCTGTTTGCTCGGCCGTGTCGGGCCGGGGCGGCAGCCGCAGCCGTCCGATGAGCCCTCGGCCGCGGGCCCGGGAGCCGGGTGGGCGGCGGCGCAACAGCCCTGCCCTGCCAGGCGTCGCGGCCTTCCTCGATAGCGATGGCGGCGATGACGAGGGCAGCGATGGATTGGCCCAGGTTCAGCCGACGGCGGCGTTGAGGACCAGGTCGACCAGGAGCACGGCCCCCTTTGACGCCCCGGGACTGGTTCCGCGTGTCTCACCGGCTACGCGTCGGTGACGTCCCGGGTCGTCGCCGGGCGGAGGGAGTCAATGTCCTCCATGAAACTCAGCATCCGGGCGTTGACGAGGTCGGGGTGGTCGATCTGCGGTCCGTGTCCGGTCGCGGCGACGATCTCGGCGCGGGCGCCGGGAATCACCCGAGGAACGCGTTCGAGCTGACGCTTCGGGTGCACCAGCAGGCTGCGCTTACCCATGATCAGGTAGAACGGCGTCCGTATGGAGCCCAGCTCGGCGTCGGACAGCGGCAGTGGAGCGGGACGGCGTATGCGGAAGGCCTTCACGCCGGCCTGGATCCAGGTGCGCAGATCCGGATCGGATATGACCGGCTGCTCCAGCCACTTGGCCAGGGCCGGGCGCAGCCGTTTGGGAGCGAAGGTGGCGAAAAGGCTGGCGAAGATCCAGACGAAGAAGCGGAGCCCCACCTTCTCCAGCCCGCCCGGGTCAAGGGCGGTGACTGAGGCGAGCCGTTCGGGCCGGCGGTGAACCTGGTTGATGACGAGCCAGCCGCCGTAGGAGGAGCCGACGAGGTGGACCTTGTCGAGGCCGAGGGCGTCGAGGGCCTCGTCCATCCACTGGGCGGCCCGCTCGGGTTGCCACATCGGCTCGCGGTGGATGCTGCGGCCCGGGTCGCCGGGGGTGTCAAGGGCGTAGACGGGGCGGTCGGCGCTGAGCGCGGCCGTGTTGGGGTACCACATCGCGGAGCAGCCGCCCGAGCCGTGGATCAGGACGACCGGCGTGCGGGACTCGGCCGACGGGTCCGCGGGGCCGTACCGGTAGACGTGAGTCGTCCCGAAGCTCGTCTCCACGTCGGTCTCGGAGCGGATCGGTGCGCCCTTCGCGTAGAGCACGTCGGAGGCGGCGAAGTAGCGGTCGCGTAGCTGGTCATTGACGTAGCGGCCTATGTCGCGGCGCGTTGGGGGCGTGTTCTCGGGCATGGGCACCTCCGTGAGATCCACTCTTTGTGATACGACCGTACCATAGTGGTGATACGGCGGTACCATGAAAAGGTGCCATCGAGCCGAACCGGACGGCGAACAGGCAACCCCCCAACCCCAACCACGGCCGGAGACACCACGGATGCCCAAGCGCGTGGACCACGATGAACGCCGCACCCAGATCGCTGAAGCGCTCATCCAGGTCGCAGGGCGGCAGGGCCTGCACGCGGTCGGCATGCGCGACGTCGCCGCCGAGGCGGGCGTCTCACTGCGCCTGGTGCAGTACTACTTCCAGACCAAGGAGAAGCTGCTCTTCCACGGACTCCAACACCTGACCGACCGCTTCACCGCACGCGTTGGCGCCCGCCTCGCAGCCGCCGGCCCCGACCCGGGCCCCCGCGCGACGATCGAGGTACTGCTGCTGGCCTCGCTGCCGACCGACGAGGAGAGCCGAACCTTCCACCTTCTCTACAGCTCCTACTCGATCCTGTCCGTGACCGACGAGGCCCTCGCCGCCCAGCCGTTCATCGACCGACCCGACGCCGCCGAGAACGCCCTTACCGAACTGATCCGGCAGGCACAGGAGACGGGCCGGGCCGATGCTGGAGCCGACGCTCGCACGGAGGCGATCAGCCTGCTTGCCATGACGGCAACCATGGGTACCAGCATCCTCGTCGGGCAGCGGACGCCGGAGTCTGCCATCGCGGCACTCCAGTACCACCTCGACAGGATCTTCAACAGCAGGCAGACCGCGCCCACGGCCCGGTGACTTCCGCTCTTGATCTCACCGGGATCGGCCTGAGGTGCTGTTGAGCTGAGACATCAGCTCGCGGTTGGGGGCCCGAGCGGCTGCCAGATCCTCAATCGCGTTCACGGAGCCGTGAGTTGAGCTCCACAACCTGCTGCTCGAGGTGGGTCATCTTCTCCTCGAGGGCGTCGACATCGTGAGGGCTCCGAGCCCAGCAGCCTGCCAGGCGCCAGCTCACGCTTCCCGTCCTGCCGGATACCGCTCGCGCTAGATCGGATGACGGCACACCTCGTGGCTCAGCTCGGAACGTTGAACGGCCGTCGGCGAGGGACCACATACTCGGAGTGTGCTCAGCTCGGCAGTTTCGCTGTGTAGATCCAATCGAAGCCGTCGTATCCGGGGCCGTCGAGGTGTTCTGCCCGCATCAGGCCGGCACGTACCGCCACGCGCTGCGAGGCAGCGTTGGCCGGCCGGATTCGGGCGATCAGCCGGAGGTCGGGAACGTAGCGAGATACCCAGCCGGTGACTGCGATCGCCGCCTCGCTGGCGAAGCCCTGACCCCATGCCGAGGTGGCGAAACGGTAGAAGAGGTTGAGAACGTTCATGCCATTCAGTTCCATGGGCTTGACCCCGCAGAACCCTAGTGGCGGGGGAGAGTCGTGGCGTCGGACAACCCAGTACCCGTATCCGCTGCTCTGCCATTGGTTGTTCCAGCGCTGATAGAGCTCCTCGGCCTCTTCGGGCCGGGCGAGGGCGTCGGAGGGATTGTGCAGGCAGGTTGCGGGGTCACTGTGGATCGCGAAGATCGCTTCGATGTCGGCTTCGGTCGGACGCCGCAGTGACAGTCGGGCGGTCAACAGCTCTTCGCCTGCCAGGCTCCGGTCACTCATACGGAGATCGTAGAGCCATATCTGACCGCCCTGGAGGAGTATTCGGTCCACTGGCGGATCGGAGAATCGGGCGCGAAGTCGGTTCTCGGTTCGGCACAGGCGTTGCGCCGGCGTATGCATGCGCCGACGGCCGCGTTCCGCTCGCATGGCTGCGGTGGTCGGTACCGTTGCCGGCAGAGTAACGCAGGGCTGCGAACTCTTCTCCGATCCAGTACAGCCGGTATCCGTAGGCAGGCAAGAAGATCACAGGCCGCCACCGGTCGTACTGGGTGGCCTGCGCCATGGCACCACTGCCGGAGCCCCTCGCCTCACCTCATGACATGTGGAACAGGGCATCGTCGAGGGAGTTTCTGGCTTCCGCGTCATTCGGTGCTAGGAGCCGTATGACCGCTTCCACGGGCAAGGTTGGTGACGAGCCCGGGGGTGGCGACGTCGATGGGGTGTCGGAAGATCTGCGCGGCTGTTTCGTGTGCAGCTCTCGGATCTGTCCCTGGCCATAGGTGGGTGAGCATGAGCCTGGCAGCGCCCGCCTGGCTCGCGTACTGGCCGGCCAGTCGTGCGGTCAGCAGATACGGTGCGTCGACGGCCGGCACCTCGTGGACGTACGTGGTGGCCTCGAACGAGTCTTCTGGCTTCAGATGAAAGGGTCCTCTGGCCCCGATGTGCGATCTTCGGGGCCTGCTGTGAACGAGTGGATTGGCCCCACCTCGGTGAGGTGAGGTTCCGGCCCTCGGGGCGTCGGTAGTGTGTCGGCATGCCCTATTCACCGATGCCGCTCCGACTCGATACCGCTCGGATGACGTTGCGTCAGTGGACCGAGCCCGATATCGACGCCCATCGCGCGCTCGTCGCCGAACGGGGTGGTGGCATGCCATCGGTCGAGGACAACCGGCGGATGATCGAGGATCAGCGCGCTGCGTCGGCACTGACAGGGATTGCTCTGCTGCCCGTCATCCGCCGCGATGTGGGCGACTTCATCGGGTATTGCGGGCTCACTGTCGGTCGGGCTTCCGTTGACGAGCCGGAGGTCGCCTATGAGCTGTTCCGGCGTGTGCACGGACAGGGCTATGCCACCGAGGCTGCGTCCGCGGTGCTCGATGCGGCGATCGCGACTGGGCGGAAACGACTCTGGGCGACGGTGCGTCCTTGGAACGCCCCGTCGTTTCGCGTCCTCGAAAAGCTTGGGTTCGAGCGCGACCGCGTCTCGACCGAAGACAGTGGCGAACTGGTGTGGCTCACACGCACGCTGCCGTAGGACACATTTCGCTCGATGCGACCGCCCCGGCGGACCGGATCACCCCAGACCGAGACCAGGTCGGCTGGGATAGGTCGGGAGGCTGCGGCGGCCTACTGGCGGGCTTTGGTGTGGGCGAGGCGGTAGGAGTCGCTGCCGGTCTCGATGATGTTGCCGCCGAAGGTGAGGCGGTCCACGATGGCCGCGCAGAGCCTGGGGTCGGTGAAGGTCTTGGTCCACGAGGAGAACGACTCGTTGGAGGCGATCGCCACGCTGTTCTTCTCCTCACGCTCCGTCAGGACCTGGAACAGTAGTTCGGCTCCGCGTCGGTCCAGCTCCATATAGCCGAGCTCGTCAATACAGAGGAGATCGACCCGTCCGTAGCGGGCGATGGTCTTGGTCAGCAGCTTCTCGTCGGCGGCCTCCACGAGTTCGTTGACCAGTTTCGTGGCAAGCACGTACTTGACCCGGAAGCCGGCCATCGCGGCCTCGGTGCCCAGCGCGATCAGCAGGTGTGACTTGCCGGTGCCGCTGTCGCCGATCAGACACAGCGGGAGCCCCTTGCGGACCCACTCGCAGGAGGCCAGGGTGTGGATGGCAGCCGGGTCGATGGCAGGGTTCGCGTCGAACTCGAAGGTGCGCAGTGCCTTCTCCCGGGGGAAGCCCGCGGCTTTGATACGGCGCTCGGAGCGGCGGCGGTTGCGGTCGTCGCACTCGGCCATCAGCAGCTCGGCCAGGAACCCGCGGTAGGTCATCTGGTCGCGGGCCGCGGCGTCGGCGAGCTCGGAGAACTGGCCGCGCATGGTGGGCAGCCGCAGGTTGCGGCAGGCGGCGTCGATGGCCGCGTCGGCAGCCGGTTCGGTCAGGGCGACCACCTCCGTCGGTGGCTCCGCAAGCGTGGCATCCGCCATCGCATTGCCCGCAAGGGCGTCGAATCTTCTCAGCGGCTCGGCCGCCACCGTTGGGTGGTCGAGAGGACGGTCTCCTGGCTGGCCGGCTGCCGCCGACTCCACCGCCGCTACGAGCGCAAAGCCGAGCACTTCCTCGCCTTCGTGGGGATGGCGGCGGTGCTCATCTGCTTCCGTCGCCTGATTACCTGAGGCATCGTGGTGGGCGGTGATCCGGGCTGGTCAGAGACCCGACGGATGGCTGGAAAGCCACTCAGCGTGCCGATCGCGCATGCGGTCTCGTTCCTCGGACGTGGCCAGGAAGACGTCGGCGCCACCGTCATAGGGGTGGTGGATGCGCTGCATCCGGGTGTCGGTGATGAGGACTCCCGCCACTTTGTCGTCGGCGATGTCTCGGAGCAACTCGTCGATGCAGCCACGCTGCCAGGGCCGACGGGCGGCGGAGAGGTGGCAGTACGTGCGGAACTCAGGGTCAGGATCGTCCTCCACCAGCAGACTCTGCCAATACCCCACGGTGGGTTGGAATGACGGAACCTCGGCCTCGGTCGCCCAGACGGGAGTGATCACGTACACGTCCGCACCAGCGAACAACTCATCGAGGATGGTGTTGTAACGCTCCAGGACAACGGTGCACTCGGTCTCGTCCACCGCGTACCGCTTCGACTCGGGCAGGCTGTGAAAGCGCACCCAGACATCCCGATAGGGATCCCGAAGCTTGTACCCAACCGGAGGGCAACTGGGCCAACGCTGCTGCCATAGTTCCGTCAAAGCCACCTGTGCGCTTCCAGACACCCGCCGCACCCACCCTCTCGTACATGGACCTACCGCGACCATGATGTCGGGCGCCCACCCACCAAGAGAAACGACTTCTTAGCTGGTGGGGCGCTCGGCCGGTGGCCGGGTGTGACGAAGCAGTTGGTCGTAGGCGGCCACCGAGGGCAGCGGGCGCGAGTCGGGCGGCAGCGCGGCCAGACGGCGTGCGGCCAGCGACACCACGGGGGAGGCGATCCGCCCCGGTGTCGCCTGCGGGCCGGCCTCGCCGGGGGTGTCGCGTTCGGCGACTCGGCGTGCTTCCAGGGCCACCGCGTCCGAGGTCAGGGCCCCGGCCCGCAGGGCGGCGGCGATTCCGGCGACGACGTGGTCGTGGCTCATGTGCCGGTGCAGCAGCAGGACCTCGATCAGGGCGCGGGTGCCGACCGCGTCACCGTGTGCGCGGCGGGTGGCCTCCCACCAGGCGTCGTGCACCGGGGTGAACTTCCCCGCCGCCCGGGCCTGGTCCAGCGCGGTGGCGCCGGGCAGTGCTCCGGGTTTGCGCAGCAGCCCTTCCAGATAGTGGTCCAGGTCCAGGCGGCTGCCGCCGCGGGTGGCCAGGCGCTCGTGCCGGGCGACTTCGGTGCGGCCGTCGTAGACCATCAGTTCGCTGGCGTGCAGCAGGACGCGGACCTGACGGCCGATCA
The DNA here is from genome assembly GCF_007655005.1 of Streptomyces tibetensis. Classification (GTDB taxonomy): domain Bacteria; phylum Actinomycetota; class Actinomycetes; order Streptomycetales; family Streptomycetaceae; genus Streptomyces; species Streptomyces tibetensis. Next base: position 294,228 of record NZ_SZVW01000013.1, read on the forward strand.
GCCGTACCGGCACCGAATAGTGGTTCATCCGCACGGTGATCTGCGCGTAGCGGTCCACTCGCGGTGTCAGGAGCCTGCCGGTCTCGAAGTGATCCTCGGGCATCGCCTGCAGCAGGGGTTTCTCGATGGCGAAGTACTCACCGACAGTGCGAGGGCGTTCGCCGATCCGGCGCTGGTCGTCCTGCTTGTCCCACGCGTCGATCTGGGCGTTGAGCTCGGCCAGGCTGGTGACGTCGGGGACCAGGACCAGGTGGTTGCGGCGGAACCGGCCGACCTCACCTTCGACACCGCCCTTCTCGTGGGCGCCGTCGATGCCCGGCGCACAGTAGAAGACCTCCAGGCCGGCCCAGGAACGGAAGGCCGTCCAGCGGTCGGTCTCCACCCGGGCGCGGGTGAAGCCGAGGACCCGGGCGACCGCGGAGGTCAGGTTGTCGTAGCGAACTTTCCCACGCGGGACGCCTCCCAGCACTTCAAACGCGTGGAAGTGGCCTTCGAAGAAGGCTTCCTGCCCCTGCGAGAGGAAGATGCGGTGGACGGCCGCCCCGGAGAAGGACGGCCGGAAACGAACACATAGCACAGGGTGCGCACGCCGTTGAGGGTGATGTAGACATCGCCGAAGTCGACCTCGGCCTCCTCACCGGGCCGGTGGGTCTGCGGAATGAACACCGCGGGCGGGCCGCGGCCCTCCTCGACCCATATCTCAGGCTTGCGGCGCCTGATGTAGTCCCGTACCCGGCCGTAGGAGACGTCCTCCATGCTGTGCTCGTCCACCAGCCGTTCGAAGACCCGCTTGGCGGTGTGCCGCTGCTTTCGCGGAGCGTCCAGGTCGGCGCGCAGGATCGAGTCGATCAGATGCTTGTACGGGTCGAGGACCGACGCGCGTGGCGGCATCGGCTTACGCGCAGTCGGCCACGGCGAGGTCAGAGCCTCGCGGACCAGTCGCCGGTGTACCCCGTAGCGGCGAGAGAGTTCGCGGATCGACAGCTTCTCCATACGCGAGTCCCGACGGATCGCGGCGAAGAGCTCAACCTTGGATCTCGGGCCATCCATCCGGGGCCCCCTGACTGTCGGAGCACATCGATGCTCCCACCGCAAGACCGCCCCTGATGCCACTTCTGACGAACACTCATTTCACGATCAGGCCCAAGGGGCCAGGGGCCACCGGACTCGTTCATCTGGGGCCAGAGAAGCCGTTCATGGCCATACGTGGCTTCCGACAACAGCAGGTCAGCACCTTCAGCGAGGCGCAGGATGTCGCGGCTTGGACCCGTGTCGCCGGTATAGGCGAGTACAGCGTCCGGCGTGGTCAGTCGGATGCCGGCGTTGGGCACGAAGTGCGGCAGGAGCCAGGTGTCGGTTTCGAACGGCCCGATGTCGAACCGGTCGCCAGGTTGGAACTCGCGAAGGCGGTACGCCTCGGCGAGCATGCTCGGTTTGTCGAGTGCGAGTACAGCATCGGCGGCGCCGTGGGGCGCGTACACCGGCAGTGATGGCGGTGGCGTGTCACTCAGACCTCGGGCGCGCAGCAGAGGGTTGAGGTCTGCGCAGTGGTCTGGATGCCCGTGGCTGATCAGCACGGCATCAATGGAGTCGACGGTCCTGTGCTCGAGCAGGCGTGGCAGCGTGGCGTACCCGGGGTCGATGAGCAGGCGGAAACCCGCGTACTCGACGAGGTAGCCGCTGCATGCCTGAACTGCGGTGGGCCACGCCCCGCAGCCGCCGAGAACGGTCAGTTGCATGCCAAAGGACACTAGCTGCCATGCCGTGGTCGTGAGCAGGGATTTTCAGGGCATGGGAGCGGAGATGATCGAGACGTCGGTGACAGGGCTTTGTGGAAGCTGTTTCGACGTCTGGTCCCGTCTGCTCCAATGCGGCTGCAGGGTGGGGGCCGGTGCTGGTTCAGGGACCGCGAGGTTCTCGCGACGATCGTCTTCATGGCCACGACGGGCTGAACTTGGCGGCAGCACGGTCGACCGCGAGGGGGAGGCCGGGGCGGTGTGGCTCGCCGAACCGCCCGGGGTGTGCGCAACCGGGCGCGGAGGTGGGGGGCTTGTGCAAGTTCGGCCTGGTGGATTTCGGCGTTGTGTGTGAGGGCTGGGCGGGTTGTGTCGTGTGTTTGGCCGTCGCGTGCCGGGGGGGTGTCCTCTTTCAGGGCGCGTGATGGTCCCCTTTTTCGACGGGTGGTGTCCTGGCTGGGGGGTGGTTGTGGTGTGTCGGGATACTTTGGCATGTTGGGGTGTTGGGGTGTTGGTGGGGTGGTTATTTTTGGTGTATGCGGGTTCTTGTGGCTGGTGGGGCGGGGTTTATCGGGTCGGGGTTTGTTCGGGGTTTGTTCGGGGTTTGTTTGCGGGTTCGGGTTGGGGTGGGGGTGGTGTGGGTTTTGGGGTGACGGTTCTTGACGGGCTTTCTTGTGCGGGGAGGGTTGCGGGGTTGGGTCAGGTGTCGGGTCGTCCTGGTTATTGAGGCACGGTGCGTGGTATTCCCCTGGGTTTTGGCATGGTGGTTGCGGAGTTTGGCTGCCGGCTGTGGGTGGGGTTCACCCGGGGGTGGGGGCGGACGGGGTTGCTTGGTATTGGGACAGCTGTTCGTGGTGGGGGGCCGCTGGGCG
>NZ_SZVW01000014.1 GCF_007655005.1 Streptomyces tibetensis
TACAGCGCCGATGGTACTGCAGGGGGGACCCTGTGGGAGAGTAGGACGCCGCCGAACTCCTTTTAGAGCTCTGGCTCTTGGGCACACAGCCCAAGAGCCAGAGCTTTTTTGCGTTGAGGTAGGGTCAGGGGGCATCGTTGGCACGTTTCCCACAGGAGGCCCCCGGGTGGAGGTTCAGGAGACTCGCGTCCAGACGGACCGTGTGCTCACCATCCCGAACATCCTCAGCATGGCCCGCCTCGTCGGCGTACCCGTCTTCCTGTGGCTGATCCTGCTCCCTGAGTTCGGCGGACCCCAGAGTGACGGTTGGGCCCTTCTGGTACTCGCTCTGAGCGGCGTCAGCGACTACCTGGACGGCAAGCTCGCGCGGCGCTGGAACCAGATCAGCAGCCTCGGCCGGCTCCTCGATCCTGCGGCCGATCGGCTCTACATTCTCTCGACCCTGGTCGGCCTCACCTGGCGTGAGATTCTGCCCCTCTGGTTGACGGCCGCACTTCTTGCGCGAGAGCTGGTTCTGCTGGTGATGGTGGGCATCCTCCGCCGGCACGGCTATCCGCCGCCCCAGGTGAACTTCCTGGGTAAGGCCGCCACCTTCAACCTGATGTACGCCTTCCCCTTGCTTCTGCTGAGTGACGGAAGCAGCTGGATCTCGTCACTGGCTGCTATTTTCGGATGGGCGTTCGCCGGATGGGGTACAACCCTGTACTGGTGGGCAGGAGTCCTCTACGTGGTACAAGTCCGCCGCCTGGTCCGTGCGGACGCCATAGCCGATTGAACTCTCGGATGGTCCTGCTGCCGTAGCGGAGCGATGGCCTGTACCGGATAAGTGCGGGACAATCCTGGCGGGGGAAGTCGGCTAGACCGTCTCTTCGAGGAGGACGCTTCCGACATGAAGGCCGTCGTGATGGCCGGAGGCGAAGGCACACGCCTTCGCCCTATGACCTCAAGCATGCCCAAGCCGCTCCTGCCGGTGGCCAACCGGCCGATCATGGAGCATGTTCTTCGGCTGCTCAAAAGGCATGGGCTCAATGAAACAGTCGTGACCGTCCAGTTCCTGGCCTCGCTCGTCAAGAACTACTTCGGCGACGGCGAAGAGCTGGGTATGGAGCTCACCTATGCCAATGAGGAGAAGCCACTCGGTACTGCCGGGAGCGTCAAGAACGCCGAGGAAGCGCTGAAGGACGATGCCTTCCTTGTCATCTCCGGTGACGCTCTGACGGATTTCGACCTCACCGAGCTCATCAATTTCCACAAGGAGAAGGGCGCGCTGGTCACCGTCTGCCTGACGCGTGTGCCCAATCCGCTGGAATTCGGGATCACCATCGTCGACGAGGAAGGCAAGGTGGAGCGCTTCCTCGAGAAGCCCACCTGGGGCCAGGTCTTCTCCGACACGGTGAACACCGGCATCTACGTGATGGAGCCCGAGGTCTTCGACTACGTCGAGCCCGACGTGCCCGTCGACTGGTCGGGTGATGTCTTCCCGCAGCTGATGAAGGAAGGCAAGCCCATCTACGGCTACATCGCCGAGGGCTACTGGGAGGACGTCGGCACCCACGAGAGCTATGTGAAGGCACAGGCCGATGTCCTCGAGGGCAAGGTCGACGTCGACATCGACGGGTTCGAAATCTCCCCGGGCGTGTGGGTCGCCGAGGGGGCGGAAGTCCATTCCGACGCCGTACTCCGCGGGCCTGTTTACATCGGCGATTACGCCAAGGTCGAGGCCGGCTCCGAAATCCGTGAACACACCGTCGTGGGCTCCAATGTGGTCGTCAAGAGCGGTGCGTTCCTGCACAAGGCCGTCGTTCACGACAACGTCTACGTGGGGCCGCACAGCAATCTGCGTGGCTGCGTGGTCGGCAAGAACACCGACATCATGCGCGCGGCGCGGATCGAGGACGGGGCGGTCATCGGTGACGAGTGCCTGATCGGTGAGGAATCGATCGTCCAGGGCAATGTGCGGGTCTATCCGTTCAAGACCATCGAGGCCGGTGCCTTCGTCAACACCTCGGTGATCTGGGAGTCCAGGGGCCAGGCGCATCTCTTCGGTGCCCGTGGTGTGTCCGGCATCCTGAACGTCGAGATCACGCCGGAACTCGCGGTGCGGCTCGCCGGCGCGTATGCGACGACGCTCAAGAAGGGCTCGACGGTGACCACGGCCCGGGACCACTCGCGTGGTGCCCGTGCGCTGAAGCGGGCGGTGATCTCAGCGCTGCAGGCCAGCGCGATCGACGTGCGCGACCTGGAGAACGTGCCGCTGCCCGTGGCCCGGCAGCAGACCGCGCGCGGCAGTGCGGGCGGGATCATGATCCGTACCACCCCCGGGGTACCGGACTCCGTCGACATCATGTTCTTCGACGGGAACGGTGCGGACCTGTCGCAGGGCAGCCAGCGGAAGCTCGACCGAGTGTTCGCGAGGCAGGAGTACCGTCGGGCGTTCCCCGGGGAGATCGGGGATCTGCACTTCCCGGCCAGCGTCTTCGACTCGTACACCGGGTCGCTGCTGCGGAACGTCGACACGACAGGCATCTCCGAGTCGGGGCTGAAGGTCGTCGTGGACGCGTCCAACGGCAGTGCGGGACTCGTCCTGCCCAGCCTCCTCGGCAAGCTCGGGGTCGATTCGCTGACGATCAACCCCGGGCTCGACGAGTCCAGGCCCACGGAGACGGCCGACATGCGGCGGTCGGGGATGGTGCGCCTCGGGGAGATCGTGGCGTCCTCGGGCGCCGCGTTCGGCGTGCGGTTCGACCCCGTCGGTGAGCGGCTGTCGCTCGTCGACGAGAAGGGCCGGATCATCGAGGACGACCGGGCACTGCTCGTCATGCTCGACCTCGTCGCCGCCGAGCGGCGCAGCGGCCGGGTCGCGCTTCCGGTGACCACCACCCGGATCGCCGAGCAGGTGGCGGCGTACCACGGGACGCAGGTCGAGTGGACGACCACCTCTCCCGACGACCTCACACGCGTGGGCGGTGAGGAAGGGACGATCTTCGGCGGTGACGGCAAGGGCGGGTTCATCGTCCCCGAGTTCAGCAGTGTCTACGACGCCACCGCGGCGTTCGTACGGCTCATCGGGCTCGTGGCGCGGACGCAGCTCACCCTGAGCCAGATCGACGCGAGGATCCCGCGGGCGCACGTCCTGAAGCGGGATCTGGCGACCCCGTGGGCCGTCAAGGGGCTCGTGATGCGTCGGGTCGTCGAAGCAGCCGGAGATCGCTTCGTGGACACCACGGACGGTGTGCGTGTGGTGGAGACCGACGGCCGCTGGGTGATGGTGCTGCCAGACCCGGCCGAGGCCGTCACCCACCTGTGGGCCGAGGGGCCGGACGACGCCTCCGCGCAGGCCCTGCTGGACGAATGGTCGGCGGTCGTGGACAGCGCCGGCCGGTAGAACGGGCTGCACGCGTGCGTGCCGGACACGTGTCCCCAACGGGGCCTGTCCGGCACGCCGGTGGCCCCGTTCGAAGGTAGTGCTCGCGACGTGCGACGATGTGCGGCATGCCGCAGCAACCCCCCATTCGGAGCACACCCACGCGGCCCCGGCGCCCGGATGCGTCCATGTCGTTGCTCACCAACGTCATGGACCACAGCCTCGACGACGGATACGCCGAGGCCGCCGAGCGGAAGAAGGCCGCGGGTGACAGCGGCATGCCGAAGACGCTCAGGGCGAAGCTGGGGCTCGCCGCCGGACTGGTGCTCGCGGCCCTCGTCGTGACCGTCGGGGCGGCGCAGGCGCGGGTCGCGGCTCCGGTCGTCGCCAAGGAGCGGGAAGAGCTGGTCGACCGCATCGACCGGGAGACCGAGGCGGCGGACAAGCTGGCGGACACCGTCGACGAGCTGCGCGCGGACGTGGGCGCACGACAGCGCGAGGCACTGAAGCACAGCGGCGGCAGCGGGGACTCCGACCTGGCGGGCATCCTGTCGGGTGCGGTCGCGGTGCACGGCCCCGGTGTGAAGCTCGTCGTGAACGACGCCAAGGAAGCCGCCTCCGGTGGCGATGGCAACCCGCGGGAGACCTCCGGCTTCTCCGACACCGGTCGCGTGCGTGACCGGGACATGCAGCGCGTGGTCAACGGGCTGTGGGAGTCGGGTGCCGAAGCCGTCTCCATCAACGGGCAGCGGCTGACGGCGCTGTCCGCGATCAGGGCCGCCGGGGACGCCATACTGGTCGACAACAAGCCGCTGGTGCCGCCGTACACGGTGCTCGCGGTGGGGGACGGGCAGCGGCTGAGCACACGGTTCCAGGACAGCGCGGACGGGTTGTACCTCAACGCGCTGCAGGAGAGCTACGGCATCAGGACAGGCATCTCCGTGGAGGACGACCTCCGGCTGCCCGCCGCACCGAGTGTGATCGTACGAACAGCACAGCCGAGCATTGAGAAGAGCGAGAAGGGCACATCGTGATCGCCGTACTGGGCCTCGTGGTGGGAGTCGTGGCCGGCCTGTTGGTCCGGCCTGAGGTTCCGGCGGTGGTCGAGCCTTATCTGCCGATCGCTGTCGTGGCGGCGCTCGACGCCGTCTTCGGCGGTCTGCGAGCCATGCTCGACGGGATCTTCGACGACAAGGTCTTCGTGGTGTCGTTCCTGTCGAACGTGGTCGTGGCCGCTTTGATCGTGTTCCTGGGTGACAAGCTGGGTGTGGGTGCGCAGCTGTCCACCGGAGTGGTGGTCGTCCTCGGTATCCGCATCTTCTCCAACGCCGCGGCGATCCGCCGGCACGTGTTCCGGGCGTGAGGCCGATGAACGAGCACGACGAGAAGCCCCCCAAGCCCGCCGATCCCGCCGAGGGGCAGGGCAACACGCGCGACGGCGGTGACGAGTCCGGGAACAGGCTGCGCAAGGAACTGCCCCGAGAGGTTCCCGGGGCCGGGCCGGCGGAGGCGCCCGCGGCCAAGGAGACCCCGGCGGAGCCGGAGCCCGAGCAGGCACCGGAACCGCAGCCGGACCCCGAGCCCCGGCTGACCGGGCGGCAGCGGCTGGCACAGGGGGTGTGGCCGCCGCGCGTGACCCGGGCCCAACTCATCGTCGCCGTGCTGCTGTTCGGTCTCGGGTTCGGTCTTGCGGTGCAGGTGGCGTCGAACAGCGACAGCGACAATGCGCTGCGTGGGGCGCGACAGGAAGATCTTGTCCGCATCCTCGATGAACTGGATGACCGTACTCAACGTCTTGAGGACGAGAAGCAGGGTCTCGAGAAGCAGCGCGACGAGCTGGAGAACAGCTCCGACCAGGCGGAGGAGGCCCGGAAGCAGACGGTCGAGAAGGAGAGGCAACTCGGCATCCTGGCGGGCACGGTGCCCGCGCAGGGGCCCGGCATCACCATGACGATCCAGGACACGAAGGGGACGGTCGAGGCGGACATGCTGCTCGACGCGATCCAGGAGCTGCGCGCGGCGGGTGCCGAGGCGATCCAGGTCAACGGTGTTCGGGTGGTCGCGGGTACGTATCTCACGGACTCGGGCAAGGGCGTGGGCGTCGACGGGAACAAGATCAACGCGCCCTATCGTTTCAAGGTCATCGGCAAGCCGCAGGATCTCGAGCCGGCGCTCAACATCCCCGGAGGTGTGGTGCAGACTCTCGAGAAGGAACAGGCCACCGTCACGATCGAGCGGTCGACCGACATCGTCGTGGACGCCTTGCGAGCAGCGAAGCGGCCTGACTACGCTCGGTCGTCCTCGCAGTGAACCGAGGGTGCATGGGCGGCGTTCGGCGAGGGCATGAGGTTGCGGGGGGTCGGCGCACCGAATGGGCGGTGCGTGGTGGAAACTGTCTGGTGCAGACGGACGTTGTCAGGATGTCCGGGTCGGCCAGAGTGTTCAGTCAGGGTTCGTCCTGCCCCACGGGCGGGTCTGTTTCGGTCAAGGGGAATCGCCCGTGAAGTTGTTTGCGAAGTTGTTCGGCAAGAGCGCGCGAGAAGGTAGCGACAACGCGACCGCTCGTCATCGCGCACAGCCTGACGCGGAAGGCCAGCGGCCGCTGTTCCGGGACCAGGTCGGCGGCCCGGGCGGCGATGTCTCCGGTGGTCAGGGCGCGCCTTCGGTTGACCCTGCACAGTCCGGCGGCATAGGTTTCGGGCAACCGTCAGCCTCAAGTGCGGGTGGAGGGTTTTCCGACCCGTACGCGTCCAACGCCCCCGGTGGGCAGCCGCGGCAGGAGGATCCGATGTCGGCCCTGGTGTGTACGAGGTGCGGTAACCGCAACGCGGAGAACAGCCGTTTCTGCTCCAACTGCGGCGCGCCGCTGCGGGCGGGGGCGGCACCGGAGCGTCCGTCCGAGACGACCTCCACGATCTCCATCTCCGGTCTCGAGGCCTACGACAGCGAGACCACCGGTCAGACGCCGATGCCGACCCTGTCCCCCGAGGCGCAGGCCGCCGTCGACGCGCTGCCGCTGGGTTCCGCGCTCCTGGTCGTACGCCGTGGGCCGAACTCGGGCAGCCGCTTCCTGCTGGACGGCGACCTGACCACGGCCGGCCGGCACCCGCAGAGCGACATCTTCCTGGACGACGTGACGGTCTCCCGGCGGCACGTGGAGTTCCGCCGAGCCCAGGACGGCTCGTTCACGGTGGCCGACGTGGGCAGCCTGAACGGCACGTACGTGAACCGGGAGCGGATCGACCAGGTCGCCCTGAACAACGGCGACGAGGTGCAGATCGGCAAGTACCGGCTGGTCTTCTACGCCAGCCAGCGGGGCTACTGACCGGCTGCGTCCGGGCAGACCCAGCGAAGGTCCATCCGTCAGGGAAGGTCCATGCTTCATACACCGAGCGGCGGTGCCGGGCACGGCACCGCCGCCACGGACAGTGGGCTGATGAGCATCGGCGCGGTGCTGAACGCGCTGCGCGGTGAGTTTCCCGAAGTGACCATCTCCAAGATCCGCTTCCTGGAGTCGGAAGGGCTCATCGAGCCGCAGCGGACCCCCTCGGGATACCGCAAGTTCAGCGCCCGTGACGTCGAGCGCCTCGGACGCGTCCTGCGGATGCAGCGGGACCACTATCTGCCCCTGAAGGTGATCCGGGAGCATCTGGAGGCCATGGAGCGTGGTGAGGCCGTGCAGCTGCCGGTCGTGGGCCGCCAGCGGGACGGCGAATCCGCGCCCGAGCCGTCAGAGCCGCCCACAGCGGCCAGGATCGGGCGGGACGAGCTGCTCACGGCCGTCGGCGTGGACGAGCAGGAGCTCAAGGAGTGGGAGTCCTACGGGCTCCTCACCCCGCTGGAGGACGGGGCCTACGACGCCGAGGCGGTCACCGTGGCCCTGCTGGTGGTGGAGCTCGGGCGGTTCGGCATCGAGCCGCGGCACCTGCGGGCGATGAAGGCCGCCGCCGACCGGGAGGCCGGGCTCGTGGACCAGGTGGTGGCGCCGCTGAAGCGGCACCGGAACCCGCAGACCAGGGCTCATGCCGAGGCCCGCGCCAAGGAGCTGGCGGGGCTCACGGTGAAGCTGCACGCCGCGCTGGTGCAGACGGCGCTCGGAGTGCGGCTGCCCTGAGACGGGCGGTTGCTCGGGGGGCTGGATCAGGCGCCCGATCCCGGCCCGACTACCCAAACGTCCCGGGCACGGCCTAGGGTTGCTGTGTGAACGAGCTCGATGTCGTAGGTGTCCGGGTCGAAATGCCCTCCAACCAACCGATCGTGCTGCTGCGTGAAGTGGGAGGCGACCGTTACCTCCCCATCTGGATCGGACCGGGGGAGGCGACGGCGATCGCCTTCGCCCAGCAGGGCATGGCTCCCGCGCGGCCGCTGACACACGACCTGTTCAAGGACGTGCTGGAAGCCGTCGGCCAGGAGCTCACGGAAGTGCGCATCACGGACCTGCGTGAGGGCGTCTTCTATGCGGAGCTGGTCTTCGCCAGCGGCGTCGAGGTGAGCGCCCGCCCGTCCGACGCCATAGCGCTCGCGCTGCGCACCGGGACGCCGATCTACGGCAGTGACACGGTGCTCGACGACGCGGGTATCGCGATCCCGGACGAGCAGGAGGACGAGGTGGAGAAGTTCCGCGAGTTCCTCGACCAGATTTCCCCTGAGGACTTCGGCAGCAGCAGCCAGTGAGTTCCTCGGGGGCGGCAGCGGCCTGAGAAGCGTGTGGGCGGCCCGGCGGACGATGTGGTCCGTGGCAGGGTCGCCCGCCGTGTGTGGCGGGTGAAATGCCCGCATGTGCCGGTGGCGTGTGAGAGCGTCACACGGCCCGTTCCGGGCACATTCGGCTAGCCTTTCCCCGCGACGGGGCACGGGAAACCACTCTCAGGGTGATTATCACTCGGCGTGGCGAGTGTGGCGATCGTTGACGCACCCCTGGTGACTGCCTACCGTCGAGAAGGCAGGTCAAGGACGGAGGTCGGCGTGAGAAGCAGCGGCGACGGTACGGCTGGGGGCGGCCCCGAGCGCATTCTCAGGGCGAGCGGTCCGTACCCTCCCCCCGGCTCACGGCCTCTCCCGGGAGGGGGATGCCCCCAGCCCGGTGGTGCGGCCGATCACGCTCCGCAGCGACCGGCAGCGGTGCCGACCAGCGGAGGGGCGACGTCCATGGCGTCCGAGCAGATCGGCTACCGCGGCCCCACGGCCTGTGCGGCCGCCGGTATCACCTACCGGCAGTTGGACTACTGGGCCCGCACCGGGCTCGTCGAGCCCAGTGTGCGCCCCGCGTACGGCTCCGGGACGCAGCGGCTGTACAGCTTCCGGGACGTGGTCGTCCTGAAGATCGTCAAGCGGTTCCTCGACACCGGGGTGTCGCTGCAGAACATCCGCACCGCCGTCCAGCACCTCAGGGAACGCGGTTTCAGCGACCTCGAGCGCATGACGCTGATGAGTGACGGCGCGACGGTCTACGAGTGCACCTCGCCCGATGAGGTCCATGCCCTGCTCCAGGGGGGCCAGGGAGTCTTCGGGATCGCCGTCGGGGTGGTGTGGCGGGACGTCGAGAGCGCACTGTCCCAGCTGCACGGCGAGCGGATCGACACCGGCGAGACCCTGGTCGGGCCCAACCCGGCGGACGAGCTGGCGCGCCGGAGGAACCGGGCCGTCTGAGTCGTCCTGCGGCAGGGGGCGTACGCGGTCGAAGGAGACGGGACGTTTCCGCGCCGGGCCGTAAGCGCTTTCTGGCCGGAGGGCTTAGTCCGGTGGTGCAGAGAAGGCGTTGCCGGGTGGTGAGCGGTCTCGCCGGAGGGCGTTGCCGGGGCCGTGAGCGGCTTGCCGTGAGGCGTTCGGAGCGGCGGGGCGGGGGCGTTGTCAGTGGCGTAGGGCAGCATCGGGGGTGTGAGAACCTCGCCCACGATCCTGCATCTCGACATGGATGCCTTCTACGCCTCGGTGGAGCAGGCGTCCAAGCCGAGTCTGCGCGGGAAGGCCGTGGTCGTGGGCGGGCTCGGGCCGCGGGGCGTGGTGGCGACCGCGTCGTACGAAGCCCGGGTCTTCGGGGTGCATTCGGCGATGCCCATGGGGCAGGCCCGCCGGCTCGCGCCCAACGCCGCGTATCTCGTGCCGCGCTTCCATTTCTACCGGTCGATCAGCGAGCAGGTGATGGAGCTGCTGCGCGCGCTGTCGCCGCTGGTGGAGCCGCTGAGCCTGGACGAGGCGTTCGTGGACCTGGAGGCCGGCGGAGTGGCGTGGGACGAGCGGTCGGCGCGGCTGGCCGGGGTGAAGTTGCGCGCGGACATCCGTGCCGTCACGGGGCTCACGGGGTCGGTGGGGCTCGCCGCCTCCAAGATGCTCGCGAAGATCGCCTCGGAGGAGGCCAAACCGGACGGGCTGGTGGTCATAGAGCCGGGGACCGAGCGGGCGATGCTCGGGCCGATGTCGGTGCGGACACTGCCGGGCGTGGGGCCGGCGACGGGTGACCATCTGAGGCGGGCCGGGATCACCACGGTCGAGGAGATCGCCGAGGCGGGCGAGGACGAGCTGGTCCGGCTGCTGGGCAAGGCACACGGACACGGTCTCTACGCCATGGCGCTGGCACGGGACGACCGGCCCGTGGTGGCGGAGCGCGAGGCGAAGTCGGTGTCGGTCGAGGACACCTACGACGTGGACATCCACGACCGCACGCGGGTCGGGCTGGAGGTGCAGCGGCTCGCCGAGAGGTGCGTGCGGCGGCTGCGCGGGGCCGGGCTCTCCGGGCGGACGATCGTGCTGAAGGTGCGGCGGTACGACTTCTCGACGCTCACCCGCTCCGAGACGCTGCGCGGTCCCACGGACGACCCCGCGGTGGTCCGCGAGGCGGCGGCCAGATTGCTGGACTCGGTCGACACGACCGGTGGGGTGCGGCTGCTCGGGGTGGGGGTCAGCGGGCTCGCCGATTACACGCAGGAGGACCTGTTCGCCCAGGCGGCGGGGGAGCGGGCGGTCGCGGAAGGCCCGGTCGAGGAGCATTCCGTGGCGCCGGTCGAGGAGCCGCTGCCGCTCGCCGGGCGGCGCTGGCCCGCCGGGCACGATGTGCGGCACGCCGAGTTCGGGCACGGCTGGGTGCAGGGCAGCGGTCTGGGGCGGGTCACCGTGCGGTTCGAGACGCCCGACTCGGAGCCCGGGCGGGTGCGGACCTTCCGGGTCGACGATCCGGATCTGGAGGCGGCGGATCCGTTGCCCCTGGTGTTACGGGGGCCCGAGGGGGGAGACCGGGTACCCGGGGCGGGGTCTCAGGCCGTTTCGTCGGTGCCCGCCAGCTTGCCGAAGTCGTGGTCCGGGAGCGGGGGCGGGGCGGCGACGTCGAGACCGTAGTGGTGGTAGAGCTGCAGTTCCTGCTCGGGGGAGAGGTGGCGGCCCACGCCGAAGTCGGGGGCGTCCTTGATCAGGGCGCGTTCGAAGGGGACGTGGAGAGCGCCCTCGATCAGTTCGCTGGGCTCCAGGGGGACGAAGGCGTCCCTGCTGAACAGGCCGGTCCGTATGGCCGCCCACTCCGGCTCGCCGGTGGCGTCGTCGAGGTAGACCTCGTCGATGGTGCCGATCCTGGTCCCGTTGCGGTCGAACGCCTTGCGGCCGATCAGGTTGCGCGGATCGATATCGGTTCGCACGGGCCCTCCACATGGTCGCGCCTCATTTGTAAACACCACAAAACGGTACAAGCGGGGATGCGGCCACTCGAAGGTTCGTGCGTTGGCCTCGCTGGTACGCTGGCAGCGGCTGTTGACCCCGTGCGGGAGAGTCCTCCAGACACCATCGGAGGCGCCGAAGGAGCAAATCCTCCCCGGAATCTCTCAGGCACACGTACCGCACGGACGAGGTCACTCTGGAAAGCAGGGCGGGTGTCGACGGCTTCCGCTCTCACCGACGGTGAAAGCCGGGGGCCTTCGGGCGATCCGGTGAAGCTCTCAGGTTGAGATGACAGAGGGGGAGGCCGTCCGGGTACCCGTGCCGTGGTGCCCCTCGCAGGTCGTGTCGACCAGGAGGCCTCCGTAATGACCGCCCACCGCATTCCGCTCTCCGAGCTCGAAGAGGCAGTCCCCTTCGAGCAGCGCCACATCGGCCCCGATCACGAGGCCTGCGCCAAGATGCTCGCGCATGTCGGCTACGGCTCGCTGGACGAGCTGACCGCCGCCGCTGTCCCGGCCGTGATCAAGAGCGCCGAGGCACTGGACCTGCCCGGCGCCCGCAGCGAGGCCGAGGTGATCGCCGAGCTGCGCTCCCTCGCCGACCGCAACCAGGTCCTCGGCTCCATGATCGGCCTCGGGTACTACGGCACGTTCACGCCGCCGGTCATCATGCGTAACGTCATGGAGAACCCGTCCTGGTACACGGCTTACACGCCGTACCAGCCGGAGATCTCGCAGGGCCGGCTCGAGGCGCTGCTCAACTTCCAGACCATGGTCGCCGACCTGACCGGACTGCCGACCTCGGGCGCCTCCCTGCTCGACGAGGGTACGGCGGCCGCCGAGGCCATGGCGCTGTCGCGGCGCCTGGGCAAGAACAAGAAGGGCCTGTTCCTGGTCGACGCGGACACGCTGCCGCAGACCATCGCGGTGATCCAGACCCGCGCCGAGCCGACCGGCGTCGAGGTCGTCGTCGCCGACCTCAGTGAGGGCATCCCCGCCGAGATCGCCGAGCGCGAGATCAACGGCGTCCTGCTCCAGTACCCGGGTGCCTCCGGTGCCGTGCGGGACATCAAGCCGGTCATCGACCGGGCGCACGAGCTCGGCGCGCTCGTCACCGTCGCCGCCGATCTGCTGGCGTTGACGCTGCTGAAGTCGCCCGGTGAGCTCGGGGCGGACATCGCCGTCGGGACGACGCAGCGCTTCGGCGTGCCCATGGGCTTCGGCGGACCGCACGCCGGCTACATGGCGGTCCAGGACAAGATGGCGCGCAGCCTGCCCGGGCGGCTCGTCGGCGTGTCCGTGGACGTCGACGGGAACAAGGCCTACCGGCTGGCGCTGCAGACGCGTGAGCAGCACATCCGCCGCGAGAAGGCGACCAGCAACATCTGCACCGCGCAGGTGTTGCTCGCCGTGATGGCCGGCATGTACGCCGTCTACCACGGCCCGGAGGGCCTGAAGGGCATCGCGCGGCGCACCCACCGGTACGCCACGGTCCTGGCCGCCGGGCTCGCGGGCGGCGGGGTCGAGGTCGTGCACGGGGCGTACTTCGACACCCTGACCCTGCGGGTCGGGGGCCGGGCCGCCGAGATCGTGGCCGCCGCCCGGGACAACGGGGTCAACGTGCGTCTCGTCGACGCCGACCACGTCTCGATCGCCTGCGACGAGACCACGACGCGTGCCCAGCTGCGCGCCGTGTGGGCGGCCTTCGGTGTCGATGGTGTCGTCGAGGCGCTGGACGCGGCGACCGAGGACGGGCTTCCGGGCGCGCTGCTGCGGACCGACGACTGCCTGACGCACCCCGTCTTCCACCAGCACCGCTCGGAGACCGCCATGCTGCGCTACCTGCGCAGGCTGGCCGACCGCGACTACGCGCTCGACCGGGGCATGATCCCGCTGGGCTCCTGCACCATGAAGCTCAACGCGACCACCGAGATGGAGCCGGTCACCTGGCCCGAGTTCGGGCAGCTGCACCCCTTCGCGCCCGCCGAGCAGGCCGGGGGCTACCTCACCCTCATCCACGAGCTGGAGGACCGGCTCGCCGAGGTCACCGGCTACGACAAGGTCTCCCTCCAGCCGAACGCCGGGTCGCAGGGCGAGCTGGCCGGTCTGCTCGCCGTCCGCGGGTACCACCGGGCCAACGGGGACGAGCAGCGCACCGTCTGCCTGATCCCGTCGTCCGCGCACGGCACCAACGCCGCCAGCGCGGTGATGGCCGGCATGAAGGTCGTCGTCGTGAAGACCGCCGACGACGGCGAGATCGACGTCGCGGACCTGCGGGCCAAGATCGAGCAGTACCGCGACGAATTGGCCGTGCTGATGATCACGTACCCGTCCACCCACGGTGTGTTCGAGGAGCACGTCTCCGAGATCTGCGCGCAGGTGCACGAGGCGGGCGGGCAGGTCTACGTCGACGGGGCCAACCTCAACGCGCTCGTCGGGCTCGCCAAGCCGGGGCACTTCGGCGGGGACGTCTCCCACCTGAACCTGCACAAGACCTTCTGCATCCCGCACGGCGGCGGCGGCCCGGGCGTCGGCCCGGTGGCCGTGCGCGAGCACCTCGCGCCCTACCTGCCCAACCACCCGCTGCAGCCCGAGGCGGGCCCGGAGACGGGCGTCGGTCCCATCTCGGCGGCTCCGTGGGGCTCCGCCGGCATCCTGCCCATCTCGTGGGCGTACGTCCGGCTCATGGGCGGCGAGGGGCTGAAGCGGGCCACGCAGGTGGCCGTGCTCAGCGCCAACTACATCGCCAAGCGGCTGGAGCCGCACTACCCGGTGCTCTATACCGGCCCCGGCGGTCTCGTCGCGCACGAGTGCATCATCGACCTGCGGCCCCTGACCAAGGCGACCGGCGTGAGCGTCGACGACGTCGCCAAGCGGCTGATCGACTACGGCTTCCACGCGCCGACCATGTCGTTCCCGGTGGCCGGCACGCTGATGATCGAGCCGACCGAGTCGGAGGACCTGGCCGAGCTGGACCGGTTCTGCGAGGCGATGATCGCCATCCGCGCGGAGATCGAGAAGGTCGGCTCCGGCGAGTGGCCCGCGGAGGACAACCCGCTGCGCGGCGCCCCGCACACCGCCGGCGCGCTCGCCGGGGCGTGGGAGCACGCCTACAGCCGTGAGGAGGCCGTCTTCCCGGCCGGGGTGTCGACCGCGGACAAGTACTGGCCGCCGGTGCGCCGCATCGACCAGGCCTACGGCGACCGGAACCTGGTGTGCTCCTGCCCGCCGCTGGACGCGTACGAGGACTGATCGGCCGACCGGTCACAGGGAGGGGCTCCGCGGTGCGGGGCCCCTCTCGTCGTTCACCGCCGTGTCATGCGGTGGCGAGTGACACGGCGGTCGCCTTGATCAGAGCGACGACCGGCGTCCCGGGCGACAGGGTCAGGTCCTCCGCGGCGTTCCTGGTGATCGCGGAGGACAGCTCACCGCCCTCGACCGTGCGGCGGACCGACCCCATCGCCGGCGGCGAGATCCGTGACCGTGCCGGGGAGCTGGTTGCGGATGCTCAGGCTCATGGGTGCACGGTGGCCCCGATGGGCGGATCGGGGCGGTATGTGTAGGTGTGTGTCGACCTTCCCGGCCCCCCTCAGACGCGGTCGATATGGACGTTCGTCGACTTCACGCGGGCCGTCGCCTCCATGCCGACCTCCAGGCCCAGTTCCTCCACCGCCTCGCGGGTGAGCAGTGAGACGAGCCGGTGCGGGCCGGCCTGGATCTCGACCTGGGCGGCGACGTCGCCGAGTTTGATCGCGGTGACGATGCCGGGAAAGGCGTTGCGGGCCGAGGTGTACGGGGCGTCCTCTTCGGCCGTGCCGGACCGGGCGAGCTCGACCGAGAAGGCGGCCAGGTCCCGCCCGGCGATGAGACGGCGCCCGGTCTCGTCACGGTGGGTCGTGATGCGGCCCGCGTCGGCCCAGCGGCGGGCGGTGTCCGGGCTGACGCCGAGCAGCCGTGCTGCCTGGCCGATCGTGTAGGACTGCATGCCGGTCACGATAGGGGCGGGGGAGGGCAGCGGGGGATGCGGGGTTGGCCGTCGGGGCGTAACGCGATATGGCGCTTGACCGCATACGGCAGCCCGGGCCCGGCTCACCCCACGTGCACCCTCGGCCGCCGCTTCCGGTCCGGCTCCGCCTCGCGCAGGACCTCGCGGGTCACCGGGGCGACCTCGCCCTGGCCGAACAGGAAGAAACGCAGGAAGTTGGCGAAGGGCCCGCCCTCGGTCCACTCGAAGTAGATGTGCGGGGTCCGGTCGGTCGCGTCGCGGATGTGCAGCAGCAGCGCGGCCAGGGCGTTGGGGATGGAGGACGACTCCAGGGTCAGGACGCGGTAGCGGCCGTGCAGCACCTCGCCGCGTACGGTCAGGCCCGCCTCGAACTCGGAGGGGTCGGTCACCGTCACCTCGACGAAGACGAAGTCCTCCTGGCCGGACACGTCGTTGTCGTGCCGGATCTGCTCGATCTTGTCGCGGTACTCGGCGATGTCGCGCCGGTCGGGCTCGTTGGCGATGAACCGCATCCGGCGGCTGGCCATGTCCCGGACGAAGCGCTCGGCCATGTCGTCCAGGGTCACGCTGGTCACGCGCAGCTCGAACGCCCGGGCCAGGCGCGACAACAGGGAGACCAGGATGATGCCGGCGATGAAGCAGGCACCGATCTTCACGCCGTCCGGGCGCTCGATGACGTTGAGCACCGTCGTGTAGAGGAACACCGCGGAGATCACCGCGAAGGCGATCGTCCAGTTCCGCTGCCGGGCCTTTCGGGCGGCGATGGTCACCGCGATCGCCGCTGAGCTGATGAGGACCAGCACACCGGTGGCGTATGCGCCGCCCTGGGCGTTGACGTCGGCATCGAAGATCCAGGTGACCAGGAAGGCGATCAGTGTGAAGACGATGACCATGGGCCGCACCGCGCGGGCCCAGTGCGGCGCCATGCCGTAGCGGGGGAGGTAGCGCGGCATCAGGTTGAGCAGACCGGCCATGGCGGACGCGCCGGCGAACCAGAGGATGGCGATCGTCGAGACGTCGTAGACGGTGCCGAAGGTGTTGCCGAGGTAGTGGTGCGCCAGGTAGGCGAGCGCACGGCCGTTGGCCTGGCCGCCCGCCTCGAACTCCTTCTCCGGGATGAGGAGGGTGGTGATGAAGCTGGTCGTGATCAGGAAGACGCTCATGATCAGGGCGGCCGTGGTGAGCAGCTTCTTCGTGCCGCGGATGCGCCCGGCCGGACGCGCCTCCGTGTCGTCCTCATCGCCCCTGACGTGGGGCATCACGGCGACGCCCGTCTCGAACCCGGAGAGGCCGAGGGCCAGTTTCGGGAAGACGAGCAGGGCGACGCCGATCATGGCGAAGACGTTGCTGTGCTGGGCGGTGAGGGCGCTCGACCAGTCGGTGATCACATGACCGGCCGTGAGGACGTGGTAGAGGCCGACGACCACCACGACCGCGTTCAGCGCGAGGTAGGCACCGACGAGGGCGACGGCGACGCCGATCGCCTCCAGGAAGCCTTTGAGGAACACCGCGCCCAGCAGGGCCACCAGGATCAGGGTGATCAGCATCTGCTTGTCGTGCAGCACGCTCGTCAGATGAGGGTTCTCCACGAGGTGGGTGGAGGCGTCGGCGGCCGACAGGGTGATGGTGATGAGGAAGTCGGTGGCGGCGAAGCCCAGGAGGGTCAGGACGAACAGCTTGCCCTGCCAGAAGGAGAGCAGCCGCTCCAGCATCGCGATCGAGCCTTCGCCGTGGGGGCTCTCCTCGGCCACGCGGCGGTAGACGGGCAGCGCGCCCGCCAGCGTGACGACGACCAGGACGATGGTCGCGATCGGCGACAGCAGTCCGGCGGCGAGGGCCGCGATGCCCGGCTGGTATCCGAGGGTCGAGAAGTAGTCGACGCCGGTCAGACACATCACCCGCCACCAGCGCTGACCCCGGTGCGGAGGCTCCGGCTCGGCATGCGGCCCGGTGTGGCCGCCGCCCTTGCCCATGTCCGACAGGCCCTCCAGCATCCAGGCGCGCAGACGGCTGGGTGGGGAAGGCTCCGGACGGCTCGGTGCCGGGTGCTCGGTGGTGGCCATCGACGTGCTCCCGATCGTGCGGCTCAGTGTGGTTCCGGCCATCACTGGACGGCCCGATCAGCGTAAGCGGAGCGTGACGCCATGGCCCACGGGTGAAGGGGCTGACCGCGTCAAGCTTCCGTTAAGACTGATGGCCGGTCCGGTCGAGGCTCCAAAAGACGAGCTGAGCGCGCTCGGACGGCGTTGCCCGCGAAGGGGGAGGTGCTCCCTCGTCGGCTCGCGGGCGGACACCCTGCGTGATCACGGCACAGTCGACTTCGTAACGTTCGTCCGGTGAATCGAATGTTTCGCATCCGCGTCAGGTTCCGGTACTGCCGAGAGATTCACCTCGTACAAGGGGTTGCCACCGTTTATCCGCTGTCTCTAGGGTGCGGCAGCAGCGAAGCTTTCTGATTTGGATCCGAAACTTTCGACACATTCGAGGAGCGCATGATGGGCGACCCCGCACTGTCCCGCCGCGGCTTCCTGGCGGCCTCCGCCGCGACCGGTCTGGGGATGACGGCACTGACCGCATGCGGCGGGGACTCGGACGGGGGGGCGTCCGGGACGACCACGATCGAGTGGTGGAACATCTCCACCACCGAGCCGTCCAAGACCGTCTGGGCCGCTCTCGCGCGGAAGTTCGAGGCACAGAACCCCAAGGTCAAGGTAAAGATCGTTCAGCTGGAGAACGACGCCTACAAGTCGAAGATGACGGCTCTGACCGCCTCGGGGAAGCTGCCCGACATCTTCCACACCTGGGGCGGCGGCGTGCTGAAGCAGCAGGTCGACGCGGGGCTCGTCGAGAACCTCACGGACCGGACCAAGCCGTGGGGCGACGCCCTGTTGCCCGTCGCCAGGGAGCCGTACCTGTTCGACGACCAGGCCTACGGCATCCCGTTCGACATCGGCATGATCGGCTTCTGGTACAACAAGGCGCTCTTTCAGAAGGCCGGCATCGCCGGGCCGCCGACCACCTGGGACGGCTTCCTCGACGCCGTACGCAAACTGAAGGCCGCCAAGGTCACGCCCCTGGCCCTGGCCGGCAAGGAGAAGTGGCCCGGCATGTACTACTGGGCCTACCTCGCCATGCGCACCGCCGGGGCCGAGGCGCTGCAGAAGGCCTACGACGACAGGGACTTCACCGGCACCCCCTTCGTCGAGGCGGGCGAGCACCTGAAGGAACTCGTCGCCCTGCAGCCGTTCCAGAAGGGCTTCCTCGGCGCCGCCTACTCGTCGCCCACCGGCCAGGCCGCCGCCGTCGGCAACGGCAAGGCGGCCATGGAACTCATGGGCCAGTGGGCGCCCACGGTCCAGGCCGACGCGGGCAAGGGGCTCGGCAAGGACCTCGGCTTCTTCCCGTTCCCCGCGGTCGAGGGCGGCAAGGGCGCCATCGCCGAGGTGTTCGGCGGAGGGGGTGGGCACGCACTGCGCCGGGGCGCCCCGCAGGAGGCCGTCGACTTCCTCAAGTTCTTCGCGTCCGAGGCCACCGACCTCGAGCTGGTCAAGAAGACCGGTGTGCTGCCCGTGGTCCCGGCGGCCGAGAGCGCCATCGCCGACCCCAACATCAAGGCCGTGCAGGCTCAGTTGAAGGCCGCCACCGGCTTCCAGCTCTACCTCGACCAGGCGTACGCACCCGCCGTCGGCCAAGAGGTCAACGACAGCGTGGCCGCGCTCATCGCCGGTTCCAAGTCGCCCGGGCAGGTCGCCCAGTCGATCACGAAGACCGCGAAGGAAGAGCAGTAGCCGGCGATGACCTCCACGTTCCTGCCGGACAAACGGACCGGCCCCGGCGCCGGTGCCCCGCCCCCGGCCGCGGACCGGCCCACGGGGCGGACCCGGCGACGCGCACTGCACTGGCTCACCGCGGCCGGCTTCCAACTCCCGGCCTTGGTGCTGTTCCTGGGGCTCGTGCTGCTGCCGATGCTCTTCGCCCTGTACGCCGCGTTCTTCCGCTGGGGCGGCTTCGGCATGCCCTCCGACTACATCGGCGGCGAGAACTTCACCCGGCTCTTCCAGGACGACGTCTTCCTCGGCGACCTGTGGCGCTGCCTGGTCCTCGTGGTGCTGTCACTCGCCTTCCAGCTGCCGTTCGCGCTCGCCATGGCCGTCCTGCTCAACCAGCGGATGCGCGGCCGGGCGGTGTACCGGATGCTGTTCTTCGCCCCGTACGTCCTGTCGGAGGCCATCACAGGCATCCTCTTCGGCATGATCTTCGCCCCGGACGACGGCTTCGCCGACCAGGTTCTCGGCAGGATCGGTCTCGACGGGCTCGGCGGGGAGTGGTTCGCGGATCCGTCCACCGTCATGGCGACCGTCTTCCTGGTCATGACCTGGAAGTACTTCGGCTTCCACATGATGCTGTACCTGGCCGGGCTCCAGGCCGTCCCGAGGGAACTGACCGAGGCGGCGCTCATCGACGGGGCGAGTGCCTGGCAGCGGTTCCGCAACGTCACCCTGCCGCTGCTCGCGCCCACCCTGCGCATCAGCGTGTTCCTCGCGGTCATCGGGTCGATCCAGCTCTTCGACCTGGTGTGGGTGACCACCGCGGGCGGCCCCGACCACCACTCCGAGACCATGGCCGTGACCATGTTCCAGTACGGCTTCAAGCGCTACCAGGTCGGCTACGCCAGCGCGATCAGCGTGGTCATGTTCGGCATCAGCCTCGTCTTCGCCCTCGCCTACCAGCGGTTCGTCCTGCGGCGCGACCTCGAAGGGGCCACCACGACCATGCGGGGTGACGGAAAGTGACAGCCAGTCAGAAGACCCGTGCGGGCGGGAGGACCTGGAGCCTGCACCTCGTCCTGGTCGTCGTCGGGGCCGTCATGGCCGTCCCCCTGCTCTACGCCGCGCTCTCCGGCTTCAAGTCCACCGACGAGCTCTCCCGCAACCCGGTCGGACTGCCCGAGTCGTGGGTCACGTCCAACTACACCCAGATCCTCGGCTCGGGTGACTTCTGGCGGCTGATCGGCAACAGCACGCTGATCGCGATCGGCACGACCGTCCTGCTCGTGGCGGTCTCCGCCCTGTCGGCCTTCTCCTTCGCGCGGTTCGCCTTCCGCGGCCGGGAGGCGCTGTTCACGCTGTTCACCATGGGACTGATGTTCCCGTTCGCCGTGGCGGCCCTGCCGCTGTTCCTGCTGCTGCGCTCGCTGGACCTGCTGGACAACCCGCTCGGCGTGATCCTCCCGCAGGCCGCCTTCGGACTCCCGATGACGATCATCATCCTGCGGGGCTTCTTCCGGCAGATCCCCGGCGAGCTGGAGGAGGCGGCCACGCTCGACGGGTGCAGCCCGTTCGGCTTCTTCTGGCGGGTGCTGCTGCCCATGGCGCGGCCCGCGCTCGGCACGGTCTCCGTGCTGGCCGTCGTCACCAGCTGGAACAACTTCTTCCTGCCGCTGCTGGTGTTCACCGACGCGCAGTGGTGGACGCTGCCGATCGGCGTCCAGCAGTTCCAGGGGCAGTACTCCGCGGAGTACGCCAAGGTCTTCGCCTATCTGGTGCTGGCCATGGTGCCCGCCCTCGCCTTCTACTCCGTGGCCGAGCGTCAGCTCGTCGGCGGCCTCACCGCCGGCGCCACCAAGGGCTGACACGCGCCGCGAACGTACGGCTCTACCCACCCACATTCGTGAGGAGTCGCACCATGCGCACCACCCGTCTCAGACTCGTAGGCGCCGTCGCCGCGCTCCTGGTCGCCGCCGGCATCGGTGCCGGCACACCCGCCCAGGCGGGGCACCAGCAGTCCACCCTCGCCGACCTCGCGCAGCGGCACGGCCGCTACTTCGGCAGCGCCACCGACAACCCCGAGCTCGTGGACGGGCCGTACACGGCCCTGCTCGGCAGCGAGTTCGACCAGATCACGCCCGGCAACGGCATGAAGTGGTACGCGACGGAGCCCCAGCAGGGCGTGTTCGACTTCTCCGAGGGCGACGAGATCGTCGACCTCGCCCGGGCCAACCGGCAGAAGGTGCGCGGCCACACCCTGGTCTGGCACAGCCAGCTGCCCGGATGGCTCACGGGCAGGGAGTGGACGGCGCCCGAGCTGCGGGCCGTACTGAAGAAGCACATCCAGACCGAGGTACGGCACTACCGGGGCAAGGTGTTCGCCTGGGACGTCGTCAACGAGGCGTTCAACGAGGACGGCACGTACCGGGAGTCGGTCTTCTACAAGACGCTCGGACCCGGCTACATCGCGGACGCCCTGCGCTGGGCGCACCAGGCCGATCCGCGCGTCAAGCTCTACCTCAACGACTACAACATCGAGGGCGTCGGCCCGAAGAGCGACGCCTACTACCGCCTGGCCAAGGAGCTGAAGGCCGCGGGCGTCCCGCTGCACGGCATCGGTCTGCAGGCCCATCTGGCCTTGCAGTACGGCTATCCGGCCACCCTGGAGGACAACCTCCGCCGCTTCTCCCGGCTCGGCCTCGACACCGCGCTCACCGAGGTCGACATACGGATGCAGCTGCCCGCGACCGAGGAGAAGCTGGACCGGCAGGCCGAGTGGTACGCCGACCTGACCGAGGCGTGCCTGGCGGTCCGTCGCTGCGTGGGCATCACGCTGTGGGACTACACCGACAAGTACTCATGGATCCCCGCGTTCTTCCCGGGCGAGGGCGCGGCCCTGCCGTGGGACGAGGAACTGCGGCGTAAGCCCGCGTACTTCGCGCTGCGTGAGGCGCTCGGGGGGAGGTAGCGGGGGCGGGCGGCGCCCCACCGGACAGGGGGTGGTGGGGCGCCGTTCCTCGGGGTGGAGGTCAGGCCGGGGGCGCGGTGCTCGCCCGGACCACCAGGTCGGTGCCCAGTTCCACGCGTGGTGAGTCCGGCTGCTCGTCGCGGGTCATGCGGAGCACCGTGCGCACGGCGAGTTTGCCCATGTCGGCCAGGGGCTGGCGGATCGTCGTCAGGGGTGGTGCCGACCAGCGGACCTCCGGAAGGTCGTCGAAGCCGACCACGCTCATGTCCTGCGGCACCCGGAGACCGCGCCGGCGCAGCGCCTCGATGGCGCCGAGTGCCATCTGGTCGCTGGCCGCGAACAGCGCGGTCGGCGGCTCGGGCAGGTCGAGCAGGGTGCCGCAGGCGGTGAAACCGGACTCGGGGCGGAAGTCGCCGGGGACGACGAGGGACGGGTCCCTCGGGATGCCGGCGCCTTCCAGGGCCGCGCGGTAGCCGTCGAGGCGGGCCCGGGAGCACAGCAGGCGGGGCGGTCCGGCGATCAGGCCGATCCGGCGGTGGCCGAGGGACAGCAGGTGCTCGGTGGCCGCCAGGCCGCCCGCCCAGTTCGCGGCGCCGATCGTGGGGGCGTCGAGGGCCGGGGAGCCCGCCGGGTCGACGACCACCAGGGGCACGCCGAGGATCTGCAGCTCCTCGTGGAGCGTCGGATCCAGGGCGGACGTCACGAGGACGACCCCGTCGGAGGCGCGGGCCCTCAGGTTGCGCATCCACTCGCGGGCGTCGCCGGATCGCCCGTGGATGGCCGACACCACGGTGCCGACCCCGGCGGCGTGCGCGACCTCCTCGACCCCGCGGATGATCTCCACGGCCCAGGGGCTGTCGAGGTCGTTGAAGACCAGGTCGAGCAGGGCGGCGCGGGTGCCGGGGGCCGCGGGACGCTTGCGGTAACCGTGCCGGCGCAGCAGGTCCTCGACCCGGGCCCGGGTCCGCGGCGACACGTCGGACCGGCCGTTGACGACCCGGGACACGGTCGGTACGGACACGCCGGCCTGCCGGGCGATCTCCGTGATGGTGACCCTGCCCCCGGGGTCGGCCCCACCTGATCCCACCAGCCCCACCTCCGTCGACGGGTGACCGCGAAACCTCCAGGAGTCTTCCGGAAACGGGGCGTCCGTGGGAAGGCGTACGGGGCGAAGGCGTACGGGCCGGGAACGCCACGTCGCGGGAAGTTACCGTCAGTGACGACCGTCGGGCGTGCGTCGGGGCCGGGGCGCAGAGTGTCCTGCGGCCGGCCCCTCATGTCGGGCGGCGGGTCATCGCCCCGCCGACGGCCTCAGGCGGCCGTCATCACCTGGCCGGCCAGCGGACGGTGCGGGGCGATGGCCCGGCCGTCCGGCAGGAGTTCGCCGGTGTCCTCGAAGAGCACCACGCCGTTGCACAGCAGGCTCCATCCCTGTTCCGGGTGGTGCGCCACGAGACGGGCGGATTCCCGGTCGGCGGATTCTGCTGAGGGGCACTGGGTCTGGTGCTGGCACATGGGTGGGATCTTTCGCTGTGTCGAGACGGACGATGATATTGACGTGTCCGAGTGGGCTGTCGTGTCTGTTCCGCGGCTAGAAGTGTCGTTCATGGCCGCCCCCCGTTGTGATAAGTCGTCGGAACCCAGTGTTGCCCCACGGGCGTCGATCCGCAGGGATTTCGCGGCACCGCTTCTCACAGGTTCAGGACGCGTCACCCGCGCGGACGGTTCATCCCAACTGGGCTGTCCCTTCGGGTGGTTCGCAGTGGCCGGATAGGGCTAGTCCGCTCGCGCCGACGCCCATTCCGGCTCGTACGAGCTATTTATCGCTCGTACGAGCGATCGTGTGAGCGGTAATGCGATCGTGCGAGCGGTCCGTGGCCGGTCGGCAGGAAAGGAACGACCCCGCCGCCGGAATTCGGCGACGGGGTGCGAGGAATCGTGGGTGCTTCAGGCGATGGATCCGAGAAGTCTGGTGGGAGTCACTCGATGGGTGAGCACCGGGAGGAGTTCGGAGACGCGGTGCGGGCGGTGGGCCGCTATGCCGGGCGGCGCCGGCGCGAGTGGGACGAGCAGGTCGGTGGCGGCGGGGTGGCCGGCGGCACCGTCCGAGGAGCAGTCCTCGTGCAGCCAGAGCGTCAGCATGTACAGGCCGGGCACCGACAGCAGGCGGGGCTGGTACGGCTGCGGCATCGTCTCGGCCTGACGCAGGGCGCGCTCGGTGGAGGTGATGTACGGGCCCTCGAAGAAGTGGGAGAAGGCCCAGCCGTCGGCGGTCAGCATGGTCTCCGCCGCGGCCACGGCGTGGTCGCCACAGCGGATCAGGAAGCGCCACCC
This sequence comes from Streptomyces tibetensis, assembly GCF_007655005.1. Taxonomy (GTDB): domain Bacteria; phylum Actinomycetota; class Actinomycetes; order Streptomycetales; family Streptomycetaceae; genus Streptomyces; species Streptomyces tibetensis. Next base: position 24,083 of record NZ_SZVW01000014.1, read on the forward strand.
GGCCAACCGGGTCGCGGAGACGCCCTCGGCCGTGACGTGGTCGAGGACGTGCACGGGCAGGGGCAGCTCGGGTGTGGCGGGTCCCTGGGTGCCGAGCAGGGAGGGAGTGCGGGCTTCGCGGACCGCGGTGGGAGAGGAGAGGGCGGTGAGGACGGAGCGGAGTGCGGGCGCGGGAGCCGGAGGGACATGCAGCGGCATGGTGGGTCGCCTCTCATTCAAAGGCACGGTGGCACGAGGGCGGGGGCGGACGACGCTGTCTGCTCACGGGGGTCAGAGCGGCAGGGGCCGGGGTCTTGTGAACGAGAGGGGGGTGGGGTCCGCGTCGCCTCGACCGCAGGACCCATCGACCGTGGGCGCCGGCCTTCTGCCTTGTTGGCGGAGTTTATACGACACGGGTTCAGACTGTGTTTCGTCTAGCCGTTTCCGGTGAGTAGAACAAGGGTACATTCGGTCGGCGATACGCGAGAATTATCCCGATTCCATGCGGGGGTGCACAACGGTGACCTCGATGAATGTCCGCACGCCGGTCGGCCCATTCTCGTCGGCGTTTTTCACGAGTTCCCGGAGCCCGAAACCTGCGCTGTGCGTCATGCCGAGTGAATGTGCCACCGGTCACACCCGTCCAGCGTAGCGGTCACCGGGTCCGCCCGGGACGTTATCGATCGCTTTCGCTGGGCATCCTCCACCTGACCGGGGCCCCGTCGGCCGGATCCCGGCCCGCATCATCCAAGGAGGGACGCTTCGATGGGGGAGAAGGTCGTGGCAGGGCGGTTCGACCTGTCCGATCGCCAGCGCTACCGCGACAAGCTGCGTCAGTGCCTGACGGGCTTGGAGCGACTCCTGGCGGAGAAGCGGTTCGATCGCCCCAGGAACCTGATGGGGCTGGAGATCGAATTGAATCTCGCGGGCGCCGACGGCATGCCGAAAATGTTGAACGGGCAAGTCTTGGAACGCATCGCGAGTCGCGATTTCCAAACAGAACTCGCCATGTTCAATCTGGAAGTGAACATTCCCCCACACCGCCTGGGGGGCCGGGTATTCGACCGTCTGGCGGAGGAACTCCGTACGTCGCTGGCATATGCCGACCGGAAAGCCGGTGAGGTCGACGCGGGTATCGTGATGATCGGTATTCTGCCGACTCTCGACCGTGACGATCTGGTGTCGTCGAACCTCTCGGACGTCGACCGGTACACCCTCCTCAACGACCAGATCGTGGCCGCCCGCGGCGAGGAGTTCACCCTCGACATCGACGGCGTGGAGCACCTGAGCTGCACCTCGAAGTCCATCGCGCCGGAAGCCGCCTGCACCTCCGTGCAGCTGCATCTCCAGGTCACCCCGGCCCGCTTCGCCGACGTGTGGAACGCGGCCCAGGCGGTCGCCGCCGCGCAGATCGCCGTCGGCGCCAATTCGCCCTTCCTCTTCGGGCGCGAACTGTGGCGCGAGTCGCGGCCCCCGCTGTTCCAGCAGTCCACCGACACCCGCCCGCCCGAGCTCCAGGCCCAGGGCGTCCGGCCGCGCACCTGGTTCGGGGAGCGCTGGGTCACCTCGGCGTACGACCTCTTCGAGGAGAACCTGCGCTACTACCCGGCCCTCCTGCCGATCTGCGACGACGAGGACCCGCTCGAGGTGCTCGACCGGGGCGGCACGCCCTCGCTCGCCGAACTCGTCCTGCACAACGGCACGATCTACCGCTGGAACCGCCCGGTCTACGGCATCGCCGACGGCGTCCCGCATCTGCGCGTGGAGAACCGCGTGCTGCCGGCCGGGCCCACCGTCATCGACGTCGTCGCCAACGCGGCCTTCTTCTACGGCGTGGTCCGGGCGCTCGCGGAGGAGTCCCGGCCGGTGTGGTCCCGGCTGCCCTTCGAGGCGGCCGCCGCCAACTTCGACGCCGCGTGCAAGGACGGCATCGACGCACGCTTCACCTGGCCCCGGCGCGGCCGGTACAGCGGCACCACCGAGGTCGACGCGGTGAGCCTGATCCGTGACGAGCTGCTGCCGCTCGCCGAAGCCGGGCTGGACGCCTGGGGGGTGGAGCCGGCCGACCGCGATCTGTACCTGGGCGTGATCGAGGAGCGGTGCCGGCGCCGGGTGAACGGGGCGAGCTGGCAGGCCGCCACCTTCCACAAGGCACTGGACGCGGGCCTCTCCCGGGAGGACGCGCTGGCCGCCACGACCCGGCGCTACCGCGAGCTGATGCACAAGGGCGAGCCGGTGCACAGCTGGCCTGTGGGGCTGCCGGAACCCGTGTCGCTGGGCTGACGTCGCGTGCCCGACGCCGAGGGCCGCTGGGCTGACGTCGCGTGCCCGACGCCGAGGGCCGCTGGCTGATGTCGCGAGGCCGTGTGTCCTCGGGCCGACGCCGCGAGGCCGTGTCCTCGGGCCGACGCCGCCTCAGGGGTGACATCCCGCTGCCGCCATACTGATCCGACAGGTCGGTGAAGTGGAGGCGGGTGTGCAGGCGGAGGCGAGCCCGGTGGGCGATACCATTCCCCAGCAGGGGCTCTCACGGCGGATGCTCCGCAACGAGACGCTGCTGGTCCTCGCGCTGTCGCTGGGCGCGAGCGGGCTGTCGGCGCTGATCAGCTTCATCGGGTCGGTCACCAAGCCGGGCGGCCTCAGGGACCAGGCGGCCACGATGAACGCCTCGGCCGCGCCCGGCCGGCCCTGGCTCGACCTCGCCTGGCAGCTCTTCGGGATTACCACGGCGCTCGTACCCGTCGCACTCGTCGCGCACTTCCTGCTCCGCGAGGGCGCGAGCCTGCGCACGATCGGCTTCGACCGTACCCGCCCGCTGCCCGACCTCGGCCGCGGAGCGGCGATCGCCGCGGTCATCGGCAGTACCGGCATCGCCTTCTACCTGGCGGCCCGCGGCCTCGGCTTCAACCTCACCGTGGTGCCCGAGGCGCTGCCGGCGGTGTGGTGGAAGTACCCCGTGCTGATCCTCTCGGCGATCCAGAACGCCGTGCTGGAGGAAGTGATCGTCATCGGGTACCTGCTGCGCCGCATGGGTCAGCTGGGCTGGACGCCGACGGCCGCGCTGGCCGGCAGCGCCGTTCTGCGCGGGTCGTACCACCTCTACCAGGGCATCGGCGGCTTCATCGGGAACATGGTGATGGGCGTCGTCTTCGTGTACCTCTACCGTCGCTGGGGGCGCGTCGGCCCGCTCGTCGTGGCCCACTCGCTGCTCGACATCGGGGCGTTCGTCGGATACGCGCTGCTGGCGGGCAAGGTGGGCTGGCTGCCGACGGCGTGAAGAAAACGAGTGAAGGGGCGCACGGCGGTGTCGTGTGCCCCTTCACTCGTCTCAGGCCAGCAGGTCGCCCTCGATGACGGTGACCGCGGTGCCCGTCAGCAGGGTGCGGTCGCCGCGCAGCTCGGTGCGGATCCGGCCGGAGCGGAGTGAAGCCTGGAGACCGGTGAGGCGGGGGCGGCCCAGGCGCTCGGACCAGAACGGGGCGAGTGCCGTGTGGGCGCTGCCGGTCACCGGGTCCTCGTCGATGCCCACGTTCGGGAAGAAGCAGCGCGAGACGAAGTCGTAGCCTCCGGCGGGGTCCTCGGCGCGGGCCGTGGCGATCACACCGCGCTCGGAGTGCGCGGCGAGGGCCGTCAGGTCCGGGGCGAGGGCGCGCACCGTCTTCTCGTCGGCGACCTCGACGAGCAGATCGCCGACGTTCGGGCCGGTGTCGAGGACCGTGAGCACCTCCGTGCCCAGCGCCTCGACGAGACCTCCGGGCGGATCGATCCGGGTGAGCGGGGCCGTCGGGAAGTCCAGGGTGACGGAGCCGTCCGCTGCGGGCGTGGCGACGAGGACGCCGCTGCGGGTGGCGAACCGCACCGGCCCGTCGTGGGCGCCGGTCGTGTGCAGGACGTGGGCGGTGGCGAGGGTGGCGTGGCCGCACATCGCGACCTCGGTGGCCGGAGTGAACCAGCGCAGCGCCCAGTCCGCCTCGGAGGCCTCGCGGAGCGGGTGGGCGAAGGCCGTCTCGGCGTGGTTGACCTCCAGGGCGACGTTCTGCAGCCAGGTGTCGTCCGGGAAGGCGTCCGCGCGGGACAGGAGGAGGACCCCGGCCGGGTTGCCGGAGAAGGGGCGATCGGTGAAGGCGTCGACGATTCGGATCCGCATGCCCCGACGCTAGAGCGCCCACGACGCAGCAGGCCAAGGCCAATTCGCACCCGCTGGCCCGATTTCCCGGCAGAGAACTGTCCCCCGGCGGTGGCGAAGGCCTGTGCCCAGCGGGTCGCGGAACACGGCCTTCTCTCGCTCGGTCTCCAGCGCCCGCACCCGGGCCAGCGGGCCACGGGCCACAGGACACAGCCCAGGGACGGGGAGGGTCTTGTCGGTCGAGCATTACCGATATATCGTTGAAGCATCGCGACAGATCAACGATGGAATGGAGAGTGGTTGCGATGCGTACCCACGGATTCGAGCGTGGACATGGACACGGCGGCCCGCACCACGGTCGGGGCGGCTTCGAAGGGCTGCGTGCGGCCTTCGGTCCCTTCGGGCCGGGTGGTCCGGGTGGCCCCGGCTGGGGCGGGCCCGGCGGGCCGGGCTTCGGTCCGGGACCCTGGGGCGGCCGAGGGCGCGGGGGGCCCAGGGGAAGGGCGCGGCGAGGTGACGTACGCGCCTCGATCCTGGCCCTGCTGAAGGACCGGCCGATGCACGGCTACGAGATGATCCAGGAGATCGCCGAGCGCAGCGGCGGGGCGTGGAAGCCCAGCCCCGGCTCGGTCTACCCCACCCTCCAGTTGCTGGAGGACGAGGGGCTGATCGCCAATGCCTCCGAGGGCGGCAAGAAGCTGTTCTCGCTCACCGAGGCGGGCCGTGAAGCCGCCGAGGAGGGGCCCGAGGCCCCCTGGGAGGAAGCCTCCCGAGGGGTCGACTGGGAGGCTCTCGGTGAGATCCGCCAAGCCGGCTTCGGTCTGATGGAGGCCTTCGGCCAGGTCTGGAAGACCGGCAGCAAGGAGCAGCGGGAGAAGGCCCTCGGCGTCATCAACGAGGCCCGTAAGAAGCTGTACCTCATCCTCGCCGACGAGGACTGAACCGCGTAGGACACGAGGCGCCCCCGGAGTGGTCCGGGGGCGTCTCGGCGTGCGGAGTGGGCCGGGGGTGCCGCAGCGTGTCGGGGTGTCAGGTCACCAGCCGGTCCAGCTTGCGCAGCGACTCGTGCAGGGCGGTCGTCGCCGAGTCCTTGAGCTTGCCCGCCATCAGGGACACCGTCGCGCCCGTGAATTCGCCGTCGATGCGGACCGTCGTGGCGTCGCCGTCGGGTGTGAGGGTGTAGCGCGTCGCGACGGTCACCGCCATCGGGCCCTTGCCGCGGATGGCGAGCACCCGCGCCGGTTCCAGTTCCTCCACGGTCCACGCCACCTCGGCCGGGAAGTTCATCAGCCGCATGTTCTCCTGGAACGTCGCGCCCACTTCGAGGGGTTCCGGGCCGCCCTCCGGGAAGCTCGTGTGGGTCGCGTTCCACTCGCCGTACGCGGACCAGTCGGTGAGCTTCGCCCACACCGTGCCGACCGGCGCCCCGATGCGGGCCTCCGCGCTGACTTCGGCCATGCGACCACCTCTCCGTATCGGGCTGGGTGCGCGGAACGTAGCCGCGGCGGCCGCAATGTTCAATACTGACGAACTGTCAGACCGGTCGCGGTCTCCACCCGAATCTGCCTGATCTCCTCCGCAAGGAGGAGATTCCGGCCGGGGGAGTCCACTTCCCGTGGGACGCGAAGATGCTTCCCACCGAGGATGACGCGAGCCCGTGAGACTGGTGGGCTAGGGGATGTGCAATCCCGTACCCCCCGGCAGTCGGCCCATGAGCACGGCATTCAGCGCGTGGACAACGATGCCAGGCTCAGTGCCGAGCTGGCGTCGGTGGTCGGTGGTGCCCGGCGCCGGGCCGTCCGGGACGGGGACCGGCAGATCGACACCGCCCATCTGCTCCATTCGCTGCTGGAGTCGGACCCCGAGGCGCGTGCCGCCTTCGGCGAGGGGCCGCAGATCGCGCGTCTGCTGGGCTATCTCGTCCAGCGCAGCATCGGATACGGCCTGCGCTGGCAGAGCGGAGTCGAGGACTCCGGAGCCGTCCCCGTGGTGACGGGGACGGCGGGTTTCTCGCCGCTCGCCGCCGCGTGCATGGAGTACGCCTGCGAGCGTGCCGCCGAGCGCGGCGGGCCGGCTCGTGGTACCGACCTGCTCGCGGCGATCGTCGTCGACCCGCAGGCGCGCGCGGTCGAGGTGCTCGGACGGGCCGGCATCGACCCGCGTGAGGTGCTCACCGGGCTCGACGGGCGGTCCGGCATCGCCGAGGAGTGCGGCGAAGCCGCCAAATGAGCGGTACGGCATGGGGCCGGTCGCCCCCGTCCAGGCTGTGAGACAGGTGTCATAGGGGGTGACGCTCCTGTCATGGCCTGTCATCATGTGCCGGTGCGTACCACTGACAGCAGCGTGAGCGGGCGCGGCAGGGGCGTGGGGCTCGGACTCGCCCTCCTGTCCGCGGTGGCCTTCGGCGGATCCGGTGTCGCGGCCAAACCGCTGATCGAAGCGGGGCTGGACCCGCTGCACGTGGTGTGGCTGCGGGTGGCAGGGGCTGCCCTGGTCATGCTGCCGCTCGCCGTGCGGCACCGCGCGCTGGTGCGCAGGCGCCCCGGACTGCTCGCCGGGTTCGGGCTGCTGGCCGTCGCCGGTGTCCAGGCCTGCTACTTCGCGGCGCTCTCCCGGATCCCCGTCGGGGTGGCGCTGCTCATCGAGTACCTGGCGCCCGCGCTGGTGCTGGGCTGGGTGCGGTTCATGCAGAAGCGGCCCGTCACGCGTGCCGCAGCCGTCGGTGTCGTGCTCGCGGTCGGCGGACTCGCCTGTGTCGTGGAGGTGTGGTCGGGCCTCGGGTTCGACGCGCTGGGGCTGCTGCTCGCGCTCGGCGCGGCCTGCTGCCAGGTCGGCTACTTCGTTCTGTCCGACCAGGGCAGCGACGCCGGGGACGAGGCGCCCGACCCGCTCGGCGTCATCGCCTACGGACTGCTGGTCGGCGCGGCCGTGCTGACCGTCGTCGCCCGGCCCTGGACCATGGACTGGTCGGTGCTCGGGGGTACCGCGAGCATGGACGGCAGGCCCGTCGCCGCCGTCGTGCTGCTGGCGTGGATCGTCCTGGTCGCCACGGTCGTCGCCTACGTCACCGGTGTGGTCTCCGTGCGCCGGCTCTCCCCGCAGGTCGCCGGGGTCGTGGCCTGTCTCGAGGCGGTCATCGCCACGGTCCTGGCCTGGGTCCTGCTCGGCGAGCACCTCTCCGCGCCGCAGATCGCCGGCGGCGCGATCGTGCTGGTGGGCGCGTTCATCGCGCAGTCCTCGACGCCCTCGAAGGGGTCCGGTCAGCCGGTGGCGAGCGGCGGCCCGGAAAGGGAGTTGTCCAGGCGCGGGACCAGCGCCTAAGGTGTCGATCATGCCTTCGAACGCACTCGTTCTTCCGCCTCCGGCCGCCTGAGGCGGGCCCTCCGGAAACCGCGCCCGGCGATGCGCCGCCGCGCAGAACGGTGCTGCCCGCAGACGAAGTCCGCGGACCCCGCTGATCACGACTGATCCGGGGCCCTTCCCGAACTTCCGCGCACCCGGCCGCCGCCCGACGCGGGCGCGGCATGCCGTGCGCGTCTGCGGAGAGAACACGTGTCGAACACCGCCTCCGGCCTGCCCATCGGGCGAGGCCTCCTCTATCTGATCGTCGCCGGTGTCGCCTGGGGCACCGCGGGCGCGGCCGCCTCCCTGGTCTACCGGGCCAGTGACATGGGGCCCGTCGCCCTCTCCTTCTGGCGCTGCGCCGCCGGCCTCGTGCTGCTGCTCGCCGTCCGACTGGTGCGCCCGAGCGCCGCGGCCCCGGTGCGTGAACCGCTCGGCCGCCGGGCACTGCGCACCGGGGTCACCGGGCTCGGGCTCGCCGTCTTCCAGACGGCGTACTTCGCGGCCGTCTCCGCCACCGGCCTGGCCGTGGCCACCGTCGTCACGCTGGGCGCGGGGCCCGTCCTCATGGCGCTCGGCGCCCGGCTCATCCTGGCCGAGCGACTGGGCCGGGGCGGCGCCGTAGCCGTCCTGGGTGCCCTCGCCGGGCTCGCGGTCCTCGTCCTCGGGGGCGGCGGCGCGACCGTGCGCCCGATGGGTGTGCTGCTCGCCCTGCTGTCCGCGGCCGGATACTGCGCGATGACGCTGCTCACCCGCCTGTGGGGCCGCGACGCTGAAGGTGACGCCACCCGGACGACCGCCGGGGCCTTCGCCGTCACGAGCCTGTGCCTGCTGCCGTTCGCTCTCGCGGAGGGACTGCTGCCGCACAGCGAGGAGCCCGGCCGCCTCGTGCTCCTGCTGCTCTACGTCGCCGCCGTCCCCACGGCACTCGCCTACGGCCTCTACTTCGCGGGCGCGGCCGTCGTACGGTCCGCCACCGTCTCGGTGATCATGCTGCTCGAACCGGTGAGCGCGGCGGTGCTCGCCGTCGTCCTGCTCGGCGAGCACCTCACGGCGGCGACGCTGGCCGGGATCCTGCTGATGCTGGGCTCGGTGGCGGGCCTGGCGGTGGGGGAGGCCCGGGGTGTGCGGAGGAGGGAGGAGCCGGTGATGGCCGTGTGAGGCGGACACGCGCGGCCTACGCCTGCTGTCTGCGCAGGAGGTGGTCGCGCGCCCTGGAGTCGCCCGGGCCGCCGCGGGCCGCGAGACCCACGGCGATCCGGTCCCGGACCTCGGCCGGCCTGTGGCTCGCGTACTTGAACTTCGCCCGTACGTCCGTCACTTCCAGGCGCAGGCCGCGGATGCCGGCGAGCATCCTGCCGTAGGGCGCCTCGCCCACCGCCGCCCGTGCGGAGCCGCCCCGGGGCTGGAAGTGGTCGACCTGGCGGTTGAGCAGCGCGGCCTTCTGCGCCGGGTCGTCCACGACATGGGCGCGGCAGCGGAGCTGGACAGCCGCGTAGAAGCTCGTCGGGGTGCCGTGCTCGGGCAGGACGTCCGGGGCGGCCTGCCAGGGGCCGGGTACGAACACGTAGTCGTCGACCACGCTCAGCAGGACGTCCGGGGCGGCCTCCAGCGCGGGCCAGAGCGGGTTGGGGCGGGCGAGGTGGGTGATGACCTCGCGGCGCCCGGCGTCGTAGGCGAAGTGCAGGGGCTGGACGTGGGGCGGTTCGCCCGGCGGGCCGTTGACCGCGAGCTGGCCGAAGTCGTGGTCGGCCAGCCAGCGTTGCCATTCGGTGTCGTCACGGGGCGCGTCCCAGGGGTGGATCAGCATCACAGGGCCGTGAGGTAGTCGGGCAGCTCGGTGCCGGGGGCCAGGCCGGGGTCGGAGAGCGGGGTGCCGTAGGTGCGCCGCACCGGGACGACGCCGGCCCAGTGGGGGAGGGCGAGGTCCTCCGGTTCGTCGTTCACGCCGCCGGTGCGCAGCTTCGCGGAGACCTCGTCCAGGTCCAGGCGGATCACGGCGGTGGCCGCCAGTTCCTTCTTGTTGGCGGGGCGCGAGTCCGCGGAGCGGCCGGCCACGACGTGGTCGACCAGCGCGTCCAGGGCCCGCAGCTTCTCCTCGGGGTCCGTCACGTCGTGGGCGACGCCGTGCACCACCACGGAGCGGTAGTTGATCGAGTGGTGGAAGGCCGAGCGGGCCAGGACCAGACCGTCGACATGGGTGACCGTCAGGCAGACCGGGAGGCCGGGGTCGGCCTGACCGGCCGCCCGCAGCGGACGCGAGCCCGTCGAGCCGTGCACGTACAGCCGCTCGCCGACCCGGGCGTACAGGGTGGGCAGGACGACGGGCGCTCCGTCGCGGACGAACCCGAGATGGCAGACGTAGGCCTCGTCGAGTATCGAGTGCACCAGGTCCTTGTCGTACGCGGCCCGGTCCGGGGAGCGGGTGGGGACGGTGCGGTCGGTCGGCGTGTAGGCGGTGTCGGGCTGCGACGGCGTCTGCGCGGTCCCCTGCATGGCGCTCTCCATTGCACTAGTGCACAATTGGCTTTGTGCTAGGAGAGTATCGGATCAGTGGGCGTCGCGCAGCGGACATTTCCGCGAGCATCGAGCGCGCGGTGGGAGCCGGTGAGCTGCAGCCGGGCCAACTGCTGCCTCCCATGCGGGAGTTGGCGGAGCGGTTGGGGGTGAATCCCAACACGGTCGCGGCCGCGTACCGCACCCTGCGCGAGCGCGGGGTCATCGAGACGGCGGGGCGGCGCGGCAGCCGGGTGCGGCCCGCACCGGCCACGACCGGGCGGGAGCACTTCCGGGTGGACGTCCCCGAGGGGGTGCGGGACCTCGCGCAGGGCAATCCGGACCCGACGCTGCTGCCGGCGCTCGCGGCCGCGTTCGCGGCGGCCGCCGCCGAGGGTGACCGGGCGCCGGTACTCTACGGCGACACCCCCGTCGAACCGGAGCTGGCCCGGATCGCCCGGGCCGGGCTCGACGCCGACGGGGTGCCGGACGGGCCGCTCGCTGTGGTCTCCGGGGCTCTGGACGGCGTCGAACGGGTGCTGGCGGCCCACCTCAAGCCCGGTGACACCGTCGCCGTCGAGGACCCGGGCTGGGGCCGCACCCTCGACCTGGTGCCCGCGCTCGGGCTGCGCACCGTCCCCGTCGGCGTCGACGACGAGGGGCCGTGCGCTCAGGACGTGCGCCGGGCGCTGGAGGCCGGGGCGCGCGCCCTGATCGTCACGGACCGGGCGCAGAACCCGACCGGCGCGGCGGTGAGCTCCGCACGCGCGCGTGCGCTGCGAGCCGTACTGCGGGAGCATCCGGAGACCCTGCTGATCGAGGACGATCACGGCCACGGCATCGTCGACGTGCCCCTCCACTCCCTGGCCGGGGTCACCCGGCACTGGGCGTTCGTGCGCTCGGCCGCCAAGGCCTACGGCCCCGACCTGCGGCTCGCCCTGCTCACCGGGGACGCCGTCACCGTCGACCGGGTCCGCGGGCGGCACCGGCTCGGACCGGGCTGGGTGAGCCGGCTGATGCAGCGGGCCCTGGTCCGGCTGTGGGCCGACGGAGCGGTCGACACGGCCCGGGTGGCGGCGTCGTACGGGCGGCGGCGGGACGCGCTGATCGAGGCGCTCGAGCGGCGCGGTGTCGCGGCCTGCGGGCGCAGCGGCATGAACGTCTGGGTGCCGGTGCCGGACGAGACCGGTGCCGTCGCCCGGCTGCTGCACGCCGGCTGGGCCGTGGCCCCCGGCGCCCGCTTCCGGCTGAACGCGCCGCCCGGCGTCCGGGTCACCGTCTCGACTCTCGTCGACGGCGAGATCGAGAGACTGGCCGACGCGATCGCCTCGGCCCTCGGACCCGCCCCCGCGCGGAGTTACGACTGAGACGTCGGGCTGGGCGGCCGGGACTCGCACGGAGGCGCTCCTGCGACGTGGGCTCGGGGCTCGCACGGAGCCGCTCCTGTGACATGGGCCCGAGCGGCCGCTGCGTGTGCAGGGATGTCGACCCGGGCGGTCGGGCCCTGCCGGGCTACTGCCGAGGTCCCGGAGCGGGCTTCGGCCGGATCTGGGTGAGTGCCGCCCCCGTCAGCACGATCACCGCCCCGACCGGCGTCGACCAGGTGAGCCCCTCGCCGAGGACGGCGACGCCCGCGGCCGTGGCGATGACCGGGATGAAGTACGTGACCATCTGGGCGGTCGTGGGGCCGACCTCGGCGACCAGGCCGTACTGGAGGAGCACCGCGAGGCCCGTGCCCAGCGCGCCCAGGGCGGCGACCGCCAGCAGCGGCACGACGGACACGCGGGTCGGCAGGGTCGTGAACAGCGGGGTGACGACGGCCAACTGGGCGGTGGCGAGCAGCAGTTGCGCGCCGGTCATCGACAGGTGCGAGTGGCCGGTGCCGGCGAGGGTGCGGCGCACGTAGATCCAGCCGACCGGGTAGCTGAGGGAGCCCAGCAGGGCCAGTGCCGTGCCGGTGGCGTCCAGGCCGTGGAAGCCCTGCCAGGCTCCCAGCACCGTGAGGACTCCGAGGAAGCCCAGCCCGAGCCCCGCCACCCGCACCCGCGTCGGCCGGTCCTCCGACAGGGCGACCAGCGACAGCGCCATGCCCCACAGCGGCGAGGTCGCGTTGCAGATACCCGCGAGGGCGGACGGGATGGTCAGCTCGGCGTACGCGAAGAGCGAGAACGGTAGGGCGTTGAGCAGGAACGCGGCGACCGTCAGATGCCCCCAGACGCGCGCCCCGCGCGGCAGCCGCTCGCGTCGTACCGCCATCGCGGCGGCCAGCACCGCGGTGCCGAACGCCAGCCGTCCGAGCGTCACCTGGAACGGCGCGTAGGTCTCGGTGCCCACCTTGATGAGGAGGAAGCTGAAGCCCCAGATCAGAGACAGGGCGGCGAACCGAAGGCGCCAGTCGAGGAGACGGCGGGGCGGTGGCGGCGGTGCGGTGGCGGCCCGGTCGGCCGGGGTGGTCACGGTGCTCATGGCAGCCACGATGCGCCCACACAACCTCGTAGCACAATCGAGATTTCGCACCCGGTACTGCGTAGCATTGCTTACATGTTGAATCTGGAGCGCCTGCGCACCCTCGACGCCCTCGCCCGGCACGGCTCGGTGAGCGGCGCGGCCGAGGGTCTGCACATCACGACGTCCGCCGTCTCGCAGCAGCTGTCGAAGCTGGAGCGGGAGGTCGGTCAGCAGCTCCTCGCCAAGAACGGCCGGGGCGTGCGGCTCACCGACGCGGGCCGGCTGCTCGCCGAACACGCCGCGCGCATCCTGTCCCAGGTGGAACTGGCCCAGTCCGATCTGGAGGCGCAGCGCGGGCAGGTCGTCGGCGAGCTCAGACTGTCGGCGTTCCCGACGGCCGCGCGAGGGTTGTTCCCGCACGCGCTGGCCGCACTGCGCGAGCAGCACCCCGCGCTCCGGCTGCGCTCCTGCGAGCTGGAGCCGGAGCACGGCATCGCCGGAGTCGTGCGCGGCGACCTCGACCTCGCCGTCGTGCTCGACTGGTACAACAAGCCGATGGCGCTGCCCGAGGGCCTGGTCAAGGCGTCGATCCTGGACGACCCGGCCGAGGTCGCCCTGCGGGCGGACCACCGGCTCGCGGAGCGCGAGGAGGTCGACCTCGGCGAGTTCGCCGACGACGAGTGGATCACCTGGGGCGACGGCGAGTTCTGCCACGAGTGGCTGATGTTCACGCTCCGCTCCAAGGGCGTCGAGCCGATCGTCGGCCATCGCGCCGCCGAGACCCACACGCAGCTCGCCCTGGTCGCCGCGGGCCTCGGGGTGTGCATCGCCCCGCTGCTCGGCCGCCACCCCGTGCCCACCGGTGTGGTGACCGTCCCCCTCCGGCAGCGGGTCCGACGGCATGTGTACGTCGTCTGGCGCGCTGACGCGGACCGCCGTCCGTCGATCCGTGCGGCGGTCAAGGCCCTGCGGGCGGCGGGGGAGAGGGTCGGCTGACGTTCCGGGGAGAGGCTACCGCCCGGCCAGTTTGCGGAAGTCCCAGGAGACGATCTTCTCGGGCCTCAGCCGGATCCAGGCGTGCCGGCCGTCGTGCGGCATCTCCTCCAGGCCGAAGTTCTTCCGCGCGAACAGCATCTCGGGGACGTCGAGTTCGGCGCGCAGCTCGCCCGTGCGAGGTATCTCGCCCACGAACTCGACGGTGCCCGACAGCTCGGCGCCGCGCAGGTCGTCGTACTCCTCGCCGGTGTCGACCACGATCGCCACCCGCGGATCGCGCCGCAGGTCGGTCCAACGCTTGCTGCGTACGACCGAGTACAGCCACATCGAGGTGCCGTCCCAGGCGAACCACAGCGTGCTCACGTGCGGCGCCCCGCCGGCCGACACCGTGGCGACCCGGCAGGTGCGCTGGCTGGTCAGGAACTCGTCCAGCTCGCCCGGCGTCATCATGATCTTCCGGCCCCTGCGCTGCTGCGTGACGGTCATGCTCCCCCTCTTTCTCCCACGTCGTGCCAGAGGAAATCCTCTGACATCACGTCAGAAAAGGATGAGTGCTCTTCCGTCCGTGCGCAATGGTCGCTACGCTCGCCCGCCCTGCCGCCGGTGACAGGGGGAAACCCGTGCCCTCGTACACAGCGCTCAGCGAACTCCTCGAACCGCGCACCACCGTGCTGCTCACCGTCGAGTGCCAGGAAGGCGTCGTCGGGGCGGACAGCGCGCTGCCCGAACTCGCCGAACAGGCACGCGCCGGCGGCGCCCTCGCCAACGTCGCCCGTCTGGTGGCGGCCGCCCACGACGGCGGCGTCCAGGTCGTCCACGCCGTCGCCGAGCGCCGCCCCGACGGCCGCGGTGCCAGCCGCAACGCCCGGCTCTTCCGCGCCGCCGCACGGCTGCCCGTGCAGCAGCTGACCGGCACGTCGGCGGTGCGGGTGGCCGCTCCGATCGAGGTCGCCGAGGAGGATCTCGTCGTACGGCGTCTGCACGGGCTGTCACCCCTGCAGGGCACCGACGTCGATCCCCTGCTGCGCAACCTCGGCTGCCGCACGCTGATCGTCACCGGGGTCTCGGCCAACGTGGCCGTCCCCAATGCCGTGTTCGACGCCGTGAACCGCGGCTACACCGTCGTCGTCCCGGCGGACGCCATCGCGGGAGTGCCCGCCGACTACACCCCCGCGATGATCCGCCACACCCTCGCGTTGGTCGCCACGGTCGCGACCACGGACGAGGTGCTGGCGTGCCTGGAGCGTGCGCGGGACGTCAAGCCAGCGTGATGGAGTCGCCCTTCACGCTGATCTGCTTCGCCTCCAGCGGTTCGACCGCCGGCCCCTTCTTGACGCTGCCGTCGAGGACGGAGAACTGACTGCCGTGGCAGGTGCAGGAGATGATGTCGTCCTTCAGGTCCACCATCGGACACTGCCTGTGGGTACAGATCGTCGAGAACGCCTTGTAGTCGCCCGCCGCCGGTTGTGAGACCACGACCTTCTCGTCCTTGAAGATCTTGCCGCTGCCCTCGGGAATGTCGGCGGTCTTCGCGAGCGCCGCACCACCGGCTCCCGCTCCGGCGGACGAGCCGCCCCCTTCGTTCGTCGCGCCGCCACCGGAGGCACCCTGTTCGGTGGACGGGTCGGACGCCTTGTCCTCCGAACCGCACGCTGTCAGCGCCACGGTGAGCCCCGCCGCGCCGACCGCCGCCACGACGGTGCGGCGGCTCGGTTCCGACATCGGCTGAACTGATTCGCTGGTCATGCTGACGTTCCTTCCGGGGGGATTCGTGATCTGCCGAGAGGTACGGCCCCTGGGGACCGGCTGTTCAGACCCTGCCGAAATCCTGACGCGTTCGGGGAAGGACCCGGGTAAAGCGGAGCTGTCGGCTTGCTGTCGGGTTCCGGCCCGCGCCCCCGCGAGGTCGTCGCCACGATCGCCGGGTACGTCAGTAACCTGGGGCGATGCTCAAGGAAGTGATCGCGACCCGTTTCATCGCGCCCCTGCGCGAGGGCGGTTCGCTGCCGGGTCTGGTCGAGGCGGACGACTTCGGCACCTACGTCCTGAAGTTCACCGGCGCGGGACAGGGCCGCAAGACGCTCGTCGCCGAAGTGGTCTGCGGGGAACTCGCCCGCCGGCTGGGGCTGCGCATGCCGCGCCTCGTCACCGTGGAGCTCGACCCCGACCTGGGGCTGGGTGAACCGGAGGAGCAGGTGCAGAGCCTGCTCCGGTCCAGCGGCGGCACCAACCTCGGCATGGACTTCCTCTCCGGCGCGCTCGGCTTCGACCCGCTCGCGTTCCCGGTGAGCTCCGAGGAGGCCGGCCGCGTGGTCTGGTTCGACGCGCTGATCAACAACGTCGACCGGTCCTGGCGCAACCCCAACCTGCTGAGGTGGCGCGGCGACCTGTGGCTCGTCGACCACGGCGCGACGATGATCTGGCACCACAACTGGCCCGGCGTGGAGGCCTCCGCCGCCCGCCCGTACGACGCCTCCGACCACGCGCTGGCACCCTTCGCGCCCGATGTCGCCTCCGCCGCGGCCGAGTTGGCGCCCCTGGTCACCGAGGAACTGCTCGCCGACGTCACCGCGCAGATCCCGGACACCTGGCTCACGGACGAACCGGGCTTCGCCGCGCCGGACGATCTGAGGCAGGCCTACGCGCGCCCGCTGCTGGCACGGGCCGCCGCCATCCACGACCGCATCCAGGGGCTGAAGTGAACGACCGGCACATCATCAGGGGCGGGCCACGGGACCGCCACGTCTACGAGTACGCCGTCCTGCGCGTCGTCCCGCGCGTGGAACGCGGCGAATGCATCAACGCCGGGGTCCTGGTCTACTGCCGCGCCGAGGCCTACGTCGGTGCCCGCACCCACCTCGACGAGACCCGCCTGCTGGCCCTCGACCCCCTGGCCGACGTGGCCGGGGTCCGAGCCGCCCTGGGGGCCGTGGAGGGCCTGTGCACGGGGGGGAGCGCGGCCGGGCAGGCGGCCTCCGACGACCCGGGCCGCCGCTTCCGCTGGCTCGTCGCCCCCCGCTCCACGATCGTCCAGCCCGGCCCGGTGCACACCGGCCTGACCACGGACCCGGCGGCGGAGACCGAGCGGTTGCTGGACCTCCTGGTGAGGTGACGGACACCCGGCCGGCGGCGCCTCACCACGCCACCTGGCCGTCAGCACCGGCGGTGCCTCACCACGCCACCCGGCCGTCAGCACCGGCAGCGCCTCACCACGCCACCCGGTCGTCAGCGCCGGCGGCGCCTCACCACGTGGCCGGCGGCGAGAGTGGCACCCACAGCGAAGGTCAGCCCGATCGCGATGTCCCAGTCGCTCGGCCCCGAGGCCACCGCGCCCCCGAGCCCGCCCCGCACACCCTGGCTCGGAGCGCTGGTGGGAGTGAGGGTGACGGGAGCGGAGGGACTGACCGAGGGACTCACGGACGGACTGGCGGAGGGGCTGGGCGACGTGGGCGACGTCGTGGGGTTGATGATCCCGCGGCGGGACAGCGCCTCGCACGCGACGCCGTCGTCGGGGCCCTGGTCCTCGTCCAGCCTGTTGGGATCGCTCGGGTCCGCGTCGAAGACGGCCTGCGCGTCCTCCTGGAAGGCGAAGTCGCGGCAGTCCAGGTCCTGCCGGGCGTGAGCGGGGTCGGCCATGGGCACGATCGCGGCGATCGCGAACAGCGCGCCCGTGACACCGGTGCGACGGCGCATGGAACGCCTCCCTTCCGGTCATGGGTGGCTCGCGCTCCGACGCTAGGCGCCGAGGGGTGTGGCGGCGCGCCGCCATGGGCCGATCGGGTGTCCCCGAGGAGGCCGCCGGGCCGGGCGGGACCCGGGTGATGGATCACATGCCGCCCCGGGCCGTTGACACCGCGTGCCAGGGCTTCTAGCGTCACACCCACTGAAGGTACTAAGCGGTCGCTCACCTGAGGAGTAGCAGTCATGTCCACCACTGAGCAGCGGGTTGCCGTCGTGACCGGTGCCGCGCGCGGCATCGGTGCCGCCACCGCCGTACGACTGGCCACCGAGGGCCGCGCGGTCGCCGTGCTCGACCTCGACGAGGCGGCCTGCAAGGACACCGTCGAGAAGATCACCGCCGCCGGTGGCAAGGCCATCGCCGTCGGCTGCGACGTCTCCGACGAGGCGCAGGTCGAGGCGGCCGTCGCGCGGATCGCCGAGGAGCTCGGCGCCCCGACGATCCTGGTCAACAACGCGGGCGTGCTGCGCGACAACCTGCTGTTCAAGATGAGCGTCTCCGACTGGGACACCGTCATGAACGTGCACCTGCGCGGCGCCTTCCTGATGTCCAAGGCCTGCCAGAAGCACATGGTGGACGCCGGCTTCGGCCGGATCGTCAACCTGTCCTCGTCGTCCGCGCTCGGCAACCGCGGTCAGGTGAACTACTCGGCGGCCAAGGCCGGCCTGCAGGGCTTCACCAAGACCCTCGCCAAGGAACTCGGCAAGTTCGGCGTCACCGCCAATTCCGTCGCGCCCGGCTTCATCGCCACCGAGATGACCAAGGCCACCGCCGACCGCGTCGGCATGGGCTTCGAGGACTTCAAGGCCGCCGCCGCCACGCAGATCCCGGTGGCCCGGGTCGGTGAGCCGGAGGACATCGCCAACGCCATCGCCTTCTTCACCGGCGAGGCGGCCGGATTCGTGTCCGGCCAGGTGCTGTACGTGGCCGGCGGACCGCTCGACTAGAGGACGAAGAACAACATGACTTCCGTGGAACTCTCCGGCAAGGTCGCCCTCGTCACGGGCGCCAGCCGCGGCATCGGCTACGGCGTGGCCGAGGCGCTCGTCGCGCGCGGCGACCGCGTGTGCATCACCGGCCGCAACGAGGACGCCCTCAAGGAGGCCGTCGAGCAGCTCGGCGCCGACCGCGCCGTCTACGTGGCGGGCAAGGCGCACGACGAGGCCCACCAGGCCGTCGCCGTCGAGCGCACGATGGAGGCCTTCGGCCGCGTCGACTACCTGGTCAACAACGCCGGCACCAATCCGGTGTTCGGCCCGATCGCGGACCTGGACCTGAACGTCGCCCGCAAGGTGTTCGAGACCAACGTCGTCTCGGCGCTCGGCTTCGCCCAGCGGACCTGGCACGCCTGGCAGAAGGACAACGGCGGCGCGATCGTCAACATCGCCTCCGTCGCGGGTCTCTCGCCCTCGCCCTTCATCGGCGCCTACGGCGTCAGCAAGGCCGCGATGATCAACCTCACCGTGCAGCTCGCGCACGAGTTCGCGCCCAAGGTGCGGGTCAACGCGATCGCCCCGGCCGTCGTGAAGACCAAGTTCGCCCAAGCCCTGTACGAGGGCCGGGAGGAGGAGGCCGCGGCGGCCTACCCGCTCGGCCGGCTCGGCGTGCCCTCCGACATCGGGGGCGCGGCCGCGTTCCTCACCTCCGGTCAGTCCGACTGGGTCACCGGCCAGACGCTCGTCGTCGACGGCGGCATCTTCCTCAACGCCGGAACCGGCTGACGAGGACCGCGCACGCGGCCGGGCACGGGCGCCCGTCGACTCGAACGGCGCCCGTGCCGGCGTAAAGACACCGCAAAGTGCGATGACAACGTCGTCAAAGGTTTATCGATCAAGAGGCCATGGACGGGGAGGGTCAGGGGGCGCGGCACTGCGGTATGGTCTGCCGACCCTTGGTATGGCAGATCGAGGAGCGTGCGCGTGTTCAAGCGGAACCGATGCCTGCGGCGGGTGGCGGCCATCGCGTCCATATCGGCCCTGCTCGCCGGGTGCGGCGTGCTGTCGTCCGACACCCCGGAGGACGAAGGACCGATCGTCGTGGGCACCACCAGCGCGCCCAGCACGCTCGACCCTGCCGCGTCGTGGGACAGCTCCTGGGAGCTGTTCCGCAACATCTACCAGACCCTCCTGAGCTATCCGACGGGCGCGAGCACGCCTCAGCCGGACGCCGCCGAGAGCTGCGGCTTCAGCGACTCCTCGAACCAGGTCTACCGCTGTGAGCTGCGGGAGGGCCTGACGTTCTCCAACGGCGACGCCCTCGACGCCCGGGCGGTGAAGTACTCGTTCGACCGGATCCGCAAGATCAACGTCAACGGCGGCCCCGCCGGTCTCCTGGGCAGCCTCGAGCGGGTCCAGGCACCGAGCGAGCGTGAGGTGATCTTCCACCTCAACAAGCCCGATTCGACCTTCCCGTTCGTGCTCGCCACCCCCGCCATGTCCATCGTGTCCCCGGACGCCTACCCGGACGACAGCCTGCGCAAGGGCGACGACGTGGTCGGGTCCGGGCCGTACACCCTCGACTCGTACTCCGACGGCAAAGAGGCCGTCCTCGTCCGCAACGACTCCTACAAGGGCTACGCGGAGCGCCGGAACGACGCGGTGACCGTCCGCTACTTCCAGGACTCCGACGCGATGGTGACGGCGCTGCGGGACGAGAAGATCGACGTGACCTACCGCGGTCTGGCGGCCGGTGACGTCGTCGAGCTCCAGAGCAAGTCCTCCAACGACGAGGAGATCCAGCTCGTCGAGGGCACCGGCACCGACATCAACTACCTGGTGTTCAACCCGAAGGACACCTGGGCGAAGAAGAAGGCCGTGCGCCAGGCCATCGCGCAGGTCGTCGACCGGGCGGCGATCGCCCACAAGGTCTACAAGGACACCGTCGACCCGCTGTACTCCATGGTCCCCAAGGGTCTCACGGGCCACACCACGGGATTCTTCGACGACTACGGCGACCCCGACGTCGCCAAGGCCCGCAAGATCCTCACCGAGGCGGGCATCAACCAGCGCGTCCCGCTCACCTTCTGGTACACCAGCGACCGCTACGGCTCCGAGACCGCCGGGGAGTTCAAGGAGCTGGAGCGCCAGCTCGAGGCCTCGGGCCTGTTCACGATCAGCCTGAAGAGCCGGCCGTGGAAGACGTACGTCGAGGGCTACCAGAAGGGCGAGTACCCGGTCTTCGGGCGTGGCTGGTTCCCCGACTTCCCGGACGCCGAGAACTTCATCGCGCCGTTCGTCGGCGACCAGAACGCCCTCGGCACGCCGTACCCGGCGCCCGAGATCACCGGTGACCTGCTGCCCCGCTCGCGCCGGGAGAGCGACCGCGCGAACGTGGTGAAGGAGTTCGAGGAGGCCCAGCAGATCCTCGTGGACGACGCGCGGCTGCTGCCGCTGTGGCAGGGCCGGCAGTACGTGGCGGCCAGCCGGGACGTCTCGGGCGCGGAGCGGGCCATGGACCCGTCGACGATCATGATGATGTGGGAGCTGCACCGCAAGACCGCCTGGTAGGCGGTCCGGCACCGGGCTTCCAGGGCGCGTTGTCAGTGGTCGCCTGTAGGTTCTGACGCCTGGAAGTGACCGCACATCGTGAGGACGTTGACGTGACCGACACCGCCATGCTGCCCGAGTCCTGGCGCGGGGTTCTGGGCGACGAGCTGCAGCAGCCCTGGTTCAAGGAGCTGACGGAGTTCGTGGAGGAGGAGCGGGCGAAGGGTGCCGTCCACCCGCCGCGCGAGGAGGTCTTCGCGGCGCTGGACGCCACGCCGTACGAGAAGGTCAAGGTCCTGATCCTCGGTCAGGACCCCTACCACGGCGAGGGCCAGGGGCACGGTCTGTGCTTCTCGGTCCGGCCGGGCGTGCGGATCCCGCCGTCCCTGCGCAACATCTACAAGGAGATGCACCAGGAGCTGGGCACGCCGATCCCGGACAACGGCTATCTGATGCCGTGGGCCGAGCAGGGTGTGCTGCTGCTCAACGCGGTCCTCACGGTCCGCGGCGGCGAGGCCAACTCGCACAAGGGCCGGGGCTGGGAGAAGTTCACGGACGCCGTGATCCGGGCCGTGGCCGAGCGCCCCGACCCGGCGGTGTTCGTGCTGTGGGGCAACTACGCGCAGAAGAAGCTCCCGCTGATCGACCAGTCCCGGCACATCGTGGTCAAGGGCGCCCATCCCTCGCCCCTGTCGGCGAAGAAGTTCTTCGGCTCGCGCCCCTTCACGCAGATCAACGAGGCCGTGGCGGAGCAGGGCCACACGCCGATCGACTGGACGATCCCGAACCTGGGCTGAGCCTGCCGGCCGCGGGCCGTGCGGTGACGGGCTCGGTGTCCGAAGGCGCGAACGGTGCCGTGAGGGGCTCGGCGATGTCCGTGGCCGCGGAGCGTGCCGTGACGGGCCCGGTGGTGTCCGGAGCCGCCTGAGCCGGATCGCCCCCGCCTGCGGCTAGCGTCGACGGGAACAGCCGGCGAGTGTGCGGAGGGCGTCGTGGCGGAGCGACAGGAGCAGACGGCGCCGGATGCCGTGCTGACCCGGATCGGGCAGGTGGTCATGCTGCACCACGCGGGGGACCGGGAGGAGGCGCGGCACCGGTTCCTCGGCCTGTGGGCGGAGATCGGCGAGCACGGGGACCCGCTGCACCGCTGCACTCTCGCCCACTACCTCGCCGACACCCAGGACGACCCGGCGGACGAACTGGCGTGGGACCTTCGCGCGTTGACGGCCGCCGAGGAGGCCGGGGAGGAGGCCCTCGCGGTGACGGCGGTCGCCGCGCTCTACCCCTCCCTGCACCTGAACCTTGCCGACGACTACGTCAGACTGGGGCGCGGTGACGCCGCCCGCACACACCTGCGGTGGGCCCGGGAAGCCGCCACCGCCCTCACCGACGACGGCTACGCCGAGGGCGTGTGGGCGGCCATCGGACGGCTGGAGTCCCGGTTGGGAGAGGGCGGCGGCCGGGGGACGTGGACGCCGCCTCGACAGCGGCCCTGACGCGACAGGTCAACGCCGGTACGTGTCGCGGCAGATCGTCGCCTCCGGGCTGTCCGCCCGCCATCCCCCGTAGCGCCGGCCCAGCGCGCACACGTCGGCGTCGTTGCTCGGGACGCTCTTCTCGATGTCCTGGCGTACCGCCTCCGACACGTCGCGGACGTCGGCGTGCGACCGCTGGGGACGCCGCGGTGCGGGCTCGGGGTGTTCCGGACGCACGGGGCGCGGACGGGCGTCGTGGTGCCCGGGCTGCGGCACCCCGGATTGTCGCGAGGACGCCGGGGGAGCGGCCGGGCGGGTGGCCGGCACGGCCGCCTCCGGGCTGCGGGACGCCTCTTCGATGAGCAGCAGGGCCTCGCGGGCCGGTGCCTGCACGATGGGGGTCTGCGCCGCACCCTCCGGCTCCGGCGCAGACGGCCGGGACGGTGCCACCGAGGGCCCCGGCGCGCCGGAATGCGGGACCGTCGTACAGCCGGAGAGGGCCGAGACCGCCACGGTCACCAGGAGCGTCGCTGTGGTCGTCGTTCGATGCACCCGCGCAACTCTGGTGCTTCGGGCCCGCGTTGGGGAGGCGGACAGGAGCAGGTTGCCCCGCACGGGTGATCTCGCACCCCGTACGGACGGCTCTCGTGTGACGGGGGTGACGTCCGGTGGTGATGGGCTTCGTCCAGTGATGCCGGGTGACGTGCAGTGATGCCGTGACGGCGGTGATGTGTGCGGCGGTGCGTCAGTCGCCGGTCGCGCCGTCGATGCGCTCGCGGAGCAGGTCGGCGTGGCCGTTGTGCCGCGCGTACTCCTCGATCATGTGGGTGTAGAGCCACCGCAGGTTGAACCGCTCGCCGGTGCGCCGGTGCTTGCCCTCCGTGATGTCGTCCAGGCCGAAGCGGGCGGCGTTGCGCCGGGCCGTCTCGATCTCGGCCTGCCAGGTGGTGTGGGCCTCCTGCCAGGTGTCCGCCTCGGTGAGGCGGAACTCGCCGTCGCGGTTCTCGTCGCTCCAGTAGATCGGCTGCGCGTCCTCACCCGTCAGTACCCTGCGGAACCAGCTCCGCTCCACGTCCGCCATGTGCCGGACCAGCCCCATCAGGGACAGGTCGGACGGCTCGGCGGCCGCGGTCCTGAGCTGCTCGTCGCTCAGGCCCTCGCACTTCCAGGCGAGGGTCCGGCGGTGGAAGTCCAACCAGCCTTCCAGCATGGTGCGCTCGTCGGCCGTGGGGGCGGGCATGGTGCGTTCGTTCATCATGGACGCATCCTTTCCGAGTCGCCCCTGCCGCACCACAAGTTTTTCAGCCCCCGAGCATCCCCTCCAGCAGTTCCCGCAGTCCGGCACGCACCTCCTCCAGGCTCGGCACGTCGGCACCGAACGACCCCGCCACGCAGCTGAACATCAGCCCGTCCGCCCAGGCGATCAGCGAGAGGGTGTGCCGGGCCGGATCCGTCGAGCCCATTGCGGCGACCAGCGCGGTGAGTCGGTCCCGGAAGCGGGCGCCCGTGGCGTCGAAGAAGGCTCGGAGCTCGGGGCGGCGCGTCGCCTCCAGGGCCAGTTCGTAGCGGGCGAGGGTGAGTGCGCGCTGCTGCGTCAGGGTCCGGTGGGTCGCCAGGGCCAGGGCGTTGGCGAGGGAGCCGGCACCGGCCTCGGGGCCCGGCATCTCGTGCAGGGCCAGCACCCGGGCCTCACGGTCGGCCAGGCGCCGAACCGCCAGCTCCAGCAGGGCCTGCCGGGTCCGCGCGAGGTTCGACGTGGAGCCCTGGGGGAGTCCGGCCAGCTCGTCGACCGCCCGGTGCGTCAGGCCGCGCATCCCGCGCTCGGCGAGCAGGGCGAGGGCGGTGTCGGCGACGAGGTCGGAGCGGGCGGGGCCTTCGGTGCGTGCGGGCATGGGTTCACGCTACCCCTCTGACTACACCTGTAGTAACGTCGAAGGTGTCACTACAGGTGTAGTCACCGAAGGAGGGGTCATGGGACAGCCCGGGCATGCCGTCGTGATCGGCGGTGGGATCGGCGGTCTGACCGCTGCGGTCGCCCTGCATCAGCGTGGCCTGCGGGTCACCGTGCTGGAACGGGCCCGCTCGCTGGAACCGGTCGGCGCGGCGATCTCCCTCGCGCCCAACTCCCTGCGCGCGCTGGACGTCATCGGCCTCGGCGACGAGATCCGCGACCTCGCCGCCTGGTCGGGGGACGGAGGCCTGCGCAGCCCGAAGGGGCGGTGGCTGTCCCGCTCCTCCGCCGAGGCTGCCGCCCGGCGCTTCGGCGGGCCGCTCGTGCTGCTGCACCGCGCCACCCTGATCGAGCGCCTGGCCGCGCTGCTCCCCGCGGGAGCCGTCCGGACGGACGCCGCCGCGACCCTCGTCGACAGCGGCGGTCCCGGTCGGGCGGCCCGTGTCGCGACCGCGGACGGCGAACTCGAGGCCGACCTCGTGGTCGGCGCGGACGGGATCCGGTCCGCCGTGCGCGGAACGCTCTTCCCGCACCATCCGGGCGCCGTCTACTCCGGCTGGACGACCTGGCGGGTCGTGATCCCCGTCCCCGGCGCCCGGTTCACCTCGCACGAGACCTGGGGCCCGGGCCGCATCTGGGGCACGCACCCGCTGAAGGACGGCCGCGTCTACGCTTACGCCGGCGCCACGACCCCCGCCGGCGGACGGGCGCCCGACGACGAGAAGTCGGAGCTGCTGCGCCTGTTCGGTGACTGGCACGACCCGATCCCCGCCGTGCTCGCCGCCGTGCGCCCCGGGGACGTGCTGCGTCACGACGTCCACCACATCGCCGACCCCCTGCCCGCCTATCACCACGGCCGGGTCGCGCTGCTCGGCGACGCCGCGCACGCCATGACGCCGAGTCTCGGCCAGGGCGGCAACCAGGCCATCGAGGACGCCGTCGTCCTCGCCCACCACTGCGACGAACTCGCCGCCTACACCGCCGCCCGGCGCCCCCGCACGACCGCCATCGCCCGCCAGGCCGTGAAGGTGTCCCGCCTCAGCCTGATGAGCAGCCGGACCGGTCTTGCCGTGCGTGACACGGCCATGAGGCTGCTGTCGCCGGCCGGGCCGGCCCTGTTCCTGCGCGGCTTCGACGGCATCGCCGACTGGCGGCCCCCGCAGACGGACGTCGTATGCTCCGAGCAGACCCCGGCAGGCAACGGCTAGAGGAGATCACCCCGTGAAGGTCGGCTGCATCGGACTCGGCGACATCGCGCAGAAGGCCTACCTCCCGGTCCTCGCCCTCCAGCCCGGCGTCGAACTGCACCTGCAGACCCGCACCCCCGCCACGCTCGACCGGGTCGCCGAGAACCTCCACATCCCGCAGGAGCGACGGCACACCACCCTCGACTCGCTGCTCGCGGCGGACCTCGACGCGGCCTTCGTGCACGCGCCCACGCTCGTGCACCCGGAGATCGTGACGCGGCTGCTGGAGGCGGGCGTACCGACCTACGTCGACAAGCCCCTCGCCTACGAACTCGAGGACTCCGCGCGGCTGGTGGCGCTCGCCGAGGAGCGGGACGTGAGCCTCGCCGTCGGCTTCAACCGGCGTCACGCCCCCGGTTACACCCAGTGCGCGGACCATCCGCGCGAGCTCATCCTCATGCAGAAGAACCGCATCGGGCTGCCGGAGGAGCCCCGCGCGATGATCCTCGACGACTTCATCCACGTCGTCGACACCCTGCGCTTCCTGGTGCCGGGCGAGATCGACGACGTGACCGTGCGCGCCCGTGTCCGGGACGGGCTGCTGCACCACCTGGTGCTCCAGCTCGCCGGGGACGGCTTCACCGCGCTCGGCGTGATGAACCGGCTCAGCGGTTCCGCCGAGGAGGTCCTCGAGGTGTCCGGGCAGGACACCAAACGGCAGGTGGTCAACCTCGCCGAGGTCGTCGACCACAAGGGACAGCCGACCGTGCGGCGACGCGGCGACTGGGTACCGGTGGCCCGGCAACGCGGGATCGAACAGGCGGTGCTGGTGTTCCTCGACGCGGTCCGGGCGGGCCGGGTGCTCAGCGCCCGGGACGCGCTGGAGACCCATGAGCTGTGCGAACGGGTCGTACGCGCGGTTCAGGAGCGGACCGCCTGATCCGCAGGGCCCGTCCGCCCTCGCCGGCGGCCCACAGGGCGAGGATCAGCATCGCCGCGTGCACCGTCCAGTCGCCGTGGCGGACGTAGGGCGTGGTGCCGTGGGCGAGGGGAAGGTCGTAGACCCGCGCGGCGGAGGCGTCCGTGCCGAGCCATGATCCGGCGCGCTGTCCGTCCGGGCCGTAGACGGCGGAGACGCCCGTCAGGGTCGCGTGCACCATGGGGCGGCCGGTCTCGGCGGCCCGCAGAGCGGCCAGCGACGCGTGCTGCTCGGGTGCCCAGCTGTGCTGGAACGAGGACGTCGACGACTGGCCGATCAGCACGTCGACGCCCTCCCGGGTGAGGTGACGGGTCATGTCCGGGAAGGCGGTCTCGAAGCACACCAACGGGCCGACGCGCAGATCGTCGCCGACGTTCATCACGATCGGCTGCGAGCCGCGCCTGCGGTCCTCGCCCGCGGCCTTGCCGACCGAGGTGGCCCAGCCGAGCAGGGAGCGGGCCGGGATGTACTCGCCGAACGGCACGAGCCGCATCTTGTCGTAGCGCTCGCCGGTCAGGCCGTCGGGCCCGACCAGGACCGAGCTCTTGTAGATGCCGGGCTTGTCGGAGCGCCGGGCGTCCACGTTGACGAGGATGTCGGCGCCCGTCGCACGGGAGAGGTCCGCGAGCCGCCGGGCGAGATCGGGCCGGTCCCCGAGGTCGAAACCGACGCTGCTCTCGCCCCAGACGATCAGGTCGACGTCCTGCCCGGCCAGCCGGCGGGTGAGCTGCTCCTCACGGTCGAACCGGCCGTCGGGGCCGGCGATGACACCCGGCTGTACGACCGCGATCCTCACGTGGCCGTCGACGGCGGGGCGCGGTGAGAACGCCCAGGCGGCGGAGGTGGCCGCAGCCGTGGCGACCAGACCGGCCATGGCGGGCACCCGGGCCCTGCGGACCGCGACCAGGACGGCGACCGCCACGTTGACGGCCACGAGCAGGTAGCTGAGCAGCCACACCCCGCCGACCGAGGCGAGCCGCAGCGCGGGCTCGGCCTGCCACTGGCTGCTGCCGAGCATGCCCCAGGGGCCGCCGAGTCCCTGCCAGGAGCGGACCAGCTCGATGGCCAGCCAGCCCGACGGCAGCACCAGCAGAGCCACCGCCACCCGGCTGCTGGAGGGGAGTCCGCCCAGGAGGCAGCGCACCAGCCGGCCCCACGGGGCCCACAGGGCGCCGAGGAGGGCGGCGATGAGGAAGGTGAACACGTTCAGACTCGGCAGCAGCCAGTGGTGCATGGCCAGCATGAAGCCGAAGCCGCCGCACCAGCCGTCGTACGCGGCCCGCTTCCCGGTCGGCGCGGTGCGCAGCAGCAGGAGCCAGGGCACCAGGGCGACGTAGGCGCACCACCACAGGGACGGCGCGGGGAAGGCGAGGACGGGGAGGGCGCCCGCGACCGCCGCGGCGGCCGAGCGGCGCCAGGGGGAGGCGAGCCAGTGGCCGAGCGTCTTCATAGGCGCCTCCTACCCCGCGGGTGCCTTCAGTGTGCCCCCCGTGGACGATCTAGGACACCGGGCGCCGGGTCAATGGACCACAGGTGCCGTCCGCGGCTCGGGAAGGCGCCGCCACTTCTCCCGTACGACCACCTCGCTCAGCCGCCACCCGCCGGCCGTGCGCAGCACCGCGAAGGCGTACCGGCCGCCGCACACGAAGTCGGGAGCGGGTCCGGCGGTGGCCATGGGGTTGACGTAGTCGGCCTGGACCTCGGCGGTGTCGCCGGTGTCCTGTTCCCAGATCCCGAAGCACACCCGCCGGTTGACGATCAGATGCTGCCGCATCGGGAACGGCTCCAGGCTCTCCGCGAGCCAGGCGGCGACCGCCCGGGCCTCGCCCTCGATGCCGCCGGCCGAGCGGTAGTCCGCCCGCCCGCGAGGGGCGAACAGCCCTCGATATGCCTCCCAGTCACCGTCGTCGACCGCCACCGCGTAGTCGGTGATCAGTCCGTCGACGGCCAGTCGGTCTCTCACGGTGGCGAGTTCCACGCGCTGCGTCATCGGCTCAGTGTTGGCCATGGCGGGGACCGGGCCAAGAGCCGTGCGCGCCCGATATTCGGTGGCCGCCGAGGGGCGCCGGGGCCCAGCCTGTCCCTCGTGAACGAACGACACGAGCCGAAGTACCAGGTGAGGGCACGCCACACCGAGTCCACGATCACCGTCTACCAGGCCTACCGCCCGGAGATCGGCGGCCCCGCCGCCCGCCACGGCCGCTTCCCGGGCTCCTGGAAGCGGGAACGCATGACCTGGATCAAGCCCTCGTTCCTGTGGATGATGTACCGCTGCGGCTGGGGCACCAAGGAGGGCCAGGAGACCGTCCTGGCGATCGAGATCGACCGCGAGGGCTTCCTCTGGGCGCTGCGCAACGCCTGCCTGTCCCACCACGTCCCCGCTCTGCACGGCGACCAGGCCTCCTGGAAGCGGCAGTTGAGGCAGGCACCCGCGCGGGTGCAGTGGGATCCGGAACGGGATCTGCGTCTCAACCCGCTGCCGCACCGGTCGCTTCAGCTGGGGCTCGCGGGGGAGGCGGCCGCACGCTACGCGGACGACTGGATCAGGGGCATCGAGGACGTCACGCCGCTCGCCACGAAGATCCGTGGACTGGTGCGGGCGGGGCAACTGGCGTCGGCTGCGGGGCTGTTGCCCGAGGAGCGGCCCTTCGCCGTCGACGACGAGGTGCTGGCGCGGCTGCGCGCCTAGAGGGCGCGGTACGGCCAGAGGGTGCGGTACGACCAGTGCGCGCGGTACGGCCAGAGGGCGCGGTTCGACCAGAAGGTGCGGTACGAGTCGGAAAGGACTGCGGAGCCGCTCAGGCCGCCTTGACGACGCCGCCTCGGAGCGCGGCGGCCCATTCGACGACGAGCAGCTCGTACTCCGCGCGCTCCTCGGCCGACAGGGTGCCGCCCGTGCGCTGCCACAGCGCACGGATCTCCTCGTTCACCTCGGCAGCGGAACGCACGGAACCAGGGGTCACGAAATCGGGGGACATGCGACCAGCCTAGGGGCAGCCACTGACAGCCCGCTACCGGACGGCTACCCGACGGCTATGCGGTTGGTCACGAGACCGGGGTCACACGCCCCCGCGCTCAGCCCGCCGACTCGGCGGCGTGCGGACTGAGGGCACCCATGCTGACCAGGGCGATGATGACGATGCCGAGCACGATGCGGTAGTAGACGAACGGCATGAAGCTCTTGGTCGAGATGAACTTCATGAACCATGCGATCACCGCGTATCCGACGCCGAAGGCGATGATCGTCGCGAAGATGGTGGGACCCCACGAGACGTGGCCGCCCTCCGTGGCGTCCTTCAGCTCGAACACGCCGGAGGCGAGCACGGCGGGGATGGCGAGCAGGAAGGAGTAGCGGGCCGCGGCCTCGCGCTTGTAGCCCATGAACAGACCGCCGCTGATGGTGGCGCCGGAGCGCGAGACGCCCGGGATGAGCGCCATGGCCTGGCAGACGCCGTAGATCAGGCCGTCCCGCACGCCCAGGTCCTCAAGCGCCTTGCGCTGCTTGGGCGCGCGGTGCTTCCCGCCGCTCTCGTCGCGGGCCGCGAGCCGGTCGGCCACGCCCAGCACGACTCCCATGACGATCAGCATCGTCGCGGTGATCCGCAGGTCGCGGAACGGTCCCTCGATCTGGTCCTTCAGCGTCACGCCGAGCACACCGATCGGGATCGAGCCGACGATCACCAGCCAGCCCATCCTGGCGTCGGGGTCGCTGCGCAGCTCCTTGTCGGTGAGCGAACGCGTCCACGCCGAGATGATCCGCCCGATGTCCTTGCGGAAGTAGATCAGCACCGCGGCCTCGGTGCCGATCTGCGTGATCGCCGTGAAGGCCGCGCCCGGGTCCTCCCAGCCCGCGAAGGCCGCCGTCAGCCGCAGGTGGGCGCTGGAGGAGACGGGGAGGAACTCGGTCAGCCCCTGGACGAGTCCGAGGATGAGTGATTCGAACCAAGACATGAGGTAGCGGAGTCCAAGTGCCGATCGTGGGACGGACGACGGGCGCACCGGGCCGCCGTTGCGCTGAACGGGGGATCATGTGTGCCGAGGGGGAAGCGTAGCGTCCCCGGAAGGCCCGCCGGACACAGGGGTTTGGAAGCCGCTCCCGACCAGCGGCGATCAGGCCGCGGTGGGTCCGGTCACCGTCCAGCCCGGGGCCTGGGGGCGGGCCGTGAGGTCCTCGTGGCGCACCTCGTCGCCGCAGGCGCGGCAGGTGACGGCCGGGGCGAGGGGCCGCCCGCAGGAGTGCTCGACGACCATCGGTCGGTCGCCGTCCGGCCGGAGGTGGCGGTCGCCCCACGCCATCAGGGTCATCAGTACCGGCTCCAGCTCCAGTCCCGCGGGTGTCGGCCGGTACTCGAAGCGCTGTGGGCGCTCGCTGTAGAGGTGCTTGGCCAGGATCCCGGCGTCGACGAGCCGGCGCAGCCGGGTGGCCAGGATGTCGCGCGGGGCGCCGGTGTTGCGCACCAGCTGGTCGAAGCGGCCGTTGCCCAGACACACCTCCCGCAGCACGAGCAGGGAGTACTTCTCGCCGACGAGCGTGAGGGCGTCGGCGATGGAGCAGGGGCGCGGGTCTTTGCGGTCGGCCATGAGGATCAGTCTAGGAGAGGGTTGGATTTTCCAACCCTGCGGGCTACGGTGAGTTGGAATTTCCTACTCGCCGGTAGCCGTGGAGGCCGCACATGCGTGACGCAGTGATCGTCGAAGCCGTACGCACCCCGATCGGCAAGGGCAAACCGAACGGCGCCCTGTCACACGTCCACCCCGTGGAGCTCCTCGCCCACACCCTGCGCACCCTCGTCGAGCGGTCCGGGATCGACCCGGAGCTGATCGACGACGTCATCGGCGGAACCGTCGACCAGGTCGGCGAGCAGGCCATGAACACCACCCGCTACGCCGTGCTCTCCGCCGGGTTCCCGGAGTCGGTGCCCGCGACCACCGTGGACCGCCAGTGCGGCTCCTCGCAGCAGGCCGTGCACTTCGCGGCGCAGGGTGTGCTCTCGGGTGCGTACGACATGGTCGTGGCCTGCGGCGTGGAGTCGATGAGCCGGGTGCCGATGTGGTCGAACGTGCCCGAGGGCGAGGACCCCTTCGGCCCCGGAGTCGCCAGGCGTTACCCCGAGGGGCTCGTGCCGCAGGGGATCAGTGCCGAACTGATCGCCGCCAAGTGGTCGATCGGACGCGAACGAATGGACGCCTTCGCCGTCTCCTCGCACCACAAGGCCGCCGGGGCCTGGGAGAGCGGGCTCTTCGACGCCGAGGTCGCACCCCTGGAGGGGGTCACGCGCGACGAGTGCGTACGCCCCGGCAGCACCACCGAGATTCTCTCCGGCCTCAAGCCCGCCTACCACGACCCCGCCTTCGCCGAGCGCTTCCCGCAGATCGAGTGGAACATCACGGCGGGCAACGCCAGCCCGATCAACGACGGGGCCTCGGCGGTGCTCATCACGTCGAGCGAGACGGCGGCCCGGCTCGGCCTGCGCCCGCTGGCCCGCCTGCACAGCTTCGCGGTCACCGGCTCGGACCCGACGCTGATGCTCACGGGCGTGATCCCGGCGACCGAGAAGGTGCTGCGCAGGGCCTCACTGACCCTCGACGACATCGACCTGTTCGAGGTCAACGAGGCGTTCTCCAGTGTCGTACTGGCCTGGCAGCAGGAGACCGGCGCCGACCTCGACCGGGTCAACGTGAACGGCGGGGCCATCGCGCTCGGGCATCCCCTCGGCGCGAGCGGCACCCGGCTGACGACGACACTCGTGCACGCGATGCGGCAACGAGGCGCCCGGTACGCGCTCCAGACCATGTGCGAGGCGGGCGGACTCGCCAACGCCATGGTGCTCGAACGGGTCTGAACCGGGCGTGACGGGACGTCAGAGGCGGCGCAGCTGGTGGCGCTTGCGCCAGGCCACCACCACGCCCGCCAGCGCGGGCAGGGCGATGCACGCCATGGCGATCAGGAAGGCGGGGGAGGTCGGGGTGGAGGCCCGGGCGCCCGCGACGGCGTAGGCGGCGGTGTTCGGGATCGAGCCGAGGCCCGTGGCCAGCAGGAACGGCAGCAGGCCCATGCGGGAGACGGACGCGCAGTAGTTCGCGGCCCAGAACGGCACACCCGGGAACAGTCGCACCATCAGCATCGAGCGGAAGCCGTGCCGGCTGAGCTGGCCGTCCGCGGCCTTCAGCCAGCGCCCCCGCAGCAGCGGCCGCAGGGCGTCCTGGCCCAGCGCCCGGCCCAGGCAGAAGGCGATGCCGGCACCGAGCACCGTGCCCGTCAGCGCCACGCCGAGGCCGAGTTGCGAACCGAACAGCGCACCCGCCGCGAGGTTCAGCAGCGGCCTCGGCACGAACGCCACGGTGCACACGCCGTACGCCACCGTGAACACCGCCGCCGCGGCGGCGCCACCGAGCTGTGGCGGCAAGCCCTCCGTCAGCAGCCGCTGCGGCTCGAACAGCAGCACCCCGCACCCGCCGGCGGCGAGCAGCACGACGAGCAGGGACAGCCGCGACCACGGGGAGAGCAGAACTCTCGTGCAGCGATCGGCGAAACGGGTCGGTACGGCGGACGTGACGGTCGTTGCCGGGGGAACGGCGACGGCGAGCTCCGCGGCGGTGGCCCGGGGAGAGGCCGTGGCGGTGCCCCCAGAGCGGGTGGTGGCATCGAGCATCCGGTGACACTAACCGACAAATGTGTGTGATCGCCGTATGGTTCGTCTCACGAGCGTCACAGCTTCCGGCCCGCGCTCCGGTGCGCAGGGCGGACGAAAACCATTCGACGTGCGGTAAAGCGTCGGCAATGATCGACGGCATGTTCCGGTACGCCTTCCCCCTCGCAGCATCCGTGGTCACGGATGCCCCGAAGGCTGCCGCCCTCGATCTCACGGCCGTCATGGACGGCGCCCGAAGCTGACCCTCTCCGGTTCGTCCGGCGGACCCCGCAAGGGGAGGGTCGGGCAGGCCCTCGGGGTCCCACTCTTCTTCGCCGATCACACGCTTCGAGGTGCCGCCATGTCCAAAACGGCTTACGTCCGCACGAAACCCCATCTCAACATCGGCACGATGGGTCATGTCGACCACGGCAAGACCACGTTGACGGCCGCCATCACCAAGGTCCTCGCCGATCGCGGCAGTGGCGCGTTCGTGCCGTTCGACCGGATCGACCGGGCGCCCGAGGAGGCGGCGCGCGGCATCACCATCAACATCGCGCACGTCGAGTACGAGACCGACACCCGGCACTACGCGCACGTCGACATGCCGGGCCACGCCGACTACGTCAAGAACATGGTCACCGGCGCCGCCCAGCTCGACGGGGCGATCCTCGTCGTCTCCGCGCTCGACGGGATCATGCCGCAGACCGCCGAACACGTCCTTCTCGCCCGGCAGGTGGGCGTCGATCACATCGTGGTCGCCCTCAACAAAAGCGACGCGGGGGACGAGGAGCTGACCGACCTGGTCGAGCTGGAGGTCCGCGACCTGCTCACCGCGCACGGCTACGGCGGTGACTCCGTGCCCGTCGTACGCGTCTCCGGGTTGAAGGCGCTGGAGGGGGACCCGCGCTGGACGGCGTCGATCGAGGCGCTGCTCGACGCGGTGGACACCTATGTGCCGATGCCGGAGCGGTATCTGGACGCGCCGTTCCTGCTGTCGGTGGAGAACGTGCTGACCATCACCGGGCGGGGAACCGTGGTGACCGGGGCGGTCGAGCGGGGCCTGGTCCGCGTCGGCGACCGGGTCGAGGTGCTCGGGGCGTCCGTCGAGACGGTGGTCACGGGTCTTGAGACGTTCGGCAAACCGATGGGGGAGGCGCAGGCCGGGGACAACGTGGCGTTGCTGTTGCGGGGAGTTCCGCGGGACGCCGTTCGGCGGGGGCATGTGGTGGCGGCGCCGGGGAGTGTGCAGCCGCGCCGGCGATTCTCCGCGCAGGTGTACGTCCTGTCGGCCCGGGAGGGTGGGCGGACGACGCCCGTCTCCTCCGGGTACCGGCCGCAGTTCTACATCCGGACCGCGGATGTGGTGGGGGTGGTCGACCTCGGTGAGGTGGCGGTGGTCCGGCCCGGAGACACCGTTGCCATGACCGTGGAGCTGGGGCGGGAGGTGCCGTTGGAGCCGGGTCTCGGGTTCGCCATCCGTGAGGGTGGCAGGACTGTGGGGGCGGGGACCGTGACCGCGGTGGGTTGAGGCCGTGGGGGACTGCGGGGCTGTGGTGGCTGGTCGCGCCCACGCGGCGGAGCCGCATATCGGAACAGCCCCGCGCCCCTCAAGGGGGCGTGGCAGCACAGGCACAATGAGAAGGTGAATGAGCCTGTACCAGTCGCCCGGTCCGTCGACCACGGGTTTGCCAAGCTGATGCCCGACGTCGACCGGGAGCGGGCCTGGCTGCTGACCGTGGACGGGGCGCCGCAGTCCTACGTCGATCTCGACGAACCCGCGCATCTGGAGTTCGAGTACACCCGGCGGCTCGGGCATGTGCTGGATGTCGTGGCCGAGCCGGGGCGGGCGCTGGACGTGGTGCATCTCGGGGGCGGTGGGCTCACGTTGCCGCGGTACGTGGCCGTGACCCGGCCGGGGTCGCGGCAGGACGTCGTAGAGGCCGACAGGGGGCTGCTGGCGCTGGTGGCGGAGCATCTGCCGTTGCCGGAAGGCGCGAGCGTCGCCCTGCACGCGGCGGACGCCCGGGCCTGGCTGGAGAACGCTCCCGCGGCCTCGGCGGACGTCCTCCTCGCGGACGTCTTCAGCGGGTCGCGGGTACCGGCCCACCTCACCTCCGTCGCCTATGTCCGCGAGGCCGCGCGAGTGCTGCGGGGGAGCGGGACCTACCTCGCCAATCTCCCCGACGCCGCGCCCTTCGCCTTCTTGCGGTCGCAACTCGCCACGCTGGCCACCGCCTTCGAGGAACTCGTGCTGATCGCCGAGCCGGGTGTGCTGCGGGGGCGGCGGTTCGGCAACGCCGTGCTCGTCGCCGGGCATCAGCCGATCGACGTCGCCGCGCTGGCCCGACTCACCGCCGCCGACGCCTTCCCGGCCCGGGTCGAACACGGCACCGGCCTGCGGGAGTTCATCGGGGGTGCGCGGGCGGTGCGGGACGCGGACGCCGTGCCGTCACCCGAGCCCCCCGACGGGGCGTTCGGCATCGGCTGACGCGGCGTCCGAGCCGCCCTGGGCGATCGGTGTGGTCCGGCGGCGCAGATCGCGGACGTCCGGCACGCACAGCACGGCCGCCGTGACCAGGACGACCAGGCCGGCGCAGCCCCACAGGGCGGCAGTGCGGCCGAAGGCGTCCTCCGCCGGTCCGGCCGCGGCCGTGGCGAGGGGGACCAGCGCGACGGAGCCGAACCAGTCGTACGCCGCGACGCGGGAGAGCTTGTGCTCGGGGATCTCCTGGTGCAGGGCCGTCATCCAGGAGACGCCGAACACCTCCACCGTCGCGCCGGCGAGGAACATCACCCCGTACAGGACACCGGTCGGCACCGGGACGGCCAGGGCGGCCGAGGGCAGGGCCAGCGGGAACACGCAGAGGGTGCCGGCGAGGAGCAGGCGGCGGGGTTTCCAGCGGGTCATCAGCAGCGCACCGGCCACCGTGCCCGCACCGAAGGCGCCCAGGGCGAGTCCCCAGGGGCCCGCGCCGCCCAGGTGGTCGCGGGCGACGAGCGGGCCGTAGACCGCGTCGGCGGCGGCCACGACCGCGTTGGCGATGGAGAACTGGACGACGATGCCCCACAGCCAGGGGCGGCCGGCGAACTCGCGCCAGCCGTCCCGCAGATCGGCGAGCAGGCCGCCGCCCGGGGCCCGGGGCGGGATGTGGCCGACGTCGAGGAAGGCCCGCAGTGCTCCGGCGAGCGCGAAGGCCGCCGCGTCCGCCGCGAGCACCCAGCCGGGCCCGATCGCCGCGACCATGGCGCCGCCGAGCGCGGCACCGCCGAGGGCCGCGCCCTGCATCGCCATCCGGAACATGGCGAAGGCGCGGCCCGCGTTCTCACCGTCGACCGAGGACATCAGCATGCCCTCGGCGGCCGGGCTGAAGAAGGCCTGACCGGTGCCGCCGAGCGCGGCCAGCACCATCATGTGCCACAGCCGTGGCTCCCCGGTCAGCACGAGCACGGCGAAGGCGGCCTGCGAGAGGCAGTTCAGGACGTTGGCCGCGACCATCACATGGTGCCGGGGCAGCCGGTCCGACACGGCGCCGCCGATCAGCAGGAACAACACCAGCGGCAGGGTCCGCGCCGCCGCCACCAGGCCGACGTCACCGCCGTCACCGCCCGCTTCGAGGACGGCGAACGCCGACGCCACCAGGGCGCCGTGGCTGCCCAGGCCGGTGACGACCGCGGCCGCGGTCAGCAGGGAGTAGTTGCGGCCCGCCCAAGCGGGTCTGCGGGGGATCCGGGAGGAGGCGGTGGGGGACGTCACCGGCAGACTATCGCCGCCCGGGGCCCCTCCCGCCAAACCATTTGCGCGGCGTGACGGCGCATCGCTGACTTGATCTCTTACAAGAACAACAAGGTGCACGCCTACTGGGACTGCACCAACTCCTCGGGCAACCCGTGGGTCTGCATCGGCAGGCGCCACGTGGACGACGACGCCATCAGCGGGCGCAGCTGCCAACGTGGACGACGACGCCATCAGCGGGCGCTGGGTCTGCCGCAGGTCCATGAGGAGCTGACCCTCGGGCGATGCTCCGGTGAGCCGGGCCCGCCCCTGTCGCAGGGGCGGGCCCGTTCCGTCGCTCCGGGTCAGCCGCCGGTCGGTTCGCCGTTCAGGCGGACCGTGCTGAGGATCTTCATGATGGTCTTCTCGGGCACCTCGCCCTTGACGCCCTTGGCACCGTAGAAACTCCACGCGACGAAGTCGCCGGCGGAGTTCTTGAAGCCGAACGTGACCGCCTTGCCGTCGCTCGCGCACTTGCCCTTGTCGGGCGTGTTCTCCGAGTGCGCCCAGGCGACGCTGCCCTTCACGCCCGAGGCGGTCGTGTAGGGCTTGGCCTTGTCGTCGGCCTTGACGCTCTTCTTGTCCGGCTGCGTATAGCCGCCGTACACCCACCAGGCCACCTGGTTGACCGCGACCTCGTCCGTGTTCTTGGCGCCGTCGGCGCCCTTGGTGCCCGCCCCGGCCAGGGACTCGGTCTCGGTCCTGCCGTCCTTGTTGTCGTCGCTCGTGCACCACTTGGACTTGTAGAACGCCGGTGCCGACATGATGATCAGCGGCTTGCCGTCGTCGGACTTCTCGTCCTCGAAGAAGACGGACGAGGTGGGGGAGGCCACCTCCCAGTCCGCGGGGACGTCGAAGGCCGTGCCCCACTTGGGGTTGACGACGACTTTCCAGCCCTTGACGGTGGGCTGCGCCGCCTCGCCGCCGCGGGGGTTGTCGTCCGAGGCGGAGGCGCTCGGCTCCTCGGCCGACGGGCTCGTCGCGACCTTGTCGTCCTTGCCGTTCTTGCCGCCGTCGGCCGTGTCGTCCTTGTCGCCGCCCAGCACCAGGAAGCCCGTGACACCGGCCGCCACGACCACCGCGGTGGCCGCGATGATCGCGACCAGCTTCGTCCGGCTGCCGCCGCCACCGCCCTGCGGCTGCTGCGGGGGCTGCGGCGCGCCGGCCGGCCCCGGGGCGCCCCACTGCGGCTGCTGCCCATAGGGGTTGGGCTGCTGCTGGTATCCCGGCTGCTGGTAGGGATTCGGCTGCTGGTATCCCGGCTGCTGGTACGGGTTGTTCGCTTGCGGGTTCTGCTCGCCCCCGGGCGGCTGCTGTCCTGGCCACATGGGCAGCAACCCTAGCCGCGCCCCGGACACGATTCGGTCACCGCCCGTGGACGGAGACGTAGCAACCCGGAGACAGTCCGGTGTGGATGTCGTGCGCAGGGATGCGGCGGTCGTCACACCGCCCTGGCCAGGCGTCTCTACTCGTGAGTAACATTCCGGCATGAGCGCAGACCAGATGTCCATCGGCGAGATGCTCGCCGCCACGGTGCCCATGGCCCGGACCCTGAACCTCGAGTTCCTGGAGACCTCGCCGGACCGGGCAGTGGTGTCGCTGCCGGACCAGGGCGAGTACCACAACCACGTGGGCGGCCCGCACGCCGGTGCGATGTTCACGCTCGGCGAGTCCGCGAGCGGGGCGATCGTGCTGGCCGCGTTCGGCGACCAGCTCTCGCGCGCTGTGCCGCTCGCCGTCAGCGCCGAGATCTCCTACAAGAAGCTGGCGATGGGCGCCGTCACGGCCACGGCCACCCTGGGCCGCCCGGCCGCCGAGGTCGTGGCGCAGCTGGATGCCGGGGAGCGCCCCGAGTTCCCGGTGGCCATCGCCATCCAGCGGGCCGACGGTGCCGTGACCGGCGAGATGACCGTCGTGTGGACCCTGCGGCCCAACGGCTGATCCGGCAGCAGGTTCCGCGTCGACCCGGTCCTCGGCACCGGCTGAGGCGCCCCGGCGGGGAGCGGGCCGGGTGCCGGGGCCTCGCGGGTCAGGCCGCCGCGTCCCGCTGCCCTGGGAGCGCGCCGTCGAGCTCCCCGAGGAAGACCCGGAGCCACGCCACGAACTCCGGCCCCAGGTCGGGTCGTGCGCAGGCCATCCTGACCACCGTGCGCAGATAGTCGGCCTTGTCGCCGGTGTCGTGGCGCAGGCCCCTGAAGACCACTCCGTGCACCGTGCCGTCCGCGGCCATCTCCTGCAGGGCGTCGGTCAGCTGGATCTCGCCGCCCCGGCCCGGCGGGGTGCGCTCCAGGACGGGAAAGACCGCCGGATCGAGGACGTAGCGGCCGATGACGGCGTAACGGCTGGGCGCCTGACGCGGGTTCGGCTTCTCGACCAGGCCCGTGACGCGGACGAGGTCCTCCTCGCCGGTCGGTTCGACGGCGGCGCAGCCGTACCGGTGGATCTGCTCCGGCGGGACCTACATCAGGGCGACCACGCTGCCGAGCCTGCGGTCGCGGATGTCGAGCATCCGGCTCAGCAGCGTCTCGCGCGGGTCGATCAGGTCGTCGCCGAGGAGGACCGCGAAGGGCTGGTCGCCGACATGGCGGCGGGCACACAGCACGGCGTGGCCGAGGCCGAGCGGGTCGCCCTGGCGGATGTGGTGGATGCTCGCCAGCCGCGCCGGATCGCGCACGGCGTCCAACCGCACGGTGTCGCCCTTGGCCGTGAGGGCCTGCTCCAGTTCCAGGGCGTGGTCGAAATGGTCCTCGATGGCCCGCTTGTGACGGCCGGTGACCATCAGGACGTCGTCGAGTCCCGCCGCTGCCGCCTCCTCGACGACGTACTGGATGGCGGGCTTGTCGACGACCGGCAGCATCTCCTTGGGTGTCGCCTTCGTGGCGGGCAGGAAGCGGGTGCCGAGGCCCGCGGCCGGGACGACCGCCTTGCGGACGGTGCGGGCGGGGGCGGAAGGGTGGGGGGCGATCATGCGGCTCATGCTGACGCGGAGAGCTGAGCGTGCGCCGGGAGCCGCATGGGAGCGCGCTGTGAAGTTGAAGATTGTGTGGAGCAACCGCCCTTGAGTGCGCACAACTTGCGCCCCTCAGCGCCCGGGATTTCGAAAGCCGGTGCGGATACCGCCGGTAACATATCTGAATTCTTCTCGTTTTGAACTTGGGTCATCCAACTCCTTGTTACCTGTCAGTCGTATGTGCGAAAGTGAGCCGGCTCACAGCCGAGTCCGCAGCTGACGCGGCACAGGTATGCACCAATCACCCACCTGCTTTCCGACGGACGCGCAATTTCGCCTGCCGTTCCGCGGCTGGAAGGAAATGGTTCCGTGCAATCCCCCACCCCCCCACGCCCGCCGTACGCGCCACGACCCGGAGCGGGACCCGCGGAGTCCGACCGCAATCTCCTCGCCCGGGTCGGCGAACCTGCCGAAGGGCCGCGCGCCGTCGCGCTGTTGCTGGCCCGGCACTGGCGCGCGGTCTACGAATACGCCGTGATCTGCCTGGCGTCCTCCGAGGACTCCGCGTCGATGGCGGCGGCCGCCGCCTTCCGCAGGGAACTAGCCCGGCCGGGCGGCGGAGCCCTGCGTCCACGGCTGCTCACCGCCGTCCGGGAGACGGTCGGACAGTGGGCCGCCGACGACGGAATTTCCGAAGTACTGCCGGAACTCCGCAAAGCCGTCGGCGCCCGCGGCCTGCGCGCCGCCCGCCCCGGGACACCCGAAAGGCGGCGTCTCGCGGAGCGCGCTTTCCGTAGCCTTCCGGGGGCTTCTCAATGCCTTCTCTGGCACACGGACGTCGAGGCCGAACCCATATCCGTACCGGCCGGTCTGCTGGGAGTGGACGCCGGCACCGCGTCGGCCGCTCTGGAGCAGGCGCGCGAGCAATTCAGGTCGGGGTGCGTACGCGCCCACCGGGAACTCGCGCCGACGCAGGAATGCCGCTACTACAACCGTCTGCTGGACGTTCCCATGCGTCGCGGCGGGGCGCTGCTTCCCGATGTGCAGCGGCATCTCATGGCATGCC
Organism: Streptomyces tibetensis; assembly: GCF_007655005.1. GTDB lineage: Bacteria > Actinomycetota > Actinomycetes > Streptomycetales > Streptomycetaceae > Streptomyces > Streptomyces tibetensis. The sequence goes on from NZ_SZVW01000014.1 coordinate 64,709, forward strand.
GCTACTGCCGCCACGCCGCCGAACAACTCAGTCATTTCGAGGGCGGTCTGGAGGACCTGCTCACCGAGACGGTGCTCGGCTGGGGCGCCCGCCGCTACCTGGAATCACGGCCGGGCCGCGTCGCGGGCCAGGGCGCCCTGGCCTCCGGCGGACGCCACCGCCTGCGGCCCCGTGCCCTGCCTGCGGCCGGTCGGCCCGGGGCGCCGAGGAGGCACGCGAAGGCGCTGGCCGCCGCGGTCGGGGTGACCTCCCTCGTGCTGCTCGCGACCCTGCTCGCCGCCCGGGGCTGGACCGAGGAGGGCGGTACCGCCGACCCGCAGGCCACCTGGGGCGCGGTCAGCGGCCACTCCGTCGATCCGGACGGTGCGGGGCCCTCGTCCGTCGGACCGGACTCCGTCGCGCCCTCGGCCGCCGCTTCGCCGTCGGCCGCCTCCGCCGGCAACGTCGCCGAAGTGGCCCGGGGACGGCTGCGCAACCTCGACGAGGGCCTCTGCGTCGACGTCCTGGGTGGACGCGCCCTGGCCGACGCCCGCATCGTGCTGACCGCCTGCTCCGCGGGTGGGTCCCAGCAGTGGTCCTACCAGGACGACGGCGTCCTGCGCAGCGCAGCCGACCCCACCCTGTGCCTCGGCTCCGACACCGGCAAGGGCACGGTCGCCCTGGCCGGGTGCCTCGTGCACGCGGGAGTCGTCCGCTACGACCTGACCGTGCGCGGTGAGATCCTGCCGCGCGGCGGCAAGGGTCTGGCCCTCGCTCCCGGGAAAGGCCGGAACGTGATCGTCACCGACCGTGACGGATCCGGGGCGCAGCGGTGGACACTGGAACCGGCCGCAGTCCCCCGCGGGCCAGGGGAGTCCCGGGAGAAGCGGGCGCAGGAGGCTCCGCGGGAGAGCCGCCCGGAGCGCGAGCAGCGGCCGTACGACAACGCCCCGCCCGGGCACCGGCCCGAACCGCCGCGCACCCAGTCCGGGGAACCGCCGCAGGAGCGGTACGAGACGCGGTTCGCGCAGGTGGACTGCTGCGGGAAGGCCGATTCAGGGGGCGGCGGGGCAGACGGGGCCGGGGCTGATGGGGCCGGTGGGTCCGCGCCGCAGGCCGGCTCCGGCGTCCTCGGACGCACGCCGGCCACCGTGGCCGACGCCGTGACGACGCTGCACTCCGCGGCGCGCTTGCCGTAGGAGCGGTACGGGACCCCGCCTGGGGGCGTCCGAGCAGGGATCGTCGCCGTCCCTGCGGGTTCGGCCGCGGCCGAACCCGCAGGGCGGATGCCCGTCAACCCGCAGGGGGTGCCGGATGGTCGACAGGCGCCTGGCATCGAACCGGAACAAACTGGTACTCCTCCTGAGTCCGCCCGCAGAACCCAGGGAGTCATCCATGCCCGAGGCCCCGCGCCAGGACAGCAGGACCGACAGCAGGACCGCGCCGACCGACGAGGAACTGCGTACGCTGGACGCCCACTGGCGGGCCGCCAACTACCTGGCGGCCGGTCAGATCTACCTGCTGGCGAACCCCCTGCTCACCGAGCCGTTGCGGCCCGAGCACATCAAGCCGCGGCTGCTCGGCCACTGGGGCACCTCACCCGGGCTGAACCTCGTCCACACGCATCTCAACCGGGTGATCAAGAACCGGGGGCTCGACGCCCTGTGCGTCTGGGGCCCGGGCCACGGCGGGCCGTCGGTTCTCGCCAACTCCTGGCTGGAGGGCAGCTACAGCGAGAAGTACCCGGACGTGTCCCGGGACGCGCAGGGCATGGAGCTGCTGATGCGGCAGTTCTCCTTCCCCGGCGGCGTGCCCAGCCATGTCGCCCCGGAGGTGCCCGGCTCGATCCACGAGGGCGGCGAGCTCGGCTACTCCCTCGCCCACGCCTACGGCGCCGCCCTCGACAACCCGGACCTGCTCGTGGCCTGCGTGATCGGCGACGGCGAGGCGGAGACAGGGCCGCTGGCAGGGTCCTGGCACGCCAACAAGTTCCTCGACCCCGTCCACGACGGTGCCGTCCTGCCGATCCTGCACCTCAACGGCTACAAGATCGCCAACCCGACCGTGCTGTCCCGCATCCCCGAGGAGGAGCTCGACGCGCTGCTGCGCGGCTACGGCCACGAGCCGATCCACGTCATCGGCGACGATCCGGCCATCGTCCACCGCGCCATGGCCGAGGCCATGGACACCGCGCTCGACCGCATCGCCGCCGCACAGCACGCCGCCCGCGAGCAGGGTGCGACCGGGCGCCCGCGCTGGCCGGTGATCGTGCTGCGCACTCCCAAGGGCTGGACCGGCCCGGCCGAGGTCGACGGTGAGCCGGTCGAGGGCACCTGGCGCGCCCACCAGGTGCCGCTGTCCGGTGTCCGCGACAACCCGGAGCACCTGCGGCAGCTGGAGTCCTGGCTGCGCTCGTACCGGCCCGAGGAGCTGTTCGACGCGGAGGGCCGCCCGGTCGCGGACGTCCTCGCCTGCGTCCCCGAGGGCACCGGGCGTCTCGGCGCCACCCCGTACGCCAACGGCGGCCTGCTCGTCCGTGACCTGCCCATCCCGTCCCTGGACGACTTCGCCGTGCCCGTCGACAAGCCCGGCACGACCATGCACGAGCCGACCCGGGTCCTCGGCGACCTCCTCGCCCGGATCACGCGCGACACCGCCGACCGCCGCGACTTCCGCCTGGTCGGCCCGGACGAGACCGCCTCCAACCGGCTCCAGGCCGTCTACGCCGCCAGCGGCAAGGCCTGGCAGGCCGGGACCCTGCCCGTGGACGAGCACCTCGACCGGCACGGACGGGTGATGGAGGTGCTCTCCGAACACCTATGCCAGGGCTGGCTGGAGGGCTACCTGCTCACCGGCCGGCACGGGCTCTTCTCCTGCTACGAGGCGTTCGTGCACATCGTCGACTCCATGGTCAACCAGCACATCAAGTGGCTGCGCACCTCCGGCAGGCTGCCCTGGCGGGCCCCCATCGCCTCCCTCAACTACCTGCTGACCTCCCATGTGTGGCGGCAGGACCACAACGGCTTCTCCCACCAGGACCCCGGCTTCGTCGACCACGTCCTCAACAAGAGCCCCGAGGTCGTCCGCGTCTACCTCCCGCCGGACGCCAACACCCTGCTCTCCGTCGCGGACCACGCCCTGCGCAGCCGCGACTATGTGAACGTGATCGTCGCCGGGAAGCAGCCCTGCTTCGACTGGCTGTCGATGGACGAGGCCCGGGTGCACTGCGCCCGGGGCGCCGGCATCTGGGAGTGGGCGGGCACCGAGGACGGCGCCGAGCCCGATGTCGTCCTGGCCTGCGCCGGTGACGTCCCCACCCAGGAGACCCTGGCCGCCGCCCACCTGCTCCGCCGGTACCTGCCCGAGCTGACCGTCCGGGTCGTCAACGTCGTCGATCTCGCCCGGCTGCTGCCTCAGGGCGAACACCCGCACGGCATGAGCGACTTCGAGTACGACGGGCTGTTCACCACCGACAAGCCGGTGATCTTCGCCTACCACGGCTACCCGTGGCTGATCCACCGGCTCGCCTACCGCCGCACCGGTCACCAGCACCTGCACGTGCGCGGCTACAAGGAGGCCGGCACCACGACCACGCCGTTCGACATGGTCGTCCGCAACGACCTCGACCGCTACCGCCTGGTCATGGACGTCATCGACCGCGTCCCCGGCCTCGCGGTCCGCGCCACGGCCGTGCGCCAGCGGATGGCCGACGCGCGCACCCGCCACCACGCCTGGATCCGTGAGCACGGCACCGACCTGCCCGAGGTCGCCGAGTGGAGCTGGAACGCCTGAGCCCCGAGGGACGTCCTACAAGCCGGTAGGCTTCCCTGGGCACGCAGGGAAGCTCAGCGAAAGGAACCGGCGTTGCACGTCCAGGAGTGGCTCGAAACCGTACCCGCGGTCGCCGTATACGCGCTGGTCGGGCTGGTCATCGGCCTGGAAAGCCTGGGCATCCCGCTGCCGGGCGAAATCATTCTCGTCTCCTCGGCGCTGCTCGCGTCCCAGAACGGCGAGATCGACCCCGTCGTCCTGGGCGCCAGCGCCACGGCCGGCGCGATCATCGGCGACTCGATCGGCTACGCCATCGGCCGCAAGGGCGGGCGGCCCCTGCTGGCCTGGCTGGGCGGCAAGTTCCCCAAGCACTTCAGCGAAGGCCACATCGCCACCGCCGAGCGCTCCTTCGAGAAGTGGGGCATGTGGGCCGTCTTCTTCGGACGCTTCGTCGCCCTGCTCCGCATCTTCGCGGGCCCCCTCGCCGGTGTGCTGCGCATGCCGTACTGGAAGTTTCTCATCGCCAACGTCCTCGGCGGCATCGTCTGGGCGGGCGGCACGACGGCTGTCATCTACTACGTCGGCATCGTCGCGGAGTCCTGGCTGAAGCGCTTCTCGTGGCTGGGCCTGGTGGCGGCGGTCCTGGTGGGCCTCACGTCCATGCTGGTGATCAAGCGCAGGGCGAAGAAGGCGGGCCAGAACCTGGAAGCGACCGGGGAGCCGGCGGCCTAGGGGCGCGCGGCTGTATCGATGTGCGGCTCCGCCGCGCGGGAGCGCGACCAGCCCTCACGGCGCTGCAGCCGCCCACAACCTATGCATGCACATCCCGATGCGCCTTCGCCAACTCGGCGTACATCGTGCCGTTGAGGGTGACGCCCTGCCGCTCCTCCTCCGACAGCTCCCGCCGGACCTTCGCGGGGACCCCCGCCACCAGTGACCCGGGGGGCACGACCATGCCCTGTGGCACCAGCGCCTGCGCCGCGACCAGCGAACCGGCCCCGATCACGGCGCCGTTCAGGACCGTCGCCCCCATGCCGATCAGACAGTCGTCCTCGACCGTCGCCCCGTGCACCACCGCGTTGTGCCCGATGCTCACCCGCTCACCCACGCTCACGGGAAACCCCGGATCGGCGTGGAGGGTGCAGTTGTCCTGGACGTTGCTGCTCGCCCCGACGGAGATCGCCTCGACGTCGCCGCGCACCACGGCTCCGTACCAGACGCTCGCCCCCGGGCCCAGCGTCACGCCCCCGATCACCGACGCCGTGGGCGCCACGAACGCCGTCTCATGGATCTCCGGCTCCCTGCCGCCGATCCCCGTGATCATCGCCCGCTGCGCCATGTCCGCCTCCAGGAACGTCGTAGACAACGCGCAAACCGTACGCCACCCGGTGGGGCGAAGATCACAGGCCTCCGACGCCGCGGCCGGAGCTACCGCTGAGTACCGTGAGGTCGTGCCGAAGCGCAAGAACACGTTCTCATCCTGGCGGCGGGGCCTCGCGCAGCGCGCCGTCCACACGGGCTGGGCCTGGCTGCAGCGCACGGGCTCCGTCACCGCGGAGCACCCCGGCCGCTACCGCTTCGGCGCGATGGGAACGAGTACCAGACTTGCCTTCCCGCTCGGCACGGTTTTCGGCGAACCCTGGATCCACCTCGGCTCCCACTGCATCGTCGGCGAGCAGGTCACCCTCACCGCGGGCCTGATGCCCGACCTCGACCTCGGCCCCGACCCGATCCTGCGCATCGGCGACGGGGTCGTCCTGGGCCGCGGCAGCCACGTCATCGCGGACACGACGGTCACGATCGGCAGCGACTGCTACTTCGGCCCGTACGTCTACGTCACCTCCACGAACCACTCCTACGACGATCCGCACGAGCCGATCGGCAAGCAGTGGCCGCGCATGGAACCGGTCGAGATCGGGCCCGGCTGCTGGATCGGCACCGGGGCGGTGATCCTTCCGGGCGCGCGGATCGGGCGGAACGTGGTGGTGGCCGCGGGAGCGGTCGTGCGGGGCACTGTGCCCGATCACGCCGTGGTGGCGGGCGCCCCCGCCCGCGTGGTACGCCGCTGGACCCCGGCCGACGGCTGGCAGCCGCCGCTGCGCACCCCCGCGCCGGTGCCGATACCGGAGGGTGTCACCCCCGAGCAGCTCCGCGCGCTGGCGGACCTGGACGAGGAGACGGCGGCCCGGCTGGCCGAACTGGACGAGGAGACGGCGGCCGGTCTCGCGAAGCTGGAGCCGGGTTCCTGAACCGCCGGGCTCAGCCCGACGCGAGCAGTACCGTCCCGACCAGGGCGAGCCCGGCTCCCGCTGCCTGTACCGCCCGCAGCCGTTCCCGCAGGACGCCCCGCGCCGCCACGGCCGTCACCACCGGGTACAGAGAGGCCAGCACGGCGGCAACCGTCACCGGGCCGTGCTGCGCGGCGATCGAGTACGTGCCGTTCGCGGCGACGTCCGCGAGGCCGACGAAGGCGAGGGCGGGAAGGGAGCGCCAGGGGAAGCCGTCCGCCGGGAGCGCGGGCGATCCGCGCCGCACCGAGACATGCAGTGCGAGGCCGCCCGCGGCGACGTTCGTCACCCGCTGCACGAACAGGGCGAGGAACAGGCCGGTCAGCGTCGTCGACGCCTCGGCGATCAGAGCCATCACCGCGCCGAAGCCGAACGCCGCGAGCAGGGTCAGGGCGATGGCCTGGCGCTGGACCGGGGCGCCACGCAACTGCGGACCGCCGGCCAGGCACACACCGGCGACGGCCACCAGGATGCCGACCAACTGCAGCAGGCCGGGGCGCTCGCCCAGCACCAGGCCGACCCCGACCGGCACCGCCACACCGATGGAGCCCAGCGGTGAGACCACGCCCATCGGGCCGAGCGCGAGGGCCTTGTAGAAGGCGAGCATCGCCACCGGCCCGACCAGCCCGGCCGCCACGGCGAACCACAGCTGCGGCCCCGCCTCGCTCCAGCCGCCGGTCGCCACCACGACCGCGCCGAGCACCACCACCGCGATCGACTGCGAGACCACCACCACCGTGAGGGCGGGCGTGCGGCGGGTCAGCAGACCGCCGCCGAAGTCGGCCAGCCCCCACAACAGGCTGGTGGCCAGGGCGAAGAGCGCTGTCATGGGACGGATACCTCGCAGTACAGTGCAGTGAACGATCAGGTCAACCACACCGTAGTGCAGTCCGCTGCACTATGCCATACAGAATATTGGACGGAACGTGTCGGACCTCGACCTGCTGACCCAGTCCCTGGCGCGGAGCGTCAAGCATTGGCGCGCGGTGCGCGGCTTCACCCTGGACGTGCTCGCCGCCCGGGCCGGCGTCAGCCGCGGCATGCTCATCCAGATCGAGCAGGCCCGCACCAACCCCAGCCTCGGCACCGTCGTCAAGATCGGCGACGCGCTCGGCGTCAGCATCACCACCCTGCTCGACTACGAGCAGGGCCCGAACGTCCGCATCGTCCCGGCCGAGCAGGCCGTACGGCTGTGGCACACCGACGCCGGCAGCTACAACCGGCTCCTCGCGGGCACCGAGGCCCCCGGGCCGCTGGAGATGTGGGACTGGCGGCTCATGCCCGGCGAGAGCAGCCCGTCGGACCCGCACCCCGCCGGCACGACCGAACTGCTCCACGTCACGGCGGGCGAACTGACCCTCACCGTCGACGGCGTCGAGCACCGCGTGCCCGCGGGCGCCAGCGTCCACTTCGAGGCGAACGTCCCGCACACCTACGGCAACACGGGCGACGCCCCCATGGAGATGGTCATGGCCGTCTCGGTGCCACCCGTGACCTGAGCCGGTGACACAGCCGCTGACCTACGCCGCCATGTGGTGGGCCAGCGGGAGATGGGGGTCGCTCTCGCCCGGGGCCGGCTCCGGGTCCGCGTGCACCAGGGCCGCGGTCAGACGCGGTACGGCGTGCAGCAGCGCGTGCTCGGCGTCCACGGCGATGCGGTGGGCCTCGCGCACCGTCACCCCGCCGTCCACCACGACCGCCACCTCGGCGCGCAGCCGGTGGCCGATCCAGCGCAGCCGCAGTTCACCCACCCCGCGCACCCCGGGCACCTCGGTCAGGGCCCGCTCGGCCCGGTCCACCAGGGCCGGGTCGACGGCGTCCATCACCCGGCGGAACACCTCCCGGGCCGCGTCCCGCAGCACCAGGACGATCGCCGCCGTGATCGCCAGCCCGACGATCGGATCGGCCGGCTGCCACCCGAGGGCCGAACCGCCGGCGCCCAGCAACACGGCCAGCGACGTGAAGCCGTCGGTGCGGGCGTGCAGACCGTCGGCGACCAGCGCGGCCGAGCCGATGGAGCGGCCGACGCGGATGCGGTAGCGGGCCACCCACTCGTTTCCGGCGAAGCCGGCGACAGCGGCCAGGGCGACCGCCGGGAGGTGCTCGACCGGGCGCGGGTCCAGCAGCCGGTCGATGGCCGTCCAGCCCGCGAAGACCGCGGACGCCGCGATCGTCAGCACGATCACGAGCCCGGCCAGGTCCTCGGCGCGTCCGTAGCCGTAGGTGAAACGTCGTGTGGCCGCGCGCCGTCCCAGCACGAAGGCGATGCCGAGCGGGACGGCGGTCAGCGCGTCCGCGGTGTTGTGCACCGTGTCCCCGAGCAGTGCCACCGACCCCGAGACGGCCACGACGGCCGCCTGGACCAGCGCCGTCACGCCGAGCACGGCGAGCGAGACCCACAGCGCCCGCATCCCGCGCGCCGAGGACTCCAGGGCGGAGTCGACCTTGTCGGCGGTCTCGTGGGAGTGCGGGGCGAGGACGTGGGCCATCCGGTGACGCAGGGAGTGCCGGTGGCCGTGGGCGTTTCCATGGTCGCGCCCGTGCGAGGGCCCATGAGCGTGGTCATGGGGGTGGTCGTGAGGGTGGTCATGACGGTGGGTGTGCTCGTGCCGTTCGCTCACGTGGATCCCCTTCCGGTGCGCGCGGGAGTGGACGTACCCGTGCCGTGCCGCCATTATGTGCGTATGAGCGCACGCATGCACCTGTCATCTGCGCACGATGCGCATCCGCGCAGCCCGGGCGAGGAGCAGTTCGCTCTTGCCGCGGAAGTCCTCGCCCTGCTGGGGGACCGGACCCGGCTCGCCCTGCTGCACGCGCTGACCGGGGGAGAGGCCGACGTCACGACACTCACGGGGGTGTGCGGGGCGGCCAGGCCGGCCGTCAGCCAGCACCTGGCGCGACTGCGCCTGGCGGGTCTGGTGAACACGCGCAAGGAGGGCCGCCGGGTCATCTACTCACTGCGCGACGGTCATCTGCGCCGGCTCGTCGACGAGGCATTGAACGTGGCCGACCACCGGCTCAGCGACCACCCCCTGCACGACTGATCAGGGCTCGCTCGGTAACGCCGCCGTCCCGATGCGCACGGTTGGCTCGGTAGCGCGTCGCCGTCCCGATGTGCACGGCTGGCTCGGTAGCGCCGCCGTCCCGACGAGTACGGGCCCGCTCAGTAACGCGCCGCCGTCCCGAGGTACTGCTCGGCGAAGGCCGCCGCCGCGGTGGGGGAGGTGAACAGACGGCGCAGCCGGGCGAGCGCGGTGCCCGCGCGGAACGGGTCGTCCGCCGCCGTGCCGTGAAACACCTCGGACAGCCACTGCGAGAACTCCTGGTAGTCCCACACACGCCGCAGGCACGCCTGCTCGTAGCCGGCCAGACCGCTCTCGTCACCCGTGGTCAGCCGGGCGACCAGGGCGTCGCCCAGCAGGAATGCGTCATGCAGGGCGAGGTTCATGCCCTTGGCGGCGATGGGGGCGACCAGATGGGCCGCGTCACCGGCGAGGTGGAGCCGGCCGTGCACCATCGGCTCGACCACGTAGTCGTGCATGTCCAGCACGCGCTTCTCGATCAGCCGCCCCTCGGTCAGCGGGGGCACGCCGGCCGCTCCGAGCCGCTGCTGGAGCTCCGACCACACGCGGTCCTGCGGCCAGTTGTCCGGGTCGTCGCCCGGCGGGCACTGGAGGTAGTAGCGGGTCACCTCCGGGCTGCGCGGCATCTGGCCCGCGAACCCGCGCGGGTGGCAGCCGAACAGCACGCAGTCGGCGGACGGCGGCGCCTCGGCGAGCAGGGCGAGCCAGCCGATGCCGTAGTCGTGCCGCGCGATCCGGACCCGCTCGGGTGGCAGCGAGGCCCGGGTCGCTCCGCGTGCCCCGTCGCACCCGGCGACGAAGTCGCAGTGCACCACCCGGAGTTCACCCGTCTCGGGGCAGGTGTACGACACCGACGGCCGGTCGCTGTCCACATCGTGCAGCGCCACGTCCCGGACGCCGAAGCGGATATCACCGCCGCGGACGTCGGCGTACTCGCGCACCAGGTCCGTCACCAGCAACGGCTGCGGATAGACGAAGTGATGACTGCTCGTCAGCTCGCCGTAAGGGAACCGGTAGCGCTCCCCGTCGAAGCGGAACTCGCAAGCGGTGTGCAGGTCCGCGCGGTCCAAGAGGTTCCGGGCGAGGCCCCGCTTCTCCAGGGCCCGTACGGCCCATTCCTCTATGACCCCTGCGCGGGGCCGCTGTTCGATGAACTCGCGGGTCTGCGTCTCCAGCACGAGACAGTCGACGGAAGCGGCCCGCAGGATGTTGCCGACCGTCAGACCTGCCGGACCGGCGCCCACGACAACGACTGGGAAACGTTGCGGGGCGCCGGAGTCGGCGGGCGGAGAGGCGTGGGTCATGCGCACATTATGGAGTCCGGTCTCAGTGGACCGGCACCTCCGTGACGGCCACCTCCTCGATGCTCCGCTCGATCTCCCCGGACAGGGAGGCCGAGGACCGGGCCCAGTAGTAGATCGCCAGCGAGAACACCGCGATGACCAGCATGTCCCACCACAGCGCGAGGTGCCCCTGGCCGCCGAAACCGCCCTGCCAGGAGATGACGCCCATGCCCAGCAGGTAGGCGGGCAGCCACTGGGCGGCCTTCCAGTCGAGCCGGGGCGCGTCGGGCAGGCCCTTGCTCGTGGCATACCAGGCGTAGCCGCCGAGCAGGACGTAGCCGAGGACGATGGCCACGCCGAGCCGCCACAGGGTGTCCCAGGTGGACCAGTAGATGATGAGGTTGGCCACCACGAACGACAGGGGCGAGAGGACCTTCCCGCCGGGCAGGCGGTAGGGGCGTTCCCGGTGCGGCAGCCGGTCCGCGAAGACGCCGTAGGCCAACGGGGCACCCGCGTACATCAGCACGCTCGCCGAGGTGATGAAGCCGACCAGCTGCTGCCAGCTCGGGAACGGCAGGAAACAGACCACGCCCGTCACGAAGGACACGATCAGCCCGAACCAGGGCACGCCGCGCGCGTCGGTGCGGACGAACAGCTTCGGCGCGTAGCCGTTGCGGGCCAGTCCGTAGGACACCCGGGACGTGGCCGTCGTGTAGATCAGGCCGGTGCCGCCCGGGGAGACCACCGCGTCCAGGTACAGCACCACGCTCAGCCAGCCGAGGCCCAGCAGGGTCGCGAGCCCCGCCCACGGGCCGCTGATGCCGGGGTAGTCGAGCTTGGTCCAGCCGTGTGCGAAGGAGCCCAGCGGCAGGGCGGCGATGAAGACGACCTGGAGCAGGACGTAGATGGCCGCTCCGATGGCGACGGAACCGATCGTCGCGCGCGGCAGGTCCCGCTGCGGGTCGCGGCTCTCGCCCGCCAGCTGGATCGCCTGCTCGAAGCCCAGCAGGGCGAAGATGATGCCGCTGGAACTGACGGCGCTCAGCACACCGTGGGCGCCGAACGGTGCGAAGCCGTGCTCGGTGAAGTTGCCCGGGTGGAAGTTGCCTGCCGCGATGATGAAGATCGCGGCCAGCGGCACGGCCACCTTCCACCAGGTGGCGGCGCTGTTGGTGTGCGCCAGGATCCGCACCCCGAGGAAGTTGACGACGACGAACACGGCCATCAGGACGACCGCGACGACGAAGCCGCTCGTCGTCAGCGTCCCGTCCTTCGCGTGCTGGAAGCCCTGCGCCCAGTGCCAGTGTCCGGCGTAGCCGATCATGGCCTCGACCTCGATCGGTGCCACCGTCGCGGCCTGGAGCCAGGCGAACCAGCCGAAGGACATGCCGGCCAGTCCGCCGAACGCGTAGTGCGGATAACGGGCGGTGCCGCCGGCGACCGGGAACATGCCGCCGAGTTCCGCGTGCACCAGAGCCAGCAGCACGATCGCCACGGCACCGATGAGCCAGGACAGGATCGCCGCGGGGCCGGCCGCCACGACGGCCTTCTCGGCGCCGTACAACCAGCCCGAGCCGATGATGGAGCCGACCGAGGCCCACATGAGCCCGATCAGCCCGACGTCCCGGCGCAGGCCGTCTCTTTCCATGAATTAAGGGGCCTCTCATAGAGAACTCGGAGAGTTCAGCGAGTAAGAGGCCTCAGATTAGGAATCGACCGCCCGGAGACAGAAGGCGAGTTGTGCAGCCTTGACCGGACACCGGAAGCCTTGACCGGCTGCGGGCATTTCCTGGAAAACGCTTCAGGATTCCTGTACGCGGTGATGAGGCAGCCGTGGGATCTCGATTGCCGGACAGCGGTCCATCACCATCTCCAGGCCCGCCGCACGGGTCCGGTCGTACGCCGCCTCGTCGATCACGCCGAGCTGGAACCAGACGCCCTTCGCGCCCTTGGTCACCGCCTCGTCCGCGACGGCCCCGGCGAGGTCGCTGTTCACGAACACGTCCACGACGTCCACGTCGAAGGGGATGTCCGTCAGGCTCGCGTACCCCTTCTCCCCGTGCACCGTCTCTGCCTTCGGGTGCACCGGCACGACGCGCTTGCCGAAGCGCTGGAGCACGGCGGCGACGCCGTACGCGGCGCGCTGCCGGTTCGACGACAGGCCCACCACGGCCCAGGTGTCGCCGAGCTCGGTGAGGATCCTGCGGACCGTTGCCTCGTCGCCGTACACCGGCGGCCTCCTCAAAAAGTCGTGGACGAGTTGCCTACCGTTCAACGGCGCCGGGTGCGCGGTGATTCCCCGGATTGCCCCCGTGATAGCTTGCCGGGGCCAGTCGAACCCATGTACGTGGGTCAGGGAATCCGGTGCGAATCCGGAACTGACGCGCAGCGGTGAGGGGGACGGGCGGGGCCTCGGCCACTGGACTCCTTCGCGGACGTCCGGGAAGGCGCCCCGACCCGGGTGAACCCGAGTCCGAAGACCTGCTGGCGGCCCCCGCGGCCGCGCGTGGCGGGGGAGCACCGTACGACCGGGCTCCGCGACCGAGCCCTCGACGACTGAGGACTGGTTCCCGTGCCCCTCGCCCGCCCCGCCCGTGCCGCCGTCCTGCTCGCGGCCGGCTCCCTGCTCCTGACCGGCTGCGGCGGGAGCACGTCCACCGGCGCGAAGGCCGCCGTCACCCTGACCGACTGCGGGCACGAGGTCCGCGTCGCCGCCCCGCCGCGGCACGCCGTGTCCCTCAACCAGGGCACCACCGAGATCCTGCTCTCCCTCGGTCTCGCCGACCGCCTGGCGGGCACGGCCACCTGGACCGACCCCGTGATGAAGGGGCTTCAGAAGGCGAACGCGACGGTACCGCGCATCGCCGACGACACCCCGTCCTTCGAACGCGTCCTGGACACCGAGCCCGACTTCGTCGCCGCGTCCTTCGTCTCCACCCTCGGCAAGGGCGGCGTCGCCACCCGCGAGCAGTTCGAGAAGCTCGGCGTCCCCACCTACGTCTCCCCGTCCGACTGTGCCGGCAAGGACAACTCGGGCGGCGGCGACGGCACCCGCGGCAAAGCCCTGGACATCGGCACCGTCTACGGCGAAGTCCACGACCTCGCGACCGTGTTCGGCGTGCCCCAACGCGGCGACGACCTCGTGGCCTCCCTCCAGAAGCGCATAAAGAAGGCCACGCAGGGCGTCGACGCCTCCGACGTCACCCTCCTCTACTGGTTCGCGAACTCCGAGTCGCCCTACATGGCGGGCTGTTGCGGAGCACCCGGCATCATCACCCGGGCCCTCGGCGCGAAGAACGTCTTCGACGACACCCACGAGGAGTGGCCACAGGTCAACTGGGAGACGGTCGCCGACCGCGACCCCGACGTCCTCGTCATCGGCGACCTGACCCGCGAGTCCCAGACCGCCGAGTCGGCCGCGAAGAAGATCGCCTTCCTGGAGTCCAACCCGGTCACCAGGACCATGGACGCCGTCCGGCACAAGCGGTACGTGCTGCTCAGCGGGCAGGCCATGAACCCGACGATCCGCACCGTCGAGGGTGTGGAACAGGTCGCGGCCGGGCTGCGCCGGTTCGGGCTGGTGAAGTGACCGCCCGCGAGCAGGAGCTGCCGGCCGCCGGGCCCGGGCGCCGGGCCGGGCTCGCGCTGGGCCTGGCCGGGGCCGTCGCGCTCGTGGCCTCCCTCGCCGTGGCCATCACCATCGGCCCCGCCGACCTGGGCGTCGCCGACGTGTGGTCCGTCGTGGCCGCCCATCTCGGCTTCGGCGGCTCGGGCCTGACACCGATCCGGGACGGGATCGTCTGGCAGCTGCGACTGCCGCGCACTCTGCTCGCCGCCGTGTGCGGGGCCGGACTGGCCGTGTGCGGGGCGGTGATGCAGTCCCTGCTGCGCAACCCGCTCGCCGACCCGTTCGTGCTCGGGGTGTCCTCGGGCGCCTCCACCGGAGCGGTCCTCGTCGTCGTGCTCGGCGTGGGCGGCGGCGCCCTCCCGGTGTCCGCGGGCGCGTTCCTCGGCGCCCTGCTGTCCTTCGCGCTGGTGCTCCTGCTCAGTCACACCCTCGGCGGCACCACCGACCGGGTCGTCCTCGCGGGCGTCGCCGCCATGCAGCTCTTCTCCGCGCTCACCTCCTTCGTCGTGATGACCTCCGCCGACGCCGAGACGACCCGCGGCGTGCTGTTCTGGCTCCTCGGCTCGCTCGGCGGCGCCGGCTGGACCGACGTATGGCTGTGCCTGGCCGTGCTGGCGGTGGCGCTGGTGGTGTGCCTGTCGTACGCCCGGACCCTCGACGCCTTCGCCTTCGGGCAGGAGGCGGCCGCCGCGCTCGGGGTGTCCGTCGCCCGGACCCGCCTGGTCCTGCTGTGCGTCACGGCCCTGCTCACGGCGGCACTGGTCAGCTCCGCCGGGGCGATCGGCTTCGTCGGACTGGTCCTGCCGCACGCCGCCCGGGCCCTGACCGGCCCCGGGCACACACGGCTGCTTCCGGTCACCGCCCTCGCGGGAGCGGTCTTCCTGGTGTGGGTGGACACCCTGGCCCGTACCGTCCTGGATCCGCAGGAGGTCCCGGTGGGGGTCGTGACGTCGCTGATCGGCGTGCCGGCGTTCGTTGCGGTGCTGTACCGGACCCGGAGGGTGCGGTGAGCGGCGCGGGGGCGTCGGCGGGAGCGGGGCTGCGGGCCGACCGGGTCAGCCGCCGTGCCGACGGGCGTCTCATCCTGGACGGCGTCGCCCTCGCGCCGGAGACCGGCTCCACGGTCGGCGTGCTCGGCCCCAACGGCTCGGGCAAGTCCACGCTGCTGCGGCTGCTGGCCGGGCTGCTCGCGCCGTCCTCGGGAGTCGTCACCCTCGATGGCACACCCCTTGCCGAGCTGCCCCGCCGCACGGTCGCGCGCCGCCTGGCGGTCGTCGAGCAACAGTCGGACACCCAGGTCGAACTGACGGTCGAGGACGTCGTGCGGCTGGGCCGCGTCCCGCACCGCCGCGCCTGGACGCCCCCCTCGGCCGACGACGAGCGGGCGGTGCGCGCCGCCCTGGAGCACACAGGTCTCGCCGACCGGGCGGGCCGGCTCTGGCACACCCTCTCGGGCGGCGAACGCCAGCGGGTGCAGATCGCCCGCGCGCTCGCCCAGGAACCCCGCGAACTCCTCCTCGACGAGCCCACCAACCACCTCGACATCCACCACCAGCTCGACCTGCTCGCCCTGGTCACGGCCCTGCCCGTCACCACCGTCGTCGCCCTGCACGACCTCAACCTCGCGGCGATGTACTGCGATCGGGTCGTCGTGCTGTGCGCGGGGAGGGTGGTGGCGGCGGGCCCCGCGGGAGACGTCCTCACGGCGGAGCTCATCGCCGAGGTGTACGGGGTGCGGGCCGCCGTCAGCCGGGAAGGGCCCGAAGGGCGGCCTCATGTGCGGTTCCTCGGAACCCTGAACTGAGAGGAACGGCCCGTCCCCACGCCACGGGGTGGGTCACCGACGCCAGGGTGGGTCACCGAGGTCAGGGTGGTCACCCACCCCGCGGGTGGTCACCCAGCTGACCGACCGGCGCATCGGCGAGTGCCTCGAAGGGCTCGAGCCACGGGTGGTCACCCACGCCACGGGTGGTCACCCACGCCACGGGTGGTCACCCACGCCACGGGTGGTCTCCCACCCCGCGGGTGGTCACCCACGCCACGGGTGGGCTGATCGCGCCACGGTGGCCGGAAAACGCCCGGCCTGCCTGCGCGGGCCCGTCCGCCCGCCTACGCTCGCCTCGTGCTGCGCATCATCGACGCCCGAACCCGTGAGCCGGTCGACGCCGCCCCGGCCCGCCGGGGCCTGACCCGTGTCCAGGTGCACGCGTCGGACTCCGGCACGACGGACCTGCGGGTGCTGCTCGTCGGGGACCTGCTCGTGCGGACCCTGGAACTCGGAGGCACACCGGTCTGGGCACTGCTGACCGGCGGCAACCGGCAGGCGGAGCTGCGCGCGGGCGCCACGACACTCGGCATCCGCCCGTTCGAGGACAGCCCCGACGTCGGTGCCGGTCTGGGCGAGTCCCAGGTCGTCCATGTCGCCGCCGAGGGCGAGACGGTACCGGACGGGGTGCGGATCGCCGTCGCACCGGTCGAGCCGGGCTCGCCGGAGCACGGCGACCCCGCCGCCCTGCGCCTCGCCCTGATCACCCGGCACCACAGCGCCCCGGTCCGGCTGGAGCCCGCCGGACTCGACGAGGCGGGCGCCACCCTCGCCCGCTGGCGCGCCGCGGTCGCCCGCTGGGCCCGACAGCCCTCGCGGCCCGTCCCCGACGGCGTCCGGGAGCGGATGCGCGAAGCCTGGGACGACGACCTGGACGTGCCGCGGGTGCTGGACATCCTGCGCGAGGTCGAGACCGAGCCGGAACTGGCGGACGGCGCCCGCTTCGAGACATACGCCTACGCCGACCGGCTCCTCGGCCTCGACCTCGCCCGCGACCTGGGATCGCCGTCATGATCGCCCGCAGCAGCGCCGGCCCGATGCGCCGCCTGATCGTGCTGCGGCACGCCAAGTCGGCCTGGCCCCTGGACGTCGCCGACCACGAACGCCCCCTCGGGCCGCGCGGCCGCCGGGACGCACCCGCGGCGGGGCGGGCCCTGGCCGACGCCGACCTGCTGCCGGACCTCGCACTGTGCTCCACCGCCGTCCGCGCCCGCCGGACCTGGGACCTGGCCGCCGCCGAGTGGGGCACGCCCCCGCCGGCCCGGCACGACCGGCGCCTGTACGCCGCCGGTCCGTCCGGCCTGCTGGCCGTGGTGCACGAGGTGCCCGCCGAGGTGGAGAAGCTGCTGCTGATCGGGCACAACCCCGGGCTGGAGGAACTGGTCCTGGCCCTCGCCGGTGACGGCCTCGACGACACCCTGGAGCAGGTCCGCACGAAATTCCCCACCTCTGCGATCGCCGTCCTGTCCTGGCACGGCACGACCTGGCAGGCGCTGGCCCCCGGCGTCGCGCTGCTCACGTCCGTGACGGTGCCCCGGGGCGCCGAGCACTAGCCCGGGCCCCGCACGGGCATGGGGCCTTTCCGGTGATGTGCGCCGGGCTTGCGCTGCGCATCCCTTCCGCGGCGGGTATGGCGTCTGAGCGAACGCCTTGCCGACCCATGAGGAGACCAGTCATGCACGCAGTGATCCGGCGGTACGAAGGGGTGACCGACCCGGCCGAGGCGGGTCGCCGGGTGAACGAGGAGTTCCTGCCGCTCGTCCGCCAGGTCAAGGGGTTCGTGGCCTACTACTGGGTCGACGCCGGCGGCGGGGTGATGGTGTCCACCGGTGTCTTCCAGGACCGGGCCGGCGCCGAGGAGTCGACCGAGAGAGCCGGGGACTTCGTACGGGAGCGGCTTGCCGAACTGCTGCCGCATCCGCCCCAGGTCACGGCCGGCGAGGTCGTGGCCCACTCGTAGCGGAGGTCTCGGCGGTACCGGCCGACCTGGGGTGTCATGGGCCGACCTCCCGGGGCCCCGGAGAGACAGCCGCCCCGTCGGGACGCTCCCGACCAGGGGATTAGGCTGGCCGGATGCAGGACGAATACCGCACGGTGGCCGGTGCCGGCGTGCACGAGACCGAGGTCAGCCGCTCCCGCTTCCTGTGCGCCCTCGCCCCGGCCGCCAGCGAGCAGGAGGCTCAGGACTTCATCGCCTCGGTCCGCAAGGAGCACGCCGACGCCTCCCACAACTGCTGGGCCTACGTCATCGGCGCCGACGCCTCCGTCCAGAAGGCGAGCGACGACGGCGAACCCGGCGGCACCGCAGGCGTCCCCATGCTCCAGATGCTGCTGCGCCGCGACATGCGGTACGTCGTGGCCGTCGTCACCCGCTACTTCGGCGGGGTCAAACTCGGAGCGGGCGGACTCATCCGGGCGTACGGCGGGGCGGTCGGCGAGGCCCTGGACGCCCTCGGCACCCACACCCGCCGCAGGTTCCGGCTGGCCACGGTCACCGTCGACCACCAGCGGGCCGGCAAGCTGGAGAACGACCTGCGCACCACCGGGCGCGAAGTCCGGGACGTGCACTACGGCGAGGCGGTCACCATCGAGGTCGCCCTCCCGGACTCCGAAGTGGACGCCTTCCGCTCCTGGCTCGCCGACGCCACCGCAGGCACGGCCGGTTTTGAAACGGGCGGGGAGGCGTACGGGGACGCCTGAGGGAGGCGCACCTCGAACCCCGCCGGCTACGCGCGTACGGCAATGACCTGCTGCACCGCCCGGTTGCGGACATATCCCCTGAATTGCTGCCGGACGTGCGCGGCGGTCCGGGGTTCGTGGTGGACCAGGTGCCCACAGGCGTTAGCGTGGTGGGCTGACAGCGGGCCGGACCGGCTCGTTGTGGCCGACGAACGGACAGTAGGGGGAGACATGCAGGTCGGAGCGGCGTCTTGAGGCTGCTGCACACCTCCGACTGGCATCTCGGCCGGGCCTTCCACCGGGTGAACATGCTCGACGCCCAGGCCGAGTTCATCGGCCACCTCGTCACCACCGTGCGGGAGCGTGCCGTGGACGCGGTGGTCGTGTCGGGGGACGTCTACGACCGGGCGGTGCCGCCACTCGCCGCGGTCGAGCTGTTCGACGACGCCCTTCACCGCCTCGCCGACCTCGGCGTGCCGACGGTGATGATCTCCGGCAACCACGACTCGGCCCGCCGGCTGGGCGTCGGTGCGGGGCTCATCGGGCGGGCCGGCATCCATCTCCGTACGGAACCTTCGGCGGCCGGCACTCCGGTCATGCTGGACGACGCCCACGGCGAGGTCGCCTTCTACGGGCTGCCCTACCTCGAACCGGCTTTGGTCAAGGGCGAGTTCGGGGTGGAGAAGGCGGGGCACGAGAGCGTGCTCGCCGCCGCCATGGACCGGGTCCGCGCCGACCTCGCCGCGCGCCCGGCCGGCACCCGCTCCGTCGTCCTCGCGCACGCCTTCGTCACGGGCGGCGAACCCAGTGACAGTGAGCGGGACATCACCGTCGGTGGCGTCGCCGCGGTGCCGGCCGGGGTGTTCGACGGCGTCGACTACGTGGCACTGGGCCATCTGCACGGCTGCCAGACCCTCACCGATCGCGTCCGCTACTCCGGTTCACCGCTGCCCTACTCCTTCTCCGAGGCCGCCCACCGCAAGAGCATGTGGCTGGTCGACCTGGCCGCGGACGGCTCCGTGGATGCCGAGCGCGTCGACTGCCCGGTGCCCCGCGCCCTCGCCCGGATCCGGGGCACGCTGGAGGACCTGCTCGCCGATGCGGACCTGACACGGTACGAAGAGGCCTGGGTCGAGGCGACCCTCACCGACCCCGTACGCCCCGCCGACCCGATGGCCCGGCTCACCGCACGTTTCCCGCACACGCTCAGCCTCGTCTTCGACCCCGACCGCGACGAGGACGACTCCGAAGTGTCGTACGCCCGGCGCCTGGCCGGCCGCAGCGACCAGCAGATCGCCGAGGACTTCGTCGCCCATGTGCGCGGCGCCGGACCCGACCCGCACGAACAGGGCGTGCTGCGCGACGCGTTCGACGCGGTACGGGCGGACGAGACCGTGCGGGAGGTGGCCCGGTGAGGCTCCACCGGCTCACGGTCACCGCCTTCGGGCCCTTCGGGGGCACGCAGAGCGTCGACTTCGACGAGCTGTCGGCGGCAGGGCTGTTCCTGCTGCACGGACCCACCGGCGCGGGCAAGACATCCGTCCTGGACGCCGTCTGCTACGCCCTCTACGGTTCGGTTCCGGGCGCCCGGCAAGGCGGCGGCCAGGGCACGGCCCTGCGCAGCGACCACGCCGCGCCCACGACCCGCACCGAGGTCACCCTCGACCTCACCGTCGCCGGGCGCCGCCTTGAGGTCACCCGTCAGCCGCCCTGGGAACGCCCCAAGAAACGCGGCACCGGCACCACCCTGGACAAGGCCCAGACCTGGCTGCGCGAGCGCGACGCGACCACCGGGGCCTGGAAGGACCTCAGCCGCTCCCACCAGGAGATCGGCGAGGAGATCACCCAGCTGCTCGGCATGAGCCGGGAACAGTTCTGCCAGGTCGTGCTGCTGCCGCAGGGCGACTTCGCCCGGTTCCTGCGCGCCGACGCCGAGGCCCGCGGCAAACTCCTGGGCCGCCTCTTCGACACCCGCCGCTTCGCCGACGTCGAAAAGCGCCTCGCCGAGCGGCGACGCACCACCGAGTCCCAGGTGCGGGACGGGGACGCGGAACTGCTGGCCGACGCCCACCGCATGCAGCAGGCCGCGGACGCCGCCATGGAACTGCCCGACCTCGCCCCGGGCGAACCGGGGCTCGCCGAGGCCGTGCTGAGTGCCGCCGCCGTGGCCCGCAGCACCGCCCGCGAGCAGCTCACCGTCGCCGCGTGCACGCTCACCGCGGCCGAGTCCGTGCAGGCCGCCGCCGGCCGCGCCCTGGACGAGGTACGCGAACTGGCCAGGCTGCAAAGGCGGTTCGACGAGGCACAAGAACGGGCGGCGCGCCTGGAGCAGGGAGCCGAGGCCTACCGGGAGGCCCAGGCCCTCATGGAGCGGGCCCGCAAGGCCGAAGCCGTCGCACCCGCCCTCGACCTTCGGGAAGCCTCCGAAGCCGAACACCGCCGGGCGGCCGCCGCCGAGGCACGCGCGCGTGCCCTGCTGCCGGAGACCTTCGCCGACGCGGGTGCGGCCGGACTCGCCGCCGCCGCACGCCGGGCCGCCGAGGAACTGGGCGGGCTCGACTCCGCCCGCCGTGCCGAGCGACGACTGACCGAACTCCTGGACGAGCGCGCCGGCCTGGACCGCCAGGAACGCGCCGACGCCGACCTCCTGCAGGAGGCGGAGGCCTGGCTCGACGGCTGGGAGGAGCGGCGCACCGTACTCCAGACCCGCGTCGACTCCGCGCAGCAGGCCGCCGCCCTCGCCGAGCAGCTCGGCGCACGGCGTGAGCCCGCGCAGCAGCGGCTGCGGGCGGCCCGCACGCGCGACCGGCTCGCCCAGGACACGGACCGGGCCGTCGACCGGGTCCGCACCGCGCAGGACGAGACGCTGCGGGCCAAGCAGCACTGGCTCGACCTCAAGGAACAGCGTCTGAACGGCATCGCCGCCGAACTGGCGGCGAACCTCACCGACGGCGAACCCTGCGCCGTCTGCGGCGCCACCGAACACCCCGCCCCCGCCCGCAAGGTCGCCGGGCACGTGGACCGGGAGGCGGAGGAGCACGCCCTCACCGCCTACCAGCGCGCCGACGAGCAGCGCGCCGAGGACGAACGGCGCCTCGGCGACGTACGGGAGGCGCTCGCCGCCGCCACCGCGGAGGCCGGTGACACGCCGTCCGGACAACTCGAAGACGACCTCGCCGACTTGGAGGAGCGGTACGCGCAGGCCCGTCGTGCCGCGGCCGAGCTGCACGCCGCGCAGGAGCGGCTGCGGCAGGCCGGACAGGAGCACGAGCGCCGCCTCGCCGCCCGGCAGGAGACCGCCGTGCGGACCGCCTCCCGGATCGGTCACCGGGAGCGCCTGGACCGTGAACGGGCCGCGCTGGAGGAGGAGCTGGACCGGGCACGCGGCTCCTCGGACAGTGTCGCCGCGCGGGCCGCGCAGCTGGAGCGGCGGACCGCCCTGCTCACGGATGCCGCCGACACCGCCCGCGTGGCCGAGGACACCGCCCAGCGGCTCAAGGACGCCGACGCCCGGCTCGCCGACGCCGCCTTCCGGGCCGGCTTCGAGACCCCGCAGGCCGCGGCCGACGCCCTCCTCGACCGCGCAGCCCACCGCGAACTGCAACGCCGCCTGGATGCCTGGGAACACGAGCAGGCCGCCGTACGGGTCGTCCTCGCCGAGGCCGACACGGCCGCGGCGGCCCGCGAGCCGCGGGCCGACCCGGACGCGGCGCAGCAGGCCGCCGACGCAGCGGTCCGGCGGCTGCGGGACGCCGCCTCCGCCCATGACGCCGCCGAGCGGCGCTGCGCCGACCTCGACCGCCTCTCCGCCCGGGCGACCGCCGCCGTACGCCGGCTGGCGCCGCTGCGCCAGGAGTACGACCGCGTCGCCCGCATGGCCGGCCTCGCCGCCGGCACCTCGGCGGACAACGAACGCCGGATGCGCCTGGAGTCGTACGTCCTGGCGGCCCGGCTGGAGCAGGTCGCCGCCGCCGCGACCGTCCGGCTGCGCCGCATGTCGTCCGGCCGCTACACCCTCGTCCACTCCGACGACCGCACCGGACGCGGCCGCAGCGGACTCGGACTGCACGTCGTCGACGCCTGGACCGGCCGCGAACGCGACACCGCGACCCTGTCCGGCGGCGAGACGTTCTTCGCCTCGCTCGCCCTGGCCCTCGGCCTCGCGGACGTCGTCACGGACGAAGCGGGCGGGGTGCGGCTGGACACCCTCTTCATCGACGAGGGCTTCGGCAGCCTCGACGACCAGACCCTGGACGAGGTCCTCGACGTGCTCGACTCCCTGCGCGAACGCGACCGCAGCGTCGGCATCGTCAGCCACGTCGCCGACCTGCGGCGGCGGATCCACGCCCAGCTCGACGTGGTGAAGGGCCGGTCCGGATCGGCACTGCGGCAGCGCGGTGCCGGCTGAGGTCAGCGGCCCAGGGGGCGCCGGGGGAGGGGCGAGGAGTACACCACGCTCGTGGTCACCGAGCCCAGCGCCCCGATCTTCCCCGACACCTCCTCCAGGTGGCGCATCGAGCGGGCCGTCACCTTGATGACGAAACAGTCGTCGCCCGTGACGTGGTGCGCCTCAAGGATCTCGGGCGTGACGGCGACCAGGTCGTGGAAGGGCTTGTAGTTGCCGTTCGGATACCGCAGACGCACGAACGCCAGGATCGGCAGGCCCAGCCGCTCGGGGTCGACGACCGCCGCGTAGCCCTGGATGACCCCCGCCTCCTCCAGACGGCGCACCCGCTCGGTCACCGCGCTCGCGGACATCGACACGGCACGGGCCAGTTCGGCGAAGCTGGACCTGCCCTCCCGCTGGAGGACGTCCAGGATGCGCCAGTCGGTGGCGTCCGGGGAATACTCGGTCATGTCCGAGAGATAGCAGGGGAATCCCCGGCAGATCAAGCAGAGCGCCGGGGATCGTCACTTCAGGGTCGGGCCGGGCGGCCGTAGTTTTGCCGCATGACCACCACCGTGAACCCCGTCCTGCGCGTCGCCCCCGCCGCTCCGGCCGAGGCCGCCGCCCACTTCCGCGCCGGTCTCGCCTTCCACACCGACGTGTCCGACGTCGCCGCCGCACTCGACTCCGGTGGCGACCCCGGCTTCGTCCTCGTCGACACACGCTCCACCGAGGCCTGGGACCAGGGCCACATCCCCGGCGCGCTCCACCTGCCGACCGGGCTCGTCCCCGAGCGGGCCGGGCAGCTCCTCGACCCGACGGTGCCGGTCGTGACGTACTGCTGGGGCCCCGGCTGCAACGGAGCCGCCCGCGCCGCCCTGGCCCTCGCCGAACTCGGTCACCAGGTCAAGGAGATGCTCGGAGGCTTCGAGTACTGGGTGCGTGAGGGGCTGGAGTTCGAGACCTGGCAGGGTCGCGAGCGCCGGGCCCCGGACCCCCTGACGGCCCCCGTGAACGCAGGCGACTGCGGTTGCTGAACCCGTCAACGCCTCCTGCACCACCCGATACGCCGTCTGCTCCTCACCCGCTCCTCGATCTCCGTCGGACACGGCCCCTTGCCGTCCGCCACCTGCGAAGCCGCCGCAGCCGCCACCCCTGCCCCGGTGCGGCGAGTCAGCCCTGTAGGTTCTTGCGTCATGGTGCGATACGCGGAGCCGGGCGCTGTGGAGTGGGTGGAGTCGGGCGGGGGGCCGCTGATAGCGGTACCGGAGACCGTCCTGCCGTTCTGGGCGGGCGCCGACGGCGAGGAGACCGCCTCGGACTACGACCGGGCCTGCGAGGTGGACGGCCACGTCGGCTTCCTCCCCGTCGGCGACTGCACCGCGCTGGTCCTCGGCGACGAGCCCGCCGCGACCGCCTATCTGCCCGACCACGGCATGTTCGTCCGCTGGTGCGCCGGCGACTCCGAGCACGAAGTCCTGGCGAGCGTCCCCCCGGCGACCGCCATGGCGCAGTGGGGACCGGAGACGACGTGGAAGGTGCCCGGGCCCGTCCGCCTCTTCGACGCGGCCTGGCCCGGGACGAGCCTCGCGGACACCGACCAGGTCCGGGTCGCTCTGGAACCCGGCACCTACACGGTCCGCACCGCACGGGTCCAGCCGGGCCCTGAGACCTGGCTGGACTTCATCCGGCTCCACCTGCGAACGCCGCGCTGACGGACGCCCTGCGGGGGCGCGGGGAACCGCGCGACCGGCCACGACGGACCGCACCCGCCGGACGACGCGGCATCCCCCGATGCGCGAACTACAGCTGCGACAGCTCGTCCACCAGATCGTCCAGCCCCAGCGACCCCTGCGACAGCGCCGCCATGTGCCAGGCCTTCGGGTCGAAGGCGTCGCCGTGCCGCTTGCGGGCGTTCTCGCGGCCCAGCAGCCATGCCCGCTCGCCGAGCTTGTAGCCGATGGCCTGGCCCGGCATGGACAGGTAGCGGGTCAGCTCGCTCTCCACGAAGTCCGCCGGCCGGCTGCTGTGCGAGCCGAAGAACTCCTGGGCCAGCTCGGCCGTCCAGCGCTCGCCGGGGTGGAAGGGCGAGTCGTCCGGGATCGTCAGCTCCAGGTGCATGCCGATGTCGATGATGACGCGCACGGCCCGCATCATCTGCGCGTCCAGGTAGCCGAGCCGGCGCTCCGGGTCGGTCAGGAAGCCCAGTTCGTCCATCAGCCGCTCCGCGTACAGCGCCCAGCCCTCGGCGTTGGCGCTCACCATGCCGACGCTCGCCTGGTAGCGGGAGAGGTTCTGTGCCACGTGCTTCCACTGGGCCAGCTGGAGGTGGTGGCCGGGCACGCCCTCGTGGTACCAGGTCGACACCAGGTCGTAGACCGGGAAGCGCGTCTCGCCCATCGTGGGCAGCCAGGTGCAGCCCGGGCGGGAGAAGTCGTCCGACGGCGGCGTGTAGTAGGGGGCCGCGGCGCTGCCCGGAGGGGCGATGCGCGACTCCACCCGGCGCACCCGCTCGGCCAGGTCGAAGTGGGTGCCGTCGAGCGCGTCCATCGCCTCGTCCATGAGGCTCTGCAGCCAGACGCGGACCTCGTCGACGCCCTCGATGTGCGTGCCCTGCGCGTCGAGGTGGGCCAGCGCCTCCCACGGCGTACCGGCGCCCGGCAGGATCTTCTCGGCCTCGCTCTTCATCTCGCCGAGCAGGCGGTGGTACTCCGACCAGCCGTAGGCGTACGCCTCGTCCAGGTCGAGGTCCGTGCCGTTGAAGTAGCGCACCCAGCGCGCGTACCGCTCCCGGCCCACCACGTCCGGCGCGCCCTCGATCGCCGGCGCGTACACGTCCCGCATCCAGTCGCGCAGCCGCACGACCGCCTCGGTCGCCGAGCGGGCGGCGGTGTCCAGCTCTGACCGCAGGGCCTTTGGGCCGGCCGCCGCGTACTGCTCGAACCAGCCGCGCCCCTCGCCGTCCGCGTCGGCCCACTCACCGAGCTGCGTCACGAAGGTGGCGGTGGCTCGGGGGCCGGCGTACAGCTTCCGCTCCAGGCCGAGCGCCAGGGACTCCCGGTAGCCCTCCAGCGCGGCCGGGACCCCGCGCAGCCGCTCGGCGATAGCCGCCCAGTCCTGCTCCGTCTGCGCGGGCGTCACGGTGAAGACCTGCCGCACCGCATGGGCGATGGAGCTCAGGTTGCTGACGGAACGCAGGCTCTCGTCGGCGTCGTGCACCGCGAGTTCGGCGCCCAACCGCTCGCGCAGCAGCCGCGCGCACCGGCGCTCGATGTCACTGTCCGCGCCGGGCAGCCGCTCGGCCTCGTCCAGCCGGGCCAGTGTCCGCCGCGCCAGCTCGGCAAGTGCCTCCTGGCCCGCCGGCGAGGTGTCGGGCAGCCTGCTCGAACTCTCCTTGTCACCGAGGAACGTACCGGTGATCGGGTCGAGGGCGACGAGCTCGTCGACGTAGGCGTCGGCGACTTCCCGGGGCAGCTGGCTCTTGATCTCAGACATGAGGCCATCCTCGTACGACGGACCGCGCACGTCACGCGGATTGAGCCGAGGGCGAAGGCGGCAGCAGCGGGCCGCACTCCCACTGCTGGAAGATCAACCGGGTCTCCACCCGCGCCACCTCCCGTTGCGACGTGAACTCGTCCAGCACCAGCCGCTGCAGGTCGGCCATGTCGGCGACCGCGACATGGACCAGATAGTCGTCGGGACCGGTCAGGTGGAACACCGTCCGTGACTCCGGCAGGACCCGGATCCGCTCCACGAACGGCCCCACCAGCTCCCGCCGATGCGGCCTGACCTGTACCGACAGCAGGGCTTCCAGCCCTCGCCCGAGCTTGGCCGGATCCAGCTCCAGCCGGTGCCCGAGGATCACGCCCGAGCGGCGCAGCCGCGTGACCCGGTCCAGACACGTCGACGGCGCCACCCCGACCTGCGCGGCGAGATCCCGGTACGTCGCCCGGGCGTCGTTCTGCAACAGCCGCAGCAGATGGAGATCCACCGGATCGAGTACGACAGATTCAGCCATCGGCCGAACGTAGCACGGGAGACGCACGCGGTAGCCCGCTCGATGTTCACCCTTGCCCACCATGGACATGGACACAACGAGCACGCGCACCCACGACGACATACGCATCGCACCGCGAGCCCTCGCCACCGAGGCCGTGCACGCCGGGCGGGACGACCTCGCCCGGCAGGGGCTGCACGCCCCGCCGATCGACCTGTCCACCACCTACCCGTCGTACGACAGCCGCGGCGAGGCGGCCCGCATCGACGCGTTCGCCGGCACCGGTGCCGAGCCGGACGGCCCGCCCGTCTACGGGCGGCTGGGCAACCCGACCGTCGCCCGCTTCGAGACCGCCCTGGCCCGTCTCGAGGGCACCGAGGCCGCGGTCGCCTTCGCCAGCGGCATGGCCGCGCTCAGTGCCGTCCTGCTCGTCCGCGGCTCCATGGGCCTGCGGCACGTCGTCGCCGTACGCCCCCTCTACGGCTGCAGCGACCACCTGCTCACCGCCGGACTCCTGGGCACGGAGGTGACCTGGACCGACCCGGCCGGCGTCACCGACGCCCTGCGTCCGGACACCGGAATGGTGCTGGTCGAGTCCCCGGCCAACCCCACGCTCGCCGAGGTCGACCTGCGGGCCGTCGCACACGCCTGCGGCTCGGTGCCGCTGCTGGTGGACAACACCTTCGCCACGCCGGTCCTCCAGCGCCCCGCCGAGCACGGTGCCCGGCTGGTCCTGCACAGCGCCACCAAGTACCTCGGCGGCCACGGTGACGTCCTCGCGGGCGTGGTCGCCTGCGACGAGGAGTTCGCGGGCCGGCTGCGCCAGGTGCGGTTCGCCACCGGCGGAGTCCTGCACCCGCTGGCCGGCTATCTGCTCCTGCGCGGCCTGTCCACCCTTCCCGTCCGGGTCCATGCGGCCTCGGCCACGGCGGCCGAACTGGCCCGCCGCCTTGCCGCCGACCCGCGGATCGCCCGGGTGCACTACCCGCGCATCGGCGGCGCGATGGTCGCCTTCGAGGTGCACGGCGACCCGCACGAGGTGATCGGCGCGGTACGCCTGATCACCCCGGCGGTGAGTCTCGGCAGCGTCGACACCCTCATCCAGCACCCGGCCTCCATCAGCCACCGCATCGTCGACGCGGACGACCGCAAGGGGGCCGGCGTGAGCGACCAGCTCCTGCGCATGTCGGTGGGCCTGGAGGACGTGGACGACCTCTGGTCGGATCTCGACCAGGCGCTGGGGCGCCCCGTCAGGGGCGCGGGGAACTGCGCGACAAGCCACATGGAACCCGCACCCGCCCACTGACGATCACCCCTACGGTGCGGAGGCGCTCCCCAGCTCCTCCGCACTCCTCACGACCGCCTCACCCAGCCGCGCCGTGATCACCAGCGTCCCCTCCTCGACCTGGTAGTCGAGAGGCAGCCCCAGCCCGCGCATCGCGGCCACCATCCCCGTGTTGGACGCCTGCGTCACGGCGTACACGCTGGAGCACCCCGCCTCGACGGCCATGGCCACGAGCCGCGACAGCAGCTGCGCCCCGACACCCCGCCGCTGCCACGCGTCCTCGACGAGCAGCGCGACCTCTGTCTCGTCCCCGTCCCACAGGAGGTGACCGAGCCCGACGACCCGCCCGGAGGCCGTCTGCACGGCGAGGGTGCGGCCGTAGCGCGGACTGAGCAGGTGGTTGAGGTACCGGTCGGCGTCACCGACGGGCCCGTGATAGCGCAGCCTCAGCGTGTGCGCCGAGCAGCGGTCGTGCATCGCGCGGGCCGCTTCGAGGTCACGAGTGTCGGCCCGCCGCACGGTGATGTCGCTGCCCTCGGCGAGCGTGAGCAGGTCCCGGCCGTGCGGCAGACGCGGTCCGAGCCGGGCGTCGAGTTCCACCAGGGCCCTGGCCCGGGCGAACTCGGTGGGGGTGAAGGGCAGATACGGCCGCTCGACGGTGATCACGCCGCCTTCCGGGCCGCGCAGCCGCATCACGGTGTCGTCGAGGGCCCCCTCCACGGGAACGCCTCCCGTGACCTGGCCGCCGCCGGCCGGGGCGGGCCGGGACCGGATCGTGCACCGGCCGAGCAACTGCCGCAGGGCCAGCGGCAGTTCCGCCGAGTCCAGGGCGGTGCGGGCGGCGAGTCCGAGGACCCGGGTCGGCGCGTCCACCAGGTCGTGGGCGTCGGCCCGCTCGATCCAGGTGTCGGTGCCACCGGCCGACTCGACGGCCGCGGTGACCTCGGACGCCGGGAGACCGGCCGGGCCCCGCAGCAGGAACTCGTCGACCGTGCCCGTGGCCAGCGGGTGCGTCTGCAGGCTCAGGATGTCGACGCGCAGCCCGGACAGGGCACCGCACAGCGCGGCCAGTGACCCCGGTTCGTCCTGCACCGTGGTCCGCATCCGCCACAGGGTGTTCGCCCCCGGCACCGGCTCCGGTGCCGGGGACTCGATATCACTCGTGGGCGGTGCGTGTTCCTGGCGTCGTGTCCGCCAGGCGTGGAACGCCGCCGTGGCCCGCCGCCACGAGGTGGCGGGGCGGCAGTTGTCGTCAGGGTGCGTCACTTGAGTCACTTCTCGCGTCATGCACCCACTGTGACGGAACGGTGTTGCGTGATCGCGAACGCATTGTGACCGATGGGTAAAGGGGGCAGTCTGCCCCCTTTATGGACGCTTCAAACGTTGAGTTCCGTACCTACTGGCCGACCAGGCCCGGCTGGAGGGTCTGGGAGAACAGCACGGTGCCGTCCTGCTCCCGCAGACGTACCGTCAGCTCGCCGCTGTGGCCGTCGATGTCGACTTCGCCGAAGAACTGGAAGCCACCGGCGGGGGAGACGTTGGCGGTGGTCGGTGCCTTCACGAACACGCGGTCCGGGCCGAAGGTGCCGTCCAGCGCGTTCGCGGGGAAGGCGCCCGCGTTGAGCGGACCCGAGACGAACTCCCAGAACGGCTCGAAGTCCGTGAAGGCGGCCTTCGACGGCTGGTAGTGCTGCGCCGAGGTGTGGTGCACATCGGCCGTCAGCCACACCGTGCCCGTGATCCGACGGTGCTTGACGAACCGCAGCAGTTCGGCGATCTGCAGCTCGCGGCCGAGCGGCTCGCCGGGGTCGCCCTGCGCGACGGCCTCGATGTTCGCCTTGCCCTGGGTCGGGTCCGGGACGACCAGTCCGATCGGCATGTCGGAGGCGATCACCTTCCACACCGCCCGGGAGCGGGACAGCTCGCGCTTGAGCCACTCCAGTTGTTCCCGGCCGAGGATGCCCTGCGGATCGGTGGTCTGGTCGTCGGGCGAGTTCGCGTTGCGGTAGGTGCGCATGTCCAGGACGAACACGTCCAGGAGCGGGCCGTGGTGCTGCACCCGGTAGACCCGGCCGTCGGGGCGGCGCAGTGTGGAGATCGGGAAGTACTCGGAGAAGGCTTGCCGGGCACGCGCGGCAAGTACGTCGACGCGCTTCTCGGTGTACCGGGTGTCGGTGAGGATCTCGCCCGGGTACCAGTTGTTGACGACCTCGTGGTCGTCCCACTGGACGATGGACGGCACCCGGGCGTTGAAGGCCCGCAGGTTCTCGTCCAGCAGGTTGTAGCGGAAGTTGCCGCGGAACTCCCTGAGCGTCTCGGCGACCTTCGCCTTCTCCTCGGTCGTGACGTTGCGCCAGGTCCGGCCGTCGGGCAGGGCCACGCTCTCGGTGATCGGGCCGTCGGCGTAGATGTTGTCACCGCTGCAGAGGAAGAAGTCGGGGTCGAGGGCGCCCATCGCGTCGTAGATGCGGTAGCCGCCGGCCTCCGGGTTGATGCCCCAGCCCTGCCCGGCCAGATCGCCGGACCAGACGAACCGCACACCGTCGCGGCGTTTGGCGGACACCGTGCGGAAGGTGCCGGTGACCGGCTCACCGACGCGGCGCGGGTCGTCCGGGTCGGCGAGCAGCACGCGGTAGTGGATCTGCTCGCCGGACGGCAGACCGCGCAGCCGGGTCGTGCCGGTGAAGTCGGTGCCCGGACCCAGCAGCGGGCCGTGCCATCGGTGCGGGTTGCGGAACGACTCGGTAGCCGACGTCTCGACGATCATCCTGGCCGGACGGTCGGAGCGCACCCACACCAGCCCGGAGTCGGACGTCACGTCGCCCGCCTGCACCCCCCACCCGGCCGTCGGGCGCCCGGAGCGTGCGAAAGCGGGCGCCGCGCCGAGAGCGGTGGGCAGGGACAGGGCCGCCGACGCGGCGAGGGAGCCACGCAGGACGCTGCGGCGTCCGGGCAACGGACGGTGGGACATGGATACGCCTCCGGGGACGGGATCCGGCCAAGTGTGCAGAGCCACACCTACTGGCACATCGCGGCGCACACACGAACCCCAAGTGAACAACCGACCGCAGGGTGAGGGAACGCGCGAACCGGCCGCCTCACCCGGCCGCCACACTGGTCGCCTCACCCGGTCGCGGCGTGCGCCATCAGCCGCACGCCCTCGGCGACCCGGGCGGGCGGCACATGGGCGTAGCCGAGGACCAGCCGAACCTCCCCGGCCGCCCCGGGCCCGGTCGGCGCGTGGGCGTAGGCCGAGAGCGGGCGCACCGCCACCCCCGCCTCCGCCATGCGCGTGAGGAACCGCTCCTCGGGCCCGTACCGCCGAGGCAGAGTGGCGATCACGTGCAGGCCCGCGGCGATCCCGGACACCTCCGCTCCGGGGAAGCGGGCGTCCAGGGCCGCGACCAGCGCGTCGCGCCGTTCGCGGTAGGCGCGCTGGCAGCGGCGCAGCTGGCGGTCGTAGTCGCCGCGCTCCAGGAAGCGGGCGAACACCGCCTGGTCGAGGGCCGGGTGGCCGAGATCCATCGTGCGCTTGCGTTCGACAACCTCCTCCGTCCAGGACTCCGGCACCAGCAGCCAGCCCAGTCGCAGGCCCGGCGCGAGGGACTTGCTGACCGAGCCCGTGTAGGCCACGTGGTCCGGGTCGAGGCCCTGGAGCGCCCCGACGGGGGCACGGTCGTAGCGGAAGTCGCCGTCGTAGTCGTCCTCCAGCACGATGCCGTCCACGGATCGCGCCCAGTCCAGCAGTTCGGCGCGCCGCCGGGCCGAACAGGCGATGCCGGTGGGGAACTGGTGGGCCGGGGTCGTCACCACGGCCCGTACGCCGGACGCCCGAAGCGGCTCCAGGGCGACGCCCTCGTCGTCCAACGGCAGCGGCACGGCGGCGACCCCGGCCGACGCGTACAGCGCGTCGTGCTGGGGACTGCCCGGGTCCTCCACGCCGACGGTGCGCATCCCGCGCGCGTGCAGCGCGAAGCCGAGCAGCGCCGTCGCCTGGGCGACGCCCGAGACGACCACGATCCGCTCGGGGTCGGCCACCACGCCCCGTCGCCTGGCGAGCAGTTCGGCCAGCGCGGTACGCAGTCTCGGCAGCCCCCGCGGATCGGGGTAGCCCAGGTCCCGGTGCGGAAGTTCCGCGAGCACGGCGCGCTGCGCGGCGGCCCAGGCCGCGCGCGGGAACAGCGCGAGGTCCGGTGTCCCGGGCACGAAGTCCGCCCGGGCGCCGGGCGAGCGCGGAGCGAGATCGCGCGCCCGCGGCCGCGCGGCCCGTACGGCCGCGCCCACCCATGTTCCGGCGCCCCGGCCGCTGCGCAGATACCCCTCGGCCGTCAGCTGCCCGTACGCCTCCGTGACCAGCCCGCGTGACACTCCCAGGTCCGCCGCGAGGTCCCGGCTCGACGGCAGCCGGGTGCCCGGCGCGAGGCGGCCCGAGCGGACCGCCTCGCGCAGTGCGGCCTGCAGGGAACGGCCACGCGTGCGTGCCGGGGCCGAAGCGGCCGGGAGCAGCAGCTCCCAGGCGGCGGACGCCGCACCTCCACCCGGGTTCCTCCGCGTCGGCCTCATGAGGGGAGACCTCAGGGGCTCCGCAGCCCTCCTCGCGGAGTCAGCGGCTGCCGTCGAGCACCACCCGGGCCACCAGCGCCGGATCGTCGTTCATCGGGACGTGCCCGCAACCGGGCAGCCGCACCAGCCGGGCCCCGGGTATGACGCTCTTGGCGCGCACGCCCTGGCGGGGGATGAGCAGCCGGTCCCGGTTGCCCCAGGCCAGGGTGACCGGTGTCCCCACGATGTCGTCGGTGAACTGCACCGTCCGGCCGGAGCGCAGCGTCTCGGAGAACCCCTGGGCGCGGGCCAGGGCGAGCGTCTCGGCGACCACGGCCTCGGGTGAACGGCGGCCCGGGCGGGCGTAGATGGTGCTCGTCAGCAGGGTGCGGCCGAGGGCCGGGCGGGCCAGCCGCTCCACCAGGGGCGGCGGCATCCGCCGGGCGATCTGCCGCATCGCCGTCAGCACGGTGAAGGCGTAGCGGCGCTCGGCGTCGTTCCAGAACCCGGCGGGGGACAGGGCGGTGACGGAGCGGACGAGCTGCGCCCGGGCCAGGTCCAGTGCCAGCAGACCGCCCAGCGAGTTGCCCGCCACGTGCGGCCGGTCGATCTCCAGGGCCCCGAAGAGGGCCGTCAGGACCGTGCTCATCGTGGGCAGGTCGTGTGCCATGCCGTCCGGGAGCGCCGGCGACTCACCGCAGCCCGGCAGGTCCACGGCGATCACGTCGCGTTCGGCCGCCAGCGCCGGGATCACCGGGTCCCACACCTGCCGGTGGTGGCCGATGCCGTGCAGCAGGAGCAGCGGTTCGCCGCTGCCCCGGCGCGTGTAGGACAGGGTCACGCTCTGCTCGCCCTGCGCGGAGGCGACTGTGAAGGAGACGGTGGCGGACATGGGGTGCTCCTCGGCTGTACTCGCTGACGGACGCCGTAGACAGCTTGTCAGCAATTGCTACCGGCGGGTAGCCCCATGGGTGCGCCACCTTCGCGGCGTCGGCCCGTTCACCGCGACCGGCGCACCTCCAGGTTGAACTCGCCGTGCCCGAACTTCTGGAACAGTCCGACCCACAGGGGCAGCCACATCTCCACCGCGCGGGCCGCCCGGATGCCGCCGAGGTCCAGCACCCGCTCCGCCGGCCAGCCGAACTCCCCGAGCAGCGCCGTCACCTGCTCCCTGGCACCCGGGTCGTCCCCGCAGACGAAGACGTGGTGCTCGCCCGGCACGCTGCCCGGATCCACCATCACCCGGCAGTTGACCGTGTTGAGCGACTTCACCACGCGCGCGTGCGGAAAGGCCCGCTGGATCTGCTCGCCCACGCTGTCCGACTCGACGGGGGACAGCCGCAGCTCGCCCTCCTCGAAAGCCAGCGGATTGGACACGTCCACGACGACCTTGCCGTCGATGTTCTGCGCGCCCGCCGCCTCCAGTGCGGCCAGTGCCACCCGGCCGCCGACCGCGTTGACCAGGACCTCCCCGAACTCCGCCGCCTGCGCGAACGTCCCCGCGCCCGCCCGGGGGCCCGCGGCGGCGGCCCACTGCACGGCCGCCGTGTTGTCCGGCGTGCGCGAGCCGAGCCGCACCTCGTGCCCCAGCCCCACCAGCCGTCCGCCGAGCGTGCGCCCGACCTGTCCCGTGCCCAGCACCCCGTACCGCATCGCCACCTCCGCAGCCGTACCGCCGATCACCGGTGTCCTGTCGGCCATTCTGTCCGGGAAGTGACGATTCCGCCTGGACAGGGCCGCAGGGGTGGGCTGGGATGGAGACGTGACCACCGAGACCCCGACCGACGTCTTCGAAGCACACCGCCCCGTCCTGCTGGGCGTCGCCTACCGGATGCTGGGGCGCGTGGCCGACGCGGAGGACGTGGTCCAGGAGGCCTGGCTGCGCTGGTCCGGCAGTGACCGCGGCGACGTGCGCGAGCCGCGCGGCTACCTCGTACGGATCACGACCCGCCTGGCCATCGACCGGCTCCGCCGGATCAAGGCCCGCGGCGAGACGTACGTCGGCCCCTGGCTGCCCGAGCCGTACGTCACCGACTTCGGCGACACCGTGCCGGACACCGCCGAGCGGGCCGTGCTCGCCGACTCCGTCTCCCTCGCCGTGCTCGTGGTGCTGGAGTCGCTGTCACCGCTGGAGCGGGCCGTGTTCGTGCTGCGCGAGGCCTTCGGCTTCCCCCACGCCGACATCGCCACCATGCTCGACCGCGGCGAACCGGCGGTGCGCCGGCTGGCCGGGCGGGCCCGCAAGCACGTCGAGGAGCGGCGCCCGCGCTACGAGGTCGACCCCGCCGAGCGCCGCGACCTCACCGAGCGGTTCCTCGCCGCGGCGGCAGGCGGCGACCTCGAAGGCCTGATGGCGCTGCTCGCCCCGGAGGTCCGGCTCGTCGGCGACAGCGGCGGCAAGTCGCGGGCGCCGCTGCGGGTCCTGCAGACCGCCGACAAGGTGGGCCGCTTCCTCGTCGGCGCCGCGCGGAAGAGCCTGCCCGGCCTGTCCGTGCGCTTCCTGGAGCTCAACGGCGGCCCGGCCGCGCTGATCCTCTCCGGCGGCAGGCCCGACTCCGTCTTCCAGATCGATGTCGCCGAGGGCCGCGTCCAGTCCGTCTACATCATCCGAAACCCCGACAAGCTACGGTCCCTGACGGCCTTTTAGGCGCTTCGTCGGGGCCTGTCCACGGCCCTTCATGAACGCCCCGTGAACGTTCCCGGCCATTGGTCTTGACCAAGAATCAGGGCCGCCCTATGGTCGCAGAGAAGTGCAACAACCTTTAATAAACAAGGGCGAGAAAAGGCCGCCGACCACGGCGATTGCGGAGGACAGGGTGGGGACCACGCAGCTGGAATCGGTGCAGGAACCGAAGTACTGGCATCTCAAGACCGTGCTGAGTGAGGCGCTCGACTCGGAGTTCTCGGTCGGCGAGATCCTGCCCAACGAGCGCGACCTCGCGGCCCGCTTCGGTGTCGCCCGCGCCACGCTCCGCCAGGCCCTGGAGCAACTCGAACTCGAAGGCAGGCTGCAGCGGCGCCGCGGCGTCGGTACGACCGTCGCGCCGCCGCGCATGGGCGTCTCCCTCGGCACCGGCCCGCACACCTGGCCGGGCGGCCCCGAGGACGCCTGGCAGCCCGCCGACTGCACGGCGGCCGCGCCGCCGGCGAGCGTCGCCGACGTGCTGGAGGCCGGCCGGGGCGAGCCCGTGCACATCGTGCGGCGCTCCCGCGTCTCGCACGGCCGGCCGGTGGCCTCGGAGCTGCTGTACGTCCCGCAGCCCTCGGTGCCCGAGCTCTCCGGCATCGACGCGCCGTCCGGAGCGGCACGCGCGCGTGCGGTGCTGCGGGAACTGCAGCGGCTGGAGCTGGAGCGGCGGGAGAACGCGGTGGAGCTCGGCTCCGCCGGGGCCGAGGAGGCGAAGGAGCTGGACCGGCTGCCCGGGGCGCCGGTGCTTGTCGTCACGACCCGCTTCATCGCCCTGGGGCGTACGGCTGCGCTGTCCGTGGCGACCTATCGCGCTGACACGTGCCGACTGACCTTCGGCGACTCGGGGAGCGTGGAGATCCACGACGGGCCTCAGCGGAAGGCGTCCTGAGCTTCGCGCCGCGGGGGTGCGGTGCGTCGGGGGCCGCGCGTTCGGTGTGGTTGATCGTGCAGTTCCCCGCGCCCCTGAAGAGGGCGTTGCTCCACCGCGTCGCGGGGGTGTGGTGCGTCGGGGGCCGCGCGTTCGTTGTGGTTGATCGTGCAGTTCCCCGCGCCCCTAAAAAGGGCGTTGTTCCACCGTGAACAACTGCTCCTCCACGCGGTCCAGGGCCAGGCGTAGGGCGCCTGTCGCGACGGCTGCGTCTCCCAGGGCGGAGAGGGTGACCTCCGGGGGGCGCAGGCAGTAGCGGGCGAGTTCCTCGCGCAGGGGGGTCAGGACGCCGTCCAGGCCCGCCGCCCAGCCGCCGATGACGACCAGCTCGGGGTCCAGGGCGAGGACGAGGGCCGCCACGTCGTGGACCAGGCGCTGGATGAAGCGGTCGACGGCCGCGCGGGCCCGCCGGTCGCCCTCGCGTGCCTGCGCGAAGACCGCGGCGACGGCCTGCTCGTCGAGCGGGTGGAGAGGCTCGTCCGTGGTGGACAGGAGCGTCTCGGGCGTCACCCCCCGGCCCAGCAGATGCAGCGCCCCGATCTCGCCGGCCGCCCCGCCGTAGCCCCGGTGCAGCCGCCCCCCGATCAGCGAACCGGCACCCGGGCTGAGCCCCGCCAGCACGAAGACCACGTCGTCCGACTCGGTGGCCGCGCCCTTCCAGTGCTCGGCGACGGCAGCGGCGTTGGCGTCGTTCTCGACCAGGACCGGGCACGTGAACGACCGGCCCAGCCGCTCGCCCAGCCGCAGCCCCGTCCACCCCGGCAGCGCCGTGCCGAGCCGCACCGTGCCGTCGGCCTCGACGATCCCGGGCGTCGCCACGCCCACGGCCCGCAGCGATCCGCGGGCGACCCCGGCCCGTCGCAGCAGCTCGGTGACCGCCCCGCGCAGCCGCTCCAGCCGCTCGTCTGCCTCCGCCGTCTCGGGCACGTCCTTCGCCTGGGCGCCGATCACCCGGCCGTCCAGGTCGGACAGCAGTGCCGCCACCCGATGCGCCCCGATCTCCAGCCCCATCAGATGCCCGGCCTCCGCCCGGAACCGGAACCGCCGCGCCGGACGCCCCTGCCGCCGGGCAGCACCCTCCTCGGCCGCCTTCTCGACGACCAGCCCGGCCTCGATGAGCCCCTCGACCACACCCTCGACGGTCGGCCGGGACAGCCCCGTCACCCGGGTGATCTCGGTCAGCGTCGCGCAGTCCGTGGCACGCAGCGCGTGCAGCACCACCGCGGAGTTGATCCTTCGCAGCAGCGAGGGATCCCCGCCGGTCAGCCGCCCCACCGTCCGTCCTCCCAGGTCGTGCGCGTGTTGGCCGGATCGTACTTCGGTACGGCACACCCCGGCGAGGGGCAGGCACCCGCCCCAGGCGGTCAGCCCGGCGCCACGAATCCCGACTCGTACGCCGCGATCACCGCCTGGGTGCGGTCCCGCGCCCCCAACTTCGCCAGCACTGAGCTGACATGCGACTTCACGGTCTCGGTCCCCACGACCAGCCGGGTGGCGATCTCCGCGTTCGACAGCCCCCGCGCCATCAGCCGCAGCACCTCGGCCTCCCGCTCGGTCAGCTGGGCCCGCTCCAGCACGGCCCTGGCCGCACGGTTCCCGCCGGCGTCGCCGTACTCGGCGGCGAGCTGCCGCACCGAGGCCGGGAACAGCAGCGACTCGCCCTCGGCGATCAGCCGCACCGCGTGCACGATCTCGGCGGGCCGGGCCCGCTTGAGCAGAAACCCGTCGGCGCCCGCCCGCAGCGCCTCGTACACGTACTCGTCGTTCTCGAAGGTCGTCACCACGAGGATCCTGGGCGGATCGTCTACCGTCCGCAGCAGCGCCCGGGTGGCCTCGATGCCGTCCAGCAGCGGCATCCGCACGTCCATGGCGACCACGTCCGGCCGCAGCCGCCGCACCAGCGGGATCACCGCCGCCCCGTCGGCGGCCTCCCCGACGACCTCGATGTCGGGCTGTGCCTCCAGCACGGCCCGCAGACCCGCGCGCACGAGGGGTTCGTCGTCGACGAGGAGAACGGTGACCGGCATCCGGTCAGCCTAGATCAACTCAGCGGCAGTTCGACATGGACCTGCCAGTCACCGTCGTCGGGGCCGGTCCGGGCGCGTCCGCCGAGCAGGGCCGCCCGCTCGCGTATGCCCCGCAGGCCACTGCCGCGTCCGGGGCCGGACACCGGCGCGGTCAGCGGGTTGCGTATGGCGAGGACGAGGGTGTCGCCGGTGACCTCGATGCGTACCTGTGCCGGGACCGCCCCCGCGTGCCGCAGCACATTGGTCAGTGCCTCCTGGAGGATCCGGTAGCCCTCCCGGGACACCGGCCCGGGCACCGTCTCCACCGGGCCTGTCACCTCGGCGTCGACCTTCGCCCCGGAGGCGCGGGCCGACTCCAGCAGCCGGTCCGCGTCCGCCAGGGTCGGTCTGCCGCTCACGGGCTTCTGCGACTCGCGCAGGACGCCCAGCACTCGCTCCAGGTCCTCCAACGCGGCCCGTCCGGTCTCCTCGATGGCGACCAGCGCCCGGTCGGTGAAGGCCGGATCGCCCGCCGCCCGGGCGGCGCCCGCCTGCACGACGGCGACCGTGAGCGCGTGCCCGATGGAGTCGTGCAACTCGCGGGCGATCCGCGTGCGTTCCAGCAGCTGCTCGGTGCGCTCCTCCAGTGCCGCCATCCGCTCGGCGGGGGACGGGCCGAGAAGCCGTTCGGCCAGCGCGGTGACGAAGTGACCCGACCACACCACGACCAGGGCGAGGAGAACCAGCGGCACGGGGGCGAGCACTGCGTGCCACCAGTGGTTGCCCTCGACGGTCATGAATCCGTCGGCGGCGGGCCCATGGCCGAGTCCCGTCGTCAGCAAGTCCACCGCCAGCAGGGGCAACTGGACGGAGACGTGGGCCACCACCCAGCCGAGGCACAGTCGTGCCTCCAGCCATACCACCGTCCGCCCGCGGTCGGCCCACGTGACCGACGGGGTGGTCACGATCTCCGGGCTTCCTGCGTCCTGCCGATGGCCGGTCAGCAGCAGCCTGGCCTGGAAACCCTCCACGACCCGCGTGAGGGGCACGAGGCCCGCCATTGCGAGCAGCACGGCGGCCGTGATCTGGGTCCACCAGGCCTCCTGGATGAACAGCCACAACGACGGCCACACGATGGCCACCACGATGTGCAGCCACCGCTTGTACGTGACGGCCCGCATGAACGGGCGCAGCATGCGGACCATGGCGTCATCGTGCCAGCAGGCACCGACAGCGAGCCTCCCCCGCACGGGGGAGACGATCTCCACCACCGGGGGAGGCCCGCACCGCGGTCCGGCCGCGACGCTGCTGCCATGACCAGCATCGACGTCCAGGACCTCACCAAGGAGTTCGGCGGCCGGCGAGCCGTGGACCGGCTCACCTTCCGCGTGCTGCCCGGCCGCGTCACCGGCTTCCTCGGCCCGAACGGCGCCGGGAAATCCACCACCATGCGGCTGGTGCTCGGCCTCGACCGGCCGACCGCCGGTTCCGCCACGATCGGCGGCAGGCCCTACCCGGCGCTCCGCGAACCGCTGCGCCACGTCGGAGCCCTGCTCGACGCGCAGGCCGCGCACGGCTCCCGCACCGCCCGCGACCATCTCCGCGTCCTGGCGGCGAGCAACCGCATCCCGGACTCGCGGGTCGACGAGGTCCTGGCGGAGACGGGCCTGGCGTCGGTGGCACGGCGCCGGGTACGGACGTACTCCCTGGGCATGCGCCAGCGGCTCGGCATCGCCGCCGCCCTGCTGGGCGACCCCGAGGTCGTCATGCTGGACGAGCCGTCCAACGGTCTCGACCCCGAAGGCATCGTGTGGATCAGGCGGTTGCTGCGCCGGCTCGCGGCAGAGGGCCGCACGGTCCTGGTCTCCAGTCACCTGATGAACGAGACCGCGTCCTTCGCCGACCACCTGGTCGTCCTCGGCCGGGGCCGGCTCCTCGCCGACACCCCGATGCGGGACTTCATCCACGCGCGTGTGCAGCCCCGCGTCCGCATCCGCACGACCGACCCCGGCGCCCTCACATCGGCCCTCGCCCGGCACGGCCACGCCGCCGAGGAACACGCGGACGGGCACTGGACGGTGCGCGACGCCCGCGTGGACGACATCGGCCGCATCGCCTCGGCCTCGGGTGTGCCGGTCCTGGAACTGGCCGCCGAGGAGGGCACCTTGGAGCAGGCCTACTTCGACCTCACCGGCGCCGAGACCGAGTTCACCGCACAGCCCCAGGAGGCCTGACCATGGAATTCGCGCCCGTACTGCGCTCCGAGTGGCTGAAGGTCCGCACCCTGCGCTCGCTCCCGGGAGCACTGCTGGCCCTGCTCGCCGTGACCACGGCGTTCTCCGCGATCGCCGGAGCCTCCGATGCCGCGGACCCGGGGTTCGATCCGCTGTTCACGGCCCTGTCCGGCGTCATTCCGGGCCAGATCGCGGCCGTCACCTTCGGGGCCATGGCCGTGTCGTCGGAGTTCCAGCAGGGCGCACTGCGGCTCTCCCTGGCCGCGGTGCCGCAGCGCGGACGGTGGTTCGCGGCCAAGGCGGCCGTCATCGCCCTGCCGGCGCTCCTGGTGGGGCTGGGCACGGCCTTCGCCGCCCTCCTCGTGGGGCGGGCGGGGCTCGGCGCGGCGGCCGACGGGCTCGGCACCGGCGCGCAGGTGCGCGGGGTGGTGGGCTGTGGTGTCTACCTGATGCTGATGGCCCTGTTCGCCGCGGGGATCGCCGCCCTGCTCCGCAGCGGCGTGGCCACCCTCTCCCTGCTGGTGCCGTTCATCCTCGTCGTGTCGTTCGTGATCGGCGACGCGACGGGCACCGTCGCCGACTTCCTGCCCGACAAGGCCGGGCAGTTGGTCCTCCGGGAGACGTACGACGGCACCCTCGGCCCCTGGTCGGGGCTCGGGGTGACCGCGCTGTGGACGGCCGCCGCCCTGCTGGCGGGAGCCTGGAGCGTACGCCACAGGGACGCCTGACGGCGGGCCGGTTGATGCCCCGCCAAGTGTCAGTGGCGGCGGGTTTACTGGACCCATGAACATCGCACAGCACATCGCCCTCATCGACGAGCTGTGCTACCGCCCCTTTCCGGCGGAGCACGGCCCGTCGGACATCGGCGTCTCGGGGCCCGGTCACCACCTCGCGGTGTTAGCGGCCGGGACCGACGGCGACCCCGGAGCCCGGGCGGTGACGATCGACCAGTTCGAGAAGGACCGGGACGCCGTCTACGAACTCCTCGCCTCCCGCTGGGGCGACACGGACCCCTACAACCTGCAGACCGTGCTGCTGCGCACCGAGCGGGAGGACATACCACGGCCGTGGGCCGAGTTGAGCGCGCGGGCCGGCGTCGCCCACCTGTGGGAGGTGGAGGGCACGGGCCGCTGGGTCGCCGTGGCGGTCGCGGACCGGGACGCCTCACGGGAGGTCCTGCTGCTGGCCCTGGTCACGGAGACGGACCCGCCGTAGCGGATCAGTCCCCGGCGGCTTCCCTCAGCCGCCCGAACTCCTGCGCCATCGTCTCGACCGTCCAGTGCGCGTTCAGCCCGCTCGGATTGGGCAGCACCCACACGCGCGTGTCACCGATCGTCCGAGCCTGCGGCCCCACCCGCGCCTTGCGGTCGTCGAACGCGGCGCGGTACGCGGTCACGCCGACCACGGCCAGCCAGCGCGGCCGCAGCCGTTCCACCTTCGCCGCGAGCAGCCGCCCGCCCTCCCGGTACTCCTCGGCGCTCAGCTCGTCGGCCCGGGCGGAGGCCCGCGCCACGACGTTGGTGATGCCGAGCCCGTAGGACAGCAACTCCTGCTGCTCGGACGGCTTCAGCAGCCGTGGTGTGAACCCGGACCGGTGCAGCACCGGCCAGAAGCGGTTGCCCGGCCGGGCGAAGTGATGGCCCGTCGCGGCCGTCATCAGGCCGGGGTTGATACCGCAGAACAGGACGTGCAGACCCTCCGCGACCACGTCGGGCACGACGCGGTCGCGGGCGGCCTGGAGCTCCTCGGGCGTGAAACGCGCCATCGCGAGCGGCGCGTCAGAGGATCGCGCCGGGCGTGTAGCCCGCGGCCTCGGGGTGCTGCTTGACGATCTCCTCGACCCGGGCGACGACGGCGGCGACCTGGTCACCCGCGGCACCGGTGAAGGACAGCTTGTCGGCCATCAGCGCGTCCAGCTGTTCCCGGTCCAGCGGGATGCGCGCGTCGGCGGCCAGCTTGTCCAGCAGCTCGTTGCGCTCGGCGCCCTGCTCGCGCATGGCGAGCGCGGAGGCGACGGCGTTCTCCTTGATCGCCTCGTGCGCGAGCTCCCGGCCGACACCCGCGCGCACGGCGCCCATGAGGACCTTCGTGGTGGCGAGGAAGGGCAGGTAGCGGTCCAGCTCACGGGCGACGACCGCCGGGAACGCGCCGAACTCGTCGAGCACCGTCAGGAACGTCTCCAGCAGACCGTCCAGCGCGAAGAACGCGTCCGGCAGCGCGACCCGGCGCACCACCGAGCAGGACACGTCGCCCTCGTTCCACTGGTCGCCCGCCAGCTCGCCGGTCATCGAGGCGTACCCGCGCAGGATCACCATCAGGCCGTTGACGCGCTCGCAGGAGCGGGTGTTCATCTTGTGCGGCATCGCCGAGGAGCCGACCTGGCCGGGCTTGAAGCCCTCGGTGACCAGCTCGTGTCCGGCCATCAGCCGGATCGTCTTGGCCAGCGACGACGGGGCCGCCGCCAGCTGCACCAGCGCGGTGACGACCTCGTAGTCCAGCGAGCGCGGGTAGACCTGGCCGACCGAGGTGAACGCCTGCGAGAAGCCCAGGTGCGTGGCGATCCGCTGCTCCAGGTCCGCGAGCTTCGCGGCATCCCCGCCCAGCAGGTCCAGCATGTCCTGCGCGGTGCCGACCGGGCCCTTGATGCCGCGCAGCGGGTAGCGGCCCAGCAGCTCCTCGATGCGGCCGTGGGCGACGAGCAGCTCGTCGGTGGCGGTGGCGAAGCGCTTGCCGAGGGTGGTGGCCTGGGCGGCGACGTTGTGCGAGCGGCCGGCCATGACCAGCTCGCCGTACTCGCCGGCCAGCTTGCCGAGCCGGGCGAGGACGGCGACCGCGCGGTCGCGGACCAGCTCCAGCGAGAGGCGGATCTGCAGCTGCTCGACGTTCTCGGTGAGGTCGCGGGACGTCATGCCCTTGTGCACGTGCTCGTGCCCGGCGAGGTCGTTGAACTCCTCGATCCGCGCCTTCACGTCGTGCCGCGTGACCTTCTCGCGCTCGGCGATGGAGGCCAGGTCGACGGTGTCGAGGACGCGCTCGTAGTCGGCGAGCGCCGCGTCCGGCACCTCGATGCCGAGGTCCTTCTGGGCCCGCAGCACGGCGAGCCAGAGCTGCCGCTCCAGCTTCACCTTCTGCTCGGGGGACCAGAGCGTGGCGAGC
This sequence comes from Streptomyces tibetensis, assembly GCF_007655005.1. Taxonomy (GTDB): domain Bacteria; phylum Actinomycetota; class Actinomycetes; order Streptomycetales; family Streptomycetaceae; genus Streptomyces; species Streptomyces tibetensis. The sequence continues at coordinate 108,469 of NZ_SZVW01000014.1, forward strand.
TCGGCGGAGGCGTAGCGTCCGGCGAGGACGTTCGGGATGCGGGGCTTGGCGGGCGCAGAAGTCACGTGTACGGATTCTACTGGCGATTCCTGCAGGCCAGCGCCGCGGGTGTCTTTGTCGGAACCTACGAAGCGGTCCGGCTGCGTCCACCTGCGGCTACGCCAGGTCCTAGGCCAGTTCCTCGTACGGCAGCAGCTCCGGCCGCTTCGGGGGCAGTCCGTCGCCCGAGGAGCGGCCCGTCAGGCGGCGGCCTATCCACGGGAGCAGGTGCTGTCGGGCGAATCGCGCGTCCGCCACGCGTCGCATGACCCAGCCCGGCGGCAGCGTCGCCGGCATCGGCGTGTGCCACTCGGCGTCCTCGGGGTCGTAGCCCAGCGTCTGCCAGACCGCCTCCGCGACCCGGCGGTGGCCCTCGGCCGTCAGGTGCAGCCGGTCCACGTCCCACATCCGCGGATCGCTCAGGGAGGGCGCGCCGTACAGGTCGACGACGATCGCTCCGTGCCGGGCGGCCAGCTCGTCGACGCAGGCGAACAGCTCCTCCATGCGCGGCCGGAACCGTGCCTGGACCGGGCCCTGCCGCCCGGGGCTGCGCATCAGTACGAGCTGCCGGCAGGCGGGGGCCAGCTTCTCCACGGCCTCCTCCAGGAGCCCGCGGACCCGGCCCATGTCGCACTTGGGCCGCAGCGTGTCGTTGAGCCCGCCGACCAGGGTGATCACGTCGGCTCCCATGGCCGCCGCGACGTCGACCTGCTCGTCGACGATCTGCTGGATCAGCTTGCCGCGCACCGCGAGGTTGGCGTACCGGAAGCCGGGCGTCCGGGCGGCCATCCGCGCGGCGAGCAAGTCGGCCCAGCCCCGGTAGGTGCCGTCGGGCATCAGGTCCGACATGCCCTCGGTGAAGGAGTCGCCGAGGGCGACCAGGCTGCTGTGGGTGGGGTTCGTCTGCATGGCGACGGAAATAATATCCCGTGCACATACCCGTCAGTCGGTCGGCCCCGCCCGACCGGGTCTCGGCCCCGCTGACGACCAGCTCCCACGCCCGCTGACGACCAGTTCCCACGCCCGCTGACGACCAGCTCCCACGCCCGCCGGGCCCGGTTCCTTACGCCCGCTGACGACCAGCTCCCACGCCCGCCGGGCCCGGTTCCTCACGCCCGCTGGCCGAACAGCTCCCGCAGGACGTCCTCCATCGTCACCAGGCCGGCCAGCCGCCCGTCCGCCCCGAGGGCCGCCGCGAGGTGGGTGCGGCTGCCCCGCATGGCCGTGAGGACGTCGTCCAGCGGCGTGTGTTCCCGCACCCGCGCGATGGGCCGCATGTCCCGCAACCGGAACGGCACATCACGCCCGGCGGCGTCCAGCGCGTCCTTCACATGCAGGTATCCGACGATCCGCCGCCCCTCGTCGACCACCGGGAAGCGGGAGAACCCGGACTCCGCCGACAGTCGCTCCAGCTCCTCCGGCGTGACACCCACACTCGCGTACACCACGCGTTCCAGCGGCAGCACCACGTCCCGCACCGGACGGCGGCCCAGCTCCAGCGCGTCGCGCAGCCGCTCCTGGGCGCGGTCGTCGATCAGGCCGGCCTCGCTGGAGTCCTTCACGATCTGCGCTATCTCCGCGTCCGAGTAGGAGGCGGCGATCTCCTCCCGGGCCTCCACCCGCAGCAGCTTCAGCAGCGTGTTGGCGAAGGCGTTCACCGTGAAGATCACCGGACGCAGGGCACGGGACAGCGCCACCAGGGGCGGTCCGAGCGCCAGCGCGCTGCGCACCGGCTCGGCGAGCGCGATGTTCTTCGGCACCATCTCGCCGAGCAGCATGTGCAGATAGGTCGCGAGGGACAGCGCGATCACGAAGGACACCGCGTGCCCCGCGCCCTCGGGCACGCCCACCGCGTGGAACACCGGCTCCAGCAGATGCGCGATCGCGGGCTCGGCCACCACACCCAGCACCAGGGTGCACAGCGTGATGCCGAGCTGGGCGGCCGCCATCAGCGCGGACACGTGCTCCAGGCCCCACAGCACGCTCTTCGCGCGCCGGTCGCCCTGGTCGGCGTAGGGCTCGATCTGGCTGCGGCGCACGGAGATCAGCGCGAACTCGGCGCCGACGAAGAAGGCGTTGACGACGAGCGTCGCCAGTCCGATCAGCAGCTGGACGACGGTCACAGCTCCACCCCCTTCTCGTCGGGCTTGTGGTCGTCGAGGGGTGCGCGCAGCCGCACGCGGGCCGCCCGGCGCCCCGTGGCGTCCAGGACCTCCAGGTGCCAGCCGGCGACCTCGAGGGTGTCACCGGCGGCCGGTATCCGGCCGAGCACCGTCGCCACCAGCCCGGCGAGCGTCTCGTAGGGCCCCTCCGGCGCGCGCAGCCCGACCCGCTCCAGGTGGTCCACGCGTGCGGAGCCGTCGGCCGAGTACAGCGCGTGCCCGGACTCGTCCGTGCCGGCTGCGGCCAGATCCGGCGTCTCGTGCGGGTCGTGCTCGTCGCGCACCTCGCCGACGACCTCCTCGACGATGTCCTCCAGCGTGGCCACGCCCGCCGTGCCGCCGTACTCGTCGATCACGACGGCCATCGTGCGCTTGCCGGAGAGCCGGTCCAGGAGCCGGTCGACGGTGAGCGTCTCCGGAACCAGCAGGGGTTCGCGCATCAGCTCGGAGACGTAGATCCGGGTCCGGCGCTCGGCCGGTACCGCCAGCACGTCCTTGACGTGGGCCGTCCCGACGACCGAGTCGAGGGTCCCGCGGTAGACGGGGAACCGGGACAGGCCCGTCGCCCGGGTGGCGTTCGCCACGTCCTCCAGGGTCGCCTGCACTTCCAGCGCGACGACCTGCACCCGGGGCGTCATGACGTTCTCCGCGGTCAGGTCGGCGAGGTTCAGCGTGCGCACGAACAGCTCGGCGGTGTCCGCCTCCAGGGCGCCCTCCTTGGCGGAGTGCCGGGCGAGGGCGGCGAGCTCCTGCGGCCCGCGCGCCGAGGCGAGTTCCTCGGCCGGCTCGACCCCGATCCGTCGCACGACCCGGTTCGCCGTGTTGTTGAGGTGCGTGATGAACGGCCGGAAGGCGGCACTGAACCAGCGCTGGGCGTTGCCCACGGTCTTGGCGACGGTCAGCGGCGAGGAGATCGCCCAGTTCTTGGGCACCAGCTCGCCCACGACCATCAGGAACATCGTGGACAAGGCGGTGCCGATCACCAGCGCGATGCTGTGCGACGCCGAGCGCGAGACGCCGAGGTCCTCCAGTGGCCCGGCGATCAGGGCGGCGATCGACGGCTCGGCGAGCATGCCGACCACCAGGTTCGTGACCGTGATGCCGAGCTGCGCCCCGGAAAGCTGGAACGTCAGGTTCCGTACGGCCTTCAGCGCACCCTGCGCACCCCGCTCGCCGCGCTCGACGGCCTGCTCCAGCTCGGCGCGCTCGACCGTGGTGAGGGAGAACTCGGCCGCCACGAAGGCACCGCAGGCCAGCGAGAGCGCGATCGCCGCCAGAAGGAGGAGCACTTCGGTCATCGGTTCACCCCCGTTCCATGGTTCTCCAGGACGGGGCGGAACGCGCGGTGTCGCGCGCGGGCAGGCTCGCCCATGGGTGGAGGCTCACAACCTTTCATGCAGGACCGAGTGGCCACTCAAGAGTAAAGGATGGGCAAAGTCCGCCTCTGGTCGTGATCACGGCCTCGCGGTCATGACTACTCGGTGAGCGGCTTCACCCAACGTCGCCACTGCTCCTCTGCCCCGTATCCGGCCGCTCCCCACGTCCGCTGCGCGGTCTCGTTGCGCGTGAGCACCATCGCGTCTGCGCGGCGCCCGCCGAGCCGTACGAACCGCGCCTCCGCGGCGGCGAGCAGCGCGGTCGCGATGCCCCGGCGGCGCTGGTCCGGATGCACGGCCAGCCGGTACAGATGGCAGCGCCAGCCGTCGAACCCGGCGATCACCGTGCCGGCCAGTTCGCCGCCACGTTCGGCCAGGATCAGCGCCTCGGGGTCACGCGCGACGAGCCGCTCCACCCCGGCGCGGTCGTCGCTGATGCTCGTGCCCTCGGCGGCGACCTTCCAGAAGGCCAGCACGGCGTCGAGGTCCTCGGGCGTCGCGGCCCGGATATGCAAGTCGGTCATCGCATGATCACATCACTCGCGCCTGCCCGTGGCAGACCGTTTCACCATCCGGACCTCACTCGTGCGCGATGGCCGCCAGCACGTTCATGCGGGAGGCGCGCAACGCCGGCAGCAGCGCCGCCACCACTCCGACCACCGCCGAACCGGCCACCACCAGCACGATCGTGACCCACGGGATCGCCAGGGCCGTCATGCCCTGGAGCGCCAGTACCTGATGCATGCACACACCCCACACCAGCCCCAGCGCCAGCCCGAGGACCGCGCCGAACACCGCGATCACCACCGACTCCAGCCGGATCATCCGCCGCAGCTGGCGCCGGGCCAGCCCGATCGCCCGCAGCAGGCCGATCTCCCGGGTGCGTTCGACGACCGACAGCGCGAGCGTGTTGACCACGCCCAGTACCGCGATGATGATCGCCAGCCCGAGCAGCGCGTACACGAGGTACAGCAGGACGGCGATCTGGTCATGGACCAGCTGCTTGTAGTCGGCCAGGTCCCGCACCTGCACCTGTGGGTACGGGTCCAGGGTCTGCTCCAGGTGCGCGCGCAGATCGTCGTCGCTCGTGCCTGCGGCGGCGTTGACGTACAGCGCGGAGTCCCGCCCGCCCGGCGCGTACCGCTCCAGGGTGCCCAGCCCGAAGAACAGCCCGCCCTGGGTGCCGAACCCCTCGGCGGCGTCCTGATCGGTGAGCGCGCCGACCGTCAGCCCGGCCGAGCGTCCGCCCGGGAACTCCACCGGGAGGACGCCGCCCACCCGGACGCCGTGGTCGCGTGCGAAGTCCCGGTCCATGGCCAGGTGCCCGCGTGCGAGCGCGGCAGCCGAGTGCCCTTGCGCGTAGGTGATGTCGGCGACCTCGTCGAGCCGCGGATCGTAGCCCGCCGCCGTGGTCTCCACGCGGTCGCCGTCCGGGAGGCGCACCGCGACCGGTGTGAACCTTCCGCGCACGACCAGGCCCACGCCGTCCGTGCGGCGCACCTTGTCGGTGACCTCCTGCGGGAACGGCTGGAAGTTGGTGTTCTGCACGACGAAGTCGGCGCCGAGCGTCGTGTCGATCTGCCGGTCGAACGACGCGGTCATCGACTCGCTCGCCACCGACATCCCGCCGACCAGGGCGATTCCCACCATCAGAGCCGCCGCGGTGGCTCCGGTGCGACGAGGGTTGCGCAGGGCGTTGCGCTGGCTCATCCGGCCGATCGGACCGAACAGCGCGGGGAAGGCCGCGCCGAGCACCCGGATCACCGGGCGCACCAGCAGGGGCCCGGCGATCACCGTCGCGATCAGGGTGAGCACCACGCCGAGCCCGAGCAGGGAAGCCGCCGACGACGTCTGCCGGGACACGGCGCAGCCCGCGAGCGCCGCCGCACCGGCCGCCCCCACGAGCGCACCCGCCACCGCACGCACCCGCAGCGGCCGGCCCACCCCGGCCACCTCGGCGTCCGAGAGCGCGGCCATCGGCGAGACGCCCGCGGCCCGCCGGGCCGGGAGGTACGCGGCGACGAAGGTGACGCCGAGCCCGACGACGTACGCCGCCACGGGGGTCACCCAGCCGATCTGCATCTCGTCGGCGTCGATGTTCATGCCGAACAGGCCCATCAGCCCGATCAGCCCGGCCGCCAGCCCGATGCCCGCGGCGAGTCCCAGCGTGGAGCCGACCAGGCCGAGCAGCAGCGCCTCGGTGAGCACCGAGGCGCGGACCTGGCGCCGGTCGGCGCCCAGCGCCCGCAGCAGGCCCAGCTCGCGGGTGCGCTGGGCGATGAGCATGGAGAAGGTGTTGACGATCAGGAAGACGCCGACCAGGACGGCGATCCCGGCGAAGCCGAGCATCACGTACTTGATGACGTCGAGGAACCCGCCCAGCTGCTCGACGTCGGACTCGGCCTGTTCGCCGGCCGTCCTGAAGTCATAGGTGTGCGCGCCGAGCGCGCCGGCCACGCGCTGTTCGAGCCGGTCGTCGCCGACGCCCTGTGCCGCGTCGACCGAGATGCTCGTGGCCGTGCCCGCCCGGCCCAGCAGCTTCGTCTGGGCGGTCGGGGTGTCGAAGTAGAGCAGGGCGGAGCCGGGGTTCGTGGTCGTGAACGTGACGATGCCGACCACCCGGACCCGGAACGACCCGGGGGGTGCGATGACCGTGAGGGCGTCACCGATGTGCACGTTCTTGCGGTCGGCGGTCTCGGAGTCGAGCAGCGCCTGCGCGGGTCCGCGCGGGGCGTTGCCCGAGGTCAGCCGCACGGGGCTGCGTTCGTGCGGGTTCCAGGCGTAACCGAGCGTGGGGGCCCCGGTGGTCGGGCCCACCGGTTCGTTCTCCTCGTTCACGACCGTGAGGCCGTTGACCTTGACGTCGGCGCGGGCCGCTACGACCCCGTCGACCTGCCGGACCCGTTCGGCGAGCGCGGCCGGCAGGGTGGCCGTGCGGCCCGACGGCAGCGCCTCGTCGAGGTCCTTCTTCGGGCTGACCGTGACATCGGCCGCGGTGGAGGCGAACAGCCGGTCGAACGTGTGGCTGACGGTGTCCGAGAAGATCAGGCTCCCCGTGACGAACGCGACGGACAGCAGGACGGCGAGCGCGGAGAGCAGCAGCCGCCCCTTGTGCGCCAGGAAGCTCCGCAGGGTCGCCTTGAGCACGGGCTCAGTTCTCCTCGCCCGACGCCGGGGCGCCGGCGTCCTCGGAGCGGGTGCGGATCACGTCGAACCTCTTCATCCGTTCCAGGACCGCCTCCGCCGTCGGGCGCCGCATCTCGTCGACGATCCGGCCGTCCCCGAGGAAGAGCACCAGGTCCGAGTGGGCGGCGGCGCCCGGGTCGTGGGTGACCATGACGACCGTCTGCCCGAGCCGGTCCACCGCCTCGCGCAGGAAGCCGAGCACCTCCAGCCCGGCGCGCGAGTCGAGGTTGCCGGTCGGTTCGTCCGCGAAGATCAGCTCGGGCCGGGAGGCCAGCGCCCGCGCGCAGGCCACGCGCTGCTGCTGCCCGCCGGAGAGCTGCGAGGGCCGGTGCCCCAGCCGGTCCCGAAGGCCCAGGGTGTCGATCACCTGGTCCAGCCACTTCCCGTCCGGTTTCCGGCCCGCGATGTCCATGGGCAGGGTGATGTTCTCCAGTGCGTTCAGGGTCGGGATGAGGTTGAACGACTGGAACATGAACCCGATCCGGTCCCGGCGCAGCCGCGTCAGCTCGCGCTCCCTCAGCCCGGTGATCTCCGTGTCCCCCAGCCACACCTGACCGGCCGAGACGGTGTCGAGCCCGGCCAGACAGTGCATCAGCGTGGACTTCCCGGAACCCGACGGGCCCATCACCGCGGTGAACCGGCCCCGGACGACGTCGACGTCCACCGAGTCGAGCGCGAGCACGGCCGTCTCGCCCGTGCCGTACGCCTTGGTCAAACCGCGGGCGCGGGCCGCGATTCCGTCGGCCGGCGCGAGGCCGGGAGCGTGCTCCGCAGCAGGTGTGGACAAGGCCGCCTCCTCTGGGTGGACGTGCGTGGCTCCAACCCTGCCCGAGAGTAATGTGACCCGGCCCACACTCGGTATCCTCCGCGGGTCGGACACCGCCCTTGCCGGTGCTAGCACCTCCGCGCTAGCTTCGAGGTATGGCGAAGACCCAGCTGAACGTGCGCGTCGACGAGGGCACCGCGCGCGCCGCCCGCGAACGCGCCCTGGCCCGTGGGATGAGCGTCAACCGTTACATCGAGGAGTTGGTCAGACAGGACACCGGCGAGGTGGGCCACACCTTCGTGGAGGCCGCCGCGGACTTCATGAAGCAGTACGAGTCCGTCTTCGCCGAGGAGTTCGGTGGGGGTGCCCCCGCTCGAGCGAAGCCGAGAGTGGGGGAGGACCGCGAGGGCACGCGCGAAGGTCGCCACTGAACCGTTGAACAACCTCGAGATCGACCTCGCCTGGCTGCTGATGCTCGCCGAGCACAAGACCCCGGGGGACCCCCAGGTCACAGACTGGGGAGCCCTCGTCGCCGCCGTCGCCCGCCACCAGGCCGCCGTGTTCGACGTCCCCGTCTACGACAGCCCGCACGCCCGCGCCGCCGCCCTGCTCCAGCTGCTGATCCACGTCCCCGCGCTGGAACGCTCCAACGCCCTGTTCGCCTCCGCCGTCGCCTATGCGTACCTCGTCGCCAGCGGCGTCAAGGTCATCACCTCGCCCGAGCAGGTCCGCGACCTCGCCCGGCTGGTCAAGAGCGGCGAGGCCTCCGTGCGGGAGATCGAGCAGGAGCTGCGTCAGTGGAGCCTGTGATCACCCGCCGACCGGGCGCCACGCGGTCCCGAGCACGCAGTACGAGGTGGGCAGCTGCGGCCCCTCCGCAGGCATCAGCACCTGCCGGTAGGGGCCGAGTTCGAACCCGGCGTCCCGCAGCGCCCGCACGGGTTCCCGCGCCACATGGCAGCCCCCGCTCAGCACCGGCCACACCGTCCGGTCCAGCGCCTGCTGCGTGAGGGTCATCGCTCGGCCGCCGCCCCGGCCGTGTTCGAAGAACCGCACCTCGCCGCCCGGCCGCAGCACCCGCCGCAGCTCCGCGAGCGCCCGGGGCACGTCCCGCACGCTGCACAGCACCAGCGACACCACGGCCGCGTCGAAGCCCTCGCTCTTGACCGGCAGCGCCTCGGCCGCACCCGGCACCACGTCCACCGGCACCTCGGCTCGCAGAGCGGCCTCCACGGCCAGGTGGCGCAGCCGCCGCTCCGGTTCGATCGCCACGACCTCCGCGACGGTGCCCGGGTAGTGCGCGAAGTTCAGCCCGTTGCCCGCGCCGATCTCGATCACCCGCCCCGACAGCCCGCCGAGCAGTCTCCCGCGTATCGGGCCCATGCCCATCCGGGTCTCTGCGGCCACGCTGATCCGGGCGTAGCAGCGGGCGAACAGCGGATGGTGCACGGCGTCTTGCGACACCTTGCCGGAGCGGAGCGGCATGGGAACCTCCCTGACGAGGCCGGCCTTGCGCCTTACCGGGATTGTCCCCCGGACGAGCCCGGCGCACCCCTGCCGCCTACCGCAGGAGTACGCGGCCCAGCACCGGAAGGTGGTCGCTGTCTGGCTCTGGCTGTTCGGCGGGATGTGGTTCTCCTCGCCCCCGTACGACCTGACCGTCGTCCAGCACCACGTGGCCGACGACAACGTCGATCCCGCTCACCTCCCGGTTGCACGCGCCGTCCGGGAGCTTCGCGTTCAGCCGGCCGGCCTGCCGGTGCCGAGGACCGACCAGGTGCTGGGCCGGGGGGTGAGGCTGACGGAGGTGTCGGCGCTGGAGGCGACCGCGACGACGGCGGGTGCCAGACAGGCGAGCAGTCCCGGCACCGACCGTCTGAGCGCGGCGAGGCGGGCGAGCAGCGGCACCGCCGAGCCCAGCCACGGCAGGAACGTCTCCAGCAGGCTCCCCAGCCGCCCGACCCCGTCGGGCACGGCGGAGTGCAGGGCGAGCAGACCGGCGACCCCGAGGGCGCCGGTCACCGGCCAGGCGTCCCACGACGTCCTGCCGAGGCCGGTCACGCTAGGCGAGTTCCGCCGCCAGCAGTGCGGCCGTCCGGGCCACCAGCGGGTTGTCGGCCGGGGCGTCCTCCTCCGACCGGGTGGTCAGCACCGACATCACGATCGGCGGACCGTCCGGCGGCCAGGTGATGCCCACGTCGTTGTTGCTGCCGTACTGCCCGCCCCCCGTCTTGTCGGCGAGCAGCCAGTCGGCCGGCAGACCCTTGCGGAACCTCTCCAAGCTCGTGGTGTTGCGCAGCAGCCAGTCCGTGAGCCGGGCCTTGTCCCGGGGCTCAAGCACGTCGCCGAGCACCAGCCGGGCGTAGGTCAGGCCGATGGCGCGCGGGGAGGTCGTGTCGGTGACGCGCCACGGCTCCGCGGAGTTGAGCTCGGGCTCCCAGCGGTCCAGCCGGGTGACACGGTCACCCGTCGAGCGGGCGAAGCGCGTGATCGCGGTCGGTCCGCCCAGCTCCTTCAGCAGCAGGTTGCCCGCGGTGTTGTCGCTGAAGCGGATGGTGGCGTCGCACAGTTCGCCCACGGTCATTCCGGTCGCCACGTGATTCTCGGTGACGGGGGAGTGTTGCGACGCGTCGACGTAGGCCTGGGTGTAGTGGATGCGCCGGGCCAGGAACTCGCCGTCGCGGTCGAGGTCGCGCAGTACCGCCGCGGCGGCCAGTGTCTTGAACACCGAGGCCATCGGGAAGCGCTCGTCGGCCCGGTAGGCCACCGTCCGGCCCGTGCGCATGTTGCGGGCGTACACGCCCAGCCGGGCGGTGTGCTCCTGCTCCAGTTCCCGTAACCGCGCGGTCGCCCCGCCGGTGGCGGTCGAGGCGTGTGCCGTGCCGCCGCCCAGCGCGAGAGCGGCTGCGGCCGTGCCCATCGCGAGGGCCGTGCGGCGGGACGGGCGTGATGCGTTCGTGTGCAAGGTGGTCCCTTCGGAGGCGATCAGGTACGTGGTTGAACACGCGATCACGTCCGCTCCGGTTTCACCGCGCGTCAGCCGGGACCCTCAGAGCGCCTCGGGCGCCTCCCGTACCCGGAAGGCCTCCGCGTCCCAGGAACCGTCCAGCCCGGGCGCGAGCCAGTGCGGCGCTGCTGCCCGGAAGGCGGTGGGGGGCAGGGCGCCGGACCCCTCCGGGACGGAGCCCAGCAGCGGCGCTCCGGCCACGTCCGGCAGGTCCGCGAGATTGCAGCGCGCGGCGAGATCCGGGGCCGCGGGCCAGCTCCCGATCACGATCCCGGCCGGTTCCAGCCCCCGGGAGCGCAGTTCACGCGCCGTCAGCTCCGTGGTGTTGAGGGTGCCGAGCCCCGCGGGCGCCACGACCAGCACCGGCGCCGACAGCGACCGGGCCGCGTCCGCCAGGGTCCCGCCGGCCGCGTCGAACCGGACGAGCAGTCCGCCCGCCCCTTCGACCAGCACCAGGTCGTGCTCGGCGGCCAGCTTGGCGGCGGCCTCCGCCACCTCGTGCGGATGGACCGGGGCCCGGCCGGCCCGGCGCGCCGCCGTGGCCGGGGCCAGCGGCTCGGGATACCGGGCCAGTTCGGCCGTCGTCACCGGGCCCGCCAGGCGCGCCACCTCGGCGGCGTCCCCGGGCTCGTCCGGCCGTACGCCCGTCTGTGCGGCCTTCAGCACGGCCACCGAACGGCCCGCCGCCAGCGCCGTCGCCGCGACGGCGGCGGTCACGACCGTCTTGCCGACCTCCGTGCCCGTGCCCGTGATCACCAGTACCGGCATGTCACCCCTCCCGCGCCGCCGCGCACACGGCGCGCGCGATCCTGGCCAGGTCCGCGTCGCCCGTCACGTACGGCGGCATGGTGTAGATCAGATCGCGGAACGGCCGCAGCCACACGCCCTCGCGCACGGCAGCCCGCGTCGCCGCCTCCATGTCCACGGCGTGGTCCAGCTGGACCACGCCGATGGCGCCGAGGACGCGTACGTCCTTCACGCCCGGCAGGTCCCGGGCGGCCGCGAGCCCGTCCCGCAGTCCCGTCTCGATCCGCTTGACCTCCGCGAGCCAGTCCTGACCGAGCAGCAGCTCGATCGAGGCGCAGGCCACCGCCGCCGCGAGCGGATTGCCCATGAACGTCGGCCCGTGTGCGAGCACCGGCACCTCGCCCCGCGAGATGCCGTCGGCCACCCGCGCGGTGCACAGCGTCGCCGCCATGGTCATATAGCCGCCGGTCAGCGCCTTGCCCACGCACATCACGTCCGGCGTGACGGCCGCGTGCTCCGCCGCGAACATCGCACCCGTACGGCCGAAGCCGGTCGCGATCTCGTCGAACACCAGCAGCACGTCGTGCGCGTCGCACGCCTCGCGCAGCACCCGCAGATAGGCAGGGGAGTGGAACCGCATCCCGCCCGCGCCCTGCACCACCGGCTCGACGATCACCGCCGCCAGTTCACCGGCGTGCTGTTCGATCAGCGACCGCAACTGCTCGGCGTACGCCTCCTCGAACTGTGCCGGGGGCGGGTCGGCGAACACCTGACGTTGCAGCACCCCGGTCCACAGGCCGTGCATCCCGCCCTCGGGATCGCACACCGACATCGGCTGCCAGGTGTCGCCGTGGTAGCCGCCGCGCCAGGTCAGCAGCCGCTGCTTGCCGGGGCGGCCGAGCGAACGCCAGTACTGCAGACACATCTTGACCGCCACCTCGACCGACACCGACCCGGAGTCGGCCAGGAAGACGTGCTTCAGGCCCTCGGGCGACATGTCGACAAGGAGCTTCGCCAGCCGCACGGCGGGCTCGTGGGTGAGCCCGCCGAACATCACGTGGGACATCCGCCCGAGCTGCTCGCGGGCGGCCTCGTTGAGCACCGGGTGGTTGTAGCCGTGGATCGCCGACCACCAGGACGACATCCCGTCGACGAGCTCGCGCGGGCCGTCCGGCACACCGGAACCGTCTGCGACGTGCGAGCCGTGGGCGAGCCGCAGTCGCACCCCGCTCGCCGACTCCACGACGAGCGGTTCCTGCCGCCCGGGCATCGGGCCGTACGGATGCCACACATGCCGCCGGTCGAGCTCCAGCAGCTCGGGCACCGTCAGCTCAGGCATTGGGCGCGAGGTCCGTTCCGGCGCCCCGGCGGCGGACGGCGATCAGGTCGGTACGGGCGTCCGGGGCCGTACGGGGCTCGGAGACCTCCGGCGCGGCGTCGGAGCCGCAGGCTCCGCCACCCCCGGAACCGCAGGCGCCGCCACCGTCGTGGCAGCCCCCGGCGGCCCGGTGCTCCGGCAGCGTCACCTGGTCGGTGCCCTCCACCTCGAAGCCGGCGTCCGCGATCATCTCCAGGTCGGCCTTGCCGGCCTGGCCCTCACTCGTGAGGTAGTCGCCGAGGAAGATCGAGTTGGCCAGGTGCAGCGCGAGCGGCTGCATCGTGCGCAGATGGACCTCGCGCCCGCCCGCGATCCGCACCTCGACGTCCGGGCAGACGAACCGCGTCATCGCCAGGATCCTGAGGCACCGCTGGGGGGTCAGGTTCCACTCCTTGCCGAGCGGAGTGCCCTCGAACGGGATCAGGAAGTTGACCGGAACCGAGTCCGGGTCCAGCTCACGCAGCGAGTAGACGACGTCCACCAGGTCCTCGTCCGTCTCGCCCATGCCGGCGATCAGCCCGGAGCAGGCGGACAGACCGGCCGCGTGCGCCTTCTGCACGGTGTCGACGCGGTCCTCGTAGGTGTGCGTGGTGGTGATCTCCCCGTACGTCGCCTCGGACGTGTTGAGGTTGTGGTTGTAGGCGTCGGCGCCGGCCTCGCGAAGCCGCTCCGCCTGGCCGTCGGAGAGCAGTCCGAGGCAGGCGCACACCTCGACGCCCTCGTTGTTGTCCTTGATCGCCTTGATCGTCTCGGAGACCCGGTCCACGTCCCGGTCGGTCGGGCCGCGCCCGCTCGCCACCAGGCAGACCCGCTTGGCGCCGCCGGCCACCCCGGCCGCCGCCGCGTCGGACGCCTGGTCGGGCTTCAGCCAGGTGTACTTCAGGATCCCGGCCGTCGAGCCGAGCCGCTGCGAACAGTAGGAGCAGTCCTCGGGGCAGAGGCCGGACTTGAGGTTGACGAGATAGTTCAGTTTCACCCGTCGGCCGAACCAGTGCCGGCGCACCTTTCCGGCCGCGGCCACCACATCGAGCAGATCGTCGTCGGACGTCGCGAGGACGGCAAGTGCCTCGTCGCGGGTCGGCAGCTCGCGCCGAAGCCCCTTGTCCACCAGCGTGTTCAGCAGGTCCATGGGAGCCGATCCTGTCCTAAGGAGGCGCCCGGGGCAAAGGAGAGTTCGCACAACAGAGTCGCTTCGAGGTGTGGGTATTGCCACACACTGACCTGCTGGTGGCCCCGCTAGTGTCTGTGCACTGCCTACAAATTCCCCGGGAGACCACCCATGGCGTTCGGCTGGATCGACGAGCAGGCGGAGCTGCGCGCCCGCGCCGGACTCGTACGGACTCTGCGCCCCCGTCCGGCCGATTCGCCGCTGCTCGACCTGGCAAGCAACGACTACCTCGGGCTGGCCCGCCACCCCGAGGTCACCGAGGGCGCCGCCCGGGCCGCGCGGGACTGGGGCGGCGGCTCGACCGGCTCCCGGCTCGTCACCGGAACGACCGAACTGCACGCCGAACTCGAGCGGGAACTGGCCGATTTCTGCGGTTTCGAGGCGGCCCTCGTCTTCTCCTCCGGCTACGCCGCCAACCTCGCCGCGGTCACCGCGCTGGGCCCCCACGGCTCCCTGATCGTCTCCGACGCGGGCAACCACGCCTCGCTCATCGACGGCTGCCGGCTCGCCCGCGGCACCACCCAGGTGGTGGCGCACGCCGAGCCGGACGCCGTGCGCAAGGCGCTGGCGACCCACGAGGGCACGGCGATCGCCGTGTCCGACACGGTCTTCTCGGTCGACGGCGACGCGGCCCCCCTCGCCGCGCTCGCCGGGGCCTGCCGGGAGCAGGGTGCCGGGCTGGTCGTCGACGACGCCCACGGACTGGGCGTTCTCGGTGACGGCGGCCGCGGCGCTCCGCACGGGGCGGGCCTCGCGGGCGCCGGCGACGTCGTCGCGACGGTCACCCTCTCCAAGTCGCTCGGCAGCCAGGGCGGAGCCGTCCTCGGCCCCGCGCGGGTCGTCGACCACCTGGTCAACGCGGCCCGGACGTTCATCTTCGACACCGGACTCGCCCCCGCGGCGGCGGGGGCGGCCCTGGCGGCCCTGCGGCTGCTGCGCCGCGAGCCGCAGCGGGCGGCACGGGCCCGCGCGGTGGCGGGCGAACTGCACGCACGCCTGACCGCCGCGGGTCTGGAAGCGGTCCGTCCGGACGCCGCGGTGGTCTCGGTGCGGGCGGCCTCTCCCGAGGACGCCGTGCGCTGGGCGGCACAGTGCCGCGCGGCGGGCCTGGCCGTGGGGTGCTTCCGGCCCCCTTCCGTGCCGGACGGGATCTCACGGCTCAGGCTGACCGCACGCGCGGACCTGACCGGTCAGCAGATCGAACGCGCTGTACGGCTGATCGGCGAGACGCGGCCATGAGTCGGCGTGACACGGCCGTGCGTCGCACGATGACGGTCTGATCGAACGCGCCCGCAAGCGCGCCTACATACGGTCCACCCCGGCCGCGAAGGCCTGCCAGCTCCCCGCGGAGAAGAGCAGCGCGGGTCCGGCCGGGTCCTTGGAGTCGCGCACGGCGAGCAGCCCGGCCCAGGGCGGGGCATCCGGGCACCCGGTCTCGACGCAGTTGTTCGCGCCGGTGCTGTAGCTGCTGCGCAACCACCGCACACCGTGCAGTTCGATGCTTGAGGGGACGTGACGAGGCAGTGCACGCATGGTGCCTCCTTACGCGCCGGCGGCTGTCCCGGCGATGAAATCCAACGAGTCCTCGGGCGAAAGGGCGTGGATCTGAAGGGCGTTGAAGGCCTCCGTGTAGGCCTGGAGGTCTTCTTTCCGTTCGAGGTAGAGGCTACTCGTCAAGTGGTCGAGAACAACCACATCCAGATCAGAAGTGCTCGAAAATGAGAAGATAACGAAAGGTCCGGTGACGCCGATGTGTGCTCCGGCGGCGAACGGCAGTACCTGCAGGCGCACTTGGGGCAGCCGGGCCGCCTCGACGAGTCGTTCCAGCTGGCGGGCCATGACCCCGGGTCCGCCCACTTCCCGCCGCAGTACCGCCTCGTCCAGCACGGCGCTCAGTTCCAGCGGGGGATCGGCGCGCAGCACGTCCTGCCGGGCCAGCCGCACCTCGACCAGTGTGTCGAGCCGGTCCTCCGGGAGCCCCTCCACCGCGGCCCGGGTCACCGCACGCGCGTACTCGGGCGTCTGGAGCAGGCCCGGGACGACGGTGGTCTCCAGCGTGCGCATCGCGCCGGCCTGGGACTCCAGGCTGATGAAGTCCCGGTAGGTCGGCGGCAGCACCCCGCGGTAGGCGTGCCACCAGTGGTGGCGGCCGTCGCTGTCCTCGGCGCCCGCCAACATCATGAGCAGTTCGCGGAGTTGGGCGTCCGTGACACCGTAGGCATTCAGAAGTAACCGCACATCGGCCGGTTTCACCCCGCTCGTGCCCGTCTCGATCCGGCTGACCTTGGACTGGTGCCAGCCCACCAGCCGGGCCGCCTCACCGCTTGTGAGCCCCGCCGAGGAGCGCAGCGCACGCAGTTCGGCGCCCAGTTTCCGGCGGCGCACCGCGGGACCGTGCTGCATGCGCTCCTCCTTACTCCTTCGGAGCCACCCAAATACGGTTTCGCGGCGCAGAGTTCACCGCTTTGAGCGACAGATATATGCATATCTTGGTGGATCGCCGACCTTCACGGGTGTTCTGGTGGCAGTCTGACGACGAAGCACCAGTCCGGGACCGTACTCGAACCATCCGCTCCGTGTCGGGCTACGGTCCCGTGGGAAAGGGACGACGTCGCCATGGCAGACCATCTGGAAGCATCCGTCACTCTGCCGAGCGATCCCGCCTCGGTCTCCGCAGCGCGTGCCTATGTGGTGAGCACGCTGGCGGAGTGGGGCCTGCCGGCGGACACGGACGTGTCCGACACCGTCCGGCTCATCATCTCGGAACTCGCCACCAACGCCGTCCAGCACACCTTCGGCCAGTCGCCCACCTTCACCGTGGACGTCGTGCTGGACCGCGACGAACAGCTGCGCATCGGTGTCACGGACAGTCACCCGCGTTTCCCCAGACGCCTGCCCGCAGCCGTCCAGCAGGACAACGGCCGCGGCCTGGTCATCATCCGCTGGCTGACCGCCGAGTGCGGCGGCAGACTGCGCATCCGCCCGACCCGCGAGGGCGGCAAGACCGTCTCGATCGAACTCCCGTGGGCCGTTCCGGTCCGGCCGGTGACGACGGCGGGCCAGCAGGAGCCGTAGCCGGTCGCAGCAGGACCCTGAAAGACCTGAGAACCTGACAGACCTGAAGGCCCCCCATCGGGTGCCCTCGACGCACGCCGGCCCGCGCGACCCGCATCCGGGCCGTCCCACGGCTCTACGCAGCCCACTGAGCGCCTCGCGGCCCTCCGGAGCCCGTGACCGTCACCGGTGCCGAGCCGACGCCTCCCGGTGTGCTGCCGCCCCTCGAAGCCCTGACGGCTGCCGGACAGTGCGCCGCAGCGGTGCGGGGATCCTGATCTCGGCCCCCTCCGGATCCTCCTCGGTGGCCCCCTCGGCGCCGTCCCGTTCCCCGTGCAGCCCCGCCCGTCGCACCAGCCGCGGAAGCACCCCCCACAGTCCGACGCAGACCAGGAAGGTCGCGGCGCCCGCGGCGATGCCACCGGGACGGCCCGTGGTCACGTCGACCACCAGCAGCACCGAGCCGCTGAACGCGAACACCAGCACGCTCAGACCTGTCGTGGCCAGGCGCGAGGAGACCTGCACTATGCGGGGCTTGGCGCCCTGCTGGAAGAGGGAGCGGTGCAGCGCGGCCGGCGCGGTGAAGAGCGCGGCGGCCAGGACCGCCAGCAGCAGCGTGATCACGTAGGTGACGCGCTGGACCGTGTCGAGGTCCCCGAAGCGCGAGGTGAAGGCCAGCGACAGCAGGAAGGCGAAGAGGATCTGCACACCCGTCTGGGTGACGCGGAGCTCCTGGAGCAGCTCGACGAAGTTGCGGTCGGCGCGTTGCAGCGGAGTCTCGTTGCGCGCGGTGCAGGGACGGTGCTCGGCCATGACATCACGGGTATCCACAAGAGCCCGTGTCACGCTCCGGCGTGCGGCGGCGCGTGAAGGACGCCGCCGCACGCCGGGCGGATCACTTCACGCGCCCGTACCAGACGCTCTTGGTCCAGATCTTCTGCAGCCGCACCACGTCCCCGCTCTTCGGGGAGTGCCAGAGCTTGTTCTTACCCGCGTAGATGCCGACGTGGTACACGTTGCTGCCCGAGTGGAAGAACACCAGGTCTCCCGCCTTGCGGCTCTTGGCGGAGATGTGGCGCGTCTTGTTGTACTGCTGGGCAGCCGTGCGGGGGAGCTTTTT
Organism: Streptomyces tibetensis; assembly: GCF_007655005.1. Classification (GTDB taxonomy): domain Bacteria; phylum Actinomycetota; class Actinomycetes; order Streptomycetales; family Streptomycetaceae; genus Streptomyces; species Streptomyces tibetensis. The sequence continues at coordinate 126,472 of NZ_SZVW01000014.1, forward strand.
GCCGGCCTTCTTGAACGAGTAGAGCGTGAGCCCGGAGCAGTCGAACCGGTGCGGCCCTATCGCCCCGTACTTGTAGGGCGAACCCTTCTTGGATGCCGCGATCTGGAGTGCCTTGGTCGCCGGTGTGGCTGCCGCGGCCTCGGAGGCGAAGCCGGGGGCCACGATCGAACCGCCCACAGCGGCGATGGTCAGCGCCGAGGCCGTACCGGCTCGGGCCATGAGCGACGGGACACGATTGAGCGCAGTCATGCGCAACCCTTCGTCAGCCGCCTGTGAAGGATGACCTGTCGGATTCGGGCTGACAAAGTTGCCCGGCCGCTGACGCGGCTTCACCCCAAGGGCTGCTCGGATCCGGTCATGGCGTGACCGTCCCGGCGACCCGTCGTGCTTGGGTCCTCCACTCCTGCCGATCCACTCCTGTCGACCGGTCATCCGGGCGGCGGCAGGACTCGGCGTCCGCCCGGATCGCCCCGCCACAGCGGCGGGGGCTTGTCGTCAGTAGGGGATCTTGGCGTATGCCTGTCCGGATTTCCCAACGGAACCGGGGATTTGTGTTGTTACTCACCACTCACCCGTTCGGGTGGACACGTGTGCGTTCGCGCCACTGTTCACGGGTTCGCGGACCGTCGGACCAGCGACGGAATGTCCCATTCCCCCCTGCGGCTACGCGCGTTGCGCAACCGGAAGGGTCCCCAAATTGGTCCCCCGCCTACTCCGAACAGGGGTACGTCTTTTGGTTCGTTTCGACTCAGCTCCCCACGCTCCGACGTCGCGTCGGGCATCCGGGCCGACGGCGCGCGTCAACTGACGGACTCCGGGGGCAGGGTGAGCCGGGCCGTGCGCCGCTCGCCGTCCAGTACCCGCAGCGCCCGGGCCAGGGTGGCGGCGTGCAGTTCCGTCTCGCCCCGCTGGTGCATCAGGGCCAGAGCGTCACGCAACGCGGTCGCCTTGCCGACGAGGGCCTGGGCGGCACGCAGCCCGCGGTAGGTGTCACCGTCCCGGGCCGGGTTGATGCGGCCGAGCAGGTCGACCACGTCGAGGTAACGGTCGATCAGTTCCGCCTCGGCGCGGGTCAGGGCGGGCAGCGGTGGCAGTTCGGGCGGGAGCACCGGGTCCTCACTGTCCGGTCGGCGGGGCGAGGGTGGCCTTGCGGCTGGGGATGATGCCGTCCACCAGGCCGTACTCCACCGCTTCGCGCGCGCTGAGGACCTTGTCCCGCTCGATGTCCGCGCTCACCTGCTGCCGGGTGCGGCCCGTGTGCAGCGCGAGCATCTCCTCCATCCGGCTCCGGATGCGCGTCAACTCGTCCGCCTGGATGGCCAGATCGCTCGCCTGACCCCGGATCGGCTCGGGCAGCGCCGGCTGATGAATCACCAGACGCGCGTCGGGCAGCGCGAATCGCTTGCCGGGCGTGCCCGCCGCCAGCAGCACCGAGGGGGCGGCACCGGCCTGACCCAGGAGAATCGTCTCCACGTCGCAGGAGACGTACTGCATCGTGTCGTAGATCGCCGTCATCGCATGGAAGCTGCCGCCGGGAGAGTTGATGTAGAGCGAGATGTCGCGCTCGGGGGCCTGGTGCTCCAGATGCATGAACTGGGCCATCACGTCGTTCGCCGAGGTCTCGTCCACCGGCGCCCCGAGGAAGACGATCCGCTCCTCCAGGAGCTTCGCGTACGGATCCATCGTCCGTTGCCCGGACGTCGTGCGTTCGGTGAACTCGGGCAGCACGTAGCGGGCGGACGGTCGGGTCATGGCGAACCCCTCCTCGCGGGCAGAGCTGTCTCCGGCGACAGCCGTGTCTGTAAAAAATGTACAGGACGTACGTCACGTTATGATGGGGGTATGGCCTACGAGATTCCGGTGACGCAAGCCAGGGCTGAGCTCGCCGACCTGATCAACCGTGTGGTGTACGCCGGTGAACGCGTCGTCGTCACCCGGCACGGCAAGCCCCTCGTCGCCCTCGTCTCGGCCGATGACCTGCGGCGACTCGAAGAGGGCCAGGAGCTCGCGGAGGCCGTGGAGGAGCAGGTGGTCAGCGCGGTGTCCACGGTCCGCCAGGTTGCGTCCGCTCCCGGCGAACCACAGCGGTTCGGCATCGCGGCGGAGCACCGGAGGGCCGGCCACTAGATCCCCGCCCCGTACGGACGGTCCCGGCCCCGTGCAGACGGAAGACCGTGCCCCCCGTCCGCTGCGGCGGGGACGCACGGTCTCCTCATGTGGGCGCGGGCCGGCCGACGGCCGGTAGCTCCCGCCGGTCAGCCGACGGCCGGGAGCTCCTGCCGGTCGCCCGACGGCCGGGAGCTCCCGCCGGTCAGCCGACGGTCGAGAGCTCCCGCCGGTCGGCCGCGGGCGCGGCGCCCGCCTTCCGTGCCCTGAGCGAGCCGCCGAGCAGCACGGCACCCAGGCCCAGCACCGCCCACCAGGTCAGCGTCAGGGCGGGCCCGGTCGCCGCCGCGCCGTCGAAGTACGACACCGAGCGCAGCAGGGTCGTACCCGCGCCGGGCGGCAGCCACTGGCCGATCGCCCCGGCCGGCTCCGGCAGCATCTGAGGGGCCGAGGTGGCGCCGGAGAAGGGGTTGCCGATCAGCATCACCACGGCGGCTCCGACGCCCACGCCGGCGGTGCCGATCAGGGCGGCGAGTCCGGCGACGGCCCCGCCGACGGCCAGCGTGGACAGGCCGAGCACCGACGCCTCCGTCCACCAGTCACCGCTGAGCGCCCCGAGCCAGCTGTGCGCGATCCCGGCCGCGGCCACACCGACCAGGGCGGACGCGCCGAGCAGCGCGATCACGGCCCGGGAGCCGCGCAGCCCCAGCAGGGTGACGACCGCGCCCGCCGCGATGCCGGCCAGGGCGAGGGGCAGTGCGGCGGCGTTCAGCACCGCGCCCCGCGGATCGCTGGCCGGGGCGGACACGACGTCGACCGTCTTGATCTGTGTGCCCTGGGCGACGGCCTGTTGGGCCACGGCCTGCTGGAGGAACTGCGCGACGACCGGACTGGCCGCCGAAGCGGTGAGCAGTTCGGGCCCCTGCGGCGTGACCACGACGGCGCCGTACACGCTCCGCTCCTCGATGGCGTCCCGGGCGGCGGCCTCGTCGGCGTAGCGGTGGATCTCGAAGGCGCCCTCGTGTCGCTCCAGCTGCCGCTCGACCTGGGCCGCCGCGGCGGGCGGTCCGGCCACGCCGAGCGGTAGGTCGCGGGGTGCGATGCGGGAGGCCGGCCAGGCGAAGGCCCACAGGGCCAGGGCTGCCAGGACGGGGACGAGGGCGACGACCGCGATCACAGTGCGGTTGCGGGAAGGCATGAGGGTCTCCTGAAGCGAGCGGAACCGGAACGTCAAAAAGAAGGATCGTTCGTTTTTGCTCTGCCCTCACGGTGCTCCGATGGTGGCCTCTTGTCAAGAATGAATATTCGTTTTACTTTGGGGATCATGGCCCGCGTGTCCCAGGAACATCTCGACGCCCGCCGCCGCCAGATCCTCGACGGCGCCGCGCTCTGCTTCGCTCGCAACGGCTTCCACGCCACGTCCATGCAGGACGTGCTCAAGGAGGTCGATCTCTCGGCGGGGGCTGTGTACCGCTACTTCAGCGGCAAGGAGGAGCTGATCGGCGCGATCGTCACCGAGACGCTCGGTTCCGTCCGCGAGGCGTTCGAGGAGGCGGCACGGCAGAGTCCGCCCCCGCCGCCGGACGAACTCGTCGCCTCCGTCCTCGGCAGGACGCTCGCCGCCCGTGAGTCCCTGGTCGTCGACGGCCGGCCCGCCTTCCCCCGGCTCGTCGTCCAGGTGTGGACGGAGACCCTGCGCAACGAAGAGCTGGCGCTCCTGCTGGGGGAGGGCTACGGCTCGGTCCGCGCGGCCTGGGCGAAGATCGTCGAGGGCTATCAGGAGGCCGGCATGATGCGGGCGGACGTGGCGCCGGACCATGTGGCCCGCACGATGATCGCCGCCGTGCTCGGTTTCATCGCGCAGCAGTCCCTCTTCGGACCCGCCCCGGTGGAGGTTCTCCAGGACGGCCTGCGGGCCCTGACGGGCATGCGGGGCGAGGGCACCGGTGGATCACAGCTCGGTTAACGTGCCCGAAACGCGGTCCAATTAGCCTGCCGATCCACGCCACCTGGCACTTTGCCCCGTGGCCGCGGCAACCGGGCCCCGCACGGCCCCGAGTGACGACTGTGAGGTGGGACGTGCAGCTGACCCCGCACGAGCAAGAACGACTGCTGATCCACGTGGCGGCGGACGTCGCCGAGAAGCGCCGGGCCCGTGGGCTGAAGCTCAACCACCCCGAGGCGGTCGCGCTCATCACCTCGCACATCCTCGAAGGCGCGCGGGACGGCCGGACCGTCGCGGAGCTCATGTCCTCCGGGCGCAAACTCCTGACCAGGGACGACGTCATGGAGGGCATCCCCGAGATGATCCACGACGTCCAGGTCGAGGCCACCTTCCCGGACGGCACCAAGCTTGTCACCGTCCACGAGCCGATCGTCTGACGGGGAGACCGCCGTGATTCCCGGAGAGTTCCTGTTCGCCGAGGACCCGATTGCCTACAACGAGGGCCGCGAGGTCACCCGCCTCACCGTCCTCAATGCCGCCGACCGGCCCGTCCAGGTCGGCTCCCACTACCACTTCGCCGAGGCCAACCCCGGCCTGGAGTTCGACCGTGCCGCCGCGCGCGGCAAGCGGCTGAACGTCGCCGCCGGCACGGCCGTGCGCTTCGAGCCCGGGATCCCCGTCGACGTCGAACTCGTTCCGCTGGCCGGCGCCCGTGTGGTGCCCGGCCTGCGCGGGGAGACCGGAGGTGCCCTCGATGCCTGAGATCTCGCGTGCCGCTTACGCGGACCTGTTCGGCCCGACGACCGGCGACCGGATCCGCCTCGCCGACACCGACCTGCTGGTCGAGATCGAGGAGGACCGTTCCGGCGGCCCCGGTCTCGCCGGTGACGAGGCCGTCTTCGGCGGCGGCAAGGTCATCCGCGAGTCCATGGGCCAGGCGCGGGCCACCCGCGCGGAGGGCACACCGGACACGGTGATCACCGGTGCGGTGATCATCGATCACTGGGGGATCGTCAAGGCCGACGTCGGCATCCGCGACGGCCGGATCACCGGCATCGGCAAGGCCGGCAATCCCGACACCATGGACGGCGTCCACCCGGAGCTGGTCATCGGCCCGGAGACCGAGATCATCGCGGGCAACGGGCGGATCCTCACGGCCGGCGCGATCGACGCGCACGTGCACTTCATCTGCCCGCAGATCGCCGACGAGGCCCTCTCCTCGGGCATCACGACCCTCGTCGGCGGCGGTACGGGCCCCGCGGAGGGCTCCAAGGCCACCACGGTGACCCCCGGTCCCTGGCACCTCGCCCGGATGCTGGAGGCGATGGAGGCCTACCCGCTCAACATCGGCCTCCTCGGCAAGGGCAACACCGTCTCCCACGAGGCGATGCTGTCGCAGATCCGGGGCGGTGCACTCGGCCTGAAGCTGCACGAGGACTGGGGCTCCACCCCGGCCGTCATCGACGCCTCGCTGACCGTCGCGGAGCAGACCGGCATCCAGGTCGCCATCCACACCGACACCCTCAACGAGGCCGGGTTCGTGGGCGACACGCTTGCCGCGATCGCCGGGCGGGGCATCCACGCGTACCACACCGAGGGTGCGGGCGGCGGGCACGCGCCGGACATCATGACGGTGGTCTCCGAGTCGTACGTCCTGCCCAGCTCCACCAACCCGACCAGGCCGTTCACCGTCAACACCGCCGAGGAACACCTCGACATGCTGATGGTGTGCCACCACCTCAACCCGGCGGTGCCGGAGGACCTGGCCTTCGCCGAGTCCCGGATCCGCCCCTCCACGATCGGGGCGGAGGACGTGCTGCACGACCTGGGCGCGATCTCGATCATCTCCTCCGACTCCCAGGCCATGGGGCGCGTGGGCGAGGTCGTGATGCGGACCTGGCAGACCGCGCACGTGATGAAGCGGCGGCGGGGCGCGCTGCCCGGGGACGGCCGGGCCGACAACCGTCGCGTCCGTCGCTATGTCGCCAAGTACACGATCAACCCCGCGCTCGCCCAGGGCCTGGCCCGGGAGATCGGATCGGTGGAGAGCGGCAAGCTGGCCGACCTGGTGCTGTGGGAACCGGCGTTCTTCGGCGTCAAGCCGCAGCTCGTCATCAAGGCCGGGCAGATCGCGTACGCGCAGATGGGCGACGCGAATGCCTCGATCCCCACTCCGCAGCCGATTCTGCCGCGGCCGATGTACGGGGCGATCGGGCGGGCGCCGGCCTCCAACTCCCTCAACTTCGTCGCCCCACTGGCCGTCGAGGCCGGGCTGCCGGAGCGGCTGGGGCTCGGGAAGCGGTTCGCGGCGATCGAGTCGACGCGCGGGGTCACCAAGGCCGACATGCGCGAGAACGACGCGCGGCCCGACGTGCGGGTCGATCCCGACAGCTTCGCCGTGCACATCGACGGGGAGCTGGTCGAGGCGGCCCCGGCGACCGAACTGCCCATGGCCCAGCGGTACTTCCTGTTCTGAGTTCTGAGGGTGTTCTGATGTCACGTGCGGCGCTGCTCGTCCTGGCCGACGGGCGATTCCCCGCCGGGGGACATGCCCACTCCGGCGGTGCCGAGGCCGCGGTCAAGGCCGGGCGAATCAGTGGGGCGGCGAGCCTGGGGGAGTTCTGCCGGGGTCGGTTGCACACGGCGGGGCTGGTCGCGGCGGGGCTGGCGGCGGCTGCCGCGCTCGGGATCGACCCTGTCGCGCTCGACCGTGCCGCGGACGCCCGTACGCCGTCGCCCGCGCTGCGGGTCGCCGCGCGCAAACTGGGGCGGCAGCTGCTGCGGGCCGCCCGTGCGACCTGGCCGTCCGCCGAACTGGACGCGCTCGGCCGGGAGTTCCCGAAGGGTGCGCATCAGCCGGTGGTGCTGGGGCTGGCGGCCCGGGCGGCCGGGCTGGGTCCGGTGGACGCGGCGTACTGCGCGGCATACGAGAACGTGAGCGGGCCCGCCTCGGCGACGGTGCGGTTGCTGAGTCTCGACCCGTTCGACGCGACCGGGGTGCTGGCCCGGCTGGCGCCGGAGGTGGACCGGGTCGTGGACCGTGCGGTCGAGGCGGCACGACAGGCCGTCGACGGCGGGGTCGACGCCCTGCCCGCCGCGTCGGCGCCGCTGCTGGAGATCGGGGCGGAGGCGCACGCGGGGTGGCATGTACGGCTGTTCGCCTCATAGCCGCCCTCCGAACGCCGTGCAGACCGACCCCCTCAGGGGCGCGGGGAACTGCGCGACCAGCCCCCACCCACCCGCACTCCACACCAGCGACCACCCCCCACCCACCAAGGAGCCGCACATGCACCTCGACCACACCGACCACGGCCCTGCCGCGCTCAGCGCCGACGCCCACCGCCCCGACGGCACCCGCAGAGCCCTCCGCATCGGGCTCGGCGGCCCCGTGGGGTCCGGGAAGACCGCCACCGTCGCCGCGCTCTGCCGGGCGCTCAGGGACGAGCTGGCGCTCGCCGTCGTCACCAACGACATCTACACGCGGGAGGACGCCGAGTTCCTGCTCCGCGAGGCCGTGCTGCCGCCCGAGCGGATCACCGCCGTGGAGACCGGCGCCTGCCCCCACACCGCGATCCGGGACGACATCTCCGCGAACCTGGAGGCGGTGGAGGATCTGGAGGACGCGGTCGGGCCGCTGGATCTGGTGCTCGTGGAGTCCGGCGGGGACAACCTCACCGCGACCTTTTCCAAGGGGCTCGTCGACGCGCAGATCTTCGTGATCGACGTGGCCGGGGGCGACGACATCCCGCGCAAGGGCGGACCGGGTGTGACCACCGCGGACCTTCTCGTCGTCAACAAGACCGACCTCGCCCCGTACGTCGGCTCCGACCTCGCCCGGATGGCCGCCGATGCCAAGGCCCAGCGCGCCGAACTGCCGGTGGTCTTCCAGTCGTTGCGCAGCGAGGCCGGGGTGGCGGACGTCGCCGCGTGGGTGCGGGCGCAGCTCGCCGCGTGGCGGGCGTGAGCGTGCGTACCGGTGCCGGGGTGCGGTCCCTCGCACGGATCGTCGCCCGCGACGACGGGCGCGGCGGGACCTCGCTGCCCGTGCTGGAGAGTGACGGGCCCCTGGCACTGCGGCGCACCCGGGCCGCCGGCTCCGAGGCGCGGGTCATGCTGGTCGGCGCGATGAGCGGGCCGCTCGGCGGTGACCACTTCACTGTGCAGGGCCGGGTGGAGGAGGGCGCGCGACTGTCCGTCGGGTCGGCCGCCGCCACCATCGCACTGCCCGGGCAGGCGAAGGGCGAGGCCCGCTACGACGTCCGGCTCGATGTCGCCGATCATGGCGAACTGCACTGGCTGCCGGAGCAGTTGATCTCTGCCCGGGGCAGTGACCTGTACGTCACCACCCGCGTCGAGCTCGCACCCACCGCCCGGCTCGTGCTGCGCGAGGAGCAGGTGCTCGGACGCGTCGGCGAGGAACCCGGACGGCTCACGAGCCGTCTGACCGTGCGGGTCGCCGGGCAGGCCGTGCTCGACCAGGAACTGTCCTGTGGGCCCGGCGCGCCGGGCGGCTGGGACGGACCCGCGGTGCTGGCGGGGCATCGCGCCGTCGGCCAGCTGGTCGTGGTGCGGCCGGAGTTCGCCGCCGAGCCGGTGACGGCCGGGGTGCTGGGGGAGGGAGCCTCGCTGGTGCCGCTCGCCGGGCCCGCCGCGCTGGTGACCGCGGTGGCGCCGGACGCCCTCCGGCTCAGGCGGCTGCTCGACGAGGCCCTGTCGTCGCTGCGGCAGACTTAGGCGTCCGTCCCCGCGGCCCGGGTCCGCCCCCATGGGCCCAGGCGTCCGCCCCCATGGGCCCAGGCGTCCGTCCCCATGGGCCCGGGCGGCCCCCCCGGACCCGGGCATCCGACCTCGCGGACCGGCCGTCCGCAGAGAAGTACACCTTCTCCGTTTATCGGATTGGCAAAGAAGGGCGCTTGCCTCTGTTGTCAGGGACCCCACAACCGGGAGGATCCCCCGTACTGATCTCAACGAGGTACGGGGAGGTCCCCCTTGAGGGGTTCGAGACCGAAGAGGCGGGTGGCGGCGCTCGGTTCGGCCGGCGCGCTCGTCACGGCCACGCTGATAGCCGGCGCCGTCGCGGCGCCCACCGCGAACGCGAACGCGAGCGCGGGCAGCGGACACGGCCGGGACCGGGAGGCCAAGGGCGCCGCGATCGCCGCCGCCCGGGCCGCGAAGGCCGGCATCGACTGGCAGGACTGCCCCGCCGACTGGAACCTGGCCAAGCCGATCCAGTGCGGGTACGTCACCGTGCCGCTCGACTACGCCAAGCCCTACGGCAAGCAGATCAAGCTCGCCGTCGACCGCATCGGCAACACCGGCACCAAGGCCGAGCGGCAGGGCGCGCTCCTCTACAACCCGGGCGGCCCCGGCGGCTCCGGGCTGCGCTTCCCGGCCCGGGTCACCAACAAGAACGCCGTCTGGGCCAACGCGGCCAAGGCCTATGACTTCGTGGGCTTCGACCCGCGCGGCGTCGGCAAGTCCGCGCCCATCTCCTGCGTCGACCCCCAGGAGTTCGTCAAGGCGCCCAAGGCCGACCCGGTGCCCGACTCCGAGGCCGACAAGCTCGCCCAGCGCAAGCTGGCCCGCGAGTACGCCGAGGGCTGCCAGGAGCGCAGCGGCGCGATGCTGCCGCACATGACCACGCCGAACACCGCGCGCGACCTCGACGTCATCCGCGCCGCCCTCGGCGAGAAGAAGCTCAACTTCCTCGGCGTCTCCTATGGCACCTACCTGGGCGCCGTCTACGGCACCCTCTTCCCGGGTCACGTGCGCCGCATGATCGTCGACAGCGTGGTCAACCCCTCGCGGGACAAGATCTGGTACCAGGCCAACCTGGACCAGGACGTCGCGTTCGAGGGCCGCTGGAAGGACTGGCAGGACTGGGTCGCCGCGAACGACGCGACCTACCACCTCGGCACCACCCGTGCCGCCGTCCAGGCGAAGTGGCTGGAGCTGCGCGCCACCGCGAAGAAGAACCCCATCGGCGGGGTCGTCGGCCCGGCCGAACTCATCTCCTTCTTCCAGAGCGCCCCGTACTACGACTCCTCCTGGGCGCCGACCGCGTCGGTCTTCAGCAAGTACGTCGCCGGCGACACGCAGGCGCTCGTCGACGCCGCCGCCCCGGATCTGTCGGACACGGCCGGCAACGCGTCCTCGGAGAACGGCAACGCCGTCTACACCGCCGTGGAGTGCGCCGACGCCAAGTGGCCCACCAGCTGGCAGCGGTGGGACCGCGACAACACGCGGCTCCACAAGGACCACCCGTTCATGACCTGGGCCAACGCCTGGATGAACCTGCCGTGCGCCACCTGGCCGGCCAAGCAGCAGACGCCGCTGAACGTCAAGACCGGCAAGGGCCTGCCCGGCGTACTCATCGTCCAGTCCGAGCGGGACGCGGCCACTCCGTACGAGGGCGCCGTGGAGCTGCACAAGCGGTTCAAGGGCTCCCGGCTGATCACGGAGAAGGACGCGGGCTCCCACGGCGTCACCGGCCTGGTGAACCCCTGCATCAACCCCCGGGTGGACAGCTACCTGCTCACCGGCAAGCTGGACGGCGCCGACGTGACCTGCGCGCCGCACGCCACGCCGAAGCCGTAGCCGTAGCCGTCGTCCGACGGTGGTGAGGGGCGGCCGGGACACCGGCCGCCCCTTCCTCATGCCTGCCGGACCGCGAACCAGGCGTCCTCCGCCGCGTAGTCGAAGAGGTCCGGGTACGCCCGGGCGAGGGTGGGGAACGCCTCCCGCCAGTCCTGCTCGGACAGCCGACGGGTGAGCCACTCGACCGTCTCCGGCAGGCTGTCCTGGTACGTCACGACCGGCCGGTAGCCCAGCTCCCGTGCCGCGGCGGACATGTCGCACAGCACGGGCAATTCCACCGACCAGGGCGTACGGCCCACGGACGCACGCGCGGGACCGTCCAGGGGCACCGTCTCCGTCTCCACGCCCATGACCGCGTCCACCGCCGCCCCGATCTGCGACACGGTCGGCGGCTGCGGATCGCAGGCGCCCAGCACCCGCGAGCCCGGCCGGGCCGCCGCCAGCCGGATCAGTTCGGCGACGTTGCGCGCCGCCGAGGTGTGGAAGAGGCTCTCACCCCGGAACGCGAGCACCCTCCTGCGCCGGCCGTCGAGGTTCCGCTTGACGAAGTGCAGCTCGCGGGGGAGCGGGCTGTGCGGCCCGTGGACCGCGCCCGGGCGCAGCACGGTCGTGGGCAACCGGTCGGCAGCCGCGAGGAGTTCACGCTCCAGGGCCACCTTGCGGGTGCTGTACGTGGCGTCCCCCGGCGGGACCGTGACCTGGTCCTCCGGGATCGGCACCGGGTATTCCGGTAGCCCGTCCGGTTCGCCCATCGTGTCGAAGCCGCGGCCCTTGCCGTCCTCGTACACCGACACTGTCGACACCACCACGGCCGAGCCGATCCGGTCGGCCAGGCCCGTGAGCTGCCGTGCGTGCCGGGCCCCGTAGGCGACCAGGTCGACCACGAGGTCGCAGCCGTCGCCGATCAGAGCGCCGAGCGCCGCGTCGTCCTCGCGGTCCAGTCGCGGTGTCCGCACCTCTGCGGGCCAGTCGTCCCGCCGGCCGCCGCCGCGTGAGGCGGCGGTCACCTCCCAGCCGTCCCGCACCAGCGCCGTCACCGCCGGTCCCCCGATCTGCCCGCCCGCCCCGATCACCACAGCACGTCTCATGCCGCGACCGTAGATCGCCGAAGGCCGGCCGGGGAACGGGATTCTGCCGACAGCAGAGCCTCAACTGAGGGGCATGCGCCGGAACTTCCGCTCCTTCGTGGCGGCGGCCTCCTCGGCCTTCACCACCGCCGCGTAGCGGTCGACGTACTCCTGCTCGGACAGGGAGAGGATCGCGTACATGATCTCGTCGGTGATGGCGCGCAGGACGGCCTTCTCGTTCTCCATGCCCTCGTAGCGGGAGAAGTCGAGGGGCTCGCCGAAGCGGATCACCACGGGGTGGATGTTGGGGATGACCTTGCCGGGCGGCTGGGCCTCGAAGGTGCCGATCATCGCGCAGGGAATCACCGGGACACCGGCCTTGAGGGCCATCACCGCCACCCCGACCTTGCCCTTGTAGAGCCGGCCGTCGTGCGAGCGGGTGCCCTCCGGGTAGATGCCGAGCAGTTCGTCCTTGCTCAGCACCCCGAGGCCCTCGCGGATCGCGGCCTGGCCTGCGTCCTTGCCGGAGCGGTCGACCGGGATCTGCCCCGCGCTGCGGAAGAAGAAGGCCGTCAGCCTGCCCTTGACGCCCGGCCCCGTGAAGTACTCGGCCTTCGCGAGGAAGGTGATGCGCCGTTTGAGGATGGCGGGCATCAGGAAGTGGTCCGAGAACGACAGGTGGTTGCCGGCGATGATGGCGGCGCCCTCCGCGGGAACGTGCTCCAGGCCCTCTATTCGAGGCCGGAAGACCAGTCGCAGCAGCGGGCCCAGCAGCACGTATTTCAGCAGGTAGTAGAACAAAGCGGGCGCTCCTCGACTCTCGCGGTGGCCTCAACCGCCGCGTTCCAGCAGGTCAACCGGCATGTCGTGGGGTGCCAGTGTAGGTGTAGGCGCGGTCACCGGGCACCTCGTGCGGGCGGAGGACACAGATCCTTCGCCAATTGACTGATGGTCAGTCAGGCGCGCGTGTCCGGTGATGCTCCTGCGGCTGGGGAGGGTCGCGGGACCAGCGTGCTGCGCCACCCGGGTGACGGGCAAGCCGAACAGGCGGGGTGGCGCGATAGCGGGGGTGCGTGACCTGCCGGTGGCTCTTGCGGGCGGGACGGCCGCTGTGGGCCGGTGGCCACGGCCGCCCCGGCGAGTAACCTGCCAGGCATGCGGATCGCTGTTTCCTCGGACATGGACGAACCCGTCGCCCGCTTCCTCGTGGCCGCCCTGCGCGAGCGGGGTCATGAGGTGCGCCCGCACGGCGCGCTGCGCCCGGGGGACGACCCGCAGTGGGCGGTGTGCTCCGAGGCGGCGGCCCGCGAGGTCGCCGACGGTGCGGCGGACCAGGCGGTGGTGTGCTGCTGGACCGGCACGGGCGCCTCCATCGCGGCGAACAAGGTGCCCGGAGTGCGGGCCGCCCTGTGCACGGACGCCTACACGGCCGACGGCGCGCGTCGCTGGAACGACGCCAACGTGCTCGCGCTCAGTCTGCGGCTGACGTCGCAGCCGCTGCTGACGGAGATCCTCGACGCGTGGTTCGCCGGTGAGCCCAGCGCGGACGCCGAGGACCGGCAGAACGTCGACCGCGTCCGGCTGCTCGACCACGGCAAGACCCGCATGTAGGTCACAGCCGCACGATGATCAGCGCCGTGTCGTCGGTGGCGCCACCGGGTGGCAGCAACTCCGAGAGAACGGTGTCGGCGAGCGCTTCCGGGTCCTGGCCCCGATGGTCGCGCAGGGCGTCGGCGAGCCGGCCCAGGCCTTTGTCGATGTCCTCGTGGCGCCGTTCGATCAGGCCGTCGGTGTAGAGCACGAGCGTGGCGCCCGTCGCGTACGTGGTCTCGGCCTGGGGTCTCGGGATCGGGTCCGGGCGGGCGTCGAGCGGGGTGTCCGTGGCCTGGTCGAGAAACTCCGTGCGGCCGTCGGCGTGGACGAGCACGGGTGGGGGATGGCCGGCGCTGCTGTACGTGATGAGGTGGCGGTCGCAGTCGATGAAGGTCGTGGCGGCGGTCGCCGACTCGGCCCCGTCGATGACGTGGGCGTAGCGGCCCAGCACGTCCAGGGCCTGGGCCGGCCCGTCGGCGACCCGGGAGGCGGCGCTGAGCGCACTGCGCAGCTGCCCCATCACGCCGGCGGCCTCCAGCCCGTGCCCGACCACGTCGCCCACGGCCACGCCGATCCGGTCGCCGCCCACCAGATCGACCAGGTCGTACCAGTCACCGCACACGTTGAGCGCGCCCACGGCGGGCCGGTACCGGACGGCGGCCGGGTGGTTGCGGACCTGCCGGGGCGCGGGAAGCATCGCCGCTTGGAGCGCCAGCGCCACCTCCCTCTCCCGGGAGTGCGCCTGGCGCAGCCGCTCGTTGAGCTCCTGCAACTCACGAGCGCGGGTGTACAGCTCGGCCTCCAGCGTCCTCGCCCGGCTGCCCCGGTTCCCCGGGGAGCCGCCCCGGGCCCGGATCAGCTCCGTGACCTCCTCCACCCGGTGCAGGATCAGCACGACCTTGCCGTCCGAACCCAGCAGCGGCGCGTTCACCGGGCTCCAATAGCGCTTCTGCCACTCGCCGGGCCGCTCGGGGTCCTCGACGTCGTAGCGCTGCAGGGCCATGGCGTCGCGCTCCCCGGTGGCCAGGACGCGGTACAGCGAGGCCTCCAGATTGCGCATGCCCGTCGCGGCCGGGTCGTTCGGGTTGTCCGGGAAGACGTCGAACAGGTACTTGCCGACCAGCTGCTCCCGCGAGCGGCCGGAGACGCGGACGAACTCCTCGTTGACGTCCGCGTACACGAGCTCGGGTGTCAAGAGCGCCACCATGCCGGGCAGCGCCTTGAAAACCGCACCGTAGTCGATCGCCGTCTCCGCCATGGCTGCCGCCTCACCGCCGCCGGGGTCACACCAGTTTCGCACGGTATGGGCGAACCCCGGGCGTCTCACTCGGGACGATCGGCCAGGGACTGCTCGGCCCAGATGATCTTCCCCTCGGGAACGAACCGCGTGCCCCACCGCTGCGTGAGCTGGGAGACCAGCAACAGGCCGCGCCCGCCCTCGTCCGTCGTCCGGGGATGGCGCAGATGAGGCGCGGTGGCCCCGCCGTCGAGGACCTCGCAGACCAGGGCGCGCTCCCTGATCAGCCGGAGCCGGATGGACCCGGTGGCGTACCGGATGGCGTTGGTGACGAGCTCGCTCACCACCAGCTCCGTGGTGAAGGCCAGCTCCTCCAGGTCCCAGTGCGCGAGCTGCCGGGTGGCCGTGCGGCGGGCGTCGGCGACCACGGCCGGGTCCGACGGCAGGTCCCAGGCCGCGACCTGATCGCTGCCGAGACGTTTCGTCCGGGCCATCAGCAGGGCCACGTCGTCGTACGGGCGGGCCGGGACCAGCGCGTCGACCACGGACCGGCAGTACGACTCGAGCGGGCCCGTCCGCTCCAGGGCCCGGCGCAGCCGCTCCCGGCCCGCGTCGACGGCCCAGATCTCGCCCCGGGCCAGCAGCCCGTCGGTGTGCAGCGCGAGGGTGCTGCCCTCCGGCAGGGACAGCTCGACCGCCTCGAAGGGCGGGCCGCCCACGCCGAGCGGCGGTCCCTGCGGCAGTTCGACGAAGACGACCGAACCGTCGGGCCGTACCACGGCCGGGGCGGGATGCCCGGCCGCGGCCAGCGCGCACCCCCCGTCGACCGGGTCGTAGACGACGTACAGACAACCGGAGCCCACGCCCTGCGTGCCCGCGGAGCCCATCGTCCCGGGCTCCGCGCCCTCCTCCCGCGCCGAACGCGCCACCAGGTCGTCGAGGTGCGCCAGCACCTCCGCGGGCGGCAGGTCCAGGGCCGCCAGGGTCCGCACGGCGGTCCGCAACTGCCCCATGGCCGCGGCGGCGTCGATGCCGTGCCCCGGCACCTCACCCACGACCAGCGCCACACGCGCCCCCGACAGCGGGATGAGGTCGTACCAGTCGCCGCCGAGACCGGTCAGCTCGTCCGCCGGCCGGTAGCACGCGGACACCTCGACGGCGTCCTGGTCGGGCAGGCGGTGGGGGAGCAGACTGCGCTGCAGGACGAGCGCGGCGTCCCGTTCGCGGGTGTAGCGGCGGGCGTTGTCCACGCAGACGCCCGCGCGGGCGACGAGGTCCTCGGCCAGCCGCAGGTCCTCCTCGTCGAAGTGCTCCCGGTTCTCGCGCCGGTAGAAGGTCGTGATGCCCAGGGTGATGCCGCGCGAGCGGATCGGCACGGTCATCACGCTGTGCAGGCCCAGCTCCCGGAACGTCGCCCGGCGGCCGCTCGGGGTCCTCGTGGTCCAGTCCCGGGTCAGCGGGTCGAGTCGCTCGGTGCGCCAGGACCGTCCCGTGGCCAGACAGCGGAAGGGCGGCGTTCCGGCCCGGAAGGCCACCCCCTCGCCGATCTCGATGACGGCCTCCACGAGATCGTCCTGCGCGGACCGGTAGCCGGCGCGGCGCAGTTCCACCGGTTCCTCCGAGTCCGCGAGCGGCCCGGGTACCGGCTCGCCGCCCCGCAGCACCGACTCCAGCAGGTCGACGGTGACGAAGTCGGCCAGCCCCGGCACGGCCACGTCCGCCAGCTCCTGCGCGGTGCGCGTGAGGTCCAGGCTGCGGCCGATGCTCTGGCCCGCCCGGTCGAGCAGCGCCAGCCGCTGTCGCGCACGGTGCCGCTCGGTCATGTCCACGACCGTGTAGTACACGCCGATCGGATGGCCCCGGTCGTCCTCGAGCCGGGTGAACGACAGCATGTGCGCCGTCTCGCGCAGCGGGGCCGAGCGCACGTGGCCCACGTGCTCGTAGCCGATCACCGGCTCGCCGGTCTCCAGCACGTGCCGCATCTGCGCCTCGACCGCCTGGGCGTCCATGCCCGGCTGCACGTCCGCGAAGCGCAGCCCGAGCCGGCGCGCCGCCGGACCGCCGCCGAACTGCTCCAGGGCGGCGTTCGACCACACGAAGCGCAGGTCCGTGTCCACGATCGCGATACCGACCGGGGCGCCCGCCGCCATCTGCTCCAGGACCGTGCGGCTCATGTCCCAGCCGGGGGCGTCGGACAGCTCCGACAGGAGCAGCAGCCAGCGGGCGCCGCCCTGCGCCTCCTCGGCCGTGGTGATCCGGGTCGCGACCTTCACCGGCCGCCCGTCCCTGCGGCGGGCCGTCAGCAGTCCCGTCCAGCCGCCGTCCCTGCGGCACCGCTCGACCAGGTCCGGTACGCGCTGTGCGTCCTCGGCGGCCAGCAGGTCGGCCAGCTTCCTGCCGACCGCCTCGGCAGCCGGGTACGCCAGCAGCCGCCGGGCAGCGTCGGTCCAGCCCGTCACCACGCCCTGTGGATCGAGCAACAGGGGCGCCGCGTCGGCCACATCGAACCGCTGCCGGGCAACGCCGTACACCTCGTCTGCGCCCACGGCCGACCTCTCTGTCGCTGAGAGTGGTCTACCACCTCTTGCCTCAATCTTCACCCTTCCGGCGACGCGGGGCGGCTTGTGCGGGGCCGGTCGGGGCCCCGTGCCGGACGCACTGGGGGGCGGCCCGGATGCCGGATGGAGGGTGGCGGCCGCCCCGGGGACAGGCACGCCGGCCCGGTTCCGTCCGCGCGGCGAAAGGCCCGGTTGACGCGGGGACGAGGGCGGACGGCCCAGCTCGGGCCGTCGCCCTGCCTGTGTGGCTTGGGCCGTCGCCCTGCCTGTGTGGTTTGGGCCGTCGCCCTGCCTGTGTGGCTTGGGCCGTCGCCCTGCCCCTGCGGCTCGGTCCGCCGCCCCGCCCCTGTGACCTCAGCCCCCTTGTTCCAGTGCCTTCTCCAGTGCCCCGAGGGCCTCCGTCAGCTCCTCGCCCGTGATGGTGAGCGGTGGGGCCAGGCGGATCGTCGAGCCGTGGGTGTCCTTCGCCAGGACCCCCTGTCGCATCAGGCGTTCGCTGATCTCGCGGCCGGTGCCGAGTGCGGGGTCGACGTCGACGCCCGCCCACAACCCGCGCGAGCGGAAGCCGACGACGCCCCTGCCGACCAGCCCCGTCAGACCGTCGCGCAGGATCGCGCCCAGCTCGGCCGCACGGCGCTGGAACTCGCCCGTCTCCAGCAGCTCCACCACCGCCGTACCGACCGCCGCCGCCAGCGGATTGCCGCCGAACGTCGAGCCGTGCTCACCCGGGTGCAGCACCCCGAGCACCTCCCGGCGCCCGACCACCGCCGACACCGGCACGATGCCACCGCCCAGCGCCTTGCCCAGCAGCAGCACGTCCGGCACCACCGGCTCGTGCTCCACCGCCAGCGTCCGGCCCGTACGGCCGAGCCCGGACTGGATCTCGTCCGCGATGAACAGGCAGCCCTTGCGGCGGGTCAGCTCCCGCACGCCGGCCAGATAGCCCTCGTCCGGGATGATCACCCCCGCCTCGCCCTGGATCGGCTCGATCAGCACCGCCGCCGTCGTCTCGTCGACCGCGGCCTCCATCGCGGCCAGGTCGTTGTAGGGCACCACCCGGAACCCCGGGGTGAACGGACCGAAGCCCGCCCGGGCCGTCTCGTCGGTGGAGAAGCTGACGATCGTCGTCGTACGCCCGTGGAAGTTGTCCGCCGCGACCACGATCGTCGCCCGGTCGGCCGGTACGCCCTTGACGTCGTAGGCCCACTTGCGGGCCACCTTCACCCCGCTCTCCACCGCCTCCGCGCCGGTGTTCATGGGCAGCACCATGTCCATACCGGTCAGCGCCGCCAGCCGCTCCGCGAACTCGGCGAGCCGGTCGTTGTGGAAGGCGCGCGAGGTGAGCGTCAGCCGGTCCAGCTGCCGGTGGGCCGCCTCGATCAGCGCCGGGTGCCGGTGGCCGAAGTTGAGGGCCGAGTAGCCGGCCAGCATGTCGAGGTAGCGCCGCCCCTCCACGTCCTCCACCCAGGTGCCCTCGGCCCGGGCGACGACCACCGGCAGCGGGTGGTAGTTGTGCGCGAGGACCGGCTCCTCCGCGCGGATCAGCTCCTGCGAGCCACGCGTCTCCTGCGCGTCACGGGCCTCCCGCGGGCCACGGGCTCCCTGCGGGTCCTCGGTGCGGACGGGTGCGGTCATGAGCGGATCTCCCGGATCTCCTGGGTGCAGCACTTGATGCCGCCACCGGCCTTGTGGAACTCGGACAGGTCGACGGGGACGGGGACGTAACCGCGGTCGGCCAGTTGCCCGGCCAGGCTCGTCGCCCCCGGTGAGATGAACACGTGGCGCCCGTCGGAGACGGAGTTGAGCCCGAACGCCATCGCGTCCTCGCGGGTGGCGAGCACCGCGTCCGGGTACAGCCGGGCCAGCACCTCACGGCTGCCCGGCGAGAACGCCTCGGGGTAGTAGGCGATGTTCCCCTCGTGCCCCTCGTCGAGGACGAACAGCGCCGTGTCCAGGTGGTAGAAGTACGGATCCACCAGCTTCAGGCCGATCACCGGCGTCCCGAAGTACTCCTGCACCTCGCTGTGGGCCTCCCGGATCGTCCGGAAACCCGTCCCGGCCAGGATCCAGCGGCCGGCCGGCACCAGGTCGCCCTCGCCCTCGCACACCGACTCGGGGTGGTAGACGTCGTAGCCCTCCGTCTTGAACCACGCCTCGTACGGCACGGACTCGGGACGTCGCTCGGGCGCGTGGAAGAGCGAGCCGAAGACGCGGCCGTCGACGACGACCGCCGCGTTCGCGGCGAAAACCATGTCGGGCAGGCCGGGAACGGGTTTCACACTGTCCACGGTATGGCCGTGGACACGGTAGGTGTCGACCAGCGCCTGCCACTGGTCCAAGGCGCGGATGACGTCGACGGGTTCGTCGGGATGCATCCACGGGTTGATCGCGTACTGCACGGCGAAGTGTCTGGGTTCGCAGACGAGGTAGCGCCGCCGGCGCGGCACACGGGAGTCGGGCACAGAGGGGTCCCTCCGCTTCCTCACGGTGTGTGACAGGGTGTTGACACAACGGTAGGAACCGGGGGTGGTGCCCGACAAGAAACAAAGGTTGCGCGTTGACGCAGGAACGCTGCGTCTTCCAGCCGCTCAGCGCACGTCTGCTGCGTCGCCGGGAACCCCTTCCGGGGCCGGTTGACTCGCCCCCGCCTCCGGGCTCTCCGGCAGCAGATGGGACAGCACCATCACGCTGATCGTCTTCCGGATGAACGGCTCCTGCCGGATGCGCTCCAGCACCTCCTCGAAGTGCTCCACGTCCCGCGCCCGCACGTGCAGCAGCGCGTCCGCGCCGCCGGTCACGGTCATCGCCGCGGCGATCTCCGGGTAGTCGCGCACCACCTCGGCCAGCCGCCGCGGCGGGGCGGCGCCCTCGCAGTACACCTCGACGTAGGCCTCCGTGCGCCACCCGAGCGCCGACGGCTTCACCGTCGCGGAGAAGCCGGTGATCACGCCCGTCTCGCGCAACCGGTCGACCCGCCGCTTGACCGCCGTGGCCGACAGCCCGATCGCCGTGCCGATCTCGGCGAACGACGTCCGCGCGTTCGCCATCAACGCGGTGATGATCTTCCGGTCGAGTTCGTCGAACGGCGTGGACCTGCTGTTCATGCGGGCACTGTATCCACCGGCACCCCGGCCCGCGCCCGGCCCGACGCGAGCACCGCATCCAGCGGATACGTCCACCCCCGGCACATGTCCAGACGTACGGATCACCCCTACACTCCGGGTTCATGCTGCGCGCCCTGGCTGTCGACGACGAACGCCCCTCCCTGGAGGAGTTGCTGTACCTGCTGCACGCCGACCCCCGCATCGGCAGCGCGGAGGGTGCCGGCGACGCCACCGAGGCGCTGCGCCGCATGAACCGCGCGCTGGAGTCCGGCCCGGGCGGGCCCGAGGCCATCGACGTCGTCTTCCTCGACATCCAGATGCCCGGCCTCGACGGTCTCGACCTCGCCCGGCTGCTCACCGGCTTCGCCCGGCCGCCCCTGGTCGTGTTCGTCACCGCCCACGAGGACTTCGCCGTGCAGGCCTTCGACCTCAAGGCCGTCGACTACGTCCTCAAACCGGTCCGCAAGGAACGCCTCGCCGAAGCCGTCCGCCGGGCCGCGGAACTGCGCGGCGCCGCCCCGCGCATCCCCGTGCACGAACCCGACCCGGACCACATACCCGTAGAACTCGGCGGCGTGACCCGCTTCGTCGCCGTCGACGACATCACCCACGTCGAGGCCCAGGGCGACTACGCCCGTCTGCACACCGACAAGGGCAGCCACCTGGTGCGCATCCCGCTGTCCACCCTGGAGGAGCGCTGGCGCACCCGCGGCTTCGTCCGCATCCACCGCCGCCACCTCGTCGCCCTGCACCACATCGGCGAACTCCGCCTCGACGCGGGCACCGTCAGCGTCCTCGTCGGCTCCGAGGAACTCCAGGTCAGCCGGCGCCACACGCGCGAACTGCGCGACCTGCTCATGCGGAGGCCGTGACCGTGCCCCAGGACCACACCGAACGCCGCGTCGTCGTGACCGGCCCGCCGCGGCAGACCCTTCCCCACGCCCGGCTTCGCTCGCGCGGGCGGTACCCGCAGGCATCCTCCGGCCCTTACCGTCCGCGCACCGAGATCGACGAGCAGACCACCCTCGGCCACACCTACGTCCGCTCCCTGATGCGCACCCAACTGCGCGCCGCCCTCACCGTGTTCGCGGTCCTCGGCCTGCTCGTCGGCCCGCTCCCGCTGCTCTTCGCGGCGATGCCCGACACCCGGCGCCTGGAATGGGCCGTCCTCGGCTTCGGCCTCTACGTCCCGCTGGTACTGCTCGCCCGCTGGTACGTCCGCCGCGCCGAACGCAACGAACGCGACTTCGTACGCCTCGTCGAAGACCGCTGAAGTCCCACCGATGAACTCCGGCCCGTGATGAACTCCAGCTACGCCATCCCCGCCGTCGCCCTCGTCGTCGTCGCGACCGTCCTCGTCGGCGCCTTCGGCCTGCGCATCTCCCGCACCACCTCCGACTTCTACGTCGCCTCCCGCACCGTCGGCCCCCGCCTCAACGCCACCGCCATCAGCGGCGAATACCTCTCCGCCGCCTCCTTCCTCGGCATAGCGGGCCTCGTCCTCGTCCAGGGCCCCGACATGCTCTGGTACCCGGTCGGCTACACCGCCGGCTACCTGGTCCTGCTGCTCTTCGTCGCCGCCCCGCTGCGCCGCTCCGGTGCCTACACCCTCCCCGACTTCGCGGAGGCGCGCCTCGGATCCCAGGCCGTGCGGCGGCTCGCCGGCGCCTTCGTCGTCGGCGTCGGCTGGCTGTACCTGCTGCCCCAGCTCCAGGGCGCCGGACTGACCCTGACCGTGCTGACCGGGGCGCCCGACTGGCTCGGCGGAGTGATCGTCGCCGTCGTCGTGACCGCCACCGTCGCCGCCGGCGGCATGCGCAGCATCACCTTCGTCCAGGCCTTCCAGTACTGGCTGAAACTCACCGCCCTGCTCGTCCCAGCCCTGTTCCTGGTCCTCACCTGGCAGAGCGACGGAGCACCCCGGCACGCCTTCGACGAACCGGCCAGCTTCCGCGAGCAGCGCGTCGTGCGCGTCGACGACTCGATCGACCTGAAGCTGGACCGGCCCCTGAGCGTCACGGTGACCGGCACCGTCGACGGCCGTTCCCACACCGGCACGCGCCTGGAACTCACCGCCGGAAGCCACCACATCGAGCGCGGCACCCGGCTGACCTTCGCCCGGGGTGCCCCCGTCCCCGAGGCCGAGCGCAGCGGCGGCGACCTGTCCCCCTCGCAGGCCGAGAGCCGGGAGGAACGCCCGCTGTACGCCACGTACGGACTGATCCTCGCCACGTTCCTCGGCACCATGGGCCTGCCGCACGTCGTGGTCCGCTTCTACACCAGCCCGCACGGCGTCGCCGCCCGCCGCACCACCGTCGCGGTCCTCGGTCTGATCGGAGCCTTCTACCTCCTGCCCCCCGTCTACGGAGCCCTCGGCCGCCTCTACGCCCCCGAACTCACCCTCACCGGCGACCCGGACGCCGCCGTCCTCCTGCTGCCCGACCGCATGATCGGGGGAGTGGGCGGCGACCTGCTGGGCGCGCTGGTCGCCGGGGGCGCCTTCGCCGCGTTCCTCTCGACCGCCTCGGGCCTGACCATGGCGGTCGCGGGCGTCCTCACCCAGGACGTCCTGCCGTCCCGGGGCGTACGGCACTTCCGGCTCGGGACGGTCCTCGCCATGGCCGTTCCCCTCGCGGCGAGCGTCCTGGTCGGCGGACTGCCGGTCGCCGACGCCGTCGGGCTGGCTTTCGCCGTCTCGGCGTCCTCGTTCTGCCCGCTGCTCGTCCTCGGCATCTGGTGGCGGCGGCTCACCCCGCCCGGAGCCGCCGCCGGGATGCTGGTCGGCGGCGGTTCCGCGCTGCTCGCCGTCGCCGCGACCATGGCGGGCTACCCGGGCGAGGGAGCCGCCCTGCACGCCCTGCTCGCCTGGCCCGCGCTGTGGTCGGTGCCGCTGGGCTTCCTCACCATGATCCTGGTGTCCGTGGCCACCCCCGGCCGGGTCCCGCCCGGCACGGCGGCGGTCCTGGCCCGGTTCCACCTGCCCGAGGAACTGCGCACCGAGGTGACGGCATGAGCGGGTTCCTGGCGGGCTTGTGCGTCGCCGTGCTCCCGGTGCTCGCCCTCGGGGTCTGGCTCGGA
This sequence comes from Streptomyces tibetensis, assembly GCF_007655005.1. GTDB lineage: Bacteria > Actinomycetota > Actinomycetes > Streptomycetales > Streptomycetaceae > Streptomyces > Streptomyces tibetensis. The sequence continues at coordinate 149,757 of NZ_SZVW01000014.1, forward strand.
CGGCGCACCGCACGGGCCAAGAGCCTCGCCGGCCTCGGCACCCCCGTCGAGCACGCCACCTTCGAGACCCTGCACACGGCGTCCCTCGCCGCGCCCCCGCTGCGGGCCGGCCTGACCGAGGAGACCGCCCGCAAGTCCGCCCGCAAACTCCGCTCCCTGCTCGGTACGGACGCCCTGTGCCTCACCGACCGGGAACAGGTCCTGGTCTGGGACGGTGACGGCGCCCACCACCGCACCGAGATCATGGATCGTCTCGCGGGCCCCCTGGAAACCGGGCGTGGCGAGGCCTTCCGGCTCACCTGCGACAGGCTCGACTGCTCGGTGCGCTGGGCGGTCGTCGCCCCGCTCACCGTCGACGACCGGGTGCACGGCGCCCTGGTCGCCTGCGCGCCCCGCGAGTCGGCCGTACTCGTCCGGGCCGCCGGCGAAGTCGCCCGCTGGGTCTCGGTCCAGCTGGAACTGGCCGATCTCGACCAGTCCCGCACCCGCCTCATCGAGGCCGAGATCAAGGCGCTGCGGGCCCAGATCTCCCCGCACTTCATCTTCAACTCGCTCGCGGTGATCGCCTCGTTCGTCCGCACCGACCCCGAGCGCGCCCGCGAGCTGCTGCTCGAATTCGCCGACTTCACCCGCTACTCGTTCCGCCGGCACGGCGACTTCACCACCCTCGCCGAGGAACTCCACGCCATCGACCACTACCTGGCGCTGGTGCGGGCACGCTTCGGCGACCGCCTGTCCGTCACCCTCCAGATAGCGCCGGAGGTGCTGCCGGTGACCCTGCCCTTCCTCTGCCTTCAGCCGCTCGTCGAGAACGCCGTCAAGCACGGCCTGGAGGGCAAGGCCCCGTCCTCGGGCAAGTGCCACATCCAGATCACCGCACAGGACGCGGGCGCCGAGGCCCTCGTGGTCATCGAGGACGACGGCGCCGGCATGGACCCCGGCCTGCTCCGCCGCATCCTCGCCCGCGAGGTCAGCCCCTCGGGCGGCATCGGCCTCTCCAACGTCGACGACCGGCTCCGCCAGGTCTACGGCGACGACTACGGGCTCGTCATCGAAACCGCCGCGGCAGCCGGCATGAAGATCACCGTCCGGCTCCCGAAGTACCAGCCCGGCGTGCACTCGGCGGGCCGGCTGACCGGGGAGTGAGCCGCCCCACCGGCTGACCGGGGAGTGAGCCGCCCCACCGGCCGACCGCGCGGTGAGCCGTCAGGTGCTGCGCGTGGTGACCACCAGTCCCAGCGTGATCAGGCCCAGGACGACCCAGCCGAACCACAGCCAGCCGTTGCTCCCGAGCGCCACCGTGTAGGCCGTCACCAGGACCAGCCCGCCCAGCGTGAGCGCCCCCATGGTCTTGGTCGAGTTGAAACCGTTCGTGGAACCGGGCATCGCAACACCCTCCTCATGGTTCGGTCCCTCCATGGTGCCCGGCGGACGCCCGGCGCGCACGGCCCGTACCGAAGAGGTCTTCAGCGCCCCGGCGTGTTCAGGGAGGCCAGATAGGCGTTGTACGCCTCCAGCTCCTTGTCCCCGTCACGGTCGGCGGCCCGGTCCGTGCGCCTGGCCTGCCGCTGGTCCGAGGCGTACCACTGGAACAGCAGTGCCACCAGCACCAGCACGGAGGGGATCTCGCTGAACGCCCAGGCGATGCCGCCCGCCGCGTTCTGGTCGGACAGCGCCTCGACGCCGAGCGACGCGGGCGGGTTCTTGAACGTCTCGACCATCGGCTCGGACGCCATCATCAGCGAGATCCCGAAGAACGCGTGGAAGGGCATACCCGCGAACAACTCCAGCATCCGCATCAGGTAGCCGGGGCGGTGCGGGCCCGGGTCCACGCCCATGATCGGCCAGAAGAACACCAGGCCGACGGCGAGGAAGTGCACCATCATCGCGATGTGGCCCGCCTTGGAGCCCATCAGGGTGTCGAAGATCGGGGTGAAGTACAGCCCGTACAGGCTCGCGATGAACAGCGGGATCGTGAACGCCGGGTGTGTGATGATCCGCATGTACCGGCTGTGCAGGAACATCAGCAGCAGCTCACGCGGCCCCTTGCGGCCCCGCCCGGCCGTGGGCAGCGCCCGCAGCGCCAGCGTGATCGGCGCCCCGAGCAGGATGAGGATGGGCGAGACCATGCTGATGACCATGTGCTGCACCATGTGCACGCTGAACATGACCATGCCGTAGTCGTTCAGCCCGGTGCACATCATGAGCACGATGCTGAGCACGCCCAGGACATAGGCGACCGTGCGCCCCACCGGCCACTTGTCCCCGCGCCGGACGAGCCGGACGACACCCCACCCGTACAGGGCGAGCCCGGCCAGGCAGGCGACGAGAAAGAACGGGGCCGCGGACCACTCCAGCCCTCGCCCCAGCGTGAACGGCGGCAGATCCATGGTCATGCCGTGCCCGCTGTGATCCATTCCGCCGGCTCCTGTTTCGTGGGGGTGTGCAGCAAGTTGTCCGCCCACAAGAGTAGGACCGCCCCCGACCACACAAGTGACCGGGGGCAAGGTTCCAGGGGCGCGGGGCTGTGTTCGATATGCGGCTCCGCCGCGTGGGCGCGACAAGCCACGAACACCCCGCACCCGGCCGACTACAGCACCCTCAGAGAACGCACTCCGCCTCGTCGTACCGATCGTCGGGAACGGTCTTCAGCGTCTCCACAGCCTCGGCCAGCGGCACCATCACGATGTCGGTGCCGCGCAGCGCGGTCATCTGCCCGAACTCACCCCGGTGCACCGCCTCCACCGCGTGCCACCCGAACCGCGTGGCCAGCACCCGGTCGTAGGCGGTCGGCGTACCGCCCCGCTGCACGTGTCCGAGGATCACCGGGCGGGCCTCCTTCCCGAGGCGCCCCTCCAGCTCCACGGACAGCTGCCGGGCGATCCCGGCGAACCGCTCGTGCCCGTAGATGTCCTTGCCGCCCTCGTCGAACTCCATGCTCCCGGCCCGCGGCTTCGCCCCCTCCGCCGCCACGACGATCGCGAAGCGCTTGCCCGCCTCGAACCGCTCGCCGACCCGCCTGGTCAGTTCCTCTATGTCGAAGGGCCGCTCGGGCACGACGATGGCGTGCGCACCGGCCGCCATGCCGGAGTGCAGCGCGATCCAGCCGGTGTGCCGGCCCATGACCTCGACCACCAGGACCCGCTGGTGGGACTCGGCGGTGGTCTTCAGCCGGTCCAGGGCCTCGGTCGCCACGCCCACGGCCGTGTCGAAGCCGAAGGTGACGTCCGTGACCGCGATGTCGTTGTCGATGGTCTTCGGCACTCCCACGACGGGCAGACCGCTGTCCGACATCAGCCGCGCGGCCTTGAGCGTGCCCTCGCCGCCGATGGGGATGATCGCGTCGAGGCCGAGTTCCTCGACATGGCCCTTGGCCCGCTCCACGCCGTCCCGCAGATGGGAGGGCTGGACCCGGGAGGACCCGAGAATCGTGCCGCCGCGGGCGAGGATGCCACCCACCGCGTCGAGGTCGAGCTTGAGGTAGTCGCACTCCAGGAGGCCCTTCCAGCCGTCCCGGAAGCCGATGACCTCGTCGCCGTGGTCGACGACGGCGCGGTGCACGACGGACCGGATGACGGCGTTCAGGCCGGGGCAGTCGCCGCCGGACGTGAGGACACCAATGCGCATAGCCCGAAATACCTTCTCAACGTGGGCCGGGGGCCGGACCGCGTTGTCCGGCTGGAATCCCCGCCACCCTAGCGGCACCGAGGGGCCGGACCGAAGCACGCGTCCGCCTGCTGGACGACCCCGCTCACCTGTGCGGATGGGTCGTCATACGGGCTGTTGACCAGCAGGTTGACGCGTACCTCGGGCACGCTGCGCCGCTGTGCCTAGGCGGGCTGCTGAGCAGCGGCGATGCGCTCGTTGCGCAGGGCCTCGTACCAGCGGTCGTCCGTCGGCGGCAGCGCGTTGACGTCGAGGGCCAGCTTCAGCAGCAGGTCCGCGATCAGCGGGTTGCGCGCGAGCACCGGCCCGTGCATGTACGTGCCGAAGACGGTGTCGTTGTAGGCGCCCTCGGTGCCGTCGCCCGTGCCGTTGCCGTTGCCGAAGCGCACCTGGGCGAGCGGGCGGGCGGTGGGGCCGAGGTGGGTGACGCCCTGGTGGTTCTCGAAGCCGGTCAGCGGGGGCAGGCCGAGGCGGGCGTCGACGTCGCCCAGCACGTCACCGACGCAGCGGGCACCCTCGCCGCGAGTCGACACCACGTCCAGCAGGCCGAGGCCGGGCTCGCGCTGGCCGAGGTCGTTGATGAACTCGTGGCCGAGGATCTGGTAGCCGGCGCACACGGAGAACACGATGGCGCCGTTCTCCACGGCCCGCTGCAGTCCGCCGTCCCGGCGCAGCCGCTCGGCGGCGAGCCGCTGCGGCCGGTCCTCGCCGCCGCCGATCAGGTAGATGTCGCCGGAGGTCGGGATCGGCTGGTCGCTGCGCACGTCCAGCCGGGCCACGTCCAGGCGGCGCTGGCGCGCCCGGCGCTCCACGACGAGGACGTTGCCCTGGTCGCCGTAGGTGCTGAGCAGGTCGGGATAGATCCAGACGATGCGCAGTTGGTTGTCGCTCACAAAAGTCCCCTGACGTCTCGTGCTCAGTTGCCGACGCGGCGGCGGAGGTCCTGGAACGCCGTGTAGTTGGCGATGACCTCGATCCGGCCCGGCGGGCAGGCGGCCACGGCCTGGTCGAGGTTCTCGTAGACCTGGAAGTGCTGGTCGGCGACCTCCAGGCGCACCGCCAGGTCCAGTCGCCGGTCGCCGACGACGCAGATCGGGTGGCCGGTCAGACGCGTGTAGTCGACGTCCCACAGCCAGGAGGTGTCGGTGCCGTCGGCGCCGCGCGCGTTCACGGAGAGGATGACCGGCGTGGGCGGAGGGTCGATCAGGGAGAACGTCTCGAGCCAGCCGGCCGGGTTCTTCGCGAGCAGGAGTCGCAGGTCACGGCCCTGGAACTGGACGACGTCGTAGCGCCCGGCCACCGCCTGCACCTGGTACATGCGCTCCAGCGCGACCTGTGGCGGCACCCCGAACACGGCGGCGACGGCGGCCGAGGAGGCTGCGTTGGCCTTGTTGGCGCGACCGGGAAGCTGGAGATGGATCGGCCAGGCCGAGCCGTGCGGGTCGAGGACGTGGTCGCCCGAGAGCGCCCAGCTGGGCGTGGGACGGCGGAAGCCGCACTCGCCGCAGAACCAGTCGTCGCCCGGGCGCTGCATGACGCCACCGCACGACGGGCAGGACCAGGCGTCGTCCTTCCACATCTGCCCGGCGGCGACCCAGATCACATTGGGGGAGGACGACGCCGCCCACACCACCAGCGGGTCGTCGCAGTTGGCCACGACCACCGACTTGGAGCCCGCGAGGCCCTCCCGCCAGTTCTCGGCGAGCATGCGGGTCTCGGCGGCACGGTCGAGCTGGTCGCGCGAGAGGTTGAGCAGGGCGATGCACTTCGGGGCGGTGTCCCGGGCGACGCCGGCGAGGTACTTCTCGTCGACCTCGATGACGCCGTAGCGGGCGTCGGAGCTGCCGGCGAGGGCCGAGGTGATGCCGGCCGGCATGTTGGCGCCGAGCGCGTTGGAGACGACGGGTCCCGCCGCGCGCAGGGCCTCGGCGATGAGCCGGGTGGTGGTGGTCTTGCCGTTCGTCGCGGAGACCAGGATCACGTCCAGGTTCTGGGCGAGCCGGGCGAGGAGGTCGGGGTCGAGTTTGAGCGCGACCCGGCCGCCGATCACCGAACCGCTGCCGCGCCCTGCGGCGCGCGATGCCGCCGCGACCGCCTTGCCCGCGGTCACGGCCAGCTTGGCCCGCGGCGAGAGCGGGTCCGAGTTGCCTGCCATCAGTTCTCGATCCTCCTTGCGTACGCGCCGCGCCTTGAAGCCTGACGGCCACGTGGTGTGGACCTCAGCCTATCGAGATCCATTCGCACTCCCGAACCGCGGCACTGTGGCGAACTCGTGTGGGAGACGCGGACCGACAGGACCTTACTCTGGCCGTCATGCGAACCAGCTCCATCCCCGGCGCCCACGGCCGGGTGAGACCCCTCACCCTGCACGGCGATCCGCTGCTGCACACCCCCTGCGCGGAGGTCACCGACTTCGGCCCCGAACTGGCGCGCCTCGTCGAGGACTTGTTCGCGACGATGTACGCCGCCCAGGGTGTCGGCCTCGCCGCCAACCAGGTCGGCGAGGCGCTGCGGGTCTTCGTCTACGACTGCCCGGACGACGAGGACGTCCGCCATGTGGGCCATGTGGTCAATCCCCGCCTGACCGAACAGGACGGCGTGGTGATCCGGGGCCCGGAGGGCTGCCTGTCCCTGCCGGGCCTGGAAGCGGGCACGGAACGCCACGACCACGCGGTCGTCGAGGGCTTCACGGTGACGGGGGAACCCGTCACCGTTCACGGCACGGGCTTCTTCGCCCGCTGTCTCCAGCACGAGTGCGACCACCTGGAGGGGCGGATCTACGCGGACCACCTGACAGGCTGGCGCCACCGTCGGCTGATGCGACAGGTGGCCAAATCTTCCTGGCGCCGAGTGGATCGCTGACTAGGGGCGCGGGGAACTGCGCGAACAACAGGCCGTCAGGCGACATACGACGCTCAGAACCCCGGACCCCCCACCCGATCCCCGGCGGCCGCAAGCCGACCCCACAGAAGATCAGCCAGACTCCGCACCAACTCCGCACGAGAACAGGGCCGTTCCCCCAGCCACCAGTCCCCGGCCGCATGCATCATGCCGACGATCCCGTGCCCCCACACGCGAGCGAGCTGCTGCCCGCCCGGACCGAGATCCAGCCGCTCCTCGATGACCTGCGCCAGCTCCTCGCCCATCCGCCGCAGCAACGGCGCGCTGTGCTTGCCGACGTCGAACCCCTGGTCCCCCGGCTGGCCCCCCTCCGCGGGGTGCATCAGGAACCGGTACACCTGGGGCCGCAGCTCGATCGCCGTGAGGTACGTGTCCAGCGTCGCCTCGACCCGCTCCCGCCGGTCCGCCGGCGCGTCCAGCGCCGCCCGCAGCGAGTCCAGCAGGGCGTCCGTGTGCCGCATGGCAAGGGCCGCGTAAAGTCCGCCCTTGTCGCCGAAGTGCCGGTAGAGAATCGGCTTGGTGATGCCGGCCTCCGCCGCGATCGCGTTCATCGATGCCTGCGGTCCGTCGCGCAGCACCACCCGGTCGGCGGCCTCCAGCAGCTCACGCCGGCGGCGGTCGGCGGACCGTTGCTGATCGGTCCGCTGCGTGGTGTCCATGGTCTCTCCCCACCCGTGCTGTTTCCATGACGCCTGCGAAAACTAACACTGAAGCGTGCCCCCGACACCGAACGGGTGCCGACCGGTCGGTAGGAGTTGACTTCGACTACCCGCCGGTAACAGACTGTGTTACCGCAAGTAACATGCATGTGTGCCGCTGGAGGGGACGACATGGCCGAGTTCACCATGGAGCTCAACGACGAACAGAAGGAGGTCCGGGACTGGCTGCACGGCTTCGCGGCCGATGTGATCCGCCCCGCGGCCGCCGAATGGGACGAGCGTGAGGAGACTCCCTGGCCGGTCATCCAGGAGGCCGCCAAGGTCGGCATCTACTCCCTGGACTTCTACGCCCAGCAGTACTTCGACCCGACCGGCCTCGGCATCCCCATGGCGATGGAGGAGCTGTTCTGGGGCGACGCGGGCATCGCCCTGTCCATCGTCGGCACCGGCCTCGCCGCCGTCGGCGTCCTCGCCAACGGCACCGAGGAGCAGATCGGCACCTGGATCCCGCAGATGTACGGCGACGCGGACGACGTCAAGGTCGCCGCATTCTGTTCCTCCGAGCCCGACGCCGGCTCCGACGTGGCCTCCATGCGCACCCGGGCCGTGTACGACGAGGCCAAGGACGAGTGGGTGCTCAACGGCACCAAGACCTGGGCGACCAACGGCGGCATCGCCAACGTCCACGTCGTCGTCGCGGTCGTCGACGCCGAGCTCGGCTCCAAGGGGCACGCCTCCTTCATCGTCCCGCCCGGGACGCCGGGTCTCGCCCAGGGCCAGAAGTTCAAGAAGCACGGCATCCGCGCCTCGCACACCGCCGAGGTCATCCTGGACAACGTGCGGGTTCCCGGCTCCTGCCTGCTCGGCGGCAAGGAGAAGCTGGACGAGCGGCTGGCCCGGGCGCGGGAGCGGGCCAAGGCGGGCGGCGAGCGCGTGAAGAACGCGGCCATGGCCACGTTCGAGGCGTCGCGCCCGGCGGTCGGAGCCATGGCCGTCGGCACGGCCCGCGCCGCCTACGAGGTCGCCCTCGACTACGCGAAGACACGCGAGCAGTTCGGCCGGCCGATCATCGACAACCAGGGCGTCGCCTTCCAGCTCGCCGACATGCGGACGTCCATCGACGCGGCCCGGCTGCTGGTGTGGCGCGCGTCCTGGATGGCGATCAACGGCAAGCCGTTCACGGCGGCCGAGGGCTCGATGTCCAAGCTCTTCGCGAGCGAGACGGCCAAGAAGGTCACGGCCCAGGCGATCCAGATCCTCGGTGGCAACGGCTACACCCGGGAGTACCCCGTGGAGCGCATGCACCGGGACGCGGCCATCTACACCATCTTCGAGGGCACGAGCGAGATCCAGCGCCTGGTCATCGCCCGCACCCTCGCCGGCGTGCCCATCCGCTAACGGTGCCGGAGCGGCGTCAGCTGCTCGATGTCGTAGCGCGCCCGCAGCTCCTCGATCGCCGCCTGGTCCGGCGGGCCCCCGCCGCCGAGGATCTCCAGCAGTTCCTCGAAGTACCGCTCGTGGTCGGGCGGCGGGCTCGCCTGGAAGAACACCTTCGCCGGTGTGTCGGTCGGGTTGGCGAACGCGTGCGGGCATCCCGGGGGCACGGCGATCACCGTCCCGGGCGTCGCCCGCACCACCCGGCTGCCCGAAGCGGACTCCCACGTCCGCCAGTTGTCGGGTGTGCGGATCCGCGGCTCGAAGGCGAGGACGTCCAGCTCGCCCTCCAGCACGTAGAACAACTCCTCGCTGCGGGTGTGCACATGGGCGCCGACGTCGAAGCCCGGGGGCACGACCACCTCGAAGGTGGAGGCCATGCGGGAGTGCGTGCCGGTCACCTTGAAGGTGACGCGCTGGGCGGGCGTCTCCATGATCCGGCCGTGGCCGGGTGGGACGAGCAGCCCTTCCGTCGCCGTCATCGCCGGGTCACCACGTCACGGGCAGGGACTCGGGCCCGCGCGGCCGCGTGCCCGCCCTGAGGGGCAGCTCGTCGGCGGGAACGGAGAGCCGAAGGCCCGGTACGCCGTCGAGGAGCGCTTCGACGAGCAGCTCCGACACCATCCGGGCCGGCAGGCCGCCGGGCCAGTGGTGCGGGCCGAGGCCGAAGGAGACATGCGGGTTCGTGCCGCAGCCGAGGTAGCTCGTCCCCGGCTCGGGGAAGTCGTCCGCGTCGCGGTGGGGGAGTCGGCGCAGCAGTTCGTCGACGGCCCGGGGACGGGTCTCCGGTTCGGCGCGCAGCCGTTCGGCGAGGTCGGGCCGGGTCAGCAGGACGTAGAACAACCGGACACTCTGATCGGTGACCGCCTCGCCGCCGATCCGGAGCAGGACCGCGAGAGAGACGGCCTCGTCCAGGGTCACCTCCTCCCTGCCCACGGCGGCACCGAGCAGGGCGGCGACGTCCTCGCCGGTGCTGCCCTCGCGCAGGCCGATGAGATCGGAGAAGTAGGCGCCCATCTCCCTCCTGGCCTTCTCGCCGGCCTCGGCGCCGTGCGAGGAGGACAGGATCAGCCGGGTCCAGGCGTGCATGCCCTGCCGGTCGGCGGGCGGGACGCCCATCAGCTCGCAGATCACCGCGCTGGGGAAGGGGCTGAGCACGGCCTCGGTCAGATCGGCGGGCGGGCCGTCCTGCAGCAACTCGTCGACCAGTTCCGCCAGCATGCGCCGGCACCGTTCGCGCACCCGCTCCACCCCCTGCGCCGTGAACGCGGCGGCGACGGCGCGGCGCGAACGGGTGTGGGCCGACAGGTCCAGGAGGCCGTCGGCGTCGACGCCCGGGTCGACGGCGGCGCCGGCCGGGCCGGGCGCGGGCCGGTCCAGGACCGGGGTCGGGTCCTCGGTGATCGTCTCTTCGCTCATGTCACCTCGTCTCGTCCGCGCTGTGCCAGCGGCCCAGGGCCATCTCGGCGGTGATGCCGGGCCCGAACCCGGCGAGCAGCCCGCGCGCCCGGTGCTCGGCGCCGCCCTCGTCGAACAGCCGGCGCAGCGCGTCGAGGACGACGGCGCTGGCGATGTTGCCGTACTCGGTCAGCGTGGCCCGGCTGAACCGGAAGGCGTGCGGGTCGACATGCAGGAAGGTGCTGAGGTCGTCGAGGATGCGGGGGCCGCCCGCGTGGACGATGTAGAAGTCCAGGTCGGAGGCGTCCCAGCCATGATCACCGGCCAGGTCCTTCAGCACGGGCGCGAGCGGTTCCATCGTCGCCGGTACCCGCTTGTCCAGCAGGAAATGGAAGCCGGTCGCCTTCACGTCGTACGTGATCCAGTCCTCGGTCTTGGGGATCAGATACGAGCCGTTGCGCTCCAGCCGGATGCCCTCGCCGCCTCGGCCGCGGACCACGGCGGCGGCGATGCCGTCACCGAACAGGCCGTTCGACAGCAGCGAGCCGACACCCATGTCGGTGGGCTGGTAGCACAGCGAGCAGAACTCGCACGCCACGATCAGCGCGTTGGCCTGCGGGTAGGCCGTGCAGAAGTCGTGGGCCCGGTTGATGGCCGCGCCGCCGCCCGCACAGCCGAGCTGGGCTATCGGAAGCTGCCGGGTCGTCGGCTCGAAGCCCATCTCGTTGATCAGCCAGGCCGTGAGCGAGGGCATCATGAAACCCGTGCACGACACGTAGACGATCAGGTCCACTTCCGTGGTGAGCAGCTCGGCGTCGTCGAGTGCCCGCTGGACGACCGCGGGCACTCGGGCCTTCGCCTCGGCCTCGTAGAGCTTGTTGCGGTCCTCGAACCCGGGGTGCTTCAGCGTCTCCCCGACGGGCTGCACGATGTGCCGGGTGCGTACCCCGGTGTTCTCTATCAGCCGGAGGGCCAGCGGCAGTTGGGGGTGCCCGGCGTGGCGCTCACGCGCCAGCTCCAGGGTCTCCTCCATCGTGATCACGTGCTCTGGAACGGACACCGAGGGTCTGCACAAAGTCGCCATGAGCCGCGCCTGCTTTCGCCGCCCGGAAGGCTCTTGGCCCCCCGGTCAGAAGGTGGTTCACCGCAAGGGTGGTCCCCTCACGATCACCCGCCGGTAGGCCGACTTCGCGCGGAGCTACTCCGTACCGGGGACGTCGCGTTCCGCACCCGGTCGAGTCAGGTGAATCGAGAGCGCGGGGAACCGCACGAGCACCACCAGGCACCCGCACCACTCAGGTCGCGGTCCCACTGCTGTGCGCGATACAGGCCACATCGATCCGGTCGGCCAGCTTCGCCAGCTCAATGGCCAACTCGGCGACCGTGTCCTCGTCCAGCCCCGACTCCCCGCCCTCCACGAGCCGCACCCACCGCCCCCCCACCGTCCGCAAGAGCTTGCTGACATCCGCCGCAGCCACCTGCAGGGTCCCGCGGTCGTCGACGATCAGAGGCAGAGTCACTTCGCGGTTCACAGACGGGATCGTAGCCCCGCAACACTCACGCACCATGCCAAACAGTGGTGATGTTGCAGAACTCGCGGATTCCGTGCCCGGACAGCTCACGCCCGTACCCGGACCGCTTCACACCGCCGAACGGGAACGCCGGATGGGACGCGGTCATGCCGTTGAAGAACACCCCGCCGGCCTCCAGGTCGCGTACGAACCGGTCGACCTCCGCCTCGTCCCGCGTCCAGACGTTCGAACTCAGCCCGAACGGGGAGTCGTTCGCGATCAGCACGGCCTCGTCCAGGTCGGCCGCCCGGTACAGCGTCGCGACCGGCCCGAACGCCTCCTCCCGGTGGATCCGCATCTCGCGGGTGATGCCGGCCAGGATCGTCGGCGTGTAGTACCAGCCCGGCCCCTCCGGCCGTTCGCCACCGCACAGCACCTGGGCCCCGCTGCGCACCGCGTCGTCGACCAGTTCTTCCAGATCGCGCAGTCCCTGCTCGCTGGAGAGCGGGCCCACCTGGGTGTCGTCGGCCATCGGGTCGCCGACCGTCAGCGCCTTCATGCCTTCGGCGAACCGCTCGGCGAAGGCGTCGTAGACGTCCGTGTGCACGATGAACCGCTTCGCGGCGATGCAGGACTGCCCGTTGTTCTGCACCCGTGCGGTCACCGCGACCTCGGCGGCCCGGTCGATGTCGGCGGAGGGCATGACGACGAACGGATCGCTGCCGCCCAGCTCCAGCACCGTCTTCTTGATCATCTCTCCGGCGGTGGAGGCGACCGCGCGGCCCGCGGGCTCGCTGCCGGTGAGGGTGGCGGCCTTGACCCGCTCGTCGCGCAGGATCTCGTCGACCGCCCCGGAGCCGATCAGCAGGGTCTGGAAGGTGCCCTCGGTGAACCCCGCCCGGTGGAAGAGGTCCTCCAGGTAGAGGGCGGTCTGCGGGACGTTCGAGGCGTGCTTGAGCAGGCCCACGTTGCCCGCCATCAGGGCCGGCGCGGCGAAGCGGACCACCTGCCACAGCGGGAAGTTCCACGGCATCACCGCCAGCACCGGGCCGAGCGGCCGGTAACGCACCCGTACGCGTGAGGCGCCGGAGTCCTTCACGTCGGAGTCGGCGGGTTCCTCGTCGGCGAGCAGTTCCTCGGCGTGGTCGGCGTACCAGCGCATCGCCTTGGCGCACTTCGCCGCCTCGGCGCGGGCCTGCTGGATCGGCTTGCCCATCTCGGTGGTCATCACGCGGGCGATGTCCTGCTGGTCCTCTTCGAGGAGGTCGGCGGCCCGGTGCAGCAGCCGGGCGCGCTCGTCGAAGGTCGTCGTCCGGTACGTGCGGAACGTGGCCTCCGCGAGCTGGAGCCGGCGCTCGATCTCCTGCTCGCCCATGGCCTCGTACGTCTTGAGCGTCTCGCCGTTCGCCGGGTTCACCGTTGCGATGGGCATGACCGACCTCCCTCGGAGCGGGCTGTGTCTCGACCTTCCCGCGCGGCGGAGGGGACCGCAACGCGGGAGTGTCTCCTCAGTGCGAGTGCTCCGCCAGCCGGTCGAGAAACGCCGCCTGCGCCTTGACGATCACGGCGCGGGCCCGGTCCAGGCCGAACCAGGCCACCCGGTCCAGTTCGGGGAACTCCTCCAGCCGTCCGGACCTCGGCGGCCACTCCATCCGGAACGTGCCGGGCGTGATCGTCGCCGGGTCGAGGTCCGCCCGGACCGCCCAGGCTGTGACGATCTTGCCGCCTGTCTGCCGGACCTCGCCGAGGTCGATGGCCTCCCCGTCGGGCGGGGGCAGCCCCAGTTCCTCCTGGAACTCGCGGCGGGCGGCCTCCCAGGCGGGCTCGTCCGGTTCGTACTCGCCCTTGATCACGGTCCAGGCCCCGGCGTCGCGCCGGGCGAAGAACGGGCCGCCCATATGGCCGAGCAGCACCTCGATGCCGTCGTCGGTGGGGTGGAAGAGCAGCAGGCCGGCACTGCGCCTCACGGCTTCACCTCGGGGTGCGCGGCGAGCAGCGTCTCGACCGTGTCGGCGTCCTCGGGGCGCTTGTCCTCCCGGTAGCGGATCACGCGGGCGAAGCGGAGGGTGACGCCGGCCGGGTAGCGGGTGGAGCGCTGCAGTCCGTCGTAGGCGATCTCGACGACGAGTTCGGGGCGGACCCTCACCACGTGGTCGTCGGTCTCGACGGCGAGCTGCTGGAAGCGTTCGGTCTGCCAGGTGAGCATCGCGTCGGTCATGCCCTTGAAGGTCTTGCCGAGCATGGCGAGGCCGCCGTCGGCGGTGCGGGCGCCCAGGTGGAGGTTGGAGAGCTTGCCGGTGCGGCGGCCGTGGCCCCACTCGGCGGCCAGGACGACCAGGTCGAGGGTGTGCACCGGCTTGACCTTCAGCCAGGACGCGCCGCGCCGCCCCGCGCTGTAGGGGGCGTCGAGAGCCTTGGCCACAACGCCCTCGTGGCCGCGCTTCAGGGTCTCGGCGAGGAACTCCTCCGCCGTGGGCGTGTCGCCGGGCCCGGACACCAGTGTGCGCCGCACCCGCATCGGCTCCGGCACCAGCCGGGCCAGCTCGGCGTGCCGCTCGGCGAAGGGCAGGTCCAGCAGGTCGTGCCCGTCGACGGACAGCGCGTCGAAGAAGACGGGGGAGACCGGCACCGCCCGCGCGGCCGTCACCACGTCCGTGCGGGAGCCGACGCGGCCGGCGGTCTCCTGGAACGAGCGGGGGCGCCCGTCCGCGTCGAAGGAGATCACCTCGCCGTCCAGGATGAACCGCTCGCCCCGCAACTCCAGCGCGGCGGCCGTCACTTCGGGCAGGCGGTCGGTGATGTCGTCGAGGGTCCGGGTGTAGAGCCGCACGGTGTCGCCGTCCCGGTGCACCTGGACGCGGATGCCGTCCAGCTTCTCCTCCACCGCGCAGACGCCCAGCTTGTCGACCGCCTCGGCCACCGAGGAGGCGCTGTGCGCCAGCATGGGCAGTACCGGGCGGCCGACGGTGAGACGGAAGCGGTCGAGGGCGGCGGGCCCGTCCGCGAGCAGCGCCTCGGCCACCGCCTGGAGGGAACCCGCGAGCATCACGGCCCGCCGCACGTCCGCGGACGGCGCCCCGGTCGCCTGGGCCAGCCCCTCCACCGCCACCGCGTCCAGGGCGCCCTGCCGGACCTCGCCGGTGAGCAGCCCGAGCAGAAAACGCTGCTCCTCCTCGGTGGCGGCGCTCATCAACTCCCCGACCAGCCGGGCCCGTTCCGCCTGGGAGCCGGGGCCCGACACCTTGGCGAGCTCGGCCAGCCGGGCGTCCACCTCCCGCACGGTCAGGCCCGGCTCGGAGGCCGGCGCGACAGGGCGGCTCAGCACCTTCCAGCCGACGCCGATCCGGCCCTGTGGCAATCGTCCCGCCAGGTACGGGATGACGATCGGCACGTCCTGCGCCTCCGCGTCCCGGAAGAGCTCCGCGAGCAGGGCCGTCTTGCGGGACCGCGCCGAGGTGGCGGCGACCTCCCGGGACACTCGGGCCAGCCGGTGCAGCAGCATGCAGCCATGGTGCACCGGAGGCGGTGCCTCTACACCTGGGCGAGGGCGTCGAGGCCGGTGGGGGCAGGTCCGCGAGGAGGGTCGGTGCCGCTCCTCCCGGGCGACGGTGGGAGGTCCGTCATGGGGGCCGTTGCCCTTACCCCCGGGCGACCGCGTCGAGGTCGGTCATCAGCAGATCCCCGACGATCGCCGACGCCGCCCGGTATCCGCCGCTCGCCGCGTGGACGACCTGCTCGGCGAAGCCGATCGCGTTGCCCGCGGCCCACACGCCCGGCACGGTCGTCAGCCCGGTCGGATCGACCACCGGATATGCGCCGAACGGCGTCTCGTGCAGCTCGGCGCCCAGCCGCTCCAGCAGGCCGGTCCGCGGAACGGCCCGGGGTGCGAGGAACAGCACCGAGCGAGGATGCGTCGTGCCGTCCGTGAGCCGGACGCCCGTGAGCCGGTCGTCCTCCACCACCAGCCCCGCGACCTCCCCGGGCACCATCTCCACCCCGGCCGCAGCGAGCCGCCGTAGATCCTCATCCGACAGTTCGTCCTCGGCAACCGTGTGCAGGAAGAACCGCACGTCCTTCGACCACTGGGACACCATCAGAGCCTGGTGCACACTCGCCGGACCGGTGGCCAGCACCCCGAACGGCTGGTCGCGCACCTCCCAGCCGTGGCAGAACGGGCAGTGCAGCACGTCCCGGCCGAACCGCTCGGCCACCCCGGCGACCGCGGGCAGCTCGTCCTTCAGCCCGGTCGCGACGACCAGCCGCCGGGCCCGCACGGTCCGGCCGCCGGCCAGCACGACGGTGAAGTCCTCGCCCTGCGCCACGGTGAGGTCCTCGCCTTGCGCCACGGTGAGGTCCTCGCCTTGCGCCACGGTGAGGTCCTCGCCTTGCGCCACGGTGAGGTCCTCGCCCTGCGCCACGGTGAGGTCCTCGCCCCGAGTCACCTCCACCACCCGGTCCCGCACCAGCTCCACGCCGTAGCGTGCGATCTCCTCGCGGCCGGCCGCCAGGAACTCGGCGGGCGGCATGCCGTCCCGCGTCAGGTAGCCCTGCATGTGCGCGGCGGGCGCGTTGCGCGGCTCGCCCGCGTCGACCACCAGCGCGCGGTGCCGGGCCCGCCCCAGCACCAGCGCGGCGGACAGGCCCGCCGCGCCCCCGCCGATGACCACCACTGCGTACTTCTCGGTCATGTGACCACCTCCGCTGCCGAGCGTCGCCCCGGCCCTGCGGGATTGACAAACCCCTTTGCCGAACCTGCAATACAGCCATGACGACGGACGAGGTACTCGCGGGCGTGGGCCCCCGGCTGCGGCAGATGCGCAAGGACCGGGAGGTGACCCTGGCGGCGCTCTCCGAGACCACCGGCATCTCCGTCAGCACCCTCTCGCGGCTGGAGTCCGGCCTGCGTAAACCCAGTCTGGAACTGCTGCTGCCCATCGCGCGCGCCCACCGGGTGGCGCTGGACGAGCTGGTCGGGGCGCCGCCGGCCGGTGATCCGCGGGTGCGCTCCAAGCCGATCGTGATGGGCGGCCGCACCCACTGGCCGCTCACCCGCCAGCCCGGCGGCCTGCAGGCCTACAAGGTCCTCGAACCGAAGCGCGAGCAGGAACCGGATCCCCGGACGCACGAGGGCTACGAGTGGCTGTACGTGCTGTCCGGGAGGCTGCGCCTGGTGCTGGGCGAGCACGACGTGGTGCTCACGGCGGGGGAGGCCGCCGAGTTCGACACCCGGGTACCGCACTGGTTCGGGTCGGCGGGGGAGGGGCCCGTGGAGTTCCTCAGCCTGTTCGGGCCGCAGGGCGAGCGGATGCATGTGCGGGCCCGGCCCAAGGGTGCGTGACCCGGCGTGACCCACGGGTGAAACCGCTGCGCGGGACTTTGCCCGAAGACTGTTCCCTGATCGGCAAGCGACCGCTTAGTATGCGAACCGACCCCGGTCAGACGAAGCAGTCCCCCGTGGAGGCCCCGCATGCAGGCATGGCAAGTGCACGAGAACGGCGAGCCGGGCGAGGTGATGCGGCTCCAGGACGTCGAGCCGCCCACCCCCGGTGACGGCCAGGTCCTGCTGAAGGTGCGCGCGGCCAACATCAACTTCCCGGACGCCCTGCTGTGCCGCGGCCAGTACCAGGTCAGGCCGCCGCTGCCGTTCACCCCGGGCGTGGAGATCTGCGGCGAGACCGAGGACGGCCGCCGGGTGATCGCCAACCCGGCGCTGCCGCACGGCGGCTTCGCCGAGTACGCCGTCGCGGACGCCGCCGCGCTCCTGCCCGCGCCCGACGCCCTCGACGACGCCGAGGCCGCGGCCCTGCACATCGGCTACCAGACCGGCTGGTTCGGTCTGCACCGCCGGGCCGGTCTGGAGGCCGGCGAGACCCTGCTCGTCCACGCTGCCGCTGGAGGGGTCGGCAGCGCGGCCGTGCAGCTCGGGAAGGCCGCCGGCGCCACCGTCATCGGTGTCGTCGGCGGCTCCGGGAAGGCAGCCGTCGCCCGCGAGCTGGGCTGCGACGTCGTGATCGACCGGCGCTCCGAGGACGTCGTCGCCGCCGTCAAGGAGGCCACCGGCGGCCGGGGCGCCGACGTGATCTACGACCCCGTCGGCGGCGAGGCCTACACCCAGTCCGCCAAGGTCGTCGCCTTCGAGGGGCGGATCGTCGTCGTCGGCTTCGCGAGCGGCACGATCCCCAGCCCCGGCCTGAACCACGCCCTGGTGAAGAACTACTCGATCCTCGGCCTGCACTGGGGCCTGTACAACACCAAGAATCCCAAGCTGGTCCAGCACTGCCACGAGCAGCTCACCGAGCTGGCCGCCCGGGGCGCGATCAAGCCGCTGGTGAGCGAACGCGTGCCGCTCGGCGGGGCGGCGGACGCCGTGCAGAAGGTGGCGGACGGCCTGACCACCGGCCGCATCGCGGTCGTCATGGAGGAGGCGGCATGACCGACGCCGAAGAACTGCGCACCCGTACCCGGGAGTTGCTGGCCGCCCACCCGCCGGCCTCCACCGACCGCCTGGACTTCCTGCGAGCCCGCTTCGACGCCGGACTCGCCTGGGTGCACTACCCGGAGGGCCTCGGCGGGCTCGGTGCTCCCCGCTCCCTGCAGGCCGTGGTGGACGCCGAGCTGGAGACCGCCGGAGCGCCCGACAACGACCCGCGGCGCATCGGCATCGGCCTCGGCATGGCCGCGCCGACGATCCTCCAGTACGGCACCGAGGAGCAGAAGCGGCGCTACCTCCGGCCGCTGTGGACGGGCGAGGAGGTCTGGTGCCAGCTGTTCAGCGAGCCGGGCGCCGGGTCCGACCTCGCCGCGCTGGGCACTCGGGCCGTGCGTGAAGGCGACACCTGGGTCGTCAACGGGCAGAAGGTCTGGACGTCCAGCGCCCACGTCGCCCGCTGGGCGATCCTCATCGCCCGCACCGACCCGGAGGTGCCCAAGCACCGGGGCATCACCTACTTCGTGTGCGACATGACCGACCCGGGCGTCGAGGTGCGGCCGCTGCGGCAGGTCACCGGCGAGGCCGAGTTCAACGAGGTGTTCCTCACCGACGTCCGCATCCCGGACGCGCGGCGCCTCGGTGCGGTCGGCGAGGGCTGGAAGGTCGCGCAGACCACCCTGAACAACGAGCGCGTGGCCATCGGCGGCATGCGACTGCCCCGCGAGGGCGGCATGATCGGCCCGATCTCGAAGACCTGGCGCGAGCGGCCCGAACTGCGCACGCACGACCTGCACCAGCGGCTGCTGAAGCTCTGGGTGGAATCCGAGGTCTCCCGCCTCACCGCGGAGCGGCTGCGCCAGCAACTCGTCGCGGGCCAGCCCGGCCCCGAGGGCGCCGGCATGAAGCTGGCCTTCGCCCGCCTCAACCAGGAGATCAGCGGCCTGGAGGTGGAACTCCTCGGCGAGGAGGGCCTGCTCTACGACGACTGGACCATGCGGCGCCCCGAGCTGGTCGACTTCACCGGCCGCGACGCCGGCTACCGCTACCTGCGCTCCAAGGGCAACAGCATCGAGGGCGGGACCAGCGAGGTCCTGCTGAACATCGTCGCCGAGCGCGTCCTTGGTCTGCCCGCCGAACCGCGCACCGACAAGGACGTCGCATGGAAGGACCTGGCCCGGTGAAGAACGAGCGCGACCTGTTGTATTCGGAAGAGGAAGAGGCGCTGCGCGCCGCCGTCCGCGACCTGCTCACCGACCACTGCGACGCGCCCGGCGTCATCGCCCGCACCGAGTCGGACACCCCGCACCACCTGGCCCTGTGGAAGGCCCTCACCGAGGGCATGGGTCTGGCCGGCCTGCTGGTGCCCGAGGAACTCGACGGCCAGGGCGCCACCCACCGCGAGGCCGCCGTGGTGCTGGAGGAGCTGGGGCGCGCGGTCGCGCCCGTGCCGTATCTGACGAGCGCTGTCGTCGCCACCGAGGCCCTGCTGGCCTGCGGCGCCGACGACCTGCTCCGCGACCTCGCGACCGGGGCGACGATCGGCGCCCTCGCGGTCGCACTGAACGTCGCGCCGGACGCCGCCTACCGGGTCGTCCGGCACGAGAACGGGCTGCTGCACGGCGAACTGACCGGCATCGCGGACGCGGCCGTGGCGAACGTGCTGCTCGTCCCGGCCGACGACGGCGGTCTGTACGCCGTCGACGCCACCGCCGCGACCGTCACGCCCCGGACCTCGCTGGACCTGACCCGGCCGCTCGCGACCGTCACCCTCGACGGGGTGCCGGGCCGCCTGCTGGGCGACGCCGAACCCGCCGTACGCCGAGCCCTGCGCGCCGGTGCCGGGCTGCTCGCCTCCGAGCAGTTCGGGCTGGCCGAGTGGACGCTGACGGAGACTGTCCGCTACCTGAAGGAGCGCAAGCAGTTCAACCGGCCCGTCGGCGGCTTCCAGGCCGTCAAGCACCGGTTGGCCCAACTGTGGCTGGAGGTCGTCAACACCCGCGCGGCCGCCCGCAACGCCGCCGACGCCCTGGCGAACGGCGAGGACGTCGACGTGGCCGTCACCGTCGCCCAGGCGTACGCGGCACCCGTGGCCGTGCGCGCCGCCGAAGAGGCCCTGCAGCTGCACGGCGGTATCGGCATGACGTGGGAGCACCCCGTGCACCTGTACCTCAAGCGCGCCAAGGCCGACTCGATCGCCTACGGCACGCCGGGCGCCCACCGGGGAGCCCTGGCCGCACTGGTCGACCTCCAAGCCCCCTGACGTCCCTCTTCACAACTCCGGGAACTCCCGGGCGAGAACGCGGACAGGCCCGTCCCACCAGGGGCGGGCCTGTCCGCGTGCCGGCCCGGTGAAGTGAACCCGTGGCGGCAGTCCGGCCAACTCCGTGCGCAGGCCTGCTCCTTGAGCTGTACGGCCCCCATACTCGCAGGGTCCCCGTACGGCATCTCCAGGGAGGCAGAGCATGGCCCTCACCACCCGTCGCACGGCCCTCACCGCCCTCGGCGCGGCCCTCGCCGGCTCGATCGCCCTGCCCGCCACCCCCGCGCCGGCAGGCGAACGCACGCACGCGCGCCGCCCGTTGTGGCGCGCCCACGCCCACAACGACTACGAGCACCCCCGCCCGCTGTTCGACGCCCTCGACCACCGCTTCGGCAGCGTGGAAGCCGACATCTACCTCGTGGGCGACCAGCTCCTGGTCGCCCACGACCCCGAGGATCTGGACCCGTCCCGCACCCTCGAGTCCCTCTACCTCGCCCCGCTCGCCGCCCGCGTCCGGGCCCAGCACGGCTCGGTGTACCGGGGGTACCGTGGATCGCTGCAACTGCTCATCGACATCAAGACCGAGGGCGCCTCGACGTACCGTGCACTCGACCGCCGGCTCCGGCGCCACCGGCACCTGTTCACCACATACGCCCACGGCCGCGTCCACCGCGGTCCGGTCACCGCCGTGGTCTCCGGTGACCGCGCGGCCCGCACGCCCATGGAGGCCCAGGCCGTCCGGCGCGCCTTCTACGACGGCCGCCTCGCCGACCTCGGCAGCCCGGCGCCCGCCTCCTTCGTGCCGCTGATCAGCGACAACTGGACGCTGAACTTCACCTGGCAGGGCATGGGCCCCTTCCCCGACGCCGAGCGCCAGAAGCTGCGGGGCATCACCGAGGCCGCCCACAAGCGCGGGCAGCGGGTGCGGTTCTGGGCCACCCCGGACCTGGCCGGTCCCGCCCGCGACGCGGTATGGGGCGAACTGCTCGCCGCCGGCGTCGACCACCTCAACACCGACGACCTCGCCGGCCTGGAGGCGTTCCTCGACGCCCGGCGGGCGGCTTAGGGGTCCTTGCACTACGAGCGCCCGGGTCGGCGCGACCTCATCGGGCGCTCATAGTGCAAGGACCCCTTGAGAGCGGCAGCAGGACACCACACGTTCGGCGGACACGTCAGCTGCCCGGACGAACCCTCCGCTACGCCACACTTGCGGCCGAACGCCGTGAACCGGACGTGACGGCGTGGCGGAGGAGTTGACGATGGCCATTTCCATCTCTGTGGTGCTGCTGCTCGCGATCCTTGCGGTGATCTTCCTGCGCAACGGCGGGCTGAAGGTCTCCCACGCGCTGGTCTGCCTGCTGCTCGGCTTCTACCTTGCCAGCACGAGCATCGCCCCCACCATCCACAGCGGCATCACGGCGACGGCGGAGATCGTCAGCGGTCTGCGGCCCTGAGCTCACCCCGAGAACACGCCGATGCCGTTCGGGACAAGGCGTTCGGCGCCGCCGCTGGGGTGGTTGCGCACGGAGACCGTGCTAGCGCCCGGCTTCCGCGCGACCAGCGTCGATGATCCGCCGCCGTCCAGGCTGAAGGCGTCCTGTGCGCCCAGATCCCGCATGGCGGCGGCGACTTCGGCGATCGTCAGGCCGCTGCGGTAGGCGGCGGCGCCGTCCAGCGCGAGCAGAAGTACCCGGCGCCCGCCGTCGGCGATCCCCACAGCCGTACGGACGGCCGAGGTCGTGTCGTCGAGCCCCGGCAGCGGCTGCCCGCCCGAGAGCACCGGGTAGCCGCCCAGGGCGAGCCGGTACGCGACGCCGTCCGCCGCCACGAGGCTGTGCTCGATCTCGACCGGTTCACCGGTGGAGAACTTGCGCAGCTGCTGGGCGCCCGCCTCCCGGCCGACCAGCACGGTGGTCCCCTCGGCGATCGGGCCGCTGCCCGGGGTGTCGGCGGCCGAGACGACCTTGCCGTCGCGCACCGCCACCTCGTAGGTGTCCGTGCTGCACGGGGCGGCGCGGTCCGTGTCCGTGCCGCAGGTGGCGCGCACCCGCGACACGCTGCCCCACTGGGAGGTGAACGCACCGACCGACCCCTCCGGCAGCGCGTACTGATTGAGGCCGCCGAGCGGCAGCTGCGCCTCGGCCGTACTGACCGAACCGGCCAGCGCCAGCCGGTCCAGCCGCGCCCGTCCGTCGGTGCCGACGCCGAAGACGTCCTCGGGGGTCGTGCCGGGCGGCAGCTCCGGCCCGAAACGCTGCCCCTTCGGCACGGCCGCCTTGAGCATCCGCCCGGTCGCGATCGCCGGACCCACACTCGCACCGGTCGCCTCCACGCCCGGATGCTGCGTCTCGGTGATGTTGAAGAAGTCGCCGTTGACACCGGCGACCGCGCCCTGGGTGTCCGCCATCGCCGAGACCCGCGCGCGTGCGGCCACGACCCCCGGGTACAGCAGATCGACCCGTACCTGCGGGTTGCCCAGGTCGACCCTCAGCACATGTGCGTGCGTCACCCCCCTCGCCGCCTGGATGTCGAACTCCTCGTACGTCACACCCGGCGCGACCCGTCCGCCCTTCTGGACGGCGCCGGCCGGAGCCGCACCCGCCAGGCCCGCGCCGACCAGCGCGCCGAACGCCGTGAGAAACGCCAGTACCGCTCTGCCTGCTCCCCGTCGCCTGCGACGACCTGCCACCGTGCCCCCTGATGCCTCGTCAACTGTCGGGACCCTCAGAGGCAGTGCACCAGACACCACGGTCCGGCAGGGCGGCTGAGCGCGCACTACGCGGGAACGGCTGAAAAAACGCACCCCTCTGGGTGCTTCAGCTGTCACCCGTTCCGGTGTCGCACGCCGTGACATGCGCCGGTGAGTGGTCGACCGGCAGCCCGGGCCGCCACACATGTGCCGGCGTGTGGTCGATCGGCAGCCCGGGCCGCCACAGGGTGAGGGCCTGCGCGCTGCACACGAACAGCTGCTCCGGCAGCCGGTCCAGGGCGAACCACCGCCAGCGGCCCACGCTCTCCCCGGGCTGATCCGACGGCTCGCCCCGCCAGACGGTGACCCGGGCGGCCACGGTCATACGGACGACACCTCCCGCGTCGTCCAGCAGCGTCCCGAGCAGCCGGACGTCCTCGGGCCGCGCCACGAGCCCCGTCTCCTCACCGAGCTCGCGCACCGCCGTCTCCTGAAACGACTCCCCGGGCTCCACCGTCCCGCCGGGCAGCTCCCACGTCCCTCGCCGGTGCCGGCCCAGAAGCAGCCCGCGCGGCCCGTACAAGACGGCACTTACGCCGAGCGCGGCGTGCGCGGGCGGCGGCTTGTCGACGCGTGGCCGGGAGGACACCCGGACGGGCCGGGTCACCCGGAAGAGCCGGTAGGAGGCCCTGTTGCCGTCCTCCGGGGCGTCGAGGACGTCGATCCCCTCCACCCGTAGCCCGTACTCGGTCAGCAGCGCCGTCCAGAGCTCCGGGGCGAGCACCCACATGCGGACGGTGACTTCACCGCCGTCCGCGAGGCGCAGGGTCTCCGGCCGGGCAGCGACCCGGTCCGACGGCCCGTCACCCCGGCTGTTGGTGTGCAGCACCGTGAAGCAGAACCTGCCACCCGGCTTGAGCGCTCCGGCGAGGGCGGGCAGCAGCCGGTGCGGATCGATGTACGGGACGGCGTTGACGGAGTAGACGACGTCATACGGCTCGGCCGTGAGCAGGTGCTCCACCGCGTCGGTGAGGACCAGCCGCAGCCCGGGCAGTGAGCCGTAGCGTGCACGGGCCCGCTCGAACTGACCGGCCGAGGCGTCGACAGCGTCCACCAGTGCCCCGTGGGCCCGCACCAGATGGGCGGCGTGCCGGGCCGGACCGCAGCCGAGGTCCAGCACCCGCCGACCCGTCAGCTCCCCGAGGACCTCGCTCCCGGGTCCGCCGCCCGCGAACCCCCAGTCGATCCGGGCCGCCTCGGGCAGCGCCGTACCTCGTCGCAGATGGTGTGCTCCGTACGTCTCCCACGCCTCGGCGTTGACCGCCTCCGGTTCTCCCCTCAACACTCAGCCGCCCGCCACGGTGTCACGCGGCAGCACCGTGACCCGGTGGAAGTTGCACCCGGCGAGCCTCGGTCCGTCCTCGTCGGCCGGCGGGGCCTGGTGAGCCTTGAGGGCGATGCTCATCAGACTCAGCAGCAGATCGATGTCCGCCTCGCAGTCGAGGTGGACCGTCACCCAGCTCGATCCGGGCAGCAGGTGGATCGCGCTCGAACCCGCGAGGTCGTAGTGGAAGCGCTGTATGGCCCGGCGGGTGAGGTGGAGGTCGACGTCCCGTGAGGAGTGGAAGTGGACTATCTCGTCACGGACGGAACGAAGCGCCCTTCCGGTGCCGCAACTCGCCGGGCCCGCCTTGAGGTCGGGCCAGGCCTGCAGGCGCTCCATGGCGCGCTGGGCCAGAGTCATGGCCCCATCGTCGCCTGCTCACCGGTCCGCAACCAGAGGTTGAGCGATTTGTAACCGGGACGTGAGGTGGACGGCCAGGGGGTGTCCGGCATTTCGGGCGGACTCGAAGAGCTCGGTCCTCAGGCCGACTTGACGAGTCTGAGGTAGCGCTTCCAGTCCCAGTGCCTGCCCGGGTCGGTGTGATCGCTGCCCGGGACCTCATGATGGCCGATGATGTGCGCGCGGTTCCTCGGGATGCCGTGCCTCCGGCAGATCGCCGCGGTCAGCCGGGCCGAGCGCTCGTACATGACGTCGGTGAAGTATCCGGGCCGGTCCACCCAGCCTTCGTGCTCGATGCCGATGCTGCGGGTGTTGTAGTCCCAGTTGCCCGCATGCCAGGCGATGTCGGACTCGCGCACGCACTGTGCGACCCGCCCGTCCGAGGAACGCACCACGTAGTGTGCGGACACCTTCCTTTCGGGGTGGCGGAAGACGGACAGGGTGCCGGAGTAGGTCGTCTGCGCCACGTGGATGATCACGTAGCGCAGCGGATGGGCCCGTGGGCGGTTGGACGGCGTGTAGTTGCTGCGGCTCGCCGGTCGCCACGCCGCTCCTGGGTGATCGACGACCTGCGGCCGGGCGTCGGCCCGGGTGCCGGAGAGCAGGCCGGTCGGTACGGCGGCGAGGGCGGCGCCCGCGAGGATGCCTCGCCTGCTGGGGAAAAGGGTGGTCTGTGGCATGGGCGTGTGCCTTCCGGGTTCGACAGGAGGGTGTCTCTCGCGCGACTGCGCGGAGCTGCGGCCGTTGCGATCGCGGCCCGCGTGATCAAGCTACGACGCCCGGCGGCCGGCCCGGAGAGAGCGGCTCGATTCGGTGGACGGGCCCCCGGTTGTGGACAACTCCCTCACCCGGTCGGGTGGTCAGGGGAGAAGGGGGAGTGCCTGCGACCGGTGTCGACGCGCGACTTCAGGCCTGTCCGGCGAACGCCGCCGGGTCGTCCAGCACCGCCCGGATCACCGAATGGGCGGCCCCCAGCAGCGGCCCCTGAGGGCCCAGCCGCGACACGGACACGGGGCAGGCGGGACCTGCCGTCCGGCGCGCGAGTTCGTCCTGGAGCGAGGGCAGCAGCCAGGGCGCGAGCCCGGACAGTTCGCCGCCCAGGACCACGCTCTCCGGGTCGAGCAGGTTGACCGCCCCGGTCAGGGCCACGCCCAGGGCCGTACCCGCGTCGCGCAGGGCACGGCGTACGTCCTCGTCGCCCTGCGCGGCGCGACCCGCGAGCAGCCCGACCCTGTCCTCATCGGGTTCCAGACCGGCCGCACGCATCACGGCCTCCTCGCCGGCGTACTGCTCCAGGCAGCCCCGCCCGCCGCAGGCGCACTCCGGCCCGTCCGGCCGGACCGGCATGTGCCCCAACTCGCCCGCGAAACCACGCGTTCCGCGCAGCAGCCCGCCGTCCACCACGACCGCCGCGCCGATACCGATCTCCGCCGAGACGTGCAGGAAGTCACGAGGTGTTCCGTCACCCAGCCAGAGTTCGGCGAGGGCACCGAAGTTGGCCTCGTTGTCCACGGTCAGCGGGATGTCCGCCGGCAGCAGCGGGGCGAGGTCCGTGTCGTGCCAGCCGAGGTTCGGGGCGCGCACGACCGTCCGGGCGTCGCGCGCCACCAGTCCCGGCACGGCCAAGGCGAGTCCGGCCGGATACAGGCCCTCGCCCTCCGCCTCGTCGACGACCTGCCGGATCAGGTCGGTGAGCTCGGCGAGCACGGGCCGAGGGGAGCGGCCTCGGTTCGCTCCCTGCCGTATCGCCCGCGACCGGGTCGTGCCGCGCAGGTCGACGGCACAGACCGCGAGATGGTCGACGCCCACCTCCGCGCCGATGCCGGCCGGACCGCGTCCGCTCACGGTGAGCGCGGAACCGGGCCGTCCCACCCGGCCGGGCCGCTCGGGCCCCAGCTCTTCGAGGAGCCCCGAGCGGATGAGTTCGTCGACGAGCGTCGAGACCGCCGCCCGGGTCAGGCCGATCCGCGAGGCGACCGCGGCCCGGGACAGCGGCCCCTCGGCGCGGACGGTGTGCAGGACACGGGCGAGGTTGCGGCGGCGCATGCCCTGCTGGGTGTCGGGCAGCGCGCGTCCCGGCCCGGCGGGACGCGCCTCGTGCAGCGGTGCGGTCATGCCTGACGCCAGTCCTCAGTCGGTGTCCGTGGGCCGCTCCAGCAGCGGAGCCGCGTCGGAGAGTACCCCGGCGATCCTGGCCAGCGTCTCCTGGTCCCGCTCGACGGCGTCGAGCACCGGCCCGGCCGCCGTGTCCCAGCGGCGCGCGACCGCCGCCGGATCCTCCCCGGTCAGCAGCCCCGCCGCCTGCGCCGCGGCGCCGAGGGCGACCAGTTCTCTGGCCTCGGGCACCTGCACGGGGCGCCCCGACAGCCGCCGCACGGTCTGCTGCCAGGCGGTGCCCCGGGCGCCACCGCCGATCAGCAGCAGCGGTTCCGAGGGGTCCGCGTCCTCGTCGAGGACCAGGTCGAGCGCCCCGAGCAGGGAGTGCACGGCACCGTCGTAGGCAGCCTGGAGCAGCTGGCCCGCTGTCGTGTCGTGACGCAGGCCGTGCAGCAGACCGGAGGCGTTCGGCAGGTTCGGGGTGCGCTCGCCGTCCAGGTAGGGCAGGAGCGTCACGGCCGTGCCGGGCTCGACGGCTTCGCGGTCCAGGCCCAGCAGCGCCGCCACGCGGTCGACGGCGAGCGTGCAGTTCAGGGTGCAGGCCAGTGGCAGCCAGTCGCCGCGGGCGTCGGCGAAACCCGCCACCGTGCCGCTGGGGTCGGCGGGCCGCCGCTGCGACACCGCGTACACCGTGCCCGAGGTGCCGAGGCTCATCACCGCAACCCCGGGACGCACCCCGAGGCCCAGCGCCGCGGCGGCGTTGTCGCCGGTGCCGGGCGCGACCAGCGTGCCCTTGGAGAACGGCAGGTCGTGGCTGTCGCGCACGGTGCCCGCGATCTCGCCGGGCCGGACCACTCGCGGCAGCAGGGCCGGATCGAGCCCCACGTGCGCCAGGATCTCCTCGTCGTAGGCCTCCGTCCGGGACGCCCACCAGCCCGTCCCGCTGGCGTCGCCGCGGTCGGTCGTGCCCTGTCCGGTGAGCCGCTCGGTGAGGTAGTCGTGGGGGAGGCGCACGGCCTTCGTGGCGCGTACCGCCTCCGGCTCGTGCTCGGCCAGCCAGGCCCACTTGGTGACCGTGAAGGAGGCCGCGGGGACGCTTCCGGTGCGTTCGGCCCAGAACTTCGCTCCGCCCAGCTCCTCCGTCAGCCGACGGGCCTGGGGGGCCGAACGCACGTCGTTCCACAGCAGGGCGGGCCGCACCGGCTCGCCCTGGCGGTCCAGCGTGACGAGGCCGTGCTGCTGCCCGCCGACCGACACCGCGGCGGCCTCGTGAGCCGCCTCCCCGCACTGGTGCAGGGCCTCGCACAAGGCGTCCCACCACTGACGCGGATCGGTCTCGCGCCCGGCTCCCGAGGAGACCGTGTGCGGCGCCTGGCCGCTCGCGACCACCCGGCCGGTGGACGCGTCGACGACCAGCGCCTTGGTGGACTGGGTGGACGAGTCCACACCGACGACGAGCGGACCCTCGGCTGCTGACATCGGGCTTCTCCCTACTGCGCGCGGCACGTGACTCCGTTCGGAGGCACCTTGTCTCTTCCCAGAGAGGTGCCCGCATACTAATTTGTAAATCGGCATGACGAAATAGCCTCAGCGAGCAAGGAGCCGCGGCATGAGCTTCCAGCCCACCCCCGAGGACAGGTTCACCTTCGGCCTGTGGACCGTCGGCTGGCAGGGACGGGATCCCTTCGGCGACGCCACGCGGCGTGCCCTCGACCCGGTCGAGACGGTGCAGCGCCTGGCCGAGCTGGGCGCCCACGGCGTCACCTTCCACGACGACGACCTGATTCCGTTCGGCTCGAGCGACACCGAGCGTGAGGCGCACATCAAGCGCTTCCGGCAGGCGCTGGACGCCACGGGCATGAAGGTCCCGATGGCCACCACCAACCTCTTCACGCACCCGGTCTTCAAGGACGGCGCGTTCACCGCCAACGACCGCGACGTGCGCCGCTACGCGCTGCGCAAGACCATTCGCAACATCGACCTCGCCGTCGAGCTCGGCGCCCAGGTGTACGTGGCCTGGGGCGGTCGTGAGGGAGCCGAGTCCGGTGCCGCCAAGGACGTCCGCGCGGCCCTGGACCGGATGAAGGAGGCCTTCGACCTGCTCGGCGAGTACGTCACCTCCCAGGGCTACGACCTGCGCTTCGCGATCGAGCCCAAGCCGAACGAGCCGCGCGGCGACATCCTGCTGCCGACCGTCGGTCACGCCCTGGCGTTCATCGAGCGCCTGGAGCGTCCGGAGCTGTACGGCGTGAACCCCGAGGTGGGGCACGAGCAGATGGCCGGGCTGAACTTCCCGCACGGCATCGCGCAGGCACTGTGGGCGGGCAAGCTGTTCCACATCGACCTCAACGGCCAGTCCGGCATCAAGTACGACCAGGACCTGCGCTTCGGCGCCGGCGATCTGCGTGCCGCCTTCTGGCTGGTCGACCTGCTGGAGTCGGCCGGCTACGACGGACCGCGCCACTTCGACTTCAAGCCGCCGCGGACCGAGGACCTCGACGGCGTGTGGGCCTCGGCGGCCGGCTGTATGCGCAACTACCTGATCCTCAAGGAGCGCGCCGCTGCTTTCCGCGCCGACCCGGAGGTGCAGGAGGCGCTGCGCGCGGCCCGGCTGGACGAGCTGGCCCAGCCCACCGCCGCGGACGGTCTCCAGGCACTGCTCGCCGACCGGTCCGCGTTCGAGGCGTTCGATGTGGAGGCGGCCGCCGCGCGCGGCATGGCGTTCGAGCACCTGGACCAGCTGGCGATGGATCACCTGCTGGGGGCGCGTGGCTGAGCCACGCGCGCGTGCCGGCCCGTCGTCCGGTCGTTCCGGCCGGCCGACGGGCCCTGTCGTGCCGCGGAATCGTGCGATCCACGCCATGAGTCCGTATCAGCTTCCGTACGCCCCTCCCGGCGTGAGCGGTGTGCGGCGACGCTGGTCGGTATGGCCCTGCCGCCCGTACCGCCCCGCCCGCCCGGACCTCCCCGGCGCCGGAATCCGCTGTTCATCCTGCTCGCCGTGCTCGTGGCCGTGGCAGCCGTGTCGCTCGTGGTGCTCATGGCCTCGGGCCGGGGCGACTCGTCGGACGAGGAGCCGCCCGGCGAGAGCACGACTCGCACACCGGCCCCGTCCATCGGCCTCCCCACGAAGCTGCCCACCATGCTGCCGAGCGAGCTGCCGACCAGATTGCCGTCGGGCTTCCCGACCCGGTTGCCGAGCGAATTGCCCAGTGATCTGCCGAGCGGCCTCGAATCGCTCGTCCCGTCCCTGGATCCCGGCCGACTGGTGCCCTGACATGGGCTCCACCGTGACCCTGCGGCGAAGGTTTGGGACCAGACGATCCTGTTCCGGGTCGACCCCCTGCGGTGAGTTCCCTTTCCCGGCGCGAGTTCCGCCGAGGCCGGGGCCGTCACCGAGGCTAAGGCCGTAACCGAGGCCAGGGCCGTCGCCGGATCCTGGGGGGGGGCGCCTCCTGCGGGCTGCCGGTGCGGCCGGTCGCACCGGCCGACAGCCCATGGGCGGCTCTGCTCGGCACGCAGCCTGACCGGCCCTGAGTACCGCAGGCCTGGGACCGGACGGGCAGCAGAAGCCTCGGCCGCCCGTTCGACGCCACACAGGCGTCCCCGGCGACTGCGTCCTCGGGCAGTCCGAGGCCGTGTGCGATCGCCTCCAGTTCGGTCCCTTGGGCGTCGCTCAGGCTGACCGGGCCCGGATCGAACGATGCTGTCAAGTCGCGCGGAGAAAGACGGCGCGCGACGTTCCCCACTCCGTGGGAATACGGCATCGTTCCTCGTCGGCCAACGGCGCGTCGTCCAGAACGGCGGTCGCGCTGCCACCCCTGCGCTGTCTCTGACAGGCGTCGACGATCGCTACCTCGGGCATGGCGCCGGGCCGGTGGTCAGCAGCATCGTCAGGTCGAGTGAGGGCGCGCTGTGTGTCAATGCTCCGACCGAGATGAGGTCGACGCCCGTTTCGGCGATGGCGCGGACACTGTCCAGGCGGACGGTACCCGAGGCCTCCAGCAGGATCCGGGCAGCGTCGGCCCGTCCGGCCCGGATCTTCACCACCTGCTCGATGTCGGCCAACGGCATGTTGTCGAGCATGATCCAGCGGGCCCCGGCATCGAGCGCCTCAGCAGCTTCTGCCACGGTCTGCACTTCGACATCGACCTCCACCGTCTGCCCGGTACGCGCCATCCCGCGGCGGACCGCCTCGATCGCTGCGGTCACCCCGCCCGCCGCGGCGATGTGGTTCTCCTTGAGCAGGACCATCTCCGCCAGATCGAGCCGGTGGTTGCGGCCGCCGCCGACGGTCACCGCGTACTTGTCGAGGGCACGCAGGCCCGGTGCCGTCTTGCGGGTGTCCAGAATGCGGGTCTTGGTCGCGGCCACGGCTTGGACGTAGCGGTCGGTCAGTGTCGCGATGCCGCACAGGCGCTGCAGGAAGTTCAGCGCCGTGCGTTCGCCGGTGATCAGGCTGCGCGCCGGGCCGGACAGGCGTAACAGGACGTCGCCGTCGGTCAGCCGGGCGCCGTCGGCGACGCTCGCCTCGATCTCGACCTCGGGATCGACCTGCGCGAAGACCTCGGCGACCGCGGGGAGGCCGGCGGCAATGCCGCTCTGCCGGGTGCGGACTTCGGCCGCGGCCGCCAGGTCTTCGGGAACACTCCACGCGGTGGTGATGTCGTTCCCCGAGGCGTCCTCGGCCAGGGCGGCGGCGACGGCGGTTCGTCCCGCAGCCGAGGGAAACTGTGTCGTGGTCATCTGGTCTCCATCTCCGAGTGGGCGTTGAGCCTGGCGGTCACCACCACTGGCGCAGCTGCGGCGCAGGTAGTGCTCCCAGACGGTGATCGTGGGATTCCGCAGCGCACGGCGCGGGCGACGGGGGTGGGCGGTTGCCGCGACAATCCCCATCGTTTCGTTTTCCGAAGCGAACTCGGATGGTAGCGTTTCGGAATCCGAAGCATCACCTTGAAGGCTGGACTCCACGCCATGCCAATCCCGCAGCCCGGCAAGCCAGTTCGTGGTTCGACCACCGGTCGCCCCCTCATGGCCGCACTCGACCTGTTCGGACGGCGGTGGAGCCTGCGCATCCTTTGGGAGCTGCGCGGGGGCCCCCTTGGGTTCCGCCCCCTGCAGAAGCAGTGCGACGACGTGTCCTCCAGCGTGATGCGGCAGCGCCTGATCGAACTGCTGGATGCCCACGTGGTTCACCAACTACCCGACAGCCGGTACGAGCTCACTCCACTGGGGCGGGATGCCTGCCTCGCACTCGGCCCTCTCGTCCAGTGGTCGGAGCGCTGGGCGGCGATGCTCGACCCGCAACCGGCGCACCGCAACAGCGAGCGGCCCGCCGACGGCGCCTCGCATCCCGACACCGTGGGCGACGGGACGCCCGAGAGGGGTTCTGCCGGTTGACGCCCGCGCGGCCTGGGTTGACGGCGCGCTCGGAGCCTCCGCCGGCACCTGGGTCCTCGCCAAGCTGGGTGAGGTGATGGGCGTCGCCATGCAGAGTGAGCACCCGGGCGCCGGTCGGCCCGCCCAGCCGGGTGCTGAGCGCGCTCGATGGCATGCGTTCACAACGGCGCCGCAACTCCCGGAAGTTTGACGGGGCTTGGCTCGATTCCCACAGGATGTGCAGCGTCCAGCGCCGTCCGAGCAGATCGAGTACAGCCATGACCGGGCGCCCTGAACCGGACCCTCGTGCCGGTGAGCCAGGCCGAGGTGTGTTCCGGCTTCCGTGCCCACTCCTTGCGCTTCGGGTTTCGAAGCATCATAGTGATTCGAAAACCGAAGCATGAGGTGTCCATGCCGCGCATCGAACCGCTCACCTCGCCATATCCCGCGCCCATCGACCAGGCGCTGCGCCGACGGATGCCTCCCGGCGGGTCGCGGCGTGTGCCCCCATTCGTAGGCGCAGCCGGTGCGTGCGGTCACTCGGCAGGCCGGACTGAGCCGGGAACAGCTCCGGGCCACCACTGACATCGACGTCGCAGTCAACGCAGGGCTCCATCGCCACCTGAGACATCGTCTTATTTCAACGGCACACCACAATCAGCCAGTCCCTTGCGAACCGCCCTCTGAAACGCCCGGCGATCCGTCACCGGGGCCGATCGATCTGAGTGTCGACTCGAAGGCTGGCACGCTTGTCCGAACACTGGAGGTTTTCATGGCCAAGGGCTACTGGGTCAGCGTCTACCGCACCATTTCCGACCCCGAGAAGCTGGCCGCCTACAACAAGCTGGCCCGTTCGGCCGTCCAGGCCGGGGGCGGGCGGACGCTCGCCCGCGGCGGTCGGGTCGTCGCCCACGACGCCGGAATCGCCGAGCGCACCGTCCTGGTCGAGTTCGACACCTTTGAACAGGCGGTCGCGGCACGCGAGAGCGCGGCATACCAGGAGGCGCTGGCCGCCCTTTCCGACGGCGTCGAGCGCGACTTCCGCATCATCGAAGGCGTCGACTGACCGGCGCACTGACGTTCAGGCCGGCCTGGCGGCCCCGCCGGCCTCGTCGGCAGAACTCACGCTCGCCCGAAGTGAACCGCGAACCGGTACTCATACGACAGATCGGTCCAGCGAGCAAACGGATCTGATGACCAGCAGCACGTCCAGCATTCATCTGGTGTGTGACCCGTCGGGGCTACTTTTATGAAAGGCGCGTGACCAGCAGGAATGCCGGTCGCGGGCCTTTTTGCGACCTCCGGTGTGCACGCGAGTGTGCACGAGTGCCCGGGAGAACCTCCCGTCCGGCATTGCGGGACAAGCCTTACCCGTCCGAGGCGAACCCCTCGGACGGGTAGAACAGGTCGCAGACTCCGTCGGTCTCAGTCTGCAGGGCCCGGGTAGCCGGCTCTCTCGTTGGACGACGCACGCCGGACGGCAGGGCATCAGGCCGAGCAGGGAGGTCAGGGCTACACCAGTGCGGACGTTGACGACGCGTTGGGGCACTTGTGCACCCGCGGCGACCACGCGGGCACCGCGCCATCATGCGGACTGGGTGGTGATGGTGCACAGGCGCTTGGTGGCCCGGGTCAGGGCCACGTACAGGTCCCTCTCCCCGCCGGGGCGGGCCGAGATGATCTCCTCGGGGTTCAGGACGACGACCCCGTCGAACTCGAGGCCACGTGCTTCGGACGCGGGCACGATGCGTGCGAGGTCGGCGATGCCGTGCGCCGTCAACTGGCTCACCCGGGTGTCCGCGCAGATCACACCCAGGAGTTCGTCCGGCTGCGCGGTGCTCTGGGCGCGCAGTTCCTCCACGACGGCGGTGACCAACCCCTCCCCAGGTGTGGTCACGGTGCGCGGGCTCTGACCGCTGCGCAGTGACCGTGTGGGCCGCTGGTCCGGAGCGATCCGCGCGAGCAGGTCCCGGACGCTGTCCAGGATCTCCTGCGTGGTGCGGTAACTGACTGTCAGGTCGTGCAGTCTGAACCGCGTCCCGACATGCGGGCTCAGGGCTTCCTTCCAGTCGCGTGCCGTCGTGGCCGGGCCCGACTGGGCGAAGTCACCCACCAGCGTCATCGCCCTCGCCGGGCAGCGGCGGACGATCATCCGCCACTGCATGGCGGTCAGTTCCTGCGCCTCGTCGACGACGACGTGCCCGTACGTCCGCTCGGGCGGGCCGTCGACCAGGCTCGCCGCCTCGTCCAGCAACGGCACGTCCGCATCGGTCCACGGGGCGTCCGGGGCACGCAGGAGAAGGGACCGCTCCTGCGGGGTCAGGGTCGGCAGGCGCTCGGCCAGGGCATCGGCATCCGTCAGCAGTGCCTTCACGAGGTCGCCGGGTACCAGCCTCGGCCACAGCGCCTCGACCGCCCGGTCGACACCGGCGTCGTCGAGGAGATCGGCCCCGATGGCGTCCAGGTCCAGCTCGTGGACCGGACCCGGGTCGGCGGCGCCCTCGGCACGGCGCTGGGCGACCCCCGTGAACCGGTCGAGGTTCAGGCCCGTCATCTGCTCGGCATCGGCGTCGATCTGCTCCAGGAGGTCGCCCATGTCCCGTTGCATCGCGTCGGTGACGGCGTCGACCAGGAGTTCCTTGAACGCCTGGCGCGCGGGATTGTGGCCGGATGCGGCCGCCAGGGCGGCGGCGCGTGCAGTGGCGACCTCCTTCTCGGACAGGTGGACCAGGTCCTGCCCGACCCGGACGGTGAAGTCACCGGCGGGGGCCTGATGGTCTCGCAGCAGGCCGGCCAGGGCGTCGGCGAGGTCCAGGCCGCCCTTGAGGCGCGCCGTGTCGAACGAGTCCACCGCGTCCGGGGACACTCCGGCCAGTTCCTGACAGGTCGCCAGATCGACGTCGTTCTCCCCGAGCGAGGGAAGGACCTGGGAGATGTAGTCGAGGAAACGGGCATTGGGGCCCACCACGAGGACGCCTTCCTCCGCGGCGCGCGGGAACGCGTACAGGACGTAGGCCGCCCGGTGCAGGGCGACCACCGTCTTGCCGGTGCCGGGCCCGCCCTGCACCACGGTCACCCCGCGGTGGGCGGAGCGGACGATCTCGTCCTGCTCGGCCTGCAGCGTCGCGACCGCCGCGTGCATCCTGCCCGTACGCCGTGCCGCCAGGGCCTCGGTCAACGGGCCGTCCCCCACGACGTCTTCGTCGGTCGGGGCGGTCCCGTCGAGCAGTTCGTCGCTCACCGAGACGACCGTGCGCTCCTCGAGGCGCAGGTGCCGGCGCCGCCGCAGATCCATCGGGTGGACCGGTGTCGCCTCGTAGAAGGGCCGTGCCGCGTTCGCGCGCCAGTCCACGAGCAGCGGCAGTTCGTCCTCCTCCGTGTGCAGTCCGATCCGCCCGATGCGCAGGGCCGTGCCGTCCGCCCAGTCGATGCGCCCGAAGACCAGCCCTTTCTCGGCGCCTTCCAGCCGGCCGATCTCCTTGGTCAGACGGTCGGCGGCGATCTCTCTCTCGTACGCCTCGCCGGCGCCGTCCGCCGGGGCCTTCAGCACACTCGCCCGGTTCGCTCGCGCCTCGGAAAGCCGCTCGGTGAGCAGCTCATACAATGAGGACACGTAACCTTGCTCCGATTCAACCGCACGCACGGCGGAATCGTTTTTGTTTGACAACAAGGGACTCCTTCGATTCGAGCCGCACCATACGGCCAAAGTTCCCCAAAGGTAAGTCTTGACTTACTTGTTGCGTCTATGTCCTTACGGCTGACCGCACTTCGTGTCATGCATTCCGTCGTTTCCCTTGAATGCCGGTGATACTTTCCCGTGCACGGGAAAAGCAGTGAATCCACGGGAAAGGTTCGTGGTCGCCTCTCAGGTCGGACGGGGCTGGCCTGCATTCCATATGCGGACACCGGCGGCCGCCGTGATCCGGTTGTGCGACGCGGCGAGTTGGGTGATGTTCCCGCCGCCGTGTGCGGCCCGGATGCCGGACCTCAACGACTCAACATGCTGACCTGACAGGGAAGATCAGCGTGATCGTCTTGCCGAGTTCCATGCCGTCGGCGAGACCGTCGGCGAGTTCGGCCGCGTCCGGCACGGCCGCCGACAGCAGGGGCGTGAGGGGGCCCAGGCCCCAGCCGCACGGCGCAGGGCGAGCTGCTCCGGGCCGGGCAACCGCATCGGCCCGGCGCTCTCCAGGGGCACGGTGTGCGCTTCGGGAGGCGTCGCGGCGGCGAGGCGGCGTACGGCCTCGATGTCGCGGGCGCGCAGTGGACAGGCTGCCGGTGCGCGCGGGATCGCCGGGCAGGAAAACGGAGCGGCAGAGGGCCGGTTCGGAGTTGTCGGAGGAGGGCGCCGGGTGATTCCGATGCACGGCTATGACGTAGTCCTCAAATTTGACTAGTGGGAGGGGAGTCGCCGAGAGTACAGCACTTTCAGTGCGTATGGGTATGACTGCGCTGTGAGCTGGGTCACCATGGAGGTCTCAGGGGTGCGTCGGGGTCGCACCTCAGGGATGTCTCAGGGTCGCGGTCCGGAACCGCCGTGGAGGCGGGACCGTTTTCGAGACAGAGAGCGGCAGCGGCCGCGAAGGAGGCGACAGTCATGTCGAAGAACGCCAAGATCGCCGCGGGCGGTGTGGCGGTCGGGCTCATCCTGCTGATCTGGCTGCCCTGGTGGGCATCGCTCCTGATCATTCTGGGAGTCCCGGCCGCCGCGTACCTCACGCTCGACCCATCGCAGCGGCGCAGGCTGCGCCGCGCCACCCGCAAGGAACTCGGCCGCTGAGGCCCCGGCTCCGCACGGCCCGGCCGGGCGCCGCAAGGGGCCCGGCCGCACCGGCTCAGTTCGGCCGTACGGCCATCTTGTCCAGTGCCTCCAGGAGACTCGGCAGTTCCGGCCCCCTGCCCACCGGCAGGACCTCGCCGGGCTCCTCGTCGAGCAGTACGAACGCGATGTCGTCGGTCCGCGCGACGAGCGACCAGCCCGGACCGTCGGCCCGCAGGGTCCGGGCGTCACCCGGCGCGAAGGACGACCTGACCCGGCCCAGCGGCGGCGGCGAGTCGATATAGGTGCGGGCCTCCGCGAGAACGCGCCGGATGCCGCTGTGGCCACCTTGCCGCCCGTTCTCCCCGTGCCCGTCCGGACCGCCGGCCGACCCGCGCCCGTCAGGACCGTCGGTCGCGCCGCCCCCGACGCCTCCCGGGGACCCGGAGGCCTCAGAGGGCTGCGGCGCCGGGAACCCCGCGTCGGCGACCTGCTCCCGCCAGGTCGCCCACTGCAGCGCGATCTCGTCCGCGCCCAGACGCCGCTGGGCGGGGCCCCAGACACCGGTGTCCGGCGGGGCCAGCGGGGGCCGGTCGTCGGCCTCCGGACCCGGATCGTGCGGCGCGGGCACCCCGGGGGCCGCGACGGCGACCGCGAGAGGCCATCCGGGCAGGGCCGCGACGACCGTGCGCTCGTCGGGCGACAGCTCGTACTCCATGCCGCAGTCCCAGGACGCGATCGCGACGGCCACCAGCGAGACGTCGTCGATGGCCACCGTCCACCGGGCGCCCTCACCGTCCTGGCCGAGCACCAGCCCGTACCCGTCGGCGAGCGGCGCGAGGCCGAGCGCCGCGCATGCCTCGGGATAGTCGTCGCCCAGCACGCTCGGGAACTTCGCCGGCGTCAGCAGCACCGCCGTGAGCACATAGAGCGCATCGTCCGCGGCGGCGACGGCTTCCTCATCCGTCCCGGCCATCCCAGCCTCCCCATCGGTTCGTCCACCGGCGCGCACCCTAATGCGCCCGCAAGCCCCTTGTCACGGTCTCGCAGGCGCACTCGGAGCTGCAGTTTTCCGGCGGACGGGGCGAATCGGCCGTCCTGGAGGTGCACATCATGCTCCCGGCAGCCCCAGCAACCCGCGGGCCACGGTCTCCGGCGACTGGCCGCGCTCACGGGCCAGTGCGACCACGGCCCGGCTGGCCAGCTCGTTCACGCCGAACGACAGCGCCTCCGGCGACACCCAGCCGGCCGCTTCGTCGGCGCGCTCCGGGTCGTTCTCCACGGAGGCCGTGACATAGGCCGCCGCCGCCTCGAAAAGATTGTGCGGACGCTTGTCCCCACCGGCTTTCGGCTCCGTGCGCAAGACATCGGCGACCCTTCCCCCGGCTCTGCGGAACCTGCCCCACATGCTGACCACCTTCCCCCTGCCTCTGTTGTGCCCGGTCGTTCATCTCCCGGTCACCAACGTAAAGTTGCAGGACCTGTGGCAGAAGGGGGACGGCACGGTGAAGCGATTCTCACGGCTCGAACAGATCCGGCGGATGGACCCGTACGAGGAGGCCACGGAGATCTACCGGCTCAGCGTCGCCTACGAGTTCCCCTGGGACTTCACACGCGCCCTGGAGCTGGCCCTGTACCGCACGTACGCCGTCCCCGGCATCGGCAGGCTGCTCGCGCGCACGGCAGAGCTCACGGACCGGACGCAGAAGCGCTACGACGACACCTCGCTGCTGCTGGACACCATCGTCGAGCACGGTTTCGGCAGTGAGCAGGGCAGGACCGCGATCCGCCGCATCAACCAGATGCACCGCAGCTACGACATCAGCGACGACGACATGCGCTACGTGCTCTGCACCTTCGTCGTGATGCCCAAGCGGTGGATCGACGCCTATGGCTGGCGCAGGATGTCACGCCACGAGATCGTCGCCAGTACGGTCCACTACCGCACTCTGGGCCGGCACATGGGAATCAAGGACATCCCCGAGACCTACGAGGAGTTCGAGAGCTGCCTCGACTCGTACGAGGCCGCCCACTTCGCCTGGGACGAGGACGCCCGGCGCGTCTCGGACGCCACGCTGGGCCTGATGGCCTCCTGGTACCCCGGCCCCCTCGCGCCCCTGCTGCGCACCACGACCCTCGCGCTGCTCGACGACTCGCTGCTGCACGCCTTCCGCTACACCCCGCCGAGTGCCACCACGCGAGCGTGGGTGCGGCGCGCCGTCCGGCTCCGGGGCCGCGCCGTCCGACTGCTGCCGCCCCGGCGCACCCCGCACTTCGCCCGCCAGAACCGGGAGATCAAGGGGTACCCGTACGGCTACCGGATCGCCGACCTGGGCACCCGCCCGGTCCCGGGCGTCCGGGGCTGTCCCGTGCGGCACGCGGAGCCGGACGCCCAGGCCGGGTGATGCGGCGGGGGCGCCCAGGCGGGGTGACGGCGCCGGATGGTCGGCGAAGCGGCCATGTCGGGTGCCCGGGCGGGGCGACCCGACGCCGGACGCCCGGGCAGCGCGACGCGGAGGCTCAGTCCTCGCGCACGGCGAGCGCCAGGAAACGGGAGTCCTCGTCGACATACGACGTCAGGCGCCACCCCGAACCGGCCAGCAGTGGGCGGAGGTTGGGCTCGGCACGCAGGTCCTGTGGGGTGAGCGGGCGGCCGTGGCGTGCCGCAAGAGCCGCCCTGCCGATCGGGTGGAACAGCGCCAGCACCCCACCGGGGCGCACCACGCGTGCCAGCTCCCGCAGGTCCTCGGCCGGGCTTCCCAGGTGCGAGATGAGGCCCGCTCCGAACACGGCGTCCAACGACCGCGAGCGCAGGGGCAGCGCGGCGACGTCCGTGAGCAGCAACTGCCCGTCACGGTCCCGTCCGGCCCGCACGGCCTCCCGCAGCATGGCCGGCGTCAGATCGGCCCCGAGGACCACTCCCGATGGCCCCACGGCGGTTCGCAGGGGCGGCAGGGCGCGCCCGGTGCCGCACCCCGCGTCCAGCACCCGGTCGCCCGTACGCAGTCCGAGCTCGGCGACCGCGGCCGCGTAGGCCGGACCGTCGTCGGGGAAACGGCTGTCCCAGTCGGCGGCGCGGGCGGTGAAGAAATCCTGGACACGCGTCTGCTCGTCGCTCATGTACCGCATGATTCCTCACCGGCACGGATGACGCCTCAGTGCACACGTTCGAGCGTGACCCGATCGTTCCGGTACAGCCTTGGGTCATATTCCAACACCTTTCGAAATGCGCCCCCTTCGGGCGCCGGTGCCGGGTCTAGCGTCCCGGGGCCATGGGACACCTGGACCACGCAGCCCTGGGGTGGCTGACCCCCGTACTGTCGTACGTGATGGCCTGCATAGGCGCCGCGCTCGGTCTGCGCTGCACCGTCCGCGCGCTCGCGACCACCGGGCGCTCGCGCCGCAACTGGCTCGTCACCGCCGCCTCGGCGATCGGCACCGGCATCTGGACCATGCACTTCGTGGCCATGCTCGGTTTCGGCGTCACCGGCACCGACATCCGCTACGACGTGCCGCTCACGCTGCTGAGTCTGCTCGTCGCCATGGTCGTCGTCTGCGCCGGTGTCTTCGCCGTCGGCTATGGCAAGGACCGCGGCCGCGCCCTGCTCGCCGGCGGCCTCACCACCGGCCTCGGCGTCGCGAGCATGCACTACCTGGGCATGGCTGCCGTCCGGCTGCACGGCGACGTGACCTACGACCCGCTGCTCGTCGCACTCTCCGTGCTGATCGCGGTCGTCGCAGCCACGGCGGCCCTGTGGGCCGCCCTCAACATCAAGTCGCCCGTGGCGGTCACCATCGCCTCCCTGATCATGGGCGCCGCCGTCAGCAGCATGCACTACACCGGGATGTTCGCGGTGGGCGTGCGCGTCACACCCTCCGGACAGGCCCTGCCCGGGGCCTCGGCGATGCAGTTCATCTTCCCCCTCGCCGTCGGCCTCGGCTCCTACCTCTTCCTGACGTCGGCCTTCGTCGCGCTGTCGCCGACAGCGGGGGAGCGTGCGGCGTCCGCCTCGGCTCAGAGCCCGGTCCAGAGCGCCGCCCCCTAGCCACGCGGCGGCCCGAGACCGCAGACCGCTGCCGAGCGGCCCGGGGGGCCAGGGCATGCCTCGCATCGAGCGCGCCCCGGCGGCCGAGGAGGGGCCGTCTCGACGGACCGGACGGCGGTGGCGCACCCACCCACCCGCATGGACAGTCCCCCTCCAGGTCGGGCCATGCGCTCCGAGCTTCACGGGCGCCCCTGCCAGGACGCCGGCCCTCAGCCCTCCGACCCACTCCCGAGCGAGGAGTCCATGCGCACACCCCGTAGGACCCCCACAGCCGGCGCCGAGGCGCCGTCCCCTCCCGTGCGCGGACGCCGCGCGCACGCCGGGCCCCCGGCCGACGAGAGCCCCGACACGCCCTCGGACGCCGCGCCGGACGAGGCGCCCGCGCGCGCGGAGCGGTGGCACATACGCCCCCGCACCGTACGCGCCAAGATCGTCTGCCTGCTGATGGTGCCGGTCGTCTCCCTCCTGGCCCTGTGGGGATACGCCACCGTCACCACCGCCCAGGACGTCTCCCGGCTCCGGCAGGTGCAGCGCGTGGACGCCACCGTCCGCGCCCCCGTCTCCGCCGCCGTCTCCGCCCTCCAGGCCGAACGCGCCGCCGCCGTACGTCACGCCACCGACCCGTCCGCCGTCCGGACCGGGGAACTGGACGAGCTGGCCCGGCGCACCGACCGGGCCGTCGCGAAACTACGGCTCGGGCAGGGCACCACCGTCGCCGACAGCGGGGAACTGCCCGCCGGAGTCGCCCAGCGGCTGAAGACGTTCGTCTCCGGTGCCGAGCGACTGCGGCCCCTGCGCACCGCGGTACGGGACCGGCGCGCCGGCTGGGCCGAGACGTACGACCGCTACACCCGGACCATCTCGGCCGCGTTCGGCGTCGGGGGCGCCCTCACCGGCATCCGGGACGCCGACCTCGGATCCGACGCGCGCGTGCTGCTCGAACTGGCCCGCGCGGGCGAGGCGCTGGCCCAGGAGGACGCGCTGCTGGCGAGCGCCCGTCTGGACGGCACCCTGACGGGGGAGCGGCTGCGGCTCTTCACGGGCGCCGTCGCCCTGCGCCGTACGCTCACCGAGTCGGCCGTCGAGGACCTGAGCGGCGTCGAACGCTCCGCATGGGAGGCCCTCGCCGACAGCAGCGCCTACGCCGGCCTGGGCGACGCCGAGGACGTCGTCCTCACCCGGGGGCCGGGCGCAAAGGCGGTCGAAGCGGCACCCGAGAGCAGTTGGAACACGGCACACGCGCGCGTCCGGAACGGCATGCGCACCATCGAGGACGACGCGGCACGCGGGGTCGCCGACCGCGCCGACCCGTTCACCCGAGGACTGCTCACCCCGGCCGGCGCCGCCGTCCTGCTCGGCCTCGCCGCCGTCGCCGCCTCGCTCGTCATCTCCGTGCGCATCGGCCGCGGCCTCGTGGTGGAACTGGAAGGCCTGCGCAACAGCGCCCTGGAGATCGCCCGGCGCAAACTGCCCGACGCCATGCGCAGACTGCGCGCGGGCGATGAGATCGACATCGGCGCGGAGGCACCGCCGGGAGCGCCCGCGGAGGACGAGACGGGGCAGGTCGCCGAGGCCCTCACCACCGTGCACCGAGCGGCGCTGCGGGCTGCCGTGGAACGCGCCGAACTCGCCAGCGGAATCTCCGGCGTCTTCGTCAACCTCGCCCGCCGCAGCCAGATCCTCGTCCACCGGCAGCTGGCCCTCCTCGACAGCATGGAACGCCGCTCCGACGATCCCAACGAGCTGAGCGACCTCTTCCGCCTCGACCACCTCACCACCCGTATGAGGCGTCACGCGGAGAGCCTGATCATCCTCTCCGGGGCCGCCCCGGGCCGGGCCTGGCGCATGCCGGTCTCCCTGACGAACGTGGTCCGCGCGGCCGTCTCCGAAGTGGAGGACTACGCGCGCGTGGAGGTACGGCAACTCCCCGAGGCGGCCGTCGCCGGCGCGGCCGTCGCCGACCTCACCCATCTGCTGGCCGAGATCATCGAGAACGCCGCCCAGTTCTCC
Organism: Streptomyces tibetensis; assembly: GCF_007655005.1. Taxonomy (GTDB): domain Bacteria; phylum Actinomycetota; class Actinomycetes; order Streptomycetales; family Streptomycetaceae; genus Streptomyces; species Streptomyces tibetensis. Next base: position 192,779 of record NZ_SZVW01000014.1, read on the forward strand.
CCGCCCCACACGCGAGTGCGCGTCACCGGCGAACCCGTCGGCAACGGCTACGCCGTCGAGGTCGAGGACCGCGGCCTCGGCATGGGCAACGAGACCCTCGCGGAAGCCAACCGCCGCATCGCCCAGTCGGAGGCCCTCGACCTGTTCGACAGCGACCGGCTCGGCCTGTTCGTGGTCAGCAGGCTCGCCGCCCGGCACGACGTCAAGGTCCACTTGAGGACCTCCCCGTACGGCGGCACCACAGCGGTCGTCCTGCTGCCCACCGGTCTCCTTCACACGGGCGCGGCACCACGCTCCCCCGAAGCGGTGGAACGCGCGCGGCAGTCCGAGGAACGCGCCTACGCGCGCGTGCCCGACGACACACCGCTCCAGGACGCCGTCCCCGCCCGAAGCGACAGGCGGGCCCTCGTGGCCCCCGTGCCATCCGCCGCGGAGTCCGAGACCTCGCCCCACGCGGATCCCTCCCGTCGCGCTGAGGCTTCGCGACACGAGGAAACCTCAGGTCACGCGGACGGCCCGCGTCACCTGGAGACCCCGAGCCAGACCCCACCCCCAGGAGTCGCCACCTTGCGACTGCACCGCCCACCGCAGCAGCCCGAAGACTACGACGACCTTCCGCGCCGCGTACGTCAGGCCAGCCTCGCTCCCCAACTGCGCGACGGGCGCCCTGAGGAACAGCCGCCCGTGCCCGCCCCCCTGGACGACGAGCGAACACCCGAACTCGTACGCGACCGCATGGCCGCCTACCGCGACGGCTGGGCGCGCGGCGGCGGGAGGCGACCCGGCCGCGGCACCACTCCCGGCCCCGCGACGGGCAGCGACAGCAGCGAAGGAGACCCCGCATGATCCAGGATCCGAGCACACAGTCCGCCCGGCCATCCGGCGAACTCGACTGGCTGCTGGATGATCTGGTGCTCCGCGTGAGCGACATCCGGCACGCCGTGGTGCTGTCCAACGACGGCCTCGCCGTGGGCGCTTCGTCCGGCCTGCGCCGCGAGGACGCCGAGCACCTCGCGGCGGTCGCCTCGGGTTTCCACAGCCTCGCCAAGGGCGCGGGACGGCACTTCGGTGCCGGCGGCGTCCGCCAGACCATGGTGGAGATGGACGAGGGCTTCCTGTTCGTGGCCGCCGCGGGCGACGGCTCCTGCCTCGCCCTCCTCACCGCCGTCACCGCCGACATCGGCCTCGTGGCCTACGAGATGGCCCGCCTGGTCAAACGCGTCGGCGAGCACCTCGGCACGGCGCCCCGCACGGCCGCGCGGCCACCCGTCGCCGGATGAACCGGGAGAACGGTCCGTGCAGATGACCGAGGACATGACGGGCACCCCGCACGAGCAGGGCAGCCACTGGTACGACAACGAGGCCGGCCCGCTGGTCCGCCCCTACGCCATGACGGGCGGACGCACCCGGCCCGGCCCCACCGGCGTACGGTTCGACCTCATCGCCCTGGTCACGCTGGACCCGGGGGCACCCGGGGTGGACGACGCCCCGCTCGGCCCGGAACACCGCAACCTCATCGACCTGTGCCGCCCGGAGACCCAGTCGGTCGCCGAACTCGCCGCAGGCGCGGACCTGCCCGTCGGTGTGGTCAGGGTCCTCCTCGGCGATCTCCTGGAACTCGGCTGTGTCACCGTCAGCCGTCCCGTCCCCCCGGCGCAGCTGCCCGACGAACGCATCCTGCGCGAGGTGATCGACGGCCTGAGAGCGCTGTAGCCCCGACGCACCGACGGAAACCGCACCACCCGCGCACGCCCAGCACCCGGCACTCCCGACCCCCGGACTCTCCCCGCACGGCACTCCTGACACCCGGCACTCCTGAGAGAAGTGATCAATGGTCTCCGAGCACTCCGACGCCCCGGACGGCGAGACCGCCGCGCTGGCGTTGAAGATTCTGGTCGCCGGCGGATTCGGCGTGGGCAAGACCACCCTGGTGGGCGCCGTCAGCGAGATCCGGCCGCTGCGCACCGAGGAACTCCTGAGCGAAGCGGGGCAGTCGGTGGACGACACCGACGGCGTGGACCACAAGACCACCACGACCGTCGCCATGGACTTCGGACGCATCACCATCCGGTCCGGCCTCTCCCTGTACCTGTTCGGCACGCCGGGCCAGGACCGCTTCTGGTTCCTGTGGGACGAGTTGTCGCAGGGGGCGCTCGGTGCGGTCGTCCTCGCCGACACCCGCCGTCTGGAGGACTGCTTCCCCGCGGTCGACTACTTCGAGCACCGGCGTATCCCGTTCGTCGTGGCCGTCAACTGCTTCGCGGGCGCCCGCCGGCACGGCGCCCCGGACGTCTCGCGCGCACTCGACCTCGACAGGGGCACCCCCGTGGTGCTGTGCGACGCCCGTGACCGCGACTCGGGAAAGGAGGTGCTGATCCGGCTCGTCGAGTACGCCGGGCGGATGCACACCGCCCGGCTGCTCGACTCGGTCGGCTGAGCGAGGACGGGGCCCCTGCGGTCAGTTCGCGACGTCCCGCTCCGCCAGCACCCTGTCGACGGTGACACGGACGAGGAGTTCGCCGGGGACGCCGTTGCGCGCGCCGAACTCCTCGGCGCGCTCCTCGCCCATGTACCGGGCGCCGATCCGGGTCGCCCAGTGCCGTATCTCGTCGAGGTCCTCCGAGACGCGGGCCCGGCCTCGCAGTACCACGAAGGAGTACGGCGGCCGGTCGTCGTCCACGCACAGGGCGATCCGGCAGTCCCGGACGATGTTGCGCCCCTTCACGCTGTTCTCGCCGGTGTTGAACACCACCTCGTCGCCGTCCAGAAGGAACCAGATCGGAACCACGTGCGGGCTGCCGTCGGCCCGGACCGTGGAGAGCTTTGCGGTGCGGGTTCCGTGGGAAACGAACTCCCGCCATTGCGCGTCGGTCATCTTCTCTGCCATGGCTTCCATCCTCCTTGCCCCGACCGCGGTCGTGGGGAAGGCTGACAAGGAGATCCTCCGGTCAGGAGGAAATCCGCACGGGGAGAAAACGGGGAGAACGGAAGATGGCGCAGAACCAGGGACTCGACTGGCTGCTGGACGACTTGACCGAGCGCGTCCACGAAGTGCGGCACGCACTGGTCCTGTCCAACGACGGCCTGGTGACCGGCGCGAGCACCGGACTGCGCCGCGAGGACGCCGAGCACCTCGCGGCCGTGTCGTCCGGGCTGCACAGCCTGGCCAAGGGCTCCGGACGGCACTTCGGTGCGGGCAGCGTACGGCAGACGATGATCGAGTTCGACGACGCGGTGCTGTTCGTGACCGCGGCCGGCGCGGGCAGCTGTCTGTGCGTCCTCAGCGGCGCCGAGGCCGACATCGGCCAGATCGCCTACGAGATGACACTGCTGGTCAACCGGGTCGGCGAGCGTCTCGACGTCGATGCGCGCCAGCCCGAACCGAAGCCGATCACAGACCTCTGACCGGCACGTTCGTCATCCCCCGTGGAGTTATCCACAGGCTCGCCACAAGATCCGCCGAAGCGGCTACGGTTTTTTCACGGCCACCGCGAACGGCCATCGGAAACGGCCATCGGAAACGGCCATCGCGCGAGGCCACTGCACGCGGCCACCGCACACGGCGTGAGCCGCTGACTCCACGGGGGAGACCGACCATGACACGTATCAGCACGACACCCGACCGCAGCACCTGCGCCCCGAGCCGGGCCGCCCGTGAACTGGGACTCAAGCGGCGCGAGTTCGACCTCGCGGTGAACCTGGGGCTCATCCGGACCGTTCCCGACGAAGGAGGCGGGGGCAGGCATGTGGCCCGGGCCGAGATCGACCGGCTGCGCTCAGGGGACGGTTTCCCGGGCGCCCTGCGCGAACGCGTCGCGACCGCCGGCACCGCGGAAGGCGCCGAGCTCATGGGGGTGGCGCCGACCAGGTTCACGAGCCTCGCGCGCTACGGCCTGCTGGTTCCTGTGACGTTCTACCTGAATCGCTATCGGACCGTCGTCTGGCTGTATCTGGCCGAAGAACTGCGGCAGTTCGCGGCCGAGAGGAGCAACGCCCGGCTGCTGACCGCCCGTCGCGCACCCCTGGAGATCCGGGAAGGGGTGAAGGCCGGAATGGACCGTCGGCCCCGCAACTGGCGGGGACGTCACGTCGGGTTCCTGACACGCCAGGCCGGCGACGACCCGTGGGCCCACGCGGCAGCGGTCGCCTCCCTCCTCGACCCGGCCGACGTGGCGGACGTCGTCCAGGACCCCGAAGAGCGAGCCCGCCTGGCCCGCCGCCGCCCCCGGTTCCCGGTGCACGGCACCCCCGGTTCACCCACCGCCGAGCTGGCCGAGACGCTGATGACGGCGAGCGAACCGGACGAGGTGGCCTGGTTCCGCGCGGACCTGGCCCACACGATGGAGACGGCCCGCCGGCACGACCACGAAACGAAGGCACCTTCTCCGGCACCGCCATCAGCATCAGAGTCCCCCACCTCACCCCCGGCACCGCGACGAGGTTCGAGGCTGCTTGTCCCACCCTGGAGCACGCGATCAGCGGCACAATGCCCCGCCTCGTCCCCCGCCCCGGCGGCGAAGCGGCCCGCGCCCTCGGGCTGTACCCCTCCGCAAGGCCTGCTGAGCCGGCTCCGCCGCAGAAGCCGGCGGCCGGCCGGGTGACCCGGCGGTCGGCGGCACCGCCGGGCGGCCCGTCGACCGATGACTTTCCGGATGCGCCGGGGTCACAGCCTGAGGAGACTGTGTCCGGGAGGCGACCATGTTCGGTACGACGAAGGCGTTCAGCGGGTTCTCGGTGGACGACATCGACGCGGCCAAGGCGTTCTACGCCGACACGCTCGGGATCCGGGTGTCGGAGGAGAACGGGCTGCTGATCCTGCACATCGCGGGTGACCGGGACACCCTGGTCTACCCCAAGCCGGACCACACACCGGCGACGTTCACCATCCTCAACTTTCCGGTCGACGACATCGAGGCCGCGGTCGACGAGCTGGGCAGGAGAGGGGTGCGTTTCGAGCGCTACGACCATCTCAAGGCGGACGACAAGGGCATCTTCCGCGGTGGCGGCCCGCTGATCGCCTGGTTCACCGACCCGGCGGGGAACGTGCTCTCCGTCCTGCAGGAAACCTGACGCGCCGGTCGTGCCCGAGCTGCCCGATGTCGAGGGCTTCCGGCAGGTGCTCGAGTCCTGCGCGAAGGGACGCGTGATCCGCCGGGTCGACGTGCGGGACCCGGGTGTTCTGCACGGCGTCGACACCCGGAGGCTGCGGGACGCACTCGAAGGGCGGCGGTTCGGTACGCCGGAGCGGCACGGCAAGTGGCTGCTGGCCCGTACCGGCGGCCCTACCCTCGTCCTGCACTTCGGCATGACCGGGCGGCTGGTCTGCGGGCATGTCGATGATCCCCTCGAGACGCATGACCGCGTCCTGTTCACCCTGGGCGGCGGCCGCCAGCTGCGCTTTCGTGACCAGCGCAAACTGCAGGGCCTGTGGCTGGCCCACGACGAGTCCGACGTCGACCGGCTGCTGCGCAGGCAGGGGCCCGATGCGCTGACGGTGGACAGGGCAGAGTTCGAGGAGGTGCTCTCGTCACGCCGGGGGCACCTCAAGACGGCCCTCACCGACCAGTCCGTGGTCGCCGGGCTCGGCAATCTGCTCGCCGACGAGATCCTGTGGCGGGCCCGGCTGCGCCCCGACCACGGGGCGCGTGATCTCACTCCGGAGGACCGCCGTCGCCTGTACAGGGAGATGCGCCGCACGCTGCGCTCGTCCGTCACCGCCGGTTGCGTACCGCCGCGTGACTCCTGGCTCACCGGCCACCGGGACGACCGTGCCCCGAGGTGCCCGCGGTGCGGCGCCGGGCTGCGCCGGACCCGTATGGCGGGCCGGGGCACGGTGTGGTGCCCGCGGTGCCAGCCGGACGGGTGAGCGGCGAAAACCGGGCCCGACGGCACGCGCGGCCACGGTTCCGCTGCCCTCGGCCAAGGTGCCTTCGGCCCCGTCGGTGATGATCCGCCTGCTCGTCGCGGCGTCCCGTCGTGAACCTGGGGTCAGGGCGCCGCAGCGGTCTCGCGCTCGTCGTCGGGAGCCACCAGCGACTGTGTGAACGGAATGCGCGCCAGCGCGAGCACCCCGGCAGCGATCAGCGCGACGCCGATCAGCTGGGGCAGCAGCCACCAACCGGAGCGGATGGTCTCCTCGTACAGGGTGATGCCGAGGGCGAAGCTCACCAGGGCGTCGCCGAGGGTGAGCGCGGGCTGCGAGGCGACCAGGGGGCCGGCCTGCATGGCGTTCTCCAGCAGGAACAGCGCGCACACGCCGGTGGCGGCGAAGGCGTAGGTCTGCCAGGCGGTGAGGAAGGCCACGAGGCCCTGCTCGTCGAGGATGTGGGTGGCGGCCTTCATCAGTGCCGCGGTCACCGCGTAGCTGATCGCCGTCGCGGCACCCAGGCAGGCCGCCCGGGCCCGGCCCTCGGGCCGCCGGAGGGCCGCGACCGCGAGCGCTGCTACCGCCCCCGCGCACACGGCGAGCGCGGGAATCCAGCGGTCCAGCGCCACATGGGTGCGGTTGCCAGCGGGGGAGGCGGCGGCGAGCGCGACCGCCAGACCGGCCACCACCACCGTGACGGCCAGCCAGCCCCTCCCCGGCAGGTGCCGGTGCATCAGTACAGAGGCGACGATCAGGGTGAGCGGCAGCTCCAGCACGAACAGCGGCTGCACGATGGTCAGCGGCCCGGTGGCCAGCGCCAGCGCCTGGCAGACGGCGGCGCCGATCACCGCGACGATGCCGGCCAGCCATACGGGCCGGCGCAGCAGATCGACGATCAGCCCGGCCCGCAACCCCTGGGAGGCGGGCACGGTGAGCGCCGCCTTGCGCTGCAGCACGGTCGCGACCGCGTTGCTGAAGGCGGCGCAGATCGCGAACACGACGGGGAGCACGGTGTGCAGCGTGGTCACCTCCCGGTTCGGCGGGCGTGTGACGTCGGCGGTGTCTGCTCCTGCCATGGTCGCCGGATCCGGTCAGGGGCGCGATCGGAACCCGGCGGGCAGGGCCCCCGTCGGCGAGGGTCAGCCCAGCTTCCGGAAGAGCCCCTCCTGCACCACGGACACGACGAGACGGCCCTCACGGTCGTAGATCCGGCCCCGGGCCAGGCCACGGCCGCCGACCGCGATCGGCGACTCCTGGTCGTAGAGGAGCCAGTCGTCCGCGCGGAACGGGCGGTGGAACCACATCGCGTGGTCCAGCGACGCCAGGTCGAAGCCGCGCGGGCCCCACAGCGGCTCGACCGGGATGCGGACGGCGTCCAGGAGGGTCATGTCGCTGGCGTAGGTGAGGGCGCAGGTGTGCACGAGCGGATCGTCGCCGAGCGGCCCGACCGCGCGCATCCACACGGCGCTGCGCGGCTCGGCGTCGCGGGTCTCCTCGACGGTCCAGCGCAGCCGGTCCACGTAGCGGATGTCGAAGGGTTGGCGGCGGGCCATCCGTTCCAGCTGTTCCGGCAGCGCGCCCAGGTGCTCGCGGATCTCGTCCGTGACGGTCGGCAGGGACTCCGGGTCCGGGACCTTGCGGGCGGGAGGCAGCTGGTGCTCGAAGCTGCCCTCCTCCGGCTTGTGGAAGGAGGCGGTGAGGTTGAAGATCGTGCGGCCCTGCTGCACGGCCGTGACCCGGCGGGTGGTGAACGACCGCCCGTCGCGCACGTGCTCGACCTGGTAGACGATCGGCACTCCCGGCCGTCCGGGGCGCAGGAAGTACGCGTGCAGCGAGTGCACGGGACGGTCGCCCTCGGTGGTGCGGCCGGCGGCGACCAGCGCCTGCCCCGCCACCTGACCCCCGAAGACCCGCTGCAGGGACTCCTGCGGGCTGCGGCCGCGGAAGATGTTGACCTCGATCTGCTCCAGGTCGAGCAGGTCGACGAGCCTCTCGGCAGGGTTGGTCGTCATGGGTGAGATTCTCCTGTGCTCGCTGCTGCCCGGCCCGTCACAGCTGGCCGACGTCGGTCACGCGGACGATCGCGCGGCCCTCCGCGTCCGAGGCCGTGAGGTCGACCTCCGCGCTGATGCCCCAGTCGTGGTCGCCGTTCGGGTCGTGGAAGATCTGCCGGACCCGCCACAGGGCGTTCTCCGGCTCCTCCTCGATGAGCAGCAGCTTGGGGCCGCGGGCGTCGGGTCCGGTGCCGAGATCCTCGTACTCGTCCCAGTACGTGTCCATCGCCTCGCCCCACGCGTCGGCGTCCCACCCGGACTCCCCGTCCATCTCGCCCAGTTCGCCCACCTGGTCGAGGGCGGCCAGCTCCACGCGGCGGAACATGGCGTTGCGGACCAGGACGCGGAAGGCGCGCGCGTTGGCGGTGACGGGCTTGACCTCGTCGGCCTTCTCCTGGGCCTCCTCGGCGGTCATCTCCGCCGGGTTGGCGAGCTGCTCCCACTCGTCCAGCAGGCTGGAGTCGACCTGGCGCACCATCTCGCCCAGCCAGGCGATCAGGTCCTGGAGGTCCTCGGACTTGAGGTCGTCGGGAACGGTGTGGTCGAGGGCCTTGAAGGCGCTGGCGAGGTAACGCAGCACGATGCCCTCGGTGCGGGCCAGTTCGTAGTGGGACACCAACTCGGTGAAGGACATCGCCCGTTCGTACATGTCGCGGATGACCGACTTCGGCGACAGCGGATGGTCGCCGACCCAGGGGTGGCTCTTGCGGTACGTGTTGTACGCGTGGAAGAGCAGCTCCTCCAGGGGCTTCGGGTACGTGATGTCCTGGAGGCGCTCCATGCGCTCCTCGTACTCGACGCCGTCCGCCTTCATCTGGGCCACGGCCTCGCCGCGCGCCTTGTTCTGCTGGGCGGCGAGGATCTGCCGCGGGTCGTCGAGCGTCGACTCCACGACCGACACCATGTCGAGCGCGTACGAGGGCGACTCGGGGTCGAGCAGCTCGAACGCGGCGAGGGCGAAGGTGGACAGCGGCTGGTTGAGCGCGAAGTCCTGCTGGAGGTCGACGGTGAGGCGGACGATGCGTCCCTCGGCGTCCGGCTGGTCGAGCTTCTCGACGATGCCGCCGTCCAGCAGCGAACGGTAGATCGCGATGGCCCGGCGGATGTGCCGCAGCTGCTGCTTGCGCGGCTCGTGGTTGTCCTCCAGCATGCGGCGCATCGCCTCGAAGGCGTTGCCGGGGCGGGCGATCACGGACAGCAGCATCGTGTGCGTCACACGGAAGCGGGACGTCAGCGGCTCCGGCTCGGAGCCGATGAGCTTCTCGAAGGTCTGCTCCGACCAGGCGACGAAGCCCTCGGGGGCCTTCTTGCGGACGACCTTGCGGCGCTTCTTGGGGTCGTCGCCCGCCTTGGCGAGGGCCTTCTCGTTCTCGACGACGTGCTCGGGCGCCTGCGCGACGACGAAGCCCTCCGTGTCGTATCCGGCCCGCCCGGCGCGGCCCGCGATCTGGTGGAACTCCCGGGCCCGAAGGGTACGTACGCGGGTGCCGTCGTACTTGGTGAGGGCCGTGAACAGCACGGTGCGGATGGGGACGTTGACGCCGACGCCGAGCGTGTCGGTGCCGCAGATGACCTTCAGCAGACCGGCCTGGGCTAGCTTCTCCACCAGACGGCGGTACTTGGGCAGCATGCCGGCGTGGTGCACGCCGATGCCGTGCCGGACGTACCGGGAGAGGTTGCGGCCGAACTTGGTGGTGAAGCGGAAGTTGCCGATCAGCTCGGCGATCTGCTCCTTCTCCTCCTTCGTGCACATGTTGATGCTCATCAGCGCCTGCGCCCGCTCCACGGCCTGCGCCTGCGTGAAGTGCACGATGTAGACGGGCGCCTGCCGGGCGGACAGCAGATCGGTGAGGGTCTCGGTGAGCGGGGTGTAGCGGTACTCGTAGGACAGCGGGACCGGCCGGGTCGCCGAGCGCACCACCGCCGTGGGGCGGCCGGTGCGGCGGGTGAGGTCCTTCTCGAAGAAGGAGACGTCGCCGAGCGTCGCCGACATCAGCACGAACTGCGCCTGCGGCAGCTCCAGGATCGGAATCTGCCAGGCCCAGCCGCGGTCGCCCTCGGCGTAGAAGTGGAACTCGTCCATCACGACCTGGCCGACGTCGGCGTCCTTGCCGTCGCGCAGCGCGATCGACGCCAGTACCTCGGCGGTGCAGCAGATGACGGGGGCGTCGGCGTTGACCGACGCGTCGCCGGTCAGCATGCCGACGTTCTCGGTGCCGAAGATCTTGCACAGCTCGAAGAACTTCTCCGACACCAGGGCCTTGATCGGGGCGGTGTAGAAGGTGACCTCGTCACGGGCGAGGGCCGCGAAGTGCGCGCCCGCCGCGATCATGCTCTTGCCGGAGCCGGTGGGCGTCGACACGATCACGTTCGCACCGGAGACCACCTCGATCAGCGCCTCCTCCTGGTGGGGGTAGAGCGTGAGACCCCGCTCGCCGGCCCACGACTCGAAGGCTTCGTACAGGGCGTCGGGGTCAGGGGTCCGCGGCAGCTGATCGATGAGGGTCACGCCCCCATCTTGCCCGGCCCGATGCCCGATGCGGGAATCGGCTGCGGGCCCGAAGATCACGAACGCTACGCTGGGGCGCCGACGGGACGTCAGCGCGCCCGGTCAACTGGACAGCGGCACATGAGGAATGAGGCGGGGCACGGCCATGATGGGACCAGCACACTCACTGTCGGGAGCCGCCGCCTGGCTCGGCGTCGGTGCGGCCGCTGCGGCGGCCGGACACCCGATGCCCTGGCCGGTCCTCCTCGTCGGCGCCCTGATCTGCGCCGGAGCAGCTCTCGCCCCGGACCTCGACCACAAGGCGGCGACCATCTCCCGGTCCTTCGGACCGGTGTCGCGCTGGCTGTGCGAGATCGTCGACAAGCTGTCGTACGCCGTCTACAAGGCCACCAGGAAGCAGGGCGACCCGCGCCGCTCCGGCGGGCACCGCACGCTGACGCACACCTGGCTGTGGGCGGTCCTGATCGGTGCGGGCACCTCGGTCGTGGCGATCACCAGCGACCGCTGGGGTGTGCTCGCGGTGCTCTTCGTGCACATGGTCCTGGCCATCGAGGGCCTGCTGTGGCGGGCGACGCGCGGCACCAGCAGTGAGGTGCTGGTGTGGCTGCTGGCCGCGACCACCGCGTGGATCCTCGCGGGCATACTGGACAAGCCGGGCAACGGCGCGGACTGGCTGTTCACGGCACCGGGCCAGGAGTACCTGTGGCTGGGGCTGCCGGTGGTGCTGGGCGCGATCGTGCACGACATCGGGGACGCGCTCACCGTGTCCGGCTGCCCGATCCTGTGGCCCATCCCCATCGGGCGCAAGCGCTGGTACCCGGTCGGGCCCCCGAAGGCCATGCGCTTCCGGGCGGGCAGCTGGGTAGAGCTCAAGGTGCTGATGCCGGTGTTCATGCTGCTCGGCGGCGTGGGCTGCGCGGCGGCGCTCAACTTCATCTGAGCGCAACCTCATCTCAGCACAGCTTCATCTGGGTACAGCTTCGTCCGGGCACTACTTCACCTGAGCCCGACTTCATCTGGGCGCGGCCCCGAGACGCGCTTCAGCCGCCGCCGTAGCGCCGCTCGAACGCGGCTACCCGGCCCTCCGAGTCCACCGTGCGGGCCTTGCCCGTGTAGAAGGGGTGGCTCTCCGAGGAGATCTCCACGTCCACGACCGGGTAGGTCTCGCCGTCGTCCCACTCGATGCTCTGGTCGCTGGTCGCGGTGGACCGGGTGAGGAACGCGTACCCGGCGGCGCGGTCGCGGAAGACGACGGGGTGATAGTCGGGGTGCTTGTCCTGCTGCATGGATGCTCCTCGAGCGGCTCGGGCCGGTTCCGCGATCAGCCGGACAGGGTGTCCTCGTCGACGATGTGCACTGCGGCCTCCTCTTCCGCGATCAGCCGGACAGGGTGTCCTCGTCGACGATGTGCACGGCGGCCTCCTCGGCCGACGCGGCGGCGCCGTCGATGCCCACGTCCATGGCGACCAGTGCCTCCTCCTCGTCCTCGTGGGCGCCCTCGTCGGGTGCCACGAGCCGGCCGGAGCGCTCGGCGCCGACCTCGTTGTCCAGGAGTTCCCCGTCGGTGCCCGCGCAGTCCCCGAGGCCGTCACCGTCCGGGGCGGCGGCGTCCGGCAGCTCCTCGGAGAGCCGCTGGTCCAGCGTCTCGCCCTGCCGCCGCTCGGCCGCCGTCACCCCGAGGTGCTCGACGGCCCAGGGCCGCTCGGGAGGGGACCAGCCCCGGTCCAGGGGATCGTCGACGCCGTCGTTCTCCAGGGTGTCCTCGGCGTCGAGCAGCCCCGTGTCCTCCCTCTGCTCGTCCTGGTCCGGCTGGTAGACGTCGTCTCCCCAACCGTCGGAGCTGTTCACGGGTACCTCCCAGGGGGTGGGACGGGCCCGTTCTCACGGGACCCGTGCCGGGCCGCCGCCGCACGGAGCACTGATGCCGCCCGAACCACTGGTTCCGGGGCGTTCCCCGAGCCGGTGCCTGATTCCAGCCTTCCACCCCGGTTCGGGACTGCGCAACGCCAAGGACCCGGCCGCCGCGCGGGGGACGCGCGCCGCCCGGTACGACGAGGTGCTCACCCGTGCCAGGACCTCCACAGCGCCGCATATGCCCCGTCCGCCGCGACCAGCTCCTCGTGGCTGCCCAGCTCGCTGATGCGACCGCTCTCGACGACGGCGATGACGTCGGCGTCGTGGGCGGTGTGCAGCCGGTGGGCGATGGCGACGACGGTGCGGCCGTCGAGGACCCGGGCCAGGGAGCGTTCCAGGTTGCGGGCGGCGCGCGGGTCGAGCAGCGAGGTCGCCTCGTCCAGGACCAGCGTGTGCGGGTCGGCCAGCACCAGGCGGGCCAGCGCGATCTGCTGGGCCTGGGCCGGGGTGAGCGCCAGACCGCCCGAGCCGACCTCGGTGTCCAGGCCGTCCTCCAGCGCCCGGGCCCAGCCGTCGGCGTCGACCGCTCCCAGCGCCGCCCACAGTTCGGCGTCGACCGCGCCGGTCCGCGCGAGCCGCAGGTTGTCGCGCAGGGAGCCCACGAAGACGTGGTGCTCCTGGTTGACGAGGGCCACGTGGGAGCGGACACGTTCGGCGGGCATCCGGGCCAGCTCGGCGCTGCCCAGGGTGATCCGGCCGTCCCGGGGCGCGTAGATCCCGGCGAGCAGCCGGCCCAGCGTGGACTTCCCCGCGCCCGAGGGGCCTACCAGGGCCAGCCGGGTGCCGGGGGCGACCTCCAGGGACACCTTGCGCAGGACGTCGACGCCCTCGAGGTAGCCGAAGTGCACGCGGTCGGCGTGCACGTGTCGTCCTTCGGGGGCCACCGACGGATCCCCGGCGTCCGGCTCGATGTCCCGGACCCCGACGAGCCGGGCCAGCGACACCTGGGCCACCTGCAGCTCGTCGTACCAGCGAAGGATCATGCCCACCGGGTCGACCAGCATCTGGGCGATCAGCGCGCCGGTCGTCAACTGGCCGACGTCGATCCACCCGTGCAGGGCGAACACACCGCCGATCATCAGGACCGAGGCGAGCACGGTCACGTGGGTGGTGTTGATGACCGGGAAGAGCACCGACCGCAGCCAGAGCGTGTAGCGCTCCCAGGCCGTCCACTCCTGGATCCGCTGCTCGGACAGCCCGACGCGACGCTCGCCCAGGCGGTGGGCCTCGACGGTACGCCCGGCGTCCACGGTCTCGGCGAGCGCGGCGGCCACGGCGGCGTACCCGGCGGCCTCGGAACGGTAGGCCGAGGGCGCCCGCCGGAAGTACCAGCGGCAGCCGACGATCAGCAGCGGCAGGGCGAGCAGCACGGCGAGCGCCAGCGGCGGCGCCGTGATCACCAGCCCGCCCATCAGCAGGAACACCCACACCACGCCGATCGACAGCTGCGGCACGGCCTCACGCATGGCGTTGCCGAGGCGGTCGATGTCCGTCGTGATGCGCGACAGCAGGTCGCCCGTCCCGGCCCGCTCCAGCACCCCGGGCGGCAGTCCGACCGACCGGACGAGGAAGTCCTCGCGCAGGTCGGCCAGCATCCGTTCACCCAGCATCGCGCCGCGCAGCCGCACCTGCCGGACGAACACGGCCTGGACGGCCAGCGCGGCCACGAAGAGCCCGGCCGTGAGCTCCAGCCGCAGGTCCCGCGCCCCGTCGGACACCCGCTCCACCAGTCCGCCCAGCAGCCAGGGACCGGCCATCGAGGCGATCACGGCGGCCGTGTTGACGGCGACCAGCAGCAGGAACGCCCGCCGGTGCCGGCGCAGCAGTTCGGCCACGTAGGCGCGGACGGTCTCGGGGGCGCCGACGGGCAGGGTGTTCGCCGTCGTCGGGGCCGCCGGGTCGTACGCCGGTGGCGCGACGCCGATCATGCCTTCTCCTCGATCTCTTCCAGTTCCTGCAGTACGTCCTTCAGGGCGACGGAGCCGTTCAGGGCGGCCTCGTCGTCCGTCTCGCGGGTGACCACCGCCCGGTAGCGGGGCTCGGTCCGCACGAGTTCACGGTGGGCACCGACCGCCACGGCCTCGCCGTCGTGGAGGAACACCACCCGGTCGGCGCGGTCCAGCAGCAGCGGGGAGGAGGTGAACACCACGGTCGTGCGTCCCGCGCGCAACTCCCGCACGCCCTGCGCGATCCGGGCCTCGGTGTGCGAGTCGACGGCCGAGGTCGGCTCGTCCAACACGAGCGCCTCCGGGTCCGTGACCAGCGACCGGGCGAGCGCGAGCCGCTGGCGCTGGCCGCCGGACAGGGACCGGCCGCGTTCGGTGATCCGGGCGTCCATCGGGTCGGCCGCGTCCAGTGAGCCCTGCACCAGGGCCGCCAGCACGTCGTCGCACTGCGCGGCGGCCAGCGCCTCTCGCGGCGCCACCGCACCCGACGCGGGTACGTCGAGCAGCTCACGCAGCGTGCCGGACAGCAGCACGGGGTCCTTGTCCTGGACGAGGACGGCCGTACGGGCGCTGTCCAGCGGGAGTTCGTCGAGGGGCACCCCGCCCAGCAGCACCGAGGTGCCCTCCTGGGACGGGTGTCCGCCCAGCCGCTCCGCCAGCAGGCCCGCCGCGTCCGGGTCGCCGCACACCACGGCCGTCAGCCGGCCGGCGGGCGCGAGCAACTCGGTCTCCGGGTCGTACAGGTCCCCCGAGGGAACCTCGGCCGCGCGTGATCCGGCGGTGTCCGTGGGCCGCTGGAGCGACAGCACTCCCGCGGCCCGTTTGGCGGACGGCCGGGAGAAGGAGTACGCCATGGCGATCTCCTCGAAGTGCCGCAGCGGATAGGTCAGGACCATGACCGAGCTGTAGACGGTGACCAGTTCGCCGACGGTGATCCGGCCCTCGCGCGCCAGCCCCACGCCGTACCAGACGACGGCGATGAGCAGCAGCCCGGGCAGCAGGACCTGGATCGCGGAGATCAGGGACCACATCCGGGCGCTGCGCACGGCAGCGTGGCGGACCTCCTGGGAGGCGCTGCGGTAGCGGTCGAGGAACAGCTCCTCGCCGCCGATGCCCCGCAGCACACGCAGACCGGCGACGGTGTCCGAGGCCAGTTCGGTGGCCCGTCCGGCCTTCTCGCGCTGGGTGTCGGCACGCCGGGTGGCGCGGGGCAGCAGCGGCAGCACGGCGAGCGCCAGCGCGGGCAGCCCCACGGCGACGACCACGCCGAGCGCAGGCTGGTAGACGAGCAGGCCGACACAGACCAGGACGACGGTGACCACGGCCGCGGTGAACCGGGACAGGGCCTCGACGAACCAGCCGATCTTCTCGACGTCACCCGTCGACACCGCCACCACTTCACCGGCCGCGACCCGTCGGGTCAGCGCCGAGCCCAGATGGGCGGCCTTGCGGGCGAGCAGTTGCTGGACGCGCGCGGCGGCGGTGATCCAGTTGGTGATGGCGGTGCGGTGCAGGAAGGTGTCACCGACCGCGTTGCCGACGCAGGCCAGCGCCAGCAGGCCGCCCGCCAGGGCGAGCCGGGTACCGGAGCGGTCGACGACGGCCTGCACGGCGACCCCGACACAGAACGGCAGGGCGGCGACGGAGGCGAAGTGCAGCAGCCCCCAGCTCAGCGACTTGAGCTGACCGCCCAGCTGATTCCGGAAGAGCCACCACAGGAATCGGGGGCCCGAGCGCGCGTCCGGGACGCCCGGGTCGGGGTACGGAAGGTCTTGAATCTGCATGACGTCCCAGTGGCTCGTGTCAGGGGGCGAACGGGTGGGGAGGCGGGTCGGCAGGGGAGTGGGGGCGGCCGCCGACGACGGCAGCAAACCGTGCCAGGTTCGCGTTGCGACGCGGCCGGAGGCAAACGGTTTTCCGTCCGCCGCACGGAACCGGCCGCCCGCCGTGCGCCACCGACCGGCAACCGCACGGAACCGGCCGCCCGCCGTGCGCAACCGACTGGCAGCCGGGCGGCACCGGCCGTCCGCCGTGCGCAACCGACTGGCAGCCGGGCGGCACCGGCCGTCCGCCGTGCGCAACCGACTGGCAGCCGGGCGGCACCGGCCCTCTGCCGTGCGCAACCGACCGGCAACCGGGTGGAACCCGTCGCCCACCGACTGTTCGGGCGTCAGCCCGCCGTAGCCCGGAGCGCGGTGCGACCATGGAGCGATGCAGAACGGTGGCGTACGACGAGCGGTGGGCGCGACGGTGGTCCTCGCTTCATTTCTGACGGCTCTGTCCGCCTGCGGCGGCGCGGAGGGCAGTGGGGGGACGGAAGCCGCCCGCCCGGCGGCCCGCACTCACGCTGCCACGGCCGCCCCGACGCGCATCCCCGGCGTCGGCGACCGGCTCCAGCGGCGGATCCCGTCCGGCTCCCACCAGGTCGTCGCGGTCTACGGCGACGGGAAGGACTCCGCCGACTCCACGGTCGTCCTGTACACGAAGCACGGCTCGACCTGGCAGCGGCAGCGCGGCTGGACCGGGCACAACGGCAAGAAGGGCTGGACCACCGACCACCACGAGGACGACGACCGCAGCCCTGTGGGCGTGTTCACCCTGAGCGACGCGGGCGGCGTGCTGCCGGACCCGGGCTCCGGGCTGCCGTACACCCGCTCCGCCGCCTTCGCCGCTCCGCGCTGGTGGGCCAAGTCGCACTGGCACGACTTCGACTACGTCATCGCCATCGACTACAACCGCGTCAAGGGCACCCCGCCGAACGATCAGACCCGCCCCGAGGGCGAGAAGAAGGGCGGCGGGATCTGGCTGCACATGGACCACGGCAGCGGCACGTCGGCCTGTGTCAGCGTGCCCGAGTCGGCGATGAGGTACCTGCTGCGCACGCTCGACCCGCGAGAGCGTCCCGTGGTGGTGATGGGGGACAAGGCGGACCTGGCGGCCTAAGGCCTCATTGCGCGGGTGGCCGACTCCCCGTAGAACACGGCCCATGAAGAGACGGATCGTCATGTCCATGCTTGCCGGAGCGGCCCTTCTGGCGGGCACCCTCATCGGCGGCACTCCCGCCGGGGCGGCGGACGTCCCGGCCCGGGCGGCCGACGTCCCCGCCGAGTTCGGCACCGACTGGCACGACCCGGTCACGGCCGTACCGCCCGTCGCGAAACCCGCCGGAAAGTCCTGCGAAGCCACCCTCGCCCGCGCGCAGTTCCGGGACTTCACCCCCTACCGCGGCACCTACACCCCGCCCGGCGGCTGCGGCGACCGCTGGAGCAAGGTGGTGCTGCGGCTCGACGGCAAGGTCAAGGGGCGCCAGTACGACCGGCTCGGCTATCTCCACGTCGGCGGCGTCGAGATCTTCCGGACGTCGACCCCGCAGCCCTCACCCGACGGCATCGAGTGGTCGGTGGAGAAGGACGTCACACGCTACAGCGACACCTTCCGCACGAGCCGGGACGTCGAGATGCTCATCGGGAACGTCGTCGACGACACCTACACGGGCGTCCTCGACGTCAACGTCACGCTGACGTTCTACCAGGGCCGCCCCGATCCGAAGAGCCCCGACCGGGTCCTCACCCTCGACGGCGCCTCGGCCCTCACCACCCCGCGCAACAGCGAGCGCATCCTCGCCGAGGTGTACGCGACCGGGTCCGGCGGCGGCTGCGAGGAGTACTGGTACCTGACGGTGCCCGAACCGGCGCCCTACTCCTGCAAGGCCGGCCAAGGCCCTTACCGGGAGGTGCAGATCAGCGTCGACGGCCGGCTCGCCGGCATCGCCACCCCGTTCCCGACGGTGTGGACCGGAGGCTGGTCCAATCCGTTCCTCTGGTACGTGATCCCGGGCCCGCGTGCCTTCGACATCAAGCCGATCACCTACGACCTCACCCCCTTCGCCGGGATCCTCAACGACGGCCGCGCGCACCGCGTCGAGGTCTCGGTGGTCGGTGTGCCCGAGGGGCAGAGCGGCTGGAGCACGCCCGTGAACGTCCTCGTCTGGCAGGACGAGCAGCGCGAGCGGGTCACCGGGAAGCTCACCGCGCACACGACGGAAGACCTCACCGACTCGTCCGTGTACACGCCGGGTTCGGAGCACCGGGTGGACACCGAGGGTGCCCACCGGCTGACCGTCGGCGGCTATGTCGACACGTCGCACGGCCGCGTCAGGACCACCGTCAGCCGCTCGCTGACCGGTACCTCCACACACCGCTGGACCGACGGCGAGACGCGTGACGCTCTCGAAGCCGTCTGGACCGATGACGAGTCGGTGACGGTCGGCGCACGCACCACGCGCACCCACCGCACCTACACGATGGACGGCACGACCACCCTCGGCGCGGGCGACCGCCTGCGCACGGTACTGAAGCTCGGCGACCGCGCCACGGTCGTGGCGACGAACGGCGGGCGGCGCACCGCGTGGTCACGGCTCGGCAACTCGTACACGGGCGACGCGACCTACACGGCGAACGTGCCGCGCGACCAGCGCCACGCGGTCGGCACCACGAGCCAGCGCTACCGGCTGTACGGCTCGCGCGGCTGCTACGACCGCACCCTGACCGCCGTGCAGGGGGTGCTCACGGAGGATCGAAACCGTTGCTGAGGTGACATCCGCGGCGCGGGTGATGTGCGTCACTCGCGACGTTTTACTTGGCTGAAACGTTGCGGTCTTGTGCGCGATCAAGACAGCCTTCAGGGTGTCGGAAGCGGAATCCCCATTCCGCATCACAGAAGTCCCCTCCGGCTTCCCTGTGTCCCGTCCCCCCTAGGAGGCTTCGTGCCGCCGTCTGTACCGTCCCTCCCGCGACGCCTCGCCCGCACTTTGCGCACTTCGCTTTTCGCGCAGGTTTCCTGCGCGCTCGTCCTCGGAATCGTCGTCGGAAAGCTGTGGCCGGACACGGCCACGGCTCTCCAGCCGCTCGGCGACGGTTTCACCCGGCTCATCAAGACGGTGATCTCGCCGCTGGTGTTCTGCGTTGTCGTCGTCGGCATCGCCAAGGCCGGTGACCTGAAGGCCTTCGGCCGGATCGGGGTGAAGGCCCTCATCTGGTTCGAGATCGCCTCAACGGCCGCCCTGGTCATCGGTCTCGTCGCCGCCAACGTCGTCGGCCCGGGCAAGGGCATGAACGTCGACCCCTCCTCGCTGAACACCGCGGCGGTCGACCAGACGACGGGCGGTGGCCATCTGCCCACGACGACAGAGTTCGTGCTGAACGCGCTGCCACAGAGTTTCGTCGGCGCCTTCGCCGAGAACGAGCTGCTCCAAGTCCTTATCCTGGCCTGTCTGGTGGGCGCCGCCCTGCTGCACCTCGGGCACACGAAGGTGCCGAAGATCCTGCCCGCGATCGAGCAGGCCCAGGAGATCGTCTTCGCGGTCGTCGGCTTCATCATGCGGCTGGCCCCGCTCGCGGTGTTCGGCGCGATGGCCCACCTGGTCGGCAACTACGGCCTGGGCGTGATGAGGACGTACGCCAAGCTCATCGTGCTCTGCTATGTGGCCGCGGCGCTGTTCGTCGCGCTGCTCGCCGTGGCCCTGAAGGCCGTCACCGGGCTCAGCCTCTGGAAGTTCCTGCGCTACATCCGCGAGGAGATGCTGCTCGCGCTCGGCACCGCGTCCACCGAGTCGGTGATGCCCCGCGTCATGCAGAAGCTGCGCCGGGCCGGCGCCCGCGACGACGCCGTGGGGCTGGTGCTCCCCACCGGCTACTCCTTCAACCTCGACGGCGCCTCGCTGTACCTGTCCATCGGCACGCTGTTCATCGCCCAGGCGGTGGGTGTGGACCTCAGCCTCGGCCAGCAGATCACGGTCGTGCTGGTGCTGATGCTGACCAGCAAGGGCATGGCGGGCATTCCGGGTTCGGCGTTCCTCGCACTGTCCGCGACCGCCTCGTCCCTCGGGGCGATCCCCGCCGGGGCCGTCGCGCTGCTGCTCGGCGTGGACCGCATCATGGACTCGATGCGCGTCGTCACGAACCTGCTCGGCAACTGCGTCGCCGTCTTCGCGGTGTCCCGCTGGGAGGGGGCCCTGGACATCGAACGGGCGAAGAGGACGCTGGACGGGGAGGACGACACCCCGGCGCCGGACGAGGCCGGGAAGGGCGCCGGTGACACGGAGGACGCCCCCGTGCCGGTCGGCACCCGGAAGGGCGCCGGTGCCGAGGGCGGCATCGGGGCACCGGTGCCGGACATCCCGGCCCAGAAGGCCCAGGACCTCAAGGAGCCCGCTCCCGAGGCTGGTTGACCCGAACGGCAACGGGCCGCGCCACCGCACAGGCAGGACGGGCGGTGACCGCGGCCCGCTGCCGTGCTCCCGTCGGCCGCCTGAGCCTGGCCGGTGTCCGCTGTCGTGGTTTCCGGCCCGTCAGCAGGACTGCACAGGCGTCCCGTCGATCAGCGTGTCCAGCAACCCCCCGAGCGCCTCTCGCTGTTCCTCCGTCAGCGGCGCGAGGATCTCCTCCGCGGCCGACCTGCGCGCAGCCCGCAGCTCGCGCAGCGCCCCCCGGCCGTCGTCCGTCAGCTCGATGCGGATGACCCGCCGGTTCACCGGGTCCGGGACCCGCCGCACCTTGCCACTCGCCTCCAGGCCGTCGACCAGCGTCGTCACGGCCCGCGGCACCACCTCGAGGCGCTCGGCCAGATCGGCCATGCGCGGCGGCGAGCCCCAGTGCGCGAGCGTGCGCAGCAGTCGGGACTGGGCCGGGGTGATGCCGAGCTCCCGGTGCTCCAGATGGCGCTTCTGGATGCGGTGCACCCGGCGGGTGAGCCGCAGCAACTGCTCGGCGAGCAGACTGTCGGGATCGGGCGTGGTCATGCGGGAACAATATCAGGATGCAGTTCATTGTGAGTATAGGTAACAATGAGCTGTGATCCGATCCGCCGCATCCCTCGTAGGAGCCCATGCATCCCGACCGTGAAGCCCCCTGGACCCCGCCGGCCGACTCCAAGGAGCAGCCCCGGCAGGTCCGCCGCATCCTCAGCCTCTTCCGCCCCTACCGGGGCCGTCTCGCGATCGTCGGCCTGCTGGTCGGCGCCGCGTCCCTGGTGTCGGTCGCCACGCCCTTCCTGCTGAAGGAGATCCTGGACGTCGCGATCCCCGAGGGGCGCACGGGCCTGCTCAGCCTGCTCGCCCTCGGCATGATCCTCAGCGCCGTCCTCACCAGCGTCTTCGGGGTCCTCCAGACCCTGATCTCCACGACGGTCGGCCAGCGCGTCATGCACGACCTGCGCACCGCCGTCTACGGCCGGCTCCAGCGCATGTCCCTCGCCTTCTTCACCCGCACCCGCACGGGCGAGGTGCAGTCCCGCATCGCCAACGACATCGGCGGCATGCAGGCCACCGTCACCTCCACCGCGACCTCCCTGGTCTCCAATGTCACCAGCGTGGTCGCCACGATCGTCGCGATGATCGCCCTCGACTGGCGCCTGACGGTCGTCTCCCTGCTGTTGCTGCCGGTGTTCGTGTGGATCAGCCGCCGGGTCGGCAACGAACGCCGGAAGATCACCACCCAGCGCCAGAAGCAGATGGCCGCCATGGCCGCCACCGTCACCGAGTCGCTCTCCGTCAGCGGCATCCTGCTCGGCCGCACGATGGGCCGCTCCGACTCGCTGACGAAGTCCTTCGCCGACGAGTCCGAGGAGCTCGTCGACCTGGAGGTGCGGTCGAACATGGCCGGCCGGTGGCGCATGGCCGTCATCACGATCGTCATGGCCGCCCTGCCCGCCGTCATCTACTGGACCGCCGGCATGGCCCTCCAGCTGGGCGGCCCCGCGGTCTCCATCGGCACGATCGTCGCCTTCGTCTCACTCCAGCAGGGCCTGTTCCGCCCGGCCGTGAGCCTGCTGTCGACCGGGGTGCAGATCCAGACCTCGCTCGCCCTGTTCCAGCGCATCTTCGAGTACCTCGACCTCCCGATCGACATCACCGAGGGACCCGACCCGGTCCGCCTGGACCGCATCAAGGGCGAGGTCCGCTTCGAGAACGTCTCCTTCGGTTACGACGACAAGGGCGGCCCGGTTCTCGACGGGATCGACCTCACCGTCCCGGCCGGCGGCAGCCTCGCCGTCGTCGGCCCCACCGGCGCCGGCAAGTCCACCCTCGGCTACCTCGTGCCCCGGCTCTACGACGTCACCGGCGGCCGCGTCACCCTCGACGGGACCGACGTCCGCGACCTCGACTTCGACACCCTGGCGCGCGCGGTCGGCGTCGTCTCGCAGGAGACGTACCTCTTCCACGCCTCGGTCGCCGAGAACCTGCGCTTCGCCAAGCCCGACGCCACCGACGAGGAGCTTCACCAGGCGGCGAAGGCGGCGCAGATCCACGACCACATCGCGGCCCTGCCCGACGGCTACGACACCGTCGTCGGCGAGCGCGGCCACCGCTTCTCCGGCGGCGAGAAGCAGCGGCTGGCCATCGCCCGCACCATCCTGCGCGACCCGCCGGTCCTCATCCTCGACGAGGCCACCAGCGCGCTGGACACCCGGACCGAGGCGGCCGTGCAGGACGCCATCGACGCCCTGTCGGCCGACCGCACCACCCTCACCATCGCCCACCGGCTCTCGACCGTGCGGGGAGCCGACCAGATCGTGGTCCTCGACGCGGGCCGCGCGGTCGAACGCGGTACACACGAGGACCTCATGGAGGAGGGCGGCCGGTACGCGGCACTCGTACGCCGGGACGCCCAACTGGAACCGACAAGATGAAAATATGCCGGGTTTATGGCGGTATGGGGGTTACCGTGCCCGCATGGAGAAGAACACTCCGCCACGGAGCACGATTCGACTGACGCGCAGGGGCCGCATCGCCCTCGTCGCGACCGGAGCCGTCGTGGTCGGTACCGCCGTGGCGGTGCCGCTGCTGACGCTGCGGACCGGGACCGAGAAGGAGAGCCGGCCCACGACCCTGGCCATCCCGGAGGGCCGGCGCGCCAGCCAGGTCTACGCGGCCGTCGACAAGGCCCTCGCCCTGCCTGCCGGCAGCACGAAGAAGTCTTTGGACAAGGCCGCGCTGAAACTGCCCAATGACGCCGAGGGCAATCCGGAGGGCTACCTCTTCCCGGCCACGTACCAGCTCCGGGAGAAGACCACTCCCGACAAGCTCCTTGCGCTCATGGTCGACACCGCGAACGAGAAGTTCAACGGCGCGCCCATCGCCGCCGGGGCGCAGCGCAACGCCATGAACGTGTATCAGGCCGTCACCATCGCGAGCATCGTCCAGGCCGAGGCCGCCACCAGGGCCGACATGGGGAAGGTGGCCCGGGTCATCTTCAACCGCCTCGAACGCGGTATGCCCCTGCAGATGGACTCCACCATCAACTACGCCCTCAATCGCTCCTCCCTCCGCACGACGGAGAGCGACACCCGGATCGAGAGCCCCTACAACTCGTACCAGCGCATGGGCCTGCCGCCCACGCCGATCGGCAGCCCGGGCGAGGACGCGATGCGCGCGGCCGTCAATCCGACCGCGGGCAACTGGCTGTACTTCGTCACCGTCCGCCCGGGCGACACCCGGTTCACGGCGGATTACCACCAACACCAGCGCAACGTCGCGGAGTTCAACGCGCTGAGCAAGAAGAGCGGGGTCCGGGCGGCCGGGTGACAGCCCGTGCTCCCGCCCGTGTCATGCCGCGACCGGTTCGCGCTCCAGCAGTCGCCTGATGTCCCGTACGGCCGCCCGCCCGGCCCGGTTGGCCCCGATGGTGCTGGCCGAAGGGCCGTAGCCGACGAGGTGGATGCGCGGGTCGGCGGCCGCGTGGGTGCCCTCCATGCGGATGCCGCCACCGGGGGCACGCAGCCGGAGCGGGGCGAGGTGGTCGATCGCGGCGCGGAAGCCGGTGGCCCACAGGAGGACGTCGGCGTCGAGGTGGCGCCCGTCGGCCCACTCGACACCGGTGGGAGTGATCCGGGCGAACATCGGCTGCCGGTCGAGCACGCCGTCCTCGATGCCCTGCCGGATCGCGTCGTTGAGCGGCAGCCCGGTGACCGAGACGACACTGCGGGGCGGCAGTCCCTGCCGTACCCGCTCCTCGACGAGCGCCACCGCCGCGCGGCCCGCGTCCTGGTCGAAAGGTCCCTCCCGGAAGACGGGCGGGCGCCGCGTGACCCAGGTGGTGGCCGACGCGTACGAGGCGATCTCCAGCAGGTGCTGGGTGCCGGAGGCGCCGCCGCCGACCACCACGACCCGCTGCCCGGCGAACTCCTCGGGCCCGGGGTACTGCGCGGTGTGCAACTGCCGTCCCCGGAAGGTCTCCTGGCCCGGATAACGCGGCCAGAACGGCCGGTCCCAGGTGCCGGTCGCGTTGATCAGCGCCCGCGCCGACCGCACGCCGTCCGAGGTCTCCACGAGCAACCGTCCGCCCGGCCCTTCCCGCACGGCCCGTACGTCCACCGGGCGCCTGACCGGCAGGCCGAAGGTCCGCTCGTAGCGGTCGAAGTACGCGCTGATCACCTCGGCCGACGGCCGTGACGGGTCGGCGTCCGTGAGCTCCATGCCCGGCAGCGCGTGCATGCCGTGCACCTTGCCGTAGGTCAGCGACGGCCAGCGGAACTGCCAGGCGCCGCCGGGGCCGGGGGAGTGGTCCAGCACGACGAAGTCGCGGTCCGGCTCGAAACCGGATCGCCGCAGGTGATAGGCGCCGGCCAGACCGGCCTGACCTGCGCCTATGACGACTACCTCGACCTCGCGCGTGTTGTTCACATTTCTACTAACCGCGACGGGGCGGAGGATCTTCCCGCCGCGGATCTTTCCGCCACGACTCTTCCCGCCGTGGAACTCGCGCCGAGGATTCCTTCGCCGTGGATCTTCCCGCCGCGCGGCCCCGCGGGGTCCCCCGCCCGGCGGCGGGGGACCGGCTACGGCTGCCTCACGAACCGGTGGAAGGACGCGCCTGGGTCGTCGACGGCGGCAGGCCGTCGTTGAAACGCGTGTCCGTGAACTCGGCGAAGTCGACCTTGCGCGGGATGAGCTTCAACGCCGTGAAGGTGTCGGCGATCTCCTGCTCGGAGGCGATCAGGGGCTTGTCGACGGCGACCGCGATCCGGGTCGTGTAGGTGCGCCTCACCGCGGCCAGCGCCACGTCCTTCGGGAGCCCGGTGTCCTCGGCCCAGACCTTCGCCCACTCCTCCTCGTGGTCGTACACCCAGGTGTAGGCACGCCGCAGCCGCTCCAGGTAGTCCTTGATGGCGGCCGCCTTCTTCTTGTCCTTCAGGGCGGCCGGGGCCGCGACCTGGAACGTGAGCCCGTTGGTCACGCCGTCGCCGTCGGTCAGCACCCGCCCCTGCTTGCCCTGGAGGATCTGTGAGGTGTACGGGTCCCACACCGCCCACGCGTCGACCTTGCCGGACGTGAACGCGGCCAGGGCGTCGGCCGGCTGGAGGTACTTGACCTTGATGTCGCTCAGCTTCAGCCCGGCCCTCTTCAGGGAGGCGACCAGCTGGAAGTGCGCGGAGGAACCCTGCGCGACGGCCACCGACCTGCCCTTGAGCTGCTCGGGGCTCTTCAAGGGCGAGTCGTTCGGGACGAGGACGGTGTCGCCCTTGGACGTGCCGTGCCAGGCCGCCACCACCTTGATCTTCGAACCCGCACCGGCCGCGAAGACCGGCGGGGTGTTGCCCACGCCTCCGGTGTCGACGGCCCCGGCGTTGATGGCCTCCAGCAGCGGCGGGCCGGAGGTGAACGTCGACCATTTGATCTTGTAGTCGAGGTTCTTCAGTTCTCCGGCGGCCCGCAGGATGGCCTCCGAACCGCCCTTCTGGTCACCGACGTCGAGCGTCACGGAGCCCTTGCCGTCGACGCGGCCCTCCGACGTGCCGGCTGCCGAGGTGCCGCCGCAGGCGGTGAGCAGCAGGGCGAGGGGCAGGAGCAGGGCGGCAGGCAAGAGGCGGCGTCGTCGCATGGTGGTTCCGTTCGTGTGGGTCGTACGGGCGGTACGCGGGGAGGGTCAGGCGGCTTCGGCGGCCGTCGCCTCGACGCCGAGACGTTCGAGGAGGCCGGCGCGCAAGGAGGCGAAGCGGGGGTCGGTGATGTCGCGGGGGCGGTCCAGGTCGATGCGCTGCTCGTGGGCGATGACCCCGCGGTCCATCACCAGGACGCGGTCGGCGAGCAGTGCGGCCTCCTCGACGTCGTGGGTGACGAGGAGCACCGCGCAACCGCGGCGCTGCCACAACTCGCCCACGAGCCGCTGAGCCTTGATGCGGGTGAGAGCGTCGAGCGCGCCGAACGGCTCGTCGAGCAGCAGCAGATCGGGTTCGCGCACCAAAGCCCGGGCCAGGGAAGCGCGTTGCGCCTCGCCACCGGAGAGGGTCTTGGGCCAGGCGTCCGTGCGGTGGCCGAGGCCGACCTCGTCCAGGGCCTGCTCGGCGACGGCCCGCTCGGGCTTGCCGGGCAGACCGAGCAGCACGTTGCGCCACACCTTCTTCCACGGCATCAGCCGCGGTGCCTGGAAGGCGACGGCCTTGCGGCGGGGCACCAGCACGCTGCCCTCGATGTCACGGTCGAGCCCGGCGAGGATGCGCAGCAGCGTCGACTTCCCGCATCCGCTGCGGCCGAGCAGGGCCACGAACTCGCCCGGCCGGACGTCCAGTCGCAGGTCGTCGATGACGGCCCGGCCGTCGAACGAACGGGTGAGGCCCTCGACGTGGACCGCCTGGGGGGTCACCGGCCGGTGAACGTCGGTCGCCATTGCAGCAGCACCTTTTCGAGAGAGCGGACGATGAAGTCGGCGAGCAGGCCGAGGAAGGCGTAGACGACGAGGCAGACCACGATCACGTCGGTCCGCAGGAAGTCCCGCGCCTGCACCATCAGGAACCCGATGCCGGAGTCGGCGTTGACCTGCTCCGCGAAGACCAGCGCGAGCCAGGCGATGCCGAGCGAGTAGCGCAGGCCGGTCATGGCGCTCGGCAGGGCACCGGGTAGCACGACGTGCCGCACCAGTCCCCACCGCGACAGCCCGAGGGACTCGCCGGCCTCGATCAACTGGGCGTCCACGCCCCGGATTCCGGCGTAGACGTTGAGGTAGAGCGGGAAGGTCACGCCGAGCGTGATGATGGCGACCTTGGGGGCCTCGCCGATGCCGAACCAGATGATGAACAGTGGGATGAGCCCCACGAACGGCACGGTCCGCAGCATCTGCACGGGCGCGTCCACGAGGTCCTCGCCGATCCGGAACAGACCTGCGAGCAGGGCGAGGCCGGTGCCGACGACGAGCCCGAGCAGCAGCCCTCCGGCGACCCGCTGGAGCGAGGTGCCCATGGCCGTGGGCAGTGAACCGTCGGCCAGCATGTCTCCGCCGACCTGGGCGATCCGGCCGGGTGAGGCCAGCACGTCGGGGGGCAACGCGCCTGTGCCGCTGAGCAGTTGCCACAACACCAGCAGCAGCACCGGGCCGGTGGTGCGCCGCAGCCAGCGCGGGACGCGGGCGCGGCGGGAAGAGGTGGGGACGAGGGGCTGGAGGTCGAGATCGGAAACCGATACAGGCGAAATATCGGGTTCTTCGGATACGGGCGGGGCGTGACTGATGCTCATGAGTGATCCACGGGGGAGAGCGCGGGCCGGCCAAAGCGCGCCTCACCGCCGCCGTGTCATGCGATCAGGAACGATCGGCGGGCAGGCGCAGCGCTGGCGAGGAAGCCGGAAAGAGAGGAGGAGAGGAGAAGGGCGTCAGCAGCCGCGGCGACACGCGGCGGAGGCCACCCGCAGCAGGTCGATGTGACCGCGCGTGGTGAGCAGGGCTGAACGCAACATGCGGCCGAACCTAGTCAGCTGGCATGCGCACGGTCAACGGCGTCTCGATCAGTGGGACGCCCGTATCGCCACCCGGCCCGGCAGGGCCCGGAGAAAGCCGGCGCGTGCGTCAGGATGGGGGCATGTCAGATGTCTTCACCACTCGAGTTCTGAACGTCAGCACCGGTGCCGCCGAGCGGGTCCTCGACATCACCGGCGACTGCGAGTCCTTCCTGCGTGAGGCGGCGTCCGGCCGGGACGGCCTCCTCAACGTCTTCGTCCCGCACGCGACGGCCGGCATCGCCGTCCTTGAGACCGGCGCCGGCAGCGACGACGACCTCCTGGCCGCGCTGCACAGCCTGCTGCCCGCCGACGACCGCTGGCAGCACCGGCACGGCAGCCCCGGCCACGGCCGCGACCACGTCCTGCCCGCCCTCGTCCCGCCCCACGCGACCCTTCCCGTGCTGGGCGGCCGGCTGGAGCTCGGCACCTGGCAGTCGGTGTGCCTGGTCGACACCAACAAGGACAACCCGGAACGGAAGGTGCGCTTGAGTTTCCTGGGGTGAGCGCGGTCCCGCCGCCCCGGCGCCCGGCCGTCGGCCCCCCATGACCCCGGCGCGCCGTGACGCCCGCCCGTAATGCCCGTATCCTCATCAATGCCAGATTCTCTTCCGAGCAGCGGATTACCGCGGGCGCAAGTGAGGCGAAGCGTGGTTCGGTCCGGCGAGGAACCCAGGCCGGCGGGGCGTGCGACGGACGGCACGGGGCCCGCCAGTCTGCGCGAGCTGTTCCTCCAGGGCGAGCCTGTCGAGACGGGTGTGCGGACGTCCATCCTGAACTCGTGGCAGCGCTGCCGGTCCCTGGGGCTGTCGCCGGACACGTTCGACCTGCCCTACCGGGAGGACTTCGACGCGGGCGGCCGTATCGTCCGGGCGGCCGTGCCGGTGCTCGACCGGCTGCAGTCCACGTTCGCCGGCAGCCAGGTCAACATCTCGGTCGCCGACGCGAACGGGACGGTCCTGCTGCGCCGCTTCGGGGACGCGTCGATGGCCCGGAGCCTCCCGGCCATCCAGGTCGTCCCGGGGTTCGTGTTCGCCGAGCAGGTCGCCGGTACCAACGGCATCGGGCTGGCCCTGGCGGAACGGCAGCTCATCCGCGTCTACGGCGCCGAGCACTTCGCGCAGCGCTCCCAGCAGAACGCCTGCGTGGCGATGCCCGTCCGGGACCCGCTCAGCGGGCGCATCGAGGGTGTCCTGTGCCTCGGCTACCCGCGCGGCTTCGAGCGGCCCGCACTGGGGGTCGCCATCCGGCGGGCGGCCGAGGGCATCGAGCGGCGGCTGCTGGGGCAGAGCTCCGCACGCGAGCAGGCCCTGCTGCGGACGTACCTGGCCACCGGAGCCGGGACCGCCGGTCCGCGCCATGGCGTGGCGCTGGATGCGCTGGCGAGCGAGTTCCACCCCCGTGACCATGCGATCCTCCGGGAGAAGGCCGCCGAGCTGATCTCCGGTGCCCAGCGCGGCGCCGCCGAGGTGACCCTGCCCGACGGCCGACGGGTGACGCTGGTGAGCCGTCCGGTGACGAGCGGCTCCGGGGTCCGGGGGTTCGCCATCGAGGCCCTGCTGCCGGACTTCCCGGCGGGGGAGCCGCTCGTCATACCGCACCAGACGGACGAGCTGTCCGGCCTCGCCGTCTCCGCCGTCGCACTCTCCCTTGCGCGCCCGGCGCTCACCCTGCCGGCCGGGCACCTCACCGCGTCCCCCCGCCCGGCCGGGACGCCCGACGGAGACGGCGCAACGGCGGGCCCTGACGGCACCGACGGGCTCCGCCTGGCCACGGGCGCCGACGGAACCGTCCCGGCGGACGGCGAACCGCCCCCCGCCGTGCCCGCAGCGGCGGACCACCCGCCGAGCACAGCCGCGCCCGCCACGGCCGGTAGCGGTCGGCGTCGCGTCGAGCCGGATGCGGGCGCTCCTGGCGACGGGGCCCGGGGCGCTGCCGAGCCCGACGGTGCCCTCGCGGCCGATGGTGGCAGGAGTGCCGCGGACATGCGGCAGCCCGGGGAGGCCTTCCCGGCCCGGGGGCTGGTGATGCTGGGAGAGCCGCAGGTCGGGGCCTACGCCCTCGCGGCGAGGCGGCGTCTGGAGTTGCTGTCCGAGGCCAGCACCCGCATCGGCACCACCCTGGACGTGCGCCGCACCGCCGAGGAACTGGCCGAGACCGCGGTCCCCGGACTGGCCGACTTCGTCACCATCGACCTGCCCGACGCCGTGCTGCGCGGCGAGGAGTCCGCCGACCCCCTCGCCGACCTGCGCCGCACGGTCGTCCACGGCATCCGCGAGGGCCTGCCCTTCACACCGGCCGGCAAGCGCATCGACTTCGGTCCGGCCACGCCCCAGTTGCGCTGCCTCAGCAGAGGCGAGGCCGTGCTCGAACCGGACCTGAAGGCCGCCGCGGGCTGGCTCGCCCAGGACCCCGAGCCCACCGCACGGCTGCTGGCCCACGTGCACTCCCTCATCGCGGTGCCCCTGCTCGCCCGCGGTGTCGTCCTGGGCGTCGCCTGCTTCTACCGCGCGGGGGGATCCTTCGGCGACGACGACCGCTCCCTCGCCCAGGAACTGGCCTCCCGCGCCGCCCTGTCCATCGACAACGCCCGGCGCTACACCCATGAACGCACCATGGTCCTGGCGCTCCAGCGCCGTCTCCTCCCGCACGGCCTGCCCGACCAGGACGCCGTCGAGGTCGCCCACCGCTACCTGCCCGCCGAGTCGGACGTGGGCGGCGACTGGTACGACGTCATCCCCCTGCCCGGCGCCCGCGTCGGTCTCCTCGTCGGCGACGTCGTCGGTCACGGCATGCTCTCCGCGGCCACCATGGGCCGGCTGCGCACCGCCGCCCGCAGCTTCGCCGAGCTCGACTTCCCGCCGGACGAGGTCCTCACCCACCTGGACAACCTCGTGGGCCGCCTCGACCGGGAGGACCCCGACGGCAAGGGCGCCGGCGTCATCGGCGCGACCTGCCTCTACGCCGTATACGACTCGGCGGCCCAGACGTGTCTGATGGCCCGCGCCGGCCATCCGCCCCCCGCGATCGTCCGCCCCGACGGCACCGTGACCTACCCCGACCTGCCGGCCGGGCCTCCGCTGGGTCTCGGGGGCCTGCCCTTCGACGCCGTCGAGGTCGACCTTCCGGAGGGCAGCCAGGTCGTGCTGTACACCGACGGGCTCATCGAGGACCGGCACCGCGACGTCGACGTGGTCCTGGAGCAGTTGCGCGAGGCCCTGGCGCATCCCGGGCGCGCCCCCGAGGAGACCTGCCAGGCGGTCCTGGACACGGTGGCGCCCGCGCATCCGCACGACGACATCGCCCTGCTCGTCGCCCGCGTGCACGCCCTGGACCCCGGCCGGATCGCCACCTGGGAGTTGACCGCCGACCCGGCCCTCGTCGGCGAGGTCCGGGCGTCCGCCGTGCGGTGGCTGTCCGACCGGGGGCTGGAGGAGACCGCGTTCGCCGCGGAGCTGATCCTCAGCGAGCTGATCACCAACGCCGTCCGGCACGGCGCCGCGCCCATCCGGGTGCGGCTGCTCTACGGCCGGACCCTGATCTGCGAGGTCTCCGACGCCAGCAACACCGCACCGCACCTGCGCCGGGCGGCCAGCACGGACGAGGGCGGACGCGGCCTGTTCCTCGTCGCGCAGCTGTCGCAGGCCTGGGGCACGCGCTACCTGCCCGAGGGCAAGGTCATCTGGGCCGAGTGCGGGCTCGACACGGCGTGAGGCGACCACCGGCCGGGGACCGATGAGGCCACTCCCCATCGGAGTCGTAGCGAGCTGAGAAATGCCCGGAATGCTGTAATTTGATCGAGTGCGCGACGCTCCCGACACGCCCCCGGAGACGGCTTCGCCCTTCGGGCCGGAACCCCTGGTCCGGATCCGCGGACTCAGCAAGCGGTTCGGCGGCACCGTCGCGCTGGCCGGGGCCGACCTCGACGTCCACCCCGGCAGCGTCCTGGCCCTCCTCGGGCCCAACGGCGCAGGGAAGTCCACCCTCATCAAGATCCTCGCCGGAGTCCACCACGGCGACGCGGGGCAGGTCACCGTCGCCGGGGACCCCCTCGGCAGCCCCACCGCCACCCGTGCCATGTCGTTCATCCACCAGGACCTCGGTCTCGTGGAGTGGATGACGGTGGCCGAGAACATCGCCCTGACCACCGGGTACGGGCGCCGGTCCGGGCTGATCTCCTGGCGGCGCACCCGCGCGCGCTGCGTCGAGGCCCTGCGGATCGTCGCCGCGCACCTCGACCCGGACACGCCGGTGTCCGATCTCGCGCCGGCCGACCGCTCCCTGGTGGCGATCGCCCGGGCCCTGGCCGCACGCGCGCGGCTCATCGTCCTCGACGAGCCGACCGCCCGCCTGCCCGCCGCGGACTGCGACCGGCTCTTCCGCGTCCTGCACGACCTGCGTGACCGCGGACACGCGGTCCTCTACGTCAGCCACCGCCTGGACGAGGTCTACCGGGTCGCCGACACCTTCGCCGTCCTGCGTGACGGCCGACTCGTCAGCCACGGCCGGCTCGCCGAGCGCAGCCCCGCGCATCTGGTCCACGACATCGTCGGCGAGGCGGACGAACCGGCCGCCCACCGCCGTGCCGGGACAGCGGCCGGCGCACCCCCCGTCCTGAGCCTCGACGGGGTGCGCACCGCCCGGACCGGGCCCGTGGCCCTCGAACTCGCCGCCGGGGAGGTCCTCGGCCTGGTCGGCCTCTCCGGCGCCGGGCACACGGACCTGGGCCGCGCCCTCGCCGGTGCCCGTCCCCTCCTGGGCGGGCGGGTCGTGCTGCACGGAAGGCCGTACCACCCCCGGACGGTCGCGGAGGCCGTCGCCCTCGGGGTCGGCCTGGTGCCGGGCGACCGGCTGCGGGAGGGCTGCCTCGCCGAGCTGACCGTACGGGAGAACCTCCTGGCCAACCCCCGCGCGGGAGGCCCGCCCGCACCACGCTGGATCGGCCCCCGCGGCGAACGGGCCCGGGCCGCCGCCCTGATGGACCGCTTCTCGGTGCGCCCCCGCGACAGCGAGACGCCCATCGCCACACTGTCCGGCGGCAACCAGCAGAAGGTCATGCTCGGCCGCTGGCTGCGGACGGACCTGCGGCTGCTGATCCTGGAGGAGCCGACCGCGAGCGTCGACGTCGGCGCCAAGGCCGCGATCCACCGCCTGCTCCACGAGGCGCTGGAGGCGGGCCTCGCGGTGCTGCTGCTGTCGACCGACTTCGAGGAGGTGGCGAGCGTGTGCCGGCGCGCGCTGGTCTTCGTGCGCGGAACCGTGACGGCCGAACTGAGCGGCCCCACGCTCACCGTCGCCGGACTCACCCGGGCGGCCTCGGCCATGCCCCCGTCCCCGGCCGGGCACCCGTGACGCCCCCGCCCGGGCCGCGGCGCCGGCCCGGCGGCCACCACATCGGCGCCTACGGCCTGCTCGCCCTCACCGCCCTGCTCTACCTGGCCTTCTCCCTCGCCCTGCCGGACACCTTCCCCACGCTGGACACCCTCGACTCGATCCTGTCCAACCAGTCCATCCCGGCCGTCCTCGCGCTCGCCGCCACGGTGCCCGTCGTCACCGGCGCGTTCGACCTCTCCATCGGCTACGGCCTGGGCCTGGCCCATGTGATGGTGCTGCAGCTCGTCGTCGAGGCGGGCTGGCCCTGGCCCCTCGCCTGCCTCACCGTGCTCGCCGGAGGGCTGGTCGTGGGCGTCCTCAACGGTGTCATCGTCGAGTTCGGCCGGATCGACTCCTTCATCGCCACCCTCGGCACCGGCAGCATGATGTACGCCGTGACCGGCTGGATCACCGACGGCGGCCGGATCGTCCCCGGCCCGCAGGGCCTGCCCCCCGGGTTCACCGACCTCTACGACTCCTCGTTCCTCGGCCTCCCGGTTCCCGCCTTCTACGTGCTCGCCCTCGCGGCCGCCCTCTGGCTGGTGCTGGAGCGGCTGCCGCTCGGCCGTTACCTGTACGTCGTCGGGTCCAACCCGCGCGCCGCCGACCTCGTGGGCATCCCGACCCGCAGGTACACCGTCTACGCCTTCGCCGCCTCGGGCCTGATCGTCGGCTTCGCCGGGGTGCTGCTCGCCGCCCAGCAGCAGATCGGCAACCCGAGCGTCGGCCTCGACTACCTGCTGCCGGCCTTCGTCGGCGCCCTCCTCGGCTCCACGGCGATCAAACCCGGCCGGCCCAACGCCCTTGGCACCGTCGTCGCCGTCGCCGTGCTCGCCGTCGGCCTCACCGGCATCGCGCAGCTGGGCGCCGAGTTCTGGACGGTCCCGCTGTTCAACGGCGGCACCCTGCTCATCGCCGTGGGCCTGGCCGGATACGCCGCCCGGCGCCGGCTGCGCGGCGGCGCGGCCCGTGACACGCCCGCCACGCCACCCCCGTCCCCTCCCGCGCGGGAGGGCGGCACGGCCCCGCCCTGACCCTCACGGCTCGCCCCACCGCGTCGACCCCTCCCTGGAGCTCCCGTGCACCACACCCGCAAGGCCGCCCCCGCAGTCCGCGCCGCGCGGCTCGCCTCCTGCGCCCTGCTGGCCACGGTCGCCGTCCTCACCGGATGCGAACGCGGCTCCTCCGGCGACGCCGACGAGAGCACCACGGGCCCGAGCGGCTGCCCCGCCGTCCACACCCGGGCCCGGGAAGCCGTCACCCGGGCGGAGCGGAACGACATCCCCTGGGGCGGACCCACCAGCGGCCCCCGCGCGGTGTCCGGCAAGACCCTCGTCTACGTCGCCCAGACCATGACGAACCCCGGTGTCGCGGGCGCGGCCGACGGGGTGCGCGACGCCGCCCGTGCCATCGGCTGGAACGTCCGGGTGATCGACGGCGGCGGCACCCCGGCCGGTATCCAGGCGGCCATGAGCGAAGCCGTCGCCCTGCGGCCCTCGGGCATCGTCATCGGCGGGTTCGACCCCGACTCGACGGCCCAGCAGACCGCCCGGGCCAACGCCCAGCGCATCCCGTTGATCGGCTGGCACGCGGTCCCCGACCCCGGCCCCAGCCGCCGGCCCGACCTCTTCACCAACGTCACCACCCGCGTCCGGGACGTGGCCCGCATCAGTGCGCAGTGGATCATCTCCGACTCCGACGGCCGCGCCGGAGTCGTGCTCATCACCGACGCGTCGATCCCCTTCGCCCGGAACAAGTCCGACCTGATCCGCGAGGAACTGGCCGACTGCCAGGACGTGAAACTGCTCTCGGTGGAGAACATCCCGATCCCCGACGCGAGCAGCCGTACCCCGCGGGAGATCTCCTCCCTGCTCTCCCGCTTCCAGGACCGCTGGACCCACTCCGTGGCCATCAACGACCTGTACTTCGCCGACGCCGCCCCCGCCTTCCGCGCCGCCGGCGAGAAGGGCTCCGGACCGCCCTTCAACATCGGGGCCGGCGACGGTGACCCGTCCGCCTTCCAGCGCGTCAACAGTCAGCAGTACCAGGCCGCCACCGTGCCCGAACCGCTGTCCCTCCAGGGCTGGCAGATCGTCGACGAGTTCAACCGCGCCTTCTCCGGCCGCCCCCACAGCGGGTACGTGGCCCCCGTGCACATCGCGACGGCCGACAACAGTGAAGGGGCCACGGCCTGGGACCCGTCGGGCTACCGGGAGGCCTACCGGAAGATCTGGGGGAAGTGACGGCCGCTCAGGTGCCGATCCCTTCACGGAACATGCACGGAACCTCGGAATCCCTTTAACTCTCAATCGCTACTGTCACGTCAGTCGAGTGGCCGCCGGGGGTCGATCCGAGCGGGGCCCGTCCGCGGCGGCCCTCTTCCCCCCACCAGGCACAGGAGACTCGGTGTGTACGACGGCGACGTAGTGGTGATCGGCGGCGGCTACGCCGGTGTCCGCCTGGCCAGGCGGCTCGACGGCACGGCCCGGGTCACGCTGGTGGACCGCAAGGAGGTCTTCTTCCACCGCATCGCCTCCCTGCGCGCCGGGGTGCACCCCGAGTGGACGCACACGCCCTTCATCCCCTACGACCGGCTGCTGCGCCACGGCCGCCTGGTCACCGGCAAGGCCGTCCGCGTCGACACCGCCGAGCGGCAGGTCGTCCTCGCCACCGGCGAGCGGCTGCCGTACGACGTCGTCGTGATCGCCACCGGCGCCGACTACCCCGAGCCGGCCCGCTTCACCGGCACCACCACCGAGGAAGCGGCCAAGTCGTTCGCCGAGCACCAGCGCGACGTCGCCACGGCCGAGCACGTCCTGGTCGTCGGCGGCGGCCCGGGCGGCGTCGAACTCAGCGCCGAGATCCGCCTCGCCCGCCCGGACGCCCGGGTCACCCTCGCCCACTCCGGGTCCGCGCTGCTCGACTCCGTGGGCAACGCCCGCCCGGGGCGCAAGGCCCTGGCCTGGCTGGAGTCCCACGACGTCGAGGTGCTGCTCGACTCCTTCATGTCGCCCGGCACCGACTTCGGCACCTACCGCGACGCCCGCGGCACGATCGTCGAGGCCGACCTGTCCTTCTGGGCGACGGGCACCACCCCCAACACGCTCTGGCTGCGCCTGGCCGGACACGGCGACTGGCTCAACGCGGCCGGCCGCGTGAAGGTCGACCGGACGCTCCGGGTGGAGGGCCGGCTGGACGTGTTCGCCGTCGGCGACGTGAACGACGTCAGCGAACTCAAGGTCACCCCCGCCGCCCTCGCCCAGGCCGACACCGCCGCCCACAACATCCGTACCTATCTGCAGAGTTCGGGCAAGCACCGCAGGGAACCGCGCCTGTACCGCCCGACCCGGCGCACCCCGCTCATCGTGCCCTTCGGGTCCGCCGACGGACTGACCGTGCTGCCCGTGCCGGGCGGCGAGTCCGCCGTCCTCGGCAGCCGCACCACCACCCTGGCCAAGGCGAAGAGCCGCATGACGCCCTACATGCGCCGTCAACTCGGGTACACGGCCGCCTGACCCGGCCGGACCGTCCCCGCCACTCCACCCCCGGCCGTTACCCGCGAGTTCAGCCTGGGGTAGGGTCCCCACCGTTTCCGGCTACCGGCTGGTGGTGTGCCGGTACAGGGCGTGTCGGAGGGTGGCAAGAAGATGGAATCCCAGCGGGGTGACGGCGGATCCGTGGACCTGGACGGCCCGGGACTGGAGGCGCTCGCTCCCGAACCGCTGCTGACCAGGGACTACGAGACGCGTCCCGCGCTCGTGTACGAGCGGCTGCGGCAGCAGCACGGCCCGGTCGCGCCGGTCGACCTGCTGGGGGTGCCGGCCTGGCTGGTCCTCGGCTACCGCGAATCGCTCCAGGTGCTCCAGGACGACGACGGCTGGCCCAAGGGACTGGAGAACTGGCGGGCCCGCACCGAGGGCAGGGTGCCGGCCGACTGGCCGCTCGGACCCTCCCTGGAGGTCAACCACATCCTGATCCAGGGCGGCCCCGGCTACCGGCCGCTGCGCACCGCGTGGGACGTCGCCCTCAAGCCCTTCCAGGACCCCCGTCATCCCCAGGCCAAGCGCCTGAAGTCCGCCGTCACCGCCTACGCCGACGAACTGATCACCCTCGTCGGGCAGGGCGGAAAGACGGGTGTGGCGGACCTGTCCGCGCAGTTCTCCCGGCCGCTGCCGCTGATGGTGGCCAGCCATCTGCTGGGCTTCCCCGGCTCGCAGGGCGACGACGCGCTGATGGACATGTGGCGCGTGCTCGACGCGGGCCAGGACGCCGAGGCCGCGCTGGAACGCCTGCTGGCGACACTGGCCGAACTGGCCGCGCTGAAGCTTCAGAAGCCGGGCGACGACTTCCCCTCGTACCTGCTGGCCGCCCACCCGGACCTCTCGCTCGACCAGCTCGCCCGAGAGCTGTTCATGCTGCTCGGCATGACGTCCGACCACGTCGGCATCCTCATCTCCAACACCGTGGTGGAGGTCATGTCGGGCGAGGGCAGCGTGCGCGCCAGCCTGTCCGCCGGTATGGTCAGGGAGAGCATGAACCGGGTCGTCATGCGCAAGCCGCCCCTGGTCAATTTCGTCCCGCGCTTCGCGGCCCGGGACACCCCCCTCGGCAACTACACGATCCGGGCAGGCGACCCCGTGTGGGTCTCCCCGGGCGCCGCCCATGCCGACCCGCTCTTCGCCGACCACGTCGCCTCGGGCACCACCATCAGCACCCGGGCCCACCTGTCCTGGGGGGCCGGGCCGCGTCAGTGCCCGGCGCGGGAGCTCGCCTCGGCGGTCGCGGCGGTCGGGGTGGGGCGCCTGTTCGAGCGGTTCGACCACCTCGACCTGGCCCTGCCCGCCGACCAACTGCCGTGGCGTTCCTCGCCGTTCATGCGCGGCCTGCGTTCCCTGCCCGTGCACTACGAACTCGCCTCCGCGCCGCCCCCGCGGCCGTGGGCGGACGACCCGGCACCCGGGGTGGCCGAGGAGGTCCTGCCGGACCCGTCCGCCCGGCAGCGCTCCTCGTTGTGGCGGTACCTGACGGGCCTCATCCGCGGCGGCCGCTGAGCTGCGCGGACCGAGCGGCGAGGGCCGGCGGCCGGCCGGCCCGCGTCGATCCGGTCGCGGCCAACGGCCGGGCCGCTCCGCGACCGACGTCCCCGTCCGAGCCGATGCCGGGCCGACGGTGGCCGACAGTGATCGAGTGGTGGGGTGCGGGGGCCGGGCGTACCGTCGAACGGTGGACACCGCAGGCAGCAGCCCGCAGCCGGCTTCACCACAGACGACCACCACCAGGGAATCCGGTGGTGGCGGAAGCACGATGGCACTCCTCGTCATCGCCTCGTGCCAGTTGATGGTGGTCCTCGACATCACCATCGTGAACATCGCGCTGCCGCACATCCAGAGTGCGCTGGACTTCTCCACCACCAGCCTGTCCTGGGTGGTCAACGCCTACACCCTCACCTTCGGCGGCCTGCTGCTGCTCGGCGGCCGGGCCGGCGACATCCTCGGCCGGCGGCGCGTCTTCATCTTCGGCGTGCTGCTCTTCGCACTCGCCTCCCTGCTCGGAGGCTTCGCCCAGAACTCCGGCCAACTCCTCGGCGCACGCGCCCTGCAGGGCGTGGGCGGTGCCATCGCCTCCCCGACCTCCCTCGCCCTGATCAGCACCACCTTCCGCGAGGGACCGGAACGCAACCGAGCCTTCGGGGTCTTCGCCGCGGTCTCGGCCGGCGGCGGCGCGATCGGCCTGCTCGCCGGCGGCATGCTGGTGGAGTGGCTGAACTGGCGGTGGGTGCTGTTCGTCAACGTGCCCATCGGCCTGCTCATCGTGCTCGCCACACCGCGCTTCATCAAGGAGTCCGAACGCCACCCCGGGCGCTTCGACATCGCCGGCGCACTCACCTCCACCGCGGGCATGGTGCTGCTCGTCTACGGCTTCATCAGAGCCGCGCAGGAAGGCTGGCGGGACGCCCTGACCCTCGCCTCGTTCGCCGGGGCGGTCGTGGTCCTGGCGGCCTTCGTCATGATCGAGCGGCGTTCGAAACAGCCCATCACGCCGCTGCACATGTTCGCCGACCGCAACCGTGCGGGCACCTACGGCATCATGCTGTGCCTGGCCGCCGCCATCTTCGGCATGTTCTTCTTCCTCACGCTCTTCGTGCAGGACGTGCTCGGGTTCAGCCCGCTCGCGGCCGGACTCGCCTTCCTGCCGGTCAGTGCGGTCATCGCCGTCGGAGCCGGACTGGCCTCGCGGTTCCTGCCCGTCTACGGGCCCAAGCCGTTCATGGTGGTGGGCGCGATCCTGGCGGCGGCCGGCCTGGCCTGGCTGACCCTGACCGACGTTCACTCCACGTACGCGGGCAGCGTCCTCGGCCCGATGCTCGTCTTCAGCCTGGGCATGGGCATGGAGTTCGTGTCACTGACCCTCATGGCGCTGTCCAACGTGCCCACACCGGAGACCGGTGCGGCCTCGGGACTTCTCAACGCCACCCAGCAGGTCGGCGGCTCCCTCGGACTGTCCATCCTCGTCACGATGTACGGCACGGCCAGCACCAACGAGGCGAACGAACAGATCCCGGACTTCCTCCGGCAGGCGACCCCGGCCGAACGCATGCGCTTCGAAGAGACCGGGCAGGTGCCCAAACCCTGGTCCGACGAGATCCTCACCTCCGGTGTCTCGGCCGCCTTCATCATGGCCGCGATCTTCACCGCGGTGGCCGCGCTGATCGCCCTGGTCGTCATCCAGGTCCGCCCCTCCGACCTGGAACGCCTCAAGGGAGGAGGAGCAGGCCCCGGCCCGATGTGAGGCCCGCCCCCTCAGGTCCCCTACGACCCGATCCGCGCCGCGATGACCGGCGCCAGCCGGTCGGCTATGACCCGGTGCCCCCGGTCGTTGGGATGCACCGAGTCCGTCAGATCGCCCGAGCCCAGCCAGCCGGTGGTGTCGACGAAGGAGACCCGCGCGTCACCCCCGGCGACGGCGGCCTTCACCGCGGCCTCGGTCTGCGGGACGAACCGCCCGCGGAACGTCTCCAGCGCGAAGATCCACGCCTGCGGATAGGCGGCCCGCACCTTGCGCAGCAGACTGGTGTACGCCGACTGGAACTGCGCCGAGCTCACCCCGTGCCCGACGTCGTTGGTGCCGAGGTTGATGACGACCGCGTCGGCCCGGTAGCGGGAGAAGTTCCAGTCGGGCGTCGCCGCGTTCGGGTTGAGCTTGGTGAACTGCCGCTCCAGCCCCACGCACCCGTCCGCCGCGGCCACCAGGCACGCACCGCCCTGCGCTATCTGCGTGTGCTCGACGCCCAGTCGCTCCCCGATCAGCCAGCCGTAGGCGGTACGGGCATTCTGCGAGCTCGTCGTGCCCACAGTGATCGAGTCGCCGACGAACTCGACCAGCTTGGCCGGGGCCGGCGGCGCGAACGTCGTCCCGCCGCTGTCCAGGACCAGTCCCTGGAAGACGGCGTCACCCTTGTACGACCCGGCCACCACCTGGTAGTTGACCTGGAGGGTGTGGTTGCCGGGAGAGAGGGCCGTCAGGGTCAGGTTCACCGTCCCCTTGACGTCGTCGTAGAAACGCACGGGACCGTTGTCGATGCGCGCCCACAGGTCGATCGTGTTCCGCTGCTTCAGCTTGACCGTCCGGCCGGTGAAGCCGACCCGGTAGTACGCGCCCGCCCAGTACGGGGTGTAGGCGGTGGAGGAGCTGCTTGTGTCCCAGCGGCCGACGAACTTGATGTTCGGGTCGCCGGGCTGTCCGGGGGCGGCCGCCTTCACCGTGGTGCCGGTGAAGCCGGTCCGCACTGCGGCGGCCTGCGCGGGCGGGCCACCGGCCCAGGAGAGCAGGCAGGTCATGAGCACCGCCGCGAAGAGGGCCGGCAAGGTGCGTCTCGGGAAGGTGTGGGGGGAGGTCTGCACGAGGTTCCCTTCACGTAGGGACGGACTGGGAGCGCTCCCATAGGCAGTCATTCGAGAGAAGCAGTGAAACGGTTCAGCGTCAACCGCGCCGCCGTTGAGGGGAGTCGAGGGGAGAAACACCCGGAGGGCCGCTCGCGCGGCACGGGCGCCATACGGCCGGGTGGCGGGTGCCCGCGGCGCTTCGTCGGGTGAATCTGAGACCGCCGGCGCCCTGAACACCGTTCGCGGCGGAAGCCTCACAGGGTGAGCGAAGGAGGAGGACCACCCCATCGGCGGCTCGGGCGCGTGCTGCGCGACGCGCTCGGGGTCCGCGGCGCCCTGCACCGGCGCAGACTGATGCGGCAGGGTTACGACCGGACCAGGACCTGGCGGGTCCGCAAGAGCGGCGCCTACGTGGCACTGCTGGTGCTGACGTTCACCGGCGCACTGCTCCTGCTGTTCCTGGCCATCACGGCCCTGGTCAGCCTGCCGCAGAAGGACGGTGTCCAAACGCCCGTCCGGTGGATCGGCGATCAGTGCGGCGCCCCCGACGGTTTCAGCTGCACCGTCCTGCAGTCGCTCTTCATGCCGTTCCTCACCCTCGCCCTGGCCACCGTCACCTACCTGTTCTTCCGCTTCAGACACGTACGCCGGGCGTATGTGCGCAAGGCGCTGGAGGATCCCCACGACCTCGTGGAGACCGCGGGCGGCATCTTCGGCCGGGTCGTCGGCCGCGACCAGCTCTGCGCCGTCCTCATGGAGGACCTCCGCGACCGCCGCTTCCGCCGTACCCACGTCGTCGTCGGCGGCATCGGCACCGGCAAGACCGCGCTGGTGGTCCTGCTGACCCAGCGGCTCGCCGAGCGCGGGGCGGTGCCCGTGCCGCTGCGGCTGCGCGCCGCCGACAGGAAACTGGACTTCCGTGAGCTGGCCTTCGAACGCTTCTGTCAGGAGGTGCAGGGCACCATCCGCTCCGGCGCGGAAGCGGAGAAGGTGTGGCGGCGGCTGAGCCAGCAGGGCCGGATCGTGGTCCTCGCGGACGGACTGGACGAAGCGCTCACCACACAAGCCCTGACGGAGGAGCGCGACACCATCATCCGGCTCGCCATCCGCCGCGCCAACGAGGAGGGCCTGCCGCTGATCATCACCTCCCGGCCGCACGACTCGTTGCGCGGCATGGAGGCCTCCCTCACCGAGCTGGAGCCGCTGAGCGAGGAGGCCGCCCTCACCTACATCTCGTCCGGGGGCGCCGGGGAGGACCGCCAGCGGCTGGACTGGATCGTCGAGCGGGCCGGCATCGCGGAGGCGCCGACCTATCTGGAGATCGCGGCCGAACTGCACGAACAGGGCCTGCTGGAGCGCGCCCTGAGCGCCCCCACGGAGGAAGAGGCGGTGGAGACCAGGGGCGGCGACCGGGCGTCCTTGCGATTCCATCTGTTCGAAACCTGGCTCAGCGCCCTCATCAGCGGCCGTTTCCAGCCGCACCTGCCCCTCTCCCCCGAGGAGCGCCGCTCGACCGTCCACTACCTGTCCGCGCTCGCGTGCGTGGGACTCGCCCTCGACACCTCCGAGGTGCGGTTCACCGACGTCGTCGACGAGCAGGACCCGGCCCGCTCCCGCTACCCCGAGATCGTCCGCGAACTGGCCCGCAGGGTCGGCGACAGCGGCATCGACCTCAGGCTCGCCGCCCACTGGGGCGCCCGGATGGAGCTGGTCGAGCTCGGCGGGGACCGCGTCCGCTTCCAGCACAGCGTCATCCAGGCCCAGCTGGGCGCCCGCTTCCTGAACGCGGTGATCCACCCCGACGTCCCGGACGAACCCCGCGAGGGGTCGTTCTTCCCGGCGGCCCTGCGCAGTCCGGGCCGGGAACTGCTGATCGCCATGGTGCTGCACTCCCGGCTGCCGGACGGGGCGTGCGTCCACGACGAGCCGGGCGCGGCGGGCCCGGACGGGACCTGCTGGTGCCCGGTGAGCGCCGCCCGCGACCTGTTGATGGAGGCCGCCTGCCAGGCGCAGTCGGTCCGCAACTGCGGCCAGGGCAACGACGACCACCAAGAGGTGCGCCCGCTCTTCGGCCGCACCCTGCACAGCAAAGCCCTGGAGCTCTACGCGGCGGCCCTGGAGATCGACAGCGTCGACGCCGAGCCCGAGCAGCACCTGATCGCCATGCGGCTGTGCACCTCCTGGCCGGAGCTGCGGGCCCGCGACCCGCACACCCTGCAGACCGCCAAGGCCCTGCTCGTGACCCGGTTCGGCGAGGCCATGCGCGGGGTCGCCCAGCGCCAGACGCTCCGGCCCGCCTACCTGGAACTGTTCGAGATCGCGCGCCTGGAACCCTCGTACGCCGTCCGTCTCGCCATCGCGCAGGAGATCGGAGCCGGCGGCGACCTCGCCTTCGAGGCGCTCCAGCCCAGACTGCGTGGACCGCAGGTGGTCGAGAGCGGGCGGGTGGAGCGGGAGCCCGACTGGACGGAGGAGATCTGGGGCGGCCAGCAGCCCGAGGTCGTCGGCGAGCGCGAGAGCCGACGCCGACGGCACGGCGAGGGCCAGGTCGCCCGCATGAAACGGGAACTGAAGGAGCGTGAGCAGCAACGGCGTCAGGAGCGCCGGCGGGAGCGCGAGGACCGCGAGGCCGAGGAACGGCAGTGGCGGGACAACACCCTGTGCGCCTGGCTGGTCCCGCTGCTCGTCGGCTCGGTCACCACCCACCGGCACCAGGACACACCGTACGCCTTCCTGGAGAGCTGGGTGCGCCGCGTCGGCATCCCCGAGGACAGCCCGGACGCGCGCGCCGGACTCGACCTCCACGTGGAGGTGGCACTCGCGCAGGGCTTCAAGTACGCGGCGAACCGGCGGCACCGCCATCCGCACGCCCGGGCCGAGGCCCGCGAGTACCTCAGCGAGCAGGCCTGGGACATGCTCAAGCGCACCCGCTTCTGGTTCACCCGCCTGACACTGCTGCACGCGCTCACCCTCTGGGACCTGCCCGACGGCGCCACGACCTCCCGCCCCTCCAGCGGCCACGGTTCCGACCCCGCCCAGCAGGTCCGTCAGTGGCTGGCCCGGCCGGACGGCGAGCCGGAGCACCCCTTCGTGACGGCGGCCGGGAAGCTGTGCGTGTGGGCGCTCGAAACCCGGCAGCCCGAACGGTTCCTGTGGGTCGACGAGTCGGGCGTCGCCGCGCACGTCGGCTCCCAGACGTCCCGGGGCGAGGCCCGAAAGCACAACCTCTGGATCCCGCCCTCCACCGGCTGGAGCGCCCTCCACCCGAGCGCGCAGCAACTGCTCGCCGACGTGCTGCTGCTGCTCAACCTCGCCGAGCGCGGCGACTGGCCCACCGACCGCATCCGCCGCCTGCAGCACACCGCCCGCCCCGACCTGCCGCCCTGCCTCACCCTGGACCGCAGCCCGCTCGACCCCGGCCGTACCGCCGTCCGCACGGCGTCCTCCCAGGCGGGCTCCAACTGCCGCGACGACTGCGCCTTCGAACTGTGCCCCTACCCTCCCAAGGGCCTCGACGGCCAGCGCGTGGAACTCGGTGAGGCCTTCTGCCGCGCCCAGGCC
This sequence comes from Streptomyces tibetensis, assembly GCF_007655005.1. Classification (GTDB taxonomy): domain Bacteria; phylum Actinomycetota; class Actinomycetes; order Streptomycetales; family Streptomycetaceae; genus Streptomyces; species Streptomyces tibetensis. Next base: position 237,650 of record NZ_SZVW01000014.1, read on the forward strand.
ACCCTCCTGTCCCACTCCCGCTCCGGCCTGCACCCCAAGGCGTCCTGGCAACGCCGCACCAGCACCGCGGAGTTGCGGGCGTTCTGGGAGTCGATGGGGCATCGGGCGCAGCACAATGCGCGGCCGCGGTGAAACGGGCACCGGTGCAGTGCGGAGCCGTCCGGGCGTTGCGCGACTGCCCGTCCGTGGCGGACGCCTGTCACGGCCGCGGCCGGGGAAACGTCTCCAGCGCCGCGGCCAGGCCTGCCGCGTCCGTGCCGATCTTGCGGTAGACGGAGGAGAGCAGCCGCCGCACGCCCTCCTCGGTGAGGTGCAGCTCCTTGGCCACGACCGCCGCGGCGTGGCCCCCCACCGTCATCTCGGCGGCCTTGCGCTCCTGCGCTGTGAGCGTGTCCGTCTGTGCATAGCGCAGGGGCAGCGGTCGCAGTCCGGCGGCGGACAGTTCCCTCCTGGCCCGGGCGGCGAGGCCCTCGGCACCGCAGTGCACCGCGCCCTCCAGACCTTGGTAGAGGCGGTCGGCGGCCTGGTGCAGACGGCCGTCGCGGGCCAGCGCGGCGCCGTGGCCGACCAGGGCACGGGCCAGCTCGTACGCGGCGGGCGACTGCTGCAGCTGGTCGACGGCCTGCGCGTGCAGATCGAGCCCCGCCTCACCGCCCGTCACCTCCGCCTGCGTATGGAGCGCCTGGCCGATCGCGGACGCCGCGCCGAAGTCCCGGGCCCGCTTCACCGCGTCCTGGGCGTGGCGCACCGCCCGGTCGGGAGCACTGCGCGACAGGGCCGAGGCCAGCCCCAGCTGCCAGGGGCACCATGCGGGGTTGCGCCATTCCCGGCCCTCCAGCCATTCCCCGACACGGGTCAGCAGGGGAGCGGCCTCGTCGGGCCGCCCCTCCGCCAGGAGCAACTCGGCGTAAACCGTGCGCGGGTCGGGATAGATGACGGCGTTCGGGATGACGTCGCCGTAGTGGTACGTGTCGGCGAGCCGACGTGCCGCCACGACGCGGCCGCGGGCCAGGAGCGTCTGGATCAGGATGCCGATGGCGAACCACTGGGCGGGCACCGCGCCTTCCACCCGGTCGGCGATGCGCAGGCCCTCCCGCACCGCGTTCTCGGCCTCGGCCAGACAGCCACGGCGGTAGCGGATGTACCCGGAGAGCGTCTGCCCCAGGGCCAGGTGGGAACCGCGCCAGCCCTTCGACTCGCACTCCGCCATGCCCTTCGCGAACAGTTCCTCGGCCCGCCGCGGCTGGTCGCAGTACATGAACACCAGCGCTACCGAGACGGGCACCTCGAAGCCGTGATTCTCATGGGTCCAGCTCAGCCCGCCGCGCAGGGCCTTCTCGGCGTAGGCGAGAGCCTTGTGGCGGGGCTCCCCGCACATCATCGCGTCCCAGGCGCGCGAGCCGATGATGTAGCGCTCCTCCGGACCGCGCCCGGGCAGGCGGTCGGCGAGCCGGGCCAGCTTGCGTGAACGGCCGGCCGAGTCGACCTCGTCGGTGCGGAACGCGCTCCACACGAAGTGGTCGGCCTGCATCCGCAGCCTGATCCGAGGATGGGCGGCGGCCCGCTGCGCCTCGTCCGCGGCCACCGTCGCCGCCTCCGCCATCCGGTCGGTGTGGGCCAGGGCCTGGGTCAGCCGGTACACCATGGAGGCACGCAGCTCGGGGTCGATGCCCGGTTCCGCGAGCGCCTCGCGCAGGTGGGTCACGGTCGCCGTCGGCTTGATGAGGAAGGTCGCGCAGGCGAGTTCGTGCAACAGCGCGGCGCGTTCCTCAGGCAGCGGTGGTTCCTGCAGAGCCCGGTTCAGCAGCCGTCGGGCGGCCTCCGGGGCGCCGGAGTGCAGCGCCTCCCGGGCGGCCTCCCGCAGACAGGCCACGGCCTCGGCGCTGCCTTCGCAGGGGACTTCCAGCAGGTGCCGGGCCGCGGCGGCCTGACCGAGCCCGGCGGCCCGGACGGCCTCCGCGGCCGAGTTGTGCAGCCCCTCGCGCAGACTCGGTCCGATGGACCGGTAGATCGTGGTGGCGATCAGGGGATGAAGGAATTCCAGGGTCTCTCCGCGTGCCCTTCCGTCGGCCAGCACACGGGCGGCGCGCAGCTTCTCCGTGGCCTCGGCCGCCGCCGTGCTGCCGATCGCCGCGATACGGGCGGCCAGTTCCGGTGGGATGGCCTGCCCGAGCACGGCCGCGGCGTAGGCGAAGCGGACGGTGGTGGTGCCCAACCCCTGGAGTCGCTCGATCAGTCCGGGCCCCTTCACCGCGGCGGCCAGATCGCGCATCGTGGGCAAGTCCTCTCTGGTGCCCCGCAGATCGCGCTCGCCGAGCCTGATGGAGAGCTCCACCGCCTCGAAGGGGCTCCCCCCGGTGATCTCCCAGCATTCCTCGCAGAAGGCGTCCTCGGCCTGCTCGCCGACCTCGTCCCGGACGATCCTGGCGACGGCCGTGGCGCTGAGCGGCGCCAAGGTGAAGGGACGGTTCCCCAGGTCGGCGGAGGGGGAACCGAACGCCGCTGCCTCGAGGGGCAGTTCGTCCGGCCGGAAGGCGACGACGATCAGCAGTGACAGGTCCACGGCCCGCGGAGCGAACGAGGCCAGCCAGGTCAGTGACTCGACGTCCGCCCAGTGCAGATCGTCCAGCAGCAGGACCACGGGCGTCTTCGTCACCGCGAGTCGCGTCATCACCCAGTCGAGACCGTCACGGACCCCGGTCGGGTCCGGAACATGGCCGCCGCTGGGAGCGGCGACCAGACCGAGTGCGGCGGCGACGATGTCGTACCAGCCGCCCAGGAAGGCACGGAGCTCGCCCTCGTCCATCGACGCCAACGAGGGCTGGACGACCTGGCGCACCAGGTGGAACGCCAGCCCCTGCTCCTTCTCGCCGCCCCGGCCCGACAGCACGGTGAATCCCTGCGCGCGGGCGCGGACGCGGGCCTCGGTCAACAGGGCGGTCTTGCCCATCCCGGCCGGACCGGTGAAGGCGAGGAGCCCACCGCGCGGTGCCTGTGGCACACCGTCGACGGTGTCCCGCAGGCCCGTCAGTGCCGACTCCAGTGCCCGCAGCTCCTTGCGGCGCTCGAGCAACGGCCGGGTTGCGGGCATGGGTTGCCGCAGCTCATTCGCCATGTGCCGTACCGCTTCCTGTCGTCGGCCATCGGGAGGCAGCGCGAGCGTATGCCGCCCGATGGGCAGCGCTCCGGAATCCGGAACGAACACGACAAAGAAGGGTGAACGACCTGCTATACCCGCGTGAAATGCGGGCCGGGCGGGTAGCGTGGCCCGAATGGGCACCCGTCACGCACCCTGACGCCCCGTCCTTTCACCGCAGACCCGGAGCCGCCGCGTCCGCGTAGCGCGGCACGGTGCGGGACCAGTAGTAGCAGCCACGGATCCAGCCGGCCATGCCTTCCACATAGCCGACGCCCGAAGGGCTCAACTCCGGTTCGATCTCGGCGTAGAGGCTTTCGAACGCGCGGATCGTGCGGTTGATCTGCTGGATGGCCAGGGTGACGGCCACCGGGAGAGGGCACTGATGGGCCCGCTGGTAGGCGAGGGCCAGGTTGATCATTTCGCCGGACCGCTGCTCCTTGACCGCGGAGAAGAGGTCGGGGATCCACACCGCGGCGTCGGCCGACAGCCGGCTCAGCTGTCGCATGACCGGGTGGTGGAGTTCCTCGGAGGTCAGTTCGCATGGCTGCGCGGCCTCACACAGCGGGTGGAAGGGTTCGACGCCCGCGGTGAGGGACCGTATCGAGGTGCACAGCCCGGGCCGCAGGGGGGAGGGATGAGTCTGGGCCACCGCCTCGTACAGCAGCCCGTGCACGTACTCGCGGCTCTTCCACGCCCAGCGGGAGGCCTGCGCGGGTGTGCACCGCCCGCGGACCTGCCGGTAGAGGTCGGACAGGGCCGCTCCCAGCGGAGTGCTGGGCGGTGCGCCGTCCCGCAGGATCGCGATGCTCTCGCCCAGCATGGGCAGCAACTGGCCGGGCCGGTGCCGGCCGACCTCCTCGGCCCGGTCGTCGAAGACGAACTGGTAGGCGATCTGGTGGGCGACGAGCTGCAGCACGCCGGGGTCCGCGTCCGGGCTGTTGTAGGAGGCGAGTTCGGCCGGGCGGGTGTGACAGATCATGGCCGAGACGCCCGGTTCGTCGCTCAACCCGGTCGCGCGCAGCCACTCGTCGACACCCGCCGTGACCGCGGCCTCGTGCGGACTGCGCCGGAACGGGAAGGGCATGTAGAGGTGAGCGTCGATCAGCTCCACCAAGGTGGACGCAGGAAGCACGTCCTGCGCGACTGCCGCCCGCTCCTCATGCGTGGTGGACACCGTTGTCACCGTCCCTCCGAATGTTCTTCGTCCCGGATACCGCCGTACCGGATACCGCCGTCCCGGCTTTGGACCCGAGGGCGAGGCCGTGCGGCGCGGTGCCGCCCGGTGCGTCCGCCCGCGATGTGCAGATCATCGTCAGTGACCTCGGGCCCAGCGTCGCCCCGGGACGCGGTGAGGTGACGCGCCCTGCCGGATGCCGTAGCCGCCAGCGACCGGCGATGGTCGCCAGGGCCACCGTCATCTCGGCCATGGAGAACACGTCACCGATGCATTTGCGGCTGCCGGCCGCGAACGGGATCAGCGCCGCCTGCGGGCGGGCTGCGGCCTCGCGCTCCAGCCAGCGCTCGGGCAGAAAGCGGTCGGGTTCGGGGAAGGAAGCGGGATCGTGATGCAGGAGATAGGGGCTGTACAGGACGGTGGTTCCCCGCGGCAGGCGGCGCCCGGCGAACTCCGTCTCCCGGGTGGTGACCCGAGTGAAGAGCCAGCCGGGCGGGGAGTGGCGCAGCGTCTCGGTGAGGACGGACCGGGTGTAGACCAGACGCGGCAGATCGTCGGCGTCCGGTAACCGGCCGGCGAGGACGCCGTCGATCTCGGCGTGCAGCCGCCGCTCCACCTCCGGGTGCCGGGCCAGGAGGCTGAAGGTGGACGCCAGACACATCGAAGGGCTCTCGGAACCGGTGAGCAGGAGAGACACCAACTGGTCGTGGACCTCGCGGTCGGTGACCGGAGGCCCGCCGTCCGCGTCCGCTGCGGCGTCCAGCAGGAGCCCCAGCAGATCGTCGCGGGGAGCGCCCCGGCGGCGCTCGTCGATGGCCGTGTCGATGAGTTCGCGAACACGCTCCACCGCCTGCCGGTAACGGCGGTTGGCGGGTGTGGGGAGACGGAACAGGGCGTCGACCGGTACGACCGTGCGCACGAACAGGCCTCGGACGATGGCGGCGAGGCAGTGCCGCACCTCGTCGGCCGCGGCAGGCCCGAGCGAGTCGGACAGCAGCAGCCCGCTGATCAGCCGAGTCGTCAGACCCAGCGTGGCGGCACTGACGTCGACCCGCTGCCCGCTGCGCCAGTCGCGGCACATCAGCGCGGCCTCCTCGGCCATCGCGTCCGTCTGCGCAGCGACGCCGGCGGGGCGGAAGGTGGGTTGCAGCAACCGGCGCTGACGCCGGTGCTCGGCATGCGGGCAGGTGACGACGCCGTCACCCATCAGTGCCCGGAGCCTGTCGTACTGCGGTCCGCCCTTGTCGAACGTGCGGGTGTCCCGGAGCATCCGGTGGACCAGTTGGGGGTGACAGACCATCCACGCCCGCTGCGGGCCGAGGCGTATCTCGACCAGATCGCCCTGTGCGGGAAGAGAATTCAGAAAATCCAGCGGCCGACGGAACAAGGCGATACCGTGGCCGATGGATGGGAATATGCCTGGAGCAGTACCAACCGTCCATGCCTGTTCCGATTCAGGAACGCAGCCGTTCATCGAATACCACCTGCTTCAGTCGACCTGGGAAAACGGTGATGTTTCACCGATGCGGCGCTTGCCCCATGTCCTGCCCAGTCCAGGTGGCCGCCGACTTGACGAACCCTTTCTCCAGGGGGGCGCACGGGTGCACGGGGCAGCGCTGGGTGAATCACTTCCGAAGCACGTCATGCGACCGGCGGTCTTCTTGGCGCCACTCGGGCTTCTCGGGGAGGCCTTACGTCTTTTCCTCATACACGGAGCCGGAGAAGAACGCGGTTTCAGAAGGAGCCGGTCTCCACGAGCCGGGCCAGGTTCGCCAGGGCTGTGCGGGTGCCCGTCTCGTTGTCGGCGGCGGGCACGGCATCGGGGATGCCCTCGTGCACCATCAGCACATCGGTGCCGCCGCCCTCCGCGTCGGTGAGCGTGGTCGTCAGCGTCATGGCGCCGCCCAACGCGGGGTCGGTGGTCTCGAACTCCAGCACCTCCACCACCTGCTCGTTGGGCACCAGCCGCGCGAAGTGCCCGTGGTAGGTATCGGTGTGCGCGGACGACTTCCCCGAGGCGTCCGGTGCTTCGTAGGTGAGCGAGACCCGGAACCTGCCGCCCTCCCGGGCGTCGAACGCGTGCACCTCGCCGCTCATGCCGCGCGGCACCCGCCAGCGCGCGATCGCCTCCGGGCTCACCAGCGCCCGGTAGACGGCGGCACGAGGAGCGTCGACGTGGCCGAAGACCCGGGACGTGTACATGGGGTCACCCTAGGCGCCACCCCGGGCATCGGGCACAGACGCGGGCGGGCGGTCCCCATCAAATCCGGCCTGAGCGGTGTGGTCCGCCCCGTTCGGCAGGGGCGGTTCCGATGCGAGGCTGTGCAGCTCCTCGTCCGTGAGGAGGCGGGAGCGCAGCAGGAAGCGGACGCCCTCCGGGGCCTCCAGCGAGAAGCCGCTGCCGCGGCCCGGGACCACGTCCACGGTGAGATGGGTGTGCGACCAGTACGTGAACTGGTCCGCGCTCATCCAGAACGGTGTGTCCCCGGCCACGTGCCCCAGCAGGACGTCCGAGGCACCCACCCGGAACTCGCCCCGCGGATAGCACATCGGGGCGCTGCCGTCGCAGCAGCCGCCGGACTGGTGGAACATCACCGGCCCGTGCGTCCCGGTCAGCCGCCGCAGCAGTTCCTCGGCGGCGGGGGTGAGTTCGACGCGTCCTGTGCGCACGGACATGTGGTCCTCCTTGCGGCGACCAGTGGGTCGGGAACCGGTCCTTGTCGCGAGTCCTCCAGTATCCGCCTCCGTACCGGCAGGGTCCATGAGGCGGGAGGGGGACAGCGACGGCCTGCTCAACCGGCGCGGCGACGGCCTGCTCAACCGGTGCGGCGACGGCCTGCTCAACCGGTGCGGCGACGGCCTGCCGTCCGGTGCGGTGGCCCGGCCCAGGGCGCTGGTTGAATGCCGGGCGTGACCGAAACCGACACGCACCAGTCCGACCGCTGGGTCCGGTACTTCGCCCGACGTGGGTATCCCCGCGCACGGCGGCTCGCTTGTGGAATGGAGGGGACCGTCTACCGGCTCCGGGACGGGACCGTGGCCAAGGTGTGGGACGGGCGCCCTCCGGAGGACTTCGGCCTCACCCGGCGGCTGTACGCCGACATCGCCGCGCATCCCCTGCCCTTCGGCACTCCGGAGATCCTCGACGTCGAGGAGCACGACGGGGTGCTCGTCAGCTACGAACGCGAGCTCGGCGGACGACCGCTGCGCTCGGATCAGGACGGCGGTGAGCCGCCCGCCCGTGACCTGCCCCGCAGTGAGACCGACGCCCTGCTCACCGTCCTGCGCGCACTGGCCTCCGTGCCGGGCACCGAGGCCATGCGGCGCCTGGTGGTCCAGGGGGACGACCGGCCGCTCTGGCAGGGCCACTCCCGCTTCCCCGACGCGCTCGCCGCCCTCGTGGAACGGGCCGCCGGCCGCAACCGCGACGCCCTCGCCGCGCAGGTGCCCGGACTCGCGGACATCGTGTCCCGCACGGCCGCCGCGCTGCGGGCGCTGCCCGGCCGGGCCGACAGCGTCGTCCACGGCGACCTGGTGCCGCCCAACATCCACATGGACGAGGCCGGACGCCCGGTCGCCGTCCTCGACTTCGGGTTCTGCACCACCGCCGGCGACCCCGCCTTCGAGGCCGCGGTCACGGCCGCCGTCTGGGACATGTACGGACCCCACGCCGCCCACCACACCGCCGAGCTGACCCGTCACTTCGCCCGGGAACTGGGCCATGCCGAAGAGGACCTGATCCTTTACCGGAAGGCCTACGCCCTCATCACCTACGACCTCTTCGGCAGGGGCCCGCACGACGGGCACTTCCGCTGGTGCGCCGCCCAGCTGCGGTGACGCGGACTACAGCAGGTCGCGGGGGACCTTCTCGTTCCAGGTGCGGGAGAAGACCCGGCGGTCGGACTCGTACGCGTCGAGGGTGGCGTCGACGAAGAAGTCCGTCTCGTCGCACGTGAGCCGGGTGCGGGTGACCACCCGTGCGTCCCAGTCGTCCCGCGCGAACCGCATGGTCCACGTGGTCTCGCCGCCGACCGAGGTGAAGTCGTCGGCGACCGCCGTGTAGCGCTCGTGGGCGCGGCGGCCGGACTCCAGGCCGATGTCCTCGAAGCGGACCGTGCCCCGGTCCTTCACGATGTCCAGCTCGGAGCGGTAGTCGATCAGATCCCGCTTGACCTCCCAGCGCTCCTCCGGGGGCGTCACCTGGGTCATGGCCAGCGGAGGAGCGCCCTCGGGCTCACCGAAGGGCGACGACGGCACCTCGTCGGGCTCCTCCACCGGCCGCACCGGCAGAGTGAGCGTGCTGGAGTGCTCGTGGACGCTGAGCAGGGCCGGCTTCGGCGCGGGCCAGGCCAGCGGCCAGTAGGACGTCGACAGGGACAGCCGGATGCGGTGGCCCGGCGGGAACGCCTGCGCCACACCGTTCAGCGGGATGGTGGCCCGGTAGCGCCGCCCCGGCTCCAACGGCTCAGGGTCCTCCGTGCTGTCACGGCGGGTCAGGTTCAGGATGCCGTACGAGACGCGTGTGGCGGCACCGTCGGGGCTCACGTCGGACAGCCGCGCGGCCACCATGGCGACCGGCTCGCTGACCGACAGGTCGAGCTCCACGCTCGGCGAGCCGAGGATCTCCACCGGCTCGGTCAGCGGCTCGGTGTCGAAGACGAGGGAACCGCCGTCCTCCTCCCGCTGGTCGTAGGGCAGGTCCGGGGGCGCGTTGTAGGAGGCCCACTTGCCCGCGAACTGGCCGACGGACAACGGCGAACGCACGGTCATCGCCGCACCGCCCTCGGACGCCGTCACGGTCGTGTCCTTCGCGGTCGCGTCCTGTCCGGGCCCGATCGTGTGCCGGGTGAGCGGGTGTGTGACGGGCCGGATGTGCGGGGACGGCCAGTCGGGCTCGCCCACCCAGCGGCCCGGCCGCTCCTCGTAGGAGGTGGAGGGCGGCACGCTGTCCTGCATCCACGCCTGCAGCATCGGCCCGTCCATGACGCCGTTGTCGACGCCCTTCAGCCAGTGGTCCCACCACCGCACGAGTTCCTGGAGGTAGCCGATCGCGGGCCCGGGCTCCCCGAGGTGCGGGAACTTGTGCGACCAGGGCCCGATCAGCCCCTTGCGTGGCACGTCCAGATTCCCCAGCAGCCGGGTCACGGCGTTGGAGTAGCCGTCCGCCCAGCCGCTGGAGGCCAGGACCGGGCAGCGCACGCTCGTGTAGTCCTCGCACACCGAGGCGTGCCGCCAGTAGTCGTCGCGGCGCTGGTGGCGCAGCCACTCCAGCACCCACGGCTCGGTGTTCTCCAGCCGCTCGTGCCACATCTCGCGCCAGCGCTCGCCGACCACGGCCGGGTCGGGCGGGCAGGTGCCGTAGGCGAACATCGTGCCCGCCTCGGCCAGGTTGTCCGACAGCAGGGCGCCGCCCATGTAGTGCATGTCGTCGGCGTGCCGGTCGTCCGTGAAGGACGCGATGGCGATGGCCTTCAGGCTCGGCGGCCGGCGGGCCGCGACCTGCAGCGCCGCGAACGCGCCCCAGGAGATGCCCATCATGCCCGTGCCGCCGTCGCACCAGGGCTGCTCCGCCAGCCAGGCCAGGACCTCCTCGGCGTCCGCCTGCTCCCGTTCCAGGTACTCGTCGCGCAGCACGCCCTCCGAGTCACCGGTGCCGCGCAGGTCGACACGGACACAGGCGTAGCCGTGCCCGGCGAGGTAGGGGTGGTGGATCGAGTCCCGTACGGCCGTCAGATCGCGCTTGCGGTACGGGATGTACTCCAGCACCGCCGGCACCGGCTCCTGGTCGGAGGAGGTGGGGCGCCAGATGTGCGCCGAGAGCCGGACCCCGTCGGACATCGGGATCGTGACGTGCTCTTCTTCCTTCGTCTCGTACGGCAGGTTGGTCACGTAACGCATGGAAGTGACGTGCTCCTCACTTTCGCGTGGCGTCGGTCTCGGCCGGGGCGTCCTCGAAGGCCAGACCCAGGGCGGCCACGCAGTGGTCGAACTTCTCCCGCAGCTCCGCCTCGTCGGCCCCGCCGGTGTAGATGTGCGCCAGCTCGTAGCTGTAGCTGTCCTGCCCGGGCAGCTCCGAGAGCCTGTCGCCCTGCTCGGGGACCACCTCGATGCGCACCCCCGGTGTCTCCCGCTCGATGCGGGCGATCTCCTCGGGGCCCGGCACCCGGCGCACCACACCGTCGGTGAACCAGCGGTGGTACCACTTCGCCGCCATCGCGTACTCGCCCTCGCGGTGCGGCATGTGCGGGTCCTCGCCCAGGGCGAGACGGACCATGCAGTGGTGGTTGGGTACGCCGTCGACGTACTGGAACAGCTCCGCGTGCGACTGGGAGTGCCGCGGGTTGATCTCCAGCAGGTTGATCTCCTGGGTCCGCGGGTCGTAGAAGTACTCGATGCTGAAGGTGGCCGAGTCCATCCCGATCTGCCGCATCACCCGCTCGCTGACGTCGTGCAGTTGCGCGATGGCCGGGGGCGGCAGCATCGAGGGGTACTGATGACGCAGGAAGCAGGGGGAGTCCGGGTACTGGATGGAGTCCAGGACCCCGTAGATCGTCACCTCGCCCTGGTGGACATAGCCCTCGACGGCCACCTGGACGCCTGACATGGCCCCCTCCGCGAGACAGACCCGGCCGCCCACGCCGTTCATCTCGGGCGGCAGGTCGATGCGTTCGAGGACGTGCTCGAAGGGGCGGCCGATGCGGGATATGCCCTCGCGGATCTCGGCGACCGCCTTGCGGAACTCCTCCTCGTCGTCCACTCCGAAGGCGAGTTCGGAGGAGTACGACAGGGCGGGCTTGAGCCACATCGGGAAGGTCACGTCGTCCGGCGGGCGGGGCGGCTCGGCCGACAGGTCGACCTGGCCGAAGGGCGGGTGCCGGTCGGTGGCCTTCTGCTGCTCCAACCGGCTCCAGTACTTGTGCTCGCACTTGACCACGGACTCAAGGCTGGTGCTGCGGGTGCCGTAGCGTTCGCTGAGCATCGGGACGAGGGTGCTGACCGGGAAGTCCCAGTAGCCGACGATCGCGTCGATGCTGCCGTCGAACGCGTCGAGCACGCCCTGGGCCTTGTCGAGCAGTGTCGGCAGGTCCACCTCGCCGACCTGGAGCTCCTCGATCGTCAGCAGCTGGTGAAAGCGCAGCTGGTCGGCTCCCGGGACCTGCTGGAGCGTGGGCAGATTGGCCTCGTCGAGCCCGATCACGAAGACGTTCTTCACCGTCTCGTCAGACACGGCTCTCCTTCCGACGAACATACGGCCCGAAGGCCGGCTTGCAAGATCGTCGGAGTACCCCTGGTGCCTGTCGGCATGCCGCTTCGGACACCCCGCCCGTACCGGACACCGGGGAACAGGCCCGTCGTGACCGGGACACCGTCGGCACGCGTGTGCCGGCTCACACTCCGGTCGGCAAGGGCTGTTCCGCCCAGATGGTCTTGCCCGTGGCCGTCTGGCGGCTGCCCCACCGCTCGGCGAGCTGGGCGACCAGCAGCAGCCCCCGCCCGCCCTCGTCGAAGACCCGGGCCCGGCGCAGATGTGGCGCGGTGCTGCTGCCGTCGGACACCTCGCAGATGAGGGTCGCGTCGCGGATCAGCCGCAGCTCGATGGGGGCGCCGCCGTACCGCAGCGCGTTGGTGACCAACTCGCTGACGATCAGTTCGGTGGCGAACTCCGCCTCCGTGAGCCCCCATTCGGCCAGCTGCTCACCTGCCATCTTGCGGGCCCGGGCCACGGCCGCGGGGTCCGGTGGCAGGTGCCAGGTGCGAACCTGCCCGGCGTCGAGCACGGCCGTCCGCGCCAGCATCAGCACGACGTCGTCGGCGGGCCGGCCGGTCAGCAGCGTGCGCAGCACCTGCTCGCAGGTCTCCTCCAGCGCGCCGGCGGGGCCGCTCAGTGCCTGGCGCAGCAGGGCGGCACCGGCCTCGATGTCGTGCCCGGGCGCCTCGAGCAGACCGTCGGTGTAGAGGGCGAGGAGGCTGTTCTCCTCCAGCTGGATCTCGGAGGCCTCGAACGGCAGGCCGCCCAGGCCCAGCGGCGGCCCGGCCGGCAGGTCCAGGAACCGTACGCCGCCGTCGGGTGTGACCAGCGCGGGAGGCGGATGCCCGGCGCGGGCCAGGGTGCAGCGGCGGGACACCGGGTCGTACACGGCGTACAGGCAGGTGGCGCCGACCTGCCCCGGCGTCTCCTCCGTCCCGCGCACCTCCGGTCCCTCCTCCCGGTCGAGCCGGATGACGAGGTCGTCCAGCTGGGTGAGCAGCTCGTCGGGGGCGAGATCGACATCGGCGAGCGTGCGTACCGCGGTCCGCAGGCGGCCCATCGTGGCCGACGCGTGGATGCCGTGGCCGACCACGTCGCCCACCACCAGGGCCACGCGGGTGCCGGACAGCGGGATCACGTCGAACCAGTCGCCTCCGATGTCCGCACCGGACCCGGTCGGCAGATAGCGGTAGGCGATGTCCATCGCCGCCAGCTCCGGAAGCCGCTCGGGCAGCAGACTGCGCTGGAGCGCCAGCGCCGTGCGTCGCTCCCGCGTGAAGCGGCGGGCGTTGTCCACGCTCACCGCGGCCCGGGCGACGATGTCCTCCGCGAGCAGCAGGTCGTCCTCGCTGAATGCCTCCGGGGTTTGGTGGCGCAGGAAGTGCACCATGCCGAGGATCACGCCCCGGGCGCGCAGCGGCACCATCATCACCGAGTGGATCAGGTACCTGGACACGGTCTCGGCCCGGGCGGGGGAGGACTCGAGCCACTCCAGCAGATCCGGATCCCCCGGCCGGTGCCGGGCGCCCCGCTCGGCGGCCAGGATCCGCAGCGGAAGCGTCCCCACCGGGTAGCGGATCGCGCCGCCCGGCGCCACTACCGACTCCGGGCAGCCTTCCAGTACCGACCGCTGCGCGCTGCGGCGCAGCATGACCGGCGTGTCCGGCGGCAGCGGCCCCGGCTCGTCACCCCGGGCCACGGACTCCAGCAGATCCACCGTGACGAAGTCCGCGAACCCCGCCGTGACGGCCACCTCCGCCATCTCCTCGGCCGTCCGGGTCACGTCCAGGGTGCTCCCGATCCGCAGACTGGCCTCGTTGATCACCGCCAGCCGCCGTCGGGCCCAGGACTGCTCCGTGGTGTCGAACACGGTGGCCGACATGCCCTGGACCGTGCCGGTCTCGTCCTTCAGCGGTGACAGGAACATCGACCAGGCGTGCGGCCGGACCTCGCCCGGAGCCTTGTCGTGTTCCTCGTGGAAGATCATCTCGCCGGTGCGCAGCACCTCCCGCTGAAGGCGGTCGTAGGTGTCGAAGGGCGGGTTCGGCTCGATCTCCCACAGGGTCAGGCCCTTCATGTCCTCCTCGGACCTGCCCATCACCTCCGTCATGATGTCGTTGGCCCCGACCAGCCGGGCATCCCGGTCGTAGACCGCCACCGGCACGGGGAGCTGGGCGAGCGTGAGGTCCCACAGGGGCAGGGGCCTCGGCGCGGCCCGGGGGTGGGCCGGTACGGTGCCGGTCACGAGCCAGAGCCGCCGGCCCTCCGCGTCCCGCAGCGGCGTCCCCCGCAGCCGGACCACGACCCGGTTGCCGTCCCGGTGCCGCAGCGCCACCTCGCCGGACCACGGCCGGCCCTCGGCCACGTGCCGCCGCGTGGATGCGGGGAGGTCGGTGGTGAGCAGGTCGGTGACGGGCCGGCCCACGGTTTCGGCGGGTTCGTGTCCGAGCAGGCGGCGGGCACCGGCGCTCCACACCATGATCACTCCGCCGGCGTCGACGACGACCGCCAAGTCCTCCGGTACGCGTCCCTGCACGGTGCCTCCGGATGTACCGCACCTGCCTACTCGGTCCTGCACCCGATTGTCCCGCTACCGGCTCGCTGAGGCTCGTCTGCCGACAGGCGCCACCGTGACCAGCGCGTACGTCAGATCGCCGCGCGGATCGCCCGCTCGAACCCCTCGACGTGTCCCCGGGCGAGGCGCGCCGCCCGCTCCGGCTCACCCGCGACGATCGCCTCGATCAGCGGCCCGTGCTCCTCGACGTGACCCGCCATGTCCGACAGGCGGTCGAGGAACAGGCACCAGATGCGGGTGGCGAGGTTGTCGTGCCGGACGAGGGTGTCCTCCAGGTAGGGGTTGTGCGCGGCGGCGTAGACCGCGCGGTGGACCTGGAGGTCCAGGTGCATCAGGGCGGTCGCGTCCTGCCGGGCGGGGGCCGCGCTCTCCAGCTCCCGCCGCAGCGCCGTCAGAACCTCCCGGTCCGCTGCCGTGGCGCGGCGCGCGGCCTGGGCGGCGGCCAGGGGCTCCAGCTCCTGGCGCACCTCGGAGATATGGGCGAGGTCGGTGATGTTGACCTCGGTGGCGAAGGTGCCGCGCCGGGGGTAGGTCGTGATCAGACGCTCGTACTGGAGCCGCTTCAGCGCCTCGCGCACCGGGGTCCGGCCGACGCCGAGGGACTGCGCCAGCTGCTCCTCGTGGATCGGCGCGCCCGGCCGGATCTCGAGCATCACGAGCCGGTCGCGGATGCCCCGGTAGGCGCGCTCGGCGAGGGACAACTCCTCGCCGCCGGGCTGTGTGCTCCGCGAGTTCCCGCTGGTGGGCTCGGTCGCCAGCTGCTGCATGAATGCCCCCTTGACCTGTCCGGCGAGCTCCCATACCGTACCGCAGAGACTGATATATCAGTTCGGCATCAGTTGGCTCCCAGGATGGTGCACCCATGGCAACCAGCCCGTCGACCAGCACACCCGCCCTGGCCACCCGCGGTTTCGGCGCGACGGAGTTCCGGGAGGGCGCCGACCGCGTCGCCGAGACCCTGAAGGGCCGACGGCCGGACGGCGACCTGCGCGAGCGGGCCGGCGCACTCGCCACCGCATTCCCCCTCTGCGCGGACGGAGCCCTGGCATGACCGCACAGCCGCTGCCGGAGCACCCGGACTTCCTCTGGCGCAATCCCGAGCCGCGCTCCTCGTACGACGTCGTCATCGTCGGCGCGGGCGGCCACGGCCTGGCCACCGCCTACTACCTCGCCGAGAACCACGGCATCACCGACGTCGCCGTCCTGGAGAAGGGCTGGCTGGCCGGCGGCAACATGGCCCGCAACACCACGATCATCCGCTCCAACTACCTCTGGGAGGAGAGCGCCGCGATCTACGAGCACGCGCTCAAGCTGTGGGAGCGGCTCCCCGAGGAGCTCGACTACGACTTCCTGTTCAGCCAGCGCGGTGTCCTCAACCTCGCGCACACCCTCCAGGACGTCCGCGAGGGCATGCGCCGGGTGAACGCCAACCGGCTCAACGGAGTCGACGCCGAGTGGCTCGAACCGGACCAGGCCGCCAAGGTCTGCCCCATCCTCAACGTCTCGCCCCGCAGCCGCCATCCCGTCCTCGGCGCCACCTTCCAGCCCCGGGCCGGCATCGCCAAGCACGACCACGTCGCCTGGGCGCTGGCCCGCCGTGCCGACGAGCTGGGCGTGGACCTGATCCAGGGCTGTGAGGTCACCGGATTCGTCAAGGACGGCGACCGCGTCGTGGGCGTCGAGACCAGCCGGGGCCGTATCCACACCGGCCGGGTCGGGCTCGCGGCGGCCGGGCACAGCAGTGTGCTGGCCGAACGGGCGGGCGTGCGGCTGCCGGTGCAGTCACACCCCCTGCAGGCCCTGGTCTCGGAGCTGCACGAGCCGGTGCACCCGACGGTCGTCATGTCGAACCACGTGCACGTCTACGTCTCCCAGGCGCACAAGGGCGAGCTGGTGATGGGCGCGGGCGTCGACTCCTACAACGGCTACGGCCAGCGCGGCTCCTTCCACGTCATCGAACGGCAGATGGCCGCCGCCGTCGAGCTGTTCCCCGTCTTCGCCCGGGCGCACGTGCTGCGCACCTGGGGCGGCATCGTCGACGTCACCCCCGACGCCTCGCCGATCATCGGCGGCACCCCCGTCCAGGGTCTGTACGTCAACTGCGGCTGGGGCACCGGTGGCTTCAAGGCAACCCCGGCCGCCGGCTGGACCTTCGCGCACACCCTCGCCACGGGCGAGCCGCATCCGCTGAACGCCCCCTTCGCCCTCGAACGCTTCACCACGGGCGCCCTGATCGACGAACACGGCGCAGCGGCCGTGGCCCACTGAGGAGGACACGACCGTGCTGCTGATCACCTGCCCGTGGTGCGGCCCGCGGGACGAGACGGAGTACCACTACGGCGGACAGGCCCACGTCCCCCACCCCGAGGCCCCTTCCGACCTCACAGACGAGCAGTGGGCCGCCTACGTGTTCTTCCGCGACAACCCCAAAGGTCCCTTCGCCGAACGCTGGATGCACGCCACCGGCTGCCGCCGCTGGTTCAACGTCCTGCGCGACACCGCCACCCACGAGGTGCTGACCACCTACCGGCTCGACGAGCCGCGCCCCGGAGGGACCCGATGACCGAACAGCGCTTCCGGCTCCCGCAGGGTGGCCGAGTCGACCGCGGCGCCGTGCTGCGCTTCACCGTCGACGGACGGGAGTTGACCGGGCATCCCGGCGACACCCTCGCTTCGGCCATGCTGGCGAACGGGCTCGTCGAGGTCGCCCCGTCGCTCTATCGCGGCCGCCCGCGCGGCATCACCGCCGCGGGCGTCGAGGAGCCCAACGCCCTGGTCCAGCTGGACGGCCCCTGTTCGGAGGGCATGCTCCCGGCCACGACCGTCGAGCTGTACGACGGCCTGTCCGCCACCACGCTCTCCGGGATGGGCCGCCTCGATACGGCCCCCGACCCGGCCGTCTACGACAAGAAGTACGTCCACACCGACGTCCTCGTCGTCGGCGCCGGACCGGCGGGGCTTTCGGCCGCCGCCGCGGCGGCCGGTTCCGGCGCACGGGTGATCCTCGTCGACGAGCGGCCCGAGCCCGGTGGTTCGCTGTTCCACGACACCCAGTGGATCGCCGACGTCGGGGCGGCCCTGAACGCCGCGCCCGAGGTCGTCGTCCTGCCCCGCACCACGGCCTTCGGCTCCTACGACGACAACTACGTCCTCGCCCTGCAGCGCCGCACCGACCACCTGGGACCCGCCGCCCCCGAAGGCGTCTCACGCCAGCGGCTCTGGCACATCCGCGCCCGGCAGGTGGTGCTGGCCACCGGCGCGCACGAGCGCCCGCTGGTCTTCGCCGGCAACGACCGGCCCGGGGTGATGCTCTCCTGCGCCGTGCGGACGTACCTCAACCGCTATGCCGTGGCCCCCGGTTCACGGGCCGTGGTGAGCACGACCAACGACAGTGCCTACGACACGGTCGCCGATCTGCACGCGGCCGGGATCGGCATCGTCACCGTCGTGGACGCCCGGCCCGAACTGTCCCGGCGCGCGGCCGAGATCGCCGGAGCGACCGGGGTGCAGGTGCTGACGGGCAGCACGGTCGTCGACACGGCGGGCTGCGGCCGCCTCACCGGCGTCACCGTGCAGGCGCTCGACGCCGAGGGCCGACTCGCCGGACAGCAACGGTCGTTCGACTGCGATCTGCTCGCCGTCTCCGGCGGATGGAGCCCGGTGGTGCACCTGCACAGCCAGCGGCAGGGCCGGCTGCGCTGGGACGGCGAGTTGGTCGCCTTCGTACCCGACGGTGCTGTGCGCGACCAGCAGATCGTCGGTGCGGCGCGGGGGACGTACGACCTCGACGGCTGCCGTGCCGAGGGGGCGCGGGCGGGCGCGCTGGCTGCGACCAAGGCCGGGTTCCCGGTCGCCGTACCACCCGAGGGCGCGCGGCCCCCCGGCGGCCCGACGCGCGCGCTGTGGCTCGTGCCCGGCACCGACGGCGAACCCGGCACCTGGGACAGCCACTTCGTCGACCTCCAGCGTGATGTCAGCGTCGCCGACGTGTGGCGGTCCACCGGCGCCGGTATGCGCGGCGTCGAACACGTCAAGCGCTACACCTCCCTCGGCACCGCCAACGACCAGGGCAAGACCTCGGGCGTCAACGCGATCGGCGTCATCGCCGAAGCGCTCGGCGGTTCACCGGGCGAGATCGGCACCACGGCCTACCGGGCGCCGTACACGCCGGTCGCCTTCGCCGCCCTGGCCGGGCGGGAACGAGGCGACCTGCTCGACCCGGAGCGCACTACCCCCCTCCACGGCTGGCACGTGGCACACGGCGCGGAGTTCGAGGACGTCGGGCAGTGGAAGCGCCCGCGGTACTACCCACGGCCCGGCGAGGACATGGACGCCGCCGTGGCCCGCGAGTGCCGTGCGGCCCGTGAGGGGGTGGCCTTCATGGACGCCTCCACCCTCGGCAAGATCGAGATCCGGGGCGCGGACGCGGGCGAGTTCCTCAACCGGATCTACACCAACGCCTTCAAGAAGCTGAAGCCCGGCACCGCCCGCTACGGCGTGATGTGCAAGCCCGACGGGATGATCTTCGACGACGGTGTGACGCTGCGGCTCGACGACGACCGCTACTTCATGACCACCACGACCGGGGGTGCCGCCGGAGTCCTGGACTGGCTGGAGGAGTGGCTCCAGACCGAGTGGCCCCACCTCGACGTGCACTGCACCTCGGTGACCGAGCAGTGGTCGACGATCGCGGTCGTCGGCCCCAGGTCCCGCGAGGTCGTCGCCCGGCTCGCCCCCGACATCGATCTGTCCGCCGAAGCGTTCCCCTTCATGGCCTTCCGTGAGACCACCCTGGCCTGCGGCGTCCCGGCCCGCGTCTGCCGGATCTCCTTCTCCGGCGAACTGGCCTACGAGATCAACGTCTCGGGGTGGTACGGCCTGGCTGTCTGGGAGCGGGTGCACGAGGCCGGGCAACCGTACGGCATCACCCCGTACGGCACCGAGACCATGCACGTGCTGCGGGCCGAGAAGGGATACATCATCGTCGGGCAGGACACCGACGGCACCGTCACCCCGCAGGACGCGGGCATGTCCTGGGTGGTCTCGAAGCAGAAGGACTTCATCGGCAAGCGGTCCTTCTCCCGCGCCGACACCGCCCGCGCCGATCGCAAGCACCTGGTCGGCCTGCTGCCGCGCGACCGCACGACCCGGCTCCCCGAGGGCACGCAACTCGTGGCCCAGGGCGTCTCCTTGGAGACCCTCCCGGTGCCGATGCTCGGCCACGTCACCTCCAGCTACCACAGCCCGGCACTCGACCGCCCCTTCGCCCTTGCCCTCGTCACCGGCGGGCGGGACCGGATCGGCGAGACCCTGCTCGCCCCGGTGGGCGAGGACCTCGTGCCCGTCGAAGTGGCCGACTGCGTCCTCTACGACCCGGAAGGGACCAAGCGAGATGGCTGACACCGGTATCACGGCCTTGCGCAGCAGCCCGCTGGCTCATCTGGCGGACCGGATGCGCGCCGCCGCCGTCACCGGCGCCCGGGGCGTCACGCTGCGGGAGCTGCCGTTCCTCCACATGGTGAACGTGCGCGTGGACCCCTCCTCCGCAGCGGCCGGCCGGATCGAGACGGCTCTGGGGGCGCCACTCCCGCGCCGGTGCGGCGACACCACCGCGTCCGGCCCCCGCACGGTCCTCTGGCTGGGCCCCGACGAGTGGCTCGTGCTGTCCCGGTCCGATGAGGCCGCCGCATCGCGGGAGGCACTGGGGCAGGATCCCGGCTCGGTCGTGGACGTCTCCGCGAACCGCACGACGCTGGAGCTGAGCGGACCGTCCGCCCGGCAGGTGCTGGAGAAGGGCTGCCCCCTGGACCTGCATCCCCGGTCCTTCGGCCCGGGTCGGGCGGTGTCGACCACGGTGGGTCCCGTGGCCGTCCTGCTCTGGCAGACCGACGACGCGCCGACGTACCGCCTGCTGCCGCGCTCCTCGTTCGCCGACTACCTGGGGCGCTGGATCGTCGACGCGATGAGCGAGTTCGGCGGACCGGAGGTGCTGTGAAATCCCCCTTGCGGCAGTGGGCCGCTCGGGCCCCTCAGCCGGCCAGGCGTTCCACCAGCAGGAACCCGCCGATGGCGATCATCATCGCGCCGGACGCCCGGGTCACCGCCCGGGCCGCGGAGGGCCTGGTCCTCAGGACGGTGCGGGCGAGGACTCCGACGGTGAGGTAGACGACGGCGCAGGCGGTCATGTGCAGCGAGCCGAGCAGGCCGGTCTGGCCCGCGACCGGCCAGGCACCCGCGGGGTCGATGAACTGCGGGAACAGCGAGAAGTAGAGCAGCAGCGCCTTGGGGTTGAGGCCGCTGGTCCCGATTCCCCGGAGCAGGACCCGCGCACGGGAGGACCCTTCGGCGCCCGGTTCCCGCACGCCGGCCGTCAGGGCCGCCGGCTGCCGCAACACCCCCCAGCCGAGCCACACCAGATAGCCGGCCCCGGCCACGGTCAGCCCGGTCAGCAGCGTCCCCGAGCTCGCCACGATCACCACCAGTCCCGCCACGGCGAGCAGCGTGTAGCCCGCGTATCCGGCGACCAGTCCGGCGACGGCCGGCACGACCGACCGGTCCCGCAGACCGGCGGTGATCGCGTAGGCCCAGTCCGCGCCGGGGGTGAATACCAGCAGGAGATCCACTGCGAGGAAGGCCGCCAGCGTGGTCGTGTCCATCGATCGTTCCCTCTCACGTGCTGCGGTGCGAGAGGAAGGCTAGGCCGGATCTGCCCGAAAGTGTTCCCTTCTTTTCTCCTTGATCGCGGCTTCTGGGGCAGAATCTTCTCCATGGATGCCATGGATCGGAAAATTCTTACCGAGCTGCAGCTGGACGGCCGTCTCACGGTCACCGAGCTGGCGGCGCGCGTGCGACTGAGCGTCTCGCCCTGCCACCGCAGGCTGCGCGACCTCGAACGCGACGGTGCGATCCGCGGCTATCGCGCGGTGGTGGACCCGGCCGCCGTGGGCCTGAACTTCGAAGCCCTCGTCTTCGTCACCATGCGCCTGGAGGACGCCGACACGGTCTCCGCGTTCGAAGAGGCGGTCGCCGCCGTCCCGCACGTGCTCCAGGCCCAGCGCCTGTTCGGCGACCCCGACTACCTCCTGCGCGTCGCAGCCACCGACCTGACCGCCTTCCAGCAGCTCTACGACCAGCAGCTCGCCCGGCTCCCGGGTGTTCAGCGCCTCAACTCCACCCTCGTCATGAAGCACATCGTCGACGACCGCCCGCTGCCCGGGTGAGTAGACCCCCGAGAAGGGCACCCGGTCATGGTGCACGGCCCGCGCGTGCGCGCCAGGTCAACCACCGGTGCGCCGTAGGGCAATTGGAGCGTCCGCGCCCGGCCTAGCGTGGCCGTGTCCCTTGCAACAGCCGCCCGGAAACGAGGAAGCAGCACATGCCGTACATCACCGTGGGCCAGGAGAACTCCACCGCCATCGACCTGTACTACGAGGACCACGGTTCCGGTCAGCCGGTCGTCCTCATCCACGGTTTCCCGCTCGACGGGCACTCCTGGGAGCGGCAGAGCGCCGTCCTGCTCGACGCCGGCTACCGCGTGATCACCTATGACCGCCGCGGTTTCGGGCAGTCCGCGCAGCCGACCACCGGCTACGACTACGACACCTTCGCGGCCGACCTGAACACCGTGATGGAGACCCTCGACCTGCAAGACGCCGTCCTCGTCGGCTTCTCGATGGGCACCGGCGAAGTCGCCCGGTACGTGTCCCGCTACGGCACGGACCGGGTCGCCAAGGTCGCCTTCCTCGCCTCCCTGGAGCCCTGCCTGCTCAAGTCCGACGACAACCCCGACGGCGTCGCTCCCAAGGAGTTCTTCGACGGGGTCGTCGCCGCGGTGAAGGCCGACCGCTACGCCTACTACACGGACTTCTACAAGGACTTCTACAACCTCGACGAGAACCTCGGCACGCGGATCAGCGAGGAGGCGGTCCGGCACAGCTGGGACGTCGCCGCGGGCGGCGGCTTCTTCGCCGCGGCCGCCGCGCCCGCGACCTGGTACACCGACTTCCGCGGCGACATCCCGGCGATCGACGTGCCGGCCCTGATCGTGCACGGCACCGGCGACCGCATCCTGCCCGTCGAGGGGACCGCGCGCCCGTTCCACAAGGCCCTTCCCGCCGCGGACTACGTGGAGATCGAAGGCGCACCGCACGGTCTGCTGTGGACCCACGCGGAGGAGGTCAACTCGGCGCTGCTCGCCTTCCTGGCCAAGTGATCGGATTCTTCCTCCGATTCTTCCTGGACCGCCCCGGGGCGGCGTGGTGACATCGTCAAGGCCGGCAGCGGATCCCGCCTGCCGGCCTTCGACGATGTCCAGGGGGGAAGCCAGGTGTCCGTCGTCCTGTCCACCGCGTCACTGCCGGCGGCCGACCGGGGGGAGCGCTGGCACGACGCGGTGTCCCGGACCTTCATCCCGCTCGACGTGCGGCTCCTCGAGGACGACCCGTCGCCCGGCAGCATCGTCAGCCACCGGCTGGGTTCCTTAGGGGTCTCGCAGGTGCAGGCGGGCCCGCAGGTCGTGACCCGCAGCAGGCGGCTGATCGCCCAGGACGGCAAGGAGTTCCTCCAGGAGATCCTCGGTGTCGGGCAGCGGCAAGTCCGCGAGCACGGCGGCCGGGGCGGCGCTGAAGTCACCGGCCGGCAGCAGCGACAGCAGCCGGAACATCCGGGCGGCCTCGGGGGCGAGACGGGAGCAGGACAACGCGAAGGCGGAGTTGACCTTCAGGTCGCCGGCGCTGAGCGCGTCGAGCCGGCGGTCCTCGTCCGCGAGCCTGCCGGCGAGCCGATCGAGGCTCCAGTTGGTGCGCGTGGCGGCCCAGTTCGCGGCCACCCGCAGCGCCAGCGGCAGATGCCCGCACAGGTCGGTCACGACGTCCGCGGCCCTCGGCTCGGCGTCCACCGCCCGGCACCCACGACGGCACGCAGCAGGGCGGCGGACTCCCGCGGGCGCAGGGCTCCGAGCGTGACCCGTCGTACGCCCTCCAGACCGGCGAGCGTGCGTCGGCTCGTCACCACCACGAGCAGCCGCCCAGCACGCGGCAGCAACGGCCTGGCCTGGGCCTCACTGCCCGCGTTGTCCAGCACCAGGACCGCGCACAGTCCTGCGGCGACGTCGTGGTAGCGGGCCAGACGCTCTTCGGCGGTCAGCCGGGCCAGCTCGGCGTCCCCGACGCCCCACGAGCCCAGCAGCCCGGCCACGGCCTGCTCCGCGGGCAACGGCCGCTCGTCCAGACCCCGCATGTCCACCAGGAACGCCCCGTCGGGACAGGGCGTCGACGGTTCCTCGGCCAGCCGAACCGCCAGCGAGGTCTTGCCACTTCCGGGCGGGCCGGACACCACGGCCACCGGCGGCGCGACCACGGCGCCCTCGGCGGCCTCCCGCGCGAGAGCGCGCAGCTCGGTGAGTTCCGCCTGCCGGCCGACGAAGTCCCGCACGCCTCTCGGCAGCGTGTGGGGCGTGGTCCTGACCGGCTCGGCGGGCCGCGCCCCGGGCCGGGCCGCTCGGGCGGCGGCGAGGAGGTCGGCGTGCGCCGCCTCGTCCAGGTCCAGGCCCTGGGCGAGCGCGGTGATGGTGCCCCGGTGCGGACGCCGGCTCCGGCCCCGCTCCATGTCGCCGATGGCCCGCCCCGAGATGCCCGACGCCTCGGCCAGTTCCTCGATCGTCAGCCGGCGGCTCTGCCGTAACGCGCGCAGCAGCCGGCCGAACGGCGCCGTGATCCCCACCCCAGTGCCCACCGCGCGATGATACGGGCACGACCGGCGGCCACGTGGCCGAGCAGGGCCCGCCCTCGCCGGGGACCGTTGCCCGTCTCACTGCGGATCGAGGCGGGATCGAGGCGGGATCGAGGTCATGGAGGGACCGTCGTGAGGGAGGGATCGGGATGATGGACGTGGCAGCCGCCGCCGGGGACCTCCTGGCGTCTTTGGCCGTGCGCGGCGACGCGGATGTCGCGGCCGGAGCGCAGCGGTACTTCCCGCAGGAGATCCGCGCCCTGGGCGTGAGCAACGCCTCCGTCGTCGAGGTCGCGACCGAGTACTTCCGTGAGCGGCCCGACATCCCCCCGGCGGCGCGCCTGGCCCTGACGGAAGAGGTGCTGTCACGCTCCTCGCACCACGAAGAGGTCCTGCTGGGGTTCGCGCTGCTGCACAAGGTCGCGAGGGCCGGGCTGGGCGACGAACTCCTCGACCGCTGTGAGTACTGGCTCGAAACATATGTCTCCAACTGGGCGCAGTGCGACGACCTGTGCCTGAAACTGCTGTACCCGTTCTTCCGCGGGCACCTCGACCGGATCCCGCGGACGCGGCGCTGGGTCGCGTCCCGGTCGCCCTGGGCCAGACGCGCCGCGAACGTGGCCGTCGTGAAGTTCGTCCGGCGAACCGTGGGGCGGACGGTGTTCGAACTGCCCCTGCCGCACGTCTTCGACAACTGCACCCGGCTCATGTACGACGAGGACGTGTACGTGCAGAAGGGTTGCGGATGGCTGCTCAAGGTCACCGCCGAGGTCCATCAGGACGAAGTGGCGGCCTTCCTGCGCACGTGGCACACCCGGATGGCCCGCGACACCTTCCGGTACGCGATCGAGAAGATGGATCCGGAAACGCGGGCTTCCCTGATGGCGCTGGGCAAGCAGGCCCACGGGCGAAATCGGCGGACCGGTAAGTGAGAACTACAGCCCGCGGAGGGCGAAGCGAGTCGAGTCACTCCTCGCAGCGCAGCCGCACGTCGGTCACCGCGAAAATGCGGGGCCGGCGAACAACTGCTCCGAGCGGGCGTTTCGGGTTGTGGGAGTCGGACTGGAGTACAGCGGCGACGTTTTGCTCCGCCTGTGTGGCGGAGGGCGCCGATGGCGAGGCCCCGCGTCAGGCCGCCCTGACGCGGGGCGCTGTGACGCCCGACCGTTGGTGACGGTCAGTCGTCTCCCGAGGACCGCCACCGGGGAAGAACGTCCGCCGCGATCCGGTCGACCACCGACCGCGGCGCGGAGAAGGGACCCTGCGCACGTGGCCACGGGGCGACGACATCGGTGAACCCCAGCTCGTGGGCCCGGCCCAGAAAATCGTCGAAGCAGTCCGCCGACTGGATACTGAGCACCGGTGCGGCATCGGTCTGCAGCACCCGCCGGAACTCCGGATCGGCCTCGCGTCCGTGCGTCGCAAGGGCGGCCGTCATCCGGTCGCTCGCCTCCGAGACAAGACCCCACCACGCGTCGAGCCGCTCCGCCATCCCTCCGATCGTCACCCACCCCTGCCCGTACCGCGCCGCGACAGACGCTGCCCCGGGACCGTTGGCCGCCACGATGAACGGCAGCCGCGGCCGCTGCCGGCACCCGGGCACCGAACGAGCATCGACGGCGGAGTAGTAGTCACCCTGGAAGGAGACATGGTCCTCGCGGAGGAGCCGATCGAGCAGCTCGACGAACTCGCCGAACCTGCGAACCCGGCTCTTCGGCGCTCCCGCCCCGAAAACCTCGACGTCGTACCCGCTCTCCGCGCCGGCACCGACGCCGAGAGTGAGGCGCCCTTCGCTGATCTCGTCGAGGCCGATCAGGTCGCGGGAGAAGGCCACCGGGTGGCGGAAGTTCGGGCTGGCCACAAGCGTGCCCATCTCCAGCCGCGACGTGGCCAGTGCGGCGAGGGTCAGCGTCGGCACCGTGCCGTACCACGGGCCGTCGAGCAGCCCGTCCCAGCCGAGATGGTCGAAAGTCCAGCCGTGGTCGAACCCGTACTCTTCGACGCTTGCCCAGATCTTCCGGGCGGACTGCCCGGAATACTCCGGCAGGACCGTCATCCCTACCCGCATGTGCGCCTCCTCGTCCCCTCCGCACAGCCACCTGCTGCCGCCCGGCGCGGTTCCCATGCGCACGGCATGCAGCTCGTCGGGCCCCGACTGCACATCCCACGCACCTCCTGACCGTACGGCTCGGCCGGCCTGAGCACTCACATGATGCAGTGCCTCGATCTGCCAGAGTGGGCGGATCATTCCCACTCTTCGACGACGGCAGTTACTTCTCTGGTCGCGTTCATCGGCAGCACGCCCGGCACGCGCGACTCGCGTCCGTCCGGGCGCGGCAACGCCGAGTCGGGTGGATCGGAGGGCGCCGACGTCCCTAGTCGCTCTCGCGTTCCAGGACGCGGCGGGCTGCCTCCGCCTCTGCCGCCGCCGGCGACAGTTCGTCGAGGGTGTCGAGCTCGTCGTCCGCTTCCAGTTCCCGTTCCCAGGCCGCCGCGAGGCGTTCCTGCTCCTGGCGGGGCCTGGCACCGACCGCTTCGCGGTGCTCCGGGTCCAGAGCTGCCAGGAATCGTCCGAGCGGGTCCGTGGGCATACCGGGCTCCTTGTCGTGGAGAGGGGGCGCGACCTGCCCCAGCATGGCCGAACCGCTGCGACCCGGCCGCTCGACACAGCCGGGGAACACCGCGTTGGCCCCTTCGCCCACCCGCGCCGGGCCCGCCGCCCGCTCCGCACAGGTCAGGGGCCGAACGCGGGCGGCGGCAGGCCGGGGGGGAACAGACAGGGGCGACGGCTGAGCAGGCTCAGCGGTCGCCTCGCTCCGGCTCGCCGGCTGCCGGGGGAGAATCTCCTGAGCCCACCCGGATCACCGCGTACGTCTCTCCGTCCCCGGGCGGTCGCGTCCATGAACGGGTGACGAACGTGTGCAACCGTCCGTTCACGAGGGCATGGCGCGGCAGACGGGCGCCGAACTCCTCGGCCACCGCCTCCAGCAGCGACCGCTCCACTCCGGCCCCGCCCTCGGGGTCACCGAAGAACCGACTCGGCTCCAGCGCCGCCGGTATCTCCCCGCTCGACCGGACCTCTCCGTCCGCGTAGGTGAAGGAGTACTGCTCGGCGCCGTCCCGTGCCACTGAAAGGTGGAAGAACGGCTGCCGGTGCCTCGTCCTCAGTCCGCTCCAGACCACCACGGCGCGGGCTCCCGCGGCGGCGGACACGGCCGGGGAGACGAACCGCCGGCGGTCGAACGGGGCCGGATCTCCGTCGAAGGCGAAGCTCCAGCCGGCGCCGGCCCGGCCGACCGCCACGAGAGCCCTGTCGTCGTAGGAGGAGAACTCCCTGCGCCCGGACAGCCATGCCCGGCGTGCCTCCCACCAGGTCATGGGTGCGTTCAGCACGCCGCCGTCCCCGCCCCCGTCCGTGTCCGCGAGGCGTCCGGGCAACTCCTCGGGCTCCACCCCCTCCACCAGGACGAACCGGTAGGACGTGCGGTTGTTGCCGGGGTCGGGCTCCGCCAGCCACGCCAGGCCGCCCGGGTCGAGCCCGGCCGACGGACCCGGCGTATCAGCCGACTGCCCGCCCCTCGGCGTGGACAGCAGCTCCCGGCCCCGCTCCGGGGTCAGCAGCGGCCCGAGCACGGGGTCGGCCACCCAGCCCAGGGGCGCCAGGTGATCCGGTCCCAGCGGCACCCACAGGGGCATCGCGTCGATCAGCGCCCGCCACGCCCCGTCGGTGTCACCCCACCGCGCCGACTCCCGGGCCCGCTCGACCGCCTCCCCGAACGGTCCGGCCGCCGTGTACCGGTAGGTGCCGCCGCGTATCCGGTCCAGCATCGCGTGGGCCAGTGCCGCCAAGTCCTCGTCACCGCCCCGCAGAGGGAACGCCAGGCTGGAATCGCCCCGGTAGGAGTGAGCCGCGTGCTCGGCGATCACGACCGGCAGCAGCTCGGACGCATACCGCGGATCCGTCGCCAGGCCGTCGAAGTGGACCATGTGGGTCTGCCCGAGCAGGCGGCGGATCTGGTCACCCAGCCCGGCGGCCCGCGGTCTGCCGTACCCCTTGGCCTCGTCCAGCGCTTCCAGAGCCCGCTCCCAGCCGCCGCGCAGCGCCTCGATCCGGGCCTCCTCCACTCGCGCGTCCAGCGTGCGCGTCGTGTCGTTCACGAACACCGGCTCCTGTGCGCCCCCGTGCGACCGCAGGCTGTGGAACTCCCGGTACACGTCCCGCATGAACGCAGCGAAGCTCGCATGCCGCTCGGGCGGCATGGCACGCCAGCTCGCCCACGTGTACACGGCCCACTCGCCGTCCTCGTCCACTTCCTCGGGGTCCATGAGGACATAGGTGGCGTCGGACTCGACGTCGAGCTGCAGCCCGCGCCGCCAGATGTCCGCCTCCCGCCGCTCCTCGGGCCCGGCGTCCTCGTCGAGATACTCGTCGAACGTATACGCGAGGCCGGACGCGTTGGCGTGCCAGCGCGCGGACTCGGTCCCCGCCAGCAGCCACACGAACCCGCCCGCGTGCCGCCACCCGTCGGTGACCGCGAGGAACTCCCGGTACGACGGGGGCATCGGCCGGCCCAGGCGCTCCTCCATGGCCGCGATCCGCTCCTCGGACGCGGGTGGGAACCCCAGCCACCGCGCCTGCCGCGCGGCCTCGTCGTCCGCTCCCCGCGTCTCGTCCTCCGGCAGGGAATCCGCCCACTCCCCACTCCACCTGAGCAGGAAGGACCGCCAGTCGCATACCGAGGTGTCCGTCATGGGGCCGATGCTGCCACCCGCCACTGACAACGCCGCGCCGGCCGCCGTGACCGGCGGTGCGTACCTGCGAGAGAGTTGTTCGACCTGTCGGACATTGTTCGGAACCTCTTGACGCTGCCCGGGCCGTCGGCTGAGACTCTCGCAGCACGCGTTCATCTGCGTGTAACACCAGGCCCGCGGCAAGGAATTGCCGTCGCCTCGGCGTCTTTGCGCTCACCGCACCGCCCTGTCCGTCATCAGCCATGCCTCAGCAGAGGACCCCACAAGACATGACGCACGTCGCACGACTTCGCAGCCGGGCGAGACGTTGGGCGGGCCCCCTCGCCGGACTGACCGCCGCCTCGATGCTGCTCGCCCTCGCCGGCCCCACCGTCTCCGCGCAGGCGGCCCCGGAGGCACCGGCGCCCGAAGCGGCGGACCTCACCGAGGGCCTGGCCCTGTGGTACAAGCTCGACGCCGGCACCGGCACCACCGTGACCGACGCCTCCGGCAAGGGCCGCGACGGCACCGTCAACGGCACCGCCGACTGGTCGACATCCGGTCAGGGGCTCGCCTTCGACGGATCGGACACCTACATCAAGGTGCCGGACGACATCATGAAGGGCATGGACTCGATCACCGTCTCCATGGACGTGCTGATCGACTCCGCCCAGAGCACGCCCTACTTCCTCTACGGCTTCGGCAACACCAGCGCGGGCAGCGGCAACGGCTACCTTTTCACCACGGGAAACTCGCTCCGCACCTCCGTCGCGACGGGCAACTGGTCGACCGAGCAGACCACCAAGCCCTCCGACTCCCACAACCTGACCCGCGGAGTGTGGAAGCACCTCACCTACGCCCAGACCGGCTCCACGGGCGTGCTCTACGAGGACGGCGTCGAGGTCGGCCGCAACACCTCGGTCACCACCGAGCCCGGCGCCATCGGATCCGGCATCACCAAGGCCAACTACATCGGCAAGTCCGTCTACGACGGCGACAAGCTCTTCAAGGGCCGCATCCGCGACTTCCGCGTGTACGACCGGGCCCTGGACGGCTCGGAGGTCGAACAGCTCTCCCTCCCCGTCGCCACGCAGGGCGTCGCCGCCGACAAGGACGCCCTCAGCCTCGGTGACATCAGCGGCGTCACGTCCGACCTGGACCTGCCCAGGACGGGGCAGGCCGGCGGCTCCGCCATCAGCTGGGCCAGCGACAACCCGTCCGTGGTGTCCGGCACCGGCAAGGTGACCCGCCCCGAGGCAGGCTCACCGGACGGCCGCGCCACGCTCACGGCGACCCTGAAGAAGGGCACCGTGACCGGTACCAAGACCTTCGACGTGACGGTCCGCCCCGCACTCGACGACGACGCCGCCACCCGGCAGGCCGCAGACGATCTCACGGTCCACAATCTCGACGACGCGCGCGGCAACCTCACCCTGCCCGAGAGCGGCACGTACGGCACGGCCGTCACCTGGTCCTCCGCGAAGCCGGACGTCCTCTCCGCCGACGGCGAGGTCCACCGCCCCGCGCACGGCGACGGCGCCACCACCGTCGAACTGACCGCCACCGTCACCAAGGGCGAGGCCCGAGCCAGGCGAGTGCTGACGGCCAAGGTGCCCGAACTGCCCGCCGCGGCGCCCCTCAAGGGCTACGTGTTCAGCTACTTCACCGGCGAGGGCACCTCCGACGGCGAGCAGCTCTACGCCGCCCTCAGCAAGGGCAACGACCCGCTGCACTGGCGCGAACTGAACGACGGCAAGCCGGTCCTCACCTCCACGCTCGGCGAGAAGGGCCTGCGCGACCCGTTCATCATCCGCTCCCCGGAGGGCGACAAGTTCTACCAGATCGCCACCGACCTCAGGATCTACGGCAACGGCGACTGGGACGCCTCCCAGCGCACCGGCAGCAAGTCCATCATGGTCTGGGAGTCCACCGACCTGGTGCACTGGACGAACCAGCGCCTGGTCAAGGTCTCGCCCGACAGCGCCGGCAACACCTGGGCGCCGGAGGCGTTCTACGACGCCGAGCGCGGCGAGTACGTCGTCTTCTGGGCGTCGAAGCTGTACGACAAGGCCGACCACTCCGGTGACACGTACAACCGCATGATGTACGCCACCACCCGCGACTTCTACACCTTCAGCGAGCCCAAGGTCTGGATCGACCGCGGCTACTCGGTCATCGACTCCACGATGATCCGGCACGACGGCACGTACTACCGCCTGTCCAAGGACGAGCGGAACAACAGCTCCTCGACCCCCAACAGCAAGTTCATCTTCGAGGAGAAGAGCGATTCGCTACTGAACCCGTCCTGGACCCCCGTCGCCGAGGGCATCGGCAAGGGCGCGATGAACGCCGCCGAGGGACCGCTGGTGTTCAAGTCCAACACCGAGGAGAAGTGGTACGCGTTCCTCGACGAGTTCGGCGGCCGCGGCTACATCCCGTTCGAGACGACCGACCTCGACTCCGGCACCTGGACCCCCTCCACCGGCTACGACCTGCCCGCCAAGCCCCGGCACGGCACCGTGCTGCCGGTGACCCAGGCCGAGTACGACCGGTTGCTGCGCGCCTACCAGCCGGACCAGGTCGTGCGGAACGTCGAGGACGTCTCCGTGAAGACCGCGATCGGCCGGGCGCCGGTGCTGCCGGCCACGGTGATCGCCGAGTACGCCGACGGCGTCAAGCGGCCGGTCTCCGTCGACTGGGAGGACGTCCCGGCGTCGAAGTACGCCCAGGCCGGCACCTTCACCGTCACCGGCAGCCTGCCGGGCGGCGCCGCCACCCCGGTCAGGGCCGAGGTCGCCGTGTCCGCAGAGGGGCCGGACGTCCCGGCCGGACTGCTGCTGCACTACGCCTTCGACGAGACCGGTGGCAGCATCGCCCGTGACTCCAGCGGTCACGGCCACCACGGCACCTATGTGCGCACGCCCGCGTTCGGCACCGGTGTCGACGGCGGCTCGTTCCAGATGTCCGGCGGCTCCGACTCGCCGTATGTGAAGATCCCCAACGGGGTGCTGAAGAACGCCGACAGCGTCACGGTGTCGACGTACGCCAAGTGGAAGGGCGGCAGCAGCTTCCAGTGGCTGTTCGGGCTCGGTCCCGACAGCGACAAGTACCTGTTCGCCACTCCGTCCAACGGCGGCTCCAGCCTCTACTCCGCCATCACCAAGGCGAGTTGGTCGGCGGAGTCGAAGCTGACGGCCGGCTCGCAGCTCACGCCCGGCCAGTGGCGGCACGTCACCGTGACGCTGGACGGCGCCACCGGCACGATGGTCCTCTACGCCGACGGTGTCGAGGCGGCCCGCACCACGACCACCATCAAACCGTCCGAGCTGTACGACGCGGCCAAGGACCACAGCGGCTACATCGGCAAGTCCCTCTACGCCGCCGACCCCTACTTCGGCGGCGAGGTCGACGACTTCCGCATCTACGACCGTGCCCTCACCGGCGCCGAGGTCATGGAACTCAGCGGCAACACGGCGGGCATCGCCAAGGCCACGCACCCGTCGCTCAAGGTCGACGCACTCGTCGACAACGCGGCCGGCACGATCACCCTGCCGATGAAGGCGGGCACCGATCTCACCGCCCTGGCACCGGAGTTCGCGCTCGCCGAGGGCGCGACGATCAGCCCCGCCTCCGGCAGCGTCCGCGACTTCACCAAGCCCGTGACCTACGAGGTCACCGGGTCGGACGGCAAGAAGCGCACCTGGAAGGTCTCGGCTCTCATCATGAGGACACCGGCCCTGCCGGGGCTGAACGCCGACCCGAACATCGTGCGCTTCGGCGACACCTTCTACATCTACCCGACGACCGACGGCTTCGAGGGCTGGAGCGGCACACAGTTCAAGGCCTACTCCTCCACGGACCTGGTCCACTGGAAGGACCACGGCGTCATCCTCGACCTGGGGCCGGACGTGAGCTGGGCGGACAGCCGGGCCTGGGCGCCGGCGATGACCGAGAAGGACGGGAAGTACTACTTCTACTTCTGCGCCGACGCGAACATCGGCGTGGCCGTCTCCGACTCGCCCACCGGCCCGTTCAAGGACGCCCTGGGCAAGCCACTGCTCAAGGCCGGTGACTTCCGCGGCCAGATGATCGATCCGGCGGTCTTCACCGACGACGACGGCAAGCAGTACCTCTACTGGGGCAACGGCCGCGCCTACGTCGTCCCGCTCGGCGACGACATGACCTCCATCGACACCTCGAAGGTCCAGGACATCACCCCGAGCGGCTACAACGAGGGCACCTTCGTCATCAAGCGCAAGGGCACCTACTACTTCATGTGGTCGGAGAACGACACCCGGGACGAGAACTACCGCGTCGCCTACGCGACCGGCCCCTCGCCCACCGGCCCGTGGACCAAGCAGGGGGTGATCCTGGAGAAGGACCTCTCCCTGGGCATCAAGGGGCCGGGCCACCACTCCGTGGTCCACGTCCCCAACACCGACGACTGGTACATCGCCTACCACCGCTTCGCCATCCCCGGCGGAGACGGCACGCACCGCGAAACAACCATCGACAGGCTGGAGTTCGGCTCCGACGGCCTGATCAAGAAGGTCGTCCCGACCCTGGACGGCATCGACCCGGTCACCGTCGTCCACGCCGGTCCGGACACCACCGGCACCGAGGGCGAGGCGATCACGCTCGCCGGAACCGTCTCCGGGACCGGCACCCCCGAGTGGACCGTCCAGGACGGCGCCCCGTGCACCGTCAAGGACCCGTCGGCGGCCCGGACCGCCCTCACCTGCACCGACGACGGCACCTTCACGGTCACCCTCACCGGCGGACGCGGCACCGACACCGCGACCGTCAAGGTGTCCAACGCCGCCCCGTCGATCACCGCCGCCAAGGGCCCCGGCTCGCCCGTGCCGGTGGGCAGGACCGCCGTCGTCACCGCGTCCTTCGACGACCCGGGCACGGCCGACCGCCACACCTGCACGGTCGACTGGAAGGACGGCGGCCGGCCCACGGCGGGCACGGTCACCGACTCCGGCTGCCGCGCCGCACACGTCTACGACGAGGCGGGCGTCCACCGGCCCGTCATCACGGTCACCGACGACGACAAGGGCACGGACACCACCACGCTCGCGGAGCTGATCGTCTACGACCGTGCCGCCGGGCCCGCCGCCGGCGCGGGCACGATCACCTCACCGGCCGGTGCCTACCCGGGCAGGCCGGGACTGACCGGGAAGGCGGCGTTCACCCTGGCCGCCCAGTACCGCAAGGGAGCCACCGCCCCCACCGGCAAGGCCACGTTCGTCCTCGGCTCCGCCCGGCTCACCTTCCGCTCGACCGGCTCGGACTGGCTCGTGGTGAACGGCTCCCGGGCCGTCTACCAGGGCACCGGCACGGTGGGCGGCACGAGCGGCTACGCCTTCCGGGTCACCGCCACCGACGGGCCGGACACCTTCCGCATCAAGATCTGGAAGAAGTCCACCGGCGACGTCCTCTACGACAACAAGACCGGAGCCCGTACGAAGGGAGTCATCACCGTCGGAAACCACCGGCGCTAGCCCGGCCGCGACAAGGGCGCCTGACGGGAATCCGACCTGGTCAGGCGCCCTTGTGCTGCGCCCCGGCGCTGATGCCGGCGCACGAGGCGCCCCCGCCGCCGGCAGGGCCCGGCCGGTCCCCTCGAAGGCCCTGCATGTCGTCCCTGCCCGGGGCGCGGACGGGAGCCGGATGCCGCCGGTTGAGCGAGGCGGGCCGCGGCGGGATGCTGAAGGCACCGCCCAGTGACGGGTGGCACAGGCCGTGCCGGGCGCGGCAGGAACGAAGTCGGGACACCCCATGGACAACCAACCCGACACGAACACCTCAGAAGGGGGCGCGACGGCGCCCGAGGACGTCGCCGTCGTCATCGACGCCCGCGGTGCCGTGCTGGTGTGGAGCGCGGGAGCCGGGCGGCTGCTCGGATACGAGCCCGAGGAGGTCGTGGGCCGGCAGGTTTCCCACCTGCTGTCCGCGAAACTGCCCGTGGCGATGCGGCGCCACCTGGCCGTCGGCGAACCGTGGACGAGTGACGTGGGACTGCGGAAGCGGGACGGAGGCCGCGTCAAGGCGCAGCTCCGGGGCACCCCGCTGGCGGACGCGCGCGGCAGGACCGCCTGGGTCGTCACCCCGGCGGCCGTGACCTACCCCGCCGGGCCGACCGAAGAGGAGCCCACGCAGCTGTGGGGCCTCACGCTCGCGCAACTTCCGCTGCCGGTGGCCGTCTACGACCGTGAGGCGCGGTTCGTGACCTGCAACCAGGTGATGAGCCGGGCCATGGGGCTCACCCCGGACGAGATGAGGGGCAAGACCCTGTGGGAGATCTACCCCACCCCGCCCCTGGACGAGATCGACCGCCTGCAACGAGAGGTGGTGCGCACCGGCGAGATGATCGTCCGCGAGGAACAGCCCTTCCGGGCCTCCGGTGAGATCCGCGATCACGCGTGGTCGGTCTTCCTCTCCCCGCTGAAGAACCGGGCGGGGGAGACGCTGGGAATGTCCGCCCTGGTGATCGACATCACCGAGCAGTACTGGGCCCGGCGCCGCCTCGCGGTGCTCAACGACGCCAGTACGCGGATCGGCAGGACCCTGGACGTGACCCGGACGGCCGAGGAGCTGGCCGAGGTGGCGGTGGACGGGTTCGCCGACTTCGCCACCGTCGACCTGCTGGAGGCGGTCGCCCAAGGCCATGAGCCGCAACCCACACCGCCCGGCACACAGATCGTCTTCCGCCGTACCGCACAACGGTCGGTGCTGCCGGGATGCCCGGAATCCGTGGTCCCGGAGGGCGGCATCGACATCTGCCCGCCCAGCTCGCCACCTGCTCGGGCACTGATCACGGGCCGGGGCGCCGTGTACCGGATGGGCGATCCGCTGCTGGGCGACTGGTCGACGGCCCACCCGGCCCGCGCCGAGAGCGTGCGGAGGTTCGGCATCCACGCGGTGATGATGGTGCCGCTGCGCGCCCGGGGCGTCACCCTGGGTGTGATGCACCTGCTGCGGCACCGCACCGCGGACACCTTCGGCGAGGACGACCTGCTCCTGGCCGAGGAGATCGCCGCCCGGGCGGCGGTGAGCATCGACAACGCCCGCCGCTACACCCGCGAGCGCCACACAGCGATCACTCTCCAGCGCAGCCTTCTGCCACCCGGGCCACCCCGGGCGCAGGCGCTGGACCTCGCCCACCGCTACTTTCCCGCCGGTTCGGGGGACGAGATCGGCGGCGACTGGTTCGACGTCATCGCACTGTCCGGGGGCCGGGTCGCGCTGGTGGTGGGCGACGTCGTGGGCCAAGGGGTGCACGCCTCGGCCGCGATGGGCCGTCTGCGCACAGCGGTCCGCACGCTCGCCGACGCCGACTTCGCGCCCGACGAGCTGCTCACCCGCCTGGACGACCTGGTCATCCGTCTCGACCGGGAGGAAGGCCCGGACACACGAGGGCAGGGCGAGGGGACCTCGGCAGAGGTCGGCGCCACCTGCCTCTACGCCGTCTACGACCCCGTCGCCGGCCGGTGCGACATGGCCCGGGCCGGGCACCCGCCGCCCGTCCTGGTGAACCCCGACGGGACCGCGCAGGTCCTCGACCTGCCCGCCGGGCCACCGCTCGGCCTGGGCGGCATGCCCTTCGAGGCCGCCCGGATCGACGTGGGCGAGGGCACCCTGCTCGCCTTCTACACCGACGGCCTGGTCGAGACCCCCGGCCGTGACATCGACGTCGGACTGGAGCTGCTGAGCGAGGCGCTGCGGCGCCCGGCCGCCGGCCTGGAGGAAACCTGCGAGGAGGTGCTGCGCAAGGTGCGGGCAGAGCCCGCCGCCGACGACATCGTTCTGCTCCTGGCCCGGATCCGGGGTCTGGGCACCGACCGGGTACGCGTCTGGCGGCTGCCCGTGGATCCCGCGGCCGTCGCCGGGGCCCGCCGCATGGCGAGCGAACAACTGGCCGCCTGGGGACTGGGCGAGCTCGAGTTCGCCACGGAGCTGATCGTCAGCGAGCTGGTCACCAACGCCATCCGTTACGGTGGTGCCCCCATCGAGCTCCGGCTCATCCGCGCCGACGTCCTCGTCTGCGAGGTCTCCGACGGCAGCAGCACCGCCCCGCTCCTGCGCCGCGCCCGCGTCTTCGACGAGGGCGGCCGCGGACTGCTGCTCGTGGCCCAGGTCGCCGAGCGCTGGGGGAGTCGTCACACCGCCGAGGGCAAGACGATCTGGGCCGAACAGCCGCTGCCGGACTGACCGCCCGGGCGGTGGCGTCGTGCGGCAGGACGCGACCGGTACGCACAACGTCAACTCGACGACGTACTGCACGATCAAGAACGTCAACAGCGGGCAGTTGGCGGACGTGTACCAGGCCGGCACCGGCGACGGTGTGAACGTCGTGCAGTGGCCGAGCAACGGCGGCACCCACCAGCAGTCGAACATCGTGAAGGTCAGCGGTCAGCTCTACAAGATGGTCAACCGGATCAGCGGGAAGGCCCTGGCCATCAACGGCTCCAGTCACAGCAAGGGAGCAAACCTCCAGCAGTGCACCTACAGCGGCGGCAACAACCAACTGTGGTACTTCGAACCGACCAGCGGTGGATACGTCATCCGCAACTTCGGGTCCAGGCAGGATCTGGAGGCCGGCGGCAACTCGACGGCCAACGGGGCCGCCATCAACCGGTGGATGGCTCTGAACCAGACCCACCAGGCGTGGACGATCCAGTGACGGGATGCTCCCGCACCTGGGGGCGGCACACGGTGAGGCCGGGAAGCGACGCTCGCTTCCCGGCCTGCCGGTGTCCCGGACCTCAGCGCCGGAGTGTCAGAAGCCCCGGACGGTAGGGCAGGAGGCCGTAGTCGACGCCGTCCGAGCTGGGGCTGCGCCCCTGGTAGAGCAACTGGAGGTTGCAGGGATCGACGGTCATCGTCTGGTCGGCGCGGGTGCGCAGCAGCTCGCCGTGACTGATGTCGTTGGTCCAGTTCGCTCCGCTGTTGGCCTTGCCGGCGAAGGGGTTGTTCTCGCTGGTGGCCTGCGGTGTCCACGAGCCGTTCAGGCTGGTGGCCGTGAACGAGCGGAAGTAGCGCCGCTCACTGGCGCCCCGGGCCTCGACGATCATGAGGTAGCGGTTCTGGTCCTGCAGCTTGTAGACCTGCGGAGCCTCGAACAGGTTCTTCACCGTGTCGCTCATGACCGTCGTGTACGACGAGCCGAAGTTGCCCGGGAAGTTCCCGATCGGCATGCTGGCCCGGTAGATCTTGCCGTTGTCACCGGCGAAGAACAGGTACATGTTCTGGCTGTCACCGATGAGCGCCTGATCGATGGGGCCTGTTCCGGAGCCGGAGATGCTTCCGGTGAACAGCGTCTGCGGAGCCGACCAGCCGTTCGGGTTGGTGGGGTTGGTCGACGTCCGGTAGGAGAAGGCGGGCCCGCCCCACTGGTAGGTGAGCACCCAGATGTTCTTCGGCGCGAAGTAGAAGAGCGAGGGCGCGACGGCCGCGTTCGACATCGCGTTCTGGCTCGCCGAGGCCATCTCCGACCAGTTTCCGAACGGGCCGAAGTTCATCGAACCCCAGCGGTTGCCGTTGTCGTGCGTTGTCGCGTAGACGAGCTGCCGCCCGTTGTACGGGGCGACCGTGAAGTCCTTGAGCGAGACCCATCCCGGCCTGGGCTGGGCCAGTGCGCCTGTCGAAGTCCAGCGGTACGAGGACGGAAGGTCGCACGCTTTGGGGGCGGCGCTCGCGGCGGTGTTGGCGCCGAGGGCGGCGCCCACGAGCAGTAAGGGTGCCAAGGCGGCGGTCAAGCGTTTCGGGCGGATCCGGAACGGGGGGCGAAACCGCATCAGAGGGCCTCCTTGGAAGGGGGGGAGGTGACGCCGGTGAACTGCGGAACGGCCGTACCAGGAACAATAAGTTCGAAACATTCGAAGAATTTCCCGAACCTTTGACGCCACAAGCTAGAAACAGGAAGCTCATTGGTCAAGATGTCGCGCTGATCTGTCTGCAAAAGCTTGCGCACTGCACGGCTACCGGATCGAAAGTTTCGAAGAAGGATCTGAAACTTTCTCTGTCATGAGTGTTGACGGCGCGCGGTCAATTCTTCAATCATCCTCTCCGAGTGGCCAATCTTGGTTCGATATACCGAACCGTTCCGGCCCCTTGAGCACAGAGCCGCACAGCAGATCCGCGCACACAAGCTCCTGCGCCACCCCCGTTCCCGGTGAGGTCCGCACCGCGCGTCCCGGCGCTTCGCGCACCCTCCGGTCAGCTCGTGACGTCCCCCCCAGGAGGCACAGCCATGCGCTCGTACGCCCCACTCCTGTCCGTCGTCCGCCGGAAGGCCCGCGGCCCGCTGATCGCGCTCGCCGTCGGCGTCCTCGGCGCGCTGCCCGCGGTGGCGGCGGCGCCGGCCGCACACGCCGCCGAGAGCACGCTCGGCGCCGCGGCGAAGCAGAGCGGACGCTACTTCGGCACCGCCATCGCCTCAGGCCGGCTGGGCGACTCGGCGTACACGTCGATCGCGAACCGCGAGTTCAACATGGTGACGCCCGAGAACGAGATGAAGATCGACGCCACCGAACCACAGCGCGGCCAGTTCAACTTCAGCGCCGGCGACCGCGTCTACAACTGGGCCGTGCAGAACGGTAAGCAAGTGCGCGGCCACACACTGGCCTGGCACTCCCAGCAGCCCGGCTGGATGCAGAGCCTCAGCGGCAGCACGCTGCGCCAGGCGATGATCGGCCACATCAACGGCGTGATGGCCCACTACAAGGGCAAGATCGCCCAGTGGGACGTCGTGAACGAGGCCTTCGCCGACGGCAGTTCGGGAGCACGGCGCGACTCCAACCTGCAGCGCACCGGCAACGACTGGATCGAGGTCGCCTTCCGCACCGCGCGCGCCGCCGACCCGGCCGCCAAGCTCTGCTACAACGACTACAACGTCGAGAACTGGACCTGGGCCAAGACCCAGGCCATGTACGCCATGGTCCGGGACTTCAAGCAGCGCGGCGTCCCGATCGACTGCGTCGGCTTCCAGGCGCACTTCAACAGCGGCAGCCCCTACAACAGCAACTTCCGCACCACCCTGCAGAACTTCGCCGCCCTCGGCGTCGACGTGGCCATCACCGAACTCGACATCCAGGGCGCCCCGGCCTCGACGTACGCCAACGTGACCAATGACTGCCTGGCCGTCCCGCGCTGCCTCGGCATCACCGTCTGGGGTGTGCGCGACACCGACTCCTGGCGAGCGGAGCAGACGCCGCTGCTGTTCAACGGCGACGGCAGCAAGAAGCCCGCATACACCTCCGTCCTCAACGCACTCAACGGCGGTACCTCCACGCCCCCTTCGGATTCCGGAACGATCAAGGGCGTCGGTTCCGGCCGCTGCCTGGACGTTCCCGGCACCAGTGCCGCCGACGGCACCCAGCTCAATCTGTGGGACTGCCACAACGGCACCAACCAGCAGTGGACGTACACCGCCGCCGGCGAGCTCAGGGTCTACGGCAACAAGTGCCTGGACGCCGCCGGCACCGGCAACGGCACCAAGGTCCAGATCTACAGCTGCTGGGGCGGCGACAACCAGAAATGGCGCCTCAACTCGGACGGATCCATCGTCGGCGTCCAGTCCGGCCTCTGCCTCGACGCCGTCGCGGGAGGCACCGCCAACGGCACCCTGATCCAGCTCTACACCTGCTCGAACGGCGGCAACCAACGCTGGACCCGCACCTGAGGGGACCTGTCACCTGCGAAGACGGTGCCGCGATCCGGCAGTGGGCCGACCACAACGGGGCCGACCAGCAGTTCCGCCGGTTCCGGTGACCCGCCCGCACCATGGGTGGAGCCAGGATGATCCTGGCTCCACCCCGCCGGCGTCCCCCCGGATCGAAGGACGGA
The DNA here is from genome assembly GCF_007655005.1 of Streptomyces tibetensis. Lineage (GTDB taxonomy): Bacteria > Actinomycetota > Actinomycetes > Streptomycetales > Streptomycetaceae > Streptomyces > Streptomyces tibetensis. The sequence continues at coordinate 278,100 of NZ_SZVW01000014.1, forward strand.
GAGGCCGGTTCACCGAAGGAGGGCGACGGTGGCCGCGTCCCCCCGTCGAGCGCTACATGGAGGTGGGCAGGTGGGGGGAGCGGAGTACGAGCAGGGTGATCTCGCTGGGGGCGAAGACACGGAACGGCGGGCCCCAGAAGCCGGTGCCGCGACTGGTGTAGAGGAGGGTGCGGGGGCCGTGGTGGCTGAGGCCGGCGAGGGCGGGCTGGTCGATGCGCACGAGGTGGTGGAAGGGCCAGATCTGGCCGCCGTGGGTGTGGCCGGAGAGCTGGAGGTCGATGCCGGCGGCTGCTGCCCGGTCGATGAACTTGGGCTGGTGTGCCAGGAGCAGGACGGGCAGTTCGGGGTCGGCGCCGTTCAGGGCTCCGGCGAGGTGGGCGCGGTGGCCCGCCAGACCGGAGGACTCGGCGGTGACGTCGTCGACGCCGGCGACCACGAGGGTGTCGCCTCCCCGTTCGAGCAGCAGATGGCGGTTGCGCAGCGGCTCCCAGCCCAGCTCGTCCATCAGGTCGACCCAGCCCTGGGCCTCGCTGTAGTACTCGTGGTTGCCGGTGACGTACACACGGGCCCGGGTGGCCCGCACGGTTCCGAGTGGGGCGGCCTGAACGCGGCGGCGTTCGGCCGTGCCGTCCGCGATGTCGCCGGTGTGGCAGACCAGGTCGGCTTCCAGGGTGTTCACCGTCTCGCACACCCGCGCCGACCAGCGGGCGCGATCGAGTGGGCCGTAGTGGGTGTCGGTGATGAGGACGACGCGGAGGCCGTCCAGCCCGGCGCCCAGCCGTGGGAGTCGAACGTCGAGTCGGCGTACGCGCGGCACGCGGCGGGCCTCGATGTACCCCCAGACGAGCAGGGCGGCGGTCACTGCGAGGACGGCCCAGGTGACGATGCGGGCCCGGTCCTGACTCTCGCCGACGCCGGCCACGGTCAGGGCGAGCCGCAAGAGGACGCCGAGCAGAACGGACCAGGTGAACAGGACCCAACTGGTGCCCAACAGGGTGTCACCGATGATCGCCGCCGGGTCCTGCTGGCGCCGGCCGTGGCCGCGCACCATCGCGAGCGGCATACCTACGAGGCCGAGGACGAACACGCCGGTTCCGACCAACGTGACGGGCAGCGGCCAGTGCTGGCCGGTGTACAGGAGCACCCAGCAGGGCACGGCCCACAGCAGAACGGGGGCGATCAGGGGGAGGTAGCGCATCAGGCGGTGCAGTCGGCTCTGCCGCGGAGTTTGCGCTTCACCCCCGGCGGGTCGGGCGTCGCTGGTGTCCGGCACGCTTCCCCTCTCTGACCGGGCTGCCGTCTCGCGCACTGTATCCGGTCGTCCGCGGGCCGACCGGACCGGCGTTCCTGAACGCGGTCCTGTGGGGCGAAGGGGTCTGGGCAGGACGGCAGGGCTCCAGGTTTCAGGGCGGACACGCCTCGACCGGGCTCAAGGCCGACGCGTGGTCGAGTGCGACCCTCACCTCACCCATCTTCGTCTCGAGGACCACGGTGCCCAAGTCGAGGCGCACCACCGAGCCGCAGACGGAGCCGGAAGGCGAGTCGACGCGGATCGCGGGGCCTTCGTGCGGCGGCCCGTACCAGGTCGTTGCGACAGCGGTGACGAGCAGTCCCACGCACAGGAGTGTGAGGACGATGCCGCGTCGGAGCGCGGCTGCAGCGGAGCGGGCCTCCAGGTGATCGGCGACCGTGCGGCTCTCCACCGCGCTCATGGGTACGACCGTGGGCCGGCCGTGAGCCGCCCGCACCAGCAGAAGGGCCCCTGTGAGACCCGCGATCAGCGCAAGCAGGAGCAGCACGCCGACTGTCACGGCCCAGGGTTCGGCAAGCTGGCCCACGTCGCTCCGGCCGCGGACCAGGCTGAATCCGATGAGTCCCGCCAGCAGCGCACCCAGTGCGTTGCGCCAGGCCATGGCGGTCTCACGTACTCGGGGCAGTTCCGCGTCCAGCAGACGCCCGCGCTCCTGTGCGGCGCGCAGGTCTGCGGGTGCGGCGCCGTCGCCGGGCCCGACAGTCGGCATCAGGCGTCACCGCCTGAGATCCGCAGCACCCAGTAGGCTCCACACCCCTTGCGTCCCTCCGGCCGGTCGGGGTGATGCTCTTCGCACGCACACACCACCGGCTCGTCACGGACATCCGGAGCGGGACGTCGCGGGGAGGGCCGGAACAGGGCGAGCACGCCGTCCAGCCCCCGGAAGACCATGTGCGGCAGCGGCACCTCCAACGGTGCGGCGCACCGCGGACAGGGACCGCTCAGCACGAGCAGGTCGGGACCGGCCTTCCGTAGGGTGAAGGTCTCCGCGGCCCGCTCGGCGTAGGCGGGATCCGTGGCCTCGGTGTAGGGGGCGGGTTCATGATGTGCGACGGTCAAGGCATTCCTCTCGTCGGCGGTGCGGCCGATGCCGATGTGCACGGTCCGGGGTCACGGACCTGTGTGAGTGAAGGGGATCCAGGAACTGATGGGGGCAGCGGCGTCCTCGCGGAGTCGCAGCAGCGCCGTGTGCAGGGCGTGGGCCGCCTTCTCGGGGTGCAGGACCCCTTCGAAGACGAGTTCGCGGTAGACGAGCCGGGCGACGTCCGCCGCCGCGTCGTCGGCGATCGACCACAGCGCGGCGATGACGTGCCGGTAGCCGGTGTAGTGCAGGACCGCGGACATCGTCAGGGCCTCGTCCGGCATTCTCGGGCTGCCCGTCGCGCTCTTGCAGGCCGACAGGAAGACGAACTCACCGCGGTGGCTGAGTGCGCTGAGGTCACCGACCGTGAGGGTTTTGTCGAAGAGGGTCAGGCCTCCTGCCAGCGGATCGAGGACGTTCTGATCGCCGTGACAGCTGAAGTGTGTCCAACGGTGCTTCGGCAGCCCGGACTTCACCGCGTCCCAAGTCGCGTCAGCGTTCTCGAGCAAGGTCAGCCGGCCGGGGAGCGCAGACGTGAGCACATCGATGTCCTGCCGCACCGCCTGGAGCGGTTCCTGCCGCGGGGTCTGTGACATCGCGACCAGGAGCATTCTCTCGTCCGAGGCGTGGCCGGATGCCTCCTGTGCTCTGAGCCTGGCTTCCAGCAGGGCTCGCAGGGTGGGCGTGTAGGAGGACACCACCCGGTCGACGACGGTCCGCCGGGGGCCGTCGTCGGGGTCGGCGTGGTGACCGGCCGCGTGGAGGGGCAGGAGTGTCAAGGCCCCCGTCGGGCACCACCACATGCGCGGCCAGGCCTCGCCCTCGGGTGTGTTCACGAACCCGAGGTCCGCGAGGACGGGTTCGGCGATGCGGTCCCACAACCACTCCAGCACGGAAGCGAGTACCGTCTCGCGTTTCGTCTGGAACCGGTGCAGTTCGTCCCTGGCGGTGGTGTAGGCGGTGATGGCGGCCCAGCTCTGGTCGCCGCTGTCGAAGGCTTCGCGGGCCTCGAGCACGACGTCGGCGGCGAGTTCGACGTCGAGCAGTGAGCCCAGATATCTGTTGGCCTGCTCGACAAGCTCCTTCTCCGTGACGGTCGGCAGCGGCCTGACGCGCAACCGCCCCTCGGCGAGGATCAGTGCATCGCAGCGTAGCGAGGAGATGTTGACCAGGACGACGGGGCCTTCGTTCCCCAGCGAGAGCAGCCGGTCGATACCGAGCGGCCTGAGAAAATCCGTGAACCCATCGATCTGCCGGACCTGTTCGACCGAGTCGTCCCATTCCCGGGCCAGCGTGGAACGGTCCGGTGGCGCTGTGTCCCCTCGAGAGCGTCCGGGAGACGGTATGGATGAAGGCCGGGCGGGCGCGTCGAGAAGCATACGGAGGTGATCGAGCCGCGCCGCGAGCCCAGGTGCGGTCTCTCGAAGCGCGCTGAGGTCGGCCCGCGTGTCCAGGAGGCGGGACCACATCACGCCACGTCCCTGCTCGGCCAGTTCCACCGCGCGTGCCGGGCTGTCGGACTGCAGAGCACAGGACGCGGCGAAGCGCGCTTGGCCGGTGAAGCGTCTGAGACGGTGCTGACTGTCCGCCTGCTCCGCTCCACGCCACGCGAGCAGGGAGAGCAGACCGACCGCTGTCTCGGCGGCACGCACCGCGGTCGGCCAGTCCTCGCGTTCGGCGGCCAGGGAACACCACCTGGTCGCGGCGTCGATGCGGCAGGAGGCGGCCGCGGAATCCATCCGTGCGGCCTCGCTCAGCACGTCCGCCGCCTCGGCCGCATCCTCGGGCGTGCGCGTGATCGCGTACCGTTTCCCGAGCGCGGCGCCGAGACTGCTCAGGTACCGGGCGCGTTCCGGGTGGTCGGCCAGGCCACGTCGGGTCGCACGTCTCAGGTGCAGTACGGCCTCGTCGAGGTCGGGCATCCACTCGTTCCGCTCGTACCGGGTGGCGAGAGCGGCGCCCAGATTGTGCAGGTGGACGCTCTCGGTGGGGTGTCCCGGCGGTGTGGTGCGCACGGCTTCGCGCAAGGCGGCCAGGGCCGCTTCGAGATCTTCCTGTCCACCATTCCTCTCGAAACGTGTCGCCAGCGCTCCGCCGAGGTTGGACAGCAGGCGCGGGCGTTCCGGATCCGATGCGGAGGCGGTCGCGAAGGCCTCCTGGTCGTACGCGATGGCCCTGTCGATGTCCTCTTCGTCAAAGGTGCGAAGGAACCGCGTGCGCAGTACCAGGGCGAGATTGCTCAGGTAACCGATCCGGTAAGGGTGGTCCCCGGGCATCGCCGCCACGGCCAGCGTCCCCGCCTGCACCGCTTCGTCCAGATCGGCGAGACGGCCGCTGTGCTCGTGGCGGACTTGCAGGGCGTGGCAGAGATTCGACAGATAGGGAGCACGCTGGAGGGGCTCGGGGGCCGCGCCGACGGCCTGGCGCAGACGGTCGACCGCGTCGTCGACGTCGCGGGAATCGCCGATGCGCATGAAGCGTCCGAGGTGGGCGCCTCCGAGGTTGTTCAGGTCCTCGTGCGCATCGCGCGGTACGCCCTTCCTGCGCTTGTCGTCGATGGCCCGACTGAGGGTGGCGATGGCCCGGTCGAGATCCGCTACGTCCCCGCTTCGCCGGGATCGCTGCGTGAGGGCCGCGCCCAACGCGGACGAGTCACCGGCGGAGTCGAAGAGTCCGATCGCTTCGTCGATGTCGTCCATGACCTGCAGGTGGTCGAATCTCTTCGCCAGGGCGATGCCGAGTGCGGACTTCGCCGCGGGCAGGCGCGGGTGGTGCGCCGCCGTGGCAGCGAGGTTCGCGCGCTGCGCGGTGATCGCCTCGTCGATGTCGTTCGACGTCCCCAACCGCTCGAACCGCGCCATCAGGGCCTTGGAATGGGCCGACATGTGCAGATGCCGGTTCGGGTGACTGAAGTCGGCACAGGCCAAGGCACGCCGGGCCGCATCGACAGCATGGTCGAGGTCCTCGACCATCCCACCACGCTCGAAGCGATCGACGAGCCGCGTGGCGAGATTGGAGAGATAGTCGGGGTGGTCGGGATGGTTCGGGGGCGTCACCTCGACGGCGAGGCCGACCAGCCGGACCGCCTCGTCCAGGTCCGCGGCGGACGAGGAGGACCTGGCTCGTGCCGCGAGGGCCGAGGAAAGATTCGACAGGCGGACCGCGTCCTTTGGGGAGAGTTCGACGGCATGCGCAAGGAGGTCGATCGCCTCTGTCAGATCCGCCGGATCCTGTTTCCGGCTGTGGCGTATCTGTAGTGCCGCCCCCAGGTTCGCCTCCACCAGAACAGACCAGTCCGGTCCAGCCGCCCCCGCCTCACGAAGCAGCTCGATGGCCTCGTCCAGCGCTGCCTCGTCTTCGGAGGCCAAACTGTGCGTGAGCAGGGCCTCGGCCCGCGCGGACAGCAACCGGGGATCACGGTCGCCCTCTCCGGGCGGCGCGTAGAGCGGGCGTAATTCGAACGGCAGCCATTCGACGTCAACCGAGGCCAGCCGGCCGAACAACTCCAGCGCCACCTGGAAGTCGGTGCCGCGCTCGTCGTCCCGCCTCCGCAACTGCCACCGGATCCAGTGCACCCAGGCCACCGTCGCAGCCACTTCGTCGGGCGGCCCCTCGGCCGACAGGCTCGTCGTCCGGAGGAGATGCGCGGCTGCGGCGACCACGTCGGGGGCCAGCACGCCGGAGGGGTCACCGCGGGTGAAGAACGCGAGAAGGCGCTGCTTCACCATGAGGTGCAGCTGTTCCGGGGATACCTCGAACATGTCCATGTTGCTCCGCACATCGCGCCGATCCAGGACAGCGGCCCCTTCGCAGCACGCACTTCTTCTTCGTCACCCGGAACACCCCCGCCCATCATGGGACCATACGAACACCCCTCCCTTTCTCTTACCAACTGTCGCATTTCAGTACCGAATTGACGTCTCCTGCCGCATACCGAACATGGGCCCCGCCAGATCGACTGATCTGGCGGGGCCGCAGACCCTCCGCATGCGAAGAAGGCTGCCGGGCCTTCGCGTAGAAGCGGTCGATGCCACCCGTGGTGCGCCGCTGCCCGCGAGCGGGCTCGGTCGGCACCCACTCGAGGCGCTGAAGTGGGCCGGATGGTCAGACGGCGATGATCTGCCATTGCTGCCGCGTCAGTGACGCGTACGGCTGCTGTTCGATGTCGGCTCCGTCGGCCGTGCCGCCCTCGTCGACGGCGAGGCAGAGCCCGCTGGCGCCTACCTGTCGAACGCAGGCGGCCCCCGTAAGGCACCCGTACCGTTCCTTCGGCACCGCGGTATCCCTTGTCCCGCCCGGCACTCCACGCCGGGCCTCCTCCAGGACGTCGATCATGCCGCGGGTACGCGCGCCCTTGAAGTCGCGGACGGCTCCGGGCAGGTCAGAGGATGCCGACAGCAGCCGCCCTGCGAGTCGGCGAGGACCCGCACCTGGCCGCAGTACTGAAGCCCGTGGCAGGTCCACTTGGAGCCGCTGACGTGTGGAAATGGATGACATCGCCGGAGGGGCAACTCGGCTGGGCGGCACCACCGTGGGAGGACCGGGTGGCTTGCCCCGTGCTAAAGTCCACTCTTTGCAGCGTCGCTGTGTCGGTGCTCCGCTCGGCGTCCCTGGCTGGTGACCGCGTCCCCGCCGCGCCTTCCCCGGTACGGTCCCTTCGGTGGAAGGCTTTCTGTGAGCGAATCAGCACGTGCCGATGCCCGGCGGCAGGACTACGGACCCGCCGAGGCCGGGGGCGCTACTCCGGCGCTGCCCACGGTGGCATCCTTCGCAGAGCTGGGGCTGCCCGCCGAGATTCTGAGGGTGCTCGACGAGCACGATGTGACTGTTCCCTTTCCCATCCAGGCCGCGGCGCTGCCCGACGCGCTCGCCGGACGGGACGTCCTGGGCCGAGGCCGCACGGGTTCCGGCAAGACGCTCGCATTCGGCCTGGGTGTGCTCGCCCGGACGATGGGGCGACGTGCGCAGCCCAAAGAGCCCCTGGCGCTCGTCCTGGTCCCCACCAGGGAGCTGGCGCAGCAGGTCGGTGAGGCGCTCACCCCGTACGCCGAGGCGCTGCGGCTGCGGCTCGCGACCGTGGTGGGTGGGGTGTCCATCGGACGGCAGGCGGCCGCGCTGCGGGACGGCACCGAGATCCTCGTCGCCACGCCCGGTCGGCTGCACGACCTCATCGAGCGCAAGGGCTGCCGACTGGGCCGAGTGCGCATCGTGGTCCTGGACGAGGCCGACCAGATGTGTGACATGGGGTTCCTGCCGCAGGTCACCGGGATTCTGGACCAGGTGCGTTCCGACGGGCAGCGGATGCTCTTCTCCGCCACCCTCGACCGCGACGTCGATCAGTTGGTGCAGCGCTACCTGCGCGACCCCGCCGTCCACTCCGTGGACCCCTCGTCCAGCGCGGTCTCCGCGATCGAGCACCACGTCTTCGTCGTGCACGGCCCGGACCGGTACGCCGTGACTACGGAGATCGCCGCCCGGGACGGCCGCGCCCTGCTGTTCCTGGACACCAAGCACGGCGTCGACCAGCTCACGCGGCATCTGCGGGCCAGCGGCGTGGCCGCCGCCGCCCTGCACAGCGGGAAGTCCCAGCCGCAGCGCACCCGGACCCTGGCCCAGTTCAGGAACGGGCAGGTCACCTCGCTGGTGGCGACGAACGTCGCCGCACGCGGCCTGCACATCGACGACCTCGACCTCGTGGTCAACGTCGACCCGGCCACCGACCCGAAGGACTATCTGCACCGCGCGGGCCGCACCGCCCGGGCCGGGCGGCGCGGCACTGTCGTGACACTCGTCCTGCCGGGGCAGCGCCGTGAGACGAGCCAGGTCATGACGGACGCCGGCGTCGCTCCCAAGGTCACCAAAGTGCGGTCCGGCGAGGCGGAGCTGAGCCGGATCACCGGCGCCAAGGCCCCCTCCGGAGAGCCTCTCGACGGCGGGTCGGCCGTATCGCGCGCCAAGAACCACAACATGCCGTTCCGCGGCCTGGGCAGCGCCAAGGACGCCAACAGCGGCTCCGGTGGCAGGTCGTCTCGCAAGAGCAGCGAGGCCCGGAAGCTCGCGGAGGCCCGCAAGGCGGCCCGGGTGCGGCGCGGCGGCTGAGCCCGGCTTCCCGGACTGCCGGCGGTGCCTTCGTCTACGCTGCTGGACGGCCACGTGGGACCGGAGATCGGCCGGTGCACCGCACGGCGTCACGTGTGGGTGATCGCGCGCAGGGGAGACGTACAGGCGAATGGAGAACGGCGAGGGCCTGCCGCGGCGGATCGGTGTCTACGCCGTTGAGCGAGAGCTGGGCGCCGGCGGCATGGGGACGGTCTACCTCGCCCGGTCGCGGGGCGGTCGCGCCGTCGCGGTGAAGGTGGCCCGCCCCGAGCTGGCGGCCGACCCGCACTTCCGCGAACGGTTCCGAGCAGAGGTCGAGGCCGCCCGCAGAGTCGGCGGTTTCCACACGGCTCCGGTGGTGGACGCCGATCCCGACGCGAAGGCGCCCTGGCTGGCCACCGCGTACATCCCCGGGCCCACGCTAGCCGAACTGATCGAGCGTCAAGGCCTCATGGACGAGGTGCAGTTGAGGTCTCTTGGGGCAGCCCTGTCCGAGGCGCTCCAAGCTGTCCACGCCTGCGGGCTCGTACACCGGGATCTGAAGCCGGGCAACATCATCATGGCCGACGACGGCCCACGCGTCCTCGACTTCGGCATCGCGCGGGCCGTGGAGTCCACCCGGCTGACCACCACCAGGTCGGCCTTCGGCACTCCGGGGTACATCGCGCCCGAGCAGGCGCAGGGCGACGAAGTCGGCGGCGCCGCCGACGTGTTCGCGCTCGGGGCCGTGCTCGTCGCGGCGGCCGGAGGCAGCGCGTTCGGTACGGGCACGCCCATGGCGCTGATGTACCGAGCGGTGCACGAGCCCGCGGATCTCTCGGCGGTGCCGGGGGAGTTGCGGGCGCTGGTCGCCGCCTGCCTGTCCAAGGATCCGGCCGACCGTCCCACGCCCGATGAGCTCCTGGGTTCGTTCGTGCCGGAGCCGGAGCCGGAGCCGGAGCCGGAGCCGGAGCCGGAGCCGGAGCCGGAGCCGGAACCGGAACCGGAACCGGAACCGGAACCGGAACCGGAGCGGGAGCGGGAGCCGGACACACTCGCGCTCGCCACCCCTGGCCGGCCTCGCGTCACGCTGTCGGATCCGGTCGTTCCTCCCGCCGATCCCGGCCGCGTCGACGAACCTCTCCAGCCCGCCGCGGCCGGACCCTCGCGCACGCCCCGCGTCATCACGCTGCTGATCGTGGCCGCGGCCGTGACGAGCGCGCTCGTGGGCGGCCTCCTCGCCCTCACCCGGCACGGGGACGACAGCAGGAGCGGCGGGCACTCCGTCACCGCTTCTCCTTCCCGGCGGGCCACGCCGCAAGCTTCGGCTCCGCCGTCCACGCCCGCATCGTCCGGGGTGAGCGCAGCCGCCCCCAAGGACCGGGTCACCGTCGTGGTGACCGCAAGGAGCGGGCGGAGCTGGATCTCGGCGAAGGACCACAACGGTGGCGTACTCTTCGACGGACTGCTGGGCAAGGGCGAGACGAGGAACTTCACGGACAAGAGCCAGATCACCCTCGTCCTTGGTGATGCCTCCTCTGTCCGGCTTGTCGTCAACGGCAAGCAGGTCCCGAACGACTTCCAGCCCGGCCAGGTCGAACGGCTCACCTACGGCAGAAGCGACTAGTGACCTGGTTTTGAGATCCTGTCGCAGTAGCGGCAGATACGGTCGAGGATC
>NZ_SZVW01000015.1 GCF_007655005.1 Streptomyces tibetensis
CCGTGGGCAACAGCGGTTTCAGCACTGCCCACTGTGCGTCGGTCAGATCTCCACGTGGCACAAGCCAAGATCATCCCACCCATGATCCACTTTCGATACACACCCTAGGAGGCTGTCCTCGGCACGGGCAGCCCCTGTCGTGCGGTCGTCATGCCGAGGACCACACGTCGTGCCTCAGCAAGAGATCGAGGTCGGCAACCGGGTCGAGATCGCCCTACGGGCGTGGGAGCGCGGCATGCTGGGCGATTGCAGGCCCACAGCGGCGTCCCGTTCGCCGGTGTTCGCGGCCGCGACCGTGGCGAGGTTGAGCAGGCTGAGGCAGTCGGTCACTGTGCCACTTGCGGCCCGGCACCTTCTTCCTGCCGTCGTAGCCGAGTGAGGCGGCTGGCGCCATTGCGGCCGCCCGTACCGACGGTACGTCGATGATCTCCGTCGTGGGCTCGGCCTCACGGCCCTCCCGTTCACGGACCTCCCCCCGCAGCCGGTCGCCCGCGGCCGCCCTGCGTCAGACTCCACAGCTCGCCGTCGATCTCTCGAAGCGGCGGCCGGAGTGGGGTGCATCACAGAGCGCTGGCATGACCGGCCACTCCCATGCTTCAATCTAGACGTTCAAATGTCCAACATTTAGAACCCTACTTTTCCGGCGCCCTCCGATTCACCCGAGCCGCCTCTCTCCTGCGGCTCGGCAACTGAAACAAGGCGCAGATCTCGACGTCGACATGCGGAACGCCACGTCACTCGGTGGTACGCCGATCATGACGTACCACCCCCTTGCCCCCCACCACCGCCGAGCCCGGCCCACGTCACCGATGGGCCACTCCAGGACGGTTCGACGGTCTCGCGGTCACACCGCGACCACAGGCCCGGTCCCCTTGGGGCCGGTTCGGAACACCTGAACACATTACGGAAGGATGCCATGCGCAACACCACTCATCGCGTGAAGCTCGCGGTCGCCGCAGGGCTAGCGACCGCCGCTCTCAGCGTCGGCCTCGTCCTCATCGCCGGCTCTGGCACAACCGCTGGGGCGGCCCCGGCGCACCCGCCGGTGCCGGCCAAGTCGGTGCTCCCCCCGCCGGTGCCGGCCGGCTCGGCGACCCCCCGATAGACACGGGGGTGATTTTGAGCCTCCGCCGGACTCACAGCGGTTCATCCTGCCTCTTCATTTGCTCTTGGAGGAGCACGCAGCTGGCTACGCGCCATTGCACTCGCTTCCTGATGACGTGGACTGGCTGAAAGGACTGTGCGATGGATGTCAGTGCATCAGCTTCCGCACTGACATCCATCGACGAGTTTGGCGCGGTCGACCTCGCGTTCCATCGTGACTGTCTCGACGACGGCCGAACGCTGGCTCAGTCAAGATTTCCGTGAAGCCGGTCATGCTTCCGTGCGCCGGCGACACTCCGTCACTGGTGGAGCGATACTCGGCGCGTGTGAGGAGCTGCTGAAGACGGTATTGCCGCACCTGGGCGGAGTGCTGGTGGAGGAAGTGAGCCCCGAGGGCGGGGTGTTATGCATTGTGGCGAGAACCCCGGGGTCGGCTTCGGCGTCGTGCCCGGACTGCGGGGTACCGTCGAGGCGACGGCACAGCGGGTACCAGCGCCGTCTCGCGGACGGCGCGGTCGGCGGGCGGCAGGTGTCCATGGAGCTGACCGTCCGCCGGCTGTTCTGCGATGCGCCGGAGAGTGTCCGGGTGACCTTCGCCGAACAGGTCGAGGGGCTGACCGTGCGTTATGGGCGCCGAACTCCGCAGATCAGGGGCTTGTTGAATGCGATCTCGGTGGCTTTGGCCGGTCGGGCGGGTGAGCGGCTCGCAGCCCGGCTGCCGGCACCGGTCAGCCGGACCACGCTGTTGGGGCTGGTCATGGCGCTGCCTGATCCGCCCGCCGGGATGCCCCGGGCGCTCGGTGTTGACGAGTTCGCCACCCGCAAGGGGCACAAGTACGGGACTGGAGACTGTGCTGGTGGATTGCGAGACGCACGCCCCGATCGACCTCCTTCCGGATCGGGAGGCGGCCACCTTCGCCGCCTGGCTCGCCAACCATCCTGGAGTGGAGATCATCTGCCGCGACCGGAGCGGGCGCCTTCGCCACCATGAGAGGCGATCCGCCGGGCGCCGGGAGCCACGGCGTCGACAAGCGCCACCTCGGTCCGCTGCCAACAAGCGTGTTCCCGTTCGCCGTTCGCCGTTCGCCGTTCGCCGCTCGCCCCGGGACCGCGCATCCTGTTCGCGCCACGCACCTGGCTGAACACTCAGGTGTATCCGAGTAGCGTGCGGACGGCGGAGCGGACGATGTCGCTCGGATCTACGGCGAGGCTGCACGATCGCCATGCGACGAACCCGTCGGGACGAACCAGCAACGCGCCATCTGCCTCGGTGCCCGCCATCTCGGTGAACACGGCGGAGTCACCGTCGACCATGGCCGCCGTGATCTGCCGTACTTGCAGGTCCAGGCCATCTGTATCTGCTGTGAGCCAGCCGGCACCCTTCGGCCCGGCCAGCAGAGTCCATTGCGCACCGACGATGTCGAGTGTGGACCGTTGGCGGTCACCGTTGGTGAGCCATCGATGCGGCAGGCGGCAGCCAGGTACCGCCTGGTCGTCAAGGACGTCGGCCTCCGCGGTCGCATCGGTGAGTACGGCGCCGGAGTCATAGCGGTAGAACATCATCGCGCGCAGGTAGTCGGCGGCCAGTCGCGCGTACAGCTGGGTGGTGTCCTGTTGGGCCTGGCCTCCGCGGTGCATGCCCTGGGAGACTGCCAGCGACGCCTCGGCGGCGGCTCGGCGTTCGGGCTCGTAGCTGTCAAGAAGGGTCTCGTCGGCTCGTCCGTGCAGTACCGCGGCGAGTTTCCAGGCGAGGTTGTGCCCGTCCTGGATGCCGGTGTTCATGCCCAGCCCGCCGGCGGAGCTCTGCACATGGGCGGCGTCACCGGCCAGGAAAACCCGACCGTGACGCAGCTGCGAGGCGATGCCGAAAGCGGCCTCCCACGCGTTGCACTCGATCAGGTCGATCGGCACTGTGTCGTCGCCGATCGCGGCGCGCAGCAGGCTCAGGGTCTTCTGCGGCGACAACTGGACGAGCTCGGCGGGCTTACCGGGGTAATCCATGATGTGAGAGGACCAGTGGTCCCCTGCCGCGCTTTTCGCGAGCAGCGTGCAGTAGACCTGTTCGTTGCGAACGAAACAGAAGTCCGTAGCGGACTCCGGCAGCAGGCGGCGCAGGTCGGCGCGGAAGAAGGCGGTGTTCAGCCGGGCGGCGACCTGCCGGTCGGGCACGCCGATCCCGAGCAGATTCCGCACGCGGCTGTGGGAGCCGTCTGCCCCGACGAGGTAGCTACTGACCACCTGGTGCTCGCGCCCGGTGTCGGCATCGACCACCTGGACACGCACCTCTTCGGCATCGGCGGCGAGGCCGACGAACTCGACGCCGAACCGGATCTGCCCACCAAGGCGTCGCAACTCCTCCAACGCCATTCGCTGCACCTCGTACTGCGTCATCATGCGGCTGCTGCCGACCGGACTGCACGTGGCCAGCCGATCCGCGTAGCGGTCCGGCATGCCTGCCCGATTCTGTACGGCGCCCACCGCGCTGTCCTTGAACATCGACCGCAGCGGCAGCGGACCATCCCAGCACACTCGATCCAGCACCGGCCCCAACCCGTTCGCCCGGAACAGCTCCAACGTACGCATACTCGTGTTGGCGCGCGGCGGACCACTGAGCGGGTCCTTCTTGTCCAGCACCAGCACCCGGACGCCCCGATCCGCCAGGAACAACGCGGTCGACAGCCCCACCGGCCCGGCGCCGACGACCACTACCTCGTACCGTTCCACGATGTCCTCCTCTTCGATCATGTTGCGACCAGCGTGCCCGCTCAAGTCGGCTTGAGCGCAACCTGCAATCATGGTGGCCATGCGCTACTCGATCAGCGAGGTGGCGCGGTACTTCGGCACCGCCGTATCCGCGTTGCGCTACTACGACCAGATCGGCCTGCTACGTCCAGCCGGTAGACGCGGGACCGTCCGTGCCTACGGCCGCGACGAGCTGTACCGGCTCGCACTCATCCAGTTGCTGCACCAGGACGGCATGATGAGCCTGGCGGAGACCGCCACCGCGATCTCCGGAAATCAGACCGGCGACCAGACCGCCGGCAGGCTGGTCATCGCCGAGTCCATGCGCGAGATGCAACACCAGATACAGCGGCTCCGCGAATCGGAACAAGTGCTCGAACACCTGCTCACTTGCCCCCGCAAGGACCCCATCCGGGACTGTCCTGTCCTCCGGGCGCAACTGGAGCACACGGTCGACACCGCAATCGGCACCGTGGATGGCGGGTCCCCATGACCGTGGCCCTGAGGTGGCGTGTGATGTTTGTTCGCGCCGACCGTTTGAATGCGCTTGGTCGCTATTTGTTGCCAACATGTACGACCTGAAGGGCCTGGAAGCTCCCTGCTGGACCACCCATCGCTCGGGCTGCGGGATGAAGCCCATGCCCCGGTCGTCCGAGTTGCGGCAGACCGGGCAACCTCATCCGCCGGCGCCGCACGAACGACGACTTCGATCGCGACAACTTCCGCGTCGGCTGCGACCGCCGACAGGGCGCCTGTCCCGGGGCCAGGAGGTCAGCAAGGGCTGGCACGGCCCCTGTCCGGTATCCCCGCCCACCGCGGTAGATTCCGGCCGACCGGTCGTCAGGCCGGGTGGCTCGAAGTGCCGGTGACGACGTCCACCGCGTGGCGGCGGTGGGCGGCGAAGAGAGGGAGGGCGGCCTGGGGGTCGCGGGCGCGTAGAGCGGCGGCCAGTGCGTGGTGCTCCTGGGGGATGCAGCCGAGGTAGCCCTCGGTGCTGAGACCGATGCGGGTCAGCAGGAACAGGTGGACCTGGCAGCGGATGGTCTCCCAGGCCGCGCCGAGACGCTGGTGGCCGGTGGCGGCGAACACGGCGTCGTGGAAGGCGATGTCCAGGCGGACCATGGCGTGCGGGTCCGTCGTGCGATCCATCACGACGGCCGCCTTCTCGATGGCGGCGAGGTCCTCCTCCGAGGCGTGCGTGATGACCTGCTGGACGGCGAGGTCCTCCAGCGCGCCGCGCAGGCTGTCGAGCTCGGCGACATCCTCGGCGGACAGCGTCGTGACCACGGTGCCGCGGTGCCAGGCGCAGTGCACAAGCCCCTCGCGCTCCAGTACGCGCAGAGCCTCACGCACCGGACCCCTGCTGACCTGCAGCACGCCGGAGAGTTCGACCTCACGCAGCGGTGCCCCGGGGGCGTATGCACCGCTGAAGATCGCCTCCCGGATCCGGTCGGCGACCTCGTCGGCCAGTCCGCGACGGCGGGCGGGGGCCACCACGCGATCTCCTGTGAGTTGCATCTTCTCCATGTAGCGATGTTAACATTTTGACGTTGTCGCAATGTCAACATTGGGACAATCGAGGTGAATGATGGTCCGGCCAGGAGAGAGGCGATTTCCATGAAGGTGTTCCAGATCGGTGCCGCCGGAGGTGTCGGCAGGAGGCTCGCCGGCCTGCTGTCCGAGCGCGGTGACGAGGTGACCGGCATGCACCGCAGCCCGGCCCAGGCCGACACGATTCGCGCGACCGGTGCGACGCCGGTGACCGGCGACCTGATCGCCGACTCCGTGGAAGAGCTCGCGGGCAAGCTCGCCGGGCACGACGCGGTGGTGTTCTCGGCCGGCGCCCACGGAACCGGCATGGACAAGACCACGCTCATCGACGGCAGGGGCCTGGAGAAGGCAGCCGACGCGGCTGCCGCCGCCGGGGTGACACGGTTCGTCCTGGTCTCGGTCTTCCCCGACGCCCTGCGTGGCGGCGAGGGCGGTGAGGGCTTCGAGCACTACATCAAGGTCAAGAAGAGCGCCGACGTGTACCTGGCGCGCACCGATCTCGACTGGCTGATCGTGCGTCCCGGAACCCTGCTGGACACCCCCGGCAGGGGCCGGGTCACCGCGGGGCCCGCCGTCGAGTACGGCGACGTGCACCGCGACGATGTCGCCGCGTTCATCGACGCCGCCCTGCACGAGCCCGCCCTCAGCCGCGTCATCGTCGAGCTGACCTCCGGCGCCACCCCCGTCGCAGACGCGGTCGCCCGCCTCGCCTGAGCCCGGCGCTCCCACCCACCCCCGCATCACCCACCAGAGAAGGACAAGCACCATGACCGTGATCGATTCCTACAGCCACGGCGTCTCCGGCGAGCGCGAGTTCGGCTTCGCCCAGGCCATCAAGGTCGACCACACGATCTACGTCTCGGGCCAGCTCTCCCACGACGACGAGGGCAACTTCCTCCACCCGGGCGACTTCGACGCCCAGAGCGCGCAGGTCTTCGCCAACTTCGAGAAGGTCCTCGCCCACTACGGCGCCACCCGCAACCAGGTTGTCTCCGAGACCCAGTACATCGTGGACCTGCCGAAGTACAACAACGCGATGGCGGCCGCCAACCTGGCCTACTTCGGCGACCACCGCCCCACCAGCAGCACCATCGGCGTCGCGTCGCTGTTCTTCCCCGGCCAGCTCATCGAGACCAACTTCGTCCTCGACACCCGTCTGCCCGCCTGATGGCACAGGCGTACTGGGGCTCAGTCTTCACCAGCTCCGCAGACCAGACCTGGGCCGTCGTCCGGCAGTTCAACGGCCTGCCCGACTGGCACCCGGCCATCCGGGCGAGCGAGATCACCGGCGGCGGCGACGGTCTCACCCCCGGTGCGATCCGGGTCCTCACCGGGGTGGACGGCAGCGTCTACCGGGAACGGCTCGTGGACCTGGACGACACCGCCCGGAAGCTGAGTTACGAGATCGTCGAGGCGCCGCTGCCGGTCCGCGGCTACCGCTCGACGCTGCACGTCCAGCCCGTCGCCGACACCGGCGGCGCCTTCCTCAGCTGGTACGCCACCTTCGATCCGGCCGAGGGCACCACCGCCCACCAAGCCACCACGGTCCTCGAAGCGGCCTACGCCGCCGCCCTCGCGGGCCTCCACACGATCATCGCCTGACACCGGGCGGCAGCCGCCCCGTGTGACGACACCGATCACCGACCACGAAAGAAGCACCCCCCACATGAGTTCCCTGTTCACCCCCCTCACCCTGCGTTCCCTGTCGATACCCAACCGGGTGTGGATGTCCCCGATGTGCATGTACTCCGCCGCCCCAGAAGGCGAGAAGACCGGGGTGCCGACCGACTTCCACCTCACCCACCTGGCCTCCCGTGCCGCCGGCGGCGCCGGTCTGGTGATGGCCGAGGCCACCGGCGTCCGGCCCGACGGGCGCATCAGCCCCTGGGACCTGGGCCTGTGGAACGACCGCCAGCAGGAGGCGTTCACCCGCATCACCGAGGCCATCAAGGCCCACGGCGCCGTCCCTGCCATCCAACTGGCCCACGCCGGCCGCAAGGCATCGGTGGACAAGCCCTGGCTGTCCGACCGCTACCTGAACGAGGACGAGAACGGCTGGCAGCCCGTCGCCCCCAGCCCGATCGCCTACGACGGACTGGCCGTCCCGCACGAGCTGACCGTGGACGAGATCAGGCAGCTCGTACGTGACTTCGCGGACGCCGCGCGGCGCGCGCTGGCCGCCGGGTTCCAGGTGGTCGAGGTGCACGGCGCCCACGGCTACCTGATCAACTCCTTCCTCTCTCCGGCCTCCAACCACCGCACCGACGCCTACGGTGGCAGCTTCGAGAACCGGATCCGCTTCGCCCTGGAGATTGTCGACGCGGTCCGCGCGGTGTGGCCCGAGGACCTGCCGGTGTTCTTCCGCACCTCGGCCACCGACTGGCTGACCGAGAACCCGGAGGACGAGCGCGAGGGCTGGACTGGGGAGGACACCGTCCGCCTCGCCAAGGAACTCCACGCCCACGGCGTTGACCTGGTGGACGTGTCCACCGGCGGCATGGTCCGCGACGCGAAGATCGTCGCCGGGCCGAACTACCAGGTGCCCTTCGCGGACCAGGCCCGCAACCAGGCCGGCATCCCCACCGCCGCCGTCGGCATCATCACCGAGCCGCAGCAGGCCGAGGACATCATCACAGGCGGGCAGGCCGACGCCGTCTTCCTCGGCCGCGAACTGCTCCGCAACCCCTACTGGGCCCAGCACGCCGCGCTCGCGCTCGGCGCCGAGCCGACCTGGCCCGACCAGTACGCCTACGTCGTCAAGCGCCGCAAACGCTGACCTCCCCACCCCGTACAGCCTCCGCCGCCCTGCCCCCACCAGGAAAGGCGCGCTGAACCACCGCACCGGGAGATCCCCATGAACCACCTTCAGGACCAGGTCGTCGTCATCACCGGCGCCTCTTCCGGCATCGGCGCCGTCAGCGCCAAGGCCCTCGCCGCCCGCGGCGCCACGATCGTCGCCGCCGCCCGCGGCCAGGAAGACCTCGACCAGCTGGTCACCGACATCGAGAAGGCCGGCGGCACCGCCACCGCACGGCTCACCGACGTCACCGACGCCGCCGACATGCAGGCACTGGCCGACTTCGCTGTCGAGCGGTTCGGCAGGATCGACGTCCTGGTCAACAACGCCGGCCTGATGCTGTTCTCCTTCTGGAAGGACGGCGCGATCGACGACTGGAACCGGATGATCGACGTGAACATCCGCGGCTACCTCAACGGCGTCCACGCCGCACTGCCCGTGATGCTCCGCCAGAAGTCCGGCCACATCCTCAACATGGACTCGATCGCCGGCCACCAGGTCGGAGACGGCGCCGGTGTCTACAGCTCCACCAAGTTCTTCGTCCAGGCCATGACCGAATCCATGCGCAGGGAACTCGGCGTCCGCGAAGGCATCAAGGCCTCCACCATCAGCCCCGGCGTCATCGACACCGGCTGGGCCGACAAGGTCACCGACCCCGCCGGCCGAAAGGCGGCCCAGGAACTGAACGCCATCGCCATCAGCCCGCAAAGCGTCGCCGATGCCGTGGTCTACGCCCTCGACCAGCCCGCCGACGTCACCGTCAACGACCTGATCATTTCCCCCACCCGTCAGAACTGGTAAGCGCCAGGCACCCCACGCCGCACGGAAGGAACACCAGGCCCATGTCCGGTCTCGCCTCCCCCATCCCCCGCTTCCACCTCGCCGTCCCGGTCGACAACCTGGACGCCGCCCGCCGCTTCTACGGCGAGACGCTCGGCCTGGCACAGGGCCGCAGCGCCGACACCTGGGTGGACTGGAACCTGCACGGCCACCAGTTCGTCACCCACCTCGCCCCGACCCGCACCGAACAGATACACAACCCGGTCGACGGCCACGACGTCCCCGTACCGCACTTCGGGCTGATCCTGACCATCGACGCCTTCCACACCCTCGCCGACCGGCTGCGCGCCGCGGACACCGACTTCGTCATCGAGCCCTACGTGCGCTTCGCAGGCGAAACCGGCGAGCAGTGGACGATGTTCCTGCTCGACCCGGCCGGCAACGCCCTGGAGTTCAAGGCGTTCGCCGACGACTCCCAAGTGTTCGCCACGCCATGACGCCAGGACCCTGCGGCGCCGCCCGGCCGTGAACTGGCAGGTACCCCAGCTGTCGATGGGCTGGTGGCTCAACAACCGGGACAGGCGTAGCGCGGGTCGCGACCGCGTGGCCGCCGACACAACCTGACCCACGTCTCAACCCACTCGGCGTAAGTGCACCGCAACCTCAGACTGGAGACACAACATGTCGAAACCGACCTATGTCGCTGACCACATCGCCATCACCGAAGTACTGGAAAAGTACAATCAAGGCGTCGCCAAAGCCGACAGCTCGATCATGAAACCCGCGTTCGCCGAAGAGGCGACGATCTTCGGCGTCGAGAACGGCAAGCTCTCCGGCGGTGCGATCACGGGCCTCTACCAGGGGATCGACACGGATTTCCGTCCCTCGCCGGAAGGCCGCGCCGTGATCGCCTACATCAACGTGACCGGCACTGCGGCCAACGCGCGTGTTGACACCAACGATGTCTCCGGCCTGTGCTTCACCGACTACTTCAATCTTTTGAAGGTCGATGGCACGTGGACCATTGTCAGCAAGATCTACCACACCAACGACGCGCCGAAATCCTAGATGCGAACACGGCCGGGCGTGCATGAATTATCCCCCTCTCGGTGGACACGTGGCGTGAGTTGACGCTGAGGTTGCTGGAAAGGAGCCGTCATCGCCATCTCCGGGCCGATCAGCGCAGGCAGGACCAACCTCGCGCTCGCCGATGAGAGAATGCGGGCCCCGTGGTGTAGATCGTTGCTGCTGGCGTAAGCGGCGGCCGGTCAGACGGCGCTGACCGCGGCCTGGCACTGCGAGGCATGTGCTGGGCGGGATCGGGTTCACCGCCGAACACCTGCGGAACCGGCACCTGCGCCGGGCCGTCGTCCTGGACGGACTGCTGGCCAGTGCCCGGGAGTTGACCCTCAGCTCACCAGGGCAGCGGACCGTCGGCGTCGAAGTAGCCCCCGGTCGGGCCGTCGGGACCGATCTGCGCCATGCGGACGATGATCGCGGCGCCCTGTTCGACGGTCTGCGTGCCCGTGTTGTCGTTGAGGTCCGTCTTGATGAAGCCGGGCTCGACGGAGTTGATCCGCATGTCCGGGAACGCCTTCGCGTACTGCACGGTGAGCATGTTGACCGCGGTCTTGGACGCCGGGTAGGCGACGCCCGGGTAGAAGTGCGTGGGGTGCTCGGGGTCGGAGAGGTTGGTCAGCGAGGCGAGGCCGCCGGTGACGTTGACCACGACCGGTGCGGCCGAGCGCTGCAGCAGGGGCAGGAAGGCGTGGGTGACGCGGACGACGCCGAAGACGTTCGTCTCGAAGGTGTTCCGCATCTGGTCGGCGGTCAGGGTCGCGGCGGTGGGCACACTGTGGGCGTCGGCCCTGCTCGCGATTCCGGCGTTGTTGATCAGGACGTCTAGGCCGCCGTCGGCCCCGATGGTCTTGGCTGCGGCCTCGACCGTGGCGTCGTCGGTGACGTCGAGGAGGACGAACCGTGCCCCCAGCTGCTCGGCGGCCCGGCGGCCGCGCTCGGCGTCGCGGGCACCCACATAGACCGTGTGGCCTGCGGCGATGAGTTGGCGGGCGGTCTCGTGGCCGATGCCTTTGTTGGCTCCGGTGATCAGTGTTGTCGTCATGAGTCCAGCCTGCGGCGCGGCGGCACGATCAGCCAGGAGACCCTTCTTCCTGGGACTGCGAGTACCAGGCACATGCGGGGCCGGCGGTGTTCACTGGGGAACATGACGGCGACGGAACTCGGACAGGCGCTGCGGCGCTGGCGCGACCGGGTTGCCCCGGAGGCGGTGGGGCTGCCCTCCGGTGGACACCGGCGCGCGGCCGGTCTGCGGCGCGAGGAACTGGCCCTGCTGGCCGGGATCTCGGTCGACTACGTCACGCGCCTCGAACAGGGCCGGGCGGCCAATCCCTCCGGGCAGGTCGTGGAGGCACTTGCCCGTGCGCTGCGGCTGTCGGGGGACGAGCGGGCATACCTGTTCGGGCTGGCGGGGATGATTCCGCCCGGTCCTGACATGGTGCCCGGGCACATCACGCCCAGCGTCCAGCGGCTGCTGGATCGGCTCGTCGACGCGCCTGTCGCGGTCTGCGACGCGGCCATGACGCTGCTGCTGGCCAACTCGATGTACGCGGCGCTGATGGGCGACCCGTCCGGCCTGCGCGGCCTGGAACGCAACGACGCGTGGCGCAACTTCATGGGTGTGCCGACCCGGGTGCGGCATACGCCCGAGGAACGGAGTGCCTGCGAGGTCGGCATGGTCTCCCAGCTGCGAAGGACTGCCTGCCGGTACCCGGCGGACCGCCAACTAGGGCGCCTGATCGTGAAGTTGCATACCAACAGCGAGCGGTTCGCCGAGCTGTGGGACGCGGGTGTCGTGGGACGGCTCGAGGCCTGGCACAAGACGGTCGAGCATCCGCAGGTGGGCTTGCTGACGCTGGACTGCGACCTGCTGCGGCTGGAGGAGAGTGACCTGTACATCCTCGTCTACTCGGCCGAGCCGGGCACCGGGGCCGCCGCCAAGCTGGACCTGATCTCGGTGGTCGGCACCCAGAACCTGGTCGCATAGTGCCTACTTGAGCTTCCCCTTCATCTCGTCAGCTTCCCGAAAATCGGGCATCCGCTGAACGCGTTGCCGCGCCCGGTCTGGTGGATCAGCAACCAGCACGACTCCGTAGCCATCGCCAAGGGCCCGCATACCTCCCTGCACCACGTCTCCTTCGAGCTGCGTGGCATCGGCGAGTACATTCGCGGCTCCGGCCGCGTGGTCCGGGCCGGCTTCCAGATGATCTGGTGCCCGGGACGCCACATGGCGGGCGACAACTCCTTCACCTACGGACTTGGCGCTGCTGGACGAGGACACCTGGCACCCGCACGCCTACGACCTTTCGAAACCAGAGGTCTCCAACCACTGGGGCACCACGAACCCCATGAACGAAGTGGTCACCAAGGAGTCGTTCAACGACGTCGGCGGCGCACCGCTCCGAGCCGGCGCGCCTCGGGGGGCACAGTCGTCCGCCTCGGTGACGTCCTCGGCTCGGGCATCTGCGGCAACGGCGGTTGCCTGGCCGATCTGTGGGGCGTCCGCAGCAGTGAGCAGTCCCCGCCCTCGCTGAAGCCCGGCGACACTATGACGCACGGTGCCGGGCTGAAGCTGCGTTCCGCGGATGCCTTCTCTGTGCTGAGCAGGCAGCACGCGAAGCCCTGGTCCTGGAGTGCTGAGCCCGTTCAGCCGGCCGATGGGGCGGGCGGGTCCCGGGTGGTGCCGGAGGGGGCGGTGTCGTGGCCGCTGTTGATGGGGCTGATCGGTCTCAGGGAAACACGTGCCCCCGCTGAGCGATCATGAAGTCTCGGAAGGTCTCGGCCGGGGCGCTGAGGTGGCTCGTGGAACTCCAGGCAAGGCACACCTCGCGGGTGACGACCGGGTCGATGACGGGTACGGCCGTTGTGCCGGGCTGAGGATGGGCGGCGGGGGGCAGGAGCGCGATACCCGCACCGGACGCGACCAGAGCGCGCAGGGTGCGTATGTCATTGCCCTGGAACACGATTTTCGGGTGGAAACCAGCGGTCTCGCACATGGCGTCCAGGATCTGCCGGAGACCGTAGCCATAGGTCAGCGCGACGAAGGTCCACCCGGCGAGATCCTCGAAACGGGCGCTGCCGAAGGCGGCGAGCGGATGGTCCGCGGGCACTTCGAGATGGAGACGTTGTGTCTCCAGCAGCTCGCTGGTGATGTCCGGCTCTTGCGGGGCGGGCGCGAGCAGAGCGAGATCGATCTCCGCGGCCCGCAGTGCGGCCACCAGGTCCGCGTTGCTGCCCTCTTTCAGGACGGTGAACGCGATTTCCGGCTCCCGCGCGCCGAAGGCGCTGATCATCGTGGGGACGACCTCGTCGCCCATGGACCTCAGGAAGCCGAAGCGCACATGGCCGTGCCGCGGATCCACGGATCCGCCCAGTTCGACCACTGCCCGGTCGATGTGGCGCACCACGGGTTCCAGCATCGTGGCGAGCTCGCGCCCGGCGGGAGTCAACGTCAGCCGACGGGCACGGTGGCTGAACAGCGTCAGACCGAGGTCTGCCTCCAACTGGCTGATTGCACGGCTGAGCGTCGGCTGGCCCACCCCCAGCAGCTCCGCCGCCCGGCTGACGTCCTCGCACATGGTCTGCAGGCCCAGCAGATCCTCGCCCTGGACGATCCGGGTGTGCAGATCCACGCCATGCACCAGGCCGCCGCCGCGCGCGTCACCCTGCGCACCGTCGACCAGCTCGACGAACTCGCTGAAACGGTGCTCCCGCTCAGTTACCACGTCCGCGACTGGGCGCGACTGGGCTTCTGCGACGGACTGCTGCCGGTCGACGACGGCGACAGCCCGACGCCAGAGGACGTGGTGACCGTTCGCCGGGCGTTGGCACAGGCGATCGAGGACGCCCGCTCGGGGCCGCGGGATCTGTCCAACCGTCTGGACTCGCCGACCGCGACCCCCACGCGTGCGGCGTCACGCCGGGTCAGGGACACGATGGCCGAACAGTGGCGAGCATGACCGCGGTGCGCCCCCGCGACCTGCTGCGTCTGACCCGGACACGAGGAATCGTGCCCGCAGACGCCCCGGGCTGGGTGGCCCCAGTACTGAAAGGCGCCGCCTGGATCGTTGTCAGGCGAGGCGGCGGGCGGAACGGCATGCGGGACGGCCGTATCCCCGTCGGCGTCCGCGGCCCCACGCGGGCACATCGTTTCGCTTCGGAGATCCCCGCCGACTCGGTGGCCGAGGCGCTCACCCCCGAAAAACTCGCCACGCGTCGAAGCATGGTGATCCGGACCCTCTCGGCGTTTCGGAGGCTGCACGCCGTGGCCTCGGTCATTGAGGAGGCCACTCACTTGCCCTGGGGACCGACCGGCAGCGTGGGGTTCGAGCTGGCCGCCGGCGTGCCTGTCGTGACGGCCACGAGTGACCTGGACCTGATGATCCGGAGCGCAACACTGCCACCACGCGCCGTGGCAGAACGCGTGCATCAGGTCCTCGG
This sequence comes from Streptomyces tibetensis, assembly GCF_007655005.1. GTDB lineage: Bacteria > Actinomycetota > Actinomycetes > Streptomycetales > Streptomycetaceae > Streptomyces > Streptomyces tibetensis. The sequence goes on from NZ_SZVW01000015.1 coordinate 14,492, forward strand.
GCGACTGCCCGCGCGCGTCGACTGTCTGATCGAAACCGACGAGGGCGCGGTCGCGCTCGGCGAACTGGTCTCCTCGGCGGACGCCGTCCTGTTGCGAACGCCCGCCGGACCGCGCCTCGTTCCTGTGCCCTGGCAGGAGACGGGATGACTGTGGCCTTCCTCTACCCCGGACAGGGATCCCAACGCCCGGGCATGCTTCACACCCTGCCGGCCTCCCCCGCGATCACCGCAACTCTTGACGAAGCGGCGGGCATACTGAGCCGGATAGGGGCGACCGACCTCGATGCGCTGGACACTTCCGAGGTGCTGCACGCCACCACGAACACCCAGCTCGCCCTGGTCATCGCCGGGGTGGCCGCCGCCCGCTCCCTCACCCAGGACTACGGTGCGCGCCCGGACTTCGTTGCCGGTCACTCGGTCGGCGCGTTCCCCGCCGCCGTCACAGCGGGCGTCCTGAGCTTCGACGAGGCGCTTGAGGTTGTCCACCTGCGCGGCGAACTTATGCAACGGGTCTGTGCCGGCGGTGGATGGGGAATGGGAGCCGCCCTCGGACTGGGTGTGCGCGATGTACGCACTCTCGCCCAGCAGGTGAGCACCACGGACGATGCCTTGTGGATCGCCAACATCAATGCCCCGGACCAGATCGTCCTGTCCGGTACCGTGGTCGCGCTGCAGCGGGCGGAGTCGGCGGCATCTTGCCTGGGTGCGCGCCGCTGGCAGCGTCTGGACCTGGCGGTCGCCTCGCACTGCCCGCTGCAGGAGCCCGTCGCCGCACGCCTGGCCGAGTACCTCGCCGGTGTCCCGCGTCGTCCGCAGCAAGTTGCCTACCTCAGCAACCTACGGGGCCGTCGCATCCGCGGGAACGGCGAGGCCGTACTCGACGATCTCGCCTGGTCCGTCGCTCATCCCGTGCAGTGGTACGACGTGATGAGTGTGATCGGTGAACTGGGCGCAACCCATGCCATCCAGATGCCCCCGGGGCAGGTACTGGCCCGCCTCCTTCCGGACGCGGCACCGGCGACCCGTCCGATCGCCCTGGACGGGTCCGGATTCGGGCGAGTCGTGCAGGCATACAGACGGTGACCCGGGCGAGTACCCAAAGATCAAGCAACTACCAAGGAGCAAGACCCGATGCCATATACGCACATTCGGAACATTGCTGCACTGGGCAGCTCCTACGCTGCCGGCCCCGGCATCAAGCCTGTCGCTGATCGCAGAGCGTACCGTTCGGCACGGAACTATCCGCATCTGCTCGCCGAACGGCTCGGTGCCACACTCACGGATCTCACCGTGAGCGGAGCCACCACGGACACGATCATCGACAGACCTCAACGACTTCTGCTCCACACCTTCCCGCCCCAGTTGGACGGGCTGCCGGCAGACGCCGACCTGGTGACCATCACCGCCGGAGGCAACGACCTCGGCTACATCGGCGGCATGGTCCTCATGGGCACGGCGGGCCGACTTTCGTCCCGCGCCCTCTCCCGGCCACTGGCCACCGCGCTGAAACGGCGCGGGGTTCCGCGTCCGTCGGAGGACGACATCGATCGGGCGGCGGCGAACCTCTCCCGCGTCGTCGAGGAGACACGAGGTCGGGCGAAGCGCGCGCGGGTGCTCCTGGTCGACTACCTCACGGTGATCGGCCCCGCCACCCGGTCCAGCCGGGAGGCGCCCTTCGACGAAGCCACCTTGGAGGAGTTCCGCCGACTGGGCGACCAGGTCGCCGAGGTCTTCGCCCGCACGGCGACCCGCACTGGCGCGGAACTCGTCACCGTGGGGGAGCTCAGTCGCGAGCACGCCCTCGGATCGGCCGAACCATGGGTGACCGGGCTCCCGGAACGCCTGCGCGGCTCCGCCCTTACGGGCGCATTCCACCCCAACGGCGCCGGAATGCGCGCCGTGGCAGACGCGATTGCCGAGCACCTGCAATGACTGGGGCTGCCGTTCGCCCAATTCCCGCAGAACGCCGCGTAGTTCCTTCGACGCCGTGATGATGAGTGTTTCATCAGCGTTGGCATGTCAGCGCGTCGGCGGATCGCGCTGAGGCGGATGACGCGCAGGCTCCGCAGGGCCTCCACCCGGCCGTCGCGCTGCTTGGGTATGCCGGTGGGGCGCGCTGGGCGAGGTCGGGGCGGGCTGCCGCCTCGGCGTCGACCGGGTCGGACTTGCCCTGCCAGCGACGGGCCTTGCGGTCCAGGCGGTCAGTCTCGACCACCGCGACGTCCTGCTCGCGCAGGTGGCGGGCGAGTCCGGCCTCGTAGGCGCTGGTGCGCTCGTCTCCGACCGACACCAGGGTGCCGAACGAGCGGAGCCACGCCAGGAGCTTGCGATTGCCGGCCGGGCGGGGCCGACAGATCCCCCTGAGGACCCAGGGTCCGTCAGGCGGTGGGTCAGACCCCGCCGGGTGGGTGACGCTCCTGAACATCTGCCCTGTCAGGCGGGGTCGGGTATCCAGCTGCCGTGGAAGCCGAGCGGTACGCGCGTCGGCAGGTGCACTGTGGCGATCGGGGCGCCGGTGAAGTCCTGTCCGGAGAGAATCACCAGATCGGTGGCACCCCGCTCGGGGTCGAAGACGTAGGCGAGGACGTAGCCGTCATCCTCAGTCCGTGCGTTCTGCGCGGGCACGAAGTACGCCTCACTGGTGTAGTGACCGGTGCCGAAGCCGCGGACCGTGGCGGTCTGCCGGTCGAGGTCGTGCTTGATCAGCGAGTCGCTGAACGCGTCGACGGGCAGGCCGTCCAGGGTGGGGCTGGCCGGACCCATGTAGCGGATCAGGTCCAGTGTGACGGCAGAGTATCCATAGCGGTAGGCGCCGGTGACGACGGCCGGACTGACCACGGGGAACTCCTGTGGGTGGTCGTCCAGGCGCGTCTCGGTGACCTTCCCGGTGACCGTGTCGATGACCCAGCGGTCGAGCGTGGGAAGGCTGTTGCCCCTCAGCTCGGCCCCCACGAACATCTGTGGGTAGCGCACGACGTCGACCACGACGGTGTCGCCCTGGTCGTAGGCGTTGAGGGTGTGGAAGACCCAGCACGGATTGACATCGAACCAGCGCACCTCGGTGCCGCTGCGAGGCAGCAGGCCGATGCGACCGCCGCGGTCTTCGTTCCAGTTCATCGGGAACGCTTTGCCAGAATCTGCGGCAGCTTGGCTGAAGGTGACCGGGAGGTCGTACAGCACGGCGTACTTCCGGGTCAGAGCGAAGTCGTGCATCAACGGCGCGTGCGGAGCGGGGATGGCCACGCTGCGCACGACCTTGCCGAGGGGGGAGACGACCAGGTAGGTCAGCGTGTCGCCGCCGATGACGTAGGTAACGGCGTGCAGTTCTCCGGTGGCGGGGTCCAGCTTGGGATGAGCGACGAAGCCGTCGCGCAGGGTCCCGTCGAAGTCGCAGGCTCCCACGGTGTCCAGGTCGTAGGTGAGTTCGTAGGGCCGGGAGCCGCCTTCGACCAGGGCGAAGGTGCGGTTGGCGTGGCCGATGACGTGGGTATTGGGGCCGGCGTCCACGCGGCGCATGGAGGCGCCGGGGCGGGGCTGTTCGCCGAGTGCCTCGGCGACGCGCGCCGAGCGCACCCAGCGGTTGCGGTACCACTCGGCCTTGCCCTCACGCAGTCGTACGCCGTGCACCATGCCGGTTCCGGTGAACAGGTGGAGCCGGGGCTCGTCGAGGTTCATGGGGTTGGGGCCGTTGCGCAGGTAGCGGCCGTTGAGTTCGGCGGGGATGGTGCCGGTGACCGGCAGGTCGAAGGAGGTGACCTCTTCGGCGACCGGCGTATAGGCGCCCTGGAAGGCGTTCTTGAGGTTCATTGCAGTCCTCTCACGAGATGACGTGCCGTCCGGCGCTGGCGAGCCGGGCTCTCTACGGCGGGTCCGGTAGCGATGAGCTCCCGGGGTCGCCATACAACAATCACAATACTCAAGAATATGAGTAATAGCGAAGCAGAGTAGAGTGTGAGCGTCGACACCCGCCGACGGCCCCACAGGGGCCCAGTGGCGCGACACGGACAGGAGGCCGACGATCATGGCGCTGCGACACGCGGTACTGGCCGCGCTACTGGACGGCGAGTCCAGCGGCTACGAACTGGCCAAGACGTTCGACGCGGGCATGGCCAACTTCTGGCACGCACTGCCCCAGCAGCTGTATCTGGAGCTGACCAAGCTGGAGAAGGACGGCCTGATCCAGGGGCGCGCCGTGATCCAGGAGACCCGTCCGACCAAGCGGCTCTTCTCGGTCACCAATGCCGGCCTCGCTGAGCTGGAGCGGTTCGCCGAATCCAGCGCCAAGCCTGCCTTCATCCGCGACGATCTTCTGATCAAGGTGCGGGCCGTGGACAGCGCGTCCGCGAAGGCCGTGATCGAACAGCTCGAAGAGCGGGCACTCATCGCCGCAGCCAAGATCGACATTTTCGAGAGGTACATGGAACGCCAGCGCGGCGACGCCGATGAGCAGGCATTCCTGAACTCCGGCGACCGGATCGGGCCATACCTGACCTGTCTGCGCGGCCTCCGCTACGAGCAGGAGACGGCCGACTGGTGCCGACAGACCGCCCAAATCCTCCGCGAACGATGCGCGGCCAACGCCGACACGTGACCATGGTGCTGGCGCCCCACGGCGATGGTGCGGTTTCGGGGTGCTGTTCGCCGACATGGCGGTGGCCGACGGCGGCCGGGTGCCGCCCGGACGGTTGCTGCAGCCCAAGGTGGAGGCCGAGGTCGCGCTGGTGCTCGGCCGCGATCTGCCGCACCGCGAGTGCACCGTGGTGGACGTGCTGCGCGCGGTCGACTTCGCACTGCCCGCTCTGGAGATCGTGGACAGCCGGGTACGGGGGTGGGACGTCTCCCTCGTCGACACGGTCGCCGACAACGCCTCCTGCGGCCTGTATGTCCTCGGCGGCGTCCCGTTGCCGCTCACCGGCGTCGATCTGCGCGCCGTGACGATGAGCATGACGCGGAACGGCGAAACCGTCTCAGAGGGCAGCGGTGCCGACTGTCTCGGCAGCCCGCTCAACGCGGCCGTCTGACTCGCCTCCGACCTGATGCGGCTGCGGGGCGACGCCTTCACCTCGGTCTTTCAAGGCAGTGTGCGCTTCAACAACTACATCGGCGTGACCATCGCAGCCGGCCTGCTCGGCACCAAGGGCGTGGCGTTCGCCGCGGTCTGCAACGCCGCAATCGTGCCCACTGTCAACGTGCTGTGTGTGCTGGTCTTCGCGTGGTTCGGAAGCGCGCGCCTGAGCCTGTCCGCCATCGGACGGCAACTCGTGACCAATCCGCTCATCCTCGCCTGCGTGGGCGGCATCCTCCTGCAGGCAGTCGGCCTGCACCTGCCGCCGGGCATCGAACCGGCACTCGGGGCACTGGGAGCCGCCTCCATGCCGCTGGGCCTGCTCTGCATCGGTGCCGCTCTGCGCTTCGACGCGGCACGGTCGTGGGCGGCGCCGATCTTCACGTCCTCGGTGGCCAAGTTCGCGCTCATGCCGGCCGCCACGTTCGCCGCGGCTCAGATCTTCGGGCTGGGCTCCCACGCACTGATCATCGCCGTCCTGTTCCAGGCCCTGCCGACGGCGTCGTCCTCGTACATCCTGGCGAGGCAACTGGGTGGCGACGCACCGCTGATGGCCGGGATCACCGCGACGCAGACGCTTCTCGGGATCGCCGCCGTCCCGATCGTCGTGGCACTGGTCCCTGCGTAGTCCTGCCGCGAGCCGACCGCCAGGTGCTACTTCCTGCGGTGACGGCGTACGGCATCGGTGTTGGCGCAGCGTGCGGAGCAGTAGGCACGTCGGCCGTTGCGGCTGGTGTCGACGAAGGGCTGTCCGGCATTCAGGTCACATGCTCGCCGGGGGAACCGCTGTCGGGAGTCGAGCGATCGAGACGGTCGGCGGACCAGGCGCACGCTCGTGGCTCGCTCATCGCCGGCGACGAGCCGGATCCCGGTCTCGCCGGTCCGCGGGCACACGGGTCGGCCGCGCCCGGACGAGAGTCTCGGTGGCCTTCAGTGGGGGCGCCGCACCGGAAAGATCAAACCGTTCGTCGTCACCGGCGCTTTGCTCCTCACCGACGCGGCAGATCTGCCTGATGGCCTCCCCGGATACAGGGGAGGCGGTTCAGACGGCTGCGCGAAGGATTGCCGCCGCCATGTCGGGACACCGCCCGCCCTGTCGCCCGAGCGGTGCCCCGACAGGTCCCGGTCAGACGCGGCGGCGGGTGAAGCGCTGGTTGGGGTTGCCGCTGTAGGTGTACTGGGCGATGCGGGCGCCGTCGGCGGTCGAGTACTCCCAGACATCCATCGCCAGGCCGGACTCCCGGTTGACGAGGCTGATCACGCCACCACCGTGATCGACCACGCGCCACTGCTGGCTGGTGGCGCCGGTGTCGGCCTGTTGGACGACGTCCGCTCCGGTCGCGGTGCCGGTGGGCTGGAGGAACAGGCCACTGTGCAGTGCCTTGACGCGGACGTGGCCGTCGCCGGCGTCGACGAACTCGAACTGCTGGTTGGGGCGACTGTTGGTGGTCCGCTGGACGAGTTGTGCGCCGGCGGCGGTGGAGGCCGCGTTGATCTCGGCGGCCTTGCCGCTGTGCTGAGCCAGCAGGGTGTAGAGGCCCGGGCCGCCGGGCGAGTCGCCCAGCTGGGCTTCCCACCTGGTGTTGGACCCGGACGCGTCAGCCGGGAGGCGGTCCCGGGCGGCGGTGTCGCCGTACATGGTCCAGCGAGCCCAGTCGACGACGGTCCTCGGGAAGCGCTGGTCGCTCCAGAAGCTGGTGTGGCTGCCGCCGACGAAGGTGAGGAACGCCTTGGGCCAGGTGATCTCCGAGTACGCCTGCCGGGCCGAGGAGTACTGCGTGGTGGAGTCCCGGTCGCCGTGCACGAACAGGACCTTGGCCGAGACCGAGCTGGACGGGTTGCCCATGTCCGTGCAGGACTGGGGGTTGGCGGAGACGATCCGGCTGTCGGGCCAGGAGGTCAGCAGACCGTGGGTGACCATGCCGCCCAGGGAGTGGCCCGAGACGCCGACGCCGATGCCGGTGTTGATGTGCCCGGCCAGCGGTCCGCTCGCGTTGAGCGCGAGGGTGTTGGTGAGGATCTGCGAGACGTCCTTGGAGGTGTTGCCGTTCTTGACGTCGTCGAAGTTGTGGTTGAAGTGCGGCGCGGGGACGATGAAGCCCGCCGAGGCCAGGGCCCGGATGATGAACAGGGAGTTCTGCGGGCTGCTTCCGAAGCCGTGGGTCATGTTGTAGACGGGGAAGATCCCGCCCGCGACCGGGGCGTCCGTCACCGGGTTGCCGCCGGCGGTGCCGGTGGCCGGGTAGTAGACGTAAGTGGTGCACGGGCGGCTGCCGCGGGTCCAGTTGTACCGGCGCACGCCGACCGCGAACGGCGTGGTCGGCGCCGTGTCCAGTGGCCCGGCGGCGGCCGGTGCCTGTCCTGCGCCGAGCAGGGACAGGCCCACGCCCGTCGCTCCGGCCGCGCTCATGCTGAGGAAGGTCCGTCGTCGCAAGGTCATGGTGACTCCTTGGGTGCGGGGATGGGTGGGGGGTTTGGCGTTCGGCTGGTCCCGTTGCCGGGTGCGCCCCGTCGGCGCAGAGGCCGACAGGCCGACGGGGCGCACGGCGCAGCAGCCGCTGTGGGTGCTCCTGCCACCCGCGAGGGGGGGGCAGGAGCGGCGCGCGGTTGGTCGGGCGCACCGGATGTCGGGGGGAGTGCGGCCGTTCTGATCGAACGCGGCGTGGTTCTCCCAGGCAGGCTATGAGGTGGTCACGTCCTGTTCGCCGTGGCTGGGCATGACGTCGATGACCGCCGTGACCGGCCCTGTGCCGGTCGTCCCGGTGACTGTGACCTCACCCGGCCTGTCGGTCGCGCCAGGTGGCAACGGCTGCCAGCGGACGGGGACAGTGGTGATCTTGTTGGTGGCGGTGGTGAGCATGCGGAGGGAGGAGGGCAGCTTCGGGACGGCTCCCACCATGGTGGCGGTGTGGACGGTGTCCTGGAGGATGTGCTTGGCGCGGCTGGCGTTGAAGACGTTGATGGACGCGTGCGGCTCCCATGTGTTCGCCAGTCCGGGCACGGCCCTGAACATGGGCTGGTAGCCGGCCGGCTCCCACACCAGGACTCCTGAACCTCGGTTGTCGACCACGTCGTTGGCGGCCTGGAACACCCTCCGGATCGCGTCCGCCTGCCCCTGAATGGTTCGCGGGTACGGCGAGTTGGGCAACGGCGCCCCATCGCCGCCCGACGCGGGGTAGGCGGTTTCCGCGATGTCGATTTCGTAGCCGGGGTGGGTGGTGGCCATGGTGTTGAGGTTGAGATCCAGCGCCTCGGGCGTACCGTGCCATTCCGGGTAGTACGAGATGGCCAGCACATCAGGGTTCTGGCCCTTCGCCTTCACCCGGGTGAGGAACTGGCGCCAGAACTCCATGGTTTTGGCGAGCTTGTCCTTGTCGACGATCACGTGTATCTCGACCTTGGATGTCGGTGACGCGTCTCGGACGGCCTTGATCCCGGCCGCGGCCAGGGTGGTGAACCGGTCCCACGACTGGTCGTAGAGCTGCTGCTCCGCCGGGTCGGTCGACCGCCAGTACTTCCACAGCAGGCCACCGCCGGGCTGAGACTGGTACACATCGGCCTGGTCGACGAAGTACGGCGGATTCGTCGTGCCGATGTGGGCCGCCTCGCTGCCGTACATGAAGCCATTGATGATCTCGTTGCCGACGGCCACCTTCTCCGGCGTGGTGCCCTGCCGGATCAACCGCTTCAGATAGTCGGCGGTGAAGTCGTACACGGTCTGGGACAGGTCCGCGAACTCCAGCTCGGCCCAGGCGCGTGGTTTGGGTTGCTTGCTCGGGTCCGCCCAGGAGTCCGCGTAGTGGAAGTCGATCCCCAGGCCCATGCCCCGCTGCTTGATCCGCTTGGCTGAGGCCAGTGAGCGCTCCGGGCCCTGGCGCGGTATCGGCGTCGGTTGGCCGGTGCTCTCGCTGCGCGGCTCGTTCCATATCCGCAGCCGGGTGTGCTGCATGCCACGATCCTTGGCCACGTCGAGCAGGTGTGGCCCGGCGCCGCGGTCTTCGGCCAGGGGGTCGACCCAGTACTGCTGGTCCTGGACGTCGTCCATCCAGGACAGATCGGCGCCGAGGGTGAGGTCGTCCCGCAGGTAGTTGAAGACCTGGAGCTCGCTGACACCTGCCCGGGCCCGGCCCGACCCACCTGTGAAGGTCAGCCGGACGAAGCGCGTTGCCGGCCGGGTGAACAGGTGCACCTCCCCGCGCGACACGGCCCGGTTGTGGGACCTGTCGGCGATGGTCTTCCACCGGCGACCGTCGGATGAAGCCTCGACGAGGTACCGGTGGGCCACGCCACGGTCCGGGAACAGCACCTTGACCTTACGCAGGTTGTCGTAGGTGCCACCGAGGTCGACGGTGAGCCACAGCCGGGCGCCGGCACGACCGGGTTGCCAGGACGTCGCCGGGTCGCCGTCGATGGACAGACGGGCGTTGGACGAGCCGGTGGCAGCTGTCGCCGAGGCCCAGGGCTTGGCAGCGATATTGCTCTCGATCGGCTTGATGTCCGCGGTTCCGAAGGTCGCGTGGGCCGGCTCGGGCACCATGAGTAGATGTGCGGACACCATGGTGACCAACGTCGTCGTGACCGCGACGGCGCGGGGTGGACGCTTGCTGCTCATGTCCTTCTCCTGACGATGTGACGTACGTGCGGCATGGGCTGTTCCGTACGCTCTGCCGGTCGAGGAGACCGGCGGAGCACGGGATGTCAGCCCGCCGCGGCACCGACATCGAGGTAGTCGACGTTGGGCAGCCCGGCTGCCGTGGTCGGATCCAACCGGATGGTGTTGCTGTCGGCGTTCAGCGAGACCGTCACGGTCTTGGTCGTCCACGTCGTCCACGCACCGGTGGACTCGAACGAAAGCGCCCCTGCCATGGCTCCGTTGACGACGAGGTTCGCCGGCCGCACACCGCTGCTGGAGCCGTTGGCGAACCTGACCGCCACCGTCGCCGTACCAGCGGTCGCCGAGGTCACCGTGAACTGCGCGTAGGCCCCCGCGGCGGCGGTGCCGTTGCAGAACCCGGTACCGGAATAGCCCGCTTGGTTCGAGTCGATCGTGCCCTGGCACACCGCCGGCGCGGTCTCCGCCTCGTAACGCTGTCCCGATGGCGCGTCGGCAGAGGTCCTTACCAGTGACAGCTGGTCGACGGTGACGCCGCCCGAACCCGACGCCCGCACGGTGACGGTGGCGGCCCCGCCGGGCAGCTCGATGCCGGTGAGCTCGCGCTTGGCCCAGCCGCTCGACGCCGGGATGCTGAGGGCGCGGCTGCCGTTGGCGCCGGTGATCACGACCTGTCCGGCGCTACCCCGAGCGTGCAGGGACAGGGTGTAGGTGCCTGCGGGCACCGACTCGATCCGCTGCTCGACGCCGCCGCTGTTGCTCACCTGGAGGGCGAAGCGAGACCCGTTCACACCACCGTTGACGTTGGTCACCGAACCGCCGAGGTTCCGCCATCCCCGCACACTGGAGACGATGACGCGGTCAGCCTGGATGTCCGGGTTGAGGATGTAGTTGTTCGCCGGCCCGACACGCCACTCTCCGGTCGTGGCGTTGAACTGCCACTGGCTCACCGAGTGGAACTGCGGCCTCGCGCCGGTCTTGGTGATCGGCACCCACTGGTTGTACCCGATGCCGTTCCAGGCGAAGTCGGCCCAGCGGTCGCCGGCGTAGATCACCGTGTTCTGCTTGGTGCCCTTGACCGTCACGAAGAACCCGGTCTGGGTCACATGGCTGTAGTCCATCTCGGTGCCGGCAAGGACGTACTCGCTGCTGTACGAGCCCTGAACGTTGCTGCTCGTCGACTCATTGACGTAGTTGACCGAGGTGTTCCAGCCGTGCAGGTCCGACGCCGCGTGGTAGTACTTGCCGTCGAGTTTGAACATGGCGTTGCCCTCGCGACCGGCGCCGCGGCGGATCTCCACGCCTGGCTCGATCCGCAGCGAGTCGGACTCCCGGAACTTGGCCACGAAGCCGCGCGACCGTCCTTCGCGGTTGGAGAAGATCAGGTAGTCCTTGCCGTCGTCGTCGGTGAAGACGGTCTGATCCCCGGTGCCGGTCGTGGGCGAGTTGGTGATCTGGGTCTGGAAGTAGCCGTAGTCGAAGGTGTCGGTGGGTGAGTCGCCCTGCAGCAGCAGAACGCCGTGCCCGCCCCTGCCCGTGTGCCACATCTGCACGGCGAGCACGTACTTGCCGGTGTTCTCGTTGTACGAGACGCCGAGCCGCCCGACCCAGCCCGCACCACCCAGGTTGGCGCCGCTGCCCACGCCGGTGGAGCGCGTCGCGACCCGGTTCTCGAACTTCCAGTTCACCAGGTCCTTGGACGAGTACACGGGGATCGAGACGAAGCTGACGTTCCCGTCGTACTTCCTCGTCGGATCGGCCCGGTAGAGCTCGGCGCCGGTGTAGTGCACGCCGTACCAGTAGTAGGTGTCGCCGAACTTGAAGACCCCACCGCCCTGCGAATAGATGGGGTTGCCGCTGGTGTCGTTCCAGAAGGTGTTGTTCGTGATGGTCTGGAACGTGCCCTCGTCGGCGGCCTTCAGATCGGCGGCGGCGGTCATCAGGGCCGTCTTCGCGTCGGCGACCTCCGACGTAGTGGCCGACGTGTCGCCGGCGACATCGGCCGCGGCGGTCAACGCCTTGGCGAAGGGCTTCCAGGAGTCAGCCGTGCACTTCGACGGAGTACGTGTCTGGTAGTCGGACACCAGGTGCTTGAGACCGCGATCCACCACCGGTCCAGCAGCCGCCCCCTGGTCCTGGAGCTCCGTTGCCTGTCTCTGCGTTGCAGGTGTCTCCGCCGCGGCGGTGCCCGCCGAGAGCGGCGCCGCCAACGCCACGGACAACAGGGTGGCGGCGGCCAACTTCCAGTACTTCGAGACGACACGCGATCGTTGCCTCAAGAGGTCACCTTCCGTCACTCTCAAAGGCGCCGAGATCCGGCGCGCTTCCGCTGAAGGGCAGTCCCACGTCGGTGCCCTTGTCGATCAGGGCACTGTTCGCCGCGAGACGGAGGTGGGGCAGCACGGGCAGGTTCCCGTCGGTCTGGCGGGGCGCGTCCCAGCCGGACGTCGACACACTGCGGAACTGGGAGTCCGACAGGGGGACGCCGAGGTTCCAGGAGTTGTACGCGGCGTTCGTGCCGCTCATGTTCGACGTCGCCGTTCCGGTGTAGGCGATGTTGTTGCGCAGGTTGCCCCGGCCGACGGCGGCGCCGCGCGAGTCGATCCCCAGCATGTTGAAGTTGGGGTGGTTTCCATAGCCGGTGTTGTTGAAGAAGTCGTTGGCCACCGGGTGGTGGTTGGCGTAGAAGCCGGCCGCCTTGTTGAGGAACGCCACCGAGGAGCGGACGGTGTGCTTCGGCGCGTCGGCCTCGTAGTCGCCCCCGTAGCCGCCGGACTTGAAGCCGGCTCCGTTGCCGGAGGGCGTCGTCGTCCCCGGCACGTACCCGTTGCGCCAGGCCCACGAGTTCTCGATGGTCACGGGCGAGTAGGTGGAGATGAGGTCGAACCCGTCATCGGCGTTCCACCACGCACGGCAACCCTGGAACACGTTCGCGGGCCGGCCGGCCGGCGTGTAGTGCGAACCGAACCCGTCGGCGTTCTCCCCGGGCCCGTCGTTGCTGCGCAGGTCGTAGTTGTCATGCGCGTCCGAGTTGAGGACGAGGTTGCCGCCCCCGCCGCTGATGAACAGGCCGGTACCCATGTGGTGGTGGGTGTCGATCTGCTCGAAGACGTCGTTGCTGCCGGAAACCCAGATCCCCCAGGACTCGGCGTTGCGGTTGTTGTTCTGGGGAACGCCTTTGACTTCCAGTCCTTTGAGGTGGATCCAGCTGCCGGTGACGTTGAAGCCCTTGATGCGGCAGTTGTCCGTCATCCGCGAGAAGTCGAAGACCGGTTTCTCGCCCGGCCGGGCCCAGTACCGGATCGGGTTGCCCGAACTGCCGCTCTTGTTGAGGGTGATCGCGTCGACCTTGGCGGTCTGGCTCGAACAGGCGCTGTTCGCGCGGGTGTAGACGTAGGTGCCACCCCGGAAGTAAACCGTGTCGCCCGCCTTGGCGACGGCCTGTGCACGGGCGATCGACGCCCACGGGGCGGCCTGCGTACCTGCTGCTCCGTCGTTCCCGTTCGGGGCGACGTAGTAGGTGCTTCCGGCCGCCGCGGCGCTCGCGGACGCCGAGCCGGGGTGCATGGCGACGGAACTCACCGTGACCACCGAGAGCAGGAGGACAGGGGTGCTGAACTTCGCAGTTCTCACGGCGTCATCTCCCGAGTGGACCGTCTTCGTGTCACTGCCATGGATGCGTGTACCACCTTCCGAGTGAGCGGCCCACTCCCTGATCGCTCGGGCGGGGGCCGAACAGACATCGCGAACCGGCTGCTCTGGTTGAACGGGGGCGGCGTGCTTGAGGCGGCTCAGCAGTGCCGCCGACACGCCGCACACATCGCTGATCACGAGCGGCGGTGCGGACCTCATAACCCACGGGACGAAGTGGCCGCGCAGTCCATGTCCGTAAGCCGGGGGGACCTCCGGCCATGGACAGGCCTCCTGTCACCACCGATGCGGAGCTTGCTTCGACGGTCGTACCCTCGCCCCGGCCTCCGTCTTCGTCGCACGCCCCGCGGCCCGGTCGGAGCCGAGCCGTTTCCGTACGCCACCGTCAGGTTGGTAGGGACGACTGAGTCCTGGGTCTGCTGCACCGCCGTCATTAAGGCCACCCGCGAACCGACCCGCCTCGGTTCGCGCCCACCGCCGCGTGCTACGTGAGATACGCGGCGAGCGGGAGGTTCTGGCGGCGCACGTCACCGGCGACGAGCCCTGCGACCCGCTGGGCGCCGTAGGTGTCGAAGTGGGTGTGGTCGTTGCAGAAGAAGGTGCCCAGGGGACCGCTGCCTCCGTAGTCGCCGTTGTTCGGGCAGAAGCGCAGACTGTTGTAGAGCGAGACGCTCAGCGACTGCAGGTCGACGACCGGCGCCCTGGTGGCGGATCCGACGGCGAAGGTCTCGTTCACGAAGCCGCGGTTCTTCGTCGCGGTGCCGCCGGAACAGGTGATGGCCGCAACCGGGGTAAGCAGCACCGGATGCGCTCCCCGGGCCAGGGCGGCCTGCACCATCGTGGTCATCAACTGCCGGTAGCGGGCGGGGCCGACATGCCGGGGGCAGGTCGAGGAGGAGTCGTTGATGCCGAACTGGATGAACAGGTAGTCACCGGCCTTCATTCCGGTGCTCGAGTTCAGCATCGCCTGCCAGCGGGACGAGTACGAGGTGGACGTGAGGCGGCACTCACCGTCCGAGCCCTTGGTGCCGCTCACGTTCCCCTCGTACAGCCAGGTCTGGATGCTGCGGCCTCCGACGGCCTGGTTCTTGACCGTCACGTCGCTGTTGAACAGGGCGTCGAACTGGCTGCCCCAGCCGACCGGACAACGGCCGGAACTCGGGTTGGCCATGGTGGAGTCGCCGGCCAGCCACACGGTGACCGGTGCGGCGACCGCCCGTGCGGCCGGGGCCTGGGCGCGGGAGGCACTGGCACAGTTCGTGGCGACGCGGTCCGCCGCGGATGCGGCGCTGACACCGAGGCTCGACAAGGCGATCACGAGCGCGGTCGTGATGAGAATCCGTAAGTTCCTCAACGGGTCCCTCCTTGGGACTGGCGCCGGGCGTGGGTCAGCGCAGGTACGCGGCCAGAGGCAGGCGCTGCTCGCGGATGCTCTGGAGCACCAGCCCGCCCATCTGGCTCGCGCCGTACTGCGAGAAGTGGGTGTTGTCCGTGACACCGTCGACGGATGAGCGCAGGAAGAGCTGTGCGGAGGCGGACGGGCCGAGGGACTCAACCAGTGTCTTGCTCTTGGTGGTCAGATCGATCACCGGCACGTTCTGCGCCGCGCCGAGCGAGCGCATCTCGGCGGGCAGGTTCACGCCCACGCCGTTGACATGCAGCGCCGTTGCCGTGAGCCGGTTGCCGTTGAACTGCCGGCGCACCGGCGGGGTCACCAGAACGGGGACGCCGCCCTTCGCACGGACCTGCGTGATCATGGAGGTGAGGTTGCTCCGGAAGGCCGACGCGCTGGTCTGCTTGTCGTTGTGGCCGAACTGTATGAAGACCGCGTCGTTTGCCTTGAGCTTCGGCAGCAGCGCCGGGAAGAGCGCCGAGTTCCTCAGGAAGCTGCCTGAACTCTCGCCCGAGTCCGCGTAGTTGGCGACTGACGCTCCGGGCCCCACCGCCGACGTGATCATCTGGCCCCATCCCGTGTACGGGGCCACGGGCTGGTCGCACACGGTCGAGTCACCGGCCAGGTAGGCGACGAGCGGCTGGGTCGCCGGTTTCACGGAGACGGCCGACACCTGCGGGTTGGTCCCCGCGAACCGGATGTCCAGACCGGGGTTTCCGGTGCCGCCCTGGCCGGTCGGCTGCCCCTCCGGCTGCCGCACGTTGACCGTGAACGAGTACGTGGCGGCGGCACCGGCCGCCGTATTCGTCGCCGGAAGCATCAGGCGCCGGGCCTCCACCCACATGTCGGTCGCGGCGGCAGTGGCACCACCGATGGAGACCGTCACGTCGTAGTTGCCGGGTGAGACCGCGTAGTGACACTTGATCGGCGCAGTGCCGGAACAACCGGCCGGCAGTGCCCGCGTGGCGGCATCGGCATGTGCCGCACCGGTGCCGACCAGCGTCGCAAGGGTCAGCAGACCCACTGCTCCCAGCCTGACCCCGTGCCCTTCGAGACTCGATGTCATGCGCATTACAATCACCAATCCCAGTTCTCGGCCGGAGAGTTGCCCGGATTGAGGTCCATGGCCGGTCGCTCAGGCCTGGGTGAAGCCGTTCATGATCGCGGTGGGTCGCTTGCCGGCGGAGTCCCAGGCGCCCATGTTGTAGCCGGTGAACGGGGACATGCACTCCGGCTCCCAGTAGAAGATGCCCTGCCCGCCGTTGGCTTTGAGGGCCTTGATGTAGGCGACCAGCGAGGCCTGGGTGGCGGAGACCCGGTCCACCCGGCCACCGAACTCGCTCTGCAGGAACGGTTTGCCGTAGGCGGCGGAGATCTTCTTCATGTTCGCCACGATCCCGGGGGCGAGGTCGGCACTGCCGTAGGACGAGAACACCGACATGTCCCACTTGCCGTCGCTCGCCGCGAAGCGGCTGAAGAACGTCGTCATCACGTCGTACTTCTGCGGTTGGGCCAGGTGGATGCACACCGTCGAGTTCGGCGACACTGCCTTGACCTGGTCGTATGCGGCGTTGAGCAGCCCGGTCATCTGCGCCCCGTTGGAGACGCTGCCGGCCGGGCGGCAGATCCCGCTGTTGATCTCGTTGCCGATCTGCACCCAGGTGGGGAGCACGTCGTTGTTCCTCATGACCGTCATGGTCTGGTTCACGTACGTGCCCATCGCGGTGCGCATCTGGCTGTAGCTCATGTTCCGCCAGGCCGCGGGCGGGTTCTGCACGCCGACGGAGTTCCAGGTGTCGCCGAACATGTAGTCGAGCATGATCGACATGCCGGCGGCCTTGACCCGCTTGGCGAAGGCGGCCACCTCGTTGATGCCGCAGTGGCCGTTGGCCGGGTCGTTGGAAGGGTTGACGAACGTACGCAGGCGTACGGCGGTGATGCCGTATCCCTTGAGGATGGTCAGCAGGTCCTGGGTCTGCCCGCCGGCGTTCTTCCAGGAGTAGCCGCCGGCCTCCATCTGAGGTGCCCAGCTGATGTCGACGCCCTTGACGAAGCTCGCCGCGGCCTCGGCGGGTGTCTCGAGTTCGGCGAACGCGACGGCGGTGGCGAGCGCCCCGGCGGTGGCGGTGGTGGCCTTGAGCAGGGTTCGCCGGGTGATGCGCCCGGCAACTGGTGTGGGGGGTTGCGGGAACATGGTCGGTCCTTTCCTTCCGTCGGCCGCGGGTGAGACGTCGCGGGCGGCGGAGAGCGGGTCAGTGAGAGAGACCTCCAGGAGCGGGGTGGGTGCTTGGCGCAACTGACGTTCAGATTCTCGGAGTTCGTGTGACAGCGTGCGATCCCAGCCGATGCGCCTCCCTCGGAGTGGCAACAACTGAGGTTGGAGTGCTTACGAGTGGCACGTGTCGAGGGGGCGGCCTTGGCGTGCCAGGGCGCTCCTCCAGGTCGGGACTGTGAGCGATCCCAGAGGTGTTGCGACGGAAGTGCGCAGTCACATCACGACGAACTTGAGGTGCATCACGCAGCTTCTCGATCGGGCGCGAAGCTGTCAACCATTGCTCACCAATCCACGGAAGAAGAAGTGCGATCCTGTGGGGCGGGGGCTCGCCGTGCCTCGGCCGTGAGCTGTTTGATACGGCGGGAGTCAGGCCAGTTCAAGTGCTCTTTCAGAAGGAATGTGGCGAGGAGGGCAGGGCTGCGCCCGCGACCTCTCGTCGGCTCACGCCCACACACACTCGAACAGAAAGAGCCAACAGGATGAAGACATCGCTGTCGTCCGTTTGCCGAACGTGCTCCCAGACGTGGAGCAGCGGGACTTCTCCGGCTGGTCGGCGCGCAGTTGACGAGATGGCGCACCGTGTCGCATCGCCACCCTGCCCAACTGCGCGCCCACGAGGTATGTACGTACCCGTCGTCGAGATTCGGGTCCTGCTACGTGCCGGACGGAAGGCCGGAGCCGGCAACACTGCCGCTGACGCCGGTCATGATGGCGTTGATGATGCCCTGCTGGGTGACCGTGAGGGAGCGCCGGTTGAACAGCCCGAACCCGTACCGATCGGTTGCACCGTTGTCCCAGTAGATGGCGGCCGCGCCGTATTTCTTGGCCGTGGCCACGACGGCCCGTGCGAAGTCCGCGCGGTACCTGTTGTTCGACGAATCGAACGATGACTTGTCGATGGCACCGTATTCGCCCACCACCACCGGATACCCCTTCGCGACGAACACATCGCGCATCAGCTTGAGCTGCGCGTCCAGATAGTCCTCCTGTCCCCAGGTCGACGTCCTTGACGGATTGGTCGCCGCTCGGCCCCATTGCGTGATGGTGCCGTTTTCCTCTCCGGCGAAGTCCCAGGGGCTGTAGTGATGAACGGAGATCATGATCCGCCGCTCATTTGCGGGAATGGAGGGGGAGCGGTACTGGTCGGACGGCAGCACGAAGCCGTAGTTCCCCGCGGTGTAATCGATGTTCGTGTTCCAGCCGGCCACTAGCAGCCACCTCGAACTGTTGTTGCCGCCCGTTTTCCGCACGGTGTCCACGAAGATCTGGTTGTAGCTGTTGATGTTCGAGTAGCACGGTTGGGTCGGGCGGCCGTACTGCCCGTCGAACTCCTCGTTCATGGACTCCAGGATCAGGCGCTGGTCGTAGTTCCTGAACCTGTTCGCGATCTGCTGCCAGGCTTTCTCGTACTTGGCTTTGATCGTCGCCTGGGAAGGTGAATCGCAGATCAGCCAGGAGCCGTTGACGTTCTTGTACCCGTCGCCGTGCATGTTGATCAGCACATGCAGGCCCCTGTTGTAGGCATAGTTGACGACTTCTTGGACTCTGTTCAGCCAGGAGGCGTTGATCGTGTAATTCGGGCCGGGCCCTATGTATCCCAGGTAGGAGACCGGGATCCTGATCGTCTTGAACCCTGCCGCCTTCACTTTGTCGATGAGAGTCTGTGTCACCATCGGCTGGCCCCACGCTGTTTCGCTGGGGTATCCGTTGGTGGTGGCTTCGAGTTGGTTCCCCAGATTCCATCCCGCGCCCATGTCGGCCACGATCTGTGAAGCGCTGGACTCTGCCGCGGTATCGGCCGATGCCTGATGCGCCGCGCCGTACACCGATGCGGCAACCGCCAACATGACGGCAAGGAAGATGACCCTGATCTTCCCTGCTAGTGAAACCATGAGCTTTCCTCTCTTGCGTCCTTGAGGGCGTCGAAACCCTCAAGTGGATCTGTCTGGGGTGGCCACGCACCCTGCACGGCCCGGATGCCCGGCGAGCACGGCAGACGCGCGCACCCGGGCCGTGCGTGGTCGCTCCTCAGCTCAGGGCGGATTCCCAGGTGGTCGTGCTGGAGGCGGCGTCGGCGCGAAGGCGGTCGCGGGCCGAGGTGTCGCCGTACAGACTCCACCGCATCCAGTCCACGAAGGTGTTGACGGTGCGGGAGTCGCCGAAGCAGTTGCTGTGGCCGGCGCCGCGGAAGGTGAGGAACGCCTTTGCGGCGGGCAGTTCCCGGTACGCCTGGCGGGCGGAGAGATCGGGCACGTTCCGTCCCGGTCGCCGTGCGTGAACAGGACCTTGGCGCGGGCCGACGGGCTCGGGTTGCCCATGTCCACACGGGACATGGGGATCGCGGCGGTGATCCGCGCGTCGGGCCAGGACGTGAGCAGGCCGTGGGTGGTCATGCCGCCCATGGAGTGGCCGGAGACACCGACCCCGACCGCTGTGTCGATGTGGCCGGCCAGCGGGTCGCCGGCCGTGTTGAGGGCGAGGGTCCGGGTGATGACCTCGGAGACGTCCTTGGGCTGGGTGCCGTTGTAGACGTCCTGGCCACTGAGGTTGGCGAAGTGGGGGGCGGGGACGATGAAGCCGGCTTCGGCCAGGGGGCGGATGATCGCCAGTGACTTCTGCGGGCTGCTGCTGAAGCCGTGCATGAACTCGCAGACCGGGAAGACGCCTTGGGCGACGGGCGCGTTGGTGACCGGGGAGCCACCGGGGGCGCCGGTGGAGGGGTAGTAGACGTAGGTGGTCCACCGGCGGCTGCCGCGGCTCCAGGCGTACTGGCGCACGCCGACCGCGAACCGCTGGGTAGGAGCGCCGGCACTCGCGGTGGCACTTGCGTGTCCCGTGCCGAGCAGGGACATGCCCACGCCCGCGGCTCCGGCTGCGCTCAGCGTCACGAGACTACGCCGTTGCATGGTCATGACGACTCCTGGTGGGGGGCGGAGCGCTGTTCGGTCAGGTGCCGGGAAGAGGCGTGGGTGATGCCGCGGCGGTGAGACTGACCTAGGTGGTGGGGGGAGTGGTGGTGGGGGTGGTCGGGTCGGCGAATCGCGCACGGTGGAGGACGTTCCGGTCCTGCCCGTGGTGGTCATGGGCGTGGTGTGGCCTTGCCGGCAGAGACGTGGCGAGCTGCTGAACACCGGCCGAATCGTGACTTATCGAGGGAGCAGTCCTTCGCGCCCGACCGTCCGCTTCTCTGACGGGGAGGTGTTGATTCTGCGGAAACGGCGCAGGGGTGCCTCTCCTTCCACTCGGCGTGTGCCGCACCTCTGGGAGCGTTCCCACATGTCTTGCAACAGGTACATTCCCGATCGGGTGCCGATCTGTCAATCATTGGCGCTCAACTCTGTTGTCTTCGACGCGCATTCGACAGATCGCAGGCGCGGGAGGCAAGGTGTGACGTCTTCGAGCCCGCACGATCATCCTCGCGGCGGCCTGGCGTCAGCCGTGGCCGATACCCGCACTCATGCCGGCGATCGTATGGGCCCTGATGTCGGGGTGTGGTCCCTCCGCGAATCGGGTCACCACGGAGCGGACGTGGTCCTGGGCGGGCTGGAGCAGACCGTCGTACACCGCGACGCAGACTTCCCGCGCCCGCGACCGGGGCCAGCCGGGCGGCAGCAGCCCGATGGGGAGCAGCGGGTCCAGAATGGGGAAGTGCCGGTAGGCGTGCATGACCTCGGTCCGTGCGCGCACCGCGTCGGCACCGGTGACGCCGTCGGTGCTGATGTGCGCAAGCAAGCCGCTCCAACGGTCGATGAAAGCCCGGTAGTGCTCGGCGATGCCGGGCAGGTCCCACGCCTGGACCGGATTGCGGTCGACCTCCGTGTCCAGTTCCTCCTGCCGCGCGCGGAACACGGTCACCGCACCCCGCGCCAGGTCGGCCACCTCGATCCGCCCCTTGGGGGTCAGGGGGTGCGGCGACACCCAGAGCGCGTCGTACAGCGGCGCGAATCCGCGCCAGCGCAGCGCGGTGCGCAGTGCGCGCCGCCGCGTGCTCTCCTGTTCCGGGACGGAGAAGGCGATCAGTGTCCACCGACCGTCCCATGAGTCGGGTTGGGTGGTGAAGGTGGCGATCGAGCTGGCGCCGCTCCACAGGTCGACGGCGGCCTGCGACGTCAGCCGGTAGGAGCTGTACCGCCCTTGCCGGCTGCTCTCCAGCACTCCACGGCGCATCAGCCTGCTGATCGTCGTACGGGCGGCGCCCGCGGTCACGTGGAACTCGCCGAGCAATGCCACGATCGCCGCCGACGGCAACCACGCCCGGACGGGGAACGTGTAGTCGGCGATCAATGTCACCGTGAGTCCCTGCGGCGAGACGTTGCTTTGCCAGCCGGGCGATCGCACGGGGCCGACGGCGCCGTCACCCTCGTCGGAGAAGATCTCCTCGAGGTGGGACAGGTTCGGCAAGGTGGGCTCCGGCGCGGTGGACAGGGTCGGCATCACTGTAACGGTTGTGAAATCGCCGGGTGTGGCTCCTCCGCGATTGCTCCACCAGGCGGGATCTCCGCGCGCGGGTCCCTCCCTCTTCGTGACGACTCGTCACTGCGACGAAGTGCCAGGCACGCCTTGGGAAGGTCGGGCTCGCGCGGAGCGACCCGGGACACCGCCTCGGCATCGATCGGGTCGGACTTCCCGCGCTGGGCTGAACGTCGTGCGCCGGCCATCAGCGGGTGTGAACCCGCACTACCGCGGTCCCACAGTCGAGCAAGTCGGCCTCGCACCGGCGGGTGATGTGGCGGCAGCCCTCGACGAGCCGGTGCCTGTGGCACCACGGGCGCAAGGTGACGCAGACGGGGCCGTCCTGCGTTCGAGCGGACATTCAGGGCCGCCATCATGCCCGTACGTGTCTGGTACTTCCTCGCTGCCGTTCGCAGGCACCTGCTTCTACGGCGATCACAGCAGCCGGGGGGGGCGAGGAAGGCGTGCACTCCCTGGTGAGCGGGGAGTGCACGCCGGGGGCATGCATAGCAGCAGCAGGGTCGGATCACTCCGTCGCGAAGCGCCCTGAAGACGATTCCGCGGCACGTGCGGACGGCGTATCCGACGGTGTGAGCACCCGGCGTACCGCGTCGGCGAGTGCGGGAGCCGCGCTCGCCTCGGCATCGGCGATCCCGACGCCGTAGCGGAACCGCACGGTCGCGCCGTCCTCGACGGTCAGCTCCTCGCTGAAGAACGGTGCCGGATTGAGGCAGGCGAACTCCTCGGTCCGGGCGAACCACTGCGGCGGGTGACTCGGGTTGGCCGTGTCGTCGAGCATGAGTACGAGCGACTGCGCGTCCGTCTCGTCGTGGCGGCCCGCGAAGCCCATCCACTCCATGCGCCGCCCACGAACCTCGTCGCCACCCATGCCTTCCTCGGTCACGAACTGTCCGCCGGTGAAGGACCGCGGGCCACGCCAGAACAGGCCGCCGTAGCCGGCGTTCTCCCGGCCCTTGGTGGTCGGCGATCCCATGGCGACGTCCCTTCCGGAGACGTTCGTCATCCGCGTCTCGAACGTCAACGCCCAGGCGTGCGGGGAGATCAGGCTCGCTCGCAGCGTCCTGCGTTCGGTGAAGAAGAGCGCGCCGGACTGGGTGGTCCAGTCCAGGTCGTGAGCGAACGTCGCCGCTCCGTCGGTCCTGTCCAGGTCGACCATCCGGCGGTGGGCCTGGGTTCCGTTGTTCTCCAGCTGGACGTAGAAGCGTCCGTGGATGTACGTGGGACCGCCCCAGAAGTTCTCCTCGCCGACGTGGGGCAGGGACCAGGCGATGCCCTTGTGCCAGACGTGGTCGTGGGGACGGAACAGACTGACGACCTTGCCGGCCCGGGTGCGCAGGGGATGGATGTAGGGCTTGGGGGATTCCAGCTGGACGGTGTCCGGCTGGTACACGTAGCGGAACAGCTCGGTGCCGCCGTCGCGTACGGTGACCGAGGCGCCGAGGTCGTGGCGGATCTCAAGAGTGTTCATACGAGGGCCTCCTTGACCGGTTCCCACGGCACGGCGCCACCGTCCATGCTTTCCGCGAACGGGTCGTCGTCGGTCAGTTCGCCCGCGGCGATGCGGACACCGCGGAAGGCCGAGGCGTACGTCGCCGCCGCGAACTCCAGCGTGCGACGCGCGTCCAGCAGGCAGACGCCGGGTTCCTCACCGGCCTCCCAGGCATCGAACACGGCCTCGATCTGGAGCCTGTGGCCGCTCGTGATGTCCGGCTCGTCACCATTGGTCCAGAGGTCGGAGAGCTCCTCGTGGCCGGGAGCCGGCGTGAACCGCCAGTGTTCCTCGCGGTAGCCGTAGAGGTGCTCGAGTTCGACCGTGGCGTGTTCGAAGTCGAAGCGCAGGCGCGAGGTCTCCCGGGGGGACAGCAGGGAGTTGACCACCGTGGCGAGGGCTCCGTTGTCGAACCGGACGGCGGCGATCGAGACGTCCTCGGTGTCCGTGGGCCGGGTCTGGCGGTCGGCGAGTGCGGTGATCTGCGACCAGGGGCCGAGAACCGACAGCATCAGGTCGAACTGATGGATGCCGTGTCCCATGGTCGGGCCACCTCCCTCGACGTCCCAGCGCCCCCGCCACGGCACCTCGAAGTACGCGTCGGGCCGGTACCAGAGGGTCTCGCAGGTGGCGACCAGTGGCCGGCCCAGGGCGCCGGACCGGGCCAGCCGTCGCAGGCGTACGGCCGCCGCGCCGTAGCGGTGCTGGAAGACGGTCAGGACCTTGGAGCCGGTCTGTTCCTGCACGGTGGCCAGCTGGTCCATCTCGCGCAGGCTCAGCGCCGTCGGCTTCTCCACCAGCGCGGTGACGCCGGCCTGCATCACCATGGACGCCAGGGGGGCGTGGGTCTGCGGAGGCGTACAGATGTGTACGAGATCGAGGTCTCCGCTCTCCAGCAGAGCTTGCGGGTCGTCGAAGTGTTGCGGCACGGAGAATCGGTCGGCGAACTCGGCGGCACGGGTGGGGTCGACGTCGGCGACGGCGACCAGCCGGGCGCGTTCGGAGAGTTCGGTGAGGGCTTCGGCATGAGCGTGGGCGATACCGCCGGTGCCGATGATGGCCACGCGGTACGGCGGCCGGGGGCTTGGCATGGGTGTTTTCTCTCTCTTGGTTCCTGCCCCACTTCTCGTGGGGCCTCCCGGGGGCCGTGGGCAGCGGCGCCGGCCCCCGGGAAGGAGGTCACTTGGCCGCGTCGATCTCGCCCTGGAGCTCCTTGATGAAGGCCTTCGCGGCGGCTTCGGGCGAGGTCTTCTTGAAGTAGACCTCCTGGCTGTAGCGCTGCAGCTCCGGCTCGATGCCGCTACCGCCGTTGGGGGTCACGACCGGCGACTCACCCGGGGTCACGGCCTTCTGGTAGTCGGCCGCCGCCTTGTCGGTCCCGGCCAGAGTCGGCTGGAGGTGCTTCAGCATCTCCTTGTTGGCCGGGATACCGCGCTCCGTCTTGAGGATGTCGGCGGCCTTCTGGTCGTTGAGCATGAAGTTGATGAACGCGGCCGCCTCGGCCGGGTGCTTGCTCTGGCTGGAGACCGCCCAGTACATGGAGGGCTTGAAGAAGTTGGCCTTGGTGTCGCCGACACGAGGCATCTGCAGCAGCTTCACATGGGCGCCCGCGGCCTGCTGGATTGCGGTGATCTGCGTGTTGTACGCCCCCATCATGGCCGCCTTGCCGGTGGCGAAGCTGCCGGCGGTGACACCCGCGGTCAGGTCCTCGACCATCGTCGACGCCTTGACGCTGGCCCCCGAGGAGGTCAGGTCCAGACCGTACTTCCACATCCCGGCGAGCGTCTCGGGCTTCAACGAGACGTTGCCGTCCTTGTCGAAGAGGTTTTCACCGTGCTGACGGGCCCAGTACTTGACGTCGCCGGCGGAGAATCCGGGCGCGCCGGCCGCACCATGGATCTTGCCGCCGCTCTTGTCCGTCAGCTCCTTCGCGATCTTGGCGTAGTCGTCCCACGTCCATGTCTTGTCGTCGGGAACCTTCACGCCGTACTTCTTGAACATGTCGGTGTTCACGAGGACGGACATGACGCCGACACCGACGGGAAGCGCGTACTGCGTCCCGTCGACCTGCCCGGTGGCCAGGGCCTGGTCGTCGAACTGTGACGTGCTGAGGAGCTTCTTGGCCTTGCCCAGGTCGTACAGCGCTCCGCGGTCGGCGTACGACGCGAGGTACAGCTCGTCCATCTGGACGACGTCGGGGGAGTCCTTCGCCGCGGTCGTCGTGGCGAGTGCGTCCCAGTAGCCGTTCCAGTCCTTGTACTGGCCCTTGACGGTGATGTTGGGGTACTTCTTCTCGAACGCCTTGATGACCTCGTCGGTGAGCTGGGCGCGGGCGTCCGCACCCCACCAGGTGGCGCGGATGGTGACCGGCTTGTCGCTGAGGTCGGAAGCGGATTCGGTGCTGCCGCCGGAGCAGGCGGTCAGTACGAGCGAGAGTGAGGCGATCGCTCCGACCGTGACGCGTCTGAAGGGGCTGGAGTTCATGGGCTTGTCCTGACTCTGATGGGTGGGTCGGGTTGATGTCTGCGGTGCTCCCGAGCGGCCAATCGGTCGCCTCCGCATGTCCGGCAGTACCCCCGCGGTTACTTGCCGCCGGTGGTCGCGATGCCGCGCAGCAGGAAGCGCTGTCCGGCGAGGAAGACGAGGAAGACGGGAACGAGCGACACGACACTCATGGCGAACACCGAGCCCCAGTCCGTCGCTGTCTGCTGGTCGACGAACGTGCGCAGCGCGAGGGGCGTGGTGTACATGTCCGGGTCGGTCAGATAAATGAGCTGGGTGTAGAAGTCGTTCCAGGTCCAGATGAAGGTGAAGATCGCGGTGGTCGCCAGGGCCGGGATCATCAGCGGCAGGATGACGTGGAAGAAGATCCGCGCGTGCCCGGCGCCGTCGATCCGCGCCGCCTCGTCGATCTCGCGCGGGATGCCACGGATGAACTGCACCATGAGGAAGATGAAGAAGGCGTCGGTCGCCAGGAACTTCGGCACGATCAGGGGCAGGAACGTGTTGACCCAGCCGAGCTCCGAGTACAGGACGTACTGGGGCACGATGATCACGTGGATCGGCAGCATGATGGTGACGAGCATGGTCGCGAACAACACGCGCTTCGCCCGGAATTCCAGCCTGGCGAAGGCGTACGCGGCCAGGGAGCAGGCGAGGAGATTGCCGAGGATCGCGCCGGTCACGACGATCGCCGAGTTGATCATGTAGTGGCTGAACGGTTGGGAGAAGGCGTTCCAGCCGTTGCTGTAGTTCTGGAGGTGCGGGTGCGTCACCGCGAGTCCCGCGCTGCGGAAGATCTGGTTGTTGGGCCGCAGCGAACTGGCCACCATCCACAGGACGGGGTACAGCATCGTCAGGGCACAGAGAGCCAGCAGGCAGTGCTTGAGAGGGGCGCGCACCGCACGCCTGATCCGGCGCGTCGCGTGGGGGCGGTGGGCGGGCAGCGAGCGAGGTACGGCTGCGGTGCGGTCAGTCATCGTAGAACACCCAGTACTTTGAGGCCCAGAAGTTGACGGCGGTGAAGGCCGCGACGATGAGGAGCAGGACCCACGCGAGTGCGGATGCGTAACCCATGTCGAAGTGGCCGAACCCGCGCTGGTACAGGTACAGCGAGAAGAAGAGGGTGGAGTCGGCGGGCCCTCCGGTACCGCCGGAGACCACGAAGGCCTGGGTGAAGGTCTGGAAGGCGTGGATGATCTGCAGCACCAGGTTGAAGAAGATGATGGGTGTCAGCAGCGGAATGGTGATGCTGCGGAACTGGCGCCAGTGCTTCGCGCCGTCGACGGAGGCCGCCTCGTAGAGGGAGGTAGGAATCTGCCGCAGCCCGGCGAGGAAGATCACCATGGGTGAGCCGAAGGTCCAGACGTTCAGGACGACGAGGGTCGACAGCGCCGTTCCCGGCTCCGAGATCCAGCCCTGCCCCTGGACACCGACGAAGGCCAGGGCCTCGTTGACCAGGCCGTTGGTCCCGAACATCGCGCGCCACAGCACGGCGATCGCCACGCTGCCGCCGATCAGTGACGGCAGGTAGAAGACGGAGCGGTAGAAGGCAAGGCCACGCACTCCCCTGTCCAGCAGCAGGGCGAGCCCCAGTGCCATCGCCAGTTGCAACGGGACGGAGACCAGCACGTAGCTGAACGTCACCTGGAGCGACTTGTGCAGGCGCTCGTCGGAGAGCATGCGCGTCCAGTTGTCGAGTCCGCTGAACTGCGGCGGTTGCAGCAGGTTGTACTTGGTGAAGCTGAGGTACAGCGAGGCCAGCATCGGACCGAGAGTGATCCCGAAGAGCCCGATGAACCATGGCAGTAGGAAGAAGAACGCCGCCTTGTTCTGCTGGCGCGCGCCCCGTTGGGACCCGCGCAGCCGGCGTAGTTCGTTGATGGAGCTCACGGCACTGCTCCCTTGAGCGGCGGCATCGGCACACAGTGGTGGGGACCCGTCCCGGGCCCCGCTTGATCAAAAAGTGATCGTTCACTCTTTGGGTTGGGAGGACCATAGTGAACGATCACTTTTTGCGTCAAGAGTGTGTACTCTCTGACTTCGGAACGTTGGCGGACGGGTGGGAGAAGCGGATGGACGGCGCTGACACGGCGCGACGACGGCCGACGATCACCGATGTGGCGCGACTCGCCGGTGTGTCGCCCCAGACGGTGTCGCGGTACCTGCGATTCAACGGCGGGCTGAAGCCCGCGACCCTGGAACGAGTGGAGAACGCGATCCGCGAACTGGACTACCGTCCCAACCTGGTGGCGCGGTCGATGCGGACCCGCAAGACCGGCCGGCTGGCGATCATCATGCCCGCCATGGCGTTCAACCCGTCCCGCATGCTGGCGGGCGCCAGCGCGACGGCGCAGGCCGGGGGGTTCTTCGTGGACGTCGTGAGTGCCGGGGGCGGCGTCCGAGCCAGGAGCGAGCGCCTGCTGGAGCTGGCGGATTCGGGACAGTTCGAGGGCATCCTCTCCCTCGCGCCCGTGCTTCCCGCGGTGGAGAGCAAACTCCACCAGAGGACGACCGTGGTGATCTCGGCCGACTTCGACGACGAGATGCGTGGCATCGGGCAGCTGGCCGACGCCACGCCCGTGGTGCAGATGATCGAGCACTTGGCGGCGCTCGGTCACTCCCGGTTCCTTCATGTTGCGGGCGACGCGCAGTTCGCTTCCGCGAGGGCGCGCAAGCAGAGCTATCTGGACGCCGTCGAACGCCTCGGGGTCGAGTCCGTCGGGGTCTTCGACGGGGACTGGTCGGGGGAGTCCGGCATCGAGGCGATACGGTCGCTCCCTAGCCATGCGCGGCCGACCGCGGTGATCGCGGCCAACGACCTCGTCGCCGCCGGCGTCGTCCGGGGCGCCCGGGAGCGCGGCTGGGACGTGCCGGGCGACCTCAGCGTGACCGGTTGGGACAACGCGGGGGTCGGGCAGTTCATGACTCCGTCCCTGACCACCGTCGACGTGGAGCTCGAACAGCTCGGCAGCACGGCCATGGCCAAGCTGATCGCGGGTCTGAGGGACAGCGCGCCCGAGACGAGTGAGGGCTCCCTGTTCCGGATCATCTGGCGGGAGTCGACGGCCGAGCCGCCTGCGACAGGTCGTGCCGGCCGCAAGCGGTGACCGAGGGGGCGCCGCTGCCGGAGTGGGCGCGGGGCAGGCGGACCAGGTCCGTCCGCTCTGTCCGCACGACCCGTCCGGTCCGGCGTCGCGATGCGGGCCGAATCGGCCGTGAACGCCGCGCGGCCTCAGGCGCACATCGCCGTCAGTTCTCGTATACGTCAAGCCGACCGCACATCCCGAACTTCCCACGGGCAACGGGCTGTTCGGCCCTCACGGCAGCATGCGCGAGGTGCGGGGCCTCCGCCTGCTCCAGCCAGTCGAGCTGCGCCCCGGTTGCTGCGGCGGAAGCCTCGGCCCCCTGGCGCCACCGCTCGCGCCACTCGGCGATGCGCGGCTGTACGAGCGCGGCGGCGGCACGGTGGAAGGCGGCCAGGGCCTGAGGTCCCTCGGCCGCGCGCAGTGCCTGGTAACCCTCCAGGGCGAGGTCCCGCCGGGCCCGGGCGACGCGCTCCTGCTCCTCCCTGGGCGCGTCGACGGGGATGGCGGTGGCTCGTGCGTACGTCTCCGGATCGGTCAGGTACTCCGGTGGCAGCGTGAGGACCGCGTCCCCTGCCTCCGGCAGCCCGCTGTTCTGCATCAGTACGGTGATCCGCAGATCACCCTCGTTGACCAGCCGGTGGATGGTGCCGGGCGTGAACCAGGCGACCGTGCCGGCCTGGAGCGGAGTGACCTCGTACCCGGATGCGGTCAGCGTCTGCACGACCCCACGTCCGCCGGTGACGACGTAAGCCTCCGAACAGGCCAGGTGCATGTGAGGGGTGCCGCCGCACGCCCCGTCGGCGGCAGGCCAGTCGTACACCGACAGATGTGAGATGGCGACGCCCCCGGGCAGACCGGCATGCGTTGTAGTCATGGTGTGAGAACTCCGTTTTCGCGATAGTAAGCGCTTTCTTAAGTGCAATTTACGCGCCCCTGGACCAACGGGTCAATGCTCTGATTAAAATCAGACCGCTGAAGAGTCGAGTAATGAGGAGATTGATGTGGGAACGGGGTTGGCGGGCAGGAGTGTCTACGCCTTCGGTGACAGTATCGTGCATGGTCACGTGTATCCGCGCAGTTTTGTGGACGTCGTTGCCGAGCGTACTGGAATGACCCTTTCGAAATTCGCCCGGAACGGCGCGACCATCGGTGCCGACCCGCATGCTTCCGGGGGGCAAATCCTCGCGCAGGTCGAGGAGGCCCCGGCAGCCGCGCCGGACTTCATCCTCTTCGACGGCGGTACCAACGACGCCGAGTCGGTCTTCAACGGCCGCTATGACGTGGGGACTTACTCCGCCGAACTCGAGAAGACGCTGTGCACGATGAAGCGCAGGTGGCCTGCCAGCCACGTCGTGTACGTGTCCGCCCACAAGCTCGGTTCGAGGGACTGGGACACCCAGGTGGCACTCCGCGAGGAAACCTTGCGGGTCTGCCGGAATGGGAATGTCGCCATCGCCGACGTCTTCGGGGACACTCCGTTCGACACGCGCGATGACATCCACCGGGCCAAGTACACCTTCGATGACCTGGTCGACGGATTGCCAGGTGCGGAGGGGTCTGGAACGCACCCCAATATGGCGGGGATCACCATATTCTATGTGCCGGTGGTCACCGCCGGACTGGAACAGATATCGTCCAGTTGATCAGGACTGAAATTACAGCTCTGCCGGGCCGGTATCGGCCCGGCAGAGCTGATTTCTCATTACTTCACTGGCCGAATCCGGTACCGCGCGAGATCCGGACGTCGTCCACGTGCACCGCCCCGCGCTCGCCCCCGTTCGAGTACCACGCGACCTTCGCGATTCCCGGCATCGAGGTGCGGAACGCGGCATCGGTCAGCACGCGGTGGCCGTCGATGTCGAGGTCGAAGCGCTGGTTCACGGTGTCCACGGTGAGCGTGACCCGGTACCACTTGCCATTGGTGTACGTACCGATGACCGTGTCCGTGGTGCCCTTGTACGCGTGGATCTGGCCGCGGGCGAAGGCGACGCTGACGGCTGGGGCACCGCTGGCGTTGTACACGTAGGGCAGCCCGAACCAGCCGGCCTGCGTGTCGTTGCGCATCACCTGCGTGTCGATGGTCACCACGCCCTGCAGCGGGGTGCTGAAGAGGCGGGCGAGGTTGGTCCCGTCGGTGCCGCCGCCTTCGATGGTGCGGGTCAGCCGGACGCTCTTGTCGGTGGCGGACGGCGTCTCCACCACGGAGACGTCGTTGTTGGTCGAGATGACTCGCCATCCGTTGGTTCCGTTGGCGAGCGCGCCCGTGGCCAGGCCGTCGAAGGTGTCCGTGAACGCGATGTCGGGCGCGCCGCGTTCGAAGGCACCGATCTCCGGACCGTTCCCGATCGGCACAGGAGACCCGGCGTTGTCGAGGCCTCCGTTGCCGGTGACCGTGGCTCCGGCGTCGATGAACGCCGATCCCGACTGGAGCGCGAAGTTCGCCGCCGTGTCGAGCCTCGGGCCGTTCTCGTCGCCGTAGGGCCCCGTGACGGAGGCATTCACGAACTGCGGAGCGCCGACCACGGCGTTCGCGTCCGACGTCGGCCGAGTAGTCAGGTTGGACGAGTATCCGTTGTTGTTGTAGGTGATGCTCGACGGTTGTATGAACTGGGGGGCGGACTGACCGGAGACGAACAGGTTGTTGGTGAACGTCGCCTTGCCGGAGACACCGCCGGTCACCATGTTCTGCGAATTGGTGTTGGCGATGGTGTTGTTGTAGATGTTCGCCACCGTGCCGCTCTGCTGCGACATGTGGATGTTCCACCGCGTGCTGCCGGTGATGACGTTGTAGCGGAGCACCACGCTGCCGAACTTGACCGCGGAGTTGCACGCGCACAGCAGGATGCCGTCGCCGTTGTCGTGGAGGTAGTTGTACTGGAACACCTGGTTGGTGGTGCCGATGTCGGGGTCCAGGGCGTTCTGGTCGGCACCGCCCGAGGAGAGGTGGGTGCCCATGATCTCGTTGTGCTGGACGGTGACGCTGTCGGCCATGTTGGTCTCGACGCCGGAGACACCGACCCGGTCGATCACGTTGCCCTCGACGAGTCCGCCGCGGACGCCGGTGAGGTAGATGCCGTTGCAGCCGTAGGGGGTGTTCGCCTGCGTGATGTAGTTGCCGCGGAACGTGACGTCGGTGTACGGGGTGTAGGCGGGGTCGGTGGCCGTGGCGCGCTTGCCCCAGCCGGTGAAGACGGCACCGGGCGCGTCACCGGCGTACTGCTTCGTGACGATCCCGCTGAACGAGGTGTTCTTGATGGTGGAGTTCTCCACGGTGATGCCGTCGAGGACCGTGGGGGCGCCGGGCGCGGTGATGTCCTGGACGCCGGTGAGGAAGGCGATGCCGCCGGTGTCCTTCGAGCGGTCCCAGCCTTGCGCGAAGGTGATGCCCGGCTTGTTGTCGGCGGTGCTGCCGCCGACCCACTTGACCTCGCCGGTGACGTCGTGCACGTCCACCGAGTCGATCACGAAGTGGTGCAGGGTCTGGCCGTTGTCACCGTGCACGCCGATGCCGCGGAGGTCGCCGAGCTTCGAACCGTCTGTCGTCCCCGTGGGTACCGCGTTCGACACGTCGAGGTTGCGGATCTCCCAGTACTGCTGGTTGTTCAGCCGCACCGCGTCGGCGACGGTGCCCTGGCCGGCGATCTTCGGCTTGGCGCCCGTTCCGTAGCTGTCGATGGCGATCGGGGCGCCGTCGGTGCCGGACCCCTTCGGCCACAGCTGCCCGGTCCAGCTGTCACCGGACTCGAAGCGAATGGTGTCGCCTGGCTGGAACGTCTTCGAGTTCACCTTGCTCAGCGAGCGCCAGGGCGCGCTGGTGCTGGTTCCGGCGTTGCTGTCGTTGCCGGTCGCGCTCACGTAGTACGTGGTGCCCGCGGCGAAGGCCCGCTGCGCCGGAATGAGCACGATCGACGCGAGCACGACGGCCAGCGCGCACAGTGCGGCGGCTGTCGCTCGTGACACAAGTCTTCGGTTGCCGGTCATGGTCCTCTTCTTGTCATCCGTGGTGGTGAGGTACTGGTTCCTGTCGTGACGCGTCCGGTCGAGAGGTCGCGTGACGGCTCGGGGCGCGGGCAGTCGGGGCTGCGCGGGGGGACGCACCGAGGGTGCCCGAGGACGCGGGCGCGCGTCCGGCCTGACATGGGGAAAACGTATTCCGCGCAGTGTGCCCAGCGGCGATCGAATGCGTCAAGGTTTCGGGTAGATGAACGCGTCGACGTGATGCAGGGGTCCTTCGCTCAAGGCTCCCGGCACATGGGCGGGGCAGGCCGGCGGTTCGGGCCCGCCCCGCCCATGGGATCGGCCGGATCCTCAGCTGGTCACGAGACCTTGACCAGCTTCCATCGCTGGTTGTTGCTGCCGTTGGTGTACCACTGGTCGATCGGCGTGCCGTCGGTGGTCTGCGCCTTGTACACGTCGGCCTTGTACCCGTTCGACCGGGACTCGATGGTGTAGGTGCCGCTGCCGGCCGGCGCGATCAGCCACTGCTGACTGACGCTCCCGCTGGAAGTCCCCAGCTGCAACTGGGTGCCGGGCCAGGTGGAAGCAGCGTTGATGTCGAGTGCCTTGCCGCTGGTGACACCTGTGACGGTGAGGTAGCCGCTGCTGGTGTAGGCCAGCTTCCACTGCTGGCTGCCGCTGTTCTGGTCGGTCTTCTGGACGATGGGCGTGCCGTCGCCGGTTCCACCGTTGGAGGCGGTGAGCGCCTTGCCGGTCCCGACGCTGATGATCTTGTAGGTGCCGGAGAGGTCCGGGACGGTTTCGTGGGTGACGGACAGGTTGGAGTACTCGACGGGGTAGTAGCCTGCCGTGCCCAGGCCGACCAGGCCCGCACCGTAGCTCGTGTCGGTGACCGTGCCGACGGTGCTCCCGTCGATCTTGGCGGTGATGGTGCTGTCCTGGAAGGTCAGGGCCAGCTTGTGCCAGGTGCCGGTGCCGGGTGCGGTGACGGTGCCGCTGACGAGGGTGGTCCAGCTCCACGAGTTGGTGCCGGTGGTGCCGGTCTTCAGCAGCGACCAGGCTCCGGTGTCGGAAAGGCGCAGGTGGTAGGCGTTCAGCCCGGTGCTGAACTTCGACTGAGTGCCCACCCGGCCGAGAATCTCCGCGGAGCTGCCGCTCTTCTCCAGCAGCACGTCGGAGCTGACCGTGTAGTTGCTCCAGCCGACGTCTCCCATGAGGGTGTAGGGCTGGACGTCGTTCGAGGCCGGCGCCCACCAGATGATCGGCTTCATCGGTGCGGTCTGGCGCAGGCACTGGCCGCTGCGGCCCCCGGTGCAGGGGGCGGCCTGGAAGGCGCCGTTCATCGAGGCGAAGTACTTCGCCTCCTGCCCGGTGCCGTAGCCGGCGAAGGAGTCCGAGTACGGCATGGAGAGGCGGTTGCGGGTGGGCGTGGTGGTCGTTCCGGCGCCCTGACCGGTGGTGGTGGTCACGGTGTAGACGTGACCGGGGTCCAGGGTGAGGGTGTACGTGCCGCCGGAGGCGGTCAGGTCGCTGTTCCGCACCATGTGCGGGGTGGCGCCGCCGGGCTGCGACAGGTCGGTGGACCACACGTGCAGGGCGCCGCCGGGCAGGCCGCCGGCGACGTCGAAGGTGACCGTCTGGGACGCGGTGGCGTCCAGGGTCTCGTAGACGGTGCTCCAGGCGCTCTTGTCGGGCGCGGCGTAGCTGACGTAGCTGCCGTTGGCGCGGTCGCCGCCGAGGTAGCCGGAGGCGCTGTCGAGGTACTTCCAGCCGGGTGAGGTGAACTGCGTGGTCTGGGCGATGGACCAGGCGGTGCGGGACACGCTGTAGGCGCCGGACCAGGGCTGGTTCGCGGTGATCAGGCCCTGGTCGTGGAAGAAGAGGTTCTGGTAGTCGGAGGCCACCATGGGCCAGTTGATGTACGCGCTCATCTTGGCGTCGAGATAGCCGCGGTTGATGGCGCGGGCGACCGGAGCCGCCCCGGTCTCGGCGTTCTCCGAGCCGTTCTCGCTGGCCCAGATCGGCTTGCCCAGCGACCGGGCGTCGGCGGAGGAGGAACAGGTGGTCATCGCGGACTGGTACGTGCAGGGATAGTGGGCGCCGGCGATGTCCACGGCGCTGTACAGGGCGGTGCTGTTCTTCATGCCGGTGGCGATGTTCCAGACGGTCTCGTCGCCACCGACCAGCTTGGTCGAGGCGTAGCCGTTCGCCGCCATGGCCGACTTCAGGTTCTGGTAGAACCAGGCGCTGTACGTCTTCTCGTTGAGGCCGCCGATGTAGTCGATGGACAGGCCGTGCTGCTTGGCGCAGCCCAGCCAGTCGATCATGTAGTCGATGCCGTCCTGCGTGTAGAAGTTGCCGTTGCCGACCCAGCCGGGGGCGCCCCAGGCCAGGGCGAAGAGCTTGATGCCGGGGTTGCGGGCCTTGGCCTGCTCCATCACCCACCACTCGTAGCCGGCGTTGCAGTCGATGTCGCCCTTGGTGTGCTCGAAGCTGACCTCGGAGCCGTCGGTGGAATTGACGTCGCCGCCGACTTCGACCTTGAGGATCTGCAGGGCGGCGCCGTAACCGGGCTTGAACAGGTAGTCCAGGATCTGGTTGCGCTGGGTGGCCGGGTAATCGACCAGGAGGCGGGTGTTGCCGCCGCCACCGCTGATCGCGCCGACGCCGTCGAAGGTGCGTCCTGCGCTGGTGCCGTCGACGGTGATCGCCGTGTCGGTGGCGGCGTACGCGGGCGCCAGCGCTCGGCCGGTCAGCAGGGCCAGTCCCATGAGCAGGGCGGCCAGGGCCGCCAACCGTCTGACGTGCCTGTCAGGCAGTCCGATGACGTGGTGCACGGGAGATCCTCCTAGGAGGGAGTGCGGGTGTGGGTGTGGCTTGCACTGAGACCCGGTGCGGGGCCTGTCGCGTGGATCGCAGAGGCGGGGCCCGCCCGATGGAGGAGTCTTTTTCTCAGTGGGAAATCGTATTCCGCGCAGTGTGCCCGTCCGTGTTCGAAGGCGTCAAGCGTCGGTCAGCGGGTAAAAAATGCGGCTTTGACGTGGCAGGTCTGGTGACCGGAAGGCGCTGTGCGCGTCGGTGGGAGTGACCGGCTCAGGGGCGGTTCAGACGACGTGGATCACCGTGCTGTCGCGCACCACGACCTGCCCGCGCAACATCAGATGCTCTGCTTCCGTACGGTCCGCGAGCGCGAGGCGGGCCGCCTCGGCACCTGCCTGCGCCAGCGGCAACGACACGGTCGTCAGCCGCGGTGTCACGTCGATCGCGAGCTCGATGTCGTCGAAACCGGTCACCGAGACCTGGTCCGGCACCGCCACCCCGGCAGTCCGGAAGGCGGACATCGCGCCGATGGCGATGGTGTCGTTGGCGGCGAGGACCGCGTGTGGCGGCTCCAGCCCCTCGGCGACCAGCCGTCGCGCCGCGTCGAACCCTCCCTGGCGACTCACCGTGCAGTGCGAGATCCGGACGTGCTGCTCCTCGACGCCGCCGTCGCGGAGACCGGCTATGAAGCCCGCGGTACGGGCCGAGACGTTCCCCTGCCCACGCGCGCCGGCGAGGATCGTCACGTGCCGGTGCCCCGCCCCGGCGACGTAGGTGGCCAATTCCTTGGCAGGGCCGTGATTGTCGAAGCTGATGGAGTCGAACGGCATGTCGGTGTCACCGACGATCACTACCCGGCCGCCCTCGCGTTCGTAGCCGAGCAACTCGTCCAGCAGGCGCCCGCCGAGGGCGTTCGTGTAGAGGCGGCTCGAGGTCAGAATGAGCGCACGCGGCCGCAGAGCACGCTGCAACCGGACGGTTGCGAGCTGCCGCTCGGCGGTGCCGTGGGTCGACGAGACGGTCACGAACGCACCTGCGTCGCGCGCCCGTCGTTCCATCGCCGCGGCGACCATTCCCATCGACGGGGTCGTGAGGTCGTCGCCGACGACCGCGATCGAGTCGTTCGCGCGCCGCATCGCCCGGGCCGCGGCGTCCGCGGTGTAGCGCAACGCGGCCGCGGCGGAGACGACCCGCTGCCGATACTCCTCCGCGACTGTCCGGGAACTGCCGCCCAGCACTCGCGACGCGGTCGAAACCGACACACCTGCGGCCGCCGCCACGTCACGCAGGGTGACGGTCGGCCTGGCTGAATGGGGCATCGCGCCGTCCCTCCCGCACCACGAAAACGAGCCGCCGTCGACGCTACCCGAGGATATCCCCGGCCAGGCCGCCGAGGTGTGGACGGAAGTGCCGGTGACCGACTCGGGATATGGTCGCCCGGCTGGAAGGTGGTCGGGTCGGCCCGGTCGGGTTTCGCAAGGCAGGTGCGGCGCAGTAAGCGCACCGGACTGCGGAGTGACCCTCGGTGGTGTTGCGCGACTTCCAGGCGCTGGGCGGCTCGGTGCACAATGTGCGGCATGGACGAGGGAGCGGCAGCGCCTGTACGGCGTCGCGGGGAGGCCGTATCCGAGGGGCGCCAGGTGACCTTGCATGATGTGGCGCGGGCTGCGGGCGTCTCACAGGCCACGGCGTCGCGGGTGCTCAACGGCAGCGTCCGCAACGTCCGGCAGGAAAACGTCGACCGTGTGCTCACCGCGGCCGCGGAACTGCACTACGCACCGCACCTGTCCGCCCAGGCCATCGCGCGGGGTTCGACGAACATCGCCGCGCTGGTCGTCAGCGGTGTCGACGACCCGTACTTCTCCTCCATCGCGGCAGGTGTGACGCAGGCAGCCGAGGCCGCCGGACTCATCGTGACCATGGCGGTCGCGGACCGCTCCCCGGAGCGCGAACTCCAGATCGTCGGGACGCTGCGCGGCATGCGCCCCCGCGTCATCGTCATGACCGGCAGCCGCGTCGACGGCGCCGATGCCCGCGACGCACTCGTCGAGGAGCTCCACGCCTACCGGGAAGCGGGCGGCAGCGTCGTCCTGATCAGCCAGCACGACCTGCCGTTCCACACCGTCAGCATCGACAACTACGGTGGAGCGCGGCAGCTTGCCCGCGCGCTGGTAGGGCTCGGCTACCGGCGGTTCGCGGTGGTCCGCGCAGGATCCGCACTCAGGACGTCCCGTGACCGGTGCAGCGGTTTCGTGGAGGGCCTGCGCGAGTTCGGCATCGGCGTCGACGAACGGTTGGTGGTGGAAGCCGAGTTCAGCCGCCGAGGGGGTTGTGCGGCGGCCCGGGAGCTCGTCCGGCGGGGACTGGACGGCACGGAACTCGTCTTCGCGGTCAGCGACGTCATGGCGATCGGTGTGATGACCGCATTCCGCGACGCCGGGCTTGTCCCCGGCCGGGACATCGCCGTCGCCGGCTTCGACGACATCGGCCCGGCGGTGGACGTCGTCCCGGAGTTGACGTCCGTGACCGTTCCTCTGCAGCGGGTCGGGCTCCTCGCGATGGAGCTCGCGCTCTCCGACGATGACGCCCCGCGGATCGTACCGGTCGACCCGAACGTCGTCCTGCGGGCAAGCACACCCCCTCGATGACCGTGCCGGCTGATCGTGTGATGAGCGTCGGCTGTCCGGCCCTGAGCTGCTCCGCGGCCCGGCCGACGCCCTCGTGGCGGGCGACGGTCTTCCGGCCTGCCGAGCGCGCCGTGGTCGATGAGCACGGCGTCCTTCGGAGAAGCCCCGCTCAGATCAGAGCAAGCCGTCGAGCCGGGCCGGGCGGCGGACCATGACCAGGCCCGCAGCGGCCTCACGGCGATAGCCGGGAGCAAGCCGCAGTTCGGGGAAGCGCTCCAGCAACTGTTCCAGGACGACGCGGGACTCCAACCGGGCCAGTGGTGCGCAGGGGCAGGCAGGTGTGGAGGCCATGGCAGTGGCCTGTACGTCGAGGACGTCGGTCACGATGTCGCGGGCGCGTGCTTCCTGCTCGCGGAGCACGGCGGGAGCGAACCAGCGCCTGAGACGAGCGCAGGGCCGTGTGGTCGGGCGGGGCCGACGTGCTGATCATCACCGCTGGCAGGTCGGCCGTCGTGCCACCGCTTTCCATGGCGAAACTGTCGACGGACGAGTACGCCACGTGGCCGGTGAGGACGTCCCGTACGTCGGCGGCATCCATGAGTGGGACAGGTCGCAGCCGTGCTTCCTCCGGCGGGTTGGCCAGGGGGACAACATCGGGGAGCCCGCCACACCCATGCCCAGCCCGCGGGCCGCGGCGCTGCGGTGGGCGGGAGATGTCGGCCTCGGCAGTGCGGGCCCATGCGCACGGAGCGGATGCCCGGCGAGTGGGCGCGTCGCAGGTCGTGCAGGGTGCCGATGCGGGGCAGCCAGCGGGGTGGTCGAGAGCCGGATCGCTGCTTGGGTCGCCTCTGCCTGAACCGTCGCTCGCTTGTGCCACGCCGGCTCGACGGCTTGGCCGGGAGCTGTGTCCAAGGTGTGCGGAGCTACTCATGCTCAAGAATCTACAGAGGAACTACTTGATACTGAGTATCAATCGAGTCTAGAGTCTCGTATTGCAAGTTCGTTTCGAACGGGAGTGTCCTCATGAGCAAGATCTGGTTCGTCACCGGTTCCTCGCGTGGCTTCGGTCGTCAGTTCGTCCAGGCGGCCCTGGAGCGTGGTGACAAGGTCGCGGCCACCGCCCGCAACACCGACTCCCTGGCGGATCTGGTGGCCGTCCACGGTGAGGCGGTCCTGCCGCTGAAGCTGGACGTCACCGACAAGGCCGCCGCATTCGAGGCCGTCAAGCAGGCGCACGAGCACTTCGGCCGCCTGGACGTGATCGTCAACAACGCCGGACACGGTTTGTTCGGCGCGGTCGAGGAGCTGACGGAACAACAGGTCCGCGGTCAGATGGAGACCAACTTCTACGGCGCCCTGTGGGTCACTCAGGCCGCCCTGCCCCTCCTGCGGGCCCAGGGCAGCGGCCACATCGTGCAGATCTCCACCGTCGGCGGCGTCGTCTCCTTCCCCAATCTGGGCGGTTACAACGCCTCCAAGTGGGCCCTGGAGGGCCTGACCGAGGCCCTCGCCCAGGAGGTCGCCGGATTCGGTGTCAAGGTCACCCTCGTCGAGCCCGGCGGCTTCGAAACGGACTGGGCCGGCTCCTCCGCCACCTTCGCCGAACAGCTGCCCGCCTACGACGACCTGCGCGCCGCCGTCGCCGCCGCCTGGAGCGACGTCAAGTCCGGCGACCCCGCCGCAACCGGCCCGGCCCTGCTGGAGATCGTCGACGCGGACAACCCTCCGCTGCGTGTCTTCTTCGGCACGGCCCCCCTCCACCTCGTCCCCCAGGTCTATGCCGAGCGGCTGAAGACCTGGGAGGAGTGGGCGGCGGTCTCCGCCGAGGCCGAGGGCGCCGCGGCCTGAAGCCGCGCGCGGCAGCCAGACGCCGCGGGCCGATCCGTGACGAGGTGGACGGTTCGGGCGGCAGCCCGCAGACAGGAAGACGGGCTCGGTGGTCAGGATCCACTCGCGGCTCCCGAGGTGTCCGGGCGTCCCCGGCGCACTGTAGGCCCTTCCTGTCGGGGTGACGGGGAGGGCCGGGCGGGCACGGGGCGGGGCGCGGCCGGTCCGCCTGGCCGGGAACGGTGAGCAGGCCTGCCGCCGTCACGTTCCCTGCTGGCGGCCCGGGGATTCGTCGTCAGCGCTGCCGTCCCCCGAGGGCGGACTGGGTGCGGCCGGGCATGTCCTCCAAGTCAAGTGGACCCTCACCGCGCATCCGCTGACGTCCTCCGTGGGAGTGACCTGAACGGCCGGCGTGGACATTGCGGCGGCGGGGAGCCCAGGTTTCTGATGCTCAGTATCAGATTGAGTCGCTGTTGTATTCTTTACTCATGACCGACGCCGCCCGCACCTCCGCCCAGTCCGCAACCAAACCGCCCGGCCTGCGGGAGCGTATGCGCGCGACGGTCCGGAAGGAAGTCGTCGAGGTCGCGCTCCGGCTCTTCAGCGAGCAGGGATTCGACGGGACGACCGTCGACCAGATCGCCGGTGAGGTCGGGCTGTCGCGTGCCAGCCTGTTCCGGTACTTCGGCACCAAAGAAGACATGGTCCTGCAGGGCTTGGAGGAGACCGGCCGTCAGATCGCGGAGGCGTTCGCCGCCCGCCCCGACACTGAGCGTCCCTGGGAGGCGCTGCGCAGGGCGTTCGACGTCCTCACGCAGGCGAACGAGCAGGCACCCGAGCAGGCGCTCAGCTATCTGCGCATGCTCCAGGAGACTCCGTCACTGCGCGCACGGCACTTCGAGAAGCAGCTGAGCTGGCAGGCGATGCTGGAGCCGGAGATCGCCCGGCGGCTGGGCGTCAGCGCCGACCAGCCGGAGGAGGTCGGGCCGAACGCGCTTTCCGGGGCCGCGCTCGCCTGTCTGGATGCGGCCGCGACGGGCTGGGTGGCCTGTGGGGGCGCCGTTCCCCTGGCCGTGCTGCTCGACCGTGCGATGGGCACGCTGACGGAATAGCTTCACCAAGGCCCCCGCATCCGTGGAGCCACGGGGGTAGGCAAGGGCTCTGAGGGCCTGAAGGTGGTGCCTTCGGAAAACGCCTTCAGGAAACGCCGCAGCAGCGGTGATGAACGCTTGGCGTTCTGCGCCGGGGCGTGCGTCGGGCGGCCTGCTGTTCTGGGGCAGCGCCGGCCCCGCCGGGCGCGGCCCCAGCCACGTGGTTCAGGAAGCGGTGTCGTGTGTCCCGCCGAGGCCGAGGAGTGTGATGAAGCGGGCTTCGGCCCGGTCGATCTCACCGAGCTGAGCGAGGATCGAGCTGGGGGTGGAGTCACCGACCACCTTCTGCATCAGTGGGGTGCGGTCCAGGATCGCGTCCCGGACCGGTTGCAGAGCGCGCGGCGCGTGATGGAAGACCTGCCCGAGGACGTAGGCGTGCCGGGACTGCCGGGTGGTGTGCGGTTTGCGGGGGGCCTCGAAGGCGTCGAGTGCGTGGCGGACAGCGGCGTAGTCGCTCAGGTCCACCCCTGCCAGGCGGCGGCCGATGAAATAGCCGTCCTCGGTGGCCATGCCGGCGCCGTACCCGGCGTACGGGGAGGTGGGATGAGCGGCGTCGCCGACGAGGGTGGCGCGGCCCTTGGACCACTGCTTCAGCGGCTTGCGGTCGCGGATCACCCAGCGCTGAACGTGCGCGGGGTCGGTCGCGGCGATCAGCTGGGGGAGCGGACGGGCGAAGGCCTGACCGAGGCTGGTCGCGGTCGAGTGCGGGTCCCCGGTGAATTCCCGGCTTGCGTCGAACGCTTCGAGTACCCACCACTGGTGGCCGTCACGTCCCTTGTCGCGGATGGCGGTCCAACTGCCCTGCACGGTGCGGGTGTGGGACAGGACGCACATCCCGGGCTCGGTCTCGACGTTCTCGTCGAAGGTGTAGCCGCCGAAGATGTGCAGGTTGTGCTCGCGCTTGGGGCTGTCGCCCCACAGCGTGCGGCGGACCAGGGAATCGATGCCGTCCGCGCCGATCACGAGGTCCGCCTCGTGGACTCGTCCGTCCGCGAGGTGCAGTCGAACACCGCTCTCGTCCTGCTCGACGCGCTCCACCGTGTGGTTGACCCGCAGGACTCCCTTGGGCAGCGCGTCGAGCAGCCGCTCGTACAGCTCGGGGCGCAGCAGGCCGACGAAGCCGCCGCCGTAGTCGCGGACAACCTGCTCCGGAAGGGCCGCGCGGACCCGGCGGCGCCCGCGGGAGTTGCGGAACTCGGACGTACAGGGCGCACCCAGGTCCTCGGTGTTCACTCCGAGCAGCCCGAGTGCCTTGATGGGTGGCGGCCACAGGTTGAGGATGTTGCCGGCGGGTCTGGCATGCGGGTAGCGCTCGAACAGCACGACCTCGTGGCCGGCCTGGTGGACGGAGAGCGAGGCGGCCATGCCACCGGGCCCGGCGCCGATGACGGCGACGCGGCCGCGCTGGACGGGAAGCTTCTTCATGGTGGATTCCTCAGCCTTGGTCGTCGTTGACCTGGTAGTCGGTGAGGGCGGGCTTCTCCCACACAGGGTCGGTGCCCGGCCAGGAAGCTTTGGGGTGTGCGCGGTTCACGGGCGCGTTCGCGGGCGCCTACGGGCGCGAGGGACGGCCACCGGTTCGGCACCGGGTACCACGGTGTTGCAGACGGTGCCGATGCCCTCGACGGTGAGGGTGACGGTGTCGCCTGGCTTGAGCGGTGGCGGGTGCTGGCGGCCGCGTACCCCCCAGAGTTCGGCGAGGCAGCCGCCGTTGCCGCAGGTGCCGGAGCCGAGTACGTCGCCGGGGCGTACGTAAGTGCCCCTGGAGGCGTATGCGGTCATCTCCTCGAAGGTCCAGCTCATGTTGGACAGCAGGTCCTTGCCGACGACCTCGCCGTTGATCTCGGCGGTCAGTGCCAGGCGCAGGAATCCGTCGCTGTCGCGGTAGGGCTCCAGTTCTTCCGCGGTGACGAGGTGGGGCCCGAGGGTGGTGGCGGTGTCCTTGCCCTTGCAGGGGCCGAGGCGGACCTGCATCTCGCGGGACTGGAGGTCACGCGCGGACCAGTCGTTGAAGATGGTGTAGCCGATGATGTGGTCGCGGGCCTGCTCGGGGGTGAGGTCGCGGCCCTCGCGGCCGATGACGGCCGCTACTTCGAGTTCGAAGTCCAGTGCCTGGCTGCCGGGCGGCACGGGGACGTCGTCGTGAGCGCCGATGACCGCGTAGGGGTTGGTGAAGTAGAAGGTGGGCGCGTCGTACCAGGCGTCCGGGGCGCCCGGGACTCCGTCGATGCTGCGCCGTACCCCCTCGACGTGCTCCTCGAACGTGACGAAGTCGCGTACGGACGGCGGTTGGAGCGGCGGCAACAATCGCACCTGGGAGACGTGCGGGCCGCACGGCACGTCCAGGCTTGCCTTGCCCGCCTCGCGCAATGCCTCGGGACCGGCCTGGATCAGGTCGAGAAGCGTCCCCGCACCGGGGCAGGGGTGGAGGACGCCGTCGTCCTCGACGGTGGCGAGACGGCTGCGGCCGTGCTGTTCGTACGTGGCGAAACGCATGGCATTCCTAGGGAACTGGGTGAGTTGACACAGGCCTGGGGCCCGGCGGCATGGCAGGCGGGGGAGTGCGCCGGGCCCCAGGGGGCAAAGGGTCAGACCGGCGGAGCGACGAAGACGCCGCGGTCGACGTCGTTGAGCATCTCCTTGGCGACCATCTCGTTCATCGGGTTGGACGTGCCCCACTGGTCGGCGTTCTCGGGCTTCGTCAGGTCGTAGATGTGCGGGTGCCAGGTGTCCTCGTCCAGTTTTTCGAGCTCGGTGGTGTACTCCACGGTGTTGCCGTGCGGGTCGAGGAAGTACGTGAAGGTGTTGTCGCCCGCCATGTGCCGCCCGGGGCCCCAGATCTTGCGGGCGCCGGAACGCATCACGCGGCCCGAGCCGCGCATGTACTCGTCGATGCCGCGCATCTCGAAGGAGAGGTGCTGCAGGGAGGTGTGCGGACCGCTGGCGATTGCCATGGAGTGGTGCTGGTTGCTGATCCGCATGAAGTGCATGACGTCGCCCATGTGCGGCAAGGTCATCGTGTCGGACAGCCGGAAGTCGAGGTGCTGCTCGTACCAGGCACGGGTGGCGTCGATGTCGGGGGAGTTCAGGACGACGTGCGAGAGACGGACGGGGATGGACTCCTTCTCCTCGACACGACGGTGCCGGCGCGCCTCGACGTCGGCCGAGACCTCGATGGTGCGGCCGTCGATGTCGAAGAAGCGGAGGCCGTAGCCGCCGCCGGGGGTGTCGACCTTGCCCGGCTGGGAGATCAACCGCACTCCACCCGCGAGGAGTTGCTCGGCGAGTGTGTCCACGTCGGCGGGGTTCGCCGCGCCGTAGGAGATGAGGTCGAGGCGCTTCTCCTCGGCCTTGCGGAGCCGGACGATGTACTGCTCGGGGGAGCCCTCGGCGGCCAGGAAGGAGATGCCGGAGTCCTCGGCGACCTTGGTCAGGCCCCAGACACCGGCGTAGAAGTCGAGCTGCTTGTCGTAGTCCGGCACGGCCAGGTCGACGTGTCGCAGGTGGGTGAGCAGGCGGTTGGTCATGTCGGGCTCCTCAGGTGAGACGCAGCAGCGCTGCCGCGTTGCCGCCGCGTACGGCGTGGAAGTGGGGGGCGGGCAGGTCGATGACGTCGCGCAGAGCACTGAGTGGGTCGTCGGTGCCCATGTCGAAGGGAAAGTCGGAGCCGAGCAGCACCCGGTCCGGGCCG
This sequence comes from Streptomyces tibetensis, assembly GCF_007655005.1. GTDB lineage: Bacteria > Actinomycetota > Actinomycetes > Streptomycetales > Streptomycetaceae > Streptomyces > Streptomyces tibetensis. The sequence goes on from NZ_SZVW01000015.1 coordinate 59,111, forward strand.
GCCACCCGGATCAGCTCGCGCAGGACGTCCGGGTCGTGGACGAGGGAGTCGAAGTACAGCTGCTTGAGGTAGCTGCTGGGCGGGTGCGCGCAGCCGCGGGTGTCGGTGCGGGCGCGCCAGGCGTGGTCGGAGCGGCCGATGTGGGTGGGCAGATAGCCGCCGCCGTGGGCGGCGACGATGCGCAACCCCGGGTGCCGGTCCAGGACTCCGGAGAAGATCAGATGGGACAGGGCGACGGCGTTCTCGGTCGGCTGGCCGACGGTGTTGGACAGGTACCACCGGTTGAGGCGCTCGTCGAGCGTGCAGCCGAAGGGGTGCAGGAAGAGGATCGCGCCGGTTTCCTCGGCCCGCGTCCAGAACGGTTCGTACGCGGGGTCCGACAGTTCGCGTCCCGGTGCGTGGCTCGAGATCTCGACACCGCGCAGGCCCAGGCCGAGGGCGTGCTCGAGGGCTTCGACGGCGAGGTCCGGGTGCTGGAGGGGGACGAGGCCGAGGCCGTGCAGCCGCTGCGGGGCCTGGGCGACGTGCGCGGCGGTGCCCTCGTTGGCCAGTTCCCACACTGCACGGGCCAGGTCCTCGTCGGCCCAGTAGTGGTAGTGCGACGGAGACGGCGAGACCAACTGGACGTCTACCCCGGAGGCGTCCATCGCGGCGAGCCGGGCCTTGACGTCGGTCAGTTTCGGGAAGCGGTCGCGGAACATCGGGCCGCTGACGGCGATGGCCTCGGGGCCGTTGCGGCGGGCCTCGAGATCGCGGGCCGCGGCCAGCCCGGGGTGTCCGGCGACGGCGTCCTCGACCGGAGGGAGCAGGACGTGCGCGTGGACGTCGATCGTGGGTGCGCTGTGCTGGGATCCCACGGGGTGCACGGCGCTCACGGGGTCTCCTTCAGGACGGACATCGTGCGGCCCATCAGCCCGGGTGCGTCGGCGTCACGGGCGCCGTCCATCTGCCACTGCCCGAGTTGCACGGATGCCTCGACCACCATGCGGACACGGCCGATCCGGCGTTCGTAGAAGCCGGTCAGGAGGGCGTCCAGGGAACTCCAGTCCTGCTCCGCGGTCAGCATCTCGGCCAGTACGGAGGCGTCCTCCAGCGACATGGCCGCGCCCTGGGCGAGCGTGGGAGGACAGACGTGGGCCGCGTCACCGATCAGGACGACTCGCCCGCGGTGCCAGGAGCCCTCGACGAGCAGCCGCTCGAACCAGGTGTAGTTGACCTCGGCGGGGTCGGTGATGCTCGCGGCGATCTCCGGCCACGCACCCCCGTAGGGCGCTGCCAGCCGCCGCATCTCGTCCGCGTACGAGGCCGGATCGATGGAGGCGCGGTCGCGGTTGGCCTCGACGAGGTAGGCGTAGATGGTGTTCTCGCTGGTGGGGCAGTAGCCGGCGATGAAGCACGGTCCGCCGTAGGACAGGTCCTTGCGCTGTACGCTCTCGGGGCGGGGCGCGGGAACGCGCCAGATGGCCATGCCGGTCGGTTCGGGCTTGTCGCTGATGCCGATCATGGCGCGCGTGCGGGAGCCGACGCCGTCGGCGGCGATGACAAGGTCGTACCGACCCTCGGTGCCGTCGCTGAACCGGGCGGTGACGCCGGACGCGTCCTGGACCAGTTCCTCGGCGGTGGTGCCGAGGCGTACCGCCGCGCCGCTCTCGAGAACGGCCTCACACAGAATCTCCTGGAGCCGGGGCCGCTGCATGCCGAAGATCGGGGGCAGGTCGTCCCCACCGGTGCGGATGTCCTGCTGGACATGGAACACGGTCCCGTCGGGTGCGGCCAGGCCGACGGCGTCGACGGCGTAGCCGCTCTCGCGGACCTTGTCCCACACGCCGACTTCGCGCAGCACGCGCAGCGCGTTGCCCTGGAGGGTGATGCCGGAGCCGAGCACGTTCCAGTCGGGTTCGGCCTCGATCAGTTCCACGGCGACGCCCGCCCGCCGCAGCAGCACGGTCACGGCGTTGCCGGAGGCGCCGCCGCCGATGACGAGGACGGTGCGGGGACGGGGTTCGTTCATGGGTTCTCCCTGAGATTGCGCCGTGTGACTTCGAGCGGCAGAGGGGGTGTTGCGGGCCGGGCGGGTGAGTGTGGCGTTGCCGTCCGGGCGCGGCCCGCCCGGCAGTTCAGGGCGTTACTTGACGGCGATGGGATTCACCGGTGAGCCGACGGACCCGGTGATGGGCAGTGGCGCGGCGGTGAGCCAGAACTCGTACCGGCCGTCGGCGGCGCAGTGTGCGGCGAGGGCGTCGAGGTCCCACATCTCACCGATGAGCAGACCGATGTGGGGGATGGCGACCTGGTGCAGCGGCTGGAAGGCGTGGTCGAACTCGTTGGGCCGCACCTCGAAGCCCCAGGTGTCGGTGGCGATCCCGGCGATCTCGCTCCGATGCAGCCAGCCGGCCGTGCTGAAGCTCAGCCCCGGCGCCGGCCCGCCCGCGTAGTCGCCCCAGCCCTCGTGACGGGCGCGGGCCAGCCGTCCGGTGCGCACGAGGACCAGGTCACCACGACCGACGGTCACGCCGTGCGCCTCGGCTGTCGCGGTCAGGTGCTCCTCGGTGATGGCGAATCCGTCGGGCAGTTCGCCGCCCCGGCCGATGACCAGGCCCACGTCGAGGAGAACGCCCCGCCCGGCGACGTGCGGAGCCATGTGCTCGATGCCGGTGACCAGGTCGCCTTCGCAGGTGACGACCTTCTCCGCCGGGCGGCCGTTCCACGCCTTGCCGTGATCGAAGATGTGCCCGAGCCCGTCCCACTGGGTGGAGCACTGCAAGGGCATGGCGATCACGTCGTCGGCGCCACCGAAACCGTGCGGAAAGCCCTGACCGCCCAGAGCCGCGTCGGTGCCGGTGGCGAGCATCGTGTGCACCGGGTTGGTACGCCGCCGCCAGCCCTTCTGCGGGCCGTCCATGTCGAAGGCCTGTGACAAGGAGAAGCTGACGCCGTCGCGGATCAGGGCCGCGCCCTCGCGGCGCTTGGCCTCGTCGAGGAAGTTGAGCGTGCCGAGCACGTCGTCCTCACCCCAGCGGCCCCAGTTCGAGTACGCCTTGGCGGCCTCGGCGATCGCCGCCTCGGGATCGGTACGGTCGATACGATCGCCGCTCATCCGGCTCATCGGTCCTCCTCCGCGACGCAGCGGGTGCGCTGGGCGCCGAGCCCGGTGACCGAGCCGTCCATCACGTCGCCGTCGCGCAGCAGCCGGCCCCAGTGGATGCCGTTGCCGGCCGGGCTGCCGGTGAGGACGAGGTCGCCGGGGAGCAGCCGGGCGGTCTGGGAGATGTACGAGATCAGCCGTGCGACACCGAAGATCATGTCCTTGGTGGACTCGTCCTGCATGATCTCGCCGTTGAGCTTCAGGGTGACCTGCAGGTCGGAGGGGTCGGCGATGGAGCCGGCCGGGACGATCCACGGGCCGAGCGGAGTGAAGCCGGGGGCGTTCTTGCTGCGCAGCCAGTCGGTGCCGATCGGGGGCATGTCCCGGCGGAAGACAGTCGCGCGGTCGGTCAGGTCGTTGGCGATGGTGTAGCCCGCGACGTACTCCAGCGCCTCCTCCACGGTGACCCGGTAGGCGGGGCGGGAGATCACCGCGGCCAGCTCCAGCTCCCAGTCGGGCTTCTGGGCCCAGGAGGGCAGCACCACGTCGTCGTAGGGGCCGCTGATCGTGGTCGGCAGGCCGATGAAGACGTACGGCAGATCCTCGGCGGCCCGCTTGTCCATGACCGCCGCGACCTCGGCGCGGGCCTCCTCGACGGTGCCCGGGGCATCCGGGGCGCGGTGTGCGACCGCCAGGTCGATCACGTGCTGCCGGTAGTTGGCGCCGGACTGGAAGATCTGCCGGGGCTCGACGGGCGCGTGCACCCGCAGGTCATCGAGCGACAGCCATGCGCCGGCCGGAGCCGCCGCGAGGGCGTGCAGGCGGGGCAGAGTCGCGTCCCAGCGCTCCAGGAGCGTAAGGGTCGTCAGCGCGGGTTCACCCAGTGCCGCGCGCAGGTCGAGCACCCGGCCGTCCGGCTCCACGAGGCCGCAGAACGCGGCTCCGCCCGAGGCGGAGAGAGTGCCGATGGCGAAAGGGCCCGAGAAGGGTGCGAAGGGTGCCGACGCGGCTGCGGATTTCACGGAGACGTCCTCCCGATTGCGGTCCCACCAATCTGGCCCGTAAATTGCAATCAGGGAAATCGATTCCCTCTATATAAGAATCCAGCCGGTGAATACCGATGGGGCCGGCTCCGGAATTGGGATGCATCGTGAACTTGGCCAGCCTGGACCTCAACCTGGTCGTTGCCCTGCGCGCCCTCCTGCAGGAGCGCAACGTCACCAGGGCCGGCCGGCGCATCGGGCTCAGCCAACCCGCGATGAGCGCGGCCCTGGCCCGGCTGCGCCGCCACTTCGACGACGACCTGCTCGCCCGGGTGGGCGGAGGCTACGAACTGACCGCTCTCGGGCAGGCCCTCCTCGACCGAACCACCACCGCCTGCGACCTGCTGGAGCGCGTCTTCGCCAGTCAGGCCGAATTCGACCCCTCCCGCGAGGAACACGAGTTCACGCTGATCGCCTCGGACTACGCGGTTGCCGTCTTCGGCGCCGAACTCGCCCGGACCCTCCAAGCCGAGGCACCAGGCATCCGGCTCAGGTTCAAACAGGTACCCAACGAATTCATCGACAGCACCGGGTCCCTGCTCAGCACCGTGGACGGGCTACTGCTGCCCCACGGCATCATTCGCGGCTTCCCCACGGTCGAGCTCTACCAGGACAGCTGGGTCTTCCTCGTCGCCGACGACAACCCCGAGGTCGGTGAGCAGCTCACCCTCGACGACCTGGCCCGACTGCCGTGGGTGACCTACCAACGAGCCTACGACGCCCCCGCCGCCCGCCAGATCGCCGCGCTCGGCATCGAGCCGCGCGTGGCGGTCTCCGTCGACAGTTTCCAGCTGATGCCACTCCTGGTCGCGGGCACCCGCCGGGTAGCTCTCCTTCAGAGGCGTCTCGCCGACGAGCTGGACGGACTCGCACACGTCCGCATCATGGAACCGCCCTATGAGGCCGTGCCGATCCAGCAGGCCTTGTGGTGGCATCCGGTACACACGCACGACGCGGCGCACATGTGGCTGCGGGAGACGGCGGCCCGGGTCGCCGAGGCCGTGGAGGCACGGCGGCCCACGATCTGCAGTCCGCCGAATTGAGGACGGGTTGGGGGCCCTTGCATCGCTGTCACGGAGCGTCACGACCTCAGCGACCCGGCGCCGGACCGGAAGGGCCCGGCACCGCCGGGTCGGCAGGCTCAGCCGTCAGCGCCGGGTGAGGGTGGACGGCGCCCCGGCGGTCGGGTGATCTTCGTCGCGCAGGCCCAAGGTGTCTCGGCCGGTCATCGTCACGACGTAGATACTGCCGTTGGGGCAGCCGAGCTCGGCCGTCGGATCGGTGGGCTCGCTGGTGTCCGCCTTGAGGACCAATTGGTCCTTGCGTATCTCCTGCAGCCGCAGGGTCTCGGTGCATCCCAGCTCGAGCTTGGTGTTCACTTCGGTCACTCTGCTGACCTGCTTGCCCACCCGCTCACCTCGTTGTGCCGGGTGGAGAGTCAAAGTGACGCTGAACCGGTTGGTGTGGGGCTCAGTGAAGCCGTCAGGAGTGGGATTGCCCGGCCCGGTGCCGACCCATGTACCTGCCCAGGCCTCGGGAAGCGAAGTGGCAGCCGATGACGACGAAGGCGTCCCGTCGGAGGCGTCATCGCCGGAGAAATGCCGCACCAGGAACGTGCCCGTCGCGGCCATCAAGGCCACGGTCACAGTCCCGGCGACCGCCCGGCCGGTACGGCCGGACACCCACCGTCGCACGGCGTCGACACGCGGCAGGACGGCGGTCCGTGCGTCGGCGGAAGCCGGGCCGTCTTCGGGCTCACGTGACACAGCCGCCACAGACGGCGGTTGCACTGTTGCGGAGATCAACGCGTGCGCCTCCTCCTCCCGCACGGCGAGATCTTTCTCCAGCCCTTCGGGCAGCAACTGCGGCCAGGTACCGCACCGCCCGCCCAGGCGTTCCAGCAGCACGCTGACGGTGTCGGGCGTGGCCCGCTGCTCGGGGTCCTTGGCCAGACAGGACCGCAGGAGCGGGACCAGAGCCGCCGGGACGCCGTCGAGGTTCGGCTCCTGGTGCACGATGCGGTAGAGCAGCACCGCGGGCGAGAACTCGTCGTTGGGGTTGGAAAACGGGCCCCGTCCCGTCGCCGCGTACACCAGTACCGCAGCCAGCGAGAAGACGTCGCCCGGTGCACCCGATTCCCCGGCACTCACCTGCTCCGGCGCCAGATAGCCGGGAGAACCGATCACACCGCCCGTCCTCGTGTGACGGGTGTCCTCCCTCGCGCGCGCGATCCCGAAATCGATGAGCAGAGGACTACGGCGGCCCAACAGCACATTGGACGGCTTGACATCCCGGTGGGCCAGTCCCGCCCCGTGCACCGCTGCCAGCGCCCCGAAAAGCTCGGCCGCCAGTGCCAGGACGCACGGCTCGGACAGCCGGCCGTACCGCTGCACCCACTCCGCCAGGGACGGCGCCGCCACGTACTCGGTTGCGAGCCACTGCGGGCGCTGCCCTGGAGGGCTGTAGTCCACCACCGCAGGCGTCCAGGGCGAGCGCACCCGGTCGCTGTTACGGATTTCCCGCGCGAACCGCTCCTCGAACCCCGGTCCCCGTCCGACCTCGGCACGCACCGTCTTGAGCGCCAGCGGCCGCCCCGACACCGTCCGGGACAGATACACCCGCCCCATTCCGCCCTCACCGAGCCGCGCCAGCAGTGGATAGCCACCGAGAGCTTCCGGATCCGACCCGTCCAGCAACTCCACGCCCCGCCGCCCTCTCAGATTTGCACTGCCGATCAAGTTCAGCCCCGGACCAACCAAGCGCCGCATCCGTGACATCGGCACCAAGCATCACCTGTCACCCCCGTGATGCACCATTCTCAGCCACAACGTCCGGCAGCCCGAGAACAGGTCACTGGGCGAGAGCCAACGTGGGCGGTCGGGAGGGCACACATGGGCATAGATCCCGATTTGTTCAGTTATGTTCCCGTCATGGCATCGGGTTGGGGCGGTGTTCCTGCGGCCTCGCGGTCGTCCAGGGGTCGGGGCAGTGAAGGTTTCGGTGCTCCGGCCGGGTGGGCGGCCTTCCGGCAGATGTGCCGGAAGTCACGGCGGACGCGGGCAGGGGTGAGTCACGATCCGCAAGATCACCGCCCGCGGCGGACGCCGATCCGGCGCTTGTCTCCCACTACGGCACCACCGGCGAACTGTTCTGGGCCATTTTTGGATATGGACCGGGAGGCTACGACGGCGCCCCGCTGCGTGCCCCCGAGCTGCCGGCGACGCCTCTCAAACCGCGCGGAAGGGGTTCGCTGGACTGGGTAAATGGCCAGGCGATGGGAGCCGGGTGGGCGACGTGTCGCCGCGACTCGCCTCCCGCCCTCCCTGGGGAACCCCTAACGGAAGGCCCCCGTGCCGCCTTCCGCTTCTTGGTGGCTCGGTCCGGCCGCGTATGCCAGCGGAGGTGCGATTGCTTGCGCATCCGCTCCTTCGCCGACCCATAGGGCGATGAACAGCGCGGCGGTCGCTTCCAGGAGTCCCGCACGTTCGAGACCGCCGCCGGCCACGGGTTCGCAGCCCACGTCCCGCACCAACTCGCGTACACGCACCAGGGCCGTCTCGTCGTCCCCGCAGATGGGCACGGCCAGTGGGCGCCCGTCGAAGACGGGCGGCCGCATGCGCCACACGTCCTCGTGGCAGAGGTTGAAAGCCTTGACCACGCGGGCTCCCGGTGCCGCCGCGGCGAGTTGCTGCGCAGCTGAGGGTCTCCCTTCTGTCAGCAGCCGGAAGCCCGGCCCGACCGGGTTGGAGCAGTCGAGCAGCACCTTGCCCTCCAGGGCGACATGCAGGTCCCGTGCCACGTCTGCCCCCGCTCCGAAGGGCAGCGCGGCCAACACCACATGACCGGACTCGGCCGCCGCGCGCAGACCGGCAGGCTTCGCGCTGCCGCCGATGCGCGTCGCGAGCCGCTCCGCCTTGTGCGCGTCCCGCCCCCCGATGATCACCTCGTGCCCGGCCCGTACCCAGTGGGTGGCGAGCGCGTCGGCCATGTTGCCCGTGCCCAGTACGCCGATTCTCATCCCGTGGCCCCTCTCCGTGCCTGCTTCGGCTGTTCCCCCGACGCTAGAAGGTGGTTCGGGCACCATTTGGTAGGTGACGACCGACGCCTTCCTCGCCGACTGCCGCGCCCGCCTCGCCTTCGACCTGCTCTCCAACACCTGGAACGCCGTGGTGCTCTGGGCACTGCGCGACGGCCCGACGCGCCCGGTCGAACTACGGGAGCGGATCGGGGGCATCAGTTCCAAAGTCCTCACCGAGACTCTGCGCCGCCTGCAGTTCAACGGACTGGTCGACCGGCAGGCACACCCCGACGCACCGTCACGGGTCGAGTACCGACTCACCGCCCTGGGCCGGACTTTGCTCGGACCCATCGACGCCGTCGGCGCATGGGTCTTCGAGTACGGCGATGAGGTCATGGCAGCTCAGGAAGCAGCATGCACTCCCGGCCCGCAGTCCTCCCGTCCAACTTGCTAGACCTCACCCGCGAGGGGCAACGAGGGGGGGCAGGCCGAAGCAGGCGCTTCGGCACGTGGTGGTGGAGGAGGCGGCTTGCGCAGGCCGTTCGGGTTGCGCGGTTCCCGTCCGGCGGTCACCGCAGCGGTCGTACCGACTGCCGGATGACCGGTTGGGTGCTGAGCACCACGTGGTTGTCGGCCGCCAGGCGCTGCTCGCGCTCCAGCGCCAGTCTGACCGCGGTGCGGCCCAGGTCCTCGTAGGGCACCCGGACCGTGGTGAGCGCGGGAGAGAGGTCGGCCGCGAAGGGCACGTCGTCGAAGCCGACGAGCGAGACCTTTCCCGGGACGTCGAGACCGGCCTCGCGCAGGGACAACGCAAGCGGCGCCGCCGACGGCGCACGCTTGCGTTCAGTGGACGCCGAACTACGCCGCCCCGCAGCGCTGGAGAGCCGTGCGCGTGGGGTGAGTCAGCCCTCTGAGGCCACGGTCGGCGCGGTTGCCCGGGCCGTGGTGGGCGACCCATGCCGCGGCCGGTGGCCGGGCCGAGGCCCGGCCACCGGTGAGGGATACGGCGCGCCTACTGGGCCATCTCGTACGTGCCGGACAGCGCCTCGACCCGCTGCCAGACTCGCTTCGTGCGCGCCTCGTCGACGACCGGCCGCCGGACCGAGGCCAGTGCCCACTCCTGCTGCTGGTCGGTCGCCGAATCCTTGCCGTGCAGTTCGACGGCGTGCCCGGAGAAGTCCCGTACGAGGACGGCGAAAAGCTCGTCGAGTACGTCCTCGTCGAGTCCGGTCAGGCCGGCCTGCTCCAGGACGAGCTGCCCGTGCACGACGAGCGCGAAGAGCTGGCCGATCGAGAGGACGAGGTCGAGGTCCCGGCTCTGCTCCGCGTCGAGGGCGGCCGTGGCGACGAACTCGCTGAGCGCGTCGGCCTGTTCGCGCAGGCGAGTGACGTTGGGCAGGTGCGCGTACGCCTCGAAGGCCGGGCGCCAGTCGTGGAAGCGCACCGAGCCCAGGCCCCGGGCCGGGCCCTGCCGGAACAGGAAGTCGTCGTCGGCCGCGTCGAGGCGGGTCGGCACACTGGGGTAATCGGCCGGGTCGAGGAGATGGTTGCGCATGAACTTCAAGATCAACGCCAGGTTGACGTGGACCGTGCCCTCCAGCTTCGGCAGGCTGCGGATCTCCACGGCCGCCTGGCTGAAGTAGTTGTCCTTCTCGAAGCCCTTGGCGGCGATGACGTCCCACATCAGGTCGATGACCTTCTCGCCCTCGGTGGTCACCTTCATCTTCGTCATCGGGTTGAAGAGCAGGTAGCGGCGGTCGTCCGGGCCGGCGGAGCGGAAGTAGTCGACAGCGCGGTCGCTGAACAGCTTCATGCCGACGAGCCTGACGTATGCGTCGGTCAGCTCCCGCCGCACGTGCGGGAAGGCGGTGACGGGCCGGCCGTAGAGGACGCGATTGCTCGCGTGGGTGACGGCCTCGTACATCGCGTGCTCGCAGATGCCGATCGAGGCGGTGCACAGGTTGAACTTGCCTACGTTGATCGTGTTGAGGGCGGCGTCGAAGGCCGCACGTCCGGTGTGCAGGACGTCACCGGACGTTACGGGATAGTCCTCCAGGCGGAACTCGCTGACGAACTTGGACGAGTCGACGACGTTCTTGACCAGGTGGTAGGCCGGGTGACGGCTGTCGGCGGCGAAGAACACATAGCCGTCGGGGCCCTCGACGTCGGTACGGCGGCCGAAGACGGAGACGAGTCCGGCGGCGTTGCCGTTGCCGATGTAGTACTTGGAGCCGGTGGCGCGGAAGCCGCCGTCGCCGTCGGGCTCCAGCAGCATGTCGGTGGAGTAGATGTCGGCGCCGTGGGCCTTCTCGGACAAGCCGAACGCGAACACCTCCCCCTGCGAGAGGAGTTCCGCGGCGCGGGCGCGGGCGGCGGCGTTGTCGCTCTGCCAGACCGGGCCGAGGCCGAGGATGGTGACCTGCCAGGCGTACCAGTAGTCCAGGCCGTAGAAGCCGAGGATCTCGTTGAGCGCGGCGATACGGGCGGTGTCCCACCGCTTGTCGGGCTCCCCTTCCCCTGCGGTGGACGACGGCGTCAGGAAGGTGGCGAACAGGCTCTCCTTCGCGGCGAAGGCGAGGAAGTCACCGAGCCATGCGCGGGTCCGGTAGTCCTCGATCAGCTGCCGCTTCCCGCGCTCCTCGAACCAGTCGACGGTGGCACGCAGCAAACGGCGCGTCTCGGGGTCGAAGTGCGCGGGGTCGTAGGTGCGCGGGTTGAAGAGCAGTTGGTCAGCCATGGTGAGGACGCCTTTCGGCTGGTGGACGGATGGGGATCGAGAGGTATGGCGGCCGGAGAGACAGAGCGGTCGCGGCCAGTGCGGTGGAGTGCGGTCACCGGCCCGGGCCGAACCGGGCCAGCGTGGCGAGCACGTCGTCCAGCCAGCCGATCATCATCCGCTCGTAGGCGATGCCGCCGCGCAGGACGACGTGCTGAAGCTCCCGCTCCGCGTCCGGCGGCGCTCCTGGAGCGGTCGCGCCCGCTTCGGGTCCCGTGAAGTCCCGCTCCTCGCCTGCCAGATAGTGCTCCAGCCGGTCCCGGTGCGCCTGCCGGTGCCGCTCCACCTCGCGGATCAGGGCGGCCGGGTCGTCGAAGGCCGCGCCCCGGATCTTCACCGCCAGGTCGTGGCGGACACTCTCCGGCTCGATCGGATCGTGCAACCACGAGGACAGCGCGGCCCGGCCGAGGTCGGCGACGGAGTACTCCTTCTTGTCCGGCCGTCCCTGCTGCGGGACGTCCCGGGCCTCGACCCAGCCGTCGCTCTCCATGCGCTTCAGCACGCGATAGATCTGCTGGTGGGTCGCGGTCCAGAAGTAGCCGATGGACCGTTCGAAACGCCGGGCCAGCTCATAGCCGGACCCCGGCTTCTCCAGGAGCGACACCAGGATCGCGTGTTCGAGCGCCATGACGACGATCGTGCTATGCAACTCGTTGCATAGCAAGTCACGTAGATGTCGATGCGACGCGGCTCACGTACGTTCTTGCTCCCTGCCTCTCGAGAAGTCGTCCGCGTCGGTCCCGCCATCGGCAGCACGAACATCCCGTCCGGCACCAGGAGATGGTGGACGGTCCGCAGCGCGAGGGGGGATCTCGGCGCGCGGCAGCATGAGCAGGGAGAAGAAGGCGGCTCTCTGGGAGGAGTGCCCGCGCCGAGGGCCGGATCTCGTCACTACGGCGACATTTCGGCCAACACTCCACCCGCTTTCCATCCTCGGACAACCGCGTGACCGGTCCGTTCCTCTCACAGCGCGGGCGGAGCAAGACGCCTCTCATGTGACGGCCCCGGCCCGGACCTCGCGGACGCGCCGTGCCGCCTGCTTCCTTCTCACAGCACCGAAGGGCGAGGTAACCATGACCAGAAAGCGCACCGCTCGGCTGCGGCGTACGCTGCTCGCCGGCACCACGGCCGTCGCCGTGACGGCCGTCACGGCCGGCATCGTGGCCGCAGCGCAGGAACCTGCGAAGGCCGCGACGGGCCCCGAGCTGAGCCTGGTCGCCGCGACCGGTTCGGTGACGCTCACCTCCTGGAAGGAGGAGCCGGGTGTGTACCTGGACCTCGGCACCTACCTCATCTCCGAGGGGACGCCGCTGGAGCTCAAGGTGACCCGGAAGTCGTACAAGGACCCGGTGGCCGTCACCCAGACCGTGTACGAGGGCGGCAAGCCCAAGGCGAAGAAGCTGCCCACGGGCACCGTGAAGGACTTTTCCGGGCTGCCCGGCTTCTCGGAGATCACCCTCACCGACAAGGCCGGCAAGAAGGTCCTCACCCGCAGCGAGAGCTTCTGCCCGAACAACGCCAGCGGCCGGGTGCGGCCCGACGCGCCCTCCACCTCGAAGTATCCGGAGAGCTGCCCCACCAACCCCTTCACCCTCGGCTCCGTGTGGGGCGTCGAGAAGGGGTGGGCGTCCAACACTTACGCGGGCTCCTACGGCGAACCGGCCCAGCTGCCGGCCGGTACCTACACGGCCAAGGTCGGTGTCGCCAAGAAGTACCGCGACCTCTTCGGCATCGCCGACAAGCCGGCCACGGTCAAGGTGACCGTGGTGGAACGAAGCGAAGAGGACGAAGAGGGCTCCACCGGGGCGGCGCCCCGTTCCGCCAAGTCCGGCGAGCACGCCGGGCACGGTGCCGGTCACCAGGCACCGACCGCGCACACCGGTCACGGGCCGGGGCATGCCCCGAGCCGCGCCGAGGCGGCCGCGCCGGTGACGAGCGGTGCGGGCCCCTCGTACAACGTGGGCCACGGTCCGCTGAAGGCCGCGCCACCGGCCCTGCCGTGGGCGCTGAAGAAGAAGCAGCAGTCCGCACTGTCTCAGCAGGCCAGGGACGCCGGCGGCCAGACCGACGGCTCGCGTCAGGCGCCCGCCCTCAAGCCGCTGTCGAAGCGGCCCGCCGGCACGCCCTCCGTCCCGGACGTCCCCAAGCCGGACCTGCGCTCGCTGCCGGCCTACGGCATCACCATCAGCGACGGCGACAAGGACATCCCGGGCAAGGACTACCTCGCGTTCAGTGCCAACGTCTGGAACGCCGGCCCGGCGCAACTCGTGGTGGACGGGTTCCGCTCGCCCGGCAAGGCCAAGATGGACGCCTACCAGTACTTCTACGACGCCAAGGGCAAGCAGGTCGGCTACACCCCGACCGGCACCATGGAGTGGGACCCGCGTCCGGGGCACGTGCACTGGCACTTCACCGACTTCGCCAGTTACCGGCTGCTGAAGGCCGACAAGAAGGAGGCCGTGCGCAGCGGCAAGGAAGCGTTCTGCCTGGCCAACACCGACGCGATCGACTACACGGTGAAGAACGCCAACTGGCACCCGTACAACACGGACCTGGCCACCGCCTGCGGCGAGGAGAACTCGATCTCCGTCCGCGAGGTGCTGGACGTCGGATCCGGTGACACGTACACCCAGGACCTGCCTGGCCAGTCGTTCGACATCACCGGAGTGCCCAACGGCACGTACTACATCCAGGTGCTGGCCAACCCCGAGAAGCGGCTGAAGGAAACCGACCTCGACAACAACAGTGCCCTTCGGAAGATCGTGCTCGGCGGCGAGCCGGGCAAGCGGACGGTCACCGTGCCGGCGCACGACCTGGTGAACGCCAACTGACCCTGACGCGCGACGGGTAGAGCGTCCCCGCCCGAGATCAGGGCGGGGACACGGCCATCGGCGGCATTCTCCGAGCGGGAGTTCGTTTCGGGGACGAGTGGCTGGTCCGGGAGATCGCCCGCGGGCTGGATCTCAGTGCCGCTCAGGCTGGGGGAGCGTCTGCGCGCACCAGATCGTCTTGCCGTCGGCGGTGTGCCGGGTGCCCCACCCTTGGGTGAGCTGGGCGACGAGCAACAGACCGCGGCCGCCCTCGTCGAAGGCGCGGGCCCGGCGCAGGTGCGGGGCGGTGTTGCTGGCGTCGGAGACCTCGCAGATCAGGGAGGTGTCGCGAATCAGCCGCAGTCTGATGGGCGGCTCGCCGTATCTGATGGCGTTGGTGACCAGCTCGCTGACGACCAGTTCGGTGACGAACGCCGCCTCCTCCAGACCCCAGGCGTCCACTTGGTCGACGGCGAGCTTCCTGGCGCGCGGCACCTGCGCGGTGTCGGGCTCGACGTCCCAGTCGGCGACGTGGTGGGGATCCAGCGCGTGGGTGCGAACGAGCAGCAGGGCCGCGTCATCGGTGCGGCGTTGGGGAAGCATGGCGTCCATCACCGTGTCGCACAGGGCGTCCAGCGAGGTGGTCGAGTGATTCAGGGCTCGCTGCAGTTCGGCGGTCCGCTCGTCGACATCGCGCTCGCGGCTTTCCACCAGTCCGTCGGTGTAGAGGGCGAGCAGGCTGCCCTCCGGCAGTTCGAGCTCGGTGGTCTCGAACGGCAGCCCACCGATGCCGAGCGGCGGTCCCGGATGGACGGGTACCGGGGTCCGGGCGCCGTCCTGGGACATGACGAGCGGCGGGGGATGGCCGGCGCTCGCCAGCGTGAGGTGCCGGGAGACCGGGTCGTAGACGGTGTAGAGGCAGGTGGCCCCGGACTCGCCGGTCGGCTGGAAGTGGCCGGTGGGCCGGAGGTCGCTGGCGAGGTGGAGGACCAGGTCGTCCAGGTGGGTCAGCAGTTCGTCCGGTGGCAGGTCGACGTCGGCGAGGGTACGTACCGCCGTGCGCAGCCTGCCCATGCTGGCCGAGGCGTGCAGACCGTGACCGACGACGTCGCCGACCACCAGGGCGACCCGGGCGCCGGACAGCGGAATGACGTCGAACCAGTCACCGCCCACTTCCGTACCGGTCCCGCCGGGCAGGTAGCGGGAGGCCACTTCGACCGCCTCCTGCTTCGGCAGCCCTTGTGGCAGCAGGGTGCGTTGCAGGGTCAGCGCGGTGGTGCGCTCGCGCGAGTACCGGCGGGCGTTGTCGATGGCGACGGCGGCCTTGGCGGTCAGCTCCTCGGCGAGGATCAAGTCGTCGGCGGTGAAGGCTTCGGGCCGGTCGACGCGGGAGAAGGCGACAACGCCGAGCAGCACGCCGCGCGCCCGGAGCGGCACGGTGATCCGGCCGGTCAGCCCGTCCGCGGCGATGGACGCGTCGATCACCGGGTTGCCCGGTGGCCAGTGGGCCGGGTCGGCGGCGAGTCCGGGCCCGAAGGCCCACTCGCCGCCCTGGCCGGGCTCAACGGCGAGCTCGACCGTGGACCTTCCGGCGGCCATGCAGCGGGCGGCGACAGAGCCGGGCGCGTGCGTGACCGGTGTCGTGGCCCCCGAATCCTGGACGGCGTCCACCTTCGTGCTGTGCTCGGCGGCCCGGCTGAGCCTGATGGTCTCGCCGGGGGCGAACGCGGATCCTGAGGGCGGTTCCTCTCCGCGCAGCACCTCGTCGAAGAGGTCCACGCTGACGAGGTCGACGAATCCCGGCACCGGAGTCCTGGCCAGTTCCTGGGCGGTGCCGATCACGTCGAGTGTCCGGCCGATGCCGCCGCTGGCCTCGTTGAGGATGAGCAGGCGTTGCCGAGCCCAGTACTCGGCACTCATGTCGAATCCCCAGTTGGCGATCGCGCGGACCCTGCCCTCGGCATCCCGGACGGGCCAGATGCTGGTGGCCCAGGCGTTGGCGTAGTCGCTGCCGCGCGGGCGGAAGACGGTGATGAGACGCGTGGGCTCGCCCGTCCTCGCCACTTGGGCGAGCGCGTCGGTGTAGGGCTTGTCGTCCCTCTCGGGAAACAGCGTGCGGTCGAATTCGGGAAGCACCTCGCGGTACTTGCTGCCGAGTACCTGCTCCTCGGAGTGCGCGATCACCCGGCCCGAGGAGGCGTTGATCCACAGGAACCGCAGCTCAGGATCGTAGACCCCCAGCGCGAAGGGAGACTGCTCGAATGCCCGGTCGGCGACCACCGGACGGCGTCCCCAACGCTGGATGGCCACCACGTGGCCCAGCGCCCGCTCGTCGGGGCCGTGCAACGGCTGGGCCGTCACCACGGCGTCCACGGTGGAGCCGTCCCGGTGGCGCAGCAGGACGAACCCCGTCGGGTCGGGACCGGCGCCGTAGCCCTCGGGGAAGCCGGGTGGCGGGGGATCGACCAGCAGATCGGTCACGGGGCGCCCGACGGTGTCCTGCGCCGTCCAGCCCAGCAGCAGCCGGCCCCCCTCGCTCCAGCCGCTCACCATGCCGTCCGGGTCCACCACGACAACGGCAGTGGGGGCGTCCTGCTTGCCGGCCATCTCCACGTACCACGCCTCCGTCCGGATTGCCGTGCCCGTCGGGGCTGGTCTCCAGCGGTTGCTTTCCAGCCTAGATCGGCCCCCGTCGCACGGCGCTCCAGGGCCCGGTGCCCTTCCACGACGGCACCGACTGGTTCCTGCCGTTTCGGCGGCGCCTACCACCAGACCAAGGACGGACTGCCCGCGGCTACGACCAGGGCAGGACCAGCGCGCCCCAGGCGACGACGGGACCGAGGGCGACGATTCCGCCGGTGTAGCCGATGACCTGGCGGTAGAAGCGGCGGGGGTCGACCCCGCGGGCGTTGCTGAGGACGAGTGCGCCGTTGGTGGAGAAGGGCGAGGTGTCGACGATCGTCGTGGAGACGGCGAGAGCGGCGATCAGCCCGGCGGCGCTGAGGTGGCTGGACAGCAGCAGCGGTACGGCGATCGGGATGATCGCGGTGAGGATCGCGGTGGAGGAGGCGAAGGCGGACGTGATGGCCACGGTGAAGCACAGCAGCAGGGCGACGGCGACCGGTGCGCCCAGGCCGGCCGCGTGCTCGGAGATGTTCTCGATGATGCCGGCCTTCTCCAGCATGGCGATGTAGGTCATCATGCCCGCGACCAGCAGCAGGGTGGACCAGCTGACGCCGTCCACCGCCTTCTCCTGGCGCTTCATGTCCACCAGGGCCAGCAGGGCACCGGCCGCGAGGGCGAGGAAGCCGATCTCCAGATGGAAGCCGAGGGCGCCGATGACGAGAGCGGCCAGGCAGGCGAGGGTGAGCCACTGCCGCCAGTCGGGCCTGCCGGACACGGCGAGGTCCTGGTCCTCGGCGGCTTCCTCGGAGCCCTCGGCCAGCGGGACGGGGCGCTTGGCGAGCAGCACGTAGGTGAGTGCCGAGAGCACCAGGTTGATCAGGAAGCTGGCGCTGAACAGCGTCACCGCGGAGATGTGCAGTTCGGTCTTGTCGACCAGGCCGAGCACCAGCGCACCGGACACCGCGAGCGGGGAGAACGCGCCCGCGTGTCCGCCGCTGATCACCATCATGCCCACGACCAGCGGGTTGAGCTTGTAGCGGTAGGCGAAATTCATGCCGATCGGGGCGAGGATCGCGACCGCGGCAGGAGTGAACGTGCCGAACGCCGTCAGCAGCGCGGCCACCAGGAACAACACCCAGGGGATGAGCGCGACCCTGCCGCGCACCAGCCGCACCCCGGCCGCGACCAGCCGGTCGATGGTGCCGTTGCGGCGGGCGACGGAGAACAGGTAGGTGACTCCGACGATGGTCACGAAGAGCTCCGCCGGAAACCCCTCGAAGATCTCGTCCTCGGTGAGGCCGAGCGAGGCGGTGCCGACCGCGAAGGTGGAGACGAAGGCGAGGATGCCCAGGTTGATCGGCAGCACCGTGCCGACCACGAACATCACCAGCAGCGCGCCTATGGAGATCACTTCAGCAGACATCTTTGTCCTTGGTGCGAGGGGGGAGGGGCGCCCCGGGGGGCGCGAGGGTCTCCCGGTGCGGACGGCTGGGGGACCGGCCGACCGGGGTGATGTCCGTCCCGGTTCAGGCGGCTTGCGTGCGGCCCGTTGCCGGGGCGTGGATGCGGCCGGTTTCCGGGACGTAGATACGGGCGTCGGCGAGCAGCCGTGCCGCGCGTTGCACGGTGACCCGCCGCGGCAGGCCGTCCCGTAGGTCGGTGCAGCGGACCGCGACGATGCCGGCGGGTGTGCCCAGACGCAGCCATTCGTCGGTCGGGCCGCCCGCGGTCCGGCAGACCACGGAGTCCTCGACGAGCCCGGCCGCCGCGACGGCGACGGCGGAGGTCAGGCCGATCGCGGGGTGCGGGGTGTTCATGCTGAGCATGCGCACCGAGACGTCGTAGTCCGCGGCCGCGATCTGCTCCCCGAGGGTGGTGGTGTAGGGCACCGGCGGGCCCACCAGGCCCACCTTGGGCACCGCGTCGCCGGGCTCTTCGCCCGGCTCGAGCAGCAGCCCCATGAGCGGTGCGGCGGCATGACGGACGGTGCGCAGCCAGGGCACGTCCGCGCCCATCCGCTCCAGTGACTCGGCGCCGGTGCGTCCGGCGCCGAGGGCGTCGATGAGGACGACGGGTGCTCCGGCGTCCACCATGCTCACCCGTACCGGCTCGGCGGCAGCGACCGGCAGGTCCTGCGCGGCCTGCCCGGTGGGGAGCAGTGAACCGGTGGTGCCGCCGGCCGGATCGCGGAAGGTGAGGCCGACGGCGACCCCGCCGGCACGGGTGCCGGGTACGGTCTGGTGGCCGAAGTGGTGTACGACGCCACCGGTGGTGTCCACGACCCCTTCGAGGACCGCACCGGTGTTGGTGTTGCGCATCACCACACGAGTCCGGTCGCCGGTGATCGCCACCATGCCCTTCGCGACGACGTACAGCGCGACCCCCGTGGCACAGTTGCCGCAGTTGCTCGTCCACTCGACCGAGCCCGTGCCGATGCCCACCTGGGCGAAGAGATAGTCCACGTCCACGCCGGGCTGGGGGGCGGCGCCGACCACCGCCGCTTTCGAGGTGGTGGGGGTCGCCCCGCCCACACCGTCGAGTTCCACGGGGTCGGTGGCGCCGTACGCGGAGACCAGCAGCTTCTCCAGGTCGCCACGGCCGGCGGGGACGTCGACCTGGTTGAACAGCCAGCACTTGCTGGTGCCGCCACGCACCAGGGTCGCGGGAGTGTGCACGTCTGAGCTCTTCCTTGATCAACGAGGGGAGGGGATGGCCGAGGCGGCGGTGACGGGCGCATTGCGGCCGGCGAACCGCTCGGCGATTGCGGAGACCTTCGCAGAGGCGTGACTTCGGAACAATCGCAGTTCGCTTCAGGTGGGTTTAGCTCAGCTAAAGTCGTACGCATGCTGAACGTGCGCCGACTGCTGCTGCTCACCGAGGCCACCGAACGCGGGTCGCTCACCGCCGCGGCGGAAGCCCTGGGCATGACCACGTCCGCCGCCTCCCAGCAGATGTCCCTGCTGGAGCAGGAGGCCGGACAGCCCCTGATCGAGCGACTGCCACGCGGGATCCGCCCCACACCGGCGGGCGCCGCGCTGGCCGGGCGCGGTCGGGCGATCCGCCGTGAACTGCGCGCAGCGCAAGCCGACTTGGACTCCTTCACGGCCCTCGACCAGGGCACTTTGCGGCTGGGTTCCTTCCCCACGGCCAGCGCGTCCCTGCTGCCGCTCGCGCTCACCCGCTTCCGGCGTCGTCACACCGGCATCCGCATCGAGGTACGTGCCGGGGTCCTCGCCGAGCTCCGGGAAATGCTGCACACCGGCGAGGTGGAGCAGGGGCTGCTCTGGGACTACGAGTGGAACCGCCTCGACGATCCGGCGCTCTCCCTCACCCACCTCCTGGACGATCCCACGGTGCTGGTCGTCCCCGCCGACTCACCCCTTCGCAGCCATCCCTCCGTGCGCCTCGGCGACCTCGCCGACCAGGAGTGGATCATCCGCGCCGACAACCACCCCGTCGCCGACGTCCTGCGCCGAAGCTGCCGCCGGGCGGGCTTCGAGCCGCACATCGCCTACTCCTCGCACGACTACCAGGAGGCACAGGCCATGGTCGCCGCCGGGCTCGGCATCGCCCTCGCCCCCCGACTGGCCCTCACCAGCCGGCGCAGCGACGTACGCCTCCTGCCCTTCGCCTCCGACGTACCGGCCCCCACCCGCCGCATCCTGCTCGCCCGCGCCACGGCCCGACCCGCCACTCCACCCGCCCAGGCGATGGCCCGTGTCCTGCGCACGGTGGCGCAGCGGTTCACGGCCCCCGGCCTGGACCGGGCCCAACTCGGCGCGGTACGGCGCGGCTGAGGGCACGCGGCGGCTGAGCCCACGGAGCACGCGCAGCCGTCAGGCAGCTGGTTCCCCGAAGTCTTGACGATGAAAGGGCGCGCACCTACGGTCCCTACACCGCTCCCGATCGGTCGATCTCCCGAAACTTTCGTTGCGAAGGGAGCGCTCCCACGCCCCGTCCAGGCGAAGAGAGCAGACGCCGAGACAAGCGACGCCCCTCTGTGAAGGAGGAACCATGTCGTTACACCGCAATGGATCCAGCACCACCGGGCCGGAATCTCCAAGTCGTCGTGCCCTTCTGGCGACGATGGGCGCTCTGCCCGTCCTCGCGGCCGCGACACCCGCCGTCGGAGCACCTCGCACACCGTCCGTCGCGGCGGCGGTGACCGTCGACCCGTCGGCGACGCGGCAGACGATCCGGGGGTTCGGCGGCATGAACCACCCGCTCTGGATCGGTGATCTGACACCCGCTCAGCGGGACACGGCCTTCGGCAACGGCGAAGGGCAGCTCGGTTTCTCGGTGCTGAGAATCTTCGTCTCCGAGGACCGGGCCAACTGGAACCGCGAAGTCGCCACCGCCAAGCGTGCGATCGAACTCGGGGCGACCGTCTTCGCATCGCCCTGGAATCCCCCCGCGAACATGGTCGAGACGTTCGTCCACGGCCAGCAGACCAACGCGAAGCGGCTCCGGTCCACCATGTACGGCGCCTACGCGCAGCACCTGAACGACTTCGTCGGCTTCATGCGGAACAACGGAGTGAACCTGTATGCCATCTCCGTGCAGAACGAGCCCGACTACGCTCATGACTGGACGTGGTGGACTCCGGGCGAGATGACCAGGTTCCTGCGGGAGAACGCCGGCTCGATCAGTACCAAGGTCATCGCTCCTGAGTCCTTCCAGTATGTGAAGAGCTTCTCCGACCCGATCCTCAACGACTCCAGAGCACTCGCCAACGTGGACATCCTCGGGGCCCACCTCTACGGCACGCCGTTCCAGAACTTCCCCTACCCCCTCTTCAAGCAGAAGGGCGGGGGCAAGGAACTGTGGATGACGGAGGTCTACTACCCCAACAGCAGCGACTCGGCCGATCTCTGGCCCCAGGCACTCGGCGTCGCGGAGCACGTCCACCGCGCGATGGTGGACGCCGAGTTCCAGGCCTACGTGTGGTGGTACATCCGGCGCGGCTACGGGCCCATGCGGGAGGACGGCCGGATCAGCAAACGCGGTGCCGGCATGGCGCACTTCTCCAAGTTCGTCCGCCCAGGGCATGTGCGCATCGCAGTGACGCCGAATCCCGCGCCGAACGTCTACCTCTCGGCGTACAAGGGGAGCGGCTCCCGCTTGGTCATCGTCGCCGTCAACAAGGGAACCGCACACGTGAGCCAGCAGTTCGTCCTGCAGAACAACACCTCGTCCGGCGTGTCGTCCTGGCTGACGGACGCAAGCAGGGATCTCGCGTCCCAGAGCAGGATCACCGTGTCGAACGCCTCCTTCACCGGTCAGCTTCCCGCTCAGAGCGTGACGACCTTCGTCACCGGGTGAGGATTCCCCGTCTTTCCCGCATCCCGAGGTGAGGGACGCGAGGGAGCCGGGAGCGACCGCGCGCACGACCCGGCCGCCGCCCGGCGCGCCGGGCCGGTGCCACGGGCCCGCGGCGCATCGGCGAGGACACCACCGTGTCACCGCCCTCGAAGGCGACGAGGGCGGGCACATGGCCCCACCGCTTCTCATGGCCCCCTCCACGCGCCCCTCGGGGCCGTTGCGACGCGCGCACGCCCCCCTCACCGGCGGGCGAGCGGTGCTCCGCACGCCGAGCGCCTTCCGATCCGGTTCAAGTGCCGTGTCCTGTCCGGTTCTTGATCGTTCCAAGTGACGTGGAGATGAGCGCTGCTCGGGCCCGGGGTGCGGGCAGGACGGTTGCGGCCGCCGTACTCACGGTGCTGCTGGCCGGGGGCTGCGCCGGGCCGCAGCAACCGGCGCTGCCGGCGTCGGCGCAAGCGCGCAGCGACCTGATCAAGGCCGCGCAGCAGGTCCTGGTGGACCGCTGTATGACCGCCCGCGGCACCGCGGATCCGGCCGCCTCGCAGGAGGACGCGCTCTTCGGGACGGACCCGGCCGAACTGGAGGTCACCCTCGCCACCGGTCACACCGTCCGCACGCACACGGACGGCTGCCTGGCGCAGGCGCACCGCTATCTCTACGGCGACCAAGCCCGCTGGTTCCGCGCCGAGGTCACCGTCAACAACCTGCGCCCGGAGGCGCAGGCCCGCCTCAAGCAGGACCCCCGGTACCGGGCAGCGCTCGCGCGCCGAGCCGCCTGCTCCGAGGGAGACACCCGTTGTGCGCGAGAGAGCGGGCTGGACGACCTGCGGGCCCGGCTGGAGCCGGCCCGGCTCGACGCCGCCCGCGCCGCGCACCGCGAGGACATCGCCACGTACGAGCGGTTGCGCGACCGCGCACTGCACCGCGCGGCCCGGCTGCTGGCCGGCCGCCCCACCCCCCACCAGAAAGGTCCCGCCCCGTCATGACGAAAAGCAGGCTGTTCACCGCCGTCGCAGCGGCGTTCCTCCTCCTCGTCGGTGCTCTCACCACGGCCGGCACGGCAGGCGCCGCCGATTGCCCGCGCGGTGAGTTCTGCGTCTGGCAGAACGCCGACTTCGCCGGCCAGCGTGCCAACTGGTCCGGCGACGACCGCTGGTGGGAGAGCTGGATCGCGGACACGGACTCCTCCTGGGCCAACCACGGGATCTCCGGGCCCGGTATCAAGGACCATGTCAGGGTCTACTCCAGCGCCAGCCTGGGCGGCCACATGACGATCTGTCTCACCCCCGGCCAGGAGGTCGGCTACAACGGCGCGGCCAACGACAAGGGCGACTCCCACACCTGGGCCATGAGCTGCTGACACGAGGCACAACCGGAGCCCCTGCCCGACGCACGTCACGCAGGGGCTCCGCGCTTCGCCCGGGACCTGGACGCGTGAGCCGTGATCGAGCGAGATCTCGCAGCCCCCGCCCGGTCGGCTATCGGGCGACGGGCTTCCTCACGCGGGCGGACTCGTCATGCAGGAGCAGGGAGAGCAGGGAAGCCACGGACAGGCCGGCTTCGGCCGGGTGGCGCAGCACCTTGTCCGGCTCGATGCGGTAGGTGTTCGTGCGTCCGTCGCGGGTGTGGGAGAGATAACCGTCCTGCTCCAGATCGGCGATGATCCGCGAGACGGCACGTTCCGTGAGACGGCAGCGGGCAGCGATGTCACGGATGCGGACGTTCGGGTTGTCGGCGATGACCGCCAGTACGCGCGCGTGGCTCGTGATGAACGTCCATCCGCTGTGGGACTCGGGCACTCCGACCATGCCGAGCATTTTAGAGGAACGCGTTGCCGGAACGTAGATACGTGACATACTTTTCATGCAACATATGACGTGCTCCCCTCGGGGGACCCACTGAAGGAGCCCGACCATGCCCTGGGACGAGGCCGGCGTGCCGGCGCTCACGCGCGACACCGGCGCCGGGACGCAGCCGGAACAGCAGGCCGCGCCCGCCTCGGAAGGGGCCGCGGTGCTGCAGTACGAATGGCGCGGGGCCGGGGTCGTCATCGCCCGCGGCTCCTACGACGTGGACTCGATCACGCCATTGGCGGACGCGCTGGCGGTCGCGGCCAGGAAGTATCCGAAGGTGATCCTGGACGCCTCAGGCATCACCTTCGCCGACTCGACCTTGCTGAATCTGCTGATCCTCACCCACCAGGCGGGCACCCTGCGGGTCGTGTCGCCGTCGGCGCAGCTGCAGCGGCTCTGCGAGATCACCGGAGTCGACACCATCCTGGAGACCCGGGAGTCCGTCGACGACGCCGCCGTCTGCTGACCGGGTCCGCCAAGCTCTCGTGCCACTTCCGCCGGTCCACCTGCCGGCGCCGCCGCCGGTTCGCGGCGCGGTGACGCAGTTCGGCCGAGGATGGTGGCTCCTGCTTTGTTCGGGGCTTGAAACGTGGGTTAACCTGCGGCGTATTTCCACATCGCATACACATCTGTGACCGTGGAACACGCTTGCACGACAACCGGGCCGCACATCGGTCCGGGGGGTTCCGAGTCCTCGGGTTCGAGGGCTCTTGGGGAGCGGAACGAGGGTGCGCATGACCAGCGACAGCACTGGGGTCGTCGATGCGGTGCCGGGTGACCAGGAGCTGCGTCGGCTGCTGGCCGGCCTGACAGCCGTCCGCGACGGAGACTTCGGTACGCGGCTGCCGGACGACGCGGACGGCCTCATGGGCGACATCGCCACGGTCTTCAACGGCATGGTCGACCAGCTGTCCGTGTTCACCTCCGAAGTCACCCGGGTGGCCCGTGAGGTCGGCACCGAGGGCACGCTCGGCGGGCAGGCGGAGGTGCCGGGGGTCTCGGGCACCTGGGCCGACCTGACCGACTCGGTGAACGCGATGGCCGGCAACCTGACCACCCAGGTCCGCGACATCGCCCAGGTGGCCACGGCGGTTGCCAAGGGCGACCTCTCGCAGAAGATCGACGTACCCGCCCGGGGCGAGATCCTTCAGCTGAAGGAGACCGTCAACACGATGGTCGACCAACTGTCCGCGTTCGCCGACGAGGTCACGCGCGTGGCCCGCGAGGTCGGCAGCGAGGGACGGCTCGGCGGCCAGGCGCAGGTGCCCGGCGTGGCGGGCGTCTGGCGTGACCTCACCGACTCCGTGAACCACATGGCGGGCAACCTCACCAGTCAGGTCCGCTCCATCGCCCAGGTGACCACGGCGGTCGCCGAGGGAGACCTCTCGCAGAAGATCACCGTGGACGCGCGCGGGGAGATCCTGGAGCTGAAGAGCACCATCAACACGATGGTGGATCAGTTGTCCGCGTTCGCCGACGAGGTCACGCGCGTCGCCCGCGAGGTGGGCACCGAAGGGCGCCTCGGCGGCCAGGCGGACGTCAAGGGCGTCAAGGGCACCTGGCGCGACCTCACCGACTCCGTGAACTTCATGGCCGGCAACCTCACCGGCCAGGTCCGCAACATCGCGCTGGTGGCCACGGCGGTCGCCAAGGGCGACCTGTCGCAGAAGATCACCGTGGACGCGCGGGGCGAGATCCTGGAGCTGAAGAGCACCATCAACACGATGGTGGATCAGTTGTCGGCGTTCGCCGACGAGGTCACGCGTGTCGCCCGCGAGGTGGGCACCGAGGGGCGCCTCGGCGGACAGGCCCAGGTGCGCGGGGTGTCGGGCACCTGGAAGGACCTCACCGACAACGTCAACGTGATGGCCTCCAACCTCACCGGCCAGGTCCGCTCCATCGCCCAGGTCGCCACCGCCGTGGCGCGCGGCGACCTGTCGCAGCGGATCACCGTGGAGGCGGCAGGCGAGGTGGCCGCGCTGGCCGAGGTCATCAACACGATGGTCGACACGCTGTCGGCGTTCGCCGATGAGGTCACGCGTGTCGCCCGCGAGGTCGGCACCGAGGGACGCCTCGGGGGCCAGGCGCACGTGCCGAACGTCGCCGGCACCTGGAAGGACCTCACCGACAACGTCAACGTGATGGCCTCCAACCTCACCGGCCAGGTCCGCTCCATCGCCCAGGTCGCCACCGCCGTGGCGCGCGGCGACCTGTCGCAGCGGATCACCGTGGAGGCGGCAGGCGAGGTGGCCGCGCTGGCCGAGGTCATCAACACGATGGTCGACACGCTGTCGGCGTTCGCCGATGAGGTCACGCGTGTCGCCCGCGAGGTCGGCACCGAGGGACGCCTCGGGGGCCAGGCGCACGTGCCGAACGTCGCCGGCACCTGGAAGGACCTCACCGACAACGTCAACTCGATGGCCAACAACCTCACCGGCCAGGTGCGCAACATCGCGCTCGTGACGACCGCGGTGGCCAAGGGCGACCTGTCGAAGAAGATCGACGTGGACGCCCGCGGGGAGATCCTCGAACTCAAGACGACGATCAACACGATGGTCGACCAGCTGTCCGCGTTCGCCGACGAGGTCACGCGAGTCGCCCGTGAGGTCGGCACCGAAGGACGGCTCGGCGGACAGGCCGAGGTCGAGGGCGTCTCCGGCACCTGGAAGCGCCTGACGGAGAACGTCAACGAACTGGCGGGCAACCTGACCCGGCAGGTCCGCGCGATCGCCGAGGTCGCGAGCGCCGTGGCCGAGGGTGACCTGACGCGATCCATCACCGTGGAGGCGTCCGGCGAGGTCGCCGAGCTCAAGGACAACATCAACTCGATGGTGGAGTCCCTGCGCGAGACCACCCGGGCCAACCAGGAGCAGGACTGGCTCAAGACGAACCTCGCCCGCATCTCGGGGCTGATGCAGGGTCACCGCGACCTCCCCGTGGTCGCCGAGCTGATCATGGACGAGCTGGTCCCGCTGGTGTCGGCCCAGTACGGAGCCTTCTACCTCGCCGAGGACGGCGACGACGGGCCCGAACTGCGGCTCGTGGGCTCCTACGGCTACCCGGAGGAGAGCACCAGGCCCGCCCGCATCGCCTTCGGCCGCACCCTGGTCGGCCAGGCCGCGCGCAGCCGGCGCACCATCATGGTCGAGGAGCTGCCGGACGGCTACGTCACCATCTCCTCGGGCCTCGGCCAGGTGGTGCCGTCCGCGCTGGTGCTGCTGCCCATCGTGGTGGAGGGCCAGGTCCTCGGCGTCATCGAGCTGGCGTCGGTCACACCCTTCACCCAGATCCACCGTGACTTCCTCGCACAGCTGATGGAGACCATCGGCGTCAACGTCAACACCATCGTGGCCAACGCCCGCACCGACGAGCTGCTCGTCGAGTCGCAGCGCCTCACCGTCGAACTCCAGGCGCGGTCCACCGAGTTGCAGGTGCAGCAGGAGGAACTGCAGCGCTCCAACGCGGAACTGGAGGAGAAGGCCTCGCTGCTGGTGGCGCAGAACCGGGACATCGAGGCGAAGAACCTGCAGATCGAGCAGGCGCGTCAGGAGCTGGAGACCCGTGCCCAGCAGCTGTCGCTGGCCTCGAAGTACAAGTCGGAGTTCCTGGCCAACATGAGCCACGAACTGCGCACCCCGCTCAACAGCCTGCTCATCCTCGCCCAGTTGCTCGCGCAGAACCCGTCCCGCAACCTCACGCCCAAGCAGGTCGAGTACGCGCAGATCATCCACTCCGCCGGGTCGGACCTGCTGCAGCTGATCAACGACATCCTCGACCTGTCGAAGGTCGAGGCCGGAAAGATGGACGTCACGCCCGAGCGGGTGACGCTGCGGCAGCTCATCGAGTACGTCGAGGCCACCTTCCGGCCCATGACGACGCAGAAGAGCCTGGACTTCACAGTGACGACCGCGCCCGGCGCACCCGCCGACGTGCTCACCGACGACTCCCGGCTGCGCCAGGTGCTGCGCAACCTCCTGTCGAACGCCGTGAAGTTCACCGAGCAGGGCGGCGTGGAACTGAGCATCGAGCCCGCCTCGGACGACGAGGTGCCCGAGGGCGTGGTGCGCGGCGCCGCCGTGGTGGCCTTCCGCGTCAAGGACACCGGCATCGGCATCCCGGAGCAGCACCTGGAGACGATCTTCGGCGCCTTCCAGCAGGCGGACGGCACGACCAGCCGGAAGTACGGCGGCACCGGCCTGGGCCTGTCCATCACACGGGAGATCGCCCAACTGCTCGGCGGCGCCGTCTCGGTGCACAGCACGCCCGGTCAGGGCAGTACGTTCACGCTGTTCCTGCCCGTGGCCCGCTCCGACTTCGAGGAACTGCTCAGCCACGGCAGAACCCTGGAGCGGGTCCTGGCGGAACCCGTGCCGGAGGGACTGGCCGGCTCGGTGCCGGTGCCCCAGATCGGGCCCGGCCCCCGGCCCCGGCGTCTGCTCGTCGTGGAGGAGCGCTCGCGCGGTCTGCTGACCCTCGTCGCGGAGAGCGTGGTCGCCGACCTGACGCACGGCCGCGCCGACGGTGCCCAGCGTCCCGCGGTCGACATCATCACCGCCGTCGGGGCGCAGGAGGCGGCCGGCGCCCTCGCTTCCGAGCCGTGCCACTGCGTCGTCCTGGAACTGGGCATGCCCGACGACGAGGCGTCCCGCTTCCTCCAGGCCCTGGAGGGCGACTCGGCGCTGACGAGCGTGCCGGTGCTGGTGCACAGCAGTCACCCCGGGGACGTGTCCCTGGACGAGACGCTGCGCTCCCGCTCCGCGGGCGGCGCACTGGAATTGCTGTCCAGCCTCGACGAACTGCGCGAGCGCATCGCCCTGCACCTGTCCGCGGAGGAACCCGGGGACGTGCTCTCCCTCGTCAGGACCGAAGGGCCACAGCATCTGACGCCGCCCTCCGTCGACGACGAGACGGCGGGCCGTACCGTCCTCGTCGTCGACGACGACGCGCGGAACCTCTTCGCGCTGAGCGGGATCCTGGAGATGCACGGCTTCCGCGTCCTGCACGCGGAGAACGGGCGCAGAGGCATCGAGACGCTGGTGAACAACCCGGACGTCGCCATCGTGCTGATGGACGTGATGATGCCCGAGATGGACGGCTACACCGCGACGGCCGAGATCCGCCGGATGCCGCAGTACGCCGAACTGCCCATCATCGCCGTCACGGCGAAGGCGATGCCGGGTGACAGGGACAAGAGCCTCGCCTCGGGGGCCAGCGACTACGTCACCAAGCCCGTCGACACGCGCGACCTCATGGCCTGCGTCCGCCGCTGGCTGCCCGCATGAGCACACCGGCACCCGGCCCCCGCACCGGCGGGCCGGGCACCCCGCAGCGCCTGTCGTTCCGCGCCCCAGGGCACTCCAGCCGAGGAGCTTCCACACCGTGAGCATGTCCGAGCAGCCACGCGAGCCGGGTCGGGGTGATGAGCCGAAGCGCGGCTCGGCCGCAGATCCGGGGTCTTCGCTGCCGTCGGTGACCTCCGACGCGTCGTCCCCGGCCGGGGACGGGGAGTCCAAGTCCTCCGGCGAACAGGCGGTGGCCCCCGACGGGCCGTCGCGCGACGTCGACGGCCCGTCGGAGTCCCGCGACGAACCGCCCGCCGACCTCGAGGACCTCTCACCCGCCTCCCCGGTGGGCCGGCTCGCCGCCACCGTGGAACGGCTCAGCCGGGAGGTGCGGGCCGCCCAGGCCGAGGCCGAAGGGCGTGCCCTGATCGAGCTCGCCAAGGGCGTCCTGGTCGAGCGGCTGCAGTGCGGCCCGGCCCAGGCCGCCCGCCAGCTCACCCAGTTGGCCGAGCAGGCCCAGGTCACCCCCCTGGAACTCGCCGTCGACGTCATCAACCAGGCGGCCCGGGACCGGATGTCCGAGGTGACGGACGCCTTCCTCGCCGCTACCCGGGCCGCGGACGAGGCGGAGACCGAGTCGGCCGCCGTGCGCCTGCGCGCGGCCGAGAGCGGGGTACTGGCGGCGGACGACGCCCAGGCCGTGGCGGACGCCCTGCTGGAGCAGGCGCTGCGCCCGCTCGGTGCGGTGGCCGTGGCCATCTGGGCCGCGGGCGCCGACGGCTCGCTCACCCTGGCGGGCAGCGCCGGTTTCTCACCGGCCGAGGCGGAGCGCTGGCGTTACGTCCCGCCGGACGTGGTGACCGTGGCGCGACGGGGACTCATCGAGCGCGAGGGGCAGTGGATCACCACCCTCGGCACGACCGGACTGCCCACCATCGGCCTGCACCACCATCCGGACGGCGGCCGGGCCGCCCTGCCCGCCGGCACCGGAGGCCGCATCCACGGTGTGCTGGAGATCGCCTGGCCGACCCCACTGGCGCCGCAGCCCCCGCAGATCGTCCGGCAGACGGAGGCGCTGGCCGAACTGTGCGCCCACACCCTGGAGATGTACACGCCGCCACAGGGAGCGGCCCAGGAGCCGCGCGTGCTGCCGGACGCCGCCGAGCTGATGGATCTGGCGGACGGGCTGTACGACCCCGCCCTCGTGCTGGTGCCGCATCTGGACGGCGACGGGCACCTGGTGGACTTCCGCATCCAGCACGTGAACAGCCGGTTCCTCGACCCGGCGGGGCGGCCGCGGGCGGTCGTGAACGGCGCGCTGCTCCTCGAGGCCTACCCGATGGCCGCCGGGGACAGCGAGTTGTTCCAGCGCGTCGAGCGGGTCTACGCCACCGGGGAGCCCTTCCGGGCCCGCCGGATGAACCTCACCGCCCTCGTGGACCAGGTGCCCCTCTCGGCGGTCGCGGACATCAGCATCAGCCGCCACGGCATGTGCGTCCTCCTCATCTGGCGCATCGAGGACGAGATGGCCCGACTGGCGAGCCTGCTTCAGCACGCCCAACGGCTGGGCCGCATCGGCGGGTTCGAGGAGAACGTCCTCACCGGCGAGATCACGTGGAACGGGCAGCTCTTCGACCTGTACGGGCGTCCGCAGACGAGCACCCCGGTGCCTCTGGAAGAACTGCCGGCCCATGCGCACCCGGACGACGGCGTCTCCATCCGCCGTTTCCTGCGCACGCTGCTGCACCACCAGCGTCCGGCGGCCGCCGCCTTCCGGCTGCAGCGGCCGGACGGGGTGACGCGGCACATCCGGATCGTCGCCGAACCGGTCCTCGACACGGACGACCGGCTGCTCCTGGTGCGCGGCGCCTGCCAGGACATCTCGGCCCAGCACTGGACCGAGGTGGCGCTCGCCGCCACCCGCGACCAGCTGGCGCACACCGAGCAGCAGGCGACCGAACGCAACCGGCTGACCCTGCAGTTGCAGCACGCCATCATGCCCCCCACCCAGGCACCGTTGCAGGTGTCGGGTTTGCAGGTGGCCGTGCGCTACCGGCCGGCGGAGACCGAGCAGCTGGTCGGCGGCGACTGGTACGACGCCGTCGTGCTGCCGTCCCGGAAGGTGCTGCTGTGCGTCGGGGACGTGGCCGGGCACGGCATCGAGGCCGCCACCAGCATGGTCGTCCTGCGCAACGCGCTGCGCGGCCTGGCGGTGACCGGTGCCGGCCCGGGGCAGTTGCTGTCGTGGCTCAACATCGTGGCGCACCACCTGACGGGTGCCGTCACCGCGACGGCGGTGTGCGGCCTGTACGACCCGGTCACGCGGACGCTGCGCTGGGCCCGGGCCGGACACCTCCCGCCCGTCCTCGTCCGGGACGCCGAAGCGGCCCCGCTGCCCCTGGTCAAGGGACTGCTGCTGGGGGCCGTCCCGGAGGCCGTGTACGAGGAGACGGAGCTGCGACTGGCCCCCGGGGACACCCTGTTGATGTACACGGACGGCCTGGTCGAACGCCGGGACCGGCCCGTGGAGGAGTCCCTGACCCACCTCCTGACCACGGCCCGTACGGCGCCCAGCACCCTCGACCAGCAGCTGGACCGCCTGTTGACCTACAGCAAGTCGGACACCGACGACGACACGTGCATCGTGGGCATCCGGGTCGGGTGAGGGGCGAACACGAGGAGGTAGGGGGAGTGGCTCTGCCGCCCCCCGTGCCTCACCGGTGCGGCAGGACGCCCGGCGGAAGCACCGCGTCCTTGGCCTTGTCGCCCGTGGGGAGTTGGTCGGCGTAGCCGGCCTCGGTCCACACCAGCTTCTTGAACTGCTCCGGGGTGAGCGCTCCCTGCCACGGGGCGCCGCCCGGGCAGAACACCGAGGAACAGTCGGAGCAGTAGTGCGCAGGCCGCCACAAGCGCTCGGCGCGCTGAGCGCCGGCCTCGGCCGCGGCCTTCTCCCGACCGTCGCTCCGCGCGACCACGATGGTCCCGACGAAGCAGAGCAGAGCGAACGCCGCCCCGCCGACCAGGTACAGCGGCTTGTCCTGGTGCACGCCGACGTAGGCGAAGGCGATGCCCATGCCGGTCAGCACCATGCCCTCCGCGACGTGCACGCAGCCGTCGCCGCTCGTGTCCGGCCCCGGCGCGAGCCGGCCGGACAAGTCCTCCCGCATCGCACCCTTGCCGCCGCGCGCCTGCTCAACCGTCCGGACCCGGCTACCGCCGCACCTCGGACACACCACTCCGACCGGCCCTCCGGCCCCCGCGTACTCCATGATGATCAGCTTATAGGTGCACCGAGTTCACGTTGGCGAACATCGCACACGTGGGTGTGCAGCGTCACGCCGCTCGTGCAAGGCTCTGCCGACTCCGTTCCCAACGTGACCCGTTGGAGGAATCAGCGAGAGTGTTTCCCGGCGTGCTGCGCCGGCCACGGCGGCCGGTGCCGCGGCCGTCTCTGCTTCTGACGGAACTCCGCCCGGGCGGAGGCGGTGGTGGCCCGCTGCACCCGCCACCGCCCGGCCGAGGACGGCATCGAGATCTCCCTCCCGTAGGCCGACTACCACCTGCTGGAAAGCATCCTGCGCGAACTTGCGGCCGCAGGACGTCGACCGGGCGATCGACCTCTCCGTGGTCTGACCGGCAGGGGGCCGATCGACCTCTCCACGGTCCGACCGGCAGGGGGCCGATCGACCTCTCCACGGTCCGACCGGCACGGGGCCGGTCGGACCGCGGTTCTGTGGACCTGTTCCGCCGCCGGGCACAAGGCCCGTGGGTCGTCGCCCGGCGGCTCGTCAAGCGGCCCGACGGCCGGCGTGGCCTGGGGCGCCGGCATCGACCGCAGGCCCGGAGGACCCGGCACACGGCTCCTAGTCCTCGTACCGGGGCGTCCACTGCGCCCGGGCGACGGCCTTGCGCAACTCCTCCTCCGTCGCCTGCGGGGCCACCCCGTCCTCGACGGCGGCGAGGGCCGCGGCCAGGGCGATCTCACGAGCGGACTCCCGCATCCCGGTCAGCGGCGGCAGCAGCGGCACGGGGAGGTCCTCGCCGTCCGCCGCCCGCACCGCGCACCGTGCGACGGCCCGGGCGGCGGCCACGAGCATGCGGTCCGTGACCCGGGTGACCCCGCTCGCGGTCACCGCGAGGCCCATGGCCGGGAAGACGTACACGTTGTTCGACTGCGCCACGGGCACCTCGCGCCCGTCGACCGTGAGCGGCGGGAACGGCGAACCGGTGGCGATCAGCGCCCGCCCGTCGGTCCAGCGGGTGAGGTCCGCCGGGTCGGCCTCGGAGTGCGAAGTGGGGTTGGACAGCGGGAAGACGACGGGCCGTTCGCAGGTCGACGCCATCTGCCGCACGATCTCCTCGGTGAACGCGCCGTGCGCCGTCGACAGCCCGATGAGCGCCGTCGGCTCCACGCGGCGCACCACCTCCTCCAGGCCGGTGCCGTCCCAGTCGGCCACCTCGTTGTCGTCGCGCGCGAACTCCCGCTGCTGCGGGGTCAGTTCGGAACGTGAGGACACCAGCAGCCCGTCGACGTCGAGGATCCAGAACCGGGCCGTCGCCTCGTCCTTCGGCAGCCCCTCGTCGACCATCGCCGTACGGATCATGTCGGCGACGCCGATCGCGGCCGACCCCGCACCCAGGATCACCACGCGCTGCTCGGGCAGCGGGGTGCCGGCCACGTCCGCCGCGGTGGACAGGGCGCCGAGCGTGACGGCCGCGGTGCCCTGGATGTCGTCGTTGAAGGTGAGCAGCCGGTCGCGGTAGCGGGCGAGGATCGGGTGGGCGTGGGCGGTGGCGAAGTCCTCCCACTGCAGCAGCGTCCCGGGAAGTTCCGCCTCGACCGCCGAGACGAACGCCTCGATCATCTCGTCGTACTCGGCGCCGGTCAGCCGCCGGTCGCGACGGCCCAGGTAGCGGGGATTGTCGAGCAGGGCCTCGTTGTCGGTGCCGACGTCCAGCAGGATCGGCAGCGTGCGGGCCGGGTGGATGCCGCCGATCGCCGTGTAGAGGCTCAGCTTGCCGATGGGGATGCCCATGCCGCCGACCCCCTGGTCGCCCAGGCCCAGGATGCGCTGGCCGTCGGTGACGACGATGACGTCCACGTCGTGGTCGCGGTGCGGGCGGTTGCGCAGGATGTCCCGGAAGCGGTGCCGGTCCTCCCAGGTCAGGAACAGACCGCGGGGCCGCCGGTAGATCTCGCTGAACCTCTGGCAGGCCTCGCCCACCGTCGGCGTGTAGACGACGGGCAGCAGCTCCTGCAGGTACTCCGTGACCAGACGGTAGAAGAGCACCTCGTTGGTGTCCTGGAGCTGCCGCAGGTAGATGTGCCGGTTGAGGGGTTTGTCGTAGCCGCGGAACGCCTCGTAGGCGCGGGCGACCTGCTCGTCCAGGGTCTCCACGGCGGGTGGCAGCAGTCCGTCGATGCCCAGCTCCACGCGTTCGCGCCGGCTGAAGGCGGTGCCCTTGTTGGCCAGGGGGTCGGCCAGGGTCGTGACGGCGGGGCCGGTGGTGGGGCGGGGGTGATGTGTCGGCTGGTCCATGAGGTGACGCCTTCCCGCGACGCGCCGGTGTGTGCGGGTGACGTGTGCCATCCGGACGACCACCGGCTCCGGGGGAACGTCCCCGGCCACCGACGAGTTCCGCCCTGCCGCCCGGCGGCGGCACCGCGACCACCCCGAACAGCCCAATCGCGCTGCGCCGGAGGAGGCGAACGTGGATGAGCGGTGTGACCGTGGTGGAAGGGATGCGCGTGCAGACAGGGACCGCTTGCACACAGGGACGAGGAGGCGCGATGGCGGAGGCACTGGCCGAAGGCGGCACGAAGGGCGCTGCCACGACGGTCGGCACACGCCCGTCCCCGGGCGTCTTCGAGCAGCTCAGCGCCGTCGCCGACGCCGTCCTCTACGAGGGCTACCTTCTGTACCCCTACCGCCGCTCGTCCACCAAGAACCGGGTCCGCTGGCAGTTCGGCGTGCTGTTCCCCCGGGACTGGGTGGAGGCGGACGGCCCCGTCGTCCCCGGTGTCTCCGGCTCCGCCGACTCCTGGTACCAGCAGACCGAGTGCCTGCTGCGGATCTGTCAGCCGGACAGCGCCCGCGTACGCGTGCGGGTCCGCTACCTCCAGATGCAGCGCAAGCAGGTGGAGGAGGCGGGCCGCCCCGTCGAGTCGCTGCACAGCGACGACGGCACGGTGCATCTGACCTTCGACGAAGCCCTGCCGCGCGAGTGCGAGGTGGAGGCCCCGCTCGACGAACTCCTCCAGGGCGCACGCACCGTCGAGGTGGGCGCCGCGGCGGGTGAGGACGTCGAGCCGCTGCCCGAGGGCTCCGGGCGGGTGGTGCGCAGCCGGGAGGAGATCCGGGCCGAGACCACCCTCACCGCCGAGCGGCTCTCCGAAGACCTCTGCCGGATCCGCGTACGCACCGCGAACACCGCGCCCGCACCGCGGCCGGGCATCGCGCGCGACGAGGCACTGCGCCGGGCCCTCATCGCCACCCACACCCTCGTCGGCGGCGACGGGGTGGAGTTCGTCTCGCTGATCGATCCACCGGCGGACCTGCACGCACTCGTGCGGGCGTGCCGCAACGAGTTCACCTTCCCCGTACTCGGGGGCGAGGCCGGGGACGCCGGACGCGTTCTGCTGTCCGCGCCGATCATCCTGCCCGACCACCCCCAGGTCGCCCCCGAAAGCCCGGGTGACCTGCACGACGCCGCGGAGATCGACGAGATCCTCACGTTGCGCACGATGCTGCTGACCGACGAGGAGAAGCGCGAGGCGCGAGCCACCGACCCGCGGGCGGCGGCGATCCTCGACCGTGTCGACACCATGCCGCAGGAGGTCTTCGAACGGCTGCACGGCGCCGTCCGCTCCCTGACACCGGCCGCCCCCACGGCGCCGGCCGGCCACCTGCTGACGCCCGTCACCTCTACGGCGCCGGCCGACCACCCTCTGACGCCCGTCACTCCGACGGCGTCCGCCGGTCAGCCCCTGACACCCCTCACCCCCACGGCGTCCGCCGGCCGCCCCGCCTGGTGGCAGGAGGGGGCCGACGACGGTCTGTCCCCGACCACCGACACCGTGCTCGTCGACGGCGTCCGGCTCGGCGGCGGCAGCCGGGTACGGCTGCGCCCCCGGGGACGCGGCGCCGACGCCCAGGACATGTTCCTGGCCGGGCGGACCGCCGAGGTCGCCGCCGTCTTCCACGACGTGGACGGCAGCGTGCACCTCGCCGTCACCCTCGACGACGACCCGGCCGCCGAACTGAACAACTGGTACGGCCGCTTCCACTACTTCCGGCCCGACGAGCTCGAACCCCTCGAGCCCGCCGGATCCCCGGACGAGCCGTCGGCACCGGCTCCCGCCGCAGCTCCTGCGCGGCACACGTCCGACTCCGAGACCCCCGCAGCGGAGGCCGAGTGACATGACCATCCACAGCAGCACCGAAGAAGTCAGCAAGGAACCCGAACGGTCCGAGGTCCGGCAGGGCATCGACGAGATCCACATCCTCTGGATCTCCGAGGGCATGAGCTGTGACGGCGACACCGTCTCGCTCACCGCCGCCGACCAGCCCTCCATCGAGGACCTGGTGCTCGGGCTGATCCCTGGCCTGCCGAAGGTGAACCTGATCAACAAGGTGCTCTCGCCCAGCCTGGGCGGCGAGGACTTCCTCGCGCCCTACCGGGCGGCCGTACGCGGCGAGCTGGGACCGTTCATCCTCGTCATCGAGGGCTCGATCCCCAACCAGAACATCATCGAGGGCGACGGCTACTGGACGTCCTTCGGCAACGACCCGGAGACCGGCGAGCCGCAGACCCTCAACTGGTGGATCGACCAACTGGCCCCCAAGGCCTGGGCGGTGGTCGCCGCCGGCACCTGCGCCACCTTCGGCGGCATCCACGCCATGGCCGGCAACCCGACGGGCTGCATGGGCCTCGCCGACTACCTGGGCTGGGACTACACCTCCCAGGCCGGCCTGCCCGTCGTCAACGTGCCCGGCTGCCCGATCCAGCCCGAGAACTTCATGGAGACCCTGCTCTGGGTCCTCTACCACGCGGCCGGCTCCGCGCCCCCGCCGCCGCTGGACCACATGCTGCGCCCGCAGTGGCTGTTCGGGAAGACGGTCCACGAGGGCTGCGACCGCGGCTCGTACTACGAGCAGGCCAACTTCGCCGCCGACTACAACTCACCCAAGTGCCTCGTGAAGACGGGCTGCTGGGGTCCGGTCGTCAACTGCAACGTGCCCAAGCGCGGCTGGATGGGCGGCATCGGAGGCTGCCCCAACGTCGGCGGCATCTGCATCGGCTGCACGATGCCCGGCTTCCCCGACGCGTTCATGCCGTTCATGGACGAGCCCCCGGGCAGCACCCTGTCGTCGCTGGTCATCAAGCCGTACGGGGCCGTCGTCCGCCGGCTGCGCGGCATGACCAACGAGCTGGTCAACCACGAGCCCAGATGGCGCCACAACAAGCGCAAGCTGACCAGCGGTTACGACCCCCACTGGCGCGCCTGATGAGGCATCCCCGCAGCAAGCCCACCACCCCACACACCACCGACAGCGAGGGGCAGTACCGCAGATGACCACCACCGAGGCCAGGCCCACGGACCGCAAGCCACCCCAGCTCGTGGACATGTCCTGGGATCCGATCACACGGATCATCGGGAACCTGGGCATCTACACGAAGATCGACTTCGCCAACCGGGAAGTCGTCGAATGCCACAGCACCTCGTCGCTGTTCCGCGGCTACTCGGTGTTCATGAAGGGCAAGGAC
Organism: Streptomyces tibetensis; assembly: GCF_007655005.1. Lineage (GTDB taxonomy): Bacteria > Actinomycetota > Actinomycetes > Streptomycetales > Streptomycetaceae > Streptomyces > Streptomyces tibetensis. Next base: position 96,694 of record NZ_SZVW01000015.1, read on the forward strand.
CCGCGCGACGCGGGCTTCATCACGTCCCGGATCTGCGGCATCTGCGGCGACAACCACACCACCTGCTCCGACTACGCCCAGCAGATGGCCTACGGCGTCAAGCCGCCCCCGCTGGCCGAGCACATCGTCAACCTCGGCGAGGCCGCCGAGTACATGTTCGACCACACGATCTTCCAGGACAACCTGGTCTTCGTGGACTTCTGCGAGGCGATGGTCAAGGCCACCAACCCCGGTGTCCTGGCCCGCGCCGAACGCACCGAGGCCCCCCGCGGCGAGATCCACGGCTACCGGACGATCGCCGACATCATGAAGGCCTTCAACCCCTTCGAGGGCGAGGTCTACAAGGAGGCCCTGAAGGTCAGCCGGGTCACCCGCGAGATGTTCTGCCTGATGGAGGGACGGCACGTCCACCCCTCCACGCTGTACCCGGGCGGCGTCGGCACGATGCCGCAGCCCACCGTCTTCACCGACTACCTCGCGCGCCTCATGCGGGTCATCGACTTCGTGAAGAAGGCCGTCGCCATGAACGACGACGTCTTCGACTTCTTCTACGAGGCGCTGCCCGGCTACGAGGAGGTCGGCCGCCGCCGCGTCCTGCTGGGCTGCTGGGGCGCCTTCCAGAACCCCCAGACCGTCGACTACCGCTACGAGAACATGAACTCCTGGGGCAAGGACATGTACGTCACCCCGGGCATCATCGTCGACGGCGAGCTGGTCACCAACAACCTCGTCGACATCAACCTCGGCCTGCGCATCATGCTGGGCAGCTCCTACTACGAGGACTGGGTCAACGAGCAGCCGTTCGTCACCCACGACCCGCTCGGCAACCCCGTCGACATGCGCCACCCGTGGAACCAGACCACCGTCCCGGTGCCGCAGAAGCGCAACTTCGACGACAAGTACAGCTGGGTGATGAGCCCCCGCTGGTTCGACCAGCGCACCGGCGACCACCTCGCCCTCGACACCGGCGGCGGCCCCCTGGCGCGCCTGTGGTCGACGGCGCTGAGCGGCCTGGTCGACACCCCGTACGTCAAGGCCACCGGCCACAGCGTGCGCATCTCCCTGCCCAAGGGCGAGTCGCTGCCGGAGACCACCCTGGAATGGCGCATCCCGCAGTGGAGCAACACCATCGAACGCGACCGCGCCCGGCCCTACTTCATCGCCTACGCGGCCGCCATGGCCCTGCAGTTCCTCGAAGAGGCCATGGGGATGGTGCGCGCGGGCGAGACGAAGGTGTTCGAGAACTACGAGGTGCCCGACGAGGCGATCGGCTGCGGCTTCCACGAGGCGGTGCGCGGCGTCCTCTCCCACCACCTGGTGATCAAGGACAAGAAGATCGCCAACTACCACCCGTACCCGCCCACCCCGTGGAACGCCAGCCCCCGCGACATGTACGGCACCCCCGGCCCGTACGAGGACGCCGTCCAGGGCCAGCCCATCTTCGAGGAGAACGGGCCGGACGACTTCAAGGGCGTCGACATCATGCGCACGGTCCGCAGCTTCGACCCCTGTCTGCCGTGCGGTGTGCACATGTACGTCGGCAAGGGCAAGACGCTGACCACCCTGCACTCGCCGACGTACGGGGCGAACCATGGCTGAGGCCGCCGGCGCACGGCTGGCCGACCCGGACGTCGAGGCCCGGCTCGCCCGGCTCGACCAGGCGCTCGAAACTCTCGAGTCCGCCCCCGGGCCCACGACCCGCTCCGCGACCGAGGCGGTGGCCCTGCTGACCGAGGTCTACGGGGAGGCCCTGGCCCGCGTCCTGGACGCCGCGGACGAGCAACTGGCCGAGCGCCTGGCCGACGACGAGCTGCTCGGGCACCTCATGGTGCTCCACGACATCCACCCCGAGCCCGCCGAACGCCGGGCGGCCCGTGCGGTCGAACGGCTGCGGCCCGCCGTACAGGAGCGGGGCGGCGACGTGGAGTGGGCCGGGGTCGAAGGGCAGGTCGGCCGGGTCCGTCTGACGAAGGGCGGCGGCGGATGCGGGTCCGGCTGCGGCGGCGGAGGATCGGAGGTCACCGACGCGGTCCGCGCGGCGGTGCTCGCCGCGGCTCCCGAGCTGACGGCGGTGGAACCCCTGACCGAGACGGCCCCCGCCTTCGTCCCGCTGACCACGCTGACGCACCGGGGCGCACCGTGACCACCGACGGGGCACTGGCCCGCCTCATCCGCTCCTCGGCCGACCGCACGGCGGCGGCCGAGAAGGAGGTGTGCGACCTGTGCGCCGCGCCGGTCGCCGACGAGCACGCCCACCTGTACGACACCGGACAGGAGGAGGTGCGCTGCGCCTGCGGCCCCTGCTCGGTGCTGTTCGCCGACGCGGCGGCGGGGGACGGCCACTACCGTCTCGTGCCCCGGCGCCGGGTCCGGCTGCCCGAGGTCGACACGGCCGCGCTGGGCGTACCCGTCGGCCTGGTCTTCTTCGTGCCCCGGGCCGACGGCACCGTCACCGCCGAGGGCCCGAGCCCCGCGGGAGCCATGCGCTGGGAGGTGGACGCGGCGGCCTGGCGGAAAGCGTCCGGCACGTGTCCACCGCTCGCGACCGTGGAACCCGATGTGGAGGCCCTGCTGGTGAACACCGTCCACGGCCTCGACCACCACTGGATCGTGCCGATCGACGACTGCTACCGGATGGTCGCCGTCGTACGCCGGGAGTGGCGAGGTCTGTCCGGCGGCGGCCGGGTCTGGCCGGCCGTCCGGCAGTTCTTCGAGGACCTCACCGAGCGGCCATAGCCACGCACTCCGCAGGTCGGAGGCGAGGAAGGAGAGCACCCATGGGCAGCATCAGAGTGGGCCGGGCCCAGGCGAAGCCCGACACGCCCCGGCACGTCGCAGGTATGCACCAGGGCAACAAGGGACCGCGCCAGCAGCAGAAGGGGCACCACGCGGACGGCACCGCCGACGCGCGCCGCTCCACCGGAATCCACTGGAAGCGGCATGACACCCTCGCCGAGACCATGCCGAACATCTCGCCGGGATGAACACCGTGACGCGAACGAGCAGGGAGTCACCGCGATGAAACGAGTACGCAGAACCGTCATGCGCAGGCGTGGCGGGATGAGCGGGCAGCGGGTGCTGAAGACCGAGGCCGTCCTGGTGGGCGGCGCGGCCCTGGCCCTGCTGTGCTGGGAGTGGCCCAGCCTGAGGCGCGAGGCGCGGATCTGGCGGATGGCGGGCGGGTTCCGCGCCGGCCACCGCTACCCGTGAGCGGGCCGTGCACGAACTGTCGATCGCGACCGCGATCATCGAGCGGGCCGACGAGCTGGCCCGGGCGGACGGGACGGAGACCGTCTCGAAGGTGACCGTCCGGGTGGGCGAGCTGGCGGGCGTCGTCCCCGACGCCCTGGACTTCGCCTTCGAGGTGGCCCGCGACGGCACGTCCCTCGCGGGAGCACGGCTCGTCGTCGAGCAGATCCCCGCGCAGGCCTGGTGCGGCGCGTGCGCCGAGGAGTTCGCGGTGGGCATGCCCCCGTTCTTCTGGTGCCCGCGCTGCGACCAGCCCTCCAGCGACCTGCGCAGCGGCCGTGAGCTGGAGATCGCCGGGATCGAGCCGGCACCGGCCTAGCGAACGGACCGAGGGCCCCGCCGACGCGTCGGCGGGGCCCTCGGTCCGCTCCTGTGCTCAGCAGATGCGCGGCAGCTGCTCCCCGAGGGGCAGGTCGAGCACCCGTGTCCCGCCGAGCCCGGTGGCGACCACCACCATCCCGGGATGCTCGGCGACGCACTCGCCGATCAGTGTCGCCCCGGTTCCCTGCGGATGGGCCCGCATGGCCGCCAGCACCTCCTCCGCCCGCGACGGGGGCACGAACGCGACCAGCCGGCCCTCGTTGGCGACGTACAGCGGATCGAGCCCGAGGAACCCGCAGGCGTTCGCCACGGCGTCCGGCACCGGGATCGCCCGCTCCCGCAACCGGACCCCGGTCCCCGAGGCGCGGGCGATCTCGTTGAGGGACGCGCCCAGGCCGCCCCGGGTGGGGTCGCGCAGCACATGGATGTCCGGCGTGACGGCCAGCATGGCCGCCACCAGATCCCCCAGTGGTGCGGTGTCGCTGGCGACCTCCACCCCGAACTCCAGGCCCTCCCGCACGCTCATGATCGCCACGCCGTGCAGCCCGATCGGCCCGCTGACGACGACTGCGTCCCCGGGCCGGGCACGCTGGGGCCGGATGTCCACCCCGTCGGGCACGAGACCCACCCCGGCGGTGGTGACGTACACCCCGTCGCCGTGCCCGGACTCCACCACCTTGGTGTCACCCGTGACGATCGTGACCCCGGCGGCCTCGGCGGCCGACCCCATCGAGCGCGCGATCCGCTCGACGACCGTCAGCTCCACACCCTCCTCCAGGACGAAGGCGGCGGAGAGACAGGCGGGCCGCGCACCGCTCATCGCGAGGTCGTTGACGGTGCCGTTGACCGCGAGGTCGCCGAGGCAGCCGCCGGGGAAGAACAGCGGCCGGACCACGTAGGAGTCGGTGGAGAAGGCAAGCCGCGCGCCGCCCAGTTCGAGGACCGCGGAGTCGGCCAGAGCGGACAGGGTGGCGTTGCCGTAGGCAGGGGTGAAGATCTGCTCCATCAGCTCCGCCGACAGCGCACCGCCGCCGCCGTGCCCCATGACCACGACCCCCTGGTCACGCAGCGGGGCGGGGCAGGTCCAGTTGGCCGGGTCGACCACCTCGGTGACGTGCTCAGGCAACGGGAGTCACCTCCTGCTGCGGAGCGGCTCCGGCGGCCTGCGGGGCCGGGGCGGTCATGCGGCGGTAGAGGTAGTAGGCCGCGCAGGCGCCCTCGCTGGAGACCATGGTGGCGCCGAGCGGGGTGCGCGGGGTGCAGGTGGTGCCGAACGCGGCGCACTCGGTCGGCTTGATCAGGCCCTGGAGCACCTCGCCGGCCCGGCACTCGGCGGGTTCCTCGGTACGGATCCCACTGACGTCGAAGCGGTGCTCCGCGTCGTAATCACGGAAGGCGTCGGTCAGCCGCCAGCCGCTGGCCGGGATCCGCCCGATGCCGCGCCAGTTCCGGTCGGTGACCTCGAACACCTCCTCGATCATGCGCACGGCGGCCGGGTTGCCGTCCTCGCGCACCGCGCGCGGGTAGGCGTTCTCCACCCGGTGCTCGCCGCGCTCCAGCTGGCGTACCGCTCGGCGGATGCCCTCCAGGATGTCCAGCGGCTCGAAGCCGGTCACCACCATGGGTACCTTGAACCGCTCGGCCAGCTGCGGGTACTCGGCCATCCCCATCACGCTGCACACGTGCCCGGCGGCGAGGAAGCCCTGCACCCGGCACTCCGGTGCCGTCATGATCGCCTCGACGGCCGGGGGCACCCGCACATGCGACACCAGCAGGCTGAAGTTGGCCAGGCCCAGCCGGCGCGCCTGGTGCACGGCCATCGCGTTGGCCGGGGCGGTGGTCTCGAAGCCGATCGCGAAGAACACCACCTCACGGTCGGGGTTGGTGCGGGCCAGCTCCAGGGCGTCGAGCGGCGAGTACACCACGCGCACGTCGCCGCCCTCGCCCTTGACCCGGAACAGGTCGCGGTCGGTGCCCGGCACCCGCAGCATGTCGCCGAAGGAGCAGAAGATCACCCCGGGCCGCGCGGCGATCTCCAGTGCCTTGTCGATGACCTCCAGCGGCGTGACACAGACCGGGCAGCCGGGCCCGTGGATCAACTCGACCTGCTCGGGCAGCAGTTGGTCGATGCCGTGCCGGATGATCGAGTGGGTCTGGCCGCCGCACACCTCCATCAGGGCCCAGGGCCGGGTGGCGGTGGCGCGGATCTCGTCCAGCAGGCGCCGGGCCAGCTGGGGGTCGTTGAACTCGTCGATGTACTTCACCGGGCCTCACTCCCGCTGTCCTGGGGCTCCGTCACCGCGGCGGCGCCCGCCTCCTTGGCCGCCTGCTCCCAGGCGTCCCCGAACTCCTCCTCCAGCAGCCCCAGTTCCTCGAACAGCTTCAGGGAGGCCAGGGCCGACTCCTCGTCCAGACGCTGGAGCGCGAAACCGACGTGCACGATGACGTACTCACCGACCTTCACGTCGGACACGTACTCCAGGCACGCCTGTTTCTGCACGCCGCCGAAGTCGACCAGCCCGGTGAGCGGGTCGGCACTGTCGTCGATGGACACGACCTTTCCGGGCACTGCCAAACACATGGGTCACTCCTCTTGTCGTAGGTGCGCCGCGACCACCAGCTGGCCGAGGGCCAGCCCGCCGTCGTTCGGCGGGACTTCGCCGTGGCGGAGCACCGCGAAGCCGTCCTCGGACAGCAGTCGCGCGCACTCCTCCTCCAGCAGCGCGTTGGCGAACACCCCGCCGCTGAGCGCGACGGTGGCCAGGCCGGTGTCCTGACGCGCCCGCCGGCAGATCCCCGCCACCGCGCGCGCCACGGCCCGGTGGAAACGGGCCGCGAGCACGGCGGCCGGGGTGCCGCGCCGCAGATCGGCGATCAGCCCGCCGAGCACGGGCGCCGGGTCGAGACCCCCGGCGAAGGCGTACGCCGCCGCTTCCGCGTCCCACGCCGAAGCGGCGGCGGCCTCCAGCTCCAGCGCGGCCTGCGCCTCGTACCCCGCGCGGTGACACACGCCCACCAGCGACGACACGGCGTCGAAGAGGCGGCCCATGCTGGAGGTCGGCACACAGGCCAGACCGCCGGGCAACTGCCTCTGGAGCACGGCCAGTTCCTGAGGTGCGCAGGCGGTCACGCACGGCAGGTCCGCGTCCCACGGCAGTCCCGCCGCCCACAGCCGGGCCAGGGCCAGACGGCACGGGTTCGCGACGCCGGCGTCACCGCCGGGCAGCGGGGCGGGGGAGAGGCGGGCGTAGCGGCGGAAGCCGGTGTAGTCGGCGAGCAGGATCTCGCCGCCCCAGACGGTGCCGTCGTCGCCGTAGCCGGTGCCGTCGAAGGCGACGCCGATCACGGGGCTGGTGCCGTCCAGGCCGTGCCCGGCCATGGCGGAGGCGATGTGTGCGTGGTGGTGCTGGACCGGCACGGGGGCGTGCCCGGCCAGCCGGGCGGCCCACCGTGTGGAGTGGTACCCGGGGTGCCGGTCGGCGGCGACCAGCTCGGGGCTCACGCCGGTGAGGGCCCGCAGGTGCGCGTCCGCCCGCCGGGCCGCCTCCAGGGTGGTCAGGTCGCCCATGTCGCCGATGTGCGGGCCGAACCAGGCCTGGTCGCCCGCACCGAGGCACAGGGCGTTCTTCAGGTCACCCCCCACGGCGAGAGCGGGCCGCACGGGCACCGGCAGCCGCAGCGGCCGGGGCACGTACCCGCGGGAGCGGCGCAGCACCTGCTCGGTGCCGTCGGGGCGTACGCGCAGCAGGGAGTCGTCGCAGGGGGAGGCGATGGGCCGGTCGTGGGCGAGCCAGGCGTCGGCCAGCCCGGCGAGCCGGGTCAGTGCCTCGTCGTCGTCCGTGACGATCGGCTCTCCGGAGCGGTTGCCGCTGGTCATGACCAGCACGCGTGGGCCGGGCGGATCACCGAGCAGGCCGAACAGCAGGGTGTGCACGGGCGTGTAGGGCAGCATCACGCCGAGGTGCGGGCTGCCGGGGCAGACGCCGGGTGCGAGACCGTTGGCCTCCGGGCGCCGGCGCAGCAGGACGATGGGGCGGCGAGGGCCGGTCAGCGCGGCCAGCTCGGAGGGGGAGAGTGCGGCGAGGCGCCGTACCTCGTCGAGGTCCGCGCACATCACCGCGAACGGCTTGCCGCCGCGTGCCTTGCGGGTGCGCAGGGCGTCGACGGCGCGTGCGTCGCCGGCGTCGCAGGCCAGGTGGTAGCCGCCGAGCCCCTTGACGGCGACGATCCGCCCCGCCGCCAGCAGCGCGCGTGCCGATGCCAGGGCCCCGGCGTCCCGGGCCGGGCGGACCCCGCTCCCGGGGGCGGGCACCAGGCGCAGCCGGGGACCGCAGTCGGGGCAGGCCACGGGCTGGGCGTGGAAGCGGCGGTCGAGCGGATCGCCGTACTCGCGGGCGCACGCGGCGCACATCGGGAAGCCGGCCATGGTCGTGACCGCCCGGTCGTACGGCATGCCGGTGGCGATGGTGAAGCGGGGGCCGCAGTGGGTGCAGGTGACGAACGGGTGCCGGTGCCGGCGGTCGGCCGGATCGCCCAGCTCCCGCAGGCAGTCCCGGCAGGTCGCCGTGTCGGGCGGGAGGAGGGTGCTGCCGGGGGAGCGGTCGGTGGAGCGGATGTCGAAGGTGCCGTCGGCGCCCGTCGCGGGCAGGTCCTCGAACCCCACGCCCGTGACGGTGGCGAGCGGCGGAGGCTCCTTCGCCAGCCGGTCGCAGAAGTCGGCGACACCCTCCGGCGGGCCCTCCACCTCGATCAGGACGCCGCTCGCCGTGTTGCTCACGAAGCCCGCCAGCGCGAGCTCGGAGGCGAGGCGGTGCACGAACGGGCGGAAACCCACGCCCTGCACGGTGCCGCGCACGGTGACGCGACGGCGTACCGCCCGGGTGACGGGCGCTGTCACGAGACGAGGCCGGCTTCGGTGCCCTCGTGGGTGTGGGTGTGGGTGTGCGGGCGGGGCGCCAGGGGCGGCCGGTGGACAGGGCCCCCGTCCCGGACGGCGAGCACCCGCTCCAGCAGGGTGTCGACGCCGGCGCCGGTGCGGGCGCAGGACCGCACCACCTCCACCCCCGGGTTGACCCGCCGGACGTTCTCCTCGAAGGCGCCCTCGTCGAACCCGGCCGGCCCGGACAGGTCGGTCTTCGTCAGCACCACCAGCTGGGCGGACCCGAAGGCGGTGGGGTACTTCAGGGGCTTGTCCTCGCCCTCCGTCACCGCCATGAGCACGATCCGCAGACTCTCGCCGAGGTCGTAGGACGCGGGGCAGACGAGGTTGCCGACGTTCTCCACGAACAGCAGCGAGGCCCCCTCGGGCAGCCAGCTCTCGACGTGGCCGCGCAGTTGCCGCGCCTCCAGATGGCACAGCCCGTCCGTCAGGAGCTGCTTCACCGGGGCTCCCGAGCGGGCCAGCCGGTCGGCGTCGTTCTCGGTCGCCAGGTCGGCGGTGAGCGCGGCCACCGGAAGGCCCCGCTCCACCGCTCTGGCCAGCACCCGGCCGAGCAGCTCCGTCTTGCCGCTGCCCGGGCTGGACAGCAGGTTGACCACGCTCACTCCGCGCCGGGCCAGCTCCTCACGCAGGCCCGCGGCCAGAGAGTCGTTCTTCGCCAGGACGGCCTGGGTGACCTCGTCCACGGAATCGCACATGGGCGCCGCTCCTCGCGGGTCGGTAGGGAAATCGTTCCGCTACCGATCCTCCGCGCCACCGCTCACCGTGCCCGGCAGCCCGGCCGACGACAGGGCGGCGGATTCGTCCGGGCGGCTCAACGGGGGCGTGGCCCCGGGGTCGGCGAGCAGTACCGGCACCATCGCGTGCAGTGCCGCGACGGCCCGCCCCACCGCCTCCCGCACCGTCGCGCTGATGCCCGGGGCGATGTCCTCGTCGGCCGGCGCCCGCAGCTCCGGCTCACAGGCCAGCACCAGGACGCGGGGGAGCGGCTCGTCGCCCAGGTGGGCGGCCAGGGCGAGAACCGTCGCCGGGTCCATGCCGTGCGCCTCGGGCGGGGCGCCCGCGGTGGATCGGCCGGGCAGGTCCGGCTCGATCAGCGACAGCGTGCCCGGCTCGTGCCCCCGCACGGCCGCGTCGACCAGCACGGCCGTGTCGTAGCCGTCGAGCAGCTCGTACGCCAGGTCCATGCCGCGGATGCCGAAGTCCCGCACCCGGACCTCCGGCGGCAGCGGGCGCAGGTCCAGGGCGCGGATCACCTCGGGGCCGAAGGCGTCGTCCGCGAGGAAGATGTTGCCGACGCCCGCCACGAGCAGCCGGGCGCTCACTGCGCGCCTGAGGTGGCAAGCGGCCGGGCGGAGCCGCCCGGGAGCTTGCGGACGAACGCGGACCGCAGCGCGTGGTACGGCGCCTCGGGGTCGAAGAAGACGGCGCGCATCCGGGCGAGTTCGTCCCTCCGGTATTCGGCGAGGGGGCGCTGGAGCTCGTCCGCGTGACGTGCCGTGGCCTTGGCGGTGATCCGGCCGGGGAGATCCGGATCGCCGGCCAGGTCGGCGGCCAGCCGCTCGACCTCGGCGGCGAAGTCCTGGGCCGCGACCGGCACCAGACGGTCCACCAGTCCGATCCGCTCGGCGGTCGCGGCGCTCACCGGCAGCGCCTCGCTCGTCAGCCGCTCGGCCGTCTCGACGCCCGCCCGGCGGGGCAGCGAGTACGTCCAGAACTCCGACCCGTACAGGCCCATGTTCCGGTAGTGCGGATTGAGGACGGCGCCCGCGCGACACCAGACTTCGTCGGCGGCCAGGGCGAGCATGACCCCGCCGGCCGCCGCGTTGCCTGAGAGGGCCGCCACCACCAGCCGGTCGGTGGTGCGCAGCACCGCCTCGACCAGGTCGTTCATGGCGTTGAGGTTGGACCAGGACTCTGCCGCCGGGTCGCCCGCCGCCTCGATGACGTTGAGGTGGATGCCGTTGGAGAAGAAGTCCCGGGCGCCGCCGAGCACCAGCACCGAGGTGGGGCGGGTGAGGGCGTAGCGCCAGGCGGCGAGCAGCCTGCGGCAGTGGGTGGTGCTCATGGCCCCGCCGGGGAACGAGAAGGTCAGAAAGCCGATGGGACCGCGCTGCCGGTAGCGGATGTCGGTCCAGGTGGTGCGGTCCGGCGGCAGTTCGAGCGGGGCCGCGATCTCGGGCAGCCAGTACGGGCGGTCGTACGCACCCGGCATGCCCGGGCCGCTGCCGGGCGGGGCCGGGAAGCCGGAGAGCACCGAGGCCGCGGGGCGACGGAACGGCGCCGGGTCACCGGAGCTCTTGCGGGGGCGCAGTTCAGGGATCCACACCGCGCCGTCCCGGGTGGCCCGGCAGACCGCACCGGCCCGGGTCGCAAGCAGCTCACCGGGCTCCCCGCGCAGCCGGTCCTCGGGGTACCCGCCGTGCAGGAACACCTCCCGGCCGCAGATCTCGTCCCGCACGCCGGGCTGCGAGTCGGCCCCGCGGAGCTTGCGCAGCACCGTCGCCCTGTCGTCGTTCTCCCAGTCGATCCGCCGTTGCTCCTGGCGGAAGAAGTCCCGCCACACCACGTGGATCCCGGGTTCGCTCTGCGGACGCGGTTTGTACGATCCGTCGGCGTAGCGCCGCACGGCCAGCAGCACGGCGGCCGTGGCGGCGTCCGCCAGCTCGTTGCGGTACACGTCGCTCTTGCCCGCCGGCGGCACGGGGAAGGAGCCGTCCGCCCACACGTCCCCCGCGTCCATGGCCGCCTCGGCCTGCAGCACCGTGACGCCCCACTCCGACGCTTCCTGGGCGATCGCCCAGTCCAGCGCCGACGGGCCCCGGTCGCCGGGCGGTCCGGGGTGCACGATCAGGCAGGTGTGGTCCCGCCACACGTCCTCCGGCAGGGCCGACTTCAGCATCGGGGCGACGATCAGCTCCGGGCTTGTCTCGCGTACGGCGTCCCGGACGGCGTCGGGGCCGTGCGAGGCGAGCACGACGTCCACGTGGTGCCCCTCGTCCGACAGTTCGGCGAACACACGCTGGGACAGGCTGTTGAACGCGCTGGCGACGAGCAAGATGTCCATGACACGGCATGGTCGCCCGTCTCGGGAGGGCCGCGAAGGACCACGGCGGCGTTTCGCGGTGCTCATCCGCTTCCGGCGGAACGGATACGCGGCGGCCGCCGCCGTGGTCCCGGGCCTGCGGTCACTCCGACCGGTGTGCCGCCGGGAGCGTCCACGCCGACGTCGAGGACGTGGCACACCGAGCGGGCACCAGGCACGGGTCCGGGGCGTTCGGGGGTGTGGAACGCTGGGCGTGAGGGGCCGTGGTGCGGCCGCCGGACACGGGGGAGTGAGCGATGACGCGAGTGGGAGGACGGGCCGGTGGCGGCGCGCCGCGCGGGGTGGACGTGGCCCGGCTGGCCGGGGTCTCGCAGAAGACGGTGTCGCGGGTCCTCAACGGGGAGCGCTATGTCTCCGAGGACGTACGCCGAAGAGTGCTCGAGGCGGCCGGGGAGCTCGGCTACCGGCTGAACAGCGCGGCCCGGGCCCTGGCCTCCGGGCGGACCCGCTCCATCGGCGTGATCACCCTCGGAACCGCCCTCTACGGCCCCGCCTCGCTGCTGATCGGCATCGAGCGGGCCGCGCGGGACGCCGGCTACGCGCTCCGCGTCGTCAACACCCTCGAAGGCGACCCGGGAGGGGTGGCCGGCGCCGTGGAGTCGCTGCTGGAGCAGGGCGTGGACGGCATCGTCGTCTCCGAGCCGATCGACGAAGGGCCGGTCTCCCTCAGCGTCGACGTGCCGGTCCTCGTGCTCGGCGCACCGGCGGCGTTCGGCGGTGCCCGCACCATGACCAGGGGAGTCGGCGCCGAACGCCTCGCCCGGACGGCCACCGAGCACCTGCTGGACCTCGGCCACGCGACGGTCCACCATCTCGCCGGCCCGCAACGGTGGTTCGCCGCCCGGGACCGGCTGGAAGGCTGGCGCGGTGCCCTCGCCGCACGCGGCATCGCACCGCCCGCCGTGCTGCACGGCGACTGGTCGGCCGCGTCCGGATACGCGGTGGGCCGCGAGCTCGCCGCGCACCGTGACTGCACCGCCGTGTTCGCCGCCAACGACGACATGGCCATCGGCGTCGTCCGCGCCCTGACGGAGGCCGGGCTGCGCGTGCCGGACGACATCAGCGTGGTGGGCTTCGACGACATCCCCGTGGCCGCCTACGTGACCCCGCCGCTGACCACCGTGCGGCAGCCGTTCGACGCCGTGGCGCGGGAGGGGCTCCGGCTCCTGGTGCGGGCGATCGAGGACCCGGAGGCGGACCTGCCGCCCGCGTACGACCCGCCGGTCGACCTCGTCGTCCGCGCGTCCACGGCACCGCCGCCCCGGGGCGCCCGCCCGCCGGCGCCTCCCCTCGCGCAGCCGCGAGGGGAGACGGCAGCCGACTGATCCACCAGCCTTCCCCTTGCCCGCGGCCCGGGCCTGCCGCACGCTGTTCGTATGGGTGGGCAAGACGGCCCTACGCTCATCAACTCCGTCCAGCGGGCCATGCGTCTGCTGGAGGCGGTGAGCGCGCACGAGAACGGCGCGCCGGCCAAGCAGCTGGCGCGTGAGACGGGCCTGCCCCTGGCCACCGCCTATCACCTGCTGCGGACCCTGGTCCACGACGGGTACGTGCGGAAGCTGGACGACGGCGGCTTCGTCCTCGGCGACAAACTGCAGACGCTGCAGTCCACGGGCCGTGCACAGGCGCTGCTCAGCCGCGTCCGGCCCACCCTCGCCGCGCTGCGGGACGAGCTCGCCACGGCCGCCTATCTCACCTTCTACGAGGACGGCGAGATCCGGGTCGCCGAGATCGTCGACGGCCCCGGGACACCCCGCGTCGATCTGTGGGTGGGCTTCGAGGACGCCGGGCACGCCACCGCACTGGGCAAGTCCGTCCTGCGCGAGATGGACGAGGAGGCCCGCCAGGACTACCTCTCCCGGCATCATCTCGCCGACCTCACCCCGCGGACGATCACCAGCCTCCCCGAACTCCTGCGGAGGCTCGAGACCCCGCCCATGGCCCCGGCCATCACGGACCTGGAGGAGTACTCCCTCGGCACGGTCTGCGTCGCCGTCCCGGTCTACAGCGGGGACACGCTCGGTTCCCTCGGCGTGTCACTGCCGTCGAACCGGCTCTCCCGGCTGCCGGAGATCCGGGAGCGGCTGCTTCCGACCGCGAGCCGCGTGACCAGGAGCCTCTCGCTCACTATCTGAAAATCCGCTTCTTGCCGGGGGTCGCCTCCACCCCGTTTTCTGGATAAGTCAGACATTTCCGGGACGTGCCCCGTGCACAGGTGAGGACTGCGGACACAGACATGAGCCAAGCCCGCAACCATGGCGACGACCACCCGCCCGTACGGCCGTTCCGCAACCGGGTGGCCGGTGCCGGGGCCTCGGCCCGCAGGCGCGCCGTCGCGCGGCTGGGCGTCGGTGCACCTGTCCTGCCCGTCCTGGTCGTCGCCGCCGTCGTGTCCGCCGACGTCGTGGGCGGGGCGGGGATGGTCTGGCTGCCCCTGCTCGCGGCCGGGCCGGCCCTGGCGGCCACGACCAACGGACCGCGCGGGGTCCTCTGTGTCGGCGTCCTCGCCGTGATGGTCGGTGCGACGCTCGGGATCCGGGACGCAGTGCCGGGCCGCGAACTGGCCGCCGTGCTGTCGGCCCTGGTCGCCGTCACGCTCGCGAGCGGCCTGGCCGGCGTGCTGCGCGGACGCCGGGAGCGGGTGCTCGCCGCCGTCCGATCGGTCGCGGAGACCGCCCAGCACGCCCTGCTCAAACCCGTGCCGTCGACCGTCGGGCCGTTCCAGGTGGCCGTCCGCTACAGCGCCGCGGCGGCCGAGGCCCGTATCGGCGGTGACCTCTACGCCCTGATACCCACCCCGCACGGGGTGCGGCTGATCGTCGGCGACGTGCGCGGCAAGGGGCTGCCCGCCGTCGGGACCGCCGCGCTGGTGCTCGGCGTCTTCCGGGAGGCCGCCCATGACGAACCCGATCTCCTCGCCGTCGTCGACCGGATCGAGCGGAGCCTCGCACGCAACCTCGGCCGCGACGACTTCGTGACCGCCGTGGTCGCCGGGTACCCGCGGGAGGGGCATCTGGAGGTGGTGAACTGCGGACACGCGCCCCCGCTCCTGGTGCGCGCCTCCGGGGCCATCAGTCCCGTGGAGCCCGAGCTCCCGGCGCCGCCCCTCGGACTGCGCGACCTCGCGGGGCACACCCCGGGACTCCACACGCTCCCCTTCAGCGACGGCGACCAGCTGCTGCTCTATACCGACGGGGTCACCGAGGCCCGCGACGGCGGCCGCGCCTTCTACCCCCTGGCCGAGGGCCTGAAGCGGCACGTCTCCCAGGAGCCCGCGCAGACCCTCGGCGCGCTCCACGAGGAACTGCTGGCCCATGTGGGCGGCAGGCTGCACGACGACGCGGCCCTGCTCCTCATCCGTAAGCCGGCCGTGCGCGCGACAGAAGCAGAGGCTCACGTCGCGAGCGGCCCCGGCCCGCACGCTCCTGCCCCGGTGCCCGAGGCGGAGTGCCGGTCCTGAGGGCCGCGGCGGTCACACGGGCCGGGACCTCCTGCCCTGGCGCCCGGGGCGGAGTGCCGCTCATGAGCGGTCGCCGCGGCCGCAGTGGCTCACGCCTCGCGCAGATCCTTCACCCGGCGGATCTTGCCGACGGAGCGCTCCAGGGTCTCCGGTTCGACGATCGTCACGTCGGCGGTGATGCCGATGCCGTCCTTGACGGCCCGGGCGATCGTTCCGGCCGCGGCCTCGCGCTGCTCGGGGCCGGTGCCGGGGCGGGCCTCGACACGGACGGTCATGTGGTCCAGGCGGCCGCGCCGGGTCAGCCGGATCTGGAAGTGCGGGGCGACGCCGGGCGTGCGCAGCACGATCTCCTCGATCTGGCTGGGGAAGACGTTCACCCCACGCAGGATGATCATGTCGTCGCAGCGGCCGGTGATCTTCTGGATGCGGCGGAACGCGGGCCGGGCCGTGCCGGGCAGCAGCCGCGTCAGATCGCGGGTGCGGTAGCGGACGACCGGCAGGGCCTCCTTGGTCAGGGACGTGAAGACCAGCTCGCCCTCCTCGCCCTCGGGCAGCACCTCACCCGTGACCGGGTCGACGACCTCGGGGTAGAAGTGGTCCTCCCATACGTGCAGTCCGTCCTTGGTCTCCACGCACTCCTGGGCGACACCCGGCCCGATCACCTCGGACAGGCCGTATATGTCGACGGCGTGGATGTCCGTCCGCTCCTCGATCTCTCGGCGCATCTCCTCCGTCCACGGCTCGGCGCCGAAGATGCCCACCCGCAGACTGCTCGTGCGCGGATCGATGCCCTGCCGTTCGAACTCGTCGAGCAGCGTGAGCATGTAGGACGGCGTGACCATGATGATCTCGGGCCGGAAGTCCTGGATGATCTGCACCTGGCGCGCGGTCATGCCCCCGGAGGCCGGAATCACCAGACAGCCGGCGCGCTCCGCGCCGTAGTGCGCGCCGAGACCGCCGGTGAACAGCCCGTAGCCGTAGGAGACGTGCACCTTGTGGCCCGGACGCCCGCCCGCGGCGCGGATCGAGCGGGCGACGAGATCCGCCCACATCGACAGGTCGTTCTCCGTGTAGCCGACCACCGTGGGGCGGCCGGTGGTGCCGCTGGAGGCGTGCACCCGCCGCACCCGGTCCATGGGGACGGCGAACATCCCGAACGGGTAGGTGTCCCGCAGGTCGGCCTTGGTGGTGAAGGGGAAGCGGGACAGGTCCGCCAGTGAGCGGCAGTCGTCGGGGGAGACCCCGGCCGCGTCGAACTTCTTGCGGTACGCCTCCACGTTGTCGTAGGCGTGCCGCAGGCTCCTGCGCAGACGGTCGAGCTGAAGCTCGCGCAGCTGCTCTCGGGTCAGCCGCTCCCCGTCGTCGAGCAGGTCGTGGGGGAGGGGCTCGCCGCGTCGCCGTCCCGTCGGCTCCGAGGCCCTGGGGGCCGTCGTCTCGCTGGTCATTCAGGATTCCTCCGGCCTCGTGCTCCTGATGCTACGGCTGCGGCCCCGGAACTCCGCGATCACCTCGTCGCCCCGCCGGACCGTCACGTCGTAGAGGCCGCTGCGCCCGTACCGGGTGCGTTCCTCGGCCCGCGCCACGAGCTCGTCGTCCTGGTGCGCCGGGGCGACGAAGGTGATGTCCGCGCCGGCCGCGACGGTCACCGGGCCGTGGCTGTTGCAGGCGCAGGCGAAGGCGCTGTCGGCGAGCAGGAAGACGTAGCCGCCGTGGGCGATCCCGTGCCCGTTCACCATCGCCGCGGTCACGGTCATGCGCAGCACGGCGGTCCCCTCGCCCTGCTCCAGCAGCTCGATCCCGAGCCCGCGGGAGGCCTCGTCCGCGGCGAACATCGCCTCCGCGGGTGGCGTCGTCGCGTCAGCGGTATGGGTCACTCTTCGCACCACCTCGTAGCCCGACCGAACATTCGGTTAGCCTGGCGTTGTCATGTAATCCAGCCGTCTCGACGCCTGTCAAGGGTCCAGGACTTGCTCAAGGGGTCTTACCAAGGCGCGCCGGCTTGTCCTACGATGGACCGAACGAATGGTCGGTTGGGAAGTGGGACGGATGGACACGACACACTCCAGCCCCCCGGGGGCGGACGGCGCCGAGCCGGCTCTCCAGCAGCACTTCGACGCCACGATCGCGCGGGACCAGCGGATCGAGCCGCGCGACTGGATGCCGGAGGGGTACCGGAAGACACTGATCCGGCAGATCGCGCAGCACGCGCACTCGGAGATCATCGGCATGCAGCCGGAGGGCGAGTGGATCACCCGCGCGCCGTCGCTGCGCCGCAAGGCCATTCTGTTCGCCAAGGTCCAGGACGAGGCCGGGCACGGGCTGTATCTGTACTCCGCGGCGGAGACGCTGGGCGCCGACCGCGCGGACCTCACCGAGCGGCTGATCGAGGGCCGCCAGAAGTACTCGTCGATCTTCAACTACCCGACGCTGAGCTTCGCGGACGTCGGGGTGATCGGCTGGTTCGTGGACGGCGCCGCGATCTGCAACCAGGTGCCGCTGTGCCGCTCCTCCTACGGGCCCTACGCGCGCGCCATGGTGCGGATCTGCAAGGAGGAGTCCTTCCACCAGCGGCAGGGCTACGAGCTGCTGATGACGATGATGCGCGGCACCCCGGAGCAGCGCGAGATGGTGCAGGACGCGGTGAACCGCTGGTGGTGGCCGTCGCTGATGATGTTCGGCCCGCCCGACGACGCCTCACCCAACTCCGCGCAGTCCATGGCCTGGAAGATCAAGCGGCACAGCAACGACGAACTGCGCCAACGCTTCGTCGACATGACCGTCCCCCAGGCCGAGAAGCTCGGCGTGACGCTCCCCGACCCGGAGCTGCGCTGGAACGAGGAGCGGGGACACCACGACTTCGGCACGCCCGACTGGGACGAGCTGATGCGGGTCATCAAGGGCGACGGCCCGTGCAACGACCAGCGGATGGAACGGCGCCGCACGGCCCACGAGGAGGGCGCCTGGGTGCGCGAGGCGGCCACCGCCCACGCCGCCAAACAGGCCGCCCGCGCGGAGAAGGGAGCGGTGGCATGACCGCCGACCGGCAGGACTGGCCGCTGTACGAGGTGTTCGTACGGGGCAAGCGCGGCCTGAACCACGTCCACGTGGGATCGCTGCACGCCGCCGACGATCGCATGGCCCTCACCCACGCCCGCGACCTGTACACCCGGCGCAACGAGGGCGTGTCCATCTGGGTCGTGCGCTCCGAGCACATCGCCGCCTCCACCCGCGACGAGAAGGACCCCTTCTTCGATCCCAGCGCCGACAAGGTCTACCGGCACCCGACGTTCTACGACATCCCCGAAGACGTCCCGCACATCTGAAGGAGAGGGCATGAGCGACGACCACGTCTACCTGACCCTCGCCGAGGGACACGAGGACGACACCCGCTGGGCCTACGGCACCGGCTTCGAGGACCCCCTGCACGGCGTGGACACCGCCGTGCCCGACGACGTGGACGCCGGTGAACTCGCCGCCCTGTGCGTCACCCTGGCCGACGACGCCCTGGTCTGCGCCCAGCGGCTGGCCGAGTGGACCACCCGCGCCCCCGAGCTGGAGGAGGAGGTGGCGCTGGCCAACATCGGGCTCGACCTGCTCGGCCAGGCCCGCCTGCTCTACTCCCGCGCCGGCCAGGCCGACGGCACCGGCCGCGACGAGGACGCCTTCGCCTACTTCCGCGACGCCGGCGACTTCCGCAACGTCCGCCTGGCCGAACTGCCCAACAGGGACTTCGCGTTCTCCGTCGTGCGGCTTCTGGTGCTCGCCAGCTGGCGCCTCGCACACTTCGAGCGGCTCACCGCGCACCGCGACCCGGTGCTCGCGGCGATCGCCGCCAAGGGCCTGAAGGAACTGGCCTACCACCGCCAGTACGCGGCCGAGTGGGCCGTGCGCCTCGGCGACGGCACCGAGGAGTCCCACCGCCGGATGCGCAGGGCACAGGAGCAGGTCGCGCCCTACCTGGGCGAGCTGTTCACGGCGTACGACGTCCGGGACGAGGTCGTCGCGGTCCTCCGCCAGGTCACCGAGGCGGCAGGACTGCCCATGCCGGTCTACCGCCCCCTGCCGGGCTCGGGCCGCACCGGGGACCACACCGAGCATCTCGCCCCGCTGCTGGCCGAGTTGCAGGGCGTGGCCCGGGCCCACCCGGAGGCGACATGGTGACGGCACTGCGCGACGCGCGACGGGCCCGGCGCATCGCCGAGCAGGTGCCCGACCCGGAACTGCCCATGCTCACCCTGGCCGACCTCGGCGTACTGCGCGAGGTGTCGCTCACCGAGGACGGCACGGTCGTCGCGAGCCTGACCCCCACGTACTCGGGCTGCCCGGCGATGGCGGAAATGCGCGCGGGCGTGGCCGCCCGGTTGCGCGAGGCGGGGTACGCGCACGTGGAGATCCGCACGGTCCTCGACCCGCCGTGGAGCACCGACTGGATCACGGCGGAGGGCCGCCGCAAGCTCGCCGAGCACGGCATCGCCCCGCCCGGGGCAGCGCCGCGGCACGCCGCCGGGCCGGTTCCGCTCGTGCTGTCGCCGCCCCGCCGCTCGGTGCCCTGCCCCCGCTGCGGTCACCCCGACACCGAGGAGACCTCCCGCTTCGGCGCCACCTCCTGCAAGTCCCTGTGGCGCTGCCTCGCCTGCCGCGAGCCGTTCGAGTACGTCAAGGAGATCTGATGGAGGACCTGATGGAGCCGGCCCCCGCCCCGGCGCCGCGCCCGCGTGCCCGCCGACGTCCGGTCTTCCACCCCCTGCGGGTCGCCGCCGTGCAGCCGCTGTGCGAGGACGCGGCGGCCCTCAGCTTCGACATCCCGGCCGAGCTGGCCGAGGAGTTCACCTTCGCACCCGGACAGTCGCTCACCCTGCGCCGCGATGTCGACGGCCGGGACGAGCGCCGCTCGTACTCGATCTGCGCCCCGGCCGGCACAGCGCCGCGGATCGGCGTCCGGGTGGTGCCGGGCGGCCTGTTCTCCTCCTGGCTGGTGCATGACGTACGCCCCGGCGACACCGTCGAGGTCATGGCGCCCACCGGTGCCTTCACCCCCGACCTCACCGCTCACGGCCACCATGTCCTCATCGCGGCCGGCTCCGGCATCACGCCCATGGTCTCCATCGTGGAGTCCGTCCTGGCCGCCGACCCCCGCTCGCGCGTCACCCTGCTCTACGGCAACCGCCGCACCGGCACGGTCATGTTCGCCGACGAACTCGCCGACCTGAAGGACCTCTACCCGACGCGGTTCCAGCTCGCCCACGTCCTCTCCCGCGAGCCCCGCGAGGCCGAGGTGCTCTCGGGCCGACTCGACGCCGAGCGGCTCTCGGCGCTCGTCGACGCCCTGGTGGACGTGGAGTCGGCCGACCACTGGTGGCTGTGCGGCCCGCACGGCATGGTCCGCGCCGCCCAGCAGGTCCTGACCGGCCTCGGCGTCCCCGCCGACCGCGTCCACCAGGAGCTGTTCTACGCGGACGACGAGCCCGTCCGCGAGGTCCGGCACACCGAGACCGGCCCCTCCGGCCCGGTCAGCCAGGTCACCGTCACCCTCGACGGCCGCTCCACCACGTCCCCGCTGCCCCGCGACCGCACCATCCTGGAGGGGGCCCAGCAGACCCGTCCCGACCTGCCCTTCGCCTGCAAGGGCGGTGTCTGCGGCACCTGCCGGGCCCAGATCACCGACGGCAAGGCCGACATGCGCCGCAACTTCGCCCTCGAACCGTCCGAGGTCGACGCGGGCTACGTCCTCACCTGCCAGTCGTTCCCGGTGTCGGAGGAACTGACGGTGGACTTCGACACCTGATCGTCCGACGCCCGATCTCCCGAGCGGCGGGCCAGCCTGCGGCCCCAGGCCTGGCCCGGCGCTTCGACGTGGCGGTGGGTGAGTACGCACAGGGGCAACAGGACGACGAAGAAGGCCACTTCGAGCACGTCGTCGTCGTGCCCGCGTCCGGCGGTGCCGTCGATCACCGCGAGCAGCACCGGATGCACCAGGTACACCGAGTAGCTGACCGCTCCCAGGCCGGTCAGCGGTCGCGGTACGCGCCGGCCGCGCCATGCCCAACCGGCGGCGAAGGTGAGCACGGCCAGCAGGAACGCCGTGATCCAGCCGCGCCGGGTGAAGTGGTGGCCGTCGCCGTACCGATAGGCGCTTCCCACGGCACAGACGACCACCAGTACGGCGGTGACCCCTGCGCGGCGCCAGGTGCTCCGCCCTCGCTCGGCACGATGGACCGCGGTCCCGAGGAACATGACGGCGAGGATCACCAGGCCCTCCCACAAGGGGACCGTGCCGTTGAACGCGACCAGCACGAGCCCCAGCGCTCCCCCCAGTACACCCCCGAACACCCGCGGCACGGGTGAGCCGGAGCTCGCGCAGCAGAGGGCGACGCCCATGGCGATCGACGCGAAGGCGATCAGCGGGCCGGTGCCGACCAGACCGGACAGCGCGGAAGCCGGCAGCACGGCACCCGCCGTCGCGCTCACTCCGGCGAGGACCGCCAGGACCACCGCGACCGCCGCGGACCGCTGGTGCAGCCGGACCGTGAAGAGCGCGACGACCAGCAGGTAGAAGCACATCTCGTACGACAGCGTCCAGAGGACGAGCAGGACGTTGGGCGTCCCCAGCAGCTCCTGGAGCATCGTGACGTGTGCGACGGCCACGGTGAGCGTGCTCTGCGAGCCGACGTCGCGCAGCTCGGTGAGCCCCAGGACGTCGACGGCGAGCAGCGCCGCGACGACGACCGCCCACAGCGGGTACACCCGGAAGACCCGCCCGATCCAGAACGTCCGCACACAGCCCCGGCGTTCCAGCGACGCCGGGATGATGTACCCGCTGACCAGGAAGAACACCATGATGCCGTAGCGGCTGGTGTTGAACTGAGGCATCAACTCCGCTCGGAGGCCCGGCATGAAGGTGTGCGAGGAGTGGTCGAACACCACGACGAGGGCGGCGAGTCCGCGCAGCGCGTCGAGCCAGCCCAACCGCGCGCTCACCGGGCGCAGGGCCTCACCTCGTAGTGCTCGATCTCGTCCCGGGGCACCGGCTCGCCCCAGGAGTTCTTGATCACCAGCGTGCTGCCCCGGCGCAGGGTGACGGGCCAGGCGCGGATGGGGTCGCCCTGGGCGGTGAGGACCATCACCCGGGGGATCTCCCGCGGACTGCACACGTCCCCGGGAGCGACCACGTTCACCCGGATGCCCCACGGGCGCACGCGCTCCGCGAGTTCCAGCTGGTCGTGGATGCCGAAGCCGCTTGTCCTGACGGTGAGTTCGACACTGCCGTCGTCGTGGCGTTCCGCCGCGAACGCGCCGGAGTCGGCGGGCGAACCGGGCACCGCCACCGTGGCGGCCCACGCGGCCGCGCAGGCCGCCACCACCACCGCGATCCGCCGCGGGGCGAACCGGCGGCGCACGGAAGCCGTCGCCCCGCCCACGTCGTCCGCCCCGGACCCCGCCGCCCGCAGGGCGATCTCCCCCTTGAGCTCAGTGAGCAGCCGGTCCTCGAACGTCGTCCTCGCGCTCATGCTTCCCCCCTCGCCACGTACACCAGCGATGCCTCCGCCGTCCGGTCGGTCCGGCAGTCCGCCTCCTCGCGCAGCGCCTTGCGCGCCCGATGCAGCCGGACCCGGGCCGTGACCTGGCGGATGCCCAGCGCGGCCGCGGCCTCGGTGACCGTGAGCTGGTCGACCGCGATCAGCTCCATGACGGCCCGCTCACCCTCGGGGAGTCGCTCCAGCGCGGCAAGGACGCGCCGCCCGGGGCTCTCCGCGTCGAGCTTGTCCTCGATGCGGGCGATGTCGTCGGGCTCCAGCAACCGCCGCCCGCAGACGCGCCGATCGCGTTCGCTCTCCCGGGCGATCCGGCGGCGCTCCGACGACACCACGTTGCGGGCGATGCCGTACAGCCATGCGGTCTCGCTGCCGAGGTGCGGCCGGTACGTGCCGGCCGAGTCGAGGACGGCGAGGAAGATCTCGGCCGTCAGGTCGGCCGCCGTGTGCGGGTCGTCCACCCGGCGGGCGACGAAGCGCAGCACCGCGTCGACGTGACGCCGGTAGAACTCCTCGAAGAGCCGCGGGTCGCCGAGCGCCGCAGCGGACCCGCCCCGTAACCGTTCCGCGTCGTCCACGCGTGTCCCCTTCTCGTCGGCAGGTGCCTGTCACTCGTTCTTGGAACGGGACGGGAGAAGCGTTACAGGGGATGCGCTCCCCGGTCGGCGCGCAGCACCCGCAACGCCGTGAGCGCCACGTGGAGCTCCGTGCGGCGGTCGCCCGATTCGAGGTCGGTGTCGAGGAGGCGTTCGATGGCGCGCAGGCGCTGGTACATGGTCTCCCTGGACAGGCCCCCGCGACGGGCCGCCGTCGTCTTGTTGCCGGCCGCGTCGAGGTAGTGGCCCAGGGTCGTCAGCAGGTCGGTGCCGTGCCGGGTGTCGTGGTCGATGAGCCGGCCCAGTCGGCGTTCGGTGTAGTCCTGGATCCTGGTGTCCTCGCGCAGCGCGTACAGCAGCCGGCTCAGGTCGACGTCCGGCAGCTCGTGGAAGGAACGGTCCGCGGGCAGGGCCTGGCCGGGCGGGGTGGCCTCTATGACCCGGGCCGCCTCCCGGAAGGAGCGTGGCGTGTCGGCGAGGTCCGCCACCTCCGAGCCGACACCGACGATCGCCGCCGGGGCCAGAGCCAGCGCGGTGCGGCTCAGCCGTTCGGCCACGGGGCGCCAGGGCTGGGCCGGGCGCAACGCCAGCAGGACACCGATGCGGCCGGGGGAGAGTTCGCCGACCAGGGCCGGGACGCCGGCCGACCTCAGCTCCCGGTGCAGCCGGGTCTCCGGCTCGGCACCCTCCCCGCCGGGCCCCGGGTCCACGAGGATCGCCAGGAACACACCGGCCTCCGTGGGCAGGCCCAGCGCGGCGCAGCGGGCACGGACGTCCTCGGGGGAGTGGTGGCGCTGCTCCGCCAGCTCCCGCAGTGCGTTGCGATGGGCCGTGCGCTCCCACGGCGTGGAGTGGATGAGCCGGGCCACGGTCAGCGCCATCGCCGTCCGCTCCAGGACGGTGACGTGCTCCGGACCGAAGACCGGGCCGTCGCCGGGCAGCATGGCCAGCCGCCCCCAGCGTTCGCCCTGGTAGGAGACGGGCGCGGTGAGCCAGCCCTCCGGGCCGCCCACCTCGGTGTGGTCGCCCGGTTCGATCGCCCGGGAGCGCCGCTCCCAGTCCCCGAGCGCCTCCTCCACCGTGCTCCCCGAGGGCTCGCAGATCAGCGCCTGGTGCACCAGGTTCTCCAGCACGACCGTCCGGCCGCTCATCTCCGCCGCCGCGCGCACCACGTCCTCCGGCCCCGCCCCGCGCAACGTCAGGGCCGTGAACGCCTCGTGGATCCGCTGGGTGCGGCGCATCGCATCGGCCTGGCTGCCGAGGATCAGGGCGTGCACGACCTGCGTGACCTCGAGGAAGTTGACGTCACGGGCCAGGGTGACCAGGGGGAGCCCCCGGGCCCGGCAGGCCTGCACGAGGGCGTCGGGCGGCCGGTGGTAGCGCCGTACGAGTTCGATGACCAGGGCGGCCGCCCCCACCTCGGTGAGTTCCTCGACGTACCGGCGGACCCCCGCGGCGTCCTCGGGCAGCGGCATGCCCGTGGTCAGGACCAGCTCGCCGCCCTTGAGGAAGGAGGCGGGGTCCGTCAGCTCGGTGATGTGCACCCAGCGAACCGGCCGGTCCAGCCGGTCCAGCCCCGTGACGACCTGGGGCTGCCCGGCGGCCAGGACCGGCAGGGCGAGGACGTCGGCGAGGGTCGGCGCACGGCCGGCCGGGGCGGCGTCCGGGCCGGCCGTCGGGGGGTGAGCGTTCACGGTGCCTCCCTGCGTGCCCGGTCACTCTGACAAGCGGCGCTGACCTGCGCAAGAGCTGTCCACGGGAGGGGCGGGCGGTGCCCGTGGGGTTCGCAGGTTGACACATCGTCCGGACAACGGGTTCCGGCTGGACAGATCACGCGTTGTCCCGTTTCGCGACGGCTCGGATGCTCGGGTACCGGAGCTGAGCCAAGCCACCAGACCTCGTCGTACGGCCGGGAGACACCATGACCGCACTGTCGCCGCACCTTCGCCAGGCCACGCCCGTCGTGGCCACCCGGGGCGAGGGCGTCCACCTCTACGGTGAGGACGGCCGCCGCTACCTCGACTTCACCGCCGGCATCGGCGTCACCAGCACCGGGCACTGCCACCCCGAGGTCGTGGCGGCGGCGCAGGAGCAGGTGGGCACGCTGATCCACGGCCAGTACACGACCGTCATGCACCAGCCGCTGCGCCGCCTCGTCGACAA
The DNA here is from genome assembly GCF_007655005.1 of Streptomyces tibetensis. Lineage (GTDB taxonomy): Bacteria > Actinomycetota > Actinomycetes > Streptomycetales > Streptomycetaceae > Streptomyces > Streptomyces tibetensis. The sequence continues at coordinate 122,060 of NZ_SZVW01000015.1, forward strand.
GCTGGGCGAGGTGCTGCCGGCCGGTCTGGACAGCCTGTTCTTCACCAACTCCGGCAGCGAGGCCGTCGAGTCGGCCCTGCGGCTGGCCCGCCAGGCCACCGGCAGGCCCAACGTCCTGGTCTGCCACGGCGGCTTCCACGGCCGTACGGTCGCCGCCGCCTCCATGACCACCTCCGGCATCCGCTTCCGGTCCGGGTTCTCGCCGCTGATGAGCGGCGTGGTCGTCACCCCCTTCCCGACGGCCTACCGCTACGGCTGGGACGAGGAGACCGCCACCCGCTTCGCGCTGAAGGAACTCGACTACACCCTCCAGACGATCTCGTCGCCCGCCGACACGGCGGCGATCATCGTCGAGCCGGTCCTCGGCGAGGGCGGCTACGTCCCCGCCAACCGCGCCTTCCTCGAAGGGCTGCGGGAGCGGGCGGACCGGCACGGCTTCCTGCTGATCCTCGACGAGGTGCAGACCGGCGTCGGCCGCACCGGCCGCTTCTGGGGCCACGACCACTTCGGCGTCACCCCCGACATCCTGGTCACCGCCAAGGGCCTCGCCAGCGGCTTCCCCCTTTCCGGCATCGCCGCCTCCGAGGAGCTGATGACGAAGGCCTGGCCCGGCTCGCAGGGCGGCACGTACGGCGCCAACGCCGTCGCCTGCGCCGCCGCCTGCGCGACACTGGACGTCGTACGCGACGAGAAGCTCGTCGAGAACGCCGAGGCGATGGGCAAGCGGCTCCGCCAGGGTCTGGAGGCCGTCGCCGACCGCACCCCGGGCATCGGCGACGTCCGCGGCCTCGGTCTCATGCTCGCCACCGAGTTCGTCACCGAGGACGGCAGCCCCGACCCGGAGACCGCCGCCCGCGTTCAGCGCGCCGCGATCGACGAGGGCCTGCTCCTGCTGCTGTGCGGCGCCTGGAACCAGGTCGTCCGTATGATCCCGGCGCTCGTGATCGACGAGACCGGCGTCGACGAGGGCCTCCGGGCCTGGGCGAACGCCGTCGAGGCCGGAACCTCGGGAGCGTCGGACCGATGACCACCGCCACCCGCGACCTGGCGGGTCTTGTGGCCCGTATCGCCGAGCTCGCGCCCGGTCTGCGGGTGGAGACCGGCCCGGGGGCCACCGGCCCCTACGCCTACGACGCCTCCAACTACCGTGTGCCGCCGAGGGCGGTGGTCTTCCCGCGGGCCGCCGAGGACGTGGTCGCGGTGGTGCGGGCCTGCCGCGAGACGGGTGTGCCGGTCACCGCCCGGGGCGGCGGCACGAGCATGGCCGGCAACGCCGTCGGCCCGGGTGTGGTGCTGGACTTCTCCCGGTACATGAACCGGATCCTGGACATCGATCCCGTGGCGCGCACTGCGCGGGTCGAGGCGGGGGTGGTGCTGGATGCGCTGCGCGGTGCGACGGCGCTGCACGGGCTCGACTTCGGCCCGGACCCGTCCTCGCACAGCCGCTGCACGCTCGGCGGGATGATCGGCAACGACGCGTGCGGGAACCGGTCGGTGCGCGACGGGCGGACCAGCGGGCATGTGGAGGCGCTGGAGATCGTGACGGCCGACGGCGTGCGGGCCGTGGCCGACCACGCCGGGCTGCACGCGCTGGACCCGGCCGACGCCGGTGCCGTCGCCCGGCTGGAAGCCGACCTCAAGCGTCTGGTCGGTGAGAACTTGGCGCTGATCCGGACCGAGCTGGGCCGGATCCCGCGTCAGGTCTCGGGATATCAGTTGCAGCATCTGCTGCCGGAGAACGGCTTCGACCTGACCCGTGCTCTGGTGGGCACCGAAGGCACCTGTGCGGTCGTCACCGCCGCGACGGTCCGCCTGGTGGCGACCGCACAGGCATCCACCCTCCTCACGCTCGGCTACGACGACGTGGTCACCGCGGCCGAGGACGTGCCGGAGATCCTGCGCTTCGCGCCCAGTGCGGTGGAGGGCATGGACGAGGCGATCGTCGCGACCATGCGCGCCCGCCGCGGCCCCGATTCCGTCACCGGCCTGCCCGAGGGCCGGGCCTGGCTGTACGTCGAGCTCGAAGGCGACGACCAGACCACCGTGAACGCCCGGGCCGAAGAGTTGCTCGATGCGCTCAAGGCCCTGGGACGGCTGAGCGGTGGCCGGGTCGTGGCGAGCCCGGCGGAGCGGCGTTCGCTGTGGCGGGTGCGGGAGGACGGGGCCGGACTGGCGGCCCGGCTCGTCGACGGCGGGGAGTCCTGGCCAGGCTGGGAGGACGCGGCAGTCGCCCCGGCGGACTTGGCCGCCTACCTGCGCGGTTTCCGCAAGCTGCTCGCCGCCCACGAGCTGACCGGTGTGCTGTACGGGCACTTCGGCGCCGGATGCGTCCATGTGCGGATCGACTTCGACATGGCCACGGACGCAGGCCGGACGGTCATGCGCCGGTTCCTGTCGGAGGCCGCCGCGTTGGTTGTCGAGCACGGCGGCACGCTGTCGGGTGAGCACGGTGACGGACGTGCCCGCAGCGAACTGCTGAAGGTCATGTACAGCCACCGCATGATCGCCGCGTTCGCCGCCTTCAAGAAGACCTTCGACCCCGAAGGGCTGCTCAACCCCGGTGTCATCGTCGATCCGGCTCCGCTGGACACCGACCTTGCCCTGCGCGAACTACCGCTCGTGGACACGACGTTCGGCTTCCCGCACGACGAGGACGGCTTCGCCGGTGCCGTGCGTCGCTGTGTCGGGGTCGGCCGCTGCCGCAGTGACGCGGGCGGGGTGATGTGCCCGAGCTACCGGGCCACGGGCGAGGAGAACGACTCCACCCGCGGCCGGGCCCGCATGCTCCAGGAGATGGTCCGGGGCGAAGCCATCGGCGACGGCTGGCGCTCCACCGAGGTCAAGGACGCCCTCGATCTGTGCCTGTCCTGCAAGGCCTGCTCCAGCGACTGCCCGGTCGGTGTCGACATGGCTACCTACAAGGCGGAGTTCCTCCACCAGCACTACAAGGGCCGCCTACGGCCCCGCTCCCACTACTCCCTCGGCTGGCTGCCCCGGACCTCCGCCCTGGCCGGGTACGCGGCCCGCCCGATCAACCTGCTGCTGCGCGGACCCCTCGGCACGTTCCTGGCCCGCCTGGGCGGCGTCACCACCAAGCGCAGAATCCCCGCCTTCGCCTCCCGCCGCGCCCTGCGCAAGACCCTCCGCGCTGCGAAGACCACCGAACCGGCCAAGGCCGTCCTCTTCGTCGACAGCTTCACCCGTGCCTTCCGCCCACAGGTCGCGGGAGCGGCGAGCCGCGTGCTCGCCGACGCCGGTGTCCCCTGCACCTCGCGGGACGGCCTGTGCTGCGGGCTGACCTGGGTCAGCACCGGCCAGCTCGCCACGGCCCGCAAGATCATGGGCCGCACGGTCGCCGCCCTCGACAACGGCGACGACCGGCCGATCATCGTGGCCGAACCCAGCTGCGCCGCAGCCCTCAAACGCGACGTGCCCGAACTCCTCGGCAGCGAGGCGGCCCGGCGCGTGGCGGACCGCGTGCAGACCTTCACCGGCGCCCTGAGCGACCTGGCCGACCCGGGCTGGACCCCGCCGCCCCTGCCCGAGAACGTCGTGCTGCAGACCCACTGCCACGAGTACGCCACCTTCAAGGGCCGCCGCCCTGCCGACCTGCTGCGCCGCCTGGGCGTGCGCACGGTGGACGAGGCCGAGGGCTGCTGCGGACTCGCCGGCAACTTCGGCTTCGAAGCCCAGCACTACGACACCTCCATCGCCGTCGCCGACCTCGCCCTCACACCGCGCCTCGACGCACTCGACGGACGACCCGTCATCGCCGACGGCTTCAGCTGCGCCACCCAGATCGACCATCTCGCCGGCGACCAGGACGTCCGCGCCCTGCACCTCGCCGAACTCCTCGACCCCGCCGCCGATCAACCAGGAGAGACGACATGACCGAGGTACTGACCCAGTTGTTCATCGGCGGGGCCTGGGTGGATGCCGCGGACGGCGCCACCATGCCCGTCGACGACCCCGCCACCGGCGAGACCCTCTGCCACGTCGCCGACGCCGGCCCCAAGGACGCCCGGCTTGCCGAGGAGGCGGCCGTCCAGGCCCAGCCCGACTGGGCCCGCACCGCGCCCCGGGCACGCAGCGAAATCCTGCGCCGCGCCCACGAGCTCATCCTGGAACGCACCGACGAGCTCGCCCACCTGATGACGTCCGAGATGGGCAAGCCGCTCGCCGAGGCCAGGGGAGAGGTGGCCTACGCCGCCGAGTTCTTCCGCTGGTTCTCCGAAGAGGCCGTGCGCATCGACGGCGGCTGCGGTCTGCTGCCCGACGGACGCAACCGCATGCTGCTCTCCCGCCGCCCGGTCGGCCCCTGCCTGCTGATCACGCCGTGGAACTTCCCGCTGGCCATGGGCACCCGCAAGATCGGCCCGGCGATCGCTGCGGGCTGCACGATGATCCTCAAGCCAGCCCCGCAGACCCCCCTGTCCAGCCTCGCGCTGGCCGGGATCCTCAAGGAGGCGGGCCTGCCGGACGGAGTGCTCAACGTCGTCACCACCTCCCGCGCCGGCGAGGTGTGTGAGCCGCTGTTGCGCGGCGGCCGGATCCGCAAGCTGTCGTTCACCGGCTCCACCGCCGTCGGCCGGCTGCTCCTCGCCCAGTGCGCCGACACCGTCGTACGCACCTCGATGGAGCTGGGCGGCAATGCCCCGTTCATCGTCTTCGAGGACGCCGACCTGGACGTGGCGGTGGACGGGGCGATGATCGCCAAGATGCGCAACATGGGCGAGGCCTGCACCGCCGCCAACCGCTTCTTCGTCCACCGCTCGGTCGCCGCCGAGTTCGGACGGCGGCTCGCCGAGCGGATGGGCGCCCTCGTGGTGGGCCCCGGCACCCGGGACGGCGTCGACGTCGGCCCGCTGATCGACGCCAACGGACGCGCCAAGGTGGAGGAGCTCGTCGCCGACGCCGTGGACCGCGGCGCCGAGGTGCTCGTGGGCGGTCGGAGGCCTGAAGGGCCGGGCAACTTCTATCCGCCGACGGTGCTGGCCGGTGTCGACCCCGGCAGCCGGCTGATGGGCACGGAGATCTTCGGCCCGGTCGCCGCGATCCTCACCTTCGACGACGAGGACGAGGTCCTGCGCCGCGCCAACGACACGCCCTGGGGCCTGGTCGGCTACGTCTTCACCCAGGGACTGGACCGCGGCCTGCGCGTCAGCGAAGGCCTCGAGGTGGGCATGGTCGGCCTGAACACCGGCCTGGTCTCCAACCCGGCGGCTCCGTTCGGCGGCGTCAAGCAGTCCGGGCTCGGGCGTGAAGGCGGCCGCGTCGGGATCGACGAGTTCCTGGAGTACCAGTACGTGGCGGTGCCCGTGCGATGAGGGCGGGGCCCGTCGTTGGGCGGGCCGGTGGCGGGTGACCTCGAACCGTCCGCGTGGTCGGGGCCGGTGGGTCGGTCGTCCGGGCATTCGGATCTCAGGCATCCCGGCGCCGTACGTGCAGATGGCCCTCGCGGGGAAAGGAGGGAGGCGCCGCCGGCAAGACTCTGTCAAGGCCGTACCGGCTCTTGTGCGCCACGCGACACGAGGCCGGGTTGTCCACCTGGTGCAGGAGTTCCAGACGCTCCAGCGCGTCGGCCCCCAGGACGTCGAAGGCCCAGCCGGTGAGCGCCTCCAAAGCGCGCGGCGCCACACTCCGCCCGCGGGCGTGCGCCGCGGTCCAGTAGCCCACCTCGGCCGACGGCTTTCCGGAGGCCACCTCCTTGAGGACCACGTGGCCGACCAACTGCCCGCGGGGCGAATCGGGGTGCGTTTGAAGAACCGCGAACCCGAACCGTTCCCCCGCTGCCCAGCCTCGCTCCTGGTCCCGCACCCACCGCGACGCATCGCCCTCGTCCTCCACGGCCGAGCTCGTCCAGCGGCGCAGTGCAGGATCCCGAAACACGTCGACGAGAGCGGCAACGTCGTCCACACACCAGGGACGCAGGGCGAGGGCGGGAGCGGATGGCGTCGGGCTCGCATGCAGGGTGACGATGTCGTTCACCTGCCGATGGTATGCGGCGGTGTCCCGCCCCCACGCCGGCGATCTCCGGCCCACTACCGTTCCATTCGGACGCGCACGGCCTCGATGGACCAGTTGAACGCCGGCCCCAGGCTCTCCGGAGCGGGCCAGCCGTTGATCACCGCGAGCAGCTGGAGGTACCGATCCCGGCGTGGGTCGCTCGCACTCTCAAGCCGGGCCAGCAGCCGGCGGCGCAACTCGGTGTCGTCGGGGCGGTCGAGGACGTCGGCGCAGTGAGCCGCAAGCGCCGCAACGATCGGATCGGCCTGCTGCGAAGTCGGGGCGATGCCCGCCGCCAGGGCGGGGCCGACCCGGTCACGGACGACTGCACCGAGGTCACGGCGAGGGCCCGTGGTGTCGTCTTGTGTCTGTTCGGCCGCGTGGTCCTCGGCCATCCGCCGCACGCCGGCGCGGAAATCCGGTTCTGCGGCCAGTTGGGCCCACTCCACCCATGCCCGGACCTGCTCCGCCTCGGGGCTGTCGGCTATCTCGGGGGTCATCGAGCGCCTGATCCCCGCCCATGCGGGGTCCGTGTCGTGACTGCCGAAGGCGGCGTCGAGGAAGTCGCCGATCAGACGGTGGCGTTCGTCCACGGAGAGCCGGGCCAGCTTGTGCATGAGATCCGTCTCCTCAGCGGTGAGCCCGCGCTCGGCCACCGCCGTCAGCACCGCATGCCGCAGGCGCAGGACGCGGATCTGCACGGCCAGGGCTTCGGCGTGCGTTGCGGCGACCTCGGGAAGCGAGAGTTCCCGGTCCACGACCCTGCGGATCGTGGGCAGGTCCACACCCAGGTCCCGCAGGGTCCGCACAAGGTCCAGGCGCGCGACGGCGTCGATGCCGTAGAGGCGGTAGCCGGCCGGGCTGCGGTCTGTCGGCGCCACGATCCCGCGATCGGAGTAGAACCGAATGGTCTTGACCGTCAGGCCGGTCCGCCGGGCCAGTTCACCGATCGAATAGAGCATGTCGCCGTCCATGCCCCTACCTTGACGTCTCCCCCTACGGGAGACTCAAGCGCAGTCCACCCACCGACAGCCGATCGCACCTCACGCTGTGACGATGCCGAGCAGCACTCGGCGTAGCACCGCATCCTGCCGGTACCCGAGAAACGAACGGTGTCCGTCGATCACCATTGTCAGTGACTCCTGCAAGCATGCGCAGATGCCCTCGACCAACCACCTGCTCATGGCCCTTGACGATCAGCCGCGTGCCCACCTTCTGGAGCTGATCGGTGCTGTCGATCCGTGGGACGACCTGGAGCGCACACACAGGGAGACCGCCACGCAGTGGATCGCCGGCGGAGCCCCGCTCTACCGGCTGGGCAAACCGGATGTTCCAGCGATGCACTTGGTGAGCTACTTCGTTGTCCTCGACGACAGGCTCGGGCAGCTGCTGCTCGTCGCGCACCGCAAGTCGGGCCTGTGGCTGCCGGCAGGGGGGCACGTCGAGCCGGGCGAGAGCCCGTGGGCCGCGGTGGTGCGCGAGTGCCGTGAGGAGCTGGGTATCGAGGCTGCGGCGTCGCCGATCACCGGCGAGCTTCCCCTCTTCCTCACCGTGACCCAGACCCTGGGGCAGGGCGCACACACCGACGTCTCGCTCTGGCACCTTCTCATTGCCGATGCTGACACCATCACCGACTACGACCACGGCGAGTTCGACGCCATCCGGTGGCTGACCGGCGAACAGGTGCTGGAACAGCCGGCCGGGCTGCTGGACCCCCACATGCACCGTTTCACGCGCAAGCTGCAGCACGTGCGGTGGACCCGCGGGTAACCCGCGACACCGCGGCGACGATCGCCGAGGCGCGGGTTCCCGTGGTGGCTGGTGACCGGCCGAACCCGTTCGTGGAGATCCCCGCCTCGCACGCTCTGTATGCGCGCCGGCCCGGCCGGACCTGGACCGGCCGGCCGCCGAAGGCGCCGCTTGCCGCCCCGACTGTCCGCGGACCGGACACGGACCTCCTTCACACCCTGCGGGTGAGCCGATGGAGGGGCCCACCCGCCTCGTCACCTCCGGTGGCCGCTGCCTGCCGTCAGTGAGACCGCCGCTTGTCGTTGTAGCGCTGGGCGAGCCGGGCGAGGGCCACCGCCCCGAGCAGCAGGCCGAAGTCGCGCAGCGCGATGTCGTAGTAGTCGGGGATGGTCAGCAGGTTGACGATGATCCCGGCGAGCCATCCGGCCACCAGCCAGCCGCCGAAGCGCGGGGCGAGCGCGACGGCAAGGCCCGCAACGATCTCGATCACTCCGACTGCGTACATGGCCGCCTGGGCACTCCCGGGAACGATGTCGTTGATCCACGGGGCGAGGTAGGCAGGCCAGTCCACGAGCAGGTTGGCGAACTTGTCCAGCCCGAACAGGATCGGCGCCACGGTGAACCCGGTGCGCAGGATGACGAACGCCTGGTAGCCGGGATCGCTGAGCGCGGACCGCCGGGAGGCGGCGGATGTGGTGGTTGTGGTCGCGGACGACATGACGCCCTTCCTTCTATCGGCAACTCTCATTAACGATAGAAGCGCGGAAACCTTCTTTAGTCAATCGCTGTGGGTTTTACACTGGTGTTCGTGGACCCCTCGAAGGAAGTAGCCCGCCCCGACGTCTCCGCCGTCGCCGCACTCGACGAGCCGACCCGCAGGAGGCTCTACGACCACGTCGTGCGCCGGCCGGAACCGGTCAGCCGCGACGAAGCCGCCGAGGCCCTCGGCCTCGCCCGGCAGACGGCGGCCTTCCACCTGGACCGGCTGGCCGACGAATCGCTGCTCGACGTCGTCTACGAGCGGCGCAGCGGCCGCACCGGACCCGGAGCGGGTAGGCCCGCCAAGCTCTACAAGCGCTCCGCAAAAGAGGTCACGGTCAGCCTCCCGGAGCGGCACTACGAGCTGGCCGGACGGCTCCTGGCCCAGGCGCTGGAGGAATCCGAATCCACAGGTGAACCGGTCCGCTCGGTTCTGCACCGAAAGGCCCAGGTGCTGGGCGCCCAACTCGCCGGACCGGGCCAGGCGGACGTGTTCGCCGTGCTGGAAGAGAACGGCTTCGAACCCCGCTCCGACGGTGATGCCATCGTCCTGGGCAACTGTCCCTTCCACGCGCTCGCCCGCGAGCACACCCAGACGGTGTGCGGCATGAACCTCCACCTGCTCCGCGGCCTGCTGGACGGGCTCGCCGAAAGCGGCCTCCAGGCATGCCTCGCGCCCAGCCCCGGTCACTGCTGCGTCCGGCTGGAGCCGGATTCCTCGCCCTACACCGGCGTGCGCCCGTCCTGAGGACACCACCCGCCGCTCCCGGTGCCGCATCCCCCCCGAGAAGTACGGCACGGGCACCACCACACGGCGCTGCCGCGGTGAATCCGCCCTTCGCTGCGGCAGGCCATGAGGCCGGCAGTCGGTCAGGGCCTCAGTTTTGCGCGGTAACGGATACACAGAGATGGTCACACTGGGTCACCTCTTCCATGAAGGTATGAATGAGTCTTCATGTGTTCCTGTATGGTGGGTGGCCACGCGACCCCGCCAGAAGGACCCCTGATGACCTCCACGCTCGCGCCTCAGCCGGTCGAACGGGCGAAGCCCGCCCGCCCCGGAGCGGTGCCCCGGCGGCGTACCCGTGTTCTCGCGCTTCCCGAGGCGCGCTGGGCCGCCGCGGCCACCGCCCTCTTCCTGCTCGCGCTGCCCTTGCAGTTGACCGGCGCCCCCGCCTGGACCTGGGGAGCCCTGTACGCCCTGTCGTACGCCACGGGGGGCTGGGAGCCGGGCTGGGAGGGACTCAAGGCGCTGAAGGACCGCACCCTCGACGTCGACCTGCTGATGGTCGTCGCCGCGCTGGGCGCGGCAGCGATCGGGCAGGTCATGGACGGCGCCCTGCTCATCGTCATCTTCGCCACCTCGGGCGCGTTGGAGGCCCTGGCCACGGCCCGCACCGCCGACTCCGTGCGGGGTCTGCTCGACCTGGCTCCCGCCACCGCCACCCGGCTGAGCCCCGCCGGTGAGGAACAGGCCCTTTCGGTCGAGGAGTTGGAGGTCGGCGACCTCGTTCTCGTGCGGCCCGGCGAGCGGGTCGGCGCCGACGGACGCGTGCTGGACGGGGCGAGCGAGGTGGATCAGGCGACCATCACCGGCGAGCCGCTGCCCGTGGCGAAGGAGCCCGGCGACGAGGTCTTCGCGGGCACCCTCAACGGCACCGGCGCGCTGCGGATCCGGGTGGAACGCGACGCTTCCGACTCGGTGATCGCCCGGATCGTCCGCATGGTGCAGGAGGCGTCCGAGACCAAGGCGCCCACGCAGCTGTTCATCGAGAAGGTCGAACAGCGCTACTCGCTGGGCATGGTGGCCGCGACCCTGGCCGTCTTCCTGGTCCCGCTCGCCTTCGGGGCCCAGCTCACCGACGCACTGTTGCGCGCCATGACCTTCATGATCGTGGCCTCTCCGTGCGCGGTCGTACTGGCCACCATGCCGCCCCTGCTGTCGGCCATCGCCAACGCCGGACGCCACGGCGTGCTGGTGAAGTCGGCCGTGGTGATGGAGCGGCTCGGCCAGGTGGATGCCGTCGCCCTGGACAAGACCGGCACACTCACCGAGGGCAGCCCCCGTGTCACCGACGTCCGGCCGCTGCCCGGATCGGGCCTGGGCGAGCGGGAGTTGCTGACACTGGCGGCAGCAGCCGAACGGCCCAGTGAGCATCCGCTGGCCCGGGCGGTCGTGGACGCGGCCCGCGAGCGGGATCTCGAACTGCCCGACGCCCACGACTTCACCTCCGCGCCCGGCGTGGGAGTCACCGCCGTCGTCGGCGGTCGTACGGTCGAGGTCGGCGCACCCGCCCGGCTCGCGGACGACGCCGTCGCCGCGGCCGCGGAACTGGAGGAGTCCGGCCGTACCGCCGTCCTGGTCGTCGTCGACGGCACGCCCGCCGGACTGCTCGGCATCGCCGACCGGCCGCGCCCGGACGCCGCCGCCACCGTCGCCTCCCTCGCCCGGCTCACCGGCACCGCTCCGGTGCTCCTCACCGGCGACAATCCCCGCGCCGCCGCGCACCTCGCCACCGAGGCCGGCATCGACGACGTGCGTGCCGGGCTGCTGCCGCAGGACAAGCTGGCGGCCGTCAAGGAGATGGAGAGCGCGGGCCGCAAGGTGCTGGTCGTCGGCGACGGCGTCAACGACGCTCCCGCGCTGGCCGCCGCGCACACCGGCATCGCCATGGGCCGGGCCGGCTCCGATCTGGCCCTGGAGACCGCGGACGCCGTCATCGTGCGCGACGAACTCGCCGCGGTTCCCGCCACGGTCGCCCTGTCCCGCCGCGCCCGCCGCCTCGTCGTGCAGAATCTCGTGATCGCCGGGGTGTTCATCACCGGCCTCGTCGTCTGGGACCTGGCCGGTGACCTGCCGCTCCCGCTGGGCGTCGCGGGCCACGAGGGCTCGACGGTCCTGGTCGGCCTGAACGGGCTTCGGCTGCTGAGGGAGGGGGCCTGGCAGCGGGCCGCCGCCGGGGGAGACGGCTGACGAACGGCGGTCAGCGCACCGGTGGGGGAGCGCTGCTCGCCCGCACCACGAGGTCCACGGGCACGAGGGTGTCGATGCGGGGCGACTCGCCCGGGCCGTCGATGCGGTCGACGAGGAGCCGCAGCGAACGGGTGCCGATCTCCGCGAAGTCGGTGCGTACGGTGGTCAGCGGCGGCAGGAAGTGCGCGGCCTCGGGGATGTCGTCGTACCCGACGACGCTGACGTCCCCGGGGACGGACCGCCCGGACTCGTGCAGGGCGTGCAGCAGGCCGAGCGCCATCTGGTCGTTGGAGGCGAACACCGCCGTCACCTCCGGGCGCCGGGCCAGCCGACGGCCCAGGTCGTAGCCGGCGCCGGCACTCCAGTCCCCGACGAGGGGGTCCGGAACGGCGGCGCCGGCCGCCCGGAGCGTCGACTGCCAGCCCGTCAGCCGATGGTGGGCGGAGGTCCAGCCCGTGGGGCCCGCGATGTGCCAGACGGTGGTGTGGCCGAGGCCGAGGAGATGCTCGGTGGCCTTGCGGGCGCCGGTGCGGGAATCGCCGGTGACCAGGGATGTCTCGTCGTCGAGCGCGTTCTCCAGCACCACCAGGGGAGTGCCCAGATCGGTCGCCTCCGCCAGGGTCCGGCCCACCCACAGCTGGGGGGCGATCGCGATCACGCCGTCCGCGCCCTCGGCCGACAGCCGGTTCACGGCCTCGACGGCGGTGTCGTGGTCGGCGGTGTCGAGGGCGATGGAGCTGACGAGGTAACCGGCCTCCTGGGCAGCGGTGTTGATCGCGGTGAGGATCGAGGCGGGCCCGTACCGCGCGGCGTCGAAGGAGATGACGCCGAGCATCCGGGTCCTGCCGCTGGCCAGGGACCGCGCGCTGCGGCTGGGCCGGTAGCCGAGGGTGCGCATGGCGTCCTGGACCGCCTCGCGGGTCTCCGTCCGGACGGCCGGATGGTCGTTGAGCACCCGTGAGACGGTCTGCTTGGAGACCCCGGCCATCCGGGCCACGTCGGCCATCACCGGCCGCGCCCCCGCGAAGTTGCGCCTGCTGCGGCCCTTGGGAACAGGGCCGTCGGGGGCGCTCGGTGTCATGGCGGACGATTCCTCGAGGTCGGCACGGCGGTCCTGAACCCGCCCGGCAGGAGCACAGCATAGGCCGGGCGGTGCCGGTGGGGTCCTCGGCCGGGCCGAACCGCCCGGCGGCCGGCGAGGGAACGCACAGTGTGCCTCACCAGGTGTTCTCCGGGCCGAGGTCGGGGGTGTCGGTGAGCAGGGCGCGGGTGGCCGTGGTGCCGTGCAGCTCCAGCAGGACGAGTTCGTTGGTGCCCGGGCGCAGAACCGGGGCCGGCACGTACAGCGTGCGCTGCGGGCCGCGGTTCCAGTAGCGGCCCAGGTGGAAGCCGTTGACCCAGGCCTGGCCCTTCGACCAGCCGGGCAGGGAGAGGAAGGCGTCGGCGGGGGTGTCGACGGCGAACGTGCCGCGGTGGAAGGCCGGGACGGTGACCGGCGCCTGCCCGGCCGGGGCGAACGGCACCGCGTCCAGGCCGTCCAGCGGCAGCGGACGGCAGTCCCAGCCCGTCAGGTCCGTGCCGTTGAGGGAGACGGGGCCGAGCAGACCCTTGGGTGCGCCGATCCGGGGGCCGTAGTTGACGCCGCCCATGTTCTCGACGAGCACCTCCAGCGTCGCCCCGGGGCGCGGCACCCGCACGGGCAGCGACTCGTCGTGACGTTCGCTCTCCAGCACGCCGACGGGCGCGCCGTCGACGAAGACCTGGGCGCGGTCGCCGACCCCGCGGGCGAAGTGCAGCAGGCCGTCGCCACCGACCGGGAGGGTGGTGCGGTAGAGCGCGTAGCCGGTGCGCTGCCCGAGCTCGTCCATGGTCACGGGCGCGTCGGCGCGCACCGCTGCCGCGAGTGAGCCGGCGAGGGGCAGGAGAGGTGCCCGGCTGTTCAACTCGACCGAGGTGGGCGGGAGTTTGGCACTCGGGGCCGGGGCGGGCTCGTCGGGCACGCCGGCGTGGCGGGCGATGACCTCGCGGAAGGCGTGGTACTTCGGGCCCGGGTCACCGCACTCGGTGAGCGCGGCGTCGTAGTCGTAGGACGTGATGGTGGGCGTGTAGGCGTGCTTGTGGTTGGCGCCGTTGGCGAAGCCGAAGTTGGTGCCGCCGTGGAACATGTAGATGTTCACCGACGCCCCGGCGGACAGCAGCCGGTCCAGGTCCGCGGCGGCGTCGGCCGCGTCCCGCACGTGGTGGGGGCCGCCCCAGTGGTCGAACCAGCCGATCCAGAACTCGGCGCAGAACAGCGGGCCTTCGGGCCGGTGCTCGCGCAGCCGGGCCAGGGACCGCTCGACGCGGCTGCCGAAGGTACTGGCGGTCAGCACCCCCGGCAGGCTTCCCGCGGCCAGGTGCTCGGGGTCGGCCTGGTCGCAGGTGAACAGCAGCTCCTCGACGCCACGGGAGCGGAAGGCGTCGGCGAGGTGCTTCAGATAGGCGCCGTCGTCGCCGTAGGCCCCGTACTCGTTCTCCACCTGTACGGCGATGACGGGACCGCCCGCCGCCGCCAGGTGCGGGCGGAGCGCGGGCAGCAGCAGGTCGAGGTAGCGGTCGACGGCCCCGGTGAAGCGGGGATCGCTGGTGCGCAGCCGGATGTCCGGATCGGAGGTCAGCCAGTCGGGCAGGCCGCCGCCGTCCCACTCGGCGCAGATGAACGGACCCGGACGCAGCAGCACCCGCAGCCCCTCCTCCTGCGCGAGCCGGAGGAACCGGGGCAGGTCGAGGAAGCCGTCGAGGACGAGAGGGCCCTCGGGGCCGGGCTGGTGGTGGTTCCACGGGATGTACGTCTCCACCGTGTTGAGCCCCATCAGCCGCGCCTTGCGCAGCCGGTCGGACCACAGCTGGGGGTGGACGCGGAAGTAGTGCAGCGCGCCGGAGATGATCCGGAACGGCTCACCGTGCAGCAGGAATCCGTCGGACGTCGTCGTCAGGGTGGGCATGCGGAAGCTTCCCTTCGGGAGGGGGAGTGCGGTCAGCGGGAGCGGGTGGCGCGGATCAGCCAGAGCGTGGCGGACAAGCAGAGCGCCGACACGCCGCAGAGCAGGAGCGGCACGGCGCGGACCCCGGACCACTCGATGGCCTTGCCCAGAGCCGGCCCCGCGGCGACGCCCCCGGCCATGGAAGCCGCGATGACCAGCGCACCGGCCCGCCGGGCCCGCGGGGCGGCCCGGTTCAGCCACGGCAGACCGGTGGGGAAGATCGGAGCGATGAACAGACCGACACCGGCGTACGCGTAGGGCGCCAATGCCGGGACGGTCGCGGCCAGCAGACACACCGTCATCCCCGCGCAGGAGACGGTGATGATGGCCTGGGCGGAGAAGCGCAACGCCAGCGGAGCGGCCAGGAAGCGGCCGACGGTCATCATGAGCCAGTACACGGAGGTGGCGGTGGCGGCGGCCCCCGCGCCGTAGCCGACGGTCTCCAGGTGCGTGGGCTCCCAGCCGCCCACACCGGCCTCGATGCCGACGTGCAGCACATAGAGGACGACGAAGACGGCGAGCACGGAGCCGAGGCTCCGTCCCAGAACGGCTCCGCCGACGGCCCGTTCTCCGGCCATGGCGGGCACCTGGTTCCGCACGCCCCTCAGGCACAGCAGCAACGGCAGATTGGCGAGGGCGAAGACGAGGAAGACGGCCGGGTAGTGCTCGGAGCCGACCGCGCCGATCACGGCGGGCCCGAGGATGGCGCCGATGCCGAAGTGCGCGTTGAGGATGTTCAGCATCGCGGTCGAGCGGTGGCCGAAGCCCACGGCGAACAGCTGGTTGAGGCCGTAGTCGATGCCGCCGAAGCCGAGCCCGGCGAGCAGGGCCGCAGCCAGCGCGGTCGGCCAGTCGGGCGCCAGCGCGAAGCTTGCCGCGCCGACGGCCATCAGAAGGTACGAACTGCCGAGGAGCCGCCGGTTTCCGATCCGCCCGTAGAGCCGGTCGAACAGCAGCACACCGGCGACACCACCGACGAAGTGCGCACTGAGCCCGAGCCCCGCGGCGGACGGCGACAGCCCGAACTCCGCACGCAGAGCGGGAATCGCCGGCCCGTACAGCGCCTGCAGCGCCCCGATGAGGACGAAGCCGGCACACGAGGCCAGGACGGCGGCCCTGCTGAAGAGCGGGCCGGGCGGTGCGGAGGAGGGACGGGCGACGCGCTCTTCGATCACGCGGACTCCGAGGGACGGGCCACCGAGTGGCGGGGCGCAGGGCACAGGCGCGTACGTCTGGATCAGACGCCAGATGTTACCGGTAACATCTGGCCCGTCAACATCCCCCAGCAGGTCCGGCTTCGCCGGTATCCCACCACGAGATCTCCCCCGCGCTCCCACGAACCCCGAAGATCCACCAGGATTGCCCCGTTGCCGTTCGGGTACGCGAGCAGGACCGTACCCGGGGCGGATCTTGCCCCGGGCAGGCCGCACGACCGCCGCTACCAGGGAATGTGCCATGGAGACACCCGCAAACGACCCCACGCCCACGCCCGCCCAGCGGGCACTGGACGTCCTCGCCGAGAACACCGAGGACACGGCGGCTCTGGACGCGCTCGCCAACAGCGACGTGCTCATCCCCGTGCCCGACGACGCGGGCGACGCCGACAACGCCAACCCCTCGACGGTGGCGCTGCCCGTGCTGGAGCAGCCCGGCGGCGAACCGGTGGTGCCCGTGTTCACCTCCGAGGTGGAGATGGCCGGACTGCTGCCGTTCGTCTCGCGCTACCGCATGGTGCCGCTCGGCGCCCTCGCCGCCCAGTGGCCGGCCGACGACCTGTCGCTCACCATCGACGGCAGCTCGGAGCACCGGCTGACGCTGACCTCGGAGGGAGTCCGCACCCTGCTGGTCCGCTAGCAGCACTCGCGCCGGCGCCCACGCGGTCGCGGCAGGTCAGAGCGCCTTGCCGGGGTTCAGAATGCCCCGGGGGTCGAGATCCTCCTTGATCCGCCGCTGCACCGCGTGGGCCGCCGGCCCCAGTTCTTCGGCGACCCACTGCCGCTTGAGCACACCCACGCCGTGCTCCCCGGTCAGCGTGCCGCCCAGCCGCAGCGCCAGGGCGAAGATCGCGCCCGCCGCTTCCCACACCGCGTCCGGCAGCCCGCCGAGGGCGGGGTCGACGACGATGATCGGATGCGGATTGCCGTCCGCGGCGTGAGCGATGGTGAACACCGGCACGTCGTGGCGCGCCGAGATCTCCCGGACCGCCTCGGCCAGCCGGGAACGAGGCACGGCGATGTCCTCGATCGTGCTCGGCCGCCAGTTCGGCGATGCGCTCGGTCACAGGGCCTTCTTCAGGTCGGCGTCGAGGGCGGTGGTCCAGAAGGACTTCACGTCCAGGTGCTCCTTCAGTGCTGCGAGTTCGGTTGAAGGCGTCGCCGACCTTCTGATGGGAGGTGATGGCTCGTCGCCGACCGGCCGGGCACGCGTCGGGCGCTGCTTCTGGGGGTCGACGAGATCCTTCCTCGCCTGGGTCAGGGGCTGGTGGGTGGCGGCGGTGATCTTCTCGAAGCCTTCCTCGCGGCCGACGCGGACGTAGGCGTACGCCTTGGTGATCCGGGCGATCAGATCGGCCGCCGCGCCCCGCCGCGCCGGGCTCTCCAGCACGTTGTCGCGTGCCCGCCCAGGTGGCCGGGGACGCGGGGTATCTCGCGGGCGTCCTCGACATCGCCCGCACCGGTGAGGGCGTGGCCCTGCTCGCCGCGGTCGGTTCCGCCCCCGACGGGCTCACCGCCTGCGCGGCGCTGCCGCCGGTCACACCCATACCGATGAGTGCGCTCGCCCGTTCCGGGGCGGACCCGGCGACCGTCGCGGCCGCCTTCGATGCCGTACGGGACCTGCTGCGGCAGGACACTCCGGCAGGGGTCTGACGCGCGGGGCCTATGCGCCCAGCGTCCGGGCCAGCGCGGCCCGCTGCAGGGGCAGCGCCTCGGCGTGCAGGTCACGGCCCTTGGCGGTCAGGGCGACCCACACGCCCCGCCGGTCCTCCATGCACACGGACCGCGTCACCAGACCGTCCTTCTCCAGCCGGGCGATCAGCCGGGACAGCGCGCTCTGGCTGAGATGGACCCGCCCGACGAGGTTCTGCACCCGGCACTGCTCGCCCTCCTCGGGCGCCGCGGTCGCGAGCATGTCCAGGACCTCGAAGTCGGACGCGCCGAGACCGTGCGGATGCAGCGCCCGGTCGATCTCGCACATCGTGCGCGCGTGCGCCGACAGGATGTCGCGCCACCGGTCCTCGAGCTGCCCACCAGCCGTTTTCGCCGCCATATGGGAACGGTAACACCGGCGCGGGGTTCAATGACCGTGCATGCAGTACGGGCTCGTCGCCCGGGTGTGGAACCCTCGACCCCCTGCCGCCACGCCGGACCGCAAACGCTTCCGGCAGGGCGCCGCGAACCTCAGGCCGACTCCCGCTTCACCAGCTCCGTCGGCAGGATCACCGCCGCCGGATCCTCGCCCCCGATCTGTGCGAGCAGCACCCGCACCATCTCGTTGCTGATGCGGTCCCAGGGCTGCCGGATGGTCGTCAGACCGGGACTGGAGGCCACGGCGGCCGGCGAATCGTCGAAGCCGCCGAGCGCCACGTCCTGCGGCACCCGCCGCCCGGCCCGCCGCAATGCCGTGAGCGCACCCTGTGCCATGAGGTCGGAGGCCACGAACATCGCGTCGATGTCCGGGGCCTGCGCCAGCAGCCGCTCGGCGCCCGCCTCGCCGCTCGCCCTGCCGTAGTCACCGGAGACGACCAGCCGCTCGTCGAACTCCAGGCCCGCCTCCGCCAGCACCTCCTTGTAGCCGGCGAGGCGCTCGACACCGCCGGGTGTGGTCAGCGGCCCGGTCACCGTGCCCACCCTGCGCCGGCCGAGCGACAGCAGGTGGCGCACCATGTCGCGGGCCCCGTCGCGGTCGTCGGCGGCCACGTAACTCACCTTGGAGGCAGGCCCGATCGGCTTCCCGCACGCGACCAGCGGCACCCCCGCCTCGCGCAGCCGCTTCGCGACGGGGTCGCCGGAGTGGCTGGAGACCAGCAGCACCCCGTCGACGTGACCGGCGGTGATGTACCGCGTGAGGCGCCGCCGTTCGTCCTCGGTGCCCGCCAGCATCAGCAGCAGCGGGATGTCGTGCGCGGCGAGCGCCTGGGTGCAGCCGCGCAGCAGGACGTTGAAGTTGGGGTCCTCGAAGAACCGCTCCTGTGGCTCGGTGAGCAGGAAGCCGATCGAGTCGGACCGCCCGGTGATCAGGGAGCGGGCGTGCCGGTTGACGACGTAACCCGTTCTGCGAATGGCCGCGTTGACCGCCTCCTGGGCGGCCGGGCTGACGTAGTGGCCGCCGTTGAGGACACGTGAGACGGTGCCGCGCGAGACCCCCGCCTCGCGCGCCACGTCATGGATCGTGGGCGGCCTGCGCCTGCCTCCGGCAGCGTTCATGGTCAAGACTTTACGGCTCCGGAGAGCAGGTCCGGACTCCAGAACCGGTGGATGACCAGGAAGAGGGCGACGAGCGGCAGCACCGCGAGCCATGTCGGCGACCCCCGGGCCATCCTCACGTCCGACGGCGTGAACCACGCCGAGGCTGCATCCGGCAACGCCCGGGAGACCAGGCGCTGTTCGGCTACGACGACGGGGCGCTCTCGTCGGCGTCCTGGTTCCGGCACCGCTGAGCCCGGGGGAAGGGCCTGACCGCCGGGCCCCCTCCCCTCCTTAACCCGCGTATCCGAATTCCGCCCCTCGATACGGTAGTTCGGTATCGGTCAACGATGCCGAGTGCCGGACAGGGCGGCGTCGACTGCGAGACAGTGGGAAGGCTCGGTGAGAGGGCGAAGCCGCGAGGCAGGGGCACGACATGCTGAGGACTCCCACGGACGAGACGCGGCTGCGCATCCTGGCATGGCTGAAGGAACCCGGTCCCGCGGCGGACGGTGTCACCGCGGACGCCGTCGCCGAGCGGTTCTCGATACCGCGCCCGGTCGCCGTCACCCATCTCCGGCTGCTGGAGGCCACCGGCATGCTGCGCACCAGCAGGTCCGCGGGCCGTGTGCGCTACCACCGCGACGACATGCGGATCGCCGAGGTCGCCCGGATGTTTGAGAAGGGCTGGTAGGCGACCCGGCACCGCGGAATCGCCCCGACGACGAAGGACACGCGCGCTATGGACCGTCCCACGGCACTCGTCCCCCGCCACTACATCGCGGTGGGCCCCGGCCCCGAGGACGTGGTCGCCGACCCGCGCGGCCGTCCTCACCGGCGTCGCGGACGGCCGCATCCTGCGCCTCGACGCCCTCGCCGACCCGGTCGCGGCCCGCGTCGAAGTGCTCGCCGAGACCGGTGGCAGGCCGCTCGGGCTCGAACTCCTCCCCGACGGCGACCTGTTGGTGTGCGACGCCGAACGCGGCCTGCTGCGGGTCGGCACCGGCGACGGCACGGTCCGGATCCTCGCCGACTCGGTGGCGGGAGAGCCGCTGCGGTTCTGCAGCAACGTCGTGTCCCTCTCCGACGGGAGCGTCTACTTCACCGTCTCCAGCCGTCGGTACCCCCTGGAGCACTGGATCGGCGACATCGTCGAACACACCGGGACGGGGCGGCTGCTGCGGCTCGCGCCCGGCGCCGACGCGCCCGAGGTGGTGCTGGACGGCCTGCAGTTCGCCAACGGGGTCGCCGTCGGTGCGGACGAGTCCTTCCTCGTCGTCGCCGAGACCGGCGCCTGCCGGCTCCTGCGCCACTGGCTCACCGGTCCTCGGGCCGGGCGGAGCGAACCGTTCGCCGAGAACCTCCCGGGCATGCCCGACAACCTCTGGCGCGGTGCGCCCGACGGGCCCATCTGGGTCGCGCTCGCCGGGCCCCGTGTCCCGCCCCTCGACCTGCTCCACCGCGGCGCGCCCGGTGTCCGGGCCGCCGCCGCACGCATCGCCGTGCGCGCCCCGTTCCGCCCCACCGGCGCGATCGCCCTCCAGGCCTTCGACGACGAGGGCCGCGTCGTGCACCACCTCGCCCGCCGCCACTCCGGCTACCGCATGCCCACCAGCGTCTGCGAAGCGGGCGGGCACCTGGTCCTCGGCAGCGTCTGGGAACGGGGGGTGGCGGTCTGCGAGCCACCCGCCCCGAAGTGACCTGCACCGCCCGCCTCGGAGTGACCCCGCCCCGCCCCCGGGGTTAACCTGAACTCCGGCCGCGACCCGTCGCGGCGCGGCGGTGGGGCCCGCCGTACCCGAACCGCGGCAAGGACGCCGCCAACGGTCCCTACTTGCGACGGCGCGTGCCCGTACGACTCCGGGCCCCGGCGAGTAGGAGACGGACCACCCCATGACAGTCCCCGAAGGCCTCCGCGTTCCGGCGACCACTCCCCACCCGTCCCCCTGGCGTGCCCAGGCGCCCGTCGTCGTGGTCGTCTCGCTCGGCGGGGGAGTGGGCGCGACCGCCCGGTACGCCGCCTCCCTCGGGTGGCCCACGCCCCCGGGCGGCTTCCCCTGGACGACCCTCTGGGTCAACATCGCCGGCTGTGCCGTGATCGGCGTGTTCATGGTGGTCATCACCGAGATCCGGACCGCCCACCCCCTGGTCCGCCCCTTCTTCGGCACCGGCGTCCTCGGCGGCTTCACCACCTTCTCGACGTACGCCGTCGACATCCACAAACTCATCGACGGCGGCCGTCCCGGCACCGGGCTGGCCTACCTCGCCGCGACCCCGCTCGCGGCCCTCACGGCGGTGTGGCTCGCGGCCGGGACGACCCGCCGCGTGCTGAAAGGAAGGCGACGATGACGAGGCTGACCGGCAGGGCCCTGCGCCTGACCGTTTTCGTCGGCGAGCGCGACACCTGGCACCACAAGCCCCTCTACTCGGAGATCGTCCACCGCGCCCACGCGGCGGGCCTCGCGGGCGCCAGCGTCTTCCGCGGCATCGAGGGCTTCGGCGCCTCCTCCCTGATCCACACCTCGCGGTTGCTCTCCCTCAGCGAGGACCTGCCGGTCGCCGTGGTGATCGTCGACACCGAGCCACGCGTGCGCGCCTTCCTTCCGCAACTCGACGACATCGTCACCGAGGGGCTCGTGACCCTCGACGACTGCGAGGTGATCCGCTACGCCGGACGCGGGGACGATCCCGGCACAACGGACGCGAAGGGTAAGAACCCGTTGTGAACTGGCTGCTGGTCGTCTGCGGCGCGATGGTGGGTGCCCCGCTGCGCTACCTCACCGACCGGGCGGTCCAGGCCCGCCATGACTCGGTCTTCCCCTGGGGCACTTTCACGGTCAACGTCACCGGCTCCCTGATCCTCGGCCTGCTCGCCGGAGCCGCCACCCATGTCCAGCTGCTGCTCGGCACCGGTCTGTGCGGTGCCCTGACGACCTACTCGACGTTCTCCTACGAGACGCTGCGGCTGGCGGAGACCGGGGCGCGTCTCCAGGCCGCCCTCAACGTCGGCGTCACCGTGGCGGTCGGCCTTGCCGCGGCCTTCGCGGGGGCTGCGCTGGCGCGTATGTGAGGCGCGTCCATGAGCTCCGTTCTCGTCCGGGTGTAGTAAGACGGTCCCCTCCGCTCCCGCCCCCGAGCAGAACTGGATCCCATGAGCGTCATCAGCGTCGGTCAGGCCGTCGTCCTCGGAGCCGTCGAGGGGGTGACCGAGTTCCTGCCCGTCTCCTCCACCGGCCATCTGAAGATCGTCGAGGGCCTCATGGACATCCCCGTCGACGACGACGCCGTGGTCGGGTTCTCGGCCGTCATCCAGGTCGGCGCCATCGCCGCGGTGCTCGTGTACTTCTTCAAGGACATCGTGCGGATCGTCTCCGCCTGGGGGAGGGGTCTGCGCCACCGCGAGGAGCGGTACCACCACGACTACAAGTTCGCCTGGTGGGTCATCTGCGCGACCATCCCGATCGTCGCCGTCGGACTCGCCGCCAAGCCGCTCATCGAGGGCCCCCTCGCCTCGCTGTGGGTGGTCGCCGGCTCCCTGATCGTCGGCAGCGGCGTGATGTGGGCGGCGGACCAGATGGGCCGGCACAAGCGCGGCGAGGACGACACCTCCTTCAGGGACGCGATGCTGGTCGGCAGCTCCCAGATCCTCGCCCTGCTCTTCCCGGGCTTCTCCCGCTCCGGCGCCACCATGTCCACCGCACTGATCCTCGACCTGGACCGCGTCGCCGCCACCCGGCTCTCCTTCTTCCTCGGCATCCCCGCGCTGACCGGCGCCGGCCTCTACGAACTCAAGGACGCCCTGGGCACCGGGGTGGGGGCGGCGCCGCTGGCCGTCGGCACGCTCGTCTCCTTCGCCGTGGCGTACGCCTCCATCGCCTGGCTGCTGAAGTTCGTCGCCAAGCACTCCTTCAACGCGTTCGTGATCTACCGGATCGTGGTGGGCGTGCTGCTGTTCGGGCTGCTCGGAGCGGGTGTGCTGCACGGCTGAGTGTTCTGCCGGGAGGCGCCGTCGTCCGTCTGCGGCGCCCTCGTGGCCCGTCGCACGGTTCCCCGCGCCCCTTCGGCACACCCTTGACAGCACAAGCCGTCGCCCGGAGTATCTCTCCCGTGAACCTGTCAGACAGCCGGACAGCCGGACAGCCTGTGCGCCGCGTCAGTGCCATGGAAGCGGTGCTGGCGTACCTGCGCGGCGCCATCGAGGGGGGCGAGTACGCCATCGGCGACAAGCTCCCCTCCGAGGCGGAACTGTGCCGCACCCTCGAGGTCTCCCGGCCCGTGCTGCGCGAGGCGCTGCGGGCGTTGCAGACCATGGGCCTGACCGTGTCCCGGACCGGCAAGGGCACCTTCGTCGTGGCCAGTACTGTCGAGGACCCCACCTTCGGCGACTACTCCGCCAGCGATCTGCTGGAGGTGCGCCGCCACGTCGAGATCCCGGTCGCCGGGTACGCGGCCCGGCGCCGCACCCCGGAGAACCTCGACCACCTGGCCCACCTGCTGGACCGGATGGAGCGGGAGACGGACACCACCGCGTGGGTCGCCATGGACACGCTGTTCCATCTCGCCGTCGCCGAGGCCGCCCAGAACCCGGTCTTCCGCCGGGTCATCGAAGAGATCCGGGACGCGCTGGCCCGCCAGTCCGCCTTCCTCAACGAGCTGGGCGGCCGCCGCGAGCAGTCCAACCGCGAGCACCGAGCGATCGTCGAGGCGCTGACCGACGGTTGCGAGACCGACGCGGTGGAGGCCATGGCCCACCATCTCGACCGCGTCGAAACCACCCTCACCGACATCGTGCGCTCCTCGCGCACGGACACCCCCACGGAAGGCGGAACCGAGGCGTGAGCGAGCAGTCCCTGCACGACGATGTGCAGAAACGTTCCATCCATGTCGATGCCGGAGACGCGGGCTACAGCAAGTCCCTGAAGTCCCGGCACGTCAACATGATCGCCATCGGCGGAGCCATCGGCACCGGCCTGTTCCTCGGCGCCGGCGGCCGTCTCGCCGACGCCGGCCCGTCGCTCTTCATCGCCTACGCGGTCTGCGGCCTCTTCGCCTTCCTCGTCGTGCGCGCCCTCGGCGAACTGGTGCTCTACCGGCCCTCCTCGGGCGCCTTCGTCTCCTACGCCCGCGAGTTCATGGGGGAGAAGGGCGCCTACACCGCCGGCTGGATGTACTTCCTCAACTGGGCGACCACCGGCATCGCCGACATCACCGCCGTCGCCACCTACACCCACTACTGGGGCATGTTCTCCGACATCCCGCAGTGGGTCATCGCGCTGATCGCGCTGGCCGTGGTGCTCACCGTGAACCTGATCTCGGTGAAGATCTTCGGCGAGCTGGAGTTCTGGTTCGCGATCGTCAAGGTCGGCGCCCTGGTCGTCTTCATGTGCATCGGCATCTTCCTGCTGGTCACCCAGCACCCCGTCGACGGCCACACCCCGGGCCCGTCCCTCATCGGCGACAACGGCGGCGTCTTCCCGCAGGGCCTGCTGCCCATGCTGCTGATCATCCAGGGCGTCGTCTTCGCCTACGCCTCAGTCGAACTGGTCGGTGTCGCCGCGGGTGAGACCGAGAACCCCGAGAAGATCATGCCGAAGGCGATCAACTCGATCATGTGGCGCGTCGGCGTCTTCTACGTCGGCTCGGTCGTGCTGCTGTCGATGCTGCTGCCGTGGAACAAGTACACCGCCGGCGAGAGCCCCTTCGTGACGGTGCTGTCCAACATCGGCATCCCGGCGGCCGGCGGCGTGATGAACCTCGTCGTCCTCACCGCCGCCATGTCCTCCCTCAACTCCGGCCTGTACTCCACCGGCCGCATCCTGCGCTCCATGGCCATGTCCGGGTCCGCGCCCAGGTTCACCTCCGTGATGAGCCGCAGCCAGGTCCCCTACGGCGGCATCCTGCTCACCAGCGGCATCTGTGTGCTGGGCGTCGGCCTCAACTTCGTCGTGCCCGCCGAGGCGTTCGAGATCGTGCTGAACTTCGCCGCGATCGGCATCCTCTCGACCTGGGGCATGATCATGATCTGTCACCTCCTCTTCTGGCAGAAGACCCAGAAGGGCGAGCTGACCCGCCCGGGCTACCGGCTCCCGGGCTCCCCCTGGACCGAGGTCGTGACGCTGGCGTTCCTCGCCTCCGTCCTGGTCCTCATGTACGCCGACGGCGGCGCGGGCCGCACCACCGTGCTGTGCCTGCCGCTGATCGTCGGGGCCCTGGTCGTCGGATGGTTCGGCATCCGCGGCCGTGTCGCACGCAAATCCACCACCGGAGCCGACGCGTGAGGAACGCGTCGCTCCCCGAGAAGCAGGCAGTGATGTTCAGCAGTTCTCTCGCGGACGCACCCCTTGTCCGTGAACCCCTCCACGCCCCCGTCGCCCACCTCGTCCGCGGCGGAATCGTCGAAGGCATCCACTACGGCTCCGTCGTCGTCCTCGACGCCGACGGAGAGGTCAGGCTCCAGATCGGAGACATCGAGGCCGCCTTCTACCCCCGCTCCGCGATCAAGCCCGTGCAGGCCGTGGCCATGGCCCGGGCCGGACTGCCGCTCGACGGCGAGCTGCTGTCGCTGACGGCCGCCAGCCACTCCGGCGAGGAACGCCACCTCGCCGGCACCCGGCGCATCCTCGAACTCGCCGGGCTCACCGAGGACCACCTGCGCAACGTCCCGGACCTGCCGTTCGACCCGGTCGTCCGGGACGCCTGGGTGCGAGAGGGCCGGCTGCCCTCACGGCTCGCCCAGAACTGCTCCGGCAAGCACGCGGCCATGCTCTACACCTGCACCCTCAACGGCTGGCCGCTGGAGGACTACCTCGACCCCGGCCACCCGTTGCAGCAGGCCATCGCCGAGATCGTCGAGGACCTCACCGGGCAGCGCATCGCCGGCGTCACCGTCGACGGCTGCGGCGCGCCCCTGTTCTCCCTCTCCCTGCACGGCCTGGCCCGGGCCGCCGCCCGGATCACCACCGCCGCGCCGGGCACGCCCGAGGCCCGGGTCGCCGACGCGATGCGCGAACACGCGGAGATGGCCTCCGGCTCCGGCCGGGACGTCGCCGCACTGATGCGGGCCGTGCCGGGGCTCCTGACCAAGGACGGCTTCGAGGGGGTCCAGGTCGCCGCGCTGCCCGACGGCCGGGCCGTGGCGGTGAAGATCGCCGACGGTGCGAACCGGGCGCGTGTGCCGGTGGCTGCCGCCGCGCTGGCCCGGGCCGGTGTCGACCCGGTCATGCTCACCGAGTTCGCGGGTGAGCCGCTGCTCGGCGGTGGGCGGGAGGTCGGGCGTGTGCGGCCCGTTCGCTCGCTGGAGCCGGTCGCCGGCTCGGTCCGCCCCTGACCGTGTGCCGGTCCTCGCGGCCGGCGACTGCGGGTCCGCCGTGGCGAGTCGCGCAGTTCCCCGCGCCCCTTTCAGGGGCGCTTCCCACCCTGTACCTCAGAGAAGAGGACCCTCACCGTCATGACCGCCGCCACCCGTTCCGAGCACGATCTGCTCGGTGACCGTGACGTTCCCGCCGAGGCGTACTGGGGTGTGCACACCCTGCGGGCCACGGAGAACTTCCCCATCACGGGCATGCCCATCTCCGCCTACCCGCACCTGATCGACGCCCTGGCCGCCGTCAAGGAGGCCGCCGCCCTCGCCAACGAGGAACTCGGTCTGCTGGAGGCGAAGAAGGCCGCGGCCATCGTCGAGGCCTGCCGTGAGATCCGCGACGGCAAGCTGCACGACCAGTTCGTCGTGGACGTCGTCCAGGGCGGCGCCGGCACCTCCACCAACATGAACGCCAACGAGGTCGTGGCGAACCGGGCGCTGGAACTCCTCGGCCACGCCAAGGGCGAGTACGGGTTCCTGCACCCGAACGAGGACGTCAACCTCGGCCAGTCCACCAACGACGTCTACCCGACCGCCGTCAAGATCGCGACGGTGTTCGCGGTGCGCGGGCTGCTCGACGCGATGTCCGTCCTGCAGGACACGTTCGCCCACAAGGCCGTCGAGTTCCGCGAGGTCCTCAAGATGGGCCGTACGCAGTTGCAGGACGCGGTGCCCATGACGCTGGGACAGGAGTTCTCCGCCTATGCCGTCATGCTGGACGAGGACCGGGCCCGTCTCGCCGAGGCCGTCCAGCTGATCCACGAGATCAACCTCGGAGCCACCGCGATCGGCACCGGACTCAACGCCCCCGCCGGATACGCCGAAGCGGCCCGCCGCCACCTCGCGGCCATCACGGGGCTGCCCCTGGTGACGGCCGCCAACCTGGTCGAGGCGACCCAGGACTGCGGCGCCTTCGTCCAGATGTCCGGGGTGCTCAAGCGCATCGCGGTCAAGCTGTCCAAGAGCTGCAACGACCTGCGGCTGCTGTCCTCCGGCCCGCGCGCCGGCCTCGGCGAGATCAACCTGCCGCCGGTGCAGGCCGGTTCGTCCATCATGCCCGGCAAGGTCAACCCGGTCATACCCGAGGTCGTCAACCAGGTCGCCTTCGAGGTCATCGGCAACGACGTCACCATCACCATGGCCGCCGAGGCCGGGCAGCTCCAGCTCAACGCCTTCGAGCCGATCATCCTGCACTCCCTGTCGGAGTCGATCACGCACCTGCAGAGCGCCTGCCTGACCCTGGCCGAGCGGTGCGTGTCCGGCATCACGGCCAACACCGAGGCACTGCGCGCGAGCGTGGAGAACTCCATCGGCCTGGTCACCGCCCTCAACCCGCACATCGGCTACACGGCCGCCACCGACATCGCCAAGGAGGCCCTCGCCACCGGCCGGGGCGTGGCCGAACTCGTCCTGGAGAAGGGCCTGCTCCCCGCCGAGACACTCGCCGGCCTGCTGCGCCCCGAGATTCTCGCCGGCAGCGGTCCGGCACCGGCCTGACCTGCCGGAGCGCACCGGGACCGGCGGAGGGACAATACCGATCATGACGTCGTCGACGACCTTCCGGCCGGTCCTGGAGCGCATCGCCGAGGAGATCGAGCGGACCCCCGGCCGCGGCCGGCCCGCCGACTACATCCCGGCGCTCGCCGCCTGCGACCCGCGCAGCTTCGGCATGGCCGTCGCCGAGCCGGACGGCACCGTGTACGGGGTGGGGGACTGGCGGCAGCCGTTCTCCGCGCAGTCCCTCACCAAGGTGTTCACCCTCGCCCTCGACCTGGCCCGCGAGGGCGACGTCCTGTGGGAGCACGTGGGCCGCGAGCCCTCCGGCAACCCCTTCAACTCCCTCGTCCAGCTGGAGTACGAGAACGGCATCCCGCGCAACCCGTTCATCAACGCGGGCGCTCTGGTCGTCACCGACCGGTTGCACACCCGCACCGGCGACGCGTCGGGCGAACTGCTGGCGTTCCTGCGGGCGGAGAGCGGCAACCCCGACCTGACCTTCGACCAGGAGGTCGCCGCGTCCGAGACCGCCCACGGCGACCGCAACGCCGCGCTCGGCCACTTCATGGCGTCCTACGGCAACATCGACAACCCCGTGCCGACGCTCCTGGAGCAGTACTTCCGGCAGTGCTCGATCGCCGCGTCCTGCGCCGACCTGGCCCTCGCCACGAGCTTCCTCGCCCGGCACGGCATCCGCGCCGACGGCACCCGCCTGCTCACCCGCAGCCAGGCCAAGCAGATCAACGCCATCATGCTGACCTGCGGAACCTACGACGCGGCAGGCGACTTCGCCTACCGCGTGGGCCTGCCCGGCAAGAGCGGAGTGGGCGGCGGCGTCATCGCGGTCGTACCCGGCCGCTGCACCCTGTGCGTGTGGAGCCCGGGCCTGGACGAGCGGGGCAACTCGGTGGCGGGCGTGGCCGCGCTCGACCGGTTCACGACCCTGACCGGCCTGTCGGTGTTCTGACCGGTGGCCCCACCTCGCCCGCGAGCCCTCAGCCGAGGAACTCCTCCAGCATCGGCAGCAGCAGCTCCGTGCGCCGCATGAGCGCCATGTGGGTGGTGTCCGGGAGCACCGCCAGCCGGGCGTCGGGGATCAGGTCACGCATCTCGGCGGCGTGCTCGACGCGCAGGAAGTCAGTGTCGCCGAGCACCAGGAGGGTGGGCGCGGCCAGCGCGCGCAGGTCGTCCGCGGTCCAGGGCAGCGGGGCGTGCGCCGCCGTCCCGCACTTGGCCATGAAGTCCGCGAAGTGCCCGGGGTCCGGCGCGACGGCCGCGTAGGCGTCGGCCATCTCCTGGAAGTCGGCCTGGCTCGGCAGCCGCGGTGAGGCGTACTCCGGGTCCCGGACCTCCTCGTAGTAGCCGTCCTGCCGGTAGTGGGTGGCGGCGAGGACCAGCCGTCCCACCCGCTCGGGGTGGCGCACGCCCACCTCGAGGGCGGTCAGTCCGCCGAGGCTGAAGCCCAGGAAATCCGCCCGCTCGATGCCCAGCTCGTCCAGCAGGGCGACCACGTCCGAGGCGAGGTCCGGCACGCTCATCTCCCGCTCGATGTCGGCCGTGTGCCCGTGGCCCTGCAGCTCGGGAGCCACGACCGGGCGCGTGGCCGCGAGCGCCGGCAGGACGGCCCCGAAGGACAGGCCGATCGTGAGGACCCCGCCGTGCAGCAGCACCAGGGGCCGCTGCCCGCCGACGGCGCCGTGCAGCTCGTAGTACATCTCCAGGCCGTTGACCTTCGCGTAGGCCGAGGTGCCGGTCATGGGATCACGTCCGTTCGTCGGTGTGCTGATGCCGGTAGGACTCTCGCCCCGGCGGGAACTCATCGGCCGGCGATCACCGGCCGGTCACCGCGGGGCCGCCCTCCGGAGAGGGGCGCGTCCCCTTTCGGCCATCCGCCGTTGACACGCTGCCCGAGTGTTGGCCATGGCTTTCCCCGTCGATCTCCGCCGCTGCCAGATGCTCGGTCTGGCCGGTACCGCCTGCCTCGCCCTGGGCGGTGAGACGGCCGGTGCCCTGCCCGTGGGGGACCTTCTCCACCCGGCCTCCGCTCGCGCCGCTCTCGGCCTGGTCAGCGCGTACTTCGGCGTCGTCCTGCTGATCGCGGCCTGGGTGCTGCTGGGCCGGCTGGTCAGAGGGCCGAGACCACCCGCGCCGCGCGCCCTGCTGCTCGTGCTCGCGGCATGGGCGGCCCCGCTGCTGCTCGCCCCGCCGTTGTTCAGCCGGGACGTCTACAGCTACCTCGCTCAGGGGGCGATGGTGGAGGCGCACCTGGACGTCTACGCGCACGGGCCGTCCCTGCTCGGCGGTCCGCTCGCCGACGAGGTCGCCCCGCTCTGGCGGCACACCGGCGCCCCGTACGGGCCGGTGTTCCTGGCCGTGGCGGCGGCCCTGTCGGGTCTGACCAGCGGCGAACTGCCCGCCGGACTGCTCGGGATGCGGCTCGTCGCCTTGGCCGGCGTGGCCCTGATGGCGGCCGCGCTGCCCCGCCTCGCCCGGCACAACGGCGCCGACCCGAGCGCCGCGCTCTGGCTGGGCGCCCTCAACCCGCTCGTCCTGCTGCACCTGGTCGCGGGCGCCCACAACGACGCCGTCATGCTCGGCCTGCTCGGCGTCGGCCTGGTGGCCGCACGCGGCCGGTGGCCCGTCCTCGGCGCCGTCCTGGTCACCCTCGCCGCTCTGGTCAAGGCACCCGCCGTGCTCGGTCTCGCCGCCGTCGTCGTCCTCCAGGTCCGCGCGGGCCGCGCTCCGTCGAAGGCCGCCGCGGGGACCACCGTCGCGGCCGCGGGGACCACCGTCGCGGCGACGGCCGTGGCCGGCACCGGATACGGCTGGATCGGCGCCCTGAACACCCCGGCCTCCTCTCAGAACTGGGCCCTGACCACCCTCCTCGGCCGCGCCACCCGGGCCCTGCTCACGCATCTCGGCAGCGGTCTCGCCCCCTTCGCCGTCCCCGCCTGGCACGCGCTGGGCGTCGTGACCGCCGTGGTCGCGATCGTGGTGATCTGGCGGCGGCTGCGCCTGCGGCCGGTGTACGCGCTCGGCCTGTCCCTGGCCGCGGTGGCCGCGCTCGGCCCGGCGATCCGCCCCTGGTACGCCCTGTGGGGCCTGTTCCTCATCGCCGCCGCCGCACCCAGCACCTCCGTACGCCACCGCACCGCGGCGGTGACCGGCGTGCTCGCGCTGTCCGTCCTGCCCAGCGGCGGCCCGGCGGACGCGGGGCAACTCGTGCTGGCCGTCTGTGGCGCGGCACTCGCCCTCGTCGTGCTGTGGCAGGCTCACCAGGCCGAACTCGCCCCGGCCTCGGGACGCGCGGCATGACCCCGGCCCTGCCGCGCACCGACCGGGGCCGGCTGCTGCTGGTGCTGGCCCTCGCCGCCCTGGTGACGGTCTTCACTGCGACCGTGCCGCTGTTGCGCGACTGGTTCGACCTGCGCGTCTACTACGGCAGCATCGACAGCTGGGTCCATCACGACGGCCGGGTGTACGACTACCGGGTGCCCGGGACGACGTACGGCTTCACCTACCCGCCGTTCGCCGCGGTCGCCATGCTGCCGATGGCCCTGCTCGACCTGCGCACCGCCATCGTCGCCGCCCTGCTGCTCAACCTCGCCGCCCTCGCCGTGGTGCTGCGCCTGCTCGCTGGGGCGGACCGACGGCGCCCCGGATGGTTCGGCTGGGCCCTGATCGCCTGTCTGCTCGCCCTCTTCGAGCCACTGCGCGATACCTTCAGCTTCGGTCAGGTCAACCTGCTGCTGCTGGCACTCGTCCTCGCCGACGCGACGCTGCTCGCCACCGGACGCGGGCGCCTGGCGGGTGCCGGCATCGGGCTCGCGGCGGCGGTCAAACTCACGCCCGCGCTGTTCATCGGTCTGCTGCTGGTGGCCAGGCGGTGGCACGCGGCGGCGGTCGCGACGGCCGTCGCCCTCGGGGCCACGGCCCTGGCGGCGTGGGTGGACCCGGACGCCTCGCGCTTCTACTGGACCGAGGCGCTGTGGGACACCGGCCGCGTGGGGCGTCTCGACTACGTCTCGAACCAGTCGGTGCAGGGCATCCTGGCCCGGCTCGGTGAAACGGACCGCACAGTGTGGGCGGTGGCGGTCCTGTCGGTCCTCGGCGTATGGGTGCTGCGGACGCGCCGGGCGGTCGCCGCGGGGGACTGGACGGCGGCGTTCGCCCTGACCGGCCTCGCCGCCTGTCTCGTCAGTCCGATCACGTGGGTGCACCATCTGGTGTGGCTGCTCCCGTCCTTCGCCGTGCTGCTCCGGGCGGGGCGCCCCAGGATCGCGGGCGCCCTGTACGCGGTGCTGTGCACCAGCGTGGTGTGGCTGTGGTTCGACGACGCCTCCGGCATCGACGGGTTCGTGGGCAGCAACACCTACGCCTGGATCACTCTGGGTCTGCTGCTGTGGCTGCCGGCCGGTCAGCTCCGGTCCGGTCTGCGGACCGGGAGCCGCAGCACCAGCACCACGACCGCCGCGCCCGTACCGGCGGCACCCGCGATCAGCCCCGCCTCCGTCCAGGCGGAGGTGTGCTCCTGCGGTACGGCCGCCGCGACCGCGGGCGGCGTCGTCGTCGGCCGCGTGGACGTGGGCGGCGCGCCGAGCGAGCCCACCGCCTCGACCTTCCCGGCCGACCTGAAACCCCAGTCGAGCAGCGAGCGTGCCTCCTCGTACACGGTGGACCCACCGCCGTCCTGAGGGTTCATCACCGTCACGACCAGGGTGCGCCCGTCCCTGCGCGCCGCCGCGACGAGCGTGTTGCCGGCCTTGCTGGTGTAGCCGTTCTTGATGCCGATCAGCCCGGGGTACGGCTTCACGCCCCTGGCGCCGCTCAGCAGCCGGTTGGTGTTGAGGATCGGGTACGACGACGTGCCGTCGCCGGGGAACGCGGCCTCGACGGTGGCGCAGTACCGGGCGAAGTCCGGGTTGCGCAGCCCCACCCGGCCGAACACCGCCAGGTCGTACGCCGACGACACCTGGCCGGGTGCGTCGTAACCGTCGGGCGACACCACATGGGTGTCGAGGGCGCCGAGGGAGCGGGCCTTGGCCTGCATCCGCTCGGCCGTGAACCGCCAGCCGCCGTTGAGCTCGGCCAGGACGTGCACGGCGTCGTTGCCCGAGTTGAGGAAGACACCGCGCCACAGGTCGGCGATCCGGTACGAGCGGCCTTCGGCGACCCCGACCAGGCTGCTGCCGGCACCGATGCCCCGCAGCTCCTGCTCGCGGACCGTGTGCCGGACGCCCGCCGGCAGCCCGGGCAGCACGGTGAGGGCGAACAGCGTCTTCAGGGTGCTGGCCGGGGGCAGCCTGCGGTGCGCGTTGTGGGCGGCGAGCACCTCGCCGCTGCGGGCGTCGGCCACCAGCCAGGACAGCGCGGAGACCTCCGGGAGGCGAGCCGCGCCGGGGCGCGGGCGGACCTGGATACCGGGTCGGTACAGCAGCGAGGGGTGCGGGCCCGCGGCCCTCGGCCCGCCCGGTGACGTGGGCTCCGCGCCACCGGGGTCGGCCGCTGCCGCGGGCGTCAGCGTCAGGAGCCCCGCCACGCAGAGCGCACCGGCCGACGCCGCCACCCGGGAAGAGAATCCGATGATCATATGATCAACGTAGGAACGGACCTGCTCCGCACGGCGACGGCGGGGCCGCATTCCGCGCGCTAGCACCCGGATGGATGATCTCGTCGCGTCAGCCCGAGGGCAGGGTCGGCTGGATGCGCCGCAGGAACGTCGCGTTGTCCGGCGTCTCGCGCATGCGCTCCAGGAGGGTCTCCAGAGCGCCCTGCCCGTCCCGGCCCTGCAGCACGCGCCGCAGCCCGTGGACGGCCGCCAACTCCGGCCCCCGCAGCAGGAGTTCTTCGCGGCGCGTGCCCGAGGGCGTGATGTCGACGGCCGGGAACACCCGGCGGGACGCCGGGTCCCGGCTCAGGCGGAGCTCCATGTTGCCGGTGCTCTTCAGCTCCTCGAAGTAGAAGTCGTCGGCACGGGAACCGGTCTCCACCAGGGCGGTCGCGAGGATCGTGAGGGATCCGCCCTCCTCGGCCGACCGGGCGGCGCCGAAGAACCGCTTGGGTCCGGTCAGCGCGGACGCGTCGACGCCACCGCTGAGGGTGCGGCCACCGGAAGCGGCCGCGTTGTTGTGCGCACGGCACAGCCGGGTCAGCGAGTCGAGAAGGAGGACGACGTCCTCACCGGCCTCGACGTGCCGTTTGGCGCGCTCGATCACGAGGTCGGCGAGCGCGATGTGCTGCGGGGCGCTGCGGTCGAAGGTCGAGGCGTACACCTCGCCCCGTACGCAGCGCCGCATGTCGGTGACCTCTTCGGGCCGCTCGTCGAGGAGCACCATCATCAGCCGGCACTCGGGGTGGTTGCCGGTGACGGCGGCGGCGAGCTGCTGGAGGAGGACGGTCTTGCCGGTCTTGGGCGGGGCCACGATGAGCCCGCGCTGGCCCTTGCCGACCGGTGCGATCAGGTCGACGACGCGGCCGGCGAGGCCGGCGGCCGGGTGTTCGAGCCGCAGTCGCTCGTGCGGATGCAACGGCGTCAGGTCCCGGAAGTGGCGCCTGCCGCGCAGGTCCGCGGGCGCACGGCCGGCGACGTGTGCGACGTCGGTCAGGGCGCGCCGGTCTCCGGTCACGCCCTCGACGAGGTCGCCCTTGCGCAGGCCGTACCGGCGGATCAGCGCGGGGGAGACCGCCGGGTCGGCCGGCGAGGGCAGGCAGTGCTCGGCGCGCAGGTGCCCCTTCCCGTTCGAGTCGATGTCGAGGACACCGGACACGGTCCGGGCCGGGGACTGCTGCCGGACGGGTGGGTTGTCGAGTGTGGTGGTCATGGTGGTGTGTGTCCTTTCACGGACGGCGGACAAGAGACGTGCGAAGGGGGGGAGAGCCGCGAAGGGAGGGCCTGTGGCGCGCTTCCGGGCGGCGGGGGACAGCACCTCGGATACGACGAACACGTCGTGGTGCTGGAAATGAAGGAGAGAGATGAAGAACGGCACCGGCGCCCGCAAAGAGGGGCGTGCACGAGTGCTCTTCGCAATGTACCACCGAAAGCGGCGAATGCGAGTGGGCCTACCTTGGGCCTGCCTCGGCGAGCCAGGTCACAGCGTGGCCAGCAGCCCGTAGAGCAATGGGATGCGCGGCTCGGGCAGGCGCCACCAGCCGGACTCCGTACGGACCATCTGCGGCCAGCGCGGCCAGGGAAGCTCGTCGCCCTCCCGCAGTCGCCGCACGGCGAGTCCCGCATGCGTCAACGCGTTCACGACCTCGCCCATTCCGTGCATCCACTCGTAGCTGTCCGTGGCACCTTCGACGGCCGGACCGTCCGTGTAGGTGTGGGTCCCGTCGCGGCGCACCGGACCGCCGCCGCCCAGGTAGTCGTGGCGCAGCAGCAGCTCGGGCCCCTCGCCCGGGGCGGCCTTCGGGCCGAGCGAGTTGAGCAGGGGGTGGAATTCGACCACGTACAACAGGCCGCCGGGACGCAGCAGCCGGGCGATGATCCCCGCCCAGCGGTCCAGGTCGGGGAGGTAGCACAGGGCGCCCTTGCCGGTGTAGACGACGTCGAACCGCCGCCCCTCCAGGGCCTCGACGGCGTCGTACACGTTGGCCCGGACGTACGTCACGTCCGTGCCGGCCTTCGTCGCGATGTCCCGTGCGGCCGCCACCGACGCGCCCGAGAAGTCGAGGCCGACGGCCCGGGCGCCGCGCCGCGCGAAGGCGATCGTCTCCGTGCCGAGGTGACACTGGAGATGCAGCACGTCACGCCCGGCGAGCTCGCCGAGGTCCGCCCACTCGAACGGGGCGAACCAGCGCTCGGGTGCGAGGTCCTCATCGAGACCGTAGAAGCGGCTGGCGAGATGGACGGGTGTGCGGGCGTCCCAGTTCGCCTGGTTGGCCCTCATCAGCCGGTCGTGCTCGACGGACGTCATGAGGACATGAAACCGTGAACCGGCCGCGAGTGCCGGGAGAACGCGGGAACGGAACCCGGGACGTGTCGCTCAGACCGAGCGGGTCCGTGCCTCCTCGGCGATCCGCTCGAACTGCTCGCCCATGGCCGCCGCGAGCGCCTGGGCCGCCGACAACGGGCGCACCATCACCGTGAATTCGTCGATGAGGCCGTCCTCGTCGACATGGATGAAGTCGCAGCCGCTGATCTCCCGGTCGCCCACCCGCGCGGCGAAGACCAGGGCGTGGTCGCGCCCGTTCACGTCGTTGATCTCGCGCTCGTAGCGGAAGTCCTGGAAGACCCCGGAGACGGCACGCAGGATCGCCGCCGTGATCGCCTTGCCGGCGTACGGCTTGAACACGACGGGGCTGGTGAAGACGACATCGGGCGCCAGCAGCGCCTCGGCGGCGTCGAGGTCGAGCTTCTCGATCGCCTCACGGAATGCACGCATCGAACCCGCCTTGGTCAATTTGTTGAGTAGGTGCGGAGTAGAATAACACCCCTTGATACGGTGTCCACATGTCTCTCAAGTACGCCGTTCTGGCGGCCCTCCTGGAGGGCGAGGCCTCGGGGTACGAGCTGTCCAAGGTGTTCGACGTGTCGCTGGCCAACTTCTGGGCCTCGACCCCGCAGCAGCTCTACCGGGAACTGGAGCGCCTCGCGCAGGACGGACTGATCGAGGCCAGGGTGGTGCGCCAGGAACGGCGGCCCGACAAGCGCATGTTCACGCTGACCGAAGCCGGCCGACAGGACCTCGGCACGTTCGCCGCCACGCCGCCCCGGCGGCCCACCACCATCCGCGACGAACTCCTCATCAAGATCCAGGCCATGGACGGCGTGGACCTGGATGCGACGCGCGCGCTGATCGAGGAGCGGGAGGCGTGGGCCCGCGGCAAGCTCGCCCGCTACCGGCGCGTGCGCGAACGCCTCCTGGCCGGCCGCAGCGAGGACGAGTACCTCCGCGAGGCCGACCGTGTCGGCCCCTACCTCACGCTGATGGGAGGCATCGGCTTCGAGGAGGAGAACATCCGCTGGTGCGAGCGCGTACGCACCGTCCTTCAGCAGCGTTCTCCCCTAGGCTGAGCCGATGTTCGGTCCCGAAGGCCCCAGTGTGCGCGAACTCGCCGTCCAGGCGCTGTCGTCCGTCGAGCGCGGCTACGACCTCCTCGCGCCGAAGTTCGACCACACGCCCTTCCGGACACCCGACGCGATCCTCGACGCCGTGGGCTCGGCCCTGCGGTCGGCCGGACCCTTCGACGCCGGACTCGACCTGTGCTGCGGTACGGGAGCGGGCGTCGGTGTGCTGGCAGGGGTGTGCCGGGAGAGGGTCACCGGCGTCGACTTCAGCGCGGGCATGCTCGACGTCGCACGCGAGCGGGTCACGCCGACGGGCCCGCCGGTCTCCTGGGTCCGGGCCGACGCCCGCGCGCTGCCTTTCGCGCCCGCCTTCGACCTGGTGGTGAGCTTCGGGGCCTTCGGGCACTTCCTGCCCCGCGAACTGCCCGTGCTGTTCGCGCAGGTCCGCTCCGTCCTGCGACCGGGCGGCTGTTTCGCCTTCCCGCTGGTCGCCCCGCCCCGCCCGGGCTCGCCCGGCTACTGGGCGCTGCTCGGCTTCGACACCGTGATGCGGGTGCGCAACGCCTTCTGGCGGCCTCCGTTCGTCATGTACTACCGCGCGTTCCGTCTCGGGGACGTACAGCGCGGACTCGCGGCAGTCGGTTTCGGGGTGGAGCTCCAGCCGCTCCCCGAGTTCGGGCGGCGACCGGACGGCAGCCCCCGCGTGCGTCTCGTCATGGCCCGGCTGCCGGACCGGGCCCAGGTGCCGAGGTGAGGGTCAGCCGCGCAGGAAGTTCAGCAGATCGTCGTTGAACGCCTTCTCGAAGTCGCCGACCAGGCCGTGCGGGGCGCCCGGATACACCTTCAGCGTCGCGTCCTTGACGAGCTGGGAGGTCCGGTGGGCCGAGGCGGCGATCGGCACGATCTGGTCGTCGTCCCCGTGCGCGACCAGCGTCGGCACGTCGATGCGCCGCAGGTCCTCCGTGAAGTCGGTCTCCGAGAACTGCGCGACGCAGTCGTAGGCGCCCTTCAGCCCGGCCTGCATGCTCCGCATCCAGAACGCCCGCCGCACGCCCTCCGACACTGCGGCACCGGGCCGGTTGAAGCCGTAGAAGGCCTCGCTCAGCTCCCAGTAGAACTGCGAGCGATCCGCCGCG
The DNA here is from genome assembly GCF_007655005.1 of Streptomyces tibetensis. GTDB lineage: Bacteria > Actinomycetota > Actinomycetes > Streptomycetales > Streptomycetaceae > Streptomyces > Streptomyces tibetensis. The sequence continues at coordinate 159,977 of NZ_SZVW01000015.1, forward strand.
ACACCGGCGCGGATCCCGTCGAAGGCGTCCTTCGGCGTGCCCTGCGGATTGGCCTCCGTCCGCAGCATCAGCGGCGGCACCGCACCGAGCAGCACGACCTTCGCGACCCGCGCCGTCCCGTGCCGCCCGATGTAGCGGGCCACTTCACCGCCGCCGGTCGAGTGGCCCACCAGGACCGCGTCGGTGAGGTCCAGTGCCTCGATCAGCTCGGCCAGGTCGTCGGCGTACCGGTCCATGTGGTTGCCCCGCCACGGCTGGCCCGAGCGTCCGTGTCCGCGGCGGTCGTGCGCGATGGCCCGGAAGCCGTGCTCGGCGACCAGCCGGGCCTGCCCGTCCCACGCGTCCGCGTTGAGGGGCCAGCCGTGGCTGAACACCACGGGTTGCCCCGCGCCCCAGTCCTTGTAGCAGAGCTCGGTTCCGTCGGAGGTCGTGAACGTGGTCATGGGGTTCCTCTCGGGGGTCGCCTGGGGGAGCCGTGCCGTCTCTCGATGATCTCCGTCATCTCCGGGAACCCGCGTCGGCGGTCCGCCGAACGGGTGACCGGCGGCTTTCGGGCGCGGGCGTCGCTGCCCGGCCCGGCAGGGTGAACTCGTAGACCAGCGCGTCCTGGTGGGCGTCCACCACGAGATCGGTGATCTCCAGCGGGCGGGCGTACTGATCGTGAACCTGCCGGGTGACCCGTACCGACGGGGCGCTCGCGATGCGGGTGATGGCGTCGCGGTGGTGCAGGGTCAGACCGGCCCGGCGCATCCAGTCGTAGGCCCGGCGCAGCTGCGCGGCGGCGGTGCCGTCGGCCCGGTCGCGGTAGCGTGCCAGCTCCTCGACCTCCGCCAGCGCCACGGCGGAGAACGACGTCACGGCGGTGCGCAGGCTTTGTCCGTCGGCGGTCGCATACCGGTAGCGGTGGACCAGGGTCGGGCGGCCGGGGGCCAGCCCCAGGGCCTCGGCGTGGTCCGGACGGGGCGCCTCCCAGGTGACGGTGGCGCGGGCGACACTGCCCGGGGCCGCGGCCCCGGCGCCCACCGGGAAGGTGAGCGACGCCGGGGTCTCGACCGGCAGGCCGGGCAGGGTGGCGTGGCTGCCGCGCCGGTCGGTGGTGACCAGGCCGTCGCGGCGAAGCAGCTCCAGCGACTGCCGTACGGTCTCCCGGCTGACTCCCAGGCGACCGGCCAACCGCCGTTCGCTCGGCAGCCGTTCACCGGGTGGGATGGTGCCGTCGTGCAGCTCGCCGAGCAGCTCCGCCGCGATCCGGCGGTACAGGGGCTCTGACTCGGACGGCGGGGGATCGTGCGGGGTGGTGCGGGCCATGCCGCCCCTCCTGTGGGTGACGTTCGGTAGCCGTACGGGCTCGGTGCGCCACCAGATCTAGCATTGGTCTAAACCAGCTGGGAAGGGCGGTCGGGTGGTTCGGCCGAAACCGTCGCCCGCCCCGCCCTCACAGCGCGTCGTACAGGGCGTCGATCAGGGCCCTCTTTCTCGGGTCGTTGGCGATACGGGAACCCATCCGGTTCATCACATAGCCCAGGGACACTCCCGCTTCCGGGTCGGCGAGCCCGCAGGAGCCGCCGGCGCCGTCGTGTCCGAAAGCCCGCGGGTTGGGGCCGTACGAGCCGTCGGGGCCGCTGAGCCAGAGTCCGAGACCGAGCTCCGTCTCGTGCTCGAAGCCGGCGCCGAGCACCAGGTCCCGGCAACCGCCCTGCCCCTCGCGCACCCGCTCGGCGGCCTCGGGGGACAGCACGCGGTGGTCCCCGAGGGAGCCGAGGCCCGCGAAGACGCCGTACAGTCCGGCGACGGCACGCGCGGTGCCATGGCCGTTCGCCGCCGGGATCTCGGCGGCCCGCCACTGCGGGGTGTTCGCCGTCGCGGCGGACACCCCCGGGTTGGCCAGCGCGGCGACGGCCGCCGGCGCCGACTGGGCGAAGATCGCCGCCTGTTCACCGTTCGCCGTGGGAGGCGTCTGAACCAGCTCGGCCGCCCTGCCGAAGTCCCGCTCCGGCAGGCCGATGCGGAAGTCGAGGCCGAGCGGCCCCGTCACCTCCCGCGTCAGGAAGGCCCCCGGCCGCAGCCCCGACACCCGGCGTACGACCTCGCCGACCAGATGGCCGTAGGTCAGCGCGTGATAGCCGGACCGCGTGCCCGGTTCCCACCAGGGCTCGGTCGCCGCGAGCCGCTGCGTGGTCAGCTCCCAGTCGCAGAGCTGCTCCAGGGAGTGCGGCTCACGCAGACCGGCCAGACCGGCGCGGTGCGACAGCAGATGCCGCACGAGGACCTTCTCCTTGCCCGCGGCGGCGAACTCGGGCCAGTACGCGGCCACCGGCGCGTCGAAGTCGAGCAGTCCGCGATCGGCGAGGATGTGCGCGCACAGCGCCACCGGCCCCTTGGAGGTGGACCACACGTTGACCACGGCGTCCCGCTCCCACGGCCGGGAGCGCGCCGCGTCGGCCCAGCCGCCCCACAGGTCCACCACGGTCCGGCCGCCGACGGTGACGGCCACCGCGGCGCCCAGTTCACCGCGCCCCCGGAAGTTCTCCTCGAACGCCCTGCGCAGCGCCGTGAACGCCGCGTCGCAGTGACCGTGCACCTGTGTCCCGATCTCGGACATGAACCCCTCCGCCGACCGTCCCGGGCCCGGACCGCCGCGTCGCGGCCCGGGCGCGATGAACGTACCGACTGGTCGGACCGAGCGGAAGCCCGGCGGAGGTGAACGGCCGGATCAGATGTACGACCGCATCCAGCGCAGCTTGGCCGCCTGCTGGAAGGGGCCGCCGCCCTCGTGGTCGTTGAAGTCGTAGACCTCGATCGCCTTGTCCTCGTGGCTCCAGGCGTTGAAGGCCGCGAAGACGGTCGAGGGCGGGCAGGTCTGGTCCTCCAGGGCGGCCGAGAAGAGCGCCGGGGCCCGGCCGCGGGCGGCGAAGTGGACGCCGTCGAAGTAGGACACCGTGCGCAGGGCGTCCTCCGTGCGGCCACGGTGGGTCTTGAGGTAGAGACCGATCTCCCGGTACGGGTGCCGGTCCGTGATCGTCGCCGCGCGCGGGAAGTCGCACAGGAACGGCACGTCCGGCGCGATGCCCGCCAGGTCCGGGACGAGTCCGCCGACCGCGATCGTGATGCCGCCGCCCTGGCTGGAACCGACGGCCACCGTGCGCGCCGGGTCGGTGAGGGGGTGTGATCGGGCCGCCTCCACGGCACGCACCGCGTCCGTGTAGACCCTGCGGTAGTAGTAGTTCTCCGGAGCGTCGATGCCGCGCGTCATGAAGCCGGGGTACGCGGGCGCGCCGCCCACCGGGTCCGCCGTGCCGCCGCCCCCACCCCAGCCGCTGCCCTGCCCGCGGGTGTCCATCACGAAGTGAGCCCGGCCCGAGGACGCCCACAGCAGGTGCTCGTGCGGGAGCCCGCGCCCGCCGCCGTAGCCGATGAACTCCACCACGAGCGGCAGCGGGCCGTCCGCGCCGGCCGGGAGCGTCAGCCAGCCCTTGACCGGGTGGCCGCCGAAACCGGCGAAGGTAACGTCGAAGACCTGGACGGTGGACAGGCCCGTGTCGACCGGTTCGAACCGGGCGTCCAGGTCGTGCTGGCGAGCCTCCTGGAGGGTCTTGGACCAGAAGGCGTCGAAGTCCTCGGGCTCGGCGACCGCGCTGCGGTACTCGCGGAGCTCGTCGAGCGGAAGGTCGAACAGGGCCATGCAGGACCGCCTTGGGTGAGAAGCAGCTACAGGGGCAGTGCGGATGATCACACTACGTCCGTGGCCGGAGGACTGGCCAGGCGTTTGTTCCGATGCCCCGGGGCCCCGCGCCGTCACGCGTTGCGATGCGTCCACTCCGGTTCGACACGGGCCCACGCCCGGTCCCACTCGGCCATCCGGCGGCGCAGCGCCACCCGTCGCACGAGGAGGTGACCGAAGAGCACCACGGCCACCGCACCGCCCGTGGCACAGGCGCCGATGGTGAGGGTGTGCTCCCAGACCGCCGTTTCGTCCACCGGTGGCAGCACACTGCGCCCCTGGCGGTCGAACCAGACGTCCACCCTGTCGCCGCGCCGGGAGTCCGCGGGGACCCGGGCCGTCGCGGTGCGCGTGGCACCGCCCGGCTCCGTCCAGCGCACGGTGGCCCGGTACGCGTGCTGCCCGCCGGCCCGTACCGACGGCAATGCGTCGTTCCCGCCGACCACCTCGGCCCGGACCCGATGCCGCTCGGCCCGCTGTTCCACCGACAGCGACCGCGCCTCGCCATGGGCCCACCGGGCGGCGGCCGCCCCGGCCAGGGGCGCGCCCACCACGACGAGGACGGCGACCACCAGCACCGTCCACGCTTCGACGACATCCGACCGGCGGCGCAGCGGACTGCGCTGCCGGCGCCAACCGTGCATCGGGGTGCGCATGCCCACCTCCTCAACACCCGGCCCACCCACGCGCAACAGCGGCGGGCCGCCGCAGCCCTCCGGCTGGGTGCCCGGCGCGAGCGGGGCGAAACGCCCGGGTCAGCCGAAGCGCTCGATGCGGATCCGGTCCACCGGTTGACCTGCCGTCACCAGCAGGCGCGAGGCGTGCTCGGCGAAGGAGTTCGAGCCGCACACATAGGCCTCCCACCCACCGGAAGGCTGCTCGGCCAGGAGCGGCGCCACATGTGCGGCCGTCATGCGTCCGACCGCCACACCCTCCGGCGCGCTCCGGGTGAAGACGGTGGTGGTCTCCGCACCCAACTCCCGGGCGTAGATGAGCTCCTCGGGACTGCGCGCGGACACCACCAGCCGCAGCGGCACGGTCAGGTTCCGTGCCCGGTGGTGCCGGATCATCGACATCAGCGGTACGACGCCCGAGCCCGCGCCGACCAGCAGCGCGGGGCGGTCTCCGGGCCAGGCGAAGAAGCCGCTCACCGGGCCCCGCACCTCGACCCGGTCACCGGGCCGGGCGACGGTGTGGAACCAGCCCGAGACCTCGCCGCCCTCGACGTGGTCCAGGGTCAGCTCGACCTGCCCGGAGTCGTCCGGCGCGGACGCGATCGAGTAGTGCCGCTGGGCGGCGTAGCCGTCCTCGGCGGTCAGCCGCACCATCAGGTGCTGGCCGGGCAGATGCCCCGGCCAGCCCGGCACGGCGAGCCGGAAGGTGGACACGTGCGGGGTCTCGCGGCGGATCTCGGTGAGAGTGGCGGTCTGCCACTCGGACGCGGCCTGCTCGCTCACGGCGATGCGCCCGGGCACGGCGAACCGCGTGGGCGGCACGAAGGCCTCTGTCACGGCGGTCTCAGTCACCGGAGTACCTCTGCTCCTCCCACGGGTTGCCCCGCTCGTGATAGCCGTTGCGCTCCCAGAAGCCCGGCTCGTCGTGGTCGAGGATCCGCAGACCCCCGATCCACTTGGTGCTCTTCCAGAAGTACAGGTGCGGCACCAGCAGCCGGGCCGGACCGCCGTGCTCGGGGGCGAGCGGCTGCCCGTCGTACTCCCAGGCGATCCAGGCGCGCCCGCCGGTCAGGTCGGCGAGCGGGAGGTTGGCGGTGTAGCCGGTGTGCGAGTAGGCGACGGCATGGGTGGCCGACTCATGGGGCCGGACCAGGTCCAGGAACGCGTCCAGGGACACGCCCGCGAACCGCACCCCGAACTTCGACCAGCTCGTCACGCAGTGGATGGCACCCTCGTACGCCGACGGCGGCAGCCGGTGCGCCGCCTCCCAGTCCCAGGTGCGGGGCTCGGCCACCAGCCCGTCCACGCGGAAGGTCCAGTCGGCGGCCGCCAGCTCGGGAGTGACCTCGGCCGACAGGACGGGCCAGTCGTCGCCCGCGTCGTACTGGCCGGGCGGCAGGCCGGGGTCGGCGACGCGCGGGCGCCCGGTGAAGCCTCGGGTGATGTGCATGCGGTGGTGCCTCCGGGCCGGGCCGGCGGCGCCCCGCCGGACCGGTGTGCTCGGTGTGTGCGTACTCAACCGTACGTGCCGGGTGTCCTAGTCCTGCCGGCCGGGACCGGGCGAGGCGTTGTAGCGCACGAGGTAGTCCGCGAACCGGCTCAGGTCCTGCGCGGGCCAGTCGGCCAGGCGCTCCCGGAAGGCCGCGCGGCGGCTCTCGGTGACCTGGGCCAGGATGTGCCGCCCGGCCCCGGTCAGGTGCAGCACCTGGACGCGCTGATCCGCCGCGTCGGGCCGGCGCTCGATGAGTCCGGCGCGCTCCAGCCCCGCCACCTGGCGGCTGACGGTGGACTTGTCCAGCGCGTAGTGGACGGCCAGGTCGGTGGCCCGGCACCCACCGCTCTCCTCCAGGTGTCCGAGCAGCGTGTACGACACCAGCGACAGCTCGGGGTGCATCCGGCCCGCCGCGGCTCTGGCCCGGCGGGCGAAGACCGTCATCTCCCGCTGGATGGTCTCCACGGCGTCTGCGGTGTGCACGGGCCCTCCCTCACCACGGTGCTGCTCGGCTCCTTCCATGGTTGCACAGCCCAACCACCTGCCGGGTGCCGTCACGAGGGCCGCACGGGCTGCGGGCCCGTCGGGTAGGGTTGCCGTCCGGCCGGGGGAGGACCCGGCCGTCGGAAGCCGAGGAGGTGAGACCCATTACCGCTGTGTCAGTTCGGGTGCTCTCCTCTCGATGTCTCGCGGATCGCCGGTCGTAGGCGATCGCCGGAGCGCCCTTCGGTTCCGAAAGGCTCTGGGCTTCCATGCCGTCTGTGTCCGCTGTCCCCCCTTCCGCGCCGTCCTCCCGTGACTGCGTCGTCCTCGCCCTGCGCGCCGCGGGCTGTGTCTTCGCCGAGGACGAGGCCGAGTTGATCCTCTCCGCCGCGCGCACCCCGGCCGAGGCCGCCGCCATGGTCGAGCGTCGTGTCGCGGGCCTGCCGCTCGAACTCGTCGTCGGCTGGGCCGAGTTCCGGGGCCTGCGTATCGCCGTCGCCCCGGGCGTCTTCGTGCCGCGCCGGCGCACCGAGTTCCTGGTGGAGCAGGCCCTGGAGCGGGCGTCCGGTGCCGCCGTCGTCGTGGACCTGTGCTGCGGCTCGGGCGCCGTGGGAGCGGCGCTGGCCGCCGCGCTCGGCCCCGTCGAACTGCACGCCGCCGACATCGACCCGGCCGCCGTGCGATGCGCCCGCGGCAACATCGCCGCCGCCGGCGGCCGTGTCCACCAGGGCGATCTGTTCGAGGCGCTGCCCCGCGCGCTGCGGGGCCGCGTCGGCATCCTCGCGGCCAACGTGCCGTACGTACCGAGCGACGAGATCGGGCTGCTGCCGCTGGAGGCCCGGGATCACGAGCCGCTGGTCGCCCTCGACGGCGGCGCCGACGGCCTCGACGTCCTGCGCCGGGTCGCCGCGGAGGCGTCCCGCTGGCTCGCCCCCGGGGGCTGCGTCCTGGTGGAGACGAGCCGGCACCAGGCACCGGCGGCCGTCGAGGCCTTCGAGCGCGGCGGCCTCACGACCCACCTGGCCGTGTCGGAGGAGCTGTACGCCCACGTGGTGGTCGGCGTCGCGCCGTAGGGCCTCTCAGTCCGGTGCGGTCGCCCGCGCGATGAGCAGCGCCACGTCGTCGAAGTTGTCCGGTTCGTGCAGCGTGCGCAGCAGCAGGTCGCAGACGTCCTCCAGCGGCAGGTCGGGCCCGTCGAGCAGGGACAGCAGTGTCTCGAGCCGTTCGTCGATCGGGTCGCGCCGGGTCTCGACGAGACCGTCGGTGTAGAACACCAGCCGGTCCCCGGGTTCGAGTTCGACGGTGGTCGTGGAGAAGGCGACACCGCCCACCCCGAGCGGCACCCCGGTCGGCAGACCGAGCAGCTCCGGTGGCCGCCCGGCCCGGACCCGCACCGGCGGCAGGTGCCCGGCGTTGGCGATCCGGCACTGCCGCAGGTGCGGGTCGTGGACGGCGTAGACACAGGTGGCGATGGCCTGTTCGAGACCTGCGGTGATCTTGTCCAGGTGTTCCAGGAGCACGTTCGGGTCGAGGCCGAGGGAGGCGAGGGTGTGGGTCGCCGTGCGCAGCCGCCCCATCGCCGCCGCCGCGGGGATGCCGCTGCCCATCACATCGCCCACGACGAGCGCGGTCCGGCCGCCGTCCAGCGGGATCACGTCGAACCAGTCGCCGCCGACCTCGCTCGTGGCCCCGGCCGGCTGGTAGCGGGAGGCGACCTCCAGCCCGCCCGTGACCGGCGGATGGCTGGGCAGCAGGCTGCGCTGCAGGGTGAGCGCCGTCTCCCGGGCGCTCTGGTACCAGCGGGCGTTGTCGATCTGCACGGCCGCCCGGGCGGCCAGCTCGCGTGCCAGCAGCAGGTCGTCCTCGCTGAACGGCAGCGGATTGCGGGTGCGCTTGAGGTCCAGCGCCCCCAGCACCTCTCCGCGCGCGATCAGCGGTACCGCCAGATACGAGTGCACCCCGGCCCGGCCCAGCAGCTCGGCCGCCTCCGGGGAACGGGCGATGTGCACCAGGTCCTCGTCCTTGACCTCCGGCAGCATCACCGGGCTCGCCGTGCGCACGCACCGGGTGACGAGCCGGTCGGGTGCGTACCGGGCGACCTGCCCGGGAGTGTCGGCCGCCTCCAGCGCCTCGGCGGAGTCGAACCCCTGGACCGCCAGCGCGCGGATCACGGCCGACTCGGCGGGGCCCAGGCTGGTGCGCCGCCCCTGCACCACCGCGTCCAGCAGGTCGACGGCCGCGATGTCCGCGAGTTCCGGCACGGCCACGTCGGCCAGCTCGCGGGCCGTGCGGTCCAGGTCCAGCGTGGTGCCGATCCGACCCGAGGCGTCGGCGATCAGGGCCAGGCGCCGGCGCGCCGCCTCGGCCTCGATGCCCGCCCGGTACTGCTCGGTGACGTCGACGATCGAGACGGCCACGCCCAGCACGGTCCCGAAGGCGTTCTCCAGCCGGTACAGCGAGACCGACCAGGCGTGGTCCTGGTACGGATCGGCAGGGGTGCGGCCGATCGTGGACTGGTCGACGACCGGCGTGCCCGTCTCCAGCACCCGGCGTGTCGCGGCCTCCAGGGCGTCCACGTCCATCCGGGGCACCACCTCGCGCGGGGTGCGGCCCAGGTGTTCCTCGGACGGTACGCCGTTGATCTCCTCGAGCGCCTTGTTGACCGAGACGTACCGCAGCTCGGTGTCCAGTACGGCCAGCCCGATCGGGGACTGGGCGATCATCCGCGTCGACAGGGCCACCTCTCGCTCCAGCCGGCGCACGGTCCCCTGGTCGGCGCACAGCCCCAGCGCGTAGACGTCGCCCTGGTCGTCCAGCAGCCGCATGTTGCGGAACTCCACGAGCCGGGTGCCGCCGTCCTTGCGGCGGATCGGGAAGGCCCCCGCCCAGCTCTGACCGGTGCCCATGACGTCGGCGAACAACTTGACGACGAGATCGACGTGCTCTTCGTGGACCATGATCCGGGCGGCGTACTGCCCGAGCGCCTCCTGGGCGTCGTATCCGAACAGCTCCTCCGCCTGCGGGCTCCAGAGCACGATGCGGCCCTCGGCGTCGAGGACCACCGAGGCCACGCGCAGCACGTCCAGCAGCCCGCTCGGGCGCGCCGATCCGCGCACCGGACCGTCGCCTGCGGATTCGGGAGACCCGGCTGCACCCATCCCACGCCCGCCTTCGCCGTCCTCGCGGCACGCCGTCGTGTGCCGACACCCCAAGTTCTACCGCGCGGAGCCGTATCCCGAAGGCCCCTTTCCGTCACCTTCCACCATCTCCCACCGCGGCGCGGACCGCCCCGCAAAACCGTCACCGGGAGAACTGCACCGCAGGTAGTGCTCGCCGGAAGGTGGTGCTTTGCTGGGGTAGGGGCGGATACGGCAGCCGGTGGCCTCGAGAGGAGCGATCACGATGGCGATGGACGAGGAGCGACCACACCCCCACTCCGTCTCGGTGGAGATCAGCGGGTGCAGCAAGCACGACGCCCGGATCGTGTTCGACGCACTGTGCTCCTGCTTCGAGTCCGACCGGTGTGCCGACGACGTGCCCGAGGAACTGCACGAGACCCGCCCGACGGTGTGGCTCGGAACCTTCGACGTCGCCGACGAGCACGAGGGCGCGCGGCCGGTTCACCTGTCGTCCTCCGTCGAGGCCGACCTGCACGGCGGTTACTGGGCGATCGAACGGTTCCGCACGACCCTGGACTCGCTGTTCGACGTGCACGATCTCAGCACGGTCTCCGGCGACCAGGAGAAGGAACTGCACGTGCGTCTGCAGAGCCGCTGACCGCTTCCCGACTCCTTCCCCCGTCCCGCAGAGCGGACCGAGGCCGGCCAGGCCGTGGCCGGGACGCTCGCGGCTGCCAGGGTTGCGGCGCGGTGTCCACGCGCCAGGAGTGCGGCGCGGTGTCCACGCATGCGGTCAGCGGTCACCAGCCAGTGGTCCGAGGTCCCTGGTCATGGCCCTGCTGTGCCCTCCATCACGTTATTATGCAACTAATTGCATAAACCGTCGGCAGTCCTCTACAACTACAGGCACGACACCGCGCACGGAGGGCCCGATGAGCCGTTACCCGCACCTGCTGACCCCCCTCGACCTGGGCTTCACGACCCTGCCCAACCGGGTCCTCATGGGCTCCATGCACGTCGGCCTGGAGGAGGCCGAGGGCGGCTTCGCGCGCATGGCCGCCTTCTACGCCGCCCGCGCCCGCGGGGGAGTGGGCCTGATCGTCACCGGCGGCATCGCCCCCAACGACGAGGGACGGCCCTACGAGGGCGGCGCCAAGCTCACCACCGAGGAAGAGGCCGAGCAGCACCGGGTCATCACCGACGCCGTGCACCGCGAGGGCGGGCGGATCGCGATGCAGATCCTGCACTTCGGCCGGTACGCGTACCACAAGGACCTCGTCGCCCCGAGCCCGGTCCAGGCACCGATCAGCCCCTTCCCGCCCCGCGAGCTCACCGACGCCGACATCGAGCGGACCATCGACGACTACGCCCGCGCCGCCCGCCTCGCCCGGCAGGCCGGCTACGACGGTGTCGAGATCATGGGCTCCGAGGGCTACCTCATCAACGAGTTCATCGCGCAGCAGACCAACCACCGCACCGACGGCTGGGGCGGCTCCTACGAGAACCGCACGCGCTTCCCGCTGGAGATCGTGCGCCGGGTGCGCGAGGCGGTCGGCGAGGACTTCATCGTCATCTACCGCCTCTCCATGCTCGACCTCGTCCCGGGCGGCTCGACGCTCGACGAGGTCGTCACCCTCGCCAAGGCCGTCGAGGCCGCCGGGGCGACGATCATCAACACCGGCATCGGCTGGCACGAGGCCCGCATCCCCACCATCGCGACCTCCGTGCCGCGCGGCGCGTACACCTGGGTGACCAAGCGGCTCATGGGCGAGGTGTCCGTCCCGCTCGTCACCACCAACCGCATCAACACTCCCGAACTCGCCGAGGAACTGCTCGCCGAGGGCGCCGCCGACATGGTGTCGATGGCCCGCCCGATGCTCGCCGACCCCGACTTCGTCACCAAGGCCGCCGCCGGCCGCCCCGAGGCGATCAACACCTGCATCGGCTGCAACCAGGCCTGCCTGGACCACACCTTCAGCGGTCTGATCACGTCCTGCCTGGTCAACCCGCGCGCCTGTCACGAGACCGAGCTGGTGCTCTCCCCTACCCGGCTGCGCAAGCGCGTCGCGGTCGTCGGTGCCGGCCCGGCCGGTCTCGCCTGCGCGGTCTCCGCGGCCGAGCGCGGGCACGACGTGACGCTGTTCGACGCGGCGAACGAGATCGGCGGCCAGCTCAACGTCGCCCGCAAGGTCCCCGGCAAGCAGGAGTTCGACGAGACGCTCCGCTACTTCCGCACCCAGCTCGACTGGCACGGCGTCGACATCCGCTTGAACGCTCTGGTGACGGTCGCGGACCTCGATGACTTCGACGAGGTCGTCGTCGCCACCGGCGTCACCCCGCGCACCCCGGAGATCCCCGGCGTCGACCACCCGAGCGTGGTCGGCTACCTCGACGTCCTGCGCGACGGCGCCCCGGTCGGCGACCGGGTCGCGATCCTCGGCGCGGGCGGCATCGGCTTCGACGTCGCCGAGTTCCTCACCGACGGCGGCGACAAGGCCCACGAGGACCCGGCGACGTACTTCCGTCAGTGGGGCGTCGACCTCGACTACCGCGCACCCGGCGGCCTCGCGGCGCCCGAGCGGCCCGCCCCCTCGCGCACCGTCCACCTGCTCCAGCGCAAGACCTCCAAGGTCGGCGCCGGCCTCGGCAAGACCACCGGCTGGATCCACCGCACCGAGCTCAAGCACCGCGGCGTCACCATGGTCCCGGGCGTGCGCTACGACCGGATCGACGACGCCGGACTCCACATCACCGTCGGTGAGCAGAGCACGGTCCTGGAGGTCGACACGATCGTGCTGTGCACGGGCCAGGAGCCGCGCCGCGGCCTGTACGAGGAGCTGCTCGCCGCCGGGCGCAGCACGCACCTCATCGGCGGTGCCGACGTGGCCGCCGAGCTGGACGCCAAGCGTGCCATCAAGCAGGGCACGGAGCTGGCAGCGGCCCTGTAGTGCGGATACGCGTCCCTAGGATGAGGCCATGTCACTCCCGCACGCGATCCTGACCGCCCTGCTCGAAAAGCCGTCGTCGGGCCTGGAGCTGACCCGCCGCTTCGACCGGTCGATCGGCTACTTCTGGTCGGCGACGCACCAGCAGATCTATCGCGAGCTCGGGAAACTGGAGGCCGACGGCCTCATCCGGGTACTGCCGTCCGAGCAGCCGGCCCGTGGGCAGAAGAAGAGCTACGAGGTCCTGCCCGCGGGCCGCACCGAGCTGGCCCGCTGGACCTCCGCCTCCCAGGACCCCAAGCCGCACCGCGACGCGCTGCTGCTGCGGCTCAGGGCGGCGGCCGTGGTCGGCACGGCGGGCCTGGAGGCCGATCTGCGGCGCCATCTGGAGCTGCACGAGCGGCAGCTGGCGGAGTACGAGGAGATCGAGAAGCGCGACTTCCCACCTGGCCGGGACGGCACCGACGTCCGGCTGCGGCATCTCGTGCTGCGGGCCGGCATCGACCTGGAGACCTTCTGGACCCAGTGGCTCCGTCGTGCCGTGGCGGACGTCGCCGAACTCCCGGACGGCGGACCCACCTGACGGACCCGGCCGCCCCGGACACGACATGACGGCGGTGACGGCGGCCCGCCCGCCCGGAGCGCTTCGGGGGAGCGGGCCGCCGTCCGTACCGGGTCAGAGCCGGTACGGCTTGTTGCGCCGGCGCAGGTACCAGGCCGTTCCGATCAGGCCCGCCCCGACCAGCGTGCCGCCCGCCACGAGCGTGAGGGTCCCGTAGTCCTTCGTGCTGCCGCCGGCCCCGCCCATGACGCCGCGGGACGGCGAGGCGGAGGGCGACGCGGACCGCGAGGGGGAGGGGACGGTGGAGACCACGACGGACTGCGTGCCCGCGGTGGTGCCGTCCGAGCAGACGACGATGACCGTGTACGTGCCCGGCGAGACGCTCGACCAGGCCGCGGACTGACTTGTGGACGTCCCCGACAGCGTCACCTGGCGGCCCTGGGCGAAGCTGCCCTGACTGCTGGTGAGGAGCGAGGCGGTGCCCCAGCTGCCGTTGATCTGGGTGCACGAGCTGGTCGTGACCGACACCGTGGACCCCGTGGTGCTCACGGAGATACCCGGGCCCGCGACGGCGGGCACCGCGGCCAGGGCGAGGGGCAGCGCGGCGACTGCGACGGTCAGGCCGGAGCGGAGAACTGACGATGAGTTGCGCATGTGGACTGCCCTCCGGCGGCACGGTCGGCGGTACATCCCTTGCGCCGCCGAGGGTCGGGGAACGCCCGTGCTGCCTCGGGGTCAGCCAAGGCGCCCCCGGCCACGGCCGCACTCCGAGCGCCCCCGTGCAGGTGACGGGTTCCTCCGCCCGGCCGATGCCGCGGAGACGTCAGGGCCCCGTGGTCACCGTCCGTTCCGCCGAGAGACCTCCCCAGGTGCCGTCCGGCAGCATCGCCCTGATGCGGACCCGGTGAGTGGCACCGGCTCTCCGTCCCACGTAGAAGCTGTACGTGGCCCGGTCACGCGGGGCCCTGCCGCCGAACACGAGGGACGTGGCGGGCCGGCCGTCCAGCTGGATCCGGTACTCGGTGACCTCACCGTCCACGCGGGGCGGCACCCAGCTCAGGTCCAGGTGGTACGCCCCGTCCGCCCGGTGGCTCGTCGCCCGGAAGCCGGTGGGGGCGGTGGCCCGGCCGTCGTCGGTGCCCGGGGTGGTGAGGCGGACGGTGCGGGTGGCGGCGGAGACGTTCCCGGCCGCGTCCCGGGCCCGGACGGTGAAGGCGTAGCGCGTGCCCGGCCGCAGCCCCGTGAGCACGGTGGCCGTCCGGCCTGCGCCCACACTGTGGATCTTCGTGCCTCCCTGGTGGATGTCGTACGACACCACACCCCGGTCGTCCGTCGAGGCGGACCAGGACAGCTGGACCGCCCGGCTTCCCACCGCCCGGCCGCGGGGCGCCGACGGGCGGGTCGGCGCGGAGCGGTCGTCCGCCACGGCCGCGGGCGTCTTCACCCGCACCCGGCGGCCGGGCGGCCCGAGCCGCCCGTCTGCGCCCCGCGCCCGCACGGAGAAGACGTACAGCGTGGAGGGCCGGAGCCTGGTGACATCCACCATGTGCTGCGAACCCGGCACTTCCTTGACCTTCGTGGTGCCGCGATACACCTCGTAGCCATCGGCCCGGTCGGTCGTGTTCCACATGACGTGCACGCTCGTCGCGCTGCCCGACGCGGCGGTGACACCCGCCGGCGCACCGGGCACGCCGCCGTCCCCCTCCTCCGCCCCGGCCGGGCCGCAGGAGGCGACCAGCGCGAGGGTTCCGCAGAGCGCCAGGCTGCGGAGGAGGAATGAGGGAGCGGAAGGTCCTCGCACGACACTGCCTCCGTGGGGTGGTCGGCCGGCCGGTGCACCGTAATGGTCCGGACCAATATGACGCCCCTGCGGGACCGCATCAAGAGGGCGTCCGGTCGAACGGGGACGGTCCGGCCGGGAGGGGCGCACGCCGGGCCCTGCGTGACCACCCGGGAGCCTTACGTATGCTGAAGGCCTCACGGTCGAACTCCGGTTCAGCAACGAGGAGTTCGGCTCTGTCGCGCGGACCGCTGTCGCCGCAGAACCCGTGCCGGCCCGGGCGGGCCGGGCAGCCGGAGTCTTACACGGACTCAGGCTCCCGGTCCCTGTCGGGGGTTGGGGACGTGCGCCGTCCGGCCCCTTAGCGGTGGCCGGGTGATCGTCCCGGGAACAGATTGGGCTGAGTGCCCGTCAGGTTCCCGATGAGAGGCTCCCGTATCGTGCGTGTCCAGTCGCTCACCCTGGCCGCGGCCAGCGCCGCCCTGCTCGCCCCGACGACACCCCCCGCCGCCCACCCCCAGCCCACGGTATGGCGCGAGAGCACCGTGAGCGCCGCCGACCTGCTCGCCGGGGTGAGCGACTGCACTCCCGTCTCCCGGGGCCGCTACCGCAGGGACTACGGCTCGCCCGCGAACATCCCCGTCTGTGGCACCCGCGACGTCGTGTTCTGGAAGGCCGACATGGACATCGACTGCGACGGCCGGCCCGGCCCCCGCTGCAACGTCCGCACCGACCCGTACTTCGCCGCGAGCACGGCCTACCCCCAGTCGGACGGCCGCCCGTTGAGCGCCGAACGTCTGCCCTTCATCGTCGTACCCGCGCCGAGCCGCCGCTGGGACTACCGGGACCACGGCATCGGCGGCGGTTCGGTGGTGGCCGTCGTGTACCGCGACCGCGTGCGGTACGCGGTCGTCGGCGACGCGGGCCCGCAGGGCATCATCGGAGAGGCGTCCTACGCGACCGCCAGGGCCCTCGGTATCCGCGCCGATCCACACGGCGGCGGCGCAGCCTCCGGCGTCACCTACATCGTCTTCAAGAACACCAAGGTGTCGCCCATCGAGGACCACGCCGCCGCCGTGACGGAGGGAGAGCGGGCGGCGAAGCGATTCGCCACCGGAAGCCGGGCGGACGGGCGCTGAGCGGCTGACGGCACCTCACCGGCACGCCTGCGACCGGGCACACCGCCGCTTCGGCATGCCCGGCCGCAGGCGGCGCTCACACCTTCCGGTAGGTGTACGCCTCCGTGGCAGCCGCCTCCACCGCCGCCAGGTCCGCCCCGGTGGACGCCGTGACGACCGCGGCCACGGCTCCCTCCACGAAGGGGGCGTCCACCAGGCGGGTCCGCTCGGGGAGTTCGTCACCCTCCGCCAGCAGCGCCTTCACCGTGAGCACCGCGCTGCCCAGGTCGGTCAGGACGGCCACTCCGGCACCGCGATCGACGGACGCGGCCGCCGCGGCGATCAGTTCGGAGCTGGTGCCGAGCCCGCCGCCCTCGGTACCGCCCGCCGGAGCGACCGGTACCGCCGGGCCGCCGCCCGCGAGCCCCTTCGCCAGCTCGGCGACCGACGCGGCCACCTCCGCGCTGTGCGACACCAGCACGATTCCCACCAGCTGCTCGTCACTCACCGGCGGCCTCCGCGAGTCCGGCGATCAGCAACGCCGACGACGTGGCGCCCGGGTCCTGGTGGCCGATGCTGCGCTCGCCCACATAGCTCGCCCGGCCCTTGCGCGCCTGCAGGGGCGTCGTCGCCACCGCGCCCTCCTCCGCCGCGGTCCGGGCCGCGGCGAACGAGTCGCCGAGCGCGTCCACCGCGGGCACCAGGGCGTCGATCATGGTCTTGTCGCCCGGGGCGGCGCCGCCGAGCGTCATGACCGCGTCCACCCCTGCCCGCAACGCCTCGGCCAGCTGCTCCGCGCTGACCTCCTCGGCATCGCCCAGCGCCTTGCCGGTACGGCGCAGCAGCGTCCCGTACAGCGGCCCCGACGCGCCGCCGACCGTCGAGATCAGCCGGCGTCCGGCCAGGGTCAGGACCCCTCCGGGCGTGCCGGGGGCCTCCTCCTCCAGCACGGTCACGACGGCTGTGAACCCGCGCTGGAGGTTGCTGCCGTGGTCGGCGTCCCCGATGGGGGAGTCGAGGGCGGTGAGCCGTTCCGCCTCGCGGTCGACGGACGCGGCGGTCGCCGTCATCCAACGGCGGAAGAAATCGGCGTCGAGCACTGGATCTCCTTGCCTGGTAGGTACGTGGTGATCCTCTACCCTCTGTGAGTCACACGCCCCAGCGCAGGCCCGGGGTCTTGACCGGCGCGTCGTACAGCCGCAGCAGCTCCTCGTCGACCTGGCACAGGGTGAGCGAGGCGCCCGCCATGTCCAGGGAGGTGACGTAGTTGCCCACGAGGACGCGGGCCACGGGGACGCCACGCTGGGCGAGCACCCGGTGCACCTCGGCGTTGAAGCCGTACAGCTCCAGCAGCGGTGTCGCGCCCATGCCGTTGACCAGGACCAGCACCGGGTTGCGCGGCTGGAGGTCCTCCACCACCGCCTCGACGGCGGCCTCGGCGATCTCGCCGGAGGTCATCATGGCGCGCCGCTCCCGGCCGGGTTCGCCGTGGATACCGATGCCCAACTCGAGCTCACCGGGCGGCAGATCGAAGGTGGGGCTGCCCTTCGCCGGGGTGCTGCAGGCGCTCAGTGCGATCCCGAAGCTGCGGGAGCTCTCGTTCACCTGCCGCGCGATGGCCTGGACCCGCTCCAGGGGCATCCCCTCGGCTGCGGCGGCGCCCGCGATCTTCTCCACGAACAGGGTCGCGCCCGTACCGCGACGGCCCGCCGTGTACAGACTGTCGGTCACCGCCACGTCATCGTTGACCAGCACTTTCGCCACCTGGATGCCCTCGTCCTCGGCCATCTCGGCGGCCATGTCGAAGTTGAGCACGTCCCCGGTGTAGTTCTTCACGATGAACAGCACTCCGGCCCCGCTGTCCACGGCGGCGGCCGCGCGCAGCATCTGGTCGGGCACGGGGGAGGTGAAGACCTCGCCCGGACAGGCCGCCGACAGCATGCCGGGGCCCACGAAGCCGCCGTGCAGTGGCTCGTGCCCCGAGCCCCCGCCCGAGACCAGCCCCACCTGCCCCGCGACGGGAGCGTCCCGCCGCACGATCACCCGGTTCTCCACGTCCACGGCCAGCTCCGGGTGGGCAGCCGCCAGACCACGCAGCGCATCCGCGACCACGCTTTCCGGGACGTTGATCAACATCTTCATGGGTACCTCCTGGTGAGACTGGTAGATGTACCCCTGACCTCCATTTTTGCAGGTCAGGATGAGTCAGGCCAGTTTTGGATCTTGGCGGTTCACGGCGGTCCGGGGCGGGCTGTGGCGGTACTGATGCTGACGTGCTGCTGACTTCGGGTGACGGTCCATCAGTTCACTGCTGTGGTCAGTGGCGGTCGGCCGGAGCGCTGCTGCCGGAAAGTATCAACCGTGCGGCGGCGAACGTCACGGGCGCCGTGCTCTTGGGCGTGCCCCGCTGCTCAGGATCGGCCTGCTGTTCAGCCGCCGATCGGCTTCCCCACGTTGCCCCTGAACGGGCCGATGATGTTGCCCCCTGGGGGCGTAGCTGCACACGATGAACGTCTGGTGCGATTCCCCGCCTTCCCGGTGGCCCGAGGCGCGGCCGCCGCCGAGCGCGTCGGTGTCCTTCCACACGACCTGGGTGAAGGACGCGGTGTCGGGCGAGTAGCCGGGCCGGTCCCAGTCGTAGCTGCCCGTCCAACCGGCCTCGTAGCACACCGCCTCCGCGCACGAGGCCGGTCCGTTCTCGCAGGTGGCGAACCAGTAGCGGTTCTCGTCGTATCCCTTCGGCCCCGGCCCGGGCGGTGTGGACAGCCCATCCAGGGTCCAGGCGGACTGAGCACACTGCATGGCCTGAGCGATGGCCGCGTCGTCTGAGGCCAGGGGCGGGGCGCCGTGCTGGCCCGATAGGAGTTGTGCGCGGCCAGGCATTCCTCGAGCCCCAGCGCCTGTGTCGGGGAGGGCACCCGGAGGGCAGCGCTCCTCGTGTCGACCGGCCAGGCCGGGCACCGGGGAGGTGATGACTGATCCCCGGGGTCCGTGGTGTGAAGGCCGCGGCCAAGAAGACGTCCGGGCGCCGGCCGCTTCCATGGGGCCTGTCACCCTGGCCGAGCGCGCGCAGCCGGCGGCTGGGACACGCCTCTACCGAGTTGACCGACGTACACTCCGTCCACGATGAAGCGATGTGTTCATTTCACCGAGCAGGCGGGACGATTCCGCGACTACATCCCAGCCGACGACCGGAAGACACTGCTGCGCGTCGTCGACCAGATCGCCAACGATCCACGAGGCCCAGACACCCACCTCGCCTACAGCGACGATGACGCAACCCGCTCGACCTGGGCCGAGGGCCTCATGGTGCACTACCTCGTGACCCCATCCTCCGTGGTCATTGTCGAGGTCGACATGTATGACGCCGGCAGAGGCTTCAACATCGTGTGAACAGCGGTGGCCGTCACCAGGCTTTCGGGGCGAGGCAGGACCGTGATGGCGGCCTTCCTGCCGACTCCGCGAAAGATCCACTTTCGCAGCAGACCTGACTTCAGCGCGTGACGTTCGACCGGGTGACGGCCGAGCCGGTGTGCCGGTAGATCCGGAGGGCCTCGAAGTTGCGTTGCGGGCAGGCCGTGCTCGGCCTGGACGCGGGTGAGAAGGCCGACCGCCAGGTGGCGGGCTGCGCCGTTCAGAGGGCCGCAGGCCGGAACCCCGGCTGGGGCAAAGTCGGGCAGCAGGCGGGAGACGTCGAACACGGCCGGGCTCACCTATGAGTCTGAGCACCGGGGTGCGTCTCGGGATGACGGCACTCTCACGCCGCCCCAGGTACCTTCTCGGCCGCGGAACGGCGCCTCCAGTACGCGACGGTCAGCACGGTCAGCAGCGGCCCCCACAGGGTCAGCGGCACGTAGCAGAAGTAGAACCAGGTAGCTTCCCAGCCGCCGGCTTGGCTCGGGGAGTCGGCCGACAGGTCGCCGCCTCGGATCGTGGTGCCCCTGATCTCGGAGACGATGAACAGGAGAGTGAACAGGAGGGTGAGGATCACGGCCCCGAAAGCAGCTGGGAGGACCGCCACCTTCCTCGGAACCCGGCGGCCGCGCAGGACCGGGATCCAGCGTGGGAACACCTCGCCCCAGCGGGCGATCAGGCCGATCGCAGTGAACGCGAAGGCTTCGGACAGGATCGACAGGAAGACGACGTACGCCCGTTCGCCGAGTCCGAGACCGCCGTCGAACGCGACCGGGAGTCGCCAGATGCTGGAAGGAAGGACAGTCAACGGAACGGCGTAGGCCACGAGTTGCATCCGCCGCGACACTCCGGCAACAGGTTCGTGGACGGTCCGCCATGTGGCGCGGAACCGTCCGAGGCGTGCGGTAGTGGGTTCTTCGGCGTGCAAGAGTGTCTGCATGTGCGGTCCTCGATTTCGGTGGACTGCTGTTCGACCTGATCCGTGATGAAGATCCCAGTCAGGGGGACTCCGAGGATCGCTCTGGGGGCTGAACTCGGCTCCGCCTGACGGCCGACGGAGCGGTGCGACCGGAGGGTGACGGCAGGGGCCCGGGCGCATTTGCAAGCGCCGGGAGCGCAAACTGGCTGCCCATGCGGTGTTTCACCTGGCCACCAACAGCTGGCCGTTGAGGCGGGTGGTGGCAGAAGTCGGCCGGTCTTGGCGGGCTCCTCGGCTCGGGCTCGGGGGGTGCCCCGGCAAGAGACTCAGCATTCGTGAACAAAGCCACGGAACAGACGTGAACCGACGAACCGCCCTCCTAGGGCCTCTTACGAGGTCTGTGGTCGGCGCTTCAGTGCGCGAATACCGCCGTCGCCACCGGCACTGCCAGGAGCAAGCTGAGTCCGACCAGGGGGAAACGGTCCAGCCACAGGATGGCGGCGAATTCGCGCAGTGTCGCGGCCAGCCAGTAGGCGGGGGAGGTCGGCGCGCCCACGACGTGCACGGACACGCCGACGCGGCGGGCCAGCAGGGCCGTGCGGTAGACGTGGAAGCCGCTGGTGACCACCGTGGCACGGTAGCCCGGAGTAACGCCCTCCACGAGGGCCGCGCTGAAGCGAAGGTTCTGCCCGGTGTTGACGGAGCGGTCCTCCCGCACGATCCGGTCGTCGGGCACTCCGCGTCCGCGCAGATAGTCGGCCATCGCGTCCGCCTCGGAGCGGACCTCGTCGTCGCCCTGGCCGCCCGAGACGACGAACACCACACGAGGCGCGTCCGGTACGCGGGCGGCGTCGATCGCGAGAGCGCGCTCCAGCCTGCGGGTCAGCAGCGGGCCGGGCCGGTCGTCGTTGAGCCCGGCGCCCAGGACGACGACATGGGTGGTGTCCGGCAGGGGGGTGCTACGGCCCCGGACGAACACGTAGCCGGCGAAGACGAGGAAAAGCAGGGTGAGGTATCCCGCGGCCGCGTTCACCGCGACCACGAGGGCACCGAACGCCTCGCCGCCGACCGCGTAGAAGACCGCGTCGAGGCCGAGCACCGCCAGCACCGCGCAGCCGGCGGCCCCGGTCGCGAGCAGGGCTGCCTGCGGTCCGTAGCGCCGGACCAGGAGGACGCCGTCGGCCAGCAGCAGCAGGCCCAGCGCGAGCGCCAGGAGCAGGGCGGCGACGGCGAGGACGGTGGCGATGGTCGGGTGGGCTGCCGCACTGCGACCGGCTACGCCGAGTCCGGCGGAGGTCACCGCGAGGCAGAACAGGACGGCGGTGGAGAACCGGTGCGGTGCCAGCAGGGCGTTGACGACGCCGCCCGCGGCGAACACGACCGCGACAAGGTACTCCGGGTGCTCCGGCATGTGCCGCACCGCTCCGCTCTCCCGCCCGGCCGCTGCCCGTACCCGCCCGCCTCTCGCTTCCCGCGGGTCCCCGGACCCGATACGGACGGCTGCCGGCCATCCTCCCAGACCTGCTGGGGTGCGCCGAACGCGGGATGGGGTTCATCCCCGTGAGCGCCCGGGAGCTTGTTTCCGATGCACCGGATGGATGACCGTCGTCACGACCCGGTCAGTGGTGCACGGGTTTCAGTGGCTGCGGAAGCCTCAGCCATGACGAGGAGAGGAAGAACGAAGCCTGGGGCGAACTCGTCGGTTACGCCGGAGTGGGCCTCGGCACCCTCGGCATGTCCTCTTCGTCGGCCAGGGGATCACCACGCGCCGAAGAAGCCGATGACGCCTCCGTCAGACATGCGCGGATGTCTGGCAGACCTGGCGGCCGGCCACGTCAACGCCCGGGCCGTCGGCCAGCACCACGGGAGCCTTGATCCGCTTTCCCACTGGTTCCCGATCGGCTGAGGCCACGCGCTGCTTTCAGTACGGGTGGGTGGGAAGGTGAGTGACGTGGATGACGCCTGCCCGACGCCATTTCACAGTTGGTACGGGTCGGTGAGGCCGGTCACCGGGACACCGGAACGCCGGGAGATAAGTCCGGCGAGCTCGCGCACGCCGCTGTAGGTGGTGTTGAACCTCCACACAGGTTCGTGGCCGGTGACCCGCGACGTGAACGCCACCTCGTAGGCGAAGGCGCTACCGGCCGGAAGCGAGCCAATGGCGAACTGCGTCCTCTGGCCCTCGATCGAGCGGATTTCCGACCACGCCACGCCGATCACGCGCCGGCCGGCGGCGTCGACGAAACCCTCCGAGAACAGGTAGAGGCCACCACGCATCCGCTGAAACCAGACATAAACCCATGTGATGATGATCAGTAGACCGACCACCACAACACCGCGGCCCCAGAGGTTCGCCGGCCCGTTGGCCACGAAGTTCATGACGACGATGCCAATCACCAGACACGCCGCCGCCCCGCCAAGGCCGGGGCGGCGGCGCACCCGCTGCTCGAAGTCGCCAAGGTTGTTGCGGGCGGCGCAGGCCAGCACACGGGGCGCCGGCGCGTCAGTCGGCTTGCTCATCCCAGCCATCGGGCCATGGTAGCGAGTCAACCGCAAGCCCACCCGAATGCATCAACACCCCTGCAAAACAACAGCGGTTATCGCTCTGGCCGAGCGCGCCGACGACGGCGAGAACCTGATCCCGAGCTGGCCGCAGGACCCGTAGATCACCCGCCGGGCCCTCAGGTCGAGGGCGGACTCGAGGGCGAGGCCGCCGGCCCAGGAGCCGACCGCGATGCCGACAGTGATCGCGGTGAGGAGCGCGGCGGTGACGGCGGTGGCCGGGATGAGCGTGCCGTAGGGCTTGCTGTTACCGCTGGTGCGACGCTTCAGCCGCGGCGCCACCGCTCGATGCGCTTCGCCCAGGCCCGATCGTCCGTCGTCTCCAGGAAGCCGCGGTGGTTGATGAGCAGGTACACCTCGTCGGCCGATGCATTGGTGGTGTTGAGGATGAGGGGTTGGCCGGCGTTCAGCAGGCCACCGAGGAAGCGGCCGTAGAGGTGGGTGAAGCGGGTGTGGGCCGCCGTGATGTCCGCGCGGGTGAGGGTGAGATCGCCGTTGTCGGACCAGCCGGTGAGGACGAGCAGGTCGGGGTGCAGGATGATCCGGCCGCGGCGCTGGAAAAGAGTCCTTTGGCTGATGCCGGCGGCGATCTTCGCGGCTGCTCGCTTCTCGCCCAACTCGTGGGCCGTGGCGCCGATGTAGTCGGCCTCGGCGAGCGGTGTGCCGATTTCGCTCATGGGGATCCTCCGGAAAGGTTCGTTCGTACGGTCCGCGGGAGGTGTGCGGATCACAGGCGTCAGGAGGTGCGCGACCAGAATGCGCAGCGGTGTTCGGCTACTGCGTTCACGCCGGAGAGCGTGTTCCGAGCCAGCTGCTGGGTGTGCGGGAAGGGCGGCCAGCCGTCGCCGGGCGTGCCGGTTCTGGCGAACGTCGTCCACGCGGCGATCATGCGTCGGGAGAGGGAGGACTGCCCGTCGTCGAGGCGGAGGTCGCCCATGCCGAACAGGTAGGGCAGCTCCGCGCTGTGGTAGGCGCCCAGCGGGAAGTCGGGGCGGAGGTCGGGTGCGGGTGGGTGGCGGTCGGCGAATTCGTAGCTGTAGACCGGAACATGCCTGGCCAGCAGCCGGTCGGCGGCCAGGGTGGGGCACACCCAGCTGCGGTCGGTACCGATCTTGGCCCAGGTCAGTGCGGGCGTGGCGCCGGGCGGGTAGGCGCGGGCGATACGGGCCGCTTGCCGCCGGCCGTAGGTCTCGGTGAGCAGGCGGCGGTAGTCCGCTGCCGTCATCGGCCCGTCCAGCGTGAACAGTGCGGCGAAAAGTCGGTGTTCGTCACGGGTGTTGCCCTGCAGGACGGGCACGCGGTGGACGTTGCCGGAGGCGAGCACGCGGGCCGGCGAGTGGGGCAGGACGCTCGTCCCGTAGGCGGGTTGGTGGAAGCGCCCGTTGAGGGACAACACGTCCTTGACGGGCTTGGCACGCAGGCACTTCAGGCTGCGGCAGCCCAGAGCGCCCCGGCCCTTGGCGGCCAGCTTGTCCTGGTGGGCGAAATAAGTGGCGGCGGGGTCGCCGGGCGCGAGCGTGTTCTTGGGCCAGTTCTGCAGGCAGGAGCCGCTTTGGATGACTGCGCGGTGGAAGAGTCCGGCGGCCGTGGGCGAGGTGAGCTGGGCGCACACGCTCGCGCCTCCGGAGGACTCGCCCATGAGCGTGACATTGCCGGGATCACCGCCGAACGCGGCAGCGTTGTCCCGTACCCAGCGCAGCGCCGCCTGCTGGTCCTGCAGGCCGAAGGCCCCGGAGTCGGGCAGGTCCGGATGGGCGAAGAAGCCCAGGGCGCCCAGGCGCGAGTTGACGGTCACGACCGTGACGTCGCCCTGCCGGGCCATCGTGGTGGCGTCGTACTGATCTCCGGAGCCCGAGCTGAAGGCCCCGCCGTGCAACCAGACCACGACCGGCCGCGGCCGCGGGGCCGCACGGTCCGCTCCATCAGCGGGCGTCGTGACGTTGAGATATAAGCAATCCTCCGCGGAGTCCGCCACCTCGGGCTGCGCGCAGGCCGGTCCGGGCTGGGCCGCAGTCCGCGTGCCGGTCCAGGTGGGTGGCACGGCCGGGGGTTGCCAGCGCAGCGGGCCGACCGGAGGCGCCGCGTAGGGGATGCCCTGATAGGTGGTGACGCCGTCGGCGGTCACCCCTTCAAGGAGGCCCTGGCGAGTACGGGCGGTGTCCGGCCGGGCCTCGGGGCGCTGACCGTGGGCACGCTGCCGGTGCGGGTGCTGCCCGGCCGTCGCCGACGAGGTCTGCACCGCATCCGCGGTACTCATCACCGCCACGAGGAGGGCCGCGCCCAGTGCGGCGCAGGTGGTGGAGCGTCGCTTCGGCATGGTCCAGTCCTCTCCCCCTTGCCGCTGCAGTGTGCAGGCGGCCCATCACTTTTTACAATACGTTCGTATTGCCAAAGCGGCAATAGGCTGATCTGCCCGGGAAGGCGAACGCGATGAAAGGGAGGTGCCCGTCGACGTGCCGCGACAGGTAGACCACAAGGCCCGCCGGGACCAGATCGCCGAGGCGCTGCTGGACATCGTCGCCGACCATGGACTGGAAGCGATCTCCGTGCGGGCCGTGGCGGCGCAGGCGGGCGTCTCAACAGGGCGCATCCAGCACTACTTCGCCAACAAGGACGAACTGCTCGCCTATGCGATCGAGTACCAGGACTGGCTGGTTCAGCAACGGTGGAACGAGCAGGCATGGCCCGAGGGCGAGCCCACCCCCCGGGAGGCACTGCGCTGGGTGCTGCTGGAGACGATTCCCAGGGACGACCGGCGCCGCCGCGAGTGGCTCGTGGGCGTCGCGTACCTCATCCGCATGCTTGCGAACCCCAAGCTGCGAGCCCTCTACGTCGACGGGCTGCCCCGCCTCTACCGGCTCCTCGCCGACCTCGTCCGCATGGCCCAGGAAGCCGGCGACATCGCACCGGACCGCGACCCCGAGGTGGAAGCGGAACTGCTCTTCGGCCTCGCCGACTCGCAGGGCCCACCCGTCGTCCTGGGCCTGCGTACCCCCGAGCAAGCCACCGCTGCCATCGACTATTACCTTGACCATCTGTTCCGGTAACCGCCGACGGCGGGGCATCTGGGAAGACCACGGCGGTCCTGCGTGCCGCATGGGAGCGGCAGCCGCAGAGATGCAGGCCACCGGACACTCCGTCCCCAGCGGTAACCCTCCACGCCGGAGGCATGCACCACCTGGAAGTGGCCACGCTCAACATCGCCTGGAAGGGATCCACCAGCCTCGACCCCGGGTGCCCACCCGTATGGGACGGGCGGGCACACCGGACGATCTGCGGCCTGGCACCGGACCCAAGACGTGGCCGGCGGTCGCCGGCGGCGTCGTCCCGCGCACGGGCGGCTGCTGGTACGACCGGCATCCCCGGGCGCCGCATCCCACACGCGAGGACGAACGGTTCCAGGCTCGTCTCCTCCAGGCCTTGGAGCATCACACGGGTGTGGTACCCGACCAGGAGCCAGGCCTTCCTCACATCTCACTTGCCATGGAGTGCGCTCGAAGTCATAGCGTCGAGGACGCAACGGCGCACGAGGCTGTCGCAACGCCCGCTCCTCCTGGGATGCCGGGTGGTGGCATCTGTGCATGGATGGACGGGAGACTTCGTGCCGCCCGAAGGACGATCAAGCGTGCAGGGAAGGCTGGAACACGACATGCAGAAGCGCAGTCTGCGGGAATTGCAGGTATCGGCCATCGGCCTGGGGTGCATGGGCATGTCCGCCTTCTACGGAACCGCCGACGAGGAGGAGGGCGTCGCGACGATCCGGCACGCCCTCGACCTCGGGGTGAACTTCCTCGACACCGCGCAGATGTACGGCCCGCTCACCAACGAGTCGCTCGTCGGCGAGGCGGTCCGGGGGCGCCGCGACGAGTATGTGATCGCGACGAAGTTCAACTACCGGATGGACGACGCTGTACCGGGCGACATCAGCACGGTCGGCCCGCAGGACGGCTCGGCCGAACACGTCCGCAGCTCCGTCCACGGCTCCCTGAAGCGTCTGGGAACCGACCACATCGACCTGTACTACCAGCACCGGGTCGACCCGAACGTGCCCATCGAGGAGACGGTGGGCGCGCTGGGCGAACTGGTCGCCGAGGGCAAGGTGCGCTACATCGGGCTGAGCGAGGCGAGCGCCCAGACCATCCGGCGTGCGCACGCCGTGCACCCGGTCACGGCCGTGCAGAGCGAGTACTCGCTGTGGTCACGGGACGTGGAGGCCGAGGTGCTGCCCGCCTGCAGGGAGCTGGGCATCGGCTTCGTACCGTACTCGCCCCTCGGCCGCGGCTTCCTCGCCGGGCGGTTCACCTCGCCGGACGACCTGGACGCCAACGACTGGCGCCGCCAGAATCCGCGCTTCCAGGACGCCAATCTGGAGGCGAACGTGCGGCTGGCGGCGAAGGTGAAGGAGATCGCCGCCGAGAAGGACGTGACGCCGGCTCAGCTGGCCATCGCGTGGGTGCTGGCCCAGGGCGAGGACCTGGTGCCGATCCCGGGCACCAAGCGCCGCACCTACCTGGAGCAGAACGCCGCCGCGGTCGACATCGACCTGACGAAGGACGACTTGGCCCGCATCGACGCGGAGCTGCCCGAGGCGGCCGGTGAGCGGTACGACGAGGCAGGCATGCGGTCCGTCAACCGGTAAGGGGAGGGGACGTACACACCACACGGGGGCTTCAAAGGGAACGTGGGGTGGTCATCGACCTCCTGAGCGCCGGACCGCAACACTCCTTCCGGCAAGCGGCGCATGCCTGTCGCCGCGCTCCGCGCCAGTGCCGCCTTCAGCCCGCCGGCGCCCAGCGGGGAGCGTCGGCAGGGGAGAGGTCGGGGCGCGCGCGGTGCCGGCGGACGGGATGGCGCCGGCGGCCGGAGGCATCGCGGGCGACGTCGACGCCGATCTCCACCACCAGCTCGGGCTCCACCAGCGTGACGGTCAGGTGCTCCTGGCTGCCCCGTCCGGCGGAGAAAGACCAGCCCGTCCACGCGGTGCCCGCGCCGCCCCGCAGTGAGGTTGCCGCCGACCGCAGCGCCTGCCGCGCGGGCGAGGGTTGTGCGGCCGACGTACTGCAAGCGGCCTTCGCCGTCGTACCGGCCGAGCAGCAGCGTCCGCGGAGCTGCTGGCAAGCCAGCTCGAAGCGGGCCACGCTGTCGAAGGAGTCGATACGGATGGCGGACGGCCAGGTGCCACTGCCCCTGCTGCATGGCCCGGCATGGGTCTACGGTCCCCCCCAGGCGCATGAGGAAGCTGGCGGGGTGCTGGCCGCGCCCGTGAGCGAGCGGCAGTACTGGCGGGGGCGGGACACACTGGCGTGCTCAGAAGAAGTGCAGCAGGTGGCGCAGCCATGGTGGGAGGCAGGAAGAACCGAGCTGACGACGCGGGCCGTGCAGGGGTGTCTGAATGCCTATGGCACCGCCTTGATGGACACACTGGGCTGACCAGAGCGGCCTGGGGCGACGGGCACGGGTATGCCGCACCGCCTGGGCCCGGTTCCGGTCCTACAACCCGTTGACGGGCGAGCCGCCCAGTACCGACGATCAGGCGCATGTCTGCCGCCCTGGCGCCTCTGCGCCACCGACCGTTCCGTCACCTTTCCTCGACGGGAACAGCAAGTGTGGTCATGGCGGACCAGCGCCTCGTCCGCGGTGCCCGGACCCGGCACAAGATCGCGCGCCACGGCGTCGACGTCGCCTCGCTGGAAGGGCTCAACGGGCTCAGCATCGGCCGTCTGGCCGCCGACCTGGAACTGAGCAAGAGCGGCATCCAGACGCTCTTCAAGACCAAGGAGAACCTGCAGCTCGCGGTCGCGGAGTCGGCGCGCGAAGAGTTCATTAAAGCGGTCGTCCGCCCCGCACAGAACGCTCAGCCGGGCATCGCCCGGCTCCGCGCACTGACGGAACGCTGGATCTCCTACATCGAGGCACCGCTGTTCGCCGGAGGCTGTTTCTGGGCGGCCAGCCTCCCCGACTTCGACAGCCGGCCCGGGAAAGTCCGTGACGCCCTGCTGTTCCACCGCCGCACATGGCTCGCTCTCCTCGCCGGCGAACTGCACCGAGCCGTGGACACCGGGGAGATCGCCCAGCTGGACATGGACCTGACGCTTTTTCAGATCGACGCTGTGCTCAACGCCGCGAACACCGCACTGCGCCTGGGTGAAAGTGACGCGGCCTCCAAGGTTCGCCGCGCTGTCGACGGGCTCCTTGTACCACCGCACTGACAGGCAGTCCCGCCTGGCAGGCGCCTCAATGGTCAGTGCCTGAAACTACGGCCGGGCGGGGAGGTCTTCTGCGCTTGCGGCACACACATGGCGCGTTGTGCCGTCGGCGGACCAACGCACCTTGCGCCGCCAGCTCTGCTCCACGAGGCATTGTCACGGCTTGTGATCACTCGTGAGGTGACGACTGCGCTGTCTGCCGAAGATCGATGTCTCTGGTCGTCTCGGCAGCTGCCGGCCTCAGGGGAGGACAGGGCGCAGGAAGGTCCGCTGGAATCGGCGGACGCACGCTGTGGTCCGGGCGAGCTCCCACAGCTGCTGCGCCTCGGGATCTTCGCGAATCTCGCTCCGGTACCGTTCGTAGGCCGCCAGGCTCGGGAAGGAGAACATGGCGTACGCGATGTCGTTCGCGCCTTCGTGTGGCAGGAAGCAACCGTGATGCGTGCCGCCCAAGCGACCGACAATCGGAATCCAGCCGCAGACATACTCCTCGAACACGGCGACCTGAGCAGGATCGATCTCGTATCGCAGATGGCATGTGATCATGCAGGTAGCCTGCCGGTTCGCTGCAACATGGGGATGACGTGGTTGCGGACCGCGGGGGCCAGCAGCGGCGCGTAGTCGTCGCACCCATCGGTCCAGCCCAACGCGGCCAGTTCGGCGGCGGGCTCGGGAATCCCGTCGATGTCAGCGCTGAACACCGTCATCCGCATCGGCAAGCCCTCCAGTGCCGCCACGTCCTCTACCAGGCCGAGCGGTTCTGTCCGAACAGGTGCGATGCCGAGTTCCTCTCCCAACTCCCGGGCCAGGGCCTGCATATCGCTCTCGCCCTCCTCGGGTTTGCCGCCGGGCAGGTAGAACACGGCTGGAGCGGCCTTTTTGCTGACGATCAGCAGTCGGCGGTCGGTGACGATCGCGGCCGCGACCACGGTGATCACCGGCGGGGCCGGATCGACGTCCGACACTCGATCCAGGTGCGTCTTCGGTGAAGGCATGAATCCGATGGTGCCAGAGCACGCACCACTACGTCGGTGAGGCCGCGACGACGGCCGAGACCTGATGGCGGTGAGGCCCCGAAGGAACCGCCGCTGCCGTTCGATGGGCGCGTACTTCTCCGCATGCCGATCTTCTCCGGACGATGCATGGGCACACAGCGTCATGCGGCTGTCGGCTCGAGGCTACGAGCTGGCCGCCTTCGAAGCGGGCTGTGGCGCGAACGAGAGGGGTGAGGTGGGCGCGCTTGACGGTCCGCCAGGGGTTGAGCCGAATCGACGAGTTCGGAGATCGAGGGAAGGTCGGTGGTGCGCAACACCTGACGTGACGCCAGCCGCCCTGACGTGACGCCAGCCGCCCTGACGGGCGGCCGGCTGCCCCGTCTCGAGCTGTCTCAGTTGATCTCATCCGAGGTTGCGCGTCGGTCGGCTTCCTGAGCTGCCTGCTCCAGCCGGCTCCGATGGTTCTCCCACCATGCCGAGTCGCCCGGCGCCGAGCTGGCGTTGCTCTTGTTCATCCCCACGGCACCGTCCTTGAGTTCACGGATGATGTCGGCATGGCCGGCGTGCCGGTGCGTATCCGCGATCACGCGCACCACGGCATGATGCAATGTCACCTCGTCCCCGCCGCTGGGCCACCACGGCACCTTGCCGACCGTGTCCAGCGCCAGCGCGTCGATCGTCCCGTCCGCGTGGGCCCACGCTCGGTGGTAACGCTCCACGATGTACTCGCGTGACTCGTCGGCGGTGGCCCACATGTCCGCGTTGGGCTCAGCGCCGTCTTCGAGCCAGGGCAGCGGTTCGCCGGACGGCCGTCCGAAGGTGTCGCCGAGATAGCCCAGCTCCACGCCGGTCGCGTGCTTCACCAAGCCCAGGAGGTTGGTACCGGTCGGCGTCGACGGGCGGCGGATGTCGTACTCCGAGAGCCCTTCGAGCTTCCACAGCAGGGCATCACGGGCGGACTGCAGGTAGAAGTGAAGATCAGCCTTGGGATCTGATGCGGTCATGACGCAAGCCTGCCACTCGCATGATCTCCGTCGACCTGGATCGCCCCCGGAAAGTGCTCAGTTGCGCGTGGGAAGGCGCACGGGGGCCGTGTTGCTCACCTGCTGAAAAATGACCGAGGTGCGGAAACCGGTGATTTCGCCGCGCTTGCTGAGCCGGTCGGTGAGGAAGGCGTGGAGGTGGTCCAGATCCTGAACGGCGACGTGAAGGAGGAAGTCGTCGCCTCCGGAGAGCACGAAGACGTGGAGGACTTCCGGCAGGCCACTGGCGAAGACCTTGAAGGCGTCGATGACGACGCGGCTGAGAGGGCGTACCTGAACCGACACGAGCGCCTGAACGCTGCGGTTGAGGGCCATGGGATCGATGTCGGCGTGGTAGCCGCGGATGACGCCTCGGCGGTGGAGTGCCCGAACCCGCTCCAGGCAGGTCGAGGGGGCAATCCCGAGTTGCCGGGCGAGCTCGCGGTTGGACTGCCGCGCATCTGTCTGGAGAAGCCGGACGATCTCCGAATCAAGTTCATCCATGGCCGGCTACCTACCCCACTTTCAGTCAAACGTTCGGTCGATCTCTCGAACGATGATTCATTCGTCCAGTATGACGTCATCGAAACGGACAACAGAAGGGGACTGTGCACTCATGCTCGATCATGAGCAGGTCGCGATCCACGCCGGTCGGCGCTCCCGACTGCCGGTGATCGTGGCGGTTCACTCGACTGCTCTCGGTCCGGCTGCCGGCGGCCTCCGGCTCTGGCACTACCCCGACTGGCGGGACGGCCTCACCGACGCCCTTCGTCTGTCGGCTGCGATGACGTCGAAGTTCGCCGTTGCCGGACTGCCCAGCGGCGGCGGGAAGGCTGTCGTAGCCCTGCCGGAGGGGAGGGAACTCGATACCGGCCGGCGCCGCGACGTACTGCGCGACGTGGCCGACGTCATCGCATCACTGAGCGGTGCTTACGCCACCGGTCCGGATGTCGGGACCAGCCCCGCCGACATGGCCGTCATCGGGGAAACCACCCCCCACGTGTTCTGCAAGCCGGCAGATCTGGGGGGAAGCGGCGACTCCTCTCCGCATACCGCGCAGGGGGCCCTCGCCGCCCTGCGGGCCGTCAGCCGACGGTTGTACGGCACCTCGAGTCTGGGCGGCCGCAGTTTCGCCGTGATCGGTCTGGGCCGTGTCGGCGCCGACCTCGCCCGCCTGCTCGCCGCCGAGGGAGCCATTCTGACGGTGACCGACATCGACCCGGACAAACAGAAGATCAGCGATGAGCTCGGCGCTGTCTGGCGATCACCCGACGAGACCCTCGCCGCGGACGTGGACATCGTGGTCCCCGCGGCTCTCGGCTCCATGCTGACCAGCCGGACCGCGGCGGATCTGCGCTGCCGTGCCGTGGTGGGACCGGCGAACAACCAGCTCGCCAACCCGGATGTCGCAGACCTGCTGCACCAGCGCGACATCATCTGGGTACCGGACTATGTCGCGAGCGCCGGAGGAGTCATCAACGCCATCAGCACCGAGCTGCACCGCGTCAGTGCCGACGAGGCCCGCGCACGAGTCCGCGCCATCGAGGACACCGTCGACGACCTGCTGGACACCGCGCAGCGCTGCGGCCAGACCCCGGCGCAGGCGGCGAGCGAGCTGGCCCGGCGCCGCCTGAACGGCACCTCCGGGCCCACCGGCACAAACCACGGCGCCGCGGTGCGGTGACGCCGAGAACGGGCCATCTCGTCGTCACGTACCGCGATCACACGGCCGAGCCGCACGGCATGGACCGTTTCACCCCGGTCGGCAACAGCGACGACCGACAACTCATTGCCCGGCGCCGACCGGAGGAGATGGGCGGCGGCCTGACCATGCGGTACGCGACGTGACAGTCACGAAAGGACGAACATGAGCGATCCCACCAGAAGAGCCGAACTGTTCGACGGCGCCGACAGTGATCGCCGGTTCACCGGTCCGACGACCGGTGACGAACGGCGGATGCTCATCGACGTGCTGCGCGTCCAGCGCGCCACGCTGCAGTTGAAGTGCTCCGGCCTGGGATCGGAGTTGGTCCTGCGGTCGGTGGAACCATCCACGCTTTCACTCCTCGGCCTGGTCCGGCACCTTGCCGATGTGGAACGCCGCTGGTTCAGGCGGGTCCTGGCCGCGCAGGACGCGCCGGCCCTCTTCTCCTCGACTGCGGACCCCGACGGGGACTTCGACGGCGCTACGGACGACCCCGGGGTGGTCGCCGAGGCGTGGGAGACGTGGCGGACGGAGGTGGCCTTCGCCGAGCGGTTCGTCACCGACGCCCCCGACCTGGACGTTGCAGGAGAAGACTCCTGGCGCGGAACGGTGTCGCTGCGCTGGGTACTCATTCACATGATCGAGGAGTACGCCCGTCACAACGGCCATGCCGACCTGCTCCGCGAGCGCATCGACGGAGCTGTCGGCGTATGAGGCCGGGATCCACTTCGGCCTGGCCATGATTGAGGCGGCTTGTGCGGTGTTGGGGGGAGGGGGGGCAGCAACGTGCCGGTCTCGGTCAGGCGCAGCACGCTCCAACGTGGCACAGACAGGGCATCGGAGGCCGGCATGCGCCGGCGAAGGCTCTGATCCGTGCGCGTGGGCTTGCCTGGGTGCGTCGTCGGTCGGATAAGCAGGTTGATCGTGGGTAGAACGGCTTCAGGCTCGTGCGGTTGCAGGAGCCGGAGCATGTCCCGTTCGCAGGGCTGTTCCCAGGTATGAGCGAAGGAATGACGGTATGGCCAGCGGCACCGTGAAGTGGTTCAACTCCGAGAAGGGCTTCGGGTTCATCGAGCAGGACGGTGGGGGCCCGGACGTTTTCGCCCACTACTCCGAGATCCAGGGCAACGGGTACCGCGAGCTGACCGAGGGCGAGCACGTGACCTTCGACATCGGCCAGGGGCAGAAGGGGCCGCAGGCGCAGAACATCGTCCGCGGCTGAGCGGACGGCATTGGCGCAGAGCAAGGCGGCTGTCCGGACCGGACAGCCGCCTCGCTCCGCAGCGGCGCAAGTCCCGCCCGAGCTCCCTGACCCCGGTCGCGGAGAACCCCGGCCATGACTCGACCTCGGCGGTCAGCCCGTTGGTGCACTGCGCCGGCATCGGCAGGCGAGGAACCCCTCCCCGCCCAGGTGATCTCGGCGTTGGCGGCAGCACCTGGACCACCCGGAAGTCGCCGCCGACTGGGCCCGGCCATGGCCCGGCGAGGAGATCTGGAAGGCCCGGCTCGCAGGCTGGCAGCTCCGCAGGGCCATGCCCGTCTCCGGCCACGGCTCGACCCGACGCGGAGGGACCGTCTCGCGTGGGAAACCGGCCCCGAAGACCCCGCGCCGATGAGAGGGTCGACTGCATGTCCACCTCGATGCCCGCCCGTCCGGCCGCGTCGGTCGCCCTGGCCCTCGCCCTCGTCGCGACGCTCGGCGCCTGCGGTGACCTGCACGCCCCGGACTCGCGGGCCGGGGCGGCCTCCACTCCGTCGGCCGCACCCTCGCCCAGTGCCCCGGGAGCGTCGCCGTACGTGGAACCGGGCGCCGGCGACGGTGCCCCGCACTACAACGAGAACAACGCCTACCGCCGTGAGGGCGACATGGCCCCGGCCCACGAGAAGGACGCCCAGCGGGAGGCCGACCGCATCCGGCCGGTGATCGAACGGCTGTGGGAGCGGCGGAAGTGGGACCCCGCGACCGTGCGCACGGCCCTGCTCCGGCTCGGCTACGAGGAGGAGCGCGTCACGAAGGACGGCAGACGCCTCGGCGGCACGCTCACCGTCACGGGGATGTCCCCGCGCTGGAAGGACGACGGCTACGTCACGCCCGAGGGGACCCGGGTCGCCCTGCGTGTGCACGACGACGCCTGCGTGTCGGGGTTCGTGCAGAAGTCGAACTTCGAGGTGCGGGCCAACGGCCCGTACCCGGAGACCGGCTGCTTCGAACCGCCCTACGGCCACTGAGGCCACCGGTCCGGACGGGGGTGACACAGGCGTGACGGGGTACCCGGCTCCGCATGATCGGGCGCGCACTGTGGCAGGGGCTGGTCGCCGGTACCGCAGGGGGCGTGGTGATGACCCTCGGCGAGAAGATCGAGCAGTCCGTCACCGGCCGCCCCGACTCCCATGTGCCCGCCCGGGTTCTCCAGCGTCTCACCGGCCTGCCCGAACACCCCGGCACCCAGCCGCTGCCGGTCAACTGGGCCATGCACTTCGGCCAGGCCGCCCTCCTCGGAGTGCTCCGCTCGGTCATGGCCCATTCCGGGCTGCGCGGGCCGGTCGCGTCCGCCAAGTTCACGGTCGTCCGCCTCACCAATGATCAGATCCTGGAGAACGCCACCGGAGTCGGTGCCCCGCCCGCCACCTGGCCCCGCACGGAACTCGCCGTGGACGTCCTGCACAAGACGGTCTACGGCTTCGTCACCGGCGCCGTGGCCGATGCGCTGGCCGCCCGGGGCGGCCCCGGCCCGGGCGAGCGCCACGCCGCCCGCCGCCCGGGCCGTCGTGCCGGTGCCGGGCCGCTGCCCCGCGAGGACGGCTACGGCCGCTGACCCCGCCCTCGGCTCAGCGGGCCAGCACATCCGCCAGCGCCCCCGCCCCCGCGGCACAGGCCAGAACCGCACAGGCACCGGCCGCATGGCGTCGAAGCAGGGCGCGTCGGAGGTGGGCGTAGCGGCTCTCGTACTCCTGCCGCAGCTCACCGGCGCGTCGCACGGTGCCGAGCATCAGCTGCCGGGTGTCGTCGAGACGCCGGCGGACGTAGTGGCCGGTGAGTTCCTCGGCCTGGGCGGTGGTCAGCCACGGCATCCGTGCGCAGAGCTCCTCGGCCTCGCGCTGTGCCCGGTCGCGATGAGCATGGGCGAGCAGGAAGCCCTCGGTCTCGTCCGCCAGGGCACTGCGCGGTTCGCCCACGGGCGCCTGCTGCCTGCCCCGTCTCACTGCCGCTCGCCCTTGTGCCCCTCGGCGTCGACCACATCGCGCTGCCCGGTGTTCTCCGCCTCGTCCAGGCTCGCCACGTCCGGGTGGCGCAGGTCGAAGGCCGGCGACTCCGAGCGGATCTTGGGCAGGGTGAGGAAGTTGTGGCGGGGCGGCGGGCAGGAGGTGGCCCATTCCAGCGAGCGGCCGTAGCCCCAGGGGTCGTCGACCTCGACCCTCTCTCCCCTCTGGGCAGTCCTGTACACGTTGTACAGGAAGGGCAGGGTGGACAGGCCGAGCAGGAACGCGCCGATCGAGGAGACGGTGTTGAGCGCGGTGAAACCGTCGGCGGCCAGGTAGTCGGCGTAGCGGCGGGGCATGCCCTCGGCGCCGAGCCAGTGCTGGACCAGGAAGGTGGTGTGGAAGCCGACGAACAGCGTCCAGAAGTGGATCTTCTCCAGGCGCGTGTCGAGCATCGTGCCGGTCATCTTCGGCCACCAGAAGCTGAATCCGCCGAACATCGCGAACACGATCGTTCCGAACAGCACGTAGTGGAAGTGGGCGACCACGAAGTAGCTGTCGGTGACGTGCCAGTCGAGCGGCGGGGAGCCCAGGATGACGCCGGTCAGGCCGCCGAAGAGGAAGGTGACCAGGAAGCCGAGCGCCCAGAGCATGGGGGGCTCGAACGACAGCGAGCCCCGCCACATCGTGCCGATCCAGTTGAAGAACTTCACCCCCGTCGGCACGGCGATCAGATACGTCATGAAGGAGAAGAACGGCAACAGCACCGCGCCGGTGGCGAACATGTGGTGCGCCCACACCGTCACCGACAGCCCGGCGATGGAGACGGTCGCGCCGATCAGACCGGTGTATCCGAAGATCGGCTTGCGGGCGAAGACGGGGATGATCTCCGTGATCACGCCGAAGAACGGCAGCGCCAGGATGTACACCTCGGGATGGCCGAAGAACCAGAACAGGTGCTGCCACAGCACCGCGCCCCCGTTCTCCGCGTTGAACACCTGCGCGCCGAAGCGCCGGTCCGCCTCCAGTACCAGCAGCGCGGCTGCCAGGACCGGGAAGGCCAGCAGTACCAGCACCGAGGTGAGCAGCACGTTCCAGGTGAAGATCGGCATCCGGAACATCGTCATGCCAGGGGCGCGCATGCAGATGATGGTGGTGATGAAGTTGACCGAGCCGAGGATGGTGCCGAACCCCGAAAGCGCCAGCCCCATGATCCACAGGTCTCCGCCGACCTGAGGGGTGCGCTCGCCACCGCTGAGCGGGGTGTACGCGGTCCAGCCGAAGTCGGCGGAGCCCTGCGGGGTGAGGAAGCTGCCGAGCACGATCAGGCCACCGAAGAGGAACAGCCAGTACGAGAACATGTTCAGCCGCGGGAACGCCACATCGGGTGAGCCGATCTGCAAGGGCATGACGGCGTTGGCGAAACCGGCGAACGTGGGCGTCGCGAACAGCAGCAGCATGATCGTGCCGTGCATGGTGAACGCCTGGTTGTACTGCTCACTGGAGACGATCTGCAGCCCCGGCCGGGCCAGCTCCGCCCGGATGAGCATCGCCAGTGCCCCTGCGACCAGGAAGAACCCGAACGACGTGATCAGGTACAGGTGCCCGATCTTCTTGTGATCGGTGGTCGTCAGCCAGGAGACCACCACCTTCCCTCTGCCGCGGGGCTCGACCGCGGGTACGGGTGAAACCGGTTCGGTGTGTGTCGCCATCAGTTCCTCGATCGGCAGCAACGGGGCGGACGGTCATCCGCCCGGGAGGAACCTATTCGGTGCGGTTCATCACCCTTGTCTGCCGTCGGGTGTCCCTGAGCCGAATGGCGCAACGATCCATTCGACCGGGCGGTGGGCTCAACGCCGTTGACGCACGATCGCGGCGACCGCGCCGGACACGAGGAGGCCGACGAGTCCGGCCAGAACCCTCTTCGCCGCCGCCGAGGGGAAACTGAGACCCAGCCCGTCGCGAATCCGGTCGTAGAGACTGAGCGGCACGGCCAGCAGCGCGTTGCCGGGCGGGCGTCGCGGGACGATCGGGTGGGGGTGCGTGGGTGCGCTCCTGCGTACCGCCTCCCAAGCGGTGCCGAGCCGGCGCAACCGAACGGCGTCCAGGGCTCCTTGCAGCCGAGGCAGGAGCAGGTCCTCCTCGTCGCGGATGTCCTGGCGGATCAGGGCGAAGACCCGCTCCACCTTCTCCTCGCGTTCAGGGCTGCCGGGACTCAGACGCTCGATGTCGGCGACGAGATCATTGATCTGCTGGTGTTCCTCCTCGACACGCGAGGTCAGGTCCTCGCCGTCCGCCACCGAGCGCCGCACGACCGGCCACAACACGGTCTCCTCCGCGAAAGCGTGGCTGAAGACGAGCTGGACGACCTCCACGAGGACCCGCTCTCGTTCCTCGCCGTCCGCGAGAGTGCCGTACCGGTCCATCAGACGGTCCATCTCCGCGTGATCACGCCGCTGCCGCGCGAGGACGCTGCTCGGACCGCCCAGTTGCTCCACCGTCTGGTCTTCCATCGTCCTGGCCATGGACCGCTCCCTTCCGCGGGCCGGTGAAGGTGCCGGCGCCGGTGGCGGCAGGCGCGACCGCCGGTGGCGCGAGTACCCCGGCACGCCGGGGCGCACCTGACGGCGCCCCCCTTTCCTGTGCGAGCGGTTTCAGTATCTGTGTCATGTTTTGTTCCGGCCTGAGCGCGGCACTCGGTCATCCACGAGCGTGCCCCCTGAGAGGTGACTTCGCTGCGTGAGGTGCGCGTGACGCGCGCCGGAAAATCGGCCCGGCCCCCGGGCGGAACAGAGGGTGGTCGATGACGACGATCGGCGTGGAAGAGGAGTACCTGCTGCTCGACCCGGTCACGGGCCTGCCGGTGCCTCAGGCGGACAAAGTGCGCGCCACGGCGGGCGTGGGGCACCTCGTGACCGACCAGGAGGTGCAGTACGAGCTGCTCCAGGCGCAGGTCGAGGTGGCCACCCCGGTCTGCAGCACCCTGGAGGAGGTCGGAGGTCACCTTCTGCGGCTGCGGCACGCCGTCGGCGTGGCCGCCGAACAGCACGGCTGCCGGATCGGGGTCTGCGGCACCCCGCCACTGCGGCACGGCCGCCCCATCGCCGTCACCGACCAGGCCCGCTACCGTGCCATGGTCACCCAGGCCCCCCAGCTGGTGGCGGAGCAGCTGGTCAACGGCACGCACGTGCACGTCGCAGTGCCGAACCGGGAAGCGGGCGTGCAGGTGCTGAACCGGCTCCGCTCCCGGCTGCCGACGCTGACGGCCATGGCGGCGAACTCGCCGCTCTGGGACGGCCACGACACGGGCTTCGCGAGCTGGCGCACCGTGATCTTCAGCCGGTGGCCGGTCAGCGGCATGCCCCCGCACTTCCGGGACGCCGACGACTACGACCGGCGCGTGGAACGGCTGCTGGAGTCGGGACTGATCTCGGACGTCGGTCAGCTCTACTGGCAAGCCCGCCTCTCGGCCACGTACCCCACCATCGAGGTGCGGTGCCTGGACGTTCAGCTGCGCGCGGACGAGGCGGTCATGCTCGCCGCGCTCATCCGGGCCCTCGCGGAGACCGCGCTGGCGGAAGCGGCCGCCGACGCGCCCCTGCCCGACGCCGCGCCGGAGCTGCTGCAGGCCGCCATGTGGCACGCCGCCCGGCACGGGCTCGGGGACACCCTTCTCGACCCCGGCGGCGTCCCGCACCGGGCCGGCGACGTCCTCTACGAGTTCCTGCGGCACGTCACTCCCGCCCTCGACGCATCCGGCGACTCCCGGCAGGTCACGTCTTTGATCCACCGGCTGCTGCAGGACGGCACCGGAGCGGACCGGCAGCGCGCCGCCCTCGCGCACGGCGGTCTTCGCGCGGTCACCGAGCTGATCAGCGCCCAGAGCACGATGCCGTGACGCCCGGAACGGCTCCTCAGGCCACCGCGGCGTAGGCGGCGGCGACAGCGGTGTCCGCGCGGGCGTGGACGACCAGTCGCGTGCCGCCGGTGTCGGCGTCCGCCTCGAGCGCGCGGCGGACGGGCGCACTGTGCGTGGCCACCGACATCAGCGTGCCCCACCGGCTGCACACGTGATGGACCCGGAGGACCACGCTGACCACCGCGCTCCGAGCGGCCGGCTCGTCGAGGACGATGACCACGGGTGCTGGCCGGCAGGCCTGGACGAGGTCGCTGATCCTCGTGAGGAGCGTGGCGTGCCCGCCGATGCCGGGGTCCTGGTGGACCGTGACGACGAGGACTCCGTGATCGAGCGAATGGGACAGCACCACGGCCTCCGTTCCTCCGTTTCCTTCGCCGGCGGGTCGTTCCGCCGTGGAGTACCCGGGGGTGGCCGTTCGAAGCCACACCGGGTCGGCGCCGCTCCCGCTCTGTCCCCACGGTCCGGCCGAGGGCCCGTGCGGTGGGCACCCGTTCGGGGGGCGTGTGGTGGCCGGAAACCGGCCCGGCCGAAACAGTGGGGGAGACGAATCCGTTCCCTTCGGACCTGGCGGGGCACTCCGTCGGCGCGCGAGTCCCTACACCCCCAGGAGACCGTCCCATGAGCTTCAACCCATTGGAACAGCGGGGCATCCCGCTCGACCGTCAGCTCCGCAGCTGGCGCGAGCTGAACGTGCAGCCCATCGACCCCGACCGCTGCGACCCGTACACCCGCTGCCGCATCATCGCGATGAACGGCATCGAGGTGGAGGCCATCCTCTTCAGTCACCAGCTCGCCCGCAACACCGTCGACCCGGAGGTGAAGCGGCAGCTCGCCCGGACCCGCTACATCGAGGCGCAGCAGCAGAAGGTGGTCAACTGGCTGCTGCCCGGGGTGTCCTCCGTCCTGGAGACGACCATCGCCTACGAGCAGGTCGCGGTGGACCTGACGGCCTGGGTGGCGCGCATGGAGCCGGACCCCTATCTGAAGCAGGCGTATCAGTTCGGGGTGCTGGAGGACTTCGACCACCTGTACCGGTACGCCAACCTCTACGAGATGATCGAGCACCGCAAGGCGGAGTCGATCGTCGACGACCTCACCGAGGTGATGCCGGGCCGCCCGACGAAATACCACCACCGTGACCCGTACGACAACGTCCGTGACCCCTACGACAAGAGCGGCACGAACCCGCTGTCCAAGCTGCACGCCCTGACGATCATGGCGGCGGAGCAGCAGACCATGAACTTCTACATGAACACCGGCCCCACCTACATGGAGCCGATCGCCCGGCAGCTCTACCAGGAGATCGGGCTGATCGAGGAGGAGCACGTCACCCACTACGAGTCGCTCGTCGACCCGGGGGAGACGTGGTGGGAGCAGCTCGTCAACCACGAATACAACGAGTGCTACCTGTACTACTCCTTCATGGAGCAGGAGAGCGACCCCAAGGTGAAGGCGATCTGGGAGCTGCACCTGAACATGGAGCTGGAGCACCTGCACACCGCCTGCGACATGATGCGCCGCCACGACGGCCGGGAGCCGCAGGAGGTCCTCGCCCCGGAGCTGCCGAACGTGCTCACCTTCGAGCCGAACAAGCAGTACCTGCGCGAGCTGCTGGACACCCAGATGGACCTGACCACGCTGGGCGCCGGATACGTGCGCGAGGCACACGAGCGGTTCGAGAAGATGCAGGAGCAGATCCACGGCGGTGAACAGCCGCCCAGCGAGCGCGTGATGGTCCAGCACGATGAGATGTTCGGCCGCGAGTACCGCGTCCAGACCGAGGGAGAGCACCCCGACCCCGCGATGCGCGAGAAGTGAGGCGGCCGACCATGCCCGAGACACACACTCCCCAGGCCGGCGACGACCGCGCCGCGGACAACGACGTGGTCGCGCTCCTCATGCGCCAGCACGGCGACATCCGCAACCTCTTCGACGAGGTCGAGCAGAGCCGGGGCGAGGAACGCCGTGACGCCTTCCGCCGCCTGGTGCGGCTGCTGGCCGTGCACGAGACCGCTGAGGAGGAGGTCGTCCACCCCTTCGCACGGCGCGCTCTGCCCGGTGGCGAGCAGGTCGTGGAGGACCGGCTCGCCGAGGAGCGGGCGGCCAAGGAGACCCTGGCCGCCCTGGACGAACTGGACACCGACGACCCGAAGTTCATGCTCCAGCTGATGAAGCTGCGCAAGGACGTGCAGGAGCACGCCCG
Source organism: Streptomyces tibetensis (assembly GCF_007655005.1). GTDB lineage: Bacteria > Actinomycetota > Actinomycetes > Streptomycetales > Streptomycetaceae > Streptomyces > Streptomyces tibetensis. The sequence goes on from NZ_SZVW01000015.1 coordinate 202,017, forward strand.
GGCGGAGGAACGCTACGAGTTCACGCACATCCGCCGCAGCACCGACGCCGACGGCCTCGCCACCCTGGCCAAAGCTGTGAAGGCCGCCGAGGCCATGGCCCCCACCCGCCCCCACCCGGGCGTCGAGTCCGCCAAGGCCAATGTCGCCCTCGGCCCCGTCGCGGCCCTCGTGGACCGCACGAAGGACGCCGTCCGCAAGGCGATGGACAAGGACTGAACTCCGCGAGGAGCCGACCCGAGTCAGGTGGCCGCCCGGGGGCCGGCGGCATCACCGGCGCACCGGTCGTCGTCGTGTGCTCGGGCGGGTCCTGGGCCGGACGGGTCCTGTGCTCGGGCGGGTCCTGGGCCGGACGGGTCCTGTGCTCGGGCGGGTCGTCCGGTCAGACGGGAAGGACGAACGGAGGGTGCGCCCCGTTGAGGAAGTAGTCCCCGACGTCCTGGAGCCGGTGGGCGACGGGCTCGTACAGGGTGTGCGTCCGGGCGTTGCGCCAGAACCGGTCGAAGCCGAGCCGGGCGGAAGCGGAGCGGGCGCCGATGATGTCCAGGGCGCGAGCGGTGGACTCCTGGGCGGCCTTGGACGCGGCGGCCTCGGCCATGGCCACCAGGACGGAGATCTCCGCGTAGTCCTCGTAGGTGAGGTCCTCGCCATGGTCCAGCCCGCCCTGCACGGCCCGGCGTGCCTCATCGGCGAGTGCGGACGCCGAGCGGGTGAGCACGGTGAGCTCCCCGTACGCCGTCAGCACCTGTGGGTCCTGAGGGGAGCCGACCGGCCAGTCCGGGTGCCAGTGCGAGTGGCCGGACCTGCTGTACTCACGTGCCTCGGCCAGTACGCCCTCCGCCATGCCGAGCCGGAGCTGCGCCGACAGCAGACGACCGACCGGTGACACCAGGGCCGTCAGCGGCGACAGGACGTCCTCGTCCGCCGACAGGGAGCCCAGCACGTCGTCGGCGGCGATGGGCACGGCGTCGAACTCCACGCTGCCGCCCGCCGCCAGCCGCTGGCCGAAGGGGTCGGCGTCACCGTCGACGACCACACCCGCGAGGGCGGGATCGACCACGAGCGCGACGGGTTCACCGGTTCCGGCCCGCACCGCACGTACGGCGAGGCGGTCGGCGACCAGAACGCCGGCGGCGTAGCTCTGCCGCCCGTTCAGTACGTACCCGCGCGTGTCCCGGGTGAGTGTCAGCGCCGGTTCCTGGCGGGCCAGGCCGCCGCCCCAGCACCACCGCTCCGCCGCGGACCGCCGCTCCAGCCGCGCGGCGAGGGCGGGATCGGCGAAGAACCGTGCGCTCCAGGACGTGAAGTAGTGACAGCCGAGGAGCTGCCCGATGGCGCCGTCGGCCGCCGCTATCTCCCGGACCACGGCGTACGCCCGGGTCCAGTCCGCGTCGCCGCCCCCGAGCTCGGCGGGCACGAGGAGGGTCAGCAGCCCCGATTCGCGCAGCCGGGACACCTCGTCGAAGGGAGGCTTGCCCGCCTGGTCCCGGGCGACGGCGTCCGTGGCCAGGTCCTCCGCCGTCTCGCGTGCCACGCGGGACCAGTGCGCGCTGCCGGTCCCGGACTGGTCGAACTCCGCGGCGGGGCCGGACGGCGCCAGGGCAACGCCCATCGCAGGAATCTCCTCAAGTTCGTATGCAGAACGGGGTGTTGAGCTTCACGGGCGGGAAAGATGTGTGGGCCATCCGCATCATCCTGCGCAGGAGCGCAAGGCCCCGTCAATACTTTCCTAGTAATTCGATAGGGAACGTAGGGAATGGCGATGTGCGGCCAGCCGGGCCCTCAGTCGCTGTACGGGCGTCGGCGGCAACGCACGGGCGGCGCCCCGCGCATAGTGCCGCTCCACGTAGAACTGCCCCACGCTGAGCACGGTCGTGACGGCGATGTACCAGAGCGTGGCGACCAGCAGCAGCGGAATGACCTGGTACGTCTGGTTGTAGACCAGTTGTACCGAGTACAGCAGGTCGTGCACGGCCAGCACGCTGACGATGCTCGTGCCCTTCAGCGTGCCGATCAGCATGTTGCCGGCCGTCGGCACGATGGAGCGCATCGCCTGCGGCACGACGATCCTGCGCAGGGCGCGAGCCCTGCCGATCCCGAGCGCCTGCGCGGCCTCCGTCTGCACGGGGTCCACGGAGAGGATGCCGCCGCGCACCACCTCGGCGGCGTAGGCGGCCTCGTGCAGGGTCAGGCCGATGACGGCCGTCAGGGCGGGGCCGAGCAGGTTCACCGTCTTGACGGTGACGAACTGCGGGCCGTACGGGATGCCGAGACCGAGCGTCGGATAGAGGGCTCCGATGTTGAACCAGAGCAGCAGCTGCACCAGCAGCGGAGTGGACCGGAAGACCCACACATAGCCCCAACTCAGAGTGCTCAGCACAGGGTTGGCGGACAGTCGCATCACGGCCAGCGGGATGCCGAGCAGAAAGCCGAGCACCATCACCACGCCGGTCAGCCACAGGGTGAGCAGCAGCCCGTCGAGCACGGCGGCACTGGTCAAATACCCGCCGACCACGTCCCATTGGAAGGCCTGGTTGCGGACGACGGAGTCGGCCAGCAGCGCGAAGAGCGACAGAGCGAGGGCAGCCGCCAGCAGGCGGCCGATGTTGCGGCGCGGCACGATCCGTGGCACGTCGTCGCCGGCCTCAGGGCCAGGGGCCCGGCCGGGGGTTTTCGGACCTGCCACGGACAGGGCGGGAGCGGATTCGGTGAGGTCGGAAGGCGAGGCCATCAGAAGGCTCTCCAGGGGAGGGAGGCAGGGCACGGGTACGGGACCGGAGCCAGGCTTCGGCGTCATCACGCTCGCCGCGTCCCTCAACGCGGTGCGCCGATCGTATGGGGCCGACACACACAGGTGTCAACCACACCGGACATCGCGTTCCTGCTCGCCCCAACTCCCGTCCGCCATCCGGGCTGCGGTTGACGAGACGCGAGTCGCCCTGCTCAAGTAGTCGCATGAATGCCGAGCAGCGCCTGGTCACCCGGGGCCACATCGACTTCGGTCGGGTGTGGTCCGCGGCGTGTTGCGCCTGACGCGGCAGCGGGCCGTCTGACCGGCCCTTCCCTCCCTCGGTGCCCCCGTCGCGGGCCGAGTCTCTCTCCTGACACGCGCTGCCGCCGCTCCACCCTGCCCAGGGCCCAGGCCCCGGCGCCATCACCCCCCTTCTCCACCCTCTTCTCCACCCCCTTCACAGCCCCCTTCGCCACGCCCTGAAGCGCCGTCGCACCCCGACCGTGCCGCGGGCCCGCCCCGCCCTGCCCAGATGCTTTTTCCGGCACGGCGCCGGACGACTTGAGGAAAGGCCAGAACCCATGCCCGTGGAGTTCCTCGGCATCGCCGCCACCCACGACGGATCCGAAACCACGCCGCGCTCCGGCGCCGCCTTCGACAAGGACTACACGCTCCGGCTCGCCCGGGCCCACGAGGAACACGGCTGGGACCGGGTCCTGTTCGCCTACGGCTCCGGATCGCCGGACCCGGCACCGGCCGCCGCGTACATCGCGAGCAGGCTGGACCGGCTCCAGATCCTCCTCGCCCACCGGCCCAACGTGTCGTACCCGACCTTCGCCGCGAAGACCTTCGCCACCCTCGACCAAATCAGCGAGGGACGCCTGACCGTGCACTTCATCACCGGCGGCAACGACCGGGAACAGGGTCGCGAGGGGGACACCCTCACCAAGGACGAGCGCTACGCCCGCACCCGCGAGTACATCCGGATCGTCAAGAAGATCTGGACCACGCACGAGCCGTTCGACCACGAGGGCGAGCACTACCGCTTCCACGACTTCGTCAGCGACGTCTTCCCGGTCCAGCAGCCCCGCCCGAACGTGTCGTTCGGCGGCTCCTCACCCGCCGCGTACGCCGCCGGCGGCGCCGAGGCCGACATCTACTGCCTGTGGGGAGAGCCCCTGGAGAAGACCGCCGAGCAGATCGAGAAGGTGAAGGCCGCCGCGCGGGCAGCGGGCCGCACCGATGTGCCGCGCATCCAGGCGGCGTTCCGGCCGATCATCGCCCCGACCGAGGAACTGGCCTGGGAGAAGGCCCACCGCACGGTCGGTGTGATCAAGGCCCGCAGGGAGCGCGGCGAGGCGATCACCAAGCGCCACAACGGCTCCGCGCAGCCGCAGAACACCGGCTCCCAGCGACTGCTCGCCATCGCCGAGGCGGGGGAGCGCTACGACCGTGCCCTGTGGACGCCCACCGCCGCCGCGACCGGCGGCGCGGGCAACTCCAACGCCCTGGTCGGCACCCCGGAGACGGTCGCCCAGGCCCTCCTGGACTACTACGACCTCGGCGTGGACATCCTCTCGGCCCGCGGCTACGACCTGCTCGGCGACGCCATCGACTTCGGCCGGCACGTGATCCCGATCGTCCGCGAGGAGGTCGCCAAGCGCGACGCCGAACGCGACGCCAAGCGCGACGCCGGGCGCGACGCCGAGCGAACGGCCCACGAGCCGCGGCCCCTCGCGACGGTGAACGGATGACCTCCGCCCCGGAACTGACGGTCATTCAGGTCCTGGTCTCCGACCCCCGGGTCGCGCCGTTGCTGCGGGAACTCGGCGACGAGTACTCCAGACGCTACGGCAAGGATGCGCACGCCGAGATCTCCCGCTACCCCGACGAGGAGTTCACCGCACCGCACGGCGGTCTGCTCCTGCTGCTGCTGGAACGCGGCGAACCCGTCGCGGGCGGCGCCTTCCGCCGGTACGACGCAGCCACGGCCGAGCTGAAACGGATCTGGACCCACTCCGCCCACCGCCGCCGCGGTCTCGCCCGGCGCGTCGTCGCCGAGCTGGAACGCGAGGCGGCGGGCCGTGGATACCGGCGCGTCTACCTCACCACCGGCCCACGCCAGCCCGAAGCCCGCGGCCTGTACCTGGCCACCGGCTACACAGCCCTGTTCGACACCGAGGCCGACCCGGAGACCATCGGCCCGCTGCCGTTCGAGAAACACCTGCGAGAGGTCACCGAGCAGTGAACAGAACCCGTCTGCGCAGCACCGCCGCCCTGGTGCTGCTGCCCACCCTGGCCCTCACCGCCTGCGGCTCCGGCGCCACCCCCGGCGCCGCACCGGCGGGCGCCCAGGCCTCCCCGGCGCCCACCGACGACCCGGTCGCCGCCGTCCGCACGGTGGACTCCGTCGCCGCCCTGCTGCCCGCCGACGTCCGCACCTCGGGAAAGCTGCGCATCGGCAGCTCCGTCGGCTTCCCGCCCGGCGCCTACTACCCGAACGGGCCCGGCAAAGCGCCCGCGGGCCAGGACATCGACATCGCCGACGCCGTCGCCAAGGTCCTCGGCGTGAAGCTCGACCGGCAGGACGCCTCCTTCGAGACGATCCTGCCCGCCCTCGGCAGCGGCAAGTACGACGTGGGCACCGGCAACTTCGGCGTCACCACCCAGCGCCTGAAGACCGTCGACTTCGTCACCTACATCGACGACGGCCAGGGCTTCGCCGTGAAGAAGGGCAGCACCGCCGTCAGGAAGAAGGTCACCGACCTGACCCAGTTGTGCGGCCTGACCATCGGCACCGGCGCCGGAACCACCTTCGAGTCGACCCTCGCCGCGCAGAAGGACATCTGCGCCAAGGCAGGCAAGAAGCCCTACGAGGTGAAGGTCTACTCCGAGAACGGAGCGACGCTCACCGCGCTCCAGCAGGGCCGCATCGACGTGATCATGTCGACCATCAACGGCCTGCGCTACCAGGCCGCCCAGCCCGCGGCGCAGACCACGTTCCTCGGCGAGTACCACCGCCTCGACGTCGGCTTCGCCTTCAAGAAGGGCTCCCCGCTCACCAAGGCGTTCCGGGCCGCCGTCGACGAGCTGATCAAGGACGGTACGTACGCCCGCATTCTCAAGAAGTGGGGCACCTCCGCCTCCGCGATCGACGCGTCGCGGATCAATCCGCCCGAGCACAGGTGACCCCATGAGCAGCGACACGATCACAGAACCGGCCACCCGAACGGCCGGGCATGCCGAAGAACTGAAGGTCGTACCCACCCGCCACTACGCCCGCTGGGCCGCCGGCGCCGCCGTGGTCGTCCTGGTCGCGCAGTTCGCCCACGGCCTGGTCACCAACCCCGTCTGGGAGTGGGGTGTCTTCAGCGACTACGTCCTCTCCGAGACGATCGTCCAGGCGGTGTGGGTGACCCTCCAGCTCACCGCGTACGCCACCGTCCTCGGCTTCCTGCTGGGCACGGTGCTCGCCTTCATGCGCCTGTCGCGCAGCCCGGTGCTCTCGACCGTCGCCTGGACCTACATCTGGGTGTTCCGGTCCATCCCGATGATCGTCCAGCTGGTGTTCTGGTTCAATCTCAGCGCCCTGTACAAGGAGTTGGGCGTCGGCATCCCCTTCGGGCCGGTGTTCTGGTCCGTCGACAGCAACACCCTCATCGGCACCATCGGCGCCGCCGTCATCGGGCTGACCCTGCACCAGGCCGCCTACGCCGCCGAGATCGTCCGCGGCGGTGTCATCGCCGTCGACCAGGGACAGCTGGAGGCGGCGGCGGCCCTCGGCATCCCCCGGCTCCGGCAGATCCGCCGGATCGTCCTCCCGCAGGCCATGCGCGCCATCCTGCCCACCGCCGGCAACGAGATCATCGGCCTGCTCAAGGGCACCTCGGTGGTCTACGTCATGTCCATCGGCGAGCTGTTCTACCAGGCGCAGGTGATCTACGGCCGCAACGGCCGGGTGATCCCGCTGCTGCTGGTCGCCACCGCCTGGTACGTCGTCCTCACCTCGCTGCTGTCGGTCGCCCAGTACTACGTGGAGCGCCGCTACGCCCGCGGCGCCGACCGCACCCCGCCACCCACCCCGCTCCAGCGCGCGCGCCGGTTCGTCACGTCCCTCACGAAGGAGAGCGCATGAGTGCCGTCATGGTCGACGTCCACGGCGTCCACAAGAGCTTCGGTCCCCTGGAGGTGCTGCGCGGCGTCGACCTGCAGGTGCGGGCCGGCGAGGTCACCGTGGTCCTCGGCCCGTCGGGCGCCGGGAAGTCCACGCTGCTTCGCACCATCAACCACCTGGAGAAGGTCAGCCGCGGCTGGGTCAGCATCGACGGTGAACTCATCGGCTACCGCCGGTCGGGGAACAAGCTGCACGAGCTGCGGGAGCGGGAAATCCTGAAGCAGCGGACGAACATCGGGTTCGTCTTCCAGAACTTCAACCTCTTCCCGCACCTGACCGTCCTGCACAACCTCGTCGAGGCCCCGGTCTCCGCTCGGCGCCGCCCGCGCAAGGAGGCCGAGGAGACCGCCCGCCGGCTTCTCGACCGGGTCGGTCTCGCCGACAAGGCCGACGCCTATCCGCGGCAGCTGTCCGGCGGTCAGCAGCAGCGCGTCGCCATCGCCCGGGCACTCGCCCTCGAACCCAAGGTGCTGCTGTTCGACGAGCCCACCTCGGCACTCGACCCGGAGCTGGTCGGCGAGGTCCTCGACGTCATCAAGGACCTGGCCCGCACCGGCACCACCATGATCGTCGTGACGCACGAGATCGGCTTCGCCCGCGAGGTCGCCGACACCGTGGTGTTCATGGACGCCGGAGTCGTCGTGGAGCAGGGCCCGCCCTCGGCCGTGCTCGACGCACCGCGGCACGAGCGCACCCGCGCCTTCCTCTCCAAGGTCCTCTGACCACCCTCCCGTCCCTCACGCAAGGAGCACCACCGTGGCCACCACCTTCGTCACCCGCCGTTCCACCGCCGCAGCGGCGTTCCAACTCGCCGGCGCTCTCGCCCTCGCCGGCTGCGCCAACCCCACCGACGGCGGCACCACCGAGGTCGCGGCCACCTCCGGCGACAAGACGAGGATCAACATCAGCCCCGACCAGAACCGCGTCACCACCGGCAAGGTCGACTCCATAGCCGCCGAGGTCCCCGAGAAGATCCGCAGGAGAGGCACGCTGGAGATCGTCGACTCCTCCGGCTCCGCGGCACCCCTGACCTTCCACGCCACGGACAACAGGACCGTCATCGGCGTGGAGCCCGACATCGCCTACCTGGTCGCAGACGTCCTCGGCCTGAAGCCGCACCTCAACACGGTGTCCTGGGAGAACATCTTCGTCGGCCTGGACAGCGGCAAGTACGACGTCGGACTCAGCAACATCACCGTCACCGAGGAACGCAAGGAGAAGTACGACTTCGCCACCTACCGCGAGGACAACCTGGCCTTCGAGGCGAAGAAGGGCAGCGGCCTGAAGATCGACGGGCCCGAGGACGTGGCGGGCAGGACCGTGGCCGTCGGCAGCGGCACCAACCAGGAGAAGCTGCTGATCGAGTGGTCCAAGGAGAACGAGAAGGCCGGCCGCAAGCCGGTGGACATCAAGTACTACCAGAACGACAGCGACACCTACCTCGCCCTCCAGTCCGGCCGCATCGACCTCTACCTCGGCCCCAACCCGACCGCCGCCTACCACGCGGCCACCACCGGGAAGACCGAGGTCGTCGGCACCTACTCCGGCGCGGGCGCCGGTCTTCAGGGCCTGATCGCGGCCACCACCAAGAAGGACAACGGCCTGGCGAAGCCGCTCGCCGACGCCCTCGACCACGTCATCGAGAACGGGACGTACGCGAAGGTCCTCAAGCGCTGGGGCCTGTCCGGCGAGGCCGTACGGAAGTCGCAGATCAACCCGCCCGGCTTGCCGAAGACCGGCAGCCAGCCGGCCGCCCCCCAGTCCCCTTCCGCCGCCCCACGCTGAGGAGCACCGACCATGTCCGGCATCCCCCTCGGAGTCCTCGACCTCGTCCCGGTCCCGTCCGGCGCCACCGCCGCCGACGCCCTGCGCAACACCCTGGACCTCGCGCGGCAGACCGAAGAGTTCGGCTACAGCCGCTACTGGTTCGCCGAACACCACCTCAACCCGGGCGTCGCCGGGGCCTCTCCCGCTGTCGTACTGGCCCTGACCGCCTCCGCGACCTCCACGATCAGGATCGGCTCGGGCGCCGTACAACTCGGCCATCGCACCGCCCTGTCCACCGTCGAGGAGTTCGGCCTGATCGACGCCCTGCACCCCGGGCGCCTCGACCTGGGCCTCGGCCGCTCGGGCGGACGTCCCCCCGGGCAGACGGCGAAGCCCCGGCCGACCACGACCCCCGTCGTCGACGGCCGTACTCCGGGCGGCCTGCGGATCCCGCCCCGGTTCTCCTACGAGCACCTGCGGGGCTCACCACGCCTCCGGCTCCAGCAGCAGCTGTTGCAGCAGCCGGGCGCCCGGCACCAGGACTACGGCGAGCAGATCGACGACGTCCTCGCGCTGCTGCGCGGTGACTACCGCTCGGCGGACGGCCTCGAAGCGCACGCGGTCCCAGGTGAGGGCGCCGACGTGCAGGTGTGGATCCTCGGCAGCAGCGGTGGGGAGAGCGCCGACGTCGCCGGCCGCAACGGCCTGCGCTTCGCCGCCAACTACCATGTCAGCCCGGCCACCGTCCTGGAGGCGGCCGAGGGCTACCGGGCCGCGTTCCTGCCGTCCGAGCACCTCGACAAGCCCTACGTCAGTGTCTCCGCCGACGTCGTCGTCGCCGAGGACGACGCGACCGCCCGCGAACTGGCCACCGGATACGGCCCGTGGGTCCGCAGCATCCGCACCGCCGAGGGCGTGATCCCCTTCCCCACCCCCGAAGAGGCCCGCGCCCACCCCTGGAGCGAGCAGGACCGGGCGCTGGTCGCCGACCGCGTCGACACCCAGTTCGTCGGGTCACCCGGACGCGTCGCGGACCAGCTCGAACAACTGCAGGAGGCCACCGGCGCCGACGAGCTCATCATCACGACCATCACCCACGGCCACGCCGACCGGGTGCGCTCGTACCGGCTCCTCGCGGAGGAGTGGCAACGCAGGTGACGCACGCCCGCTGTGCGGGGTGGTGGCGCCGTGCGTGCTCCCGGCCACCGCCGGGCCGACCCGCAGGGGTGTCGTGCCGCGGACTGCGCGTCGCGCGCTCGAGCGGCGAGTTCGACGTCGGCCCCCCGCGCGAGACCGGCCAGCCACCCCGACGCCGGATGCGGTCACGACCTGACCGCATCCCGTGCGACCGTGAGCGCGCAAGCCGCCCGGACACCTGGACCGCGGGCCGGCACACGACGCGATGGCCGAGGTGCTCCGATGACCGTTCTCGACGCCCGGGCGCTCAACCGGGCCACCCTGGCCCGGCAGTTGCTCCTCGACCGCGCCGATTCGCCGGTCCTCGACGCGGTCGCGCACCTGTGCGGTCTCCAGGCGCAGGAACCGCAGGAGCCGTTCCCCGGGCTCTGGTCGCGGCTGCGGGCCTTCGACCCGGCGGAGCTGTCGAACCTGCTGACCGGGCGCCGTGTCGTGCGCACCCACCTCATGCGCCGCACCGTCCATCTCGTCACCGCCGACGACGTCGTGGCCTGGCGGTCCCGCCACGACGCCATGCTCCGCCAACGGGTCCTCGGCGTGTACCGGCGCGAACTCGCCGGGATCGATCCCGGCGAACTGGAGGCGGCGGGCCGCGAGATCATGGCCGACGGCGAACCCCGCTCCATGCCCGACCTCGCGCGAGCCGTCGCCGACCGCCGGCCCGGGACGCAGCCGCGGCCCCTGGGCGAGATGCTGGTCGCGGCCCTCCTGGCGACGGTCCAGGTGCCGCCGCGCGGCCTGTGGCGCACCACAGGGGGAGCGCGCTACGCGCTCGTCTCCTCCTGGCTCGGCCGCGACATCGACCCGCCCTCCCCGGACGCCTCCGACCCCGTGGGCCAGACGCTGGTACGGCGCTACCTGGCCGCGTTCGGCCCCGCCGCCTCAGCCGACCTGCGCGCCTGGTGCGGTCTCGCCGGACTGCCCGCCGCGGTCTCCGCCCTCCGCGAGGAACTCGTCGCCTTTCGCGACGAACGCGGCCGCGAACTGCTCGACCTCCCCGACGCGCCCCGCCCCGATCCCGGCACCCCGGCGCCGGTGAGGTTCCTGCCGGCGTTCGACAACGCGATTCTCGGTTATCACGACCGCAGCCGGATCATCGACGACGCGCACCGTCACCTGTCCGTCGCCGGCGCCCGAGTCGTCCTGGTCGACGGAAGGGTCGCCGCCACCTGGACCGTCGAGGCGGGCACGGTGCTCGTCACCCCGCTGCGCCCCTTCTCACGGAGCGACCGCACGGGCGTCGCCGAGGAAGGGCGTGCGATGGCCTCCTTCCTCTCCGGCGACGAGAGCGACCGGGTACGGATCGCGGCCGGCTGAACCGGGACTCGCGCCGCTCGGAATGCGCTTTTGTGGCTTTGATCGGCGGGCGTTCCCGGCGGACAGGCGCACACTGGAAGGGTGCTGCCGGTGCTCACGAGGGGGTGTCGGCCGATGAATGCGTCAGAACGTGTGACCGTGCGGTGGTGGCGGTGGCGGCGTAACGCGCTCAAACGGCGCGTCGACGTCGTCGAAGCCTGGATCCTGCTCGCCGGCTGGGTGCTCGCCCTGCTGGGCGGGCTGGTCGCGGGACTGCTCGCGGCGGGCACGGTCGAGCGGGCCGTCGAGCAGCAGCGGGCCCAGAGCCGCCAGGTTCAGGCGACGGTGGTCGAGGACGCGCCCGGCCCGTCGCCGGCCCGCGAGGCGAGCGACCACCGGGTGTGGGGCAAGGTGCGGTGGACCGCGCCCGACGGCTCGACCCACCGGGAGGAGGCCCGGGTACCGGCGAGGGCACCCGCCGGAAGCACCCTCTCCGTGTGGGTCAACCGGAGCGGTGACCTCACGACCCCGCCCGTGTCCGGCGGCGAGGCCTGGCTGCACACCGCCATGGGCGGCGCGCTCGCAGGGATCTTCACCGGCGCCACGGTGCTGGGAGCCACGTGGCTGACCCGCCTGGGTCTCGACCGCCGCCGCATGTCCCAGTGGGACGCGGAGTGGGAGCGGATCGACACACGGAGGGGCTGGAAGACGGGCTGACCCCGGCGGGCGGGCCCGCACGGTCCCGGAGAAACCGCGCCGTGCGCCTCGCCGGCGCACCTGCGGCCACCGACCCGGCTCCGGCGTGCCCGCGGCTCCCGGTACTTGGCTTCGGCTTGCCTGCGGCACCCGAGGACCTGGCGGTGGGGCCGTCCCCCGGTCCTGCGCGAGCTATCGCGACGGCTGCCGGAGGGAGGCCGCAGACGGGGCGGGTGTGGCCGTGGGCAGTCGCGCGGTCGCACCCTCGACCTGCCGCACCGTGCTCTCGGCGGGCCGGTGGCCCGTGCCCGCGCCGGTGGACAGCTGGGACCAGGCCCCGAGGGCCAGTGCGACGGCGGCAGCGGTGGCGGCCACCCGGCCCGCGCGCCGGACCTTGGCACGGCGGTCCAGGTCCCGCCACGCCACGCGGACCCAGAGGTCCTCCGGCTGCCACAGATCGCCGACGGTGTGCGGGGGCTGGAGCTGCCGCCCCGCCGCCCGCTCCGTGGCCGAGGGTTCCCTGGGAGCCGAGACGCGTATGGCGGACTCACTGTCGGTCAGGAACCTCAGCCACACGTCGTCCGGGACCGGACGAACGCCGGGGGGCTCATGGGGAGTTCTCCGCCTGTCCGGCTCTTCGGTGGTCACGTCCCGTCATCCCCTCTCCGGCCATCGCCCGATCACTGCGCAGCGCAAGATCAGTATGCCGCCCGGGCATCGGAGCAGCCCCCCTTTCGGTCGCGGACAGCGCGTCCGAGACCGACTTGGAACGTGCCTTGGGCGGGAGGGCCCGGCCGCACTCCCGCCGCACCGTTTAGGGGTCCTTGCACTATGAGCGCCCGGGTCGCGCGGCCTGGCACCGCACCTCGCCGCGCTGCCGAAAAGCCCTGGCAGCTCCGCTACGAGGGCTCTCCGGCGCCACGGCCGCGGTCCGCGGAGTCACCGCCGCTTCCACAGCGGCGGCATCGAGGCAGTGCGATGCACGGCACCAGACCACGCGACCTCATCGGACGCTCATAGTGCAAGGGCCCCTTAGACCGTGGCCGGCAGGACGTGGTCGCCGACCGTGTCGGTGCTCAGGCACAGCGAACAGACGACCGCGTCGTGCGTCCGGCAGGCGGCCACGTCCGGCCGCTCGAACTGCTGCCGGCACACATGGCACTCGTAGGCGACGGCGCTGGGGTTGCCGTCCTCGTCCAGCAGCGGCTCGGCGATGCCGTCGTCGGTACGGCGCAGGTAGTACCGGCCCTTGGTGACCACGGCCATCAGCGGAGTGAGGACGAAGGCGATGACGGCCGCGGCGACGGGGGAGTACGGCTGGAGCGTGTCGCCGAGGGCGTGGAAGTACATGGCGATGGACAGCCCCGAGGCGGCGACGAAGGCCACGACCCCGACGGGGTTGACGGCGTAGAGCATGCCGCGGCGGAACTCGGGGGCGTGCGGGGACAGCTTCAGCACGTACTTGTTGATGCCGATGTCGGTGGCCACGGTGACCACCCAGGCGATCGCGCAGTTCGAGTAGAAGCCCAGGATGCTGTTGAGGAAGCTGAACATGTCGGCCTCCATCAGCGCGAGTGCGAAGCCCAGGTTGACCAGGACGAAGACCATCCGGCCCGGGTAGCGCCGGGTGACCCGGGTGAAGGAGTTGGTCCACGCCAGGGAGCCGGAGTACGCGTTCGTCACGTTGATCTTGATCTGGCTGATGACGACCAGCACCACGGCCAGGGGGACGACGAGCCAGGACGGCATCATCGCGTCGAAGGCGCCCTTGAACTGCTGGATCGGCTCGGGTGCGGCGGAGGCGCCGACCTCGGCGATGATGTACACCGCGAGGAACACGCCGATGGCCTGCTTCAGCGCGCCCAGCACGACCCATCCCGGACCGGCCATCACCACGGCCGTCCACCAACTGCGCTTGTTCGCCTCGGTCTTGGGCGGCATGAAGCGCAGGTAGTCGATCTGCTCGCCGATCTGCGCGATCAGCGACAGGCACACGCCCGCACCGAGCAGCACGGACGCGGTGTTGATGCCACCGTCCCCGTCGGTGCCCGCGTAGGCGAGGAAGCGGTCCACGGTGCCGGGGTCGTTGGCGACGAGGTAGACCAGCGGGCCGACCATCAGGAGAAGCCAGATCGGCGTCGTCCACACCTGGAGCTTGCTCAGCGCCTTCATGCCGTAGATCACCAGGGGGATCACCATCAGCGTGGAGACCAGGTAGCCCAGCCAGAGCGGCAGTCCGAGGCCCAGCTTCAGGCCCTGGGCCATGATCGAGCCTTCCAGGGCGAAGAAGATGAAGGTGAAGCTGGCGAAGATGACGCTGGTGAGGACCGAGCCGAAGTAGCCGAAGCCCGAGCCGCGGGTGATCAGGTCCAGGTCGATGTTGTAACGGGCCCCGTAGTAGGCCAGCGGGAATCCGGTCACGAAGATGACGACGGCGGCGACGGCGATCGCGAGCAGCGCGTTGCCGGTGCCGTGGGCCAGTCCGATGCCGGCCCCGATGGAGAAGTCGGCCATGTAGGCGATGCCGCCCAGCGCTGTCGTCGCCACCACCATCGGGGTCCAGCGCCGGTAACTGCGCGGTGCGAAGCGGAGCGTGTAGTCCTCGAGAGTCTCCTTGACGGCCTGATCCGTGCCCGGCGCTGCCTGCTGTGCGGGTTCCGGCTCGGCGACCTCGGCCAGTCGTGGCTCGGTACTCATGCCACGCCTCCTTGCTGCGGGTTGGGTGCTGACAAGGCAGGCACGGTAGGCAGTGGTCGTTACCCCTAAATACTTCCTGGGTGAAGGGAATGTTTCGGAGCATCTCACCGGGCGCCGACGGTCCGGCCGCTCCTACGGCACTCCCAGCACGAACAGCACGTATCCCGCGTACGACCCGGAGGCCAGCGCGGCCGTGCCGAGGACCGCGGCCAGGGACGGCCACCGGAGCCGGCGCATCGCGAGAGCGAGGGGGACGAACAGCGGGAAGAGCGGGAGCAGATAGCGCGAGACGTTGCCGAAATACTGCTGCGTGGTCATCACCATGAGGTAGGACAGGACCGTGTAGACGACGAGCACGACAGGCGGTCGCAGGCGCGTCAGCAGCACGGTCAGCACCGGCACCATCAGCACCACGCAGACACCGATCAGGTCCTCGAAGGGCATCGCGAAGCGGTAGTCGAAGTGGCCGACCGGGATGGACGTCAGCACGTTGAACGTGTGGACCCCCCAGTCGAACTTGTGGGCCCAGGCGCCGTCCTGGAGCTTTGAGTAGCCGTTGATGTCGCCCATGCGGTAGTTGACCCAGCCGAGGTAGCCGAACAGGCCGAGGGGCGCGATCGCCACAGCGGCCAGGGGGCGGCGGACCCCGTCCTCGCGTCGGCGCAGGGACAGCACCGCTGCGACGGCGAGGGCGGCGACGAGCGCGACGGCGGTGGGCCGGCACAGCCCGGCCGCGCAGGTCAGCAGGCCGGCCGTGAGCCAACGTCGGGTCATGACCGCGTAGCAGGCCCATGCGGCGAGGGCCGTGTAGAGGGACTCCGAGTAGCCCGACCATTCCGTGCCCGATCCGGGCCAGACCGCCCACACCCCGGCCGCGACCAGACCGGCCCGGTGGCCGCCGAGGTGTTTCGTCACGGTGTAGATGCCGAGCGCGGCGGCGAACGAGGCGATGACGGAGACCGTCATGCCGGCGCCGTACAGGCCGAGTCCGGTGCACTCCGAGACCAGCCGCATCAGCGTCGGGTACAGCGGGAAGAACGCCGCCGAGTTGCCCTCCAGCGTGATCAGGCGGCCCGTCGCGCCCGGGACCGGCTTCAGGGCAGGGTCGTAGCCGTGCGCGGCGATCTGCTGGTACCACCAGCCGTCCCAGCTGGCCAGGACGTCCCAGGCGTGCTCGCCGCCGCCGAAGCGCGGGTTCTTCTTCCGGAAGTCGCCCGCGGAGTCCAGCAGGAACATGAAGACGGCGAAGCCGGCCAGCTTCAGCACGCCGTACATCAGCAGCACGGGCCCGTAGCGCTCGGCGACGGCACGCAGCCGCGTCCGGGACGTCCGCGCGCCGTGCGGGACTTCGGGCCTTTCGGTACCGACGGGCGGGCGGCGCAGCTGGACGGTGCTCATGTGGCGGAGGGTCCTGTCGTGCGGCGGGCCGGGAACACCCAGGCCCGCAAGAGGAGGAAACGCAGCAGCGTGGCGGCCAGGTTGGCGACGACCAGAGTCATGAGCTCGACCGGGTGGCCGGCCCCGGGCGCGGTGTGGTGGAGCAGGGCGAGCGAACCGCTCGTCAGGGCCAGTCCGATCAGGAAGGCGGCGAGGCCCTTGAGGTGCTGGCGCAGTGCGCCGCCACGGCCCCGCACACCGAAGGTGACCCGCCGGTTGGCCGCCGTGTTGGCGATCGCGCTGGCGAGCAGGGCCAGCGCGTTGGCGGCCTGCGCCCCTGTCCCCGGTCTGAGCACGGTGTACAGCAGCAGATAGCAGAGGGTGCTGGCGGCACCGACGGCGGCGAAGCGCGCCACCTGCCGGGCCAGACCCGCGGGCAGCTCCCCGGCCAGGTCGCCGCCGCTGCGGCGCAGCGCGGACAGCGGCAGCCCGCCGCAGGCCAGGGCTTTGCCGATCCTGGCCATGCCACGCAGATCGGCCAGCGCAGTGGAGAGGATGCGGACCCGGCTGTCGGGGTCGTCCACCCAGTCCACCGGCACCTCGTGGATCCGCAGGCCCGCCCGCTCGGCGATCACCAGTAACTCGGTGTCGAAGAACCACGCGCGGTCCTCCACCAGCGGCAGCAGCCGCTCGGCGACGTCCCGCCGCACCGCCTTGAATCCGCACTGCGCATCGGAGAAGCCCACCGCGAGCGTGCCGCGCAGCAAGCCGTTGTAGCAGCGGGAGATGATCTCCCGTTTCGGTCCGCGCACCACCCGGGAGCCGCGGGCCAGCCGGGTGCCGATGGCGATGTCGGAGTGGCCCGAGATCAGCGGCGCGACCAGCGGCAGCAGCGCGGCGAGGTCGGTGGACAGGTCCACGTCCAGATAGGCCAGCACCGGGGCACGGGAGCGCGACCACGCGGTGTGCAGTGCACGGCCCCGGCCTCGTTCCGCCAGCCGGATCCAGTCCGTGCCGGGCAGTTCCGCGGCCAGCCGGGCGGCGATCCGCGGGGTCGCGTCGGTGCTCGCGTTGTCGGCGATGGTGATGCGGAAGGCGTAGGGGAAGGTCTCGCGGAGGTGTGCGTGCAGGCGCCGGACGCAGGGTTCGAGGTCGTTCTCCTCGTTGTACACCGGGACGACCACGTCCAGGACGGGCTCCGGGTGGTGTGCCGGCAGGGGCGCCCGGCGGGGCAACGCGGACGGTTCGGTTGTCGGGCGGTCGATCGGGACCGACCGCAATACGGTTCGCATGGCTGTCTCACGGTCTCTTTCTGGCGTGGGGGCATGCCCGGGCGCCGGTTGCGGGCATGCCGAAGGCGCCCGTGACGGGTGGGGCGTCGAGAAATCCGGGGCGATGGTGCCCCTGGCGGGAGGGGCCGCTCAGGCGGCTACTCGGGGTAGACCGTTGCGGAGGGCTGTTCGGAGTGCGGAGCCGACGCCGGGGCGGTCGTCGGTGCGGAGGAGGGAGGGGGCGCGGGCGGTTCCGAGGTGGCTCGGCCTTCGGGGGGCGTGGTGGTCGGTGCGGGGCCGGCCGGCTCGCTCGTCGTCCCGGACGGGGTGATGCCGCCGGTGGTGGTCGTGGTGGTCGCGGGCAGGGTCGTCTCGGGCTGCTCGGTCGGGGTCGTGCTGGGCGTCGGCGCCGGGCTCGTCGGGGTGCTGTCCGGTGAGGCCGTCGGGCTCATCACGGGCCGCGGCCGATGGTCTGCGGGCTGGGCGCGGGTGAACATGCTGGGCAGCAGCGCCAGTCCGACGCTGAGCCCGGCCACCGCCACGGCGGAGCCGCCCGCCTTCCACAGCAACCGCGCCCGGCGGCGGGCCCGGATGCCCGCGTGCAGCCGCTGCCGGTGCGCGGGCTCGTAGGGGGTGTGCTGCCGGGTGTCGTGCATCAGCCGCGACAGGTCCCGCTCGAAGTCGTCCATCGGTACTCCTTTCACCCCACGGGCCTGACGGTGTCGGACAGAATCTGGCGGAGCCGTGCGACTCCGCGTGACGCATGGGACCGGGCGGTGCCCACCGGGCAGCCAAGGGCCTGGGCGACCTGGGCCTCGGGAAGGTCCTCGTAATAGCGCAGCACGACCGCGGCGCGCTGCTTCGGTGACAGCTGGGCCAGTGCCGCCTCCAGCCGCGAACGTTCCGCGACGGCGGACGACACGTCGCCCGGGTCGGCCCGGTCGGGCAGGTGCTCCACCGGTCGCTCACCCCACCAGCGCCGCCGCGCCGAGCGGGCCGCCAGCCGCACCAGCACCGTACGGACGTACGCCTCGGGAGCCTGCTCGGCCACCTTCGGCCAGGCGAACCACAGCTTGACCAAGGCCTCCTGCACCAGATCCTCGGCCCGCTGCCGGTCGCCCCCCGTGAGCAGACGCGCGACATGGAGCAGCGCCGACCAACGGGCGGCCGCGAACTCGTCGAAGCCGTCCGCCCGAAACTGCTCCATCCTCACCGTCCTGCGTCTCAGTGGCCCCCTACACCTCTCAAAAGACGCCGGCCCCCACTCCACGATGCACTCGAGGCCTGTGATCCACCTCACCTCGATGGGTGCAGGATCCGGGCACGGAAAAGGGGCCCGTGCACATGCACGGGCCCCTTTTCCGGTCAGGCGTGGCCGGGCGGTGGGGTCAGCTGGCGCCCGGGCCGCCGCTGCCGAAGCCGCCGCTGCTGCCTTCGTTCCAGCGCGGGCGTTCCTGTGAGGCGCTGGTCCGGTCGCTCTGATTGCCGTGGCCCTTGAGCTGGTGCGGGGTCAGGCGCTCCTCGCTCCTGGGGACCTCCTCGGGCTCCCGGCGCTCACTCGTCTCGCGGACCGGGCCTCCCTCGGGCAGCTTCGGCTGCTCGTCCGGCCGCGGTGTGGGCAGCTCCCTGCGCTTGACGCGAACGCCGAGGACGAAGGCCCCCAGCAGCAGGGCCACGACCACCACACCCGCCACGATCAGCCCGATGCCGACGGCGCCACGGCCCGCGGCCATCTCCATCCATGCGCTATTCATGGCACGCGGGTACCCGTGGTCCCCTGCGTGAACCTGCTGAGCACGGATGACGGCCGCACCGGACGGAGCCCTTGGGAACACCGGGTTTGACCGGCGTCGACCGGGGCTACCCGCGCTGTGTGACTTCGACGACATCCCAGCAGGAGCTGTTCCGGTTCCTGGAGGACCGTTTCGCCTGTGCGCAGGCGTGTACCGAATGCGCACGGGCGTGCGCGCTGCGCGCGAGCCTCGTGGATCCCGACGGCACCGAGAACCAGGAACTCGTACGACGCAAGGGCATCATGTGCGCGGAGGTCTGCGACGCGACCTGCCGTGTGCTGTCCGAGCAGAACCAGGTGGACGAGAGCGCCATCCGAGTCCAGGTGGAGTGGTGCCGGACCGTGTGCCTGGAGGCCGCCCACGTCTTCGACCGGCAACCGGGAGCGGAGGAGTCGGCGGCGGCCTGCCGCGCCTGCGCGCGGGCGTGCACGGACTTCCTCGCCACCTTGAACTGACAACGCCATTCCCAATTTCTGAAACACGTTCTACGGTGTGCGCCGACAGGACCGGCCTTGGGAGCCTGGAGGCGCCGTGGACCTCGAATACACGCCCGAGCAGCAGCGGCTGCGCACCGAACTGCGGTCCTACTTCGCCGAACTGGTCCCGGACCAGGCGTACGCGCGGCACGGTGACCCGGCCGCCCAGAAGCGGTTCTACCGCGAGACCATCCGGCGGCTCGGTACGGACGGCTGGCTCGGCGTGGGCTGGCCGGAGGAATACGGCGGGCGCGGCCTGACGGCCATGGAGCAGTTCATCTTCTTCGACGAGGCCGCCCAGGCCGGGGTCCCGCTGCCGCTCATGGCACTGAACACCGTCGGCCCGACGATCATGCAGTACGGCACCGCCGAACAGAAGGCGTACTTCCTGCCGAAGATCCTCTCCGGCGAGATCGACTTCGCCATCGGCTACAGCGAGCCCGGCGCCGGCACCGACCTCGCGTCCCTGCGCACCAGGGCCGTACGGGAAGGCGACGAGTACGTCGTCGACGGCCAGAAGATCTGGACGACCAACGGCGACACGGCCGACTGGGTGTGGCTGGCCGTGCGCACCGACCCGGACGCACCGCCGCACAAGGGCATCACCATGCTCCTGGTACCGACCTCCGACCCCGGCTACTCCTGCACCCTGATCAACACCCTCGCCTCGCACGACACCACCGCCAGCTACTACGAGAACGTCCGCGTCCCCGTCTCGCGCCGGGTCGGCGCCGAGAACCAGGGCTGGCGGCTGATCACCAACCAGCTCAACCACGAACGCGTGACCCTGGCCGCCCACGGCACCATGGCGATCCGCGCCCTGCGCGACGTGCGGCGCTGGGCGACGGAGACCAAGCTCGCCGACGGCCGCCGCGTCGCCGACCTGCCCTGGGTACGCCGCCTCCTGGCCCGCACCCACGTCCGGCTGGAGGCCCTCAGGCTGCTCAACCGGCAGATGGTCGGCGCCGTCCAGGACGGCACCCTCACCCCGCAGGACGCCTCCGCGGTCAAGGTCTACGGCTCGGAGGCGCGGCGCGACGCCTACGCCTGGCTCATGGAGATCGTCGCGGCCCCCGGTGCCCTGAAGGAGGGCTCGGCCGGCGCGGTCCTGCACGGCGAACTCGAACGCGGGTACCGCTCGGCGGTCATCTTCACCTTCGGCGGCGGCAACAACGAGATCCAGCGCGAGATCATCTCGTGGATCGGGCTGGGGATGCCGAGGGTGCGACGCTGACAGGAGCACGGCATCGTCACCCGCACGACGTATGCGGAGATCCCGCCGCGCGTCGAATACGCGCTGACCCCTTTGGGCGAGGGGCTGCGCGAGGTCCTGGAGGCCATGGGGACGTGGGCCACGGGGGTGCCGGATCCCGAGTCCGGCATCACCGCCTGACTATGCCTGGTCCGGCGCCCCGGACACGGTCACAGTCATGCCGAGGATGCGAGCCTCTCCCGCAGGGCGTCGTTGTCGTCGTGGTGGACGACCTCCTCGAAGCGCAGCCGCAGCCCGTGCTTGTCCAGCAACTCCGCCACGATCGTGTCGAGTTGTTCGCGGTGCTCCTTCGTCCGCGCCTGGAGGTACGCCTCGCGGACGTCTTCGGGCTCGTCGGCGAGCACCTGGTCCATGCGCTCGCGGATGTACCGCTCGAGGTTGATGTGCTCCATGAACACCTCCCCGATTCCTGCCTCGACGAGCTGCCCGAAAAGGTCGTCCAGAAGCTCGGGCCGGGTGGAGAAGTGGGGCAGGAGCGGGCCGACGAAGGCGTAGGTGGGGATGCCGGCCTCTTTCAGCTCGGCCAGGGTGCGCAGGCGGCGGGAGGCGAGCGGGGCGCGGACCTCCAGCCGGCGGCTGACGTTGTCGTCGGTGGTGGTCACGGTCATGCCGACCTCGGCGCGCGGCAGACTGGTGAGCAGGTCGATGTCGCGGTTCACGACGGGTGACTTGGTCAGGATGCGCACCAGGCCCGGGTACTCGACCGTTCGCAGTTCGCGCAGGATGCCGCGGGTGAGCCGGTACTTCGTCTCGTGCCCCTGGTAGGGCTCGGTGACCGAGCTGAGCAGCATCGTGCCCCGCCGTTTGTCCTGCGGCATCTTCGCCAGCTCCTTGCGGGCGAGTTCGACCGCGTTCTTCTTCACGTACAGGTAGTCGCCCCACTCCTTGACGGACCGGCCGAACTGGCGCCCGGCGAAGCTGGCGAAGCAGTAGGCGCAGCCCAGCACACAGCCGGTGTAGTTCAACACCACGATCACCGGCACAGCCGCCGGCCCGGACTTCGGAGGCAGCGTCATTCTCACCCCCGGCGACACAGCACTCGGATTCATCGTCTTCGAGGTGCCGACCGCTTCAAAGATCAACAGGATTCAGTTCACGCTGGCTGGCGGCTTCGCCCGCAACATCGGCCAGTGGACTGTGACCTGATCCGCGTGGCGGGCTCTCCCCTGCCGAATGGGCTCATCCTGGCAGCCGCCTGGCCCCGACCAGTCCATAGGTGAGACCAGGACAGCGATGAGCCACACGGCCAACGCGCTTCACGACCCGTGGACACACGGGGAGCGTCAGGAGCGCGTGTTGATGTACCGCACGCCCGGGCCCCACTTCTCCATGGCCGGCGCCATGCACCACTGGCACAGCGGGTTCTCTGGGGCAAGGGTGTGGCGCGAGATGGAGTCAGACGACTCTGCGCAGCTCAGCGCCGGTGTCGCTGACGATATCCGGCACAACAGGTGTGCGCCGTCGCTGAATCGAGCGAGACCTCCTTGCCGTGGGGAGACGTCTTCTCCTTCAGCAGAGGCAGGCCGAGAAACACGGCTGCCGAGTGCCGTAGATCGAAAGATCTGGATGAGGGCCGATGGGACAGCGCACCGCGGCTGCTGCAATCAGTGTCGCCCGGGTGATCAGGTGGTGGTCATCTCTGGCAACGGTCTATCCAGGCAGCAGTGGACGAAGTCCTGCACGACGGGGTTGCTGTCGCCGGCGACGGCCCAGGCGACGCCCACCTGACTGGGGCTGACGCCGCTGACGGGGCGGTAGGTGATGCCGGGCCGGGCGTAGAAGCGAGCGGCAGATGCCGGGGCGAGGGCGATGCCGTAGCCGTTGGCTATGGCGCTGAGCCAGTCGTCCGGTTGGTCTGTGACGGCGCCGATGCGGACCGGGTGGCCACCGCGTTCATCGGTGGCAAGCCATTGGTCTCGCCACCAGCCTGTTTCAGGCGGAGCGGCCACGAACGGCTCATCCCACAGGTCGCGGAACGGGATCACGTCCCGCGCTGCGAGAGCGTGTCCCTCGGGGAGGGCGACCCAGCGGGGCTCGGTGAAGAGTACCGCCGTCCGCAGAGTGTCTTGGCCAGGGAAGGGCAGCCGCAGCAGGGCGACGTCGACGTCTCCGTCGGCGAGCCCGGCGCTCGGATTCGACCAGGTGGCCTGCCGCATATCCACCCGCCAGCCTGGCCGACGTCGGGAGAACTCCGCGATGATGCGCGGGGTCGCCTCGTTGGCGGCACTGGCAATGAAGCCGACCCGCAGCAAGAGGGCTGCCCGGCTGGCGGCGCTCTTGGTCTCCCGCAGCACCTGGTCCCAGTCGGCCAGCAGCGCGGGCACCCGCTCTGCCAGGGTCCAGCCCGGTTCTGTGAGGGTCATGCCGGTGCGGGACCGCGTGAACAGTCGCACTCCGAGCTGGGTCTCCAGTTGCTTGATCTGTTTGGTGAGCGCCGGCTGGGACACGAACAGTCGTTCTGCGGCTCGGCTGAGGGTTCCCTCCTCCGCTACAGCGATGAAGTAGCGCAGCAGCCGAGTGTCCACATCCATGCTTCCAGGTTATAGAGATGGGTATTGGACGCCGCTCAAGGGCTCGGGAAGGCTTGTCGAGGTGAGCGCGCAGAGCTCGCCAACCTCACGGGCGCTCGACTGAAAGGCGAGGCACATGCTCACCGGGTACGCGATCATCACGGCCATCGCGATCCTGGCCAACGCCGGAATCGCCATCGCAGACTTCTTACGAGCCAAGTTCGTCCTCGCCAACTCAGTGGAAGTGGGTCTCCCCGAGAACTGGCTCCCGTGGCTCGCTGCGCTCAAAGCCGCTGGAGCCGCCGGTCTCCTACTCGGACTCATGGGTGTCCCGGTCATCGGCGTTGCCGCCGCGACAGGGCTCGTCCTGTTCTTCATCGGTGCCACGGCCGCACACATCCGTGCTCGCGTGTACTACAACATCGCATTTCCCGGCGGCTACCTGGCTCTGGCGGCGGCGTCTCTCCTCCTCGCCGTCGCGCGATGAACGTCAGAGTGCCGCGCGAAAGGCAGGCGTGTGGCGTTCGCGGGAACGTCACCGTGACGGCTGGGCGAACGCCTCGGCCAGATTTCCCGCACCCAGACCTTTCGGAGGCTGCGATGCAGATCACTGCGTTGCCATACCTCGATGAGCACACCACGGCCATTGCGGCGGGGGCTGACGACGTCTGGCGCAGCCTGGTCGAAACACTGGACCGATCCTTCTCGCGTCCCGCTGTGGCCGGCTACGCCGGATTGGTCGGGGCTGCCGACCGCACAGCGTCCGGGCCACGGCCCCTTGCCGAAGGCTCGACGCTACCCGGATTTCGGGTGGTCGCCGCGATCCCGGGACGGGAGCTAGTCCTCCAGGGACGCCATCGTTTTTCGTCCTACGCCCTGATCTTCCGCCTCGAACACGTCGGTCCGGGGAGAGCACGGCTACGCGCCGAGAGCCGAGCTGCTTTCCCGGGGCTGATCGGCGGCCTCTACCGGCGGCTCGTCATCGGGACGGGCGGGCACGTGATTGGCATGCGGCGCCTTCTGGCAACCATCCGCCGCCGATCCGAGTGACGGCACCTGGGTTACGCAGCCAGCCCCAGTAGGGCACCGGGAATGCACAGTCCGGCGGCGATTCCCTCGACCGTCGTGAGGGCGGTGACGGATGTAGTGCCCCGGACGATCTGGCTGACGCGCTCGGCTTTGAGCGCGCACGCCTCCGCGATGCGCAGCAGGTGGGAGAGGCGTTCGGGTTGGGCCTGTCGTCACGCCCTGTGCAGGGTGATCGCCTTTCGACGATGCGGTGCGGTGTCACCGCCGCATGCCGCGACGCGACAGCGACAACGTCGTCTGCTTCGTCAACGCCGCGCTCGCTGTTCCCTCGTGAGGGTGGCTGACCTTTCGGTCGTGTGTCGACGAGTGGTTCGCATTGTGCAGGAGGCGCTCCAATGCTGCGGGTGGGCAAACGCTCCGTTTCCAGACAATGGTGTGATTCGGCGTCCTGCTTTTCGTTCTGTTTGTCCGCTGTCGACGTCATCATCAGGTCGGCGGTCGGGTGAACGGTGAGGGGATGCAGATGAGCACTGGTAGCACGGGAGCTGTAGACGGCGAAGAGTTCACTGCCCTGATCAGCACGGTCGCGGGAACCGGTACTGCGGGGGCGCCCAAAGGGGACAAGGAGCTTGCCGTTTCGGCTCTGGTGAACGGTCCGTACGGGATGACGGTGGGTCGCGACGGGACCCTCTACGTCGCCGAATTCGGCGGTCACAGGGTCCGGAAGGTCACGACTGACGGGAAGATCAGCACGGTCGCGGGGACGGGGAGCCCGGGGCGCGGGGCAGAGGGTGTCTCCGCCCTCTCAGCCCCGCTGATCTATCCGCGTGGGATTGCCGTGGACGGCGCGGGTGATCTCTACATCGCCGATTCCGGCAACAACCGGATCCGGAAGATCACAATGGCCGATGGGAAGATCCATACGTTCGCCGGCACCGGCACCGCGTCCTACGGCGGTGAGGGCGTCTCCGCCACCACCGCCCATCTGAACGCTCCGTTCGATGTGGCGGTGGATGACGCGGGCAACGTATACATCGCCGACTACGGCAACCACCGGATCAGGAAGGTCACGGCCGACGGGAAGATCGCCACGGTCGCCGGGACGGTCGCGGGCCTGTCCCCTGACGGCACCCTCGCCACCGCGGCTCAGTTGAAGTACCCCAGCGCGGTGGCGGTGGACAGTGCAGGCAACCTCTACATCGCCGAGTCGGGCAACCAGCGGGTCCGGAAGGTCACGAAGGCCGATGGCAAGATCAGAACGGTCGCCGGCACAGGTGCCGCGACCTTCGGCGGTGACGGCGTCCAGGCTGCCTCGGCACCGCTGTCCTCGCCCATGGCAGTGGTGGTGGACAGCACCGACACTCTCTACATCGCCGACACCAACAACCACCGGGTCCGAAAGGTCGCGGCCGACGGAACGATCAGCACGGTCGCCGGCACGGGCGCCGCGACCTTCGATGGTGACGGCGAGCCGGCCGCTTCGGCCAAGCTGAGCTCCCCGCACGGGCTCGCTGTGGACTGCGTCGACACCCTCTACATCGCCGACTACACCAACAACCGGGTCCGAAAGGTCACATCGGCGAAGCTGGCCGGGTTGCCCGATTCGGGCACGGTGGTCTCCTGGGCCCACGTCCGCAGCAGGTTGCGGATGGCGGTCGTGCGTGAGTCCACCAACGACGGGGCCGAAGTCCACCAGATCCTCACCGCCCCGAGGGATCACCAGCGGTGGCGGCTCATCGCGGCGGGCCAGGACGACGGCGAGGTCCTGTACCGGATCGAAAACGTGCGCAGCGGCAAGGTCCTGGAGGTCGTCGGAGCGCAGGAGACCAAAGGGGCGGTGGTGGCGCAGCGCGCCTACGAGGGCGCTGACGCGCACCACCAGCACTGGCGACTGATCCCTGTGGGCCCGGTGACCGGCACTCCGCGGGTGTACGAGATCGCGAACCGCAACAGTGGTCTGCTCCTGGGAGTCGACACCAACGCCCGTACGGTGATCAAGCAGTACGAGGCGGCGGGCGCTCCCCAGGACCGTCAGTGGCAGTTGCTTCCGGTATGACGCACGAGGAGGCAGGGGCGGTCATGCCCCTGCCTCCTCGTGGCTTGAGCGCTACTGGGAACCGGACGGTTCCTCGGTGGTCGTCTCGGTCGTCTCGGTCGTCTTGGTCTTCCCCAGTTTCTGCGGAGGCTCGGCGGCCGCCTGGGGCGCCTTGGGGGGCTCTGCGGCATTGGGTGGCTCCGGAGCCTTGGGGGCCTTGGCGTATGCCTCCTTGTTCAGCTTGTCCTGGAGGTCCTGGTTCTTTTGCAGGCCGTCTTCCCTCTTCACCGTCTCACTCGCCTTTGACATGCCGGCGGACGCTGTGCCGGAGACCGAGTCGGCGTGGGCGTGCTGGGCCTGTGTACGGGCCGAGTCCTGGGTGGTCTGGATGAAGGAGCCGAGGATGCCCAGGATGACCCGCGCTTCGGGTGACTGCTCCTGTACGACTTTCGCCCGGGAGGATGCCCCGTGGATCGAATGGACGAACAGGCTCGTGTTCCTGTCGTCGTATGTGTCCTCCTGGGCGTCCTCGAAGTCGACGTCCGCACCCGGTTGCGACTCGGCTGCGCCGGCTGTCACCGAGAAGAGCCCCGCGCCGCTCTGCGCGAAACCGAAAATATTGTCGAATACCATGGTCATCACCCCTGGTCGTCGTCGTGGCGGTGCTGTCGCCCGGTCAAGGCCCCTTGTGCAGGGCTCGTGGGCTGAAGGTCAGAGGCTCGGCTTCGAACATCGTGTGGTGGACGTCCAGGGAGGACACGACCTCCATCCGCCCCTTCATGCGGTATCCGCCGCCGGCCAGGTTGATGCCGGCGATGTCGCGGGCGACCACCTGGGCGAGGCCGGGGAAGGCCCCGGGCTGCGGGGGAGACAGGACCGGAACCGGAACGGCGTATCTCACCGCGAGGAACCCGGCGAAGGTCACCGGGATCTCGTACTCGAAGTGCTTGTGGGCACGCCGCTGTGTGGCGATGGTCTCCACACGGGAGTCCTTCGGGACCTTGCCGGAGATTTGCGATTTCGAGGTCCAGCTGGTCGTCAGGGAGCCGCCGACGGTGGCCGCGAGGCCCAGTGCCAGCTGTGCGTTGAGCGAAGCGCTGCCGGTGGCGCTGCCCTGGGTCGTGAACGCCACCGAGTTCGTCACGGAGTTGGACGCGGAATTCCCCGTCGAGTTCGTCGCGGCCGTTTCGGTGGCGTTGGCGTTGTCGACCCCGACGCTGTCCTTGCTGTTCTTGTTGGTCACGGTGTTGGCGTTCTTGTTCGCCATGTCGTTCCGCAGCTGCGTCCCGAACTGGGCTTGGAGGTCCATCTTGAGCTGGTTCTGCAGCTGCAATTGCAGCTGTGCGCCGATGCTGCCGCCGAAGGTGAGCTTGGCGTCCCCGTGGAGCGACCAGGTCACGCCGTTCGACACGGTGAATTCGACCGAGTCGGTGAAGGTCATCTCGTGCGTGTCGCTGCGGTTGACGTAGGCGCGTGAGGAGAACGTGTCCGGCGGGGGCGGAGTGATGTCGCCCCGCTCCTCGATCAGCGGTTCTCCGAGATTCATGTAGGCGAGCCAGCCCAGATCGAACGCGGAGCCGGCGAACGTGCCGGAGCTCGACTTGTTGATGGAGATGCCGACGGGCTTGTGCTGCACGCCGCTGTTGTCGGTGTAGACCAGGTTGGGGTGGTTCAGGAGGGATGGCAGGTCGATGCCGAGTTCCCGCAGGTTCTTCTTCGTCAGCGGATGGCGCTTGAACCGTTCCAGGTTGTAAGCAGTGGAAGGCATTCCCCGTCCTCGGCTGATTCTCTCCGAAACGCGCTCGATGGAACCGAACAGGCATCTGCGCGCTTTCCGAAATTCGAAGCTATCAGCGGCCTCATTTTCCGGGAAGAAATCCTTCACGTATCACACTCAATCGAGTGAAAGGCATTCACCGACCATTCTCAAGTCGCCGAGAATCTCGGTAGGTTGAAGCGCTGCCAGCCGCTCAATCGGTGCCGCCAAAAAGTCTTGCAAGCGATTGTTGCAGCCGTGATTTATGTGGCGGTGGTGGTGTTTGATTCGGCCGTTCATAAAGGCCGGGTTATTTCGATCCAGGGCGGTAAAGCCGTCGCTAATGCTGCGCGGCAAAGCGCTGCACTGTGGCTGGCTCAATGTTCTCCACTTCAAGAACAGGTGAGGTCCCGCGATGTACACCCAAGAACGCACGACGATGTCGAACCTCGTGGTCGGCGGCCCGGTGGCGGTGAACAGCTACGACAACGCGATCGTGGCCGCGCTGGTCGAGAACCGGCCGGTCATGGTCGTCCACGCCTTCAACGGCGGCTTCCTGCGGCCCGTCGAGCTGAAGGACAGCGTCCACGACAAGGGAGTCAAGCTGTCCACCGCGCTCGACTCGGCCACCAAGGAGGCGCAGGGTCACCTGTGGTACATCACCCCGGCCGGCTTCTTCGGACAGCGACCGCTGTACTTCATCGAGAGCGCCGCGGGCCAGGTGACACCCAAGCCCACCGGCGCCGGCCAGGGCGACGCGGGGCGCGGCGACGACGGCGCGCCCAAGCCTCAGCGCCGGCGCATCACCGTCCACCAGAAAGCCCCCGAGGGCACGGCCGACACCGTCCAGGTGGGCCTGCCCGACAAGGTCGGTGACCTGTGGCGCGGGAAGAACGGCGCGCCCGAGGACACCCAGCTGTGGGTCGTCACGCTGACGCCGTGGGGCGGGATCACCTTCGTGCCGATCACCCACCCCGACGCCATCCTCGGGTTCAAGGACCACGCGGTGGCGGCCGACAGCGAGGTGCGTGTGACCTACAACTGGGGCGGGGACTTCACCGGGACGGTCATCAACACGTTCTACCCGCGGCTGCCCAACGAGTGGAACGTCCCCTACCACCACGTCTTCACATGAGCCGCGGCCGCCGCCCCACCACATCTGTCCCGAGCCCACGCCCCTACCACCTGGAAGAGGCACCGCGATGCCCGTGCCCACGCAAGAACTGAAACTTCAGATCGTCAACGCGGCCACGGCGAAGATCCTCGGCGCCAGGTCCACGCCGGGAACGGACGGGGCACTGGTCGTGCGTGACTTCCCTGACGGTGGCCCGAGCCCGGAGCAGTGGCAGCTCACCCCCGTACAGGCCACGCAAGGCGGGCCGGCACGAGACGAGCAGGCCTATGTGATCCGCAACGCGGTCAGCGGCAAGGTCCTCGACAATCCCGCCGCCGCGGACCGCGGCGTCCGCCAGTGGGACGCCACCGCCGGCAAAAAGGACCAGCAGTGGCACGTCGTCCCCGTGGAGGGCGAAGCCGGCCTCTACTTCATCGAGGGCGCCACCGACGGGGTCGTCCTCGACCTCGCCGACCCCACAGCGGACGACATCCGGGTCGTCCTGCGCGCGTACGACGACAGCGCGACAAGCCAGCACTGGCGGTTCATCCCGGCCGCCCCCGAGCGCACCAGCGACCCCGTCCTGCACTGGGCACGACTGAGCCACTGGAACAGCCGCCAGTCCTGGCGACTGTCCCGCTCGGCCGCGCTGCGGCCGGCCCCCGCGGCGACACCCTCCTTCAGCGACATGCTGCTGGTCGTCAAGCGGTTCGGAAGCGACCAGGACGCCGGCGCATGGCAGAGCCTCGGAGCCAGTTGTTCCACCGGCGGCCAAGCGGGCCGGTGGGCCGGGCTCGGTGACCGGTTCCTCGCCGACACCACCGGAGCAGGGCAAGCGGACATCGTCGGGCTCAAACCCGCGAAGGGAGCTGTGACGGCCGCCAGCGAAGGCGACGGCACCTTCAAGGACGACGAGCGCGTCCTGCACCCACCCGTACCCTCCCCGAGCCCCAAGGACCTGTGGACCCTCGCGGACACGACGGGTGACGGCAGGCCCGACGTCGTCGTCCTTGCTGCCGACGGTGTCCGCGTGTTCCTGCAGGACGAGAACAAGAAATTCGCGCCCGCGAGCGGTGAGCCGGTCATCAAGGCGTTCGGCCACGGGCAGCCGGCCGGCGGGTGGGTTGCCGACAAGCATCCCCGCTTCGTCACCGACACCACCGGTGACGGCCGCACGGACATCGTGGGCTTCCACGACGACGGCGTCTGGATCTCACTCCAGGACGAGGAAGGAAAGTTCGCACCCCTCGCCGCGGAACCGGCTCTCCGGGCATTCGGCCACGACGAGAAGGCGGGCGGGTAGGTTGCCGACAAGCATCCCCGCTTCGTCACCGACACCACCGGTGACGGCCGCACGGACATCGTGGGCTTCCACGACGACGGCGTCTGGATCTCACTCCAGGACGAGGAAGGAAAGTTCGCACCCCTCGCCGCGGAACCGGCTCTCCGGGCATTCGGCCACGACGAGAAGGCGGGCGGGTGGGTTGCCGACAAGCATCCCCGCTTCCTCGCCGACACCACCGGTGACGGCCGCACGGACATCGTGGGCTTCCACGACGACGGCGTCTGGATCTCACTCCAGGACGAGGAAGGAAAGCTCGCCGACCCCCTGTGGATCCTCGACGACTTCGGGGTCGACCAGGGGTGGAGCTCGGTCGAGGAGCACCCCCGGTCCCTGGTCCGGACCGCCGACGGCCAAGCTGTGGACGTCGTCGGGTTCGGCCCGCAGGGCGTCGTCGTCGCACGTGGGCGCGGCGACGGCACGTTCGAGCCCTCCCAGCTCGTCCTGAACGACTTCGGGCTGGCCCAGGGGTGGACGAGCAAGAAGCACCTCCGGTTCCTCGCCGACGTCACCGGCGACGGCAACCCAGACATCGTCGGCTTCGGCGACGAAGGGGTTTGGGTGTCGCACAACTGCGGCGACGGCCGGTTCGAGCAGGCGCAGCTGGTGTGCCGCGGCTTCGGCTACAACGACGACGCAGGCGCCTGGCGGGTCGGCCACCACCCCCGCTTCGTCGCCGACATCACCGGTGACGGACGCGTCGACATCGTCGGCTTCGGCGGGCCGGGCGTGTACGTGGCCCGAAACCTCTTCCGCCGCTTCAGAACCCGATAATCCTCCAAGGCCCTCCACCGCTGCAGCACGGCGACCGGCCATCGGCGGCGAGGGCGGCTACCAGGCCGTCCAGCTCGACACCAATGACCGAGCACGCAACGTCACCGTCGCACCCGGCCGGCGCTGAACCAGCCTGTCGGTGCATGGCGGGCCGCCCTGCGGCTCGCAGGCCGGCGACCGCACCGCCTACCGCCTGAAGGGCCGCGGTGCGGCTGATGACCAAGCGGCCCCTCGGTTGTCGTACCTGCCGGACCGCCGCGCCCGGGCGAGGCCGGGGAGCCGGCGAGCGCTCCGACGATTGCCTCGAATCGTCCCGCGGGCCGGTGATACCTGCCGACCCCTCACCAGGGGCTCGCTGGGGCGGTGACGGGTCCTTACAGGGGTGCGTTGGCCGACGCCGGCTCCCGGCGGCTGTTGACGCTCCGTCATAGAACTACGGGGCACGCCTGCCCTGCGGTCACGAAAGGCAGTTGAACAACCCAAGGTGTGGCTCCCCGGGTCAGAGTTCCGGGGGCGAAAGCAGGAGGGGAAGAACATGACGGTTCCTTCGGCGCCGGGTATGTCCTGGGACTCGGTGACCTCGCTCGGCGGGCAGCTGACGGGTAATCCGGCGGTGGCGCCCTCTTCGGACGGCCGGCTGGAGGTGTTCATCAGGGGCCGCGCGGACAACGCGCTGTCGCACTGTCATCAGCAGACATGGGGCGGCTGGTCCGAGTGGGAAAACCTGGGCGCCAGCACGTCGTCCGGCGATCCCTCCGCCCTGCACACGGCCGCGGCGCATCGGGGTGTTCTTCAAAAACGGTCAGGGCAACCTCGCACATCCCTGGCAGACGGTCATCAACGGCGGCTACGGAGCAGGGAAGGTGCTGGCCGACAACATCGGAGGTAGCCCGGTCCCCGGGCTGCACGCCGACGGCCGCCCGGCGGCCTTCTTCCGGGGCACCGACAACGCCCTGTGGCATGTGTGGGAGACCACCAAGTCCGGCTACGGCAACTGGACCGGTCCTGCCGCCCTGGGCGGCACCCTGTCGGGCGACCCGGCAGTGGCGACCGACGCCCGCGGCCGTCTGCAGGTGTTCTTCCGCGGTACCGACGGTCACCTGTGGGTCGTCCGACAGCGGGACGCCAACGACAACGTTTGGGAAAGCCCCCGGAACATCGTGCAGAACGTCGGCGGCGATCCCGTCGTCGGCACCAACGCCGACGGGCGCCTGGAGGTGTTCTTCCGGGGCACCGACAACGCCCTGTGGCACCTGCCGCAGACCGACGACTACAACGGCTGGGCCACACTGAGCAGCCTCGGCGGCACCCTGACCGGGAACCCGGCCGTCGCCCGGGCCGCCGACGCCCGGCCGGCCACCTTCCACTGGGGCGGCGGCCACCTGTGGGTCAACGAGCAGACCATCGTCAACGGCACCGACTGGAGCGCCTGGGAGCAGATCGCGCAGGACATCGGCGGTGAGCCCGTCGTCGGGTCCGACGGACACGGACGCCTGGACGTGTTCCTCCACGGGACGCCACGCCGTTTGGCACATCGCCCAGATGTTCGGCCAGCCGGCAGCGGGATACGCTACGTCCCCCTGACGCCTGCCCTCTGGCCCGAAGGGCCAGCGGGTCAACGCCTCCAGCAGGTGCTCGCCGTCGGTGGTGTCATAGCGGATCGCGCCGGCCATGTACACCTGAGGCCGGCCGGTCAGTGGCGGGGCCAGTGAAGCCCCGCTTGGTTGCCGCTGCGTTCCTGCTGTTCCTGCCCCTGACCGCTGGCGGCGCGCTTTCCGCTGCCGCTGACGCGGAGCCGGCCGCAGTCACTGTGCCGCTGGCCGAAGGCGTCCAGGCCCTGCCGGTGGCCGCGGAGACGCGGACCGGGCACCAGCGCACGAGCTTCCGGCGCTGGATCGACGCCGACCACGTGGGAGGGCGGGATGGGCGGCGCGGACGCGGCCGGGGATCGGGGCGCGCTCACCGGTATTGCGCGTCGGCCGGGGGCCTCCGCGCGGTGCCGCCGTCAGTGTGGCGGCGATGTTCAGCGGGGGACCTCGGAGGGCGAGAGGTCAGGGCGGGCGCGGTGCAGGCGAGCGGGGTGGCGCCACCGGCCCGAGGCGTCGCGGGCGACGTCGACGCCGACTTCAACCACCAGCTCGGGTTCCACCAGCGTGATGTTTCAACGGCTGCCCCACCCGGCGGAAAACGACCAGCGAACGCGCTCGCCGCGGCCCGGGCTTGCCTCGTCGCTGGGACCGACTCACCTCGCTGCCGGACGTGGTCGCGCAAGCTGGAACCCTGCACCGAGTGCGGACGCCCCTCGGGTCAGACGACAGCCGAGCGGGCCATAAAGACGTCGGGGGCGCTTCAGTGCTGGATCAGGCCGCCAACTGGGACAGGAGCGACGTGGCCGGTTGCCGGAACCGTCCGCACCAGGGCGAGGCCGATATCGACCAGCGATGATCGGCGGAGGCGAGCAACGTCGGGGATCGGGGTCCAGACCGACTCAACGGTTTCGCCGTTCGGCTCAGGCCGGAGCTGACCGCCAGTGATACGCACCTGGTAGAAGATGCCGACATTCTGGTGCTCGATTCCCGCACGCGCGACGGCTGCGGGGATCACCCTGGAGTCCACGCCCAACAGGCGCTCGACCACCGCGGAGCAGCCGGTCTCCTCAGCAACTTCCCGGATCACCGTGTCGAACGGATCCTCCGCGTGCTCGACCCTACCGCCCGGAAGAGTCCAGTTGTTCGACGCGTGATGGGCGAGCAGCACCCGCCCGTCCTCGGTGCACACGGCGTAGGCCGCCAACCGGAAGCTTCCCCGCTTCAACTGATCTGGGACCGCTTCGGCTACACCGTCTGTTTCTTGGCTCATTGGATCATCTTGGCCCACTTCGACTCGGCACCCGCAACCGAGGTAGCAGTCGCCCACACGCGGACGGCCACCGCTTCGAGAGCGCCCAGACGTCCTCCGTGGCCCTGAGACCAGCGCTATTCCGCAGCCTTGAATATCCGAACTTACCGATATTCGCCGGATCGATCCGCAAGCGCGAGTACTACGCCCTCGGTACTCCCGCGCAAAAATTGGCTTGTCCCACCAAACCGGCTCGCCCTAGGGTGAAATCACTTCGACGAGACGTTCCCCAGAAGCACGCCGCAGAGCGGGAGCGTCCCACCTCGCTGAGGTGCCGGAGGGGCGGCAGCAGTCTTTGTCGACCCTTCCCTTCGGAGGTCTCCTTCATGAACGTCGGTATCGGCCTGCCCATTGGCGACCCTGCCACCCTGCTCACCTGGGCCCAGCGCGCCGACGCAGGGCCCTTCAGCACGCTCGGCCTGCTCGACCGGCTCGTCTACAACAACCCCGAGCCGCTGGTCGCGCTCGCCATCCTCGCGGGCGCCACCTCCCGCATCCGCGTCCAGACCGAGGTGCTGCTCGCCCCGCTGCGCGACACCGCCCTCCTCGCCAAGCAGGCCGCCACCTTGGATCGGATGACCGGTGGTCGCCTGGTCCTCGGCCTGGGCATCGGCGGCCGGGACGACGACCACCAGGTCACGGGCATCGACCAACGCACCCGAGGCCGACGCCTCGACGAGCAGATGGCGGTAATGCGCCGCCTGTGGTCCGGCGAGCCGTATGGCGACGACATCGGCCCGATCGGTCCTGCGCCCGCCCGGCTCGGTGGCCCCGAGGTGCTTTTTGGCGGCTTCAAGCCCGCCGCAATCGAACGCGTCGCGCGCTGGGGTGACGGCTTCATCGCCGCCGCGGCGCTCTCCTGGGCAGGCGGCCTGTTCGACACTGCCCGAAGGTTCTGGAAGGAGTACGAACGCGACGGCGAACCGCGCATTGTCGCGCAGGTCAACGTCGCGCTCGGCTCTGAAGGCGTGGTCCACGACGCCCAGGCCAACATGCACGCGTACTACACCTTCACCGGAATGGCCGACCGGATGGTAGCCGGAATGCTCACCACGCCGACCGAGATCCGCGATGCGATCACCGGCTTAGCCGACCTCGGCGCCGACGAGGTCATGCTCTACTGCTACGGCCTCGACCCGAACCAGGTAGACCGCCTTGCTGATGTCCTCTGACGGGGGCGTGGATGTGATCGACAGGCCTTCCCGCAGACCGCGCTGCAGGAAGGTGAGGGTGAGGTCGAGTCCGTCGATCTCACCCCGCCGGTCCTCGGCGACAGCGCGTTTGCGGCGGGCGAGGAGGTCTTCCTCCAGTTCGGCCAGCCGGGGCAGCATTTTCGGGTTGATGCTCAGCATCGGGCAGCGGATGCAGGCGCGTTCGTGGGTGCAGGGGGTGCCATACGGGCGGCCGCAGGAGCCTAGCTCGACGCGGCGCTTCAATGCGGCGAGTTCCACGACGCTGAGCACTGGAGCCGCCAGCCAGCCCTACACCGCTTCACTCCGGATGAATTGCTGGGCGACCGAACCGCCGCGCCCATCCTCACCGAGGACTTCGCCAGTTGCGTCGCCGACTACATCGTCGAACGTCACCACCCCGACCTCGGCGTCATCCCCTTCCCCAGAACACTGCTCATCCGCCACGTGCGTGACCTCACCTCTATCCGGACCAAGCCGCCATGCGCCACCTGACGCGGGCAACACACCGACCCAATGCCAATGCCAAGGCAGAGGAAGGCCCGTCTGCCGGAGCGAGAGGTGCTCCAGGGCCCTGTCGAGAACGCGGTGGATAAGCGCGCTCGTCGATGGCGACGTGCGGAGATCGGCTATCTGTTGATGATGTGGCCGGAACCCACCTGGGGACTTTCCTCAACCAGCGCCTCCAAGAGGACGCCAGACGGGATCATCGAGTGTCACAACGCTTGGGAGGGCGGCGGGTGTTCAAGGTTCTGGCGGAGCAGTGGAAGGCGAACCAGGAACAGAAGAGGGCCATCGCGGCTGATCGGTGGGAGCAGGAAAAGCGCTGGAGAGAGGAAGACCGGGAGGAGTCCAAGGCGAGGGAAGCAGCGGAGCTGGAGAAGCAGGCGGAGAAGGAAGAGCGCACAGCGCGGAGGAGAAGGCTCGCGCGGATGAAACGTACCGCTACATCTACCGAGCCCACCTGGGCGTGCTGCGAACGGCCGCGACCATCTCGTACGTATCCCTGACCTGCCACGAAGACACCTGGACGTTCCTCGCCCGACGGGCCTTCGGTACGTGGTCGCCGGAGTGGCTCACCAGCGTTGCCCAGGAGGGCTCGGACGTGCCGGGCCCCAGGAAGAAGACGGTGGCCTTCATCAAGAATCCCAACCTCACTCCTGGGCGCATCACCAAGCACGAAAACGGGATGCAGACTGTCGAAGTCTCCGGCGACAACCTGGTCGCCATCCTCGAAAGGCTCTGGGATGGGGCCTACAGCCGAAACCCCTACAAGACCCTCATGGACCTCGACCCGAACCGCTCCGCCTGCGGCCCGCTCCACGCCCCCATCAGCAGCTGGCTCGAAACCTGGAACCAGGATCAGTCAGCAAGCCCGGCCGCACCCTGGTCCTCGACGAGCGGATCGCGCCTCCGGCCTGACCTGATCCCGCCACACCACGGGCCCCGGGGGGGAGAGAGAAGACGCCCCGGGGCCCGGCATTTGGAGTCGTGCTGCTCAACGACGGGGGGCGCGTCCGGTGTTACGTAGTGGCGTGCGCTGTGGCCGTATAGGTTCACCAGGTTGGGCATCCGTGACGTTACGAGCTGAGCTGCTGTCGTGGACGGCTTGTACTCTGCACTCATTCGACGATCGGACGATCACGACATGCGAGCACGGGGCGGGCGTCCAGGGGCGGGAGCGCGGGGATTTCGATGAGTGACGCACATCTGATACGAAGCCGCAGACCGGGCCTCTCGGTCGGCGCGCTGATCATCGCCGGGGTCGTCCTCGTCGCGATCGGGGCCATCGGCGCCTGGCTCCAGCACGACGCTCCCGGCCGGAGTGCGGAGCCGCGTACGGAGTTCACCGCGAACAACCCGCCCGCCGGTCTGCCCACCGCGCTCACCACCGGCCAGCACCTGAACTGGTCCCGCTGCACCTCGCCGCCCACCGCGCGCACTGGCTACGACTGCGCCGTCATGAAGACCCCCCTCGACTACCGAGAACCAGATGGCAGGACGATCGACGTTGCACTGATCCGCCGCAAGGCCACCGGCCCGAACGCCCGGCGCATCGGCTCGCTCGTCCTCAACTTCGGTGGCCCCGGCGTGTCCGGCGTGAGCGGATTGCCCGAACGGCTCAACCAGTACGAGCCGCTCCTCGACCGCTACGACCTGGTCTCCTTCGACCCGCGTGGCGTTGGCGCGACCATCCCCGTGCGCTGCGGAAAGACCGCGGACGACACCGGCTACGACGGGGCCGACGCCTGCGCCGAGCACTCCGGGGCGCTCCTCCCGTACATCGGCACCTCGCACACCGCGCGCGACCTCGACCTGATGCGCTACCTCCTCGGCGACGAGCGGCTGCACTACTTCGGGGTCTCGTACGGAACGGCGCTCGGCGCGGTCTACGCCCACCTGTACCCGTCGCACGTCGGGCGGCTCGTCCTCGAAGCGCCCGTCGATCCGACCGAGGACCTCAGCGAGGAGCAGGTGTCGCAGGTCAAGGCGGTCCAGGCGGCGTTCGACCGGTTCGCTGCGCACTGCGCGGCCCGTATCCGCCACTGCCCGACCGGCGACGGGCCCGAGGAGGCCGCGCGACGCATGGCGCGCCTGGCCCACCGCCTGGAGAAAAAGCCCGCCCCGGCCGGCGGCGGAAGGAACCTGGACGCCGACGACCTCGCGCACAGCGTCAGCGACCATCTCGTCCTCGGCACGGACGGCTGGTCGCCGCTCGCCAAGGCCCTCACCGCGCTGATCGACCACAACGACGGCGCTCCGCTGAGCAACGGCGCGGCCGACATGGGTTCCGCCGACCGCGCGGCGACCCCGCCCGACAGCAGCCGCGTCGCCCAGACCGCGATCACCTGCGCGGACTCCAGCCTGCGCCCCGACTTGGAACGCCTCGACCGGGACGAGACCCGCGTCAAGGCCGCCTCGCCCGTCTTCGGCGCGGCCTGGTCCACCGGCGTCTACTTCTGTTACGACTGGCCGTTCGACGGCGAGCGCGTCACGCCTCAGGTGAACGCCCACGGCGCGGCCCCCGTCCTGGTGGTCGGCGGCACCGGCGACCCGACCACCCCGTATCCCGGCGCCCGCAACATGGCCCGCGCCCTGGGCGACGGTGTCGGCGTGCTCCTGACGGCCGAGGAGGAGGGCCACGGCACATACCCGCAGAACCGCTGCGTCACGGAGGCCGTCAACCAGTACCTCCGCACGGGCCGCACCCCAGCCACGGGAACGGTGTGCCGAGGCACCATGTCCTGAGGCCCGTACGGATCCGCCGGGCGGCCGTCAGCACACCGGTTCGCTCGCAGGGGGCCCTGGGCGTGCACCGCCACACCGCCCGGTCCGAGACCGCCTTTGGGTGGGTGCCGGTGCGGTGGTCGGGGCGGAGCGGCCGGACGATGCACAGGTGGGCTGCGAGGTCGCTCCGGTCGGCCTCGGCCACCGTGACGTGCCTCCCCGGCGCACGATTTGCGGCACTCCTGCCCCTCCTGGACGGTCAGTCTGCTCACCGCACAGACTCACCGCTCGTCCACCGTTCCAGTCGCCAACTCGGTGAACCTTCCCGGTCAAAGCACCAGCCGCGGTTTCCTCCAGCACTTCGGCGACCTTGCGCGCCAGCTTCGCGATGTGCGGCGGGAGATGGTCGTCCAGGGAGTCGACGTCATCACACAGGCGAGTGCGCAGCCCGTGCAGGCAGGCCACGGTGAACAGCCGCTGCTCATCGGCCTCAGCCAGCCGCTCTCCTTCCGCATCCCCCTGGCCCCACGAGAACCACCGTTGCGCGTCCTGGTCGTCCTCGGGGGGAAGCGGCCCCGCCGAGCATCCCGGCGACTTCGTGCCGGTCCCCATCCCTCGGGCCGGCCGCCGGGCTGCGCTGCTGCCGGGCCTGGAGGTAGGACGCGAGGGTGTCCATGGCCATGCTGGTGCGCTGACCGTAGGCGGCGACCAGCACGGTGTCGCCAGCCGCTTGGCCGGGCGGTGACGGTCAGGCGGGCGCCCAGGAGGTGTGTCTGGCCGGCCGCGATCGTCAGACCCAGGCCGGTCCCTGTCCCCAGCACCGTGATCCGAAAACTGCTGACGGCAGGGGGTGTGTGGGTCTGCCAGGAGGTCGGGCGGGCTCTGGCCTCGGCCTAGGCCTGGCCATCGTGCGGGATGTCGCGAAGTCGCACGGCGGCACTGCCTTCGCATGCACAGGAAGAGGCGGCGGCGCGGAAGTCTGGTTCAGCGCGAGCG
Source organism: Streptomyces tibetensis (assembly GCF_007655005.1). Classification (GTDB taxonomy): domain Bacteria; phylum Actinomycetota; class Actinomycetes; order Streptomycetales; family Streptomycetaceae; genus Streptomyces; species Streptomyces tibetensis. Next base: position 241,635 of record NZ_SZVW01000015.1, read on the forward strand.
GCGCGAACGGCTCACGACTGGTGCGGCGAGTCTCGCTCACGGCGGGCCGTCCGGAATCGGGGCCGGCTGGACGACAGCAGGGGGTCAGTCACCGGGCGGACTCCGGCGCGACTGCCGGTTGTTCGGCCTCGGAACCAGACGGGACGCCGATGCGCAACTGCCCGGGCCGCTGTGCTCTGTCTGCGCGGGCCAGGGTGAGCGCGGCAGTCATGGCCAGAACGACGAGGGCCGCGCCCGAGAGGAGGAAGGCGTCCTTGACTCCGGTGAGTGCGATGGCGGTCGAGGCCACGAAGGGGGAAACGGCCAGGGCTCCTGCCACACCGGCCTCCCACAGGCCCAACGCCTTCGCCAGATGGTGGCTCGGTATGCGTTGCTGCACCAGTGCGATCAGCGGGATGTCGGTGAGGGCCGAGGCCAGCCCGGTGGCGATCAGGAGCACTGTGGCCCCGGCAGTGGAGGTGACGATTCCGAGCGGCGCACGGAAGATTCCGAGCAGGGCCCAGGCCAGCACCGCCGCCAGGGCGAGCCTGCGCATCCGCAGGCCGGCCAACAGGAGCGCCCCCGCCACTTCCGCGACCCCGGCGACGCCCAGCAGCAGGCCGTAGCGGCCACCTTGCCCCACGACGGCGACCAGCCCCACCGTCAGGAAGCCACTGGTCAGAGCGAGGGCGAGCACGAAGGTCACGATGACCACCAGCACGTCGGGAGCGGCCCGAACGGCCCTGAGCCCGGCGGCGAGATCGGCCCACAGGCCCGCCTGGTCGGCGGCCAGGACGGGGCGGGTCACGCGGATGGCGGCCACGGCGGCCGCCGAACCGAGGAAGGTCAGGCCGTTGACCACCAGCGCCGCCCGCATGGAGCCGTAGGCCAGCAGCGGCGCGAGCATGAGCGGGCCGACGAAGAAGGCGGCCCGGAAGGCGACTTGCAGCAGCCCGTTGGCCTGTTGCAAACGGTCGGCCGGGACGATCTGCGTGACAATGGCGTTGCGGGCCGGGGCGAACGGGGCGCCGATCAGGGCCAGCAGCGCCGTTGTCACCACGAGCAGGGGCAGGTTCAGCAGGCCGAGGGACAGCAACACCGCGGCCACCGCCACCACGGCGACCCGGGCCAGATCGGTGGCGATCATCAGCTTGCGGCGGTCGTAACGGTCGGCGTACGAGGCGGACACGAACGTGGCCAGGAACGCGGGCGCGAACGCGGACACGCTGACCACGGCGACGGCCGACGGGTCCTTCGTCAGCGACCAGGCCAGCCAGGCGGTCGCGGCGGAGTACAGGCCGTCGCCGAAACGTGAGACGGCCTGGCCGACGAAGAGAAGCAGGAAATCGCGGTCCCTGAGCAGTGACATGCCGCCACTGTCGGATCCCCTCGCACACCTGATCCACTTATTAGGCAGATGGCTAATCAATGGGGTCAGTGGCGTGCAGAAAGCTCTCCAGGCTGGGAGCGAGATTCGCCACCTGCCCGGGCAGGAGCCGGTACAGGACGTAGTAGCCCTCACGGCGGCGCTCGAGCAGGCCCGCGTCCGCCAGGACGCGCAGGTGCTTGGACAGCGCGGCCTCGCTGACGCCGACGAGCGGGGCCAACTCCTGGGTGCTGCGCGGCCGTTCGGCGATCAGCCGGAGGGCGCGCAGGCGGGTGTCGTCGGCGAGCGCGCGGAGCATGCCGACGAGCTGCGCGGGAGGAATCCTGGGGCGGGCTTCCCGGGCGATCGACGAGACGGGAAAGACGAGCCCGAGGGGCCAGGGGCCGTCGCAGTTGACCCGTACGTGCGGCCACACATAGGCGCTGGGGGCGAGCAGCAGGGTGTCGTCCGGGCCGATGGCGACCTCGTGGTCGTGCGGGCGCTCCAGCCAGAAGCGTTCGGCCTGTCGGTCGCTGCGCACCTCCGGCCACAGGCCGCGGAGCATGCCGTACAGTCCGCGCTGTTCGATCTGGTGCCCGGCCTCGCTCACCCCGGCGGCCAGTTCCGGTTCGATCCGCGCCCATTCCTCCTCGAACGCCTCCCGCCAGTAGCGTTCCAGCATGCTCAGGAACCTTTCGAGGAGCGCGAGGGGGTCGTCCAGGAGCATCGCGGCCATCGCTTCATCGCTTTCGCGTGCGACACGCTCCCGCAGCAGGGCGCGTACCTCCGGTTCCCGCAGCGCGTGAGGATCCCTGCCCTCGCCGCCGCCCGGCCACGGCGACAGCAGCGGGATAGCGAACTCCAGCCGGACCAGCTCCGGGTCCGCCGTACGCAGGCCGGCCAACTCGCTGGCGAAGTCCGCCAGCCCACCGGTCGGCCGCGGAAAGAGGAACTCGGGAAAGTACGAGCGCACCGCGTATGAGAACGCCTCGATCTCCCGCTTCAGCGCCGGCGACAGCTTGCGCATCGCGCGTACCCAGCCGTGTTGGACGGGGTGGTGCTTGGGCTCCACCAGCACATGAAGGCTCAGTACGGCTTCCATCGCCGGCGAGTAGGCGAACCCCACCCGCTCCGCACCACCGGCGGGCACCCGGAACACGATCGTCATGACTCGCCATCCTCGCCGTCCGGCGTCCCCGGAGGGAGCGTGCCACGCGAGACGGTGGACGGCAATGCTGGTCAGCGGTGGTGGCGACCGCCGTGGTGGTGGCCGCTTCCGTGGCGGTGGTGGTCCCAGGACTCGTTGTCGATGAAGCGTCCGTGGTCGTTGCGGAGGGTGGCGGTGTCGGAGCGGTTGTTTCCCACATGTAGTGGCTGCGGTCCTGGTACAGGTCGCTGTCGGTGTCGCGGCCGTGGCCGGTGTAGATGCGCACGGTGGCGCGACCCTCGAGGCGGTAGTCGTCGAAGGTGTAGGTGCGGCCGTCTTCGTCCTGGAGGGTCCAGCCGTCGAGGTTGACGCTGCGGCGGCCGGTGTTGGTGATTTCCACCCACTCGCGGTTCAGGGAGCGGTCGGAGCGGCCGTTCCGGCCGGGGGAGTCGTACTGGACGTCCGAGATCTTCACCTTGGGCCGCTCGGGGCGGGCGTGGTCGGCGGCGGACGCCGGCAGGGCGACCTCCGAGACGAGGGCGCCGGCGGTGAGCGTGGCGGCCATGAGACGTCGAGCAGAAGCGGATTGCGGGCCCTGACAGGACTGCAGAGCGATGCCGGCGCCGCCAGCCGCGGGTGACCGCCGTTGCATCGCCGTCGCGGCTGACGCTTGGCGGCCACCCGCTGATGGCCCGGCACGCTTCAGGCAGCACTCCCCGCTGTGGGGTGGCGAGCGTGCTCGTTCGGAGTCATCCCTGGTCCTCTGAGGAGGGGTAGATCCGCCACAGCTGGGAGAGGTTCGGCCCGCCCCACATGCGGGTCAGGCCTACCAGCCGGTCGTTGCCCTGAAGGTGGTCGGCGATGGCCAGGGCGTAGCGTGGGTGCACGACCGAGACCATGTAGAAGTCGTTGCCGCGCTCTGCGTGGGAGACCAGGCGCCAGTGCTGGTTGAGGCTGTCGGTGCGTTCTCGAAGTGTCACGATGTCGGGCGGGTTGGCCCCTGCGGTGAGGCAGCGGTGGTTGGCGTACGACTCGATGCGCACGGTGCCATCGGCGTTCTGCCGCAGGAACCACCGGTGCGAGTTGTTGTCCTTGGCGAATGGGTCTTGTGCCCAGGTCTGGGTGTGGTTGCCGACACCGTCGTGCCAGTCGTTGCACATGAAGTAGGTGCCGGTGACGTGGTGGGTCATCGTCACCGATCCGCCCGCGAGCAGGAGGAGGTCGCTCAAGTCAGTGCTCCTCAGCCTCGAGTGTCTTTCACAGGAGCGGATGCCCCTGCAACTCAGCGTAGGCAACCAACTGTTGTGCAAGAGCGTGGCGAACCGGTCGTTTCCCGAGGCCACAGCCTGTCTGGAGGGTCTCGAACGGGTGGACGGCGACACTCGGCCCACCTAACCGAGCGTCACCCACAGGTACCGCACCCAGCGCACCGGTGCGGCAGAGCACCGCTCGATTCGAACGGGCAAGGTGAACACCTTGCGGCAGGGGAGAGCAGCAAGAACGAGAAACTGACAGCCGTCCCGACGAGGCGCTGTCTCATACGGTTGGATGACGAGACCGGCTGGGCCTTCGCCAAACTCGGCTCACCATTCACGATGTCTTCTCGGACGTCGCCAGCGGCGACCGCGGCGCGGAGATCCGCCTCGGCCATCAGTACCTCACCCTTGCCTCTGCGCACCGACGGCTCGTAGCAGTTCTTCGACCAGGTCTTCGGGCAGGCCCTCGTTGCGGCCGTAGCGGTCGCTGCTGGCGTAGTAGCGGGCGAAAGCCCATCTGCCGACGGCGCCGGTATAGCGCAGCCGCATCAGCTTGACCCGTTCGCCGTCGGCCAGTTTCGCCTCCACGTCGGAGCGACCGCGAGCGGTCGGGCCGGCCACCGTCGTACACAGCACTGCAGGTGGCCGAGGCCAAAGTGCTGGCCTGCCGCCTGCCCGCCGAGACCGGGGTGCCTCTGGCGCGCTGGTCGTGCCCAGAACTCGCCACCGAACTCGCCGCACGCGGCATCACCGGCCCCGTCTCCGCCTCCACCGTGCGCCGCTGGCTCAGGGGCGACGCACTCAAGCCCTGGCAGTACCAGTCCTGGATCTGCATCACCGACCCCGAGTTCCGGCCCAAGGCCGAGCGAGTGCTGGACCTGTACGCCCGCACCTGGCAGGGCCGACCCCTCGGCGACGACGAGTACGTCACCAGCGCGGACGAGAAGACCTCCATCCAGGCCTGCTGCCGCTGCTACCCCATCCTCGCCCCCGGGCAGGCCCGCGCCATGCCCGTAAACCACACCTACCACCGGGGTGGCGCACTGGCCTACCTGGCCGCCTACGGCGTCCACCGAGCCAAGGTGTTCGGCCGGTGCGAACCCCGCACCGGCATCGACCCGTTCATGAACTTGGTCGCCCAGGTCATGGCCCAGGAGCCCTACGCCAGCGCGAAGCGGGTGTTCTGGGTCGTGGACAACGGCTCCTCCCACCGCGGCAAGGCAGCAGCGGACCGGCTGGCCGCGGCGTTTCCCAACGCGGTGCTGGTACACACCCCGGTGCACGCCTCCTGGGTAAACCAAGTGGAGATCTTCTTCTCAGTCGTGCAGAGCAAGGTCGCATCACCCAACGACTTCACCGACCTCAACGAGGTCGAGAACCGACTCCGAGCCTTCGAAGACCGCTACAACGCCGCGGCACAGCCGTTCCAGTGGAAGTTCACCAACTGCGACCTGGACGATCTGCTGGCCAGGCTCGACCGGCACACCGCCGATCACCAGCAAGAACCCTCCGCCGCAGCGGCAGCACGATCAACCCCCGAAGGATTTACGACGCAGACCACTTAGCTTGTCGCTTAACCTTCGGCCTCGACCAGGCCGGGTGGTTGGGCACCTGGGCAGAGGTAGAAGAGTTCGGGATCGCCTTCGTCCAGGCCGTGGAGGAGGCCGACCGGGCTCCAGCCGAAGCGCTGCAGTAGCAGGTGCATGGGGTGGTTGGAGACGTTGGTCGAGGTGAACAGCTTCGGGCTGGTGCATGCGGCCTCGGTGTCCTTGAGGAGACGTGCGGCCACGCCTTGTCGGCGGGCGGTGGGCGCCACCATCAGCATGGTGATGAAGCCCTGTTCGAAGAAGGTGTATTCCAGCACGCTGTAGCCCAGCAGCCCGGATGCGTCCTCGGCCAGGAGGACGGAGCCTTGTTCACACCAGCGTCGGATACTCGCGCGCCGCGCATCGTCGCCCGATGCCGCGATGGAGTCGATGCTGGCCAATGCGGGCCAGTCCGAGGCATCCGCGTGGCGTATCACCAGTTTGTCGGGGTTCTCAAGATCCATGGGGTGCATCGTGGCAGCACGATGCGTTGGGCTGCTCGTCTATTGCGTTCGGCGGGGCTTGGCGCCCTTCTTGTGGCGGGCGGGGCGAGGACGAGCCTCGCCTGTGGCCAGGACGCGTCCCACGTCGTGGCATGGCGCCGACCGGCGGTTCTTGGAGCCGGGCGGGCGGCCGGGCCCGGGAGTGGTGGGTTTCGGTACACGCGCTGGTGAGGGCGTCTTCGCCGTGCTGCGCAGGCTCCGCCTCACTGCTGAACAGTGGCAACAACACCAACTGGTCCCCGTGAAGATGGAAGGGTTGCCGGAGTGCCTGCCATGGTTCGGCCTGGTGGCTATGTCCACAAGAACGGACAGCAGTTGTTCACTGGTATGGGAGGCGGACAAGTCCGGGCTGCGAATCGAAATGTGCACGGGTTTCGACAGCACCGACCGATGCCGGCGGACTGCGCGCGGGCGAAACGTGGGTGGGGTAGCAGGGAGAGCCGCCCATGTCTGATGATCAGCAGATGCGCCCGCTGAAGCACGGCTACACCAACCACACTGTCGGCGACAGTAGTGTCGTGGAGAAGACCTACGAGGGCCCTGATGCTGGCCTCAGGCTCCGCCGTGAGTACGCATGGCTGACCCGGTTGCAGGGCCGGTTGCCCGTGCCGCCGGTGCAGGAAACGACCGCGACCACGCTCACTCTTGGCTTCGTGGCCGGTGCGCCCGGCCAGGAACTCCTGGACGCCGGTCAACCAGAAGCTGTCTTGACGAGTTGTGGGGAGTTGCTGCGCCGTATCCACGGAATCGCGCCGAGCGTGCTGCCGGAAGACGCGCGCAGGACGGACAAGGTGCTTGTGCACGGCGACTTCGGCCCCAACAACGTGCTGCTAGATCCCGAGACCTTCGAGGTCACCGCAGTGGTCGACTGGGAGTTCGCCCACCTCGGGGATCCGGTCGAGGATCTGGCGTGGTGCGAGTGGATCGTGCGCACGCACCATCCCGAGCACCGCCGTGCGCTCGGTCACTTCTTCCGGGCCTATGGCGGGTTGGTGCCGTCCTGGCCGATCCGCAGGGCCGCCATGGTGACCCGGTGCGAGGCACTGCGGCGGTTCTGCGACCGGTGGGAGCCGAACGGCCCGGGTGTGAGGCAGTGGCAGGAGCGCGCCGCAGCCACAGCCGACTGGCGGGAGTAGTCGCGCATCCGGGCCCGGTAAAGCCGGCAGGGCCTGTGACCTGCCACTGGAGCGGAAGTGCTGCCGGTTTTCGTGAACATCGAACACCGTGCTACTTGAGTGCCTCCCCGAGTGCTGAACGACTGCTGTCGAAACTCGTGAACAAAACCAGCCTGGCGTGACCGTGTAGCGGCGCGGAGATCATCCCGGATGGTCTGTCGAACGACGAGTCCTGATTGGGGCGGCGTGGCAAGCCGCGTTGTGGGTCAGGCCGCAGTGGCAACCGGTCGTCCGCCCCACCGGATGCCCTTCTCGCTGCGGATCCGGGCACGTTCACGACGTTGAGCGGCGAGGACGTCGGGATGGGGGGCGTTGGCGTTGCGCCACCTCAGGTAGGCGTGCAAGGCCCGCGTCTGGGCGGTGTGGTTGCGGTGGTTGGAGTTGACGACGATGAACTGCCGCAGCGGTCCAAAGTGAGCCTCGATCGGGTTCGCCCAGGACGCGTACATCGGGTGAAGCCCATGTTGACCTTGTTCTTCTTCACCCAACGACGGATGTCGGCGCCCTTGTGGGCGGACAGGTTGTCCAGGATCACGTAGATCGAGGCGCCGTCCGGGCGGGCGGCCCGACTCGACTTCAGCGCGGACAGGGTGTTCGCGGCGCCCTTCCTGCGGCGGTTGACGCCCCAGAGAGTGTCGCCGCCGATCGAGTAGCAGCCGTGGAAGTAGCGCACCCGGTGGGTGCGGTGGTAGGTCGCGGGATGCCGCTCGGGCCGACCCTGCTCGGCCCAGCACGACCCGGCGGTAGGCCGGACGCCGAGCGGCCCGAACTCGTCGAACGCGAGGACACGGTCCGGCAAACGCTTCAGCCGCGTGGTTGAGCTCGTCGGGCGCCGATACCAGTTTGGCCCAGAAGGCGCGCGGCGGGGCTTCGGCGCAGCCAGGCCAGGACGGGGCAGGGGTTAGAGCGTCGGTGAGGACCGCAGCGAGCGGCTGCAGGGACGCATCGAGGGCGGTTCCGTTGGGTGAGAGCAGGCTGGTCACCTTGGCGTGCAGCGTGGACAGCGGCGTCCCGGCAGGTGGACAGCCGGCTGCTGGCAGGACGAGCAGTAGTCGGGCCGCTCGTCGGGGAAGGAGCACGCCTGGCAGATCCGGCCACCGCCGGGAGTGCGGCCTACGGGAATGCGCCGGTGAACCAGGCGAAGGGCCGCTCACCGCGGTCCATGTCCGGGTCGACCACGCCGGGGATGGCGCAGTAGGGGGTAGATGTCGCGGGACCGTCGTACGAGCCGTCGGTGCCCGGATGGAAGGCGGCGTTCCGGGGTGCGGCGACGGACCATGCGATCCCGTCAAGCCGCTTCCCGTACCTGACCCGCCCGGACGCGGCCTCGGCTGCCGCGCGCGTCGTGGCCGGCCTGACCGGTGGGATGTGGCCTTCCGACGCCGACACCGCGGCGCTGCCGCCGCTCGCCCTGGAGGCCTCCGGTACGCCGGGCATGCTGCCCCTCACACACAAGGGCAAGCCCAACTGGGGCTCCGGGCTCGGGGGCGACCTCGCCGACTTCTGGATGCCCGACACCCGGGCCGCGTACGAGCGGATGATCGCCGCCCACGGGCAGATCCCGAAGAACTGCCAAGCGTGCGCCAAGAGGGTGCGCGCGCAGAAGCGCCTCGGCTGGATGCCCCGGACCAGTCACTGGCCCCTGTGGTCGGTGCAGGGCCACCGCGGACAACTCGTCCGTCCGCACCGCTACTGCACCGCCTGCATGCGACATCGACGGGTCCATGGGAACCTTCGGCCTCGGCGTCGACCAGGACGGCGAGACCGTCCCGGGCTTCATGGCCAAAGCCGGCCGACGACGGGCGTCGGTGATGACGTCGCCCGTCGTCGGGACCGTCACACGGCGATGATCTGCCACTGCTCCTCGGGCGCGCGGCGGTAGGTGGACTGGTTGATGTTGGCGCCGTCGGCGGTCGAGCCCCCGTCTACGTTGAGGGACAGTCCGCTCAGCCGGTTGGTGAGGCAGAATGGCGTGATCGCCCAGTGCTGTTGCGGGGCGTTGGCGTCCCCCCGGATGGAGACGTTCCCGCCGTCCGCCCGGGAGAGGTCGGGCCACCTCCATCAGCTTGCCGCTGTTGACGTTCCTGATCTTGTCGCGACCACAGCGGCGCCCGCGGCGCTCAGCAGGGTACGACGGGACAGTCTTCTCCCTGACGACATGGGTGTACTCCCGGCCGGGTGGCTCTGATGTTCGGGTGTGAGGCGGTGAAGGCGGCGGGCAGGCCCGAGAGCGCGCCCGCCGCGGCCGTGGGTCATGGCGCTGCGGGAGTCACAGCGCCGTGAAGGTCCACTGCAGGTTGGTGCTGGTGCCGTAGGTCCACTGCTTGGTGACCGAGCCCGAGGTGACGTTGCCGCCGCCGTCGAGGACCAGGCCGGTGGTGCGGTTGGCGATCGTGTAGCTGCTGCCGCCCCGGGGGGTGATCTTCCACTGCTGGTTGGGGCCGCCGTTCCAGGGCGCCTGCTGGGCCGGGGAGCCGTCGGCGGTGTTGCCCCAGCCGTCGGCGACCATGCCGTTGGTGCGGTTGACCAGCTTGTAGTAGCCGCCGCCCACGTCGACCGCCTGCCACTGGAGGTTGTTGCTGGAGTCCCAGCTCCACTGCTTGAGGTTGGATCCGGAGGCGACGTTGCCGCCGCTGTCCAGGGCGAGACCGTCGGTGACGTTGGTGATCCGGAAGTACCTCGACGGGTTGAACTGGACCCTGAGCGAGGTGATCTGGTCGTTGTTGCCGGTGACCCTGAGGTCCGGGTTGTCGGCGGTGAAGGTCCAGGCGGTGCCGGTGAAGTTGTCGCCGGAGTAGCCGATCACCTGGTAACCGGAGGCGGGACGCAGGCTGGAGATGGTGCGGGTGCCCAGTCCGGCCGCGCTCAGGTCCGCCGCGGTGTAGTCGCCGACGGGCAACGGAGCCGAGCCGCCCGTGTAGTTGACGTCCGTGAAGGCGGCGGCGCCGACGAGCGGCAGCATGCCGGGGATGGTGCCGGAGAAGGCCAGCTTCAGGACGTAGGCGCCCGCGCTGTACGGCGCCGAGGACGGCAGGGCGACCGTCAGGCCGGAGGAAGTCTGCGTGGGTGCGGGCAGGTCGATGTAGGTGCCGGCGGTGGAGCCGAGCAGCTTCACCGAGGTCAGCGAGGAGAGGTTGATGCGGTCCGAGCCGAGCGTCTTGATCGTCACTGAGCTGCCGGGCCAGCCCAGGACGGTGGCGTACAGGACGTTGCCCGCCTTGTTGCGGGTGAAGCGGATGTCCTGCGCGGTGCCGGCCGTCGGAGTGGTGAAGGCGCCGCCGCCCATCTTCGTCGGGCCTTCGCCGTACACGGTCCAGGCGCGGGTCGAGTACACCGACTCGCCGAAGCGCTTCAGGTAGTCGCCCATGCCGAGAAGGATGTCCTTCTGCGCCTGGGGGATGGTGCCGTCGGCCATCGGCGCGATGTTCAGCAGTACGTTGCCGTTCTTGCTGACCCGGTCGAGGAACGAGTGCAGCATCTGCTGGCTGCTGTAGTAGCCGATGCCCTGCGTGTAGCACCAGCTGGAGCTGGAGATGCTGTCGTCGGTCAGCCAGTACGGGCTGGTGAGGTCGCCCGGCCCGCCGCGCTCGTAGTCGAAGACCTCGCCCTTGCCGTTGAAGCCGTCCTTGTAGGTGGCGACGACCTCACGGCCCCAGGCATTGGCCTGGTTGTAGTAGTACGACAGGAAGTTCAGGCGCTGCGTCTCGTCGACCGCGTCCAGTTTGAAGTCCTGCCACAGGATGTCCGGTTGCGCGAGGTCGATGACTTCCTTGAGCTTGTCGTACCAGAGCTGGTTCTCCGCGGCCGCACCGAGCTGGCCGTAGAGCTTCTTGAGGCTGGGGTCGGTCTGGGCGGGGGCGAACTCGTAGAAGCCGTTGTAGTGGTACGCGTGGTGCATGGCGACCAGCAGCTTGAGGCCCTTGGCCCGGATCGCCGTGGTGAACAGTTGCAGCAGGTTGAGCTTCGGGCCCTTGGCGACCGAGTTCCACTCGTTGACCTGGCTGTTCCACATGGAATAGCCGTCGTGGTGCTCGGCGACCGGGCCGGCGAACCTCGCGCCCGCGTCGACGAACAGCTGCGCCCACTCGTTGGGGTCGAAGTTCCCGCCGGCCGACTTCAGCTTGGGCGCGAACTGCACGAAGTTGCCCGCCAGGTCCTTCGCCCCGTTGATGAAGTTGTGGTACGGCCATGCCGAGGGCTGGCCGTAGGTCGCGATGTGGTGCTGGTTGACGCTGTCGCCCGGGTGATACATGGTCCGCGGATACCACTCGTTGCCGAAGGCGGGAACGCTGAAGACGCCCCAGTGGAAGTAGATCCCGAACTTCGCGTCCTGGAACCACTCCGGAGCCGGCGGGTGCTGATCGACCGAGTTCCAGTCGGGCGTGTAGGTGCCCGGTGCCGCCTGGGCGACGCCGGCGCCCAGGCCACCCCCGGCTATGGCTGCCGCCGCCACACAGGTGGCGGCGGACAGGAGCTGGCGTCTGTTGAGCGAACGCGACATGAGGACATCCCTGAGGTAGAGGCAAGGGGGACGGGGGAGACGCGGGACGCCGACGGTTCTGGAGCGTCGGAGGTTACGCATGAAGTTCGACCATGTGACGCACTGATGTCAACGGGTGTGCAGGGATGAAAACCCGTATCGGCACAAGCCTTTGTCCATATATAGGCGCTATCAACGCATTGCAGTGGCGGCAAACATGGAATGTCTAGGGACCCCGACACAGGGTGCGCCACCACACGGGCAGTCCACAGGCAAGCCGTCAGCGGATCACGAGTGCGCATCATCGATGGGATGGAGATCCACCGCCCAGGAAGCCCGACGGCGCCCCCGGCGAGATCATCCAGCGGTCATCTCCAGCACTTTTGCCGCACCCACTGGACAACCTCACTTCCCCCGCTCTATAAACAGCCCATCTCTCCGCCGACCACACAGCCGTCGCATCGGCGTAACAACCCCGCTCCGGGACCAGAGCGAGGGAGTACCCATGAGACTCGGAACCGCACTAGGCCCCCCGCCTCCGTCGTCTGCGCACTGACGCTGCTCAGCGCCTGCAGCAGCGGCTCCGGCACCACCGCCTCGTCGAGCGGCAAGCCGCTGGGCGTCGACTACGCGCGGTCCGACGCCGCGCTCGCCGCCGGCGCCGGGTTCGTCCCCCAGGACCGGCACCACCAGGGGCTTCGTCCCCGACATGTCGATCGCCCACAACGCCACCCTGTCCGTGCCCCACCGGCTCGGCAGGAACGGCCTCCTCAGCGTGACCGACGCGACCGGCTCGCCGACAACATGACCGAGAAGCTGGCGATCAAGACGCCGGGCCCCGATCTGCCCGTCTCCTCCCTGTCCGGAGGCAACCAGCAGAAGGTCGTCATGGCCCGCGCCCTGGCCGACGACCCGCGGCTGCTGGTCCTGATCAACCCGACCGCGGGCGTGGACGTGCGCTCCAAGGAATTCCTCCTCCGCTCCAAGGAATTCCTCCTCGGCAAGGTCGAGGAGACCGCCCGGACCGGCACCGGAGTGCTCATCGCCTCCGACGAACTCGACGACCTGCTCATGTGTGACCGGATCCTGGTGATGTTCCAGGGTCGGGTCACGACAGGGATAGCCCGCGGCTGGCACGACCACGACCTCGTGGCCGCGACGGAAGCAGTGGACCTCAATGCCTGAAACCGTCTTCGCGGACACAGCCGCCAAGGCCGCGGAACCGAAGCAGAGGCGCACCGCGCTGCTTGCGGCCGGATCCCCCTGGCCCGGCTGCGCGACCTCGCCCTCGTCCCCGCGATCATCGGCCAGATCGTCAACCCGGTCTTCCTCCAGACAGACAACCTCATCAACGTCCTGCACGGCCAGACCGGAGTGCCACAGCACGCGCGGAAGCAGAGTGCCGCCGGCGACCAGACGCAGCCGGCCCTGCCGTGCCGCGGGGCTGGGAGTCCTGTGCCGGGTGCGGAACCGCGTCCGAGCAAAGCCTGCCGGGCGGGGCCCGCGGTAGGGCCGATCGGCCCCTGTCCGCCCGGGCCGGACGGACTCGCACGGTGCGACGTTCCGTCCGCACGCCCCCGCAGGCACCCGACGGGCCGGCGGGCGGAGGCCGTCCGGCCCAAGCGCGTCCCGCCGATCCGCGCCAAGCTGGAACTGCGGAGCAAACCGGATACATCACCCGCGCCAGTCAGGGGGTACCGCCATGAAGGGCTACGTCTTCCACGGTCCCGGACAGTCCGCCTGGGAGGACGTCCCGGACCCGGGTGTCCAGGAGGCGACCGACGCCATCGTGCGCGTCGACGCCGTCACCATCTGCGGAACGGACCTGCATATCCTCAAAGGCGACGTGCCCGAGGTCCGGCCGGGAACCGTGCTCGGGCACGAGGCGGTCGGTGAGATCGTCGACGTCGGCGCCGACGTCCGCACGGTGCGGCCGGGCGACCGGGTACTGGTCTCCTGCATCACCGCCTGCGGCCGCTGCCGGTCCTGCCGTGAGGGCACGTACGGCCAGTGCCGGGGCGGCGGTGGCTGGATCCTGGGCCATCTGATCGACGGCACCCAGGCCGAGTACGTCCGCGTGCCGTACGCGGACCTCTCCGTGCACCCGCTGTCCAGCACCTTGGACGGCAAGGACGCCGTGCTGCTGGCCGACATCTTCCCCACCTCCTACGAGGTCGGCGTGCTCAACGGGCACGTACGGCCCGGGGACACCGTCGCCGTCGTCGGCGCCGGCCCGATCGGGCTCGCCGCCGTCGTGACGGCCCGGCTGTTCGCTCCGGAGCGCATCGTCGCGGTGGACCTCGCCGCAGCGCGGCTGGAAGCGGCGAAGCACCTGGGCGCGGACGCCGTGGCGGACGCCCGGGAGGCCCCCGAACAGCTGGTCGCGGACCTCACCGACGGACTGGGCGCGGACGTGGTCGTCGAGGCGGTCGGCGCCCCGGAGGCCTTCGAACTCTGCACGCGCATGGTGCGGCCCGGCGGTCACGTCGCCAATGTCGGCGTGCACGGCAGACCCGCGACCCTCCATCTGGAGGACCTGTGGATCAAGAACGTCACCATCACCACGGGGCTGGTGGACACGTACTCCACCCCCACCCTGCTCCGGATGGCGTCAGCCGGCCGCCTGCCCACCGGGCAACTGGTCACGCACACCTTCCCGATGACCCACATGGAGGAGGCGTACGACGTCTTCGCCCGGGCCGCCGACACCGGGGCGCTCAAGGTCGTGCTGGGCGAGGAGCCGCACGAGGAAGTCGTCCCCTACCGAGCGGCCTGACGGACGAAGGAGAGAGGTGACGCGTCATGACCGAACGGGCCTCGTCGCATGCCGTCGAAGGACGCCCGATGGGTGACCTCGGGCGGCGGATCACCCAGCGGCGTACCGAAATCGGCCTGAGCCGGCAGGAGACGGCAGCACGGGCCGGCATGTCGCCGGCCTACCTGCAGTACCTGGAGGAGCGACCGCCCGCCGACCCGGGCGCGGGCACCCTCCTCCGGCTGGCGGGGGCGCTCAAGACCACGGTGTGGCATCTGACCGGTGGCGACACCGAGCTGCCCCCCGGCCTCGGCCGGGCCGCCCGGACACCCCGCTTCACGGAGCTGCCCGAAGCGGAGTGCCGCTCCCTGCTCTCCACCCACGGGGTGGGACGCCTCGCCGTGCCCGCGGACTCCGGGCCGGTCGTCGTACCGGTCAACTACAGCGTCGTCGACGGGGGCATCGTCTTCCGCACCGCGCCCGGAACGGCCCCGGCACAGGCGGACGGCCACCGGGTCGCCTTCGAGGCCGACCGTATCGACGAGGCGTTCAGTGAGGGCTGGAGCGTGCTGGTGCGGGGACCCGCGACGACCGTGACGGATCCGGACGACGTCGCCCGTCTCGAAGAGCAGGCGTACAGCGCCCCCTGGGCGGGAGGCCCGCGCGACCTGTGGCTGCGCATCGAGCCCGTCACCGTCACCGGCCGCCGCATCACCGTTCTCTGAGCGCGTACACACCCTGGCCGCTCACAGCGCGCTGTATCACCGTGGTCTGAGCGCGTCCTCGCCCCGGCTGCTCACAGCGCGCTGCCGCTGCCGTAGGGGGCGTACAGGTCGAGCAGCCGGATCCGCGACGCGTGCAGCCGGTGGGCGACCACCCGTCCGACCCAGTCCGCGATCGCACGGCTGAACTCGGGGGCGCCGGCGCACATCGCCCGTACGGCCTCCGCGTCGAACTCGTGGGCGCGCACCGGGCTGGCCGCCTCCGCGCCCAGATGCCACACGTACGGCGGGAAATACCAGGACCAGCCGACCAGCTCGCCGTGCCCCAGGGTCTCGACCGCGGCCGCCCGCCGGCCCGGGATGTGCAGATCGAGCACGACCGTCCCGGTGCGCACGATCCAGAACCGGTCTGCGCGCAGCCCTTCCTCGAAGAGGCGGGTGCCCGACTCGAAGGACACCTCGCGGGCGACCCGCATCAGCCGCTCCTTTGCCCGGCTGTGAGGCCCGCGGCCAGGTTGGTGGTGGAGGTCGTCGCTCGGCTCCCTTCAAGACCGTCGGCTGCTGACTTCAGCCTGGGCCCGGCCCCTGCGGCGCACCACGGGCCGAACGGCCCCGGCCGGGGGACCTGTCGCCCCTCGCGTCCGGCCGCCCCGGGTGGGACGGTGAGAGTGGGTGGTGCACCGTGCCGTGCACGAGGCGGTGGGAACGATGACGATGGAACTTCCCCTGGTCGTGGGGGTCGACGGATCCGAGGGCAGTCTGCCCGCGGTCGACTGGGCGGTGGACGAGGCGGCCCGCCACGGGCTTCCCCTGCGGCTGGTCCACGGCTCCCTGTGGGAGAGGTACGAGGGGCCTACCCCCTCGATCGGCCCGGACCGCCCCGCCGGGCGGGTCCCGGCCGACCACATCGTCGCCTCCGCCGCGGAACGCGCCGGACGGCGCAACCCCGATGTGAAGGTGTCCACCGACGTCCTGCTCGCCGACGCGACGGACGCCCTCCTGCGCGAGGGCAACAACGCCACCGCCCTGATCACCGGTTCGCGGGGCCGGGGCGGGCTGAAGGGACTGCTGCTCGGCTCCGTAGGCCTGGCCGTCGCGGCCCGCGCCCACTGCCCGGTCATCGTGGTCCGCGGCGACCGGGCAGGCCTGGCGGGCACCCACCGGCGGATCCTGCTCGGCGCCGGGAGCCCGGCCACCGGAGAGGAAGCGGTGCGCTTCGCCCTCCGTGAGATCGAGGCCCGCGGAGGCGTCCTGGACGTGGTCCGGGCCTGGCGCCGCGCCGCACACGAAGCCGCCGAAACGCCCGACCGGGACCACGAGGAGCGGGCCCGCACCGAACTCGACGATCTGCTCGGAGCCGCCATGGCCGACCACCCCGGGGTCCGGGTGCACCGCACCGCGGTCGAGGGCCCGGCCCGCAAGGTGCTCGTGCACCGCTCGGCCGCGGCCGACCTGGTGGTCGTCGGAGCACGACGCCGCCAGGGGCACTTCGGGCTCCAGCTCGGCATGGTCGCCCACACGCTGCTGCACCACGCCGCATGCCCGGTGGCCGTCGTGCCGCAACAGGTGGGGCGGGAGCAGCTCCCGTGACGGACCGGTCCTGGGCCTACGAGGGGTACCGCCCCGCGGAGGAACGGCTGCGGGAGTCGCTGTGCACACTGGGCAACGGCTACTTCGCCACGCGCGGGGCGCTGCCCGAGTGCACGGCGGACGATGTGCACTACCCGGGCACCTACGCGGCGGGCTGCTACAACCGCCTCACCTCCGAGGTCGCGGGACGCCGCGTCGAGAACGAGGACCTGGTCAACCTCCCCGACTGGCTGCCGCTGCGCGCCCGTGCGGCGGGCGGGCAGTGGCTCACACCCGACTCGGCGACCGTCCTCGACCACCGCCAGGCCCTCCTCCTGGGTTCCGGACTGCTGGAGCGCAGCACCCGGTACGCCCTCGGAGACGGGCGGGTGCTGTCCCTGCGGCAGCGACGGCTGGTGCACATGGGAGATCCGCACCTCGCGGCGCTGCGCACCGACTTCACCGCCGAGAACTTCACCGGCGAGCTGGAGATCGAGGCCGCGCTCGACGGGGCGGTCGTCAACGCCGGGGTGCCGCGCTACCGCGACCTCGACGGCCACCACCTGACCGACGTGCACACCGGCACGGCCGTACCCGGCACGGTCTGGCTGCGTTGCCGCACCCGCACCTCGGCCATCCGGATCGGCATGGCCGCCCGGCTGACGGCCCGGGGGCAGATCACGGACGGGCACGAACCCTCGCGCGCCGTCCAGCGTGCCACGCTGTCCCTCGCCCCCGGCCGTACCGTCACCGTCGACAAGACCATCGCCCTGCACACCTCGCGCGATCCGGCGATCAGCGACCCGTTGCAGGCAGCCGTGGACCGGGTGGGCGCGGCCCCGGACGTCGACGGACTGCTGGCATCACACCGCACGGCCTGGGACCAGCTGTGGCGCCGGGCCGAGATCGACGTCCCCGGGGAAGCCGGGGCCATCCTGCACCTGCACCTCTTCCACGTCCTCCAGACCCTCTCGCCCCACACCGCCGACCTGGACGTGGGCGTACCGGCCCGCGGGCTCCACGGCGAGGCCTACCGCGGCCATGTCTTCTGGGACGAGCTGTTCGTCCTGCCGTATCTGAACCTGCACTTCCCCGAGGTGTCCCGCGCCCTGCTCCACTACCGCCACCGGCGCCTGGACCGGGCCCGCGCCGCGGCACGGGCCGTCGGCCGCCGGGGCGCCCTCTACCCCTGGCAGAGCGGCAGCGACGGTCGGGAGGAGACCCAGCGGCTGCATCTCAATCCCCGCTCGGGCCGCTGGCTGCCCGACCACACCCACCTTCAGCACCACGTCGGTTCGGCGATCGCGTACAACGTGTGGCAGTACTGCGAGGCCAGTGGCGACGCGGAGTTCCTGCACACCAAGGGCGCCGAGATGCTGCTGCAAGTGGCGCGCTTCTGGGCCGACTCGGCCACGTGGGACGAGAACCTGGGGCGGCACCGCATCCGGGGCGTCGTCGGACCCGACGAGTACCACGACGCCTACCCGGGTGCCGAGCGGCCGGGCCTGGACGACAACGCGTACACCAACGTCACGGCGGCCTGGGTCCTCGCCCGCGCCCTGGACGTGCTGCGCATCCTGCCCGCACCGCGCTGCCGCGAACTCGTCGAACGCATCGCCCTGGACGACGGTGAACCCGACCGCTGGCAGGAGGTCTCGCGTACGCTCCACGTGCCGTTCCATGACGGGGTCATCAGCCAGTTCGAGGGGTACGGCGACCTCGCCGAACTCGACTGGGACGACTACCGCGAACGCTTCGGCGACATCCGGCGCCTGGACCGGATCCTGGAGGCCGAGGGCGACAGCGTCAACCGCTACAGGGCGTCCAAGCAGGCCGACGTGCTGATGCTCGGCTACCTCTTCTCGCCGTCCGAACTCCAGCGCCTCTTCGGCCGGCTGGGCCACCGGCTGGACGAGGGGACCTGGCGGCGCACCGTCGACCACTACCTGGCCCGCACCAGCCACGGCTCCACCCTCAGCGGGCTGGTCCACGGCTGGGTCCTGGCGCGATGCCGACGCGCCGAGGCATGGCGGTACTGCCAGGAGGCCCTGCGCGGCGACATCGCCGACCTGCAGGGCGGCACCACCGGCGAGGGCATCCACCTGGGCGCCATGGCCGGCACCCTCGACCTGGTCCAGCGCGGACTGCCCGGTCTGGAGACCCGTGCGGGGTCACTGTGGCTGGACCCCGTGCCGCTGCCGGAGCTGTCCTCGTACGGCTTCTCCATCCGCTACCAGGGCCACTGGGGCATACGGCTGCGGCTGACGAGTGGGCGGTTGGAGATCGCCATACCGCAGTCCGGCCTCCCGCCGATCGACGTCGAGCTGCCCGACCGGGCGGTCGGGGTGGAACCGGGCGAGACGTGCCGGCTGGTTCTCACGGACCGGTGAGACTCGGGGCCGCACACGACGAACGTCCGGACGGCTACCCCCGGTCGCCGGCCGACGCGCCCGTCAGCTGCCCGGCACAGCGCCCGCGCCCGCGTCCAGGACCAGCACCGCGACGTGCAGGGACGTGCGCTGCAGGCCGGATTCCAGGTCGCAGCCCAAAAGCCGTTCGATGGTGTGGAGGCGCTGGTAGTAGGCCTGTCGCGACATGCCGGCCAGCTTCGCCGCGACCGACTTGTTCCCGGCGGCCGTCAGATAGGCCCGCAGCGCGGGCAGCAGATCGCCGCCGTTGCGGTCGTCGTGCTCGATGAGACGGGTCAGCTGCCGTTCCGCGTACCGCTGGAGGCGGGTGTCCTCGCGCAGGACGCCGAGGAGTTCCGGGAGCTCCACATCGGCGGGGACGTAGAACCACCGTTCCGGGGACGCCGGCGTGATGGCCTCGGCCGTCTGCTCGGCTTCCTGCCACGACCGGGCGATCCCGGACAGGTCGGTCACTCCCGGGCCGACGGCGACGACGGCCCCCTCGCCGAGTTCCTCGCGGGCGAGACGGCCGATCCGCTCGGCGACCGGCTGCCAGGCGCTGGCCTGCGCCAGTGCGAGGAGAACGCCGATGCGGCCCGGCGCCGTCTGCCCGACCAGGGCGCGGACGCCCGTCTGGACGAGGGCCTTCGCGATCCGTTCGTCGAGCTGTTCCCCCTCGCCGACGCGCCGGGTGTGGCGGATGACCACGGCGAAGAGGCGGTGGCCGAAGGCCGGCAAGCCCAGCGCCTCGGCGCGGGCGCGGGCGTCGGCGGGGGAGCGGAACCGCCGTTCGTACAGGTCCCGCAGCACGGAGCGGTGGGCCCGGCGCTCCCACCAGGCCGGCCCGGCCAGACGCGCCATGGTCAGCGCCACCGCGGCGCGCTCCAGGACCAGGACATGCTCCGGGTCGGGCTCCGTGTTCAGCCGGCTGTCCAGCAGGACCAGCCGCCCCCAGGGCCCGTGGTGATCCTGAACCGGGGCGATCAGCCACCCCTCAGGGCCGCTCGGCGCGAGCTTCTCCGGGGTCGGCGCGGCCCGGGAGCGCCGGGCCCAGGCCGACACGACCGGCTCGTACGGCCGGCCGAGCAGCTCGCACATCAGGGCGCGGTGGGTGAGATCCTCCAGCACCACCGGGACTCCGGTGAGCTCCGCGGTGGTGTGCACCAGCTCCTCGGGACTCGCGCCCCGCAGCGTCAGGGCCGTGAAAATGTCCTGGATGTCCCTGCCGCGGCGCAGCAGCGCGCCCTGGGCGTCCAGGATGAGCGCGTGCACCGTCTGCGTGACGTCGATGAAACGGACACCGCGGGCCAGCTCGATCAGCGGCATCTGGCGGGCACGGGAGGCTCCCACCAGTTCCTCCGGCACCTTCCGGTAGCGGTAACCGAGCTCCACGATCAGGCCGGCCGCGCCGACGTCGGCGAGCTGATCGACGTAGTCCCGCAGCTTGGAGGGGTCCTCCGGGTGCGGCATGCCGGTCGTCAGCACCAGCTCCCCGCCCTCGAGGAAGTCGGCCGGATTGAGCAGCTCGGTGACGTGCACCCAGCGCACCGCACGGTTCAGCTGTGACTCGCCGGCCAGGACGCGCGGCATCCCCTCGGCGAGCACGGGCAGCCGAAGAACCTCCGCGATGGTGGGGAAGTGCCCGCTTACAGGGTGTCTGGGCGGCATAGGCGGTGCTTTCTTCCGGGGGATCGGGGGTCACCCTCGCACCGGCCACCCACCGTGACAAGAGGAGGGCGAGCACTTTCCGAGGCGTGGACGTCCGCCGTGACAGACCGTCTCGAGAAGCCCGCGAGGTGGAACACAGTGTGGGTTGACCTGTGTGTTCGCCCGGGTCGAAAGTGAACGCCATCCCCAGTGGGACACGGACCGCAAGAGTCCGCACGGTGTCCGCTCGGTGCTGGGGCAACCACTGCCATCGATGCCACCCCGGCGAAAGGAGCGACCTCATGCGCCGCACCCCCAAGCGCGTCGCCGTCATCGGCGCCGGCAGCATGGGCAGCCAGGCCATGTGGCGGCTGGCCGCCCGCGGAGCCGAGGTCATCGGCTACGACCGGTACGCGCCGGGACACGACCGCGGCGCGGCCGGGGGAGAGAGCCGCATCTTCCGCGCCGTGCACCTCGGTGACCCGGGCTATGTCCCGCTGCTGCGGCTCGCCGACCGGATGTGGGACCGGCTCCAGCGCGAGACCGGCTGCTCGCTGCGCCGTCGCAGCGGATGTCTGGTGATGGGCGAGACCGGCTCTCCCTCCATGCGCCTCCTCGTCTCCGCCAGCACCACCCATCAGCTGGACCACGAGGTGCTGGACCGGGAGGAACTCGCCCGACGCTACCCGCAGCACCGCCTCCCGGACGGGCACACCGCCGTGCTCGACCGGATGGGCTGCATCATCAGGCCCGAGGCGTCGATCCAGGCCGCCGCCGCCCGCGCCGAGCAGCTGGGCGCCCGACTGCACCGCTACACACCGGTACGGGAGATCGCCCCGGCGGCGGGTGGCGGGGTGCACATCGTCACCGACCACGGCACGGACCACGTGGACACAGCGGTGGTCACCGTCGGCCCCTGGGTCAACACCCTGCTCCCGGACCTGCCGCGGGCCGTCGACATCCGCCGGCTGATCAGCTCCTGGCACATCCCCACCCGCCACGACTGGTTCGCGGGCGGCGCCCCGGCCTTCGTCCGCAGCACACCGCACGACTGCTACGGGCTCCCCTCGCCCGACGGCATCTCCGTCAAGCTGGGCCTCTCCTTCGCCCGCTATCTGCCGGTGCCCGACCCCGAACGACTCGACCGCACGGTCCGCCCGGAGGAACTCGCCACCTTCCGCGAGCTCATCGGCGAGCTGATGCCCGACCTGAACCCCGACCCCATCCGGCTGTCGGTCTACATGGAGGGCTACACCGACTCCGGCAACCCGCTCGTGGGCCGCCTTCCCGGCGAGGACGACATCATCGTCATGGCCGGCTTCTCCGGCAGCGGCTTCAAGCTGTCGCCCGCCATGGGGGAGATCGCCGCAGACCTGGCCCTCGACGGTGCCACCGACCATCCCGTCGGCTTCCTCGCGCCGGCAGGAGTCGGCGCCGCCTGAAGCGCTGTGGCCCGTAACCAGTTCCCCGAACCAAGAAAGTGGAGCGCTTCCATGCCCATTCCCTCGTTCCAGTTCCGCCCGAAGTACGTCTCCTTCGACTGCTACGGCACGCTGATCGAGTACCCGATCACCCCCATCACGCGTGAACTCGTCGGCGACCAGATTCCCGCCGAGCAGTGGGACCAGTTCGTCCGGGAGTTCCGCGGCTACCGCTACGACCAGGTCCGCGGCGAGTACTACCCCTACGAGCAGGTGCTTCAGGACTCCTTCGAGAGGGTCTGCCGCAAGTGGGGCATCAAGGCCGCCCCGGACGCCGGCAAGCGGTTCGCGGACGGCGTGCGCAGCTGGGGCCCGCACGCGGACGTTCCGGAGCCGCTGAAGAAGATGGGCGAGAACTACAAGCTGGTCATCCTGTCCAACGCGGACGACTCCTTCCTGGAGGAGAGCGTGCCCCGCCTCGGCGCGGACTTCCACGCCGTCTTCACCGCGGAGCAGGCCGGCTACTACAAGCCCCGCTACGCCGCCTTCGAGGACATGCTCGACCAGCTCGACGCGTCCCCCGAGGACTTCGTGCACGTCTCCTCGCACACCCGCTACGACCTGATGCCGATGCACGACATGGGCTTCCGCAACCTCATCCTCCTGGACCGCGGCTACGACCCCGTCACGCACGGCTACGACTACGTGACCGTCAAGTCCCTGGACGAGCTCAACCAGACGCTGGGCATCTGACGCGCGACGCATACCCGCTCACTCAGCACCTTTCTTTCCGACAGGCGCCCGGTCTCGCGTGGCCGCCCATGAGCCCCGCGCGTTTCCGGCCGTCGGCTGACGACGTCCCACCCCCCCCGTGAGATCCCCACGTCGTCCCCGCATCACGGATTCCCCGTATCCCCAGCGTTCTTCAGGAGGCACCGCCATGGAAAGCAACCGGACAGGCCGCAGAACCGTACTCCGCACCGCAGGCGCCGTGGCCGCCGCGATGCAGGTCAACAGGCACCTGAGCATCCCGATCGTCACGACGGCCCTGGCCCTCGCGCTCGCCGCGTGCGGGGCGAGCGGCACCGGGCAGAACGTGGGGGCGAAGGGCACGACGCAGGGTGGGGGTGCCGGCGCGTCGGCCGAGCACACCGACGACATCTCGGTGGGCGTGAAGCCGGATGCGAAGGCGGTGAAGCTGCTGCCCGCGGCGGTGAAGGACAAGGGCACGCTCTCGGTGGCCATGGACCTGGCCTACCCGCCCACCACGTTCATGGCGTCGGACAACAAGACCCCGATCGGCTTCAACCCGGACATGTCCCGGCTGATCGCTGCCAAGCTCGGCCTGAAGCTGCAGATCAACAACGTCAAGTTCGACACCATCATCACCGGCCTGCAGGCCGACCGGTACGACTTCACCGCCTCCACCATGGGCGCCACGAAGGACCGGCTGAAGGTGCTCGACATGGTCGACTACGTCAACTCCGGGACCGGAGTGTCCGTCCCTTACGGGAACCCGCAGAAGCTGGGCACCCACACGCTGTGCGGGCACCGCGTCGCCGTCACCTCCGGCAGCACCGCGGAGCTGCAGTGGCTGCCCCAGCTGTCCAAGCAGGACTGTACGAGCAAGGGCAAGCCGGCCATCGACGCGGTGACCCTGCCCAGCGTGAACGACGCTCTGACCCAGCTGGTCTCCAAGCGGATCGACGCGGTGATGTACGACTTCATCTCGCTCGAGTGGGCGGCCCGGCAGCAGCCCAAGACGTTCGATGTCCTCAAGCCCCTGGTGGCCACCAAGCCCGTGGCCGTCGCGCTGAAGAAGGACTCTGCGCTGACCCCCGCGGTGAAGGCTGCCATCCAGTCGATCATCGACGACCCCAAGTACACCCAGGCGCTGGGCCGCTGGGGTATGAAGGACCTCGGGATCAAGACCGCGGCCATGGCCGTCCCGCAGGACTGACATGTCCACGGATCTGATCGGTACGAAGACCAGGAGCCGACCGGTGTCACAACTGCTGGCCGAAGAAAAGAAGCGGATCACGCCGAAGCGTCCGCGTGACTATGTCACCTGGGCCGTCGCGATCGCGATCGTCGCCGGTCTGGTGTGGACCGCGGTGACGAACGAGAACTATCGCTGGCCGGTGGTGTTCAGCTACTTCACCACGCAATCGATTCTCAACGGTCTGCTGATCACGCTGGTTCTCACCGCGGTCAGCATGGCGCTGAGCACCCTGCTCGGGCTGGTCCTGGCGGTGATGCGGATGTCGCATCAGCGGCCCGTTTCCGGGCTGGCCCAGCTCTACATCGCCTTCTTCCGCGGCACCCCGGTGCTCGTGCAGCTGATCTTCTGGTTCAACATCGCGGCGCTGTACCCGCACATCTCGATCGGTATCCCGTTCACCGACATCTCCACGCCGGTGAACGTGAACGCGATCATGACTCCGTTGACCGCGGCCGTGGTGGGGCTGACGCTGAACCAGGCCGCGTACATGTCCGAGATCATCCGCGGCGGGTTCGCCTCGGTTCCTCGCGGACAGCACGAGGCCGCGGAGTCCCTGGGCATGTCGGGATTCACCAAGCTCCGGCGCGTGATCATCCCGCAGACCATGCCGTCGGTCGTTCCGGCCACCGGCAACCAGGTGATCGGCATGCTCAAGGAGACCTCGCTGGTGAGCGTGCTCGGCGTCGCCGACCTGCTGAACAGCGCACAGTCGATCTACGCCCGCAACTACCAGACCATTCCGCTGCTGATCGTGGCCAGCCTCTGGTACCTGATCATGACGCTGGTGCTGAGCGTGCCGCAGTCCATGATCGAGCGCCGTTTCTCCCGCTCGACCCGGGCACGGCTGACCCCGGCCGCGACCTCGGCCGAGCCGGGGGCGGGCCAGCCCGTACCCGCCACGAGGGAGTCCCTGCTGTGAACGCCGACGGAACGATCGTCGCACGCAAACTGTGCAAGAGCTACGGACGTCACCAGGTCCTGCGTGACATCGACCTGACCGTCGCGGCCGGAGAGATCTCCTGCATCATCGGCCCGAGCGGATCCGGCAAATCGACACTGCTGCGCTGTATCAACGGCCTGGAGACCATCGACCGCGGAGTCCTCAAGGTCAACGGGGAGGACTTCGGCTACGTCGAGAAGGACGACGCCTACCACGCCGTGCGCCCCAAGCGGCTGGCTCAGCAGCGCACCCGCATCGGCATGGTCTTCCAGCAGTTCAACCTGTTCCCCAACATGACCGCCGAGAGCAATGTCATGTCCGGACCGGTGCTGGTGAAGAAGAAGAACCGTGAGGCCAGCCGCGAGCAGGCGCGAGAACTGCTGGCCAAGGTCGGCCTCGAGGGGTGCGGCCACAAGTACCCCGCCCAGCTCTCCGGCGGCCAGCAGCAACGCGTGGCCATCGCCCGCGCGCTGGCGATGGAACCGACCATCATGCTGTTCGACGAACCCACCAGCGCCCTGGACCCGGAACGCGTGGGCGAAGTACTCGCCGTCATGCGCGACCTCGCCGGCAACGGAATGACCATGCTGCTCGTCACCCACGAGATGGGCTTCGCCCGCGAGGTCGCCGACGAGGTGCTGTTCATGGACGAAGGCATCGCAGTCGAACGCGGCGACGCACGCGAAGTCCTCGGCAACCCCCGCGAGAAACGAACCCAGGCGTTCCTCGAAAGGGTCCTGTAGAAGCGGCTGGGACTGACGTAACTTCCGCACCCTACGTCCGCACCCTGCCGGTCCCGGTCTTCAACGCCCTCCAGTTCGACGTCGATCCGACCGTCACAGCGCTGACAGCGCCGTCGGCCGGGCCCCTGGTGGTGCCCGGCCGCGCCCCCCTTCGAAACTCCCCGCTAAGGACCCGACATGAAGACGATTCCCTACTGGATAGAAACCGCCGGGGCGTTTCCCGACCGTTCCGGCAAGCCGTTGACGGAGGACACCGACCTGGTGGTCGTCGGTGCCGGCCTGACGGGTCTGTCCACCGCTCTGCACTCCGCGCGCAAGGGCGCTCGCGTCACCCTGGTCGAGAAGGGCCAGATCGGCTCCGGGGCCTCCGCCCGCAACGGCGGCATGGCGAACCTGGGCTTCACCATCGGCGTGCGCCAGGCCATCCGCCGGTACGGACTGGAGCGGGCCCGCGAGATCTACAACTCCTACGGCGAGGCCGTGGACACCGTCGAGCGGCTCGTGGGCGAGGAGTCCATCGACTGCCAGTTCCGTCGCGTCGGACGCCTGGGTGTCGCGTCCCGCCCCGCGCACTTCGAGAGCAAGAAGGCCCAGCAGCGCGACCTGGCCAACTACTTCGGGCACGAGACCACACTGGTCGGCAAGTCCGAGCTGCGCTCCGAGATCGGATCCGACGCCTACCACGGCGGTCTGCTGGACCCGTTCAGCGCCGCCCTGCACGTCGGTCGCTTCGTGCGCGGCATGGCCGAGGCGTGCGAGCGCACCGGTGTGGAGATCCACGAGCGCAACGCGGCCATCGGCGTGCGGCGCACCGCAGCCGGCCGTTTCGAGGTCAGCACCGAGCGCGGTGTCATCCGTGCCGGGCAGGTCATGATGGCCACGGACGCCTACACCGACAAGAACTTCCCCTGGCTGCGGCGCCAGCAGGTCAGCGTGGGCAGCTTCATCATCGTCACCGAGCCGCTCGGCGAGGCACTCGCCCGGGACATCATCCCCAAGGCCCGACTCATCGTCGACTCCAACAAGGTCTGCCACTACTTCCGGCTCACCCCGGACAACCGGCTGCTGTTCGGCGGCCGCGCCCGCTTCGCACCGTCCGACCCCACCTCGGACAAGAAGAGCGGTGCCGTCCTGTTCCGTGAGATGTGCGAGATCTTCCCGCAACTCTCCCGGACGAAGATCGAGTACGTGTGGGGCGGCTCCGTCGGCTTCGCCATGGACCGCATCGTCCACGCGGGGCAGACCGAGGACGGCGTCTACTACTCCATGGGGTACGCGGGCCACGGCGTGCAGATGGCCACGCACATGGGTCAGGTCATGGCCGAGGTGATGGACGGCCACCCCGAGGTCAGCCCCGTCCGTGACATCGCCCCGCCCCGCATCCCCCTCTACAACGGCACCGCCTGGTTCCTGCCCTTCGCGGGCGCCTACTACAAGACGCTGGACCGCATCCGCTGACCGGTCGGCAGCACTTCCACGCAGACGAGGAGATACCCACGATGACTGTCGTCCGTGATGTTCCCAAGCAGCTGTTCATCGGTGGTGGCTGGCAGGACGCGGAGTCCGGCCGGACCCTGCCGGTCGACAACCCGGCCACCGGCGAAGAGCTCTGCCGGGTCGCCGACGCCTCACCGGCCGACGGACAGCGCGCCGTCGAGGCCGCGGTCGCCGCCCAGCCGGCCTGGGCCGCCACCGCGCCCCGGGTGCGCAGCGAGATCCTGCGCCGCGCCTACGACCTGATCATCGCGCGCACCGAGGACCTCGCGCTGCTGATGACGCTGGAGATGGGCAAGCCCCTGGCCGAGGCGCGTGCCGAGGTCGCCTACGGAGCGGAGTTCTTCCGCTGGTTCTCCGAGGAGGCCGTCCGTGTCGACGGCGGCCTGATGACCGCGCCGGACGGCAGGAACCGTCTCCTGGTCACCCGTCAGCCGGTCGGCCCCTGCCTGCTGATCACCCCGTGGAACTTCCCCCTGGCGATGGGCACCCGCAAGATCGGCCCCGCCATCGCCGCCGGCTGCACCATCGTCCTCAAGCCCGCCCCGCAGACGCCCCTGACCAGCCTCGCCCTCGCCGCCATCCTCACCGAGGCCGGCCTGCCCGAGGGTGTGCTGAACATCGTCACCACCACCGACGCCGCCGGTGTC
>NZ_SZVW01000016.1 GCF_007655005.1 Streptomyces tibetensis
GACACCGGCGGCGTCGGTGGTGGTGACGATGTTCAGCACACCCTCGGGCAGGCCGGCTTCCTTCAAGATCGCGGCGAGGGCGAGGCTGGTCAGGGGCGTCTGCGGGGCGGGTTTGAGGACGATGGTGCAGCCGGCGGCGATGGCGGGGCCGATTTTGCGGGTGCCCATGGCCAGGGGGAAGTTCCACGGGGTGATCAGCAGGCAGGGGCCGACCGGCTGACGGGTGACCAGGAGACGGTTCCTGCCGTCCGGCGCGGTCATCAGGCCGCCGTCGACACGGACGGCCTCCTCGGAGAACCAGCGGAAGAACTCCGCTCCGTAGGCGACCTCGGCACGCGCCTCGGCCAGGGGCTTGCCCATCTCCAGCGTCATCAGCAGCGCGAGGTCCTCGGTGCGCGCGATGATCAGGTCGTAGGCGCGGCGCAGGATCTCGCTGCGCGCCCGGGGCGCGGTGGCGGCCCAGGCCGGCTGGGCGGCGACCGCGGCCTCGACGGCGCGCTGTCCGTCGGCCGGTGAGGCGTCGGCGACCCGGCAGAGCTCTTCGCCGGTGGCCGGGTTGTCGACCGGCAGGGTCCGGCCGGACTCCGCGTCCTGCCAGCCACCACCGATGAACAGCTGCTTGGGAACATCACGGACGACAGTCATGGTCATGGCTGACTTCTCCTCGGAATCTGAGAACAGACGGGTCCTGCGGACGTATGACCGCTGGTGGGTGACGATTGCGGGGAAAGCGAGCGGGGAGGGGAGCACCATCGCGGCACTGCCAGGGGGAAGCACGGGGCCCTCGGGGGAGGGGGGCAGGGCCCCGTGCTTCACGGACGGAGGTGCATCACGTCCGGTTGGTGGGCACCACACCTGCGACCGGGCGGCAGCAGGTGTGGGCCGTTGTGAAGGTGGAGGCGGGATGCGTCCGTCGATGGGTCCTTGCATCCACCTTGTCCGGGGGGCGGGGTCGGGCACCGGGGGAGGGATGCCCGCCCCCCCGCCGGCTCAGCAGCCCAGCCACTTGGGCAGCCTGAGACGGGAAGGGCTTTGCCGGTCAGGTGAGGGGTTCGACGGGCAGTACGCCGCCCTGCTGGTTGCGGTGGCCGCCGAGTTTGCGGACGAGGGCGACCAGGGCGAGGGCGAGGATCGCCAGGGCGATGAGGACGGCGCTGACGGCGGTGACGGTCGGGTCGACGTCGAACTGGAGGGCGTTGAAGACCAGGACCGGCAGGGTGCGTGTGTCGGGGGTGGACAGGAACTGGGCGATGAAGAACTCGTCGAAGCTGGTGATGAAGGAGAACACCGCCGCGGCGATGAGGCCGGGGGTGGCCAGGGGGAAGGTGATGCGCCGGGCGATGGTCATACGGCCGGCGCCCATGCTGGCGGCGGCGTCTTCGAGGCGCTCGTCGATGCCTTTGAGGGTGGAGATCATGATGAGGATGGCGATGGGTGCGGCGAGCACGGTGTGCCCGAGGGCGATCGCCAGGGGGCTGCCGAGCATGCCGGCGGGTTCGAAGAACAGGAACAGGCCGAGCGCGATGACCACTTGGGGGATGAGCATGGGGGCCAGGACGAGGCCGTAGACGGCTGCGTGCAGGGGCAGGCGGCCGCGGGCCAGGGCCGTCGCAGCAGTCACTCCCAGGACCAGGGAGAACACCGTGGTCAGGGAGGCGACCAGGCTGGACAGGGCGATGGAGGTGGCCCAGTTGCCGCCGGGTGCGGCCATCTGCTCGTACCAGCGGGTGCTGTAGTGCTCGGGCGGGAAGGTGCCGATGCCGTCGGTGCCGAAGGAGGTGACCAGGATGATGACGATGGGCATCGCCAGGAAGAGCAGGATCGCGGTGGCGCTCAGGGCGCGGCCGACGTGTCCGGCCCGGGTGGCGGGCAGTTCCATCATGAGCTGCTCCTTCGTGCGGCTGTCTTCTTGCGGCGCAGCTTGGCCAGGCCGAGCACGCCCAGGCCGGCGAAGGTGAGCAGGAGGAGGATGACGCCGAAGGCGGCGGCGGAGTTCCACTGGTCCTGTTTCATGACCTGCTGGTCGATCAACGCTGCGACGACGGTCTGCTTGTCACCGCCCATGAGGGCCGGGGTGATGTAGTAGCCCAGGCACAGGATGAAGCTGAGCAGCCCGGCCGTGCCGATCCCGGGAGCTACGAGCGGCAGGTAGATCCGGGTGAAGATCGTGAAGCGGGAGGCGCCGAACCCGGCGGCCGCTGCCAGCAGCCGGCCGTCGACACCGCGCATCACCCCCTGCAGCACGAGGACGGTGTAGGGGAGCATCACCGAGGTGGTGCCGATGACGACGCCGGTCTCGTTGTAGAGCAGCGAGTACGGGGCGCCGGGCAGGTGCACGGACGTGGCCAGGCTGTTGATCAGGCCGTGTTCGCCGAGCATGATGATCCACCCGTAGGTGCGCACCAGGGCGCTGATGAAGTGCGGTACGACCACGATCAGCATCGCCAGCGCGGCGAACACCGGCCGCATCCGGGCGATGGCGTGCGCCAGCACGAAACCCACCAGCAGACTCAGCACCGCCGTCTCCGCCGAGATGCGCAGGGTGGAGACCAGGACGGAGAGGTTCGCGCCGCTGAGGGCGTCGGCGTACCAGTGGAGCGTGAAGGCGCCGTTGTCGCCCTTCAGGCTCAGGGAGAGCACCCCGATGATCGGGTAGACGAACAACACCAGCAGGAACACCGTGACGGGGACGGCGTTGACCAGGGCGATGCGGGAACGGTGCCCGCGCATCGCGGACGTTGTCTTCACACGCACCTTGCCGGGTGCGAGAGCGGTGCCTGCCACAGGCTCACCCCCCGTCCGACTCGTCGAAGACACTGACGTCCTCACGATCAGCCGTCACACACACCCGCTCGCCTATCCGGGGCGGGGCTGCGGCGGTTTCGATGCGCAACGGCGCCGTGCCGGGAGCCGCACCGTCCAGACGGACGGTGATCCGGGTCAGTGAGCCGACATAGACGGCCGTCTCGACGGTGCCGGAACAGCAGCTCTCCTCGGCACTGACCAGGCGCAGCTTGCCCGGGCGGACCGCCGCCCGCACCCGCTGACCCGGGGCGCACGGGTGCGCGCGGGCTTTCAGCACACCGCCCGTGTCCAGGCGGACCGGGGTGGATCCGTCTGCGGTGGACTCCTCGACCTTGCCGGTGAGGAAGTTCGCGGCGCCGAGGAAGTCGGCGACGAACGGGGTGCGGGGGTGTTCGAACAGGCCGCGGGGGGTGTCGAACTGCTCGATGCGGCCGTCCTTCATGATGGCGATGCGGTCCGACAGGACCAGGGCTTCCTCCTGGTCGTGCGTCACATAGATGACGGTCAGGCCCAGTTCCCGCTGGATGGACTTGATCTCGGTCTGCATCTGGTCGCGCAGCTTCTTGTCCAGCGCGCCCAGCGGCTCGTCCATCAGCACGATCGGCGGGCGGTAGACCAGCACGCGGCACAGGGCGACGCGCTGCTGCTGGCCGCCGGACAGTTCACGGGGCTTGCGGCCGGCGAACTTCGACAGTCCGGCCGCCTCCAGGGTCTCCCCGACCCGGCGACGGATCTCCGCCTTCGGCACACCGCGCAGAGTGAGCGGGAACGCGACGTTTTCCTCGACCGTCATGTGCGGGAAGAGCAGGTACTGCTGGAAGACGAAACCGAAGTCGCGCTTGCCGGGGTTGAGTTCGGTGATGTCCCGGCCGTCGACGGCGATGGTTCCGGAGTCGGGCTCGGTGAAACCGGCCAGCATCATCAGCGTGGTCGTCTTGCCGGAACCGGAGGAGCCGAGGAAGGTGACGAACTCACCCGCCGCGATGTCCATGTCCACGCCGTCGACCACCGTCGTCCCGCTGTAGGACTTCCGCAGCCCCCTCACCGACAACGACTTGCCCGTCGGCGCGTTGGACTGCGGCGCCAGGACGGCGGCGAGTTCGTCAGCAGACAGCCTGCCGGTGTTGATCGTGTGGGTCCGCTCAGGCATCCGCCCACTCCTGCCAGCGCTTGGTGACGGCGTCACGGTTCTTGTCCCACCAGGCCACATCGGCGTCGAACCCGATCTTGAGGTTCTGAGGCGAGGTCGGCAGGGCGGCCAGGACGTCTTCGGAGAGCAGCTTGATGGCGCCGGGGACGACCGGGCCGCCGGGGTAGAGCTTGGCGAAGGCGGCCTGCACCTCGGGGCGCAGCGAGAAGTCGATCAGCTTGTAGGCCGCGTCGGTGTTGTCCGCGCCCTTGGGGATGCCCCAGCCGTTGGTCAGGCGGCGCGCGCCGTTCCACTGGTAGGCGACCGGCATGCCCTGCTTGATCAGCTCGTCCGCGCGACCGCCGTACAGGCTGGTGGCGACGACCTCCTTGCGGCCGAGCAGGACGGCGGGCAGAGCACCGGTGTTCCAGAACTTCTTCACCCCGCCACGGATCCGCGACATCGACTTGAAGGCGCGGTCCACGTCCAGCGGGTACAGCTTGTCCAGCGGGACACCGTCGGCGAGCAGCGCGAACTCCAGCTCCGGGATGTCGACCTCGGCGCTTTGCAGGGAGCGCGGACCGGTGAAGGAGTGCGTGTTCCAGAAGTCCCCCCAGCTCTTCGGGGCGCGCTTCAGGCTGTCCGTGCGGTAGGCCATCAGACTGCACCACACGTTCTTGCCGACCGCGTGCTCCGGCAGCTGGTGCTCCGGGATGCCGGCGCCCTTGACGCTCTTGAGGCGGTCGTGGTCCATCGCCTCCAGACACTCCAGGCGGGCCATTTTCTGGAAGACGAGCAGCGAGTTGTCCATCAGGTCGACCTGCGGACGACCCTGCTTGACCTGGGCGATGACCTGAGCCGACTGGTAGTTGACCGTGGTGACCGTGATACCGGTCTCCTTGGTGAACGGCTCGTAGATCGCCTTGGCCAGCGCGTCGTTGTACGCGCCACCGCTGTTGCTGACGACCAGCCGCTTCTTGCCACCGCCCGAGCCGCGGCTTTCGCTGCTGCCCATGAGGGTGCCGCAGCCGGTCACCGCGGTGGCGGCTGCCAGAGCGCCTGCGGTGCGGAGGATGGTTCTGCGTCCTATCCGGTTGCCTTCCATGGCGGTGCCTCCTGGAGATCGCTGGGGAGAAGGGAATCGAGATGCGGGGACGTACTGGATGGGGGCGTACGGCTGCCGCTGAGGGGGGATTTGGGCGCCGACAATCGGCGGCGGGAAACGCCGGGCTCTGAGGCCTACCGAGCGAGACCCGGGGGGAAGAGAAGAAGGAGAAATGTGCGGTGTGATGCCGCACCGTAGCAATGCCGAGGCAATCATCGCGACGTTCGTCTCTATCGATCTGATTACCGTCGTGTCCGCGGTGCTTCAAAAGCGATGAGCGGGGCATGCTGGGCTTTCATCCCGCACGGCAGTCAGAATCGTGAGGCGACACCCAATGCGGTGGTGCCGTGCGGGGCTGAAGCGAGCTGTGTGTCAGATGCCGAGCATGGTGTTGAGCTCGTCGAGGGACTTCACGGTCACGTAGTCGTAACCGTGGGTCACCGGGTCGTAGCCGCGGTCCAGGAGGATCAGGTTGCGGAAGCCCATGTCGTGCATCGGCATCAGGTCGTAGCGGGTGTGCGAGGAGACGTGCACGAAGTCCTCGGGGGATGCGTCGAGCTGGTCGAGCATGTACTCGAAGGCGGCGTAGCGGGGCTTGTAGTAGCCGGCCTGCTCCGCGGTGTAGACCGCGTGGAAGTCGGCGCCGAGCTTGGGCACGCTCCCCTCGAGGAAGGAGTTGTCCGCGTTGGAGAGGATGACGAGCTTGTACTTCTCGCCCATCTTCTTCAGCGGCTCGGGAACGTCGGCGTGCGGGCCCCAGCTGCGGACGCCGTCGGCGAAGCGCTTGCCGGCGTCCGGGGCGACCTTCAGGCCCCAGCGCTTGCAGACCCGCTCGAAGGAGTCGTGCAGCACCTGCTCGTAGGAGTAGTACTCGCCGCGGATCTGGTCGTAGCGGTAGCCGCGGAACTCCTTGACGAACTGGTCCCACTGCTCGGCGGGGATCTGGTCGCCGACGAGCTCACGCGTGATCGGTGTGATCTGGTAATTGATCAGCGTGCCGTAACAGTCGAACGACACGTACTTCGGCCGGAACTGCAGCGAGGGAATTTTGTTGCTCACGAGGGAGCTCCGATCTTTCTCTTGCCGATTCGATAGGGTGTTTGGCTTTTCAGGAATGCCCGATGTGGGACTCCCTGAGGCGCGTGATGACGTCGTCCTTGCTTGCGCCCAAGGCGAGATCGATGTTGGTCCAGTCGTCCTTGGCGTGGGCGAGGAGATAGTCGCGCCGTTCGGGGGCGCGCTCCGCCCGCCAGTTGGTGAGGAGGGCGCGCAGGGTGAGTCGTGCCAGCGCGGCGACCGGGAGCAGAGCGAGTTCCGAGGCCTTGACCGGCCGCTGCCGCTGGTAGCCGGCGGCGAAGGCGCACGCGTCCCGCCAGGGGTCGACCGGCGTCCTGCCGAGCAGGTTCGCCATGGGCACGGCGGGATCGAAGATCACGGCGCTGCGCACGGTGTCGCCGAAGTCGATGACGCCGGTGACGAAGTGATCGTCGCTCTTCGGATCCACCACGACGTTGTAGGGGCTGAAGTCGCCGTGGATCACCTGGGTCTCGAGATCACCCAGCCTGGGGACGACAGCGTCGTCGAAGCGTCTGAAGACGGCTTCGGCCATCCGGCGGTGCTCGGGGGTCGGTGTGTACTCGACCAGGCCGGTCAGCCGGTGGAAGTGCCGGATGTCCCAGACCAGGCCACGTCGGTCAGCGGGGTGTGTGAACGCCTTCAGCGCCTCGTCGACCCGCCCCAGCATCTCGCCCGCCTTGGCCAGCTGCTCGACGTCCGGACTCGTCTGCGCCATGACCGGACCCGCGACGAACTCGAACACCCGCAGGATCCGGATTCTGCCGTCGTTGAGCCGGATGGCCACGCTGTCGTCGCCGTCCACGGTCGGCTTCACCCGCTGGACCGGCAGCTGTGGGGCGGAGCGCTCGAGGAAGCGCATCACGGCGGTCTGGAGATCGACGACCGCTTCCGCCTCGTCGGGCGGGGAGACCTTCACGAGGTGGTCGCTCGTGTCGGTCCGGAGCCTGAACGTGTCGTCCTTCTCGGTCGCCAGTCGCCCGAGACGTCCGTTGAGGCCGAAGTGCTTCTCGAGGAAGATGCTCACCAGCACCACGTCGATGGGCTCGTGGGACGACGTCAGGCCGCTCTCCTCGAAGAGGCGTCGAGCAAAATCGGCAGCCGGTGAGGTGTTCACGGGCAATCCCTTCAGACAGCCTGCTACAGACGGTTTTTCGCGACCTCGGCGAAGGTCTCCAGGAAGCGGGTCACGTCGGCGGAGTCGAAGGCCAGCGGAGGGCGGATCTTCAGAGTGTTCGCCGACTTGCCCGTGCCGTTGATGAGAATCCGGCGATCGCGCATGTCGTTGATGACGTCTTCGGTCAGCAGGCGGTCCGGCTCAAGGGTGTCCCGGTCCTTCACGATCTCCACGCCGACGTACAGACCGGCGCCGCGGATCTCGGCGACGAAGGGAGAATCCTCGGTGATCTCCCGCAGCCCCGCGCGCAGTGCGTTGCCGCTCTCCAGGACGCGCTGCTGCACGTTCTCCCGCTCCAGCACGTCCAGCACCGCGGCGCCGGCGGCCAGCGGGATGGAGCTGCCACCGAAGGTGTTGAAGTAGCGGACGTTGCGTCCGAACTCCTCGCTGACCTCGGGGCGGAAGACCACGCCCGAGATCGGCATTCCGTTGCCCATCGGCTTGCCCATGGTGACGATGTCCGGCAGCACGCCGTGGCGGGTGAAGCCCCACATCGACTCCCCGAGCCGGGCGAATCCGGACTGGACCTCGTCCGCGATGTAGACTCCGCCGGCCGCGTGCACCTCCTCGACCACGCCCTGCATGTAGTCGACGGGGTCCGTGAAGATGCCGTCGCTGGTGTAGGCGCAGTCGGTGATCAGGGCCGCGAGCCGGTAGCCGTGGCGCTCGAGGTCGTCGATCGCGGCGCGTACCTGCTGCCGCATGTGCTCGGCGAGCGTGGTCCCCGGGGCGGCGAGACGCGGGTCCGGCGGGTCGATGAGCCGAACGTTCGGGCCGAGCGGTGAGCCCGCGCCCAGGTGCGGCGAGAAGCTCGCCACCTCGCGGGTGATGCCGTGGTAGGCCCAGCGGGTGACGATGATGCCCTCGCCGCCCGTGTGGAAGCGCGCCACCCGTACCGCGAGGTCGTTCGCCTCCGACCCGCTGCACGCGATGCTCAGCTTCGACAGTTCCTCGGGGAAGGTCGCCAGGAGCCGCTCCGCGTAGTCGACCAGGGCTTCCTGGACGTAGCGGGTGTTGGTGTTGACCCTTGTCATCTGGCGGGCGACGGCCTCGGCCACGTGCGGGTGGGCGTGCCCGACGCACGGGACGTTGTTGTAGGCGTCGAGGTAGTCGTTGCCGTCCCGGTCGATCAGGTGGGCCCCGTGACCGGAGACGAACTCGACCGGCTCCTTGTAGATCAGTGTGTAGCCAGGACCCAGAACCTTCTCGCGGCGCTGAATGGTCTCCCGGAGGTGTTCGGGGAGTTCGCTCAGTACCCCCGGATCGAACCGGTTGGGGTAGTTGGCGATCGCCCGACTAAGCGTCGAAGTCATCTGCAGGCACACCTTCAGTCGTGTTCTTCGAGGTTTGCTCGCTGCTGTGGCTGAGACCATACCATCGTTCGTTCCAGTTCCAACCTGAAACTAGAAACTTTTTGGGCCGGAATCCGGAGGGGTTTTCAAGGGCCTGTGCAGCGGTCGGCGCGGGGGCTTGTCAAGCCCGGTCTCGGGCTGCCCGAAGAACGCTGAGCCCCTGGCCAAGGCCCTGATGGGCCGTTGCCTGCGCCCGGTCAGGGGGGAGGGGGGAGCCGGGCGCGGGACGGTCCGCGCGGTGCGCATCCTGGCGATCACCGCCCCGTCCACGGCCACGTCCCGTCGACGTCGTCGGCCTCGCCCTCAAGGCCCGCCGCATGGCTGACTCGGGCAGCCCGAAGATTTTCGACAGCTCTCCGACGGTGACCTACCGGTGTTCGGCCACAGCCTCCGGGACGCGCAGCGACCCGGTCACGGTGTTGGGTCCCATCCGGGCGCTCCTGGCTGTTCAGGAGCGGGGTCGAGGAGTTCGGCGAGGTGCAGTGCGCGGATGTCCTGGTCGCCGGCGAGGTGGTCGATCTGGGTGGCGCAGCTGAAGCCGTCGGCGACGACGGGTTGTCCGTCGAGTCGGTCGAGGCGGGGCTTGAGGGCGAGGTCGGCGACGGCGATGGAGGTGTCGTAGTGCTCGGCTTCGAAGCCGAAGTTGCCGGCGAGTCCGCAGCAGCCCTCGGCCTCGTCCACCGTGCGCACGCCCAGGCGGCGCAGGAGGTCGGCGGGGCGGCGGTCCTTGAAGGTGGCGTACTCGTGGCAGTGGGTCTGGAGCACGACGGTCTCGGGCAGGGGCGGCGGAGTCCAGGTGTCTTCGGCGAGGTCGGTCAGCGCACCGGTGAAGGTATGGACGCGGTCCGCCACCCGTCGGGCTGCACGAGTGCCCAGCAGTTCGGGCATGTCGCGTTTGAGGGCGGCGGCGCAGCTGGGTTCGGCCACGATGACGGGGCGGGTGTCGCCGTTGTCCAGGGCGGTCACCGTGCGGGCCATGATCTGGCGGGCGACGGAGAGTTGGCCGGTGCTGACCCAGGTCAGTCCACAGCACAGGTCGTCCTGCGGCGTGCAGGGGATGCCGGCGTCGGCGAGCACGCGGCCGGCCGCCCCGGCGATCTGGGGGCGGAAGGCGCGGGTGAAGCTGTCGACGAAGAGGATCGCCTTCGCGGGCCCTGAAGGCTTCGCCCTGCGGAGGATTCTGCGTAGAGCGCGCCGGGAGGCGAAAGCGGGGATCCTGCGCTGGGTGGTCACACCGCCCAGGCGGGCCAGAAGCGTGCCGAGCGGTCCGCGCAGCAGGGCGTTGACGGGGCGGGCGGCGTATCCGGCCAGGGCCGAGGTGAGCGGCAGCCAGCCCAGGGAGTAGTGGGAGCGGGGGCGCAGGCGGCCCTTGTAGTGCTGGTGGAGGAACTCGGCCTTGTAGGTGGCCATGTCGACCCCGACCGGGCAGTCACTGGAGCACGCCTTGCACGACAGACACAAGTCCAGCGCGTCGCGTACTTCGGTCGAGCGCCAGCCGTCCGTGACGGCCTCGCCGCGGACCATCTCCTGGAGCATGCGGGCCCGGCCTCGGGTGGAGGCGTTCTCCTCGCCGGTGGCCCGGTAGCTGGGGCACATCACCCCGCCCGTATCGCTGCGACAGCGGCCGACCCCTACGCAGCGGCGCACGGCACCGGCGAAGCCGTCCTCGTCATGGGGGAAGCCGAACGTCGTGTCCACCAGGGGCAGTTCACGCAGCGCCAGGTCGGCGTCCAACGGTGCAGGGTCGATGATGACGCCGGGGTTGAGCAGCCCGTCCGGGTCGAAGACCTGCTTGAAGGCGGCGAACGCGGCGATCATCCGGTGGCTGTACATCACCTCCAGCAGCTCACTGCGGGCGCGCCCGTCACCGTGCTCGCCAGAGATGGTGCCGCCGTGCTCGACGACCAGGGCGGCGGCCTCGGTCAGGAAGCGGCGCATGACCTCTCGGCCGGTGTCACTCGCCATGTCGAAGTCGATGCGTACGTGCACACACCCCGCGCCGAAGTGCCCGTACAGCACACCGGTCAGCTGGTGGGAGGCGAGCAGCTTGCGGAACCCGCGCAGGTAGGCGGCCAGGTCCTCCGGTGCGACGGCCGCGTCCTCCCAACCGGGCCAGGACTCCCCGCCATCCACCAACCGGGCCGCGAGCCCGGCCCCGTCCTCACGTACCCGCCACAGCGAGCGCCGCTCGGCCGGGCTCTCCACCACCCGGCCACCGGTCAACCGTCCACGGGTCTTGAGCGTACGCAGCAGCTCTTCAGCCCGGGCGTTCACCGATGCGATGTCGTCGCCTTCGAGCTCGACATACAGCCAGGCCCGTCCCTCGGGCAGGCCGGTGACGGAATCGGCTCCGCGGCGGGCCCGCATCGTGGCGACGATCGCCTCGTCCATGCCCTCCACCGCACTCGGCGAGAAGCGCAGGATCTCCGGCACGTCCTCGGCCGCGGCGACCACATCGTCGTAGCCCAGCGTGAGCAGGGTGGAGGCCTGTGCGGTCGCCGCCAGGCGGACCGTCGCGGCGGTGACGACCGCACAGGTGCCTTCAGAACCCACCAGAGCACGCGCCATGTCGAAGCCGTTCTCCGGCAGCAGATGATGGAGCTGGTAACCCGAGACCTGCCGCGGGATACGCCCCAACTCGGTCCGGATCGGCGCCAGATTCTCCTCGACCAGACGCCTCAGGTCCGCCTCCAGGCGCGCGACCGGTCCGGCATCCCCCGGATCCAGCGGATGCAGCCCGCGGTGATCGGCGACGGCCCGCACACCGTCCGCCGTCACGACCTCCAGCGCCACCACATGCCCGCTGGTCCGCCCGTCGCGCACCGACCGGTTCCCGCACGCGTCGTTGCCGATCATCCCGCCCAGCGTGCACCGGCTGTGCGAGGAGGGATCCGGGCCGAAATCCAGACCATGCAGGGCGGTCGCGCTCCGCAGCACATCCAGTACCACCCCCGTCTCGACCCGCGCGGTGCGCGCCACGGGATCGATGTCCAGGATCCGGTTCATGTACCGGGAGAAATCCAGCACCACACCCGGCCCGACGGCGTTGCCCGCCATGCTCGTGCCGCCGCCCCGGGCGGTGACCGGCACCCCCGCCTCACGGCAGGCCCGCAACACGCCGACCACATCCTCGGCGGACCGCGGGAAAGCCACTGCCTGTGGCGGCACACGGTAGTTGGAGGCGTCGTAGGCGTAGGGGCCGGTGGCCCCCGGGCCGGTCTCCACCCGCAGGCCGGGTGCGAACTCGGCGACACGGGCCACAAGACCCGCCAGGTCGCGGGAGGCAGGCGTACTCAGCATCTCGGTGGCCCCACGCCTACTTGATGACGTCCATGAACTTGTAGAACCCGCCGGCGAACGGCAGGAACCAGGGAGGACCGAAGTGTCCCGGGATCCGCTTGAAGGGCAGGTCGCTCCAAGGGTTGGCGTCCGTGGTCCCGTTCATGTACTCGGCCATCACCTTGCCCATGTGCGTCGCCATCTGGACGCCGTGGCCTGAGTAGCCGAGCGAGTAGAACAGTCCGTCCTGTTCGCCGGCGTGCACCATCCGGTCCATGCTCATGTCGACCAGGCCGCCCCAGCAGTAGTCGACGCGTGTCTGCGAGAGCTGCGGGAAGACCTCGGTCATCCCCTTGTGCAGGATGCGCCCGCTCTTCGCGTCCGACTGCTGGTTGGACCCGGCGAACCGGGCGCGGCCACCGAACAGCAGCCGGTGGTCCGGGGTGATCCGGAAGTAGTTGAGGAGGTTCAGGGACGTCGACGCCATCCGCCGGTTCGGCAGGAGCTGGTTGCAGACGTCCTCGCCCAGCGGTTCCGTCACGATGATGAAGCTGCCGACGGGCGCGATCCTGACCTGGTGCCAGCGGAAGGGCCTGCTGGTGTAGCCACTGGTCGCCACGAGCACCTGGTCGGCCTCGACGGTGCCGCGTGGAGTGACCAGCCGGTGCTTCGTGCCACTCAGCCTGTCGACCGTCTGGACCGGTGCCTTCTCGTGGATGGTGACGCCGAGCCGTGCGGCCGCCTCGGCGAGGCCCTTGGTGAACTTGCCGACGTGCAGTCCCGCGCTTCGCGCGTCGACCATGCCGCCGTGGTAACAGTCGGCGCCGATCTCGGTGTGGAGCT
Source organism: Streptomyces tibetensis (assembly GCF_007655005.1). Taxonomy (GTDB): domain Bacteria; phylum Actinomycetota; class Actinomycetes; order Streptomycetales; family Streptomycetaceae; genus Streptomyces; species Streptomyces tibetensis. The sequence continues at coordinate 12,765 of NZ_SZVW01000016.1, forward strand.
CGCCCTTGGATATCAGCCGGGTCTCGATGCCGAGCTTGCCGGACATGATCTCGTGGGTCTTGCGCAGGCCGTCGTAGTGGGCCGGCTTGGACGCCAGGTTGAGCTTGCCGGTGCGGGCGAAGTCGCAGTCGATGTTCTCTTCCTTGACGAGGGTCTCGATGGTGTCGACCGCGTCGTGGTAGGCCAGAAGGTACGCCTTCGCCGTGTCGAACCCGTAGCGCGAGACCGCGGAGCGGAAGCCGATCGACATGCCCAGGGTGGCCATGCCGCCGTTGCGACCCGAGGCTCCGAAACCGACCGTGTCCTTCTCGAAGACGTGGACGTTCGCGCCCTTGCGAGCCAGGTGCAGTGCCGCCGAGAGGCCGGTCAGGCCGGCCCCGATGATCGCCACGTCGACCCGGCCGCCGATCTGGGTCCGGGACCGGTCCGGCCCCTGGGGCGCGGTGTCGAGCCAGTAAGGGGTGAACTTCATGTCGCTGCTCTCTCTCCTGCCGGTGCCTTCAGCCGCTCTGAACGCACGTGAGCCAGGCCCATTCGAGGTCCGCCGTAAGAGGAATGCTCGCTGCTGCGCTCAGACCATACCACCTTTCGTTCCAGTTCCAGCCTGAAACGAGGAACTTCCTGGTGGGCGCTGGGGGAGGGTGTGGAGAGCAGGCCGCGGGCGGAAAAACCGCTGATCGTGAGTGGTACGCTCGCCGAATGCGGTCAAGTCGCCCTGGGAGCAGGGCGATCGGTCGGGAGTCGTCGAGGACGCTCCGGCCGCTGACCGCCGAGGGGTCCACCGTCTGATCGATGCTCGCTGCAATCAGTCAGTTGGTCGTCGACCCCCGGGTCCGGGTCCGGAGCGCCCTGCGGCGATTTCCGGACCGGAGCGGCTCCGGGGACCCTTCGGAGTGCATGACAGATGAACCCAGAACCGTCCGGCAACGCGGAAGACGTGGGCGGGAGCTGCCAGGAGCGTGACCGGGCGACAGAACCGGGCACACGGGAGCAGCCTCGCGTCTCCGCATCGAAGCCCACGATCATCACGCCCAGGCCGGTCCCGGCAGGATCGGCGTACCGGGCTCGCTATGGTCATCATGTGACTTCTCATCCCACCCCCCGCGACTACAACAAGGCGTCGGTCCTCGACGTCGTCCTCTCCCACGCGCCCCTCACCCGGAACCAGCTCATCGAGTTGACGGGCCTGAGCAAGGCCACGGTGTCCCGGGCGGTGGAGGAACTCCGGGCCGACGGCTTCGTCGTCGACGGCGGGATGGACGAGGTCACCGGCCGCGGCCGCCGCTCCACCTATCTCGACCTGCCCGGCACGACCGGGCACGTCGTCGGTATCAGCTTCGGTGCGCAGACCACCGGTGTGCTGGTGACGGACCTGAGGGGCCGGGAAGTCCAGCAGCTGACGGTCCCCACCGCCGATCACCAGGAGGTCGGGGACGCCGCGCGCTGGCTGGTCGACCTGATCGCTCGGGCCGCGGAATCCGCGCAGGGCCCGTTGCGCCAGATCGTCGCCGCGGTGCCCGGCCGGGTCCGCAACGGCACGGAGGTCTTCGGCCCCGCGGAGTCGATGAAGATCTTCGCGGGCTCCGACCTCCACTCGGCCATCGAGAACCTGGTCGACGCCCCCGTGCTCCTCGACAGCGACGCCAACGCGTCCCTGCTCGGGATCCTGACGAACGACGCCAGCATCAGGAACGCCGCGCTGTTCAGCGTCAGCACGATACTGAACTTCGCCAGTTGCACGGATCACGAGCTCGCCCGGGGGAGTACACCCACCTTCGGAGACATCGGCGTGCTCTCGTCCGGCGTAGGCGACGAGATTCTCGACGAGTTGCTGAGCACCAGGGGTCTTCTCCGGTTCGCGCGCAAACGAGGGCTCGATGTGGAGCGCATCGAGGACCTCTGGCTGGAGCCGCACCCCGGGGCTCCCCGCGCCCAGGTGCTCGAAGCGTTCACCACGGCGATCGTGACCGCGGTCAGTGTCGTCGCCGTGACACTGGACCCCGAGTCCGTCTATCTCGTGGGCCGCTTGCGTCCTCTCGTCGACGAGGTGCTTCCCGAGGTGCGGAACCGGCTGGAGCACAGCCTTCCGGCGGTCCCGGAGATCAGGACGGTGCCCCACATGATCGGTCAGTCGACGGCACAGGGAGCGGTGTACGCCTGCCTGACGATGGCTCAGGAGCGGCTGCGGGACGCGGTACTCGGGGCACGGCGCCAGAACCAGCCCGCCGAGCAGTCGGCGCCTGCCTTCTGAGCCGGGCCGAAGGCGAGGCACACCACCGCGCCCCCGACCGATCGTCGGCCTCTACCGAAGCAGCTGTACGGAGAGGTGCGAGGACAGCGCACCGAGGAAGTCGGCCGCGTCGAAGATCTCGCCTGCGGAGACGACACCGACCGTCCTGGTCTGACCGGTGAGGATGCGGTGCACCGCCTCCACGGCGAGCGGCGCCGTGATGGCGTAGATGTCCTGGCCCCGTGCCACGGCGCGCCGTTCGGCGCCGCCGGAGCGCACGACGACGTCGACGAGGAAGGTCTGCGCGGACCGGCCGTGCTCGTCGACCGCGGCCGGCGTCGGCGTGCCCGGGGCCACCACGTCCCGGGCCGCGTCGGCCGTCATGTGGGTGCGCACGTCGGGGATGGACAGGTGGCTGGGGATGGTGACGACGTCGGCCATCGTGAACTCCCCGATGACCGCCCGGGATCCCAGCGGCTCCGGGAAGGGCCACTGGAAGATCGTCGCCTCGTCGTGGCGGTAGTCCAGCCTCCCGTTCCGGTACACGACCCGCGCACCGCCCCGCCGCTGCCGGGAGACCGTACCCGCGGCCCGCGTCCCGTCCGTGGGCTGCCAGTCGCTCAGCGCGTAGGCGACGTGCGCCTCGTCGGCCGAGGTCCAGTCGCCCATCGCCGCGGTGGCCAGCAGGTCGCCGAGGCCGCCGAAGAAGGCCATCGCCGGGACGATGACCGCTCCCGCGGCGCGGGCGCGGTCCGCGAAGTGCGCGAACGTGTCCGCGTTCGCCTCGATCTCGGCCGCCACGTCGACGTACGGGACGCCGGCGCGCAGGGCCGCCTCGATCACGGGCGCCGCGGTCGTGGCGAACGGCCCCGCGGAGTTGACCACCGCCTCCGCACCGGCCAGCGCACGGTCGAGCGACTCCGGATCGTCGACCGACGCGGGCCGCACCTCGAGACCCGGGTGCGACGCCGCCAGCGCCTTCAGCTTGACCTCGTCGCGGCCGGAGAGAACCGGCACGAACCCCCGCCGGAGCAGTTCCGCCACCACGAACCGCCCCGTGTGCCCGTACGCACCGAACACCGTCACAACCCGACCCGCTCCCATGAGCTCTCCCCTGTGCTCGAACGATCAACTGAGACCATCCTGGCGGAGCTGAGCATCCGATCGTGAGTGTCTGGAACGACACGCCCCATACAATTACGGACATGACCACTGTCGCGCTCGCCGCCACCGACGGGATGCTGCACTTCGAACTGTCCCTGGCACACGAGGTGTTCGCCGCCGCTCCGGCCGGGGTGACGGCCCCCTGGTACGACCTCACCGTCTGCGGACCCACCGCCGTACAGGTCGGCCGGTTCAGGCTGGAGCCCGATGCCGGGCTCGACCGGCTTCGGCAGGCCGACACCGTGATCGTCCCCGGCTGGGCTGACCTCGACGAGGAACCACCGGCGCAACTGGTCGACGCGGTGCGCGACGCCCATGAGGCGGGCGCACGCGTGGCCTCCCTGTGCACCGGCGCGTTCGTACTGGCAGCGGCAGGGCTTCTCGACGGGCGGCGCGCCACCACGCACTGGGCGCACACTGAGGCCCTGGCCGCCCGTCACCCGCGGGTGGAGGTCGATCCGGACGTGCTCTACGTGGACAACGGCAGCGTGCTCACCTCCGCCGGCAAGGCCGCCGCCCTGGACTTGTGCCTGCACCTCGTCCGTCTCGACCTCGGCTCGTCGGTCGCCAACGCCGTCGCCCGCCGCCTGGTCGTGCCACCACACCGGGCGGGCGGCCAGGCCCAGTTCGTCACCGCCCCGGTGCCCGAGCAGGACGACCACCCGCTCGCCGCCCTGTTCCCCTGGATCATCGAACGGCTCGACCAGCCACTGACCGTGGAGGACCTGGCCCGCCGGGCGGGGATGAGCTCCCGTCACCTGGGCCGCCACTTCAGGGCGGTGACCGGCACGACCCCCCTTCAGTGGCTGCTGACCCAGCGGATCCGGCACGCCCAGGAACTGCTGGAGAAGACCGACGACGGAGTCGACACCATCGCGGCGGCCACCGGCATGGGGACCGCCACGACACTGCGCCGCCACTTCAACCGCACGGTCGGCGTGCCCCCGGACGCCTACCGCAGGACGTTCCGCTCACGGGCGTTCTGATCGCGGAGGAAGCTACGCCCGGCCGGCGCCGTACAGGACGGCGAACACCCCCGCGGTGCGGGTGCCCTCCGGCGTCTCCCAGGTGCCGCTGACGTGGCCCACGGCTCCCCGCGGAGGGAGGATCCGGCCGTCCGAAGCCGGCTGAAGGACGCGGTGCAGACGAAGGGTCGTGCCCTGCGGCGTGGTCAGCGCGGTGCCCTCCTCGTCGTCGGTCGCGGTGAAGTCCTTGGAGAAGTGCCCTTCACCGGTGCAGGAGGCGATGACCTCGTGCGCGGGGGTGTCGCTGACGTTCTGGTCCTGGGCCTGCGCCCGCCCCTCGATCAGGGCCGCCAACCGGTCGGCCAGCACCGGGTCATGGCAACCGTCGTAGGCCCAGCGCTGCCCCAGCACACCGTGCTCCATCGTGCCGACCAGAGTGTGCTCCGCCCCTTCGAGCGGCGCGCCGCGATAGGTGAGGGGCACCAGGTACGCCACCGGCTGAGGACCGGAGGCGTCGGTGACCACCATGAACTCCATCCCCACCTCGCCCTGCGGATCGTCGAGCCGGAAGCCGCCCGCCTTCGTCAACGCCGGTTCGCCGGCGCCACCCCGGTACCACGGACGGGACGGCAGCCAGGACGTGAGCAGTTCCAGCTTGGTCGGCTTCAGGGTGGTGCGGTGGATGACGGCCATGCCGAAGGGTCCCTTCCCACGAGTCATACGGGCGATCACACTTTCGCATCCGCGTGGCGTCGGCACAGCTATGGCAGACGGCAGTCCGTGCGCGTAGGTTCCGGAACCTGCCGCCGAGTTTCCGATACCGAACGCCACGCGGAGGAGAAGACCATGACCACGCCGACGAGCAGGGTGATCTGCGACATCACGATCTCGGCCGACGGGTACTCGGCAGGGCTCGACCAGACCGAGGAGCGTCCGTTCGGAGACGACGGCGGTGACGGCTCGGGCGCCGGGCTGCACGCCTGGATGTTCGACACACCCGACGAGAACCGGGTCGAGATCGACCGGCTGAACACGGCCGGGGCGTTCATCATGGGGCGCAACATGTTCGGCCCGGTACGGGGCGCTTGGGATCGCCGCTGGAACGGCTGGTGGGGTGGCGATCCGCCGTTCCATGCGCCGGTGTTCGTACTGACCCACCACGCGCGCGAGCCGCAGCCGATGGACGGCGGCACCACGTACCACTTCGTCACCGACGGCATCGTGTCCGCCCTGGACATGGCGCGCACGGCCGCCGGCGGTGTCGATGTCACCGTCCTCGGCGGCGCGACCACGATCAACCAGTACCTCGCCGCCGGCCTGATCGACGAGCTGCGGCTGCACATCGCGCCCCTCACCCTCGGCGCCGGCACGCGGCTGTTCGAGGGCGTCCCGCCGCTGGAACTGGAGCAGTTGACGGCACGGGCAGCGAGCCGGGTGACGCACGTGACCTACCGCGTGTCGACCTGAGCGCTCGGGAGGCCGGAGAAGATCACCCCCGGGTGGGACGGCGCCTCGTTCAGCACCCACAGCCCGATCAGTGTGGCCAGTGCGAACACGACGGTGATGAGCACGGCAAGGACCAGCCGGCGGCGGCGTACGCGGCGCAGCCACTCACCGCGTGCCGTGCGGTAGGCGTCCGGCGCGGCTTGCACCCCGCCGGCCGGCGCGGCCAGGGCCTCGGCCAGCTCCCGTTCCGTGCGGTCCGGGTCGGTGTGGTTCATCGCCCGGGTCAGCGCGGCGAGGCCGCGCGCGGTGTGCGTCTTCACCGAACCGGAGGAGATGCCCATCGCGGCGGCGACCTCGCCCTCGTTCAGCCCGAGCCAGTGCCGCAGCACCAGCGCCTCGCACTGCCGGGCCGGCAGGTGTTGCAGCGCGTCGATCAGGACGCGCTGGTCGTCACGGAGCAGCGCGGCGCCCTCGGTGGAGACGACCGTCTCCTCGGGCGGGTTCTTCACGTGCTTGCGGGGGACCTGGAGGTGCCGGATGCGCATCCGGGTCAGATTGCACACCGTGGAGCGCAGATACGCCTCCGCCGCCTCGGTGTCCCTCGGCCGACGCCACTTCCGGTAGATCTGGTAGTACGCCTCGGCCACCACGTTCTCCGGGTCGTCCGCGCCCAGCAGCACGGCCAGGCGCAGCATCGAGGCGTGGTGCAGCTCGAAGAGCCCCGCGAGTCCGGCCTCGCGCTCCAGCTCCGCCGGGTCGGCCGGCGCGGGCGTCAGCGCCTCGACGTCGGGTTCCGGCACGGGGATCGGGTGTCTGGGTCTCACTGCTGGTTCGCTCCCGTCTCCGGACGCCGCCCGACGGTCAGGCGCGACGGCAGGTCGGTCAGGTCGGCGCCGCGCGGGACGCCGACACGTTCGAGTACGGCGGTGCCGGCCATCGCGACGATCAGGTTGAGCACGAGCGCGGCGAGGCCGGCGTAGATCTCCAGCGGCCCGGAACCGAGGCCCACGATGGAGGAGAACCCCTCGCGCACGACCAGGAAGGTCCCCGGCCGAGCCCGGGCGACCGCACCCCGAGCCGTCCCGGACCACCGGGTGAGACCCGGCGCGGCTCAACTGCCCACGACGCTGCGGAAGTCGCGCAGCGCGAGGGACAACAGCGGCCGATGCCGGCCGAGGGCGGACAGGGGATCTTCGGCCCCCGTCATGACGCGGCCGCGGCCGAGGGCGGGCCGTCCGCTGATCCGCATGGGGACGCGGCACTCCTCACCGTCGGACAACTGCTGGAACAGGTGGGCACGGGCCGGCAGTCGGCAGGGCAGCCGCAGCACATCGCGGTACGTCAGGCGGACGGTCGGAGTCCCGGGAACGGTCAGCTCGCCCCGGGCGCTCCGGCCCTCCGCGTGGAGTGTGATCGCGCCCCGCTCTTTCGGGATGCCCCACAAGGCGCGTCCCCCGGCGAGGGACCGTTCGTCGTCGACCCAGGCGGCCACGGTGCTGGCGGCGAGGCGGCGTCCGTGGCGCACGACCAGGGCGATGAGGAACTCGCGGTAGGTGAGGACGCCCCCGGGCCGGTAGTCCACCCAGAAGGTGACCAGGGTGGCGCGGCGCCGCACGATCCATGGGCGGGCCCCGGACGGCAGGGACCAGGGCGGCAGCTCGCCCACGGGGACGCGCCACAGCGAGACGATCATGTCGCCGGTCAGGTGCCACGGCGAGGGGGGAAAGGGGACGGCTGGTCGTTCCACGGCGTGATGACCGACTTCCTCGCTTCGGACTCGTACGCCCGATTGTTCCACTCGACACGGCGGGGGCGGGCCCGCGGCGCGACGCCACGGGCCCGCCCCCGGTCGCTGTCAGCGGTCGTCGGCCAGCGCGACGAGTTCGGCGAACAGGCCGCCGGCGTGGACGAGCTCGTCGTACGTCCCCTGCTCGACGACCCGGCCCTTGTCCATGACGAGGACGCGGTCGGCGAGACGGGTGTTCGCCAGTTGGTGGGTGACGACGATCGTCATGCGTTCGGCGGCGATCCTCTTGATCTCCAGGAAGATCGCGTGTTCGCCGCGGGCGTCCATCTGGGATGTCGGCTCGTCCAGGATCAGCAGCGGCGTCCGGCGGTACAGGGCGCGTGCGCACACCAGCCGCTGCCACTGCCCGCCGGAGAGTTCGGCGCCGCCCCACAGCTCCTTGGCGAGCAGTGTGTCGAGTTGCCGGGGCAGCTTCTCGATGGCCTCACGCATGCCCACGGCGTCGACGACATCCCACACGGGAGTGTCGTCGAAGCTCTTCGGCTGCCCGAGGGTGATGTTCTCGCGGGCGCGCAGCGGCCAGCAGGCGAAGTTCTGCGGTACGAGCGCGGTCCGTTTCCACACCGCGTCGGGATCGGCGTGCGCCAGGTCGACGCCGTCCCACAGCACGCGTCCCTTGTCGGCGAGGAGGATACCGGTGATGAGCTTGGCGAGGGTGGACTTGCCCGAGCCGTTCTCGCCGACGATCGCCAGGATCTCGCCCCGGCGCAGGGCGAGCGACACCCCCGCCACGGCAGGCTCCTCCTTGCCCGGGTATCGGTACACGACCTCGTCGAGACGGATCTCCTCGACGCGCTCCGGGATGGTCAGCTCACCGCGCCGCGGGGCGCGTTCGGCGGCCATGTCGAGGAAGGCCCGCATGTCGGCCAGGTAGAGCGAGGTGTGGAACATCGCGGCGCCGTGGATGACGAACTGGCCGAGCGCGGCGAGCGTGGTCTGCACGGCGACGACGGCCGTGGCGGCGACGGGCAGGGCGACCCGGCCGTCGGCGGCCAGCCATGCGAGGGTGGCCCAGGTGCACAGCAGGAACACTCCCCCGAGGGCGCTGGTGGTCAGCACGATGCGCAGCAGGCGCGGGGCGGCGGTGAGAGTGCGCTGGTCGATGCGGTCGGACAGGGACCGGTACCAGAAGACGAGATAGCCGGTCATGCCGTTGGCGCGGACCTCGTCGCCGAATCGGGAGTACGTGGCCCACCAGCGCATCATGGAGCGCACGTTGCGGTCGCCGACGTTGAGGTAGTGGGTCTCGTAGTCGACGCGGGCGGACAGGACGGCCCCGGCGCCGGCCGGGAGGACGGCCAGGAGCAGCAGGGGCAGCATCAGCGGGTGCAGTGCGGTGATGACTCCGCTCGCGGCGATCATGCGGATCAGCGCCGACAGGAACCGCTGGGCGTCCTGGACCATCATCCGGGTGCGGGTGACCCCGACTTCGGCGGCTTCCTGCCGGTCGGCGAAGCCGTCCTCGCCGTACGCGGCGGTCTCCACCCGGCACACGGCGGCGACCAGGGCGATGTCGGCCTCGGTCGTCAGCAGCGGAGTGATCCGGCCGTCGGCGTAGGAGGAGAGGGCACTGGTGATCCGGCCGGCGGCCGCGGCCGCCGTCACCACGATCAGGGCCGGCAGCGCGCCGTGCAGGCGTTCGGGAACGGTGCCGCTGCCGAGGACGTGCGTCATGGCCTGCGCGGTGAACGCGAGGACGACGGCCGCCGCGATGCCGGTGAGGAGCTGGCATGCGAGGAGCAACACGACGCCGGTCCTGTCGACGGCCCACGCCATCCGCGCGGTGTGTGCGAGTACGGACGGCAGGCGGCGGCACATGGCTCCGAAACCGGCGTCTGCCAGCGGGTTCTTGCCGTACTTCCCGCCGAACTCGAGGGTCGCGGGCGGGGGAGGAGGCGGGGTGTTCTCGTCAGCGGTCGAGGCATGGGTCACTGTCACCTGGGGCCCTCCTGGAGGTCCGTGCCGCGCCCGGACGGCTCGGCGGTGCACGGCCTAACGACATGACCCCTGATTCGAACGCGCTCGATTCCGGACGCGCCGAGTCCCTTGCCGCACAAGGGGTCGACGGGAGCGGCTCGTTGTTGGGGCCGCTCCCGTCGGCCCGGGGTTGGCCGAATCGCGGAGGCTTGAAACGCATGAGGCGCATGGGTTTCGGAGCCGCGGGACGGACCGCTCGGCCTACTTCGCTCCGGTCGGTCCCGTGCCGGATCTCACCGCCGGGGCCAGCGCCAGCACGCTCAGGCCGAACATCAGCACGCCCAGGGGGAGATGGACCGACGGGACGTGCGCGATGCCGAGCACGACCTGGAGCGAGGCGAGCGCGAGGAAACCCGAGGCGTACCAGATCGGGCGGGGCGAGCCGCCGCCCGGCTTCCACGCCAGCACCGCCGCGAGCACGTACACCATCGACGCCCCGTACATCACACGCGCCCCGACGCTGTGCAGCATCTCCCCGTAGGACGAGGTCAGCAGCAATCCGGCGGACACCGCCTGGAGGAAGATCGTCAGGGTCTGCAGGGCGATCGCGATCTGCAGGAACGCGGTGCCACGCCGTGCCGCCGCTGTCACTTGAGTGGCCATGTCACAGTCCTCTCTTCCGCCCTCGGGCAGGAGATCGATAAGGTCTCGACAGCCCGACGACGCGGGAGCGCGAAAGGTAAGGCGAGGGGGACGCCGACTTATGGCAAGGGCCGGGGCCGGCACGGACGAGATAGCCGGCGAGCAACGCCAACTGATCAATGTCGCCTACCGGTTGCTCGGCTCGGTCACCGAGGCCGAGGACGCCGTGCAGGACGCCTACGCACGCTGGTACGCGCTGCCGCGAAGCCGACGGGAGGAGATCATCTCCCCCGGCGCCTGGCTGACGACGGTGACCAGCCGCATCTGCCTGGACGTGCTCGGCTCCGCGCGGGCCCGCCGTGAACGCTATGTCGGCGCGTGGCTGCCCGAGCCGCTGCCGGACCGCACCGAGTGGGGCCCCGCGGACGGCTCCGGCCCCACCGGCGCCGCGGATCCCGCGGACCAGATCGTCCTGGACGAGTCGGTGACCGTGGCCTTCCTCGTCGTCCTGGAGTCGATGACGCCCGCCGAGCGGGTGGCGTTCGTCCTGCACGACGTCTTCCGCTACCCGTTCGCCGAGATCGCCGACGTTCTCGGCCGCACTCCCGCGGCATGCAAGCAACTTGCCGCCTCCGCCCGGCGGCGGGTGAGCGCCGCCCGTTCCCAGGAGAGGGCGACCGGCCAGGCCGACGTGGTGCGGCACGTCAAGGAAGCATGGGAGAGCAAGGACATCGCCGCCCTGGTCCGTATCCTCGACCCGGCCGCCGTGATGACCGCCGACGGCGGCGGCATGGCCGGCGCCGCGCGGCGCCCGGTCGAGGGCGGCACGCGCATCGCGCAGTACATGGTCGCCATCGCCGACAAGGCGCCCGGACTCGAACTCCTGGAGCGGTCGGTCAACGGCAGGCCGGGTTTGGTGGCCCAGCGGGCCGGCGTCGTCATGACCGTGGCCTCGTTCGACGTCTCCGCAGGGCGCGTCACCGGAATCTGGGCCGTCCGCAACCCTGAGAAGCTACGGCCTTGGCGGCGGGGCGGCCAGATCCAAGAGGGTGGAACATCGGTGACGCCGGACCTGAGCTGAGACGCCGGCGGTCGGGCAGCCCGCCGCGCCGTGCGCCCGGTGATGGTCTGCGCCGAATGCTCCGGCCCCCGATCGTTGTCGAGCGCTCGATCGTGCTGCTGAGCTCGCGAGCCCGGCGTCCCTGAGCCTCAAGCCGGTCGCCTGAGCCCGCCGACCTGCCAGGACGCCTCCCTCTGCCCTCGCCGGGCACCCGGCCGTCCCGGTCCGGACCGGCGGGCGAAGTGCCCGAGAGCCCAAGCCCGGAAGAGGCCGACTTCGCGCGAAGTCTTGACGCGGCGCGCGCGACTGCGTAGATATGTCTGCGCAGTCATGACAGCGCAGTCGCCCGGCGGCACCGGCGGGCGACCGAGGCCGTCCACACGATCCGATCCACCGCACACCGGGAGACGCCATGACGCGAGCAAGAGGGCGGGACGGCGGTCCCGCCGCGCCGCGAGGCGTCGACGTGGCCCGAGCCGCGGGTGTTTCCCAGAAGACGGTGTCACGGGTCCTCAACGGCGAGCGATACGTCTCGGTGGACGTGCGCCGCCGCGTCCTGGAGGCGGCCGACCGGCTCGGCTACCGGCTGAACACCGCGGCACGGGCCCTCGCCTCGGGGCGCTCCCGGACCATCGGCGTGGTGGCGCTGGGGACCGCCCTGTACGGCCCTGCCTCGCTGCTCCTCGGTGTAGAGCGGGCGGCGCGGGACGCCGGATACGCGTTGAGCGTGGTCAACACCCTCGAAGGCGACCAGGGCGGTGTCGGTGGCGCCGTGCAGTCACTCCTGGAGCGGGGCGTGGACGGCATCGTCGTGTCGGAGCCCATCGACGAGGACGCCGATCCGCTCGCGTCGGAGGTTCCGGTGCTCGTCCTCGGGGCGCCGGCCGGCACCCGCACGGGGGAGCGGACCATCGCCGCGGGGGTCGACTCCGAGGCGCTGGCCAGGGCCGCCACCGAACACCTGCTGGACCTGGGACACCCGACGGTCCATCATCTCGCGGGCCCCGAGCGGTGGTTCGCCGCCCGGGACCGGCTGGCGGGCTGGCGGCAGGCGCTCGCGGCGCGTGGCCGTGAGCAGCCCCCGGTCGCCGAGGGCGACTGGTCCGCCGCGTCCGGGTACGCGGCAGGACGCCGGCTGGCCGCCAGGAACGACCTCACGGCGGTGTTCGCCGCCAATGACGACATGGCCGTCGGCCTGATCAGCGCCCTGACCGACGCCGGGCTGCGGGTGCCCCAGGACGTCAGCGTGGTCGGCTTCGACGACATCCCGCTCGCCGCCTACGTCCGCCCGCCGCTGACGACGGTGCGCCAGCCGTTCGACGCGGTGGCCGACGAGGGGCTGCGGCTGCTCGTCCACGCCATCGAGAACCCGCAGGCGGAGCTGCCGACGGCGCAGGGGCAACCCGTCGAGCTCGTCGTCCGTTCCTCCACCGCGCCGCCACCGGCCCGGGCGGACTCGGGTCCGCTACGACATACCGTGCGGCCCCTGGCCGGCGAGGTCCACGCCCCTCCGGCCGCCTGACGGGACGTCACGCCCCCGTCCTCGCACGCGGGGAGCACGAGGGCACCACGACGTGACCGGACATCCGCCAGCACCGTCCCGGTCCCGCACTTTTCACCCGTACCAGCCCCACCACCGGCGGTCGTCCGACCGGTCCAGGGCCCGGCCCACTCCGGGCCACCCACCTCGCCCCACCTCGCAGGACCCGTTTCCCGGCTCGGCCACCCCGACGTCCGCGGTCACCGGTTCACACGCTTCGTACACCTCGCTTTCCCCGGGCATGCCGCTGCCGGCCTCTGCCTTCCCTCTTCCTTCGCCTCGGCGGGAGTCCAGCATGTCCAGAACCTCCATCCCCTCGCCCGCACTGAGCCGCCGGGTCTTCCTCACCGCCACCGGAGCGGTGTCTCTCGGCGCGGCCCTGTCCGCCTGCGGCAGCGGTGACAACTCGGGCGGCTCGTCCGCCGCGGCCAAGCCGGTCAGTCAGTCCGACATCGACAAGGCCATGCGGACGCCGACCGAGCTGACGTTCTGGAGCTGGGTCCCGAACCTTCAGAAGGAGGTCGCCCTCTTCGAGGCGAAGTACCCCGCGATCAAGGTCAAGGTGGTCAACGCCGGTCAGGGGATCAGGCACTACACCAAGCTGCGCACCGCGCTCAAGGCCGGCAGCGGAGCCCCGGACCTGGCGCAGATCGAGTACCAGGCGATCCCGACGTTCACGATCACCGACAGCCTGCTGGACCTGGGCCCGCACGGCGCCTCGGCCCTCAAGGGGAAGTTCGTCGACTGGACGTGGGGGCAGGTCAGCGGCCCGAAGGGGGAGGTCTGGGCGATACCGCAGGACACCGGCCCGATGGGCATGCTGTACCGCAAGGACATCTTCGACCGGCACGGCATCCAGGTTCCCAAGACCTGGGACGACTTCGCCGCCGCGGCCCGCAAGCTGCACAAGGCCGACCCGGACGTCTACCTGACCAACTTCGCGGCCAACGAACCCGCCGCCTGGCACGGCCTGTTGTGGCAGGCGGGTGCCGGCCCCTACGGCGTCTCCGGCAAGAGCGACCTCTCCATCAGCGTCGACGACGCGGTCTCCAAGAAGCTCGGCACGTACTGGGGCGGGCTCGCCAAGGATGGCGTCATCAGCACCGACCCCGACTTCACCGACGGCTGGTACGCGGGATTCAACAAGGGCAAGTACGCCACCTGGCTCACCGCGGCCTGGGGGCCGGCCTTCCTGTCCGGCTCGGCCAAGTCCACCGCCGGCAAGTGGCGCGCGGCCCCACTGCCCCAGTGGGACGCGTCCAAGCCGGCCTCCGGCAACTGGGGCGGCTCGACCACGGCCGTCCTGCGATCCACCAAGAACGCCATCGCCGCCGCGCAGTTCGCCCAGTTCCTCAACAGCGACCCCGCCAGCGCGAAGCTCTTCGCCACCCAGCAGTCCTTCTTCCCGGCCACCAAGGCCCTGCTCACCGACCCCTCCTTCACCGGCGACGCCGCCCCCTTCTACGGCGGTCAGAAGGTCAACGAGCTCTTCGCCGCCATCGGCGACACGGTCGACCCCGCCTTCCAGTGGCCGCCCTTCTACGACCAGGCGGCGACCGACTGGATCGAGACCGTCGGCAAGTCCCTCGCCGACAAGACCGACACGGGCGCCGCGCTCGGCGCGTGGCAGACGCGCCTGACCACATATGCCAAGAAGCAGGGCTTCACCGTCAAGGGAACGTGACATGACCGCCGCCACCGCACCCCCCGCCCCCGGCCGGAAGGGAGCCGGCCCGCGTCGCCGCAGCGTCGCCGGCCCCCTGTTCGTCGCCCCGTTCCTCATCCTCTTCCTGCTGCTCTTCCTCACCCCGCTCGGCTACGCCGCCTACCTGAGCCTCTTCCAGGAACGCCTCGTCGGCGGAACGGTGTTCGTCGGTCTGGACAACTACGTCACCGCCCTGACCGACCCCCTGCTCCTGAGCGGTGTCGGCCGCGTGGCCCTGTTCTTCCTCATCCAGGTCCCGCTGATGCTGGCGCTCGCGCTGGGGTTCGCCCTCGCCCTGGACAGCGGACTGCTGCGGCTGGCGCGAGTGATCCGGCTGGGCATCTTCGTGCCGTACGCCGTCCCGAGCGTCGTCGCGGCCCTCATGTGGGGCTATCTGTACGGGCCGGACTTCGGCCCGTTCGCCCAGCTGAGCCGCGAAATCGGCATCCCGGCACCGAACTTCCTCAGCGACGGATGGATGCTCAGCAGCCTCGCCAACGTCGTCACCTGGGAGTTCGTCGGCTACAACATGATCATCCTGTATGCCGCCCTGCGTACCATCCCGCACGAGCTGTACGAGGCGGCCGCGATGGACGGCGCCGGCCCCTGGCGCATCGCGAGGTCGATCAAGCTCCCCGCACTGAAACCCGCCCTGTTGCTGACCCTGCTGTTCTCCGTGATCGGCAGCTTCCAGCTCTTCAACGAGCCGAACCTGCTGATGAAGATCGCGCCCGACGTCATCAGCAGCTCCTACACCGCCAATCTCTACGCCTACTCCCTCGCCTTCACCGGCCAGCAGGTCAACTACGCGGCCACGGTCTCCTTCCTCCTCGGCCTGGTCATCGTCATCGCCTCCTACGGCGTCCTGCTCACGGCGAACCGCAGGAGGACCCCGTGACCATGACCACTCCCGCGGACACCACCGCCGCTCGCCGAACCGAGCGGAAGCACACTCCGGCGCCGCCACCGCGTCGCCGGTCCAGGTCCCGCCGCAGCACCCCGCTGACGATCGCCATGCTGGCGGCGCTCGCCTACTTCCTGCTGCCGCTGCTGTGGCTGCTCGTCGCCTCCACCAAGAACACCCAGGACCTGTTCGACAGCTTCGGCCTGTGGTTCTCGCACGCACCACAGCTGCTGACCAACGTCCGGGCCACCTTCGCCCAGGACGGCGGCGTCTTCGCGCACTGGCTGCTCAACACCGCCCTCTACGCGGGGGTCAGCGCGGTCGGCGCGGCCCTGCTGGCGGCCGCCGCCGGGTACGGATTCGCCAAGTTCCGCTTCCGTGGGGACCGTCTGGCCTTCAACCTGGTCCTCGGCGCCATCATGGTCCCGGCCACCGCCCTGGCGATCCCGACCTACCTGCTCTTCGCCAACGTCGGCCTGGTCAACACCCCGTGGGCCGTCATCCTCCCCTCCCTCGTCAACCCCTTCGGCCTGTATCTGATGCGCGTCTACGCCGCCGACGCCGTCCCGGACAGCCTCCTGGAAGCGGCCCGCATCGACGGGGCCGGCGAGGCGCGGATCTTCTTCGGGATCGTGCTGCGCCTGCTGGCCCCCGGCCTGGTGACCGTCCTGCTCTTCACCCTCGTGGCGACCTGGAACAACTACTTCCTGCCGCTGATCATGCTCAACAACCCGAACCTGTACCCCATCACGGTCGGGCTGTCCTCCTGGGCGGAGCAGGCACAGAACGGTGGCGCGGGCGCCAGCAGCGACATGCTCCCCCTCGTCGTGACCGGTTCCCTGATCTCGATCGTGCCGCTCGTCGCGGCCTTCCTGCTGCTCCAGCGCTACTGGCAGAGCGGCCTGGCCGCAGGCAGCGTCAAGCAGTAGGGCGCGCGCAGTCCCCATACCCCCTTCTTGTTCACGGAGGTTCCTCCCATGGCGGATCTGCCCGCCCGCGTTCTGTTCGGTGCCGCGTACTACCACGAGTACACGCCCTCCTACGACCCCGTCCTGCGGCCCGAGGAACGGCTGAAGACCGATCTCGACCTGATGGCCGAGGCGCACTTCAGCGTCATCCGGGTGGGGGAGTCGGTCTGGTCGACCTGGGAACCGGAGAACGGCCGCTTCGACCTCGACTGGCTGCAGCCGGTTCTCGACGGCGCCCACGAACGCGGCATCTCCGTCATCCTCGGCACACCCACCTACGCGGTGCCGCCGTGGCTGGCCCGGCAGTACCCCGAGATCACGGGGGAGCGGCGCACCGGTGAGCGCATCGGCTGGGGCGCTCGCCAGGAGGCCGACTTCACCCACCCGGCCTTCCGCTTCTTCGCCGAGCGCGTCATCCGCAAGATCGTCGCCCGGTACGCGGACCACCCGGCCGTCATCGGCTGGCAGGTGGACAACGAGCCGGGTCTGCACCTCTTCCACAACCACGGCGTCTTCCAGCGCTTCACCGACCATCTGCGGGAGAAGTACGGGGACGTCGAGACCCTCAACCGGGAGTGGGGCCTGGTCTACTGGTCCCACCGCCTGTCCACCTGGGCCGACCTGTGGACCCCGGACGGCAACGAACAGCCCCAGTACGACGTCGCCTGGCGGGAGTTCCAGGCCCGCCAGGTCACCGAGTTCATCGGCTGGCAGGCGGACATCGTGCGTGAGTACGCCCTCGCCGGCCAGTTCGTCACCACCTGCATCTCCTACACCCGGCAGGGCGTCGCGGACGACGAGCTGTCCGCACGGCTCGACGTCGCCTCCGGCAACCCGTACTACGACATGCAGGACGGTCTGCTGCTGCCCGACCCCACGCCCGACGAGCACGAGCAGATCTGGAAGACCACCGGCGTCTGGTCGATGTACCAGACCGCGGACTGGATGTTCTCCTCCCGACAGGAGCCCTTCCTGGTCACCGAGACCAACGCCAACTCCATCGGCTTCTGCTGGGACAACCGGCCCGGCTATGACGGGCAGTGGCGCCAGGCCGCCTGGGCGCACGTGGCGCGCGGCGCGCGGATGATCGAGTACTGGCAGTGGCAGACGCTGCGCTTCGGCGCCGAGACGTACTGGGGCGGAGTCCTGCCGCACACCGGGCAGCCCGGCCGGACGTACGCCGAGATCGCCCGGCTGGGCGCCGAGTTCGACCGGGCCGGCTCGCTCGTCGTGGACCTCGAACCGGACGCCGACATCACCGTCGTCTACTCCACGCCCAGTAAGTGGCTGATGCAGAAGTACCCGCCGCTGGCGAACGCCGCCGGCGAACCGGACCCGGCCGCCTATCACCGCATCCTCGACCCCTTCTACCGCGGTGCCTTCGAGGCCGACCGCCAGGTCCGCATCGTGCACGCCCGCCAGCTGCACGACCCTCGCGGCGAGAACGCGGGCCCGACCGCCGAGGAGGCCGTGCTCCGCCACCCGGTCCTGGTCGTCCCGGCGCTCTACATCGCCCCCGACGAGCTGCTCGACTGGCTCGCCGCCTACGCCCACGCGGGCGGCCACCTGGTCCTCGGCCCCCGCACGGGCTACGCCGATCACGAGGCCCGGGCCCGGCACGAGGCGGCACCCGGACGTCTCACCGAGGCCGCGGGGGTGGCGTACGACGAGTTCAGCAACCTCACGCGTGCCGTCCCGGTGCGGGCGGCGGCCGGTAGCCCCCTGGAGGTGCCGGAGGAGGCCACGGCGACCCACTGGGTGGACGGCCTGACCGTCACCGACGCCGACGTCCTCGGCGAGTACGACCACCCGCACTTCGGACGCTGGCCCGCGCTCACCACCCGCCGCCACGGAGCCGGCCGCGTCACCCACGTCGGCACGGTCCCGGGCCGTGGTCTCGCCCGGGCGCTCGCCACCTGGCTCGCGCCGCAGCCGCGCAGCGGCTGGCGCGACCTCCCCGCGTCCGTCACCGTCACCACCGGCACGGCCGCCGACGGCCGCCGCGTCCACGTCGTCCACAACTGGAGCTTCGAGCCGGCCCGGGTGGGAGCACCGGTGGAGTTGACCGACGTGCTGGACGGCGGGGCGCTCCCGGCCGGCACGTCCGTCTCACTCGGCGCGTGGGACGTGCGCGTCTTCGTCGCAGCAACCGATGAGAAGGAGGCACACCACCGATGAATCGAGCCGCACCGTGGTCGTCCCCGAGAGGGACCACCAGAACGACCAGGACGGTCAGAGCCCTGGGGACCTTCGCCGCGGCCTCCGCGCTGCTGGCGATACCCGCCGGGAGCGCGCAGGCGTACAACCCGACGGGCGGGGTCCTGTATCAGCTCGGCAGCGAGCCGTGCCTGAAGGGTCGGGGCAACTGCGCGGTCTACCCGAAGACGGCCCAGCTGCCCGGCGGGCGCCTGGTCGCCTCGTTCGAGAAGTCCACCGTGGTGCCCACGTCGGGAAGCGCTGACGGCCAGACCCTGCCCGTCTACAAGAGCGACGACCACGGCACGAGCTGGCAGCCGCTGTCCGAGGTCAAGGCACCCGCCTACCTCTCGAAGGACCCCAAGTACGCCAAGTACACGAGCAACTGGACGAACCCCTACCTCTACGTGCTTCCGCAGAACGTCGGAAAGCTGAAGTCGGGCACCCTGCTCCTGGCGAGCGTCGTGTCGGGTGACGACGCCTACTACACGGAGCGCAAGGCCGCCGATCCGAGCTGGACGCCGAGTAACGACGGCGACCGCAGTGACCTGGCGATCGCCCTGTACTCCAGCACCGACCAGGGCAAGACCTGGAAGGTCCTCAACATCGTCGCGACGGGCGGCCGGCAGGGCGGCAGCGCGGGTGCCATCGGCCGGAACGTCGCCGACGCGAACAAGACCAAGCAGGTCGATCCCCTCTGGGAGCCGTACCTGATGGTCTACAAGGGCAAGCTGGTCTGCTACTACTCCGACGAGAACGACTACCTCGGCTTCGACCCGAAGACCGGCGCTCCGAAGCCGGACCCGGCGAACGGCACCGCCACGGACTCGCACGGGCAGATCCTCGCGCACCGCACGTGGGACGGCAGCGCCACGAAGTGGGGCGACGCCGTCGTCGACCTCGCCGGATCGGTCCAGGACATGGGAGGCGGCAAGACGGAGATCGGCGGCGGCCGGCCGGGCATGACCAACGTCGTCCGCACGACCGACGGCACATGGATGCTCACGTTCGAGTACTGGGGCGGCGGGGCCAACACCAGGTACGTGATCGCCGACGACCCGCTGACGTTCTTCCGCGGTTCCCGGACCGGCATGTCCGTCGCCTCACTGCCCGTCACCGCCGGTTCCCGTCCGCTCGCGAGCGGCGGCAGCCCGGTCATCGTCCGGCTCCCGGACGGGCGCCTGGTCTACAACGCGGCGAACAGCGGCAACGTCTGGGTCAACGACAGCGGACGCAGCGACGGCGTGTGGACGGAGTACCAGACGACCTCGCAGCCCGGCTACAGCCGCAACCTCCAGTACGTCGACGGCACCGGCCGCGTCGCGATCCTCAACAACCAGGGGACGTCCACGATCGCCTACGCCGAGGTCGACCTCGGCGACTCGGACGGTGCCTACTACCGGCTGGTGAACCGCAGGACCGGCCAGGTGATCGGCACCGGCAACAGGACCAACGACGCGAACATCGGCAACGGGAACGTCCCCGACGTGGTCCTGGAGGACGCCGGCGCGGCGGCGGACCAGGACACCCAGTACTGGCACGTGGTGACCGAGCCGAAGGGCGGTACGACGCTGCTCAACAAGTCGGGCGGACGCGCGGCGGCCATCTGGACGGGCAGCGCCACGGCCGGCCAGCGAATCGGCCAGTGGGTCGACGACAGCCCCACGGGCAGCTGGAACCTCGTCAAGAACGCCGACGGTTCCTACAAGCTCCAGTCGGTCGAGAACACCGGTCTGTACCTCACCGGCGCGACCGCGGGCGGGCCGCTGACCCTCCAGAGCGCGGCCGACGACGGTTCGCAGGACTGGCGGCTCGTCCGGGACACCCGGCGCAGCGGCTCGTGATGCCTGCCCACGCGGGTCGTTGACACGCTCGGACGCGGCGCCTCCGTCTCCAAGGAGGCGCCGCGTCCCTGCTGTCGTTCCGTGCGGTGGCCGGTCACTGGGCCGGCGCGATGGCCGCCTGTCTCAGGGAGTGCCGCCCATCGCGGTCAGCGCGGCCCGGTACGCGGCCTTCTTGTTGCCGTTGTTGTCGAACAGCAGGGGGTTCTGGCCGACCCGCCAGGAGTCGCTGTCCCGGATGCCCCACACGGTGATGCCGGTGCAGCGTGCGACGTTCATGCACGCCCGCACACTGTTGGTGTAGGCCGCGGCGGGTGCCTGGGCGATGTCCAGTTCGGTGATCTGGACGTCGACGCCGAGCGCGGCGAAGTTGGCCAGTGTCGTCTGGAAGCTTCCCGGAGGGCCCCCGGTGCCGAAGTGGGCCTGGAAGCCGACGCAGTCGATGGGGACACCGCGGGCCTTGAAGTCGCGCACCAGGCGGTAGACGCCCTGGGTCTTGGCGTCGCTCCAGTTCTCGATGCTGTAGTCGTTGTAGCAGAGCTTGGCCGACGGATCCGCGGAGCGCGCGGCACGGAACGCCTCCTCGACGAAGCCGGTGCCCAGGACGTTGCGGAACACCGAGCTGCGCAACTGGCCGCTGCCGCCGTCGGCGAACGCCTCGTTGACCACGTCCCAGGAGTGGATCTTTCCCCGGTAGCGGGACATGAGCGTGGTGATGTGGTTCCTCATCACGCTGCGCAGCGTTCCGGCGTCGCCGATGCCGCTCACCCAGCCGGGCAGCTGGGAGTGCCACACCAGGGTGTGACCGCGTACGCGCTGGCCGCGGCCGAGGGCCCGGTTGACGATCTGGTCGGCCGGGCCGAAGGTGAACGAGCCGCGGGAGCGCTCCGTGGCATCCCACTTCATCTCGTTCTCCGCCGTGACCGAGTTGAACTCGCGGTCGAGGATCCCCGCGTACACACCGTTGCTCAGCTTCCCTGCCGCCACCGCTGTCCCGAAGTACCGTCCGGACTGCGCGGCCTGGGCACCGAGGGTGCTCGCCTTCGGGGCGGCGGGCGTGATGGCCGGAGCGGCGGAGGCGGCCCCGGTGGTGGCGGTCGCTCCGCCGGCCAGCAGAGTGGCGGCGACCAGCACACCTGAGAGCGGCCTTCGGTTTCGTCCGGTTCGCCTGAAGTGGGGGTTCATGCTTCTCCTCGTGGGTTGCCTTCGGGTGAAACGAGCGGTGGAACGGCAGGGACGCATCGGGGCGTTCAGGGGGTGGACAGTTCGAACCGCGTCACGCGGATCGAGCCGCCCAGCGCCCGCGTGGCGTGGTTGAAGAGGGCGAACCGGTAGCCCATGAAGAACCGCCAGTCGTTGCCCATGGCGAATGCGGGACCCAGGCGGGTGAAGGTGACGCCGTCGGTGCTGTAGGAGAAGGTGCCGGGGCGGGACGCTCCGGGACGTATGTCTGCGTTCGCCCGGAGCCAGAGGCGACCGCCCGGCACGCTCGCACTCGCCCGCTCGATCCCGGTGCCGGTGGTGTTCCAATTGCCGTCCATGGTCAGTCCGTCCACCATGACCACCCGCGTCGCACCGCCGTCCCGCTTCAGGCCGATCCAGGCGGAGGAGTTGCGCAGCAGCGCGAGCCCCGCCCGGTCGCCGTCCCGCATCGCGGAGTGGTCGAGCTGGACCGTCGCCGTGGACGTGGGTCCCTGGATGCGGTGGGTGAGGGTGTTGCGCGCCCAGTACAGGTCGTCGGTGACCGTGGCGGTGCGCAGGGTCAGGCCGTTGTTCACCGTCCACTTGCCGTTGTCCGGGTTGTGGTTCCACTCCCACCTGGGCTTGAGGACCGTTCCGTCGAAGGTGTCGGCGCCGGTCAGGGGAGTGACCTGCCGGGGTGGCGGCGGTACGACCGGGCCGGGGTACGACCTGCCCCACGCGCCGTTCACGAGCTGGACGACCGGCCAGCCGTCCGAGGTCCAGGTGACGGGCGCCAGGGCGGGCATGCGGCCGCCGGGGTAGGCGTCGATGAAGGCCATGTAGTACCAGGCACCGCTCTGGGTCCGCACCAGCCCGCCCTGGTGCGGAACGCCGCCGCCGGAGATCGGCCCGGGCAGGTCGAGCAGGATCTGTCGCAGGGTGTAGGGGCCGAAGGGGCCGCTGGTGGACCGCAGGATGTACTGGCCGTTGGCCGGGCGGGTCAGGAAGATGTAGTAACTCCCGTTGATCTTGTAGAAGCGGGAGCCCTCCAGAGTGCCGATGCTCGACGGGGTGCTGAAGACCTGCTGGGCCCGCACCTGGCTGCGGCCGTCCGCGGACAGCTGGGCCACGCTGATCGTTCCGTTGCCGTACGCCACGTACAGGGTGTTGTCGTCTTCCACCAGCATGCCGGCGTCGTAATACACCTGCGGGAGCGTCGCGTGCCTGCTCCAGGGGCCCTCGACGGATCTGGCCGTGTAGAGATGGGTTCGGGCGAAATCGATCTGGCCGAGCCAGTAGAACGTCCCCTCGGCGGGACGGTACGCCAGGGACGAGGCCCAGATTCCCCTGACGTAGCCGCGTCCGCCGCTCAGGTCGTACTTGGCGCCGAAGTCGAGGACGGGCACCGCGTGGCCGGCGATCTCCCAGTTCACCAGGTCGTACGAGCGCAGGACGGGGGCGCCCGGCGAGTAGTGCATCGTCGAGGCGGAGCAGTAGTAGGTGTTCTCGACGCGGATGATGTCGATGTCCGCGAAGTCCTGCCAGATCACGGGGTTCGTGTAGGTCGCGGCCGCTCCGGCCGCGGCGGCTCCCGCCGTGCCGGGGGGCAGCAGCGCGCCGACAGCCAGGCCGCTGGTCGTGGCCAGGGCCGCACGGCGGCTGAAGTTGTGACCTGTCCATGTCATTCGAATCCGCCTTGGGGGTGGGGTGCTGCCATGAAGGGCGGGAGGATCTGCGTTCCGTATGTCGAACGCCTGCTGTCCTATCGAACGTCTTGGATGATATGAGCAGCACCTGACGGGTCGTCAATACTTCTCGCAGCATTCGGCCTTGAGGTCGAAAGATTTCGCTCACTCCCGGGTGCGGTCACGACGGCCCGGGTGCCGTCATCCAGCGCCACTGCGTGAACGCTTCCAGGCTGGCGGTGCCGCCGATGCGGGAGGTGTTGCCCGAGATCCCCATGCCCCCGAAGGGCGCGTTCGCGGCGTCCTTGGCGGACACGTCGTTGATGTGGATCATGCCCGTGCGCAACCGCTGCGCGAGGGTGGTCGCCCGGGGCACGGACCGGGAGTGGACGGCGGCGGTCAGGCCGTACGCCGTGTCGTTGGCGATCTCCACTGCCTCGTCCTCGGAGCGGAACGGGACGACGGGGGCGACCGGTCCGAAGATCTCCTCGTGGAAGGCGGGCATGGACCGGTCGACTCGGTCCAGCACGGTGGGCGGATAGAAGCGCCCCGCGCGGGTGCCTCCGGTCAGCACGCGTGCTCCGGCGTCCACGCTCTCGTCCACGATCCGTGCGATCCGGGCCGCCTGCCGTTCGCTGATGACCGGACCCAGCGCCACGCCCTCGTCACGCGGATCGCCCACCGGCAGCGCCTTCGCCAGCCGGACCAGCGCCTCGGTGTACTCCTCGACGACATCGGCGTGGACGACATGACGTCCGGCCGCGACACAGGCCTGGCCCTGGTAGCCGAACGAACTCACGGCCCCGGCCGCGGCGGCCGCCTCCACGTCCGCGTCCTCCAGTACGACGATCGAGTTCTTGCCGCCCAGCTCCAGGGACACGCGCTTGAGTCCCTCCCCGGCGATCCGGGCCACCTCCCGCCCCGCGCCGGTGGAGCCGGTGAACGAGATCATCGCGACATGGCGGTCGGCGGCGACCGCCCGCCCGGTCGCCGCATCGCCCGGCAGGACGTGCAGCACGCCCCCGGGCAGCCCGGCCTCCGCGAACAGCTGCGCGACCAGGACGCCGCCGGAGACCGGGGTGAGAGGATCGGGCTTGAGCAGCGCGGTGTTGCCCAGGGCCAGCGCCGGTGCCAGCGCCCGCATCGCGAACAGCAGCGGCGCGTTCCACGGGGTGATGACCCCCACGACCCCCACCGGCACCCGCCACGCCAGACTCGTCCCACCGGGAACCTGCGGTACGAGGACCTCACCCGGGGGCTGGGACGCGATCCCGATCGCGTGCCGCAACTGAGCGAGACCCGCCGCGATCTCGTAGTCGCCCTTGGCCGGAACACCCCCCGTCTCCCGGACGATCCATTCACGGACCGATCCGCTGCGCTCACGCAGGGCACGCTCCGCACGGATCAGTACATCGACGCGGTCGGAGGCGGTGGCCGCCGCCCACTCCGACGCGGCCCGGGCGGCCCGCGCCGCCGCCCTTTCGACATCGGACGGGGCGGCCAGACCCACCTCCGCCAGTGGCTCCCCGGTGGCCGGTTCGACGACCCGGCGGGTGCCGCCCTCAGCGGTCCGCCAGCCCTCGCTGTAGATCTTTCCGGTCCACTCGGCCGCGTCCGGCCAGGTCCGCCCGCCGTCGACAGACATGGTCACGACCTCCGTCCCTGGTCGGTGGTGATGCGCAGCTGCTTACCAGCCTCCCCGGCCATTCAACCTGGTGCAGGAGATATCTGTCATTCTTGGGGCATACCAGAACGAAGTAGTTAAAGGTGCCTAGTGGGTGAGGCGGGTTGAGGGGCCAATGGCGAGATCTGCGTCCGTCCCGGGCGAGGGCAGCGGGGCACCGCCCGAGGGCCCTGCCGACGACACCCTCACCGCGAAGGCCCTCGTGGACGAGCGCGGCGTCGTCACGGGATGGAACGAAGGAGCACGCAGGCTGCTCGGCTACC
The DNA here is from genome assembly GCF_007655005.1 of Streptomyces tibetensis. Taxonomy (GTDB): domain Bacteria; phylum Actinomycetota; class Actinomycetes; order Streptomycetales; family Streptomycetaceae; genus Streptomyces; species Streptomyces tibetensis. The sequence continues at coordinate 37,964 of NZ_SZVW01000016.1, forward strand.
GGGCCTCGGAAGTGGTCGGCCGGCCCGGGTCCGCTCTGCTCGCCGACGAGCCCCCGCCCGGTCTCCTGAGTTCCCTGCTCACCCTCCCCAGGTGGAACGGCGCGGCGGCGCTCCTGCACCGCCAGGGGCACCCCCTGACCGTGAACCTCCTGGCCCACCTCCGGCGCAACGACGGCGGCCACAGGGAATGGCTGCTGCTCACGGCGGTCAGCCGCCTCGCAGTGAGCCCCGACGACGACGCGTTCCTCAGGAACAGCTTCACCCAGTCCACCTGCACGACGGCGCTGTACGACACCGGCTTGCGGCTGGTCAGGGCCAACGCCGACATGGAACGGGTGATCGGCCTGCCCGAGGAGGCGATGCGCGGACTGCGTGTCTCGGAGATCGTGCACCACCCGCAGGCCGACCTCACGGAGCAGGCCATGCGGCGAGCGCTGGACACCGGTGAGCGGCAGGACCTCCAGCTCTCGCTGCAGCTCGCGGGCCATGAACGCCCGAGCGTGTGGACCGTCTCCCTCGCCCCCGTCCGGGCGGGTGACGGCCGGGCACAGGGGGTGCTGCTCTCGGCGCACGACATGACCGAGCAGCACCAGGCCCGGCAGCGGCTGGCCCTGCTGAACGAGGCGAGCGTGCGCATCGGAAGCACGCTCGACCTGGTCCGCACCGCACAGGAACTCGCCGACGTGGCCGTACCGCGGCTCGCCGACTTCGTCACCGTCGACCTGCTGCCGTCCATCGACGACGGCGACGACCCGCCCACGGGACCCCCTCACGGCGCCGTGCGGCTGCGCCGCGTCGCCCACCAGTCGGTTCTCGAAGGCTGTCCCGAGGCCGTGGTCCCGAACGGGACCGTGGCCGTCTATCCGGACAGGTCGACGGCGGCCGAGTGCCTGGCCGCCGGCCGACCACTGATCCAGCAGGTCACCCCCGAGGCCATGGAGCACGTGCTGCGCCAGACCCCCGAGCGCGGAGAACGGATGCGCCGGTTCGGTTTCCACTCCGTGCTGGCCGTGCCCATGCGCGCCCGCGGCCTCACCCTGGGCGTGGCCACCTTCTCCCGTCACCGCAACCCCGAAGCCTTCGAAGAGGACGACCTGCTGCTCGGCCAGGAGATCACCGACAGAGCCGGCCTCTGCATCGACAACGCCCGCCGGTTCACGCGAGAGCGCGCCACCTCGCTGACTCTGCAGAGCAGCCTCCTGCCACAACGGCTGCCCGAGCAGTCCGCCCTCGACGTAGCCTCGCGGTACCTGCCCGCCAGCGCCCAGGCCGGGGTGGGCGGGGACTGGTTCGACGTCATCCCGCTGTCCGGCGCCCGCGTGGCACTCGTCGTCGGCGACGTCGTCGGGCACGGCATCCAGGCCTCGGCCACCATGGGGCGGCTGCGGACCGCCGTCAGAACCCTGGCCGACGTCGACCTGCCTCCCGACGAGCTGCTCACCCACCTCGACGACCTGGTCAGCCACCTGGCCGCGGACGCCGACGGCACCGGCGACATCGGGGCCACCTGCCTGTACGCGGTGTACGACCCGGTCTCCCGCCGGTGCTGCCTGGCGCGAGCGGGGCATCCGGTCCCGGCCCTGCTCACGCCAGGCGGACGGGCGGAGTTCCTCGACGTACCCGCGGGGCTCCCCCTGGGGCTCGGCGGTCTGCCCTTCGAGGCCGTCGAGAGGGAACTGCCCGAGGGCAGCGTGCTCGCCCTGTACACCGACGGTCTCGTCGAGGCGGGGTCCCGTGACATCGACGACGGCATGGACACCCTGCTGCGCACGCTGCAGACCGCCGACGCCTCACTCGAGGGCACCTGTGACGCGGTGCTGCGGACCATGCTTCCGGAACGGCCGGCCGACGACGTGGCCCTGCTCATGGCCCGCACCCGTGCCCTCGACACCTTCCACGTGGCCGTCTGGGACGTACCACCCGACCATGCCGCGGTCGCCGTGGCCCGCAAGAACGCGTCCCGGCAACTGGCCGAATGGGGCCTCGACGCCTGCGCGTTCGTCACCGAACTGGTGGTCAGCGAGCTCGTCACCAACGCCATCCGGCACGCCGAACCCCCCATCGAGCTGAGGCTGATCTACGACCGGTCCCTCATCTGCGAGGTGTCGGACGGCAGCACCACCGCCCCGCACATGCGGCGGGCCCGCACCTACGACGAGGGCGGCCGCGGTCTGCTCCTCGTGGCCCAGACCTGCCAGGGATGGGGCGCCCGGCACACGGCCGACGGCAAGGTCATCTGGGCGGAGCAGGCACTTCCCTGAGCCAACCTCAGGTTGTCCCTGCGCCACCGTCGCCGGCTCAGGCGCCGATCGCCGCTCGGATCCGCTCGGCCTTCTCCTCCGAGAAGACGCCGCTGTCCAACAGGGTGAGGATGGACAGCACACCCCCGCGCGAGCCCCAGCTGCCTTCCTCGATCACCCGGAAGGTGACCCACCAGGCCGGTGACGGCTCCGCCAGTCCGCAGGCTTCGGCCATGGCGGCCAGGATCCGCTCGATCACCTCGGCCCGGACCTCGCGACGCCAGTCCCCGTCCATGACCGCCACATCGATCACCATGACGTCGGGCGCCTGTTCCGCGTCCGGCACCAGCCGGCCGCCGATGGCCATCATGTCCGGCTCCCGTTCGGTGAAGTGCACCTGGAACCCGGCCCGCGCGGGCGGCGCGACCCGGCCGACCTCTGGCACGAGCACCGCGTCCGTGAGTGTTCCCGGCCAGCGTGCGGCGCTGTTCCGGGGTCAGGCGCCCCTGTGGCGTGTGCACGGTGATGATGGTCATCGGCCACCTCCTATGACAGTCGTTATAGGCCGACCTTTCACCGGCTCTATAACGGTCGTCATACTCCGCGGGGAGGGCCCGTCACACATCGAGCAGGTCCCGGGTGCGCACCGGGCTCCCCGACTCGAAGGACCGGTTCGCCGCGAGGCCCGTGACCAGCGAACGTGCCCCGTCGACCGCGTCCGCCGCCCGGCCCAGCGGGTCGGCCGCGGGTTCGCCGAAGAGGTCCTCGAGCATGCGCACGTCCCCGCCACCGTGGCCGCCCTCCTCCGTCCGGACCTTCAGTTCGCGCGGCGGTTCCCAGAACCGGCGCAGCATCAGCTCCGTGCGTCCCGCCGTGTCGCCCACCGCCTCCCCGTGCAACACGGCACTCCCGCCCTGGACCCGTACCCGGGGCCGGGTCCAGGTGGACTCCTCCACCAGCAGCTCGAGGCGGCCTTCGCTGCCGCTGAAGGCGATCCGGTACCCCTCCCACGGGGCATAGGCGGTGAGGTGGTAGGTCAGGGTGGAGCCGGTCGCGTAGCGGACCAGCACCGCCATGTCGTCCTCGATCGTCACCCCGGGCCCGAAGACGTTCTGATCCCGGTGGTAGCCGTCCTCGGCCTCCGCGTCCAGGTACAGCGCGGAGAGCAGCGGCGAGTCGGCCATCCGTACGGCGAACGGGTCGTCCGCAGCGGCCGGTGAGCCGTGCGCCCTCGCGTAGTCACGGGCCAGGCCGCGCCGTGTGCCCGCCTCGTCGCCGTAGAAGAACAGCCCGCCCTGCGCGTACACCGTCTCGGGCTCGGTGCCCAGCCACCAGTTGACCAGGTCGAAGTGGTGGGTGGCCTTGTGCACCATCAGACCACCGGAGTTGGCCTTCTCGCGGTGCCACCGCCGGAAGTAGTCGGCGCCGTGCCTCAGGTCCAGCAGCCATTCGAAGTGCACGGAGCCGACCTCGCCGATCTCCCCGGCCGCGAGGGTCTCCCGGACGGCGGCGTGCACCGGGTTGTAGCGGTAGTTGAAGGCGACCCGCACCTGACGGCCGGTGCGCCGCTGTGCGTCGAGGATGCGGCGGGCGCGGTCCGCGTCCGTCGTCATCGGCTTCTCGGTGACCACGTCGCAGCCGGCCTCCAGAGCCTCGACGATGTAGTGGTCGTGGGTCCGGTCCACCGTGCAGACGACGACGAGATCGACGCGCTCGCGGCGCAGCATCGAAGTGAAGTCCTCGGCGGGGTACGCGGGTACCGAGGCGCCGATCCACTCGTTGTGCACGGCCATGCGGTGTGCATTGACATCGCAGAAACCCACCAGGTCGATCCGGTCCGCGTAGGGACCGGCGAGCGCCGCGGTGAACATCCGGGCGCGGGCGCCCAGTCCCACCACGGCGCAGCGGCGGCGTGCGGTGTCGGAAGGCATGCGGTCTCCGTTTCGGTTCAGTTGGAGGACAACTCGGCGGGCGGGGGAGGAGAGACGGAAAGGGGAGAGGGCGTCGAGCGGGACGACGTGGGGTCCGGCCCGCCGGCTGACAGCGCCATTGGCCGCCAGGCGTCGACGGCCGTGGCGGCGAGGGCGAGCGGCCCGAGGACGACGAGCAGCACAACCACGGACATGGCCGGCAGCACCGCGGCAGCGACGGCCGCCCCCGCCAGAAGCAGCGGCACGAGCGGCCGCTGGGGCATCGAGCGGAACGCCGCCCCGGCGACCACCCGCCAGGAGACGCCCTCCCGCCAGCCGGCCGCGCACCGCAGCCCCGTCGCCGCCACGACGGCGCCCGCCACGGCCACCGGTACGGCCATGCCCGGCACGTACGCGTCCAGGACCACGGCGTCCAGCCACAGCAGAGCCAGCACACCGGCCGGGACCAGGCAGAGGGCGACGGGAGCGGAACGCAGAGCCCGGCGAAGGGCTGCCAGCAGGGTCGCCGGGGTCACACCCGGCCCGCCCCGCGCCTGCTCGCGCAGCACCGAACAGCCGGCGACGAACGAGGGGAAGGCGGTGCCCACGGGAAGCGAACGGACCAGCAACAGCACACCGAGGAGCAGACAGTCCGCGAAGAGGTGGAACCAGGAACGCCGCATGCCGTACCCCTACCCCTTCAGCCCGGACATCTGGACGTACTCGACCAGCAGCCGCTGGAAGGCGAAAAAGAACAGCACCACCGGGATCAGCGTCAGGACCGACATCGCGAACATCGGCCCGAAGGCGGCGCTGCCGGCCTGGTCGACGAACATCCGCAGGCCCAGCTGGAGCGTGTAGGTGTCCGGGCCGGCCAGATACATGAGCTGGGGCAGGAAGTCGTTCCAGCTCCAGATGAACGAGCCGAGCCGTTCACCAGGTGGGGCGTGTTCGACCTCAGCAGCTGATACCCGGCACTGAGGAGTGGGCGGGAGGATTCGTAGTCGCCGGCCAGGCGGCGGTGAAGCATCGGCCACCCGTAGGTTCGCTCCACCGTCCAGGAGTTCGGCAGCGGCGTGAGGCCCACTGGTCATGGCATTGCGCGGACGAGGTCCATGTGCATGCCCAGGGCGGCGGCCACCGTGGCGAGCAACCGGGTGCCGGCGACGGGTCTTCCTGCGGACTCGTGGCCGTACCGTCCGGCCCGTCACCCAGACGCCTCCTGCGCTCCCAGAGTCAGCCCAGTTCCTGGAAGCCTCGGGTCCACCGCGACGACCGGCTCGGGCCCGGATCGGGTGTGGTTGTGGGGCGGGGTCCCACGAGGACGGTGACAGCCCGCTTGGAGGCCCAGTGCATGAGGCGCTCGAGCGGGCCGCGGCCGAGGTAGCGGCGCCACAGGCCGCAGAACACGACGGCACCGAGGATGAAGCCGAGCAGCGGCAGCCAGGGGTGCGCGGCCAGTGCCTCCTGGGACGGCAGGGACCTCAGCGCCACGATATGGGCCGCGTACGCGGTCGGGGACAGCGCTCCGACAGCCGTGAGCGGTGCGAGCGGCGTGCGGAAGCGGTCGCCGAGGAACAGGCAGAGCGCGAGAACCGCCAGTGCACAGCCGACCGAGCCGACGATCTCGAAGGGGGTCCCGCTGTGCGGGCCGTCGAGCAGCAGGTTCGCGAGGGTGTCGGTGGGGACGGTTCCGAGGTTCGATGCCTGCATCAGTTCCAGCGGGTCCTTGCCGAGTGCGGCTGCCACCGGGCGCACGAAGTCCAGCTTCGGCTGAAGGGCCCTGAGTCCCCCGAAGACGTGCAGCGCCAGCCAGGAGCCGCCGCTTCCCGCGACGGCGAGAGCGACACCTGTGGCGAACAAGCGAAGTCGGATCGCGCTCGAGTGGAGGTCGAGACGTCCCACAGCGAGCCCGGCAAGCACGAACGGCATCCACGTCATCACCGGATAAGTGCCTTCCAGCAGGAGACGGAGAAGTCCCGCTCCGGCGCCGGGCAGCGAGGTGAGGTCAGCGAACATCAGTGCGCCCCCGCCGGTGCTCTCGTTCCCTTCCACCTTGCGCCGCATAAAGAAGGACACCACTGGTCCGACTACCGCCCAGGCAGAGGCGAGTAGCGCGAGAATGCGGGGCGGCACTCGAAGGAGCGGCAGCGCCAGCAGGAAATAGAGGGCGTAGTACGACAGGATGACGATCACCACGCTGCTGATCTGAGCCAGCGCCATCCCGAGGACGAAAAGGATCGCAGCGCGTACGGCGATCCGTGCGACGTCCTGCCGCAGTGCCACACCGTGCTGCGGTCGGCTGCCTCCGGTCAGGAGGGCCAGTGACACCCCGGCGAGCGTGGCGAACAGGATCGACGCGTGCCCGTCAGTGAGAGCACCCAGGAATTCGGCAGGGGCGCCTGCTTTCCGTCCGACGCCGGACAGGATCAGGGCCGGCCCGATGTGCGATACGAACATTCCCAGGACAGCCAGTGCCCGTGCCAGATCCACTCCGTCGAGACGACCGTTGTTCCGTGAGATCGACGGCCGACCCGAGGGCCGAAGTGTTGTTTCGGCATGGATCGATGAGGTCATGCGAGAAAGCTACGGTGCGGGAAATCCTCGGATGCCCCTCATACGAATGCGGCACGGTAAACAATTCAGCCAAGGAAAAACCGGCACGCGGAGGGGCGACCTCATACTCCAGCCGTAGTTCGTGATCTCGATGGTGAGGGGTGCCGAGGAGACAGGTGGCCAGCGTCGATCATCTGGACGAGACCGCCCACGCCATCGGGTGGGTCGGTTCCTTCTCCGCCTACCCGAGGCCGCCGAGACGGAGGGCGTCCCTTATCTCGCCGAGCTTCGCGGTTGTCGCCGGAGTCCATTCCTTCGCCTGTCCGCCGAGACGGAGGGCATCCTCGATCTCGCTGAGCTTCGCGGAGGACAGGACGCCCGCCCGCTCGATCAGGTCGTCCCGGGACACGGTGGTCAGCCACGTGCAAGGGGTAAAGCCTGGACGCGGGATCGCGAACCGCAGCACGCCTTCGAAGGGCAGTCCTTCCATGGCGCCAACTCGCACGTCGACACCCAGACCGCTGATGTCGACGCCCGCCGGAGCGACGACCTGCATCGCCCGGATCCCGGACGCGTCGTCTACCGACAGCAGTACCACCAGCCGCCGCTCGTCGAACTCGACCCACCAGACTTCGCCACGTTGCACATGTCCTCCTGATACAGGACGGCAGGCGAACGCTGCGCGACCCTGACGCGCTGTGGAGACGGGTGCAGCCACCGTTGATCATCGGTGTATGAAGACAAACGATCACGCAGTGGCCGCAGTTCACAGCGTAGACCCTGCCCGCTGGCAGGAGGCTTCGAGAGCCTGAGGAGACGGATCGCAGGCCGGTTCGCGTGGGTCGAACCCCGGCGTCGGGTCCGGCAGTTGGTACTCGGCCTGCTGTCGGACCTGCCGCGCAAGAACTGCTGGACCATCGCCGAGTGGGCCGAGAACCCCAGACGGCATGCAGCACCTGCTCGGGGCGCGCCAAGTGGGACGCCGACCAGGTCCGCGACGACGTGCGTGACTCCGGCCAGTCATCCGCTCGACGTCGGTGTTGAACTGCTCCAGACCGCCGATGAAGCGGTCCAGGCGCTCCGGCGTCCAGCCGCTGAAGGTCTCGGCGAGACCGGAGGCCGTGCGCTCCCGCTCCGCTGCCAGGCGGCCGAGTCCTTCCTCGGTGATGCGGAACGGCGATGCTGCCGCTCGGGTCCACCGTGCGCTCGACCAGGCCGTTCTTCAGGAGAGCGGTCGTCTGGCGGTTGAGCGTGGAGGACGCGAGTCCGAACGCCTCGACGAGGTCGGGAATCGACACGGCCTTGGCGGCCACCACGACCTCGACGGCTCCGACGCTGCGATGCTGTCCCCGGCGGGTGGGCATTTCCTGAACCTGCCATGCGCGGTCGTCTACGGGGCCGGCACGCCGAGTACCGGCCTTCGCCGCCGGCCCCCATGCTCACGATCCGTCAGCTGTCGCCGCCTGTTGCCCGGTGGTGCTGGCTCGAGGAATCAGCCGGTGCGGCGCCCGGATCTCCATGCCCGGGACCGGGGTCGAGCTGCCGATCCGCTTGAGCAGTCGTTCCACCGCCGTCTCCGCGATCACCTTCTTGTCCGGGGAGACCGTGGTGACGGACGGATTGGAGTAGCGGCCGTCCTCGATGTCGTCGTAGCCGACGACGGCGACATCCTCGGGGACGCGCAGTCCGCGGGAGGCCAGAGTGTGCAGGGCGCCCAGGGCGACCAGGTCGCTGTAGCAGAACACCGCGTCGGGCGGTTCCTCCAGGTCGAGCAAGTGGGCCATGGCCGTCGCGCCGTCGGAGCGGTTGAAGCGCGGGGTGGAGACGACGAGTTCCTCACGGACGGGCAGGCCGGCCCGCTCATGGGCCAGCCGGTAACCCCGGGTGCGCAGTTGGGCCGCTTCGCCGGTGCGGTAGGGCTGGTCGCCGATCGCGGCGACGCGGCGCCGACCGAGGCCGAGCAGATGCTCGGTCGCCTCCAGGGAGGCGGCCACGTCGTCGATGCCGACGTGGTCGAAACCGCCGTCGCTCACCCGCTCGCCGAGCACGACGAGCGGCAGGCTCGGATCCCGTTCGGACAGGTCGGACTGGGCCAAGCCCAACGGGCTGAAGATGACACCGTCGAACAGCAGATGCTGGGAGCCCCGGCTGAGGAACAGCTTCTCGTGCTCGGCGTCACCGTCCGTCTGGTCGATCAGGACGTTGTAGCCCTGGACGCGGGCCGCGCGGATGATGCCCTGCAGCAGTTCGGCGAAGTACGGCGTGTCCAGGTACGGCACCACCACGGCGATCTGGCCCGAGCGCCCGGCGGCCAGGTTGCGGGCCAGCACATTGGGCCGGTAGCCGAGCTTGTCCACGGCCTGCTGAACCCGGGCCCGGGTGGCCTCGGAGACGGGCGCGTAGCCGTTGACCACGTTGGACACAGTCCGGCTGGAGACGCCGGCGAGCTCCGCGACGTCGCGGAGTGTGACGCCCTTTGCCATATGTCACCTTCATCCCGGATGTCGGTTTCAGTGCTGAAATTTTCCCGAAGAGGTCTCCTGCGCCTCTTGCAGCGCGGCAACTTCTCGGTTAACACTTTTGCAGCGCTGCAGAGCGTAGCAGAAGGACTTGATCCACAGCGGATCGAGTACTTAGGGACCGTGGCGTCTTCGCGCCGCGGACCGGATCCCCGAGAGCGATCACGGGGATGACCAGTAGGAGCCGCAGTGGGACCAGCAACCTCTGACGGGACGGGGGCCGCACCCACCCTGACAGGGCATCACTCTTTACTCGCCGCGGTCTGAGCCGTCGTCCGGCGCGCCCGCCGCGCTGATCATCAATGTGTCGCACCCCCTCACCGACGTCACGCACGCCCACCCTCCCGCGTCGACCGATGCCCGTCCGCCAGAATCCCTCGGCGGACGGCTCCACCCCCGAGCGGGACGAGGCCCGTCGACGGCCCCCGGCCGATCCGGCGTGCTCCGAGTGCCCTCAGGCTTTCCGTGGTCCTTCCACAGTCCTTGGTCCTTCGACGCGGGGCGTCCTCGTGCCCGGCGTGCTCGGCACACCCGCACGTGCCTCCCCGCACATCTCCGTACCTCCGTCCTCCTGCCCTCTAGGGCACTCTCACCGTGGAGATCGCTCATGTCGTCCAGCAGAAAGCCCACGTCCCGTTCCCTTCGGCGCACCGCGGTCGCGGCCACCTCCGCCGCCCTCGCCGGCGTTCTCCTCGCGGCCTGCGGCTCCGGCGGCACCAGCGGCTCCGGCAGCACGCAGAGCGGTCCCGTGCACATCAAGGTGTGGGCCTGGTACCCGCAGTTCAAGCAGGTCGTGGCGGAGTTCAACAAGACCCACAAGGACGTCCAGGTCGACTGGGTGCAGGCCGGTGTGGGCCAGGACGAGTACACCAAGCTGAAGACCGCGCTGAAGGCGGGCCAGGGCGCCCCGGACGTCGTCATGCTGGAGTTCCAGGAGCTGCCGACCATCCAGCTCAGCAAGGGCCTGCTCGACATGGGCAAGTACGGTGCGAACGCCGACAAGGGCAACTACGTGGACTGGGCCTGGAAGCAGGCCTCCGACGGCGACCACGTGTACGCCATTCCGGTCGACGGCGGCCCGATGGCGATGATGTACCGGACCGACCTCTTCAAGAAGTACCACCTGAAGGTCCCCACGACCTGGGCGGAGTACAAGGAGGAGGCGGCCAAGCTGCACAAGGCCGACCCGAAGGCGTACATGACCGACTTCGGCAGCGACGAGACGGCCGCCGGCTGGCGCCAGGGCCTGATGTGGCAGGCCGGCTCCCGCCCCTACACCTACTCGGCGAGCAAGCTGCCGGACATCGGCGTGAAGCTGAACGACGCAGGCGCCAAGAAGGTGTACGACTACTGGGGCGACCTGGTCAAGAACAAGCTGGTCGACACCCAGTCGTACGCCACCACGGACTTCTACAACGGCCTCAGCACCGGCAAGTACGCCACCTACATCGCGGCCGGCTGGGGGCCGGGCTACCTCTCCAGCGTCGCCGCGAAGACCTCCGGCAAGTGGGCCGTCGCCCCGCTGCCGCAGTGGTACGCGGGTGACAACGCCCAGGGTGACTGGGGCGGGTCGAGCTTCTCGGTGACTTCGCAGACCAAGCACCCCAAGGAGGCCACCGAGGTCGCCCGGGAGCTCTTCGGCACGTCCCAGGCGGCCTGGAAGATCGGCATCGACCAGGCGTACCTCTTCCCGCTGGTCAAGCCGGTCCTCAACGGGGCGTACTTCCAGGACAAGAAGTACGACTTCTTCGGCGGCCAGCAGATCAACAAGGTGTTCGTGCCCGCCGCGAACGGCATCGGGACCTTCGACTGGAGCCCGTTCCAGGACTACGCCTACAACACCGACACCAGTGAGGTGGGCAAGGCCCTCCAGGGCAAGAGCGACTGGTCCGCCGTGAACGACAACGTCCAGAGCCAGGTGACCTCCTACGCGGCCAAGCAGGGATTCAAGGTCAGCAAGTAACCAGCCCGAATCCCCCCAGTCACCACCGCCCCCGCCGGCGCGCCCGCGCCCGACAGCTCCGCCACCGGCGGGGGCCCGCACGACGCGCAAGGAGAAGTGATGAGCCTGCTCCGACAGCAGGGATCCACCGCGATGGCACCGCCAAGTGTCACTCCCGCAAAGGGACTTCGCACTCCCATGGCGGGCCGGCGCCCCGGCGGCCTGTCCGCCAGCACCCGGCACAAGGGCATGGGCCTGCTGCTGGTCAGCCCGTTCCTCCTGCTCTTCCTGGCCTTCCTGGTGGCCCCGCTGGCTTACGCCTTCTGGCTGAGCCTGAGGACCTCCACCCTGGTCGGCGGCGACCACTTCAGCTGGTTCGCCAACTACCAGCAGACCTTCACCGACCCGCAGTTCCTGTCCGGCGTGCGCAGGGTGGCCGTCTTCGGTGTGGTGCAGATCCCGCTGATGCTCGGCCTCGCCCTGCTCGGCGCGCTGATCATCGACGAGGTGTCGAGCAAGCTCGCCAAGGTCTTCCGGATGACCCTGTTCATGCCGTACGCCGTGCCCGCGGTGATCGGCGCCCTGATGTGGGGCTTCCTGTACAGCCCGACCTTCGGCCCGGTGAACTCGATCAGCAACTCGCTGGGGCTGGGCAAGGTCGACCTGCTGGGCCACGGTCTGATGCTGACCTCGCTGGGCAACATCGTGACCTGGCAGTGGACCGGCTACAACATGATCGTCCTGTACGCCGCCCTCCAGGGCCTGCCTCGCGAGGTCTACGAGGCGGCGAAGCTCGACGGCGCCGGCCAGCTCCAGACGGCCCTGCGCATCAAGATCCCGATGATCTCCTCGGCGCTGGTGCTCACCCTGATGTTCACCCTCATCGGCACCCTGCAGTTCTTCACCGAGCCGAGGGTCCTGGAGAAGACCGCCTCCTCGGTGATCACCCCGGACTACACGCCGAACCTGTACGCCTACAACCTGGCGTTCCAGTACTCGGAGTTCAACTACTCCGCCGCCATCTCCTTCTCCCTCGGAGCGGTGGTCTTCATCGGCTCCTACTTCTTCCTGTTCGCCACACGCAAGAGGAGCGGACTGAAGTGACCACCGTCGCCGCACCCGCCGTAACCGCCGCTCCGGCCACCGGCCGCCGCCCGTCCGCCGCGCGCTCACGCGTCACCGTCAACGTGGTGATGGTGGCGATGATCCTTTACTTCCTGCTGCCGTTCTGGTGGCTGGTCGTCGCCGCCACCAAGGACAACGACGCGCTGTTCTCCACCGCCGCCCTCTGGTTCCACTCGCCGGGCGCCTTCCTCATCAACCTCCAGGAGCTGTTCACCTACAACGACGGCGAGTACCTGCGCTGGATGGGCAACACCGCCGTCTACGCGGGCGTGAGCGGGGTGGGTGCCACCGCCGTGGCGACCCTCGCGGGCTACGCCTTCGCCAAGTACCGCTTCCCCGGGCGGAACCTGCTCTTCTCCAGCCTCCTCGGCGCCATCATGGTGCCCGCCACCGCACTGGCCATCCCCACCTACCTGCTGCTGAGCAAGGTGGCGCTGACCAACACCATGTGGGCGGTCATCCTGCCCCAGCTGCTCAACCCCTTCGGCGTCTACCTGGTGCGGGTCTACGTGCAGGAGTCCCTGCCGGACGAGCTGCTGGAGGCGGCCCGTATGGACGGAGCCGGCGAGCTGCGGGTGCTGTGGTCGGTGGCGCTGCCGACCCTGAAGCCGGCGCTCGTCACCGTGCTGCTGTTCTCCATGGTCGGCACCTGGAACAACTTCTTCCTGCCGCTGGTGATGCTCAACAACGACAAGCTCTACCCGCTCACCGTCGGCCTGCAGTCCTGGTACGAGGGAGCGATGATCCAGTCCGGCGCCAACGCGCTGTTCACCCTCGTCATCGCGGGTTCCCTGGTGGCGATCCTGCCGCTGATCGTCACCTTCCTCCTCCTCCAGCGGTACTGGCGCGGCGGTCTGACCGTCGGAAGCCTCAAGTGAGCCCAGCCCTCCCTCTCTTTCTCGCGCACCTCCCGGAGCGACCTTCATGCTGCACGCCTCCCTGACCGTCGACCCCGCCTTCCGCGTCGCCGACGTGAGTCCCCGTACCTTCGGCTCGTTCGTCGAGCACATGGGCCGCTGCGTCTACACCGGCATCTACGAGCCCGAGCATCCGCAGGCGGACGAGGACGGGCTGCGCCGCGACGTCCTGGACCTGGTGCGCGAGCTGGGCGTGACCGCCGTGCGCTATCCCGGCGGCAACTTCGTCTCCGGCTTCCGCTGGGAGGACAGCGTCGGCCCGGCGGCCGAGCGCCCCACCCGCCTCGACCTCGCCTGGCACAGCACCGAGACCAACGCCTTCGGCCTGCACGAGTTCCACCGCTGGGCCCAGAAGGCCGGCGTCGAACCCATGATGGCCGTCAACCTCGGCACCCGGGGCGTGGCGGAGGCTCTGGACCTGCTGGAGTACTGCAACCACCCGGGCGGCACCGCCTGGTCCGACCAGCGGATCAAGAACGGCGCCCCCGACCCCTTCGGCATCCGCATGTGGTGCCTGGGCAACGAGATGGACGGCCCCTGGCAGACCGGTCACAAGACCGCCCAGGAGTACGGCCGTATCGCCGCCGAGACCGCCCGGGCCATGCGCATGATCGACCCCAAGCTCGAACTGGTCGCCTGCGGAAGCTCCAGCTCCTCGATGCCGACCTTCGGCGCCTGGGAGGCCACCGTCCTGGAGGAGGCCTACGACCAGGTCGACTACATCTCCTGCCACGCCTACTACGAGGAACTCGACGGCGACCTCGGCAGCTTCCTGGCCTCCGGGGTCGACATGGACCACTTCGTCGAGTCGGTGGTGGCCACCGCCGACCACATCCGGGCCAAGCTGCGCAGGAAGAAGCGGATCAACCTCTCCTTCGACGAGTGGAACGTCTGGTACAACACCCGTTTCGAGGCGCAGGAGAAGCCCACCGAGTGGGCCGTGGCCCCGCGGGTGATCGAGGACGAGTACAACGTCGCCGACGCCGTGGTGGTCGGCGGGCTGCTGATCAGCCTGCTGCGGCACAGCGACCGTGTCACCGCAGCCTGCCTCGCCCAGCTCGTCAACGTCATCGCCCCCATCCGCAGCGAGGCGGGCGGCCCGAGCTGGCGGCAGACCACCTTCCACCCCTTCGCCCAGGCGGCCCGGCACGCGCGCGGGACCGTCCTGCGGGTGGAGCCGGTCGCGCCGACGTATGAGACGAAACGTTTCGGCGAGGTCTCCGTCGTCGACGCCGTGGCCACGCACCTCGCGGAGGCGGACGGCGCCGACGAACTCGCCGTCTTCGCCGTCAACCGGCACCAGAGCGAGAACGTCGAACTCGCCCTCGACCTGCGGGCGTTCCCCGGCTACACGCCGGTGGAGCACTCGGTGCTGAGCGACCCCGACATCCGCGCCGCCAACACCCAGGCCGACCCCGACCGGGTCCGCCCGTACACCGCCGACACCGGTTCCGTCACCGACGGCCGCCTCACCGCGAACCTGCCGCCCGTCTCCTGGAACGTCATCCGGCTGCGCCGCGCCGGCTGACCCACCCCCTCGGACACCCGCCGTTCCACCCTGTTCCTCCTTCGCGGGGGAGCGGCGGGCCCCGCACCACCCCCTCTTCCCGGACGTTCTTTGGGAGCCGCCCATGTCCACCACCAGGGAAGGCGCCAGACTCCGCGCCGTACCCCGCACCCAAGCGCTCACGATGCTGCTGGCCCTGCTCGCAGCCGCCGTCGCGCTCGTCCTGCCGGCCTCCGGCCAGGCGCACGCGATCTCGCGCGCCTCGCAGACCATGTACACCCCGCCGTCGAACGCCCCGGCGCCCGGCTCGCTTTACCCGCGCGCCATCCGCCTGCAGAACAGCGGATCATCCAACGGCACCCTGCTCGCCACGTTCGAGCAGTACAGCTCGGGCACCCCCGTCTTCCCGATCTACCGCAGCACCGACAACGGCAACAGCTGGACGCAGATATCCAGCATCAGCGACACCCACAACGGCTTCGGCAACCGCTACCAGCCGTTCCTGTACGAACTGCCCACCCAGATCGGCAACTTCCCGGCCGGCACGATCCTCGCGGCCGGCAACTCCATCCCGAACGACCTGTCGTCCACCGAGCTGGACCTGTACGCGAGCACCGACCACGGCGTCAGCTGGACGTACGTCAGCTCCATCGCCAAGGGCGGCGAGGCCGACCCCACCAACGGCAAGACCCCGGTGTGGGAGCCGTTCCTGATGGTGTCCGGCTCGAAGCTGATCGTGTACTACTCCGACCAGCGTGACCCGAACAACGGCCAGAAGATCGTCCACCAGGTCTCCACGGACGGCGTGAACTGGGGCTCCGTGGTGAACGACGTCGCCACCTCGACGTACGGCGACCGTCCGGGCATGCCCGTGATCGCCAAGCTGCCCAACGGCAGCTACGTGATGACGTACGAGTTCTGGGGCGCCCCCGAGGGCGGCTTCGCCGTCTACTACAAGATCTCCTCCAACCCGGAGGCGTTCGGCTCCGCCACCGGCATCGCCCTCAAGGCGACCGACGGCACCCAGCCCAAGAGCGCCCCGTACATCACCTGGCTGCCCACCGGCGGCGCCAACGGCACCCTGGTGGTCAGCGCCAACAGCAGTGACGACCTGTTCCTGAACACGCAGAACGGTGCCGCGAACACCTGGACGCGCATCCCCTCCACCGTCCCCAGCGGCTACAGCCGCGGCCTGCTCCCGCTGGCCGACGGCCACAGCCTGCTCATCCTCAGCGGCGGCCACGTCGGCAGCGGCCTGAACCCGGTCACGTACGGCACGATCGACCTGGGCGGCGGCGTCTCCGACGGTGCCACCTACACCATGTCCAATGCCAACAGCCATCTGATGCTGACCATCGCGGGCGGCTCGACCACCAGCGGCGTCAACGCCACCCAGCAGAACGCCGACAACGCGAGCGACCAGAAGTGGAAGTTCGTCCAGCAGACGTCCGGCTACTTCAAGATCTTCAACGTGGCGAGCGGCAAGGTGCTGGGCGTGCAGAACCAGTCCACCGCCAACGGCGCCAAGGTCGTGCAGTGGGACGACAACGGCACCCTCGACCACGAGTGGGCCGTCGCCCCGAACCCGGCGGGCGGATTCACCGCCACCAACCGGATCAGCGGCAAGTACATGGAGATCCCCAGCGCGTCCACCACCGTCGGCACCGCCGCCGGTCAGTGGTCCGACACCGGCTGCGCCTGCCAGCGCTGGAACCTCACCCAGACCGCCCTGCCCACCCTGTCCACGGGCCAGTACCGGCTGGTCAACAAGAACAGCGGCAAGTTCCTGGAGATCCCCGGCGCCTCCACCACCGCGGGCAAGCAGGCGGGCCAGTGGGTGAACACCGCGAACAACTGCCAGCTGTGGACCTTCCAGTCGGTCAGCGGCGGGGCGTGGACCGTGAAGAACGTCAACAGCGGTCTGTACCTCGACAACAGCGGCTCGACGTCGTCAGGAGCGGCCGTCGTCCAGAGCGCGTCGTCGGGCGCGAGCTCCCAGAAGTGGACGCTCACCGATGCGGGAGGCGGCTACTACAAGCTCGTCAACTCCGCCAGCGGCCTGGTGGCGGACGTCGCATCCGCCTCCACCGCCAACGGCGCGCTGATCGTCCAGTCGGCGGACAACGGCGCCGATGACGAACTGTGGCAGGTCGTGCGGGTCAACTGACCCGCCAGGGGGCCCGGTCGCGGCCGGGCCCCCAATCTCTGCCCGGTATTCCGAACAGTGACTGACATATCGAACAAGAAGGATGAGGTCGCCCGTGTCTGAAGAACCCTGTGTCGTGGGCGTCGACTTCGGAACCCTGTCCGGCCGTGCCGTGGTGGTCCGAGTACGGGACGGCGCGGAACTGGCCTCGGCGGAGCACGTCTACCCACACGCCGTCCTGGACCGGCACCTGCCCGACGGCACCCGACTGCCCCCGGACTGGGCCCTGCAGGTGCCCTCGGACTACATCGACGTGCTGCGCAGCGCCGTACCGGAGGCGATGGCGCGGGCAGGTGTCCGGCCGGAGCAGGTCATCGGCATCGGCACCGACTTCACCGCCCCTCGGGGGATCCAAGAGGCGGGCTCGTAATTCGGCGGTGGGTCGGCGGGCAGCGTACGCGCCGCCCATGCCGCGGCCACCACGGCCGCCCATGCCGCGGCCACCACGGCCGTTCCCGCGGCCGCCCACACCGCGCCCCGCCAGCCGACGACCCCGGCCGGCGCGGCCAGTGGCAGCCCGGCGGCGAACGCGCCCAGCTGTACGCCCGACTGTTTCATTCCGGTCACCGAGCCGCGACGCTCGGCGGGAACCGCTGCCAGGATGGTCTTGTTCGTGGCGGGATTGGCCAGCGCCTGCGGCAGTCCGCCCAGGGCCACCGCGGCCAGGAGGAACCCCGCGCCGGGCGCGGAGCCGATCAGTGCCAGGGCCGCCGCCGACACCAGGAGCAGCGCGACGAGGCAGCGGCGCGGCCCCATCCGGTCCACCACGCGCCCGCCGACCGGTGAGAGCACGGCGGCCGCCCCGAGGCCGACCGTCGTGGTCAGACCCAGCACGGTGGGCGACACATTCAGGTCGTCCCCGAGCTGTGGCCCGAGGGCGCCGAGCAGGAACAGTTGCATCATCGAGAAGGCCATGGCGCACGTCAGCAGGGCCGTCATGGCCGTGGTCGCCCGCGCCGGGTGAACGTCGGCCGCGGTCCGGATCTCGTTCTGCTCCGCCGACACCGGCGCCCCTCCTCAATCCCCGGCGACTTCCCGGGTTCTCGACAGGAGTCGGCAGTAAGTTCCTGCGAGTTCCCGCCCGTTGTTGTGGCGTGGATCACAGGGATGGGATTGAGCCGGATGCCTGGGTCATGTCCGTACCCTCCCGTGACGCGTGAGACCCGAACTGCGAGGATGAGGCGCCATGACCGTTGGGTGGTGTTCTCGCACGCTCAGGGCCGCTGTGTTCGCGGCCGTCTGTGTGCTGCTCGCCTCCCTGGGGCACGTCATGATGTCGGGGACCGCGGTGCCCTGGTGGGCCATGGTCGCGGCGGCGGTGGCGACCGGCGGCACAGCCTGGTGGCTGGCCGGCAGGGAGCGCGAGCCTCTCCTGGTGGGCTCCGTCGTGGTCGCAACCCAGGCCGTACTCCACTCGTCGTTCGCGCTCGCCCAGGCTGCGGTACATCCGCAGACGTCCGACTTCAGGTCGCTCGTCCAGCAGTGGCTGGGCTACCTGCTGTGCGCTTCGCCGTCGGGTCCGGGCGCGGAGCACGCCGCCATGTCGACGTCCATGAGCTCGATGGGCTCCATGGACCATGCGATGGGCGCCATGCACTCCATGGGGTCGATGTTCCACATGGGGACCGCGCACTCCCTGGACCACGGCATGGGTGGCATGTCCTCGACCGGCATGCTCGCTGCCCACCTCCTCGCCGCGTTGTTGTGCGGCCTGTGGCTGGCCCACGGCGAGCGCGCCGCGTTCCGTATCCTGCGGGCTTTCGCCGGATGGCTCGTCGCTCCGTTGCGTCTGATCTTCCGGCTGCCCACGCCGCCGCACAGGCCACGTGTCCGCGCCCGCAGGGGCCGTTCGGATCGCGGGCCGCGGCGACTTCTCCTCGCCCACGCGATCACTTCTCGGGGTCCACCCGCGGGGATTGCTGTCGCCTGACGACAGCTGGTTTCCCGAGGCCGCACATGGGGGCGACGATCCGTCGGCTCCCCCGCCTCGGGCACCGGTCGCGCGTACACGCACGCCCGACCGCTCCCCTTTCACCGGTTCCGCCGTCCCGCTCGCTGCTTTGCGCGCGTCGACCCGGATACCGCTCCCCTGGATTCCCGAGAAGGAGAGACACCAGGTGCTCACTCCTGTCCTGTCCTCAGCGCGCGAAGCCTCGAAAGAAGAGTCGAGAGACGCGTCGATCACGGCCTGGGCACTCGCCGCCCGCAGCGGCGACCCCGACGCCGTCGACCTCTTCGTTCGCGCCCTGCACCGAGACGTCCGCCGGTACGTGACTTTCCTCGGTGCCGACCCGCAGAGCGCCGACGACCTGACCCAGGACACGTTCCTGCGGGCCCTGGGCAGTCTGCACCGGTTCGAAGGCCGCTCCTCGGCCCGTACCTGGCTGCTGTCCATAGCCCGCCGCGCGGTGGTCGACAGCATCCGCTACAGCTCGTCGCGCCCCCGTCTGTCGGACACCGACGACTGGCAGTCGGCCGCCGAGCGCGCCCAGCCGCGCGACCTGCCCGGTTTCGACGACGGCGTCGCCCTCGCCGAGCTGCTGAACGCGCTGCCGGACGACCGCCGCGAGGCTTTCGTCCTCACCCAGCTCGTCGGGCTTCCGTACGCGGAGGCGGCCAGTGTCAGCGCCTGCCCGGTCGGCACCGTGCGCTCCCGGGTCGCCCGCGCCCGCATCTCGCTGATCGAGTGGCTGGACGAGGCCGAGCGCCCCACGCCGGTGACCTCCGCGGCCTGACAGGCCGCGTACGTATGCCGCCGCCCGGTTCGTCCTCCGGGCGGCGGCAACGTGAACCGGCCTACCTCCAACCGAAGTTGCAACCGTCAGATTCAGAGAATCAGGAGCACTCGCCGTGGCTGAGAAGACCTACAGAGTGTCCGGCATGAGCTGCGGCCACTGCGCCGCGAGCATCACCGAAGAGGTGGTGGAAGTCCCCGGCGTCACTCAGGTCGATGTCGACGTCCCGACAGGGCGGGTGGCAGTCCAAGGAGAGTCGGTCGACGACGACGCCGTACGGGCTGCGATCACCGAGGCGGGCTACGAGGTGACCGCCGCCGCACAGGGCGCCGCAGCCTGAACCGTATGCCCGGCCGACCGCCCTCGGCCGGGCGTGTGCCTCCAGGCGGGCCGGGGCCGTCCACGTGCCCCGGCCCGGCTGCGGGACCCGCCCCCCGCTTACATACAGCAGCCCCTACACCGCAACTAGGGAGTTCCCCATGCACCGTCCGACCCTGGCACGCAGCCTGCACCGTCTCGGCGCCCTCACGGCAGCCGCGTTTGTGGTCACTGTCGCCACCGCGGGACCCGCCGCGGCCCATGCCGAGGTCGAGGCGAAAGGCGCCCGGGCCCTCGACCAGAACGTCGCGCTGACCTTCTCCGCAGAGTCGGAGTCCGGATCTGCGGGCATCACCAAGCTGGAAGTGATCCTGCCCGAGGGCATCACAGCCGGCGACATCACCTACAAGCAGGGCCCGGACGGCTGGAAGCTCGCGCCTACCAGCCGGGGCTACACCGTTTCGGGACCGAAGCTCGCCGTAGGGGAGGACGCCGAATGCATCGTCACCGTACGGCAATTGCCCGATGCCGAGTCCCTCGTCTTCAAGACCCTGCAGACCTACAGCGACGGCAAGGTCGACCGCTGGATCCAACTGGACGATGAGGAGAGCGGGGACGGCCACGGACACGGCCATCCCGCACCGCGCCTGGACCTGAAGCCGGCCGCGCCCGGCGCCAAGGAGGTCAGTCCCACGCCCGCCGAGGAACCCACCACCGCCTCCAGCGAGCCCATTGCCCAGTCGCCCGCCCCGGCTTCCTCGGCGAAGCCCGCGGCCGACGACGGCGAGGACGACGACGGCATGCCCCTCGCCGTGCCCATCGGTATCGGTGGAGCCCTGCTCGTCCTCGGCGGCGGAGCATGGTGGCTCAAGGGCCGCCGCGCCGGGCGCGCCTGACACCGGACGTCCGGTGAGCCAGGGCGTTCGGCTGCCGCTCCGGCTCGGGAGCAGCCCTTACGCCCTTGCCGGGTGGTCCGGGCGGGCTTGTCGGCCGTTTTCATGGCCGAGGGATCTGGGAAGAGGAGCCGTGCCGGGTGGTGCGGCCGGCCTCCTCGATGTCCAGGGTGCGCACGCATCTCGCGCCGAGCTTGGGCACGCTCTCAGCGAGGAAGGAGTCGTCGGCGTTGGAGAGGATGACCAGCTTGTAGTGCTCGGCCACCTTCTTCAGCGGCTCCACCACGTCCGGGTGGGGTCCCCAGCTGCGGACGCCGTCGGCGAACCGCTTGCCCGCGTCCGGGACTGCCTTGGTGCCCCACTTGCGGCAGACCCGCTCGAAGGAGTCCTGCAGCACCTGCTCGTAGGGGTAGTAACTGCTGCAGGCCTGGTCGTAGCGGTAGCCGCGGAACTCGCGGACGAACCGGTCCCACTGCTCGGCGGGGATCTGATCGCCGACGAGCTCGTAGGTGATGGGGGTGATCGGGTACTCGATCAGGGTGTCGTAGCAGTCGAACGAGACGTATGTCGGGCGATTGTCAATACCTTCAGGTCGGCGCTCCCTCGAACCACCGTCGCCCTGCGTCGTTGGCTGATGCGCAGCGGGCATGGATCGAGCCGTTGCTTCCGGACCGGACGCCGATGCGGGGTGGACGCTGGAGGGATCACCGAGAGGTGATCGACGCGATCGCGTTGAAGTTCCAGAACAGAACGCAGTGGTGTGCCTGCCGGAGAATCACGGGAACTGGCGCGGTGTCCACAACCGTTGCGGATGTGGGCCGTCGACGGCACCTGGGGGCGGGTGTTCACCGCGCTGACGGCCCAGGGCGACACCGATGAAGACCTCGACTGGGCGGTCTCGGTGGATTCCACGATCGTGCGAGCCACCAGCATGCGGCCGAGGCCCGCAAGGAGGGGCCCCCGGTCGGCGAGCCCGGCGACCATGCCATCGGACGGTCCTGCGGCGGGCTGACCGCGCAGATCCGCCTGGCTGCCGATGCCCGCTGCCGCCCTCTGGCGTTCGTCCTTGCTGCCGGTCAGGCAGGCGACGCACCGGCCTTCACCGAGGTCATGGGCGCAGGAGCCGATGCCTTGGTCGGCCGACATCGCTGGGGCGGATGCGGGACAGCGCGGGGCGAGGTCGTACAGATCGACCTGGTTACCCATCAGTAAAGGCGGCGAGTGGTCAGCATGAGTCCTGCTGAAGCCTGTGAAGGCTTGCCGAACCTGCGAATCGTCGCGGAGGTGCCCTGGTGTGCGTAAGTCGTGAAGGTGCAGGTCAGGGTGAGTGGCAAACCCCCCCTTCGATGCCCCGCGATGCATCCTGCCCGCTTCCGATCAACCCCGTTCGCCCCTCGCTCGCTTCCCTGCACATTCCTTTGGAAAATGCCAAAGCGTTCACCTGCGCCCACCACATTCCGTAGTGTCGTGCTCACGTTCGCGGGAACGGCCGTGCAGGGGGAGGGGATTCGGCGTGCCCGGAATCGACGAGAGTCTGCTGGAAGCCATGCGCTTGCCAGGTGCTCGAGGGGCGTCGGTGGTCGACTGGATCAGTGGTCTCGCCCTGGGCGCGGTGGGTGACGCACCCGGTGGCGACGCGGAGGCGACGGCTGCGGAAACCGCCGAACTCGCCCGCCTCGCCACCGAGAGCGGCGCCCTCGCCCTCACCGCACCGCCGGGTGACGGCACCGGCGCATCGCCCGGCGGCGCTCCTGGCGACCCCGACGGGCCGTCCGGCAAGGAACCCCCCGTACAGGACCTGATCATCACGAACGCCGACTCGTACCACCTGCTCAGGTTCGTCACGACGACCTTCGACAGCACCGTGTTCGTGCACTTATGGCTCGACCGCAGCGAAGGGAACCTGGCCCTGGCCCGCATCCGGCTGGCCGAGCTGACGGACCGGCTGGTGCTCGGATGACCACATCGACCCGGGCCCCGCGCACGGGCGAACCAGCCTCGGCCCTGCTGAGCACCCTGGCCGCGCAGGGGGCGACAGGTGCCCTGTCCACCGAGTCGGGGATCGTCTACCTCGCCACAGGGCACGTCGTCCACGTCGAATCCGCCGTCACACCCGACCTCGGCGACCTGCTCACCCACAGCGGTGCGCTCGCCCCGGACGGCTGGTGGGAGGCGATCGACCAGGCCGGGCGCCGCTGCCGCGTCGGACGGCAGCTGGTGGACAGCGGTCAGCTCCCTGTCGGCGCGCTGGAACTGTGCCACCTGGGCGCCCTCTTCGACGCGGCGTACTTCGTCCTCGCCCACGACGGGCCGGCTCTCCGGTTCCGACCCGGAGCCGCACACTGGCTCGGCGCGGTCCGGGCCGTCCCGGTGGACACCGTCCTGCGCGAGTCCAGACGCCGCCGCGAACTGCTGCACCGCATATGGCCCGAACCCGCCGTCGACCGCGCTCCTCTCGCCCGCGTGCCCGGCCCGGACGCCGCCGACCTGCCGGCCCGCCGCGGCCGGACCCTCGCCCAGGTCGACGGTGTCCGCACCGCCGCCCAGATCGCCACGGCCCTGGCCTGCCGAACCTTCCACACCCTCGTGGAACTCCGACGCCTCGCCGCCGCCGGGCTGGTGGCTCCCGTAGCCCCCCTGGTCGCCGCCCCCGCCCCGACCCCAGCCCCCGCGACCGTGTCCGCCGAGCCGGGCCCCCCTCCTCGTCCCACCGCACGGGACGAGCCCGACACCGCACTGCTGCGACGGCTCCTGCACGCCTTGGAGGCACTGTGATCCGCGCGCGAAGACAGCGTGCCGAAAGGAGACTGCTCATGGCCGTCGAGACCGACGTCCTGGACGAACTGCGTCGGCTCCGCACCCGCGTACCCCGGCTCACGGGCTCCCTCGCGGCCACCGTCGACGGACTCGTCCTCGCCCACGACGTGCCGGACACCGAACCGGAGGGACTCGCGGCGCTCACCGCCGCCGCCCTCGGCGTCGCCTACCGCATGACCGACGCCGCCGCCCGCGGCGACTTCCGTGAACTGCTGGTGCGAGGCTCGGGTGGCTACGTCGCCACCTACGCCGCCGGAACCACCGCCGTACTCACCCTCCTCGCCGAGGACCGCGTCAACGTCGGCCGCCTCCACCTCGAAGGCCGGCGCAGCGGAGCCCGGATCGCCGACCTGCTGGTCACACGCGTGGGCCCGGGAACCGGCCGCCACGCCGACCGGCCGGCGCCCGAAGAGCACCTCGCCACGGTGCCCCCGGCCACGGACCGGCCCATCGGCACCCTCCCGGTACGCACCCCGCAGCGGCCCACGCACCAGCCGCGCCCGCAGACCGGCAGCTGAGCCACCCGAACTTCCTGACCCCTCGAAGTGGAAGACCCAAGGAAAGGAACCGAGCGCATGGCCAACACGGAGACCGCGCTGAAGGAATGCCTGAGCTCCATCGACGGAGCGACGGCCGTCGCCCTGGTCGACTACACCAGCGGCATGGCCCTCGGCACCCTCGGCGGTACCAAGGACTTCAACCTGGAAGTCGCCGCCGCGGGCAACACCGACGTCGTGCGGTCCAAGCTGCGCACCATGGAGCACCTGGGCCTGAAGGAGGAGATCGAGGACATCCTCATCACGCTGAACACCCAGTACCACCTCATCCGCCTGCTGAAGGGGCGCGGCGGCAGCGGACTCTTCCTCTACCTCGTGCTCGACGGGAGCAGGGCCAACCTCGCGATGGCCCGCCACCAGCTGCGCCGTATCGAAGCCGACCTGGAGGTCTGAACCGGCACCACCGGACGGGAGCCCTCCGCCACGCACGTGTCGCGGAGGGCCCCGGCACGCCGCACGGGGACGACATGCGTCCAGCCGCACGCGTCTACGGTATGTGTCATGACGGCACCCCTGGACGTGCTCGTGGTGGGCGCGGGCCCCACCGGACTCGCCCTCGCGACCCAACTGCGCGCCTACGACACCCCGTTCCGGATCGTGGACCGCTCAACGGACCGCGCCCGCGAGTCGCGCGCCCCGGCGATCCAGCCCCGGACCCTGGAGATGCTGTCCGCGTTCGGTGTGGCGGACGACCTCGTCGACCGGGGCAACGCGACGGTCGGGCTGCACCTGCACCTGCCCCGGCGGGTGCTGCGCGTCCCGGTGTTCGACGTCGGCTGCGACGACACGCCGTACCCGTTCCTGCTCTTCCTCCCCCAGTCGGAGACGGAAGCCACCCTGACGGCTCATCTGGCCGCACGGGACGTGATGGTCGAGCGCGGCACGGAGCTGCTGAGGGCCGAACCCGGGGGCGAGTACGTCACCTGCCGCCTGCGACACCGGGACGGGACCGAGGAGAGCGTACGGGCCCGCTACGTGGCCGGCTGCGACGGCGCGCACAGCACCGTGCGCTCCCAGGCCGGCATCGGCTTCGAGGGGTACGCCTATCCGCAGACGTTTCTGCTCGCGGATCTGGAGGCCGACGGACTCGAGCCGGGCGTCGCGCACACGTACATGACCGCGGCCGGCCTGTTGTTCTTCTTCCCGCTCGGCACTCCGGCCACCTGGCGGATGATCGCGATGCACCCACCGGGCAGTCCCGGCGGTAAGCTGAGCCTGGACCTCCTCCAGCGGATCGCGGACGACTGGACGCCTGACAGGCTGTCCCTGCGCGACCCGGTCTGGATGACGAGCTTCCGCATCCACAACCGCGGCGCCACCCACTACCGCAGGGGCCCCTTCTTCCTCGCCGGCGACGCGGCGCACATTCACAGCCCGGCCGGCGGACAGGGCATGAACACCGGCATTCAGGACGCGCTCAACCTGGGCTGGAAGCTCGCCCATGTCTGCCGCGGCGCGGCGCCCGAGGAGTTGCTGGAGACGTACGAGGCGGAGCGCGCCCCGGTCGGCCACGGCGTACGCCGCCTCACCGACCGTGCCTTCACCGTCGGTACGAGCAGCCATCCGGCCCTGCGGCTGGCTCGGACGCGACTCGCCCCGCACATGGCCCCGCTGCTGCTGCGAGCGACCGGCGCCCGGGCGCGCCTGTTCCGCACCGTGTCCGAACTCGGCATCCACTACCGCCGCGGCCCCGCGTCCGTCACCGGGCGGCACCGCCCCCGGCAGGGGCCCCGCGCCGGAGACCGACTGCCCGACGCCCCGGCCGGACTCCAGCGACGCGTCGCCGGACCGGGCTACCACCTCCTGCTCACCGGCCCCGCCCACGTCTGGCCCGATGACCTGCCCCCGGGCGGACGGCGCGACCTGCTGACCGTGCACCACCTGGGCCCGCGAAGCCCGTGGCCGGGCCTCACCCACGCCCTCGTACGGCCCGACGGATACGTGGGTCACCTGGCGGGTGGCACCGACCTCACGGGCCTGCGCGCCTACCTGGACCGCTGGCTGCCGACCCCCTAGGCCGGGAGGCCGGCGAGCCACTCGACCAGGAGCCGGTTGGTGTCGGCGGGACGCTCCTGCTGAACGAAGTGACCGCAGCCGTCCAGAAGGTGCGAGCCCCTCAGCCCGGGCAGCGTGGTCGGGTACGCCTCGATCGCGTCGGCCAGCCAGGTCGTCGACGCGTCCAGGGTGCCTCCGATGAACAGCGACGGCTGGGTGACAGGGGCACCGGCGAAGTCCGCCAGGTCCCACCAGTCGCGGTCCATGTTCCGGTACCGGTTCAGCGCCCCCGTCAGTCCGGTGCGTTCGAACTCCGCGGCGTAGACGTCGAGGTCGGCCTCACTCAGCCACTCCGGCAGCCGGCCGGCGGGGAACCGGTCGCGCAACCGACCGCCGCGGGCCACGAAATGAGGGTCGGCCTCGGGCCGCGTGTCCGCCGACAGGGCCGCGTAGAAGCCCGCGAGCCAGCCGCGCACGTCGGGCTCGATCTCCGCCTCGGCCCGGCCCGGCTCCTGGAAGTAGGAGACGTAGAACTCCTCGTCACCCCCCATCCGCGCGAAAACCTCACTCGGTCGCGGCCCGCCGGGCGGGGTGTAGGGCACGCTCAGCAGCCCCACCGCGCGGAAGATCTCCGGCCGGACCAGAGCGGAGGTCGCCGCGATGGTCGCGCCCCAGTCGTGCCCGACGAGCACCGCGGACGGCTCGCCCAGGGCCTCCACCACGGCGACGTTGTCCTCCACGAGCTCGAGCATCCGGTACGCGTCCCCCTCCGGGGGCCGGGACGAGCGTCCGTAGCCGCGTACGTCCACGGCGACCGCGCGGTATCCGGCCGCTGCCAGAGCCGGCAACTGGTGGCGCCAGGAGTACCAGGACTCGGGAAACCCGTGCAGCAGGAGGACGAGCGGTCCGGCGCCCTGCTCCACGAGGTGGGTGCGGCCGGCCGGTGTGGGCACCAGACGATGTGTGCGGTCGGCGACGGACGTCTGCGGCATGGATCCTCCCGCGATGTGAAGGGCGTTCGGTCCATCGATCATCCAGCGCCCGCCGCGCCGCACGCCAAGCCTGTTGCCGGATCGGCAAAAGGCTCAGCCGTGGTAGGTGATGTACCCGTTGCCGTCCGCGTCGGAGCCGCGCTTGGTGTACGAGTGCACGTCGGCACGGCTGCCGGACGGCTTGTACACGTAGATGGTGTCCTTGTCGTTGTTCCACATGAAGTTGCAGTTGTCGCGGTAGACGACGTTCTTGGAGTCGGAGTCGGCCCCGTTGCCGCCGCGCAGCTTCACGTAGTCACCCGGCTGAAGGGTGTGGCTCGCGGTGAAGGTGAACCTGTTGCCCGCGGCGTCCTTCACGACGTACCCCTTGAGGTTCACGGTCGTCGAGCGCGAGTAGTTCTTGATGGTCAGGTACTCCGCGGCGGTGTTCCCGCCCGAGCACCGGTTCGAGTCGCTGCCGGGAGCGTCGTACTGGATGCCCCGGATCTTCAGCGCGGAGTCGTACTCGGCGGCCTGGGCGGGAACCGCCGAGAGGGCGGTGAGAGCCCCGGCGGCGACGGCCGTGGTGGCGACAAGGCGTATACGCATGGATGTTCGTCCCCCCTGCATGACCTTCAAGTGAAGGCGATGTGATGGTTCGGTGAAGCATCCGGATCGTACACGCTTCAAGTACGCGGAAGGGCGGGTCCGGTGACATTGCCACCGAACCCGCCCCGCGGAATGTGAGACGTCGGGCGTGAAGCGTCAGGCGCCGCTGGCCCGCAGCATGTCCTCGCGCTCGACGATCTTCACGCGCTCGCGGCCCTCGGGCTCGCCCAGAGCCTTCTCCGCCGCGTCCAGCTTGTACCAGCCGTCCCAGGTGGTGAAGCGGATGTCTCGCTCGGCGAGGAACGCGTCCACGGCCTCGGGGTCGGGGGTGGCCGGCGTGTGCAGCCGACCGCCGGCGTAGTCCTCCAGCAGGTTCTTCACCGTCTCGTTGGCGTCGCCCTTGGTGTGCCCGATGAGGCCGATGGGGCCGCGCCGGATCCAGCCGGTGACGTACGTCGACTGCAGGTGCTCGCCCGTCTCCTGGACGACCCGGCCGCCCTCGTCCGGAACGGTGCCGGAGTCGATGTCCCAGGGCAGCTTGGGGAGTTTGTCGGACAGGTAGCCGACCGCGCGGTACACCGCGCCGACGTCCCAGGTGTTGAAGGTGCCGGTGCCCTTGACGTTGCCGGTGCCGTCGAGCTCCGTGCGCTCGGTGCGCAGACCCACGACCTTGCCGTCCTCGCCGAGGACCTCGACCGGCGACTCGAAGAAGTGCAGGAAGAGCTTGTGGGGCCGGTCGCCGGCGTCGCGGATCGCCCAGTTCTCCAGGGTCTTGGCCACCATGTCGGCCTGCTTGTTGCCGCGCCGTGTGGTGATCGAGCCCTCGTCGTAGTCGATGTCCTCGGGGTCGACGATGACCTCGATGTTGGGGGAGTGGTCCAGCTCCCGGAGCTCCATCGGGCTGAACTTGGCCTGCGCGGGGCCGCGTCGGCCGAACACGTGGATCTCCTTGGCCCTGTTGGCCTTCAGACCCTCGTAAACGTTGGCCGGGATCTCGGTCGGCAGCAGCTCGTCCGCCGTCTTGGCGAGGATGCGCGCGACGTCCAGCGCGACGTTGCCGACGCCGAGCACGGCGACCTTCTCCGCCTCCAGCGGCCAGGTGCGCGGGACATCCGGGTGACCGTCGTACCAGGACACGAAGTCCGCGGCGCCGTACGACCCGTCGAGGTCGATGCCCGGCAGTGAGAGCGCCCGGTCGGCCGTCGCACCGGTAGCGAAGATCACGCCGTCGTAGAACGCGCGCAGGTCGTCCAGGCCGATGTCCGTGCCGTAGTCCACGTTGCCGAAGAGCCGGATCTGCGGTTTGTCGAGCACCTGGTGCAGGGCCGTGATGATGCCCTTGATCCGCGGGTGGTCGGGGGCGACGCCGTAGCGGATCAGGCCGAACGGGGCCGGCATGCGCTCGAAGATGTCTATGGACACACCGGGTTCGGCGGCCACCTCGGACTTGAGCAGGGCGTCGGCGGCGTAGATCCCGGCGGGGCCGGATCCGACGATGGCGACCCGCAGGGGGCGGGGCATGGTCAGGTTCCCTTCGAGCGGCGACAAGCGATCTCAACGGGAAGCTTAAACTAAGGCATGCCTAACCCGGTACGAGGGTCCGGTCTATGAGCTCATAAGGCTACTTTATGACAAGTCCCTGGTGGCGCTTATGGCGAGGCTTACGGCCGTGCTCACCGCCGTCTCAGGGCAGGGACTGCTCCGCCCAGATCACCTTCCCCGCGGGCAGATAGCGCGTCCCCCAGCGCTCCGCGAGCTGCGCTACGAGGAACAGGCCCCGCCCGCCCTCGTCCGTCATCGTCGCGTACCGCAGGTGCGGCGAGGTGCTGCTGCTGTCGAACACCTCGCAGATCAGGTTGCGGTCCCGCAGCACCCGCACGCGCATGGGGCCGCCGCCGTACCGCAGCGCGTTGGTGACCAGCTCGCTCAGGATCAGCTCCGTGCTGAACGTCAGCTCCTCCAGGCCCCACTCGGCCAGCTGCCGGCTGACCGCCGCCCGCACCTCGCCCACGGCGGCCGGGTCGGCCCGCACCGGCCACTCCGCGACGTGGTCGGCGGTCAGCGCCCGGGTACGGGCCACGATCAGCGCGATGTCGTCGCTGGATCGGGCCGTGAGCTGCGATTCGAGCACGACCCGGCAGGTGTCCTCCGGAGACTGCCCGGCCCGGCCCAGCGCCTCGCGCAGCATCTCCAGCCCGACGTCGATGTCCCGCTCCCGGTCCTCGACCAGCCCGTCGGTGTAGAGGACGAGCCGGCTGCCCTCCGCCAGTTCCAGCTCCGCCGTCTCGAACGGCAGGCCACCGAGCCCCAGCGGGGGACCGGCGGGCACGTCGGGGAACTCCACGCTGCCGTCCGGGTGGATCAGCGCCGGCGGCGGATGCCCGGCCCGCGCGACGGTGCAGCGCCGGGAGACCGGGTCGTAGACGGCGTACAGACAGGTCGCGCCGGTGACCGGGGCGCTGCCGTCCTCCTCCGTCTCGTCCTGGTCGATCCGGCCGACCAACTCGTCCAGCAGGGCGATGAGTTCCTCGGGCGGCAGATCGAGTGCGGAGAAGTTGTGCACGGCGGTGCGCAGCCGCCCCATCGTGGCCGCGGCGTGCAGCCCGTGGCCGACGACGTCCCCGACCACGAGCGCGACCCTGGCACCCGACAGCGGCAGCACGTCGAACCAGTCGCCGCCCACCCCGGCCTGCGCCGGCAGATAGCGGTAGGCGATCTCCAGGGCGTCCTGCTCGGGCAGGTTACGGGGGAGCAGGCTGCGCTGGAGCGTCACCGCCATGCTGTGCTCGCGGGTGTAGCGGCGGGCGTTGTCGATGGAGACGGCGGCCCGCGCGACCAGCTCCTCCGCCAGGGCCAGCTCGTCCGTGTCGAAGGGTTCCGGCTTCTCGTAGCGCCAGAAGCTCACCACGCCGAGTATCAGGGTGCCGGCTCGCAGCGGCACGGTGATCAGCGAGTGGATGCCGTACGCGACGATCTGCGCGGAGCGCTCCAGGTCCTGCGCCCGCCAGCCCGGGGCCTCACCCAGCCGGGGCTCCAGGACGGGACTGCCCGTGGCGAGGCTGCGGCCCTGCGGGGAGGACTCGACGAACCTGATCCGCTCCCCGGACGGATAGAGCGGCGCGTCCTTGCGGATCCCGCTCACCGCGGTCCGGCTGAGCGCGGCCGCCGCGTTCGGCTGCCCGCCGCCCAGCACCGCGTCGAACAGGTCCACGGTGACGAAGTCGGCGAACCGGGGCACGGCCAGTTCGGTGAGCTCCTCGGCGGTGCGGGTCACGTCCAGGCTGGTCCCGATGCCCACTCCGGCGTCGTACAGCATGTTGAGCCGCTCGCGCGCGGTCTCGGCCCGCCCGGACAGGGCCCGCAGCTCCGTGGAGTCGCGCAGGGTGGCGACGCTGCCGGGCGGGACGCCCGCACGGTCCGTGGTCCGCTGGTTGACGGCGAGGAGCCGGTCCCCGACCAGGTGCACCTCGTCCGTGGCGACCCGGCCCGAAGCCAACAGGTCGGCGATGCCCGGGTCCAGACCCAGACCGAGGACGTGCCGGCCCTCGGCGTCGGCGGGCAGCCCGAGCAGGCGGTGCGCCTCGTCGTTGGCGAGCAGCAGGGTGCCCCCGTCGTCGACGATGAGCACGCCCTCGCGCACGGCGTGCAGCACGGCGTCGTGGTGTTCGTACATCCGGGTCATCTCGTGCGGCCCGAGCCCATGGGTCTGGCGCAGCAGCCGCCGGCTCACCAGCGCGGCACCCGCCGTCGCCAGGGCGAGCGCCGCGGCGGCGGCCGCGAGCACGAGCGGCAGCTGGCGGTCGGCGGTCCCGCCCACGTTCTTGGTCGTGATCCCCGCCGAGACCAGACCCACGACCCGGCCATCTTGGTCCTTCACCGGTACGACGGCCTGGACGAGCGGGCCGAGGGTGCCGTCGACCTCGTCGGTGAAGGACTTTCCGGCCAGCGCCGGCGCGATCGTCCCGACGAACTTCTTCCCGATCCGGTCCGGCTTGGGGTGGGTGTAGCGGATCCCGTCGGTGTTCATGACGACGATGAAGTCGACCTTCGACCGCTCACGGGCGGCTTCGGCGCGTGGCTGGAGCACAGCGGTGGGATCAGGTCCCTGCAGCGCCTCGACGGTGCCCGGTGCGTTGGCGAAGGTCTCGGCGACGGCGAGCGAACGGTTGCGGGCCTCCTGCGTGGTGTCGTGCCGCACCTGCAGCACCAGCGCCACGACGGCCGCCACGACCAGCAGCAGCACGATCACCACGACGAGCAGGAACACCTGTCCGGCGACGCTGCGTCCGCCCAGCACCGACCGCAGCCCCGCCACCGGTTGCCACCGCGACGGGCCCGCCTCCCGCCGCTGCCGTGCCGACGGCGCAGCGCCGGGCCGCAGGGGCGATCGAGTCCCGGATCGACCCATGAGTCGGACCATGTGCCATGTCTACACTGCCGGGCTCCGGGAGGCGAGGGGCATCACCCATGGTGACAGGGGGTTCTCACCGTTTCATCACGTCCGAGGACCTGCACGGGCTCCCTGCCCACCGCACACCGTACGACGGTTTCAGGCGCCCAGCGAGCGGGCCAGCTCGTTCGTGGCACGGGCGATCTCGCGGTCCTCGTCGGCCAGCAGCCGGCCGAGCTCGCCGCGCCGGGCCCGCACGGCCTGGCGGGCCGCACGCTCCCACACCACCGGGTTCTCCCGGTGGTTCAGCAGTTTCGGATAGACGGCGGCGGTGCTCTCCCACTGCCGGGCGTCGGCGATGCTCTTGAGCAGCCGGATGATCTGGGCACGGCAGGTCACCTGCGGCAGCTTGGCCAGCTCCCACAGGAACGGAACAGTGGCCGCCGTCGCCTGCTCCACGACGAAACCGAACTGGCAGATCCGTTTCCGCAGGTCGTCGAGGGCGGAGCGGGCGGTGTCGGCATCACCCGCGGCGATGCCGTTGAGCAGGAGGGGAATGGCCGCCGCCGAGCCGGTGGAGTCCTGGATGTCGCCCCACGGCACGCGGTCCAGTGCCGTGAGCGGCGTGTTCCGGGCCGTCCCGGTGGGGGCGTCGGGGCGCTCGGGGCGCTCGCTGCTCGGGTGTTCCGTCGAAGCGCTGCGCATGGCGAGGGGCCTTTCCGCGGCAGTCGTGTCAGATGGGTGGACAGGGTGCGGCCGGGCGGGTCGACAACCAGGCCCAGACCGTCTTGCCCGCCGGGGTGCCGGGGGACCAGCCCCACTCCTCGGACAGGGCGTCGACGATGCACAACCCCCGGCCGTGCTCCTCCAGGGCGACACCGGTCGGCGCGAACACGGGCGGGTGGTCGTCGAGGTCGGAGACGGTGACCAGCAGGTGGCCGGGATCCAGGAGGAATCCGAGCCGGATCTCCGGCACACCGGGGGTTCTCGGCGCCGCGTGCGTCGCGGCGTTGGCGGCGAGCTCGGTGATGACGAGGGCCGCGTCGTCGCAGCGGTGGTCGAGTGACCAGCCGTGCAGGGTGTCGCGGGTGAAGGACCGGACTCGGGCGAACCCCTCCCGGCTGCACTCGACCCGCAGGGTGGCCGAGGCGGACAGGGCGCCGGAGAACTGCGGAAGTGTCTTCGGCACCGAGGGCGGGATCCCGTACGGCATGACCTTGTGCGGGTCGGCCGGCACGGTATGACTCGCTCCGGGTGCGCCTGCGTGCGCCGCAGCCCCACTCGGCGGCCGGAGCACGTGCTGCGCAGGTGATGACACGGCATCTCCCCGATGCGACATCAGGACACGGCGCCCGCCCGGGGGTTGACGCCGCAGCTATTATCCACGCTGAAGGCGTCCGCGTGCAATTGCACGAGAAATTGCGTGAAAATCCAGCCGTTGTGGGTACGCAAGCCGGGACGAGTGCGGTCGAAGGGACGCGGCCGCCCTCGGAGGAACGGCCGGGCGCACCGTGCCCGGCGGGGAACGAGAACAGCAAGGAGACTGCGGTGCCACCAGTGCAGAACGGAGTGCAGGCAAGCTCGTTGGACGCCTGCTGGATCAAGAGCCGGCACAGCAACGCCGAGGGCAACTGCGTCGAAGTCGCACCCCTCGTGGACGGCGGGATCGCCGTGCGCAACTCCCGTGACCCCGACGGCCCCGCCCTCGTCTACACCTCGGCGGAGGTGGCGGCGTTCCTGGCCGGCGCGAAGGACGGCGAGTTCGACCATCTGCTCTAGTTCGGCCACCTGCTCTAGTTCGACCACCTGCTCCGCGGAGCGGTGCCGTCTCGCGTGCGGTGTCACGCCCCGGAGGTGAAGCGGAGCCCAACTCCCCACTTCTGCCGGGCTGCTTGGGTGGATGCGTGAAGACCTGGTGAAGTGCGATAGTGTAAGTCGCCCTTTGTGCCGGTCTGCTGGGAGTCAGGATGTCCGCCGCGTCGCATCGCATCTCCCGTCTGGAACCTTACCTGGACAGGCCCGAGCCGGCGCCGACTCTGCTGAAGATGCTGGTCGGTGTGCAGCTCGCCGGCTTCCGGGAGGACGCCGGGCTCGCCCAGGACCAGGCGGCGCGCGCTGCCGGGTTCAGTGCCGCGAAGCTGTCCCGCATCGAGTCGGGCAAGGGCCGCCGCCCGCCGACGGAGAACGACGTCCGCACGCTGCTCGAGCTGTACGGCACCGACGACTACGAGGCCTCGGTGCTGCTCAAGCTGCTACAGCGGGCGGGTGAGCCGGGCTGGTGGCAGCGGTACGACAAGCGGCTGATGCCCGAGTGGTTCGACCGGCTGGTCGGACTGCAGGAGGCCGCCGCCACCATCCGTACCTTCGAGATCCAGTACGTGCCCGGCCTGTTGCAGACTCCCGCCTACACCAGGGCCGTGGTGGAGCGCGGCCTGCCGAACGCGCCGGCCGGTGAGGTGGAGCGACGCGTCGAACTGCGCAGGCACCGCGCCCGGTTGGTGTCGCGGGCCGACGCCCCGCAGCTGTGGGCGATCATCGACGAGTCCGTGCTGTTGCGCGTCCTGGGCAGTGCCGAGGTGATGCGGGAGCAGCTCGCGCACCTCGTGGAGGTGGCCGAACGCCCCAACGTGACGCTGCAGATCGTGCCGCTGAGCGTCACCAATGCCTCGGCCCCGGCCATTCCGATCACGTATCTGCGCTTCGGCGGCCTCGATCTGCCCGACGTGGTCTACCTGGAGCACATCAAGAGCGCGAACTTCCTCGAGGACCGCGACGAGACCGAGGAGTACCGGATCGCGCTGGACCGGCTCGCGGACGAGGCACTCAAGCCCCGTGACTCGCTGGAGCTGCTGCGGCAGACCATGGAGCAGCGCTACCTCTGACGCGAGGGTGCCCGGCGCGGGACGACGGCCGTCCCGCGCCGGGCACCACGGTCACTTCTCCAGGGGAATCCTCCCGACTCCGCCGAACTCGATCCACTCGTGCGTGAGCTGACGGGGCGTCACCTCGGTGTCCGGGCGCCAGGTCGACACCTCCACGAGCCCGGGCTGGAGGATCTCCAGGCCCTCGAAGTACGTCTCCACGTCCTTCGGTTCCCGCACGCGGCCCCAGTGGCCCTGGGTCGCCTGGTCCATGAAGTTCGTGACGAAGGCGCGGACCTCCGGGTCCTCGCTGACCAGCTGGCACATCACCATGAAGCTCCCGGGCGCGAGCCGCTCACGTACGCGGCGGGCCACCGCGAGCGGTCCGTCGGTGTCGCTGTCCGGGATGCAGTGGAACACCGAGTTGAAGAGCACGCACACCGGCTCGTCGAAATCGATGAGCCGCTTGGTGTCCGCGTGGCCGAAGATCAGGTCGGTCTCGCGCAGGTCCGCGTGGATGACGGTCGTGCGCTCGTCCTGCTCCAGCAGCGCACGGCCGTGGACCAGCACCATCGGGTCGTTGTCGACGTAGACGACGTGGGTCGTGGGGTCGATGCGCTGGGCGACCTGATGCACGTTGTCCTGCGTCGGCAGACCTGACCCGTGGTCCAGGTACTGGCGGATGCCGTACTCCTCGGAGAGGGTTTTCACGACCCGCTGGAGGAAGCGCCGGTTGTTCAGGGCGAGGCGGCGCGTGCTGGGCACGACCTTGTCGAGTTCCTCGCACGCCGCGCGGTCCGCCGCGTAGTTGTCCTTGCCGCCCAGGTAGTGGTCGTACATGCGCGCTGCCGTCGGCACGTTCGCGTCGATCTCGGTGGACAGCTGCTTCTCGGAGTGCATCGTTCCCCCTGCAAGGTGCCGCGCCAACGGACTGGCTGGACAGGAAGTACATCCTAGGGAGCGGGAGTTGGGCGGGCCAGCCCACTGGCCGAGGTGCCCCCCGATCGAACG
Organism: Streptomyces tibetensis; assembly: GCF_007655005.1. GTDB lineage: Bacteria > Actinomycetota > Actinomycetes > Streptomycetales > Streptomycetaceae > Streptomyces > Streptomyces tibetensis. Next base: position 74,043 of record NZ_SZVW01000016.1, read on the forward strand.
ACAAGATGATGGGCACCCACCCTGCCGCGTGTGCCCTATGTCGCGATCTGTGCACTTTGTGTCACATGTGCTCGCGCGGGTACTCGCGGACCACGGTGTCGTCGTGGGAGGTGGGACCGTGGACCAGCCGGCCGACCGGATCACCGACGTCTGGGGCGCGCGCACGCCGTACGCGCCCGGCACCCCCTGGCCGTCCCGGACCGACACGCACCTCGCGGCGGGGCTCGGCGAGCGAGACGTGGAGCGGTGGGTGCAGGCCGCCTCGCTGCTGCACTCCAACGGCGACGCGATGGACATCGCGCTGCGCGAGGGCCGCATCGTGGGCGTCCGGGGCCGGGCCGCGGACCGGGTGAACCGCGGGCGCCTGGGGCCCAAGGACCTCCACGGCTGGCAGGCCAACGCGTCCCCGGACCGGCTCACCAGCCCCCTCGTCCGCGAGGACGGCCGACTGGTGGAGTGCGACTGGGACACGGCCATGAACCGGATCACAGCCCGCACCCGGCAGCTGCTGGACGACAAGGGGCCGGGCTCCATCGGCTTCCACACCACCGGCCAGCGTTTCCGGGATTGGAGCAGGACCTGCTGGCCGCCGCCGCGCGGCACCGCACCGACCACGAGTTCCACCATGTCGCCCTGGACATCGCCCGCTGGTCACGCGAACACGCCGCCCGGCTCGCCGACGCGGGCCGCGACCACGGCCTCGACCTGTCCGGCCCGCGCGGCGACCCGTCGCCCAGGGCTCTGGCCGCGCTGCGGGAGAAGGCCTCCGAAGCACTCGGTCGCCGCCCCGAGTCCGGACTGCTGCTGCTGAACGATCTGCGGGACCTGCACCTGGCCGCCGCACGCAACTCGCTCCACTGGGAGATGCTCGCCCAGGTGGCACAGGCCACCCGGGACGAGCCGCTCCTGACGCTGGTCGCCGACTGCCACCCGCAGACGCTCCGGCAACTGCGCTGGACCAACACCATGGTCAAGATCCTGGCGCCGCAGCTCCTGAGCAGCGTCTGACGGGGCCCGTCACCGCCGCTGCGCGGCGATCATGGCCCGGTACCAGTGGTAGCTGTCCTTCGGTGTCCGCTGCTGGGTGGCGTAGTCGACGCGCACGATCCCGAAGCGCTTGTCGTAACCGAAGGCCCATTCGAAGTTGTCGAGCAGCGACCACACGTAGTAGCCGCGCACCTCCACCCCGGCGTCCATCGCGGCCCGCAGCGCGGCGAGATGGACGCGCAGGTAGGCGACCCGGCCCGGGTCGTGGACGGCCCCGTCCGGGCCGGCCTCGTCGTCCTCCGCGGAGCCGTTCTCGGTGATGAGGACGGGCGGCAGGGCCTGGCCGTACCGCTCCCTGAGCCCCACGAGCAGATCGGTGAACGTGTGGGGCGCGACCGCCCAGCCCATGGCGGTGCGCCGCACGCCGGGCATGGGTACCTCCGCGTACCGGTTGTCGGTCGCGACGCGCCGTGAGGGGTCGCTCTCACGGTAGGGGGCGTCGGCCACGACGATCGGCCGGTAGTAGTTGATGCCGAGGAAGTCCAGGGACCGGGAGACCAGTTCGAGGTCGCCGTCCCGCCGGAAGTCCTGACCGCTGATCAGCTCACCCCACGTCTCCTCCTCGGCCGCCGGGTAGCGGCCCGCGAGAAGCGGCTCTGTCCACACCAGGTTGTGCAGGGTGTCCGCACGGGTGACGGCGGCCCGGTCGGCGGGGGAGCCGGTCGCGGGCAGGTGGTGGTCGAGGTTGAGGGTGATGCCCACCTCGCGCACCCCGGCCGCCCGGAGCGCCCGTACGGCAAGGCCGTGCCCGACCAGCAGGTGGTGGGCGGCGGCCAGCGCGCCACGGCCCTCGCGGGCGCCCGGGGCGTGCCGGCCGACGGAGTACCCGAGGAAGGCGCTGCACCAGGGCTCGTTGAGGGTGATCCAGCGTGGCACGCGGTCGCCCAGGTGCTCCGCGACGACGGCCGCGTACTCACCGAACCGCTCGGCGGTCTCCCGCACCCGCCAGCCGCCGCCGTCCTCCAGGGCCTGCGGAAGATCCCAGTGGTAGAGGGTGGCGGCCGGCGCGATCCCCGCGGCCAGGAGCTCGTCGACCAGCCGCGAGTAGAAGTCCAGCCCCTTGACGTTCACCGGACCGGAACCGTCCGGCACGATCCGCGGCCAGGCGATCGAGAAGCGGTACGAGCCCACGCCCAGCTCACGCAGCAGCGCCACGTCCTCCGGGTACCGGTGGTAGTGATCACAGGCGACATCACCGGTGTCCCCGTTCGCCACCAGCCCCGGAGTGTGGCTGTAGGTGTCCCAGATCGACGGCCCGCGTCCGTCCTCCTGCACCGCTCCCTCGATCTGGTACGAGGCGGTCGCGGCCCCGAACACGAAGCCGGGCGGAAAACTCGGAAAGTCAGTCATGCCCTCCACCATGCCCGGGGCCGCGGGCAGCCGTAATGAGAACCGCTAATCTGGACATACGATAATTTATCGAAAGCCTGAAGGCGTGTCCGCAACCGCTATTCTCACGGCCCCGGCCGCCTTCCCAGGAGAAGCTCATGGGCGACTACTACGATCTCGGCACGCACCGCCGTCCCGTCACCACGTCCTCTCCCGATGCCCAACTCTGGTTCGACCGCGGTTTGATGTGGACATACGCGTTCCACCATGAGGAAGCCGTCGCCTGCTTCGAAAAGGCGGCCGAGGCCGACCCGGACTGCGCCATGGCCTATTGGGGTATCGCCTACGCGCTCGGCCCGAACTACAACAAGCCCTGGGAATTCTTCGACGGCGAAGAACTGACGCGAACAGTGGAGCGCACGCACACCGCAGTGGAAAAGGCCCATGAGAAGGCCGCCCGCGCCACCTCGATCGAACAGGCCCTCATCCGCGCGCTGCGGGCGCGCTACCCGCAGTCGCAGGCGGTCGAGGACTGCTCGGTGTGGAACGAGCCCTACGCGGACGCCATGCGCACCGTCTACGAGCTGGCGCCCTTCGACCCGGACATCGCCACCCTGCACGCCGACGCAGCGATGAACCTCACCCCGTGGCAGCTGTGGGACCTCAGGACCGGCCGGCCGGCCGAGGGCGCACGGACCATTGAGGCCAGGGCCGTGCTGGAAGACGCCCTCGCCACCGAGGCCGGCTTCCGGCATCCCGGCATCCTGCACCTGTACATCCACCTGATGGAGATGTCGCCGACGCCGGAGCAGGCCCTCACCGTCGCCGACCGCCTGCGCGGCCTCGTGCCCGACGCCGGGCACCTGCTCCACATGCCCTCACACCTGGACGTCCTGTGCGGCGACTACCGCCAGGTCGTCTCCGCCAACAGCGACGCGATCGCCGCCGACGAGAAGTACCACCGGCAGGCCGGCGCGATGAACTTCTACACCCTCTACCGGGCGCACAACCACCACTTCAAGATCTACGGCGCGATGTTCCTCGGCCAGGCGCAGGTCGCCCTGGACACCGCCGCCCAGCTGGAAGCCGCCATCCCCGAAGACCTGCTCCGTGTCCAGAGCCCGCCGATGGCCGACTGGCTGGAGGCGTTCCTGGCCATGCGCGTCCACGTGCTGATCCGCTTCGGCCGCTGGACCGAGATCCTGGAGCTGCCCGCCCCCACCGACCCGGAGCTCTACGCGACGACCGTCGCCATGCGGCACTACGCACGGGGCGTCGCCCTCTCCGCCACCGGCGAGGTCGACCGGGCGGAGACCGAACGCGCACTCTTCCGTGAGGCGGTCGGCCGGGTGCCCGAGACCCGGATGCTGTTCAACAACACCTGCCACGACATCCTCGCCATCGCCTCCGCCATGCTGGACGGCGAACTCGCCTACCGCCGGGGCGAGTACGACCTCGCCTTCGCAGCCCTGGAGCGCTCCATCCGGCTGGACGACAACCTGCCCTACGACGAGCCCTGGGGGTGGATGCAGCCCACCCGCCACGCCTACGGCGCCCTGCTGCTCGAGCAGGGCCGCGTGGCGGAGGCGGAGGCCGTCTACCGTGCCGACCTCGGCCTCGACGACACCCTGCCCCGCCCCCTCCAGCACCCGGGCAACGTCTGGGCCCTGCACGGCTTCCACGAGTGCCTGCTGCGCAGTGGCAAGACCGGCGAGGCGGCCCTCGTGGCCCACCAGCTCAAGCTGGCGAGCGCGCTGGCGGACGTACCCGTCCAGGCGTCCTGCTTCTGCCGCCTCGACACCACCCCAGGCCCCCAGCCGGCCGACGGGTGCTGTCACTGACCGGGGGGTATCACGGCCCGCTCAGCGGCTCGTGCCCACGCGCGGTTCCGGTACCAGCAGACACAGCCCAGCTCACATCCGCTCAGCAGGCCCTTCAGATGCTCGAGAGGAAGCCGGCCAGGTCCACGTTTGAGCTGCGCTTTTCCGGTCACTCGGTGCGGTGACCCCGTAGTCGGACACGACGTGGAGTGAACGAACCGTGGCTGGAGAGCAGAAGGGCAAGGCCAAGGCCGAGCAGGCCAAGGGCAAGGCCAAGGAGACGATCGGCCGTGCGGTGGGCAACGAGCGCCTGACGGCCGAGGGCAAAGCGGAGCAGTCGAAGGGTGACGCCCGGCAGGCCAAGGAGAAGACCAAGGACGTCTTCAAGCACTGAGATCACATCGCGGTGCCGCGTCCCCGTCGCGGGACGCGGCACACGCATGCCGGGCAGCCGGTCGAGGGGGCGGTCTGCCGCCGCCGGCCCAGTCCCTCCTCGGTGGACGGGCCCGCGCGTTCTCGCCGCGGACCCCTTCCGTACGCACTCGTTGCGCAGCGGCACACCCCGCCTGCTCCTCGTCCCCGGGCCCCGCCACCGCCGCGGCCGGCCGGCAGCGGGACGACTCCCGGCTCATCCGGACGCGCGCGGCGTCCTGGCCACGAGTCCCACGCCGTACGGCGGCTGCGGCGCACCGATGCCACAAGTGGCGTCCCTCATCGCATGTCCGCACGGCAGCGTGCCGGTTCCCAACTCGCCCCGCCTCTTGACGTGTTGATTGCCGTCCTAAAACATTCGGGAAGCTCGATCGACTCTGCGCGGTTCTGTTCGCTCCCGAAGGGAATCCATGTCCAGCAGACATCGCCTCGCCCGAACGGCACTGGCGATCACCGTCCCCCTGGCACTCGGCGTGGGCCTGGTCGCCGTGCCTCCTGCCACCGCTGCTGCCGCAGATCCGCCGGCGAACGCGGTCACGGTACGGATCGACCCGTCCTACCGGCAGCAGGAGTTCGAAGGGTGGGGCACGAGCCTCGTCTGGTTCGCCAACATCACCGGCCGCTACCCGGAACCCATCCGGCAGAAGCTCGCCGACATGCTGTTCGGCGAGGACGGACTCCGCCTCAACATCGCGCGCTACAACATCGGCGGCGGCAACGCCCCCGACGTCCGCAAGGACTACATGAAGACCGGCGCGACGATGGACGGCTTCTGGAAGGCTCCCGAGGGCACCACCAGGCAGGACACCGACTGGTGGAACCCGGACGATCCCGGGCACTGGGACTGGTCCGCCGACCCGGGCCAGCGCTGGTGGGTGGACCGCGTCAAGAGCAAGGTGACCCGCTGGGAGGCGTTCAGCAACTCACCGCCCTGGTTCCAGACCGTGAGCGGCTACGTGTCGGGCGGCTTCGATGCCAACACCGACCAGATACGGGCGGACCGTGTCGACGACTTCGCCACCTACCTGGCCAAGGTGACCGACCAGCTGGAGAAGAAGCACCGCATCTCGTTCGACACCATCGCCCCGCTCAACGAGCCCAACACCAACTACTGGGGCACCCAGATCGGCGCCGACGGACAGCCCACCGGCGGACGCCAGGAAGGCGCGCACGCCGGTCCGGAACTCCAGCAGAAAGTCGTCCTGGCCCTGCAACGCGCCCTGGACAAGGCGAGAACGCACGCCACGATCTCCGCGATGGACGAGACCAACCCCACCACCTTCGTCCGCAACTGGAACGCCTACGACAGCTCGGCCCGGGCCGCCGTCGACCAGCTCAACGTGCACACCTACGGCACCGGCATGCGCACCAGCGCCCGCGACAGCGCCAAAGCCGCCGGCAAGCCGTTCTGGATGAGCGAGGTCGAGGGCACCTGGGGGACCGGCACCGACTTCACCGGCATGGAACCCGGGCTCGGCATCGCCACCCGAGTCGTCGAGGACATCCGTGAACTGGAGCCCTCCGCCTGGGTGTTGTGGCAGCCGGTCGAGGACTCGATCCCCCAGGCGCAGGCCGGCAAGAACTGGGGCAGCATCCACATCCCGTTCAACTGCACCTCCGAGGACACCTTGGAGAGCTGCCCGATCAAGACCAACACGAAGTTCCACACCCTGCGCAACTTCACCCATCACATCCGCCCCGGCGACCACTTCGTCAAGGTCGACGATCCCTCCAGCGTCGCCGCCGTACGCAAGTCCGGCCGCGGAGCGACGGTGGTGCACGTCAACAACGGCACCACCCCGCGGGCGGTGACCCTGGACCTGACGAAGTTCCGGCGGGTCGCCCGCGGTGCCACCGTGACGCCCGTGGTGACCAGTCACGACGGCGCCCTCGTCCGTGGGACACCCGTGAAGGTCGAGAACGACTCCGCCACCGTGACGGTCCCCGCCAAGTCGGTGACCACCCTCGTCGTCGACGGCGTGTCCGGCACCGCGAAGGACGCCGCGCTGGTCCGGGCCGGTCACGTCTACCGCCTCCAGGGCACCCAGAGCGGCAAGTCCCTGGCACCCTCCGCAGAGGGCGACGGCGTCGTCGTGCGCACGGCCGACCAGGCCTCCAAGTCCCAGTTGTGGAGCGTGAAGCGGCTGACCCGCGGCGAGAGCAACCGCGAACGCTACGCCCTCGTCAACGCGGTCGACGGCAGGCGCATGGCCGTACGCGACGACGAGGCCGTACTCGAAGACGGGGACACGCCGGCCGCACGCTGGATCATGTCCACCACCGGGGACGGCAGTTGGACCTTCGTGAACGCCGCGACGGGCCGTCTCCTCGACGTCGTCGGCCAGTCGACGGCAGACGGGGCCCGGGTCTCGGCCCACCTCCCGACCTCCAACGCCAACCAGCGCTGGGGCGTCATCGATGAGACGGTGCTCAGCACGGAGCCGGCCAAGGCCTTCACCGTCCCCGGGCGCGCCCCCGAACTGCCCAGGACCGTGACGCCCGTGTTCCCGGACGGAGCCCGGGGCGCGCTCCCCGTCGAGTGGGCGCTGCCCTCGGACTCACGCTGGAGCAAACCCGGGACGGTACGCGTGAAGGGCCGGGCCACCGATGCCCTCGGCCGGACCGTCCGTGCCGAGGCGGTCGTCACCGTGGACACCATCGCCGCCACCCTGCCGGCCCGCGCCAAGACCTACACCGGCGGCCGGCCCGACCTGCCCGCCACCGTCACCGGCGTGGGACGACACGGCGGAACCGCCGACCTTCCGGTCACATGGAACCCCGTGCCCGAGAAGGCGTTCGACGACACCGGTGTGGTGAGCCTGCGCGGCACGGCCCGGGTACCCGGTGGGGAAACGGCAGCGGCGACCGTACGCGTCCAGGTCACCGAGCCGAAGGAGACCAACTCCGCGCGCGACGAGGGCGTCACAGTCGGCGCCAGCTACACCGAGAGCGGCTACTCCGCCGAGGGCCTGCGCAACGGCACCACGTCGGAGAAGGCCTGGTCGAACTGGAGGTCCGGCACCAAGAACCCGTCCGACACCATCACCTTCACCCTGCCGGAGGCACACGATCTGACCCGGGTCATGACCCACTTCCACCGTGACGGCGCCAACGTCAGCTTCGCGGAGTCCCTCAAGGTGCAGGTGCGAGGTTCCGACGGCACCTGGTCCGACGCGAGCGACCAGGTCGCCGTCGGCGCCGAGGGAACGCCCGTGGCCGACGTTCCGGTGCGGGCGACCGGCCCGTCGACGGGCGTGCGGGTCGTGATGACGGCCAGGCCGGGCGGCTACATCACCCTCGGCGAGATCGAGGTCTACGCGAAGGTGCCGGGCGTTGCCGCGGACGCGGCTGCCGCCTCGGTCGAACTGGACGGTGTGCCCCTGGCCGGCTTCGACCCGGACCGGACGAGCTACCGGGTGGCCGTCGACCGCCCGGACCGGGCCCGGGTCACCGCCACGCCGCGTGACCCGTACGCGAAGGTGACGGTCCGGACGGACGCCACCGGGGGCAGGACGGCCCACATCGTCTCCGTGACCGGCGAAGACGGCTCACGGACACGGGAGTACAGGGTCGAGCTGACCCGCCGCTGACAGCCGCAAGGCGCTCGAAAGCACACGAAAGCGCGGGGCCCGCACGCCCCGCGCTTTCGTCTTCAGGGATGGACCGGATCAGACGGCCGGAGCCGGGTACGTCGGGTACTCCACGCCGGAGACGTGCTGCACGACGCGGATGACCTGGCACGAGTAGCCGAACTCGTTGTCGTACCACAGGTAGAGGATCGCGTTGTCGCCGTCGACCTTGGTGGCGCCGGCGTCGACGATCGAGGCGTGGCGCGAGCCGATGAAGTCGCTGGAGACCGCGTCGGGAGCCGTGGTGAAGTCGATCTGGCGCTTGAGCGGCGAGGTCAGGGAGACGTCGCGGAGGTGGTCGAGGACCTCCTCGCGGGTGGTCTCACGGCCGAGCCGCAGGCTGAGGATCGCGATCGAGACGTCCGGGACCGGGACACGGATCGAGCTGCCGGTGATCGGCGCCTTGAGGTCGGGAAGCGCCTTCGCGACGGCGGAGGCGGCACCGGTCTCGGTGATGACCATGTTGAGCGGCGCGGACCGGCCGCGACGGTCGGCCTTGTGGTAATTGTCCAGGAGGTTCTGGTCGTTGGTGAACGAGTGGACCGTCTCGACGTGGCCGCGCAGGACCCCGAACTCGTCGTCCATCGCCTTCAGCGGCGGCACGATCGCGTTCGTGGTGCAGGACGCGCAGGACAGGATCTGCTCGTCCGGCTTGATCGTGTCGTGGTTGACGCCGTGCACGATGTTGGGGACGTCGCCCTTGCCGGGAGCGGTCAGCACGACCTTGTCGATGCCGGGGCGCAGGTGCTCGGACAGGCCCTCGCGGTCGCGCCACTTGCCGGTGTTGTCGATGAGGATGGCGTCCTTGATGCCGTACGCCGTGTAGTCGACCTCGGACGGGTCGTTCGCGTAGATCACCTTGATCGCGTTGCCGTTGGCGACGATCGTGCTGTTCGCCTCGTCGACGGTGATCGTGCCCTGGAACTGGCCGTGGATGGAGTCGCGGCGCAGCAGCGAGGCGCGCTTGACGATGTCCTGCTCGCCGCCCCCGCGCACCACGATGGCCCGCAGCCGCAGACCGTTGCCGGAGCCGGACTTCTCGATGAGCAGCCGGGCCACGAGCCGGCCGATACGGCCGAAGCCGTACAGAACCACGTCCCGGCCCTCACGGCGCTCGATCTTGTCGGCGCCCGTGGCACCGGCGACGGCCTCCGCGGTGAACTCCGCCACCGACAGACCGCGGTCGTCCTCGCGGTACGTCGCGGCGAGCATGCCGATGTCGATCTGGGACGGCCCGAGGTCGAGCTCGGCGAGGGTCTCCAGGAACGGCAGCGTCTCGGTGACCGAGAGCTCCGCACCGGCGATCTGCCGGGCGAACCGGTGGGTCTTGAGGATGCTGACCACCGACTTGTTCACCAGGGAGCGGCTGTGCAGCAGGACCGTCACGTCCCGCTCCCGGTGCAGCTTCCCGATGATCGGGATCATCGACTCCGCGATCTCCTCGCGGATCTTCCAGTTGGTGAACGAGTCGTCGTTGACAGTCACGAATCCATCTTTCGAGCTAGGCGGCGCTCATATGTTAAACCGTCCACTTTCCGGGTCGTGAACGGGGTGCCTCAGGCGCGGTCGGCGGACGCTCCGCGCGCCGCGAGGGGCAGCGCCTGAGACGATCGAAAACGGGTCATCAGCGGTTCTTCCACGCGAAGGACGCGAGTGGGGTGCCCCTGGACCGCGAAAGGGGTGGCCATGGACTACGACTCAGTGGTCGACGAGCTGTACACCCTGCGCCCGGAGGAGTTCACCGCCGCCCGCGCCTCCGCCATGGCCGCCGCCCGCACCGCCGGCGACCGGGAACTCGCCGAGCGGATCCGCGCGTTGCGCAAGCCCAGCCTCGCCGCCTGGGTCAGCAATCTCCTGGTCCGCAGCAGCCCCGGTGAGGTCGAGCCCCTGCTGCGCCTGGGGGAGGGGCTGCGCCAGGCCCACCAGGACCTGGACGGCGCACAGCTGCGCGAGCTGAGCCGCCGGCAGCACGCACTCATCCGGGCCCTGTCCATGCAGGCGCGCCGGCTCGCGAAGGAGGCCGGGCATCCGATCGGCGAGAGCGTGCAGCGTGAGGTCGAGAACACCCTGCACGCCGTGCTGGCCGATCCCGATGCCGCCCGGGCCTGGGCCGGCGGTCGCCTGACCAAGCCGCTGAGCGCGACGGTCGGCTTCCCCGCCGTCGCCGAGGGAGCCCGGCCGCCGCGCCCCGCACCCGCGCCCGCGCCCTCCCGCCCGGGCAGGAAGGCGAGCGAGCAGCAGCGGCGCCGACTGGACCGGGCCCGCGAGGACGCCGAGGCCGCCGAGCGCGAGCTGCGGGAGCTGCAGGACGAGGCGGAGACGGCGGGCCGGGCGGCGGCGGAGGCGAAACAGCAGGTCGACGGCGCGCAGCAGCGTGTGGAGGAACTCACCGAGGAGCTGGAACGCGCCAGGAGCGACCACCAGCAGGCCCGCTTCGCCGAACGGGCCGCCCGGGAGCGGTCGCGCACCGCCGACCGCCGGGCCCGCGATGCCGGCCGCAGGGCCGCGACAGCCGCCGCCCAGCTCGAACGCCTGACTTCGCCGGACGCCTGACCTCGCCGGACGTCTGACCGCCGGACGCCCGGCCTCGTCAGGTGCGTGACCTCGCCGGATGCGTGGCCCGCGAAGCGGCACGGCGGTGCGCGACACCCGGCGCCCGCGAGGGGGCCATCATGTCGCTGTGACTGAGCTCACATGCCTCAAGTAAGCCGCCCCGCAAGCCCTCACACTCCCGACACCAAAATTGAACCGTTCGTTTTCTTGAATCAATCGTGTTTGTGTGGCTAGGTTGATCCCATGACCGCAACCGGGAACCCGACCACCGCCGAGGAGCTGCGAGGTGCAGGCCTGAGGGTGACGGCCGCCCGTGTCGCGCTGCTCGAGGCCGTGCGGGACGGTGACCACCTCGGCGCCGAGGCGATCGCCTCCGAGGTGCGCGGCCGCGTGGGCCACATCTCCGTCCAAGCCGTCTACGAGGGGCTGCACGCCCTCACCGCGGCAGGGCTCATACGCCGCCTCGACCCACCCGGCAGCCCGGCGCTCTACGAGGGACGGGTCGGCGACAACCACCACCACCTCGTGTGCCGCTCGTGCGGAGCCGTCGCCGACGTCGACTGCGCGGTCGGCCACGCCCCTTGCCTGACCGCGTCCGACGACCGTGGCTTCGCCGTCGACGAGGCCGAGGTCATCTACTGGGGCCTGTGCCCCGCCTGCTCCACCGCCCGCAGTACCTGATCCACCCGAGCGCGTGCCCCCCCCGAGCGTTCTCGCGTACCCGATCCACCCGAGCGTTCCCGAGCACGTGATCCACCCGAGCACCGTGATCCACCCCGTCCGGAAGGATTTCCATGACTGAGAACCACGACGCGATCGTCACCGACTCCAAGTCGGAGGAGACGGGAGGCGGTTGCCCCGTGGCCCACGGCCGCGCCCTGCACCCGACCCAGGGCGGTGGCAACCGCCAGTGGTGGCCCGAGCGGCTCAACCTGAAGATCCTCGCCAAGAACCCCGAGGTCGCCAACCCCCTCGGTGGGGACTTCGACTACGCCGAGGCCTTCAAGAACCTCGACCTCGACGCCGTCAAGCAGGACATCGCCGAGGTGCTGACCAGCTCGCAGGACTGGTGGCCCGCCGACTTCGGCAACTACGGCCCGCTGATGATCCGTATGGCCTGGCACAGCGCCGGTACGTACCGCATCAGCGACGGCCGCGGCGGCGCCGGCGCCGGCCAGCAGCGCTTCGCCCCGCTCAACAGCTGGCCGGACAACGGCAACCTCGACAAGGCCCGCCGTCTGCTGTGGCCGGTCAAGAAGAAGTACGGCCAGTCCATCTCCTGGGCCGACCTCCTGATCCTCACCGGCAACGTCGCCCTGGAGCAGATGGGCTTCGAGACCTTCGGCTTCGCCGGCGGCCGCGCCGACGTCTGGGAGGCCGAGGAGGACGTCTACTGGGGTCCCGAGACCACCTGGCTCGACGACAAGCGCTACACCGGCGACCGCGAGCTGGAAAACCCGCTCGGCGCCGTCCAGATGGGCCTCATCTACGTCAACCCCGAGGGCCCGAACGGCAACCCGGACCCGATCGCCGCGGCCCGCGACATCCGTGAGACGTTCCGCCGCATGGCGATGAACGACGAGGAGACCGTCGCCCTGATCGCCGGCGGCCACACCTTCGGCAAGACCCACGGTGCCGGCCCGGCCGACAACGTCGGTGCCGACCCCGAGGCCGCCTCCATGGAGGAGCAGGGCCTGGGCTGGCGCAGCACCTACGGCACCGGCAAGGGCGGCGACGCCATCACCTCCGGCCTGGAGGTCACCTGGACCGCCACGCCGACCCAGTGGAGCAACGGCTTCTTCAAGAACCTCTTCGAGTTCGAGTACGAGCTCGAGCAGAGCCCGGCCGGCGCCAACCAGTGGGTGGCCAAGGACGCCCCGGAGATCGTTCCGGACGCGCACGACTCCTCGAAGAAGCACCGTCCGAAGATGCTCACCACGGACCTGTCGCTGCGCTTCGACCCGATCTACGAGCCCATCTCCCGCCGGTTCTACGAGAACCCGCAGGAGTTCGCGGACGCCTTCGCCCGCGCCTGGTACAAGCTGACCCACCGTGACATGGGCCCGAAGTCGCTGTACCTCGGCCCCGAGGTCCCGGCGGAGACCCTGCTGTGGCAGGACCCGCTGCCGGAGGCCGAGGGCGAGACCATCGACGACGGCGACATCGATACCCTCAAGACCAAGCTCCTCGAGTCGGGCCTGTCCGTCTCGCAGCTGGTGTCCACCGCCTGGGCCTCGGCGTCCACCTTCCGCGGCAGCGACAAGCGCGGCGGCGCCAACGGTGCCCGCATCCGCCTGGAGCCGCAGCGCGGCTGGGAGGTCAACGAGCCCGACGAGCTGGCTCAGGTCCTGCGGGTCCTGGAAGGCATCCAGCAGGAGTTCAACTCCGGCGCCGGCGCCAAGAAGGTCTCCCTGGCCGACCTGATCGTCCTCGGCGGCACCGCCGCGGTCGAGAAGGCCGCCAAGGAAGCCGGTTTCCAGGTGGAGGTCCCCTTCGCCGCGGGCCGTGTGGACGCGACGGAGGAGCACACCGACGCCGAGTCCTTCGAGGCGCTCGAGCCGACCGCCGACGGGTTCCGCAACTACCACGGCAAGGGCAACCGCCTGCCGGCCGAGTTCCTGCTGCTCGACCGCGCCAACCTGCTCACCCTGAGCGCCCCCGAGATGACCGTCCTGGTCGGTGGCCTGCGGGTGCTGGGCGCCAACTACCAGCAGTCCCAGCTCGGCGCCTTCACCAAGACGCCCGGCTCGCTGACCAACGACTTCTTCGTCAACCTGCTCGACCTGGGCATCTCCTGGAAGTCCACGTCCGAGGACCAGACCACGTTCGAGGGCCGCGACGCCGCCACGGGCGAGGTCAAGTGGGCCGGCTCCCGCGCCGACCTGGTCTTCGGCTCGAACTCCGAGCTGCGCGCGCTGGCCGAGGTCTACGCGAGCGACGACGCGAAGGAGAAGTTCGTCAACGACTTCGTCGCGGCCTGGGTCAAGGTCATGAACCTGGACCGGTTCGACCTGGTCTGATCACCCCCGCATGACAGGACGCCCGGGCCGGGAGGCCCGGGCGTCCTGTCAGTTGCCTGAGAGATCGTCAAAAGGCGTTCAAGGTAAGAACATCACTTACCCAACTCTCACCATGAAACGGCAAGGACGGCGGCCGTCCGCGCATTCGGGCATACGTTCTGGCCCGTGAACTCACATGCCACCTCCCACAGAGGCACCGGCCCTGAACCGCACCCCTTCGCCGGTTCACGGCCCCCCGCCGGCGGTACCGTCCGCCGGACCCTTCTGCGCACCGCGCTGACCGGGGCCGCGGCCCTGGGCGCGGGTCTCGGTGCCGCGCGCCCGGCCACCGCCGCGCCCGCCGGCTCCGGACCCGCGGAGCCACGCCCCGGCACCCCGGACGAGGCCCTGAGGGAACTGGCCGCGGGCAACCGCCGCTGGCGCGCCTTCCGGGAACGCCACCCGCACGAGAACCCGGCCATCCGGCGGACGTTGGCCACCGCACAGCACCCCTTCGCGGTCGTGCTCGGCTGCATCGACTCGCGAGTGCCCCCGGAGCTGGTCTTCGACCAGGGCCTGGGCGACCTGATGACCGTGCGCACCGCCGGCGAGGTCCTCGACGAGGCCGTGCTCGGCAGCGTCGCCTACGGCGTCCTGGAGCTCGGCATACCGCTGGTCGTCGTGCTCGGCCACCAGTCGTGCGGCGCGGTGCGCGCCGCGGTGTCGGCGGAGCAGTCCCAAGAGCGACTGCCCGCCCACATGCAGTACCTCGTCGACCAGATAAGCCCCGCCATAGACCACGGCCAGGAAGGGGACGCCCGGATCGACGCGACCGTGAGCGCCAATGTCCGGCTCGTGCGCTCCCGGCTGGCCGCGGAACCCGAACTCGCCGCCAGGATCGGCACCGGCAAGCTGGCGATCGTCGGCGCCCGCTACGAGCTCACGACCCAGGCGGTCCACCGCCTCGCCTGAGGACAGCCGGCCCGGTCCGCCGCACACGACGGCGGACCGGGCCGTTCCGTCAGACCCGGAGCGGATTGAACCGAGCCGCGGCCATCAGGTACCAGGCCGTCGCCCCGGTGTGCCGGTACGGGTAGTAACCGAAGCCGAAGCCCGTATCCAGCGGGCTGCTGGCGGACACGACCCCGCTGCGCTCGGGCAGGGGTCTCCCCCCGACGGTCTGGTCGTCGCCCAGCAACTCCTGCGCCCGCTCGATCGAGGCGAGCAGACGCCTGGCACGCGCCTCGTCGGCACGCGCCCCGCGATCGCGCAGCGCGAGCGCGAGATGCGCCGTCCCCTCGAACCACACGCCGTTGCGGTCGGGCTTCGGCCGGCCGTCGGCGATCGGCGTGCCCTCGTTCGCGAGGAGGCTCGCCGAACTGAAGGTGACCCCCTTGTACGACTGCCCTGCGGGCACCGTGCTGTTCGTGCGCCCGGAGTGGTCCAGGACGGCCAGCTCGGCCACGGCCCAGTCCAGCGAACGGGAGTGGCGGCGGGAGGCGAGGGCGAGGTGCGTCCAGGTCTGCGTGTCCTCCGGAATCGGGGACCTGTTCACCGTCACACCGTCGTTCGTGCCGGTGTAGAAGAAGCCCCCGGCCGGTTCCCACATCCGGCGCACGAAGGCCTCGGCCCGCCCGCGCCGCTCCAGCCACACCCGGTCACCGGTCAGCCGGGCCAGCCGGCCGAACAGGCAGAGCAGGTCGGTGTTGTGCTCGGTCGAGGTGAACGGCAGCTTCTGATTCGCCCCGTCCACCCCGAACTTGTAACCGCCGAGGGGCTCATCGGTCCGGCCGGTCCGCTCGATCCACTCGCCGATCCGCACGGCACCGTCGAGGAAGCGGCGCGCGCCGGTGCGACGGGCCAGGGCGCCGAGCGCGATGCCCGCCCAGGCCATGTCGCCCACGGCCGTTCCGGTGAAGCCGAACTGCGTCCCGACATTGGCGGTGCCGTCGGCCCGCACGAAGCCGTCGGGCTGGAGTGAGCCGTCGTAGAAGGTGTACGGCCCCACGTTGTAGGCCTGCCGTAGCCTGCCGTCGTCGTACGCCGGGTCGTGACTCTGGGCGTGGAGCAGGGCGTCGCCCAGCGCCGCGGCCCTGGTCAGGCCGGCGGGGGTGCGGGCCGCGAGGTGGGCCAGGAGCGCGAGGGCGTTGTCGTAGGTGAACGCGGTGCTGAACAGCCCGGCCTGGTCGGTGTAGCTCTGCGTCAGGCGGAGGTCGCCGTGGTCGGGGTAGGCGTCCACGGCGGCTGCGAGAAAGGCGTGCCCCCGGGCCGGGGCCGATGCGGGGCGGGACCCGGTGGAGCCGGCGGCGAAGGCCTGCCTCGAGGCGGCGGTGAGCCCTGCGGCACTGATGCCGAGTCCGGCACCGATGAGCGAACGCCGGCTGAGCGCCGGGCCCTGTCTGCCAGTCATGGATCTCCCTTGAGAGCGCTCTCAATCGATGGTCGCTCATTGTGCTGGCGCTCCGGGGCAGGGTCAACGCTTGGTGCGAAAGGGAGAGTTGGAGGGAAACGACCGGGGAGTGGATCACTCGCAGACGATCTCGTCACGCGGTGTGTAGTGCGTGCGGTACGGCTCCCGCTTCACTTCCCGGCCGTCGTCGTAGAAGACCCGCTCCACGGTGACGTCGAAGCCTTCGAGCGGTGTCTGCGGCACGCACTCCTTGTCGTGGCTCACCTTCTTCTCCGGCTGCTTCACCTCGGTGCGCGGACCCGTGACGGACTTGATCTCGTCGTACTTGCGGGTGCCGAGGAAGGAGACGGTGACGGAGGTGTCGGTGGACTCGGCCTGGATGTAGATGGCCTTGCCGGAGTCGTTGGTGAACCGCAGGTCCAGGCTGCCCCAGGCGACCGTCGCCTCGCGGCCCTCCGGGTAGCGCTCGATGTAGAACGAGTGCGCTCCGTGCTCCACGGGCTTGACCCCGGCGAAGAACAGCGCGTTGTACACGGTCGTCGCCACGGACGAGACCCCGCCGCCGGAGGCCTTGGTGAACTTGTCGTCGAGGATGATGATGCCGTCCATGAAGCCGTTGGCCTTGGTGCGCTCACCGACGGTCCGGTTGAAGCTCCAGGTCTCGTCCGGCTCGACGACGGAGCCGTTGATGAGCTGCACGGCCCGGCCTATGTTCTTCGTGCGGTACTCGGCCGGTTCGAAGTGGACGGTGAAGGAGGACATCGTCTCCGTCAGCCCCAGCCGCGCGACGTTCTCCCGGGTCACCTCCGGCTGGGTCCGGCGTACGTCCACCTCGCCGCTGCGGTCGGCGCCCGACCGGGTGAGCAGGGGCAGTACGGCCTTCCCCAGGGCCTTGTCCGTGACGGACCGGCCCACCGTGGCGTCCTGGACCACCACCGCCTTGTCGCCCTCCGGCCGCAGCTTCGCGTTCTCGGCGGTCGTGGTGATGTCGTTCAGCGGGCCGGACACGGCGGGCTCGGCGCGCAGGCCCTTCGCGTCGAGTTCCGGTCCGAGCCTGCCGTTGCCGTCCGGCCGCATGGTCAGATGTTCGCCCAGGGTGTCCGGGCCGACGGTGAACCGCTTGCCGGCCGCGGTGAGCGTGACGGGGCCCGACACGGCCGGTTCCGCGAAGGTGCGCACCGCCCGCTGTACCTCGTCGGCCGTGATCTTCGGCCGGCTCTCGCGGGCGGGCAGGGGAGTGGCCGTACCGGTGCCGCCCCGCAGGAAGGCCTCGCGCAGGGGCCGGACCGCGGCGTTCACGTCCAGGGCGTACCCGGTCCGCGGTGCGACGGTCTTCACCCGCCCGTCGTCGAAGGTCACGGCACCGTCCCTGACCTTCTGGTCGAGCCCCTTCGCCAGGTGCCCCAGGGCCGTGCGGGCCTTGCCCTCGTCGAGGTGTACCACCGGTTCGATGTCGCCACCCGAGCGGAAGAACCCGCCGAACACGCTGAACGGATCGGCGCCGGTGCGTGCTGCCCGGTCGACGGTCTCCTGTATGTCGTAGGACAGGCCCGCACGCTCCGGATCGACCCTGCCGGTGCGGTCACCGACCTTCACGCGCAGCTCCCTGCTGCCTGCCGCCCCCAGCTTTCGTTCCAGCTGCGCCACCGCCTCCGCGCGGTTCAGCCCCCCGATGTCCACCCCGCGCACGGTCGTCCCGGAGTCGATGTGGCCGCCCGTGAGGACCAGCCCGGCGAGATACAGACCGCCGACCCCCACGGCCAGCGCACCACCGGCCAGGGCGACGGGCGGGAGGGAGGTGATACGTGGGACGAGGGCTGTACGGGGGCGCATGGGTCTCCTGAAGATCGATACGAGGGTGCACCCGTGACGCGACGCTGCTGCGGGCAAACACATCCAGCTATCCACACATCGGAGGCAAACCGATATGGCCCAGACCACTTATGTCCGAGATCATTCCGGAATCGGCGAAACCGGCCTCCCGCCCGGCCCGGCCACAGAGTGATAACGACGAACAACGAACGGGGCGTTGGCACGGTCTAGGCCACCATGAAGATCTCTTTCCTGATCCACAACGCCTACGGAATCGGAGGCACGATCACCACCACGTTCAACCTGGCAGGGGCCCTGGCCGAGCGGCACGACGTGGAGATCGTCTCCGCTTTACGTCACCGGGAACGCCCCCACCTCGTCCTGGACCCACGAGTGCGGCTGCGGGCGCTGGTGGACCTGCGCAAGGAGGCGGACGACCCGCTGCACCAAAGACCGGCGAAGGTGTTCCCGCCCGCCGAGTACCGTCACCACCAGTACAGCGAGCTGACCGACCGGCGCATCGGCGAGTGCCTCGAAGGGCTCGACGCCGATGCCGTCATCGGCACCCGCCCGGGCCTCAACGTGCACATCGCCCGCCAGGCCCCGCAGCACGTCCTGCGTGTCGGCCAGGAGCACCTCACGCTGGACAACCACTCGCCGCGGCTGCGCACCGCCCTGCGCCGCGCCTATCGCCGGCTGGACGTGATCACCACGGTCACGGAAGCGGACGCGGCCGCCTACCGGCGCAAGATGTGGCTGCCCGGCGTCCACGTGGAGGCCCTCCCCAACAGCGTCCCCGACCCCGGCCTGCCTCCCGCGGACAGCACGGCCAAGGTGGTGATCGCCGCGGGCCGCCTGGTGCCGGTCAAGCGCTACGACCTCCTCATCGAGGCGTTCGCCCAGGTCGCCGCGGCGCACCCGGACTGGCAGCTGCGCATCTACGGCAAGGGCGAGGAGCAGGCCAACCTGCGCCGGCTCATCGAGCGGCTCAGGTTGTGGAACAACGTGTTCCTGATGGGGGCCGCCACCCCCATGGAGGCCGAATGGGCCAAGGGATCGATCGGTGCGGCCGCGTCCAACTTCGAGCCGTTCGGCATGACCATCGTCGAGGCGATGCGCTGCGGGCTGCCCGTCGTCAGCACGGACTGCCCCTACGGCCCCGGCGAGATCATCGAGGACGGAACCGACGGCCGGCTCGTACCGGTCGGGGACCGTGACGCGCTCGCCGCGGCCCTGCTGGAACTCGTCGGCGACGACGAGCGGCGTCGCCGCATGAGCCGAGCCGCCCTGGACAACGCGCGCCGCTTCGCCCCCGGCCCCGTCGTCGCGCAGGCCGAACGCCTGCTGGAAACCGCCGCCGCGGCCAGGAGCACCGGCCGCCCGGCCGCCCCGCAGGACCACCGCACCCACAGCCCCCTGGCCGGCCGGGGGCACGCGGCCCGCGACGCCGCCCAGGCCGCTGCCGCCGGCGTACTGCGCTCGATACGAAAGGGACGCCGATGAGCACCCCGGAAGACAAGTCGACCCGCACGCACGAGGGCACGACGCCGAGCGCGCCGCACGGTGGCACGATGCCGGCCGCGTCGCACGAGGGCGCACCGACGAGCACGCCGCGCGAGGGCCCGGAGAGTGCGATGCCGGGCCCGCAGCACGACACCCACCTGCGGGCTCACTGCACGATCGACGCCGACGGCCGGATCACCTTCCGGCTGCCGCCGACCTCCGACGAACACCCCCGGCTGCTCCTTCGGCTGCGGCCCAAGAAGGGCCTGCCCGAGACGACCGTCCACGTCCTCGATCTGGAGACCGACCGGGCCGACGGCCACCGGCACGCCGTACTGGAACCGCGCCCGGTCCTCGACGAGGGCCGCTGGGACGTGTACCTGCTGCCGGAACCGGGTGCCGAGCGCCGACGGCTGCGCCCCGGCCTGCGGGACCTGCGCACCCTCGTCGACGGCCATCTGCGCGACCGCCCCTCGCCGGTCGCGGTCCGGATCCCGTACGCCACGAAGGACGGCTTCCTGGCCCTCAGGGCATGGCGGCGCACCGCCCACGCGGAGGCCCGCGGCATCGACCTCACGGACCGGACCATGACGGTCACGGCCCGTCTGCACGGTGCCGGGCTCCGCGAGGACGCCACCGTACGCCTGCGCCTGCGGGGCACCGACACCGTACGCACCATCGTCCCCCGGCTCGACGGCGACGGCAGGGGCTTCTCCTTCACCGCCGGTCCCGGGGACCTGAGGGGCGACGGCGGGGAAGCGACCCGGATCTGGGACGTCTTCGTCCGTCCCACCGCCGAGGGACGGCCCGTCAGGCTCGGCCGGCTGCTCGACGACGTGGCGGACCGCAAGCACGTGTACGTCTATCCGCCGATCGAAGCGGACGGCCGCACTCTTCGCCCTTACTACACCGTCGACAACGACCTCGCGATAGAGGCGACGTAAGACCGATTCGCCGAAATGCCCGAAATGAAAATTCCTGGAGTTTCGGATGGTTGTTTCGGTGATGCGCCGCGACAGCCGTGTGTGGATTCTGTGCGAAGCGGCGGCAAAAGGGGGCAGGGGCTCGTTCTCAACAGCCGCAAAACGGAAGAGGACTTGCGGCCAAAAGCAAACTCAAGTACCTAGATGAATCATGAACCTGTTCAACCGCGTTGTGCCGTCCCGCCGGCAGGCACCGCTCCCCCCACAGCGCCCCACCGGCGCACCGGCATCCTCCACTGCCGTGCTGCCGGACCCTCACCTGGCGAATCTGTCCGGTGAATGGGTCGTCGACCCCGCGCACAGCAGGATCGGCTTCTCCGTCCGGCATGCCATGGTGACCACCGTGCGCGGTTGTTTCCTGGAGTACGAAAGTCGCCTCTACTTCGACGCGCACGACCCCGCACGGTCACGGGCCGACATCACTCTGTTCACCTCCAGTGTCGACACCGGTGTGGAACAGCGGGATGCGCATCTGGTCGGCCGTGACTTCCTCGATGCCGCGACCTATCCGCGAATGCGCTTCACCAGCACGGCGGTGGAGCAGACGGGCGCCGACCTGTTCAGCATGTCGGGCGAGCTGACCATCAAAGGCGTCTCCCGCCCGGTGGTGCTCGACATGACGTACATCGGAAATGTCACCGACCCCTTCGGCTACGACCGGGTCGGCTTCGACGGCACGACCACGATCAACCGCTCGGACTGGGGTCTGACCTACAACAGCAGGCTGGCCGAGGGCGGCGCGATGGTGAGCGAGAAGGTGCGCCTGCAACTCGACATCGCCGCCATCCGCACACCACCGTCGGGCGGCTGACCGCCCCAGGGCACCTCAGGACCCCGTGTCGGCCCCGGCCACGACCCGGAACGTGGCCGGGCCGAGCGTGAGCACCCCGTCGCTCAGCGGCGTGCACCGCACACCGCCATGGCCGCGCAGGGCTCGCTGCGCGCCCGGGCCGATGGTCACGTCCATCCAGGCACAGGGCCGCGCGGGACGCTTCACGGCGAACACCACCGGCCCGGTACCGCAGTCGAGGGAGATCGTCGCACCGACGCAGGAGTCGATGTCGACCCCCCTGAGCAGGATGTTCCGCCGGGTGTGCCGCAGATCGGCGTCGGCCGGGAGGCCCTCGGAGGCCATCATGGTCACCGTCGCGTTCCGGTGGGCGGGCCGGGCGTAGTAGCGGTCGCCGACCAGCCCCAGTTCACGGCGTACCTCCACCCGGGTGACGCGCTCGTCGGACGGGCCGGGGGAGGGCCCGTCGGACGGCCGCCCGGCCAGTCGGTGAGCGGGCGAGACCAGCAGCTGCAGCACGTCGACCTGGCTCATGACGCCCAGCCTAGGTCCTGGGGATCAGCGGGGCGGTGGTCACTCGTCCGGCCGTCGCCGAAGCCCGCCGTCCTCCACGGGTGTCCGGCCGTCCGCCGTCTCGCCCGCGGTGAGGTGCTCCAGCACCTCGACGAGCTCCTGGCAGGCGCGCTCCACGGAGCGCCGTGTGTAGATCTGCTCGGTGATCACCGCCGAGAGGATCAGGGCCGTGAGCGCCATCGCCCCGTTGAAGGCCTGCAGCTTCATCATCACCTCGACCCGGCTGAGCCGTTCGAACGGTCCGACGCGGTCGGTCGCCGCCACCGTGGTCATGACCGAGGCGAAGAGAGCGCACAGCAGGCTGCCCGCCAGCTGGAACCGCAGGGCCGCCCAGATCAGCAGGGGGTAGACGAGGAACAGCAGACTGATCGAGCTGTGCGCGGCCACCGGCACGAGGCAGCAGGCGATGAGCGCCAGCCCCGCGGCCTCCTTCCAGCGCGACAGGGGCAGCGGGAGGCGCACGCGGGACAGCAGGAGCAGCACCGGCGTGACGATGAGCACGCCCATCGCGTCACCGACCCACCAGGCCAGCCACACCGCCCAGAAGCCGGGCCACTCGATCCGGTCCGTGGCGATCAGGATGCCGGCGCCCGTGGTCGAGCTGATCAGCGTGGCGGTGAAGGCGCCCAGGAAGACCAGCGCGAGACCGTCCCGCAGCCGTGCCAGGTCGGTGCGGAAGCCGGCCCGCCGGAGCAGCAGGTACCCGGCCACGGGGGCGGCCGTGTTGCCCGCCAGGACGCAGAGGGCCGAGGGTGTCAGGGAGGTGAGGGACAGGATGACGAAGAAGGCGCCCAAGGCGATCCCGGGCCAGCAGCGCAGTCCGAGGATCAGTAGGCAGGCCACGGAGACGCCGGTGGGGGGCCAGATGGGGGTGACGACCGCGCCCTCGACGACCAGTTCCCGCAGCAGCCCGAGTTGCGCGGACACGTAGTAGCAGGCGGCGACCGCCAGCGTCTGCACAGCGACGACGACCGGCGTACGCAGATCCTGGCTACCCACCACAGCAGCCATGAGACACCGGGGCCGACGCCTCGGCGAGGCGGGAGCGGGCGTCGTGCCGCCCTATGGCTGAGCGTCCGGCCCGTCGAGACCGACCACCAGGACGGCGGCGTCGTCGTCGTGCCCCACGCGCTCGGCGCCCTTGATCACGGCGGCCGCGAGGGCGTCCACGTCCATGCCCGCCACGGCCGCGATGCCCGCGAGGCGTGTCACCTGGTCGAGGCCCTCCTCCAGCCGCATGGACGGCCCCTCCACGACACCGTCCGTCAGCAGGACGAACACGCCGCCCGTGGTGAGCTCGTAGCGGGTCACCGGGTAGCGCGTCCCGGCCTGCACCCCGAGGGGCGGCCCGCCCTCGTCCTCGGTGAGGCCGGACTTCCCGTCCGCTGTGGCCCAGACGCAGGGCAGATGCCCGGCCCGGGCGCTCTCCAGCACGCCGGCACACGGGTTGAGCCGCATGAACGTGCAGGTGGCGAAGAGGTCGGAGCCCAGGGACACCAGCAGATCGTTGGTCCGCGCCAGCACCTCGTCCGGATCGCTGGTGACCGACGCCAGTGCCCGCAGCCCGGCCCGCACCTGCCCCATGAAGGCCGCGGCCTCGATGTTGTGGCCCTGGACGTCGCCGATGGACAGACCGATCCGGCCGTCGCCCAGAGTGAAGGCGTCGTACCAGTCGCCGCCCACGTTGAGGCCCCGGTAGGCGGGCGCGTACCGCACGGCCAGATGCAGTCGGCGGGCCATGGGCAGGTCGCGCGGCAACATGCCGCGCTGCAGCGCGATCGCCAGCTCGACCCGGGACCTCTGCATCTCGGCCTGCGCACGCGCCTGAGCCGTCAGGGCCCCGAGCCGGGTCAGCAGCTCGTCGCCGTCGTCCGTCGTGCCGGTGCGGGACATGGATCACTCCGGCGGGGGTGGCCACGGTAGGTGACGACCCGCGAAGGCAAATCACCCGATTTACGTCCATAGGATGATACTCAGGCGAACGCCGCCGCGACGACTTCACGGCTTCCGGAAGCCCCCAGCTCCCTTCCGGTGAGGCCTCGGAACCCGTGCGCCGCCCCACCGCCGCCAGCACCGACGTCACGCTGATGAGCAACGCCCAGGCACCGGTAGCGCACGAGCGCCAGGTCGAACAGATGTCAGGCCCGGCAGACGTAACCGCCCACCGCCGCGTACAGGCCCGCCGTACAGCGGGACACCGGCGCAGGCCCGCGTCTCGGTCCAGGCGAAGCGAGCAGCCGGCGAAGCGGTGTGGCCGAGGGGCCGGCGATGTCGGCGGGGATCATGGCGCCGTGCAGGACGGCCGCTCGTGCCTAGCGGTTGCAGGGAACCTCCCTGCCCGGAGCCCGTTCGTCCGGGTACTCCCGTGCCTGGGCCACGGCCTGCCGCAACAACCCGGCCAGCCGCTGCTCGGCGTCCGGGGCGGCGCACAGCACCCGGAGGGCGTGTTCCAGGTGCCGACGCCCCGGGCCGCGCCACCACAGCAGATCGGCCATCCGGGCCGCCGCACCTCCCGCCGGCGCGTGGGTGACTCTGCCCGCCCTCCGGCGGCATGCACGGCCGTACCGCGCCAGACGCCGCGACGAGGGGCGCACCAGGCGCGCCGCCTCCACCACCGTGCCGACCAGCAGCGGTGCGTAGTCGCGGCCCGAGGGGTGGGCGTCCGCGAGGTCGGCGGCCAGCGGCCACAAGGCGTGCCGGGCGCCGTCACCGACACTGTCGTTGACCACACGGGCCAGGGCCGCGAGCGCCGGATGCGTCCCGGCCGGGCTGTCGGTGAACCGGCCGGAGGCCAGCAGGGCTGCGGCCTCCATCAGACAGGCACCGTCGTCCGGGTGCAGATGGGCGAAGCGCCCGGGCGACGGAAGGCCGTCCGGGGCCCCGGCGGGCGACTGCGCGGGCCACGGACGGCCGGGAAGAGTGGTCATGGACGGCCTCCGGTTGTGATCACAGACCGGTGGCGGCGTGCAGGAGCAGATAGAGCGCCGCTGCCGGGATCCCCGCGCCGGGAAAGGTCAGGATCCAGGCGGTACCGATCGAACGGGCCACTTGCCAGCGTACGGCGGAGAAGCGCCGGGTGGAACCGGCACCGAGAATGGCCGCGGTGATCGTCTGGGTGGTGGAGATCGGCGCCTTCACCAGGAACGCGGTCGTGTAGAGGACGGCCGCGGCCGCGGTCTCGGCGGCGAACCCGCGCGGCGGATCGAGGTGCACGATGCGCCGCCCGAGGGTGGTGATGATGCGACGTCCGCCGGTGTACGTGCCGGCCGCCATGGCGATCGCCACGGCGGCGATGACCCACACCGGCACCGAGAAGTCGTCCTGCCAGCCGGCCGTGACCAGCGCCAGCACGATGACCCCCATGGTCTTCTGCGCGTCCTGCAACCCGTGCCCCAGCCCCATGGCGGCCGCCGAGACGCTCTGCGCCGCACGGAAGCGCCGCATGGTGCGCCGGGGTGCCGAACGCCGGAACACCCACAGGATGCCCGTGTGCAGGAGGTACCCCAGCACCACGCCGACCAGCGGGGACAGCAGCATCGGCAGGACGACCTTGTCCAGGATGCCCGACCAGTGCACCGTGGCGGACGCGGCGAGCGCGGCACCGACCAGCCCGCCGATCAGGGCGTGCGAGGACGAGGTGGGCAGCCCGCGCCACCAGGTGAAGACGTTCCACCCGATGGCGCCCAGGAGCGCGCACAGGACGAGCAGCAGCCCGGAGGTCGCCTCGGGCGCCCCGATGATGCCGCTGCCGACGGTCTGGGCGACCCCGGTTCCCAGGAAGGCGCCGCAGAAGTTCATCACCGCGGCCATGGCCAGCGCCAGGCGGGGCGTCAGGGCCCTCGTGGAGATCGAGGTGGCGATCGCGTTCGCGGCGTCGTGGAAGCCGTTGGTGAAGTCGAACGTCAGACCCACGACGATGATCAGCACCACGAGAGTGAGCTCCATGCCCGATCACCTTTCGACAGCCCGGCCGCACGGTTCCATCGTGCGCTTCCAGGGCGGAGCGGGCTGTGCGACTACGCCACGTGAGGCGGACCGCGGGACGGAACCCAGGGACACGGATACCCGGCTTTACGGTGTTCGGATGCGATCTGTACCGACATGGACGCTGGTGTCGTCGGGGTGTGCCCCGGTTTTCCTGATCATGGGCTGGCTGCTGGCGGCAACGCTGCAGGGGCACCCGTACGACCCCGCCGCCCAGACGATCAGCGTCCTGGCGGCTCCCGGAAACTCGGGGTCCTGGCTGATGACGGCGGCGTTCGTCGCCCTGGGGTGCTGCCACCTGCTGACCGCCTGGGGTCTGCGCCCGGCCGCGACGGCGGGGCGGATGGCCCTGGCAGCCGGAGGTGTGTCGGCGCTCGCGGTGGCCGTGTTCCCGGCGCCGAGCAGCGGTGGTTCGCTGAGCCACGGTTCGGTCGCCGCCGTGGGCTTCGCTGTCCTGGCGGCATGGCCCGTGCTGGCCGCCCGGGCCGGTGCCGCCGTGCCGTGGGCCCTGCGCCCCTTTCCCTCCCTGGGGGCGACCGCCGTCATGGCGGCCGGCGCGACCTGGTTCCTGATCGAGCTCCACCTCCATGGCGCGGCCGGTGTCGCCGAGCGCGCCGTGACGACCCTCCAGTCGGTATGGCCCTTCGTGGTCGTCGTCTCCTGCCTGCGTGGATCCCTGCGTGACGGGTGCCCGGGCTGACCCAGCGCTCCCCATGTATTGACAGGTACGGACCAAAGCGCAACTCTGAGAGCGCTCTCAGAATCGGTCGACTGTCGAACGGAGGCAGAGCGTGTTGCGAACTCTCACGCGCCGGGCCACAGCCGTGGGGCTGTCCCTGGCCACGGTCCTCGCCGGCTCACTGCTGGCGACCGGAACGGGTGCGCCGGCCCATGCCGCCGTCCCGGCGACGATCCCGCTGAAGATCACCAACAACTCGGCCCGCGGCGAGCAGCTGTACGTCTACAACCTCGGCACGGACCTCTCGACCGGACGTCAGGGCTGGGCCGACGCGGGCGGCACCTTCCATCCCTGGCCGGCCGGCGGCAACCCGCCGACCCCCGCCCCCGACGCCTCGATCCCGGGCCCGGCGGCAGGGCAGTCGGCCACGATCCGCATGCCGAAGTTCTCCGGACGCGTGTACTTCTCCTACGGCCAGAAACTGATCTTCAAGCTCACCACCGGAGGCCTGGTCCAGCCTGCCGTGCAGAACCCGACCGACCCCAACCGGAACATCCTGTTCAACTGGTCGGAGTACACGCTCAACGACTCGGGCCTGTGGATCAACAGCACACAGGTCGACATGTTCTCCGCTCCCTACGCCGTGGGAGTGCAGCGAGCCGACGGCAGCACCGCGAGCACCGGACGGCTCAAGACCGGTGGCTACAACGGCTTCTTCAACGCCCTCAGGGGGCAGCCCGGAGGCTGGGCCAACCTGATCCAGACCCGTCCGGACGGCACCGTACTGCGTGCCTTGTCGCCGCTGTACGGTCTGGAGACCGGCGCTCTGCCGGCCACCGTCATGGACGACTACATCGACCGCGTCTGGCAGAGGTACGCCACCTCGACCCTGACGGTCACCCCGTTCGCCGACCGGCCCGCCATCAAGTACTACGGCCGGGTCTCCGGCGGCGTCATGAACTTCACCGACAGCGCCGGAGCGGTCGTCGCCGGTTTCCAGAAGCCGGACGCCTCCTCCGTCTTCGGCTGCCACGGGCGGCTCGACGCCCCGAACGACCAGGTGCGCGGCCCGATCTCACGCACGCTGTGTGCCGGATTCAACCGCTCCACCCTGCTGGTCAACCCCAACCAGCCCGATACCGGCGCCACCGACTTCTACAAGGACAGCATCACCAACCACTATGCGCGCAAGATTCACGCCCAGATGGCGGACGGAAAGGCTTACGCCTTCGCCTTCGACGACGTGGGCCATCATGAATCGCTCGTCCACGACGGCAACCCCCGCCAGGCCTATCTCACGCTCGAACCCCTCAACTGATCTGCCTCGCCATGCCGTTGGTGCCACGCACTGATCGTGGCGTCAACGGTCTTCCGGGTGGACGTACATGAAGTCTTGGTCAACGTCGCGTCGAGGGAGCAGAGTTGGCCATTCATCAGTTCTGAAATCAATTACAACTTTGCCATCTCTTGGTGTAGCTGGACCGTCGATTACGTGAGCCTCATGGACATCACGAGTGACCGCA
This sequence comes from Streptomyces tibetensis, assembly GCF_007655005.1. Lineage (GTDB taxonomy): Bacteria > Actinomycetota > Actinomycetes > Streptomycetales > Streptomycetaceae > Streptomyces > Streptomyces tibetensis. The sequence goes on from NZ_SZVW01000016.1 coordinate 102,109, forward strand.
AGCCCTGCCGGAACAAGGGTGATTGTGGCCACTTTCCCCCCCACGTACCATCGAGAGGCAGCAACGATGACGATGAAGCACACCCTGCGGTACGGCAGCCGCACGCTCACGTTGGCGGTGACCGCACTCGGGGTGATCACGGCGGCCGTGCCGGCCGCGGCCGGGGAACAGCCCACCGCGGAGCAGATCATGGCCGACTGCGCTTCCGGAGAAGGCAAGTGCGGCTTCAATTCCCCGCAACTCGGCAAGACCTATCTCGGTGAGCCGCGCCAGGTCTCCGACCTGCTCTTCAACTGCACCGAGTCACCTGCCTCCCAGTCGATGTCATGGGCCGACACCGTGGGCTCCTCCCATTCGGTGGGAGGCTCGGTCACAGTGGGCGGCGGCATCGAAGGCATCATCACGGCGAGTGTGACCGCGACCTACAACTACACCTGGCAGAGCTCTCACACGGAGACGAGTTCCTTCACCGTGACCGTGAAGCCGGGAGAAGTGGGCTGGATCTCCCGTGCTCAGGTGATGCAGCAGATATCCGGCACCTGGCAGACCCATTACGACGACCCCAAGTGGGGCCACTACTACTGGTTCGTGCCCGACACCGTCACCGGCCCTGCTCCGAACGGTACGGACGGCAAGCACAGCGCGGTCGTGGTCAAGTCCCGCTCCATGACAGCCGACGAGAAGAAGCTGTGCGCCGGCGGCTCCACCCGGAACAAGGTCTTCGTCCGCAGCAGTTGATCCGGTCCGCCCTGGCAGTGGGGCTCGCCGTGTCTACTTCGGGTCGCGATGGAAGAGAGACGTGGACCAGAGGTAGCCGAGCACCGCCAGCCCCACGCACCAGATCACCGCCAGCCATCCGTTGTGGCCGATCCCGGTGCCGAGGAGCAGACCGCGCAGGGTTTCGATGGCGGGGGTGAAGGGCTGGTACTCGGCGATCGGCTGGAACCAGCCCGGCATCGCGTCGACCGGCACGAAGGCGCTGGACAGCAGCGGCAGGATCATCAGCGGCATCGCGTTGTTGCCGGCCGCCTCGGCGTTCGGGCTGACCATGCCCATGCCGACGGCGATCCAGGTGAGCGCCAGGGAGACCAGCGTCAGCAGCCCCACCGCCAGGATCCACTCCTGCACGGAGGCGTCCGTGGTCCGGAACCCGATCGCCACGGCCACGGCCCCGACGAGCACAGCACTGGCCACGCACTGCAGCACACTGCCGAGGACGTGCCCGATGAGCACCGACCCCCGGTGGATCGCCAGGGTGCGGAAGCGGGCGATGATGCCCTCGTTCATGTCCATCGCGACGGACACCGCGCTGCCGATCGTGGTGCCGCCGATGGTCAGCATCAGGATGCCCGGGACGAGATACGCGAGGTACTCGGACCGGTCGGCATCACCGCCCCCGATGCCGGCGCTCATGGTGTCGCCGAAGATGTAGGCGAAGAGCAGCAGGAGCATGACCGGGGTGAGCAGGAGGTTGAGGGTGAGGGAGGGGTAGCGCCGGGCGTGGAGGAGATTGCGGCGCAGCATGGTGGAGGAGTCGCGCAGTGCGAGGCTGAGGGAACTCATCGGGCGTTCTCCTGGGGCTGGTTGGGCTGGTTGGGCTGGTTGGGCTGGTTGGGCTGGTTGGGCTGGTGGGCGGTGCCGGCCGGGCCGGTGAGGGCGAAGAAGACGTCGTCGAGGTCGGGGGTGTGCACGGTCAGTACGTCGGCCTCGATGCCGGCCGAGTCCAGCCAGTCGAGGATGGCGCGCAGTTCGCGCTGGCTGCCGCCGCTGGGGATGTGCAGCGCGAGGGCTTCGTCGTCCCGGGTGACCTCGCGCAGAGCGGAGGCGGCCGACCGGTACGCGGCCGGGTCGGTGAAGCGGAGCCGGACGTGTCCGCCCGGGATGAGCCGCTTCAGCTCTTCGGCGGTGCCCTCGGCGGCGATCCGGCCGTCGTTGAGGACGGCGATCCGGTCGGCGAGCTGGTCGGCCTCCTCCAGGTACTGGGTGGTGAGGAAGGCGGTGACGCCCCCGGAGACCAGCTCGCGGATGATCTGCCACATGTTGTGCCGGGAGCGCGGGTCGAGGCCCGTGGTCGGCTCGTCGAGGAAGATGATGCGCGGGTTGCCGACCAGAGTCATGGCGATGTCGAGGCGGCGCTTCATACCGCCGGAGTAGGTGGAGGCGGGTTTCTTCGCGGCCTCGGTGAGGTCGAAGCGATCCAGCAGCTCGGCGGCGGCCTGCCTCCCCTCGCGCTTGGGCAGGTGGTGCAGGTCCGCCATGAGGAGCATGTTCTCCTCGCCGGTGATCAGGCCGTCCACGGCGGAGAACTGGCCGGTGACACCGATCGCGGCGCGTACGGCCTGGGAGTGGGTGGCGAGGTCGTGGCCGGCGACCTGGGCCTGTCCGCCGTCGGCGGTGATGAGAGTGGAGAGGATTTTGACCGCGGTGGTCTTGCCGGCACCGTTCGGCCCGAGCAGTGCGAACACGGACCCGGCCGGGATGCGCAGATCGATGCCGTCGAGGACGGTCTTGTCGCCGTAGGACTTCCGCAGACCGACGGCGGAGACGGCGGCGGGTGACGAGTGATCACGGGTGGACGTGGACATGACAGATGAAGGCATGGTGCCCTCCTTGAGAAGAGAGCCCTCCTTGAGAAGGCTGAAGCGGGAGGGGAGGGGAGTGGGGCCGGTCGAGGACGCGGCGCTCAGGCCTTGGCGCGGCGGATGTCGATGGTGCCCCAGTTGGTGCGGGCTCGGACCTTGACGGTGTTCTCGGTGTGTTCCGGGGCCTCGGACGTGGCGAGCGAGTTGCGCACCTGTCCACGCTGGGAGCTGACGTCGAGCCAGGCGGCGGTGCCCTCGCGAATTCCCACCTCGATGACGCCGTTGGAGGTTTCCAACTGCACCTCACCCTGGCTGACTTCGCCGAAGCGCAGGTAGCCGTTGGTCGCGGTTCCCGTGACCGACGCCTCGGCACGTGCGATGTCGCTACCGCCGTTGGTGCCGCTCAGTCGCAGCTCGCCGGTCACGGCGCCGACGGTCGTGGTGCCGTTCGAGTTCTTCAGGACCGCGGGACCGTCGATGGTGCCGACGCGCACATCGCCGGTGCTGCTCGTGATCTCGGCCATGCCCTCCACCCGGTCCACGGTGATCGAGCCGTGCGACGCGGTCAGCTTGACCGGGCCGGTGGCGTCGAAGCGGATGTCGCCCACCGAGGTCTTCACACAGACCTCGCCGAGCCTGCCCTCGCCGAGCACCTGGACCCAGGCGCCGGTCATGTCGACGTGCGAGCCCATAGGGAGTTCGACGGTCACGTCGACGACGCCGGTGCGGCCGAGACCGAACAGGTTGGCCTTGGGTGTCCAGACGGTCAGGACGCCGCCCACGTACGTGACTTCGGTCTGTTCGGCGGTCCGCACGTCCGGCTCCCGTTTGGGGTTCCGGGGTTGCACCTCCACGACGGTGTCGAGGCGGTCGCCCGCAGTGAATTGGATGGAACCGGCCTCCACGCGTGCCGTGACCGAGACCGCTTCAGGAGTGTCGAAAGAAGGCATGGCTGTCCCGTCCTCTTGGGTCCTCAGAGCGTCCCCGCTGGTGGGACGTGGTGTGGGTGACGTGGTACGGGCTGGGGGCGGCTAGCGCACCCAGCCCGTGAAGCTCTGTCCGAGGGTCTTGGACTTCTCCGTCGTGCGCGGCCGGGTTCCGCCGTCGACTGCGGCTGCCACGGCTCGTACCAGCCATGCGTTGACCGACAGACCCTCGCGGCTCGCGGCTTCCTCGGCGCGGGCCTTGAGGTGGGCCGGCAGGCGCAGATTGACGCGGGCGGTGCCGCCTTCGTCGCCGTCTGCCGGGGCCGATGCCGGGGGCCTGGTGAGCGGTTCGACGGCCGTGGCCGGCTCCTCGGGCGCACTGTCGTGGGTGGGTGGCAGTGCCACCACGAAGTCGGGGTCGAGCCCGCGCAGCCGTACGTCGACCGAGCCGGGGGCGAGTTCGCGAGTGATCTCGTCCGTCGCGGCGGAGAGCACGTTGAGCAGGGTCAGCCGGGTCGCCGACTCCAGAGGGGCGGTGAGTCTCTCGGCCAGCTCACGAGCTTCATCGCCACCGGCTTCGGCGGCCACAGCGAGTTCCCGGCGAAGGTTCTCGACGTACGGGGTGAGGTCCATGGCGCCATAGTGGCATCACTGTGGCGCCATGCGCAAGGCTCTTGTGGCGTCACCGTGCCGATGTCGGCCGTGGAGGCGCGAGTGTGGCGTCAAGTGGCACCCTGTGGTGTCACATCGCGACAGGTGACGCCAGGCATCGTCATGCGGCACCGCCATGGGACGTCGGGGGGCGCCACGCGACGCCGGGTGGCGCCATGTGGTGTCGGGTGGCGCAATGTGGTGTCACGTGGTGCCGTCTGGTGCGTCGCGCGGTGCTCTTCAGGCCACGCTGATCGGCCCCGCCGGACGGTTCTCGCCCGGCGGGGCCGATCGCAGGAGCGGGCAGGACGGAAGGTGGCCCGCGGTGTCGTCACCTGCTCGCGGCGGTGGTCACGGTCGCGGGGTCCACACCGGTCAACTCGACGATGCGGTGCGGTGCCACACCGGCGGCGAGCGCCTTGCCGATCAGGCCGTCCCGCCCGTCGGCGCAGTCACGGTAGGCGAGCAGTTCCTGCTCGACCCGGGCCAGCGGCTCCGGGACCATCTGGTGGCGCAGGCGGCTCAGCTCCTCCTCGCTCAGCGGAACGGGCAGCCGTTCCGCTCCCTCGGGCACGGCCGCCGTCTCCTCCGGCGGCAGCAGGCGCAGGTGGGGCGAGGCCGGCGTGGTTCCTTGGGCATCGAGCCAGGCGCGGACGGCGGGAGTTTCCATGCACGCGAGTTCACCGACGGCGGCCGGCGACACGCCGAGCTGGGCGGACGCGTCGTCAAGCAGGAACAGGTAGGCGTCGTCGGTCATCCTCGGCTCCTTCTCCACAGGGTGTTGAACGACATCCCATTACCCCGCCGAGCCCGGATTACCGCCGGATGGCAGGGCACTCAATCGAATGAGACGGCACGGCTCCGGGTCTCGGTGATGTGGAGGTCTATGTACGAGGCGAGAGTCAGCGCGTCCCGGGGGTCGTCGGCCCTGAAGGCGATCCGGCGCAGCAGGAGGACACCGTCGAGGGCGATGCCTTCGCGGGCGAGGACGAAGAGCAGGGTGAGGAAGGCACAGCGGGCGTTGCCGTCGTCGAAAGGGTGGAAGAAGCAGACGTCGAGGTAGGCGCGTGCGGCCCGAGCAGTCAGGGGGAGGGGCCGGTCGGCGTCCTGTGCGCTCTCGGACAGACAGACGTCCAGTCGGCTCTGGATGTCGGGGGTGATGCCGTAGCGTTCTCGGCCACCCTTCGCGAAGGCGGGGAGGTTGCGCAACGGCGGGGGCTGCGGGGTGTCCAGGACGTGCTGCTGCCAGCGCTGCAGCAGCGCGAAGTCGAGGCGGGCGCCGCGTGCGGCGTCGGCCCGCAGCAGTTCCAGGGCGGCGAGCAGGCCCTGGGCCCGGGCCGGGTCCAGGGCGCCGTCGAAGCCGTGGATGTCCTCTGCCGCGCCGTCGCGGTACGGGGTCACCGGTCCGTTCACGCCACTGTCCCGGGCCTGCTGCCACGGCACGCCCTCACGCACGGCGAGCCAGCGCTCGAGGTGGTCCGTAGGCGGCTCGGGGGAGGGTGCGCGGTCAGCCGGCCGCAGGGACCGCGCGAGGCGCTCCGCGACATCGTCGACCAGTGCGTGGTCAGGGCCGGTCCAGCTGTCGAACCGGCCGCCGATCGCGCTGTCGACCAATCCCCCCGCGACGTCGGGTGCGACGTCCCAGCGGTCGAGGAACCAGGTGAGTACCTGACGGCAGTGCCCGTGCCAGCCGCTGCCGCACCCGGTACGGTCGGTCACCTGAAGGATCAGGTTGCGGGCCGCCCGGTCCCACAGGATCCGGTCGTCCTCGACGGTGCGCAGGTCCAGCGGGTACGCCTCGATCCATCCGGCGAGACTTTCGAGCCACGCACGCCATTCACAGAGCGCCGCGACCACGCGGGTGAGCGTCTCCTCGGGAGTGGTGACGGAGTCGCGCGGGCAGCACCAGTGCCCGACCGGCCCGCCGTCGAAGTCCCCTTCGTCGTGGGACCAGCGCCAGCCCGCCGCCCAGCGTCCGTAGTACTCCACCAGGGCTTGCGACATGGCATCGGCCCACGGTGTGGCCTCGTCCCGGTCCCAGGTGCTCATCACCGGATCGGCGAAGGGGACAGCCGGCCGACGTGGCACACACCGGGCCGGACCGAGCGAGTGAACGACCTGTGCCGCCGACGCGGCGTCGAAGGGGTGACGGGCGGGGTCCACCTCGTCCCAGTTCAGAAACCCAGGGGCCAGCGTGCGTATCACCGCGCCAGCCTGCCACACCCGTCCCGGGCCCGACCAAGCGAATTATCGGCACTCGCACTCCACTCCGTGCGTGCGGACAAGTGGCCCGCCCCAGCCCGTCAGCCGTCACCGTTGCCCGTTAGCCGTTGCCCGTTGCCCGTTGCCCGTTGACCGTCAGCTGCCAGTCGCCAGTCCGCCAGGCTCAGATCCCGGCTCCGGTGGTCTCCCACCCTGCTTCCCCCTCTTCCAGGGCGGCCTCCCAGGGGCGCGGGCCGGTGCCGTCGGTCCAGGCCTCCAGGGCCTCCCGGTTCACGCACCCGATCCCGCACTGCTCGGCGTACTCCACCGCCGGCGCCGTGAAGTCGCTCGTGCAGACCAGTACGGCGACATCGGCCTCGTGCACGGTGAAGCATGTGCCGCCGAAGCGCTGCAGGTCCTGGGATCCGACCCGATGCGACTCGCCGTAGTGCTTGCACTGGATGACGACCCGGCGCCCGTCGGGCGTCACGGCCAGGACGTCGGCGCCCAAGTCACCGGCACCTCCCACCACTTCGACTTCGGTGCAGCCGTCGCGTTCGCAGAGTCCGGCGATCGCCTCCTCGAACTCCTCCGGCGTCAGGGCGTCGTAGTCGACGGCCACGGCGACGGTGTCGGCCTCGGCGCCGGCGTCGGCGTCGGTGAGAGCAGGGGGGAGAGTGGGCGCGGACGCCCGCTGAGCGGGGACCGCCGAATCTTCCAGCGCCTCGGCCGCTTCCCTGGCCGCCTCGTCGAGCGCTGCCGCGGCCCGGCGTGCCACTCCCGCCAAGCGCCAGCGGCGCCGCAGCCCCAGGCAGCCCGCGACAGCCATCGCCACCAGCACGAACACCCAGGCGGGACGCCGCTCGGCGGCGCCCGCCGCCACGCGAGCGACGAGTCCCAGGACACTCACGAGCACGGCGAGGAAAACGAAGAACAGGGCCGTCGACCGAAGATCGAACCCATAGCGGCGCCGCCTCACAAACGGCTTACGACGCACAGGCGTTGTCACGACATCCCCCCTCATTCGAGCCCCCTCATGGGGCCGACAGCAAGATCACCCCCCACCGTCTTCCCAAGATCACCACCTTCATGAGGGCATCGGCGTCGCGGCAAGGGAACGGGAACAGCACACGAACCGGTCCCAGAGAGCCAGGGAGTTTTGCGGGCGCACCCGCGCAAGCAGCGAGCCAGGGTTGCACGTGACCTCACCTGGTCCGTCGCCCGGTGGAGGTCTACCCGTTCGCTCGGCGCCGGAGGGACCGGTCCATCGCCGAGTGGTCCGCACTGGAGGAACGCCGGGCGCGACAGCGGCTGCGAGCCCAAATAGGGACTGTGATGGGGCCGGTGCATACGTCATCGACGAACTCGCCCTCGTAGCCGCGGCCTCGGTGGACATCCCCTCGGCACGTCATCGGCGCAGCTCGCTCCGGCACGCATGGCCGCAGCCACACGCCACCACGGCAGCGTCGGCTTCCTGGTCCTGACCGCGGAGAAACGCGGCGATCTCGTCGCGAGTGGGACTGTTCGGCAGGGGGGCCGGCTTGTCCCGAAGGAACGTGGTGACGACCGCGGCGGCACGGTCGTTGTTGCCGTCCAGGCCGTTCCACATGTGGTGTCCGACGCAGGGCATGTACTGCGTCCGCTGGATGGCCGGGTCGTGGGCGAGGATCTCGGTCGCCCACCGGCGGACCTGCGAGGAGCACTCGGCGATCATCAGCATAGCGGGGGTCCGGGACTGCCCCAGTCGCCGTGTGATGGAGGGTGAGTCCTTGACCGTCTGCTGGACGCGGAGGCTGGCGGCGGGGCTGAAGGAGAAGTTCCGTGCGGTGTCCTCGGCGGGGATGCGGTGTGCGTCGCGCGCACAGTAGGCGGACGCAGTGTCACTGCCGAGGTCTGCGGCGGTGAAGGCGTTGGCGCCTTCGGCCTGGCCGATCAACCCGGTGTCAGGGGTGAGGAGTCCCAACCGCATGAGGCCGAAGGCCACGCCGTAGCGGGGGAGATGGGTCGATCGCGGCCCGGTCATGGCCGGCGCGAGAGCCCGTGCGGATGTGCGCCCCTTGGGCTCGGTGAGCTGTGCGGTGGGTCCGTCCATGGGGCCGGGTTCCGCGATGATCGCCCGGTGCAGGCGCGTTGCGACGCCCCGGTCGGCCAGGGCCCGGGTGAGTACGACCCCGCCTGAGGAGAATCCGAGAACGTCGGCCTTGCCCCTGCCCAGACGGTCGACGAAGGCGGCGAGATCACGGACCGACCGATCGATCGAGTACTGGCCCATGGGGAGGAGGTCGCTTCGTCCGCCGCCTGCCTGTTCGTAGGCGTAGACGTCGTGGCCCCGGCGTGCCAGGAGTTGCAGGAATCGGTGGTCGAGTACCGAGATGCCGCGGACCGGCCCGCCGTTGACGTACACCAATGGGACGGGGTGCCGGGACGCGGCGTTCGAGGGCGGGTAGTGGTACACCGCGACCCGGCTGCCCGTCTCCAGTTTCCAGTGGTGCGTCGCCACGAACGGCAGTGCGGGCGGGTACTGCCGTGCCGTCGGCACCGTCGGGATGCAGACCGTCGCGGTCAACGCCGCCGCCACAGTCACCGGCAGGAACGGCACGAGCCGGGCCGCCCGGCTGTGGCGCCGAGCCCGCCACACCGCGAGGACAGTGCCGATCCCGAGGGTCGTCGACCATGCGGCGAGCCCCGAGCAGGCGCCGTTCGTGAGGGCGATCAGCGCCAGAAAGACGACGGTCAGTGCGACGACAGCGGTCAAGGCTATGGATAAGCGCCCGGTGAAGCGCGCGAGACGTGGGACGAGTGCGGGCACGACGACCTCCAACAGTTTTGTAACGCCGTTTCAAAACTACGTTATCAAATGAGGGTTAGGGTGTCGGTCGTGGGTAGGCCGAAAACGAACGACGAGGCAGTCAGGGAACGACTTGTGGTGTGCGCGGGCGAGTTGCTGGCCACGCGGCCGCGGGAGTCGGTCACCGTCCGCGCCGTGGCCGCCGCCGCCGAGACGTCGACGACGGCGGTGTACTCCCTCTTCGGCGGCAAGGACGGGCTGATCGGCGCTGTGCGCGACCGAGCCGTCGTCGGCCTGTTCCGAGAGGTGTCCGCGGTGCCGGCCTCCGCGGACCCGCTGGCCGATCTCTACGCGCTCGCCGTCGCCTACCGTCGCTGGGGGTGCGGCCACAGCCACCTGTACACGGTGCTGTTCGGGGGTGTGCAGTCCTTCGACCCGTCAGGGGAGGTCGGTGCCGGTGACCCGATCCGTCCGCTCCTCGCGGCGATCGACCGAGCCGTGACGGAATCCGTCCTCGCCGGCGAAGCGACGTCGATCGCCCTGTCGATCTGGGCGGCGATGCACGGGGTCGTGACGCTCGAACTGGCCGGTGCCCTCGACGCCGCCACGGCCGATTCAGCCTTCAGGTCGACGGTTCACGCCACGCTGCGCGGATGGACCACGCCTGCGGTGTTCAGCAGCCTTCGCCGAGCCGAAGTCGGTCCTTGATCCGACAAGCGCGGGCGCGCTCGTGCTTGGAGCTCGGTTCCCTCAGGCGGTGCGGCGGATCAGGAGTACGTGGTCGGTGACTTCGGCGGTGCGCCCATCCGGCCCGGTCGCGATACCGCGGAGCGCGTCGGACCGCTCGACCGTCCATGTCCCCGGGGTCAGATCGATTCCGGCGGCGACCTCCCGCGGGCTCGGGTACCGGATGCCGGCATCCTGGTTCCACGACCAGGGCGCGGTCGAGCCGTGGTCGACCACCAGCAGTCGTCCGCCCGGGCGCAGCGCATGAGCGGCTGAGCGCAGGACCGTCGACCGGTCCAGTCCGAAAGGGGTGTGCAGATAGTGGGCGCAGATCAGGTCGAAGACGCCGGACGGGAACGAGATGTGCAAGTCGTGCCGTACCGCGACGACACGGTCACCCAGGCCGTGTGAGCGAGCGAGGGCCGTGAGCCGCTCGACCGCCACAGCCGAGATGTCGACCGCGGTCACGTGCCAGCCTCGGCCGGCGAGCCACAACCCGTCGCCGCCCTCACCGCATCCGAGGTCCAGCGCGTCACCGGGCGCAAGACTGAGGTCCGTCACGGCCTCGGCGAGACGCGCATTGGGTCGTGGGCCGTCGTCGGCCGGTCGGGCCGCGTAGACGTCGTCCCAGAACCTGACCGCATCGGTGGTGCTCGTGGGGCCTCCTCGTGTCGGTTGCGCCCAGTCTCGCCAGGCCTCCGCGGCTCGGCACGCGATGTTGCGGTTCCGGCAAACGCCCGTGCGGTCGAAGACGCGCCGAACCCCCGGCCGACGGCGGTGTCCGTCTGCCGGGGGAGTGTGGTGCGGGTCAGTTCGAGAAGGGAACGGCGTCGGCGGGATCGGCATGCCAGTTGGTGGCGACGGGCCGGTCGACCGTGGCGGTCTCCGGAAGGGTGAGGGTGACGGCGTTGGTCTCGTCGCCGGCGACGGACAGGTGCAGGAAGTCGAACTGCTTGCCGTGATCGCCGTTCGTGGTCTTGGGGTTGATGCCGGCGTACGCGGCGGTGGAGCCGGACAGCGTGACCCGTTCACTGACGCTGTGCTCGGCCGGCGCCACCTCGGTGTCGGCGGAGGAGCCGAAAGAGGCGGAGGGGAAGACGCCGTCCAGGTAACAGGCGATGCCGGACTTGGCCTTGGCGGTGACGAGGAAGTAGCCGCCCGCCTGCGTCTTCAGGCTGACCTTGAAGCTCAGGTCCTTGGTCGCGCAGGCCCGCACGGCGTTGCTCCGGCTGTCGGTCGTGGCCGCGGCCGTGGTGGTCGCGGCGGCGGTGACGGCCACTGCGGCGACCGCGGCCAGGGCGAGGCGGGCGGAGGGGGCGGCAAAGCGCGAACGCATCGAGATCTCCATGGTGCGAAGTGGGTTGTCCAGCGGGCTGCTTGGACGGCCTCAGCCTGTTCCGTGTTTCGTCCCGCCCGCCACAACCCGCGGTCGGTTCGGGACGCTGGAACGCTGGAACGCACGCTGACCAGCACGGAAGCCGACAGCCTGGAACGGTGTACCGGGACGCGGACGGCAGGCGGAAGCGGCCTTCGACCACCGAGCAGGCCAAAGCCGGCAGCAACCAGCCGTCGGCATCGCGTTCTGCGGCGCGCACGGCCACCGCACTGCTCAGCATTCCTCTCGCCGCTCCGGGAGAATCCGCACCCGCACGGCGATGTGATCGGTGGACGGAACCCGCGCGCAGCGTTCCCGCCGGACCCGGTCCAGATCGACCTGACTCGGGCGCTGTGCCGGTTCGGGCAGCTCTTCGGCGGCCAGGACCCGCGACGGCCGGTAGGTCCGGTCCGCGCCGGATCTCATGGCCAGCAGATACCCCCGGGCGCGTACGGTTGCCAGGCCGGTCGGATCCACGGTGCGCCATGGCCGCCGACCAGCCCGGGTTCCTCGGCGTCGATTCCGCGCGCGGTGCGAACGGCCTGGGAATCACGGTGTCGTACGGGAGGGACGCGAGCTCGATCGCCGCCTGGAGGGAACACGCGGAGCACACACTGGCCCGTGCGCGCGGCCGCGAGCCGTGGTACGCCTCGTTCTCGCTGCATGTGGCAAAGGTCGAGCGAGCCTACGGTTTCACCCGCCCGGCGGACGTGTGAGGGGCGCCGCGCGGCCCGGCTCGCCGACAGGCGCGGCGTGTGGAGGCCTCCGCGGGCGTGCTCACTCGGTCACGGTGTCGCCATGGCGGTGGACCACCCTCCACTCGCCGTCCTCACGGCGGTACACCTGGGTGGCCCGCAACGTGTAGGTGCGTGGTTCCCCGTCGACGGAGACGGAGGTGTGCTCGAGGCCGGCCGTGTACGCCATGTCTCCTGAGACGTCGTACGCCTGCAACTCGAACACGAACGACGTGCAGTCGGAAAGACTGCTCCCGAGGTTCGTGAAGAGGCTGTCCAGCTCCTCTTGCCCGTGGGCGTTGCGCCACGCACCCATGACACTCACAGGCTCGCGGCGCGACCAGAGCGCGCGGCGCAGAGCAGGATCTCCGTTGTGCAGTGCAAGCTCGGCCTCGTACAGGGCGGTCTTGACCCACTCCAGGAACTCGTCACGATCGGTCATACGCGCATCATGGGCCCGGCGTGCGGGATGCCCGCGCATTCGACCGGTTGGAGGCGGTGGTTCCACGGTCCGCGTTGTCAGTGGTGGCTGAGAGGCTGATCGGATGAACGGCGACGAGCAACTGCTACGCGGCCGGGTCTACGGCCACGACCACGACGACCCCGATCCGGGCCCGCGCTCCGGGCGGACCTATGCCCAGCTCCTCGGAGGGCCGCTGGACGGGCTGCTGCTGGACGTCACGGGCTGGACGCCGGACGAGATCGGCACCGGGGCCGCCCTGCCCACCGAACTCGGGCAGTTCCCCGGCGGCCGCGCGCTGTACGACCCGGGCCCCGGCGCACCGCGCGCACCGGGCCCCGGAGTGACGTACCGCTTCCACCACCGCGGCGACGCTCCTTGAGGCGTCAACTCTTGGCCAGGGTGCGACCGAGGAGAGGGAGCAGGCGGTCCCAGTGGCGTTGCAGCGCGGCGGGGTCGAAGGCGTCGGTGTCCGACATGGTGAAACCGTGGACGGTGCCGGGGTAGATCTCGGAGGTGTAGTCGACCCCCGCGGCCTGCAGCGCCTGATCGAGCTCGCCCAGAGCCTCGGGCGTCAGGTCGGATTCGGCGTGGCCGAGGTGCACCTCTGCGGTGATCCTGGACAGAAGGCGATGCAGGCCTTCAGGCCCCCCACCCCCCACCGGGCCGTGAAAGCCGGCGACGGCGGCCACCTGGCCGGGGTGCGCCGCGGCGGTGCGCATCGCCAGGAGGCCCCCGAAGCAGTACCCGGTCACCGCGACGGGCCCCGCCGCCACCTCGGGCCGACTGGTGAGAAATCTGAGGTAGGCGTCGGCGTCGCTCAGGACACGTTCGTCGGTGTGGGCCTCGATCAGCGGCATCAGCCGGGCGATGAGCTCGGGCCGGGCCCCTTCTCCGATGTGTCCGGGCAGTTCGATCACCGGTGCCGGGCCGTGCCGGTGGAAGACGTTCGGGACGAGGACGTAGTACCCGTGCCCGGCGAGTTCGCGGGCCATCTCCCGCAGCACCGGCCGGATGCCGAAGCCGTCCATGTACATCAGGACCCCCGGATGCCGCCCGCCCTGCTCGGGGAAGGCGGCGAAGGCGTCGGCCGGGCCGTCCGCGGTGGGGATCTGGAGTGCCTTGATGGGCAAGATCTGCCTTTCTTCGCGTCTCACTCGGTCAGCGTTAGTCGCTCTAACGGTTCAGGTTCGAGTGAACCTATATCGTTAGTCTGACTAACACAACGGTAGGGTCGGTCCCATGATCAGAGGCGAGGCCGCGGACGTCCCCGGCGACGGCGCGCAGAAGACGCCCGACAGGCTGCGTCGGCGGGCGAGCCGACTGCTGTCACAGCTGGCCGTGCGGTCGGACCGGCTGATCACCGACGGTCTGGCCCGGGACGACGCCCGCAAGTGGCACTACGCCGTGCTCGCCTCGCTGCAGGAGTACGGGCCGGCCAGCCAGGCGGAGCTGAGCAGGCGCTCCGGCATCTACCGCAGCGACATGGTGGGAGTGCTGAACGAACTGGCCGCGCGTGACCTCGTCGAGCGCTCGCCCGACCCCGGCGACCGGCGCCGCAACGTCATCACGATCTCCGCGGAGGGCCGCCGCCGGCTGCAACGGCTCGACGAGGTCCTGGACGACCTCCACGACGAACTCCTCGCACCGCTGAGCCCGGCCGAACGCGACCACTTCGTGCAGCTGCTCACCCGCCTGCTGGACCACCACACCCAACCTTCCTGAAGCCTGGCGATCGGCCTTGGTCCAGGCTGTGCAAAATCGCCACCCCCGGTGGTGCGGCTCGTGTCAGGATGCTCGGCATGCCTGATCGCGCGTTGAGCTTCGGAGTCGTGGCGGAAGCCTACGAACGGTTCAGGCCGGGATATCCAGCGGAGCTGTTCGACAGGGTGATCGGGTACGCGGGCCGTCCGGTCCGGACCGCCCTGGAGATCGGCGCCGGGACCGGCAAAGCGACCCGGCTCTTCGCCCGGCGGGGGATCGTGGTCACCGCGACGGAGCCCGACGAGTCCATGCTCGCCGAGCTGCGCAAGCATGTACCGGCCACCGTCGCGACGATGCGAGCCGCGTTCGAGGACCTGCGACCGGGCGAGCGGTACGGGCTGGTCTACGCGGCCGCCGCGCTGCACTGGACGAACCCCGAGGGCCGGTGGTCACGCATCGCCGCGCTCCTGGAGCCGGGCGGTGTGTTCGCCTCGTTCGGCGGCCCGTTCCGGCTCGCCGACCCGGCCGTGGAGGCAGCCGTTCGCACGGCGCGGGCACCGTTCCTGAAGAGCGACGAGATACCGTCGCCCGACGGGACGCCTCCGGAACAAAAGATGCAGTGGCCGGGGACCGAGCTGCAGCGGTCCCGGTGGTTCACCGACACTCAGCAGTCCACGATCGAACGGCGCTTGACGACGAGCGCGCGCGACTACATCGGGCACCTCTCCACCGTCTCGGCCTATCTCGTCCTGCCGGCCGCGGAGCGAGAGCAGGTGTTCAGCCGGATCATGCGGGTTCTTCCGGACCGGGTCGAGATGACAGCCGACATCACCCTGCATCTCGCGCGTCGGCGCTACGAGGATTGATCACGACCACACGCCGCCGGGGTTCGCCGGTGCGCCCAGAGCTTGATAGCCTGCGACCTTCGCCGGTCACCCGGTCGGAGTCCCTCGGGCAGGTTGCCATGTCCCGCCACCAGCAGCAGCTCATGACAGCGCTCGACGCCCTCGATGGCGCGTTCGCCTCGCAAGAGCCCTTCCCCGTCTCCGGGTGCACGTACTGCTACGGCGCGGAGGATCTGGCCGAACTCTCCGGGCCCCTCGACCTGATATCCGACGACCTGGTGTCCGCCGTCGCCGCAGAGGTCCCCAGCCACTGGGACGACTTCCCGCGTCTCTACCGCCGCCTCACCCCCCGCATCATCCGCGCCGCAGTCACCGGCCGACTCCATGTCGACGCGAACCTCATCGCCTCACGCCTGCGCGAGGCGGATTGGACCACCTGGGACGCGCCCTTGGCGCAGGCCCTCCACGAGGTCTGGTCCGCCTGGTGGGGAGCCACCCTGCACACCAGCCCGAGCCCCGTCTCCGTCAGGGAGACCCTCAGCCTCGTCACCGTCGCCACGGGCACCCTGCGCCCCTGGCTGGACACCTGGGCCGCCACCCGCACCCCGGCCGCCGACTCACAACTGGCCGACCTCCTCGATGACGTGTTGACCGAGTACGAGATCACCGAACTGCACATGGGCTTCTACGACGAGTACGACGCCTCCACGGAGCTGCTGAGCTGGCTCCTGAACGACGTGCGCGACCGCGCCGACGACGCCCGTCTCGATGACCCGTACATCCTCGAACACCACTGGGCAAGCACTCAGCTCGACCATGCGGGATGATTGTCCGACGGCGGCCGCTTCTCAGCAGGCACATTCGTTGTGACCATGGATGATCTCGGGAGGCATGCTCGTGTGCAGGGTGGATCATGAGGCCGCAGCGGTGACCGCGACAGCGGCTCTGACGGCGGCCTACCCACATCTGACGCAAGAGGCTGCTCCGCATCCGGCACTGGAAGGGTGCGAGGACGTCGAGTGGTCGTCCATTCCCGGCTGCCCGGTCGACGTCCCGGTCGTCCTGCGCGGCCTGCTCGATCCGGATGCGGCCGAGATGGCCGAACGAGCACTGGACTGGCTCGTGATGTCCGGACCGATGTCCATCAGTGCCACGATGCCGGCGGTCGTCCCGTACCTGCTGCGGCTGGCCGCCGATCCATCGACTCCGCGCCGCGACGAGCTGTTCGGACTCGTGCTCGTGGCCGCCGCCCTGTCCGCACCGACCGATCCGGACAGCCGGTGGGACATGGCGATCAGCGGCCCCGAGGAGGACCACCCTGAACGGGCCCTGTGCCGCGCGGCATTTGTCGCCCACGCGACATGGGTGCGGCGACTCCTGGCCGACAACGAACTGCTGGCCGGCCTTCACCTGGGCGAGGACGAGCGGACCTCGCTGATCCAGGCGGCTGGACTGTGAAGCGCGGAGCAACCCGAGCAGGCCGTCGGCCCGGCGCCCGTGCCGCGAGGTCTCCGGAACGGACGTGATGGTGGCGTGCCATCGCTCATCGGCCGTCGCAGGGTCGCCCGGGGTACGCGTATGACCGAGGCTGATAGGCGGCGCGGATCGGGGTACCTGCGTCGGCATGGCTTCGGAAACTGATCACGCTGAGTCCGTACGAGCCCTGCGGCAGCTGCGCCGGATGCGCACCTTCTACGCCGGGGGAGCCGTCCTGTGGGCCGCTTCCGCCGTGTCGGTGGGATGGGCCGACCCGGGAAGCAGGCAGATGTGGGTGTCGGTGGCGCTCCTGGTGGTGTTCGCCTCGTTGCTGGCCATGACGTCCCTGTGGCTGAGGCGTCGGCAGGCCGACCAGCCGGACGAGCCCGTACACCACGCCGCACCGCGCAGGACGGCGTGGCGTCGCCACGCCAGCGCCTGAGGGAGGCCGCCGGGACTACCGCCGCACCAGGGGTCAATGCAACGTGGGGCGGTAGACGAGCTCCTGGATGTGACCGTCGAGCGTCCGGTGCTCGACCAGCTCCAGGTCGAAGTCCGCCGCATCCCGGAAGACCGGGTCCAGCCCGGTCTGTCCGGTGATGACGGGGAAGAGCGTCACCTGCAAGCGGTCGACCAGGCCGGCGGCCATCAGCGCCCGGTTCAACGACAGGCTGCCGTGCGAACGCAGCGGCACGTCGGACTCCTGCTTCAGCCGGGCGACGACGTCGACTGCGTCACCGCTCGCGACGGTCGCGTCCGGCCAGTCGAGGGGGCCTTCGAGCGTCCTCGACACCACGGTCGTCGGCAGGTTCCTCATCCGCGTCACCCAGGGGTCCCGCACGTCGGACCCCTCGGTGCTCGTGGCGAGCATCTGCACGAAGGCCCGATAGGTGTTGGCCCCGTAGACCATCCGCTGCTCCTGGCTGTACTGGGCGAAGCGGTGGTCGAGCAGCTCGGGTCCTTGCTTGCCCCAGTAGCCGGTCCAGTTGGCGCCGGCGGCGCCGTACCCGTCGAGGCTGGAGAAGACGTCGAAGGTGTAGGTGGCGGCCATGTCGATCTCCTTGCGAGCGGTTGATCGGTGTGCGTGGGACCGGTGATCTCTTTCTCCGGGCGTTGTGCGGCGACCGTTGCACCCATGGACCCGGCGCGCTCGCAGAACTCATCGCTGTGACCACCACACGTGGTCTCGAATCCCTCGAACGGCGGAAGAGGACAACTGCCGCGACAGGGACGGGGCGGGCCGCAATCCGGTTGCCGGCGGCCCTCGTCAAACGGCACTGTGCGCCTAACTCGTTTCGCAGCGCCCATGCTTCGGGAGGCACTGGTGGTGGTCGCGACAGCTCGTCGGGTGGCTCTTCTCGGGGGAGGCTTCTCGACGGACGAGGACGGTCTGCTGGACGACTGGCTGCTCGACCACGCGAGAGGTGACCGCCCCAAGGTGTGCTTCGTCCCCACGGCCAGCGGCGACGCGCCCGCGTACATCGATCAGTTCTTGCAGGCGTTCGAGTCACGCGCGGTCGATATGCCCGCACTACGACAGCGAACCGGGACGCCGCACCTCCTACCGGGAGGCCGTGGCCGCCGGGATGCTTCCCCCCGGCTGGGCGGTGGAGGACGGGGTGGGGGCGCTGTTCGTGGGCGGACGGCTTGAGGAAGCGGTCAGTACGACACCGCAGGCCCGCCTGTACAGGGTGGAGGCAGAGGGAGACGGAGGTCACGAGGCCGGTGAGCGGGCGTTGCCGTGCCGGCTGCTCGACGGTTCCGGCTGACGCGGAGCAGGGGTGCGTTCCTGCTCGTCCAGGGGATCCGTCCGGCGACAAGGTGCCGATCACACTCTCGTGGGTACACGCGCGGCATGTCCGAGGTGATCCAAGCAGGTGGTTGGGGGCTGCTGGCAGGAAGTGCTCTCCTGCTGGGAGCGGTGATCGGCTACGGGATGCGCGTGTCGCAAAAAGTCATCGCGCTGGTGATGGCCTTCGGTGCCGGCGTGCTTCTCTCGGCCGTCTCCTTCGAACTGGTCGGCGAGGCCTACGAACAGGGCGGGCTGGGCCCGGCGGCTGTGGGGACGCTGGCCGGAGCGGCGGCCTACACGGGAGGCAATCTCTGGCTGGCCGGCCGAGGCGCTCGCCATCGCAAGCGGTCGGGCCACCACACGGACCAGACGCAGCCGTCCGAGGAGCAGCAGAGCGGCTCGGGCCTGGCGCTGGCGCTGGGCGCGCTGCTGGACGGAGTGCCCGAGTCGGCGGTGATCGGCGTCAGCCTGCTCAACGGTGGGGCAGTCAGCCTCGTGACCGTCGCGGCCGTCTTCATCAGCAACATCCCGGAAGGTCTGTCCAGCTCGGCCGGAATGAAGAAGGCCGGACGCGGCAAGGGATACGTCTTCGCCGTGTGGGGCGCCATCGCGGTCGCGAGCACCGTGTCCGCCGTCCTCGGGTACGCCGTCCTGGGCGGCTTCTCGTCCACGGTGATCGCGGGGGTGACGGCCGTGGCCGCCGGCGCGATCCTGGCCATGATCGCCGACACGATGATCCCCGAGGCGTTCCAGGAGGCTCAGCTGGCGATCGGGCTGGTCACGGTCAGCGGCTTCCTGGTCTCCTTCGCGCTGTCCCACGCCTGAGGTCACACCCTCGAACGACTCGCGTGTGCGGGTATGGTCCTCGACGACCCTCCCCGCCACCATGGGTGCCACGCATGCGAGTCGGGGGAGGACGCGGCATGGCGACGCCCACGCAATCACCGTCCGGATCATCGGAGCGGCGGCCGGAGCTGGACGCGATACGCATGCTGGTGGTGATCGGGCTGATCTTCTTCCACTCGGCACTGGTGTTCGCGACCGAGGGCGACTTCTACGTCACGAACTCCGAGACCACGGAAGTCGTCACCGTCATCGCCGGGTTCGGGGTCGTCTGGGCGATGCCGCTGTTGTTCCTGATCTCCGGCCTGGGGGCCTGGCACTCGCTTCGGCGCCGCGGCGAGGGCGCCTTCGTAGCAGAGCGCCTGCTGCGGCTGGGCGTTCCGCTGCTCCTTGCGACCGTCGTCCTGAATCCGCTGCCGCAGTGGCTGCGGCAGCGCTCGTCCGACCCCGATGACAAGGAGTCGTACCTGGACTTCCTGCCCCACTTCTTCGACGTGCACGTGGAGCTCGACGAGTTCCCCTTCCTGATACAAGGGCAGTACTTCGAGACCGGCCATCTGTGGTTCGTCGTGCTCCTGCTGACGTTCTCCCTCATGCTGGCCCCCCTCCCTCGCCGGCTGCCGCACGAACCTGCCCGACGCGCCCTGGACCGCCTGGCGGCCGCGACGCTGCTCCGCCGAGGCGTCCTGCTGATCCCGGCCCTCCTCTTCGCCGCCATCTGCGCCTTCGTCGGCATGGAGGAGGACTATGCGGGCTGGCACCGTTGGTCGTACCTGCTCTTCTTCGCCGCCGGGTTCCTCCTGGCCGCCGACGCCCGCCTGCGCACCGCCATGCGGCGTGAGGCGCGCCTGGCGGCCTGCCTCGGCGTACTGCTGTTCATCGCGGCTGCCCCCGGCTTCACCACAGCGGACGACCCCTTCACACAGACGACCCCGTCGGCCGTCGTTTCTCGTGCCCTGTTCGGGGCGGCCGGATGGTGCCTGGTCGTCGCCGTCCCAGGTCTCCTCGACCGTCCCGGACGGCGGCTGCCACAGGGGCCGGAGACGTCAGCGGATCGGACCCCGCGTCAACGCGTCCACGGCTATCTCGCCGCCGCCGTGCTGCCGCTCTACGTTCTCCACCAGCCGATCGTCGTCGCCGTCGCCTATGTCGTCGTGGGTTGGTCCGCGCCGATCGCGGTCGAGTACGTGGCGCTGGTGGCGATGTCCCTCGCCCTGACCCTGGTCGCCTACGAACTGCTGGTGCGCCGAACGCGTGTGACACGTTTCCTGTTCGGGATGCGGACCTGAATCGACGTTCGCTCAGCAGCGTCGCCCTTTCGCGGTCCGGGCCTCCAAGGCGCCCAGGACGGCCACCATGTCCTCGTCACCATGGCCCTGCTGGACGGTCTCGTCGTACAGGGCGTGACACACGTCGAGAAGCGGGGACGCCAGCTCTGCCGTGCGGGCGGCCTCGGCGATCAGGCGGTTGTTCTTCAGCACGTCCGCGGCGGCCGCCTGGACGGAGAAGTCTCGCTCCAGCAGCTTGGGCCCCTTGCCCCGGGAGACGGCACTGGCCATGGGGCCGGCGTCGAGGACGTCCCGGAGGAGATGCTGGTCCAGCCCGTGCCGCTCGGCGAAATGAAACGCCTCGGCAAGACCCGTGACCAGAGTGATCAGGAACAGGTTCACCGAGAATTTCAGCAGCAGTGCGCCCGGGACGGCTCCGCATGCGAACGTCTCACGGCACATTGCAGTGAGCAGGGGCCGTACGGTCGCCAAGGCGTCGTCGTCGCCCGCCAGCATCCCCACCAGTTCGCCCCGCTCGGCGGGGACACGGCTGCCGGAGACCGGGGCCTCGACGTAACGCCCGCCCGCGGCCCGGATGTCCTCCTGGAGACCGTGGGAGTACGCGGCCGAGGTCGTGCCCATATGCACGACGGCGTGGCCTGCGACGCGCCGGGCGAATTCCGGTGTGCCACGCCCCAGCACCGCGTCCACGGCCTCCTCGTCGGCCAGCATGAGGAACACGGTCGCCGCCCGGTGAAAGACTCCGGCAGCGTCCGCCGCCACCTCGGCGCCGACGGCGCGCAGTGCTTCACATCGCTCGGGAGTGCGGTTCCAGACCACCAGACGTGACCCGGCCCGGGCGAGGTTCAGTGCCATGGGCTGCCCCATGACCCCCAGACCGATGAAACCGACGTACATGACGTACCGCCTTCCCGGGCCCGCGCGGGGTCGAGCCGCCACCTTCACCCTCGACTATGACCGCGGTCATAGTAGCTGCGGTTATGACCGCGGTCATAGACTGGTGACCCGGGAACGAGGCGTGAGCGAGCGGACGGAGGCCGACGATGGCGAAGGCCGAACGGGGACCGCGCGAGCGAATGGTCTTCAGCGCGGCCCAGCTCATTCGCCGCGACGGAGTCCACTCCACCGGTATGCGCGAGGTCGCCGTCGACGCCGCAGCACCACGCGGATCCCTCCAGCACTACTTCCCCGGCGGCAAGACGCAGCTGGTCGACGAGGCGGTGGGGTGGGCAGGCGGATACGCGGCAGGCCGTGTCGCCCGGTTCCTGGCCGCGCTGCCCGAGCCGACGCCGAGCGGACTCTTCGCCGAGATGGTGCGTCAGTGGACCGACGAGTACGAGACTGCCGGCTTCGCCGGCGGATGCCCGGTGGCGGCCGCCACGGTGGACTGCGCGGAGTCGGTCCCCTCCACGCGGACGGCCGCATCCGCGGCTTTCGCGACGTGGACCGGTGCGGTAGCCGAAGCCCTCACCGGGATGGGCGTGCCCGCGCAACGGGCCGGCGCACTGTCCACGCTCATGATCAGCAGCCTTGAGGGGGCGATCCTCCTGGCCCGCGCCGACCAGGACGTCCAGGCCCTGACGACCGTGGCCCGTGAGCTGGGCCCTCTGCTCGACGCGGCCGTACCCACCCGCTGACGGCCGTGCGGTCGACCGCGGTCGGAGAATTACTGGTACTGCGTCAGGTCGATTCCGTAGACCGCGAGGTCGTGGTCGTGGTCCGGATGCCGGGCCGCTCCCTCCGTCTGCATGCCCAGCTTGTCGAGTACGTTCGCGGAAGCCGTGTCGCTCGTGCGGCAGACGGCCACCACCCGGTCGAGGCCGCGGTCCTGCACGGCGAACTCCAAGGTGGCGTGCGCCGCTTCGGAGGCGTATCCCTGCCCCCAGAACACCCGCCCGAGCCGCCAGCTGATCGCGACCTGGCCGGAGATCTCGGCCGGCGCGTCGGCCACGGACAGACCGACGGCGCCCGCCAGCTCACCGGATCCCAGGAGCTCGACGGCGAACACCCCGAAGCCTTCCTCGTCCCACTCCTCCTCCCAGGCCTCGATGTCCTCGGCGGTCTGCTCCAGGGAGCGCGGCGAGCCGTCGCCGACGCGTTGCATCACCACCGGATCGGCGTGGATCTCGGACAGCGGGACGAGGTCGTCGTCGAGCCATCGGCGCAGCAGGAGACGGGGTGTGCGGATCTCGGTCATGGCCTACATCCTGCCTACGGGGCAGGGGGAGCGCGAATCCGGGACCCTCCTCACCTCATGCCACGCCGACGGCTTCGTCCACCCCTCTCAACCGGCCTTGGCCGGTACCGTCCCACGCAGCGCTGCCCGGGGCGTCCCAGCACGTCGTTGATGAGCTCGGCGATGGCTGTCCGACTCAGCAGCGTCGGCATGCCCGGCTCGTGGACGCGCAGGACGATGGAGGCCCGTACTCCCATGGCCAGCGCGACGTGACGGCCGCCCCGACCATGAACGCGCCGATCGCGGTGGCGGGCCGCGCCACGGGAACGTCACCCACGGCCGGGTACTGGACCACGGCCGGGTACTGGACCACGGCCGGGACACGCGACCGATGGCTTCGGGCGGGCTACTACGGTCTGACGCCGCTCAACCCTGCAACCGCGTCGAAGGCCGCCGCCTTCCGCACCGGCCCTCGGCCGGTTAGGGTTTGGGCGCACCTGGTCACCACGAGGAGCTGAGACATGCCCGGTTTCCCGAGCGCGCGTTGACATCGTAGGCCGTGTGACGGCCTGTCATCGCGTGCTGCCTTTGATGGTGCGGCACAGCGAGCCTTCTCCTGCCCGAAACCGCCGAAGCACCTTCGCCGTGCTCGGTGGCGGGCCTCGTTGCCGGCAACACGAGGGATACCCGTGCCGTCCACTTCCTCCACCTCCTCCGCTTCATCCGGTGCATCCGGTTCCGCCCGATCCGCTCCGTCCAGCCTGTGGCGGGACGCCGACTTCCGCAGACTCTGGTGGGGTCAGACGGCGTCCCAAGTCGGTGAACACGCAACCCTGGTGATTCTGCCGCTCCTTGCCGTCCTGACGCTGGACGCCAGTGCCGGCCGGCTGGGCGTCCTCCGCGCGGTGGGACAGGCGCCGATCCTGCTGCTCTCGCTGTTCGTCGGCGCGTGGGTCGACCGATGGCGTACCCGCACGACCATGGTGCTCGCCGACGCCGGCCGGGCCCTGGCTCTGGGCGCTGTCGCCCTGGCCGCCCTCGTCGGCGGGCTCGGCATGCCGAGCCTGCTCGCGCTCACCTTCACCGTCGGGGCCCTGTCCGTGTTCTTCGACGTGGCGTACCAGGCGTCCCTCGTGCGACTCGTGGAACGCGACCAACTGGTGCGCGGCAACAGCGCCCTCGAGGGCAGCCGGTCCGCGGCGCAGATCGGCGGTCCCGCTCTCGGCGGTGCGCTGGTGTCCCTGCTGTCGGCACCCCTCGCCGCCGCCTCCGGCGCGCTGTTCTTCGCGTTGTCGTTCCTGTCGATCCGGCGCATCCGCCGAGCGGAATCGATGCCGGCGCGCCAGGAGAAGCCCCCGCGGGTCTGGCGGCGGATCCATGAGGGCCTGCGCTTCGTCGTCGGTGACACCGTCCTCAGAGCCGTATGCCTGGCCTCGGCAGCGTTCCAGTTCTCGTTCGCGGCCATGATGACCGTCTACCTCCTGTTCCTGCCCCGGGAACTGCACCTGTCGGGCACCGTCGTGGGGCTGGCGCTCGCGGCGGCGGGGCCGGGCGCGCTCCTGGGCTCAATGCTGGCCGCCCGCCTGCCGGGCCGGTTCGGGCACGGCACGGTGGTCATGTGCGCGGCGGCCCTCGGCGACGGCGTGTTCCTGTGCGTGCCCGCGCTGGACGGCTCCTCGGCCGTCACGGTTCCCGTGCTCCTCGCCGTGGGCTTCGTCTTCGGGTTGGGCGGCCAGCTGGTGAATGTCACGCTCATGGCCGTCCGGCAGGCCGTCACCCCGGACGGGATGCAGGGCCGCGCGGCGGCGACGATCACGTGTGCGGGCATGGGGCTGACCCCGATCGGGTCCCTGGCCGGCGGGTTCCTTGCGGGGGAGTGGGGGCTGCGTACCGGCCTGCTGGTGACCGCCGCAGGCATGATGCTGTCGCCCGTGGTCATGGCCCTGACCCCGCTCGCACGCCTGGGGCGGCAGCTCCCCACTCCGCACGACGGGCTGCCGATCTCCTCGGTCGAAGCCGAGACCTGTGGAAGGCTGGACGGGTAAGGACCGACCTGCGAGCCGGGCCCGGATCGTGAACGGCTGCTGACCTGCCACCGGCCGCCGTGCACATCTGCTCGGGCAGACGGGTGCGCCGTGGGGTCGAAGGCCTGAGGGGCGATGTGATGAGCCGAGCGAACCAGCCTCCGGAGCAGGCGGGTGATCCGCAGGATCCGGCATCCGACCCGAGCGGGCTGATGGACCTGCTGGGTGTCGCCGCGGTGCTGGTGGAGGCCGACGGCCGGATCGACATGTGGAGTCCGCAGGCCGAGGAGCTGTTCGGCTACACCGGTGACGAGGCGGTCGGGCAGTACGCGGCCGCCCTGCTGCTCCATCCCGAACACCGGGAAGCGGGGATGGGGCTGTTCGACGAGGTGATGGCGACCGGCCGGGGCTGGGCCGGACCGTTCCCCGTCCGGCTCAAGGACGGCAGTACGCGGACGGTTGAGTTCCGCAACATGCGGCTGACGGACAACCTCGGCGATCACTACGCGCTCGGGCTCGCCACCGACCGGGCCACGGTGCGGCAGGTGGAGCGCAATGTGGCCCTCTCCAGCCAACTGGTCACCCAGGCGCCGATCGGACTGTCCGTCCTGGACCCCGAATTGCGGTACGTGGCGGTCAACGGCGCCCTTGCCTCGATGCACGGCGTCCCCGAGGCCGACCACGTGGGCCGCCACTTCCGGGAGATCCTGCCCGGTGCGCCCTTCATGACCGCGGAGAACCAGATGCGGGAGGTTCTGGCGACCGGCCTGCCCATGGTGGACGAGCAGGTGGTGGGCCGGACCCGGGCCGACCCGGACCACGACCACGCCTGGGCCGTGTCGCTCTACCGGCTGGAGGACCAGAGCGGGCACGTGCTGGGGATCGCCAACGTGGTGGTGGACGTCACCGACCGGTACGAGGCGGCCAGGCAAGCCGACCGGGCCCAGCAGCGCCTGCGCCTGATGGCCGACGGCTCGGCGCGCATCGGGACCACCCTGGAGGTGGAGCGGACCGCCCAGGAACTCGCGGACGTCCTGGTGCCCGACCTGGCCGACATGATCGCGGTGGACATCCTGGACTCCGTCCTGCGGACGGGCCGCCCGGACTGCGGAGACGGCCCGGCGCTGTTCCGGGCGCTGGCGGTGAAGACCGCCTACCCCACCGGGGCCTCCGAGGCGATCATCCAGCCCGGCCACCTCACCACCTACCACGCGGACCATCCGGCGGCCCGCTGCCTGCGCACCCGCAAACCGCTGCTGATCACCCACCTCGACAGCGACGAGCTCAGCCGTATCGCAGCCGACGACGCCGCGGCCGGACTGCTCGCCGAGGCCGGTGTCCACACCGACATGGCCGTCCCCCTCATCGCCCGCGGACAGATCATCGGCGTGATGGGCCTGGCCCGTGCACGCAACCCGCAGCCCTTCGACGAGGACGATCTCACCCTCGCCTGCGAGCTGGCCTCCTCCGCGGCGCTGAGCATCGACAACGCCGTCCTGCACCAGCACATCCGCAGCGCCGCCGAAACCCTGCAGCGCAGCCTGCTGCCCCGCCCCTCGCCACGCCGCCCCGGCCTGCAGATCGCCGCCCGGTACCGGCCCGCGCAGGCCTTCAGCGAGGTCGGCGGCGACTGGTACGACATCATCCCGCTCAGCGGCGACCGGACCGCCCTTGCCGTGGGCGACGTCATGGGCAGCGGGATCCCGGCGGCCACCGCCATGGGCCGGTTGCGTACCGCGACCTCCACCCTCGCCGACCTCGACCTCGCACCCAGCCGCATCCTCACCCACCTCGACAAGATCACACAGGGTCTGGACCCCTACATCGCCACGTGCGTGTACGCCGTCCACGATCCGCACGCCGGCCGCTTGCAGGTGGCCTGTGCAGGCCATCTGCCCCCGGTTCTGGTGCGGGCCGGCCGGCCGCCCGAACTGCTCGACCTGCCCACCGGCACCCCGCTGGGAGTCGGAAGCGGTCCTTTCGAGACCTCCGTCGTCGCCATGAACCCCGGTGATCAGCTCGTCCTGTACACCGACGGACTGGTCGAGACCCGGGACGACCCCATCGACAAGCGCCTGGACGAGCTCCTGCGCCTGCTGTCCCCGCCGTGCCGCTCCGCGGAGGAAACCTGCGACCGGCTGCTCCGGGAACTGCGCAATCCCGCCGACCACGACGATGTCGCGCTGCTCATCGCTCATGCACAGCCACTGACCTCCCTCTGAGCACGGCACGAGTGCCCGTCGCCCCGTGCCCGGGTGCTCGAGCAATCGCTGATGTGTGCGAAGCGGCCCCCGGTGTTATTCAATGAGGTGTGCGGTCAGGGACTCGGGGCCCCACCGCACGGGTCCGAACCAAGCCCCGGCAACCGAGCCGGGGATTGCTGAGAGAGCCGCATGGACTCCACACCCTCGCCCTCGTCCTCCTCGGCGTTCGAGCTGGTCAGCCGCGCACTTGGCCGCTACATCCCGCAAGGTGGAGCGTCAGCGGCCGACCCGCGGGGCGACCGTGCCGCCCGTCAGCGGGTTCCCGACCCTCCGGCGGCCGGACAACAGGAGCAGATCCTCGGCGCGGTCAACCTGGACACTGATCTGATCATCACCCGCTGCAACCTCGACGCCCCGGTGTTCGCGGGTCTGGAGGCCGACGCCGGGAAACCGTTCGTGGATCTCCTCCCCCCGGGCGACGTACCGACGGTCACCCGCAGGTTGCGGCAGGTCGTGGAGAGCGGTGAGGCGCACGTCGCCCGGATCCAGCGGCTGAGGCGGTGCGACGGATCCGAGCTGGTCGTGTCGATGAGCATCCTGCCCGCCGCGTCACCGGAGGAGGGCCTGACCGTCTCCGTGATCGCGATGGCCAGGAGGCTGCACCTCTACGCCGCCGAGACCGCGATCGGCACCTCGCTGGACATCGGCGAGACCGCACAGTCACTGGCGGAGTCCCTGCTGGCCTGGGGAGACGTCGCCGCCGTCGACCTCGACTTCGCCGTGTGGACGGGCGAGGGGGTCACCGGAAAGGCCCAGGGGCGTATCCACCTCCGGCGGGCGGCCCTGGTCCCGGACCGGGTGTGGCCCGAGGGCTACATGACCCCGGGCGACGATCTTCCGGGCGACGCGAGTCGTCTGCTGGCGCAGGCGGTCCTGCGGGACGACGCCCCGCAGACCATCGTCATCCCCGACCGCCAGGCGATCGAACGGGTCTTCGGCAGCCCTCGAGTGGTACGTGCCCTCGTGCCCGGCGGCCGGTCGGCGGGCGTGGCGTGCATCCCCCTGGTCCTGGACGGCGCGCCCCCCGCCGTACTGGGAGTGGCGGAGGTGTGGCGGCGGGCGGACTGCCCCTTCCGCGACAGCGAGCTGTTCGACCTGCAGGAACTGGTGGCCAGAACCGCCCACCACGTGGACCTGGCTCGCCAGCACCAGCGCGAACACACACAGGTGCTGGCCCTGCAGCGCCGGCTCCTGCCCCGGTCCGGCGGCGACACCATCGAGATCGCCAGCGTCTACCAGCCCGCCACCCCCGACAGCGCAGGCGTCGGCGGCGACTGGGTGAACAGTTTCCCGCTGCCCGACGGCCGAACCGCGCTGGTGGTCGGTGACGTCGTCGGACACGGCCTGGGAGCCGCCGCGACCATGGGGCAGCTGAGCATGGAGGCCCGCGCGCTGCTGTCCGCGGGGCTCGCGCCCGACCAGGTACTGGAGCACCTGGACGAGACCGTGACGCTGCTGGACGACGCGGACTCCGGGTTGGCGGCCGGCTACAGCGCCCTGGGGTCGACCTGCTGCATCGCCCTGTACGACCCGGTGGGCCACCATGTGACGCTGTCCAGTGCCGGTCATCTCCCCCCGATCCTGGTCTCCCCGGACGGACACGCGGGGGCGCTCTCGATCCGCCCTCACCCCGGCCTGGGCGCCGAGTTCGCGCTGCGCGAGCCCTTCGACGTGTACACCATCGGCGTTCCTCCGGGCTCCGTGCTCGCCCTGTACACCGACGGGCTGGTGGAGGATCCCGCCCTCTCGATCGACGAGGGCATCGACCGGCTGGCGGACGTCGTCTCCACGGTCCACCCCTGGGACGCCCTGCCGCAGACGGCACGGGACGTCGTTGCCGCACTGGCGCCCGCGCCCCAGCGCGACGACGTGACCCTGCTGCTCGCACGGATGATCGGCTACCGCAAGGGGGACACGGCGACCTGGCGGCTGCCCGCCCGCAGCGATGCCCCCGCCCACGCCCGCGAGCGGGTCGCCGCGCTGCTGAGGCAGTGGGGCACCAGGGACGACACCCGGGACAAGACACTGCTGCTGGTGAGCGAGCTGGTCACGAACGCGGTGCGCTTCGCCACCGGTCCCGTCACGGTACGGCTGATCAGGTCCGGTCACGGCCTGCTGTGCGAGGTGGGCGACACCGGCAACGGCAGGCCGCGCCTGAGGCGCGGCGACCTGCTCGACAACGGCGGCCGTGGCCTGAGCATCGTGCACCGGCTCACCACCCGGTGGGGAGTGCGGTGGACGGACACCGGGAAGGTCGTCTGGGCGGAAGTCGCAAGGTGACGCGGCCGGCCCGGTGGAGTGCGGCGAAGGTGCCTCAGGCGTGCGCCCCGCCCCCTGCCGACGGAGCGGACGACGCCCTCCGGCGCACTACAGCCACTGCCCTTCCAGGGCGGTCGCGGTGAGTCCCGGTGCCGCCGCGTACAGAACGGCGCGGTGCCCCGCCTTCAGCTGCCCTGCGTCATGCGCCCGCCGCAGGATGTCGAACACCGCCGCGCCTCCGCGGTTGCCGGTGGTGTAGCTGTCCCGGCTGTAGTCCAGCAGCCCCGACGGCCACCCGTCGGGCATCGTCTGCTCCATGTACTCCAGCACGCGGGTCCCCCCGGGGTGCGCGAGCAGTACGTCGGGGTGCCAGGAGTCGGGGTCGTCCTGGTACCGGGTGCGCAGCCACTCCCACATCGCGGTGACCGTCTCCTGTACGGCGCGCGGTCCACGCCGGTCCATCACGAAGTGGGTGCCGTCCGCGCGCGTCTCCAGACGGTGCAGGTCCTGGGTGCCGGGCAGGGTGTGGTGCCATGCCGCGTCCAGCCGCAGCACCGACTCGGGCCTCGGGCGGCCCGTGACCACCGCGGCGACCGCGGTGTCCGCGAACAGCAGCCGGACGATCAAGGACTCGAGTGTGTCGTCCCCGGGCTGGTAGGTCGTGCTCAGCGCCTCCGAGATGACGACCAGGACCACCCGGTCGGGGTCGGCGGCGACCAGCTCCGCGGCCAGTGCCAGGGAGCGCGTCCCCGCGATACACGCCCACTGCGTCGCCGGGAGCAGCAGCGTGTCGCTGCGGAGCGACAGCCTGTTGGACAGGGCGATGTCCAGGCCCGGCAGCGCCGGGGTGGTGGAGTGACTGGTGATCAGGCAGTCGACGTCCGCGGCGTCCAGCCCGGCTGTCTGCAGGGCCCCGCGCGCCGCACGCTCCCCGTAGGACTGCACGGCCTCCCAGGCGGGAGCGGTGCGCTCCTGGACGGTCTGCGGGGCGGGTATGGACTCGAGGGCGGCGATCACGCGGTCCACGTCCTGCTGTGCGAACCCGTCGCGGGCGAGCGCCTCTTGGGCCGGCGCGATACCGACAGCGTGCAGACCGCTGCCCTTGCCCGGCGCGACGGCGGTCTCCAGCGGCAGCATCCAGCCGCGGGTCTCGATGCCCGTACTGGCGGCGATGCCGTCGATCCGCGGCGCCCACGCCGCATGCGGGTGCCGATCGCCCACCTCCGCCACGATCTGGCTGGTCTTCACGGCGTGCTCGCCGTGTATCACGGCTGGCGGGCAGAGGTAAGCGGCCATGATGGGGCACCTTCCGAGAGGGTGGGGAGAATGTCACGCATGCTGTGTCATGGGTCACTTTGAACTTCGTGCCCGAGGAGATGACGATGAGCTCCATTTCGGGAGCTGATGTCCGGTCCGAGCATGGAGGCTAATTGGACATTTCCGCTGTGATGCAGACAACTTAGGCGGGCTTTGAAGGGTGTGACACGGCACACACCATCGAAGTGGAAGGCGAGCCTCCGTTCTCAGGACGGGACGGGCTCCAGCTTGCAGCGGAAGTGGCGCAGGAGCGGGGGCTGTTCGACCAGGCGGTAGCCCGGGATCCGCTCCTTGCCCTTGACCGTGGCGGCCAGGACGTCACCGACATGGTTCAGGTGGCTGAGCCCGTACGTCCTTCGGGGGAGCGCGAGCCGGACCAGCTCGTAGGGTGCTGCGGTGACCGGGGTGCCGTCCTCGTCCTCGCTGCCGAGGTAGAGGGAGCCCAGTTCCACCGAGCGGATGCCGCCTTCGAGATAGAGCTGGCAGGCGAGTGCGTGGCCGGGGAAGCGGTGTGCGGCGATGTGCGGAAGCAGGCGGCCCGCGTTGAGGTAGAGGGCGTGCAGACCCGGCGGTTCGACGATGGCGATGCCGGCCTCGCGGGTCAGGCGGGCGAGGTGCGAGGCGGCGTCGGCACGGGCCCGGAGGTAGATCAGCCTGCTTGTCTCCAGGCACCCGCCTGGTTCTGTCGGTAGTAGGTGACGTCAGTTGTTCGTGAAAGCCGACGGCACCAGGTTGCTCAGTACAGGAGCACCCCCGATGCTGCCTGGCCAGTCGAAGCTCGAGTTGTACGCCGCGCTGCGGCGCGACTCCCGCGAGGGCATGTCGAACCGGGCGTTGCAGTGCAAGTACGGCGTCACCTGGAGCACGGTCAACAAGGCCCTGACCTCGGCTTGGCCGCAGCCACGCACGCCAACCGCTTCGGCGCGGCCGTCGAAGCTGGATCCGTTCACGCCGCTGATCGACGAGATCCTGCTCATTGATCTGGATGCGACCAGGAAACAGCGCCACACCGCCCCCCCGGATCTACCGCCGTCTGATCGACGAGCACTCCTCGTCCGAGGCGTTGCGTTGACCACTTGAACCCGCACCGATGAGAGGGCGCAAGCGTCCTGCGAGCTACCGCGCGGGCCGGCCAGGGACTGACGGTCCGGTGTTTATACCTTGCTCGCGACCACCATGTAGTTCTCGGCCTCAAGATCGAACGTGCTCAGTTCCGTCTGGAGTCCGACCCGGTGCAGCTCGACTTCGAGTTCCTCGTACCGGTAGGGCCAGCAGGACAGCAGTTCCGAGCGGACAAGAACCAACCCGGTCGCATCAACTTGCGCGATCGCAATCTCGATGTGGTGCTCCTCCTCCCAATGCGGCGCAATCTCCCAGCGGTAGACCACGACGGCATCGCGACCGTTCCGGCGGACGAGTCGGTCACTGATCTCCAGCCGGGAACCTCTGGCCCTCACGAGTTCCCAAGTGCGGGATGTGAGTACCAAGCGCCCGCCGGGGCGCAGAAGCCGTGACATCGACTCCAGAGCAGCACCCCTGCCTGTCGCGCCCGTGGCATGGTGAAGCGAGTTGCCAACGCAGAACACCATGTCGAACGTGTTGTCCTGGAAATGGTCGGGCAACTTTTCCCAGTTCGCCCGTACGGCCCGGACGGATGCCCCGAACTCCTCAGACAACTCTGCAGTCCGACGAACCATCGCCTCGCTGGCGTCAGTTGCGACAACCTGCATGCCACGACCGGCGAGGCCAACCGCCAACTGTCCGGTTCCGCACGAACAGTCGAGGACGTGAGCGTTCGACGGCAGGAGATTGAGGACGTCGTCGAACGACGCAGCGAACTCGGCTGGAGGCAATTTTGCATCCGAGATGAGCCATTCGTACACCTCGGCAAGCACGTCATAACCTGTCACAACCACCACCTCCGTCACGTGGCAGACTCACGGTAGGACGTCAGTCCATCAGCGGAGCAAGCCGGGCACCAATGGTTTTCGCAAGGATGGCTGTGACGGTGTTTGTGGGTTGTCAGTTGTCCGTCTGAGTGGATGTCACCGGCTGGTGTGAAGCCGTTGCCCGTCGAGACGTTCGAGACCGGCCGCTGGTTCACTCCACGGGTCGACCGGTTCTCCCAGATCACCGTCCGCACCAACCGTTACTCGGTCCCGACCCGGTTCATCGGCCGCCAGGTCCGGGTCTTGCTGCACGCCTCCGCGCTTGTGGTGTTCGACGGCCGTACCGAGATCGCCCAGCACGAACGGCTGCTGACCAAGAGCGGATCACGGCTCGAGCTCGATCACTGTCTCGAAGCGCTGCTGCGCAAACCGGGCGCGCTGCCC
Source organism: Streptomyces tibetensis (assembly GCF_007655005.1). Taxonomy (GTDB): domain Bacteria; phylum Actinomycetota; class Actinomycetes; order Streptomycetales; family Streptomycetaceae; genus Streptomyces; species Streptomyces tibetensis. Next base: position 134,875 of record NZ_SZVW01000016.1, read on the forward strand.
GGCGCCACGGTCCTCGAACAGGCCGGGGCCGCAGGCAAGTTCACCCCGATCCACGAAGACTGGTGGACAGCCGCCTGCAACGCCCACGGCGACACGGCCGGCACCCGCGCTCTGATCGAGGGTCTGCTGCTGAACCGGCACATGCAGCACGACCACGTCGTCGCCGGCCTGGCCGCCGCGCTCCAGGTCGGAGCGCTCACCGCGGACGCGGCCGCGCTGGAAGCCCGCCGCATCGCCGACAACGACGAACCGACCTCGGCCAAGCCACGACGCCGAGCCACTACCGAGGCAGACCGGGCCGTCGCAGCGACCGTCACCTCGCTGACCCAGCGGCGCCTGGCGCAACTGCCCAAAGACACCCGCCGCATGCCTGACGTGTCGATCTACGACCAGCTGCTTCCCATCCGCCGTGGCCGCCGCTGGGCGCGCGCCGGCCCCGAGACCTACCCAGAAGCCGAGCAGGAAGAAGCCGCCGCCATGAGCCCTCGCCGCCGGATGAGTGAACAAGCCGCCGAAGCCGCCGTCGACCAGGCATGCCGGGTCCTGCGACTGCCCACGATCCGCAACCAGTGTCCCGACCTGGCGGCCAAGGCCGGCAACGACCAGATGTCCTACCTGGTGTTCCTGGCCGAACTGCTGCTGGCCGAGTGCGACGGCCGCGCCAGGCGCCGCTCCGAACGCCGGATCAAGGCCGCCCAGTTCCCCAGGGAGAAATCGCTGCGCGAGTTCGACTTCGATGCCAATCCGAACATCGACTCCGCCGTCGTCGGCTCGCTGACCACCTGCGAGTGGGTGAAGAAGGGCCTGCCGCTCTGCCTGATCGGTGACTCCGGCACCGGCAAGTCTCACCTGCTGATCGCGCTCGGCACCGAAGCCGCGATGGCAGGTTTCCGGGTGAAATACACCCTGGCATCGAAGCTGGCCAACGAGCTGGTCGAGGCCGCCGACGAGAAGATCCTGACCAAGACCATCGCCCGCTACGGCCGCGTCGACCTGCTCCGCATCGACGAACTCGGCTACATGCAACTCGACCGCCGCGGCGCCGAACTCCTCTTCCAGGTCCTCACCGAACGCGAGGGGCTGGCGGTTCTGCTCATGGAAGCCAACCACGTGGTCACCGTGGAGACGCTGGTGCACCGGCTGTGGGGGGACAGCCCGCCCGGCCGTGCGCGCAACACGCTCCAGAACTATGTCCTGCGCCTGCGTCGGGCCCTCGGTTGCCCGGTGGGCGGTGCGCCCGTGCTGACCCGCCCCCACGGCTATGTGATCGAGACCGTGCCGGACGCCCTGGACCTGCACCGTTTCACCGCCCTGGTCCGGCAGGGGCGCACGGCTCTCGCCGACGAGCTGGGCGTCGCGCCCGGGGCCGGGCTGCGGCAGGTCCACCGGCGGCTGCTGACAGCCACCCCGGACCTGATCGAGGCAAGGGCGGTGAGGGCGGCCTTACCGTCCCGGGACGTCGATATGCCGGTCGAGATGACGTCGTTCGTCGGCCGTGAGACACAGGTGGCCGAGGCGCGGCGCCTGCTGGGGACCGCCCGGCTCGTCACCCTCACCGGCGTGGGCGGGGTCGGCAAGACGCGGCTTGCCCTGCGGGTCGCCGCCGAGGTGGCCCCGTCCTTCGCCGACGGGGTCCGGCTCGCCGACCTCGCTCCACTGAGCGACGCGGACCTCCTGGACCGGACCGTGTCGGAGGCGCTCGGACTGCGTGACCAGTCGGCACGCCCTGCCGTGGACGCCATGGTCAGCCATCTGCGCGACCGCAGCCTCCTTCTCGTCCTGGACAACTGCGAGCACATGGTGGAACACGTCGCCGGGCTTGTGCTGAGGCTCGCGCGTGCGGCACCCGGCCTGCGCGTCCTGGCCACGAGCCGGCAGCGTCTGCGGACACCCGGCGAACACGTACTGACCGTGCCGGCACTCAGCCTGCCCGCCGCGAAGGGCCAAGCGCGCGGCGCCACGGTTCGCCCGGAGGCCGGGACCGAGGGGGCAGTGGCAGGAGCGGCCGATGCCGCAGCCGAAGCGGACGATCCGCTGCTGCGCTCCGAGGCCGTGAGGCTCCTCCTGGACCGGGCCGCGGGTTCCGCCCCCGCTTTCCGGCTCACCGCCCGCAACCGGGAGGCGGTCGCCCAGCTGTGCCTGCGGCTCGACGGCATTCCTCTCGCCATCGAACTGGCCGCGGTGCGCCTGAGCGCGATGACGGCCGAGGAGATCCTGGAGCGCCTCGACGACCGTTTCCGTCTGCTCTCCCTGCCGCGGCCACAGACGCCGGCCCGCCATCACCACACCCTTCGAGGCATCGTCGACTGGAGTTACGACCTGTGCACCGGAGGCGAACGGCTGCTCTGGAACCGGCTGTCCGTGTTCTCCGGCGGCTTCGACCTGGAGGCAGCGGAGACCGTGTGCGCGGGCGAGGGGGTGGCCCGGGAGGACGTGCTCGATCTGCTGGCCGGGCTGGTCGACAAGTCGATCGTGGTGGTCAACAGCTCCGGTGACCGCGCCAGGTACGGCCTGCTGGAGACCATTCGCCAGTACGGCCGGCAACGCCTCCAGGAAGAGGACGGCACGACTCGGTTGCGCGTGCGGCACAGCGAGTACTACCGGCTGACCACCGTACGGGCCGGGCGCTCATGGTGCGGACCACGTGAAGTCGACTGGCTCGTCCGGCTGCGTACCGAACTGCCCAACCTCCGCACGGCCCTCGACTACTGCGCGAGCAGGGACGACCTGGCGAAGGCCGGCCTGGAGATCGCCGTGAACCTGGCCCGCACGCGGTGCTGGTTCTTCAGCAGCACGCTGGGGGAGGGGCGGCACTGGCTGGAGCGGCTGCTCGCCACCGGCCCCGAGCGGTCTCCCGCACAGGATGTACCGGACCCGTCGGCCGAGACGGACCCGGGCGCGTCGACACTGATCGTCGGCGCTCTGGCGATGAAGGCGTGGATCGCGCTCTGCCAGGGAGACAACCCCGCGGCTGAGACGTTCCTGGCCGAATGCCGGGCCTCGGCGCAGGAGTTGCCGGATGTCGCGTCGGTGGCGCCGGTGACGTACATCGAGGGAGCGCACGCCATGCTCGTCAGAGGCGACCAGGCCAGCAGGGAGCTGCTGGCCGAGGCGCGGGACCGGTTCCGCACCGGCGGGCAGGCCGGCGACGCGCACATGGCGACGATGCTGTGGGCGATGGCAGAGGCGTTCTTCGGGACCCGCGCTTCGGCCTCGGCAGCTCGGGACGTGTACGTCGCCGAGGCCGAGGCGAGCGGAGCCGAATGGGCCCGTACCTGGGCTCTGTGGTGCACGGGGCTCGTGGAGCTGCGACACGGCGAAGCGGAGAGAGCCTTGGCTCCCTTGCAGGAGGCCCTCGCGCAGCAGCAGGCGATCGGTGACAGCTGGGGACCGGTCTGGGGCCTGGAGGCACTGGCCTGGGCGGTAGCGGCCACCGGCGACTGCACCCGGGCGGCGTGGCTCCTGGGCGCCGCCCACCGCATGCGTCGGGACACGGGCGTGGCATTGACCGGCCTGCGCCCGTTCCACGAGGCGCACCGCACCGCCGAGGGGCGGGTCCGCGGATCGCTGGGCAGCGCGGAGTACACGGCGGCCTGGTCCCGGGGCGCCTTGGCCGAGGACGCCCTGCGACAGGCGTGGACGTGCGCGCCCAGGGAGTCATCAGCCGGACCGGCAGGCTCCGACGGACCTCGACGGATGCGAACGGCCGGTGGGCCGCTCCACCGCAGCGAGAGTTGATCACCGACTCGCCGTCCGTGCACCGGCCCGCCACCGCCCGCCCCCACCGTGCCGCACGCCGCAGCGGAATCGGGCACCGCACGGGAGGTACCTCTGCTGCACGCACAGGACGGGAGAGTCACTCCTTCACCGCACGCATGCCGGTCAGGGACCTGCGACGGGGACGGCGGACGCGGACATCCGCGCCGACGACGGGAGTTGCGTCCCCGTTCCGGCCACGAAGGGGGTGTCCGGCACCCGCTGGTTCTGCGCCTACCGGCTCGGCCGCCCCTACTACGCCAAGCCGTTACGGAACGGCCCGGGGGGGGGCGCTCCCCACGGTGTCCACTCAGTCGACGGGGATACCCAGCCGCAGCGAGACGGAGCACAGAGCTGAGCCCAACGGGAGAGAAATCCTGGTGAGGGCGTGCTGGTCGCCGCGGGTCTGATCCCGGTTGACGATCAGTACCGGCTTCCCGGCCAGAGCCGCCTGGCGGACGAAGCGGAGACCGGACATCACGGTCAGCGAGGAGCCCAGGACCAGTAGCGAGGTCGCCGTACGGACCAGCTCGCGGCAGTGCTCGACTCGCTGCGGCGGAACGGATTCGCCGAAGAACACGACGTCCGGTTTGAGGATGCCGCCGCATGCCGTGCAGGGAACCACGCGGAAGCCTGCGACCTGGTCGTCCGTGAGGTCGGCGTCCCCGTCGGGGTTGATTCCGGCGGCCACGGGCTCGAACCCCGGGTTGGCCTCCTCGAGCCGCACGGCGAGTTCGCGGCGCGGGGTGCGGGCGCCGCAGGAAAGACAGACGACCCGGGCCAGGGATCCGTGCAGTTCCACGACGTCCTCGCTGCCGGCGGCCTGGTGCAGGCCGTCCACGTTCTGGGTGACGACACCCGAGAGGAGGCCGTGCCGCCCGAAGGCGGCCACGGCCCGGTGCCCGGCATTGGGGCGGGCTCGGCCGAAGGTGCGCCAGCCGAGGTGGCTGCGTGCCCAGTACCGGCGCCGGGCCTGGGGGGCGGCGGTGAAGTCCTGGTAGGTCATCGGAGTGTGCCGGCTCAGGCTCCCTCCCTCGCCCCGGTAGTCGGGAATGCCCGATTCCGTGGAGATGCCCGCGCCGCTGAGCACCAGCACCCCGCCGCTGCGCAGCACATCGACGACCGGCTCGGGATCCGTGCTGCCCGGCGGCAGGTCCTCGGCAGGGGTCCAGCTCAAGGTGGGACGCATGCGCATGCCGTCAGGGTACGGAACAGCGGGCCGCGACCGCCTGCGACGACGGCTCCTGCGCGTCGAGGCCTCCGCGGCCACAAGCGCGCCCGGGTGGGGTGTCAGAGCATGGCAAGCCGGTCCACCAACAGCTCCACCCTCGGCTCGATGACCTCCGGCGGCAGCCGTCCCGCCCGGGTCAGGGTCGCCATGCCGTGCAGGGATGCCCAGAACACCTCGGTGAAGAGTCCCGGGTCGACGCCCTCCCCGGCGACCTCGCCCAGGCTCTCCAGCAGCGCGGCGAAGGCGTCCTTCAGAGGCTCCGGGGTGTCCTCCTGCGCGAAGGCCAGGCCGCCGTCGAGCTGGAACAAGGCGTCGTAGACCGCCGGGTTGCGTGCGGCGAAGTCGAGGTAGGCGCGGGCGAGAGCGGTGACCCGCTCGCGCGGGCGGGTCACTCCGGAGGTCGCGGCACGCATCGCCACGGCCATCTCGGCGGCGCCTTCGAGGGCGACGGCGCCGATGATCTCGCGTTTGCCGCGGAAGTGGCTGTAGAGGACGGGCTGGCTGTATTCGATGCGCTCAGCGAGCCGGCGGGTGGTGACCGCGTCCCAGCCCTGCTGCTCTGCGAGTTCGCGGGCTGTCGCCACGATGAGGCGCTCGCGCTCCGCCCGTTCGCGCTGCTTGCGTTCCTGTACCGACATGACTCAGATCCTAGCACCGCTAGACAATCGAGCGACAGTAGGTCTAGCGTTGCCTCATCGGCTAGCGACGCTAGATTCCAGGAGGGGTCATCATGCTCAACGCACTCGAGGTCTTCACCACCGTGGTCGTCGGCCTGATGGTGGGGGTGGAGTTCTCCGTCGCCTTCGTCATCAACCGCATCCTCGATGCCCTCCCTGAGGACAGCGGCCAACTCGGCCGCGCTCACGGGGGCCGCATGCTCGGCGCCGTGATGCCGGTCTGGTACATCGGCTCACTCGTCCTCGTCGGCATCTGGGCCGTCGCCGGGTGGAGCCACCACGGCACCGGCATGGTCGTCACCGCCGGCGTGCTGCTGATCCTCAGCGTGATCATGTCGGTTCTGCTGCTCGTCCCGATCAACAACCAGGCCAAGACGTGGACCCCTGAGAACCGGCCCGCCGACTGGAAAGAGCAGATGAACCGCTGGGACCGCTTCCACTACGTCCGCGTCGCCGTCATCGTCGCCGCCTTCGCCCTGCTGGTCGCCGCCCTCACCTGAGCCCTGATCAGGCTCCGCACGGCACAGCAGGCTCCACGGAACCCGGCTGACGAAGACCGCGAGGGTAAGAACAGTGTCGCTGAAGGACATGCCCGCCCTGTTCGCCGCCTTCATCCGCTTCATCGTGTACGAGCTGAAGCGCGTGGGCCGCGAGGCCCAACTCGCCGCGCTCGCCGACGCCGTCCGCGAGGTGGTCGCCCTCGCTCCTTCCCGCTCTCGCCGAGCCTCCCGGCAACCCGCTTCGGACCAGGGCCGGGAGAGCCGTTATCGGAAGGAGAGGTTTGGCCGGGCGGGATCGGCGTACCCGATGACTTAACGAAATCCTTATACGACGAAGCGGAGACGCACCATGGGCATCATTGCTTGGATCATCATCGGGCTCCTCGCCGGCGCCATCGCCAAGGCCCTGATGCCGGGCAAGGACCCGGGCGGCATCATCGTCACGATGCTCATCGGTATCGTCGGCGGTCTGCTCGGCGGCTGGCTCGGCAAGGTCATCTTCGGCGTGGACTCCATCGACGGGTTCTTCGAGATCTCCACGTGGATCGCCGCGATCGTCGGCTCCCTCATCCTGCTCGCCCTTTACCGCCTCGTCACCGGCAACCGGCGCTCGCATCGGCACGCCTGACCCGCAGAAGGCAGACGCCACCGAACACGTGCCGATGGCTCCTCCCTTTCACAAGGGAGGAGCCATCGGCACGTGTTCAGGCGTTGGCCGCCCCGTAATGCAGGCCTTCCTCTCGCGGAAGCAGATATCCGATCGAGCGCTCCTCCGGCAGTCTGCCCGCAAGCGTTGCCGCATCGGTGCATCCGGAGACTTCCCAGCCGATCACGCCGAGGCTGAAGCGCACCCGATCGAAGACCGCCGTCCCGATGGCCGCGAGCCAGTCGTCCATGACGGCAGACCTGAAGAACGGCCGGCCGTCCCAGTGGGCGATCCCCGCGTTGTCCAGTGCACCATCGGGGATGTAGAAGTCCAGCCAGTCGCTGCTGTCGTCACCTCCGCGGATCGCCACGCAACCGCACACGGACAGTTGACCGGTGGGCAAGCGCACCTGACCGTGAAGGTGGCCGTACTCCGTGAGGGAGGCAACCGTGCACGGCACGGGCTCCTGCTCCTCGGGCTCACGATCGGTGAACGCGAACGAACCCCGCACCTCCGCTGCCGACCACACAGCGCTCAAAAGCGCCTGTATGTCGGCGTCAGCAGTTGATCCGACCTCGATGGCCAGTTCGTAGTAACCGCCGGACCAGTTCGACTGATCACGGAATGCAGCAGGATTCGACATGGTCTGATCATGCAACACGCTCAGCAGGAGCTCCGCCACACCCCGAGTTCCGGTTTCTTCCGCATCGACGACAACCCCAGTCGACGGGACTCCGCACAGAAAGCGCTCCGCGGCTCCGCGTACTCGACGTGGAACACCGCCTTGCCCGCCGCGATGAACGGGGAGAGTTCGCCGCACTCGTCGTACTGGGCGCACTCCTCGTTGACCGCGAAGTCGAAATCGCCCACGAGCTGAGGAATCTGGGGGAGGTCGTTCTTCAGTCCCACCGACATCCCTCGCTCATGGGCGAGGTCCGCGATCATCCGGTTGTACCTGAGCTGATCGCGTGCGGTCAGCGGGAAGCCGGTGTCATTTCCGTAGCCCTCCACCAGATCGGGTTCCACCGCGTCGAAGCCCTTGTCGCGGCACATGTCGAAACGGCGTTCCATGACCGGTCGCAGAGTGGTCAGCTGCCGGATGTCCAGCCACCGCTCGCCCGACCATCCGTTGGGCTTGCCGAGCACCGAGCGCGGGAAGGCGTCCCGGTCCGGCCGGAAGTCCTCCCACGCGCCGACGTTGACGTAGCAGATGACCTTCCTTCCCGCGCGGTGCAGCCGGGCCACGTCCGTCGCGGAGTTCTCGAAGCCGTCGATGTCGTAGACGGGCACGTCGGCCGACGCGTCGACCCTGCCGTCGAGTTGCCACTGCCAGGTCAGGCCCGGACGGGGCTTCCACACGGCCCGAGCGGGTGACGCCGTGCCGTGCCCGCCGGCGGGCCGCTCGGCGCTGCCGGAACAGCCCGTCAGCGCCGCGGCCGTCACAGCGGCCAGCAGAGCCGCGCACCACAGCGCCGGCCTGCTCATCGCGCCACCCCGGTGAGCGCGGGTGTCAACCGGTCCCAGGGGTTGGGGGGTTCGCCGGTCACCGGACCGCAGACCGCCGCTCCGCGTTCGTGCGCGGTGCGGACGGCGAGGGGCACGAGGGCCTCGGGCACGCCGTAGACGAGGTGGCACAGCCGCTCGGGTGGATGCCGTGCTGCCCAGGCCGGCCGGCTGAAGGCCGAGACGTACGTCGACCAGTGGCCCTCGAAGGTGACGGTCAGGTCGGCGAGGCGGGCGTACCCCGGCGCCGGATGGACCCCGGGGTTGAGGACGACCGTCCCCACACCCAGCTTGCGCACCGCCCGCACCAGCCTGCGGCAGGCCGGCAGTCCGTCCGCGGTCGCCGTCACCCGGTCCAGGAAGCAGCCGTCCGCCTCGTACCACTCCCGATGCCGCCGGACGTCCTCGGCGACGGCCGAGGGCTCGCGCACCCCGTAGTCGGTGTCGACGTAGCCGAGCAGCCGAGCCCCCGCGGCCCGCAGCGCACCAGCCGCCGCGGTGAACGCCGGGTCGGGCGCCTCGCCCGGCCCGCTCGCCGGGTTGAGTACGACACCGTAGGTGCGGGTCGCCGCGGTGATCAGCCGGTGCCAGGCCCCCGGGTCCTCGGCCGGATGGACGTACAGCGGGATCAGCAGGGTCACGGCGTGCGCCCGCCTTCCCATAGGGTGCTCAGCGCGTCGTCGAGGGAGTGCGCGGGACGCCAGCCGAGGGCCCGCTCCGCGGCGGTGATGTCGCTGCACTGCCACGACACCTGCGCCGAGCGGGCCGAGCCCGCCGTGCTCGCCGCGCTCTCCTCGATCCGGCCCCGGAAGCCGGCCATCCCGGCCAGACGCCGGACCAGGTCGCGCACCGGGACGGCCCCGCCCCCGCCGATGTTGAGGACGGGCGGCAACGGGCCCGGCGCCGTGGCCGCGAGGACCGCGGCCCGTGCCACATCGCGTACGTCGACGAAGTCGCGGTAGGCGGACAGGTCGCCGAGCCGCAGTGCCGCCTGCGGGCCGGAGCCCGCCTCGCGCAGCAGTGCGGCGATCCGGCCGGGCAGTCCGGTGGGCGGAGCACCGGGCCCCACCGGATTGCCCACCCGCAGCACCACCGCGTCCAGGCCCGAGCTGCTCACCGCGACCGTGCCCGCGAGCTTGGTCGCACCGTAAGGTCCGACCGGGCGGGTGGGCGCCGACTCCGTCACCGGGACATCGGGCGTGCCCGGGCCGTACTCGGCGGCCGAGCCCAGGTGCACCAGGCGGGCCGTGGGCGCGGCCTCGCGCAGGGCGGCGCACAGCACCGCGGGACCGCGGGTGTTGACCTCGGCGAGGGTGACGGCGTCACCGCCGGTCGCGCCCGCGCAGTTGACGACGGTGTCGGGCGCGGCCGACGCGAGGGTCTTCGCCAGCCGCTCCGGACGGACACGGGCCAGATCGACGTCGAAGTCGGCGGCCGGGGCCCGGCCACCACGGATCACCAGCGCGCCCGGCAGGGCGCGCAGCCGCTCGACGACGTGAGAACCGAGATAGCCGGTGAAGCCCAGGACGAGAATGCGCATGACGTGCTCAGGCTCCCTTGAGCAGCAGCGACTTGCGGGTGGTGAACTCGGCGTTGGCCCGGTCGTAGTCGTCCGGGCGTCCGATGTCCAGCCAGTACCCGTCGAAGTCGTAGGCGTGCGGCTGGTTGTCGGTCTTCAGCAGGTCCAGCACCAACTCGTCGAAGCCGAGGGGGAGTCCGGCAGTGTAGCCGTCCAGGGTGCTGCGGGACAGGCCGTAGACGCCCATGGAGACGCGGTAGTCCATGCTCGGCTTCTCGGTGAACGCGACGACCTTGCTGGAGTCGGTGGTCAGCACCCCGAAGTCGATGTGCACCTTGCGGGCGTACGTGGCGATGGTCAGCGGGGCCCCGGACGTGCGGTGCCGGCGCAGGACGTCGGCGTAGTCGAGGTCGGTGAGGACGTCGCCGTTCATCACCAGGAAGGTCTCGGGCAGCCGGTGGCGCAGGTTGAGCAGCGGTCCCATGGTGCCCAGCGGACTGTCCTCGGTGGCGTAGTCGACGGTCAGGCCCCACTGGGAGCCGTCGCCGACATAGGCGCGGATGATCTCGCCGAGGTGGCCGATGGCGATGGTGCAGCTGGTGAAGCCGGCCGTGGACAGCTGGCGCAGCACGATCTCCAGGATGGCGTGCTGGTCGCCGATGGGCACGAGCGGCTTGGGCAGCGCGGTGGTGTACGGCCGCAGCCGGACGCCCTTGCCTCCCGCCAGGATCACTGCGTGCATGGGGCTCCTCCTTCGTGAACGCTTCGTGGACGTGCGCAGACGTGACGGACGAGATCCGCTGTGCGGTGTCAGATGTTGTAGATGCCGGTCTTGTACCGTGCGAGATTGGCCGGGTCGCGGAAGAACTCCACGGTGGACGCCAGGCCTTCCTCCAGGGTGTGCGCGGGCCGCCAGCCGGTGGCAGCGCCGAGCCGGCTCGCGTCCGCGACCAGCCGCATCACCTCGGAGTTGGCGGGGCGGATGCGGGCGGTGTCCTCGCGGACGTCGAGGGCGGTGTCCATCACCTTGCCGATCAGCGCGACCAGGTCGCCCACCGAGATCTCCCCGCCGGTCCCGGCGTTGAAGGTACGGCCCACGACCCGCTCGGCGGGCGCGGTGCCGACGGCGAGGAAGGCCTGCGCGGTGTCCTTGACGAAGGTGAAGTCCCGGGTGGGGCGCAGGTCGCCGAGGGTGATCGTGCGTTCCCCCGCCGCGACCTGCCCGATGACGGTGGGGATGACCGCGCGCATCGATTGGCGCGGCCCGAAGGTGTTGAAGGGCCGCAGCGTGACGACCGGGGTGTCGAAACTGGCGTGGTAGCTGTCGGCCAGCCGGTCTCCGCCCGCCTTCGAAGCGGCGTACGGCGACTGGGTGTTGATGGGGTGGTCTTCCGTGATGGGCACGGTCTGCGCGGTGCCGTACGTCTCGCTGGTGGAGGTGTGCACCAGCCGGGGCGTCCCCAGGGCGCGCACGGCTTCCAGCACGTTGAGGGTGCCGGTGACGTTGGTGTCCACGTAGCTGTGCGGCGCCTGGTAGGAGTAAGGGATCGCGATCAGGGCGGCCAGGTGGTAGGCGGTGTCGGCGCCATCGAGGAGACCGCGGACGGAACCGGGGTCCCGGACGTCCCCGAGGACGATCTCCACCTGGTCCAAGACGTCCGGGTGCAGGGTCTCCAGCCAGCCGTAGGAGGAGAAGGAGTTGTACTGGGCCATGGCCCGCACACGGTGTCCGGAGGCGACCAGAGCCTCGGTGAGGTGCGAGCCGATGAAGCCCTCGGCTCCGGTGACGGCGGCGAGCGGTGCGGAGGTCAACTGGGTTGTCCCTTCGATGAGATGAACAAAGCGGGGGAGGAGCGGGGCTCAGGCGTGCGGTGCGGGCCGGCCGAGCAGCCACAGTGCGCACGCCGACAGACACAGGGCGGCGGCGCCGCAGCCGAGCGGCAGGGCCAGGGCGGCGCCCGGTGGCAGACGGAACAGCACGACCGCTCCGGCCCCGCCGGCCGCCGTCAGGCAGATCCCGGCCGACGACCAGGCCGCCCCGAACGCCTGGAGCAGCAGCGCGGTCCACAGGACGGCGGCGAGCAGCAGCAGGGCGACCGGGTCGGCGCCGGTGAACAGGGCCGCGGGCAGCAGCGGCGCGAGATAGGCGAACAGGCAGAGGCCGAGGATGCCGGCCGAGCGCAGCAGGAAACCGGCAGGCGTGGCGGTGGCGCGCAGCGCGGCGACCGACAGTCCGCGGTAGCGGTACAGCAGCCACTCCGCGGGCCCCATGCTCAGCGTCAGCACGATCACCGCGTACGGCTCCTCACGCCCCTCCAGCAGTACCAGCACCCCGGCGGCCAGCCCGAACAGGCCGTACGGCAGTGACCACAGCAGACGCGGCCGAGTCGAGCCGGCGGCGGCCGGGACGGCGAGGGCGCCCCGCAGGACCCAGCCGGTGACGGCGAGGGTGGCGAGCAGCGCCAGCAGGGGCAGCCCGGCCCGCGCCACGGGGCCGGGCTCCCACCACGGCAGGACGGCCGCACCCCCGAGCAGCGGGCTGAGCGCCGCCAGCAGCAGCCGTTCCCGGCCCAGCACCAGCAGGACACCGGCGGCCGCCAGATACGCGGACTGCGCGGCCGCCACCAGGGTCACCGGTCCGCCGCCCGCGGGCAGCGCGGCGACCCCCGTGGCCACCACCGCTCCCACGGGCGCGCCAGCCAGGAGGGTACGGCCCGCCTCCCGGCGTCCGGCCGCCAACCGCAGATGCGCGCGGTGCCCGAGCGCCTGCCCCCACGCCCACGAGAGGAGTCCGGCCACGATCAGGGCGGGTGCGTACCCGCCGGCGTCCCACAGGGGCGCGGTCAGCAGGTAGGCGAGCCCCGGCAGGGCGAACAGCACACCCCGCAGCAGACAGCGCACGGTGTCGGGGCGCCAGGGGTCGGCCGCCGGGGTGGGTTCGGGGAAGGTGCGCGGCACCCGCTCGAACAGGGCGGAGGCCAGGGAGAACAGGTTCGGGTGACCGTAGCGCTCGTTGGTGAGGGAGGCGGACATTCCCTCCGCCTCCAGCAGCGCGGCCACCTCGTAGGGGTGGACGGCGGGTCCTATGCGGTCGGCGAGTTCGGCGGCGAGCTCACTGACCGCCTGCTCGTCGGGGCCGCTGCGGGGGAGCCGGATGGCGAGCGTGGCGTCGTCCAGGGCCCACCGTGGCCGGCGGCGCGGCGGGCGGGTGCCGGCCAGCCGGATGGCCAGCGTGTCCTGTTCGGAGCCCCCGGGTTCGAGGGATATCGGCCCGCTCACAGGGCGAGGCTTCCGGTGCCGTGGACGGCCGGGGCGGTGATCCTTACCGTGGTGGTCATGGCCGGCGACTCCTGTTCGGGGTGGGCCAGTTCCACATAGACGGACCGAAACGTGTCAATGGTCTGCCGGAGGGTGAACTGCTCGATGACCCGCAGCCGGGCCGCCTCGCCCATGGCCCTGCGCCGATCGGCGTCGCCCAGCAGCTCCAGCGCTGCGCTCGCCATTGCCTGCGGATCGCGCGGAGGCACCACGAGCCCGGTGTCCCCGACGGCTTCGCGTACCCCGCCGACGTCGGTGGAGACGGTCGCCCGGCCGCAGGACATGGCCTCGATCAGGGTGAAGGGGAAGCCTTCGCTGATGCTGGAGAGCATCACGACGTTCCCGGCGGCGTAGGCGTCCTTGATGTCGTCGACGCGACCTTCGAAGGTGACGGCATCGGCGTGTCCGAGTTCGGCGGCCAGGGCTTCGCAGCGTTCGCGGTAGGCCTCTCCGCCCCGGGGCGTCCCACCGAACAACCGCAGCCGTGCGTGCGGGAGCTCGGCCCGGACCAGGGCGAAGGCCCGGATGAGGGTCTCCAGGTCCTTGATGGGGTCGACGCGGCCCGCCCAGCTGAGGGTGGGGGTGTCCGGTTCGGGCCCTGCGGCCGGGAACGCGGCGGGGTCGACGCCGTTGTAGACGGTACGGATCGACTCCGGATCCGCGCCGCCCTCCTCCTCCCACAGCCGGTTGTAGCGGTTGCCGGGGGTGATCAGGGCGGCCCGGCGGTAGCTCTCCCGGGCGAGCAACCGGAAGAACCCGAGGATCACGGCCTTCACCGGCCAGCGGTAGGGCGCGGTGCGGTACCCGAGGTAGCGCTCCCGCAGGTAGACGCCGTGCTCGGTCAACAGCAGCGGGACACCGTGGCGTTCGAGGGCGGCGAGGCCGGGCAGGACGGCGACCCCGCCGCTGACCGCGTGCGCGACCCCGGTCTCGGGGGCCGGGGCGGCCAGCGGGCGCAGGGCGTGTTCCAGCAGGGCGGTCGCGGTGAGCGCGTCGTGCAGGGTCGGCTGTGCCTCCCGCACGGCGATACCGGGACGGGTCCACAGTGCGGTGAGGATCGCGATCGCGCGGTCTGCGCGCAGGAAGGGGCTCAGCGTCCCGTCCGACGCGGCCTGTGCCAGCACGTACAGGGCGGGCGCGAACCCGTCCTCGGCGCGCGGATCGAGCAGCGCGGTCAGGAACCGCTCGTAGGCGGTGGCGAGCCGGTTGCGGGACCTGCCCCGGGGCGGGCGGCCCTCGGGCGGGGCGCCCCACATGGGGACCGACAGCACGCCGGTGACGTGCGCGGGCAGGTCCCATACGACCGGTTCACGTCCGGTGCCGGTGACGGCGATGACGTCGAAGGCGAGGTCGGGCATGCCCTGGACGAGCTGGTCGCACCAGACGCTGACGCCTCCGTGGCTGTGCGGGTAGGTGCCTTCGGTGAGCAGGGTGACGCGCGTTGCTCCGGCATGTCGCGCGCCCTGGGGAACGGGCATCGGTGTGCTCCACGGCCGAGGAGTGGGGTGGTTCGGGCCGGTCCTGGCCGCTACGGAGCGGCCAGGACCTTCGGTCGGTATGGGGTGGAGGCGCCGTTCAGCCGTCTGCGGTGTGCCCCACGGGGTCGGTGACGCCCGCGGGGACACGGGTTCGCGGTGCGGTGCCGGTGGCCGGGGCGGGTTCGGCCGCATTGCCGGTGGCCGGAGCTGTGGCGGAGGCCGGCAGGGTGAGGGCGAGCGGCGTACCCGTGGCGGGTGTCCATCCGGACGCGGCCCCGGCGTACGCCTCGCCGAACGCGGCCCCGGCGAGCGTGGTGCCGGTGGGCACGGTCGCGGTGACGGCCAGCCCGTTCGGCGCGTCGACGGTCACCGTGGTGCCGATGCGGTAGGCGGTGATCTCCCCGGCCCGAAGCGCGGCCTGCCAGTCGGCCCGCCGCCGGAGTTCGACGCCGATGTCCTTCATCCGCGGGTTCACCACGGGCGCGTTCTCGGCGAACAGTGCCTTGTAGCCGTCCAGGACGCCGTTGAGCACGGGGTAGGCGATGCGGTCCTCGGCCAGGTTCGACTGGTGGATGAAGTGCGGCTTGGGGTCGTTGGCCAGGACGTGCCCGAGAGCGATCCGGGTCTCCAGCGGGACGATGTGGTCGGCGTAACCGGTGGCGGGGGCGAGCGGCGCCGGCAGACAGGTGGTCGTGGCCGGGTTGTCCTCGCAGATGCCGCTGCCGCCCTGCGCGCGGCTGGTGTAGATCCAATTGTACTCGTCGACCTGCTCGGCCGCCCGGCCGGCGTTGTAGAAGACGTTCATCGGGTAGCGGGGCACGGTCGTGGCCGGACCGACCTGGCGCTGGGTGGGTTCACGGGAGTTGTCGGAGCCGAGCCAGGCGATGTCGTTGTCGTCTAGGGCGAGCGCCAGGTTGGGGTTGTCCTGGGGCTGCTGCGGCAGCACCTTCATGCCCGAGTGCTCGCCGGTGACCAACTCGTCGTTCACCAGGGGAAGTCCGGCTCTTTCGCCCCAGACACGGTTGGTGGCGATCTCGTCGGAGATGTCGTTGCGGCTCATCCAGCGGGTGCTGCCGTCGGCGTTGGTCGCGCACTTCCACGGCACTACGGTGGTGTCCTGCACGCAGCCGAGGAACGGGTGCGAGTAGGTGTGGTTGATCCAGCGGAACTCGCCCCGCCGTGCGATCAGCCGGTCGGCGAGCGGGTCGGCACCGTTGTGGTCCTCGCGGTGGTCGGCGCTGCCGGCGCCGTTGTAGGCGAAGTCGAGGGTGAACCTCTTGTCGTTCTGCCAGTCGACGGCGTGGTCGACGTCGGCGGGCGTCATCCGGATCGGGTCGGGAGTAGCGCCGGGGTCCTGACAGTCGACGTCGCCGGGGGTGCAGTTGAGCTGGCTGTTCCAGCGGTCGTCGGCGGCGAACACGTCGTCCACGTGGACGGAGAAGTAGTTCCGTGAGGCGCCCAGGTGCACCCCGCCGGTCATCCAC
Source organism: Streptomyces tibetensis (assembly GCF_007655005.1). Classification (GTDB taxonomy): domain Bacteria; phylum Actinomycetota; class Actinomycetes; order Streptomycetales; family Streptomycetaceae; genus Streptomyces; species Streptomyces tibetensis. The sequence continues at coordinate 150,987 of NZ_SZVW01000016.1, forward strand.
TCCACGATGCCGCGGGCCAGGAGCCGGAACTGCTGCTGGTACTGGTTGTAGACGAAGGTGACGACCAGCTCGCGCCGCCCGTCGTGCCGGTACTCGCCCACCAGCGTGCCCTTGGCCGTCTGCCCGGGGATCGCCGCCTCGACGTACGCGGTGAAGTCGGCCCCCGCCACGGGCTTGGACAGGTAGGCGTAACTCTCACCGATGGCCGGGTCGTTGTCCTCGAAGGGCACCGCCCCGTCGAGGTAGCCGAAGGGGCCGGATCTGCCGGCGGCGGTCACCTCCGCCCGCTTGCCGTCCATGCTGCCGGAGTAGCCCCCGTAGACCGGGTACTGCAGACCGGCTTCGGGACGCGCGTAGGTGTAGGCGTCGACCTGGGGAACGTCGTACTTCTGCTCGTACGCCGCGAGTGCCGCCATCTCGGAGGAGCCGGCCGGGAACGGGTTGTCGTTGGGCAGCACCACGGCCTGGAACTTGGCGCGTGGCCTGCCGTCGACGGTGTCCGCGAGGAAGTCGGCGTCGATCACGGCCCGGCCGGCCTGTGTGAGGTCGATGCGGGTGTACGGCGTTCCGGCCGCGGCCAGTTCGGCGGCTATCGCGTCGGTCGACGGGCCGCCGTCGCTCACCACCAGCACCCGCAGGTCGATGCGGGGCGTGGTGTCGGCATGCGCCGCGCCGGCCGGCAGGCCCAGTGCGGCGATGAGCGCACTCACCGTGAGCACGGTGGTGCGAAAGGTCCGCTTCATGCGGTGAGGTCCCCTCCCCGGGCAGGGGTGAGCACGGCTCCTATGGAGCGGACACCCCCTTGCGTGCCGCCGGCGTCCCCCTCAGAAGCCAGTTCGTCACGCATCCGTTCGCGTCACATAGTGATGTCTGTGTGGAGATTTCGCGGTCATGTTGCGGAACATGACGGAAAAGCGCAGGTGTCGAACGGGGTGGTTCCGAAAGCGAAACGAGCCGTTCCGTGCTGCCGGGTGGGGCCGGGCCTGGTGGGCTCCAGGGCCCGGCGTGCTGGTCCGGGCCCTGTGCGGCGCACCGGCGGGCCTGTGGGGCCCGCCGGTCGGAGTGCCAGTGGTCCAGACCGGCGCAGGTGCCCGGACAGCGAAACGTTCAGGTCACGGCCGCCGGCTCCCCGGACGGAGCGTCAGGAGCAGAGCACTCGGGTCACGGGCGTGTAGACCGGCCCGCCGCTGACGTTCGTGGAGTCGCTGAACTCGGCGTAGAAGTACGAGTAGAAGCCGATGTTGCCGTTGCAGCCGGAGTCGGGGGCGACGTCCAGGGTCAGGGTGACCGTGCGGCTCTGACCGGGCGGGATGGTGGCGCCGTAGTTGCCGCCGAGGTTGGCCGGGCCGGTGCCGGAGCAGGGGGCGGGGCCGTTCACGGTGGTCAGGCTGCACCCGGAGAAGCTGTACTTGAGGTCGGGGCGCTGCGTGGTCAGCCACGTCGGTTCGATCGTCTGGTACACGAACCAGACGTCGTAGGTGTTGTTGTTGGTGAGGGTCATCGACAGCTTGACCGAGCCGCCGGGTGTGGTGGTGGCGCTGTCGGTGGTGAAGGTCAGCTCCGCCGGCGCTGCCGCCGCACTCGCGCTGGGAGCCAGGCCGAACACGGCGAGGGCGAGGGCGAGGACGGCGCCGAGGCCGAAACGTCTCATCAGGGGTGATCGCATGGCCTGGGAGGCTAGGCAGGCGCCGGGCACACCGTCTGCCCCCTCGGGAAGGTGCGGCTCGCCACTCGGCCGGAAGTGTTCATGGCATGGGGAAGTCGTGTGGAAATCATGAAGACGTGATGGGTGTCGCGTTGTCCCAGGCAGTCGGTGCTTGCCGGGGCGGGTGGGCGGGCCGGGCCTGGCGGGGCGCTCTCCCGGCGGGAGGAGATGACATTGGCGCATATCGGATCCACCAGGCCGCTTTCTCTCCGGGGCTCGCCCTGAGATTCTCGGCCACCCGCCGGTTTCCGGCCTGTGCGTCACCGGCGAAGCCCGTCAGGACGCTCCGAGGCCGCGCAGCAACGTGTCGACCACGACGTCCGCCGCCTGCGCGGGGCTGAGATCGGGCATCTGCCGGGACACGAGGTGCATGAGCTGGGGCAGCAGCGCGCTCGCCCATCCCTGGGGAAGACCGGGACGCAGAAGTCCCTCGTCGGTGGCGCGTTCGAGGAAGGCGTCGACCTCGCGCACACAGGCGTCCCGGCGGGCGCGGACGCCGTCGTCGGCGAGCATGCGGGCGAGGTCGACCGGCCAGGTGCGGTTGACGGCGATGATGTTCTCGACGTAGCGGTGCAGGGCGACGGCGACCGGGGCCTCGCGCAGCCGGGCGTCCGCGATGGCGTGCTCGACGGCCGCCAGGCGGGATGCGTAGATCGCGGCAAGGAGGTCGTCGCGCGAGGCGAAGCGCCGGTAGACGGTGCGCCGGTCCACGCCCGCCTCGGTGGCGATGTTCGCGATGCTCGCGCCCGGGTCGGCGGCGAGCATGCGTGCTCCGGTCGTCAGAACTGCTTCCAGATTGCGTGCTGCGTCGGCTCTCACGTACCGAGTCTACGCCGCACGTGTGGAGCCTGTGATGCCTAACACCTCTCTCATGTGCACCTCGATCTCCTTACTGTCACATGGATGCGCCAGGTCATGCCCATGGCGCGCGGGATGAGCCGGCCGTGACAGCTCAGCTCGTCACCTGTCAAGATGGTGACTGTATGCGAGTGTGGACCGATACCGGCAAGAAAGGTGATGCGCCATGAGTGACGTCGAGGAGAGGGCGCTGCTGGCGGGTGGCTGCTTCTGGGGCATGCAGGAGCTGATCCGGTCGCTACCCGGAGTGATCCGCACTCGGGTCGGCTACAGCGGCGACGAGGACAAGCCCCACGCCACCTACCGTGACCACGGCAGGCACGCGGAGTCGATCGAGATCGTGTTCGACCCGACCGCTACGGACTACCGGGCGATCCTGGAGTTCTTCTTTCAGATTCACGACCCGACGACCCGGAACCGGCAGGGCAATGACATCGGTGAGAGCTACCGGTCCGCCGTCTTCTACCTCGACGACGAGCAGCAGCGCGTCGCACTGGACACCATCGCCGATGTCGAAGCGTCCGGCCTGTGGCCGGGCCCGGTGGTGACCGAGGTCGTGCCGGCCGGTGCGTTCTGGGAGGCCGAGCCGGAGCACCAGGACTACCTCCAGCGCTACCCGGAGGGGTACACCTGCCACTTCCCGCGTCCGAACTGGCGGCTGCCCAGGCGCGGTTGATTCTGCACGTCAGCGTGGCCGGTAAGGGTGTCGCCCTTACCGGCCATGCGTCGTTTATGGCACACGTATGCTGCCACCCTGCATACAAGTGCTACATTGAAGTGACAGATGACGTCGGCGGGCAGCGGCGGTGTCCGACTCTTCCGAAGGGAAAACAGGGCATGATCACGTACGACCGGCTGTTCATCGGCGGGGCCTGGGCGGAGCCCGGCAGCCCGGAGCTCCTCGCCATCAGCTCACCCCACGACCAGTCGGTGATCGGGCGCGCGGCCCAGGCGCAGCCGGTCGACGTGGACCGTGCGGTCGCGGCGGCGCGGATCTCGTTCGATGCGGGTGTGTGGCGTACGGCGCCGCCGCGACAGCGCATCTCCGTCCTGCGTCGGTTCAACGCGCTGCGCGAGGAGAACGCGGAGAAGGTGGCGCACCTGATCTCGTTGGAGAACGGCTCGGCGGGGTGGTTCACCCGGGCCGGACAGCCCGGCCTGACCCGGCAGGCCCATGCCTACCTCAAGGCGGCGGAGGAGTTCGGCTGGGAGGAGACCGTGGCGCCCTCCGATCCGGCGTCCCCGGTCCGCAGTGTGGTGCGCCGCGAGGCGGTCGGTGTCGTGGCCGCGGTGATCCCGTGGAACTCGCCGTTCTCCTCGGCCACGGCGAAGATCATCCCGGCCCTGCTCGCGGGCAACTCCGTCGTCCTCAAGGTGTCCCCGGAGAACTCGCTGAGCATGGGCTTCCTCGCCGAGCTGCTGGAGCGGGTGGACCTGCCCGAGGGTGTGATCAGCGTCCTGCCGGCGGACCGGGAGACCAGTGAGTACCTCGTGTCACACCGGGAGGTCGACAAGATCGCCTTCACCGGCTCGACGCGGGCGGGACGCCGCATCGCCTCGATCGCGGGTGAGCAACTCAAGCGCGTCAGTCTGGAGTTGGGCGGCAAGTCCGCGGCCGTCATCCTGCCGGACGCCGACATCGAGAAGGCGGTCGCGGGCCTGAAGTTCGGCTCCCTGCTCAACAACGGTGAGTCGTGCATCGCGCAGACCCGCGTCCTCGCCCCGCGCAGCCGCTACGAGGAGGTCGTGACCGCACTGAAGGCGCTGGTCGAGTCGCTGAAGGTGGGGGACCCTGGCGACCCCGACACCTTCATCGGCCCGATGATCCGCCCCGACCAGCAGGAGCGGGTACGCGCCTACATCCGGCTCGGCATCGAGGAGGGCGCCCGCTGGTCACCGGAGGCCCGCACATCCCCGAAGGCCTGGAGAAGGGCAACTACGTGACGCCCACGGTCTTCGCCGACGTCGACAACTCCATGCGCATCGCGCGGGAGGAGATCTTCGGCCCGGTCCTGGTCGTCATCGCCTACGACGACGAGGACGACGCCCTCCGCATCGCCAACGACTCCGAGTACGGGCTCTCCGGCGGCGTCTGGTCCGCCGACGAGGCCCACGCCCTGTCGGTCGCACGGCGCGTCCGCACCGGCACCGTCACGGTCAACGGGGCCTCGATCGGCTTCGACGGTCCCTTCGGTGGCTTCAAGGCCAGCGGCGTCGGGCGCGAGTACGGCGCGGTGGGCCTCGGGGCGTACACCGAGTACAAGACCATCACCGTCTGACGCACTCACGAGCCATGCGTCACCGTCTTGACCGGTGACGCGCAGGAGGGCATGCTGTTGTTCGTCCAAGGCGACAGTGTGATTCCGAGGGGGGCCGGTCATGGACAGCGAACCGACGAGGGACACCGCCGCGGCCGCACGGCAGGCGCGGTACGGCAAGCTCCCCGAGCGCATCCGCTTCGCCGACATGGCCGAAGAGGTGGCGGCCTCGCCGCGTGGTGGGGTGAACGCCTACGACCCCGAGGGCTCGTGGAAGTACTACTCGTGCCTCGCGCTCGACCTGGGCCTGTAGGCCCTGGCCGACCCGGCGTGCGCTGCCGGGAGTCGCCGCGGGACGGCCGCTCGTCAAGGCCCGGCGCACAGGCTGGCACCCGGGCGGCTGCAATGCCGCCCGGGTGCCGTGACGGGCCGGTGCATCACCTGAGCGCTGCGGGTCGCTTCGCTTCCCGGAAGTGACACCTCTGCACGGCAGGCAGCATCACCGCTTCAGGCGGTGCCGACCCCGCAGAGCGCGATCGTCACCCCGGCTCGGCGCCCGGTCCTCGGACCTCACTCATGATCCGGTTCCAGCCGCAACTCCCGGCCCTGCCACCGCCGGCGCAGCCAGCGATCGTGGCTGGCGACCACGATGGCCTCCGGGCCGTCGGTGCCCAGCGCCTCCTCCAGCTCGTCGCACAGCCGGGGGGAGAGGTGGTTGGTGGGTTCGTCGAGCGGCAGCAGGTGAGGCGGGCGGGCCACGAGCAGCGCCAGAGCCAGACGCCGGCGCTGGCCCACCGACAGCTGCCCGACGGCTTTGTCCAGGTCCATCTCGTGCCTCAGACCCAGCGAGCCGAGCGGCACCTTCTCCGCCCGCTCCGGGCCCACCGACAGCTCGTAGGTGTCCCGGACCGTGCGATCGAGCCGCTCGAACACGGTGTCCTGAGCGAGCAGTCCCACCGTCGGTCCGGGCCGCCTGCGCACCTCGCCCGCGGCCGAAAGCCGGCCGGCGAGTACGGCGAGCAACGTGGACTTGCCCGCCCCGTTGCCGCCCGTGACCAGCAGCCGGTCGGTCTCCGCCACCTCCAGTTCGTCCAGCACCAGCCGGCCGGCCACCCGTACGCCCTCCAGAGACACGAGAGGGCACTGCCTTTCCTCTGCCTGCGCGGCGAGTTCCCAGGCCGCGAAGCGCAGCGGGCGGGGCGGCTCCGGGACCTGCGCACGCTGCAGTTCCTCCAGCCGGCGGGTGGCGTTCCGTACACGACGGGAGATCTGGCTCTCGACCCGGCCCGCCCGGTGGCCGTAGCCCATCTTCTCGTTGTCGCGCGGCCCCCGGTCCGGGGCGACGCGGCGCGCGGTCACCCCCGCCGAGTGCCGAAGCTCCTTCAGTTCCTGCTGCTCCTCGGCGTACCGCCGCTCCCAGTGTTCTCGCTCGGCGCGCTTCTCGACCAGGTAGGCACTGTAGTTGCCGCCGTAGCGGACCGGGCCGTCCACCGCGGGATCGAGGTCGATCACGTCGGTGCAGACGGCGTCCAGGAACGCACGGTCGTGACTGGCGAGCACCACGGCACCGGGGAGGCCGCGCAGCTGTTCCTCCAGGAACGCGGCGGCGCTGTCGTCGAGATGGTTGGTCGGCTCGTCCAGCAGCAACGCCGGGGGCCGCCGCACCAGCAGCGCAGCCAGGGCCAGCCTGCCGCGCTGCCCGCCCGAGAGCGAACCGAGCGGACGGTCGTGCCCGAACGCGCCGAGCCCGAGGCCCTCCAGCACCAGGGCGGCACGACGGTCGGCGTCCCAGGACTCGCGGTCCTGTGCCTGCTCCAACCGCCTGCCGTAGGCGCTGAGGAGTTCCTGGTGGGCCGGCTCGCCCTCCGGGAGGCGGCCGAGTTCTTCGCCGAGCCGTTCCAGCTCCGAGAGGTCCTCGCGGGCCTCACGCAGAGCTTCGTCCAGCACGGCTGCGATGGTCGAACCGGCGTCGAACGGCATCTCCTGTTGGAGGAAGCCGAGGCCGTCCGGGCGGGAGACGCTTCCCGTCGGGTTCGTCCACACCGGCCAGCAGCCGCAGCAGGGTGGATTTGCCGACACCGTTCTCCCCGACGAGGCCGATCCGGTGGCCGGGGGACGCGGTCAGGCAGACGCCGTCGAGGACACGTCGCCCGTCGAGGGAGCGGACGAGTTCGTAAGCGAGCAGGGCATGCTGGAGCACAGGTCTCCGTCCAGGGTCATCGGTGGTAGGTCCGCCGGGCGCACGGCCGCGGACGCGGTCCACTGCACATGGCGACGGCTCACACCTCGCCAACCCCCCGTCTCCGTGAGCGTGCCGTCGGCCAGGCGCAGTCGCCGGTTCCCCCCGAACTCGGCGAGGAACCGCTCGTCGTGGCTGATCACCACGAAGGCACCCTGTACGCGGGCGAGCCGGGCGCGGGTGCGCTCCTCCATGTCCCAGTCGTCGCCGATGGTGGTGAAGTGCTCCTCGCTGACGCCCCCGGACTCGTCGGCGTCCAGGGCGCGGATGACGGCTGCGATGCCGAGCACTTCGGCGACGGTGAGGTCGCCGGTCAGGGGGAGGTCCTGCGGGAGGTGGCCCAGCGTCCCGTCGACCGCCAACGAGCCGCTGCCGGGCTTGAGTTCACCGACGATCAGTTTGAGCAGCGTGTACAGCCGCTTCGCCGGAAACGGACACGTTCCAGCGGGGCCCCGAAAAGCGCGAAGGCAAGGAGATCTCTCCTTGCCTCTCCTAAGTTATAGCGCACCGGGGGGCTTGCGGCAAGGCCCCCGCTCTGTCGCAGAATCGTCGACCGAAGTCACTACCTGCGGAAACGGGGACACGAGGTGCGTGTGTCGGAGATTGGGACGGGCTCGACCATGGATGCGGCAGAGCAGGAGGTATCGCGATGACCGAGCGGTACGTGCTGGATCTCCGTGACGTCGACGAGACGCACCTCGCGATCGTCGGCGGCAAGGGTGCCCACCTGGGCACGCTTGCGCGGATCGAGGGCATCAGTGTGCCGGGCGGCTTCTGCGTGACCACGGACGCCTTCCGACGGATCGTGGCGCGGTCGCCGTCGATCGAGAGTCTGCTGGATCAGCTGTCGCGTTCGAACCCGGACGACCGGGAGACGATCGGCACGCTCAGCGCGCAGATCCGCCGGACCATCGAAGAGACAGCCGTCCCGGACGACCTCGCGTCAGAGATCACCCGGGCCGTCGCCCGGCTCGGTGAGCAAGTCGCCTGCGCCGTCCGATCCAGCGCGACGGCGGAGGACCTGCCGACGGCCTCCTTCGCCGGCCAGCAGGACACGTACCTCAACGTCGTGGGGCCGACGGAGGTCCTCCGGCATGTCAGCCGGTGCTGGGCCTCCCTCTTCACAGAGCGGGCCGTGACCTACCGTCAGCGAAACGACATCGACCACCGCATGGTCGACATGGCCGTGGTCGTGCAGCGGATGGTCTTCCCGCATGCGTCCGGCATCCTCTTCACGGCCGACCCCGTCACGGGCAACCGGAAGGTGGCCACCGTGGACGCGGGCTTCGGCCTCGGCGAAGCCCTGGTCTCCGGCCTGGTCAACCCGGACGTCTACAAGGTGCGCCAGGGCGAGGTCGTCGAGAGGACGGTCGCCGCCAAGCAGCTTGCCGTTCACGCCCTGCCGGACGGCGGAACGCAGCAGGTGGCGGTCGACGCGCAGCGGCAGCAGGAGCCGGCGCTGACGGATGCGCAGGTCGTGCAGCTCGTTCAGCTCGGGCGGCGGATCGAGGAGCACTTCGGCCGCCCCCAGGACATCGAATGGTGCCTCGTCGATGACGGCTTCCAGATGGTCCAGAGCCGGCCGATCACCACGCTCTTCCCCATCCCCGAGACCGACGATCAGGCCAACCACGTCTACGTCTCCGTCGGCCATCAGCAGATGATGACCGACCCCATGAAGCCCCTGGGGCTCTCCGTGTGGAAGCTGACGGCCATGGCCCCGATGACCGACGCCGGCGGCAGGCTGTTCGTCGACGCCACCCGGGCCCTGTCCTCGCCCGCGAGCCGCGCCGGCCTCCTGGACCTCGTGGGGAGGGGCGACCCCCTGACCAGGGACGCGCTGGAAACCGTCCTGGAGCGCGACGACTTCGTCCCCTCGCTCCCGGACCCGGACCCGAAAGCGGCTCCCGGCGGCCCGCGGGCCGGTGGTGGCGCACCCACCCCGATCGAGACCGATCCGGCCGTCGTCACCGGGCTGATCGAGCGCAACCGGGAGTCGATCGCCGCCCTGCGGCGCGACATCGGTACGAAAACCGGGCCGGCTCTGTTCGACTTCCTGGTGGAGGCCTTCGAGGAGCACAAGCGAGTGCTCACCGATCCGCTGAGCATCCAGGCGATCATGGCGGGCATGGAGGCCACCTGGTGGCTCAACGACAAGCTGCAGGAATGGCTGGGGGAGAAGAACGCGGCTGACACCCTGACGTTGTCCGCGCCCGACAACGTCACGTCCGAGATGGGACTGGAGCTGCTCGACGTCGCGGACGCGATCCGCCCCCACGCGCAGGTGGTTCAGTTCCTGCAGAACGCCGGCGGCGACGGCTTCCTGGACGAGTTGCCGAAGCTGGCCGGCGGCACCGAGGCGCGCGACGCCATCGAGGCCTACCTCGACCGGTACGGCATGCGCTGTGCCGGCGAGATCGACATCACGAGGCCCCGTTGGCGAGAGCGCCCCAGCACGCTCGTGCCGGCGATCCTCGACAACGTCAGGAACTTCGAACCGGGCGCCGCCCGACGGCGCTTCGAGCAGGGCCGGCAGGAGGCGTGGAAGAAGGAGCAGGACGTACTGTCACGGCTGCGGGCCCTGCCCGACGGGGAGAGCAAAGCCGACGAGACCAAGCGGATGATCGACCGGGTGCGCACCTTCATCGGGTACCGCGAGTACCCGAAGTACGGCATCGTCAGCCGCTACTTCGTCTACAAGCAAGCCCTGCTGGGGGAGGCCGACCGTCTCGTGCAGGCCGGGGTGCTCGCCGACAGGGAGGACATCTTCTACCTCACGTTCCAGGAACTCCACGACGTCGTCCGCTCGCAGCACGTCGACGACCAGCTCATCGAGCAGCGCAAGGAGGCGTTCCGGACGTACCACGCGCTCACACCGCCCCGGGTCCTCACCTCGGAGGGCGAGGCCGTCAACGGGGCGTACCGGCGCGATGACGTGCCGCCCGGTGCCCTGATCGGCCTGCCGGTTTCCGGAGGGACCATCGAGGGGCGGGCCCGTGTCATTCTCGACATGGCACAAGCCGATCTCGAGGCGGGCGACATCCTGGTCACGGCTTTCACGGACCCCAGTTGGTCGCCGCTGTTCGTCGGCATCGCGGGCCTGGTGACGGAGGTGGGCGGCCTGATGACCCATGGCGCGGTGATCGCACGCGAGTACGGCTTGCCGGCTGTCGTGGGCGTGAACCAGGCCACCGAGCTGATCCGTGACGGGCAGCGGATCCGGGTCCACGGAAGCGACGGCTACGTCGAGATCCTGTCCTGACAGCACCACCGGACAGTGAGAGCTGCTGCCGTGAGGTACCGGCCGGCTCTTGCCCTGCAGGATGCGCCCTTCCCCGGCATGGGGGCGGGCGCATCCACCGCAATTTCGTGCAGTACCTCTGACATGCCGCAGACCGGCAAGCTGCTGTTGCACGGCTCGGGAGACCCGGCGATCCGCCGCTTCGAACCCCGGCAGCCGGACGACAGCAGCGAGTTCGGCAACCGGCGTGCGGTCTTCGCCGCCGACGACGAGCTCTGGCCGATGTCCAACTGGAACGAACAGGCGTGACGCGCCCTCACCTCCCTCCACGGAAGGTGTTGCGGTACGCGCGCGGTGACACGCCCAGAGCGTCACGGAAGTGCTGGCGCATCGCGGTGCCCGTGCCGAAGCCGGCCTCGGCCGCGATGCGGTCCACCGGCTCGTCCGTACGCTCCAGCAGCCTACGGGCGTACTGCAGGCGCTGCTGACCGAGCCACTGCATCGGAGGCACCCCGGTCTCCTGACGGAACCTGCGCGACAGCGTGCGTACGCTCGTCGCCGCCCGTCCCGCCAGGTCCTCCAGGGCCAGGGGCTCACCGAGGTGCTCCAGGGCCCAGGCACGGACCGCTGCGATGGAGCTGTCGTCGGATTCCGGTACGGGACGGTCGATGTACTGGGCCTGGCCACCTTCGCGGTGCGGAGGGACCACGGTGCCGCGGGCGACGGTGTTGGCGATGTCGGCGCCGTGGTCGCTGCGGATCATGTGCAGGCACAGATCGATCCCGGCAGCGACCCCCGCGGAGGTCAGAACTCCGCGGTCGTCGGTGTACAGCACATCGGGGTCCACCTCGATCTCCGGGTAAAGGGCTGCGAGTTCCGGGCAGGACTTCCAGTGCGTCGTGGCCCTGCGCCCCGCCAGACGGCCGGCCGCCGCCAGCACGAACGACCCGGTGCAGATGGATGCCAGACGCGCCGTTTCCGGCACTTCCTCAAGGGCGGCCCGTACCGGCGGACTCAGCTGACCCCGCCGCTGGGGACGGTAGTCCTCGACTGCGGCGGGCACGATGACCGTGTCCGCCCGGCGCAGTGCCCGCGGTCCCAGCGGCACGTTGACGGTGAAGTCGGCCTCCGTGGATATCTCACCCGGCTCCGCCGCGCAGGTCACCACCGCATACAGCGGCCGGCCGGCGGCATCCACCGCAGTGCCGAACAGCCGGTGCACGATCCCGAGTTCCATGGGCAGCAACCCGGAACGAACCAGGACAGCGACCGTGTGCACCCCTTCATTTTCGTTACTGACCATCATGACCAGATTCTTTCACTACGTGTCCAAACGGCCAGTGGTTTCGGGCGTCCCTCGCCCTCGACGATGAAGACATGCATGAGACAACCGGCCATCACACCAAGGATTCCGGGCGCCGCGCCTGGTGGGTAGCCGCCGTCGCCGGGACGGCGATCATCGTCGCCGGCGCCTTCTCCACCATGCCGGGCCTTCTGCAGGACCCCCTGCGGCAGGAGTTCCACTGGTCCCGGGGATCCATAGGCCTGGCCGCCTCGGTCAACATGGTCCTGTACGGACTCACGGCTCCCTACGCCGCCGCCCTGATGGACCGGTTCGGCATCCGCCGCGTCGTCGTCGCCGCGCTCGGGACGGTGGCCGCGGGAGCAGTGCTCACCACCGCGATGCACGCCGCCTGGCAGTTCACCCTCTTCTGGGGCCTGCTCGTCGGCCTGGGCACCGGGTCACTGTCGATGACCCTCGGCACCACCGTCACCAACCGCTGGTTCACCACCCACCGCGGCCTGGTGACGGGCATCCTCTCCTCCGGCAGCGTCCTCGGCCAGATGGTCTTCCTGCCTGCCCTGTCATGGACCATCGACCGCTACGACTGGCGGCCCGCCCTCGTCAGCCTCGCCCTCGCAGCCGTGGCGATCAGCCCACTGGTCCACCTCGTACTGCGCGACCACCCCGCCGACCTGGGACGGCGTCCCTACGGCAGCGACACCTTCGTCCCGCGGCCCGAGCCTGCCCCCGGCGCCGCCCGCCGCACCCTGACCGTGCTGAGCCGCGCCGCCCGGACCGCTCCTTTCTGGCTGCTCGCGGGCGCGTTCGCCGTCTGCGGCGCATCCACCAACGGCATCATGTGGACCCACTTCACCCCTGCTGCCCACGACCACGGCATGTCTGTCACCACAGCGTCGACCCTGCTGGCATTCATCGGCGTCTTCAACGTGGTCGGCACGATCGCCTCCGGATGGCTCACCGACCGGATGGACCCCCGTCGGCTCCTCGCCGTCTACTTCCTCCTGCGCGGCCTGCTCATGGTCGCCCTGCCGCTGACGATGACGGCCACGGTCAACGTGCCCATGCTGATCTTCGTGGTGGCCTTCGGCCTGCTCGATCTGGCGACCGTGCCACCGGTCATCGCCCTGTGCCGGACCTTCTACGGAGACGACAGTGCCATCGTCTTCGGCTGGACCAGCGCAGCACACCAGGTCGGCGCCGCATCGGCGTCCTTCCTCGGGGGTGTCGCCCGCGACACGTTCGGCAGCTACGACCCCGTCTGGCTCGCCCTTGGTGCGGCCTGCGCGGCCGCAGCGCTGCTGCCCCTGGTCATCCGTCACCACCCCACGACCTCTGCCGACGCCGACCAGAGGGCATACGCCACATCGGCCACGCGGCTGTGACGGCGACAGCGAGGTCGTCGACACCGGCGTCACGCTACGAGGGACGCGCAGCGGTGGGGGGCAGGGCCCTGGGGAGAGTGGCCTTCGTCCGTTTTGATCACGGGATGCCATGGAGGGTGAGCGGTTTCGGGGGCGGTGTGGGCGCGGCGTCCGCTGGCGATGTTGGCCCATCCGGCGCGGTGGAGGGCACCGCGGGCCAGATCGCGCAGGGTGCTCATGACGGCGGGGGTGCCGTGGCGGCGGACTTGGCTGGCGTCCTCGGCGAAGGTGACGTCTTTGGTCCAGTGGACAGTGTTTTCGATGATCCAGTGTCCGCGGGCCCACGCCGAGATCTCGGCCGGATCGGCCTGGTGGGCGGCGAGATCGGTGACCGCGTAGACGGTCTCGGTCTGCCACTTCCCAGCTCCGGCGCGGCGGCGTTTGCGGTGGATGCGGACCACCTGGCGGGCGTGCGGGAACAGTAGTCCGTCGACGCTGCAGACTTTGACCTCGCGGACCTCCTCCCTGCCGTGCCCGCGGTCCTTGGAGAGGTGCAGGACGGGCACGTCCTTCCAGGGAAGTTGCCTCAACTGGCCTGAGAGCTTGGGCTGGTTGTTCTTGATTGACAGCAGGTAGTGGGCGTGGCGTTGTTCGACGAGGTGGCGGGCGTGGTCCTTCTGTGCGTGCAGGGCGTCCACGGTGACCACGGCGTCGGCCAGGCCGGTGTCGTCGATCTGGTCGAGGAGCGGGGCGAATCGGGAATTTCGTTGGTCTTCGCTCCGATCTCACGCAGGGCCGCGGTCAGGGTGTCGTCGTGACGCACGGCGGTCAGTATGAACACGCGGCTGCCGTCGGCGCGTACTGCGCGGCGCAGACACTTTCCATCCACCGCGAACGCCCATCGCGACGGCCGAGCGTCGCCTTGTTGCGGTGCGGCGGCCCGATGCGCACGCCGTTGTTCCCGCTCACGGACACCATCCGGTGCCGTGGCGCAGGGGGATGAGGGCGTCAGGGCCGTCAATCGGGCGAAGCCGGCCTGGGTGAGCGCGGCGGCGTCCACCTTGCCGAAAACGTCCCGCAAGGTCCGCTCGCCGGGAGCTGTGAAGCGGCCGGTGAACGGATCGTAGGGACGGCCGAGGCGCGCAAGCACCGCTTGGTCGCGGCGTCTTGCCCACTCGGCCATCGAGGTCAGTGAGTTGTGCCCCGCGCTGGTCATCACACACACGCCCACCGCGAGCAGCGTCGCCAGCCGGTATCGCACACCCCAGGGCTCACGCGGGTCAGGCACCCGGCTCAGCACCTCCACCAGCCCCGCGGGCACGAGCGCCCCCGGCGGCGAGGAGGGCAGGGGCGCCCGTACGGGGCGATGGGCGTGGGTGATGATGAAACAGCGAGCACGGCAACCTTGCAGATCGTGAAGTGTAGAGAACTCCATGATCACAAGGGGCCGTGCTCGCCTTGCACTGACCGCTGACACAGCATCACCTAATCAACCGGGTGAACGTGACTCTCCCCCTGGGTCCGGCAGTTGACCTGCAACGATCGAGGCTGGAAGGCGGCAGCGGCCACCGCTTCGGCTTCCGGCAGCAGGTTCTTGCTCTCCTGGATCACCCTCTCGTAGGGGCGCTCGTGGTCCCCGCATTCGAGAGCGAACCGCAGGAGCGAGCCGGACCAGTTGTCGAAGAGCGAGAACGTGCGGTCCACAACCCGCTTGGCTTCCTCGCGCTGTGCGTCGTCGAGGGACGGCAGGCTTTTCTCTTCTACCTCGGGCGACTTTATGCTGTGCGACGCCTCCGCCATATAGTGCTTGGTGCCGAAAAACTCACATTCGCGACCGTCCCGCAGGGCGATTCCGCGGCAGTGGGTGAAGATCGTGATGGAGACAGCCTCGATGGACTCGACCATCGCGAAAACAGCGTACGTGGGGGCGCCCGCGGCGAGCGCGGCCAGCTCCAGGCAGAGACGTCGAGAGTGGCTGAAGTCCGCACTCCACAGGACCCGCGTGGCGTCCGACAGGGGCATGCTGCTGTCGGCCCCCAGCTTCTCCAGGTCGGTCAGCATCCACTGCCAGTGGAAGTCCTCTTCGTACGTGTGCGCGTTCAGAAGGGCCTGTAGCTGATCGGGCCGGGCATTGCCTTCGTCTTTACGGAAGACGTACTTGTTCAGGTCGGAGTAGCCCATGATGAAGGGAACCACGCTGGGCCCCCACGCCAGACGCTTTTCTCCGGGGAGCGACTCGTCGGTGAGCAGGCGAGTGAAGAATGCATGGTTCTCGTACGTTTTCCGATGTTCTTCGATGTAGTCGATGACCTTCTGCATGGAAAACTCCGTTTGTGATGTGTCGAAATCTCCGCAGCGGCAGGCGGAGAAGGCATCATCGCATAGGTCTCTTCAACTCATCGTGTTTAACGAAGCGTTGACATGGGTCTGCCCTTCTTTCCCTTCGGGATTGCCCTTCCTTCTGGAGTGCACGGCCGCACCGTGACCGGCCCGTGATCGATCCCGACGGCCGGGGACGCCAGCCAGGTTCAGAGCCACCGCGCCCCCACCGTCATGACCGTCCTGCGCGACCCGGCATACGCCACTTTCCACTGCGCCGGCTGGGCCAACAACGCCGGCGCCCGACGCGAGCACGGTCAACCCGAGGCCGTCCTGACCCTCCCCGGCATCCCGTGATCAAACGGGCGAACGTGACTCTCCCCGGGCCCTGGAGGGATCACATCCGGTGATTCTCGTCCGAGCAACTCATAAGGCTGCTCACATGCGCTACAAGTGGTGGTTCATCCGACGGTCACCACGAGAAACATGAATGACAACTGCCTCAGCACAGCCGCCAGGGGATGGAGAGGCCGAATCCACCGTGAGCGATGCACGCTACCGGTTCCAGCACTTGGCACCTCCACCGAGGACGGCCGCGGCGCCGGCAACGGTTCCCGCAGGGTAGGCCCAGTGTCTCGCGCGAGGTACGGACTGGAGGTTCCGGTCGGCGGCGGAGGCCCAACACCCATGATCACCGGAGTCACCAGGGGGAGCCCTCAGCATGACCGGCACTAAGGAAACCCTTGGCGGCCCGGCCGCGGTCGACGATGCGGCACGAAGCGTCACGCGCCCGTTCTACGTATACGCCGTGCTCGCCAACTCGCTCTTCCAGCGTGGCGTATTCGTCCTCTTCCTTCAGCAGCGAGGCTTCTCCGCCGGGCAAGTGGCCCTCCTGCAGACACTGATCTACCTGGTCAGCGGAGTTGCGGAGTTGCCGACGGGAGTCATCGCCGACCGAATCGGCAGGCGTGCCAGCATTCTGATCGGCCAGGCGCTGATAGCTGGATGCCTGCTCGGTCAAGTGTCGTCCTCCACCTACTGGGTGTTCCTGACGCTGTTCGTCGGCCAGGGCGTGGGCATGGCATGTGTATCCGGTTCGGACACCGCCCTGCTGTACGACCTGCTCGTGCGTCGTGGTGCAACGGCCGGCTACGTCAAGATCAATTCCCGGTTCACCATGCTCGGGACGGTCACCTCGGGAGTCGCCATCGTCCTCGGCGGCCAACTGCAGCGAGTTTCCTGGGGAATCGTCTACGTCGCTTCGGCGTCGTGCCTCGTCCTGGCCGTGGTGGTGCTGATGTCAGGGGTGCCCGAGATCCGCGGCGCGGACGCGGTGGACGAGCAGGACGGAGCCGAGAAGGAGCACGGCCACGCCACAGCATGGCGGGCGATGCTTCGGGTCGCCACGCCGACGCTCGTGACGCTTGTCGTGGTGTCCGGATTGATGCATGCGACTTTGACGCCGTACATCATTTTTACGCAGAAGACCCTCTCCGAGCAGGGAGCGGGCACCGCATTGGTCAGCGTGGTGATATCGGCGGGATTCTTCGTCGGCGGACTCACTCCCTTGCTGTCGGACCGCGCGGACCGGTGCATCGGGTATCGGGTCATCGTCCCGGTGTCTCTCGCGACGCTTGCCGTGGCGCTCGGACTGAGCGGCCTCGGCCTTGTCTGGGTCACCATCGCCGCGTTCCTGGTCCTGGTCGGAATCCCCGAGATCACCGCCGTGATCGTGGACAACGTGTTCAACGAGGCAGTGCCGTCGCGCCACCGGGCGAGCCTGCTGTCGATGATCGCATTCGTGGAGTCGGCGCTCATCGGCATCGGCTATCTCGTCCTCGGCGCGCTCATGGACGGGATGGGCGCCAGCGTGGGCATGTCCACCTACGCCGCCGTCCCCCTGGTGGCATGTCTCCTGTGGCTCCCGGTGCTCTTCCGAGGGGCACGCGTGACCACCGAGATCAAGAAGCCCACCGACCAAAAGGCATCCTGAAACAGATCATCTCGCGGAACGTCCTGCCCGACAGCAGAGGCGCTGCTCGTCGACATGTCGCTCCCAGCCGGCGACGGAGCTGTCATCGCGGCGATCAGCGCCAAACGGGATGCGAAGAATCGCGCCACTGAGAAAACCTCAGTGCCCACTACCCGACGAGCTGTTCTGCCGCTTGGCGGTACTGCCTCGACCGGACTTCTGCCAGCTTCCACAGAGCAGGAAGACCGTCCTTCAGGAGACCGACTTCCGCCTCCTGCCGGCAGGCCGGCTCGAAGCGGGCGAGGCTGTCGAAGGCGTCGATACCGATGGCGGACGGCCAAGCCGCCACCGCCCGCGACGCGCAGTCCAGCGTCTGCGCTGCCACGATGTCCTGCAGCTTCGGCTTGGTCAACACCATCGTGCCGAAGACCAGGAAAGCCCAGCCTTTGACGAAGGCATGGCCCGCGAGCTGTGCCGGGTAGCTGGCGTCCAGGGACCAGCTCTCGGCAAACGCAGAGGCGACGAGGTCTTCGTCGAGCTCTCGGCCGTCAAGAAACGCCGCGATGCTGCGGACTCCGGCCATGATCACGCCGTAACGGTCGATCAGGCCGGATCGCTCGGTCAGCACCTGCACGGCTCCGCCCAGCCGGATGGCTGCGGCACAACACAACGCTTCTCCAACGGCGTCAAAGGCCTCGTCCACGATTCCCCGCTTCCCGGCCCAGCTCCGACGGTGGTAGCCCCCAGGCACGGTAACCGCAGAAGCGAGTAGAGAACGAGGCCTCAGTAGGCCGGCCCACCGGCCCTCCACTTCGCGCCCGCGCGGCTGCCCCCTGCTATGCGGCCGGACGCATGGCCAGTTCCCTGGCACGGGATTCGGCTGCCGCGAGGGAAGCGCTGCGGGATGTCTCGAAGAGGGGGATGAGATCGGCCATGGCCGGGACGGTCGGGGCCAAGGTCAGTTCGGGGACGATGAAGGTGACGTCCAGACCGAGGCCGGTGCCGAGGGCCTGCTGCAGATAGCTCTGCACGTAGTCATTGCCGTGCTGCGGGGTTCCCTCCCGGTAGGAGCCACCGCGGCTGGTCACGACGATGGCCGGCTTGCCCGCGAGTGAGGGGCGTTCGGTCATGGAGGTGCGGCCCACGGCGAACACGTGGTCGATCCAGGCCTTGAGCGTGGAGGGGATCGAGTAGTTGTACATCGGTGCGCTCAGCAAAATCGCGTCCGCCGTCTCGGCTTCCTCGATCAGTTCGGCGCGCAGCGCGAAGGCGGCCCGTTCTTCCGCGGACTGGTCGCCGGGGGCGGTGTAGCCGGCGTAGTAGGCGGCGGCCCGCAGATGGGGAATCGGGTCGGCGTCGAGATCACGGTGGATCACCGAGCCCTGCGGGTTCTCGTCCTCCCACACACGCCGGAAGGCGGCGGTCACTGCGCGGGAGTGGGAGCTCTCGCCGTTGAGGGAGGTGTCGATGTGAAGCAACGTGGCCATCAAAGTCTCCTGCGGACTATCGGGCTGCCCTTGCGCGGCACGCCCGGTGGGATGCCCAAAGCCTGCTTCCTCACGTGCACTTGAGGTCCAGTCGGTGTGATCCACGTCACCGTCGGGCATGCTCTGCGCCATCCGCTCACGGTTCGCAGCCGAGTGCGACGGCGCACTCAGTGCTTGCAGTCACCCCCCGGCGGCGGGTCCGCGACCGATCACACCGAAACGGCGGCCAGCGCCGCCAGGGCCGCGATTCCCAAGCGCGTTCTGGGCGTGCTCACTCGGCGCCGCCCGAGAGTGCCCCGTGCAGGAACACCTCCACCAGCTCCTGCGGGGTCAGGTCGGGCTCGTCCTCGGTACGCGGCTGGATGAAGAGCAGCCCGAAGAAGAGGGCCGCGATCTGCTCCGGCGGCCGGCGCAGGGCGGCCCTGTCGGGCTCCAGAAGGTCCACGAGGGCTGCACGGATACGGGCCGTCGACTCGGTGCGGCCCGCGCCGCGCACCGTGCCCGGGTGCTTGCCGCCGCCCTGCCCCAGCGAGCCCATGACCGCACCCATCCGGGCCATGTGCGCCTGCAGTGCGTCAGCCGCCTCCGCGAGCCTCTCGGCCAGCGGCTGGGATGCATCGATCGCGTCGAGCTCGCGGACCGCGTGTTCGGGAGAGAGCGCCTCGGCGATGCAGGCCTGCAGCAACTCGTCCTTGTCGGCGAAGACACGGAAGATCGTCCCCTCGCCGATGCCCGCGGCGCGGGCGATCTTCGCGGTCGTCACCGCGGCGCCGTACTCGGCGATCAGCGGGATGGCGGTGTGAATGATCATTTCGCGGCGCCGCTCCGGCGACATGCTGGGGGAACGGCGGCGGGTGGTCTGGTTCTCCTTGGCTGCTGTCATAACCACGAGAGTACGGAGTGAGTCCTCACTCCGTCAATGAGTGAGGACTCACTCCGTGTGTTTTCCCAGCAGATCGGCGGAGCCGAAGCCGTCGATCACACGCCGGAGAAAACCCGCCGCCGTGCCGCCGTCGCACACGCGGTGGTCGAAGGTCAGGGAGACGTTGACGACCTTGCGGACCTCGACACGGCCGTCCCGCACCCAGGGGCGGTCGGTGATGCGGCCCACCCCGATCATCGCGGCCTGGGGGTGGTTCAGGATCGGCGTGGCGCCGTCGACCTCGAAGCCGCCGTAGTTGTTCAGGGTGAAGGTGCCGCCGGTGAGGTGCTCGGAGGGGAGCGTCCCGCGGCGGGCGAGGCCTGTCAGTCGCCGCAGTTCAGCGGCGAGGTCGTCGAGGCCGAGACCGGCGGCGTTCCGGACGACCGGGACCACCAGGCCGTGGTCGGCGCGGCGAAGCCGAGATGCACCTGCGGCAACCGGACCACCTCCTGACGGTCGGTGTCGACGCGGGAGTTGAGCTCGGGGAACGCGGCGAGCGCGCCCAGGCACGCCCGGGCGAGCAGCGGCATCAAGCCGGTTCCGAGGGTGGCCCGGGCGGCGAGCAGGCTGTCGGCCTCGGTGTCCGCCCAGATGGTCACGGCGGGCGTGTCCCGCCGGCCCCGGACGAACTTTTCCGCCACGGGGCGCAACGGGGCCCGGGTGACGGAGAGGAGGGGCTGGTCGGTGTCCCGGTCGTGGGCGGCACCGGTCGTCCTGGCCGTGCCCGCGCAGGCCGGCCGAGGCGGCTGCCGCAGTGTGCGCCGGCCCGACGTGCCGTAGCCGGTCAGGACGGCACCGGAGGCCGCTGACTCCTCTCCCACGGTGAGCAGCGGCGCCCCCACCTCGACGACGGCCCCGGCTCGGCAGTGCAGGGCGGTCACGGTGCCGGTGTACGGACTCGGCAGTGTCACCACGGACTTGGCCGTCTCCACCTCCGCGACGACCTGGTCGTGTTCGACGGGGTCACCCACGGCGACCTTCCACTCCAGGACCTCCGCCTCGGCCAGCCCCTCACCCAGGTCGGGCAGGAGGAACGTCCGGCCGGTGATGGCTTCGCCGGTGGCGGCCGGGGTGCCGTCCGTCCGGCGCGCCGCGGCAGGGGAGGCGCTGGTGGCGGGCAGCAGGCGGTGCAGACCGTCCAGTACCCGGCGCACGTCCGGCAGGTGGGCGTCCTCCAGCAAGGGCGGCGGATACGGGATGTCGAACCCCGTGACGCGCAGCACCGGCGCCCGCAGCGCGTCGAAGCACCGCTCCTGCACCCGCGCCGCGATCTCGGCGCCGACTCCGGCGTAGCCCTGGGCCTCGTGCACGACCAGGCACCGCCCGGTCCGGCGCACCGAGGCGGCCAGCGCATCGTCGTCGAGGGGGACGAGGGCGCGCAGATCCAGCACCTCGACGTCCCGGCCCTCCGCGGCGGCCAGGTGAGCCGCCTCCAGGGCCACGTCGACCGACGGCCCGTAGGCGACGAGCGTGGCGTCGCTGCCTTCCCGGCGCACGGCTGCGGTGCCGAACGGCCCGGTGCGGACGGGCAACTCGAGTGGTTCCCTGGTCCAGTAGCGGCGCTTGGGCTCCAGGAAGATCACCGGGTCCGGGTCGTCGATGGCCTCGCGCAGCAGGCACCGTGCTTAGCCAGACCCCGTCGGCCTTCGCCCAGCTGCTGGACGTCGACCACGCCGAGGTGCCCGCCCGTCTCGTCGTCTTCGGAGGTGAGCCGCTGGACGCGCGGATGCTGCTGCCCTGGTTCGACCGGCATCCCGAGCGGCCCTGCCGGGTGGTGAACATGTTCGGCATCACGGAGACCACCGTCCATGTCACCGAGCAGACGCTCACCCGGAAACTGGCGCTCGCCGGCACCCGTTCCGTAGGGCGGGCCCTGCCCGGCTGGCACCTGTACGTGGTGGACCCGGCCGGACGGCTGCTGCCGCCCGGAGTGGCGGGCGAGATATGTGTCGGCGGCGCCGGCGTGGCACCCGGCTACCTGGGTCAGGAAGAGCCGACCGGCCGCCGGTTCGTACCGGACCCGTTCTCCGACGGCCCGATGTACCGCAGCGGCGACCTCGGGCGCCTGCGCCCCGACGGGCGGCTCGAACACCTCGGCCGGATCGACAGCCAGGTGAATATCCGCGGCTTCCGGACGAACTCGACGAGATCCGCTCCGTCCTGCTGGAGGACCCTGCCGTGCGCTCCGCGGCCGTCCTGGTACGCCGCGACGACCCGGCGGACGCCGCCACGGCCAGGATCGACGCGTACGTGACCCTTTCATCCGGGGTCGACGACCCCGCCGGGGTGCGTGAGCGGGCTGCCGGCATCCTGCCCGACCACATGCTCCCCGCCACCGTCACCGCACTGGACGCTCCCGCTGACGGCCAACGGCAAGCTCGACGCGACGAAGCTCCCCCCGCCCGCCGCCCCGCGCCCGTCGGTGCGGGACGAGGCTCCCCGTACCGCCGCCGCCGACGACCTCATCGCATGTCTGACGGACATCTGGAGCGACGTCCTGGGCGTGCCCGTCGACCCGGACGACGACTTCTTCGAACTCGGCGGCAATTCCCTGTCCGCCGTCCGCATCGGTGCTGCCCTGCGCGCCCGCGGTCTGCCGTCCCTGCGCCTGCGGGAGCTGTACCGGCATCCGACCGTCCGGGCGACGGTGGCAAGCCTCGAAGGCACGGACGAGCACCTGCGCACGTGAGACGACCGGCGTGCGCACCTGAGACGACCGGCGAAGGCGACCAGACCCGGAAACCGTCGGGTGGATCGTGGATCGCCGGCCGCTTGAGCGCGCGAACGCCGGGTGCACGCCGGACGGTGCGAGCGCCTGCTCTACCCTCGTGTGCGTGGCCGGTGAGCGCTATTCGGCCTCCGAGGGGATCGGCAGAGTCACCTGCGCCGAGGGACCACCGGTGCAGGGCTCGGACACAGGCGTTGATTCGCCTGTCAGGAGGACCGTTGCACCAGGATCCGCGGGCGGACCGGCCCGGAAGCCACGGAGAGCACCAGATCCAGGGCGAGTTGGGTACCACCAGCCGCGCTGATCGGTTCTACGACGAACAGGTACTGGACCGGCTCAACTCCAGGATGAGGGAGTTCGTCGCCCGCCAGGAGATGTTCTTTCTCGCCACTTCGGACGGCCGGGGCGAGTGCGACAGCACGTTCCGCGCCGGGCCGCCCGGCTTTCTCCACGTTCTCGACGACGCGACTCTCGCCTACCCGGAGTACCGGGGGAACGGCGTCATGGCCTCGCTGGGCAACATCCGGGAGAACCCGCACGTCGGCCTCCTGATGATCGACTTCTCCGAGGACCGCATCGGTTTGCACGTCAACGGCCGGGCCCGCCTGGTTCCCGACGAGGCGATGCGTCGGAGCCATCCCGGCCTGCCTGTCGATTCCGTGCCCGGCCGCCGCCCCCAGATGTGGGTCGAAGTCGAGGTCGAAGAGGCCTACATCCACTGCTCGAAGCACATACCCAGGCTGGTCAGAGCACCGCTGCGGCCGCAGGCCGCGCAGGACGGCGCCGTCGCCGCCGGCGGGGAGCAGGCCTGGGGCACGGACGACGTCAAGCGCAAAGGCGGCGACTACTTCAAGGCGGCGGAGGCGCGACGCAACCAGGCCGTGCGGTGATCCACGCCCCCCTGTGGAACGACCCACCTGGCGACCCGACATCCGCGCCGCCGTCATCTCCAAGGCCCGGGTCAACATGCACCGCAAGCCGCTGAGCATGGCCAGGCCGACGGGACGGTACCAAGGTGACGCACTTCCAGGGCGGCGGAGCCCGGGCACTGGGACTCTCGGACGTCGTCCTCAACGACACCGACCTCGACTACTGAGGCCGACCGGCCGGTGACCTGGACTAGCGGCGGGTGAGGCGGGTGAGGGTGGCTCCGGCGGGGAACGCGGTGCGCTCGGCGACATCGAACACGGTGGGGTCGAAGGCACCGTCGACCACCGGGATTCCGCTCCCCGCAATGACCGGGTAGGTCTTGATCAGCAGCTCGTCGATCTCGGGCAGCAAGCTGCCCGCGAGCCGGCCGCCTCCGCAGAGCCAGATGTCCTGGTCGGCGTCCGCCTCGCACTTGAGCTCGCGGACGAGGCCGAGCGGGTCGCTCGCCACGACGGTGACCGCTGGGTCGACGTCGGGCTCGAGGGAGCTGGACACGACGTACTGGCGCAGGTGTGCGTACGGGCTGGTGATCCCGTTGCCGTGGGGGAGGCGGTAGGTGCCGAGGCCCATGACGACGGTGTCGAAACGCCGGTTGGGCTCGTCTGCCACGCCCGCGGCAGCGCGGTAGGCCGTCGGGACGGTCTCCGGATGCAGCGCGTTCATCCAGTTCGCGTAGGCGGTGGCCTGCTGGTCGTCGCCCTGCGGGAAGAAGCCGAACTCCCCGCCCGGGCCCGCGATGCGGCCGTCGAGCGAGACGCCGATGTAGTACACGAGCTTTCGCACGATGGTCCCCCACGCATAGTACTCTGGTTGAAGTGGTTTGAAAGTAGTACTACGCCTGGAGTGGTGTCAATGGTGAGACGGAACGACCAGCGGCGCGCGGCCCTCGTCGACGCGGCGATCGAGGTGCTGGCCCGGGAAGGCGCACGGGGCCTGACGTTTCGGGCCGTGGATGCAGCGGCCTCCGTCCCCGTCGGCACGGCATCCAACTACTTCGCCAGTCGCGACGACCTGTTCACGCAGGCCGGCGCCCGGGTGTACGAGCGGCTTCAGCCGGACGAAGAGCTGATCGCGCGACAGCGGGCGGCAGGCCGCGACCGGGAGACCTATGTCGGCCTGATGCGCGATCTGGTCGGCCGTGTCGCGTCCTTCCGCACCGGCTATCTCGCCCTGCTGGAACTTCGCCTTGAGGCCACCCGGCGTCCCGAACTGCGCAAGGTCCTCACGGAGCGGGTCCGCGCCGACGTCGACGCCAACGTCGCCTACCACGAGGCTTCCGGCCTCCCTGGCGACGCCACGGCCGTCAAGCTGCTCATGCTGACGTTGAACTGGCTGATCGTCGAGCAGCTCACCCTGCCGGACGTCTTCACGGAGGTGGAGCGTGAACAGCTGGTGACGGCCGCGGTGGAGCGCATCGTGGCGGCCGAGTAGCAACGTCTGCTGCCCGGCCGCAGTGGGTGAGACCGGCGTCGGCGAGTGCGATGCCCGGCCCCACCGGCTTCTGTGCCGGTACTACAGCACTTGGTGGCCGGCCGCGGACCCGCCGGGGTCGTCGGCGAGTACGACGTCGGCGGTGATGCGCTTTCCGACCGGCTCGCGGTGGATGGCGAAGCCGACGCACACGGCAGCCACGATCTCGAGGCCGTGCTGTCCGATCCGGCTCGGGTCGGGCGCCAGGATCGCGGGCAGCGTGGTGCTGCTGTCCCACACGCTGGTCCGTACGGCCCCGTCCACGATGTCCAGGGTCAGCAGGCAGGGGCCGGGCGCGTACTTACGGGCATTGGTGACCAGCTCGCTGACCACGAGCTGGACCATCCCCATGGCCCGGCTGGAGACCGGCAGGCCGTGCACCGCCTGCACCCGGGTCAGGAACGTCCGGGCCAGGTCGCGGGCTTCGGCGATCCCGGTGTCGCCGTCGAACGCCGCCGATACGGAAATGGCGCTGGTGGACAGTGCATCCGGGCCGTTTCCTCCCATTTCGTGGTCCATGGGGGCCGTCGCGTCCTTCGAGTATTCGTCCAACACGAGCCGCGCCTACCCGCAAAGCGCCGGGACATGCCACCGGCCCGTACGCGAAGGATCGACGGCGATCGGTCAGATCACCTCGTCCAGTTCGGCCTGCATCTGTGACGCCTCGACGTCGCGAGCGACGGCCTGCGCGAGCAGCATCCGCAGCACGAGCACGATGAGCGCGACGCCCAGGATGGCCAGACCGATGCCGCCCATGATGACGGTGACACCCGGGTCGTCCCGCTGCCCCGGTGCGTTGAGGATCGTGACCGTGAACCACACGAGGGCGGCCGCCACGATCGAGCCGATCACGACGTCCACGTACCGGAAGGCGGCGGGGGAGAACACGGTCCTGCGGCGCACCATCGTCACCAGCCGCCATACGCAGAACAGGGCCGCCTGGGCCGCCGCCAGGCCCAGGATCGTGATCACGCGCAGCGGGGTCAGCGGGAGCGACCCGTCCTCCGGGTCGTTCCCGCTGACCAGCGCCCACACCATCGATGCCTGGACCAACACGGTGCCGACGAGCAACACCACGAGCACGGCGCGCAGCGCGCACACTGCCAGCTTCCCCATGACCCATCCTTCAATCGACTTACGATGGGAACCTATCGAATTTCGATAGGCCAGGCAAGAGGGGAGCAACGGATGGGCAAGGGGTGCCGGGGAGGGCGTACGCGTGCCGGGGGTCCTCCCCCCCTAGAAGGTCAGATTCCAGGTGTCGATCCGGCCGGTGTCCTGTGTCGCGATGTCGCGGACCCGCAGCTTCCACGTACCGGACGCGGTCTCGGACGAGGCGTCGACGGTGTACGTCTTCACCACGTCGTCCGCGCTGTCGCCGTCGGCGAAGTCCTCCAGCGGGTAGACCGATCCGTCAGGGGCGACGAGCGACAGCACCAGGTCGCCGCGGTACGTGTGCTTGACGTCCACGCCGACCTTCAGCGCGGCCGGGGCGTTGCCCGGCACGCCTGTCACGGTGATCGGTGACTCCACCGTGGCGTTGTCGGCGACGGTGACGTCGGCGGTGTTCTCGAAGTACCGGCCGGGCGGCGGCGTGGTGCCACCGACGGCCTTCAGCGCGTCGACCTGGCCCTCCCCGAAGAAGGCGTTCTTCCCCGTGGTGCCGGTGCAGCGGCTGTCGGACGGGCACGCGGTGTCCGTGGCCTGCGTTCCCAGCCGCGCGCGGAGGTCGGCGGGGGTGGCGGCCGGGTCGGCACTCTTCAGCAGCGCGGCGACGCCCGCCACGTGCGGCGAGGCCATCGACGTACCGTTCTTGTTCCCGTACTTGCCGCCGGGGAGCGTCGAGTAGACACCGTAGGCTCCGTCGCCGCCCGGGGCCGCGACGTCGATGACGTCCCGGCCGAAGTTGGAGTAGGACGCCTTGATGTTTCCGTTGCCCATCGCCGCGACGGTCACGACGCCCGGCAGCTCCGTCGGGATGTCGACGCAGGCGTTGGTGATCGTGCGGTTGACGGGCGTCGAGTCGTTCGGGCTGGAGCTGTCCGAACGCTTGTCGGCCAGGTCGTAGTCGGAGTTGCCGGCCGCCGCGACCTGGAGCGAGCCCTTGGCCTCCGCGTACTCCTGGGCCCGGCGCACACCCTCGATGATGGCCGCCTGGTCCGGGTCGTCGGGGCAGTTGAACATCCACGGGTCCGTGTAATAGCTGTTGTTGGTGACGTCGAAGCCGTGGTCACCGGCCCACATGAAGCCGCAGATCGTGTTCTCGGCGAAGAACATGCTCGTGTTCGGCTCGGCGATGCGCACGGAGGCGATCTTCACACCCGGCGCGACACCTACCACGCCCTTGCCGTTCTTCGCGGCGGCGATGGTGCCCGCCACGTGAGTGCCGTGGGTGTCGACGTCACGCCAGGCGCCGGCTCGGGTGTCGGCCTTGCCGTAGGCGCAGGAGGCGGAGTCCGCCGCGTCGAAGTTGGGCGCGATGTCCTGGTGCCGGTCGTCCACTCCCGTGTCGAGGACGCCCACCGTGACGGACGGGGAACCGGTGCTGACGGCCCAGGCCTTGTCGGCGTTGATCCTGGTCATGTCCCAGCGCGCGGTCTCGGTGAGAGTGGTGGGCGACTGCGCTGGAGCGCCCGGCAGGGTGGGGGAGTAGGCGTCCGCGGGGACGTCCGAGGTGCGGGTCGCCCCCACCTTCTGCACGCCTGCGACGGAGCGCATCGCGGTGGCGAAGCCGGCCGAAGTGGAGTGTGCGACCACCACGCCGATCGCGTCGTAGTGCGCGAAGACCGAACCGCCGTTCGCCGTCACGGCGTTGCGTGCGGCCGAGGTGTCACCGGGAGCGGTGATGACGAGGTAGGAGCGAGTGCCGGCGGCCCACCCGGCGGCGGATTGGGCGGGCGTGGCGGCGCGGGCAGCGGCCGGACCCGGCGGGAGGCCGGTGTCCACGTCGGCCGCGCCGGCCGGGGTGGCGAGCGCGAGAGCCGCTCCGGCAGCGGCCAAGGACAGCAGCGACCGTCTGAGACGGTGCTGGGATATGCGGGGGGTTGTCACAGCATCCTCCGAGAGCCCGGGGCAATGGGTGGCGCCGACCGGGCCGTGGGCCGAATGGGTCGACGCAAGATTTCAGATGAGGGCATGACAAGGGAAGGGCTGCGGCGCATCGGTGGTCGTGAGCAGGCAAGTGGGTGGCTCCGCTCCGGATCAAGCCCGGACGCGGCCGGTCCGGCGGCCGGTCCGGCGACTGGTCCGGCGGCCGGTCCGGCGACTGGTCCGGCGACTGGTCCGGCGACCGGCGGCTCGGCCTGTCCCGCCGCGCTTCGGGGCCGCGCGTTTCACCTCGCCCGGCCGCGCAGTCGGAGGCGGCCGGCCGTGTCGGAGCGACAGCAGAATCGGCCTGCCGCCGCTCCTCCCAGGAGAGGGACACTGACGAGTCCCAAGGCCGAGGCGCCCGCGAAAGCGACCGCCACCGCCGTCGAGGAACGGACATGGGGATCGCTGAAGACCGTGAAGTCGAGAATCCAGAGAAACGGCCCGACGGCGCCACACGTTGCCACCAGCCAGGTGGCCCGAGCACGCCCCAGTAGCGTCCCCAGCAGGAAGGACGGAACAGGGCCGAAGACCAGCATGCTCAGGGCGAGGGCCACACCTGTCAGTTCCAGGAAGCCCACGGTGCTCGGCAGCCAGGGACTCACGGTGATCAGCGTCGCCCACACCAAGGATGTTGTGATGAGCCCGGCGGACCTCCCCACGGCCATCGCCCCCTTGTCCGGCATCCTCACACCCACCCCCTGAGCGGTTGAGCGCGATACTCTCACCATATTTGAACGCGTTCAAGGTTCGAGTGAGTCGCCTGACGGCCGGTGACCTGCCGCAATCGATGGGCCCGGGGGAGTGGCACGGATCACCACGTCTCCGAGCCGACTACGGAACAACCGCCGCTGGTTGCCCGTTGAACAAGGCGTGGGTGCGGATGGGACAGTGTCCCCGGGCCTCACCATTCGCCCACAGGGACGATCGTTCGGCTGAAGCCCTGTGGAGCCTTTCGCCGAGAGGCGACCGCCATCCGCACCCACCACCGGACCGCCCCGGCCGCGATTCCCCCGTCCGGCCGGGGCTTTGCCGTCAGGGGCCCCGTGCAGTGAGCCCAGCCGTCCCAAGTGCCGTCCAGCGCGGCGGGCTCACCGGTCACCAGGGGCCCAGTAGCGGTCACCGTACGACCAGTGGCACCACTCAGGGGCTCGGCACATCGTTCGGCATTGCGGGGCGGCTCGCGTAGGGTGCCCCAGTTGTCGAGTGGGAAGGCGGGGCGTGGGCATGGCACCGCGGGCAGTGACACGAGACCGATTGGCGGGGGCGGCGCGGGCCGCTCTGGGCGGCGGGCGGCGGCTTGAGACGGTCGAGCGGCTCACGGGCGGCAGCAAGAAGGGCGTCTACCGGCTGACGATGGACGACGCGACGACTGCCGTGGCCTATCTGTGGGAGGCATCGGAGAACTACTGGCCGACGGCAGAGGGCGACGACGACCTCACCAACCCGTTCTCGCCCGGTGGCGGCCTCGACCTGTACGAGACCGCACGCGCGCGGCTGGTCTCGCTGGGTCTGCGGGTTCCCGAGCTGCACCTCACCGACCGCGAAGGCACTCACTACCCGGCCGACCTCGCGATCCTGGAGGACTTCCCCGGCCAGAACCTGCTGGATCTGCTCGAGCGCGATCCGCACGCTGCGGAACCGACCATGGCGCGCCTCGCCGACGCCCTGGCGGTGATGGGAAGTCACCGCGGCCCGTCGTTCGGCAAGGTCGGCCTGATCGATGCGGGCGGCGTGTCGCGGGAGGCGTCGGGCGAGCAGGCCGCGCTCGGCTTCGGGCTGCACTGCCTGGCCGAGGCGGCTTCCCGTGACGGGAGGATCGCGGGCGCCCGAGACCGGCTGGAGCAGCGGCTCCTCGAGCTCGCCGCAGCGGTGCGGCCGCGTGCCGAGCACTCCGTCGTCCATGGCGAACTGGGCCTGGACCACGTCCTGGTGGACCGGTCAGGCAACCCTGTTCTGATCGACATCGAGGACCTGATGTACTTCGACGTCGAGTGGGAGCACGTGTTCCTGCGGCTCCGCCATCCCGACGGCCACTATCGGCGGTTGGCGGTGGAGGGACTCGACGAGGACAGGCTCGCGCTCTACACGCTGGTCCAGCGCCTGTCACTGACGGCGGGTCCCCTCCGGCTCCTCGAAGGAGACTTCCCCCACCGGGCATTCATGCGGGCAATCGCCGAGCACCACGGCAACGAGGCGCTGGCGCTGGTCTCGGTGGTGTAGACGCCGTCAGGACGCGGCGTTGCGGATCGTGCCCGTGGCCCGGCCGGTCGCCGGGCCGGGGAGCCTGGGCGGTACCGACGGGACCTCGGGGGCATCGTCGAGGTCGGCCTGGGTCAGCCGGAACTCGGCCGGGTACAGATCGCGCCGGGTGCGGCGGTCCGGCTCCGTCGTGCGCCACATGTAACGGCAACGGTCGCACTGCAGGACGTCCCACACCCCGGGTACGGGGGAGGTGGCGACGGTCGTGACGGTGCCGTACGCGCAGCGGGGGCAGATGCAGGTCATGGTCGAGGCTCCGTTCCTCACGGTCGGCAAGTCGGCGGGTGCCAGCAGGGGCTGCACACGGCCGATCCACTCCTTACGGTCGGCGGGTCGGCGGGTGCCCAGCAGGGACTGCACACGGCCGATCCACTCCTTACGGTCGGCGGGTCGGCGGGGGCCCAGCAGGGGCTGCACACGGCCGATCCACTCCTTACGGTCGGCGGGTCGGCGGGTGCCCAGCAGGGACTGAACACGGCCGATCCACTCCTTACGGTCGGCGGGTCAGCGGGTGCCCAGCAGGGACTGCAGACGGCCGATCCACTCCTTGGTCTCGGGCAGATCGCGCGCCGGTGTACTGAAGTTGCCCCGGACGTCGGGGGGCACCGGCGTCGTCGCGTCGATGATCATCTTGCTGGTGATGCCGGCCGGTGAGGCGGCCGGCGCGAGTTCGACGACGGACAGGTTCGGGATGATGACGACGTCCTCCTGCGGATTGACCTTCGCCGACATCGCCCACATCACCTGCGGCAGGTCGAACGGGTCGATGTCCTCGTCGACGACGATCACCTGCGCGACGTAGCCGAGGCCGTGCGGCGTCGTCATCGCCCGCATCCCGAGCGCCTTCGCGAAGCCGCCGTACCGCTTCTTCGTGGAGATGATCACCGCGAGCCCGTGCGTGTACATCGCGTTGACCGCCTGCACCTCGGGGAACTCCGCGCGCAGCTGCTTCAGCAGCGGCACGCAGGTGTTCGGCCCGACCAGGTAGTCCACCTCGGTCCACGGCATGCCCAGGTACAGCGACTCGAACACCGGGTCCGTGCGGTACGAGACCCGGTCGACCCGGATCACCGGCATGCGCCGGCCGCCCGAGTAGTGTCCCGTGAACTCGCCGAACGGCCCCTCGATCTCGCGCCTGCGGCCCTCGATGACCCCCTCGATCACGACCTCGCTGCCCCAGGGCACGTCGAGGCCGGTCAACGGCGCCGTGGCGAGGGGCGCGGGCGCGCCGCGCAGGGCACCTGCCATCTCGTACTCGGACTGGTCGTAACCCATCGGCATGCCGGCCACGATGGTCATCACCGGGTCGTTGCCCAGCGTGATCGCCACCGGCAGGTCCTCGCCGTGCTCCTCGGCGGCACGCAGGTGCAGCGCGATGTCGTGCATCGGTACCGGCTGGATGGCGAGCCGGTCGCGTCCGGTGACCTGGAGCCGGTACGTGCCGACGTTCTGCTTCCCGAAGTGCCGAGGGTCCCTCGGGTCCCGGGAGACCACCGCTGCCTTGTCCAGGTAGAAGCCGCCGTCACCGTCGTTCAGCCGGAACAGCGGCAGGATCCGGAACAGGTCGACGGCCGCGCCCTCGACGGTGTTCTCCCGCCACGGCGCGTCCTCGCGACGCTCCGGCGGTACGGGGAACATGTCCCAGCGGCGGGCGAACTCCTCGACCTGGTCCTTGACCGACGTCCCGGCCGGCAGCCCGAGCGCCAGGGCGTGGTTGCGCCACGAACCGTGGACGTTCATGGCGATGCGGGCGTCGGTGAAGCCCGTCACGTTGTCGAACCACAGTGCCGGGGCGCCGTCGCCGATCCGGCAGGCCGCGTTGGCCGCGGCGGCGAGGTCGGGCTCGGGCCGGACCTCGTCGGTGATCCGCAGCAACTGGCCCTCGCCGTCGAGGGCGGAGAGGAAGCCGCGAAGGTCGTCGTAGGCCATGTCGTGTGTCCTTCGTCGTGTCTGTTCGGGGAGGGCCCTACACCGCCGGGCGGGCGGCGCGCATGCCGTGCCAGCGCTTGGCATCCGGTGCGGGCAGGTCCAGCTGGTCGAGGATGCGCGCAGTGATGTGGTCGACGATGTCGTCGACCGAGGTGGGGTGGTTGTAGAAGGCGGGCATCGGCGGCACGATCCGGGCCCCCTTGCGCGCGAGGTCGAGCATGTTCTCCAGGTGGATCTCGCTCAGCGGTGTCTCACGCGGTACGAGCACCAGCGGACGCCGCTCCTTCAGCACCACGTCCGCCGCCCGGCCGACCAGCCCGTCCGCGTACCCGGCGCGTATTCCGGCCAGCGTCTTCATCGAACAGGGCACGATCACCATGCCATCGGTCCTGAACGACCCGGAGGCGATGGAGGCGCCCTGGTCGTCCGGTTTGTGGACGACGTCGGCCAGGGTGCCGACCTCACGGGCGGTGCGTCCGGTCTCCATCTCGATCGTCGTCCGCGCCCAGCGGCTGAGGACGAGGTGCGTCTCGACCTCCGGCAATGCGGCCAGCCGCTCCAGCAGGCGGACCCCGAACGGTGCTCCGGTGGCCCCGGTCATTCCCACGATCAGTCGCATGTCTCCGACGCTAGGAGCGGCCTTACGGGCCCTTCCGGTACGCTGAGGACTTCTCATGGGAAAAAACGGACAAGCTGAGCGAGCGGAGATCACGGACGTCTCATACCGCCCGTTGCTCAGCGCCCCTCTCGGTATGGACGTCCTGGACTTCGCCGAACTCCGCGACCGGGGACGACGGCGGGGAATCGACCTGACGGCGCCGCAACGACCCGCCTTCCACCATCTGATCCACGTCCACGGCGGCAGCGGACCGCTCCGGCACACCGTGGACTTTTCGGACCACACCCTTCACCCCGGCAGCTGGCTGCGGATCCGCCCGGGCCAGGTCCACCAGTACTCACCCGACGAACTCGCCCCCGCGCGCGGCACGATCGTCATCTGGCAGCCCGGCTTCACCGCCACCGACCCGGAGCCCGGCGCCGCACCCCCCGGCGACCCGTCGCCCCTGCTGCCCTGCCCTCCGCACGACGGCGCGCTGGAGCTCGCGCTGCGTCATCTCACCCACGAGTACGCCGACTTGGGTGCCATCCCGCTCGACGCGCACATCGAGGCCCTGCGCCATCTGCTGGGCGTCCTGCTGCTCCGCCTCACCCACGCCCGCACCGGCAGGCCTCTGGAGAGCGCCTCTGCCGAGGGGGCGTTCGGCCGCTACCACGCCGCCGTCGAGCGGGACTTCGGCCATACGCACCGGGTCGCCGACTATGCCTCGGCGCTCGGCTACAGCGTCCGCACCCTCACCCGCGCCACCCTCGCGGCCACCGGCTCCACGGCCAAGCAGTACCTGGACGCGCGCATCCTGCTCGAAGCCAAGCGCCTCCTCGTGCACACCGACGCCACGTCGGCGGACATCGCCGGCAGACTGGGCTTCAGGGACCCGGGCGACTTCGCCAAGTTCTTCCGCAAGCGCGACGGCCGAGCGCCGCAGGCGTTCCGCACGGCGGCGCGTGGTACGCGGCCGACCGACTGACTCAAGAGGTCCTTGTGATGCGCGGGGCCCGACAGACCGAACCCAGCGCTCAAGAGGCCCTTGTGAAGCGCGGGGCCCGACAGACCGACCCAGCGCTCAAGAGGCCCTTGTGTAGCGCGGGCCCGACGGGTCGCCCCCCGTGCTCAAAAGGCCCTTGTGAAGCGCGGGGCCCGACAGAGCGGACCCCGCGCGAGAGGGCACTAGCGATCCCTCGTGCGTCATGCCTACGGCTTGTCGAGCACCGTTCCCGTCAGCACCGGCCTGTCGGGAAGCGGCTCGGCGTGGCGGTCGGTCAGCGCGAGGCGCATCGACTCGGCCGGTTCCGCCACCTGGTCCTGGACGGTCGGCACGACGAAGTCCACGCCGGTGCTCCCCGCCGGAATGGTCACCCACACCCACAGGTGCGTGTCGGACAGCGGCCGCTCGGGGTCGGGCACGTCACCGGACGATTCCTCGAGCCACTTCGGGTCCACGTCCTTGGTGGACAGCCCGGCGCCCTCGGTGACCGGAAGCACCCGCACCGGCTCGTAGAGGTCCACCGCCGCGGGCGTGTCCACGGACAGCCGCCAGGTCAGGGTCTCTCCCTCGGTCACCCGGTCCGCGATCGGCGACAGGGTGATCACCGGCTCGGGGTCGTCGTTCCCGACGGTGAGCCCGCCCCTGTACTTGCCGACGACGGCGCCCCGGACGGCCTTGACGGCGATGTCGTGGTCCACGTCGTCGCCGTAGGCCGTGTCGCCCTTCACCTCGACCGGGATGTCGACCGCGCCGCTGCCGGGCCGTACCGTCACGAGGCGGTTCTCGGCCCGGTCGCTGTCCGGGTCGAGGACGTAGACGCGGACCTGTCCGCTGCCGTGCCCCGAGACCTGGACCGGGATCCGGTAGGTGCGGGTGCCCGAGTCGCCCTCCTTGACGATCGTGCGGCCCACGTCGACCCGCGCCAGTGCGGTCGCCTTCACCGCCGGAGTGCCGGGGGCCCAGCCCCAGGCGTCCATCAGCCAGGCCCGACCGGAGGGCGAACGGGGCGTCAGCGCGAGGGACTTGACGTGCTTGAGATCGAGCCCGGCCCGGGTCGCGGCCGACAGCGGGACGCGCAGCTCCTGAGCCCAGTAGGACGCGGTGGCGGCGGAGCCCGGCAGCCCCGCCACCGCGACCCGGCCGAGCGTGGCCGTTCGGTTCCGGGAGTCGGTGACGGACACGTCGAACTTCGTGCCTGTCGTGTTCGGCGGTACGAAGACCCGGAGCGCGAGCTTCTGCGCCCCGTGCAGGGAGAGCGGCTTGGCGGGAGTGATACGCACGGCTCTGCCCGGCGCGGACCACTTCAGGTCCACGGCGCTGCGGCCGGTTTCCTGCTGCGTCTCCCACGCCGCGAAGTGCGGGGACGATCCGAGGGTCTCAGGGGCCAGACAGGCCAAGGCCGGGTCGGGGTCGATCGCCGAACACAGCCGGGCGCCGGTCACCTTCGCCCCGCCGTCCGGCAGGAACCCACCGCTGCGACGGCCGCCGACCGCGTGGGTCAGCACCCGGGCCGGATCCGCGGACGGGGCCCGCTTGCCGGAACCGTCGAGCAGCGGACGCACCCGATCGTCCCCGGCGAGGAAGAGCCGGGCCGCGGCGGAGATGTACGTGGCGCCCGCCTTGTGCTGCTGGGCGGCGGTCAGCCGGGCCGCGGCACCCGGTGTGCACACCGGGTCCGGCTGATCCGGGTCGGTCCTGAAGTCGTCACTGGCCGGTGCGACGGCCTCGCCCGGGGTCCACTCGCTGTTGAAGTAGTTGTGGTTGGCGCCGACCATGTAGACGGCGCTGTGCAGTGCCGTGCCCCGGCTGATCCCGCGCGTGCCGTCGACGAAGGCCTCGCCCTGCAGGTCCGACACGTCGCCGTCGCAGCCCGGCAGCAGCGTCACGGACGGCACGTCGGCGACCGGGTTCTGGCCGAAGATCGTCGGTGCGATGAGCACGGCCCCCCGCACCTTCCAGCGCACCGGGCCCCGGTAGCCGTCCTCGGCGGGCGGCGGCGGATACAGGCTGTCGAGGGCGGCCCGGTTGACGCCCTCGCCGCCGCGCGAGTGGCCGACGAGCAGGACCCGGGACAGGTCTGCCTTCGGCGCCTTGCGTACGACGGCCGGGGCGGAGGAGCGACGGGCGGTCCAGTCGGCCCAGCGGGCGAGGTGCTGACGTACCAGCGAGGAACGCGCCTGCGCGCCGGCGTCCTCGGTCTCCAAGTCCTGAGCGTTGATGCCGTTCGCCGAGATCGACACCGTCACATAGCCCTGGGAAGCCAGCAGTCGCTGGTCACGCAGATAACCCCGGTAGCTCGGAATCGGCTTGTAGCCGTCCGCACAGGGCCAGTCGCCGGTCACGTCGTCCTCGGAGCCCGGCTTGTAGCAGGTGTCGTGGCGGCCGTGCAGGAACAGCGCCAGCGGCCGGCTGCCGGTGGCACCCTTCGGCGCCACCACCTCGGCGGTCATCTCCACCGGAGCGGCGTATCCGGGCAGGCGGACCGGGGCGAGGTCGTACTCGCCGGTGACCGTGCGGTACGAGCCGGGTTTGCCCGGATCAACGCCGTTCGCCGGTGCCGGTGCGGGTATTCGTCCCACGCGCGAGCCGGACCTGCGCGTGTCGTCGGCCGTCGCGTCCAGCCGGCGCCCCGCGGCCGTCACCTGCAGGCCCGTCAGCTGCACGGGCCGCGTCTCGCCGAGGGCGAGCCGGAAGGTCCGCCCGTCCCTCGCCTGCCTCGGTACCCCGAGCAGCCGGTCCTCGGCACGGAACTCGACCCGGGCATCTCCCATGGGCACGGACTTCGGTGCACGCCAGACCAGCTCACGCGCCCCGGCCTCGCCGTCGATCCGCCACCCGGGCGGAAGTGGGCTCTCGTGCGTCGTGTCGAACAGACCTGATGGTTGCGACTGTTCGGCCTGTGCCGGTCCGGGCGGGCCCGCCAGGGCTGCCAGCACCGCCACGGCGGTCACACATATTCGCCGGGCACGGATCAACGATCCTCTCCTCAAAACCCCGTGCGCAGACGTCCCGTCGGTCCCGGGCGCCTCTCGCGTCACCTAGGACGGGGAGTGGTGTCCGCGGGTTGTCTGTGCGGAGAGGCCGAGATGGGGAGCGATGCGCTCAGCCGGTGCGGCCGATCTTGTCCAACTCGGCGATGTCCCCCACGTATCGAGCCTGCGCCGCCGCTTGAGGGGCGGTGGACGGGCTCAGGACCACAAGGTCCGGCATCCGGGCGCTCCTTGACGAGAAGCACGACGTATTGCTCAACTGACCTCATGACCGCGCAGCAACGCTTGGTCTCGCGTGGCCACATCGACTTCGGTCGGGTGTGGTCCGCGGCGTGTTGCGCCTGACGCGGCAGTGGGCCGTCTGACCGGCCCTTCCCGCGCCCGGTGAGTCCCTCCCGGGCCGACTCTCCACCCTCCGTGCAGCCGCACCTTCCCCGCTCCCTGACATGCGGCGCGGGCTCGGACGGACCCGGCACGTCGTCCGCATCACCTGATCCGCCGTCCCGCCCGGTCACTTCGCCCTGCACGCGGGGCAGTCGACCTGCGCGTGTGCGGATGTCGTACCCGACCCCGTACGCGAACCCTGAAGCGCTGGGGCCTGCCCGACGAGGTCGTGCGGAAGGCGGAGACGAAGCCGACCGGGCTGCCCAGGACAGACAACCAGCCGAACCTCTGCAGGAAGGCCCCTCGTGTCCTCGACTGCTTCATCCTCGCTGCACCTCGCCGTCGCCCTGGACGGCACCGGCTGGCATCCCGCCTCCTGGCGGGAACCGCAGGCCCGGCCCCGAGATCAGTTCACCGCCGCCTACTGGGCCGATCTCGTCACAGAGGCGGAGCGCGGACTGCTCGACTTCGTCACCATCGAAGACGGCCTCGGTCCCCAGTCCTCCCACTTCCTGGACCCGGACGAGCGCACCGACCAGGTGCGAGGCCGACTCGACGCCGTCCTCATCGCCTCCCGCGTCGCCCCGCTGACCCGGCACATCGGCCTGGTGCCAACGGTCGTCGCCACCCACACCGAGCCCTTCCACATCTCCAAGGCGATCGCCACCCTCGACTACGTCAGCACCGGCCGCGCGGGCCTGCGGGTGCAGATCACCGCACGCCCGAACGAGGCCGCACACTTCGGCCGCCGCACCATCGCGCGCATCGACGCCTACGACAGCCCTGCCTCCCTGGAAACGGTGACCGACCTGTTCGACGAGGCCGCCGACCACGTCGAGGCCGTGCGCCGCCTCTGGGACAGCTGGGAGGACGACGCCGAGATCCGGGACGTCGCCACGGGCCGTTTCGTCGACCGCGGCAAACTGCACTACATCGACTTCCAGGGCAGGCACTTCAGCGTCAGAGGCCCCTCCATCACGCCGCGCCCGCCGCAGGGCCAGCCGATCGTCAGCGCCCTCGCCCACGACACCGTCCCCTACCGTCTCGTGGCCCGCGCCGCCGACGTCGGCTACGTCACCCCGCACGACGCGGAGGAGGCCCGCACCGTCGTCAGCCGGATCCGCGCCGAGCAGGACGCCGCAGGCCGGGCGTCCGAACCTCTGCACGTCTTCGGTGACCTCGTCGTCTTCCTCGACGACGACCCGGTCGCCGCAAGGGCACGCCGGGAACGGCTCGACACGCTCGACGGACGGCCGTACGCCAGCGACGCCCCGGTGTTCACCGGCACGCCCTCCCAACTCGCCGACCGGTTGCTGGAGTTGCACGGCGCCGGGTTGTCCGGCTTCCGGCTGAGGCCCGCCGTCGTGGGCCACGACCTCAGGGCCGTCACCCGCGGCCTGGTCCCCGAACTCCAGCGCCGGGGCGCCTTCCGCCGGGCCTACGAGGCCGGCACCCTGCGCGGTCTGCTGGGCCTGGCCCGCCCCGCCAACCGCTACGCCGCCGTCTGAGCCGGAGGGACACCACCTCGATGACCAAGCCCCTGAAGCAGATCCACCTGGCAGCCCACTTCCCCGGCGTCAACAACACCACCGTCTGGAGCGACCCGCGGGCCGGCAGCCACATCGAGTTCAGCTCCTTCGCGCGCTTCGCACAGACCGCCGAACGCGCCAGGTTCGACTTCCTCTTCCTCGCCGAAGGACTTCGGCTTCGTGAGCAGGGCGGCGAGATATACGACCTGGACGTCGTCGGCCGCCCCGACACCTTCACCGTCCTCGCCGCGCTCGCCGCCGTCACCGAGCGCCTGGGCCTCGCCGGCACCATCAACTCCACCTTCAACGAGCCCTACGAGGTCGCCCGCCAGTTCGCGAGCCTCGACCACCTCTCCGGCGGCCGCGCCGCCTGGAACGTCGTCACCTCCTGGGACGCCTTCACCGGCGAGAACTTCCGCCGCGGCGGATTCCTGCCGCAGGAACAGCGCTACTCTCGCGCCAAGGAGTTCCTCGCCACGGCACATGAACTCTTCGACTCCTGGCACGGCGACGAGATCCTCGCCGACCGCGAGACCGGCAGGTTCCTGTCGGACGCCAAGGCCGGCGCCTTCGCCCACACCGGCCCGCACTTCGACATCCAAGGGCAGTTCAACGTCCCCCGCTCCCCGCAGGGCCGCCCCGTCATCTTCCAGGCCGGCGACTCCGACGAGGGCCGCGAGTTCGCCGCCGCCGAAGCGGACGCCATCTTCAGCCGGCACGGCACCCTCGAAGCCGGCCAGGCCTTCTACGCCGACGTCAAGTCCCGCGTGGCCGCCCACGGCCGCACCCCCGATCAGCTTCTCATCCTGCCCGCCGCTACCTTCGCCCTCGCCGACACGGACGCGGAGGCCGAGGAACTGGCCCGCGAGGTGCGCCGGCAGCAGGTCAGCGGAGCCACGGCCCTCAAGCACCTGGAGTTCGTGTGGAACCGGGACCTGTCGGCGTACGACCCGGACGGCCCCCTTCCCGACATCGACCCGGAGGTCGGCGACGACCACATCGCCAAGGGGCGCGCCCAGGTCCGCATGTACCGGGACCCGCTGGCCACCGCGCGCGAATGGCGCGAACTGGCGGAGGCCAACGGCTGGTCCATCCGTGAGCTGGTCATTAACACCGGGAACCGGCAGAACTTCATCGGTTCTCCGGCCACCGTCGCCCGCACCGTCAACGACTACGTGCAGGCCGACGCGAGCGACGGCTTCATCCTCGTGCCCCACCTCACCCCGACCGGACTCGACGAGTTCGCCGACAAGGTGGTCCCGCTGCTGCAGGAACAGGGCGTCTTCCGCACGGAATACGAGGGCACGACCCTGCGCGACCACCTCGGCCTGGCTCACCCGGACGGCATCGGTGACCAGCGGGTCGCGTCGTGAGGTTCATCGCCATCCGCCTGATCGCGCACTGGCCGGATCCCGTCGGTTCAGGAGAATCCTTGTCACGGCCCCGTGAATTCCATGGCTCGACATGTGAAATCGGGCTCGGAATTGTTGACCGTCCGGATGTTCCGCTGCTTTGATCGAAGACATGAAGCAACAGGGCCTCACGCGACGACGCCACGTCGATCTCGCGCGTGTCTGCAGCTCCCGCTGTTGCTGTCAGGGCTGAGCGCGGCGAGCTGAAAAGCTCCCACCCACGCTGCCCTTCTTCCCCCTCCGTGAATTTTGATCCCTGCCGTTTCGTTGCGTGACGACGGCTTTCCCTGGGATGTTGCGCACGCGCACCTGAATTCCGGACGTTCCTTCGTCACGCTTTCGCTCGACATTCGCCGGCCAGGAGTTTCCCATGCCCGAATTCCCCGCAACCGACCCCGCCCGCTTCGCCTACTGGGTGCCGAACGTCAGTGGCGGCCTGGTCACCAGTACCATCGAGCAGCGCACCGACTGGGGCTACGAGTACAACCGCGAACTGGCCGTGCTCGCCGAGAACAACGGCTTCGACTATGCCCTCAGCCAGGTCCGCTA
Organism: Streptomyces tibetensis; assembly: GCF_007655005.1. Taxonomy (GTDB): domain Bacteria; phylum Actinomycetota; class Actinomycetes; order Streptomycetales; family Streptomycetaceae; genus Streptomyces; species Streptomyces tibetensis. The sequence continues at coordinate 191,529 of NZ_SZVW01000016.1, forward strand.
CATGGCCGGCTACGGCGCCGAGTACCAGCACGAGTCGACCAGCTTCAGCCTCGCCCTGCTCCTGGCCACCCAGCGGCTCAAGGTCATCGCCGCCGTCCACCCGGGCCTGTGGCACCCGGGCGTCCTCGCCAAACTCGGCGCCACCGCCGACCACCTGTCGGGCGGCCGCTTCGCCGTCAACGTCGTCAGCGGCTGGTTCAAGGGCGAGTTCACGGCCCTCGGGGAGCCCTGGCTCGAGCACGACGAACGCTACCGCCGGGCCGAGGAGTTCATCACCGCCCTGCGCAGCATCTGGACCGAGGACCACGCCGAACTCGCCGGTGACTTCTACCGGTTGCGGGACTTCTCGCTCAAGCCCAAGCCCCTGAACACCCCCGAACGTCCCCACCCGGAGATCTTCCAGGGCGGCAACTCCACCGCCGCCCGGGCCATGGCGGGCCGCGTCTCCGACTGGTACTTCAGCAACGGCAAGGACTTCGACGGCGTCACCGAGCAGATCACCGACGTCCGCGCATCCGCTGCCCAAGCGGGCCGCACCCCACCGAAGTTCGGACTCAACGGCTTCCTCATCGCCCGCGACACCGAGGCCGAGGCCCGCGAGACCCTCCGCGAGATCGTCGCCAAGGCGGACACGCCGGCCGTGCACGGCTTCCGGGACGCCGTCCGGCAGGCCGGGCAGTCCACGGCCGACGGAAAGGGCATGTGGCAGGACTCGAGCTTCGCGGACCTCGTCCAGTACAACGACGGCTTCCGTACGGGTCTGATCGGCACTCCCGAGCAGATCGCCGAGCGGATCGTCGCCTACAAGCGGCTCGGCGTCGACCTCTTCCTCCTCGGTTTCCTGCACTACCTGGAGGAGGTCGAGTACTTCGGCAAGCGGGTGCTGCCCCTGGTGCGCGAACTCGAGGCCGAACAGCCCGAGCCGGAGCCCGCCACCGCCCACGCCTGAACAGCCCGTCCACGACGAAAGGGAACAGCTCATGAGCACCGCCGTACGCACCGACTGGAAGACCGCGCCCCTCCCGCGGAACGCCGAGGGCTGGATCGCCCGCGCCACGGAGGTCGCCGCCGTCCTCGCCACCGACGCGGCAGCCCGGGACGAGGCCGCAGCCACCCCCCATGCCGAGGTCCGGCTGCTGAAGGACTCCGGCCTGGTCACCCTCCTCGGGCCCGTCGAGCACGGCGGAGGAGGCCAGGACTGGCCCACTGCCTACCGCGTCGTCCGCGAGGTCGCCAAGGCGGACGGCTCCATCGGCCAGCTGCTCGGCTACCACTACCTGTGGAACTGGGCCGCCCGGCTGGTCGGCACCCGGGAGCAGTGGGAGCAGGTGGAGGCCGATGCCGCCCGCAACCGCTGGTTCTTCGGCGGCGCCGTCAACCCGCGCGACACCGACGTGGTCGTGCGCGACGAGGGAGACACGCTCACCTTCACCGGACGCAAGTCCTTCTCCACCGGCAGCAAGGTCTCCGACGTGACCGTGCTCGAAGGCGTCCTGGAGGGCACCGACGACCATGTATTCGCCATCGTGCCCTCCGACAGCGAGGGCCTGACCTTCCACGACGACTGGGACAACATCGGCCAGCGTCTCACCGAGAGCGGCGGCGTCACCCTCGACGCCGTACGCGTCCCCTGGTCGGCCGCGGCCGGTTATGTGGACAAGCGGTTCCGGCCCCGCGTGTACAACACGCTCAACGTGCCCACCATCCAGCTCGTCTTCGTCAGCTTCTACCTGGGCATCGCCGCCGGCGCCCTGGAGACCGCCGCCACCTACACCCGAGCCAAGTCCCGCCCCTGGCTGCACGGCGGCCACGAACGAGCCGTCGACGAGCCGTACGTCATCGACACCTACGGCGACCTCACCGCCAAACTGTGGGCCGCCGAGGCCTTGGCCGACGCCGTGGCCGCCGAGGGACAGAAACTGCACGACGACCCGGACGCGGTCACCGAGCAGGCCCGCGGCGAGTTCGAGGTGCGAGTGGCCGCGGTCAAGGCCCGCGCCACCGATGTGGCCCTGGAGATCACCAACCGCATCTTCGAAGTGACCGGCGCCCGCGCCACCGCCGCCACCGAAGGCCTCGACCGCTTCTGGCGCAACGTCCGCACGCACACCCTGCACGACCCGGTCGCCTACAAGCGCCGCGAGGTCGGCCACCACGTCCTCACCGGCGACCTGCCGCAGCCCACCTGGTACTCCTGAAAGGTCCTGCCATGGCCACGATCCTGTCCGTCTCCGGCAGCCCCTCCGCCACCTCCCGCACCGCGCGCCTGCTGCGCCACCTGGACCAGCGGCTCATCGCGCAGGGGCACGAGGTGATCCCCTTCGATGTCCGCGACCTGCCCGCCGAGGCCCTGCTCGGCGCGGACTTCCGGCACCCGGCGATCGTGCGGGCCACGGCGCTGGTCGAGCAGGCGGACGGGGTCGTGGTCGGCACCCCCGTCTACAAGGCCGCCTACTCCGGGCTGCTGAAGGCGCTGCTCGACCTGCTCCCGCAGTACGCACTGACCGGCAAGACGGTGCTGCCACTGGCCACCGGAGGCTCCACCGCCCACGTCCTGGCCATCGACTACGCGCTGCGCCCCGTACTCAGCTCCATGGGCGCGCAGCACATCGTCCCGGGCTGGTTCACCCTCGACAGGGACATCACGGTGGGCGACGGCGGCACCGTGACCGTCGCACCCGGCTCGGCGGATGCCCTGACGCAGGTCACGGACCGGTTCTCCGCCGCCCTGGGCGGCCGCACGGCCCTGCTGGCGGCCACCGGATGAGTGCCGCACATGTGATCGTCGACGACGCCGAGGCCCTCGCCGTCGCCTCCGCACTCGCCGCGGAGTTCCGCAAGGGCGCCGCCGAACGGGACACCCGTCGCCGTCTTCCGCATGCGGAGATCGAGCGGCTCTCGGCATCCGGGCTGCTCGCGGTGTCGGTCCCGGCCGAGTTCGGCGGTGCCGACGTCGGCGCGGGCACGCTGGCCGAGATCTTCCGCCTGCTGGCCGGTGCCGACGCCAGCCTCGCCCAGATCCCGCAGAGCCATTTCGTGTACGTCAACGTGCTGCGTCGGCAAGGGACGTACGAACAGCGTGCGTTCCTGTTCGGCGAGGTACTGGCCGGCAAGAGGTTCGGCAACGCCCAGTCCGAGGCAGGGACGGCGCACGTGCAGGACATCCGCACCCGGCTCGCGCCCCGTCCCGACGGTTCCCACGTCCTCGACGGCGTCAAGCACTACTCCACCGGCGCCCTGTTCGCCCACTGGATCCCCGTCCTCGCCCGCGCCGAGGACGACACCCTGCACGTGGCGTACGTACCGCGGGACGCCCCGGGGCTCACCGTGCTCGACGACTGGAACGGCATGGGCCAGCGCACCACCGCCAGCGGAACCGTGCGACTGGAGTCGGTGCCGGTCCCGGCGGACCGTGTCGTACCGCACCATCTCACCTTCCGCGGCCCACAACTCCACGGCTCGGTCGCCCAGTTGCTGCACGCGGCCATCGACGTCGGGATCGCCTCCGGTGCGCTGGCGGAGGCGGTGGAGTTCGTCCGCGCCAAGAGCCGCCCCTGGTTCGAGAGCGTCGACGAAGGGCACGCCACCGCGGCGGAGGATCCGCTGGTGATCCAGCGGTTCGGTGAACTGGCCGTCCGGGAGCGGGCAGCCGAGGCGTTGCTGCGTGAGGCCGCCCGTCAGGTCGACGCGGCCCGCGCCGACCTGACCGACGACTCGGCCGCCGCCGCATCGGTAGCGATCGCCACCGCCAAGGTGACGGCGGCCGAGGCCGCGGTGGAGATCGGCAGCGCTCTCTTCGAGGTCGCCGGGACCCGCTCGGCGCTCGCCTCCCTGGGCCTGGACCGCCACTGGCGCGACGCCCGCACCCACACCCTGCACGACCCGGCCCGCTGGAAGATCCAGCACATCGGCCGCTACGTGCTGAACGGCACCAGACCGCCCCGGCACGGTCTCCTCTGAGGCTCCGGCCATGGATCACGTCCTGGCCTCACGCAGGGGCACGGCCACACGGGGCTGACGCGGGTGCTTAGCGCACCACAGCGTCGGGCGGCGGCATACCCAACGTTCCCGCGCACGACTGGAGATGAGCAACCGCTGCCCTTGCTATGGTGCGCCGATGTCATCGATCAAGCAGTTCCAGGTCACCTTCGACTGCGCAGAGCCCGCGCGCCTCGCCGGCTTCTGGTGCGAGGTGCTGGGGTACGTCGTACCGCCGGTCCCGGAGGGGTTCGCCACGTGGGAGGACTACCACCGGTCGCTGCCGCCTGAGGACCAGGTCGTCTACTTCGCGTGCAGCGATCCCTCGGGCGTGGGCCCGCGCCTGCTCTTCCAGCGCGTTCCCGAAGGGAAGGTCGTCAAGAACCGCGTACACCTCGACGTCCGAGCCGGCACGGGACTCGTCGGTGAAGAACGCCTCGCCACGCTGGAGGCCGAGTGCGCACGACTGGTCGCGCTCGGCGCGGTGCACGTACAGACGATGGTTGCCGATGAGGAAAACGAATCATGCATCCTGATGCAGGACATCGAGGGCAACGAGTTCTGCCTCGACTGAGCATCCAGCGCGACGGCGAGACCGGGGAAGCGCTCTGTGTCTCGGACTCCGGACGGAACATCGGCAGCACCACTTGACGTGGCGGGGGCGGCCCCTGACACTCCAAAGGAGAGTTCCCTAGTGCATGGGTAGGAAATGATGGAGCGTCTGGAGCCGACCGCCGACCGCGCCCCGCGCGTCGGCCGGTCTTCGCTGCTCCTCACCTCCCGTCGGCACATCGATCTCCTGCGTGTCTGCAGCGCCGCGAGCCTTCTGCGCTGAAACCGGGGTGTCCAAAGGCACCGCACTCCGCCGCTCGCGGGTGTGCGCCCATCCCCCCGCGTGCCCATTCCGTGCGTGCGCTGCCCGCCGCACCTCCGAGAGCCAGCAGCCGGATTCCGGACCCAGGGAGACACATGCCGTCCACGCCCCTGACCACCGTGCCGTCCCTCCCCTCCTCGCGGTCGTTCCCCAGCAGGATCGGCTGCGACGCGAACAGCGGCTATCACGCCGTGCCGCGCCGCTACCGCCTTCACCTTTCGCTGTCCTGCCCGGCCTGTCTGCAGATCGCCGTCACCCACAGCCTGCTCGGTCTGGAGGACTCCCTCCCGGTCGTCCTGCTGCCGGCGATCCCCGACCGGCCCGACGGCGGACACTCCGCGCTGCACGCCCTGTACGAGGCCAGCTCGCATCGGCACCCCGGACCGGCTGTGGCACCGGTGCTGAGCGACAGCTGGACGGGACGGATCGTCACCACGCACTCCTCGCACATCCTCCGGGATCTGGCCCGTCACTTCGGCGGTGACGCCCAGGACCGGCCCCTCCTCTACCCGCAGGGTGCGGAGAAGGAGATCCAGGCCGTCGAGCGCCTCTGCGAGAACCGCATCGACCACGCCGCACAGGTCGCCGGGCAGGCCGACATCGACGAAGCGGCTCGCCACTCCGCTCTCGGCTCCCTGCTCCGCGTCCTGGGCTCACTGGAGTGGCGGCTCGCCCACCAGAACTTCGTCCTCGGAGACGAGATGACCGCCGCCGACGTACGGCTGTGGGTCGCCCTGGTCCAGCTCGACACCGTGCACCGCCTGCACCTGGACGTCGCAGCGGTCCACCGCATCGCCGACCATCCCCACCTGTGGCGCTACGCCCGCCGCCTCGCAGCTCACCCCGCCTTCGGCCGTCATCTCGATCTGAACGGCATCGCTCACAGGCACCACGCCCGTTGCCAGGGACTGGAGGCCGCAGGTGCAGCCGTACAGATCCTGGACTGGGCGGTTCACATCGCGGACAGCACCGCAGTAGAACCTGTCCGCGCCGGCACGGGCGGTCGTACGGCCTGACCACGCCCGACGTGACTCCGCGTGCCGGTGATCACGTGGCCGGCTCGTGAGCCTCGTCACGAAGACGTGTCGACGGGATGCAGAGGAGCAAGAGAAAGGTTGGCATATACATCTGATCGAGATTCCGCGCCGGGCGGGCGACCACCCGGCGCCCACCGGAGAGGCGCCATGAACCCCCACACACCCGAGACGCCCGCCGACGTCGTGGCCAGGCTGCGCGCCACCTTCCGCACCGGACGCACCAAGCCCGTGGAATGGCGCACCGGCCAGCTGCGCCGCATGCGGGCGATGCTCACCGAGCGGGGCTCCGACCTCGCCGCCGCCCTCCACGCCGACCTCGGCAAGAGCAGCACCGAGGCCTACCGCACCGAGATCGACTTCACCATCCGGGAGATCGACCACACCCTCGACCACCTCGACGGGTGGCTGCGCCCCGAGCCCGCTCCCGTCCCCGCGCACCTGGGCGCCGACGCGACCGCCTGGACGCGCTACGACCCTCTTGGCGTCGTACTCGTCATCGCCCCGTGGAACTACCCGGCCCAGCTGCTGCTAGCCCCGGTGGTCGGCGCACTCGCCTCCGGGAACGCCGTCGTGGCCAAGCCGAGCGAGCTGGCCCCGGCCACCTCGGCCGCGCTGGCCGAGCTCCTCCCGGCCTACCTCGACACCGACGCGGTCGCCGTCGTCGAGGGCGGCGTCCCGGAGACCACGGCCCTGCTGGCGGAGCGGTTCGACCACGTCTTCTACACCGGCAACGGCACCGTGGGCCGCATCGTGATGCGTGCCGCAGCCGAGCACCTCACCCCGGTCACCCTGGAACTCGGCGGCAAATCACCGGTGTTCGTCGACCGCGACACCGACCTCGACGTGGTCGCCGACCGGCTGGCCCGCGGCAAGTTCATCAACGCCGGGCAGACCTGCGTGGCCCCCGACTACGTCCTCACCACCCAGGAGACCGCAGCAGCCCTGGAGACCGCCCTCGTCCGCGCCGTCGACGCCTTGTACGGCGGAGACCCGGCCTCCTCGCCGGAATACGGCCGGATCATCAACGAGCGGCATTTCGACCGGCTGTCCGCCCTGCTCGACTCGGGCCGCGTCGTGACCGGCGGCGACAGCGACCGCACCGGCAAGTACATCGCGCCCACGGTACTCGCGGACGTCGACCCGAAGTCCCCCGTGATGCAGGAGGAGATCTTCGGGCCGATCCTGCCCATCGTCACCGTGTCCGGCCTCGACGAGGCGATCGACTTCATCAACGACCGCGACAAGCCCCTCGCGCTGTACGTCTTCAGCGAGTCCGGCGAGACGCGCGACCGGATCGCCGCGGAGACCTCCTCCGGCGGCCTCGGATACGGCCTGCCGCTCGCCCATCTCACCGTCTCCGACCTGCCGTTCGGCGGGGTGGGGGAGAGCGGCATGGGCAACTACCACGGCAGGTACTCCATCGAGACGTTCAGCCACCGCAAGGCGGTCCTGGACAAGCCGCTGAACTGAACTCGTCGTTCGGGCGCGCACCGCACCACCATCGCTGCTCGTGAGGTTCCCGGTGTGGTCCTGACCCGCTGCCGGCCCCGCCGGGCGCTCGTCGGGCGGGGGGCTTGGGGGGACGGGACACTCTCACTGTTGTGCAAGCGGCGGATGGATGGGTACCTGCGTTCGGCGGCACGTCGACGGCGGGCCTGTGAGCGATGCGAGTGCGCGGAGTGGGGAGATCGAGGTGGGATTGCGCGAGGTGCGGGGCGCCCGGGCTTTTCGAGGCTGTGCCCGAATACTGGCGGGCCGCTACCGTCTGGATGCGCTGATCGGTTCGGGTGGCGCGGCCGACGTGTACCGCGGGTACGACCTCAGGCTGCGACGGCCGGTCGCCGTGAAGGTGTTCCGCCCCGGCACCGGCTTCGACACGGAGGAGGCCTTCCGGAGCGAGGCCGTGATTCTCGCCCGTTTGCACCATCCGGGCCTGGTGACCGCCTTCGACGCCGGACGCGATGACGGCGACGCCTTCCTGGTCATGCAGTTGATCGACGGACGCACTCTGAAGTCCCGCATCGCCGAGGGTCCCTTGCCGTGCGAGGCTGCGGCCGCGCTCGGGGCTGCCCTGGCCGAGGCGCTGGCTCATGCCCACGAGGAGGGAATCGTCCATCGGGACGTCAAACCGTCCAACATCCTCCTCGACTCCTCCGGCCGCGCCCATCTGACGGACTTCGGCATCTCCCGGGTCCTGGATGAGGCCACCCGCACCGCTCCCGACACCCTGACCGGCACGGCGGCCTATCTTTCCCCGGAGCAGGTACTGGGTCGGCCGGTCGGCCGACCCGCCGACGTCTATGCCCTCGGCCTGGTCCTCCTCGAGAGCCTCACCGGCCGACTCGAATACGACGGCGGCCCTCTGGAGTCCGCCGTAGCGCGTCTGCACCGCCGGCCCGTTCTCCCCGACTTCCTGCCCGACGGCTTCGCAACCCTCCTACGGGACATGACGAGTCTGGAGGAACATGTTCGTCCCGAGGCGTACGACTGCGCCCGAACGCTGACCCGGCTCTCCGGAGCGAGCCAAGAAGCGCCTGTCGCCTCTGTTGCCCGTCCCGCGCTCAGCGTCGTATCCCCCACAGTCGCGGAGCGCGCCGACCGTACCCACCGGAGTGTGTCACCCGCTGCGCAAGCTCCCGAAAGGCCGGGTACCTCGACAGGACTTTCTCAGAGGGTGTCTCGATCCGCCTCCCTACGCGGCGGCCTGCGAACGCGGGGGATGGCAGCCGCAGCAGCCGCACTGGCCGCCCTTCTCGCCACCGGCCTGGCGGTCACCGACGGCTTTTCACAGCACGATGCCGCGGACGAAGCGGCGCCGTCCGCCCCGGATCCGGTCGCTCCCACCACCCCTCCCGACACCGCCGATCACCAGGACGACGCATCCTCCGCACCGGTGACCCGGCATTCGCGCAGCCCCTCGGACTCCGATCGGCCGCTGGACGATTCCGTCCCCGTGCGTGATGCTCCTCCGCCCTCCACCAAGTCGAAGCCCGGCCCCCAGCGCGAAACCACTGCCGGCTTCCCTGCGCGGACCGCGGCCCACGCAGTCGCCAAAGACAGGGGCAAAGACAGGGGCAAAGACAGGGGGAAGACCCCCGACGTGCCGCCAGGTCAAGCACGGCAGAAACAATGGGGAAAGGAGACGGCACAGCGGAACCGCAGGCCCTGACAGCGGCGATGGAACAAAGTAGGGGTGTCTCACGTGGCGAGTTTCGCGAGCTTCTCGTAACAGGTCGGGGCGGCGGCCATGACCGGGCCTCGGCTCTGCCGGTCGTCGCGGACCCCGTACGGGATCTTGAGCGCACGAGCAGCCCATGGCAGGCTCATGCCGCGTGATCGACGACTTCGCGAAGGACAACCTGCACGGGAGACTGCGGCGGGACCGCGAGGCGCTGCTCTGGAAACTCGACGGCTTGTCCGAATACGACGCCCGCCGACCTTTGACAGCGACCGGGACCAACCTCCTCGGCCTGGTCAAACACGTGGCCACCGTCGAGGCCAGGTACTTCGGCGAGGTCTTCGGCCGCCCCTCTCCGGAACCGCTGCCCCGGTGGCAGGACTACGACGGCAGCGATCTGTGGGCGACCGAGGACGAGACCCGCGATCAGATCATCGGGTTCTGCCGGCGCACGTGGGAACACTCGGACGCGACGATCAACGAGCTTCCCCTCGACGCCCCCGGCCACGTGCCGTGGTGGCCGGAGCCCTGTCCCAACACGAACCTGTTCGCCATCATGGTCCATGTCCTCGGCGAGTCCATCCGGCATGCCGGGCACGCCGACATCCTGCGCGAGGGCCTCGACGGCCGGACCGGGGTGCGCGCCGAAAACGAGCAGCAGATCGACGAGGAAGCCCGTGCGGCCTACTGCGCGAAGATCGAGCAGGCCGCCAGGTCGGCTGCACCGAACAAGGCTTGAAGGGGAACTCACCGGCAAGCTGCACGTGCAGCAGCCTGAGAGTGTCTCCGCGTGGTGGTGTGAGGCCGACGGATCAGGCCCTCTCCGATGCTGCCCCGCCCGGAGTGGTGCTTGTGGTGGGTCGTCGTACGAGCAGTTGGCTCACCTCGTATGACATCTCGGTCGTTTCCGGTCGTGGTGCGGGATGGTATCGCCCGGCGCACACGGAGAGATTGACGATGAGGTAGGCGTGCCAGGTACGGCCCACGCCCCGCCCGTCGGTGAAGACCGGTCTGCCGTTGAGCCACCAGTCCACCGAGCGGGTACCGAAGACAGTGCGCAGGTTCACCCATGCGCCAGGGAGGATCGCCCGGTCGTGGTGGTAGCGGTTGGTGCCGCGTACGTGATTGGTGAATTCGAGCAGGTCGGGGTTGTCCGGGTGGTACTCGAAGACGTCGATCTCCTGGTCGCCGTCGCGCCAGGTCCAGATCGCAGGCCAAGCGCCGATCTCTTTCGGCAGCCGCACCCGGGCTTCCAGCACATCCCCGGCACGGACGGTGAAACCTTCTTCACTTCCCTCGGTGGTGAGCAGCCCGGTGTTCCACCGGCCGTCCTGCCGTCGTCCGGCACGGAAGACGCCGGAGCGGCTGTATGCGGGGTCGGCCACCAGGTGATCGAGCTTGTCGTCGCGCGGGTTGACCGGGCCTCCGCCGGGATAGGCCCACGAACGGCCCGCCAGCCATTGGGTGGTGGACGTGAAGTCGGCCGTGAAGACGACCGGTGTGGAGAGCGGGCGGCCGGGCGTAGGAAGTGAGCCGGCCGGTAAGGGTTCGGTCATGGCGAATGTCTCACCGCTTGAAGGCCGCATATGCGTCCAGCCCCGGCCCTCAGGGCAGATCTGACCCTTTCAGGTGAACGGTCGGAGACAGCACCGCCGGACGGTCAGGACCGCGGACGGGCACGGTCCACGGCTGGACCACAGTTGGGGTGGGCAGGCTCCCGACGACCATCGCTACCGCGTGCTCGCGCAGTGGCCGTCGCAGAGTCGTCGGACTGCGGGAGACCGGCACCGGTTCGCCTCCGCCGCCTGGGCTCCGGTGTTCAGTTGCGCCCGATGGTGGAACTGATCATGAGTGGGCGACACTTGATCCTGGAAGGCTTTCCGGAAAGTGGGGCCCGGGGGAGAGGCGGTGACGACCAGTGAGTGAGCAAGGCGGCCGCGACTGGGTGGGCATGACTCCGGACGACTTCGACCGTGAGGCGCCGCCGCGCCCGGAGGTCGACGGGCGGATCCCGGCCGAGCTCGACGAGTGCGGAACGGCTCCGCTGTTCGGCGATGAACCGACGCCGGCAACGACAAGCGGGACCGGTCCGCGCTCTTCTCTGCGCGGCTGCCAGGGACGGCTGTTCTGACCCCCAGGTGATCCGCACGGCAGGTGTGAGGGCCGCTCGATGCCCGCCTCCTCAGTACGCCTCAAAAGCTGCGCCAGTGAGTGCAATTGCCTCGTGGTTCGCGAGGGGAGGGGTGAAGGTCACAGCGGCATATCGGGCATTTCGCTCTTCGATCTTCACGCAAGGCGCACAAGTTGGCTAAGTTGGTCACCGTGTGCACAACTCTCACCGATGCATCGGTGGTTTGGTGCGCCTCTCGGAACGGAAGGAGTGCCCTTTCCATGGCGCTGGAACGAACCTCGCACCCCGGAGTGACCGACTTCCCGGACAAGGCCAACTCCCTTGCCCCGGGGGCTCTCACCGCCGAGGACCGGCTCTCGCAGTTGGCTGGTGCCCGCGTTGGCGACTGACAGCGAGGGGCCGAGCCCCGACGAGGTGCGGCGGTGGGTCGACAGGCTCTACGACCGGGCCGAGAGCGACACGGGTACCTTCAATGCGACCCGTGCCGCCGCGATTCCGCGCCAGCGAGACGCGGCCGCCCGTGGCCGGTCCCAGAGTGATGTGGAGCCGGCGGTCGGAACGCTGGCCCGGAAGTGGTTCGACGCCGCCCGCGCCAAGCTGGGCCCGACCGTGCCGGCGTGGCACACGGGCCAAAAGGTGCCGCCCCGCCCCGACCGGGCGCCCCAGGCGGCACGCCCCGTACGGCAAGCCGAACGTGCCGCGGAACCCCGCGCCCTCGAAGCGCCCCCGACACCCACCGGTGTCGCTTTGGAGCTGACCAGCGGATCAGCTCAGGCGCCGGCCACTGAGTTCCTTCCGGAGCTCCCCGACCGGCGTGCCGTACCGGCTGCGCCAGGCAAGCCCGGGCAGGAGGAGGGCGCCTGGCGAGCCGGTGCACAGTCGGCCCTCGACGCCGAAATGGCGGCGTGGCCGCTGTACGAGCCCTCGTCGGCGCCCGCACCGCAGTTCAGCCCACAGTCCACCACGGCGCTGTCCGCCGTTCCTGATCCCACCGCGGCGCTGCTCACGGTTCCTGATCCCGCCGCGGCGCTGCTCACGGTTCCGGATCCCTCCGCGGCGCAGTCCGCCGTTCCGGATCCCGCCGCGGCGCTGCCCACTGCCCTCGGCTCCACCGCGGGTGCTCACCGGGCGGATGTTCCAGCAGACGGGGCGGAGACGTACGGTGCCGGGCAGGGGGCTGTCGCGACCGCACCGTACGCCACAGCTCTGGCAGCCGATCTCACCGCCTACCACCCCTCCGGTCCACGGCCCGAGGTGACCACTGCCGGCTACGGCGCCGGCCTGCCTGACATCTCTGCATCGACCCTGGCGGCTCCTGCGCCACCGGTGCCGACCGGACCGGTCACCGCACTCGCCCCCGCCGCACCGACGGTGGCTGCCGCGGCGTTCGTTCCGGACATCCCCACGCCACGTGAACCCCCCTCCACCACTTACACACCCGGCACTTACGGTGGATCCTGGCTGTCGCCCAACCAAGGCCACAGCACCCAGACCGAGCGGGTGATCGCCTTCGCCCGTGCGCAGATCGGTCGGCCCTGCGTATGGGGCGCCGTCGGGCCGGGATCGTACGACGCCCCGGGTCTCACCCAGGCCGCGTGGAAGACTGCCGGAGTCACTCTTCCCCGGACCTCCCAGGCCCAGTGGGGAGCGGGAGTGCCGGTCTCGCTCGCTGACGCCCAGGTCGGAGACCTGGTCTTCTTCCACGACGACCTCGGCCACGTCGGCATCTGGAGCGGAGACGGCATGATGATTCACGCCCCGGGGCCGGGAGCGCTCATCCGTGAGGAGTCGGTGTTCTTCGCCGGTCAGTCGGCCATCAAGGGCGCGATCCGCCCGGCCTGACGGCCCGCACAGGCCGGTGTGCAGTACGGGGAGAAGTGAGGTGAGGGATTCCGCCATGCCCTTGAGGAGGCAGGGCACTTGGGCGAGGGCTCGCCGCCGAGGCGAAGGGGCTGAATAGCGCAGGGCCATCGCCCCACCGCCGGTCGGAGTCGGCCCGAGGACTCGTGTGCTCAGGTGTTACGGCGCCGCGGCGCCGCTGGTCTCCCTCATCAGGTCGTCCAGCTTCTTCTTGGCGTCGTCGAACTCCTTGCCGAGGTCGGAGGCGTCCGGGGTCGGGATCACGTCTTCCCACGGGGCGTCGTCGATGGCGCCCTCCACCACATCGTCGACGGCCTTCTCGGCATCGTCGCTCGCCAGGTACTCCTTGATCGCTTCACCCGCGAGGCGCTGCAGCGTCTTGTCGTCGACGCCGTCACAGGCTTCGGGCTTCTTGCTCGCAGGCGCGTCGTCGCCGGCCGCGACCGTGTCTCTGTACTGGTCGTACAGGGCCTTCTTGCAAGCTTGCGGGTCCGCCTTGGCTTCGGCGCCTCCGCAGGCGGTGAGCGTGGCGAGCAGCAGCGCGGTCACCGCCGTGAGTGTCGTACGCATGCCCATATTCCCCCCAGTTGCTGTGTGCTGACAGAACATCATGCGTCCCGCGAGGGTGGCATGCCGGGCACGTGGCCGTGTTGTGACCGGCCGGGCCTCCGCGTGGCCGGCGGCTCGTGCGAAGCGCCCTCCGCTTGCCGCGGAGAGTCGATCGAACCAGCAGGCTCTCTCGATCGGCTGCTCCCCCGACGCCACGTGGCAGCATGCGGCAATGGCCTTCCAACACCCCGACGGCGACTACACGATCACCGCGATGTACTCCGTACCGGATGACGCCTGGTACCTGGAACTGGACGTGGTGGCCGGGCAACGGAATCTCGTGACGGCGATCGTCCCCGACGAGGATCCGGCTCGGAGGCCGACGGTGTGCTTCAACCCACGCGAAGGACACGTGGACGTCCCGTACGAGGTCATGCGCTGGTTCATGCACCACGTCGATGAGGAGATCCGAACCTCCCGTGCCTGGATGCGGTTGAGGTCCGACCTTGTCGAGATCATTTATCAACTCCGTCAGGAGTACCTGGGCGTCATCGACGACGACACCTTCCGCCATGTCCTGGCGGAGCTGCGCGCCGCGATCCCCGAGACAGACCTCCCCGCCGTTCTGGAGGCCGCTTTCGGACGCAATCCCGACGGCACGACCGTGGTGGCACGATGACGGAACCGTCGAGCGGATCCATGAAACGCTCCGTCTCAGAGTCCGTGCAGCCGAGGGCCGCAGGTCTGAAGCGTCCGCCGGGTTGATCGACTGGCAGTACGTCCGCACCGCCGACACCGTCCCGGCGGTCACGCCGGGCTTCGATGCAGGCAAGAAGGTCAAACTGGGCGACTGGACCTCCGAGATCCTCGGCCGCGAGCTCGGGATCGTCCGCAGAGACCCTGTCCGGCACGGCTTCCAGGTGCAGCCGAAGCGGTGGGTGATCGAGCGCACGCTGCCGTGGATCACTGCCCACCGGCGCCTGGCTCGCGACTACGGGAGCAGCACGGCTGACTCGGAGTACTGTGCTGCTGTGACCAGTGACAATGCCGACCACAGGGCGCTCTGGGACGGCGCTGCGGTCCGTGCCCGTGTCGCCGCCATGGCCCGACAAGACCCTCTGCGTCAGCGTTTCGGGTCCTCACATCATGGATATCGACTCCGCCCTCCTCTGGGGGAGGACACGATCGGGCTGTTCGAGCAGCAGCATGGTGTCCGGCTCCCCGCTTCCTACCGCAGCTTTCTCAAGGATGTCGCGGACGGAGGAGCGGGACCGGACTACGGGCTCCTGGGTCTTGCAGAGGAAGTAGACGGCGAAGAGGCTCTGCACGACCTTCGAGAAGAGGGCAGACGCGCGGGCTTCCTGTCCACGCCGTTTCCGCACACCCACGAGTGGCGGGGGCCGGGGAAGGGCGGTGCTGCCGACTACTCGGTCGAAGGGAGCCTGGTCATCGGGGAGTGCGGTTGCGGCATGTTCCACCGCCTGGTCGTCACGGGGAGGAACGCTGGTCACGTCTGGCTCGACGATCCTGACTGGGGCGGCCTGACGCCGGGGCCGGACTTCCGAGACTGGTACTCGGCATGGCTGGCTGGGACCTGACCTGCTGCGGCCCGAGCCCGTCCGGGCGAGCTGGTCGACAGATCTCAAACGCGGTCTGCGTGAAAGCGGCCTGAACTCACGGCGTAGCGCAGGCAACCAAGTGCTGGGGCAAGCCAGTCGTACTGGGCGTACGGATGAGGATCTTGGTCTCGGGACGGGGACCGGTGTCCCCCCGTGCTCAACTACCCTCACGATCCAGGGAGTCGACATGTCCCAGCCCGTGCGGGGCGCAACCCGGCGTACCGTCGTGGTCGCGCTCGCCCTGCTCAGCGCCACCGCCGTGATGCCGGTGGCGCACGCCCGGCCCGCCGTGGCGGAGGTCCGCCAGGACTTCAACGGCGACGGGTACGAAGACCTGGCCGTTGCGGCCCCACACGCCACAGTGGGCGGGAAGGCGAACGCCGGATACGTGGCGGTGCTGTTCGGGTCGGCGCGCGGGCTGAGCCCCGCCGCCCGCATGGTGTACACGCAGGCGTCCGCGGGCGTGCCCGGCGCCGTCGAGGCCGGTGACCGGTTCGGCAGCCGGCTCACCGCCGCGGACCTCGACAACGACGGCTTCACCGACCTGCTGGTCGCGGCCTACGGAGAGCGGTGGGAGCAGAACGGCCTCGCCCGGGAGGGCAACCGGACCGTGCTGTGGGGCGGGCCCGACGGTTTCACCACGGGGAAGGTACTGCCCGCCGAGGGCACCGGCAGCTTCCAGGCCGGCCTGACGATCGCCGGTGACTTCGACGGCGACGGGCGCCGGGACCTCGCCCGCGAAGGCCTGGTGACGTACGGGCCCTTCGGCCGCGACGGGCAGCCCTCGCGCGTCCAGGGCGACGTGAAGTTCGCCGACGACGACGTGCTGACGGTCGGCGTGGCGACCGGGGACACCAACGGCGACGGTGCCACCGACCTGGTCACGGTGACCCGGGCGTACGACCGGGACCCCGAGGGCGGCTACACCTACGAGGTGAACCAGTTGCTCGGCAGCCGTGGCGGAGTGCGCCCGCTGACAATCGTGAGGGGCCTCGAAGGGCCCACTTACGGGGACCTCACTCTCGGCGACCTGAACGGAGACGGGAGGGCGGACCTGGTGCTGGGCGCCAACTCCCTGCGCATCCGGTACGCGGGTGCGGGCGGCCTGACCGCCGGTGCGCCCCACGTCATCGACCAGGACACCCCCGGCGTCCCGGGCGTCCAGGAGCGGGACGACGCCTTCGGCTGGTCGTTGTCGGTCCGGGACGTCGACGGTGACGGATACGGTGACCTGCTGGCCGGTAACCCGTACGAGAGCTTCGACGGGGTGAGCCGCGCCGGCACCTTCGCCGTCGTGCCCGGCGGGCCGCACGGACCGACCGGCGCCGGTACCACAGTGCTCAGCCAGAACAGCGCGAACATGCCCGGCACCGCCGAGCGGCAGGACTTCTTCGGCTCCACCACCCACCTCGTCGACGGCGACGGCGACGGCCGGGCGGAGCCGGTGGTCGCGGCTGCCGCCGAGGACGAGGGAGCGGGTGCGGTCTGGGTGCTGCGCTCCGGCCCGGCGGGCGTCACGGCCCGGGACTCCTTCTCCTTCGGCGCCCGCACTCTCGGCACGGTCGCAACCAAGGCTGCGCTGGGCTCCGCCTTCCCCGACTGAACTCCCCGACAGGCCTCGGTGGTCTGCGCTGAGTCCGCGCTGCGCCTTCCGACCTCCACCCCCTACCTAGCGACTGCATACAGGGGCGCACTGCGCGGCAGGTCTACGCACTCACCCCCGCCGGGCGTGACCTCTTCGCCGTGGTCGTGGCCCTGCGCCAGTGGGGTGAGCGTCACGCGTTCGCCGCCGACGAGCCTCATTCGGTTCTGCTCGACCACCACGGCCACGAACTGGCCGAGCTGCGGCCCACGAACTCAAGCGGCGCCCCGGTGGATCCGGACACGACATCCGTGCGCAGGGAACGCTGACGACGCGGAACCGAAGCGGCGACAGACCCCGGGGGGCGTCTCGTTGGTGCGAACGCACGATCTTGCCCGATGAGGGATAGGCAGGGGCGGCTCATCGCGTCGTGATGATTCGAGAAGGGGAGGGTCGATGGAGGCCTCGAGTCATGACGAGTTCCGGGAGTTCGTGGAGATGCGCTCCACCGCGCTGCTGCGACTAGCGGTGCTGCTCACCGGCGGGGACCGGCACGCGGCGGAAGATCTGCTGCAGATCGCACTGATGAAGGCCTACGGGCGCTGGGGGCGCATCGAACAACACGAGGCATATGTCCGCCAGGTGATGTACCGCCAGCAGGTCAACCGCTGGCGGCTGCGAAGACACCGCGCGGAGACGACGGTGCCCGTTCTGCCCGACGAGGCAACGGGCGCGGAGGCCGGATCGGACGCCGAGCTGCGGATCGCGCTGTGGGCGGCGCTGGGCCGTCTGACGAAGCGGCAGCGGGCCGTGGTCGTGCTGCGCTATTTCGAGGACCTGCCGGAGGCCGAGGTCGCGGCGCTGCTGGGGTGCCCGGTCGGCACGGTCCGCAGTACGGCGCACCGATCGCTCGCCAAACTCCGCTTGCTCGTACCGGAGCTGGGCCCCGAGGGGCCGAAGGAACGGATCCAGTCGCTCGGCTACACGCCCAAGGAGGTTCAGCGATGACGACGGAGCGCGTGGAGGAAAAGGTCCGGCAGACGCTGCACGCGGTCGCCCTGGACCGGGTCCGTGCGCCCGGGGACCTGGTGGAGAAGGTGGTGCGGCGGCGAAGCCGGCGCCGTTTCTCACAGGCCGCGGGGACGGCGGTCGCGGTTGCCGCGATCAGCGTGGGCGCGGTCTTCGGCTTCGCGGACGGTGGTACGGCGCGGCATGAACGGCCCGTGCGGCCGGCGGCGTCGCCGGCGACGCCGCCGGAGGGCTGGAAGCCCTGGCAGAGCAGCAGTCCGGATGCCGGCGAGCGGGGATGTGTGGTGGACGGTGCCGCACTGTACTGCAGCGGGTCCAAGTACGACGCCGCGAAGATCGACGCCAACACCGGCAAGCGGCTGTGGGGCGTCGAGGTCAATCGCGAAGGCGACGGCATCGACCATCCGGTCGCCGTGCGCGACGGCGTGGTGTACGCCTACCGCAATCACACCGCGGAGAACCTGCCCAACGGCGACTACTTCGGTGGCACCGACCTGATGGCGGTGAACGCCGGCACGGGCAAGGTGCTGTGGACGGTGGAGATGCCGCAGGACGACCGCACGGACCAGGCCGCCATGCTCATCGACGGCGCGGTACTGGCGAACACCCCCTCGGTCCGCACGATGTCGGCCCTCGACCCACTGACCGGTAAGGAGAAGTGGCGCCACACCTGGGACAAGGGCATCGCGTGTCAGCGGGCCGTGCTGAGCGGAGTGCCCTACCTCCTGTGCACACCTGACGTCGAGAAGCCGGACGGCACCGACGTCCTCCGTCTCGATCCCGCGACCGGAAGCACCACGAAGGTCGCGACCCTGGCCGGCGGGCAGCGGCTCGTCGGGACCTCGGGGGACCGGATGGTCCTGATCGCAGCCGAGGACGGCGGCCGCAAGGACATGCAGCTGACCACCGTCAGCAGTTCGGGAGAGCATGCCTCGCACCCCTATCGGATCGACGGCGCCCTGGCCACCTCCGATGTCGTAGGTGATCGTTTGATCACCGTGTCCCGGCAGGGCAAGGCCTCGGCCCACTCGCTGACCACGGGAAAGACGCTGTGGACCCGCCCGGTGGGCGTCGAGGTGCCGAGCCAGGACACGATGCCGGGCCTCGCGACACCCGTGGCGTCGGCGGAGCAGGGGATCGTGTACTTCTTCAGCCCGACCGGAGACCTGTCCGGACTCGATCTGCACACGGGCAAGCAGGTCTGGCGCACTCACGTCGCCACCGGCAAGCCGAGGCCCGGATTCGGGGGCCCGCCCCAACTCCTGCTGTACGAGGACGTGCTCGTCGCCAAGAACGGCAGCAAGATGGTTTCCCTCCTGCCCCGGATCGGCGACTGACCCATAAGCCCCAGGCCGGGCGGCACAACGCCCCCCGGCCTGGGGCGGGCTTCGCCAGTGCCCGGGGCGGACCGCTGCCCGAGGACGACCGCCGGCATTCAATTCACGGCCTCGACAGCCGGCAGGGCAGGGCTGCATCGCCCACAGGAAACCTTCGTGGAAGATCTCTTCAGCACCTGCTCGGGCGGGCTGGGCTTCCCTCAGGTAACCGCACCCCACTCCCTGGATCATCAGAAAAGACGTCTTGGTGAGCGCGGGAATTCTGGCTCCTGGGTCGCGCGCATGCTGGTATCTGGGGCCATGACCTCCAAGCGACGCGTTCTCATCGTTGCCTACGACGATGCACAGATCCTCGACATCGCCTGTCCCAGCGGCGCGCTGGACATCGCCAACCGCTACGGCGCGCAGCCCCAGTACTCCGTTGAGCTGGGGACTCTGGGCCGTCGGGCTGCCCGCAGCTCGGCGGGAATCACGGTGGGGGCGGGGCAGGGACTGGAGACGGTAGCGGGTCGCCTGGACACGTTGATCGTCGTGGGCGGCATCGGGTGCGAGGACGCGGCGGCGGACGAGCGGTTACTCGGACAGGTTCGCCGGCTCGCCGGCCTCAGCCGGCGCGTGGCCTCCGTGTGCACCGGCGCCTATGTGCTGGCCGCGGCCGGACTTTTGGACCACCGGCGAGTGACGACCCACTGGGGATGGGGCGACCGGCTCGCCGACCGCCACCCCGCTGTGGCAGTGGACGCGAACCCCCTCTACATACGTGACGGCAACGTCTACACCTCGGCCGGCGTCACCAGCGCGCTCGACCTGACACTGGCCCTGATCGAGGACGACCACGGCCCAAAGCTGGCCCGCGCAGTCGCACGGGAACTCGTGACGCATCTGCACCGCCGGGCCGATCAGGCGCAGATCTCCACGTTCCTGGCTGCTCCGCCGCCGGACGACCGGCTCGTGCGGGACCTGACGGGCTACATGGCCGCGCACATATCCGAGGACCTGACCCCCGCTGCCCTGGCAAGGCGGGCGGGGGTCAGCACCCGGCACCTGACCCGTCTCTTCCGTGCATACCTCGATACGACTCCGGCCCGGGCCGTGCGCGTGGTGCGCACCGAAGCGGCGGCACACCTGGTGCAGTCCAGTGGGCTCTCCCTCGCGGCGATCGCCCGCCGCTGCGGCTTCGGGTCGGCACAGACCCTGAGGCAGGCGTTCTGGGACCACTACGGCATGACGGGGGACACGATGCGCAGGATGCCGGACATGCCGCCTGCACGCGTCACGAGGCAGCGGAAGACTCCCGGTTCATGAGCAATGTGACGACACGCAGAAACGTACTGCGCGGGGCCGTGGCCACCGCCGCGCTCGCCACTACTGCCGCGGCGCCGACCGAGGAGGCGTACGCCGCCGCACCGGGCGCCAGCGCGGGACCGAGCGTCGGCATCCTGTTGTACGACGGCTACAGCCTGCTGGACCCCACAGGTCCGGCCGAGATCCTTTCGAGGCTGCCGGACGCGACCGTGACGATGATCGCCGAGAAGCGCGGCCCGGTCCGCACGGACACCGGAGATGTCGCCGTGGTCGCCGAACGGTCCACCGCCGACGTCGACCGCCTCGACGTCCTGCTCGTTCCGGGCGCCGGCAACCGAGGCACCATCGGTGCGATGAACAACCAATCGCTCCTGCGCTGGATCCGTCGGGTCCACCAGCACACACAGTGGACGACTTCCGTGTGCACCGGGAGCATCATCCTCGCGGCGGCCGGCCTGCTGGACGGAAAACAGGCGACGACCTACTGGGCCTCCGCCGAGTACCTCCAGTCCACGTTCGACGTGACCTACCTGCCGCAGCGTTATGTTCGCTCCGGAAACATCATCACCGCGGCCGGAGTGTCGGCGGGTGTGGACATGGCCCTGTACCTTGCGTCCCTGATCGCGGGAGATCAGACGGCCAAGGCGATCCAGCTCGCCGTCGAGTACGACCCCCAGCCGCCCTTCGACTCCGGCAATGCCGCCGAGGCAAGTCCCGAACTGAAGGAGAAGGCACTGCAGTTGCTCGCCGCCTCCCAGGTGTGACTGCCGGCGCTTCAGGAGAGCCGGCGGCCGCGGCAGCCAGGTGGGTCCGTGCCTGTGGGACTGGCACGGACCCGGGCACAGCCTCCGCGGCCGAATTGTCCCTGGCCCTCGCCGGCGCTCCTGCCCTGGACGGCTCACTGCCCGGCCATCCGCGCCTTCCTCGCTTGCAGACAATCCGGGACGGGAGAAGTTCAGTGCTCGCAGAGGGAGAACTCTCGCTCGTACAACTGCTCGTTGTGTTCGTCGACAAAGAACGTGCGTTCCCGCATGAGCTGTTCGCGGTGACTCCTGGCCTGTTCAAGTGTCATGGTCGAGGCATCGGACCACGGTTGCTGCGGTGGCACATCGGATGTCGAGACGATGGTCTCCGATGGGTCGACCAGGAAGAACGCGAGGATCTTGCGGTATCCCGGGCGGGTGGGGTCCATGAGGCGGAATGAGCCGACCCGGTGTTGCAGGATGTTCGGGAACGCAAGGCAGCGGCCCGCTGGGGTCGATGCCGATCCCAACATCTGGTTCAGTGCGTCTTCGTCCTCCAGGCCATAGACCTCACGCAGGCCGCCCTCGTCGTTCTGTTGGTAATCCGGGTCGTCGAGTGCCGCCCGGAAGCTCAGCCGGCTTTCGGTGATGTTCTCGCTGTCCCAGTAGTAGATTCCGGTGGAGACGATCCGCTCGTTCAGCATTCCCTCGACATGCCAGGAGCCGCCGGGGTATTCGGGCTTGTCGGGAGTGAGGTGGATGGTGGCGAGCTTGACGATGACCTGGAGACGGCGGCCGCGCAGGTCGACTCGGGCGGATCCATCGGGTGGCCCCGGAGGAGTGAAGGCCGGGGCGTCAGGGATGACGGGGCGGCGGTTTTCCCACCAGTCGTCGTGGGCCACTGCCCATACGCGTCGGGCTTCTGCGTAGGCCTCGTCATCACTGTAGGAAGACCTGTCTGGATACTCGGGCTCCGAGTCGTACCAGCCGTAGGGATCGGCCTCGATCCGCCGGGGCCGCGGATGACGCAGATCGGTGAGCACGTTCTCCAGTAGCGGACGCATACGTGCGAACAAGTCGGGCAGGACGGCGGCCAGTTCGTGGTGAGTCTCGGGGTGAATGTTGTTGACGTACGAGCGGAAGGCGACATCTCCGTCGTCACTGACCTCGACGTCCGTGGGCAGCCACTGGAATTTCTCCGAGAACTCGTACTTCGAGTAGTGGTTCGTCGGATTCTTCCACGCCCGCTCGGGCGCGCCGCTCACCCCTCTCACCAGAGAGAACAATGAGGGATGAACCAGATCCAATACCTGTCCGTCGGATCCGGGGTGCCAGTCCAGTTCCGCTTCGGGAACCTGTTCCAGAGCCTCAACCGCCTTGCGCAACCGCATTCGGAGCGTGTCGTCGACCAGAGCGTCCGACTGCCACACCCCGTCGACGGCAGACACCTCGATGCCGGTTCGCTCGTCTCTCAGGGCGGCGTAATGCCCGAGTTCGGCCAGCACGTAGCGCACTTGCGCTTCGGTGAGCCCTTGGGAGACCGCTTCTTGCGTCCACCTCGCGACGATGTCGGCATCATTCATCTTCTCGAACCACCCCGGCTTCGACCGAATGTGTGCGCTGCACTGCAACATCTGCAGTTCCCGCAGCGTTCGCGGTGGCGTGAACGATATGGAACGGGAAGCGTGAAAAGGCAAGGGAAAAGCAGACAAGGCGGTCAATTCTCTCGGTCCTCACAGTGGGTGAGCGGTGGCGGTGAAGAGTACTTCAGCGGACTGACACTGCTTCCGGACCCCTGTCATCGCCGGGCCCGGCGAACCTCTGGACTTGCTCAAGAGGCGCTTCGGGTGACCGCAACGCCGGGCATACTGCGGGCAATCCGGGCGCAGCTCGGCGGAAGGGGGCGTCGTGTTGATCGCATGCGTATTGGTGGGCGTACTGGCACTCGTCACACTGGTCACCTGGATGGTGCGCCGGGCATGGCAGCGCGCGTGGGACGATCTGGGCGCGCGGGCAACCGTGTACGGGGCGAGCTCCGGGCCAGGCCTCGGAGCCTGGCCGACCAGCAGTGGAACGCACAGCGCAACGACGCCGCATGACGCCTACAGCCCGGTCGACCACTCATCCTGGTGGGAGGCAGGCGGGAGCGAAGGCACGTCGAGTGGCTGCTCCAGCGGTACTTCCTCATCGTGTGGAAGCAGCTCGTCGTCCTGCGGGAGCAGCTCCTCCTCGTGTGGAAGCAGTTCGTCGTCCTGCAGCAGTTCCTGCTGACCGGAGCCACGACTTGAGTGCACCGGCGTGTCAAACCGCCCGGTCTAGCGTGGGCTCGAGGCGCACGACGATGCCCTTCGACGTGGGCTGGTTGCTGATGTCGGCGACGCTGTCCAGCGGCACCAGAACGTTCGTCTCCGGATAGTAGGCGGCCGCCGAGCCCTTGGCGGCCGGGTAGGGAACGACCTCGAAGTTCTCGGCTCGGCGCTCGGAACCATCCGCCCAGACGCTCACCAGGTCGACGTGATCGCCCCGGAGGAGGCCGAGGTCGCTCAGGTCGGCCGGGTTGACGAGCACCACGTGACGGCTTCCGTGGATACCGCGGTAACGGTCGTTGTTGGTGTAGGGGACGGTGTTCCACTGGTCGTGCGAGCGCAGCGTCTGCAGCAGCAGGTGTCCCTCGGGCGCCCGGGGGACCACGCGCTCGTTGCAGGTGAACAGGGCCTTGCCGACTGTGTTGTTGAAGACACCCTCGTTGACCGGGTTGGGCAGTTGGAAGCCCCCGGGGCGGGCCACCCGTGCGTTGAAATCGTGGAAACCCGGCACGATGCGGGAGATGCGATCGCGGATGGTGCCGTAGTCGCCCTCGAACGCGTCCCAGGGGATGCCCGCCTTGCCGTCCAGGGTGCGGCGGGCGAGCCGGCACAGGATGGCGACCTCGCTGAGCAGTAGCCGAGAGGCCGGTTCGAGGCGTCCCTGCGAGGTGTGCACCTCGCTCATGGAGTTCTCGACGGTGACGAACTGCTCGCCGTCGGCCTGGACGTCACGCTCGGTGCGTCCCAGGGTCGGAAGGATCAGCGCGGTGTCGCCGCACACGGTGTGCGAGCGGTTGAGCTTGGTGGAGATGTGGGCGGTCACCCGGCACGAGCGCATCGCCTCCTCGGTGACGTCGCTGTCGGGAGCGGCGCGGACGAAGTTGCCGGCCAGGGCGAGGAAGACCTTGACGCGGCCCTCGCGCATCGCCTTGATCGAGTTCACCGAGTCCAGGCCGTGCGGGCGCGGCGGATCGAAGCCGAACTCCTCCTGCAAAGCGTCCAGGAAGGTGCCGGGCATCTGCTCCCAGATGCCCATCGTGCGGTCGCCCTGGACGTTGCTGTGGCCGCGCACCGGGCAGGCGCCGGTGCCGGCGCGCCCCAGGTTGCCGCGCAGCATCAGGAAGTTGACGATCTCCCGGATGGTGGGAACACCGTGCTTGTGCTGGGTGATGCCCATCGCCCAGCAGACGATGACACGTTCGCTGTTCAGAACCTCGTCGCGGACCTTCTCGATCTCCTCGCGGGTCAGTCCGGTCGCCGTGTGGACGTCGTCCCAGTCGACAGCGCGGGCATGCTGGGCGAACTCCTCGAAGCCCGTGGTGTGGGCGTCGATGAAGTCGTGGTCCAGGACGCTGCCGGGCCGGGCGTCCTCGGCCTCCAGCAGCAGGCGGTTGAGGGCCTGGAACAGGGCGAGGTCGCCGCCGGGCTTGATGTGCAGGAAGCGGTCGGCGATCTGGGTGCCGCGTCCGACGAGCCCGCGCGGTTTCTGCGGGTTCTTGAAGCGTCGCAGCCCGGCCTCCGGCAGCGGGTTGACCGCAACGATCCGGCCGCCGCGCCGCTTGGCCTCCTCCAACGCGCTGAGCTGACGAGGGTGGTTGGTACCCGGGTTCTGCCCGACGAGGAAGATCAGATCGGCGTGGTGGAGGTCGTCGAGGCTGACGGTGCCCTTGCCGGTGCCCAGGGTCTCGCTCAGGGCGAAGCCGCTGGACTCGTGGCACATGTTGCTGCAGTCGGGCAGGTTGTTGGTGCCGAAGGCGCGGGCGAAGAGCTGCAGGACGAAGGCGGCCTCGTTGCTGGCGCGGCCCGAGGTGTAGAAGACGGCCTCGTCGGGGGAGGCCAGCGCCGTGAGTTCCCGCGCGAGGACGCCCAGGGCGTCGTTCCAGCCGATGGGCTCGTAGTGCTCGGAACCGGGCCGCTTGATCATCGGCTCGGTGAGCCGACCCTGCTGGTTGAGCCACATGTCGGAGCGCCTCGCGAGGTCGGAGACGCTGTGCTCACGGAAGAAGTCGGCGGTGATCCGGCGCGTGGTGGCCTCGTCGTTGATGTGCTTGGCGCCGTTCTCGCAGTACTCGTTGCGATGGCGCCGGCCCGGGGCCGGGTCCGCCCACGCGCAATGTGCTTGGCGCCGTTCTCGCAGTACTCGTTGCGATGGCGCCGGCCCGGGGCCGGGTCCGCCCACGCGCAGCCGGGGCAGTCGATTCCGCCCACCTGGTTCATGGTCAGCAAATCCACCCCGGTCTTGCGGGGGGAGGTCTGCTCCAGGGAGTACTCCAGCGCGTGCACGACCGCGGGGATTCCGGCTGCCCACTTCTTCGGCGGTGTCACGGAGAGGCTGGTCTCCGGCTCCTCGCCGGGCGGGTTCTGCATCGGTTCGCCTTTCTCTTGCCGTGTCCGTCACGCCGGTCAGCCGACGGGCCACTGCGCCACGCGGCTCCTGGGCGGTTCCGGGTGATCGTGCTGCACGCGGCCGTTGCGGATGGTGCCGCGCCAGGCCCCGCCCTCCTGCCCGAGCCCCTCGATGAACTGCTTGAAGTTCACGAGTTCGCCCTGCACCAGACGGGCGGTCAGCCGGGCGGCCCTGGAGGAGCGGTTGAGGATCCTCGCGGCTCCCCGCGGTTCCAGGAGCAATCGGACAGTGATGGCGGTACCGCCGGACGCCGTCGGCCTGAACTCGACCTCGCCCTGGTGGGAAGGGTTCTGCTCCAGAGCGCGCCACGCCAGGTAGGCATCGGGGTCCTGCTCCACGATCTCGACCGCGAAGCGGCGGCGCAGGGGGCCGTAGCCGATGGTCCAGGCGGTCACGGTCGGCCTGATCTGTTCGACGCCGTGCACCACGGTCGAGAAACGCGGGAACGTCTTGAACTGTGTCCACTGGTTGTACGCCGTCCGCACCGGCACCGCGACCTCGACCGTCTCCTCGACGTGCCGCTCCCGCAGAGGACGATGGCGCGTCAGGCCGTCGCCGTCGGCGCGCGTCCTCGGCGTGTTCGGCACGGCCTCCCGAGTGTCGTCTTCGTGCGCCATCGTGGTCTCTCTTCCGGTGCAGGAACCGGGCGTCCGGGCATCCGGCCCGCCCTCGCGCGTCAGGGCTGCCCTCCCAGTTCCCCCCTCGTCCACTTCAAGTCCCCCCGACCCCTCTTGAGCCCCGCGATCCCGCCCCGCGAGAGGGACTGGCCGGGCCCGGGACTTTCATGCGGCGGCTGGGCGCTGGGGGGGGCTGAGGCGGTTGGGCAGCGGTGGCGACGGTGCGGCCTGCTCGTGGACGGTGGCGCGGCCTGCTCGTGGACGGTGGCGCGGCCCCAGAAGCCGGTGGCGAGCGGCCGATCCGTATCGCCCGGCGCTCGTGCCGGCCAATGCGGTCTACGTCGGTCACCATCCCCCGGTCCGGCCGCCCTCTGGGCAGCCGGCCGCAGCGACGCTCCACTCCGCGGGTGCCGTGGTGACCGAGAGGGATTTCCGCCCGAAGCACGAGGCAAGCCCTCACAGGTCCCCGGGTGACGGGTTCCCCGACTTGGAGGCGTCCGGTCAGGTGCAGTTGCCGTTGTCCGAGTTGTAGTAGATGTCGAACGAGCCGCTCCACGTCAGGCACTGCCCGTCGTCGGGGACGTCCTTGTAGACCGGGCCCGCGTAGCTGGTGAAGGAGCCGGAGTCCTTGGCCTGGCCGCTGCTGTAGGGCCAGGTGTCCAGTGTGACCTCCATGAAGACGCGGGCACCCGGGTTGGTGCGCACGGTGACCGCGCAGACCTTGCCGGCGCTGCTGTTGTAGGTCACGAACGTGGTGGCAGGGATGGTGGACTGCGAGGAGTGGATCGGCGTGGCCCGGATGACGTCGTATCCGGTGCCACAGGCGCCGTTGTAGCGAGTGGGCGTGGCAGCCGAGGCCGGTGCGGTGGCGGCGAGTGTTCCGCCCAGGGCGGCGACGGTCAGGACGGCGGCGGTGGCTGCCTTGCGGCGGGTCGACTTCATGATGTTCCCCCGGTTGTGGTCTGAGTCAGTGCGTCGCAGACGGCGGTCGTTGCCGTCCACGCATCATGAGACCCGGGGTGCTCACCGATGGTTGTGGAGCGCTTCGTCACTGTTCTGTCACCAGTGTCACAGCGGGTTGAGACAGTTCCTCACATGAAGTCGGTCCCTCTTGTGGAGGTGTTGCGGGCCCGGGGGGGCTTTTGGCGGCCCCGATGGCAGGCACCGGTGAGCGAGCGTGCAGGCTGGGCACATGGCCAGTCGCGTAGAGAAGTACCTCGCCCATCTCGATCGACTTTCCGGGGGACGGGAGCCCCGGTTCTTTCCTGTCGAGTCGACCAAGCAGGGGCTGCGGGGCGTGACGGAGATCGTGTACGACGACTTGCCGGACGGCCTCCTCACGACGCTCACCTACGGCTTGTCGCTGGCAGATCATCCGGATTGGCAGCACGGATCACCGGAACTCTGCCTCAGCGTGAACTCGACGAATGTGATCTGGGCCCACGCGGTGGGCTACCTCGCCGAGCAGCTGCGTGGCACGTGCCCCTTCAGCTACGGCAGCACGATCAACTTCGGCGAGCGCATCGTGCCCGAGTCGGAGATGACGGCGTTCTTCGTCTTCGCACCGATGGTCCTCGACGCAGACGACCACCTGGGCATCGACGTCGGCATTCCGGGACACGAAGGCCACGACGTGATCACCATCCAAGGCATGTATCCCATCCACGAGGCCGAACGGCAGTTCATCAACGAGTACGGGCTCGAACCCTTCTGGAAGAGCGACTGGGATCCCACCGACGTGCTGCGTCGCCCAGCGATCTGAGGAGGGGGCTCCGCTGCGCGGTACCTGTCGTCTTCGCTTCCTCCACACCCGCTCGCGAAGTCGTCCAATCCCTGACATCTGTCAGGACCGTTCCTGACTGCGCCCTCCTAGCCTTTCGGTGCACGAGCTCCTGTCACCCCGGCCGCAAGGAGCCGGCCACGCTCACCACCGGTAAGACGCACGAGACCTATGGAGCGGCCTCGCGGGCAGATCGAGCCGCGCCGTGCACGTCAAGGGCGTCCCATCCGCCAACCTGCCGGCCTCAGCCCAGTGCTGACCACGGCAGTCAGAAGAGGGGGATCTCCATGCGACCTCACCTGCGAGTACGAGCCGCCGCGCTGACCATCGCCGCCGCGCTCGGGAGCTTGGGCTTGATCGCGCCCACGGCCTCCGCGGGCGCCCAGCACCAGTGCACGCTCGAGACGAACGCCCATTACTGCTACAACGTTTACGCCGCGAAGGTGTACGACAATTTCAACGGCACCGGCAAGGTCGTCGGATACATGTACACCACCTACAGCTGGTTCAGTTGCCGGCTCGACAACGGCGCTTATGTGGGAGGCCCGCACCCGAACCGCTGGTTGCTGACAAAGGCGGACAACGGAGTCTGGGGATGGATGAAGGACACGTCCGTCAGCTCCGAGACCGATCCTCTGATCCGCTGCAACTGACACCGCGGTCTCTCCTAACCCGCCACGGGCGGATCTCGACGAGAGAGGCATCCGCGAACCTCGCCCTCCAGCCGGCTGATGCCTGAAAACCGGGTTCACGTTCGCCGGTCCCTCGACGTCGAGGAGCACCTCGTCGGCTGGGACATGAGGTGGCATCCCGGCACCGCCGTCGGTGGTGGCGCTGCCGCCGCCGAGCTCTGTTTCCCCGAGCGTGTACGCACAGGACGCCGTGCAGCGAAACAGGAGCGTCGACGGGGGCCGGGACGCGCGTGCCGGCTCCTGTGCTCCACTGTGGACTGACGGTACGTCACCGATACCCGGGGGCGCGGCCGTTCCGCTTCCGGCAGGCCAGGTTCGTTGCGGTGTCAGTCACTCCTGGTCGTGCTGCCCAACACGTCCCTCGAAGTCCCGGCGCACTGCCGCACCTTCGTCTTCGATCAGCCCATCCCCATCGGGAAAGTCCAGAACAGTGCCGCAGTGGCTGCACAGCTTCCCGTCCTCGGCGGGCGTGCCGCATGCCTTGCAGAACCGATTGCCCTTCCCGTTCTCAATCCCCTGTGTCATGACTCTCCGAATGCAGCTTGGAATTGTTGGCTTCGGATGCGGGGTACCCATGACGTTGAGGTCGATTCCGTGACCGGCCGCGCTGCGGCGCCCAAGCCGTCCCGAGGAGCCAGGCCGTCCCGAGCTGTCCCGAGGCGCAAAGCGGTGCAGCGCGGGCGAAGCACTGCCCATCCATCGGTCGCCGACACGACGATCAGCCCTCGGCGCCGATGATCCCCCGATCCGGCACGGTGGTACGTCTCAGCGCGAGAGCCGCGATGTCGTCGTCGAGCCTTCCGCCGCTGTGCCGGAGCAGATCCCGATGCAACTGGTCGAGCAGTTCGCGGGGGTGCTCCAGGTCCTGTCGCCGCATCCAGTCCGGCAACGGGAAGAACCGGCCCATGTGGTCCCGGGTCTCCGATACGCCGTCCGTGTAGAGCAGCAACTGCTCACCCGGGGCGAAGGAGACGATGTCGACCCAGTAGCGGTCACCGATGATCGATGCGAGGTTGAGGGGCGGGGAGGGGATGGTGGGCTCCAGGACCCGGACCTTCCCGGAATGCGCGATCAGCGGCGGGGGGTGCCCGCAGTTCAGAAGTCGTAGCCGGCCGCCGCCGTGCGGGATCTCGGCGAGGAGAGCGGTGGCGAAGTGCTCGGGCTGGTCCTGGACGGGAAACGCGGCGCTGTGGCGTGTGACGGTGGTCTCCAGGCGGTGGACGATGCCCTGCAGGTCCGGCTCGTCGTAGGCGGCCTCCCTGAAGCAGCTGATCACCGCCGAGGCCGCCCCCACCGCTGACAGACCTTTGCCCCGTACGTCACCGATGAGCAGCCGGACCCCGTGCGGAGTACCGATCGCCTCGTAGAAATCACCGCCGATCCGCGCTTGTTCCTGAGCTGCCAGATACAGCGACTCGATCTCGACGCCCTCGATGCGGCGCGGCAGCGGGCGCAGCAGCACCGTCTGGGCCGCGTCGGCCACAAGCCGGACCTGGAAGAGCGTCTCCTCCCG
This sequence comes from Streptomyces tibetensis, assembly GCF_007655005.1. GTDB lineage: Bacteria > Actinomycetota > Actinomycetes > Streptomycetales > Streptomycetaceae > Streptomyces > Streptomyces tibetensis. The sequence goes on from NZ_SZVW01000016.1 coordinate 222,066, forward strand.
CTGAAGTCGGACATGACTGCCGTATGCGGCCGCCAGGGTGACCGCGATGATCGCGGCCGACGTGTACGGCGTTCCCAGATCGGTGTGGAAGAAGCTGAGGACGATCATGAGCACGAGGCAGAAGGCCCCCAGGACCATCGTGGGGAGCACGGGCCACATGGCGGCCGCGAGGGCGGGCGCGACGGGAAGAAGACGGCTGAACGCGATCTCCCTGGGGGTGGAGAACGCCAGGCCGGCGATGAGAACGGTCAGGATGAGGGGCGCCAGCCGGGCAGCTTCCCATCGGCCGCTGTAGGCGGGGCGACGACGCCACGGCCGTGCAGACATGATCACAAAAGTATCTTATCGGTCGAATCGGTCGGAGGGTGTGGAAGGATCATGCGCGCATGGGAATGTGCGAGGGTCGGCCAGGTCCCGAGGAGATCCGAGGCGACGCGACGCACGGCCGCGCAGACGCCCCAGGTCGGCCGAACAGGAATCGGGCGCGCCCTGGCCACTTGGGATCACCGGTGTTAGAAAGGTCGCATGGCGAGTCTTTTCGCCCGTCTTCGACACCTGTCGGTCAAGCGTCTGTTCAGCAAGAGCACGCGGACTGTAGCCGGGCAGGTGTTGGTTTTCCAGGTGGCTCTGGTAGTGCTGCTCGTGGCCTGCGGCGTCTTCGCCCTCATCCTGCAGTCGGAGCGGGACAGCAGCGCCGAGGCCAGGCGCCGCTCCACGGCCGTGGCGCAGACCTTCGCGCACTCGCCGGGTGTCCTGGCGGCATTGCAGACCCCGGATCCCAGCAGGATTCTCCAGCCGCTCACCGAGGCGGCACGCCGGGCCGCCGACGTCGACTTCATCGTGGTCATGGACACCACGGGCATCCGGTACACGCATCCCTTGCCGGACCGCATCGGAAAACGGTTCGTGGGCGAGATCGGGCCGTCGCTGGCAGGGAAGGTCTACGTGGAGAGCGTCGACGGCCCGCTCGGTCGCGAGGTGCAGGCCACGGTCCCGATCAAGGACGCCGACAGCGAGGTGGTGGGCCTGGTCTCGGCCGGGATGAAGGTCAAGAACGTCGAAAGCCAGTTGAACCAGCAACTACCGATCATCCTGGGCGCCGGGGCGGGAGCGCTCGCGTTGTCGGCCGGAGTGACGGCACTGGTGGGCCGGCGGCTGCGGCGGCAGACACACAGCCTTGCCCCGGACGAGATGGCCCTGATGTACGAGCACCACGACACTGTGCTCCACTCCGTCAAGGAAGGGGTGCTGATCGTGGCCGCCGACGGGCGGCTGATGCTGGCGAACGACGAGGCCAGACGGCTGCTGGAGCTGCCCCCGGACATCAAGGGGCGGCTCGTCTCGGACCTGCCGGGCCTCGATCCCGACATGAAGGCGCTGGTCGCCTCCGGACGCGAGGCGACCGACGAGGTGCACCTCGCGGGAGAGCGGTTGCTCGCGGTCAACCAGCGGCCCACAGGGCGCGAGGGAGGGCCCAGGGAAACGGTGGTGACACTACGCGACTCCACCGAGTTGCAGGCGGTGACGGGCAGGGCGGAGGTCGCCCGGGAGCGGCTCAGGCTGCTGTACGACGCCGGACTCCACATCGGTACCAGCCTGGACGTGCTGCGCACCGCCGACGAGCTGGCGCGAGTCCCCATTCCGCGCTTCGCGGACTTCGTCACCGTGGACCTGGCCGACGCCGTCCTGCACGGCGAGGAGCCTGCCCCCACGGGTACGGCCATGCGACGCGCCGCCGTGTCCGGCATCGTGGACGACCATCCGCTCACCGAGCAGGGCCGGCTCTTCGATTACCTTCCGTCCACGCCGCAGGCGCGCGGCTACGGCAGCGGCCGCTCCCAACTGGTGAGGGATCTGCCGACCGCAACGGGCTGGCGCGTGCAGGACCCGGAACGGGCCAAGGCGATCATCGACTACGGCATCCACTCCCTCATCACAGCGCCCATTCAGGCCCGTGGCGTCGTGCTGGGCATGGCCACCTTCTGGCGTACGCAGCAGCATGAGCGTTTCAACGAGGAGGACGTGTCGCTGGCGGAGGAGTTGGTGGCCCGTGCCGCGATCAGCATCGACAATGCCCGCCGCTACACCCGCGAGCACGCCCTGGCGGTCACCCTCCAGCGCAGCCTGCTGCCGCAGGCCATGCCCGAGCAGAACGCCCTCGACATCGCCTACCGCTACCTCCCCGCCCAGTCGGGCGTGGGCGGGGACTGGTTCGACGTGATTCCCATGCCGGGCAGCCGGGTGGCACTGGCCGTCGGCGATGTGGTCGGCCACGGCCTCCACGCCGCCGCAACGATGGGACGGCTGCGCACGGCGGTGCACAACTTCTCCGCCCTCGACCTGCCCCCCGACGAGCTGCTGAGCCATCTGGACGACCTGGTCGGAAGCATCGACCAGAGCGAGACCGCGGAGAGCGCGGCTGGCGTCGTGGGCGCCACCTGCCTGTACGGGATCTACGACCCCGTGACGCGCCGTTACGTCGTGGCGCGGGCGGGACATCTGGCGCCCGCGCTGGTCCGTCCCGACGGAACCGTCACCTTTCCGGACGTGCCCGCCGGTCCACCGCTGGGCCTCGGCGGCATGCCGTTCCGGACCGCGGAGCTGTGCCTCGCTGAGGGCACCCAGCTCGTCCTGTACACGGACGGCCTCATCGAGGACCGCAGGCGCGACCTGGACGTGGGAATGGAGCTGCTGCGCGAGGCGCTCACCGGCAACCCCGGCCGGCCACCCGAGGAGACCTGTCAGGACGTGCTGGACAGTGTGCTTCCCGGCCGCCCCAAGGACGACGTCGCCCTGCTCGTCGCCCGCACGCGGCAACTGCCGCCCGACCGGGTCGCCGACTGGGACGTGCCACCCGACCCCGCCGCCGTCGCGGGTATGCGCGACGCTGTGTCCCAAAGGCTCGACGCCTGGGGCCTGGCGGAGCTCGGCTTCACCATGGAGCTCATCCTGAGTGAGCTGATCACCAACGCCATCCGCTACGGCTCCGGGCCGATCCATGTACGGCTGATCCGCGACCGCACGCTGATCTGCGAGGTCGCCGACGGCAGCAGCACCTCACCCCATCTGCGCTACGCCGCGACGACGGACGAGGGTGGCCGGGGCCTGTTCCTGGTGTCGCAGATGGCCGAGCGCTGGGGCACCCGGTACACCCCGCAAGGCAAGGTGATCTGGGCCGAACAGGCTCTGCCCTAGCTCCGGTGCCGGGGATGCCGCTTCAGGCGTGACAGCGCTGCACGCCGCCAGTCCTCGGTGCACCGGGCGCAGGCGCTGACCTGTTGGCATCGGCGGTTGCAACCCGTGCCCAAGAACGCCGTCGATCGGGACGCCAACCTGTGACGGCGTCGACTCGGCATCGAGTGAGGTGTCGTGACATCTGCAAGCGGCGCGGAACTGCCATACAGAGGCTGGGTGTGCGCCGCCAGCGGGCCAAGTGGTGTGCCATCAGGCCAAGTTGCGTCTGCCGCCTTCCGGGATTGTTGTCTCGCCCATATCCTCGTGCGGCCGACGTTACCAACGGTAAGGGGTGGCGATGAGTGGCACCACGCGCAGAGAGTTCCTGGGCACTGCCGCGGCCGCCGGCGGCGGGTCAGCCCTCGCAGCCCCAGAAGCGGCATCGGCCGAGAACGCCTCCACACCGCAGACCGTGGCGGTCCTGGGCGGCGGCGTCGCCGGGCTCACGGCCGCACACGAACTCGCCGAGCGCGGCTTCCGGGTAACGGTCTACGAACGCAAGGCACTTGGCGGCAAGGCCCGCAGCATGGACGTGCCGGACAGTGGCACGGGCGGCCGGCGTCCCCTGCCGGGCGAGCACGGCTTCCGCTTCATCCCCGGCATCTACCACAATCTGCCCGACACGATGCGGCGCATCCCGTTCCCCGGCAACCCGGGCGGCGTTCACGACAACCTCGTCGCCCCGAAGGAGATGCTGTTCGTCAGGTCGGGCGGCCGTGAGGACATCCGGATCCCGCTGCCCTGGCCCGACAACACACCGGCCGAACTCACCCCCGACGAAATCCGCCGCGCCTTCACCGCCGTTCTGGACACTGCCTTCAACCTCCCCCTTCACGAAGCCCTCTACTTCGCCAACCGCTTCCTGGTCTTTCTCACCAGCTGCGACCAGCGCCGCGACACCGTATGGGAGCGAACGCCCTGGTGGGACTTCGTGCGGGCCGGACGGATGTCCTACGACTACCAACGGGTCCTTGCCGTCGGCATCACCCGCAACATCGTGGCCACCAAAGCGGAGGAGGCCAGCACTCGTACGGTCGGCACCCTGCTGGAGGCCTTCGCCTTCAACCTCCTCGGACGGGGCGCGGACGGACCACTGGACCGGATCCTCAACGCCCCCACCAACGAGGCATGGATCGACCCCTGGGTAACTTACCTGCGGTCACTCGGGGTCGAGTTCCGCGTCGGCTGGACCGTACGGGACCTGGCCCTGGACGCGGATGCGATCGCCGGAGCCGTCGTGGAGGACCGCTCCGGCGTGCGCCGGACCGTCACCGCCGACCACTACATCTCGGCGATGCCCGTCGAGCACGCCCGCCGCACATGGAACTCCGCCGTCCGCGCAGCCGACCCCCAGCTGGCCGCGTGCGACCGCCTGGAGACGGACTGGATGACGGGCATTCAGTTCTACCTGACCGAACGCATGCCGATCGTGCACGGCCACCTCGACCTCATCGACTCCCCGTGGTCGCTGACCGCGATCGCCCAGGCCCAGCACTGGCCCCGCCGCGACTTCCCGGCCGATTACGGCGACGGTACGGTCGCGGACTGCCTGTCCGTGGACGTCTCCGAGTGGGACCGCCCCGGCATCCTGTACGGCAAGACCGCCAAGCAGTGCACCCGGACCGAAGTCGCACGCGAGGTGTGGGCGCAGCTCAAGGCGTCGCTCAACGACAGCGGCCGTACGGTCCTGAAGGACTCCGTGCTGCACTCCTGGTTCCTCGACCCCGCTGTCGACGGACTCGGCACGCCGCATCCCGTCAACGACGAACAGCTGCTCATCCACCCGGTGGGCACCTTCCATCACCGCCCGCGATCGGCCACGAAGATTCCCAACCTCTTCCTGGCCGGCGACTACGTGTCAGTACCCATCGACCTCGCCACCATGGAGGGCGCCAATTCCTCGGCCCGGCAGGCTGTCAACGCCCTGCTGGACCGATGCGGATCCACCGCACAGCGCTGCACCGTGACCCCCCTGTACCGAGCCCCCGAACTGGAGCCCCTCAGACGCCACGACCGCACCCGCTACCTCCTCGGTCTGCCGAATGCCTTCGACATCGGCTGAAGGCCATTGCGGCCCGGCAATTCTCTCCAGCACAGAGCAGCGGCCACCGAGCCGGTCGGCTGTTCGGTGAACGTGGAGGACGCACAACGCGCCGCGCCGAGAGGGATGCCCGGCCGCCCGCCGCAGGCCCCGAGCGTCTTGTTCCCGCACCTTCGTATGATCTCTCCCCGTTGCGAAGAAGCGGGGGTGGGCAGTGTCGCGGAACGGTCAGCACGGCCGGAGGAGAAACGAGGACGGCGAGAAGGAAGGCTGCTGCGCGGCCACGCTCGACACACTGACGCACCCGTGTTGCTGCGGCGGCGCGTGGTCCCAGGCGGCGGCCCTGTGGCTCACGCTGCTGCGCCCCTCGCTCACCGCCGGTCACGGCGCCGACCCGGCCGCGCCCCCGCCGCGCGGCCGGTTGGCCGCCGCGATGTACCGGTCCGTGCGGCACTACCGCGTCGCGGTCAGCCCGACCCGGCCGCCGTGCTGCCCGTACGCCCCGAGCTGCTCCACGTACGCCGTCCAGGCACTCCACCACCACGGCGCCCTCCGCGGCGGCCGGCTGATCCTTGCACGCCTGCTGCGCTGCCGCCCCGGCGCGGCCCGGCACCGCGCCTACCAGGACCCGGTACCGCCGCGCCGTCACTGACGGACACGCCGACCACCCGGGGAGTTCAAGGACGATCGACCAACGCGAGCAGTACCGAACGCTCACCACCGGACCAGGTCACAGACACGCGGCCGATGGGGACGGCCCTCCTCACAATCCCGCGATCTGATTCCACCGTTTGCCGAACTCCACGCGCTCGTCCGGGTCGACGTCCCGTGCGACGGCGAGCCTGCTGCGCATCTCCTCGTCAGGGAAGATCAACGGGTTCTCGGCGAGGGCGGCGCTCGCCTCGTCCTGAGCAGAGGCAAGGACGTCCCGGGCGGCGGGGACCGGGCAGACGTAGTTGACCCAGGCGGCCAGCTCGGCGGCGACCTCCGGATCGTAGTAGTAGTCGATGAGCCGCTCCGCATTCGCTTTGTGGCGGGCGAGGTCGGGAATCATCAGCGACTCGGACCACAGCTCGGCGCCTTCTTCGGGGACGACGAATTGGATGTCCGGATCGTCCGCCTGGAGCTGGATCACATCTCCCGAGTACGCCTGGCATGCCAGGACGTCGCCACTGGACAGGTCCTTGATGTAGTCATTGCCCGTGAAGCGACGGATCTGTCCCGCCTTCACCTGCTGCTCCACCTGGTCACAGACGGTGTGGAAGTCGTCGGCCGTCCACCGGGTGATGTCGACGCCGTTGCCCTGCATCAGCAGCGCGAACGCTTCGTCCAGACCGGACAGCAGTGTGACCCGGCCCTTCAGGTCGCTCGCCCACAGATCCGACACCTGCCGTATCTCCCGGCCGGTCCTGCGCCGGTTGTACACGATGCCGGTGATGCCGGACTGCCACGGCACCGTGCACGTGCGCCCGGGGTCGAACGCGGGCGACCGCAACTGCGGGTCGAGGTACCGGGTCACGTTCGGCTGCCGGGCTCGGTCCATCTCCTGCACCCAGCCGAGCCGCACGAACCGTGCGCTCATCCAGTCGCTGACGACGATCAGATCGCGGCCGGTGGGCTGATGGTTCATCAGCGCGGGGCTGATCTTGCCGAAGAACTCGTCGTTGTCGTTGATCTCCTCGACGTACTCGACGGAGATTCCTGTGCGTTTCTCGAAGGCCTCAAGGGTGGGCCGCCGCGAGGGACGCTCGTCATCGGTGTCGATGTACAGCGGCCAGTTCGCCCAGTTCAGCCGCTGATCGGTGGAGGACAGATCCACGGCGGCGCGGTCTTCGGGGCGTACATACGCGGCCGGGACACCACACCCGGTGAGTCCACCGAGCACCGCGCCGGAGCCCAGCGCGCGCAGCAGCGTACGGCGGGAGAGCGGAGGGATCGTCTTCAGGGGCATTGGGGCAGCATGCCGCGCCTGCTGGCGACCGGACAATCGACACACGTCACGGTGGTGACCGTGGGATCGAAGGGGCTCCAAGCCGAGGGGTTGTTATGACCGCTGTCATGACGGATGCTGCCTCTTGGTGTCGCCGCAGCCGAGCAGGACGAGCCGGGAGGGCCCGAAAGTGAACGAAAGCGTCGCACGGGCGATGTGGGAGAGGTTCGAACCGGTCCACCAACTGGTCTACTTCACCCCCGAGGTGCGCGAGGCCGTGGAGGGTCTCGGACTGCGCGGCTACTGGATGGGCTATTTCGCCTTGCGCGCGGCGCCGCTCGGCCCTGTTCCTGCGTCCGTCGTCACCAGCTGCTTCTACGTCTTCCATCCCGACCGGGCGGCGAGCGTACTGCCGGACGCCTGGACTCTCGCCTCTCCCCAGCAGTTGATCGAGGTGCGCGAGCGTGCCGCGGGGGCCGCGATGACCAATTTCTACGGTCCGGATGTGGTTGCCTCCGCCGAGCTGGCCGAGGCCGCCGACCTCGCCTGGGAGGCAGCCCGCGCTGCGGACACCGCGGGACGGGTGCTCGGCGCGGCCAACCAGGAGCTGCCCCGCCCTGCTCAACCGCACGTCAGGCTCTGGCAGGCGGTGACCACCTTGCGCGAACACCGTGGCGACGGACATGTGGCCGTGCTGGTGGGCCGTCGTGTGGGGCCGGTCGAGGCGCTGGTACTCAAGAGCGCGACAGGGGAAACCGACGCCGAGTTCCAGCGACGTATCCGGCAATGGAGCATTGAGGAATGGCGTTCGGCGCAGGCGAAGCTGCGCGAGCGAGACTGGATCGACGAGGAGGGGCGCCTCACCAAGGCTGGAGCGGCCGCTCACGAGCAGATGGAGGCGGACACGGACGCGGCGGCGGTCACGCCGTGGCAGACGCTCGGCGCCGACGGTACCACCCGCCTTGCACACCTTCTTGAACCGCTCGCGCGACGCGTCCTGGACTCCGGAATTGTGCCGACCGGTAACCCCGTTGGGCTGACGGAGAGCACATGGGGCTCGACGGGGTGACGCAGCTGCGCCCCACCACCGCGATTGCCAACCGCGCTGTGACCGGGGGCGGAGGGGCAATCCAGGATTGTCAGGAGGCATTTGAGTGCATGCAGTCGGCAAGAAGACAGCCGCGGTCGTCGCGCTGGACTGCGGCGGGAGGTTGTGCCGATGACCGGAACCGTGCCGCCCGGCGGTGCAGTGCTCGATGCGGACGAGCTGGATGCCCGCTGGGCGGATGCCTGGCGCCCGGAAGAGGTCGCGGAGCGGCTGGCGGGAATCAGTGCGCCCTGGTGCATTGCGGCGGGATGGGCACTGGACCTCTTCCGCGGCGGACCGTCGCGGCCGCACGGCGATCTGGAGATCGCGGTGCCGGCTACCAAGTTCCCGGAGATTCGGGACCGCTTCCCCGAGTACGTGTTTGACGCGGTGGGTTCGGGCCGAGTCTGGGCGGAGGCCGGAGATGAAGTGCTGGCGGCAACGCATCAGACCTGGGTGCGGGATCCGGCGAGCGGTCAGTTCCTGTTCGACGTCTTCCGTGAGCCGCACGAGGGTCTGACGTGGATCTGCCGGCGGGACGAGACTCTTCGCCTGCCGTATGAAGCGATCATTGAGCGGACGGCAGACGAGATCCCGTACCTGGCGCCGGAGTTGGTACTGCTGTTCAAAGCGAAGGCGTCTCGGCCCAAGGACCAGGAGGACTTCGATGGGGTGCTGCCGCTGTTGGGCCCGGCACGACGGGATGCCCTGCGCGGGTGGCTGGAGCGCGTACACCCTGGGCATCCGTGGCTGGCGGAGCTGGCCGAGTAGCAAAGCGGACCACACCGGTGAATCTCCCCTCTTGCGGCCGCCGCCCTCGGCTTCGAGAGCGGCGCGCTCAAGGTGCCATCGTCGCCAGGCCAGGGAGGACCACACCGACGGTCAGGTCAGAGAGCCCTGTCGGCATGCCTGCCGGGGCCGTGTCCCGCGCTTGACGTCGTTCTCCTGTGAGTCTCCGGTCAATGATCGACCCGCCGTTCCAGTGCCACCTTCGGCAGGTGCCGGGCCAGTTGAGGGGGGAGCCACCAGGCGCGGGTGCCGAGGAGTTGCATCACGGCAGGGACGATCAGGCAGCGGATCACCAAGGCGTCGAGGAAGATGGCGACCGCGAGGCCGAGACCGAACTGCTGGAGCATGCGGTTGGGGCTGAGCACGAAGGCGGCGAAGACCACGATCATGATGGCTGCCGCGGCCGTGATGACCTTGCCCGTGGCCGCCAGCCCCTCGCGGACGGCGAGCGAGTGGTCCTGTGTGTCCTCCCACTCCTCGTGGATGCGGGAGATGAGGAAGACCTCGTAGTCCATGGAGAGACCGAAGACGATCGCGAAGATCATGGCAGGTATGAACGCCTCGACCGGCCCCGGCTGTACACCGAACCAGCCGTGTTGGAAGACCAGGGTGATCACGCCGAGCGCGGCGGCGATGGACAGAAGGTTGAGCAGGGCGGCCTTCAGGGGGATCAGGAGGGAACGGAAGACCAGCATGAGCAGGAGCGCGGACAGACCGACGACCACGGCGACGAAGAGCGGTATCCGGACCGAGACGGAGTCGGCGAAGTCCTGTGCGGCTGCGGTGGGCCCGCCGACGAGATAGCCGGCGCCGGTGCGCTCGCTGAGCCGAGGCAGGACATCGTCGCGCAGGGTGTGAACGAGACCGGCGGTGCTCGCGTCCTGGGGCGAGGTCGTAGGAAAGGCGATGACGGTGAACACGGTGCCGTCCGTGGTCGGCAGTGGGGGAGTGGCGGCGGCGACGCCCTCGGTACCGGTCAGGGTGGTCCGCAGCTGCTCGGCGGCGTCGGTGTCGCCCCGGCTGACTACGAGCAGGGGACCGTTGAACCCGGCTCCGAAGCCCTCGGCCAGCAGGTCGTATGCCCTGCGGCTGGTGGACGAGGCCGGGTCGTTGCCCGCGTCGGCGAAGCCGAGACGCATGCCCAGAGCCGGGGCGGACAGGGCCAGGAGGGCCACGACGGCGGTCAGCAGGGCGGGCAACGGGCGCCGCTGTACGGCGCAGGCCAGCCGGCGCCAGCGCACACCCTCTTCTCTGCCCTTGGCTTGCGCCTTGGCGGACCGCGTGAGGACGTGTCGCTGGATGCGGTCACCGAAGAGCGCGAGGAGGGCGGGCAGCAGGGTCAGCGAGGCGGCCATGGTGACCAGGACCGTCAGTGCGACGGCGACGGCAACCCCTTGGAGGGAGCCAAGGCCGAGAGCGACCAGGCCGAGCAGGGCGATGATGACGGTGCACCCGGCGAAGAAGACCGTACGCCCCGCTGCGTCCAGGGCCGTTCGGGCGGCGGCCTGCCGGTCCGCACCGTGGGTCAGTTCGTGCCGGTAGCGGTAGAAGATCAGCAGCGCGTAGTCGACGCCGACACCGAGCCCGACCAGCATCATGATCGGGGGAGTGAAGTCGGCGACGGTGAAGACGTGGGAGGCCAGCGTGATCAGGCCGATCGCGCCGCCGACCGCGAAGAGCGCGGTGACCAGCGGCAGCGCGGCAGCCACCACCGACCCGAAAAGCAGCACGAGGATGACCAGAGCGGCGAGCATGCCCGCGCCTTCGGCACCCCCGCCACTTTCCTCCTCTGCGCCGCGCACCGCGTCCCCGCCGAGCTCGACCACCAGACCGTCCCGGGCAGCCGACTTGGCGGTGTCGAGGATCCGCGCGACGTCCCCTTCGGGCACGTCCTCGGCCTTGGCGTCCAGGACGACCGTGGCATAGCCGATGGTGCCGTCTTCGGAGACGGCGGAGGCGTCCGCGTAGGGGCTGCGGACGTCGGCGACGCCGGGCAGGTCGCGCATCCGGTCCAGGGTCCGCTCGATGGCCGGGCGCTCACCGCTCAGCCCGTCGTCGTGCTTGAAGACGATCTGGACGCTGCCGCCTGCCTGCGCGGACCCGTGCCGCTTCAACAGGTCCGCGGCGGCCTGTGAGTCGGTGCCGGGCAGGGTGAAGTCGTTGCGGTAGGCGCTGCTCGCGCTCTGGGCACTGACGGCGATGACCGCGACGGCGAGGATCCACAGGAGCAGAGCGCTCCAGCGGTGACGCTGGGACCAGAGGGCCAGACGTCCGAAGACCCCCGCCCGGCCAGTGCTGGGACCGTTGGTCGCGATCACGTCGCGCGTTGGTGACATGGGTTCACCGACCCCGGCGCGAGCGGCGGTCGGGCCCGGCACGGCGGACGGCGATGACCGCACCGAGCACGGCGCAGAACAACGGCACGGCGACGAAGGCGGCCAACAGGAAACCGCCGGTGCCGGCCACGTCGAGGGGGCGGTCGAGCACGAAGGCGGAGAAGGCGCCCAAGGTTTCGGTCAGCAGGAACCCGGCGGCGCCCCCGGTGAGGAGGCCGACGAGGACGGCCGGAAGCTTGGCGGAATGTGGGGGAGCAGGGGAGCGTGTACTCATGTTCCACAGCGTCCGGCTGCGGCATGCGACGGCGCATCGTCCTGCAGCGGACACCTGTCTACCCCGCCGGTTGTGTGCCCCGGGTCCGGGGTTACGCCGCTGGTGGGTTGCCGGCAGCGCTCCGGCTACACCGGCGGTGGCCCATCGTTCAGCCAGCCCGGGCGGACCATGCCGGACTCGTACGCCAGGACCACGAGTTGGGAACGGTCGCGGACATCCACCTTGGTCATGATGCGGCTGACGTGAGTCTTGGCCGTCGCGGGGCTGAGGACGAGGCGGGCGGCGATCTCGTCGTTGGTCAGGCCGGCGGCGACCAGCTCCATCACCTCCCGCTCGCGGTCGGTGAGGACCTTGAGGCGTGGGCTGGGCTCAGGTGCCTTGATCCGTACGGCGAACTCCGCGATCAGCCGGCGTGTGACGGAAGGGCTGATCAACGCGTCACCACGCGCCGCCACACGTACGGCGTGCACCAGTTCCTCCGGCTCGGTGTCCTTGACCAGGAAGCCGGTGGCGCCGGCGCGCAGCGCGCCGTACACGTAGTCGTCCAGGTCGAACGTGGTCAGGATGACCACCTTGATGCCGTCGAGACGTGGATCGCCGGCGATCTGCCGGGTTGCCTGAAGGCCGTCGACGCCCGGCATGCGGATGTCCATGAGCACCACATCGGGGTGCAGCGTACGGCAGGCGGTCACGGCCTGTTCGCCGTCGCCCGCCTCACCGATCACCTCGAAGTCGTCCTCGTCCTCGAGGATCGAACGGAACCCGGCGCGTACCAGGCGCTGGTCGTCCGCCAGCAAGATCTTGATCACGGCCTGGGTCATGAGAGGGATCGCGCTCCGTTCGGGTAGGGGATCCGGCCGCGTACGGTGAATCCGCCCTCCGGGCCGGGGCCCGCGGTCAGCTCGCCGCCGAGCGCGTGGGCCCGTTCGCGCATCCCGCGGATGCCGCTGCCGGGCGTGCGGCGGTCCGCAACCGCCGGTCCGTGACCGTTGTCGGTGATCTCGACCGTGACGTGCCGCGCCCCGCGGTGGATGCCGACGGTGACGGCTGTTGCGTGGGCGTGGCGGTTCACGTTGGTGAGTGACTCCTGAACGATGCGGTAGGCGGCCAGGTCCACCTCTGTCGGCAGTTGCTCCCGCTCGCCGCTGCACCGCACCCGCACGTCGAGTCCGGCGAGCCGTGCGGATGCGACCAACTCATCGAGCCTGTTCAGTCCGGCCGTGGGCGCGATGGGCGCCATCTCGTCGACCTGCCGCAGCACCCCGAGCGTCGCTCGCAGCTCCCGCAAGGAGTCCCGGCTCGTGTCCTTGATCGCTCCCAGCGCTTCTTCGGCGCTCCGTGCGCCCTTGGCCGGGTCCTTGTGCAGGCGGCGCAGGGCAGCGGCGGCCTGGACGTTGATGAGCGAGAGGTGATGGCCCACCACATCGTGCAGCTCACGTGCGATGCGCAACCGCTCCTCACTGGCCGCGCGCTCCTCGGTCTCCCGGGCGAGGGCCAGGCGATTGTGCCGCACCCAGCCGAGCGCGACGACTCCCACCAGCCACCCCGTCAGCATGAACACGGCGACACCGTTGACGTCGTGGTTCCCCGCGAGTGTGCCTATGCCGGTCGCGATCACGGTGAGCGCCGCCAGAGCGATGGCCGGCTGGAGGTGGCCCTTGGCCGCGACCACGTAGAGCGTGACGACGAACGCGACCATGAGAGGACCGTCGTAGACGCTGACGAGGTAGTAGGCGGCTGTGGCAGCGAGCACGAACGCGGCGACGACCACGGGACGGCGACGACACAGGTACAGCGCCGCGCAGGCGGCGACGATCAGTGTCCAGCCGAGGATGGTCGCTGACCAGGACTCCTCCCGTTCACCTACGAGCGACCTCAGACTGCCCACCGCCACCGGAACGAAGACACCCCAGGCCAGAGCGGCATCCGCCGCACGGCCCTTGAGCGGGCGCAGCCGGAGACGTGAGACAGCACCGAGGGCCATGCCACCAGCCTAGGCAACCGCGCTCCCGGTGCCCTCCTCCGCGTGGCGGAATCGGCGGGGTGGCCCCTCGCAACCTGCGTGGTACGCACCCGCGTCGTGGCCACAACCGATGGGGTACGACAGGTGTCCGCCGCAGACCGACGCCTGGGCGGTATCCCTGCCTCGACGATGGAGCCGTGAACGCAGATACCCGTCTCCCGATCGGCCGGCGCCTGCGGGGCGTGAACTGGCCGCTGGTGGCCGCCCTGACCGCCGTCGCGCTCGTCCGGCCGCTGTTCTCCATCGCCGGCTGGAGCGAGGCCCTCGGGAAGCCCCTGACCCCTGTGATCCTCACCTTGGGCATCACGCTGACCTGGATCCTCGCGGCCGGTCTCAGCCGCGTACGCGACCCGCTTCTGACCCTCGTGGTCACCGGTGTGGCGTACGCGCTGGCCGCCCTGGTCCTGAGCGCCGTCCTCTCACCACTCCTGACCGGAAAACTCCAAGGCCCCCTCGCCCAGCCCCAGGCGATCGTCCCGCTCTTCCTGGTCAACGCCGCCTGGGGCGCCTTCTGCGGAGCCTGCGCGATCGGTCTGCGCAGGGTGCGTGGCATCCGCTCCTGAGCACGAGTCCCCGGACACGAAGACACCGTTGCCGTCAGGCAGGACCGTCTCGCGGTGACCGGCCCGGACATCAAACCCCGCGGGCCGCTCGGCCGCGAGATCCGCGCTGAACCTGGCGCCGCGGAACTGCGCGCTGACCTTTGCGGACTTCTCGGCGTCGACGGCCTATTTCAGCGCAGCCTTAAGAGCATCAGCAGTGACCCCTGAACTTGTGAACGGGACCTTCCAGTGAAACGCGACGCCGTCGCCATCGACGTAGACGAGGGTGCCGCCCTTCTGGACGGTGGTGATGTCGAACGCAACGGTGTTGACCTGGAACGTGTCGGCCCGCACCGATGGCTTGCCACCCCCGTCGTCGAAGCCGTCGGGTGCGATACTTCCCGCCCCCTCGCTGTTTCCGGCCTTGACGGTCTTCCCGCCGTGCGTCTTCCACCGGAAGCCGTCCTGGGCGGCGGTGGTGGTCACCACGTCCTTGGCGCGATTTCCCGCTTTGAACGTGACGACAGCGAAGAGATCGTGCTCCGGAACGTGGGCGCCGGCTTTGTCGACGTAGACGACAGCTTCCGGGGTGATCTGCACGGTGCCCTTTCCGTCGGCGCCGGCAGCGTCGGCGGTCTGCCCGAACGTGAGCACGGTGCGCGGGCTCGGCTGCGGATCACTCGTGCCGCCACCGTCAGAACAGGCAGCAAGGCTCAGACAGGTTGCGGCGAGCACGGATGCTCTGGCGACATGGCGCATGATCCCCCCGGACCGACACAGATGCAGTGGGCAATGGTCGCGCCACGCTAGCAAGCCGCTGTTCGTTGCCGCCTTGCGGTTCCTACACGCCGGGCAGTTGTACGGTGATG
Source organism: Streptomyces tibetensis (assembly GCF_007655005.1). Taxonomy (GTDB): domain Bacteria; phylum Actinomycetota; class Actinomycetes; order Streptomycetales; family Streptomycetaceae; genus Streptomyces; species Streptomyces tibetensis. The sequence goes on from NZ_SZVW01000016.1 coordinate 237,191, forward strand.
GCCCGGTCGGCAGCCGCTTTGGTGTCTCTCCCACCATGGACTTCGCCGGGTATCGGTGCAGGGACGTGACGGTTCTCATGGGTCGGTTCGGTTCCTCTCGCCTAGCCGGTGCGGCCGGTGCCGGATCAGGGTCGGATCACAGTGACAACGTCCCCGACGCCGATGGTGCCCGGCTCGGCCACGGTGCCGAGTGCGTCCAGACGCATGTCGTGCGCCCGGGCGATGGTCTTGAGCACGAGCGGCGAGTGCGGCAGTTCCTGCTGGGACTGGCCGACCATGACGCAGCGCTCGCTGGAGCGCACGAACGTGACGCCCACCGCGGTGCCGATGCGGACGGTGGAGCCGAGCCACTGGTCCTCAACGAACGCAGGTGTGCCAGGTGGTGTGCGGATGAGGAGGTTGGGCCGGAAGCGCCGCTCGTCGACCGCAATACCCGCAATCGCGGTGCGCATCCAGTCGAGGGTGGCGGTGCTCAGCACGCTCAGCGGAAGCTGGTCGAAGTGCGAGACGGACCCCTCACGAGCCACCTCGACGTCCTGGCGCTGCAGGTAGCGGCGCAGATAGGCGGTGGCATCGGCCACCGGTACTCCGTGCGGGTCGAGCAGCTCGGGCTCGGCCAGAAGTTGGGCTCCCGGGTACCGGGAGCGCAGCCGCAACAGGCCGGGCATCCGACGGAATCGGCGCGTGTTCTTGCCCGAGCCGAACCTGCCCTCAGCGTCCCGCACCGCATACAGCCGGTCACCCAGGAGACCCCGCTCGTCCACGTCGACCGACGCCGGTCGTTCTCCTCCCGTGGACTTGATCGGGTATCGCCAGATGCGCTCGATGGTGCCCAGCCTCATCCTCAACCCCACCCTTCCCGGCCGACGGCCGGCTCGGCACGTCCTGAACACTCAGTCGGCTTCCGAGGCCACGGGCCCGGACCGTCTGCGTCCCGACAGGGCCGGCTTCCCATGCCTCCACCGCGCTGATCACTCCTCGGTATCGCCGAGCCGAACCCCGGCACTGGCTGTGGCCAGCCGCAGGGCCTCCGTCACGGCGGCGGCAATGTCCTGCACGGGGAACAGCACATGCCGGACAGTCCCTTCCGAGCCGATGACGAGGATCAGCCGTTTCAGACGCAGTCGGCCCGCACCCCGGAACGTCGGGAGCCGCAGGGCCGCTGCCAACCGGTACCGAGCATCGGAGAGCAGGGGATAAGGGACTGCTTCGGCGCGTGCGAAAACGGCCTGTTCATGGGGAAGCTGGGTGCTCACTCCACGCACCTCCACCCCCGCCCGCCGGAAGTCGGGCCAGGCATCCGTGAACAGCCGGTTCTCCAGCGTGCAGCCGCTGGCCCCGGGGATTGGGTCGTCCCACTCGATCCCCGTGCTGGGGTACGTGAACAGGACGGTCCCGGCACAGTCCGGTGCGACGACGGGCAGGTCGGCGCCGTGCGTGCTGGGCAGCATGAGCCCGTCGGGCATGCGTGTGCCGATCTGGGCGTGTACGCGAGCGTGTTCCGCCCCGCAGCACACCACGGTCGACGAGCCGGGTCAAGCGCTCGGCGAGAACCTTGCGGGAGAGACCGAGTTCCGCGACCAGCACCTCGAAACGAAGGCGCCCGCGGGCGATCTCACGCAGCACCAGCACGTTCCACCAGTCGCCCACGATGACAGCGGCCTGGGCGATGCCGCAGTTTTCATCCGCCCGGTGCATTTTCATGCCTGCATACTAAATTCCTTTTCAGAACTCACTCTGCGTTTTGCCGAACACCCCCTCGCTGTCACGCGAAGCTCCGAGCAAGCCGTCGGCTCAACCCCTGAAAGCGGGGGCCGACTCCTCGCCGAGATGGTCAGGGCGGCCGCCATCACACCCACCGAAGCGGGTGGTGCGCGGCGGAAGGCGCCGCGCAGCGCGGACGCACGCCCCGACCGAAATTGACAGGGTTTGTACACGGGGCGAACCTGGAATCAGACGCTCTAAACGGCCTTTCATACGTCTGACGACGACGGTTCGTACAGCGTCGACATGTCTGCCGGTGAGACGGTCACCGGCCGTTTCGACAACCCATCATCCGGCTCATGACCATCGTGCCGCTTCTCCTCCCTGTCCGGCCCCCGGATCATCCGTTACGCGAACCTGGTAACTGAAAGGAACGGCGTCATGCCCGAGAAGAACGTCCACGACGAGGACGTGAGGGCCGCCATCGAGAGGCCCGACACCGGCGATGGACCCGGCACCGACAACCTTGACGACCTTCCGGAGAGCGACTTCGTCGGGTTCGCCGAGGACGACGCGGAGACGGGCCCGCAAGCGACCGCGACCATCACTTACGACTGTCCCGTCGCGAACTTCATCGACGAGCTCAGCGCGACGGGCCACGTCACCCACACGTCGTACCAGAAGACGTCGGTCACGCTGCACCACAACGCTGGCCGGCTTTCGCACCAGGGCGTGCTCGACGTCTGGAAGGTCCGTCCGGCTTCGGCCCACTTCGACGTGGACGCCGCCGGCGCCGTCGCTCAGTACGTCAAGGTGAACGAGTACGCCTGGGCTGTCGGCAACACAGCCGGCAACCAGAGCTCGATCAGCATCGAAATGGCGAACGCGACGCTCGCGCCCAACTGGACGGTCGGCGAGGTCACCTGGAAGAACGCCGCACGTCTCGCCGGCTGGCTCTTCGCCAAGGTGATCGGCGAATGCCCCAGCAGAAGCAACCTCTTCTACCACCACCACTGGTCCTCGACCGTCTGCGCCGGCCCGTACATGGACCAGATCTACGACGAGGTCCTCGCTGCGGCACAGGTGGCGTACGACCACTTCAAGGATGCACACCCCGCCCTCCGGCCGGATGCCGAGCCGGTACCGGTCGAGCGCCAACGCTGACCAGTCGGAACGAGCTCAAGGTCAGCCCAGTCGAGCTCGGTGTCAGGCCGTCGGTGCCTTGCGCGGCCACGCGCTCAGCCGCGGTCAGATTTTGGGCCCGGGGTTCTTGGGCTGTCCTCCCATCCGGTGGTCGCTCCAGTCGATGCCGTCGTCGTGTTCCTTGCTCGACGCGAGCCCGAGGAACCCGAGGAGGGGAGCCACAATGAGGATTGCTCCGCACAGGCTGCCGATTGCCACGTAGGCCGCAGCGGCGGTGACGGCCCAGAACAGGGTGTCGCACACGATCCGCGCCCACAGCGGGAACGGGGCACGCCACGCGTGGTAGCGGCGGTACATGCGCATGAGCCTGCCGGACACACGCTTGGATCGGCCGGCCTGTCTCTGGCCAGTCCCTGCCGTGCGGCCGTTGCCATGCGGTCCCTTTTTCCTGCCCATGGAGCTCTGTGTCCCTTCGAACGTCCCTTGACCACCAAACGAGCTCACGCGGCCTCTCCGGCCGGTTGCGTCGGTGTCCTGAGCTGTGAGTGTGTTGTTCGTTCACGCCCGTGGCGTCGGGTCAGCGGTGGTTGCCGCTGTGGCGGTGGTGGACCCTGGGACTTGTCGTCGATGAAGCGTTCGTGGTCGTTGCGGAGGGTGGCGCTGTCGGAGCGGTTGTCCCAGGCGTAGCAGCGGCGGTCCTGGTACAGGTCGTTGTCGGTGTCGTGGCAGGTGGGTCGGCGGCGGATGCCGGCAGGGCCACCACCGAGGCGAGGGCGCCGGCGGTGAGCGCGGCGGCGGCGAGACGGTGAGCAGTGACAGAAGCGAAAACGGGCGTCAGGTTTTCACACGGTATGGACTCCCTGCCCGCACCAGCCACGGGGCTTGCCGGGAGAGTCGGTGCGGTGTGCGATGGCGACCGACTGGCCGCAGACACACTCTGTCCATGTCGTGGGGGAGTTGAGGGGAAAGTGTGGCCCCTGTTACCTGTTGTCCAACTTTCCATGACTCTCGGATGCAACATCCATCTATTAGCCCCGCACGCGAAGTTGACGAGACTGCAGACCCACACCCCTTGCGGGCGTTGGGGTGCGAGGTGTGTTCGCCCGGTTGCACCACCCGCAGGGGCTCGGGGGGTCACCCCGAAAGTGAGTAACAGCGCTGCTCGCAGCCGCCGCCGCCAGCCACCCCTATGAGGAGAGGACCAGCCGGCTTGTCGATCCCTCCGCTCAACGACGGGGTGACCCTCTTGTCCCAGGGGTGCGGTGCAACCCGGGCGGGAAATCCGACCCGGCGAGTACGGTCCGTCATCGTCGGGTCGTGCGCAACCCGAAGGTCAAGCCGGGGGCGGCCGGAGGCGGTGGGACTCCCGGCGGCGCGGCTGCGTTACGGTGCCGCGTATGCGCACCGACGACGCGATCATCCGACCCCTGCTCCGCATCCAAGACGTGACGACGCGCGGGGCCCTGTACGGGCTGACCGCCGTGCCCCTGCTCGGGGTGGCCTCCCTGCTCGTCGGCGACCACCACCACCGCAGGACGCTCCTCGGTGTCGTCGGATTGGTCGCTGCTTTCATAGCCGTGGTGGGGATCCTCGTCGGGCTCTTCTTCTGGTGGACCTGCGGCGGAGACATCCGGCGCTGCCGCGACTGGCGCACCGTCACGGGCCAGGCCGGGCCGATCGCGGTCGCGGCCCCGGTCCTGCTGCGGATCGGGGTGCTGGCCCTGGTCCTGTTCCCCGGCGCCTTCGGCCTGCACCACCTCGTGGACGGCGCCGAGTACGGCAGTTGGCTGTACGGCAACTGAGTCACGCGCCCGGCGCATGCGGGCAAGGTTGTGCAGGCGAGATCGACTCTAAGGTCAGCCGTGGGTGCGACCCCGTCGCCCGGGCGCGCTCATCACTGCCCTGGCCACCGTTGCCACGGTGCTGGGCCTGGCGACGCCGGCGGACGCCGCCATCCACCGGTGCAGCGTCTCCGGGGACATGACGAACTGCACGACGGTGACCGGGATCGACCCGGGTTCCTGGCTGCAGATGCGCACCGGTCCCGGATACGGGTACGGGTACGCCAACGTTCCTCATGGGGCGCTCGTCAACCGTGACGAGGTCGGCCTCTCCTGCTGGACGACCGGCGACGGAGCGGCGGACAACCCCAACTATCGCTACTGGATGCTCATCGACCTGGGGGTGCGGTCGGGCTACGTCAACGACTGGTACCTCAACACCGGTGACCCCAGCGTGTGGCAGCAGCAGATCCGGCACTGCTGACCGGCGGGTTTCGCCCGAGTCAGCCGAGCAGGGGGAGAGAAGACGTGCGGGGGGGGTGCCCCCTATGGGTTTGGTCAAGTTGCTCGGGACTGCGCCCCAGCTGTCGGCTGCCGGTTCGGCTCCGAGGTGGTGCGTAGATCCAGCCCGCCGGGGCATCGGTGGAGCGGACAGCTTCGTAGAGGTGCTGAGTCGGGCCTGCTAGTGACCTGGTTTTGAGTTCTGGGCGCGCCCCATGAGTCGTGTTCTGTTTCAGA
>NZ_SZVW01000017.1 GCF_007655005.1 Streptomyces tibetensis
CCCCCGGCGGGGGATCCCCGGCCGCGACGAGGCCCGTCTCGTACGCACAGATCACGGCCTGGATCCGGTCCCTGAGGCCCAGCTTCGCGAGCACGTTGCCGACGTGCGTCTTCACCGTGTGGTCGCTGACCACCAGCTCTGCGGCGATCTCGGCGTTCGACAGGCCCCGTGCGAGCAGCAGCAGCGTCTCGTGCTCCCGGGCGGTCAGGACGTCCAGCCGGGGATCGGGCCGGCGGTTGCGGGCGGCGGCGGGCCGGGTGTACTGCTCCACCAGGCGCCGGGCGACGGAGGGGGCGAGCAGCGAGTCGCCCCGGGCGACGACCCGCACGGCGTGCACGAGGTCGTCCCGGCGGACGTCCTTCAGCAGGAAGCCGCTCGCGCCCGCGTGCAGCGCGTCGTACACGTACTCGTCGGAGTCGAAGGTCGTGAGCATCACCGTCCGGCAGTCACCGGACCCGCTGATCGTGCGGCAGGCCTCGATGCCGTCCACGCGGGGCATCCTGACGTCGAGCAGCGCCACGTCGGGTGCGAACCGCCGTACCGCGTCGACGGCCTCGCCGCCGTCGGCCGCTTCGGCGACGACCTCGATGTCCGGCTGTGCGTCCAGGATCATCGCGAAGCCGCTGCGTACGAGTTCCTGGTCGTCGGCGACGACGACACGGATCGTCATCGCCCCGCCTCCGCCGCCGCGTTGGGCACGGGAATCCGCACCCGCACCCCGAACCCCCGCCCGTCCGCGCCGGGCCCCGTGTCCGCGCTGCCCCCGTGCGCCGCCGCCCGCTCCCGCATCCCGGCGAGCCCGTGCCCGCCCCGCCGGGACACCCCTCGCGGCCCTTTCCCGTCATCGATCACTGAGACCCCTAACTCGCTTGTCATGTAGGACAATTCAACATGCACCGTCCGTGCGTCCGCATGCTTGAGGGTGTTGGTCAGGGCCTCCTGGACCACCCGGAAGACGGTGGCCCCGACGCCCTCCGGAACGGGCCGGACGTCCCCGACGGCCCGGTACGTCACGTCGAGCCCGCTCCCGCGCACCCGGTCCAGGAGGCCGGGCAGGGCGGCGAGTCCGGGCTGCGGCTCGCGCGGGGTGGCGGAACCGGGCTCGTCGGCGCCTTCCCGCAGCACACCCAGCATGTTCCGCAACTGGGCCATGGCGTCCCGCCCGGTCGCGGAGATGGCGTCGAAGGCGGCCACGGCCCGCTCGGGCGCGGCACGTACCGCCACCGGTCCGGCCTCGGCCTGCACGATCATCAGGCTCACGGCGTGGGAGAGGATGTCGTGCATCTCCCGTGCGATCCGGGCCCGTTCGCGTGCGGCGGCCTGTTCGGCCTCGACGCGGTGGGCCCGCTGCCGGGCGTCGGTCAGCCGCCCGGACACGTAGGCGGCGGCGAACACGAAGAGCGAGAAGGTCAGTTCACGGGCCGACCGGGTGTTGAGCCACACCCCCACCGGCACGGCGACCAGCAGCACGGCGCCGGCGACGAGCCGTTTGCGCGCCGAGGACAGCGCGGCGATCGTGTGGACGACGACGAGCCCGGTGTACGGCAGCGGCTGCCCGGGCCCGTCCAGGGTGAACCGGTACAGGGCGCTCGTGGCCAGCACCGCGAACAGCACGGCGACGGGCGCGCGCCGCCGCCAGACCAGGGGTACGACGGTGAGGGTGCTCAGCCCGTAGGCGCCCCAGGTCGCCGGTGGCAGCCCGGGCGCGCGCGGGACGAGGAACGGCATGGTCATCGCAGCCTGCACCAGGAGCGCGAGGCCGATGTCGACCAGAAGCGGGTGGGCCGTCGCCAGGGCCCTGCCCCGCTCCCACCACCCGCGCCATTGCCCTCGTATGCCCATGGCGGCGTACGCCTCCCCTCGCGTGCGGCCCGACTCCCGAAACCGTAACGGGGGCGATGGCCTCACGCGCCGGAAGGACAAGCCCTGTTTCAGGGCGAGTCAGGCGGTGTCCACGCCGCGACCAGGTTCACCAGCCCCGGGAAACGGGCGTTCAGGTCGTCCACCCGGACGTGGCTGCGGCGTTCCAGGCCGTACTGGCGCTGGCGGGTGACGCCGGCCTCGCGCAGCGCCTTGAAGTGGTGGGTGAGGGAGGACTTGGGGCGGTCGAGGCCGAACCAGCCGCAGGAGTGGTCGAACGCCTCCGACTCGAGCAGGAGTTTGCGCACGATCCGCAGCCGCAACGGGTCGCTCAGCGCGCCCAGCACGGTCTCCAGCCGCAGCTCCCCGACCGCCGGCTCGGGCAGCGGATCCGGCAGGTTCTCCGGCTCCGGCACCACCTTGACGACCGGCGCCCGTCGAACCGTCGCAGACATGGCCAGCTCCCTTTCACCCAGATCCTATGTACGAGTTCAATCGTACTGCATGCTAAGTTCGAATGGACTCGTACTTAGCTCGCCGGAGGGAGCACCCATGCCGCAGAGCCGGACCCTGTCCGCCGGGACGGTGGACGAACAGCAGGCCGCACCACCGGAGCCGGCCACGCCCGCGCCACCGGAGCCGCCCTCGGCCCGCGCCCCCACCTGGTGGGTGTGGCTGGCGGCCTGGCCGGTCACCGCCGTCTTCGTGCTGTCCAACGCGGCGACCCCGCTGTACGTGCTGTGGCAGCACGACATCGGGTTCTCCAAGGGCACCCTGACCGTCGTCTTCGCGTCCTACATCGTCGGACTGCTCGGCTCGCTGCTCGTGTCGGGCGTCGTCTCCGACCGGCTGGGACGCAAGTCCGTGCTGCTGCCCGCCCTCGCGCTCGCCCTGGCCGCCTGCGCGATCTTTGCGACCGCCACGACGGTCGCCGCACTGATCGTCGCCCGGCTGTTCACCGGCATCGCCGTCGGCGCGGTCGTCTCCGCCGGCATGGCCGCCGTGACGGACGTGGCGGGCCCCGAGCGCAAGCGGCTGGCCGCGCTGCTGGCCTCCTGCGCGATGGTCTTCGGCGCCGGCCTCGGCCCGCTGCTGGCCGGCCTGCTGTCCGAGACGCTCCCGGCCCCCACCGCCACCGTCTTCGTCGTCGAGGCGGTCCTGCTGTTCACGGCCGTCCTCGCCGTGCTGCGCATGCCGGTACGCCGTCCCGCCGCCCGCGGCAAGGGCGCCTGGGTGCGCGTGCCCGACGTCCCGAACGGCAACGGCATCCACCTCACCCTCGGCATCGCGGTGTTCGCCCCCGGCATCACCGCCACGTCCTTCGTGCTGTCGCTGGGCCCCACCCTGCTGACCGAACTGCTCGGCACCACCAGCCGGATCGTCGCCGGAGCCATGGCGTTCGTCATGTTCCTCGCCGCCACCGGCGTCCAGTTCGCCGTGCGGAAGCTGCCCCGGCGCACCATCCTGACCGCCGGTGCGATCAGCACCACCCTCGGCATGGCCGCGCTGATCGCCGCCGTGCACGCCTCGTCGGTCGTGCTGCTCGTCGCCTCCGCCCTGCTCGCCGGGGCCGGCCAGGGCATGGGCCAGCTCGGCGGTCTGTCCCTGCTCAACTCCACCGTTCCGGCGCAGCGCCTCGCCGAGGCCAACGCCGCGCTGAACGTGGGCGGTTACATCCCGGCCGGCCTGCTTCCGGTGTCCACGGGCTACCTCATGGACGCGGTGGGGCTACCGACCGGCGCGACCCTCTTCGGCACCGTCCTGATGGGCCTGGCCGTCGTCGGCGGCCTCGTCGTCCTCTCCGGCCACCGCCGGCTGCCCGAGCCGGCGTGACGGGTTTCGGCGACCTCGTCGCGGGCGTGCGCCCCCTCACGCCCCGGCTGCCCGGAAGGTGACCTCCCGGCGGACGGCCTCGTCGATCTCCTCGACGGTCAGCAGCGGCGTCGCCCGGGTGCGGACGGTCCCGCTGGCCTTGACGGTGAGGCTGACGGCGGCCATGGAGACGCTGTCGGGGAAGTCGACGATCATCACGACGTCGTCGTCCCCGAAGGCGAAGTACATCGCCTCGACCCGCCCCCCGAGCCCGCTGACGACCTGCTCCACGGCGGCCCGGCGCCCACTGCCTCCTTCTCCGAGCAGGCCCTTGGTGCCTTCGGTGGTGTAACCGGCCTGAATGAGGAACTTCGGCATGACCGTGTGCCGCCCATCGCTTGTCGGGTGTGCGGTATGCCTTCCCGGCGCGTCGGCGGTCGTCCTGCACGCCGGGCCCACATTCACCCGTTGGCAGCCCTCGGGACGTCCCCTCGCACCGGTCCTGCCTCATGCCCGCGGATACGGGAACCGGCCGTCGGGGAACGCACCGCTTCGCAACTGCTGGCGTGACCTCGACCGTCGGGGTTTTCAGGACGTCCATATTCCGCGAATGAATATTCGAACCGACTTCGTTTTTCCTTCCCTTCCGTCCCTGGTGGAACATCCGTTCTCGCAAGGAGCGGAAGGGCCTGTCGAAATTCCGCCCGGCTGCGCACGTGTTTATTTCAGGTCGTTGTTCTCCGGGGTATCCGGGAAACCGTTCCGGCATATCTACGATCGCTGGCTATGACCGACTTACCTCGGGACGACTCCGCCGCCCGCGCCCGCTGGCAGACCTGCCTCGAGCTGGCCCGCGAACTCCTCCTCGTCGGGCCGGACGGGGAGGACCTCAAGCTCGACTACCTGCACACCTTGATCGACACGGGCCGCCTCGGCCCCACCCGCCACCCGCGCAAGAAGATACTCGTCGTCGGTGCCGGAATCACCGGACTCGTCGCCGGGCGACTGCTCAAGGACGCCGGCCACGACGTCACGATTCTGGAGGCCAACGCCAGTCGCGTCGGCGGGCGAATAAAAACCTTTCGCACCACCGGACACCATCGGCCTTTCGACGACCCCGCCCAGTACGCCGAAGCCGGTGCGATGCGGCTGCCGGACTTCCACCCGCTCGTTCTCGCCCTGGTCGACAAACTCGGCCTCGGTCGCCGCCAGTTCTACAACGTGGACATCGATCCGGAAACCGGCAGCGGCCCCGATGTCGCGCCGCCCCCGGTGACGTACACGTCCCCCACCGGCCGGACATGGACCTACGGCGACGACAGCCCCGAATTCCGCGAGCCCGGCAAGCGCGGAAACTCCTGGATCCGCACCAACCGCGTCCAGGTCAGGCGCTCCGACTACGCGAGCAGGCCCGAGCGGATCAACGAGGGCTTCCACCTCACCGGCGACGAAGTGCGCGCCCCCGTCGTGAAGATGGTCGACGAGGCACTGGAGACCGTGCGCGACCACTACTCCGACGTCGTCGACGGCAAGCGCGTCAACAAGCCGTACGCCGAGTGGGTCCAGGGCTGGGCCCGGGTGATCCGGGACTTCGACGGCTACTCCATGGGCGGCTTCCTGCGCGACCACGCCGGCCTCAGCGACGAGGCGATCGAGGCCGTCGGGACCCTGGAGAACATGTCCTCGCGGCTGCACCTGTCGTTCTTCCACAGCTTCCTCAGCCGCAGCGACATCGACCCCGGCGTCCGCTACTGGGAGATCCCCGGCGGCAGCTGGCGCCTCCCGCACGCCCTGCACCAGGGCCTGCGCGAGGAGGTGCGGCTCGGGCACCGCATGATCCGGCTGGAGTACCACGACCCCAGCCGCGACACCGACCCGGAGGGCACCGGCGTCGTCGGACCCGACGGCTGGGGTGTGGCCGTGCAGACCGTCGCCGAGGACGATCCACAGGCCCCGCCCCGGCTGTGGACGGCGGACCTGGCGATCGTCACCGTCCCCTTCTCCGCCCTGCGCTTCGTGGAGATCGTCCCGTCGATGTCGTACAAGAAGCGCCGCGCGATCATCGAGACCCACTACGACCAGGCCACCAAGGTGCTGCTGGAGTTCAGCCACCGGTGGTGGGAGTTCACCGAGGACGACTGGCGAGAGGAGCTGGACCGGATCTCGCCGGGGCTGTACGAGTACTACCGGCAGACCGGTCCGGGTCTGACACTCGCCGAGACGGACAGCGGGCCCCTCCTCACCTTCTCCGGCGGGACCACCGAACTGCTCGGAGCCGCCGTCAAGGACGGCAGCGTCACCGGGGAGATGCGGGAGCTGAACGGCAGCCTGCCGCTGCGCGGCCCGGCCGCCCGCCCCGCCACCCACTGCTTCGGCGGAGGCTCGGCCGCCGACAACCCCAACCGGTTCATGTACTACCCGTCGCACCGGGTCGAGGGCAGTACGGGCGGTGTCCTCCTCGCCTCCTACTGCTGGTCCGACGACGCCGCCCGCTGGGACTCCATGCGCTCCTCCGAGCGCTACGTCTACGCCCTGCGCAACCTCCAGGCCCTGCACGGCCGCCGTATCGAGGTGTTCTTCACCGGGCGCGGCGCCACCAAGAGCTGGGCCCGCGACCCGTACGCCTTCGGCGAGGCCGCCATCTACACCGCGCACCAGATGACCAGCTTCCACCTGGACGTCTCCCGGCCCGAGGGCCCGGTGCACTTCGCCGGCGAGCACACCTCCCTCAAGCACGCCTGGGTCGAGGGCGCCCTGGAGAGCGCGGTCCGCGCCGCCCTCGCCGTCCACCGTGCCCCCGCCGTCACCACCCCGGGTGCGGAAAGGGAGGGGTCGTGATCGCGATCAGCCCGCCGTGCACGGTCGCCCGCTATCTCGCACTCAGGCTGGCCGAGCTGGGCATCACCCACCTGTTCGGCGTGCCCGGCAACCACCTCGGCCCGTTCCTGACGACCCTGCGGGCCGAGGGCGACATCGAGTGGGTCGGCACCCCGACGGAGGGCGGCGCGGGCCAGGCCGCCGACGCCTTCGCCCGGATCCACGGCGTGGGGGCGGTGGCCGTCACCTACAGCGTCGGGGCGTTCAACCTCCTCAACGCCTGCGGAGGCGCCTACGTCGAGCAGGTCCCGCTGATCGCCGTCAACGCCTCACCGCCCTACGAGCAGTGGCAGAACCACCGCGCCCTCGGCCTGCTCACCTCGCACATGAGCCCCCGCGCCGAGAGCAACCTGGAGGCCTACCGGCAGGTGACCGTCGACGCGCAGGTCATCTCCAACCCGGGGCTCGCCCCGGGCCAGATCGACGCGGCGCTCACCGCGTGCCTCTCCGAGCGCAGGCCCGTCTACCTGGAGGTCATGGAGGACCTCTGGGACGAGCCCTGCCCCGAACCCGAGACGCCGCTGGTGCGCCGCGACCGGCCGTTCGGCACACGCAACCAGCCCATGCTGGACAGCGCCGTCCAGGCGGTCCTCACCCTCGTCGAGGAGCATCCGGGCCCGGACGGCAGGCCCCGCCCGATCGTCTGGGCCGGCGAGGAGATCGACCGGTTCCGGCTCGCCGGACAGCTCACCGACCTGGTGGAGGCCACCGGGGTGCCGTTCTGCACCACCGTCGGCGCCAAGGCCGTCGTCGACGAGGACCTGCCGCAGTTCCACGGCGTCTACAACGGCCGTGCCAGCCACCCGGACGTGCACGGCGTCTTCATGGACTGGGCCACCTGCCGGATCGGCCTCGGCGCCTGGTCCACGTCGAAGAACCTGGGCGGAGAGCAGTCCGTGGGCGGCGACTGGGTGATGGCCGCGCACGGCGGCGTCAGCGCCGGCACCACGTACTTCCCCGACGTGCGGCTCGAACAGCTGCTGCCCGCCCTCCAGGACGCACTGGTCAAGGCATACGGCTCCGGGGGCCTGGCGGCCGACTACTACGCCGAGTCCCACGCCCACCACGGCCCGCGCGGCCACCGCCCGGCGGCCCTGGAGCACCACCGCGCCTCGCTCCGCGCCGCCCGCTCCGGCCACCGGCGCTCCGAACACCTGACCTACGACGGCGTCTTCGACCGGATCAACCACTTCCTGAACCACGAGAGCGCGGACGACTGGACGGTCGTCTCCGACGCGGCGTTCTCCCTCATCGGCTCGATGAACCTGTCCCTGCCCGCGGGCGGGTTCCTCTCCCAGGTCAGCTGGCTGTCCATCGGCTGGTCGGTCGGCGCGGCCACCGGAGCGGCCCTCGCCCCCGAGCGCGCGGACGCCCGCCCCATGGTGTTCGTCGGGGACGGCGCCTTCCAGGAGACCTGCCAGGAGCTCTCCACCCACACCCGGCTCGGGCTCCGTTCGGTGGTGTTCGTCATGGACAACGGCCACTTCTACGGCATCGAGCAGATGCTGGTGCACCCGTCGTACTACGCGGACCGGGACCGCGAACCGGACCACTACAACGTCCTCCACCCCTGGCACTACGACCGCCTCGCGGACGTCTTCACCGGCCGGGACACCCCCGCCAACGGGGTGGCCATCGCGCGCACGGCGGACCTGGACGACCTCCTGGACCGCCTCGCCGACCCGGCCGACCCGCTCAACGCCGGACCGCTGCTGGTCCGGGTCCGTCTGCACCGGCACGACTATCCGAGGGCCATGGCCTACAAGGTCCCCCACGAGAAGGAGCAGTCGCATGGCTGATCTCAACGTCCTGATCGCGTTCGACGCGGCGACGATCGTCGAGCGGAACCCGGGCGCGTCCCGCAACCCCGACGCGCCGACCCAGGTCGACCAGAGCCTGATCTACATGACGACCCGCCACGACCACATCGTCGGCACGTCCGGTGCCGAGCTGAACCTGCGGGCCGAGCCGGGCGACAGCATCCGGTGGCGCGAGACGACCCTCTCCCTCGGCAGCGACTACAAGGCCCTGCTCTACCGGTACGTCAGCAGCGACCCCCAGCACCAGCTCATCCGCACCCCGGAGATCGAGGTCGTCGACGGCGTCTACCCCCTGCCGAAGGAGGGCACGGAAGGCAGGCCGGAATTCGAGACCCAGCGCTACGCGGACCACTACTGGCGCACGACCGTCAAGAGGCCCGGCAAGGTCGTGTACCACTTCTCCTTCCAGATCCTCGACCGCCACCGGCAGTTGCGGGGCTATTTCCAGTGGGACCCCTTCATCACGATCGAAGAGGCCTGACGTCTCCGGGCGGCTGACGTCTTTGGCCGCATGACGTCTGAGGGTGCCTGACGTCTCCGGTCGTCTGACGTCTCCGGCTGCGGGGAGAGGGCAGGGGCGCAGCGGCTAGGCTTGATCCCGTGGAGCTCCTGCACCTGCGCTATTTCCTCGCCGTCGCCCAAGAGCTGAACTTCTCCACCGCGGCCCGCAAACTGCACATGGCGGCCTCCCCGTTGAGCCGGCGGATCAAGGACCTGGAGAACGAGGTCGGGCACCGGCTGTTCGACCGGGACACCCATCACGTACGGCTCACCGCGGCCGGCAACGCGCTGCTGCCGATCGCCCGCGGGGTGCTGGAACAGGTCGACTCCATCCGGTGGCGGCTGGACGAGACGGCCCGGCCGCAGCGCACCACCCTGCTGCTCGGCGTGCCCACCGGCGTCCATCCCGACCTGCGGGAACGGATGGGCGCCTTCGCCGAGCGGGTGGGCGAACGGTTCGAGATCAAGCGCTGGCCCGGCGGTACCGACCGGCTCGTCGAGGCGGTGTGCGACGGCAGACTGGCGCTGAGCCTGGCCAGGCTCCCGGTCGGCGCCGACCCGGCGCTGGAACAGCTGCCGGTGATGTCGGAGCGGCTCGGCGCGGTCGTGCCCCGGGACCGGTTCGAGGGGCGCGAGTCCGTCGCCCTCGCGGAACTGGCGGAGCTCGCCTACGCGGGCTCCCCGACGGCGGTGACCAACGCCTACTTCCGCGGCCTCGACCAGCAGCTCGCCGAACTCGGCATCAAGAAGCGCATCGAATTGGGCAGCGCCACGTTCGAGGGAATCTCCGAAATAGTGTCCAGCGGTCTGGCGTTCTCCATTTCCATGCTGGATTCCAGAAGTCCGGTCCAGAATTACCGTCTCGACAATGTCGCCATCCTTCCCTTCTCCGATTTCCACCCTCGTCTGGAGACCGGGCTGATCTGGCGCAAGGACCGGGCGGACGGCGGTGACCTGCAAGAAGTCGTGGCGGTGGCCCGCGAGGTCTTCGCCGCGCCGCTCCACTCATAACCACGCTCGTAACCACATCCATAACCACCCCAAAACCTCCACGAAAAGCGGTATGACCACTGCGGTCATACCGCTTTTCGTTATTCGGTCACACCGTTCGTTTCCATTCGGAGACCCGCCGCGCTAACTTAGTTTCTAGATACACACACATGGCGAGCGAAGGAGTGAAGAAACCGATGACGGACAGCACCGACACCGTCGCCGGCCCGCTGCAGGGCGTCCGCGTGATCGACCTCTCGACCGTGGTGATGGGCCCCTACGCCGCCCAGATCCTCGGTGACCTGGGCGCCGACGTGATCAAGATCGAGTCGCCGGCCGACACCGTACGCGTGGGCCACTACAAGACCACCCCGGGCATGACCCCGCTGAACCTCAACGTCAACCGCAACAAGCGCAGCGTCGCCCTCAACCTCAAGGACGACACCGACCGCGAGCGCGCACTGCGGCTGATCGACACCGCGGACGTGCTGATCACCAACATGCGCCCCGGCGCCCTGCACCGCCTGGGCCTGTCCTACGAGGACATCGCCGCCCGCAACCCCGGCCTCGTCTACGCACACGCCCAGGGCTTCCGCAGCGACTCGGACCGGGCCGGGAACGCCGCGTACGACGAGACCGTGCAGGCCGCCTCCGGCCTGGTCGACATCGCCGACCGGGCACTCGGCGAGCCCGTCTACCTGCCGACCATCATCGGCGACAAGGTCTCCTCGCTGACCATCGCCTACAGCGTGCTGGCCGCCCTGCTGCACCGGAACAACACCGGCCAGGGCCAGCTCATCGAGATCCCGATGACCGACACCCTGATCGCGTTCAACCTGGTCGAGCACCTCGCGGGACACACCCACGTGCCCGAGACCGGCCCCACCGGCTTCGCCCTGTCGATGCTGAAGGGCCACAAGGCCGTGCGCACCAAGGACGGCCTGGCCTGCGTCATGCCGTACAACCCGCACAACTACCGGGACTTCTTCACCGCCGCCGGACGCCCGGACCTCGCCGAGGACCCGCGCGTGAACGGCGACGCCATCGACAGCGCCGACCACGAGGACCTGGCCGAGCTGCTGGCGACCTGCGCCACGGCACTGACCACCGACGAGTGGGCCGAGGTGTGCGCCAAGCACAGCATCCCGATGGCCCCGGTGCTGGAACTCGACCGCGCCCACGACGACCCCTACGTCCGTGACGGCCACCTGCTCGACAGCGTCGAGCACCCGACCGAGGGCACGGTCCGCACCATCGGCATCCCGCTGCGCTTCTCCGCCACCCCCGGCTCGATCCGCCGCCTCGCGCCGGTCGCGGGCCAGGACACCGAGGACGTCTTCGCCGAACTCGACGCCGCCACCCGCTGATTGCCACAGGAGGACAGTCATGAGCACCCCCACACCTCCCGTCGTGCGCACCGAACGCATCGGCTCCACCCTGCTGATCACCCTCGACCGTCCCGAGGCCCGCAACGCCGTGAACGCGGCGACCGCCACCGCGCTGGCCGCCGCACTCGACGAGCTGGAGGCCGACCCCACCCTGCGGGTCGGCGTCCTGACCGGCGAGGGCGGCACGTTCAGCGCCGGCATGGACCTCAAGGCCGCCCTGCGCGGCGAGTCGCCCGAGGTCGAGGGCCGCGGATTCGGCGGCCTGACCGAATCCCGGCCGGACAAGCCCCTCATCGCCGCCGTGGAGGGCTTCGCCATGGGCGGCGGCTTCGAACTGGCCCTGGCCTGCGACCTGATCGTCGCCGCCGAGGACGCCCGGTTCGGTCTGCCCGAGGTCAAGCGCGGCCTGATCGCCGCGGGCGGCGGAGTCATCCGGCTGCCCCAGCGCATCCCGCACCACCTCGCGATGGAGTTCCTGCTGACCGGCGAGCCCGTCGACGGCCGCCGGGCCGGCGAACTGGGCCTGGCCAACCGGGTCACCGCGAAGGGGCAGGCCGTCGCCGAGGCGCTCCGGCTGGCCGAACGGGTCGCGGAGAACGCCCCGCTCGCCCTCAGGGCCGTCAAGCGCGTCGTGCGCGCCGCCGACGGAGCGTCCGACGAGGAGGCCTTCGCCTTCCAGCGCACCCAGATGAAGACCCTGATGGCCTCGGACGACGTGCGCGAGGGCATGACCGCCTTCGCCGAGCGCCGTCCCGCACAGTGGACCGGGCGGTGAGCCGGACATGAAGGCCGCAGACGTACGACAGCACGTCACCACCCCCCTCGCCGGCCCGGCGTACGCGCCGATGGTGCCGCGGTTCACCGACCGCGAGTACCTCAACGTCGTCTACCGCACCGACCCCGACGCCCTGCGGGCCGTCGTCCCCGAACCCCTGCGGATCGACGAGCCGCTGGTCCGGTTCGAGGTCATGAAGATGGGCGACGTCACCGGATACGGCCCCTACACCGAGGCCGGCCAGGCGATCCCCGTGAGCTTCGAGGGCGAGCAGGGCGAGTACCTGCACACGATGCACCTGGACAACTTCCCGGCGACCGCCTCGGGCCGCGAGGTCTCCGCCTACCCGAAGGTCATCGGCTCCCCGGCGCTCTTCGTCGACTCCGGCGCGCTCGTCGGCACCCTCGACCACGGCAGCCTGCGGGTCGCCACCGCGACCATGGGCTACAAGCACCACGAGCTGGACCGGGCCGAGGCCGAGGCGCAGATCACCGTGCCGACCTTCATGCTCAAGACGATCCCCGGCTACGACGGTCTGCCGCGTGTGCAGGAACTCGTCCGCACCCGCATCACCGACGTCACCGTCAAGGGCGCCTGGACCGGCCCCGCCCGGCTCCAGCTGTTCCAGCACGTGCTCGCCCCGCTGGCCGACCTGCCGGTGCTGGAGGTCGTCTCCGCCAGCCACATCCTCACCGACCTGACGCTGGCAGGCGTCGAGCCGGTCCACGACTACCTGAAGGGAGCCGCGTCATGACCCGCGCCTTCCGCACCGCCGCGGTGATCGGCGCCGGGACCATCGGTCTGTCCTGGGCGACGCTGTTCGCCGCGCACGGCCTGACCGTCCGGGTGAGCGACCCGCGCCCCGACCTCGCCGAGGCCGTGGACGAGGCCCTGACGACGTACGCCCCGCATCTGGCCGCCCGCGGCCTGGACGTCACCGGCCTCGCCGACCGCGTGCACATCGCCGCCGACGTCACCGAGGCCGTCCGGGACGCGGACGTCGTCCAGGAGAACGGCCCCGAGCGGGCCGAGTTC
The DNA here is from genome assembly GCF_007655005.1 of Streptomyces tibetensis. Classification (GTDB taxonomy): domain Bacteria; phylum Actinomycetota; class Actinomycetes; order Streptomycetales; family Streptomycetaceae; genus Streptomyces; species Streptomyces tibetensis. The sequence goes on from NZ_SZVW01000017.1 coordinate 13,059, forward strand.
AAGAAGGACCTGTTCGCCACCCTCGCCCGTGAGGCACCCGCGCACGCCCTGCTGCTCAGCTCCTCCTCGGCGATCCCGTCGACCGCGTTCACCGGGGAGCTGTCCGACGAGGCCGCCGCCCGGGTCCTGATCGGCCACCCCTTCAACCCGCCGCACCTGGTCCCGCTCGTCGAGGTCGTCCCCGGGACACGCACCGGCGAGGACGCCGTGCTGGACGCGGTGGACTTCTACACCTCGGTCGGCCGCACTCCGGTCGTCGAGCGCAAGGAGATCCCCGGCTTCGTCGGCAACCGCCTGCAGAACGCCCTCAGCCGCGAGGCCGCGTACCTGGTCCAGGAGGGTGTCGTGACCCCCGAGGACCTCGACAGGGTCGTGATCAATTCGCTGGGCCTGCGCTGGGCGACGGTCGGGCCGTTCCTCGGCGCGCACCTGGGAGGCGGACCCGGCGGTTACCGGCACCTGGTCGAGCACATCGGCAAGTCGATGCAGCAGACGGGGGCGGGGCTCGGCACCCCGTCGCAGAACAAGGAACAAGAGGAAGCACAAGAACGGCTCATCGAAGCCGTGGAAAAGGCCTACGGCTCCTCCACGTACTCGGAACTCACCGGGACGCGCGACCGCAGGCAACTCGCTGTCCTGGCAGCCCTGGACAGCGCGGACAAGGAGGAGAACTGAGATGACCGCCACCATGGAACCGCTCGAGGACCAGCTGACCGCCGACTTCTACCACTACGAGTCGCTGCTGCCGGACGACGAGCGGGGGCTCCTGCTCAGGGCCCGCGCCCTGATGCGCGACGAGGTCAAGCCGCTGGTGAACGAGAACTGGGCCAGGGACCAGTTCCCGAAGGAGCTCCTCGGCCTGTTCCGCGACAGCGGCCTCGCGGGCCTCCCCTACGAGGGCTACGGCGAGCACCGTCCCGCCGTCAGCAATCTGCTCAGCGGCACGATGGCCATGGAGATGGCCCGCACCGACGCCTCGGTGTCCACCTTCTTCGGCGTCCACAACGGCCTTGCCATGTACTCCATCTACTCCGGCGGCGACCAGGAGCAGCGCGACCGCTGGCTGCCGGAGATGGCCGCCATGGACAAGATCGGCGCGTTCGCCATGACCGAGCCGCTCGGTGGGTCCGACGTCGCGGGCGGCATGCGCACCACCGCCAAGCGCGAGGGCGACACCTGGGTCCTGAACGGCGCCAAGAAGTGGATCGGCAACGCCACCTTCGCGGACTACGTCGTGGTGTGGGCGCGCGACCTCGACGACAACCACGTCAAGGGCTTCGTCGTGGAGAAGGGCACGCCCGGCTTCGACCCGGTGAAGATCGAGGGCAAGATCGCCTTCCGGATCGTGGAGAACGCCGAGATCACCCTGACCGACGTCCGGGTGCCGGAGGCCAACCGCCTGCAGAACATCAACTCCTTCCGCGACGTCGCCGAGATCCTTCGTGCGACCCGCGCGGGAGTGGCCTGGCAGGGGCTCGGTGTCATGATCGGCGCCTACGAAGTGGCCCTGGACTACGCCCGGGAGCGCCGCCAGTTCGGCCGCCCGATCGGCGGCTTCCAGCTGGTGCAGGATCTGCTGGTCAAGAGCCTCGGCAACATCACCGCCTCCTGGGGCATGATGGTGCAGCTCGCCCGGCTGCAGGACGCCGGCATCTTCCGCGACGAACACTCCTCCCTGGCCAAGGCGTTCGTCACCTCCCGGATGCGGGAGGTCGTGGCCTGGAGCCGTGAGATCTTCGGCGGCAACGGCATCCTGCTGGACCACGACATCGCCCGCTTCTTCGCCGACGCCGAGGCGATCTACTCCTTCGAGGGCACCCGCGAGATGAACACCCTGATCGTCGGCAAGTCGATCACGGGCCAGAGCGCCTTCGTCTGACCGCCGGCACGCACCAGGACGAATCGACCCCGGGTCTTCACCCGGGGTTTCGTCATGTCGGCCCGGATGCGGCCGGGCCCGCCACGTCGTCGAGTTCGGCGGTGAAGAGGCGGGCCGGATCGAAGCCCATCCCTGTGAAGTGGCCCGCCAGTTCCAGTGACAGGACGCCGTGCAGGCGGGTCAGGCGGGTCCAGATGGCCAGGGCCCGGTCCTCGTTCCTTGACTTGCTCCTCGGGCTGACCCGAGGTCTCGGCAGCGGGCCCGCTGCGGAAGGGGCCGGCGATCGGTGAGGGCCTCGACACCTGGCTGCGCGACCTGAAGGCCACCGCCGAAGCCCGCTCCGGCGGCCGGCCTCACTGGGACACGAGCTTCTCGAAGAAGAACTCGTGCTTGAGGAACGACGTCGCGTGCTCCGCCCCCGGATACGGCGGAATGAGCGGGGACGCCTGAAAGAGCCGCCAGCCGTCCTCCAGGGCGCCGACCCCCGTCCCGTACGGGGGCTCGTCGCTGTCGCCGGTCGTCGGGCGGGTCGCGCCCGTGCCGTCGTAGCGGGCCCAGCCGACGACCCGGGAGTCGAGGGCGGAGTTGTCGAGGTAGAGGACGAGGACCTGCTGCCGGGTGGTGGTCATGCGGTGCTCCCCTGTGCGGTGGGCGCGGCGGTTGCGGCGGTTGCGGTGGGCACGGCGGATGCGCCGGGCCGGTTGGCGATGCGGGTGGCCCAGTGCTCGATGTCGAAGCCGGGGTCGGCGGACAGGGAGCGCCACAGCAGGACCCGGTTGTGGATCTCCAGCCGCCCGGTGGCCTGCTCGTACCAGGGGAAGAAGCGCCCCAACTCCTCGCGCACGGCCGGGGAATCCAGGTCCCGGGTGTCCCACAGCCGCACCTGCGGCACCGTCGGGTTGAAGCGGATCTTGTACATGTGACGGACGGTGTCGCTGTCGTTGCGCCGACCGCCGTGCCAGATGCCGTGGTGGAGCAGGAGCACGGTCCCGGCCGGGCAGGTCAGCCGGGTCTGGCCGCGCAGGTTCTGGTAGCGGCCGGTGTCGGACTCGTTGATGCGGCGCAGATGGCTGCCCGGGACGACGAGCGTGCCGCCCATGTCGGCGGTCACCTCCTGCGGGTAGTACATGAGTTGCACGTCGAACGCGTCGGGCCGCACATCGATGAGGGCGTCGGCGTGCAGCGCCTGGGCACTGCCCTCATGGGGCATGCGGACGTGGACGAAGTGGTGGTCGATCTCCGGATCGGGCCCTACCAGACTCTCCAACGCGCCTGCCACCACCGGCAGTTCGAGGAGCCGGCGGGTGAAGGAAGCCTCGGGGAACGCCGTCGGCACCGGAGTGCCGTACGGCACGGCGGGCAGCGTCCCGGCGGCGAAGAGACCGAGCGCCTCCTCGTTCATCTCCCGGGGCACGACGCCGTCGAGGCGCAGGAAACCGTGGGCCGTGAACCGCGCCACCTCGGCGGAGCTCAGCAGCTGTTTGGTGGTTGACATGACGCAACCGTAGAAGCCTGAGGACCTGCCGTCGTGGGGTGTAATCAGCAATCACTGGTAATTTTCCACCATGCCGACCTTCGTGGAACTGCCCCTCGACCTGCCGCCCGACGTCGTGCACGCGGGCGTGGGCGTGCACGGCTCGGCCGGCCCGCACGAGGTCTTCCGCCTCCCGCACCTGTGGCAGCTCCACCTCTACGGCTACTCCGGCACCCTGGAGTTCGCCGACGCCCGGCATCCGATCCGCCCCGGCCACCTCAGCCTCGTACCGCCCGGCACGGAGGTGCACTTCCACTACGACGCCCCGCGCTGCGAGCACCTGTACGCCCACTTCCGGCTGCCGGGCGACGGGGAGCGGCGCAGGCTCCCGGCGATGCAGGACGCCGGTGCGGAAGCGGCCGGCTTGAGCGCACTGCTGCGCCAGACGATCGCGGCGAGCGCCCAGTCCCCGGCCCGGGCCTCCGCCGAACTGTGGACGGTGCTGTGGCGCGCGACGGGCCTGGCCGAGGCCGCCGTATCGCCCTCCGAGGCCCGGCACCCGGCGCTGCGGGCGGCCATGGCCCATATCGAGGAGCACCTGGCCGACCCGCTGAGCGTTCCCGGGATCGCCCGGGTCGCGGGGGTGTCGCACACGCACCTGACCCGGCTGTTCCGCGAGGGCACCGGGCGCACGGTGGTCGGTTACGTCCGGCGCCGCCGCATGGAGCGCGCCCGTCACCTGCTCGTCGCGTCGACGCTGGCGATCCCGGCCGTCGCGGCGACGGTCGGCATCCCCGACCTCCAGGCCTTCAACAAGACCTGCCGCAAGGAACTCGGCGCGTCCCCGCGGGTCGTGCGGCGGGCCGCGGGGGCATGAGGGACAGCGGGGCACGAGGGCAGCGGGGCGTGAGGGGCAGCGGCCCGTCACCGGATTGCCGGCCGTCACCTTCAGAACTGCTGCGCGATCAACAGGCGTTGGCGTGCGCTAGGATTCTTTACCGAGTCATTACGCTCGGTTGAGCGTGGCCGCGCACAGTCGTTCGGCCGGCTCGGTACGACGACACAGTGGCCGCCCGGTCTCCGGGCCGGCGTGAGGGGGGCGTGACATGAGGCGAGTGGTGCCCGTCCGCGTCCACAACGCCGCCCGTGACGGCGTCCCCGATACCGGCCGCGCCGCATAGCGGTCTTCCTGCGCGTGACGCGTGACGTCCGCCCGTGATGCCTGCCTGAGACGCCTGACCTTCACGGCGTGACATGGCATGTCACACGTACCCCCGGCCGATGACGGCCGGAGCGGAGCGGGCCGCCGATGACGGCCGAGCGGAGCGGACCGCCGACGCCGCACACCGCGTGGCCGGCCCGGGCCCCGTCACACGGCGCACGAGATCACGCCCCTCCCCCCTCTCCTCTCCCCGCCCACCGAGCCGTACCCCCGGGCGCTCACGCCCCTGGCACAGACGCCGCAGACCCGATCACCGGAGGTCAGACGCCCGTGCACGACACCACCGCCATGCTCATCGAACTCGGGGCGATCATCCTCGCCCTGGGGCTCCTGGGACGCCTCGCCGGACGGGTGGGCTTCTCACCGATACCCCTGTACCTGCTGGCCGGGCTCGCCTTCGGCCAGGGCGGCATCCTGCCGCTGCGGGCCAGCGAGGAGTTCGTCGCCACCGGAGCCGAGATAGGCGTCATACTCCTGCTGCTCCTGCTGGGCCTGGAGTACAGCGCCTCCGAACTGGTCACCACGCTGAAGACCCAATATCCCTCCGGGGTCGTCGACTTCGTCCTCAACGCCGCGCCCGGGGCCGTGATGGCGTTCCTGCTCGGCTGGGGGCCGGTGGCCGCCGTCGCCCTGGCCGGGGTCACCTGGATCTCCTCGTCCGGGGTCATCGCCAAGGTGCTGGGCGACCTGGGGCGGCTCGGCAACCGCGAGACGCCGGTCGTCCTCGGTGTGCTGGTCCTGGAGGACCTGGCCATGGCGGTCTATCTGCCGATCCTCACCGCCCTGCTGGCCGGGGCGGGCCTCGCGGGCGGCGCGGTCACGCTGCTGATCTCGCTGGGCACGGTGGGCGCCGTCCTCTACGTGGCGCTGCGGCACGGCCGTCTGGTCAGCCGCGCGGTGTCCTCGGACAGCGCCGAGATGCTGCTGCTGGCCGTCCTCGGTCTGACCCTCCTCGTCGCCGGGCTCGCCCAGCAGTTGCACGTCTCCGCCGCCGTCGGCGCGTTCCTGGTCGGCATCGCCCTGTCCGGCGAGGTCGCCGAGGGCGCCAGCAGCCTCCTCACCCCGCTGCGGGACCTGTTCGCCGCGGTGTTCTTCGTCTTCTTCGGGCTGCACACCGACCCCGCCGCCATCCCGCCCGTGCTGCTGCCCGCGCTCGCCCTGGCCGCCGTCACCACCCTGACGAAGATCGCCACCGGCTGGTGGGCCGCCCGCCGCGCCGGGATCTCGCCCCGGGGCCGCTGGCGCGCGGGCGGCACGCTGGTCGCCCGCGGCGAGTTCTCCATCGTCATCGCCGGACTCGCCGTCGGCGCCGAACCCCGCATCGGCCCCCTGGCCACCGCCTACGTCCTGATCCTGGTCGTCCTCGGCCCGCTCGCCGCCCGCTGGACCGAGCCCCTCGCCCGCCGCGTCGCCCGCCGCCCGGCCCACCGGACACCGACGGCCGAACCGGTCGCCGAGACGCCCAAGGCGACCGCGGCCGCCCGCCCTTGAGCCGGGGAGCTGGTGTCCGGACGCCAAGGCGCCCACGGTTGCACGCCTTTGAGTGGGTGAGCAGCCGTCCAGACGCCCAAGGGAACTGCGGCCGCCCGCCCTTGAGCCGGGGAGCTGGTGTCCGGACGCCAAGGCGCCCACGGTTGCACGCCTTTGAGTGGGTGAGCAGCCGTCCAGACGCCCAAGGGAACTGCGGCCGCCCGCCCTTGAGCCGGGGAGCTGGTGTCCGGACGCCAAGGCGCCCACGGTTGCACGCCTTTGAGTGGGTGAGCGGCCGTCCGGACGCCCAACGCGACCGCGGCCGCCCGCCCTTGAGCCGGGGAGCTGGTGTCCGGACGCCAAGGCGCCCACGGTTGCACGCCTTTGAGTGGGTGAGCGGCCGTCCGGACGCCCAACGCGACCGCAGCCGCCCGCCCTTGAGCCGGGAGCGGCTGTCCGGATTGGCTGTTCTCCCCAGGAGGGCTTGCTGGCACTCTGACGAGCACCCCGGGAGTCGGCAGCGGCCGCCGGGGGAGAATTCCGTCCAGGAGGACCGGAAGGAAGCGCCAGCATGATCGAGTGGAAGCCCCTGGGCACCGGAGCCCGGCCCGTACCCCAGCCCGTGGCCACACCGCTGGTCTGGGCCGGGGCCGGGGCCGGGGCACTGGTGCTGGTCGCGCTCCTCAACACCGCGGTGGGGCCGTACCGGCCCGAACTGGCCCTGCCCGCCCTGTCCGTGCTGGCCGCCCTGCTGGGGCTGTGCGCACGCTTCACGGCCGCTCCCGGAACGGCCCTGTTGTGCTGGCTGTTCCTCAACGGCTTCGCCATACCGCCCGCGGGCGTCCTCACCTGGGCAGGCCATCGCGACACCACCTGGCTGGCCTGCCTGTTCACCGCCGCCCTCATCGGCACGGGTCTGGCCCGCCTCGTCCACGCCCGCGCCGCCTACCGGCGCCTGGTCCCCGGACGCTCGCGCTCCGACTGCGCGGCGGGCGACGGACCGTACGATTCCTGACGCCGGGCCGGCAACCGAAGGGGGATCGGACGTGGGGCGGTTACTCGTCATCGGCGGTGGCGCCGCCGGTACCGCGGCGGCGCTCGCGCTGCACAAGGCCGGGTTCGAGGTCACGGTCTTCGAGGCGCATCCCGACGCGGCCGAGGACATCGGCGCGTTCCTCACCCTGGCGAGCAACGGCATGCGCGCCCTCGCGCAGATCGACGCGGCGGCGGCGGTCACCGCGCTCGGTTTCCCGCTGACCGGGATGCGGATGCTCGACGCCTCGGGCACCGAGCGGGCGTCCAGGCCGCTCGGGGAAGCGGAGGACCCGGTCCTGCGGTTCCGGTGCCTGCGGCGCGGCGACCTCAACGTCGCGCTCCAGGCCGAGGCGGCCCGCAGAGGCATCCCGATCCGGCACGGCGCCCGCCTCGTCTCCGTCCACGAAGGCCCGGACTCCGTCACCGCGCACTTCGCCGACGGCCGCACCGCCACCGGCGACCTGCTCATCGGCGCCGACGGCCTGAACTCCACCGTGCGACGCTCGATCGCCCCCACCGCCCGCCCCCGGTACGCGGGGGAGCAGGTCTTCTACGGCCGCACCGCCGACGCGCCCCGCCTCGCGGCGGACGGCCTCATCACCTTCGTCCGCGGCAAAACCGTCGCCTTCGGCCACACGGCCTCTCCCGCGGGTGAGACGTTCTGGTTCGCCCGCGTCGCCGGAGACCCGCTGTCCCCCGAGGAGTTCGCGAACGGCACACCGGCCCGCCGCCGCGACCTCCTTCTGGCGCTGCTGCGCGAGGACGCCACCCCGGCCGCCGGGATCGTCGCGGCCACGGCCGGGGATGTGCTGGTCACCAACGCCACGGAACTGCCCGGGGGAATGCGCTGGCGCTCCGCGCGCTGCCTGCTCATCGGCGACGCGGCCCACGCGGCCTCCCCGGCCACCGGCCAGGGGGCCTCCATGGCCCTGGAGGACGCCGTCGTCCTGGCCAAGTCCCTGCGCGACGCGCCGGACCGCGACACCGCCCTGACCACCTACGAGACCCTTCGCCGCCCTCGTGTGGAACACAACATCACCGTCAGCGGCGACATCTCCCGTGGCACCCACGCCCGCCCGCCCGCACCGGCGCCCCGCCCCGGTGACGAGGACCTGATCCGGCTGCTGGAGTGGGACCGGTCGCTGACCGACGCGCGCTGAGGCCGGGGGCATGACCGCTCTCCTTCGTCACCGTTGCAACCGGTGTCGACGCGAGGGTATTTCACCTCAACAGCCTTCAAAAAACGCCTCCATGGATGCTGGGCACATTGTGCATCACCCCTTTGACAGGTGACGGACTGCGTGTCACAGTCGGTCGACGCATCAGCCCGTGCACGTCACACCACGGAGGTCCATGTGATCGGCAGGCGCAGTTTCGGCAAGGTTCTGGGAGTGGGCGCGGGCGTGGTGGCCGCGGACCGGCCGGGCCGTGGAGCGCCTCCGCCGCGGCTGCGTCCGCCGCCGCCGTCCCCGGCGCACACCGCGCGTTTTCGCGGATCAGGCAGGTCAGGGCCGGTGTCCTGGACGTCGGCTACGCCGAACTGGGGCCGACCCACGGCCCCGTGGTCATCTGCCTGCACGGCTGGCCTTACGACATCCACAGCTACGTCGACGTCGCCCCGCTGCTGGCCGGGCAGGGGTACCGGGTGATCGTCCCGTACCTGCGCGGCCACGGCACGACGCGCTTCCTGTCCGCACGGACCTTCCGCAACGCCCAGCAGTCGGCGATCGCCATGGACGTCGTCGCGCTGATGGACGCCCTGAAGATCGAGCGGGCGGTGCTGGCCGGCTTCGACTGGGGCTCACGCACCGCCGACATCGTCGCCGCGCTCCGGCCCGAACGCTGCAAGGCCCTGGTGTCGGTGAGCGGCTACCTCGTCACCAACCTGGAGGCCAACCTGAAGCCGCTGGCGCCCAAGGCCGAACTCGCCTGGTGGTACCAGTACTACTTCTCCACCGAGCGGGGCCGGCTCGCCCTGGAGGACAAGGACCTGCGCCACGACCTGACCCGGCTCGTCTGGGACACGGTCTCCCCGACGTGGGACTTCGACGACGCGACCTTCGAGCGCACCGCGGCGGCCTTCGACCACCCCGACTACGCGGCCATCGTGGTCCACAACTACCGCTGGCGGCTGAGCCTCGCCGACGGGGAGCGCCGCTACGACGCACTGGAGAAGCGGCTCGCCGCCCGCCCCACGATCTCCGTCCCCACCCTCACCCTCGACGCCGAGCGGGACCCCTTCACCGCTCCGGGTGACGGCGCCTCGTACCGCGACAGGTTCACCGGCCCCTACGAGCACCGCACGCTGCCCGGCATCGGCCACAACGTGCCGCAGGAGGCGCCCGCCGCCTTCGCGCGGGCCGTCACGGACGCCGACCACCTCTGAGGCTTGCCGCTCGATGGGTCACCGGTCAGAATGGTGACGTGAATCTCGACCATGTCTTCGTCTGCGGGAACCCGGCGCTCGACTTCGCCGCCACGCTCCGAGCGCGCCGTTCGGCGCGCTTCGAGATGTTCGTGACGCCGGACCGCCTGACCGCCTGGTACGTGGAGTCCGGCCTGGTCGACGCGGTCTCGCCCGGCCGGGAGGCCGACGTCGAGCGGGCGAGGGCCGTACGGGAGGCGGTCTACCGGTTGGTCACCGCCCGCCGGCTCGGGGAGGAGTACGACGGGGCGGCGCTGACCGTCCTGAACAACGCGGCCCGTACGCCGCCCGCCGTGCCCCAGCTCACCCCGTCGGGACGCTGGACGCAGGCGACGCCGGACGAGGCCCTCTCCCTGGTGGCGCGGCACGCCGTCGAGCTCTTGAGCGGCCCGGACGTGCCCCTGCTCAAGGAGTGCGGAAACCCGGAGTGCACGCGGACCTACATCGACCGCTCGCGGGGCATGCGACGGCAGTGGTGCGGGATGGACTCCTGCGGCAACAAGATCAAGGCAGCCGCGTACCGCGCCCGCAAGAAGACCACTGCGGCCCACTGACCCGGAGGCCCGGGCACCCACCGGCGCGCCGCACGCCCCACGTCGGTCCGAACGGGCGTCAGCCGCCCACGTACCAGCTGAAGCCGCCGTTGCTGCTGGCCACGGCCAGGAGGATGAGCCACAGGACCACGTCGACGATGCCGAGGATGATGCCGGCCTTCGCCATGCCGGCACCGTTCCTGACCGACGCCTGCCGACGGGCGACGGCACCGAAGACGATGGCCAGCGGACCGAGGATGATGTTCAGGAAGAACAGGCCGATGATGCCGCAGCACAGGCTCGCGATCGCCAGGCCGTTGGTGCGCGAACCGGAGGACGCGGCAGAGGAACCGCCATAACTCGCCATGAGAACTCCCAGTTGTCGATGGCACGGACCGAACGGGCCGCACTCTCCTCACTTTCGACTTGTTTTGTTCGAATGCCCCTCTGTGGCGTTCCCATGACAACCAATTCGGGGAAGGGTCCCGTCAGTTCTCGTGCACCAGCCCGGCGACGTGCGCGGTGACCGTGTCGAGGATGCCCGTCCAGGCCGAATCGTCGCCCAGCACGAGGTAGTTGAGTGTCAGGCCGTCGGTCATGGCGGCCAGGTAGCGGGCCAGGACGGGGACGGGGACGCGCAGGCGCAGCCCCATCGACTGCCGCAGCTGCTCGATGAGTTCGGTGTACGCCTCGGCGTACAACTCGTACTGACGGCGTGCCAGGTGTTCGAAACCGGGCTGGCGCAGGGCGTACTGCGTGAGCTCGTAGGTGAGCATGTGTTCGTCGGGGTGGGCGCGGACGTGGTCGAAGTACGCCCGGAAACCGGCCCGGACGGTCTCCTCCAGGGTGGCCCTGGGCCGTATGGCCTCCTTCACCACCGTCACGTAGTGCCCGGTGATGGTGGTGATGACGGACTCGATCAGCTGCTGCTTGGAGTCGAAGCAGTAGTGGAAGACGCTCAGCGAGACGCCCGCCTCGGCGGCGATGGACCGGGTCGTCGTCCTGGGGACGCCGTCCCGGGCCATCGCCCTGATCGCCGCTTCGGTGAGCTGTCGCCGCCGCTCGGCGGACGGCAACCGTGCCATGGAGCCCCTTTCGTGGCCGTCAGCCGCTGTGGACGCCGACCTCGCGGAGGGAGTAGCCCCAGCCGGTGCCACGCTCCAGACCGTGGACGCGGACGTAACGGGCCGGGGTGCCGGCGAAGCGCGCGGTGTCCAGGCCGCCGTCACCGGCGCTCGTGGACCAGGCGGTCCGCCAGGTCGTGCCGTCGGTGGACAGCTCGATCCGGTACGCCTTCGCGTACGCCCGCTCCCAGTCGAGGGTGACCCGTCCGACGGTCCGCGGGGAGCCGAGGTCGACCTGGTACCACTGGTCGTCGCTCCAGTCGCTGGCCCAGCGGGTGCCGCGGTCGCCGTCGACGGCCCGGTGGGGCTGGTAGCTCGTGAACAGGCTCCACTCCGAGGAACTGGCCGACGCGGCCGAGTTGGCCGCGAGGTCGACTCCGGGCTCGTGCTTCTCGGAGGCCGCCCAGGTGTCGAGGTAGGACTCGGCGCCCCGGAACAGGTCGTCGACCGTGTCCTGGCCGCCGACCCGGCGGATGTCCTCGATCCAGTCCGGGACGAGGCCGTAGTGGGCGGCGCCGTCGGTGTTCAGGTCCCAGGTGCGCTCACCGGTCGTCTGACGGTCGATGACCGAACCGCCGTCGACGCTCTTGAACGGGTAGGTGACCTTGTTCGGCGCGTCCGCCCCGCGCGGTCCCGGCCAGCCGCCGACGCCGTTCATGTCGGTGCCGTAGCCGTAACCCACGCCGTACTTGTCGCGCAGGGCCTCGGTGCGCTTCGCCTCCGCGACGAAGCCCTCGGAGCCGTGCATGTACTGGGCGATGAAGCCGCCCAGGCCGTAGACCCGCTCGGTCCAGTCCATGTCCATCCAGCTGTGCGAGGAGAGCACGCCCGGGTAGGACTCGGACTCGAAGATGTCGAGCACCCGGCCGGTGGCCTTGACGCTCATGTGGTCGATCTCCAGCATCATGCCGCGCTTCATCATGCCGCGGACGGCGTACTCGCCGAGATCGGTGAGCCCCCGCACGTTGCACTGGGCGTCGGCGCTGTACGACGGGACCTCCTCGCCCGCCGGCAGCTTCTTCTCGGCCGCGGGCGCCGCCGCGTTGCCGATGGGGTTGTCGTGCTGCGGGCCGGCGCACTTCTCCGTCTTCCAGTACGTGCCGGTCGACAGGAACTGCCCGACGTTGATGGCCGTCCCGAGCGCGCCCGAGTCGAACCGCACCCCGCACAGGGCGTTGTCGAACTTGTGGCACAGGAACATGCTGCGCACACCCAGCGCGTGCAGTTCGTCGAGTCCCTTGTCGATATCGGCCTTGCCGCACTGCGCGATGTCCAGGACCTGCTTGCAGCCGAAGGGCTCGGAGGTCTCGACCCCCATGACGACCGCGAGTTTGCCCTGCTCGACGACCTTGCGGGCCTGCGCGCTGTCGGTGACGACCCGGAACCAGCCCTTGCCGGGCCCGCCGTACATCCTGTCGACGAAGGCCTGCATGTCGTACGTCAGCTTCGCCTGCAGCCGGATGGACGTCATCTCGTCGCAGGGGCGGTCCTTGAAGAAGTACACCGAGCAGATCACGCCGTTGGTGACGAGGTCGTTGACCAGCACCCGCTGGCCACCGCGCCAGGCCCGCTCGACCCAGGCGTAGTAGTTCTGCTGGTGGGTCAGCGAGTCGTGCCGCGGCCAGTCCTTGAAGGTGGGCCAGCCGTTCGGGTCGTGCTTGCCGTCGCCGCCGTTGGTGATGAAGTCGAAGATCGCGAGCGAGCCGTCGGGGTAGTGCTCGGGGCAGTCCTTGAGTGCGTCGGCCACGCCCTGCTCGGAGAACGCCTTTCCGCAGATCAGGCGGCCGCCGAAGGCCTCGTTGGCGAGGATGTGGTCGTGCGCGTCGACGAACCCGCGCACCTCGCCCCTGGCGTTCGTGCCGGTGAAGGGCTCACCCGTGACATTGATCCGGGAGTCCGGCGCGGGTCGTGCGGTGGGCTCCCACCAGTCGTTGCCGGCCGCCGCACTCGGGGTGGGGCCGAGCGCGATCGACAGCACGAGCAGGAGGAGCGACACCACGGTGGCGTTCTTGCGCCTGCGGTACGGGCATCCGGAACCGGTCACTGCCCACGTCCCTCGGTCGGCGGATCAGCGAGACCCTCTTGTCATGACCTCGCAAAGCGTGCGACGAGAATCGCCACTCCCGCGTGACGAGTCAAGGGTCCGGGACGGTTGACCTGAGGGGCAGAGGTTCACCACGGGCGGGATCCCGGGTCGGACGGGCTCCGGCACCGAGCGGCGCCACAACAAACCCCAGGTCGTCGACCTGGGGTGCAAGGAACGGGTGACGGTCCCGCTGGAGGCTTCGGGGATCAGCCGGGGCCGATTTCGGAACCGCCGGACGCCTTCTGCGCCGCACGGCGGTACTCGGCGTTGATGCGCTGGGCCTCCTCGAGCTGGTCCTCCAGGATGACGATGCGGCAGGCGGCCTCGATCGGCGTACCCCGGTCGACGAGCTCACGGGCGCGCGCGGCGATCCGCAGCTGATAGCGGGAGTACCGCCGGTGCCCGCCCTCCGAGCGCAGCGGAGTGATGAGACGGGCCTCACCGATGGCCCGGAGGAATCCCGGGGTGGTGCCGAGCATCTCGGCGGCCCTGCCCATGGTGTAGGCGGGGTAGTCGTCGTCGTCCAGCCGGTCGCTGAGCGGGGTATCTGCTTCCATGTCACCTCGTAGTACAACGCGTCGAGGGGCCCTGGTGCCGTACGGCACCAGGGCCCCGAAGGAAATTCAACACCATCAGTCGGCCCTTATGCGGTGCCGACCTTCTGTTTCCGCTACCCGGCCCGACTGCGGGAGGGGTGCGGGGATCGCGGCTGCGTGACCGGGGACCACCATCCAATCCGGGGTCTTGCGGTACCCGGACCGAGGGCTTCCCGGGCCGGGCGATCCTGATGGCGTCTGCTCCTCCGTCCTTCCTCGGTTCTGTCTGACCATGTCTACGAGAAGAAGGTTAACCACGGCGAGAAGCAAATGTCTACCCTGACAAAGACAGATTTTGGAGCCCGGTGGGTGCAGGCATGCTGTGACATCCGATGACGTGGCGATATGGCAGTGAGGGCCCTGCCGACGCGCGTCGGCAGGGCCCTCACTGGGTTCGGTGGCGGTGACCCGCCTGTGTCTCAGCTCTCCGGGAGGTCCCGGAGGCGGACCCGGTCCGTATAGGCGGGGGCGTCCCGGAGGACGGTGAGCCGGGCCAGCGTGACCAGGCCCGTGCTCTGGTCGTCCTCGTCGCAGAGGACGAGGTGATCGACCCGCGCACCCGCCATGAGGGACAGGGCCACCTCGACCGTCATGTCGTCACGGATCCGAGGGGCGTGGGCCAGGGAGTGCTGCTGCGTCAGAACCGGCGTCATGGGTGTCTCCTGCCGAGAGGGGATGGCGAGCGGGCGCAGGGCTACGCGGCCGAGCCGGAACCGGTGCGCCGCTGCCCCCTGGGGCGCGCCGCTTCCCCTGCGGGGCGGCCCTGCCCGGCGGGACGGCGTCCCCGGCGGCCCCGGGACCCGGCGGACGCGCCGCGGGGGCGTTCCGCGCGCGGCGCGGGGATGACGACCGGGATCCCGGACGGGGCCTGGGCGCCCGTGATGCGGCTCAGCTCCGCCTCGCCGGAACGCACCTGGGCGACCTGGGGCGTGATGCCCGCCGACGACATCAGCCGGCTCATGCCCCGACGCTGGCCCGGGGTCACCAGGGTGACCACGCTGCCGGACTCGCCGGCCCGCGCGGTGCGGCCGCCCCGGTGCAGGTAGTCCTTGTGGTCGCCGGGCGGGTCCACGTTGACGACCAGGTCGAGGTTGTCGACGTGGATGCCGCGGGCGGCGACGTTGGTCGCCACCAGGACCGTCACGTCCCCGCTCTTGAACTGGGCGAGGGTCCTGGTCCGCTGGGGCTGGGACTTCCCGCCGTGCAGGGCCGCGGCGCGCACGCCGCTGCTCAGCAGGTGCGTGGTCAGCCGGTCCACCGCGTGCTTGGTGTCGAGAAACATGATCACCCGGCCGTCGCGCGCCGCGATCTCGGTGGTCGTGCGGTGCTTGTCGGCGTCGTGCACATGAAGCACGTGGTGCTCCATGGTGGTGACCGCGCCCGCGGACGGGTCGACGGAGTGCACCACCGGGTCGTGCAGGTAGGTGCGGACCAGCCGGTCGACGTTGCGGTCCAGGGTGGCCGAGAACAGCATCCGCTGCCCGCCCGGGCGCACCTGGTCGAGCAGGGCGGTCACCTGCGGCATGAAGCCCATGTCGGCCATCTGGTCGGCCTCGTCCAGGACGGTGATGTCCACGTGGTCCAGACGGCAGTCGCCCCGGTCTATGAGGTCCTTGAGCCGTCCGGGTGTCGCGACGACCACCTCCGCCCCGCCGCGCAGCGCACTGGCCTGCCTGCCCAGGGACATCCCGCCGACGACGGTGGCGAGCCGCAGGCTCACGGCGCGGGCGTACGGGGTGAGGGCGTCGGTGACCTGCTGGGCCAGCTCGCGGGTGGGCACGAGGACCAGGGCGAGCGGCTGCCGCGGCTCGGCGCGCCGCCCGGCCGTCCGGGCCAGCACGGCGAGGCCGAAGGCGAGCGTCTTGCCGGAGCCGGTGCGGCCGCGGCCCAGGACGTCCCGGCCGGCCACGGAGTTCGGCAGGGTCGCCCCCTGGATCGGGAAGGGCGTGGTCACGCCCTCGTGGCCGAGGGTGGCCAACAGCCGTGCGGGCAGGTCGAGATCGGCGAACGACTCGACGGCCGGCAGCGGGGGCGTGATCGTCACCGGCGGGGCGAACTCACCCTGGGGAGCCCTGCGGGGTCCCTGGGACCAGGAGCGGCGCGGGTTACCGGAGCGGCGGTCGGCGCCGTCACTCCTCGGGAAACGGTCGCGGGTACGGGATGTGTGGGCACGCTTCATGCGGGACCTTCCTTTGCGGGCGCGTAGCAAGGAAATCCGCAGCAGAGGAGCGGCGCAGAGAATCTCGAGACGAGCCGAAGTCGATGTGGCCGGGTCGGACCGGCGGGGAAAAACAGCGAGCCGGGGCCCGCACCCCTTCAGGTGCGGGCCCCAGCTGCGAAATATGCGCGAGCGCCGATGTCAGGCGGGCACGATGTTCTCGGCCGTCGGGCCCTTCTGGCCCTGCGCGATGTCGAACGACACCTTCTGGCCTTCGAGCAGCTCGCGGAAGCCCTGGGCGGCGATGTTCGAGTAGTGGGCGAAGACGTCAGCGCCGCCGCCGTCCTGCTCGATGAAGCCGAAGCCCTTTTCAGAGTTGAACCACTTCACGGTACCGGTAGCCATTTTGTTCTCCTTCGGAGGCGGTTTCGGGAATCCACCCTGTGTGAATTCCGTGTCGCCGTGATGATTACCCCGTAGGAAATGAACCTTCTGGCAACCACACCTGCAACTGAGATCGACAGTAGCACGGTGGGTTCGGCCCCACGTCGATCGGAAATTGCGATCCGGTGGAGGGTCGAGGAATACTCGGCGGGCCCTGCTTCTATTTCTCATTTTGCGGGCACAGATATTTCCCTCCGCGGGCGCGGACCTTCCTGTCGCGCCCTCGTGCGCCGGCCCTGTGACCTCCACCGACGGGCGATGAGCCGCTGCCACCGCGATCGGTGGACGGCACGGCGGCCGACGCGCCGCCGCGCCACTCCGGCGACGAAGGTCACATCCCCCGGATGGCCGTACCCGGCGACAACTACGTGGACATGTCACCGATCGGTGACGGGGTGGTGCGGGAACGGAGACGACGGGATCCTCGCGGCTCCCAGCTCCCTCATAGTGATCAAGAAGCACCGCGAGGCCGAACCGACCACGGCCTCGAACCGATCGATGAATCAGGGGATTTCATGTCCGGCAACCGTCGCAAGGCCTTCCTCGTCTCCGCAGTCCTCGTGGGCGGCGCCCTGCTGATGACCGCATGCCAGGACACGGACGAGGCCGCGGACACCGGGGCGTCGCAGGGCTCCTCGTCCGCGTCCGGCGACGCGGCCACCCCGTCCGGCTCCTCGGCCGCGGGCAGCGGCAAGGACTCCGGCGCGGCCGGCAAGGGCTCCGGGGCGACGGGCGGAACCGAGGACGGGGCCGGCTCCGGCGCGGACACCGGCAACGGCAAGCGGGAGCCGGTCGGGCAGAGCTGCGGCGCCAACGACATCTCCTGGAACACCAGGTCCGAGACCCAGGCCGGCGGCTACATCCTGATCTCCGCGAAGGCGAAGCCGGGGATCACCTGCATCCTGCCCGCCGCGCTGCCGACCGTGGCGTTCGGATCCGACGGCACCGAGGCGGGCCCCGCGGAGCAGGCCGTGGGCGAGCAGATCACGCTGAGCGGGAACACCACCGCCTACGCCGGGGTCAACCCCAAGAGCACCGACAGCGACGGCGGCAAGGAACTGGACAGCATCATCGTCGCCATCGGTGACGACGACCCCGAACCGGTCTCCCTGAAGGTCGGCACCATCACGGTCGACAAGCCGGTCGTCACCAACTGGCACACCTCCGCGACCGACGCCGTCCCCTTCAGCTGAACGGCCCCGCGCCCCCCGCCCCCGCGTGGACTCCGCTAGCATGTTCGAACTCGCGGTGGTCCCCCCATCGCTCTCCGTCTACCCAGCCATTCGGATGAATCGGCCAGAAGATTGACAGCCAGGGCATCGCGGGCGTTTTCGCGAATCAGCGGCATGACGTCGTGGGGTGCGTGGCGCCGTCGGCGCGCGGTGCTGTGGGGTGCGGCGGCCCTGGTGGCTCTCGCGTTCCTCGTCGTGCTGGAGATCGCCGCCCGCCGCTACGGCGAGCCCGGCCCCATCACCACCCAGGTGGGGGCCCTGGTCTTCGCCCCCAAGCCGGGCCCGCTGTACGGCGGTCTGGCGCTGATGATGGTGGTGCTCACCTGGCGGCAACGGTTCATCGCGGCCGGCGCCGCGCTCGGTATCGACGCCGTCCTGCTGCTGGTGCGCCGGGCGGCCGGCGTCGAGACGGTCGAGGGCCACTCCCTGGGCACCGGTGCGTTGTGGGTGATGCTGGGCTTCGCGGTCGTCGCCGTCACGCGCCGCACCGGTGACGAACGCGTCCTGCTGCTGAAGGGCGTCGGGCTGGGCCTGTTGCTGGTGGCCGCCCGCAAGACCGGCGACGCCTGGCTGTTCATCACGGCGAAGACCCGCCCGACGGTGCTCGACCAGTACGTGGCGATGGCCGATCACGCGCTGGGCAACCCGTCCTGGGCGGCGGGCCGTCTCGTCGATGCCACCGCCCCCTTCAGCACTCATCTTCTCCAGCTGGTCTACGGCCAGCTCGCGGTGGCCGCCGTCGTCGTCGCCCTCTACCAGCTGCGCGACGTGACGGCCGAGCGCCGCTTCCCGCGCCATCACCTGGTGCGCACCTTCCTGGTGATCGGCCTCCTCGGGCCGGGCATCTACATGCTCTTCCCGGTGGTCGGACCCGTCTTCGCCTACGGCCCGGGCGCCTCCGGCACCGGCGGTGTGGAGTGGGCGACGGCCAACCTGTGGCCGCACACGTCGCTGCCGGTCAGCATCCCGGTCCCGATGACGTACGACGGCATCACACCCCGCAACTGCATGCCCAGCCTGCACACGGCATGGGCCGTCGCGATCTTCGTCCACACTCGCCGGGCCCCGCGGCTGCTGCGGTTCGCGGGCACGTTCTGGCTGGTCGTCACGCTCGCAGCGACCCTGGGATTCGGCTACCACTACGGCGTGGATCTGGTCGCCGGCGTGGTGTTCGCCCTGACCATCGAGGCGGCCCTGCGCGCACAGGAGCGCGGCTGGGACCGGCCGGGCATCCGGCTGGTCGCCTACGGCACAGCGGTCTTCGCCGCCCTCCTGGTGTCGTACCGCTACCTGCCGATGGAGATGGCCACCCTTCCCGAGGTGGCCGGGCCCCTCCTCATCCTGGCTATGACCTCGGTGATCTACGGCTACGTACGGGTCACCAGGTCGTGGGCGACCCGTCCGATCGCCTACGTTCCGAGCCCCACCGAGGCGCCGGACGACCACGAGAGCCCGGCACCGGACACCGCACGCAGGGACGCCGTCGCGGGGTGACCCCACCGGCGTCCCGCCGTCGGCTCGCCGAGATGGTCACGAGGTGGGCTGGAAGGTCCACAACAGGTCGGTGCTGGTCCCCCAGGTCCACTGCTTGGTCACGGACCCCGAGGGAACCTGTCCGCCGCCGTCCAGGACAAGTCCGGTGGACCGGTTGGCGATCGAGTACCGGCCGTTGCCGCGGTCGGTGATCTGCCACTGCTGGTCGGGACTGCCGTTCCAGGCCGCTTGCCGGGCGGCAGCGCCGTCGCCGGTCGAGCCCCAGCCGTCGGCGACCATGCCGTTGGTGCGGTTGACCCGCGATCGCCGACCAGCGTGGCTATTACAGCCGCCCGGGCCTGGTCTTCAAGCCGCTCACGGACGCCCCGGGCATCGACTACGCGTTCGTCTGGCCCACCGGCCACGAGAGGGCCCGGCTACGGGCCTTCGTCCAGGTGGCCATGGATCAGGTCCGCGGCGTGGGTGGCCCGGCGCGGGCCGTGGAAGGCCTGTGGGCGGACGGGGGCCCGGGCACCTGAGCGCCTTGCCCGGGAGCTCGGCGAAGGTCAGCGTGCGTCCTGCGGGACCATGCGTCGGGCGTCCGGGACGTCTGCGGCCGCCCCCTCGGCGGACGAACCCCCGGCGGTCGGCTTCCCAGGCATCGGCGCCCCGGGCACCGGCGCCCCGGGCACCGGCTGTTCGACCGTCCGCTTCCGCTTCTCGGCGCCCCCGGGCGTGCCTCCCTCCGCCGCCTCGTCGACCGCAACCGCCGCACCGGCCGTCGCCCCCGTCCGCCGTGTCATCCCGACGCCCGCGAGGACGACGGCCATGCCCAGCACCACCCGGACGCTCAGGTTCTCGCCCAGGACGACCGCGCCGAGGAGGACGGAGACCACCGGCAGCAGGTAGCCGACCACGGCCGCGTTGGTGGCCCCCTCGTCGTTGATGATCCGGTAGGTGAGGTGGAACGTGATCGCGGTGCACAGGACACCGAGGGCGACGGCCGCGATCACGACCGTCGGTCCCGCGCCGACCGAGTCCAGGCCACCGATCGGCATGCCGAAGGCGGTCAGTCCGCTCGCGGCGACGAGCTGGGCGGCGGACAGGGAGATGGTGGGAGTGCCCCTGCCGACCAGGGTGCGTCCCATGTAGGTGAACGCGACGGCGTAGCTGGCGGCGGCGCCGAGGATGGCAAGGGCGCCCCAGCCGGTGGCCCCGGTCGTCCGCCAGGGGGCGAAGATGAGGATCACGCCGGCGAAGCCGAGCAGCAGGCCCACGAGGCGGGCCGGGCGCATCCCGCGTTCGGAGCCGAGGGCGAGGCCGAGGGCGATCGACCAGAGCGGGGTCGTGGCGTTGAGGACTCCGGCGAGGCCCGAGTCGACGGTCTGCTGGCCCAGACTGAACAGCGCGAACGGGAGCGCGTTGCAGAAGAAGGCCGCGACGACGATGTGGCGCCAGACGGCGACACCCCGCGGGAGGCGCCGGCCCGACGCGTAGCAGGCGACGGTGAGGACGAGTGCGCCGAGGACGCAGCGGACGAACGTGACCTGGAGGGGGGAGAGTCCGCGCAGTGCGAGCTCGATCCACAGGAAGGTGGAGCCCCACAGCAGGGCGAGCACGACCACCCGCGTCGCGCCCCCCAGGCTCGGTGTACGGCTGCTCACGACGCATTCCTCCATCCGGACCGACGGCTCGTTCGATCGCCGGTCCCTCGGACCCGCCCCTTCGAACCGTTCCTCTGAACCCGCTCCCTTGAAGGTGCCTCAGCCGTCTGTTCAGGACAAGCGAATGGTTCTACTCAGCCTGTTAAGCTGCGCTACATGCTCGATGTGAGGCGACTGCAAGTCCTGCGTGCGGTGGTCACCAGTGGCACGGTCACCGCCGCCGCGGCCCACCTGGGCTACACACCGTCCGCCGTCAGCCAGCAGATCGCGGTGCTGGAGAAACAGGCCGGTACGGCACTGTTCGAACGGGTCGGTCGCAGTGTGCGGCCCACTGCCGCCGGTCTGCTGCTCACCGAGCACGCAGCCCTGATCAGCTCGGCGGTCGCCCAGGCGGAGAGCGCCCTCGCCGATCTCCGCGCCGGACGCACCGGCCGCTTGTCGGTCCGTTACTTCGCCACGTCGGGCTCCACGTTGGTGGCCCCCGCACTGGCCCGTCTCCGCGCCGAGCACCCCGGCGTCCGTGTCGACCTTCGACTCACCGACCCGGAGGACCCGCTCCAGGAGGTGGTGCGAGGCCGGGCCGACCTGGCCGTGGTCGTCCAGGCACCCGGCCGCGCCGGCGACGGTTTCCGGTTGGTCCACCTCCTTGACGACCCGTACGCCGCCGTACTGCCCCAAGGACACGCCCTCGCCGGCGAGGAGATCATCGACCTGAACGAGCTGGCCGGTGAGCAGTGGGTCGGCAGCGAGCCGCCCGGGCCGTGCCTGGAGCCGGTGATCGACTCCTGTGCGGCGGCCGGCTTCAGCCCCGACTTCGTCATCCGGAGCGAGGACTACGCCACCGCTCAGGGCTTCGTCGCGGCAGGTCTGGGAGTCGGCCTGATGCCGATGCTGGGACTGCGCACCCGGCACCCCGGTGTCGTCGTACGCCCGGTCCGGGGCCCTGAACCGTTCCGGGTGATCTCGGCGGCCGTACGGGAGACGGCCCTCGAACAGCCCGCTCTGCGCGATCTGCTGGCGGCGCTGCGGTCCGCTGCCCGCGCCGCCGGCCCCGGCGACGACCCGGACGCGGACTGAGCGCCGGACGACGAACAACCCCAGGCCGCTGACCCGGGGTTGCTCTTTCGACGGACCGTTGTTCGTGCACCGGCTTCAGGGCCGTACCACGGGGCGCCCGGACGCCTCACTTCACTGCGCCGCCGGTCTCCTCACCCGGTTCACGCATGCCGGCCCGCCTCGGTCAGTGCCCGGATGGTGGGGGTGCGGAACAGGTCGCGCAGCGGTACGGCAGGCATCCCGCGGCCGCGCAGTGCGGCGCTGATCCGCACGGCGAGCAGGGAGTTGCCGCCGAGCTCGAAGAAGTCGTCGTCGATCCCCACCGGGGTGCCGAGGATGTCGGACCAGATCTCCCGCAGCACCAACGCCGCATCGTCCGTCCCCTCGGGCGCCGGCGCGGCGGGGGCGGCCCGGACCGGGTCCGGCAGCCGCTGCGCGTCGAGCTTGCCGTTCGTGGTCAGCGGCAGGGCGTCGAGCGCCGTGACGGTCGCCGGGAGCATGTACGCGGGCAGGACGCTCGCGGCCCGCTTGCGGACCCCGGCCGTGTCCAGGTCCGCCGGGACGACGTACGCGTCGAGACGGGCGGTGGCGGGGTCGGCCGGGTCGTCCCGGCGGACCACCATGGCCGCCGCGTGCACCTCGGGGTCCTCCAGGAGCACCGAACGGATCTCGTCGAGTTCGATCCGGAAGCCGCGGATCTTGACCTGGCTGTCGATGCGCCCGAGGTGTTCCAGGGTGCCGTCCGGCCGCAGCCGTCCCAGGTCGCCGCTGTGGTACTGGCGGCCTTCCGCGTACGGGTCGGGGCTGAAACGGGCGGCCGTGAGGTCGGGCTGCCCGAGGTAGCCGAGGGCGACGCCCGCGCCTCCGACACGGATCTCACCGGTGACGCCGGGCGGGACGAGCCGGCCTCGCGCGTCCGTGACGTACAGGTGCCAGCCGGGCAGCGCGGGGCCGACGGACTTCGAGCCGGCCAGGGCCAGTTCCCGGGTCAGCGTCTGCGCGGTGACGTGCACGGTCGTCTCGGTGATGCCGAACATGTTGACCATGCGGCACTCGTCCTCCGGGTGCCGGTCGAACCAGCGCAGCAGCATGCGGGCGTCGAGCGGCTCGCCACCGAAGACGACCAGCCGCACCACGAGCGGCGCATGGTCGGTCTCCAGGAGCTGGGAGAAGGCGGAGGGCGTCTGGCTCAGGACGGTGACCCGCTCCCGGACCAGCAGATCCCGGAACTCCCCGGGCTCGCGGGAGACGAGGTAGGGCACGACCACGAGCCGTCCGCCCGTGAGCAGGCATCCCCACGTCTCCCAGACGGAGAAGTCGAACGCGCCCGAGTGGAAGAGACTCCAGACGTCGTCCGGGCCGAGGCCGTAGTCCTCGCGGGTGGCGTCGATGAGCGCGACGACGTTGCGGTGCGGTACGACGACGCCCTTGGGACGGCCGGTGGAGCCCGACGTGTAGATGACGTAGGCGGGGTCGTCCGGGGAACCGCCCGTGGGGAGTGCTCCGGCCTGCCCGGCCGCCGCGGTCAGGTCGTCGGGGGTGACGGGGGTGCCGGCGTCGGCCGGGTACTCCGCCAGCCGGGTGACCACCAGCTCCAGGCCGGCGTCCCGCGCGGTGTGGGCGAGCCGGTCGGCGGGATAGGCGGGGTCCGTGGGCACGTACGCCGCACCCGCCTTGAGGACCGCGAGCATGGTCACCACGAGTTCGGTGGTCCGCTCCAGGCAGATCCCGACCCGGTCGCCGGGCGTGATCCCCCGTGCGACCAGACCGCGTGCCACCTGTTCGGCCCGTTCGTCGAGCTCGCGGTAGGTGAGGACGGAGGTGCCGTCGCCGACCGCCGGGGCGTCCGGCGTCGCGGCGGTGACCTTCGCGAGGGCGTCGGTGATCCGCTCCGGTGCGCCGGGCGGTGTCGCGGTCGGCCGCCCGAGCAACGCGACCCGCTCGCGCTCGGCCGCGTCGAGGAGTTCGATGTCGTCGACGAGCGTGTCCGGTGTCGCGTCCGTGAACTGTCCGAGGACATGCGCCAGGTGCCGCAGGAAGGTCTCGACGGTCCCGGCCGAGAAGTGGCTGTGCCGGTACGCGGCCCACAGCCGGGTCCCCCCGGCGGGCTGCGGCAGCAGGGCCAGCGTCAGGGGGAAGGGCGGCGCGAGGCACGGCAGATACTCCGCCGGGGCGCCGACCCGGAACGTCCGGTCACCGGCGGCCGGTTCGACGAGACCGGCGAGCACCGGGCTGTCGGGCCGTACCGGGCTGCCGGTCGGCACCGGGTTGTCGGGCCGTACCGGGCTGCCGGTCGGCACCGGGTTGTCGGGCCGCACCGGGCTGCCGGTCGGTACCGGGTTGTCGGGCCGTACCGGACTGCCGGTCGGCACCGTGCTGTCGGTCGGCGTCGGCTGTGCCGGCCGGAGGGACGAGGCCGGGGCATCGGCGGGAACCTCGATCCGCAGGGCGCCGCGCCGGTCGGTGGCGACACGGACCTCACCGCTCGCCCCGTGGCCCGCGTAGCGGTGGAGGGTGAGGGCGAGCGCGGCGAGGAGACCGGTGGCGGCGGGGGAGTCGGGCAGGTCGAGTGCCCGGGTGCCCCACGAGGTGTCGCCCCGGCGGCCGCCGCCCCAGTCGGGGGCGGGAGCCGCGGAGGGCGGTGTGACGGGCGCGGCGGACGGCACCGGCAGCGGTCCCGCCGCCCCGGAGACCAGCACGTCGGTCAGCCGGTCGAGACCCTCCCGGTCGAGCACCGCGCGGTGCGCGACGACCACCAGGTCAGCGACGTCGTCCCGGTGGCGCAACAGCACACAACGGACCGACTGCGTCGGCCGGTTCAGCTCCGCGGCCCCCAGCCGCCGTGCCACCGGTTCGCCGGAGCCGACCGCCGTCTCTTCCACCCACAGCCGCCAGGGCCCCACCGCGGCGAGCCGGGCGGTCAGCTCCTCCACGGCCACCGGGCCGCTCAGCCGGACCCGCACGGCATGGCACTGTTCCCCCGCCATATGTCCACCCGCCATGTGTCCACCCACCATGTGCTCCCCCACCACGTGCTCCCCCACCATGGGGTGTCCTTCCTCTCTCACAACGGGTCACCTCTTCCGGCCCGCCCGTCAGCGCGCGGTGAACCCGCCGTCCACGGTCAGTACCGAGCCGGTCACCTGCCGGGAGTCGTCCGAGACCAGATAGACCACCGCGGCGGCGACGTCCTCCGGCTCGATCAGCGCGTTCATCGGCTGCGCCTCGGTGAACGTCTGCTCGTGCTCGCCCACCTGCACGTCCAGGGCGCGGGCGATCTCGGCGAGCATCCGGCCCTCGGCGGTCGCGTCGTCCCGCACCGATCCGGGGCACACGGCGTTGACCCGTACCTTGGTGGGCGCGTAGTCGAGCGCGGCGGCCTTGGTCAGGCCGATCAGGCCGTGCTTGGCGGCGACGTACCCGGCGAAGTGCCGGTAGCCGACGAGACCGGCCGTCGAGGAGACGTTGACGATGGAACCGGAGCGGCGGGCGCTCATCGCGCGGGCGACCGTACGCATCACCCGCCACGCTCCCGTCAGGTCGACGTCGATCATCAGCGCCCACTCGTCCTCGGCGATGTCATGCACCGGCTTGCCCGAGGGGGCCGCGATGCCCGCGTTGTTGACGACGGCGTCGATGCGGCCGAAGCGGTCCTCGGCGAGGGCCACGGCCGACTCCACAGAGGCCAGGTCGCGTACGTCGCAGGCCGCGCTGAGCACCGCGGCGCCGGCCTTGCGGCACAGCGTCGCCGTGTGCTCCAACTGCCCCTTGGTGCCCAGTGGATAGGGCACCCCGGCCAGGTCGTCGCACACGTCCAGCAGCGCGAGGGAGGCCCCCTCGGCGGCGCAGGCGAGCGCGGTGGCCCGGCCCAGGCCGCGGGCGGCACCCGTGACCAGAACGGTCTTCCCGGTCAGACGCACTGTTCCTCCGGTACCCGGTTCAGCTCCTCGGCGACGGTCCGGAGCAGTTGCGGTGCCGACCCGGTCAGGTACATGTGCCCACCGGGCAGCTCCAGGGCGCGGAAGCCCCCGACCGTGGTGCGAGCCCACGCCTCGGCCTCCGCGCGGCTGACGAGGGTGTCGTCGGCACCGCGCAGACTGGTCACGGGCACCGGCAGGGCCCGGTCGTCCGCCGGTACGTACGACTCGTGCATCTCCACGTCCGCGCGGAGCGTGGGCAGGATCAGCTCACGCATCTCGGGGTCCTGGAGGGCCTCGTCGGTGTAGCCGGCGAACTCGTTGACGCGCTCCAGGAACGCGTCGTCGTCGAGCCCGGTGGCGTGGCGGGCCCGTGGCTCGGCGGGGTGCGGCGAGCCGCTGGCGAACAGCCGGACGACCCGCACCTCGGGCACCTCGACGAGGCGACGTGTCAGCTCGTAGGCGAGGACGGCGCCCAGGCTGTGGCCGAACAGGGCGACGCGGTGCGGGCGCGGGCCGCCGTCGAGCGTGCCGAGCAGATCGGTGAGCAGCCCGGCGGCGGCGGTGCTCGCGTCCCGGTAGGGCTCCTCGTCGATGAGCCGCTCCCGCCCCGGGAGCTGGAGCGGCAGGACGTCGAAGCCGAGCGGCTCGGCCAGACGCTGCCACGGACGGTAGAAGGAGGCACCCGCGCCGGCGAAGGGCAGGCACACGAGCGAGATGCGGTCGGCCATGTCAGCGGTCCTGGGAGGTGTCGGCGGCCGGGCGGGTGCCGGCCGCGAGGCGGGCGTCGTAGGTGACGGGCAGCTTCACCAGGCCGCGGCTGGTCGAGTTGTCGAAGAGCCAGTCGATCTCGTCGGCCGGGACGGCGAGGCGCAGGCCCGGCAGACGGCGCAGCAGGGTGGTGAAGGCGATGTTGCCCTCGACCCGGGAGAGCGGGGCGCCGACGCAGAAGTGCGCGCCCTGGCCGAACGCCAGGTGCCGGTTGGCGGTGCGCGTGATGTCGAGCTCGTCCGGCTTCTCGAAGGCCTCGGGGTCCCGGTTGGCGGAGCCCATCAGCAGGTGGACGAAGCTCTCCTTGGGAATGGGGCAGCCACCCAGCTCCATGTCCTCGGCGGCGACGCGCAGGGTTCCCCGGTAGACGGGGGACTCGAAGCGCAGGAACTCCTCGACCGCGGAATCGGCCAGTTCCGGCCGGGAGCGCAGGAGTTCGAGCTGGTCGGGGTGGGTGAGCAGCGCGTGGGTGCCGCTGCCGATGAGGTTGGCGGTGGTCTTGTGGCCCGCGATGATCAGCAGGACCAGGGTGGAGACCAGTTCGTCGTTGGTGAAGCGGTCCTCCTCGTCGGCGGCCCGCACCAGGATGCTGACCAGGTCGTCACCGAGGTTCGCGCGACGGTCGGCGAGGAGGTCGAGAAGGTAGCGCTCGATGTTCTCGCTGGCGTCCTTGAGCTTCTCGTTGGACTCCGCGTCGGGATACGGTGCGCCGCTGAGCCAGTTGCCCCAGGTGTGCAGCTGCGGCCGGTCCGCGACCGGGACGCCGAGGAACTCGCAGATGACCCGCATCGGCAGCGAGAAGGCGAACTCCATCAGGTTCACCTCGCCCTGCTCGGGAAAGGCGTCGATGAGCTCGTCGGTGATCTCCTGGACGCGCGGGCGCAGCAGCTCCATCCGGCGCGGGACGAAGGCGCGGCTGACGAGCTTGCGCAGCCGGGTGTGCTCCGGCGGGTCGGCGGTCAGCATGTTGCGCACCAGGACCGGGCTGGAGTCCTTGACGAGGTCGCGGAACCACGCGGGGGCGTTGTCGACCCGCTTGGACAGCCGCGGGTCGCTGAACGCCTTGAGCACGGTCGTGTAGTCGGCGACGACGTAACCCTCGCCGCCCACCGGGTAGTTGATGGCCTGGACCGGGCAACCGCTCGCGCGCAGCTTTGCGTTGGCGGTGTGCAGGTCGTTGCCCTCGGGGGCGGTGAAGAACTCGGGGGGAAGCTGTTCCTGGGTGCGGGGCAGCTCGGTGGTCATGAGGAATCCCCTTCCTTGTGCGGGGCTGCGGGAGCCTCCTGGGAGCGGCCGCCCTCGGCGGGCGCGCCGGTGGTGGCGGTGTCCGTGTACGCCTCGGGGGGCGCGAGCCCGCGGATGCGCGGGCTGAGGGTGGGCAGGGCGGCGAGGCCGGAGATGACGGCCATGATGGTGAACACCCAGACCGGGCCGGCCTGGTCGAAGACGGTGCCGATGATGAACACACCGGCCGGGGCCGCGATCATCGACATGAACATCACCGCGCCGAGCACCCGGCCCTGCGCCTTGTCGGGGACCATCGCGGCGAGGTAGGCGAGGAACAGCGCGCTGGTGATCGGGCCGCGCAGGAACACGCAGGCGACGATGATGCCGAGCGGCACGAGGCCGGAGACGTTGGCCAGGAGGACGGCGGCGACGGGGCCGATCCAGGCGGCGGCCAGGAAGAGTTTCGCCGGTGCGACCTTCTTGATGACGGGTCCCGCGATCAGTGAGCCGGCCAGGCCGCCGAGGCCCGCGATGGACAGCAGGACGCCGGTGAACCCGGAGGAGGCACCCCGGCTTTCGGCGGTGGCGATCAGGGCGAGGAACACGCCGGAGTGGGTGAACGCCATGTTCGAACCCATGATCCAGACGATCAGCAGGCGCAGTACCGGCTGCCGGGCGAGGATGCGGAAGCCCTCGGCCGTGTTGCGCTTCTCGCCCGGGGTGAACTGCTCCACTTTCATCGGCTTGCGGATGAAGAGCAGCAACACGGTCGAGACGAGGAAGCCGATCGCCGAGCTCAGGAACGGAAACGCGCGGGCCACGCCGAACAGGAGGCCGCCGGCGGGCGGACCTCCCATGGTGGCGGCGAAGTACCGGATCTGGTTCTGGGCCGTGGCCTGGGTCAGCTGGGACGGCGGGACGAGCTGCTTGATGGCGGCGAGCCCCGTCGGGTTGGAGATGCCGAGGCAGGCGGCCGAACCGACGGCGATGGCGAACACGAGGGCGGGCTGGGTCTGGCCGGCGAAGACCAGCACACTGAACAGGCCGAGCAGGGCGACCCGGACCAGGTTGCAGATGATCATCAGCAGCCGGCGGTCCATCCGGTCGGCGAGTGTGCCGCCGGGGATGGACAACAGGCTGGTGGTGATGAGCTGGGCCGAGCCGACGGCTCCCGCGTAGAAGGCCGAACCCGTTGTGGTGAGGATGAGCAGCGGGTACGCGACCTCCGCCGTTTCCTTCGCGAGCGCGGCGAACGCCTCACTGGTCCACAGTGCCTGGAAGTCGCGATTGCGCAGCAGCGGTTTCTCGGTGTCCTCGGGCTTGTCGGTGCCCCCGCCGGCGTCGGTGTCCTGCGGCGCCGGGTCCTCGGACTCGGTGCCGGGAGGTGTCTGCGAGACGGTCAAGAGTCGTTCCTCTCCTTGTGCGGTGGCCCGGACCGGGTGTCCGGGCCGAGTGCCTCGCCGATGCGTGCGGCCAGGTCGTCGACGTACGGCGGTTTCAACATCGACCAGTGGTCGCCGCCCACCGCCGTCACCCGCAGTCCTGCCGGGTAGAGGCCCGCGAGGCGGTGGGCGAGCCGGCCGGCCGCCGGGGGGTCCGTCTCCGCCTTGAAGAGGACGGCCGGACAGGTCACCGGGCGCGGCCGGTGGGCCAGTACGGCGGCCTGGCCCGCGAGGAACCGCCGGCGCGCCTCGGGACTGCGGCGGTGCACTGCGGCCAGGGGCCCGACGCCGAGCAGCGTGTCCAGACCGGCCTTCAGCCCGCCGAGCATGAAGCGGGGGGCCGCAGCGACCGGCAGTGGGTGGGTGTCGGGCACGTATCCGTCCAGCGAGACCAGCAGGTCGACCTCATGCCCGCGCAGGGCGAGCAGCCGGGCGGTCTCATGCGCGACCACCGCGCCGAAGGACCATCCGCCGAGGGTGAACGGGCCGGTGGGCTGGGCCCGCAGCAGGTTCCTCACGTGCGTGGCGGCGAGGGAACCGACCGAGCGGCGCCCCTCCCGGTCGTCGTGGGCCGACTGCTCCAGGGCCAGGACCGGCCGGTCGCCGTCGAGTACCAGCCGCGCGGCCAGGGCCCGGTAGGGCAGGGCGTTGCCGAGGGCGTCCGCGACGAGGAAGAAGGGCCGCCCGGAGCCCTCCCGCAGCGTGGCCACGCCCGGCAGGGGGGAGGCCGGGCCGGGCCGGTCGCCGAGCCCGCGCTCCACCAGCTCGACGAGTCCGCCGAAGGTCGCCTTCCGCATGAAGTCGGTGACGGACACGTCCGCTCCCACCCGCTCGCGGACGGCGGTGGTGAGCGCGAGGGCGAGCAGCGACTCGCCTCCGAGGCCGAAGAAGTCGTCCGGGTCGGCGGCGGTGGTGACGCCGAGGGTCCGGCACCACGCCTCTTCCAGGAGCGACCGCACGGAACGCTCCGTCCGGGGGGCCGGGGGCACGGCTGTGTCCCGGGGGGCCGCGGTGGGGGCCGCGCCGGGTCGTACGGCGGCCGTTGCCCGTTCCCCCCGGGCCGCCGCCGGTTCCGGATCCGGGTCCTCTCCCAGGAACGGGTGCGCGGGCAGCGAGCAGCGCGGCGGCCGGTCACCGGGATCGCCGTGCCGGCTGTCCAGGACGGTGTCGAGGGCGCGGTCCACGCCCAGTTCCCAGAGGGCGCCGATCGCGTCGAGGAGTCCGGCCTCCTGGCCCTCCGGGCGGCCGGGGGCGAACCGGACGGTCCGGTGGGCGGGGTCCCAGCCGGGTGCGGCCCGCAGCGAGCCGGTCATCGACCCGCCGGGCCCCAGCTCCAGGTAGGTGGTGCAGCCCGAGCCGAGCAGCGTGGCCGTACAGGCGTCCAGGCGGACCGGCTCGCGCAGGTGCGCCGCCCACTGCTCCGGGCTGACCGCGGCCTGCGGATCGGCCCACTGGCCGGTGGTGTTGCTGATGTACGGCAGCCGGGGCGGACGGGCGGGCATCGACGACAGATGGTCCCGCACCGCCTCGGCTGCCGGGTTCATGGCCGGCGTGTGGAAGGCACGCCGGGTGTGGACCGGGGTGACGCGCAGCCCGTGCAGGGCGTCCCCCGCGAGCAGGAGGTCCATCTCCGCCTCGCCGCCGGCGAGAACGGCGGACCCGTTGCCGCGTACCGCGACGGTGACGCCGCAGTCCTGCGGCAGCAGGGCTTCGACGTCCTCGGGCGAGGCGTGGACGACGACCATGCGGCCGGGGGCGGCGTCGCGCATCGCGCGGGCCCGCGCATGGACGAGGCCGACCGCCTCGGGCAGCGACCACACCTCGGCGAGGGCCGCGGCGGTGTACTCGCCGATGCTGTTGCCGAGCATGGCGTGCGGGGTGATGCCCCAGGCCACGAGCTGACGGCCGAAGGAGTAGCCGAGGGCGAACAGGCCGAGCTGCTGGTGGACGGTGTCGGAGAACCAGTCGGCCGTGCCCTCGTGCGTCC
This sequence comes from Streptomyces tibetensis, assembly GCF_007655005.1. Lineage (GTDB taxonomy): Bacteria > Actinomycetota > Actinomycetes > Streptomycetales > Streptomycetaceae > Streptomyces > Streptomyces tibetensis. The sequence continues at coordinate 44,274 of NZ_SZVW01000017.1, forward strand.
CGCCCGGAGTGACCACGGGCCCCAGGTCCACGCCGCAGTCGTCGGCCGCGGTCTTGCGGATCTCCTCGAACGCGGCCCGGAACTGCGGCAGCAGACGGTGCGCGGCCTCGCCCGCCGCCTCCTTGAGAACACCCTGGCCGGGGAAGAGGAAGCCGACCTTGCCCAGCCGCCCGGGCGAGCCGAGCCGTTCGGCCGCGCCGTGCGCGGCGCGCAGCGCCTCGACGGCGTGCTCGGTGTCCCGGACGACCACGGCCTGCCGGAACCGGTGGAGGCGCCGCCCGGCCAGGGTCCGGGCGGCCCCGGCCGGATCGGGGCCGTCCACGCCGTCGCGGAAGCGTTCCTCGAGTGCCGAGCCGAGCCGGGCGAGCGCCGCCGGTGTGTGCCCCGTCAGCGGCAGTACCTGCGGGCCGGCCGTTCGCGCGGGCCGGGGGGCGGCGGGTGCCTCGGTGAGGACGACGTGCGCGTTGGTGCCGCCGACGCCGAACGAGCTGACCGCGCCGGCCCGCTCCGCCCGGCCCTCGCGCGGCGCCCACGGCTCGAGCCCGGTGGCCACCCGGAACGGCGAACCGTCCAGTTCGAGCAGCGGGTTGGGAGTCGTGTAGTGCGCCGTCGGGACGATCTCCCGGTGCTCCAGCATGAGAGCCGTCTTGATCAGACCGGTGACCCCCGCGGCCGCGCCGGTGTGACCGATGTTGCCCTTCACGGCGCCGAGCACACACCGGCCGCTCTCCCCGCGGGCCGGCCCGAACACCTCCGTCAGCGCCTGCACTTCGATGGGGTCGCCGAGCCGGGTGGCGGTCCCGTGCGCCTCCACGTGGCCCACCGCCGCGGCGGGAATCCCCGCGTCCTCCAGGGCGTCCCGGATCACCTCGCTCTGCCCGGCCGCGGAGGGCGCGGTGTACGCCATCTTGTCCGCGCCGTCGTTGTTGACGGCCGTTCCGGCGATGACGGCGGCGATCCTGTCGCCGTCGCGCACGGCGTCGGCGAGCCGCTTGAGCACGACGACACCGACGCCCTCGCTGGGCACCGTTCCGGCGGACCGTGCGTCGAACGGGCGGCAGTACCCGTCCGGGGCGAGGATCCCGCCCGGTTCGAAGAGGTAGCCCCACTCGCCGTGCGGCATCACCGTGACCCCGCCGGCGAGAGCGGCGTCGCACTCACCTCCCCGCAGTGCCCGCACCGCCAGGTGCACGGCCGTCAGGGAGGTCGAACAGGCCGTCTGCACGGTGATCGCGGGGCCGCGCAGCCCCAGTTTGTACGCCACCCGGGTGGCGACGAAGTCCTTCTCCCGCCCGATGTACCGGGCCAGTTCGCCCAGCGCGGCATCGTCCCGGCCGGGCCCCGAGCGGTCGGCACCGGCGTACACGCCGATCCGTCCCCGGAACCGGGCGGGGTCGATGCCCGCGTCGTCGACCGCCGTGGCCGCGCACTCCAGGAAGACCCGCTGCTGGGGGTCCATCGCCGCCGCCTCCGCCCGGCTGTACCGGAAGAAGGACCAGTCGAAGCGGCGGGAGTCCTCGATGACGCCCATGGCCGGTACGAAGTTCTCCCGGCCCACGTAGGCGGGATCCACCCCGCGCCGGTGCAGCTCCTCACGGGTGGGGCGGCTGATGCCGTCCCGGCCCGCCCGGATCAGCGACCGGAACGCCCGGACGTCGGGCGCGCCGGGCAGCCGGCAGGCCATGCCGACGACGGCGACGGCGTGCTCACCGGAGGGGGAGGAGGACACGGCAGGGAGGGACATGTCAGGCTTCTCCGCCCAGGTCGACGTAGAGGTGGTCGAGACCGACGTAGCTGAGGTTGGGGCCCCACACGGCGGCCTCGTCGGACAGCCGGGCCTTCGGGAACCGCCGCGCGAGGCTGCGTAGCAGGACCGCCGCCTCCATACGGGCCAGCGGGGCGCCGACGCAGTAGTGCGGCCCGTAGCCGAAGACGAGATTCCGGTCGGTGCCCTCGTCGGCGGGTGTCTCCGCGGGGGCGGACGCGCCCGTGACCGGGCACACCGCGTCCGGCGCGGCCTCGTCGAGCGGCCCCTGCCCGGTGAGGCTCACCAGGACCAGGTCGCCGGTGCGCAGCCGGGCTCCGGCGATCTCCTGGTCGTGGGCGACGACCCGCCCCAGGTGCCGCAGCGGGGGCCGGCGTACCAGCACGGACTCCACCAGGTTCTCGACCACGCCGGGCCGGTCCGCCCGTACCGCCTCCCACAGTTCCCGGTCGCCGAGCGCCGTGAGCACGGTGGAGCCGAGCAGCGAGGCGGTGGTCTCCAGGCCGCCGAAGAGGCACATCGCCCAGGTCGCGTTGGTGCGCGCCCGGTCCTCGGGCGTGTCGGTGGGGAAGTCCTCCAGGGCGCGCGCCCCGGCGAGCGCCTCGGTCATCTCCACCATGACCCGCTGTGCCGCCCGGGCGTGGTCGCGGCGGTACATGGCGCCGATGAACAGCGACAGGGTCCGCGACCATTCGTGCAGCACCGGCGGTGGTACGTCGACGCCGACCACGTGCGCCATCACCTCGCCGGAGATGCCCTCGGCCACGGCGGGCATCACGTCGCAGGGACGTGTGGCCGCGAGCCGGGTCAGGCACTGTTCCGTGATCTCCTCGACGCGGGGCGTGAGGGACCGTACGTACGAGGCGGACAGCATCCGCTGGACGGGGCGCCGCAGCGCCGTGTGCTCGGGGGCGTCGGCCTGGACGAACCAGAGCCGCAGGAACTCGGTGAGCTCGCGGTACTCGGCGCGGGTCGTGTCCGCCATGTACAGCTGGAAGGAGCGCTCGAAGGTCCCCGAGGCGAAGCCGGGGTGGTTGAGGACCTGCCGGGCCAGGCGGGGGTCGGCCACGACCCAGCACTCCAGTCCTTCGTCCCACTCCGGTGCCCGCCCGCCGTCCGTCAGGGACAGCGGCGGGACCGGCGCCGCGGTACGGGCCATCAGACCGCGGCCTTCTCGACGAGCGCGCGCAGCCCGGCGGGCGTGGGGGACAGCAGGAAGTCCCGCAGCCGGACGGACACCCCCAGCTGCTGCTTGACCTGGCGCATGAGGCGGACCGCGCCGAGGGAGTTGCCACCGATCACGAAGAAGTCGGTGTCCTCGGTGATGCCGGTGACCGGTTCCGGCGCCTCGATGACGGCGGCGAACAGTGCGGCGATGCCTTCCAGGCTGATCCCGGCCGGCGCCTCGGCCCCGGCCGTGCTTTCGGCCCCGGCCCCGGCCCCGGCCACGGTCCCGGCCTCGGTCCCGGCCACGGCTCCGGCCTCGGCCCCGGCCCCGGCCCCGGCCCCGGCCACGGTCCCGGCCTCGGTCCCGGCCACGGCTCCGGCCTCGGCCCCGGCCCCGGCCCCGGCCCCGGCCACGGTCCCGGCCTCGGTCCCGGCCACGGCTCCGGCCTCGGCCCCGGCCCCGGCCCCGGCCCCGGCCACGGTCCCGGCCTCGGTCCCGGCCACGGCTCCGGCCTCGGCCCCGGCCCCGGCCCCGGCCCCGGCCACGGTCCCGGCCTCGGTCCCGGCCACGGCTCCGGCCACGGCTCCGGCCTCGGTCCCGGCCACGGCTCCGGCCACGGTCCCGGCCTCGGCTCCGGCCACGGCTCCGGCCTCGGTCCCGGCCACGGCTCCGGCCACGGTCCTGGCCGAGGTCTCGGCCACGGCCCTCGGCTCAGCCCCGGTGACGGTCACGGCCGAGATCTGCTTCGCGGGCCCCGCGAGCGCGGCCAGTGCACGCCGGTCCACCTTGCCGTTGGCGGTGACGGGCAGCCGGTCCACCACGGCCCACAGCGCCGGGACCATGTAGGACGGCAGCCGCTCGGTGAGCAGGTCGCGCAGCCCGGCCGTGCCGACGGCCGCACCCGGCACCGGGACGACGGCGGCGACGAGCCGCTTCTCGGCGCTGTCGCCCTCGCTGACGACGACCACGGCGTCCTGCACCCCGGGATGCTCGGCGAGAACGTCGCTGATCGCACTCAGCTCGATCCGGTAACCGCGCAGCTTGACCTGGTCGTCGGCGCGGCCGAGGAAGCGCACCCGGCCCCGGCTGTCGATCCGGACCAGGTCGCCCGTGCGGTACAGCCGCTCGGGCACGTCCGGGGACAGGTGCCCGAACACGCGGGCCGTCTCCCGCTCGTCGCCCAGGTAGCCGTCGGCGAGGCCCTCACCGCCGGTGTACAACTCGCCCACGGCACCGGGCGGAAGCAGCCGGCGGCGCCCGTCCAGCACGTACACGCGCGTGCCGGGGACGGGGCGGCCGATGGGCAGCGGCCCGTCCACGTCCTCCGCACGTGCCACCGAGTGGGTGGTGGTGAAGGTGGTGTTCTCGGTGGGGCCGTAGCCGTTGGTGACGACCAGGCCGGGGTGCCGGGCCAGGACCCGCGCGGTGTGCTCGTGCGGTACCACGTCCCCACCGGTGAGGAGCTGGCGCAGGCTGCCGAGCGAGTCCGAGGCGAACTCCTCGACGAGCCGGAACAGCCCGGCGGTCAGCCATGCCACGGTGACCCCCCGCTCCCGCAGGAAGGCGCCCAGCTCGGTCGGCGAGGCCAGTCCGGCCGGGTGCACCTCCAGGGTCGCGCCGGTCAACAGCGCGCCCCACAGTTCGAGGGTGGAGGCGTCGAAGGAAAGCGGGGACAGCCGCAGCATCCGCTCGCCCTCGCCGAGCCGCACGTAACCCGCCTCGTGAACCAGGCGGATCACCGCGCGGTGCGGGACGCCGACGCCCTTGGGACGGCCGGTCGAGCCGGAGGTGAAGGCGACGTAGGCGAGGCGGGCCGGGTCCTCGGGCGGTGCGGGCACCGTCCGCGGGTCGGCGGGCCGCCAGCCGGGTTCCCAGACCGGCACGGCCGGGGCGCCGAGCTCCGCGAAGCGGCGCGCGGCCGATGAGCCGACGGGACCCGTCAGCGCGGCGCTGGGCCGGGCCCGCTCCACGATCCGCGCGAGGTGGCTGTCCGGCTGCGCCGGGTCGATCCCCACGTAGGCGGCCGACGCCCACTGCACACCGAGCACGGCGACGGTCTCGGCCACCGACCGCTCCACACCCACGAGCACCCGGTCGCCCGGCTTGACTCCGGCGGCGATCAGCAGGCGGGCCTGCTCGGCGGCGGCAGCGGCGAGTTCGCCGTAGGTGAGGGAGTGATGCGCGTCGCGGACCGCGACGGTGTCGGGGTGACGCGCCACCGTCTCGCGGAACAGCGCGTCGAGGGACGTCCGGGGGAAGTCGCGGCCGGTTTCGTTGATCTCGTCGAGCAGGTGCTGTCCCTCGGCGGAGATGCAGCGGACGTCCTCGAGGCGGGCCTCGGGGGCGGCGCTGACCCGCTCGACGGTCGCGAGGAAATCGGCGACGAAGGACTGGGCCTCGGCCTCGTGCCACACGCTGGTCGCGTATTCGAGGTGGCCGGCGAACGAGGGGTCCGCCTGGCCGATCAGCATGGTCAGGTCGAACTGCGAGCCGCCGCCGTGTCCTTCCTCGATCTGGATCCGGACCGGCCCGGCACTGAGCTCGCTCGGCACCAGCTGGTCGTGCATACCGAAGCAGACCTGGACGAGCGGGTGGCAGCCGAGGCTTCGCTCGATGCCGAGACGGGCGACGATCTCCTCGAACGGCAGGTCGCCGGCGTCGATGGCGGCACCCAGATTGCGGTGCACCCCCCGGAGGAACGCGGCGACGTCGAGGTCGTCGTCCACGTCGATCAGAAGGGGTACGAGATTGCCCGTGACGGCGACGAGCCGACGCAGCTCGGAGCTGCCGCGGCCGAGCAGCGGGACGCCGACCAGGAGCCGGCGGTTGCCGGTGCGCCGGGCCAGGCAGAGGCCGAAGGCGCCCAGGAGCAGGGAGTACGGGGTGATGCCGAGGGCCTGCGCCCGGCGGCCGACCTGGTCGGTGGTGGCCGGGCCGAGGTCGAGGCCGAGGCGGTCGCCGGCACCGTCCTGGAGGGTGGGGCGCTGCCGGTCGGCGGGGAGTTCGAGGACGCTGGGGACCCCGGCGAGGTGCTGCTTCCAGAACTCGGTCTGCTCGTCCCAGAGGCCTCGGGCGCGGGCCTCCTCCTGGTGCCGGCGGAGGGCGGAGAGCGGGCTGCCGAGGCTCTGGGCGGCTCGTTCGCACTCGGCCTTCGACTCGGCGTAGCTGTCGAATATCTCGCGCAGCAGGTAGCCCACGGCGAAGCCGTCCAGGACCATGTGGTGCGCGGTCAGTACCAGGGCGGAGCGCTCGTCGGAGGGGTCGGCCGGAGTGAAGTGGGCGAACCGGTAGGCGGGAGCGGCGGCCAGGTCGAAGGGCTCGCGGCCCAGTTCGGCACTGCGGCGCCGTACGTGGCCCTCGAAGGTCTCGGTCGGGTCGTCGTGGACGTACTCGACGACGTCCGGTGCGTGGACGGGGAGAACCTCCTGGACCACGTCGTCGCCGGTCTCGCGGAAGACGACCCGCAGTCCCTCGTGGCGTGCGGCGGTGGCCGCGAGGGCCTTGGCCAGGATGCCGGGGTCCAGCCGGCCACCCCGGCTGAAGCACCGGAACACCAGGTTGTACGGGGAGCCCCCGGCCACCTTCTCGATCAGCCACATACCGCGCTGGGCGGGAGTGAGTGCCTGCTCGGTGTCGAGGCCGGACGGGGATGCCGGTGCCGCCCCGGTCGCCGGGGCCGCGGGGGTGGCGGCGGCGAGGACCTCGGTGAGCGGGGCGTCACCGAGCAACTCCATGATCGGGACGCGCAGCCCCAGGCGCTCCTGGAGCACTCCGGCCAGGCGCATGGCACGCAGCGAGTCACCGCCGAGCGCGATGAAACTCGCGTCGCCGAACGCGTCCGGGCCGTCCGGTATCTCCATGACCTCGGCGGCCAGCGCACCGGCCGTCATCGGTTGCCACCCGTGGGCTCGGTGGCCGATGCGGCGGCGCCGGCGATGAGCTCGGCCTGGCCGCTGACGGTCGGCGAGCGGAACAGGTCCATGGTCCGGACCTCTCGGCCCGAGACCTGGCCGAGCCGCTCCACGAGGAGCACGAGAAGCAGGGAATCGCCGCCGGCCTCGAAGAAGCTGACGTCGTCGGCGAACTCGTCGGTGTCCAGGACCTCGTTCCACACGGAGCGGACGAGTTCGAGGCGGGCCGTCGGGTCGTCCAGGTCGGCGGGGGCGGCGGTGGGGCGTACGGACTCTTCGAGCACGGGTTTCTCCGGGAATGTGGCCAGGCCCGCGGCGCTGCGCCGCAGATCGTGAAGGAAGCGCGAGACATCGGTGTGGCCGAAGACGTTGACGGGGTAGTCCAGCGAGAGGGCGAGTCGCCGTCCCCCCGCCGTGTCCTCCAGCCGGACGAACATCGCCAGGTCGTACTTGACGAACATCGGGTCGAGCGGGCGGAGCCGGCCCGTGACATCCGGGGTGAGCTCCAGGGACCGCGGCGCCTCGTCGAGGTTGACGAGGACCGGCGACAGCGGCGGCCACAGGGCGTTGCGGTCGGGGTTGAGGGCGGCGGAGACGGAATCGAGGGGGACGTCGCTGTCGACGAACGCCTCCATGCCGCTGACGCGCACCCCGCTGAGCAGGTCGCGCCAGGTGTCGCCCGGGCCGACGGTGACGCGCAGCACGACCGTGGTCATGAACATCCCGATCACGTCCGCGGTGGCGGGATCGTCCCGTCCGGGCCAGGCGAAGGCGATGAGGAAGTCACGCTGCGGCCCGGTACGGGCGAGGGTGCCGGCGAGCAGGGCGACCCCGACCATGAAGGGGGTGCAGCCCTCCTGCGCGGCCACCGCCATCGCCTTCTCGGTGGTCTCCTCGTCGAGAGCCGTCGCCAGGGTGGCGCCGAGCAGGGACTCCTCGCCCTCGCACGGGGTGCGGGTGAACGGCAGCCGGACCTCGGGGGGTGCGCCGCGGAGCCGGCCGACGACGTCGGCGACCTGCTCCTCGATCTCCTCGGGGGTGCGCTCCGCCGCGACCGTCGCCGGGTGCGGCAGGTCGCTCGGTTCCGGCTCCACGCCGTCGAGTCCGGCGCGGTAGAGGGAGCGGATCTCGTCGAGGAGCATGCCGCGCGAGACCCCGTCGAAGACGATGTGGTGCACGTTGAGGACGAGGAGCGTGCGCTCCGGGCCGAGGCGGATGATCTCGGCGCGAGCGGGCGCGTCCCGGCCCAGGTCGAAGGGCGCGCCGCTCAGGGTCCGTACGCGGTCGTCGACGTCGTCCTCGCTCCATCCCTCCACGGCGGCGTCGCGCAGTGCGGGCTCGGCGGGCGGCCCGTCGGTGTGGTACTCGACCCGGCGGCGCTTGATGTCGAGCCGGAACCGGGCCCGCAGCGAGGGGTGCCGCGCGAGGGCCTTCCGGACGGACGAGACCAGCACCTCGTGGTCGACCGGGCCCGTGAACTCCACAACGGTGGGCACCAGTTGAGTGGGCCGCAGCAGCGCGTCGCGGTCCAGGACCCACATACCTTGCTGGACCCGGGTGGCCGGATACCAGGTGTGGCCGTCGGGTGACGCACCGTTCGGCGTTTCGGGCAGCACGAAGCGACCTCCGAAATCTGTGGGAAGAGGGGTGACATGCGGCGTACGGGAGCCGCCGCGTGGATCGCCGCTCCGTTGATCAGGGCAGGGCGGGCCGGCCGGCGTGCGCCGGGATCAATGCCGGTGTGCCGGGACGGGCAGGCCCGGGATCGAGCAGGGCGCCCCCGGGACGGGCAGGCCAGGGATCGAAAAGGGCGGGCCCGGGATCAGCCCCACTGCGAGTCGTCCTCGCCGACGTCCGGGGTGGGGTTGCTGCCCCACTGGGAGTCGGCCAGAACGGTCTGGTCGGCGGGGGCACGGTCGGCCGGGGCCTGGGCGGCGCCGACGCCGATGAAGGCAACGCCCGCGAGGGCAAGCGCGCCGAGTATGTGTCTGAGAACGTTCCTGTTCATCTGTCCCCCATTGTTTTGCTTCTGCGAAAGATCCGGACATCTGCGGTACAGAACCCGGCTCGGGCTCCTCCGGTGTCCGGGGCTGTGGCGGTTGTGCGGCAGAGCTGTGGTGGTTCCCCGTCGGAAGCATGCACGTATCGGCGTGCAAGGTCATCGAGGATCGAGCAGGATGATCCCGCATTGCTGAAACCAGCAGGGGGAAATATGTGCACAACCGAGGACAATGAGGCGGAGGATCGCGAGGGAGTCCTCTGCGACGAGGGGCTCCAGTACTACTCGGACGCCCTTCGCGGCCGGACCCCCGCCACCGAGTGCCCTTCATGTCTGCTGGACCTGGGCCTGGTCCAGCGGTTGCCCGACGGCAGCCTGGCCGCCATCCCGCCACGCCTGGCGGCCGGTGCCCGGCTGGACCACCTCGAAGACGTCATCGAGGAGAAGAGGACCGCTCTCGCGACGCTGCGCGCCTCGATCAACCGGGCCCAGGACGCCTACCTGGAGAGCTACGGGAAGGGCGAGTCGCACCTGATCCGTGCGGTGCGGGGACAGGAGGCGATCAGCGCCACCCTCTCGGCGGCCGTGCACGCCTGCCAGCAGGAGCTGCTGACCGCTCAGCCCGGCGGCGGCCGCCCCCAGGAACTGCTCGACAAGGCGCTCGAGAGCGATCTGGAGGCGATCGGCCGCGGGGTTGCGCAGCGCACGATCTACCAGCACACGATCCGCACCCACCAGCCCACGCTCACCTACGCCGAACGCATCTCGCAGGCGGGCGGCGAAGTGCGCACCCTGGACGAGGTGTTCGACCGGCTGATCGTCTGCGACCGGAAGATCGCGTTCATCCCCGACCCCGGCTCGGAGCGGCGTGACACGGCACTCGCGGTCGAACATCCCGGCGTGGTGCGCTACTTGGTGGGGCTCTTCGACCACGCCTGGCAGCGGGCCCAGCCGCTGCGGAAGTTCCCCAGCAGCCGGCTCCCTCCGCTCCTCACCGACGAGGTCCGGCGCACGATCCTGCGGCACATGGTCAACGGCCACACGGACGAGGCGATAGCGAGCCGCCTCGGTATGAGTCCGCGCAGCGTCTCCAACCACATGCGCTGGGCCGCCGAACTGTTCGGCAGCCGCAGCCGGGCCCAACTGGCCTACCTCATAGGCAAGAGCGGCTTCCTGGACACCGTGCCGGACTGACGGCGCCATGGAATCCGGTTCGGTCTTCACCTTCCCGCCGGTGTCATGTACGTTGTGCCGGAAGCATCTTCCAGGCCCGGCCGTCCATCGGCCGTCGCACCGCGCAGACCGGCTGGTTCCCCGTCGCGCTGTGAGGGACGACGAGCTCCGGCAGTATTCCGGAGCCGCATCCCGTTCTGCCGTGTAGCCCACCCACCGCATCCCCTCGGGTTTCCCGCTCCTGGCTTCCCGCCCGCCGCCGTACGCCGTGCCGTTCCTCGGCGCACGACGGTCCGGAGCTGCGAGGAGAGGGGCGAAGCGTGGCACACGGCACGGCGCCTTCCTGCCCATCACGGTGAAAGGAAGACGGGCCTTGACCGTCCATGCCACACCCGCCCCTGCCGGACCCTCACTCGCTCCGCCGCCGGGCTGCCCGATGCACGCGGCCGCCGCCGGACCCGCCGACGGCGTGGACCTCGTGGATCCGGCCCTCTACAGCGACGGCGACCCGCACCCCGTCTGGCGACGGATGCGCACGTTGGACACGCTGACCCGCCACGAGGTCGACGACGAGCGCTGGTTCTGGAACATCGTGCGCTTCGAGGACGCCGACCGGGTCCTGCGGGACACCGCCACCTTCACCTCCGAACGCGGCACCATGCTCGACCTGCTGGGCACGGACGACCCGGCAGGCGGCAAGCAGCTCGCGGCCACCGACCCGCCCCGCCACACCGAGATGCAGGGACGCCTCAAGAAAGCCCTGGCGATCAAGTCGGTCGACCGGCAGCGCGAGATGATCCGCGACCTGGTCGTCCCGCTCATCGAACCACTCGGCGACGGCGGCACGTTCGACTTCGCGCAGACCATGCTGGCCATGCCGATGTCGGTCACCGGCACCATGATGGGCCTGCCGACCTCCGACTGGGCCTGGCTCAGCCGGCTGACCACGGTGTGCATCGCCGCCGACGACCCCGAGTACCAGGACCCGGGCGGCCGGGACGTCACCCTGAAGGCCGCCCACCGCGACCTGTTCGCGTACTTCCAGGACCTGGTCCGGTTCCGTCGCCACAACCTCGGGGACGATCTGCTGAGCGTGCTCATCTCCACGGAGTTCGAGGGCCGGCACATGGCGTCCGAGGAGATCGTCGCCAACTGCTACAGCCTCCTGCTCGGCGCGAACGTCACCACCCCCCACCCGCCGAACTTCGTCATGGCCGAGTTCATCGACACGGGAGTGCTCCAGGACTGGGCGGCACACCCGGAGGCCGACGACACGGCCCTGAACGAAGCCCTGCGCTGGGCCTCGCCCGTCAACCACTTCCTGCGGTACGCCACCCGCGACGTGGAGATCCGCAACACCCGCATCAGCGCCGGGGACGCGGTCGTCATCTGGATCGGCTCCGCCAACCGCGACGAGACCGTCTTCACGCGCGGCCAGGAGTTCGACATCCGCCGCAGGCCCAACAAGCACCTGGCCTTCGGTATCGGCCCCCACTACTGCATCGGGCACAGCGTCGCCCGCGTCAGCCTGAAGACCCTGTTCCACGAGCTGTTCACCCGCTTCGAGGACTTCCGGCCGGCCGGCCCTCCCGAGCGGCTCCGCTCCAACTTCGTCTCCGGCTACAAGCACATCCCCATCACGGCCCGCCGAGCCCGCAGCGGCAACGGGCGTGCCAGGAGCACCGGATGACACGGCCGCACCCGAACGCCGTCCCACCCACCGGCAGCCCGTGGCTGCGCCGCTTCCACGCCGCGCCGGCCGGCTCCCCGCTCCTGCTGTGCTTCCCGCACGCCGGCGGCAGCGCCTCGTACTTCTTCCCGTTCTCGGCCCGGCTGGCCGCGCACGCCGATGTGCTGGTGGTCCAGTACCCCGGCCGGCAGGAGCGGTTCGCCGACCGGTGTGTGGAGTCCCTGCACGAGATGGCCGACCTGATCACCGAGGAGCTGCTGCAACGCCTCGTGCCGGACCGGCCGTTCAGCATCTTCGGGCACAGCATGGGCGCCTCCCTCGCCTTCGAGGTGGCCTGCCGGCTGCGGGACGCGGGCTTCCCGCCCGCCGCTCTCACCGTCTCCGGCCGCCGCGCCCCGTCGATACCCGCTCCCGGATCGGTGCACCTCGCGACCGACGACCAGCTGATCGCCGACATCAAGCTGCTCGGCGGCACCGATCAGGGGATGCTCGACAACCCGGAGCTGCTCGCCGCGATCCTGCCCTCCGTCCGCAGCGACTACGTAGCCACCGAGACGTACCGGTTCCGCGGAGCGGACCCGCTGCGGTGCCCCGTCACCGCCCTGATCGGCGACGCCGACCCGCGGGTCGACGAGCCGCAGGCGCTGGCCTGGCGGAACCACAGCACCGGCCCGTTCCGCCTGCGCGTGTACGCCGGCGGCCACTTCTACCTCGTACCCCACCTCGACGCCGTCGTGGCGGAGTTGCTCGCGGACCTGCCGGTCCGTGCCGCGGCCTCCGCCGGCACCGAGTCGGCCACCTCCCACCACTGAAGGGTTCACCATGAAGTACCGCGTCATCGGCAGCTCGCCCGACACCCGTCGCGAGGTCAGCGTCCTGAGCCTCGGCGCCATGACCTTCGGCACCACCGTCGACGAGGCGACCTCCTTCGCGATCCTCGACCGGTTCGTCGAGGCGGGCGGCACGTTCATCGACACCTCGAACAACTACGCGTTCTGGGTGCACGGCACACAGGGCGGCGAGAGCGAGCAGCTCGTCGGCCGCTGGCTGCGCAGCCGCGGCATCGGCGACGAGATCACCATCGCCACGAAGCTCGGCGCTCGCCCCAACCAGCCCACCCAGACCTTCAGCCTCGACGTGGAGGGCCTGTCCGCCAAGGTCATCCGCGAGTCGGCGGAGCGCAGCAGGGAATACCTCGGCATCGAGAAGATCCACCTGCTGTACGCGCACATCATGGACGAGCGGACCCCCCTGGAGGAGACCGTCCAGGGCTTCGCCGAGGTGGTCGCCGACGGAGTGGCCGGGCTGCTCGGCGCGAGCAACCACTGGTCCTGGCGGATCGAGCGCGCCCGCGCCCTGGCCGCCGCCGCAGGTGTCCCCGGCTACGAGGTGCTCCAGCACCACCACAGCTACCTGCGCCAGCGCACCGACATCCCGAGCATGCGTTCCCCCGACGGCAACCAGGGCCTGGTCAGCGGCGACCTCCTCAGCTACCTCCGCGCCAACCCCTCGCTCACCCAGGTCGCGTACTCCCCCCTGATCTCCGGCGCGTACGTCCGCGACGACAAGCCGCTCGGCCCCGGCTTCGACCACGCGGGCACCCAGCCCAGGCTGAAGGCGATCCGTGAGGTGGCCACCGAGACCGGCGCGACCGTCAACCAGGTGGTGCTGTCCTGGCTCATGGGCGGGGACATCCCGGTTCTCCCGCTGGTCGGTGCCTCGTCCGTCGCACAGCTGGAGGAAAGCCTGGGTGCGGTGGATCTCGACCTGACCCCGGAACAGCGGGCCAAGCTGGACAGCGTCCACTGAACCGCCTGAGCGCCCAGCGCCGCCGGGCCCGGCGCCGGTGACCACGCCCCGTGCGGGGGACGGACGCCGTGCCCCGGGCGGTGACCGTGCCCCGGGCGGTGACCGTGCTCCGGGCGGTGACCGTGCTCCGGGCGGGGACCGTGCTCCGGGCGGGGACCGTGCTCCGGGCGGGGACCGCGCCCCCGGCGGTGACCGCGCCCCCGGCGGTGACCGCGCCCCCGGCGGTGACCGCGCCCCGGGCGGTGACCGCGCCCCGGGCGGGGAACCGGCGCCTTGCCCCGGACAGGCGTCCGCGCCCCGGCACGGGGGAGGGATCGTCGTCCGTACCCCGGTGTGACCGGCGCACGGACGACGCCGGGTTTCCGTGCCGGGGCGAAGCGCCGGCCGCCTGCTTCGGGCGGGGGGGCTCCTTCTCTGTCGGGCATGCCCGACTGCTAGCGTCCGGCACCATGTGGGCTCAAGAGACCGTGGCCGGCCGACCGGCCTGGCGGCATGTTCCTTCCGGAGTGGTCTTCCGGGCTGTTCCCGGTGGGACGTTCCGGATGGGCCTGTCCGACGCGGAACTGGACGCGGTGCGTGCCATCGAGCGGGCCGACGGCGCCGATGACGACCTCGCGGCGTTCTTCGCCGACGCCGACCGGGCCCGGCCGGTGCGGGACGTGCGGGTCGAGCCGTTCCTGATCGCCCGGCATCCGCTCACGGTGGCGCAGGCACGGCACTGGCTGCCCGACTACGAGGACACCTTCGCCGAATCGGACGCGAGCACGGCCCGGTTCGAGGACGACTTGGACGACCTGCTCGGGGCGTTGCCCTTCCGGCTGCCCAGCGAGGCGGAGTGGGAATACGCGGCCCGGGCGGGTACGACCACTCTGACCTTCCGCGGAGACGGGAGGCCGGACGAGGAGCAGGTGCTCGACGACTTCGCCGACGAGGAGCGCACGGCCGCGGCGGAGAACGCCTTCGGGCTGGCGGCGATGGGGTCGGCGAACGAGATCTGCGCCGACATGTGGATACCGCATTTCGAGGACGCGCCGGTGGACGCACGCCCCCGCACGGGGGACGGACCGCGGGTGGTGCGCGGAGGCGGCGGCGACCTCCACCCGTGGCAGGGCTGCGACGAGTGGCTGCTGCTGCTCTCCGCCACCCGCGACGCGTTCCAGGACTTCACCGCGCTCCGCCCGGTCGCACCTGTGCCGACGAGTGCTGTGGGAGCCGGCTGATCAGCGGCAACGGCCGGGAGATCACCCACCAGGACGGCAGCGCCGACGAGGCGTGTGCGCACCTGTTCGTCGCGGGCGAGCGGAGGGAAGCGACGTGGATCGACATCATCAGGTGAGCGACGGCGAGGGCCGAGGCGAGACCAGTGGGGGGCGCGGTACGCCGGACAGCGTGCCGCCCTTGCTGCTCCCGCTGGAGATCGCCGTGTTCGTCGCCGTCACCGTGGCCGTGACCGCGCTCGTCCTGGCCGGCATCCAACTGGTGAAGTCCCCGGTGGTGATCGGCACGACGTACACCGCGCTGCTTCTCGCAGGGGCCGGGGCCGTCGGTGTCGCCGCCGCGACATACACCCGCAGGCGCCTGCTGCGTCGCAGGCGACGCTCCTGACGCACCGGTACACGCAGGGCCGGAACCACCGGGTTCCGGCCCTGCGGCGTCACCCGGCAGAGGCCTGGACCGTGCACGAATCGCTTCCCGCAGCGCCTGCTCGCACGCTTCAGGCCGTTCGCCTCACTGGCCGCAGGCGCATCCAGCGGCCGCCGGGGCGTCCACGGTCGCCTGGCCGGTGCAGCAGGCGTCCCCGGCGGTGCCGGGATCGGCGCTCTTGCCGAGGTTGTCGGCGTCGGCCTTCACGACGTACACCTCCCAGGGCTCCTGGCCGGGACCGTGGACCCACACCTTGTCCTGGAGGGCGTAGCAGCAGGAGGTGTCGTTCTCCTCGAAGGTGGCCAGGCCGGCGTCCTTGAGACGGGTGGTGGCGGCGCTGACCTGATCGGTGGACTCGACCTCGACGCCGAGGTGGTCCAGGCGGGTCGTCTCGCCGGGCTGCCCCTCGATCAGGACGAGCTTGAGCGGGGGCTCTGTGATGGCGAAGTTGGCGTAGCCCTCACGCCGCTTGGCCGGTTCGGTGCCGAACAGCTTCGAGTAGAAGGTGATCGACGCTTCCAGGTCGCTGACGCGAAGGGCGAGCTGAGCGCGAGACATGGCACGTCTCCCAACGGGTTGCATTGATGTCTGTCGATGCAACCTTGCGCTCTGAATCGAAGGATGTCAACATAGAGAGATGTCGAATCAAGAGTTCGTAGTGCTGGGTCAGGACGATGCGGCCGGCGGCTGTTGCCCAGCACTGCTCACGACCCCCTTGGACGAGAGCCAGGCAGGAGAACTGGCCAAGGTGTTCAAGGCGCTGGGTGACCCGGTGCGGCTGCGTCTGCTGTCGATGATCGCCTCCCGTGCGGGCGGCGAGGTCTGCGTGTGCGACCTGACCCCGGCCTTCGACCTGTCCCAGCCGACGATCTCGCACCACCTGAAGCTGCTCCGGCAGGCCGGTCTGATCGACTGCGAGCGGCGCGGCACCTGGGTCTACTACTGGCTGGTCCCGGAGATGACCGACCGACTCGCCGCGATCCTGACCCGTCCGGCAGGAGAATCGCTGCCCGACCGCACGGCGGCTGCCGGGGCCGCCTCGTGAGCGCTGCGGCCGCTGAGAGGAACGTGGCGGGACGCCTGTCCTTCGTCGATCGCTACCTGGCTGTCTGGATCCTCGCGGCCATGGCCGTGGGGCTCGGCCTCGGCCGCCTGGTCCCGGGCCTGGGTGACGCGCTGGCCGAGGTGACCGTCACGGGTGTGTCCCTGCCGATCGCCCTGGGCCTGCTGGTGATGATGTACCCGGTGCTGGCCAAGGTCCGCTACGACCGCCTCGACACCGTCACCCGGGACCGCCGTCTGCTGCTGCCGTCCCTGTTGCTGAACTGGGTCGTCGGCCCTGCGCTGATGTTCGCGCTGGCCTGGCTGTTCCTGCCGGACCTGCCCGCCTACCGCACCGGCCTGATCATCGTCGGCCTGGCCCGCTGCATCGCCATGGTCATCATCTGGAACGACCTGGCCTGCGGACACCGTGAGGCCGCTGCCGTCCTGGTCGCCCTGAACTCCGTCTTCCAGGTGATCGCCTTCTCGGCACTGGGCTGGTTCTACCTCTCCGCCCTGCCGGGCTGGCTCGGGCTGGAACGGACCGGCCTGGACGTGTCGGTGTGGGAGATCGCCCGCAGCGTGCTCATCTTCCTCGGCATCCCGCTCGCGGCCGGTTACCTCACCCGCCGCATCGGCGAGAGGACCAAGGGCCGCACCTGGTACGAAGCCGAACTCGTCCCGCGCATCGGCCCTTTCGCCCTCTACGGCCTGCTCTTCACGATCGTCGTCCTCTTCGCCCTGCAAGGCGACGCGATCACCTCACAGCCGCTGGACGTCGCCCGCATCGCTGTGCCGCTGCTGGTCTACTTCGCCGTCATGTGGGCCGGGTCCATGGCCCTGGGCCGTGCCGTCGGTCTGGACCACTCACGCGCCACGACGCTGGCCTTCACCGCCGCGGGCAACAACTTCGAGCTCGCCATCGCCGTCGCCATCGCCACCTTCGGGGCCACCTCCGGCCAGGCACTCGCCGGCGTCGTGGGTCCCCTCATCGAGGTGCCCGCACTCATCGGCTTGGTGTACGTCGCCCTGTACGCGCGCCGCTACTTCACCGCCCCAGCCGCTGTTCCCGCACCTCAGGAAGACGCAGCCCATGTCTGACACAGCCACCCCGTCCGTCCTGTTCGTCTGCGTCCACAACGCCGGACGCTCACAGATGGCCGCCGCCTTCCTCACCCACCTCGCGGGCGACCGCGTCCAGGTCCGCTCCGCAGGCTCCGCCCCCGCCGACACCGTCAACCCGGCCGTCGTCGAGGCCATGGCGGAGGCGGGCATCGACATCACGGCCGAGGTGCCCAACGTGCTCACGGTGGAAGCGGTCCAGGCGTCCGACGTCGTCATCACGATGGGCTGCGGGGACACCTGCCCCGTCTTCCCCGGGAAGCGCTACCTCGACTGGGACCTCCCCGACCCGGCCGGACAGGGCGTCGCAGCGGTCCGCCCGATCCGCGACGAGATCGAGAAGCGCATCCGCGGCCTGGTCGACGAGATCACCCCGGCGGACCGAGCATGAGTACGCGGTCGGTCACCGTTCACATCGGCGGCCCTGGGCCCCGAGCGCGCCTCGAACTCTCGTCCTCGGCTGGGGAAGGGATGGCCCTTGCAGCGGCTTCGTGGCGTTGACCAGCACGGATACCCGGCCCTTGGGGAGGTCGATTCGTTCGGGCGCCGGTACGACGTCTGACCCAGCCGCTCTGCCCGACCGGTGACTCCTCACTCCGGGCCGTAGTACAGCCGGAGGAACTCCTCCATCGCCGAGTCGACGCCGGCGCGGTCACCGGTGGCGAGCAGGTCGAGGAGCAGGCCGCGGACGGTGGCGAGTCCCAGCCTGGCCCGGTTCCGGGCCGTGGCAGGGTCTGCCCCCGCACCGACCTCGGCGGCAACGAGCGGCTCCAGCCAGTCCGTCACGAGCCCTTCGAGGACCGGGACGGCCTCGGGGCGGCCGCGCAGCGCGTGCCCGCAGAGCTCGAAGAAGAGCCGCTCCTGCCCGGCCAGCCGAGGGTCCGTCAGGTGCCGCCACAGCAGCCGCGCGGCATCGGCGGGCGAGAGGCCGGGCTCCAGGCGAAGCCGGGACAGCACATCGCGCTGGCGCCGCTCCGACGTCCGGACGATCTCGACGAGCAACTGTTCCTTGGAGCCGAAGTAGTGGATCAGCATGCGGTGACTGACGCCGATCGCGGCTCCCAGGCCGCGCAGGCTCAGGTCCGCGATGCCGTGCGCCGCGACGTGGTCGACAGCCGCCTCCACCAGTTGCGCGCGCCGATCCGCAAGCGCGCCTTGCCCGGCCTCGCCCTCGGGATGAGAGTCATCCATGGTCGCCACGTCACGACTGTACCAATGGGTACATGCCGCATGTACCGTGTGGTACATGAAGCCCGTCACCGTGTCGATCGATGTACCTCAGACGCCCGAGCAGGCCTACGGCTTCCTCGACGTCATGGCTCACCATCAGCGGTTCACCGACCACTACCTGACCGACTGGCGCTACAGCGGCCCCGCCCGGGGCGTCGGAGCATGCGCCACGGTGACCGCCGCCCTGGGCGGCACGAAGACCGAGGTCACCATCGAGGTCGTCGAGGCCGAGGCGCCGAAGCGCATCGTCGAACACAACGTCAGCGCGGCCGGCCGGCGACAGGCCCACGGCACCTACACCATCGAACCGCTGCGAACCGGTGGGACCCGCATCTCGTTCACGTACACCTGGGTGCGCGCCCCCCTCGCCGACCGGCTGCTGGCCCCTGTCGTACGGGCCACGATGCGGCGCGCCAACCACACGGTCATGCGACGCCTGGCCACCGAGTTGACTCGCCACGTGTCCGCCGCCGGTTCCTGACGACGGTCCATGTGCACGGCCCGGCCGAGGGCAGTCCCGTGAGGCCGTCGCGACCGCGCACAAGCCGTCTTTCGGATGCAGGGGCCCGCATCAAGCATCCTGCTGCTGAGGATTGACGGCCGGGAGCCTTCCGCGTGTCCTGGTCAGCCCGTGCGAACCGCACCGGCGTCGACGACCACCATGACCCCCGCCGCATCCTCCAAGCGGCTCGGCTGCCGCAGGCCTTCGGCCTTGCTCAGGGCAGAGAGTCGGCCCGGCGAATGGTTACTGCCTGCGCCGTGTTCGCCGTAGCCGGGCCCGTCCAGATCGCCCGGGGAACCTTGCCGCTTCGTAGCCCCTCGAGGTACCCGTCCGCGGGAGGAGCGAGGGAACGCAGCGGGAACTCCTGCGCCGAGCATGCTCCCGAAGTCGAAGGTCGGCCCCTCTACCGGCCGATCCGCAGATCCTCGGGAGCCCCCACGTGACCACCATCGTCCTCCTTTCGGGAAGCCTGCGCCGGGACTCCGTGAACGGCGCCCTGCTGATGACGGTCCGGGCGATCCTCGAGCGCCGCCCGCGGGACATCACCGGCACCTTGCTGACTCCGGCGGGACTGCCGCTTTTCGACGAGGATGTCGAGGCGCAGGGCGTGCCGAAGTCCGTCGCGGCAGCCCAGGAGTTGGTGAGCACCGCCGATGCGGTCGTCATCAGCAGCCCCAGCTACAACGGATCGATGCCCGGCGGGCTGAAGAACACGCTCGACTGGCTCTCCCGTCCCTGGGGCGCCGGCGCCCTGACGGGAAAGCCGGTCGCGGTGGCGACGGCGTCCCCCGGCAGGAGAGGGGGCGCGGAGGTTCAGCCCGAACTCCACAGGGTGCTGGAGCGCGCCGGGGCGCTGGTGGTGGAGCACGGCCGGGTCGCCGTGGGAAACGCCGTCGCCCGCCTCGGTCCGCGCGGGATCTTCACCGACCCAGCCGTGACCGCGGCTCTGGACGGACTGATCGACGCCACGCTCACCGCCACCGGACACCTGGCTCGCGGCGCGGTGTAGCGCACTCTTCCCGAGCCATCCGACGGCAACAGCCCTCATGCGAAGAGAGACCGGCATGCACATCTACATCGACGGCCCTGACAAACCCTGCACAGTGCGTACCCGGGTGCGGGTGCCGCTGCGGCTGTCCACCGGCCTGATGGTGGATTCGTGGGTCTCGACCTTTCACGGACTCCGTGACGGCGCCGAGCATCTCGCGGTCGAACTGGGCCCGGCGGACACGAGAACACCGCTGGTCCGTGTGCACTCCGAATGCCTCACGGGCGACGTGTTCGGGTCGGCCCGCTGTGACTGCGGTCCGCAACTCGACGAGGCCCTGGTGTCCCTCCACGCAGCCGGCGGCGTGCTGGTCTATCTCCGCCAGGAGGGGAGGGGCATCGGCCTGTACTCCAAGATCGACGCCTACCGGCTGCAGGACGGTGGCCTGGACACCTACGAGGCCAACGAGGCTCTCGGACTCAGCGACGACCTGCGGGACTACACCGCGGCCGCGCAGATGCTCCGGGCGCTCGGCCGCACCGCTGTGGACCTGCTGACGAACAACCCCGACAAGGCCAGGCAGTTGGCGGCGCACGGCATCACCGTGCACCGCACGCTCCCCACAGGTGTCCACGTCAATCAGCACAACCGGGCCTATCTCACGGCCAAGGCCGAGAAGACCCTGCACACCATCGAGCTGCACGACCTGACCGAGAAGGAGAAGATCGCATGATCCGGCATCAGGGGCCCATCAGTGGCGTCGCCACCCACGAAGGCCGCTACGTGGCGACCGCCGGCTACGACAACCAGGTCGTCCTGTGGGACGCCGGCACCGGGGAGCCACTCGCCCGTGCCTTCCACGACCACCTTGCCAACCAGGTGGCCTTCAGCCCCGACGGTCTACGGCTCGTGACGTCGTCCAGCGACTACACCGCCCGGTTGTGGTCGGTGCCCGACCTGAAGCTGGTCGCGGTGTTCGCGGATCACAAGGACGATGTGGAGATGTCCGTCTTCCACCCGGACGAGGAGCTGGTCGCGACCGCCTCACGTGACCACAAGGTCCGCGTCTACGACTTCTCGGGCACCATGGTCCACGAGTTCGAGGGGCACACCGCCGACGTCATCTCCGTGGAGTGGTTGCCCGCAACCGGGGAACTGCTGTCGTCCAGCGACGACGGAACGGTCAAACGCTGGTCCCTCGTGACGGGTGCGCTCGTCGAGGAGGTCGACCTCGGCGGCGTCGAGACGGACACGATCGCCATCACCCGGTCCGCAGTGGTGTTCGCGGGCAACGACGACGGCGCGATCATCCGCATCGAGGGCGATGAGCGGACGCACTTCCCCGCGCACGACGCCGGCATCAAGCGGCTGGTGTACAACGCGGCCACCGGTTCCCTGGTCAGTCTCAGCTACGACCGGTCCTTGCGTGTCTGGGACACGAGCGAGGGACTGCGGCCCGTGCACACCGCCGAGTTCCCGGCCGAGGTGTGGGCCCGCTCGTGCGCCTTCCTGAACGACCATGAGCTGGTCTTCGCCACGTTCGGCTCCACGTACGCCGTCTACGACCTGGCCGAGGGCCGGTGGGACGTCGGCCGAGTGCAGGGCACCCCCAGTGTGAACGCCGTCTGCGAACTGCCCGACGGACGCAGGTACACGGTGGGTGACGCGGGTGTCGTCCACGTCGACGGTGCTCCCGTCGCGGCCATGGGCAGCCTGTGCAACTTCCTGGTCCAGGTCGGAGGGCGTGTCCTCACCGGCGGCCAGCTGGGCCGGGTCTTCGACGCCGACACCGGGGAGGTCCTGTACCAGCACCGTTCCCCCCTGAACTGCGCGGCGGCCTTCGAGCGCGACGGAGTACCGCACGTCGTCGTCGGCGCCTACACCGGTGAGGGCCTGGTCTTCGCGGTATCCCCGGGCGGTGCACTGCGGCACGTCACGACGCTGTCGTTGCACGCGAACGCGGTGAAGGGTGTGGCCTGCTCGGGCGACACGATCTTCGCGGTCTGCGCCGACTCCGCGGCCGGCTGGTTCAGCACCCGCACTCTGGAGGAGACGGCCCGCGTCGAGTCCGCGCACAGCAGGATCGCCAACGGCTGCGCGGCGCTGCCCGACGGTCGGTTCGCCAGCATCAGCCGTGACCGGGTGCTGCGACTGTGGGACGGTCAGGGGGCCACGGCGGTGCCCACTCCGCATGATCACTCCGTCAAGTCCGTCGCCGCCTCCGCGGACGGTGCCCTGGTCGCGACCGGCTCCTACTCCGGTTTGATCGCGGTGTACGACACGCGCACCGGCTCCTGGCCCGTCGTCACCCGACCGACGACCGCCGGCATCTCCTGTGTGTACTACGCGCAGGACGGGGACCGGTTCCTGGCCGCCTCGTACGACGGCTCCGTCTACGAGACGCCCGCACCGAGGGCTGCGCAGGGCGAGTGAAAACGGTGGTCAACCCGAACGAGTTGAGCGACCGGGCGGCGATGGGGTTGCCCGACTCCTTCGTGGACCGCGTGTCTTCGGACCGGTTCGGGGCAGAGTGCTCCCGGCTGGCCGGACACGACCCACTGGAGCTGGCGGCCCTCGCCGAGGAACCGACCGCCGTCTTCCTGACCCGGCTGGCTGCGGGAAGCCTGCTGGCCCTGCTGGGAGATCCACGGATCGACGTGTACCGTCCCGCGATGCTGGAGGTGCCGGAGGCGCAGGTGTGCCTGGGGCTTCCGGCGGAGCACGTGGACGCTGTCACCGAACGCTGGGCCGGCGTGGGCGTGGAGCGGGCCTGGATCGCCAAGGAGTGTCCGAGGTACGAGGTGCGGATACCGGCCTTCCGGATCGCCCGCTACCCCGTCACCAACGTCGAGTACCGCGCCTTCCTCACGGAGAATCCACAGATCAGTCCGCCCTCCTCCTGGCAGTTCGGCGTATATCCGGCTGCCTTGGCCAACCACCCCGTGTGGACGGTGAGTCCTGAGGATGCCGATACCTATGCCCGGTGGCTGGCCCGGCGCACCGGACGGCGCTTGCGCCTGCCGACCGAGGCGGAGTGGGAGTATGCGGCGGCCGGGCCCGAGGGCCGGGAGTATCCCTGGGGCGACACATGGGACAGCGGGCTGGCCAACACCGTGGAGGCCGGACCACTGACCACCACACCGGTGGGCGTGTATCCGGCGGGCCGCAGCCCCTTCGGGGCGGACGACATGGCCGGCAACGTCGAGGAGTATGTGGCCGACGACTACCGCCCCCACCCCGGGGGCGAGCCGGTCCTCGACGATCTGGCCCGCGCCGAGGCCGGCTACCGCGTGGCACGTGGGGGCAGCTTCACCCGGTACGGAGACCTGGCGCGCTGCCGACGGCGCCACGGCTGGTACCAGCGCTCCTTCTACGCGATGGGCTTCCGGCTGGCCGAGACACCCGGCGCGTAGGACAGAGGGCAGCAGCCGGACGTCACGCGGCGCAGCGGTGTCGGTGATCTCGCCCGGCCGGATCCTCCGGTCCCCGACAGCCGCCCTCTGTCACCAGGGCCGGGTGGTACGCACAGAGCGCGTAACCGCGTACGAGGGGGTGGAAGGCATACCGGCAACGTCCGTCCTGCCGGATCAGGTTGGCATCCAGCAGGCGGTCCAGGATGTCCTCGGCCGCGCGGGGCGCCGCCTCCAGGAGCGCGATGGCCTGTTGGTGCGTCAGGTCGGAGGCGGAGTGCCGCGCCAGGACGTGGAGGGCGCTGCGCAGTTCCTCCGGCAGGTTCTCGTACGACCGCGCCAGAGCTCCGGCGATGCTGCGCTCCGGTGAGTACAGCTCATCGATCCGCTTCCGTTCGTCCCGCAGTCGCTCGACCAGCTCGGCGTCCCGCCGTCCGGGGCGCCGCAGCAGGCGGGCGGCTGCGAGGCGCAGGGCCAGGGGGAGTCCTCCGCACAGCTCGACGAGTTCGTGCACAGCCGCCGAGGCGCCCGATGACCGGTGGGGTCCAAGGGCACGGCGTAAGAGCTGTACACCGTCCTCATGGGGCATGTCCCTCAAGGGCAGCCAGAGGGCCCCGTCCACGTCCGGCAGCCGGTTCCTGCTGGTGACGAGAACCAGACTCTGTGACGAGGCGGGCAGGAGGGTGCGTGCCTGATCGGCGGAGACGGCGTCGTCGAGGATCAGCAGCAGCCGCCGGCCGGCGCTCAGACGGCGCCACAGGGCGGTCTTGCCGACCAGGGTGCCGGGGTGCTGTTCGGCGGGCACGCCGAAGGAACACGCGAGCATGTCCAGAGCGGTGCCCACATCCAGCGGCGGATGCTCGCCCGAGTGGCCGCGTAAGTCCAGGAAGAGCTGCCCGTCCGGATACCGGTGGGCCAACTGGTGGGCGCTGTGCACGGCAAGCGCCGTCTTGCCGCTGCCCGCCATACTGTCGATCACGACGATGGCGGGACCAGTGGGGGTCTGGCCCGCGAGCTCGGCGATCCGGGCCAGTTCCGACCGGCGCCCTGTGAAGTCGCTCAGCGTGGAGGGCAGCGTGCGTGGCACGCCCAGCCCTTGCCGGACACGCGCCTCGGCGGACTCCGCGGTCACCGCCGAGGGTGCACCGTCCAGCTCCGGGGCCTGGCGCAGAATCGCGTCCCGCAGGGCGGACAGCTTGGCACCCGGGGCGACTCCCAGCTCGGCGGTCAGCAGCGTGCGCAGGGAGGCGAACTCCTCGAGCGCTTCGGCCTGGCGGCCTGACCGGTACAGCGCGAGCATGAGCTGGCGGCGCGGCGCCTCGCGCAGCGGATGCTCCGCGATCAGGCTCCTCAACTCGCTGACCAGTCCGGCCGCTTCGCCGAGTTCCAGACGCAGGTCGAAACAGTGTTCCATGGCCTCCAGGCGGCGCTCGTCGAGAGTCGTGGCCGCTGCTTCCAGAAACGACCCGGGCAGACCTTGCAGGACGTGCCCGCGCCACAGGGCGAGCGCCTCCCGTAGCCGGTCCACCGCCTGGTTGGTTCGCCCGTCCGCTTCGAGGGCCTGCGCCTCGCCCAGCAGCCCAGTGAAGACAGCGGCGTCGAGCTGCCCCACTCCCGGATCGATGCGGTAACCGCCGGTCTGGGTGACGATCAGGCGGTCGCCCTCGGGTATGCGGCGCCGCAGCACGGACACCGCCTTGCGTACCTGGTGGGACGCGGTCTCCGGGGGGAGGTCGTCCCACACCGCATCCACGATCCGGTGCAGCGGCACGGCGCGGCCCGCCGCCAGCAGAAGCAGTCCCAGCACGACGGCGGGGACCAGGCCGCCCGGCTCGACCAGTTCGTCACCGCAGCGGATGTCCAGCGGTCCGAGGATGCCGAACCGAACCTGTTGCGCCAGCACGTTCCGCCCTACTGCAGCCAGGGCTTGTGGCCCTTGGAAGATCCGCTCTACGCGGCCTGTACAAAGAGTATGTATCGCTCATGCATCTTAGGTGACGGACTTTGCCGGTGCGCACGACAGCGGCGCTGACGCCCCTCGTGCCGCACACTCCGCATGCCGCGCGCCGCGGTACTGAACCGGAGGAACCCAGAGGGAACTCAGCGGGAAGTGGGCCGGAGACGCTTGCCGGCGTCCTGATCGTCACAGCCCTCGAAGCTCGCACACGGAGGCGTCCTTGCCCCGGAACACTGTCGCGGTGCCGCCGCTTCAGGCCCCGCTCCTGCCGGAGGAACTGGCGGTGGCTCCGCCGGATTACGCGGCGCTGGAGGATCGCCATCCCGCCTTCCGCCGCTTCGCCGCGGCGCTGGGCAACACGCCGTTGATCCCGCTTCCCGGGCCCGACGGCGGGGCCCGGCTGCTGGGCAAGTGCGAATGGGAGAACCCCGCCGGGTCCATCAAGGACCGGGTCGCCTACGCGCTGATGGGCGACGCCCTGCAGCGCCACGGGAACAGTCCGCTCGCCGGGCTGCGGGTCGTGGAGTACTCGGGGGGCAACCTGGCCCGTGCGCTGTCGCTCCTGTGCGCCGACCTGGGGGTCACAGCACGGTTCGTTCTGTCCTCGGCCAGCCCGCGCAGCCTCCTCGACGTGCTCGCCGAACGCGGGGCGCAGGTGGACCTCGTGGACAAGGAGCTGGGATTCCTCGAAGTGGTCAGGACCGCCCTGCGCACGCCTGTCGAGGAGGACGGCTGGACGCTGCTGTACCAGCACCGCAACCCGGCCAACCTCTTGTTGCACGAGGCGGCTACCGGTCAGGAGATCATCCGGCAGCTCGACGGAAGGGCACCGGCCGCCTGGGTCGCCTCGATCGGGACGGGCGGCACGCTGATCGGGGTGCTCAGAGCGCTGCGTTCGGCATTCCCCGGCGTACGGGCTGTCGGCGTGACGCCGGAGGAACTGCCCTACGGCAGCCCCGAGCCGCCCAACGGCAAGCCCAAGTACGCCGGTTCCGGTGGAATGGGCCACGGCATCCGGCAGCCCTTCGTCGCTCTGCACGATCACGAGATCGAGCACTACGCGGTCTCCTATCCTCAAGCCCTCGACGGCATGGCCGAGTTCCACCGGCTGACAGGGGTCCGCATCGGAAGCTCCGCCGCAGCGAACTGGCTGACCGCCCGCCGGATCGCTGCCGCACTGCCGCCTTCACAGACCGTGGTGACGGTGCTTCCCGATGCCGGCACGCCCGAGGAGTGGGAACGGCTCGGCGGATGAGAGCGGGCGACACCGCTCACCTGTCCCCGTTCAGCGCGTTCCTCTCGCGAAAGGTGATGGCCTGACATGGCGCATCTGGTTCTCGTCGAATCCACGCCCACGGCCGGCTTCCAGATCGTGCGGACCGCCGCCGCCCTCGGCCACGAAGTGACATTCGTGGCCCATGACCTGGCCCCCTACCTGGTCACGAGCGGGGCCGAGGCGGCACTCCGCACGGCCGCCGCCGTACGCACCCACGTGGCCACCGGCGACGCCGCAGCGCTGACCCGGGCACTGGCCGAGCTGCACGAACGGACCCCCATCGACGGCTTCCTCGCCCTCAGCGACGGCCATCTCCTCCCGACGGCGGTCGCCGCCCGGAACCTCGGCATCCCCTTCGAGAGCCCGGAGGTGATCGGCCGCCTGCGCGACAAGCACGCCATGCGGACCGCTCTGCACCGGGCCGGTGTTCCGCAGCCCGGCTTCCGGTCCGCCACCACTGCCGAGGAGGCGGTCGCGGCGGCATCGGCCCTGGGCTGTCCCGTTGTCGTCAAGCCTGCCGACGGTATGGCCTCACTGCATGTGGGCGTGGCCGAGACCCCGGACGAGGTCCGGGCTCTGGCCGAGGCGATCACCTCCACGCGGGGATACGGCCGGGGCATCCGGAGCACCGGACGGATCCTGGTGGAGCAGTTCGTCCCGGGCCCGGTGGTCAGCTGCGAGACAGTGACCTTCGACGGGCGGCACGAGGTGTACGGATGCGTCGACCGCCGTCTGGCCGAGGGGCCCTTCCCTCTGGAACTGGGGGGCTGCTTTCCGGCGGAGCTGCCGGCTCGGACCGTCGACGACGTGGTCCGCGTGTGCACCGAGGCGCTCGACGCGGCGGGCCTGCGGCGTTCCCATGCTCACACCGAACTCGTACTCGGTCGCGAGGGGCCGCAGATCATCGAGATCAACGGCCGGCTGATCGGCGGTCTCGTGCCCACGATGATCAACCATGTGCTGGAAGGCGACATCTACGAGGATGTCATCGCCCTGGCCCTGGGGCGGCATCCACGTCCGCCCGCCATCACCGGCGTGGGCTGCATCCGTGCGGTGACCGCACCGGCGGCCGGGATCCTGGAGGGCATCGATACGGAGTCGGCCCAACAGGCTCCCGGTGTGCGGGAGGTGGTGCTCCACGCGCGGACCGGTCAGGCCGTTCGCCCGCCCCGTGACAACCTCGACAGGCTCGGTTTCGTCATCACCGCGGGCGCCTCCGCGGATGCCGCCCGAGCAGCGGCGGACGAGGCCCATGCGCGCGTGCGGGTACGCGTCGCCGCCGCGAGCGTGGGAGTCCGCCCAGGCACACCGGAGCCGGCCGCATGATCGGCGCACGTCGGTTCCGTCGGACCTGGCAGCGGCTGCGCGCCGATGTCCGCGTGGTGGCGGAGCGCGACCCGGCCGTGCGCAGCCTCGGCGAGGCCGTACTGGCCCCCTACCTCCCAGCGCTGTGGCTGCACCGTGTCGCCCACCCGCTCCACCGGCGCGGGCACCGTGTCGCGGCCAGGGTGCTGACCCTGCTCGGGCGGCTGCTGTCCGGAGGATGCGACATCCACCCGGGAGCCCGTATCGGCACGGGTCTGTTCATCGACCACGCGACTGCCGTGGTGATCGGCGAGGACGCCGTTCTGGGCGACGACGTCACCCTCTTCCACCATGTCACCATCGGAGCGGTCGGCTGGTGGCGGGACCGGAGCCGACAGCCGGGGGAACGGCGGCATCCGACCCTGGGCGACGGCGTCGTGGTGGGGGTCGGAGCGTCCGTGCTGGGACCGGTGCACATCGGAGGCGGCGCGTTCATCGGCGCCCACTGCCTGGTCACGTCCGACGTCCCGGCCGGCAGTCGAGTCACCGCCCCCGCCACCACTGCTCCACCACGCGCCGTGCCCGCGCAGAGCGCGCGTACCGAGACACCCAGGAGAGAACCCGCATGACCCCCGCTGTCGGCGCCGACGCGCCCTACGACAAGGTCCTGTACGCAGCGTTCGAGCGGCGGTACCGCGCGGGCGAGGACTCCTGGAGCCGCGAGCCCGCCATGCGGCAGCTCGTCCCGCTGCTGCTGGAGCGGTTGGACAGCCGCAGCGGTCACGTTCTCGACATCGGCGCGGGGCGCGGCCCGGACACGGTCGACCTGCTGTCGGCCGGTCACCGGGTAACGGCCACGGACCTGCTGCGGCTGCCCGATTGGGATGCCATCGAGAGCCGGTGGGCAGACCGGGTGGCGTTCCTGGAAGGCGACATCACCGAACTGCACCTGTCACCCGAGACATTCGATGCGGCAGTGGACAACGGGGTGCTGCACCATCAGGATCCGGCACGTTACCTGACGTACCTGGCGGCTGTACGCCGGGCGCTGCGCCCCGGAGGACTGCTGGCGCTCAGCCTTTTCAGCACGGCCGAGGAGAGGCCGGACGGCGTGGCCAACCACGCGGACGACGGCCGGATCTCCCGCTGGTTCACCGAGAGCGAAGCACGGCAGCTGCTGGGTGCGGCGCACTTCGAGGTGGTCGCGCTCGAACGGATTCCGCGGAAGCTCGAGGGCCTCGCCTACCTGCTGGTCATCGCTGCAGCCGCCGACACCGATGACGAGGAGGGGCGGTGAGCGCGTCGTCCCCGCGCACCCGCTCCGAGACGGCCGGCATCGGCCGACGCCCGGAACCGGTGCGACGCATGTTCGCGGCGATGCGGATACGCGACTACCGGCGCTTCTTCCTCGGCCAGCTGATCTCCAACACGGGAACATGGACCCAGTTCGTCGCGCAGGACTGGCTGGTCCTGCGTCTGACCGGCCGGTCCCTCGACGTGGGCATCGCCTCCGCGCTGCAGTCACTGCCGGTACTCGTATTCGGTCTCATAGGCGGGGTAGCGGCCGACCGCTACCCCAAGCGCCGTCTGCTGATCACCTGCCAGATGCTCCTCGCTCTCTGCGCCGCCGCGCTCGCCGCGCTCACGCTGGCCGGAGCGGTGACACGTTATGAAGTCTTCGCTCTCGCCCTGCTGACCGGCTCGGTGAGCGCCTTCTCCGCCCCGGCACTGCAGTCCTTCGTGGCGGAGGTGGTCGGGCCGGACCATCTGCGCAACGCGGTGAGCCTCGGTGCTCTCAACTACCAGAGCGCACGGCTGGTAGGACCATCGCTGGCGGCCGCGCTCATCTCCGTGATCGGCATCGGCTGGGCCTTCGCCGTGAACGCCGCGACGTACTGCGTCGTGATCGCTACCTTGCTGGCCGTCCGGGTCAGCGGCGACCGGGGCCCCGCACCCGGCCCGCGTCCCAAGGGCCAGGTGCGGGAGGGGCTGCGCCATGTGCGGCAACGACCGGAACTGCTCTGGCCCATCACCCTGGTGGGCTTCGTCTGCACCTTCGGATACAACTTCCCGACCCTGCTGACCGGGTTCTCCGGCACGTATCACAGCGGTGCCCAGGAATACTCCTTGATGACCACTGCCCTGGGCCTCGGCGCCGTGACGGGTGCGCTGGCCATGGCCTGGCGCGGCACCGGCGGCACACGGCGGCTGGTCTTCTGGGCCCTGGCGTTCGCGACCGCGGAGGCGGTGGCCGCCGTGGCTCCGGGCTATTTGGTCTTCCTGATCGTGATGGCTGCCGTCGGCCTGGTCAGCATCCTCTTCAACACGACGGCGAACACCACCGTCCAGTTGTCGGCCCAGACCGACATGCGTGGACGGGTCATGGGCCTGTACACCCTCGTGTACTCCGGCGGCACCACCCTCGGTGCCCCGGTCGTGGGCTGGGTCATCGACGTGTGGGGAGCCAGGGCAGCCATGGCGGCGTGCGCCGCCGTCGCCCTGACGGGCACGCTGACGGTGGCCTGGGCACGAAGGCGAAGCAGCGCATCCGCTACGTGAAGGGCATGGCGAACCGGAGGGGGCGGCATCGCCGCGTCGGTGCGGTGCGCCGCCGGGGCGACATCGCCGCATCGGTGCGGTGCGCCGCTACGGGTCCGACGCCGGACCGCGTCGTACCCAGGGCCGAGCGGCCGCAGCGGCCGGCTCGCCGTCACCTGGTGCCCGGAACCGGCTGCGCTCGGCTGCGTCTGGTCCGCTTCCCCGACCGACCGTGACCCGGAGTATGGGCCGGCAGGGTTCAAAGCGCCGACGGTTCACGTCGAAGTCTGGACGGCGTAGAGGAGGCCGACCGATGTGGCGAGCCCGCCCAGCAGGAGTCGTAGCGCGGTTTCGGGCAGGTGCGGCTGCAGACGGGCGCCGAGGTAGCCGCCGAGCAGGCCGCCCAGGCCGCAGGCGAGGCCGAGGGGCCAGTCCGGGGAGATGGGACCGGTGGTGGTGAGGGCGAGCAGAGCGTATGTGGTGGCGCCGACGACGGAGGTGAGGAACGTGGCGGCAAGCGCAGCCGGGGCCACCACGGCGACAGGCAGGCCCAGGCCCACCAGGAGCGGTCCGAGTATGGAGCCGCCGCCGATGCCGTAGATCCCGCCGACCACTCCGACTGCCACGGCGAGCACGGTTACGGCCGGACCGGAGGGGGCCGACCGGGCCGTGTCGGTACGAGGCGGTCTAAGGGTGCGCAGGCACAGCCACAGCCCCAGGGGCAGCAGGAGTGCTGCGACCAGGGCCCGGAAGACGCCGGGGCCGGGTACGACGAACACTCGGACGACCGCGCCCACGACCACGCCGGGCAGCGTGCCCAAGGCCAGCCGGCGGGTGAGCGGCCCACCGAGACAGCCCTTCCTGGCGTGGCGTATCAGCGCGCCGGGACCGGCGACCACGTTGTAGAGAAGGTTGGTGGGCGTGACCGACGGACTCGGCACGCCCAGCACGCTCAGCTGCACGGGCAGCAGGAACACCGCCCCCGACACCCCGACCGGCGCGGTGACGACGGCGATCAGCAATCCGGCGACGAAGCCGAAGAATCCCGTCGACCAGCTCATGGCACGAGGTTAGTGGGGCCACGCGGCGTGTACATGGCGGCCGAGCAGGCCCTGCCTGGTACTCCAGCCGTAGATCGCTGGTGCGACGTCCGACCGAGAGCGCCTACGGGTGCGTGTCCGTGATCGCGATGACCTCGTCGAGGCGGTCCAGGGCAGCCTGCAAGTCGTCGACCTTGGCCTGGATACGGTCCCGCTCGGCGCGCAGCATGGCTCGTTGCCCGGCGTCGGTGTGCCCGGAGTCCCAGCACGGCAGGAGTTCCGTGATCCTTCGGCTGGTCAGGCCGGCGGCGAACATCTGCTGGAAGAAACGGACCAGGGTGACGGCATCCTGACGGTAGAGGCGCTGGCCGGATGGGCTGCGCTCGGCGATGAGCAGCCCCTGCTGCTCGTAGTAGCGCACGGCGCGCACCGAGACGCCGGCACCCCGAGCCACCTCGCCGATGCGGATCAGCCGCTCGCCCGCGGCCTCGGTGACGGTCATGGCGATTCCTCTCCCCCCGGCACTGCTGATCAGCGCTTGCCTCTGACGTTGGCGTCAGGTTTTAGCGTACGGGGCATGGACATCACCCACTCAGTTGCCCTTGTCACCGGAGCCAACCGCGGCCTGGGCCGCGCCTTCGCCCAGCGCCTGCTCGAACGGGGCGCCCGCAAGGTCTACGCGACGGCCCGCCGGCCCGAGACCGTGGACCTGCCCGGGGTCGAGGTGCTGCCCCTCGACATCGCCGATCCCGCATCCGTGAGGGCCGCAGCCGAGGCCGCCCCGGACGTCTCGCTGCTCATCAACAACGCGGGAATCAGTACGGGAACCGACCTGGTGACCGGTTCGCTGGACGCGGTACGGCACGAGCTGGAGACCAACATGTTCGGCCACCTGGGAATGATCCGGGAGTTCGCGCCGGCGCTCGCCAGGAACGGCGGGGGCGCGATCGTCAACGTCCTCTCCGCCATGTCATGGTTCGGGGGCAAGGGCGCCAATGCCTACCACCTGACCAAGGCCGCCGCCTGGGCCATGACCAACGGCGTCCGCCTGGAACTCGCCGAGCAGGGCACGCTCGTGACAGCGGTGCACCTCGGCCTGGCCGACACCGACATGGCCGCGGGCTGGCCCGTGGCCAAGATCGCGCCGCCGGACCTGGCCGACGCGGCGCTCGACGGTGTCGAGGCGGGCTCCGCCGAGGTCCTCGCCGACCAGTGGAGTCGGGACGTCAAGTCCCGGCTGCCGCTGACGCCGGAAGAATTCAACGCCGCGATGGACCGCGCCCTGGCGGCGCTGACGGCGGCATGAGGGGCCCCTCGGGCCGCACTGACTTCGGTCGGCTCCTTCTGAGCTCAGTCGATCAATCCTCCATCCGCTGATACTCCATCCGCAGTTGTGCGCTGCGCCGAGCGCCGGGCGGGCGGTTCGCCGGTGCGCCGCCGACGCGGCAGTGCACGTCCACCGTGCTGCGGCAGACCGGTGTCGCATCGCCGCGGTGTCCCGCGGCAGGCTTCTTGCCCCGGTTCAGTCGGCCGTGGCCGGGCCGAACCAGGCCGTGAGGGCGGTGCGGAGGGCGGCGGGGTCGGGGGTGGTGCCGGCGGGTGCGGCCCAGGCGACGTGGCCGTCGGGGCGGATGAGGAGCGCGGCGGGGGCGGGGGTCTCGTCGACCGGCCAGACGGGCCAGTGGTCGGCCGCGGACCGGGCCTCGACGAGGTCGACGCGATCGGCCCAGCTCTCGGCCGTGGCCGCCAGTGCGGTGTCACCGCGGAGGTCGAGCAGCACGGGGCGCGCGGTGCGCAGCAGTTCGAAGACGCGACACCGGCCGTCACCGGTCTTCAGGTCGACGTCGGGGACCCGGCGGCCGGTCAGCGGGTGGTCGTCGCTCGTGGGGTAGCGGAGGTCCAGCGCGGTGATCATGCCACCCAGGTGCCGGTTGACGTCGTCGTATGCGATGAGCGAGCGGAGTACGTCGCGCAGCGCGTCGGTCTGCGGGCCCGGACGCGTCAGCGCCGCCTGGGCCCGGGTGTTGTGCAGCACCCGTTTCGCGACGGGGTACCGCTCGGCGTGGTAGCTGTCCAGCAGGATGTCCGGCGCCCGGCCGTGCACCACCGAGGCGAGTTTCCAGCCGAGGTTGACCGCGTCCTGGACCCCCAGATTCAGTCCCTGGCCACCTGCCGGGAAGTGGATGTGGGCCGCGTCGCCCGCCAGCAGCACCCGGCGTTCCCGGTACCGCTCGGCCTGCCGGGCCGCGTCGCCGAACCGGGAGACCCAACGGGGGCTGTGCATACCGAAGTCGGTGCCCGCGATCCTCACCAGTGACTCCCGCAGCTCCTCGAACGTCACCGGTTCCCGCTGGCCGGCGACACGGTCGTACTTCGTGGTGATCACCCGGTACCAGCCCGGCTCGAAGGCGAACACCGAGAAGTCACCGCCCGGTCGCCGCTGCATGAAGAGCGATTCGGCGGGCGGATCGGTGAGTTCGACGTCGCCGAGCAGCGCGGTCACGGTCGCCGGGGTGCCCGGGAAGCCGATGCCGGCGAGCTTGCGCACCGCGCTGCGCCCGCCGTCGCAGCCCACGAGGTAGCGGGCGCGCAGTGTCGAGCGTGAGCCCTCCAATCCGCCTACGTCGACCTCGACATCGGAGTCGTGCTGTCGGATCCCGGTCACCTCGGACGACCAGCGCACCCGTACGCCGAGCTCGGTGGCCCACTCCTCCAGCAGCCGCTCGATGTGGGACTGCAGGAGCACCAGCGACCGGGAATGCCTGGTCTCGAACTGGTCGAAGTCCAGCCACAGCCCCGAGAAGTGCCCTATAGGGCGCGGTGTGCCGGCCGCCAGGAAGCGGTCCAGGACGCCCCGCTGGTCCAGCACTTCCATGGTCCGGGCGTGCATCCCGCCGGCCCGCGACTCACCGGTCCGCGCGGCGAGCCGGTCGGCCACCACCACGTCGACCCCCGCCAGCCGTAGCTCGCAGGCGAGCATCAGGCCCGTCGGCCCGGCTCCCGCGATCACCACATCCGTGTCCGTCTTTGTGTCGGTCATCTGCGTTTCCCCCTGTTCCGGTTCGGGTTCCCAGCCCGCCGCGTCTAACAGCGTTAGGGACTCTAACGTCGTTAGAGAATGCCCCTAACGGTGTTAGGGTGTCAAGTGCTCAGGAAGGAGGGAGCGGGATGAAGATCAACTCCGAGGTGATCGCCCGGACGGCGTTGCGACTGCTCGACGACGTCGGCCTCGACGGGCTCACCATGCGCCTCATCGCCCAGGATCTCGGCGTGCGAGCCCCCACCCTCTACTGGCACATCAAGAACAAGCAGGAGCTGCTCGACGCCATGGCCACCCTCGTGTACGTCGAGGCGGCCGAGAGACTGGAACCACCCCGCGACGGCTCCTCCTGGGAGGACTGGCTCGCCGACTGGGCCCGCCACCTGCGTCAGGCGATGCTGAGCCACCGGGACGGAGCACGCGTCCTCGCCGGCACCTACGTGAACCACGAGACCGTGCACCGGGCGGTGGAGCTGAACCTGCGAACCCTGCGGGATGCCGGCTTCACCCTCAGCGAGGCGGCGCGCGGTTTCCCGGCGGTCCTGCACTACACCATCGGCCACACCATCGAGGAGCAGGCCCACACCAGCGCGGCGTACGGCGACGACAACCCCTACGCCCCCGAGCGGCTCGCCGCGATGATCGATGCCGAACGCTTCCCCCTCACCGCCCAGGCGTCGGGCGACCTGCTCGGCATGGACGGCGACGTCGGCTTCGAATATGGGCTTCGCCTCGTCGTTCTCGGTCTGCGCGCCGCCAGGGAGGAGCGGGAGCGCGGCTGATCGGGCACAGCCTCTCCGCCCCTTCCGGTGCCACTCTGAAGGACACGATGGTGCGCGCCGGTCAGTCGTCCGAGAAGGCCGCGCTGATCTGCCAGCCATCGGCAGCGGCCACTATCCATGCGGCGCGTACGGCCGCCCGAACCCCGCCGATCGGCGGGGTGGTGGGGGCCGACCGGCGGGGCAACTGCCGTAGGCCGTCGGATGGTTGACGGCGGCCGCATGTCGCAACGTTGTCCCGGTGACTGAGATCGAAAGCGCCGAGAAGGCGCCTGCGGAGACGGAACGCCCTGCGCCGATGGCGCGGCTGGTCGGGGTGGATCTCGCCCGTGCCCTGGCCGTGTTCGGCATGTTCGCCGTGCACGTCGGCCCCTTCCCCACGCCCGGGGGCGGCGTCGGCGACTGGTTCCTGGAGCTGGCGAGCGGCCGGGCGTCGGCGCTGTTCGCCACCCTTGCCGGGTTCTCGTTGACGCTGATCGCCGGCCGCTTCGAGCCGAAGACCGGACCGGCCGGCCGGCAGGCGAGAGCCCGGATCGTGATCCGGGCCGTGATCCTGCTGGTGGTGGGCAGCGCGTTGGCGATGACCGACTTCGGCGGCGCCGGGATCCTCAACTTCTACGCGGCGTACTTCCTGTTGGCGCTGCCCCTGCTGCGGCTGCGGGCCAGGACGCTCGCGATCACCGCGGTCACACTCGCGGTCGTCACGCCGCAGGTGGCGTACGGGATCCGGGCGCTGCTCACCGAGTCGATCGTGAGCAGCATCGACTCCTGGGACCCGATCGCGCGACTCTCCGGTGTGGGTGTGCTCGACCTCCTGCTCCTCGGCCTCTACCCGGCGATCACCTGGATGACGTTCGTGGTCACCGGCATGGCGTTGGGTCGGCTGGATCTGGCCTCCGGCGCGGTGCGGCGGCGGCTGGCCGTGGTCGGACCCGCGCTGGTCGCGTTCGGGTACGGCGTCTCGTGGCTGGCGCTCCGGTTGTCCGGCGGCGCTGAGAAGATCATGGCCGGGATGCCTGCCATGAAGGATCCTGGTGCCATGAAGGACCCCGGCAT
This sequence comes from Streptomyces tibetensis, assembly GCF_007655005.1. Lineage (GTDB taxonomy): Bacteria > Actinomycetota > Actinomycetes > Streptomycetales > Streptomycetaceae > Streptomyces > Streptomyces tibetensis. The sequence goes on from NZ_SZVW01000017.1 coordinate 80,717, forward strand.
GGCATCGGGCTCCTTCGACACGCCGGTCGGTGGTGGGCTGTGGGGCCCCGACGCATGGGGGTTGCTGGCAGCCGAGCCGCACAGCGGTTCCACGTTCGACCTCATCGGCAGCATCGGGATCGCGATCACCGCGCTCCTGTGCCTGACGGTGGCCCTCGACCGGCTGCCGTGGCTGCGCCGGCTGGCGGCCCCGGTCATCGCCGTCGGCACCATGTCCCTGACCCTCTACGTCGGCCACATCCTGGTGATCCTCGCCCTGCCCGGCGAAGCGGCCACCCCGCCGCAGTCCGCCTCCGCCGCGCTGCTGCTCTGCTTCATCCTCGGCGCCACCCTGTTCGCGGCGGGCTGGTCCCGCTTCTTCCGCCGCGGACCGCTGGAGTACCTGCTCAACAACGCCACCAAACTGGCGCGTCACGTCCGCTGAGCCTCGGGCGGGCACCCCGAGCGGTCGGCGTTGGTCGCGCTCACCGTCGTGCGCATCCTTCCGATCATGCTCGCCTTCCTCGGCTCGAAGTTCACCTGGCGAGAACGGCTCATGGTCGGCGCGCTCGGGCCACGCGGCACCACCTCCATCGTGTTCGGCCTGCTCGCGTTCAACGCTGCGCCGGACGGGCAGTACGCCGACACCGCCCTGTACGCCATGACCCTGACGGTGCTCGGCAGCGTTCTGCTCCACGGCGGCGGCTCGGTGGTCATCACCCGGTCTTTGACCGGCCCGCGCCCGTCGGCCGGCGGCGGCCCCGGCTCCCCGGGGACCGACGAGCCGGACCCATCGGTCGTCGCCATGCGGAGTTGATGTTCCCTACTACCCCAGGCCGGTCTTCTCCAGCCACTCGGCGGGGGCGGACCCGACAGTCGCCGGATATGCGCAGAGCAGCCGGGCGTCCAGCCTGGAGGCATGACACAGCACGTTCGTGACAAGGAGCCAGAGACCACCGTCGGGGCGTGGCCGACGTCGACGTGCCAGGCCGTGACGTCACGCCTCGCAGAGGCGGGTTGCTGGAACTTCTCGGCCTGACGCTGGTGGCGGGCGCCGGTGTCCTGTTCGTCGTCCGTCCTGAGTTCTACGAGGCAGGGGTGCACGTCTTCGCCACGCGGGCGGCCTCACTGGTCCACTGAGCCGGCGATCGCAGATCTCTCGGGGCAGGCGCCTGGCCGTCGTACGCCCTGATCTCCGTGATGCCGTTGTGCACACGCTCGCCACGAGGGCTGTGGCAACCGCCGACGCGGTGCGCGGCCGACCCCGTAGGAAAGGAATCCTGTGAACACCGCATCCGCCCCAGAGGCGACGGGTGCCGAGTCCTTGCGCGCCCGCGAGACGCTCAAGGCGCTGTACGGGTACGTCCGTCCGCACCGGTGGGCCGTCGCGCTCGGTCTGCTGTTGGCGCTGGTAGGGGCCGCCGGAGGGCTGCTGCAGCCGCTGGCCACGAAGACGCTGGTCGACCGGCTCTCGTCCGGTGGCACGATCGGCACCATTCTGCTGGCCATGACCGTTCTGGTCCTGCTGAGCATGGTGGCCGAGGCGTTCGGTGCCTATGTGCTGGAACGGACGGCGGAGTCGGTGGTGCTCGCCGCCCGCCGCAGCCTCATCGGACGGTTGCTGCGGCTGCGCCTCACGGAGGTGGACCGGATGCAGCCGGGCGATCTGATGTCCCGGGTGACCTCCGACACCACGCTGTTGCGGGCTGTCAGCACCCAGGCGGTGGTCTCCGCGGCGACGGGGGCGGTGACGCTGGTCGCGGCGGTCGTGGTGATGGCGTTCCTCGATGCCGTCCTGCTGGGCGTCACGCTCGGAGTCGTCGCGGTCGTCGGTGTGGCTGCCGCGCTGGTGATGCCGAAGATCGGGCAGGCCGCCGAGCGTGCGCAGGCGGCTGTCGGGGAGATGTCCACGGGCCTGGAGCGGGTCTTCAGCGCGTTCCGCACGGTGAAGGCGTCCGGCGCCGAGGAGCGGGAGACCGCTCGCGTCGAGGCGGCGGCACGCAGGGCGTGGCGCCACGGCGTGCGCAGCGCGAAGTGGGAGGCCGTGCTGGGTTCGGCGGACGACCTCGCCGTCGAGCTGGCGTTCCTCGCGGTACTCGCCGTCGGCGGGGCGCGGGTGGCGTCCGGGGACATGCCCGTGTCCACGCTCATCGCGTTCCTGCTGTACCTCTTCTACCTGATGGAGCCGGTGTACAAGCTGGTCGAGGCAGCGTCCCACTACCAGGAGGGCGCGGCGGCGATCGCCCGGATCGCGCAGGTGGACCGCCTGGCGACAGAGAAGCAGGACCGGCACCGGTCGGCGTGGCCCGCGGCGACCAAGACGGTGCGGCCCGCGGCGACCAAGACGGTGCGGCCCGCGGCGACCAAGACGGTGCGGCCACGTCCGGCGTCGGTTCGCTTCGAGGAGGTGTCCTTCCGCTACGGGGCCGGGTTGCCGGACATCCACCAGCGGGTGGACTTCGAGGTGCCGGGCGGCGGGATGACGGCGTTCGTCGGCCCCTCGGGCGCGGGCAAGTCGACGGTTTTCGCGCTCGTCGAGCGGTTCTACGAAGCGACCGGCGGCCGTGTCCTGGTCGACGGCAAGGACGTGACAACGTGGCCGCTGTCCGAGCTGCGGTCCGTCATCGGATACGTCGAGCAGGACGCGCCGGTGCTGGCCGGCACGCTGCGGGAGAACCTGGTTCTCGCCGCGCCCGGCGCGACCGACGACGACATACGCGCGGTCCTCACCCGGACCAGGCTCGACGCCCTCGTCGAGCGTCTCCCGCACGGCCTGGACACCCCGGTCGGGCACCACGGCACGAAACTGTCCGGCGGCGAGCGCCAGCGCATCGCGATCGCCCGCGCGCTGCTGCGCAGGCCCCGGCTGCTGCTCCTGGACGAGGCGACCTCGCAGCTCGACGCCGTCAACGAGTTGGCACTGCGGGACGTCATCGCCGAGACCGCACGCGAGACCACCGTGCTGGTGGTGGCCCATCGCCTGTCGACCGTCACGGACGCCGACCGCATCGTCGTCATGGACGGGGGCAAGGTCCGCGCGGTCGGCACCCACGAGGAGCTGGTGGCAAAGGACGAGCTGTACGCGCAGCTCGCGGCGACGCAGCTCCTGACCTCGGCGGGACGCCTCGGCGGGTGAGACGGGCCTGCGACGCCGAGGACCTCCCGCAGGCCGCCCTCCTGCGCACGCAGGCGGGCGGCCTGCATTCGTGACGAGGCGCGGGCCGGCGCGTACGCGCGCCGAGTCATGATCGACCCGAGCACCGAATGGTGGCTTGCGCGCAGAGCGGAGGAGGTGCCGCTGGAGCACCTCCCGGGTGCCGGACACGACGAAGTCCGCGTGCAGCGATTGCTGGACCAAGAGCAGCTGCGGGAGGTTCTTCCCCTGCTCGGGGAGCGGCAGCTCGGCCACCACATCGCGCCCGATGACGGGGCGCCTTTTGAACGTGGAGCTCTCGGACGAGTTGGACCACGTCGATGTCGCGGCTGTCCGCGACGTCGTCGTGGACGCGGTCGAGGAGGGCGGTGTCCACGACCGGAGTGGGTTTCCCCCCGAGTTGCCCGGTGCGACGCCGCGAGTCTCCACACCTGCCTGGGTGGCCGTCGTGGTCTCAGCCGCACCGGCGGCCATCGTCTCCTGACCCGCACCAGCCGTTGCCCTGGGCCGCGCCGGACATCATGCCCACAGATGCCCACACATGCCTCGGCTCGGACGGCCAACTGCCTATTTGATGAAGGCGTTGGCCACCACGACCGCAAGCCCGAGCAGCGCGTCCACTGTGCCGATCTTCAAGGCGGAACCCCACGTGCGACCTGCGGCGCGGGCCGCGAGCAGGCCCCAGGCGAACAGCAGCACCACGTTCACGGCGAAGGCCACGTACTCGATGCCCGCCGAGGGCCACCACCCCCAGGCCGTGCCGAGCAGCAGGAGCAGTGTCGGCGCCGTCGCCACCACCAACGGCCACTCGGACAGCAACAGCCGCACCGCGGCGCGCACCCCGTGATGGGTCCGGTCGCCGCGCAGGGCGATCAGATGCGCGTAACCGTGCGCCAAGGCCGATGCGACGGCCGTGACCAGAAGCCATTGGGCGCTGCTGAACCGGTCGGCGGGCGCCGTCTCACCCTGCTCCGTCAGGGCGGCCACCATGGAGCTGGCCAGTACCGCCCCGTACACGCCCCCGAACAGCACATGGGGCCGCGCCGCACAACGGCGCAGAGCACGGACAGGCTGACGCAGGTACGGGCGGGGCATGGCTGGGTGATCCTCTGACGGTACGGAAATCGACTGCGGCCCGCAGACTCGGCGGGCCCACGGACCGATCCCACCGGACGAGAACCACGGACACCATCCGCCGAGCCTCTTCCACCCGCCCGCCGACGGGCCGGAGCGCTCCCCCCGACCGGCGGGAACCGGTCTGCCGGGTAGCGGGTGTCCAGAGCGGCCGCACCCTCGCGCGCCCCGCCGGACGTACTGTCGGCAGCAGGCGGTCACCGTACGAGAACCTGGACGCCCCGATGCGGGGTGTACGAGGCGCCGAGAAGCTGGACAGAGCAGACGAGTGTGAGGCGGAATACCGGTGATCCGGGTAGTGGTGGTGGACGACGAGGCGCTGGTGCGGTCCGGGTTCGAGCTGATCCTGAACCTCTCTGACGGCATCCAGGTCGTGGCGACCGCAGAAGGAGCGCAGGCGGCCGACGTGATCCGGCGCGAGGACCCGGACGTCGTGCTCCTCGACATCCGCATGCCGGACGTGGACGGCCTGACCGTCCTGAGGGAGATCCGGACGCTGCCCGAGCCGCCGACGGTGGCCATGCTGACCACCTTCGACACCGACGAGTACATCCTGACCGCGCTGCGCTCGGGAGCCGCGGGCTTCCTGCTCAAGGACACCGAGCCCGAACAACTCGCCCAGCTCGTACGCACTCTGGCCGCGGGCGGGGTGGTGATGTCCCCGAAAGCCTCACGGGTTCTGCTGCGCAGCCATCCGGGGGCGGGCGCGCCCCAGGACGCGGACGTGGCGCGCGTGAAACTGCTCAGCGACCGCGAACGTGACGTCCTCGTCCTGATCGCGGAAGGACTCTCCAACGCCGACATCGGCACCCGCATCCATCTGAGCGCGGGCACCGTCAAGGACCACGTCAGCTCGATCCTGACCAAAGTGAGGGTCTCCAGCCGCGTCCAGGCGGCGCTCCTCGCGGAGCGGGCCGGACTGCTCAGCGACGACGGCGCCCACACGGCACGGAGCAACGGATGATGGGCACGGGTCAGGCACTGTGGCGGCGGGTGCCGCCCGGGGCAGTCGACGCGGGCCTCGTCGCGCTCGCCGCGCTCGACGCCTGGATCAACCTCTACGGCGAGGCGACACCGTTCATATGGGCCAGCGCCGCCCTCGGCTGCGCCGGACTGCTCCTGCGCAGGCGCCTTCCACTGACCGTCTTCCTGCTGACCCTGCCCATGACCCTGTTCATGGACGTGGCGGTCGCACCGATCGCAGCCCTGTACACACTGGCCACGCGCACCCGCAACCGCCCCCTGCTGGCCGGCTGCGCCCTGCTGAACGCGGCGGCCGGCACCCTTGCCTGGCCCCTGTCCGACACGTTTTCCGGCGACACGTTTCACGGCGACCGGACCTGGACGCTCATCCAGTTCGTCTACACGCTGGCCACGGCCTTCGCCCCGATCCTGTTCGGCCAGCTCGTCCAGGCCAGACACGACGTGGCCCGCCAGCTCGTCGAGGTCGAAGTGGCCCGCGAACACGAACGCGCCCTGTACGCCCAGACCGTCCTCGCCCGCGAACGCGCCCAACTGGCCCGCGAGATGCACGACGTCGTCTCCCACCAGGTCAGCCTCATCGCCGTACAGGCCGGAGCCCTGCAGGTCGCCGCCAAGGACCCCGGCGCCCGCGACGCCGCCCGCACCATCCGCACGCTGAGCGTGAACACCCTCGACGAACTCCGCCACATGGTCACCCTTCTGCGCGCCTCAGGCGGCAAGGAAACCGAACTCACCCCCCAGCCCACCCTCGCCGACCTTCAGCAGCTGATCGCCAACAGCGGCATCGAGACCACCCTGACCGGCGGGCTCCCGCCCGGCATCAGCACAACCGCCCAACGCACCGTCTACCGCACGGTCCAGGAAGCCCTCACGAACGTACGCAAGCACGCCCCCGGCGCCCGCGCCGAGGTGCGCCTGTGGCACGACGCGCAGCACTTCGGCGTCACCGTCACCAACACCGCGCCCACCCGCCCGTCCGTCGCCCTGCCCAGCGCCCGGCACGGCCTGATCGGCCTGAGGGAACGCGCCGAACTGCTCGACGGCACCCTCACCGCCGAACCTTCCCCACAGGGCGGATACAAGATCGAACTACGGGCTCCCACCCGGCCCGCCTGAGCGCGACTGCGTGGCCGGGCACCCTGACAGATGTCTGGTACCCGGGGCCGCCCCCGTGCCCTTCACTGAGGTCAGCACATGCACACCGCGACCTCTCGGGGGCACGAAGATGATCCGCAGTAAGAAGATGTTCGCCGCAGGGCTGGCCACCACCGTCTCGGCGGTGGCCCTGTCCGTCGGCGCCATGGCCGCCCCGGCGTCGGCCGCGGGCTCGGTCGACTGCCGTGGCGCGGTCCACGGTGTCGACACGGACCGGGGCATCGCCAGCTGCACGAACAACAGCGACCGCACCATCCGGTTCCGCGCCGAGGTCGTCTGCGGCCGGGCCCCCGACGTCTCCGGCGACTGGGTGACCCTGAGCCCGGGCCAGTACGGCCAGTCCTCCGCCACCTGTGCCTGGTACAGCTCGGGTGTCGGCAGCGTCGGCTGGAGCGTCGAGTAGGACCCGGTCGAACGGGGGAAGGGGCGGCGGCCGGATGCTCTCGGGAGCACGGCCGCCGCCCCACCGTCTTGGGCCGTTTCCTCCGGAGCCCGCCGTGGACGGACCTGCCCGAGGAGTTCGGCGCGCTCGACCTGGACGGGGTCACGGCACGTGCGTCGTGACCCGGACGGTGGGGAGAGCCGGTGGCCGCCGGGCCGCCTTCCTCAGCCCGGAAGCCGGTCACAGGTGACGTCCGTGGCCGGCAGGCGGCCGGTGGCCAGGTAGGTGTTGACCGTGGCGTCGGCACAGGAACTGCCGAAGACGCCGTACACGGCGTGCTGGTCCGCGCCGCGGAGGGTGACCAGGCGGGAGGAGGGCCACATGCGGCGCACCGTCTGCGCGCTCCGGTAGGTGGTACGCGGGTCACCGGTCGCGTTGACGAGCAGGGCCGGAAGGTCGCCGCGGATCGTGGTCGGGCGTTCGCGTGGCGGGTCCCAGAACGCGCACGGGCCGATGTTGTCGGTGACGGGACCGAACAACGGGTCCTGCGCGCGGGCGCGTTGGACATCGCGCCAGTACACCTCGGGGGAGCGGGGCGCGGACGCGTCCCCGCACAGGATCGCTGTCTGGGCACTGCCGTACGCGGATTCGGATCCCGTCAGCAGGAAGCGGAGCGTTTCGGCCAGCCACGGCGCGGGGGTGACCGTGTGGCCGCCGACGGCGCGACGCATGTCCCGTACGGCCTGCGCGAGATCGGCGTAGGCGGCGTCGTTGTCCTGTGAGAGGCCGTTGAGGACGACGACGGGCACCAGATGCTCGTCCACCCGGTGGGCGCCGATCAGCAGGGGCGTACGTCCGGCCGCCGCCCGGACGCCGTCCACGGCCGCCAGCACTTCGCCCGGGGTGCGGCCCAGACCGTAGGTGGTGTGGCGGGCGGCCGCCCAGGAGGCCCAGCCCCTGAGAGCGTGCCGGTTGGCCGGTTCCGTGCCGCGCAGCAGCCGGGGGTTGTAGCTGTCGGGAGCGACGACGCCGTCCAGCACGACTCGGCCGGTTCTGCCGGGGAACATCGTGGCGTACACCTGGCCGAGGTAGGTGCCGTACGAGTATCCGAGGTAGGAGATCCGGGTCTCGCCGAGCGCGGCGCGGATGACGTCCATGTCGCGTGCGGTGTTCCGGGTCGTCGCGTACGGCAGGACGTTTCCCTGGGACGTCCGGCAACGACCGGCGAGTTCCTCGGCCAGGGCCACCGCGCGGTCGAACCCGGCGCGGCCGGTCCCCGCGCCGCGTATGAAGGAGCCGGTGGGCCAGTGGCAGTCCAGCGGGGTGCTGCGGCCGACGAAACGGGGGTCGACGCCCACCACGTCGTAGCGCTCACCGACCTTCTTCATCGCCGTGCGCACCCACGGCGGGTCGCCGATCGTCTGCCCCCCGGGGCCACCGCCGTTGAGTAGCAGCGCGCCCACGCGGTGGGCCGTTTCGGTGGCCCGGATCCGCGAGATCGCGACGGTGATCGTGCGGCCGTCCGGGTCGTCATAGTTCAACGGGACGGTGACATCGGCGCACTGGGCGCCCGCCTGCTGGAGTTCCTTGCCGGTCGCGTCGTCGGGTCCGAGCAGGCAGCTCTTCCAGTCGAGGTACTGCCGGTGGTAGCGGGCGAGGGGGTCCGCGGCCGCAGAGACGGGCGCCGCAGAGACGGGCGCTGCAGAGACGGGCGCCGCCGCTGCGGGCGACGCGCCGACGGTGAGCGATCCGACGAGGCACAGGGCGGCTCCTGCCGCGGTGCGCGACACGAGACGGTGCAGGCCGCCGCCGGTCAGGGAGCCGCGCGGGCCGGCTGTGCCCGCGGCCGCGCGGGACGAGGTCGTACCTGACGGTGTGCCGGGGGAGGGAGGGGAGCCGGAGCTGGAGCCGGAAATGGAGCCGGAAATGGAGTCGGAAATGGAGTCGGAAGGGAAGCCGGTCATGCGGAAGTCCTTTCGGAAGACCTGCCCTCACAGAGGGACTTGTCGACGAGGTCGAGGAAGTCGAGCTCGGCCTGGAGCGAGGCGGGCACCTCGTTCAGGGCGACGGCGACGCTCCGGCCGCCGGGGCCGACGGCGATCAGCGCCCGGTGACCGCCGGGCACCGTGCCGCCGTGCCCGAACCACGTCCCGCCGCAGGACAGCGGTGTCGAGATCAGACCCAGCCCGTAGCGGGCCCCCGGCCACAGCCGGTCGGCGTCGGCCTCCACCGTCCGCCGCATCTCTGCGAGTTGGGCCGCGGGCAGCAGCCGGCCGTCGAACAAGGCGGCGGCGAACCGCGTCAGGTCGCCCGGCGACGAGACCAGGGCGCCGCCGACCCCGCCGAGGGTCATGTTCCAGGCGGTGCCGTCGACGCGCCGGCCGTCGCCGTCGGTGAAGTAGCTGCGGGAGTGAGGTCCTCGGATACGGGTGTCGTCGCCGGGCCAGTACGTGTCGTGCAGCCCGAGGGGCTTGATGACGCGGCGGGTGATCTCCGCCTCGGGGGTACGGCCGGTGACCGCGTGGACGATCAGGCCGAGGACGAGGTAGTTGGTGGTGGCGTAGTGCCAGGTGCCCTGCGGGCGCGGCAGTTCGAGCGCGCGTGTGACGAGGTCGCGCGGCTCGAAGTGGTGGTACCGCAGCCGCTCGGGATGCTCCCATTCGGGCGCGTCGAGATAGTCGGGCAGTCCGCTGGTGTGCTGCAGGAGCTGTCGTACGGTGATCTGGCCCCCGTCGTGGCCGTGCCCGTGGATCAGGCCGGGCAGGTAGCGGTCGACGGGGGCTTCCAGCGAGAGGCGGTGCTCGGCGACGAGTCGGAGGACGAGCGCCGCGGTGAACGTCTTGGTCACGCTGCCGACGCGCAGCCGGTCGACGGTGTTCATCGGGCGTCCGGTGCGCAGATCCGCCGTTCCGGCGGCCTCGGCCACGCGCCCGCAGGGCTCGTACGCGGTGGGGTCGTTCACCAGGATGGCGGCACCGGTGATGCCGTCGCGCTCGGTGAGGATGCGCAGCGCCTGACGGGTCTGGTCGTGCGTGCCGCAGTCGCCGCCAGAGCGTGAGCCCGGCGCCTGAGCGGTCGCCACCGGGCCGGTGGCCAGCACGGTGGCCACCACCAGGGCCGCGAGACCGATGCGCCTGCCGGTCTCCGAAGTCGGTGAGAAGGTTGGCATGCCGCATCACGGTAGGCACGGGTCGTCCCGTGATCACTCCGGCAGGCATGTGCTTCGAAGCTGAGGCCAGCCCAAGCAGAGAGACGGAAGCAGTCCCCCTGGACGGGTGGGACGTCGTGCTGGTACGGGCGAGTTGGGCGGCGGTGGACGCCGCTCCTCACGTCACACCGGAGCCACACCCTCGACCCGCTCGGGCCGGTCCACCGTTGGAGCGGGTGACGAGAATCGAACTCGTGCTCTCGGCTTGGGAAGCGACGGCGCTTGCGGGGGTGCGTCGTGTCTGACCTGCGCCTACGCGATTTGGCAGCCCCATGCCTTCAGCTTGGATCGCACCGTAATTGACCGTAGTTCTCCGTTCTTACGGGCACGCCAAGGGCACGACATCCGACAGACCGGTTTCCGGGCCGCGGGCAACGTTCCTCTCCGCTCGCGCGCGACAACGCACGGGCCGGCCACGTGGGCCTTCGCTCATGCGCATTCGGAGAAATCGTCCGGTGGAAGCTGCCGACGGGTGTCGGGCGAGCGCCGAGGACCGGGCCTTGCCGACGGCGGCGCGAGCCGCGATGACAGAAGCGGTCCGATCCGGCAACCCCGAGCCGGCCCAGCAGATCCTGATCGACACCAGCCTTTGACATCAGCTCAGATGCAACAACATCAGGCGGAGTCCGCACGCACGGCGGTGTCGTCGCCCACGGAGAAGACGTCGATGTGCACCACACGGTCGTCGACGGTCACTCGCGTCGGCATTTCGTCCCAGGCCGCGGAGTCCAGGCCGATCCGTGTGATCGGGCCGAGGCGCTCGGTCAGCGCGCTGACCAGGCCGGGCAGTTCGGCGGCGAGGTTCCTGGAACGGGGCCACCACGCACCGTCGAGGATGCTCCGGCGTTCGTGCGTGGTGGTGAGCCGCGGGAGCGCCGTTCCGGGCCGCATGGATTCGTGTGCACCGTCCGCCGGCAAACCTGCCGGAGGCGGGAATCGGGATCGGGCATCGTGCTCACCTGCCTGTTCGGGGCCTCCTCGCGTCCACGCTGCTCCTGGCGTGTCAGGCGTGGTCGCTGAGTGCGGCGGTCATGATCGGTTCGGCCGCCTCCTCGGTGGTGTCGGGCGGCACGACCAGCAGGTCCCAGCGGCCGTGGCCGGGGGCGAGCAGGACGACGGTGTCCGGGGCGTGCGCTGCGGCCGTCTTCCGCAGTCGCACGACCTGGTTGGCGACGAGCATCCGGCCAGGTGCCGTGGACCAGTCCGCTCCGTTCACTGTGACGCCGGCGATGTGTCCCCAAGCGCGTGGCAGTGCGGCGAGCAGCTCCGGAAGCTCCGCCAGAAGGTCGTAGGAGCGTGGCCACCACACGCCGTCGAGACGACGCGGCAGCGCGCTGTGGGGCGCGAGGCGCAGGCGGAGGAGAGGGCGGGTGGGCGGTGAGGGCGGTGGGGGTGGCGTTGTGGTGATCATGACGTTTCCTTCTACGGGTTGTGCAGCGGTGGGTTCGGGTCAGGTCCGGCGGGCGGCGAGGCGGTGCGACGCGCTCGGCGCCGCCGCGGGCGGGCGCCGTTCCGTCGTAGGCGGGCGGGCGGGCGGGCGGGATCCGGCGGGGCCCCTGCCGGTGAGGCAACGGTCGCGGAGAATCGAACGGCATGACGCGGCTCCTCGGCGGTCTGTCAGCCGCCTCGGCCTCAACGTCTGGCGGCGTTCCGCGTGTTGTGCGTCGTCCGTTCCCGGTGGCGGCGCGGTCGGAAGCGCCCCCGCCCGCGACGCGGAAGCCCGGCCCGAGGCCGGAACGGGGCTCCTCGCCCCGGGAAGGGCAACGCGTCCGTCCGCTGACCCGGCGTCAGATCGAGGACCGTCTACAGGAGCTGGGTGATCTGTACGCGGAGACGTCCGGCGGTGGCCCCTGGGTGTGGAACCAAGCCCGCAGCGCCTTCCTGCGGCGGCTTGCGGCCGACGCACGGCGACCGGGATTCGAGCTGCTGATCGCGGAGACCACCGGGCTGACCGGTTGTGCCTACGGTTTCCCCGCAGGCGGCGACGGCCCCTGGTGGGAGGGCTTCGACGGATACCTTCCGGGGCGGCTGCTCCGGCTGGCCGCCTCCGGACGCCTCTTCGTGATCTCCGGGATCCACGTTCCCTCCCGGGTACGCAGGCAGAACCAGGACCGTGCCTGGAACCTCGCCCGGCGGCTGCAGAGACGGCTGCTCACCGACCACGGTGCCGCCGTCGCCGTCACGCTGGTGACCGCTCCGACCACAGGAACGTCGAGGCGCTGCGGTCCTGGGGGTGGCGGTATATCGAAGGCGACACACCTCGGACGGCCCCGCTCGGCCCGTTCCGCGTCCCTGGTCCTCGAGACCTGAGCACCCCGTCCCGCGCCACGGCGGTCACGGCGACGGCAGACGCAGGGCGAGGAGGGCCACGTCGTCGGTGCTGCCGGGCGGCATGCGGGCGGGCAGTTGGTCGCACAGCGTGTCCAGCGGTTCGTGGGCGAGAGCGAGGGCGTGGCGGCGCAGACGGGCGAGGCCGGTGTCCAGGTCGCTGCCGGGGATCTCGATCAGGCCGTCGGTGTAGAGCAGGAGAGTGGAACCCGGGGGAAGGGACTGCGCGGCGCTCGGCCGGCTGCCGCCGGTGCCCGGAGGGACACCGAGGACGACTCCCTGTCCCGCTTCGAGGTACTGCGCCTGTCCGTCCCGGGTCAGCAGCAGAGGCGGCGGGTGCCCCGCGCTGGTCCACCGCAGCGTCCAGGGACCGGTGTGCGGGTTGCCTTCGAGCAGGGCGAGGACGAGGGTGGCCATGGGGACGGTGGTGATGGCGGGCATGGCGTCGTCGAGGCGGTCGACGACGGCACCGGGCGGGCCGGTGTGGTCCCAGGCCAGTGAGCGCAGGATGCCGTGCAGTTGCGCCATTCCGGCTGCCGCGGTCAGGTCGTGGCCCACGACGTCGCCGATGACCAGAGCGAGCGTGCCGTCCTTCCGCTGGAACGCGTCGTACCAGTCGCCGCCCACCTGGGAGCCGGCCGGGGCGGGCTGGTAGCGGGCGGCCAGTCGCAGGCGGCCGGGCTGGGGCAGCGGGGCGAGCAGGTTGCGCTGCATGGCCTCGGCGACGGCGCGCTGGCGGCCGAACCGCCGTGCGTTGTCGATGACCAGGCCGACCCGGCGGCCGATGTCGCTCACGACGTCCAGGTCGTCGCCGTCGAAGGGGTGCTCCGGGTCCGTGCGCACCACCGTCAGGGCGCCGGTGATCTGCCCTCGGGGGCCGAGCGGCACCGTGATGGCCGACGTCGAGCCCACCGTCCGCAGGAAGTCGTCGTGGACGGCGGCCAGGGGAGAGGCGGGCGGTGCGGCCGGAGCCGCCTCCTGCTGCAGTACGGGATCAGCGCCGTTGAGCACCTGGACGAGCGGTGAGTGATCTCCCTCCCCGGCCCCGGTATGACGCTGGCGCCCGCCCTCCAGTCCGGCCTCCCGGCCCGCGGGACCGGTCACCGCCACCCGGTGGACCTGCCCGGAACCGACCAGGAGATCCACCGCCGCCCAGTCGGCGAGGCGGGGAACCAGCAGGCGGCCCAGCCGGACGAGGGCCTCATCGGTCTCCAGGGTCTGGCCGAGTACGTCGGTGATCTCCGCGACCAGCGTCAGCCGCTCGGTGAGGTCCTCCAGAGCACGTGTGTAGGCAGCACGCTCCCGACGCGCGCTGCGCTCGCCGGCGGTGTCGGTGAACAGCACGGCCATGCCGATGAAGGCGCCGTCGTCCGTCACGGGAGCAGCGGACCAGGAGATCGCGAGCAGGCGACCGTCACCGCGCAGACAGACGTCGCCCTCCTCGCGTGCCTCGGACCTCTCGGCCACGGCACGCAGCAGCGGGCACTGCTCCCGGGGGATCCTGCCGCCGTGCGCATCCCGGTGCAGCAGGTCGTGTGCGTCCTCCCCGCGCATCGCCGGGGCGGCGCGGCCGAGCAGCAGCTCGGCCGCCGGATTGACCGCGAGGATCCTTCCGGCGGGATCCACCACGACCAGGGCCGTGCCCAGTTGCCCGACGACCAGCTGCCAGAATCCCTTCTCGGCCGCCGGCCGGCTCTCCTCGTCTCCCGCACCCTTCACCATGCCACCCCCTCCGTCAGGGAAACCCTCGCCGAAGCCCGTGGGCGCATCGGGGGACCGACACGCCAGTGGATCGATAGTCCCCCGCCGCGGCACGGATCAGCTCGGCGACGTCGCGTGGCCATGTCGTTCCCCCGGCGCGAGACGCTGCGACCACCCTGCTGCGGCACGGGCTCAGGCTGACGCAACGACTCCCCTCCGTGAAAGCGACTTCGGCCTGGGCGGGTTACGAGAGCCGAACTCGCCCTGCCAGTTTGGGAAGTGCCGGCGCTTGGGCAGGTGCGGGCGTCCTGGCCTGCGCCTACGCGGTCCGGGGCCAGAGGGCGACAGCCCGGATCGCACCGCCTCCGTATCGAATCGAATTGTCTGCAACTCGCCCGGAATCCCTGCCTCAGGGACGACGGTTCCGGGGAGGAACGCATGAAAGCTTTCCTCCGTCGTCCGCACGGTCCGTCGGGCCTGTTCGAGGAGTACGCTGGATTTACCGAGGATATTTCGAACACCGGCTTCCAGGCTCGTGTCGTTTTCGGCGATTCAATATTCCGGGCCGACCCTGGTCGGCCCGGGGCAGGGTTCGCGTCATGATGACGACCCTTTCCCGCCCGCCGACGACCGAAGCCGATGACCGGCTCCCCTCGCTCTCTCCGCGTCTGTCGCTGGCGCCCATCGGCTCCGCGCCGGCTCTGCTGGACGGCGCCTGGTGGCCCCGCTCCCGCGACCTCGAGGCGGAACTCCCGTCCCTGACCGCCGTACTGGAACCGCTGTGGGGGCGGATCACCCGGGTCACGGTGAATCCCGCCCAGTGGCCGGTCATCCCACGCAAGGTGCCAGTCGCCGGGCGCGTAGTGCACGTGGGGTGGTTCCGGGACGAGCAGGACCCGCATGAACTGCTGTTGCTCTCCTACCACCTGGGCCGCTGGAACCTCTTGGTCGTCCCGCCGCAGACGTCTCCCGACTCGGCCGCATGGCTGATGGCCGCCGCGAGCGACCCGCGCGGTACGTCGAGCGCGAGCCGGTTGATGGAGGAGGCGGGGCGCCTGCGGACGCTGCGGGACGCCGACCGGGCCGTGGAAGCGGTCTGGGACTCCGAAGGAGGGCACAGGTCCCGCGACGCGGCCGCACCTCCACGGGTGCCGGCCATGACCGGCACGGTGTGGCAGCAACCGAGGGGTAGGTGAGGACGGTGGAGACCTTTGTGACCGTGGCCGTGATCGTGGGACTCATCGTGGTCGGGGCGTTCCTCATCCGCCTGCTGAACTCGCAGCACGGCGACCGTATGGCCGGCGTCCATTACGGCCGCACCGGGATGCCTGTCGCGGGACCGGCTCCGTCGGCTCGGCGAAGGGCCCGTGGCAGGGCGACGACGAGTGGCACCCGCCGCCCCGAGGGCCCCGAGGGCCCCGGGCTCGGCGCACGCGGGCGACTCCGCCCGCGCGCCCGTTAAGGAGCGACCCCCCTTCCGGCAGGCTCGCCGGGCCCGTCACCCGACGGGCGGAACTGACCGCACCGACAACACAACCCGCAATCCGGGGCCCCGGTCGCAGCCGCGCACACGACAGGCCGGTGCCCACCCGCGTCCGGTGTCCGCAGGCCGGGGCAGCCGGCCTCCAGGACACGATGCCGTCAGGCGCGGACCTTCTGTCCGGTTCGTGGCGCATCCCCGGACGGCGGTCCACCACGATGCCCGCCGACCCCGGCTCGTGGAACGGCCCTCCGCTTCCCTTCGTCCGAGGCGATGGCGAGCCGATCGCGCCATGGGCAGCATGTCGTCCCAAGCGCCCTCGCACACAAGCTTGGACAGAAGGGGAACTTCCCGCCACCGCAGTCCTGATTGCACCATTTCGCCAGGGATTGTTTACAAAGCGGACGACAGGGAGCCAGAGTCGAGTGGAGGCAGGAGGCAGCCATGACCGTCCTCGCGGTGTTCCTTCTCGTCATCGGGACGATATTGATCCTGGTGGGGTCGATGTTGATCCTGGTCGGGACGGTCCTGATCTTCCTCGGGACACCGCTGATCCTCATCGGGATCGCCCTGGTCGCTGTTGCGGCCTTCTTGCTCATCCGCAGAGCGCTGAGGCGGGAGGAGTAGGGACGGCCGGACCGGAGCAGAGCCGGACCGGAGGACGGCCGGGACCGGAGCAAGGGGACCGGATCAGGCGGACTCATCGAGCTCGGTGCGTCGAAAGGAGCACATGATGAGCAGGGGCGTGGTGGGCTTGATCGCGGGAATGGCGCTGGGGTTCGCCGCGTACTTCGGTGACTTCTGGGCCTTCCTGCTGGTGCTGGGGCTGGGCATCGTCGGTCTCGTGATCGGGCGGCTCGTGGACGGTGATCTCCAACCGGGCGACTTCATCCGCCGCCGGGACCGGCAGGACCGCATCCGCGATGACAGACGACGGGCCAGGGGCGACCGGCTGCGCTGACCGGTGAGCCGATCGGCGCCCGGGCCCCCACTGCGTCGCGCGGTGCCGTCACCGCCTCCGACGGTCGCCGCGGGCATCGCCGGACCCCCGCTCCTACGCGGGAGTCCGGGTCCCCCGGAGCGGTGCGCCCGCCTGATGGAGGCTGACGAGGGCCAGTCGGTAGGAGGTGATCAGCCCGGTCTCCGCGTAGTCCACGCCCAGGTCCTCGCAGTGGCGCCGGACGATGGTCCGCGCCCTGCGCAGGTTGGCGCTGGGCATGCTGGGGAACAGGTGGTGCTCGATCTGGTGGTTCAGCCCGCCCAGCGCGATGTCGGTGAGCCGGCCACCGCGCACGTTGCGCGAGGTGAGCACCTGGCGGCGCAGGAAGTCCGGGCGGTCCTCGCCCTTCAGGATCGGCATGCCCTTGTGGTTGGGCGCGAAGAGGGAGCCGAGGTAGACACCGAAGAGGCACTGGTGGACGGCGAGGAAGGCGATCGCCATACCGAGGGGCAGCAGCCAGAACAGGACGGTCAGGTACACCGCGAAGTGCGCGAACAGCAGGACGCCGTCGAGCGTCCGGTGCTTGAGCGAGCGGTCGGCCAGCGCCCGCACGCTCGACACGTGCAGGTTAAAGCCCTCCAGGGTCAGGAGCGGGAAGAACAGGAACGCCTGCCAGCGGCCGATCAGACGGGGGAGCCCGGTGGAGGCCCGGGCCTGGTCCTGGGACCAGACCAGCAGGTCGGGGTCGAGGTCGGGGTCGAGGTCCTGGTGGTTGGGGTTGGCGTGGTGGCGGGTGTGCTTGTCCTGCCACCACCCGTAGCCCATCCCGATACCGGCACCGGCGATCCGTCCGGACACCTCGCTGGCCCGGCGCCGGCGGAACACCTGACGGTGGGCCGCGTCATGGGCGAGCAGGGCGACCTGACCGAAGACGACGGCCAGGACAGCGGCGACGGTCAGGGTCCACCAGCTGTCACCGATGAGCGCGACGGCGGCCCACCCGCCGACGTAGAGCCCGGCGACCACGGTGACGCGCAGTGCGTAGTAGCCGGGACGGCGGCCCATCAGGCCGGCATCGGCGATCTTCCTCGACAGCCGGGCGAAGTCACTGCCGGACCTCTCCGAGGGCGGAGGGCGGACGATGGAATGCGTGGTCATGACGGTTGTTCCCCCAGGGTGAGGCCGATGACTCGGCGCCGCCCGGGAGCCGCTGAGACCGGGCCGTGGGTAGGGATGCGCTTCCTCCATTGCCGGAAGCGGATCGCGCGACCGCGGAGCAAGGACGACGTCTGCTTCGTCAGCGGGCGGCCGTGCAGACCCTCTATCTGAATGCGTGTTCCCTGCGGACGGGACTCACACACCGCGACGGCACCGGGCTTGCGGAGCGGGCCGCGACTTCGACGTCATGGCCGGATCGGTGGCAGAGGCAAAAGTGCTCCACCTGAGGCGAGTTGCGGAAGACCGTGATCAAGCAGGGCGACGTGGGCGTCGGGCCTGTCCGGTCATGCGGCGAGGGCGAGAGCAACGTGCAACTCGGCGGGTGTTCCGACATCGTTCCGCCGTCCACGACCTGTGGACGAAAGGCCGCGGCCCTTGTGGGGCGGCGTGGTGCGCATCTGGCACGCCGCCCATCCGCTCCGCGCAGCAAAACGGCCCAGGTCTCTGACCTGGGCCTTCTTCGTGGAGCGGGTGACGAGAATCGAACTCGCGCTCTCAGCTTGGGAAGCTGCGATCATTCGAGGCCCGTCCGGACAGTGACCTGGAGGAATGCCCCGGTTGCAGCCTCCTCAGGCTAAACAGGTTTCACCGTGATTCCCCGCTGTTCCCCGACCCATCTGGTGCGCTTGTGGTGCGGCCCGCCCGGCGCCCGGCCCTGACGGACTGATCGTGGGTGCAGGCGCGTTGGTAGGTGCATCAGAGATGGCTCTTGGACGCTCTGACCAGTCGACTGATGTCGTCCAGGGTCTTCACCCTGCGCTGGCCCGGTCCAGCTCTGCCGTCCGTCTTGGGCAGGGCTGTGACGTCCGCAAGTACCGCTTCTGACGCCTCGCTCAAGGCTTCGTCAAGCGGGGGCCTCGGCATTTGCCGGCCCTGACCTGCGGATTCCTGGCCTGTGGCCAGTCCACGGATAGTCCACGGCACCCGACATACAGCCGCTCTGACCCCGTCCCAGCGAAAGCGCTGGTGACGGGGTCTTTGGGCACCTCACACAGGGTGCCCCCGGCAGGATTCGAACCTGCGCACACGGCTCCGGAGGCCGCTTCGGACCGGGTCAACGCGGCAGGTCACGACCCTGCACGCGGCAGTTGAGGGTGGAGGAGTGCGCGGATAGTCCACGGCTGGTTGAGCACCGCTTTAGGAGTTCGAGCTCGGCTCCGGGCGACCTGGCGGAAACCTGTACGCGTGCTGAGCGCTCGGTTCTCCTGGGATCGGCCTAGTTCGCCAGCGTCCGACGACGTTGATGTCAGCTGGTGATGTCAGGGCGTGTCGGCGTCCGCTCCAGCGCACTTGACCCCCCTGTGCATGGCGGTAGATGTTTCCGCCGGTCGGAGGACACACGGCGCACGAGCCACCGTTTCTGTGAGCTGCCGTTGTGTTGGTGCGCATAGCGTGTGGTCCCAAGTGGCCCCAACGGATCCGGCATCAATGAGCCTCTTCAGCGTTGCCGCTCCAGGGTGAGAATGGCTTTGGCGATTGACGTCATGCGGTTGGGGCTGCAGCGGGACCTGCGGAAGATCCGCCAGGACTTCAGGCAGGCCACGCCGCGCTCCATTTCCACACTCCTGGCCCGCCTCATCGCCTGCGGAAAGAACGTCAGCCAAGGTCCCTTTGCCAGCGCCCCAGACTTCCTCGTCCGCATCCTCGACACGGCCGACCCTGGCCACCGCCACCTGGTGTACGGCGTCTCGGCCACGCTGGAGACGCTGGTCTCCGTCCTGCACGCAGACACGGACCCCCACGGTGCTACCCACCTCGACGACACCGAGGCCCTCGAACTCGCCACGGTCCTCGCCATCCGTCTCGCGGCTCTGCCCGGCTCACTCGTCATGAGGAGCGCAGCTCAGGAGCCCCGGACTCCGTCAACGGCTGTCGGCTGCGAGCGGGAGACCTCAACCCCGTCACGGCCGGAGACGATGTCGACGCCTACTGCATCGACATCGACTCCCGTGACCCCATCTCACGAGGAGCACTACGTCGGGAAAATGCGGTACGGGTCGCGAGGCTCGGACCCGTACCGTAGGCCCACAAAAGTCCAGTTCAAGGACGGCGAACTGGCCACACCCTGCCGAATGCTGTACTACAACCCTTTAACGGACAGCCCATTTTCGGACAGTCCTTATCGAGGCTATTGACTGCCCCCACCCCCTGACCCAAGATCATTACTGAAACTCCCACTGGGGGAGTTAGGGGAGGAATACCGTGAGGATATCCGGCAGATCGATCGTTCTTGGCTTTGCGAGCGTGGCACTCGCAGCATTTAGCTTCGCTACGCCGGCGGCCGCAGACGCCTCTCAGGCCGCCACCGTTACGGCGAACGGCACTGTCGTCGCCGCGGATGGTTCCAAGATCGGCCAGGTCACCTTCCATAAGCGTGGTGACGGGACAAAGCCGCCCGCAGAACTGGGTAACCCCTCAAAATGGGGTGCGATGGTGATCAACACAGGCAATTCTCCTGCTGCGGCGCAGGGCTGCATCGGTGCCAGTGGCGGAAATTGGTGCTACGGCTACAACCTGACCACCGACGGTAAATACTGCTACTCGAACTACTACCACGGCACTAAATTTCACCATTCCACGGTCAAGATTGGCTCACAGGAGGGGAGCGGTTACGCGGCCCCTGGCAAGACCTCCTATGCCAACCGGACAGGGGGCGGTGCCTTCACCTGCCAAAGCTTCTACAGTCTTGATGAGTAGATTCTGATCCCCGCATGACGCGGTGACCCTTTCGGTAAGTGAGGTAAGTCGGTGCGCCACTCGGGTCTGTTCCTTCGCCTGCGCAGTATCCGAGTGACGCCACCTCCTACTTTGAGTGACTCACGGAACAAGGAAGAAGAAATCGCACACTTTCCGCGCACTCGTGTTGCGCCGCTCACAGTGCCCCTCGGGGTCGGTTTTCTACTTGGACTAGCGGGTCCCCTTACCGAAAAATGGGGCAATCCCGTTTGCGCCTCTCTAAACGTTGTTTTTTCAGATGGATGGTCCTGGGTCTGTTATGCATTCTTGGTGGGCTATTTCAGCCGATCCAAAATCGAGTCAGCGTTGCTGTCCTCTTTCGGGCTGGCTATCGGCGTGGTCACATACTATGTATTCAAGGACCTGAGCCCCACCATCCCGGCCGGACTGCAATCTGGCGCCACCGGCGAGGTAAATTACTCCAGTATACTTGTATGGGGAATAGCGGCTTTCATCCTTGGGGCACCCGTCGGGCTCTTGGGTAACCTGGCGCGAATTCCAAGTGTTGGCGGTCTCCCATTCCGACTGATTGTTCCGCTCGTAGCACTTGTCGAGACCTCCATGCAGCTGGCTGCAGAGGCGGATGGGCAACGTGCGGTCCTAGGAATTACTTGGAATGTGATTCGGTTTATCGCGGGCGCTGTTGCTTTGGCTCTAGTAATTCACACCATCCGGAGTCGGTGGCACTCTCGGCGTACTCGCTCCGTGGCGTCGGATGAGCACCGCGCCAGAAGGGACATTTCGCCCTTGTGACCTTCTGAAGTCCAGCCTCCATTCGTCAGCTGGGACCGTCGGTCATTTGATGGCACTGGTCCGCAAGGGATCGCGACGGATCGTTATCGACGGCACGGCCTACCGGTGGCGGCTGCGGGGCAGGCCTACGTACGCCCAGGGGCTGGTCGCCGTGCACCTTTGTAGCCGAGTATGCGGTCCCCCGGGCGTGACGCTCGCGGTCACCACCGACCAGTCGCATCCGAGTACCTGAATGGGGCGCAGGCTGAGAAGGGTTTTCTGTGGAGAGCCACTCGCTCGGCAACGTCTGCCGAGCGGGAACCAACAGACGCGTCCCGTCGTCCTCACAGCATGCACGGTTGTGGCATGAATTTCAGCTGACGACAGTCATTGTGGCGGGTGCGCCATGAATACGTCATGGAATTTTCCGCGACACGAGCGTGCCACCGGACCGCTAAGAACGTGACAGTATGGCGGTATGGATGGCGGTATTGCAGCGGTACTTGGAGCGCTTGTCGGGGTTTCCGGAACAGTGGGTTCCGCTTGGCTTGGTTACCAGGCCTCTCGCGCTCAAGTGAAGGATCAGACGTAGGTCGGCGTAGCGACTGTGGCCGGGAGCTGCTTTGGCGCGAGTGATCATGGCCCCGTAAGCTTCCGGCGCGTCGGGCAGTCTGTGGACCTGCCCGCTAAAGCACGACGTTGGGGCCATGATCTTCGAGGCTCGCGCCAAAGTGGCTGGCTAAAGTCGCGGAGCCGACCGCCCCAGCCACGATGTACCCCTTCTCTCACGTCAGGCCGCTGATTGCTGTGCGCGCGGCACGGGCGCCGGCCGGGCTGGAGCGGGGCGGAGACTGGAGCGCAGGCCCGGCCGGGGGCCGGGCCGCGCGCGGTGAGCGGAGCGAGCCGCCTTGAACCCGCAAAGAAGGTTGTTACTCAGTAGTGGCTGCGATACGCCACAAGGGGGCGTCGTACTGCTTCGGACGGCTATTGATGAGCAGGTGGCGTAGGTCTTCGCGCAAGGAGCCGTTGAGGTTCAGGGCCTCGGTGATGCGGCGGAACGTAGTGTGGGTGGCTCCGCGACTGTGGGCTTCGGCTTCGAACTGGTCGAGCTGAGACAGTACGGCGTCCGGGTCGAGCTGTACCGGTCGCTGGGCCTTGAGCCAAGCGGCCTTGTTGCGCTCGTAGTCGATCTCCGAGTAGCCGCAGATTTCGCGGCTGTGCGCCTCGACCTCGTCCAGGGTGGCGGTCGTCAGGATGGCGCGGGCCAACTGGTTGCGGGTCAGTGCCTCGTCCAGGTGGACTTCGTGGACCTTCGGTCCTTCGTCGGTGAGGGGGGCCGGGAGGCCGGCGTCTCGCATTTCGCAGGTGCCGCGTACGCCTCGGGCTGTCGCCGCGAGCATCCCGGTTGCCTCGGAGGGGTGCCATTCCAGGACCGAGCTGATCAGTTCGACGTCCTTCGCCGTGAGGGTGTGGATGAGCGGGCCGAGCATGCCGCGCAGCTCGTCGAGAGGGAGTTCGCCATCAAGGCCGGGGCCCGTCACCAGGAGGCGGATGGGCGCGTTCACCTGGCAGCACGCGGCGAGCGTGACGGCGTCAGCGAGCGGGCTTTTCAGCGTCGGCTCATCGCCTCGGGCGAGGATGTCGCCTCCCACGTCCAACAAGTCGATCGACTCTGGTGACAAGTGGTCCACCAGCTCTTCGAGTTGACGGGTGACGCCCTCAACTCCGTGGCGCGGATCGAGCAGCGTGAACTTGTGCCGGAGCTCTGCTGCGAGTCGGGGGAGAGTCGAGCCTGCCGGGGCGATCGGGCGGGCCTCGGCCGGCACTGCCCAGACTGCTGGAGTGAGGGGGTGGAGGCCGGTGAAGTTGTCTGGTCCTCGGGGGCCCGGTACTGGGTCGATCAGGAGGCGGTCCCACGCGTACGTGAGGATCACCGCCTGGTCCTCGTCGCCGTAGAGGGCGGCGTGAATCATTGCGGCGGCGACTGCGTCGCCCCCTCCTCCTGCTGCGACGATCAACCGCGTCATGCGCCTCAGCCTACGGGGTAGGGGGTTGACCACTCACCCTATAGTGGCTAGAGGCCATAGCCACTTGTATCGAGAAGCAGGCCTCAGCTCGGTAGCGGGGTGCCCGCCTACTCGCTTGGGGCTCGCCTTGGGTGAGGAGGACTGATGCCGCAGATCGAGGAGGCTCAGCCGAAGTATCTCCAGATCGCGCACTACATCCGTGATCAGATTCTTCGGGGTGACCTGCGACCGGGGGATGAGGTGCCGTCCGAACGGCAATTGGCGGCGGACTGGAAGGTGTCCCGGCCCACGGCTGCACGGTCGTTGGAGGCGCTGAGTCATCAAGGGCTCGTCGAGAAGCGTCAAGGCTCGGGCACGTACGTGCGGAGCCTGGAGGTCAACCGGCGGGCGCGTGAGTTGTACGGCCGCGCTCGGCAAACCGGGAAGATCTACACGCCGGGCGAGTACGCCGTGATCACCTCTGCCGGTTGGCTGGAGGCACCGGATCACGTCGCTGAGGCACTGGGCCTGGTCAAGGATCGCCGGGCGGTGCACCGGCGGCGTGTGACCAACAACCAGGACGGGCCAATCACGCTGTCCACCTCGTGGTTCGCTCCGGATGTCGGTCAACGGGCTCCGAAGCTTCTGGAGCCGGAGCGGATCCAAGAAGGGACGCTCCTGTACGTCGAGAACATGACCGGACGGCAGGGGAGTTACGCGGAAGATCGCATGTGCGCGCGTGAGGCGACCGAGGAAGAGTCCGAGGACCTTCAACTTGCGGTCGGCTCCGCCGTCCTGATCGTCCACCACGTCGTCTTCGACCTCCAGGACCGGCCGTTGGAGTTCGCTGAGGCCACCTACCCGCCGCATCGCTGGGCGTTCGAGCAGGGCTACCCCCTCACCTGAGGGGGCCAGTTGCAGCGAACCGCTTGCCTCGACGAAGTGGCTAATGCCACTATCCAGGAAGTGGCTAAGGCCACTTCACTGGGAGGAGGCGCGGTGTGACGAGTCAGCGGCCGGATCAGGGCACGCAGTTACCTTGCCCGGGTTGCCGGGGGCGCGGCTGGAAGCGTGTCGGCTCGCGTACGACCCTGGCGCTTGCCACCGCTGCCGATCGCACCCGCGCAACATCGAAGCGGCGCTGCCTCGACTGCGACGGTAGCGGCAGGAAGTGAGCACCTGATGGCCTACATGATCGACCGCTACCCGTCTGAGGAATCACCGCGTCTCGGTGCGATGACCTTGCACCCTGTCGCTGAGTCCGTACCGCGGGCTCGGCGCTGGTTCCGCAAGTTCATCGCCCCGTACAACCCGGCCTGCTCCGTCGACGACTGCGCGCTGATGATCTCGGAGCTGGTGACCAACGCCATCGCTTACGGCCGGTCGGACGAACCCTGGCTCGTACGGGTCGAATGGTTCCGTGAGGGAGCTTCGCTTCGAGCCGACGTACACAACCCCGGCTTTCCGGCGAACGTACGGCTGAGGCACCCCGACGCCAACGATTCCCACGGACGTGGACTGCTCCTGGTCGATTCGCTGGCCGAGTCGTGGCACGCCGCACCGAGCCGCTTCGGCGGAACCGTCGTCTCCTTCGTGATGGCCGATGCCTGGCCCGGAAGGTAAGAGTTCGCTCCGCTTCTACTTCGACAATCGAAGATTCGCTAGTCTGGTTGACCAGTTGACTTGGCCAATCCCGACAGGCGGCGTTCATGGCGTATGAAGTGGAGCCACCGAAGTACGTGCGCCTCGCGCAGACGATCCAGCATCGCATCGAGGACGGCACGTATCCGCCTGGCACTCGGGTACCCAGCGAGAACCAGTTGGTGCAGGCCTTCGGGATGTCCCGCCCCACCGTTGTGCGGGCGCTGGAACTGCTGAAGCGTGACGGCTGGCTCGAGTCCCGACAGGGGTACGGCACGATCGTCCGGGACCGGCCTGAAGTGGTCGAGCAGAAGGACAGGCGGGGGCGAGAAGCCCTGGAGCGCGATGAGTCGCAGACCTCGGGACGCCTCGTGGAAGTTGCTGAAGTCGTTGTCCCCGCACGGGTCACCTCAGCGCTCGGCTTGCCGAAGAAGGCCAAGGTGCTCATGCGCCGCTTCCTCGTTGAGGAGGAAGGCGAAGCAGTTGAGTTGGTCTCGTCGTACTTCCCCGCCGGCCTGGTGGAGGGCACCGAGTTGGCGAGCGCTGATGTCCTGCCCGGCAGTGTGCGTGAGCACCTGGAAGCGAGGAAGAAGGTCCGCTTCGACCATGTCACGGAACGGGTCTCGGCTCGACTCCCTGAGGCAGGTGAAGCCGGGCTCTTGGGCCTGCCGGACGGCGTGCCTGTGCTGAGCGTCCTGGTCATCGCGTGCGATGCGTCAGGACAGGCGTTGCAAGTCTCTGACGTGCTACTTCCTGCCGACCGTCAGGAACTGGAAGACACCTACCGGCTCAACTGACGTGGGGATGCGGGCCACGCCGTGCGTTGCTGACGTGGCCCTGCGTATCAGGTGCGTGAACCTCGGCTGGCAAGTCGGTAGATCACATATGTGAGCGCCAAGATGAAGTCGACGGCCACCCACAGCGTGATGATGAGGCCCACTCCGATCGTGGTTCCGACATCGCCAGCGTCCTTGCAGACCTCCAACTCCTGGCCTGTCAGGCCCCGGCACTCCTCAGGGGTGCCGCGACCAGTTGAGGCACCGACTATTACAAAGATCAGAAAGAGAATCTGGACTGCCAGAAAGAACCAGAAGAAGACACGGTGCCGCTTCCTTGGCGGCGGCGCTGTGGCGCTCTGGTCTGGCGGGTGACCTGGCGGCGGTCCTTCTTGTGGTCCTTGCCAGGTACTCGATTGCGATGCCGGCTCCTGGGGAGAGCGTGGACCCCAGGGCGGCTGCTGAGCGCGGTGCTTCTTGCTCATCTCGCGCCCTCCCTTACTGCTGACTCCATAGTGCGCTCGGCGCTCCAGAGCCGCTTACCGACCACCGTGAAGTCACTTGACAAGTCAACCTGGCATCCGTAGCTTCGAACTTGCTAAGTCAACTTGTCAGGTTGGCGGGTTGATCGACTCAAGAGGAGAAATCTGTGCGTGTGATCCGTATTGACGCCTCGGCCGCCACGATCCTGCTCACCGAAGCGCCGGCGCCGAAGGTGCGTGACCGGCAGACCGGTGAGATCGCCAAGGACGCCGTGAGCGGTGAGGCGTTGATGACGGTCGGCGTCGTCTACGTCGACGAGGGCGAGTCATCGCTGATCAAGGTCACCGTCCCCGAGAGTGGTGTGACGGAAGGACTGACCGTCGGGGCTCCGGTCTCGCTGCCTGGGCTCATCGCCCGGCCGTGGGAGAGCGTGTTCAACGGGCAGCAGCGGCACGGCATCGCCTACCGGGCGACCGCCGTTGCTCCGGGAGCCTTCCCGATGGAGCAGGCGGGCTGATCGTCGTGACCGACCTGGTGACGTGGGCCGAGCTGGGCGGGTCGCTCGCTGTGATAGGCGGCGCGGCCTACGCCCGGCATGCCCATCCGGCGGCGTACTGGTCCACGGTGGGGCTGCCCGTCTCGGTGGCGCGGCTGCTGGCCTCGTACACGTCCACCATGGACGCGTGCGGCCTGACGGTCGAGCCGCCCCGGTGGCGGGCCCTGGCCGTCAAGGCCACGACTCGCCGTGAGGTCCGGCCGGTGCCTCCTCGCCGCGGCATGATCCGGCCCACCTCGACCGGTCTGCGGCTTCGGCTGCGGCTGGCTCCGGGCCAGGAACCGGCGGACGTGGCGGCCTCGGCCGAACGGCTCCGACATGCCTGGGGCGTTCACGCCGTGTACGTGCGGGACGTCAAGCCCGGTGTCGTGGAACTGCGGCTCGTCGGCTTCGACGTCCTGCGGAAGGTGCGGATGCCCCGCCGGACCGACGTCGGTCCGCTCCGCGTGCCGGTGGCTCTGCGGGAGGACGCGACCGCCTTCGTGCGGGACTACCAGGCCGTACCTCACGAACTCGTGCTCGGGGCCACACTGTCCGGCAAGTCGATGTTCCTGCGGAACCTGCTTGTCGGGCTGGCCGCTCAGCCGGTGGTCCTGGTCGGGATCGACTGCAAGCGAGGGGTGGAGCTGGCGCCGTTCGCTCCCCGGCTCTCGGCGCTGGCGACCGACCCGGAGCAGGCTGCCGAGCTGCTGCCCGTGCTCGTCAAGGAAATGGAGGATCGATACGACCTGATCAAAGCGCGGCAGGGCATAGCACCTGGCACCCCGGATGAACTGATCACCTCGGACGTCTGGGGCCTGCCGGAGGACGAACGCCCGGCTCCCATCGTGCTGTTCGTCGACGAGGTGGCAGAACTCTTCCTCGTCGCCACGAGGAAGGAGGAGGAGCGGCGGGACGAGATGGTCACCCAGCTCATCCGACTCGCCCAGCTCGGCCGGGCGGCCGGCATCTACCTGGAGGTCTGCGGGCAGCGCTTCGGGGCCGAATTGGGCAAGGGAGCGACCATGCTCCGGGCACAGCTCACCGGCCGGGTCTGCCATCGGGTGAACGACGAAGCGTCCGCGAAGATGGCGCTCGGTGACATCGCCCCTGAGGCTGTTCTGGCCTCTTGCGCCATAGCGGCTGAGTTGCCCGGCCTCGCCGTCGTCGGCGACACGTCCGGCGGCTGGTCCCGCATCCGCACCCCTCACCTGTCCCTCGCCGACGCTGCGGCCACCTGCCGCGAGACGGCGCACCTCGTCCCGGATGTTCCGGCGCTCGCGCCGTTCCGGCCTCATGTTCCACCCGTGCCGATGGAGGAGTCCGGGCCCCTGGCCACTCCTCGGCCGATCACCGAGTAACCGACTCGCTCCCACGGTCGGCGCGGCCGTCCCGCGCCAAGTCCCTACCCCACCCATGCCCGGAACTGGAAGGAGTGGCCGTGCGCGCCCTGCCCGTTCGTGTGGACGCCGTGCTCGTTCAAGCTGTGATCGCCGCCGCGCTGTCCTTCGCTCACCTGCATGACCTGGCACTCGCCGCCGGACAGGACGGCTGGAAGGCCTGGGCCTATCCGGTCTCTGTCGACCTGCTGTTGGTCGCGGCCTGGCGGCGTCTGCGCTCCGGTGAGTCGAAGACGGCCGGGTGGTGCTGGTTCGTCGTCGCGCTGACAGCGTCCCTCGGCGCCAACGTCGCCACCGCCGGTCTGCTCGACCTGGAGGACGTACCGGCCTGGCTCCGCATCCTCGTCGCCGGCTGGCCCGCGGTCGCCTTCCTCGGCGGCACGCTGCTCGCTCACGGATCAGCGCATCCCAGTGCGGACCCGGCGACGACACCGGAACCACCTTCGACGGCACAGGCGCAGGAACCGACCACCGCACGCGTCGAGCCGCCCACGGCCACGCCCGAACTGCCGACCTCCACACCGGAGTCAGCTGCACCGCCTCCATCCCCGGTACCGCCCGCGCTCGTCACCCTCGCCCGCAAGGTCGCCGACGAACACCGCGCCCGAACCGGGACCGACATCGACACCTCGACCCTTCGTGCCCGGCTCGGTGTGCCCATGCCGCTCGCCGAAGCCATCACCACCCAACTCACCTGACCTGGAGGAATCTCCCCCTTGCGCCCGTCCACGCTCCGCGCGCTGAAGCGCGCCGCAGAGCTGACCCGACAGAACCGCCTCACCGAAGCCGTGCTGATCGCCGAACCGGTGATCCTCGCCGCCGACAGCTACGAGGGCGACGAGATCTTGCGCTGGCTGGCCGACCACGTCACCGACTTCACCGGCGAGACCGACAAGGAGATGCCCTGATGTCCGCCAATCGCCGCTTCCGCCGCGTCGTCCGCATCGGCCCTGTCCAGGTCGCCACCTACTACGACGGCCGGGGCCGCGAGAAGCACACCGCCGCCTGCACGGCTCCGCGTTGCGGCTTCTCCACCGACTACGACAGCCGCGCCGCCGCCGAGCTGGCCGCGCGCACCCACCGCTGCTGCGTCCGCTGAGGAGCTCCCGTGACCGTCTCGCTGCCGCTCGTCTTCGTCCTGGGCGTCATCGCCTGGGCCGCGATCAAGTTCCTCGGCATCCGCCTCCGGGTCGCCGTCGTGATCGCGCTGTTCGGCTTCTGGCTCTCGCACACCATCCTCGCCCCGGCCATCGAGTCCGGCACCCGAACCGGAGTCGACGTCGTCAACGGCACGCACGAATGACACCCCGACCGACAAGGAGTCCCGCGATGTTCCGCCCCAAGCTGCCCGACACCCCGCACGTCCCGAGCATCACCACCCACATTCCGCAGGATCACGCCCCGGCTCCCTCCGCCGGCCGCTCCGTCGCCCCGTTCGTCGGGGTCGGCGCCGGTGCGGTCGCCGCGGTGGTGGTCGTCGGTGTCGTCCTCACCGCGCTCCTGGCGGCGGTCGCCGTCTCGGCCGTGTCCGTGGCCATCGCCGCCGTGGTCCTGCGCTCCCTCGTCACCGGCGCCAACAGGCGCTGACCGGCCGCCGGGGCGGCAAACGCCGCCAAGCATCCCGCCGCCCCGGGGCCGCCCCTCCCAACCGCAGAAACAGCCGAAAGGAAGACCCATCATCACCCGGCAGACTCCGCCCCCGCTGGCGGAACTCTCCATGCTGGCCTCCCTCGGCACCATGCCCGAGCTGGCCCGCCAACTCTCCGGCCTGGGCGGCTGCACGAACCCCGTGCGCCTCGACGGCCACCGAACCGAGTACGCGGTCGACCGGACGACCGGAGAGATCGGGCGCGTCCTCCACCACCTCGACTCGTCCTCCCTGCCCGTCGGGAGTCTCCTCGTCCGCTGCAACAACCGTCGCGCCACCCGCTGCGCGGCCTGCGCGGAGGTCTACCGCCGAGACACCTTCCACCTGATCACCGCCGGACTCCGCGGCGGCAAGGGCACCACCGAACAGGTCGCCACACACCCACGCGTCTTCGCCACCCTCACCGCACCGAGCTTCGGCCCGGTCCACAACCGCCCTTCCAGCGGGCGGCCCTGCCGCTGCGGTGCCCGGCACGACGACACAGACCCGGCCCTCGGTACACCCCTCGATCCGGACACGTACGACTACGAAGCGGCCGTGCTCTGGAACGCCCACGCCGGAGCCCTCTGGCGGCGCTTCTCGATCTACCTGCGCCGTGAGATCGCCAAGCGCGCCGGACTCACCCAACGGGCCTTTCGTGACCACGCACGCGTCTCCTTCGCCAAGGTCGCCGAGTACCAGAAGCGGGGCGCCGTCCACTTCCACGCGGTCATCCGCCTCGACGGCCCGGAGGGCGGCGACACGGCACCTCCGGCCTGGGCCTCCGCCGAGCTGCTGACCGACGCCATCCATGCCGCCGCCACCGCCACACGCGTCAACGGCCCCGACGTCGACGGCCGCGCCCACACCCTCACCTTCGGACGCCAACTCGACGTGCGCACCATCCGCTCCGCCGACTTCGACGGCGGCCAGGAACTGACTGACCGGGCCGTAGCCGCGTACATCGCCAAGTACGCCACCAAAGGCGCCGAGACAGCGACCGGCACCCTGGACCGGCCGATCCGCCTCCTCGCCGAACTGGCACAGGCACGGATCACCGACCATGCCCGCCGCATGATCCGAACCGCCTGGACCCTCGGCGCACGCAAGGACCTCGAACACCTCCGCCTGCGCCCCTGGGCCCACATGCTCGGCTTCCGCGGCCACTTCTCCACCAAGTCGCGCCGCTACTCCACCACCCTCGGCGCCCTCCGCGACGCCCGCGCCGAATGGCGCCGCGCACAAGCCGCCACGGCCGCTCCCCAGGACGGCGAAACCACGCTCGTCCTCGCCCACTGGGTCTTCGCCGGTACCGGCCTCAGCACCGGTGAGCAATGGCTGGCCGCATCCCTCGAACCCGCCCCCGGAACGGAAGGAGAGCCCACTACATGAACGACCGCTACCTGTCCGTCGACCAGGTCGCCGAGCTGCTCGGTACGACTCCCCGCTTCCCCCGGCGGCTCATCGAGGAACGGCGCATCCGGTACGTGAAGGTCGGCCGGCATGTACGCATCCCTGAGAGCGCCATCGAGGAGTTCATCCGGTCCAGGACCGTCGAGCCGATCAGGCCTCGTCGCGCCGCGCTTCGGAGGGCTGCCTGATGGCGAACAAGAAGGGCAGGCGTCGCCGCTTTGGTGCGGTGCGGCAGTACCGGTCCGGACGCTGGACCGCGTCATACCTCGGGCCCAACGGTGAGCGCATTCGCGCGGAGGAGACCTTCGACACCAAGAAGGACGCCGAGATCTGGCTCTCCCAGGTAGAGGCCGACCTCAGCCGCGGGGACTGGCGCGCCCCTGACGCCGGAGCCGTCAACCTCCGCGTGTACGCCGAGAAGTGGGTCGAAGAGCGGGAGCTGTCCGTTCGCACCGACGACCTGTACAAGCATCTCCTGCGCCTGTACATCCTCCCGACCTTCGGCCCGCTCGACCTGGACGAGATCACCGCTCCCCGTGTCCGCGAGTGGCGCGCGGAGCGACTCCGCACCACCGGGGCCAAGACGGCCGTAGCCAAGGCGTATCGCCTCCTCAAGGCCATCCTGGAGACGGCCGTCGACGACGACCTGATCAGCCGCAACCCGTGCCGGATCAAGGGCGCTGGCAAGGAGTCCGCCGCCGATAGACGCATCGCCACCGTCGCCCAGGTCGACGCCCTCGCCGACGCGATCGGTATCCGCTGGCGCCTCATGGTCTACCTGGGCGCATACGGTCCGATGCGCCCGGAGGAGCTGGCCGGCCTTCGCCGTCGAGACGTCGACCTGGACAACCTCGTCATCCGCGTCCGCGTCGCCGAGCCCGAGCGAACGAACGGCAGACGCGCTCCCGGCGAGACCAAATCCGATGCGGGCATGCGCACGGTCGTCCTCCCGGCCTTCCTGCACAAGGAGGTGAAGCGGCACCTGTCTTGGTACGCGGAGAAGGGACCCGAAGGCCTGTTATTCGTGGGGGAGAAGGGTGCACCCTTCCGGCGTACCTCCTTCGGTCGGAAGTGGCGTCGGGCTCGCGCGGTCGTGGGTCTCCCGGAGGGCTTCCGCTTCTACGATCTCCGCCACACCGGACACACCCTGTCGACCCGCTCAGGCGCCACCCTCAAGGACACGATGGTGCGTGCCGGGCAGTCCTCCGAGAAGGCGGCGCTGATCTACCAGCACTCCGACGAGGAGCGGCAGCGGGAGGTGGCTGCCGGTCTCGACGACCTGGTGCGCGCCGAGCGTGCGAAGTGCCACACGGACGACCCCGCGCACCACAGCGAGGAGGCTGCCGAGAGCTAATGGTGCGCTTGTGGTGCGCGACCGGCTCACCGGTCTAGACAATAAAGAACCCCCGGGTCTCTGACCTGGGGGTTTCACATGGAGCGGGTGACGAGAATCGAACTCGCGCTCTCAGCTTGGGAAGCTGATGTTCTACCATTAAACTACACCCGCGTAAGACGCCGACCCGGTCGGTGTCCGAATGCTCGCTCACTGTACCTCATCTCAGGCCTCCGGCGTTTCGCGCCGTGAGGCCTGAGGGCGTCTCAGGGATGGGATGCGGCTGCGGGGGAACGGAGTTGGGGCGTACGGTGGAGGCGCGTAAGAGGGCCCGGGCGGGACCGGAGTGCCGCCTGTAAGGCCGTCCCTTTGATCCCGTACTGTGGCTTTTGTCGTCAGGCAAGCAACAGCCAGACGCGGCTCTTGGGGAAGGGACTCTTGGACTTGATGGAGCGCACCGTCGTCCGTTGTGCCGATGGGCACGTGTTCAGCACCGCTTCGTTCCCGATGCAGCAGGCCGATCGGCTCGGCCCCGGGCGGCTGCTTCGGTGCCCGCGATGTGCGCGGCTCCGGAGCGTGGTGCCCGTCAGCTATCAGAAGCGGTAGCGGCGGCAGCACCTGCGGCGGCGGCAGCCGTGGCGGCAGGTGACGGACACAGCAGACAGCAACAGGCACAAGGCGCGCGGAGACGTCCGGTTGTGGTCGCTCCGCGCGCCTTGCGTATCCTCGGGGCGTGCTTCTCTCAGACAAGGACATCCGGGCCGAGATCGACGCCGGACGGGTGCGGATCGATCCGTATGACGACGCGATGGTGCAGCCGTCGAGCATCGATGTGCGGCTGGACCGCTACTTCCGGGTGTTCGAGAATCACCGGTACCCGCACATCGACCCCGCCATCGAGCAGGCCGACCTGACCAGGCTCGTGGAGCCGGAGGGCGACGAGCCGTTCATCCTGCACCCTGGCGAGTTCGTCCTCGCCAGCACCTACGAGGTCATCACGCTGCCCGACGATCTCGCCTCCCGGCTGGAGGGCAAGAGTTCGCTGGGGCGGCTGGGGCTGGTCACGCACTCGACGGCCGGCTTCATCGACCCCGGCTTCAGCGGGCACGTGACCCTGGAGCTGTCCAACCTCGCCACCCTGCCCATCAAGCTCTGGCCGGGCATGAAGATCGGCCAGCTGTGCATGTTCAAGCTGAGCTCGCCCGCCGACTTCCCGTACGGCAGTGAGCGGTACGGGTCCCGGTACCAGGGGCAGCGCGGGCCGACCGCCTCCCGGTCGTTCCTCAACTTTCACCGGACCCAGGTGTGAGCGACCCGAACGTGAGTGACCCGAACGGGAGCGAAGCAGGCGTGAGCGAAGCAGGCATGAGTGACGTGCGGGAGAACCTGACCTACGAGAGGTTCGGCGTCGCCGTGCGCGAACTCGCGCAGACCGTCGCCGACGACGGCTACGAGCCCGACATAGTCCTCAGCATCGCCCGCGGCGGCGTCTTCGTGGCAGGAGGGCTCGCCTACGCCCTCGACTGCAAGAACATCCACCTGGTGAACGTGGAGTTCTACACCGGCGTGGGGACGACCCTCGAGATGCCGGTCATGCTCGCGCCCGTGCCGAACGTGATCGACTTCTCGCAGAAGAAGGTGCTGATCACCGACGACGTCGCCGACACCGGCAAGACGCTCAAGCTGGTCCGCGACTTCTGCCTCGACACCGTCGCCGAGGTGCGCAGCGCCGTCGTCTACGAGAAGTCGCAGTCGCTCGTGAAGTGCGAGTACGTGTGGAAGCGGACCGATCAGTGGATCAACTTCCCGTGGTCCGTCGAGAAGCCCGTGGTGCGGCGCGCCGGGCAGGTGCTGGACGCCTGATCGCAGGCAGCAGAAAAGGGGCTCCCCAGGGAGCCCCTTTCTCGTGCGCGCAGAGACTCAGACCGTGCCCAGCTTCACGATCGACAGCAGTGCGATCAGCTGGATCGCCGACGCGCCCAGCGCCTTCGGCCAGGGCAGGTCGTGGGAGCGGCCGACCATGAGGGTCAGCAGGACGCCGCCCGCGACCCAGGTGGCCCAGCCCAGCATCTGGACGAACGTCGCGTCGCCGCCCGCGAACATCGCGAAGACCAGGCGGGGCGCGTCCGTGAGGGACATGATCAGCATGGACAGGCCGACCGTGGGCTGCCAGGCGCCGTCACCGCCGAGCTGGCGGGCCAGGGTGTGGGTGACCACGCCCAGGACGAACGCGCTGAGCACCATCGCCACGGCCGTCGTCAGGACGATCGGCACCGCGTTCGACAGTGTGGCGTTTATCGCATCCGCGCGGGCGCCGTCGAAGCCGAAGACGGCGAGCAGGCCGTAAAAGAACGTGACGATGAGGGCCGGGCCCCACATCGAGTAGTCCCGCATCTGGAGGAACGTCTGGTTGGGGGCGAGGACGATCCCCCGGAGCAGGGCCTTCCAGTGCAGACGCGGGCCGACCGGGCCGGGCGCCGGGGCCGCCGAGCCGGCGCGGTAGGTGTCGCCCTGGGTGTAGGGGTCGTCGCCGACCGAGAAGGCCTGGGTGTGGCCCGGGTTGTTCGCGGCGTACGGGTCGGCCGGGCCCTGCGGGCCGGGCGGGTACGCGCCGTCGCCGAAGTACTCCGGCTCGCCCTGCCCGCCGTGGCCGCCGCCGTGTCCGGCGTTCGGCTGCGGCCACGTGGGGCCGCCGCCGTTGCCGTACGGCTGCTGCTGCGGGTACGGCTGCGGCGCCGGCGGGGAGCCGTACGGCGGTCCCTGCGGCGTCTGCTGCCCGTACGGAGGGTTGTGCGGTCGCGTCTGAGGAGCGCCGTTGTTACGGCCGCGTCCGATCCTGAATCCAGCCACGTCTTCGAACGTACCTGGTCCCCGGCGGTGGTGTGCCGGGCCCGGGCTTCCGGGCCCGGCTTTGCGGCCGAGCTGTGACATCCCTTAAGGGGAAGGGGCTTTGGGCGTCCGTGGGGTGTCGGGGTTCGGCCTTACGGGCCTCGCCCCGGGTCCGCGGGAGTCCGCGGGAGTGGGCCCGGCGGATTTCGCCCCCGGCCGAGTGGGCCCGGCGGAGTGGCCCGGCGGATCCGCCCGGCCCCGGCCGAGTAGCCCGGCGGATCCGCCCGGCGCCCCGGCCGAGTGGCCCCCGGCGAAGTGTTTCCCCGGCGGATTCGCCCGGGCCCGTTCGGCCGACGTCAGTCGGGAAGGGTGCCGCCCAGTTCCGGCAGGACGATCGCGCCGGTCTTCGTCGGGACCGTGCTCGTGCCGCGCATGAGCAGCCCGCCGCTCGCCGCGCCCACGGCCAGGTCCGCCTTGCCGTCGGCGGTCAGGTCGCGCAGGCGGACCGTGTAGCCGAAGACGGTGCCGGAGTCGGCCGGGCCCAGCACCGTCTGGGCGATCCACGAGGAGCGCGCGCCGACGAGGCCGCCGGAGCCGCCGCGGAAGACGTGGACGCCGCCCTGGTCCTGGTCGCCCGCGACGTCCTCGTGCGGAACGCCGACCGCGAGGTCCGCATAGCCGTCGCCGTTGGTGTCGGCGGCCGAGATCGCGTAGCCGAAGTTGTCGTCGGCCTCGGGGCTGCCGGAGACGCCGGAGGTGGCCTGGGTGAGGGTGACCGACGTGCCCGGCCCCGACGACGTGCCGCGCCAGATGGTGACCGCGCCCTTGCCGTTGTCCTTGTCGGGCACGCCGAGGGCGATGTCGCCGTAGCCGTTCTTGTCGAAGTCGCCGATCACGGGGCTCGGGTAGAGGCCCTCCTGCCGGTCGCTGAGGGTCCTGGAGGCTCCCGAGGCGAGACCGGAGGAGGTGCCCTTCAGGTACCAGGCACGCTCGCGGATCCGGCTGTCGTCGATCTCCGTGCCGATCACCACCAGGTCGGTCCTGCCGTCCCCGTCGACCTTTCCGGCCGCGAGGGCGGTGGAATACCAGCCGCCGGACCCCTTGTCGACCTTGCTGACCTTGCCGGTGGTGCCCGACTTGGTGAACGGGCCGCGGTACAGCCACGCCTCCTCGCCGCCGATCACGGCCAGGTCGGGGGAGCCGTCGCCGGTGAAGTCGCCGGTCGCCAGGTCGCGGCCGAAGTGGCCGCCCGCGCCGCCGGCGGGGGCGATGGTGGTGCCGCCGGACAGGCCGGACTTCGAACCCCACAGGACGGTGACGGTGCCGCGGTAGTCGTCGCTGCCCACGTGCTCGGTGGGGTTGCCGACGACGAGGTCCGCGTAGCCGTCCTTGTTGAGGTCCGCGCTCGCGAGGGACGCGCCGAACTGGTCGTCCTCCTCGCCGGCGCCGGGCACGCCGGCGCTGTCCTGGTGGAGGTACTTCGGGTGGGCGGTGTCGAGGCCGGTGGCGGTGCCGTACACGACGGTGATCGTGCCGCCCTCGCGGTCGACGTCGTTGTAGCCGCCGTAGGCGAGGTCGCGGCGGCCGTCGCCGTTGAAGTCGTCGTAGTGCTTGGCGACGGCCGCGGCGGCCGGGCCGGTGAGGAGCACGGGGGTGATGCCGGTCGCCAGCAGGGCGGCGACCAGGGCGGTCGTGGTGGATCTGCGCATGGGGATCTCCTGGTTCGTCAGCCGATGAGGCCGGCGCCGAACGCGCCGTAGGAGCGGGTCTGGGCGAGGCTGCCGGGGCCGAAGGTGCGGGCGCCGTCGGTGACGGGGCCGGTGGACGAGCCGCGCAGGGCCGTGATCGCGCCGATGCCCTCGTCCTCGAAAGTGGCGGTGACGGTGAACTCGGCGTGGCCGTCCTTGGAGACGTCCGCCAGCAGGGCGTCGGAGCCGAAGTAGTCGATGGCCTCGGCCGTGCCCGGGACGCCTGCGGTGTTCTGGGTGACGGTGCGGGCGCCGGTGCGCGAGACGCCGGTGGCCGAGCCGTTCATGAGGATCGCGGCGCCGGCGTCCTCGGTGGTGCCGAGGTCCTCGAAGGGGACGCCGATGGCGAGGTCGCCGTAGCCGTCGCCGTTGGTGTCACCGATGGACACGGAGCCGCCGAAGCCGTCGTTGGCCTCGTCGGCGCCGGGGACGCCCTCGGAGTCCTGGGTGAGCTGGGCCATGGGCGCGTCACCGTTGACGGGGCCGCCCTCGGAGCCGCGGATGACGACGACCTTGCCGCCGAGGCTGCCGGTGTGGTCGCTCCCCTTGCCGAAGACGTTGCCGAGGGCGATCTCGTCGTAGCCGTCGCCGTCGATGTCGCCGAGGGCGAGGGTGGTGCCGCCGTTCAGGGCGCGGGGGGCCGAGGTGTCCGGGCCGGTCGAGGAGCCGAGGTAGGCGACGCCCTTGGACCAGCTGCTCGCCTCCTCCCCGCTGGTGAAGACCCGGTAGGTGAGGACCAGGTCCGACCTGCCGTCGGCGTCGGTGTCGCCCGCGCCCAAGGCGTCGACGATCCACGCCGGCTCGGGGGTGGAGATCTTCTGTATGGCACCCGTGGTGCCGGTGGGGGTGAACGGGCCGCGGACGACGTAGACGTCGTCGGTGTCGGTGCCGACGGCCAGGTCCGCCTTGCCGTCGCCGTCGAAGTCGCCCGCGGTCAGCAGGTTGCCCCAGCTGTTGTGGGCGGAGACGGCCGGGTCCTTGACCGTCGTGCCGCTTCGCAGACCGTTCGCCGAGCCCCACAGGACGGTGACGGTGCCGCCGTCGGTGTCGGTGCCGTCGCGGTCGCCCGGAGCGCCGACCGCGAGGTCGGTGTAGCCGTCGCCGTTGAAGTCGGCCGTGGCGAGCGCGTGGCCGAAGGTGTCGTCGGCGCCGGCGTCGCCGGGCACACCGTCGGTGTTCTGGCTGACGACGGTGTGCTCGGCCGGGTCGAGGCCGGTGGCGCCGCCGTGGATCACGGCGACGTAGCCGGCCATGCCCCGGCCGTCGACCTTGGCGTAGGGGGCGGCGAAGGCGATGTCACCGTAGCCGTCGCCGTTGAAGTCGGCGGTCGGGCCGGTGGCGGGTGCGGCGGTGGCCGCCGTCGCGGGCAGGGCCGTGAGCAGGCCGGTGGTCAGGGCCGTGGCCAGGAGGAGGGTGCGCTTGCGCATCGGGATCCCCGTCGGGTCGTCGGGTCGTCGGGTGTTCGGTCATGAGGTCGCCGGTCGTCGCCGGTCGTCGCCGGTCGTCGCCAGTGGCCGTCGGTGGCCTTCGGGCCGCCGCCCGGTGGGTCGTCGTCGGGCGCCGGCCGTCGGGACGGACGTGGGGCGTGGTCAGGAGTTGAGCGCGGTGCCGTAGCCGGGCGTGCCGGACGTCGAGATGCCCGTCGTGCCGGGGCCGAAGCTCGTCGAGCCGGACGCCGTCGGGCCGGTCGTCGTGGAGCGCAGGGACCAGACGGCGCCGTCGCCGGCGTTCTCGCCCGGCGCGGAGACGGACAGGTCGGCGCGGCGGTCGCCGGTGTGGTCGGTGAGCGTGACGCGCTCGCCGAACCGGTCGCCGTTCTCCGAGGTGCCGGGGACCCCCGCTGTGTTCTGCGTGTACGACGTCGCGCCCTTGGTGGTCAGGCCGGACGCCGAGCCGTACAGCACGGTGACAGCGCCGGCGGAGCCGTTCTCGCCCGCGGTGCCGATCGCCAGGTCGGCGTATCCGTCGCCGTTGACATCGCCGAGCGAGACGTCGCTGCCGAAGCGGTCGCCCTTCTCGGAGGCCCCGGGCACACCGGCGGTGTCCTGGGTGAGGGCGAGCGGGGCGCGGCCCGGTGCCGGGCCCTCGGGCCCGCCGTAGACGACGGTGACCTTGCCGCCGAGGGCGCCCCCGGGGTCGGCGGACGCCTCCCGGTCGTTGCCGACGGCGATGTCGTCGTGGCCGTCGCCGTCGATGTCGCCGACGGCGGAGACGAACCCGGCGGGCAGCTTCTGCAGCCAGTCGTTGTAGTTGTCGATCTCCATGTCGGCCAGGGCGGTGGTGGCGGCGCCGTCGTGCGTGGTCCGGCCGTGCAGGACCACGCGGGGGTGGCCGTCGCCGGTGACGTCGCCGGCGGAGAGGTGGGTGACGCCGTTCGCGGTCGCCCACCCGTCGTTGCGCGAGCCCGAACCGCCGTTGGAGGCGCCGGCCCTGGTGATCGGGCCGTCCACGAGGGAGAGGGTGATGGGGCCGGTGGAGCCGACCGCGACGTCCACGTCCCCGTCGTTGTCGAAGTCGCCCGCGGCCAGGGCCTGGCCGTAGCGGTCGTAGTCGGTGCTGAAGAAGCTGAACAGCGTACGGGCCCCGGACAGGCCGGACACCGAGCCCCAGACGATGGTGACCGTGCCGTCGTTGCTGTCGCTGCCGTCCTCGCCGGGCGTGCCGATCAGCAGGTCGGCGTAGCCGTCGGTGTTCAGGTCGGCGGAGGCGAGGGCGGAACCGAAGGCGTCGTCGGCCTCGGCGGCCCCCGGCATCCCGGCCGTGTTCTGGGTCAGCAGGGTCCGCGTGGAGCTCTTCGGGCCGCTCGTACTGCCGTAGACCACCGACACGGCACCGGCCCGCGCCTGCCCGGCGACCGTGGCGCCCGGTGCGCCGATCGCCAGGTCGGTGCGGCCGTCGCCGTTGAAGTCGTAGGGGACGGCGGCCGGCGCTGCGTGCGCGGCGGGGGCGGTCAGGGTGAGGGCGAGCGGGGTCAGGGCCGCGGCGAGGACGGCGGCGGTGATACGGGTGTGCATGGGTGTACGTGCCTCACAGGGGAGTCGGCGGGGCGTCACTGGGCAACGGTCGAGCCGCATCACTGGGCCACGGTCGAGCCGAGGCCGACGGTGCCCTTGAGGGAGACGGCGGTGGTCGTGATGCCCTGCGCGCCGCTCGTGGTCAGTCCGGTGGCGGAACCGCGCAGGGTCCACAGGCCGCCGGTGGAGTTCTCGCCGTGGACGCCGATGACCAGGTCGGCCCTGCCGTCCTTGGTGACGTCGGTCAGGCCGACCGCGGAACCGAACCGGTCCCCGGCCTCGGCGGCCCCGGGCACCCCGGCGGTGTCCTGGGTGTACGACTTCACGCCGGTGCCGGTCCTCAGGCCGGAGGCGGAGCCGAACAGCACGGTCACCGAGCCCGCGTCCTCCGCCGAGCCGATGTCCTCACCCGGGGCGGAGACCACGACGTCGGCGTACCCGTCACCGTTGATGTCGCCGGTGCTCACCGCGCTGCCGAAGCTGTCCTCGGCCTCGGCGGCGCCGGGCACGCCCGCGGTGTCCTGGTGGACGACGGTCGGCTGCTGCGCCGGGTCGGGACCGTTCGGGCCGCCGTACCAGACGGTGATCTGGCCGCCCTTGTGGCCGCCGGGCTTGAGATCGTAGGGGTCCGTGGGGTCGCCGAGGACGAGGTCGCCGTAGCCGTCGTGGTTGATGTCGCCGATGGAACCGGGGTAGCCGTCCGCGTTCGGCAGATCGGCCATCTTGTACGTGGTGCCGGTCCACCGGAAGTAGTCGATCTCGCCGCCGGTGTCGCCGTCCACGTTGAAGGGGTAGACGCGCTCGGCCGCGCCGTCGCCGGTGAGATCGCCCGCGAACACCTCGAACGTGGTGCCGACCTCACCGACGCGGAGGTTGTTCAGCGGGCCGCCGGTGCGGGTGAAGGGGCCGTTGTAGATGCGGGTGTGGCTCTGGCCGGTGAGCGTGACGTCGGTGTCGCCGTCGCCGTCGAAGTCGCCGGTGGCGATGCCCCGGGAGAAGTTGCCGTACTCGGAGAGCGTCGACGGCTGCGGCAGGCCCTTGCCGCCGGACAGGCCTGACTTGCCGCCCCACAGGACGGTGCCGGAGCCGACACCGTCCCGGTCGCCGATGCTCTCGTTGGAGGCGCCGACGACGAGGTCGGAGTAGCCGTCCCGGTCCAGGTCTCCGGCGGCGAGGGCGGAGCCGAACAGGTCGCTCGACTCGGCGGTGCCGGGCACGCCCGCGGAGTTCTGGGTGATGACGGCCCTGCGTGCGGCCGAGACACCGGACGCCGAGCCGTACAGCACGACGACGGCACCGGCGCAGGAGGCAGAGCCGACGTCGGCGCACGCGGCGCCCGCCGCGATGTCCCGGTAACCGTCGCCGTTGAAGTCCCCGGCGAGACCGGAGGGGGCGGCGGTGGCCGGGGTGGCGGAGAGGAGGCCGGTGGTGAGGGCGGCGGCCAGCAGGAGGGTGCGCTTGCGCAAGGCGGGGCTCCGGGAGGGGAGGGGGCCGGACCTGGGAGGCCCGGTCTTGGAAGGGGTGCGGGGTGGATCGGCACTCCGCGGGGGTGGGTCGTTCGCCGGGGGCCTCAGCCGGCGGTGTTCGCGCCGACCGGCACGCGGGGGCGCGGGGACGGGTGTGCGGGCGCGGGACGGCGCCCGGCAGGGCGCTCGTGGTGCTGCATGCGGGGTCTCCTGCTGCACGCGGGGGATGCCTGGCGGACATCCACAGTCGATGGGCGGCCGGACTGTCCGTGTTCGCCGGGAGTTGTCCGGAGGTTCACGGCCGGTCGGCGATCAAGAGACCTGCGGAGGGGCGTAAGGGTTGTACGTGAGTTCGGTTAATTTCCGGGTTGCGCAGGTGCAGTACCCGGTCGGCCTGTACAGGGCATGCGGGTCGTCGGGCAGGTGCCGGGCGTCGACCGGCCGTACCAGTCGAAGGGGGGCCGGACGTCGTCGCCCGGGTCGGCGGTGAAGCCGTCGGCGGAGTCGACGCTGTGCAGGACGACGGTGGTCATGGGAGCTCCTGGGGCCCGGACCGCGAACGGCCTCGCTGGAGGGGAGACCCCTCGCCCCGGAACTCATCGCACGACCGTGTCCGGCGGGACGACGCCCCGCCGGACACGGTCGTGCTGTGGGCACAACGGCTGTTCGGTGCTCAGAACAGGTGAGGTGCCAGACCGGCGGTCGCGCCTCCGACGACGGGCACGAGCAGGACCGGCCAGCCGCGGGCGCTGCGCAGCGGCGACTCCTCCTGGCGGATGATCAGCGCCAGAGCCATGCCGGCCATGGCCGGGAGGACGATCCCGAGGATGGCGAGCACGAGCAGGTTGGGCACCTCGTGGCGGGTGACGGCCCACCCCGCGCCGAGGCTGAGCGCCGCGGCGGTGATCAGCTCGCCGGTCGGCTGGATGAGGCCCAGGCGGGGACGATCGGCCCCGGCGACCCGCGCCCGGGTGCGGACGACCGTGAGCATCCAGACGATGCCCGTGACGACCAGCAGGGTCTCGCAGGCGAAGACGATGTTCGCTGCCAGCATGTCGATGCCTCCGATCACTGTTAGTGGCAGGCTGCCTTGACGCCTTCGAGTCCCAGGAGCTGGGCGCCGACCCACTGGAGGTCGTTGGCGAGCGTGTGTCCCTTGCCCTTGCGGATGGCCTTGATCGCGCTCACGATCCGCTTGACCCCGACGCGCTTGGCCACCCTCACGATCTTCACCATCTTGGCGGCGGGCAGGAGGTTGGTCCCGATGGCGACGGCGACCGCGCCCATGCAGCCGAAGCTGGGCCAGCCGAAGCCGACCAGTGGCTGCCCCGGCTTCCGGTTCTGCTGCTGCTTGAGGTAGGCGGCGGTCGCCTCGTCGCCCTGCGCGAGCACGTCCTCGGGTACGGACAGCATCGAGTTGAGCAGGGCTTCCCACTGGGCGTCGTCGGCGGTTTCGTCGTCGGCGGTGGAGACCGGAGCGGTGATGCCGGCGGAGACCGGAGCGGTGGTGCGAGGGGTGGCCTCGGCGGCGTGCGCACCGGTGCTCGCGGTGAAGATCGCGCCCGCGGTGAGGGCGGATACGAGCATGGCGGTACCGCGCGTGAAGAGGGTCCGGTCGGTCGTTCTGGTGAACATCTGTCCCCGTTGTTTCTCAAGGGTGGTGCGCGCACGCGCAACTG
This sequence comes from Streptomyces tibetensis, assembly GCF_007655005.1. Classification (GTDB taxonomy): domain Bacteria; phylum Actinomycetota; class Actinomycetes; order Streptomycetales; family Streptomycetaceae; genus Streptomyces; species Streptomyces tibetensis. The sequence continues at coordinate 123,798 of NZ_SZVW01000017.1, forward strand.
CCCGCCCTGGCAAGGCGGGTGAGACGCGCGTGCGTGTGTGGTCGATATCAACAGAAGCAGACCGACATCGGGCAGGCTGTGATGGAAGCCATGATTCCGGCCCCGATGTCCGGTAATTGTGCGGATGTCACGCCCCGATAACCATCCGATCCCAGGCTCGGCACCGATGGAACCTTCAAAACTCAACTAGCGCTGCTACAGGGCGAGACCTGCCGTTCCGCCCGCCTCCGCCGAGCCGGGCTTGGGCAGCGCCGTCTTCGCCGTGTGCTGCCAGGTTCATGCTCACCCACCTATGGCCAGGGGCGGATCCGAAAGCCGCACACGAAACAGCCGCCCAGGCCTTCCGTCGCGACTCCTGCCAACTCCATGCGATAGAAAGGGTGTTCGCCTATGGAGGCGGCCTAGAAGCATTCCTGTGGGGGGACCATGTTCAGAACTCGGGCGGCTTCGGCCGCCATCGGTGTCGTGACGCTCCTGGCGACCGGCACTCCGGCGGCGAACGCCGCGGAGGCGCAGGCTCCGGATGTGCGGTACGCACACAGCGCCTCGGGCGATCTCGGCACCCTGGAGGTCGGCATCAGCTCCGACAGTGCCATCACCGGCATCAGGGCCCATCTCGTCTCCGCGGCCACCCAGCAGGAAGTCGCCGTCGTGGAGAACGATGCGTTCGACCTCGTCTCCGGCACCGCGGACAACGGCGTGTGGCGCACGACGAAGCCCCTCGACCTTCCCGACCTGGGCAGCTACGACGTCCGCATCGAGGCCACGGACGCCGACGGCGACCGCGGCACCGACAACAACGCGGGCACCCTCGCCTACTACGTCGCCGCGGTGTTCGAGGACGTACACCCTGACCGCACGGAGATCGACACCGACCACCGCCAGGTGCGCATCGACGGCACCCTGAAGGGTCGCTGGCCGGCGACCCGGGAGCTGAAGCCCCTGGCCGACCACCGGGTCGACCTCGACGTGGACAACTGGACGGAGAACACCGTCCGCACCGACGCGCAAGGCCACTTCTCCGGCACGGTCAGCGTGAACGACGCGGTGCCGATCCAGGCCGTCTTCAGGCACGACAACGCCAACCCGTACGTGCTGTACGGCGAGTCCGAGTCGACGCGGATCGACATCCGTCAGGTGGCCACCCGCTGGACCTTCCAGGCCCCGGCGGAAGCCCGGACGATCGATTACGGACAGGAGGTCACCGTCACAGCGACGCTCGAGCGCGAGACCCGGCAGGGCTGGGTCCCCTTCGAGGGCCAGAGCGGTGGCGTCCTCTACGAGGCCTCCTCAGGCAATGACTGGAACAGCGTCGGCTACTTCACCACCGACAAGGACGGCAGGTCCGCCACCTTCACCCACACCCCGGACCAGACCGGCACCTTCCGCGTGGCCTCGAACAGCGACGACCCGTTCATCGCCGAGGCCTCGGCGAACAGCCCCGAGATCACCGTTCTGCGCGCCTCGGTGTTCACCTCGTTCTCGGCCACCCGCACGCAGGACCGAGGCGTGCACGTCGAGGGCGCGATGGACTTCCCCGACGGCTGGACACCCGCGGACATCCCGGTGCACATCCAGTACTCGCGAGACGGCAAGCGCTGGACGGACCTGGTGACGGCGCAGGCCACCTGGTCCGGAGAGGGTCACGCCTTCTCGGCGGACATCGCCGAGGGTCGGCGGGGTCACTACCGCGCCCACTTCGACAAGACGGAATCGTTCCGCTCGGCGACGTCAGAGGTCGTGCGGCTGGGCCGCTGATGTCCATGGGGTGCCGGCACTCACAGCGTCGGCACTGCCCACTCAAGGCCGCTCGGCGACCGGCACCGGAAGGTTCACCTTGCGCGTGCCCCAATGGGTGGTGCGGGCCTGGGTCAGGGCCCAGTACATGGCAGGGCGGACTATGAGCAGGTTCAGCAAGGTGACGAGGGGCGTGAGGAAGATCCAGGCGATGACCTTCTGACGAGCCGACAGCTCAGGACGAAGTGCCGCGTACATTCCGGTCTGGGCGTAGGTCATGATCAGCCAGTAGCCGAGACCCTGCAGGAAGAGCAGCTTGTAGTCGGTGTGGTAGGGCAGCACGAACAGAACCCACACGTAGAGGATCGGCATCGTGGCGGTGACGACCAGGCCGTAAAGCCGGAAGAACAACGGGGCAGCCGAGAAGTTGGTGAGCTCCCAGCCGACGTAGCGCCAGTACGACTTGAACCATCGCACGCGCTGGGTGAACAGCTCGTTGATGTCGGTGGGCATGCTGCTGTAGACCCATGCCTCGTTCACGGCGACCACCTGGCCCCGCTGGAGCGCGTAGTGCGTCAAACGCCGGTCGTCTCCCGCCGTCCCGGAGGCGACGTAGTCGTCCAGGTTCTCCAGGACGAGCTCCTTGCGGTAGACGGCGAGGATGCCGGAGGTAGGCGCGACCGCGCCCACCTGCGAGCGGGCCATCCTGGTGACCAGACACCAGGTGACGATCTCGAGGTCGATCACGCGGGTGAGCAGGTTGTGGGCGTAGTTGGAGACCAGTGTCAGACCGGTGCAGGCCTGGACACGGACGTCCGACATGGCTTTCAGGCAGTGCCACAGCCCCATTCGGTGGACGACCGAATCGGAGTCGACGGTCATGATGAGGTCGTACGTCGACGGCTCGACGGTGCGCAGCACGTTCGCCTGCGCCTCACGCTTACCGGCGTTGTCCTGGCGGTGCCAGGTGACCAGCGGGTGGTCGAAGGGGACCACGGGGATCCTGGAACCATCATCGACGACGTGGATCGCATCGGGCGGACGCACCTGGTCGATGAGCGCCCACACGGTCTTGTGCAGAGCCTCGGCGGGTTCGTTGTACGCGGGGACGATGGCGAGTACCCGGCCCTCGTGGGCGGGCAGGTGGGCGAAGCTTCGGCCCTTGATCACCGCGGCCAGCGAGTAGATGAGGACGGCGGTGACGGCGCAGTAGAAGACCAGTGCGGTCCCCCAGGGCTGGGTGCTCCAGTAGAAGTGGTAGATGAGGGTCCAGGCAGTGGCCGCCAGAGTGGCGGCCACACAGACCCAGGTCTGCCACGGTGCCCGACGGCCCCGCTTGGACGTGCGGTTGGGCATATCAGGCACGCCCTCGCTGGCGGCGGGTGACTGCCCGGTAGGTGAAGGCGCCCAGCAGGACAAGTGTCACCGCGACGGCCAGGACCCAGTTGAGCGAGACGCTGGCGCCGAACAGGGTGAAGGCTCCTACGCCGGTTCTGGCGAGTGCTCCGTCGTCGTAACCCATGTCGTTCTTCCTTCCGGTGTTTTGGGCAGCGCGAAGCAGCCCGGTGGGTGTCGTGAGGTGGAGTCGTACGCGCCCGACGCGCTCGGTGTACGGCCCGTAGGCGTGGGGGGTGGGTTGCGCCGGGTGCTTTTTTAGAGGAGCTCGATGTGAGGAGCCGCTGCCATCACGCCTCGGGTGTCCAGTACGTAGCTCGCCTCCGCCGCGAGGCGTTCGAGGTCGAACTCGCCGTGCGGGGTGAGCAGTACGACCGCGTCGAAGTCGGCGACGCACGCACCCGTCCCCACCTCCGCTGCTTCCGCTGCGAAGGGGATGGTCAGGCTGCCGCCCTCGGGCAGGTAGGGGTCCACGACGGTGACGTCCGCCCCCATCTGCCGCAGCCGCTCGGTGACTTCGACGGCCGGTGACTGACGGGCGTCCGAGGTGCCCGGCTTGTAGGCCGCCCCGAGCGCGAGGATCCGCGCCCCGTGCACGCTCCGCCGGAACCGCCGGCTGAGGGCGTCCTGGAGGCGGCGTACGACGTAGTCCGGCTGGCTCTCGTTGATGTCCTGGGCCAGCTCGATGAGCCGGAAGGTCTGCCCGTGCCGCGCCTTGACGTGGTGGCTCAGGTAGACCGGGTCGATGGGCAGGCAGTGCCCGCCGACGCCGGGCCCGGGCAGGAACTTGGTGAACCCGAAGGGCTTGGTCGCGGCCAGTTCCAGCGTGTGCCAGACGTCCACGCCGAGCGTGTGCGCCATCCGCGACAGCTCGTTGACCAGCGCGATGTTGACGTGCCGGTAGGTGTTCTCGAACACCTTGGCCAGCTCGGCCTCTTCGAGCCCCGAGGCGGGCACGGTGACGTCGGTGACGGTGTCGTAGAAGGCCTTCACGCGCTCCAGACAGCCTTCGGTGAGCCCGGCGACGATCTTCGGTGTGTTCTCCAGGCGCCAGTCGGGGTTGCCGGGATCGATGCGTTCGGGGCTGAACCCGACGTGGAAGTCCCGCCCCGCGACGAGGCCGGAGCCCTCCTCCAGCAGCGGAATGAGGACGTCACGCGTGGTGCCGGGGTGGGTCGTCGACTCGAGTACGACGGTGGCGCCCGGCTCGATCCACCCGGCGAGCGCACGGCCGGCGGCCCTTACGCAACTCAGGTCCGGGGCACGCTCGGTGAGCGGCGTGGGCACGGTGATGACGGCGACGTCGAACCCCTTGAGGTCCTGCGGGTCGGAGGTCGCGTAGTAGGCGTCCGAGTCGAGCACCGCCCGGAGCCGCTCGTCGCCGATGTCCTCGACGTACGACGATCCGGCGGCCAGCGCCTCGCAACGCGCCCGGTCGGGCTCGTAGCCGGTGACGGCGTGCCCGGCCTCGGCGGCCCTCACGGCCAGGGGCAGGCCGACATAGCCCTGCCCCAGCACACATATGTGCATGGTGGATTCCTCACCCCTGAAGTACGGCCGTCTGTTCCTGAGGCAGGCGGCCGTGGCGTGGTACTGCGTGAAAGGCGGCGTGGGAACGGCACCACCGCCGCGTCACCGGACTGCCGGGCCCCCTTGCCCGACCGTGCGCAAAGCGCAACCGGTGATCTTCACAAACCCCCCTCATTTGTGGACTTTCATAGTTCAACAAAAATTCGCTGAACGGAACCCTCTTTACTGTTTCGATACGTGTGAAGTGCGCTACCAGGCACGGCTGTTGGGGGGTGACGCTCAGTCAATTGCTCGCCGGCAAGCTTGGCAAAGCTTTGTGATCTTCACATTCCGCGGCGAGGGTGGCCCCGCGAAGGGGCCGGGCAAGTGCAGTAGCGAATATCGCACGCCCCCGAGTGCGCCCCCCAGTACCACCGCATTGCACTGCTCCCGCACGGCTCCCGGTTACCCGCGGTCAGCCCAGGTGGCAAGGGCTCTTGAGTGCGCTGTGCGTCGTGTCAACCGCAGATGAGCTGAGCCACTGCCCGGTCGAAGTCGCCGGCCGCCAGTGCCTCGGCCGGGATGGTGAAGTACAGCGTCCCGGCGTCGCCCCAGCCCCACCCCAGTTCGGTGTCCTCGGCGAGCTGGAGCAGATGGACGGCCGGCGTGCCGCCGGCGTCCTTAACCGACACCGGCAGTGTGTGCGAGGTGTCCGGCCAGCCGAAGGCGCAGTGGCTGCCCGCGGTGTTGCCGTCGAGATCCGCCAGCTCGGTGAGGATCAGCGAGGACACCGCCCAGTGCTCGTCCCGGTCGAACTCCAGGTCGCCGTCCTCGACGTCCCAGCAGTCCGGGAGCATGGTCACCTCGACCGCGTGGACGGGCACCGCCGGGTAACTCCGTGCGGGCCGGGGGGCGGTGACCGCGACCGCCCGTGCCGGGTCGGCGGGAATGACGCGCCACACCCCGGGCTGGTACACGTCCAGCTTGCGGTACTCCTCGTACGGCAGGTCCGGATCCAGGTAGAAGAAGTTCAGCAGGCCCGGCCGCACGGGCAGTTCGGCACCCAGCCAGGGGGCGAGGGCGTCCGTGTCCAGAACGGCGTGCAGGGACAGCGGGACGCCGCTCAGTTCGGGCCAGGCCGTCCCGGGTTCGAGCAGAGCGGGACCGCCGAGCCGGCACTGACCCGTCGCCCGGGTCCCACCGGTCGCTCGGTTCTCATCGGCCGCTCGGGCCCCACCCATCGCGGAGACCAGCCGGAAGCCACGACGGGCCATGGCGGCGAACTGCCGACCGGTCTTCTCACCGAGCCGCTGTGTGCACACGTCGTCGAGGGCGCCGGGGTCGTCGAACTGCATGGAAGGATCCTGCCAATCGCACAGTCGCCCCGCCAGGCCGGTCCGCCCTCGTCGTGTGTGGGCCAGGACTGCGGGTGCGTTGTCTTCGGGTGCTCTGCGCCGGATGCCGACCCGGTCGTAGGGCACCTCTCTGTTGTCGCGCTGGTCAGGAAGGTGTCGTCGCCGTGGGTCCCAGCGCGCGGATCGCGACGTCGATCGCGGTGCTCAGGCGCCTGGGATCGAGGAACTCATCGACTGGCGCAGCGCTTTAGTCTCGATGAGCGCCTTGGCACTCATCGCGCTGGCCGTACTGCCGGCCGTGCTGTCGGCACTGGCCGCTTGTTCGCATGCGGCATGGCAGGCGTGATCGGCAACTTCGTCGCCGGTGCGGCGCTGGCGCGCAGGGTGCATCGGAGCGCGCTGATCATGGCCGTGTCCGTCGCGGTTACGATGCCGCTCTTCCTGCTGCTGAGCCGGATGACAGATGGCGACGCCATCGTGCTGATCGTCTGGCGGGCTGGTCGGCGGCTTCCTTGTCGACACGCTCGCCCTCCAGGGTCTCTGGCGGGTAGCTCGGGGTTGACTCCGGGCATTGCCAACGCCGCGCGGCAGAAGGGGCGTGCGGTCATGAGTGAGGCCTCGACGCGTCCGGTGAACTTCTGCCAACAAGCGAACGAGATGGGAACTCACTCGTGGCCGAAACTTTTCTGCGTCCTGCCGCCCATAGGGTGTGCTAGATTCCGTTCGATTCCGATCAGTCACGCTTCGCGCCCAATCAAGCCAACGTGAACGGAAGTGGACTGGGTCATTCTGACCAAGTGGCCCGGTCGATCGGAGTTGAGAAACGGGGGAGGAACAGTGCGTCTGGTTCGACGATTCCGCCAGGTGATCATTTCACGTTCTTCGTGAGGGATCCTCGGCTCACCGTGATGCGCAGAGTCGAGAATTTTGATGCCGCCGCAGCATTCAATGACTGCATTGATTTCTGCTCGACCGCCCGTGTCGGACGGGCGCTCTGTGGTGTCCTCCCCGAGCCAATTTGTCGTGCACCGGAAGACTAGGGGATCTTCGTGCGCATACGCACCCTGCTGACCATTGCGGCCATCGGGTCGGTGGCGCTGACCGGCGTCACCGTCGCTCCATCCATGGCTGCCGACGAACCGGGCCCGGGGCCCGAGATCGTGTCGGACGTCCTCACGCCCGAGGAAGAGGCACAGGTTCACGCCGCGGTGGACCCAGCCGACAAGGTCGACATGTACTACAAGGGCGAGAAGGTCGACCCGGCGTCCGACTGGAAGGGCGCGAACATGTGTGTTGAGGTGTCGGAGGACGGCACGATGCAGTGCTTCGGCAGCGACACCGAGGCCAACAAGTTCCTCGCTGCCCACGCACCCACGGCGGCGGCCCGGGCCGGAGCGAAGCGGGCACTGGCGGCCAAGCCGGCGGCGACGCAGAACGTGACCATGGTGGCCCCGCAGGAAGCGGCCATCCAGAGGTACCAGGACTGCCCCAGTAGCTACGTCTGCCTCTGGCAGAACTCGAACTATTCCGGCAGGCGCCTGCAGTGGCCCACGTACGACACTGCCAAGACTCGTCACCTCGACCAGTACTCGCCGTCGTTCCGGGACAAGGCCTCGTCCGCCTTCGTCAACCGACCGCAGCGGGGAGTCGAACTCTACGACTTCCGGAGCGGCATTCCCGACCCTCACCTGTTCCTGGGAGCCGGGTACAGCCTGTATTCCAATTTCACGAGCATCGACTACACATACGGTGGCAGCTGGAACGACAAAGCTGACGCCATCAAGTTCTGATTCAGTCAACTCGCCAGTACCGGCACACCTAACTCTGGGTGCCGGTACTCTGACATCTCGCATCCAGTCCAAGCATGCGACGGAGACCTCTGTGAAGCGCACCCCCCACACCGCTGCCGTTCTCACGCTCGGTGCCGTCCTGATCGCCGGAACTGCCGCTTGCAGCACCGACAGTGCCGCGAAGCCCGACAAGATCGGAGTCGTGGAAAAGCTTCCCGCGGATCCGAATAAGGCGAAGTCGAAGGAGAACGCCCAGGAGTTCCGTTCCTGGGTCAAAGCGCATGGAACCGCCCAGGAGAAGGAAGCGGTCGGACGGGTGCAGCGCATCATCGGCGAGTGGAACGAAAAGACCGGCAACGCCTACCTCTCGACCGACATCGAGGGCGGGAAGACTCAGGTCGAGGACCCTCAGGCGGCTGCCACCGCGATCGTGAAGGCATTCGGCGACTGGAAGGACTCGGACCAGGGGTATGCCTCGGTCTATGACGTCTTCGGCAACGCAATGATCACCAACTACAAGTTCTGAGCGAAGAGTCGGCCCGACTCCGGTTGCGCCCGGAGCGTTCGGAAGTGATCTGCACCGTCCACCCGCCTTCGGAGGGTGAGGCGCCTGGGAGCCGAACGGAACGCCCGTCTGCCGTAGTTGTCTCATGCTTCACCGACGACCGTGGGGGACGCCTGTCCCGTCTGGCCGACATCACCGAAGCGTCCCAGCTGGACATGGGGGCCGGACTCCTCGCCCACGCCGAGGGCCTGCTCCCCGACGCCGCTGAGGCGCGACTCCGCTTCCGGGCCGAGCGCCTCACCGAGGCCTTGCGGGACATCCTCCGCGTTGCTGAGAGCCGGGAGCAGAGGACTCGTGGGTGAACGCCGACGCCCCCCGTCCGATGAATCAGACGGGGGGCGTCGCAACAGTCGGACGAACCGCAGGGACCGCCTACTTCACCGGCTCCGGCTCCGGCGCGCTCGTAGAGTCCGATGTGCCGGCCGGCGGCTCGCCGTCGTCGTTGGAGTCGTCGCCCTCGTCCTCCGCCGGGACCGGCGTCTTCACCGAGTCCAGCAGCAGCTGGGCCACGTCCACCACCTGGATGGACTCCTTCGCCTTGCCGTCGTTCTTCTTGCCGTTGACCGAGTCGGTCAGCATCACGAGGCAGAAGGGGCAGGCCGTCGAGACGATGTCGGGGTTGACCGACAGTGCCTCGTCGACGCGCTCGTTGTTGATGCGCTTGCCGATGCGCTCTTCCATCCACATCCGTGCGCCACCCGCGCCGCAGCAGAAGCCCCGCTCCTTGTGGCGGTGCATCTCCTCGTTGCGGACGCCGGGGACGGCGGCGATGATCTCGCGCGGCGGCGTGTAGATCTTGTTGTGACGGCCCAGGTAGCACGGGTCGTGGTACGTGATGATGCCCTCGACCGGCGTGACCGGGATCAGCTTGCCCTCGTCGACGAGGTGCTGCAGCAGCTGCGTGTGGTGGATGACCTCGTAGTCACCGCCGAGCTGCGGGTACTCGTTGCCGAGCGTGTTGAGGCAGTGCGGGCAGGTGGCGACGATCTTCTTGGCCGACTTGGGCTTCGCCGACTCGGCGACGACCTTGCCCTCGTCGTCCATCTCCTCGCCGAACGCCATGTTCAGCGCCATGACGTTCTCCATGCCGAGCTCCTGGAACAGGGGCTCGTTGCCGAGACGCCGGGCGGAGTCACCCGTGCACTTCTCGTCGCCGCCCATGATCGCGAACTTGACGCCCGCGATGTGCAGCAGCTCCGCGAAGGCCTTCGTGGTCTTCTTCGCGCGGTCCTCCAGGGCGCCGGCGCAACCGACCCAGTAGAGGTACTCGACCTCGGACAGGTCCTCGATGTCCTTGCCGACGACCGGAACCTCGAAGTCGACCTCCTTGAGCCACTCCAGGCGCTGCTTCTTCGCCAGGCCCCAGGGGTTGCCCTTCTTCTCCAGGTTCTTGAGCATCGTGCCCGCCTCGGACGGGAACGACGACTCGATCATCACCTGGTAGCGGCGCATGTCGACGATGTGGTCGACGTGCTCGATGTCGACCGGGCACTGCTCGACACAGGCGCCGCAGGTGGTGCAGGACCACAGGACGTCCGGGTCGATGACGCCGTTCTCCTCGGCCGTGCCGACCAGCGGGCGCTCGGCCTCCGCGAGGGCCGCGGCGGGGACGTCCTTCAGGGCCTCCTCGGACGCCTTCTCCTCGCCCTCCATCGTCTTGCCGCCGCCGGCCAGCAGGTACGGCGCCTTGGCGTGCGCGTGGTCGCGCAGGGACATGATCAGCAGCTTGGGGGAGAGGGGCTTGCCCGTGTTCCAGGCGGGGCACTGCGACTGGCAGCGGCCGCACTCGGTGCAGGTGGAGAAGTCCAGCAGGCCCTTCCAGGAGTACTGCTCGACCTGGGAGACACCGAAGACGTCGTCGTCGCCCGGGTCGGTGAAGTCGATGGGCTTGCCACCGGACGTCATCGGCTGCAGGGCACCCAGCGCCGTGCCGCCGCTCGCCTCGCGCTTGAACCAGATGTTCGGGAAGGCGAGGAAGCGGTGCCAGGCGACACCCATGTTGGTGTTGAGCGACACCACGATCATCCAGATGAACGAGGTGCCGATCTTGATCATCGCGACCAGGTAGACGAGGTTCTGCAGCGCCGAGACGCTCAGCCCCTTGAACGCGAGCACCAGCGGGTACGACGCGAAGTACGACGCCTCGTAGTGGTCGACGTGGTGCAGCGCGCCCTCAAGGCCCCGCAGCACGTAGATCGCCAGGCCGATGGTGAGGATGACGTACTCGACGAAGTACGCCTGGCCGGCCTTGGAACCGGCGAAGCGGGACTTGCGGCCCGGGCGGCTCGGCAGGTTCAGCAGGCGGATCGCGATGAGCACCGCGATGCCCAGGATCGTCATCACGCCGATGAACTCGATGTACAGCTCGAACGGCAGGAACTCACCGATGACCGGCAGCACCCAGTCGGCCTGGAACAGCTGGCCGAAGGCCTGGGCGAGGGTCGGCGGGAGCGTCAGGAAGCCGACGGCGACGAACCAGTGCGCGACACCGACGATCCCCCACCGGTTCATGCGCGTGTGGCCGAGGAACTCCTTCACCAGGGTCACGCTGCGCTGGTAGGGGTTGTCGGTCCGGGTGCCGGCCGGGACCGGCTGGCCCAGCTTGAAATACCGGACGAACTGGCCGATCGCGCGTGCGAGCAGCGCGACGCCGACCACGGTCAGTACCAGCGACACGATGATCGCGGCGAGTTGCATGGGGGCTCCTCGGGCCTGCGAGGGGTTTCGTCGGGGTGACCTGTCGTTTTGCAGGTTCCCCGAAATTACTAAGCGGTAACTTATGCAGTCCGTCTGAGACTACCCTCATCCTCCGCCGCACTGTAGCCGGGTGGGCAGTGATCTGAATCGCTGAGGGTTGCCTCAGGGGTGGTGCCGATCCGGTCGCGATCCGTCATGCGTTCCTGCGTGTCGCCGTGCATCCCGCCGCGCTCCCGTCGTGCCTCCCTCCGCGATCCCGCCGCGCTCCCGTCGTGCATCCCGCCGCGAGTCCGGTCGTGCATCACGTTGCGAATCTCGTCGTGCATCCCGTCGTGTTATTCATACCGAAATGTCATAGTCCCGCCTAACTTGTATCCGTGCTCTACGGGATCACCGCCGCCGCCACCGCCCTCGTCCTCACCGCCGTGCTCGCCGCCGCCCTGCGGGTCCCCGCGCTGCGGCTGCGGCTGGTCGAGCGGCGCCGGCAGCGGGACGTACCGCTGTCCGGGGGCCTGGCCGTCGTGCTCGTCACCGGGCTGGTCGCGGGGGGCGGGGAGTGGCTGGGGGTCGCGCCCTCCGCCGACGGGACGCGGGGGGTGCTCTTCGCCGCGGGGGCCGTCGCCCTGCTCGGACTCGCCGGTGACGTGTGGCGGCTGCGGCGGCGGGTGCTGGCCGCCGGAACGGCCGTGGCGGCCGCGTGTGTCGTGCCGTACGGGGAGACGGGGGTGGGGACGGGGCTGCTGGCCGTCGTGTGGGTCGTGGTCGTGGTGTTCGGGTTCCGGGGCCTCGATCACGCCGACGGGCTGGCGGGTACGGTCGGGGTGGTCGCCGCCTTCGGGGCGGCGGCCTGTGCGGCCGTCGAGGTGATGGACGGGATCGCGGGGCTGATGAGCGTGCTGGCCGCCGCGCTGACCGGTTTCCTCCTCCACAACTGGCACCCCGCGCGGGTGGCGCTGGGCGGCTGCGGGTCCATGGCCGCGGGGTTCGTGATCGCCGTGGGGACCGTGTACGCCCGGGCCGGGTTCGGGGTCGGGGAGAGTGCGGGTGTCCTGTTCGCGCTGACCGCCGTGGTGGCCGCCGACGTCGTCCTCGTGCTGGCGTCGCGACGGCTGGGCGGACGCAGTGTCACGCGCAGCGGGCCCGACCACTTGGCGCACCGGCTGCGGCGGCTCGGGCTGACCGCGCCGGGGGCGAGTCTGCTGCTGGGGATCGGGGCGTTGTCCGGGATGCTCGTCGGGGTACTCGCGCATGCCGAGTGGATCGGGGCGAGCTCCCTGTGGTGGGTGGCGGGAGGGGCGCTCGTGGTGGTGTTCACTCTCTCGCGTGTCCCTGTGTACGGCCCTCGACGCAGTGTATCGACGCAGGTCAGAGCCCCATTGCGTGTAAGGAACGGATAAGAGTTGAGCCTGCCCGACTCAGCTCTGTTGACCGGTGGGGAGCCGTCGTGCACACTTGAGTCCGTTCCACTCAAGTCAGCTGGAGGAATCAACCATGGCACGTGCGGTCGGCATCGACCTGGGCACGACTAACTCCGTCGTCAGCGTTCTGGAGGGCGGCGAGCCCACCGTCATCACCAACGCCGAGGGCGCCAGGACCACGCCGTCCGTCGTCGCCTTCGCCAAGAACGGTGAGGTGCTCGTCGGAGAGGTGGCCAAGCGTCAGGCGGTCACGAACGTGGACCGGACCATCCGCTCCGTGAAGCGTCACATGGGCACCGACTGGAAGATCGAGCTCGACGGGAAGCCCTTCAACCCGCAGCAGATCAGCGCCTTCGTGCTCCAGAAGCTCAAGCGTGACGCCGAGTCCTACCTGGGCGAGAAGGTGACCGACGCGGTCATCACCGTCCCGGCGTACTTCAACGACTCCGAGCGTCAGGCCACGAAGGAGGCCGGCGAGATCGCCGGTCTGAACGTGCTGCGCATCGTCAACGAGCCCACCGCGGCCGCCCTGGCGTACGGCCTCGACAAGGACGACCAGACCATCCTGGTCTTCGACCTCGGTGGCGGTACGTTCGACGTCTCGCTGCTGGAGATCGGCGACGGCGTCGTCGAGGTGAAGGCCACCAACGGTGACAACCACCTCGGTGGTGACGACTGGGACCAGCGCGTCGTCGACTACCTGGTCCAGCAGTTCCAGTCCGGCCACGGCGTGGACCTGGGCAAGGACAAGATGGCCCTGCAGCGTCTGCGCGAGGCCGCCGAGAAGGCGAAGATCGAGCTGTCCTCGTCCACCGAGACCTCGATCAACCTGCCCTACATCACCGCCTCCGCCGAGGGCCCCCTGCACCTCGACGAGAAGCTCACCCGCGCCCAGTTCCAGCAGCTGACCGCGGACCTCCTGGAGCGCTGCAAGACGCCGTTCCACAACGTCATCAAGGACGCCGGCATCTCCATCAGCGAGATCGACCACGTCGTCCTGGTCGGCGGCTCCACCCGTATGCCCGCCGTCGCCGAGCTCGTCAAGGAGCTGACCGGAGGCAAGGACGCCAACAAGGGCGTCAACCCGGACGAGGTCGTCGCCATCGGCGCCGCCCTGCAGGCCGGTGTCCTCAAGGGCGAGGTCAAGGACGTCCTGCTCCTCGACGTCACCCCGCTGTCCCTCGGCATCGAGACCAAGGGCGGCATCATGACCAAGCTCATCGAGCGGAACACGACGATCCCGACCAAGCGGTCCGAGATCTTCACCACCGCCGAGGACAACCAGCCGTCCGTGCAGATCCAGGTCTACCAGGGCGAGCGCGAGATCGCGGCGTACAACAAGAAGCTCGGGATGTTCGAGCTGACCGGTCTGCCGCCGGCGCCCCGCGGCGTCCCGCAGATCGAGGTGTCCTTCGACATCGACGCCAACGGCATCATGCACGTGACCGCGAAGGACCTCGGCACGGGCAAGGAGCAGAAGATGACCGTCACCGGCGGCTCCTCGCTGCCGAAGGACGAGGTCGACCGCATGCGCCAGGAGGCCGAGCAGTACGCGGAGGAGGACCACAAGCGCCGCGAGGCCGCCGAGTCCCGCAACCAGGGCGAGCAGCTCGTCTACCAGACCGAGAAGTTCCTCAAGGACAACGAGGACAAGGTCCCGGGCGACATCAAGACCGAGGTCGAGGAGGCCGTCGCCGAGCTGAAGGAGAAGCTCAAGGGCGAGGACTCCACCGAGATCCGCACCGCCACGGAGAAGGTCGCGGCCGTCTCGCAGAAGCTCGGCCAGGCCATGTACGCGGACGCGGGTGCGGCCCAGGCCGCAGGTGACGCCGGTGACGCCGGCGCCGCCGGTGGTGCCAAGGCCGCTGACGACGACGTCGTCGACGCCGAGATCGTCGACGAGGACCGGAAGGACGGTGCCGCGTGACGGAGGAGACCCCGGGCTTCGACGAGCAGCAGCCCGACGTCCCTTCCGGCGCCACCTCCGAAGACGCCGAGCCGAAGGCCGCCTCCCCCTCCGCGGAGGAGGGGGCGGCCCCGGCCGGGGACACGGGCCAGGACGTGGCTCTGGTGGCCCAGCTGGACCAGGCCCGCACCGCGCTCGGTGAGCGCACGGCGGACCTCCAGCGCCTCCAGGCCGAGTTCCAGAACTACCGCCGCCGGGTCGAGCGCGACCGGATCGCGGTCAAGGAGATCGCCATCGCGAACCTCCTGACCGAGCTCCTGCCCGTGCTCGACGACATCGGCCGCGCGCGGGAGCACGGCGAACTGGTCGGCGGCTTCAAGTCCGTCGCCGAGTCGCTGGAGAGCACCGCGGCGAAGATGGGCCTGCAGCAGTTCGGCAAGGAGGGCGAGCCCTTCGACCCGACGATCCACGAAGCCCTGATGCACAGCTACGCGCCGGACGTCACCGAGACGACGTGCGTGGCGATCCTGCAGCCCGGGTACCGGATCGGCGAGCGCACCATCCGCCCCGCGCGGGTGGCCGTGGCCGAACCCCAGCCGGGGGCGCAGACGGTCAAGGCGGACGAGTCCGCCGACGCCGACGACAAGGAGAGCGGTGGCCCGGACGAGGGCTGACGTCATAGACGAAGGGAAGGAGGGGCGTCGAGGATGAGCACCAAGGACTTCATCGAGAAGGACTACTACAAGGTCCTCGGCGTCCCCAAGGACGCCACCGAGGCCGAGATCAAGAAGGCGTACCGGAAGCTCGCCCGCGAGAACCACCCGGACGCCAACAAGGGAAACGTCAAGGCAGAGGAGCGCTTCAAGGAGATCTCCGAGGCCAACGACATCCTCGGCGACCCCAAGAAGCGCAAGGAGTACGACGACGCGCGCGCCCTCTTCGGCAACGGCGGCTTCCGCCCGGGGCCGGGCGGCGCGGGCGGCTCCTTCAACTTCGACCTGGGCGACCTCTTCGGGGGCGGCGCCCAGGGTGGCGGCCAGGGGGCCGGCGGCTTCGGCGGCGGGCTCGGTGACGTTTTCGGGGGCCTGTTCAACCGCGGCGGCGCGGGCGGTCCGGGGACGCGTACGCACCCCCGGCGCGGCCAGGACATCGAGTCCGAGGTCACGCTCAGCTTCACGGAGGCGATCGAGGGCGCGACCGTCCCGCTGCGGATGTCGTCGCAGTCTCCCTGCAAGGCCTGTTCGGGCACCGGCGACAAGAACGGCACACCGCGTGTGTGCCCGACCTGCGTCGGCACCGGGCAGGTCGCCCGGGGCAGCGGTGGCGGCTTCTCCCTGACCGACCCCTGCCCGGACTGCAAGGGCCGCGGCCTGATCGCGGAGAACGCCTGCGAGGTCTGCAAGGGCAGCGGCCGGGCCAAGTCCTCGCGGACCATGCAGGTGCGCATCCCCGCGGGCGTCAGCGACGGTCAGCGGATCCGGCTGCGCGGCAAGGGAGCACCGGGCGAGCGCGGCGGGCCGGCGGGCGACCTCTACGTGGTCGTGCACGTCGACTCCCACCCGGTGTTCGGCCGCAAGGACGACAACCTCACGGTCACCGTCCCGGTGACCTTCGCCGAGGCGGCCCTCGGCGGCGAGGTACGGGTGCCCACCCTGGGCGGCCCGCCCGTCACGCTGAAGCTGCCGCCGGGCACGCCCAACGGGCGTACCATGCGCGCCCGGGGCAAGGGCGCGGTCCGCAAGGACGGCACCCGCGGCGACCTTCTGGTCACCGTGGAGGTGAGTGTTCCGAAGGACCTGTCGGGGAATGCTCGTGACGCACTCGAGGCGTACCGAGAGGCGACCGCGGGTGAGGATCCGCGGGCGGATCTGTTCCAGGCCGCGAAGGGAGCATGAGTCAGATGGACGGTCGTCGGCGCAATCCGTATGAACTGACCGAGGAAACCCCGGTCTATGTCATCTCGGTGGCGGCCCAGCTGTCCGGCCTGCACCCGCAGACCCTGCGCCAGTACGACCGGCTGGGTCTGGTCTCCCCGGACCGCACCGCCGGCCGGGGCCGCCGCTACTCGGCTCGTGACATCGAACTGCTGCGCACCGTCCAGCAGTTGTCGCAGGACGAGGGCATCAACCTGGCCGGTATCAAGCGCATCATCGAACTGGAGAACCAGGTCGCCGCGCTCCAGGCGAGGGTGGCCGAGATGCAGGACGCGCTCGACGGCGCGGCGGCGGCGATGCGCCAGCGCGAGGCCGCGGTGCACGCGTCGTACCGCCGCGACCTGGTGCCGTACCAGGAGGTGCAGCAGACCAGCGCGCTGGTGGTGTGGCGGCCGAAGCGGCAGCAGCAGTCCGACTGACGCGTGTACGCAGGTGAAGGGGCCGGGAGTTGATCCCGGCCCCTTTCGCGTGCTTTGCGGCTCTCGCCCTGGTTTCGCTGAGCCTCCCGTGGATGACCGGGTGGTGTGCGTCACTTGAAGACGATTCCGCAGAGTCTTCACAACGCTTGCGGAGCGTGGTGTTGCCATCTCGTTAAGTGGTTCCGCTTGACGCTGAGGGCGCGTCCGCGTTGGCTTTTGAGTCACATGGGCCACAAAGCTGTGCCCACGTCCGAATCACACGCGAAGTGAGCCCCCGCATGCGTCGTCGTATCTCCATATCCGTGGCCGCCGCCACGATGTCCGTCACGCTCGCCGGCTGCGGCGTGCTCAACGCGACGGGGAGCAGTGACGACGCGAGCCCGGCCAAGGGCAACGACATCACCGTGGGACTGCTGCTGCCGGAGAAGGCGAACACGCGCTACGAGAACTTCGACTACCCGATCATCAAGCGGAAGGTCGAGTCGCTCACGAACGACAAGGGCCGCGTCGAGTACGCCAACGCCGAGGCGAGCGCGGACAAGCAGGCGGGCCAGTTGCAGCAGATGGTCGACGACAAGGTCGACGTGATCCTGCTGGACGCCGTCGACGCGAAGGCCATCGCGAGCGGCGTGGAGAAGGCCAAGGAGGCCGGCATTCCGGTCATCGCCTACGACCGGCTGGCCGAGGGCCCGATCGACGCGTACATCTCCTTCGACAACGAGCTGGTCGGCGAGGTCCAGGGTCGCTCCCTGCTGGAGGCCATCGGCGAGAAGGCGAGCCTCTCCGACAAGATCGTCATGATGAACGGCTCGTCCACCGACCCGAACGCCAAGCAGTTCAAGGCGGGCGCGATGTCCGAGCTGAACGGCAAGGTGACGATCGCCCGGTCCTTCGACACCAAGGATTGGAAGCCGGAGAACGCCCAGGCCAACATGGCCGAGGCGATCCAGGAGATCGGCAAGGGCGACATCGCGGCGGTGTACTCCGCCAACGACGGCATGGCGGGCGGCATCGTCAAGGCGCTTGAGGCCGCGGGCGTGACCGAACTGCCGCCGATCACCGGGCAGGACGCGGAGCTGCCGGCGGTGCAGCGGATCATCAGCGGCGAGCAGTACATGAGCGTGTACAAGTCCTACCCGCAGGAGGCGGAGAACGCCGCGGAGATGGCGGTCGCCAAGGTCCAGGGCCGCGACATCCAGTTCGCCGCGCTCACCCGCGACAAGGTCGACAGCCCCACCGACAAGGGCATTCCCGCGCAGCTCGTGCCGGTGGTCGCGCTCACCAGGGAGAACATCAAGGACACGGTGGTCGCGGACGACATCTACAAGCTGTCGGACATCTGCACGGCCGAGTACAGGGCCGCGTGCCGGGCCATCGGCCTGAAGTAGCCGCGCCCCGAGCCTGGTTCACCACCCCTGGCCATGCCTTGCGAACCCCTGGCCATGCCCTGCGAACCCCTGGCCTGCGTCGCGAACCCCTGCCCTGCGTCGCGAACCCCTGCCCTGCGTCGCGAACCCCTGGCCCTGCGTTGCGACCAGACCCGCGACCGGATGAACCGAGCCCGGAGATACCGGCGCGTACCGGTGGTTTCCGGTGGTCGTCGCGCGGGGAGCCGTGTTGCGGAGCACGTCCGGGCCGCGCATAGTTGCGCTGCGGCAGGACGGCGAAACCGGGGGTGGGATGGGCGATGGCCGGGCACGGGGCGGATGAGCATCCCCATGGTGCCGACCGACTGTGCGGGGCCGGGGATCGCGTGTACTCCCGGGCCGTACGGCGCGGCCGGGTGCCGCGCCAGGACGCGGAGCCGGTGCCCTGCCTGCTGGAACTCGCCCTGCTGCACCCGGACCCCGACGACATGGACTGGCTGGTGCCGACCTCCCCGCAGGAGGTCATGACCCGGCTGCTGCGCGGGATGTACGACGAGGTCAGCGCGAGCGGGCGGCGGGTGGGTTCGGCCGTCGCGGCCGTCGAGTGGTACGCGGGGCTGGGCCACCGGGTGCGGCCGGCCGCGTCGGCGGCGGAGGGCCCGGCGATCCGGGTCCTGGACGGACTCGCCCGGATCCAGGCCGCGATGGACGAGGCGACCCAGGCGTGCACGGCCGAGGTCCTCACGGTGCAGCCCGGCGGCATCCGCCGCGAGGCGGAGCTCTCCGAGGGGCTGCACCGGGCGCTGGCGCTGCGCGGCCGGGGCGTGCGGATGCGGGACCTGTACACCCATGTCGCCCGGCACGGGCAGGGGTTGCTGAACTACCTGGAGCTGATGGGCGACGCGGTTCAGGCGCGCACGCTGGACGAGGTGATCGACCGGTTGATCCTCTTCGACCGGACGGTGGCGTTCATCCCCGCCAACTCCGACCGCACGATGGCCCTGGAACTACGGCATCCGGCGATCGTCGAGTACCTCGTCACGGTCTTCGAGCGGCTGTGGCGCCTCGCCATCCCCCTCACCGCCCCGCTCCCCGACACCGGCATCGAGGGCATCTCCCACCGGGAACAGTCGATCGCGGCGCTGCTGGCGGAGGGGCATCAGGACGCCGTCATCGCGGAGCGGCTGGGCATAAGCGTCCGGACGTGCCGGGCGCACATCGCGCGGCTCTCGGAGACGCTGGGGGCGGCGAGCCGTACGCAACTGGGCGTGCGCATCGCCCAGGCGGGCCTGGACGGACCACAGCGCTCCGCCACGCCCCTCAGCGTTCCTGGTCAAGAATCCCCGAGCGTCCGATGAGGAACCCGAGCTGCGCCCTGCTCTGACTGCCCAGCGTCGCGGCGAGCTTGGCGATGTGGACGCGGGCGGTACGGATGTTCATCCCCAGCCGGTCGGCGATGACCGCGTCGGTGTGGCCTTCGACGAGGAGGGCGGCTATGGCGTGCTGGCGGGGGGTGATGCCGTCGGGGGAGGGCCGGGGGGCGGATGTCGGGTGCATGGGGGTGGCGAGGCGCCACAGGCGGTCGAACGAGGTGACCAGGTGGCCCACCAGGGCCGGGTGACGGATCTCCAGGGCGAGTTTGCCGTCCTTGTCGGCCGGGATGAAGGCCACGGCGCGGTCGATGGCGATGAGGCGGTCGGGCACCTCGTCCAGTGAGCGCACCTCGATGTCGCCCTTCAGCCGCTCGCACCGGGCGGCGATGGTCGGGAAGTGGCGCAGCGTGTGCGGGTAGAGCGTGCGTATCCGGCAGCCCCGGTCCAGCGCGGCCTGGTCGCGGCCGAGCGAGGCGGCGTCGGCGGCCTGGCCGCGTGCCCCGGTGAGTCCGGCGCGGGGCTGGACGGTGACCAGTTCCCCGGAGGCCTCGGCCATGGCGTCGGTGATGGCCCGGTTGATCTGTTCCGTGCCGGTGTGCAGCCGGATCACGGGACTCTCGGTGGCCGTGGGTCCGTGACCGGCGATCCGCATGAGGGAGCCGAACGTCTCGGCCAGCCGTGCCTCACGCTGCCGTTCGTTCGCGATGCGCTCCCCGGAGCCGCGCAGCAGCCGGTGCAGCGCGACGACCGGGGCGACGGGCTCCAGACAGGCCGGGTCGTCGAGCGCGGGATGCAGCAGGCCGAGGTCGACGAGGCAAGGGGCCGAGTGGGCCTCCCCGGCCGGTAACCGCCCCTCGCGCAGTGCCCGTTCGTACAGGTCCGTGCCCGCGGAGCACAGGTCTTCCGTGCCGTGCTCCGGATGCGGTGCGCTCACTGGGGCGCACCCGCGCGTTCCAGGATGCCGGACTGGGCGATGAGGTAGCCGAGCTGGGCGCGGCTGCCGCTGCCCAGAGCCTGCGCGAGCTTGGCGATGTGGGCCCGGCAGGTGCGGACGTTCATGCCCAGGCGGCGGGCGATGGCCTCGTCGACATGGCCCTCGACCAGGAGCTTGGCGATGGAGTGCTGGAGCTCCGTGATGCCGTCGGGGGCGGTTTCGTAGGGGGCGCCGGCGCTCAGCGGGACGGCTCGGTCCCACATGAATTCGAACACCTTGATCAGGTAGCAGACGAGACCCGGATGACGGAGTTCCAGCGCGACCTTCTGGTCGTCGCGCGTGGGGATGAACGCGACCGTCTCGTCGCAGATGATGAGCCGTTCCATCAGCCCGTCGATGGTCCGGTGTTCCACCTTGCCGTCGGAGAACTGGCCCGCGTAGGCCAGTCTTTCGGGGTTGTGCCGCGCGGTGTGGGGATACAGCGTCCGTATGCGCACACCACGTTCGATCAGCGGCCGGTCGCGTTCCAGCCCCTGGATCAGGCTGCGTTCGGGCCGGTGACCGCTCGGCTGGATCGTGAGCATCTCGGTCTGGCACTGGGCCGTGGCCAGGTTGAGCGCGGCGTTGATGCGCTCGCTGCCCTCCAGCACGGTGATGGAGTCGCTGGACGTCGTGGTCTGTGCGCTGAGCGCCATGAAAGGGGCGAAGGTGTCGGACAGTTCGATCGACACGCGCCTGCGCTGGGTGATCTCGTTCTCGATGGGATTGAGCCGCTGCGCGAGTGCCACGGCCGGGGGGATGGGACGCAGCCAGTCCGGGTCGTCGGGGTCCGGGTGGAGAAGGGCGAACTCCATCAGGCAGGGAGCCGCTTCCACGTCCGCTCGCAGAACGCGTCCCGCACGCAGGGCGTTCGCGTAAAGTCGGCCACCTTCCTCGCACATCTCGGTCACCACATGGGGATGTGTCACCTTGGTCCGATTCGTTGTCAAATCTCCACCCCCCAGGGTCCTGAACATGCAGGAACATGATGCATCGATTCTGTGGCCATGACGTGCCCGAATGAGCCATCGTCGTATTCGACGGGGGAAGAGGGGACCTTCAAGTGAGGACGAAGCCGACTATGCGTAACAGAATGCTTCGCTTGGGGCTTGTCGCCGCCTTCTCTGCCGTCGTGGCCTTCGGAACCGTGAGTGGCCTGTCGGGCGCGAACGGCGATGACCGGGCGGACAGTGTCTGGCCGGCGGCCGCCAAGAGTCATGTTCTGGCCGACAGTGTGTGGCCGGCGGCGGCCCGGTCCGTGGTGGCCACTGCAGACGGAGCCGGGAGCTGACGTGACCACTCCACCCGACGACCGCTCCTTCCGGCGTGAAATGGCGACCGCCTACCGCTCCGGCTGGCACTTCATCGACCTGGTCACCGCCATCCCCCACAGCGGTGACTCGTTGATGGTGACCGTGTTCGGCGAGCCGGTGGTCGTCACGCGGGACGACGACGAGGACGTACGGGCTTACCGGTGTCTGCGGCGGCCTCGGGGGGCGCCGCAGCCAGTGCGATGTGCCGTACGGTACGGAATGATCTTTGTGAACCTGGACCAAAGGGACCACCGGCAGGTGGAGGCCGACGCTCCCGCCCCGAGGACCATCTCTGCCACCCCCCGCAGTGCCTGACGCGATTCCCCCGTCGTAACAGATCGCTCAGGTGCTTCCCCCCGCAGCGGCGTCACCGTGACCTGAACACGGTGACGCCGCTGCAGTTTTCCGGGATATTTCCGGGTATCGGCATGATCAGGCGGTGGCCGGATCCTGTCGATCACCGGTGTGGATTTTCACTTATGTCAACCCCGTCCCATCGCCCGCGTCAGGTGAATCTCGATCACCACGCGCGACGGGTTCGGTGAGGGGGTCCTGCCGTAGCGCTCCGCGTAGCGCCGCTCCGCCTCGGCGACCCGGTCCCGCTCCTCGTGGACGAAGGCCCTGCCCTCCAGCGTCGCCCACCGGCGGCCCTCCAGCTGGCAGACGGCCACGGCCGCCCCCTGCTCCCCGGCGGCCCGCACGTACCGCACCTTCGCGCTCGCCCGGTTCGTGATCACCCGAGCCAGACGGGCCTCGGGATCGTAGGTGACCCCGACGGGTACCAGATGCGGAGTGCCGTCCGGGCGGGGAGTCGTCAGGGTGCACAGGTGCCGTTCCCGCCAGAAGTCGAGATACGTCGGGTCGGGAGCGCCCGGGTCCACGGAGTACTTGGTCGCCATGCCCCGGAACTTAGACCCTCCTAGCCTCCCGGAACCGTCCTTGAGTGCACTAGACTCAACTTTGTGCAAGCCGTTCGGGTCAGTGCAAGGAGGAGAACGCGAACGTGGACGCCGAGCTGACCAACCGGAGCCGGGACGCGATCAACGCTGCCAGCAACCGGGCCGTGACCGAGGGACACGCCGACCTCACTCCGGCCCATCTGCTGCTCGCCCTGCTCCAGGGACAGGACAACGAGAACATCACCGACCTGCTCGCCGCGGTCGACGCCGACCAGGCCGCCGTGCGCTCCGGAGCCGAACGCGTGCTCGCCGGGCTGCCGAGCGTGACCGGGTCGACCGTCGCGCCGCCCCAGCCCAACCGCGAGATGCTGGCCGTCGTCGCCGACGCGCAGGCCCGCGCCAAGGACCTGGGCGACGAGTACCTCTCCACCGAGCACCTCCTCATCGCCCTCGCCGCGAAGGGCGGCGCGGCCGGCGAGGTGCTGTCCCGGCAGGGGGCCGACGCCAAGAAGCTCCAGGCCGCATTCCAGAAGACGCGAGGGCAGCGACGCGTGACCACGGCCGACCCCGAGGGGCAGTACAAGGCACTGGAGAAGTTCGGGACCGACTTCACCGCCGCCGCGCGCGAAGGCAAGCTCGACCCCGTCATCGGGCGGGACCAGGAGATCCGGCGCGTCGTGCAGGTGCTGTCCCGGCGGACCAAGAACAACCCCGTGCTCATCGGTGAGCCCGGCGTCGGCAAGACCGCCGTCGTCGAGGGGCTCGCCCAGCGGATCGTGAAGGGCGACGTGCCCGAGTCGCTGAAGGACAAGCGGCTCGTCGCGCTCGACCTGGGCGCCATGGTCGCGGGCGCCAAGTACCGGGGCGAGTTCGAGGAGCGGCTGAAGACCGTCCTCGCCGAGATCAAGGACTCCGACGGGCAGATCATCACCTTCATCGACGAACTGCACACCGTCGTCGGGGCCGGCGCCGGCGGCGACTCCGCCATGGACGCCGGGAACATGCTGAAGCCCATGCTCGCGCGCGGTGAGCTGCGCATGGTCGGGGCGACGACCCTCGACGAGTACCGCGAGCGGATCGAGAAGGACCCCGCCCTGGAGCGGCGCTTCCAGCAGGTGCTGGTCGCCGAGCCGACCGTCGAGGACTCCATCGCGATCCTGCGCGGGCTCAAGGGCCGCTACGAGGCCCACCACAAGGTCCAGATCGCCGACAGCGCGCTCGTCGCCGCCGCGTCGCTCTCCGACCGGTACATCACCTCCCGCTTCCTGCCCGACAAGGCCATCGACCTCGTCGACGAGGCGGCCTCCCGTCTCCGCATGGAGATCGACTCCTCGCCCGTCGAGATCGACGAACTCCAGCGCGCCGTCGACCGGCTCAAGATGGAGGAGCTGGCGATCGGCAAGGAGACCGACGCCGCCTCCCGCGAGCGCCTGGAGAAGCTGCGCCGCGACCTCGCCGACAAGGAGGAGGAGCTGCGCGGCCTCACCGCCCGCTGGGAGAAGGAGAAGCAGTCCCTCAACCGCGTCGGTGAGCTGAAGGAACGCCTCGACGAGATCCGCGGCCAGGCCGAACGCGCCCAGCGCGACGGCGACTTCGACACCGCCTCCAAGCTCCTCTACGGCGAGATCCCCGCCCTGGAGAAGGAGTTGGAGGCCGCCTCCGAGGCCGAGGAGGAGGTCGCCAAGGACACCATGGTCAAGGAAGAGGTCGGCTCCGACGACATCGCCGACGTCGTCGCCTCCTGGACCGGCATCCCGGCCGGGCGCCTGCTGGAGGGCGAGACGCAGAAGCTGCTGCGCATGGAGGACGAGCTCGGCAAGCGGCTCATCGGCCAGACGGAGGCCGTGCGCGCGGTGAGCGATGCCGTACGACGGTCCCGCGCCGGGATCGCCGACCCCGACCGGCCCACCGGGTCGTTCCTCTTCCTCGGCCCGACCGGCGTCGGCAAGACCGAACTGGCCAAGGCGCTCGCCGACTTCCTCTTCGACGACGAGCGGGCGATGGTCCGCATCGACATGTCGGAGTACAGCGAGAAGCACAGCGTGGCCCGTCTGGTCGGCGCCCCGCCCGGATACGTCGGCTACGAGGAGGGCGGCCAGCTCACCGAGGCCGTGCGCCGCCGCCCGTACTCCGTCGTCCTGCTGGACGAGGTGGAGAAGGCCCACCCCGAGGTCTTCGACATCCTGCTCCAGGTGCTGGACGACGGGCGCCTGACGGACGGCCAGGGCCGCACGGTCGACTTCCGCAACACGATCCTCGTCCTGACGTCGAACCTCGGAAGCCAGTTCCTCGTCGACCCGATCACCAGTGAGGAGGAGAAGAAGGAACAGGTGCTTGAGGTGGTCCGCACCTCCTTCAAGCCGGAGTTCCTCAACCGCCTGGACGACCTGGTGGTCTTCTCCGCGCTGACCAAGCCCGAGCTGGAGCGCATCGCGAAGCTCCAGCTGGAGCGCCTGGCCAAGCGGCTCGCCGAGCGGCGGCTCACCCTCGACATCACGCCCGAGGCGCTGGCCTGGCTCGCCGAGGAGGGCATGGACCCGGCGTACGGCGCCCGGCCGCTGCGACGGCTCGTGCAGTCCGCCATCGGCGACCGGCTCGCCAAGGAGATCCTGTCCGGGGAGATCAAGGACGGTGACACGGTCCGGGTGGACCGCTTCGAGGACGGGCTCCTGGTCGGACCGGCGACGGGCAAGACGCTGTAGGACCGTGCCCGGTCACATCGTGAACGCCGAGAAGCGCACCAGCGCCGTCTCGGCGTTCACGTGCTCCACCCTCACCTGCACCACATGCGCCTCCGCCGTGCCCGGAAGGCCGTTCTCGTGGGTCACGTCGAGGCAGAGTGCCCCGCAGGCGCCGCCGCCCGTGCGGGGCTCCGGGGCGCCCGGGTACGTCTCGCGCAGCCAGTCGCGGACGTCCTCGCGGGGCATCCGCAGCACCGCCGAGTACGAGGTGTCGATGCCCCGCTGCACGGTGCAGTCGTGGGCGCGGGCGTTCGCGGGGCGCTCGGCGGCGCCGAAGGCCAGGGCCTCGGTGCAGGGGACGGTCGCCGCCGCGCCCGTACGTTTGCCGCCGCGGGCCTCGTCGTCGTCCGACCAGGCCCACAGGAACAGGCCGATGATCAGGACGCCGAGCACCACCACCGGCAGTGCCAGGAACGGCAGGACGATGCCCCACCGGGTATGACCTCTGTTCGCTGCCTGCATGGGCACGGCCCCCCTTTGTCGGCTGCTCAGGAGGACGGTTGCGGGTACTCGGAGGTTGCGGCTGACCGGATCGTGTCAGCCCAGGGCTGACAGGGTCCGTCGGGGCTTGCCACCCCCCTCCCCGCATGGGGGAGGATGGCGGAATCCGTACGAAGGGAAATTCACGGTGACCATCGACCCGTCCTCGATTCCGAACTTCGGGGGCCAGCCCGAGCCGCAGCCCGGCGGCCCGGCCGGCCCCGTCGTCCCGGATCAGGACCTCGTGAAGCAGCTCCTCGACCAGATGGAGCTCAAGTACGTCGTCGACGACGAGGGAGACCTCGCGGCGCCGTGGGAGCAGTTCCGCACCTACTTCATGTTCCGGGGAGAGGGAGACCAGCAGGTCTTCTCCGTGCGGACGTTCTACGACCGGCCCCACGAGATCGAGGCCAAGCCGCAGATCCTCGAGTCGATCGACGACTGGAACCGCCGGACCCTGTGGCCCAAGGTCTACAGCCACACCCACGACGACGGCACGGTCCGCCTGATCGGCGAGGCCCAGATGCTGATCGGCATGGGTGTCAGCCTGGAGCACTTCGTCTCCTCGACGGTCAGCTGGGTGCGCGCGGCGATCGAGTTCGACAAGTGGCTCGTCGAGCAGCTCGGTCTCGAAGAGGAGATCAACGAGGCGGAGAAGCCCGAGGACGACGAGTAGGCCCCCCGCCGGGGCCCCTGCGGCGCGTCGGCGCGTACGAACAGGTACGCGCTGTACGCGCCGTCTGCTTTTTCCGGTGGCCGGCCCCCTATGGATCGCCCCTGTCGCCCCTGTCGCCCCTGTCGCCCCTCTCGCCCGGGTCGCCGTAGAGGGCCGGGGCGGGTGCGTTCGCGCTCCGGCCCCTCAGCTCAGCCGGCCTTTTGCGTGCGCGAGCAGCGCGGCCCGTACTCGGCTGTCAACGGCGGTCGGGACGGTCGGGGCGGTCGCGGGGCGGGGCGGAGCGAGAGGGCCGCTGCAGCTTGAGGACTCCACGGGTGCAGCAAGCTGCGCGCAGAGGACCTCGTGGCGCCGCCGACGGCGTCCGCTACGGCGTGGGCGCCGCTCTCGCGGTGGCGATCGCGGCGGTGGTCGCCCGGCTCGCCGGGAGCGGCGCCTGCGACTGATGGACTCCCGCACCGGCAGGCGGGTGCTCTCGTGCGCTTTCGGACGGAAGACGCAGCTCCGCCCACACCGTCTTGCCCACCGGGCGGCGAGGCGCCGACCCCCAGCGCGCGGCCAGGGCGTCCACCAGGAGCAGCCCCCGGCCGGACTCGCCTTCGGGATGCGAGGAGGGTGCCGCTGTGGGCAGCCGCTTCGCGGAGGCGGCGTCCGCGATCTCGATGCGCAGCAGGTCCGCAGCCCGGTCGAGGGCGAGCCGGAGACCGAAGTCCCGGCCGGGGACCCGGCCGTGCCGTACGGCGTTCGCCGCGAGTTCGCCGACGACGAGGGCGACCGCGCAGGTGGCGTCCGACGCCGGAGGATAGCCCCCTTGCTCCATCCATCGGACGGCGTGACGCCGGGCGAGCTGCGCACCATGCGGGGAGGAGGGGAACCGCAGGCTGAGCGGCTTGAGTTCCTGCTCGTCCCCCGGGGTGGCGGTTTCTGTCGGCACGGCCTGTTCGTCCCTTTCCGTGGAGCGAAGGTGTGTCGCGACGCACACGAGTCGTCACGTTCTGTGCTCAAGCATCGACGGATCGTCCTACGCTCGACAGGTGGTGCAGCCTTACTTTTGAGGCGGTAAGGAACGGAAGTGATGCCTTGGCCAACGGAATTGACCCCAGTGCGTCGATGGCCGCCCTGTTCGGTGCGCGGGTGCGCAGGCTCCGGACGGCTGCGGGACTGACCCAGGCCGAGCTGGGCGATCGAACGCATGTGGTGAGCACGCGGATCACCCAGGTCGAGCGGGCGTCCGGGGCGAAGCCGACACTGGATCTGGCGCGTGCGCTGGACGCGGCCCTCGGCGCGGACGAGTTGCTGGTGGAGCTGTGGCCGCACGTGTACCGGGAGGCGTTCCCGGACTGGTCGCGGAAGTTCATGGAGTACTCGGAGCGGGCGGTGGCCGTCCGCGAGTACGCGGCTCATGTGGTCCCCGGCTTGCTGCAGACCGGGGACTACGCGCGTGCGGTGCTGAGCGTCGGGCGGACGCTCGGCAGCGAGGAGCAGTTGGAGGAACGGGTCGCCCTTCGCCTGGGACGGCAGGAGCGTCTCGGCACGCCCGGTCGGCCCGAGCTGTGGGCGGTCCTCGACGAGGCGGTGCTCCGGCGACCGGTCGGCGGCCCGGCGGTGATGCGTGAGCAGTTGGAGCGACTGCTCGGGACCAGGGCGGAACGCCACATCGCCGTGCAGGTGCTGCCGTTCGACCAGGGCGAGCACGAGGTCATGGGCGGTTCGCTCACGGTGCTCACCATGCCGGACGGCTCGGAGGTCGCCTACACGGAAGGCGCGCACTACGGCCAACTCATCGAGGATCCGGACGAGGTCAGGGACTTCGCGCTGACTTACGATCGGCTGCGGGCGGCAGCTCTGCCCCCGCTCATGTCGCTCGACATGATCCGATCCGTGATGGAGGACAACCACCGTGGAGCGAACGTCCCGTCCCGATCTGAACGGCGCCGCCTGGCGCAAGAGCAGCTACAGCAATCAGGAGGGCGGCAACTGCGTGGAGGTGGCCGACGGGTTCCGGGCGGCCGTCGTCCCGGTCCGTGACAGCAAGGCCCCGCAGGGCCCGGCGCTGTGCTTCGGAGCAGCCTCCTGGGGCGCTTTCATAGGCGAGTTGAAGGCCGGGCGCGACCGTTCCTGAGGCAGCCGGATTCCGGTCGCCGTCCGCCTTCCGGGCTCACCGGGCCCTTGTCCACGAGGGTCCGGCGGGCCGCTGACCTCCTGAAAGAACCGGGGGAAAGAACTACCCGCCCACCCACCCTCCCCACGCCGGAAGGGCGGCGTCACCCGTCCGAGTGACCGGCTTGCAGCGACGGGTAACGGACCGTTACGTTCGCCGCGACAACCGCAAACAGATACGGCCCCCGGCCGGGACGGCAATCCCGATCGAGGGCCTGACCGATCAGGAAGAACGCACTTCCCGATGGATGACTCGCAGTCTAACGCGCGCCTGCGCGCCGACGCCGGAGTTCCGACCTCCGGCGTGATCCATGTACGCACCCGCCTCACCGCCGACTTCACGGTGATCTCCAACGCCCTCGCCCAGCGGCGCGGCAGCGCGGTCACGATCGGCGTCGCGGCGTACATCTCCTCCCTTCCCGACGGCTCCCCCGTGAGCATCGCCGCCCTGTGCGAGCACTTCAGCGAGGGCGAGATCCTCATCTCGCGCGCGCTCAGGGAACTCGAAGCGGCCGGATACCTGGAACGCCGCCGTGAACGGACGCCCACCGGGCAGGTCCGCACCCGGACGTACTTCTACGACGTGCCCGGCGGCGACGACCCCGCTCACCCGCCCGAGCCGCCGAAGCCGCGCCGGGCCCGGACCGCCGCCCAGGAGCCGCCCCGACGGGACACGGTGCTCGCTCCCGGCCTTGAGGAGCCCCCGAGCCCGGCGCCCGTGCTCGCCGACGCGGCGCCCGAGGCCGTCGCCGTACTGACGGCCCTGCGCCGGGTCGACCCGCGGCTCGTCCTCTCCGCACAGGAGGCCGCCCGACTGGCACCGGCCGTCGCCGAGTGGCTGGAGGCCGGTGTGGGGCCGCGGGAGATCACGGAGTTGCTGACCGTACGGCTCCCCGACCGCTTCCGGACCCGCCCGGCAAGCGTCCTGGCCTTCCGCCTCCGGGAAACCCCGCTGCCGGTGCCACCCCCTGCGCCACTTCCGCCGGACGTAGGGCGCCCCGTCGTGCTGCCGTTCCAGACCTGCGACGGCTGCGAGCGCGCCTTCCGCGCCGAGGAGCCCGGACACTGCCGAAGCTGCCGGGACCGTCTCATCGAGGAACATCTGCGTGCGGCCGGCTGAGCCGGTGAGCGGGTGTGCTGCCCGCTGCCGCGCAGTGCCGAGATGGTCGAACGGCTCGACGCCCAGCGAGTGCGGTCGGCCCGGGATTTTCCGGAGGTGGGAATTCCGGAGGCGCGTTGATATCAACGGTGCTGGAATCGTGCAGAGCCTCCCTGAGGAGAATCGTTGAGCGCGCGCATCCTGATCGCCGAAGACGACGAAAAACAATCTCGTCTCATCCGGCTTTATCTGGAACGGGAAGGCAACGCCGTGCAGGTCGTGGCCGACGGCCGGGCAGCGCTGGAACGGGCGCGTTCGACGGGGCCGGATCTCATCGTTCTCGATGTGATGCTGCCGCTCGTCGACGGACTCGACGTATGCCGCATCCTGCGTGCCGAGGGCTATGAGGTGCCGATTCTGCTGCTCACCGCGCGCAGCACCGAGGAGGACATGCTCCTCGGCCTCGACCTGGGGGCCGACGACTACCTCACCAAGCCGTACAGTCCCCGCGAACTCACCGCGCGGGTACGGGCGCTGCTGCGGCGCTCCAGGAAGGGCGGCGCGGCCGGGAGCGAGGTGCTGCGGGTCGGCGCGGTCGAACTGGACACCGCCCGCTTCGAGGTCCGGGTGGCGGGCCGTCCGGTGGCACTGACCTCCAAGGAGTTCTCGATCCTGGAGGCTCTGGCCCGCGAGCCGGGTCGGGTGTTCACCCGGGCCCAGATCATCGAACGCGCCTTCGGCTTCGACAGCGACGTACTCGAGCGCACGGTGGACGCCCATGTGCGCAACCTGCGCCGGAAGCTGGGGGACGACCCCGCCCGGCCGCGCCATCTGGAGACCGTGTACGGCCGGGGATACCGCCTGGTGGACGGCTCGGCGCCCACCCGCGCGGGGTCCTGACCGGGTCGATCAGCCGGCGTCGGCCGACGGCCCGGTCGTGGCGAGCGTGACGGTGAAGGTCGTGCCGACGCCCACGGTGCTCTGAACGGCGATCGTCCCCTGGTGGTCGGTCACGATCTGGCGGGCGATGGACAGCCCCAGGCCACTTCCTCCGGTGGCGCGGCCCCGTGCCGCGTCCGCCCGCCAGAAGCGGTCGAAGAGATGCGGCAGGTCCTCGGCGGGTATTCCCTTTCCGGTGTCCCGCACCTGAAGGAACGCGAGATCGCCGTGCCGGGCCAGGGCCAGTGTCACCGTGCCGCCCGGTGCCGTGGCCCTCAGCGCGTTACCGACCAGATTGCCGACGACCTGGCGCAGTCGGTCGGCGTCGGCGATGACGTCCACAGGCCGCGGCGCCTCCAGCCGCAGCGCGACACCTGCCGCGTCGGCCTGGGCACGGTGAGCCGTGCCGGCGGCTTCGAGGAGCTCGCGCAGGTCGACGCGCACCCGGTGGTAGGTGAGCGCACCGGCCTCGGCCAGCGCGAGATCCTGCAGGTCGTCGACGATTCGCTGCTGCAGCAGTGCCTCCTCGTGGAGGGAATCCAGCAGCTCCGGGGTCGGCTCGACGATCCCGTCCCGCAGGGCCTCCAGATAGCCGCGCAGATTGGCCAGCGGGGTGCGCAGCTCGTGGGCGATGTCACCGGTGAGCCGGCGCTGGCGTTCCTCGCCGGCCTGTATGGACTCCGCCATCCGGTTGAAGGCACGGCCGAGTTGGGCGATCTCGTCCCGGCCGGAGACGGGCACCCGCCGCCCCAGGTCTCCCTCGCCCAGCCCCCCGGCGGCCAGGGTCATGGCACGGACCGGGCGCAGCACCGCCCGGCTCAGGAGCAGGGCGCCGAGCACGGCGGCGAGGGCGACACCGGCTGCGACGGCCATCGTGGGTGCCGCGGCCAGGGTGGGCGGGGACTCGTCCCGGACGCCGAGACGGATCACCAGGCGTGGCGGGGCGGCGGAGCCCACGCGCTCGTTGAACACCCGCTGCAGGCAGGTGGTGAACTGCTGCTCCGACTCGCAGGTCCGGATCACCTCGAGGTCCTGCGGAGTCTGCGGGTCCGGTGCGCCTTTGGGCTCCTCGCACCGTTCCGACCGGCGCTCTGTGCTGATCCGCGGAACGCCGGTCTCGTCATGCCGGGCCGTCACGTCGGCCCCCGCCCGGGTCAGACAGGCCGCGTACACCGCTTCGGCGCGGTACTGGGCGATCGCGGTCGCCGTCAGCTTCATCGAGGTCCGCGGTAGCTGTCCCGCGGGGATCCGCAGGAGGGGACGCGGGTCGACCAGCACGGGCGGCTGGTTGCTCACCGGGCGGGGGGCGCGGCCCTCGAGCGCGTCGGAATCGGCGAGCAGGACGTCGTTCTCGGTGGCGACCCGGATGCGCTGGCCGGTGTCCTCGGCCAGGCGGCGCACCGTCGGCGAGAGGCCTTCCCAGGTGCCGTGCGCGAACCCGTAGGCGCGGAGGTCGCCGGTGATCCGGGAGACCTCCTGCCGTCCCGCGGTGACACTCTCCTGGACCTGGCGGTTCGCCTGACGCAGGGTCAACCAGCCGGTGGCGGCGGTGGCAGCCATCGCGACCAGCATCAGCAGGCCGAGTACCCGGAGCCGGAAGCTCATCGCGTGGTACCCCGCCCATCTGCCAGGACGTGTGTGCTCAACGGGACTCGGATGCTCGTCAAGGGGGCGCTTCCGGCCGAAACGACTGTGGAATGGCGCATTTCCTCTTCCGGTGTTTTCGGTCTCTCATGGGCAGTAATCGGACGCTTGAGGGCGGAAGGATTTCTTCAGCATCTTTTCGACTGTGATCGTACTGACGCCACTTGCGCACCGATTTGGTGCAGTGGTCGCTGTTTCGCTCAGGTGTCATCCAACGGCCTGGGCAAGCAGTGCCGACAGAGAACGCATTCATGGGGGTTCAAAGTGAAGCGTCGAATCGCAGCTGTCGTACCCGCCCTGGCGGCGGTGGCCATGGCCGTCCCGCTCGCCCTCTCCACCCCGGCCACCGCGGCCGCGTCCTGCGGCAGGACCGCCTCCGACATGGACAGCAGCGCCTGGAACAAGACGGCCAACGGCGCCAACGAGAGAAGCGGATCCAGCACCAACTGCGCCAGCAACGGCATCGCCTACAACACCCACCGCCTCGATTACCACTGTTACACGCGCATCGGCAACACCAACGAGACCTGGACGTACCTCCGGAACGACACCACCGGTACGTCCGGCTGGGTCCGCGACGACCTGCTGAGCGACGGCGGCAGCCTCGTCTACTGCGGCTTCTAGCACGCTCGCCGGCACTCCCGCAGGACTGCCGGGCAAGCAGGACTGATGGTGTGTCAGGGGCGGTCTCACCGAGGCCGCCCCTGACACGTACGGCCGCCCCCGACTCGTTCGACGGAGGGCCGCTCAGGAGCCGGACAGGGCCTCCGTCGGTGACAGCCGGCTCGCCCGTACCGCCGGGTACAGTCCGGCGATCATGCCGATGACCAGGGTGCAGCCGATCCCCGCCGCACTCGCCCACACCGGGACGACCGTCGGCCAGTCGCGGCTGAGGGCGTAGACCGCCGTGATCGCCGTCCCCAGCACCGTCCCGCCGAGGCCGCCGATGAGCGACAGCAGCAGCGACTCCGTCACGAACTGGGTCCGGATCTGGCCGCGGGTCGCCCCCAGCGCCCGGCGCAGGCCGATCTCGGGGCGCCGCTCCAGGACCGAGATGACCATCGTGTTGCCGACCCCGACGCCACCGACGAGCAGCGCCACGCCACCGAGGCCGAGCAGCAGCCCGGTCAGCGCCGACTCGGTGGCCTCGCGGGCGGCGAGCGCGTCGGAGGGCCGGGAGATCTGGACCTGTCCCGGTTTCTCGGGGTACGCCGTGGCCGGCAGCACGGCCCGTACCTCCGTGATCTGGCTGTCCTCGGCGCGGACGTAGACCGTCGACGGATGGCCGTCGAAGCGCAGGTACGTCCGGGCCGCCGGCCAGCCGACGAGCGCCGCGCTGTCGAGCTCCGGCGCGAGCGGTACGGGATCGAGGACGCCGACCAGGGAGAACCAGCGGTCGCCGAGCCAGACCCGGGTCCCCGGTGTGTACACGTCGAGCCGGCCCGCGGCCGTGGAGCCGAGCACGACCGCCGGGTACTGCTCGGTCGCGGAATCCAGCCAGCGGCCCCGGCGGACGTGGCCGCCGACGGCCGGGAGCAGGTGCCTGTCGGTCGCGAGGACCTCGAGGGAGCCGGTGCGTCCGATGGCGATGCGCTCATTGCGGTAGATGTGCGCGTCGGTCGCGCCGGTGGCGGCGACCTGCTGCACGGGCGGGATGCGGCGGATCATCGCGACGGCCTCGTGGGGCAGTTTGGCCTCGGTGCCGTCGAGTGAGTCGCCGGGGGCGACCCGCAGCAGGTTGGTGCCGAGCGCGTCGAGTCGGCGGTCCACCTCCGCCCGGCCGGATCCGGAGATTCCGACCACCGCGATCATGGCGGCGACGCCGATCGCGATCCCGAGCGCGGAGAGGAAGATCCGCAGGGGGCGAGTCCGCAGCCCGGTCCCGCCGAGCCGCACGATGTCCTGAGGACCGAGGCGGGCGGCCCGCAGTCGGCCGCCCGTGCCACCGACGTCATCGCTCGCTCGCCCGCGGCCACGTCCGCCGCCGCTGCGGGGGCCGGACGGCAGGGTCGGCGGGGCGTCGTCCATGGGCGGGCCGTTCGTCGTGACGTCGGTCATCGGACCGCCTCGTTCGGCGCGGTGCCGGTCGCGGTGTCGGCCGCGGTGTCGGTCGCGGTGTGGGTCGCGGTGTCCGCCACCACGCGGCCGTCGCGCATCTCGATACGGCGGGGCAGCCCGGCCGCGATCTCCCGGTCGTGGGTGATGATCACGACCGTGGTCCCGGCGGCGTTCAGCTCGCGCAGCAGACCGAGTACGGCCTCCCCGGAAGCGGAGTCCAGGTTGCCGGTCGGCTCGTCCGCCAGCAGGACCGCCGGTTCGCCGACCACCGCCCGGGCCACCGCCACCCGCTGGCGCTCGCCGCCGGACAACTGGTGCGGGAGGTGGTGGACGCGGTGGCTGAGGCCGACCCGTTCCAGCGCCGCCGCCGCGCCGGCCCGGCGGCGGCGCAGCGGTACTCCGGCGTACAGCAGCCCGTCGGCCACGGAGTCCAGGACCGGAACCCCTACCGCCAGATGGAACTGCTGGAAGACGAAGCCGATCCGGGTGGCCCGCAGCGCGGACACCTCACGGTCCGTCAGCTTCGCCACGTCGTGGCCGTCGACCAGCACCCGCCCGGCGGAGGGTCGATCGAGGCTGCCCATGAGGTTCAGCATGCTCGACTTGCCCGAGCCCGACGGGCCGACGACCGCGACGAGTTCGCCGCGCCCGATGCGTAAGGTCACGTCCCGTACCGCCGCCACACCACCGGGGTACGTCTTGGAGACCGCGTCGAACTCCACGACGGCCGATGCTCCGCTCACTCCGGGATCCTCACGTTCATGCCCTCGCGAACCGCGCTTCCGCTCACTTCCACCCGGCCGTCCGCGAAGAGCCCGGTCTTCACCGCGACGAACCGGCCGTCCGCGGTCTCCAGGCCGTGGCCGCCCTCGGCCAGGGCGACCAGCGCGGCGACCGGGACGGTGAGGACGTCCGCCCGTTCCCGCCCCACGTACTCGACGGTGACCGGCGCGCTCTCCAGCCGTCCCACGGATTTCTGGTCCTTGATGGTGATGGTCACCGGAACCGTCGGTGTTGCGGAGCCACCCTCCCCGCCTCCCTCCTCGGGCGCGGTCGCGCTCTTCCCCACCGAGGCCACCTCGCCCTTCACCGACTTCCCGTCGGGCAGCCCGACCGTGACGGCGGCGCCGCGCACGGCCCAGGAGTCCTCCGCAGCCGAGGCGTTGACGACGACCTTCCGGGACGTACCGGTGTACCTGAGGGCGTCATCGGTGGCCGGTGAGCCGAGCCGGACACCCGCGTGGCCGATCCGTACCTTGCCGGTGGAGTAGACGACGTCCCCGATGCCGACCGTGCCGGTCTGGGGGAGTCCGAGGGATTTCTGCCAGCGCTTGACCGCGCGGGCGGTGAGGTCGGTGAACTCCTCGTCGACGGTGAAGCCGGTGTAGCCGAGAGCGGCGAGATTGCTCTCGAACTGCAGGACGTCCATCCCGCGCAGCGTGCCCGCTGTCCCTCCGGCCCCGGCCCCGGCCCCGGCGCCGCCCGAGGGCGTCGGCGATCCGGAGGGGGCCGGAGCCCCGGAGGTCTCGTCCGTGCGGTCCGGTGCCCCGGAGGTCTCGTCCGTGCGGCCCTGGCCACCGGAGTCCCGGGTGTCCCTCTCGGCCCCGGTCTCCTGCTGGGCGTCCTGCCGGGTGCCTTGCCGGGCGCCCGCGGTCAGGCCCAGCTCCCGGTACATCGGCAGCGTCCCGTACAGCAGCACCACCGGCCGGTCGTCGACGCGCAGCAGAGTGCCGCCGCGCTTCACGGTCGTGCCCTCCGCGGGCAGCCAGGTCACGGTGCCCGTCGCCTTGACGGGCAGCGGTATCTCGGTGCCGTAGCCCAACTGGCCGTCCACCGTGGTGCGTTCGGTCAGTGTGGTCCGGGTGACCGGGACGGTGGAGTCTGAGCGGGGCGGGGCGGAGGAGCCCTCCTTCGCCCCGCCCCCGCCGAGGCCGAGCGCACCGACCACGGCGACTGCCGCCACGACGACCAGAGCCGAGGCCACCAGGACCGTGCGCCGTCCGCGCCGACCGCGCGGCGGCGGCGCGGGAGCCGCCCCGCGCTCGTGATCGGTCTGCACAACGGTCTCCGCCATCGTCAGCCCTTGCCCGCGGGCTGGTCCGCCGGGTCACCGATGATCGGAGCGCAGACACGGGTGGCACGCTTGGCTCCCGCCGACGTCTGGTTCCACTCGGAGCCCTGCGCGGTCCCGTCGGGGCCGGGATCGGGAAAGTCGGGCGCGCCGTTCTTCTGCATGCAGTCGGCGTAGTCCCGCTTGACCTTGATCTGCGCGGGGGTGAGCTTGGGCTGGTTGGCGTTCTCAAGGCCCTCGGGGACGGCCGCCTTGAGCGAGGCGCACTTCTCGGAGGCGTCCAGGAACTTCGTGTTCTTCTTCAGCGCCGCGTTGTCGCCGAAGTCGACCTGCCCCTTGGCGTCCGGGTCGGGGGCGTCGACCCCGTTCTCCCGCAGACACTTCACCCACTCGCGCTGGGCGCTCACATACGCGGCCACGTCGTCGCCGCCACTCGGCGCGGTCGCCTTGCCGGAGGCCTTGCCGGACGCCTCGTCGCCGCCCGCCGTCGGGACCTTCGGGGTGTCGCCCTCGCCCCCGCAGCCGGCCAGGGTGATCGCCATGACCGACGCCGTCACCACGGCCATCAGCACCCGGTTCGTCCTCATCGGTTCTCCCGCTTCCTGTCGCGCCCGACCGCGGGCGCGGAGGGCCTTTCGACCGTAGGCCGGAGGTGATGAAGAACCTTTGAAGAACCTGTCATCCGATCATGCGGCGCGCTTCGGACGGGACGCCACGGCAGCCGGCGACTCCCGCTCGACGCCTGGCGCGGAACAACCGCTCGCGAGCGCGCCGTGCCGGCACTGCCCGGTGCGGCAGGCCGACGGTCATGCGGAGCCCCGGCGGCCTGAGCTACGGCTTCAAGCGCTTCACGGCCTCCTGAAGTACCTTGGTCCGCTTGCAGAACGCGAACCGGACGTAGGGTGCCCCCATCTCCTTGTGGTCGTAGAACACGGCGTTCGGGATGGCCACCACGCCCGCCCGCTCGAGCAGCGCGCGGCAGAAGGCGAAGCCGTCGCTCTCGCCCAGGGGGCGGATGTCGGTGGTGACGAAGTACGTGCCCGCCGTGCGGAACACCCCGAAACCGGCGTCCGCGAGCCCCGCCGACAGCAATCATGGCCGCAGGCTCCGTCACCGGCGCGGTGCTCGGCGGATTGTCCGCGCCGAGGTGTTCGGCGGGCTTGGACGACGTGTACGAGGCAACGGCGCCGCGAGGGCGAGGGCCGCGAAGGCGAGGACCGCGGCCATCGTCCGGACGGCGTGGGCGATCTGCCAGCGGTCCCGTACGCCAATCCAGTCGGAGGGCGGGGACTGGGCGCTCCAGTGGAGCTGGTCGGAGTTGATGGGCAGGTTGACGGTGAGCGTGAGGCCGAGAACGACGACCAGGAGGGCGAGTGCGGCCACGGTCGGCCATCGGGTGTTTGTTCGGTAGGTCTGGTGGGCCAGTACCGCTGTGGCGATCAGGGCCGGCAGGAGTGTGGCGACGGCGAGTTTGTCGAGGGAGTTGAGTTCGACCAGCCGGACCTGGGTGTAGACGGTGCTGTCGAAGCCGCGCAGCGAGAGTTCCAGGACAAGGACCGACGTGAGGAATCCGGCGAACAGCCCCGCGCATACGAGGCTGATGAAACGGGCGTACTTCGTCATGAACGCGTCCTTTCGGGATGGGTGACCCGGGCGGCGAAGGGGCGGGCG
Source organism: Streptomyces tibetensis (assembly GCF_007655005.1). Taxonomy (GTDB): domain Bacteria; phylum Actinomycetota; class Actinomycetes; order Streptomycetales; family Streptomycetaceae; genus Streptomyces; species Streptomyces tibetensis. The sequence goes on from NZ_SZVW01000017.1 coordinate 161,984, forward strand.
GGACGGCCGAGGCATCTTCCTGACCTTGTTGGTCACCGTCGCGGGTCGTCGCCCGCTTTCTCACTCGCAGCCCGGGTCGTGTCCGTGGCGCGTCAGTTCGCGATTCCGACGACCTGCTCGATGGTGTCCGGCTGGTTCACCATGGCGAGCATGTGGTGGGCGACGTCGGCGCGTGGCACGGAGAACCCGCCTCGGATGTTGCGGTTCCACGCGGTCCGGTACCTGCCGGTCAGGGGCTTGTCGGTGAGCTTGGGCGGGCGCGACACCGTCCATTCCAGTCCGCTGTCGCGCAGGGTCCGCTCGGTGACGGCGAGGTCGGCGTAGTGCCGGCCGAACGTGGCCCGGGTCAACGGGACGCCCAGGTGACGCATGAAGAAGCCGTCGCCGGGATCGTGCCTGGGTGGCGTCGGCCGGCCAGGCACCGGCACCGGCCCGACGGGTGCGGCGCTGACGATGATGATCCGCCGGACGTGCTCGGCATGCATCGCCGTGACGATCGCGCGGGTGCCACGCGAGGTGATGCCCGCGTCCGCGCGCGGGTTTCGCGGGCCGAGCGCGGACAGTACGGCGTCGGCGCCGCGTACCGCCGCGGCGAGTGTCCGCATGTCGGGGCGGGTGAGGTCGACGGCGACCGTCCGGACGCCGCCCGGCAGTTCACGTGGGCGGCGGGCCACGGCGGTGACGTCGTGCCCGCCGGCCACCGCCTGCTCGACCAGGTGCCGTCCGATGCCGCCGGTGGCGGCCACGATCGTGAGTTTCATCGGGGTCCTCCTGTGGTGAAGGCGGCACGGTGGTCGTGCGCCCAGGTGGCGTACGTGAGTGCCGGGCGGCCCAGCAGCCGCCGCACGGTGTCGGTGGTGGGCCCGGCTGCGCGGGCGTAGTCGGCCAGCGAGCCGAGCAGCCGGTCGGGTACCTCGTCGGGCAGGCCGGCGGCGAGCATGCCGCGGCGGATCTCGTCCGGTGCGGCCTCGACGAACGACAGTGTCCGGTCGAGCGCCGCGCCGAGCGCGGCGACTTTCTCCGGCTGGCTCAGCGACTGTTCCCCGGTGAGCAGGTGCGTCTGACCGCGGTGCTGCGGGTGGGTCAGGGCGAGAGCGGCCACCGCGGCGATGTCACGCTCGTCGACGGTCGAGGTCCTGGCGTGCGGGTATGCCCCCCGTACGGTCCCGGTCGCCTGGATCTGCCCGGCCCAGGCCAGGGTGTTGGCGGCGAAATCGGCGCAGCGCAGGATCGTCCAGTCCAGGCCGCTCCCCTTGGCTGCGTCCTCGACCGCGTGGAACTGCTGCCGGAAGCGTGCGTGCCCAGCCGGGTACCCCACGGTCACGGAGGACAGTACGGCCACCCTCGCCGCGCCCGTCTCGCGGGCGCGTGCCAACAGGTCGACAGCAATGGTTCCGGCGGCACGCGGGCTGAGCAGGATGGCCTCCACGCCGTTGATGGTGGGAACCTTCGCGGGGTGGACGAGCTGTGTACCCGCGGGGAATTCGGCGTGCGGGTCGCGGGTGACAGCGGCGACTTTCGCTCCCCCCTCGACCAGGAGGCGGACGGTTTCCCGGCCGACGACGCCGGTGGCCCCGGTGATCAGGATCATGACTGAACCCCTTGTGGGTGTGTCGATAATCGATCTTGCGCGGTGGATGATCGCGGTTCGTGTCGCGGAAGACGTCACGGGCGAGCCGTGCGCCAGGATCATCGGCATGCGGCACTGAAACCCCCGGTCCTGCCCTGTCAGGCTGGTCGGGAGATCACTGGGCTTTACGGGTCTGCTTCACTTCCTGGTCGACGGCCCAGGCGTCGGCGACCGGGCCGAGGTGGCTGAGCTTGTCGGGGTTGATGACCGCGCGGATCGTCTGGATCTGCCCGTCGAGTGTGTCGAGGGCGAGGATGTGGAGGATTTTGCCGTCGCGGTCGCGGAAGAGAGCGCCCGGCTGGCCGTTGACCTCGTGCGGTTCGAACGTGATGCCGATCCGGGCCATGAGCGGGTAGACGGTGGCGAGCAGCCTGGCCACGTTCTCGGCGCCGGCGACGGCCCTGGCCAGCTGCGGTGCCTTGCCACCGCCGTCCCCGATGAGCTGGACGTCGGCGGACAGCAGATTCTGCAGTCCGTCCACGTCTCCCTGCGTCAGTGCTTCGAAGAACCGCCTCGCCAGCTCCTGCCGCTCCTGGCGGTCCGCTTCGAACCGGGGCCGTCCCTCGTGCATGTGGCGGCGTGCCCTTACGAGCAGCTGCCGGCACGCCGCCTCTGAGCGCCCCACCGCGGCGGCGATCTCGGCGAAGCCGAAGGCGAAGACCTCCCGCAGCACGAACACCGACCGCTCCAGCGGACTGAGCCGCTCCAGGAGCAGCAGCGCCGCTATTGACACCGAGTCGGCCAGCTCCGCCGCGCGGGCCGGGTCCTGGTACGGATCGTCCAGCAGCGGCTCGGGGAGCCACGGTCCGACGTACTCCTCCCGCCGCACCCGGGCGGAACGCAGCACGTCGATGGCAATCCGGGTCACCGTGGCTGACAAGAACGCCTTGGCCGACAGGGGCCGGGTGGTCGAGGCGTCGTAGCGGAGCCAGGTCTCCTGCACCGCGTCCTCCGCCTCGCCCACGCTGCCCAGGATCCGGTACGCGATCGAGAACAGCAGCGGCCGCAGTTCCTCGAACTCCTCGACCTTGCCCACGCCGACTCCCCCTTTGCGGTCTGTGTGCCCGGCCGGACCCGCGCCGGCGAGGCATCCTTCGAAGATCATTCGATGTGTGGGCGGAGCAGACAACGCTCGTGCCGCGACCGCCCTGCCCCCCCTTGATGACGGCGTCCTGGCCCCGGCTGGCCTGACCTGGGCCAGGGTGCGGTGGTGGTTCAGTGGAACTGGCCGACCTGGTAGTCGCCGGCCGGCTGCTGGGTGATGATGTTCAGCCGGTTCACCGTGTTCATGAAAGAGACCAGCAGCACGAGGGCCGTGAGCTGCTCCTCGTCGTAGTGCTGAGCGGCGCGGGCCCACACGTCGTCGCTGACGCCGGTGGCCGCGTCCGCGACCCGGGTTCCCTGCTCCGCCAGCTCCAGTGCGGCGCGCTCGGCCGCGGTGAAGACCGTCGCTTCCCGCCAGGCCGCGATCAGGTTCAGCCGCACCGGGGTCTCGCCGGCCGCGGCGGCTTCCTTGGTGTGCATGTCGATGCAGACCGCGCAGCCATTGATCTGGCTCACGCGCAGCGCCACCAACTCCTGCGTCGTGGCCGGCAGCGGCGATTCCTTCAGCTCCCGGCCGACCGCCATGAAGTACTTGAGGGCCTTGCCGGCGGCCGGGTTGGCGAAGTAGTTCAATCGCGCGTCCATCGTGTGCTCCTCCACGTTCGTCGATGCCTTCACCTCCAAGACGAGGCGGCCCTCACTCCTGTGACACGGAACGGTGTGACCCACGTCTCTCCGCTGTCTGGGTTCGGGCATGTCACAGGCCGAGTCGCTGCCTCGTCTCGGGTACGGAAGTCCTCGATGAGGGAGTTGATGATGAACGTCGCGCTGTGGATCATCGCTGGGGTGCTCGCCGCTGTCTGCCTGGTGGGCAGCTCCAAGATGTTCGTGCCGCAGGAGAAGCTGGCCGCGATGGGCTCCTCTGCGCGGTGGGTCCTGGAGTTCAGCCCCGGTGCTCTCAAGGCCATCGGCGCCGTCGAGCTGCTGGCTGCGGTCGGCCTGGTTCTGCCCGCGGTGCTCGACATCGCGCCGGTGCTGGTGCCGCTGGCCGCCACCGGACTCGTTCTGCTGTTTGCCTGCGCGGTCACCATGCGTCTGCGCCGTGGCGAGAAGGCCACGATCGTCGGCGACCTGATCTACCTCGCCCTGGCTGCCTTCGTCACATGGGGCCGTTTCGGCCCCGAGTCCTTCACCGGCTGACCACCGGCGCATATCAGTCGAGCGCCGAAGTGCCAGGCACACTCCAGGTGGTACCGATATACCTACCAGCCAACGGAGTTGGCTACGACGTCACTCTCTTCAGCAATGAACACCCGCCCGCCGGGCCCCGGGCGGAGCCCGCCACCAGCGGAACGCACCCGGGTACGCTCGTCCCTCCAAAGGAGCCACACCCATTTGACTTGGCGCAGATAAGCAACCAGGTGCGCAAGGGCCAGCTCCTCGACTTCGGCGCGCTGCGGGCCGAACTCTGCGGTGACCGGCCGCACCGCGCTGTCGTCCCCTGCCCAGAGCTGTCCGTTTCGACAGCTTCCGGGGCTACCTGCGCGCGACCGGCTGGAACATCTCCGCAGTCCTTTGGGGAAACGGCCCGGCTTCCCTGAGCGAGCGGATGCCGGGTCCCGCCGTCGCCGTTTTTGGACAGCTCCGCGCCCAGGGGGCGGATGTCCGTGGTGATGAAGTACGTGCCCGAGGGACGGAACACCTTGAAGCCCGCCTCCGTGAGCCCCGCCGACAGCAGGTCCCTCTTCGTGCGCATGTCCTCTCGGAACGCCTCGAAGTACGTGTCCGGGAGAGCCAGCGCCTTCGCCACCGCGTACTGGAACGGGCCGGATGCCACGTACGTCAGGAACTGCTTCGCCGAGCGGACGGCGGTGACCAGGTCGGGGGATCCCGTCACCCACCCGACTCCTCGTTCGTACACCTATTCGCGGGTCGCGCCGCGACCTGTCCGGACCGGCTCACAGCCGTACCGCCGGGCTCGGGACAGGGCACTGTCCGCCGTATCCTGACCACACACGGGAAGGAGCCGTCCATGAGCGTCGACGCGATCGTGCACACCGAGTTCCCCAAGGGATACACGGTCCTGTTCGGGGCGGACGGAAAGGTGATCATGACTCCGCAGAGCGAAGAGCACTCCAGCACCATCAGGTCGATGCAGATCGACTCCGCTGTCGCTCTCGGCCGTCACGCGAAGGTCACCTCCGATGTCTACATCGACTTCCCCGCCGACGAGAATTCCGCCCCCGACCTCGCGATCATGCGCGAGGACGCACGCAAGGAAGGCAAGCGCTATAGCTTCGAGGACGTCCTGCTGATCTCCGAGGTCGTCTCGACCTCCTCCGCACGCAAAGACTATGACGACTGCACCGCCAAATACGGCCGCTACGGCATCCCGATCTACCTGGTCGTCGACCCGTACGCCCAGGAAGTCGTCCTCCACACCCAGCCGACCGGCACCGGTTACATCGCGGCACACACGCACAAGTACGGCACGGGCAAGCTCCCCATCCCCCTGGCCGACGGCCGCACCTTCACCCTCGACCTCGACGAGCTCCCGCGCCCGGAGCCCGAGGCAGACGCCCGCTGACGAAGGACTCCCGTGGTGGCCGCCCGGTCAATGTCATCTCGACCCGGGCTCATCACGCGAGTGACGTTGCATATGTGGTTGGTGCCGCGGCGCGTGCCGCCACGCGAAAGCGCGCAACCTGATAGGACGGAGCAGGGCCAGGGGCCGCCCAGGTGCTGCGTTCGTTGCCGCGCGACACCGCCGCGTTCACCGACCGTGCCACGGAGCTGGAGCGGCTGGTGGGCTCGGTGCGGGCGTCACAGGAGCGTGGCGAGGGGCTGCCCGTTCACGTGATCGACGGCATGCCCGGTGTCGGGAAGACCACCTTCGCCGTGCACGCCGGCCACGTTCTCTCGGGGCGCTTCCCCGATGGACAGCTCGTCGTGAATCTCAACGGGCACACCCCGGGGCGTACCCCGGTGCAGGCCGGCGAGGCGCTCGCCTCGCTTCTCGACCAACCAGCTCTGGCACGTGTCCCCGACGCCAGGCGAATGTCAGCGGTTTTCGTCTCGCCTGGCCCGACCGACCGTGGATCGGCTGCCGCCCCAGGGCCGACGCGGAGACGCCGTCGACATGTGGCAGCAGTCCCGACCGGCTTCGTCCGGCTCTGCGGCGAAGGGGTGCGCCATGTGGCCGTCACGCCTGGTGGCGCTAGGCGGACAGAGCCTTCAAACGGGCTGCCGCCTCCTCCAGAACACCCATGCGCTTGCAGAACGCGAAGCGTACGAAGGGCGCGCCCTGCTCGCGGTGGTCGTAGAACACGGCGTTCGGGATGGCGACCACGCCCGCGCGCTTCGGCAGCGCGCGGCAGAAGGCGAAACCGTCGCTCTCACCTAGGGGCCGGATGTCGGTGGTGATGAAGTACGTGCCGGCCGGGCGGAAGACCTTGAAGCCCGCCCGCTCAAGGCCGCCCGCGAGCAGATCCCGCTTGGCCAGCATGTCCGCGCGGAAGTCCGCGAAGTATGAGTCGGGCAGGCGCAGGGCCTCGGCAACGGCGTACTGGAACGGCCCTGAGGCGACGTACGTCAGGTACTGCTTGGCCGAGCGGACGGCGGCGACGAGATCGGGGGCGCCGGTAACCCAGCCGACCTTCCAGCCGGTGAACGAGAACGTCTTGCCGCTGCTGGAGATGGTGACCGTGCGCTCCCGCATCCCGGGGAACGTCGCCAGCGGCACGTGCTCGGCCTCGTCGAAGACCAGGTGCTCGTACACCTCGTCCGTCACCACCAGCAGGTCCCGCTCCACCGCCAGCTCGGCGATCGCGGCCAGCTCCTCGCGGGTGAGGACCGTGCCGGTCGGGTTGTGCGGGGTGTTGATCAGCAGCAGCCGGGTGCGGTCGGTGACGGCGTCGCGCAGCTCGTCGAGGTCGAGACGGAAACGGCCCTCGTCCTCCTGCGCGCGCAGCGTGACCGGCACCCGGCGGCCGCCGGCCATCGCGATGCACGCGGCGTAGGAGTCGTAGTACGGCTCGAAGGCGATCACCTCGTCGCCGGGCTCCACCAGGGCCAGCAGGGCGGCGGCGATGGCCTCCGTGGCACCGGCGGTGACCAGGACCTCCGTGTCGGGGTCGTAGGCGAGGCCGTAGCGGCGCTGCTGGTGGGCGGTGACCGCGGTGCGCAGCTCGGGGACGCCGGGGCCCGGCGGGTACTGGTTGCCGCGGCCGTCCCGCAGGGCCCGTACGGCGGCCTCCCGGATCTCCTCGGGGCCGTCGGTGTCGGGGAAGCCCTGCCCGAGATTGATGGCGCCGGTGCTGAGGGCGAGGGCGGACATCTCGGCGAAGATCGTCGTCCCGAACTCGGCGAGCCGGCGGTTCAGGAGGGGGCGCGCGCTGGAGGTCATGCCGGTCATCCTGCGCCGAAGCTCTGGAGTTCCTCAACTCTGTGTTGGGCCGGGAGTGGGGAGGGCATCACCGCTTCACGCAAGAGCGAGGCGCCCACGGGGGGCCGCTTCGGGGGACATGGAAGGAGGGTGACGCCATGATCGTCGGCATCATCCTGGCGGTGGTCGGAGTCGTCCTGGTCGGGGCGCTGGTCTCCAAGGCCCGTGGGGGCGGTTCCCGGGGGAGGACGCGTCGCGGCGGGTGGGCGTCCACGTCCACCGGTTCGAGCAGCAGCAGCGCCGGCGGCGGCTGGTGGGCGGGCGGGGGAGACTCCGGCTCGTCCGGGGGCGGACACCACGGGGGACACTCCTGCGGCGGCGGCTCGTCCTGCGGAGGCGGGTCGTCCTGCGGAGGTGGTGGCTGCGGCGGCGGAGGCAGCTGACTGACGTCGGCCGTCCTCACGACAGGGGAGCCGCAATCCACCGAACGCGGGGTCCGCACCTGGGGCGGGCCCCGCGTCGCCGTGTCGGAGGGTCAGCGGGCCAGAGGGTCAGCGGGCCAGAGGGTCAGCGGGGCGGAGGGCCGGTGGGGCGGAGGGGCGGAGGGCCGGTGGGGCGGAGGGTCAGCGGGGCGGAGGGCCGGTGGGGCGGAGGGTCGGCGGGGCGGAGGGCCGGTGGGGCGGAGGGTCAGCGGGGCGGAGGGCCGGTGGGGCGGAGGGTCAGCGGGGCGGAGGGCTGGCCGGGCGTAGGGCCGGAGGCCAGTGGGCCAGGACGCCAGGAGGTCGCGGGGCAGGGGGCAGGGGGGCGGAGAGTCCCGGGCGGACGACCCGTCGAATGTCTGTCGGGCGACTTCGGATGGCTTCCCGCAACGTCCCATGTCTGTAGGACAACCCCCGCCCGGCGTGGTGCGCCCCGGGCAACTGCTCCCCCCGAACGGCCATTTCGGGATCTCGGCGGAATCCGGGCAGCCCCTGCGTCCCCGCTGCGGGCGTGGGCCACGGCGCACCGGCGCACGCCTCCCCGACACCGGCGCACGCCGTGGTTGAACAGTTGAGCTGGGGAGCCCTCTGAGGGATGGAAACCCTACGAACTTGGGTAAAAACGCTGTGGCGGTGCCACCGTTCATGATTCCCTCTTAGCCACCGACGCAGCCCCTCGGACGATCTGCGGACACCTTCCTGAAACCGGCCGACCGGGCTGCCCCGGGCCGACATCCCCCGGTGCCGTGCCACCGGGGCGCAGCGGACCCCACTCCCTCTCCTTGTGTGCTTGCGGAGCCGATCCATGCTCACGACCCTGAACACCTCCTACACCGACACGCGCGCGGCCGATCTCGCGTGGGCCCTGGGGCGCGAGCCGCTTCCCGCACTGGCCGTGCTCGACCTCGAACTGGCGGACACCAAACTGCAGTTGCGGCTCCTCGGCGCGTCCCACCAGGTCCTGCTGGAGGAGGAGCGGGGCATCTGCTCGGAGACGGTGGCGTGCATCGCGGGCAGCAGCACCCCGCTCCCGCTCGGCGTCGCCAAACGGGTGGACGACTGGGAGTACGAGTTCGCGGCCCGCGTCGAGGTCCTCTCGCCCGGCTCCTTCGCGGGCCGCGCCCAGGAGTTGCTGGCCCTCGTCTCCGACCACCCGCACGGCCTCGTCGGCGTCTTCCCCGGCAGCCCCTACGCCTTCACGGCCCTGCTCGCCCAGCACCACGAGGGCCAGGTGCACTGGCGGACCTGGCACGCCTACCCGCAGGACGGGCAGTTGGTGGCGACCCGCACGAGAGTGGGCGTGCGCGTGCCCGCGGCGGCGCTCGTCAACTGACCCTCGCGCGACGGCGACGTCGGCACCCCGGCCGCCCACCGCCGACGGTGGCTTCGGCACCCGGGCCGCCCGCCGCCGACGGTGGCTTCGGCACCCGGGCCGCCCGCCGCCGACCGTGACTTCGGCACCCCGGCCGCCCGCCGCCGCCCGGCCCGTGGAACCGCGTGCGGCGAACCGAACCTCGTGCCGATGTCCGGCCCCTGTAAACCAGCACCACACGTGTGGGTGACGAACCGCAGTCGAGGCGTGACGTAACGTCGCAGCGTGATCGAGCCGCACGCGCCCGCCCCGCCCGGTTGCCCGCCGCCCTGGAGCGCCCCGGGCGGCCCGGCCGGCCCGGCGCGACTGCCCGTGCGGCCCGGCACCGGACGGTTCCTGGTCCTCGCGGGCGTGTTCGTCTGCGCGGCCTGCGGACTCGTGTACGAACTGGAACTCGTCGCGCTCGCCTCGTACTTGATGGGTGACTCCGTCACCCAGGCGTCCGTCGTGCTCTCCGTCATGGTCTTCGCCATGGGCATCGGCTCCCTCGCCGCGAAACGGCTGCGCCCGCACGCCGCGGCCGGCTTCGGTGCCGTCGAGGCCGCCCTCGCGCTCGTCGGCGGGTGCAGCGCGATGGCCCTGTACGCGGTGTTCGCCTGGACCGGCGACTGGGGCGGGATGTGGGCCAACGGACCGCGCTGCCTGCTGGTCGCCTTCTCCCTGGCCACCGGGCTGCTCATCGGCGCCGAAGTCCCGCTGCTGATGGAGCTGATCCAGCGCATCCGCCGCCAGGACGCGGGCGGCGCGGTCGCCGACCTGTCCGCCGCCGACTACGTCGGCGCCCTCGTCGGCGGCCTCGCCTTTCCCTTCCTTCTGTTGCCGTTCCTCGGGCAGTTGACCGGCGCGCTGCTCACCGGCGCGGTCAACGCGGTCGTCGGCGGTGCCCTGGTGCTCGGCCTGTTCCGACGGGACCTGACCCGGCGCGCCCGCTGGCTGCTGCTGGTCGGCAACGCCCTCGTCCTCGCGGTCCTCGCCTCGGCCGCCGTCCTCGTCGACGACTTCGAACGGGCCGCGCGGCAGGCCGTCTACGGCGACGACGTCCGCGTGGCGCTCCGGACCGAGGTGCAGGAGGTCGTCCTCACCGGCGGCACGCACGGACGGCCCCTCGACCTGTTCCTCGACGGCCGGCTGCGGGTCGGCGGACGCGACGAACTGCGCTATCACGAGGCCCTCGTCCACCCCGCGATGAGCGGGCCGCACGCGCGCGTGCTCATCCTCGGCGGCGGGGACGGCCTGGCCACCCGCGAGGTGCTGCACCATCCCGGAGTGGACCGGGTCGACGTCGTCGAACTCGACGCCGAGGTGATCCGCCTGGCCCGCACCGACCCCGCCCTGTCCGCGCTCAACCGGCACGCGTTCGGCGACCCGCGGGTGCACGTGTCGACCGAGGACGCCTTCGGCTGGCTGCGCGGAGCGAATCCGGCGACGTACGACGTGGTCGTCTCGGACCTGCCGGACCCGGGGATCACGGCGAGCACGAAGCTGTACTCGCAGGAGTTCTACGGCCTCGCGCGGCGCGTGCTGGCCCCCGGCGGACGGCTCGTGGTGCACGCCGGGCCGGTCGCGGCCGGCCCCCGGGCGTACTGGACGGTCGAGGCGACCCTGCGCGCGGCCGGTTTCCGCACCGCCCCGTACGGCACGGGCGGCCGCCACACCGGTTTCGCCGCCGGGCCCGACCGCACCCCCGCCGATCGCTCCCGGGCGCCCCGCGACTGGGGTTTCGTCCTGGCCGCCCGCACGGAACCGCGGCTGCGGCTCGACCCGGACGGCCCGCGGCCCCGTGTCCTCACGGAGGCGTCCCTGGCCGCGGGGGAACGGGCGGCGCGCAGGACGCGGATCGCGGGGCTGCCGGCGTCGACGCTGGTGCACCCGCGCTACTGAGGGGCGCCCGCTACTGAGAGGCGAGCCCGCTCCTGAGGGGCGCGCCTGCTCCTGAGGGGCGCGCCTGCTACTGAGAGGCGGGGGCGCTACTGCGGGGCGGGGCGCTACTGAGAGGCGGGGGCGCTACTGCGGGGCGGGGCCCTCCTCGCGGGGCCGAATTCGCAGCGCCCTCCCGGCTGGGCCCTCCCTGCTGAGGCGTCCTCGCTGAGCCCTCCACGCTGAGGCGTCCTCGCTGGGCCGTCCTCGCGGGGCCCTCTTCGCGGAACCCGTCCGGCGCCCCGGGAGGATACGCCTGGTGGGTGTGGATCGGGGGGCGAATCCCTCAGCCGGAGGTGCGTTCCGCGCTGTGCTGGGTAGAGTCCGTCGACATGGAGCACGAGGTGTTCGTTCCGGTTCCGGCCGAGCGGCTGAGGGAGGTGCTGGACGACCCCGCGCGGGTCGCCCGGGCCGTTCCCGGGCTCCAGCAGGACGCCGGCGCCGAGCCCGTCGCCGGGCGGCTGAAGATCCGCGTCGGCAGCCACTCCGTCACCTACCGGGGTGCCCTGCGGGTGTCCCGGCGCGAGGGCGCCTACTCCGTCGAAGGCGAGGCGGAGGAGTCGCGCGGCAGCGGCTCGGTCAAGCTCGCCCTGCGGATCGCCCTGCGCGAGGCGGAGCACGGCTGCACCGTCGTGTACGACGGCACGGCCACCGCGGACGGGCGGATCAGGGACCTCCCGACGGACGCCGTGGAGGGGGCGGTCACCCGGCTGCTGAACCGTTTCGCGGAGCACTTGGCCGCAGCGGCTCCGGAGACCACCACACCCCCAGCCACGCAGGACTTCGAACCGCGCGCGACGACGGACCTCGAGACGACGCCGGGCGCGGACGACGAGGCACCACCGCCCCCGCCCGGGGCCGACGGGAACGCTAAGGCACCCTCCGACCCCGGTCTCACCGAGGAACCCCCGGCCCCCGAGCGTCCCTCCGGCCTCGGCGCCGACGCCCCGCCCTCCTCTCCGGGACCCGTGGACCACGAGGACGACGACATCGACGAGGACGACGACATCGCCGAGGCGGCGCACGCGCGACGGACCATGATCGGACGCAGTGCCGAGGAGGTCGACCACGCCCCGCCGCGCGGCCGGTACGCCCCCGTGCCCGCGCCCCAGACCGTGACGACCCCGGCCCCGCTGCGCTGGGCGGCCCCCGCGGCGGCCCTGGCCCTGGCGTCGGCCATCGTGGCGGTCCGGGCCCTGCGCAGACGCCGCTGAACCACGTGGCGGTCCCGGCCGTGTGCAGACGCCGACAACGACGTGGCGGCCGTACCGGACCGTCCTGCCCCGGCACACGGGGCCGAAGCGGCGCGCGACCGGTGAGGCCCTCTTGATCACCGCAGTAGGGTCGTCCCGTGAGTGACGAAGACATCACGCTGACCGCGGGTGACGCGGAGGTGACCGTGCAGCCGGGCAACGGCGGCCGGGTCGGAGGACTGCGGATCGGTGGCGTCGAACTGCTGCGCCAGGGCGAGCGCTTCGGCTGCTTCCCGATGGTGCCCTGGTGCGGCCGGACCCGCGACGGACGGTTCCTGGACGGTGCCGAGGTGCGGCAGCTGCCGCTGAACGCCCCGCCCCACGCCATCCACGGCACCGTCCGCGACAGGGTCTGGCGCACCGCCCGGACCAGCGCGGACGAGGCCGTCCTCACCTGCGAGCTGGTCGACCCCTGGCCCTACCCGGGCCGCGTCACCCAGATCATCGCCCTCGCCGAGGACGCGCTGACGCTCACCATGTCCGTCGAGACGTACGACTCGTCCTTCCCGGCGCAGATCGGCTGGCACCCGTGGTTCAACCGGAACCTCGGCGGCGAGGACGTCACCCTCGGCTTCGACCCCGCCTGGCAGGAGGAGCGCGGCGACGACCACCTGCCCACCGGCAACCGCATCGATCCGAAGCCCGGACCCTGGGACGACTGCTTCGGCATGCCCGGCGGCGTCGAGGCCACCCTGACCTGGCCCGGTCAACTGGAGCTCAAGGTGACCAGCGGCGAGGAGTGGGTCGTCGTCTACGACGAGCAGCAGGAGGCCGTGTGCGTGGAGCCGCAGACCGGCCCGCCCAACGGCCTCAACACCCTGCCGCACCTGGTCACGCCCCTGGAGCCGCTGGAGGCCTCGACGACCTGGAGCTGGCGCCGCCTCTAAGCTGGGCGGCATGACGGACACACGCGGCGCGCTGCTGCAGCAGATCAAGGACAAGGCCGTGGTGCACGGCAAGGTGACCCTGTCGTCGGGTCTCGAGGCCGACTACTACGTCGACCTCCGGCGCGTCACCCTCGACGGTGAGGCCGCCCCGCTGGTCGGGCAGGTGCTGCTGGACCTGACCGCCGACCTGGAGTTCGACGCGGTCGGCGGGCTCACCATGGGCGCCGACCCGGTGGCCGCCGCCATGCTGCACGCGGCCGCCGCGCGCGGGAAGCGCCTGGACGCCTTCGTCGTGCGCAAGGCCGCCAAGGCGCACGGCCTGCAGCGGCGCGTCGAGGGCCCGGACATCGCGGGCCGCCGCGTGCTGGTCGTCGAGGACACCTCCACCACCGGCGGCTCCCCGCTGACCGCAGTCGAGGCCGTGCGCGAGGCCGGGGCCGAGGTCGTCGCCGTCGCGACCATCGTCGACCGGGCGACCGGCGCCGCGGAGAAGATCCAGGAGGGGGCCGGGGTGCCGTACCTCTTCGCCTTCTCCAAGGACGAGCTGGGCCTCGACTGACCGGGGACTGACCAGGGCGTGGACGGTGGCCTGGACCTTCCGGCCAAGTCTGGAAAGATGGGGCCGACGATGACGTCGCACCCCAAGGTCTAGGTCAGGGCCGTTAGACACAGCAGTACGTCAACCCGCAGATACAAGGAGCGGACGCATGCCCATCGCAACTCCCGAGGTCTACAACGAGATGCTGGACCGGGCGAAGGCAGGAAAGTTCGCCTACCCGGCCATCAACGTGACCTCCACCCAGACCCTGCACGCGGCCCTGCGTGGTTTCGCTGAGGCGGAGAGCGACGGCATCGTCCAGATCTCCACGGGTGGCGCCGAGTTCCTGGGCGGTCAGTACAGCAAGGACATGGTGACCGGCGCGGTCGCCCTGGCCGAGTTCGCGCACATCGTCGCCGAGAAGTACCCGGTGAACATCGCGCTGCACACCGACCACTGCCCCAAGGACAAGCTCGACGGGTACGTACGTCCGCTCCTGGCGCTCTCCCAGAAGCGTGTCGAGGCCGGTCTGAACCCGCTGTTCCAGTCGCACATGTGGGACGGCTCCGCCGAGACCCTCGCCGACAACCTCTCCATCGCGCAGGAGCTGCTGGAGCAGGCCCGTGCCGCGAAGATCATCCTCGAGGTGGAGATCACGCCGACCGGTGGCGAGGAGGACGGCGTCACCCACGAGATCAACGACTCCCTCTACACCACGGTCGACGACGCGATCCGCACCGCCGAGGCCCTCGGCCTCGGTGAGAAGGGCCGCTACCTGCTCGCCGCCTCCTTCGGCAACGTGCACGGCGTGTACAAGCCGGGCAACGTCGTCCTGCGTCCCGAGCTGCTGAAGGAGCTGAACGAGGGCGTCGCCGCCCAGTACGGCAAGGCGTCCCCGTTCGACTTCGTCTTCCACGGCGGTTCCGGCTCCACGGAGGAGGAGATCCGCACCGCGCTGGAGAACGGCGTCGTGAAGATGAACATCGACACCGACACCCAGTACGCGTTCACGCGCCCGGTCGCGGACCACATGTTCCGCAACTACGACGGTGTCCTGAAGGTCGACGGCGAGGTCGGCAACAAGAAGACCTACGACCCGCGCACCTGGGGCAAGCTCGCCGAGGCGTCCATGTCCGCGCGCGTCGTCGAGGCCTGCGGCAACCTGCGCTCGACCGGCACGAAGATCAAGTAGGCCCGGTTCGCGCCGGTTAGCGCCGGTTCGCGCCGGCTTGCATCCGGTTCGCGTCGGCTCGCACCGGCTCGCACCGGCTTGCATCCGGTTCGCGTCGGTCCGCACCGGCTTGCATCCGGTTCGCGTCGGCTCGCATCCGGCTCGCATCCGGTTCGCACCGGCTCGATCCGGTTCGCTCGTGTGGAGCCCGGCACCTCCTGAGGTGCCGGGCTCTTCCGTATGCTCCCTGCATGCCCGATGTCCGGTTGGCCTCCCCGCAGGGCAAGTGGGTCCTGCTCACCACCGTCCTCGGCTCCAGCATGGCGATGCTGGACTCGACCGTCGTCAACGTCGCCCTGCCGCGCATCGGGCGCGACCTCGACGCGAGCCTGTCCGCCCTGCAGTGGACGGTGAACGCGTACATGGTCACGCTGGCCGGGCTGATCCTGCTCGGCGGGGCGCTGGGGGACCGGTTCGGGCGGCGGAAGGTCTTCGTCGTCGGCGTGGTGTGGTTCGCGCTGGCGTCGCTGCTGTGCGGGATCGCGCCGAACGCGGGCGTGCTGATCGCCGCGCGGGCCCTGCAGGGGGTCGGCGGCGCGCTGCTCACCCCCGGGTCACTGGCACTGATCCAGGCGTCCTTCCACCCCGACGACCGGGGGCGGGCGGTGGGCCTGTGGTCCGGCTTCGGCGGGATCGGGGCGGCGGTCGGGCCGTTCGTCGGCGGCTGGCTGGTGGACGGGCCGGGCTGGCGGTGGGTGTTCCTGCTGAACGTGCCGGTGGCCCTGGTGTGCGTGCCGGCCGCGCTGCGGCACGTGCCCGAGTCGGGGGACGGTTCGGCCCACGGGCGGTTCGATGTGCTCGGGGCCGTGCTGGGGGCGCTGGCGCTCGCACTGGTGACGTACGCGCTGATCGAGGCCGGTGAGGGCGGTCTCGTGGTGGCGGTCTCGGCGGTGGCCGGGCTGGCCGCGGCCGTCGCCTTCGTGGTCGTCGAGCGGCGCCGGCCCGATCCGATGATGCCGCCGGACATCTTCGCGTCCCGGCAGTTCACGGCCGTCAACCTGGTCACGCTGTGCGTGTACGCGGCGCTCGGCGGGTTCTTCTTCCTCGCCGCGCTCCAGCTCCAGGTGGTCGTGGGCTACTCGGCCCTCGCCGCCGGTACGGCGCTGCTGCCGACGACCGTGCTGATGCTGCTGCTGTCCGCCCGCTCCGGCGAGCTGGCCGACCGCATCGGGCCGCGGATCCCGCTGACCGTCGGGCCGCTGCTGTGCGCGGCCGGGATGCTGCTGATGCTGCGGGTCGGGCCGGGGGCGTCCTACCTCGCCGATGTGCTTCCGGCGCTGCTGGTGCTCGGGCTGGGCCTGGTCACGCTGGTGGCACCGCTGACGGCGACCGTGCTGGGCTCGGTGAGCGTGGTGCGCGCCGGGCTGGCCAGCGGCATCAACAACGCGGCGGCCCGGGCGGCGGGCCTGATGGCGGTGGCGGCGCTGCCGCTGCTGGCGGGCATGGGGGAGGAGGCGTACCGGGAGCCGGCCGCCTTCGACACGGCGTTCGGAAAGGCCATGGGGTGGTGCGCGGGGGCGCTGGTGGTCGGCGCGGTGATCGCGGCCGCGGTGGTCCGCAGGCCCCCGCCGGACTGCAAGCGGCCGGAGTGCCTGCGGCACGGAGGTGTCACGGCACCACCGCTGGAGGGGGAGCCGGTGCGGAAACGGTTGGGGTAGGCGGGGCGCTCAGGCCGAGACTGAGCCGGACCGGTGCCCGCGGCCGAGTGGGATGGCGCAGACTTGGGGCATGTCCATTCACGAGAACCTTCTCGGGGGTCCGCCCCCGACCCATCTCCCCGACGACCCCGGGCCGCGGGAAATGCTCGCGGCGGGTGCCGCGTCCGTCGAGGTCGCCGGTGCGCACCCCACCTCCTCGCTCGCCTGGGCCCAGCTCGCCGACGAGGCGTTCGAGCGGGGCGCGACCGTGGAGTCCTACGCGTACGCCCGCACGGGCTACCACCGCGGCCTGGACGCGCTGCGGCGCAGCGGCTGGAAGGGCCACGGCCCGGTGCCGTGGGAGCACGAGCCGAACCGCGGCTTCCTGCGTGCCCTGCACGCCCTCGCCCGCGCCGCGCAGGCGATCGGCGAGCAGGAGGAGTACGAGCGCTGCTCCCAGTTTCTGAAGGACTCCTCGCCGACGGCGGCGCAGGTCCTGGGCTGAGACCCGGTCGGAGTCGGAGTACGCGAGGCCCGTCCGTGGAAGGCGGGCCTTGCGGTTTCGGGGGACGATTGCGTTTCGCAGGACGATTGCGCAAGATGCCCTCGGGGACCGGGGCCCCCGTGTCGGATTCGGCAGGGGCGGACCGCTACCCGGAGTAATACGCAGGAGACAGCGATGTCCCACGAGGCTCACGAGCCCGAGACCCCGCATCTCGACTTCCACGGCACGACGCCGTACGAGGACTACGTCAAGGCGGACGTACTCACCCACCTCCAGCACACCCTCTCCGACGATCCCGGAGAGATGGTCTTCCTGGTGACGACCCAGGTGATGGAGCTGTGGTTCACCGTCATCGTCCACGAGTGGGAGACGGCGGCGGGCGCGCTCAGGGGTGACGACATCCCCACCGCCATCGCCGCGCTCAAGAGGTCCGTCCGCGAGCTGGAGGCGCTCAACCACTCCTGGAAGCCGCTCGCCCAGCTCACGCCGGCCCAGTTCAACTCGTACCGCAGCGCTCTCGGCGAGGGCTCCGGCTTCCAGTCGGCGATGTACCGGCGCATGGAGTTCCTGCTCGGGGACAAGTCCGCATCCATGCTCGTCCCCCACCGGGGCGCACCGCGTGTGCACGCCGAGCTGGAGAAGGCGCTGCACGAGCCGAGCCTGTACGACGAGGTCGTCCGGCTGCTGGCGCGGCGCGGGCACGACATCCCGGAGGCGGTGCTGCGGCGCGACGTCTCGCGGCGCTACGAGCCGTCGCCGGAGGTGGAGGCGGCCTGGACGGCCGTCTACTCGGGTGACGAGAGCGACGAGGTCGCCCGGCTGGGCGAGGCGCTGAGCGACGTCGCCGAGCTGGTGTGGCGCTGGCGCAACGACCATCTGGTCGCCACCCGCCGCGCGATGGGCGCCAAGACCGGCACGGGCGGCTCCGCCGGGGTGGCCTGGCTGGAGAAGCGCGCGCAGAAGAACGTCTTCCCCGAGCTGTGGACGGCGCGGTCCTATGTCTGAACTGGCGGAACGCGCGCACAAGCTGGACGCCGTCGACGAACTGCGCGGCAAGCGCGAGGAGTTCGTCCTGGACGAGGTCGTCTACCTCGACGGCAACTCCCTCGGCGCGCTGCCGGCCGTGGTCCCCGGCCGGGTCGAGGACGTCGTACGCCGGCAGTGGGGCGAGCTGCGCATCCGGTCCTGGGAGGAGAGCGGCTGGTGGACGGCGCCCGAGCGGATCGGCGACCGGATCGCCCCGCTGGTCGGAGCGGCGCCCGGGCAGATCGTCGTGGGCGACTCCACCAGCGTCAACGTCCTCAAGGCACTCGTGGGCGCGGTGCGGATGGCCGGGGAGGGCCGTGACGAGCTCCTCGTCGACGCGACGACCTTCCCCACCGACGGGTACATCGCCGAGTCCGCCGCCCGCATGACCGGCTGCACCCTGCGGCCCGTGGCACCCGCGGACGTGCCGGGCGCGCTGGGCGGGCGCACCGCCGCCGTCCTGCTCAACCACGTCGACTACCGCACCGGCCGGCTGCACGACCTGCCCGGCCTGACGGCCGCCGCGCACGAGGCCGGGGCGGTCGCCGTCTGGGACCTGTGCCACAGCGCGGGCGCGCTGCCGGTCGGGCTGGACGCGCACGGCGTGGACCTCGCGGTCGGCTGCACCTACAAGTACCTGAACGGCGGGCCCGGTTCACCGGCGTACCTGTATGTGCGGCGGGAACTGCAGGACCGTTTCGACTCGCCGCTGCCCGGCTGGAACTCGCACGCCGAGCCGTTCGGGATGCGCACCGGCTACGAACCGGCCCCCGGCGCCCTGCGCGGCCGGGTCGGCACGCCCGACATCCTCTCCATGCTCGCCCTGGAGGCGGCCCTGGAGGTCTGGGACGGGGTGCCGGTCGAGGCGGTGCGGGCCAAGTCCCTGGCACTGACGGACTTCTTCCTGGAGTGCGTGGCGGCGTATGTGCCCGAGGGCAGGGTGGAGTGCGTGACGCCGGTGGCGCACGCGGAGCGGGGCAGCCAGATCGCGCTGCGCTGTTCCCCCGAGCTCTCAACTTCGTTCGAGCAGGGAGGTGCCCCCATCGCCGGTGACGTGATGAAGCGGCTGATCGAGCAGGGTGTGGTCGGCGACTTCAGGGCGCCGGACGTGCTGCGCTTCGGCTTCACGCCGCTCTACGTCGGATTCGCCGACGTGGAACGGGCGGCGCGGGTGCTGGCGCAGACGCTGGCCTGAGGCGGCCTGAGGCGGCCTGAGGCGGCCTGAGGCGGCTTGAGACGGTGAGGCGGCCTGAGACGGTGAGGCGGCCTGAGCGGTGGCCCCGGCCCGGGCGGCGGCGGGGCCGGGGCGCCCGGTGGTGTCCCGGCCCCGCGGTGTCCGTCCGCTCTTCACCCAGCGTGACATCTGCATGTCCGCGCATGTCACGCGCCTGGTACCGTCCCGGCCAACGGCTGACCCCCTCAACTGGTCCGCCGCGTACGGTTCATCGCTGGAGGGTTGGAGCATGACGGACGACGTCGCAGCAGCACGGGCCGCTGCCGAGGAGGAGTCGGCCTTCTCCCACGCGCCCGTCGACCCCGACGCCACCGCGGCCTACGGCGACCACCCGGACCAGGTGATCGACTTCTTCGCGCCGCGCCGGGCGGGCGGCCCCGGGCCGGCCCCGGTCGTCGTCGTGCTGCACGGCGGTGCCTGGCGGGCGCCGTACGACCGGCGTCACATCAGCCCCTTCGCGGACTTCCTCGCCCGCCGCGGGTTCGCCGTGGCCAGCGTCGAGTACCGGCGCGGTGGCGAGGGCGACGTTGTCGCGGGCCGCTGGCCCGACACCTTCGACGACGTCGCCGCCGCGCTGGACGCCCTTCCCGCGCAGGTGCGGGAGGTGCTGCCGCAGGCCGACCCGCGCCGTACGGTCCTCACCGGCCACTCGGCGGGCGGGCATCTCGCCCTGTGGGGTGCCGCCCGGCACGTCCTGCCGGCCGACTCGCCCTGGCGCGGCGGCAGCCCGGTCTCGCTGCGCGGCGTCGTCGCCCTCGCCCCGATCGCGGACCTCGCGGTCGCCGACAAGCTGGACGTGTGCGGCGGTGCCGCACGTCAACTCCTGGGCGGGGACGAGTACTTCGCCGAGCGGCAGCCGTACGCCGACCCGGCGCTGCTGCTGCCCACCGGGATCGCCACCACCCTCGTCCAGGGCCGTGCGGATCTGGACGTGCCGCATGCGGTCGCCGAGTCGTACGCGGAAGCGGCGGCGAAGGCCGGCGAGATGGTGGGGGTGACGCTGCTGGAGGACGTGGGGCACTTCCCGCTGATCGACCCGGCGGCGGACGCGTGCGCGGTCGTCGTGGAGGAGATCGCGCAGCTGGCCTGGTGAACGGTGCGCTGCGCGGCTTCGTGACAGCGTCCTGCGACGGTCCGTGAGGCCCGTAGACCCGTAGACCCGTAGGATCCTAGGTCCCGTAGGAGCGGTCCCCGGGTCGTACCCGTAGTACCTGAGAGCTACGCCGCAGGTGAGTTCCCGGGCGGGACGCGGTCGAGGTCTCCTGCTCCGTAACTTCCCTTTCATGCAGACCCGATGGCCGGGTGCGCTGGAGGGGACGACCATGGGGCCCGCACCGAAGTACCGCCGTGCCGACGGCCGTGACCACGGCCGTGGTGGGGGCATGCGCAGTGCCGACGGCGGTGGTGGCGGCATGCGCCGCGTCGGCGGATGGCCCCGCGTCAACGGATGGCCCCGCGTCGGCGGATGGCCCCGCGTCGGCGGATGGCCCCGCGTCGGCGGATGGCCCCGCGTCGGCGGATGGCCCCGCGTCGGCGGATGGCCCCGCGTCGGCGGATGGCCCCGCGTCGGCGGATGGCCCCGCGTCGGCGGATGGCCCCGCGTCGGCGGATGGCCCCGCGTCGGCGGATGGCCCCGCGTCGGCGGATGGCCCCGCGTCGGCGGATGGCCCCGCGTCGGCGGATGGCCCCGCGTCGGCGGATGGCCCCGCGTCGGCGGATGGCCCCGCGTCGGCGGATGGCCCCGCGTCGGCGGATGGCCCCGCGTCGGCGGATGGCCCCGCGTCGGCGGATGGCCCCGCGTCGGCGGATGGCCCCGCGTCGGCGGATGGCCCCGCGTCGGCGGATGGCCCCGCGTCGGCGGATGGCCCCGCGTCGGCGGATGGCCCCGCGTCGGCGGATGGCCCCGCGTCGGCGGATGGCCCCGCGTCGGCGGATGGCCCCGCGTCGGCGGATGGCCCCGCGTCGGCGGATGGCCCCGCGTCGGCGGATGGCCCCGCGTCGGCGGATGGCCCCGCGTCGGCGGATGGCCCCGCGTCGGCGGATGGCCCCGCGTCGGCGGATGGCCCCGCGTCGGCGGATGGCCCCGCGTCGGCGGATGGCCCCGCGTCGGCGGATGGCCCCGCGTCGGCGGATGGCCCCGCGTCGGCGGATGGCCCCGCGTCGGCGGATGGCCCCGCGTCGGCGGATGGCCCCGCGTCGGCGGATGGCCCCGCGTCGGCGGATGGCCCCGCGTCGGCGGATGGCCCCGCGTCGGCGGATGGCCCCGCGTCGGCGGATGGCCCCGCGTCGGCGGATGGCCCCGCGTCGGCGGATGGCCCCGCGTCGGCGGATGGCCCCGCGTCGGCGGATGGTTCCGTGTCGGCGGATGGCGGAGTGCCGGCCGCTCGCCGGGTGTTGGCCGATGGTGCCGTGCCACGCTCGCCGCGCTGGTGACGGGTTCGGTGGTGCTCCCCCTCTCCGCGGCCGTACGGCCACCGACCCCCGCCCCGGCCCCCGCGCTGCTCGCTTCCCTCCACGCGTCGACGCTCGGCGAGGCCTACGCGGCCAACCGGGCCAACGCCGCCGAGGCGGCCCGCATGGCGGCGGCCCATCACGACCGGGACCGCGCCGCGACGGACCGTCATCTCGCCTCTCCCGAAAGGCACTTGCTGCACTTCGACGGCCGCGGCTCCGGTCAGGTGACGGAGGTCCTCGGCGACCTCGCCCGGGCCGACCGCATCGCCGTCCTGGTCCCCGGCTCCGACACGAGCCTCGACACCTACGGCCGGTTCCACGCGGCGGCCGCCGCCCTGCACCGGCAGCTCGCCCGGCAGGCCCCGGCGGGCACCCGTACCGCGGTCGTGGCATGGCTGGGCTACGAGACGCCCGGCACGGTCAGCACGACGGTCACCACGACCGGCAGGGCGGAGCAGGCGGCCCCGCACCTGCGGGCGCTCGTCGCCGACCTGCGGGCCATCGCGGGCCCCGGACCCCGTATCTCGCTGCTGTGCCACTCGTACGGCTCGGTCGTCTGCGGCCGATCCGCCGCCGGGCTCGCCGTCGACGACATCGCGCTCGTCGGCAGCCCCGGCACCGGCGCGGACTCCGTCGCCGGCCTGCACACCCGGGCCCGTGTCTGGGCCGCCCGGGGCGGTGACGACTGGGTGGAGCACGTGCCGCATCTCAGCGTGGACCTGTTCGGCACCAGCGTCGGCTTCGGCACCGACCCCGTGACCCCGGCCTTCGGCGCCCGGGTGTTCGCGGCGGGCGACGTCGGCCACAGCACGTACTTCAGCCCCGGCACGACCTCCCTGACCAACCTGGCCCGGATCGTCCTGGGCGAGACCAAGGCGGTGACCCATGACTGACATCGGCGTACACGCCGTCCGGCAGCGAGTGCGCCGAGGCGCCGGACGCATCGGCGCGGCCACCCCGCCCGGCCGCGACCGGGCCGTCGACGCCCTGCGCGCCGCCGCCGTCCTCGGTGTCGTCCTCGGGCACTGGCTCGTCACGGCCCTGGTGTCCGACGGCCGCACCCTGCGCACGGCGAGCCCGCTGCATCACATGCCGTGGCTGGCACCCGTCTCCTGGACGTTCCAGACACTCGCCGTGTTCTTCCTGATCGGCGGCCATGTCGCCACCCGCGGCCATGCCTCGGCGCGGGCCCGTGGAGTCCCGTACCGCCAGTGGCTGACGGCCCGGCTGTCCCGGCTGTTCAAGCCGGTCGCCGCCGTCCTCACCCTGTGGACGGTCGCCGCCGTCGCGCTGCTGCTGTCGGGCACCGAGTACGGCACGGTCCGCACGCTGGTGAAACTGGCCCTGTCCCCCCTGTGGTTCCTCCTGGTGTTCGCCGGCCTGACGGCGGCCACCCCGCTGCTCGCCCGGCTCAACCCGCTCTGGCCGCTGGCCGTCGTACTGCATGTGGACCTGCTGCGCTTCGGCCTCGGCGGCCCCGCCTGGCTCGGCTGGGTGAACGTGGCGGCCGGCTGGGCGGTGCCCTACACCCTGGGCGCGGCCTGGACCCGCGGGGAGCTGGAGCGCCGCCGCGCGGGCTGGATCCTGCTCGTCGGCGGTGCGGCGGCGACGGCGGGACTCGTCGCATGGGCGGGCTATCCGGCCTCGATGGTCGGCGTCCCGGGCCAGGGCGTCTCCAACCTGTATCCGCCGACACTGGCCGTCGTCACGTTCGGCCTGGCCCAGTGCGGTGGCGCCCTGCTGCTGCGCGAGCGGCTGCGGCGCGCGATGCGCCGGCCCGTGGCGTGGGCGGCGGTGGCGCTTGTCAACCTGACGGCGATGACCGTCTTCCTCTGGCACCAGACGGCCCTCATGGCGAGCACCGCCACGGGCCTGCTCGCGGGCCGGCTGCCCGGACTGCACACACCGCCCGACGGCCTGGCCTGGGTGGGGGACCGGCTGCTGTGGCTGCCCGTGTTCGTGCTGGTCCTCACGGTCTGCTGCGCCGCCTTCCGCTCCTTCGAGGGCAGCGGCGGCGGGCGGCTGAGCGGCGGCGAGCGGAGCGGTGAGGGGCTGGGCGGCGAGGGCCGGGGCCGGGGTTCGCGGGTGGTGCGGGCGCACCGTCCGTCCGACCGGGGCGCGGCGAAGGCGGCGCGTCATGTCTAGGCTGGGCCGCGTGACGGACACGGGGGTGGGCCGCGCGCCGCGGGCGCGCGTCAAGGGCTGGCTGCGGGGCCTGCGCGAGGATCTGTGGACCGTCCGGGCCGATCCGCTGCCGCCCTCCACCTGGCTGCGCTGGCTGCCGCACGGGCTGGTGTGCCTGGCCGCCTTCGGCGTCACGCTCGGCGGCACGGGCGACATGAACGACAACGGCCATCTGGTCCCCGCCCTCGCTCTCCTGATCGCGGGCGGGCAGGGCGGCGCCATGGTGCTGGGGCTGTGGCGGCCGGTGCCGGCCTGGTGGCTGTCCCTGGGACTGTTCGCCCTGGGCGCCGCCACGGTGCGCACCCGGATGGGCTTCGACCTGGAGACCTACACCTGGCCCTGGACCGCGGCCGGGATCATCGCCGAGCTGTTCGTGCTGCTGCTGCTCGCGCTGCGGGTGCCGACCCGCGCGGCGGTGGCGGCCCTGGCGGTGACCTGGCTCGTCACCTACGTCCTGGAGAGCCTGGGGGCCGAGGAGCCCTACGACACCACGAGTGTGCTCGCGGTCTGCCTGTTCACCGTCGTCGTGATACTCGGCACCGCCCTGCGCGGCCGCCGGGAGGCCCGCGCGCAGCTCGTCGAGCAGACCACCCTCACCGCCGAGGAACGCACCCGCCGCACGCTGCTGGAGGAGCGCAGCCGCATCGCGCGGGAGCTGCACGACGTGGTCGCCCACCACATGTCGGTCATCTCCATCCAGGCGCAGGTCGCCCCGCACCTCGTGGAGAACCCGCCCGACGAGCTCAGGGAGAACCTCGCGGGCATCCGGCAGAACGCCCTGGAGGCCCTGATCGAACTGCGCCGCGTGCTGGGCGTGCTGCGCTCGGAGCACCCCGGGCCGGGGGAGCCGTTCGCCGACGCGGGCGACGAGAGCACACCGCACGCCCCGCAGCCCACGCTCGACCGGCTCGACTCGCTGGTGGAGAACACCCGGGCCGTCGGCCGCGAGGTCGTCACCGACATCAGGGGCGAGCGGCGCCCGCTGCCGCCCGGCGTGGAGCTGTCGGCGTACAGGATCGTGCAGGAGGCGCTGAGCAACGCCCTGCGGCACGCGCCCGGCGCGAGGATCACGGTCCGTCTCGCCTACGAGCCGGACGGCCTGGAGGTGGAGATCGTCAACGGCCGCCCCACCGGGCCGCCCCCGCCGTCGACCGGCGCGGGACACGGCCTGCTCGGCATGCGGGAGCGGGTCGCGATGCTCGGCGGCACGATGACGGCCCACCCGTGGCACTGGGACGGCTTCAAGGTCACGGCCTTCCTCCCGGACACCCCGCCCGCCGGCACCGCGGGCACCCACCCACCCACCGCCCCCCGGAAAAGGACCTCATGACGAGCGGTACCGGCGAACCCATCCGGGTTCTGATCGTCGACGACCAGGCGATGGTCCGGCAGGGCTTCACCGTGCTGCTCGGCATCCAGCCCGACATGGAGGTCGTCGGCGACGCGAAGAACGGTGAGGGCGGCGTCGCCCTGGCCGCGGAGCTCGCCCCGGACGTCGTCCTGATGGACATCCGCATGCCCGGCATCGGCGGCATCGAGGCGACCGAGCGCATCATCGCCGCCCACCCGGAGATCAGGGTGCTGGTCCTCACCACCTTCGACCTCGACGAGTACGTGTACGACGCGCTGCGCGCCGGAGCCTCCGGGTTCCTGCTGAAGGACGCCTCGTCCGAGCAGCTCGCCGAGGCGGTCCGGGTGGTGGCGGCCGGGGAGGCGCTGCTCGCCCCGGTCATCACCCGCAAGCTGATCGCCGAGTTCTCCCGGCTCGACGGCAAGCCCCGCGCCCCGCTGAAGGAACGCGTCGGCGATCTGACCGAGCGGGAGACGGAGGTGCTCTCGCTGATCGCGCAGGGCCTGTCGAACGCGGAGATCGCCCGGCACCTGTTCGTGGCCGAGCAGACGGTGAAGACCCACGTCGGCAGGATCCTGGTGAAGCTGGGCCTCAGGGACCGCACCCAGGCGGCGGTGTTCGCGTACGAGTCGGGGCTGGTGCGGCCGTCGGGGTACTGAGGGGCGGCGCGGCGACTGCCCCGTAGTACCTGAGGGGGACCCTGTGGAACCCCTCTCACTGGGGACGACCGGGACCCGGGACGCGCTTACCGTTCTGTACGTGACCGAGACGACTCACCCACAGACCACGCCACCGGGGGGCGGGGCCGTGCCGCGCAGCCCGGAGTACCGGGTGGCGGTGGACTCCCTGCGCGGACTGCGACAGGACCTGATCCATGACGCCTTCGCCTACCGGCCGCTGCCGGGCCGGCGCACGGACGGGCGGTTCGCCCGGCGGCTGCCGGGACGGCTGCGGGAGTACGCGGCCTGGATACCGCACGCCCTGATCGTCACGGCGGCCCTGATCTCCGTGGCTCTCGCCACCGTCGACTCCGGTGGGCCCGCCGCGCTGATGGGTCTGTTCTGCGCGATCCCGGTGCTGCTGACCATGGTGCGGCCGGTGGGGGCGTTCTGGGCGTCCATGGTCTCCACCCCGGTCGTGGCCGTGCTCGGCAGCCGCTGGTTCGAATGGCCGTGGGCGGCCGGCAGCTTCGTCAGCCACCTGGCCGTCCTGACGGTGGTGGCGATACGCACCAGGCCGCGCACGGCCGGGTGGATGTGGGTCCTGACGGCGCTGTACGCCATCGTCGCGGACAGCGGCATCGGCCCGACCTCCATGTACGGCAGCAACTCCGGCGCCATGCTGATCCTCTCGGCGCTGATCCTGCTCAGCGTCACCGTCTGGCACATCCGCCGCCACGCCGAGCAGGAGGTCACCGCCCAGCAGACGGTCACCGCGCACGAGCGCTCCCGCCGCACCCTGCTGGAGGAACGCACGACGATCGCCCGCGAGCTGCACGACGTGGTCGCCCACCACATGTCGGTCGTCGCCATCCAGGCGGAGGCCGCGCCCTACCGGGTGGACAACCCGCCGCCGGAGCTGGAGAAGGCGTTCGCCACGATCCGGGAGAACGCGGTGGCGGCACTGACCGAACTGCGCCGCGTCCTCGGTGTCGTCCGCGCCGAGGACTACGAGGCCCCGGACGCCCCGCAGCCGACGCTCGCCGACCTGGAGGGGCTGCTGGCCAACGTGCGGGAGGCCGGGCTGGGCGTCGACAAGGTGGTGACCGGCGCGGTGCGCGAACTGCCGCAGGGCGTGGAGCTGTCGGCGTACCGGATCGTGCAGGAGGCCCTGAGCAACTCCCTGCGGCACGCGCCGGGCGCGACCGCCCGGGTGGAGATCGGGTACGTGCTCGGCGGGCTGGGTCTGCGCGTCGTCAACGGCCCGCCGCCGAACCCGAGCCTGATCAAGCCCTCGCCCGGCGCGGGGCACGGCATCACGGGCATGCGGGAGCGGGTGTCGATGCTGGACGGCGAGATGACGGCGGGCCGTACGGACGAGGGGGGCTACGAGGTGGCGGTGTTCCTGCCGGTCGCCCTGCCGGACGAGGACGGCTCATGACCATCCGGGTGCTGATCGCGGACGACCAGATGATGGTGCGCGAGGGCTTCTCGGTCCTGCTGAACGCGATGCCGGACATCGAGGTCGTCGGCGAGGCGGTGAACGGCCGGGAGGCCGTCGCCAAGGTCCGCGAGCTCGCCCCGGACGTGGTGCTGATGGACATCCGCATGCCCGAGCTGAACGGCATCGAGGCGACCCGCGAGATCGTCGCCGCCGACGGCGCCGCCAAGGTGCTGGTGCTCACCACCTTCGACCTCGACGAGTACGTGTACCAGGCGCTGCGCGCGGGAGCCTCCGGTTTCCTCCTCAAGGACGCCTCGGCCCGTCAGCTCGCCGACGGGGTGCGTGTGGTGGCGTCGGGGGAGGCGCTGCTGGCGCCGTCGGTGACCCGGCGGCTGATCACCGAGTTCTCCAAGCTCTCCGAGAAGCCGCCCCTGATGCCCTCCGCGCAGGCGGCCTACGGGGATCTCACCGACCGGGAGACGGAGGTGCTGGTGCTCATCGCGCAGGGGCTGTCGAACTCGGAGATCGCGGAGCGGCTGGTGGTCGCCGAGTCGACGATCAAGACGCACGTCAGCCGGATCCTGGTGAAGCTGGGCCTCAGGGACCGGACACAGGCGGCGGTGTTCGCCTACGAGGCGCGGCTGGTGACCCCGGGGTGACCGGGGGCGGCGCCCCTGGTCAGAGTGGGGGGTGCCGGGCTAGCGTCCGTCCATGGCAGCTGTTTTCGACCTCGGGTTCGACCCGTGGGACCCGGCGTTCCTCGCCGACCCGTACCCCGCCTACGCCGACCTGCGTGCCCGGGGCCGCGTGCACTGGTTCGAGCCCACGAACCAGTGGCTCGTCCCGCACCACGCGGACGTCTCGGCCCTGCTGCGCGACCGGCGCCTCGGGCGGACGTACCAGCACCGGTTCACGCACGAGGAGTTCGGCCGCACGGCGCCCCCGCCGGAGCAGGAGCCGTTCCACACCCTCAACGACCACGGGATGCTCGACCTGGAGCCGCCGGACCACACCCGGATCCGCCGCCTGGTGTCGAAGGCGTTCACGCCGCGCACGGTGGAGCGGCTGAAGCCGTACGTGCGGGACCTGGCCGACGACCTGGTGTCCGGGCTCGTCGCGGCGGGCGGCGGCGACCTGCTGAAGGACGTCGCCGAGCCCCTCCCGGTCGCGGTGATCGCCGAGATGCTCGGCATCCCGGAGTCCGACCGGGGCCCGCTGCGCCCCTGGTCGGCGGACATCTGCGGGATGTACGAGCTGAACCCGTCCGAGGACACCGCGGCCAGGGCCGTCCGCGCGTCGGTGGAGTTCTCCGACTATCTGCGCGAGCTGATCGCGGCGCGCCGCAAGGAACCCGGCGACGACCTCGTCTCCGGACTCATCGAGGCCCACGACGAGGGCGACCGGCTCACCGAGCAGGAGATGATCTCCACCTGCGTCCTGCTGCTCAACGCCGGTCACGAGGCCACGGTGAACGCCACGGTCAACGGCTGGTACGCGCTGTTCCGCAACGAGGCGCAGCTGGAGCTGCTGCGGGCGGACCACACGCTGATCCCGTCCGCGATCGAGGAGCTGATGCGCTACGACACCCCGCTCCAGCTCTTCGAGCGCTGGGTCCTGGACGAGATCGAGATCGACGGCACGACGATTCCACGAGGCGCGGAGATCGCGATGCTGTTCGGCTCCGCGAACCACGACCCGGCGGTGTTCCGGAACCCCTCCGCCCTCGACCTCACCCGCACCGACAACCCCCACATCTCCTTCAGCGCCGGCATCCACTACTGCATCGGCGCACCGCTGGCCCGTATCGAACTGGCGGCGTCGATGGGGGCGCTGCTGGAGCGGGCCCCGACGCTGCGCCTCGCCGAGGAGCCGGAGCGGAAGCCGAACTTCGTGATCCGGGGTCTCGAGGGGCTCAGCGTCGTGGTCTGAGCCGCCGGAGCAGGGCCCAGGCCGCCAGGGCGGCGGCGGCCCCGCCGAGGACCGCCAGCGGCAGTTCGGCGTAGAGCACGCTCCAGTCCGGGGCCGCCTCGAACCGCCGGAACCGCCCCCGGGCACCCACGGCCCACACCGCGAGTCCCGCGCCCGCCCCGAGCGCGGTGGTCAGACATCCCGCCGCGGCCTGCGTACGTTGTCCCATGCCCGGCAGGGACGTACGCGGGCCGCTGCCGGTTCCGGCCGCTGCTCAGGTCGACATGTCGCGGCGGCGCAACCCCGCCAGGCCGGCAGCCACCAGCACCACCGCCGCCCCGGTCAGCACGGACACCGGCCCCCACTCCATGGACCCGCCCGGCAGCTTCGGCAGGTGCCCGAACGGTGAGACGTCCAGCACGACCTGCGGTACGTCCAGCGCGGGTCCGACCCAGCCGATCAGCAGCACCGCCCCGGCGACCCCCCACGCCGCCATGGCCGCCCGGGGCAGGGCCCCGTGCAGCAGCACCGCCACCCCGCCGACCACCCACACCGCCGGAAGCTGCACCAGGCACGCCCCCAGGATCGGGCCGGTCTCCCTGCCGTAGCCGACGGCGAAGCCCAGCCCGGCCAGCAGCATGATCAGGGCGGCGCCGCCGAAGGCGATCACCAGATGCCCGGTGGCCCACCGCAGCCTCCCCACCGCGTGTCCCAGCACCGGTTCCGCCCGGCCGGAGGTCTCCTCGCCGTGCAGGCGCAGCACCGAGGAAACGATGTACAGCGCCGCGACCAGGCCGAGCATGCCGATCATGGACGCCAGGAACGCGTCCGTCAGGCCGGACTGTCCGCCCATCCGCTCGATGATCCGCCGGGCGCCCTCGTTGTCGCCGACCAGATCCGCCGCGCCCTCGGTCATACCGCCGTAGACGACGCCGGCCAGGAAGAATCCGATGCTCCAGCCCAGCATCGCGCCCCGCTGCAGCCGCCAGGCCAGGGCGCCCGCGCTGCCCAGGCGTCCGGAAGCCGGGCCCGGCCGGGTCGGCAGGAAGCTCATGCCGAGGTCCCGGCGGGAGGCCAGGGCGTAGGCGGCCCCTCCTTGGAGGGCCACCGCCCCGGCGAGGAGCGCCAGCACCCACCAGCGCTCGTGGGCGTAGGGCCGCAGGTTCTCCAGCCAGCCGAGCGGCGACAGCCAGGTCGGAACCGACGAGCCTCCCCCAGTGCCGAAAGCCTGGGAGGTGCCCCCATCCGTCCCCGAGTCGCCCGCCGCGCGCAGGACGAACGCGGCTGCGAGCACCGCCGCCGTCAGGCCGCGGGCCAGACGCGCGCTCTCCGTCAGCTGCGCGACGATCGCCGCCATCGTGGCGAAGACCATCCCGACGGCGGCGATCCCGAGCCCGAGGGCCAGGGCGCCGGTCGTACCCTGCCCCGCCAGCCCGGCCGTCACCAGCAGCGCCAGGACCCCGTTCGCGACCGCAGCCGCGAGCAGGGCCGCCGTCAGGGAGGCCCGGCGGCCCACCATCCCGGACGCCACCAGCTCCTGACGGCCGCTCTCCTCCTCGTCCCGGGTGTGCCGTACGACGACGAGCAGGCTCATCACGGCCGCCAGGGCGCCCGCGTAGACACCGACGCGCCAGGCCGTCAGGGCGCCCAGCGAGTCGCCGAAGACCGGGCCGACCATCGCGCGCAGCGAGGAGTTGGTCTCCACCTGCCGGATCAGGTCGGCGCGTTCGGCAGGGGTGCCGTACAGACCCTCCAGCGTGCCCGGCATGGAGAGGACCATCAGCGCGTTCACCGCGATCCACACCGGGATCATCAGCCGGTCGCGGCGCAGGGCGAATCGCAGCAGCGTGCCGGTGCCGGCCAGGTGGCGTGAACCGCCCGGTCGTACCGCGAACATCGTCATCGGGCCACCGCCCGGTCCGACTCGGCCGCCTCGCCCTGGTAGTGCCGCAGGAACAGTTCCTCCAGCGTGGGCGGGGTCGACGTCAGCGACCGCACGCCCGACTCGGTCAGCGACCGCAGGACGGCGTCCAGCCGGTCGGTGTCGACCTGGAGCCGGACGCGGTGCCCCCGCACGTCCAGGTCGTGGACGCCCGGCAGCGCCGACAACCCGTCGGGCGGGCCCGCGAGCTCGGCGACGAGGCTGGTGCGGGTCAGGTGGCGCAGGTCGGCGAGCGAACCGCTCTCGACCGTACGGCCGCTGCGGATGATGCTCACGCGGTCGCACAGCTCCTCGACCTCGCTGAGGATGTGGGAGGAGAGCAGGACGGTGCGGCCCCGGTCGCGCTCCTCCTCGACGCAGGCCTGGAAGACCTCCTCCATCAGCGGGTCCAGGCCCGAGGTCGGTTCGTCCAGGATCAGCAGGTCCACGTCCGAGGCGAACGCGGCGACCAGGGCGACCTTCTGCCGGTTGCCCTTGGAGTACGTGCGGCCCTTCTTGGTGGGGTCGAGTTCGAAGCGCTCGACCAGCTCCGCGCGTCGCCTCGTGTCGAGCCCGCCGCGCAGCCGGCCGTAGAGGTCGATGACCTCGCCGCCGGACAGGTTGCGCCACAGCGTGACGTCCCCGGGGACGTAGGCGATCCGGCGGTGCACCTCCACGGCGTCCGTCCACGGGTCGCGGCCGAGGACCTGCACGGCGCCCGAGTCGGCGCGCAGCAGGCCGAGCAGGACCCGGATGGTGGTGGACTTCCCGGCGCCGTTGGGGCCGAGGAAGCCGTGGACCTCGCCTGCGGCGACCTCCAGGTCGAGTCCGTCGAGAGCATGCGTCCGCCCGAAGGACTTGTGCAGTCCGGAGACGGTGATGGCCTTCGTCATGCTTCGGAACGTACGCTTCTTTCAGAATTTTGTGAAGTTAAGGAACAGTGTGAAGCACGGATAGACTGAGTCCCATGAACGAGTCAGCCGGAAGCGGCCAGGACGCGCAGGCCGTGTCGAGGTTCGTGGAGTCCTTCGCGGCGCAGCTCGTCGAGGCGGGGATGACGCGCATGCCCGCCCGGGTCTTCGCCGCGCTCCTGTCGTCGGACGAGGGCTCGATGACCTCCGCCGAGCTGGGGGAGCAGCTGCGGATCAGCCCCGCGGCGGTGTCCGGGGCGGTGCGCTACCTGGCCCAGACGCACATGGTCTCGCGCGAGCGGGAACCGGGTTCGCGCCGGGAGCGCTACCGGGTGCACGGCGACCAGTGGTACGAGGCCCTGGCCAACCGCGAGAACGTTCTGAAGCGCTGGGAAAGCGCCCTGCGCGAGGGTGTCACCAGCCTCGGTCCCGACACCCCGGCCGGCCGCCGCCTGGGCGAGACGCTCGCGTTCTTCGAGTTCTTCGAGGGGGAACTCGCCGCGCTGATGGAGCGCTGGCGGGCGCACCGGGACAAGACGTTCGGGTCCGGCTGAGTGTCCGGCCTGGCTCACCGCCCCGCCGGCACCGTGAGCCCCCACGCGTCCTCCCGCACCACCCACGTCCGGGTCCGCACCGGACCCGACACCACCGTGTCCGCGCGGTAGCGGAAGTGCGCCCCGGACACCGTCACCGTCCGGCCCCGGGCCAGCAGCGGTGAGGCCTCCGCGCCCACCGACACCGGTCTGACCTCCACCGACGCGACCCCCGCCGCGGCCGGTGCCACCGACACCGCCTCCACCGGCTGGTCCAGATCGACGAGGGTCTCCCCGTCCACCTCGACCCGCAGCCGGGACGGGCCCGGCTCGGGCGCGGCGGCGAGCCGGGACGGGCGGCCCGCCGGAACCAGCGTCCGGACCAGGTACTGGCAGGTCCGCAGCCAGGGGCGGCCCGGCACGTCGTCCGGATCCTGCGCGGCCTCGGGGCCCGGCCCGGCCGGGGCGGGCCGCAGCGGCGGTATGCGCAGCGCGCCGAGCACCACCCCGTCGCTGTCGTCGACCATCAGGTCCATGCGCCGCTCGACCCCGTCGAGCACCGCCCGCGCCGCCGCCACCGTCCCCGTGGGCACCCCCAGCGACCGGGCCAGGGACAGCGCGCCCCCGACCGGCACCACCGACAGCGCGCATCCGGCCAGCTCCCGGTGCCGGTGCAGCAGCGCCACCGCGCGGATCAGCGCCCGGTCGTCGCCGACCACCACCGGCCGCCGCGAGCCCCGCCGGGCCAGCGCCCGGGCGAACTCCTCCGGACCGTCCGGCAGGCACAGCTTCATGCCCGCACCCGCTCCGAGCACGTCTTTCGCGATCCGGACGGACTCGCCGTCCGACCTACGGGCGACCGGGTCGACCACCACCAACAGCTGCTCGGACGTCGCGGAAGTCGCCACCTCGGCCATGCCTCGCTTCCTCGGGTAGCATCTTTGTGCAAGAGCCCCTTGCGCTATTGCGCCAGGGGCTTCGTCTATTCCGGGGCATCCGGTCCGACGGTTGGCGG
Source organism: Streptomyces tibetensis (assembly GCF_007655005.1). Taxonomy (GTDB): domain Bacteria; phylum Actinomycetota; class Actinomycetes; order Streptomycetales; family Streptomycetaceae; genus Streptomyces; species Streptomyces tibetensis. Next base: position 195,501 of record NZ_SZVW01000017.1, read on the forward strand.
CCAACGGCGGTCGCGGTGCACGCGGCTGCGATTATCCGCGTTCGCCCTCGACCATGGACATGCCCCGCCCGGAAGGGGTGTACGCGCGTGCCCGCACTTGTGCTGCTCGGTGCTCAGTGGGGTGACGAAGGCAAGGGAAAGGCCACCGACCTTCTCGGTGGCTCCGTGGACTATGTAGTGCGCTACCAGGGCGGCAACAACGCCGGCCACACGGTGGTCGTAGGTGACCAGAAGTACGCACTGCACCTCCTCCCTTCCGGAATCCTGTCTCCCGGCTGTACGCCGGTCATCGGTAACGGCGTCGTCGTCGACCCGTCGGTCCTGCTCTCCGAGCTGAGCGGTCTGAACGAGCGTGGCGTCGACACGTCCAAGCTCCTCCTCAGCGGAAACGCGCACATCATCACGCCGTACAACGTGACGATGGACAAGGTGACCGAGCGCTTCCTCGGCAAGCGGAAGATCGGCACGACCGGGCGCGGCATCGGCCCGACCTACGCCGACAAGATCAACCGTGTCGGCATCCGCGTGCAGGACCTGTACGACGAGTCGATCCTCACGCAGAAGGTCGAGGCGGCTCTCGACGTCAAGAACCAGGTCCTCACCAAGCTCTTCAACCGGCGCGCGATCGCCGTGGACCAGGTGGTCGAGGAGCTGCTGGCCTACGCCGACAAGCTCGCGCCGTACGTCTGTGACACCGTCCTGGTGCTCAACCAGGCGCTGGAGGAGGACAAGGTCGTCCTGTTCGAGGGCGGCCAGGGCACGCTCCTCGACATCGATCACGGCACGTACCCCTTCGTCACCTCGTCGAACCCGACCGCGGGCGGCGCCTGCACCGGCGCCGGCGTGGGCCCGACGAAGATCAGCCGGGTCATCGGCATCCTCAAGGCGTACACGACCCGCGTCGGCGCCGGACCGTTTCCGACGGAGCTGTTCGACGAGGACGGCGAGGCGCTGCGCCGGATCGGCGGGGAGCGCGGTGTCACCACCGGCCGTGACCGCCGCTGCGGCTGGTTCGACGCGGTCATCGCCCGCTACGCGACCCGCGTGAACGGCCTGACCGACTTCTTCCTCACCAAGCTCGACGTCCTCACCGGCTGGGAGCAGATCCCGGTCTGCGTGGCGTACGAGATCGACGGCAAGCGCGTCGAGGAGCTGCCCTACTCGCAGACCGACTTCCACCACGCGAAGCCGGTCTACGAGATGCTGCCGGGCTGGAACGAGGACATCTCCAAGGCGAAGTCCTTCGGTGACCTGCCGAAGAACGCCCAGGCGTACGTGAAGGCGCTGGAGGAGATGTCCGGCGCCCCGATCTCCGCGATCGGCGTGGGCCCGGGCCGGGACGAGACGATCGAGATCAACTCGTTCCTCTGACCGGTCCCGACGTCCGCGGGCCGCTCCTCGTGCACACGGGGGGCGGCCCGCTTTCTGTCGCCGGGAGAGTTCCCGGGAACGGGCATACGCTGAAGCCATACCCTCACGTGCGTCGGCCAGGAGAAGGTGAGTGCGATGCGCGTACTGCTCAAGGCGTCCATGGACACGGAGAAGGCCAACGAGGCCATCCGGAACGGCACCCTGACGAAGCTGATCCAGGAGTCGATGGAACAGATCAAGCCCGAAGCCGCCTACTTCACCACCGACCACGGCAAGCGCACCGCCTACGTGGTCTTCGACATGCAGGACAGCTGGCAGATGCCGGTCATCAGCGAGCCCTTCTTCCTCCAGCTGGACGCGGAGATCTCCTATACCCCGGTGATGAACATGGAGGACGTGCAGAAGGGCCTCTCCCAGCTGGGACGGTGAGCCGCGGGCTCAGCTGAAGACGATCATCGACCCCTGGGCGAGACTGCGGGTCACCGCCGCGTGCAGCCCGAGCCAGACGTGCCGTTCGCGGGCGAACGGGCTCGGGTCGTACGGGGCGGGAACGGCGGGTTCCTCCAGTTCCGTCGGGGCGAGCGGCGGCTGGGGCGCCGCCGGTGGGTTGGCCGGGTCGATCCCGATGGCCGGGGCGACCACCTCCAGCTCCCGCAGCAGGGCGTGCGAGGAGCCCAGCGGGCCGCCGCCCGCGAGGAGATCGTCGTCGGCGAGCGGCCCGGGGAAGTCGACGGGGACGTACGCGCCCGCGTGGTCGTAGTGCCAGACCAGGTGCGACTGCTGGGCCGTCGACTCGAACATCTCCAGCAACTGCTCGTAGTCGCCGCCCAGCTCGTCCACGGGCGTCACCGGCAGGCCGCACACCTGGAGCAGATAGGCGCGGCGCAGGAAGTGCAGCGCGTCGTAGTCGAAGCCCGCCACCGGGGCGACCTCGCCGGACAGTCCCGGCATGTACTGGTACACCGGCACCGGCGGCAGACCGGCCTCGGCGAGCACCTTGTTGTATTGCGCGAGTTCCTCGGCGAAGGGATTGTCCGGCGTGTGGCACAACACGTCGACGAGCGGTACCAGCCACAGGTCACAGGCCAAAGAAGGCTCCTCGCTCAGCGCGGTCGTCGGGTAGCACGGTGGTCAAGAAGGGTAGCGGTGCGCCGCGGTCACGGCTCCCGCCGTGCATGTCCCATACCCATACGGACAGCGGCGACGCGGGTCATCCGGCGGCGAGCCGCTCGATCAGGGTGAGCGAGTGCGCGTTGTACGCGGCGATGATCGCCCGGGCGGCGTCGTTGTCGCGGTCGATCAGGGCGTCGACCAGCTGGGTGTGACCGGCCCACAGCTCGCCGCGCAGATCGGTGAGCCGGCGCAGGTGCTGCACCGCGCAGACCCAGGTCTGCACGCGCAGCCGGTTGAGGAAGTCGGCGAGGTAGGGATTGCCGAAGCAGGCGCCGAGCTCGCGCCAGAAGCGCAGGTCGTAGCCTATGAGGACGCTGAGATCACCGGCCGCGGCGGCCCGCTGCGCCTCCTCGCCGCGCCTGCGGACCCCGGCGACCACGGCGGCGGACCGGGGATCGTCGGGCCGCACCGCGTTCGGCCGCCCCTCGGTGAGCGCGAGGAACATGCCCTCGATGACCAGCCCGCGCGCCTCGATCATGCCGCGGAAGTCGTCGACCGAGTACTCGTGGACCCGGAAGCCGCGGTGCTGGTCGGCGTCGAGGAGCCCCTGCGCGGAGAGGTCGACGAGCGCCTCGCGCACCGGCGTCGCCGACACCCCGTACTGCTCGGCGATCTCCTTGACCGTGAACTCCTGCCCCGGCTGGAGCCGCCCGGCCAGCACCTCGTCACGAAGCGCGTCGGCGATCTGCTGTCGCAGGGTGCTGCGCGTCACGGCGCCGTTGCCGGAGCTGGCGGGCATGGTCAGGGCGTCTCCCTCGTCGCGTTCGGGTGGCGTGCGCGTACATGGATGTCTACGAGCACGCCACCTTACGCGTTCGAATGAGGCGCGAGGATGTCGGTTACTGACGGGTTTACAGGTGTTTACCGCGGGTGTCCGGTCCACCGCGGGTGTCCGGTCCACCGCGGGTGTCCGGTCCACCGCGGGTGTCCGGTCCACCGCGGGTGTCCGGTCCACCGCGGGTGTCCGGTCCACCGCGGGTGTCCGGTCCACCGCGGGTGTCCGGTCCACCGCGGGTGTCCGGTCCACCGCGGGTGTCCGGTCCACCGCGGGTGTCCGGTCCACCGCGGGTGTCCGGTCCACCGCGGGTGTCCGGTCCACCGCGGGTGTCCGGTCCACCGCGGGTGTCCGGTCCACCGCGGGTGTCCGGTCCACCGCGGGTGTCCGGTCCACCGCGGGTGTCCGGTCCACCGCGGGTGTCCGGTCCACCGCGGGTGTCCGGTCCACCGCGGGTGTCCGGTCCACCGCGGGTGTCCGGTCCACCGCGGGTGTCCGGTCCACCGCGGGTGTCCGGTCCACCGCGGGTGTCCGGTCCACCGCGGGTGTCCGGTCCACCGCGGGTGTCCGGTCCACCGCGGGTGTCCGGTCCACCGCGGGTGTCCGGTCCACCGCGGGTGTCCGGTCCACCGCGGGTGTCCGGTCCACCGCGGGTGTCCGGTCCACCGCGGGTGTCCGGTCCACCGCGGGTGTCCGGTCCACCGCGGGTGTCCGGTCCACCGCGGGTGTCCGGTCCACCGCGGGTGTCCGGTCCACCGCGGGTGTCCGGTCCACCGCGGGTGTCCGGTCCACCGCGGGTGTCCGGTCCACCGCGGGTGTCCGGTCCACCGCGGGTGTCCGGTCCACCGCGGGTGTCCGGTCCACCGCGGGTGTCCGGTCCACCGCGGGTGTCCGGTCCACCGCGGGTGTCCGGTCCACCGCGGGTGTCCGGTCCACCGCGGGTGTCCGGTCCACCGCGGGTGTCCGGTCCACCGCGGGTGTCCGGTCCACCGCGGGTGTCCGGTCCACCGCGGGTGTCCGGTCCACCGCGGGTGTCCGGTCCACCGCGGGTGTCCGGTCCACCGCGGGTGTCCGGTCCACCGCGGGTGTCCGGTCCACCGCGGGTGCCCGGTGTCCACCGCGGGTACCTGGTGTCCACCGGCGGGTGCCCGGTCGCCACCGACGTGTGCTCGGTGTCTACCGCGTGTGCTCGTCCGCCACCGAGAGCGCCGCGTCCAGTAGCGCCAGGCCTTCCTTGAGCTCGGCCTCGCTGATGTTGCAGGGCGGCACGACGTGCGTCCGGTTCATGTTCACGAAGGGCCACAGCCCGCCCTTCTTCGCGGCGGCGGCGAAGGCGGCCATGGGGGCGTTCGCCTCACCGGCCGCGTTGTACGGCACCAGCGGCTCCCGCGTCTCACGGTCGCGCACCAGCTCCAGCGCCCAGAACATGCCCGTGCCGCGCACCTCGCCGACGCTCGGGTGCCGCTCGGCGAGCGCCCGCAGTTCCGGCCCGACGACGTCGGCGCCCAGCCGGGCCGCGTTCTCGACGACGCCCTCCTCCGCCATGACGTTGATCGTCGCCACCGCGGCAGCGCACGCCAGCGGGTGTCCGGAGTACGTCAGACCGCCGGGGTAGGGCCGCTTCCCGAACGTCTCCGCTATCGCCCCGGAGATCGCGACACCGCCCAGCGGCACATAGCCGCTGTTCACGCCCTTGGCGAAGGTCAGCAGGTCGGGCGTGACGTCGAACAGGTCCGCCGCGAACCACTCGCCGGTCCGTCCGAAGCCGGCCATGACCTCGTCCAGGACGAAGACGATCCCGTGCCGGTCGCAGATCTCCCGCACCCCGGCGAGGTAGCCGGGCGGCGGGACCATGATCCCGGCCGTGCCCGGGATGGTCTCCAGGATGATCGCCGCGACGGTCGAGGGCCCCTCGAAGCGAATCGTCGTCTCCAGGTGCTCCAGCGCCCGCGCGCACTCCTGCTCCTCGGTCTCCGCGTAGAAGCGGGAGCGGTACAGGTAGGGCGCCCAGAAGTGCACGACCCCGGCCGAGCCGCTGTCGGAGGCCCAGCGGCGCGGGTCGCCGGTGATGTTCACGGCCTGCTGCGTACCGCCGTGGTACGAGCGGTACGCCGAGAGCACCTTCGGGCGGCCGGTGTGCAGCCGGGCCATCCGGATCGCGTGCTCGACGGCGTCGGCGCCGCCGTTGGTGAAGAAGATCTTGTCCAGGTCGCCCGGGGTCCGCTCGGCGATCAGCCGGGCCGCCTCCGAGCGCGCCTCGATGGCGAAGGCGGGCGCGAAGGTCGTCATCTTCGCCGCCTGCTCCTGGATCGCGGCGACGATCTTCGGGTGCTGGTAGCCGACGTTCGTGTAGACGAGCCCGCTGGAGAAGTCGAGGTAGCGGCGGCCGTCGTAGTCCCAGAAGTACGACCCCTCGGCACCGGCGACGGCGAGCGGGTCGATGAGCTCCTGGGCGGACCAGGAATGGAACACGTGGTCACGGTCGGCGGCCTTGACGGCGGCGCCGGCTTCGGGGTTCGGCTGAGGGGTCATGCGGGCGAGCGTAGGCATGGGGGGCGGGGGCGGGAAATCGGCGTCGTGTGTGAGGTCTGGGGGTTTCCGCGACAGGTTGTCGACGGGAAGGTGTCGAGCGATGGACCTCTTGACAATATGCTGTCTATTGGACAGCATGTTGTCATGCAGGGAAGCAGAGGAGGAGCCATGAGCCGCAAGCCCGTCCATCTCGCCGTCTACGACACCCTCGCCGACTGGGAGACCGGCCACGCCACGGCCCATCTCGCCCGCGCCGGCCACGAGATCCGCACCGTCGGCCCGTCCACGTCCCCGGTGCGGAGCATCGGCGGACTGCGCGTCCAGCCCGACCTGGCGCTCGAGGATCTGCGCCCCGAGGACAGCGCGCTGCTGATCCTCCCGGGCGCCGACCTCTGGGACACCTCGGACGACCTCGCCCCCTTCGCCCGCACCGCCCGGGCCTTCCTCGACGCGGGCGTCCCGGTCGCCGCGATCTGCGGCGCCACCGCCGGACTCGCCCGCGAGGGCCTGCTCGACGACCGCGACCACACCGGCGCCGTCTCCTTCTACCTGGCCGCGACCGGCTACGCGGGCGGCGGACGCTACGTCGAGGCCGACGCCGTCACCGACGCCGGCCTGGTCACCGCGGGCCCCACCGAACCCGTCGCCTTCGCCCGGGAGATCCTCCGGCTGCTCGGCGTCCACGAGGGCGAGGTGCTGGACGCCTGGTACCGGCTGTTCCACGACTCCGACGCGGCGGCCTACGGGGTGCTGGAGAAGGCCGGCGCACTGTGAGCCGCGAGCGTCAGGACCTGCTCAGCGGCAGCGCGCTCGGGGTGTTCCGGCTCAACGGCCAGTTCCTCGCCGTCGCGGAGGAACTGGCCCGGCCCGCGGGGCTCACCGCAGCCTGGTGGCAGGTGCTCGGTGCGGTCCTCGGGGAGCCGCTGCCGGTCTCCGGCATCGCCCGCGCCATGGGCATCACACGGCAGAGCGTCCAGCGCATCGCCGACCTGCTCGTCGACAAGGGGCTCGCCGAGTACCGGCCGAACCCGGCGCACCGCCGCGCCAAGCTCCTCACGCCGACGGCCCAGGGGCGTGCGGCGATCGCCCGGATCGACCCCGGGCACACGGCGTTCGCCGACCGGCTGGCCGAGGCGTTCGGTCAGGCGGAGCTGGCGGAGGCCGTGCGGGTGCTGGAACGACTGTCGACGGTGCTCGACCAGGTGGGGACGCCCGGCACACCGCCTCCGCCTGTTACGGAACCGTAGACCGCGCCCAGGTCACCCGGCCCCCGCCCCGCACTATTCTCGGTCTGTTGCTCGCGTGTGGGGGGAAGGCGGCTGAGCGATGGAGAAGCTGGGGTCCGGGGATCCGCAGCAGATCGGTTCGTACCGGTTGCTGGCGCGGCTCGGCGCGGGGGGCATGGGGCACGTGTACCTGGCCCGCTCCGAGCGGGGCCGTACGGTCGCCGTGAAGCTGGTCCGCGAGGAGCTCGCCGCGCAGGAGGAGTTCCGGGAGCGGTTCCGGCAGGAGGTGCAGGCCGCACGCAGGGTCGGCGGGTACTGGACGGCGCCGGTGCTGGACGCCGACACCGAGGCGGCCGTGCCGTGGGTCGCCACCGGGTATGTCGCCGGGCCGAGCCTGCAACAGGTCGTCGGACACGACCACGGTGCCCTGCCCGAGCGGACGGTCCGCATCCTCGCGGCCGGGCTCGCGCACGCGCTCAAGGACATCCACGCGGCCGGCATCGTCCACCGCGACCTCAAGCCGTCCAACGTGCTGGTCACCATCGACGGCCCGCGCGTCATCGACTTCGGCATCGCACGCGCCCTGGAGACCGTGACGGACGGCGGGCTCACCCGCACCGGCGCGCTCGTCGGGTCGCCCGGCTTCATGGCGCCCGAGCAGGTGCGGGGCGACCGCATCACCCCGGCGTGCGACGTATTCTGCCTCGGCTCGGTCCTCGCCTACGCCGCCACCGGCGCCCTGCCGTTCGGCACCGCCAACAGCGGCGTGCACGCCCTGATGTTCCGCATCGCCCAGGAGGAGCCGGACCTGGAGGGCGTCCCCGAGGGCATCGCCGACCTCGTCCGGGACTGCCTGCGCAAGGACCCCGCCGCCCGGCCCTCCCTCGACCGCATCCTGCAGCGCACGGGCGCCGACGACACCGTCTCCGACGGCCGCGCCCTCGACCCGTGGCTGCCGAGCGCACTGGTGGCCCAACTGGGGCGGCACGCGGTGCGGCTGCTGGACACGGAGGATCCGGAGGGGGAGGCGGGGCAGGCCCGGCCCGCCGCCCGAGGGGTGCGGGGCCGTGACACGGGCGGCTCCGCCGCGCGGGCGCGACCGGCCCTCACCGGCCCGCAGCCGGAAAGCGACGCCGCGCAGCGGCCGGGTCCGGTCCCTGCGGACGAGTCCGGCCCCGGCCCCGGCCCCGCCCCCGAACACGCACCCGCCGCCGACGAGTCGTCACCGCGCCCGGCGTTGCCCCCGGCCCCCGCGACCGCGCCGGCGGCGACCCCCGGCCCGCCCCCGCCGGGCCTGCCGGGGCCGCAGGGCGGCGGGCCGTCGGTGAACCATCTGCCCACCATGGCCGCCGGGCAGAGCGCGCCCCCGGCACCTCACCACCTGCCGGGCCCGGGCGCCCCGCCCCACCCGCAGCCCCAGCCACAGGCACCCCCGTATCCGGCGTACGGCTACCCCCAGCAGCACCCGCAGCCCGGCACCCCGGGCGTTCCCCCGCCGCACCCCGCCTACGGCGGCCTCGGCTCCACCCCGCCCTACGGCCCGCCGCCCTACGGCACGACCCCGCCGTACGGCCCCCCGCAGCCCCAGCCGGCGCGCGGGGACGGCCGTTCCACCGCGCTGCTCGTCGTGATCGCCCTGGTCGTCGCCCTCGCCGCGGGCGGGTCGGTGTACGCGCTGATGCAGGGCGGCGACGACGGGGCCGACGACGGCCGTGGTGGCACGCAGAGCACCGGCCCGGCCCCGACCACCCCGGGCCCTTCCCCGACGACCTCGCAGCCGGACACCTCACCCTCCCCGGCGGACGGCACGATCCCCGCCGGGTACCTCGGCACCTGGACCACGACCATCGACAACGCCGACGGCGAGCACAGCCGTTCGCTCACCTTCCGGCAGGGCGAATTGGGCGACACGGTCCTGTCCCTCGTGGCCGACGGCCCGACCAAGGGCGGCGGCACCTACCACTGCGTCTTCGAGGGGCGGTTGACCGCGGAACCCGGCACCGACGGCGCGCTGCAGATCGGCCCGTCCACCGTCAAGGTCGGGCAGCCGCGCACCGCCTGCACCCCGGGTGCGGCCACCGAGGTGACCCTCCTCCCGAACGGCACGCTGGAACGCGTGAACACGAGCAGCGGGGAACGGCTGACGTACACGAAGCAGTGACCAACCCCCCTTGCTCACGTGTTTGTTGAACGTCGGGCGAATTCCGGCCGACGAAGACCGGGTGGGCGCTCGTGCAGCCGTACGGTGACCGGACGATCGAATCGGCCGGGCGGCGGCGGGGGCACCCACCATGGAGTGGTTGAGCGCGGAGAACCTCGTGGCCGTGGCCACGGCCTTTCTGGGCATCGTCGCCTCGGGCGTGATGGTCTGGTACGAACGCCGGGTACCGCGCCGTAAACGCCTCGGCTACCGCGTGCAGATGGACAACCCCATCGGTGACGACGTGCGTTCAGGCCGCGCCAACCGCCGCCTCGGCCTGTTCGACGAGGCTCCTGACATGTCCGACGCGACGCTGGTCCTGTTGCGCATCGAGAACGACGGCTCGCAGGGCATCGACCGGGACGACTACACCGGTCCCGAACTGCACGGCCTGACAGCGGTGTTCACCGGTCGCACCGTCCGCGGTGTATCGGTCACCCAGCCGTCGGACACCGACCACCTCATGGACCACTTCACCGCCGGCCGCGGCTTCGCCTACGATGGGCACACCCTGCGCATCCCGCGTGTCCCGCTCAACCGCGGTGACCACTTCAAGCTGCTCGTCCTCCTCTCCGGCGGTGACGTGGGCGACGAGATTCGGCTGGTGGGCGGCCTGCGTGACGGTGAGGTGCACCCCAACCGCAGTGCCACGCCGGACGAGAAGCCGCCGCTGTTCAGCCGGGCCGCGCGGCTGATCACCATCGCCCTCACGGCGAGTGTGGTCACCCTGGCGGTGATCGTCGTCGCCCAGGACGACACCCCTCCCCCGATCGGCTGCGCGAGCGGCACCCTCACCCTCACCGGCTCGACCGCGTTCGCGCCCGTCCTGCGCGAGGTGGCCGACAAGTACCAGCGGGACTGCGGCGGCGACCCCGTCATCGACGTGGACGCGCACGGCTCGACGGCCGGGATCCGGGAACTCACGGCCGCCGGTGCCCGGGCGAGACGGGACTCGGGGGGCACCCCGGCGGTGGTGGCCCTGTCGGACGGACCCAAGCCCGCCGGCCTGCCCGACCTGCGGGAGAACCGGGTGGCGGTGTCCGTCTTCGCGCTCGTGGTCAACGACGACGTGCACCTGACGAACCTGTCCACCGGTGACCTCCGGCGCCTCTACCGGGGCGAGATCCGCAACTGGCGGCAGCTCGGCGGCCCCGACCTGCCCGTGCACCTGGTCAGCCGGGACGCCAACTCCGGGACACGGCAGGTCTTCCAGCGCCGGGTGCTGGGCCGGGGCGAGATCGCCAACTCCTCCGTCGACTGCGTTCACAAGGACGACCCCACGGCAGCCGTCATCCGCTGCGAACTCGACTCGACCGAACAGGTCCTGGCGACGGTCGCCGGCCTCCCCGGCGCCATCGGCTACAGCGAACTCAACCTCGCCGGTCGCGTGAAGGGCCTGCACGCGCTCCGTCTGGACGGCGACCCCGCCTCGGTCGACGCCATCGAACACGGCGTGAGCGACTACCCGTACCGGGAGATCGAATACGCCTACACCTACGGCAGGCCCCCCGCCGACTCCCTGGCGTCGAGTTTCCTGACGTATCTGGCCCGCGGCAACGGCCAGGACATCATCCGCACCCACGGGCACCTGCCGTGCTGGACCCCGGAGGGGCTCACCCTGTGCGCGCAGGACAACGGGGGGCCGCCTGACTAGGCCGTTTCCTCAGTCGTAGGGGAAGTCGACGAACTTCCGGGCGTGGCCCTCCCCCCATGCCCCAAGATGGGTAGCGCTCTGTCAGAGCTGGGCGCATATCGGGGTGTTGTGACAGATCTTGTCGTGATGACCGTTGCCGACGGCGAGGGCAACGCCGTCTTCGAGGTCCAGTCCGACCTGGCGGGGCCGGACCTCGATCTGGCGGCAGACGGCGATGTGGTGGGCCGAGCGGAGACGACACTGCGGGAAGCTCCGGCACGGGTCCAGCCCGCGCTGGAGTGACGCCCGGCGTCCTCACCTCGGCTCCGGCGGCCGCTGGCGGGGCATGTTCGGTCGCGTCCCGCCGTGCGGCGGCACCGTGAACCGTCCGTTCACCCCCACCTCGGACCCGCGCCCCGGCGCCGGGAACGCCACGGCCTGCAACCCAGCCGGCGCGGCACACCCCGACCGGAACTCCCCCATCCAGTCCGCCGTCTCCACCCGCACCAGCTCCGTCACGTCCTCGGAGAACCTCCGCAGCACCCCGAGGCACCGCTCGGCGGCCTCGCCGGCCGTCCCCTCCGCGGGCCCCAGCACCTCCCGCACGCTCTCCGCCGCCCAGTCGAACTGCAGCGCCTGCAGTCGTCGCTGCACGGCCTGCGCGGTGGCCACGTCCCGCATCCACCCGGACGTCACCCCGAAGTACCGGTCGACGGCCACGCACGCCGCCCCCAGCAACAGCGCCAGGCACCCCCAGGGGGCGATCCCGCCCGCGACCCCGGTCAGATCCAGCAGCGGCAGCGCGACCCCGGTGACCGCCCCCACCGCGGCCCCGCAGCGCAGCACCCGCGCGCACCGCCGCTTCGACACCCGGTCGGCGAGATACCAGGCCGCCGTCCGCAGCGCCCCGCGCTCCACCCACCGGTACAGCTCGTCCAGCCGGACCGCCGGCTCGCCCCAGTCCCCGAGCGGGAAGACCCGCCCGGTCAGATCGCCCGGCCGCAGCCCGGCCGCCGCCTGCTCGCCCCGCCCGTCCTGAGGCGGCCCCTCGGGCTGCATCTCCGGCTGACCCACCCGGCACTCCTCACTGACCACGAATGACCACGTACGGTTCACCCACCGATCACGCTGCGCGATGGACGAAAGTCCGCATCCGGAACGCGCCCGACCCTTCCTACCCCCCAATGGGTGGCGAAGACGTAGCTTTCGCCTCTTTTCCGCCCGGAAGTATTCCTTGATCAGGTATAGGGCGCGAGGGGGACTCACTCGAAAGAGTGCCGGGGCGACGGCAGCCCCGACCACGTAGGCTCGTGCCGAACGGGAAAACCTGTACCGAGCAAGGAGCTGATCGTGATCCCCGGTGGTGGCCAGCCCAATATGCAGCAGCTGCTCCAGCAGGCCCAGAAGATGCAACAGGACCTGGCACAGGCGCAGGAGGAACTGGCGCAGACGGAGGTCGACGGGCAGGCGGGCGGCGGTCTGGTGACGGCCACCGTCACCGGCGCCGGCGAGCTGCGCGCCCTGAAGATCGACCCGAAGGCGGTGGATCCGGACTCCGCGTCCGCCGAAGAGACGGCCGAGACCCTCGCCGACCTGGTCGTGGCGGCCGTCCAGGCGGCCAACGAGAACGCGCAGACGCTCCAGCAGCAGAAGCTGGGCCCGCTCGCACAGGGTCTGGGCGGCGGCGGCATCCCCGGCCTGCCGTTCTGACCCGGCGCACCGCCTTCCTCGGACAGGCGGCAGACAACTACGGTACGTACGGGACGGTACGCACCGACCCCGAAGACCCAGGAAGGGCAGTCCGTTGTACGAAGGCGTGGTCCAGGACCTGATCGACGAGCTGGGGCGGCTGCCCGGCGTCGGTCCGAAGAGCGCCCAGCGGATCGCCTTCCACATCCTGCAGGCCGAGCCGACGGACGTACGGCGTCTCGCACAGGCCCTGATGGAGGTCAAGGCGAAGGTCCGCTTCTGCGCGACCTGCGGCAACGTCGCACAGGAGGAGCTGTGCAACATCTGCCGCGACGCCCGCCGCGACCCGGCCGTCATCTGTGTGGTCGAGGAGCCGAAGGACGTCGTGGCGATCGAGCGCACGCGTGAGTTCCGGGGCCGCTATCACGTCCTGGGCGGCGCGATCAGCCCGATCGACGGGGTGGGCCCCGACGACCTGCGCATCCGGGAGCTCCTGGCCCGGCTCGCCGACGGCACGGTCACCGAGCTGATCCTCGCCACGGACCCGAACCTGGAGGGCGAGGCGACGGCGACGTACCTCGCCCGCATGATCAAGCCCATGGGCCTGAAGGTCACCCGCCTGGCCAGCGGCCTCCCGGTGGGTGGGGACCTGGAATACGCGGACGAGGTCACCCTCGGACGCGCCTTCGAGGGGAGACGACTCCTAGATGTCTGACGCCACGCTGCACGCGACCGACCAGAACCCGGACGATTTCGCGGTCCAGATCGCGGACCAGATCGAGAGCTTCCTGGTCGCCGTCACAGAGGTAGCCAAGGGCGACGAGCCGGAATCGGCCGTGCCCTTCCTCCTCCTGGAGGTGTCCCAGCTCCTGCTGGCCGGCGGCAGGCTCGGCGCGCACGAGGACATCGTGCCCGACGAGCGCTACGAACCCGACACGGGCCCCGAGGCGGACGTCGACGAGCTCCGCGAGAACCTGGCCCGCCTGCTGGACCCGATCGACGTCTACTCCGAGGTCTTCGACCCCTACGAGCCGCGCAAGGCCCCGGTGCCGGCCCGGATCTCCGACGACCTCACGGACGTCATCACGGACCTGCGTCACGGCATGTCCCACTACCGGGCGGGCCGCACCACGGAGGCCCTGTGGTGGTGGCAGTTCTCCTACTTCTCCAACTGGGGCTCCACCGCCTCGGCGAGCCTGCGGGCCCTGCAGTCGGTCCTCGCCCACGTCCGCCTCAACCAGCCCCTCGCCGAACTCGACGGCCTGGACACGGACCAGGGCATGGGCGACGACACGCTGGAGATCGAGGCGGGCCGGGTGATGGTGGAGGAGATCGCGGAGCCACTGGGGCTGCGCCGGGCCAAGTAGCGGGCCTCACCGGCCCACGGCGATGGTCAGCGCGTCGGGGTCGACGTACGGAGCGGTCGGCGTCGGCTCGCTGTACCACCTGAGCGGCCAGGTGTTGCCCTCCAGTGCGGGGATCCCGATGTACGTGACCGTGACCGTATGCGGGTCGCGACCGCCCAACTGCTGTACTCCCAGGGGCCAGTCCCGTCCGCGCACCACCCCGGGTGCCAGCAGGAAGTACACCCACCGTGGCCCGCTCGCCTCGCACACGACCGGCCCCGCGTCCCCGTCCGCCGCCTCGATCAGCCGCTCGGCCGCCAGCTCGCCCCGCACACCCTCGACCCGGACGGCGTCGAAATGCACGCCTGCCACGTGGAGTTGATGTCCTGCCGCCGGAACCCACTCGGGGCGGTGAATCGCGTGCCGAACCGGGGGCTGTCAGTCGCGCCACTGAGCGGCCAAGCATGATCCGTACGCAGGCTCTCAGTACCGCTGAGTCGGCCCGTTTCGTCGAGCGGATGGTGGATCAGACATGAGTGACCAACTGCGCTGGGTCAAGTCGAGCCACAGCGACTCCGAGGGCGGCGCCTGCGTCGAAGTCGCCCTGTCCACCCATGTCCACGTCCGTGACTCCAAGACCCCGGCGGGCCCCGAGCTCCAGGTCGCGCCCTCGGTCTGGGCGGCGTTCCTCTCCGCTGTTCACCGCTGAGGCCGCCCACCGGACCTTTCAGAGCCGTACGGCCGTCCCCGTCACGCCGATGCCCGTGTCCGGTTCCGCCGGTACCGTCACGGTGATCGTGCTGGGGCGTCCCAGGTCCACGCCCTGGTGAATCGTCAGGGTGGCAGGGGTCGGTACGAGGCCGAACTCACGCAGGTAGCCGCCGAACGCGGCGGCCGCCGCCCCCGTGGCCGGGTCCTCGACCACACCGCCGGGCGGGAACGGGTTGCGGGCGTGGAAGACGGTGGGTGACTCCCGCCAGACCAGGTCGATCGTGGTCCAGTCCCGGCGGGCCATGAGGGCGGTGAGCGCGGCCATGTCGTAGTCCAGGTCCGCCAGCCGCTCGCGGCTCGCGGCGGCGATGACCGGGTGCCAGGCCCCGGCGAAGGCGACCCGGGGCGGCAGCGCCGGGTCCAGGTCGCCGGCGGACCAGCCCAGGATCGTCAGCAGCTCGGCGAGGTCGCCCTCCTCGAGCGGGACGCTGCGCGGCGCGACGCTCACCAGCGTCGCCACGAGGCTGCCGTCCGCCGCCCGGTCGGTGGTGACGGTGACCGGGCCCGCGGGGGTGCGCAGCAGCAGCCGTCCGGTGCCGTGCCGCTCCGCGTGCGCCACGGCCGTGGCGATCGTCGCGTGGCCGCAGAACGGCACCTCGGCGAGCGGGCTGAAGTACCGCACGTCCAGGGGGCCTTCGCCGGAGTCCACCACGAACGCGGTTTCCGAGTAGCCGACTTCGGCCGCTGTCGCCAGCATCGCCGCGCCGTCGGCGCCGCTCGCGTCGAGCACCACCCCCGCGGGGTTGCCGCCCTCGGGATCCGTGCTGAACGCCACGTAACGCAAGATCTCCATGCCCCGACCGTAGCGCCCAACGCCCGCTCACGCAGCGTGATTTGGAGGCTCCTTGTACGTCTGCTGTACGCGGGCTGCACGGGCCCTGACCGGTGGAACGCGAGGCTGGAGTCACTTCCACCGCGCAGAACGCGGAGGGAGGCAGACTCCCCTCGATCCCACTGGAGACGTCATGGACCGCCGCCCCGCCCGCCGGCGCACCGCCATAGCCGCCACCGCCGCCGCAGTCCTGGCCGCCGGCACCTTCGCTTTCGGAGCCGGGGTCGCCGGAGCGGACGCGCAGAGCAAGAGCAGGAAGCACGCCGAGCCGGTGACCAAGGCGCAGGTGCTCGGGCTGTTCGACGACTGGAACGCCGCGCTGCAGACCGGTGACCCGAAGAAGGTCGCCGACCTGTACGCCAAGGACGCGGTGCTGCTGCCGACGGTCTCGAACCAGGTCCGCACCGACAGAGCCGGGATCGTCGACTACTTCGAGCACTTCCTGCAGAACAAGCCCGTCGGCACGAAGGTCGAGTCCGTCGTCGACGTCCTCGACCGCGACACCGTCATCGACACCGGCGTCTACGAGTTCACGCTCACCGACCACGAGACGGGCGAGAAGAGCACGGTCGAGGCCCGCTACACCTACGCCTACGAGAGGCAGCCGGGCGGCAAGTGGCTGATCGTGAACCACCACTCCTCGAAGATGCCGCAGGGCTGAGCCCGGTCAGCCGCCCCGGTGGGACGCCCGTAGCGTGATCGTCACGCACAGGCCGTCGCCGCCCGGCACGTCCGTCAGCGCCACCGTCCCGCCGTCGTCCGTCACCAGCTGTCTGACGACGGCGAGACCGAGGCCGGAGCCGGACTTCCCGGTCAGGCCCTGGCCCCGCCAGAACCGGTCGAAGGCGCGGGACTTCTCGGCGTCCGACATGCCGGGCCCCTCGTCCAGGACCCGTACCTCCACGACCTCGCCCCGGGGTTCCACCCGCACGGTGATCGTCCCGCCGTCGGGCGAGACCTCCAGGGCGTTGGAGAGCACGTTGTCCAGCATCTGGTCCAGATGACCGGGGCTGGACAACACAGACGGCCGGCCGTCGGTACTCCCCCTGAGCGCGATGGTGACACCGCGTTCGTCGGCGGCCGGCCTCCACACGGCGAGCCGCTCCCGCACGATGTCCAGCAGCGGGAGCGGCTCGGCCGCCGTCACCCTCGCCTCGGCCCGGGCCAGTACCAGCAGCCCGCTGACCAGCCGGCTCATCCGCACGACCTCCGCCGTCGCCTGCTCCACGTCCTCCCGCACGAACTCGTCGTCCACGCCGTCGGCGATGTTGTCCAGGGACAGCCGCAACGCCGTGAGCGGGGTGCGCAGTTGGTGGGAGGCGTCCGCGACGAAGATGCGCTGGGCCGCGATGAGCGTGTCCAGGCGTTCGGCGCCCTGGTTGAGGGTGCGTGCCAGGGTCTGGGTCTCGGGCGGGCCCGTCACGGGGGAGCGGGCGGTCAGATCGCCGTCGCTGAACTTGCTGGCCATGTCGTTGAGCTGGCGCAGCGGCCGGGTGAGGCGCCGGGCCACCCCGACGCCGAGCAGGGCGGCCACCCCGAGGACGAGCACGGCGAGGACCGCCCGGAAGCCCCAGATCTGCCACAGCCGGCTGGTCATCTCGCCGGTCGAGTACACGATGCGTACCGCGCCGACGACCCGGTCCGTGCCGGCCGCCCGGGCGGGCACGGTGATCACCAGCTCGGGGCCCCAGATGAAGGAGGAGCCCCAGTCCGTCGTGGGGGTGCCGTCCTTCAGGGCCTTGGCCAGGGCCGCGTCCGGGGTGGGCCGCGGCAGGTCCGCGGGGCAGTTCGCCGTGCGGGTCACCTGGATCTCGTCGTCGTAGGCCCTGGCCATCTCCTCCAGGGCCTGGCAGGAGGCGGCACGGCCGTCGCCGAGCAGCAGGGCCATGGCGTCGGCCTCGCGCGTGACGGCCGACCTGGTGTCGTCGCGCAGCTGATCCGTGAGCGTGAACGCCACCGGCACGGTGAACAGTGCGATGGCGACCGCGACGAGCAGGACGTAGCTGCGGACGAGCTGACGGATCATGAGACGCCGCCGCTCCCGTCCGGTACGCCGCCTCGGCCGGAGCTGCCGCGTGTGCCCGGCCCGCCGTCCCCGCCCGACCCGCCGCTTGAGCCCAGTCCGCCGCCTGGGCTGCTGCTAGGGCCCGGTCCGTTGCTCGTGCCTGGGCTGCTGCTTGCGTCCGGTCCGCTGCGCGTGCGTGGGCTGTTGCTTGCGTCCGGTCCGTTGCTCGTGCCTGGGCTGCTGCTCGCGTCCGGTCCGCCGCCGGTGCCTGAGCCGCCGTTTCCGCCCGGTTCGGCGCTGGTGTCCGCGCTGCCGCCTCCGCCACTCCCGCCGCGCCCGTCCGCCTCGGTACCCCCGGTGATCTCCAGCCGGAAGCCGACCCCGCGGACCGCCTCGATGGTGATCGCGCCCGCGAGTTTGCGGCGCAGCGCCGCCACGTGCACGTCCAGCGTCTTCGTCGGGCCGAACCAGTTCGCGTCCCAGACCGCTTCCATGATCTGCTCGCGCGACATCAGCGCCCCGGGCTCCTCGGTGAGGAAGGTCAGCAGGTCGTACTCCTTGGGCGCGAGGGCGACCTCCGCGCCGTCCAGGCGCACCCGGGCGCCCCTGCGGTCGATCGTCAGACGGGTGCCGTAGCGGTCGGGGCCCGCGTCGGGCGTCCCCGTGGGGGTGCGGGACAGGGTGCGGCGCATGACCGCCCTGATCCGCGCGATGACCTCCCGGACGCCGAACGGCTTGGAGACGTAGTCGTCCGCGCCGAGCTCCAGCCCGACCACCCGGTCCGTCTCGTCGCTGCGCGCGCTGATCACGATGATCGGGACGTCGCCCCGCTCGCGCAGCGCCTTGCAGACGTCCAGGCCGTCGGTGTCGGGCAGGCCGAGGTCCAGCAGGACGACGTCGTAGGGACCCTCGTGTTTCAGGGCCGCCCCGCCCGTGGTGACCCACTCGACCTCGAAGCCGTAGCGCCTGAGGCCACGGCGCAGGGACTCGGCGACCGGTTCATCGTCTTCCACCAGGAGTACGCGCACAGCCGAACCCTAGTGCTTGAAAGTTGGGCGACCGAGGCCGTGGCTCGTGCGATTGTGACGCCGGGCACTTTCCCGAGTGGCCCGTGCCCAGATGGGCATGAGCGACTCTGGACGGGCGGCCCGAGATCTCACCATGCGATATCGCGGAGGGGTTTTTCGGACGCTCGTTAGACTGAGCCGACCGCGGTACGAATGCGTATGAGCGGATAGAGACGGATTGAGCGAGGAGCGCACGTGGGCCTTGTCGTGCAGAAGTACGGAGGCTCCTCCGTAGCCGATGCCGAGGGCATCAAGCGCGTCGCCAAGCGGATCGTGGAAGCGAAGCAGAACGGCAACCAGGTGGTTGCCGTGGTTTCCGCGATGGGCGACACGACGGACGAGCTGATCGATCTCGCCGAGCAGGTTTCCCCGATGCCTGCCGGGCGCGAGCTCGACATGCTGCTGACCGCCGGAGAGCGGATCTCCATGGCCCTGCTGGCCATGGCGATCAAAAAGCTGGGCCACGAGGCCCAGTCGTTCACCGGCAGCCAGGCGGGTGTCATCACCGACTCGGTCCACAACAAGGCCCGGATCATCGACGTCACGCCGGGCCGGATCAAGACCTCGGTGGACGAGGGCAACATCGCGATCGTGGCCGGTTTCCAGGGCGTCTCCCAGGACACCAAGGACATCACCACGCTCGGCCGCGGCGGCTCCGACACCACCGCGGTGGCCCTCGCCGCCGCCCTCGACGCCGACGTCTGCGAGATCTACACCGACGTCGACGGCGTGTTCACCGCCGACCCGCGCGTGGTGAAGAAGGCCCGGAAGATCGACTGGATCTCCTTCGAGGACATGCTCGAACTGGCCGCCTCCGGGTCGAAGGTGCTGCTCCACCGCTGTGTGGAGTACGCCCGCCGGTACAACATCCCGATCCACGTCCGGTCCAGCTTCAGCGGACTTCAGGGCACATGGGTCAGCAGCGAGCCGATTACGCAAGGGGACAAGCAGGTGGAGCAGGCTCTCATCTCCGGTGTCGCGCACGACACCTCCGAGGCCAAGGTCACGGTCGTCGGCGTGCCGGACAAGCCGGGCGAGGCGGCTTCGATCTTCCGCACGATCGCCGACGCCGAGATCAACATCGACATGGTCGTGCAGAACGTGTCCGCCGCCTCCACGGGCCTGACGGACATCTCCTTCACGCTGCCGAAGACCGAGGGCCGCAAGGCCATCGACGCGCTGGAGAAGAACAAGGCCGGCATCGGCTTCGACTCGCTGCGCTACGACGACCAGATCGGCAAGATCTCCCTCGTCGGCGCCGGCATGAAGACCAACCCGGGCGTCACGGCCGACTTCTTCACGGCCCTGTCCGACGCGGGCGTCAACATCGAGCTGATCTCGACCTCCGAGATCCGCATCTCGGTCGTGACCCGCGCCGACGACGTGCCCGAGGCCGTCCGCGCCGTGCACTCCGCGTTCGGGCTCGACTCCGACAGCGACGAGGCCGTCGTCTACGGGGGCACCGGCCGCTGATGGCCGACCTCCGACTGGACGCCCGGACCGTACGGTCCGGGCGTCCGACGCTTGCCGTGGTGGGGGCGACCGGAGCCGTCGGCACGGTCATGCTCCGGATCCTGTCCCAGCGGGCCGACGTCTGGGGCGAGATCCGGCTGATCGCCTCCCCGCGCTCGGCCGGCCGCAAGCTGACCGTGCGCGGCGAGGAGACCGAGGTCCTCGCGCTCACCGAGGAGGCCTTCGACGGGGTGGACGTCGCCATGTTCGACGTCCCCGACGAGGTCGCCGAGCGGTGGGCGCCCGTCGCCGCCGCCAAGGGCGCGGTGGTCGTCGACAACTCCGGCGTGTTCCGGATGGACCCGGACGTGCCGCTCGTGGTGCCCGAGGTCAACCCGCACGCCGTGCGGATGCGCCCGCGCGGGATCATCGCCAACCCCAGCTGCACGACGCTCTCCATGATCGTCGCCCTGGGCGCGCTGCACGCCGAGTTCGGGCTGCGTGAGCTGGTCGCCTCCTCGTACCAGGCCGTCAGCGGCGCCGGGCGCGCCGGGGTGGAGACCCTGCGCCGGCAGCTGTCCCTGGTCGCGGGCACGGAGCTGGGCGTGCACCCCGGTGACGTGCGCCGGGCCCTCGGCGACGACACCGGGCCCTTCCCCGAGCCGGTCGCGCTGAACGTCGTGCCCTGGACCGGTACGGCGTGCGAGGACGGCTGGTCGTCGGAGGAGCTGAAGGTGCGCAACGAGGCCCGCAAGATCCTCGGTCTTCCCGGCCTTCCCGTGGCCGTCACCTGTGTACGGGTGCCGGTGATCACCACGCACTCGGTGACCGTGCACGCCCGCTTCGAGGGCGAGGTCACCGTCGACAAGGCCCGCGAAATTCTCGCCACGGCGCCCGGGGTGGTGCTGTTCGACAACCCCGACGCGGGGGAGTTCCCGACCCCCGCCGACGTGGTCGGCACGGACCCGACCTGGGTCGGGCGGGTCCGGCGTGCGCTGGACGACCCCACGGCGCTCGAACTGTTCGTGTGCGGGGACAACCTGCGCAAGGGCTCCGCGCTCAACACCGCCCAGATCGCCGAGGTGGTCGCGGCCGAGCTGTCCTGACGGTGTGAGCCGGCGAACAGCGCGACCGTCCCCGGCCGCAGGTCGCCCGGTGTCGTCGCGTTCCGGCCCGCGTAATCCCCCGGCCGATGTCAGAGGTGGTTTGTAGGATCTGTGCACGACATGTGAGCCGATCGATGATCCGGACCACTTGTCGGTGGCGCTTCGGCATCAGAGGATTTACCTCCCCGCTCTCCGCAACCGCGCGAAGGGCGGGGAGCGTCTTTGCGGTCGCCCTTCGGCCGTGGGAGCGCTTACAGGCGTGGGGACGCCTGGAACCGGGCGTGGGGACGTCCGTTCACATTTGGATATAAGGGAAGAGCGGGACGCATGAGGGCCATGAACGCACCATCGACTGTGCTGCCTGACGCGGGTAGACCGGCAACGGCGACGGTCGGCGTGAAAGTGATGCCCGGCACGTACAACCCTCACGGGGGTCAGCGTGTCCAACAGGCGTGGCAGCAGAAGTACTCGACTTCAGTGCGGCGCGCGGCACGGTCCTTCGACCGCCCCGCCCGGCGGCTCTTCGACCCCGCATGGCCGGTACGCCCGGTGGCATGCCGGTGATCGCGCCCGTGCCCGCAGCGCGGCCGGCCCGCATACCCAACCAGCGTGATGGCGCAGAGGACGGCGTGGCGGCCGGCACCTCCGTCGACCACCTCACCGAGACCTACCGCGCGCACTACCGCTCGCTGCTGGGTCTCGCCGCTCTGCTCCTCGACGACACCGCCTCCTGCGAGGACGTCGTCCAGGAGGCGTTCATCCGTGTCCACTCCGCCCGCAAGCGCGTCCGGGACCCCGAGAAGACCCTGGCGTACCTGCGCCAGACCGTCGTCAACCTCTCGCGTTCCGCGCTGCGCCGCCGCATCCTCGGCCTGAAGCTGCTGTCGAAGCCCATGCCCGACATGGCCAGCGCCGAGGAAGGTGCCTACGACCAGCTGGAGCGCGACTCCCTCATCAAGGCGATGAAGGGGCTGCAGCGCCGCCAGCGCGAGGTGCTGGTGCTGCGCTACTTCGCGGACATGACCGAGGCGCAGGTCGCCGAGACGCTCGGCATATCACTCGGCTCCGTCAAGGCCTACGGATCGCGCGGTATCGCGGCGCTCCGGCTGGCCATGGAGGAGCCGGTATGAGTGACCGCAACGGCACGGGCGCCAACGGGCGCGACCGCCCCGAGCCGGTCGAGCGCCTGGGAGAGTGGCAGGCGCCGACAAGGCGGTACAGGCAAGATCCGAAGCAATCGCACGCTGGGAACGGAACTGTGAACCACGGCCCCGACGACCAGAGCCCCGACGGGTTCGGCTCGGACGAGCTGGACCTGCGCTCGATGCTGCACCAGGTGGTGCAGGAGGTGGAACCGCGCGACGGCACCCTGGACTACCTGCGCAAGGCGGTGCCGCAGCGGCGGGCCCGCAAGCGGCAGGCCGTCGTCGGCATGGCGGCCGCCGCGCTCTTCATCGGCACCGCCGTCCCCGCCCTCGTGCACGTCTCCAACGCCACCGGCTCCGAGGCCAACCCGGCCGCCATCGGCCACACCTCGCAGGCCCAGGGCGGTGCGAGCCAGGGCAAGGGCCCCGACGGCGGCGAGAGCACCGCGGGCGGCTCCTCCGGCAAGGCCGAGGAAAAGGAGAAGGGCGAGAAGAAGGAGAAGGGCAAGGGCAAGGGATCCGGCGCCTCCACCGGCGCGACCCAGGGCGCCGCCCCCTCCTCCACCGTCGCCGCCGGCATCCCGGCGTGCACCGCCGCCCAGCTCGGCCCCGCCTCCGCGAGCAGCAACGCCCCCGACTCCACGGGCGCGGTCTCCGGCTCCTTCCGTGTCACCAACGTCTCCGGCGCGGCCTGCACCGTCACCGGCCCCGGCTCGGTCAGCGCGCTGCCGCAGGGCGCGGCCGACGCAGGCAAGGTCGGTTCGACCCGGCACACCGCGGGCGACGCGGCGGCCGGTCTGCTGCCCGACCCGTCCCTCGAGGCCGCCCAGCTGGTGCTCCAGCCGGGCGTCGGCTACGACGTGAAGTTCGCCTGGGTCCCCTCCGAGACCTGCCCCACCCCCGGCGGCAGCGTCGGCGGCCCCGACCCCAGCCCGGACCCGACCCCCTCGGAGGAGGACCCGACAACCACGGCCGGCACCTCGACCGGCGGCGACACGGGTACGGCCCCCCAGCTGGTCAGGGAGGACGGCACGGTCGACGGCAGTGTGGCGGTGACGTACACCCCGGTCACCGGCTCGGGCGCAAGCTCGGTCACGGTGTCCAACGCGTGCGCGGGCACGGTGTACTGGACGGGCGTGCTGGCGGGATCGTAGGCGGAGGCGCGGCCCGTCAGGGGCTGCCGACCCACCCGGCGCGGGCGAAGGCGCCGCTCACTTCACAGCGACGTCCGCGGTGACGGGCTCCTCGTCCGCGACCAGACCCAGCTCCGCGTCCCGCGCGAACTCCACCTCGCGCCGCAGCAACCGGAACCACATGAAGATCACGAACCCCACGAAGGCGAACCACTCGGCGGTGTAGCCCAGGTTCTGGAACGCCTTCAGGTCCAGACCCGAGTCCGGCGGCGCGGCAGCCGGCACCGCCTTCATCCCCGCGTCACCCTTCGACAGGGTGACCCACGCGTCGTACACGTCGTACGGCACCAGGTTGACCAGGGACGCCGCGCTGATCGCCGCGGTCTGTCCGGCCGGCAGGCCGCCCTGCGCACTGACCCCGTTGTCCCCGGGCGTCTCCGACGCCTGCAGCGCCCCGGTGACCGTGACCTCACCGGACGGCGGGGCCGGGACCTTCGCCGTGGCGGTGGCCCCGGGCAGCCATCCGCGCACCACCGGCAGCGCCTCGCCCGAGGCGGTCCGCAGCAGCGTCAGCACGTAGAAGCCCTGCTTGCCGTCGAGCTCCCGCCCGGGCACCAGCAGCTGCTTGCCGTACCGGCCGCTCGCGGTGACCAGCTTCCCGGAGGTCGCCTTGTCCACCGGCAGCATGTCCTTCAGCGGCCGGGGCGCCTCGTGCCGGGCCTCGGAGACCTGCTCGGTCGCGGTGCGATGATCTTGCACCCGGTCCTCGAACCGGCTCAGCTGCCAGGACCCCATGAAGATGCAGAAGGGGATGGACAACAGCACGAAGACGTTGATCCCCCACCATCGGGGCGTCAGCAGAAACCGGTACACACCCCCACGGTACGGGGGTGTCGGGCGGCCCCGGCCCGCGGGGTCGGCAACGGAGCGGGCCCGCCGGCCGGTTCCGGACGGCCGTGAAGCCCCCCGAGGTCAGTCCTTGCGCGCCCGGATCGAGTACATCAGCGGAATCCGCGGCCGGCCCTCGGGGAAGCGGAAGTAGCCGTCCCGGCGCTCGAAGTTCCCGAACCGCCGGAACAGCGACACATCGTGCTCGTGCAGGAACTCGATCCGCAGCCCGGCCGCCGCGAGCGCCGAGACGACCTCGCCGACCGGATGCTGCCACTCCACCCGCCGGCCGTGGGTGAACTCGGCGCCCTCGGCCGCGTACGACCCCGCCCTCTCCTCGATCCAGGCGTCGCGGGCGAAGTAGTCGTGCACGATCCGCGAACCGGTCGCGTCGTCGAGGACATCGGTGAGCGGGTGGAACTCGGCGAGGTAGAGGAACCCGCCGGGCGCCACCAGCGCCGCCGCGGTCCGAGCCCAGCGCCCGATGTCGGGCAGCCAGCACAACGCGCCACCGCCGGTGTACACGATGTCGTACGACGGGTCCGGGACCGCGGCCGCCGCGTCGTACACGTCCGCCGCCACGAACGCCGCCCGGTCCGGGCCGAGACCCAGGTCGTGGGCGAGACCGCGGGCCAGGTCGACCGCTGGTTCGGAGAAGTCCAGGCCGACGACGCGGGCGGCGCCGTGCCGGGCCCAGGACAGCGTGTCGAGGCCTATGTGGCACTGCAGATGCAGCAGAGAGCGGTTGCCGACCTCGCCCACCTCGGCGAGCTCGAAGTCGCGCAAGGGGTCCTGACCGGCCCTAAAGGCGTCCAGGTCGTAGAAGTCACCGGCTACGTGCAGCGGAACGCGCTCGTCCCAGTGGGCGCGGTTGGCCTCGTTCCAGTCGGCGGGGGTGGGGGAGTACATGGGCTGGGTCTCCTGACCTGCTCGGAGGGGGGACCGGTGGAGGTTATCCACAGGCTGGGGACCTCGCGAGCGAATTGTCGGCCGGGGCGGGCAGTATGGGGCCATGACTGAGAGCAACGGGTCCGACGAGCGGGATCAGCGGGACCAGCACGAGCAAGCGGCACAGGCGGGGCGGCAGGAGCGGATGCCGGACTGGGAGAAGCGCTTTCGGGCGCCCCGGGTGTCCTTGCCCGACTGGGCGGAGGACGCGCCGGACCGCTCCCTTTTCGTCTCGAACGCCACGGGCACGTACGAGCTGTACGCCTGGGACCGGTCGACCGGCGAGCAGCGCCAGGTGACGGACCGGCCCAACGGCACGACGGACGGCGTGCTGTCCCCGGACGGCGCGTGGATCTGGTGGTTCGACGACAAGGACGGCGACGAGTTCGGCGTGTGGCGCCGCCAGCCCTTCGAGGGCGGCGCGGACGAACCGGCCGCCGCGGGCCTGGAGCCCTCCTACCCGGCGGGTCTCGCCCTCGGCCGCGACGGGCGTACGGCGGTCGTCGGCCGCTCCACCGACGAGGACGGCACGACCATCCACCTCGTCCGCACCGGCGAGGAGCCGGTGGAGATCTACCGCCACCGCGAGTCGGCCGGTGTCGGCGACCTCTCCCATGACGGCTCGCTCATCGCCGTCGAGCACACCGAGCACGGCGACGCGATGCACTCGGCGCTGCGCGTCCTGCGCCCCGACGGCACGGCGGTCGCCGACCTCGACGACACCGAGGGCGGCACCCGCGAGCTGGGCCTGGAGGTCCTCGGCTTCGCCCCCGTCGACGGCGACACCCGCCTGCTCATCGGCCACCAGCGCCGCGGCCGCTGGGAGCCCCTGGTGTGGGACGTGGCCACCGGCGAGGAGACGGACCTGGCGCTGGAGCTGCCGGGCGACGTCAGCGCCGAGTGGTACCCGGACGGCAGCGGTCTGCTCATCGCCCACAGCTTCGAGGCCCGCAGCGAGCTGTTCCGCTACGACCTGTCCGGCCGCGCCCTCACCGAGCTGCCGGGCGACGTCAGCGCCGAGTGGTACCCGGACGGCAGCGGTCTGCTCATCGCCCACAGCTTCGAGGCCCGCAGCGAGCTGTTCCGCTACGACCTGTCCGGCCGCGCCCTCACCGAGATCCCGACCCCGCCGGGCACGGTCTCCGGCGCGACGGCCCGGCCCGACGGCAGCGTGGAGTACCTGTGGTCCTCGGCGGCCGAGCCGTCGGCGGTCCGCTCCACGGCGGGCGCTGTGGTGCTCGACCCGCCCGGCATGAAGTCGCCCGGTTCGGTGCCGGTGCAGGACGTGTGGGTGGAGGGGCCGGGGGGCCGCATCCACGCCCTCGTCCAGAAGCCGGAGGGCAGCACCGGACCGCTCCCCACGGTCTTCGACATCCACGGCGGCCCCACCTGGCACGACAGCGATTCCTTC
The DNA here is from genome assembly GCF_007655005.1 of Streptomyces tibetensis. Lineage (GTDB taxonomy): Bacteria > Actinomycetota > Actinomycetes > Streptomycetales > Streptomycetaceae > Streptomyces > Streptomyces tibetensis. The sequence goes on from NZ_SZVW01000017.1 coordinate 222,204, forward strand.
GCGGCGGGCCCCGCGGCCTGGGTGGACCACGGCTACGCGGTGATCCGTGTCAACTACCGCGGCTCCACGGGCTACGGCCGTGCCTGGACGGACGCCCTGAAGCACCGCGTCGGCCTCATCGAACTGGAGGACATCGCCGCGGTCCGCGAGTGGGCCGTCAGCTCCGGTATCGCCGACCCCGACCGCCTCGTCCTCACCGGCGGCTCCTGGGGCGGCTACCTCACCCTCCTCGGCCTCGGCGTCCAGCCCGACGCGTGGACCCTCGGCATCGCGGCGGTGCCCGTCGCCGACTACGTCACGGCGTACCACGACGAGATGGAAGCGCTGAAGGCGATGGACCGCACGCTCCTGGGCGGCACGCCGGAGGAGGTGCCCGACCGCTTCGAGGCCTCGTCCCCGCTCACGTACGTCGACCAGGTCAAGGCGCCGGTCTACATCTCGGCCGGCGTCAACGACCCCCGCTGCCCGATCCGGCAGATCGAGAACTACGTCAAGCGTCTGGAGGCGCGGGGCGCGGTGCACGAGGTGTACCGCTACGACGCCGGGCACGGGTCGCTGGTGGTGGACGAACGGATCAAGCAGGTGCGGCTGGAGCTGGAGTTCGCGGAGCGGTACCTGAAGGGGGTGCCCGGCGCCCAGTAGTTCGGGGGGGGGGAGTGGTTCGGCGGGTGCGGGCGGGGTGTGGCCGGTCGCGCAGTTCCCCGCGCCCCTCGAGTCGCTCCGCGACCCTGGGGCGCCCGGCGTCACGCCCCCGCCCGCTCCCGCCGTCTCCGCCCCAGCAGCTCCGCGAGCCCCCGTCGGGTCGCCGCCAGCACCACCCGGTCCCCGGGCCCCAGCACATACGCAGGAGGCAGATCCCACACCAGGCCCGAAGCCGGTACCCGCTCCTCGCCCGGCGGCCCGGCCTCTCCCCGCCGCCCCCCGGGAGGTGACGTGTTGAGCGCCAGCACCCGCCAGGCCCCGGCCCGGAACGCCTCGCCGGCCGTCCGTCCCTCCAGCTGCGGATGCCCGGCCACATCCACCTCCGCGAACAGCAGCACCCGCCGCTCCACCGGAATCGCCCCCAGGATCTGCCGCCCCATCATGGCCCCGGCGAACGCGGGCGCGGCCAGATGCGACACACTCCGGCTCCGCGTCGGGGCATTCGGGTGCGCGGCCCGCAGTGTGCGGTACACGGCCGTCGCGAAGTCGTCGTCGTACAGCCGCAGCACGACCCGCAGGTCGGGCCGTACGGACCGCGCGTACAGCGACGCCTCCAGATTCGTCGTGTCCGCGCTGGTCAGCGCCAGCAGCGCGTGGGCGCGGTGGATCTTCGCGGCCTCCAGCACGCCCTCCTGCGTGACGTCCCCGAGCACCACCGGCACCCGCAGCCGCCGCGCCGTGGCCAGTCCCCGCGCGTCCGGATCGGACTCCACGCACACCACGGGGATGTTCAGTTCCCGCAGCCGCGTCAGCACGCGCGTCCCGATCTTGCCGAGCCCGAGCAGCACCACGTGCCCGCCGAGCCCCCGGGGCGGCTTGCGCAGCGCGGACGCGCTGCGGAACGTGCCGAGCGCTTCCAGCACCGCCGCCAGCAGCACCGGCAGCAACAGCAACCCCACCAGGCCGGACAGCAGTTGCAGCACCTGCCGGGCGGTCGACTGGTGGAGCGCGGGATCGTTGATGCCGAAGAGATCGAGCAGCGTGATGTACGTCGCGTACAGCGGATGCTCGTCGGTCACGATCATCAACCCGACGGCGAGCGCCAGCACACAGCCCACCAACCCGGCGAGCGACCACCGCAGCCGCCGCGAGAACAGTGAGGCGAACGGCGGCACACCGCCCCGGCCCGCGGGCAGGGACGGCCCCGAGTACGACACCTGTTCCAGGACGACGGTCCCGCGCCCGGTCGCCGACGCCACCGCCGCCTCGTCCGGCAGCAGGTGCGGGCCGTGCTCCCCGCTGCCCTCGGAACCGTCCGCGCCGGCCGGGTCGTTGCTCGTCGCGGACAGCAGCGCCAGGGTGCACAGCCCTGGGTCGGCCACCTCGCCCGGCCGCGGCTGCCGTTCCACCGCCCGCAGCACGAGCCCTTCCGTCTGGACGACCTTGCTGGTGCCGGCGAGAGCGGTGGCGGCCAGTGCGGGCGCGGCCGTGTCGGCGTCGGACAGCACGGTCGTCGACGCGTCGAGGCCCTCTCCCTGACCGTCCCCGGCGGCGACGGCGGCGGTCTGGTCCAGCAGTTCCTCGATGTGCTGCCCCAACCGCCGGTTGTAGAGCCGCAGTACGAGGCGAATGCGGGGGTTGAGCCGACGGGCCGTGAGCGCGGCGCGGATGTTGGTCTCGTCGTCGTCGAAGACGAGAGCGAGCGCCGCCGCCCGGTCGGCGCCCACCTCGGTGAGCACCGCCTCGGTGATCTCCGGTGCCTCCACGACCTGTTCGCTCGCGGCCGGTTCGCCGCTCGCGCCGGTCCGGTTGACGGCCGCGTTCACGACCCGGTCCAGCAGCGCGGCCGAGGCGGCCCGGGCCCGTCCGACCACGGGCTGCCGCACCCGTCTCACGGAGGGCGGCACGACCAGCGTGACCTGCTCTGCGTAGACGCCGCGGAGTTCGGCGGCCAGCCGGTGCGCGAGGCCGTCGTCACCGCACACGATCATGTGCGTGACCGGATCACTCGGCTGACCTTGGTTCGGAACGCTCCCCACGAGGAGAAGACTGCCTCACCGGGAGGACCGATTCCAGAAGGGGACGGTGTGGCGTGAACGCCCGGCCGTCGCCGCCCGTACGAAAGGGGAGGGAATGGGAACTGCCCTCGCGCACCACCGGAGGTACCGGGCCCGTGGCCATCACGAACAGAGCCCCGCAGCACAGCGGTGAGCGCGGCGACGCCGGGGAGGGCACGGGCACCGGGGAGGGTACGGGCACCGGGACGGGCCCGGGCGGGAACGCCGGTACGGACCCGGGCGGGGACGCCGGGACGGGCCCGGGCGGGGACGCCGGGACGGGCCCGGGCGG
>NZ_SZVW01000018.1 GCF_007655005.1 Streptomyces tibetensis
CGGGCCTGATCCCCGGTCAGCGGGGTTTGTCTTTGCGGCTGTTGGGCCGTTCCGACGAGTGAGACTTTAGCGGATTCCCCGGCTCCCGAGCCAATCGGGGGCCGCGTCCTTTCGAACGGGGATTCCTCATTCCGTAAATACACATGCCAATGAAACGACGACAGACGTACTGCGCGTCGAATAGTGGTGAGTACCTGCGGAGTGGCTGCCCGGGGACCGACCGGAGTCGGCGCTCACGTCGGGCAACTCGGAGAACACTACGGATGGGGGTAGGGCGTGTCAAACCAGGGGGCGGGCGGCACTCCCGGGGCGTAGCGTGGGCTGCATGACGACGCGTACGTGCACCCAGCTGTGGTGGGCCGCCTGACGGCGGCCGTGCTCACGTATGCACTCAACGGCCGCCGCTTCGGCGGCCGTTTTCGTTTCTCCCTCCCGGAACCACGGAGGGGCGGCCGCCCGGAGCGGCGGTCCCGACCGGGAGGTGGAGAGATGACGCGGGTCTTCAGCGGGGTCAAGCCGACGGGGCATCTGACGCTGGGGAACTACCTGGGGGCCATGCGGCGGTGGGCTGCCGTGGACCAGCACGAGGCGGAGGCCTTGTTCTGTGTCGTGGATCTGCATGCGCTGACCGTGGACCACGATCCCGCGCGGGTGCGCAGGCTGAGCCGGCAGTGCGCGACCTTGCTGCTGGCGGCCGGGCTGGATCCGGAGCTCTGCACGGTGTTCGTGCAGAGCCATGTGGACGAGCACGCCCGGCTGTCCTATCTGCTGGAGTGTGTGGCCACCGACGGTGAGATGCGGCGGATGATCCAGTACAAGGAGAAGGCCGCGCGGGAGCAGCGGCGGGGCGGGAGCGTGCGGCTGTCGCTGCTGACGTATCCCGTGCTGATGGCGGCGGACATCCTGGCGTACGGGGCCGACGCGGTGCCGGTCGGGGACGATCAGCGGCAGCATGTGGAACTCGCGCGGGACATCGCCGTGCGGTTCAACCAGCGGTACGGGCATACGTTCGTGGTGCCGCGGGCCACGCGGCCGGAGGTGGCGGCGCGGGTGATGAATCTGCAGGACCCGGCGTCCAAGATGGGCAAGAGTGACGACGTCGGGCCGGGGATCGTCTATCTGCTGGACGAGCCCGATGTGGTGCGTAAGAAGGTGATGCGGGCCGTGACCGACAGCGGGCGAGAGGTCGTGTACGACCGGGAGGCCCGGCCGGGGCTCGCGAATCTGCTGGAGATCCTCGCCGCGTGCACAGGTGGGGAGCCGGAGCGGTTGAGTGACGCGTACGAGTCGTACGGGGCCTTGAAGAAGGACACCGCCGAGGCTGTGGTCGAGGTGCTGCGGCCGCTGCAGAAGCGGCACAAGGAGTTGTGTGCCGATCCCGCTTATGTGGAGGGCGTGCTGCGGGACGGGGCGGGACGGGCTCGGGGGATGGCCCGGCCGACGGTGGACGCCGCGTATCGGGCGATCGGGTTGCTGCCCGCTGTGGAGGAGGTGGCCGCGGCGGGTCCCGTGCCGGGGGTGTGAGGGGTGCGGGCAGCCGGGGGCGGGTCGGGCCCGCCCCCGGGTGTTCAGCTGTTGTTGCCGGAGGCCAGGGCGCGGCTGCGGTCGCGGGCGGCTTCGAGGGCGGCGATGAGGGCGGCCCGCACGCCGTGGTTCTCGAGTTCGCGGATGGCGTTGATCGTCGTGCCGGCGGGGGACGTGACGTTCTCGCGGAGCTTGACCGGGTGTTCGCCGCTGTCGCGGAGCATCGTCGCGGCGCCGATGGCGGACTGGACGATCAGGTCGTGGGCCTTGTCGCGGGGCAGGCCGAGCAGGATGCCGGCGTCGGTCATGGCTTCGACCAGGTAGAAGAAGTAGGCCGGGCCGGAGCCGGAGAGGGCGGTGCAGGCGTCCTGCTGGGACTCGGGCACGCGGAGCGTCTTGCCGACGGCGCCGAAGATCTCCTCGGTGTGGGCGAGGTGGTCGGCGGTGGCGTGGGTGCCGGCGGAGATGACGGACATGGCCTCGTCGACGAGGGCGGGGGTGTTCGTCATGACGCGGACGACCGGGGTGTCGGGAGCGAGACGCTCCTCGAAGTAGGCCGTGGGGATGCCGGCGGCGCCGCTGATGACCAGGCGGTCGGCGGGGACGTGCGGGGCGAGCTCGTCGAGGAGGGTGCCCATGTCCTGCGGCTTGACCGTGAGGATCAGGGTGTCGGCGGTCTTGGCGGCCTCCGGGTTGGTGACCGGGGTGACGCCGTAGCGGCTGCGGAGTTCTTCCGCTCGTTCCGGGCGGCGGGCGGTGACCAGGAGGTCGGACGGGGTCCAGCCGGCGCGGATCATTCCGCTGAGCAGGGCTTCGCCGATCTTGCCGGTGCCGAGGACTGCGACTTTCTGGGTCATGGCGCGGGGTGCCTCCGAAGGGTGCGTCGTCCGGGGTCCATCCTCGCACCGGGGAGTGGGCGACGGCTCGGGTGTCCGCTGGGCGGGACGTCGCGCCGGGCCGGCTTACGCAGTGCGGCGCCTGAGGGTCGCCGCGCCCAGGATCAGGACCAGGAGGGCGCAGCCCGCGACGATCAGGGTGTCCCGGACGAAGGTGGCGGTCATGTCGGTGTGGCGCAGGACCTCGTTCATGCCGTCGACGGCGTACGACATGGGGAGGACGTCGGAGAGGGCTTCCAGGGCCGGGTGCATGGTGTCGCGCGGGGTGAACAGGCCGCACAGGAGGAGCTGCGGGAAGATCACCGCCGGCATGAACTGGACCGCCTGGAACTCCGAGGCCGCGAAGGCCGACACGAACAGGCCGAGGGCCGTGCCGAGGAGGGCGTCGAGGAGGGCCACCAGGAGGAGGAGCCAGGGGCTGCCGGTGACGTCGAGGCCGAGGAACCAGACCGCGAGGCCCGTGGCCAGGGCGGACTGGATGATCGCCAGGGCGCCGAAGGCGAGGGCGTAGCCGGCGATGAGGTCGCCCTTGCCCAGGGGCATGGCGAGGAGGCGTTCGAGGGTGCCGGAGGTGCGTTCGCGCAGGGTGGCGATGGACGTCACCAGGAACATCGTGATGAGCGGGAAGATGCCGAGCAGGGACGCGCCGATGCTGTCGAAGGTGCGGGGGCTGCCGTCGAAGACGTAGCGCAGCAGGAACAGCATCACGCAGGGGATGAGGACCAGCAGCGCGATGGTGCGGGGGTCGTGGGTGAGCTGGCGGAAAACCCGGACGGCGGTGGCGGTGGTGCGGGAGGCGTTGAGGGCCCTGGGTGGGGCGGGCGAGCTGGTGGTCGGGGTCGCCGGTGTGGCCGGGGTTGTCGGGGTTGTCGGGGTTGTCGGGGTCGTCATCGGGTCGTCTCCTTCATGCGGGCTGCTGCCTTTGCCTCGTCCACCAGGTGCAGGAAGGCCTCCTCGACCGTGTCGGCGCCGGTGCGGGTGCGCAGGGCGTCGGGGCTGTCGTCGGCCAGGAGTTCGCCGTCGCGCATGAGGAGGAGGCGGTGGCAGCGTTCGGCCTCGTCCATGACGTGGGAGGAGACGAGGAGGGTGGCGCCGCGGCCGGTCGCGATGTCGTGGAAGAGGTGCCACAGGTCGCGGCGCAGGACCGGGTCGAGGCCGACGGTCGGTTCGTCGAGGACCAGGAGTTCGGGCGCGCCGAGGAGGGCGACGGCGAGGGAGACGCGGTTGCGCTGGCCGCCGGAGAGGTTGCCGGCGAGGGAGTCGGCGTGGGTGGTGAGGTCGACGTCGGCTATCGCGCGGGTGACGTCTTCGGCGCGGCGGTCGGCGGCTGCCCGGCCGGGGTTCAGGATCGCGGCGAAGTAGTCCAGGTTCTGCCGGACCGTCAGGTCGTCGTAGACGGACGGGGCCTGGGTGACGTAGCCGATGCGGGTGCGCAGGGCGGGGTGTCCGGCGGGGTGGCCGAGAACGTCGAGGGTGCCGGTGACCTTGGCCTGGGTGCCGACGAGGGCGCGCATGAGGGTCGACTTGCCGCAGCCGGAGGGGCCGAGGAGGCCGGTGATCTGGCCTCGGGGGACGGTGAAGCCGAGGTTGCGCAGGACCGTGCGGGGGCCGCGGACGACGGTGAGGTTCTCGGCGTGGACGGCTGGGGTGTGGACGGCTGGGGTGTCCGGTGTCGGGGGACGGTCGGCGGTGTGGGCGGGGCCCGGGCGTGGCGAGCCGGGAGCATTATTCATCATGCGATGAATAATGCTCCCGGGGATCGGGCGCGTCAAGCCGCCCGTGGTGCGGCCTTCGCGGGCCGGTGGGTGCGCGTCAGGCCGGGGTCTCGGCGAGGAGGAGGACCACCTCGTAGACCTCCTGCACGAAACCGTCCGGGAAGGTGCGGAGGAGGTGCTCGCGTTCCGCGGCCAGGAACGATGCGGTGTGTTCGGCGCCGTGGACGAGGAAGACCGAGTGACTGCCGATGTTGGCGAGGTGGGTGTCGACCGGGACGCGGCGGCTCCAGCGGACCGTTCGGCGGGTGAAGTCGAGGAGGCCGGTGGGGTCGGCGGCGCGAGCGTTGACGTTGCGCTTCTCGGCGGAGACGTCGATGCGGAAGTGGCGCTCGGTGCGGGCGGCGGCCTCGGCGATCCAGGGGACGTCGAGGGCGTCGGTGTTCCACCACAGGGCGAGGGCGCCGCCGGGGCGCAGTACGCGCAGGGCTTCCGGGACGGCGCGGGCGGGGTCGGTCCAGTGCCAGGCCTGGGCGTAGGTGACGAGGTCGACGCAGTCGTCGGCGAGGGGGAGGTCGTCGCCCGTACCGCGGATGACCGGGATGGCCGGGAGGGTGCGGCGGAACTGGGCCGCCATGCCCTCGCCGGGTTCCACGGCGATCACGTTCGCGCCCCTCGCGTGCAGGAGGGCGGTGGCGATGCCGGTGCCGGCGCCGATGTCCGCGACACGGGTGCCGGTGAGGGGGCGGCCGGTCAGGTCTTCTATCGCGTCGAAGAGGGCCGGGGGGTAGGACGGGCGGTTGGCGGCGTACTGGGCCGCAGCGGCGTTGAAGGAGTGGGCTCGGGCGCTGCGGGTGGGCTCGGGGGTGGGGTGGTGGGCGGAGGGCGGTGTGGTCATACGGCCATGGTGGCCGGGGGGTGGGGTGGTGAGTGGTGAGATCCCGGTGAGAGCGGCGGGAGTTGGGTGAGGTGGGGTGGGGTGGTGTGGGGTTCGAGAGTCGGGCCTGCCCGCGATCCGCTGGACGGCCACGCCCGGTCGTCGCACGGCGGGCGCTACGCCCGGCGGCGGTTCTTCGGGTTGCCCGAGCGGCGTGTGGCGCGCTTCTCGTACTGCTTGCGGGCCTCTTCGTACTCCTGGCGGTGGAGCTTCTCGCCGGGTGCCTCGGTGAGGGAGCGGAAGAAGTAGGCGAGCAGGGAGCCGACGAAGCCGACGGCCAGGAGGCCGCGCAGGGACGCCTGGCGCTCGGGGTCGGGGCGGCGGGTGAAGCCGTCCCAGGTGTGGCGGAAGGCCATCGCACTGCAGATCGCGAACATCGCGACCATGAGGACCGTGACGAAGCCGCCGATCGCGGCGATCTGGAGGCCCTGGTAGGCGAGGCGCAGGACGAGGCAGGAGACGGCGGCGGTGGCCAGGGAGCCGACGGTGACCGCGATACGACGGGGCGTGTAGCCGTTGTCGTGGTTCAGCCAGGTCGTGCCGAAGAAGCGCAGGGGCTCGGGGCGGGGTCCGGGGGTCCCGGCCCTGGAGCCCGCGGCGGCGGCGGGGGTGCTGTCTTCTGCACTCACGGGTCGATTATGACCGTTGCCGGGCCGCGGGCTCCGTGCGGGCTAGCTGCAGCGCGGGCGGACGTAGCCGTCGCTGCCGGTGTTCACGTAGGCGTCCGCGACGTACTCGCCGTCGTCGATGTTGTCCCAGATGTTCGAGGTGCCGTACGGGCCCGCCACCGTGGTGCCGGGACGCTGGCAGAAGATGGTGACCCTGGCTCCTTCGGGCAGGACGCGGACGATGCCGTAGCCGGTGCCGGGTCCGCTGCGGACGTTCAGACGGACGCCCGGGGCGACGGCGTACGAGCGCAAATCCGACGCCGCCATGGTGACCGTCTCGCCCTCGCCTGCGCCCTCGAGTTCCTGGACATGGTCGACAGACATGTGTTTCTCCCCCGTTGATCCCCAGGCCGACGCCGTGGGGTGCCGTTGATTCCCCCGAGTCGCACGATGAAACACACGTGCGCAACTCGTGCGTGGAGGCTAGCAAGCCGCCTCTGTCCCGTACGAGTCTTCGACTAGGCTCCGTGCGTCGCGCGCGCGGACGAACAGCACGGGGGTGGTTCCATGGCGCCACAGCGAAATGCCGGAGCGGGCGCGGAAGCGGAACTTCCCGAACACGCCGGTCACTACCGTCTGGAGTCCCGTCTGGGCGCGGGTGGGATGGGCGTCGTGCATTTGGCCCGGAGCACCTCCGGGATGAAGCTCGCGGTGAAGGTCGTACACGCCCAGTTCGCCAAGGACCCTGACTTCCGGGGGCGCTTCCGGCAGGAGGTGGCGGCGGCGCGCAGGGTGAGCGGTGCCTTCACGGCACCCGTCGTCGACGCCGACCCGGACGGTGAACGGCCTTGGATGGCCACGTTGTTCATCCCGGGCCCGACCCTGTCCGACCACGTCAAGCGGAACGGCCCCATGGACCCGGCCCAGTTGCGGCGCCTGATGGCGGGGCTGGCCGAGGCGCTGCGGGACATCCATCGCGCCGGGGTCGTCCACCGGGATCTGAAACCGAGCAACGTCCTGCTCGCCGACGACGGACCGAAGGTCATCGACTTCGGCATCTCCCGGCCGGTCGACAGCGAACTGCGCACCGAGACCGGCAGGTTGATCGGCACGCCGCCCTTCATGGCGCCCGAGCAGTTCCGGCGCCCGCGCGAGGTGGGTCCGGCCGCCGACATCTTCGCGCTCGGGTCGGTGATGGTGCACGCGGCCACGGGGCAGGGGCCGTTCGACTCCGACAGCCCGTACATCGTCGCGTACCAGGTGGTGCACGACGAGCCCGACCTGACCGGTGTGCCGGACGAGGTGGCGCCGCTGGTGCTGCGGTGTCTGGCGAAGGAGCCCGAGGAGCGGCCGACGCCGGACGAGTTGATGCGGGAGCTGCGGTCGGTGGCGGCCTCGTACGACACGCAGACGTTCATACCTGCTCAGCGGACCTGGGACACCGGAGGTCCGAGGCCGCCCGCCGGGAGACCCGTCCGTGAGGTGGAAGCCGATCGTGCGGGGGAAGCCGATCGTGCCGTGCCGGCAGGTCGCGCGGTGCGAGCCGGTCGTGGCAGGGGGTTGCGGCTCGGCAGGCGGGCGGCCCTCGGAGCCGGGGCGTTCGGCCTGGCCGTCGTCGGTGCCCTGGCCTCGCTCCCGTTGCTCGACGATGACGGCGGCTCACCACAACCCGCCTCCCCGCGGACCACGTCGGCCGCGTTCAGCGGGTGGCAGAGCACACCGGCGGCCGGGGGCAGCGCGCCCCTGTGCTCCCACGGGGCGGGACGGCTGCTCTGCGCCACGTCCGGACTGGTCTTCGCCCTGGATCCGTCCGACGGGCACCTGCTGTGGCGGCACGCTGTGGGCAAGGGGCCCCGGAAGGAGCCGCCGGTGCTGGCCGGTGGACTCGTACAGCCCTCGCCGAACCAGGGGCGTCGCCTGGAGGCCCTTGATCCGGCCTCGGGCGAGGTGCGCTGGCAGCGGGACACACCCGAGGCCGGCAGTGCGGTGTACGCCGGCGGCATGCTCCTGGTCACGGGCACCGACGGGAAGGTCACCGGTGTGGACGGCGCCTCCGGTGAGGTGCGCTGGAGCCACCGGATCCCCGGCCATGAGGCGCCGTACTTCGCCACGTTCGGCGGTGACCCGTTGGCATACCTCGCCGGCGCGTCGCAGGACGGGCGGAGCACCCGGCTCACCGTGGTGGACCCGCAGACGGGCGACGTGCGGTCGGACGCCCGGCTCGACGGGACGCTGAAGCCCTTCGGCGCGAGCGACGGCTCGCTGTTCCTCCTGTCCCTCGACGCGGTGCACGGTGATGCGCGGGCCGTGGTCCGCTACACCCCGAAGACGGGTGAGACCCGACGGGTGCCCCTCGCCGTCCCCCTCCAGCAGGCCCATGGCGCCGTGCGCGGGAACCTGGCCTGTCTCATGGGGACCGGGGGTTCGCTGGTGGCCGTCGATCTCGAGGCGCGTGAGCAGGTGTGGGATCTGGAGACGGGAACGATGCGAGGGTCCACGCCGGTCGCCGGTGACCGGTACGTGTACGTGACGACGTCGGACGGGCGGCTGCTCGCCGTCGACGCGCGGCGCGGGAAGGTCGCCGGGCAGACGTCCCCCCGGCTGGGCGACCGGTCGGACCGGATCCCGGCCGAGCTGCCCGAGCCGGTGGTCGTGGGCGACCGGGTCTACGGCAGCGCGCCGGACGGCACCGTCTTCGCCGTGAACGGGCGCGATCCGGCGGCCTGGTAGCCGGCGGGTACGCGGCACGAGACATGCGCGAGGGCCGCCCCCGGCAAGCGGGAGACGGCCCTCGGAGCCGGTGGGGGTCAGCCCAGTTTCGACACGTCCCGCACCGCGCCCTTGTCCGCGCTGGTCGCCATCGCCGCGTAGGCGCGCAGCGCCGCCGAGACCTTGCGGTCGCGGTTCTTCGGGGCGTACACGCCGTTCAGGGCCTGCTCGCGGCGGGTCAGTTCGGCGTCGTCCACCAGGAGTTCGATGGAGCGGTTCGGGATGTCGATGCGGATCCGGTCGCCGTCCTCGACCAGGGCGATGGTGCCGCCCGCGGCCGCCTCGGGCGAGGCGTGGCCGATGGAGAGGCCGGAGGTGCCGCCGGAGAAGCGTCCGTCCGTGACGAGCGCGCAGGTCTTGCCGAGGCCGCGGCCCTTCAGGTACGAGGTCGGGTAGAGCATCTCCTGCATGCCGGGGCCGCCCTTGGGGCCCTCGTAGCGGATGACGACGACGTCGCCGTCCTTGACCTGCTGGGTGAGGATCTTCTGGACGGCCTCCTCCTGCGACTCGCAGACGACCGCCGGGCCCTCGAAGGTCCAGATGGACTCGTCGACGCCGGCCGTCTTCACGACGCAGCCGTCGACCGCCAGGTTGCCCTTGAGGACCGCGAGGCCGCCGTCCTTGGAGTAGGCGTGCTCGGCGGAGCGGATGCAGCCGCCCTCGGCGTCCTCGTCCAGCGCCTCCCAGCGCTCGGACTGGGAGAAGGCCTCGGCGGAGCGGACGCACCCGGGGGCCGCGTGCCACAGTTCCACGGCCTTCGGGGACGGGGAGCCGCCGCGGACGTCCCAGGTCTTGAGCCAGTCTCCGAGCGAGGGGCTGTGGACCGAGTGCACGTCCTCGTTGAGCAGGCCCGCGCGGTGCAGCTCGCCGAGCAGGGCGGGGATGCCGCCCGCGCGGTGCACGTCCTCCATGTAGTACGTGCGGTTCTTCGCCACGTTCGGGGCGACCTTGGCGAGGCACGGCACGCGGCGCGAGACCGCGTTGATCTCGTCCAGGCCGAAGGGGACGCCCGCCTCCTGGGCGGCGGCCAGCAGATGCAGGATCGTGTTGGTGGAGCCGCCCATGGCGATGTCGAGGGCCATGGCGTTCTCGAAGGCCGCGAAGGACGCCACGCTGCGGGGCAGGACCGTCTCGTCGTCCTGCTCGTAGTAGCGGCGGGTGATGTCCATGACCGTGTTCGCCGCGTCGACGTACAGCTGCTTGCGGGCCGTGTGGGTGGCGAGGACCGAGCCGTTGCCCGGGAGGGACAGGCCGATGGCCTCGGTCAGGCAGTTCATCGAGTTGGCGGTGAACATGCCGGAACAGGAGCCGCAGGTCGGACAGGCGTTCTCCTCGATGCGGAGGATGTCCTCGTCCGAGATCTTGTCGTTCACGGCGTCGGAGATCGCGTCGACCAGGTCGAGGGTGCGGACCGTGCCGTCGACGAGCGTGGCGCGACCGGACTCCATGGGGCCGCCGGAGACGAAGACCGTCGGGATGTTCAGCCGCAGGGCGGCGTTCAGCATGCCCGGGGTGATCTTGTCGCAGTTGGAGATGCAGATCAGGGCGTCGGCGCAGTGCGCCTCGACCATGTACTCCACGCTGTCCGCGATCAGGTCGCGGGAGGGCAGGGAGTAGAGCATGCCGCCGTGGCCCATGGCGATGCCGTCGTCGACGGCGATGGTGTTGAACTCGCGCGGGATGCCGCCGGCGGCGACGACCGCCTCGCTGACGATCCGGCCGACCGGTGCCAGGTGCGTGTGCCCGGGCACGAACTCGGTGAAGCTGTTGGCGACCGCGATGATCGGCTTGCGGCCGATGTCCCCGCCCGGTACACCGGAGGCGCGCATAAGGGCGCGGGCGCCCGCCATGTTGCGGCCGTGGGTGACTGTGCGGGACCTCAGCTCGGGCATCGTCGCTCGCTCCTTCAAAGACGGCGTCAGAGAGTTCGGAGATTTCTGACTGCTACCGAGCGTACGCCGGTCATCCAGTGGGCGGGACGGAGTGTCCGGAATGCGGGATGCCCGTCTCGGACGACGGCGCCCTCGGGCCTTACGGATCGGTCAGGTGTCCCTGTACGACCGGGGCCAGCCGCGCGATGACCTGCTCCGGATCCGCCGAGGCCAGCGGCTCGATCTTGAGGACGTACCGCATGATCGCGGTGCCCACGAGCTGGGCGGCGGCGAGCTCGGCGCGCAGCTCGGCATCCGGCAGGTCCAGCCGTACGGCGATGCGGCGCAGCACCTGGGTGGCGACGATCCGCCGGAAGACGGCGGCCGCGGTGTCGTTGGTGAGGGCGGAGCGGACGATGGCGAGCAGCGGCGCGCGGGTCGCCGGGTTCTCCCAGACGCCGAAGAAGAAGCGGGCCAGCCGCTCCCCCACCCCGTCGAGCGGGCCTTCCTCGATGGCCTTCGGGGCCTGCAGGGCGGGTCCGAAGGACTGGGTGATCGCCGCCTCGAAGACCTGCTCCTTCGTGCCGAAGTAGTGGTGCACGAGGGCGGAGTCGACCCCGGCGGACTTGGCGATGCCGCGCACGGACGTCTTCTCGTAGCCGCGCTCGGAGAACTCGTCGCGGGCGGCGGTCAGGATGCGGTCGCGGGTGTCCGCCGACTCCGTGCGCGGGGGGCGGCCGCGGCGGCGCGCGGTGGTGCCGGACGCGCTGCCTGCCGGGGGCCGGCCGGTCATCGCCGCGGCACCTTCACCGCCGAGGCCAGGTGCAGGCGGGTGAAGGCCAGGGCCTCCGCCAGGTCGGCCTCGCGCTCCGCGCTCGACATCGCGCGGCGGGTGTTGACCTCGATGACGACGTGCCCGTCGAAGCCGGTCAGGGCGAGCCGCTCCAGCACCTCGGCGCACGGCTGGGTGCCGCGTCCGGGCACCAGGTGCTCGTCCTTGGCCGAGCCCCGCCCGTCGGCGAGGTGGACGTGGCCGAGCCGGTCCCCCATGCGGTCGACCATGTCGAGGGCGTCGGAGCGGGCCGTCGCGGTGTGGCTGAGGTCGATCGTGAAGTGCCGGTAGTCGTCCTTCGTGACGTCCCAGTCGGGGGCGTACGCGAGCATCTCGCGGTCGCGGTAGCGCCAGGGGTACATGTTCTCGACGGCGAACCGTACGTCCGTCTCGTTCGCCATGCGCCAGATGCCGGTGACGAAGTCCCGGGCGTACTGGCGCTGCCAGCGGAACGGGGGGTGGACGACGACCGTGCTCGCGTCGAGCTTCTCGGCCGCCGCACGGGCCCGCTGGAGCTTGGTCCACGGGTCGGTGGACCAGACGCGCTGCGTGATGAGCAGGCAGGGGGCGTGCACGGCCAGGACCGGGATCTGGTGGTAGTCGCTGAGTCTGCGCAGGGCCTCGATGTCCTGGCTGACCGGGTCGGTCCAGACCATGACCTCGACTCCGTCGTAGCCGAGGCGCGCGGCGATCTCGAAGGCCGTGGCCGTCGACTCCGGGTAGACCGAGGCCGTCGACAGGGCGACCTTCGCGTCCGGGATCTTCACGGCTGGCTCTGCCATGCAGGACAGATTACGGGGTGTGGTCGGGGTGAGGTGGGGGGCCTCTTGGCCGTTGTGGTGTTTGCCATAGCGTTCGGCCCCCCGTTACCTGCCCTGTTCGGACTCCATGTGATCCAGGCGACGCAGGATCACGCCCTCCCGCAGCGCCCAGGGGCATATGTCCACGCGCTCCACGCCGAAGAGGTCCAGCGCGGCCTCGGCCACCAGGGCGCCCGCCAGGAGCTGCCCGGCCCTGCCCTCCGAGACGCCCGGCAGCTCCGCGCGCTCCCGCTCCGTCATGGCGGCCAGCCGCGGGACCCAGCCCTCCAGGGACTCCCGCTTGAGCTCGCGCTGGACGTAGAGGCCCTCGGCGGAGCGGGCCGCGCCGGCGATGCGGGCCAGCTGCTTGAAGGTCTTGGAGGTGGCGACGACGTGGTCGGGCGTGCCGAAGCGGCTGAACTCGCCGACGGTGCGGGCGATCTCGGTGCGGACATGGCGGCGCAGGGAGCGGACGTCCTCCGGGTCGGGCGGATCACCGGGCAGCCAGCCGGCGGTGAGGCGGCCGGCGCCCAGCGGCAGTGAGGCGGCCGCGTCGGGCTCCTCGTCGATGCCGTAGGCGACCTCCAGGGAGCCGCCGCCGATGTCGAGGACCAGCAGTTTCCCGGCCGACCAGCCGAACCAGCGGCGGGCGGCGAGGAAGGTCAGCCGGGCCTCCTCGGAGCCGGTGAGGACCTGCAGCTCGACGCCGGTCTCGGTGCGCACGCGTGCGAGGACGTCGTCGGCGTTGCGGGCCTCCCGTACGGCGGAGGTCGCGAACGGCAGGACCTCTTCGACGCCCTTGTCCTCGGCGGCCTGGAGCGCCTCCTTGATCACCGAGATCAGCCGGTCGACGCCTTGGGGGCCGATCGCGCCGTCGTCGTCGAGGAGCTGGGCGAGGCGCAGTTCCGCCTTGTGCGAGTGCGCGGGGAGCGGGCACGCGCCGGGGTGCGCGTCCACCACGAGCAGATGCACCGTGTTCGATCCCACGTCGAGGACACCGAGTCTCATGTACGGCACGCTACTGCCCGCGAGGCCGTCCGCCGTCCTCGGCGGGGGTACAAGGCCCGTGGCGGGGCCCGTACCCTGGACACGTGCCAAAGACGAAAAAGGCGAAGCGCGACAAATCACCTGCTGTCGTGGACTCCGACGAGAAGGGCCTCGACTTCGCTCGCGCGTGGGTGGAGTTTCCTGATCCGGCGGACGACGAGCAGGTCTTCCGCTGCGATCTGACATGGCTGACCTCTCGCTGGAACTGCATCTTCGGCAGCGGCTGCCAGGGCATCCAGGCGGGCCGCGCGGACGACGGGTGCTGCACGTTGGGTGCCCACTTCTCCGACGAGGACGACGAGAAGCGCGTCGCCGAGCATGTGGCCAGGCTCACGCCGGACATCTGGCAGCACCACGCCGAGGGCACGCGGGGCGGCTGGGTCTCCGAGGACGAGGACGGCGAGCGCCAGACGCGGCCCTTCCAGGGCTCGTGCATCTTCCAGAACCGGCCCGGCTTCGAGGGCGGCATGGGCTGCTCGCTGCACATCCTCGCCCTGAAGGAGGGCCGCGAGCCGCTGGAGACCAAGCCGGACGTGTGCTGGCAGCTGCCGGTGCGGCGGACGTACGAGTGGATCGACCGGCCCGACGACACGCGTGTGCTGCAGGTGTCGATCGGTGAGTACGACCGGCGCGGCTGGGGTCCGGGCGGCCACGACCTGCACTGGTGGTGCACGTCGGCGACCTCGGCGCACGGCGCGGGCGATCCCGTCTACGTCTCCTACCGGCCCGAGCTGATCGAGCTGATGGGCAAGGCCGGATACGACCGGCTGGTCGAGCTGTGCGAGGAGCGGCTGGCCTCGCAGCTGCCGCTGCTGGCACCGCATCCCGCGGATCCCGCGCATCCGGCCGGCCCAGGGGCCTGAGGGGCCGGCTATGACGTGACCGGGCTCGGGTCGCCGCTGTCCGAGGGCGGTGGCGTGGAGCCCTCCGGGTCGGTGGGGTCCGGGTCCGTCGGCGTGGGTGTGGGGTCCGGGTCGGCCGACGGGGGCGGGGTGGTCGGCGTCGGGTCGGGGTCCGGGGCGGAGGTCGTGGGCGTCGGGTCGGGGTGGGTCGGCACCGGGTCGCCCGGGTCGCTGGGGCGGGGGTCCGGGCCGGAGGGGGTGGGCGCGGTGCCGTAGCCCTCGATGTGGACGACGGCGCCCCCCGGTGCCACCGCCACCTGCGCGTGCCAGGGGCCGGCGGGCTCCCGCAGATGGTCGACGTACACCTTGATCGTCACCGATTCGCCGGGCTGGAGCGTTCCCGAGGACTGGCTGAGGTAGAGCCAGGGGGCGCCGGTGGACGCCGACCAGCGGACGGGGGCCGGACCGGCGGCGGTCAGGGTGACGAGGGTGGTGTCGCCGCTGTTGTCGGCGGTGACCTCCAGCGCGCTCGTGCGGCCCGCGCCGGCGACGCCGATGACCTCCACGGAGACGTCGGCCTTGCCGTCCTTGCCGAAGCGGGGGCCGGGGCGGGTGCTCGCGTTGCCCGTGTTCTCGTAGCCGCCGCCCGCCATCTCGCCGTCCAGGCCGAACGAGTCGTCCACCTCGAGCGCGGAGGCCGAGCGGCCGTCCTGGCCCTCAGCGATCGGGGTGCCCCGATAGGCGGCCCACAGGGCCAGCACGGGGGCGGCCACGACGGTGGCGACGACGGTCGTGGTGACGGCACGCGCGCGGAGGCGGTCGCGCCGGGCGGCGTGGTCCTTGGGATCCATCGGGAAGCCCCGCCGGTCGAAGCGGGGAGCCGCGTGCCGCGTGCGCGGCTGGTGCGCCATGGCGATGTGCACGGCCGCGCGGGGCGCCGGCAGGACGGGCAGTTCGGCGGGCGTGACGCTGGTGCCGGGCCAGCGGCCGGGGATGGCGCGCTCGGCGGTGCGGCGGCAGCGCGGGCAGTCGTCGACGTGCCGTACGAGTTCGCGGCGCAGGGCCGTGCCGAGCACGAGCCGGTCGTCGCCGACCAGGTGCGCGACGCTCGGGCACGCCCCGGTCTCGACCACGGCGAGGGCCGCACGCGTGCGTTCCACCTCGCACGCGGCGGAGGCGAGCAGATCGCGGGCGGCGGCCAGGTCCATGCCGAGGACGGCGGCGACCTCGTGGGCGGCGAGGTGGTGGCGCACGGCCAGTTCGAGCGCCTCGCGCTGCTCCGGGGTGGTGCCCGCGGCCTCCGGCCAGGCCAGCAGGCCCAGTTCGCGACGGCGCCGCTCCTGGACCTCCTCGGAGGCGGCCGGGGCGGCCGGACGGTCGGCGCGCTGCCGGTCGGCGCGGCCCGCCGCGTGGCTGCTCAGACGTTTCTGCTTGGCCTCGGCCAGCTTGCGCAGGCACGCCCAGCGGGCCAGCGCGTACAGCCAGGCCCTGCGGTCCGCGGGTGCCTCGGGGGCCTGCCGGCCGCGGCGTTCGGCGAGTGCGAGGACGTCGCCCAGGGCGGTGGTCGCGGCCTCATGGTCGCACAGCACCGACAGGCAGTAGGTGAACAGACCGTCCAGGTACGGCTCGTAGCGCGCGGGCGGCCGCTGCGCCAGCGTGCGCGCCGCTCCGCGGTCGCGCGCTTCCCGGTGCGCCCGATGTGCGCCGGCCGTGCGGGTCGAGCGGGTCGAGATCTCCGGAGTACTGCTCATCATTCGGCGACCGTAGGGGGCCGGGAGTGGCACCTTCCGGCGGCTTGAGCACTTTTAATCCGTACGGGTGAAACGATCCCTCAATCGGGGACATGAACCGGTTGTTCCGCCGCTGGCGCGGGGTGGCGAACCCCTGGCGCGCAGCCGGCCGCCGTCGGCCGGTCCCCGCGCTGTCAGTGCCTGCGACTACGGTTCCGTGCATGGCTGCCCGTACGAAGACCACCAAGGACCGCCCGTCCTACCGCTGCACGGAGTGCGGCTGGCAGACGGCGAAGTGGCTCGGCCGCTGCCCCGAGTGCCAGGCCTGGGGGACGGTCGAGGAGTACGGCGCGCCCGCGGTGCGTACGACGGCACCCGGCCGGGTCACCACCTCCGCCCTGCCCATCGGCCAGGTGGACGGACGGCAGGCCACCGCCCGCCCCACGGGTGTGCCCGAGCTGGACCGCGTGCTCGGCGGCGGGCTGGTGCCCGGCGCGGTGGTGCTGGTCGCGGGCGAGCCGGGGGTCGGCAAGTCCACGCTGCTGCTCGACGTCGCGGCCAAGTCCGCGAGCGACGAGCACCGCACGCTCTACGTCACGGGCGAGGAGTCGGCGAGCCAGGTCCGGTTGCGGGCCGACCGCATCGGCGCCATCGACGACCACCTGTACTTGGCGGCAGAGACGGACCTGGCGGCGGTGCTGGGCCACTTGGACGCGGTGAAACCGTCGCTGCTGATCATGGACTCGGTGCAGACGGTGGCCTCGCCCGAGATCGACGGCGCGCCCGGTGGCATGGCCCAGGTGCGGGAGGTCGCGGGCGCCCTCATCCGGGCCTCGAAGGAACGCGGCATGTCCACGCTGCTGGTGGGCCACGTCACCAAGGACGGCGCGATCGCGGGCCCACGCCTGCTGGAGCACCTCGTGGACGTCGTCCTGTCCTTCGAGGGTGACCGGCACGCCCGCCTGCGTCTGGTGCGCGGCGTCAAGAACCGCTACGGCACCACCGACGAGGTCGGCTGCTTCGAGCTGCACGACGAGGGCATCACGGGCCTCGCCGACCCGAGCGGGCTCTTCCTGACCCGCCGGGCCGAACCCGTCCCGGGCACCTGCCTGACCGTCACCCTGGAGGGCCGCCGCCCGCTGGTCGCCGAGGTCCAGGCGCTCACGGTCGACTCGCAGATCCCCTCCCCGCGCCGCACCACCTCGGGCCTGGAGACCTCCCGCGTCTCGATGATGCTCGCGGTGCTGGAACAGCGCGGGCGGATCAGCGCCTTGGGCAAAAGGGACATCTACTCCGCGACGGTCGGCGGGGTGAAGCTCTCCGAGCCGGCCGCGGACCTGGCCGTCGCCCTCGCCCTGGCGAGCGCCGCGAGTGACACACCTCTCCCCAAGAACCTCGTCGCGATCGGGGAAGTGGGCCTCGCGGGCGAGGTGAGGCGCGTCACTGGCGTGCAGCGCAGACTGGCGGAAGCCCACCGTCTGGGCTTCACACATGCCCTGGTACCAGCCGATCCGGGCAAGGTCCCGCCAGGCATGAAGGTCCTGGAAGTCGCGGACATAGGGGACGCCCTGCGGGTCCTTCCGCGCTCCCGTCGCCGAGAGGCCCCACAGGACGAGGAGGGTCGCCGGTAGACTTTGCCCTGGTCTCGCCCGTCCGTGCGAACCGAGCGCGCGACACGGGGGCGCCCAGAACCTGCGACCGGAGGAGTGCAGTGGCAGCCAACGACCGGGCATCGGCTCCCGGAAAGTCCGGCGGGAGTGCCGGTACCGATGGCCTGATGCGTGCCTCTCTGAGCGCCGTGGCGCCCGGCACCGCCCTGCGTGACGGCCTGGAGCGGGTACTCCGCGGCAACACCGGCGGGCTCATCGTGCTCGGCTCCGACAAGACGGTCGAGGCGCTGTGCAGCGGCGGTTTCGTCCTGGACGTGGAGTTCACCGCGACCCGTCTGCGCGAGCTGTGCAAGCTGGACGGCGGCATCGTGCTGTCCTCGGATCTGTCGAAGATCCTGCGCGCCGGCGTGCAGCTGGTCCCGGACCCGACGATCCCCACGGAGGAGACGGGCACCCGGCACCGCACCGCGGACCGCGTCAGCAAGCAGGTCGGCTTCCCGGTGGTCTCCGTCTCCCAGTCGATGCGGCTGATCGCCCTGTACGTCGACGGCCAGCGCCGCGTGCTGGAGGACTCGGCGGCGATCCTGTCCCGCGCCAACCAGGCCCTCGCCACCCTGGAGCGCTACAAGCTCCGCCTCGACGAGGTCGCGGGCACACTGTCGGCGCTGGAGATCGAGGACCTGGTGACCGTCCGGGACGTCTCGGCGGTCGCCCAGCGCCTGGAGATGGTCCGCCGCATCGCCACGGAGATCGCCGAGTACGTGGTGGAGCTGGGCACGGACGGCCGGCTGCTGGCCCTCCAGCTCGACGAGTTGATCGCGGGCGTGGAGCCCGAGCGCGAGCTGGTCGTGCGGGACTACGTCCCCGAGCCCACGGCCAAGCGCTCCCGCACGGTCGACGAGGCCCTAGCCGAACTCGACGCCCTGAGCCACGCCGAGCTTCTCGAACTGTCCACGGTGGCCCGGGCGTTGGGCTACACCGGCGCGCCCGAGACGCTGGACTCGGCGGTCTCCCCGCGCGGGTTCCGCCTGCTGGCCAAGGTGCCCCGGCTCCCCGGCGCGATCATCGACCGCCTGGTCGAGCACTTCGGCGGGCTGCAGAAGCTGCTCGCCGCGAGCGTCGACGACCTGCAGACGGTGGACGGCGTGGGCGAGGCCCGGGCCCGCAGTGTCCGCGAGGGCCTGTCGCGCCTGGCGGAGTCGTCGATCCTGGAGCGGTACGTGTAGCGACGCGCGCGGGACACTGCGGCGAGACGGTCGAGGGCGGTACCCGGGAAGGGGTACCGCCCTCGTGCGTTCTCGACGATCGGCCGGACAGGGACCGCCGCTCGGGCCCTAGTCGGCCGAGAGCACGAACGACGTCTGCACCTTCGCGAAGCCCGGAGCCTTGGCTTCCACCAGGTACGTGCCCGCCCCGGCCGAGCCCGCGGGAGGCGTGGCGCACTGGGGAGCGCTCGGCTTGCGGTCCCACTTCACGGTGTAGGTGATACCGCTGCCGGCGGCGACCCGGTACAGCTGGTGCGCGGCGGCCTTGGGGCAGTCCTCGGAGGACCAGTAGTCGTCGTCGCTGCTCGCCGGGGCGATGGTGAACACCGCGTTCTTCGGCCCGAGATCGATCTTGCAGTCGCTGCCGGAGACGTTCCGTGCCGTCAGCAGGAACGTGGGCGTCTGCTCGGGGCCGTAGGTGTTGTCCCGGCTGCGCAGGCTGAACTTGACCGCGCTCGCGGTGCAGTCGGGGAGGGTGGAGCCGGACGGCAGAGTGTCGCCCGCGCCGACGCCGCCCGCGGTGACGCCGCTCCCTCCCGAGCCGCCGTCGCCGCCCGCCCCCTCGGAGCCGCCGGAGCCGGAACCGTCACCGGAGCCGGAGCCGTCTCCCGACCCGCTCCCCGAGCCGTCACCGGAGCCGTCGCCGGAGCCGGACGACGAGCCGCCGGAGCCGCCACCGCCCGACTCGTCGCGTCCGCCGGGGGCTTGGCTGATGGCCGGACCCGAACTCGACGGCCCGGGCGTGATGGAAGGCGCGGGATTCTTGCCGTCGGCGCCGTTGTCACCGTCCTTGCCGCCCCCGCCGCCCATCATCACGATCCAGATGGTCAGCAGCGCCAACACGGCGACCACAGACACCAGTACGACCCTCCGACGCCAGTAGATGGAGGAGGGAAGCGGCCCGACCGGATTGCGCAGAGATCCCACGGCCCAAACCTTACGAGAGATCGGCTCGTCAACCCGTCCCACCCGCCGCTCGGAGCGACAACTTTTCCGGATCATCATCCCGGAAGTCACGTTCCCACCCCCGTCTTTCGTCAGGTGTGCAGCATGACGATCGCCGGGTGTGACGGAACAGGCCTTCCGATTACGGTCGGTGACCATGACCTTCGAGGACACGACGCTCTACCGCGACATCACCGACTTCGCCCACACCACCCCGTCGTGGGTACAACACGGAGCCAGGACATGGACGGAGGCCGGACTGCTCGTGTTCGTCGCGCTGTTCGCCGCCGGCTGGTGGCGCGCTCGCCGCGACAGTCCCCTCGCCTTCGCGAATGCGGTCCTGGCACCACTGGCCACTGCGGTGGGGTATGTGTGCAGTGAGGTCCTCAAGTCCGTTGTCACGGAGGAACGTCCGTGCCGGGCGGTGGCCGACGCGGCCGTGTCGCTGGCCGAATGCCCGCCGCACGGCGACTGGTCCTTCCCGTCCAACCACGCCACGATCGCGGGCGCTTCGGCGGTCGCCCTGGCCCTGGTCCGGCGCGCGCTGCTGTGGCTGACCGCCCCGCTCGCCCTTCTCATGGCCCTCTCCAGGGTCTTCGTCGGTGTGCACTACCCGCACGACGTCATGGCGGGCCTCGGACTCGGCGCACTCGTCGCCCTCGCCGCCGTACGGCTGGGAGCCGAGCCGATGACGCGGCTGACCGGGGCACTGCGCACCTCGTCGGCACCGGCGGTGCGGTGGGTGCTGGGGCCGGGCCCGGCGCTCGTCCCGCCGTACGAGACGGCCGCGCGCCGGTGAGCCGGGACGCGCGCGGCGCACAGCCGGACGTGGACGCACACGCACCACTCAACCGCTCCGCACACGCGCCACTCAACCGCTCCGCACGCACGCCACTCAACCGCTCGGCACGCACGCCGCTGAGCCGCTCCGCACGCACGCCGCTGAGCCGTTCCGCACGCACGCCGTTGAGCCGCGGCGGCCGTGTGCGCGTCGCCGAGCGGTGCGCGCTCGCACCGCCGCCCGGTCGTTCGTCCGCCGACGATGGGCAGCGCGAGCCCCGGTCGCTTACGACTCCACCAGCCCCGCCTCGTACGCCACGATCGCCGCCTGCACCCGGTTGCGTACCTCCAGCCGGTCCAGAACCGCGCTGACGTAGGCCTTCACCGTGCCCTCGACCAGGTGCAGCCGGGCGGCGATCTCCGGGTTGGACAGGCCCGCGCCGACCAGGCCGAGCACCTCGCGCTCGCGGGGGCTCAGGACCGTCACCCGCGCGCGTGCCCGGGCCTCGCGGGTGAGGCGCCCGCCGCCGAGACCCTCGTCGATGACGTACCGGGCCACCTTGGGTGAGAGGAACGCGGCACCTGCGGCCACCGCCCGCACGCCCGCCACGAGTTCGTACGGATCCCCGGACTTCAGCAGGAAGCCGGTGGCGCCACCACCGAGGGCGCGGGTCACATAGGCACCCTCGGAGAAGGTGGTGAGCATCGCGACGGCCGTGCCGGGCACGGACCGCACGATCTCCTCCGCCGCCCCGAGGCCGTCCAGGCGGGGCATGCGGATGTCCAGCAGGGCAACGTCCGGGCGGTGCGCGCGGGCCAGCTCGACCGCCTCGCGCCCGTCGCCCGCCTCGGCGACGACCTCCGCCCCTCCGTCACTGCCCAGGATGGCGCGCACCCCGGCCCGGACCATCGCCTCGTCGTCGGCCAGCAGCACCCGGATCGGTGCCCAGCCCGCCTTCCCTGTGCTCACCGTGCGAACTCCTCGTACTCTTCCCGGCCTTCGCCGGACATCCCGACCCCGGGGACCAGGTCCTTGGCGACCAGCCGCCCGGCCTCGAAGCACAGTCTGAAGTGGTCGACGGATACGAAGAGTTCGCCGCTCGCGCGGTAGTAGCGGCACTCGGCTCCCGCGGGCGGAACGGGAGCCCGGTCGTCGGGTGGGTCGTTCACATCACGGTCGGGCAGCACGCGCTCGACCTCGGCGGTGGGGGCACCCAGGCGCAGTTCCGCGTACGCGGCCGGTTGGAGCACCGAGTGCGTCTCGGCGTACGCGTACCAGCCGAAGGCGGCGCCGACGAGCACGACGCCCACACCGGCCGCGGTGCCGAGGCCGACGGCGACCCGGCGGCGGACCTGGGTGAACGGTGCCGGGGCGGGGCGCGGAGGCGTGACGGCGGTCCGCTGCCCAGGGACGTACGCCCGGACCCGGAAGCCCTCTTCGTGACGGCCCGCCTCGAACTCCCCGCCGACCGAGGTCACCGCGGCCCGCAGCCCGAGCAGGCCCGTGCCGCCTCCGGACGGCGGGGGACCGTCCTGTGTCGCCCGGCCACTGGTGATCGTGACGGACGTGCCCGCGGCGCGTCCGGTGACCGCCACGACCACGGGGGCGCCCGGCGCGTGCCGTGCCGCGTTGGTCAATGCCTCCCGGGTCACCCGGTGCAACAGCCGCTCGGCGATGCCGCCGGGGTCCGCGGGCGGGTCGTGTCCGGCGGGGTCCCAGCGCACGGGGAGGCCCGACTCGGCCGCGCGGGCGACGAGTTGTTCCAGGGTCTCGCCCGCCGGCGTCAGCGGTACCGGCTCGTCGTCCTCGCGCAGCACGCCGATGATGCGGTGCAGCCGGTCCGTGGCGTCGGCGGCGGCCGCGCGCAGGTCGGCCGCCGCGGCCCGGTGTTCCTCGCCGAGGCCGTGGGCGACCTGGAGGGCACCCGCGCGCAGGGCGATGAGGCTCAGCTCGTGGCCGAGGGAATCGTGCATGTCCTGGGCGATCCGGGCCCGTTCGCGCAGCCGGGCGCGCTCCTCGGCGAAGCCGGCCTCGTCCTCCAGCCGGGCGACGCGCAGCCACCCCGCCTCGGCCAGCTCACGGCTCTGCCGCCAGTAGCGCCCGCCGAGCCAGGGAAAGACACAGCCGAAGAGCAGCGTGCCCGCCATGACGAGGCACTCGGGGGCCGGGTCGACCCCGGCGAGCGCGCTGCGCGCGGCGCCCGCGCAGCCGACGGCCGCGAAGCACACCAGGGCCGGGCGCGCCCGGCCCGCCCGCAGCCCGAGCAACAGCGCGCACACGCCGAGGGCGGGGCCGTAGGAGACGGTGAACAGGGCGGGGGCGGCGGCGAGACTCAAAGCCGCCACCAGCCCGAAGGCGACCAGAGGCAACCGCCGGGACAAGGCGGCGGCCCCGCCCAGCACGACCACACCGGCCGCCTGCTGCCAGCCGGCCCGCGGCTCGTTCAGCCCGACCCGGTCCGCCGTGAGCGCCGGGACGGCGAAGGCGGCCCAGAGGAGGGCGCCGCGGGCGAGAGAGGCCGGGCCGGGACGCTGCATGCGCCTGACGCTACAAGCGCCCGGCCCGGCCGCACTGCTGTCGATCGTCAGGTAGCTGGGTGCTTCAGGGGTGGCGGTTCAACCGAACAGGGGCCTCTGCGTGGCACCATCGAAGGGCCATGACTGCTCCCACGAAACCCCCGCATCCCACCGCCGCCTCCCCCTCCACCCCCTCCGGTGAGACCCCTTCGGGCCCGGCCCTCGGAGAGAACCTGCACTCCCCCGTCATCGACTGGTTCGGCGAACACGCCCGTGACCTGCCGTGGCGGCGTCCCGAGGCCGGGGCGTGGGGGGTGATGGTCAGCGAGTTCATGCTGCAGCAGACCCCGGTGAGCCGTGTTCTGCCCGTCTACGAGCAGTGGCTGGAGCGCTGGCCGCGCCCGGCCGACCTGGCCAAGGATGCGCCCGGCGAGGCCGTTCGCGCCTGGGGGCGGCTCGGTTACCCCCGCCGCGCGCTGCGGCTGCACGGCGCCGCCGTCGCCATAACGGAACGGCACGGCGGTGACGTACCGGCCGACCACGCGCACCTGCTGGCGCTGCCCGGCATCGGCGAGTACACGGCCGCCGCCGTCGCCTCCTTCGCCTACGGGCAGCGGCACCCGGTGCTGGACACCAACGTGCGCCGGGTCTTCGCCCGCGCGGTCACCGGCGTGCAGTACCCGCCGAACGCCACCACCGCCGCCGAGCGCAAGCTGGCCCGCGCGCTGCTGCCCGACGACGAGCCGACCGCCGCCCGCTGGGCCGCCGCCTCCATGGAGCTGGGCGCGCTGGTGTGCACGGCGAAGAGCGAGTCGTGTCACCGCTGCCCGATCGCCGCGCAGTGCGCGTGGCGGCTGGCGGGCAAGCCGGAGCACGACGGGCCGCCGCGCCGGGGCCAGACCTACGCGGGCACCGACCGGCAGGTGCGCGGGCGGCTGCTCGCCGTGCTGCGGGAGGCCCACGGGCCCGTACCGCAGGCGGCCCTGGACCGGGTGTGGCATGAGCCGGTGCAGCGGGCCCGCGCCCTCGACGGTCTGGTCGCCGACGGTCTGGTGGAGCCGCTGGCGGGCGGTTCGTACCGGCTGCCGCTGACCTGACATACAGACAGGTCACAGCCGTGGACCGCCGCCCGTAACAGAGATCGGGGTGGACAAATCACCCCGAACCATCCCCAACACCCCCATCGCCCTACCCCGTTCGGGTTTCCGTTACACAACCGACGGACAGCCGAGCGCTGGCCGCAGGCTGCTTCGGACAGCGCCGTGACAACGCCTCCGTACCTTCAGATGCGTTCCCGGAAGACACGGGAGCGCTGAAGACCACAGGCAGTACACGGGCGGCGGGGAGCCGGCCCGAAACGGGGAAACGGGAGGCGGTTCACCATGGCGCAGGGCGAGGTGCTCGAGTTCGAGGAGTACGTCCGCACCCGGCAGGACGCGCTGCTGCGCAGTGCCCGCCGCCTGGTCCCGGACCCGACGGATGCGCAGGACCTGCTGCAGACCGCGCTGGTACGGACGTACGGCCGGTGGGAGACCATCGAGGACAAGCGGCTGGCCGACGCCTACCTGCGCCGGGTGATGATCAACACCCGTACGGAGTGGTGGCGGGCGCGGAAGCTGGAGGAGGTCCCGACCGAGCAGCTTCCGGACGCCTCGGTCGACGACGCCACCGAGCAGCACGCGGACCGCGCCCTGCTCATGGACATCCTGAAGGTCCTCGCCCCGAAGCAGCGCAGTGTCGTGGTGCTGCGACACTGGGAGCAGATGTCCACGGAGGAGACGGCCGCCGCCCTCGGCATGTCGGCCGGAACGGTCAAGAGCACGCTGCACCGGGCGCTCGCCCGGCTCCGCGAGGAGCTGGAGTCCCGCGACCTGGACGCACGCGCGCTGGAGCGTGAGGAGCGGGAGCGGTGCGCGGCCTGACCGGCGAGGGTTCCGCACGGACCCGGGGCAGTATCCAGGCGGTGAGCGCGGCCCTGGCCGTGCCCACCGCCCTCGCCCTTTTGGTGTCCGGGTGCGGCGCGGGCGGCACCGGCGCCCGTGACGAGGGCCCGGCGCACGCCGACTCGGTGGCGGGCGCCGCCGCCGCTACACCGTCCACCGCACCGTCGGCGTCGCCCGACACCGTGAACGCGGTCAAGCTCGTCAAGGACGACCCGAAGGTCGCGCCCGAGGTGAAGCGCGAGCTGAAGCCGTGCGTGGCGAACGAGTACCCGGTCGACGTCTCCTACGGCAATCTGACCTCAGGCTCGGCGGACGACGTCGTCGTCAACGTGCTGACCTGCGGCGACGCGGTGGGCGTCGGCAGTTACGTGTACCGCGAGCAGCACGGCTCGTACGAGAACGTGTTCACGTCCGAGGAGCCGCCGGTCTACGCGGAGATCGACCGCGGCGACCTGGTGGTGACCAAGCAGGTGTACGACAAGGGTGACCCGGTGTCGAGTCCCTCCGGGGAGAACGTGATCACGTACAGATGGACCTCCGGCCACTTCGCCGAGAAGTACCGCACGCACAACGACTACGGGAAGGTCGCCGGCGACAGCGCGACGCCGGCGCCGTCGCCGGCGGGCTGACGCGGGCGGAGGGCCGCGTGAACCGATCGGGCCACTCGGACCGATCCTTGGGTGAACGCATCGCGCGGACCGTGCGTCCCAGCAGTAGAACGCACCTCCATCAACCGCACATGTGTCCCAGCAGTCGAAGGCACCCCCACGGATCACAGAGGACAGAGAGCACCGGGATGGCAGACCAGACCCACGTCCTGTTCGTCGAGGACGACGACGTCATCCGCGAGGCCACGCAGCTCGCCCTGGAACGGGACGGCTTCGTGGTCACGGCCATGCCCGACGGGCTGTCGGGTCTGGAGGCGTTCCGCGCGGACCGCCCCGACATCGCGCTGCTGGACGTGATGGTCCCCGGCCTCGACGGGGTCAGCCTGTGCCGCCGGATCCGGGACGAGTCGACCGTGCCGGTGATCATGCTGTCGGCGCGGGCCGACTCCATCGACGTCGTGCTGGGCCTGGAGGCGGGGGCCGACGACTATGTGACCAAGCCGTTCGACGGTGCCGTCCTGGTCGCCCGGATCCGCGCGGTGCTGCGTCGCTTCGGGCACGCGGGCGGCGGCCGGGGCGAGGATCCGGCCGCCCCGGCGAGCGGCGGGGTCCTGGCCTTCGGGGACCTGGAGGTCGACACCGAGGGCATGGAGGTCCGCCGCGCCGGGCAGCCGGTGGCGCTGACGCCGACCGAGATGCGGCTGCTGCTGGAGTTCTCCTCCGCGCCGGGCACGGTGCTCTCCCGCGACAAGCTGCTGGAACGGGTGTGGGATTACGGCTGGGGCGGTGACACCCGCGTCGTCGACGTGCATGTGCAGCGGCTGCGGCAGAAGATCGGCCAGGACCGGATCGAGACGGTCCGTGGCTTCGGCTACAAGTTGAAGGCCTGAGCAGGGGCAGGGGTATGAGGGGGCACTTCCGGCGCCTGGTCGCCGCGGGCCTGGAGCGGGCGGACATCCGTACGGGTCTCAGATGGAAGCTGAGCGCGGCCATCGCCCTGGTGGGCGCGCTGGTGGCGATCGCGCTGAGCCTCGTGGTGCACAACGCCGCCCGGGTCTCGATGCTGGACAACGCACGCGACCTGGCCGACGAGCGGATCATGATCGCCCAGCGCAATTTCGAGCTGTCCGGGCGGATGAACTTCCCCAACACCAAGATCAACGACCCCGACCTGCCGCACGCGCTGCGGGACCGGGTCGAGGCGGGCCAGCGGGCGACGTACGTGGCGGACCGGCCGGGTGAGGTGCCCGACATATGGGCCGCCGTGCCGCTGAAGAACGGGCAGGTGATGTCGCTGCACTCGGGCTTCACCGACCGCAGCTCGGACATCCTCCAGGACCTCGACCAGGCTCTGCTCATCGGGTCCATCGCGGTCGTCCTCGGCGGCAGCGCGCTCGGGGTGCTCATCGGCGGGCATCTCTCGCGGCGGCTGCGCAAGGCGGCCATCGCTGCCAACCAGCTCGCGGGCGGCGAGACGGACGTGCGCGTGCGGGACGCCATGGGCGGGGTCGTACGGGACGAGACCGACGACCTGGCGAGCGCGGTGGACGCCATGGCGGACGCGCTGCGGCAGCGCATCGAGGCCGAGCGGCGGGTCACCGCCGACATCGCGCACGAACTGCGCACCCCGGTGACCGGGCTGCTGACCGCCGCGGAACTGCTGCCGCCCGGGCGCCCCACCGAGCTGGTGCTGGACCGGGCGAAGGCCATGCGCACGCTGGTCGAGGACGTGCTGGAGGTGGCCCGGCTGGACGGTGCCTCCGAGCGGGCGGAGCTGCAGGACCTCATGCTGGGCGAGTTCGTCGCCCGGCGGGTGGCGGCCAAGGATCCCGCCATCGAGGTGCGCATCGTGCACGAGTCGGAGGTGACCACCGACCCGCGCCGCCTGGAACGCGTCCTGTTCAACCTCCTGGCCAACGCGGCCCGGCACGGCAAGCCGCCCATCGAGGTCAGCGTCGAGGGCCGGGTCATCCGGGTGCGCGACCACGGCCCGGGCTTTCCCGAGGACCTGCTCGCCGAGGGGCCGAGCCGCTTCCGCACCGGCAGCAGGGACCGGGCAGGGCAGGGCCACGGGCTCGGCCTGACCATCGCGGCCGGACAGGCCCGGGTGATGGGCGCCCGGCTGACCTTCCGCAACGTCCGCACCCCCGGGACACCGGAGCATCTGCCGGCCGAGGGCGCGGTCGCGGTGCTGTGGCTGCCGGAGCACGCGCCGACGAGCACCGGGAGCTACCCGATGCTGCCGGGTTCGTGAGCCTCCCGGGCCTTCGGGACCGGCCGGGTCGACGGGGCCTTCGGGACCGGCCGGGTCGACCCGGCCTTCGGGACCGGCCGGGTCGACCGGGTCAGCAGGACCAGTCCTGGTCCATGTCCAGGCCGCCCTCGCGGGGCTGGTTGAACGAGAACCAGTTGCCGGAGTCGTCGCGGAACAGCGCCTCCGTGCCGTACGGGCGCTCCTGCGGCTCCTGGAGGAACTCCACGCCCTTGTCCTTGAGCTTCTTGTAGTCGCCGTGGATGTCGTCGGTGGTCAGCACGCCCGCGCCGAGCGCGCCCTTCGTCACGAGCTTCTTGAGCATCTCGGCGGACTCGGGGTCCATCGCGGGCCCGCCCGGCACCATCAGTGTCAGCTCGACGTCGGGCTGGTTCGGCGAGCCGACCGTGAGCCAGCGCATGCCGCCCTCGCCCATGGTCATGTCCGTACGGACCTCCAGGCCCAGTTTCTCCGTGTAGAACTCCTTGGCCCGGTCCTGGTCGAGGACCCAGACGGTCGAGATGGCGAGACCCTTGATCATGGCGTGCTCCTGCTCTGACGCTGCGGCCGGTGGTGTCCGCCCTGCCACGGTAGGCAGCGGGGGTGTCAGCCCGCTTCTTCGGAATTGCGCTGCTTCGCTTCTCCGGAACGGCGAGGCTTCGCCGCTCCGGAATCGCGCCGCTCACCGGCGCCGGGTGCGGAGCGGAAGCCGCCGGCCCAGAGCATGGCGTAGCAGCCGGGTATGAGGGCGGCTCCCCGGCCCACGTGCTTCGTCCGGTACTCGCTGGGGGTGAGACCCGTCCAGGTCTTGAAGCGCGCCGAGAACGTGCCGACGCTGCTGAAGCCGACCACGTGGCAGATCTCCGTCACCGAGAGGTTCGCCGTGCGCAGCAGGTCCTCGGCGCGGTCCATCCGGCGGTGCGTGAGGTACTGGCCGGGGGTCTCGCCGTACGCCTCCTTGAAGGCGCGGATGAAGTGGTAGCGCGAGTACCCGGCGTGGGCGGCGACGGTGTCCAGGTCCAGCCGGGGATCGGCCCAGTCCCGGTCCATCGCGTCCTTCGCCAGCCGGACCTGGCGCGTCTTGTCCATGCGACCGATGGTGGCACGGGGGTCTGACAACGGCCCCGGCCGCGAGCGCGGGCAGCGGCCCCTGCGCCGCGCGGAGCAGAGGACCGGCCGAGCGACTCCCCGGGCGACGCCCCCCGGGGGAGCCTGCGCCACTCGCAGCAGAGGTCCCCGGGCAAGGCGAAGGCCCCGGGCGATGTCCGCCCGGGGCCCTCGGCGAGAGGTGGTCAGACCGGCTCGACCACCGGCGTCTGGGCCGCCGGGTCGCCCGCCTTGCCGTCGTCCGATGCCGTCGGTCCCGCTCCCTTCAGCGGCACCTCCTTGACGAACACGGCCGCCACGAGGGCGAGAACCGCCACCACGGCCCCGAGCAGGAACGCCGAGTGCGTGCCGGCGGACACCGCGTGCTGGTACGCCTCCCGGACGAGCGCCGGCAGCTTCTGCATGCTCTTCCAGTCGAGCTGCGCCGACTGCTCGGTCACCTTGGAGCCCAGCCCCCCGGCCCGCTCGCTCATGACGTCCTGGACGCGGTTGTTGAACAGCGCGCCCATGATCGCGACGCCGAAGGAGGAGCCGAGCGTACGGAACAGGGTGGTCGACGAGGACGCGACGCCCATGTCCTTCATCTCCACGCTGTTCTGCGCGACCAGCATGGTGATCTGCATCAGGCAGCCCATGCCGAGCCCGACCACGGCCATGAAGATGCCGGACGTCAGACGGGAGGTCCCGGTGTCCATCGTGGACAGCAGGTACAGACCGACGATCATCAGTGCGCTGCCGAGGACCGGGAAGACCTTGTACTTGCCGGTGTTCGTGGTCACCCGCCCGGCGACCATCGAGGTCACCAGCATCGCGCCGAGCATCGGCAGGAGCAGCAGCCCGGAGTTGGTCGCGGAGGCACCCTGCACGGACTGCTGGTACAGCGGCAGGAAGAGCGTGGCGCCGAACATCACGAAGCCGGTGATGAAACCGATGACCGACATCAGCGTGAAGTTCAGGCTGCGGAAGATGTGCAGCGGCACCACCGGCTCCGCGGCCCGGGTCTGCCAGAACACGAACCCGACCAGCGCGGCCACCCCGATGCCGGTCAGCTCCATGATCCGCGCGGAGCTCCACGCGTACTCCGTGCCGCCCCACGTCGTCACCAGCACGATCGCTGTGATGCCGACGGTCAGCAGCGCGGCGCCCAGGTAGTCGATCCGCGCCTTGGAGCGCTTCCTCGGCAGGTGCAGCACGGCGGTGACGGCGATGAGCGCGACCACGCCGAGCGGCAGGTTGATGTAGAAGGCCCAGCGCCAGCCCCAGTTGTCGGTGATCGTGCCGCCGACCAGCGGGCCGCCGATCATCGCCAGTGCCATGACGCCGGCCATCATGCCCTGGTACTTGCCGCGCTCCCGGGGCGGGATGAGGTCACCGATGATCGCCATGACGCCGACCATGAGACCGCCGGCGCCGAGGCCCTGCACCGCGCGGAAGCCGATCAGCTGGCCCATGTTCTGGGCCATGCCGCTGAGCGCGGAGCCGATCAGGAAGATCACGATGGACGACAGGAACGTGCCCTTGCGGCCGTACATGTCGCCGAGCTTGCCCCACAGCGGGGTGGAGGCCGCGGTCGCGAGGGTGTAGGCGGTGACGACCCAGGAGAGGTGTTCGAGCCCGCCCAGCTCACCGACGATCGTCGGCATCGCGGTGCCGATGATCATGTTGTCGAGCATCGCGAGCATCATCGCGATCATCAGCGCGAGCAGCACGACCCGTACGCTCTTGGGCTGTTTTTCCCCGGCGTCTGCCACCGGTGTGTCCGTCTTGTCCGCCATCGCTTCCCACTCCCCCAGCTACCGCTACTTACTTGCCGACCGGCTAGTGACTACACTCGGAAGCTAGCCGCGGAACTAGCCGGGCGTCAAGTAAGTTTTATGGAAAGCGGGCGGCGTAGGAAGATGGGCGGCACCATGGACGGCACCAGGCAGCGGCGCCGCGGGAACACCCGCCGGCGCATCCAGGACGTGGCCCTCGAACTCTTCGCCGAACACGGCTACGAGAAGACCTCCCTGCGCGAGATCGCGGAGTGCCTGGAGGTCACCAAGGCCGCGCTCTACTACCACTTCAAGACGAAGGAAGAGATCCTCGTCAGCATCTTCGAGGACCTCACCCAGCCGATCGAGGACCTGATCGAGTGGGGCCGGCAGCAGCCGCACACCCTGGCCACCAAGCAGGAGATCATCCGCCGCTACGCCGACACGCTCGCCGAGGCGGCGCCACTGTTCCGTTTCATGCACGAGAACCAGGCGACGGTGCGGGACCTGCGGATCGGCGAGTCCTTCAAGGCGCGCATCCACAGTCTGCGCGACATCATCGTCGACCCGGACGCGGACCTGGTCGACCAGGTCCGCTGCGCCAGCGCGATCTTCACGCTGCACGCCGGCATGTTCCTGCTCCAGGACATGGGAGACGACCCCGAGGAGAAGAACAAAGCCGTCCTCGAGGTCGCCACGGACCTGGTGACCCAGGCTCACCGGGGAGCCCGGGGCTAGCCAGGGCCCGCCGTTCGGATCAGGTCGCGGACGCGGGGCCTGGCACGCGCATCTGCCGCGTTGCCGTCAGGCGCCGACGCTCCACAGACCGGGCCTGCGCGGTCAGGCGGGTCAGACCGTCACGCCCTTGGCACGCAGGAACTTCACCGGGTCGACCGCCGAGCCGTAGTTCGGCGTCGTACGGATCTCGAAGTGCAGGTGCGGGCCGCTGGAGTTGCCGGTGTTGCCGGACCTGGCTATCTCCTGGCCGGTCTTGACGATCTGGCCGACGCGCACCTCGACCTTCGACAGGTGGGCGTACTGGGAGTACGTGCCGTTGCCGTGCTTGATGACGATGGCGTTGCCGTACGCGGGACCGTCGCCGGCGCCGTTACCGCCGGCCTTGACCACGGTGCCGCCGTGGGCGGCGACGACCTGGGTGCCGCTCGGCACGGCGAAGTCCTGGCCGCTGTGCTTGTGCGCCCACATGCCGCCGTTCTGGGCGAAGCTCGCGGAGAGCGTGTACTTCTTCACCGGGTCGATCCAGGACGGCTTGGCCTTCTTGGCCGCGGCCTTCTTCTCGGCCGCCTTCTTGGCGGCGGCGGCCTTGGCGGCCTTCTCAGCCTTCGCGGCCTCGGCCTTGGCGACCTTGGCCTGGACGGCGGCCTGCGCCTGGACGGCGCCGGCGGCCCCGGACGCGGCCGTGGTGTCGGCGGCGGACGCGACCCCGGCTCCCAGTGCGACCGAGACACCAAGGCCGGCGGCCAGCACGGTCGCACGGGTGCGGAGCTGGGACGTACGGGAAGAACGGGACGTGACGCGCTGGGACATCGAAACCTCGTATGGAAGGGGACGGAGAAAACCACCCGGCGCACAACCGCTCGCCGTGTGGCCATCCCTTGGTAACCCGAAGTCCGACAAACTCCCAAAAGCGTGATCTACGACGCTAGTTAGTAATTTGGTTCAGTGTTCTACGTCTCTTGACACAGCAGTCATTCAGGACGAATCAGGACACTGGCCAGCACTTCCACCCGGATTCCGGGGGAAGAATCCCTTTTCTCCCGGTCCGTTATCCACTAATCCAGCTAGTAACGGACATATCGCCTGTGCGCCATGTCACCGCGGACCCTCTTCGGCCATTCAGAAAATGTGGCGCAGGCCTCTAGGCGCCTACCGTCCGGTAACCCTACGGTTCCCCTCACGCCACCCTCGAGCACGAGCATGCACACGACATGTTGGCAGCGTCACGGACGTGAGAGGACCCCCACGACATGCAGACCCGACGCCCCTGGTTGCACCGTGCATCAGTGACCGCCGTCTCGGCGGCGGCCCTCGTGGCGATGGCCGCACCGGCCGACGCCGCGACCGCCACACAGGCCTCCACGACCACCGCCACCGCCACGTCCGCGGCCGCGGCCGCGGCCGCGGACGTCGACTACGGCACCTGGCAGAAGGACTGCCAGGCCGTGATGGACCAGGCGCTGCCCTATCTGAAGCAGCGGATCGCGGCCCAGAAGCCGGGCGAGAAGCAGGCGATCGTCTTCGACATCGACAACACGACGCTGGAGACGGACTTCGGCTTCGCGTATCCGCAACCGGCCAACAAGCCGGTCCTGGAGGCCGCCAGATACGCACAGGAGCGCGGAGTCGCCCTGTTCTTCGTGACCGCACGGCCGGACATCATCGCCTCGTTCACCCAGTACAACCTCAAGCAGACCGGCTACCAGGTCTCCGGACTCTACGTCCGCAACTTCATCGACCTCTTCAAGAACGTCGCCGACTACAAGACGGCCCAGCGCGTCGACGTCGAGCGCAAGGGCTACACGATCATCGCGAACATCGGCAACAGCGCCACCGACCTTTCGGGCGGCCACGCCGAGAGGACGTTCAAGCTGCCGGACTACGACGGGCAGCTGTCCTGACCCGGCTGGTCAACTGCGAGTAGTCTCACCCCCGTTCACGCGATCACGGGGGTGAGGCGGATGGATCCGACGGTTCTCGGGGGCAGACTGGCGTCCTCGCTGGTCGCCCCACTGCTGAAGAAGCTCTTCCGTTCGGAGAGCCCGGGCGCGGGCCTGCTCGACCAGCCCGTGCGCCTCGCCGCGCTCGTGTCCTTCCGGGGCGAGAAGCGCACTCTGGACGAGCGGGACGTACAGAAGCTCGCCGGACGGATCGTGGCGCAGGCGGTGGACTCTCCCGGCGAGCCCCCCTTCCCGTCCGACGAGCAGATCGCCGTCGCCGACACACTGGCGCGCAGGCTGCTCGCCCTCGGCGACCTCGACATGGACGACGTCCAGGCGGTCCGCCTGGGTCACCGCGAGCTGGCCAAGAAACTGCACTACGCGGCCCTCGCACCCGACGGCCTGTCCGCGGACTCCTGCCACTTCCTCGATCACGCGACCGAGTGGGCGTGCCTGAACATCCTGGAGTTCTTCACCCGTCGCTCCACGTTCATCGCCCGCACCCTCGTCGAGCAGACCCGGAGCCAGGAGGAGCTGATCGCCAAGGTCGACGAGCTGCTCACCCGTACTCCCCGCCCGTACGCCCGTGACGCCTCCTTCGAACGCCGCTACCTGCGGTTCGTCGCCGAGCGCCACAACCACATCACCATCTACGGCATCGACCTGAGGGACTCCCCGGACCGCTGGCCCCTCGAAGTGGCCTATCTGAGCCTGGAGGCCGCCGGCGCCGAGCAGGGCGGGCTGCCCGAGGCACCGCCGGCCGAATCCGCGGCCGCCGCAGGCGCCACCGTGCGGCTCCCGGCGGAGGAGGCCCTCAGCAGCCACGACAGGGTCATGCTGCGCGGCGACGCCGGCTCCGGCAAGACCACCCTCGTGCAGTGGCTGGCGGTGACCGCCACCCGGGACACGGCCCGCATCCCGTTCGTCCTCCCTCTGCGCACCCTGATCCGCGTGGGCGCGCTCCCCGCGCCGTCCGCCTTCCTCACGGCGGTGGGCTGCCCGCTCGCCCCGCCCGAGGGCTGGGCCGAACGCGTCCTGACCGCCGGGCGCGGGCTCGTGCTCGTCGATGGCCTGGACGAGATCCCCGCCGCCGACCGGCACCGCACACGTGACTGGCTGCTTTCCCTGATCCACGCCTTCCCCGGCAATCACTGGCTGCTGACCTCACGCCCCACAGCGGTACGCCCCGACTGGCTGGCCGCGGAGGGATTCCGGGAACTGACCCTCGCCCCGATGCGCCGGGCCGACGTGACGACGTTCGTGCACCGCTGGCACGCGGCCGCGCGGGCGCCCGAGTACGAGACGCAGCTCCTGGACGCCCTGCACACCAAACGTGACCTGGCCCGCCTCGCCACCAATCCCTTGATGTGCGGACTTGTCTGCGCCCTCCACCGGGAACGGCGGGGCTACCTCCCCACCGGCCGCAAGGAGCTCTACGACGCCGCCCTCGGGATGCTGCTCGCGCGCCGCGACCGGGAGCGGGGCATGGGCGCGGTGGACGGGATCGAACTGGGCGAGGAGGCCCAACTGGAGTTGCTCCAGCGCCTCGCCTACGCGCTCGTGCTGAGCGGACGGACCGAGATGAGCCTGGAGACGGCCGAGGGCATCGTGGGGCGCTGCCTGCCGACGATCGCACGGGTGCCGGAACAGCGGGACGCGACCGACGTGCTGCACGCCCTCATGCTTCGCAGCGGCCTGCTCCGCCAGCCGGCAGAGGGCGTCGTCCACTTCGTCCACCGCACCTTCCAGGACTACCTGGGCGCCCGGTACGCCGTCGAGGAGGGACACCTGGACGTCATCGCCGGACACGCGGGCGACAGCCTGTGGGAGGACGTGATCCGCATGGCGGTCGCGCACGCCCGGCCCCGGGAGCGGGCCATGCTGCTCCGCCGCCTGCTGGCCGAGGACACCCCACGGCTGACCCTCCTCGCCCTGGCCTGCCTGGAGCACGCCGCGGCCCTGGATCCCGGGGTACGGACCGAGGTGGAGGAACGGGCCGGGGCGCTCATCCCGCCACGCGAGACGGAGGAGGCGAGGGCCCTGGCGGAAGCGGGCCCACTGGTGCTGGAGCTGCTGCCGGGGCCGGAGGGACTGACCGACCAGGAGGCCCACCACGTCACCGTCACCGCGTCACTCCTCGGTGCGGAAGAGGACGAGGGCGCGCTGGCAGTGCTGCGCCGCTTCCGCGACCACCCGGCCCTCGAGGTACGGCGGCAGCTGGTGGGCACGTGGAGCCGGTTCGACGCGCGGGAGTACGCGGTGGAGGTGCTCGACCATCTGAAGCGGGGCGGACTCTCCGTGGTCTGCGAATCCGCCGAGCAGAGGGCGACGCTCCAGCTGATGCGCCCCTGGG
The DNA here is from genome assembly GCF_007655005.1 of Streptomyces tibetensis. Lineage (GTDB taxonomy): Bacteria > Actinomycetota > Actinomycetes > Streptomycetales > Streptomycetaceae > Streptomyces > Streptomyces tibetensis. The sequence goes on from NZ_SZVW01000018.1 coordinate 35,380, forward strand.
AGAGGCTGCGGTTCGACGGCCCGCTGACCGCGGCGGAACTCCTCGCGTGCGTCTCGGAGCCCGCCGGGGTCCGCCTGCTGCACCTGTGGAGGAACCCGGTCCTCGGGCATCTGCGGGACCTTCGGGCGTTCCGCTCACTGACCGGTCTGTGGCTCAGCCGCTGCACCGGCACAGAAGGCCTGTCGAGCCTGGCGGAACTGCCGCTGACGGACCTCGTCCTCTTCGACCGCGGTGCGGACCTCACCGGGCTGGGGACGCTACGTCGGCTCACTCAGCTCTCGCTCGACCAGGACCTCCCCGGAGACCTCCTCACCGACAGCCTGCCCGCCGACGCGCCCCTGCGGCATCTCTTCCTGGGGATGGGCTCCATCCACTCGACCGGGCTGCGTGGTCTGAGCGGGTGGCCCACGCTCAGGTCACTCGCCGTGGGTGTGTCGAGCCGGAGGCACCTGAGCGCCGAGGACTGGCGCGAGGTGGCCGCCCTCCCAGTGCTTGCCACCCTCCGCCTCTACGGGCGGTCGGAACACTACGGTTTCGACGCCATGCCGGAGCTGCCGGGCATCGAGGACTTCGAGTTCCCCGGGGACGGCGACCTGGGAGTGCTCCGCGTCATCGCATCCCGGCTGCCCCGTCTGCGCAGGCTCACCGTCTCCGAGGAGCTCGCCCGTACGCCCTCCCCCGACACGTGGGCCGACATCTTCCCCACCGTCGAGATCATCCGCGTCTGACCCCGAACACGGCGAAGGGGCCGGCGCCCCGGAAGGCACCGGCCCCTCTCAGCCGACTGTGACGCTTACGCGTCCTTGCTCAGGTTCGGACCCGTGCCGCCGGCCGCCTGCTCGATCGGCGGGACGTCCGGCAGGGCCGCCTTCTCCTCGCCGCGGAAGGTGAAGGTCTTGGTCTCGCCCTCGCCCTCCGTGTCCACGACCACGATGTGACCGGGGCGCAGCTCGCCGAAGAGGATCTTCTCCGACAGCGAGTCCTCGATCTCGCGCTGGATGGTGCGACGCAGCGGACGCGCACCCAGCACCGGGTCGTAGCCCCTCTTGGACAGCAGCTCCTTGGCGGACTGGGAGAGCTCGATGCCCATGTCCCGGTCCTTCAGGCGCTCGTCGACCTTGTCGATCATCAGGTCGACGATCTTGAGGATGTCGTCCTGGCTGAGCTGCGGGAAGACGACCACGTCGTCGACGCGGTTGAGGAACTCGGGCCGGAAGTGCTGCTTGAGCTCGTCCGAGACCTTGTTCTTCATGCGCTCGTAGTTGGACTTCGTGTCGCCCTGGGCCGCGAAGCCCAGGTTGAAGCCCTTGGAGATGTCCCGGGTGCCGAGGTTGGTCGTCATGATGATGACCGTGTTCTTGAAGTCCACGACCCGGCCCTGGGAGTCGGTCAGGCGACCGTCCTCCAGGATCTGCAGCAGCGAGTTGAAGATGTCCGGGTGGGCCTTCTCGACCTCGTCGAACAGCACGACCGAGAACGGCTTGCGGCGGACCTTCTCGGTGAGCTGGCCGCCCTCCTCGTAGCCCACGTAGCCGGGGGGCGAACCGAAGAGCCGCGAGACCGTGTGCTTCTCGCTGAACTCCGACATGTCGAGGGAGATCAGCGCGTCCTCGTCGCCGAAGAGGAACTCGGCGAGCGCCTTGGACAGCTCGGTCTTACCGACACCGGACGGGCCGGCGAAGATGAACGAGCCACCGGGGCGCTTCGGGTCCTTCAGACCGGCACGCGTACGGCGGATCGCCTTCGACAGCGCCTTGACGGCGTCGGTCTGGCCGATGACGCGCTTGTGGAGCTCCTCCTCCATGCGCAGCAGACGCGAGGACTCCTCCTCGGTCAGCTTGAAGACCGGGATGCCGGTGGCGGTCGCGAGGACCTCGGCGATCAGCTCGCCGTCGACCTCGGCGACGACGTCCATGTCGCCGGCCTTCCACTCCTTCTCCCGCTTGGCCTTGGCGGCCAGGAGCTGCTTCTCCTTGTCGCGGAGGGAGGCGGCCTTCTCGAAGTCCTGCGAGTCGATCGCGGACTCCTTGTCGCGGCGGACGCCGGCGATCTTCTCGTCGAACTCGCGCAGGTCCGGCGGCGCGGTCATCCGGCGGATCCGCATCCTCGATCCGGCCTCGTCGATCAGGTCGATCGCCTTGTCCGGCAGGAAGCGGTCCGAGATGTACCGGTCGGCCAGGGTGGCGGCCTGGACCAGCGCCTCGTCGGTGATGGAGACGCGGTGGTGGGCCTCGTACCGGTCACGCAGACCCTTGAGGATCTCGATCGTGTGCGGCAGGGACGGCTCCGCGACCTGGATGGGCTGGAAGCGGCGCTCCAGGGCCGCGTCCTTCTCCAGGTGCTTGCGGTACTCGTCCAGCGTGGTGGCACCGATGGTCTGCAGCTCACCGCGGGCCAGCATCGGCTTCAGGATGGAGGCCGCGTCGATGGCACCCTCGGCGGCACCCGCACCGACCAGCGTGTGCAGCTCGTCGATGAACAGGATGATGTCGCCGCGGGTGCGGATCTCCTTGAGGACCTTCTTCAGGCGCTCCTCGAAGTCACCGCGGTAGCGGGAGCCGGCGACCAGGGCGCCGAGGTCCAGGGTGTAGAGGTGCTTGTCCTTGAGGGTCTCGGGCACCTCGCCCTTGACGATGGCCTGGGCGAGGCCCTCGACGACGGCGGTCTTGCCGACGCCGGGCTCACCGATCAGCACCGGGTTGTTCTTCGTACGGCGGGACAGCACCTGCATGACCCGCTCGATCTCCTTCTCGCGCCCGATGACCGGGTCGAGCTTGGACTCACGAGCGGCCTGGGTGAGGTTCCGGCCGAACTGGTCGAGGACCAGGGACGTGGAGGGGGTGCCCTCGGCAGGACCGCCGGCGGTGGCGGTCTCCTTGCCCTGGTAACCGGAGAGCAGCTGGATGACCTGCTGCCGCACGCGGTTGAGATCTGCGCCCAGCTTGACGAGGACCTGGGCGGCGACGCCCTCGCCCTCGCGGATCAGGCCGAGCAGGATGTGCTCCGTGCCGATGTAGTTGTGGCCCAGCTGAAGGGCCTCGCGGAGCGACAGCTCCAGGACCTTCTTGGCACGGGGGGTGAAGGGGATGTGGCCGGACGGGGCCTGCTGGCCCTGGCCGATGATCTCCTCCACCTGCTGGCGGACCGCCTCGAGCGAAATCCCGAGGCTCTCAAGGGCCTTGGCGGCGACACCTTCACCCTCGTGGATCAGGCCCAGGAGGATGTGCTCAGTGCCGATGTAGTTGTGGTTGAGCATCCGGGCTTCTTCCTGAGCCAGGACGACAACCCGCCGCGCGCGGTCGGTGAACCTCTCGAACATCGTTAATCGCTCCTCAGAGCGGTCAGGCAGTGGGGGGAACTTCCCCTCCCTGTCCTTCCGCAGCTTAGTCCCGCAAGCGGGGACCGCTCATTCCAACTGCCGACACCGTCCTTGGCCTCCTGACCCCGAACGCCGACATCTGCTCCAACCCGATGGTGCGAGACGATGTTCCCGCAGGCCAGGCAGATACCCCACTCGCCAGTACGCCGATGGCGAACGTGAGACGTCCTTTTCTGCGTGTCGCCCCCTCCCACTAGGGATGTCTTACCCGCGAGGGCCGGAAGTCCATGCCGAGCGCCCCCGTTCCCTCCGCTACGGGCGAACAACCTTGCGCCTCCCCGCACCCCTTTCGCGCCCCCGATTCGCCACTCTGTGCGTCCGTGGCGCAACCCAGCGTAACTCGCATGGCTTTCCGGCTGTTGCACTTGGCATGTTCGGCGCCCCTCGTCCCGTGATCGCGTCCCCGTGCCCGGCCCTCCCGCTCCCCCGCCTGCCGCTCGACCCGGCCGGCCCCGCCGCGAGCGGCCCGGGCGCGAGCCGTCCCCCGAGCGGTCAGGTCCGGCGGTGGTACGAGAAGGAGCTGGGCTGGCCGACGGTGCCCGGCGATCCACTGCGGCTGGTGGTGGGGGTGCGCTACGACGTTCTGGACGTGCCGGCGCAGGCGGGGCATGCGGCGCTGCGCCGCCGGGCGCTGGGCTCTCCCGTCGCCCTCGACGGCGACCGGATGCTGTTCCTGGTGGCCGCGGGCAGCGCCGAGGAACTTCCCGGGCTGCTTCAGTGGCTGGACTGGGGACGCCTGCCGCTGGATCTGGCGGCGATCGGCGCGGGCGGCCTCATGGCGGCCCCGTCGCCCCCGACGTCTGACGAGGAGAGGGCGGCGCCGCTCTCGTGCGAGCCGCGCAAGTCGTGCGAGACGTGCGAGACGTGCGATACATGCGAGACGTGGGAGACGTGCGCCGTATCGGCGGATGCTCTCCCGGCCCGCGGCGCGGGCACAGCGTTCAGGGACGGGTCACCGCTCCCTGGTCCCGGCTCTGCCGTCGGCCGGCCGTCCGTGCCGGGCCGGGTCGGTTCCCAGGGGGCCGCCGTGTGGCTGCGGCCCCCCGAGCCGGGATGCGAGGTCGAGGCCTCGCTGCCGACGATGTCGGCGCTGGGAGGCGCTGGGGACGCCCCCGATCTCGTGCGGCTGGTGAACACGGTGGCCACGCAGTGCCACCGGATCCGGCTGCGGCGCGCGTGCACCCAGCCGCCGGCCATGCGTACGCAGGGTCGGTAGTGCCGCTGTTCAGCCGTTGGCCTTCTCGTAAGCCTCGCGGATGGTCGCGGGAACACGGCCGCGGTCGTTGACCTCGTAGCCGTTCTCCTTGGCCCAGGCGCGGATCGCCGCGGTGTCCTGGCTGCCGCTCGAAGCCGCGCGCGCCTTTCCGCGCCCGCCCGAAGCGCGGCCTCCGGTACGACGACCGCCCTTCACGTAAGGCTCGAGAAGGCCACGGAGCTTGTCCGCATTGGAGGTGGTGAGATCGATCTCGTACGTCTTGCCGTCCAGCGCGAACGTCACGGTCTCGTCCGCCTCGCCACCGTCGAGGTCGTCGACAAGAAGGACCTGAACCTTCTGTGCCACCGGATTTCCTTTCATCGATATCTTCAGGGCCGGGGTGTGCCGGCGTCCGCCGTATCGCCGTCCCCTGTTATATGCAGTACTGCAGTACCTCGGAAAGCAAACCGCTTTTGCCGGAAAAACACAAACCCCCGGCAGAGACCGGCAGCCCGGGCTGGGTCCGGAAACGTGCGCGTTTCGGACATAGGGCACCGGGGCAGGGGCGGCCCCGCTGAATATGCCTTGACGAACCCGCCCGGCCCTCTTGCGACGACTAGCGCCCGACGATCACAGATGCAGAAGCATCCGGCTGTTGCCCAAGGTGTTCGGTTTCACTCGTTCGAGTCCCAGGAACTCCGCGACGCCCTCGTCATAGGAACGCAGCAGCTCCGCGTAGACATCCGTGTCGACGGGTGTCTCGCCGATCTCCACGAAGCCGTGCTTGGTGAAGAAGTCGACTTCGAAGGTCAGACAGAAAACCCGGCGAACACCGAGCCAGCGGGCGGTCTGCAGCAACTTCTCCAGCACCCGGTGCCCGACGCCCGCACCCTTCAGGCCGGGCTTCACCGCGAGAGTGCGGACTTCCGCGAGGTCTTCCCACATCACGTGCAGCGCACCGCAGCCGACGACCTCGGCGTTGTCGTCCCGTTCCGCGACCCAGAACTCCTGGATGTCCTCGTAAAGCGTCACCGTCGCTTTGTCGAGCAGGATGCGGCCGCGCACGTAGGCGTCAAGGAGGCCGCGCACGGCCGGGACATCGCTGGTGCGGGCCCGCCGGACGGTGATGGCTTTTGCGGGGGCTTCGGAGCTCTTCGCGGACATGGCGGGACGCTATCGCCCGCCGAGGTCCTGAGCGGAGGCGGGGTTCTCCTCGGGGCCTTCCCCGCGTCCCGGCCGTTCGGCCCGTTCCGCGGATTCCGACGGTTCGGTCGGTTCCTGGGTTTCCGGGCCCTGCACGATCCGTACGGCATCACTGAGAGACCGCCGTTGTTCCTCGCTCATCATGCCGAAGAAGGCGACGAGAGCGGCGGCGGGGTTGTCGCTCTGCGACCAGGCGTCGTTCATCAGGGCGGCTGCGTAGGCGGCCCGGGTCGAGACCGCCTCATATCGATAGGCACGGCCTTCCGCCTCGCGGCGCACCCAGCCCTTCTGATGGAGATTGTCCAAAACGGTCATCACGGTGGTGTACGCGATGGACCGCTCCTTCTGAAGATCTTCCAGGACTTCTCGAACGGTCACCGGGCGGTTCCACTTCCACACCCGCGACATGACCGCGTCTTCGAGTTCTCCCAATGGGCGAGGCACAGCTCAGAACAATAGTGGGAGATCCCGGTTATGGCGTGGCGGACGTGCGCTTCACCGGCGAATGGGAACAAAAAGGGCGTACGGCTCGGCACTGCGGGCGCCGCGGGGTGCGGGTCCGCCGAGTCGTACGCCCTCGGAAGAGGTGGGTCAGGCGTCGGTCTTCGAAGGCGCCGCGCCGGACTGGCGGGCGCCCTCCACGCGCGCGAGGGCGGCGTCCACGGCCGCGTCCTCCTTGGCCTTGTTGGCGCCGCCCTGGGTCTTCACGATCACCCGGATCACGCCGATGAAGAAGACGGCCATGACGGCCGGGGGCAGCAGCGCGGAGACGTAGTCCATGGATCCAGGGTAGCCACGTCAGCCCGCGGCGAGCTGCTGGGGGTTCGCGGGTGGTGGCGGGGCCGGTTTGCGACGCGGGAAGACCTCGCCCGGGGTGGGGATCGGACGGGAGGGCTTCGGGGTGCCGGGGGCGGGGGCCGGGGCGGGCTTGGGGGGCGCAGGTTTGCGCGTGGGCTTCTTCTCGGGCTGCTTCTCCGGGCCGTCCGCGGCGGCGTCACCGGGGGCACGGCGGCCGCCCGGGATCGACAGGAGACGGGTGCGGGAGCGGGAGCGGGAGCCGGGGACGACGGCCACCGGGGCGGGCGCGGCGGCTGCCACGGCGGCGGGCGTGCAGCGGTCCAGGAGGGCCGCGGCGGCGGGATTGCCGCGCAGGGCGCTCAGGGCGGCCAGGTCGTCGGGAACGGGGCGGTATCCGGCACCCAGGGCCTCGTCCAGGAGCGCGAGGTAGCCGGCGGCGGTGCCGGGGAGGGCGGCGCGATATCGGCCCAGGTCGGCCACGAGGAAGGCGCGCAGCCTGGCCCCCTCCCGCAGCGCCTCGTCGAGCGACTCTGCGAGACGGAGACAGTCCTGGACGTCGGCGGCCGAGGCGGGGGTGGGGTGGAGGGCAAGGGCGAGAGCGCGGCGGAGCACACGCAGCTCCTCCGCGCCGAACGCCATGCCGCCGCGGGATCCGTATGGCGTGGGCATGCGGCGACGATACGCGCTAATCAGACAAATCTCACATAGGGGACGGGTGTGGCGTGGGGGACCACTCGGGTGGGCGGGGGTGCGCGCCTGCGCCTGACGCCGGGTGGGCGGGAGTGCGCGCCTGCGCCTGACGCCGGGTGGGCGGGAGTGCGCGCCTGCGCCTGACGCCGGGTGGGCGGGAGTGCGCGCCTGCGCCTGACGCCGGGTGGGCGGGAGTGCGCGCCTGCGCCTGACGCCGGGTGGGCGGGAGTGCGCGCCTGCGCCTGACGCCGGGTGGGCGGGAGTGCGCGCCTGCGCCTGACGCCGGGTGGGCGGGAGTGCGCGCCTGCGCCTGACGCCGGGTGGGCGGGAGTGCGCGCCTGCGCCTGACGCCGGGTGGGCGGGAGTGCGCGCCTGCGCCTGACGCCGGGTGGGCGGGAGTGCGCGCCTGCGCCTGACGCCGGGTGGGCGGGAGTGCGCGCCTGCGCCTGACGCCGGGTGGGCGGGAGTGCGCGCCTGCGCCTGACGCCGGGTGGGCGGGAGTGCGCGCCTGCGCCTGACGCCGGGTGGGCGGGAGTGCGCGCCTGCGCCTGACGCCGGGTGGGCGGGAGTGCGCGCCTGCGCCTGACGCCGGGTGGGCGGGAGTGCGCGCCTGCGCCTGACGCCGGGTGGGCGGGAGTGCGCGCCTGCGCCTGACGCCGGGTGGGCGGGAGTGCGCGCCTGCGCCTGACGCCGGGTGGGCGGGAGTGCGCGCCTGCGCCTGACGCCGGGTGGGCGGGAGTGCGCGCCTGCGCCTGACGCCGGGTGGGCGGGAGTGCGCGCCTGCGCCTGACGCCGGGTGGGCGGGAGTGCGCGCCTGCGCCTGACGCCGGGTGGGCGGGAGTGCGCGCCTGCGCCTGACGCCGGGTGGCCGGGGGTGCGCGCCTGCGCCTGACGCCTGGTGGTGGGTCGGGGCCGCGCCGGGGGGTGTCCGTCCTCGGACCGGCGCGATGGGGTCTCACGCCGACTGACTGTCCGTTGACGCGCCAACCGCTGCGGGCGGACACCCCCCGACACGGCCCCTGCTCGCCGTGAGCGGGTGCGGGTGCGTCGTGGCTCACCGTGAGCGGGTGCGGGTGCGTCGTGGCTCACCGTGAGCGGGTGCGGGTGCGTCGTGGCTCGCCGTGAGCGGGTGCGGGTGCGTCGTGGCTCACCCAGCTGCGGGCCTGTGTGCCGCCGGGGTGGCACGGGTGGGCGTGGGGGTCCCCCTGCTCATGGGGGTCCCCCCTGTTCGAGCGAAGCCGAGAGCTTGGGGGAGGCACCTCGCTCCGCCGGGTTGCGCACCCCCCCGGCCTCGGTCCCGACGCCGAGCCACGACTCACATGCGTGACACGTTGCGCTCGTACACCAGGCGCAGTCCGATCAGCGTCAGCCACGGTTCGTGCTCGTCGATGACCGACGACTCCCCCAGCACCAGCGGGGCCAGCCCGCCCGTCGCGATGACCGTGACGTCGTCGGGGTCCTCCGACAGCTCGCGGGCCATGCGGTTGACGACGCCGTCGACCTGGCCGGCGAAGCCGTAGATGACGCCCGACTGCATCGCCTCGACCGTGTTCTTGCCGATGACGCTGCGGGGCCGGGCCACCTCGATCTTGCGGAGCTGGGCACCGCGGACGCCGAGGGCCTCGACGGAGATCTCGATGCCGGGCGAGATGACACCGCCGACGTACTCACCGCGCGCGCTGACGGCGTCGAACGTCGTCGCCGTGCCGAAGTCGACGACGATGGCGGGGCCTCCGTAGAGCTCGACCGCCGCGACCGCGTTGATGATGCGGTCGGCGCCGACCTCCTTGGGGTTGTCCATGAGGATCGGCACACCCGTCTTGACGCCCGGTTCGACGAGGATCGCGGGCACGTCGCCGTAGTAGCGGCGGGTCACCTCGCGGAGCTCGTGCAGGACCGAGGGGACGGTGGCGCAGATGGCGATGCCGTCGATGCCGTCGCCCAGTTCGTCGCCGAGGAGCGGGTGCATGCCCATCAGGCCCTGGAGGAGGACCGCCAGTTCGTCGGCGGTGCGGCGCGCGTCCGTGGAGATGCGCCAGTGTTCGACGATCTCGTCGCCGTCGAACAGGCCGAGGACGGTGTGGGTGTTTCCTACGTCGATCGTCAGCAGCATGGCCCGTACCGCCCCTACTCCGCCGGCCGCAGGTCCAGGCCGATGTCCAGGATCGGCGAGGAGTGGGTGAGGGCTCCGACGGCGAGGTAGTCGACGCCGGTGTCCGCGTACGCCTTGGCGTTGTCGAGCGTGAGGCGGCCGGAGGCCTCCAGGGCGGCTCGGCCCTGGACGATCGCGACGGCCTCCGCGCACTCGGCGGGCGTGAAGTTGTCCAGCAGGATCAGGTCGGCGCCGGCGTCCAGGACCTCGCGGAGCTGGTCCAGGGTGTCGACCTCGACCTCGATGGGCACGTCCGGGAAGCGTTCGCGCACCGCCTGGAAGGCCTGGGCGACACCGCCCGCGGCGACCACGTGGTTGTCCTTGACCAGGGCCGCGTCCGAGAGGGACATGCGGTGGTTGACGCCGCCGCCGCAGCGGACCGCGTACTTTTCGAGGCTGCGCAGGCCGGGGGTCGTCTTGCGGGTGTCGCGGACCCTGGCCTTCGTGCCGTCCAGGACGTCCGCCCACGCGCGCGTGGCCGTCGCGACGCCCGACAGGCGGCACAGGATGTTCAGCGCGCTGCGCTCGGCCGTGAGGAGGTCCCGGGTGCGGGTGGTGACGGAGAGGAGCTTCTGGCCCGCTTCCACACGGTCGCCGTCCTCGGCGTGGCGCTCGATCTCCAGCTCCTCCTCGCAGACCACCGAGATGACCGCCTCGGCGACGCGCAGACCGGCCACCGTGCCCGCCTCGCGGGCGGTGAAGTCGGCCGTGGCCACCGCGTCCTCGGGGATGGTCGCCACCGTCGTCACGTCCACGCCGTGGGCCAGGTCCTCCTGGAGGGCCACGTTGGCGATGTCCTCGACCTCGACGGGGTCGAGACCGGCGTCGGCCAGGAGCTGGGCGAGTGCGGGGTCCAGGCCGCACTCCAGGTATGCCCCGTCGTCCGCGCCGCAGGCGCAGCCGTCTGAGCAGCCTCCGGAGGAGGCGAGGGGAAGGTCGGGGGTGCTCACGTCGGTCACTGCTCCTGGGGGGCCTGGGTCGGGAGGGTCGGGGGGAAGTCTGTGGTGTCCGTGGTGTGCACGGCCAGCGTGCGGTCCGGATTAAGGGTGACGACGATGTGGCGCCGCCAGGCGGTGTCGTCGCGTTCGGGGCGGTCCTCGCGCCAGTGGCAGCCCCGGGTCTCCTCGCGCAGCAGGGCGGCGGCGACCAGGACACGGGCCACGCACAGGAGGTTGGTGGCCTCCCAGGTGTCGACGCCGGCCTCGGCCGTCTCACCGTTCTCGGCGAGGGCCTCCCGGGCGTCGGTGTGCAGGCGCTGGAGCTGGTCGGCGGCCTTGGCGAGGGAGCCGGCCGAGCGCAGGACACTCGCCCCGCCCGTCATGATCCGCTGGATCGTGAAGCGGGCCTGAGGGGGCTGCAGCGGGTGCTCGGGGATCTCGGGGTGCGGGACCGGCTGGGGCACGCGCGCGTGCAGGCCGTTCGCCGCGATGTCGGCCGCGATGCGCTCGGCGTAGACGAGGCCTTCGAGCAGGGAGTTGGACGCCAGCCGGTTGGCACCGTGCACCCCGGTGCAGGCGACCTCGCCGCACGCGTACAGGCCGGGGACGGTCGTCCGGCCGTGGGAGTCGGTGCGGACGCCGCCGGAGGCGTAGTGCGCGGCCGGGGCGACCGGGATGGGGGCCGTGACCGGGTCGATGCCGTGGGCGCGGCAGGCGGCCAGGATCGTCGGGAAGCGGTGCTCCCACATCTCGGCGCCGAAGTGCCGGCCGTCGAGGTACATGTGCTCGGCGTCCTGCTCCAGCATGCGGCGCGTGATGCCCTTGGCGACGATGTCGCGGGGGGCGAGTTCGGCGAGTTCGTGCTGTCCGACCATGAAGCGGACGCCGTCGGCGTCGATCAGGTGGGCGCCCTCGCCGCGCACGGCCTCGGAGACCAGGGGCTGCTGGCCCTCCGCGTCCGGGCCGAGGAACAGCACGGTCGGGTGGAACTGGACGAACTCCAGGTCGCTGACCTCGGCGCCCGCCCGCAGCGCGAGCGCCACGCCGTCGCCCGTCGACACCGACGGGTTGGTGGTGGCGGAGAAGACCTGGCCCATGCCGCCGGTCGCGAGGACCACCGCGGGGGCGTGGACGGCCCCCACGCCGTCGTGCTGGCCCTCCCCCATGACGTGCAGGGTGACGCCGGCGGTGCGGCCCTCGGCGTCCGTGAGGAGGTCCAGGACGAGCGCGTTCTCGACGGTGCGCATGCCCCGCGCGCGGACGGCCTCGACCAGGGCGCGGGAGATCTCGGCGCCGGTGGCGTCACCGCCTGCATGCGCGATGCGGCGGCGGTGGTGGCCGCCCTCCCGGGTCAGTTCCAGCTCGCCGTCGGAGGACGCGTCGAACCGGGCGCCGGTCTCGATGAGGCGGCGTACGGCGTCGGGGCCCTCGGTGACGAGGAGGCGGACCGCGTCCTCGTCGCACACTCCGGCGCCCGCGACCAGGGTGTCCTCGAGGTGCTGCTCGGGGGTGTCGCCCTCGCCGAGGGCCGCGGCGATGCCGCCCTGGGCCCAGCGGGTGGAGCCGTCGTCGAGACGGGCCTTGGTGACGACGACCGTCCGCAGGCCCGCGGCCTCGCAGCGCAGGGCCGCGGTCAGTCCGGCGACCCCGGAGCCGACGACGACCACGTCCGCGGCGATGGACCAACCGGGGGCGGGGGCGTGCAGTCGTATGCCTGTGGTGGTCACGAGGCGGCTCCGAAGCGTGTGAAGGTGAGCGGGACGTTGTCGATCAGCCGGGTCGCCCCGACCCGGGCGGCCACGGCGAGGACCGCGTCGCCGGTGAAGTCGTCCTCGATCTCGGTGAAGTCGGACGGGTCCACCAGGGCGAGGTAGTCCAGCGCGAGCGGCGGTTCGAGGCGGGCGGCCTCGTCCAGGACCTGGCGGGCGGCGGCGCGGACGGCCGACGGGCCGCCGGGGACGGCCGTCGCCACGGCGTGCGCGTCGGCCGCCGCACGGGACTCCCCTATGGCGCTGAGCGCCTCGGCACGCGCGCGCGTGGCGGGCACCTCGCGCGCCCGAGCCCGCAGCGCCTCCTGTGCGGCATGCCGGTCCTGGCCCGCGAACAGGGCCCCGGACAGGGCGAGGGCGGTGCGCCGCTCGGCGGCCGACAGGTAGCGGTTGCGGCTGGACAGGGCCAGGCCGTCCTCCTCGCGGACGGTGGGCACCCCGACGATCTCCACGCCGAAGTTCAGGTCCCGCACCATGCGGCGGATCAGCGCGAGCTGCTGGGCGTCCTTCTGCCCGTACAGGGCGACATCGGGGCGGGTGAGGTGCAGCAGCTTGGCGACGACGGTGAGCATGCCGTCGAAGTGGCCGGGGCGGGAGGAGCCCTCCAGGCGCTCGCCCATGGGGCCCGCGGTGATGCGGACCTGGGGCTCGCCGCCCGGGTAGACCTCGTCCACGGCGGGGGCGAACACGACGTCCGCGCCCGACTGTCCGGCGAGTTCGATGTCGGCGTCCAGGGTGCGCGGGTAGCGGTCGAGGTCCTCGCCCTGGCCGAACTGGAGCGGGTTGACGAAGACGGTGACGACGACCTCGCCGTCCGGCCCGGCGAGGGTGCGCGCGGTGCGGATCAGCGTGGCGTGGCCCTCGTGCAGCGCGCCCATGGTCATCACCACGGCGCGGCGGCCCGCACGCGCGCGTGCGTGCAGTTCGCCGGCGGTGCGCAGCAGGGTGGTGGTCATCGGGCGTCCCCCTCGGTGCCGTCGGTCCCGTCGGTCCCGTGGGCGAGTACCCCGAGGAGGTCCTCGGCCAGTTCCGGCTTCAGCAGGCCGTGGGCCAGGGCCCGGTCGGCGGTCGCGCGGGCCATCGCCAGGTAGCCGTCGACGGCCTGGGGTGCGTGCCGGCGCAGCTCGGCGACATGCGCGGCGACCGTGCCCGCGTCGCCGCGCGCGACCGGGCCGGTGAGGGCCGCGTCGCCGGAGCGCAGGGCGTTGTCCAGGGCTGCGCCGAGCAGCGGGCCGAGCATCCGGTCGGGGGCCGTGACGCCGGCCGCGCTCAGCAGCTCCATGGACTGGGCGACCAGCGTGACCAGGTGGTTGGCGCCCAGGGCGAGCGCCGCGTGGTAGAGCGGCCGGTTCTCCTCGGCGATCCACTCCGGCTCGCCGCCCATCTCGATGACCAGGGCCTCGGCGGCGAGGCGCAGCTCCTCGGGGGCGGTGACGCCGAAGGAGCAGCCGGCCAGCCGCTGGACGTCCACGGGCGTGCCCGTGAAGGTCATCGCGGGGTGCAGGGCGAGCGGCAGGGCGCCCGCGCGCAGGGCCGGGTCGAGGACCCGCGCCCCGTACCGCCCCGAGGTGTGCACGAGGAGCTGCCCCGGCCGGACGGATCCGGTGTCGGCGAGGCCGGTGACGAGGTCGGGCAGGGCATCGTCGGGGACGGTCAGCAGCACCAGGTCGGCCCGCTTCAGGACCTCGGCGGGCGGCATCACCGGCACGTCGGGCAGCAGATGTGCGGCGCGCCGCCGGGAGGCGTCCGAGACGGCGGAGACGGCGACCGGGCGGTGCCCGGCGAGCTGCAGGGACGCGGCGAGCACAGGCCCTACACGGCCGGCGCCGACGACGCCGACGGTGAGCCGCGCGGGGCGGTCCTTGGGGTCTGGCTGTGGGGTTGTGTTCACTCGACGGCGGCCTTCCCGTTCCAGTCCGCTCCGGGTACCGGACGATTTCTCGTCATGTTAACGCGATCGGTTCGAGGGGCGTTCGGTCGTCCACAGGCTGTGCATGCCCGTGCGGCATTCCCGTCCGGGCGTCCGGAAATGCGGATGCCCCGCCGCCCGCGCGCGGGGCAGGATCCGGGGCATGACCGATACGGCGGAACGCGACGACCTGACGACGGACGAGGATCGGGTCGCTCGGCTGCGCGAGCGGCGGCTGGCCGCCCATCACAGGGCCCGGCGCGTGTTCGCGCGCCTCGGCTTCCAGCAGACCCTCCGGGAGCGCCTGGCGCTGCTGGAGGAGGCGGCGGCCGTCCACGACCTCGACCAGTTGTCCGACGTGTACGGCGACCGTGTCGTCGAGACGCTGGAGACGAAGGTCGCCGGGCTGCTCGGCACCGAGGCCGCCGCGTTCTTCCCGACGGGCACGATGGCCCAGCAGGTGGCCCTGCGCTGCTGGGCCGGCCGCACCGGGAACCCGACCGTCGCCCTGCACGCGCTCAGCCATCCCGAGGTGCACGAGCGGAACGCGTTCAGCGAGGTCGGCCGGCTGCGCCCGGTGCGGCTGACGAGCGAGCCGCGGCTGCCGACCGCCGCCGAGGTGCGCGACTTCGAGGAGCCCTTCGGGGCGCTGATGCTGGAACTGCCCCTCAGGGACGCCGGTTTCGTGCTGCCCTCCTGGGAGGAGCTCACCGCGGTCGTCGAGGCGGCGCGGGAACGGGACGCGGTGGTGCACTTCGACGGGGCCCGCCTGTGGGAGTCCACCGTCCACTTCGGCCGCCCGCTGGAGGAGATCGCGGGCCTGGCCGACAGCGTCTACGTGTCGTTCTACAAGGCTCTGGAGGCTTTCGGCGGCGCGGCGCTCGCGGGCCCGAAGGAGCTCGTCGAGGAGGCGAAGACCTGGCGGCACCGGTACGGCGGGACGGTCTTCCAGCAGTTCCCCACGGCGCTGTCGGCGCTGGTCGGGCTGGAGCGGCAGCTGCCCCGGCTGCCGGAGTACGTGGCCCACGCGCGCGTGGTGGCCGCCTCGATGCGTGAGGCGTTCGCGGCGGCCGGGGTGCCGTGGGCGCGCGTGCACCCGGAGGTGCCGCACACCCACGACTTCCAGGTGTGGCTGCCGTACGAGGCGGACGTCCTCGGGGAGACGGCGGTCCGCATGGCCGAGGAGACGGGCATCGCCCTGTTCGGCAATGGCTGGGACCGGGGCGGTCCCGGGCTGGCGCACACGGAGGTGCATGTGCGGGCCGACGGGCTTCAGTGGAGTGCCGAGGACGTGAAGGCGGCGGTTTCGGAGTTCGTGGCCCGGCTGCCGGAGCAGGTCAGGTAGGAAGCCGCCGCCACCGCGCCAGGGCGTCCCGGAGCCGGCGGCGGACCGGGCGGCCCGCGAGGGCGGCACGGAAGTGCCGCTCGTCGCGCCACTCCCGCACGACCTTCCAGTCGTCGGTGCCGGGGGCGGGCACGTCGGGCTCGCCGAGGGACCGGGCGCGGTAGGTGTCGAGGAGGTACTGCTGCGTGATGCTCATGGTGAATCGCCTCTGCGGGACGGGGGATGGAGGTCCGAAGGCTCCGCGGCTGCCCCGGTGGTCCCACCGTGCGTCCGGACCGGCCACGGCGTCGCGTCGATTGACCAGGCTCGTCAATCGGCGGGGGCGTTGTCGGTGGCCGGGTGCACCATGAGGGCATGAGCGTGCACATCGACATCGAGGGGCTGCGGCCCGAGGCGGTAGCCGTCGTACCGTCGCCCCTGGCCGAGCTCGGCATGGCCCTGCACGCGCTGTCCGAACCGGCGCACCACCCGGGCCTGCAGGGCTGGGTGACGGGGGTGACGGCCCGGCTCGACCCGCATCTGGCCGACCGGATGTGCGAGGCGGACTTCCTGTGGCGGACGACGTTCTCGGACCTGTTCCTGCCCTGGGCGGGCCTGCCGGACCGGCGCACGCTCCCGGGCGCGACCCTCGCCGAGGAGCTGGACCAGCTCGACAAGCTGTCCGACGAGCAGTTCGTGGACGCGGCACTGGAGTTCACCTGTGGCGCCGGCTACGGCGAGGGGGGACCGACGGCGCTGACCGACCCGGAGACGCGCCGCCGGGCACTGGAGCTGGCCGCCGCCCGCGGGCCGCGGCAACTGCGCTTCGGTGAGCGGCTGCTGGCGGAGCCGCCCAGGATCCGGGCCTGGCTGCGACAGTTCCTGCGGGACTGCGACGAGGCGTTCTTCGCGGAGGCCTGGGCCCGGCTGCGCCATCAGCTCGCGGCCGATGCCCGGCACAAGACGGACCTGCTGCGGCGCAAGGGCCTGGCCGAGGGGCTGGCCGCGGTGTCCCCGGCGATCACGCTCGACGCCGCCGGCACCCGGATCACGGTCGACAAACTGGGCGACGGCCGTACGACCACGGGCGACGGCGGCCTGCTGCTCGTCCCGACGAGTCTCGGCTGGCCCCATCTGATGGTTCTGCACCGGTACGGCTGGCAGCCGGTGCTGCACTACCCGGTGGGCTCCCCGGAGCTCGCCGCACCGCAGACGGTCGAACAGCTGGCCCTGCGGATGACCGCACTGTCCCATCCGGTGCGGATGCGCATGTGCCGCCATCTGGCCCGCAGCGCGCACACCACCAGCGAGCTGGCGCAGGTGCTCGGCATGACGGCCCCGGAGATATCCCGGCATCTTGCCGTGCTGAAGAAGGCGGGCCTGATCACGACCCGCCGCCGCGGCCGCTACGTGCTGCACCAGCTGGACGTGACGGTGGTGGCCCGGCTCGGCAGCGAGTTCCTGGAAGGGATCCTCAGGTAACCGGCCCCCACCGGCGGGTGAACGGCCGAGGGGCAGCTAGACGCTCCGACCGCGCCGCCGGGCAGGCGCCGCCAGGCCAGGGCGGCCGGGCCAGCGCGGTCGGACCGGCACGGCCGGGTCAGCGCGGCCGGGCCATCGCGGTCGGACCGGCACAGCCGGGCCAGGGCGGCCCGCTCGGCACGGCCGGGTCAGCCGTGGCCGCCGGCCCGCACCAGCCCCGTCTCGTAGGCCAGCACCACGACCTGCACCCGGTCCCTGAGCCCGAGCTTGGTCAGGATGCGGCCCACGTGCGTCTTCACGGTCGCCTCCGACAGCACCAGCCGCGCCGCGATCTCGCCGTTGGACAGGCCCTGCGCGACCAGCACCATGACCTCACGCTCACGGTCGGTGAGCCGCTCGAGCTCCTTGTGCTGGGGCTGCTGGGCGCCCGGCAGCATCGGTGCGAAGCGGTCCAGCAGCCGCCGGGTGGTGGAGGGCGCGACGACCGCGTCCCCGCTGTGCACGGCCCTGATCGCGGTCAGGAGCTCGGCCGGCGGGACGTCCTTGAGCATGAAGCCGGAGGCGCCCGCCTTCAGCCCGGAGAAGGCGTACTCGTCGAGGTCGAAGGTGGTCAGGATGAGCACCTTCGGCGGGTCGGTGTCCGCGCAGATCCGGCGGGTCGTCTCCACCCCGTCGAGCTTCGGCATGCGGACGTCCATCAGCACCACGTCGACCTCGGTCGTCCGCAGTTCCTGGAGGGCCTCGACGCCGTCGCCCGCCTCCGCCACGACCTCCATGTCCGGCTGGGCGGCGAGCACCATCCGGAACCCGGTGCGCAGCAGCACCTGGTCGTCGACGAGCATCACGCGGATCGTCATCGGGCCTCTTCCATGTCGGGTCATCTCGGGGTTCGTCACAGCGGTCGTGACAGGGCGTTACAGGTGTCAGCGAGGGGCGTGCGGCGGCGTCAGTGCGCGGGTTTGAGCGGCAGCAGGGCACTGATGCGGAATCCTCCGCCCGGGCGCGGGCCCGCGTCCAGGGTGCCGCCGACCATACCGACCCGCTCGCGCATGCCGATCAGGCCGTGGCCCTGTCCGTCGAACCCGCCCTCCTCGTACAGCTCGTGCGGGGCGCCCTTGCCGTCGTCCTCGACGAGCAGGCCGAGGCCGTCGTCGAAGTACACCAGGCGCACGCTCGCGCCCGCGTTCTCCCCGCCGTGTTTACGGGTGTTGGTGAGCGCCTCCTGCACGATGCGGTAGGCGGTGAGCTCGACGCCGCTGGGCAGCGGGCGGGGTGTGCCCTCGACCTTGAAGTCGACGGGCAGTCCGGAGGTGCGGCACTGCTCGACGAGGTCCTCGATCTGCTGCACATCGGGCTGCGGCACGTACTCGCCGGCCTCCTGGTGCTCGCCGGTGCGCAGCACGCCGAGCAGGCGGCGCATCTCGGCGAGGGCCTGGCGGCCGGTGGAGGAGATGGTCTCCAGGGCCTTCTTCGCCTGGTCGGGCGCGGCGTCCAGGACGTAGGCGGCGCCGTCGGCCTGGACCACCATCACCGACACGTTGTGCGCGACGACGTCGTGCAACTCGCGCGCGATCCGGGCGCGTTCGGCGGCGACGGCGACCTTGGACTGTGCCTCGCGCTCCTTCTCCAGGCGGGCGGCCCTCTCCTCCAGCTGCGCGAAGTAGGCGCGGCGGGTGCGGATGGAGTCGCCGAGCACCCAGGCGAGCGCGAAGGGGACGGTCTGGAGGACCGCCAGGGCGATGTCGCCCGCGATCCCCGTCTGCTCGTTCGACCAGCGCAGCTGCGCCAGCGGGGCCGCGCACAGGCCGGCGATCAGCGCGAAGCGGGAAGCCCAGCGGGCACCCTCCGCCGCGACGGTGTAGACGATCACCAGCATGGCGAAGTCGGAGGGCAGGATCGCGACGTCGGTGACCAGCTGCGCCACGCCGACCGCAGCCGCGAGCAGCAGCATCCTCTCCGGCATCCGGCGGCGCAGCGCCACCACCAGGCTCAGCAGCAGTGTGATCGGAATGACCACGGCCCAGGGGCCGATCTGCTCGCCCGCCGCCCCGCCCACTACCGAGATCCCGAGGAGGACCACGGCCCAGAAGCCGTCGACCCACGTCGGGTGCTTGCGGAGGAAGTCATAGAGGCGCTGCACGTAACCCAGCGTAGGGAAGCGCGATAGGTGCAGGGGTCAACCGGAGGGCCGATCCGTACCGGGCGCGCATACTCCGCAAGGTGGAGTTGCGTTCGTTGTGTCCACATAGCCTGGCCCGGTGACGGCAGGAACGAGGGACGAGCGGAACGAGTGGCACGAGTGGCGTGGGTGGCGTGCGGCGGCGCAGGACGCTCTGTACGCGCCGGGGGGCTTCTACCGGCGCGCGGAGGGACCGGCCGGGCATTTCCGGACGTCCGTGCACACGTCGCCGCTGTTCGCGGGGGCGGTTGCCCGGCTGCTGTGCCGGGTCGACGAGGCGCTGGGGCGGCCCGCGGTGCTGGACTTCGTCGACATGGCGGCCGGGCGGGGTGAGCTGACGAGCGGGGTGCTCGCCGCTCTCCCCGCCGACGTGGCGGCACGTACGCGCGCGTACGCCGTCGAGATCGCCGAGCGGCCCGCGGGACTCGATCACCGGATCGAGTGGCTGGCCACGCCCCCGGAGGGGACGACCGGGCTGCTGTTCGCCAACGAGTGGCTGGACAACGTGCCCGTGGAGGTCGTGGAGGTGGATGCCGCGGGCGTCGCACGGCTGGTCATGGTCCGCGAGGACGGGACCGAGCGGCTCGGGGAGCCGGTGGCCGGGGCGTCGGCGCGGTGGCTGGAGCGGTGGTGGCCGCTGCCCGGCGAGGAGGGGCTGCGCGCCGAGATCGGGCTGCCCCGGGACGAGGCCTGGGCCGCCGCGGTAGCGACGCTCGGGCGAGGGCTCGCGGTGGCCGTGGACTACGCGCACTCGGCGGACACCCGCCCGCCGTTCGGCACGCTCACCGGGTTCCGGGAAGGCCGCGGGACCACACCCGTCCCGGACGGCTCCTGCGACATCACGGCCCACGTCGCCCTGGACGCGTGCGCGCTGCCCGGCGGACGCGTGCTCCCCCAGCGCGAGGCACTGCACGCCCTGGGCGTGACCGGCGCGCGCCCCCCGCTCACGCTGGCCTCCGCCGACCCCGCCGCATACGTACGCGCCCTTGCGAGCGCCGGTGAGGCCGCCGAGCTCACCGCGGCGGGCGGGCTGGGCGACTTCGGCTGGCTGGTGCAGCCCGTCGGCGTCGAGGACCCCTTCCAGGCGCTGGGTGAGGACTCCCGCTAGGCGCTGCCCGAAGACCCGCTCCAGGCACGGCGGGAGGGCCCCCGTGCTATTTGTCGATGTCCCCGACCACGAAGAACATCGACCCCAGGATCGCCACCATGTCCGCGACCAGCGTCCCCGGCAGCAGCTCCGTCAGCGCCTGGATGTTGTTGTACGACGCCGAGCGCAGCTTCAGCCGGTACGGGGTCTTCTCGCCCTTGCTGACGAGGTAGTAGCCGTTGATGCCGAGCGGGTTCTCGGTCCAGGCGTACGTGTGTCCCTCGGGCGCCTTCAGGACCTTCGGGAGCCGCTGGTTGACCGGCCCGGGCGCCAGCTCGGCCAGCCGGTCGAGGCAGGCGTCGGCCAGGTCCAGCGCGTTGTGCGTCTGCTCCAGGAGGCACTCGAAGCGGGCGAGGCAGTCGCCCTCCTGCCGGGTCACCACCTTCAGGGTGTCCTGGAGGTCGCCGTAGGCGAGGTACGGCTCGTCCCGGCGCAGGTCGAAGTCGACGCCCGAGGCGCGTCCGATCGGCCCGCTCACCCCGTAGGCGTGCACGGCCTCGGCGGTGAGGGTGCCCACGCCCCGGGTGCGGCCCCGGAAGATCTCGTTGCCGAGCACCAGGTCCTCGAAGCGGTCCATCCGGGAGCGCACGTCGGCGACGGAGGCACGCGCGCGCGTGGTCCACCCGGCCGGCAGGTCCTCCTTGAGGCCGCCCACCCGGTTGAACATGTAGTGCATCCGCCCGCCGGAGATCTCCTCCATGACGTGCTGGAGCTCCTCGCGCTCCCGGAAGGCGTAGAAGATCGGGGTGATCCCGCCGAGCTCCAGCGGGTACGAGCCGAGGAACATCAGGTGGTTGAGCACCCGGTTCAGCTCGGCGAGCAGCGTGCGCAGCCACACCGCGCGCTCGGGCACCTCCATGCCGAGCATCCGCTCCACGGCGAGGACCACGCCCAGCTCGTTGGAGAACGCCGACAGCCAGTCGTGACGGTTGGCGAGCATGATGATCTGGCGGTAGTCGCGCGCTTCGAACAGCTTCTCCGCGCCGCGGTGCATGTAGCCGATCACCGGCTCCGCGTGCCTGATGCGCTCGCCGTCGAGGACGAGCTTCAGCCGCAGCACGCCATGGGTGGACGGGTGCTGCGGTCCGATGTTGAGCACCATGTCGGTGCTCTCCGCGGCGCCGCCGATTCCGACCATGGTCTCCGTCGTAGGAGTCATGGACACAGTCTCTCCTACGTACGCTGGCCCCATGGATACGGGGAGTCCGCACGAGGTGGGGCCGGACGGGACACAGAGCACGGCCGTGGCGGCCGGCGGCGAGCCGGTGTGGATCGCGCTGCCGCCCGGACTGCTGAAGATGCGCCGGCTGCTGCTGGTCGTGTGGCTCGGGCTGATCGCCCTGGCGGCCGGGCTGCTGCCGGGGCTGCTGGCGGGTCCCGCCTGGGCCGCCTTCGCCCTGCCGCCACTGGCCCTGCTGGCCTGGGGCTGGGTGATGATCGAGCGCAACTGGCGTTCCTGGCGGTACGCCGAGCGGGCCGACGACCTGCTGATCAGCCGGGGCGTGCTCTGGCGCGAGGAGACCGTCGTGCCGTACGGGCGGATGCAGCTGGTCGAGGTCACGTCCGGGCCCGTCGAGCGGCACTTCGGGCTGGCCAGCGTGCAGCTGCACACGGCGGCCGCGGCCACCGACGCGACCATCCCCGGCCTGGACCCGGCCGAGGCGGAACGGCTGCGCGACCGGCTCACCGAGCTGGGCGAAGCCCGGTCGGCGGGGCTGTGACGGCGCCGGAGGCCGCCGAGGCCTCGGAGGCCGCCGAGGTGACCGAGCGGCGGCTGCACCCCGTCACACCGCTGCGCCGCGCCTGGGCACCGGTCGCGGTGCTCATCGGCTGGGCCGTGCACGACCCCGACGGGGCGCAGCGCCAGCTGACCCGGCTGACCACGACCACGCTGCTCATCGGCCTCGCCGTGCTCGTCCCGGCCGCCGCCCTCTACGGCTTCTGCTCCTGGTGGTTCACGCACTTCGCGGTGACCCGGACCGAACTGCGCATCCGTACCGGGCTCGTCTTCCGGCGCACCGCGCACATCCGGCTGGAGCGGATCCAGGCCGTCGACGTCACCCAGCCGCTGCTGGCCCGGGTCGCGGGCGTCGCCAAGCTCAAACTCGACGTCATAGGCACCGACAAGAAGGACGAACTGGCCTTCCTCGGCGCCGACGAGGCACGGGCGCTGCGGGCCGAACTGCTCGCCCGGGCGGCCCGTTTCGCACCCGAGACCGCGCACGAGGTCGGCGAGGCCCCGTCCCGGCAGCTGCTGCGGGTGCCACCGGGCGTGCTCGCCCTGTCGCTGGTGCTGACGGGCGCCACCTGGATGTCGCTGGCCGCGGCGCTCGTCGTCCCGCCGGTGCTGTGGCTGGTCACCCACAGCCTGTGGACGATCCTCGCGGTCGCCCTGCCGTTGCTGGGTGCGGCGGGCGCGAGCAGCGTGGGGCGGTTCGTCGCCGAGTACGACTGGACGGTGGGCGAGTCGCCCGACGGGCTGCGCATCGACCACGGGCTGCTGGACCGGGCCCACGAGACGGTGCCGCCCGGGCGCGTGCAGACCGTGCGGATCGTGGAGCCGCTGCTGTGGCGGCGACGCGGCTGGGTGCGGGTGGAGCTGGACGTGGCCGGTTCGTCCAACTCCGTGCTGGTGCCGGTCGCTCCGCGCGAGATCGCCGAGGACGTGGTCGCGCGCGTGCTGCCGGGGGTGAGCGTGCCGGGGCCCACGGCCCTGTCGCCGGCCCCGCGTAGCGCTCGCTGGTGCGTGCCGCTGTGGTGGCGCGGGTACGGACTCGCCGTCACGGACGCGGTGTTCGTGGCCCGGTCCGGGCTGCTGCGACGGAGCCTGGCGCTGGTGCCGCACGCCAAGGTGCAGAGCGTGCGGATGACGCAGGGGCCGTGGGAGCGTGCCCGGGGCGTCGCCGACGTGTGTGTGGACACGGGGGCGAACAAGACGGTGCGGGCCCGGCTGCGGGACGCCGGTGAGGCGCGCGAGCTGCTGGCGGCACAGGCGGAGCGGTCCCGTACGGGGCGCAGGGACGCGCGGCCGGACCGCTGGATGGCGTGACCTCGCAGGAGCTGGATGGGGCGACCCTGGGAGGAGCTGGATGGCGTGACGCGGGGATAGCCGGGTGGCGTGACCGCGGGAAAAGCCAGGTGGCGTGACCGCGGGAAAAGCCAGGTGGCGTGACCGCGGGAAAGGCCAGGTGGCGTGACCGCGGGAAACAGCGAAGGCCCCCCGGCCGCAGCCGAGGGGCCCTTCGTCACCACAGGCCTCAGGAGACCGCGCTGCGCAGTCCCTGTACGTCGATCTGCTCGGTCTCGTCGTGCGCCGTCAGGTCGATGACCTGGCCGATGCCGCGCGACTCCTCGTCGGCCGGCTTGTAGCGGGCCTCGGTCTCGGCCTTGTGCAGGGCGAGCGCCTCCTGGCCGACGACATCGGCGAGGTCCTCGTTCTGCACGGCTTCCAGGGCCGCCGGGGACGTACCGGCCTTCGTGCCGAAGAAGTCGAACCCGCCCCCGGTCGGCGGACGCCGCACCGGCGACTGCGGCGGGACGGCCACGGCGGTCGGAACGGTGTAGTGCCCGGAGAGCCGCCCCCCGGGCTGCTCGGGCCGGGCGGACTGCTCCGGGCTGACGGGTTGTTCGGCCCGGGCGGACTGCTCGGTGCCGACGGGTTGTTCGGCCCGGGCGGACTGCTCGGTGCCGACGGGCTGTTCGGCGCGGACCGACTGCTCGGGCCGTGCGGCTTGCGGAAGTTGCCCGGTCTCGGTCTCGCCGGCCTCCGCGGAAGCCTTAGCGGCCGGCACGGAAGCCCCGCCGCCCTTCGCGGAAACCCCGGCCGCCGGAACGGCCGTTTCGGCGGCTGCGCGCTCGTGGCCGTCGGCCGCCTCGGACCGCTCCTGCGCCTCGTCCTCGCGCGCCTGCTCCCGCTGCTCCGCCTGCTCCGCCTGCTCCCGCTTCGCCTCCTGCGCGGCCTCCGTGCCCTCGCCCTCGCCCTCGCCCTCGCCCTCTCCCTTGTCCTCGTCCTCGCCCCTCGGCACGCCGTCACCATCACCGTCGCCGCCGCCGTCCGGGTCCGGAACCGTCTCACCGTCGAACCGGGCGAGTGCGGCCGCGGCCCGCAGGAACAGCCGGGTGCCCTCCGGCGAGAACACGGCGGGATGTGCGGGCTGCTCCTCGGCACCGAGAGCGGCAGGCGCCTCGTCCGGCTCCGGCGAAGCCTCCACCGCGTCGGACGCCCCCGCCGGCAGCGCGGCCCGAACCGGAGCCGTCGCCTCTATCTCGAGGACCCGGCGATCCTCCAGGACGCTCGCGCGTTCCGCCTCCGCCGTGGCGTACCGGCGCAGCAGCGCGGCGTGCTCGTTGCGCAGACCGGCCAGCTCCGTGCGCTTGGCGCGCAGCCGCTGCTCCAGCTTCCCGCGCAGCTCACGCGACTCCTCGAGGTCGGCCTCCAGTTCGGCCACGCGTTCCTCGAAGCGCCACTCGTCGCTCGCCCGCGCGCGCGTGAGGTCGGCGACGCGCTTGCCCGCCTGGGTGTCCCAACGGCGCAGCACGACCGCGCCGATGACCGCCGTCGCCGCCGCGGCGGCGGCCAGACCGCGGAGCACCATCGGCTCCGTGAACACCCAGGGCCCCAGGGCGCAGACGAGGGAGACGCCTGCGATCGCCGACGGGGGCAGCATCCTGTGCAGGGGCGGGGAATGGCGGTGACGTCCACGTGGCATGGCCAGAAACTTACCGCGCGTAGGCGAATCATGGTGACCCGCCCCGCAAAAACAAAGCCGTACCGAAACGTTCACACCACTTCAGAACTCGGGAACAACCGGAATCGATCGCTCACCCAATTCCCAAGATCATTTTCAGGGTCCGATCAGCCGCCCGCTCATCCACTCCAGGGCCGCCGGAATCTCGCGCCGCCAGGTGTTGAAGTTGTGTCCGCCGCTTTCGAGGATGATCGACGAGATCCGCGTCCGCCCGGTGCCCTCGACCCGCTCGATGAACCTCAGCGTGTCCTTGTAGTTGGTCTCTCCCTGTTTGCTGCTGCTGACCAGCAGGGACGTATCGGGAGCCGGCTCGTGGGCGAGGTACCACCGCAGGTCCGCGCGATTGCGCAGCGCCTTGTCGCCCTGGAAGAGATCGCCTGTCGTGGCGTCGATCGGCGCCTTGTAGTAAGCCGACAGGCCGGCCCCGGCGGCGTACACACCGGGATGGTGCAGGGCGATCTTCAACGCACAGTAACCCCCCGTGGAGTTGCCGATGATGCCCAGACCGCCCGGCTTTTCGGCCACCCTGTAGTGCGTGCGCAACGCGTCGGGGAGATCCTTCGCGAAGAACGACTCGGTCTGCGGACCACCCGGGATGTCGACGCACTCCGTGTCCCGGGGCGGCGCCACCGTGGGCCGCAGCATCACGAGGATCATCGGCTTCGCCCTGCCCGCCCGGGCCAGTTCCAGAGCCGTACTCGGATAGCGGAGCTTCTCCACCAGCGCCGACGCCGTGCCCGGATAACCCGTCAGCACGACGGCGGTGGGAAACCTGTGAGTGCGGTACCGGGGCTGGAAGTACTCCGGCGGCAGATAGACGTACGCCGGCGAGGCGATGTGCGTCGTACGGCCCACGATGTCGACCCGCTGGATCCGGCCGCCGGCCTGTGGCAGCGCACCGCCCGCCCCCGGCACCCGGCGGGAGTCGACCACCTTCAACGGGCCCCCGTCCGGCAGGTGGTCGACGACCACGCCCTGGTCCTTCTCCTGCCCGAACAGGTCCGCCCAGCTCGCGTAGAACCCGAAGGACTGGTTGGCGGCCAGGCCCACCGCGGCGAACAGCGCCACCTGGGTGCCCAGCAGCAGTGCGACCCGCCCGCTCACGGCCCGCAGGCCGCGCCGGGCCAGCCGTGGCCACAGCCAGACCGTGCCGGCGAACAGCAGCACGGCAGACAGCACGGCCAGCGCCAGCACCTCGTCGCTCGTCAGACCCATGGGTCGGTCACCTGTCCGCGCTCTCCGTCCGGGCCCGTACCCCCCACATCTGCGCAAGGGCTTGTCCCGGACTTTCCTCGGCCTTTGAAACGGCTTTGACATGGGGAGTGAACCTCTCTCCCCGAGACACCGTCCTAGAGGGCGCAATGTCGCCGGATGCCCGAATCGGCACCGGATCCAAGGTCTCTCGCAGAACTACGGGATGCGATGTCTGTCAGGACAGATGAGGAAATGTCGGGCGAGGTTCCGCGTCGCAGCAGCGATGCGGCCCGTCCGGGCCGGTTGAGCCGGATACCGCGCGGGCCACGCCCCGAGGCCGTCCCCGTCCTCGTCGGCAGAGCCTGCGCCCTGGTGGGCGTCCTGGACATCGCCGCGGGCGTCTTCCCCCGCTTCCGGCACAGCAGGATGCACGCCATCGCCGAGGTCCTGCCGGGCGCGCTCGGCCCGTTCGCGGCCGCCCTGTCCCTCAGCACCGGCGTGCTGTTGCTGCTGCTCGCCCACGGCCTCAAGCGCGCCAAGCGCAGGGCCTGGCGGGCCGCGGTGGCGCTCCTGCCCGCCGGTGCCGTCGCCCAGTTCACCTACCGGCACTCGCTCGTGGGCGTGCTGATCTCCCTGGTACTGCTGGCGCCCCTGCTGCGCCACCGCGACCAGTTCAACGCCCTGCCCGACCCGCGCAGCCGCTGGAAGGCCCTCGCCAACTTCGTGCTCATGAGCGCCGGTTCGCTCGCGCTCGGACTGCTCGTCGTCAGCGTCCACAGCGGGCGCATCATCGGCGACCCCAGCCTCGCCGACCGCATCACCCACGTCATCTACGGCCTGTTCGGCTTCGAAGGCCCGGTCGGCTACCGGGGCGACACCTCCTGGACCGTCGCCTTCTCCCTCGGCGCCCTCGGCCTGCTCACCGCCGTCACCACCATCTACCTGGCCTTCCGCCCCGAGCACCCGGCCGCACGACTCACCGCGGAGGACGAGGCCGCGCTGCGCGCCCTGCTCGACAAGCACGGACGCCGCGACTCCCTCGGCCACTTCGCCCTGCGCCGCGACAAGGCCGTCGTCTTCTCCCCCAGCGGCAAGGCCGCCGTCACCTACCGCGTCGTCTCCGGCGTGATGCTCGCCAGCGGCGACCCGATCGGCGACGTCGAGGCCTGGCCCGGCGCCATCGAACGGTTCATGGACGAGGCCAGGGCCCACTCCTGGACCCCCGCCGTCATGGGCTGCTCCGAGACCGGCGGCGAGGTGTGGACCCGCGAGACCGGGCTCGACGCCCTCGAACTGGGCGACGAGGCGGTGGTGGATGTCGCGGATTTCTCCCTCGCCGGCCGCGCGATGCGCAACGTGCGCCAGATGGTCAAGCGCATCGAGCGCGCCGGTTACGAAACCCGGGTACGACGTGTCCGTGACCTCGGCGACGCCGAACTGGAGCGCATCCGCCAGGCCGCCGAAGACTGGCGCGGCACCGACACCGAACGCGGCTTCTCCATGGCGCTCGGCCGCGTCGGCGACCCCGCCGACGGCGACTGCCTCATCGCCACCGCCCACAAACAGGACGACCACCCGGGCCCCTACGGCGATCTGAAGGCGATCCTGCACTTCGTGCCGTGGGGCACCGACGGCGCCTCCCTGGACCTGATGCGCCGCGACCGCTCGGCCGACCCCGGCATGAACGAACTGCTCATCGTCGCCGCCCTCCAGGCAGCACCCAGGTTCGGCATCACTCGCGTCTCCCTCAACTTCGCCATGTTCCGCGCGGCACTGGCCCGCGGCGAGAAGATCGGCGCCGGCCCGGTGCTGCGCGCCTGGCGCGGACTGCTGGTCTTCCTCTCCCGCTGGTTCCAGATCGAGTCCCTCTACAAGTTCAACGCCAAGTTCCAGCCGCGTTGGGAACCGCGCTTCGTCGTCTACCGGGCCCCCGCCGACCTGCCCCGGATCGGCTTCGCCGCCATGCAGGCCGAGGGCTTCGTCAACCTCGCCCTCCCCCTGCCGCGTTTCCTGCGCCGCCGGCGCCTGGCCACGCCCCGCCCCTGCGCCCACGCCACCACGGCCGAACGCGACGTCCGGGCGGCATGACCCCGCCCCCCGACCGAGGCCGTCGCACGGGCCGCAGCGCCGGACGGCCCCCGCCGGGGCCTACGCTGAACATATGAGCAACCAGAGCGGACGCGGGCGCGTGGCGGGCCTACCCGAATGGGACCGCTGCGCGGTCATGGGAGTCGTGAACGTCACCCCCGACTCCTTCTCCGACGGCGGCCGCTTCTTCGACACCACGGCCGCCGTCAAACGCGGCCTCGACCTGGTCACCGAAGGCGCGGACCTGGTCGACGTCGGCGGCGAGTCCACCCGCCCCGGCGCCACCCGGGTCGACGAGGACGAGGAACTGCGGCGCGTCATCCCCGTCGTCCGCGGCCTGGCCTCCGAGGGCGTCACGGTCTCCGTCGACACCATGCGCGCCTCCGTCGCCGAACGGGCCATCGCGTCCGGTGCCGCCCTCGTCAACGACGTCAGCGGCGGCCTCGCCGACCCCCGCATGATCCCGGCCGTCGCCGACGCGGGCGCCCCCTTCGTCGTCATGCACTGGCGCGGCTTCCTCCAGGGCGGCAACGTCAGGGGCGAGTACGCCGACGTCGTCACCGAGGTCGTCGACGAACTGCACGCGCGCGTGGAGGCCGTCCTGGCCGGCGGCATCGCCCCCGACCGCGTCATCGTCGACCCCGGCCTCGGCTTCTCCAAGGACGCCGAGCACGACCTCGCCCTCCTCGCGGGCCTCGACCGGGTCCTCGCCCTCGGCCACCCGCTGCTCGTCGCCGCCTCCCGCAAACGCTTCCTCGGCCGGGTCCTCGCCGGCCCCGACGGCCCCCCGCCGCCCGCACGCGAACGCGACGCGGCCACCGCGGCCGTCTCCGCGCTCGCGGCGCACGCCGGCGCATGGGCGGTCCGCGTCCACGAGGTGCGCGCCACCGCGGACGCCGTACGGGTCGCCCGCGCCGTCGCAGGAGCACGCACCGGCGCAGAAGGAACCCGGTGAGCGCCCCGCACACCGACGTCGAACAGGTCGAGGCCGCCAACACCGCCTTCTACGAGGCACTGGAACAGGGCGACTTCGAGGAACTGGCGTCGCTCTGGCTGACCCCCTCCGACCTGGGCGTCGACGAGACGTACCACGACCCGGCCGACACCGGCGTGGTCTCCTGCGTCCACCCCGGCTGGCCCGTCCTCACCGGCCGCGGCGAGGTCCTCCGGTCGTACGCGCTGATCATGGCGAACACCGACTACATCCAGTTCTTCCTGACCGACGTGCACGTCTCCGTCACCGGCGACACCGCCCTGGTCAACTGCACCGAGAACATCCTCAGCGGCGGCCCCGCCCCCGAAGGCGCCGGCGAGGAGCTCGGCCCGCTCGTCGGACAGCTCGTGGTCGCCACCAACGTGTTCCGGCGCACGCCTCAGGGGTGGAAGATCTGGTCGCACCACGCTTCCCCCGTCCTGGCGGAAACAGAGGAGGACGAGCAGGACGACACCCCCGCCTGAGTGGGTACGCGCCAGGAAGTGGTTGGAATCACCTACGCCCGGGTAGGGGCGGCTACCAACCTGCGCACCGACGGGTTCCCCAGGGGAAACGCTGGATGAACCCTGCCGGGCCCGGGCGCGGCCCCCACCCCGTGACCCGGGACCGCCCGTGCGCGCAGGTAGATTCGACCGAGGCCGGTGTGCCGACCGCACACGGCACCGACCGGCCCTGACCGACGATTGCAGGAGTGATTCGCGTGGATCGTGTCGCGCTGCGCGGCCTGAAGGCCCGCGGGCACCACGGCGTGTTCCCCGAGGAACGCGCGGAGGGCCAGACCTTCATCGTGGACCTCGTCCTCGGCCTGGACACCCGACCGGCCGCGGCCGACGACGACCTGGCGAAGACCGTGCATTACGGCATCGTGGCGGAGGAGGTCGTGGCCGTCGTCCAGGGCGAGCCCGTCGACCTCGTCGAGACGCTCGCCGAGCGCATCGCCCAGGCCTGTCTGAAGCACGAGGAGGTACAGGAGGTCGAGGTCTGCGTCCACAAGCCGGACGCCCCGATCACCGTCCCCTTCGACGACGTGACCGTCACCATCACCCGGAGCCGAGTATGACCGCGCCCTTCATCAAGGGTCCGACCGACCCGACCGTACAGCCGGTGCCCGCCTCCGTCGTCGAGAAGGTCGACGCCGCCGACACGACCCTGTCCAACCCCAAACGGGCCGTGGTCGCCCTCGGCTCCAACCTCGGCAACCGCCTGGAGACCCTCCAGGGAGCCATCGACGCCCTGGAGGACACGCCCGGCGTCCGCGTCAAGGGCGTCTCCCCGGTCTACGAGACCGAGCCCTGGGGCGTGGACCCCGGCAGCCAGCCCGCCTACTTCAACGCCGTCGTGGTCCTCAAGACCACCCTCCCGCCGTCCTCACTCCTGGAGCGCGCGCACGCGGTCGAGGAGGCCTTCCACCGCGTCCGGGACGAGCACTGGGGCCCCCGCACCCTCGACGTCGACATCGTCTCCTACGCCGATGTCGTCTCCGACGACCCGCAGCTCACGCTCCCCCACCCGCGCGCCCACGAGCGCGCGTTCGTCCTGGCTCCCTGGCACGACCTGGACCCCGAGGCGCAGCTGCCCGGCCTCGGTCCCGTCGCCGGTTTCCTCGACGCCGTCACCCGGGCCGGGGTCGCGCCCCGCCAGGACCTGGAACTCCGGCTGCCCGAGTAGCCGTTAAGGTCAAGACGGCCGCGAACCGGGCCGGAAGCCGGGGGAACCGAAGGGACACCGTGAGAGAGCTGCGTATCCGGGTGCTGGCCGGCGTCTTCGTCGTGGCCGGAGTCCTGTCCTGGGCGGGTGCCCGCCTGTGGAGCTCGGTCGGCACGCTCCCGAGCGTCCCGCTGGCCGCCCCCATCGTCCTGGCCGTGATCGCCGTGGTCCTGCTGGCCACGGCGCTCTCCATCCGCGCCCGGCTCAAGGCCCAGCGCGAGCGCCGCCCCGAGGCGAAGGGCGTCGATCCCCTCATGGCGGCCCGCGCGGTCGTCTTCGGCCACGCCAGCGCCCTGGTCGCCGCCCTCGTCTCCGGCATGTACGGCGGCACCGGTGTCTTCCTCCTGGAATCCCTCGACATCCCGGCCCGCCGCGACCAGGCCATCTACGCCGGCCTCTCGGTCGTCGCGGGCATCGGCGTCATAGCGGCCGCCATCTTCCTGGAACGCGTCTGCAAGCTCCCCGAGGACGACGAGAACGACGGCACGGGCGTGGCACCGACGGTCTGAGGCCGTTGGCACCCACCAGGGCTGACGAGCGAGATGCCCGTTGACGAGGAAGCCGGGGACATCCCGCTGGAGACAGCCGGAGGGCCGTGTCACCGGTTCCAGCCGAGCAGCCAGCCCAATGGTCGCTGTCGGTCCCCTCGGAATCACGTGCATGCACCCAGCCGTCGGGCGTTCCCAGCATGTGATCCGGCGCCACCGTGAACGTCATACGTGTACATCGCGCGCCCGCAGGCGACCACCCACGGCGTTCACCGTCTGCCTGCTCGGCAACCCGTAGCTCACTCGCTCCCCCTGATCTGTGCACAACCACACTGATCAGGGACGATCTCGGGTACCACTGACAATCGGGCTATCGCGCCATGATCAGGCTCATGGCCTCATTACGGGTCGCCGGATCACGAAGCTGGCCCCGGACCGCCGAGGTGATCGTTTTTGCGCCCGGCTTGCGGACCCCGCGCATCGACATGCACATGTGCTCGCACTCGACGACGACGATCACGCCACGCGGCTCCAGGATCGACATCAGGGAGTCGGCGATCTGCGTGGTGAGCCGCTCCTGCACCTGCGGGCGCCGGGCATAGACGTCCACGAGGCGAGCCAGCTTCGACAAGCCTGTGATCTTGCCTTCGGCGGACGGAATGTAGCCAACGTGCGCAACGCCGACAAACGGTACGAGGTGATGTTCACAGGAGCTCAATACTTCGATGTCCTTCACGAGCACCATCTCGTCATGCCCGAGGTCGAACGTCGTCGTCAGTACGTCCTCCGGCTGCTGCCACAACCCCGCGAATATCTCCTTGTACGCCCGCGCCACCCGCGCCGGCGTCTCGCGGAGGCCCTCGCGGTCCGGGTCCTCGCCGACCGCGATCAGGAGTTCGCGCACGGCGTTCTCGGCGCGCTTCTCGTCGAACTCGCCGATCCGGCCGTCGCCGTCCAGCACCACGGGGTCGGTCATCTGCTGCCTCGTTCCTGTGTCCTTCACGGGGCGGCCTGCACAAATGGCGAAAAGCCGCGCCCCCCAGGCTAAAACCTGGGGGGCGCGGCATCCATTCCGGGGCAGTGGGCCGCCGGGAGAGCTCAGGTCAGCTCTCGGGGCGGTCCTCCGGGGTCCGCTCGGGCGCCGGGGCGGGCTCCACCGCGGTGCTCTTCGCGGTGGAGATGGCCGGCGTCGCGCCGTTCGCACCGTTCGTCAGGGCCAGCTCCTTGGGGGAGAGGACCGGCGGACGGGTGGAGGGCGTACGACGGGAGGAGCCGGTCCAGGCGGGCCTGGGCGGGCGCTTGACGATGGGAGCGAAGATCTCGGCGATCTGCTCCTTGCCCAGCGTCTCCTTCTCCAGCAGCTGCAGCACGAGGTTGTCGAGGACGTCGCGGTTCTCGACCAGGATCTCCCAGGCCTCGTTGTGCGCCGTCTCGATGAGCTTCTTGACCTCTTCGTCCACGAGCGCGGCGACCTCTTCCGAGTAGTCGCGCTGGTGAGACATCTCACGGCCGAGGAAGGGCTCGGTGTTGTCGCCACCGAACTTGATCGCGCCGAGACGCTCGGTCATGCCGTACTGCGTGACCATCGCGCGGGCCAGGCCCGTGGCCTTCTCGATGTCGTTGGCGGCACCCGTGGTCGGGTCGTGGAAGACGAGCTCCTCGGCCGCGCGGCCGCCCAGCATGTAGGCCAGCTGGTCCAGCATCTCGTTGCGCGTGGTCGAGTACTTGTCCTCCTCCGGCAGCACCATCGTGTAGCCGAGGGCACGGCCTCTCGACAGGATCGTGATCTTGTGGACGGGATCGGAGTTCGGCGAGGCCGCCGCGACCAGGGCGTGACCGCCCTCGTGGTACGCGGTGATCTTCTTCTCCTTGTCCGACATGATCCGGGTCCGCTTCTGCGGGCCCGCGACCACACGGTCAATCGCCTCGTCCAGCATGTGGTTGTCGATCAGCTTCTTGTCGCTGCGGGCCGTCAGCAGAGCGGCCTCGTTCAACACGTTGGCCAGATCGGCACCCGTCATGCCGGGCGTACGGCGGGCCATGGCCGACAGGTCGACGTCGGGCGCGACCGGCTTGCCCTTCTGGTGAACCTTGAGGATCTCCAGACGGCCCTGCATGTCCGGGCGATCGACGGCGATCTGCCGGTCGAAGCGGCCGGGGCGCAGCAGCGCCGGGTCGAGGATGTCGGGCCGGTTCGTCGCGGCGATGAGGATCACGCCGCCCTTGACGTCGAAGCCGTCCATCTCGACGAGGAGCTGGTTCAGGGTCTGCTCGCGCTCGTCGTGACCGCCGCCGAGGCCAGCGCCGCGGTGGCGGCCGACCGCGTCGATCTCGTCGACGAAGACGATCGCCGGGGCATTCGCCTTGGCCTGCTCGAACAGGTCACGGACTCGGGAGGCACCGACACCGACGAACATCTCGACGAAGTCGGAACCGGAGATCGAGTAGAAGGGGACGCCCGCCTCGCCCGCGACGGCGCGCGCGAGCAGGGTCTTGCCGGTGCCGGGGGGCCCGTAGAGCAGGACGCCCTTGGGGATCTTGGCGCCGACGGCCTGGAACTTGGCCGGCTCCTGGAGGAACTCCTTGATCTCGTGGAGCTCCTCGACGGCCTCGTCGGACCCGGCGACGTCGGAGAAGGTGGTCTTGGGGGTGTCCTTGGTGATGAGCTTCGCCTTGGACTTCCCGAAGTTCATGACCCGGGAGCCGCCGCCCTGCATCTGATTCATCAGGAACAGGAACACGACCACGATCAGCACGAAGGGCAGCAGGGAGAGCAGGATGCCGACGAACGGGTTCTGCTTGGACGGCGAAACGGTGTAGCCGTCCGGGATCTGCTTGTCCTGGTACTTGTTCTGCAGCGTGTTGGCGATGTCGACGCCCTGGTCGCCGATGTAGCTCGCCTGGATCTTCGAGCTGCCTTGGACCTTCACACCGTCTTTGAGCGTGGCCTTGATGGTCTGCTCGTCACCGGTGGTCAGCTTGGCCGACTCGACCTTGTTCTGGTTGATCGCCTGGACGACCTGGCCGGTGTCCACCGTCTTGTAGCCGCCGGACGAGCCGACGACCTGCATCAACACGACCACGGCAAGGACGGCCAGCACGATCCACATGACCGGCCCACGGAAGTATCGCTTCACGTCCATCCATACGGAGCGGTGCCGCCCCGTCCCTCCTGCCATAGTGAGTTTGATAAAGACTGTTCTTCGGACGGTACCCCAGCATTGTCACCTGAAGCCGCGTGGGACGGCTGGCGATCCGCCTACGCCTGCTCCAACGGCGGGAGGCCCGCTGGGGTTCCCGATCACCGTGACGGCACTGCGGCCGGGTTCTCAGCCGCCGTACACGTGGGGCGCGAGCGTACCGACGAACGGGAGGTTGCGGTACTTCTCGGCGTAGTCGAGTCCGTAGCCCACGACGAATTCGTTGGGGATGTCGAAGCCGACCCACTCCACGTCGATGGCGACCTTCGCGGCCTCGGGCTTGCGCAGCAGCGTGCACACCTTGAGGGAGGCGGGCTCGCGCGAGCCGAGGTTGGAGAGCAGCCAGGACAGGGTCAGACCGGAGTCGATGATGTCCTCGACGATCAGGACGTGCCTGCCCTTGATGTCGGTGTCGAGGTCCTTGAGGATCCGCACCACACCGGAGGACTGGGTGCCCGCCCCGTACGAGGATACGGCCATCCAGTCCATGGTGACGGGGGTGGACAGCGCCCGCGCGAGGTCGGCCATGACCATCACCGCGCCCTTGAGGACTCCGACGATCAGCAGGTCCTTGCCCGCGTACTCCGCGTCGATCTTCGCTGCCAGCTCGGCCAGCTTGGCGTCGATCTCTTCCTTGGTGATGAGCACCTTCTCGAGGTCGGCACCCATGTCTTTCGCGTCCACCCGCATCACTTTCGGTCGTCCCACCGGCCGATCGGCCCCTCCGCCGGCTGCGGGGAGGGGTCGCTGTTCAGCCTTGCCGAATCACCAGTCTGCCACCCTGCCGCCGGGCCACGACCTTGCCGGGGAGGTTGATGGCTCCCTGACCGCGCCAGCCGGTGATCAGGCGGTCGACTTCCTCGATGTGGCGGGCGAACAGCGAGCCGGCGGGCGCACCGGCCGCGATGGCGGCCCGGCGCAGGATGCGGCGGCGTACGGCGGGCGGCAGGGCGTAGAGCTTGGCGCACTCCAGGAACCCGGCGGCGTCGCGGACGGTGGGCTCGGCCTGGCCGGCCCAGGAGTCCAGGGCGTCGGCGTCGTCGCGGGAGAGCTGGGCCGTACGGGCGAGGGCCTCGACGACGCCCTTGCCGAGGGCCTTCTCCAGGGCGGGCAGGCCCTCGTGGCGGAGCCGGGAGCGGGTGTAGGCCGGGTCGGCGTTGTGGGGGTCGTCCCAGACGGGCAGGGACTGGACCATGCAGGCCTTGCGGGCGGTCTGCCGGTCGAGTTCCAGGAAGGGACGCCGGTAACGGCCGCCGGCCCCCGAGACCGCGGCCATTCCGGACAGAGAGCGGATGCCGGAGCCCCGGGCGAGACCGAGCAGGACGGTTTCGGCCTGGTCGTCGCGGGTGTGGCCGAGCAGGACCGCGGTGGCGCCGTGGCGTTCGGCCGCGGTGTCCAGTGCACAGTAGCGGGCGTCGCGGGCGGCGGCCTCGGGTCCACCGGCGCGGCCGACGGTGACGGCGACGGAGTCGACCGGGTCGAGGCCGAGTTCGCGCAGACGCTGGACGACCTCCGCGGCGCGCAGGTCGGAGCCGGTCTGGAGGCCGTGGTCGACGGTGACGCCGCCGGCTCTGATGCCCAGCTTGGGGGCCTCGAAGGCGAGGGCGGAGGCCAGGGCCATCGAGTCGGCGCCGCCGGAGCACGCCACGAGCACGAGCGGCGGGGACGGGGGTACGTCCCTGCTCGAGCGCGGCCGAGAGCGTGAGGGCTCGTGCGGGGAGGCGTGCGGGACCGCGACGGGGGCGCGGTGGTGTTCGGTGAGGAGGTCGTGGAGGACGCGGCGGACCGCCAGGCGTATCGCCGCGACCGCAGGATGGGGACCCATGTCCGGTTCCCTTCATGAAGTTTTCGGGGGGTGAGCCCGCGTGCCGGTCACGCAGAGTGTGTAGATGGTGACAGAACCGGGCCGTTCCCCGAGCATTGCACGCCTACCCCTGCCTCACGGTCCCTCGGACGGGTGATTGGAGGGGCGTTCGCCTGCCGTCCGCCGGTTTCCCTTCACGACCTTCCCCGCGAAGTTCACTACTCGGCCCTGCGGTGCACCCGCGCGACCCAGTCCGCCGGTTTGGCGATCTCCGACTTGGTGGGGAGGGTGTTGGGCGAGGTCCACACGCGGTTGAAGCCGTCCATGCCGACCTCGTCGACGACGGCCCGCACGAAGCGTTCGCCGTCCCGGTACTGGCGGAGCTTGGCGTCCAGGCCGAGCAGCTTGCGCAGGGCCAGGTCCAGGCGGGAGGCCCCCTTGGCGCGGCGCTGCTGGAACTTCTCGCGGATCTCCCCGACGCTCGGTACGACGTCCGGGCCGACGCCGTCCATCACGAAGTCGGCGTGCCCCTCCAACAGGGACATCACAGCCGTGAGGCGGCCGAGGATCTCGCGCTGGGCGGGGGTCTGGACGATCTCGACGAGGGAGCGGCCGCCGTCGTCCTCCTCGGCCTCGGGACGGCCCCCGGCGAGGCTCTGAGCGGCTTCCCGGACGCGTTCCAGGACGGTCATGGGGTCGACGTCGGTCTCCTGGAGGAACGACTGGACTTCACCCTCCAGGTGGTCCCGCAGCCAGGGCACGGCGGTGAACTGGGTGCGGTGCGTCTCCTCGTGCAGGCAGACCCAGAGCCGGAAGTCGTGCGGGTCGACGTCGAGTTCGCGCTCCACGTGGACGATGTTCGGGGCGACGAGCAGGAGCCTGCCGCCACCCGGTGCGCCGGGGGAACCGCCGGAGGGGAGGTCGCCGGTGGCGGGGGCGAAGGTCTCGTACTGGCCGAGGACCCGGGAGGCCAGGAAGGACAGCAGCATGCCGAGTTCGACGCCGGTGACCTTGCCGCCGACGGCGCTCATGACCGCACCGCCGGTGGTGGTGCCGCGCCGTTCCTGCATCTTGTCGAGCAGGGGCCGCAGGATCTCCCGGAACCCGGCGACGTTCGCCCGGATCCAGCCCGGCCGGTCGACGACGAGGACCGGGGTGTCATGCCCCTCCTCGGTGCCCAGACGGGTGAATTCCCGGACGTGTACCTCCGAGGCCTTGGCATGCCGGCGCAGCTCCGCGACGACGGCCCTCGCCTCGTCGCGACTGACCTCGGGGCCCGGCCGTACGAGCCGGGTCGCGGTCGCGACCGCGAGATTCCAGTCGACCATGCCGGTTGAAGCACCACCGATGCTCGTCATGCGTCAACCGTACGTGAGGGCCGCCCGCTGGGGCAGGGCGGCGACGGGCGGAGCCCCGCCGGCGGGCACGTCGCCGGCTCCGGTGCCAGGCGCGGGCGGCCGCGGCGCACCTGGCCGGCTCCGTCCGTCACCCACAGCCGCACGCCGCCAGGGCCGTCGGGCACGTCCGTCACCCGCAGCCGCACGCCGCCAGGGCCGTCGCGATCCGGTCCAGGGCCTGCTGGGACGCTGTCGGCCTGCCGGGGTCCGTGCCGGAGGCCATGAACGCGAAGGCCAGCAGGCGGCCGTCCTCGTCGACCAGGGTGCCCGCGAGGGTGTGGACGCCGGAGAGGGTGCCGGTCTTGGCGCGGACGACGCCGGACGCTCCGTCGCTGTAGCGGGTGGCCAGGGTGCCGGTGAAGCCGGCGACGGGGAGGCCGGTGAGGGCCGGGCGCAGCTCCGGGTGGGAGGGGTCGGCCGCCTTCGCGAGCAGCGCGGTGAGGAGGTCGGGGGTCAGCCGGTCGGCGCGGTCGAGGCCGCTGCCGTCCTTGAAGGCGGCTCCTTCCAGGGGGAGGCCGAGCTCCCGCAACCGGGAGCCGATGGCCTGGCCGGCTCCGGCGAAGTCGGCCCGTTCGCCCGTGGCGATCGCCGTCTGGCGGGCGAGGGCCTCGGCGATGTCGTTGTCGCTGTTGGTCAGCATGCGCTCGACGAGCGCGGAGAGCGGGGGCGAGGAGACCGCCGCGAGGGTCTCGGCGCGGGTCGTGGCCTTGGAGGGGCCGGGGGCCGTGGTGGTGATGCCGTACGACATCAGGAGCTTCCCGAACCGGCGGGCCGCGTCCGCCGCCGGGTCCTTCACGCGCTCGACCGGGCCGCTCGCCGAGCCGTTCGTGCGGCCTTCGTCGGCCATCAGGGGGCTGACGAGTGCGAGGTTGGGGTTGTCCCCGATCGGGTGTTTTTCGTCGCCCACGTAGAGGGTCGTGTCGTAGGAGAGGGTCACCTCGCGCACCCCCCGGTCGGCGAGCGCGGCGGCCGTCCGGGCGGCCAGGGTGCGCAGGCTCGCCGGGCCTGCGGCGTTCTCCCGGGCGGTGAGGGTGGGGTCGCCGCCCCCGACCAGGACGACTTCCTTCGTGTCGGGCTCCAGTGCGGCGCGGGTGGTGAGGCGGTGGTCGGGGCCCATCGCGGACAGCGCGGCGACAGCCGTGGCGATCTTCGTCGTGGAGGCCGGGGTGAGCCCGGTGCCCGCGCCGGAGCCGAACAGGCGCCGTCCGGTGGTCACGTCCATGACCGCCGCGGCGGGCCGGGGGCCGAGGGCCGGGTCCCTGAGCAGGGGGCGCAGGGCGTCCGCGAGGGCCTTGCCGTCCGGGGCGGACTTCACGGTGCTGACGCCGCCGAGGCCGGTCAGCACGGGTCCGGCGCTGGGGGCGGGCCGGGTCCGGCCGGGTGCGCCGGGGGCGCTGCCGTGATCTGTGCCACCCGCGCGGCCCAGGGCCACTGCCCGGTCCCGCTCGGCCGTACGCTGACCCGAGGAGTCCCAGGGGCCGGCGGCGGTCACCACACCGGCGGTCAGTGCGAGTCCGACGGTGGCGGCGCCCGCGGTGTACTGCCAGGTCTTCGGCCGCGCGACCTTCGCGACCTGCGGTTTCCCGGCTCGTGCGAGCCGCGCGAGCTGTGGTTTCGTGGCTGCCGCGGCCCGGGCCAGGCGCGGTCGTACGGCATCCGCGAGCCGCACCACGTGCGGTTTCGCGGCCCGCCAAGGCCTCAGCTCTGGCACGACCACCAGCCCCTTTCGCGATCACACACCTGCGTGAGGGACACTTAACCACCAGAACTATGTGTTGATCATGGAGGAGCCACCGGTGGAGTTCGACGTCACGATCGAGATTCCGAAGGGTTCGCGCAACAAGTACGAGGTGGACCACGAGACCGGTCGTATCCGCCTGGACCGGCGACTCTTCACCTCGACCGCCTACCCGACCGACTACGGCTTCGTCGAGAACACCCTCGGCGAGGACGGCGACCCGCTGGACGCGCTGGTCATCCTCGACGAGCCGACGTTCCCGGGCTGCCTGATCCGCTGCCGGGCGATCGGCATGTTCCGCATGACGGACGAGGCCGGCGGCGACGACAAGCTGCTGTGCGTGCCGTCGACGGACCCGCGCGTGGAGCACCTGCGGGACATCCACCACGTCTCGGAGTTCGACCGCCTGGAGATCCAGCACTTCTTCGAGGTCTACAAGGACCTGGAGCCCGGCAAGTCTGTCGAGGGTGCCGACTGGGTGGGCCGCACCGACGCCGAGGCCGAGATCGAGCGGTCGTACAAGCGATTCAAGGACCAGGGCGGTCACTGACCTCCTCTTCTGATGCTGACGGGCCGCATGCCTGCGTGTGCGGCCCGTTCGTCCGTCTGTGCGCATACTGAGGCTGTGGGGGGTACGAGGCTGACGTGTCGTACAGGGAGCGCCAGGCAGTGATGGACGCGGAGGACCGCAAACCGAGGTCGGACGAGGCGAGGAGTGCGTTCGTCCCGCCGGCCGGGACCGGCATCGACGGGGACATGTCGACGACGTCGGAGTTCGCGATCCCCGAGGGGCTGGCCCTGCACAGAACGGCCGGTGCGGAGTCCGACACGACGTCCGAGTTCTCCGTGCCGCAGGGACTGGACGTCCACGCGGCGCCTGCGGTGGATCAGGAGGGGTCGGCGTTCACCCCGCCGAGCACATACAGCTCGAAGCACGCCCCGACGGCCTTCACGCCGCCGAGCGGCATTCCCGTGGTCAGCCTGACCAAGGACGTGCCCTGGCAGGACCGGATGCGCACGATGCTGCGCATGCCGGTGGCGGAGCGGCCGGCGCCGGAGACGAGCCAGCGCGGCACCGACGAGAGCGGGCCCGCGGTGCCCCGCGTGCTCGACCTGACGTTGCGTATCGGCGAGTTGCTGCTGGCGGGCGGTGAGGGCGCCGAGGACGTGGAGGCGGCGATGTTCGCCGTCTGCCGGTCGTACGGGCTGGACCGCTGCGAGCCCAACGTCACCTTCACGCTGCTGGCGATCTCGTACCAGCCGTCCCTGGTCGACGACCCGGTCACGGCGTCGCGGACCGTGCGCCGCCGGGGCACGGACTACACGCGGCTGGCGGCCGTGTACCAGCTGGTCGACGACCTCAGTGACGACGAGACGGCGGTCTCCCTGGAGGAGGCCTACCGGCGCCTGGCGGAGATCCGCCGTAACCGGCACCCCTATCCCGGCTGGGCGCTGACCGGGGCGAGCGGGCTGCTGGCCGGTGCGGCCTCCGTGCTCGTGGGCGGCGACCTGATCGTGTTCGTCGCCGCGGCGCTGGGCGCGATGCTCGGTGACCGGCTGGCGTGGCTGTGCGCGGGGCGCGGGCTGCCGGAGTTCTACCAGTTCACGGTCGCCGCAATGCCGCCGGCCGCGATCGGGGTCGCGCTGACGATCGGCCATGTGGACGTGAAGGCCTCCGCCGTCATCACCGGTGGGCTGTTCGCGCTGCTGCCCGGGCGGGCGCTGGTGGCGGGTGTGCAGGACGGTCTGACCGGCTTCTACATCACCGCGTCCGCACGGCTGCTGGAGGTTCTGTACTTCTTCGTGGGCATCGTCGCCGGTGTGCTGGTGGTGCTGTACTTCGGCGTGCAGCTGGGCGCGCGGCTCAACCCCGACCAGGCGCTCGGGGCATCCGACGACCCGCTGATGATGATCGGCGCGTCGATGCTGCTGTCACTGGCGTTCGCGGTGCTGCTCCAGCAGGAACGATCCACCGTGATGTGGGTGACGCTGAACGGCGGTGTCGCGTGGGTCGTGTACGGCGCGATGCACTACGTCGGGAACATCTCGCCGGTGGCGTCCACGGCGGCCGCCGCGGGGCTCGTGGGGCTGTTCGGGCAGTTGCTGTCCCGGTACCAGTTCGCCTCCGCCCTGCCCTACACGACGGCGGCGATCGGGCCCCTGCTGCCGGGTTCCGCGACGTACTTCGGGCTGCTGGCGATCGCGCAGAACAAGGTGGACGAAGGGCTGGTGTCGCTGTCGGCGGCGGTGGCGCTCGCCATGGCCATCGCCATCGGGGTGAACCTCGGGTCCGAGATCTCCCGGATGTTCCTGCGGATCGGCTCCGCGGAGAAGCGGCGGGCCGCCAAGCGCACCAGGGGTTTCTAGCGCCGAGGAGGTCGGGGCTGGGGGTGCGTCGGCGGCCGCGGGCCGGTGGGGGTGTTCGCGCAGTTCCCCGCGCCCCCAGGACAGTCGGTCAGTAGCCGTTGTTGTAAGGCCCCTGCTGCGTGCCGTACGGCTGCTGGTGGCCGCCCTGCTGCTGGTGGCCGTACCCCGGGGCAGGCTGCTGGTGGCCGCCCTGCTGCCCGTAGCCCGGGCTCTGCGGGTACTGGTTGTAGTACTGCTGGTCGTCGTAGCCGTTCTGGTTGCCGTAGGGGGGCTGCTGCGGCTGCTGGTGGGGCGGCTGGCCGTCGGGGGTGATGCGGCGGAGCTGGGTCGTCGCGTCGTCCATGGCGGGGGGCTGCTGCTGCCACTGCTCGGGGGCCTCGGCCGCCGCGGCCTTCTTCTTCGAGCGGTCGCGCAGGTACTCGATGATGATCGGGACGACGGAGAGCAGGACGATCAGGATGAGGATCGACTCGACGTTCTTCTTGATGAAGCCGATCTGGCCGAGCCAGTAACCCGCGAGGGTGACGCCGGTGCCCCAGGCGATGCCGCCGATGACGTTGTACGTGAGGAACGTGCGGTACTTCATGCGGCCGGCGCCCGCCACGATGGGGGCGAAGGTGCGCACGATGGGGACGAAGCGGGCCAGGACGATCGCCTTGGGGCCGTGCTTCTCCATGAACTCGTGGGCCTTGTCCAGGTTCTCCTGCTTGAAGAGCTTGGAGCTGGGACGGCTGAAGAGCTTCGGGCCCAGGAACTTGCCGATCATGTAGCCCACTTGGTCGCCGAGGACGGCGGCGAGCACGATCAGGGCGCACACCAGCCACAGCGGCTGGGTGATGTAGGTGCCCTCGGCCACGAAGAGCCCGGCCGTGAACAGCAGGGAGTCGCCCGGCAGGAAGGCGAAGAGACCGGACTCCGCGAAGACGATGAGCAGGATGCCGGGCAGGCTGAACGTCGAGATCAGGTAGTCCGGGCTGAGCCACTCGGGGCCGAGCGCAAGCGTGGTCACGGGGATGTGGCTCCTGCTGCAGTGGGGTACGGGCGGGGGCTGGCTGCCTCAACGTATCAACGCAGCCGTCATGGCCCAGGTTCCATGGGCGTACTCAGGATGCACTGTGCGCGGTCCCGGTCAAAGCTGTGAACCATGGGCATCGATGAGTACGGCGGCGGACAGGGGCCGGAGCCCGATGTTCTCGTCGTCACGACGAACGACGTACCCGGCTACCACGTGCGGGAGGTGATCGGCGAGGTCTTCGGCCTGACCGTGCGGTCCCGGCACGTGGGGAGCCAGATCGGCGCCGGGCTGAAGTCGATGGTCGGCGGTGAGCTGCGCGGGCTCACCAAGACGCTGGTGCAGACCCGCAACCAGGCCATGGAGCGGCTCGTCGAGCAGGCACGCTCGCGTGGCGCCAACGGCATCCTCGCCTTCCGCTTCGACGTGACGGAGGCGGCCGACGTGGGCACCGAGGTGTGCGCGTACGGCACTGCGGTGGTCCTGACCCGGGAGTGAGGCACTCCCGGGCCGGGGATCAGGAGGCGTGACGTGCCGCGTTCGCGACGATCGCGTCCCTCAGGTGCTCGGCGAGGCCCGGACGCAGCACCTCGTAGAACGCCTTGAACCGCTCGTCGGAGACGTACATCTCGCCGAGGCAGCGGTGGATCTCGTAGGAGCACTCGTAGAACCACGTGCAGATGTGCTGCCGGTGCTCCTCCGCCAGGGTCATGGCCGCCTCGCCGGTGGGCGGCTCGTCCGCCGCCATCAGGGCGCCGTAGCGCTCGCCCCAGTCGGCGGCCTCGGCCTGGATGCGCTTCCAGTCCTCCTTGGTGTAGCTCGCGGTGCGGCG
This sequence comes from Streptomyces tibetensis, assembly GCF_007655005.1. GTDB lineage: Bacteria > Actinomycetota > Actinomycetes > Streptomycetales > Streptomycetaceae > Streptomyces > Streptomyces tibetensis. Next base: position 79,114 of record NZ_SZVW01000018.1, read on the forward strand.
CTGCGAGTCGGCGTACTCGTCGGTGCCGCCCCAGCGCTCCTCCACCTCTTCGGCGTACTGCTCCGGGTCGTTGTCCCCGAAGACCTCGAACCTCTCCTCGGGCGTGAGGTTGAGTCCCATCGTGCGTGCCTCCATGGCGTGCTCCACGGCCGCCGCCATCTTCCGCAGCTTCTCGATCCGGGCGGTCAGCAGTTGGTGCTGGCGGCGCAGGTGCGCGCGCGGGTCCGCGTCCGGGTCGTCGAGCAGGGCGGCGACCTCCTCAAGGGGGAAGCCGAGCTCCCGGTAGAACAGGATCTGCTGCAGCCGGTCGAGGTCGGCGTCGCTGTAGCGCCGGTGGCCCGCGTGGCTGCGTTCGCTCGGGACGAGCAGGCCGATGTCGTCGTAGTGGTGCAGCGTGCGCACCGTGACACCGGCGAAGCCCGCGACCTGTCCCACCGAGTAGTTCACTTCCGCTCCCTTCTTCCGTGCTCCACGGTCGGGCCTCACGCCACGTGAGGTGCAAGCGTGTTCCCTGTTTGTCCTCTTTGAGGCGTTTATGGTGTGCGCGTGGTCCAGGACTCCGCGCAGCAGGCACCCTCCGTCACCCCCGCGACTCCCGCCCGCACGCTCTTGCCGACGATCCTGCCCGCTCTCGCCGTGGGGATCATGTCCAGCCTGGTCCTGGTGGGGGTCGAGGTCGCCGCCGAGGAACTCCAGGACGTGCTCTGGGGGCCGCTGCCCGACGCGCTGGGGATCGGCAGGTACTCCGTGGCGTGGATGTTCGTGATGCTCTTCGCGACGGGGGTCGCGGTCGGGTTCGTGGTGTGGAAGGCGCCGGGGCACGCCGGCCCGGATCCGGCGACCGTCGGCCTCGACGCCCCCGTGCTGCCGCCCGTCGTGCTGCCGGGGCTGGTGCTGGTGACCGCGCTGATGCTGGCCGGCGGGCCCAGCCTCGGCCCCGAGAACCCCATCATCACCGTGAACGTCGCCCTGGCCGCCTGGCTGGGCGCCCGGCTCGTGCCGCGTGCGCCGGGCCGGGTCTGGCCGGCGCTCGCCGAGGCGGCGACGATCGGCGCCCTGTTCGGCACGCCGGTCGCGGCGGCCCTGGTGATCTCCGAGGCGCTGGCCGTGCGGGAGACCCGCGGACTGCTCTGGGACAACGTCTTCGCCCCGCTGACCGCCGGCACGGCCGGGGCCCTGACCGCCACCCTCATCGACCACCCCAGCTTCGACCTGAACCTGCCCGCCTTCGGCCGGCCGGGCTGGAGCGACCTGTTCGCGGCGGCGGTGATCGCCTCGGTGGCCGCGCTGCTCGGCATGGCCGCCGTGCGGGCCTTCCCTTACGTGCACGGCGCCTTCCGCCGGCTGCGCCACCCGATGCTGATGCTCCCGGCGGGCGGCCTCGTGCTGGGCGCCCTCGCGGCCCTGGGCGGCCATCTGACGCTGTTCAAGGGGCTCGACGAGATCGCCGAGCTCGCGAAGAACCCGGACAGCCGGTCGGCCGGGGAGTACGCCCTGCTGACCGTCGTGAAGCTGGCCGCGCTGCTGGTCGCCGCGTCCTGCGGCTTCCGGGGCGGGCGCATCTTCCCGGCGGTGTTCGTCGGTACCGCCCTCGGCCTGGGCGCCCACGCCGCGGTGTCCGGGGTGCATCCCTCGATCGGCGTCGCGGCCGCCGTGCTCGGACTGCTGCTGGCCATCACCCGGCAGGGCTGGGTGAGCCTTTTCGTCGCCGCGGTGCTGGTCGCCTCGCCCGGGATCATCGCCGTCCTCTGCATCGCCTCGCTGCCGGCCTGGCTGCTGGTGACGGGCCGGCCGCAGATGCAGCTGCGCGCGGACGGCACACCCGTCCGCTGACGCCTTCTCCTCCCCCACCCGAACCCACCCCTGGAGGCCCCCGTGCCGTTCAGCGAAGGCACCCCCCGCACCGGCGACCGCCGCCTGTCCGTCAACCCCTTCTACGGTCCGGCCAACCCGCTCGGCGACATGGCCGAGGCGCCGCCCACCCACCGGCTCCCGGACCAGCCCATCGCCCCGACGACCGCCCACCAGCTGGTGCGTGACGAGCTGATGCTCGACGGCAACGCCCGGCTGAACCTCGCCACCTTCGTCACCACCTGGATGGAGCCGGAGGCCGGGCTGCTGATGGCGGAGTGCCGGGACAAGAACATGATCGACAAGGACGAGTACCCGCGCACCGCCGAGCTGGAGCGGCGCTGTGTGGCGATGCTCGCGGACCTGTGGAACGCGCCCGACCCGGCGAGTGCCGTGGGGTGTTCGACGACCGGGTCGAGCGAGGCGTGCATGCTCGCCGGGATGGCGCTGAAGCGGCGCTGGGCCCAGCGCAACGCCGACCGCTACCCCGGGGCGCGGCCCAACCTGGTGATGGGCGTGAACGTGCAGGTCTGCTGGGAGAAGTTCTGCAACTTCTGGGAGGTGGAGGCTCGTCTGGTGCCCATGGAGGGCGAGCGGTTCCACCTGGACCCGCAGGCCGCGGCCGAGCTGTGCGACGAGAACACCATCGGGGTGGTCGGCATCCTCGGCTCCACCTTCGACGGGTCCTACGAGCCGATCGCGGACCTGTGCGCGGCGCTGGACGGGTTGCGGGAACGGACCGGGCTGGACGTCCCGGTGCACGTGGACGGGGCGTCCGGGGCCATGGTCGCGCCCTTCCTCGACGAGGACCTGATGTGGGACTTCCGGCTGCCGAGGGTGGCGTCGATCAACACCTCGGGGCACAAGTACGGGCTGGTCTACCCGGGCGTCGGCTGGGCGCTGTGGCGGGACGCGGAGGCGCTGCCGGAGGAGCTGGTGTTCCGGGTGAACTACCTGGGCGGCGACATGCCGACGTTCGCGCTGAACTTCTCCCGGCCGGGCGCGCAGGTCGTGGCGCAGTACTACACGTTCCTGCGGCTGGGCCGGGACGGCTACCGGGCCGTCCAGCAGGCCGCGCGGGACGTGGCCACGCAGCTGGCCGGGCGGGTCGAGGCGCTCGGCGACTTCCGGCTGCTGACCCGGGGCGACGAACTGCCGGTGTTCGCCTTCACGACCGCGCCGGACGTGACGGCGTACGACGTCTTCGACGTGTCCCGGCGGCTGCGCGAGCACGGCTGGCTGGTGCCCGCGTACACCTTCCCGAAGAACCGGGAGGACCTGTCCGTGTTGCGGGTGGTGTGCCGCAACGGTTTCTCCGCGGACCTCGCCGATCTGCTCGCGCAGGACTTGGAGCGGCTGCTGCCGGACCTGCGCAGGCAGCCGCGCCCGCTGACCGAGGACAGGGGCGCGGCGACCGGCTTCCACCACTAGTAATGCTTCGTTAGGTTCTGGGCTGTCTGTGGCTGCTCCGAGGGCTGGGCAGGGGGCGCCCGCCGGGACTTCGCGGGCACTCCCTAGCGGCTCAGCCGCGCGAACCTGCGCACCGCCAGCGGGAAGAACACCGCCAGCAGGGCCAGGGGCCAGACGACCGCGGCCCACGTGTGCCCGGACTCCGTGCCGGGCACACCGAACAGGTCCCGTACGGCCGTGGCCGTGTGGGACATCGGGTTCCACTCGACGACCGTGCCCAGCCAGCCGGGCATGGAGCCGGGTGCGGCCAGCGCGTTGGAGAGGAAGCCGACCGGCCAGACAAGGATCTGCACCGCCTGGACCATCTCCGGCTTCCCCGCCACCAGCGCCAGGTGGATGCCGATCCACAGCATCGCGAACCGGAACAGGAGCAGCAGGCCCACGGCCGCGAGGAGGGCCGCCGGGCCGCCGCCGGGCCGCCAGCCGAGCGCGGCGCCCACGCCGATGAGCACCATCAGGCCCGCCGCCGACTGCAGCATGTCGGCGGCCGAACGGCCCACCAGCACCGCCCCGTCGGCCATCGGCATCGATCGGAAGCGGTCGATGACACCCTTGTTCAGGTCCTGTGTGACGGCGAGCATCGTGCCCTCCAGGCCGAAGGCCATGGTGAGCGCGAGCATGCCGGGGATCAGGTAGTCGCGGTACTCGCCACTCACCCCGCGGCCGCCGCCGACGAGGTAGCCGAACATCAGCAGCAGCATCACCGGAAAGACCAGGTTGACGACCAGCTGCACCGGCTGCCGTCCCCAGCGGGCGAGTTCCCGGCGGGTCATGGTCCAGGAGTCGGTCAGGGCGTGCGCGGTCACGCGGTCTCCTTCACTCGGCGGACGTCTCCGGTGAGGTGCAGGAACACCTCGTCCAGCGTCGGGCGGCGCAGGGCGACGTCCTCCGCCTCGATCCCGGCCTCCCCAAGGGCCCGTACGACCCCGGAGAGGGCCTCCATGCGGTCGGTGACCGGGGCGCTCAGCAGCCGGCGGTCGGCGTCGACGCTGATCCCGGTCAGCGGCAACAGCGCGACGGCGGCCCCCAGTCGACCGGCGTCGCGCAGGACCACGTCGATGCGGTCGCCCCCCGTCTCGGCCTTCAGTTCGTCCGCCGTGCCCTCGGCGATGACCCGTCCGGCGTCGACGACCGAGATGCGGTCGGCGAGCTGGTCGGCCTCCTCCAGGTACTGGGTCGTGAGCAGGACCGTCGTGCCGCCGCCGACCAGGGAGCGGACGGACGACCACACCTCGGCACGGCCGCGTGGATCCAGACCGGTGGTGGGCTCGTCCAGGAACAGCACCTCCGGCTCGGTGATCAGGGACGCGGCGAGGTCCAGGCGGCGCCGCATGCCGCCGCTGTACTGCCGCACCGCCTTGCGGCCGGTGTCGGCCAGGCCGAAACGCTCCAGGAGTTCGTCCGCACGTGCGCGTGCCCGCCGCGCGCCCAGGTGGTGCAGCCGGCCGAACAGCTCCAGGTTCTGCCGTCCGCCGAGCTCCTCGTCGAGCGCGGCGTGCTGGCCGAGCAGGCCGATGCGCAGCCGCACGGCGTAGGCCTCGCGCACCACGTCGTGCCCAGCCACCTCGATCCGGCCCGCGTCGGGCCGCAGCAGGGTGGACAGGACCCTCACCAGGGTGGTCTTGCCGGCGCCGTTCGGGCCGAGCACGCCATGCACCGTGCCGCGCGCGACCGTGAGGTCGAGCCCGTTCAGCGCCTTCTTGTCGCCGTACGTCTTCTCCGCGCCTTCGACGGTGATCGCCGCGTCGGCCACTAAGCCTCCCCATCTAGTCAAACTTGACTACAGGCTCGAAGATAACCCTGCCCCAGCCATTCGTCAAACTTGATTAGTGCTCGTCCCCGGGATGCCGCTCCCCCGTCGCGTACGGGTTCTCCTCGCCGTCGGCCAGGACGCCGACGAACGGATCGCCCTCGTCGGCGAAGGTGTAGGCGCCGCCCTCGATGCGCTCGATGAGACCGCGGGTCCACTCCCCCTCGGAGTCGGCCGTGTGGACCCACATGTTCATGATCTCGCCGATGTGCCCGAGCTGTTCGGGCCCTTCCTCCGGCACGTAGTGCTCCAGGACGGAGGCCCGCCACTGCTCGATCCGCAGGGTCCGCTCCTTCAGCAGCGCCACCGCCTCGGCCCGCGGCAGGTCGACGACGAAGCCGACGGCGGCCGTCTTCAGGTCCCCGCGCTGGTCGTAGGTGACCAGCGCCTCCCGCAGCAGCCGGAAGTACTCCTCGGTCCCCTGCCCGGTGATCTCGTACTCCGTGCGCGGCGGACCGCCGGCCGTCGACGGCGCGATCTCGTGCGCGTGCAGCAGCCCCTGCTTCGCCATCTGCTTCAGCGCGTGGTAGATCGAGCCGGGCTTGGCCGTGGACCACTCGTGCGCGCCCCAGTACTCCAGGTCGTTGCGCACCTGGTAGCCGTGGGCCCGCCCGTGCATACGGACCGCGCCGAGCACGAGGAGGCGGATCGTTGACATGCGGCCAAGGCTATGCCTCGGCCACCACCCGCTGTTCCTCGGCCACCAGCTCGAAGGCCGTCCTGCCGTCCAGGGACTCGCGGATGATGTCGGCGTGACCGGCGTGCCGCGCCGTCTCGCGGATGAGGTGCAAGCAGAGCCAGCGGTGGGAGACCCGGCCGTCCGGCGGGAACCAGGGCTGGGCCGGCAGCGCGAACGTGTCGTCGAGGCTCGGGACCGAGCGGATGTAGGCCTCGGTCTCGGCGGCGACCTTCTCCCAGTAGGCCAGCTGCGACGCGACGGTCTCGCCCTCGACCAGCTGGAAGCACTCGTGCCAGTTGGTCCGGTCCCGCACGATGGCCGGCGGCTCGCCCTTGGCCAGGGAGACCCACATCTGCTCGACCTCGGCGACGTGCTTGACCAGCCCGGCCAGGGACAGCTCACTGGCGCTGGGGCGGGAGCCCGCCTGCTCGTCCGTCAGCCCGAGCACGGCCCGGCGCACGCCGCCGCGCTGCTCGGCGATGAAGGACAGGAGCGCTCCGCGCTCGTCGCCGTGTGCCTCCGCCGGAACGTGAGTGACCATGACCGCCGCCTTTCACCGGGACCGGGGGCCTCTCCCCCTGACACCGACCAAGCTACGTACCCTTGCGGTCAGGTTCTGTCCGCAAGGGCCCGCGCGCCGGAAGGCTCTGGAACGGAAGGCTCTGGAACGGAAGGCTCTAGAACGGGAACCTGCTCCGGCCGTGCTGCACCGAGATCCACTTGGTCGTGGTGAACGAGTCGAGCATGGTGTCGCCGTTGAGCCGGCCGATGCCCGAGTGCTTCTCACCGCCGAAGGGGACGATCGGCTCGTCGTGCACGGTGCCGTCGTTGACGTGGAACATGCCCGTGTCGATCTGCTGGGCGAACGCCACACCCCGATCGACGTTCCCGGTGTGGACGGCACCGCTCAGGCCGTAGGGCGTGTCGTTGACGAGCCGTACGGCCTCCTCCTCGCCGTCGAACGGGACGAGGAAGGCGACCGGCCCGAAGACCTCCTGGCGCAGCAGCGCCGAGTCGGCGGGGACGTCGGTCAGCACCGACGGCTCGACGAGGTTGTCGGTCCGCCCACCGCGCACCAGGGCCGTGGCGCCCTCGGCGAGGGCCTGCTCGACCACACCGGAGACGGCGTCCGCCTGCGAGGAGTTGATGACCGGGCCGATGACGGTCTCCGGGTCGCGCGGGTCGCCCGCCTTGAGGGTCTTCACCTTGGCGACGAACTTCTCGGTGAACTCGTCCGCGATCGAACGGTCCACGAGGACCCGGTTGGCGGCCATGCAGACCTGGCCCTGGTGGACGTAGCGGCTGAAGACCGCCGCGTCGACGGCGTAGTCGATGTCGGCGTCGTCGAGGACCACCAGCGCGCTGTTGCCGCCCAGTTCGAGGACGGAGCGCTTGAACAGCCGGGCGCAGACGGTCGCCACATGCCGGCCGACCGCGTCGGAGCCGGTGAAGGAGATGACCTTGGGGACCGGGTGCTCGATGAAGGCGTCGCCGATCTCCGCGATGTCGGTGATGACGACGTTCAGCAGACCGCCGGGCAGCCCCGCGTCCTCGAAGAGCTTCGCGACCAGGGAGCCGCCGACGATCGGCGTGTTCTGGTGCGGCTTGAGCACCACGGCGTTGCCGAGCGCGAGCGCCGGGGCGACGGACTTGATCGACAGCAGGAACGGGAAGTTGAAGGGGCTGATCACACCCACGACACCGACCGGCACGCGGTAGACGCGGTTCTCCTTGCCGTCCACCGGCGACGGGATGATCCGGCCCTCGGGGGCCAGCGCCAGATGGACCGCCTCGCGCAGGAACTCCTTGGCGAGGTGCAGCTCGAAGGCGGCCTTCAGGCGCGTGCCGCCGAGCTCGGCGATGATGGCCTCGGCGATCTCGGCCTCGCGCTCCTCGATCAGGCGCAGCGCCTTCTCGAAGACCGCCCGGCGGGCGTAGGGGTTGGTCGCGGCCCACCGCTTCTGGGCGCGGGCCGCCGCCCGGTACGCCTGATCGACCTCGTCGACCGTGGCTATGGTGATCGACGCGAGCTTCTCGTCGTCGTACGGGTTGAAGTCGATGATGTCCCAGGAACCGGTACCCGGGCGCCACTCACCGTCGATGTACTGCTGTGCAAGGTCGGTGAAGCAGGACGACGACATGTGTGATCCCTCGATCCCTGGCAGACCCCTGATCGCGCCTTCACGATCTGATCACACGTCATCGTACTGATGTTTCAGGCGAGTTGGAGGAGTACTTCAGGAGAGCTGGAGGAGGCCCCGCAGAAGGTCCCGGCTCTCCGACGGGCCCGGGCTGTCGCTCTGGAGCTCCTTGAGCGCCTTCTCGTACTGGGCGACGTCCTCGGCCTTGTCCAGGTACAGCGCGCTGGTGAGCTGCTCCAGGTACACGACGTCCGACAGGTCGGACTCCGGGAAGCTGAGGATCGTGAACGCGCCACTTTCGCCGGAGTGGCCGCCGAGGCTGAACGGCACCACCTGGAGCCGGACGTTGGGCCGCTCGGAGATCTCGATGAGGTGCTGGAGCTGGCCCCGCATCACCTCGCGGTCGCCGTACGGGCGGCGCAGGGCGGCCTCGTCCAGGATGATGTGGAAGTCGGGCGCGCGCTCGTCGAAGAGGTACTTCTGCCGCTCCAGCCGCAGCGCCACGCGGCGTTCGACGTCGGCCTCGCTCGCCCCCTGCATGCCCCGCCGGACCACCGCGTGGGCGTATGCCTCGGTCTGCAGCAGACCGTGCACGAACTGCACCTCGTACGCCCGGATCAGCGAGGCCGCGCCCTCCAGGCCGACGTAGGTCGGGAACCAGCTGGGCAGCACGTCCGAGTAGCTGTGCCACCACCCGGCGACATTGGCCTCCTTCGCCAGCGACAGCAGGGAGGCGCGTTCCTGTTCGTCCGTGATGCCGTACAGGGTGAGCAGGTCCTCGACGTCTCTGGTCTTGAAGCTCACCCGGCCCAACTCCATCCGGCTGATCTTCGACTCGGAGGCGCGGATCGAATAGCCCGCCGCCTCGCGCGTGATGCCCCGCGCCTCACGCAGTCGCCTGAGTTGTGATCCGAGCAGCATGCGCCGCACCACCGATCCCGGCTCTCCCGCGCTCACGTTCGCCAGCCTCCCCAACGTCTTCAGGGGCCGCAGTCTGCCACTAAAACACTCCGAGCTGTACTCGTCCGGTTACGGAAACGGAATCGAGACGGTCGACGCTCGCGCGCGGGAGCAAGAAGAAGGCAAGTGAACGGCCAAAGAGCGACGCGAAGATGACGGAAAAATTTCCCAACAACCGGTACGGGACATCGCATTCCGGTCACGTGCACGTGCATCTGCCCTTGCATCTGCTGTACGCATCCGAAACCATGGTCCCGCACCACCGCCGCATCGCACCGACCGCGAATTCCCGGGAGTGCCTCGCATGGGGACGAATGGATCGACCATGCTCGAGCCGTTACGGCAGGGCCTTCCGCCGCTGGATCCAGCGGCCGTGTCCGACGCCGCCTCCTGCGCCCTTCCCGCCCGCTACGAAGCGGTGCGCGAGGCACGGCGGTTCACCCGCGGGACCCTCGACCAGTGGGACATGGGCGAGCGGTTCGACGACGTCTGCCTGGTGGTCTCGGAACTCGTCACCAACGCGCTGCGCCACGGCCTGCCGACGGGCAACGCGTGCACCGGCGACCGCGAACCCCCCGTGCGGCTGCACCTGATGCGGTGGGCCGAGCGGCTGGTGTGCGCGGTACGCGACCCCAGTCACGACAGTCCGGTCGCCCGGGAGACCGACGACTTCTCGGCCGAGTCGGGCCGCGGGCTGTTCCTCGTCGACTCCTTCAGCGACAGCTGGGGCTGGCACCCGCTCGCGGGCGCGCTCGACGGCAAGGTGGTCTGGGCGCTGTTCCGGCTGCCGCACGCCGGTTCACGACCCTGCGGGGAATGAGAGACCGCGGCGCATTCTCGCGTCGCGGTTCTACGCGCGTCACCGCGCGCTGAGGGCGGATCGCCCCGTTTTCGCCGGGGCGGGCGGAGCCTCAGCCGCCGACCAGGTGGTCGAACTCGCCGTCCTTCACGCCGAGCAGCATCGCCTCGATCTCCGCACGGGTGTAGACCAGCGCGGGGCCATCGGGGAAGCGCGAGTTGCGCACGGCCACGTCACCGCCCGGCAGTCGGGCGAACTCCACACACGAGCCCTGCGAATTGCTGTGCCGACTCTTCTGCCAGGCCACACCGCGCAGTCCGGCGGCCGCCATACCGTTGTACACGTCGTGGTCCACAGGTCGCTCCCCGATGGTGCACTGGCTGGTGTGGCCATTGGTGCAGTGGTCAACTGACCCGGATCATAGCCCTGTTCATGTGCAGATGCATGGGCAGATGCACGTGCACGCGGGGTGGTCCTGCGGTTACAGCTTTGACGACCGCTTGACCGAAGCTCTCGACTGTTTGACGGCTCGTCCCCACCTCTCGTTCCCTGCGGCCTGCGCCGAAGTGGCCCGGTTCGGGGAGGTCCGGTGGAGGCGGAGCATCCGCTCGGCGGCGGGCCGAGGCGGCGGCGCGGGTGCCGCACCGGAGAAGCGGGAGCTGAGACGCACGGCCGTGCGAAGGGCGTTCGGCCGACCGACCCGCATCCGGAAGGCGGCCGTGGCCTGCGAGGACGAGGAGAAATGGGCCGGTCGCAGGAGGCCGGGGTCGTCCGTATGGCCGGTGCCCGGCTCGGACCAACGCCGGACACCCGCTCGTCTCGCGGCGCCCGTCGACCTGCGCGACCCGCGTCCCGGAGCGCCCCGGCACGGCTCGCGACGATGCCGCCGCGCGGCCGGTCCGACCTGCGTCCGGCCCGGCCCTGAGGACCCGCCGCGCGCCCCGACGCCGGACGGCCGTCGGCGGACTCCGGCCCGGCCACGGCACGGGCGAAAGGTCCCCCACCCGTCAAGCGTGGGGAACCTCACCCCCTGCGCCGCCTCGCGCAGCGCCCGCTCCTCCCGGTACTCCGCGCCGATCGCGGCCGGACGGGCTCAGCGGCCGGCGTACGGCAGGAGCGCCATCTCGCGTGCGTTCTTGATGGCCCTGGCCAGCTGCCGTTGCTGCTGGGACGACACCCGGGTGACGCGGCGGCTTCGGATCTTGCCGCGGTCGGAGATGAACTTCCGCAGCAGATCGGTGTCCTTGTAGTCGATGTACGTGATCCCGTCCTGGTACAGGGGGTTGGGCCGGTCCTTGGCGGGCTTGCGGTCGGGCTTGCGGGGCATGGCGGGTCAGACCTCCAGGAGGGTGTCGAAGGCGTGCGGCAGGCTCTGCCAGGCGTCGGGGCCGGCGGCGTACTCGGCGTCGGTCAGCAGGCAGGACTCCAGCAGCCGTGCCAGGCCGTCCCGGTCGAGGCCGGGCGAGGTGAAGACCAGGTGCTGGCCGCGGTCCCCGTGCTCGGGGTGCCAGTCCAGCGCGGCGGCGGCGCGGCGCACCGGCGGGACCATCTCCCAGGCCGCGTCCGGAAGGGACGCCAGCCAGGGGCCCACGCTCTCCACGCACAGGGCCCCGCCCGCCGCGTCCCAGTGGAACAGCGTGTCGGGCTTGTCGGCGAGCCAGAACCGGCCCCGGCTGCGGGCGGCCGCGCAGGTCAGATCCTCCAGCGCGGCGTACAGCCGCTCCGGGTGGAAGGGGCGGCGCCGGTGCCACACCAGGGTGGAGACGCCGTGCGCGTCGGCCTCGGCGGGGAGCAGCGCGCAGGCCGGGTGCTGGGCGGCGGCGGCCGCCTCGACATCGAAGCCGGCCAGGGCGGCCTCGGCCAGGGGCGAGAGCGGACGCCTGCGCGGGGTCGGCACGGTCAGGCCGTCGTCGGCCCGGTCCGCTGGGGCTCCCTGCCCGACCGGGGCCAAGCGGGCCGTCGGGTGCAGCTGCGCGAGCAGCTCGCGGTCCTCGTCGTCGGCCTCCGGGGAGTCGGCGACGGCGAGGACGGGGGCGTACTCGAGCTGGCGCGCGAAGGTGTCGGCGATCGTGCGCTGGTCGGTCGCGGCGGCGGCGAGACCGGCGTCGGCCAGGTCGTCGCCGTTGCCGAGGTACGGCAGGACCAGGGCCGGGTCGACGGCGGTGATCACGCCGGTGACGGTGAGCCCGCCCGCCGTGACGACCTCGGCCATGGCCTTGGGCTCGACGGAGTCCCACAGCTCGACGACGGCCAGCCGGGTGGATCCGGCGTCCCGCAGCCGCTCGAGCTCCGGTACCAGGTCCTCGCGCAGGGCGCAGCACGCGCAGTCGTTGACGAGCGGTGCCTCCCCCGCGTCGAGGACACCGGAGGCGTCCCGGATGGTCCGTACGACCGTGCCCGCGGCGGCCGTCGCCAGGTCGTGGTGGAGGACGACACTGCCGGGCACGTCGGCGAGCAGCCGCGCGACGGCCGCCCTGCGGGCGTCGGCGTGCAGCCCTCCGACGATCACGACGGGGAGCCCAGGGGGGACAGCCACGCGATCAGCCCTTCTTTCCGTACCGGCGCTCGAAGCGCTCCACGCGGCCGGCGGTGTCCAGGACGCGGGCGGTGCCGGTGTAGAAGGGGTGGCTGACGTCGGAGATCTCGACGTCGACGACCGGGTAGGTGTTGCCGTCCTCCCAGTCGATCGTCCTCTCGCCCGCCGTGGCGGAAAGGGTCGAGCGGGTGAGGAAGGCGTAGTTCGCGGCACGGTCGCGGAAGACGACGGGGCCGTACTCCGGGTGGATTCCCTGGCGCATGGTCAGCGCTCCTCTCGGAAGTCGACGTGACGGCCGGCGACCGGATCGAACTTGCGCAGGGCCATGCGGTCCGGGTCGTTGCGGCGGTTCTTGCGGGTCACGTAGGTGAAGCCGGTCCCGGCGGTGGACCGGAGCTTGATGACCGGACGGAGTTCGTTGCGTGCCATGCCGCTATGATACTGAAAATGAAATCCATTTCCACAGTACGAGGCAGAGAGGTACGTCACCACCCATGTCCGCGCACTGCATGCTGACCGGCGCACAGCCGGGCTTCGGCAACCGCATCTCCCACTCCCACCGCCGCACGTCGCGCCGGTTCGACCCCAACATCCAGTCCAAGCGCTACTGGCTGCCGAGCGAGGGCCGGTACGTCCGGCTCCGGCTCAGCACCAAGGGCATCAATACCGTCGACACGATCGGGATCGAGGCGGCCGTCGCCCGGATCCGCGCCCGGGGAGTGAGGATCTGATGGCGAAGAAGAGCAAGATCGCGAAGAACGACAGGCGGCAGGAGGTCGTCGCGCGGTACGCCGCCCGGCGGGCCGAGCTGAAGGAGATCATCCGGCGGCCGTCGTCGACTCAGGCCGAACGGCTCGCCGCGCAGGCGGAGCTGCGCAGGCAGCCGCGCGACGCGAGCGCCACGCGCGTACGCAACCGCGACCAGGTGGACGGCCGGCCACGCGGCTACTTCCGGACGTTCGGGCTGTCCCGGGTGAGTCTGCGGGAGCAGGCGCACGCGGGCTATCTGCCCGGCGTGCGCAAGTCGTCCTGGTAAGAGGCGTTCCCGAGGGCTCTTGACGGGCCCTGGTAGCTTGCTGCGGTCGTTCCGGCCACGGGGCCGGCCGGTGCCGTCCGGGCCGGCCGGCCGGCTACAGCTTGGGGGCTTGCAGTGACTTCGGTGATCTTCTCGCGCCGCTCCGGCGCCGTGCGCGTCGCCGCGGCGGCCGCGGGGCTGGCGGCCGCGCTCGTGCTGAGCGCGTGCAGCAGCGGCGGCGACTCGGGCGACGACTCGTCCGCCGCCCCCTCCCCGTCGGCCTCGGCGTCCACCCCGGCGGGCTCAGACTCCGGCTCCGGTTCCGGTTCCGGTTCCGACGAGACGTCCGGCGGTGCGCTGGCGGGCAGCTGGCTCTCGACGACCGGCGGCAAGGCCGTGGCCCTGGTGATCACCGGCAAGCAGGCGGCGCTGTTCGCCACCGGCGGCAGCGTGTGCAGCGGCACCGCGGGCGAGGAGTCCGGCATGCGGATGATCCGCCTGAAGTGCACGGACGGCTCCAAGGACCGGGCGACCGGCATGGTCGACTCGGTGAACAAGACCAGCCTGAAGGTCACCTGGGAGGGCGGCCTCGGTACGGAGACCTACCGGAAGGCCGAGGGCGGCAAGCTCCCGACGGGCCTGCCGACGGCGAGCCTCGGCTGACACACCACCCCCGGACGGAAGGCCACGGATCGCCTACGGGCACCGCGGCCCGTCCGGCGCTGGGCGAGGGCGGGGCGCGCGATTGCGCGGATCATCACGCGTACGTTCCGGAGTCCGGCGCTGGGAGGGGGGCGGGGCGCGCGATTCCGCGGATTACCACGCGTACGGCCCGGAGTCCGGCGTTCGGGGGAATCGCAGGGGGTGCGTGGCCGTGCGGTGCCCGGGTGCGTGATGATCCAGGGGCCCGATGCCGCTTTCGTTCGACACGTCCAGAGGACCTCATGCGCACCTACCCCCTCCCCCTGGCCGCCGCCCTCGCCGCGACGGTCCTGCTGACCGGCTGCAGCGATGACAAGGCCGGTGGTGATGACGTCAAGAACGCGGACCGGCCCAGCGACTCGGCCTGCGCGCTCGGCGACATGGGCGTCGAGGTCGGTGCCGGGGCCGCCCCGGCCGCCGGGGACACCGGCACCGTCACCGTCACGCTCACCAACAAGGGCGCACAGTGCACGCTGAAGGGCTTCCCCGGCGTGGACCTGCTGGCCGACGACAAGACGACGTCCGTCTCCCCGGACGAGGGCGCGAAGGCCCAGTCGCTGACCCTCGGGAAGGGCGGCACCACGTCCTTCACCATCACCTACGTCCGGGGGGAGGCGGGCTCCGCGGAGAGCCTCGCCGTGCGCAAGGCGTCCTTCACCCTGCCCGGCGACACCAGGACGGCGCACGAGCTGAAGTGGTCGTACGGCGAGGTCGCCTGGGCGGCGGACAAGAAGCCCTCGGTGAGCGGCTTCGAGACCTCGGGCGACTGACGGCGCCGAGGGCGCTGACGGCAGGTCAGCGCAGGGGCGGCCGGCGGCGGACCTGGGCCCGGTCCGCCGCCTGCGCGCCCTGCGTCCAGCCCTCCTCGTCGCGCACCCCGCGCAGCCGGGTCGTGGTCGTCTCCGGGAACATCTGCTCCAGCCGCCCGGTGACGGCGACCTCCCGGGAGGCGAGGACGGGCAGCAGATCGTCGGTCACCTGGGTCTCGGCGGCTGCCGCCAGCCGGGTGCCGATGCGATGGGCGTAGGCCGCGAGGAACGACTGCCGGAACGTCTTGGTGCGCTTGCGGCCACCGGTCCTCTGTGCGGCCTCCGCCCTGGTCATCGCGGTCGTGGCCTGCACCAGGAGTGAGGTGTAGAGGAGTTCGACCGCCTCCAGGTCGGCCTCGAAGCCGACGACGGTGGAGAAGCCGAGCGGCTCGTTCCACACCGCCCGGCAGTGGTTGGCGCCGGCGACGGCGTCCAGCAGCACCGCCTTGGTCTGTTCGTACGGCGGCTCGACCCCGACCCGGCAGGCCCCTGGTGTGTCCGGCGAGGGTGCCCTCGCCGCGAGCAGCGCCTCGTCGACGCTGTGCCGTGCCATCAGCTCCTGCGCCTTGGCGCTGAGCGCCTCCGCCTCCTCCGGGAACCCGGTCGCCTCCGCCTTGGCCAGCAGGGCGCGGATGCGGGTGAGCATCCGCGACTCGGCGCCGGTCTTCCCGGGCGCCGCCCCGGGCGTCTCGTCGAGGGCCTCCAGGGGCGGCAGCCGCAGCAGCAGCCGGTACAGCTCCAGCACGGCCGTGGCGTACGAGAAGCGGTCGGTGCGGGGCGGGGCGTCGGCGGGGAGGTCGGCGAGCTGCCCGTTCCAGCGGCGGCCCCGGGGGCCGTCGCCGGGGGCCTGTGCGCGGATCAGCGCGGCCACGAGGAGCACGTGGACATCGTCCAGCTCGCGCCGGACGATCCGTACGACGTCGGCCGGCTGCCAGCCGCGCCGCCAGGCCGCCGCCACGAACTCCTGTCCCCGCCGGTCGAGTTCGGGGTCCGCCGCCGGGTCGGAGGCGAGCAGGGAGGCGCCGGTGTCGAGGGCCGTCTCGCCGGTCTCGTAGAGGGCCGCTGCGAACGCGCGGTCGACGGTGCTGGACGTACTCACGGGCCGATGGTGCCACGCCGTCACGTCCGGCCCGGAACCCGCGGCAGAATGTCAACCTGTGGTTGACAGTCCTCGTAGCGCAACCTACGGTTGACACATGACGAACCCCGACACCACGTCATCCATCCGTCTCGACGACCTCATCGCGGCCATCAAGAAGGTCCACGAGGAGCCGCTCGACCAGCTCCAGGACGCGGTGATCGCCGCGGACCACCTGGGCGACGTGGCCGACCACCTGATCGGCCACTTCGTCGACCAGGCCCGGCGCTCCGGCGCCTCCTGGACCGACATCGGCAAGAGCATGGGCGTCACCCGGCAGGCCGCGCAGAAGCGGTTCGTGCCCAAGGAGTCGGCCGATCTCGACCCGAGCCAGGGCTTCAACCGGTACACGCCGCGCGCCCGCAGCGTGGTCATGGCGGCGCACAACGCGTCCAAGGCCGCGCACAACGCCGAGGGTCTGCCCGAACACCTCGTCCTCGGACTGCTGGCCGAACCGGAGGGACTCGCCGCGAAGGCGATCGTCGAGCAGGGGGTCTCGCTCGACGCGGTCCGCGCGGCGGCCACGGCGGCGCTCCCGCAGGCCGTCGAGGACGCCCCGGAACTCGTGCCGTACGGCCCGGCCGCCAAGAAGGTCCTGGAACTCACCTTCCGCGAGGCCCTGCGCCTCGGCCACAACTACATCGGCACCGAGCACATCCTGCTCGCCCTGCTGGAGCACGAGAACGGCCAGGGGGTCCTCAGCGGCCTGGGCATCGGCAAGGAGCGGACCGAGCAGTACGTGGCCAGGGTGCTGGAGAAGATCGCGCAGGCACAGGAGAACGTGCTGGACGAGTCCTGACCCTGGTCGGCGGCGACAGGGGGCGTTGTCAGACCCCCCTGTCACACTCACCGCATGGCCGACCGATGGGCGCTCGCCCCGGCCGAGGACGGTGGCGTGGACGTCGCCCCCCTCGGCCCCGACGGGCTGCCCGCCGGACCGGTGCGGCGGGAGGCGGATCCCGCCGAGGCCGTGCGGAGCCGTCCCGGCGTCACGCGGTGGGTGTGGCGGTCCACCGCCGAGGTCTACCCGCGCCTGCTCGTCACGGGGGTGCGAGTCGAGCGGTGCTACGACATCGAGGCCGCCGAGACGCTCCTCCTCGGCCACGAGGGGCGGTACGGGGAACCACGCTCGGCCGCGGCCGCCCTGGCCCGGCTGCGCGGCGGCCCCGTACCGCCCGATCCGCCGCAGCGGTCCGCGGAACCGGGATCCCAGTCGTCCCTGTTCGAGCCTCAGGGCGTCCACCTGCCCCTGGCGGACCTCCTCGCGGTGTACGCCGAGCAGCAGCGGCGGCACGACAGCGCCGAGCACCCCGACCGCATGCGGCTGCTCACGGCCGCCGAGTCGGCGGGCATGCTGGTGGCGGCCGAGATGAACCGCGCCGGGCTGCCCTGGAGCGCCGAGGTGCACCGCACGCTTCTGCACGACCTGCTGGGCGAGCGGTACGCGGGCGGCGGCGAGCCCCGCCGGCTGGCCGAACTGGCCGAGGAGGTGTCCACCGCGTTCGGCCGCCGGGTCCGCCCCGACCTGCCCGCCGACGTGGTCAAGGCCTTCGCGCAGGCCGGCATCAAGGTCTCCTCGACCCGTAGGTGGGAGATCGAGACGGTCGACCATCCGGCCGTGAAACCCCTCCTGGAGTACAAGAAGCTGTACCGCATCTGGGTCGCCCACGGCTGGTCGTGGCTGCAGGACTGGGTCCGCGAGGGCCGCTTCCGGCCCGAGTTCCTCGCGGCCGGGACGGTGACCGGCCGCTGGGTCACCAACGGCGGGGGCGGGCTCCAGATCCCGAAGGTGATCCGGCGGGCCGTGGTCGCCGACCCCGGCTGGCGGCTCGTCGTCGCCGACGCCGACCAGATGGAACCGCGCGTCCTCGCCGCGATCTCCCGCGACCCGGGCCTGATGGAAGTGGCCGGGCGGGAGAGCGACCTCTACCAGTCGGTCTCCGACCGGGCCTTCTCCGGCGACCGCTCCCAGGCCAAACTCGCCGTGCTCGGCGCGGTCTACGGCCAGACCTCCGGCGACGGCCTGAAGAACCTCGCGGCACTCAGACGCCGCTTCCCCAGAGCCGTGGCCTACGTCGACGACGCGGCCCGGGCCGGTGAGGAGGGCCGGCTCGTGCGGACCTGGCTCGGCCGGACCTGTCCGCCGGCCGCCCGGGGGACGGACGACGCGACCGAGGAAGCGGGCATCCCGGCCGCCGAGGCGGACCAGTCCGACGACAGCGCCGCGTGGGTGCCCGGCTACGCCTCCACCAACGCCCGCGCCCGCGGCCGCTTCGCCCGCAACTTCGTCGTCCAGGGCAGCGCCGCCGACTGGGCGCTGCTGCTGCTCGCCGCGCTGCGCAGGACCTGCGCCGAGCTGGCGGCCGAGCTGGTCTTCTTCCAGCACGACGAGGTGATCGTGCACTGTCCCGCGGAGGAGGCCGAGGCGGTCGTGGCGGCGATCCGCGAGGCGGCGGCCCTGGCCGGGCGGCTGACCTTCGGTCAGACACCGGTGCGGTTCCCGTTCACGACGGCCGTGGTGGAGTGCTACGCCGACGCCAAGTGACCATCGGGGACGCCCGGAGCTCGCGCGGCGCGACCATCGGGGACGCCCGGAGGTCGCGCGGCGCCGTGGCGCCGGCTGCCGGCCCGTGGTCCGCCAGGAGGGATGTCGTCCCGGTCGCGGCCGGGTCCCACGGTCGCGGCGAGGATCTGCTCGGCGACAGCCGCGTACCACCGCAGCGCCGTGCCGGCGGTGTCGGCGGCGCCCCGCTCCCCGGCCCGTTCACGGGCGAAGTCGCGCACCAGGACGTGCGGCACGTAGCGGCCGTACGTCGTCTCCTCCAGCAGGGCCACGTCGACGAGGCGGTCGAGGGCCGCCTCGGTGCGGGGTTCGCCGATGCCGGTGAGACGGGCGAGAAGGGGGACGCCGTAGGTGGGCAGGTCGAGCGTGCCGATACCGCGCAGGGTGCGGGCCGCGTCCCGGTCGGCCTCGTGCTCAGAGGCGGCGAGTGCGTCGTAGGCGACGGCCAGGGAGCGGCGGACGCTCAGGTCGTCGTACTCCAGGTGGCACAACCGCCTCTCGGCGGTGGCGAGTTGCCCGGCGAGCATCTCGGGCGTCAGAGCCCGGCGGGCGGCGAGCCGCGCGGCCAGGACCCGCAGGGCCAGCGGAAGCCGGCCGGTGAGCTCGACGAGGAGCCGGGCGGCGTCCGTGCCGTCCAGGCCGTCGCGGCCCGAGGCGCAGCGCAGGAGTTCGGCGCCCTCCTCGTCCGACAGCGGGGCCAGCGGGAACCGGACCGCGCCGTCGAGGGCGGTCAGCGGCGAACGGCTGGTGACGATCACCGCACAGCCGCCACCGCCCGGCAGCAGCGGCCGTACCTGCCCGGCGCTCGCGGCGTCGTCCAGCACCAGCAGCGTGCGGGTCGGCGCGAGCAGCGACCGGAGCAACGCGGCGGCGGCGGCCGGCTGCTCGGGGATGCGGCAGGGCTCGGTGCCGAGGTCGCGCAGCAGCGCGGTGAGCGCCTGAGCGGGAGTGAGAGGCGTCATGCCCGGGGTGGCACCGTGCAGATCGAGGTGCAACTGCCCATCGGGGAAACGTTCCGCCACCTGGTGGGCGACCTGCAGGGCAAGCGCGGTCTTCCCGACGCCGGCCATGCCGCTGATGACGGCGACGGGGTGAGGGCCGGGTGCCGTGAGCGCGCGGTGCAGGGAGTCGCGTACGGCACTGCGACCGACGAAAGGGGTCGGAGCCAGGGGCAGTTGGGCGGGGGGAGGCACCGGCCTGCTCGGGTCAGTGGGCGGCGCGGGGGGAGGCACGGGCCTGCCCGGGTCATTGGGTGACGCGAGGGGAGGCACCGACCCGCTCACTTCACCGGGCGACGCCAGGGGAGGCACCGGCCTGCCCGGGTCATTGGGTGACGCGGGGGGAGGCACCGGCCCGCCTGATTCACCGGGTGACCCGACGTGAGGCACCGGCCCACCCTGGACACCGGGTGACCCGACGTGAGGCACCGGCCCACCCTGGACACCGGGTGACGTCCCGCCGACCGGACACGTCGGCACTCTGCCGCTGTCACCCGGCTCCGCCGCACCACCGTCGCCGACGGCCCCCCGCAGCACCTCGACATGCGCTTCCCGCACCCCGGCCCCCGGTTCGATGCCGAGCCGGCCGACGAGGCGAGTCCGCAGGTCCCGGTGGACGGCCAGGGCCTCGGCCTGACGGCCGGTGCGGTGCAGGGCGAGCATCAGCTGCCGGTGGTAGACCTCCCGCAGCGGATACTCCGCGGTCAGCGCCGCCAGCTCCGGCACCAGCTCGTGCAGCCGCGGTCCGCCCAGCGCCAGCTCGGCGTCGTGGCGCCACTCCAGCAGCAACAGCCGGGCCTCGCACAGCCGCTGCGCGAAGGCGTAGCCGCCCACCTCGGGCGGCAGCCCGGCGAGCGGCGCACCCCGCCACAGCCCGAGCGCGGCCGCGCACTCGCGCACGACCCGCTCCCACGCCTGGCCTGTGTGCGCGGCACGCGCGGCGGTGACGTGTCCGTCGAAGACGTGGACGTCCAGCTCGCCCGCGTCGAGCCGCAGCACATACCCGGACGGCACCGTGCGCAGCCGTCCGGGGTCGTCGAGCAGCCGCCGCAGCCGGGCGATGTGATTGTGCAGCGAGGCCCGGGCGGAAACGGGCGGCGCCCCGCCCCACAGCGCGTCCTCCAGCGCTTCGGCGGGGACGACCCGTCCGGCGTCGAGGAGCAACGTGGCCAGCAGGGCACGGGACTTCGCGCTTGCGACAGGCATGGCGTCACTCCGGGGCCCGCCTTGATCCTCGCGGAACAACACCGGTGGGCCCAACAGCCCGAACCGCATCATCGCGCCACTACCCCCCGTGCACCCCGCCGTGGCGGGTTTCCACCCCTGAGCGACGGATTTCCGCCACCCGGCCTCACCTGCCGCGTCGGGATCAGCCGATGTCCTGGCCGTCCTCGGCCCCGGTTCGGCGACTTCCGGCCGATCGGCGGACGACCCAACGGCGAAGCGTTGGCCACATGTTAGCGATCCGTTGGCAAAGCCTGATGTGATCACTACATCGGATCTGGCCCGGCGGTGCGCGCGTCTGGACGCGCAACTCGGGGGAGTGTCGCCGCCGCGGCCGGGTCCGGGTCCCGGTCGGCGAGGTGAACGGCCGGGACCCTCTCCATCTCTCCGGCGCGGCATGTTCCGCGGCAAGGCGGACTCCGCCGACGCGTCAGATCACAGGCGGCACGCCAAACGACGGGCCTCACGTCAGATCACGGGCGGCACGCCAAATGACGGGCGACACGCCAGATCACAGGCGGCACGTCAGATCACGGATGGCACGTCAGATGACGGGTGGCCGTCCCAGCCGGGTCAGCCGCCACACCGTCCGCCACCGCATGGGCCGCCGCTCCCCCGCCGGCTCCCGTACGCCCTCCACGAATCCGCCGAACCACGCCCGCAGCCCGGCGCCCGAACGGTTCCGGGCGAGGGTGAGCAGCACCCACACGCCCAGATGGACGGGGACGAGCGGGAGCGGCAGCCGGCGCCGGGCCAGCCAGACCCGGTTGCGGGCGTTCACCCGGTAGTAGATGGCGTGCCGGGCGGGCGAGGTCTTGGGGTGCCGGAGCAGCAGCTCAGGCGCGTACAGGATCCGCCACCCCGCATCCACGGCCCGCCACGCGAGGTCGGTCTCCTCGTGCGCGAAGAAGAACTCGGCGGGCCAGTCGCCGACCTCGTCGAGCATCGCCATCCGCAGCCCGTGTCCGCCGCCGAGGAAACCGGTGACGTAACCACCCCGGTGGGGGTCCGAGTTGCCGAGGCGGGGCACGTGCCGCTGCTGCGTCTCGCCGAGTTCGTCGGCGATGCGGAAGCCGACGATGCCGAGCCGATCGTCGGCGGCGTACAGGTCCCGCACGCGGCGCAGCACGTCGGGGTCGACGAGCAGTCCGTCGTCGTCCAGATCCACCACGACGTCGATGTCGCCGAACTCCCGCAGCCGCGCCAGGGCGGCGTTGCGCCCGCCGGGACAGCCGACGTTCTCGTCGAGCTCGACGGTGGTGACCTCGCCGGGCAGCGAAAGTCTTTGGGCGAAGTCGGGCAGCGGGCAGCCGTTGCCGACGACGACGATCCGCTCGGGCGGCACGTCCTGTTTGGCCACGGACTCCAGCAGGGCGTCGACCTCGTCGGGCCGGTTGCCCATCGTCACCACGGCGACGGCGATCCTGGGCGCCCCCATGTCCTCACCTCGTACCGGTCGGCAGCTGACTGATTGACGGGCGATGCTAGCCGTTCACGGTAGGGACGTCTTAAGGACGCCTGCCGGACAGCGGTTCCCCTACGCCGTTCGGCGCAGGCGGCACCCGACCGGAACGGGCACAGGATGTCGGGTGCGGCAGGGCACGCGCTGCCTAGCGTGAGGGCACGAAAGGAAGGGGACCGGACGTGCTGGACCGGCTCAACCAGGCGATGGACCGGATCGAACGCGACCTCCGCCACACCGTCGACGCGGCGGACCTGGCGCGTACGGCATGCACCTCGGAGTACCACCTGCGCCGCATGTTCTCGGCCCTGGCCGGCATGCCGCTGTCGGAGTACATCCGCCGCCGCCGGCTGACGGTCGCGGGCGCGGAGGTGCTGGCGGGAGACGTCACGCTCCTGGAGATCGCTGTCCGCTACGGCTACGGCTCCGGCGAGGCGTTCGCCCGGGCGTTCCGCGCGATGCACGGCGTGGGCCCGGGCGAGGCCCGGCGCACCGGCGCCGCGCTCGTCTCCCAGCCCCGGTTGGCCTTCCGCCTCACCGTCGAAGGGAGCAGCAGCATGCACTACCGCGTCATGGACCGCCCGGCCTTCACCGTCACGGGCTTCAAGACCCGAGTCCCCCTGATCCACTCCGGCCCGAACCAGGCGATCATCGACTTCGTCCGGGGCCTCGACAAGCCCGCCGTGGATCAGCTGGAGAAACTGTCCGACCAGGAGCCGCAGGGCCTCGTCGCGGTCTGCGACGACCTGGATCCGAGCCGCGCCCAGGGCACGGAACTCGACTACTACCACGCCGTGATCACCTCGAACCCGGTTCCGACGCCGGCTCCCGAGGGCACCACCACCCTCCCGGTACCGCCGGGCACCTGGGCGGTCTTCACCACCTCGGGGCCCGCCCCGCAGGCCATCCAGCGTCTCTGGCACGACGCGTACACCGAGTGGTTCCCGTCCAACCCCTACCGCACCCGCCCCGGCCCGGAGATTTTCCGCACCCGCCTGTCCGCCGACGGCACGGAGGCGGACGCCGAGCTGTGGCTGCCGGTCGAACGGGAAACCACCCGCTGAAACACGGAAGAACCCCGGGCCGGATTCCGTCCGGCCCGGGGTTCCAGAGCCTCGCGGTCGCATCGGATCCCTTCTCGCGCACACCGTGGACAACGCCACCGGAGAGGGGCTCTCAAGCACCCGGGCCGTCAGCCCCCGCCCCGGTGGCCCACTCGCCCGGCAGGTCCTGCTCGGCCCAGATGATCTTTCCGGCCGGGGTGTAGCGCGTACCCCAACGGCGGGTCAGCTGGGCGACCAGGAACAACCCCCGGCCGCCCTCGTCGGTGGTCCGCGCATGGCCCATCCGGGGGGAGGTGTTGCTGGCGTCGGACACCTCGCAGATCAACTTGTCATGCCGGATCATGCGCAGCCTGACGGGCCCGGTGCCATGCCGAATGGCATTGGTGACCAACTCGCTGACCACCAGTTCCGTCGTCATCACCAGGTCGTCCAGCTGCCATCCGAGCAACTCGCGGACAGCCAGCTCCCTGGCGCTCGCGACGATCGCCGGATCCGTCGGCAGGTCCCACGAGGCGACCCGGTCGGCGCCCAGCGCATGCGGCCGGGCCAGGAGCAGAGCGACATCGTCGGTCTGCGGGCCGGTCAGCAGATGGTTCACGACCGCCGAGCACAACGCCTCCGGCGGCAGGCCGGACTGCGCGAGCACATGGCTGAGGCGGGACAGCCCGACGTCGATGTCCTGGTCATTGGTCTCGATGAGGCCATCGGTGTAGAGGGCGATCAGGCTTCCCTCGGGGAGGGATATCTCGGCGGACTCGAAGGGCAACGAGCCGAGACCCAGCGGAGGACCCGCCGGAAGGTCCGGGAAGACGACCTTGCCGCCGGGGGTGACCACTGCGGGCGGCGGATGTCCGGCCCGGGCCATGGTGCACAGCTGGGTGACCGGGTCGTAGACGGCATAGAGGCAGGTGGCGCCCAGCACCGCGGTGGCGATCGGCTCGTCGTCGCCACCCTTCTCCTCCGTCAGGCGGATCACCAGGTCGTCCAGGTGGGCCAGCAGTTCATCAGGCGGCAGGTCCATGTCAGCGAGCGTCTGTACGGCGGTACGCAGTCTGCCCATGGTCGCCGCGGCGTTGAGGCCGTGCCCGACGACGTCACCGACGACGAGGGCGACCCGGGCGCCGGACAGCTGGATCACATCGAACCAGTCGCCGCTCACCCCTTCCCGGGCATCGGCCGGCAGATAGCGCGAGGCCACCTCCATGGCGGTCCCACCGTTCAGCCCCCGCGGGAGCAGACTGCGCTGCAGGGCCAGCGCCGCAGCGTGCTCACGGGTGTAACGGCGGGCGTTCTCCACCCACACCGCGGCCCGGCTGACCAGCTCTTCGGCGAGCAGCAGGTCGTCCTCCTCGAACGGCTGCGGATGCTCCGTCCGGATGAAGGTGGCCACTCCCAGCACGGCGCCGCGCGCGGACAGCGGCACCCACATCACCGAGTGCATCCCGAACTCCGCGATGCTCCTGGCCCGCGCCGGGTCCTGCGCGACCCACGGGGCGGTGGCCGGGTCCAGGAACGGTTCCAGCACCGGGCTGCCGTTGACCATGCTCTCGAAGTACGGCGAGGACCTGGGCGCGTCGATCGAGTCGCCGGTGGCGACCACCGACTCCGGGCAACCCTCGTGGATCGACTGCTGCCCGGCACGCCGCACCAGGTACGTGCTGTCAGCCGGCCCCGAACCGGGTTCTTCGCCGTGCAGCACCGCTTCCAGCAGATCGACGGTCACGAAGTCGGCGAGCCTCGGCACCGAGAAGTCGGCCAGCTCCTGGGCGGTCTGCATCACATTCAGCGTGCCCCCGATACAGGCGCTGGCCTCGCTGAGCAGGGCCAGGCGCTCCCGGGCCCGCCATCTGTCGGTGACGTCCATGCCCATATAGCACACGCCCAGCGGGCTGCCGTCCGGGGCGTCGAGCCGGAAGAACGAGGTGGAGTAGGCGTGTTCCTGGTGCGGATCCGCCCAGGTCCAGCCCCGGTACTCGTAGTCGACGACCGGCTCGCCGGTCTCCAGCACCCGCCGCATCTGCGCTTCGAGCGCCTCGGTGTTCAGGCCCGGCAACGAGTCCGACATCCGGCGCCCGAGCCGCTCATCGCGCGGCACGCCGCCGTAGCGCTCCAGGGTGTCGTTCAACCACACGTACCGCAGGTCCGGGCTCAGCACGGCCATGCCGAGGGGTGAGCGGGTGAGGAAACCCTCCAGCACCTCCCCGCTGACCGCCCAGGTCGGGGCCTTCGACACATCGATCGCCGATACGAGCCAGGCCTTGCGGTCTTCGGTGTCGGACATCGCGGTCACCCGCAGCCCGACCTCGAGACGGCGGCCGTCACGGTGCCGGGCGCCCACCAGGCCGCCCCAGCTCTCCCGGGTCCCGCACTCCTCGGCGACCTCGGCCGCCCGTGAGGCGTCTTCGGACTGCGCCAGCAGCGTTGCGGCGGAGCGGTCGAGGATCTCCGCCGCGCCGTATCCCAGGAGCCGCTCAGCGGCCCCTGTCCAGCCGATGACCGTGCCCTCCGTGTCGATCACCGCAGCAGCCACGTTCGCCATCTCGAACGGTCCATGCGTTCCGTCCGGTGTTGCCTCCGTGTGGAACACCATGGCAGCCGTCCCATCTGGCGGATGGCATATGCGTCATTCTAGGGCGTATCGCATGGCACTGCGCCCCTCGGGCCGCTTCTGGGCCGTGCGCTACTCCTGGCCCTCGCCGGTGGTGAGCCGGGCGATCATCAGCGCCACCAGGATGATCGCGCCGTAGATGGCCTGGATCCAGAAGGACGACACCTGCGCCAGGGTGAGCAGGTTCTCCAGCATTCCCAGCAGCAGGACCCCGAGCAACGCCCCGGCCAGGGATCCCTTGCCGCCGTTCAAGCTGATGCCGCCGATGACAGCGGCCGCGAACACGGTGAAGATCAGGTCCTGTCCCTGATTGGCGTTGATCGCCCCGACCCGCCCGGCGATCACCAGGCCCGCCAGCGCGGCCAGCGTCCCGCCGATGACCAGAACCCCCCAGGCCACCCGGTCGGCCCGGATGCCCGCCGCCCGCGCAGCCGGGGCGTTGCCGCCCACCGCGTACACCGCGCGTCCCAGCCGGTGGTAGTGCAGCGCCCACCCGGCGACAGCGAAACAGGCGCCGGTCACCCATACGGAGACGGGGACCCCGAGCCAGTTCTCGGACCCCAGGGCGAAGAACGCGGCCGGGGCTTCGAACAAGGTCTTGCCGGACACCATGCCGACCAGGACTCCGCGCAGCACGATGTTCATCGCCAGGGTCACGATGAAGCCGTTGAGCTGGAGCTTGACGATCAGCAGACCGTTCACGACCCCGATCAGCGCCCCGGCGAGCGGAATGATCAGCAGCCCGAACCAGGAGGGCAACTCGCTGCCGAAACCCGCCGAGGCGGCCGGGATCACGGCCATGAAGCCAAGGGCCGGGGCGAGCCCCGCGATCGACTCCAGCGAGAGGTCGATCTTGCCGCTGATCAGGATCACCGCCTCGGCGAGCACCAGCAGTCCGAGCGCCGAGGATGCGCTGAGCACATTCAGCAGGTTGTCCCGCTCGAGGAAGCTCTCGTTGCTGACGGCACCGATGACCAGCAGCAGAAGCACCGCGGGCAGCAGCGCCAGGTCGCGGATCCGGCCCAGGGCGATCGCGCGGACGGGGCGGCGGACCGCCAGGTCCGGCCCACCACCGGGCGTCGGGCCGTTCGGCGCGGTGTCATTCATGGCCGGTGCCGACCCCTTCGATCGAGGCCACCAGTTCTTCGTCGGTCCAGCCGACGCTGTACTCGGCGGCGAGAGAGCCGTTGAACATCACCAGGACGCGGTCGCAGGTCCGCAGGTCCGCCAGCTCGTCCGAGACGACGATCGCCGCACGTCCCGCGGCCCTCGCCCGGTCGACGACCGCCAACAGCGCCCGCTTGGACTTCACGTCGACACCCGCCGTCGGGTTGATGAGCACCAGCACCCCCGGGTCGTTGGCCAGCGCCCGGCCCATGACGACCTTCTGCTGGTTGCCGCCCGACAAGTCCTTGACCGGCTGAGCCGGGCCGTCCGTCGTGATGTCGAGACCGGTGATCGTCCGCCGGGCGAAGGCGTCCCTGGCCCGGCGCGAGATCACACCCAGTCGCCCCAGCCGGTCCATGATGGTCATGGAGGCGTTCTCGGCCACCGACAGTTCCGGTACCAGCCCTTCATGGTGCCGGTCGCGCGGCACACAGCCCACGCCCGCAGCGAGCGCCGAGGCCACGCTGCCCGGCCGCGTCGGACGGCCGAGAACCTCGATCCGCCCGCTGTCGGGCCGGTACAGCCCGGCCACCGCCTCGGCGACCTGACGGCTCCCCGAACCCGCGAGCCCGGTCAGCCCCACCGTCTCCCCGGACCGGACGGTGAAGCCGACTTCTGTGAAATGCGGGCCGCTCAGCCGGTCCACCCGTACGGCCACGGGCGCGTCGTCCGCCGGCCGCGACCGGATCACGCCGAAGCCGGGGACCGCACCCGCGCCCCGCTCTCCGGTCATCGCCTGGACGAGTTCGCTCCTGCCCAGCTCGCCCACGGGCGCCGTGGTGATCCAGTGGGCGTCCCGCAAGACGGTGACGACCTGGCAGACGGCGTAGACCTCCTCCAGATGGTGGGAGATGTAGAGAAAGGTGATCCCGGCCCGCTGCAACCGCCGAACATGGGTGAACAGCCGGTCGATCGCCCGGCTGTCCAGCTGGGCGGTCGGCTCGTCCAGAATGATGAACCGGGTTCCGCGCGAGATCGACCGTGCGATCTCCACCATCTTGGCGTCCTCGACGGTGAGCCCTCCGGCCGGCACGGTCTCGTCGACCTCCACACCCCATTCGTCCAGCAGCTCGCGGGCCGCCGCGCGCATCCGCCGCCAGCTGATCACCCGGCCGCGAACCGTGGGTTGCCGGTTGACGTACAGGTTCTCGGCGACCGTGAGCTCAGGGATGATCGTCGACTGCTGGTAGACGCAGGCCACCCGCCGCTGCCACGCCTCACGGTCCGCCAGGCCGGGTGCGGGTTCGCCGTCGAACAGGACAACGCCGCGGTCCGGCCGCTGCAGTCCGGTCAGGATGGCCACCAGGGTCGATTTGCCGGCCCCGTTACGGCCGACGAGGGCATGCGACTCACCGGCCCGGACGGCGATCCGCACGTCGTCCAGGGCCACGGTGGGCCCGTAGCGCTTCCGGATCCCGTGGGCCTCGGCCACGATGCGGCGGCCGGCGCCATCGGCGCGGGGGTGGGTCGGTGGCGTCTGGTTCATCGCGCTCTCGCTTCCTGGGGGCCCGGGGAGACGGTCTTCCGGGTGATCAGGAGCTCTTGCCGATCTGGTTGCCCCACAGCGACGCGTCGTCGACATTGCCCTCGGTCACCAGCGGTGCCGGGAGCTGGTCCTCCAGGATTCCGCTGGGCAGCCGGACGATGGTGCTGTCGTGGTCGGTCGGGCCGGGGTGGAAGGTCTGGCCCTCCATCGCCCGCTTTATGTAGAAGATGCCGTACTTGGCGTACTGGTCGGCCGGCTGGGAGACGGTCGCGTCGATCAGGCCTTTGCGGATCGCATCCAGTTCCTGCGGGATGCCGTCGTTGGAGACGATCACGATGTGCCGGGGACTACCCGCCGCCACCAACGCGTTGTGCCGCCGCAGCGTGCTCAACGTGGGGGCCAGATACACGCCGCCGGACTGCATGTAGATGCCCTTGATGTCGGGGTTGGCGGTGTACAGCGCCTCCAGACCGGCCGCCGCCCTTTCCGCCTTCCAGACGGCGGGAATGTCCAGCACCTTGATGCCGGGGTAGTTCTTCTTGATGCACGCACTGAACGCCTCCGACCGGTCCCGCCCGTTGACCGACGCCAAATCGCCCTGAATCTGTACGACCTTGCCCGTCTTCACCGCGTCGCCGATCTGCCGACAGGCCTTCTCCCCAAAGGCACGGTTGTCGGCCCTGACCACCATCGCGACCTTGCCCTTGTCCGGCGCCACATCGACGGCGACCACCGGCACGCCCTTGCGCTGCGCGGCATTCAGCCCGGCGACGATCGCCGCGGAGTCCAACGGCGAGACGACCAGGCCCTTCACGTTCTGGGCGAGCAGATTCTGGATGTCGGTGATCTGTTTGCTCGGATCGGAGTCGGAGTTCACCATCTGAAGCACGCGGACGTCCTGGGCGGCGGCCTGCTTGGGGACGTAGGAGTCGTAGGACTCCCAGAACGGTGAGGTGAGCAGCGGCAGCACCACCCCGACCTTGCCCGAAGCGGTCTCGGTGGTGCTGCTCGTGCCCCCACCGCAGGCGGTGACGGCCGGCCCGCAGCCGAGTGCGAGGGCTGTTCCGACAGCAGCGATGCGTCGCTTCATGGTGCTCGGCTCCGAGTGAGTGGTCAGTGGTCGGTCATGTCAGTGGAAGGAATCCGGAGGCGTGCGGATGCCCTGTATCCCTCCGTCCACGGCGAGTGCCGTCCCGGTGGTGGCACCGGCCAGCGGCCC
Source organism: Streptomyces tibetensis (assembly GCF_007655005.1). Classification (GTDB taxonomy): domain Bacteria; phylum Actinomycetota; class Actinomycetes; order Streptomycetales; family Streptomycetaceae; genus Streptomyces; species Streptomyces tibetensis. Next base: position 108,815 of record NZ_SZVW01000018.1, read on the forward strand.
GGCGAGATACGCGATGGCGTCCGCGACCTGCTGGGCGGTGACCAGACGGCCGGTGGGCTGACGGGCGACGAGAGCGGCGCGTTCGGCCTCCGGGTCGTCGGAGTGTTCGAGCAGCCGACGCACCCAGGGGGTGTCGACGGTGCCTGGGTTGACGCAGTTGACCCGGATGCCCTCGCCGCTGTGGTCGGCGGCCATCGCCAGGGTCAGCGCGAGCACCGCGCCCTTGCTGGCCGCGTACAGCGCCCGCTGCGGCAGCCCGGCCAGCGCCGCGACCGAGCAGGTGTTGACGATGGACGCGCTGGGAGACCGGCGCAGATAAGGCAGTGCCGCCCGGCTGGTGCGGACGATGCCGAGCACATTGATGTCCAGCACGTGGTGCCATTCCTCGTCCGCGTTGTCCTCGACGGTGCCCGTCGCGCCGATGCCGGCGTTGTTGACCAGCACATCCAGGCCCCCGAACAAGTCCGCCACCCGGCTCACGGCGTCGGCCACCGAGACGGCGTCCCCGACATCGGCCTGTACCGGGTGCAGCCATGCGGGCACGGGCCCAGGACTACGGTCGAGCACCGCCACCCGGCACCCCCTCGCGGCCAGGGTCTCGGCGGTGGCCAGGCCGATCCCGGACGCCCCGCCGGTGATGACCGCGACCAGCCCCTGGAATTCCTCCCCGGGGTTCACGCCGGGGAGCCCTCGGCCGGAGGCACGTCGTACGGGGCCTGCCAGGCGGCGCCGCCGGGGAACGCGTACGCGGCGAGCGACTCGGGCCGCATCGCCGAGCTGAAGCCGGGGGCGGTCGGGGCCGCGTACCGCCCCCGGACGATCACGACCGGGTCGAGGAAGTGCTCGTGCAGATGATCCACATACTCGATGACCCGGTCCTGGAGGGTGCCGGAGACCGCCAGACAGTCGAACATCGCCAGGTGCTGCACGAGCTCGCACAGGCCCACCCCGCCCGCGTGCGGGCACACCGGGATCCCGAACTTGGCCGCGAGCAGGAGGATCGCCAGGTTCTCGTTGACTCCCCCGACCCGGCAGGCGTCCACCTGCAGAAAGTCGAGCGCCTCCGCTTGGAGCAGCTGCTTGAACATCACCCGGTTGTGCACATGTTCGCCGGTCGCCACCCGCACCGGCGCCACCTCCCGGCGAATCGCCGCGAGACCGAGAACGTCGTCCGGGCTGGTCGGCTCCTCGATCCAGTACGGGTCGAACTCCGCCAGCCGCCGGATCCACCCGACCGCCTCGTCGACCCCCCAGCGCTGATTGGCGTCCAGCGCCATCCGCACCCCGGGGCCGATCGTCCCCCGCGCGGTGCGGCATCGCCGCTCATCGTCTTCCGGATCGGCGCCGACCTTGAGTTTGATCTGCCCGAACCCGCTGTCCACGGCCTCCCGGGCCAACCCGGCGACCTTGCCGTCCGGGTAACCGAGCCAGCCAGGAGACGTCGCATACGCCGGATACCCCTCAGCGAGCAGCCGCGCCTCCCGCTCCTCCCTCCCGCCCCGCGCCCGCCGCAGAATCTCCAGCGCCTCATCGGGGGTCAGCGCGTCTTCGAGATAGCGGAAGTCGATCAACCCGACCACCTGCTCGGGCGACAGGTCGGCCAGCAGCTTCCACAGCGGCTTCCCCTCCCGCTTCGCGTACAGATCCCACACGGCGTTCACCACGGCCCCGATGGCCATGTGCACCACGCCCTTCTCCGGCCCCAGCCAGCGCAGCTGGCTGTCGCCGACGAGCGAGCGACTGAAACCCCCGAGGTCGGACAGGACCTCTCCCAGTCGCAGCCCCACCACATGCGGGCGCAACGCGGCGATCGCCGCCACCTCGACCTCATTGCCCCGGCCGATGGTGAAGCAGAACCCGTGCCCCTCCAGCCCGTCCCCGGCATCGGTGCGGATGATCACATAGGACGCCGAACAATCCGGATCGGGGTTCATGGCGTCCGACCCTTCGAGCCGACGCGACGTGGGAAACCGGATGTCGTAGGCGTCCAGCGCCGTGATCCGCCCCCGCGTCCGGGGCCTCATGGCAGGCGGCTCATCGACGTCATCGGGAGGACTCCAGAGAATCAGGCCTGACGGCAAGCTTGGACACCCAAATGACTGTATATCGCACAAAAGCCCCGTCCGCGCTACCGCACGCCCGTGTCTCCGGGGGCTCGGTACTGCAACGGTGCATGTCGTGACTGCCGGCCGGTTTGGTCACGGGTGTGGTGACGCCATCGCGCAAGCTGACCGACCCTCAGGAAGGCAACGCAAAAGGCCAGGTCAGAAGGAATCTGACCTGGCCTCAGGTGGAGCCGCCTTCGGGATTCGAACCCGAGACCTACGCATTACGAGTGCGTTGCTCTGGCCATCTGAGCTAAGGCGGCGCGCTGTCCGCACTATGGTGCGATCAGCAACGACGGTAAGTCTACACAGTTTCGAAGAGTGCTCCGCACCAGCCCCGGAGGCGGGCCTTCCGGGGCCGGCGGCAGCGCTATGAGCAGCGTTTTCCGTGCGTGGGAGGGGTGCCGCGCAGGAGATAGGCGTTGATCGTCCTGTCGATGCAGGAGCTGCCGCGACCGAAGGCGGTGTGGCCGTCGCCCTCGTAGGTGAGCAGGCGCGCCGAGGAGAGCTGGCCGGCCAGGGCCCGTGCCCAGCGGTAGGGGGTCGCCGGGTCACGGGTGGTGCCGACCACGACGATGGGCGCCGCGCCCTTCGCCTCGATGCGGTGCGGCTCACCCGTGGCGTGCACCGGCCAGTAGGCACAGTTCAGGGAAGCCCAGGCGAGGCCCTCACCGAAGACCGGCGACGCCTTCTTGAACTCGGGCAGGGCCGTGCGCACCTGCTCCGGGGTGTCGAAGGCGGCCGGCAGGTCCAGGCAGTTCACCGCCGCGTTGGCGAACATCAGGTTGCTGTAGGCGCCGTCGGCGTCCCGCTCGTAGTAGCCGTCGGACAGCACCAGGAGTCCGGATCCGTCGTTCTGCTTCATCGCGGACGTCAGCGCCTCGCGCAGCTGCTCCCAGGAGCCCTCGTCGTACATGGCCGCGATCACGCCGGTCGTGGCGAGCGACTCGGTGAGCCTGCGGCCACCCGCGTCACCGGTGGGGACGGGCCGCGTGTCCAGCTTCTCGAAGAACGCCTTGAGGTTCGCGCCCACCCGCTCCGGCGAGGTGCCCTTGCCGCCCAGCGGGCAGTCGGTCTGCCGCACGCAGTCCTTCGCGAACGACCGGAACGCCGTCTCGAAGCCCGCCGTCTGTTCGAGGTTCAGCCGCCGGGCCGGCAGCGACGGGTCCATCGCGCCGTCCAGCACCAGCCGGCCCGCCCGCTCGGGGAACAGTCCGGCGTACGTCGCCCCGAGGAACGTGCCGTACGAGGCTCCGACGAAGTTCAGCTTCCGGTCGCCGAGCGCCGCCCGCACGATGTCCATGTCCCGGGCCGCCTCCACGGTGGACACATGGCGCAGCAGCCGGGGCGCGTCCGCGCCGCACCCCTCGGCGAACGTCCGGTACGCCGCGACCAGCCCGTCCGCCTCCTTCGCGTCGTCGGGCGTGGTGTCCGTCCGCGTGTACCTGTCCATCCCCGGCCCGTCCAGGCACTCCACGGGCTCGCTGCGGGCCACGCCGCGCGGGTCGACCGCCACCATGTCGTAGCGTGCCCGCACTTCGGCCGGGTAGCCGATGCCCGCGTACGTCTGCACGTATCCGATCGCCGAGCCGCCCGGCCCCCCGGGGTTCACGAGCAGCGAGCCCAGCCGCTTGCCCGGGCCGGTGGCCTTCTTGCGGGTGACGGCGAGCCGGACGTCGCCGGCGGACGGCTCGGCGTAGTCGAGCGGCGCCTTGAGGGTGGCGCACTCGAAGCCGGCACCGCAGCCGCGCCAGGCCGGCTTCTGCCCGTAGTACGACGAGAGCGCCGCGGGCGTGGCCTTCGGCAGCGCGGCCAGGGCCGCCTCCTGCGCCGCGGAGGCGGAGGTCGTCGCGCTCCCGGAGGAGCAGGCGGAGACGAGCAGCGCGGCCGTGGCGAGGAGACCGGCGGCGGTCTCGGCCCGGTTGCGTGTCCTGCGGTGGAGACCCCCGGAGACGGAGGCGGAACGGGGGGTACGCCGTGTGTCCATCCAGCGATCGTAACTCTGGGCGACGAAATGAATGCCCTGCGTGCATGTCGTGCCTCGTACGAGTTACGGAGTCAACCGCCTGCCCGACCCCGGGTGTCCTGCCGGCCCCTCAGCCCGCCCTGAGCGCCATCGTCATCGCCTCCACCGCGAGCAGCGGCGCCACGTTGCGGTCGAGGGCGTCACGGCAGGCCGCGATCGCCTCGATACGGCGGAGCGTGGCCTCCGGGGAGCTGCCGCGAGCGAGGCGCTCCAGGGCGTCCTCGGCGTCCGCGTTGGCGATGGCCACGCGCGAGCCGAGCTGGAGGGCGAGGACGTCGCGGTAGAAGGCCGTGAGGTCGGTCAGGGCGAGATCGAGGCTGTCACGCTGCGTGCGCGTCCTCCGGCGCTTCTGCTTGTCCTCCAGGTCCTTCATCACGCCCGCGGTGCCCCGGGGCATGCGACCGCCCTGGGCGGCGCCGAGAGCGGCCTTCAGCTCCTCGGTCTCCTTGGAGTCCATCTCCTCCGCGAGCTGCTTGGCGTCCTCGGCGGCCGCGTCGACCAGCTCCTGGGCCGCCCTCAGCGCGCCGCCGATGTCCTCGACGCGCAGCGGCAGCCTGAGCACGGCGGCGCGGCGTTCGCGCGCGGCCGGGTCGGTGGCCAGGCGGCGTGCCCTCTCGACGTGGCCTTGGGTCGCGCGGGCCGCCGCGACGGCGACGTCCGGCTCGATGCCCTCGCGGCGTACGAGCATGTCGGCGATGGCGTCAACCCTCGGCGTGCTCAGGTTCAGGTGGCGGCAGCGGGAGCGGATGGTCGGCAGGACGTCCTCGACGGAGGGGGCGCACAGCAGCCAGACCGTGCGGGGGGCGGGTTCCTCCACGGCCTTGAGGACGGCGTTGGCCGACTTCTCGTTCAGCCGCTCGGCGTCCTCGACGAGGATGATCTGCCAGCGGCCGGTCGCCGGCGAGGTGAACGACTTGCGGACGGTGTCGCGCATGTCGTCGGCGAGGATCTGTGTGCCGACGGCGGCGACGGTGGTGACGTCGGCGTGCGTGCCGACGAGTGCCGTGTGACATCCGTCGCAGAAGCCGCAGCCTGGGGAGCCGCCGAGGGCCCGGTCGGGGCTGACGCACTGCAGCGCCGCCGCGAACGCACGCGCCGCCTGGTTCCGCCCGGCCCCGGGCGGGCCCGTGAACAGCCACGCGTGCGTCATCTTCGACGCCTCGGGCGGCGGGGCGTGGGTGGCGGCCGCGGTGACCAGCGCGTCGGCGTCCCGGGCGGCAGCGGCCAGCTGCTCGCTCACCCTCTCCTGCCCGACGAGGTCGTCCCACACGGTCATGGGTCACGCCGCCCTTCCGTCACGTTCCGCTTTGCGAGACCCATTGTGGGGGCGACCACTGACAACGCCCGCCGCCCCATCCGGTGCACTGCGTCCGACCGGCCACCTCGCAGTCCGGCCCCCGGGCTGCCGCGCGCCGGCCTGCCGGGCCATCGGAACCCCCGTCCGAGTCCGGACCCCGGGCTCCCGCACCGACCCACCGGAGACCTCAGCCCCCGGTCGAGCCCGGGCTCCAGACTCCCGCACCGACCCACCGGAGACCTCAGCCCCCGGTCGAGCCCGGGCTCCAAGCTCCCGCACCGACCCGCCGGAGGCCTCAGCGCCCCCGGCCGCCCCTCCCGCGGCGCCCGCGGCCCTGGTCCGGCTCGTCGTCGTGCGGTCCGAGCAGCTCGTCCGCGAGCGAGGGCAGGTCGTCCAGCGGCGTCTCCTCGGCCCAGTCGGACCGGCGGCGCCGCGGCGTCCCCTCGGCGTCGACCTGGGGCATCTCCCGCGTACGGTCCTCGGTGCCGTCGGGCCGGGCGGCCGGGGCCTCCTCCCGGAAGTACCCGGGCGGAACCCGGTCCGCCGGTTCGTCCCCGCGCACCGGCGGGAACACGGCCGTCTCCTCGCTGTCCTCAGGCCGGACCGGAGGCAGCACCGCCGTCTCCTCGGCGTCGCCCGGCCGGACCGGAGGCAGCACCGCTGTCTCGTCGGCCGCGCCGGAGGCGTCCCGGTCGGGCACCTGCGGCAGCACCTCGGTCTCGTCACCGGCGCGAGGCGAGAACGGCGGCAGGGCCTCCGTCCCTTCCCCGCCCACCGGCGGAACCGGCGGCTTCGGCAGCTCGGCCGTCACCTCGGCATCGGACTCACCGGAGGCCCGGCCCCGGTCCGCACGCTGCTCTTCGTCCCGCACCGGGCGCAGCACGGTCGTGTCGTCGGCGGCACCGCCCGGTGTCACCACCGGCGTGGGCACGGTCGCCGCGTCCTGAGCGGCCGCCGAACCCGACACGCCCTTCTTCGCAGTGGAGCTCTTCGGGCCGACCTCGGCCGCCGCGGCAGCCGCCTCCGCCAGCCGCCGGGCCTCCTCCGCACGCAGCAGCGCCGCCTCGGCCTTGCGCTGCTTCTCCAGGCGGAGCGCCTCGGCCTCGGCACGCAGTCGCGCCTCCTCCTCGGCCTGCTGGCGGCGCCGCTCCTCATCGGCCTTGCGGCGGGCCTCCTCCTCGGCGCGGGCCTTCTCCTCCGCGAGAAGCCGGGCCCGCTCCTCCTCGGCCTTCCTGCGCGCTTCCTCCGCCCGGCGGCGGGCCTCCTCCGCCTGCCGTTCGGCCTCGCGGCGCTGCGCCTCCTCCAGCTCGCGGCGCTTGCGCTCCTCCTCCTCGGCGCGCAGCTTGGCGAGCTGCTCCTGGCGCTCGCGCTCCAGGCGCTCTTCCTCGGCCTTGCGGGCGGCCTCTTCCTCGGCCTTGCGGCGGGCCTCCTCCTCGGCCTTCTTCCGTGCCTCCTCCTGGGCCTTGATCTCGGCCTCGGAAAGCGGCAGCACCTGGTCGAGGCGGTGCCTGATGACGGTCGTGACGGCCTCGGGCTCCTGACCGGCGTCCACCACCAGGTACCGCCCGGCGTCGGCCGCGGCCAGGGTCAGGAAACCGGCCCGCACGCGCGCGTGGAACTCCGCGGGCTCCGACTCCAGCCGGTCCGGCGCCTCGGTGAACCGCTCGCGCGCGGTCTCCGGGGCGACGTCCAGCAGCACGGTCAGATGCGGCACCAGCCCGTTCGTCGCCCAGCGGTTGATCCGGGCGATCTCGGTCGGCGAAAGGTCCCGGCCGGCGCCCTGGTAGGCGACGGACGAGTCGATGTACCGATCGGAGATGACGACCGCGCCGCGCTCCAGGGCGGGCCGTACGACGGTGTCGATGTGCTCGGCCCGGTCGGCCGCGTACAGCAGCGCCTCCGCGCGGTGCGACAGGCCCGCGCTCGACACGTCCAGCAGGATCGACCGCAGCCGCTTGCCCACCGGCGTGGCCCCCGGCTCGCGCGTCAGCACCACCTCGTGGCCCTTGACGCGGATCCACTCGGCGAGCGCCTCGGCCTGGGTGGACTTGCCGGCCCCGTCGCCGCCCTCCAGAGCGATGAAGAAGCCGGAGGCCGCGGCCTCCTGGTCGGGGTCGTCGCCGCCGAGCAGGGCGTCCTTCAGGTCCTTCCGCAGCGGCACGCCGGAACGGTCGTCGACCTTCGCCAGCACCAGCGCGGCGACGGGCAGCAGCAGGGCACCGGTCAGCATCAGCGTGAAGGCGGCGCCGCCGTGGGCGAAGACGAACTTGCCGCTCTCCAGCCGGTGCGGTCCGATCGCCGCCGCCACCAGCGGGGCGATGACCGCGCCGAGCGCGACACAGACCCGCACGACCGCGTGCAGGTGCTCCGTCGTGCGGGCGCGTCGGCTTTCCTCGGTCTCCTGGTCGAGCAGGGTGTGCCCGATGTTGGCGGACAGGCCCGCGCCGACGCCGGCCAGCGCGAGGATCAGCAGCACCGTGGTGACGTCCGGGACCAGCCCGGCGGCCAGCAGGGCGACACCGGTGAAGGCGATCGTCAGCGCGAGCAGCCGACGGCGCGACAGGGCGGGCACGAGGGCGGGCGCCGTACGGATGCCGACGACGACACCGCCGGTCAGCGCGGCCACGAACAGGCCGTAGAGCACCGGGCCGCCGCCCAGGTCCTTGGCGTGCAGCACGGCCACGGCGACGGCGGCCGACACCGCGGCGGCGACGGCCGCGCAGGACAGGACCAGCAGCGGCATCGCGCCGGTGCGGCCCTTGTCGGCGCCGGCCGTGGTCTTCGGACGGCGCAGTCCCTCCAGCGGCGACCGCGCGCGCGGGGTGCGCGTGCCGGGCAGCTCCAGGAAGGTCAGCACGGACAGGGACGCGGCGAACAGCCCGGCGGCCACGTAGGAGGCGAGGGCGGCCTGGTGCTGACCGAACCAGTCGATGCCGGCGCCCAGCAGGTTGTTGAACAGGGACGCGACGACCAGCACGACGGCCGCCAGGGGGATCGCCGCGAAGCCGGTGCGCAGCGACAGGCGGCGCAGGGCGTCCATGTGGTCGGGCAGCGGCCGGACCGTCGCCCCCTCCGGCGGCGGGGCGGGGAGCAGCGCGGGGGCCGCGCTTTCACGGCACACCGTCCAGAACCGCTCGGCGACCCCGGTCACGAACGCCGTGACGAGGAGGAGGGCCAGTGCGTTGTCGGGCGTCCAGTCGATCCACAGGGGCGCGACGATGAGCAGCGCCGCGCGCAGCCCGTCGGCGCCCACCATGGTCCAGCGGCGGTCGAGCGGGCCGTCCTGCGAGGTGAGGGCGGTGAGGGGGCCGAGCAGAACGGCACCGAACAGCAGTGTCGCGAGGATGCGCACCCCGAAAACGGTCGCCACTGCGAACGCCACGCCCCGGTAGCCGCCCCCGAACGAGCCTTCGGCGACGGCCGCCTGGAGCGCCAGGAGGACCAGCACGAGAAGGGCGAGGGTGTCCCCCACGCCGCCCACGAGCTGTGCGCTCCACAACCGCTTCAGCTGCGGTCGTCGCAGCAGGGCGCGGACGGCACGCTCGCGGGAGTCCGCGACCAGGGCATCGTCGGGGGCGGGCTGAGGGGCCGTTGGGTGGTCGGCTCGCGTCATGCGTTCAGCCTATCGGGAGCCACCGACAGCCCGGAGGGCGCGGGCTGGCATGCGCACGCCCCGACACCGAAGTGTTGCCGGGGCGTTCGCTTTCCGAACCCTGGGCGAACAACCGGACGCGGCGGTCCGGTTTCCGGACAGGTTCGAACGACCTGAGTCCTCCGGAGAGTTAGGGCGAATCTGCCGCTCAGTCCTCCGGAGACTCGGGGCGCACCTGTCGCTCAGTCCTCCGTGGACTTCGCGGCGGTCGCCGTCTTTGCGGCCGTCTTCTTCGCGGTGGTGGTCTTCTTCGCTGTCGTCTTCTTCGCGGTGGTGGTCTTCTTCGCCGCGGTCTTCTTGGCCGTCGTCGTCTTCTTCGCCGGCGCCTTCTTGGCCGCCTTCTTCGCGGTCTTCTTCGCCGGCCCCTTGGCGCGCTTCTCGGCGAGCAGCTCGAAACCGCGCTCCGGGGTGATCTCCTCGACGCTGTCGCCGGAGCGCAGGGTCGCGTTGGTCTCCCCGTCGGTGACGTACGGGCCGAAGCGGCCGTCCTTGACCACGACCGGCTTCTCGCTCACCGGGTCGGTGCCCAGCTCCTTCAGCGGCGGCTTGGCTGCCGCCCGGCCACGCTGCTTGGGCTGGGCGTAGATCGCCAGCGCCTCCTCCAGCGTGATCGTGAAGAGCTGCTCCTCGGCCTGCAGCGAGCGCGAGTCCGTGCCCTTCTTCAGGTACGGGCCGTAGCGGCCGTTCTGCGCGGTGATCTCCTGGCCCTCGGCGTCGGCGCCGACGACACGCGGCAGCGACATCAGCTTCAGGGCCTCGTCGAGGGTCACCGTGTCGAGGGACATCGTCTTGAAGAGGGACGCCGTACGCGGCTTGACCGCGTTCTTGCCCGTCTTCGGGGTGCCCTCGGGGAGGACCTCCGTCACGTACGGGCCGTAGCGGCCGTCCTTGGCGACGATCGTGTGGCCGGTGGCCGGGTCCGTGCCCAGCTCGTAGTCGCCGCTCGGCTTGGCGAGCAGCTCCTCCGCGAGGTCGACGGTCAGCTCGTCGGGCGCCAGGTCGTCGGGGATGTCGGCGCGCTGGTGCTGCTCGGTGTCCTTCTCGCCGCGCTCGATGTACGGCCCGTAGCGGCCGACCCGCAGCACGATGTCGTTGGCCACCGGGAACGACGACACCTCGCGGGCGTCGATCGCGCCCAGGTCGGTCACCAGCTCCTTGAGGCCGCCGAGGTGGTCACCGTCGCCGTTGCCGGCGTCGGCCGCGGCGCCGCTGACCGTGCCCTCGCCGAAGTAGAACCGCTTCAGCCACGGCACGGACTGAGCCTCGCCGCGGGCGATGCGGTCGAGGTCGTCCTCCATCCTGGCGGTGAAGTCGTAGTCGACGAGCCGCCCGAAGTGCTTCTCCAGGAGGTTGACCACGGCGAAGGACAGGAAGGACGGCACGAGGGCCGTGCCCTTCTTGAACACGTAGCCGCGGTCGAGGATCGTGCCGATGATCGACGCGTACGTCGACGGGCGACCGATCTCGCGCTCTTCCAGCTCCTTGACCAGGGAGGCCTCGGTGTAGCGGGCCGGGGGCTTGGTGGCGTGCCCGTCGACCGTGATCTCCTCGGCGCTCAGGGCGTCGCCCTCGGAGACCTGCGGCAGCCGGCGCTCGCGGTCGTCCAGCTCGGCGTTCGGGTCGTCGGCACCCTCGACGTAGGCCTTGAGGAAGCCGTGGAAGGTGATCGTCTTGCCGGACGCGCTGAACTCGACGTCCCGGCCGTCGGCGGCCGTGCCGCCGATCTTCACCGTGACGCTGTTGCCGGTCGCGTCCTTCATCTGGGAGGCGACGGTCCGCTTCCAGATCAGCTCGTACAGCTTGAACTGGTCACCGGTCAGTCCGGTCTCGGCGGGAGTGCGGAAACGATCACCCGAGGGGCGGATCGCCTCGTGGGCCTCCTGCGCGTTCTTGACCTTCCCGGCGTACGTCCTCGGCTGCGGCGGCAGGTAGTCGGCGCCGTACAGCTGCGTGACCTGGGCGCGGGCGGCGGAGACCGCCGTGTCGCTCAGGGTCGTGGAGTCCGTACGCATGTAGGTGATGTAGCCGTTCTCGTACAGCTTCTGCGCGACCTGCATGGTGGCCTTCGCACCGAAGCCGAGCTTGCGGCTGGCCTCCTGCTGCATCGTCGTCGTACGGAACGGGGCGTACGGCGAGCGGCGGTACGGCTTGGACTCGACGGAGCGCACCGCGAACCGCGTGTCCTCGAGGGCGGCGGCCAGGGCGCGGGCGTTCGCCTCGTCGAGGTGGAGGGTGTTCGCGCTCTTCAGTTGTCCCAGGGAGTCGAAGTCGCGGCCCTGCGCGACCCGCCGGCCGTCGACGGTCTGCAGGCGCGCGACCAGCGACGACGGGTCCGACGAGTCTCCCGCGCGGCCGGTGGCGAAGGTGCCCGTCAGGTCCCAGTACTCAGCAGAACGAAAGGCGATGCGCTCGCGTTCCCGCTCCACCACGAGTCGTGTGGCGACCGACTGGACACGGCCCGCGGACAGCCGCGGCATGACCTTCTTCCACAGGACCGGCGAGACCTCGTAGCCGTAGAGGCGGTCGAGGATGCGGCGGGTCTCCTGGGCGTCGACGAGCTTCTGGTTCAGCTGGCGCGGGTTGGCCACGGCGGCCTGGATCGCGGCCTTGGTGATCTCGTGGAAGACCATCCGCTTGACCGGGACCTTGGGCTTGAGCACTTCCTGGAGGTGCCAGGCGATGGCCTCGCCCTCGCGGTCCTCATCGGTGGCGAGGAAGAGTTCGTCGGACTCCTTCAGCAGGTCCTTGAGCTTCTTGACCTGCGCCTTCTTGTCGGCGTTGACCACATAGATCGGCGCGAAGTCGTGTTCGACGTCCACACCGAGGCGGCGGACCTCACCGGTGTACTTATCGGGCACCTCGGCGGCGCCGTTGGGAAGGTCGCGGATGTGCCCGACGCTCGCCTCGACGATGTATCCGGGGCCGAGATAGCCCTTGATCGTCTTCGCCTTGGCGGGCGACTCGACGATGACGAGTCGGCGGCCGCCCTCTGCGGTCTCGCTGGTCGGGGACAACTTCGCTCTTCTCTCCGGTCGACGCTGGGGCCTCCCCGGAGTCGCTTACCGGGGCTGGGTACGTGGTGACGCTGCGGAGTGTGACGGTACATCCCGCCCCCGTGTCAAACGGGAAAAGCCCGCAACGGCCACTCGAACGGTAACCCGACTACCACCGATCCTGCCGCCCGGAGTGGCAGGGCCAGGCCTGGCCCTGCGCGGAGCGCGACCTCACGGTCACTGGCCGTTGGGCCGCCGGCGCGGGTCTCAGAGGCGGCTGAAGCACCACGCTCCGAGCGCCAGGGCGAGCACCGCGACGACGCTCGCGACGGTCGCCGAGGAGACCGGTCTCACACCCTCGGCGACAGGCAGGTGCCGACGCACGCGCATCACGGTCCAGGCCAGCAGTGCGCCTCCGAACAGGGAGAACACCACTCCCGCGAAGATCGCCGGTTCGCTCTCCATGACCCGTCGTGCCCCTTTTCCCCTGTCGCGCATCCCCAGCGACGGGAGGCTGACACGCGTGGGCGGCGGGCAGGCGAACCCGAGGTGAACGCCGGGGCGACACGACGGTGGATCAAGGGCGTCCGCTTCCTCGTGACCCCTTTCGGTCGAGGTGTTCAAATCGACTCGAATTTATTGGCGGGGCTCCTCGACGCCCCCAGCATCGCCCCCTCGGCGGGCCGCTCAGCGGACCGGTTCCAGGAACCCCTGCTCGACCAGCAGCCGGATCTGGGCCGGGGTGCGGTCACGCAGCAGCACCGGGTCCTCGCCGATCAGCTGGGCGATGGCGTCGAGGATGCGGCCGGCGCTCATCGTGCCGTCGCAGACGCCCGCGAAGCCGGCGCCGACCGTGTCCACCCGGGTCGCCCGGCGCATGCCGCGGTTCTGGCGCAGCATGACGTGCTCGGGGTCCTCCGCGCCGGGCAGCCCGACCTGCTCCTGCACGATCTCGGCGGCGAGCCGGAAGTGCCCTTCGAGCAGCGCGGCGTCGTCGTGGTCGCGCAGGTGGTCGAGCCGGTCGAAGTGGGCCTTGATCGTGTCGCCGAGCGGCTGCTCGACCGGGTGCGGCCACTCCTCCACCGTGAGCGAGGGCACGGCGGCGTCCGTCCTGCGCAGGGTGATCCAGCCGAAGCCGACGGCCTTCACCTTGCGCGCCTCGAACTCGTCGAGCCACGCGTCGTACCGCGCCTGGTACTCCGCCGCGTCGCCCTGGTGGTCACCGGCGTCCCGCAGCCACAGCTCGGCGTACTGATTGATGTCCTGCACCTCGCGCTGCACGATCCACGCGTCGCACCCGCGGGGCACCCATGACCTGAGCCTGTCCTGCCAGTCCTCCCCTTCCACGTGCTGCCAGTTGGCGAGGAACTGCGCGAACCCGCCCTGGTTCAGGCGCTCCCCTGCCTCCTGAACGAGCGTGCGGCACAGATCGTCCCCGCCCATCCCGCCGTCGCGGTACGTGAGCCGGGCGCCGGGCGAGATCACGAACGGCGGGTTGGAGACGATCAGGTCGTACGTCTCTTCGCCCCGGACCGGTCCGAACAGGGAGCCCTCGCGCAGGTCTGCGGCCGGGCTGCCGGACAGTGCCAGCGTGAGGCCGGTGATGTGCAGGGCGCGCGGGTTGAGGTCGGTGGCCACCACACGTGTGGCGTGCTGTGCGGCGTGCAGGGCCTGGATACCGGAGCCGGTACCCAGGTCCAGCGCGGCGGAGACGGGCGTACGCACGGTGATGCCGGCCAGGGTCGTGGAGGCGCCGCCGACTCCGAGGACGACGCCTTCGTCCCGCCGGCCGATACCGCCGGCGCCGCCGACCGCGCAGCCGAGGTCCGACACGATGTACCAGTCCTCGCCACCGGGACCGCCGTAGGGCCGTACGTCGACCGTTGCGGAGATGTCGTTCCCGCCGGTCCGGGCCAGCCAACCGGTCTCCAGGCAGACGTCCACGGGCAGGACCTCCGCCACGCGCGCGTGCGGCACGGGTTGCTGGAGCAGGAACAGCCGGACGAGCATCTCCAGCCGGGTGTCCCCGCGAGTCGCCCGGAGCGCGGGCACGGTCTCGCTCCGGGCGAGCGCCGCGTACGCGGGGGCGCCGAGCAGTTCGAGCAGTCCGTCGGCGGTGAAGGAGGCCGCGAGCAGGGCGTCCCTGAGCCGGGCGGCGACATCGGGACGGTCGGAGGAGGGCAGCGGGGGCAGGGGTGACTGGCTGGCGTTACTCACGCCCCCCATTGTGGCCGCCGGGGCGGAGGTCGCACGTGCCCGTGCGGGGTCGAACTGCCCCTGCCGCCCGGTTTCCCGGTCCGGTTTCCCGGTCGCTCAGCTCTGCGTGGCCCCCGCCGACGCCGTGGCCGCCTTGCAGCTGGACTGCTGGGCCATCGCCTGGCCGACCTCGCCCTCCTCCAGGTTCCTGAGGGCGTCGTTCCCGCTCTGGCTCAGCTTGTCCAGCTCGGTGGCGATGTCCTTGAGACCGTCGGCGAACTTGCCCTGGTCCTTGGTGTCGAGCTCGTCGACCTGCTTCTTGAGGGAGGCGTACGAGGCGGAGATCGAGTTGAGCTCCTTGACCGCGTCCTGCTGCTTCTTCTCGCCGTTCTCGACGTCGGGCGCCCCGGCCTTGTTCACAGCGGTCCCGATCGCCTTGTAGGCGTCGGACATGTCCTGGAAGGCCTGTGCGTCGGTCTTCTGGACGTCCTTCGGCGTGCTGTTGTCCGAGGTCTCCTTCTGGATCGCGGCATTGGCCGACTCGATCTTCTTGGCCTGCGGCTGTACGGCGTCACAGACCTGCTTGGCCCAGGAGTCCAGCTTGTCGTTGCCGTCGTCGCCGCCGCAGCCCGACAGCGCCAGTACCAGTACCGCACCGCCGGACAGTGCGGCCGCGAGCTTCTTGTTCACCGGTTTGGTCCCTTCCATGGCTCTCGGCCCCGGAACATACACGCCAGATGCACGGCAACCGCACGCCAGACGCCTATTAAGACCGTTTTGTAACCTTTTGCACCAAGCGAGAGAAGGCTCACGCGTGAGCGTGTACCCACACAGCGCGGGCGGACGACACGCCAACGCGTGCCGCCCGCCCGCACCTTGGGCTGGGGCCGGAGAACCCTCCCTACGAAACCACCGCCGGATCGGCGGACTTGGGCTGTGACCCGGCGTTGTCTTCGTCACCCATGGCGATTCCGCGCCGCTTTGAGACGTACACCGCCCCGGCGATCACAAGGAACGCGAGGACGGCGACCAGAATCCGCACCCCGATGCTCTTGTCCGGCCCGTAGGAGAATTTGATCACCGCGGGTGCGATGAGCAGCGACACCAGGTTCATGACCTTCAGCAGCGGGTTGATCGCGGGGCCCGCGGTGTCCTTGAAGGGGTCGCCGACCGTGTCTCCGATCACGGTCGCCGCATGGGCCTCGCCGCCCTTGCCACCGTGGTGGCCGTCCTCGACGAGCTTCTTGGCGTTGTCCCAGGCGCCACCGGAGTTGGCGAGGAACACCGCCATCAGCGTGCCCGCGCCGATCGCGCCCGCCAGGAACGCCCCGAGCGGACCGACACCGAGCGTGAACCCGATGAAGATGGGCGCCATCACCGCCAGCAGACCGGGCGTGGCGAGCTCGCGCAGGGCGTCCTTGGTGCAGATGTCGACGACCTTGCCGTACTCCGGGGTCTCGCTGTAGTCCATGATCCCCGGCTTCTCGCGGAACTGCCGGCGCACCTCGTAGACCACGGAACCCGCCGACCGCGACACGGCGTTGATCGCCAGCCCCGAGAAGAGGAAGACGACCGCCGCGCCGGCGATGAGGCCCACGAGGTTGTTGGGCTGGGAGATGTCCATCATCAGGCTCATCGGGGCGCCGTCCCCGCTGAGTTTCTCGCCCACGTCCCGCGCGCCGGTGAAGATGGCGTCGCGGTACGACCCGAACAGCGCCGCCGCCGCGAGCACGGCCGTGGCGATCGCGATGCCCTTGGTGATCGCCTTGGTGGTGTTGCCGACCGCGTCCAGGTTGGTGAGCACCTGCGCGCCCGCGCCCTCGACGTCGCCGGACATCTCCGCGATGCCCTGTGCGTTGTCGGACACGGGCCCGAAGGTGTCCATCGCGACGATCACACCGACCGTGGTGAGCAGGCCGGTGCCGGCCAGTGCCACCGCGAACAGCGCCAGCATGATCGACGTGCCCCCGAGCAGGAACGCCCCGTACACACCGAGTCCGATCAACAGGGCGGTGTAGACGGCCGATTCGAGACCGACGGAGATACCGGCGAGGACGACGGTGGCCGGGCCGGTGAGCGAGGACTTGCCGATGTCCCTGACGGGCCGGCGGGTGGTCTCGGTGAAGTAGCCGGTCAGTTGCTGGATCAGGGCGGCGAGCACGATTCCGATGGCCACCGCAACCAGCGCGAGGACGCGCGGGTCACCGTCCTTGCCCAGGATCGCGCTGTCGGCGACGCCGTCGAGCTCGGAGTACTTCCCCGGCAGGTACACGAAGACGGCCACCGCCACCAGCACGAGCGAGATCACCGCGGAGATGAAGAACCCGCGGTTGATGGCGCTCATGCCGCTGCGGTCGGCGCGCCGGGGCGCCACCGCGAAGATGCCGATCATGGCGGTGATCACACCGATCGCCGGCACGAGCAGCGGGAAGCCGAGCCCCGCGTTCCCGAAGGCCGCCGAGCCCAGGATGAGCGCGGCGACCAGGGTCACGGCGTACGACTCGAAGAGGTCGGCCGCCATGCCCGCGCAGTCGCCGACGTTGTCGCCCACGTTGTCGGCGATGGTCGCGGCATTGCGCGGATCGTCCTCCGGAATGCCCTGTTCGACCTTGCCGACCAGGTCGGCGCCGACGTCGGCGGCCTTGGTGAAGATGCCGCCGCCGACACGCATGAACATCGCGATCAGCGCGGCCCCGAGGCCGAAGCCCTCGAGCACCTTGGGCGCGTCGGCCGCGTACACCAGCACCACGCAGGAGGCGCCGAGCAGGCCGAGGCCCACCGTGAACATGCCGACCACGCCACCCGTGCGAAAGGCGATCTTCATCGCCTTGTGCGAGACGGCGGTCAGATCCTTTTCCGGCTCGCCTTGAGCCGGAGTGGCTTCACGCGCCGCCGCGGCGACACGCACATTGCTGCGTACGGCGAGCCACATGCCGATATAGCCGGTGGCCGCCGAGAACGCCGCTCCGATCAGAAAGAACACCGACCGTCCGGCACGCTGACTCCAGTCGTCCGCGGGCAGCAGCATGAGCAGGAAGAACACGACCACGGCGAATACGCCGAGCGTGCGCAGCTGACGGGCCAGATAGGCGTTGGCTCCTTCCTGGACCGCCGCCGCGATCTTCTTCATGCTGTCGGTGCCCTCGCCGGCCGCGAGCACTTGGCGCACCAGGACGCCCGCGACCGCCAGCGCCGCCAGTGCGACGACCGCGATGACCACGATGAGAACGCGGTTGCCATCGGTCAGTACGGCGGCTGCGAGGTCTGTGGGATGGCCCGACTGTTGTGAGAGGGAAAGCCCCGCCATTCGTCCTCCTTGACGCTTGGGCTGAGCTCAAGATGTGGACGGGATTGTAGGTACCGGAACCTGATCAAAACAGAGCGCGATAAACGGATTGGCCTTCCGTGGTAATGCCCTGAAAGCATTCTGAGGCTGCCGGAGGGCGCGCGAATGATCGTGAACGAATTCACGCGATGAACGACACAGGAACTACTGTAAAGGCGAGCACTGACACCCGCACATGCCGAAGGGCCCCACGAGTGGGGCCCTTCGGAAGAACGGGTGTGTGCGGTGGCGGGGTCAGACCAGAATCGTCGGCGGCGGCGTGGTCGGCCAGGTCATCTTGATCAGCCCGCCGTGCTCGCCCGCACTGACCTCGACGTCGTCGACGAGTCCGCTGATGACCGCGAGGCCCATCTCGTCCTCCTCGGCCTCACCGTCGGGATCGCCGGGTCCCGCGCCGGGGGCGCGCTCGCCGGCCACCGCATGCGGGGCCTCGTCGCCGACCTCGATGGAGAACTGCTTCTCCTCCTCGATCAGCAGCACCTTCACAGGTGCCGAGATCCCGACGGTCTGGTGCAGCCCGACGGCCCGGGTGCACGCCTCGCCTACGGCGAGCCTGACCTCGTCGAGGACGGCCTCGTCCACTCCGGCCCTGCGCGCCACCGCTGCCGCCACCAGACGGGCGGTCCTGACGTGCTCGGGCAGCGCGCTGAAGCGGAGCTCAACGGTGGCCATGCATCCCCCTCGCAACTACGGGCGTGCTGTCGAGAGGCGCCGGGCCGCCGAAGCCCGGGCCCCCTCGGTCTTCTTTCGCCGGCCATCGGCCGACCCGACCCGGGCACACGGCCCGGGACCGGCGTCAGTCGGTGGCCGCAACCGCTTCCTCGACCGAGGTGTGAATCGGGAACACCTTGGTGAGACCGGTGATACGGAAGATCTTCAGAATGCGCTCCTGGTTGCAGACCAGGCGCAGGGAGCCCTCATGGGCCCGCACGCGCTTCAGGCCGCCGACCAGTACGCCGAGTCCGGTGGAGTCGAGGAAGTCCACGCCCTCCATGTCGACGACAAGGTGGAAACTGCCGTCGTTCACCAGCTCGACCAACTGCTCGCGCAGCTTGGGCGCGGTATATACGTCGATTTCGCCACCGACCCTGACGATCGTGCGATCGCCCATGGTTTCGGTCGACAGGGACAGGTCCACGGATCCTCCAGCACCTTGCTATCGAGCGGTCGCCCTAGGGGCATTCGGCTTCAGCCCCTGGACGCTTCGCCAGCCGCGATGGCATTCAATCACTTACCGGCAGGCGTGCACGACGCCTTGGCTCCATTGTCCGTCACTCCAGTGACACACTCGGTGCCGATGGCCAAGAATCACCGATCCGATCGAACCCCGACGGACCCCGCCTCCCGGCCCGCGCCGGGCGCGGTCCTGGACCGGCTCGCGTCCGGTCCGAGCAGGGCTTCGCGCATTACTCATACGGAGCACTTGCCCCCGCGTGAGGGTCGGCATGCCGTCTGGCCCGACCGGATCCGCGCGGAGGTCGTGGCGGCCGTGCGAGCCGCGGGCATCGAGCATCCCTGGGCCCACCAGGCACGGGCGGCCGAGCACGCCCTGGACGGCGAGTCCGTCGTCGTCGCCACCGGCACGGCCTCCGGCAAGTCCCTGGCCTACCTCGCGCCGGTCCTGTCCACCCTTCTGGAGGGCGCGGAGGCCCCGAACGGCCGGGGCGCCACCGCCCTCTACCTGGCTCCGACCAAGGCGCTCGCGGCGGACCAGTGCCGGTCGGTGAAGGAACTTTCACACCCTCTGGGCCATTCGGTACGCGCAGCCGTGTACGACGGCGATACTCCGTTCGAGGAACGCGAGTGGATCCGCCAGTACGCCAACTACGTCCTGACCAACCCGGACATGCTGCACCGGGGCATCCTGCCCTCCCACCCCCGCTGGTCCTCCTTCCTGAAGTCGCTGCGCTACGTCGTCATCGACGAGTGCCACACCTACCGCGGTGTCTTCGGCTCCCACGTCGCCCAAGTGCTGCGCCGGCTTCGCCGCCTGTGTGCCCGCTACGGCGCGTCGCCCGTGTTCCTGCTGGCCTCGGCGACGGCCGCGGAGCCCTCGGTGGCAGCCCGCCGCCTGACCGGCCTGCCGGTCGTGGAAGTGGCCGACGACGCCTCCCCCCGCGGTGAACTGGTGTTCGCCCTCTGGGAGCCGCCGCTGACCGAGCTGCACGGCGAGAAGGGCGCTCCCGTCCGCCGCACGGCCACCGCCGAGGCCGCCGACCTGCTGACCGACCTCACGGTGCAGGGCGTGCGCTCGGTCGCCTTCGTCCGCTCCCGGCGCGGCGCCGAGCTGATCTCGGTCATCTCCCAGGAGCGTCTGGCCGAGGTCGACCGGTCGCTGAGCCGGCGTGTCGCGGCCTACCGGGGCGGCTATCTTCCGGAAGAGCGCCGCGCTCTCGAACAAGCCCTCCATTCGGGTGAACTCCTGGGCCTCGCCGCGACGAACGCCCTCGAACTCGGCATCGACATCTCCGGCCTCGACGCGGTCGTCATCGCCGGCTACCCGGGCACGCGGGCCTCCCTGTGGCAGCAGGCGGGCCGGGCCGGACGGGCCGGGCAGGGGGCCCTGGCCGTCCTGGTCGCCCGCGACGACCCGCTGGACACGTTCCTCGTCCACCACCCCGAGGCCCTGTTCGACCAGCCCGTCGAATCGACCGTCCTCGACCCCGACAACCCCTACGTGCTGGCCCCGCACCTGTGCGCGGCCGCGGCGGAGCTGCCCCTGACGGACGAGGACCTCGACCTGTTCGGCCCGGCGAGCGAGGGCCTGCTGCCCCAGCTGGAGGCCGCGAAGCTGCTGCGCCGCCGGACCAGAGCCTGGCACTGGACCCGCCGCGAGCGCGCCGCCGACCTGACGGACATCCGCGGTGAGGGCGGGCGCCCGGTCCAGGTCGTCGAGACCGGCACGGGCCGGCTGCTCGGCACGGTCGACGCCGGTGCCGCGCACTCGACGGTGCACGAGGGGGCGGTCCACCTGCACCAGGGCCGCACCTACCTGGTGCGGTCGCTGGACCTGGAGGACTCCGTCGCCCTCGTCGAGGAGGCCGCCCCGCCGTACTCCACGGTCGCCCGCGACACCACGTCCATCTCCGTCCTGGAGACGGACGTGGAGATCCCCTGGGGAGACGGCCGCCTCTGCTACGGCTCCGTCGAGGTCACCAACCAGGTCGTCTCCTTCCTGCGTCGCCGGCTCATCACGGGTGAAGTCCTGGGCGAGACGAAACTCGACCTCCCTCCTCGTACGCTGCGCACCCGCGCCGTGTGGTGGACCGTCACCGAGGACCAGCTGGACCGCGCCCGGATCAACCCGGAGATCCTCGGCGGCTCCCTGCACGCCGCCGAGCACGCGTCGATCGGCCTGCTGCCCCTCTTCGCGACCTGTGACCGCTGGGACATCGGCGGCGTCTCGATCCCGCTCCACCCCGACACACTCCTGCCGACGGTCTTCGTCTACGACGGCCATCCGGGTGGGGCGGGCTTCGCGGAGCGCGCCTTCCACACCGCCCGCACCTGGCTGACCGCCACCCGCCAGGCCATCGCCTCCTGCGAGTGCGACGCCGGCTGCCCCTCCTGCATCCAGTCCCCCAAGTGCGGCAACGGCAACGACCCGCTGCACAAGAGGGGGGCGGTGCGGCTCCTCACGGTGTTGCTGGAGGGAGCGCCGGCGGAGAAGGAGTCCGGGGACGAGGCACCCGAGCAGCCGCCGGGACATCCAGCGGAGCGGCCGGAGGCCCCGCCCGCGCCCTGACCTCCACCGTGAATGGTCCGCGGCCCGACGCCGCCGTCACGTCCGAGATCTCCCCGGCGACCTCGCACCGCACGAGCCGCACGCCCTGCGCCCGGGCCACCCGGCCGGCCCGGGCGCAGGCCGCCGGGCCGCCGTCGGCCCAGTGGTCCGCAGCGGCCAGCGCCGCGAGGTCGGCCCCGCCCGCCGCGCGATGCCGGACGACGACGGCCTGCCCGAGCGCGAGAACGACCCCGAACACCACGCACAGGACGGCGATCGCCCCGACGCTCCAGACGGTGGCGGAGCCCCTGTCCGACCCCACCACCGTTCGGCCCCCTCTCACGTGCCCACCGCCTCCTCCACCGACGCCACGGCCTCCTCGCGCACGGCGAAGGACAGGCCCCGCAACACCGGCGGCTCGGCCACCACGGTCACCCGGACGTGCTCCGCATCCCGGCTGACCGTCACCTTCGCGCCGGGCGGCGCCGCCTCGTGGGTCAGCTTCACGACCGCGCCGGGCGGGTCCTGGCGGGCCGCCGCACGCGCGCCCGTCCGCGCGGCGTCCACGCACTGGATCTGCGCGGCCACGACCAGCAGCCCCCACACCAGCGCCATCGCGAACATCACCAGCACCGGCAGCACCACGGCCGACTCCGCCGTGACGAACCCCCGGTCCGCCCCCCGCTCACATCCGCGCACTGAGGGCGTCCTTCACGATGTTCTGCAGCTCCGCACTGACCGGGCCGCTCGTGACGACCTTGTAGAGCACCACGGCGAACGCCACCGCCGCGACGATTCCCATCGCGTACTCGGAGGTGACCATCCCAGCGTCCCGCCGCGCCGCACGCATCCCACACACCAGGGCACACAGCCGTGCCCGTACCGCCTTGTACATCTCAACCCCCGTAGGAAAGAGTCCGAACCATCACTGTTTGTCGCTCACTTGCTCCGGGTCCGTCGCCGCGTCACCCACCACCCCCTCCGAGCACGCCGCCCGCGAGTCCGATCACCACGGGCAGCACACCGACCGCGATGAACGCGGGCAGGAAGCACAGACCGACCGGTGCGCTGACCATCACTCCCGCTCGACGGGCCCTGGCCGTGGCGGCGCGGCCCCACTCGGCCCGGGCCTCGGCGGCGAGCCGCGCGACCGGCACTGCCGCGGGCAGCCCGGACACATCGGCCCGTTCGAGCAGCCGGGCCAGCCCTTCGGCGCCCGGCACGGCACCCAACCTCCGCCAGGCCGAGCCCGGTTCGCCGCCCAACCGCACCTCCGCCGCACCCCGGGCGAGGGCATCGCCGACAGGGCCGCCCAAGGCCTCACCCACCGCCTGAGCCGCGATCACCGGGCCGGCGCCCGCCGCGATGCAGGCCGCCAGCAGGTCGGCGGCGAGGGGCAGTTGCCGGCCCGCCTCTGCGAGGTCGGGGGCGCCCGGGTCCGCACCGGCCGTCTCCCGGCTCGATCGCCACCGCCACACCCCCACCGCCCCGGCCAGTCCCACGGCGGCCCCGGCGAGGCCTCCGATCAGCACCCATCCGGCACCGGCCACGCCCACCGGGGCCAGCCACGTCCGTGCGGCCCCGCGCCATGCCGTCCGCGGGACAGGAACAGTCGCTTCCCGTACCCCTGACAGCTCGGTCAGTCGCCGGCGCATCCTCCGGTGGCGCCGCGCCCGTACCAGTCGGCGCGCCAGCCATCCGGCGGCCAGCACGATCCCCACGGCCACCCCCAGCCTGTGGACAACGTCCCCGCTCATGCCGCAGCCTCCGCGCCCCGCACGATCCGCCGCACCCACCACAGCCCCAGGCCCTCCAGCACCCCGCCGGCCGCCAGACAGCCCAGACCCGCTCCGGTGTGCAACAGGACGTGGAGGGGATCGGCTCCGAGGGCGGTCCCGATGAGGAGCCCCAGGGCAGGCAACCCGGCGAGCATCACCGCCGTGGCCCGGGCTCCCGCCAACTGGGCTCGGAGATCGCACTGTTGGTCGCGTTCGGCGCGCAGGGCGGCGGCGAGCCGGTCGAGTCCGTCCGCGAGTCCCGCGCCCTGGTCCACGGCCACCCGCCAACACGCCGCGAGTCCGCGCAGGCCCTCGGCGCCCGGTTGCCGTGCCGCCGTGGCGAGCGTGTCCGGCACGTCGCCGCCGAACCGCGCCGCGGCCAGCACCGTGGACTGCGCGTCCGCGAGTCCGCCGCAGTCCCGGGCGGCCCGCAGCAGCGCCTCACCCGGCTGGCGTCCCGCCCGCACCTCGCCGCCGAGCGCCCCGCACAACGCGATCACCGCGTCGGTCCGGCGCTCCCGGTCCCGCCGCGCCCGGCCGGCCAGCCGGGCCCGCCGCAGCAACGGCACCCCGGCCGCTCCCAGAACGAGCGGCAGCACCGACGCCCCGAGCACCGCCAGCACCAGCCCGGCCACCGCCGACCACCACTCGGCCCGCAGCCGCCCACGGACGCGCCGCAGCTCACCGGCCGTGCGCGTCCACCCCGGGGGCCCCTTCCCGACGGGGGCGCCCTCCGCGAGCAGCAACCGCGTCCGCCGTGCCGTCCCATCGCGCTCGGCCAGCAGCCAGACAGCCGCCCCCATGCACGCCACGGCCGCACCCACCGCCACCCCAGGCGCCTCCGTCATGACTCTCCCCTCTCGTCCGCACCCGGCTCGATCCCACTCGCCCCGCCCCGCAGGAGACCCCTCAGCCGCTCCCATCCGCGCTCGCGCACGAACGCCTCCGCTCCCCACCGCAGCGCCGGCACCGTCCGCACGAGGCCGGACGCGTCCCGCTCCAGCACGTGCACCTCGGCGATCCGCCGCCGCCCGGCCCGGTCGCGCACCAGGTGCAGCACCACGGAGAGGGCGGCCGCCAACTGGCTGTGCAGCGCTGCCCGATCGAGCCCCGCGGCCGTGCCGAGCGCCTCCAGCCGGGCCGGTACATCGGCGGCGGCGTTGGCGTGCACGGTCCCGCAGCCGCCCTCGTGGCCGGTGTTCAACGCGGCCAGCAGGTGCACCACTTCGGGCCCGCGCACCTCGCCCACGACCAGCCGGTCGGGCCTCATCCGCAGCGCCTGGCGCACCAGGTCCTCCAGAGTGACGAGGCCGGCACCCTCCTGGTTGGCGGGTCTGGTCTCCAGTCGCACGACGTGCGGATGGTCGGGCCGCAGCTCCGCCGAGTCCTCGGCGAGGACGATCCGCTCCCCCGGCCCCACCAGCCCCAGCAGGGCACTCAGCAACGTGGTCTTGCCGGTGCCGGTGCCGCCGCTGACGAGGAAGGACAGCCGGGCGTCGAGCAGGGCGCGCAACATGCGGTCCCCGCCCGGCGGCACGGTGCCCGCCGCGACCAGCTCGCCGAGCGTGAAGGCACGTGGCCGCACAACCCGCAGCGACAGGCAGGCGCATCCCACGGCCACCGGCGGCAGCACCGCGTGCAGCCGCGTCCCGTCGGGCAGCCGGGCGTCGGCCCAGGGCCGGGCGTCGTCCAGGCGGCGTCCGGCCACGGCGGCGAGACGTTGAGCGAGCCGTCGCACGGCCGCGGCGTCCGCGAACCGCACCTGCGTCAGCTCCAGTCCGCCGCCCCGGTCCACCCAGATCCGGTCCGGGGCCGACACCAGCACGTCCGTGACCGACGGATCGGCGAGGAGCGGCTCCAGCGGCCCGCTGCCGACCAGCTCGGACCGCAACTGTGCGGCGGCTCCCAGGACTTCGGTGTCCCCCGAGGACACGCCCCTGCTCCCGCAGGGCCTGCGCCACGCGCGCGGGGGTCGGCTCGCCCCCGCTCTCGGCCAGCCACCGCCGCACCCCGTCCAGCAGCTCCGCGCCCTCGAGTCCGGCCAGGGTGCTCATGCCGTACCCGCCTCGACGAGCGCGCGCTCCCAGAACTCCCTGCAGAACCGGGCCAGCGGTCCCCGCGGGGTGGTGCCCGGCGGTGCCGTGCCCTGGTCCGGGCGTGACAGTCCCGGCTCGACCGGCACCTCACCGACCAGGGGCAGTCCGAGCAACCGGGCCACCTCTCGATCGTCGAGCCCCGGCGGGTACGGCCCGCGGACCGCCACCCGCAGGTCCCGGAGAACCATGCCGACCGCCGAGGCGACCCGCCCGGCCGCCGCGACGGCCCGCAGCTCTGCGGGCACCACCAGCACGCCCACATCCAGCTGGGAGAGGACCTCGGCGACGCCGTCGTCGATCCGGCGCGGAAGGTCGACCACGACGGTGCCGCCCCGGCGGCGGGCCGCCGCGAGCACCGCGCGCACCGCCTGGGGCGGGACCGCGATCCGGTCGCCGCGGTCCCAGCTGAGCACCCTCAGCGCGTGCAGCTCGGGCAGCGACTCCTCCAGGGCTCCGCCGCCGACCCGTCCGCGTGAGGACGCGAAGGCGGGCCAGCGCAGCCCCTCGGCCGTCTCACCGCCGAGGAGTACGTCGAGTCCGCCGCCCAGCGGATCGGCGTCCACGAGGAGGGTGCGCAGTCCCTCCCGCGCGGAGGTGACGGCGAGGGCGCACGCGAGCGTGGACGCTCCCGCCCCGCCCCGGCCGCCGATGACGCCGACGGTGAGGGCGGGCCGGCCGACGCCCTCGGCCACGTCGGCGATCCGGTCGACCAGCCACTGCTCGCCGTCGGGCAGCATCAGGACGTGCTCGGCGCCGATCTCGACGGCCCGCCGCCACACCCCGGAGTCGTCCTGGTCCCGGCCGACGAGGACGACGCCCCTTCTGCGCGCGGCCCCGCGCACCCGCCGAGCGGCGTCGTCGCCGACCAGGACGAGCGGTGCGGCCTCCCAGCTGCCTCTGCGCTCCGGCACCCCGTGGTGCACCTCGGGTGTGGCGCCGGCTGCCGCGCACAGGCGCAGCAGATCGTCGAGGAGCTCGGTGTCCTCGGTGACGATCAGCGGTCCTCCCTGCCGCCCTCCGGCGGCCGGCGGCGGATCGTGTGTGACGGTTCCGGCCACGGTTTCCAACCCCCTTCGCTGCACGACTCGCGCGGCCCCTGCGGCCCCGCGATTCCCATACGTGGGAAGAACCGACAAGCGGCCTCCCTGTGAACGGCCGACAGAAACCGGCCAAACGCCCCCGGGTACTCGGAACCGGCCATGAACTCGCCGCGAGCGGGATGCGTAGGAATCACGGTGCAGCGATCCCGGAAATCGTGTGGATCTTGGTGGATAACTGTGGACGTCCCGGGAGTTGTGAATATCGCCATCACCCATACCGGTGAGCCACTCAGACCCTGCGTACGACTCCCACAGAGCAGCCCGACGGCTACACACCGTGATTCAACATGAGCATGACAAAGCTGGGACCGGAGCCGCATCGGAGCGGCCGCCAGGCCGTAAGAAGAAGGAAGAAACCCACCCGGACATGCGACGACCCCCGCCGGGGGGGAGAGCGGGGGTCGTCCCCACGGCCGACTCGGGGGGGGGAGGAGTCGGGCCGGGTTAGCACGGTCGCGAACGATCCGTGACTTCCATGGTGTACCCGAGAGCCTTCTCAGGCAAACCCACGCGCCCCACCTTACGCCGAATGGGCTGCCCCTATGCTCTGGGGCGTGGAAAACCACTCGTTGCCCCGCACAGCCGCCTTCTTTGACCTGGACAAGACGGTCATTGCGAAGTCGAGCACGCTCACGTTCAGCAAGTCGTTCTACCAAGGCGGTCTGATCAACCGCAGGGCCGTCTTGCGTACCGCATATGCCCAGTTCGTCTTCCTCGCCGGCGGCGCCGACCACGACCAGATGGAGCGCATGCGCGCATATCTGTCCGCCCTGTGCCGCGGCTGGAACGTGCAGCAGGTCAAGGAGATCGTCGCCGAGACGCTGCACGACCTGATCGACCCGATCATCTACGACGAGGCCGCCTCCCTCATCGAGGAGCACCACACCGCCGGCCGCGACGTGGTGATCGTGTCCACGTCGGGCGCGGAGGTGGTCGAGCCGATCGGCGAGCTGCTGGGCGCGGACCGCGTGGTCGCCACCCGCATGGTCGTGGGCGACGACGGCTGCTTCACCGGCGAGGTGGAGTACTACGCGTACGGCCCGACCAAGGCGGAGGCCGTCAGGGAGCTCGCCGAGTCCGAGGGGTACGACCTCAGCCGCTGCTACGCCTACAGCGACTCGGCGACCGATGTGCCGATGCTGGAGTCCGTGGGCAACCCACACGCCGTGAACCCGGACAGGGCACTGCGCCGCGAGGCCCTCGCGCGCGGGTGGCCGATCCTGGACTTCCATCGCCCGGTCCGGCTCAAGCAGCGCATCCCCTCGTTCTCCGTACCGCCGCGCCCGGCGCTGGTCGCGGTCGCAGCGATAGGCGCCGCCGCGGCCACCGCGGGACTCGTCTGGTATGCGAACCGGCGCCGGGCCACGGTCGCTTGACCTGTGGCGATCGCCCTTCCCGGGTGAACCCGAAAGTAAAGAAGCAGGGCCTGGACTTCCGCTCACTGCGGCGCAGGAGTACAAAGGACTCAACGGCCCGCGAGACCAAGGACATCCGAGAGGATCACCTTTTTTACTCATTTGGCCCCACGGACCGAGCATGAACACCGGGCACCCACGCGACGTCGACCCGTCGAATACGGGCCAGCCACACCAGGGAACGGGCAAAGCTTCCGACCTGATGGGCATATATCGAGGACGCTTGGTAACCCGATGCTCATGCCAGCGGCGGTACGAGAACTCGTACCGCCGCATTTATGTGGCCCGGTGATGTCAGGCCGCTCCACGCTGCAGCGCCTCGCACACCGCCATCGACTCGCGCGCCCCCAGTTCGACCGCCCCGCCGCAGTGGGCGATCCAGGCGGCCACGCCCTCCGGAGTACCGGAGACGTACCCGGCGAGGGCCTCCAGGTACGCGTCACGTCCCAGTTCGGCGTGACCGACCTCGGCCGCGCAGACCGACTTCGGATCCAGCCCGCTGCCGACCAGGACGATGCGCTCGGCCGTACGCGCGACCAGGCCGTTGTGGCACGTGAAGGGACGCAGCGCGAGGAGCTCGCCGTGCACGACGGCGGCCGTCACCAGCGCCGGAGCGGAGCCGCCCGCGATGATCAGCCCGGCCAGTCCGTCCAGCCTGCCGTGCGTTTCGGTGGCGCTCGGCAGCGGCAGCCCCACGAGCGGCTCGTCGACCGGCTCGCCCTCCTTGCGGGGCCGTCCCACCTGGTCGCCCTCGTCCGCGGCAGCCACCAGGTGCAGCCTGGCCAGCACCCGCAGGGGTGACTGCCGCCAGATCGACAGCAGCTGGCCCGCCTCCGCGGTGAGCCGCAGGGCCGCACCCACGGTGCGGGCCTCGTCGTCACCGCTGAAGTCCGTGCGCCGGCGCACCTCCTCCAGGGCCCAGTCCGCGCCGGACAGCGCGGCCGAGCCGCGGGCGCCGCGCAGCGCGGCCTCGGAGGTGATCGCGTTGCTGCGCCGCCGCATGACCCGGTGTCCGTAGACCCGGTCCACCGCCTTGCGTACGGACTCCACGGAATCGGCCACTCCGGGCAGCGCCCCCAGGGCCGCGAGGGGATCGGCGGTCGCGCCTGCTGTACTCATGAGTACGACCCTACGCACCCCGGGGCCCCGACCCACGGCGGAGTGGCCTTCTTCACGCGCGCGTGCGCCACCCGACGTCCGCCCGAAGGACTACCTCCCGACCGCCGGAGCCCCGGGGACACCCTTGGGTGCGGGGGCGGGCCGGTCCGACAGGAAGGACGCCCAGCC
The DNA here is from genome assembly GCF_007655005.1 of Streptomyces tibetensis. Taxonomy (GTDB): domain Bacteria; phylum Actinomycetota; class Actinomycetes; order Streptomycetales; family Streptomycetaceae; genus Streptomyces; species Streptomyces tibetensis. The sequence goes on from NZ_SZVW01000018.1 coordinate 137,830, forward strand.
GGCCTTCGGCGCCTGGCCGACCGGCAGGGTGCTCAGCTTTTCCAGCGTTTTCGGGTCCTGGGCGTCGAGCCAGTCCACGAGCTGCCGGAACGAGACGCAGCGCACCTCCTCCTTGGTGCACACCGTCTCGATGACCTCCTCGACGGCCCGCATGTAGGTGCCGCCGTTCCAGGACTCGAAGTGATTGCCGATGATCAGGGGCGCGCGGTTGCCCTGGTAGGCCCGTGAGAAGCCCCTGAGCAGGCCGTCTCGCATCTGGTCGCCCCAGAAGTCGAACTTGGCGGGGTTGCCCTGGGTGGTGGTGCCGGACTGGTTGACCATGAAGTTGTAGTCCATGGTGAGCTGCTCGAAGGAGTGGCCGGGGAACGGCACGAGCTGCATGGAGACGTCCCACAGGCCCATCTTCTTCTTCGGCCAGACCTGGTCGTTCACGCCACTGGTGTCGTAGCGGAAGCCCATGTCGCGGGCTGCCCTCATGAAGTTGCGCTGGCCCTCGAGGCAGGGTGTGCGGGCGCCGATGAGTTCCTTGTCGTAGTCGAAGGGCAGCGGGGAGGCGCCTTTCAGGCCGGCGTTGGTCTTCCAGGTCTTCACGAACTGCTTGGCCTGGGAGATCTCGTCCTTCCAGTCCTGCACCGACCACTCGCCGACGCCGCCGCCGCTGCCGCAGAAGTGGCCGTTGAAGTGGGTGCCGACCTCGTTGCCCTCCAGCCATGCCAGGCGCAGTTGCTTCGCGGTGGCGGCGATGCCGCGGCGGTCGTTGAAGCCGATGTCGGAGCGACCCGGGGAGTGCTGCGGGGGCCGGTACCGGTCGCGCTTGTCCTCCGGCAGCATGTACACGCCGCTCAGGAAGTACGTCATGGTCGCGTTGTTCTTCCTCGCGACCTTACGAAAGTGCGAGAACAGCTTCTGGCTGTCCTCGCCCGCGCCGTCCCAGGAGAAGACGACGAACTGCGGGGGCTTCTGGCCGGGCCGGAGGCGTTCCGGGCGGGGCAGGTGCGGCTGGGCCCCGGTGTAGGCGGTGGAGCCGTCTCCGATCAGCCGGACCGCGCTCTTCGGCGCCTGTGCGGGCGTCGCCTTCTGCGGTTCGGGTGTCTCCGGACGGGGGGTGTCGGTCGCGCAGCCGGCGAGCGATGCGGCGCAGACCGCGGCGATCACGGAACCCGCGGCGATCCTGTGGGTGGCGGCCATGTTCCGCCCACCTTCTTCCTTCTCTCGGGTGCGGACGCCGCCAAATTCGCACGAGACCGAGAAGGAATTAGTAGGACAAGCCGATCAAATGGCCACTTCACTCTTCAGAGTGATCTATTCACCCATTTGCCCGTAAAGTCTATGCTCGCCCTTTACTCTGCATTACGATCCGTTTACCGAGCGTTAATTCATCCCGCCGATTTACGCCGTGACCGCCGCGACCGACACCCGCCCCGAGCGGGCCCCCCAGATACGCGACCGCGCAGCCCCGGAGGAGACGGGAAAACCATGTCAGCCTGCGTCCCCACACGCGTCACCGACCCGAACCGAACCGAGCGCACCCATCCGCCTCACAGTCCGCCGCCGGCCGGGCCCCGCCGATTCCGCATCGCGGGTGCCGACGTGTCGGCCTCGATCGCGGTCTTCCTGATCGCGCTGCCCCTGTCCCTGGGCATCGCCCTGGCCACCGGCGCCCCCCTCCAGGCCGGCCTCGTCGCCGCCGCCGTGGGCGGGCTGGTCGCCGGGCGACTCGGCGGCTCCCCGCTCCAGGTGAGCGGACCGGCCGCCGGACTCACCGTCGTCACCGCCGACCTCATCCAGCGGTACGGCTGGCGGACCACCTGTGCCATCACCGTCCTCGCAGGCGTCGCCCAACTGGGCCTCGGCTGCCTGCGCGTGGCCCGTGGCGCCCTCGCCGTCAGCCCCGCGATCGTGCACGGCATGCTCGCCGGGATCGGCGTCACCATCGCCGTCGCCCAGCTGCACATCGTGCTCGGCGGCACACCACAGAGCTCCGTCCCGGACAACCTGCGTGCCCTGCCCGCCCAGTTGGCGCACATGCGCCCCGCGGCGGTGTCGGTGAGCGTGCTGACCCTGGCACTGCTGCTGCTCTGGCCGCGCCTGCCCGGCCGGGCCGGACGCCTGCTGCGCACGGTCCCGGCGGCGCTCGTCGCCGTCGCCGGAGCCACCTCGGCCGCCGCCCTCGCCGGGCTCCGCCTGCCCAAGGTCGACCTGCCGTCCTGGAGCAACCACGCCCTGGCCGGTCTGCCCGAGGGCCCCGTGCTCGGCCTGGTCGCCGCCGTGCTCACCACCACGCTGGTGTGCAGCGTCCAGTCGCTGCTCGGCGCGGTCGCCGTGGACAAGCTGGTGGCCGGCCGCCCCGGTCTGTCACCCCGCGTCGGGCGCTCGAAGCTCGACCGCGAACTGCTCGGGCAGGGAGCCGCCAACATCGTCTCCGGCTCGCTCGGCGGCCTGCCCATCGCCGGTGTGGCCGTGCGGAGTTCGGCGAATGTGCACGCCGGTGCGGTCAGCCGGAACTCCACGATGCTGCACGGCGTTCTCGTAGTGATCGCCACGCTGCTGATGGTCCCGATCCTGGAGCTCATCCCGCTCGCCTCGCTCGCCGCCCTGGTGATGGCCGTCGGCATCCAGATGGTGTCCCTGAACCACATCCGCACGGTGACCCGCCACCGCGAAGTGTGGGTCTACGCCGTCACCACCCTCGGCGTCGTCTCCCTCGGCGTCCTGGAGGGCGTGGCGCTCGGCATCGCCACAGCCGTCGGCGTCGCCCTGCACCGCCTCACCCGCACCCGCATCACGCACGAAGTCAGGGAAGGAGTCCATCACGTACACGTCAGAGGACAGTTGACGTTCCTCGCGGTGCCACGGCTCAGCCGGGTCCTGCATCTCGTGCCCCACGGTGCCGACACCGTCGTCGAGCTGGACGGGTCGTTCATGGACCACGCGGCGTACGAGACGCTGCAGGACTGGCAGAAGACGCACACCGCGCAGGGCGGTACCGTCGAGATCACCGGCCGTCATCCCGGCACCCGTATCTCCGAGCCCCAGGTCTCCGGCGACTGCCGCTGCCGGCCCTGGACGCCCTGGCGCAACCACCAGTGCGACGGCCCCCAGTCCACACCCCCGGCCGAGAAGAACCCGGACGGGTCGGACCGCTCCGAGCCGGACCCGACGGGCACCGGCGGAGCCAGCGGGCACGAACTGGCGCGTGGCATCAGCGCGTTCCAGCGCAACACCGCGCCCTTGGTGCGCAGCGAGCTGGCCAGGCTGGCGAGAGAGGGACAGCGGCCTTCGCAGCTCTTCCTGACCTGCGCCGACTCCCGACTGGTCACATCGATGATCACCTCCAGTGGCCCGGGTGACCTGTTCGTCGTGCGCAACGTGGGCAACCTCGTCCCGCGCCCGGGCGAGGAGAGCGGCGACGACTCGGTGGCGGCGGCGATCGAGTATGCCGTGGACGTGCTTCAGGTGCGCTCCATCACGGTGTGCGGGCATTCGGGTTGCGGTGCCATGCAGGCGCTGCTCAACTCCGAGCCCGGAGGCGCCCGGAGCCCGCTGAAGCGGTGGCTGCGGCACGGCCTGCCCAGCCTGGAGCGCATGGCCGACGACAGTCTGCCTCGGGGCAGACTGGCCAGGCGTTCCCCCGATGACGCGGTCGAGCAGCTCTGCCTGACCAACGTGGTCCAGCAGCTGGAGCACCTGCGCGTCCACGACTCGGTGGCCCGGGCCATCGAGGAGGGCAGCCTGGAGCTGCACGGGATGTACTTCCACGTGGGCGAGGCGGAGGCGTACCTGCTCACCGAGACTGACGCCGGTGGCGTCTTCGACCGGGTCCGGGAGTCGGACCTGACGGCGTGAGCCAGGCGTCGGCCGGGCGGGGCTCCCGCCCGGCCCCGGCCGACGCCGCCACCGCCACCGCCACGGCCGCCGCCACCGCCGCGACAGCCGCCACCGCCACCGCCACGGCCGCGACAGCCGCCACCGCCACCGCCACCGCCACCGATGCAACCGCCACCGATGCCGCCGGAGAGCCCTGTCACCACCGGCGGCCGTCGAGGTCTCCATGAACATCGCCGTTCCCCCCTCGGCTCCGCCACGACACAAGAGCCGGGCAGGGGGACGGGCAGCACACGGGCAGCACACGCACTGAACTTTCCCTGGTCGGCGTCCGTGGGTACGGATGACCCCGGTCCCCGACAGCACCGTCCCCACAGGTCTAAACCAATCGGCGGTCGGCCCTTGTCATCGCACCCCCGGGTCTGATGAGCTGTGGCCTGGGACACAACGGACACCCTGGGAAAGGCAGATGCCGTGAGCAACGAGAGCCTGGCCAACCTGCTCAAGGAAGAGCGCAGGTTCGCACCCCCCGCCGACCTGGCCGCCAACGCCAACGTCACAGCGGAGGCGTATGAACAGGCCAAGGCTGACAGGCTCGGCTTCTGGGCCGAGCAGGCCCGCCGGCTGGCCTGGGCCAAGGAGCCCACCGAGACCCTCGACTGGTCGAACCCGCCGTTCGCCAAGTGGTTCAAGGACGGCGAGCTCAACGTCGCCTACAACTGCGTCGACCGCCATGTGGAGGCCGGACACGGCGACCGGGTCGCCATCCACTTCGAGGGCGAGCCGGGCGACAGCCGCGCGATCACCTACGCCGAGCTCAAGGACGAGGTCTCCAAGGCTGCCAACGCCCTGCTGGAGCTGGGAGTCCAGGCGGGCGACCGGGTCGCCGTCTACATGCCGATGATCCCCGAGACGGCGATCGCGATGCTGGCCTGCGCCCGGATCGGCGCCGCCCACTCGGTCGTCTTCGGCGGCTTCTCCTCGGACGCGCTCGCCACGCGCATCCAGGACGCCGACGCGCGCGTGGTCATCACCTCCGACGGCGGTTACCGGCGCGGCAAGCCGTCCGCGCTCAAGCCTGCCGTGGACGAGGCCGTCGAGAAGGCGGGCATCGTCGAGCACGTCCTGGTCGTGCGCCGCACGGGTCAGGAGGTCGCCTTCGCCGAGGGACGCGACGTCTGGTGGCACGACCTGGTGGGTCGGCAGAGCACGGAGCACGCCCCCCAGGCCTTCGACGCCGAGCACCCGCTGTTCATCCTCTACACCTCGGGCACCACGGGTAAGCCCAAGGGCATCCTGCACACCTCCGGCGGCTACCTCACGCAGACCGCCTACACCCACCACGCCGTCTTCGACCTCAAGCCGGAGACCGACGTCTACTGGTGCACCGCCGACGTCGGCTGGGTGACCGGCCACTCGTACATCGTCTACGGCCCGCTGGCGAACGGCGCGACGCAGGTCATGTACGAGGGCACACCCGACACCCCGCACCAGGGCCGCTTCTGGGAGATCGTGCAGAAGTACGGCGTGACGATCCTCTACACCGCGCCGACCGCGATCCGCACGTTCATGAAGTGGGGCGACGACATCCCCGCCAAGTTCGACCTGTCGAGCCTGCGGGTGCTGGGCTCGGTGGGCGAGCCGATCAACCCCGAGGCGTGGATCTGGTACCGCAAGAACATCGGCGGCGACCGCACCCCGGTCGTCGACACCTGGTGGCAGACCGAGACCGGCTCGATGATGATCACCCCGCTGCCGGGCGTGACCGCCACGAAGCCCGGCTCGGCGCAGACGCCGCTGCCCGGCATCTCCGCGACGGTCGTGGACGACGAGGCCAACGAGGTGCCCAACGGCGGGGGCGGCTACCTGGTGCTGACCGAGCCGTGGCCGTCGATGCTGCGCACCATCTGGGGCGACGACCAGCGCTTCATCGACACCTACTGGTCGCGCTTCGAGGGCAAGTACTTCGCCGGTGACGGTGCCAAGAAGGACGACGACGGCGACATCTGGCTGCTCGGCCGGGTCGACGACGTCATGCTCGTCTCGGGGCACAACATCTCCACCACGGAGGTCGAGTCGGCCCTGGTCTCCCACCCCTCGGTCGCCGAGGCGGCCGTGGTCGGCGCCGCGGACGAGACGACCGGGCAGGCGATCGTCGCGTTCGTGATCCTGCGCGGGACGGCCTCGGAGACCGAGGACCTGGTGGCCGAGCTGCGCACGCACGTCGGCAACACCCTCGGCCCGATCGCCAAGCCCAAGCGGGTCCTGCCGGTGGCGGAGCTGCCCAAGACCCGCTCCGGCAAGATCATGCGGCGGCTGCTGCGGGACGTCGCCGAGAACCGCCAGCTGGGTGACGTCACCACGCTGACCGACTCCACGGTCATGGACCTCATCCAGTCCAAGCTGCCCGCCGCGTCCAGCGAGGACTGATCGCGGCACCGGCATGACGAAGCCGACGGAGGGGCACCCGATCACCGGTGCCCTCCGTCGGCAGGCCCCCGCGGCGAGGGCCGCCGGATGCGCACAGCCGTACATTTACCTAAACTAAGCAAAACAACTGCTCGGACATCCGAGCAGAACAAGTGCTCCATGGTGCGCCGGGAAGTCTGGTCGGCATGTGTTCCGTCCTGCCCACCGACCGGAGGTCTCCCTCGTGACCGCGCCCCGCCCCACCACCCCCCGCAAGGCCCTCGGCCGGCTGTCGCTGCCCGAGCGGACGTATGTGGCGGACGCGCTGCGCACCGAGACCGTCGGCGGGGTGCTGCTGCTCGCCGCCGCCGTCATCGCGCTGCTCTGGGCGAACATCCCCGCGCTGCACGACGGTTACGAGAGCGTTGCCCACTACCACCTGGGCCCTGCCGCCCTCGGCCTCGACCTGTCCGTCGCGCACTGGGCCGCCGACGGGCTGCTGGCGATCTTCTTCTTCGTCGCCGGGATCGAGCTGAAGCGAGAACTCGTGGCGGGCGACCTGCGCGACCCGAAGGCCGCCGCGCTGCCGGTCGTCGCCGCGCTGTGCGGCATGGCCGTACCGGCGCTCGTCTACACCCTCTCCACCGTCACCGGCGGTGGCTCCCTGGACGGCTGGGCCGTGCCGACCGCGACCGACATCGCGTTCGCGCTCGCCGTGCTCGCCGTGATCGGCACCTCCCTGCCGAGCGCGCTGCGGGCCTTCCTGCTCACGCTCGCCGTCGTCGACGACCTCTTCGCGATCCTGATCATCGCGGTGTTCTTCACCGCCGACCTGAACTTCGCCGCGCTCGGCGGTGCCGTCGCAGGCCTGGTGCTGTTCTGGCTGCTGCTGCGCACCGGCGTGCGCGGCTGGTACGTGTACGTGCCGCTGGGCCTCGTCGTCTGGGCGCTGATGTACAACAGCGGCGTCCACGCCACCGTCGCCGGTGTCGCCATGGGCCTGATGCTGCGCTGCCACCGGCGCGAGGGCGAGGACCGCTCCCCCGGCGAGCGCATCGAGCACCTCGTACGGCCCCTTTCGGCGGGGCTCGCGGTGCCACTGTTCGCGCTGTTCAGTGCGGGCGTCACGGTGTCCGGCGGAGCGCTCGCCGGCGTGTTCACCCAGCCGGAGACCCTCGGTGTGGTCCTCGGGCTGGTCGTCGGCAAGGCGATCGGCATCTTCGGCGGGACGTGGCTGACGGCCCGTTTCACCCGGGCCTCGCTCAGCGACGACCTCGCCTGGGCGGACGTGTTCGCGGTGGCGACCCTCGCCGGCATCGGCTTCACCGTGTCGCTGCTCATCGGCGAACTCGCCTTCGACGGCGACCGGACGATGACGAACGAGGTGAAGGTCGCCGTCCTGCTGAGTTCGCTCATCGCCGCGACACTCGCGACCGTCCTGCTGAAGATCCGCAACGCCAAGTACCGACGGCTGTGGGAGGACGAGGAGCGCGACGAGGACGCCGACGGCATCCCGGACGTGTACGAGGAGGACGACCCGGCGTACCACCTGCGGCTCGCCGCCGTGTACGAGCGCAGGGCCGCCGAGCACCGCAGGATCGCCCAGGAGAAGGCAGCGGCGCGCCACGGGCTTGCCGAAGTACCGGGCGGGGCAGGCGAGGACCACCACCGTCCGGCATGATCTGACGAGACGGTACAAAAGACGGGACCGTACGCAGTCAGGCCGTACCCAGTCGGACGACTGCGGCGGGTCAGGCACAAGACGCGGAAAACGGACCGTAAGCAGAAGAGGGAGACCGCGATGAGCGCACCCGACGGCAGCCCGGTCGGCGCCGAACGCAGCATCGGCCAGCTGTTCGCCTCGGCGACGGCGGAAATGTCGGCGCTGGTGCACGACGAGATCGCGCTGGCGAAGGCTCAGCTCAAGCAGGACGTGAAGCGCGGCGCGACCAGCGGCGGCGCCTTCTCGGCGGCCGGCGCGGTGCTGATCTTCTCCCTGCCGATGCTGAACTTCGCGCTGGCGTACGGCATTCGCACCTGGAGCCACTGGAACCTCGCGGTCTGCTTCCTGCTGTCGTTCGCGGCGAACGTGCTGGTCGCCGGAGTGCTCGCGCTGGTCGGCGTGACGTTCGCCAAGAAGGCCAAGAAGAGCAAGGGCCCGCAGAAGGTCGCCGCGTCGATGAAGGAGACCGCGGTCGTGCTGCAGAAGGCCAAGCCGCACCCGCGACCGGAGCTCGCGCAGGACCGGGTCCCCGAGGCCATCGAGGCTGTGGCACGCTCGTCGTCATGACGGACCCCGCCCCGCCCCCTGCTCAACCGGCTTCGGCCGTCCTCCTCGACGGCCCCTGGAGCCATCGCGACGTCGCCGCCAACGGCGCCCGCTTCCACATCGCCGAGCTGGGCGACGGGCCGCTGGTGCTGCTGCTGCACGGTTTCCCGCAGTTCTGGTGGACCTGGCGGCACCAGCTGGTGGCGCTCGCCGACGCCGGCTTCCGGGCCGTCGCCATGGACCTGCGGGGTGTCGGCGGCAGCGACCGCACACCGCGCGGCTACGACCCCGCCAACCTCGCGCTCGACGTCACCGGCGTCATCCGCTCCCTCGGCGAGTCCGACGCCGCGCTGGTCGGCCACGACCTGGGCGGATACCTCGCGTGGACGGCGGCCGCGATGCGCCCCAAGCTGGTGCGGCGGCTGGCGGTCGCGTCCATGCCGCACCCGCGGCGCTGGCGCTCGGCCATGCTGAGGGACGTCAAGCAGAGCCGCGCCGGTTCACACATCTGGGGGTTCCAGCGGCCCTGGATCCCGGAGCGGCAGCTCACCGCCGACAACGGGGCGCTCGTGGCGGAGCTGATCCAGGAGTGGTCCGGGCCGCGCCCGCCCGAGGACGAGGCGCTGCAGACGTACCGCCGCGCCATGTGCATCCCCTCCGCGGCGCACTGCGCGGTCGAGCCGTACCGCTGGATGGTGCGCTCTCTGGCCCGCCCGGACGGCATCCAGTTCAACCGCCGGATGAAGCGGCCGGTGCGGGTGCCGACGCTCCATCTGCACGGCTCGCTCGATCCCGTGATGCGCACCCGTAGCGCGGCCGGCTCCGGCGAGTACGTCGAAGCCCCCTACCGCTGGCGTCTGTTCGACGGCCTCGGGCACTTCCCGCACGAGGAGGACCCGGTCGCGTTCTCCTCGGAACTCATCAACTGGCTGCGGGATCCCGAACCCGACCGGTGACCGGCCGGCCCCGCCCGGTCACCGGCACGTGAACGCTTGTCTGACGAACGGCCAATTGCCCGGCGCATAGGCCAATTGGGCGCCCCGGGAGCGGTTATCGACCATGGGGCGGGGGCACACGTCGGGGTATGGGCTGGACGCACGACTACAGTGACGCAACCCGCAATCGCCGCTCGGCGAGCGGTACGAACCCCCACCAGCGAAGCGGCGCACCGCAGATGGTGACCGCGGATCCCAGGGTGGGGATCCCGCGCATCCTCCGCCGCCGGGCCCGCTGGGTCTCCGTACGTCTTCGCCACACACGCGACTGAGCTGCCACTCGCGCGAGTGACACCCCGACATCTGCCGCTCCAGGGCCGCCGCTCCTAGAGGGCGCAGCTGTCGCTGCCCACCTGCCGGCTGGCGGTGCGCCCCTTGGTGATGTCCTCCCGGATCTCGTCCATGGTCAGCGCGTAGCCCGTCTCCGCGTCGTCCAGCGACTTGGCGAAGACGACGCCGTAGACCTTGCCGTCGGGTGTGAGCAGGGGGCCGCCCGAGTTGCCCTGACGGACGGTCGCGTAGAGGGAGTAGACGTCGCGGCGGACCGTGCCGCGGTGGTAGATGTCCGGGCCGTTGGCGGTGATGCGGCCGCGCACACGGGCCGCGCGCACGTCGTACGCCCCGTTCTCCGGGAAGCCCGCGACGATCGCGCTGTCGCCGCTGCTCGCGTCTTTCTCGGTGAACCGCAGCACGGGCGCCTTCAGGTCCGGCACGTCGAGGACGGCGATGTCGCGCCGCCAGTCGTAGAGCACGACCTTGGCGTCGTACTTCCTGCCCTCGCCGCCTATCTGCACGGTCGGCTCGTCGACTCCGCCCACCACGTGTGCGTTGGTCATCACGCGACGGCCGGAGAAGACGAAGCCGGTGCCCTCCAGGACCTTGCCGCAGCTCGGAGCCGTGCCCATGACCTTGACGATGGAGCGCTGGGCGCGGTTGGCCACGGGGCTGTTCGCCAGCGCCGGGTCGGGCGGCTGGACGTCGGTGATCGGCTCGTTCGAGAACGGGCTGAAGACCTGCGGGAAGCCGTTCTGCGCGAGGACGGAGGAGAAGTCCGCGAACCAGGTGGCCGCCTGGTCCGGCAGGGCCTGCGAGACGCCGAGCAGCACCTTGGAGTTGCGGACCTCCTTGCCGACGGTCGGCAGGGTCGTGCCCGCGAGGGCGGAACCGATCAGCCAGGCGACCAGGAGCATCGCCACGACGTTGACCAGGGCGCCGCCGGTGGCGTCGAGGGCCCGGGCCGGGGACCAGGTGATGTGCCGGCGCAGCTTGTTGCCGAGGTGGGTGGTGAGGGCCTGGCCGACGGAGGCGCAGACGATGACGACTACGACCGCGACGACGGCGGCGGTCGTGCTCACCTCCGCGTTGTCCGTCAGCGCGTCCCAGATGACGGGCAGCACGTAGACCGCGACGAGGCCGCCACCCAGGAAGCCGATCACCGACAGGATGCCGACGACGAACCCCTGGCGGTACCCCACGACCGCGAACCACACGGCGGCGACCAGCAACAAGATGTCCAGCACGTTCACGGAGGCCACCCTGTCATGCGCGCCAGTCGAGGGGGACCTGCTTCTCGCGGTCCCAGGGCCGCTCCCAGCCCGCGAAGTGCAGCAGCCGGTCGATGATTCCGGCCGTGAAACCCCAGACAAGGGCTGATTCGACCAGAAATGCCGGACCTCGGTGGCCGCTGGGGTGGACGGTGGTCGCCCGGTTGGCCGGATCCGTGAGATCCGACACGGGGACGGTGAAGACCCTGGCGGTCTCGTTCGGATCGACGACTCCGACCGGGCTCGGCTTGCGCCACCAGCCCAGCACGGGTGTGACGACGAAGCCGCTCACCGGGATGTAGAGCCGCGGCAGGACGCCGAAGAGCTGGACGCCGGAGGGGTCGAGGCCGGTCTCCTCCTCGGCCTCGCGCAGGGCGGCCCGCAGCGGGCCGTCGCCGCCGGGGTCGCCGTCCTCGGGGTCGAGGGCGCCGCCCGGGAAGGAGGGCTGCCCGGCGTGCGAGCGCAGGGAGCTCGCACGCTCCATCAGCAGCAGCTCCGGGCCGTGCGCGCCCTCACCGAAGAGGACCAGCACGGCGGACTGCCGCCCCGCCCCGTCCTCCGGCGGCAGGAACCGGCTCAGCTGCCTCGGACGGACCGTCTCCACGGCGTGCACCACGGGGTCCAGCCAGCCGGGCAGCCCGTCCTTGCTCAGCGCCACCGGGCCACCCTGTGTGTCGCTCGCGCGCGTCATCGCCACCCCCGTCGTCCTGCCGCATCCAACGCACGACGGCCCTGAGATCGTTCCGCGAGCCGCCGGGATCCCCTGAACGGGCGGCGCGCCGGGCTCTCGGGGCGGCGCATCGGCTCCATCGGGTGGCGCGCGGAACCCCTGAGATCGCCCGCCGAGCCCCTCCGGTCGCACGCCGGGCCGCTCGGGCCGCAGGCCGAGCCCATCGGGTCGTGCACCGGGCCGCTCGGGTCACGCATCAGGCCCCTCCGCCGGTTCGGGCGGCTCATCCGGCCCCCAGCGGCGGCGCCGGTTTGCCGCCCGCGTCCAGGTAGGCCTGTGGGGGGTTCAGACGCTGACCCGGGAAGCCGCCCTTCTCGTATTTGAGGAGCTTCTTGGCCTTCTCCGGGTCGGTCTCGCCCTCGCCGTACGCCGGGCAGAGCGGAGCGATCGGGCAGGCGCCGCACGCGGGCTTGCGGGCGTGACAGATGCGGCGGCCGTGCCAGATCACGTGGTGCGAGAGATCCGTCCAGTCGCTCTTCGGGAAGAGCGCGCCGACGGCGGCCTCGATCTTGTCCGGGTCGGTCTCGCCGGTCCACTGCCAGCGGCGCACCAGGCGCTGGAAGTGCGTGTCCACGGTGATGCCGGGACGGCCGAAGGCGTTGCCGAGCACGACGAACGCGGTCTTGCGGCCGACACCGGGCAGCTTGACCAGGTCTTCCAGCCGGCCGGGCACCTCGCCCCCGAAGTCCTCCACCAGGGCCTTCGACAGCCCTATGACGGACTTCGTCTTGGCCCGGAAGAAGCCGCACGGGCGGAGGATCTCCTCCACCTCCTCGGGGTTGGCGGCGGCCAGGTCCTCCGGGGTCGGGTACTTCGCGAAGAGGGAGGGCGTCGTCTGGTTGACGCGCAGGTCGGTCGTCTGGGCGGACAGGACCGTCGCGACGACCAGTTGGAAGGGGTTGGCGAAGTCCAGCTCGGGGTGCGCGTACGGAAAGACCTCGGCGAGCTCGCGGTTGATCCGGCGGGCCCGGCGGACCAGGGCGGTACGCGACTCGTCGCCCGGCGGGTGGACGACGGCCTTGGCGGGGGCGGTGCCCTTGAGACGGGCCGTGGCCTTCTTCGGCGCGACCACGACCTTCTTGGCGGCGGGCGCCTTCCTCACGGCAGCACTCTTGGCGGCACCTTTTGCGGCCTTCCCGGCGGGGGCGGCCTTCCCGGCGGCGGCGGACGTCTTGGACGCAGCCTTCTTCGTCGACGCCGCCTTCTTCACGGACGCCGCCTTCTTCTCGGAGGCCGCCTTCTTCGCGGGGGCGGCCCGTTCCGCAGAGGCGGCCTTCTCCGCGGACGCCGTCTTCCTCACCGGTTCCGTCTTGTTCTCTTTCGCCGTTTTCCTACCGCCATCGGGGCTCTGTTCGCCCACAGCGGAATCGCGACGTACAACCACCCGCGCAGCCCCCTCGGCCTGTGCTCTCACCGGCGATTTGGACACCCGGCCAGCCTAAGGCCCGGCACCGACATCCGGCCCGGCCCCTGAAGATCGGCGTCCAATTGGACCCCTGCCGCGTACCCCGGGACACGTGTGCGGCATCCTTGTGACAGATCACACTGTTTGGACCGCCCGACAAAATGGGCACCACGGTCCCTCGGTACACGGGGGAGCAAGATCCCCTGAGCAGGTCGACAAGGAGAGAACTCGTGGACGACGTTCTGCGGCGCAATCCGCTCTTCGCGGCGCTCGATGACGAGCAGGCCGCGGAGCTCCGCGCCTCCATGAGTGAGGTGACCCTCGCCCGCGGTGACTCGCTGTTCCATGAGGGCGACCCCGGTGACCGCCTGTACGTGGTCACGGAGGGCAAGGTGAAGCTCCACCGCACGTCCCCCGACGGCCGCGAGAACATGCTGGCCGTGGTCGGCCCCGGTGAGCTCATCGGAGAGCTCTCGCTGTTCGACCCGGGCCCGCGCACCGCGACGGCCACGGCACTGACCGAGGTCAAGCTGCTCGGCCTCGGCCACGGCGACCTCCAGCCCTGGCTGAACGCCCGCCCGGAGGTGGCCACCGCGCTCCTGCGCGCCGTCGCGCGCCGGCTGCGCAAGACCAACGACGCGATGTCCGACCTCGTCTTCTCGGACGTCCCGGGCCGCGTCGCCCGCGCCCTGCTCGACCTGTCGCGCCGGTTCGGCGTGCAGTCCGAGGAGGGCATCCACGTCGTGCACGACCTCACGCAGGAGGAGCTGGCCCAGCTGGTCGGCGCGTCCCGCGAGACGGTCAACAAGGCCCTCGCGGACTTCGCCCAGCGCGGCTGGCTCCGCCTGGAGGCCCGCGCGGTGATCCTCCTGGACGTGGAGCGCCTCGCCAAGCGCTCACGCTGACACGCACCCTGCCGTACGTCATCGGGCCCCGTCTCCTCGCGAGCCGGGGCCCGACGTCGTCGAGGAAGTCGTCAAGGAAGCGGCAAGCGCGCCCCACGAGGGCTCCGCTCGCGGCACGGTGAGCGCATGACCGGCAGCACCGCCCACCGACCCGGACTCGACGCGCGGGGCTTCCTCACCCGGGAGGGCTCCCTCGCGCGCGTGCCCCCGGCCTTCCGTCCGGTCGTCACCGCGACACGCCAGGGGCTGGCCGACGTGTTCGGGCACCGGCTGCACAGCGCCTACCTCTACGGGTCGATACCGCGCGGCACCGCGCGCGTGGGCCGCAGCGACCTGGATCTGCTGCTCGCCCTGCACGAGGAGCCGACCGCGACGGACCGGGACGACGCCCGGGCGCTCGGCGCGGCACTGGACGCGGAGTTCGAGCAGATCGACGGGCACGGCGCCCTGCTGTTCAGCCGGGCGCGGCTGCTGAGCGACCTGGAGAGGCATGACCTGGGCTGGTTCGTCGCCTGCCTGTGCACTCCGCTGCTGGGCGAGGACCTGGCCGCGTGCCTGCCGCGCTACCGCCCCGACTCGCTGCTGGCCCGCGAGACCAACGGCGACCTGGCCCTGCTCCTCCCCCGCTGGCGCCGGCGGATCGCCGAGGCGGACGACACGGAGGAGGCCCGGCGGCCCCTGGTCCGCTTCATGTCCCGGCATCTGGTCCGTACCGGCTTCACGCTCGTCATGCCCCGCTGGAGCGGCTGGACCAGCGACCTGCACGAGATGGCCGAGGCCTTCGCGGGGTACTACCCCGAGCGTGGCGAGCAGATGCGGGCCGCGGCCGCCCTGGGGCTGGAGCCGGCCGGAGACGCCGCTGTGCTCGCGGCGTACGTCGGCGATCTGGGCCCCTGGCTCGCCGGGGAGTACGCGCGCGTGCACGGCGTCAAAGCACCGCGTCCCTGAGGGGCTCTAGATGAGCCCGTGTTCTTCCAAGTAGTCCATCTGCGCCCGCACCGACAGTTCCGCCGCCGGCCAGAGGGAGCGGTCGACGTCGGCGTAGACATGGGCGACGACCTGCGCGGGTGTGCGGTAGCCGTCCTCCACGGCCGTCTCGACCTGGGCGAGGCGGTTGGCGCGGTGCGCGAGGTAGTACTCGACGACGCCCTGGGCGTCCTCCAGGACCGGGCCGTGGCCCGGCAGGACCGTGTGGACGCCGTCGTCGACCGACAGGGAGCGCAGGCGGCGCAGGGAGTCCAGGTAGTCGCCGAGGCGGCCGTCGGGGTGGGCCACGACCGTCGTGCCGCGGCCGAGGACCGTGTCGCCGGTGAGGACCGCCCCGTCGGCCGGGAGGTGGAAGGAGAGGGAGTCCGCGGTGTGGCCGGGGGTCGGTACGACGCGCAGTTCAAGACCGCCGGTGGTGATCACGTCCCCGGCGGCCAGGCCCTCGTCGCCCAGGCGCAGGGCCGGGTCGAGGGCACGCACGCGCGTGCCGGTCAGTTCGGCGAACCGGGCGGCGCCCTCCGCGTGGTCGGGGTGGCCGTGGGTCAGCAGGGTCAGGGCGACGCGCTTGCCGGCCTGCTCGGCCGTGGCGACGACCCGGCGCAGGTGCCCGTCGTCCAGCGGCCCCGGGTCGACCACCACGGCCAGGTCCGAATCCGGCTCGGAGACGATCCAGGTGTTGGTGCCGTCCAGGGTCATGGCCGACGCGTTGGGGGCCAGGACGTTGACGGCCCGCGCGGTGGCGGGCCCCGAGAGGACCCCGCCGCGGGGCCGGCCGGGAAGGGCGCTTGCGTCCGTCATGCGGTGGCTCCACCGGTCGGAATGTGCTTGGTGAACTCGTCGTGGCCCGGCCAGGAGAGCACGATCTCCCCGTCCACCAGGCGGGCGGTTGCCAGGACCGGCGTGAGGTCACGCCCCTGTGCTGAGTCGAGTGCCCCGGCGGCCGTGTCGTACGCCGTCAGCTGGCGCAGGGTCGCGATCGTCGGCGGCATCATCAGCAGCTCGCCCTCGTCGTACCGGGCCGCCGCCTCGCGCGGGGCGATCCACACCGTGCGGTCGGCCTCCGTGGAGGCGTTGCGGGTGCGCTGGCCCGCGGGGAGCGCGGCCACGAAGAACCAGGTGTCGTAGCGGCGGGCCTCGAACTCCGGGGTGATCCAGCGGGTCCAGGCGCCCAGCAGGTCGGACCGCAGGACCAGGCCGCGGCGGTCCAGGAACTCCGCGAAGGACAGCTCCCGGGCGACCAGGGCGGCCCGGTCGGCCTCCCAGTCGGCGCCCGTGGTGTCACCGACGACCGAGTCGTGGGCCGGCCCGGCGAGCAGGACGCCCGCCTCCTCGTACGTCTCCCGTACGGCAGCGCAGACGATCGCCTGGGCCTCCGTCTCGTCGACGCCGAGCCGCTCGGCCCACCACGCGCGCGTGGGGCCCGCCCAGCGGACGTGGTGGTCGTCGTCCCGCGGGTCGACGCCGCCGCCCGGATACGCGTACGCGCCTCCGGCGAAGGCCATGGAGGCGCGTCTGCGCAGCATGTGGACGGCGGGGCCGCTGCCGGTGTCCTTCAGGAGCATGACGGTGGCCGCGCGCTTGGGGGCCACCGTCGTGAGGGTGCCGGCCGCGAGTGCGCGGATGCGGTCCGGCCACTCCGGGGGGTACCACTGACCGTTCGCCATGGGCGCGAGGCTATCCCGTGACGGGCGGATGTTCGAGTGGCCCCCGGGGACGGATTCCGCAGCTGGGACCCGCTGACGGGCCCCGAGGGGTGTTACGCGAGTTCCACCTGGATCTCGACCTCGACCGGCGCGTCCAGCGGCAGCACCGCGACGCCCACGGCACTGCGCGCGTGCACGCCCTTGTCGCCGAGGACCTCGCCGAGCAGCTCGCTCGCGCCGTTCAGCACCGCGGGCTGGCCAGTGAAGTCCGAGGCCGAGGCCACGAAACCGACGACCTTCACCACGCGCGCGATGCGGTCCAGGTCACCGGCGACGGACTTCACGGCGGCCAGGGCGTTCAGAGCGCACGTACGCGCCAGCTCCTTGGCCTCCTCCGCGGTGACCTCCGCACCGACCTTGCCGGTGACCGGAAGCTTGCCCTCCACCATCGGGAGCTGCCCGGCGGTGTAGACGTACGGCCCGGACTGCACGGCCGGCTGGTAGGCGGCGAGCGGCGGGACCACGTCGGGCAGGCTCAGGCCGAGCTCGGCCAGCTTCGCCTCGACGGCGCCCACTACTGCTTCTCCCGCTTCAGGTAGGCGACGAGCTGCTCGGGGTTGTTCGGCCCGGGCACGACCTGGACGAGCTCCCAGCCGTCCTCGCCCCAGGTGTCCAGAATCTGCTTCGTGGCGTGGACGAGCAGCGGCACAGTCGAGTATTCCCACTTGGTCATGCGGCCGACTCTAGCCCCTGGCGGGCAGGGGCCACGCGGCCCACCACCGCACCGGTTGTCCAGGGGCCACAGCCGCGGTTGTCCACAGCCTCCCGCGTAGCCCGGGCGCGGACTGGTTAGACGCCTCGCGGCCCCAAGCCGTCAAGTGGGTAGCTGAAATACCCGGTATAGCTTTGCTGACTGTTCGATTAGCAGCTCAAGGGGGCGTCTCGGTGGATGTGGTGCGGGTTATGGAGGCGCTGGCCGAGCAGGGGGTCACGGTGTTGTTCAAGGCGGATGCCGAGCGGATGCGTGAGGGCAGGAAGCCATGGACCTTCGTCGCGAGTGGCAACCCGTTCCATGAGGATCTGCTGGTCCGGACGGATGCCGTGTCGGTGGAGTCGTGCCTGAAGCAGTGCCTGCCGCAGCTGCGCGAACGCGGGCTGATCATCCCGGAGTAGACCGGCACCCTCGGCCCGTTGCGGCGTGCGTCGCTTGTGCGGCCGTAGCCGTCGGGGCTTCGACCGGGGCCGGGAAGACGCCGGGCGCCACCTCTCTAGCCAGAGGCATCGAGACCCGGTTCGCTATAGGCATCCGCCCGACGCCCACGCGCCCGCCACCACACCAAGCGCGAGGCCCGCCCGCACGCTCTAACCAGAGGCTTCACAGGCCCAGCTCGAATCAGACGTAACGGACCTCACCACTCGAACACTCCGGTGATCCCACCCGACACCCCCGGAGCACTTAAGAAGGAATTAGGCTCGAATACGTGAGCAGGCTCCAGGTCGTCAGCGGCAAGGGCGGTACCGGCAAGACCACGGTGGCCGCGGCCCTAGCGCTGGCCCTGGCCACGGAGGGGAAGCGGACGCTTCTCGTCGAGGTCGAGGGCCGTCAGGGCATCGCGCAGCTCTTCGAAACGGAGGCGCTGCCTTATGAGGAACGGAAAATCGCGGTAGCACCCGGGGGCGGGGAGGTGTACGCCCTCGCCATCGACCCCGAACTGGCCCTTCTGGACTACCTCCAGATGTTCTACAAGCTGGGCAGCGCCGGACGGGCCCTGAAGAAGCTCGGCGCGATCGACTTCGCCACCACCATCGCGCCCGGCCTCAGGGACGTCCTCCTGACCGGCAAGGCGTGCGAGGCGGTGCGCCGCAAGGAGCGCAGCGGACGGTTCGTCTACGACTACGTCGTCATGGACGCCCCGCCGACCGGTCGGATCACGCGCTTTTTGAACGTGAACGACGAGGTCGCCGGCCTCGCCAAGATCGGCCCGATACACAATCAGGCGCAGGCCGTGATGCGGGTGCTGAAGTCGCCGGAGACGGCGGTTCACCTGGTGACGCTGCTGGAGGAGATGCCCGTCCAGGAGACCGTGGACGGCATCGCCGAGCTGCGTTCGGCCCGGCTGCCGGTGGGACGGATCATCGTGAACATGGTCCGGCCTGAGGTGCTGGACGAGACCGACCTGGAACTCCTGCGGACGGCCCCGCGTTCCACTGTCGCGCGGTCCCTATCGTCCGCGGGGCTCGGCGGGGCGCGGCGCGGGGGGCACGCCGAGCGGCTGGTGGACCCGCTGCTCACGCAGGCCGAGGAGTACGCCGAGCGGTACACGCTGGAGCACGAGCAGCGTGCGGTCCTGGCCGAGCTGGGCCTGCCGCTGCACGAACTGCCACTGTTCGCCGAGGGCATGGATCTGGCAGGGCTGTACGAGCTGGCCCGCGAGCTGCGCGAGCAGGGCGTGTCATGAGCCGGCGCGGACGGGGCACGCGAGCAGCGCGCCTCACTCGCCGGGACAGACAGGCAAGGCCCGTCATGAGTCGGAAGCAGGGGATGTCATGAGTCGTCCGGACCCGGCCCACACCCACGATCCGGCCCGCCCTCACCTCGCCCCCGCGCGCCTGCTCGACGTCGACCCGCTGCTGGAGGACCCGAAGACCCGGATCGTGGTGTGCTGCGGCTCGGGCGGGGTCGGCAAGACGACGACCGCGGCGGCTCTGGGGCTGCGCGCGGCCGAGCGGGGCCGCAAGGTGGTCGTCCTGACCATCGACCCGGCCCGCAGGCTGGCCCAGTCCATGGGCATCGACTCCCTGGACAACACCCCGCGCCGGGTGAAGGGCATCGACGACACGGCGGGCGGCGAGCTGCACGCGATGATGCTCGACATGAAGCGCACCTTCGACGAGATCGTCGAGGCGCACGCGGACCCCGAGCGGGCGGCCGCCATCCTGGGCAACCCCTTCTACCAGTCGCTCTCGGCGGGCTTCGCGGGCACGCAGGAGTACATGGCGATGGAGAAGCTCGGGCAGCTGCGCTCCCGGGACGAGTGGGACCTGATCGTCGTCGACACCCCGCCGTCCCGTTCGGCGCTGGACTTCCTGGACGCGCCCAAGCGGCTCGGCTCGTTCCTGGACGGCCGGCTGATCCGGCTGCTGACCGCGCCCGCGAAGCTGGGCGGCCGGGCCGGGATGAAGTTCCTCAACGTCGGGATGTCGATGATGACCGGCACCCTCGGCAAGCTGCTCGGCGGTCAGCTCCTCAAGGACGTCCAGACGTTCGTGTCCGCGATGGACACCACCTTCGGCGGCTTCCGCACCCGCGCGGACGCGACGTACAAGCTGCTCCAGGCGCCCGGCACGGCGTTCCTCGTGGTCGCGGCCCCGGAGCGGGACGCGTTGCGCGAGGCCGCCTACTTCGTGGAGCGGCTGGCCGCGGAGGACATGCCGCTGGCCGGCCTGGTGCTCAACCGGGTGCACGGCAGCGGCGCCGACGGACTGTCGGCCGAGCGGGCGCTCGCCGCCGCGGAAAATCTTGAAGAGCCCCGCATTGTGGATCAGGAGGACGGGAAAGCAGTACTTCGTAACTCCCCCGACGCACAGGACAGTTCAGACTCTCCCACGCCCGGAACACCAGCTCGGGCATCGGCTCCCGAGAGTGGCTCCCCCACCGAAGACGCCGAGAACACCGAGCACACGGAGCACACCGGGGACGCCGAGCACACGGAGGACCCCGAGCGGTCCGTCGAGCAGCTCACGGCAGGCCTGCTGAGGCTGCACGCCGATCGCATGCAGCTGCTCTCCCGTGAGCAGCGCACGCGTGACCGCTTCACCGCGCTGCACCCCGAGGTGGCCGTGACGGAAGTGGCCGCGCTTCCCGGGGACGTGCACGACCTCGCGGGACTGCGCGAGATCGGCGACCGGCTCGCCGCCGACGAGCGTGAGCTTCCCGGCCCCGCCGACCTGCCGGAACCGCCCGAGGCGAGTGCCTGAGCGCAACCGGGTGAGGGCGGGTCACCGTGGTGGGGGACCCGTCGGCACCGGCGGCGAGGGTTCGTACCAGGACCTGGGGAGTTCCCGAGGGAATTCCTCAGCTCACCGCCGCGTAGTTCTCGTAGATCTCGTCGTCGTCGAGGGGCAGCACACCGCACCCCCGCTCGTACT
Source organism: Streptomyces tibetensis (assembly GCF_007655005.1). GTDB lineage: Bacteria > Actinomycetota > Actinomycetes > Streptomycetales > Streptomycetaceae > Streptomyces > Streptomyces tibetensis. The sequence continues at coordinate 158,691 of NZ_SZVW01000018.1, forward strand.
CCGTGCGCGCCGTCTCCAGCAGCCGGCGCCAGGAGGTCACTGTGGGACGCCTGCGCAGCAGTGCGCGGCGCTCCCGCTCCGTCATGCCTCCCCACACACCGAACTCGACGCGGTTGTCGAGCGCGTCGGCCAGGCACTCCGTCCGCACCGGGCAGCCGGTGCACACCGCCTTGGCCCTGTTCTGCGCTGCTCCTTGAACGAACAGTTCATCCGGATCGGTAGTGCGGCAGGCCGCCTGCGCACTCCAGTCGACTACCCAGCCCATACCGGCGCCGTCCTCTCCCGAATCGAGGCTCCCCCACGGCGGCAGCGGCATATTCACCGCCGCCAGTTGAGGACGTTACGGAAGGTGGGCACAGCGCAACACCCCCAGCGGGCCCAATCTTGAATGGCCCGAACGGACTATGGGTAAGCGGCAGATCACCCGGGGGAGTGAGCTGGCGACATACGTAACTTTCCTGGCAAACCAGGACAGTTCAGTTGCGTCACAACGGACGCCGTATGACACACAAGGCGGATTCGGACACGATCCCAACGAAAAAGTTGGGGAACACCCAGAACGATTCGGGGTCGCCGGACGTATTGATACGTGGCCTCACTGCTGTGACAGTTGAGAGCAGCTTAGGCCAAGGCCTATACGCCTGTCCGGCGAATGAGAACGTAGGCTGCCCTCATGCCAAAGAAGCGCTCGGGCAGTGGTCTGTCTCCCACGCAGCAGGCCGCCAAGTTCCTCGGTGTCAGTGTCCTCGCGGGAGCCGTGCTGGCCGGCATCGCACTGCCCGCCGTGGGCGCGCTGGGTCTGGCGGCCAAGGGATCGGTCGAGAGCTTCGACGAGCTCCCGGTCAACATGAAGACCCCGCCGCTGAGTCAGCGCACCACGATCCTCGACGCCGACGGCGGCCAGATCGCCACGGTCTACTCGCGTGACCGCACGGTGGTCCCCCTCAAGGACATCTCGCCGTACCTGCAGAAGGCGATCGTCGCCATCGAGGACTCGCGCTTCTACCAGCACGGCGCCGTCGACCTCAAGGGCGTCCTGCGCGCCCTCGACAAGAACGCGCGCAGCGGTGAGGTCTCCCAGGGCGCCTCGACGCTGACGCAGCAGTACGTGAAGAACGTCTTCGTCGAGGAGGCGGGCGACGACCCGACGAAGGTCGCGCAGGCCACTCAGCAGACCATCGGCCGCAAGATCCGCGAACTCAAGTACGCGATCCAGGTCGAGGAGGAGCTGGGCAAGAAGAAGATCCTCGAGAACTACCTGAACATCACGTTCTTCGGCCAGCAGGCCTACGGCGTCGAGGCCGCCGCCCAGCGCTACTTCTCCAAGTCGGCCAAGGACCTCACCCTCGAGCAGTCGGCCCTGCTCGCCGGCATCGTCCAGTCGCCCAGCCGGTACGACCCGGTCAACGACGAGACGGAGGCCACCAAGCGCCGCAACACCGTGCTGCAGCGCATGGCGGCCGTCGGCGACATCTCCAGGGCGCAGGCCGCCGACGCGATGAAGGCACCGCTCGGCCTGAAGGTCAGCAAGCCCAAGAACGGCTGCATCACCGCGGTGAAGGGCGCCGGCTTCTTCTGTGACTACGTGCGCGAGGTCTTCCTGACCGACCCGGTCTTCGGCAAGACCAAGGAGAAGCGCGCGAAGATCTGGAACCAGGGCGGCCTCACCATCCGCACGACCATGGACCCGCAGTCCCAGAACGCGGCGCAGGCCTCCATCAAGGACCACGTCTACAAGAGCGACGAGGTGGCCACCGCCGCCACGATCGTCCAGCCGGGCACCGGCAAGATCCTCGCCATGGGCCAGTCGCGTCCGTACGGCTTCAAGAAGAACGAGACGCAGATCAACCTCTCCGTCGACCAGTCGATGGGCGGGGGCATGGGCTACCAGCCGGGTTCGACGTTCAAGCCGATCGTGGCCGCGGCGGCCCTCGAGGACGGCATGCCGGCGAACAAGGTGTACTCGTCGCCCTACCGGATGGCGTACCCGAGCCCGGTCTCGGCCTGCGACGGCAAGCGGTGGATGAACGACCCCGCCAACCCGGCCAGGCTGCAGAACGAGAACTCCTCCGAGGTCGGCCCGTACGACATGCGGGAGGCGACCGCCAAGTCGGTCAACACCTACTACGTGCAGATGATCAGCGACATCGGCATCTGCCCGGTGACGACGATGGCGAAGAAGATGGGCGTCGTGCGGGCCGACGGCGACAAGATGCCGCAGGTGCCCTCCATCGCCCTCGGCACCCAGGAGATGTCCCCGCTGACCATGGCGGACGCGTACGCGACCTTCGCCTCGCGGGGTATGCACTGCACGCCGGTCGCCATCGAGTCGGTCAGCCGGCGGGTCGGTGACAAGACCACGTCGCTCGAGGTCCCGAAGTCGACCTGCTCGCGCGCGATGTCGGAGAACACCGCCGACACCATCAACGCGCTGCTGAAGGGCGTCGTCGAGGACGGTACGGGCACGAAGGCGGGCCTCGGCAGCCGCCCCAGCGCCGGCAAGACCGGTACGACGGACGAGCGCTACGCGGCCTGGTTCGTGGGCTACACGCCGAACATGGCCGGTGCGGTCTGGGTCGGCGACCCGGCGCACAAGCGGAAGATGTCCGGCATCACCATCGGCGGCCGGTCGTACGGCAAGGTCTTCGGTGGCGAGGTCCCCGGTCCCATCTGGCGCGACATGATGTCCGGCGCGCTGGAGGGCAAGCCCGTCGAGAACTTCAACGCCGTCCACATCCCCGACAGCAAGCCGCGGGACCGCGGTGACGGGGACGAGGACGGTGGCGGCCGTGGTGACGGCGGCAACGACGACAACGACGGCTTCATCGGCGGTCTGGTCGGCGGCAACAACAACGGCGGAGGCGGCGGCGAGCCCTTCCCGACGCCCTCGTTCTCCATCCCGGAGGGCTTCTTCCGGGGGCAGAGCAACGGCGGCGGCAACGGAAACGGCGGCCGGTTCGGCTGAGCCGACGGTGTGACGGAACGGTGTGACGAAACGGCGACGGCCCCTTCCTACCCGCGTGGGTGGGATGGGGCCGTCGTAGTCCGGGGCCGGCGTCGCCCGGGGCCGTCGTCGCCCGGGGCCGTCGTAGTCCGGGGCCGTCGCCGTCCGGGGCCGTCGCCGTCCGGGGCCGTCGCTGTCCGGGGCCGGCGTCACCCAGGGCCGTCGCCGTCCGGGCCGTCGTCATCCTGGTCCGGCTCATCCTGGTCCGGCGTCGTCCGGTTGAACGGTCAGCCGGCCGCCGGCACTCCCGAGTCGACCGCCAGGCCAACCGGTCGGTCACCGGAGCCGACCACCAGGTCAGCCGGGCACCAGCCCCTCCGGTCCGACCACCAGGTCAACCGGTCGGTCACCGGAGCCTCCGGCCGATCACCGGGTCAGCCGGCCAGCAGCTTCTTCACCGCGGCGGCGACGCGGCCGCCCTCGGCCTGCCCGGCCACCTTCGGGTTCACGATCTTCATGACCGCGCCCATGGCCCGCGGCCCCTCGGCACCGGCCGCCTTCGCCTCCTCGACCGCCTGGGCGACGACCTGCTGGAGCTGCTCGTCCGACAGTTGCTGCGGCAGGTACGTGGCGAGGACCTCGCCCTCCGCCTTCTCGCGCTCGGCCTGCTCGGCGCGACCGCCCTGGGCGAAGGCGTCGGCCGCCTCGCGCCGCTTCTTCGCCTCCCGGGTGATCACCTTCTGGACCTCGTCGTCGGAGAGCTCGCGCTTCTCCTTGCCCGCGACCTCCTCCTTGGTGATCGCGGCGAGCGTCAGCCGGAGCGTCGAGGAGCGCAGCTCGTCGCGCTCCTTGATCGCAACGTTGAGGTCTTCCTGCAGCTTCGACTTGAGCGTGGTCATGGGGCCGATTGTCGCAGGTCCGGAAGGAACGGCGCCCCTCGATTTAGGCGGCCGTGCCCGAAGGGCCGGTGCGATCAGGGGATTTCGGGCACCGCCCGGCACGGACCACGGCCGGGGTCTGACACGATGGTCGTATGCGCGCGCGATACGGAGTCCCCCTGGGAATCGCGGCGGCTGGCGCCGCCGGTCTGGTGTACGCGGCGGGCTTCGAGGCCCGCTCCTTCCGCCTCCGCCGGGTCACCGTCCCGGTCCTGCCGCCGGGTATGCGCCCTCTGCGCGTGCTCCAGGTCTCCGACATCCACATGGTCGGCGGCCAGCGCAAGAAGCAGCGCTGGCTGCGGTCCCTGGCGGGCCTGCGCCCCGACTTCGTGATCAACACGGGCGACAACCTGTCCGACCCGGAGGGCGTCCCGGAGGTCCTGGACGCGCTCGGCCCCCTGATGGAGTTCCCCGGCGCGTACGTCTTCGGCTCCAACGACTACTACGGCCCCAAGCTGCGCAACCCCGCCCGCTACCTGCTCGAGAAGGCCCAGGGCCGCCACGGGCTGAACGGCAACGCGCCGGCCGAGGGCGTGGTGCACAACCCGTGGGAGGACCTGCGGGACGGTTTCGACGCGGCGGGCTGGCTCAACCTGACCAACACGCGCGGCGAGCTCAAGCTCGAGGGCGGTTCCGTGGAGCTCACGGGCCTGGACGACCCGCACATCAAGCGGGACCGCTACGCGCAGGTGGCGGGCGGCCCGTCCGAGTCGGCGGACTTCTCGATGGGCGTCGTACACGCCCCCTACCTGCGCACGCTGGACGCCTTCACGGCCGACGCCTACCCCCTGATCCTGGCCGGCCACACCCACGGCGGCCAGCTGTGCATCCCCTTCTACGGCGCCCTGGTCACCAACTGCGACCTGGACACGGAGCGGGTGAAGGGCCTGTCCACGCACACGACGGAGGGCCGTACGTCGTACCTGCACGTGTCGGCGGGCTGCGGCACGAACCGCTACACGCCGGTGCGGTTCGCGTGCCCGCCGGAGGCGACGTTGCTGACGCTGGTCGGGCGCGAGGCTGTGGGTAGGTAGGGGAGGTAGAGGACGTCGCGGAGGTAGAGGAGTAGGGAACGCAACGGGACGAGGGCCCGGCCCGGGTGGGGTAACCCGCACAGCCCCGCCCAAATCGCCCCCTATGTCCGTTTCTGTCAGCGTGGGGGCATGACCGCCCCGATACCCCGGGACATCCCGGGCCTCCCCGCGATACCGTCCCCGCCGGCACGGAAGCCCGCTCCCGTGCCCGCCACGGCCGTCGTCACCCCGGTCCGCCGCCCCGCGGCCGCGGCCTTCCGCCTCCTGATCGCCCTCGTGGCGACGGGGGGCGTGGCACTGGAACTGCTCCTCGGCGACCCGTCCCGGGTCCTGAGCTACTTCGTGATCCAGAGCAACCTGCTGTTGGCCCTGGTCATGACCCTCTCGGCCCGCCGCGCCTGGACGACCGGCCGGCCCCTGCCGGGTGCGGTGCTGGGCGCGACGCTGCTCTACGTCGTGATCGCCGCTCTGGTGCACCACCTGCTCCTGGCGAACGAGGCGAGTCCGTTCTCCCTCACGGGCGAGGCAGCCACGCCGACGGGCTGGCAGGCCCTCTCCCACGGGGTCCTGAACACGGTGACCCCGATCGCGGCGGTACTGGACTGGCTCCTGCTCACGTCCCCCGGCCGCCTGCACCTCCGCCAGGCCAGCACCTGGCTCCTCTACCCGATGGCCTACCTGGCCTTCTGCCTCACCCGGGGCGAGCTGCTCCTCCCGGGCACCCCCGACCGCTACCTCTACCCCTTCCTGGACGTCGGCCAGGACGGCTTTAAGCGGGTCCTCGGCAACGCGCTCCTCCTGGGCCTCTCCTTCTACGCCCTGGCCGTCCTCCTCGTGGCCCTCGACCACGCCCGCCCGAACCCCATCCGCCACCGCGGCAAAACCGGATTTCGTCTCTAGCCACCGGTGGGCTAAAGTAAACGTCGTCGCCGCGACAGCAGCGACATCGGGGTGTAGCGCAGCTTGGCAGCGCGCTTCGTTCGGGACGAAGAGGTCGTGGGTTCAAATCCCGCCACCCCGACGCTGGTCAGAGGCCACATACGGATTTCCGTATGTGGCCTCTGACGTGTTTGGGGGCCCGCCCAGGGGGCCAAACGCATTTGATCAGGCCACCGTGTCGCCCTCTCCTTCTCCCTCCGTATCCACCCCTTCCTGATCTTCGGCGAAGACGTCACCCATTGCTTCGGCGCCCTGCGTGATCACGGGCCGGAGCGATGTTCACGGCCGCGCGCGAGAGGGGCGGCTTGGTCGCGGCCGGTTCGGGTCTGGCGGGGCCGGGGCGAGCGGGCCGGGCCGGTGGGCTTCCACGGTCGCCTCAAGAGGGCCGGGTACGAGGTCGGCGTGCTCGTACACAGCGAGCCTCCTTCAGTTCCCGAGGGCGGACAGCGCATCGGCGGACGCCTGCACGAAGTAGCGGATGACTCGTACGCGCCAACCTTGGCGGCGAAGAGCCCGAACAGGAACAGCACCACCGCGGCGCCTCCGGCGGACTTGGTCTTGACGGCGTGGGCGGATACGGCGCTGAACAACGGCACGGCGGAGACGTCGAGGATCGCGGCGGCAAAAACTCACTTCCTGGGGAGATGGACGGGTGGATAGGCTGCGCGGGCCCCGGGTGCTGGCAAGCTCGGGGCATTGACCGGCGACCGCGCCCACCTCACGTCTGCTAGACGCGGGGTCCGTCTCATGGCGGGCGGTCGTCTGTCTTCTCCGGTCAGCCGGTACCCGTGCGGTAGATGCGGGCTCAGGTTGCAGAGCCAGAAGCCGACGCGCATCCGCTTGCCGGTGGCCTTGCAGCGGCGGCAGTCCTTGCCGTGCTTCATCCGGCCCTTGTGGCCGGTCTTCGTGACGAAGCCTCAGCCGTTGCACTTGCGGGGCGGCCGCAGGCCACGGCCGCTCGTCATCAGTTGTGGCTGGGTGCTGCAGCGCAGCGCGCCATCATGAAGCATGGGGATTGATCTGGAGCTGCACTCGTCACGGCCGGCACGCAACAACTGGCGCAAGTCCCGCCCAACGCTCCTGCGGAGTTCCTACGGGCACGGCGCCGCACTGGCAGACGCACTCGGCTCCCTCCAGCTCCTAGGAGTACCCGGGAGGCTCACCGCCGTCGATCTGTACGGGGACACGCTGATGAACGAGCAGGAGGCCGAGGCCGCCCTCCAGGAGATCCACGGCTTGAGGCGGAGAGCCGGCCGTATGCCGTGAGCATGGCGCGGGCTCCCGTTCACGTGAGCGCACTCCACGCCTCGCTCGCGCGGGGTTCTGTACGAGGATGCCGCCCGTCGAGTGACCGTCGACGGGCGCGATCCTCACTGCAGGGCTCCCGAGGACTCCAGTTGTTCGCTCCGGGCGGCGGGGATGTCGCTCCCCTTGCTCCTGAGCCGCAGGTCACAGAGGTAGGCCAGGGCCGCTGTGAGCGCGGCGGTGGTACCGAAGGCGGCGAAGGACGCAGCGGGGCCGCCGTGGTCGAGGACCGTGCCGGCCAGCGGCGAGCCGATCACGTTGCCGACCAGGATCGCGCCGGCGTACGTGCCCATGGCCACGCCCTTGCTGTCGTCGGGTGCGAGCCGGCTCACGGCGCCGGCACTGGCCGACAGGGCGGGTGCAACGAGGAGGTTGGCCGGGACGGCGAGCACGCACAGCCAGTACCACTCGGTCGCGAGCCCGATCGGGATGCAGAACACTCCGAGGAGCGCGCCGATCGCAAACACCGACGGCGGGCGGCGCATGCCTCCGTAGAGGAAGCCGCCGGCCGCCGAAGCGAGGCCGGCGGCCACCAGCAGCAGCCAGCTCCACTGCAGCTGACCCGACTTCTGCAGAGTGCCGATGGCCGCGATCTCGAAGCCGATCACCGCGATCGAGGTGGCGGCGGTGATGCTCAGCGCGCACACCATCCGCGCGGTCAGCCAGCTGCGCAGCCGGGGCTTGGGGCCGTCCGCCGGACGTGCCGCCTTGAGGGGCGGGTCGAGCAGCAGGTACGCGACGCCTGCGGCGAACAGCAGCGTACCCATGGCCAGGAACGCCACCGTGGGCGACGCCAGGGAGGCGAGCAGGATGCCGAAGGACGGGCCCGCCATATAGGCGACGTCGGTGGTGATCGCCTCTACCGCGTAGGCGGTGTGCCGGTTCTCCTCGGTGACCATGTTGGCCAGGGCCAGGCGGATGACCGTGAAGGCCGGCAGCGTGGTCAGGCCACCGAGGAACGCGGTGGCCACCAGGGCGGGGAACGGCAGGAAGTGCGCCAGGCCCCAGAACAGCGACTGGGTGATCACCAGACCACCGAAGACCTTCCGCAGACCGTAGCGGTCGAGACCGCGGCCCTGCAGTGGAGCCCCGAGGCCCGCGCCGGCCGTCCAGAACGCGGCTACCAGGCTTCCCGCACCGAAGCCGCGGTCCATGTTTCCCACTACGTGCAGGATGAGGACCGAGGAGATACCGAGGCCGGGCATTTTCGCCAGCAACCCCACAGCCATGAGGGGTCGAATTCCGGGTTCGGAAAGCAGCCGCCTATAGGCAGAGAACACGAGTGCACCTCTTGCGTCACGAATTTGAGGTGCTTAAGGAACTACTGATCACCGCCCCAGCCCCCACCTCAGCCCCAGTCCATCTGGCCCGGACTCCTCCGACCCGCATCGTACTGGACCTCGGAGAATGCCCTCTCGGAGTCGACCACCTCAGGCGGGGCGAGGACCGTCGCCGGATTCCGTGGTATTTCGCCACGCATCTCGAGTCCCGTCATCATGTTTCGACCAGAAACCCCTGCTGGGCCGTGGACAGGACTCCTCAGGCGGTCTTCGTAAATTCACCGGTGTCGGACAAATGGCAGATTTCTCCACGTGTCAGGTGCCGGGCTCGGCCGGCAGGGCGAGGAGTCTGCGTAGGCGTGGTGTGGCGAGTGCGATCGTTGTACCTACCGACAGGACGAAGCCGCCGAGCAGCAGGAAGTACACCGTCGGCGACAGCACGGTGGTCAGCCGGAACAACTGGCCTCCCACCACCACTCCCACCGCACCGAACAGGCCGTTCACCGCGAGCAGGCGGCTGGTGCTGCCGGAGGGTGCCACCGTGGCCGCCAGAGCCAGGCCTGCGGGGGCCAGTGCGACCTCGCCGCAGGAGTAGAGCAGGTAGACCAGCAACAGCCACTGCGGGCCGACCGGGCCGTGTTCGGCGAGTTGGGCCGCCATCGCCATCACGAGGAAGCTGACGCCCGCCGTGATCAGCGCGCCCGCGAACTTCACCGGTACGTCCACCCGCGGCGCCCTCAGCCAGAGCCGGGCGAACAGCGGGGCGACCAGCAGGACGAAGAGCGGGTGCACGGACTGGAACCAGCTGGCCGGGACCTCGAAGCCCAGCACGTCCCGGTCGGTGTGGCGCTCGGCGAAGAGGCTGAGCACCGAACCGCTCTGCGCGAAGATCATCCAGAAGGCGGCCGAAGCTGCCATCAGCACCGTGAAACCGGCGAGGCGACGCTGGTGGACCGTGCCCCGTGCATGGGTACGGCGCAGCGAGCGCAGGTACCAGAACGGGAGGGTGACCGTGGTGAGGCCGAGGACGGCGAGCACCGCGGGGAGCGGGAGCAGCCCGCAGGCCGCCGGCACCACCGCGAGCGCGCCCACCGCTCCCGTGACCCACGCGGCGCGTCGCAGCATCGTGGCGGCCTCGGAGCGCGGCACCGGGTGGGGCGGACGCGCGCCCACGTCCCCGTACCGGCGCAGACCGAGGGCGAATTGGGTCAGTCCCGCCGTCATGCCGAGGGCGGCCGCCGCGAAGCCCAGGTGCCAGGCGACGCGCTCGGCCAGCAGCCCGGTGACGACGGGGGCGATGAGCGCGCTGACCTGGATGCACATGTAGAAGAGCGAGAAGGCCGCCTCGCGGCGGCCCTTCCCGTCCCCGCTGACCCCCGCGACCATGGCCGCCATGGCCGGCTTGACCAGGCCCGTCCCCGCGACGACCAGCAGCAGACCGACGTAGAGCGAGCCCGTCACCGGCAGTGCGAGCACCGCGTGGCCGCAGGTGATCAGCGCACCGCCGAGCAGCACGGCCCGGCGTGCGCCCAGCACCCGGTCGGCGAGCCACCCGCCGGGCAGTCCGGCCATGAAGCTGAGGGACATGTACGCCGCGAAGACCGCGGTGGCCGTCTGCGGCGCCATGCCCATGCCGCCGCGCGCCTCGGAGGCGGTCAGGTAGAGGACCAGGATCGCCGCCATGCCGAAGAAGCTGAACCGCTCCCACAGGTCGACCGCGAGCAGTGTGCCGAAGCCGGGCCTGCGGTCACCGGCGAGCGGTGGTGCTGCGGGAGCGGTGGCCTGCGATGAGTCCTGCGGGGTGAGGGAGGTGTCCACCGGAGGTCACCCGGCCGGTTTGAGCGCCACTCCGGCCAGCATCGCGAGCGCCGGGTCGGGGGTCTCGGCCGGTTCGGGCCGCCACAGCGGGGCACGCACCACGCCGGGCTCCACCAACTCGAAGTCCTCGAACAGCGCGGCGAGTTCCCGGTTGTCGCGCCAGATCACCTGACTCACCGCGCCCCGGTACTGCTCGGCCGCCTCCGGTGCCGCCCTCGGCACCTCCTCCGCCCCGGCGTGCGAGATCACCAGGGCGCTGCCGGGTGCCAGCCGCTCGGTGTACCGGCGTACCAGGGCGAGCGGATCGTCGGCGTCCGGGACGAAGTGCAGTACGGCGGCGAGGATCAGCGCGACCGGCCGGTCGAAGTCGATCAGCCGGCGGGTGTCCTCCGCGTCCAGGATCTCCCGGGACTTGTAGAGATCGCCCTGGAAGACGGCCGCTCGGGGTTCGTCGGCGAGCAGGGCCCGGCCGTGCGCGACGGCCACCGGGTCGATGTCGACGTAGACGACCTTGCTGTCCGGGTGGGCGGCGAGGGCGACGTCGTGCACGTTGCCCTCGGCCGGGATGCCGGAGCCGATGTCGAGGAACTGCCGTATGCCGAGCGCGGACAGTTCGCGTACCGCGCGGCGCAGGAAGGCTCGGTTGGCCTTGAGGGTGGCCGGGAGGTCCGGGTTGCCGGCTGCGACCTTGCGCGCGAGTTCCCGGTCCACGGGGAAGTTGTGGGTGCCGCCGATCCAGTGGTCGTAGACCCGGGCGATGCTCGGGGTGTCGATGTCGACCTCCGGCGGGGCCCAGGAGGGGCGTTGGGTGTCCTGACGTTCCACGGGTGTGTCCTCCAAGGGGGGCGGGGCGGAATCGGCGGTCACGCCGTGAGCACCGGGAGTTCTTCGAGGCCGCGCATCATGAGGCTGCTGCGCCAGCGCAGTTCGCCCTCGTCCACGGCGAGCCGCAGCCCGGGCAGGCGCGTGAACAGGCGGCTGAGGACGATCTGTCCCTCCAGCCGGGCGAGCGGGGCGCCCAGGCAGTGGTGGATGCCGTGGCCGAAGGCGACCGAGGCGGTGTGGGCGCGGGTGATGTCCAGGCGGTCGGGGTCGGGGTAGCGGGCCGGGTCCCGGCCGGCGGCGCCGAGCGAGATGGTCACGAACTCGCCCTCGGGAATGGTGACCGAACCGACCTCGACGGGCTCGGTGGTGAACCGCCAGGTGGCGTTGGTGACCGGGCCGTCGTAGCGGAGGAACTCCTCGACGGCCGCGGGCCACAGCGACGCGTCCGCCGCGAGCTGCCCCCGTACGTCGGGGTGGGTGAGCAGGGCCAGGGTGCCGTTGCCGATGAGGTTGACCGTGGTCTCGTGGCCCGCCACCAGCAGCAGGAACGCCATGGAGATCAGTTCGTCGGCCGACAGCTGGTCGCCCGCGTCCTGGGCGTGCACCAGGTCGGTGAGCATGTCGTCGGCCGGTTCGGCCCGCTTCGCCTCGATCAGCGCCTTCAGGTACGCGATCATCGACGCGCTGGCTTCCCGCACCTCGTCGGTGCCCGCGCCGGAGACGAGCAGGTTGGACCAGCGGCGGAAGGCGGCCCGGTCGTCCGGGGGCACGCCGAGCAGCCAGCAGATGACCGTGAAGGGCACCGGGAAGGCCAGCGCCTCCATGAGGTCCAGCCGTTCGTGCCGGGCCATGGCGTCCAGCAGTTCGTCGGTGAGCTCGGTGATGCGCGGCCGCAGGGACTCGACCCGGCGCGCGGTGAAGGCCCGTCCGACGAGCCGGCGCAGCCGGGTGTGGTCCGGCGGGTCGCTGTCCAGCATGTGCACGCTGAGGACGTGCGGGAACTGGCTGCGCTCTCCCGATTCCGCGAGGAACCGGCGCTGCTTCTCGGGGTCGGTGAAGTTGCGCGGGATGAGGTCCCGGCCGACCCGCATGTCCTTGCTCAGCCGGGGGTCGGCGAGCAGGGCCCGGGCGTGCTCGTAACCGGTGACCAGCCAGGTGCGCAGGCCGTTGGGGGTCGTCACGGGCACGGCGGGCGCGGTCCGTCGCAGGCCGGCCAGCGCGTCGTGCGGGCTCTGGTGGAAAGCGGGGGTGAACAGGTCGGTCGGCGGGCCGGCCGGTGGGTCGGTCGGTGGGTCGGTCGGTGGGTCGGTCGGTGGGTCGGTCGGTGGGTCGGTCGGTGGGTCGGTCGGTGGGGCTGCTTGCCGGGCGTCCGTGCGGGCCATGCTCAGACTCCTTGCCTTTCCTTGACGTCGGCGGCTTCCTCTACGGCGGCGGCTTCCGTGGCGGCGGCGGCTTCCTCGACGTCGGCGACGGGGGTGGCGGCCCGGTCCCCCGCGTAGGCGGCGAGTTCCCGGTAGATCTCGAAGGGCCGGTCCCGGCCGGTGTCGCGCAGCGGCCGCAGCGGGGCGGTCTGGTCCTTGTGGGCGGGGCCGCTCTCCCAGGCGGTGAACGCCTCCCAGCCCGACCAGCGGCTGACCACGACGTAGGAGCGCGGGTCGCCGAGGGCGTGCAGCAGTTTGTTGCCGAGCAGGCCGGCGGTGCCCGCCATCCGGCGGCTGGCCTCGTGGTAGGCGGGCAGCACCCGGTCCGGGTCGTCGCTCAGGTGGTAGAGCACGACCTCGACGGCGCCGCCGGTCACGATGCGGCGCCGGACAGGGCGGCGACGACGTGCATGGTCGTCATGGAGCCGCCGCTGCGGTACGGGTGCAGTTTCTGACGGTGTTCCAGATGCCGGTCGCTGGTCTCGAACTCACGGAACAGCGGCTCGTTCAGCCAGTCGCTGACGATGTAGTAGACGCCGTCCTCCTCGGCGCTGCGGGAGAGCCACTGACCGAGGTTGGCGGGGTGGGTGGTGACCGAGTCGCCGACCTCCAGCCACACCTTCTCGAACTCGTTCTCCATGCCGGGCTTGATCTGCATGCGCAGCGTGACCCGGAAGACCTGCTCGGCGGGCTCGGGCACGTCAGATCCCCCCGTCGACGTTGAGGGTCTCGCCGGTGATGTAGGCGGCGGCGTCGGAGAGCAGGAACAGCACCGGTCCGGCGAGTTCCTCGACGGTGCCGAGTCGGGCCAGCGCGGTCTTCTGCGCGTAGGTGGCGCGCAGCCCCTCCGCACGGTCGGCGGGCATGGCCGCGAAGGCCTCGGTCTCGATGACGCCGGGGGCCACCACGTTGACGCGGATGCCCTTGGGGCCGAGTTCTTTGGCGAGCGAGCGGGTCAGCCCGATCATGGCGGCCTTGGCGGCGGTGTAGTGGGCGCGCAGCGGTATGCCCGCGGCGGCTCCGCGCGAGCCGATGTTGACCACCGAGGAGCCGGTGCCGAGCAGCGGCAGCGCCTGGTGGATGATCCGGTAGGCGGCGGTGAGGTTGGTGTCGAGGATGCGCGACCACTCGTCGGCGGGCAGTTCCCCGAACGGGATGTGGCTGATCACGCCCGCGTTGTTGACCACACCGTCGAGCCGTCCGAAGCGGTCCTTGGCCTCGCCGACGAGGCGGTCGACCTCGGCGGTGTCACCGACGTCCGCGCGGATCACGTGGTGGTCGCCGGCGGTCTCCTTCAGCGCGGCCGTCAGGCTGTCGACGGCCTCGCTCTCCTGCCGGTAGCAGGTGAGGACGTCGGCGCCCGCCCGGGCCGCGGCGAGGACGATGCCCCGCCCGATGCCCCGGGTGCCGCCGGTGATGAGCAGTTTCCTGCCGTGCAGTGCGAGTTCCACTGGGATTCCCTCCATGGCTGTGCCGCGGCTCAGACGCAGCCGTCGACGTGGATGTTCTGGCCGGTGACGTAGCCGGCGTGGTCGCTGACGAGGAACAGCACGGTCCGGGCGATGTCGTCGACGGTGCCGAGCCGGCCGAGCGCGGTGAAGGAGGCGAAGGTGGCGCGCTGCCGCTCGGCCTCCTCGGCGGGCAGTTCGTCGAGCGCCTCGGTGGCGATGCGGCCGGGTGAGACGGTGTTGACGCGGATGCCGCGTGGTCCGAGCTCCCGGGCCAGTGAGCGGGTCATGCCGACCAGTGCGGACTTGACGGCGGTGTAGTGGACGCCGCCCGCCATGCCGATGAAGGCGACCGTGGAGCCGATGTTGATCACCGAGGAACCTGCCGAGAGCAGCGGCAGGGTGCGCCGGGTGACCAGGTGAGTGGCGGTCAGGTTGCCCTGGAGGGTGGCGGCCCACTCGGCGGGGGTGAGGTCGGCGTACGGCTGGGGGCGGAACGTCCCGGCGTTGTTGACGACGGCGTCCAGTCCGCCGAGGCTCGCCTCGCACGCGGTGACCAGCCGGTCCACGTCCGTCTCGTCGGCGGCGTCGGCCCGCAGCACCTGATGCTTGCCGGGGGTTTCGGCGAGTTCCTCCTCCAGGGTGGCGACGGCCTCGCCGGGGGTGCGGTAGCAGGTGACGACGTCGGCCCCGGCACGGGCAGCGGCGAGGACGATGCCCCGGCCGATGCCCCGGGTGCCGCCCGTCACCAGGAGGCGCTTGCCCTGGAGTTGGCGGCCGGCCCGGGCCGCGGTCTCCACCTTGGCCTTGATCAGCCGCATCTGGACGGCGGTGTTGCGGTTGAGCCGGGCCGTCATCCCGGCGTCGTCGATCGGGGCGTCGGGCTTCATCGCGAAGTCCTGGATCCAGCGCATCCGTACGCCGCCGGGCACCTCCTCGTACTCCCAGCGGATGTTCATGTACGCGAAGGGGCCGGTCTCGACCCGGCGGGCCACGACGGTGCGGGTGGCCGGGTCGGGAGTGCGCTCGGAGACCCAGCTCCAGACCGTGCCGTTCTCGTCCGGGTGCAGGGCGAGGCGGAAGGTGACGGTGTCGCCGTCCCGGCCGAGGATCTCGGCGGAGGCGTACTCGCTGAACAGCCGCGGCCAGGCGGCCACGTCGTTGGTCATCGTCCACACCAGGTCCATCGGTGCCTCGACGACGATCGCGTTGTCGGTGTGTCCTGCCATCAGACGCGGGCCTCCGTGAGCCGGGCGTGGACGTAGGTCAGGGCCTCGCGCGGGGTCTGGGTGTGCGCCAGGTCGCCGTCGGGGATCTGGAGGTCGTACTCGCGCTCGATGCGGTTGACGAGTTCCAGCAGGGCCAGGGAGTCGTAGCCGAGGTCGGCGAACGAGGTGTCGGCGAAGTGCTCGCCGTCCAGGTCGGTCTGCTCGTCGACCCCGCCGCTGGCTCGGAGGATGCGGCGCAGGTCGTCGAGGGTGAACTCCGGCATGGGAAGCCTTTCGTGGGTGGTGTGTGGGCTGCGGGTGCGTGGGGCTGGTCGCGGCGCGGCGGAGCCGCGGATCCGTACAGCCCCGCGCCCCTGGGCGGGCTGCGCCCGCAGATATCGGTCGGCTGCCGGTGAGTCGGTCACCTCCTGAGGGCGTTGCGGTCGCCGGCGCCCACCACCAGAGCGGAGGTGAAGCCGCCGTGCCCGCGGGCCAGGACGAGGGCGGTGCGCGGGTCGGTCTGGCGGGGGCGGTCGAGGACGAGGTCGATCTCGCAGCCGGGGGCCGGGCGGCCGAGTCCCGCGGTGTGCGGGACGACTCCGGCGCTCAGGGCGAGCAGCGCGGTCGCCACGTCCAGTGCGGCGCCGCCCGCGTAGAGGCGCCCGGTGAGGGTCTTCGGCGCGGTCACCGGCACCCCGCCGGGTCCGAACACCTCGGTGAGGGCGCGGGCCTCGGCGAGGTCCTCGGCCGGTGTGCCGGAGGCGTCGGCGAAGACCATGTCGACGTCGCCCGGGGCGAGCCCGGCGTCGGCGAGGGCCCGCCGGATCACCGACACCAGCACGGAGCGGCGGGCGGTGGTACGGCTCGGCGCCGGCGGCTGCGCCGCACGGTCCGCCACGGGCAGCCGCGTGGCGTCGGGCGCCGGGGCGGACCGCGCGGCGTCGTCCGTCACCGGCAACCGCGTCGCGCCGTCCGCCGTGGGGTCGAAACCGGCCGCGTAGCCCAGGAGTTCGCCGTACGCCGGGACTCCCCGGGCGTGTGCCGCATCGGCGCTCTCGACGACGAGGATGGCGCCGCCCTCGCCGGGGACGAACCCGGAGGCGGCCGCGTCGAAGGGCAGGTAAGCGCGGGCCGGATCGTCCTCGGTGGACAGCCTGCCGGTGGACAGCTGCGCCACCAGGCCGTACGGGCACAGGGAGGCGTCGGTGCCGCCGCTGAGCACGAGCCGGGAGCCGGTGTCCAGCAGCCGCCGGGACTGGCCGAGGGCGTCGAGGCCGCCGGCCTGCTCGCCGCAGATGACCCCGCAGGGGCCGCGCATGCCGTGCCGAATGGAGACCTGGCCGGTGGTGGCCGCGTAGAACCAGGCGATGGACTGGTAGGCGCCGACCCAGGAGGACCCCTTCTGGTAGAGGTTCTCCATCTCGTGCTGGCCGAACTCGGTGCCGCCCGAGGAGCTGGCGGTCACCACCGCCATCTCGTACTCAGGCAGGGTCGCCGGGTCGGCGGCGGCGTCCGCGAGGGCGTCCTCGGCGGCGGCCAGCGCGAAGTGGGTGTAGCGGTCGGTCTGCGGGACGAGCCGTCCCGGGACCTGTCCGGCGGCGCGGAATCCGGGGACCTCGCCCGCCACCCGGACGGGGTAGCCGGTCGGGTCGAAGCGGGTGATCCGGCCGAGGCCGCTCTTGCCCGAGAGCACCGACTCCCAGTGCCGGGCGGCGCCGATCCCGGTGGGCGCGACCACGCCGAGCCCGGTGACCACGGACCGGCCGCGGCGGCCGGGGCGTATGCCGGAGGCGCTCATGCCGCCTCCCCGTGTGCCAGGCCGGGCCGGCCCAGGACCATCGCGGTCTGGAAGCCGCCGAAGCCGCTGCCGACGCTGAGGACCCGGTCCATGCGGTGCTCGCGAGCCGTCACCGGCACGTAGTCGAGGTCGCACTCGGGGTCGGGCGTGGACAGGTTGGCCGTCGGCGGGACGACCTGGTGGCGCAGGGCGAGGGCGCAGGCGGCGATCTCCAGGGAGCCGATGGCGCCGAGCGAGTGCCCGATCATCGACTTGATGGAGCTGACCGGCACCTCGTGGGCCCGCTGCCCGAGACTGCGCTTGAACGCGGCGGTCTCGTGCCGGTCGTTCTGCTTGGTGCCCGAGCCGTGCGCGTTGATGTAGTCGATGCCCTCGGGGTCGAGTCGCGCCCGGTCCAGGGCGACCCGGACGGCCTCGGCCATCTCCCGGCCGTCGGGCTTGAGTCCGGTCATGTGGAAGGCGTTGCTGCGTCCGGCGAAGCCGAGGATCTCGGCGTACACGGTGGCGCCGCGGCGTCTGGCCGACTCCAGCTCCTCGAGCACCATGACGGCGGAGCCCTCGCCCAGGACGAAGCCGTCACGGCGCCCGTCGAAGGGCCGGGAGGCGTGCCGGGGGTCGTCGTTGTTGGCGGTGGTGGCCTTGATGGCGTCGAAGCAGGCGGAGGTGATCGGCGACAGCGGCGCGTCGGTGGCCCCGGCGAGCACGATGTCGGCCGTGCCCTCCTCGATCAGCTGGACGCCGTGCCCGATGGCGTCCAGACCCGAGGTGCAGCCGGTGGAGATCAGCGCGACCGGCCCTTCGGCACCCGCCTGGCGGGCCACCTCGACGGCGAGGGTGCTGGGCACCATGTAGCCGTACAGGTGGGGGACGCCGTAGCTGTGGTCGACCAGCCAGTCCCGGCCGCCGTCGGAGAGGACCGCGTACTCCTCCTCCAGGCCCATGGTGCAGCCGACGGCGCTGCCGATGCTGACGCCGACCCGTTCCGGGTCGGTGCCGGGCAGTTCGATCCCGCTGTCGGCGACGGCCTCCCGGGCGGCGACGACCGCGAACTGGCCGGCCCGGTCCATCCGGCGGGCCTCCTGAGGGGTGAGCCCCGCGGCGAGCGGATCGAAGTCGCACTCGGCGGCGACCTGTGAGCGGAACCCCGCCGGGTCGAAGAGGCTGATGCGGCGGGTGGCGGTGCGTCCGGCGGTGAGCAGGTCCCAGTAGGCGTCCCGCCCGATCCCGCCGGGTGCGACGGCTCCCACGCCGGTGATCACCGCGCGTCGGTGTCCGGACGTCATCGGGCCGCTCCCACATCGGGGTTGCCCGCGGACGCGTCGAGCGGCTGTTCGGTGTCGACGTGGCCCAGTTCGGGGCGGGGCGCGAGCGGGGAGAGGTGGAAGACCGCCTCGGCCGGCACGGACCCGGTGTTCACCAGGCGGTGGCGGACCCCGATGGGCACCAGCAGCGAGTCGCCGGGGCCGAGCTCGACCGGGGGGCCACCGTCCAGTGTCATCTCCAGCCGGCCCTGGACGACGTGCAGGAACTCCTCGGAGTACGGATGGAGGTGCTCGGTGACGTGGTGGCCGGGGGCCAGCCGCAGTACGCCGCCGAAGCCCGAGGTGCAGCCCACGGTCTTGGGGCTGAGGGTGACGCGGATGTCGCCGCCGCGCTTGGTGTTGGCGGCGACCTCGTGCGCGGAGACCCTGGTGGTGGCGGGGGCGCTCATCGGGCACCGCCCAGGTTCGCCGAGCGCGGGGCGCTGGTCCGCGGCCCCTCCTGGGGCGTCCAGGAGTAGAAGGGCACGGCCATGGCGTCCTTGGGCTCGCGCCAGTCGGGGTCGTAGGGCGAGATGAACCGGCCGAGCCGGGTGTTGATCTCCTCGTAGAGCGGGTGGCTGCGCGCCTTGTACAGATTCGGCGCGATGTCCTCGTCGGCCTCCACCAGGTGGAAGTACAGGTTGTGGAAGGCGAACAGCGTCCGCCTCGACACCCCCACCAGATGCGGCAGTTCGGTGCTGTCCGAATCGGCGAAGACCTGCGCGACGCCCTCGGCGTCGGCGAGGTCCATCCTCGCCACGATCAGCGTTCGGTGCACGATGTCCTCCCGGCTTGTCGGTGCTGTGTTCACCCTGGTCGGCGGGGGTCGAGACGCTCTCGAAGGCGCCTGGAGAACTGCTGACGGGCCCGGTGCCGCGGGCGGCAGACAGCACGACGGCCCGCCGCACCGAGGGGTGCGGCGGGCCGTGAGGGGTCCTGCTACCGGCGGACGTCGGCCTTCATCAGGGTGACGCCGCTGCCGCCGACGACACCGGCGCCGACCATCCGGCCGTTCGGTACGTCGCCCGCGGGCGTGCCCCGTGACAGGAGGATCAGGGCCTGCCGGATGAGCCGGGGCACGGAGTACAGCAGCTCGGCTTCCGGCGTCAGGTGCTCCTGTACGAGGTGGACGTCGACGAGGTATTCGAGGAGTGTCTCGGCGTCTCCGGTGCCGGGGCGCAGCCGTGTCACCACCTCGCCGAGGCTCCAGCGGCGCTCACGCTGGAGCAGCAGGCGCAGCAACTCGCGTGAACGGGCGGGCAGATGACGGTGGCTCGCGGCCACGGTGGTCATCAGCGACTGGGTGCCGTCGGGGAGTTCGAGCAGCATCCGGGGGTTGCCGCGCAGCCGCAGCGCCAGCCGGGCCGCCGACCAGCCGGGCCGGGCGGTGAGCCGGCCGGCCACCGCCCTGATCGCCAGGGGCAGTCCCTCGCACAGCCCCATCAGTTCCTGCACGGCCGTGGGGTCCTCCTGCCGCGAGCGCTCCCCGGCGACCCGGTCGTAGAGCTGGAGGGACTCCTCCGGGGACAGGGCGGGGAGCACGATCTTGCGGCCCGTGGACAGGCTGTGCGCCCGGTAGCGGTTGGTGGCGATCACCGCGCAGCCGGATCCGCCCGGCAGGACGGCACGGATCTGGGAGGCGGTGAGCGCGTCGTCGACCACGACGAGCACCCGGCGGTCGGCGGTCCAGGTGCGGAAGAGCCTGCTGAGCTCGTCGAGCCCGCTGGGCTGTTTCTCGCGCTGGATGCCGCAGGCGGTGAGGCAGGCCGATAGCACGTCGGCGAGCTGCTGGGAGCCCTCGCCGACGGCGGACAGGTCGATGAAGAGCTGCCCGTCCGGGAAGCGCGGGCGCAGCCGGTGCGCGGCACGCACGGCGAAGGCGCTCTTGCCGACACCGGGCGGGCCGTGCACCTCCACCACCCGCATGCCGGTGCTGGGCCGGTCCGCGCCGAGGAAGGTCTCCAGCTGGTCGAGTTCGCGTTCGCGTCCGACGAAGTCAGCTATATCGGCGGGGAGTTGGGCCGGGCCCGGCACGAGGCGGCGCCCGCCGGGCACGGTGTCGCTCTTGGCCGGGGCCGGCCCCCTGAGGTGGCCGCGGTCGGCGAGCACCTCCTGGTGGAGCCGCTGGAGCTGCGCGGAGGGCTCCAGTCCGAGTTCCTCGACGAGATGGCTGCGCAGGGTGCGGAAGGTGTTGAGGGCGTCGGGGCGGCGGCCGCAGCGGTGCAGGGCCCTCATCAGCTGCCCGGCGAACGCCTCGTGGGTGGGGTGGGCGCGGAAGGCCTCGGACAGCTCGTCCAGGACGGCGTGGTGGCGACCGAGTTCGAGCTCCAAGGAGAAACGTTGCTCCTGGACGCTCTTACGGCGCTCCTCCAGCTGGGTGGACCAGGCCGACAGCCGGCGTCCGGTGCTGATGTCGACGAGGGCTCCGCCGTGCCACAGGGAAAGCGCCGTCTTGAGAGTGGAGGCCGCCTCCTCCTCCCCCGCGCCGGTGCGGAGCTGCGCCAGGCCCTGCTCGGTGAGCTGGTCGAACCGGTAGGCGTCCACCGACTGCTTGTCGTCCAGTCGCAGTTCGTAGCCGCCCACCCTGGTCAGGATCGCGGGGCAGCCGTGCGGTGGACGGGAGCCGAAAGCCGCACCGTGCTGTCCGGTGGCCAGCAGCAGTCTGCGGCGCAGTTGATAAATGTAGGTTTGCAAGGTGGTCAGCGCGCTGAGCGGTGGGTGGTCCTCCCACAGTTCCTCGCACAGCTGGTCCACGCTGACCAGCGAGTTGGCATTGAGCACCAGCAGGGCGAGCACCTGACGCAGCTTGGGGGCCGACGGTGTGACGTCCTCCCCGTTCCTGCGTATTCGCATCGAGCCCAGCAGACCGATCTCTATCACTGCATTCCCCCTGAGTGAGCCGCCTCTGTGGGGTGGCGGCCATCGGTTATTCACCTTCCTGCGTCACTCATTTTTAAGCGAAACATCAAACGCTCAGAGGGGCGGAAAAATTACCCGCCTTTTACTCGGGGAATTATGCTTCGCCGAAAAAGAAGTTGAAACCAGCAATATCCCTGCACGCACCGGAGACGGGAATAGAAACCGATTACCACATTCCCGCTCTTTGCCTTCTCGCATCCTATGCTTCGCACACATGGATGACAAGGCGCACATTTCTGCGCGGGGTGTGGCGGCGGTCAGGGTGTGGCGGCGAGCGCCCTCACATGCGCAGCTCGACCCCGTACTCGGCAAGCCACGTGTTCAGCTGGAGCACCATCTCCATGCTCGCCCGCTCCACCCACGCGAAGGCACCGCTGGGCGCCGCCGCCGCGCCCAGCGCCACCCGGGTCGCCTCGGCGTCCAGCAGCGGGGCGACCGGCGCCTCCTGGTCCGCGGCCACGTCCCCGAAACGGTGGCGTACGAACTCGCCGTACGCCGCCTCCTGGACGGTCGGGTAGGCGCTCTTGGGCCGGTTGAGCACCCGCTCCGGCAGCAGGTCGGCGACCGCGGCCCGCAGCAGGCTCTTCTCCTGTCCGTTCACCCGCTTCAGCTCGGCCGGCACGTTGTAGACGTACTCCACCAGCGCCCGGTCGCAGAACGGCGGGCGCAGCTGCACCCCGTGCGCCATGCTCATCCGGTCGGCCCGGTCCAGATGGGTCGGGGCCCACCGGGTCAGCGCCAGATAGGTGACCTCGCGCGCCCTGCGCTCGGCCGGGCTCTCCCCGGCCACCTGCGGGACCTCGGTGAGCGCGTCGCGGTAGTGCTGGTCGGCGTACTCCATGAAGTCCAGCTCCTTGCGGAGCGTACGGTCCACCAGCGAGCAGCCGAGACCGCCCGCGGCCGCGTCGTGCCCGCGCTCGAAGGAGACCCACGGGAAGGTCGTGGAGTTGCTGTGGGCCGGGTCGTACGCCCAGAAGTAGCCGTTGAACACCTCGTCCGCGGTCTCCCCGGAGAGCACCGCGGTGATCCCCGCGCCGCGCAGCGCCTCGAAGAACAGCAGCAGCGAGACGTCCATGTCGCCGAGCGGCGAGGGCGCGTCCTGGCTGCGCAGCGCGGCGGCGTGCGTCTTCGGATCGGCGAGGGCCGCCGTGTCCAGCAGGATCTCGGTGTGCTCGGTTCCGATGTGTTCGGCCGCGAGGGCCGCGTAGGGGGCGTCCGGGGTGGCGCGCATGGTCGGGTGCGGCTCGAAGTTCTCCGCGTAACCGGAGAAGTTCACCGAGAACGACCGCAGGACGCCCCCGTCCGCACGGCGCCGGCGGGCCGCGAGCGCGGTCAGCGCGCTGGAGTCGATCCCCCCGGACAGCATCGCGCCGACCGGCACGTCCGCGCGCAGGTGGGTGGCGACCGCCTCCGCCAGCAGCCGGCGCACCGTGGCCACGGTGGTCTCCAGGCTGTCGGTGTGCGGGCGGGCGGGCAGCGACCAGTAGCGCCGGTGGCCGGTGCCCGGCGCCCGCACGGTCATCGTGTGACCGGGCAGCACTTCGCGCGTGCCCCGGAACACTCCGGTGCCCGGCTTGCGGCTGTGCGCGAACAGCTCCCGCAGCCCGTCGGCGTCGACCACCGGCCGCACCGCCGGATGCGCCAGCAGCGCCTTGGGCTCGGAGCCGAAGACCACACCGGACGGGGTCAGGAAGTAGCACAGCGGTTTCACCCCCAACCGGTCCCGGGCCAGCAGCAGTTCCTGCCGCCGCACGTCCCACACGGCCAGGGCGAACAGGCCCTCCAGCCGCTCCGGGAACGCGGCACCCCACTCCAGGTAGGCGTGCAGCGCCACCTCCGCGTCACCGTCCGAGGTGAATCGGTGTCCCTTCGCGGCCAGTTCGCGGCGCAGCTCCACATGATTGGTGACGCTGCCGTCCAGGGTCAGCACGGCCACCGGGCTGCCGGCTTCCGACTCCACCACGGCCGGCTGCCCCACCGGCTCGGAACCCAGCAGGGCGAGCCTTCGGTGGGTCAGCGCCGCATGGCCCTCGATCCACTCGCCGAAGCCGTCCGGGCCGCGGTGTGCGAGCGCCGCCGCCATCGCCCGTACGGTGGGCGCCTCCGGTGTCAGGTCCCGCTCGAAGTCCACCCAGCCGGCGATTCCGCTCATCGTGACGTCCTTTCGCTCTCTGCGTCTGATGGGGGTGCGCTGTTCTCCGCCGGGGCGTGGGTGACGAGGGTGACCTCCACCAGGGAGAGCCCGTGCCGGGCGACTGCCTCCCGGAACTCGCCGAGTCCGGGCGCCCCTTCGCCGAGCACCGCGATCCCGAGCCGGCGCGGGGCCTCCTCCCCGTAGCGGCGGTACAGCTCCAGATAGCCGCGCGCGCTGCGCTCCGCGTCGTCGACCAGGGCGAACCGCACCGGCCGCCGCTGCCCGCGCCAGGTCAGCTCGCCCGGCGAGCCGCCCGCGAAGTTGTGCCGCCAGCCGCTGCCGGTCGCCACCACCAGCGCGCCACCGAGGGTGTGCACCCCGGCGGGCACGGTGTACGGCCGCCCGCTGCGCCGTCCCGTGAAGTGCAGCAGCGCGAGCCGCTCGGCCACCGGGCCGGGCTCGGGGCGGGACAGCAGCTCCCGCATCCGGGCATCGGCCACCGCCCGCTCCGGCCCCTCCGGCAGACGGCGTACGACGACGGGGCTCATGACAGCACCACCGCGGCGGCGGTCAGTGCGCAGCCCGCGATCGCGAGGCAGGTGCGCACCAGGTGCCAGCCGCGCCAGGCCGGGCGGGGGTCCCGCCAGCCGGGGCCGAGGTCCTCGGGCCGGGTCCGCTTGACCGTCCGGTTGATCGGCACGTTCCGGGTCTGCGACACCACGGCCACCCCCGCCATGCACAGCGCGGCGGCCGCGAACAGCACCCGGGGGCCGTCCGACGCCCGTATCGCGAGCCCCACGTCCACGGCCGTGGAGCCGGTGACGATGAACGGCATGATCCGGTCGTAGCGTCTGCCCAGCAGGATGTGCGTGGACACGTACCGCTCCGGGGACATCGCGACCAGCGCGGGCATCACGCTCACCGCGACCGCGAAGAGCACCCCCGCCACCAGGCCGGTGCCCGTCAGCACCAGCACGCTGAAAGCCTCCACCACCGCTTCCGCCCTCCTTCGAGCCTTGCGCCGTCCTTCGGGCCTGGCCCGAACCTGTCAGCCGCCCCTCGCACGACACTCGAATCCGCCTGGGAGCGCACCGCTTCGCGACGGTTCCGCTCGCCCGCGCCGCAAGCCCTGTTCGAGGGGCGGGGTGTTGCATCGGCCCGCCGAACCGAACGCGATCCACACCCTCCAAGGAGCCGGTATGGCGGACGAGACGACCGAAGTACTCATCGTGGGCGGCAGCATGGTGGGGCTCGCCCAGGCCCTGTTCCTCGCCCGGCAGGGCATCCGGCCGCTGCTGGTGGAGCGGCACGCGGAGATCTCCGCGCACCCCCGGGCGCAGGCCGCGAGCCCGCGGACCATGGAGCTGCTGCGCGCGCTCGGCCTCGAGGACGCGGTACGGGCACGGGAGAACCCGCACGCCCAGTACGGCGACATCCTCCAGGCCGAGTCCCTCACCGGGGCGGAACTCGGGCGGTTCGACGGACCGTTCCGCTTCGACCGGCACGAGGTCGGCACCACCGGCTGGACCCTGATCGGGCAGGACCGGCTCGAGCCGGTGCTGCGGGAGCGGGCCGAGGAGCTCGGCGCGGACATCCGGTTCGCCACCGAGATGACGGAGTTCACCCAGGACGCGGACGGCGTCACGGCCGTCCTGCGCAGTGCGGACGACGGTTCCGAACGGACCGTGCGGGCGCGGTACCTGGTCGCGGCCGACGGTTCACGGGCACCGATCCGCACCTCGCTCGGCATCGGCCACCACGGGCCGGGGGTGTTCGGCCGGCAGATGAACATCGTCTTCCACGCGGACCTCGACCCGTACGTGGCGGGGCGCACCTTCTTCCTCTGCTTCGTCAGCAACCCGGTCGTCAAGGGCGTGCTCGGCAAGCTCGGCGGCGCGGACTCCGACCGCTGGGTGCTCGCGCCGAGCCTGCCGCCCGGGTCCGACCACCGCGTCTTCGGCACCGAGGACTGCGTGGAGCTGGTACGGGCCGCGGTGGGCGTGCCCGATCTGCCGGTGACGGTGGAGTCCGCGACGAGCTGGGAGATCGCCGCCTGGGTCGCGGACCGCTTCCGCTCCGGACGCGTGCTGCTGGCGGGCGACTGCGCGCACGTCATGCCGCCCACCGGGGGCTTCGGCGGCAACATGGGCATCCAGGACGCGCACAACCTGGCCTGGAAGCTCGCGCGGGTGCTGCGCGGGCAGGCGGGCCCCGGCCTGCTGGACACCTACGAGCAGGAGCGGGCCCCGGTCGCCGAGTTCACCGTCGACCAGGGCGTCATCCGCTACCTTCAGCGCAGCGGCCTCGACGAGGCGGCGGCGGCCCGGCACCGCCCCGAGACCACGGTGCTGTTCGGCCACGTGTACCGGTCGGACGCCGTCGTGCAGGAGGCCGGCGACGACGACACCGCCGTGGTCGAGGACCCGACGTCCCCCACCGGCCGCCCCGGCACCCGCGCTCCCCATCTCCCCCTGGTCCGCGAGGGCAAGGACGTCGCCCTGCACGATCTCCTCGACGGGGGTTTCTGGCTCCTCACCGGCCCGGGTGGCATGGCCTGGCAGGAGCCGGCGGCCGCGCTCGGTCTGTCCTTCCACCGGGTGGGCGCGGAGGAGCCTCCCGAGGTCGTCGAGCGTTTCCTCGCCCGCTACGGCGTCCAGCGGACCGGTGCGGTGCTGGTCCGGCCGGACGGGTTCATCGCGTGGCGTTCCGGTGGGGCGGTGGGTGAGCCTGCCGGGTCGCTGACGGCGGTACTCGACACGGTGCTGCGGCTTGCGTGAGCCTTCGGCTCGGGGGTGGGGTGGGCCGTCGGGCGGCTGCGGCATCGTCGTGGCCGGTCGCGCAGTTCCCCGCGCCCCTCGCAGCGCGCCCCTCGCAGCGCGCCCCTCGCAGCGCGCTTCGCGCGCATCGGACGGCCGCGGTGCTCCGGGAAGGAGCACCGCGGCCGTTTCATGGGGCGCGCAGCGCGCCCATAGGGGCGCGGGGAACGGCGCGACCAACCACCACCACCCCGCAGCCACCCGACAACCCGATACGCGCGAAGCGCGTCTCAAGGGGCGCGGGGAACTGCGCGACCGGCCACGACGGTTGCCGCAGCCGCCCGGCAACCCCACACGCACCCCCGGCCGCTCCTAGACCCGGTCCAGAATCCCCCGCAACGCAGCGATCGCCGCCCGGTCGACAGGCCCACTGCGCCCCGCGGTCGTACGCCACCCCACGAACCCGTCGGGCCGCACCAGGACCGCGCCCCCGGCCAGCAGCCCGTACCGCCGCCGGAAGGACCCGTCCTGGTCCCACAGCCGCGTCCCCCGCCCGATCCGCACGACCTTCAGACCGACCCCCAGCCGCGCGGCCTCCTGCTCCACCGCCCCGGTCCACCGGCCCGCCGCCTCGTCGACGAGCAGGGTGAACCCGTCGCCGTACAGATCGGTGACCGGCACCGGCCCCTCGGGCCCGTCGAGCCGCACGTGCGGAGCCCGCGCCCCGGGCCGGGCGCCGGGGTGCTCGGGGTCTTCCAGGATCGCGTCGGGCGCCCCCTCCTCCGCGGCGAAGGCGCCGGAGCGGTAGCAGTACCCGAACGTCATGGTCGTCTCGTCGACCAGTTCCGCGGCGACCTCCTGGTACTGCTTGCCCTCCCGCACCGCGAACCGCAGCATCGCCTGCCGGACGGTCTCCTCGGCCACCGGCCTCCGCTCGGCGTCGTAACTCTCCAGGAGCCCGGGGCCCGCCGTGCCGGACAGCACCAGTGCCAGCTTCCAGGCCAGGTTGTACGCGTCCTGGATGCCGGTGCTGGCGCCGAACGCGCCGGTGGGCGGCATCACGTGGGCGGCGTCCCCGGCGACGAACACCCGGCGGGTCGCGAACGTGTCCGCCACGCGCGCGGAGATGTCCCACGCGGGCATGTCCACCGACTCGATCTTCAGCGGCAGGTCGGGCACGCCGACCGCGGCGCGCACCAGGGCGGTGCACCGTTCCTCGGTGAAGTCCTCGGCACGCTGGCCCTGTTCCGGGAAGAAGGAGACGTTGATGACCCAGCGGCGGTCGTTGTCGATGGGGATGATCGTGCCGCGCACCTCGGGGTTGTTGACGTACGCGGCGATGATCCGGCGGCCGCGCAGCGCCTCGGTCAGATCGGCCTCGAAGAAGAAGCTGACAAGGTTGGTGATGGTGCCGCGGCCGTGCGCCCCGATGTCCAGCATCTCGCGCAGCGGACTGCGGCTGCCGTCCGCCGCGATCACGTACTGCGCGTGGATCTGCGAACTCTCCCCGGTGGACAGGTCGGTGGTGCGGACCAGCACCCCGCCGTCGTCCTCCTCGTACTCCTCGATCGCGTCGACCCGGGTGGAGAAGCGGACGTCCGCCCCGGCCTCGACGGCCCGCTCCCGCAGGATCGGCTCCAGCTGGTTCTGGTCGATCAGCGTCCACTGGGTGGGGCTGATCCGGCCGATGTCCTCCGGTGAGGCACTGGGCATCCGGACGCGTTCCTTGCCGGCGAGGCTCTCGACGTGCACCAGGTCGGTGTTGCCGGAGATGGGGGAACGCCCGGCTCGTACCCGCTCCTCCATGCCGACCGCGCGGTACAGCTCCATCGTCCGCGGGTTGATGGCACGGGCCTTGGGGTGGGTGGAGGTGTCCGGGTGGCGTTCCACCAGGGTGGCGGTGACGCCGTGGTGGGCGAGGAAGACCGCCGCGGACAGTCCGGTCAGTCCGCCCCCGACGATGAGCACGGGGGTCCGGTGCGACGTCATGCTGCCTCCTTGTGGGCGGTGACCAGGGTGTGGGTGCCGAGCAGGGGCTGTGCGTCGCCGTCGGTGAAGCCGGCCCCTCGCAGCCAGGCCCGGCAGTCCGCGATCCGGTACTCGGAGCCGTCGGGGCTGACCAGCCGCATGTGCAGGCTGCTGAGCAGCCGCTCCGGGTCGCTGCGGTCGTCGTCGATCATCCGGTCGTAGACGAGGACCGTGCCGCCGGGCCGCACCGCCTCGAAGACCCGGCCGAGCAGCTCGCACCGCCGGGCGGTGTCGAAGCCGTGCAGGATGTGTCCGAGGACGACGACGTCGGCCGGCGGGATCGGGTCGGTGAAGAAGTCGCCGCCGGCGAAGGCGACCCGGCCGGTCAGGCCCAGGGCCTCGATGTGCTCGGTGAACAGCGGCCGGGTCCGCTCCAGGTCGAAGCAGGTCGCCTTCAGGTGCGGGTGCTCCCGTACCAGGACGGCCGCGAGGTTGCCGCGGGCGCCGCCGAGGTCGACGAAGGAGGAGTGGCGGTCCCAGTCGAGCCGCCGGGCGAGTTCGGCGCCCATCCGGTCGCTGTACGCGTCGAGTCCCGCCAGGAAGCGCTTCATCTTGGCGGGGTCCTTGTGCCGGTCCCCGACGAAGCCGCCTTTGTCCGGGTCGAGGTGCTGCGGCTCGCCGGAGCGCATCGCCTCGGTGAGCCGGCCCCACGTGCCGTACAGGGTCTCGTTGGTGAGCTCGACGAAGCCGCCGAGGTACGAGGAGGAGTCCGGCACCAGATAGGCCTGCGCCAGCGGGGAGTTGCGGTAGCCGCCCTCCGTCCGCTCCAGCAGACCGAGCCCCGTCAGCGCGTCCAGGAAGTCCGGGACCATCCGGTGGTGTGTCCCGGTGCGCCGTGCCAGTTCGGCGGCGTCGGCGGGGCTCTCGGCCAGCGCGCCGAACACGCCGAGGGTGACGGCGCTGTGCAGCACCTTGGCGGCGCAGTCGGCGATGGTCAGCCGGATCAGTGGTCCGGGGTCGACCGCCGGGGCCGTCTGCGGGTCTTCGGTCGTTGTCACACGAGCCTCCTGGTCTGCCTCTGCCTGTTCTTCGGCCTGCGTCCTGCGTCGTACGGCTGTGCAGTGCCGACGATGGTCGCGAGCCGTCGATTCGGACTCGAAGGGCGCTGAAGGGCGGCCCGGGGCACGGCAGGCCGACGCACGAGAGCCGCCGTCCCGTGCGGGACGGCGGCTCTCATCGGAGAGTAGGGAAGCTCAGTTCCCCTCGGCGGCCACCTCGTGATCCTGGTGGTCCTCACCCTGGTGCTCGCCGCGCAGGGGGAGGTTCTTCATCGTCAGGGCGGCCAGCAGCCCCAGTACGAGGACCGGTACGGCGGTGAGGAACACGGGGGTGAGCGCGGCGGCGTACGCCTGTTCCACCGCGTTGCGCACGGGCTCGGTGAGGCGGTCCAGTGTCTCGGTCGAGCTCAGCGCGTCGTGGTCGATGCCGCGCAGGGCTCCCGGGGGAGTCCGGTCGGCGATCTCCTCGGTGAGCCGGTTGTAGAAGATCGAGGCGAACAGGGAGATACCCACGGTGGTGCCCAGCTGCCGGGCGAAGGACACGGTGGCGTGGACCGCGCCGATGTCGTCACGGGGCGCGGTGTTCTGCGCGGCCATGGTGAGGACCTGCATGTTCAGCCCGGCGGCGACGCCGAAGACCAGCATGTAGGCGATGACCACGGCACGGGGGGTGCCGGTGTCCATGGTGGCCAGGAGCAGCGCCCCCGCGATGCCGATGGCCATGCTGAGCACGGGGTACCACTTGTAGCGCCCCGTTTTGGTGATCAACGCGCCGCTGACGACGGAGGAGGCGACCAGGCCGAACATCATGGGCAGCAGCACGACGCCGGACACGGTCGGGCTGGCGCCGGTGACCACCTGGATGTAAATGGCCAGGAAGTTGACCGAGCCGAGGAAGACGATGCCGGCCGCGACGCTCACCAGCACGCTGACGCTGAAGGTGGAGTCGCGGAAGAGGTGCAGCGGGATGACGGGTTCGGGGGCCCGGCGCTCGGCGGCGATGAACGCCACGGCGAGCAGCACCGCTCCCGCGCCGAGCCCGAGGATCCGCCAGTCCAGCCACTCGTACTTCACACCGCCCCAGCTGGCGGCCAGGGTGAGCGCGACGATGGCGGTGCTGAGCAGGACGAACCCGGTGTAGTCGATCCGCGCGACGCGGTCGGCGCGGGGCAGGTGCAGGCAGGTGGAGACCAGCACCAGGATCACGATGCCGACGGGCAGGTTGATCAGGAAGACCCAGTGCCAGCTCAGCAGGTCGGTGAGAGCACCGCCGACGGCGGGCCCGGCCAGCGCCGCGAGGGCGAAGACGATACCGAAGAGGTTGAAGTACTTGGCGGCCTCACGGGGGTTGAACAGCTCCCCGATGATGGCGAGCACCGAGACGAAGAGGCCGCCGGCGCCGATGCCCTGCACGGTGCGGAACAGGATGAGCTGGTCCATGGACTGGGCGGCGCCGCTCAGCGCGGAGCCGGCCAGGAACACCGCGACGGAGATCAGGAAGATCTTCTTGCGGCCGAAGAGGTCGCCGAGCTTGCCGTAGACGGGCGTGGTGACGCTGGCGGCGATGATGTACGCGGTCGTCACCCAGGCGAAGACGTCGAGACCGCCGAGGTCCCCGACGATGCGGGGCAGCGCGGTGGCCACGATCTGCGAGTCCAGCATGGCCAGGAAGACGGCCAGCAGGCAGGCGGTGATGACGGGTTTGATCCGGGTCTGGGGAGGGGCGCCGACGGTCGTGAGCGGGCCGTCTGCCCCTGTGGTCCGGGAGGGCACGGTGATTCGCCTTTCGGGCTGGAGTGGGTGCCATCCCCGTCCCGCGGGCCGTGGCCGGCCGGCGTCGCTGCGGTGTGGGATCCGTCAGGGGATTGCTGTGGACTGCGCCGTACGGCACGAGTGCTCTCGTGCCGTACGGCGAGTGGCCGGTCCCGAACGGGGGAAGTCGTGACCGGCCACGTGGGTGGGAGGCGGTGGGTCGCCGGCCCGTGTCAGGGGACGAGGACGACCTTGCCGAGCTGGGCCCGGGCCTCCATGAGTTCGTGCGCCTTGACGGCCTCGTCGAGGCCGAGCCGCTCGTGGACGATCGGGCGCACCTTGCCGGTGGCGATCATGTCGAGCAGGTCGCGCTGTCCCGCGGCGATGGCCTCGGGCTTGTTGTAGAGCATGGCGTACAGAGCGAATCCGGCCACGGTCTTCATCCGGCTGAGCATCAGCGGGTGGATGGGCTGGATGTCGCCGCTGGCCGAGCCGTAGAAGACCAGCCGGCCGAACTGGGCGGTGAGGGCGATGGACTTGGTGAGGATGTCGCCGCCGACGGTTTCCAGGACGACGTCCACACCCCGGCCGTCGGTCGCGGCCCGGACCTGGTCGTCCCAGCCGTCGTCGGTGTAGTTGACGGTGACGTCGGCACCGAGGTCACGGACGAAGTCCAGCTTGGCCTGCGTACTGGCGGTGGCGATGACCTTGCCGGCGCCCATCGCCTTGGCGATCTGCACGGCGAGGTGGCCGACGCCCCCGGAGGCGGCGTCGATCAGGATCGACTCCCCGGGTCTGAGCTGACCGGACTCCTTGATGGCGTGGTACGCCGTCTGGGCCGGGCTGGGCAGCAGAGTGGCCTCGGCCGCGTCCATGGTGTCGGGGATGGTGATGGCCCAGGCGGCGTCGGCGGTCACGTAGTCGGCGTAGGCACTGTGGTCGACGTCGACGACGACACGGTCCCCGACGCCGAGGGTGGTGACACCCTCGCCGAGTGCCTCGACGACGCCGGCGACATCGCCACCGGGGGCGCCGGGCAGCGTGGCGTGGCCGCCGATCGGGATGCCCTGGCGGCGCTGGACCTCGGCGAACGTGACACCGACGGCCTCGGAGCGGATCAGCACTTCGCCCGGTCCGGGCTGCGGCTTCTCCGCCTCTTCGACACGCAGCACCGAGGGGGCGCCGTGCTCGTAGTGGCGGACGATTCGCATGGTGTTCTCCCAACTAGGAGGTGTTGTCGAGCCGCGGGGGTCGTCGCGCGGCTCCGCCCAGGGATCCGGGTTACATGGTGTGGGACAATTACATGTCCTCATGCATGCACTTGTCAACCGCACATCAGTGATTCGATGCACGGCCTGAGGGTGTGTCAGGGAACGAGCACCACACGGCCGAGCTGGGAGCGCGACTCCATCAGCTCGTGCGCGGCCGCGGCGTCCTTCAGCGGCAGCTCCGCGTGGACCACGGGACGGACCTTGCCGGAGGTCACCATGTCCAGCAGCTCGCGGGCGCCCTGGGCCATGGCGTCCGGCTTGGCGGCCATCACGCCCCACATGCTGAAGCCCATGACGATGCGGTTGTCGAAGATGTCGGCGACGTCGATGGCCGGCAGCTCGCCACCGGCCGCGCCGTACACGACCGTCCGGCCGAACGGGGCGGTGAGGTTCACGGACTTGGTGAGGATGTCCCCACCGACGGTCTCCAGGGCGATGTCCACGCCCCGGCCGCCGGTCGCGGCACGCACCTTCTCGTCCCAGCCGTCCTCGCCGTAGTCGACGGTGACGTCCGCGCCGAGCGAGGCGGCGAAGGACAGCTTCTCCGCTCCGCGGGCGGCGGCGATGATCCGGCCCGCGCCGAGCGCCTTGGCCATCTGGACCAGCAGGTGCCCGATGCCGCCCGCGGCGGCGGTGATCAGCACGGTCTCACCGGGCTGGAGCTTCGCCGCCGTGACGATCACGTGGTAGGCGGTCTGGCCGGGGATGGGCAGCGAGGTGGCCTGGCCCGCGTCGATGCCCTCGGGGACGGCGAACAGCCAGTCGGCCTGGGTGACGACGTACTCGGCGTACCCGTCGGCGGCGACGCCGGTGACCACGCGGTCACCGACCTTCACCCGGTCGACGCCCTCGCCGAGCTGCTCCACGACACCGGCGACGTCACCGCCGGGCGAGCCGGGAAGCGTGGCGGGACCGCCGACCGGGATGCCCTGACGGCGCTGGCACTCGGCGAAGTTGACCCCGACCGCCTCGGCGCGGATCAGCACCTGGCCGGGACCGGGGGTGGGCTTTTCGGCCTCTTCGAGCCGCAGCACCGAGGGGGCACCGAACTCGTGGTGTCGGACGATACGCATGGACGTACTCCTCATTCTCTGTTTTCTCTGATTTCTCTGTCGTTCGCTCGCGTGCATGACGGGGCAAGCCCCGTCATGCACGGCGGGGGTCCCAAGGGGGGAGGGAGCGGGCCGGATCACGCCCGGGTGAGTTCGACGAGCGAGCGCACCGGTCCCAGGTCGACCACGCGGCGCAGGGCGAGCCCGGCGTCGGCCGCCAGCTCGCGCAGCTGCTCGGTGGTGCGCATCCGCCCGCCCAGATAGATGAGCATCCGCAGGTCCAGGTCCGTCTGGTCGGTCTGCACGTCGAGCAGACCCTCCAGGACCATGACCCTGCCGCCCGGACGTACGGCCTCTGCGCAGCGCCGGAGAATCTCGGCCGCCCGGTCGTCGGGCCAGTTGAGCAGGACGTTGGACAGCAGGTACACGTCGCCGTCGGCGGGCAGCGGATCGAAGAAGCTGCCGACCACCGCGCGGCAGCGCTCCTCAAGGCCGGCGGCCGCGAAGTCCCGCTCGGCGGCCGCCGCGGGCGCCTCCAGGTCGAGCAGGGTGCCCCGCGCGCCCGGGGTGGCGTCGATCACGGCCGCGAGCAGGTCACCGCTGCCGCCGCCGACGTCCACGACATGGCGGACGGACTGCCAGTCGCCCTGGGCCAGCAGCTCGGGGACGACCCAGCGCATGCTCGCCGCCATCCGCCGGGCGAAGGCCTCGGCGAGCGCGCCGTCGGACTCGACGTCCGTCCAGAACTCCTGCCCGTACAGCGCCGAGTAGACGGGGCCGCCGGTGCGCACCGCATCGAGCAGGCGGAACACCGCGGCCTCTCCCCGGCCGGTCGGGCCGTCCAGGCGGAGCCAGTCGCGGCCCGACTGCGGGACGTCGTCGCGCAGCAGGACACCGAGGTCGGTCGGTTCGTAGCCCCCGTCGGGGAGGGTGCGGTAGATCCCGGCGTTGACCAGGTGACCGAGGAGACGGCCCAGAGCGGTCGGGTCCACGTTCACCTCCCGGGCCAGCGACTCGACCGTGACCGCGCCGGCGGCCATGTGGTCGGAGAGTCCGAGGGTGGCGGCCACTCTGATGGCCATGGGGGTGATCAGGTCGCTCTTCTCCAGTAACTCCTGCGACCAGGGGGGATTGCTCACTGCTTCCTCTCACGTGCACATGCGGTGTGGGGGTGGGGGAAGGTGCCGTACCGGCCGAAGGGAGGCGCCCCTCCGGCCCTTCCGGCCTCTTCGTCAGACGGTGCCGAACCAGGTGGTGACGGCCGCGGTCAGCGATTCCCGCAGCTGCGGCTCCGGCATGTCCCGGTCCGCGGCCCAGGCGACGTAGCCGTCGGGGCGGACCAGCAGACCGGCCAGCTGCGGCTCTTGGGCGCACTCGGCCCGGACGTGCTGGAGCCGGCCGGCCCAGGAGACGCCCGCGGCCCACTTCTCGTGGACCTGGCCGATCAGCGAGTCGCCGGTCAGGTCGAGCAGCAGACCCGTGCCGCGCTTCAGGTACTTGGGGAGGGGCCGCACACCCTCCTCGGTCTTCAGTTCCAGGTCGCGGGCGAAGTCGCCGAGCAGCCGGTGCTCGGGGCCGTCGATCGCGTAGCGGACGGTGACGCCGCTGAGCATCTCGGCGAGGTACCGGTTCACCTGCTCGGTGCGCATGAGGTCGGTGAACAGCTCGCGCAGCGGGGTGACGTACGGGTCCGGGTTCATCAGCGCGATCTGGGCGCGGGTGTTGGCCAGCACCTTGCGGGCCGGCGCCTGCCGCTCCCGGTCGTAGCTGTCGAGCAGGTCCTCGGGGGCCCAGCCGTGCACCGCGGCGGCGAGCTTCCAGCCGAGGTTGAAGGCGTCCTGGAGACCGAGGTTGACGCCCTGGCCGCCGACCGGGAAGTGGGTGTGGGCGGCGTCACCCGCGATCAGCAGCCGGCCCTCGCGGTAGCGGTCCGCCTGGCACGCGGAGTCGGTGAAGACGGAGAGCCAGCGCGGCGCGTGCGCGCCGAGGTCGTCGCCCCAGATCTCGCGCAGGCTGGCGGTCAGCTCGTCCAGGGTGAGCTCCGCACCGGGCTCCCGGTCCGCCTCGAAGTCGAACGTGGAGACACGGTGGTAGGTGTCGTCGAGCGGGACGCAGAACAGCAGGCCGCGTTCGGTGCGCTCCATGCCCATGGGGGCGTTCTCGCGGTCGGCGAGGATCACGTCGCCGAGCCGGGCGGTGACCCGGCCGCCGGTGCCGGGGAAGGCGATGCCGGCCTCCTGCCGGACCAGGCTGCGGCCGCCGTCGCAGCCCACTGCGTACCGGGCGCGCAGCGTGTAGGCGCCGTCGGGGCCGGTCACCTCGGCCTCGACGCCGTCGGCGTCCTGGCGTATCGCGGTGACCTCGTGACCGCGCCGGATCTCGGCGCCGAACTCGGCGGCACGCTCCTCCAGCAGCCGTTCGGTCCGGGTCTGCTCGGAGAGCAGGGCGTAGCCGTGCGCGCTGTCGAGGGTGGAGAAGTCGACCCACTCGTCGAGTCCGGCGAAGTGGCCGTTGTTCCAGGAGCGGGCCCCCTCGCGGAACCTCTTGAGCAGGCCGCGCCGGTCGAGGGACTCCAGGGAGCGGGCGTGCAGCCCGAAGGCCTTGGAGTGCGGGGTGCGTTCGGGAAGCCGCTCGAGCACCACCGCACGGACGCGGGCGATCCGGAGCTCCGCGGCGAGCAGCATGCCGACGGGACCGCCGCCGACGATCAGCACGTCGAAGTCGACGCCGGTGTCGTAGGCGATCTCGACGTCGCGATCGGAGTGCTCGGGCGGCACGGACTGGGACATGAGGTTCCCCCTCGTTGGATGTGCGCGATACATGTTCGCTCACAGGTATATGCTTAATGTCATGCAGTCGATTGAGAGCATACAGATGCTCGTCTGCCGTAATCAACTCGCTTAGAATGCGGACATGGACACTTCGACTCAGCCCCCGCCGCGGGCAGCGGATCTGCTCGACGCCGTCGGTCCCGCCTTCTCCCGACTGCGGCGTGCGCAGGCGCTGAATGTGGAGAAGCAGGTGTCCCGCAAGGACTTCACCAGGACGCTGGTGCTCAACATCGTGCAGGACGGGCCCGACCAGGAGGGCCAGGAGATCACCGTCGGTGTCGTGGGCGAGCGGCTCGCGGTCGACCCCTCCGTGGCGAGCCGGATGGTCTCCGACTGCATCTCCGCCGGCTATCTGATCCGTGCGGCCTCGCAGCGCGACGGCCGCCGTACGATCCTGCAGCTCACCCCGGAGGGGCACGAGACGCTCGCCCGCTTCCGCCGCCACCAGCGCGCGGCCTTCGAGCGCATCACCCAGGACTGGCCGGAGGCGGAGCGGCTCGAATTCGCCCGTCTGCTGATCAAGTACGTGGACTCCGTGGGCGAGTTGCAGCACGAGTCGGGCTCCGCCTGACCCTCCGGCGCCCCGGGCCGGGTGGGCGGCCCGGCCATCCGCACGGAAGAGGCCCGCGGCGGCGACCGCCACGGACCTCGGCCCGCTACCTCCCGCCCGTGCGGGAACCCCGTGCGAGGACGCTCCGCAGCGCCGCTGTCAGCACCGGGGTTTCCTCGCCTCCCGGGTCCGCACCCGGCGACCGCCAGGCGACGACGCCGTCCGGGCGTACCAGCACGGCCCCTTCGGGGCGCAGACCGCCGTAGCGCTCGGACCAGCCGCCGTCCGGGTCGGCCAGGGTGCCCGCCCCCGCGTCCGTCCCCGGCACCACCCGGCGGGCGGTGATCTTCAGGCCCAGTTCGGCGGAGGCGGCGACCGCCGCCGAGATCCACTCGCGGCCGTTCTCTCCGGTCAGCAGGACGAAGTCCCGCCCGAACAGGTCGAGTGTGGACACCGGGTCACCGCCGCGCACGAGCTCCACGTACGGCGCCCGGGTGCCCGGCGCCCCGCGCAGCGCGCGCGGGTCGGAGGCGACCGGCAGATCCGCGCCGCCCGGCTCCGCCACCACCGCGGCGGACCGGTAGGCCTGACCCGACGTGACCGTCACCGCGTCCGCGACGGCGGCCCGCTGCTCCGGGGTCGCGGTGCCGGAACGCAGCGCGAGCTGGAGGGAACCCTGCTCGGCCGTGTAGAGGGCCACGGGCCGTCGCTCGGCGTCGTACGTCTCCACCAGGCCGGGCCCCGCGACGCCCCCGACCACCAGGGCGAGCTTCCAGGCGAGGTTGTGGGCGTCGGCGATACCGGTGTTGGCCCCGTAGCCCCCGGTCGGCGGCACCACATGGGCCGCGTCGCCGGCCAGCAGCACCCTCCCGTGCACGAACCTGTCCGCCACCTGCTCCGCCATGTCCCAGGGGAAGCGCGAACGGATCGTCACCTCGACCCCCGGCGCTCCCACCGCGGCCCCCACCAGCTCGGCGCAGCGGTCGTCGGTGAAGTCCTCCAGGCCCTCCCCGTCCTCGGGCCGGTACCCGACGATGAGCGTGCCCCCGGTCAAGGTGTCGTCATGCACGAGGATGCCCGTGACCTGGGGGTTCTGCACATGGACCACGCTGTAGCGGCGGTCCCCCAGCACCGGGCGCAGATCCGCGCCGAACGCGATGCTCACATGACGGGACAGCACCCCGCGCCCCTGCCGGGACACCTTCAGCGCCTCCCGGACGGTACTGCGCGGCCCGTCGCAGGCCACCAGGTAGGAGCTGCGGAAGGTACCGGTGCCACCGGCGCCGTCGTCGAGGACGGCGGTGACCCCCTCCGGGTCCTCCGCGAAGGACACCAGCTCCGTACCGAACCTGAGGTCGGCCCCGAGCTCCACGGCACGGTCCCGCAGCAGCGGCTCCAGCCGGTCCTGCGGCAGCAGGAGCAGCCGGGACGGGGTGAGGTCGCC
The DNA here is from genome assembly GCF_007655005.1 of Streptomyces tibetensis. Classification (GTDB taxonomy): domain Bacteria; phylum Actinomycetota; class Actinomycetes; order Streptomycetales; family Streptomycetaceae; genus Streptomyces; species Streptomyces tibetensis. The sequence goes on from NZ_SZVW01000018.1 coordinate 196,685, forward strand.
CAGATCGTCGTCGCCCTCCAGCTCCTCCTTGCTGAACAGCACCTCACCGGCCAGCGAGGTCACTCCGGCCCGGGTGCGGTGCGTGGCGAAGCCGGACGCCTCCCGGACTGCGGCGTCCTCGACCCCCGCCTGCCGCAGCAGTTCCCCGGTACGGGGGTAGTAGCCGACGGCCCTCGGATGGACGGACGTGCCCGGATGGCGCTCCACCAGGGTGCAACGGACTCCGTGCCGGGCCAGGAACACAGCGGTGGACAGCCCGACGAGGCTGCCGCCGACGATCAGTACGGGTGCGCTGCCGGAACGGTCGGAAGCGGAGGTCATCACACGGTCCCTCTCTGGGTGATCAGGCTCGGGCACAGGTTCACGGGGTCGGCAGTCCGGCCCGTCCCAGGGCCAGGTAGTCCACGACCTCCCAGTGCTCCGCGACCTTCCCGCGCTCGATCCGGAACTGGTCGCAGGTACGCATCTCCAGAGGCAGCCCGGAGGGGCCGCCTCCGCTCCACGCGCCGGTCAGCGTGCCGGTCCAGGTCACGAAGACCATCACCCGGTCGTCGGCGGCGACGATGTGGTCGACGGTGGTGACCAGGTCGGGGAAGGCGGCGATGTTGTCGGCGAAGAACGCCTTGAACGCGTCGAGCCCGTCCGGCACCGCGTCCGTACGCATGTTGTGGTGCCGGTAGTCCTGGTGGTAGTAGCGCTCGGCCAGATCCAGCCGGTGCTCGCTGAAGACGTCGCGGTACGCGCCGAGCACCAGCTCCGCGTTGGCCCGCTCGGTGTCGCTGTGCGGGCCGTGCAGACCGGGGGCGGCCGGCTGGCCGCTGCGGTCCGGCCCGCCGTCCACGCCGTGCGCGACGAGCACGTCGCGGTCCACCACGGTCCAGTGCTCGGCGACCCTGCCGTCCACCAGACGGTACAACTCGGCCGTGTGCAAACGGAGTTCAGCGCCCGATCGGGAGCGCCCGGTCCAGGTCGCGAAGAGCATCACCCGGTCGTTCCCGGCCACCAGGTGGTCGATGTCCGCGCGCAGTGCCGGGAACGTACGGTCCGACGTCCGCCAGTCGGCCGGGTCGTGCTCGACGTGGTCGGCATGGAAGAAGCGATCCGCCTCCTCGAAGCGGCGCTCGCGGTAGAGCGTCCCGTACAGCTCGCGGATCAGCTCGGCGTTGCGCGTGCGCTGCCCGGCAGGGATGACGGTGGTCATGGGTTCCTCTCGCTCGGCTCTTGATCGGGTTCGGGGATCGAGTGGCGGATCCGGCGGTGCTGACCGCTCAGGCCTTGAGCGCGTAGGTCGACCAGTACGAGTCGGCCTCGAAGCCGAGCTTGCGGTTGAGCGCGACCACGGCCGTGTCGGCGGTGTCGTTGAACACCTGGACCAGGGCGAGCCGGCTGTTCTCCCGGGCGGCTCCGAGCAGCAGCTCGCTCTTCAGCCAGGTGGCGAGACCGCGCCGCCGGTGCTGCGGCAGCACCAGCGTCTCGCCGCCGTCCGCCATCGGGCTGTCGCGCACGAACAAGGTGGCGTACCCGACGATCGCGGTGCCGTGCTCGGGCAGCGCCGCCACCACGTGGGGCAGATGCCCGGCCCGCTCCGCCTCGGCCTCCCGCGCCCGCACGTCGTCGGCGGAGGGACGCCGGATCCTGGCCTGGCCGTTGACCCGCTCCTCCAGCCCGCTCCAGGCCCGCGCGTAGGGCTCCACCAGGTCGTCGGGGCAGGGCCCCCGCCACGCCACCAGGCGGTACCCGGGCACCGGCCGGGCCGCCGCGGCCTGAAGCACCGCTGAAGCGGGCCCGGCCGGACGGAGCCGATGGCGCACGCTCTCGCCGATGAGTTCGGCTCCGAGCCCGGCCGCGAACCGCTCACCGGCCACCGCCCTCGGAGCGTCGGCGAGCAGCAGGTCCCGCCCCCGCTCCCGCAGCGCCGCCAGCCCCGCGGCCGCCAGCGCCCGCCCGGCACCGCGCCGCCGGAAAGCGGGGAACACCCACAGCGAACCGTGTCCCGGCCCGCTCGGGTCGCCCAGATCCAGCCCGAGCTTCAGCACACCGGCCGGGGTGCCGCCGTCGTACGCGGCCAGCACGATCCGTTCCGTCCCGTGCCGCCGCTGGAACAGCCGCGCCAGCAGGGCCTCCGTCACCGGCGGGTCCCCGGGCAGCTCCAGACTCATGGTGTCCCGGAATCCGGGAAGCAACGCGGCGATGGTCGCCGGCTCATCGCCGTCGAGGCTACGAATCTCCATGCCCCACACGGTGACCCGGGCCTCTCGAAACACCGTCGAGGACAACTCGACACCGGGTACGGGCACCGGGCGGAACGGAGCGGGCCCCGCCGCACTCCCAGCTACCTGGAATGCGACGGGGCCCCTACCGTGGGCGGACGCTGCTCCGGCCCGTCAGGCGCCACCCGTCACGCGGAGCGTCTCGCCGTTGGTGTTGCCGTTGGCGGCCGAGCCGAGGAAGGTGACGGCCCGGGCCACGTCCTCGGGAGCGGACATCCGGCCCGACGGCAGGGTCTTGCCCTTCTCCTCCAGGAAGCCCGGGGGCACGTGCGCCCGCACGATCTCGGTGCTGGTCTGGCCGGGCACGACCATGTTGACCAGGATCCCGTCCGGCCCCAGCTCCCAGGCCAGGCTGCGCATCAGCCCGAAGAGCGCGGACTTGCCCGCGCCGTAGGCCCCCGCCCCGGCCTTGCCGGTGTCCGCGAGACCCGCGCCGAGCAGCACGATCCGGCCCCACGGCCGTCCGCGCATCCACGGCAGCACGGCCTGGAGCGTGTGGAACACGGCATCGACGGACGTGCGCAGCACCTCCTGCCACTGCTTCGCCGGTACGTCCTCGAAGCGCGGCGCCGGCTGCCCGGGCCGCGGGATCGCCTCGCTCCAGACCACCGCGTTGGCCACCAGCACGTCGATGCCGCCCCACTCCTCGGCGACCCGCCCCACGGCGTCCCGTATGCAGCGCTCGTCCGCGAGGTCGTAGCGCACCACCAGCGGTGTCCCGCCCGCCTCGGTCACCAGCCGTGCCGTCTCCCGGGCCCCGTCCTCGTTGCTGTGGTACGTGATCGCGACCCTGGCCCCCTCCTGTCCGTACGCCACGGCCGTCGCCCGGCCGATCCCCGAGGAGGCGCCGGTGACCAGCACGACCTTGTTCCGCAGATCCGTCCTCATGAGTCCACCTCGGTCGTCGGGGCACGGCTGATGCTCTGCGCGTGCCGGAAGAAGTCCTCCGGGTCGTAGGCCCGCTTCACGGCGCGCAGCCGGGTCCGGTTCGCGCCGAAGTACTCCGTCTCCCAGTCCTCGCCCACCCGCGAGCTGGGGAAGTTGATGTACGAGCCGCAGGCGAGCGGCGTGAGCGCATCGGCCGCACGGTCCGCCAGCGAGGTCAGCCGCGCCGGCGCCGCCGGGTCCGCACCCGCCTCGCGGCAGGCGAACTGATAGCCGACCAGGAACCGCGCGTCGCGGTGCGCGTAGGCGGTCGCGCCGCTCGGCACCCGGCTCGCCGCACCGCCCAGGGCCATGCACAGCAGATAGCGCTCCTGCCCCGCCGCGTCGAGCGCGGGATCCCAGGCGTCGAGCAGCGCCGCCGATTCCGGCCGGGTCGCGGCCCGGGCGGTGAGCCGGTAAGTCTGCCGGGTGTACGGGTGGCGGTGCCCCTCGGCCTCGGGCCCGGTGCCCGTACGACGGCACTGGGACACCGACTTCGAGCCGCACAGCGCCTCGTGCATCACCTCGGCGTACCCGCCCCGCACAGCGACGGTCCTGCTCAGCGGCTTGCACCCGGCCCGCTCCGCCAGCTCGTCCAGCCCGTCGCGCAGCGCCTCGTCCGGCCCCAGGTGCACCCCCCAGACCCGGACCACCGGACGCCCGCCGGGCCCGAACATGCCCGGGAGGACGACCAGGGAGGTACCGAGCTCGTCGGGGCCGTCGACGGCCCACTCCTGCCAGGCCGTCAGCACCTCCACGGCGTCGTCGTACGCCCACAGCGTCTCGAAGCCGGTCAGGGCGGGCGCGTCGATCGAGCGCACCTCGAACTCCGTGACCACCCCGAAGGTGCCTCCGCCGCCACCGCGCGACGCCCAGTACAGGTCGGGCTCCTCCGTGGGCGAGCAGCGGACGGTCCTGCCGTCCGCGAGCACGACGCGCGCGGCGGCGACCCGGTCGCTGCCCAGCCCGAACTTCCGCGTCTGCCAGCCGATCCCGCCGCCGGTCAGGAATCCGCCCGCGGCGACCGTGGGGAACGTCCCGGTGACGATCTGCCGCCCCTGGGTCCGCAGGGCGTCCAGCGCGTCCAGCGACTGGACGCCCGCCCCCAGCCGCACCACGGGCCCCTCGGCGACGACGTGGTTCATCCGGGACAGGTCGACGACCAGGCCCTCACCGGTCGACCAGCCGTTGAAGCTGTGGCCGCCGCCCCGGACGTGCAGCCGCACCCCCCGCTCCCGGGCGTACCGCACGCACAGCGCGACGTCCTCCTCGGAGGCGCAGTACGCGACGGCGTACGGCTCGATCGTGTCGTACTCGGTGTTCTGAAGCTGCCGGGCCAGAGCGAAGCCCCCCTCGTCCGGCAGAACCAGGTCCCCGTCGAGCCGGTCCCGCAGCGCCGCCGCCCGCATCAGTCGTCGATGCCGAACTTGCCGGCGGTCACCTTGGACCCCGCGTGCCCGCGCAGCTTGGTGCCCTGCGGGTCGAAGAACTCGGCACCGCCGGTGCCCTGCCACTCGGTGTCCGAGACGAACTCGCCCGACACCCGCACGTGTGCCTCGCCCACGTGGTTGCCCTCGGGGTCGGCGGCCAGGATGTGGAAGCCGTACTCGAAACTGTCCGGGCCCGTGGCACGCCAGGTGCCCAGGCCGATGTTCTTGGTGTTGAGCTGGGTGGAGACGACCGTGCCGTCCGCCGAGAAGCTGACCAGCCCGGGGACCGCCTTGCCGTCGTCGTCCAACTGCGTGGTCCAGGTGCCGACCAGCCGTACGTCGCTCATCACAGATCTCCTCGATTCTCTGGGGAAGCTGGGGAAGCCGGTGGAACTGGGGGAACAGGGCGAGCGGGTTGCCCGGGCCAGGCTTCCGGCCCGCTCTCAAGACCCGCTCGAAACGCCCTGTAGCCGGACCGCTCGGTGGACTGCCCGCCGGGCTGCTCCTCCCGCGGCGGCGTGCACGCGGGCCCGAACTCCGGGTGCCAGAGCGCGGCCACGTGCACGGAGCCGAGGGCCACCAGCGCGCGGTACGCCGGCAGCAGCAGGTAGCGCACAAGCCCTCGCCACACGGCACGCGGAGCGGTGACGCGGGGCGGGACGGTCTTCTTGTCGGGGTGTCCCTCGGGCAGGAACTCCGGATCGAACGGACGAAGGGACACGGCACTCCTAGGGGGTGGCCGACGCGGAGGGGTCAGGCGGCGCGGAGGCGCCAGACGGCGCGGAGGCGCCAGACGGCGCGGAGGCGCCAGACGGCGCGGAGGCGCCAGACGGCGCGGAGGCGCCAGACGGCGCCAATGCGTCGACGGCGCGGATCCGTCAGGCGGCGCGGACGGCCATTTCCACGCCGCCGTCGACGTCGCCGTCACCGTCGAAGGGAAGGGGCAGCGACACGTAGCCGCCGCCGGAGAACCGGACATGGGCGAGGAACTCCGCGCACGGCGCCGGCACGTCCCGCACCCCGAGGGCCACCACCACCGCGCCCGGCAGCATCCTCGGTTCCACCAGTTTCAGCAGCGGCAGGAAGGACTCCGGCGGGCCCCCGAGCAGCAGCAGGTCCACCGGTCCGGGGACGGTCGCCAGCGACCGTTCGGGACGGCCCACCCGTACGTCCGCGTACCGACCGAGTCCGGCCTTCTCGACCGCCGCCGCGGCGGCCTCGGCGCGTACGGCTTCCGGCTCGCAGCAGATGACCCGGCCGTGCCCGTTCTCGCTCATCGCCGCCGCGAGCCCGGCGGTGAACGACGCGTACGGGCAGCCGATCTGGAGCACGGTCAGCGGCCCGGCCGCCAGCACCAACTGCCGCAGGAGGGTTCCGGTGGCGGCTTCGAAGGTGGGAACGGCGGCTTCGGCCGCAGGGTCGGTACAGGAAACGGCATTGGGCATGCGGAACTCCCCGTCACGAGTTTCGAGACGTTCGCGGTCTCTTCGCCGAGAGTTACAGATGCCGTCCCCACGAGCGACGGCCCTGGATGCCTTCGCGAGCGAGACTCCAGCCGCACTCCAAACCGCCGGTCGGAGCGGCTCGGAGGGGACACATGCCCGGCCCCGCGCGCCGGATCGGGATCCGGCGGACACGGCCTAAGTCGTCGCGGGGCAGGCGGGACTTTGCGGACACGCTTAGGAGAGCACCCCCGCCAGCGTCCCCGCGAGGGTGAGGGCGAGGAACGCCGCCCCCCACGTCATCGCGTGCCGTATCCGGCGGTGCTTGACGCGGGTGGTCCGGGTCAGCAGCTGCGGCGGGGTGTCGGCGGTGGGGGCCGGATGGGGCGTCCTCGCCAGGCTCAGCAGGACCAGGGACGGGGCGCAGGCCGCGCAGCCCGTCCAGAGGAGGAGCTGGGGGATCGCGGCGTACTGGGCGGGGGTGATGACGCCGGCGGTGATGGCGGTGAGGAGCGCGGCCAGGGCGGCGCCGAGGGTGGCCAGGGTCAGTCCCGCCCGGTGGTCGGCCCTCGCCAGTTCCTCGCGGACCGCCTCGGGCGGAAGCGGCCGGCCGAGGTCCGCCGTGCGCTCGCCTCGGAGTGTGGTCATGCCTACCCCTCGCTGATCAGCGGTCTCCTCCGAGTACCCCAAAAAGGCTGCTCCACACCGTAGTTCAGGAGTTCCCCGTCTCGTCGTACGGGTCGCGCGGGGTGGGGACCGGCCTCGCGGTCGTCACCTCGAGGTAGGGGATGGGGCCGTTGTTGACCGGGTCCTTGGTACGGCGGGGGGTGTACGTGCCCGTGACCTCCAGCCAGGTGTCCGGGCTCAGGACCGGCGGGGTGTTGCCCGTCAGGGCGATCTTCACCGGCTGTGCGTCGGCCGCGCAGCAGTTGAGGCCCATGCGGACCAGGTAGGGGGCGCCGGTCCGGTCCAGGGTGACGAAGCCGGTGATCTTCAGCTCACGGTCGTGGAGGGCCCGGCCGTCGTCGTAGATCGCGCGGCCGGCGTAGTCCGCCACGGCCAGGCGCAGGGGTGCGTCGCCGGTGGGGAGGGCCGGGAAGCCGAAGGGTTTCGTCAGGGCCGTACCGGTGTGCGCCGCGCTGTAGGAGCCCAGGGCCGGCGGGGCGACCAGGATCAGGGCGAGGACCGGGAGTGTGAGCAGCCAGGAGACGCGGGGTTCGCGGTGGTGGTCGTGTGTGGGGGCGCCGCGGCGGTCGTACCAGAGGGTGGCCGCCGCCGTGGCGATCAGGACCGCGCCCGCCAGGAGGACCAGGGGGCGCAGACCCTCCTTGACGTAACGCAGGTAGAGGTCGGTCGTGCCGGCGTGCAGGAGGGTCGCGCCGAGCAGGAAGAGGAGGGCCGTCTGGGCCAGGCGGTTCACAGCAGGACCGTTCCGGTCAGGGCCGACACGATGACGGCCAGGGCGAAGGTCGCGGGGGCGAAGCGCAGGGCGAAGGCGCGGCCGAAGGTGCCCGCCTGCATCGCGAAGAGTTTCAGGTCGATCATCGGGCCGACGACCAGGAATGTCAGACGGGCCGTCAGGGAGAACTGGGTCAGGGACGCCGCCACGAACGCGTCCGCCTCCGAGCAGATGGAGAGCAGGACGGCCAGGGCCGCGAGGACCAGGACCGACAGCACGGGGTGGCCGGCCGCGAGGCTCAGCCACCCCGCGGGGACGACCGCCTTGAGGGTGGCCGCGGCCATCGCGCCGATCACCAGGAATCCGCCCGCGTGCGTCACGTCGTGGCGGACCGAGCCCCAGAAGGCCGCTCCCCTGCCCTGCCCCTCGTGCGACGCGCGGGCCGGGGGGCGGAGCCAGTCCGTGCGGCCGAGGCGGTGCCAGAGCCAGCCCATCGAGCAGGCCACCAGCAGGCTCGCGACGAAGCGGGCCAGGACCATCTCCGGGTTGCCGGGGAACGCCACGGCCGTCGCCGTCAGCACGATCGGGTTGATGGCGGGCGCCGACAGGAGGAAGGCCAGGGCCGCCGCCGGGGTGACGCCGCGGCGGACCAGAGCGCCGGCCACCGGCACGGACGCGCACTCGCAGCCCGGCAGCACCGCGCCCGCCGCGCCCGCGACCGGCACCGCGAGGGCCGGGTGCTTCGGCAGGGCCCGCGCGAAGAACGACGGCGGCACGAACACCGCGATGGCCGCCGACAGCAGCACCCCGAGCACCAGGAACGGCAGCGCCTGGACCAGGACCGCGACGAACACCGTCATCCAGCTCTGCATCACCGGTGCGGCCAGGGCTCCGCGGACCGGGTCCTGGAACATCACCGCCGTGAGCAACAGAAGGGTCAGCAGGAGGGGGGAGTTGAGGTACTTGGCCTCTTCCTTGCCCCGCCCCGCCCCGGCGTCCCCGCCCGGGCCCGCCCCGGCGTCCCCGCCCGGGCCCGCCCCG
>NZ_SZVW01000019.1 GCF_007655005.1 Streptomyces tibetensis
TCTGAAACAGAACACGACTCATGGGGCGCGCCCAGAACTCAAAACCAGGTCACTAGGGATCACAGCGTGGCGTCAAGGCTGCAACCGAGGCGGACGAGTGTCACTCGTTGGCCAGCGGCAGCACCGATCCCACCCATGCCGTTGCCTTCCGGGGGAGTGTGTGGGTGTCGACGCCGAGGACGTGGATGTTTCCGAGGCATCCGCGCGGGCTGCCGGCCTTGAGGGTGCGGTACGAGTGCCCACCGGTGCTGGGGTGGACGATCACGGCACGCCGATCGTCGCTCGAGGTGTAGCCGGCGCTGTAGGTGAGGAGCTGGTGTACGTCTGCGGCGCCGACGCCGTGGCGGTCGTAGCGCTTGTACTTGGCGTCCACCGGCAGCAGCGTGCGCACGGTCGGGTCCCGGTCGGGAAGGCTGAGGAGGACGTCCGGCCGGAAGGCCGAGGTGATACCGAGGTCGCCCCGCACGGTGATGCCTGCCGCGCCACCGCTCGGGACGGTGTGCCCGCCGTGCGGGATTGCCGCGTCGGTGACCAGACGCCGGACCACGGCCTCCCAGAGGGCGGGCATGGCGAGCAGTAGTCCGTCCGCCGCGGTGCCGTGGTCGGTGAGGATGTCCGTCACGCCGCCGCCGCGCAGCAACAGTCGGGCCCAGGTGTGTGCGGCGCGGTAGCGGGCGTTCAACCTGGTGTACCGGGTGCGGTCCAGGGCGCGGAGGGCGGCGTCCGGAGGCGTGGCCTTCGGGAACGCGTCGGCGATGGTGTGGAGGTCGCGAGCCAGGTCGGGACTCGTGGTCAGGGCCCGGGCCACCTGCAGCGCGGTTCCCAGGACACGGTTGTCCCAGATGTCCGTCTCCTGGTCGAACGTGCGGGTGTGCAGCTTGTCCAGCTGTCCGTATCGGAGGGTCGTCTGGGCCGCGACGTCCAGGCGTCCTCGCAGGACCGGTTCCAGGTTCTGGCGGCGCACGTAGTCCCGGCGCAGTCCCTCCCGCAGCAGTCGCTCGCACTGCGCCAGCAGGGCCGTGGCCACAAGGTCGGCGTAGCCTTCCGGGCCGGTGGCCCAGCGCCGTGACGTCACCGGCAGCGGAGCCGGCGCACCGAGGGCATACGCGAGCCAGTCCATGAGCCGATCGCCAGGAATGGCAAACTTGGGCTCCAGGACCAGACGGATGCGGTCGAGCACCAGTAGGCCGACCGTCGCACCGGCCTTGAGTCGCCATCCTGTCGGGGTCTGCTCCAGGCCGAGACGACCGTGTGCCTGCAGGGCACGCAGACGCTTGACGTCACGGGACGTGAGCTGTGAGTCCGCCAGCAGGGCTGAGCCGTACTCCTCGATCCGTACCTCGGTGCGATCAGGCATCGGGGCCCGGTGTACCACTGGTGAACTCGCTTGCCAGCGCGGCGACGAGGTCTTGCGGCGACATCAGCGCGGGGCGCCCGGTGTCCGCGTCGACGAGACCTCCGAGGATCCGGTGCAGCAGGTCGGCGCGACCGAGGCAGTAGTCCTCCAGCAGCGGAATCACCTCGTGGTGGAAGGCGGCGGCCAGATCGTCCTCGGCGGCGATCGGCTCGCCGTCCCGGAGCAGGTAGGCCTGTCCGATCTGATGGTCGGTGTCGAGGTGGCGGGCGATGCGGGTGTTGAGGGACTCGAAGAACTGTGCCAGGTCCAGTGGACCGACGGTGCCGGACACGACATCCGGGTCGGGACCGACCGGAAGGAAGGCGAAGCGGCGGCGTACGGCGGCGTCCAGGTGGCTGATGCTGCGGTCCGCCGTGTTCATGGTCCCGATGATCCGCACGTTCGGCGGTACCGAGAACGTGCGTCGACTCACGGGCAGTCTGACGGGCAGGCCCCGCTTGTCGAGTTCGAGGAGCGTCACCAACTCGCCGAAAATGCGGGGCAGGTCACCTCGGTTGATCTCGTCGATGATCAGGAGAAACTTCTCGTCCGGGCAGGCGGAGGCCTGGGCGCACAGTGAGTGGAACACACCGTCGATGAGCGCGAGTGTCAGTCCGGGGCCTGTGATGTTCATGTCCGGCTTGAAGCCCTCGACGAAATCCTCGTATCCGTAGGAGGGATGGAAGGTCACCATGTGGATGCGGCCGGCCCGCAACATCTCCGCTTGGGCAGCGGCACGCTGCTCAGGCGGAGAGCTCAGGGCGTCCGCCCGGCCAGTGAGGACGAGGGCGGTGCCGAGCGCGAGCCGGGTCTTGCCTGTGCCGGGCGGCCCGTACAGGATCACCTGTCCCTTGCGGTCCAGCGCCTCCAGTACGCTCTCGACGTCTTCGGGCAGCATGACGGGATCACCGGTATGTGACTCCGCGGGTTGTGTGCCCGGGACTCCGAGACCCGCGGAGATCCGCGCGAAAAAGGCCGCGTCGACCTTGGCGAACGTGGACCGCCAACCGTGTTGTGCCTCCGACAGTTTCCGCGCGTGCGAAACGTCCCACGTCACCGGAACGACGTGCCGGTATTCGACGGAGTCGGGCTCGAAGCGGTAACTCCCGCTGACGGTGCCGGTCGCGAGGACCTCGTCCGTCCCGCGGTTGGCGACGATCCGGTCCCCCGGCTCAAGGTCCCGGAAGGCGAGCAGCCGCCGGGCGAGTGTCAGGCTGCCTCCGCTGCTGCGCGGCCAGTGCGCGTCGAGCGCCTGCTTGAGCTCGGTGTCGCTCTGGTACTGGCCAAGGTCACCGAGCTCGTCCCACCCGACGCGGATCACCGCGCCGTCACGGCATTCCCCCCACAGCCGGCCGCGTTCACCGGGTGCGATTTTCCAGATCGTGTTCTGCCGAGGCGGCCGTATTCCTGCATGGCCTTGCGCACCATGTCGACGAGGGTGGAGTTCAGCTCCGCCACCCGCCGGTCGACGAACTGCCGCAGTTTCCCGGCGCGTAGCTCGTCCTCCGCGGCCAGCGCGATCAGGCCCACCTCCCCCTGCTCGACCCTCCCGGCACGGCCGACGAGGTTCCAGAAGTCAGGCGCCGGAATGTCGTTGCCGTACGGGAACTGGTGCGAGGCCAGGACGACGTTCGCCACCGGGAAGTTGACGCCCTGGGCGATGGTCGTGGTGGACACCAGGTGGGTCAGGTCACCGGTCTCCATCAGGTACTCCGTGACGACTCGGATCTCGTCCGGGAGACCGCGGTGATGGACGCCGATCCCCTTGGCGAGCAGACCAGCCAGCGGGAAGTCCCCGCCGAACTCCTCCTCGACCACCTCCCGGACCGCTCGCAGGTCTTCGCCCACGTCCGTCAGCTCGGTACGCCCGCCCGCGATGGTCCGCGCGATCGACCAGGCGTGGCCCGGCTGCTGCGCCAGCGTGATGGTCTGGCCGCGCGCCGCGAGAACCGCCGCCGTCGCCGCGGCGAGCTTGCCCGGGCTGTTCACCTGCGACCAGGACAGCCCGAGCGGCCGGTATCCGTCCAGGGGCAGCAGGTCGGGCACGCTGAGTGTCCTCCGGCTGGTGACCAGGGGTTCCAGGGCGACCTGGAAACCGCCGCTGCCCGGGGCGCGCTCACGCCGAGCCAGCGCCAGGATGCGGTCGTTCGGTGTCCAGTCCACGGACAGGCCGACCGACTGGTGGCTGCCGCTGTCCAGCCACTCGGCGATGACGTCCCCGTTGTCGATGAAGGGCGTCAGGAGCAGGAACCCCGCGTCCTGGGCCTCACGGTTGACCGTGGCGAGCAGCAGCTCCAGTTTGATCCCGCGCTTGTCCACACCCAGGTGGTGTGCCTCGTCCGCCACCACCAGACACAGCGGACGCCCGATCTTCTCCTGCCAGCCGGACCGCAGCAGCAGGTCCAGCTTCTCCGGTGTGGATACCAGCACCCGGAACTGCCGCTCGCTGCGGTCGGTGAGCATGTCCGCTTCCAGGCCGTCGAAATCCAGGGCCGGACTGACCCGCTCCACCCCGATCCCGAGGTCGGCGAAGTCGCGGCGCAGCCGGCGCGTCACCTGGTTCACGAGCGCCCGGTTCGGGGCGACGTACGCGACCCAGCCGTGCTGCTTGTCGTAGGCGTTGAGCGCCTGGAGGATCCGGAACTGGGCGATCAGGGTCTTGCCCGCGCTGGTGGGCAGGCTGACGACCACACTGCGGTGCGCCGACCTGATCAGGCCCTGCTCGGCGAGGGCCACGCGCTGCGGTGGCAGGACCTCGAAGATCGGGCGCGGCCGTCCCCGGTCGACGAGGGAGGCGACGAAGGCGTTCACCTCCGGGCTGACCGCGCGGGCCACCGTCCACAGGCTGTTGTCGACGATCTGGTCCGCCGTGGCCGCGAGCAGCCTCACCAGCACTTCCAGATCCGGGTCCGCCGAGGCCACCGCCGCCTCCAAGGCCCGGTCGCTGTGCGCCTGCACGCGCTGGCGTACTCCGTAGTGACGGCTGGGGCGCTTCTCCCGCATCAGGTGTCCGGTCGCCAGATACTCGGCGAGCAGTTCCGCCGTCTTGAGCAGGTGGTAGTGAGCGGCCAGCGACCAGGCGGCCGGCCGGGCATCGTCCCCGGCCTCCGACAGGTACGCCTCCCCCCACACCGCCTGGTCCTGGCGCAGCCCGGCGATGACATGATCCAGGGCGTCGAGGTCCTCCCATCCGCGCTTGCGCAGCAACAGCAGCCACGCGTCCGCGGTACCGCGGCGCACCCGGCCCTCCCAGTCCTCCTCGGAATCCGGCGCGGACGGCAGCTCGACGTCTGCGAGCAGCCGGGCCGCGAGCGGCGTCTCGTCGGCGATCCAGCCCAGGCAGGCGGTACGCAGCAGCTCCAGCCGCGCCTCGGGAGCGTCACCCTCGGGCAGCCGAGCCCGCGCCAGGGCGAACATCTGCCCGCACAACCGGCGCGTGGCCGGAGCTTTCGGATCCTCCGCGATGGCGTCCCACGCGAGCAGATCCAGTGCCCCCACCGCGAAGTCGACCGCCTCGCGACTGTCCGCGGAACCCTGGGGAACGTCCGCGTCGACCGCTCGCAGGGCCGAGCCGGTCAGCACGCGCTGCGCCCGCTCACCGGCCTCCCGTACGAGACCCGGTTCGAGCGCGCCTTCCAGCCAGCCCAGATCAGCCAAGGTCACCCACCCCCGCGTGGGTGGGCCAGGCGGCCATGCCGATCGGCAGGTACCAGGCGGTCAGCAGCGCGTGCATCGGTTCCACGACCGTCTTGGCGAGCTCGGCGGCCGGCCCGCTCAGGTCCGCGGCCGCTGGAGCGGTGTCCCGCACCAGACAGCCGAACAGCCGGAAGTCCCTGCCCTGCGAGCTGATGAAGCGACGGGCCGCGATCTGGTACGCGCTGACATGCTCGGCGCTGCGGCACCGATGGCGCAGCCACTTCATCAGCGTGAAGTGGTCGTTCCCCTGCGACAGCCGCTTGAGCTGCTCGATCATGCCGTCCGGCCGGGCGGTCATCACCGTCGGCGGACTCTTCACCTCCGCCGACGACTTCACCTCGCCGAACAGCAGCGTCGCGGTCCCGTCCGCCACCCATAAGCCCACCAGGTCGGCACCCGGAAGACTGGCCTTGCGGGTACGCCGGTCCTGGGCGCCGTCCCACAGCCACACCGCGCCGTGCCAGTGCTCCAGCAGCACCTCGGCCAGGGCCTCGCCGAACTGCCACGGTTTCGGCTCCGGCTCGGTCGCCAGCAAGGCACCGATGAACTCGGTCTCCATGTCGGTCGTGGCCAACGACCGTAACTCGGTGACGATGTCCCGGGTCGCCTCCAGGTCGCCGGCCCGCTCGGCCCACGGCCCGGCACCTAACTCCCGCATCACCTCGGCCGTCAGCCCGACGCCGCTCCACGTCACGGCCCCGTCGGTGCCGCCGTACAACTCCATCCCCTGCGGGATGCGCGGTGCGGCGCTGCCTTCCCCCACGCGTACGTCCTTCCCCCCACCCGGCACCCCCGTGCCGACCCCGTGTCACCGCCCGACCGGGCCGGGTGGTGCATCCGGCCACTGCTGAGAACGACGGTGTGATCAGAATTCTCTCCACGCCCCGGCCGTTGTCCACGCCGTGTGTCCGCCTGTGGACGGACTGTCTCGCATTCCCCGTCAGGTGAGCGGGAGCCATGCCCAGACGGTTTTCCCGGAAGGCGGCCGGGGCTCCGTGCCCCAGCGGGTGGCGAGCGCGTCGACGAGCACCAGGCCGCGTCCGGACTCGGCACCGGGGTCAAGGGTGGTGGTACGGGGCTGGGGTCGACGATCGCCGCGGGGGTCGGCGACCTCGACACGGAGAGTGTCCGGCGCCTCGACGACCAGCCTGAGGCGGAAGCAGCGGCCTCTCACTCGGCCGTGCGTCACCGCGTTCGCGGCCAGCTCGGCGACCACCAGGGCGGCGGACTCACTGGCGGTGCAGGAGGGCGGCCAGCCCCACTCCGCGAGCTGCTGCACAGCCAGGAGCCGGGCCAGACGGGCACCGCGCGGTGTGGAGCTGAGGAGCTGAGTGAACTGCCGGGTCGCCCCGGGGGTGGAGATGTGTGACTTCATGTCACCGAGCGTGGTCGGCTCGCTCTACGCTGACCAGGAATCCCTTCGGTACGGAGGGTGTGTGTACCGGCACGGAAGGTGTCCCGTACGGGGTGTCGGCCGTGACCTGAGTTGGGGGTGACGGTGGCGGAGACGCAGGAGTCCTACGAGTCGTACGACGATGACGGCGAGCTGAGCAGCGACCTGATTCGGGCGGTCGGCAAGCAGCTGAAGGTGCTGCGGGAACGGGCCGGGCTCACCCAGCGGGAACTGGGGGACCGGCTCGGGTACAGCGAGGATCTGATCTCCTCGGTGGAGAGGGGGCGGCGGACGCCTCAGCGGGAGTTGCTGAAGGCGGCGGATGAACTCCTCGATGCTGGTGGGGTGTTGGAGGCCGCCATCGAGGACGTGGAGAGGGTCAAGGCGAAGGGGCGGGTTCGGCATCCGGCTTGGTTTCGGGATTATGCGCGGTTGGAGCGGGGGGCCGTCGAGCTGAACTTCTACAACAACCACGACATCCCCGGCCTGTTGCAGACCGAGCGGCGGACCCGGGCGCTGTACGAGATGCGCAAGCCCTTGCTGGGTGAGGACATCATCGAGCAACGGGTGGCCTCGCGGATGGCCCGCCAGGAGATCTTGACGCACTGGCCTCCGCCCATGGTGACGGCCGTCGTCGAGGAGGTAGTGCTGCGGCGGCCCATTGGCGGACCGGAGGTTCACAAGGAGCAGCTGGAGCAACTGATCAGGCTCGCCCAGCTGCGCAACGTGGAACTCCAGGTGATGCCGACGGACCGGAGCGAGCACGCCGGGATGGGCGGCCCCTTCATCCTGCTCACGCCGAAGGGCAAGGCGCAGGTCGGATACACGGAGGTGCAGAACAGCAGCCGCCTGGTCACGGATACCGAGGACGTACGTATCCTGGCCGCACGGTACGGAAGCATCAGGGCTCAGGCGCTCACCATGCGGGAGTCCCTCGACCTGATCAACAGCATGCTGGGAGAACTATGAGCACTGCCGAATCCGTGCGCCTCAGCTGGTTCAAGAGCAGCTACAGCGGCAACGAGGGCGGCGAATGCCTGGAGGTCGCCGCCGCTCCCGGCGCCGTGCACGTGAGGGACTCCAAGCACCCCGCCCGTGCTCAGCTCGCCTTCCGGCGCCGGGAGTGGGACGCGTTCATACGGTTCGCCTCCGGACGCTGACCGCTCAGGTCTTCGTGTTGGTGGGGTGCGGCCCGAGGTAACCCACGTAGACCAGACCGGTGTTGGGACCGTCGTCGTGGAAGTAGAGCCGTGGGGCCACCGTGTTGCCGCCGCCGATGCGGAGGTGGGCCTCCATGAACAGTTTCCGGCTCGGGTCGACGGCCTCGGGAACCGGGAACGTGCGCTCGCGGCGCCAGTCCTCGCGGCTCCCCACGGTCTTGGACTCCTTCATCTTGACCTTGCCCGCCGGGAAGGGGCGCGCGCAGTCTTCCGGCAGGTGGGAGCACCAGTAGCGGAAGTCGCCGCCCGCTGTACCGTCGGCTGACGCTGCGGCGTAGTCGTTGAGGGCGTGGAGAGCGTCCCAGGCGACCTCGACCCAGTTGCCGATGCACTGGGCGTCGAGTTCCCTCGTGATCTTTCGGTTGCCCGTGAAGCGCAGATTGAGGAACTCGCCCATCCGGTCGAGGATGTCGGCAAAGGTGGCCGGGTAGTCGGCGGGTTCCTCGACGGGCGCATGCGCGAGGTCGTACTGACCTGCCTTTTCGAGCCGTATCTGAAGAGCCCGTACCTGGCGCTCGGCGTGCTTGAACTTGGCGTACAAGTCCTGGTTCTCGGCGGCCTGGTCGAACTCCAGCTCCTCTGCGATCTGGAGCTGCTGGCGGAGGTCGCGCAGGACGTCCCCATATGCGTTCTCGCGCTGCTCGGCCTCGTCGAGCATCGCGGTCAGAGTGGCGTTCTTCGCGCGCAGTTCATCCAGGCCCGAGCCGTGGGCCGCCGGGCGGGGGCGGGTGCGCTGGACGGGCAGGTTGTCCAGGGGCCCGGGGAGCGGCAGGCGCAGGGCCAGTCGCTGGGGGAGGGCCGCGAGGATGGCCGCCGCCCGTTTCGGGTTCGCCTCCAGCGTGGCCCGGGACATCACGGGGTGGCGCTGGGCGTCGGGTTTCCAGGCCGGGTCCACGCCCGGGAGGTAGGTGCGGATGCCGCCGCCGAAAACGCGGTGGTAGTCGAAGGTGTCCTCGAACAGCTGCTTGGCGTCCGGGGGAAGCACGTACATCACGGCGAGGCCGGTGAGGTGCTTGAAAGCCGGTTCGACGACTTTCTCGGTCCAGGCTTCCGGGTCCTGTCCGTAGGGCACACTCGCCACGACGATGGGGAGTCGGCGGTCCAGGTCGCAGAGTTCCTCGATCACCTCCTCCACGTCGTCCGGCTCGATGAACTTCGGGACCGTGCCGACGTCGGCGAGACCGTCCTGGGCCTTGAGCGCGTCGAGTAACAGCCTCGCAATGCCAGGGGTGTTGGCGCGGATAGGCCGCACATCCGTTGAAGCCGGGAGATGCTCGATGTCGACCTGGATCCACGTGCGATGGTCGTCCTCCCGGGGGTCCGAACGGACGACGAGCGTGGACTGCCAGGTGCCCGGGACCGGGCGGTCCTTCCACTCCCGCAACCGCCAGCGGGAGTACGCACCGTGCCGGCCGGACACGGTGTCGTGGTCGAGGGTCACCCCCTCGGCTATCTCATTGCGCCCCTCGTCCAGGGCCGAGGTGTCGTACGGCTTCATCACGCTCAACCAGTGGTGCAGTTGGCGGTCCGCAATGGCGGAGGCCGCGACGAAGTCCTGCTTCGTTGACACGACCATCCGGTAGTTGCGTGGTTCCATGGGCGGCTCCTGGGCAGGTGCGGCGGCGGGTGAGGGAGACGCCGAGTACGGCGCACCGCTTGGGCGGTGCGCCGGTGGGGGGTGCTCAGGCGCGGTGGTGTGGGAGCGGTTGGGTCACGCCGGGTGGCGGGGGCCCTGGCCGGGGGGTGGGTCGAGGAAGGTCTGGTAGGCGGTGCCGGTGCGCTTGGCTTCGGCCATGCGGTCGTAGATGTCGAGGATCAGGTTCTTGGTTCGGTAGGTGCCGTGAGTGGCTTCGTCCTCGTTCTTGACGACATGGAACGTCTCCATTACGTAGTCCAGGTCGTCGCGGTTGAGGCCGTAGAGGTGGAAGAACGCTGCGTCGAGTTCGGCGCGGAGCAGCTCGCGGCGTCGTTCGTCCCAACGGAATGGGGGTCCGTCGTCGCCGAGATCTTTAGCGAACGGAGCCATGTTCATGCTTGTGTAAACGAGCTCCAACACGCGGGCAGTGATCCAGTCCCCGACCCGGCCTGCGTAGCACGGCTCCTCGATCTCGTACGTGGGCGGTGGAAGGACCGGGAGCTGCTCAAACTGGAAGTAGTTGAGGTTGGTACCCGCTAGCTTTTGCCGGAGAACGTAGTCGAGGACGAAGGCAGCCGTATTCGCGTAGAGGGCGGCGACCGCGCCGTCCGCCGTCGGCAGCATGAGATTGGCGGAGTCGCCAAGTCCATGGGCAGGAAAGACGAACGAAACCAGGGTGCGTTGGTTATTCTGGTTAGTGATCTTTCGGAAGCCGATCAGCCAGTCCCTGTCCCACTCACGCTCCGCCAATAGCGAGTCCACCCCAGGCCTCATGACGGCTTGGCCCTTCCTGTCCTTCCGCCCTGCATCCACGTCGCATTCCGGCACCCAGTACTGGGGAAGGGGGACAAACTGCGGATCGTCATGCTGCTCTGGCGTCACCCGAGGCAGAGTCCCGACATTGGCCTGTGCTTCGGTCTGGCCCTCGTACGTGCCGAGCCGGTGGTCAAAGTGGTACAGCATCTTTGCCTGGTACAGCGGAAGATACCGTAGGTCCCCTCGTTCGAAGACGTTGCCGTTGAGGCTCCAGCCATCATTCGTAAGCTGCTGTTTGGTGCGGAACAGCGGGGCGTCGTCCGACATGTGAAGAAGCCTTGAGAACGACAGCTCCCACGGATTTCCGAGTGGATCGCCCTCCCGAATGAGCACTGGCACTCGGCGGTAGACGCCAAGCGTGATCTCCGCATCCGTGCGCGATCGGAAGACCGGCAGCGTACCCGTGTTTGGATTGACCAGCAGAATTTCCTCGGGCGGCATAGAGAAGCGGCGGCTGGGCAAGGCCTCCATATACCGCGTGGCGAAGGCGAAAGACGCCTCCCGCACGCGTTCCTCACGGCCCGTCACCGTCAGGAGGCAGAAGCGGACCCCGTGATGCACGGCCCGACTCAGCAAAAAGGCCTCGTTCTCGAAGTCCAGGAAGGCTGCAAGCCGCGCGCTGCGCACCAGGTCGGAGAAGAATGGTGCTGTTGTCGCGTCGGTTGCGACACCTGTCGGCAGGACCAGGCCGAAGCGGCCGTGTGGAGCGATGCCAAGAGATGCCGTCTCCGCGAAGACCGCGTACGTGTTGACATCGCCACGCCCAGCGAGTGGGAACCGGCCAGAAAACCGAAGCAAGTGGCTGACACCATCCGACTGGCGCTTGGTCGCCATGAACTTGGCGAGCAAGCCCCGCTCTGCTGGCTCCTCGCTTGTTCTTAGGGCTTCGATGAGCTGCTCTCGAGCAGCCTTGTTGGGTGCAGTAGCGATCTTGTCGCTGCGTGTAGCGAAGAACTCCCGCTCTTTGAGCTTCACCCGCTCCCACGGCGGATTCCCCAGCACACAGCTGAACCCCCCGCCCCACCCGGTCCGTTCATCCACCCCCGCGGCCGAGAAGTCGGAGTCCTCCGGGACGGAGAACACCTCGGGGAACTCCAGGTGCCAGTGGAAAAACCGGTACTCGCCCCGGAGCCGGTAGACCTCGTCCCGCGTGCCCTCCGGCAGCTTCTCCCAGCCGCCCTCCCGCAGGGCGAGCAGGCTCTCCAGCGTCAGGGCCGGCGGACGCGCGTCCTTCCTCTTCTCCCAGACGAACGCCGCGCACCACGCGTCGGCCAGATCACGCTCACGGACGTAGTCCGACTCGGGGTCCGCCGTCAGCGCCAAATACGCGTCCCGCTGCCGGTGCACGTGCTCCAGGTCGTCGTTGCGCGCGTTGGTGATGTCCGCAGCCGCCCGCGCCAGCTTCACGTTCGACCCCGCCAGCGCCGTGACCGCCGCGAACAGCTCACCCTGGTGGACGCCCGACGACCGGGCCTGCCACGCCACCCGCTCCGCCGCGTTGCGCTTGCGCAGCGCCGTCACCCACGTCTTGTCGTCGCCCTCGATCGGCTTGAAGGCGTCGTCGGGCAGGCCCTCCGCCACCAGCTTCGGCGTCGTACCGACCAGGCCGTTGCCGTGCCTGAGGTGCGAGTCCAGAAAGCCGAGCGGCTTGCCGGGTTCCAGGGACTCGATCCACAGGGAGACCTTGGCCAGCTCCACGGCCATGGGGTTGAGGTCCACGCCGTAGATGCACCGGCCGATCACATCCCGCAGCGCGGTCCTCGTCGCCTCCGCACTCGGCTCCGGGGAGTCCGTCCGCACCGCCGCCAGGCGCTTGGCGATACGGCGGGCCGCCGCGACCAGGAAGTGGCCCGAGCCGCACGCCGGGTCGCACACCGTCAGGCGCAGCAGCGCCGCCTCCTGCTCCTCCGGCGTCGCCCCCGACTTGACCGCGTCGTCTATCACCGGGTCCAGGGTGGAGTCGAGCAGGCAGTCGATCAGGGAGGAGGGCGTGTAGTACGAGCCGGTCGTCTTGCGTTCGTTGCCGGCGAGCGTGCGCAGCTCGAAGCTGTTCGCAGCCGGGTTGAAGCGCGGCACCAGCTCCAGCAGGGACTCGTAGATCGAGCCCAGTTCCTCCGCGCCGAGGTGGCGGTAGTCCACATGGCGCGGACGGTTCAGCTTGGGGTCGACCACGACGGACAGGGTCTTCACCGCCGTGAACAGGGCCTCGTTGGACAGTTCCAGACCGTCGAGCACCGCGTCCTTCTCCGTGCGCTCGAACAGGCCACCCAGGCCCGGCAGGCCGAGTTCCGGCAGGCCGCCCTCCTTGCCGAGGCCGTCCAGGACCAGGCGCAGGGCGTGCCACTGGTCACCGTGCGGGCTGCCGGTGCCGCGGGTGGCCGTGCGGCGCAGGCGGGCCGTGGAGAAGTACGTGTCGTAGCGCTTGCGCGCCTCCGCCGGAGCGTCCGGCGGGATCAGCAGGTCGCGGTCCTCCGCCACGAACAGGAACAGCAGCCGATACACCAGGTTCAGCAGCGCCGGGTGCATCTCCCGGACGGTGACCTCGGACTCGTGGAGCTTCTCGCGGAGCCCGCCGTTGTCGGGGTGGGAGATGAGGCCCGTGCCCAGGGTGACCAGGGCCCTCTCCACGCCCTTGCGCAGCTGGTCGAGGGCGCGGGTGCCGCTGGCGATGGCCTCCGTGCGCCACTTCTCCAGCCAGCAGCCGACGGGGCCGCTGTCGCCGTGGACTTCCACGCGGGAGCGGTGGGTCAGGCGCCACAGGAGCAGGAAGTCGGCGAAGCGGTCGCCCTCGAAGATGGCCTCGACGTCGAACTCGACGTACGCCGAGCCGACCATGGAGGTGGAGTCGCGCAGCAGACGCAGCAGCCGGCCGTTGGCGAGTACACCCCACAGGGCCTGGTCGCCGCTGCGGTTGAGGTACTCCTGGAGCAGTGACTGCGGGGCCGGGCCCGGCAGCGTCGCGTGCCTCCGGTCCAGCTCGACGTTCCAGCCGGTCAGGTGCACCGGCGCGCCCTGCCACACGTGGCTGACCGCGAACCGCTTCTCGCCGTCCGCCGACGGCAGGCCCTCCCCGGGCGTATCCGGCAGACGGCCGTAGCCCAGCTGCTCGAACAGCGGCAGCAGCCAGCGCTCGACGGTCACGCCGACGGCCGGGATACCGTCGTTGCGGTCGGCACCGTCCCTGGCGAGCTGGTCCTGGAAGGCCGCCCACACGCCCTTCAGATACGACCAGGTCCGCTCGGCGGCGTCCCGAACGGTGTCGTTGGCGGCGAACAGGCCGTAGTCGGACGGCTGGGCGCCGGGCACGTCCTTGCCGTCGCGGATGCGCATCAGCATGTCCGGCGGCAGCAGGCCGCCCACGGTGAGGACGGAGTCGGTGACGATCGTCTTCGCGAGGCTCATCAGCGGGCTTCCCCGTTCGTGGTGGTGCCGGTGAGGACGGGGACCGGCAGGTAGTGGTACACGCCGAGCACGTCCGGGCGGCCCTGCGCGGCGACGCGCAGGCCACGGCGGGCCGGGCCGGAGGCGCCGCGTACGTCCCGGAAGGCGCCGCGCACCCGGCGGTGCGACTCCAGCAGGCGGGTCGCCAGTTCCTCGCCGCGCTGCTCCAGGGTGGGCATGAGGGAGTCCAGAGAAGAGAGGATCTTCTCGATGTGGTCCTGGGCGAACTGGCGCTCCGTGTTCTGCGCCGCACGGGCGTCCAGCAGCGCGAACGCCTCCTCCTCGGGCAGCCACTCGGCGTTCGCCGCGCCGCCGCGGAACGCCAGCAGGCGGGCGTCCTCGGCCAGTTGCTGATGGTTCTTGCCGTCGCGGCCGGGCAGGGTGAGCTGGAAGCGGTAGCGGACCAGGAGGAGCGTGGTGCGCTTGGTCACCGCCGTCGTACGGACCACTCCGCAGCGGCGGGCCGGTCGCTGCCACTGCGGCATCCGGTCGTCGAGCGCCGCGTCGAGGACGAAGCGGGCGACGGCCGCCACGACCGGGTCGGTGCGGGTGAGCGCCACCTCACCACGGGGGGCGGTCGGCGCGTCGTGGAAGGCCACCGGCCGGGGATGACGCGGGCCGAGCAGCGTGCCGAAGGCGTCGCGCAGGGCGGCGGGCAGGGCGTCGGCGTGCAGGGTGAAGCCGTCCGGTTCGCCGCGCAGGGGGCCGGCGACGCCGCGCAGCGCGGTCAGGGCGTGGCGGGTGAAGCGGCGCACCTCCTCGACCGTCCCGAGCGACGCCCGCACCTCGGCGACCTCCTTGGCCACCTCTTCCTTCTTGACCGCGTGCTGTGCGTACCGGGAGCGGGAGGCCTTCTCCCGCTCGGCGGCGCTCTGCCAGGCCTCGTGCAGGTCCGCCGCCTGCTTCCCGGCGACCGACTCCACCGCGAACAGGCCCTCCTGCTCGAACTCGGCCCGCTCACCGCGCAGGATGAGCCCCTCCAGGACCGCCTGCATCACGTTCTCGGACGAGTCCGGCACGGGTACGGAGATGCCGGTCGCCTTGCGAATACGGGCGTGCTTGCGCAGCAGCACGTCCAGGACGATGCCGTCGATGGCGTTGTCGGAGCCGTAGAGCGTGACCGTCTTGACGACGTCCCTGCGCTGACCGAAGCGGTCGACGCGGCCCTCCCGCTGCTCGTGTCGGGTCGGGTTCCAGGCGAGGTCGTAGTGGAGGACGGCGTCGAAGCTCTCCTGGAGGTTCACGCCCTCGGAGAGGCAGTCAGTGGCCACCAGCACCCGGCGCTCCGGGGGCGTTTCGCCGTCCTCGTCCTCCTCGGTCAGCGCGGCGATACGGGCGACCCGCTGGTCGGGCGAGAGCTCGCCGGTGACCGCCTCGACGGCGTACGCCTTCTTCTGGCCGCCCTTCTTGCCCTTGCCGCCCTTGTTGAGGGCGGCGTCGAGGTGGGCCTTGACGTACTCGGCGGTGGAGATGAAACGGCAGAAGACGATGGGGTTGTAGCCCTCGTCCAGCAGCTCCTTCACCGTGGCGACGAGTTGCTTCAGCTTGCGGTCCTTCGCGGGGCCGGCGAGCGCCTCGGCGGCTTCGGCCATGGCCAGCAGGCGGGCGCGGTCCTCCTCGTCCAGGGACTGGGCGTCCGGGTCGGTGTCACCCGGGACCAGCAGGGTGCCGGGGACGGCGTCGGCGGACTCGGCCGACTCGTCGTCGGCGGGGTCGGTGACGGTGCGGCTGCCGATGGCGTCGGCCTCGGTCACCGAGTCGGCGTCCTGCACCCCGGCCCGGGTGCGCAGCGTCTTGCCGACGGCGGCGGGGGAGGACCCGAGCGCGCGCAGCAGGGCGAGCGCCGACCACCAGCGGACGCGCTGCTGGAGGGCGCCGTCCGCGCTGCGTACCGTCTCGCGGGCGTAGCCGAGCACCTCGTCGAGGAGGTTCCGGTACTGCGGGTGCAGCGTGTAGGAGACCTCGCGGGAGAGCCGGTCGCTCGGGAAGTTGGCGTCGTCGCGGAAGTCGTCGCGGATGTCCGCGCGACGCCGCTGCACGAAGTGCTGGGCGAGCAAGGTGCGGCCCGCCTCGTGGTCGAGGCTGACCGACTCCAGCTTCCTGTCCAGCAGGCCGAGCAGGTTGCGGAAGGGCTCCTCCTTGCCGCTGTGCGGGGTTGCCGTCACCAGCACCAGGTGGCGTGCGGGGTCGTCGGCGAGGGAGCGTAGCAGGGCGTAGCGCAGCTGGCGCTGCTGCCGGCCGCCGCCCGGGGAGGAGTCCGCGACGCAGGTGTGCGCCTCGTCGACGATCACCAGGTCGGGGCAGTTGTTGATGAACTCGTCCCGGTGCCGGGGCGACTTGATGAAGTCGGTGGAGACGACGTAGTTGCGGTCCTGGCGGAACACCGACTGCCCGTACAGGCGGCTGCGCTCCAGGCGCCCGATCGTGGAGGCCAGCACCAGCTCGGCGTCGATGCCGAACTTGCTGCGCAGCTCGGCCCGCCACTGCTCCGCGAGCGCCGGGCTGCACAGCACGACCAGCCCCCGGGCGTCGCCCTGGGCCAGCAGCTCTTTGGCGATCAGCCCGGCCTCCACCGTCTTGCCGATACCGACGTCATCGGCGATCAGCAGGCGTACGGTCTCCTGCCGCAGCGCCATCAGCAGCGGCACCAGTTGGTACGGGCGGGGCTCCACGGAGATGCCGGCCAGGCAGCGGAACGGGCCCGCGCTGGAGCGGAACCCGATCCGCAGGGCACTACGCAGCAGCCCGGCCGCCGCCTGGTCGCCGAGATCGGCGGGGCTCGGCGGGGCGAAGCTGGCGTGCTTCACCGTCTCCAGGGCGGGCAGCACTCCGGCGATGTCGTCGTCCGTACCGCCCAGCGGGCGCAGGACGAGCAGCTCGGGCTTCGACTCGGGCAGTACGACCCATTCCCGGCCGCGAGCCCGCACCAGCGAGCCGACCGCGAACCGCTGTTCGCCGTCCTGGGCGGGCGCGGCGGTGGTGGACGACGTCATCGGTGGACCTTTCGGAAGAACGTGCGTGGTGGAGACAAGGGCTGGTCAGGAGGCGTCGGAGCCGAACACCGAACGGTAGCGGCCGACGACCTCCGACCAGTCGTCGTCGTGACGGAAGCGGACGACGTCCCAGCCGTCGTCGTACAGCCGCTCCTGCGCGTCCTCGTCCCGCTGGGCCTGTACGTCGTCGTCGTGGTGCGGCCCGTCGATGAACACCGCCACCGGGCCGGTCTTCGTCTCGTACACGAAGTCCGGGCGGGACAGCGCGCTGGAGACGAAGACCTGCTGCTTGTCGGGCAGCTTCAGGCCCTTCCTGGACAGGAAGGCGATGAACCGCCGCTCCAGCGAGCTGTCGGCGCCGTCGGTGAGAACCTGGGCGTGCTCGTCGCGGGAGACTCCCGGGCCCGCGTCGGCGACCTTCGCACCGGCGAAACGCAGCAGCAGGTCCTTCACCAACTTGCGGTCGATGACCTGGTGCCAGCGCTGGTTGCCGAAGGACAGCAGACAGTCGTAGCAGCCCATCTCGCAGCGCGGGCCGCCCTCCCGGCCGCCGGTGTCGGTGCCGTCGGGCCGGAAGTGGGCGATCTCCAGGGCCCGGGCCGCGGCCCGGCGCAGCGCCTCCGGCTCGGCCTGCAGACGGCGCAGCACGCCCGCCCCGCCCTCGGCGCTCTCGATGAACAGGATGCGGTCCCGTGCACCGTCGAGCGGGGGCAGCTGCTCGGTGTCCAGCTCGCCGTCCTCCAGCTGGAACTCTGCCTCGATGCCCCGTTCCAGGGCGTACTGCAGTGTCACCGCCACCTCGGGGGTCACCTTCTCAGCGAGCTGGAGGACCAGGATGTTGCGGGTGTCCTGGACGTACGGGATCACCGGCACCTTGCGGTCCGCCTTCTCCGCGCTCTCCAGCCCGTCCTGCTCCTCGGTGGTCTCCTTGCCCGGCTTGTCCTGGTCCTTCTTGGCGTCCAGCCACTTGCCCTCGACCGGGTCCAGCCAGAAGCCGGAGCGCTGCTTGCTGCGCCGGTAACCGAGGTTGGTGAGGCGGACCGTGGCGCTGTCGCCGTAGGTCAGCTCGGCGAGATGTGCGCCGTCCGCGTCGACCGCCTTGGCGTCGAGCGAGCCGTCCCGTGTGCCGTGCTTGTTGAACTTGTACGACACCTCCACCCAGTAGCCGGTGCGCTGCCGTTCCTCCTCGTCCGAGGAGATCCGGTCCCGGCGCTTGGTGAAGACCGTGCGGAGCTGGAGCAGGTTGTAGCGGGCCTCGGTCAGCTCCCTGTGGCAGGAGTCGCAGGTGTTCTCCAGCGTCTCGCCGGTGTGCAGGTAGCCGCAGTGCTCGCAGACCTTGGCCTCCTCGGTCTGCAGATCGCCCGAGGCGCTGGTGGGCAGCTGGATACGGTCGACCTGGAAGCGGCTGCCCTCGTGGTAGATGAAGGCGCCGGGGCCGAACTCGCGGATTGCGATGAAGCGCGAGCGCTGCAGGTAGTCACCGTCCCGGCTGCCGCGCACAGCCCGGCCGGTGCCCGGGATGAACGCGGCGAGCGGCAGGCGGGGGAAGGAGTACCCGGGCAGGAAGCCCTCGGAGGCCAGATACCGGTACGGCGTGAAGTCCGACAGCAGGGTGCTGCCCGAGGTGTCCTCGTTCTTCAGCAGCTTCAGCTGCGTCTCCGCCTGGTGCCGGCGGCGCTCCGCCTGCGCCGAGGCTTCCTTGCCCAGGGTGTTGTCGAGGATCCGCCGGTGCTGCACCTCCCGCTCACGCAGCGCCTTGCGGAACAGCTCCCGCCAGCGGCCGAGCGCGTTGTCGAAGCCGCCCGGCGCCTTCTCCACCGTGCGCTCCAGCCACTGGTCGTCCCACCACGAGGTGGTGCCCAGCCGGTCCATCGATTCCTTCAGGACCGCGGTGGCACGCTTCAGCGCCCGCCGCTGTGCCGCAGGGTCCCGGATCTGCTCGACGACGTGCGGGTAGAGCCGCAGCGACGGTTCCTCGCCGTCGGCGTCCAGGATGTGCGGGATGCGCCGGCCCAGCTCCAAACCCGTCTCCGCCAGCCAGATGGCGTGCACGTGCGAGCGCACCAGGTCCTCGTTGGCGAGGTCCAGGCGGGGCGGGGCCACCTCTCCGGCCACCATCAGGTGGGACAGGCGGAAGTAGTACTGGTCGTGGCTGTTGCCGGTGGCGCAGTACGTCGTCACCAGCGCCGGCTGACCCTGCCGGCCGGCCCGGCCGCTGCGCTGGGCGTAGTTGGCCGGCGTCGGCGGGACGTTACGCATCGCGACCGCGTTAAGGCTCGCGATGTCCACGCCCAGCTCCATCGTGGGGGAGCAGTAGAGGAGGGGCAGCGGAGTGCCGTCACGGAAGTCGGCCTCGCGGGTCTCGCGGACGGGCGCGGGGACCTGCGCGGTGTGCTCGCGGGCCAGCAGTCCGGCGAGCGTGCCGGCGACGTTCTTGTACAGGTTCTTGAAGAACGGGTTGACGCGCGGGCCCCGGTCCTTGCCGTAGGTCCGTCGCAGCCGGTCCACCGCGCCGAACTCGTCGTCGCGGGCCGTCCACACCACCGCCGTGTGGTTGATGCGGTACCCGGGCGACTCCCCTCGGACCGCGGGCACCTCGGTGAGCAGGCCGCCCTCCTCCAGCACTTCGACCAGGTCGACGATCACCTGCTGCGCCTCGTCCAGGGCCAAAGCCCGCCCCAGCGCCGGGAACTGGCCGGGACGGCGCAGGAACTTGCCGAAGGCGCCCCGGGCGGTGATGTTCATCTCGCTGCGGAAGCGGTTCGGGCGGCCCGGGCGCACGTACGCCGTGCCCGGCGGAGGCGGGATGCGCTCGGTCTCGGCGAGCCCCCACGGATCTGTCAGCAGGTACGACAGCCTGCGCAGCTCGTCGAAGTCGGACTGCTCGAAGTACGGGAAGTCCACGGCACGCACGCGCCGCAGCTCGTCCAGGAGGATGCGGGACAACTCCGCGCGCTTGGCCGGGTCCGCGGTGCGCAGCGGCCCCGAGGCTGCTGTCCAGCGGTCCTCCTCCGCGGTGATCTCCTCCAGGTCCGCGTACTCCAGCCGCAGCAGGCCGGTCTGCTCCAGGTTGGGCATGGTGACCCGCCAGCCGCGCTCCAGGTCCAGGTACAGGCGGTACTCCACCACCTTGGCCAGGGCCCCCAGGGTGCGCCGGGCCTGGCGGGACCCCTCCTTGGGGTTCGCGGAGTAGTCCTGCGGCTTCAGGCCCAGCTTGCCGACCACCGCGGGCGCCAGGTCCTCGTGCAGCAGGCCGTCCTCGCCGGCCTCGGTCATGGCCTGGTAGAGGGCCCCGCGCAACTGGGCCACCAGGACGAAGTCGTTGAAGTGACCCGCCTGGAGGCTGGCGTCCTGGCGGTTATCGACGAACGTGAGCAGCTTGCGGGCGTCCTCGTCCAGTTGATTCTGCGGGAGCTGCTTGAGGTGGCGCACGATGCTGGAGCTGATGACGGAGGTGGCCGTGGAGCGGCCCTCCTGGTCCATCGTCATCAGCTTGCTGAAGTCCTTGCCGCGCGCGGACTCGTAGCTGACCCCGCAGTTGAGGCAGAACATGAACGGCATCGGGATGTACGCCGCGTACAGACCCTGGTCCCGGTCGACGATGGAGCCGTCGGGCCTGGCCCACACCGGCTGGGGCACGCGCTTGCGGCGGCTGTCGACGAGCACCTGGACACCCCGGTCGTCGTCCGTCTTCACCCAGCTGTCGGGGAAGCGCTGCTCGTCGATCGCCTTGCCGGTCTCGTCCGGCCAGGGGTTCTCAGCACTGACGTACAGGTAGCCGTTGTCCTCGTCGTCCTCGGTGCGCGGCCGGAAGCGGTACGAGCCGTCGGCGCGCTCCTCACGCGCGACGGTCAGGTACTCCTGGCCGCACTCACGGCAGAAGGACAGCGGCAGCAGGATCTTGTCCTTTTCGCCGGGCACCCGCACCTGGTAGGTGCGACTGATGTACCGGGTCCGCTCGTCCTCCAGGGAGACGAACACCGAGTCGCCCTTGGACAGGAACTGGTGGAGCCGGAAGGCGAACAGCGGACGGTCGGTCTCCGGATCCCGTGCCTGGGAGCCGGCGTGCAGCGTGTCACGGATGGCGGCCACGCAGTCCTCGTAGGACTCTCCAGCGCGTCCGGCCAGCTTGCGGGCCGCCCTCTGAACCGTCGTCGGGTCGGCCCGCACCAGCGTGCCCTTGTCCGGGCCGTCGGTGAGCGTTCGCAGGCCGAACTCGGTCTCGATCCAGGAGGCGAGCGGGTCGGCGGCGAGTACGTGGTAGTCGGTGGAAGGCGCCTGGTTCCGTATGCGCTCGGCCAGTTCGGCGTCCACCAGGTCCTTGTCACGGGTGGCACGCACCAGCGTCTCGCCTACGACACGCTCCGGGGTGACCGGGGTGGCGAAGAGGGTCGTCGCCACGTCTGCCACGGCCCGCCGCCGGTCCTCGAGGGTGCCCTGGGTCGACATGGTCGCCGAGGTACCCACCACTTGCAGGTCCGGCGCGGCACAGGCGTCCCGGACCCGGCGGACGAGCAGGGCGACATCAGCGCCCTGGCGTCCGCGGTAGGTGTGCAGCTCGTCGAGGACCAGGAACCGCAGCCCCTGGGCGGCGCGCATGAGGGCCTTGCGCTCCCGCGGCCGGGTGAGCATCAGCTCCAGCATCACATAGTTGGTGAGCAGGATGTCCGGAAGACTCTCGAGGATCTTCTCGCGCTCGTCCTCTCTCTCCTGACCCGTGTACCGCGCGAAGGTGACGGGCTCCCGGCCCTCGCCGTAGCCGTGCTGCAGGAACTTCTCCAGCTCGTACTTCTGGCTGTTGGCCAGGGCGTTCATGGGGTAGACGATGATCGCCTGGACGCCGGAGGTCGCTCCCTGCTGCTTGGCGCGCAGCACACTGTCCACGATCGGCACGATGTAGCCGAGGCTCTTGCCGGACCCGGTGCCCGTGGTCAGGACGTAGCTTCCGCCTGCCCGGGCCACCTCGATCGCGTCGCGCTGGTGACGGTGGAAGGCGATGGGGCGCCCCTGTTCCGGAGGGCCGTTCTTCTCCTTGCCCACACGGAAGATCCGCTCGCATTCGAGGTGCAGCAGCCCTTCGGCCACCAGCTGGGTGACGGTGCCACCGGGGGCGAAGCTGGGGTTCAGGGACAGCCAAGGGTCGGGCCACTGGTTGCCCTGTACGAGTGCTTCGCGGACGGTCTCCTCGATCCGCTCGTTCTTCACGACGACGGATCCCGTGGTGAAGTCCTGGTAGTCGGCGATCAGCTGCTCGTGCACCTTGAAGACGTCCACAAAACCCTCACTCGTTCCCGCGCCGACCTGCACCGTTCACCGTAGTGGCTCGGGTGCTCGCGACGGGCCGGTATCCCTGAGATCCTATGAGAGCATCGTTTGTGAACTCAGTCAACGCGTATGGCGGTTGAGTGGTGTGTACAGATCGAGGTGTGCGATCCCTGACCGTGCACGAGAGTGGCACACTCAGTCACCTATGGACATCGGAACGCTCATCGCCAAGCGCTATCGCATCAAGAGTCCCATCGGTCGCGGAGGCATGGGGCAGGTGTGGATGGCCGACGACGAACACCTGGGCCGGCCGGTCGCCGTGAAGACGATGACGCCGACCGGCGGGCTGACACCACAGCAGGTCGCTCATGACGCCGGGCGGTTCGAGCGCGAGGCGAAGGCGGTCGCGCGGCTCGACCACACAGGACTTGCGGCGGTGTATGACCTGGGTGTTGAAACGGGCACTCACTACCTGGTCATGCAGTATGTCCAGGGCCTGGACCTGGGTGATTACATCGCGGAGCACGAGAAGCTCACCCTGGAGGAGGCCGCTGCCGTCGGTGTGCAGATCTGCTCCGTGCTGGCCGCCGCCCATGCCCGGAGCGTCGTCCACCGGGACCTCAAGCCGGGCAACGTACGCATCCGCACCGACGGTGTCGTCAAGGTGCTCGACTTCGGTGTCGCGGCCATCCTCGACGCGGACGCCCAGAAGCTCACCACGACCGGCGAGCGGCTCGGCAGCTTCCAGTACATGGCGCCGGAACAGGTGCTGGGCGAGCCCGTGGACCGGCGCACGGACCTTTACGCCCTTGGCTGCCTGATCCACGAAATGCTGACCGGCCGACCGGTTTTCGTGCACGAGTCGCCGCTGATGGTGCCGAGCCTGCACATCGAAGCCACCCCCGAACCGCTGAGGGCACTGCGCCCCGACGTCCCGGAGGATGTCGAGAGCCTGGTGCTGGAACTCCTCGCCAAGAAACGGGGCGACCGCCCCGCACACGCGGGTGAGGTGTACCGGCGTATCGCCGTTCACCTCCCCGCGCCCGAATCCCCAAAGGGGGCTCTGGTGCCTTGGGCCGAGGCGGATCCGTGCCGACCGTTCCGCTTTCCCATGGCGCCGGACGCGCGCCCCGTCCGCCAGTGGGCCAGGGAGGCGGACGGGGCGCGGTAGCGGACCTCAGCGCGGCTCGGTCTCCCGCACCTTCTCCACAGACGCGGACTGAGCCGGGATCATCAAAGCAAGCTGCTCCCAGTCCGTCTCCTCCGGCTCGGGAGCCGTCTCGACGCCCGGGGCCGCTCCCGTGTCCGGGTCGGCGTCGGAGGCGGAGTCGATGGCGTCGCCCCCGCCCCCGCTGTCCTCGCTCTGGGTCGGCAGTACGTACTCCTGCGCGAGCCCCGCGAGGTGCAGGGGCAACGGCAGACTCAGCGCGTCCGGCAGGTCGGGAGCCTGCCGGAGCTGGTGCACGGCGAGCGCGAGCGCTTCCGGCACGTCCCCGTCGCCGGGGTGGCACCCCAGAACGGCGATCTCCACCAGCCCGGGGTTCCAGGCGGCCTTGTCGGTGTCGATGGTCACCTTGCCCTTGGTATTGACGCGGGGCGCCAGCTTGTCGGCGGCGACCGACAGCTTGAAGGTGCGGGCCTTGGGCGTCGTGGACCAGAAGACGCGGGCCTTGTCGGGGTCCGCGGTCGGGTCCGTCCACAGGTGGGCGGCCAAGCCGTTGGGGCCGTCCGGGTTCACGCCCCACCACTGGGCGGTCTCCCGGTTGCGTGCCGTACGCACCCGCACCAGCCGCAAGTCCGGTTCCAGGCGGCGCGAGGGGGCGTGGCCGTCGCGGAACTTGTCCGCCACCACGGTGCCGTCCTGGAGCCACGTCCAGTGCGAGCGCATGTTCTGCCCGTGCGCCAGCAGCAGGGTCGGCGTGCCGCGCAGCGTGCGGCGCACCCGCTGCAGCCACTCCTCGGTCGCCCGTCGCTGCTCGGCCATATCCGACCACCAGGATGGCCGGGCGACTGGGCCCTCGCCCTCGCGCGGTGTGGGGACGGCGTCCCTCGGCACCTCGCACTGCCTGGTCAGCTTCAGCAGCATCACCGGGTAAGGCACCCAGGCACGAGCCTCGTCGTCCCAGCCCTCCACGCGGGCCAGCCCCTCGCCGGACGGATCCGGCGTGACCAGTACGGCGACGGGCACATGCCCCGCCCACCGGGTGCGGCTGCGCCGGTTCTTGCGCACCATCCATACCGCCGCGTACCGCATGCCGACGGGCAGACGCTCGCCGAGGCTGTGCTCGGGGTGGACCCGCACACCGAGCTGCCTCAGTCCGTCGTCCCAGGCCTTCGCCGCGCGGAACTCCTTGTTCTTCTCGCTGTTGTAACCCTTGGCCTTCTTCGGCACGGCCATGAACTGGGTGAGCACGCCGGCGTCCGCGCAGCCCAGCCGCAGCGCGAACTTCGCGTCATGATCGGGGGACGAGAAATCCTTGGCCCGGTCGAGCTCCACCACGGCGAGCCTGGGGGCGGGCGAGGAGACACCCTCCTCGGTGAGGAAGGCCGTCATCTCCCGGCGGCGGTCGCGGATCGCGGCGGTAACCGCGGCCCGCGAATGCCGGGTCCCCTCCGGCAGGGCGAGGTCCTGGCCGAGGGAGTGGGAGAGCCGGCGGCAGCGCAACCGCACGGTGAGTTCGGGAGACTGCCACTCCAGGACCACCGTGCCGTCGTAGGCCTCCTCGGTCGCCGGTGCGCCGCCGTCACCCTTGAGATCCAGGTGCGCGACGAGCGCGTTGATCGCGGTGTTCCGCATCACCGGGGTCTGCCACAGCAACCGCGCCTCAAGGGTGGGAAGTTCACCCGGGGAGATGTCACTCGGCAGGTGGCGCAGCGCGAAGGCCGTGCCGCGCCGCCGGGCCTCCGCGCGCCTGCGCTCCTCCTCAGCCTTCGCCGGCTCCTTCGAGGGCTCTTGGCGCAGGTTGCCGGGCGTGCTGCCCGACAGGCGGGTGCGAGCCAGCGCGGGCACCGGCTCCAACACCTCCGGAAGGGCCTGCAGGGCCCACTCCACGATCTTCGAGCGCTGGTCCGTCATCAGGCCGGCTCCGACCTCGTGCGTCCCCATTGCCGTGCTGTAGAGGACAGCCGCACGCATGCCGTCCGCCAGCCAGCCGACGGGGTCCGTTAGGACGGCGTCGGCGTCCGGGAACGACTCCGTGAGGGACATGTTCCGCAGCATCCCGGCCGGCCCGCCCCCGACCCAGTCGTACCCGCCCCGGCTCCAGGCTAGCCGAGCCACCGCGAACCGGTCGCTCGCCGGCGCTCCGGGCAGCCACGGCACGCGCGGGCGCAGCAGCACCGTGGTGCGGCGGCCGAACGGCAGGTACAGCCGCCCCGTCCTGGCACTCACCCGGGTCGCGTACCGACGGATGTGGCAGTGCACATGGAAGCGCGGCAGCGGGCCGAAGGGGACCGTCTGCAGCGTGATGTTCAGGACGACGGAGTACCACTCGGGACCCCGGCTCCCTTCGAACTCCAACGCCTGAGAGACGAGTTCGGCGCCCCGGTCCATCGGGCCCCGCGGCATCGCCCGGAAGCGCAGCCGACCACCTTCGAAGTCGTAAGGCTCCAGGGCGAGGATCCGCCGGGCCAGCCAGTCGGTGGACAGCTGGAACTGGCGCGGCTCCGGAGCGGCCGTGCCACCGTCGGTGGGCCGCTGGTGGCGCACCAGCTCCACGGGCACGCCCGCCTGCCACCGGGGAGGGTTTTCCAGCAACGCCGAGCGCGTCTCGGACAACAGCGAACGGAACTCGGGCTCCGGCCGCAGGTCCTTCAGCCAGGCCCCGAGGAGTCCCTTGAGCGCTGCGTCAGGCAGCGGATCGGGCACGTCCTCGGGCGCGTACAGCCAGAAATCCCGGTCCTCCCCGCGATGGCGGTTGGGTCGGGGCCGCACCAGTACGTCGGGGGCGAGCGCCTGCACGACCTGGTCCATGCGGAACGTGGGCACCGTCTCCAGTGGGTTGTCACGGCCCGCGTTGCACAGGGCCAGCAGCGCTCCAGTCCACTCCTCGGGAAAGGGCAGTGCGCGGTACCGCTCGATCGCCGAGGCGTCCGAGGAGACGGGGCGTGCGGCGGCGGTGCGGATGGAGTCGTAACGGCGAGCCATGATCAGGTCCTCTCTGGTGAGGGTCAGGACGTGTGGTGTCCGATCGCGCTCAGCGCCTTGTACAGCGGCGCGTACAGCAGCCGGGCGACCGCCGGGTCCGCCGGATCGGGGCAGTCGGGCGGCGGGGCACCTTCCGCGAAGTAGGGGGCGAGCGCGTCGCGCAGGCCGGTCAGCAGGCCGTCCTCCTGTGGAAGAGGGGCGGCCGTGGCGCCGGGTGACAGCAGCTTGGCCGTACGCGGCGCGAACCGGGCGTCCACGAAGACCACGCGGGCGGGCACCCCACCCCGTACCAGACGGCCGATGACCTGCCAGATCGTCACCAGCTGGTCCCACGTGAAGGACGTCTTCTCGTGGTCGGAAAGCCGGGAGTAGATGTAGCGGCGGGACAGCAGCCGGCGCCACTCGGCGCGCGCTACGTGCCGGAAGGCCAGCCCGGCCGCGTCCAGGTCCGCCGCGGCCGTCACGAGCTTGCTGAACGTGCCCTGCGGGAGCCCGGGTTCGTCGCGGGCGAACCGGGCC
Source organism: Streptomyces tibetensis (assembly GCF_007655005.1). GTDB lineage: Bacteria > Actinomycetota > Actinomycetes > Streptomycetales > Streptomycetaceae > Streptomyces > Streptomyces tibetensis. The sequence goes on from NZ_SZVW01000019.1 coordinate 26,523, forward strand.
GCCCAGTCGTTGATCGCGAACACGGCCAGAGCGAGGTCGTCCGGGCGCGGATGCGGCCGGGCGAGGAACAGGGCCGTGCCGAAAGCCGCGTTGCGCTGGGCGTTGAGGATGTTGTGCCCGCGCTCCACGGCCATCAGCGGGGCCACGAGAATCTCCGCCGTGGGGTCCTGGGCAAACATGGCGAGGTCGCCCCGGCGCAGCGCCGTGACCCGATCCCCCTCCGACCGGGGCGGTGCTGAGCCGCGTACGGCCTGCTCCAGGTCGGCGTCGTCGGCCGTCAACACACGGACTCGGCCGTGCCAGCGCTCCATCTCGTGCAGGACCTCGGCCGCGGTGTGCGCCTCCTTGTAGCTGCCGACCAGGAGGATTGCCCGGCGTCGGCGACTGTCGGTGACCCTGGCCAGTTCCTGCTCCAGCGGGCTCGGGGCGCCGCCCCGGCCGGGGGAGCCGAGCCGGCTGACCATCGCCCGGCAGGCGGCGGGCCGGACCTTCGGCTCGGTGCCCGACAGGCTCAGGGGGCGGCCCTCGTCGTCGTAGAGGAAGTGCGTACTGAATTCCGACTCGCTTACGGCTTCGAGGGACCGTGGCGAGGGGGTCAGCACCGCGCCCACCGGGGCGACCACGTGCGCGCGTGTCGAGGTGCCCGCCCAGCTGGTGCCGGACATGAGCACGACGTGCGGTCCCTTGCGGCCGCGGCCCGCGTCGGCGCCCACGTCGGGCAGGGAGAGCAGGAGTTCGCGGCCTACACCTGCGCACCGGAAGAAGCGCAGGGTGCCGCTGCTCCGTCCCTCGACATCGCGTTCCCGCTCGTCGGGCAGGTACTGGAACCCCAGGACGTTACCCATCGGAGCCTCCGGGACCAGCGGGGCGTAGTCGAGCGGCGGACGGCGGGACAGCTCGTTACCGGTCGAGTCGAGGCGCAGGGCGGCCTCGACCTGGGGCCAGAGGAAGACCAGCCGGTCGAGACGCTGGTTCAGGGCGCTGAGCACCAGCATGAACTCCAGGCGCCGGGCGGTCAGATCGAGCCACGCCTCGTCCTGGGCCCGGACGGACGCGGGAGTGCCCGCGAGCAGCGGGCGCAGCACGGAGAGGACGCGCTCGCGCGTGTCGGAGGAAGACAGCGTGGTCAGCAGGTCCTGGGCCAGGCGCACCAGTTCGTCCGTCACGTTGCCGTACGGGCCTTGGCCGCCCAGGGGGTCGTCCCGGAAGTCGTCGAACCGCTCGGTCAGTTCGGCGCGGTGGGCATCCGCCTCCGGCCCGGCCGACTCAGGCTCCGGAGCGTCGTCCTCGTACGCCTCGTACAGCTCCGCTTCATCGGAGACGCCGTCCGGAGCGCCGGATTCGGGGCCCTGCGCGAACCAGGAGCCGAGAAGCTTCTCCTGGAGGGTCCAGGGGCTGAAGTACTCGATGTCGGCCCACTCGCGTAGATCCGCATCGGAGATCAGCAGCTTGTACAGGCGGTCCGTGGCGGCGTGGACCACCGTCAGCGAGGCGGACCAGCGCTCGACCTCCTGGTCGGTGAGCGGCAGCCGACCCTGCCGGGACAGCTCCTCGATGCGGTGGGTCTGCACCTGGTCCAGCCAGGACTCCGGGCCGGGGGAGACCAGCGTCGCCGAGGGCGCGAAGATCTCGTCCAGCTTCATCTGCACCGAGTCGGCCTCGTCCACGACGATGATGTCGCTGCGGAGGCAGGCCAGTTCCAGGTGGCGCAACCGCTCGTCACCCAGGTGGCGCGGCACGGCCGACTGCACGAGGCTCGCCGGGTTGGCCACCCAGATCAGGGAGTCGACCAGCTCCCGGGCCGCACGGTGACGCGGGCACGCGTACCACAGGGGACACCCGTGCGGCGTTCCCTTCACCTCCGCCGGACGGTCCTCCTCGCTCGGAGACGGCTGCGGCCCCGGCCGATAGGGCTCGGGAAGCGCGGCGGAGTCCGGGCTCTCGTCCTGCGTGCGCTTCTTCTGCGGATAGAGCGAGGTGCACGGCGCGTCCGCGAACCGCAGGGGCTGTGCCGCCTCGGTGCCGCGCAGGGCGTCCACCACGCACACCGTGCTCAGGTGGTCGAAGCTCGGGTCGTCGTGGTCCAGCAGGTTGTGCACACCACGGGAGGCGAGCCGTCGGTGCAGCCGCTGCACATGGGTCTCCCGTGTGGTCAGACCCAGCACCGGCGTGGCGGTCAGTCCCAGATCGCGGAACAGGGCCGTGAGACGCAACTGTTCGGCCACGTCGCCCACGACGAGCGTGGTGCGCAGCGCCGGAGTTCGGCGGGCTCCCCAGACCGCGAGCAGCGTCATCAAGGTCGACTTGCCCGCACCGACCATGCCGGCCAGGTGCAGCAGTCCGTCGAGCCGGAGATCACCCCCCTGTGAGAAACCCAGCCCGTCCGCGTCGCGCGGGAGGATGTGCAGCTCGGTGAGGCGATCCTCCCAGTGGCCCGGGTTCTCCACCTCGTTCGCCCGCTCCGTCGCGTCCATCCAGCGGGCGATCTCGGCGAGTTCGGCCCGGCTGATCGTGAGCGGCTCACCCTTCCCCGGCCGTCCCGCCTCCGGGGCGTGACCGGGAACGGGGTCGGGACGCAGTTCCTCGGGCAGCACCACGGAGGTGGGACGGCGCCGGTCGACGAAGGTGGCACGGCCCGGCGGCGCGAGGGGCAGGGCCTTGCGGGCCAGCGGAGGCAGCTCCGCAAGGGCGGTGTCGTACACGGCGAACCGGTCCGAGGCGACGGTCGACTCACGCCGCCGCGCCGGCTGGTCGAGCGCGAGGACCTCATAGGACCGAAGCCGGTCCGGCAGGCCCCGGTAGGTCTCCAGCGTGCGCTCCCAGGTGCGGCCGCGGCGCAGGTGCCACAGCAGATGGCGGCCCGCGATGAGCATGACCTCGTGTTCGGGTGAGGACACGTATCCCCGAGCGCCGGCGAACTCGTAGCCGCCGAAGAGGACATAGGCACCACGGGCGGGCTCATTCGGCGCGATGTGCTCCAGAATCCGCAGGGCCAGTTCCGCCTGACACAGCAGGCTGGGCTTCACGTCGCCGAGTTCAACCGGCACCTCGTCCCACAAGCGGGCGAGCTCCCTGCTGACCGGGTGATGCCAGCTGTCGCGGTCACGCATCGCCGGTCTCCTCCTTACGCGTGGCCCCGCCGACGCGCGCGAGCCGGTCCTCGGCGCGGGCGAGCAGGTGAGTGTCGGTGAGCAACGGAACCCGGCGGGCGGCAGCCGGGCGGTTGCGCTCATACGTTGCGATGTAGCCCGGCCGGTCGTCGGCGCGGTCCTGCGGCACCACCCAGAACGCCTCGTCGTACCGGGGCTCCTGCGGCACCGGTCGGGCGGCCCGCCCCAGGAACGCCGGATGAGCCCAGTCCTTCACGTCCACGGCCCACACCCAGCCGTCGGGAAAGGTGACGTGCACGTCGTAGGCGTCGTACGCCGGCCACATCCGCACCTTCAGCCCGAGCGCGATGAGCCGCCCTTCCAGCTGCACCTCCGCCCGCCCCGGACCGGTGACGAACTGGCGCAACGGCCTGGCCAGCTGGAGCAGCTCACCGGCCTCCTCCTTCGCGATGCGACGCCCCACCGGCGACCGGCCCCGGCGGCGGCAGCGGTCCCGCTCGCACCACCAGCCGCCGTCGGCTAGCGGCGTCAGCAGAGTGAGACACCGGCCGCAGGTCGCGTAGACGTCACCGCGCAGATAACTGTCCGGGACGGGGCGGTAGATGCGGCTCAGAAGCTCCTTCACCGGGTCGAGCACATGGTCCAATGACACGGCCCACTCCTCGGCCGAGGTGAGGACGGGCCGGGTGACCAGGAGCCGCCGGAACTCGGTGTACGCGTCCTCCTCGCCGTACTCGCGGCACAACCGCAGCGCGGCGCGGATGATCTCACGGTCGTAGAGAACTAGCGCGCTGTCCGAGAACTGCTCCGCCCACTCGTAGCACAACTCGGTTGGGCGCGAGGAGTCCGGGTCGAGCAGCAGATCATCCGGTCCGGCCGCCTCGGTCGGCAGGTCCACCGGCCAGTCCGCGACCGGTCGCTCGCGGCACCAGGACAGCAGGTCCGGAAGGCTCAGCGGAGGCTCGGCTCCGCGCTCCAGACAGGCCAGCACCGTCCGGTCGAGGGCGCGCTGAACCTCGGGCGGGTAGGGCAGAGAGTAGGCCTCGGGGCCGGTGGCCGCGTCGAGCACCGTGAGAGCGGTGGCGAGCGTGCGCATGAGGGGGATGCCGCGATGGGCGGACCAGTCGCCGTCGTGCGGCGGCATTCCGTTGCCGGTCGCCGCGGTCACCGTGCCTCCAGGTGCGCGCGTCCGGCCGCGCAGTGCGTGAGCACGTCGCAGCCGCCGCAGTGGCCGCCGGGCGTCGGCGCGTACTTCTCGTCCACCGCCCAGGGCCCGGCGAGCCCGGCGATGATGCGGCGTGCTTCGGCCCGGGTGTCGGGATCGCCGGGATCGATCTCCTCACAGCGCGACTTCCCGGTCCCTTCTGCATCCAGGTACAGGACCTCCAGCTCGATCAGCGACCGGCGCGGATCACCACCGGGCACTCCGGCCGACATCATCAGCACCGCGAAGGCGAGCTGCGGGTACGTCTCCATCAACGCGCGTCCCTCCCAGGGGGGTTTCGCAGCCGTTTTCGTCTCGTGCCAGATCCAGCCTCCGGAGCGGGTGTACAGGAGGTCGGGGTCGGCGATCAGGACGACGTCCAGTTCCGGGTCGTACGCGGTCAGGCGTGGCTGCACCCGTACGACCTCGTCGGACGGCAGGCCGTCGAGAGGGCAGGCCCGCTGGTGTTCGGCGAGCAGGGCGAGGGCGGTCGGCAGTTCGGCGGGGGAGAGGCCGGGAAGGGTCTCCGAGAGGGGGACGGTGCGGCAGCATCCGTTCTCGTGACGGAGGTTGAGCCACTCGTCGACCGCGCGTCCCCTGCGGATCGGCTCGCTCTCCGGAGCCCCGGACTTCAGGTGCAGTACGCGGGTGAGGTGGAACTGCGCCGGGCAGCGCGCATGGACGCGCAGGTCGCTCGCGGACAAGGAGCGGCGGGTGCGGGGGCGGCGTGGCCCGGGGACCCCGAGAACACCGGGAGTCCGGGGCGGCTGCTCGCAAGCAACCAGGCCTTCGCAGCGCGTGCAGCTGGAACCGGGGTTGAGCCGGTCGTCCTCGATCACCCGGCGCAGCACGGGCTTGGCGTGCTCCGCGAACCGCCGGTCGACCTCGTCGGCCTCCCAGTCGGCCAGCACGTCGTGGTCGCCGCTGCCGCAGCCGATGCCGACGATCCGGACGCGCTGCGGGCGGACGGTGCTGCCAGGCGCCGGACGGAAGATGTCCCGGAATGCCGACTGGGAAGGGATGCCCGTCACTGCCACGGCCGCTGCCTCCGCGATCTCCGCGGGCGGCCGGTCCTCCTTGACGGAGTTCACGGACAGCAGCCACAGCTCGCGCTCCGACCCGTCGGCGGACGCATACCGTCGTCCCCACGCCGTGCGCTCGTAGCGGACCGCCCCGCGGGCGTCCGGGACATCGCACTGGGTGATGGCCGTCCACTGGGCGCGGACCGGCAGGGTCGGCGGGCGCTCGAGCACGCGCCGCTGCGCTTCGCGCGCCGTGCGCGCGAGCAGGTAGGACCGAACGGCTGATTCCGCCCAACTCACGTGGCCCGCGTGGTACTTCTGTTTCTTCAGAAGCCGCGTCAAGGCGCTGTCGACCTCCTCTCCCTCGTGCTCGACCGCGTCCAGGACGCTCATGACCGGCCCGAGGGCGAAGTCCTCGACGGGCTTGCCCCGCGGGCGCGGCGGAATCTGACCGAGCAGCGCCCTGGCGCGCACGGCGTTGCCGCGCGGGCAGTCCTGAGGGTCCTCGCGCAGCAGTGGCAGCGAGGTGCGGATGAGGCGGATGTCTCCGTTCGTTCCGGGCGGAGGCAGGCGGAGCGACACGATGCACCCCTTACGGGCGTGGTGAGAAGAGAGCGCCAACGAACCCAGGGAAGCGCATGTTTGTGAACTGAGTCAAGCGATTCACTCCATGTGACCCGTGAACCGCTACAGTGTGGCTGACACCGTGTCATGAACAGCCGGGGGTGAGGCGTGGAAGCCGGGGAAGTCCTCGACGGCCGCTACCGAGTCAAGGAGGCGCTCGACCAGGGCGGCATGGGCGCCATCTGGACGGCCACCGATCAGGGAAGCGGGCAGTTGGTCGCCGTCAAGACGCTGCGGCTCGACGCTTACACGCAGGGCCGGTTCACTCCGGCAGAGCGCACGCGACGCCGGGTCGAGCTGCTGAAACGCTTCGAACGCGAAGGCGCCATTCTCGAAGAACTGAAGCATCCCGGCATTCCACGCCTGCTGCACCGTGGCTACCTGGGGGAGGAGCCCTACCTCGTCATGGAATACGTCGAGGGGGTCAGCCTGCGTGCGTTCCTGGACACACGCAGGCCATTCCCGTTCGATGCCGCCGTCGCCGTCGCCGTACAGGTCGCCGAAGCCCTGGGGCACGCGCACGCGAGTGGCGTGGTGCACCGGGACCTGAAACCGGGCAACGTGGTCATCGCCTTCGCGGACGGAGCGGTGAAGCTGCTCGACTTCGGTATCGCCTACCTCACCGACCCCGACGCGACCCGCTACACAGCGCTCGGTGCGACCCCCGGCAGCGCCGGGTACATGGCCCCGGAGCAGCTGCGGGGCCAGCAGGACATCGCCGCCTCGGTGGACCTCTACGCGTTCGGCTGTGTGCTGTTCGAACTCCTCGCCGGCGAGAAGCCCTTCGAGGACAAGCCGAACCGCAACAAGGACATCCAGCACCTCGAGACCCTGCCGCCGCGCCTGCAGAGCATCAACGTCGGCATTCCAGAGGAACTGGACGACCTGGTGTGGGACCTCCTCGCCAAGTCCCCTGCGGACCGCCCGGGGACCATCCACGAAGTCCTGGACGTCCTGCGTGACTTCCTGCCGAAGCCGGGCGACCCGGCTCCCGATCCAGAGTTGAATCCGGACCCGACCGCTCGCTATCGCCTGCGGGAGCGTTCGGTGGCAGGCACGGCGGACAAGCGGCCCGCCCTCCGCGCCGCTTCGCGACGTCCGGTCCGCCGTCGTGGCGGGTGGCTGGGACGCAACCAGTTCGCGGGACGGATCGCCCAGGCCCGGGCGGAACTGCTCGCCGACGGCCCCGGCGACCACTGCGCCGAGATCCTCGACCTGCTGCCCAAGGCGGTGTCGGACTGGGGTGCCCGCGAGCCGATCGTCCTGGAGGGGCGGCTGGTGTGTGCCGACGCCGCCCGGCTGGACGGTCGTACGGGTGAGGCGAAGGAGCAGTACCAGCACGTGGCCGAGGATGGAGAGCTCTCAGATCCTCTGGTGCTGGAGGCCCGCCTCGGGATTGCCGAATGCCTCATGCCCGAGGGGGACTTCGCCGGGGCGTTCAGCGGCTGGCGCGCGGTGGTGCACAGCCTGCCTCTCGTCGCAGTACCGGACTGCGACCGGCTGAGGAGCCGCTGCCGCGAGGTCGCTGTCGAGCTTGCTGAATCGGGTTACGAAGCGGAGGTGACCGGCCTCCTCGCCCAACTGCCTGAGCCGTAGCCCATCACGTCCGGGGAAGCTGCCCCGCGGCCAACAGGTCCCCGAGTGCCCGGCTCAGCTCGCCGCCCACGCTCTTCATATCGGTGAGCTCACGTTCGAAAGCAGTGATCTTTCGATAGATCTCCCCGTACCGTCGCTGATCCTCCAGTGAGAGCCTCGGGATGTGCAGACGCCGTACGTCGATGCGTGACGTGGTGGACGCGTGGGTACCGGCCCTCTGCACATTGGCCGGGGCGCGCAAGCAGCCAGACAGGAACCATGGGTCCAGGACCGCGGGATTCGCCCTCAGCGCCGCCAGCTGGGGCCCCAAGACGGACGGGGCGGCGGTGTCCACCCGCACGTCGAAGGAACGGGCCAGCACCGAGACGATGACGTCCTGGGACGCTGTGACCGTGAGGGAGCCGTCCTGTTCGCCCGCTGCGACGGCCGACGCGGGAAGCCACAGTTGCGCCTGCCCGGACAGCGGAGCGCCCGTGAGGACGCGTGCCTCGTCCTCCTGGCTTTCCCCGCGGCGCACCAGGGGTTCCGGCAGCCCCTGCCCGGGTCGGATCTCCAGAGCTCCGGCCCGTTCGAGTTCGCCGACGCTGATGAGCGGAACCGTCTCGTCGCCGTCGGCGGGTACGAATGCGGACAGGGCATCGGCGGCATCGCGCAGTTCCCTCATGTGAGCGTCGAACCCAGTCCAGAGACGTCTGAGGTCGACGATGGTGGCGGCCCGGGTCCTCGGAACCCGCCGGGCAGGCGTGAGGTCCACCTGGTCGTCCAGCAGCTCGACCACGGGCACGGAGGAGCTTCCCAGCATGCTTGTGCCGCCGAGAACCCCCATGATCTGCGCCGTCACAGCGGACCAGTCGAAGCCGCCTCTGTCGACGGCCACGGGCCGAGCGGCGTGTGTGGCGTCCACGAACGTGAACTCTGCGCCGTCCGCTCCGCCCGTGCCGTGGGCCCCGCCCGCGCGCAGGATCCACAAATGCAGTCCGACACCGTAGGGCGGGGCGGCGCCGGGCGGCAGGGCGATCACGGCCCGGAGCACGCCGGACCGCAGGAGACCGGCCCGGATCCGGCGACCCGCCCGGCGCGCCGCCACAGCGGGCGGCAATACCAGAACCGCGACGCCGCCGGGAGCCAGAGCTGCTGCGGCATGCTGGACCCAGGCGAGTTCCGGCTCGGTGCGCGGAGGTTGACCGTGCACCCAACGCGGGTCTGTGGCGAGCTCCGCATGACCCCAGTCACGCTCGTTCGAGGGCGGGTTGGAGAGGACCACATCGGCCTGTGCTCCGGGGTGGGCATCGGCCCGCAAGGTGTCACCCGCCGCCAACGAGACATTGGAGAGATCACGCTCGGTGAATCCTCCGACCGCCAGGCGCGCCTTGGCCAGCTCCACAAGAACCGCGTCGCTGTCCTGGCCCAGGAAGCGCAATCCCGCCGCCGCATGGTCAGCGGCCCACTGCCGACCGGCTGTGAGGAGCAACGTCCCCACCCCGCACGCGGGATCCAGCACGGTCCGTACTGGGCCCGGGTGGTTCAGAGCTGCGATTTGCCCCATGAGGTCGGCCAGCTGCACCGGAGTGGTCGTGATCTGCCGTACGTGTGTCCGGAGCCACCGCTCCAGAAGAAGGTCGAAGGTCCTATGCTCCTCGTCCTGCGCGGCCAGTTCGAGAGTGCGCTCCAGAAGACGGGCATGGCGCTGATCAAGGAGCGCCCCCGTCATCGGCCTGCCGGTCTTGACGCCGCTCTGCCAGAGTCCGACCTGGGCCACCAGCAGGCCTGTCGTTTCCCGGTCGCCCAGTGACTCATATTCCGGCCAGAGCCGGTCGAGCGGGTTCAGGGCCGTCTTGAGCTTGTTCTCCCGCCTGAGCCACTCCTCGACTTGGGGAAGGGAGAACTGCGGGCTTGTGTCGGTGCCGCCGACAGGGGAGGGAAAGTTGTCGTACCGCCGCCGCCAATTGCTGACAGCGGCGCGCCCGACTCCCGCGATACGGGCGATCTCCGCCAGGGTGACGACAACCGGGGGTGACCCCGCGGGTGTGGACATGGTCTCCTCCGGAGTTCATGGCGGCTTCGCAACGAATGGATCCGTGATTACCTGCGAATCAGGGTGGGTGTTGTTTGACTGAGTTTACGCACAGGCTGAGGGCGCGCTCCGCGTCGGACAGCAACATGCAGGCAGTAGCCGTTTGTGAACCAGTCGCCGTGGCATCCCTGCCGACGCGGCGGCAGATCGCCCAGTGATTGACCGAGGTCACCACGAGGTGTGGGTCACTTGATCGCCTCTGCAACCCGACCTAGCAAGACAGTAGATCCGGGCCCGTAACGCCACAGGTTTGAGAAGGGCCTCCGTTTCTTAGAGGAGGACCTCTCCCGATCGTTCATCCGTGTTTCAGGTGGCGGACGAGCCCCTGGAACACGCTCCGGGCGCCGGGGTCGGTTAGGTCTCCCAGGGGGTAGTGAAGGGCGGGTCTGGCTCCAGGGCCGAGCCGCTTGGGGAGGCTGCCGAAGGGCGGATGCCCGGCACGGGCCTGACCGACGGCGTCAGGCTCGTGCCGAGGGTGAACGCGACGGGGGCGGGCGGGGCTTCCAGGCGCGGCGGACCGTGAGGTCGTGGCGGGCTGAGCGCAGCGACTTGAGCAGGGTGACGAGACCGTGGTCGGCGGCGAGTGCGGTCGCGAGTCCCTCGACGGCGTCCAGGGTCGGTGTCTCGTCGCCGCCGTAGCCGAGCGCGAGGGTGATGTCCTCCTCGACTCCCGCCAGTGTTCGGAGAACGCGGAGAGTTGCCAAGGTGGGGCGGCCGGGGTGTCCGACCGCGACGAGCCAGGTGGGCCGGGGTGCGGGCGCGGGCCAGATCGTGTGCTGCCGCGGGGAGCCCTGAACGCGTCGACCTTTTCGGAGAGGCCCAGGCCCTCGTCACCCGCCTGCGGAGACCCCCGTAGGCACCGTGCGCAGTTCCCGCGACGGACCCCCCACCCTCCCCCGTAAAGCAGACGAAAGGAAGCTCACCGGGAGGGGAACAGGACGTGGCAGGGCACAGGGGCAGACGTGTCAGGGGTACGGCGGCCGCGGTGGTGGCGATGGCTGCGCTCACCGCGTCGCAGGCGCCGGGGGTGATCCCGGCGCGGGCCTCCGTACCGGCGCCCGGTCAGGCACCGGCCGAGCACGGACCGAGCGTGTCCGGCGACGCGCCGTACAGGACCGAGCTTCCGCCGCTGCGGACCGGGAAGCGCGCGGGTGGTGGCGGGGCGGCCGTGGTGGTGGGCGGCGCGCTGCCTGCGAGTGTGTTCGCCGCCTATCGGCGGGCCGAAAACCGGCTCGCGCGTGAGGTGCCCGGCTGCCGGCTGCGCTGGCAGCTGCTGGCCGCGATCGGGCAGGTGGAGTCGGGGCAGGCGCGGGGCGGAAGGGTGACGTCGGACGGTACGACCGTGGCGCCGATCCTCGGGCCGCGGCTGGACGGCGTGGCCTTCGCGCTGATCCGGGACACCGACGGTGGTGTCCACGACCGGGACACGGCGTACGACCGCGCGGTCGGGCCCATGCAGTTCGTCCCGTCGACCTGGGCCCGCTGGGGCGCGGACGGCAACGGCGACGGGCGTACGGATCCGAACAACGCCTTCGATGCGGCCCTCGCCGCCGGACGGTACCTGTGTGCCGGCGGCCGGGACCTGTCCGTCCCCGCCCAGCTGGACCGGGCGATCCTCGGCTACAACCACTCGGCGGCCTATCTGCGCACGGTCAGGGCCTGGTACGCATACTTCTCGGAAGGACACCGGGTGGTGCCGGACGGCTCCGCCGGGTCCTCCGCCAGGGCCTCCTCCGCGCGCCCGGAGCCGTCGCGGCCGGCCGCCGCACCGGAGCCGTCGCGCACACCCTCCGCCCGGCCCAGTGCCCCGCCGCCCCGTACCTCGTCGACCCCCGCCTCCCCGGCCCCGGCCGGAACCGGCCCGGCCACCGAACCCGAGAAGTCGGATGAGCCCCAACTCCCCGCCCCCGACCCGGACATGGAGCTCCCCGGCGAGAACCTGCTGCCCAGCGGCGTCCCACTCACCAGTAACAGCGCGGACTCGATGACCGTCTCCCCCTCCACAACCGCCGATACTCGGCGGTAATGTCGCCCCCCGCCGGACAGCACGAGACCGGTGGGTGAGCGCGAAGGGGTCCTCATGGCGACGGACATGCCCGCAGAGACACCTGCGGAGATGCACGCGGCCGACGAGCGGTGGCGCCACATGTGGAGCCACCGCGAGCATTTGCTCAAGGTGGCCCGGCGCAGGTCGATGAGTGCGGAGGACGCCGAGGACGCGGTACATGAGGCGATGCTGCGTGCCGCCGAGCGGCCCGACCTGGACGAGGAACGGCTCGTGGCCTGGCTGACGACGGTGACGATGCGCCTGTGCGTCGACCGCTACCGGCAGATGAACCGCGAGGCCGAGGTGCGAACCAGCCCGACGCTCATCGCCCCGGGTCCGGTGCCCGTCGAGGAGGCGGTGTGCGACCGGGCCGAGGCGAAGTGGCTGGCGGTGCGCAGCGGTGAGCTGCCCGCGCGGCAGGCCGAGGCGCTGCGGCTGAAGTCGGAGGACCTGGACGTCGGCCAGGTCGCCGTCCGGATGGGTCTGAGCTACCGGACCGTCGAGTCGCTGCTGGCCCGGGCCCGGCGGACGCTGCGGCAGTCGCTGGCCGCCACGCTCGGGTGCGCGCTGTTCCTGATCGGGTGGCGGCCGCGCGGGGTCGGCAGGGCACAGGCCGTGGCGGTCGCCTCGGGGGCGGCGTCCCTGGCGGTGGCGGGGTTCGTCCTGCCGTACGCGCTCGACGGCAGCGGAGGCGGGGGCGGTGCGACGCCTCGGCCCGCGGTCGCCACCCCGGACGCGGAGACGATGAGGACGGACAGCGGTGGCGAGGGCCGTACGCCTCGGGGGACTGAGCCCACGGCTGCCGCAGCCGAGCGCGGAGCGGCCGGGGCTCCCGTCGGCGAATCGTTCCTCCCGCTGTCCGTGCCGTCGCTGCCGGAGGTCCCGGTCGTCGCCCAGGTCCCGGACGTTCCGGAGGTCCCGGTGTCGCCGCTGCCCGGGCTGTCCGCGCCGGAGGTCCCGCAGGTGGCCGACGTCCCCGACCTGCCGGTGGAGCCCTCCGTCGTGCCGACGGACATAGGGGATATGGCGGATGCCGCGGACACGGCGGACACGGCCGTCCCGGAATCCCCTGAGGCTTCCGGCGCACCGTCCATCTCGTTCCCCGGACTCACGGCGAGCCCGCTTCCCTAGCGCTGCCGGGCCCCCCGGGTAGCGCTGTCCGGCAGCCGCCCGCAGGCGCTGTCCGGCAGCCGCCCCCGGGCGCCAGCCCGCAGCGCTGCCCGGAATCCGCCCCCAGGCGCCGCCCCGCAGCGCCGCCCGGGCACCCACCCGAAAGCACCGCCCGGAAACCCGTCCCAGAGCACCGCCCGGAAACCCGCCCGAAAAAAATCCGCCACACCAGCGACGGACGCCCAGCCCCTCCCCGTAGAGCAGATGTCAGAGCTGCTCCAGGGGCACTGCTCCGCGGGCTGAAGGGTGGACCGGATGGGTGTCGAGATCTGTGTGGAAGGGCTGACCAAGTCCTTCGGTCACCAGGTCATCTGGCAGGACGTCTCGCTGACGCTGCCCGCCGGGGAGGTCTCGGTCATGCTCGGCCCCTCGGGCACGGGCAAGTCGGTGTTCCTCAAGACGCTCGTCGGACTGCTGAAGCCGGAGCGCGGCTCGATCACGATCCAGGGCCGGGACATCACCAAGCTCCGCGAGCACGACCTGTACGAGGTGCGCAAGCTCTTCGGCGTGCTGTTCCAGGACGGCGCGCTGTTCGGCTCGATGAACCTGTACGACAACATCGCTTTCCCGCTGCGTGAGCACACCCGTAAGTCCGAGAGCGAGATCCGGCGCATCGTGCTGGAGAAAATGGACATGGTCGGGCTGATCGGCGCCGAGGGGAAGCTGCCCGGCGAGATCTCCGGCGGGATGCGGAAGAGGGCGGGGCTCGCCCGGGCGCTCGTCCTCGACCCGGAGATCATCCTCTTCGACGAGCCCGACTCCGGCCTCGACCCCGTCCGCGTCGCCTACCTCAACCAGCTCATCGTCGACCTCAACGCCCAGATCGACGCGACCTTCCTGATCGTCACGCACGACATCGCCTCGGCCCGCCAGGTGCCGGACAACATCGGGCTGCTGTTCCGCCGCGAGCTGGTGATGTTCGGGCCGCGCGCAGAGCTGCTGAACAGCGACGAGCCCGTCGTACGACAGTTCCTGAACGGCCGGATGCAGGGCCCGATCGGCATGGCGGAGGAGAAGGACGCGGCGCAGGTCGAGCAGGAGCTCGCGCAGATCGACGACAGTGCGCGCGTGCAGCAGCTGACGCCCCGCCTGCTGCCGGGACCGGGCATCGCCCGCCCGCCCCGCTGGCAGGCGATCGCACGGCGCGAGGCTCAGCTCCAGCAGAAGGAGGTGGCCGGCGCATGAGCCTGTCACCGGCCGGAGCACTGCGGCACTCCGGCAGCCTCTTCGCGATGGCGCTGGACGTCGTCCGGACGATCCCCCGACGGCCCTTCCAGGCACGGGAGTTCATCCAGCAGGCGTGGTTCGTCGCGAGCGTGACGATCCTGCCGACGGCCCTGGTCTCCATCCCGTTCGGTGCGGTCATCGCGCTCCAGATCGGCAGTCTGACCCGGCAGCTCGGCGCCCAGTCCTTCTCCGGGGCCGCCTCCGTGCTCGCCGTGCTGCGCGAGGCCTCGCCGATCGTCACCGCTCTGCTGATCGCGGGCGCCGGCGGCACGGCGATCTGCGCCGACCTCGGCGCGCGGAAGATCCGCGACGAGATCGACGCGATGCAGGTGCTGGGCATCGATCCCATCCACCGGCTGGTCGTTCCCCGTGTGCTGGCGTCGATGCTGGTGGCGGTGCTGCTCAACGGCCTGGTGTCGGTGGTCGGCGTGGCAGGCGGCTACTTCTTCAACGTCGTCCTCCAGAACGGCACTCCCGGCGCCTACCTGGCCTCCTTCACCACGCTCGCCCAGCTCTCCGACCTGTGGGCGGCCGAGGTCAAGGCGCTGGTGTTCGGTGCGATCGCCGGGATCGTCGCCTCCTACAAGGGGCTGACCGCGAAGGGCGGGCCCAAGGGTGTGGGCGACGCGGTGAACCAGTCGGTGGTGATCACCTTCATGTTGCTGTTCGTGACGAACTTCGTGATGACCGCCGTGTACTTCCAAGTCGTTCCCCAGAGGGGCTGAGGCATGGCGCTGTTGAAAGGCCTGGAGGAGCTGGGAGCCCAGCTGTCCTTCTACGGGCGCTCGCTGGCCTGGACGGGGCGCACCCTGCGCCGCTACAAGAAGGAGATCCTGCGGCTGCTCGCCGAGGTGAGCTTCGGCCGGGGCGCGCTCGCCGTCGTGGGCGGCACGGTCGGCGTGATCGCCTTCCTGTCGTTCTTCACCGGTACGGAAGTGGGCTTGCAGGGATACGCCGCGCTCAACCAGCTCGGCACCTCCAACTTCGTGGCGTTCCTCTCGGCGTACTTCAACACCCGTGAGATCGCCCCGCTGGTGGCCGGGCTCGCGCTCTCCGCGACCGTGGGCGCCGGTTTCACCGCCCAGCTGGGCGCGATGCGGATCAGCGAGGAGACCGACGCGCTGGAGGTCATGGGCGTGCCCTCGTTGCCGTTCCTCGTGACGACCCGGATGATCGCCGGGTTCGTGGCCGTCGTCCCGTTGTACGTGATCGGCCTGCTCTCCTCGTACCTGGCCGCCCGCACCATCACCACCGGCTACTACGGGCAGTCCACCGGCACGTACGACCACTACTTCCAGCAGTACCTGCCCCCGGTGGACGTGCTGTGGTCCTTCGGGAAGGTGCTGGTCTTCGCCGTCCTGATCATCCTGGTGCACTGCTTCTACGGCTACTACGCGAGCGGCGGCCCGGCGGGGGTCGGCGTCGCGGTGGGCCGTGCGGTGCGGACCTCGATCGTGGCGATCAACGTCCTGGACTTCTTCCTGTCGCTGGCGATCTGGGGCGCCAGCACGACCGTACGGATCGCGGGGTGAGCCGCCGAATGAGGGTGTTGAGACTGAGGTTGTACGGCGTCGTCTTCATCGCCGTGCTCGCCCTGCTGCTGTCCCTGTCCGTCGCCGTCTACCGCCAGGTGTTCACGCCGGTCGTAAGGATCACCCTGGAGGCCGACAGCCTCGGCAACCAGCTCGATCCGCGCGCCGACGTCAAGCTGCGCGGGCTGCTGGTCGGTGAGGTGCGCGAGGTGCGGGCCGACGGGACGAAGGCGACGCTCGACATCGCGCTGAAGCCGGAGCACGTCGCCGAGATCCCGTCCGACGTGCACGCGCGCCTGCTGCCCAAGACGCTGTTCGGCGAGAAGTACGTCGACCTGATCGCACCGCGCGGCTCATCGGCCCGGCCCATCCGCGCCGGGGACGTCATCACCCAGGACCGCACCCGCGTCGGCATCGAGGTCCAGCAACTGATGAACGACCTGCTGCCGCTGCTGCGGACCGTGCAGCCCGGCAAGCTCAACGCCACGCTCTCCGCGTTCGCCACCGCCCTCGACGGCCGCGGCGACCGGATCGGCGACAACCTCACGCGAGTGGAGGCCTACCTGCGCCGCCTCAATCCGCACCTGCCGTCCCTGAAAGAGGACATCGCACGCTTCGCCGACGCCGCCGAGGTCTACGGCGACGCGGCGCCCGACCTGATGGAGATCCTGCGCAACACCGTCACCACCAGCCGCACGATCGTCGAGCAGAAGGACCGGCTGGCGGCGGCTCTGACGACCACGGCGACCGTCGCGGGCACCGCCGAGGACTTCCTCGACGCCAACGGCGACCGGCTGATCACCCTCGGCCGGGTCTCCCGCCCCACGCTGGAACTGTTCGCCCGGTACTCGCCCCAGTACCCCTGTCTGCTGACCGGGCTGGTCCGGCAGGAGAAGGCGTCCGAGGAGGCGTTCCGGGGCGGGAAGATGCACATCACACTGGAGGTCGTACGACCGCAGGGTGCGTACGAACCGGGTGAGGAACCGCGCTACGGCGAGCGGTCGGGCCCGAACTGCCGTGATCTGCCGCATCCTCCGGTGCCGGCGCCCGGCGCCCACCTCGATGACGGTTCCGACAAGCCGGGTACGGCCTCGGGCGGCCCCCTCGGCGTCTCCGCCACCCGGGCCGAGCAGCGGGCCGTCGGCTCACTCGTGGCGCCGGTGCTCGGAGTGCCCGCCGACGAGGTGCCGCCGGTCGCGACGCTGCTGTTCGGGCCGATGGCGCGCGGGACGGCGGTGAGCGTCGCATGAGCACCACAGGGGCCCGGCGCACCGCCGCGCCGTTGATCAAGTTCAGTCTCTTCGCGCTGGTGACGGTGGTGGCGACGGCCCTGCTCGCCGCAACCATCGTGAACATCTCCTTCACCCCCGAGCACGAGTACCGCGCGGTCTTCAGCGACGTCACCGGCCTGGAGGAGGGTGACGACATCCGGGTGGCGGGAGTGCGGGTCGGCGAGGTCGCGGGCATCCGGATCAAGGACCGGACGCTGGCCGAGGTCACCTTCACGGTCAGCCGGGACCGGCCGCTGCTCACCAGCACCGGCGCCGTCATCCGCTACCGCAACCTGGTCGGTCAGCGGTACCTCGCGCTGACCGAGGGCGCCGGCGACAGCACCCGGCTGCGCCCCGGCGGCACGATCCCGCTCGCGCGCACCCAGCCCGCCCTCGATCTGAACGCGCTGCTGAACGGCTTCAAGCCGCTGTTCGCCGCGCTCAGCCCGAAGGACGTCAACCAGCTGGCCACCGAGATCATCAAGACCCTCCAGGGAGAGGGCGGCACCGTCAACAGCCTGCTGACGCACACGGCGTCGCTCACCACGACACTGGCCGGCCGCGACAAGCTGATCGGCTCGGTGATCGACAACCTCAACACCGTGCTGAAGACGCTCGACAAGCGCGGCGCCCGCTTCTCCGGACTGCTCAAGCAACTGCGCCGGGTCATCTCCGGCCTGTCCGCCGACCGCAAGCCCATCGGGGAGTCGCTGGTGAGCATCGGCGGCCTGACGGAGGCCACCTCGGGCCTGCTGAAGGACGCGCGCCCGCCGCTCAAGGACGACATCGCGGAACTGACCGACCTCACCGGGACGCTGAACGACAACGAGAAAACCGTGGAGGGCGTGCTGAAGAGGCTGCCGAACAAGCTGGGCGAGCTGACGGGGACGGCGTCCTACGGTTCGTGGTTCAACTTCTACCTGTGCGACTTCGACGGCCGGATCGTGCTGCCGAAGACGAAGCAGGTGCTCACGCCCGAGATGCACGTGGCGAGGGCGAGGTGCGGGGCATGAGCCGCAAGCGCCGCCCGGAGCCGCTGTTCAAGGTGCGCGTGGAACCGCCGAAGCTGCCGCGCCTGAGGCTCCCGAGCGTACGGGCCCGTCGCAAGCCGCGTCCACAGCCGCTGATGAAGGTCCGCGTCGACCCGCCGAAGCTGCCGAGGATACGGCTCCGCCGTCCGCACCTCGGGCCCTTCCGCGAACGCAATCCCCTCGTCATCGGTGCCGTCGGACTCACCGTCCTGGCGTTGCTGACCGTGGCGGCGTTCAACGCCGACCGCCTGCCGGTGATCGGCGACGGCGAGACGTACAGCGCCGCCTTCGCGGAGGCGGGCGGTCTCAAGCCGGGCGACGAGGTGCGGATCGCCGGGGTCAAGGTCGGCAAGGTCGAGGAGGTCGACCTGGACGGCGACCACGTGAAGGTCACCTTCAAGATCAAGGACGAGCCGGGGTTCGGCACCGAGACCGGCGCGTCGATCCGGGTCAAGACGATCCTCGGCGCCAAGTACCTCGCCCTGCGCCCCAGAGGGCGGGGCCAGTTGGAGCCCGGTAGCGAGATCCCGCTGGAGCGGACCGTCCCCGCGTACGACGTCGTGCAGGCGTTCAGCGATCTCACCACCACGACGGAGAAGGTCGACACCGACCGGCTGGCCAAGGCCCTGGACACCATCTCCACCACCTTCGAGGACTCACCGCAGGAGGTACGGGCGTCCATCAAGGGCCTGTCGAAGATCTCCCGGACGGTGGCCTCGCGCGACAAGGCCCTCGGGGAGCTCCTCGACCACGCGAACGGCGTGACGGGCGTACTCGCGGACCGGTCGGGCGACTTCACCGCCCTGGTCGAGGACGGCGACAAGCTGTTCAAGGAGATCAGCAAGCGGCGTGCGGCGATCCACAAGCTGCTGAAGACCTCCGCCGCGCTCGGCATCCAGCTCTCCGGCCTGGTCCAGGACAACGAGAAGGAGATCGGGCCCGCGCTCAAGGGCCTCAACACCGTGGTGAAGATGCTCGAACGCAACCAAGCCGGCCTGGAGCGGAGCATCAAGCTCCTGGCTCCCTACGTACGGGTCTTCACCAACACCCTCGGCAACGGCCGCTGGTTCGACTCCTACGTCCAGAACCTGGTCGCCGCCCCGGTGGTGCCGCGGACGCGAACGGGAGGTGCGCGGTGAGCAACCGCTGGAAGACGAGCCTGGTCCTGCTGACCGTCCTGGCCCTGGTCGCGGCGCTCACCTACGTCCTGTGGCCGCGGACCGAGCCGGCCCGCGTCACGGCGTATTTCCCCCGCACCGTCGGCATCTATCCCGGCTCGGACGTCCGCGTGCTGGGCGTGCGGATCGGCCAGGTCAGGAAGATCACGCCGGAGGGCGGCCGGGTGCGGGTGGAGCTGGAGTACGACGCGGACCGCAAGGTCCCGGCGGACGCACAGGCCGCGATCATCAACTCCTCGGTGGTGAGCGACCGTTACGTGCAGCTGCTGCCGGTGTACCGGAGCGGCCCGGTCCTGCGGGACGGGGACGAGATCCCCGAGTCGCGCACGGCCGTGCCGGTCGAACTGGACCGCGTCTTCGACAGCCTGCACACCACGGCCGAGGCGCTGGGACCCGAGGGCGCCAACAAGGACGGCGCCCTGTCACGGTTGCTCGGCGTCAGCGCCGACAACCTCGACGGCCAGGGCGAGAACCTGCACCGGACGGTGGAGGACCTCTCGGAGGCGGTCACGACCCTGTCCGACGGCCGCACGGACCTGTTCGGCACGGTCCGCAACCTTCAGGTGTTCACGGCGGCGCTGGCGGCGGACGACAAGAACGTGCGGTCGTTCAACAGCAGCCTCGCCAAGGTCGCCGGGCAACTCGCGGGCGAGCGCAAGGACCTGGCGGCCGCGCTGAAACACCTCGGCACGGCCCTCGGTGACGTGTCCGCCTTCGTGAAGAAGAACAAGAAGTCGCTGACGTCGAACGTGGAGGGCCTGAGCAAGGTGACCAAGGTGCTCGTCACCCAACGGGCGGCACTGGAGGAGCTGCTGGAGGTCGCGCCGACGGGCATGTCGAACCTGAACAACGCCTACAACCCCGCCGCCGGCACCCTCGACACCCGCAACAACCCCGACCACCCGCAGGATCCGGCCTCCCTGCTGTGCTCGATCCTGAAGACGACAGGGGAGAAGGCCGACTGCCGGGACCTGAGGGACCTCTTCGACTCCCTGCCCGAAGTGCCCGAAGTGCCCGAAGTACCCGACGGTACTGCGGCCACCGGCAGGGTCGACCGCACCCTCGGCGGAATCCTGGGGGCACGCGCATGAGGCCACTGCGCAAGGGCGGGGCCGTCGCGTGGGCGGCCGTCGGGACACTGCTGCTGTCCGGCTGCGAGTTCAACGGCTGGTACGACATCCCGCTCCCCGGCGGAGCCGCCGCCGACGGCCGTGCCTACCACGTCACCGTCGAGTTCCGCGACGTCCTCGACCTGGTGCCGCAGTCGGCGGTCAAGGTCGACAACGTCACCGTGGGCGCGGTGGAGAAGGTGGACCTGGAGGGCTGGCACGCGAGGGTCCGCCTCCGGGTCGCCGACTCGGTGAAGCTGCCCGCCAACGCCGTGGCCGGGCTGCGGCAGACCAGCATGCTCGGCGAGAAGTACGTGGCGCTGGCCGCGCCGCCGGAAGGCACGCCGGTCGGCCGGCTTCGCGACGGCGACGTGATCCCCCTGTCCCGCACCGGCCGCAACCCGGAGGTCGAGGAGGTGCTGTCCGCGCTGTCCGCCCTGCTCAACGGCGGCGGCGTCGCCCAGCTCAAGACGATCACCACGGAGCTGAACAAGGCCCTGGAGGGCCGGGAGAACCGGGTCAAGTCCCTGCTCAAGGAGCTCGACACCTTCATCGGCGGCCTGGACGACCAGCGCCAGGACATCGTCCGCGCGCTGAAGGCCGTGGACCGGCTGGCCAAACGGCTGGGCAAGGAGAAGACCACGATCGCCGAGGCCGTCGACGCGATGCCGCCCGCCCTGAAGGTCCTGGCCGACCAGCGCCGCGATCTGACGAGGATGCTCACCGCCCTGTCCAAGCTGGGCAAGACCGGCACCAAGGTGGTCAACGCCTCGCACGACGACACGGTTGCCAACCTCAAGCAGCTCCGGCCGATTCTGCAACAGCTCAACAAGGCGGGCAGCGACCTGCCCAACTCCCTGGAACTGCTGACGACGTACCCGTTCCCGCGCAACGTGGTGGACGCCATCAAGGGCGACTACGTCAACCTGCACATCACGGCGGACCTCGATCTGCCCGGGATCTACGGCAACCTGACGGACGAGCCGGGCGGCCGGAACGGCGGGGACACGCGGATACCGGAGCTTCCCGAGGTCCCGGACCTGCCGGACGTACCGGATCTCCCGGAGGCACCGGATCTGCCGGACGTGCCGAAGCCCACCGCGCTGCCGAGCGGTCCAGGCGTGCCGTCGGCCCCGTCGGCACCCTCAGGCGGTGACGATCCGCTGTGTCCGCCGGTGTGCACCGCCGGCTACGGCTTTGGCGGCCACCGCACCGGGGGCGACTGGCCCGAGGGGATCGACCTCGAACTCGCCGAGCTGATGCTGAAGGGGGTCCAGCCATGATCACCCGTACGGTCAAGGCACAACTGATCGCCTTCGCCGCCCTCACCGCCGTGGGGGTGTCGTACGTCGGCGCCGAGTACACGGGCCTGGTGGACGAGGTCCTGGACCGCGGCTACACCGTGCGGGCCGACTTCGCCGACTCCGGGGGCGTCTTCCCCGGCGCCGAGGTCACTTACCGCGGGGTGCCGGTGGGTAAGGTCGGCGCCCTGCGCCTGGCCGGCTCGGACGGGGTCTCGGTCGCGCTCGACATCGAGGACGGCGCGCCCCGTATTCCGGCGGACACGCTGGCGGTGGTGGCGAACCGCTCGGCGGTGGGCGAGCAGTATGTCGACCTCCAGCCCCGCACCTCCCGCGGCCCGTACCTGCTGAACGGCAGCACGATCCCGCGCGAGAGCACGCGGGTGCCGCTGTCGACGACGGACATGGTCCTCGGCCTGGACCGCCTGGTGAACTCGGTCGGCAAGGACGACCTGGGGGTCACGGTCGACGAACTGGGCAAGGCGTTCGCCGGCACCGGCCCGAACCTGGGCCGTCTGGTGGACTCGGGCAACACCCTGGTCGAGTCGGCGTCCGAGGCGCTGCCGGAGACGACCGCCCTGATCGAGGACTCACGGAAGGTCCTGAAGACGCAGACCGACCAGGGCTCTTCGATCAAGTCGTTCGCGCGCGATCTGGCGGCGCTGTCAGCCCAGTTGAAGTCCAGTGACGCGGACCTGCGCAAGCTGATCGGCAACGCGCGGCCGGCGGCGCAGGAGCTGAACTCGCTGCTGAAGTCGGCCGGACCGCAGCTGTCGGTCCTGCTGACCAACCTGATCAGCGGCGGCCAGGTCACGCTGGCCCGCCTCCCCGGTGTGGAGCAGGCCTTGGTCACGTTCCCGCTGATGGTCGCGGGCAGCTACACGGTCGTCCCGGGCGACGGCACCACCCACTTCGGCCTGGTGCTGAACGCCGACGACCCGCCGGCCTGCACCCAGGGGTACGGCACGACACGCCGCGACCCCGCGGACACCAGCACACGCGAGGCGAACACCGGCGCCCGCTGCTCTCTCCCGCGCGGCAGCCAGTCGTCGGTACGGGGCGCGCAGAACGCCCCGGGCGCGTCGACCGCCGGCGGGGGAGCGAACCAGGCGGCGTACGTCACCCCGTACGACCCGGAGACCGGCACCACCACCGGCCCGGACGGAAACAACGTCGAGATCGGCTCGACGGGCGGCCAGCAGGCCGTGTTCGGAAAGGAGTCGTGGCAATGGCTGCTCGTCGGCCCCATGGCATGAGGCAGGTACCACCCCGAGTGATGACGGCCGGACTCGTCGCGGCGACCGTCGTCACCACAGCACTGGCGCTCTGGCTGGCAGTCGGAATCCACGCACAGAACGAGGCGGACCATCGACGCCAGGGCATCCTGGCCGCGGCCCGCCAGTCGGCACTGAACTTCACCTCCCTCGACTACCGGCACTACGACCGCGACAGCGCGAATGTCCTGGCGGGCGCGACGGGCGACTTCAAGAAGCAGTTCACCGCCCAGACGGAGCAGTTGACGAAGCTGGTCGCCCGGAACAAGTCCGTGTCGGAAGGCCAGGTCCTGGAGGCGGGCATCGTTCGCTCCGACGAGGACTCGGCCCGTGTGCTGGTGGTCGCCGACAGCAAGGTGACCAACACCGCCGTGCCCGGGGGAGAGGCGCGCACGTACCGGCTCCAGCTCGACCTCGTACACAAGGACGGCCGCTGGCTGACGTCCGACGTCGAGTTCGTCGGCTGATTCACGGGCCGATTCGCCGACCGACAAGCACCGACGAGGAGTACCACCATGCCGAAGACGACCACCGGCCGCGCCCCCGGTCCCGGCACCCGCCGTACCATGACGGCCGCCGCCCGCGCGGCGGCGAAGCGCGCGGAGCGCGGCCACCGCGAAGCGGGCGCGGTGACGGCCACCCACGAGGAGTCCCCGCGCCGGGCCGAGCGGCCACTCGCCGGACGCACCGTCCTCATCGAGGCCCCGAAGCGTGGCTGGGACGACCCGCCGGAGCCGTCGCCGGAGTCGTTCGGGGAGGACGGGCCGCAGGAGCGCAGCGAGCCCGGCTCCGGCGGCCGACGGAAGCTGCTCACCTTGCTCCTGGCCGTCCTGCTCGTCGTCGGCCTGGTCGTGCTGGCCGCCCTGGGACGGCAGTACCGCGACGGCCGCCTGACGGAGACCGCCCGGAGGGAGGCGCTCACGGCCGCGCGCACAGCGGCACCGATCGTCCTGTCGTACGACTACCGCCACCTGGAGAAGGACTTCTCGAGGGCCCGCGCCCACCTGACCGGTGACTTCCGCGACGAGTACGGCAAGACCACGAAGACCGTGGTCGCCCCGACGGCCGAGAAGTACCACGGAGTCGTGAAGGCAAGGGTCGCCGCCCCCGGCTCCGGCGGCGCCTCGGCCGCCTCCGTTGTATCGGCCTCCCCCGAGAAGGTCGTCGTCCTGCTCTTCGTCAACCAGGTCACCGAGAGCACTCAGGTGTCGGGGTCCCGCGTGGACCAGAACCGGGTGCGGATGACGATGGACCGTACGGGTGACGAGTGGAAGGTGAGCGCGGTGGACGCGCTGTGAAGGCAGGACCGGGATCCCCCTCCACTACACCCGGCCGGGCCAGGCAAAGGTGGACGGGCTCTTGTGCGTTACCCGTGATCAGAGCGACTGACGCGGGACGTCCGCCTGTGCCGAGTGCGCCGTGGACCGTCGTGTCACCCGCTCCAGGTGCCGTGCCAAGACCTCTCGCGCCTCCGGCGTAAGCGTCCGCAGCGCCACCAGCGCCGTGATGACGACATCGCACAGCTCCGCCTGCACGTCCTCCCACGTGTGCGTGACCCCCTTGCGCGGGTTCTGCCCCGTCGCCCCGATCACCGCCTCCGAGACCTCGCCGACCTCCTCGGTCAGTTTCAGAATGCGCAGGAGTACGCCCTCGCGGCCCTCGATCGGCTGGTTCCTGTCGAGCCATTCCCAAAGGGTGTCGATGGTGGTCCAGAGGTCGGGGCCGGGAGGTGTCTGGTCGGTCATGGCCGCAGACTGCCATGAGGGTCTGACAACGCCCCGGCCTGCGCCCCGGCCCCTGCAGGGTGCGACCACGCCCCGGCCCGCGCCCCGGCAGGTCCGACCACGCCCCGGCCCGGACCCCGGCCGCCGCCCCTACTCCATGTACTCCTCCTCGAACAACGCCTCCTGCTCTCCCTCCTTCGCCTTCCGCAGCCGCCTCGCCCGGGCCCCCACCACCACCGCCGTGCCCGCCGCCGTCGCCGCGAAGGCCGCCGGGATCATCCAGCCGCGGTTCACCGCGTGGCCGAGCAGGTGGTCCACGGAGAGTCGGCCCGGGCCGGTGATGGCCAGGCCCGCTGCCGTGAGGCCGAGCGTCGCCGCGTACTCGTAGCCGCCGCCCTGGTTGAAGAAGCCGTTCGGGGTGTGCACCGCCGCCGCTCCGGCCATCGCGCCGGCCGCCGCCGCTCCCGCGGCCGGGGTCGCCAGGCCCAGGGCCAGCAGCGTGCCGCCGCCCGTCTCCGCCAGGCCGGCCGCCGTCGCGCTCGCCTTGCCGGGGGAGTAGCCGACGGACTCCATGAACTGGCCGGTGCCCTCGATGCCGTGGCCGCCGAACCAGCCGAACAGCTTCTGCGTGCCGTGCGCCACCAGCACACCGCCCGCCCCGAGCCGGAGCAGCAGCAGACCCAGATCACGTCGGTCGTTACGCCTCACGTCGTCTCCCGTAGCAGGTAGCAGGTAGCAGGTAGCAGCAGCAGGAACGGAGGAACGCCCCCGTCTCTCCTCGCGTTTTCACCGTCGCACCCCTCACCGCTCACGACACCCGGCGGGCCCGTCCCGGGACGCCGTTCGGGTGGCACCGGTGGCGTGCGGCCGTGGCCGGTACGAGGCTGCTCGCATGACGATTCAGACCACGCGCCTCAGCGATCCCGCCGTCCGGGCCTTCGTGACCGCCGTGAACAACCACGACCGCGAGAGCTTCATGGAGCTCCTCGCGCCGGACGCGACCATGACCGACGACGGTTCCGACCGTGACCTCGACGACTGGGTGGACCGGGAGATCTTCTCCTCCCACGGCCACATGGAGGTCGACAACGAGTCCAACGGCGGCCGTTCCCTCCTCGCCCGCTACAGCAACGACACCTGGGGCGAGATGCGCACCCGGTGGAGTTTCCAGGTGGACGACGACGGCCGGATCACGCGCTTCGAGACCGGGCAGGCCTGAGATTCCTTCACCCGCGGGGGCTTGTCCTCGCGTGCGCTCCAACTCCTAGCGTCTCCCGCATGGAGACCACACGGCCGCTGGGACGCAGCGGCATCGAGGTGAGCGCCCTCGGCTTCGGCTGCTGGGCGATCGGCGGAGAGTGGCAGGCGGCGGACGGACAGCCGCTCGGCTGGGGCAAGGTCGACGACGAGGAGTCGGTGCGGGCGGTGCGGCGCGCCCTCGACCTGGGTGTCACCTTCTTCGACACCGCCGACACCTACGGCGCCGGGCACAGTGAACGCGTGCTGGGCCGGGCCCTCGGCAAGCGCAGGGCCGACGTCGTCGTCGCCACCAAGTGGGGCAACGTGTTCGACGAAGAGACCCGTACTCTGACCGGCGGTGACGACTCTCCGGCCTACCTGCGTCGCGCCCTGACCGCCTCCCTGCGGCGGCTCGGCACCGACTACGTCGACCTCTACCAGTTCCACCTCTCCGACGCCGATCCCGATCAGGGGGCCCTGCTCCGGGACGCGTGCGAGGAACTGGTCCGCGAAGGGCTGATACGGGCCTACGCGTGGAGCACCGACGACCCCGCACGCGCCGCGGTGTTCGCCGAGGGGCCGCACTGCGCCGCCGTCCAGCACGCTCTCAACGTCCTGACCGACGCACCCGCGATGCTCACGCTGTGCGAGGAGGCCGGCCTCGCGAGCGTCAACCGCAGTCCGCTCGCCATGGGGCTGCTCAGCGGGAAGCGCCGGGACCGGCAGCCGCTGGAGGCCGGTGACATCCGCAGCAGGCCCCCGGCCTGGCTGCGCGGGTTCGGTGACGGGTCCGGCGCCGACCCGGAGTGGCTCGCCCGCGTCGACGCCCTCCGGGACGTCCTCACCAGCGAGGGCCGTACACCCGCCCAGGGTGCCCTGGCCTGGCTGTGGGCGCGCAGCACCCGCACGGTGCCCATCCCCGGCTTCCGGTCGGTCGCCCAGGCCGAGGAGAACGCGGGGGCGCTGGAGAAGGGCGCCCTGACCGAAGCACAGCTGGCCGAGGTCGACCGGCTGCTCGGGCGCTGATCACCGACCGGTCCTCGATGTGAGCGGCAGTCGTTCCACGCCCACCGGTGCGTACTCCGCGGTCCCTCGCGGAATCCACCCCCACCCGGTGCCGTGGAACGACTGCCGCCTCCCCCCAGAAGGTGGCCAACGGAAGCGCCGCACTCCAACTGTGAAGCTTTCGTGTAGGAGAGTTGAGCATAAGCTCCCTACCGGCCGCAATGGGGCGGAGGTTCCTATTCCGTTTGTGCAGGTTGACGAGTTGACGAATTCTGCCGCGCGCTCAGCCGCGTCCGACGTACGGCATCGCCGTCGCCAGGACGGTCGCGAACTGCACGTTCGCCTCCAGTGGCAGTTCGGCCATGTGCCGCACCGTGCGGGCGACGTCCGTGACGTCCATGACCGGTTCCGGGGCTACTTCCCCGTTCGCCTGCAGCGCTCCCGTCTGCATACGGGACGTCATGTCGGTGGCCGCGTTGCCGATGTCGATCTGCCCCACCGCGATCCCGTACGGCCGCCCGTCCAGGGAGAGGGACTTCGTCAGGCCGGTCAGCGCGTGCTTGGTCGCCGTGTAGGCCACCGACATCGGGCGGGGCGTGTGCGCGGAGATCGAGCCGTTGTTGATGATCCGGCCGCCCTGCGGGTCCTGCTCCTTCATCTGCCGGTACGCCGCCTGCGCGCACAGGAACGCCCCGTTGAGGTTGGTGTCCACCACGTGCCGCCAGGCCTCGTAGGGCAGTTCCTCGACCGGCACACCGCCCGGGCCGAACGTGCCCGCGTTGTTGAACAGCAGGTCGACCCGGCCGAAGCGCTCCACGGTGGCGGTGAACAGGGCGCTCACGTCCTCGGGGCGTGAGACGTCCGTCCGTACGGTGAGGCACGCGCCCACGGCCGCGCCCGAGGCATTGCCCTTCGCCGTGCCCGCTGTCGCCCTCTCGAGCGCCAGGGCCGCCGTCTCCTGCAGTGTCTCCTCGCGCCGGCCCGCCAGCGCCACCGACCAGCCCGAGCGCAGCAGTTCCACGGCGACCGCCCGGCCGATGCCGGAACCCGCCCCGGTCACCACCGCGATTGCGTTGTCCTTGGCATTCATGGGCCCGCAGCGTAACGGGAGCCGAACCCCTGCCCCCGCGCGCCGGATCCCGGCCTCGAACCGACGTGAACCCGCGCGCCGGATCAGGGCCTCACACCGACGTGAGCCCTCGCGCCGGATCAGGGCCTCAAGCCGACGTGAGCTCCGGTTCGCCCGCCTCGTCGGGGTAGCGGACGCCGACGCGGTCCCGGATCGCGTCCAGCGTGCGCATCACGGCGAGCGTGCCGTCCAGCGGGACCAGTGGGGACTCCGTCTCCCCGGCGCGCAGGGCCCGCATCACCTCCAGCGCCTCGTGGCGCATGCTGTTGCGGGGCCCGTCCGCGGGATCGGCCGTGAACTCCTCGGCGTCGCGGCCCTCCCGGTGCAGGACGAACCGGTCCGGGAAGAAGAAGCCGTGCGGGATGTCGATCCGGCCCCGGGAACCGGTGACCGACGCCGAGGTCGCCGTACCGCCCACGATGGAGCAGTGCACCGAACCGAGCGCGCCGCTGTCGAAGGAGAGCACCGCCGCCGTCTGGAGGTCGACACCCTCCTCGGAGAGCACCGCCCGCGCCGCGACGTCCGACGGCTCCCCGAGCAGCAGCTGCGCGAACGACACCGGATACACGCCCAGATCGAGCAGCGCGCCGCCGCCCAGCTCCGGGTTCCGCAGCCGGTGCGAGGGCGGGAAGGGCCCGGCCAGCCCGAAGTCGGCCTGGACGCTGCGCACCTCGCCGATCGCACCGTCGTCGACCAGCGCCTTGAGCCGCCGGACCAGCGGGTTGCAGTACATCCACATCGCCTCCATCAGGAAGCGCCCGTGCTCCCGCGCCAGCGCGACGAGTTCCCCGGCCTCGCGCACGTTCAGCGTGAAGGGCTTCTCGCACAGGACGTTCCGCCCGGCCGCGAGACACAGCCCGGCGGCGGTCCGGTGCGCCGTGTGCGGGGTGGCGACGTAGACGACGTCGACGTCCTCGTCCTGCGCGAGCTCGTTCCAGTCGCCGTAGGCCCGGGGTATGCCGAAGCGCTCCGCGAACGCCCGCGCCGACTCCTGCGACCGGGAGGCCACCGCCACGACGTCCGCGTCGGGCAGGTCGATCAGATCCGCGGTGAACGCGCCCGCGATTCCGCCGGTCGCCAGGATCCCCCACCGCACCGTGTCCGCCGTCATCGCGCCCCGCCTCCACCTCGTGACCCTGAGCAGTACCTGCGAGCTGTCGTACACACCGTCCGTACGACAGCCGTACGGGCAGTCGTACCTGCCGTTCGTACGGCAGTCGTACGAGCAGTCCGTACGAGCTGAGAGCATAGGTGGCGATCGACTCGGAGAGGGAGGGACTCATGCCCGAGGGTGGGGCGTCCATATCGAACACCGCACAGGAGGCCGCGGCCGGGACGGAGCGGCCCGACCGCACACCGCACCGCCGCACCGGGCTCCTGGTCACCTTCCTCCTCGGAAGCCTGACCGCCGTGCCCCCGCTGGCGATGGACATGTACCTCCCGTCCCTGCCGGAGGTCACCCGCTCCCTGCACGCGCCGGCGGCGACGGTCCAGCTCACGCTCACCGCCTGCCTGGCCGGCATGGCGCTCGGACAGCTCGTGGTCGGGCCGATGAGCGACCGGTGGGGGCGCCGCCGCCCGCTGCTCGCCGGGCTCGCCGTCTTCGTCGTCGCCACCGTCCTGTGCGCGCTCGCGCCCACCGTGGAGACGCTGGTCGCCTTCCGGCTGGCCCAGGGGCTGGCGGGCGCCGCCGCCATCGTCATCGCCAGGGCCGTCGTCCGCGACCTCTACGACGGCATGGCCATGGCCCGCTTCTTCTCCACCCTCATGCTGATCTCCGGAGTCGCCCCGATCGTGGCGCCGCTCATCGGCGGGCAGGTCCTGCGCGTGACCGACTGGCGGGGCGTGTTCGTCGTCCTCACCGCCATCGGCGTGCTGATCGGGGTCCTGGTCTGGACGAGGCTGCCCGAGACGCTGGAGCCCGCCGAGCGGCACGGCGGCGGTGTCGGCGAGGCCCTGCGCGCGATGCGCGGCCTGCTCGCCGACCGTGCCTTCGCCGGCTACATGCTCACCGGCGGCTTCGCCTTCGCCGCCCTCTTCGCCTACATCTCGGCGTCCCCGTTCGTCATCCAGGAGATCTACGGCGCCTCCCCGCAGACGTTCAGCCTGCTGTTCGGCGTCAACTCGGTCGGGCTGGTCCTCGTCGGCCAGATCAACGGCAAGATCCTGGTCGGCCGGGTCAGCCTCGACCGGGTGCTGGGCATCGGCCTCACGATCGTCATCACCGCCGCGACCGCGCTGCTGCTGATGTCCCTCGGCGTCTTCGGCGAGGTCGGCCTGGTGCCGGTCGCCGCCGCGCTGTTCGTGCTGATGTCCGCCATGGGCATCACCCTGCCCAACACCCAGGCCCTCGCCCTGATGCGCACCAAGCACGCGGCGGGCTCCGCGTCGGCCCTGCTCGGCACGTCGTCCTTCCTCATCGGCGCGGTCGCCTCCCCGCTCGTCGGCGTCGCCGGGGAGGACACCGCCCTCCCGATGGCCGTCGTCCAACTGGCCGCCGCACTGGTGGCACTGGCCTGCTTCATGGGAATGTGCCGACCCTGGAAGCAGGAGAGCAGCCGCGCGAGCGTGGAGGGAGCAGTCAGCTGAGCGCACCCAGACTGCGCGACGGCACGCCGGAGCGGGCCGGACTCGACCCGGGGGAACTGCGTCACCTCGTCCGGGAGGTCCACGTCCTCACCACCGGGCAGCGCCCCTGGGCACCGGGCGCGGTCCTCGTCGTCGGACGCGGCCCGGTGATCGCGGTCGAGGAGGCGGCGGGCTGGGCCGTCCGCTACTCGGCCTACGACCCCGACGCCGACGCCGGAGTGGAGCTGCCTCTCGGGCAACGGGTCCCGATGACCGTCGGCACGCCCTTCGACCTGGCGTCCCTCACCAAACTGTTCACGTCCGTGGCCGCCGTGCAGCAGATCGAGCGGGGCACGCTCGGCATCGACGCGAGGGTCGGGGCGTATCTGCCCGACTTCACGGCGGCCGCCCGGCACGGCATCACCGTACGGCAGCTGCTCACGCACACCTCCGGGCTGCGGCCCGAACTCCCGCTGTACGACTGTGCCGACGACACGCAGCGGCTGGCCGCGCTCCGGGCGGAGCCGCCGGTCGGCGTGCCGGGCACGTACTGCTACTCCGACCTCAACATGCTGCTCCTGCAGTACCTCCTGGAGCGCATCACCGGCCGCACGCTCGACGTCCTGATCCGCGACGGCATCACCCGGCCGCTGGGCATGACGGCGACGGACTTCGGGCCCTGCCCTGGCGCCGCGGCGACGGAGGACCAGCGGCGGCCCTGGGCCAAGGCGGACCGGGGCATGCTGCGGGGCGAGGTCCACGACGAGAACGCCTGGGCGCTCGGGGGCGTGGCCGGGCACGCGGGGCTGTTCTCCACCGGCCGGGACCTCGCGGTGTTCTGCCGCACCCTCCTCGCCGGCGGTTCGCACGGCCCGGCCCGCATCCTCGGCCCCGACTTCGTCGAGCTCCTCTTCACCCCGCCGGGCCTCGGCTTCTCCCTCGACCAGCCGTGGTTCATGGGCGACCTGGCGGGCCGCGGCGCGGCGGGCCACACCGGCTTCACGGGCACGTCCCTCGTCCTGGACCCGGCCACGGACACCTTCCTGATCCTGCTCACCAACGCGGTCCACCCGCGCCGCCGCCGCCCGGACAACGCCCCGAGAGCGGCAGCGGCGTCGCGGGTGGCGCGGGCGGTGCGAGGGATGTGAGAGCGTGGCCGATCGGCTCTGCACGCGGCCGATCGGCCTTATAGGGTTGTTTCGAGGCAGAGCGCGTGGGGGGCCTATGGCGCGGGTTGTGTGTGTTCACGGTGTCGGGCAGCAGCAGTCGGGCGAGGAGCAACTCCTCAAGGAGTGGATCCCGGCCATGCGGGACGGTCTCACCCGGGCCGGTGCGTCAGGGGCACTGCGGCCCGGCGACGTGGCCATGGCCTTCTACGGCGATCTCTTCCTCCCGCCGGGTCGTACGCTGGACACCGCTGATCCCTTCCTGTCCGCCGTGGACGTGGCATCCGGGTGGGAGACCGATGTCCTGCTGGCTTGGTGGGCCGAAGCCGCCGCCGTGGAACCGCAGGTCATGCCTCCCGCGGCCGCGGGCACCCTGGGTGGGCTGCCGTCGTCGGTGCAGGCTGCCCTGATCGCGCTGTCGCAGTCCAGGTTCTTCGCCGGACTGACGGAACGAGCGATGGTGTCCGATCTCAAGCAGGTTCGCCGCTATCTCGGCGAACCCGCGTTGCGGGCAGCGGCACGCGCGAGGGTGCACGCACTGGTCGGTCCGGACACTGTGGCTGTGGTGGCCCATTCCCTGGGGTCCGTGGTGGCGTACGAAGCGCTGTGTGCGTTACCGGGCCACGCTGTACGGGAACTGATCACGCTCGGCTCCCCTCTGGGCATTCGAAATCTGATCTTCGACAGGCTGGAGCCCGCGCCCGTGGCCGCCAGGGGAGCGTGGCCCGGCAGCGACCTGCTGGGCTGGACCAACATCGCCGATGCCGGTGACGTCGTGGCGCTGGCCAAGGACCTGCGCCCCCGTTTTGGGGAGCGCGTCGTGTGCCGGTTGGTCCCCAACGGCTCCCACGCTCATGACGCCACCCACTATCTGGGCAAGGCGGAGACCGGGCAGGCCCTCTCGGCGGCACTGCGATGACCGGGGAAGGACCGCAGGATGCGCAGCCTCGACGCTTCCTCATTGCTACGGCGGTCGCACACCATCAGCGCTCACCGGAGGGAAACCGGCCGGGGCTGGTGGAGGCACGGCAGAAGATCATCGATCTGTTCACTCAGCGGCTCGGCTACACGCACGTCAGCGACCTCGGACTGGATCCCGACCGGAACGCGCTGCTCCAGCATCTCGACCGCTTCGCCACCGACCCCGATCGGCGTCCCGAGGACATCGTGGCCGTGTATCTGGCCGGACACGGCCAGTTGATCGGCTCCACGCCGCGCAGACACATGTTCTTCCCCGCCGACGCCGACCTGGCCAAACCCAAGCTGGCTCTGCCGACGGCACAGATCGCGGCGGCGCTCACCGACGACACCCAGCTCACACAGGTGTTGCTCATCCTTGACACCTGCTATGCAGGTCAGGGCGGCAGCGATGCGATCTCCGCGGCCCTTGAGAGTCTGCGGCGCAGCATCGACGACGATCCGTCCGGCATCGCGGTGATCGCGTCCGCCCAGCCCGCCCAGCAGGCATGGGAAGGCGCGTTCCCCGATCTCCTCGTGGCCGCGATCGAGAGTCGGACCATCGCGGGGGAAAGGCCGTCCACTCTGGACCTGGGTGCTCTCATCACCCATATGAACGCCAACCCGTCCAAGCCGCCGACCCAGCGCATCGAATGGGACGCGGCCAGACTGACCGGCGACATCCCCGGCTTCTTCCCCAACCCGCGCCGACGCGCTGGACCCCGCGAAGTGGATCTCGCCATCCAGCATGCGGCCGAATGGGACGCCCAGGCCCGACGAAGGGACACGGAGTTCGCGCGCCGCCTGCTGGTCAGGGCCATGGCCTACTTCGGCGACCGTGAACAGTGGTGGTTCGCCGGCCGACACGAGGTGATGGCGCATATCACCGACTGGCTGGAGCCCCTGACCCCGGGCCACGCGGCGCTCGTGGTGACCGCGGGACCCGGCTCCGGCAAGACAGCAGTCCTCGGTCTCACAGCCGCCCTCGCCCACTCCGAACACCGCAACACCGTGCCCGTTCACCTGCTCGGCCTACGGCCGCACCAGGTGCCGGCCGTCGGCTCGGTCGACGTCGCCATCTACGCCCAGGCCTTGACCAACGACGATGTGCTGCGCGGGCTGTCCGCCGCCGTCCGCACGCCCGTCGGCGTCCCCGGCGATCTTGTCGAGGCCCTGGCCGAGCGGGACCGCCCGCTCACCGTGATCATCGACGCCGTCGACGAGGCCGCGACCCCCGACGCCCTGGTCACCCAACTCGTCCGGCCGCTTCTCGAACACGGCCAGGGACGTGTCCGGCTGCTGCTCGGCACCCGTCGGCACCTGTTGCGTCATCTGCCGCCCGACATCCCGGTGGTGGACCTCGACGACCCTGATCATCGCGACTCCCGGGCCATCGCCTCCTACGCCCTGCGCGGATTGCTGGACTCCCGCCCGGAGAGCCCGTACCTGAACGTCTCTCCCCGGCTCTCCGCAGAGGTGGCACAGGCGGTCGCCGAGGCCGCCGATCCGTCCTTCCTCGTGGCCCGTATCGTCTCCGGTACGCTCGCCGCCCAGTCCTCGGTCGCCGACCCGGGAGACCAGGCATGGCGCACCCAGCTCCCACGCACCGCGGACGCGGCCATGGCCCGTGACCTGGACACGCGTCTCGGCGACGACGCCGCCCGGGCCAGGGACTTGCTCAGGCCGCTCGCCTACGCCGAGGGGCAGGGCCTTCCCTGGGAGGACATCTGGGCTCCCCTCGCCTCCCGCATCGCCGGTGAGACCTACACCAACGACGACCTGCTGTGGCTCAAACGCAACGCCGGTTCATACGTCGTGGAGGCGGCCGAAGAGGGACGCTCGGTCTACCGGCTGTACCACATGGCGCTCGCCGAGCATCTGAAACGAGGATGCGACGACGACGCCGTGCAACAGGCGTTCCTCGACGTACTCGTGGGTGGGACACCGCGCGGAATCGACGGACAGCGCGACTGGAGTCGGGCCCATCCTTACGCCCTGCGATACCTGGCCGTCCATGCGGCGTACATCGGACGGGTCGACGAACTCCTCGCAGACTGCGGGTATTTGACGCTGTCGGAGCCGGACCTCCTGCTGCACGCGCTGCACCGGGTGACGACGTCGAGGGGGCGAGTCGTAAGAACCATCTACCGGGCCTCGGCCGGAATGCACGCGGTACTGGAACCTGCCGAACGAGGCATGGTCCTGGCGGTGGACGCCATGCGGCATCGGGACCCGACCCTGTCCCGGGAACTCGCCGCCGGTCACCACTGGAAGCCGCGATGGGCCTCGGGGACGCAGACGAGCACGGCCTTGCGCGCCACGCTCATCGGACACACCGATTGGGTCTTCGCTGTGGCGTGCACGATCGTGAACGGCGTGCCGGTCGCGGTCACCGGAAGCAGGGACCACACCCTGCGTATCTGGGACCTGACCACCAACACCGAGCTGCGCACTCTGATCGGGCACCAAGCGGACATCGACGCGGTGGCCTGCGCGATCGTCAAGGGCACGCCCCTGGCCGTCACCGGCAGCCGGGACGGCACAGCGCGGGTGTGGGACCTCAAGACAGGTGAGCAGCAGGCAGCGCTGAGGGGGCACGGAGTGCGCGGAGGGCACAACTGTTCCGTCACTGCTGTCGCGTTCACCGCAGTGCAGGGGGAACCGGTGGTACTCACCGGGGGCGCGGACGGCACCATACGCGTCTGGGACCTGAACTCACTGGCCCTGCGGTATGTCCTGGCGGCGCATTCCGGGTTCGTGCAGGGCATCGCCTGCACCCTTGTGGAGGGTGTGCCCGTCGCAGTGTCGGGAGGCAGGGACGAGTGGGTCAAGGTGTGGGACCTGGAGTCCGGCACCGAGAGGGACGCGTTCTGGCACGGAGGCTGGGTGACCGACGTGGCGTGCACCGATGTCGACGGGAATCAGTTCGCCGTCACGGACGGCCATGTCCTTCATCTGTGGGACCTGACCGGCTCGGGTAGGCACCGGAAGACGGCCGAGGGAACGCGCTGTGTGAGTGTCGCCACGTCAGGCACCGCCGGGGCTCCCGTCATCGTCGCAGGCAGTGGCGAAGGACCGGTGATGCTCTGGAATCCCGAGGGTCCCGGCGAGCCCCGCCACCTCGGAGGCCACACCAACATCGTGTACTCGGTCGCCTGCACCGAGGTGGCCGGTGATCCCGTGGTGGTCGCGGCCGGCCTTGACCAGGAAGTGCGCGTGTGGGACCTGGACGCGACGATGGAGAGCAGCGATCCAGGCGGCCACCGGGCGATCGTCTGGTCCATGGCCTGGGCGACGCACGGCGGCCGGTCGGTGCTGGTGACGGGGGCCGTCGACGGCAGCGCAACCGTATGGAACGTCAGGACGGGGGAGGTCGAGGCTTCCTTCGGCGCATCTGTGATCAGGGGCCGCATGGCTCAGTGCGCCGAGACGGCCGGCGAGCCCTGGGTGATCACGCGTGGCCGGGCCGACAAAGTGGTCCACGTGTGGGATCCGTGCACAGGTGCCGAGCTGGGATCCTGGGACAGCGGGGACATGAACACCCGCGTCATCGGATGCATGGAACTCGAGGGGCGGCGCCTGGCGTTCGTCGAGGCCGGGACAGGGCGGGCGGCCGTCGTCGACCTGGGAACGGGCGCCGAACCGGCGATCCTGAGCGGCCTTCCGCTGGCGAGCACGTGGCTGGACGGCAGACAGGTTGCCCTGTTCGTCACAGGTCCCACGACGGACGCACGGTTCACCACGGACGTCATGGGCGAGATTTGGGCGTGGGACCCGGGGACAGGGAAAGAGCGGCTCCTCGCCCGTGCTCCCATGGCACCCGTCCAGTCGCTGAGCACGGCAACTCTTCAAGGGACGTCCCTCGCCGTCAGCGGGCACGTGGACGGCGAGGTGCGACTGTGGGACCTCCTTTCCGGCGCGCAGCTCAGCGTGGTCCGTACCGAGCCGGGGGAAGTGCGCCGGGTGGCTCTGGGCTGCCGTCAGGGAACCCTGATCGTGGCTGTTGCGCACGACAACACGGTCGAGGTACGGGATGCCCGCACGGGATCCGCACGGGACACCTGGGTCTTCCCGTATGCCGTCGGGACCCTGTCATTCGGTCCTGCGGGTGAGCTCGCCGTCGCCACGGGCCATGAGGTCGTGCTCCTCGAACCGCAAGGCTCCCTGTCATGAGCGGTGCCTTCCCCATGGGCGCCGCTCTCTGCGGTGCCGCCCGTAGAATCGCCGGGTGAACGCCCCCGCACCCCCGGCCGAAAACCTCCGTGCCGCCCTTGCCGGTCTGCTCGACGGGCTGCCGCCCCGGCAGGCCTCGCAGGCGGTCGAGCGGCTGATCGCCAGCTACCGGGGGGCCACCCCGACCGACGCCCCCATCCTCCGGGACCGGGCCGACGTCGCCGCCTACGCCGCCTACCGGATGCCCGCGACATTCGAGGCCGTGCGCTGCGCGCTGGAGGCGTTCGCCGAGGCCGCGCCCGAGTGGGTGCCCGGCGGGCACACCGACCTCGGCGGCGGCACCGGTGCCGCCGCCTGGGCCGTGAACGCGGTCTGGGGCGGGGAGCGGCCCGTCACCGTGCTCGACTGGGCGGAACCCGCGCTCGCCCTCGGACGCGAGATCGCCGCGGCCAACCCGGAGCTGAAGGACGTCCGCTGGCAGCGTTCCCGGATCGGGGCGGCCCTGACCCTTCACAGCACGGATCTCGTCACCGTCTCCTACGTCCTGAACGAGCTGACCCCCGCGGACCGCACCGCCCTCGTCGACGCCGCCGGGGCCGCCGCCCAGGCCGTCGTGATCGTCGAACCCGGCACCCCCGACGGTTACGCCCGCCTCATCGAGGCCCGGGACCGGCTGATCACCGCCGGTTTCCGGATCGCCGCCCCGTGCCCGCACAGCGCCGCCTGCCCCATCGCCCCCGGCACGGACTGGTGCCACTTCTCCGCCCGGGTCAGCCGTTCCTCCCTGCACCGCCAGGTCAAGGGCGGCTCCCTCGCCTACGAGGACGAGAAGTTCGCCTACGTCGCCGCCGCCCGCTTCCCCGTCGACCCTGCTCCCTCCCGGGTCGTCCGTCGCCCCCAGATCCGCAAGGGCCAGGTCCTCCTCGACCTGTGCGAGAGCGAACCGTCCCTGCGCCGCAGCACCGTCACCAAGCGCCACGGCGACCTGTACAAGGCCGCCCGGGACGCCGACTGGGGAGACGCCTGGCCGCCCTCCTGAGCTTCTGTCAGGTACGCATAAGATCAACTCGCGCCCTCGGGCGTGAGCAACGCGTACCACTGAAACGGGAGGAACCTTTGAAGAAACTGCTGATCGCTCCGCTGGCGGTGGCGGCCCTGGCCCTGACCGGCCTCGTGCCGAGTGCCTCCGGCGCGGCGACCGTCAAGAGCGACGACATGTCCACCGTGGCGGCGACGGCGCAGTGCAAGAGCCTCACGGCCCTGTCGACCGTTCACGTCCGCAAGTCGGCCAGTACCGGGTCCACCAGCCTGCGCCTTTGGTACAAGGGCACCAAGGGCTGCGACATCAAGGGCGTCGACGGCGGCTCGTACAAGAACACCTGCGGCATAGACAGCTACCACTACTGGCGCAAGGTCAACTACCGCGGCACCGTGGGCTACGTGCCCAACGTGTGCGTGAAGTACTCCTGACCCGCCCAGCGGACCAGCATGTCCTCCGCCGACGCCCGGTCGGCGGGGGACAGGTCCGCGAGGTCGGCGCCGTGATTGCCGCCCAGGGGGACGTCCCGGGGGACGAAACTGCGCGGCTCGGCGGCGCCCGGATGGCGGAGCAGGTCGGCGAGGTGGGCGGTGGGGAGGCTGCCGTACCCCAGCTGGGTGCCGATCTGGTACCAGTACGGGATGTAGTTCCGGGCCGTCGTGTCGGCGTACAGCGCCAGGCCCGTCGTGTCGTCCAGCCAGGCGTACAGCTCGTCGGTCGTCGCCCCGGGGCCTGGGATCGCTGCGATATCGGCCGGTGTGCCGCGCTGCCAGAACATGAACGGCACGCGCAGGACGGCGATCTCGAGTGCCTTGTCGGCGCTGCCGACGAGCCGGAAGGTGTCGCCGTCGGCGGCCGCCCAGGCCTCGTAGCGGGCGACCAGCTCGGCCCGGCGCAGCAGGATCGCCCGCTGGGCCGCCTGGAGGGCCTCCCGGGCGGCGGGGGTGCCGACCGTCTCCAGGAAACGCAGAGACGCGGAGTCGTCGCGGTCGTCGACGTTGTTCGGGGCGGAGTGGACCACCGTGCCGTTCACGTCGTGGGGATGGAAGCGGCGGTGGTAGACGCTCGCCATACCGCCCTTGCTGCTGCCGGTGGAGATCCACGCGCCGGGGTAGAGGCGGCGGAAGAGCCGGACGACGCGGTGGTGGTCGTCGGCGGCCTGCCGGACGGTGAGGTGGGCGTAGCCGGGGTCCGCCGGGCGTGAGGTGCCGAAGTAGCGGTGCTCGACCTGGAGCTGGTTGGCGCCGAGCAGGACCGCCGGTTCGGTCCGGCGTGGGGTGAGGACCGCCTGGTAGCCCGTGCTGAACAGCACTGTGGGGCGGTCGGCGGCAGTGTGCAGCAGGGTGAGGCGCTGCTCGAAGGTGCCGGCGGCCGGGTTCGTGTGGTCGACCGGCTGGCGCAGACCCAGCACGAAGTGCCGGTATCCCGGTTCGGCGTCGTGCCGCTCCTCGACCAGGCGCAGCCCGGGCAGGGCCCGCAGGGCGTCGGTCACGTCGAGGTCATCGGGGCGGGTCGTGGCCGCCGCCCGCGTGAGGGGGGCCGCCGTCGTGGCGAGGCCCGCCGCCGGGAGGGCCGTGGCCGCCGTGCTGAGCAGCCGTCGTCTGGTCCATGCGGTCATGAGCCGAGTCCTCCCGGGTGGTCCGTGGGGCGGGTGTCCGCCGGTCGCGGGCCGCGACCGCCTCAGTACATCCGCCGGACCGCCCGGGAGGATCCCGCGCGCGGGGGTCCGCTCTCCCTCGCACGGGGGAGGGTCACGACGCCGTGCCCGGCGTGTCCCCTTCCTGCGTGTCCTGCTGCTGCCGTTCCTCCTGGAGCTTGCGCAGCAGCTCGCGCTTCTGGGCCTGCGGGTCGAGACCGCCGCCGATCCGGTCGCCCCGGCCGCCGCCGCGCAGCTCCCTGCGACCGAGGTTCTTGCGCGATCCGCCGACGCCCAGCATGTTTCCGGCTCCGCCTCGGGCCATCTCGGGCTCCTTCCTGGGGACGTCCTCATCGAGTGACGAGACGTTTCGTCTCGTACCTGTCGCTCCACTATCCGCGAGACGCTCCGTATTGTCAACCTGATAAATTCGGCCCATGGCCGTCCAGAAGCCCACCCAGCCCGCTCCCGGCAAGCCCGCCCCCGACTCCACCCGGCGAAGCGAGAAGTCCCGCCGCGCCATCTACGACGCCGCCCTCGCGCTCGTCGTCGAGGTCGGCTATCCGAAGACCACCATCGAGGGCATCGCCGCCCGCGCCGGTGTCGGCAAGCAGACGATCTACCGCTGGTGGTCGTCCAAGGCGGACGTCCTGATGGAGGCGTTCCTCGATCTGGCCCTGCGGGAGGCCGGGCCGGCGCCGTACACCTTTCCGGACACCGGCGACCTCGCCGCCGACGTCAAGGGCGTGCTGCGCGCCACCGTCGACCAGATGAACGACCCCAGGTTCGACGTGCCGTCCCGCGCGCTGGCCGCCGAGGGCGTCGTCAACGAGCAGCTCGGGCGCGAGCTCGTGGCCAAGCTGATGCAGCCCTCACTCGACCTCTACATAGACCGGCTGCGCGCCGCGCAGGACGCGGGCCAGGTGCGGCCCGAGATCGACCCGCGCATCGCCCTGGAGCTCTTCATCTCCCCGCTCGCCCAGCGCTGGCTCCAGCACACCGGCCCCATCTCCCACGAGTACACCGACGCCCTCGTCGACTACGCCCTTCACGGCCTGGCCCCGCGCTGAGCGGCCCGGGCCAGGCGCCCCGGCGCGTCCGTGATCACACCGTCGCAGCCCAGCGCCAGCACCCGGTCCCGCTGCGCGTCCGTCACCACGGTGTGCGCCCACACCCGCGCGATCCCCGAGTTCACCGCCCTCGCCAGATCCGAGTCGCGCGCCCGGTGATCCACGTCCAGCAGATCCACGTACGACCGCCAGCGCTCCGGGCGGTCCGTGCGCAGCTGCTGCGCCGAGCGCCACACCTGCGAGAGCAGGCCGAGGCGGTGGACGCGCCGGGCCACCTCGGGGTCGTTGGAGTTCACGAACACCGAGCGGGTCAGGCCACGGGACCGGATCATCTCGGCCAGCCGGTCGAGGCTGTGCGGGTCCTTCGCCTCCAGCATCAGCACGATCCGCCCGCCGAAACGATCCAGCACCTCGGCGACCGTCGGCGGCCGCTCCGACCGCCAGCTCCCCGGGAGCCTGTCCTTCGGGCGCAGCCGTACGCCCCGCCACTCCCGGGCGTCCAGGCCGCGCACCGCGCCGCCCAGGTAGGTGGTGCGGTTCAGGGTCTCGTCGTGGAACACCACCGGCGTGCCGTCGCGCAGCAGCCGCGTGTCGAAGTCCAGCACCTGCGCCGTCCCGCGCTCGTAAGCGGTCGCCAGCCCCGCCATGCTGTTCTCGGGAACCTCGCGGGCGCCGCCGCGGTGGGCGACGTACGTGATCCGGGGCAGGGCCGCCACGGTCAGCGGGCCCCCGCCCCACTCCAGCGGGGCCGGGGCGCGGCCGCCGGGTCCCGACAGGGCCAGCGAGACCACGGACGCCACGGAGGCCAGACCCGACAACGCGATCCTTGTGACCATGGCGACCACGGTAGGGCGCCATGTCATGGCAAAGCGGGCAATGACACCCGATCGCGGTCACGGTGGAGAGCGCGGCTCGCCGTTCTCCTCCCGCCCGACGCCCGACGCCCGACGCCCGACGCCCGACGCCCGACGCCCGACGCCCGACGCCCGACGCCCGACGCCCGACGCCCGACGCCCGACGCCCGACGCCCGACGCCCGACGCCCGACGCCCGACGCCCGACGCCCGACGCCCGACGCCCGACGCCCGACGCCCGACGCCCGACGCCCGACGCCCGACGCCCGACGCCCGACGCCCGACGCCCGACGCCCGACGCCCGACGCCCGACGCCCGACGCCCGACGCCCGACGCCCGACGCCCGACGCCCGACGCCCGACGCCCGACGCCCGACGCCCGACGCCCGACGCCCGACGCCCGACGCCCGACGCCCGACGCCCGACGCCCGACGCCCGACGCCCGACGCCCGACGCCCGACGCCCGACGCCCGACGCCCGACGCCCGACGCCCGACGCCCGACGCCCGACGCCCGACGCCCGACGCCCGACGCCCGACGCCCGACGCCCGACGCCCGACGCCCGACGCCCGACGCCCGACGCCCGACGCCCGACGCCCGACGCCCGACGCCCGACGCCCGACGCCCGACGCCCGACGCCCGACGCCCGACGCCCGACGCCCGACGCCCGACGCCCGACGCCCGACGCCCGACGCCCGACGCCCGACGCCCGACGCCCGACGCCCGACGCCCGACGCCCGACGCCCGACGCCCGACGCCCGACGCCCGACGCCCGACGCCCGACGCCCGACGCCCGACGCCCGACGCCCGACGCCCGACGCCCGACGCCCGACGCCCGACGCCCGACGCCCGACGCCCGACGCCCGACGCCCGACGCCCGACGCCCGACGCCCGACGCCCGACGCCCGACGCCCGACGCCCGACGCCCGACGCCCGACGCCCGACGCCCGACGCCCG
Source organism: Streptomyces tibetensis (assembly GCF_007655005.1). Taxonomy (GTDB): domain Bacteria; phylum Actinomycetota; class Actinomycetes; order Streptomycetales; family Streptomycetaceae; genus Streptomyces; species Streptomyces tibetensis. The sequence continues at coordinate 68,807 of NZ_SZVW01000019.1, forward strand.
ACGCCCGACGCACGGTGCGTCCCCTCTGTTCCGTCCGGTGTGCGGTGCGTCCCGTCCGTCCCGTCCGGCGTCCGGTATGCCGCGCGTCCCGCCTGTTCCGTCCGGCGTCCGGTGTGCGGTGCGTCCCGTCTGTCCCGTCCGGCGTCCGGTGCGTGGTGCGTCCCACCTGTCCTGGATGTGGGCACTGGCCCCCCGGTGCGCGGCAAGATGGGACGATGAGGCATGCTGTTCGGCACGACGGCGAGGCGAGGGGATAGATGAGCGCGGAGTTCGGCGGCCGGACCGGCCTGCAGCGCAAACTCACCCAGTGGCTGCGCGCAGGGCGCCGGCCGAAGGAGACCGCCGGGGACGGCGGCCGTGAGGCCCTGCTGCTCGCCGCCGCCGACGCGGGACTGCCCCTCGCGCCGGCCGCCCACCCGGCGGGCTACCGCTGCTCCTGCGACCGGGTCGGCTGTCCCACCCCCGCCCGGCACCCGGTGTCCTTCGCCTGGCAGACGCAGTCCACCACCGACCACGCCCAGATCGAGCGCTGGGCCCGCCATCAACCGCAGGCCAACTTCATCACCGCGACCGGCATGGTGCACGACGTCCTCGACGTGCCCCTCGATGCCGGTCGCGACGCGTTGGAGCGGCTGCTCGCCGCCGGTGTCGAGGTCGGGCCGGTCGCCGAGAGCGACGACGGCCGCATCCTCTTCTTCACGGCCACCCGCGGTACGCCCGAGGACGAGGACGAGTGGTGGCCGTGCGAACTGGACTGCCACCCCGAGACGATGGACGAACACCCGGGACTGCGCTGGCACTGCCGGGGCTCCTACGTCCTCGTACCGCCGGCGCGGCTGCCCGGTGAGGAGCAGGCGGTGCGGTGGGTGCGCGGGCCCGAGTACGCGTTGCCGGATCCACTGAGCCTGCTGGAGGTGCTCACGGAGGTCTGTGGGCGGTACGTGGGTGAGAACACCGGCCGGGCCGGCGAGGCGGCGTGGCCCCTGCGGCACTGAAGCCGTTCGGCGACCGGGGCGTGAGGCGACCGCGCCGTGAGGGCCGCAGGGTGGTGAGGGTGACCGGGCGTGAGGGCCGCAGGGTGGTGAGGGTGACCGGGGCGTGAGGGCCGCAGGGTGGTGAGGGTGACCGTCCGGTGAGGGCCGCAGGGTGGGTGAGGGTGACCGCGCCGTGAGGGCCTGGGTTACGAGCCCTCCGCCGAGGTCAGCCCCTGGATCCTGCCGAGGATCGTCACCTTGCCCGGGCCCTTGGGGTCCAGCGCCACCTCGTTGGAGACGAACTCCATCGTGAGGGACTGCTTGATCTCGCCCTTCGTCAGGGCCAGGACGTCCTTGTTGGGGGCGGGGACGGACGTGCCGGCGTAGGCGGTCTGCTTCTCGTAGTGGCGGGTGGTGAAGAACACCAGTGCCCCGCCGTCCGTCGTGCGCAGCGCCAGCGGTGCGTAGTCGCCGTTCGTCAGCGGCTCGTCGATGAACTGGGTGACCATGCCCGGCTTCTTGCCGTTCTTCTCGCGCAGGGCACGCCACTGGCTGGTGTGGGCGCCGTCCGCGAAGGTCTCTCCGCCGCTCTTCAGGTACGTCGCGTATGTCCGGCTCAGGTCGCCGGGGTCGGTGGCCAGGTCGGTGGAGTTCACGGGAACGGACTCGGCCCAGCCGTCGGCGTCCTTCTTGAACTGCGGGACCTTGTCGGGGGCGACGAGCGTCAGGTACGCCACCTGGAAGGGGTCGTCCAGGCTGCTGCGGGTGAAGACCAGGAGCCAGCGGGCGGTGCCGCCCTTGTTGCCGGCCGCGTCGGCGACGAACCAGCGGGGCCAGCCGGCCTTCTTCGGGATCGTGAACTTCGCGTCCGTCAGCTTCAGCGGGGTGTGGCGCGGGTTGCCCTCCGGGTTGTTCGCCTTTCCGGCTTCGAGGCGGGCCGAGTCGATGTCGGCGAGGGCGCCCGTGGTGTGGTCGGCGTCCAGGGTGGCGTCGTAGGCCTTGTCGGCCTCGTTGTACGCGGTCGTGAACTCCTGGAGGGCCTGGGCGGCTTCGGCGCGGGTCGTGGACGGGAGGATCTCCCGTTCGCCGTGCACGACGACGCATCCACTGGCCGTCAGCGACAAAGCGGTCGCCGAGGTTGCTATGAGGGCGCTCCGGGCGGGCCTGCGGAGCGTTCGAGGGTCGCGATCCCTGCTCATCGGGTACCTTCACCTTCCCCTTTCCGGAGGCGAACCCTACCGGGTGCCTCCGGCGGTCGGGCCGGGGGTGGGGGTGGGGGTACGGGTCCTCGCCTGGCGCCCGGTGCCGTGCGGTGTCACGCCTTGTCGCGCACCGGAGTTGGGGCCGTGGTCCGGGTCGGCGCCAGGAACAGGGCCAGGGTCGGGATCAAGTACAGCAGCCACACTCCCACTTGGAGCGTCGTGGGGTCGGGCTGGAAGTTGAGGACGCCCTTGAGGAGCGTGCCGTACCAGCTGTCCGGGGGGATCGTGCCGGAGATGTCGAAGGCCTTGTCGGTGAGGCCGGGCAGGAAGTCGGCCTCCTGGAGGTCGTGGAAGCCGTAGGCGAGGACGCCGGCCGCGACGACCACCAGCATGCCGCCGGTCCACGTGAAGAACTTCGCCAGGTTGATACGCAGCGCGCCCCGGTAGAACAGCCAGCCCAGGAGGATCGCCGTGAGGAGGCCCAGGGCGACGCCCAGCAGGGGACGCGGTGTGCCGTCGCTCGCCGCGTGGACCGACGCCCAGACGAACAGGGCCGTTTCCAGGCCCTCCCGGCCCACCGCGAGGAAGGCCGTCGCGACCAGCGCACCCGTGCCCATCGCCAGCGCCGCGTCCAGCCTGCCGTGCAGCTCGGACTTGAGGTGGCGGGCCGTGCGGCGCATCCAGAACACCATCCACGTCACCAGGCCCACCGCGAGGATGGAGAGCGAGCCGCCGAGCGCCTCCTGGGCCTGGAACGTCAGCTCCTGGGAGCCGAATTCGAGGGCGCAGCCGAAGCCGAACGCGAGGGCGATCGCGACGGCTATGCCGGCCCAGATCGGCTTCAGGGCGTCCTTGCGGTCCGTCTTGACGAGGTAGGCGATGAGGATGCAGACGACGAGGCTCGCCTCCAGGCCCTCGCGCAGACCGATCAGGTAGTTGGAGAACACCGGCTCAGGCCTCCTTGGAGAACAGCGTGCGGCCCCACCAGTCGTCCTTGTCGCGGACGCCCGGCGGGACGGCGAAGAGGGCCGAACCCACGTGCTGGATGTATTCGTTGAGCGCGTCCGCGGCCAGGCTGCGCTGGATGGGGATGAAGCCCTTGCGGACGTCGCGCTGGTAGGCCAGGAAGAACAGGCCCGCGTCCAGGCGGCCGAGGCCGTCCGTACCGTCGGTGAAGGAGTAGCCGCGGCGCAGGATCGTCGCCCCGTGGTTGCTGTCGGGGTGCGCGAGCCGGACGTGCGCGTCGGGCTTCATCGCCTTCAGGAACGGCTCGTCGCGCTCCTTGGCCTTGCCGATCGGGGCGCCCTCGCCCTTGTCGCGGCCGAAGATGTCCTCCTGCTCCTGCAGCGAGGTGCGGTCCCAGGTCTCGATGTGCATGCGGATGCGGCGGGCCACCAGGTAGCTGCCGCCCGCCATCCAGGCCGGTTCGTCCTTCTCGTCCACCCAGACGAACTTCTTCAGGCGGTCCGTCTCCGTGCCCGCGATGTTGCGGGTGCCGTCCTTGAAGCCCATCAGGTTGCGCGGTGTCTGCGCCTCGGGCGTGGTGGAGGAGGTCTTGCCGAAGCCGAGCTGCGACCAGCGGATGACGACCTTGCCGAAGCCGATACGGGCCAGGTTGCGGACGGCGTGCACGGCCACCTGGGGGTCGTCGGCGCAGGCCTGGATGCACAGGTCGCCGCCGCTGCGGTTCTTGTCGAGGTTGTCGCCCGCGAACTTCGGCAGGTCGACCAGGGCCTCCGGGCGGCGGTCCGTGAGGCCGAACTTCTCGAACAGGGACGGGCCGAAGCCGATGGTGAGGGTCAGGCGGGAGGGCTTCAGGCCCAGTGCCTCGCCCGTGTCGTCCGGGGGCGCCTCGGCAAGGCCGCCGTAGGCGCCCTCGCCGACCGCGTGTCCGGCCGTCATCCGCCGGGCCGCCTCGGTCCAGTCCTTCAGCAACCGGACGAAGGCCTCACGGTCGTCGGTCGTCACGTCGAACGCGGCGAAGTGCAGGCGGTCCTGCACCGGGGTGGCGATGCCCGCCTGGTGCGCGCCGTGGAAGGCGATCGCCGAGCCGGCCGGTTCGGTGGCGTCCTCGGTGCGGGCCATCGCCACCGCGCCGCCCGCCGCGGCCGCGCCGAGCGCCAGGCCCGCGCCGCCCCAGCCGAGCAGGGAACGACGGCTGGGGGAGGGGGAGTTGGTGTCCGTCATCGGGGCCTCCACTACTTGACCACGGCCGCGGCGAGCTTCGACAGCGGCTCCGCCAGGGCGTTGACCGCGTCCGAGAGCTCCTTGCGGTCGGCCTTGCCGACCTTGTCGTAGGAGGTGAAGTCGTACGACGTGGTGTTCGGGCGGTACTGGTCGAGCAGCTTGTCCAGGGCCGCGAACTGCTCGTCGAGTTCGGTGACGAGGGCCGCGTCGTTCTCCTTCGCGACCGGCTTCAGCAGGTCGTAGGACTTCTGCGCGCCCTCGACGTTGGCCTTGAAGTCGACCAGGTCGGTGTGCGAGTAGCGCTCCTCCTCGCCGGTGACCTTGCCGGTGGCGACCTCGTCGAGGAGTTCCTTGGCGCCGTTGGCCATGGAGGTGGGGGTGATCTCGGCCTTGCCGACCCGGTTCTGCCAGTCCTTCAGGTCCTTGATCAGCAGGTCGGCGAGGTCCTTCTCGCGGGTGCCGATCTTCTTGTCCTGCCAGAGGGCCTTCTCCAGGCGGTGCCAGCCGGTCCAGTCGGTGGCCGGGTCCTGGCCGTCCTCCAGGCCGTCCTCGCGGACGTCGACCTTGGGGTCGATGTCGCCGAAGGACTCGGCGACCGGCTCGGTGCGCTCCCAGCCGATGCGGGAGGGGGCGTAGGCCTTCTTCGCCGCTTCGAGGTCGCCGTCCTTGACGGCCTTGGCGAACGCCTCGGCCTTCGGCAGTGTCTCGTCGGCCTGCGCCTGAACGTAGGAACGATAGGCGGCGACGGCCTTGTCCAGGCGCGGATCGCGCTGGACGGCCTTGCCGCCGGTGGCCTTGACGGCCTGGCGGATGCCGTCGCCCTTCATGCCGGGCTTGCAGGCGATCTGGTAGTCGCCGGCCTTCACCTCGGCGGTGACCCGCTGCCTGGTGCCGGGGCCTATGTTCTCCCGCTCGGTGACCACGCGGTCGTCGGGGAAGAGGACGTAGACCTCGGTGACCTTGGAGCCCTTGTTCTCGACGGCCAGCTCGACGTGCCCGGCGGGGAACTCCTTCTTCGACACCTGGCACTTGTCGTCGGTCGCCGTCACGTTGATCACGTGGTCGCCGTCCTTCGCGTCGCTCTTCTCGGTGCAGCCGGTGACGGCGGCCAGGGCCGCCGCGGCGGCGATGACGACGGAAGCGGGACGGGCGGGTCGCATGTGGGCTCCAGGAGAGAGGAAGGTGAGGCTCACCTAAGGGCAGCACATAAGGATTACCTAAGTGGCTCAAAATCGCTCCCATGATTGAGTCAAGGGAAGGTCAAAGGTCGCGTTTCGATGTCTTGGGGCCGAGTGCCTGCCCTGACACGCCCCGCGCATGGGAGCGTGAGCTGGTGCGCACACGCCACGACAAGCCCCCCTCGTGCTCCACCTGGCCACCACGTCACCGGCGTGCGCCCTTGCCTGGTGCGACCCGTCCACTCGGGCGATGTTTGAATTCCCTCGTGACTGACTACGACGTGCTCCGCGTCTTCTGCGGGCCGAACGGTGGGTACGGCAACGAGCTCGGGGTCGTGCGCGAGGGTTCCGTGATGCCGGAGCGGGACGAGCGGCAGGCGTTCGCGGCGAAAGTCGGGTTCAGCGAGATCGTGTTCGTCGACGACCCCGAGCGCGGGGTGATCGACATCTACACGCCCACCCTGCGGCTGCCCTTCGCCGGGCATCCCTGCGTCGGGACGGCATGGCTGCTCGACGTGCCCGAACTGGTGACGCCCGCCGGGGTCGTCGGGGCCCGGCAGGACGGGGAGTTCTGCTGGATCGAGGCCCGCGCGGAGTGGGTGCCGCCGCGGACGCTGCGGCAGTACGGCAGCGCCGTCGAGGTCGACGACCTGACCGTGCCGCCGCCGGGGGAGTGGGTGTACGCCTGGGCGTGGGAGGACGAGCCGGCCGGGCGGATCCGGGCCCGGGCCTTCCCCGGCCGGGACGACGGCATCGACGAGGACGAGGCGACGGGGGCCGCGGCCCTGCTGCTCACCGACCGGCTGGGCCGGGCCCTCAACATCACCCAGGGCGCGGGCTCCCAGATCCTCACCGCGCCCCAGCCGGGCGGATGGACCGAGGTCGGCGGACGGGTCCACCTCGAACGCTGACCCGGACGGAGCGCTTCCGTACGGGGAGCGCGCCCCAGCCGGGCGGATGGACCGAGGTCGGCGGACGGGTCCACCTCGAACGCTGACCCGGACGGAGCGCTTCCGTACGGGGAGGTCCCGGCCGTTCACGCCGTGAGCGGGAACTCCGCACCCAGCGCCTCGAACATGGCGTTGTTCAGCCCGTACGCCCGCTTGCACTCGGCCACGACCCGCTGCCGCTCCAGCTCGTCACCGGGCAGCGCGTCCAGCAGCTCGCAGTAAGTCCGCTTGAAGGCGGCCGGGTTGGGGATCTCCTCGAAGACGTAGAAGCGCACCCCGTCGCCCTTCCTCGACAAACCCCACGTCTTCTCGGCCGTGTCGCGGATGATCTGGCCGCCGGAGAGGTCGCCCATGTAGCGGGTGTAGTGGTGAGCGACGTAACCGGCCGGCCAGGTGCGGGCGCACGCGCTGATCCGCTCCGCGTACTCCAGGGTGGCCGGCAGCGCGCTGACCGACGTCCGCCAGCCGGGGCCGCGCAGATGCTCCAGGTCCTGCTCCAGCGCCGTCATGCGGAAGAGCTCCGGACGGACGAAGGGGCCGGCCACCGGGTCCGCGGCCAGCCGGCGGGCGCCGGACTCCAGTGCCCCGTACACGAACCACAGCTGCTCCGTGTAGCGCGCGAACGCGTCGACCCCCAGCTTGCGTCCCAGCAGGTCACCGATGAAGGTCGAGCCCCTGACCTCCTCGTGCTGCTCGCGGGAAGCCGTCCGAAGAAGCGTCGAGAAGGATTCCATGCGCACACTTTTCCCGACGTGGTGTCGGCAAAAACCCCCGGCAGGAAAGGAACGGCCCGCCCTCCGTGGGAGAGCGGGCCGTGCGGGGGGCGTGCGGGGCGCGGGGTGCGGACCGTGCGGGGGCGTGCGGGGTGCGGGGCTACGGCAGCGTGAGGATCTCCGCGCCCGAGTCCGTCACCACCAGCGTGTGCTCGAACTGGGCCGTCCGCTTCCGGTCCTTCGTGACGACCGTCCAGCCGTCGTCCCACATGTCGTACTCGTGCGTACCGAGCGTCAGCATCGGCTCGATCGTGAACGTCATGCCGGGCTGGATGACGGTCGTCGCGTGCGGGCTGTCGTAGTGCGGGATGATCAGGCCCGAGTGGAACGACGAGTTGATGCCGTGCCCGGTGAAGTCCCGGACCACCCCGTAGCCGAAGCGCTTGGCGTACGACTCGATGACGCGGCCGATGATGTTGATCTGCCGGCCGGGCTTGACCGCCTTGATCGCCCGCTCCAGGGACTCCCGGGTCCGCTCCACCAGCAGCCGCGACTCCTCGTCGACGTCACCCACCAGGTAGGTGGCGTTGTTGTCGCCGTGCACACCGCCGATGTACGCCGTCACGTCCAGGTTGACGATGTCGCCGTCGCGCAGGACCGTCGAGTCCGGAATGCCGTGGCAGATGACCTCGTTGACGCTCGTGCACAGCGACTTCGGGAAGCCGCGGTAGCCCAGCGTCGAGGGGTAGGCGCCGTGGTCGCACATGTACTCGTGCGCGACTCTGTCCAGCTCGTCCGTGGTCACCCCGGGGGCGATCAGCTTCGCGGCCTCCGCCATCGCCCGGGCCGCGATCCGGCCGGCCACGCGCATCGCCTCGATCGTCTCGGGCGTCTGCACCTCCGGTCCGGTGTACGGCGTCGGCGCGGGCTTGCCGACGTACTCGGGGCGACGGATGTTTCCGGGCACGGAACGGATGGGGGAGAGCTCCCCAGGGACGAGCAGCGACTGGCCAGACATGCCAGCGAGTCTAACCAGCGGCCATGGGGGAACATGACGATGGCGAGAGGAGCTGGTCATGGCCCTGTTCAAGAAGCGCACGGTCGGCAAGCCGGGTGAGTGGTACTACTGCCTGGAGCACAAGAAGGTCGAGGAGGGGCCGGAATGCCCCAACAAGGACCGGTTCGGGCCGTACGCCTCCCGCACGGAGGCCGAACACGCGATGGCGACCGCCCGGGAGCGCAACCTCCAGTGGGAGAACGACCCGAAGTGGCATGACGCACCGGCGGGCAGCCGGGACGACGAGAGCTGATCCCACCGACGCCCGGGGCCGCGGCCCCGGGCGTTCGTCATGCGCGGGGTGCCCGCGAGCCCGGCAGGGCCGGCAGCGGCGGGCCGCCCGGACGTCACCAGCGGGCCGGTGGCGGTGCGGTCAGGTGTTCCGCCAGTCGCGCCACCCGGTCCCGCAGTCGGCGCCGCCCTCTCGGGGTGGGCAGGGAGTTCTCCCCGGCCGCCGCGCTGACCAGGTGCTGCACCGTGTCGAGGTCCAGCTCCGAGCCGTCGGGGACGGCCAGGGTCTCGTGCGCCATGGACGGCAACTCGCCCGGGCCGGGACCCAGGGCCAGGACCGTGGCCCCGGCGCGACGGGCGTCGGACACCCGTTCCAGGAGGGGCGCGGCGGGCCCCTCGGGGGCGACCACCAGCAGTGTCTCGCCCCGCCGGGCCGCCTCCAGCCGGCCCAGACCGACCGCCAGATGCGTCGGATCGCAGGGGCGCGCGTCGTGCCGTACCAGTGTCGGGGTCAGCTCCGGCGTGCCCGACCAGGCGGCCTCGTCCACCAGGTGCGCGGCCAGATGCCACGGCTCGTAGTCCTGCGTGCCGACGAGCAGCAGCCCGCCCCCGTGCGACACCACCGAGCCGCGCAGCGCCCCGGCGAACCGCCGCGTGGCCTGGAGCCACTCCGTCCCGGCGAGGACTTCCCGCAGCAGCGCGACCCGTACGGCATCCATGGGGTCGCATCCTGCCCCGAGCGGTCACTCGTGACGACGACTTCATTCCGCATTCGCCCGGGCTGGGGAGGCCGATCGGTCACCTGTGCCACCGTCGAACGACCGGAGGAGCCCGCCGAAAACCGAGACCGGCGTCCCCTTCCGCGGCGCACGGGAGGGATACGCCGGGCCCGGGCGCGTCTGCTCCGCCACCCGCTACGGTTCCCCGGGCGCGTCTGCTTCGCCACCCGCTACGGTTCCCCGGGCGCGTCTGCTCCGCCACCCGCTACGGTTCCCCGGCGCCCGGCGCCCGGCGCCCGGCGCCCGCACCCTGGTGAACGGCCCTTCCGGCGGGCGCCCGTGAGGGACCGACCTGAGCCGCCCGGCGCGACGGCGCGGTCGTAGAGTCGGGGCCATGACCTCTACCGACAGTGCTGCCACCGACAACGCCCAGAAGGCGCCCGCCAAGGACCCCTGGGACCTGCCCGACGTCTCCGGACTCGTGGTCGGGGTGCTCGGCGGGACCGGACCGCAGGGCAAGGGCCTGGCCTACCGGCTCGCCAAGGCCGGCCAGAAGGTGATCATCGGCTCACGGGCGGCCGACCGTGCCCAGGCCGCCGCCGACGAACTCGGCCACGGGGTCGAGGGCGCCGACAACGCCGAGACCGCGCGCCGCAGCGACGTCGTGATCGTCGCCGTGCCGTGGGACGGCCACGGCAAGACCCTCGAATCCCTGCGCGAGGAGCTGACGGGCAAGCTCGTCGTCGACTGCGTCAACCCGCTCGGCTTCGACAAGAAGGGCGCCTACGCCCTCAAGCCGGAGGAGGGCAGCGCCGCCGAGCAGGCCGCCGCACTGCTGCCGGACTCCCGGGTCACGGCTGCCTTCCACCACCTCTCGGCCGTGCTGCTCCAGGACCCGGAGATCGACGAGATCGACACCGATGTGATGGTGCTCGGCGAGGTGCGGGCGGACGTGGAGATCGTCCAGGCCCTCGCCGGCCGCATCGCCGGGATGCGCGGTGTCTTCGCCGGGCGACTGCGCAACGCCCACCAGGTGGAGTCGCTGGTGGCCAACCTGATCTCCGTCAACCGCCGCTACAAGGCGCACGCGGGGCTCCGCGTCACCGACGTGTGAGCCGGTGAGGAGCATGGGGGACACTGGACGGCACCAGCAGTGCCGCAGTGTCCCCCGACAGGAGTCCACCCCATGCCCCGCCTCGCCCTCTACGCCCTGATCGTCTGCGTCCTGTCCGTGGCCGCGGCCGTGGTCTCCTTCGTGGAGGGCAGCTGGCTGGGGATCGTGTGGGTGCTGCTCGCCGGACTGTCGTCGAACATGGCCTGGTACTACCTGAAGCGCGCCAGGGCACAGAAGTCGGTCACGCACTGACCGCTTCCGTCACGGCGCCGCCTGGCAGAACTCGTTCGAGCCCTGCCAGAAGCGGTACAGCTCCTGACCGCAGTACGTCTCGAAGTCACTGATCCCCAGGGACTTCAGGATCGTGTCGATCACGTCGAAGAAGACGCCGTTCACCGCCGGCAGCCACAGCAGCGCGAACACGAACAGCAGGCCGAACGGCGCGAACGGCTCCACCTGGCGGCGGATGTTGTACGACAGCCAGGGCTCGATCACGCCGTAGCCGTCCAGCCCGGGCACCGGCAGGAAGTTCAGCAGCGCGGCCGACACCTGGAGCAGCGCGAGGAAGGCCAGCGCGAACCGGAAGTCGCTCGGCACGCCGTCCAGCGAGTCCAGCCAGAACGGGGCGGTGCAGACGACGGCGAACAGCACGTTCGTCAGCGGACCCGCCGCCGAGATCAGGCTGTGCTTCCAGCGCCCCTGGATCCGGTTCCGCTCGATGAACACGGCGCCGCCGGGCAGACCGATGCCGCCCATGATCACGAAGATCACCGGCAGGACGATGCTGAGGAGCGCGTGCGTGTACTTCAGCGGGTTGAGGGTCAGATAGCCCTTCGCGCCGATGGAGATGTCGCCGCTGTGCAGGGCGGTGCGCGCGTGCGCGTACTCGTGCAGGCACAGGGAGACGATCCACGCCGCCGTCACGAACAGGAACACGGCGACGCCGGGCTGCTCGGCGAAGCCGGTCCAGGTCGCCCATCCCGTGACCGCCGTCACGGCGAGGATCCCCACGAACACGGGGCTGATCCGCCGCTCGCTGTGGCGGGTGGTGGCGGTGGTCATGGGGCTCCCTGCATTCGTCGACACGGGGTGGGACGGCCCGACGGTACCGGGCTCAGGTGAAAAACGTCTCGCGCGGGGCGGTCGGTTCCGGGGAGGCTGGGGGAATGGGGCTGTGGCACGTGTACTACGCGGACTGGCAGGTGGAGTGCTGCGGCACGCCGTTCTCGGTGGGGGACGAGGTGAGCTGGCCGCTGCTGCTGGTGGACCCGGGCACCGTGCTGGGCGGCGGCTGGCACGACCAGCTCACCGAGGTGGCCGGGCCGGTGGAGGACGTGGGCGGGGTGCGGATGGTGCGGGAGGAGTCGGGCCTGCCGGTGGCCCTCGGGGCGGATCCCGACGCCGAGGAGGACCTGCGCCCGGAACCTGGAGGCCGGACCCGGTCGGCCGGGCTGCTGTCCGTCGAGCGGCACGGCGCGAAGTGGCCCGAGGCCGGCGGGCTGGTGCGGGCCGTGCAGGTGCTGACCCAGACCTGGACCGAAACCGTGCCCGGATCGCGCTCCTACGAGCCGGTGGCGGGGGAGCGCGGGCTGCGGCCGGTGGACCGGTGCCCGAAGTGGTTCAAGGAGACCGAGGCGGAGCGGGCCGCCGACGGGCGGGGACGCCGCTCGCGCGAATCGGGGCTGATGGTGACCCTGGACGTGCCGGACACCGACTCCCGGCTCTCCCGCGCCGTCCGCGAGGCCCAAGGCCTCCCCCAGGACGCGCAACCGGGCGCGGAGACCCGCGACATCCCGGCGGCGGACCTGACGGCCCTGCTGGAGAGCCTGAGCACGGTCGCACCCCCGCCGCGGCGAAAGGGGAGCGGACCGGCCGACCGTGCCCGCCGCCGCCACTGACCCCCAGGCCCCCACGCGAGCCCGAACGTCCCGGCCCCGCACCGGCCCCCAACGCCCCGCCGCGCCGTCGGTCGCCGTGACCCGGCCCCTTTCCACCGGAGACAATGAGCCCGTGCATTACCGCATCCTCGGCACCACGCAGGCGCTCCGCGACGACGGGACGGTTCTTCCGGTCGGCGGGGCGCGGTTGCGTGCGCTGCTGACCGTGCTCGCGCTGCGGGCCGGCCGGACCGTGCCCGCCGGGCTGCTCGTCGACGAGGTGTGGGGCGGGCAGCCGCCCGCCGACGCGCCGGGGGCGCTGCAGGCGCTGGTCGGACGGCTGCGCAGGATTCTCGGCGCGGACGCGATCGCCTCCGCCGAGGGCGGGTACCGGCTCACCGCCCCGCCCGACGACGTCGACCTGCACCGGTTCGAGCGGCTGACCGGCGAGGGGCTGCGGGCGCTGTCCGACGGCGATCCCGCCAAGGCCGCCGTGGTCCTCGACGACGCCCTCGCCCTGTGGCACGGCCCGGCCCTCGCCGACCTGCCCGACCGCACCGCCGAGGCGGCCCGCCGGGACACCCGCCGGCTCGACGCGCTGCGCGCCCGCCACACCGCCGCCCTCGCCCTCGGCGAGGCCGAGCAGTCCCTGCCGGAACTGACCGCCCTGTGCGACGGCCACCCCCTGGACGAGCCGCTCCAGGCCCTGCGGCTGCGCGCCCTGCGGGAAGCCGGCCGGGCGGCGGAGGCGCTGGGCGCCTACGAGGACGTGCGGCGCCTCCTCGCCGACCGTCTCGGCGCCGACCCGGGGCCGGAACTGCGTTCCCTGCACGCGGAGTTGCTTCGCCTCGGCGACGCCCCCGCACCTTGGCCGGCAGCCGGGAGGCCGGGCAGGGCCGCCGGGAATCTCCGGGCCCGCCTCACCTCCTTCATCGGCCGGGAAACCGACATCGAGACCATCCGCGGGGATCTCGCGGCGGCCCGGCTGGTCACCCTGCTCGGGCCCGGCGGCGCCGGGAAGACCCGACTGTCGCAGGAGGCCGCCGAGTCCGTGCGCGAGGCCATGCCCGGCGGCGTGTGGCTGGCCGAACTCGCCCCGGTCGACGACCCCGACGCCGTCCCCGAGGCCGTGCTCACCGCCCTCGGCGCCCGCGAGACCGTGCTGTACGGGGCCGGCGCCGAGGGCATCCGCGCCGCCGTCGCCGACCGGCTCGACGACCCGGTCGAGCGGCTCGCCGAGCACTGCTCCAGGCCCCGCATGCTGCTCATCCTCGACAACTGCGAGCACGTCGCCGACGCCGCCGCCCGCCTCACCGCGGAGCTGCTGGCACGCTGCCCCGACCTCACCGTCCTGGCCACCAGCCGTGAACCGCTCGGGGTGCCGGGGGAGTTGCTGCGCCCGGTGGAGCCGCTGCCCGAGCCGGTCGCACTGCGGCTGCTCGCCGACCGGGGCGCCGCGGCCCGGCCCGGCTTCCGCACCGAGGACGACCCCGGGGCGTGCGCCGAGATCTGCCGGCGCCTCGACGGCCTGCCGCTGGCCATCGAACTCGCCGCCGCCCGCCTGCGGATGCTCACCCCCCGCCAGATCGCCGACCGGCTCGACGACCGCTTCCGTCTCCTCACCTCCGGCAGCCGCACCGTCCTGCCCCGCCAGCAGACCCTCAGAGCCGTCGTCGACTGGTCCTGGGACCTGCTCGACGAGGGCGAACGGGACGTTCTGCGGCGGCTGTCGGTGTTCGCCGGCGGCTGCGACCTGCCCGCCGCCGAGGCCGTGTGCGGACCGGCCGCCCTGGAGGCGCTCGCCTCCCTCGTCGACCGGTCCCTTGTCGTGGCCGCCCCGCCCGGCGAGTCCGCCGACGGGGAGATGCGCTACCGGCTCCTGGAGACCGTCGCCGAGTACGCCGCCGAACGGCTGGACGAGTCGGGGCAGCGCGCCGACGCCGAGCGCGCCCACCTGACGTACTACCGCGAACTCGCCCGCACCAACGACCCGTTGCTGCGCGGCCCCGGCCAGCTCGCCGCCATCCAGCGGCTGGAGCGCGAGTACGAGAACCTGCGCATCGCCCTGCGCCACGCCGTGGTCCTGCGCGACGAGCAGGAGGCGCTGTGCCTGGCGCTGTCCCTCGTCTGGTACTGGCAGATGCGCGACCTGCGCATCGAGGCCCGCAACTGGTGCCGCGAGGTCATGGCGCTCGGCCCCGACCCCTTCACCGAGCCCGTACGTCCCGCCGGCGCGGTGTGGGAGCGCTGCACCGACGCCCCGCCCCCGATGACCGGCGAGGTCCTGTGGGAGGCCCGGCGCGGCATCCACCTCGCCCATCTGGCCTGCATGGACACCGAGCTGGATGCCTGGCAGAACCCGGAGTCCCGGCGGAAGCTGCGGGCCATCGCCGGGACCTACGAGCCCGGCCTTCCGCAGAACTGCCGCATGCCCGGCCTGCTCTGGTTCTTCGCCGTGATGCTGACCGGCGACATGGACCGGCTGCGCGTCATCATCGAGGCGTCCATCCGCACCTGCCGACAGGCCCCGGGCTTCGACTGGGAGCTCGCCTCCGGCCTGCAGATGCGGGCCAACTTCCTCGCCAACCGCACCGACTGGGCCGGCGACGCCGCCCACGACGCCGACGAGGCGCTGGAGGTCTACCGGCGCCTCGGCGACGCCTGGGGCACCGCCGAGGCCCTCTCCGCCCGCGCCGAGGCCCACGAACGCAAGGGCCACTACGCCCTGGCCGCCGCCGACTACGAGGCGGCCATCGCCCACGCCGAACACCTCGGCGCCCGCGCCCAGGCGGCGGTGCTCAGCGCCCGGCTGGGCAGCGCCCTGCTGGAGGCGGGTGACGGCGAACGCGGTGAGCGGCTGCTGCGCGAGGTGATCGCCCGGGGCGAGGACACGCACAGCGAGGCCATGCCTGCCGCCCGGCTGTTCCTCGCCGGCTGGCTCGGTACCACGGGCCGCACCGCGGAGGCACGCGAGCAGCTGAAGCGGCTGCGCCGGGATTTCCGGATCGCCCACTTCATCGTCTTCGACGCGTTCATCCTCGGCGCGGAGGCCTGGCTGGACGCCGCGGAGAGCCGGTACGAGGAGTGCCTGCACCTGATCCGCAAGGCGCTGGGCCGGGCCGCCGATCCGCTGTCCACGGCCATCGCGCCCTACATGCGCTCGGGGTATCTGCTCATCGGCGCCTGGGCCCTGGCCGGCCTCGAGGGAGTCGGGCGCGCCGAGGACGCGGCCCGCTGTCTGGGCGCCTTCGACGCTCTGCTGCCGCCCGGTCACATCGCCCATCGGCAGGAGCGCGACGCCCGTCGGCGGGCGGAGCGGCAGGCCCGGGCGCTGCTCGGCGACGAGGTGTACGAGGCCGCGTACGCGGCGGGCGGTGGCCTCTCCCTCGAAGAGGCCACCGCCCTGCTGTGACGCGGCTTCGAGCCGTCCGGTCAGCTCTTGGTGCGGAACTTGTGGATCGCGACGGGCGCCATCACCGCGGTGATCGCCACCGACCAGCCGAGCGTCACCCACAGGTCGTGGGCGACGGGCCCGCCCACCATCAGACCGCGCGCGGCGTCCGCGAGCGTGGACAGCGGGTTGTAGTCGGTGAAGGCCTGCAGCCAGCCCGGCATCGATGTCGTCGGCGCGAAGATCGACGAGCCGAACTGCAGCGGGAACAGCACCAGGAAGCCCATCGCCTGCACGGACTGCGCGTTCTTCAGGATCACGCCCAGGGTGAGGAACACCCACATGATCGACGAGGCGAACGCGGTGGACAGGGCCACGGCCGCGAACAGCCCGGGCCAATTGGTGATGTCGAACCCGACCGCCACGGAGACGATCATCAGCACGGCGGTCGCGAACAGCATCCGCAGCAGCTCCACCGAGATCTTCGCGAACAGGACCGAGCCGCGCCCGATGGGCAGGGACCGGAACCGGTCCATGACACCGGAGTTGAAGTCCTGGCTGAAGCCGGTGCCGACGCCCTGGGACAGCGTCATGCTCATCATCGCGATCATGCCCGGGATCACGTACTGCACGTATCGGTCCTGCCCGCCGCCCAGCGCCTGCCCGATCGAGCCGCCGAACACGAACACGAACAGCAGGGTGAAGATGACCGGCATCAGCAGCGCGTCGGCCATCGACTCCGGGTCCTTGCGGATCCACAGCAGGTTGCGGCGGATCAGGGCCCCGGTGTGGCGCAGATGGCCGCGCAGCGGGATACGGGCGTCCGCGGCGGCGTCGTTGACGGTGACGGCGCTCATACGGCGGCCTCCTGAAGGTCTTCGGCGGGCACGGCGTCCTGCGGGGCACTGGCACGGTGGCCGGTGAGGGACAGGAACACCTCGTCCAGGCTGGGCAGTTCGGTGGTGATGGAGGAGAGCGTGATGCCGCGCGCGGTGACCGCGCCGACCACGGCCGTCAGCTGCTCGTCGCTGAGGATCGGCACGAGGACGTCGCCCCGGTCGGTGTCGACGGTCGTGGTGGCGAGCCCGGTGATCCCCAGCTCGTCCAGCGCGCCGGCGAGGGGCCGCAGGTGGGTGGGGTCGGCCGGGCGGATCCGCAGCGCCCGGCCGCCGACCTTCGCCTTCAGCGCCTCGATCCCGCCCCCCGCGATGACCTGGCCGCGGTCGACGACCGTCAGCTCGGTGGCGAGCTGCTCGGCCTCCTCCATGTACTGGGTGGTGAGCAGTACGGTGACCCCGTCGCCGACCATGCGCTTCACCTCGTCCCACACCTCGTTGCGGGTGCGCGGGTCGAGCCCGGTGGTCGGCTCGTCGAGGAAGAGCACGGCCGGCCGGCCGATCATCGACGCGGCCAGGTCCAGCCGCCGCCGCATCCCCCCGGAGTACGTCGCCGCCGCCCGCTTGGCCGCCTCGGTGAGCGAGAAGCGCTCCAGCAGCCCGTCGGCACGGGCACGGGCCTCCTTGCGGGGCAGATCGAGCAGCCGCCCGATCATGTACAGGTTCTCCCAGCCCGAGAGCTTCTCGTCCACGGACGCGTACTGGCCCGTGAGTCCTATCACCCGCCGCAGCTGCCGCGGCTGCCGTACGACGTCGTACCCGGCCACGGTGGCCTGCCCCGAGTCGGGCGCCAGGAGCGTGGACAGGATCCGCACGAGGGTCGTCTTCCCGGCCCCGTTCGGCCCGAGCACCCCCATCACGGTGCCCTCCCGCACCTCCAGGTCGACTCCGTCCAGAGCCTTGGTCTCCCCGTAGTGCTTCACCAGCCCCCGCACGGTCACAGCGGCGCCGCTGGTCTGTGTGTCGATTCGCGTCATGAGACAGACACTCGCAGGCCCCACCGACAAACCACCGACAAGCCACCGACAGTCGCCGACGTACACCGCAACCATCACGTGAGAAACCACGACGACGACCGGCCACGTCCGCGAGAGCGGCGCCGGTTCAGGCGCAAAAAGGGGACGGCCCGCCGACGGGGGCAGATCGGCGGGCCGTCCGTGGTGGTGCGGCAGTGGTCCTAGTGGACGGAGTTCTCCTCCTGCGGGAACGTCCCGCCGACGACCTCGTCGGCGAACGCCTTCACCGCGTCGCCCATGACCTCACGCAGGTTGGCGTACTGCTTCACGAACTTCGGCACCCGCCCGCCGGTCAGACCGAGCATGTCCGTCCACACCAGCACCTGCGCGTCGGTCTCGGGGCCCGCCCCGATGCCGACGGTCGGAATGTGCAGCACGCGCGTCACCTCGGCGGCCAGCTCCGCGGGAACCAGCTCCAGCACCACCGCGAACGCCCCCGCGTCCTGCACGGCCTTCGCGTCCCGCAGCAGCTGCTGGGCCGCCTCCTCGCCCCGCCCCTGCACGCGGTAGCCCATCGCGTTGACCGACTGCGGGGTCAGACCGATGTGCGCCATGACCGGGATGCCGGACTCGACGAGCAGCCGGATCTGCTCGTGCGACCGCTCACCCCCCTCCAGCTTCACGGCCTGCACGCCCGCCTCCTTCACCAGCCGGGTCGCCGAGCGCAGCGCCTGCACCGGACCCTCCTGGTAGGAGCCGAAGGGCAGGTCGCCGACGATCAGCGCGCGGGAGGTGCCCCGTACGACCGCCGCCGACAGCATCGTCATCTCGTCGAGGGTGACGGGCACGGTCGTCTCGTACCCGAGGTGGCAGTTGCCCGCCGAGTCGCCGACGAGCATCACCGGGATCCCGGCCTCGTCGAAGACGGACGCGGTCATCGCGTCGTACGCGGTGAGCATCGGCCACTTCTCGCCGCGCTCCTTGGCGGCGGCGATGTCGCGCACGGTGATACGGCGGGTGCCCTTGCCCCCGTACAGCGCCCTGCCGCCGTCGGAGGGCTTCGTCTGAGCAGTCTGGGCAGCCGGAAGCTGCGTCATTGCACGGCTCCTAACACGTCATCTCGAGGCGCCCTGACGGCGTCCCCGGACCACGTCCATGGTGGCACCTCGTGCCACCGAGGGCTAGGGGAGCCCCTGTGAGTTCCGCCCCGGAGGCCCGAAGGCCAGGAACTCGCCGACTCCGGCCAGGCCGCCCGTGCCCTGACCGTCGGCGCCCATGGCCCATTGAGCCGCGCGCCGCGCCGGGCGCCGGGCCCGCAGCCCCCCCCCGAGGCCCGGGCGTGGCACCCGCAGCCCCCCGAGGCCCGGGCGTGGCGCCCGCAGCCGCCGGAAGCCGGGAACGCGTAAGCCGCGTAAGATCTCGGTAAGAGACTTCCGATACGAGACG
This sequence comes from Streptomyces tibetensis, assembly GCF_007655005.1. GTDB lineage: Bacteria > Actinomycetota > Actinomycetes > Streptomycetales > Streptomycetaceae > Streptomyces > Streptomyces tibetensis. The sequence continues at coordinate 87,698 of NZ_SZVW01000019.1, forward strand.
GTCTCGTATCGAAATGGTTCTAGGCTCGACTCCATGACTACTCCTGCCGATCCGGCCGCCCCCACCGGCCCGCGCGTACCGGAAGCGGTGCACCGGCGCCGCTGGGCGATCCTCGGCGTGCTGATGCTGAGCCTGCTGATCGTCGTGCTGGACAACTCGATCCTGAACGTCGCCATCAAGACGATCTCCACCCCGGCCCCCACCGGCCTGGGCGCCACGCAGAGCGAGCTGGAGTGGGCGATCAACGCCTACACCCTCGTCTTCGCGGGCCTGCTGTTCACCGCCGGCCTGCTCGGCGACCGGCTGGGCCGCAAGAAGGTGCTGATCGGCGGCCTCGCCGTGTTCGGCATCGGCTCGGCGCTCGCCGCCTTCTCCGGTTCACCGGGCCAGCTGATCGCCTTCCGTGCGGTGATGGGCCTGGGCGCCGCGTTCGTGATGCCCGCCACCCTCGCCGTCCTCATGAACGTCTTCGAGCGCGAGGAGCAGCCGAAGGCCATCGGTATCTGGGCGGGCGGCGTCGGACTCGCCATCGCCATCGGCCCGATCACCGGCGGCGTGCTGCTCGACCACTTCTGGTGGGGCTCGGTCTTCCTCGTCAACGTGCCGATCGTGGTGCTCGGGCTCGCGCTGATGCTCTGGCTGGTGCCCGACTCGCGCGACCCGAACCCCGGCCGGGTCGACCCCGTCGGCGTCGTGCTCTCCGTCGTCGGCCTGGTGCTGCTCGTCTACGGCATCATCAAGGGCGGCCAGCTGGCCGACTTCACCGACGCGACCGTGCTGGCGACCATCGGCGCCGGTCTCGCCGTGCTCGTCGCCTTCGTCGTGTTCGAGAAGCGCAGCGACCATCCGTCGATAGACGTCACGTACTTCAAGGACAAGGTCTTCTCGGCCGCCATCGCCGCCATCGCGCTGGTCTTCTTCGCCCTGATGGGCGTGACCTTCTTCTCCGTCTTCTACACGCAGAGCGTGCGCGGCTACTCGCCGCTGCAGACCGGTCTGCTGATGCTGCCGCTGGCCGCCGCCCAGTTGATCTTCGCGCCGCGCGCCCGGCTGGTGGTCGACCGCTTCGGCAACCGGGTCACGACCACGGCCGGCATGGCCGTCATCGCCGCCATGCTGGCCGCCTTCGCCACCCTGGACGCGGACACGCCCATCTGGATCCTGGAAGTGATCTTCTTCCTCATGGGCACCGGCATGGCGCACATCATGACGCCGGTCAGCGTCGTCATCATGCAGGCCCTGCCCCGCGAGAAGGCCGGCTCCGCCTCCGCGCTCAGCAACACCTTCCGGCAGGTCGGCGGCGCCCTCGGCATCGCCGTCCTCGGCTCGGTGCTGTCCACGGCGTACCGCACGGGCATCGAGGACAAGCTCGGCGCCCTGCCCCCGGCGCTGCGGCACACCGCGGGGGAGTCCATCGAGGCCACGCTCGGCATCGCGGACAAGCTGGGCCCCCGGGGCGAGTCCCTGATCGCCCCGGCCTACGACGCGTTCCTGCACGCGATGCACGTCACCGCCCTGTGGGGCGCGGGCGTCGCCGTGCTCGGCGCGGTCGTCGTGGCGCTGTTCCTGCCGGGCAAGCCGCCGGCGGCCCAAGGGGTCGAAGACGAACAGGAGTTGTCGCACACCAGGTCGTAGGCCTGCGGGAGAATTCATCTCCCGCACGGCACGGAACGGCCGGCCGGTAGGAAAGGAAGCAGCGACGTGAGCCTCGCCGAACGGCACCCCCCGCACGACGGTCCCGCGAGGGGACGTCCCAGAAGCGAGGCCGTCGAGCGCGCCATCATCGAGGGCGTGATGAAGCTCCTGGAGGAGGGCGTCCCCCTCGCGGAGCTGTCCATCGAGCGCATCGCCCGCACTGCGGGCGTCGGAAAGGCCACCATCTACCGCCGCTGGAGCGGCAAGGAGGAACTCTTCGTCGACGTCGTGCGCGCCGCCGAGCCCCCGGACCCGCCGCTCCCGGGCACCTCCATGCGCGACGACCTCGTGGTCCTGCTGGAGCAGGTGCGCCGGCGCGGCCTGGCCAACCGCTCCTCGGCGATCCTGCACAGCGTCCAGGCCCAGATGAAGAGCAGCCCGAAACTGTGGGCGGCGTACCACGCCACCGTCGTCGCCCCGCGCCGCCGGCTCGGCCTGGAGGTCCTCAGCCGCGGCCAGGAGAACGGCGAACTGCGCACGGACCTCGACCTGGAACTGCTGAACGACCTGTTCGTCGGCCCGATGCTGGTGCGCGCCGTGCTGCGCACCGACGCCGACCTCCCCGACGACCTCGCCGAGCAGGTCGTCGACACCCTGCTCGAAGGGCTGCGGCCCGGCAGCTCACCCTCTGTCAGTTCGGCGTCCCAGGGCTCCTAGTGTGCGCGTTTCGTCACAGAGGGCGCTTTCGGCGGGTCTGATCGGAACTCGTCGCGGGGACTCGAACGTCATCGCCCCCGTACGGCCGTCGAGGGACGGCGAGAACGGAACGGATCATCCCCTAGGGTCGTAAGGACACGGGGGCGATGGTGTGCACGGCAGGCAGTGAGGCGACGGTATGGCGCAGCAGGCGTACATGACGGAGACGGACAACGGCGGCTCGGGGCCCGAGCACCGGGGAGCCCGGCTTCGGCGCCTGTTCGACCGGCTGGCGGGCTCCTGGCGCGGCGACCCGCGGATCTGGCGGCGCGGACTGTTCCTCGCCGCGGGCGCGGTGCTGCTGGCCCTGGTCATGGTGCTGCACTCGCGCATCCCGAACACGATCGGCAACCTGGGCAGCCTCACCGAGACGTTCCTGCCCTGGCTGGGCCTGCTCGTCCCGGTTCTGCTCGTCCTCGCCCTGGTCCGCAGGTCGGCGACCGCGCTGATCGCGGTGCTGCTGCCGTCCGTGGTCTGGCTGAACCTCTTCGGCGGCCAGCTCAGCGACAAGAACGTCACCGGCGGCGACCTCACGGTGGTCACCCACAACGTCAACGCCGAGAACCCGGACCCGGCCGGCACCGCCCGTGACGTGGCCGCCTCCGGCGCGGACGTGCTGGCCCTGGAGGAGCTCACGCCGGCCGCGGTCTCCACGTACGAGAAGGCGCTTGCGCCCACGTACCGCTACCACTCGGTGCAGGGCACGGTCGGGGTGTGGAGCAGGTACCCGCTGACCGGTGTGCGGGACGTCGATATCGACATGGGCTGGACCCGCGCGATGCGCGCCACCGTGACCGCCCCGGCCGGGCAGGTCGCGGTCTACGTCGCCCATCTGCCGTCCGTGCGCGTGAAGATGGAGGCCGGTTTCACGGCCCGGCAGCGCGACCGGAGCGCCGACTACCTGGGCGAGGCCATCGCCCGCGAACCGCTGAACAACGTGGTCCTGCTCGGCGACCTGAACGGCACGATGAACGACCGTGCGCTCAACGCCGTCACCTCGCAGATGCGTTCCACGCAGGGCGCGGCCGGCAACGGCTTCGGCTTCAGCTGGCCCGCGTCGTTCCCGATGGCGCGCATCGACCAGATCATGGTCCGGGGTCTGAAGCCGGACAGCTCGTGGACACTCCCGCAGACGGGCAGCGACCATCTTCCGGTCGCGGCCCGTGTGAGTGTCACCACAAGCGGTTCCTGAAAAACGCTGGTCAGAGCAGTACGGCCAGAAATCCGCGCTGGAGGCGTCAACGCGTGGAATAGTGCGCCTGCGAGACTTTGTTCCGTACTTGAACATACGCGTACGGATCTCCAAGCAAGTCTCGAAAGGCTCACTCATGCCCCTGGCCCTACTCGCCCTTGCCGTGGGCGCCTTCGGCATCGGTACGACCGAGTTCGTGATGATGGGGCTGCTGCCCGACGTCGCGAACGACCTGAACATCTCGATACCCAGCGCCGGCCATCTGGTGTCGGCGTACGCGCTGGGCGTCGTCATCGGCGCCCCGCTGCTGGCCGCGGTGACCGCCAAGATGTCCCGGCGCACGGTTCTGACCGGCCTGATGGGACTGTTCGTCGTGGGCAACGCCCTGTCGGCCCTCGCGCCGGACAACGGCTGGCTGCTGGCCGCCCGCTTCCTGAGCGGTCTGCCGCACGGCGCCTTCTTCGGCGTGGGCGCCGTCGTCGCCATGAACATGGTCGGCCCCGAACGCAAGGCGCGCTCGGTCTCGCTGATGTTCCTCGGCCTGACGGTCGCGAACGTCCTGGGCGTGCCGGTCGCCACCCTCATGGGGCAGAACCTCGGCTGGAGGGCGACCTTCCTCGGCGTCAGCGCCATCGGCCTGGTGGCCATCGCCGCGCTCGCGCTCCTCATCCCGCAGGACCACGAGCACACCACCGCCAAGGGCCTGCGCGGCGAGCTCGCCGCCCTGAGCTCCCTGCCGGTCTGGCTGTCGCTGGGTACGACCGTCGCGGGCTTCGGTGCCCTCTTCTCGGCCTACAGCTACATCACGCCGATGCTCACGGACGCCGCCGGCTACGCCGACGCCAGCGTCACCCTGCTGCTGGCGCTGTTCGGCGTCGGCGCGACCGCCGGCAACCTGCTGGGCGGCCGCCTGGCCGACCACTCCCTGCGCGGCACGCTGTTCGGCTGCCTCGCCTCGCTGGTGGTCGTCCTGTCGCTGTTCCCGCTGCTGATGCGCACGGAGGTCACGGCCGCCGTCGCCGTGATCCTGCTCGGCATGACGGCCTTCGCCACCGGCTCCCCGCTTCAGCTCATGGTCATGGAGAAGGCCTCCTCGGCCCCGTCCCTGGCCTCCTCGGCCAACCAGGCCGCCTTCAACCTGGCCAACGCCGGCGGTGCCTGGATCGGCGGCCTCGCCCTGGCCGCGGGCTTCGGCGTCACCTCCCCGGCCCTGGCCGGCGTGGCCCTGGCCGTTCTCGGTCTGGCCGTGGCGTCGCTGGCCTACGCGGTGGACCGGCGCCGGGTTCCGGCCACCGGCCGCGAGCGGATCGTGGCGAGCCACGTCCCGCAGGAAGCGGAACCGGTCCACCACTGACGGCTTCCGACACACACCAGCCCGTGGAGCCACCTCCCACGGGCTGACGTTTTTTCGTCGGGCGGCGACCTTGGGACAAGCCCCACAGGCTGCCGCTCGTCGACTACCGGGGCGCCTGCCGCCGCGCCGCGACGATCGCCGAACTGGTCGCAGTGGTGAGGACTTCGGCCGCGTCCAGGTCCGGATGGGTCAGGTAGAACAGCCGCAGCCCGTCCACCTCGCCCTCGAACCGGGGCGGCCACTCGGCCGACGGGGTGAAGTCGTCCAGGACGAGAATCCCACCGGGTGCGAGCAGCTCGACGACCCTGCGCGGGTCGTCCCGCTTGCCGCCGCCGTCGCAGAAGAACACGTCGAACGGTGCATGCCGCTCGAGCAGCCGCCAGCCCCCGGTCAGCACGCCGACGCGACCGTCGTCGGCGAAGACCCCGGCCGCGCGCCGGGCCAGCCCCTCGTCCCGTTCCACGGTGACGAGCCGCGCACCGTCCCCGAGACCGCTGTGCAACCAGGCGGTCCCCACCCCCGACCCCGTGCCGCTCTCGGCGACGACCCCGGCGGGCTTGGCGGACGCGGCCGTCCTCAGCAGCCTGCCGACCTCCCGGATGCAGCTCTTGGTGAACCCCGCCTCGACGGCGATGCGCTCGGCGGTCAGAACACGCGCCGGAACAACGCGCTCACTCATGATCAACCCCCTCCACGGTGAGGCCGACGCTACGTGACCACCCGTCAGTACGTCGCCGGATCGATCGAGTTGGGCCGGACCCCCGGGTGCGCCGGAGGACTACTCCTGCGGCTGGGTCGCGATCTGGATCAGGTTGCCGCAGGTGTCGTCGAGGACGGCCGTGGTGATGGGGCCCATGTCCAGGGGCTCCTGGGTGAAGCGGACGCCGAGGCCGCTGAGGCGCTCGTACTCGGCGCGGACGTCGTCGACGGCGAACTGGGCGACCGGGATGCCGTCGGCGGCGAGCGCGTCGCGGTAGGGCTTGACGGCCGGGTGGCCGGCCGGCTCCAGCAGCAGCTCCGTACCGCCCGGCTCCTCCGGGGAGACGACGGTCAGCCACCGGTCCGTCTCGCCCACCGGGACGTCGTACTTCTTCACGAAGCCGAGGACCTCGGTGTAGAAGCGCAGGGCCTTGGCCTGGTCGTCGACGAAGACACTGGTCAGATGGATCCTCATGGCGGGCTCCCGTGGTCGGGTCGTGGAAGTCGGGTCCCGGCGAGCGCGGCGGTCTCCCGCACCGTGAGGCGCGGGAGACCGCCGGGCCCGAGATGCCGGGCCGGTGGCCGTCCCTGACGACCCTGGCCCGTCAGAGCGACTCCCGCCACCCGTTCGTGATCGGCAGCCGCCGGTCCTTGCCGAAGCCCTTCGGGGAGATCTTCGTGCCCGGCGGGTACTGGCGCCGCTTGTACTCGGCCGTGTCGACCATGCGCAGCGTCTTCGCGACCAGCTCCGGGTCGAACCCGGCCGCCACGATCTCGTCCGCGCCCCGGTCCCGGTCGACGTACAGCTCCAGCAGCGCGTCCAGCACCGGGTAGTCGGGCAGCGAGTCCGTGTCGACCTGGCCCGGGCGCAGTTCCGCGCTCGGGGGCTTGGTGATCGAGCTCTCCGGGATCGGCGGGGTCTGCCCGCGCTCCCGGGCGGCCCGGTTGCGCCACTCGGCCAGACGGAAGACCGACGTCTTGTACACGTCCTTGATCGGGCCGTACGCCCCGACGGAGTCGCCGTAGAGCGTCGAGTAGCCGACCGCCAGTTCCGACTTGTTGCCGGGGGCCAGGACGATGTGGCCCTCCTGGTTGGAGATCGCCATGAGCAGCGTGCCGCGCAGGCGCGACTGGAGGTTCTCCTCCGCCAGGCCCGTCAGGCCCAGCGCGCCCATATACGCGTCGAACATCGGCTCGATGGCCACGGTCCGGTAGTTCAGGCCGGTGCGACGGGCCAGCTCGGCCGCGTCGTCCTTGGAGTGGTCCGAGGAGTACTTCGACGGCATCGACACGCCGTACACGTTCTGCGCGCCCACCGCGTCGCACGCGATCGCCGCGACCAGCGCCGAGTCGATGCCGCCGGACAGGCCGATCAGGACCGAGGTGAAGCCGTTCTTCGCGACATACGCCCGCAGGCCCACGACCAGCGCCGAGTAGACCTCCTCGTCGTCGTCCAGCCGGTCCGCGTAACCGCCCGTGAGCTCGGGCTCGTACGCGGGCAGCGGCTCCTCCGAGAGCACCACGCGGTCGATGCGCAGACCGTCGTCGACCACGCCCGTGGGGGCGTCGGGGGACGCCGCCGGCAGGTCCAGGTCCAGGACCACGCAGCCCTCGGAGAACTGCGGGGCCCGCGCCACGACCTCGCCGTCCTTGTCGACGACGATCGAGTCGCCGTCGAACACCAGCTCGTCCTGGCCGCCGATCATGGCCAGGTACGCCGTGGTGCAGCCGGCCTCCTGGGCCCGCTTGCGGACCAGCTCCAGGCGCGTGTCGTCCTTGTTGCGCTCATACGGCGAGGCGTTGATGGACACCAGCAGGCCCGCCTGCGCCGAACGGGCGGCGGGGACGCGGCCGCCGTCCTGCCACAGGTCCTCGCAGATGGCCAGGGCGACGTCGACACCGTGCACCCGCAGCACCGGCATGCTGTCGCCGGGCACGAAGTAGCGGAACTCGTCGAAGACGCCGTAGTTCGGCAGGTGGTGCTTGGCGAAGTTCAGGACCACCTCACCGCGGTGGAGCACCGCCCCGGCGTTCTGCGGCGCGCCGGCCGGCTGGCCGTACTTCGGCTGGGCGGTCGCGCTGCGGTCGAGGTAGCCGACGATCACCGGCAGCTCTCCGAAGCCCTCCTCGGCCAGGCGCGCGGCGAGAGCGCGCAGCGCCGCCCGGGAGGCCTCGACGAAGGACGACCTGAGCGCCAGGTCCTCGACGGGATACCCGGTCAGCACCATCTCCGGGAACGCGACCAGATGCGCTCCCTGTTCGGCGGAGTGCCGGGTCCAGCGGACGATCGACTCGGTGTTACCGGCGAGGTCGCCCACGCCGGCGTCGATCTGGTTCAGGGCGAGACGTAGTTGAGGCACGCCGTCCAGTGTAATCGTCAGAGCGACACAATGGGGTGGTGTGGGTCACCCCACACCACCCCATGTCCCCTTGCGGAGGTCAGCGGCGGCCGGCGGAGGTCAGCGGCGCCGGTACGACTCGACGTAGCCGTTCGCGGGAGAGCCCACGCCGGTGACGTCGTCGTAGCCCTTCACGGCTGCGAGCGAGCTGTCCTTGCCGAGGCTGCGCACGGACGTGGACAGGCCGCCGGTGGCGTCGTAGCCGTTCACGAAGTCGACCCGGGCCACGGCGAGGCCGGAGCCGGTCGGGTTGTCGGTGACGTCGTGGTAGACCTTCGAGCCGTACTTCGCGTAGATCACCGGGTTGGCGAAGCCGATCGCCTTGCCGCGGGCCTCCTGGGCCAGGGCCTGGACGGCCGCGATCGTCGGCGCCGCGAGCGAGGTGCCGCCGATGCGGTACTCGCTGTAGGCCTGCGTCTTCCCGTCGGGGAGCGTCTGTGTCTGCCCCACCAGGAAGCCGGTGTTCGGGTCGGCGATCGCCGCGATGTCCGGGACGACCCGGTTGCCGGATGCGCTGTTGGCCTTCGCCAGCGCGTCCGGAACGACTCCCTGCTGGTAGGTGGGCTCGGAGACGGTCCTGCTGGTGCCGCCGCCCGCGCCCGAGGTGAAGGCGCCCGGGAAGTCGGTCCAGCTCTTGCCGTCGGCCGACAGGTTCGCCTTGTCGGTGCCCCAGCCGGTCTCCCAGAGGTACGTGTCGTTCTTGCCGACGGCCAGCGAGGTGCCGCCGACGGCGGTCACCCATGCCGAGTTGGCCGGGGAGTCGACCTGCTTCGTCCCGGAGCTGGCGACCTCGTCGCCGTCGTCGCCGGAGGAGAAGTAGAAGCCGATGCCCTCGACCGCGCCCAGCTGGAAGACCTGGTCGTAGGCGGCCGCGATGTCGGGGGTCTGCGCGGCCTCGACCTCGCCCCAGGAGTTGGACACGATGTCGGCCAAGTGCTTGTCGACGACCTTGCCGAGCGCGTCGAGCAGGTCGCCGTCCGTGCAGGAGGCGGCGCCGACGTAGGTGACGTCCGCTGCCGGAGCGACCGCGTGCACGGCCTCGACGTCCAGGGTCTCCTCGCCGTACCAGCCGGACGCCCCGCAGTCCTCGGTGTTCGTGTACGTCGCGGGCAGCGACTGGTGCAGCTGGCCCGTCTTCCACGCCGCGTCGCCGTTGCGCTTGGCGTAGGTGCCGGCGTCGTAGGCGATCGTCGGGGAGGCGTACGCGTCCGTGATGGCGACCCGGACGCCCTTGCCGGTGCGCGTGCCCGCGCCGTAGGCGGCCCGCAGCTGCTTGCCCGTGTAGCCCTTGACGGCGTACGGGATCTTCTTGCCGTAGGCGTCCGGGAGCGTGCTCGCGGTCTTCGAGCCGTAGTACGAGGAGAACGGCCCGGCATTGCGGAACACGGTGTCCGGCGGGGGAAGCTGGTCGTCGTGCGTGGCCATGTGCGGCGCGTTGTCCAGCCCGGTCACGGTCAGGACGGCGTCGGCCAGGCCCTGCGGCACGGAGGCGGTGCTCGCCGGGGCGCGGTAGGTCTTCGAGCCCTTGGCGAAGTTGTGCAGCTGGGTGCCGAACGCCTTCTCGGCGGCGGCCACGTCACCGGTGACGGACACGTAGTGCCGCGTGACGCCGGTGACCTTCAGACCGGCCGCCGTCAGCCAGGACTTCACGGCCGCCACCTGGGCCGGGGTCGCACCGAAGCGGGCCTGCGCCTGCTTGGCCGTCAGGTACTTGCCGTACGAGGCCGAGTCCGGGTCGGAGACGGCCTTTGCGTAGGCCGCGAGGCCCGCCGCGTCCTTGCCGGCGAGGTAGACCCGGGCCGAAACCCGGGCACCGTCGGAAGCGGCGCCCTTGTCCGCCTTGGCCGTGGCCCAAGCGGGCCGGGTCCCGGACAGCAGGTCGCGGACCGGGTGGTCGGCGGCGTGTGCCGCGGGTATGCCGAGCGCCAGCGCACCGGCGAGCATCGGCAGTGTCGCTGCCATGCTCACGGCGCGCACCTTGGCGCGGTTGGATCTCATGGAACCCCCTGTGCGGTTCGTCGCGAGTGGATCACTCGACGATCGCCACTCTCGCGATGAACCGTTCATGCCAGGGAATGGCACAACCCAAGAACCGCCCTACGCAGGCCAAAAAGAGCCCAAGAGGGAGCCGGGCGGGGCGATTTGAGGCTTACGTGTCCGGTGTTCCTATGACCGGGGCGCCGCGCTGCGCTCCTTGAGCATGTCCGCCATCAGAGAGATCTCCGACTGCTGCGCGTCCACCATGCCCTGGGCGAGCCGCTTCTCCACGCCGACCGCGCACCTGTCCACACACCCCTCGGCCATGTGGACGCCGCCCTTGTGATGGTCCGTCATCAGCTGCAGGTAGAAAACTTCAGCCTGCTTCCCGCTGAGCTCGCCGAGCTTCTTCATCTCGGAGTTGGTCGCCATGCCCGGCATCAGCGCGCCGTCCTTGCCGGAGGCCATGCCGCCCATGTCCATCCAGGTCATCGGCGGTTCGGAGGACACCTTGGGCAGACCCCACAGATCCAGCCAGCCGAGCAGCATGCCGCGCTGGTTGGCCTGCGTCTGTGCGATGTCGTACGCCAGACGCCGGACCTCCTCGTCCTTCGTGCGGTCGCGCACGATGTACGACATCTCCACGGCCTGCTGGTGGTGCACCGCCATGTCCCGCGCGAACCCGGCGTCCGCGGACTCGGCGGACGGCGTCCTGCTGCCGCCGTCGTCCCCGGCGACGGCGTAGGTGATCGCACCGGCGGCGACGAGCGCCGCCGCCGCGGCCCCGGCGACCAGGCCGACATGCCTCACTTGGACAGCCCGTTCGTGCAGGCGGCCCCCGGCTCGGGGGTCTGCTCGCCTTGGACGAACTTCTCGAAGAACGCGTCCACGTTCGGGTCCTTCGCGCTCGTCACCGTGCGCTGGTGGCCCCACGCCGACAGCATGATCGGGTCCTTCTGGTCGTCCATCGGGCTCATCAGCGTGTACGGCGTCTTCTTCACCTTCGCCGCGAGCGCGTCGACGTCGGCCTTCTTCGCGTCGGCGTTGTACGTCACCCAGACCGCGCCGTGCTCCAGCGAGTGCACGGCGTTGGTGTTCTTCAGCGGCTCGGTGTAGACGTCGCCGTTGCAGTTCATCCAGACCGGATTGTGATCGCCGCCGACCGGCGGTTCGGAGGCGTACTTCACGACCTTGGTGACGTGGTTGCGGGACAGCTTGCCCTCCCACGTCCTCACGCCGTCCTTGCCCGTCACGAACTTGCCCTTGCCCGAGGAGTCGCTCGTCGCCGCGGTGTCACCGCCCTTGTCGTCCTGGGACCGCACCAGCACGACGCCGCCGACCACGAGCCCGGCCACGACCACCACACTGGCCGCGACGGTGAGGACCCGGTTGCGGCGCTCACGGGCCTGCTCGGCGCGCCGCATCTCCTCTATTCGCGCCTTGCGGTCCGTGCTGCTCTTGTTGGCGGAGCCCATGAGGTGTCCTTCGTGGGAAAAGTGACGGTCGGGTGGAGTGATCGTAGTGGGGGAGACGGGGCGCCTCGTAGAGCGGCCGCGGGAATGGGCCGAATCGATACGGCACCGACAGCCGCCCGACAGCTTCACCGGTCCCGGCCGGGCTCCGGCCCGGGGATCCGCTCGCGGATCACCGATAATTTGAACCTGAGATTCCCATTACCTACGCTGCCCGCATGCGGCTGCTGCGCTCCACCGACCTCGCCCTGCGGGTGCTGATGCGGCTCGCCGTGGCGGGCGGGTCGAGTCCGACGACGCGGGATGTCGCGGACGGCATGGACGTGCCGTACACCCACCTGGCGAAGGTCGTCGCCGAGCTCCAGCACATGGGCCTGCTGGAGGCCCGCCGCGGCCGGGGTGGCGGTCTCACCCTCACCGAGCAGGGCCGTACGGCCTCGGTGGGTGCCGTGGTGCGCGCCTTCGAGGGCAGCGGTGACGTGGTCGACTGCGAGGGCCCCACGCCCTGCCCCCTCAACGCCGCCTGCCGCCTGCGCGGCGCCCTGCGCCGGGCCCAGGAGGCGTTCTTCACCTCACTGGACCCGGTGACGGTGGCGGACATCGTCGCGGAGCCGACCGGGGCGCTGCTGCTGGGGATCTCGCGGGGCGCCGACCTCCCAGACGGCCAGGCCGCCGACCTCCCAGACGGCCAGGCCGCCGACCTCCGAGACGGCTAGACCTGGCCCGCCAGCCACAGGTCCGGGCCGAACACCTCGTAGTGGACGTCCGCGGGGGCGATGCCTTTGGCGAGCAGCTGGGTCCGCACCGCCCGCATGAACGGGAGCGGACCGCACAGGTACGCGCGCGTGCCCGGGGCGAGCGCGACATCGGTGAGGTCGACCAGCCCGGCGTGCGTGCCTGAGGGGGCGTCCTGCTCATACCAGAGGTGGACGGCCACGTCGGGCAGCTTGGCGGCGTAGGCCAGGTGGTCGGTGCGCAGGGCGTGGGTGGCGGGGGAGCGGTCGGCGTGCACGACGGTGACCGGGGCGCGGTGCCCCGAGTCGGCGAGGTGCGCCAGCATCGCCGCCATAGGGGTCACGCCGATGCCCGCCGAGGCCAGCAGCAGCGGCGTGCCGGGGCCGCCGGACAGGACCAGGTCGCCGTACGGCTCGGACAGCTCCAGCACGTCACCCACCCGCACGCGCGCGTGCAGGTGGTTCGAGACCTCGCCGTCGGGGGCGCCGGACTCGCGCACGCGCTTCACGCTGATCTGCCGCAGGCCGGGGCCGGGTGCTCCGGAGAGGCTGTACTGCCGTATCTGCCGGGCGCCGTCCGCGAGGGCGACGCGGACGGAGACGTACTGGCCCGCGAGGAAGTCCCGCACCGCGCCCCCGTCGGCCGGCCGCAGCCGGAACGTGGCGACGTCGTCGGTCTCGGCGACCCGTTCGACGACCTCCCAGGACCGCCAGGTGTGCCCGCCGCGCTCCTCGCGCAGCCGCTGCTCCACGGCGATCAGGGCGTTGGCCATGAGCCAGTAGACCTCGTCCCAGGCGGCGGCGATCTCGGGCGTGACGGCGTCGCCGAGGACCTCTGCGATGGCGGCGAACAGGTGCTCGTGGACGATGCCGTACTGCTCCGGCGTGACACCGAGCGAGGCGTGCTTGTGGGCGATGCGCCGCAGCATCGCGTCGGGACGCTGCTCCGGGTGCTCCAGCAGGTGCGTGGCGAACGCGGCCACAGAACCGGCCAGTGCCTGCCGCTGGGTGCCGGAGGCCTGGTTGCCCCGGTTGAACAGATCCCGCAGCAGCTCCGGGTGGGCCGCGAACAGCCCGGCGTAGAAGCGCTCGGTGATCGTGCCGAGGGCGGCCCCGACGGCGGGGAGCGTGGCACGGACGGTGGCGGCGGACTGCTCGGACAGCATCAGGCCTCCTCAGGACTCGGCTGCGCGCACGCTATTTAAAGTTGCATCTGAGATGCAAATTAAGTGGTTGGGGCGACGAGAGGAACCGGCCGTTACGGATGGCGGTGCGAGCAGGCACTATGGGCGGAAGAGCAGTTCACCTGCCGTACGTGAGGCGTTCGACCCCGGATCAGCCGGGCGATCATGGTCCGCAACGCGTACGAAATGGTGGTGTGGTGGGATGCTCAGGTGCCCGACCGCCTCCCGTGGTACGGAAGAGAAGGCGGCCTGACCAGCAAGGATGGGGAAGCGGAAGATGGACAAGCAGCAGGAGTTCGTGCTCCGGACGTTGGAGGAGCGCGACATCCGGTTCGTACGCCTGTGGTTCACGGACGTGCTGGGCTTCCTCAAGTCCGTCGCCGTGGCCCCGGCCGAGCTGGAGCAGGCCTTCGACGAGGGCATCGGCTTCGACGGCTCCGCGATCGAGGGCTTCGCCCGGGTCTACGAGTCCGACATGATCGCCAAGCCGGACCCGTCGACCTTCCAGATCCTGCCGTGGCGCGCGGAGGCCCCGGGCACGGCCCGCATGTTCTGCGACATCCTCATGCCGGACGGCTCCCCGTCCTTCGCCGACCCGCGCTACGTGCTCAAGCGCGCCCTCGCCCGCACCTCCGACCTGGGCTTCACCTTCTACACCCACCCGGAGATCGAGTTCTTCCTGCTGAAGGACCGGCCGCTGGACGGCTCCCGCCCCACTCCGGCCGACAACTCCGGCTACTTCGACCACACCCCGACCAACGTCGGCATGGACTTCCGCCGCCAGGCCATCACGATGCTGGAGTCGATGGGCATCTCGGTGGAGTTCTCCCACCACGAGGGCGCGCCGGGCCAGCAGGAGATCGACCTCCGCTACGCCGACGCGCTGTCCACCGCCGACAACGTCATGACGTTCCGCCTCGTCATGAAGCAGGTGGCCCTGGAGCAGGGCGTGCACGCCACGTTCATGCCGAAGCCGTTCTCCGAGCACCCGGGCAGCGGCATGCACACCCACCTCTCCCTCTTCGAGGGCGACCGCAACGCCTTCTACGAGTCCGGCTCGGAGTACCAGCTCTCCAAGGTGGGCCGCTCCTTCATCGCGGGCCTGCTGCGGCACGCCGCGGAGATCTCCGCGGTCACCAACCAGTGGGTGAATTCCTACAAGCGCATCTGGGGCGGCGCGGAGCGCACCGCGGGCGCGGGCGGCGAGGCCCCCTCGTACATCTGCTGGGGCCACAACAACCGCTCGGCGCTGGTCCGCGTCCCCATGTACAAGCCCGGCAAGACGGGCTCGGCGCGGGTCGAGGTCCGCTCCCTCGACTCCGGCGCCAACCCCTACCTCGCCTACGCGCTGCTGCTGGCCGCCGGTCTCAAGGGCATCGAGGAGGGCTACGAGCTCCCGCCGGGCGCCGAGGACGACGTCTGGGCCCTCTCCGACGCGGAGCGCCGCGCGATGGGCATCGAGCCGCTGCCGCAGAACCTGGGCGAGGCCCTGACCCTGATGGAACGCAGCGATCTCGTCGCCGAGACCCTCGGCGAGCACGTCTTCGACTTCTTCCTGCGCAACAAGCGGCAAGAGTGGGAGGAGTACCGCTCGGAAGTCACGGCGTTCGAGCTGCGGAAGAACCTGCCGGCGCTGTAGGTCTGCCAGGTCTGCCAGGTTTGCCGGCCCGGGCCGGGCGGCCTCCCCCGGCACCGCTCACACCGACGCGTTCTCCGAAGCCGTCGTCCACGCGAAACCGTCCGGGTCGGTGAACGGCCCGGCGTCGCCGGTGATCGTGAGGCGATGGGAGCCGGTGCCGTCGGGGGAGACGCCGGCGACCTTGGCGAGGCCGCGGCGCTTGTACAGGGCCAGCTTCACGGGGCCGTCGGCGGCGAACTCGACGTACTTGGAGCCGAAGCTCTTGCCCACGGCCAGGCCGTGATCGACGTAGAACTGCTTGCTGGCCTTCACGTCCTCCACGCCGAGCAGCAGCACGAAGTCGTCGACCTGCCCGGTCGCCGGGCCGGTGTTCTTCTTCGACGACGACGCGAGCTGCCAGATCGTCCCGTCCGGGGCCTGGACGACGCCCCCGTAGCCCCACAGCGACTTGGCCGCGGGCTTCAGGGGCGTCGCCCCGGCCCGCACGGCCGCGTCGAAGAACGCGTCCACATCGGCCGGCTGGGGGACCACGAGTGACAGCGTGAACCCGCGGAAGCCGGAGGTCGGTGCCTCCGACGCCCGCAGGCGCAGCCGGTCGCCCAGACCGAAGGCGGCGGAGTAGAAGCGGTCGGCGGCGGCGGAGTCGGCCACCTCGAGGGTGACGGATGCGATGGAAGTCATGACAACGACGCTAAGCGCGCCCTGCCAGACGCGCTTCTCGATTCCTGACCGGGTTCTCCAGCCCTCGGGCCTGCCTCCGGTTCAGCCCTGCTTCCGCCGCGGGCTTGCCTCCGCCGGGCCGGATTCCACCTCGGGATTGCCTCCGCCGCGGGCCTTCCATTTCGGGCTTGCCTCCGCCTCAGGCCTGCTTCTGCCGCGGACCTGCCCCGCCTCGGGTTCCACCTCGCCCTACCCCCGCCTCAGCCCTGCTTCCGCTTCAGGTCGGCCAGCAGCTGGTGCAGCGGCTCCGTGGCCCTGCGCCGGTACTCCTGCACCGCCCAGCCGTTGCCGTCCGGGTCCTGGAAGTGCATGAACGTGGCGCCGTCGTCCGGGGAGTACTGGACCGGTTCGGAGACGTCGAGGCCGCGGGCGACCAGCTCCGCGTGGGCCGCCTTGATGTCGGCGACGCACAGTTGCAGGCCCTGGTAGGAGCCCGGAGCCGGGGTCGGGCCGGGCGTCATCTGCCAGATCGACTCGCCCAGGGCGATCGAACAGCCCGAACCCGGAGGGGTCAGCTGGACGATCCGCATCCCCGGCATGACCTCCTGGTCGATGTCCACGTGGAAGCCGACCTTGTCCCGGTAGAAGTCCCGGGCGCGGTCGATGTCGCTCACGGGCAGCGGGATGACTTCGAGCGTGATGTCCATCGGCATGACTCCTTCGTCCGGCCTCATGAGAGCCGCTCACCGGGTCCGGCCTGAAGCCGGCTGAACGACTCCCCCTCACCGAAGCCGAAAACCCCGGGCGGCGCCACCGAGTGGACGGCCACCGGACCCGTGCCGTGGCGGAAATGGCCCTCACGTCCCGCGGAACGCCACCAACGGCCGTATGGCGCCTCACCCGCACGGCCGGTCCGCCTGGCCACGCGCGCACCCCGTCCGCGTGCCGAACTCCCCGGCGCTTCCCCGGGCCCGTGCCGTTAGGCTCGAAGCCGTACGACCTTGATCCGATGCATGTCCGAGGAACAGTGCGAGGGAGGCCCGGATGACGGCGGTGCCGGGGCGCAGGAGCAGCACCTTCACACGGCTGCTGCGGCACGGCTTCACCGACGCGTCCGCCGCCGAACGGCTCCTGGACAGCCCCGAGCTCGCGCCCCTGCGCGACGACCCGGTCCTGCTGGAGGCGCTGGGCGCCACCGCCGACCCCGATCTCGCGCTGCTCGGACTCGTCCGGCTGCTGGAGGCCCAGCACGGCCCCGGCGCCCGCCGGGAACTGCTCGACACGCTGATCTCCTCCAAGCCGCTGCGCGACCGCCTCCTAGGTGTCCTCGGCGCATCCACGGCCCTGGCCGACCACCTCACCCGGCACCCGGACGACTGGCAGGCTCTCGTCATGTACGAGGCGTACGACCTGCACCCCGGGGTGGAGGAGTTCGAGGCCGGCCTCGCCGAGGCCACCGACCCGGTCTCCCTGCGCGTCGCCTACCGGCGCTGCCTGCTGTCCATCGCCGCCCGGGACGTCTGCGGCACCACCGGCCTCGCGGAATCCGCCGCCGAGCTGGCCGACCTCGCCACCGCCACGCTGCGCGCCGCCCTCGGGATCGCCGAGGCGGCCGCGCCCGAGGACGCCGCCCTGTGCCGCCTCGCGGTGATCGCCATGGGCAAGTGCGGCGGCCACGAGCTGAACTACGTCTCGGACGTGGACGTCATCTTCGTCGGGGAGGCCACCGAGGGAGCCGACGAGACCAAGGCCGTACGCGCCGCGACCCGGCTCGCCTCCCACATGATGCGGATCTGCTCCGAGACCACCGTCGAGGGCTCCATCTGGCCCGTCGACGCCAACCTCCGGCCCGAGGGACGCAACGGCCCCCTCGTACGGACCGTGTCCAGCCACCTCGCCTACTACCAGCGCTGGGCCAAGACCTGGGAGTTCCAGGCGCTGCTCAAGGCCCGCCCGGTGGCCGGCGACCTCGACCTCGGCGCGGAGTACGTCGCCGCCGTCCAGCCCCTGGTGTGGAAGGCCGCCGAGCGCGAGAACTTCGTGCCCGACGTGCAGAAGATGCGCCGCCGGGTCGTGGAGAACATCCCCGTCGGCGAGGTCGACCGCCAGCTGAAGCTGGGGCCGGGCGGCCTCAGGGACGTCGAGTTCGCCGTGCAGCTGCTCCAGCTGGTGCACGGCCGGGCCGACACCTCCCTGCGCAGCGGCACGACCCTGGACGCGCTGGCGGCCCTCGCCGCCGGTGGCTATGTCGGCCGGGCCGACGCGGCCCAGCTCGACGAGGCCTACCGCTTCCTGCGCTCCATGGAGCACCGCATCCAGCTGTTCCGGCTGCGCCGCACCCATCTCGTCCCCGAGGACGAGGCCGAGCTGCGCCGCATCGGCCGCTCCCTGGGCCTGCGCGCGGACCCGGTCGCCGACCTGCACCGCGAGTGGCGGCGGCACGCGGGTGTCGTACGCCGTCTGCACGAGAAGCTCTTCTACCGGCCGCTGCTGGACGCGGTCGCCCAGCTCGCGACCGGCGAGGCCCGGCTGAGCACCGAGGCGGCCCGGGAACGCATGGTCGCCCTCGGCTACGCCGATCCCGCCTCCGCCCTGCGCCACCTGGAGGCGCTGGCCTCCGGCGTCACCCGCAAGGCCGCCATCCAGCGCACCCTGCTCCCCGTGCTGCTCGGCTGGTTCGCCGACTCGGCCGACCCGGACGCGGGCCTGCTGGGCTTCCGCAAGGTCTCGGACGCGCTCGGCAAGACGCCCTGGTACCTGCGCCTGCTGAGGGACGAGGGCGCCGCCGCGCAGAACCTCGCCCGTGTGCTGTCCGCCGGCCGGCTCGCGCCCGACCTGCTGATGCGCGCCCCGGAGGCGGTCGCCCTGCTCGGCGACGGGGACGGCGGCGGCCTGGAACCCCGGTCGCGCGCCCATCTCGAGCAGGAGATAACCGCCGCCGTGCGCCGGGCCGACGGCGCCGCCCAGGCCGTCACGGCGGCCCGCGGGGTGCGCCGCCGCGAGCTGTTCCGTACGGCCGCCGCCGACATCGTCGGCTCCTACGGCACCGAGGAGCAGCCCGCCGAGGCCGACCAGGGCGCCCTGGTGGACCGCGTCGGGGCGGCGGTGTCGGACCTGACGGCGGCGACCCTCGCCGGCACGCTCCGCGCGGTCGTACGGTGGGGGTCCCCCCGCTCGAGCGAAGTCGAGAGCGGGGGAGGCTGGGGCGACGACCTGCCCACCCGGTTCGCGATCATCGGCATGGGCCGGTTCGGCGGCCACGAGCTGGGCTACGGCTCCGACGCGGACGTGCTGTTCGTGCACGAACCGCGCGAGGGCGTCGACGAGCGGGAGGCGTCCCGGGCGGCCAACAAGGTCGTCTCCGAGATGCGCCGCCTGCTGCAGATCCCCAGCGCCGACCCGCCCCTGCTCATCGACGCCGACCTGCGCCCGGAGGGCAAGTCCGGCCCGCTGGTCCGCACCCTCACCTCGTACGAGGCGTACTACCGCCGGTGGGCCATGACCTGGGAGTCGCACGCGCTGCTGCGGGCCGAGCCCGTCGCGGGCGACGAGGACCTGGGCCGCCGCTTCATGGACCTGATCGACCCGCTGCGCTACCCGGCGGACGGGCTCACCGACGAGGCCGTGCGCGAGATCCGGCGCCTGAAGGCCCGCATGGAGTCCGAGCGGCTGCCGCGCGGCGCCGATCCCAAGCTGCACGCCAAGCTCGGGCCGGGCGGCCTGTCCGACGTGGAGTGGACCGTGCAGCTCATGCAACTGCGGCACGGCTCGAGGGAGCCGGGCCTGCGCACCACCCGCACCCGCGAGGCCCTGGCCGCCGCCCGCACCGCGGGGCTCATCACGGACGAGGACGCGGCTACCCTCGACGAGGCCTGGGTCCTCGCGACCCGCGTCCGCAACGCGGTGATGCTGGTCCGCGGCCGGGCCGCCGACACGTTCCCGACCGAACCCCGGGAACTGGCGGCCGTGGGCAGGTACCTGGGCTACGGCCCGGGCCACGCCGGCGACATGCTGGACGCGTACCGCCGCACGGCACGCCGGGCGCGCGGTGTGGTGGAGGAACTGTTCTACGGCGTCGCCGAGCGGTAGGGCCGGTCGTCCGTTCCAGGGCCGGTCGTCCGGTCATGCCCGCGTCGCGGGGCAGGCCCTAGGGACGCCCGCCCCGGACGCCCTGGGGACCCACCCGGGCCGAGGGCCGGGACGCACCGCGCCTGCGCTCCGGCGCCACCCTCGGCAGCGCGTACGGCTGCCTCCCGTACCAGAGCCGCGCGACCGTGAACCCGAAGGCCAGGCACAGCAGGCCGCCCACCGCGTCCAGCCAGAAGTGGTTGGCCGTCGCGACGATGACCACCAGCGTCAGCGCCGGGTACAGCAGGCCCAGCACCCGCACCCAGGGGACCGACGCCAGGGCGAAGATCGTCAGCCCGCACCACACGGACCAGCCGATGTGCATCGACGGCATCGCGGCGTACTGGTTGGACATGTGCTTCAGATCGCCCGACGCCATCGAACCCCAGGTCTGGTGAACCATGACCGTGTCGATGAAGTCGCCGCCGTTCATCAGCCGCGGGGGCGCCAGCGGATACAGGTAGTAGCCGACCAGGGCGACGGCGGTGGTCGCGAACAGCACCAGACGGGTCGCCGCGTACCGTCCGGGATGGCGACGGTACAGCCACACCAGCACACCCAGCGTGACGATGAAGTGCAGCGTCGCGTAGTAGTAGTTCATCCCGACGATGAGCCAATGCACCGAGTTCACCGCGCGGTTGACCGACTCCTCGACGGCGATGCCCAGATGGTGCTCGACCCGCCAGATCCAGTCGGCGTTGTGCAGCGCCTCGGCCTTCTGCTCGGGCACGGCGTTGCGGACGAGCGAGTACGTCCAGTAACTCACCGCGATCAGCAGGATCTCGAACCAGAACCGGGGCCGGCGCGGGGTGCGCAGCCGGCGCAGCGGGCCATGTCCCGGATCGGCCGCAACGGGGTCCGGGAGGGCCGCTTCCAGGCCCTCCGGCTTCGTTACGGTCGTTTCACCCATAGGCGCAAAGTCTGCCAGAAAAGGACTTACGCACCGATCATCCCGCGGCCCCGCACGAGCCGCATGTTCTACGGCGAAATCAGGCCGAAGGCCTCAGGAGCGGCCTCAGGAGCGGCCGCGTTCCCCCGGCGCCGAGGCGGTCGAGCCGCGCACCACCAGTTCCGGCATGAACACGAACTCGCTGTGCGGCGCGGGCGTCCCGCCGATCTCCTCCAGCAGGGTGCGCACGGCCGCCTGCCCCATCGCCGGGACCGGCTTGCGGATCGTGGTGAGGGGCGGGTCGGTGAAGGCGATCAGCGGGGAGTCGTCGAAGCCCACCACGGAGACGTCCTTCGGCACGTCCAGACCGAGCTGCCGGGCCGCCCGGATCGCACCCAGCGCCATCATGTCGCTGGCGCACACCACGGCCGTGCAGTTCCGGTCGATCAACGCCGTGGCCGCCGCCTGACCACCCTCAAGGGTGTACAGGGAGTGCTGCACCAGCTCCGACTCGACGGTCTCGGCGCGCAGACCCAGCTGGTCCTGCACCGTGCGCACGAACCCCTCGATCTTGCGCTGCACCGGCACGAACCGCTTCGGCCCGAGGGCCAGACCGATCCGGGTGTGACCGAGCGACACCAGGTGCGTGACCGCGAGGCTCATCGCCGCGCGGTCGTCGGGGGAGATGAACGGCGCCTGCACCTTCGGCGAGAAACCGTCGACCAGTACGTAGGGCACGCCCTGGGCGCGCAGCCGGTCGTAGCGCTGCATGTCGGCGGTGGTGTCGGCGTGCAGTCCGGAGACGTAGATGATGCCGGCGACGCCGCGGTCGACGAGCATCTCGGTCAGCTCGTCCTCGGTCGAGCCGCCCGGGGTCTGGGTGGCCAGCACCGGGGTGTAGCCCTGCCGCGTCAGCGCCTGGCCGATGACCTGCGCCAGGGCCGGGAAGATCGGGTTCTCCAGCTCCGGGGTGATCAGCCCGACCAGCCCCTCGCTGCGCTGGCGCAGCCGCACCGGGCGTTCGTAGCCCAGCACGTCGAGAGCGGCCAGCACGGACTGGCGGGTGGTGGCGGCGACGCCCGGCTTCCCGTTGAGGACGCGGCTGACGGTCGCTTCGCTCACCCCCGCCTGCAACGCGATGTCGGCAAGCCGTGTGGTCACAGCACCGGACTGTAGCGGCCGGTGTTCCCCTTGCACACCGACGGGACGCCTGGTGCGCGCCGTCGCACGGCCCGCTGCGGGTGGCTTGGTCATCGCGGTCCCTCGAGATTCCTGGTCGGCGTCCGATCCGTCCGATCCGCAACGGATGATCCCCCCGGCGGACACGGATGGCAAGTGCTTGCAGAGTCTTGCACAACCGTCCGACTACCCGCCGAGCAGCCGGAAATGAAGGCCTCGGGGCGATCGAGGGGAGGTCACGGCGGGATAACCATCCGCACCCCTTGCAACTTTTTGCTGCAAGGTCTTTCGCAAGTCGTTGCAGCGCGGCTAATCTCACCGACGCCCGGCGGCCAACGGCGCAGTCGGCAGCACGAAACGGGCTTCACCCTCAAGGAGAACTCATGCGGCGTGGCATAGCGGCCACCGCGCTGGTGGCGTCCCTCGCCCTGGCGGCGACGGCCTGCGGCGGAAGCGACAGCGGCGACGAGGCCGGCGGCCCGGTCACCATCACCTGGTGGGACACCTCCAACGCCACCAACGAGGCGCCGACGTACCAGGCCCTGGTGAAGCAGTTCGAGGCCGCCAACAAGGACATCAAGGTCAAGTACGTCAACGTCCCCTTCGACCAGGCGCAGAACAAGTTCGACACCGCCGCCGGTTCCAAGGGCGCCCCCGACGTGCTGCGCTCCGAGGTCGGCTGGACCCCCGCCTTCGCCAAGAAGGGCTTCTTCGCGCCGCTGGACGGCACCGAGGCACTCGCCGAGCAGGCCAAGTTCCAGCCCAGCCTGATCGAGCAGGCCACGTACGAGGGCAAGACCTACGGCGTCCCGTTCACCACGGACACCCTCGCCCTCGTCTACAACAAGGCCCTGTTCGAGAAGGCCGGCGTCGAGGCCCCCAAGACCTGGGACGACCTGAAGAAGGCCGCCGCCACGATCAAGGGCAAGACCGGCGTCGACGGCTACTGGGGCTCCACCCAGGCCTACTACGCCCAGTCCTTCCTCTACGGCGAGGGCACCGACACGGTCGACGCCGACGCCAAGAAGATCACCGTCACCTCGCCCGAGGCCAAGAAGGCCTACGGCACCTGGCAGGGTCTCTTCTCCGGCAAGGGCCTGCACAAGGCCGACACCACCGCCGACGCCTACGCCCACATCCAGGAGGCGTTCGTCAGCGGCAAGGTCGCCTCGATCGTCCAGGGCCCGTGGGAGATCACGAACTTCTACAAGGGCTCGGCCTTCAAGGACAAGAGCAACCTCGGCATCGCCACCGTCCCGGCCGGTTCCACCGGCAAGGCGGGCGCCCCGACCGGCGGGCACAACCTCTCCGTGTACGCGGGCTCGGACAAGGCCCACCAGGAGGCCTCGCTGAAGTTCGTGAAGTTCATGACCTCGGCCAAGGCGCAGGAGACCATCGCGCTGAAGAACTCCACGCTCCCCACCCGCGAGGACGCCTACACCGACAAGGTCAAGGCCGACCCCGGAATCGCCGGCTACCAGGGCGTGCTCTCCAGCGCCCAGCCGCGCCCGGCGCTGCCCGAGTACAGCTCGCTGTGGGGCCCGCTCGACGACGAGCTCATCAAGATCGCCGGCGGCAAGGAGTCCCTGGACAAGGGCCTCGGCAACGCCGAGACCGCCATCGCCAAGCTGGTGCCCGGCTTCTCCAAGTGACCGCCGGGTGGCCGCCGGATCCCCTGTCACAGGGACGGGATCCGGCGGCCACCGGCCCGCGCAGCCCTTGACCTCCTTGAACCTCCAGAAGGTGTCGAACCATGACCGTCGCCATCGACCGAGCGACCGGCAAGCGGCGCGGTGAGCGGGAACCGCGACCCGGCCCGGCCAAGCGGCTGAAGAACGGCTTCCACAAGCACTGGTACGCCTACGCGATGATCGCCCCGGTGGCCGTCGTGCTCGGCGTCCTCGTGGTGTACCCGCTGGTGTACGGCCTGTACCTCACCCTCACCGACGCCACCAGCCTCAACACCGCCCGCACGATCGGCGTCAACCACATCGACGCCACGTACAAGTTCATCGGCTTGGACAACTACGCCGACATCCTCTGGGGCCCGACGGCGTACGACCGCTTCTGGTCGCACGTCCTGTGGACGGTCTTCTGGACGGCGGCCTGCGTCGCCCTGCACTACGGCATCGGTCTCGGCCTCGCCCTGCTGCTCAACCAGAAGCTGCGCGGCCGCACCCTCTACCGGATGATCCTCGTCCTGCCCTGGGCGGTGCCGACCTTCGTCACCGTCTTCGGCTGGCGGTTCATGCTGGCGGACGGCGGCGTCATCAACACCGCCCTGGAGGGCCTGGGCCTGCCGACACCGCTGTGGCTGGAGGACACCTTCTGGCAGCGGTTCGCCGCGATCATGGTCAACACCTGGTGCGGTGTGCCGTTCATGATGGTCTCGCTGCTCGGGGGTTTGCAGTCGATCGACGCGAGCCTGTACGAGGCCTCCGAGATGGACGGCGCGGGCGCCTGGCAGCGGTTCCGCTACGTCACCCTGCCCGGCTTGAGGTCCGTCAGCACGACGGTTGTCCTCCTGGGTGTCATCTGGACCTTCAACCAGTTCGCCATCATCTTCCTGTTGTTCGGCAACACCGCACCCGACGCCCAGATCCTCGTCACATGGGCCTACCAACTGGGCTTCGGGCAGCAGCCGCGCGACTACGCCCAGTCCGCCGCCTACGGAATCCTGCTCCTGTCCATCCTGATCGTCTTCACCTCCTTCTACCGCCGCTGGCTGAACCGCAACGAGCAGCAGCTCGCGATCTGAGGCAGGAGTCCCCCATGAGTACGACCACCGTCGAGACCTCCGCCCCGGCCGGCGAGCGGCGCCCCGCGAACGCCCCCGGCAAGGTCCGCGGCCGCGGCGAACGCGGCATCGGCGCCTCCCTCGCCTCGCACGCCGTGCTGATCCTCGCCAGCCTGACCGCCCTCTTCCCGGTCGCCTGGCTGCTCTTCCTGTCCCTCGGTCCGGACAAGGACGACTACCTCCACCCCGGACGCATCTGGGGCAAGCTGTCGCTCGAGAACTACGCCTACGTCCTGCAGGACACCGGCTTCTTCGACTGGCTGAAGAGCACACTGGTCGTGGTGCTGGGCACGACGCTGATCGGTGTCGTCGTCGCCGCGTCCACCGGCTACGCGGTCTCCCGCATGCGGTTCCCCGGCTACCGCAAGCTGATGTGGGTGCTGCTGGTCACCCAGATGTTCCCCATCGCGGTACTGATCGTGCCGATGTACCAGATCCTCTCGGATCTGCAGCTCATCGACAGCTACCTTGGTCTCATCCTGGTCAACTGCACCACGATCGTGCCGTACTGCGCCTGGCTGATGAAGGGCTATTTCGACACCATCCCGTTCGAGATCGACGAGGCCGGGCGCGTCGACGGGCTGACCCCCTTCGGCACGTTCGCGCGGCTCATCCTGCCGCTCGCCAAGCCGGGCCTCGCGGTCGCGGCGTTCTACAGCTTCCTCACGGCCTTCGGTGAGGTCGCGTTCGCGTCGACGTTCATGCTGAGCGACGGCAAGTACACGTTCGCCGTCGGTCTGCAGACGTTCGTGAGCGAGCACGACGCGCAGCGCAACCTGATGGCCGCGACGGCTGTGTTGATCGCGATACCGGCTGCCCTGTTCTTCTACCTGGTGCAGAAGAACCTGGTGACCGGACTGACGGCCGGTGGCACCAAGGGGTGACCCTGCGAGTCGACCGTCCGCGGCTCACGTCGTGGCTGGTCGCGCAGTTCCGCCCGCCCCTTGGCGCGCTGCCGAACCGTCCCTCAGAAGCCCGAGGCGGCCGCGGTGCTCATCCGACCCCGCTGTGCCGCGGCCGCCTCGTCACCCCACCCACGCCTTCCATGACCGACCTCCTGTTACGCATCAAGGACGACATGAGCCAGCACTCAGCCGCACCTGCCCCCACCCCCACCCCCGCGTCCGCCGTCGCCGTCGCCAAGCGCCGCGACTGGTGGCGGGACGCGGTGATCTACCAGGTGTACCCGCGCAGCTTCGCCGACAGCAACGGTGACGGCATGGGCGACCTGGAAGGTGTCCGCACCCGTCTGCCGTACCTGCGCGACCTCGGCGTGGACGCCGTGTGGCTCAGCCCCTTCTACGCCTCGCCGCAGGCCGACGCCGGCTACGACGTCGCCGACTACCGTGCCGTCGACCCCATGTTCGGCAACCTGCTGGACGCCGACGCGCTGATCCGCGACGCCCACCGGCTCGGCCTGAGGATCATCGTCGACCTCGTCCCGAACCACTCCTCCGACCAGTACGAGTGGTTCAAGCGGGCCGTCGCCGAGGGCCCGGGCTCCTCGCTGCGGGACCGCTACCACTTCCGCCCCGGCAAGGGAGAGAACGGCGAACTGCCGCCCAACGACTGGGAGTCGATCTTCGGCGGCCCGGCGTGGACCCGGGTCACCGAACCCGACGGCACGCCCGGCGAGTGGTACCTGCACCTCTTCGCCCCCGAGCAGCCCGACTTCAACTGGGAGCACCCGGCCGTCGGCGACGAGTTCCGTTCCATCCTGCGCTTCTGGCTGGACATGGGCGTCGACGGCTTCCGGGTCGACGTCGCCCACGGCCTGGTGAAGGCCGAGGGGCTGCCCGACCTTGGATCCCACGACCAGGTGAAGCTTCTGGGCAACGATGTCATGCCGTTCTTCGACCAGGACGGCGTGCACGAGATCTACCGGCAGTGGCGGCTGATCCTCGACGAGTATGCGGGGGAGAGGATCTTCGTGGCGGAGGCCTGGACCCCGACCATCGAGCGGACCGCGAACTACGTCCGCCCGGACGAGTTGCACCAGGCCTTCAACTTCCAGTACCTCAGCACCCACTGGGACGCCGCGGAGATGCGCGAGGTCATCGACCGCACCCTGGAGGCCATGCGCCCGGTCGGCGCCCCCGCCACCTGGGTGCTGTCCAACCACGACGTGACCCGGCACGCCACCCGCTTCGCCAACCCGCCCGGCCTCGGCACCCAGATCCGGCTGGCCGGCGATCGCGCACTGGGGCTGCGCAGGGCCCGGGCCGCGAGCCTGCTCATGCTGGCGCTGCCCGGCTCGGCGTACGTCTACCAGGGCGAGGAGCTCGGCCTGCCCGACGTCGTCGACCTGCCGGACG
The DNA here is from genome assembly GCF_007655005.1 of Streptomyces tibetensis. Taxonomy (GTDB): domain Bacteria; phylum Actinomycetota; class Actinomycetes; order Streptomycetales; family Streptomycetaceae; genus Streptomyces; species Streptomyces tibetensis. The sequence continues at coordinate 114,707 of NZ_SZVW01000019.1, forward strand.
AGGTGCGCCAGGACCCGGCGTACTTCCGGGGCGCGGGCCAGGACGGCTTCCGCGACGGCTGCCGGGTGCCGATCCCGTGGACCAGGTCGGGGTCGTCGTACGGCTTCGGTGACGGCGGCAGCTGGCTGCCGCAGCCGGAGGGCTGGGGCGAGCTGAGCGTCGAGGCGCAGACCGGCGAGCCCGGTTCGACCCTGGAGCTGTACCGGGCCGCGCTCGCCGTGCGCCGCGAGCAGCCCGACCTCGGCGCCGGCACGTCCGTGGAGTGGCTGCGGGCGCCCGAGGGCGTGCTGGCCTTCCGTCGCGGGGAGTTCGTGTGCGTCGCCAACACCACCGGCGAGTCGGTGGCGATGCCGGCGTACGGCCGGGTGCTGGTGGCGAGCGGGGAGATCGTCGAGGTCGACGACGAGGCGAAGGTGCCGGCCGACACCACGGTGTGGTGGACCACCGCGACCGCCGAGGCCCGCGCCTGATTTTCCTTTGAATTCCGTACGGCCCGCTGCCCTTTCGGGCGGCGGGCCTTTACCATCTGCGTCACCGCAAGGTTTCTGAACCTTGCAGCAAGAACCTTCAACGAAGAAGGAAACCCCACATGGCACGCAGATACCTCGCCACCGCCGTCGCGCTCGCCGCGGCCTCGGTTGTCATGAACCCGACTGGTGCACAGGCCTCCCCACCTGGCACCAAGGACGTCACCGCCGTCCTCTTCGAGTGGAACTTCGCCTCGGTCGCCCGCGAGTGCACCACCACCCTCGGGCCCGCCGGATACGGCTCCGTCCAGGTCTCCCCGCCCGCCGAGCACATACAGGGCCCGCAGTGGTGGACCTCGTACCAGCCGGTCAGCTACAAGATCGCCGGCCGGCTCGGTGACCGGACGGCCTTCCGGGAGATGGTGAACACCTGCCACGCGTCCGGTGTGAAGGTCGTCGTGGACACGGTCATCAACCACATGTCGGCCGGCAGCGGCACCGGCACCGGCGGCTCGTCGTACGGCAAGTACACCTACCCCGGCCTGTACTCGTCGTACGACTTCGACGACTGCACCAGCAGGATCAGCACCTACCAGGACCGCTGGAACGTCCAGCACTGCGAGCTGGTCGGCCTCTCCGACCTCGACACGGGCGAGAACTACGTCCGCGACGCGATCGCCGGCTACATGAACGACCTGCTCTCCCTCGGCGTCGACGGCTTCCGCATCGACGCGGCCAAGCACATGGACGCCTCCGACCTGGCGAACATCAAGTCCCGGCTGAGCAACCCGTCGGTGTACTGGAAACAGGAGGTCATCCACGGCGCCGGTGAGGCCGTCCAGCCCACCGAGTACACGGGCAACGGAGACGTCCAGGAGTTCCGCTACGCCTACGACCTCAAGCGCGTCTTCACCAACGAGAACCTCGCCTACCTGAAGAACTACGGAGAGGGCTGGGGTTACATGAGCAGCGGCGTCTCCGGCGTCTTCGTCGACAACCACGACACCGAGCGCAACGGCTCGACCCTCAGCTACAAGGACAACGCGACCTACACCCTGGCCAACGTCTTCATGCTGGCCTGGCCCTACGGCGCCCCCGACATCAACTCCGGCTACGAGTTCTCCGACACGGACGCGGGCCCGCCCAGCGGGGGCGCGGTGAAGGCCTGCTGGCAGGACGGATGGAAGTGCCAGCACAACTGGCCCGAGATCACGTCCATGGTGGCCTTCCGCAACGCCACCCGGGGCCAGGCCGTCACCGACTGGTGGGACAACGGAGGCGACGCCATCGCCTTCGGCCGGGGAGACAAGGGCTTCGTGGCCATCAACCACGAGTCGGGCCAGGTGAGCCGGACCTACCAGACCTCACTGCCCGCGGGGACGTACTGCGATGTGCAGAACAACAGGACCGTGACGGTGAACTCCAGCGGGCAGTTCACGGCCACCCTGGCCTCCGGCACCGCCCTGGCGATCCACGCGGGCAAGTCGAGCTGCTGAGCGGCCGACTGAAAGTTTTTTCCGATGGTTTCAAGCCTCTTGCTGTAAGCGTTGCGGCGGCGATACGGTCGCGCGGGGTCGGACCCGAAGAGCCGTAATCGCAAGGAGCCCATCTGTGATACCGAGATGGCCGACGCCGTCGAGGCGCCGAACCACCCATGCCGGACGGGTCGCTGCGGTCACCGTGACCGCGCTGGCCGCAGCGCTCGTCCAGCCCCTCGCGGCGCGGGCCGACACACCGCCTCCGCCCCCCTCCGACGCCGAGCTGGCCGCCCAGCCCGCCCGGCACGACGCCACCCGTGAACAGTTCTACTTCGTGCTGCCGGACCGTTTCGCCAACGGCGACCCGCGCAACGACAAGGGCGGCCTGACCGGTTCGCGCCTGTCGACCGGCTACGACCCCACCGACAAGGGCTTCTACCAGGGCGGCGACCTCAAAGGCCTGACCAAGCGGCTCGACTACATCAAGGGCCTGGGCACCACCGCCCTGTGGATGGCCCCCATCTTCAAGAACCAGCCCGTGCAGGGCACCGGGGCGAACGCCTCGGCCGGCTACCACGGTTACTGGATCACGGACTTCACCCAGGTCGACCCGCACTTCGGGACGAACCAGGACCTGGAGAACCTCATCTCCAAGGCCCACGACAAGGGCATGAAGGTCTTCTTCGACGTCATCACCAACCACACCGCCGACGTCGTCGACTACGAGGAGAAGTCCTACGACTACCTCTCCAAGGGCGCCTTCCCGTACCTGACCAAGGACGGCGTGCCCTTCGACGACGCCGACTACGCCGACGGGCGGCACGGCTTCCCCGCGGTCGACCGGGACTCCTTCCCGCGCACCCCGGTCGTCACCAAGAAGAACAAGGTGCCGTCGTGGCTCAACGACCCGACGATGTACCACAACCGCGGCGACTCCACCTTCGCCGGTGAGAGCTCCACGCACGGCGACTTCTCGGGGCTCGACGACCTGTGGACCGAGCGGCCCGAGGTCGTCCACGGGATGGAGAAGATCTACCAGCGCTGGGTGCGGGACTTCGACGTCGACGGCTTCCGGATCGACACCGTGAAGCACGTCGACATGGAGTTCTGGACGCAGTGGGCCACCGCCCTCGACGCGTACGCCGCCCAGCGCGGCCGGGACGACTTCTTCATGTTCGGCGAGGTCTACTCGGCCGACACGAACGTCACCGCCCCGTACGTCATCCAGGGCCGCCTCGACGCCACGCTCGACTTCCCCTTCCAGGAGGCGGCCCGGCAGTACGTCTCGCAGGGCGGGAGCGCCCGCAAGCTCGCGGGTGTCTTCGGCGACGACTACAAGTACACGACCGGCAAGGCCAACGCGTACGAGCAGGTCACCTTCCTCGGCAACCACGACATGGGCCGGATCGGGTCGTTCCTCGAGCAGGACGACCCCGAGGCCACCGATGCCGAGATCCTCGCCAAGGACGAACTCGCCAACGAGCTGATGTTCCTCAGCCGCGGCAACCCCGTCGTCTACTACGGCGACGAGCAGGGCTTCACCGGCCCGGGCGGTGACAAGGACGCCCGGCAGAGCATGTTCGCCTCGCGCACCGCCGACTACCTCGACGACGACCGCATCGGCACCGACCGCACCCATGCCGAGGACGCCTACGACACCAAGGCGCCCCTCTACCGGCAGATCAGCGCCCTCGCCAAGCTCCGCGAGGCGAATCCGGCGCTGACCGACGGCGTCCAGCAGGAGCGCTACGCGGCCGACGGCCCGGGCGTCTACGCCTTCTCCCGCACGGACGCGAAGACCGGCACCGAGTACGTCGTCGCCTTCAACAACGCGGGCGAGAACAAGACCGCGACCTTCCCGACGGGCTCGGCCGTCATGACCTTCAAGGGCGTGTACGGCACCGACGCCGCCCCGAAGAGCGACGGCGACAAAAAGCTCACCGTCACCGTCCCGGCCGGCTCGGCGATCGTCCTCAAGGCGTCCGGAAAGCTCGCCAAGCCTGCCACCGCACCGACCATCACCCTGAAGGCCCCGGAGTCCGGCGCCACCGGCACGGTCGAACTCAGCGCCGACGTGGAGGGCGGACAGCTCAACCGGGTCGTCTTCGCCGCCCGGACCGGCAACGGCAAGTGGCGGGTCCTCGGCTCCGCCGACCACGCCCCGTACAAGGTCACCCACACCATCGGCGAGGACGTGGCCCCCGGCACGGCCCTGCGCTACAAGGCCGTCGTCGTCGACACCACCGGCCGCACCGCGAGCGCCCTGGCCGCCTCCACCACCGGCACCCCGCCCGCCCCCGAGCCGCCCACCGCGTCCTCCCGCGACCACGCGATCGTCCACTACAAGCGCACGGACGGCGACTACGCCGACTGGGGCCTGTACGCCTGGGGCGACCTCGCCGAGGGCGAGGCCACCGAATGGCCCAAGAGCCACCCCTTCACCGGCCGCGACGCCTACGGCGCCTTCGCCTGGGTCAAGCTCAAGCCCGGCGCCTCGAACGTCGGCTTCCTCGTCATCGACAAGGACGGCACCAAGGACGTCGCCGCCGACCGCACGATCGACGTCGCCAAGACCGGCGAGATCTGGATCGAGCAGGGCAAGGACACCGTCACCACCGAGCGCCCCGCATATCCGGCGCCCGACAAAAGCAAGGCCGTCCTGCACTACCACCGGGCCGACGGGAACTACGACGGCTGGGGCCTGCACGTCTGGACCGGAGCCGCGAACCCGACCGACTGGTCGAACCCCCTCAAGCCGGTCGAGACTGATACCTATGGCGCAGTCTTCGAGGTACCGCTCACCGACGGAGCCACCAGCCTCAGCTACATCCTCCACAAGGGCGACGAGAAGGACCTGCCCACCGACCGGTCGCTCGACCTCAAGGCGAACGGCCATGAGGTGTGGCTGGTGAACGGCCAGGAGAAGTACCTGCTCCCGCAGCCCGCGGGCAGTGCCGCCGCCCTCGACCTGACGACGTCCAAGGCGGTGTGGATCGACCGGAACACCCTCGCCTGGAACGGCTCCGACACAGCCGCCTCCACCCAGCTGCTGTACTCCCGCGACGGCTCGATCAAGGCCGAGGACGGCGCCCTGACCGGCGACGCCAAGTGGCTGCGCCTGTCGAAGGGCGAACTGAGCGACGCCCAGAAGGCGAAGTTCCCGCACCTGAAGGCGTACGACGCCTGGACCGTCGACCCCCGTGACCGCGACCGGGTCCGCGAGGCCCTGCGCGGCCAGGTCGTCGCCGCCCAGCACGCCGCCAACGGGGCCGTCCTCGCCGCGACCGGCGTGCAGATCGCCGGAGTCCTCGACGCCCTGTACCCCGGCGCCACCGAGGCCGACCTCGGGCCCACCTTCTCCAAGGGCCGCCCCACCCTGTCCGTGTGGGCACCGACCGCGCAGTCCGTCGCCCTGGAGCTCGACGGCAAGGCCGTCCCCATGCACCGCGACAGCGCCACCGGCGTCTGGTCCGTCACCGGCCCGGCGTCCTGGAAGGGCAAGCCCTACCGGTACGTCGTGAAGGTGTGGGCGCCCAGCGTCGGCAAGGTCGTCACCAACAAGGTCACCGACCCCTACGCCCTCGCCCTGACCGCCGACTCGACGCGCAGCCTCGTCGTCGACCTGGACGACAAGGCGCTCAAGCCCGCCGGCTGGTCGGCGTACGCCAAGCCGAAGGCCGTGCCGCTGCGCAACGCGCAGATCCAGGAGCTGCACATCCGGGACTTCTCCGTGGAGGACCGGACGGCGAAGCACCCCGGCACCTACCTCGCCTTCACCGACAAGGCGAGCGACGGCTCCAAGCACCTGCGCGAACTGGCGAAGGCGGGCACCTCCTACGTCCATCTCCTGCCCGCGTTCGACATCGCCACCATTCCGGAGAAGAAGGCCGACCAGGCGAAGACCGACTGCGACCTGGCGTCCTTCCCCGCCGACTCGGACAAGCAGCAGGAGTGCGTCGGCAAGATCGCGGCGAAGGACGCCTACAACTGGGGCTACGACCCGTACCACTACACGGTCCCCGAGGGCTCCTACGCCACCGACCCGGACGGCACCGCCCGCACGGTCGAGTTCCGGAAGATGGTGAAGGCCCTCAACGACGACGGGCTGCGGGTCGTCATGGACGTCGTCTACAACCACACCGCCGCGAGCGGCCAGAACAGGACAAGCGTCCTCGACCGGATCGTGCCCGGCTACTACCAGCGGCTCCTCGCCGACGGCTCGGTCGCCGACAGCACCTGCTGCGCCAACACGGCCACCGAGAACGCCATGATGGGCAAGCTGGTCGTCGACTCGATCGTCACCTGGGCCAAGAAGTACAAGGTCGACGGCTTCCGCTTCGACCTCATGGGCCACCACCCCAAGGCCAACATCCTCGCCGTCCGCAAGGCCCTCGACGAGCTGACCCCCGCCGAGGACGGCGTCGACGGCAAGAAGATCATCCTCTACGGCGAGGGCTGGAACTTCGGCGAGGTCGCCGACGACGCCCGGTTCGTCCAGGCCACGCAGAAGAACATGGCCGGCACCGGCATCGCCACCTTCTCCGACCGCGCCCGTGACGCGGTGCGCGGCGGCGGCCCCTTCGACGAGGACCCCGGAGTCCAGGGCTTCGCCTCAGGCCTCTACACCGACCCCAACTCCTCGAAGAACAACGGCACGCCCGCCGAGCAGAAGGCGAGGCTCCTGCACTACCAGGACCTCATCAAGGTCGGCCTCTCCGGCAACCTCGCCGGCTACCGGTTCACCGACACCGGCGGCAAGGAGGTCAAGGGCTCCGAGGTCGACTACAACGGCGCCCCCGCCGGATACGCCGACGCCCCGGGCGACGCCCTCGCCTACGCCGACGCACACGACAACGAGTCCCTGTTCGACGCCCTGGCCTTCAAACTGCCCGCCACGACCAGCGCGTCCGACCGGGCCAGGATGCAGGTCCTCGCCATGTCCACGGCCACCCTCTCCCAGGGCCCGGCCCTCTCCCAGGCGGGCACCGACCTGCTGCGCTCCAAGTCCCTGGACCGCAACTCCTACGACAGCGGCGACTGGTTCAACGCCGTCCACTGGAGGTGCGAGGACGGCAACGGCTTCGGCCGCGGACTGCCCATGGCGGCCGACAACACCGACAAGTGGCCGTACGCCAAGCCCCTGCTGAGCCGAGTCGAGGTGGGCTGCGAGCAGATCGAGGGCACCTCGGCCGCCTACCGCGACCTGCTGCGGATCCGGAGCACCGAGAAGGACTTCTCCCTCGGCACGGCCGCGCAGGTGCAGTCCCGGCTCTCCTTCCCGCTGTCCGGCACGGACGAGACGCCCGGCGTGATCACCATGCGGCTCGGTGACCTCGTCGTCGTCTTCAATGCCACGCCCGAGCGGCAGGAGCAGCGCGTGTCCGCCCTCGCCGGGACCGGGTACCGGCTGCATCCGGTGCAAGCGGCGGGCGCGGACGCCACCGTGAAGTCCGCCGCCTACGCGCAGGCGTCCGGCACCTTCGCCGTGCCGGCGCGCACGGTCGCGGTCTTCACCCGGACCGCGGGGTAACGCACCCGGTGCGGGAGGGGCGGACCGCGACCGGCGGCCCGCCCCACCCCGCCCGCGGCTAGGGTGGGCACACCGACCTGGAACAGGAGTGCTGATGCCGCAGATCACCGTCGACTATTCCGCCGACCTCGCGGACGGCTTCGACCGGCCCGGATTCGCGAAGGCGCTGCACGAGGCGACGGTCGAGATCGCGGCCGCCAAGCCGCCCGCGTGCAAGACCCGGTTCCGCCCGACCGAGGACATCGTGGTCGGCCCCGAGACCGAGGGCCACGCCCACGTCCACGTGCACATCGCGCTGCTCGCCGGCCGCACGGCCGAGACCAAGGCCCGGCTCACCGAGGCCGCGCTGGAACTGCTGCGGACCCATGTGAAGCCCGCCGCCGGGCTCGCCCTGCACGCCTCCGCCGAGGTCCGCGACCTCGACCCGTCGTACGCGAAGTACGAAAGCTGAGACCGCTCAGCCCGCCAGGGCGATGAGCCGGCCGACCAGGTGCGCGAACGGGCCGTCGGTCGGCTCGTCCTTGAGGGCGCCGCGCAGCAGCTCCGCCATCTCCTCGTCGTAGGCGGCGCTGACCGCGGCCAGGGCGGCGAAATCGTTGACGAGCTGCGGCTCCAGCTCCTCGCGCGGGATGCGCCGGCCGTCCAGCCAGATCAGCGCCGTCGACTCGGCGAGCGAGATCCAGGAGCGGACGACCAGTTCGAGACGCGCGGGCGGATCGGCCACGCCCAGGTGCGAAAGGATCTGGACATACGCGGCCTGCCGTACGGAGTCGACGAGCGCGTTGGTCGTCGAGGAGCCGACGGCCGGACCGCCGCGCATCAGGGCGGAGAAACCGGGCCCGTGCTCGTCCACGAAGTCGAAGTAGCGGTGCATCACGCGCAGCAACCGGGCCCCCAGCGGACCCTCGTGCGGCTCCACGAACCGGGCCGCCAGATCGTCCGAGGCGCGCTGCAACGCGGCCTCGTACAGGCTGAGTTTGCCGGGGAAGTAGTGGTAGACCAACGGGCGTGAAATGCCCGCGGCCGACGCTATCTCGTCGATGGAGACCTCGTCGGGCGAGCGGCGGCTGAACAGTTCGAGGGCGACGCCGATCAACTGCTGCCGCCGTTCCGCGACTCCCATTCTGCGGCGAACCCCGGTAGTCATGCGAACACCTTACCGATCGATTCCGGCCTCGAACGGGCCGGATCGATCAGCGGGGTTCCAGCGACCTCACCGGACGCACCCCCGTTCGCCTCCGTCAGCGCAGCCCGCGCAGCGAACGCCCGTCCTTCAGGGACCCCTTGAGCTGAGCCTGGGCGCCCTGCTCGGCCGGCACGGTCAGCAGACTGCCCCGCGCCGCCCCGTTCACCCCGCCCGTCGCCCGGACCGACGCCGTCTTCCGGCTGCCGGCGGCCAGCAGGTACCAGTCGCCGGCCTTCGACTTCCACAGCACCCCGGCCAGCACATGCGGATCACGCGCCCCGCAGGCCGGGACGTTCTCGGCCTGTGCCGCCGCCGCCCCGTACGCCCCGCCCGGCGTGTGGAACTGCGCCAGCACCCGCGCCCCGCCGCCCCGCCAGGTCTCGGCCCGTGTGCACACCCACGCCGCCGAGCCGCTCGCGTCGGGCAGTGGCTGTTCGTTGAACGCCCAGGCGTTGACGCTCCGCACCCCGGCCGAGCGCATCGTGCCCAGCGAGCAGGCGAACGGCTGCCAGGTGTGCAGCGCCGCCGCCCCGGACACCTCGCCCGGGGAGCCCGGCCGTCCGGCGGTGAGCCGGGCCGGGACCAGTTCACCGAGGTCGGTCAGCAGCCGGGTCCCGCCGCCGTCGGTCACCTGCAGCACGTTCCACGAGGTGCAGGCGCCGGACCGCAGGGCCGGGCTGGCCAGCGGCGCGGCCACACCGCCGGTGAGCGTGAGGTTCATCGCGCCGGAGCCCGGCTTCATCAGGTCCCGCTCGCCGGCCTTTCGCACCCAGGGGGCCGTGAGGTAGCGGACGTTGCCGTCGGACCGGCCCAGCACCACCGCGCTCGCCCCGGCCCGGCCGGCCCCGTCCACCCGGGCGAAGTCGAGGGCGGCGCCCTGCGTGCCGTCCTTCGGCTCGGCGTACCGGACGATGCGCAGACCGTCGTGGAGGATCACCACGCGCGCAGCGTCGACCGTCCCCGCGTACAGCAGCTGGGGCGGTCCGGCGGGGCCCCCGGAGGGGGTGCCGGGGGTCGCCGACACCTGGACCGTCTCGCCGGGGCGGGCCCACACGGCCAGGGCGCGGCGCAACAGGGCCTTGTCGCCGGTGCGGTCGCCGCGGGCCGGCCACACGGAGAAGTCGGTGCGCGCCGAGCTGCGCCACGCGGTGGGCGGGACCCGGGTCAGCTTCGCCGGGTCCAGGGCGGCCTGCGCGGCCGGGTTCTGCGCATACGGGGGTGCCGCGGCGCCCTCGGGGCCCCAGCCCTCACCGGGCAGGCCGAGCAGCGCCCCGCACACCAGCAGGGCGGCACCGGCGGCCAGCGCGGCCTTCAGATGCTGGCGGCGGCGCATCAGGTCGGTGGGCCGGGCCTGGAGCGAGCAGGGATCGAACTCGGGGGAGTCGAGCAGCCCGTACTGGGCGGGGACCCCGCCGGCCTCCAGCACCGCGCCCTCCGGGTCGGCGACGCCCGCTGCCGCGAGGACCTCGCACACCCCGTCGTCCGTGAGTCGCTCCAGGCCGCGCAGCGCGTAGGCGGCCCGGGCCGGGCCGGACAGGGTGGACAGCCGCTGGTCCAGGGCGAGTTCGTCGGCGCCGCCGGAGCGCGGGAACAGCTTCAGGCCCCACACGTGCGGCAGCAGCGGCGGCAACTGGGCCCTCTTGGGCCACGCCTTCGCCTTCAGCGGCAGTCCCGCCTCCAGCGCCGTGCGCAGCACCTGGAGACGGACCAGGGCGTAGCCGGGGTCGCCGTCCCGCCCCGTGGACTGCGCCGGGATCACCGGGGACGGCGTGCGGTTGCGGGGGAGCGCCCGCTGGGTGAGGGCGTGTGCGGTCAGGACGCGGCGGCTGCGGCCCAGCCCGGGTGGCAGGACCAGGTAGGCCAGCCGGACGAGCCGCGGGTAGTGCTCGACGAGCGCGGCCTCGGCCTGCTCGACGTCGACGACCGGGCCGGCGGGGGAGGGAGGTGCGGGGCGCTGGGCGACATCCTGTGACTGCACGTTCAGCAGAACGAGCGAACCGTTGGTTGGTCACCTGGCCGCAGGGCGTCACGCCCCCGGGTGCTCCCCGGGTTCCACGAGCAGCCGGGCGTAGTTGGCCATGGACCGCTGGTAGCGCGGGAGGTGCGGGGCCAGGGCGCCCAGGGCCAGTGCCAGTGCCTCCCGGTCACGGCCGAGGCTCGACAGGCACAGCGCGAGCGTCGCGCGTACGGGGTCGTCGAGCTCGTCGGACGGGGCGAGAAGCTCGGGCGTCAGCAGCGCGAGGCCCTCTTCGGCCCGGCCGGTGTTCCGCAGTGAGCTGGCCAGCTGGATCTTCGTCCGGCGGGCCTTGTAGGGGCTGGCGTCGGCGAGACCGCCCGCCAGCGCCTCCTGGTACAGGGGGACCGCCTTGTCGGAGCGGCCCGTGGAGTCCCAGGCGCAGGCCCGCTCGAACAAGCCGAGCGGACTGCCCTCGGGCAGCTCGGCGACGAGGGCGTCGACGTCGGCGCGGAAGCGGGCCTCGCCCTCCTCCGTCTCGGCGTAGTCGTCGAAACGGTCCCACAGGGCGGCCACGCGATCTTCCCAGTCCTGATCCACCTGCCCACCCTCGCACAGGAGTGCACACCGGGGCAGCGGATTTTGAGCACGGTGGGCTCCGCAGCCGTATCGAGGGCGAGAGCCTCTTGCCGGGGCTCGGTGCGGCATGCGTCCGGATCGTGCCGTGACAGGGACCGTGCCGACAAGGACCGGAGGAACAGATGAGGGTGACCCGACCGATGCTCGCGCTGAGCGGCGCGGTGGCGATGGTGGCGCTGACCGGCTGCGGCGGATCCGGCGGCAAGGACGAGGCGGCCGTTCCGAAGGAGGTGAGCGGCAGCCTGGAGCACATCGCCGCCGAGGCCGACTGCAAGCCGAACATGCAGACCGACGCGGACACCATCCGCCAGGCGCTGTGCAAGAAGGGCAAGGACAAGTACGTCCTCGCGACCTTCTCCACGGACCGCGGCCAGCGCGAATGGCTGAACAGCGCCAAGGACTACGGCGGTTACTACCTCGTCGGCCGCAAGTGGGTCGCCGTGGGCCAGCAGAAGACGGTCACGGCGCTGCAGGGCACCCTCGGCGGCACCATGGAGGAGGGTTCCGAGCACATGAACCCGGGCGGCAGCCACAACAAGAACGGTCACGGCGGCAGCAGCCACCACGGCTGAGCACGCGGGTCGCAACACAGCAGAAGGCCGGCGGTGGGAATTCCCACCGCCGGCCTTCTGCGCTACCGGTTCAGGACTACTGGCAGTCCTGGCCGTCGTTGATGCACTGGACCATCTTGTTCATCAGGTTGTCGTCGAAGAAGTTGATGAAGTCGTTGTGGTCGGTGATCGGCTTGTGCAGCTGCTCCGGGAAGGAGTCCACCGCGAAGGCGTTCTGCACCTGGCCGTTGTTGATCTGCGGCGCCTGTACGTCGTAGACCAGTCGGACCTGGAGCTGGGGGATGGCCTTGAAGCCGTTCGAGCAGCTGCCGTCCGCCTCGACGAAGTCGACGTGGGTGCGGTGGTTGGCGCTGTCGATGTTCTGGCCGTCCCAGCAGCTCTGGAAGTTGGACGTCCGCACCACGGAGCTGCCCTCGGGGCAGAGCGGGTACTTGTCCGTCACCTGGCGGTCCTCGAAGCCGGTGCAGCTCCACGAGGTGTTGGCGTTGTTCAGGCCGTTGGTGAGGGACTTGGCGTCACCGGTGATGATGCGCAGGGCCTTCGGCATCGCGACGACGTCGCTGGTGCGGTTGCCGACGAACTTCAGCTGGGCCTCGGCCGGCTCGACGATCTTGCCGACGTTGCCGTCCTGGCCACCGCCGGGCTGGCCGGCGTCGATGTCGTCCGAACCGTCCTGGATACGGATGACGGGCCAGAAGTAGGTGGACTTGTCGCCCTGGTTCTGGCAGGTCGTCTGGCCGTTGGCCAGGTCGTCGTCGCTCGCGAAGGCGTTGTTGTTCTGGTTGCCGACGTAGTCGTGCTGGTGCTGCGCACCGTTGGAGACGCCGGGCGCCACGATCACGTTGTCCGAGTTGCGGTTCTCGTTCTCGTTGGTGCCGCACTCCGTGGTGAACGTGCCGGTGGAACCGCCGTCGCCGTTCGCGGCGAGGCCGTTCGGCAGGTTGCGCGAGTTGGGCTGGACGTCCTCGATCTTGATGAAGTCGTCCGCCGCCGGGCCGTTGTCGGCCTGCCCGCCGTTGCCGCCCTGCCCGTTGTCCTGGCCGCCGTTGTCCTGGCCCTGGTCCTGACCGCCGCCGTTGTTCTGACCGCCGTTGTTCTGACCGCCGTTGTTCTGGCCGTCGTTGTTCTGGCCGTCGTTGTTCTGGCCGTCGTTGTTCTGACCACCGCCGGCCTGGCCGTCGTTGGTGTTGGCGTCGGCGGCCATGCCCTGGCACGAGGCCAGCTGCTCGAGGTTGCCCGGGGCCTGCCCGCCCACCCGCCGGATGTTGATGCCGATCCGGTCGATGACCGCGGTCCGCTTCGACTTCAGCGGGCCGAGGATGGCGTTGTCGACGAAGCTCGCGTCACCGGCCTGGGCCTGACGCGTGGAGGCGAGACGGGTGTAGGCCTCGCTGATCTGCTTGTCGAGGTTGGCCAGCTCCTTGTCCACCCCCTGGCGAGCGCCGTCCGGCACGTCGGTCAGCTTCTGTCCGACGTCCGGGCACTGGATCGTGGCGATCTGTGCGCCCGCGGACTTCGTCTGGTTCGCCGAGTTCTCCTCGTGCGCCGAGGCGTAGAAGTTTGCCCAGATCAGCCCGCCCCCACCGAGCGCTAGGGCCGCCGATGCGGCAATGGCCTTGGTGGCCAGCGGCGTACGGCGTTTTCTTGTGTTGCGTCCCATGGAACTCCTCTGACTTCCTTTTTCGGGGGCATCGAGGCGCCCGACAGGAGTGAAGCGGCTCCCATCCATACGGAGGGCGTCCCACAGGTGTTCAGAGGTCCCGGAAATTGATGCGAGATTCGTGAAGACTCTGGGTCCTCAACAGCCCCTCATGCATCGGTAGTTGTTGATCCCCCACGAGGGGTGAAGGTAATCGCCCCGGTTTCACCGGCCGTGGTCGAGATACGCCAGAACCGCCAGCACGCGGCGGTTGTCGTCGTCCGAGACCTCCAGCCCCAGTTTGGCGAAGATGTTGGCGGTGTGCTTGGCGATCGCCCGTTCCGTCACGACCAGTTTCCCGGCGATCGCCGCGTTCGACCGGCCCTGCGCCATCAGCTCCAGCACCTCCCGCTCCCGGGGCGTCAGCCGCGCCAGCGGCCTGTCGTCGCCCGAACGGCGGGCCAGGAGCTGCTGGATGACCTGCGGGTCCATCGCCGTACCGCCGTCGGCGACCCGCCGTACCGCGTCCACGAACTGCTCGGCGTCGAACACCCGGTTCTTCAGCAGATAGCCGACCCCGCCGGTGCCGTCGGCGAGCAGCTCGCGCGCGTACAGCTGCTCCACGTGCTGGGAGAGCACCAGTACCGGCAGGCCCGGCCGCTTCCTGCGGGCTTCGAGCGCGCACTGCAGGCCCTCGTCGGTCTGCGTGGGCGGCAGGCGTACGTCGACGACGGCCACGTCCGGGTCCAGCTCGGCCAGCGCGGCGGCCAGTTCGGGCCCGGTCTCGACGGCCGCCGCGATTTCGAAGCCGTGCGCCTGCAGCAGCCGGACGAGTCCGTCGCGCAGCAGGAAGAGGTCTTCGGCCAGGACTACGCGCAAGGGATCTCCACGGTGACCATGGTGGGGCCGCCCGCGGGGCTGCTGACGGCCAGGACGCCGTCGAATGTACCCAGCCGCCGCTCCACCCCGGCCAGCCCCGAACCGGCCCCGATCACCGCGCCGCCCTTGCCGTTGTCCGTGACGGTCGCCCGCAGCATGCCGTCCGCCCGGTGCAGATCGACCCAGATCCGGTCGGCGCCCGAGTGCTTCACGGCGTTGGTGAGGACCTCGCTGACGGCGAAGTACGCGGCCGACTCCACGGGCGCCTCGGCCCGCCCGGGCAGATCCACGCTCACCTCGGTGGCCACCGGCAGCCGCAGCGCCAGCGCCCGCACGGCGTCTCCCAGACCGCGTTCGGCGAGGACCGGCGGGTGGATGCCGCGGACCAGTTCGCGCAGCTCGGTCAGGGCCTCGACCGAGGAGGCGCGGGCCTGCGCGATCAGCTTCTTCGCCTGCTCCGGGTCCTTGTCGAGGAGCGCCTCGATGGTGCCGAGGTCCATGCCGACGGCGACCAGCCGGGCCTGCGCCCCGTCGTGCAGGTCCCGCTCGATGCGCCGCAGTTCGGCCGCGGAGGCGTCGACGGCGTCGCGCCGCGTCTCGGTCAGCACCCGCACCCGCTCGGCCAGTTCCCTCTGGTCGCCGCCGAGCACGGCCCGGGTGAGCCGGAAGTGGACGCCCAGCAGGCGCGGGGTGAGGAAGTGCGCGAAGAAGAGCAGGACGAGGGCAAGGGCGCCCGCGCCGAAAGCGGAGCTCTGGTCGTGGACCCGCACGAACCCGTACCAGTATCCGTCTGCCCCGTCCAGGACGCGCCACAGCCCGGCCGCGATCGCGAACCCCTCCAGAGGATAGAAGAGCAGCACCGCCGGCAGCAGCGCGGTGACGAACCCCGCGGTCATGTCGACCGGCAGCCACCGCAGGTCCCGCCAGGTCGCCGGGTCGCGCAGCATCCCGAAGGTGCGCGCCCAGGGGTTGGCGTCCTTGGGCAGCGGCCGGTACGCCGGGGGGATCCGCACCCCGCCCCACTCCGCCGCGAGCACCCGCCGCGCGTTCGCGAACGCCCGCACCCCCGTCAGCACGTACGGCGTGGTGACGATCCCGACCCCGATCGGGATGAGCGCGATGGAGACCAGGGACAGGCAGAAGCACAGCACCGCCCCCGGCAGGGAGAGGAGGGCCAGCGCGAGCCCCCGCACCGCGGCGAGCCCGATGCCCCGCCCTGTCGTCCGCCCGGTGCCGTTCATCGTGTCCGTGGTCATGGCGTCAGTCTCGCCGAGCGGACGGGCCCGGTCACGGGGCCGGACCCCCGGTCCTGGGGTGGTGCTACGTACACCTGAGGGGCGAACGCGCGGTCCTCACATGCCGGTTCCGGCCGCGAGCACCTTCGCCTCCACCTCCGGGTCGAGGCCCTTGCGCGTCCGGTCCGGGCGCTGGGGCGCGACACCGCCGATGCCGCACAGCCAGTCCCAGGTGTCGGCCACGGTCTCCTCGACGGGCCGGCAGACCAGGCCGGTCCCGACCGCACGGGAGACGTCCACGCTGTGCAGGGCGTCGTGCAGGTCGCTGTCCGGCGGCACCCACACCGGCAACTGGGTCCACGGCTCGATGCCCGCCTCCAGGATCACCCCCGGTTCGGTCCAGCGGAGTTCGGCCGCACCGCCCGTGACCCGCGCGCACGCGTCGAGGAACGTCCCCATGGTGGCGTGCCCCTGCGGGCTGATCAGGTTGTACGGCCCGCTCAGTTCCTGCTCCACCGCGCCGAGGATCCACTCCGACAGGTCCCGGACGTCGACGTACTGCAGGGGGAGGCCCCGCGGCCCCGGCGCCAGGACCGGGCCGCCGCGGGCCGCCCGGGTCAGCCACCACGGGAGACGGCCGACGTTCTCGTACGGACCGAGGAGCAGCCCGGCCCGCACGAGCAGCGAGCGGTCCGCGCCGAAGGCCTCGACGGCGGCCAGCTCGCCGCCCCTCTTGTCCCGGGCGTAGTCGCTCTGCTCCGCGTCGGCCGCCGCCCCCTCCACCAGGGGCGCGTCCTCGTCGTACCCGGCGGGCGGGGCCCACGCGTACACCGAGCAGCTCGACACGTACACGTACCGGCCGGCGCGGCCCCGCAGCAGCCGCGCCGTGTCCAGCACCGCCCGGGGCGCCGCCGACCAGGTGTCCACGACGACGTCCCACTCGCCCGGGTCGTCGGCCAGGGCTGCCGGACCGCCGGGCGTGGTGCGGTCACCGAGCAGCGACCGGACGCCCCGCGGGGCCTCGTGCCGGCCCCGGTGGAAGACGGTCACCTCCCAGCCCCGCCCCAGCGCCGCCTCCACGACGGCCCGTCCCACGAACTCCGTACCACCCAGCATCAGAAGCCTCATGCCGGTGACTCTGCCCGGCCGGGTGAGGCGACGGAACGGGGATCTGCTGTCAGCAGAGACGGAGCACCCCGGCCGTCCGAGGGCGTCAGTGTCCCGTCGGCGGCACGTACTTGTAGCCCACGCGGCGCACCGTGCGGATCGTGTCGCGGTGCTCCACGCCCAGCTTGCGGCGCAGGCGGGCGATGTGGACGTCGACGGTGCGGCCGTCGCCCACGTGTCCGTAGCCCCACACCGTGCCAACGAGCTGGTCGCGGGTGTGCACCCGGCCCGGGTGCGCCACCAGGTGCGCCAGCAGCTCGAACTCCAGGTAGGTGAGGTCGAGCGGGCGACCGGCCACCCGGGCGGTGCGCTGCACGGTGTCGACCCGGATCACCGGATCACCGGCCGGCTCGGCGACGGGCTCCGGGCCGGCGGCCTGCGGCAGGTCGGGCACCGCCACCGGGAAGGGCGGCTGCTGGTCGGCCGGGACGAGCACCAGGTAGCCGATCATGGGCGGCTGCCCCGGCAGCGTGGGAAGAGTGTGCTGCGGCGCCGGCAGCCAGGTGGCACCCGGCGGCAGCAGGTCCGCGACCGTGACCACCTCGTCCCGGTCGACGGCACGCAGCCGATGCCGGGGGCCGTGCGGCGCGGGGGTGGCGAGGGGGGCGGCGGGGGACAGGGAACGAGTGGTCGCCATGAGAGGTCAGCTCTTTCGCGCGAGGAGTTCGTCGGGGAGGTCGACGGCCGCGATTCGTGGTCGGGCTCGCCGAGGGACGTACGCGGTGCGCGCTGGCCGAAGGCCGGGTGTACGGCTTTAGAGGGCCGGCGCGTTCGTCGCGCGGCAACACACCCGGTCGAAGTCGTGGTGCTGGCGGGACGGCCAGAAGGGCTCGAGGTCATGACGACCCGTCGCGATGCACTTCCGGTGGCTGGCCATGACTCCATTGAAGCAGACCCGCTGCCGTGAGGGGACCCTCCTCTCACTGCTTGGACACGTGCCCCGAAGGGGCGCGGGGGACTGCGCGACGAGCCACGACGTCGCGGCAGACGAACCGAGGCGCCCACCGCGAACGGTGAGCGCCTCGGCGAGCTTTGCGGGGCGGGTCAGACCTGGCCGGCCTTCTCCAGCGCCGAGCAGCAGGTGTCGACGAGCAGACGCGTCACCACGTACGGGTCGACGTTGGCGTTCGGGCGGCGGTCCTCGATGTAGCCCTTGCCGTCCTTCTCGACCTGCCAGGGGATACGGACCGAGGCGCCGCGGTTGGAGACGCCGTAGGAGTACTCGTTCCACGGGGCGGTCTCGTGCAGGCCGGTGAGGCGGTCGTCGATGCCGGCGCCGTAGTTTTTGACGTGGTCGAGCGGCTTGGAACCCTCGCCGAGCGACTCGGCCGCGGTGATGATCGCGTCGTAGCCCTCGCGCATCGCCTTGGTGGAGAAGTTGGTGTGCGCACCGGCGCCGTTCCAGTCGCCCTTGACCGGCTTGGGGTCGAGGGTGGCGGCGACGTCGAAGTCCTCGGCGGTGCGGTAGAGCAGCCAGCGGGCCACCCACAGGTGGTCGGAGACCTCCAGCGGGGAGACCGGGCCGACCTGGAACTCCCACTGGCCGGGCATGACCTCGGCGTTGATGCCGGAGATGGCGAGTTGGGCCTTCAGGCAGTTGTCCAGGTGCGCCTCGACGACGTCACGGCCGAAGATCTCGTCCGCGCCGACACCGCAGTAGTAGCCGCCCTGCGGGGCCGGGAAGCCGCCCTTGGGGAAGCCGAGCGGGTAGCCGTCCTTGAAGAACGTGTACTCCTGCTCGATACCGAAGATCGGCTCCTGCGCCGCGAACTTCTCCGCGACCTCGGCCAGCGCCGCACGGGTGTTGCTGGCGTGCGGGGTGAGGTCGATGTTCAGGACCTCGCACAGCACCAGGATGTCGTCGCCGCCGCGGATCGGGTCGGGGCAGCTGAAGACCGGCTTGAGGACACAGTCCGAGGAGTGGCCCTCGGCCTGGTTGGTCGAAGACCCGTCGAAGCCCCAGATCGGCAGCGCGTCGAGACCGGCGGGGGAACCCGTGATGATCTTGGTCTTGGAACGCAGTTTGGCCGTCGGCTCGGTGCCGTCGATCCAGATGTACTCAGCCTTGTAGGTCACGGGCCACATCCTCGGGTGTGTCTGGGCGCGTATCGCGGGTGCTTGCGGCGCAGCGGCACCGGTGCGCCGCGTCTGCTGCCCGGCAGCCTGACAACAGGCGATTTCCCGGCCATTGCTCGAATGTGAACCCCGTGTTACCTGGTGACACCGTGCCGCACTTGACGCCGTGAGGGCGTTTCGCGGGTGCGGCGCCGGTCACCGGCTCCCCTCCGTCAAGCCGGTGAGCGGCGCCGCACGGCCCGCACGCGCCGGTCCTGCCGCCCCTGGCCGGGGGCGGCAGGACCGGTGACACGTACGAGGGGCGGCCGAGGGGGTGGCCGCCGCCTCATCGACTCACTCGGCCGTAGGGCCTCACCCCACCTTCTCGATCAGGGCCCGGCGGATCAGGAACTTGCCGGGCTCACGAACCTGTTCGAAGGCCGCGTTGTTGAGCAGCGCACAGCTGCCGGAGACCGAAGTGACCTCCACCGTCGTGGACTTGTTGTTGTCCAGGTTGGTGACCTTCAGCTTCGTGCCGGCCGGGAACTGGTTGCTGGACGCGGCGGGCGCACCGCCCTCGCCGGAGAGCGTGACCGTGGAGCCGTTGCACACCTGCTGCCCGGAGGCAGCGGCACCGTCCCCGGTGTCTCCCGCCGGGGCGGACTCGGCGGGCTGCGACGGCTGGGCCGAAGCCGCGGGCGGCTGGGCCGACTGGGCGGGCTGCGACGGCTGCGCGGTCTGGGAGTCCTGAGCCGACTCCCCGACGGTGCACCCCGACGCCTCCTGCTTCCGCTTGATCTCCGCGACGACCGCCTCGCGGTTGGCGATCCGCGCCTCGGACTGCGCGTCCGGGTTGGCCCGCTGGTCCGCGATGAACTTCTGGTTGTTGCCGAGGGCGGTGGCGAGACCCAGGCAGACCGTCGACTCCGACGCCGACTTGGGGGTCGGTGCGGCGTTCGACGTGCTCGCCATGACGAAGGCCCCGCCTCCCGCCACCGTCGCCGCGCTCACCAGCAGCGCGATCTTCTTCTTCGTACCGAGAGTTCTCCTGCGCGACATGCGCGCCTCCTGAAGAGGTAGGGGAGCGTACGCCGCTATGTACGAGATACCGAACGAGGTTACTCAGCGGTTACAGGAGTCACTCAAGTGACCTGCGCCACAAGGAAGAGTGTGGCTGGTCAGCGCGACAGGGCGTCCCGCACGGCCTCGTCGGTGCGGCCGACCACCGCCGTCCCGTCGTCCGCGGTGATGATCGGCCGCTGGATCAGCTTCGGGTGCTCGGCGAGAGCGGTGATCCAGCGCTCGCGCGAGGCGGCGTCCCGCGGCCACTCCTTGAGCCCCAGCTCCTTGGCGTCGGCCTCCTGGGTGCGGGTGATGTCCCAGGGTTCGAGACCGAGGCGTTCGAGCACGCCCCGGATCTCGTCCTCGCTCGGCACGTCCTCCAGGTAGCGGCGGACGGTGTAGTCGGCGCCCTCGGCATCGAGCAGCGTCAGGGCGCTGCGGCACTTCGAGCACGCGGGATTGATCCAGATCTCCATGCGCACACGGTACGCGCCAACCGACTTGTTCGAATTTCTGGCGCCTCTCCCGCACCTCGCAAACCTGTTGTGACACGGTGCCAATTACCGGCCCCACCAGGTCTTTTGAAGGGTCCTGCGGACTCCCTGTTGTCAGTGCCGGGCGGTAAACTGTAAGCAGTGTTCGAGGGTGGCGCCGGGGATGACGACGTCTTCGGTGAGCCGCCCGACCGCGACAGGAGGATGCCTGTGCCCGCTGCCGCCCTGAAGCCGAAGCCGCTGCCCACCCAGTCCACCGCGAAGCGTCCCGTTCCGCTCGACCTGCCGTACGCGCCCGTGGAGAAGCGGCCGCTGCCCCCGGGCCGGCCGCGCCAGTGGTACGTGACGCACAACCGCCGTCTCAAGGCGATGCGCCTGGCCATCGCCCTGCTCGACTCGGGCGTCTACATGCCGAACCAGGCCCGCAACGAGACGATCCGCGACACGGCGGAGCTGATCGGCGTCCACCCGCCGTCGGACACGACGTGCCACATGGTGCGGGCATTCCTGCGGTACGCCCGCTGACCCGCTCCGATCCGAGCGCCGGGCATCCCGAACGACGGGGCGCCCGGCGCTCGTTCATGCCGCCCGGCCGGGTGCCGTGAACACCGGCGGGTTCAGACGGGCGCCGGGTGCCGTGAACACCGGCGGGTTCAGACGGGCGCCGGGTGTACACACCGGAGGGAGTCCGGCCGCCCCGGGTGTCCTCCGGGCCGCCTGACTCAGCCCGCCGCCAGTTCCTTCTCCAACGGCGTGCGGAAGCGCGGCGTGATCCTGGTCGTGCCCAGCCAGCCGCTCAGCCGCTCCGCCTCCGACTCGATCGCCGCGAGGGCGTCCCGGCCGACGCCCTCCATGTCGAGGATCCGCCAGACGATCTCCCCGTCCGGCCGCTGCGCCCAGCCGCCGACCACCCGCCCGTTCCACCACACCGTCGGTCCGACGTTGCCGCTGCCGTCGAACAGCCGGGGCCGCAGCTCCGGCGCGAGGTACCAGTCGCGCTGCTGCCACCCCATCGCCGTCGGATCGAGGCCGGGCAGCAGCGCGGCCCAGGGCTCCTCGGGCCCGGCAACCGGGTCGGCGTCGCCCTCGGTCACGTACCCCGTGCCCTCGTCCAGCGACACCGCCTCCGCCCCGATCGCGGCCAGCGCCCTGCGGACCTCCGTCACACGCCACCCCGTCCACCACTTCAGATCGGCCTCCGTCGCCGGGCCGCACGCGGCGAGCCACCGCCTCAGCAACTCGGCCTGCGCCCCGGCCGTGTCCAGCTCGGGATGCTCGGGCGCGAGGGCCCAGCGGAACCGGCTCGACGTCCACGAGCCGAGCGGCCGGCCGCGGACGACCTTCCCCTCCACGCCCAGCACCCTCAGCAGCCTCGTCGAGACCGTGTGCACCCCCTCGTAGCTCTTCCCGGCCGCGTACACGAACTGCTCCCGCAGGCGCGGCTCGTCCCGGGCGAGTTCGGCTGCCGTCGCCTGCCCGCGCCGGGCGAGCGCCGCCAGCGCCGCGTCCTCGACCTCCTTCAGCCAGGCGGCGTCCGGCGCGCCGGACGCCGCCATGTGCTTGAGCAGCGAGGCCCTCTCCCGGGCGGCGACGGCCAGCCCCGTCGAGGCGTGCACCACGGCGGTCAGGTCGCCGGGGAACACGAACACCGTGTGCCGCATACCGTGCATCCGCACCAGACGACGGTCCTCGTACAGGGCCCGCTCGGTCTCCTCCACCGTCCTCGCGGGATCGGCGAGCCGCGCTCCCACGGCCAGGTACACCGTCGCCGGGTCGGTGCCGTGCAGCGCGACCAACGAACCGGCGACCTCCTCGGGCGTCCCCGCCCGTGCCCGCCCGGCCAGTCGCTGCCGCAGTGCGAGCCGGGCCCGCCGCTCCGCCACACCGATGTACCGCTGCGCACCCATGACGGCCTCCACTCGTCGCGTCCTTCGCCCGACGGCATCTTCGCGGACGACACTGACATCACCCCGTCGAACACCTCAGCCGTACCGCTTGAGCAGCCCCGTCACATACGCCTCCAGCCGTCCGCCCAGCACCTCCGGCGTCAGATCGGACCGCCCCAGCTCCCGCCACGGCCCCGCGAACTTCGCCGCGTCGGGCACGTAGGCCAGCGCGTCGAGCAGCCGCCAGTACAGATGGTCCGGGCCGCCGGCCAGGCGCCGCCCGCCCTGTGCCTCGTAGCGCTCCGGGAAACCGAGGCCGTACTCGGGTCCGTGCAGCAGGGCGAGCGCAGTCGAGCAGTGGGCCACGTCCAGGTCGGCCGGTCCCCACGAGGTCTCCACCCAGTCGACGACCCCGCTGATCCGCAGGCCGGCCCCCGAGCCCGTGAACAGCACGTTCCCGGGGTGGAAGTCCCGGTGCAGGAAGCAGCCGTCGTAGGGCGGGGGAGTGCGGCGGATGACGTCCACGGCCCGTTCCCACCCCGGCGGGACCGCGGCCGGCGACGTCCAGGCCTGGTACGGCCGCGGACGTTCCCGGGGGACGATCCGGTGGATCCGCGCGAGCTGAGCCGCGAGCAGGTCCACCCGGGCATCCAGGTCCCGCTCGTCGATCCGGACCCGCCCCGGCAGCACCGACATCAGCAGGGACGGATGGTCGCAGTGCTCGGCCGTCGCGTCGACGCCGATCAGCTCGGCGGCCGGCACGCCTTCCTGCTCAGTCAGCAGCGTGAGAATCTCCGCCTCGCGGGCCACCAGCCCGGGGGCGTGCCGCCGGAAGAAGGGCTTCACGAAGGTCCGCAGCGCCAGTTCGGTGCCGTCGTCGAGGGTGAGCCGCCGCATCTGGGCACTCCAGCCGCCGGTCAGAAAAGACGACGTGTCGATGGTGCGGCCTTCGGGGAGCTGCTTGGCCACCCACCCGCGGGTCGCCGTCCAGCCCTGCTCGCCGAGCCCCGTCAGGAGGTCGGTGACGAACTCCCGCCGGTCGTCGGGGTGATCACGGAACCACAGGCCCAAGCGGTGCCCGGCGTCGGGGAGTACCCGGTGGGTGAACTGCGCGCGACGGGCCAGCGCCTCGGAGAAGGCCTCCGTCACGGCGGGCGGAATGACCTCGTCCGTGCCCGGCACCACCAGCACGGCCCGCCCCTCGTACGCCCGCAGCACGTCGAGGGCGGGGGAGGCGCGCCAGCTCCCGGGGCGACGGATGAGCTCGCTGAACGGCCCGTCGCCCGCGCCGAACGGCACGTCCCACGCCTCGCCCGCGTACACGGCCGGCGCGCACAGCCCCAGGGCCGCCACCCGCTCCCCGTAGTGCCGCACGAGGTCCGCCACCGTCTGGCCGCTCATGCTGAACCCGACCAGGACCAGCGGCGCGTCCACCCGCGCGCGGGCGTCGATGACGGAGACGGCCTGCTCGAAACGGCGGCGCAGGCTCAGCTTACTCAGCAGGCCGGTGCTCTCCCCGTGCCCCGAGAAGTCGAAGGCGAGGGCGTGGCAGCCGTGCGCGGCGAACTCCGCCAGCCACGGCACCAGCCGCTCCTTGCTGCCGTTGCCCGCGCCGTGCAGCAGGACGACCGTCGCTCTCGCCGCCTCACCGGCAGGGACGCCGCCGTACCATCCGCTGAGGCGTTCACCGTCGACGGCATGCGTGAAGGGGATCAGCTCACTCATGTGGCCATTCACGCACGCCGTATGTGGCCGCGAGGGGCGATCGGAGACCGGGTGGCGACGTCTTGTCACACCTTCAGACGTTCTGGGATGAACAATTCAAAGGATTCCGGGTAGCAGAGGAACTGGACGCCGTTCTTTCGCATCAGCTTCTCCAGTTCGGGCAAGCGTGCCGTCTTCCAGTGCTGCCGCCAAGTCTTCCCGAGGCTGCGGTACTCCCACCTGTCACCGGTCGGTGCCTTGCTCAGGGCTTCGTACTCGGCGTTCAGCTTGTCGAGCATTTTTTCTGCTCGAGGGCGCATCAGGGCTGTTCCGTATCGTCGGCCAGGTTCCATGTCGGCCATGATGACGGGCACGAATTGCTCGATCTCGCGCATGCGGGTCTCGTGGTCCTCGCCTACGACATAGATTCGCTCTTCCGCTTCGGTGTCGCCGAACTCTTCCAGGAAACGGTGCTCTAAGGCGACCAGCAGGCGACCGGGGTCCCAGGACACCTGGTCCTCGCAGCCGTACCGAGTCCTCCCGCCCACCAAGCGGGGGCTGACGCATCGGAATTTGGGGTACTCCTTGCGGCCATTCTTGGTCTCCCTGCGAGAGACGTGCATACGCATCTTGCCTTTGCAGTAACCGCAGAGGATCACGTCCAGGAACGGGGTTGCGTTTGTAGGGGAAGAGACCAGGAACGAGCGCTCGCTGAGGTGAGCCTGAAGCCTTTCCCATTCCTCGTCAGTGAAGATCGGTTCCGCCATGCGGATCTTTTTGCCGGTCTTGTCGATGACGGGGACGCTCTCGTAGTACTTCTTGCCGAGGACGGGTCGGCTCTCCATCTTCCAGCCCAACAGGGCTTCGCTCTTGAGCATCTTGCGGATGCCGGCCGCTGTCCACTTGTACTCGCGTCCTGAGTCGGTGATGCGCTTGGACGGACGTGTACCTCGCGGCGTCGGCTCCTTCCGGCTGTTCAGTTCGTCGGCGATCTCGGCGGGAGTCTCCGGCGTGTCCTCGGCGAGGAGGCGGTTCACGATCTCGCGAATGACGTTGACCTGTCGGGGGTTTTGCCTGAGGTAGGCAACTCCGTCCTCCCCTTTGTAAGCCTCGAAACCATAGGCCGGCATGCCACCCGGCCAGCGCCGCTGCTCCCGGATGCTTCCTCGGAAGCTCTTGACGCGCATGGACGTGTTACCAGGATTTTTTCCCGTGGCCCTTCGCCCAACGGAGCATGTCTTGCATGTCTATGACTTTGCGGATAAAGCGGTCCAGCTTCCAGAACAAGATGAGATCGAATTCTGGAGCGCGTTCCCTGAGCCAATGCCCTAGCTCAGCTCGATCCATTGGATGCTGCTTTTTTGCTGAGACGTGCGCGTCTCGCGCTACGCCGACCTCTACCCAGTTGAGTCCTTGGGCGGCCTTCTTGGCGATGTACGCACGGGCGTCCGCAAGTTGTCGCTCAAGACTGGTGGATTCGTCGGTCAGGCAGCTGATTCGCAGGGCTACGAGGACTCTTACAGGCTTACTTCTGTTCAAGACGTCCGCACCCGTGCCAACAGCCGTGTCAAAGGTGGTCACGGCCGAGGAGCCTACGTGCCTACGTAGCCGATACAACGGCTTCTTGTATCTGTAGAGACTTTCGAGTGAAGGTTCAGTCGATCAGTCCTGCCACGTCCCAGAGAGGGAACCAGCGTGTCTTGTCCTTCTCGATGCGCAGGTCACTCTCCAGTAGGGAGGCTACCTGCAGCTCCAGCGCGTTATCGCGTTTACGCTGGCCAGTGAGCGTACATAGCGGATAGAAGGTACCGCGCTTGTAGAGGTAGACCAGCGCGAGCCGCCGGCCGGAGGAGTCCTCGAACCCGGCCAGTGAGCAGAGCAGTTGGGGCCCGAACCCGTTGACCTCCATCTGGCTGTTCACGGCGTGCAGGTCGTTCACGAGGGCGGAGAGCCGGTCGGGGGTGCGGCGCGAGACCAGCCAGGAGTAGCCGTAGTCGTCCCGCCGCAGCTCCACCGGCGGTCCGTCGCGGTCGATGTCGGCGTCCAGCAGCGCCTGCACTTCGCGGTGGGACTGCTCGAAGGCCGCGCCCTCGACCGAGGCGAAGCAGACCGCGCCCTGCCCGGTCGGGGTGAAGCCGGCCGCCGCCTCCAGGGTCACGGCCGCTGACGGCAGTGCGAAGAGCCGGTCGAGATCCGCCACGACCGGTTTCGTCCGGCCGAGCAGGATGTCCAGCAGCCCCATCCGCCGATCACCCTCCTCCCGGTGCCGTCGCCTCGCCCAGCTCGGCGGAGATCCGGCCCAGCTGGTCGAGCCGCTCCTCCAGGCTCGGGTGGGTCGCGAAGAGCCGTGCGACACCGGGCTCACGGCCCAGCGCCGGCGTGAAGTAGAAGGCGTTGAAGGCCTGGGCCGTGCGCAGGTCCTTGGTCGGGATGCGGGCGATGTCGCCGGAGACCTTGGTGAGCGCGGAGGCCAGTGCCGAGGGGCGGCCGGTGAGCAGGGCCGCAGCCCGGTCCGCGGCCAGCTCCCGGTACCGGGACAGGGCCCGGATCAACAGGAAGCTGAGCGCGTACACGGTCGCGGCCACACCCATCACCGCGGCGAACACGGCAGCCGTGTTCTGGTCCCTCCTGGCCCCGCCGAACAGCTGCGAGTAGAAGGCGAACCGCACGAGCAGCCCGGCGATCACCCCGAGGAACGACGCGACCGTGATCACGGCGACGTCCTTGTGCGCCACGTGCGACAGCTCGTGGGCGAGGACACCCTCCAGCTCGGCCGGCTCCAGCCGCCGCAGCAGCCCGGTCGTCACACACACCACCGCGTGATCGGGGTTCCGCCCGGTCGCGAACGCGTTCGGCATGTCCATCGCGGACACGGCGACCACCGGCTTGGGCATGTCGGCGATGGCACACAGCCGGTCCACGACGCCATGCAACTCGGGATACTCCTCCCGCTCCACGACCCGGCCGCGCATGGCGTACAGCGCGATGCGGTCCGAGAACCAGTACTGCGAGCCGAGCAGCGCCGCCGCGATCACCACGACGAGCACCCACGACTTCAGCAGCACGATCAACGCGGCGACGAACCCCACGTACAACAGTCCGAGCAGGAACAGCGTGATCCCCATCCGGGTGGTCAACCGCCGGTCGCTCCGGAATCGGCTGTGCATCTGCCTCACCCCGCAGTCACGCACTCGTCCCACCGCCAGTGTGCACCGGCCCCGCTCATGAACGGGTCGTGCACGTCTCCAGAGCGGGCAAAGGCGTCACTCGCCGGCGGCCACCGCGTAGCCGGGCACGGACGGCCACCGCACCGTCAGCACGACCGACTCCTCCTCGGCGACCCACGAGTGATCGACGCCGCGCCCCCACACGACGTAGTCCCCCTGCCGCTCCAGCAGCACACTGCGCCCGGGCAGCTCCACCCGGAACCGCCCGCTGATCAGCACGAGCAGCGCGGTACGCGCCTCGCCCCGCACCCACTCGGCCCGCTCGTCGCCCGGGGGATGCACCCCCCACTTGATCTCCACGTCCTCGCTGTGCCGCGGATCCCCGGCGTCCTTGAAATGCCCGAGAATCCAGCCCCGGTCCAGTGCGGCGTCCACACCGGCGTTGCCCACATACACATGACCATCCACGGGGCCGGACGCTAACAGCCGCCACCTGCGAGTGCGTACCGCCGGAGCGATGGTGTCCAGTACGTGGGACTCCGCCCGGCACGCCGAGAGCACGCACCAGACGCCGCGGGGCCCGCCCTCCGGGCGAACGACGGGACTTTGCGGACACGACGACCTAGTACGGCGCTCTGAAGTTGATGTACCCCAGCAGCACGATCACCGCCGCCACGCAGCCCAGCACCACGGCGGTCGAGATCCAGGAGGATCGGCGGCGGGACGAGACATACTCCGGGTCGGCGCGGAACGGCACCGGCCCGGGCGGGTTGTCCTTCCAGCGCGCGGCAAGCATCCGCGCCCGCGCCGAGGGCTCCTTGTGCTTGGCCCGGTCCGCCCATCTGAGGTCGAACTCGTGCTCCTGGTCGTCCTGTTCGTGCTCGGGCATTCCCATCCACCCCCGTGTGGTCCTTCCCCCAAGAATAGAACAAACGCCCGCGCCCCCGCCGTCGGAAACGACAGCGGGGGCGCGGGCGTGATGCCTCGGTCAGGCGTCGATCACACGTCGAAGTACAGCTCGAACTCGTGCGGGTGCGGACGCAGCTGCAGCGGCGCGATCTCGTTCGTGCGCTTGTAGTCGATCCACGTCTCGATCAGGTCCGGGGTGAACACGTCGCCCTGGAGCAGGAACTCGTGGTCGGCCTCCAGGCGGTCGAGGACGGCCGGGAGGGAGGTCGGCACCTGCGCGACGCTCGCGTGCTCCTCGGGAGCCAGCTCGTAGAGGTCCTTGTCGATCGGCTCGGCCGGCTCGATCTTGTTCTTGATGCCGTCGAGGCCCGCGAGGAGGAGGGCCGAGAAGGCGAGGTACGGGTTGCCGGAGGAGTCGGGCGCGCGGAACTCGACGCGCTTGGCCTTCGGGTTGGAGCCCGTG
This sequence comes from Streptomyces tibetensis, assembly GCF_007655005.1. Lineage (GTDB taxonomy): Bacteria > Actinomycetota > Actinomycetes > Streptomycetales > Streptomycetaceae > Streptomyces > Streptomyces tibetensis. The sequence continues at coordinate 143,193 of NZ_SZVW01000019.1, forward strand.
ATCGGGATACGCATGGCCGCGGAGCGGTTGCGCTGCGAGTACACCAGGTTGATCGGCGCCTCGAAGCCCGGGACCAGACGGTGGTAGGAGTTCACCGTCGGGTTGGTGAACGCCAGCAGCGACGGGGCGTGCTTGAGGATGCCGCCGATGTAGTAGCGGGCGGTGTCGGACAGGCCCGCGTAGCCCGCCTCGTCGTAGAAGAGCGGCTGGCCGCCGGTCCACAGCGACTGGTGGACGTGCATGCCCGAGCCGTTGTCACCGAAGATCGGCTTCGGCATGAAGGTCGCGGTCTTGCCGTTCTGCCAGGCCACGTTCTTCACGATGTACTTGAAGAGCTGGAGATCGTCGGCCGCGGCGAGCAGCGTGTTGAACTTGTAGTTGATCTCCGCCTGGCCGGCGGTGCCCACCTCGTGGTGCTGGCGCTCGACCTGGAGGCCGGAGGCGGCAAGCTGGAGGGAGATCTCGGCACGCAGGTCGGCGAAGTGGTCGACCGGCGGGGTCGGGAAGTAGCCGCCCTTGTAGCGGACCTTGTAACCACGGTTGTTCTCGACCGCACCGGTGTTCCAGGCGCCGGCCTCGGAGTCGATGTGGTAGAAGGACTCGTTCGCGCTGGTCGCGAAGCGGACGGAGTCGAAGACGTAGAACTCGGCCTCGGGGCCGAAGTACGCGGTGTCCGCGATACCGGTCGACGCGAGGTAGGCCTCGGCCTTCTTCGCCACGTTGCGCGGGTCACGGGAGTACTGCTCGCCCGTGATCGGGTCGTGGATGAAGAAGTTGATGTTGACCGTCTTGTCGCGGCGGAACGGGTCGACCCGGGCGGTCGACAGGTCCGCGCGGAGCGCCATGTCGGACTCGTGGATGGCCTGGAAGCCGCGGATCGAGGAGCCGTCGAAGGCGAGCTCCTCGGCCGGGTCGAAGGCCTCGGCAGGGATCGTGAAGTGCTGCATCACGCCCGGCAGGTCGCAGAAGCGGACGTCGATGAACTTGACGTCCTCGTCCGCGATGTACTTCTTGGCCTCGTCGGCGTTCTGGAACATCCAGCTCCTCCTACTCCCGACCGTCCCGCCGGGGTGGTAGTTCGTTCGTGCTGCCAGTGCGGGTGGCACACGCTGACCTCGACCCTAGGGACGGGTGGTTTCTCGGGCGTGACTCATTTGTTTCGCACAAGTTAACCGGCTCACCCTCCACCGTAGCCCGGACACACCCCGCCGTGCCCTGGTCATTTACGGGCGCAGTACCGTGGACGGGTGGACAACAGGCAAGCACTCGGATCGTGGCTTTCCGGGCCCCGCGCGGCCGCGGAAGAGGCCGGTGTCGACTTCGGATACCGGGGTGAGCAGCTCGGTCTGCCCGAGGAGGGATCCGGCTCGATCGCCCGCCCGGGCCGCCGGATCGGTGCCCTGGCCGTCGACTGGGGCCTGTGTCTCCTGATCGCATACGGTCTCATCACGCAGAGCTACAACGAGGCGGCCCAGATCTGGGCGCCGCTCATCATGTTCGCGCTGATGGTCCTCACGGTCGGCACGGTCGGCTTCACCCCGGGCAAGCGCCTGTTCGGCCTGCGGGTGCTCGCCCTGGACACCGGCCGGGTCAGCCCCTGGCGCGCCGCCCTGCGCACGGTCCTGCTTTTCCTCGCGATCCCCGCGCTGATCTGGGACCGCGACGGCCGCGGTCTGCACGACCGGCTGGCCGGCACGGTCGAGGTCCGCATCTGATCCGAGAGGTCGCGCGTCCGACCCGAAGCGCGAACCGTCCGACATGAATGAGCGACATGACGACCGGCATGAATGACCGGCATGAACGACTGACATGAACGAGGGGCGCCCGGTGTGATCCGGGCGCCCCTCATTCATGTCGTGTGCGGGTGTCAGCGAGCCTTCGGCCCGCCCCTCGGCAGGCGCATGCCCTTCGGCATCGGCCCCTTCGGCAGCGGCATGTTGCTCATCAGATCACCGAGCGCGCGCAGCCGGTCGTTGGTGGCTGTGACCTGCGGGCCGGTCAGCACCCGCGGGAGCTTCAGCATGGTCGTCCGCAGCTTCTTCAGCTCGATCTGGCCCTCGCCCGTGCCCACGACCAGGTCGTGCACCGGGACGTCCGCGACGATGCGGTTCATCTTCCGCTTCTCGGCGGCCAGCAGGGTCTTCACCCGGTTCGGGTTGCCCTCGGCGACCAGGACGATGCCGGCCTTGCCGACCGCGCGGTGCACCACGTCCTGATTGCGGTTCATCGCCACCGCGGGGGTCGTCGTCCAGCCCCGGCCGATGTTGTCGAGCACCGCCGCCGCGGCACCGGGCTGTCCCTCCATCTGCCCGAAGGCGGCCCGCTCGGCCCGGCGCCCGAACACGATCGCCGACGCGAGGAAGGCGAGCAGGAGGCCCAGGATGCCGAGATAGATGGGGTGACCGATCAGGAAACCGATCGCGAGGAAGACACCGAAGGTGACGATTCCGACTGCCGCGAGTACAAGACCGATCTTCTTGTCGGCCTTGCGGGTCATCTTGTAGGTCAGGGCGATCTGCTTCAGTCGCCCGGCATTAGCAGCGTCCGCTGCAGGTTCCTTCCTCGCCATGCCACGAAGTCTACGTGGCCCCACAAGCCCCGACGACGGCAGTGCCCGCGGGTGCCCCTGGGGAGGGCCCGGAGTCAGGGGCGGACGGAGCGGACGGACAGGGACTGCTCGATGACGCGCTGCGTCTCGACCCGGTCCTTGGCGCGACGGCGGTCCTCCAGCACGGAGGTCCAGGCGTTGCGGCGGGCCGTGCGCTGACCGCTGCTCATCAGCAGCGACTCGACGGCACGCAGGGCGGTCGTGAAGGACGGGATCGCGGTGGCGCGGACGGGCGGCGCGGCCTGCATGGGTGAGGTCCCCCCTCGGGTACGGGTGTACGTGCTGTGAGTCCAGCGTTACTGATTGGTGTTACCAGCGCGTGACCGGCCGGTCAAACACCCATGAAGGGCCGGCGGGGAGCGGTGGAACGCCGACGCGGTCCTGACATGTGCCCTCATCTGCGAGGACGGTCAGGACCGCGTCGAATCGGACGCTACTGCCGAGTAGTCTCTTGTGCGCGAATTCACACGCTTGTGTCGCCCTTTGAGGGGCAGGAGCGGTGACGGTTCGTCAGACGGCCTGCGCCGCGACGTGCTCGTCCCCCCGCCGCGGAGCGGCCGAATGACGCTGCTCCATGGCCATCTGGTAGAGCCGCCCGGCGCGGTACGAGGAGCGCACCAGCGGCCCGGACATCACGCCGGAGAAACCGATCTGTTCGGCCTCCTCCTTGAGCTCCACGAACTCGTGCGGCTTGACCCAGCGCTCCACCGGGTGGTGGCGCACGGAGGGCCGCAGGTACTGCGTGATGGTGACCAGCTCGCACCCCGCCTCGTGCAGCTGCTTCAGCGCGTCGCTGATCTCCTCGCGGGTCTCGCCCATGCCGAGGATCAGGTTCGACTTGGTGACCAGGCCGTAGTCGCGCGCCTCGGTGATCACCTTCAGGGAGCGCTCGTAGCGGAAGCCGGGGCGGATGCGCTTGAAGATCCGCGGAACCGTCTCGACGTTGTGCGCGAAGACCTCGGGCCGGGAGGAGAAGACCTCCGCGAGCTGCTCGGGGACCGCGTTGAAGTCGGGGGCCAGCAGCTCGACCTTGGTACGTCCGGCCTCGCGCCCCTCGGTCTGCTGGTGGATCTGGCGCACGGTCTCGGCGTACAGCCAGGCCCCGCCGTCCTCCAGGTCGTCGCGGGCCACGCCGGTGATCGTGGCGTAGTTCAGGTCCATCGTGACCACGGACTCGCCGACGCGTCGGGGCTCGTCGCGGTCGAGCGCCTCGGGCTTGCCGGTGTCGATCTGGCAGAAGTCACAGCGCCGGGTGCACTGGTCACCGCCGATGAGGAAGGTCGCCTCGCGGTCCTCCCAGCACTCGTAGATGTTGGGGCAGCCGGCTTCCTGGCAGACCGTGTGCAGGCCCTCGCTCTTCACGAGCTTCTGCATCGCGGTGTACTCGGGACCCATTTTCGCCCGGGTCTTGATCCACTCGGGCTTGCGCTCGATGGGGGTCTGGCTGTTGCGGACCTCCAGGCGCAGCATCTTGCGTCCGTCGGGTGCGACTGCGGACACGACCGGCTCCCTAGCGATTGATTCTTCGGCGTCCTCAAGGGTACGCCCGTTGATTTGAATGCCTGTGTGGGCGCTACCCCTCCAGCTCCGGCACGGGCCGTTTTATGCCGCGGGTGTCTTCTCGATCTCCCGCGGCTTCAGCTCCGCGTTCTCCAGGACCTCCCGCAGGTGACGCTCGACGACCGGCAGGACCTCCTCGATCGTCACGTCCCGGCCGAGCTCGCCGGCCAGCGAGGCGACGCCCGCGTCACGGATGCCGCACGGGATGATCCGGTCGAACCACTTGTTGTCGGGGTTCACGTTGAGTGCGAAGCCGTGCATGGTGACGCCTTTGGCCACGCGGATGCCGATCGCGGCGATCTTGCGGTCCTCGCGGCGCTGGCCCGCGTTGGACGGCGCGTACTCCGGGCCGTTCATGCGCGGGTCGAACTCCTCGTCGTGCAGACGCGGGTCGAAGTCCAGCGACAGTCGGCCGAGTGCGGGGCGCTGCTCCACCGGGTCGCCCAGGATCCACACGCCGCTGCGGCCCTCGACCCGGCTCGTCTCCAGGCCGAACTCCGCGCAGACGCGGATCAGGGCCTCCTCCAGGCGGCGTACGTGCGCCACGACGTCCACCGGGCGCGGGAGCTTCTGGATGGGGTAGCCCACCAGCTGGCCCGGGCCGTGCCAGGTGATCTTGCCACCGCGGTCCACGTCGATGACGGGCGTGCCGTCGAGGGGCCGCTCGTCGTCCGCCGTGCGCCGGCCGGCCGTGTAGACCGGGGGATGCTCCAGGAGCAGCACGGTGTCGGGGATCTCGTCGGCGAAGCGCGCCGCGTGCACCCGGCGCTGCTCGTCCCACGCCTCCTGGTACTCGACGGCCTCGTCACCGAACCCCATGCGGACGAACCGCAACTCACTCACGGCAAGCGCCTCCCTCGGACGGGTGTGTCAGGCACATAACGCGCCCAAGCCACTGTACGTCCGGCCCGGACACGTCAGTCCCGGGGGCAATCCTCACACGATCGGATGAATGTCCGCGAAAGTGTGTGATGGGGTGTTTACTCTCCGCTACATTCGCGCCGTCCAGCAAGCCAAAAGGCCTGCTCACAGGCGATCCGGCACATCGCCGACACCGGAAGGCAGGAGACCGCACCGCACCATGACGGAACGACCCGCGCAGCGCACCCCCAACCGACAGCTCGCCGCGCTCATCGCAGAAGCGGGGTTCTCCAACGCGGGACTCGCCCGTCGCGTGGACCAGCTCGGTCTCGAACACGGGCTTGATCTGAGATACGACAAGACATCCGTCACCCGGTGGCTGCGCGGCCAGCAGCCCAGGGGCACCACCCCGGCCCTGATCGCCGAGGTCTTCACCCGGCGCCTGGGCCGCCGCCTCACCGCCCAGGACCTCGGCCTGGACGCCTGCGCTCCCGTCTACGCGGGGCTCGAGTTCGCCGCGACCCCCGAGGAGGCCGTCGACATCGTCAGCGGGCTGTGGCGCAAGGACTCCGGCAGCCACGCCGAGCTCCGCAAGATCGCCTTCACCCCGGCCGGGCTCGTCGTGCCCAGCCGGGACTGGCTGATCGGACGGGCCGACGAGAAGGTCGCCCGGGGCGAGATGCCCGTGTCCCGCATCCCGGCGCAGGGCCGCCCCGCGCTCCGCCCCACGGCCACCACCGAGCAGGGCGCCCCGTCCCCGTCCCGCCGGCGCGGCCAGGCCGAGCGGGGACCCGGCCAGAAGGTCACCGCGGGCGACATCGCCGCCCTGCGCTCGGTCGGCGAGCTGTTCCGCACCCTCGACGACGCCTACGGCGGCGGCCACGCCCGTCAGGCCCTCGTGCGCTACCTGGAGCACGAGTGCGAGCCCATGCTGCGCGGCACCTACGGCGAGCAGACCGGCCGCCGGCTGTTCGCGGCCGCCGCCGACCTGACCCGGCTCGCGGGCTGGACGTCGTACGACATCGCCGCGCACGGACTCGCCCAGCGCTACTTCGTGCAGGCCCTGCGGCTCGCCCAGGCGGCCGGAGACCGCACATACGGGGCCTACGTGCTGGTCACCATGAGCCGCCAGGCCGTCTACCTCGGGCACGGGCGGGAGGCCGTCCAGCTCGCCCGCGTGGCCCAGCAGGGCGTCGGCACCTCCGGGCCGCCCGTCGTCCAGGCTCTGCTGCACGCCTCCGAGGCGCGCGGGCACGGGGTGCTCGGCGAGGTCCGGGCCTGCACCGCGGCGCTGGTCCGGGCCGAACGCGCGCTGGAGACGGCCCGGCCCGGCGACGACGTGCCGCACTGGGCGAGGTTCTTCGACGAGGCCCAGCTCGCCGACGAGTTCGGCCACTGCCACCGCGACCTGCAGCAGTTCCGCGCCGCCGCCCAGCACGCGGAACGCTCACTCCAGCTGCGGGCCCCCTCCTACGCCCGCAGCCGCCTCTTCAGCCGCGTGGTCCTCGCCACCGCCCGCCTGGGCCTCGGCGAACTCGACCAGGCCTGCCAGCTCGCCGCGGAGGCAGCCGGCCAGGCCGCGGAGATGCGCTCGGTGCGGGCGGTGGAGTACGTCAGGGACTTCGAGCGCCGCTTGGAGCCTTACAAGGACGCGGCGCCGGTGCGTACGTACCGTGACAAGGTAGCGGCCCTTGGGTGAAGCGACCCAGGGGCGCGGGACTGTGTCGACTTGCGGCTCCGCCGCGTGAGCGCGAACAACCCCCACGCGCCCGCGGCCGACGCGTCACCTACGCAGCCCGCGGCACCGTCGGCAGCGGATCGGCAACGTGCATCGACCGCCCCGCCCCGAGGTCCGCCAGAATCGCCGCCGACGCCCGATGCCCGGAGTGCAGAGCACCCTGGACCGTACTGGTGTCCCGGTGATCCCCACACACATACAGTCCGGCGATCAACCGCACCGGCCGCCGCAGATCATGCGGCGGCCGCATCGCCGGCACCGCCTCCACCGTCCGGTGCACGGCCAGCGTCTCCCACCGTGCCGTCGACACCCCGTACAACCGCGCCAGATGCATGCGCACCGCCGTGTCGACGTCCCCGGGGTACCGCCCGAGCACCGTCGACGACACCAGTGACCGCCCCGCCGGCGCCCGGGTCGGGTCGACCTGGCTGACCACCGCCGTGTGCGCGACCGGCCCGCCGAGGTCCGCGTCGAGCAGCAGTGACGCGCCCGTTTCCGGCGGCTCGTCGGTCGTGTGGTGCACCACCGTCACCGGGTGGAACTCCGGCACCCGCAGCCCGGGCAGCAGCTCGGCGGCGGCGCGCGCGCCCGTCGCCACCAGAACCGCCCGGCACCGGATCTCACCGTGCTCCGCGGTGGTCACCGAGGTCGTCGAGACGGACGTGACGCGCACGCCGGTGTGCACCGTGCCCGGCGGGAGTGTGCGCGCCAGCTGCTCCGGCAGGGCCTCCGCACCGCCCTGAGGCAGACACAACCGGCCCCGCGCGAAGGCGCGCAGCGCGAGGTCCGCGCACCGGCTGGACGTCGTCAGGCCCGGGTCGCACAGCAGGGCGGCGAGCAGCGGACGCAGAAAGCCGTCGATCGTACGGGCGGGCAGTCCGCGCGCCGCCAGGGCCTCCCCGGCGGGCAACTCCGGGCGGGCCAGCAGCCGTTCGGCCGGTGTACCCGCGAGCCGGGTCAGGGCGGCGCCGAGCCGGGCCTGGTCGACCGCCGTGCCCAGCGGAGCGCCGGGCCGGCTGCGGGGGACCGAGACCTGCCGGCCGGGCACGGCCGACGGCCTCCGGGTCTGCCTGGGCGCGGACGGCGACCGGGGAGCACTCGCGAGCGCGCGAGCCGCGTGCAGTGCGCCCCTTGCGCCCCCTGCGCCCGGCTGTACGCCGGCACGGTGGTGGCGTCCGTCGCCGTGCAGCAGGACACCGGGCGCGAAGGGCCGCAGCACCAGCCCGTCGAGACCGGGTGTCAGTCGTAGTTCCGGATACGCCGTGGACAGCAACTGGCCGATCCTGTCGAGCCGGAAGCCGTCGACCTTCTCCGTCGCCATGCGGCCGCCGACCCCGTGGGCGGCCTCCAGGACCATGGTCGTCACTCCTGCGCTGGTCAGCCGGTGCGCGGCCGAGAGTCCGGCGACCCCGGCCCCCACGACGACCACGTCCGCCTGGTACGCGGGCTCAAGCACGTGCCCCTCCTCGAGGTTGCGCGGGCGCTGGAGACGTCATGCCCTCAACAGGCCCCAGGGATACGCGAGTTCTGGTCGAGGGTAGGACCGTGATCGGTCAACGGGAGTCGCGCATCGGCAGGGCACGGTCGCACGGCGGTCGCATTCACACGCCTTGTGGGCATCAAGTGGTCACAGGAGGCTGGAGTGCGGATCGGTGAGGTGTCTCGGATCGACCGGTCGAATCCCGGACAGGCGGCCGGTGCGCGCCGGTCGGTCCCATGACACGGCGGCCGGTGTGTGCCGGTGGCGAGCCGTCACAGTGCCGCCCTGATCGCTCCCTCGATCTCCGGGAAGGCGAACCGGAAGCCCGACTCCAGCAGACGGGCCGGCAGCACCCTGGCACTGCCGAGGACGTCCCCGGCCATCTCGCCCAGCACGGTCCGCAGCACGGTCGCGGGCACCGGGAACAGGGTCGGGCGGTGCAGCACGCGCCCCATCGCCGCCGTGATCTCACGGTTCGTCACAGGGTTCGGTGCGGTGACGTTGAACGGCCCCGACAGGCCGTCGGTCTCGATGAGATGCCGGATCGCGGCGACCTCGTCGTGCAGCGCGACGAACGACCAGTACTGCCGCCCGTCGCCCATCCGCCCGCCGGCCCCCGCCCGGAACAGCGGGAACAGCCGCCCCCAGGCGCCGCCCTCGCGGGAGACGACCAGCCCGGTCCGGGTGAACACCGTGCGCACACCGGCCTCCCGGGCGGGTGCGGTGGCCCCCTCCCACTCGACGCAGAGCGCGGGCAGGAACCCCTCTCCCGCGGGCGCGCTCTCGTCGACCGTGCGCTCGCCGGTCTCTCCGTAGTAGCCGATGGCGCTGCCGTTCACGAAGACCCGCGGCCGGTCCTTCGCGTCCAGCGACGCCACCGCCTCGGCGAGGGCCGCCGTGCCGTTCACCCGGCTGTCGCGGATCCGTCGCTTGTAGGCATCCGTCCAGCGCCGGTCGCCGACGCCGGCCCCGGCCAGGTTCACCACCGCATGGCATCCGGCGAGCCCGGCCGCGTCCACCCGCCCGCCCTCGGGGTCCCAACGGATCTCCCCGGCCGAGCGGGGCGTGCCGCGCACCAGGCGGCGCACCTCGTGTCCGTCGGCGGTCAGGGACCGCACCAGGGCGCTGCCGATGAGCCCGGACGCACCCGCCACCGCGAATCTTGAATGTTCCATAAATCCATCCTGCCGGGTGGCCCCGTAAAACCCTTGCAAGGCCCCGATCCGCTCGCCGTAGGGTGACGCCCATGTCCGAGCTCCCCGAACCGCGCATCCGCACCGCCCGTACCGAGGACGACGACGAGCTGGCCCTGCTCGACCGGCTCGCCTGGTCGCCGCTGCACGCGGTGAAGCCCGAGCCGCAGCCGCCGTACGCTCCCTTCTTCAACGAGCGGCACGCCCCCGGGGACTGTCTGGTCGCCGAGCTCGGCGACCGTCTCGCGGGCTACGTCCTGCTCGGTTTCCCCACCGAGCTCGACTCGAACCGGCACGTCCGCCAGATCCAGGGCCTCGCCGTCGCCGAGGAGGCGCGCGGCCGGGGCGTCGGGCGGGCACTGGTCCGGGCGGCTGTCGACGAGGCCCGCCGGCGAGGCGCCCGCCGCATCACCCTGCGCGTCCTCGGGCACAACACCCCGGCCCGGGCGCTCTACGCGGCAGAAGGGTTCGTGGTCGAGGGGGTCATGCCCGAGGAGTTCCTGCTCGACGGGGCCTACGTCGACGACGTGGTGATGGGGCGCTTCCTGTGAGCCGGGGCTACGACGCGGCCAGCTCGCCCGTGTCCACCGGTGCCGTCGCACCCGCCGCGCTCCGCGCGTCGGAGGCGACCTCGTCCGCAGTCAGGACGTAACCCGTCTCGGCGTCCGAGGTGGAGCGGGCGAAGACCACGCCGAACACCCGCCCGTCGGTGGTGAGCAGCGGGCCGCCGGAGTTGCCCGGGCGGACCGTGGAGCGGATCGAGTAGATCTCCCGGGTGGCCGTCCCGTCGTTGTAGATGTTCTGGCCCGTGGCCCGCACCCGGTTCGCGACCGTCGCCGCCTGCAGGTTCAGATCGCCGTCCTGCGGATAGCCGGCGACGACCGCCGAGTCACCGCGCTCGGCGTCGTCGTCGAACCGCAGCACGGGCGCCCTGAGGCCCGGCACGTACAGCACCGCCACGTCCTTCTGCGGATCGAACAGCACCACCCGCGCCTCGTACGTCCGCCCGACGCCGCCGATCTGCACGGTCGGCTCGTCGATGCCCGCCACCACATGGGCGTTGGTCATCACGTGCTCGCGCGCGTACACGAACCCGCTGCCCTCGCGCCCCTGGGTGCCCGCGACGCCCTCGACCTTCACCGTGCTCCGCTTGGCCGCGTCGGTGGCGGCCGCCGTGACGCTGTCGCCGGTCGGCTTCGCGACCTCGGCCGTCGACTCGTTCTCGAAGGGGTTGAAGACCTGCGGGAAGCCCGCCTGCGTCAGCGCGGACGTGGCCCCCGAGAACCAGGCCGGGGTGGTGTCCGGCATCGTCCGCTGCACGGCTCCGAGCAGCCGCGAGTCCCGGATCGCCGAGGTGACCAGCGGCGACGAGGACGCGCCCAGGACACTCGCGGCCACCCACGCCACGATCAGCACGGCCACCGCGTTGGCCACCGCCCCGCCGACGCCGTCCGCCACCCGCAGCGGCCCCCGGTCCAGCTCCCGCCGCAGCCGCAGCGCGAGGCGCCCCGCCAGCTCGTGTCCCACCACCGCCGGGAGCAGCACCGTGAACACCGCCGTCAGCGTCGCCCGCGTCGTGCCCGCCTCCACCAGGTCCATGACCCACGGCAGGATCCACACGCCGACGACCGCACCGCCCACGAAGCCCGCCAGCGACACGCAGCCGGCCACCAGCCCGCGCCGGTACCCGGACGCCGCGTAGGCCAGGACGACCAGCAACAGCAGGATGTCGAGCAGGTCCACGCACGCCGCCTTTCTCTCGGAACCCCTTAATACGCGGGGGGAGGGCCCGTTGATCAGTCACACGCGCACGGGTGATCGGAATCGGCCGCGGGCGTGCACAGGGAAAAACGCCGCGGACCGTGACGATGGTTCCACCGGGTGGCACACCACACATCGCGGACGGACCGGATCAGGCCGACAGTGGGACCATGCGTGTCTTCCGAAGACGGCGGGGCGCACGCAGGCGCTACGCCGACGGGGCGCCCGGCATAGCCGGCCTGCCGCGCGCGGTCCGCGTGCTGCTCGGCTGCCTGCCGGGCGCCGCCGCCGTCATGGCGCTGTTCCTGTGCGCCCACGGCGTGGAGAACGCCGCCGGCACCGGCTCCCGCGCCACCCCGCCCCGCTCCCCGGCCAGGTCCTACACCGCTGCGCGCCCGCCCATCGAGCCGAGAGCGCACTGGCTGGGCGACGCCGCCCGCGCCCAGCCGCGCCCGCGCTACGACGACCGGGTCGCCGCCGTCTTCGTCCACCACACCGACTCGCCCAACGGCTACGACTGCGCCGACGCGCCCCGCATCATCCGGGACCTCTACACCGGCCAGACCGGCACCCGCGACTGGGACGACATCGGCTACAACTTCGTCGTCGACCGCTGCGGCACCATCTACGAGGGCCGCGCCGGGGGCGTGGAGCGCGCCGTCACCGGCGCCCACACCCAGGGCTTCAACCACCGCACCGCGGGCATCGCCGCCCTCGGCACCTTCACCGAGGGCATGCCCGTCCCGCGGCCCATGATCCGCGCGATCGCCGCGCTGTCCGCGTGGAAACTGGGCCTGAGCGGCACCGACCCGCGCTCGGACGTCCGCCTGGTCTCCAGCAACGGCCTGAGCCGGTACGCGGCCGGCACCACGGCCCGCCTGCCCGCCGTCGCGGGCCACAATGACGGCTACATGACCAGCTGCCCGGGCGCCGCCCTGCACGCCCGCCTGCCCGAGATCAGACAGCTCGCGGCCCGTCTCCAGGGCCGGCCGGACGATCCACGGCAAGGCCACAGCGAACGCGCAGCGTCCTGACATCCCGGCCCCCTACGGTCGTCCCCACAGTCAGCCGACCGGAGGCGGGGACCATGGACAACAGCCGTACGAAGACCCCGGGCGACGCAGGAGGGCCGCAGCCGCGGACGGGGAGTACGCGCGGCCCCTGGGCGGTGCTCGGCGCGGTGGTGACCGTCCTCCTGGGACCGGCCGCGCTGACCGCGTCCGCCCTCGACCAGGCCAACGCCGCTCCGCTGCACCCCGCGGAGCGCCCTCGACCAAGCCGACGCCGCCCCGCTGCTGCACCCCACGGAGCGCCCTCGACCAGCCCAACGCCGCTCCGCTGCACCTCGCGGCCCGGGCCGACCGGACGCACCCGTACATCCCGTCCGACGCGAGCCGCCGCCGGGTCGCCTGATCAGCCCTGAAGCGTCAGCCGCCGCCTGATGGGCCCTGACGTGTCAGCCGCCCGATCGGCCCCGCAGCCTCAGCCCCTGAAGCGCTGCCACAGGCGGGGATAGCGCTCGGCGAGCAGCCCCTCGTTCTCGAGGTCGAGCGGCGTGCCCTCCGGTTCCGGGGGTGCCGGCGCGATCTCCAGGTCGGGGGCGACCACGCCGGTGAGCTGCTCGTAGGCCTCGTCTGCCGCGTAGCCGAGCTCCTCGCCGTCGCCGTCGATCTCCTCGTCGAAGTCGTCCAGCAGATCGGCGAGCGCGTCCGGGTCGTGCACGGCGCCCTCGAACACCTCGCGCCCCTGGCCGATCAGCCAGCACCGGAAGAAGTCGAAGGCGTCGTCGCTCGCCCCGTCGAGCAGCACCCAGGCGGCCCCCCACAGGTCCCAGCGATAGGCGCGGTTGTAGCGGGACTCGAAGTGCCGGGCGAAGTCCAGGACCGAGTCCGGATCCAGCTGGGCGAGCCGGTCCACGAGCAGGTCCGCCTGCTCCTCCGGGTCGCCCTCGGCGGCCTCCCGGGCGTCGTCCACCAGCTCCCAGAACTCCGTCTCGTCCATCACGGGTCAAGCATCGGCCCTGGGACACAGGGGCGCACCCGGAGTGCGCGGGATCGTTATGCGCCGCTGCCGGGCCGGTAGAGCCGGGCCAGCCGTGCCGCGTCGGAGGCGAACCGCTCGCGCAGGCTCTCCGGCGCCAGCACCTCCACCTCCGGCCCCAGCGCCGCCAGCTGGGTGTGGGCGACCTCCTCGGACTCCACCGGCAGGGCTACCGTCACCCAGCCCCCCTCGTCCGGGGCGTCCGCGTCCGCCAGGGCCTCCCGGGCCGTCGGCGCGTCGAGGGCGTACGGCAGTGCGCGTACGCCGTCGGGGGACAGCCGCACCACGACCCGCGCCCGTAGCAGGGACCGGGCGAACTGTTCCGCCCGCTCCTCCCAGAAGGCGGGCAGGTCGAAGTCCGGCTCCCGCTCGAAGCGCTCACCGTCCGTGTCCACCGCCGTGAACCGGTCGATCCGGTAGACCCGGAACGACCCGGGCCCGGCCACCCGGGCGCACAGGTACCAGACACCCGCCTTCAGCACGAGCCCGTACGGCTCCAGCTCCCGGACGACCTCGTCCTCACCGCGCCGGTAGCGCGCGCCGATCCGCCGGTCGTCCCACACCGCGTCGGCGACGGCCGGCAACAGCGCGGGTGTCTTCGGCTCCTTGAACCAGTTCGGCGCGTCCAGGTGGAACCGCTGGGCGGCCGACCGGGAAGCGTCCCGCAGGGAGGGCAGCAGCGCCGCCGACACCTTCAGCCGGGCCGCCGAGGCGGCGTCCTCCAGACCCATCTCGCGCAGCGCCCCCGGCACCCCGGACAGGAACAGCGCCTCGGCCTCACCGCGGTGCAGCCCGGTCAACCGCGTTCGGTACCCGCCGACCAGGCGGTACCCGCCGGCCCGGCCCCGGTCCGCGTACACCGGCACACCCGCCTCCGACAGCGCCTGCGCGTCGCGGGTGACCGTCCGCTCCGAGACCTCCAGCTCGCGGGCGAGCTCGGCGGCCGTCATGGAGGGCCGGGACTGGAGCAGCAGCACCATCTTGATCAGCCGGGCAGCACGCATAGGGCCATCATGGTGCGTGTTCGGGTGCGGGTGTGCGGGGGGCCCGTCGCGCCCACGCGGCGAAGCCGCATATCGGTACAGCCCCGCGCCCCAGAAACAGGCCCGCTCGGCACGCCCGTTCTGGGGGCGCGGGGAACTGCGCGACAAGCCCCCACCGGCCCGCAGCCGACGAACGACCGGGACCGATGGGGGCCGCAGACCCTACAGACCGTACTGCTCGCGGGCTTCCTTCACGGCAGCCGCCTTCACCTCGCCACGCCCCGCGAGCTGGGCCAGGGCCGCGACGACGATCGACTCCGCGTCCACACCGAAGTGGCGGCGGGCCGCCTCACGGGTGTCGGAGAGGCCGAAGCCGTCGGCGCCCAGCGAGGACCAGTCCTGCTCGACCCACTGCGCGATCTGGTCCGGGACCTGGCGCATGTAGTCGGAGACCGCCAGCACCGGGCCGTCGGCACCCTGGAGCGCCTGCCGCACGAACGGCACCCGCTCCTCGCCGCGCAGCAGCGCCTCGTCCGCCTCCAGGGCGTCCCGGCGCAGCTCGCTCCAGGACGTCGCCGACCACACGTCGGCCGCCACGCCCCACTCCTCGGCGAGCAGCCGCTGCGCCTTCAGCGCCCAGTGGATCGCCGTACCGGAGCCGAGCAGCTGGATCCGCGGGGCGTTCGCCGGGGGCGTGATGCCCGCCGACTCCGCGGTGTTGAAGCGGTACAGGCCCTTGACGATGCCCTCGTCGACCCCGTCCACGGACGGCTTCGCCGGCTGCGGCATCGGCTCGTTGTAGACGGTCAGGTAGTAGAAGACGTTCTGGTCCTCGCCCGGGGCCGCCTCGCCGTACATCCGGCGCAGACCGTCCTTGACGATCGTCGCGACCTCGTAGGCGAACGCCGGGTCGTACGACAGCGCCGCCGGGTTCGTCGCCGCGATCACGGGGGAGTGGCCGTCGGCGTGCTGCAGGCCCTCACCGGTCAGCGTGGTGCGGCCGGCCGTGGCACCGACGAGGAAGCCGCGGCCGAGCTGGTCGCCGAGCTGCCACATCTGGTCGGCCGTGCGCTGCCAGCCGAACATCGAGTAGAAGATGTAGAACGGGATCATCGCCTCGCCGTGCGTCGCGTACGACGTCGAAGCGGCGATGAAGTCGGCCATCGAACCGGCCTCGGTGATCCCCTCGTTGAGGATCTGGCCGTTCTGGGCCTCCTTGTAGTACATCAGCTGGTCCCGGTCGACCGGCTCGTACGTCTGGCCCTTCGGCGAGTAGATGCCGAGCGACGGGAACAGCGACTCCATACCGAAGGTGCGCGCCTCGTCCGGGACGATCGGCACCCAGCGCTTGCCCGTCTCCTTGTCGCGGACCAGGTCCTTCACCAGACGGACGAACGCCATGGTGGTGGCCACGTTCTGCGAGCCGGAGCCCTTGTCGAAGGACGCGAACGCCTTCTCCGCCGGGGCGGGCAGCGGGGCGACCGGGTGCACGCGCCGGGCCGGGGCCGGACCGCCGAGGGCGGCACGCCGCTCCTGGAGGTAGCGGACCTCGGGAGAGTCGGCGCCCGGGTGGCCGTAGGGCACCACGCCGTCGACGAAGTCGCTGTCCTTGATGGGCAGCTCCAGCAGGTCGCGCATGTTCTTGAACTCGTCCACCGAGAGCTTCTTCATCTGGTGGTTGGCGTTCTTCGACGCGAAGCCCTCGCCGAGGGTGTGGCCCTTGACCGTCTGGGCCAGGATCACGGTCGGCGCGCCCTTGTGCTCGACGGCCGCCTTGTACGCGGCGAACACCTTGCGGGACTCGTGACCACCACGCGAGAGGTGGAAACACTCGAGGATCTTGTCGTCGCTCAGCAGCTTCGCCATCTCCACGAGCGCCGGGTCGCCGCCGAAGAAGTCCTGGCGGATGTAGGCCGCGTCGCGGGTCTGGTACGTCTGGATCTG
The DNA here is from genome assembly GCF_007655005.1 of Streptomyces tibetensis. Lineage (GTDB taxonomy): Bacteria > Actinomycetota > Actinomycetes > Streptomycetales > Streptomycetaceae > Streptomyces > Streptomyces tibetensis. The sequence goes on from NZ_SZVW01000019.1 coordinate 159,361, forward strand.
CGCGTCGGGTACCTGGCGCAGGCGGCGCACGAGCGCGCCGGTGGTGTCGAGCCGGAACAGCTCGTCCCAGGCCGTGCCCCACAGCGTCTTGACCACGTTCCAGCCGGCGCCGCGGAACTGGGCCTCCAGCTCCTGCACGATCTTGAAGTTGGCGCGGACCGGGCCGTCGAGGCGCTGCAGGTTGCAGTTGATGACGAACGTGAGGTTGTCGAGTTCCTCACGGGCCGCGAGTGCCAGGGCCGCCGTCGACTCGGGCTCGTCCATCTCGCCGTCGCCGAGGAACGCCCACACGTGCGAACCGGCGGTGTCCTTGATGCCGCGGTTGGCCAGATAGCGGTTGAAGCGCGCCTGGTAGATCGCCGACAGCGGGCCGAGGCCCATGGACACCGTCGGGAACTCCCACAGCCAGGGCAGCCGGCGCGGGTGCGGGTAGGAGGGCAGGCCGTTGCCGCCCGCCTCCCGGCGGAAGTTGTCGAGCTGCTCCTCGTTCAGCCGGCCGTCGAGGAACGCGCGGGCGTAGATGCCGGGGGAGGCGTGGCCCTGGATGTAGAGCTGGTCGCCGGAGCCGTCGGCCTCTTTGCCCTTGAAGAAGTGGTTGAAGCCGGTCTCGTACAGCCAGGCCGCGGAGGCGAAGGTGGCGATGTGGCCGCCGACGCCGTACTTGCTGCCGCGGGTGACCATCGCGGCCGCGTTCCAGCGGTTCCACGCGGTGATCCGCTGCTCCATCGCCTCGTCACCGGGCACGGACGGCTCGGCGGAGGTGGGGATGGAGTTGACGTAGTCGGTCTCGAGGAGCTTCGGCAGCGCGATGCCGGCGCCCTCGGCGCGCTCCAGCGTGCGGCGCATCAGGTATGCGGCACGGTGCGGCCCGGCAGCCTTGGTGACCGCGTCCAGGGAGGCCTGCCATTCGGCGGTCTCCTCGGGGTCCCGGTCGGGGAGCTGGTCGAGCTCGCTCGGCTGGATGGCGTGGGGGTCGGTCATGTCGCCGCCTTCCTCAGTCGAAGGGGGTTCCCTCACATGCGGGGATCGGGGGTGCCCTTTGTCTTTGGCAGGACAGGGCTGGGGCTTGGGTGGCAAGCCCGTCGGCGACTGTAACTCCCTGATCGATGATCGATCAAAGGGTTGAGGGGCAAAACCTCTTGATCACGAGAAAGTAGGCACGGGGTGCCTCCGGCCGTGGCACGCGGTGACTGATTTTCGCATGGTTTTCGCAGGTCGGAGGCTTTTGAGCGGGGATGTGCTCGAGTGTCACGCCCGGGGCGCGCAGCCCAGGACGTGCGCCTTCACGAGTTCGGCGATCCGGGGGTCGCGGCGCTTGAACGCGGCGACGAGCTCCTCGTGCTCCTCGGCGTACGACTGCTGCTGCGTGCCCAGCCAGCGGATGGACAGGGCCGTGAACACCTCGATGCCGAGGCCTTCCCAGGTGTGCAGCAGGACGGAGTTGCCGGCGGCGCGGACCATTTCGCGGTGGAAGGCGACGGTGTGGCGCACCTGGGCGGTGCCGTCGGCGACGCGGTCGGCCTCGTACAGGGCGCTGACATGGGGTTCCAGCGCCGTGCAGTCCTCCGCGAGGCCCTGGGCGGCCAGCTCCGCGGCGATGGCCTCCAGGCCGGCCCGGACCGGGTAGCTCTCCTCCAGGTCGGCGGCCGTGAGGTTGCGGACACGCACGCCCTTGTTCGGAGCGGACTCGATCAGACGCAGGGACTCCAGCTCGCGCAGGGCCTCACGCACCGGGGTCTGGCTGACCTCCAGCTCGGTGGCGATCCGGCGCTCGACGATCCGCTCGCCCGGCTGCCAGCGTCCGCTGATGATCCCCTCCAGGATGTGCTCGCGGATCTGCTCGCGGAGCGAGTGGATGACGGGCGCGGTCATGAGGGCTCCTCAGTCGGGATTGACGCTTAGACAATACGGCCGGTTCGTATCGTGCGTGGGGCCGACGAGCGTGCTTTCACGCAGGTGAGACAAGTTGCACATGGTGCGTGTGGCGCACGGGAACTCGGGCCGCTCCGTGCGTGGGCGGCCGCGGGTCGTCGTGGCCTGTCGCGCAGTTCCCCGCGCCCCTTGAAACGGGCGGTGCCCCCGCCCGGAGATGATCCGAGCGGGGGCACCGTACAGCCGTACCGGCGATGGAGGTCAGAGGCCGAGCTCGACCTCGAACTCGCCCGCTTCCAGGATGGCCTTGACCGCCGTCAGGTAACGGGCGGCGTCGGCGCCGTCCACCAGGCGGTGGTCGTAGGACAGGGTCAGGTACGTCATGTCGCGGACGCCGATGACCGTGCCCTCCTCCGTCTCGATGACGGCGGGGCGCTTGACCGTCGCGCCGATGCCGAGGATGGCGACCTGGCCCGGCGGCACGATGATCGTGTCGAAGAGCGCGCCGCGCGAGCCGGTGTTGGAGATGGTGAAGGTCGCGCCGGACAGCTCGTCCGGGGTGATCTTGTTGGCGCGGACCTTGCCCGCCAGGTCGGCCGTGGCCTTGGCGATACCGGCGAGGTTGAGGTCACCGGCGTTCTTGATGACCGGGGTCATCAGGCCCTTCTCGGAGTCCACCGCGATACCGATGTTCTCGGTGTCGAAGTAGGTGATGGTCCCCTCGGCCTCGTTGATCTTGGCGTTGATCGGCGCGTGCGCCTTCAGCGCCTGGGCCGCGGCCTTGACGAAGAACGGCATCGGGGAGAGCTTGACGCCCTCGCGCGCCGCGAACGCGTCCTTGGCACGGCCGCGCAGCTTCATCAGGCGCGTGACGTCGACCTCGACCACCGAGGACAGCTGGGCCTGCTCGGTCAGGGCCTTGACCATGTTGTCGCCGATGACCTTGCGGATCCGCGGCATCTTCACGGTCTGGCCGCGCAGCGGGGACGCCTCCAGCACCGGGGCCTTCTTGGCGGCCGACGGGGCGGCAGCGGCGGGGGCCGGGGTGGCGGCGGCGCTCTTCGCGGCCTCGGCGGCGGCGACGACGTCCTGCTTGCGGATACGGCCGCCGACACCCGTGCCCTTGACGGTCGCCAGGTCGACGCCCTGCTCGGCGGCGAGCTTGCGCACCAGCGGGGTGACGTAGGCGCCGTCGTCGGCCGGCTTGGCGGCGGCCGGAGCGGCCGGGGCCTGGGCCGGAGCCGGGGCGGGCGCGGGAGCGGACGGGGCCGGCTCGGGAGCCGGGGTCGTCTGCTGCTGCGGGGCCGGAGCCGACGGAGCCTGCGGGGCCGGAGCCTGCTGGGCCGGAGCGGCCTGCTGCGGAGCCGGAGCCTGCGCGGGCTCGGGCTGGGCCGGGGCGGCCGGGGCCTCCTGCGCCGGGGCGGCGGCCGGAGCGGCACCCGCCTCGCCGATGACGGCGAGCTTGGCGCCGACCTCGGCGGTCTCGTCCTCGCCGACCACGATCTCCAGCAGCGTGCCCGAGGTGGGCGCCGGGATCTCGGTGTCGACCTTGTCGGTGGAGACCTCGAGCAGCGGCTCGTCGGCCTCGACGCTGTCACCGACCGACTTCAGCCAGCGGGTGACGGTGCCCTCGGTGACGGACTCGCCGAGCGCGGGCAGGACGACGTCCGTGCCCTCGGCGGAGCCGCCGCCGGTGGCGGCGTCGGCGGTGGGAGCGGGCGCCGGGGCGGCCTGCTCGGTGGACGGGGCGGCCGGGGCCGGCTCCGGAGCGGGCTCGGCGACCTGCTCGGCCTGCGGGGCCTCGGCGGCGGCGGGCGCGCCGCTGCCGTCGTCGATCAGGGCCAGCTCGGCGCCGACCTCGACCGTCTCGTCCTCGGCGACCTTGATGGAGGCCAGGACACCGGCGGCCGGCGAGGGGATCTCGGTGTCGACCTTGTCGGTCGACACCTCGAGCAGCGGCTCGTCGGCCTCGACGCGCTCGCCCTCGGCCTTCAGCCAGCGAGTGACAGTGCCCTCGGTGACGCTCTCACCGAGCGCCGGAAGGGTTACGGAAACCGCCATGGTTTCGGTTGCTCCTTACGGAAAGTGCGGAAGTCTGTGTCGTCGCGTTCGTCGACCGAGGGGTCAGTCGTGCGCGTGGAGGGGCTTGCCTGCGAGGGCCAGGTGGGCCTCGCCGAGCGCCTCGCTCTGGGTCGGGTGGGCGTGGATGAGCTGCGCGACCTCGGCGGGCAGCGCCTCCCAGTTGTAGATCAGCTGGGCTTCGCCGACCTGCTCGCCCATGCGGTCGCCGACCATGTGGACGCCGACGACGGCACCGTCCTTGACCTGGACGAGCTTGATCTCGCCCGCGGTGTTCAGGATCTTGCTCCTGCCGTTGCCCGCGAGGTTGTACTTCAGAGCGACGACCTTGTCCGCACCGTAGATCTCCTTGGCCTTGGCCTCGGTGATACCGACGGAGGCGACCTCCGGGTGGCAGTACGTCACCCGCGGGACACCGTCGTAGTCGATCGGAACGGTCTTCAGACCGGCCAGGCGCTCCGCCACCAGGATGCCCTCGGCGAAGCCGACGTGCGCGAGCTGGAGGGTCGGGACGAGGTCACCGACAGCGGAGATGGTCGGCACGTTCGTGCGCATGTACTCGTCGACCAGGACGTAGCCGCGGTCCATCGCGACGCCCTGCTCCTCGTAGCCCAGGCCCTGGGAGACCGGGCCGCGGCCGATGGCCACCAGCAGGACCTCGGCCTCGAACTCCTTGCCGTCGGCGAGGGTGACCTTGACGCCGTCCTGGGTGTACTCGGCCTTCTGGAAGAAGGTGCCCAGGTTGAACTTGATGCCGCGCTTGCGGAACGCGCGCTCCAGGAGCTTGGAGGAGTTCTCGTCCTCGACCGGGACGAGGTGCTTCAGGCCCTCGACGATCGTGACCTCGGTGCCGAAGGACTTCCAGGCGGACGCGAACTCGACGCCGATGACGCCGCCGCCCAGGATGATCGCGGACTTCGGCACGCGGTCCAGGACGAGGGCGTGGTCGGAGGAGATGATCCGGTTGCCGTCGATGTCCAGACCGGGCAGCGACTTGGGCACGGAGCCGGTCGCGAGCAGGATGTGGCGGCCCTCGACGCGGCGGCCGTTCACGTCGACGGAGGTGGGGGAGGACAGGCGGCCCTCACCCTCGATGTACGTCACCTTCCGGGAGGCGACGAGCCCCTGCAGGCCCTTGTACAGGCCGGCGATCACGCCGTCCTTGTACTTGTGGACCCCGGCGATGTCGATGCCCTCGAAGGAGGCCTTCACACCGAACTGCTCGCTCTCGCGGGCCTGGTCGGCGATCTCGCCCGCGTGCAGCAGGGCCTTGGTGGGGATGCATCCCCGGTGCAGGCAGGTGCCGCCGACCTTGTCCTTCTCGATCAGGGCGACGTCCAGGCCCAGCTGCGCCCCGCGCAGGGCCGCGGCGTAACCACCGCTGCCACCGCCGAGGATCACTAGGTCGAAAACGGTGCTGGCGTCGTTCGCCACGTCACGTCCTCCATGCATGTGCGCCGTGAGCCGGTCTTCGACGACCGGCAGGCGGCTGGTGTCCGGCCGCTCGTTCTTCGGCCCTTCGGTGGGGCCCTGTCCTGCCGAGCCCCATCTTCGCACTTGTCGGCACACAAGGAGACGCCGGGCTGCGGTGTGAGACGCCCCACGTTCAGATGAGCCACACCACGGGACGCCCCAAGCACAGCGCCCCAGGGGCACGGGGTTGTGTCTGATGTGCGGCTCTGCCGCGTGGGCGTGAGGGCAGCGGGCCCAAGGGGCGCGGGGCTGTGTCTGATGTGCGGCTCTGCCGCGGGGGCGCGAGGGCAGCTGGCCCAAGGGGCGCGGGGCTGTGTCTGCTGTGCGGCTCTGCCGCGTGGGCGTGAGGGCAGCGGGCCCAAGGGGCGCGGGGCTGTGTCTGATGTGCGGCTCTGCCGCGGGGGCGCGAGGGCAGCTGGCCCAAGGGGCGCGGGGCTGTGTCTGATGTGCGGCTCTGCCGCGTGGGCGCGAGGGCAGCTGGCCCAAGGGGCGCGGGGAACTGCGCGAACAGCCCCCACGCCCCCGCACTCGCCACACAACAGGCGAGACCGAGCCGATAGGCGAACTCAGCCGAGGTCGCCCGAAGCCGTCAGCTCGGCCAGCCGCACCAGCGTCCGCACAGCCGTCCCCGTGCCGCCCTTCGGCGTGTACCCGAAGGGCCCGCCCTCGTTGAAGGCCGGCCCGGCGATGTCCAGGTGTGCCCAGGTGATGCCCTCGCCCACGAACTCGCGCAGGAACAGACCGGCGACCAGCCCGCCGCCCATCCGCTCACCCATGTTCGCGATGTCGGCGGTGGGGGAGTCCATCCCCTTGCGCAGGTGCTCCGGCAGCGGCATCGGCCACGCCGGCTCCCCGACCTCCTCGGCGGCCTCGCACAGCGCCGCGCGGAACGCGTCGTCGTTGCCCATGATCCCGAACGTCCGGTTGCCCAGCGCCAGCACCATCGCCCCGGTCAGCGTCGCCACGTCGACGATCGCGTCGGGCTTCTCCTGGGAGGCGGCCCACAGCGCGTCGGCGAGCACCAGCCGGCCCTCGGCGTCGGTGTTGAGCACCTCCACCGTCTTGCCGCTGTACATCCGCAGCACGTCACCCGGACGGGTCGCGGACCCGGAGGGCATGTTCTCGGCCAGGGCGAGCCAGCCGGTGACGTTGACCTCGAGGCCGAGACGCGCGGCGGCGACGACCGCGGCGAACACCGAGGCCGCACCGGCCATGTCGCACTTCATCGTCTCGTTGTGACCGGCCGGCTTCAGCGAGATGCCGCCCGAGTCGTAGGTGATGCCCTTGCCGACGAAGGCGAGGTGCTTCTTCGCCTTGGACGAGGTGTACGACAGCTTGACCAGGCGCGGGGTGGCCGCGGAGCCGGAGCCGACGCCGAGGATGCCGCCGTAGCCGCCCTTGGTCAGGGCCTTCTCGTCGAGCACCTGGATCTTGACGCCGTGTTCCTTGGCCGCGGCCTGGGCGATCGCGGCGAACGACTCGGGGTTCAGGTCGTTCGGCGGGGTGTTGACCAGGTCGCGGGCGCGGTTGAGCTCCTCGGACACGGCGACGGCGCGCTCGATCGCGGCCTTGTACGCCTTGTCGCGGGGCTTGCCGCCGAGCAGGGCGATCTCGGCGAGGGGAGCCTTGCCGTTCTTCGCCTTGGGGTCCTTGCCGTTGTCCTTGTAGGCGTCGAAGGAGTACGCGCCGAGCAGCGCGCCCTCCCCGATCGCGCCCGCGTCGGCGGCGTCGCCGAGCGGCAGTGCGAAGGCGGCCTTCTTGGACCCGGCCAGGGCGCGGGCGGCGGCACCGGCGGCCTTGCGCAGGGCCTCGGTGTCGTAGTCGGCGTCCTTCTCCGGGACCGCGCCCAGGCCGACCGCCAGGACGAGCGGTGTCTTGAAGCCGGACGGCGCCGGCAGCTTCGTCACCTCGCCCTCGCCGCCGGAGGCGCCGAGAGTCTCCAGAACGCCGGCGAGCCTGCCGTCGTACGCCTTGTCCACGGCCTCGGCGCCCGGTGCGACGACCGGCCCCTTGGCACCCTTGGCGACACCGATCACGATCGCGTCGGCCCGCAGGCCGGGCGCCGCGGCGGTGCTGAGAGTGAGAGCAGTCACGGTGGTGAAATCTCGCTTCCGATGTGAAGTTGCAGTGGTCGAACGGTGTGGGTCGACCGGGCCCGACAGCCGACCCTATGTCGACCTTCTAGGGCGGGTCTCACGGGGCCTTCCCCGGTGCGGCGAACACTCGACGACGAGACTACGCGCGTGGCCTCGTTCGCTCATTCCTGCGGGCGTTCACCTCTCGGTGGCGTAGTGGCCATTTCCTGATCCCTCACACCGGTGAACCGGGTCACACCGCCCGGGCGGCACCGCCCGGCCGTGACCCACCCCCAGCTTCTGCGCCGCATCGCGCCGCCTGAAGCTCAGTTCGCTGCTCGAGTAGGAGGAACTGGGGGTGTGGCGACGGGCCTGCTGAACCCGATCCCGGTGACGGAGGTGCCCGCGAACCGGTCGGCGAGGGAGCGGCGGCCGGGGGAGAGGACCGGCAGCGCGTTCAGCAGGAACAGCACCACCGCGACCGCCCACATCAGCACCGACAGCACGACCTGGCCCTCGACCAGCAGCACGCAGGCCACGGCGTACACGGCGATGTCCGCGACGGTGGTGACCGCGGCCCGGCGTGCCGCCCTGACCCTGCGCGGGGAGTCCGTCGTGACCTTCAGCCCCACCAGGGCCTTGCCGACGGTCCGCCCGGCCAGGGACAGGCACGCCCACTGGTAGAGGAACACCGCCAGCACCAGCAGCCCGAAGGCCTGCTCGACGTACAGCACCGACTTGTTCCACAGCGAGAGCCCGAGGTCCTGCGAGGCGTCGAGCACGTCACCGCGCGAGGTCAGCAGGTCGAAACCGCCGCGGGTGGCCAGCTCGGGCACGTCGGTGACGAGCGCGGAGACCCGGTGGAAGGTGAGCACGGCGAGCGCCGAGGCCAGCGCCACCACCAGCGCGAAATCGACGAGCCAGGCCAGGGCGCGGCGCAGCTTCGGCATGAACGTCCCCCGATCACTTGTGTGTCGGGGCAGGAAGCTAGCGGCTGAGCGGCCCGTGCAGGAGAGGCACGAGGAGATCGTTTCAGCCCAGTGACAGAACGACCAGCGCCGTGGTCGCCGCCGTCTCCGCAAGACCGCCGAAGACGTCCCCCGTGACCCCGCCGAACCGGCGCGTGCAGTGGCGCAGCAGCGCCTCCGCGGAGGCCAGGGCGAGGGCGACCGCGCCCGCCGTACGGATCACGCCGTACGGCCCGAAGAGGGAACCTGCCGCTGCCGCGGCCACCGTGACGGCCACCGCGGCGAGCACCGCGCCCCGCACCGGCACCACACCCGCGACCGCCGCGCCCAGCCCCTCCGGCCGGGCCGCCGGCACCCCGGTCCGGGCCGCCAGGGTCAGGGCCAGCCGGGCGAGGGCGGCCGAGACGACGGCGGCGCACGCACCCCGGGCCCAGGAGGCGTCGTACGCCTGGGCGAGCGCGGCGACCTGCGCGAGCAGGACGAGGACCAGGGTGATGACCCCGAACGGCCCGATGTCCGACTGCTTCATGATCCGCAGCGCGTCCTCGGCGGGTTTCCCGCTGCCCAGCCCGTCGGCGGTGTCCGCGAGCCCGTCGAGGTGCAGCCCCCGGGTGAGGGCGGCCGGCACGGCGACGGTCGCCACGGCGGCGAGCGGGGAGCCCGCGCCGAGGAACAGCAGCGCCAGTCCGAGCCCGGCGGCGGTGGTACCGACCGCGAGACCCGCCAGCGGAGCGCACAGCATGCCGCCGCGCGCGGCCTCCCGGTCCCACCGGGTCACCCGGACCGGGATCACCGTCAGGGTGCCGAAGGCGAAGCGGAGGCCGTCGAGGGGCGAGGTTCTGGGCACCGGCGCAGGCTACCGGCCGGTCATGAGGGCGGGAACGGCAGCCGAGGATAAAGTTCACATATGGGATGGCTGGAGCGGAACATCATCGAACCAGGCAAGCTGCCGCTGCTTCTCGCTCTCGTCGCCTTCGTGCTGACCTTCCTGATCACCCGGCTCATCACCCGCCTCATCCGGGCGGGCAAGGGCCCCTTCGGCAACGTCAGCAGCGGCGGCGTCCACGTCCACCACGTGGTCCCCGGGGTCATCCTGACGATCATCGGCGGCTTCGGCGCGGTAGCGGGCGGCCAACACGGCTTCGGGTCGTGCCTGGCCGCGGTGTTCTTCGGCATCGGCGCGGGCCTCGTCCTCGACGAGTTCGCCCTGGTCCTGCATCTCGCCGACGTCTACTGGACCCCGGACGGCCGCAAGAGCGTGGAGATGGTCGTCCTCACCGCCTCCCTGGTGGGCCTGCTCCTGATCGGCTTCTCGCCGCTGGGCGTCAACGACCTCAACGACGACCAGCAGCAGAACCGCGCCGTCGTCCTCGTGAACATCCTCGTCAACTTCGCCTTCGCCCTCGTCGCCCTGTTCAAGGGCAAGGTCCGTCTCGCGGTCGTGGGAGTGATCATCCCCTTCATCGCCATCATCGCGGCCGTACGGCTGGCCCGGCCCACCTCGCCGTGGGCCAAGCGCTTCTACCGCAACCGGCCCCGCGCCCGGGCCAGATCCGCCCTGCGCTCCTACCACCACGACCGCCGCTGGGTGACCCCCTCGCGGGCCTTTCACGACTGGATCGGCGGCGCGCCCGACCCCGAGCCGGCCCGGTCCCTCGAACGCCGCTGACGCAGCTCGCCGACCGCGCACAGCACCAGTACCGCCACGATCGCCGCGAGGTGCTCCTTGCCGGCGAGGTTCTCCTTCAGCGCGACCTCGGCCACCATCGCCACGATCACCACCGAGGCCGTGACGTACGCCCGGTGGCGCCACCCCAGGAAGACGGCCAGGCCCACCACCGCCGCCGACGGCCCGGTGTCCACGACCCGGGCGTCCGAGGCGGGCAGGCCGAGCGGCGAGTCCGGGCCCAGCCAGATGCCCAGGCGCGCGTACAGCGTGCCCGCGAGCGTGGCCACGTAGGCGAGGGCCAGGGCGCGCCACCGGCCCAGGCACAGCTCGGCGATGCCGAACACCAGCAGGATCTGCACGAGCGCGCCCCACACCGGCAGATCCAGCGCGGGCACGAACAGCGACAGCGGCGTGCGCAGCAGCGCGAGCCACAAGGGGTCCTCGGCCCGCACGCCACCGGCGTTCTGCACGAACCGATAGCCCCACGCCTGGTTGTGCACGACGTGCAGCACGGCCGTGAGGCACACGGCCGTGACCGCCATCGGCGCGGCCCGCCACCGCCGCTCGGCCAGCGGCCCGCGCACCGCGGCGTACAGCGCACCCCATTCGGCGCGGGCCCAGCGGGCGAGCGTGGTCATCCGGCGGTCGTCCTCGTCCGTGCGGGGCCTGGTCTGAGGGTGTCTGCGACTCAGTCAAACCGACACCACGTTCCAAGACCGACCGGAACGGGACGAAGTTGAGCCAGGCGTGAGTGACCTGGATCTCGGGACCGCTACTGCGCGCCGGGCGCCTACAAGACCCCCGGCCCGCCCGGCTCCCCGGGCCCCTGCGGCTTCCCGGGCCCCTGCGGCTTCCCGGGCCCCTGCGGCTCCCCGGGCCCCTCCGGCTTCCCGAGCCCCTGCGATTCCTCGGCCCCTTCCGGTTCCTCGGCCCTTCCCGGCTCCTCGGACTCCTTGGGCTTCTCGGGCAGTTCCGCCGCCAGCGCGGCAGCGGCCTGTACGAGCGGCAGCGCCAGCAGGCCGCCCGCGCCCTCCCCGACGGTCACGCCATGGGTGAGCAGCGGCTCCAGCGCCATCCGGTCCAGCGCCTTCGCCTGCCCGGGCTCGCCGCTGTCGTGGGCGGCCAGCCACCAGTCCGGCGCCCGGAACGCGATCCGCTGCCCGACCAGCGCGCACGCGGCCGCCACGACCCCGTCGAGCACCACCGGGAGCTTGCGCACCGCGCTCTGCAGGAGGAAGCCCGTCATCGCGGCGATGTCGGCCCCGCCGACCGCCGCCAGCAGCTGCAACTGGTCCCCGAGTACCGGACGCGCCCGGCGCAGCGCGTCGCGGATCGCCGCGCACTTGCGCATCCATGCCAGGTCGTCGATCGCCTGCCCGCCGCGCCCGGTCACGACCGACGCGTCGACCCCGCACAGCGCCGCGACCAGCACGCCCGCCACCGTGGTCCCGCCGACGCTCACATCACCGAGCACCACGAGGTCCGTGCCCGAGTCGGCCTCCTCGTCGGCCACCGCGACCCCCGCCAGGAAGGCCGCCTCGGCCTCCTCGGGGGTCAGCGCGTCCTCGATGTCGATCCGCCCGCTGCCGCGCCGCACCCGGTGCCGTACGACGCTCGCCGGCAAGGCCTCGGGGTCGCAGTTCAGGGCCATGTCGACGATCCGCACCGGCACGCCCAGCCGCCGTGCCAGCACCGAAACGGGCCGGCCGCCCTCCAGGACCTCGCGGACCAACTCCCCGGCGCTGCCCGCCGTACGGGCCGAGACGCCCAGCTCGGCGACGCCGTGGTCACCGGCGAAGAGCACCACCCGCGGCCGTTCGACCGGCCGGACCGGCACGGCGGACTGTGCCGCCGCCAGCCACTCGCCCAGTTCGTCGAGTCGGCCCAGCGACCCGGGCGGCACGATCTGTCGTTCCCGGCGCGCCTCGGCGTCACGGCGGATCCCGCCGTCCGGACGCTCGATCAGATCGGTGAAGTCGTCGAGATTAAGCGAGCTCATTCGCCGAACAGTACCGGCCTGGGTCGAACAGCACGGCGCCACATCACCACTCCGTGAAGGCGACGTCGTTGCACCCGAGATCGTCATCCCATACGTTCCGTTTTGCAGCGGATTGTCGTATGCGGTCGTGCGTGGTCGTACACGGTCGTGCGACGTCCCCGCGGTACGTCCTCGCCGTACGCCGTCGCGCCCGGGAGCCGCCCATGCCCGCACACCCCGCCTCGTCCGCACCCTCCCTCTCCCAGTCGACCGCACGGGTCCACGAACCGCGCCGGGAGGACTGCCCCTGGTGCGGCTCCGACCGGCTGCGGAACCGGCTGCGCACCGGTGACCTGCGGCAGTACAAGCCGGGCAGCTTCACCGTCGACGCGTGCCGGGACTGCGGCCACACCTTCCAGAACCCCCGCCTCACGGTTGAGGGTCTCGCCCTCTACCACCGGACCGCGCGCGGGGCGCCCAGAGACCCGGCGAGCGACGGCCTCCTCGCCCTGCGCGGCAGCCCCCGCCGCCACCGCTCGGCGGCCCGCGCGATGCTGCGCTGCGGCGAGCCGGAGAGCTGGCTGGACGTCGGGACGGGCCACGCCCGCTTCCCCGCCACAGCCCGTCAGTACTTTCCCTACACGGCCTTCGACGGCCTCGACCCGACCCCGCGCGTGGTCCGCGCCCGCACGGCCGACCGCGTCGAGGAGGCCCACGTCGGCCGTCTGACGGACCCCCGGATCGCCGCCCCGCTGCGCGCCCGCTACGACGTGGTCAGCATGCTCCACCACCTGGAGGGCACGCCGGATCCCCGGGCGGAACTCCGGGCCGCCCTCTCCGTCCTGCGCCCCGGTGGCCATCTGCTCATCGAGACCCTGAGCCCCCGCTGCGTCTTCGCGGCCCTGCTCGGCCGCTGGTGGCTTCCCTACGACCAGCCGCGCCACCTCCACCTGCTGCCCCCGCAGAACGTCCGCGCGGAACTGGAGTCGGCCGGCTGCACGATCCTGGCGCTCGACCACCGCCCGGTCCACGTCCCCCACGACCTCGCGGGCGCCACGTCCCTGGCTCTCTCCCACGCGCTGCCCGCCCCGGACACCCCCTGGCGGGCGATCCCCCCGCCCCCCGTGCAACGGCACGCCCGTACGGCCCTGCTCCGCGCCGGCCTCCCGCTGGTGGCCCTGGCGGCACTGGCGGACCACCTCATCGCCCCGGTGACCCGCCGCACGCGCTTCGCGAACACCTACCGAGTGATCGCCCGCACAGCGCCGTAGGCCGAGTCCAAGGGGGGAGGGGGAGCCGCGGGGCGAAGGCCGAGCCCAAGGGGGGAGGGGGCCGCGGGGCGGAGGCCGAATCCAAGGGGGGAGGGGAGCCGCCGGCCGGCCTTACGGAGTGCGTCAGCCCCGCAGCACCATCGCCTGCCCCGCCACCACCAGCAGCACATGCTCACACTCGTCCGCGAACTGCGCGTTCAGTCGCCCGAGTTCGTCCCGGTAGCGCCGCCCCGACGCCGTCGACGGCACGATCCCCGACCCCACCTCGTTCGACACGGCGACCACCGTGCGCCGGGTGACCCGTACCGCCTCCGTGAGCTCCCGCACCCGCTCCCGCAGCACCTTCTCCCCGCGCTCCGCCCACACCGCGTCGTCCCACGCCCCGGCGGAATCCATCGCGTCGGTCAGCCACAGGGACAGACAGTCGATCAGCAGGGGAGGCCCCTCGGCCTCCAGCAACGGCACCAGGTCACAGGTCTCGACCGTCCGCCACGACCCCGGCCGGCGGTCCCGGTGGGCCGCCACCCGCGAGGACCACTCCGTGTCCCCGTTGCGCGAACCCCCCGTCGCCACGTACAGCACGTCGGGAAAGGCCTCCAGCCTCCGCTCGGCCTCCACCGACTTGCCCGACCGCGCGCCGCCCAGCACCAGGGTCCGCCGCGGCACGTCCGGCACGTCCTCGTACGCACCGACCACCAGCGTCACCCCGTCCGGCACGGCCCGCGCCCCGGCCGCCGCGAGCCGCCGCCCGAGCTCGGGGCCGGGCGGCAGGCCGTGGTCCAGGTGAACGGCGACCACGTCGGTCGTCGGGCCGACCGCGCCCACCGCCCGCAGCCTGGCCAGCGCGTCCGGCCGCCCCACGACGTCCGCGAGCACCATGTCGTACGACTCGGCCGGCTGCTCCAGACCCGCCGGCGCCCCGCCCGGCGGCAGATACAGCAGCCGCTGTCCCTCCGGCCCGGTCACCGCGTAGCCCGTGCCCGGCGCGTCCAGCGCCACCGCCCGCACCCGGTGCCCCGTCAGCAGCGTCAACTCGCGCCCGTCCGGCACCCGTCCGGGCCGTGCCCGGCGCGTCCAGCGCCACCGCCCGCACCCGGTGCCCCGTCAGCAGCGTCAACTCGCGCCCGTCCGGCACCCGTCCGGGCTGCGGCAGCCCCGCGGGCACTTCGACCGCCGGCCCGTCGTGGGGATGCGACAGCAGCACCTGCCGTACGCCGGTCAGGGAACTGCCCGCCCGCGCCGCCGCGAACGCCGCGCCCGGCGTCAGGTCGAGCAGCAGAGCCCCGTCCAGCAGCAGCGAGGTGGCCGCCCGCGCGTCGGGGCCGAGGGCAGCCGCACAGGCCGCGCAGGGACAGTCGGGGCGGGGAAGTCCGGAGGGCGCGCCGGTACCAAGCAGAGTCAGTTCCACGCCACGATTCTCACCCGCGCGCAGGCGACACGCGTGACGGAGACGCCCCGACAGGGGCGCGGGGAACTGCGTGAATCCCCCCACGACCGGATACCCGCACCCCCGCAAGGCCTATAACGCCCCGCCCCGCGGAGCGCTTAGGCTCTGGACGGGAGCCGGACCAAGATCCGGCTTTTCGCTGTGCAGTGTGCTCACACACATGGGAGGCGTACATGGCGGCATGGACGTGGCGGTTCGAGAAGACCGACGGGACGGAGGTCCAGCCCGCGGTGCCGCCGGAGGAGTTCCCCACCCAGGGGGACGCCGAGTCCTGGATCGGGGAGCACTGGAAGGCCCTCCAGGAGGGCGGTGCCGATCAGGTGCGGCTGTTCGAGGACGCCACGGAGATCTACGGGCCGATGAGCCTGGACGCGGCCGAGGCGTGAGCCCGGGGGCGGGGCGGGGGCCGACGGCTCCCGCCCCGCCCCTCGTTCCGTTTCCCCCGTGCTGCCCGGCGCTTCCGTTTCTCCCCGTGCCGCCCGGCGCTTCAGAGGTAGTTTCTTATGGCGTGATCGCTCGCTGAACGGTGTCGGACGGATCCCTTTGAGGTTCCGTTGGTGGTGGTGCTGGCGAGCAGGGATACCCGGGGGCTCAGCATCCTGAGCCTGATTCCGGTCACGAGCGCACGTACCCCGTTGTGGGCAGGTCCCCCGCCCGAAACCGGTGTTGCTCAGACCGCTCGGGGGAATAGCTGCTCGACTGCGGTCACCACCGCGGCGCGGCGGGCGGCGGTGGTGGGGTCCACGGCGTGTGCGGCGGCGGCCTTGCTGAGTTCGGGTTGCGACGCCCAGGTCATGGCGATCTGGTTGACCAGGGCGAGGACGTCGGCCGGGTCCCAGGCGGGGTCGAGCTGTCCAGCCTGCTGCACCTGGCGGAGCTGGTCGATTTTGCGTGCGATCACTGCCTGGTCGGGATCGTCGGCACCGGCTGTGGTGCCCTGCAGTTCGAGGCGGCCCCAGGTGATCAGGCGGTGGTGGTCCGGACGGGCGACGAAGTAGTCGAACAGGCGGCCCGCGTAGCCAGGGAGGTCGGACGGGTCCATCTGGGTGGCCTCGGCGATGACGACATACTCCCGTGCAGCAACAGCGGCATAAAGCGCGTCTTTGCTGCGGAAGTAGGCGTAGACACGTTCTTTGCTGGTTTTGGCGAGCTTGGCGATGCGGTCCACGCGGGCGCCGGCGATGCCGTGGCCGGCGAACTCCTCCATGGCAGCGGCAAGGATGCGCTCGCGTGTGGTGTCGCCGCCGACGGTGGGCGCTGCGGTCTGGCCGGAGTCGCGGGACTGGGACATAGACCCAGGATAGAGCACCGAACCGTTCGGTTTGGTAGTCGGGGTGGTCGGCGCGTACAGTCAAACGGAACAGTTCGGTTTGGCCTCTGTGGGTGAAGCCGACGAAATACCGGGGAGTGAACTCATGCAGCACCGCAATCTGGGCTCTCAGGGTCTGCGCGTCTCGGCGCTCGGCCTGGGGACCATGGGCATGTCCATGGCCTACGGCGCCTCGAACGACGACGAGAGCATCGCGACCATCCGCCGCGCCCACGAACTCGGCATCGACTTCTTCGACACCGCCGAGCTGTACGGCGCCGGTACCGGCAGTAACGAAATCCTCCTGGGCAAGGCAGTCCGCGACTTCCGCGACGAGGTGGTCCTCGCCACCAAGTTCGGCTTCGACATGACGACCCAGCCGCTGGGCTCCGGCTTCGACAGCCGCCCCGAGAACATCCGCAAGGTCGCCGAGAACAGCCTGCGCTACCTGCAGAGCGACCACATCGACCTCTTCTACCAGCACATCTCCGACCCCACCATTCCGGTCGAGGAGGTCGCGGGCGTGGTCGGCGACCTGATCACCGAAGGCAAGGTGAAGTACTTCGGCCTGAGCAACGTCGGCCCCCAGTACATCCGACGCGCCCACGCCGTCACCCCGCTCTCGGTGCTCCAGCACGAGTACTCGCTCTTCGAGCGGGAGGTGGAGGAGGAGATCCTTCCTGTCCTGCGGGAGCTCGGCATCGGCTTGGTGCCCTACTCCCCGCTCGGCCGCGGCTTCCTGACCGGGGCGGTCAAGCCCGCGAGTGAATACCCCGCGGACGACATGCGCAGCTGGGACGAGCGCTGGCAGGGCGAGAACTACACCTACAACCTTCGCGCCACCGAACAGCTCAAGGAACTCGCCGCGGCCAAGGGCATCACCACCGCCCAACTCGCGCTGGCCTGGCTCCTCGCCCAGGGTCAGGACATCGTGCCCATCCCCGGCACCCGCAGTGCCAAGCGTCTCGAGGAGAACGCCGGCGCGGACGGCGTCCAGCTCACTGACGCCGACATGGCCCACATCACCGAGATCCTCCCCCACGGCTCGGCGGGCAGCCGATACCCGGCCGCGACACTGTCCAGCTTCACCACCGACTGATCCCGCCGACGCCACAACGCCTCTCCACCGTTGATGTGGTGAGGCGCCGGTGGCAGATGAGAGCGGCGGCCATGCCGACGAAGGCAAGGAAGTGCTCGGGCTTGCGTTCATAGCGGCGGTGTAGGCGACGGTGGTGTTTTTGGTCCACCCTCCAAACGACTCGTTGGTGGCGATGGCGACGCTGTTCTTCTCCTCCCGCTCCGTCAGCACCTGGAACAGCAGTTCAGCGCCGCGGCGGTCCAGTTCCATGTAGCCAAGTTCGTCTGTGCAGAGCAGATCGACGCGTCCGTAGCGGGCGATGGTCTTGGTCAGGACCGTCTCGTCCGCCGCCTAGACCAACTCGTTGACCAGCTTGGTGGCGAGTGTGTAGCGGACCCGGAAGCCGGCCATGGCGGCCTCGGTGCCGAGCGCGATCAACAGGTGGGACTTGCCGGTGCCCGAGTCGCCGATCAGGCAGAGCGGCAGACCCTTCTTGACCCACTCGCAGGTCGCCAGGGTGTGAATGACGGCTGCGTCGACGTTCCCGTTGGCCTCGAAGTCGAGGCCTGACTGTCGTGCATGTCGGCTCCGGAGATGCCCAGCGACAGCGGCAGTCCGTTCCGGTCTGTGAGCAGGTGAATTTTCGTTCCTGACTTGCCACGATCGGTCGGATCCGGTCCCGTCAGCATCCCCCTTTTACTGCACGGATGCTGACCGAATCGATCGCACCGCGGCCAGTCCAGCTCACCCCGAGCACCGAGTTCATCCAGGACCACGCGGTAGAGCCGGGCCCAGACCCGGTCCCGACTCCACTGTGCGAACCTTCGGTACACCGTCTGCCAGGCCGGACCGAACACCGGCGGGAGCTGCCGCCGCGTACAGCCGGAGGTCGCGACGAAGATGATCGCGGCCAGTGCCTCGCGGTCACCGGCTCGACGCCGCCCCCCGCCCTGTGGACGCTTCACCTCGGCGGGCGGCACCACCCGCCGGAACAGAGCCCACAACTCGTCCGGTACCAACCGCTCAACAGGAATCGTCATGCCCGGTTCAACGCGCGATCGGGCCGTAAGAAACGATGTCTTAGCCGCGCACACCGCACAGGTGCAGCAGCGCGGCCACCCCGCGGTACGGATCCGTCCGCCCGGCCTTCTCCTCCACCGCGAGCAGCGTCTCCACGTCGGCCGGCACCTCCGCGCCGTCCGCCGCCGTGTCGGTGAACACCCGCACCCCGTACCAGGCGTGCAGCGGCGCCCCGATTCCCGCGAGCGTCGACGTCAGGTCCTTCAGCCGGTCGGCCCGCACGTCGAGCCCCAGCCGGTTGCGGTAGGAGACGGTGTCGAAGGCCGTCAGTGCCCCGGACCAGTCACCGGACAGGCCTGGCCGGATCGCGAGCGCGTCCCCGTTGCGCACGAGCAAGGACAGCAGCCCGCCCGGCGCGAGCATCCGGGCGAGGCCCGCCAGCAGCGGGTCGGGCTCCTCGACGTACATCAGGACGCCGTGGCACAGCACCACGTCGAAACTGCCCGGCAGGAAGTGCACGCCGGTGTCCCGGCCGTCGCCCTCGATGATCCGCATCCGCTCCCGGATGCCCTCCGGCTCCCCGGCGAGGGACTCCCGGGCCACGGCGACCATCGTCGCGTCCTGCTCCAGACCGGTCACCTGGTGTCCGGCCCGGGCCAGCCGCAGCGCCTGGGTGCCCTGGCCCATCCCCACGTCCAGCACCCGCAGGCGCCGGCCGACCGGGAACCGGCCGACTATCTGCTCGTCCAGCTGGCGGGCCACCAGCTCCTGACGGACGACATCGCGCAGCCCACCCAGCTTGTCCAGCCAGGCATCCGCCGCACCCCCGGAGAACGGCGTCGTGGTCAGGGCCGCTCTCCGCGCTTGACCTGCGGCTTGGGCAGCCGGAGCCGACGCATCTGGAGGGAGCGCATCAGGGCGTAGGCGACGGCGCCGCGCTTGTTCTCACCCGCGAAGCGCTCGTTCAGCTGCTTCTTCAGCCGGAAGGACGTGACGAACGAGTCGAGCACGATCAGCACGATCACCACGAGCCACAGCAGCAGCGCGACGTTCTGCAGCGAGGCCACCCGCACCATGCTCAGCGCGAGGATGACCACGGCCATCGGCAGGAAGAACTCCGCGATGTTGAAGCGGGAGTCGACGAAGTCGCGCGCGAACCGGCGGACCGGTCCCTTGTCACGCGCGGGCAGATACCGCTCGTCGCCGCTCGCCAGCGCCTGGCGCTGCCGCTCCATCGCGGTACGGCGCTCCGCCCGCTGTCGCTTGGCGGCCTCCTTACGCGTCGTCGACGTGTTGGCCACGCTGCGGCGCTGCGACTGGGCCGCAGTGCGCTTGGGCGTGGGGCGGCCCTTGGGGGCCTCGGGGTGACGGGGCTGACTGGAGTCGGTCACCGGCGCCTTGTCGGCGTCCTGGGCCTTCTCATCCTTCGCACGGCTACGGAACACAAAACCCAAGGGTAAGGGCTTTAGGGCATGGACCCCAGCCCGGTGGGGAACGATCCGGCAACACCAGTCGTCAGTAAGGGGACAGAGGGGACGTTGCGTACGCCTCCGGATGTTTCCCGGGGTGTACGGCTCCGGTAACCCCGGGGACCACCTACTCCCTACGCCGGAGCGGGAGCGTACGCAGTCGTCCTTGGGGATGAGCGCATCCGTCCCCGAACAGTGCGGTAATGGATGCAGGGCCCGTACTGTGGGTTCTGTCGCAGGAGCAGCTGCCGGAGTCGGTCAGAAGGGGGCGCGCGAAGCCCATGAGCGGTGTCATGAAGCGTATGGGGATGATCTTCCGCGCGAAGGCGAACAAGGCCCTTGACCGGGCCGAGGACCCGCGCGAGACCCTCGATTACTCGTACCAGAAGCAGCTGGAGCTGCTGCAGAAGGTCCGCCGTGGCGTCGCCGACGTGGCGACCTCCCGCAAGCGCCTGGAACTGCAGCTGAACCAGCTGCAGTCGCAGTCCGGCAAGCTGGAGGACCAGGGCCGCAAGGCGCTCGCGCTGGGCCGCGAGGACCTGGCCCGCGAGGCGCTCTCCCGCCGGGCCGCGCTCCAGCAGCAGGTGACCGACCTGGAGACCCAGCACGCGACGCTCCAGGGCGAGGAGGAGAAGCTCACCCTCGCGGCCCAGCGGCTCCAGGCCAAGGTCGACGCCTTCCGCACGAAGAAGGAGACGATCAAGGCGACGTACACCGCGGCGCAGGCGCAGACCCGGATCGGCGAGGCCTTCTCGGGCATCTCCGAGGAGATGGGCGACGTCGGCCTGGCGATCCAGCGCGCCGAGGACAAGACGGCCCAGCTCCAGGCCCGCGCCGGCGCCATCGACGAGCTGCTCGCCTCCGGCGCCCTCGACGACCAGTCCGGCATGCACAAGGACGACATCCAGGCCGAGCTGGACCGGCTCTCCGGTGGTACGGATGTAGAGCTGGAGCTGCAGCGCATGAAGGCCGAGCTGGCCGGAGGCCCGAGCAGCGGGCAGCAGGCCCTCGAAGGTGGCACGAGCCAGCAGCAGTCCCAGCAGCAGCCGCAGGACACCCCACGCTTCGACAAGCAGTAGGGGTCCACGCCTAGGAGGGCGACATGATCGTACGGATCATGGGGGAGGGCCAGGTGAGTCTGGCCGACGGCCACCTCGCCGAGCTGAACAAGCTGGACGACGAGCTCCTGGCGGAGATGGAGAACGGCGACGGCCCCGGCTTCCGCCGCACCCTCCAGGCCCTCCTGACCAGAGTCCGCGACCTCGGCGACCCCCTCCCGGACGACTCCCTGGAACCGTCGGAACTGATCCTGCCCTCTCCGGACGCGACGCTGGAGGAAGTCCGGGAGCTCCTGAGCGACGACGGCTTGATTCCGGGTTAGGGCCTGCCGTTTGGATCAGGTCGCAGACGCGGGGCCTGGCCCCGCTCACCGGCGTCGAGAGGAACTGCCGGTTTCCTGCGACCTGATCCGAACGACAGGCCTCAGCGGTCTGCGGGCAGTCGTGCCGATGGGCCGGCACGCGTGGGCGATGGGGCCCCCTGCTCGAGCGAAGCCGAGAGCTTGGGGGAGGCACCCCGCCGCGCCGGGTCGCGCACTCGCCCTGGCCCCGACGCCGAGCACCTCACACCCGGCCCCCATACCCCCGCACACCCACCCCGGCTACCGTGAACCCCCGTGAGCACCCTCGCGCGGGCCAAACACCAGGCCAAGGCGCACCCCCTGGCCCTGGACGCCGTCCTCGCCCTCGCCGTCCTGGTCTGCATGGTCGCCGGCTCGTTCGTCGAACCCCGCCACCGCGACAGCGTCAGCTGGGCCCTGCGCACCCCCGACCCCCTCAGCCTCGTCCTCATGGCCCTCGGCGCCGCCGCCCTGGTCTTCCGCCGCCGCGCCCCCATGACGGTCCTCGCCCTCACCGGCACCCTCTCCGTCATCGAGTCCCTCACCGGCGACCCCCGCACCCCCGTCGCGATGTCCGCCGTGATCGCGCTGTACACCGTCGCCTCCACCACCGACCGCCCCACCACCTGGCGCGTCGGCCTGCTCACCATGACCGTGCTGACCGGCGCCGCCATGTCGGCCGGCTCCCTGCCCTGGTACGCCCAGGAGAACCTCGCGATCTTCGCCTGGACCGGCATCGGCGCCACCGCCGGCGACGCCGTCCGCAGCCGCCGCGCCTTCGTCCAGGCCATCAGGGAGCGCGCCGAGCGGGCCGAGCGCACCCGCGAGGAGGAGGCCCGCCGCCGCGTCGCCGAGGAACGCCTGCGCATCGCCCGGGACCTGCACGACGTCGTCGCCCACCACATCGCCCTGGTCAACGTGCAGGCCGGGGTCGCCGCCCACGTCATGGACAAGCGCCCCGACCAGGCCAAGGAAGCCCTCGGGCATGTCCGCGAGGCCAGCCGCTCCGCGCTGGGCGAACTCCGGGCCACCGTCGGCCTGCTCCGGCAGTCCGACGACCCCGAGGCCCCCACCGAACCCGCCCCGGGCCTGGACCGCCTCGACGAACTCACCGGCACCTTCCGCAACGCCGGCCTGCACATCGAGGTCGCCCGCGCCGACCAGGGCACCGCCCTGCCCGCGGCCGTCGACCTGGCCGCCTACCGGATCATCCAGGAGGCCCTCACCAACGTGCAGAAGCACGCCGGGCCCCAGGCCAAGGCGGAGGTCAGCGTCGTCCGCGTCGGACCGCACATCGAGATCACCGTGCTCGACGACGGCAGCGGCGAGCACGAGCCGCAGGACAGCGGCGGCGGCCACGGACTGCTCGGCATGCGCGAACGCGTCACCGCCCTACGCGGCACCCTCACCACCGGTCCCCGCTACGGAGGCGGCTTCCGCGTCCATGCGATCCTGCCGGTCAAGAACCGCACACCGACCGGGGAGGGCCCCGCATGACCATCCGTGTCCTGCTCGCCGACGACCAGGCGCTGCTGCGCAGCGCCTTTCGTGTGCTCGTCGACTCGGAGCCCGACATGGAGGTGGTCGGCGAGGCCTGCGACGGCGCGGAAGCGGTCCGGCTGACGAAGGAGCAGCAGGCCGACGTCGTGCTCATGGACATCCGCATGCCCGGCACCGACGGTCTCGCCGCGACCCGCATGATCAGCGCAGACCCCGACCTCGCCGACGTCCGGGTCGTCATCCTGACGACCTTCGAGGTCGACGACTACGTCGTGCAGTCGCTGCGGGCCGGCGCCTCCGGCTTCCTCGGCAAGGGCTCCGAACCCGAGGAGCTGCTGAACGCCATCCGTATCGCCGCCGGTGGCCAGGCCCTGCTCTCCCCGGCGGCCACCACGGGCCTGATCGCCCGGTTCCTCGCACAGGACCCGGCCGACGACGACCGGGACCCGGGTCGCGGCGAACGGCTCGACTCGCTCACCGTCCGCGAACGCGAGGTGCTGGTCCTCGTCGCCGGTGGGCACTCCAACGACGAGATCGCCGAGCGCCTCGAAGTCAGCCCGCTGACGGTGAAGACGCACGTCAACCGGGCCATGGCCAAGCTCGGCGCCCGGGACCGCGCCCAGCTCGTGGTCACCGCGTACGAGTCCGGCCTGGTCCGTCCAAGGGTGGAGTGAGCTCTACCCGGCCGTACTGCGGCCGGAGTATGCGCCGCATAAAGATGTGGACCTGGGGCCTACAAAACCCCGCTCCCGCATGGCTCAGGGTGTAGGGGCGGGCGCTCATCTGCGCGTCCGCTGCCGCTTCTGCCGTTAAACAGAAGAGAGACCCTCACCCATGTCCTGGCTGTCCAGGTTCAGCCTCGCGCAACGGGCCTTGATCGGGCTGATGTCGATCATCGCGCTCGTCTTCGGGGCGATCGCGATACCCCAGCTCAAGCAGCAGCTGCTGCCCACCATCGAACTGCCCATGGTGTCCGTGCTGGCGCCTTACCAGGGCGCGTCCCCGGACGTGGTCGAGAAGCAGGTCGTCGAACCCATCGAGGACACCCTCGAAGCCGTCGACGGCATCAGCGGCGTCACCTCCACCGCCAGCGAGGGCAACGCCGTGATCATGGCGTCCTTCGACTACGGCGACGGCACCGAGCAGCTGGTCGCCGACGTCCAGCAGGCCGTCAACCGGGCCCGCGTCCAGCTCCCGGACGACGTCGACCCGCAGGTCGTCGCCGGTTCCACGGACGACATCCCGACCGTCGTCCTCGCCGTCACCTCCGGCCGCGACCAGCAGGCCCTGGCCGACCAGCTCGACAAGACCGTGGTGCCGGACCTGAAGAGCATCGACGGCGTCGGCCAGGTCACGGTCGACGGTGTGCGCGACCTCCAGGTCACCGTCACGCCCGACGACGCGAAGCTGGCGAAGGCGGGTCTGACCTCGCAGTCCCTCTCCCAGGCGCTCCAGGCGGGCGGCGCGACCGTCCCGGCCGGCTCCTTCGACGAGGACGGCGCCAACCGCACGGTCCAGGTCGGCGGCGGCCTGACCTCGCTGCGGCAGATCCAGGACCTGATGGTCACGGGCGGGCCCGGCAAGGGCAAGCCGGTGCGGCTCGGTGACGTCGCCACCGTGAAGCAGCAGGAGGCCACGGCCGACTCCATCACCCGCACCGACGGCAAGCCCAGCCTCTCGGTCGCCGTGACGATGGACCGCGACGGCAGCGCGGTCGCCATCTCCGACGCCGTCCAGGACAAGCTCCCGGACCTCCGCAAGGACCTCGGCTCCGGTGCGACCCTCACGGTCGTCAGCGACCAGGGCCCCGCCGTGTCCAAGTCCATCAAGGGCCTGACCACCGAGGGCGCGCTCGGTCTGCTCTTCGCCGTCCTGGTGATCCTGGTCTTCCTGGCCTCGATCCGCTCGACCCTCGTGACCGCGGTGTCCATCCCGCTGTCCGTGGTCCTCGCCCTGATCGTGCTGTGGACGCGCGACCTGTCGCTGAACGTCCTCACCCTGGGTGCCCTGACCATCGCCATCGGCCGTGTCGTCGACGACTCGATCGTGGTCCTGGAGAACATCAAACGCCACCTCGGCTACGGCGAGGAGCGCCACTCGGCCATCCTCAACGCGGTCCGCGAGGTCGCGGGCGCGGTCACGTCCTCGACGCTCACCACGGTCGCGGTGTTCCTGCCGATCGGCCTGGTCGGCGGCATGGTGGGCGAGCTGTTCGGCTCGTTCAGCCTGACCGTGACGGCCGCGCTGCTGGCGTCCCTTCTCGTCTCCCTGACGGTCGTGCCGGTGCTCTCGTACTGGTTCCTGCGCCCGCCGAAGGGCACCCCGCAGGACGCGGCCGAGGCCCGCCGGCTGGCCGAGGAGAAGGAGGCCAAGAGCCGCCTCCAGCGCCTCTACGTCCCGGTCCTGCGTTTCGCGACCCGCCGTCGCCTCACCAGTGTGGCCCTCGCGATCGTCGTCCTGGTCGGCACGTTCGGCATGGCGCCGCTGCTGAAGACGAACTTCTTCGACCAGGGCGAGCAGGAGGTCCTCACCGTCAAGCAGGAGCTGAAGCCCGGCACCAGCCTGTCCGCGACGAACGCCCAGGCCAAGAGGGTCGAGCAGGTGCTCGCCGGCGTCAAGGGCGTGAAGGACTACCAGGTCACGGTCGGCTCGTCCGGCTTCATGGCGGCCTTCGGTGGCGGCACGGACACCAACCAGGCCTCGTACCAGGTGATGCTCGACGACTCGGCGTCCTACGAGGACGTCCAGAGCGGCATCGAGAAGGGCCTGGCCGGTCTGAAGGGCATCGGCACGACCACCGTCGCCGCCGGTGACGGCTTCGGCAGCCAGGACCTCAGCGTGGTCGTGAAGGCCGCCGACGCCGACGTCCTGCGCACCGCGTCCGAGGAGGTCCGCAAGACCGTCGCCTCCCTCGACGACGTCACGGACGTCTCCAGCGACCTCTCCACCAGCGTCCCGCGCATCTCGGTCAAGGCCAACGACAAGGCGGCCGCGGCCGGGTTCGACGACCAGACCCTCGGCGCCGCCGTCGCCCAGGCCGTCCGCGGCACCACCGCGGCCAAGGCGGTCCTGGACGACACCGAGCGCGACGTCGTCATCCGCTCGGCCGAGCCCGCCAAGACCCTGAAGCAGCTTCAGGACCTGCGCCTCGGCCGCACGGTGAAGCTCGGCGACATCGCCACGGTGAAGCAGGTCGACGGTCCGGTCTCCATGACCCGCATCGACGGCCAGCGCGCGGCCACCATCACCGCGAAGCCGACCGGCGACAACACCGGCGCGGTCAGCGCCCAGCTCCAGTCGAAGATCAACGCGCTGAAGCTCCCGGACGGCGCCACGGCGTCGATCGGCGGTGTCTCCGAGGACCAGGACGAGGCGTTCGTCAACCTCGGCCTGGCGATGCTCGCGGCGATCGCGATCGTCTTCATGCTGCTGGTCGGCACCTTCAAGTCCCTGGTCCAGCCGCTGATCCTGCTCGTCTCCATCCCGTTCGCCGCCACCGGCGCGATCGGCCTGCTGATCGCCACCGGCACCCCGATGGGCGTCCCGGCGATGATCGGCATGCTGATGCTGATCGGCATCGTGGTGACGAACGCGATCGTGCTGATCGACCTGATCAACCAGTACCGCAAGCAGGGCCACGGCGTCGTCGAGGCCGTGATCGAGGGCGGCCGGCACCGGCTGCGCCCGATCCTCATGACGGCCCTGGCGACGATCTTCGCCCTCCTGCCGATGGCCCTCGGCATCACCGGCGAGGGCGGCTTCATCGCCCAGCCGCTGGCCGTGGTCGTGATCGGCGGTCTGGTGACGTCGACCCTGCTCACCCTCCTGCTCGTCCCGACGCTCTACGCGATGGTCGAACTCCGCAAGGAGCGCCGGGCGAAGAAGCGCGCGGCGAAGAAGGGCCTCCCGGCCCAGCGGACGGACGCGACGGAGCCGGAGCACGCGGGCGTGTGACGGCCTGACCCGGCGGCGGCCGGGCACCGGACCTTCACGGCCGGTGCCCGGCCGCCGCCCTGTCCCGTTACGTATCCTGTGGCCCCGAACGGCTTTACGGGGGAAGGGGATTCGGGCGTGCCGCTGCACAGCGAGGATCCGAAGTCGGTCGGCGGCTACCGGCTGCTCGACCGGCTCGGGGCCGGGGGCATGGGCGTCGTCTACCGGGCCAGAGCGCGTTCGGGCCGTGATGTGGCCATCAAGGTCGTCCACGCCCACTACGCCGCGGACAGCGTCTTCCGCGCCCGGTTCCGGCAGGAGATCGCGGCGGTCCGCAAGGTCAGCGGAGCCTTCACGGCCCCGGTCCTGGACGCGGACCCCGAGGCGGCCCGGCCCTGGATGGCAACCCAGTACGTGCCGGGGCCCTCGCTCGCGGGGCGGATCCGTGACCGGGGCGCCCTGCCGGAGGCCGAACTGCGCGGGCTGGCCCTGGGCCTGGTGGAGGCGCTGCGCGACATCCACCGGGCGGGGGTGGTGCACCGGGACCTGAAGCCGGCCAACGTCCTGCTGGCCGAAGACGGCCCGCGCGTCATCGACTTCGGCATCTCCCGCGCGGCGGACAACCACCAGACGCTGACCGAGACCGGCCAGATGATCGGCACACCGCCCTTCATGTCCCCCGAACAGCTCGTCGACGCCCGCGCGGTCGGCCCGGCGTCGGACGTCTTCTCACTCGGGGCCCTGCTGGTGTACGCCGTCACCGGGCGCGGCCCCTTCGACGCGGACAGCCCCTATCTGACGGCGTATCGGGTGGTGCACGACGAACCCGTGCTGGAGGGCGTCGGCGGCCTGCTGCGGGGGCTGCTGGAGCGCTGCCTGGCCAAGGAGCCCGCGGACCGGCCCGGACTCGACGAGCTGGCCCGGGAGCTGGCGGCCGTCCTGCCCGAGCGGGCGGACGGCGACCCGGTCACCATGCCTCTGCGCGCGGACAGGCTCCCGGCCGTCGAGCCCGTCCACCCCGCGACCGTGGCGGGTCCGCCGGGCCCCGTCCGCCCCCGCCGCCGCGTCCGACCGCTGCTCGCCGCCACGGGCCCGGTCGGCGCCGCCGTCCTCGGCCTGACGGCCTATCTGACGCTCGGCCCCGGCTGGGCGCAGAGCGCGGACCGGCAGGGCGCATCACCGTCCGCGAACTCCCGGTGGGCCGCACCGCCGGCCGGCTGGAAACCCTGGCAGACGACCGTGTACGAAACGGCCGGGCGCGGTGTGCGCAAGACGCAGCAGCCGCAGCCCGGCGGGCTGCGGGGCGGTCCGGAGTGCCGGACGTACGAGGGGGCCGTCTACTGCGCGGGCGACGGGATCCTCCCCGTCCGCCTGGACGGGAGGACGGGCGAGACCGTCTGGCGCGTCGGCCCGGCGGCGGCCGTCACCGGCGACGACCTCTCCAGGTTCGTGATCCTTGGCATCCGGGACGACGCCGTCCTGGTGCGGCAGGAGCCCCCCGGTGAGGGGACGACCCGGGTCTTCGCGTTCGACACCCGGACCGGCGACCGGCTCTGGGACCGCGCGGTGAACGACGCGTGGGCGGAGGTGGCCTTCTCCGGCGACGTCGTCGTGCTCCCGGAGGGAGACGGCACTTCGATGACGGCCCGCTCCGTCCGCACCGGCGCCTCGCGCTGGAGGGAACGGCTGCCCGCGAAGCACTTCTGCGGGGTCACAGAGGCCGCCCGGAAGCTGTACCTGCAGTGCGGCCCGGAGGACGGAGGGGAGGACGGGCTCGTCATGGAACTCCACCCGGCCGACGGCCCGGCGCGCAGGCTGAGCGTACCGAGAGGGGCCGGGCTGCTCGGCGCCTTCGACGACCGGCTCCTGTTCCTGGACCCGACTCAGGACGAGGACGGGAACATCCTCATGGGCCAGGACGCGCCGTATGCGGCCATTCGCTTGGTGGACCCCGCCACCGGTGCGCAGAGCAAGACGAAGCTGGCCGAGGAGTACGAGGGAAAGGTGACGCTGGCGGACGGCACCCTGTGGTTCGCCACCGCCAGCGGACGCGTCACCGCCGTGTCGGCCCGCACGGGCAAGCCCCTGTGGCAGACCCCGACCAGCCTGGAACAGCCGGCCGAGGCCATGTACGACCCGCGGACCCGGGCCGTGTACCTCGCCAGTGCCAGCGGCCGTGTCGGAGCGCTCGACGCGAAGAAGGGCACGCCGCTGTGGGAGACGCAGCCGAGGGCCCAGAGCAACGACACCGACTGGGGAGCCACCCAGGTGCGGCTCCTCGAAGGCGCCTTGGTCGCGACGACCCCCGGCGGCAGCGTCTTCAGCCTCGACCCCGCTCACCCCGAGCGGAAACCGCGCTCGGGGTGACGTGGGGCAGGGCGACGGCTACGGCAGGGCCAGCATCCGCTCCAGGGCCAGCTTCGCGAACGCCTCGGTCTCCTTGTCCACCTCGATGCGGTTGACCAGGTTGCCCTCGGCCAGCGATTCCAGGGCCCAGACCAGGTGGGGGAGGTCGATGCGGTTCATGGTCGAGCAGAAGCAGACCGTCTTGTCGAGGAAGACGATCTCCTTGCCCTCCGGAGCGAAACGGTTCGCCAGGCGGCGGACCAGGTTCAGCTCCGTGCCGATGGCCCACTTGGAGCCGGCCGGCGCGGCCTCCAGGGCCTTGATGATGTACTCCGTCGAACCGACGTAGTCCGCCGCGGCCACGACCTCGTGCCTGCACTCGGGGTGGACCAGGACGTTCACGCCCGGGATCCGCTCGCGCACGTCGTTCACCGAGTCCAGGCTGAAGCGGCCGTGCACCGAGCAGTGGCCGCGCCAGAGGATCATCTTCGCGGCGCGCAGTTCCTCGGTCGTCAGCCCGCCGTTCGGCTTGTGCGGGTTGTAGAGGACACAGTCCTCCAGGGACATGCCCATGTCCCGCACGGCGGTGTTGCGGCCGAGGTGCTGGTCCGGCAGGAAGAGCACCTTCTCCCCCTGCTCGAAGGCCCAGTCCAGCGCGCGCTCGGCATTGGACGAGGTGCAGATCGTGCCACCGTGCTTGCCGGTGAACGCCTTGATGTCGGCGGAGGAGTTCATGTACGAGACGGGCACGACCTGCTCGGCTATCCCGGCCTCGGTCAGCACGTCCCAGCACTCGGCGACCTGCTCGGCCGTCGCCATGTCGGCCATCGAGCAGCCGGCGGCGAGGTCGGGCAGGACGACCTTCTGGTCGTCGGACGTCAGGATGTCCGCCGACTCCGCCATGAAGTGAACGCCGCAGAACACGATGTACTCGGCCTCCGGGCGGGCGGCCGCGTCCCGGGCCAGCTTGAACGAGTCACCCGTCACGTCGGCGAACTGGATGACCTCGTCACGCTGGTAGTGGTGGCCGAGCACGAAGACCTTGTCCCCGAGCTTCTCCTTCGCCTTGCGGGCGCGCTCCACCAGGTCCGGGTCGGACGGCGAGGGCAGGTCGCCGGGACACTCCACACCGCGCTCGCTCTTCGGGTCGGCATCACGGCCGAGGAGCAGCAGGGCGAGGGGCGTCGGCTGGACGTCGAGCTCCTGGGTCTGGGCGGTGGTCACCACACGCACCCTTTCTGTTTCTGCGACTTTTCGTCGATTTGACGCTATCTATCATAACCGCTTCACGTCACTTTGACGATGGCCATAGCGTCGGTGTGACGTGAATCCCGGTGAGCCGCCGTTCATTCCCGGGAAGACCCGGAAAGAGCCGTTTTCCGGTTCCCGGCGCGTGTGCGAGCATGAAAAGGAGCCGGGATCGAGAGCCCGGCCCGGAATGAATCCGCGGCCCCGCCGGTTGCAACCGTCGGCAAGCAGTCTCCGAACAACCCGGGAGAGATGTAGATGTCCGTATCGGACGAGACCAGCACCGTCACCGACGGCATCATCCTGACCGACGCCGCCGCGTCCAAGGTCAAGGCGCTGCTCGACCAGGAAGGCCGCGAAGACCTCGCGCTGCGCGTCGCCGTCCAGCCCGGCGGCTGCTCCGGCCTGCGCTACCAGCTCTTCTTCGACGAGCGCGCCCTCGACGGTGACGTCGAGAAGGACTTCGGCGGCGTGAAGGTCGTCACCGACCGCATGAGCGCCCCGTACCTGGGCGGTGCCACGATCGACTTCGTGGACACCATCGAGAAGCAGGGCTTCACGATCGACAACCCGAACGCGACGGGCTCCTGCGCCTGCGGCGACTCCTTCAGCTGAGCCTGCCGAGCCGCCACCGGCGGCCGCGGACACGACGAAGGCGGCGGCCCCCTCCGACGGGGCCGCCGCCTTCGCGCTGCATCGCCGGGCCTTACCGCTCCGGCGTCGGGGGAGCCGGCAGCCGCGCGCCCTCCTTCGCCAGCGGCACGCCCTTGCCGTCCGTGTCGACGACCGCCCGGTCACCGAGCGGCTCGTCCAGCTGCACGGTCTCCTGGAACTGCTTGGCGATCATGACGCAGACCTTGTCCGGCCACGGGGTCGACGTCACGGTCACCGTCACCTCGTCGCCCTTCTCGCTCGCCTTCACGTCGTAGTCGGCGCACACCCCGCCCGTGAAGGTCACCGTCAGCTCCGCGCCCTCGGCCCGGTAGCCGTCCACCTTCACCTCGCGCGGTCCTGGAGCCGACGTCGGCTTGTCACTCGGCTCGCTCGGCTCGGGGGAGGCCAGATACTTCGGCTCGACCGCCGGGTACGTCACCGTGAACGGGTCCGTCGCGCCCGGCGCCGTCACCTCGAACAGCCAGGAAGGCACCAGCGCCTGCCGTCCGTCCACGACGTGCGAGGCCAGCCCGAACACCGCGTTCTCGACGGTCACGGTGTCCTGCTCGGGAGCACCGCTCGCCGGCTGCCCGCAGGGCTGCTCCAGCCGGTCCTTCAGCGGCGCGGGGCTGGCGCAGCCGCCGATGCCCATCCGGTGGTCGTTCTTCGGCTGCCCGTTCATCAGCTCCAGCGCCTTCTCGGCACTGACCACGGGGTACGTGTCGCCCTTCACCGGCGTTTTCAGCTGTCCGCTGCCGCCGACGACCTCACCGTCCGGGCCGACCGTGATCCCTGTCGTCCAGCCGTACGTGGGCAGTCCGCCGACCGCGGGATCGGCGTTCACCACCCGCTGAGCCCCCATGACCTGGCTCGCGTCGCGCTTCGCGTCGTCCTGACCCACCGCCCTCAGCACGGGCGCCGCGGCCTTCTCGGCCGCCTTCTCGCTCACCGGCGTGCCGCCGGACTGCGGGGCCGTGCAGGTGTCCTTGCCCTTGCAGTTGTCCGTGCCCGGGGCGTACCGGCTGAACGTCCAGGAGCCCGGTGCCTGCTTGTTCACCTGGAGGCTCGGCCCGGACCCGTCCCGACCGCCGATCTTCCAGCCCTCGCCCTGCGCCACCGGCGCCCCCTCGACTCCGAGGGCCTTGGCCAGTCGGGACACGTCCGCCTCGGTGACCTCGCCCCGCGCCCGGTAGACCGGAGCCTTGCCGGGGCCGTCGGGCAGGGTGCCGTCGACGCGGTAGGTGGCGCCGTAGGGGTTGGGCTCGCCGGGTGCGATGCCGTTGCCGCCGCCGGCCGTGGACTCCGAGTAGCCGTCGAGCGCGAGCGGCGGGGGAGTGTCGTCCCCACCGGGCGCACCCGATGTCGTGCCGCCGCCCGGCCCGCTGGAGGCGTTGGAAGCGAGCCAGGCACCACCACCGCCGATCAGCAGCACGGCCGCGGCGACGGAGGCGATGATCGCGGGCGTACGGGGACGGCCACCGCCGTGGCGGACCAGGTCCTCGTCATCGCGTACGGCGTGTACGTCGTGTACGTCGCGTTCATGACGGGGGAGGTCGCCGGCTTCATCCCGGGGGAGGCCGCCGACCGGTTCCGGGGTGGCGGCCGCCGAATCGCCGTCGGCCTGCCGGCCTTCGGACGCACCCGTCCGGGCGGTTTCCTCGAGGGCACCCTTCTCGACGGTTTCCTTGATGGCGCCCGTCTCGGCGGCTTCCGGCGTGCCCGGCTCCTCGGCGACCGGCTCGCCGTCCCCGCCCTCGGCCGCTTTCGCGTCAGCGGCCGGCGTGTCCTCCCCCGACGCCCGGGAAGTCTCGGCGGTCGCTTCGGTCGCTTCGGTCGCTTCGGTCGCTTCGGGCTCAGCGGCCTCTTCGGGCTCAGCGGCCTCCGGCGACTGCCCGGTCTCCGCCGAGGTTCCGGCGTCCGCCGCACGCGGCTCCTCGACCTCCGGTGCGTCGGCGCCGGCGCCCGCTTCCCTGGCGTCGGCGTCGTTGTCGGGTCGCTCGGTGTTCACCGCATCGCTCCTTCGGCTGCACAGCTGTCCCATGGGACCCGGCCCGGTCACACACGGACCGCTGGTGGGTCGTATCCCGCCTCCCCTTTACGGGGGACAGCGATGGGACGCAGCGGGGGAGCACACGGTTCCCGCGAGTGCGCCGTTCAGTCTCCGTAGTCGGACATGGCGTCGAGCAGCCGCGCCGACGCCGGAGGTACGGACACGCCGTGGATCAGGGCCGGGGAGACCGGTCGCGAAGCGATCCGGGGGACCGCCCAGTGTGGAGCCATCCGTGCCCCGCCACCCGGCAGCGACGCCAGATCGCCTTCGAGATCGACCGGAACGGGCGCATGGACCTTGAGGTTCGTCATAGCGGCACCGTATGCACGGTCCAGCTCACCGAGAAAGATCTACTATCGGGTAGTTTCGATGCCTTCAGAGCTGGCAGCCCACCCGATAGCGTGAACCGTCAAGGTCCGCCTCCCTCAGGAGAATCCACGCCGTGCGCATCGCAGTCACCGGCTCCATCGCCACCGACCACCTCATGACCTTCCCCGGCCGCTTCGCCGACCAGTTCGTAGCGGACCAGCTGCACACGGTCTCGCTGTCGTTCCTGGTCGACAAGCTCGACGTGCGCCGCGGCGGTGTCGCCGCGAACATCGCGTTCGGCATGGGGCAGCTCGGCACCCGCCCGATCCTGGTCGGCGCAGCGGGCGCGGACTTCGACGAGTACCGGGCCTGGCTCGACCGGCACGGCGTCGACACGGAGTCCGTCCGCATCTCCGACACGCTGCACACCGCTCGCTTCGTGTGCACGACCGACGCCGACCACAACCAGATCGGCTCCTTCTACACCGGCGCCATGAGCGAGGCCCGCCTCATCGAGCTGAAGACCGTCGCCGACCGCGTGGGCGGTCTCGACCTGGTCTCCATCGGCGCCGACGACCCGGAGGCCATGCTCCGCCACACCGAGGAGTGCCGCTCCCGGAAGATCGCGTTCGCCGCCGACTTCTCCCAGCAGATCGCCCGGATGGACGGCGAGGAGATCCGCATCCTGCTGGACGGGGCGACCTACCTCTTCTCCAACGAGTACGAGAAGGGCCTCATCGAGACCAAGACCGGCTGGAGCGACGCGGAGATCCTCTCCCGTGTGGGCCACCGGGTGACCACCCTCGGCGCGCGCGGCGTACGCATCGAGCGGGTCGGCGAGGACCCGATCGAGGTCGGCACGCCCGACGAGGAGCGCAAGGCCGACCCGACGGGCGTCGGCGACGCCTTCCGTGCCGGCTTCCTCTCCGGTCTGGCCTGGGGCGTCTCCCTGGAGCGTGCCGCGCAGGTCGGCTGCATGCTGGCGACCCTCGTCATCGAGACGGTGGGCACGCAGGAGTACCAGCTGCGGCGCGGGCACTTCATGGAGCGGTTCACCAAGGCGTACGGGGACGAGGCGGCGGAAGAGGTTCGGGGGCATCTGGGCTGATCGTCGTCGGCCGCGGGTGCGTGGGGGCTGGTCGCGCCCCGCGGCGGCAGCCGCATGTCGACACAGCCCCGCGCCCCTGAGTGACTCAGGTCGCTCTGCGGATCAGGTACGCCGTTCCTTGGTCCGCCGGCTCCTCGCCCACGTACTCCTGGTTTCTCATCTCGCACCACGCCGGGATGTCCAGGCGGGCCGCCTCGTCGTCCGACAGGATCCGGATCAGGCCGCCCACCGGCACGTCGCCGATGACCTTGGCGAGTTCGATGACCGGGATCGGGCACCTCTTGCCCAGGGAGTCCACCACGAGCATGTCGGCCTCCCGCACCACCGTCTTCGAAACCGGCGCCCCCAGCTTCTCCCGCACCGCCGTCACGGCCCGGGGAAGGACGGCCAGGAACCTCTCCACATCCTCCTCGGCCGTCCCGAGCGGCAGCGAAACCCGCACATTCCCTTCACTCAGCACGCCCATCGCCCGCAGCACATGGCTCGGCGTCAGCGTGCTGCTCGTGCAGGACGATCCGGACGAGACCGAGAAACCCTCGCGGTCCAGCTCGTGCAGCAGGGCCTCGCCGTCGACGTAGAGACAGGAGAACGTGACGACCCCGGGCAGCCGGCGCACCGGATCACCGACGACCTCGGCGTCGGTCACCAGCCGCGGCACCCGCGCCCGGATCCGGTCCGTCAGCTCCCGCAGGCGCACCGCCTCGCCGGCCGCCTCGGCCCGCACGGCCCTGAGCGACGCGGCCGCCGCCACGATCGCCGGGATGTTCTCGAAGCCGGGCGCCCGCCCCGACTCCCGCTCGTCCACCGGCCCTTGCGCCGCGAACCGGACACCCTTGCGCACCACGAGCAGCCCGACCCCGGACGGCCCGCCCCACTTGTGCGCACTGGCCGTCAGCAGCGACCAGTCCCCGTCCACCGGCCCCCATCCCAGGGACTGCGCCGCATCCACCAGCACCGGCACCCCGGCCTCCCGGCACAGCTCCGCCACCGCCGCGACCGGCTGCTCCGTCCCCACCTCGTGGTTGGCCGACTGCAGACAGGCCAGAGCCGTGTCCGCGCGCAGGGCGTCGCCGTAGACGACCGGATCCACCGCCCCGCCCCGGTCGACGGGCACCTGGGTGACGGACCCGCCGTCCGCCTCGTGCGCCTCGGCCGAATGGAGTACGGAGGAGTGTTCGACGGCTGACACGATCAGGTGGCGTCCGACCCGCCGCCGCCCGGCCAGCGCTCCCGCAACGCCCGTGTGCACGGCACGGCTTCCGGACGAGGTGAACACCAGCTCGTCCACCCGGCACCCCACGGCCTCGGCGGCGGCCTCCCGTGCCGCGTCGAGCAGCATCCGGGCCCGCCGTCCCTCCCTGTACAACCGCGCAGGATCCGCCCACCCTTCATCGAGCGAGGCCTGCAGGGCCTGCCGGGCGACGGGATGAAGCGGAGCAGCGGAAGCAGCATCGAAGTAGGCCACACCGCAACGCTAGAACGTCCCCGGGGCAGGCGTACCTCAGGGGCGCGGGGAACGGCGCGAACAGCCACAAACCACCCGCAGCCGCCAATTCAGCGAACCGCCCGGGTGAGTAGGCACCCCTCCCCGAGAACCCCCGGAGGGCGTCGGCTAGGGTTTGGTCCGCATAAACATCCAAACCCCTGCCCGACGCAGGGCCGCGACCGACCAGCGAGAAGGCCAGGCCGCAGCCGATCCGCGCGGGCGAGACTCTCGGGAAGGCGCTACGTGAGTCCCAACGGCTCCGACCGCTCGCCGCGGCGCCCGATGCGGCGGAAGCTGCTGCAGGCACTGACCGCGGGCTTGGTCTTGGCGACAGCCACCGGTTGCTCGTACAACTGGGAAGACTTCCCCCGCCTTGGTATGCCCACCCCGACCACGGAAGAGGCTCCCCGGATCCTCTCCCTGTGGCAGGGTTCCTGGGCGGCTGCGCTCGCCGTCGGCGTGCTGGTGTGGGGTCTGATCCTGTGGAGTGCTTTCTTCCACCGGCGCAGCCGCACCAAGGTCGAAGTTCCTCCGCAGACCCGGTACAACATGCCCATCGAGGCGCTGTACACCGTGGTTCCGCTCATCATCGTCTCGGTGCTGTTCTACTTCACCGCCCGTGACGAGTCCGAGCTGCTCAGCCTCAAGAAGAAGCCCGACGTCACGGTCAACGTGGTCGGCTTCCAGTGGAGCTGGTGCTTCAACTACATCGAGCCGGTCGCCGGTTCCACCGGGGACGCCAAGACCTCGAAGGACCTGGACGCGATCCCGGACCGGTTCAAGAAGGACTTCCCTGCAGGCGCCGGCGGTGTCTACGACTGCGGTACCCCCGGCACGCGGAACCCGCAGACGGGCAACCCGGGTCCGACCCTGTGGCTGCCCAAGGGCAAGACGGTCCGCTTCGTCCTCACCTCGCGTGACGTCATCCACTCCTTCTGGGTGGTGCCGTTCCTCATGAAGCAGGACGTCATCCCGGGCCACACCAACGCCTTCGAGGTGACCCCCAACAAGGAGGGCACCTTCATGGGCAAGTGCGCCGAGCTCTGCGGCGTCGACCACTCTCGGATGCTGTTCAACGTGAAGGTCGTCTCCCCCGAGCGCTACGAGCAGCACCTCAAGGACCTCGTGGACAAGCAGCAGAACGGTTACGTTCCTGCCGGCATCGCGCAGACGAGCCACGAGAAGAACCGGGAGACGAACAACCTGTGAGCATCCTCAACGAACCCCAGGGTGCCGCGGCAGCAGGGTCCCACTACCAGGACGAGCTGCCGGTCAGGCGCCAGAACCGCGGCAGTGTCGTGGTCAAGTGGCTGACGACGACGGACCACAAGACGATCGGCACGATGTACCTCGCCACGTCTTTCGCGTTCTTCGTCATCGGCGGCGTGATGGCGCTGCTCATGCGCGCCGAGCTGGCCCGTCCGGGCCTGCAGATCATGTCGAACGAGCAGTTCAACCAGGCGTTCACGATGCACGGCACGATC
>NZ_SZVW01000002.1 GCF_007655005.1 Streptomyces tibetensis
CGACGCCGAGGGCATCGACATGGGCCCGTCCCCCACGGACGCCGCCCTGGCCGCCGACCTCGCCCTGCCGATCGAGGAGCTCGAGCTCACCGTCCGGTCGTACAACTGCCTCAAGCGTGAAGGCGTCCACTCCGTCGGCGAGCTCCTCGCGCGCTCCGAGGCCGACCTCATGGACATCCGCAACTTCGGTGCGAAGTCCATCGACGAGGTCAAGGCGAAGCTGGCCGGCCTGGGCCTGGGCCTCAAGGACAGCCCACCCGGATTCAACCCGACCGCCGCCGCACTCGGTGCGGACGACGACTCGGACGGGGGGTTCGTGGAGACCGAACAATACTGAACGCTGCGCCGCGCCGGTCATGGAGACACCTCGCGCACAGGGACAGGAGAATCTCCACGCTCTGTTCACCGCGCGGTGCCAAGGGACCGTGGCCCCGTGACCGTCCCGCCTTCCCAAGCACGTCGGGTAACCCGGTACGCGTGCCGGGTCCTGCCGCCCCCCAGTGCTGGATGGTGGCCCCAGGACGAAGAGTGAGAGCATCCGCGTCATGGACGATGCAGACGGTCACACGGCTCGGTGGTGGGTGGCGTTGCGCCGGACGCCGGTGGCCGTCTGGAACGACGACGTCACGGACTGGGCCGCTGCGCTGACCTACTATGCGGTTCTCGCCCTGTTCCCGTTGCTGTTGGTGATCCTCTCGATCCTGGGTCTGACCATGCCCACGGCCAAGCCGGAGGTCATCGACCGCATGACGCAGGCGGCCCCCGCCGAGTCCCGCGCTCTGCTGCGCAGCACCCTGCGGCAGATGGTCGCCCAGCCGACGGCGGCATGGACGCTGATCTTCGTCGGAGGGGCGGGGGCCCTGTGGTCGGGATGCAGCTATCTGAGCGTCTTCCGCCGGGCGTTGTACTCCATGCATCGGATCAGCGCGGACCGGCCGGTCTGGCGTACCGCTCCGCGCATCATCGTCACAGCACTCGTCCTGAGCTCCCTGCTTCTGACGTCGACCCTGGCGTTGTTGCTCACCGGCGGCCTGGCCCGGCGTCTGGGTCAGGCTCTGAGTCTGGGTACCGGGCCCCAGGCCACCTGGGACACGCTGCGGTGGCCGGTCGTGGCCGCCGTGGCCGTCGCCTTGGTGCTCGTCCTGTTCCGGTCAGGACCGGCGTCCTCCCGCCCTGTCCGGAGGATGGTGCCCGGCGGCACACTGGCGGTGGCGCTCCTGCTGACCGTCTCACTCGGATTCGCCGTCTACACCTCCCTGGTCAGCACCTATGACCGTCTGTACGGTTCACTGGCAGGCGTCGTGGTGTTCCTGGTCTGGCTGTGGCTCTCCAATCTGTCCCTCCTGATCGGCGCTCAGTTCAACGCGGAGCTGACGAAGCTTGCGCACGGGGAATGAGCCGGTCTTCTCGGACCTGCGGCTGACCGCCCGTACCCTTGGGGCCGGTTCGCCGCGGCCGCGTGGGCATTGGCGGCCTCTGGCCTCGCGCGGCGCGCCGTCGCTGGGCCGGACAGGGCACCGCAGGAGAGGGCAAGGATGCCCAGGGCGCTGCCCTGCTCGTCGACCACCGGCAGGACACCGAGCCGACGGGTGCGCATCGCGTGGTCGGCTTCGGCCATCGTGGTCACGGGTGAGGTGAACGAGCCGTGGTCGCCGAGGATGTCACGCAGGCGAACACGGTCCGTGTAGTCGGAGCTGTCGGACGCCGGGCACCGATTCGCATTGACCGGTGTCCAACCGGAAGTCAGACGCATCCTCGAACTCACCCGCCTCACGTCCGTCCTCTCTCTGCACGAGACGGTCAAGGACGTGCTCTCCGAAGACTGCCCCCTCACCCGGCGGCCGGTGACCCACCGAAGAAGAACAGAAAAGGACGGCCCGGACGGCCGTGACCAGGAGCCGGAGGCCGCTCCGCGGCATGCGTTCTGTTCGTCCTCCTGCCCATGGGTACTCGGAGCGGGCCCGCCGATCTTCCGGCAATGCCCAGTGGAGGCACTTCGGCATCCGCGAGCACGCGATGGGCGCCATCCTCAACGGCATCGCACCGCAGAGCCTGACCCGCCGCTAGGTCGTTTCGGCAAAGTCCCGCCTGCCCCGCGACGCCCGGCACGCTCCCCCAAGCCCTCGGTGTCGCTCGAGCAGGGGGTACCCCCACTCGCCGCACCGGACGAAGCCCCGAGTACGTCCAGTACAAGGGACTCCGCCCGGCACGCCGAGAGCACGCACCAGACGCCGCGGTGCCCGCCCTCCGGGCGAACGACGGGACTTTGCGGTACGACCTAGCGGCACCTTCCTGACGTTCTCCGACTACATGCGCCCCGCCCTACGCCTGGCTGCGCTGATGAAGCTGCCCGTCACCCACGTCCGGACCCACGACTC
This sequence comes from Streptomyces tibetensis, assembly GCF_007655005.1. GTDB lineage: Bacteria > Actinomycetota > Actinomycetes > Streptomycetales > Streptomycetaceae > Streptomyces > Streptomyces tibetensis. Next base: position 2,379 of record NZ_SZVW01000002.1, read on the forward strand.
CATCGGACTGGGCGAGGACGGCCCCACCCACCAGCCCGTGGAACACCTGGCGGCCCTGCGCGCCATCCCCAGTCTGGATGTGGTGCGCCCCGCCGACGCGAACGAGACGAGACCGCAGCCTGCTGGCGCACCGTCCTGGAACACAGGGACCGGCCCGCCGGCCTGATCCTGACCCGGCAGAACCTGCCCGTCCTGGACCGCGACAGTGGAGCGTACGCCCCCGCGCGAGGCGCGGCGCGAGGCGCATACGTCCTGTCCGACACGGCGGACGGCGCCGCGCCGGACGTCATCCTGATCGAGACAGGTTCCGAGGTCCAGATCGCCCTGGACGCCCGCGAACTGCTGGCGGCCGACGGTCTCGGGGTGCCGGTGCTGTCGATGCCGTGCCGCGAGCGGTTCGCCCGCCCAGTCCCCCGCCTACCAGGACGAGGTGTTGCCGCCGTCCGTGCGCGCGCGGCAGCGTCGAGGCCGCGGTCGGACAGGGGTGGCGCCAGGTGGTCGGCGACGCCGGACGGATCGTGAGCCTGGAGCACTACGGAGCCTCCGCCTACTACCAGCGCCCGTACGCCGAGTTCGGCATCACCCCGCAGGCCGTCGCCGAAGCCGCCCACGACAGCGTGCGCGACACCCGCCAGGCACCACGACCCGGCGGCCACCAGCGCACCTCCGCCCCCACCGACGGCGGCACCGGCGACCACCCCTGACGCACCCGCCCCACGACGGAGATCTCGGCCGGTTCGGTGGGGCACGCCCGCTCCGTCCCACCGGCGGCTCCGACAAAGGGGGGCCTGCCCGGCGTGATGCCGGGCAGGCCCCCCTTTCGGCGGTTCAACACCTTTCTAACACTCCGTCTGCCGGGCCGACGGTCGTCAGGAGGTGCTGAGCATGCCTTCGCGCAGACGGGCCAGGAGACGGGAGATCAGCCGGGAGACGTGCATCTGGGAGACGCCGAGACGTTCGCCGATCTCGGCCTGGGTGAGTTCCTCGACGAACCGCCAGTGAATGATCTTGCGGTCGCGTTCGTCGAGTTCGGCGATCATCGGGGCCAGGGCGTGGAAGTCCTCGATCAGGCCGAGGGCCGCGTCCTCATTGCCGATGAAGTCCGCGAGCGCCGCCTCGCCGTCCTCGCTGCCACTGATCGCCGCGTCCAGAGAAGCCGACTTGTAGCCGTTGGAGGCCAGCCGGGCCTCGACGACCTCGTCCTCCGGAAGGCTCATCAGCTCGGAAAGCTCTTTGGTCGTCGGTGTCCGTCCCAGCCGGCTGCGCAGCTCCTCGTTGGCACGGGCGAGCTGGACGCGGGCCTCCTGGAGCCGGCGCGGAACGTGCACAGCCCAGGAGGTGTCGCGGAAGAACCGCTTCATCTCACCCACGACGTACGGGATCGCGAAAGAGGTGAACTCGACCTCGCGGGACAACTCGAACCGGTCGATGGCTTTGATCAGGCCGATCATGCCGACCTGGACGATGTCCTCCATCTCCTCCGGCCCCCGGCTGCGGAACCGGCCGGCCGCGTAACGGACCAAGGACATGTTCATCTCGATCAGCGTGTTGCGCGCGTACTGGTACTCGGGCGTGCCCTCCTCCAGCACCGCCAGCTGGTCGAAGAACAGCCTCGACAACTCCCGCGCGTCCTTCGGAGCCACCTTGGAAGGGTCCGCGATCTCCGGCACGTCCGTCGCCCGGTCCCCAGACCGCGCGATCGTCGTCGGCATCATGCGCCCCTCCCAGTCGATGTGCACTCGTCTGCCCGACTCCTCGGTCGGCCTGCACGCGTCTACCCCGGCATCCGTTCGGCATTCCCGAATTGTTCAGCTTCCACTCGACACACCCCCGGCGCGCCCCCCAAGGCCTGCCCTGCGGCTCCTATGGATTCTGACGGCGTGCCGTCCAAGAACGACGGCGGTGTCCACGGTGACTCTCACCCGGCCCGCCCGGATGCGGCTCATGGAGTCCGGCCGGCTCGACGCGCCTGCAACTTCTCCGCCCGTACGAACTCAACAGCTGGGCCTGACCAGAAAGTGACGCACGAACGACAGGACGGAGCAGTCAGTAAAGGTCGGACCCGGACCAGCGGCGAGCCCGCACGACCAGCGACTTCATGGGCCGCCGGCGGTCTTGTGCCACAGCGACCGCCGCCCGGCAGGCCGACCTGCTCTGTTACAGGGTGAGATGCAGGCGGACGGTGGTGCCGGTTCGCTGGGCTTGGACTTCCATCAGGTCGCACAGCTGGCGTACGGCCCACAGGCCGTGGCCACGCAGTTGTGCGGGGCTGGGCGGCAGGTAGCCGAGGTACCAGCCGGCGGTGGTGCGGCCGCTGTCAGTGACATCGCAGACGATCCGGCGTCCGTCGCGCCAGAGCGTGACCTGTCCGGTGCCGCCGCCGTGCTGGACGGCGTTGGTGGCAACCTCGTTGACGGCGAAGGTGAGACGGTCCGCATCGGTCGCCGACATTCCCAGTGAGACGGCCTTCGCCGCCACGAACGTGCGTACCGCGGTCAGATCGGCGCCGAAACGCATGACGGACTCCCTTCCGTCCTGGGGAGGTCGCGCCAGCTCCCGGTGCCAGACGCCGTCGCGAGCGGGGGCGGCGTAGTGGACGCTGCTCTCAGCGGTGGGACCGGTCACCAGCTGCGGGTGGGTACGGCGGGCGTCGGCGACGACGGGGGGAGGCAGGACGCGGGCGTCGTAGGGACACACGATCCAGGCCGGGCAGTCGGCGAAGGCCATATTGATGACCGACTCGTACCGGGTCCATTCGGTGGTTTCCAGCGCGTCGCGTCCGTGCCAGACGGGCTCGCCGATGACTCGGACCTGCCGGTGGCGACCCGTATCACCGGTGCGTTGGTCGACGTAACGGTGGTAAGCGGCCAGCGTGCGCCCCGGAGCGTCGTACCACTTCTCGGCGGCGATGAACTCCACCTCCCCGGAGGCGTCGCCCAGCTGCTGGCGCAGCAGGTCGATGTTGGCGGGGGTTGTGACGGCCAGGACCGCGTCGTCACGGGCGAGTCCGTCCAGACAGAACGGCACGGTCGCGGCCAGGAACTGCTCGTCGGTGTCGTAGATCAGGCCCTGATGGATCAGTCCCGCAGCGTCGGACCCGGGACGGGAGAGCGTGGTGCCGCTGGTCATGCCATCACCTCCGGCGCGGTGACTACCAGCGCGGGATGCTGATCGAAGCCCACGACGCTGATCACTTTGCAGAGCATCGGCGTCAGATTCATCACGCGCAGCCGCCGGCCCTCTCCCAGCCTCTCGGCCGCATGGACCAGGACGCGCAGGCCGGCCAGATCGATGAAATCCAGGGCGCTCATGTCCACCCGCACGTCCCCTGGCCATTGCCGCGTCTGCTCCAAGGCCGCGGCGAGATGGCTGGTGGCCTGGTAATCCACCGTGCCCGTCACCTGCAGCACCCGCTCGCCTTCGCGGAAGGCCGGAGCGATACACAGCACGCTGGAGCTGTACCAGGGGTCCAGCTCCACCGCCGCGGGGTGACATTGCTCGAACATCCGCAGCTGCTCCGGGTTGAACTGGCGGGCGTCGTACTGGCAGATCGCCGATGCCGGCCTTCCCGCGAACACCGAGTGGACCTTGGTCTCGTACTCTTCCAGCCGCCCGAGGCCAGGAGCATCCCGCAGGGCCCAGCTCATCTCCCCGCTGACCCGCAAGCCCGCATACCCGGCCGCGAGACTGTCCCGGGCCTCCTCCTGCAACGAGGCGACCATCGCGTCGGGGTCGAAGACGCCCGACGCCAGATAGCTTTCCTCGGCGGTGGCCACCCGCAGCTGCCCGCTGGCCGCCGCCGCATCCGGATCCACGCCGCCCGACCTCAGCCAGCTCAGCACGGCCGCCGGGGCATGCCGGTCGACGAAGTACAGCACCCGCTCCCCCCGCGCCAAGCCGTCCGCAAGGTAAGCGGAGACCATCCGACGCTGCTCGGCATCATCCGCGAAGGCAAAGCAAAGATGATCGCCCGGTCCCACCTCAACGACCTTGCGCGCCCTGCTGTCGTGAGCGGTCACCACTGCTTCCGCTACCTCCTTCCCACCGCGCGCCCCCGGCTCGCCGGTGAGACCCCCAACCAGGGCCATGGAGCCATCGGAACCGGATTCACCCTACCCGCCGGCATGCCGGTCTCCCAGAGACATGAAAGCCGACCGGGGACCTCACGAGGCAACCGTCGCGGTTCGGTGCTGGTCGTCGCCGCCTGCGGGCCTGGCTCGAGAACGAGTAGCCGCAAGGCTCCACGAGCTGACTGTCTATGCACAAGCTGGCGGGCGCAGCGCCAGCATGGCGACGTCGTCGCATGGCCCTCCTCTGGCGGATACGGACCTACCCGAAAGGTACCCTGCTGGCTTCGTTCCCTTCAGCGTCAGCATTCGTCACCGCGTGGGCCGCCCGCCGCATGCGACTACGCGCCCGCCGCCTCGGTCGCCGAGCAGACACAGGCGCGCAGAGGGCGAACGCCCCCTGCGGTGGACCGAAGACGCTGACGTTCAGCCCGGGAGCGCGATTCCGCGGAGACCGATGGTGCTCTGCTTCGGTGTCAGGGGCAGATGGGCGGTGATCCGCTTTCCCGTTTCGCGCAGTGCGACGACGACCCTGTCACTGACCGTGTGCACCAGGTGCAGCCCATGACCGCCGATGCGCCGCGGGTCGGCCTTCTTCACCGCCGGTTTCTCGGTGGAGCTGTCCCATACGGTGATCGTCAACTGGTCGCCGGACAACTGCAGGTTCATCCCGCAGGGGCCCGGAGCATGCCGGACGGCGTTGGTGACCAGCTCACTGGCGGCAAGTTCGGCGTCGACTGCGAGGGCCGCCGGCACTGCTGCGCGGCCGGTTCGAGGGGCGTGACCGAGCAAGGCGCGCAGGGCCTGGCGAGCGTCTGCGGCACGAGCCGCGCCTTCCTCCCAGGTCGCGCCGTAGCGCAGCGGGGCGCCATCATCCCCACCCTGCTTGTCGGCCGTCTGTTTCCTCAGCGTGATGACCATATGGCGCCCTTTCGTCCCGCTCACCGCTCTTCGGTGCTTTTCGCCGTCCTGTTCTCTCGCGTACCCGGGTGCCCACCACACACACCGTGGGAGCGCCCGATGCCGCCTCCCCGGTCAAGGCCGGGTAGCGGCGTCGCTGTCGGGGTGGAAGGAGAAAATCTGGTCGAGGCCGACGATGCGCAGAACGCGCAGGGTGTGGGCAGGACTGCGGCAAGGGCGATGTCGGCCTGGGCGGCACCGGCGAGATTACGGGCGGCGATCAGGGCGCTGACCCCGCTGGAGTCGCAGAACTCCAGGCCGGCCAGGTCCAGCACGACGCGCTGCCCTGGCTGGAGGGGGATCGTGGTGAGCAGGTCCGGCAGCTCGGTGGCGTCGGTGTAGTCGAGTTCGCCGACGATCTCCAGAAACGGGACCTGTCGGGGCGTCTCGGGTGGTGATCTTCAGCGCACCCATTCGGTGTCTTCGGTCCTCGAGTCGGGGGTGAGGGCGGGGATACCGACTGCGAGGAGGGCGGTGTCGTCGTCGAGACCGTCGCCGAAGTCGTCCAGCAGGCCGGTCAGAGCCTGGATGAGGGCCTGCGGGGGCTTGCCGACATGGTCCGCGACGAAGGCGCGCAGGGCCTCGTCCCCGTACAGCCTGGGCGTGCGCCAACACCTCGGGCTCGCGTGTCCCACGGTCGTCGACGAGACCATGGCCGATCTGGCGCTGGCATGTGCCGAGCCCCGAATCCTTCGCGCTGCACATGCCGGCAGCCATCAGCATCGGCTCTGTGTCCAAGAGTGTCTGGGGCGGCCTTCGCACAGGCTGGATTCGTGCGCTTCCCTCTCTCCCGGAACGCGTCGACCAAACCCATCCCACGGCAGACCTCGGCCCCCCCGTCGTTGAACAGCTCGGCGCAGCCCTCCTGAACGAGCACCAGACTTAGCGGCCGGACACGCTCCAGTAACTCAGGTCGCAACGTGACGCCCTGCGGGAAGCACTCACCGGGCACCTATCTGACGTCCATGCCCTGCAACCAGCCGGCGGTGTGACGCTATGGGCAACTTTCGCCGGGCCCGTCAGCTCACGGCTGGCAGCCATGGCGCCTGATCACGGAGTGACCATCGCGGCCGGACCACTATTCGGGATCGGGGGTGCGCTCGAACGCAACTCCGCCTGCCGTACACGCTCCCTGCGAGTCACCTGATCCAGGCAATCCGCGGACTCGCGCAGGCAGAACAGGAACGCACAAGGGGCTACCGGAACGCACACCCCCCGACCCCATCGCAGGAGCGTCAACAACGTCATGACCCGCAACACCCAACTGTAGGGCTGGGCTGCGCCAGGCAAGCCCGCTGATGCCACTCCTGCGAGCGAGGGTGTTCAGACGGTGGTGCGATTGCTCTGGCGGGCGGCGAGCGCGGCCTCGGCGCTGGGGTAGGCGGGCAGGAAGGTGTCCATCCCGGTGACGTCGAGCAGGCGGCTCAGCCGGTCGGGGATGGCCGCCAGGGTCAGGGAGCCGTCGGCGTCCTTGGCGCAGCGCCAGATGCCGACGAGGGCTCCCAGCCCTGAGGAGTCGCAGAACGTGACACCCGACAGGTCGGTGACCAGGTCTGCGTGTCCGGCCGCAATGAGTTCCAGGGCGCGGGCCCGCACGGCGGGTGCGGCGGCGCTGTCGAATTCACCGGACAGTGCGATCACGGCCAGGGCGCCGTCGGTGTGCGGGACGTCGATGTGGAATGCGTCGGTCATGGGCGTCGGATCTCCTGCCCGACGGAGGCGTCGGCGGGTGCGGTCGGGGCGGCGGCGCTGTGAGCGGTGGTAGTGATGCCGACGGGAACGGCATCGTGGGTGGGGACGGACAGGGCCAGCAGCGCCACGTCGTCGCGTTCGGTGTCGGGGAGTGTGTCCAGGAGCGCGACCGTGTCGTCGATCAGGGCGCCGGCACTGACCGGCGCCCCTCGCTGGGCAAGGAAGTCGGTAAGGCCGGTATCGGCGAGCATGTGGCCATCGGCGGTGCGGGCCTCGGTCAGCCCGTCGGTGTACAGCAGCAAGCCCTGGCCGGGTGCCAGGTGCAGGGTGAGTGAGGCGAAGGCGGCCTCGGCGAACGCGCCGACCAGCATGCCGCCCTTGGCGCGGGCCGCCTCGACCCGTACACCGCCGCCCTCGGCAGGGCTGAGGTGGTAGGCGGGCGGGTGACCGCCGGTGGCCAGCGTGACGGTGAAACCGCCGTCCCGGGCCGGATCGAGCAGGCCGAAGACGGCGGTGCAAAAGCGGGTGCCGACCGCCGCGTCGAGCAACAGCGCGGTGTTCAGGGCTTTGAGCGCGGCCGTGGGGTCCGCCTCGACGAGGGCTGCGGCCCGCAGCGTGTAGCGGGTCAGTGAGGTGACCGAGGCGGCTTCGGCGCCCTTGCCGCACACATCGCCCAGGAAGAACGCCCACCGGCCTCCGCCGACGGGGAAGACGTCGTAGAAGTCGCCGCCCACTTCCTGCGGGGAGGCGGTCTTGTAGTGGCAGGCCAGCTCCAGCCCGGGTACCGCGGGCAGCGCGGGAGGCACCAGGGTGCGCTGCAGGGTGGAGGCGAACGCGGCGATGGCCGCCTTGTCCCGCTCGGCACGCTGGCGGGCCTCTTCCTCCGCCTGACGCTTCTCCTGCTCGACCTGGCGGCGCTCCTGCTCGGCGCGTATCACGTGCAACGCCGACAGCCGCAGTTCCAGCTGGTCACGCACCACCGCGGCCAGGTCTGTGAGGGTGGAGGCATCGGCCTCACTGATCTCGCGGGGGCGGGTGTCAAGGACGTTGACCGTGCCCAGGCGGTGCCCGTCGGCGGTGATGATCGGAGCGGCGGCGTAGAACCGCACCCCCATCGGGCCGGCGACCAGCGGGTTGGAGCAGGCGACCGGGTCCAGCAATGTATCGGGGATGACGGTGGTGTCATCACGCAGCACCGCCGAGGCGCACAGGCCCGGATCCCGGCCGATCTCGCTGACACCTTCCAGCCCGTGCGCGGCCTTGAACCAGATCCGGTCCTCGTCCACGATCGTCACCGTCGCCACCGGCACCTCGAACAGCCGCGCGGCCAGCGCCGCAACTCTGTCGTAGGCGCCGTCCGGCGGAGTGTCGAGAATGTCGTAACGGCGTACCGCCGCCATCCGCGCCGCCTCGACCGACACGGCCCTAGGCTCGCTCGGTGCTGTGGCAGGCAGGATCGCTTGTTCCGGCATGTCCCTCGTCTCGCTCATCCCCCCAGGAAGGCACCGACCAGACAGCCAGCACTCCGGAACCCTACCGAACGCGGCCTGCGACCCGACCCCACGGCGAGCTTCGTAGTGCACACCGGCATCGTGGAACGGCCGCCCAAGCACCCACCGTAGTGATCGGCAACAGGCGGACGTGACGGCCTTCGTGGTCCGGACCACAAGCTGTTTCACCGGCCTGAGCACACACTCCGACGGGGCGTTGCCCCCGGCCAGGTCGACCAGGTCTTCCGCCGCGAGGACCTGGCGGACCCGGTCGCCGCCGGCACCACGCTCGGACCGGAGCAGGCCGCCCGACTCGGTGTGAGCAGGACTGGAGTGCAGTCGATCGAGGTTTGCCAAGGACACCACCTGGGCCGTGCACGTTCGTTGCCGGGGTTGCCGTCCCAGCCCTCCCAGGTCGGCGCGTACAGCACGGTCGTCCGCGTCCCGGCCGGGGAACCCGCGTAGGGCAGTACGCCGTCCAGCTGCGGGCGGCCCGTCTCCACCACGTCCTTGTCCGCCGCCTACAGGAAGCCCGCGTCCAGCTCGCGCGCCACCGAGGAACCGAGCAGCCGCCTGGGCCGCACCCCCGACCGTGGCCGAGCTGGCCCGGCTGATCATGACCATCGGGGTGGCGAAGCGTCGTGTGCGCTGCTGGGCCTGCCGACGGGACTTGCGGCGGGCGCGACCGGTGCGCAGGGCTCTGGCGAGTTTCCGGCGCAGCTCGCCGCGGCCCTGGAGGTAGAGGGCCTGATAGACCGTCTCGTGGGCCACGCGCATGTCCGGCCGGTCGGGAAACTGGGTCCGCAGAGCCTGACAGATCTGCTCGGGGCTCCACCGTAGGTCCAGAGGGCGCTGGATGAAGGAGCGCAGTTCGGGGTTCTCGCCGATCTTCCCCAGCTGGGCCGGGACCGGCGGGCGTCTGCGCGTGCCTGGGCGGCGTGCGGCCGGTACCGCCCGTCGGCCGGGTGCCGGTTGCGGCGGATCTCCCGGCTGATGGTGGGCGGGATGCGGCCCAGCTCGGCCGCTGTCCGCCGGCCGGTGGCCTTCTCCCGCAGCCGGTCGGCGACGTGATGCGGTCGGCCTCCCGCAGATACCTCGACAGGCCTTCGGCCGGTACCACGGCAAGTACCGGCGGTCTCGCCTTGCCCTTGCCGTAAGCGCCCCGGCCGTTGCGCCACCGCTTGCCCGTCCGGTAGTTGATCCCGATACGTTTGCAGGCTTCGGCGCTGCTCAGGCCCTGATTCATTAGCCGGAAGTATTCCTCCCGCTCACGGACCAGGACCTTGCGGCCCCCGTATTGAAGCGGCACCATCCGCCTCACCCCGCAGCCAGGCTCTGCGCTCGGCGACCGGCGGGCAGAGCCCGGCTCAGGGCAGACTCATCGCCAACGAGACGGGGCGGGGTCGGCGCCACGGGGTTCCCAACGTCTCTTCGGCCGGGCTCTCACCTCGTCCCGGCCTCGAGTGGTCCAGAAGCTCCGCACGGTGTGGACTTTCCGACGCGGAGGGGGTCACGTCACTCGTCGCAGAGAGTTTGATGAGGCGCCCTGACTTTAGAAGAAGTGCTTGCGTCCACCGACCGCGCGACCGGTCGCACCCAGGATCCACAGGATGGCGCCGACCAGAATGAGGATGCCACCGATCGTCGTCAGCAGACCCATGCCGACAAGCAGGCCGATGATCAGCAGAATAAGCCCAAGAATGATCATTTTAAACCCCATCGTCAATTCCGGCTCAGGCGCGTGTGCGTATGAGCTTCACAAGGGCCTGAGTTGGTCCCTTGGTGGGTAGATCCCGACCAGCTCCGAATGCCAGGACCTCGGTGCGATAAACCTTGTGCCCGGCGACACGGTGTTCACGCCCTCCTTCGAAACTTCGCCAGCGACGAGATACCCACGAGCCGGTGCGGACTCCTCGACTCGTCTTCACGGTCGCGTGGGATCCGTCACCGCCTGCTGGGTTTCTTAATGAGACCAACCATATGCTGTCAGTATGAGACGTACGTCCTTCGCGCATTGGCCCTGCTCGATCGCTCGCACCATGGACCTGCTGGGCGACTGGTGGACCCCGCTGGTGCTGCGGGAGGCCTTCTACGGGATCAAGCGGTTCGACGAGTTCCAGGAATCGCTCGGGATCGCACGCAACACGCTCACCGACCGGTTGCGGCGGCTCGTGGACGAGGGGCTCCTGGAGAAGCGGCCCTACCAGACCGAGCCGGTCCGGTACGACTATCTCCTCACCGAGAAGGGGCGCGACTTCCACACCGTGCTACTAGCGATGAACCGGTGGGGTGACCGCTGGCTGGCCGGCGAGGAGGGCCCGCCGGTCACGCACCACCACGACGTCTGCGGTCAGGAGAGCCATGCCGAAGTGGTGTGCGCCGCCTGCGGCGAGCCGATGACCGCCGAGAACACCCACCCGAGGATGGGGCCGGGTTATCCGTCGCGCCTGGCCGAGCGCCCGGATGTGCGGGAACGGTTCACTGGCTGAGTCAGCGTCTGGGTAGCGGGCTACACACGCTTGACAAGTGAGTCTATCTACACAACTTTAATGGTCAGGGCCCGATTTCGTAGAGGGTCTGCCGTACTGACGAGGAGAGCCGGGCTATGGAGTGGACAGGTGCGCTTTATGCGGACAAGCCCACGGTCGAGGTGCCGATCTGGATCGCTGCCCCACCGGAACGGGTGTGGGAGCTGGTGTCCGACATCGAACTGATGCCGCGTATGAGCGACGAACTGCATTCGGTGGAGTGGCTGGACGGCGCAACCGAACCCGCGCTGGGGGCCCGCTGGGTGGGCAGCAGCAAGCATGAGGCGTTCGGGGAGTGGTCCACCACGTCCACCGTCGTCGAGTACGAGCCTCTCCGGGTGTTCGCCTGGGCGGTCGAGGATCCCGACAACCCCTCGGCGATCTGGCGTTTCTCGCTCGAACCGCAGGACGACGGCACGCTGCTGCGGGAGTGGATGCAGATGGGACCGGCCCGCTCGGGCCTCTCCTTCGCCATCGACCGCATGCCGGAGAAGGAGCAGAAGATCGTCTTCGTGCGCATGCGTGAGTTCGAGACCAACATCGGCATCACTCTTGAAGCGATCAAGAAGATGGCCGAAGACCCCGGAAAGGCGCGTGCTTGATGCGCACAGCGACCACGATCGAGGCCACCGACGACTGGCCGGAGACGGTCAGCTTCGTCACCGAGGCGGAGAAGCTCGGCCTGGACATCTGCTACGTCGCGGAAGCATGGGGCGGCGAGGCGCCGGGGGCGCTGGGGTACCTCGCCGCGCGCACCGAGCGCCTGGTGCTCGGCTCCGCGGTCATTCAGCTCGCCACGCGCACACCGGTGGCCATCGCCAGGGCCGCGATCACCCTGTCGAACATGTCCGAGGGGCGTTTCATCCTGGGACTGGGCCCTTCCGGGCCCCAGGTGATCGAAGGCCTGCACGGCATGCCGTTCGCCCGGCCGCTGTCACGCATGCGCGAGACGGTCGAGATCGTGCGGCAGGCTGCCACCGGGGAGAAGATCTCCTATTCCGGGCGGGAGTTCCAGATCCCGCTGCCCGGCGGGGACGGGAAGCCCATGCGGCTGTCGATGCGCGCCGAACATGACATCCCGATCTACCTGGCGACGCTCTCGCCGAAGATGCTGCATCTGACCGGAGAGATCGCCGACGGCTGGCTGGGCACCAGCTTCGTCCCCGAGGGCGCCAAGGAGGCGTACTTCGACCACCTGGACGCCGGCCTTGCCGCCGCGGGCCGCAAGCGCGCCGACCTCACCATCTGCCAGGGCGCCGAGGTGGCCTTCGCCGAGGACGAGGACGCGCTGCGCGCGATGGTGGCCGGCAGAAAGAAGGAACTGGCTTTCAGCCTCGGTGGCATGGGCTCCGAGAAGACGAACTTCTACAACAACGCCTACAGCCGCCAGGGATGGGCGGAGATCGCGGCAAAGGTACGGGAGCGCTGGCAGTCCGGAGACCGCGACGGCGCGGCCGGGCTGGTCACCGACGACATGGTGCTGGCCACCACGCTGATCGGCACCGAGGACATGGTGCGGGCGCGGCTGCGGGTGTGGCGCGACGCCGGGGTCGACATCGTCCGCTTTTACCCCGCCGGCGAGACGCTGGACGGGAAGCTCACCAACCTCGGCCGGGCCATCGACCTGGTCAGGGACATCGAGCGCGAGCCCGGACCGGCTTGACTCTGCCGGGGATCCTGGATGGTCGGGCTCAGGTGCCGAGGGTTCGCCAGGACTCTGACCCGCGTGCGCGGCCACTCGCATCCCGTGATCGTTGGCAGTGATCCACGACAGCGTGAGCTCGATCGCCCACCCCTTCGGCCGCACACGGAAGCCGCGCCGGCCAGGAGGCGACGGCACACACGGAGCGCGCGGCGTCCGGCGGCTCCTGCATGTCGGCCACCGTGCAGGTGAAGCCGGTGCCGTGCGAACCGGCACACCGCATCATTCCGACGGAATGCGAAACTCGAATTCGGGGCGGTCCCACGGCACGGCGGGCGGGTTCGCGAGCGCGGTCCCGGTCCGCACCGCACCGACGCGGCGGTAGAAGCCCTCGGCGGGAAGATGCGACACGACCTTGAGACGGTCGAGCCCGGCGGCACGGGCCTCGGACTGCATGTGCGCGACGAGCAGTCGTCCGATACCCCGTCCTTGGGCTTCGTCGGCGACGAACAGCAGGTCGAGCTCCGGTGGAGCGAGGACGAGCGAGTAGAACCCGAGGACCCGGCCTCCATGCTCGTCGGCGCCGACGGCCACGAAGACGCGGTGGGCCTCGATGTAATCAGGACCGACCCGGTAGTCCGCGACCGCGGACGCGTACTTACCCTCGTAGGCGCCTGAGCCACGCACGAGCCGCGTGAGCCGTTTGGCATCCCGCGCGACGGCCCTCCGTATCGTGATCGGCCGGCAGACCGAAGAAGTGCGTGAACTCATCGGGAGAGTATTTCGCACCGCAGAGTGCCGTCCTGCGGCGGGTCGGCTGCTCGGGCAGGCGTTCTGGCACCGCTCCCGGGGGACCACCGGCCCAGGCCCCGATCGACCACGGCACTGCCTCGTCGACCGTCGGCAGCAACCGGACGCCCGAACCGTTGCGGAGGAGCCGGGAGAACGGAGTGCTCTACGACTGCTTCCCCTGAGCCTGCCGCAGCGACAGCCAGCCTGTGCTGGACGGCTTCGGGGCCACGTGAGGCGGCGGGGATCACGTTCCGGGCCGATGGGGCCGGCGCTGGACGCGCTGAAGCGACGGGGACCAGGCGGGTGCGGCCCGCTGTGTTCCCTGGGCAGAGTCAAGCGCTTCGATGAACGGACGCCTTCTCGGTTCAATATCAGAACGGCGGGCGTGCAATCCAATGGCTGTTGCAGCAGGGTTACGTTCGAAGCGCTTCGATAATACGGTGTGTGCCCCATGCCGACCGCGTGTCACAGAGGGGGGCGCAGGTGCAGACACCGCTGATACGCATCCTGGGGCCGATCCAGCTCAGCGACGGCTTACGTCCGGAGCCACTTCGCGGCGCCAAGCCGTGCGCACTGCTCACCGCGCTGGCACTCAGGCCGGGGAGCGTGGTGTCCCTGGAGAAGCTGCTGGACGCCCTGTGGGCGGGCGAGCCGCCGCGCTCCGCCGTCGCGAACCTGCGCTCGTACGCCCATCTCCTGCGCCGGCGGCTGCCGGTGGCCACCCCGCTGATCAGCCACCAGGGCGGCTATGAACTCCGGGTCGCTCCGGACGCCGTCGACCACCTGGTGTTCGAGCGACTCGCCGACCGGGGCCGCAGCGCGGTCACCGACGACCCGCCCCGGGCCATCGAGCTGCTCGACGCCGCTCTGGCACTGTGGAGTTCGGACCACGCGGCCCCCGGGGTCGAGCGGTACGGCATGCTCGACGGCCCGCTGCGCACCCTGGACGCGGAGCGCATCCGCGCCACCGAGGATCTGGCCGATGCCTGGCTCGGCGTCGGCGAGCCGCACTCCGCACTGCGTACGGCGGGGCAGGTGCTCGCCGCGGAGCCGCTGCGCATCCGCAGCTGGTTACTCGTCCTGAACGCCCATCACCACCTCGGCGAACGAGGGCGTGTGACCGACGCGTTCGAGTCGGCGCGGACCGTCTTCCGCCGCGAGCTCGGCACCGAACCCGATGCCTGTCTGGGGCGGCTGCACCAGCAGTTGCTCGCGGGGTGAGCGCCATGGCCGCCCCGCTCCTGACGGTCTGCCACGTTCTCGTCGCCGTCGTCCTCGCCGCATCCGCCGTGGGCAAGGCACGGCCCGCCGGATTCCGTGCGTTCCTGACCACGCTCGCCGACATGGGGCTCGGCACCCCGGGCCTGCGACGCCCGCTCGCGTACGCGACCCTCACGGCCGAAGGCGTGGCGGCGGGCCTGCTCTTGCTGCCCGGCACGCGGGCCGGGGTGATCGGGCTGCTCCTTGCCTCGCTGGTCCTCGCCGCGCTCACCATGGGCGTGGTGCGGGCGGTGCGGGGCGGCGGTCCACCGGTGGCCTGCGCCTGTTTCGGCCGCACCGGGCGCCCCCTCGGCGTGCTGCACCTGGTCAGGAACACCGGACTGCTGCTGGCCGCCGTCGGCGCCCTGGTCGTCACCGGCTCCGGTCCGGTGCGGGCAGCGGGTGGTGAGCTGGTCGTGTCCGTGGCCGCGGGTGCCGTGCTGGCCGTGCTCGTGATCGGCCTGGACGACATCGCCGATCTGTTCACCGCGCCCACCGCCTCCACCACCCGCGCCACCGACCGCCCGTAGGAGTCGCTGTGTCCCTCGGTCTCTCCGTACTCGGCCTGCTCCTCGGCCTGTTCAATCTCCTTCTCCTGTACGGCGTCATCCGCCGGCTCAAGGAGATCGAGGCCCGCCCGGCCGGCGCGGCGCCCGTCCCGATCACCGGCGTCACCGACGCCCACCGGATGACCGCCGGCGCCATGGTGGACATACCGGACGGCACCCGGCCCACGCTGGTCGCCTTCTTCGCACCGGGCTGCGAGCCCTGCGAGCAGTTGCTGCCGCTGGTCGTCACGAGCGCCGGGGACGAGCCCGGCGGCAGTGAACGGGTCGTCGCCGTCCTCTCCGAGGGCACCGACGAGGACAACGCGCGTTTCACCAAGGCCCTGGAACCGGTGGCCCGGGTCGTCGTCGGCGGCCCGAAGGACCCCTGGGTCGAGTCGTGGATCACCACGTTCCGGGTGGACGGGCTGCCCCTGGTCTGCGGTCTCGACGACACCGGCGGCGGCGTGGCGATCCGCTGGTCGGCGGTGAGCCCGCCGGAGCTCGTCGCCAAAGCGGGGATCGTGGGCCGGCCGGTCGTATGACGGACCGAGCACAGCACCCCGTGTCCCGGCGCCGGGTCGCGGCCACGGCGTTGCGGCTCGCGCTCGGCGCGCACCGCCGCGCCCTCGCGGCGACCCTGCTGTTCGCCGTCGTCGAGGCCACCGGGCCGATCGCTGCGGCCTGGCTGACCAAGCAGCTGATCGACTCGCTCACCGGGCACGGGACGCGCGAGGTCACCGCGATCGCCGCGGCCCTGGCCGCGACAGGCGTGCTGCTCGCGCTCCTGCCGTACGTCGACGATCTCTGCCAGGGCGTGCTCACCCGGGCCGTGGCGCTGACCGCGCAGGACCGGCTGTTCCGTGCGGTCAACGCCCACCCGGGCCTGGACCTCTACGAGGATCCGGTACGGCTCGACCGGCTCCGGCTCGCCCAGCAGTCCGGCCAGGACACCCCCGTACAGCTGGTGCAGTGCGCGCTGATCGTGCTGCGGTCGGGGTGGACGCTGGTGGGGTTCGCCGGGGTGCTGGCCGCCGTCAGCCCGGTCCTTGCGGGCCTGGTGCTGCTCGGTGCCGTACCGAAGCTGGTCGCGGAGCTACGGCTGGCCCGGGCGACCGCCGCGGCGTTCGCGGGCGTCACGGCCGGCGAGCGCCGCGAGGCGTTCTTCTCGACGCTGCTCGGCGGTACGACGGCGGCCAAGGAGATACGGCTGTTCGGCATCGGGGATGTGCTGCGGGAGCGCATGCTCGTCGAGCGGCGGGCCGTCAACCGGATCCGGCACCGGCTCGACGTACGCCGTCTGAGCGTCAACTCCCTGCCCACTCTGCTCGCTTCGGGTGTCGCGGGCGGCGGACTGCTGTGGGCGGTGGGCCGCGTGTCGGCCGGGACGCTGACGGTCGGCGACCTCTCCGTGTTCCTCGCGGCGGTGGCCTCGGTACAGGGCGGACTCGGCTCGGCGGTCACGGCGGTGGCCAACGGCCATCAGCACCTCCTGGTGTTCGCCGAATACGTGGCCGTGGCCGAGGGCGGCGCACGGCGCGGCGGGTCGCAGACCCCCTGCACGACCGGATCGTCCTCGACGACGTGTGGTTCCGTTACGCCCCGGATCTGCCGTGGGTACTGCGGGGCGTGACGCTGACCGTGCGCGCCGGGGAGAGCGTGGGTCTGGTCGGCGTGAACGGGGCCGGCAAGAGCACGCTGGTCAAACTGCTCTGCCGGTTCTACGACCCCGAACGCGGGCGGATCCTGTGGGACGGGACGGATCTGCGGGAGTTCACGCCCGAGTCGCTGCGGGACAGGCTCAGTGTCGTCTTCCAGGACTTCGTCGCGTACGAGATGACTGCGGCGGAGAACATCGCGCTCGGCGATCCGGCGGTGGACGTTCCCACTCGCGACGGCGCACCCGGCCCGGAGGTCGTCGAGGCCGCGCGCGAGGCGGGGGTGCACCAGGTCCTCGCGGATCTCCCGGCCGGG
This sequence comes from Streptomyces tibetensis, assembly GCF_007655005.1. Lineage (GTDB taxonomy): Bacteria > Actinomycetota > Actinomycetes > Streptomycetales > Streptomycetaceae > Streptomyces > Streptomyces tibetensis. The sequence goes on from NZ_SZVW01000002.1 coordinate 19,329, forward strand.
TACGACACGATGCTGACCCGGGGGTTCTTCGGGGCGAACGACCGGGACAGCGGTGTCGTGCTCTCCGGCGGACAGTGGCAACGGGTCGCACTGGCCCGGGCGTTGCTGCGGGCGGACCGGGACCTGTTCGTGCTCGATGAACCGACCTCGGGGCTCGATCCGGATGCTCAGGCCGAAGTGGCCCGGGTGATCCGCGGGTTGGGGCAGGGACGGGCCCGGCTGCTGATCTCGCACCGGCTGAGCGAGGTTCGTGCCGCGGACCGGATCGTGCTCCTCGACGGGGGTGCGGTGCGGGAGGAAGGAACGCACGAGGAACTGATGAGGTTGCCGTCGGGACGGTACGCCGAGCTGTTCCGGGGGCAGGCGGCGGGGTTCTGGGAGGACGCGTCGGGGCCGGAGCGGGAGGTGGCGGGGGTTCAGAGGGTCGAGCCCGGCCGGGAGCAGGAGGTCGCAGGGTGAAGCGGGTGCTCGGCAGATGGCTGCTGCTCGTGACCGTACGGGGGCACAGCATGGAGCCCGGCCTGCGGGACGGGGCGGTGGTCCTGGCCCGTCGGCTCGGAGGTCGTGCGGACGGAGGCGGGCGGCTTCCGGGCGGAGGCGGACGGCTTCCGGGCGGAGGCGGACGGCTTCCGGGCGGAGGCGGACGGCTTCCGGGCGGAGGCGGACGGCTTCCTGGGCGGCGTGGTGGCTCGGCGGGCCGACGGCTGCGCGTGGGCCAGGTGGTCGTCCTGCCGGTGCAACTGCCGGACAGTGCCCGCGTGGTGGGGCCGGTCGCGGACGGGGACGGGCTGTGGGTGAAACGGGTCGCGGCGTTGCCGGGCGACCCGGTTCCGGCCGGGGTCCCCGGGTGCCCTGGCCGTGTGCCGCCCGGATGGATGGCGGTGCTCGGCGACAACGCGACGTCGAGCACGGACTCGCGGACCGTCGGCCTCGTACCCGTGGACGTGGTGGTCGCGGTGGTGCTCGGTGCGAACGCCCGGCCCCCCGTCGCAGGGCACGACGGGGGGCCGGGCGCGACCGATGCCGAGGCCGGACACCGCGAACATCCAGAACCGCGTCAGTAACAGCAGGAGTAGAGCGTCCACGCGGTGCAGTTCGAGCCCGGCGACTGGCAGGTGCGGCGCCAGTTCCCCTTGGCCGTGGGGTACTCGGGGCCGCAGCTCGTGTCGCGGCGGCACCAGTACTCCGTGGTGCTCGCCTCGGCCTCGGCGCGCGGTACCACCCGGCCGAGGACCGAGTCTGCGAGTCGGTTCAAAGTGCGCATCGCAAAATCCCCCCATCGGAGCCGTCGCCGGTCACGACGGCGTTCGTCCATGACGCTACGGGGACGGAATACGCCTGCCATACATCGTCGATACTCGGGCCACATACGCCCCTGACACCGGGCACGCCCCGATCTCAAGCCCGCCTGTCGGCCACCTCACCGAGGCGTCCGTCCCGTACCCGCAGCACCTCCGTGCAGCGTTCCGCCACCCCCATGTCATGCGTGGCCACCACGAGCGTGCAGCCGTTCTCGGCCGCCAACTCGCTTACCAAGCCCATGATTTGCTCGCCGGTCGCCGAGTCCAGGCTGCCGGTGGGTTCGTCGGCGAGCAGCAGCCGGGGGTGGGTGATCAGCGCGCGGGCCACCGCGACCCGCTGCTGCTGTCCGCCGGACAGCTGGGAGGGCAACGCCGACTCCCGTCCCTCCAGGCCCACCGCCGCGAGGAGTTCGCGGGCGCGTGCGTCCCGGTCGAAGCCGGCCTTGCGGGGCAGCACGGGAGCCAGCACATTGTCCAGCGCGCTCAGGCCCGGAAGCAGATGGAACCGCTGGAACACGAACCCCACCGTGCGCCGGTACGAAGCGGCGGCCCGCCGTCCCAGCGCGGTGACGTCGAGGCCGTCCACCAGCACCCGTCCGGCATCGGCTCGTTCGATGGCCCCGATGAGGTGCAGCAGAGTGGACTTGCCGGAGCCGGAGGCGCCTACGAGGGCGACACTGTGTCCGGCCGGGATGTCCAGGCTGATGCCGTCGACGGCCGTGATCAGCCCGTCACCGGTGCCGAAGCTCTTGTGCAGGTCCTCCACCAGGACCGACGCACCGTCCCCCATGGGGTTCTCTCCCTCTCCGTGTCCTTGTCCATCCCTCTGGATTCACCCCTCTTCGGCCAACGGCCCCGCCGGTGACCGCCGTACCGCGAGGCCGGCCGCGACGGCGCTGCCCGCCACGGCCGCCAGCACTCCCGCCACGGCGACCGCTCCCACCGCCACCGGCAGCCCCGCCGGAATAGAGCCGGTGAAGGCCACGGTCAGTCCGAGCCCCGTCACGGCACCGGCCACCGCGCCCGCCACGGCGATCACCGCACCCTGCGCGACGACCAGTCGCATGACCTCGGTGTCGGCCCAGCCGCAGGCCCGCAGCATGGCGAACTCCCCGTCCCGTTCGCAGCTGTCGAGATAGAGGACGTCGGCGAGGGCGAACACTCCGAGGGCCGCGGTGAGTGCGGCCGCGGCCACGTCGACCCCACGGACCTCGAGGGACACCGCCTCTCCGAGGAGGGTGCCCTGGACCTCGCCCTGGAACGTCCACATGACCGCCGTGAGCAGGGAGACCGCGGCCACCCCCACCGCGAGCGCCAGCGCGCCCAGCCCCGAGCGGGACGGCGTACGCAGTACCCCGCTCACCGCGAGGCCGGGCAGCGTGCGTGCGCGCCCGGCGCGCCGGGCCCGCCGCGGCCCGGCCACCCCGCCCCGCAGCGCTTGTGCGGGATACGGCCGCCCTGCCCGGATCGCGGGAAGCGCGCCGGCCAGCAGGGCGGTGACCACCACCAGCGGTATCGCGAGCAGCGCGCGCCCCGCGGTGACGTCGAGGCCGAAGGCCCAGCCCAGCGGGAACGAGGCCCCGGCACCGGCGGCCCCGGCCACGGCCCCGACCAGCGCGACCTCGCCGAGGACGAGTCCCGCGAGGCGGGCGCCCGTCCAGCCGCTGCAGGCGAGGACGGCCAGTTCGCGCTGCCGGGTGCGTACGGACGCGGCCACCGCGTTGCCGAGGAACAGCGCGCACACGCCGAGCACCAGGCCGAAGAGCAGCACGCTCTTGCGGTCGGCGGCCTCGACGAGGGCGACGGCGGTGCCCTTGGCGGTCCAGTTCTCCGTCAGCGCGAGCGCCGGCCGTCCGAACCTGCCTGCCGGTAATGCCACTTGCCGCGGTGCCGGGGAGGAGCCCGCCGTGATGTCCACGTCGAGCCCGGTGCGGGTGGTGATCGCCTCGGCGACCGCGCGGATGCGTTCCCGGGACGCCTTGTCCGTTCCGTGGACACCGGCGACCCTGACCCGCACGGCGGAGATGGGGTCCCTCGCGTGCGGGGATTCGGGGCCGATGACGGCGCTCACCGACTGGAGGGTGGTGAGCAGTTGCGGCGGGGTGGCGAGGTAGCCGCCCGGGTTGCTGTTGGGGGCGAGCGCCTGGCCGCCGAGCGCGGCGCGGGCGGCCTCGTCGGCCGCGCGGGCGGCGGGCGGCCGGTAGGTCTCCAGGGGCACCTCGGACAGTTTCGAGAAGCCCTTCAGGCGCTCGACGTCGTAGGTGCCGACCACGCTGAACTGCGGGAAGTGGTCCTGGCTCGCGTCCGTTCCGGGCACTCTGGTCACGGGCCGGAACGCCGTGTCCTGAACGAACCACGCCGGCAGGTCGCCGCCGTACGTCGACTGCCGCCACAGCTCACCACTGTCCGAAGCCAGGGGTGCGGGTCGCAGGACCTTCCCGCCGGCCGCGTAGCGGGGGGCTCCGGCCTGGAGGACGACGAAGGGATTGACGTCGGTCCTGCCGTTCGCGACCGACCGCCGGAACACGGTGTCGGCGTCGGCGCGCGTGGTCGCACCGGGCTTGGCGGGCAGCCCCGCCAGCAGACCTCGCAGCTCCTTCCCGCCACGCCCGGACAGCTTCAAAAGCGTTCCCGTGACGCTCGAGACCGACGTGCTCAACTGCTCGTCCAGATAGGGCCGGTCCGTGCTGATCAGGGGGATGTCCTCGAACCGCGACCCGCCCTGCGTGTCCACGGCGGGCTTCTCACCGTCCTTCAGATACCGGCCGGAGGCCATCGCCCCGTCCAACCCGACCAGCCGGGCCTCCTGCTCGGGATCGACCGCGGCGAGCAGCAGCGTCATCGACCAGTCGACGTCGACGACCGCGCGGCGGGAGGTCGTGCGGTTGGACACGTCCGTCCCGCTGGTGAAGGTGCCGTCGGCATGCCGCCGCACCACGACGAGTTCGCTGCGCTGGGCGGGGTCGAGCTGGTCATTGACCGCGCCGGCGCTGTCCGAGGAGACCGTACGAAGGGCACACAGCGGCTCGAACCTCCCCCCGGGCAGTACCTCGAGCGGAGGCATCTCACCCCGGTCGCAGGGGCCGTCCCCCTGGCTCAGCGCGTCACCGACCTCGGTCAGGTGCCGTCCGCGGTACGTGTACAGACTCCGCCAACTCGGGTCCGTGGCCGTCGATCGGGCGTCCGGCAGCACGACGGGATTGCTCGTGACGTAGAGGTACACCGACCCCGGGTCCTTGGCCTTGCTCAACGACCGGTCCGTGGTCCAGGTGTTGCGCAGCCGCAGCAGCTGCCGGTCGGCCGCGGGGGCGAGCTGCCCGGTCACATCGACCTGGGCGTGCGTCCCGGCCTGCACATAGCCGAGCATCGCCACGGGAGCGGCGACCTCCACGCCGCGCAGGCCGGCGATCTCCCGCCACTGACCGGGCGTCATCCCGCCGAACTGCCCGGAGAGAAAGTTGGGCCGCACCTGCCCGACGGACTCCTCGCGCCCGGTCCGCGCACCGGCGGGCCGCACGAGAATGTCGTACGCGGCACGGAAGTTGGCGTCGGCGGACTCCGTCACCGTCAGCCGTGAGGTCTCCACGGACCCCGTCAGCAGAGTGAACCCGGCCGTGGCCACCAGCACACCGACCAGCAACGTCAGCGTCCGCACGGACTGCCTGCGCAGCTGACCGATGATCATTCCCAGCATGGCGTCTCCACCGGCGTCACGTTAGGGAGCGGCCATACATGGGAGATATACGACGCCGACGGTGAAGGAGTGAGGCTGCCGAACCGCCCCTACCCGGGGGTGCCCTCACAGGTCTCCGGGCACACCGAGGCCGGTGAGGGCGCCGACGGGGTCCAGGTCCGGGGTGCCTCTCGGCCACCAGTCGTCGTGGCCCGGCTCGGACTCGTAGGCGTACCAGAGGCCGTCGCGGCCGAGACGGAGCTGGACGTGGCCCCGGGGGTGGGTGAGGTGGTTGCGCCAGGGCCGGAAGGCGGGCAGGTCGGCGGCGAGGAGCAAGGGCCTGGCACGGTCGAACCGGCCGGCGGGCGGGTCCCACGGCTCCTCCAGTACGGCGAGGCCCTCCAGCCCGCCCTGACGCCAGGCCGCTACCGCGCGGGCCAGCTCCGACGTGGTGCGTCCCGCCGCTGAGGCGAGTGACTTGTACAGCGCCCGGGTACCGGCGGTGAGTCCGGACCCGGGGCGGGCGGCGGCCAGCCGGACCGCGTCCTGCCAGAAGGTCAGCTGCCCGACCGGGTCACGGCCGGTGCCGAGCAGGGCGTGGGCGCGGGCGGCGGCGTCGGTGGCCAGCTGGTCCAGCGCGAAGGGGTCCGGGCCACCGGGGGCAGCCGGATAGGCCGGGGGCTGCTCGGGATGCGCGAGCGGAGGCAGTGGGGCGGGGAGCGGCGCGAGGGCGCGCGAGGCGAGCACCTCGGCGGCCCGCACGCCGGGCAGGGGCGCCGGGCCCTTGTCCTGCGCGGCGCGCGCGGCGCGGGTGGCACTCAGCCGGGACAGTGCGTCGAGCAGTTCCCGTTCGCCCCGGCCGCGCAGCAGGAGCAGGACGAAGGGGTCGGCGTCGAGCAGCCGGGCGGTCTGGTAGCAGAGGGCTGCCGCGTGCTTGCAGGGGTGGCCGCGGTCCGGGCAGCTGCAGCGGGGCTCCAGGTCGCCGGGGCCGGGCAGCAGCGGCACACCGCACTCCGCGAGCGACTGGGGCATCTCCTTGTCGAGCAGCGCCGCGATGTGCCCGGGGCGGTCGGCGGCGGCGTCCAGGAACCGGTCCCAGTCGGTGTCGTCGAGCGTGTGCAGATGTACCTGGACGCGGTACGGACGGGGGCGGCTGCCCTGGACGTACGCCAGCACCAGTCCGGGCGTCACGGTGATGGCGTCGACATGGCCCTGCCCCGCGTATCCCCGCCCGCGCTCCAGCCGCTTCACGTCCAGCGCGCCCTGCTCCAGCGCCTCGACCCAGGCGTTTCCCCACCAGCTCTCGGCGAAGCGGTCGCCGTCCCGGGGTGGGAGGGGTGGGAAGGTGCGGCGGAGTTCGTGGTCGCGCGTCGGGGCGGCCATGGAGCGGGGGGTTCCGGAAGGCGGAGGGGTGCGGGCCGCCGAAGTTGCGGGCGGGGACAGGGGCGGCGCGGGGGCTACGGGTGCGGAGCTCGGAGCAAAGGGGTCGCGGGCGGGCCGGTCGGCCTGCCCGGGCGTCGGCTCATGGTCGTCGGAGTCCGTGTCCCGCAGGTCCGGCATCAGGAAGGCGCCGGACAGCAGCTGCCCCACATCGCGCGCATCCCGGCCAGGGGCGTCCCCGGCCGCTCGTCGCGCAGCCGCTGCTCTGTCGTCCACGGCGCTCTGCCGGGCCCGGCGCCTGCGGCGGGCGCCTTCCCGCTCCGTCTCCTCCCGGGCCCTCCGCGCGTCGTCCCGTGCCGCGCGCAGCGCCTCGCGCGCAACGTCCGCGGCCCGCCGCCCGGTCCCCTCCCGACCTGAGGATGGCGCAGAGGCGGCACCCGTCGAAGTGGCCTCCGGGGGGCTCGTCCGCGAGTCACCGGATGCCTGAGGATCCGGCGTCACGGCCGCCGGGAGGCCCTCAGGCGCACCGCCGCCACGGGGCGCACCGCCGCCACGGGGCGCACCGCCGCCACGGGGTGCACCGCCGACCTCCGAACCCCCATCCTCCGCCTCGGGGCCGCTCCTCCCCTGCTGCCCGCCGGAGCGTTCGGTGGCACGGCCGACCTCGGGCACGCCGCCGCCGGCCCGCCAAGCGGCGGCCACCCCGGAGCCACCGGCGTCTGCGAGCACGCCCCCGTCCGCCCGACCACCGGCCGCCACCCCCGAACCACCGGCGTCCCCGAGCACGCCACCGTCCGGCCGACCACCGGCTGCCACCCCGGAAGCACCGGCATCCCCGGGCACACCGCGATCCGGCCGACCACCGGGGGCCGCTCCGGAGCCACCGGCGTCCCCGGGCTCGTCGGTGCCCTCGGAGGAGTCAGCGGGCTGGGCGGCATCGGCGTCCGCCTGCGCACTCCCCCGCTGGTCGGACACGGCCCTTCGCAGTGCCTCGCGTGCCACGTCTGCCGGCCTGGGCGCCCCCTGGTCTGCCGCTTCCCCGGACGGGGACGGCGGCTCCGGGTGGGCGGCCGGTGCCGGAGCGGGGTCCTGGGCCGCTCGCTCCCGGGCCTCGCGCAGGGCGCGGCGGGCCTCGTCGGACGGGCGGACGCTCATGACGTACTCCGCGGGGACGGCGGGGCGGGCGGTTCGCAGCCTTGGTGGGACGTCATGACGACCTCCGCAGGGACACCAGGTCGGACAGCTCCCGGTCCGTCAGTTCCGTGAGGGAGGACTCGCCGGAGCCCAGGATCGCGTCGGCCAGGGCCCGCTTGGACTGGAGCATCTCGGCGATGCGGTCCTCGACGGTGCCCTCGGTGATGAGGCGGTGGACCTGCACCGGCTGGGTCTGCCCGATGCGATAGGCACGGTCGGTCGCCTGCTCCTCGACGGCCGGGTTCCACCAGCGGTCGAAGTGCACGACATGACCCGCCCGGGTGAGGTTCAGGCCGGTGCCGGCCGCCTTGAGCGACAGCACCAGGACCGGCGTCGAACCGGCCTGGAAGCGGTCCACCATGCGCTCCCGCTCGGGGACCGGCGTGCCGCCGTGGAGGAGGTCGACCGGGACGGCCCGGGTGGCCAGGTGGGAGGTGATCAGGCGGGCCATCCCGACGTACTGGGTGAAGACGAGGGCGGACCCGTCCTCGGCGAGCAGCGTGTCCAGCAGCTCGTCCAGCAGGGCGAGCTTCCCGGAGCGGGCGGCGAGCCGGTCGCCCGCGGCAGCGGTGTGCTCCTCCTTGAGGAACAGCGCGGGGTGGTCGCAGATCTGCTTCAGCGAGGTGAGGAGCTTCAGCACCAGGCCCCGGCGGGGCATGCCCTCGGCCGTCTCGATGGCGAGCATCGACTCGCGGACCACCGCCTCGTACAGCGCGGCCTGTTCGCGGGTGAGCGGCACCGGATGGTCGGTCTCCGTCTTGGGCGGCAACTCGGGCACGATGCCCGGGTCGGACTTCTTGCGGCGCAGCAGGAAGGGCCTCACCAGCCGGGCCAGACGCTCCACCGCCTCCTCGTCCTCGCCGTTCTCCACGGCGCGCGCGTGCCGGGCGCGGAAGGACTTCAGCGGCCCGAGCAGCCCCGGAGTGGTCCAGTCGAGCAGGGCCCACAGCTCCGAGAGGTTGTTCTCGACGGGCGTGCCGGTGAGCGCCACGCGCGCGGGGGCCGGGATGGTGCGCAGCGCCTTGGCGGTGGCCGAGTAGGGATTCTTGACGTGCTGCGCCTCGTCGGCCACGACCATGCCCCAGGTGCGCTCGGCCAGGGCGGGGGCCGCCGAGCGCATGGTGCCGTAGGTGGTGAGGACGAAGCCGCCGTCCAGGCCGTCGAGGCTGCGGTCCGGGCCGTGGAAGCGGCGGACGGGGACGCCGGGGGCGAAGCGGGTGATCTCCCGCTGCCAGTTGCCCAGCAGGGAGGCCGGGCACACGACCAGGGTGGGTTCGCTGCGCGACCGCTTCAGGTGCAGGGCGATGAGGGTGATGGTCTTGCCGAGGCCCATGTCGTCGGCGAGGCAGCCGCCGAGGCCGAGGGAGGTCATCAGGTCGAGCCAGGCCAGGCCCCGCAGCTGGTAGTCCCGGAGGGTGGCCCGCAGTTGCGGGGGCGGTTCGGCCGGACGGATTCCCGCGGTCAGGCGGTCGCGCAGGGCGGCCAGCGCGCCGACCGGGACGGCCTGGACCGTCTCGCCGTCCACGTCGGCCGTGCCGGTGAGGGCGACGGACAGCGCGTCGACCGGGTCGAGCAGGCCCAGGTCCCGCTTGCGGGCCTTGCGCACCAGCGCCGGGTCGACCAGCACCCACTGGTCGCGCAGCCGGACGACCGGGCGGTGCGCCTCGGCGAGGGCGTCCATCTCGGTGTCGGTGAGCGGGTCGCCGCCGAGCGCCAGCTGCCAGCGGAACTGGAGGAGGTCCTCGCTCTCGAAGAAGCCGGTGCCGTCGGTCGCCGAACCGGGGGCCGGGCGGACCACCGCCGCGGCGGACAGGTCCTGCGCGAGGTCCCGCGGCCAGTGCACGGCGACCCCGGCCGCGGCGAGCCGGGTCGCCGCGACCCCGAGCAGGTCGTTCAGCTCGTCCTCGGTCAGGGCCAGCACGTCGGGCACGTCCTGGTCGGCGAGCCGGTCGAGCGGAGGCCAGACCCGGGCCGCGCGGCGGACGGCGAGGGCCGCGTCCACACGCGCCCGGGGACCGAAGGCGTCGTCGGCCGCACCCGCCCACAGGGCCGCCGCGTCGGCCACGAGGGTGGGGTCGGCGAGGCTGTGCACCTGGACGATCGCGGCGCCGGCGCTGCGGGCGCCGCCGTCGGAGGCGTCGTCGAACAGGTCGTAGGCCGACAGGTCCAGGCGGAGCGATATCCGCACGCCGGCGTCCATCCCGGCGGCGACTTCGGCGGCCCAGTCCTGGGCGGTGGGCAGATGCTGGGCCTCGCGGGCGGCGAAGGGCCGGCCTGAGGTGTGGGGCGCGGCCGGGGTACGAGGCAGGGTGTCGGCGACCGCGTCGAGGAAGGCGCGCACCAGCGCTTCCGGTTCGGGCAGCCGGATCGGGCCGGGGCCGGGCAGCGGCACGGCGTGGCCCTCGTAGGGCAGGGCGGCGGCCACCGCGCGCAGGTGGGCGATGTCGTCCGGGTCGAGGGGGCCGGCCCGCCAGGCGTCGTGGCCCGTGGCGGTCAGGCCGGGCAGCAGCCGGCCGCGGGCGGTCAGCCGCAGGGCGTGCAGGGCGGCGGCGCCCCAGCAGGCCGTGGCGGGGTGGGCCGCGGGGTCGTGCCGGGCGCGTACGAGGAGGGGCAGGGCGGCGTCGAGCGGAAGGGTCAGCGCGGGGGTGGTGCGACGCCGGACCCCGGTGGCGCCGTGCCGTCGTACGACGGTCAGCTCGGTGTCCGTGGCGTCCCCGCCGGACGCGGCGCCCCCGGCTTCCCGGGCGGGCAGGGGTTCACCCTCGGGGTCCCAGAAGGCGATGCGCCCCTCGCGCGGGAGGGGCGCGGGCAGGAAGACGGCCGGGAGTCGGACCGGCACCGTCGTCTCCCCCGCCCGCTCGGCCATCAGAGCCGTCTCTCCCATACGTCCTGCCACCTCCCGCCCCGTGTGTCGATCGGTTGTCTCCGACTCTACGGGCGGGGTCTGACAATCGGCCCCGGCGGCAGGGTCAGGGCCCAGTCGCGCAGGACCAGGTCACGGTCCCGCAGGGCCAGGGCACGGCCCCGCAGACGTCAGGGCACGGCCCCGCAGACGTCAGGGCACGGCCCCGCAGGCTCAGGGCACGGCCCCGCAGACGTCAGGGCACGGCCCCGCAGGCTCAGGGCACGGCCCCGCAGACGTCAGGGCACGGCCCCGCAGGGTCAGGGCACGGTCCGGGAGACGACGTACACCCAGGGGTACGCCGGGTTGGACAGGTCCACGATCACGTCGTGGGTGGGCGCCGGGTTCTTCTGCCGGTGGACGAAGCCGTACCAGGAGTCGGTCGTGGCGAACTTCCAGCCGGTGACCTTCCGGTCGCGGGCGCCGATGGTGACGTCACCCTGCTTCAGGTCCTTCCGGGTCACGCCCAGACCGGTCAGATAGGCGTCCAGGCCGGCCGCGTTGGTCTCGAACTGGGTGTAGAGACGGCTGGTCTTCCAGTTGTTGGTCTCGTAGTACGCCACGTGCCAGGCGGGGTGCGGGACGGGCACCTGGTAGATCCTGCGCTGGAGCTTGGAGGGCCAGCCCTCGGTGAGACCGGTGGCCGAGTACTTCGCCTCCTTGTCCTTGCCGCTGTCGCGGCTCTGGTTCGCGGAGATCACGAGGTAGCCGGCCGGGATGCCGATGAGCAGCACGATGATCAGCAGGGTGAGGGACCTGCGGCGGATCATGTGGCGGCGGTCCTCGGCCGGGCGGTCCGGCTCGTCGGGCCAGGGGCCCTGGTGGGGCAGGGAGGCGGTCACGGCGTCTCCTGGGTACTGCGCAGCGACTGCGTGTACCGCTCGTAGCGCTCGTGACGCTCCACACGGCGGCGCTTGGCGCGGCGGAAGCGGCGGGCGACCAGCCGGGCGAGGTCGGCGGCGCCGACCATGCCGGCCTCGGGGCCGAGCTGCGCCCGGACGATGCGGGCCTCGGGGCGGTAGCCACGACCGGTGAGGTGCCGCTTGAAGGCGTCCCGGGCGGGGCCGATGAGCAGGTCGTCGGCGGCCGAGACACCGCCGCCGATCACGAAGCAGGAGGGGTCGAGGGCGGCGGCGAGGTTGGCGATGCCGACGCCGAGCCACTGGCCGATGTCCTGGAGCAGCTCGATGCACATCGCGTCGCCGTCGCGGGCCAGCTCGGTGATCATCGGGCCGGTGATGTCGCCGATGTTGCCCTTCACGTGCTCGATGATCCCGTACGCCACCGGCGAGTCGGCCGCCGCCAGCTCGCGGGCCTCACGGACCAGGGCGTTCCCCGAGCTGTACTGCTCCCAGCAGCCGCGGTTGCCGCACGGGCAGCGGTGGCCGCCGGGCACGACCTGCATGTGGCCGAACTCGCCGGCGACGCCGTACTTGCCGCGCTTGACCTGGCCGTCCTCCAGGATGGCGCCGCCGATTCCGGTGCCGAGGGTGATCATGACGAGGTGGTCCTCGCCGCGGCCGGCGCCGAAGCGCCACTCGGCCCAGGCGGCGGTGTTGGCGTCGTTGTCCACCAGGACCGGGACGGAGAGCCGGCCCGAGAGGCGGTCGCGGAGCGGTTCGTTGCGCCAGGACAGGTGGGGGGCGAACAGCACGCGGTTGCGGTCGGCGTCCACCCAGCCGGCCGCACCGATGCCGACGGCGTGCACGTCGTGCCGGTCGGAGAGGTCCAGGACCAGCTCGGCGATGGTGTCCTCGACGACCTTGGGGCTCTTGGACTTGTCCGGGGTCTCCGTGCGGAGCATCTCCAGGATGTTGCCGTCGGCGTCGACGACGCCCGCCATCACCTTCGTACCGCCGATGTCGATGCCGACCGTGGGCACGCGGGGGGCCGTCAGGTGCGAGCGGCGCTCCCGGGTGCCGACGGTGCGGAGGGCCGTGGCACTGCGGGAGCCGATGGGGGCGGTGAAGTCGCGGTAGGTGCTCATCGCCGCCGATTCTGCCTCACGGGGAGGCAGGGTGAGGAGCAGAGGGGGTGCGGATCATTGCCGAGTGCGGGCCGGTGGGGGCTTGTCGCGCCCCCGCGGCGGAGCCGCAGATCAGCACATCCCCGCGCCCCTAAGAACGCACCAGCAGCTGGAATTCGAAGCTGTAGCGCGTCGGGCGGTACGTGTGTGTGCCGTACTCGACAGCGCGGCCCGTGTCGTCGAACGTGACGCGTTGCATCGTCAGCAGTGGCGCGCCCGTCTCCTCCGCCAGGCGGTCCGCCTCCTCCGTCGTCGCCGCCCTGGCGCCGATCGACTGGCGGGCGCTGTGCAGGGTGATGCCCGCCGATCGCATCAGCCGGTAGAGGCCGGTCGTCTCCAGCTGGTCCGTGTCGAGGTCGATGAGGCCGGGGGGCAGGAAGTTGCAGAGATGGGCCATGGGCTCGCCGTGGGCGAGACGGAGCCGCTCGACGCGGTGGACGTCGCTGTCCTCGGCGACGCCGAGTGCCGCGGCGACCTCGGCGGAGGCGGGGACCAGCTCGTTGACGAGCACCCGGGTGGCCGGGCGCTGGCCCGCCGCCTCCAGGTCGTCGTAGAGGCTGCTGAGCTCCAGCGGGCGTTTGACCTGGCTGTGCACGACCTGGGTGCCCACGCCGCGGCGGCGTACGAGCAGGCCCTTGTCGACGAGCGACTGGATCGCCTGGCGGACGGTCGGCCGGGACAGGCCGAGCCGGGCGGCGAGTTCGATCTCGTTGCCCAGCAGGCTGCCGGGGGTCAGCGTGCCGTGCTCGATCGCGGCCTCCAGCTGCTGGGACAGCTGGAAGTACAACGGCACGGGGGAGCTGCGGTCCACGCTCAGCTCGAGCTGCACGGTCGGGTCCACTTCTGGTTTCGGCACGCGCCGAGCGTAGCTCCGTGCGTTGTTGACGGGAAGTCGTGTAGTCAGATTGTCCGGACATGCCGATTGACAGCGGCGAGCTGTGCACGCACTTTGTTCTCATGCGCATCGGCGTCATCGGTACGGGCCGCATCGGCACCATCCACGCGAACACCCTCAGTCGGCATCGCGACGTCGGCTCCCTGATCCTCACGGACGCGGACCCCGCGAGGGCCCAGGAACTGGCGCACCGACTGGGCGAGACGGCGGCGCCCGGCGTGGAGGAGATCTTCCGCTGGGGGGTCGACGCCGTGGTGATCACGACGGCGACGTCGGCCCACGCCGAACTGATCGGTCGGGCAGCACGCTCGGGTCTGCCGGTGTTCTGCGAGAAGCCCATCGCGCTGGATCTGCCGGGGAGCCTGAGCGCGATCGCCGAGGTCGAGACGGCAGGGACGGTTCTCCAGATGGGCTTCCAGCGCCGCTTCGACGCGGGCTACACGGGGGCGCGCGAGGCCGTGCGGTCCGGCAGGTTGGGGCGGCTGCACACCGTGCGGGCCCTGACCAGCGACCAGGCGCCGCCGGACGCCGCGTGGCTGCCGCTGTCCGGCGGGCTGTACCGGGACACGCTGATCCACGACTTCGACGTGCTGCGCTGGGTGACCGGCCGGGAGGTCACGGACGTCTACGCCGCCGGGTCCGACGCCGGCCCCCGGATGTTCCGCGAGGCGGGCGACGTCGACACCGCGGCCGCGCTCCTCACCCTGGACGACGGCACGCTCGCCACGCTCACCGCGACCCGGATGAACGGGGCCGGCTACGACGTGCGCATGGAGCTCGCCGGGGAGCGCGACCAGATCGTGGTCGGCCTGGACGACCGTACGCCGATCGCGTCCACCGAGCCGACCGGGCCGCCGGCCGCGGACAAGCCCTGGACGGGCTTCCTGGAACGGTTCGGACCCGCCTACGAGGCGGAGCTGAACGCGTTCGTCGAGGTCGTCCGGGGCGAGCGGGCCAATCCCTGCGACGGGCGCGAGGCGCTGCAAGCCCTGCGGGTCGCGGAGGCGTGCGAACTGTCGCGGCGCGAGCGCAGGCCGGTGCACCTGGCGGAGATCCCCGGCGGCGGCCCGGGACTCACCTGAGGGCGGGCGGGCCGGGATCCTCGGAAGGTCAGTGCTCTTCCTGTTCCTCCTCCAGGAGCCCCGCGTCGTAGGCGAGCAGCGCGATCTGCACCCGGTTGTTGAGGTCGAGCTTGGCCAGGATGCGCGAGACGTGTGTCTTCACCGTGGCGACGCTCATGAACAGTCCGGCGGCGATCTCGGCGTTGGCCAGGCCCCGGCCGACCGCGACGGCGACCTCTCGCTCGCGGTCGTTGAGGACGGTCAGGCGGTCCCGCGCGCGGGTGCGGCGCGTGTCGGCGGCAGTGCCGACGGCGTGCCGCATCAGCTGGCGGGTGACCGCGGGCGACAGAACCGGGTCGCCGGCGGCGACCCGGCGCACGGCCGCGAGGATCTCGGCCGGCGGGGTGTCCTTGAGGACGAACCCGGCGGCGCCGACACGCAGCGCCCGCAGCACCTGCTCGTCGGCGTGGAAGGTGGTGAGCACCACCACCTGCGGGGCATCTCTGCGGGCGCGCAGCCGCTCCGTGGCCGTGAGACCGTCCACCGTCGGCATCCGGATGTCCATGAGCACGACGTCCGGGCGGGTGCGGTCGACGAGGGCCTCCGCCTCGGCGCCGTCGGCGGCCTCACCGACGATCTCGATGTCGTCGGCGCCGCCCATCATGAAGGACAACCCGGCCCGCACCAGCGGATCGTCATCGACGAGGAGCAGTCTGATCGCAGTCATGGGCCTTACGTAATCACGACCGGGCCGGGCGGTGGGCCCGGACGAGCGGTGTCAACGCCCGGCGCTGCGCGCGAGGTTGACGGCCGGACGGCAGGGCGCCGGGTGCTCACCGCCACGGCAGCCAGGCCCGCACCTCGAACCCGCCCCCGGGCGGGTGCCCGTGCTCCAGCCGGCCGCCCGCGAGGGTCGCCCGCTCCGTGAGGCCGATCAGGCCCTGCCCGGAGCCCGGGACGTGCGGCACCTCGCCCACGGGCGGCGGGTTGTGCACGCGGACGGTGAGGCCGGTGCCCGGCGCGCCGGTGACGGTCACCGTGACCTCCGTGCCGGGGGCGTGCTTGCGCGCGTTGGTCAGGCCCTCCTGGACGATCCGGTAGGCGGTGCGCCCGACGGAAGCCGGCACGCCGGCGGGGCCCTCGACGCGCTGGTCGAGGGCGACCTTCATGCCGGCCTCGCGGGATTCGGCGACCAGCGTGTCCAGCGCCGCGAGGGTCGGCTGCGGCCGGCCCGTGTCGTCCGGTTCGCCCGCGCGCAGCACACCGATGATCTCCCGCAGGTCCTGGAGCGCCTCGTGCGCGCTCTCCCGGATCACGCCCGCCGCCCGCGCCGTCTGAGCGGGGGGCGCGTCGGGCCGGAACTCCAGGGCGCCCGCGTGCACGCTCAGCAGCGTCAGCCGGTGGGCGAGCACGTCGTGCATCTCCCGCGCGATGGCCTCCCGGGCGAGTCGCTGCGCCTGTTCGGCCCGCAGCCGCGCCTCGGTCTCGGCGCGCCGGGCGCGGTCCCTGAGACTCACCATGAGCTGCCGTTTGGCGCGTACGAACATGCCCCAGCCGACGATCGCCACGGTGAGCACCACCGCGAAGGGAACGCTCACCAGATAGGGGAGGTCCGCGTCGGGGCGCACCCAGTAGTAGAGCGGCACCAGCGCCACGTTGATGCCGCCCACCCATGCCACGTACCGGAAGGGGCGGTGCACGGCGAGGGTGAACAGAGCGATCAGGCCCGCACCGCCCGCGCTGTCCGAGACGAAGCTGACGGCGGTCATCGCCACGGCCAGCCCCAGCGGCCGGCGGCGCCGCAGCCAGACCGCCGCGCAGGCCAGCGCGCCGATCACCTGGTCGACGACGGCCAGTCCGGGCGGCACATGCGGGTTGTCGACGAGCGCGTCGGCGGCCGCCGCGCCCACCACGACGGCCAGCAGGAAGCAGGAGAAGTCGACGACCCAGTCGCGCGCGGTGCGCCGGGGCCGCCGCCCGGCCCGTGCGGCGTCGGGATCGAGTTCGTGCAGGAGGGCGGACGGGAAGAACCATCTGCGCCCGGTGACCAGCGCGGGCGTCCCTCCCACCGGTACCGGGGAGGCGCGCCCCGCGTCGTCACCACTCACGAACGCCAAATCTACGCAGCGCGGGCCCCGCGCACCCGCCCTCGCGCGGGATCGTCGACCAAAGTCGCCGCATCGCAGACTTTCGATGCCGTCGTGGCACCGGAGCGGGGACTTCCGGCCCGGGGGGTTCGTCCCGCGGCCGATGTGGGTGGGGGGTCCGCGGGACGAGGCTGGTGGCATGAAGCAGGTACTGGAGATTCTCGGCTTCCTCGCCCTGGTCCAGGGCGTGGCGGGCCTGATCCACGAGTTCACCGACTGGAACTGGGGCCTGGTCCAGCGCCTGGGGTTCCTCGACGGCTACGAGGTCTACGCGAGCGTCACGCTGCTCGTGCTGGGCGTCGCCCTGTTCGCGGCGGCCGGGAGCCGGAAGTCCGTCTGACGTGCCGACGGACGTCCGGCCCGCGGTGTGCGTCGGGGCTCAGCAGCCGTAGTCGACCAGGTCGAACGACTCGTAGTGGTCGGCCGTGTAGTAGTCCTCCTGGTTCTGCTCACCGGTGACGATGCGTCGCGCGCCGCGGGTGGAGGAGCCCGGGGTGATGACCGTGTACTCGTGGTAGTAGCCGGACGACTTGCTCGGCAGGACGCCTTCCCGGTTCTGGAAGACGGTGCCGTCCTGGTCGAACGGGTAGGGGCCGCCCTGCTCGATCAGGTCGAGCGTGTCGTGGGCCTGGGACGGCAGGGCGCTGTAGCAGATGTCGCCGACGGCGGTGGGGGCCGCGTCGGCCGTGGTCGCTGAGACGGTTCCGCCGACGAGGAGGGCGGACAGGAGGGCGGCTGCTGCGCCGAGCCGCGCGGCGCGTGGGGGGAAGTTCATGACGCTCATGATGACGCGCGTAGACGCTGGCATGTCAATGACAAGCCCGGAGAATTTCCTGTGAAGCCCCGTGCGTTCGCGGGGAGTTCACCCGTTGACCGGCATCCTCACCGGCGCCGATGACCCTCACCCGTCTGCGCCGCCCTCACGCGCCCTCCGGCAGTCCGAACTCGCCGAACGCCGGGTGCCGGCCCAGCCCGGGGTCGGTCCGGACCCCGTCGGCACCCGCGACTCATCGCTGGGCCGTACGCCCGCTCACTGGGCGTTCGTGGAGAACAGCCCGCCCGTCGGGCCCTGCTTGTCGCCGCCCTGGGCCTTCCGCAGGGCGTTGGCGAGGCTCTCGATGGTGAGGGACTGCAGGATGACGCGGCCGTTGCCCTCCAGGGTGGCCAGGGACAGGCCCTCGCCGCCGAAGACGGCGTTCATCAGACCCTGGCGGTTGAGGCCGCCGACGCGCTGGACGCCGTACTGGATGCCCTCCTCGAAGGCGACGACGCAACCGGTGTCGACCTCGATACGGCCGCCGAAGTCGGCCGGGTTCAGGTCGATGAAGTTCCCCGCGCCGGCGATGATCACCGTGCCGCGCCCGGTGAACTTCTCCAGCACGAAGCCCTCACCGCCGCTTCTGCCGGTACGGCCTCCCTGGAAGGCGATGCCGAAGTCGACGGTGGACTCGGCGGCCACGAAGGCGTCCTTCTCCGCGAACCACGCGCGCGTGCCGTCCAGCTCCAGTGCGCGCATCTCACCGGGGAGCACGCCCGCGAAGCCGACGGTGCCCTCGCCGCCCCGGGTGGTGAAGTACTGGAAGGCCAGCGACTCACCCGCCAGGACGCGCTGGCCCGCCTGCATGGCCGTGCCCATGGCCTGACGCAGCAGCCCGCCCATGCCGCCGGAGCCGCTGCCGCCGGGCTGCGGCTGCCCGCCGCCGCCCGACGGGCCGCCCAGGCGGGTCTCCATGGTCACGTTCGTGGTCTTGAACAGGAACTTTCCGGCCTCGCAGTACACCGTCTGACCGGGCTGCAGGCTGACGACCGCCATCTGCATGGCGTTGCCGACGATCTCTTGCTGAAGTGTCACGACGGGAGAACGGAAGAGCCGGAGGGAAAGGTTCCGGATGTGCTCCGGGCCGGGGAACCCGCAGCGCGCCGGGAAACCGCAGCGTGCCGGGGAAAGCCGCAGTGTGCAGAGGAAGGCCGCAGTGTGCCGGGCGGACCTCGACGTCCGTTCGCCGCCAGCGCCGGTGCCGGGCCGCCGCTGGGATGGACCCATGACTTCTCAGGGGATTCTGGACGGCAAGGTGGCTCTCGTGACCGGCGGGAGCCGTGGAATCGGCGCGGCTACGGCGGTGCGGCTGGCCCGGGAGGGCGCGGACGTGGCCGTCGGGTATGTGAACGGCAAGGAGGCGGCGCAGGACGTCGTCCGGGAGGTGGAGGCGCTCGGGCGCCGGGCGGTCGCGCTGCGCGCGGACGCGGCGCAGGCCGATGAGGCGGCCGGGGTGGTGGACGCGGCGGCGCAGGCGCTGGGCGGGTTCGACATCCTGGTGAACAACGCGGGCGTGGGGGTGCTCGGGCCGCTGGAGACCCTGTCGCTCGCCGAGGTGGACCGGGTCCTCCACATCAACGTACGGGGTGTCTTCCTGGCGTCCCAGGCGGCCGCCGCGCGGATGCCCGACGGCGGGCGGATCATCACGATCGGCAGTTGCATGGCCGAGCGGGTGCCGGGGCCCGGCGGGACGCTCTACACGACGAGCAAGGCGGCCCTGGCCGGGCTGACGAAGGCGCTGGCCCGGGAGCTGGGCGCGCGCGGGATCACCGCCAACCTCGTTCTTCCCGGCCCGATCGACACCGACATGAACCCGGCGGACGGGCCGTACGCGGCCGGGCAGGCGGCGTTGACGGCGCTGGGGCGGTTCGGGACGGCGGACGAGGTGGCGTCGATGGTCGCCCATCTGGCGGGGGCGACGTATGTGACCGGCGCGGAGATCTCGGTGGACGGGGGCCACGCGGCGTGAGGGACGCGGGGCGCACCGGCGCTGTCCGGCCGGTGCGCCCCCACGCGTCAGGACCGGGTCAGCCGCCCAGCTCCTGGTGGCGGGCCGCCAGTCGGCTCGTGCCCTCCTGCGTCAGGGAGCCGAACAGGCGGAGCCTGGAGATGCCGCCGTCCGGGAAGATGTCCACGCGTGCGTGCGTGCCGACCGCCGGGGACGGGAGGACGAAGCGGTGGTTGGTGTCGGGCTGGAGGCGGGTGCGGGGCAGGATCTCCTGCCAGTCGCCGTCCTCGCCGTCCTTCACCGACACCGACGCCCAGCCGGCGCTGTTGCCCTTGAGGTAGGCGGTGTCGATCTCCAGGGCGCGGACCTGGGCCTGGGCGGCCAGCCGGTAGCGGATCCAGTCGTGGCCCCGGTCGCGGCGGCGGCGGGTCTCCCAGCCGTCGTCCATCTTGCGGGAGCGGCCCGGCTGGATGGTGTTGGAGGCGGGCGAGTAGAAGAGGTTGGAGGCGTCCTCGGCCCGGCCGCCGTTCTCCAGGGCGACGACGTCGAAGGTGCCCAGCGCCTCCAGCCAGGCGGGGTCGGGGACGACCTCGCCGTGGACGCGCAGGCGGGCGATGCCGCCGTCGGGGTGCTGGTTGATCCTCAGGTGCGTGAAGCACTGCTCGACGTCGACGGCGAAGCCGTTCGCCGCGTGGCCGCCGACCGCGGTGCGCGGGACGAGGGTCGTCCACTTCACGTCGTCCCCGAGGAGTTCCCCGGGCGACGGAAAGCCCGGTACGCAGGTGCCCTCGACGGACACCGCCTGCGGGTAGTTGCCGCGGAAGTGGGCGGTGTCGACGACGATCCCCCGGATCACGCCGGGGGCGCCGAGACGGACCAGCGCCCAGTCGTGGTCCTCGTCGGTCGGCCAGGGGTGGTCGGCGGAGGCACCCCGGCGGCGGCGGGTCTCCCAGCCGTCCATGATCTTGCCCTTGTGCCCGAAGTGCTCGGGGTCGAACTCGGCGGGCTCGGGCACCAGCAGGTTCTCGCGCTGGGCGAAGAACTCGTCGTTGGCGGCGATGACACCGGCCCCGAGGCGCCGGTCGGCGAGGTCGGCGTACGAGGTGAAGGGGAAGTCGGCGGTGCGGTAGTCCGCGTACGGGTCGCCGCCTCCGTAGGGGTTCGCGTCGCCGGTGAAGCTGGGAATCGCCGTCACGGTGATCAGATCTGCCTTTCGAGGTCCGGTATGGGATTCAGTGGGCCCGGGTGAGGAGCCGCCCCTTCGGTTCGGTGAACTCGCCGTCCGCGACGATGCGCTGGCCGCGCAGCCAGGTCGACTTCACGACGCCGTGCAGCGTCCTGCCCGCGTACGCCGTGACGCGGTTGCGGTGCTGGAGGGCCACCGGATCGACGGTGAAGGTCTCGTCGGGGGCGAGGACGGCGAAGTCGGCGTCACGGCCCACCGCGATGGCGCCCTTGCGGCCGTCGAGCCCGACCAGTGCGGAGGTGCGCGCGGACATCCAGCGCACCACGTCCTCCAGGCCGTGCCCGCGCCTGCGGGCCTCGGTCCACACCGCGGCCAGGCTCAGCTGGAGTCCGGAGATGCCGCCCCAGGCCGTCGCGAAGTCGTCGGTCTTCAGGTCGGCCGTGGACGGGGAGTGGTCGGTGACCACACAGTCGATGGTGCCGTCGGCGAGCGCCTGCCAGAGCAGGTCCTGGTTGGCGGCCTCGCGGATGGGCGGGCAGCACTTGAACTCGCTGGCGCCGTCGGGGACTTCCTCGGCGGTGAGGGTCAGGTAGTGGGGACAGGTCTCCACGGTGATGCGGACGCCGTCCGCCCGCGCCTCGGCGATCATCGGCAGGGCGTCGCTGGAGGACAGGTGCAGGACGTGCACGCGCGCGTCGAGGGCCTTCGCCTCGCGGATGAGCTGGGCGATGGCGCTGTCCTCGGCGTCCCGGGGGCGGGAGGCGAGGAAGTCGGCGTACTTCGGGCCCGGCTGCTGCGGCGCGGAGGCGAGCAGGTGGGGGTCCTCGGCGTGCACGATGAGCAGGCCGTCGAAGGCCGCGATCTCCGCCATGGTGCGGGCAAGGGGGCCCTGCTCCAGGTGCGGGAACTCGTCCACGCCGGACGGCGAGAGGAACGCCTTGAAGCCGAACACGCCGGCCTCGTGCAGCGGCCGGAGCTCCTTGACGTTGTCGGGCAGGGCGCCGCCCCAGAAACCGACGTCGATGTGCGCCTTGTCGGCGGCGACCTGCTGCTTGGTCCGCAGGTGCGGGACGGTCGTGGTGGGCGGGAGGGAGTTGAGGGGCATGTCGACGAGGGTGGTGATGCCACCGGCGGCCGCGGCCCGGGTGGCGGTCCAAAAGCCCTCCCACTCGGCGCGGCCGGGGTCGTTGACGTGCACGTGCGTGTCGACCAGGCCGGGCAGCAGGACGTGGTCGCCCAGGTCCTCCAGGCGGGCGCTCTCCGGTACGGGCGCGTCGTACGGGAGGACGGCCGTGATCGTGCCGTCGGCCACCTCGACGGATGCGGCCCGCGTTCCCTCGGGGGTGATGACTCGCCTCGAGCGCAGCACCAGTTCAGCGTCGGACACCCGAACCCCTTACTTCCGCCAAACGGAATTCAACTTTCTGTTGAAGGAGTCTTCACTCCCTCTCCCGCGCAGTCAAGGGCACACTTGGCCGCGGCGCCCTTTCCCGAACACTCCTGGACGTTTCCACAAAGCGGAATTAAACTTCCATCACGCAGAACGTAGCTACGTACAAGCGGGGAGTCAACCGACCGCCGGGTAGGCTTCTGCCCTTCCCGCCCGCCCCGAAAGGAACGCGCCGTGCCGACGTCCAGCGCCAGCACCACCGACTCCGCCCGGTCCTCCGCCAACGGCGGCGTCCAGTCCCTGGAGCGCGCCTTCGACCTGCTCGAACGGATGGCGGACGCGGGCGGCGAGGTCGGCCTGAGCGAGCTGTCCGCGAGCAGCGGCCTGCCCCTGCCGACCATCCACCGCCTGATGCGCACACTGGTGGCCTGCGGGTACGTACGTCAGCAGTCCAACCGGCGGTACGCGCTCGGCCCGCGCCTGATCCGCCTCGGCGAGTCGGCCTCCCGGCTGCTGGGCACCTGGGCACGGCCGTATCTCGCGCGCCTGGTCGAGGAGACCGGCGAGACGGCGAACATGGCCCTGCTCGACGGGGACGAGATCGTCTACGTGGCGCAGGTGCCCTCGAAGCACTCGATGCGCATGTTCACGGAGGTCGGCCGGCGGGTGCTGCCGCACTCCACGGGCGTGGGCAAGGCCCTGCTCGCCGGTTTCCCGCCCGAGGAGGTGCGGGCGCTGCTCTCCCGTACGGGCATGCCCGCCGCGACCGAGAAGACGATCACGACGCCCGACGGGTTCCTCGCGGCCCTAGAGGACGTACGCCGCCAGGGCTTCGCCATCGACGACAACGAGCAGGAGATCGGGGTGCGCTGTCTGGCGGTTCCGGTACCCGACTCCCCCACCGCCGCGGCCATCTCCATCTCCGGCCCGGCGGGGCGGGTCACGGAGGAGGCGACGGACAAGATCGTGCCGGTGCTCCAGCAGGTCGCGGGGGAACTGTCCGAGGCGCTCGCCAGCCAGAGCCCGGCGTGACGGGGTGAATCCGGGGCAGCGGGCGCCCCGGCCCCTGCCCCCGCCCCGCGCTCGCCGGCTCGGCCCCGCGCACTGAGCGCGAGCCCGCGCAACTCGGGCGCCACGGCGGTGGGCACCCTAGCCCTGGCCCCGCACCGGCCCTCCGAAGAGATCCACTGCCCGCCTGACCTCCGTCAGCTCGGCGGACAGCGCGCTCACCGAGCCGATCGCGCCCGCGATGAGCAGGAGGGAACGGCGCAGGCGGGGGATCTCGGGGATGCCGTCGGCGGCCATGGCGGCCACCGCGGCCAGCTCCTCCTCGGCGATGGTCCGGTCGGCGAACTCGCCGGGATGGGCGGCCAGTCGGCGGCGCAACCGGGACACGGCGGAGCGCAGCTCCGTCACGCGCGGGTCCTCGCCACCGCCGGTCACAGGCCCCTGCCGCTTCTGCTCGGCGCTCCGCAACACAGTCCTCCCCCTCACACCTCGTCGTGCGCGTGTCCGTCCGACACGTAATCCCCCACACCGGGCCGCCGTCGGGCGCCCGGCCGGTCGGTGCGGGCGACAGTAAACGACGCGGACGGCCGGGCGCCAGTCCATTGCGTCATCGACTTGTTTCGCTGAGTGACTTTCTGGCCCAGGGCGCACGCCTGTCCGACGCGCGCCTCGCGCCGTCGTACTCCCGTACGGGGCGTGCGGTATGCAGGAGCCATGACGACACGGGAGACGACGGGCGGGGCACAGGCGGTTGCGGGACTGCTGCTCGCGGCCGGTGGCGGGCGACGGCTCGGCGGACGACCCAAGGCACTGCTCCCGCACCGGGGGCGGCCCCTGGTGGAGCACGCGGTGCGAGCGCTGCGGGAGGGCGGCTGTACGGCCGTCCACGTCGTCCTGGGCGCACAGGCCGACGACGTGCGCGCACGGGCCTCGCTGCCGGGCTGCACCCTGGTCGACAACCCCGACTGGGGGCAGGGCATGGGGAGTTCCCTGCGCGCCGGGCTCGACTCGCTCGCCGGCACGGGCGCCCGGGCCGCCCTGGTGTCACTCGTGGACCAGCCCGGCATCGGATCCGAGGCGGTGACCCGGATCCTCGCGGCATACGAGGGTGAGGAGACGCTCGCCTGCGCCGCGTACGACGGTGCGCGCGGCCACCCGGTGCTGTTCGGTGCCGCCCACTGGGCGGGCATCGCCGCGACCGCCACCGGGGACCGGGGGGCACGCGCCTATCTGAAGGAGCACCGGCAGGCGATCACCCTCGTCGAGTGCGGGGACGTGGCCCGGCCGTTCGACATCGACACCGAAGCCGATCTGGCCCACCTGGAGTGAACGGGGTGGCACGGAGCGCCACCTTGCCTCGACCCAGAGATTCTCGACATCAACAGACGATTGAACTTCCACCATGAGGAAACTAGTATCCACTGTTCAGAAGCGCCCGAGGGGTCCGAGGGCGCGGAACGCCGTATTCGGGAAGACTGGCACCCGGTGCCGAGCACGCCGGCTCGTCTTCACAGCTCGCTGAAGGAAGTGACCGTTCATGTCCGCTCCAGCGCCGTCCCCGCTGGCCATCGTCGACGCCGAGCCCCTGCCCCGGCAGGAGGAGGTCCTCACCGAAGCGGCGCTCGCCTTCGTGGCCGAGCTGCACCGGCGGTTCACGCCCCGGCGTGACGAACTCCTCGCCCGCCGCGCCGAGCGCCGCGCCGAGATCGCCCGCACCTCCACCCTCGACTTCCTTCCGGAGACCGCCGCGATCCGCGCCGACGACTCCTGGAAGGTCGCCGCGGCCCCGGACGCGCTGAACGACCGCCGCGTCGAGATCACCGGCCCCACCGACCGCAAGATGACCATCAACGCCCTCAACTCGGGCGCCAGGGTGTGGCTCGCGGACTTCGAGGACGCCTCCGCGCCCACCTGGGAGAACGTGGTCGGCGGCCAGCTGAACCTGCGCGACGCCTACACCCGGAACATCGACTTCACCGACCCGGGGTCCGGCAAGTCGTACGCGCTGAAGGCGAACGAGGAGCTCGCCACGGTCGTGATGCGCCCGCGCGGCTGGCACCTGAACGAGCGTCACCTCGTCGACGCCGACGGCACCCCCGTGCCCGGCGCCCTCGTCGACTTCGGCCTGTACTTCTTCCACAACGCCCAGCGCCTGCTGGACCTCGGCAAGGGCCCGTACTTCTACCTACCCAAGACGGAGTCCCACCTGGAGGCCCGCCTGTGGAACGAGGTGTTCGTCTTCGCCCAGGAGTACTGCGGCATCCCGCAGGGCACGGTCCGCGCGACCGTCCTCATCGAGACGATCACCGCCGCGTACGAGATGGAGGAGATCCTCTACGAACTGCGCGAGCACGCCTCCGGGCTGAACGCGGGCCGCTGGGACTACCTGTTCTCCATCGTCAAGAACTTCCGTGACGGCGGCGCCAAGTTCGTCCTGCCGGACCGCAACGCGGTGACGATGACCGCCCCGTTCATGCGCGCGTACACCGAACTCCTCGTCCGCACCTGCCACAAGCGCGGCGCCCACGCCATCGGCGGCATGGCGGCGTTCATCCCGTCCCGCCGGGACGCCGAGGTCAACGAGGTCGCCTTCGAGAAGGTCCGGGCCGACAAGGACCGCGAGGCCGGCGACGGCTTCGACGGCTCCTGGGTCGCCCACCCCGACCTGGTGCCGATCGCCATGGAGTCCTTCGACAAGGTCCTCGGCGACAAGCCCAACCAGAAGGACCGGCTGCGCGAGGACGTCGACGTCAAGGCCGCCGACCTGATCGCCGTCGACTCCCTCGACGCCAAGCCCACCTACGCGGGGCTGGTCAACGCCGTGCAGGTCGGCATCCGTTACATCGAGGCCTGGCTGCGCGGCCTCGGCGCGGTCGCCATCTTCAACCTGATGGAGGACGCGGCCACCGCCGAGATCTCCCGCTCCCAGATCTGGCAGTGGATCAACGCGGAGGTCGTCCTCGACAACGGCGAGCAGGTCACCGCCGACCTGGCCCGCAAGGTCGCCGCCGAGGAACTCGCGAACATCCGGGCCGAGATCGGCGAGGAGGCCTTCGCGGCCGGCAACTGGCAGCAGGCCCACGACCTGCTGCTGACGGTCTCCCTCGACGAGGACTACGCCGACTTCCTGACGCTCCCGGCGTACGAGCAGCTCAAGGGCTGAACAGCCGCTACCGCTCCGAGTGGCCCAGGGTCTTTCCCGGGGCCACTCGGTCGCGTACGGCGCGCTTCACGGCCGTCGGCTCCGGGAATCCCTGCTCGCGCCGGTCCCAGACGACCTCGTCGCCGACGCGGACGACGAACACCCCGCCTGTGCCGGGTTTCAGGGCCAGTTCCGTCAGCTCGGCCTCGAAGGTCGTGAGCAGTTCCTGCGCCAGCCAGGCCGCGCGGGGCAGCCAGCGGCACTGGGTGCAGTACTCGATCTCGACCCGCCGCGAGGCGCCCGGGGAGTCCTCCGCCACTTCGATCTCCACGCGCTGAACGTCCGTCATCCGAGGTGCACCGACCAATCCTGCTCGGCCGCGGGCTTGCCGTGCAGGTCGGGCACCTGCCTGAGCCACGCGGGGCGTCCTTGCTGGTTCCTCGCCGCCCGCAGGGCCTCCTCGGCGGCAAGCTCCTCCCGGCTGGGGAAGTCGGTGGGCAGCCAGGCCGCGGAGGCCTCCGCGCGCGCGTGGAGGTACGTCACATAGGCGTCGCGCACCTCGTCCGCGGTGGTGAAGCCCGGCTCCTCCGCGAGCCAGGCGTCCGGGACTTCGGCGAGGATCCGCCGCAGCAGCTCCCCGGTGACCCGGGGCGCCAGTTCGGCGTCGGCGGCCCGGACGTCGGGGCCGTGGTGGCCGAGGGCGTGGTGCCGGAAGTCGTAGGCCTTGCGGGGGTCGGTGGCGTCCCAGCGGTGGTGGAAGACGAGGGCGGCGCCGTGGTCGATCAGCCACAGGCGCGGGGGTGCGACGCCGAGGGTGGGCCAGACCATCAGGTTGGAACTGTGGACCGTGCGGTCGACGTTCACGGTCAGGGCGTCGAGCCAGACGATCCTGCCCGCCTCCAGCGGATCGACGGGGAAGACCCGGGCAATCTCCGGGGTGAAGTCCCGGGCGCCCGGCAGGTAGTCCATCCCGAGGTTGACGCCCACGCTCGCCGCGTGCAGGTCCCGCACCTCCTGGTGCGGCTCGTGGTCGGCGATCGACGGGTCGAAGTGCACCAGGACCAGCTCGGGGAAGCGCAGGCCGAGGGCACGGGCCAGTTCCCCCACGATGACCTCGGCGACCAGCGCCTTGCGGCCCTGCGCGGAGCCGGTGAACTTGACGACGTACGTGCCGAGGTCGTCCGCCTCGACGACGCCGGGTACGGAGCCGCCGGACCGCAGGGGTTCGACGTAGCGGGTCGCGGTGACCTCTCTCAGCATGGTCCAGGGCTCCACGGGGGCAGAATCCGAAGGGGCCATAGTAACCAGGCGTGACGGCCACGCAGCGGCCCTGGCCGCGGGCGCATCCCGGTCGGCCTCGGCGTGCCGCGGGCCTGGCCGCGGGAGCGGTGCGGGTTCCCGGTCGGCCTCAGCGGGCCGCGGGAGCGGGTGCGGGTTCCCGGTCGGCCTCAGCGGGCCGCGGGAGCGGGTGCGGGTTCCCGGTCGGCCTCAGCGGGCCGCGGGAGCGGGTGCGGGTTCCCGGTCGGCCTCAGCGGGCCGCGGGAGCGGGTGCGGGTTCCCGGTCGGCCTCAGCGGGCCGCGGGAGCGGGTGCGGGTTCCCGGTCGGCCTCAGCGGG
Organism: Streptomyces tibetensis; assembly: GCF_007655005.1. Lineage (GTDB taxonomy): Bacteria > Actinomycetota > Actinomycetes > Streptomycetales > Streptomycetaceae > Streptomyces > Streptomyces tibetensis. Next base: position 47,015 of record NZ_SZVW01000002.1, read on the forward strand.
CCGCGGGAGCGGGTGCGGGTTCCCGGTCGGCCTCAGCGGGCCGCGGGAGCGGGTGCGGGTTCCCGGTCGGCCTCAGCGGGCCGCGGGAGCGGGTGCGGGTTCCCGGTCGGCCTCAGCGGGCCGCGGGAGCGGGTGCGGGTTCCCGGTCGGCCTCAGCGGGCCGCGGGAGCGGGTGCGGGTTCCCGGTCGGCCTCAGCGGGCCGCGGGAGCGGGTGCGGGTTCCCGGTCGGCCTCAGCGGGCCGCGGGAGCGGGTGCGGGTTCCCGGTCGGCCTCAGCGGGCCGCGGGAGCGGGTGCGGGTTCCCGGTCGGCCTCAGCGGGCCGCGGGAGCGGGTGCGGGTTCCCGGTCGGCCTCAGCGGGCCGCGGGAGCGGGTGCGGGTTCCCGGTCGGCCTCAGCGGGCCGCGGGAGCGGGTGCGGGCGCGTGGACGGCGTGCATGACGAAGCCGCTGCGGATTCGGGCGGGCATGCGGTTCAGCGGGATGCGCAGGTCCTGGTCGGGCACCTCGTACTCCAGGCGGGCCAGTCGCGGCACGAGGGCGCGCAGCAGCGCGATCGTGACGTCCTCACCGGGGCAGCGGTGGCCGGTGGTCCGGTCGCCGCCGCCCTGGGGGATCAGGTCGTCGCCCGCGGGCGGCCGCTCGAGGAAACGCCGGGGTTCGAAGGTGTACGGATCGTCCCAGAGGGCGGGGTCGTGGTTCTGTCCGTAGAGGTCGAGCAGGATCAGCGTGCCGGACCGGATCGGCTCGCCCCGCCACTCCAGGTCGGTGACGGCCCGGCCCCCGACGAAGGGCGCGAAGGGGTAGAAGCGCCGCAGTTCGTGGGCGAAGGCCACGGCATGGGCGGGGTCGTCGCCGGTCAGGCGGTCCCGCAGGTCCGGCCTGAGGCGCAGCGCGTGCCCGGCGTAGGCGACGAACCAGCACACCGCGACGGTCGGGCGGATGACGTTGAGCAGTTCGACCGCGGCCGTGTGGGGGTCGAGGAGCCGTCCCTCGGCGTCCCGGTGCCGGACGATCCCTTCCAGGACCGACCCGGCCGGCGCGGTGGCGGTCCCCGCGCGCACCTCCTCGACCAGACGTCCCAGCCAGGCCTCGCCGCGGGCCCGGGCCCGGCGGGCCCGCCAGTGTCGCGGGCCCGCCGTGGCGAAACCGTCGACCATGGCGACCAGGTCCCGGGCCAGGGGCCCGACGTCCTCGACGACGAGTCCGGCCCACTGGCACACGCCCCGGGTGAGCACGCGGCTCGTCTCGTCGAACAGCACGACCCGGCGGCCGGACCAGGACTCCACCGCCTCGTCCCACTCCGCGGCGACGCGGTCCACCAGGCCGGCGATCGCCTCCGCCCCGGTGAGCAGGGACAGGAACATCTCCTTGCGCACGCGGTGGCCCGGCCCGTCCAGGGTGTGTACGGCTCCGTGCCCGAACAGCGTGCTCAGCACCGGTCCGGGCAGGGCCGACCGGCGCTCCACGTGCCGCTCGTCGTAGAAGAACCGCACCGCCTCGGGGCCGTGCAGGGCGACGACCGGCTGCCCCATGAGCCGGGTACGCACGAGCGGGGCGGGGGTGCGGCGCCTCCGGTCGGGCAGCCACGCGTATCCCTTGGCGAGGAGAGCGAGAGAGCTGTCGGCGATCAGTGGACCGCGGCCGGGATTCATGGCGCGGCGGGTGCCCGCCGGCCCCGCCGGGAAACGCGGCGCACCCGCACACCGGCGGGGGTGTGGGCGCGCGGCGCACCCGCACCGGCGGGGGTGCCCACACACGGCGCGCGGCGCACCCGCACACCGGCGGGGGTGTCAGCCGAAGGCGCGCGGCGCCCGCAGGCGGGTGTGTCCGCCGACGGCGACAGCCGGATCCGCGCCGGAAAACCCGCGCGCCCCGGCCGAGGTGTCCGCCGACCGCGAGGGGCCGGACCGCACGTTCCCCGGGCGGGCGGCCGGCCGGGAGCGCCGCCGCACCGGGATCCGTTTGCCGTCGGTGGCGGTGGGGACCCGACGGGCATGAGCGCAACCTCATTCCGCCGGCCGAGGCGGCAGAACCGGGTCCTGTGGCTGCTCGACGGCCTGGAGCGGGAGGCCAGGGCCGATGCGGTGATAGAGACGCTCCGCAAGGGCGTGCGGGCGCTGCCCCTGGGGCGCGGCCGGGATGTGCTGCACGGCAGGTGGCTGGGGCACCCGGTGCATCCGCTGCTGGTGCAGGTGCCGATCGGGAGCTGGCTGTCGGCGGCGGTCCTGGACCTGCGCCCCGACCGCTCGCGCGCATCGCGGCTGCTGGTCGGGGTCGGACTGGGCGCCGCCGCCCCCGCGGCCCTGGCAGGCTGGGTGGACTGGGCGGAGCTGCACCGCCCGCAGCAGCGCGTCGGGCTGGTGCACGCCCTGTCCAACACGGCGGCCGTCGGCCTGTACTCCGCCTCGCTCGCCTGCCGCGTCAAGGGGCGCGAGGGGGCGGGCCGGGCGTACGGCTTCCTGGGGCTGACCGCGGTCGGGATCGGCGGCATGCTGGGCGGCCACCTGGCCTACCGGCAGGCGTCCGGCGCCAACCACGCCGAGGAGGTCCCGAACGTCGTCTCCCAGGGCTGGCACCGGATCGGGGCCGTGGCCGACTTCCCGGCCGGTGAGGCGGTGCGGCGCAGCGTGGACGACGTGCCGGTGCTGGTGGTGCGCGAGACCGGTGGGACGATCCACGCGCTCGCCGAGCGGTGCAGCCACCTCGCGGGGCCGCTGTCCGAGGGCACCGTCGCCGACGGATGTGTGCGGTGCCCGTGGCACGGCAGCGTCTTCCGGCTCTCCGACGGCTGGAACGTGCGCGGACCGGCCACCGCGCCCCAGCCCTCCTTCGAAACGCGGGTCACCGACGGCCATGTCGAGGTGCGCCTGCGTCACCAGGACGGTGGGAAGCACGCGGGGAACGGGAAGCCCTCCGGACGACGGAACGGAGCACGATCGGGGGCCGCCCATGGGCACGGCGACAGGCACTGACGGCCGGCTCGCACGCAGGCTGCAGGCAGCGCTCCGGCGCACCCACCGGGACTACGCGGCAGGGCACGACCGGCCGCTGGGCGGCTATACCGCGGCCATGGCGGGATTCACGGCGTTCACGGCGGCGTGGACCACGGCGGTACGACGCCGCGGGCGCCCGCTGCCGGAGCGGCCCGAGGCCTGGGACGTGTTCCTGACCTCGGTGGCCACGTTCCGGCTCAGCCGGTTGCTGACCAAGGCGTCGGTGACCAGCCCGCTGCGGGCCCCGTTCACCCGGTACGCCGGGCCGCAGGGACCCGCCGAGCTGCACGAGGAGGCTCAGCCCGAGCAGGGCAGGCACACCGTCGGCGAGCTCGTGACCTGCCCGTTCTGCATGAGCGTCTGGGTCGCCTCGGCGCTGACCGCCGGCCAGTTGCTCTGGCCGCGCGCGACCCGTACGGCCATGGGCACGCTCACCGCCCTGGCCGGGGCGGACACACTGCAGCTCGCGTACGGCGCGCTGCTGGACAAGACGACCGGCGACTGACCCCACGCATCCCGGGGGCGGCGTAGGGCTTTCGGCGAGACGGCCTAGCGGGAAGGCTGCTCGGTGATGGCCCGCTGACCCGTCACGGAGTGGACCTTGCGGATGCGGCCGGCGTCGTCGAACTCGAAGACGTCGATTCCGCCGACCGTCCGGTCCGGGCCGACCCGCAGGTTCCACAGCGACACGGCGAAGTCCGCGCCGGGCTGCACGAAACTGCGGACCAGGGTGAACTCCAGGTCGTCGTCCAACGACTGTCTGAATGCGCGGACGAAGGGCTTCAGCTGTGCGGGTCCGGTGATGTCGTCCCCGTCGTGCGTCGAGGCGTCACGCCCGAAGTAGATCGTGAAATCCGGGGAGCAGATCTCGTCCGCGTTGGCGAGCGCCCCGTTCCACATGTCGTTCCACAGGTCGAGCTTCTTCAGTTCGATCATTTCTGCGTCCTCACCAGGAATTCCGCTTCACGAGCCTTCGCCACCCGGGCCGCTGTCGAACGCACGGTGGTGAACGCGTGCGCCGCCCCGGCGAAGACATCCAGTTCGGTCGGTGCGTGCTCTCGCCACCGCGCCTCCATCGACAGGGTCTGCGGGAGCAGCGCGTCGCCGGTGCCGACGCAGAAGCGTGCGGCCGGCACGCCTCGCAGATCGGCGTACGCGGGCGAGGCGGCCCGGCGCTGCTCGCCTGTGGCGCCCGGCATCAGAAGCCCCAGTGCGCGATCGAGCCCGGCCGTGAGGTCGAAGGCGCCGTAGTTGAGCGAGACCGCGGAGAAGGGCTGCCGTCCGAGGCGTTCGGGGATCGCGATCACCGTCAGGGCGGCGAGGTGCGCGCCGGCCGACTCGCCGCCGATGGCCAGGAATCCCGCTCCCGGGCGTTCGGCGACCGCGCGGGCGACCGCGAGCACGTCGTCCAGGCAGGCCGGGTAGCGGTGTTCGGGCGCCATGCGGTAGCCGACGGAGAGCACCGTCAGCGCGGTGCGGTCGGCGAGTCGTTGGAGGGTCTCGTCGTGCATCGTGTGACTGCCCAGACACCAGCCGCCGCCGTGCAGGTGCAGATACGTGCCGCGCGAGGGGCCGTCGGGTGTGAAGGAGCGAACGGGCACACCCTCGACGGTCAGATCGCGTGCACTCGGCACCGGTACGTCGTCGCCGAACCGGACGGTCTCGCGGTACTGCGCGAAGGTCATTCCGGCGGGCACGTCGTACAGCGTCGCCACCCTCGACCTCAGCCTCTCACCGGCGCGCTCGGACTCCTGGGCGTAGGCGTGGCCGATGGTCGCCAGGTGGGCGGTCCCGTCGGGCGGTGTGCTCATCGCGCCGCCTCCAGGGCCACCACCGAGGACTGGCTGCCCAGCGCGAACGCGAACGACAGCGCGGCCGGCAGGTCGGCGTCGCGGGCGCCGCCGAAGACGGAGTCGAGTCCGCACTCGGCGTCGGCCTGCGCGCTGTTGGCCGTCGGCGCGATCGTCTGCGCGTCGAGCATGGAGGCCGTGGCGGCGACATTGACCAGCGAGGACGCCCCGAAGAGGTGTCCGAAGATGGGTTTCACCGACGTCAGCGGCACATCGGTGTCCTCGCCGAAGACGCGCCGGACCGCCCTGCTCTCGGCGATGTCGTTGGTCCGGGTGCCCGTGCCGTGACCGCACACGTACCCGATGTCGCCGACCGACAGGTTCGACTTCTTGATGACCCGCTCGGCGAGTGCCGCGGTCTTCTCGCCCGACAGCTCCATGGTGGTCGGGTGGGCCGCCTCGTTGGCGACGCCCGTCGCCAGCACGAACGCGTAGATGTGCGCGCCGCGGGCCATCGCGTCGGCCTCCCGTTCGAGGACGAGGGCGACGGCTCCCTCCCCGAGAGCCGTGCCGTCCCGGTTCACGTCGTAGGGACGGATCGAGTCCGCCGCCGTGGTGCCGAGGCTCAGCACGCGTGACTTCGGGTCTGTGTACACCCTCAGCAGGTTGGGAGTGAGTGGGAACTCGTGCCCGACGACGATCATGACGTCGGCCTCGTCGGACCGCAGTTCCGCCGCCGCGGACCGCAGGGCGTGGGTGCCGCCGACACAGGCCGACGACACGGTGGAGACGTAGCCCTGGACGCCGGTGCGGATGGCCGCGATGCTCGCGGGCGCGCCCGGCAGACCGCCGAGGACCCGTCCGATCCCGGACGCGGCGGCGAAGTCGCGTTCCCACCAGTGCAGCGGGCCGCGTGACGACGACGCGATGACGCCGGCGCGGTGCGGATCGAAGTCGCCTACCCCGGCGTCGCCGAGCGCCTCGTCGATGCTGGCGAGGGCCGCGAGGATCTCGCGCGAGTACTTGCTCGCGTGGGCGGGATCGAGCCCTTCGACCACCGGGTCGTGGGTGAGCTGTCCCGCCATCACCGTCGGCACACCGCGGTCGTGGTAGGCCGACTGGGGCGTGAGCGCCGACGCGCCGGCCCGCACGCGCCCCCAGAAGTCGTCCGCGGTGCGCACACCGCCCGGGAGGGTGAACCCCATCCCGGTGATCGCCAGGCGCGTCATGCCACACGCTCCAGCGGCACCTGCAGCACGGCGCACGTGTAGGAGTAGCCGCCGCCGGCCCCGAGGACGAGGACGACGTCGCCCGGGTCGAGGTCCCCCGCCGTCTCGGCCTCGGCGATGTTGGCGAGGAAGTCGCCCGCGCCGAGGTGGCCCGAGGCGCTGTAGTGGCAGACGATCCGGTCGCTGTACTTCTCCTCGATCGGCCCGATCATCAGCTCGCGCACCTTGTCGCTGAGCCGCGGCGCGAGCACCCGGGCGATCCGCGGGTCGCCGGGCGAGAGCCGGGCACGGTCGAGGGCGGTGTCCACGGCCTCGGTGATGCACGCGTGGGACACCGCGCGCAGTCGGGGCCGTCCGCCCTCGTCGGAGAACTTCCCGGTCGGCATGGCGTTGATGTACGGCGGTGCCAGCGCCGGTTGCGGGCCGAAGCCGTCGTAGTCGTCGCGGGTGCGCCACAACTCCGGTGCGGCGACGTGCTCGACGGCCAGGAGATGGAAGGCGTCGCCGGGTTCGGGCCGTCCGACGACGGCGGCCGACGCGCCGTCGCCGTAGGCGAGCATGATGTGGCTGCGCCAGTGGTCGACGGCTGGTGCGCCGAAGCGGTCCGCCGCGACGATCAGCGCGTGGGAGTGCTCGTCCATCCGCAGCTGACCGGCGGCCAGGGAGAAGGCCATCGCCGCACCGTTGCAGGCCTGCTGGATGCCGACCGGCGCACACGAGCGCGGGAGGGCCAGGCCCTCGGCGACGCAGTGCCCGGCGGTGAAGAAGGGGTTGCCCTGATAGTTCGTCCACGCGTAGGCCAGCAGTCCGACGCCGTCGGCGGGCACGCCCGACGCCGTCAGTGCCGCGCGGCCGGCGGCCACGGCCATCGCCGGAGCGGACTCGGTCTCCCACGAGCGGGCGATGTGCAGGGTGACGTCACCGTGCCGGGCCGCCTGCTCGGGGGTGAGGTTGCCGATCCGCACCTCGTCGGCGGGTCTGCGCGTCTTGTCCGGGAACCAGCAGCGCGCTGCCCGGATACCGAGGATCGGCTCGGCCGTGCCTGGATGCGGTGCCATGGGATGCTCCTCGTGGGTCTGGGGTGGCTGCGGGTGGGCTCAGGTCGTCCTGGTGACGGCGCCCTGCGACCAGCACTCGGTGATCTGCAGCGACTCGTCGACCTGGAAGATGTCGACCCCGACGAAGATCGCCTCCTGGCCCGGGATGTCGTGCGGCCAGCCCGTGGCGCCGGTCCATCTGCCGGTGCCGATCCAGCGGTAGGCGAACCGGCGCTCGTTCTCGTCGACGAACGGCCCGAAGTCCGTCGCGTACCTGAGGCCTTCGAATTTTCCGGTGAATCCGGCGACCCATTTCGACATCTCCGCGGGGCCCGAGATCGTGGACGGGTCGATGGTGGCCGTCGCATCGGGCAGGTGCAGCACGTATCCGGCCGGGGAGATGATGTCGTGCGCGATGTCGGAATTCTCGTTCCACATGCGCAGCCAGTTTTCCCAGATCTTGTCCGCGACGGACGTGTCCAACGTGAGCATGTGACGGTCCTTCTAGTCGGTGGGTGTGGTGGCCGTCCGGCGCGAGCCGGCCAGGGCGATCCCGGCCGCGACGACGGTGAGGACGGCGGCGACGATCCACGCTTCGCGCAGGGCCGGAACCGGCGACGTCCCGCGGTGGGTGGCGCTGTCGTGGATGACGAGGAGCAGGGCGACGCCGATCGCGATGCCCATCTGCTTGGCCATGGTGTGCACGGCGGAGCCCGAGGCGTAGAAGGACTCCGGGATGGTGGCGGACACCCGGCCGGCGAACGCCGCCATGGCCACGATCGTGCCGATGGAGGTGAGTACGGAGCCGGGCATGATCGCCACCGCGTAGGGCAGGTCCGTCGGGGCGGTGACCGTCCACCAGGCCATGCCCAGGCCGAGGACGAGGCAGCCCAGCGCCGCGGTGCCGGCCAGGCCGATGCTCCGGGCCATCCGTCCGGTGAGCATGGCGAAGAACGGCATCAGCACGGTTCCCGGCGCGATGGCCAGACCGGTCTCGATCGCGGAGTAGCCGCGCACGGTCTGGGTCCACAGCACGACCGACAGCAGCATCACCGCGAAGGCCGCGCTGTAGATGAACGCCGCGATGTTCGTCCGGACGTAGACCGGCAGCGCGAGCAGTTCGCGCGGGACGACCGGCGAGGCGTGCCGCAGGTTCCGGGCCACGGCGACGGCGAGCATCAGGGCCGAGCCGGCGAACGCCGACAGGGTGGTCGCCGAGCCCCATCCGGCGTCCGGTGCCTCGACGAGCGCGAAGACGAGGGCGCCGACGAAGAGCGCGACGGCCAGGGCGCCGATCAGGTCGGGGCTCGGTGCCGAGGAGCGCCGTGCCGAGGAGGGCAGTACGCGCAGCCCGACCGCGACGGCCAGGGCGCCGATGGGCACGTTGATGAGGAAGATCAGCCGCCAGTCGTACTGGACGAGCAGGCCGCCGACGACCGGTGCCATGGCCGCCGCGATCCCGCCGGCCGCGGTCCAGCTGCGGATCGCGCGCTGCTGCAGTTCGGGCGGGTTCACCTGCAGCAGCAGGCCCATGGAGGTGGGGGTGAGGGCGGCGGCACCGAGCGCCTGGAGGGCCCGTGCCGCGATCAGTACCGGCAGGGTGGGGGCGAACGCGCACAGTCCGCTGGCCAGGGTGAAGAGCACCAGCCCGCCGAGGAACGTCTGCTTGCGGCCGAGGTGGTCGGCCAGCCGGCCGGCGGGGATCAGGGCGGCGGCGTACAGGATCGTGTAGGCGTTCAGTGTCCAGCTGAGGACGGCGTTGCTGTAGCCGGGGAAGTCCTGCTCGATCGCCGGGAAGGCGACGTTCACGATCATCATGTCGAGGCTGGTCAGCACGAATCCGCAGCACAGGACGGCGAAGACGATCCCCCGGCGGCGGTCGGCCGTCTTGTCCACCGGGGCGGTGGGGGTGGTGGTAGGCGTGTCGGCGCTCATGACAGGTTCTTTCGGTCGCGTACGGACGGGGTGTTCCGGAGCGGCGAGGTCAGCGGATGACGCCCTTGGTCCTCATGAGGTGTTCGGACAGGTAGCCGTCGTGCGGCACCCCGGGTTTCATCCAGGTCGTGGTGTGGGCGCCGAGGTAGACGTTGGCGATGCCCGGTTCGTCGAGCAGCCGCCTGCCGAATTCCATGTCCTCGGTGATCGCGGCGACGACCAGTGAGGAGGCCAGCGGTGCGATCCCGTCGGCCCGGCGGAACGGCGCGACCCAGACGCAGGGGAAGGGCAGTTCCACGCCCAGCACGGGGGCCTCGGCGTCGGCGGCGACCCGGACGACCGGGTGCAGCACCGCCGTTCCGGGCCGGACCGTCTCGACGATGTCGTCCCGGCCGTAGGGGGTGGTGCCCTTCCCGGCCTGCTCGACGTAGTCGGCGAGTTGACGGGCCGTCTGCTCGGGCAGTTCCGTGCGGTGCTTGCCGGCCTCGACCTCGGCGAGCCGGCCGGCGAGGGCGGCGGCGAACGCGTGCGCCGTCGCCAGGTCGCCCTCGACGAGCACCGCGGTGGTGCAGGTGCAGGCGGCGCCGCCGAGGTTCGCCACCGAGGCCGCGATCGTGTCCAGGTGCTCGTGCCAGTCGACGTCGTCGGTCACGACCGTCTTCGAGCGCCCGGGCCCCTGGGTGAGCACGGCCGGATCGGCGGCGTACTTGTCCACGACGGACTGCCCGCCGTAGACCAGCGCCCGGTCGGCCTGCTCGATGAGGACGTCGGCGACGTCGTGGTCGGTGGGCAGCAGGGCGACGTGCGAGGCGAATCCCGCTTCCCGGAACGCGCGCACGAGTCGTTGCGGGGTGAACGGCTCGCGGCTGGACGGCCGGACAGCCACCGCGTAGCCGAGGGCCAAGGCGCTGGGCCACAGGCTGTGCACGCCCGGGGTGTTGCCGGAGGCGTGGACCGCGAGGGTCCGGCCCCGGCGCGCCCAGTACGCCGCGCCGTCCCGGAGCCGGGGGTCGTCGAGGTCGGTGACGGCGCCCCGCGGGATCTCCTGGGCCAGCGTGTCCGGCAGGGCGCGCAGCGTCCGGGCGATGGCGGCGACCGAGGCGTGCGCGATCGCGCGCGGCACTCCGGCGCACAGGCTCACCAGGTCGAGGTAGTCGTCGACCGACTGCCCCTCGAGCACGGCGTTCTCGAACAGGTCGGCCGCTTTGGCGAGCATCTCCAGCCGTGTCGCGTAGGGCAGCACCGGAGCCTGGGCCAGCCGGCCGAACGCGCGGGTGACGTAGAGCCGGGGGACTTCGCTGAGGGCGCCGATCTCCCGGCCGTCCGGCAGACGGAGCGGTTTGCCCGCCCGGGCCCGGTACTCGCCCGCTTCGGTGATCGCGTCGACACGGGCGAACACGGGGGCGCCTTCGGAGGCGGTCATCGTCAGTAGACCCCTTCGGTGACGCGCGTGCCCTCGAAGGTCTGCACCGGCGCGACGTCGGCGACCGCGTCACCGATGTGGCCGTCCTCGGCCGGCACCCGGATCGCGGTGTCGCGTTCCAGGTTGTTGGGGATGAGCGCGAACTTGGTGATGTGGTTCATGACGATCTGCCCGCGCTCTCCGTAGGGGACGGGCCGGCCCGTGTCGGGGTCGACGACCCGGAAGAACACGTACGGGGAGAACGGGTCGAAGGTCGCGAGGCCCGAGGGCTGCTCCTCCTTGCGTTCGACGGCGACGCTCAGGATCGTCGTGCTGCCGTAGCCGCCGACGATCGGGATGCCGGGGAAGACCTCCTCGCGCAGGATGGCGCGGGTGTCCGGGTCCATGTGCGCCCCGCCCCAGGCGATGCGCTTGACCTTGGAGCGGACGAGCTCGACGAGTTCGGGGCGCTCGGCGATCTTCGTCAGGAGGATCGGGATGGTCTGGATCATCCCGATGTCCTGGGTCGCGAGGATGTCGGCGGTCTGGTCGACGAGATGGTCGACGTAGGCGCGCAACTCCTCGGTCTGGCCGCGCTCGATGAGCTTCTTCACCCAGCGTGGGTCGATGTCGATGCTGAACCGCTTGCCGCCCAGGGCGTGCGACTGCCGGACGGTGACCTCGCCGATCATGTGCGGGCCGGACGGTGTCGTGGCGAGGAGGTTGATGCCCGAACCGCCGAGTCCTGACGCGGCCTTGCGGCCCGCCCAGGCCAGGTAACGGGTGAACCAGTCCTCGAACATGAGGAACCGCTTGGGCCGGCCCGTCGTGCCGCCGCTCTCGAAGACGGCCGCGATCTTCGGTGACTCGCCGAGGCCGCGCGGGACGAGGTCCTCGGCGGCGATGTCGCGGAACTCGTCGACGATGTTGGGGAACAGGGCGAGGTCCTCGGCGGACTTCACGTCGGTGAGCGGGTCGAAGCCGAGGGTGGCCCTGCGCTTCAGCCAGAACGGCGACCCCGTCTCGGGCCCGAAGTGCCACTGCATGAGGGTGCGCACGTACGCGTCGGCATCGGTGACGGTCTGCTGCAGCGGATCGACATCCAGGATCGACCAGTCGTGGGCGCCGGGGTCAGACATCGTGGGTCCTTTCAAGGGGGTCGTGCGGGGTGGAGAGGGGTGCGGGGGCCGGGTGCGGGGGCCGGGTGTGTGTGGGGGGCAGGACGCGGGGTCAGGTGCGCGGCGTCGCGGGGCCGAGCTTCTGCACTAGCGCGGCCGACCAGGTGAAACCGCCGCCGCCTCCGACGACGAGGGCGTACTGCCCATCGGCGATGAGGCCGGTGCGCCGCAGATGGTCCAGGTTCGCGAGGAAGTCGCCCGCGCCGAGATGGCCGGTCGTGTCGCGCTCGCAGTGCAGCGTCGGCGTGAGCCGGGGATCGATCGCCTCGGAGTACATGAGGTCGAGCACCTTGGGGCTCAGCCGGGGAAGCATCGTCGCGGCCACGTCGCCGATGCCGACACCGGCCCGGTCGATGACCCCGGCGACGAGTTCGCCGATGGTCTTGACCGCGACGTCGCGGAACTCGGCGGTCCCGCCGGAGCGTTGGAAGAAGGCGCGCTTGGTGGCCTTCACGTCGACGGCCGCCCGCAGGGCGTGGGGCGTGGTGCCGAAGGCGTCGCCCTCGCGGTACATGGCCTCGAACTGCGGCCGGGCGCGCGAGTCCAGGGCGAGTACGCCGAGGGCGGGCCCGGTCGTGCGGTCGGCCCGCGGGGACAGGATCACGCAGGTGGCGCCGTCGCCGTACACGGTGTCGTAGTCGCTGCCCCACCGGTCGAAGCCGTCACCGCCGAAGGTGTCCGCCGTGGTCACCACGCTCAGGGCCGGCGCTCCGGGGACCGTGGAGCGGACCCGCTCGACGGCGATGTCGAGCGCGGCGGCACCGCCGTTGCACATCTGCCCGATCGACATCGGGACGCACGCATCGAACCCGGCCTCGTGTGCGACGAAATGGGCGGGGGACCAGAAGTCGTGCCCCTGGTAGTAGGTGTGGGCGTGCAGCAGGTGCGCGACCTGGTCGGGTGCGGCACCCGCCCTGGTGGCCGCGGCGCGTGCCGCGGCCGCGGCGAGTAACGGCGCCGGCTCGTCGGCGACGTGTACCCGCGTCACGCCCAGCCGCTCGCGCTCCGATTCGGTGATGCGTCCGGACCGTACGGCGTCCTCGGCGGACTCCGTCGCCGGTGGAAGCACGACGGCGCTGCCGATCACGAAGGCGCCCGGCTCAGCCGGTGACGGCATGCGACGGCTCCTGTCGTGCTTGGGTTGTGAAGGTCGTTGTCCCGTTCACCGGACTCGGGCCCCTGCCGGGATCGTCGCGCCGAGCTGGCCGTACAGGTCGAGCTGGTCGTCGCTGAGCCAGTACTCGGCGATGCGCCGGTCCTCGAGCCGCAGGATGTCGACACCGCAGAGGGATACCTCGGTGCCGGGCGGTGCGGTGGCCGTGGCGGGGACGCCCCCCTGCCATGTCCCGGTGAAGCGCCAGCGGGCCACGACGTACTCCTCCCCGACGAGCCAGGGGCCGAGTTCGGCGGCGAACCGTGCGCCCGGGCGGTAGCAGCTCCGGAAACCCTCGATCCAGCGCGTGACGTCGTCCCGGGTGGTCAGCGACGCCGAGGGCGGCATCCCGAAGACCGGCAGGTGCACGGTCACGTCGTCGGTGATGAAATCCGCCGGGTCGGACCCGCCGGTGCCGTTCCACAATCCCGTCCAGAATTCCCAGATCGCCTGCCCGAGGTCGGAGGTTTTATTACCTGCCGAGCCAAGTGTGGGTCGCATCGTTCTTTTCCCCCTGCGCATCGCACGAACGGGTTGAGGGCCGTGGAAGTCATGATGACGCCTTGCGCGTCCGGTGACGGGAAGACGGAATTGCGGGTGAATTGCTCGGGGATTTGGCGCATTCACGCTCATCGGCCATTTCCATCCCCCAGCTCACGCCTCCCGGGAACGCCCTGCCGTGGCCGCGAGGCCCCGGCGGGCGGCGACGGCCTGCCCCCGGCAGCACCGACCATAGCCCAGCCCGACCCTCTCCGCAACCCTTAAGTAAGTAGGTGCATACAACTGACTACCCGGCTGTGACAGGGGGTTGAGACTCTCCTGGGGAAGGTTAGTTAGCGCTAGCATCCAAGCTGCCACCGCTGCCGTCGGCACCACCGGGCCGGGCGCGGAGCCGGCACCGACGTGTCCCACACGCCGAGGAGCCCTTCGCGCGGATGTGACACAATGAACTATGCAAAAAATCCGCATGTCAGCAGCGCAGCGACGAGCTCAGATTCTCGAGATCGCCATGCTGGAGTTCTCCCGTACGGGACTCTTCGGTACCCCTGTCGATGTGATCGCCAAGGCGGCGGGTGTGACGCAGCCGTACGTTTTCCGGCTATTCGGCAGCAAGACGAAACTGTTCACCGAGTGCGTGCGCATTTCATTCGCGCAGTCGACGGCCCGGATGCTCGACGCGGCCGAAGGACTGTCCGGTGTGAACGCGCTGGTGGCGATGGGCAACCAGTACCGGTCGAACCTGGAGAACAATCCCGATGTGCTGATCCAGGTCCAGGCCTTCGCCGCGTGCGCCAACGACGAGGTGCGCGAGGCCGTCCGGGAGTGTTACGGCGACCAGTGGCAGCAGCTGGCCAAGCGGGCCGGCGTGGACCCGGTGCAGATGAAGATCTACATGGCGCTGGGTCTGCTCCTGAACGACCTAACGATGATCGGCGCCAAGCCGGGGGCGGGCATGCACGAGCAGTGGGTGGAGGACGCCTACACCGTCATCGACGCGTCGGTCTTCGCCGCGCTGGAGACGGCGCGCGACCCGGACGCGTGACCGCGCACGGCTTTCGCCACATCGCTGCCCACGCGGGTGTATCCACCGCAGCCTCCGCGGCCTCTGTAGGGAGGCCGGCGGGACGACACCCGGACAGGACGTCCCCCGGTGACCGGACCGCAGAGGGCCGTGAGCGGCCCCGTCTCATCGAGGGAACCGTACGTGGAGAAAACCGTGGTCATGCCGGACAGCCGGCGTCGTGTCGTCATCGTCTCGGGGGGATCGCGCAGCATCGGACGCGCCATCGCCGTCCAGCTCGCCGCGGAAGGGCACGACATCGCCTTCTGCGGCCGCAGTCGTTCCGCCGCCGCGCAGGAGACGGCCGAACTCGTCCGCGCGCAGGGAGCGGCCTGCTTCCACGCGCCGTGCGACGTCGCCGACCACCAGGCCGTGGAGACGTTCGTCAAGCAGGCGGAGCACGAACTCGGGCCCGTGTACGGGCTGGTGAACTCCGCGGGCATCGTCCGGGACAGCCACCTGGTGATGATGCCGGTCGAGGACTGGGGGGCGGTCATCGACACCAATCTCACGGGCACCTTCAACTTCTGCCGCACAGTCGGCTTCGGCATGCTCAAGCGGCGGGCGGGCGTCATCGTCAACATCTCGTCCGTGGCCGGCGTCTACGGCCATGCCACCCAGGCCAACTACTCGGCGTCCAAGGGCGGGGTGAACAGCCTGACCCGCACCCTCGCCAAGGAACTGGCCCGGCAGGGTGTCCGGGTCAACGCCGTGGCCCCGGGGTTCATCGACACCGACATGACCGATGAGATGAGCGACAAGGCACGCAAGGAGGCCGTCGCCGCGGTTCCGCTGCGCCGCTTCGGCACCGCGCAGGAAGTCGCCGACCTCACCGCCTTCCTGATGTCGGACAAGGCCGGCTACATCACCGGGCAGATCCTTCAGGTCGACGGCGGCGTGGCTCTGTGACCCCACCGCGCTCCCGACCGCGGCCCGGCGAGCTGCACGTGTGGTGGCTGCCGGTGCCGCCGGGCGCGTCCCCGGGACAGGCCGGCTCGGTGCTCGACGCCGCCGAGTCCGCGCGCGCCGGACGGTTGCGCGTGCCGGAGAGCCGGAACCGCTTCGTGCTGGCCCACGCCGGACTGCGGCTGCTGTGCGCCCGGTATCTGGGCACCGGGCCCGGCGAGGTGGCCTTCGAGCGTGCGCCGTGTCCGCGCTGCGGGGCCACCGGGCACGGCCGGCCGCGGCTGCGCGGCGGAGCCGGCCCGGAGTTCTCCATGACGCACTCCAAAACCGCCGTCCTGTACGCGTTCGCGGCCGCCCCCGTGGGCGTCGACCTGGAGGCGGCACCGGCTCGACCGGGACTCGAGCGGACCGTCGGCGGGTGGCTGCACCCCGGCGAAGGACGGGTGCTCGACGCGCTCCCCGAGGCCGAACGCCCGGGCGCGTTCCTGCGGACGTGGGTGCGCAAGGAGGCCTATCTGAAGGGGGTCGGCACGGGCATCGCCCACGGCGTGGACGGCCGGCCGGGCTCGGACGACCCCGCGTGGACGCTGCTGGACCTCGACGCTCCCGGCGGGTTCCTCGCCGCGGCGGCCGTCCGGGACGGCGCGCCGGGCCGGTTGCTCAGCAGCACGCTGCCGGTGTCGGTGGTGGCGACGACGACCCGCCGGTGAGGAGGCACGCGATGTGGCACGACGGCGAGTCGGAGCTCTCCGCGGACGAGGAGTGGCTGACGGCGATGGTGCGGCAGGCGGTCGGGGAGGTTCCACGGCGGCTACGGACGGAGGTGGCGAGCTGGCCGGCCCCGGTCGGCACACCGCGGCACACGCCGTGCCCGGGGCCGGAGCCGGAGCCGGACACGGCGAAGCCCTGAGGGGCGAAAGCCGGAACACGGTCGCATCGGTCGCACAGAGGCGGCCGGCCCAGGACGGTATACCTCGGCACAGGCCGCACTCGGAGCCGGAGCCCCGGAACCCTCGGAGATCTGACGGGGTCACACCTCGGCTGCGGCCGCCACGCCCTGGGCGCGAAGCCGGTCGGCGAGCCGGCGCAGGGCGCGGGCTCGCAGCGGTCCCACGGAGCCGCGGGCGATGCCCAGCCGGCGGCTCACCTCGTCGTAGCCGGGCGGGGGGTCCGCGCTGAGCAGGGACAGCAGAGCCCGGTCGCGGGCGGGCAGCCCGGACAGCGCGAGGAGAACCTCGCAGCGGCGCTCCCGCGCGAGCAGGGCGCCCTCGGGCCCGTGTTCCGCGGCGGGGCGGTCGAGAACCGAGCCGTCGCCGACCGGCACGTACCGGCCCGCCTTCCGACCGTGCCTGAGGCTCTCCCGCCGGGCGCAGGTCGTGATCCAGGCGGGGAAGCGGTGCGGGGAGTGCAGCCGGGCCAGGCTCTGGTACACCCGCAGCCAGGTGAGCTGGTACACCTCCTCGCAGTCGTCGGGGTCGAGGCGGTGCGAGCGGGCCACCGTCCACACCAGTGGTGAGTACTGCTCGACGAGCGCCGCCCACGCCCGCTGGCTCCCCGCCAGGCAGTGGGCGACGAGTTCGGCGGGGGAAGCGGGGGCGGTGCGCGGGGCGTCACAGGTACGCGGCACGGGAGCGGTGTTTCCTTCCAGCCGTCGGGCGACGAGGCCGCCTTCGCCGGCACAGGTACGCGGCACGGGAGCGGTGTTCCTTCCCGGTGACGGGCGACGAGTGCGCCTTCGCCGGGCGGCGGGTGCCGTGCCACGGCACGGCGGCACGGCACCCTTCGAGGGATCTGCGGTGCGTCAGGCGAGGACGCCGGACTCCAGGACCGCGCAGCCGACGTTGCCGTCCCGGGCCACGGCGGTGACCAGGGCGAGTTCGCCGGCCGGGGCGGCGGTGTGCCGCCACGCGCCGAGCAGTCCGGCGATCTGCAGCACCCCTGCGGCGCCGAAACACTCGCCGACCGACTCCTTCACCCGGACGCCGCGGCCGGGTGTCCGCCCGCCCAGGGCCGCTCGCACCCCGCGTTCCTCGATGCGCTCCAGGCCCGTGAGGCCCGTGGCGCCGTACGACACCGCGCCGACCTCCTCGGGCCGTCGGCCGCAGCGCTCCAGGGCCGCGGTGACGACCGAGGCCAGCGCGTCGGCGAGCCGGCCCCGAGGGCCGTATCCCGTCTCGCAGGCGAGGATCCGGGCGAGCACCGGACGGCCGGCGTCGAAGGCCGTCGCCTCCTGCTCGACCATCAGCATGGCGGCGCCCTCCCCCACGGGCACGTCGACGCCGAGCGCGCCGGAGAGGTGCCAGCCCCAGGCGCTCTGCGGGCAGAACTCCTCCACGCCGCCGACCAGGATGCGGTCGGCGTGTCCCTGACGCAGGGCGTTACGCGCGTACTTGAGGGACTGGACGCCGGAGAGATGGCCGCCCGCGATCGTGGCGTTCACGCCGTGCAGTCCGTGCCGGATGGCGATCTGGCCGGCCGCGCAGTTCATCACCGTGTTCGGGAAGAGGCTGGGATTGACCAGATACGGCCGCTCCTGACGCAGGGTCTCCATGGAGAACTCGCTGGAGCTGCGGATGCTGCCGGTGCTGGTGCCCAGGACGACTCCCGAGCGTTCTCCGGCCCGGCCGGGGTAGGTGTCGAGCGTCAGCCGGCAGGCCACCAGAGCCAGTTTGGTCGTCCGGTCCAGGTGCCGAGTGCCCTTGCGGCCGATCAGCTCGGCCACCGGCAGATCCGGGACGACCCGCACCGGCCGGGGCGGCAGGCTCTCCTCGCTCAGCCCCGTGGGGTCGGCGTGTCCGGCGATGCCCTCGACGACGGCGCGTCCGAGTGCCTGAAGTCCGATGCCCGCGGCGCTCACCGCGCCGACCGCGGTGACGGCGAGCGGCGTGGCGGACGGCACCGGGCCGGCGGCCGCGGGGGCCGAAAGGGCTGCGGCCGAGGTCATGCGACCCTCCCGAGGATCGTGATGGCGTTGTTGCCGCCGAAGGCGAAGCCGTGGTTCTCGACGATCCGCGGCCGTGCGTCACGTGCCCGGCCGGGTATCGGATCGACGCCCGGGCCGAGGTCGGGGTCGGTGCGCTCCACACCCGCGGTGGGGGGCAGGAAGCCGTCGTACAGCGCCCGGCAGCAGATGAGCGCGCCGAAGCCGCTGGCCGCCCCCATGGTGTGGCCGATCATGGACTTGATGGAGCTGATCGGAGGGATGCGGTCCCCGAACACCTCGCGCACCGCGGCGACTTCGGTGGCGTCGTTGGTGCGGGTGCCGGTGCCGTGGGCGCAGATGTAGTCGATCTGCTCGGGCTCGACCCCGGCGCTGCGGTGGGCCGCGCGGATGCAGGCGGCGATGCTCGTCGGGTCGGGGTGCACCATGTGCTCGGCGTCGCAGTTGACGCTGTAGCCCAGCACCTCGGCGTAGATCCGGGCGCCGCGCGCGACGGCCCGTTCGTAGGGTTCGAGGAGCAGCGCGACCCCGCCCTCGGCGGTGAGGATGCCGCTGCGGTCGGCGTCGAAGGGCCGGCAGACCTCCTCGGCGAGGGCGCCGAGCCGGTAGAACCCGGCGTGTGCCCAGCGGTTGAGCGAGTCCGCGCCGCCCGCCAGCATGTACTCGGCCTCGCCGTCGGCCACCATGTCGAACGCGTAGCCCAGGGCGTAGTTGCTCGCCGAGCAGGCGGTGGCCAGGGTCAGCGCCTCCCCGGTCAGGCCGAGTTCGCTGTTGACGGCGGCCGCGATCCGGCCCGCCGGCACCGAGCCGACCACGTCCGGGGATAGGGACTTGAGGCCGTCGGCGGCCCAGGCGCCGACGAGTTCCTCGATGACGGCGGACTCGCCGCTCGTCGTGCCCATCGCCGAGCCGGCCCGGGTGCGGGCCAGGTCGTCGGCGGCCAGTCCCGCGTCCTGGACCGCGAGCCTGGCGGCCGAGGCCGCGAACTGGCCGCTGCGGCCCCAGTGCGCGGGGTCGATGCGCTCCAGCCACCGGCGGGGCTCGAAGTCGTGGACCTCACCGGCGTGGACGTGCGGGAACCCGCTGGGGTCGAAGGACCGTACGGGGGAGGTGGTGCGTCGCCCGGCCCGGATGGACTCGGTGAACTCGTCCGCGCCGATGCCCGCGCTGCTCACCGCGCCGAGACCGGTGACGACCACCCGGCGTGCGCCGCGCTCAGACATCGCGGGTCTCCTTCAGGCTTCGGGACACCACGGCGCGCACCCCGTCGAGGTTGGTCATCTCGGTCAGGTCGTCCTGGGGGATGGTGACGCCGAGGTCCTTCTCGATGCGGGCGAGGATCTCGATGGCGAGCAGCGAGTCGGCGTCGTGGTCGTCGATGAAGCTGCTGGTGTCGGTGAGCTCCTCGGGCTCCAGCTCCAGGACCTCGATGACGATCGCGCGGAGGACTCCGTCCTGCTCGGCGGTGAGGACGGAAGCGGTGCTGGTCATGATGGCTGCCTTTCGTGACAGGAGCGTGGTGTGGTGCGTGCGGAACGCGTCGTGACGGACCGGGCCAGGGCGGGCCGCGGGCATCAGCGCAGCGGGCCCGCGTCGGCCACCGCCGGGCGGGCGGGAGTGCCGCGGTGGCGGAGGTTGACCGCCGACGCCCGGGCCAGGGCCACCGGGTTGAGGAACCGCAGCGGGCCGATGAGGCGGGAGGCGAACATGTGCATGTGCCGGGCCATGGCCTCGTCGCGGGCCGCGGCCGAGAACATCAGCCGCTCGAAGGGGTTGAACGGACGGGACGTGGCATAGTCGGCCGCGAGGTGCTGGTGGCCGGCCAGGGCCTTGCGGTGCCGGCGCCGGTAGGCGCCGAGGGCGGCGGTGAGGTCTCCGCGTCCGGTCACCGCGTCACCCACCGTCTCGGCGAGCCACTGCCCGGACTGCAGGGCCCAGCCGCAGCCGACGCCCCACAGCGGGTCGCCGCACAGGGCGGCGTCGCCGACGAGGGCGACACCGGGCGCGGTCGGGCGCCTGCTGTGCAGGGGGTAGTTCACCGTGCCGGTGATCTTGGTGATGCGCTGGGCGAGGTCGATCGGCGGCGCCTGCGGCAGGTCCCGGACGAACTGCAGGAAGCTGCCCTCGAGATCGTCGCGGAAGGCGGGGAGGCGTTTCTTGTCGGGGATCACCGCGACGACGGTGACGCCGTCGTCGTTCGGCATGGCATAGGCCATGTCCGGCTCCAGGAACCAGGAGTGGGTGATGCCGTCCTTGAGCGGCAGGTCCCGGAAGTGCGCGAAGTAGCTGAAGCGGCCGTTGGCGTGGGTGCGGCCGGGCACGCCGGCGAGCCGGGCGACGGCCGAGTCCTTACCGTCGGCGCCGACGACGAGCCGGGCGCGGATCTCGCTCTCGCCCTCGTCCCGGTGGGTGACGCGCACGCCCACCGCACGGCCGTCCTCCTTCACCAGGCCGGTCACGGCGTGCCCGAGCAGCAGGTCGACGCCCGGGGTCTCGGCGGCGCGGTGGCGCATCATCGGGTCGAGCGTGCTGCGCCGCACGTTGTAGGCGTACGGCAGCTCCGGGCCGCCGGGGGGCGCCTTGGGCTCGATCCAGCCCCACCGGGTGTACCAGCGGGCCTCGTTGCGCACCGCGCCCGCCTTCTCCAGTTCCCCGATCAAGTCGAGCTCGGCGAGCACCGGGTGGGCGCAGGGCTGCAGGTAGTGGGTGCACAGCACCTTGTGGGCCGCGGGGTCGGAGCGGCGCTCCAGCAGGGCGACCCGGGCTCCGCGCCGGGCCAGCAGGATGGCGGCGGTACTTCCCGCGATGCTGGCTCCGCTGATGACGACGTCGTAGGAACGGTTCTGCAGGGTCATGCGCTGAGGGCCTCCGTGTCGGGCTCGTACAGGCCGAGCCGGCCGAGGAATTCGACGATGTGCGCCGCGACCGCCTCCGGCGCCTGGACCTGGCAGAAGTGCCCGAAGGACGGGTCCTGCGTGGCCTCGGCCGCGGGGAGGCGCCGCAGGAGTTCGCGCACCGCCTCCGGCGGCGCGGACGGGTCGTGCTGACCGCTGACCAGGCGCACCGGGGAGCCGATCCGGTGCAGCGGGAGCTCCGCCACGCGGGCGAGGGTGGCGTAGAACTGCAGGAAGCCGTGCGGTTCCACGCGCTCGCGGACCTTGCCGGTCATCGCCTCGATGATGTCCGCGGGGACGGTGGCGGCGCGCCGTCCGAGCCGGCCGCGCAGCCCCTCGCCGAGCACACCGCGGAAGCGCCGTACGGCCTCCGCGTAGAACTCGGGGTCCAGGGGCCGGTCGTGCGGCCGGTAGACGGGGGCCACGAGGACGGCCGGCGGCTGGTGGAAGGCCGGGCGGCGGGCGAGCAGGTCCAGCAGGGTCGTGGCGCCGAACGAGTGGGCGATGATCGCGTCCGGCCGGCCCGGCACCAGGGCAAGGGCCTTTTCCAGCCAGAGAGCCGGTCCGCCCTCGTCCGCCCAGCGGTGGGACGAACCGGAGGACCAGGGCAGTCGGAGGGCGTACAGACGTAGGTGTGCGGGGAGTCGCCGGGCCAGGGGCGACCAGGTGTCGGGGCCGTCCTCGAAGCCGTGCACCAGCACGAGGACCGCCCCGCCGGGAGAGGCCGCCGGCCGCTCCAGCACGCGTAACGACTCGCCGCCCACCACACGCTCGGTGACCGGCCGCCAAGCCTCACCCTTCGGTGAGCCGTGGTCTGCCAACAACACTCGCATCACTCCTAGAGCGGGTCCCCGGGAGGCGTCCCGGCGGGATCGGACGCGGCCAAAGCTACGAAGTCCGCTCGTGGTGCGGGAGTTGCGTAGCGTGATCGTGGAGCCACGCTTTAGAACGGCTTTGGAACCCCTTGCGGAAGAGGCGGCTCCATTTGGAGGGTGTGCCAGATGGGCGCGGCTTTCCGGGAGTTGGGCCGGCCGCGCCAAGAAGGAGTCAAGGGCGGGGAAACCGGCCCGGGAGGGAAGCGGGCAATGCCGTGGTGCGGCCAGGGTCAAGACTTGGTCACCCGGCCGATCGTCGTTGACAGCAAAGAAGCGGATTTCTAGGCTCGACTAAGTGGTAAGTAACTACTAATCACAACGGGGGACAGCATGGACATTTACATACTCGGACCATTTGACGCGCGCATATCGGGCAGAAGACTCACGCCCACCGCGGCCAAACCCGCCAAGCTGCTCGCCCTGCTGGCCGTCGAGAAGGGCCGCACGGTCGCGCTGGACGACTGCATCCGCGAGCTGTGGCCCGGCCGCGTACCCCGCACGG
Organism: Streptomyces tibetensis; assembly: GCF_007655005.1. Classification (GTDB taxonomy): domain Bacteria; phylum Actinomycetota; class Actinomycetes; order Streptomycetales; family Streptomycetaceae; genus Streptomyces; species Streptomyces tibetensis. The sequence goes on from NZ_SZVW01000002.1 coordinate 69,411, forward strand.
CCAACGCCGCGATCCACACCTACGTCAGCAAGATCCGCGAAACACTCACCGCCGCCGCACCCGGCACGGACCCCAAGTCGATCCTCAGGACCCGGCCCGGCGGATACATCCTGACCCCGCACTCCTGGAGCAGCGACCAGGAGGAGTTCGGACGGCTGACCGAGCGCGGGCACCGGGCCGCAGCCGCCGGCGACGACGCGGCGGCCTCCGCCCAGTTCCGGCGCGCACTCGGGCTCTGGAAGGGCACGGCACTGTCCAACCTCGAGGCGGGCCCCCTGCTGGAGCTGCGCCGCACCGAGCTGGAGGAACGCCGCAAGGCCGCCTACGAACGCTGCGTCGCAGCGGAGTTGCGCCTGGGCCGGCACTACGAACTGCTGGGCGAGCTGGTCGCCCAGGCCGCGGCCGACCGGACGAACGAACAGCTCCACGCCCACCTGATGCTCGCCCTCTACCGCGTCGGGCGGCGCGTCCAGGCCCTGCGGGTGTACCGCGATCTGCGCCATCAGCTCGTGAAGGAACTCGGCCTGGAGCCCTCCCCCGCCATCCAGGCCCTCCAGCGCGCGATCCTCTCCGCGGACCGCTCCCTCCACCACGCCTGGACTCCCGCGCAGGACCGCAGGACGGCGTAGGCCCACGGCAGACCGCCGCGCCCGGCCGCGGATACGTCCGGACGCGGGCGTATCCGGCGGCGGGTGCGCGGGCCCCGCGTCACGGGAGCAGGGCGTGCCGGGGCGTCCCACGCCGAGCGGACCGACGTCCGCGACCTCGCCGAGCGCGGCGCCGGCCACCTGTCCGGCGGGCAGGTGCAGCGGGTCCGGCTCGCGAGCCGCCTCGCAGGGGCGACATGACACCCTGAACGGCCATAAATGAACAAACCCCCTCGAAGGTGCCTGTTGTATGGACGCACACACAACGGGAGCGAGGGAGCATGGCCAAGGACATCACGGACTCGGGCCCGCCCCCGGAGGCGAGCCTGAAGCCCGACGCCATCGGGTTCGTCGACGCGCTGGTCATCGGGCTCAACGCGACCTCCCCCGCGTACTCCGTGGCGGCGGTGATCGGCCCCGTGGTGGCGTTGGTCGGCATCTACGCCCCGGGCGTGATGCTCGCGTCGTTCGTGCCCATGCTGCTGATCGCCTCGGCGTTCTACTACCTCAACAAGGTCGACCAGGACTGCGGCACGACGTTCTCCTGGGTCACCCGCGCCATGGGGCCGTGGGCGGGCTGGCTCGGCGGCTGGGCCATCACGATGACGGGCGTCCTGGTCGTCGGGTCGCTCGCGGACGTGGCCGTGACGTTCTTCCTGCTCGCCGTCGGCCTGGACAGCTGGGCCGACGACGACGTGGTCCGTCAGGTGCTGACGGTACTGCTCATCCTGGTGATGACGGCCGTCTGCGTGATCGGCACCGAGATCTCGGCCAAGGTGCAGAACGTCCTCATCCTGGCGCAGGTCGCCTGCCTGCTCGCCTTCGCCGTGGTGGCGCTCTACCGCGTCTACGCCGACACCGGCACCCTCGACGCCATCGACCCGGAGTTCGGCTGGCTCGACCCGTTCGGAGCCGGCGGAGCGTCACTGACCGCGTCCCTGCTGCTGGGCGTGTTCATCTACTGGGGGTGGGAGTCCGCGGTCAACCTCACCGAGGAGGTCGAGGACTCGGCCACCGCCCCGGGCAGGGCGGCCGTCTGGTCGACGGTGCTGCTGCTGGTGACCTATGTCGCGGTCGCCTTCGCGGTCGTGGGCTACGCCGGTACGGACTACCTCGCCGAGAACGCGGCGGAGGAGGAGTTCATCTTCGCCCTGCTCGCCGAGGAGGCCATGGGCGGCTGGGACTGGGTGGTGCTGCTGGCGGTCTCGACGTCCGCCCTCGCCTCCACCCAGACGACGATCATCCCCGCGTCCCGCACGGGCCTGTCGATGGCCCGCCGGCATGCCCTGCCCGCGCACTTCGGCCGCATCCACCCGCGCTTCCGCACCCCCGACGTGAGCACCTGGTGGGTCGCGGGCATCGCCATCGTCTGGTACCTCGTCCTGTTCCACATCAGCGAGAACGCGCTCTTCGACTCCCTCACCGCCCTGTCCCTGCTGATCGCGTTCTACTACGCGCTCACGGGGCTCGCCTGCGCGGTCTACTACCGCCGCCAACTGACCCGCAGCGCCCGCAACTTCCTCCTGATCGGCCTCGGGCCGCTGATCGGCGCGGGACTGCTGGCGTGGCTGCTGGTGGAATCCGTGGCGGACATGTCCGACCCCGACAACTCCTACAGCGGCGTCTCGTGGTTCGGGTTCGGCCCGCCGCTCGTCATCGGCATCGGCATCGTCGCCGCGGGCGTGATCCTCATGGTCGTGTGGCGGCTGATGGCGCCCGCCTTCTGGTCGGAACACCCGAGCGTGGTCGACCCGGCGCTCGTCGACGGCAAGGAGTCCTGAAGATGCCGGTGGTCCTCGGCTACGACAAGTCCCCGGGCGCCCTGAGCGCCCTGCGCGTCGCCATCGAGGTGGCGACCGCGTACGACGAACCCCTGGTGATCGTCCACGGCGTCGCCGCCCCCGGCGTCACGGGCGAGGAGTACGGCGCTCATCACGAGGCCGTCCGCGAGGCCGGCAGCACCGCGCTCGCCCATGCGGTCCGGGTGGCCGACGAGGCCGGGGTGCGGACGTCGGTGGAGCTCATCGACGAGCGGCCCGCGCAGGCGCTGATCGAGGCGGCGGCCCGTCATGGTGCCAGGGTCATCGTGGTGGGCACGTGGGGCGAGAGCCCGGTGCGCGGCGCGCTGCTGGGCTCGACCCCGCACAAGCTGCTGCACCTGTCCAGCGTGCCGGTGCTCTGCGTGCCCGCGACGGAGTCCTGACGCTCCCGTCACCCCGGCCGTGTCATGCGGCCCGTGTCATGCGGCCCAGGTCGTGAGCCTTGTTTCGCCGGCCCTGCTTCATGAGCTGCCGGCGGCGCGTTTGGTGAGCGGGCTGAAGACGTACAGGCCGAGGATCTCGGGCACCGGCGCGACGCCGGGGCCGCCCGCCCGCACCCAGGAGACGACGTCCTCGGTGGCGGCCGGGTCGTTGACCAGTCCCAGCCACACCGGACGGCCCCCGGCGGCCCGGCCCTCGGCGGAGGGCTGGACGACGATGACGTTGGCCTGGTCGCAGACGTCGAGGCAGTCGGAGACGCGTACCGGTGCCGCCTCGCGCAGGCGGTCGGTCTGGGCGGCGTGGTCGACGCCTCTGATCTTGCGGGTGCCGCAGCAGCAGTCCCGGCAGACGACGATGCGGCAGGGAAGCCCTGCGTTCGGCGTCGCGGACATACCGTTCCCTCCCTCGCTGCGTGTGGTGATGATCATGTCACGCGGGTGCCGGGCCCGGCGGGTCAGGTCCCTTTCCCGAGCGGGTTGGGCAGGGGCCGGTAGCGGGCGTCGGCACCGTCCGCGCCGGTCCAGCGCAGCAGCAGGTTGGTCTTCGCGGGGAGGGTCGGCGAGGTGAGCAGGGCGGCGACCTCGGGGAGGTCGTGACGGGCGAGTTCGCGACGGGCGGCGGGCCAGGGGTCGAACCCGGGGTGCCGTTCGGTGAGGGCGCCCGCGATCTCGATGAGGTGATTGACGACCAGGCAGTACACGAGCCGCTCCCAGCCGGCCTGCCGCGTCACGTCCGGCAGCAGCTTCACGCCCTCGGCGTCCCGGTACAGCGCCTGCACCGGCAGCCCGTCGGCGTCCACGGCGACCAGCGTGTTCTGCAGATGGGCCTCGATGACGACACCGTGCTCGGCGAACGCCGTCAGCGCCGGGGGCACGACCTGGGCCAGGTACGCCGCCCACCAGGCCCCCGGGTCGGCTGCGCGGTCGAGGGGGCTGCCGTCGAAGCCCTCGACGAGGGCGGCGGCGAGCACCGGGACCGCGCCGGGCAGCAGGCGGTCGGCGAAGCCGTCGCGGACGAGGACGGCCAGGGCCTCGAAGGCGAAGTCGGCGGTGCGGTAGCCGCGGTCGCCGAGCCAGGCCGAGGGCCCGCCGAACGTCTCGAAGGCGGCGTACACGGCCGCGTCCGTCCTGCGCAGGGCGAGCAGGTCGTGGCGCCACAGGCGGCGGATGTCGTTGGTGATGCGCACGTCCAGGCTGAACTTGAGGAAGAGATCCCGCTCGGGCGTGTAGAGCGTGCGGATCGCGGCCGTGGGCCAGGCGTCCCAGGCGGTGGTGCCGAGCCGGATCAGCCTGCCGTCCGCGAAGGCTCCGGTGAGTTCCTGCGCGGCCAGATCGAGCTGCCAGGGGTGGGCCGGGAGCAGCCGGTAGCCGGGCGGGGCCGTGCCGAGGCCATCGAGGGCGGAGGTGTCGCCCTCCTCGACGACGGCGTCCTCGCGCAGCCCCAGCAGGGTGATCGGGAAGCGGGCGTACGCCTCGGGCGCGTACGGCAGCCAGCGGGCTGTGGGGCCGCCCCCGCGCGCCTTGGGCGCCGGGTGGTGGGTGTGGCCGGTCAGGAGGGACTGCTCGGAACGCAGGTAGAGGTCGTCGGGCGGGGTGGCCCGGGCCCGGGCGGCGAGCAGGGCGGCCACGGCGTCGCGGCTGTCCAGCATCTCGGCGGGCAGTTCGTGGTTGGACAGCCCGGTGTGCCGTCGCAGTTCCTCGGCGACGAGCTTGACCAGCTCGGTGTGGCCGACGCGGTGCCAGGCGCCCGCGGCCTCGATCTCCGGCTCGGCGGGCCGCCGCGCTCCGCGCACCCGCAACAGCCGGTCCCCGCCGGGCAGCCGATGAACGCGCCGGTCGCCCTCCCGGCGCACCGGCCGGGCGACCTCCCGCAGCAGGCAGTTCAGCAGGGGCACGGCGGCGTACGCGTCGGCGAGGGCTCCGATGGCCGGGTCACCGCCGTGGGCCGAGTCGTCGTCGGCGGGCGGGGGCATGAGGTCCACGCGTTCCACTCGTCCCTATGGTCGTTCCAGCGTGCCGGGCGGAGATGATCAGTATGTCGGTCGTCGCCGTTCCGCTGTGACGCCCCTATTCGTACCCGAGGAGCCCGCCCGTGCACCGTCCCCCCACCGCCGAGGCCGAGGTCGCCGACGAGCTGTCCGTGGTACGGCCCGGGCTCCTGCCGCGGTACGAGGCCGAACTGCCCGGTGCCCGGTCGGCCGTGCTGTCCCGGCTGTGGCGCGGTCTCGCCCATGAGCCGCTGCCCTGGGTCATGGGCCGGGAGCAGACCCGAGACGGTCTGGCGCTGTCCCTGTCCGACGGCCGCCGGCTGCACGGTCCCCGGCCGGATCCGTACGCGACCGGCGCCTACGTCACCGTCGTACGGCTGGACGGGGCGGCGTACGCGGATCCGGCGCGGCTGATGACGGACCTCGCCGTACCGCACTCCGCTTCCTTCGCCGCCGAACTCGGGCACAGTGTCGCCTCGTTGGCGCTGTCGCGGGCGGGGCAGGAGGGTGACGGGGAGGACTGGCCGGAGAGCGACTGGGAGTGGGAGCAGCGGATCGTCGACGGGCATCCGTTCCATCCGACGTGCCGGTCCCGGCCGGGCTTCTCGGTGGCCGAGCAGCTGGCCTACGGGCCCGAGCACCGGGCGGTCGTGGAGCTGGGGCTGGTGCCGGTGCGGGCGGAGGAGTGCCTGGTGACGGGCGTGTGGCCGGACGAGCTGCGGGACGGGGGGCGGGTGGTGCTGCCGGTGCATCCGTGGCAGGCGGCGCATGTGCTGAAGCGCACCTGTGAGCAGCGGCGGCCCGCGCATCCGCTGATGTCCCTGCGGACGCTGGCCCTGCCCGGCGGGCCGCAGGTGAAGACCTCGCTGAGCGCCCGGCTGACGTCCTCGGTACGGGACATCTCCCTGCCCTCGGTCGCCGCCTCGGCGGTGCTGTCGGACTTCGCGGGGGCGCCGGCGGCGCGAACGGACGGTCTGCTGCACGTCACCCGCACGCTGGGCGCGGCGGCGGCCGGTTCCCCGGACTTCGCGGCCGTCCTGCGGGAGTCGCCGCAGACGTACGCGGGCAGCGGTGAACGCATCCTGCCGGTGGCGGCGCTGGCCACCACCGACCTCCCCCGCTCCCCCGCCTGGCTGGCCGGTTTCGCACGGCTCACGCTCACGGTCGGGCTGCGGCTGCTGGAGCTGGGCGTGGCCCTGGAGGCGCACGGCCAGAACCTCCTGGTGGTCCTCTCGGCGGCGGGCGACCCGCTGCGGCTGGTCTACCGCGATCTGGCCGACATCCGCGTCAGCCCGGCCCGCCTGGCCCGGCACGGCATCACGGTGCCCGAGCTGCCCGCCCGGATGGTCACGGACGACGAACGCGCGCTCCGCCGTAAACTGTTCGGCTCGCTCGTGGCGGGCGCGCTGGCCGGCACGGCCGGGTCGGGCCCGGCGCTCGGAGCGGCGCTGGAGACGGCCGTCCGGGACCTGCCGCGCACCCCCGACCTCGCGGCACTGTGCGCCGATCCGCTGCCCACGAAGGCGCTGACGCTGATGCGGCTCTCGCCGCAGACGCCCGGGGACCAGTGGGCGGAACTTGCCAACCCCTTGCGGTGAAGCCCGTTTTGGAACCGGAGGGGGGTGATCAATAGGATCCGGCGATGATCACAAGAACACGGCTGGCGGCAGGGGTCTGTGCCCTGCTCGCCGCGCTGACGGCCGGGCTCGCCTTCCCGGCCGGGGCGGCCGCCGGTGAACCCACGGGCCAGGACGCCCCCAAGGTCGACCTCGTCCTCGATGTGAGCGGCTCGATGCGGGCCCGGGACATCGACGGCCAGTCGCGGATGGCCGCCGCGAAGCAGGCGTTCAACGAGGTGCTCGACGCGACGCCCGAGGAGGTCGAGCTCGGCATCCGCACCCTCGGCGCCGACTACCCGGGGGACGACCGGAAGACGGGCTGCAAGGACACCGCGCAGCTCTACCCGGTCGGCCCGCTGGACCGCACCGAGGCCAAGACGGCCGTCGCCACCCTCTCCCCGACGGGCTGGACGCCGATCGGCCCGGCCCTGCTGAAGGCGGCCGGCGACCTGGACGGCGGAGACGGTTCCAAGCGCATCGTGCTGATCAGCGACGGCGAGGACACCTGCGCCCCGCTCGACCCGTGCGAGGTGGCCCGCGAGATCGCCGCCAAGGGCATCGGCCTGACCATCGACACCCTGGGCCTGGTCCCGACCGCCAAGCTGAGCCGGCAGCTGAGCTGCATCGCCGAGGCCACCGGCGGCACCTACACCTCGGTCGAGCACCAGGACGAACTCACCGACCGGGTCAACCAGTTGGTGGACCGGGCGGCCGATCCGGTGGTGACGCCGGTGCCGGCGGAGGGTGCCGACCGGTGTGCCGCGGCGCCGACGCTGAAGTCGGGCCTGTACACCGACCGGGAGGAGTTCGGGCAGCAGCGCTGGTACCGGGTGGACGTTCCGCCGGGCAAGGAGCTGCGCGCCTCGGTGAGCGTCGCCGCGGACCGGGCGGTGAACCCCGGCTACGGCGTGCTGATGCAGGCCGTGACGTCGAAGGGCCGCGAGATCGTGCGCGGCGAGGCGGCGGGCAACGGCCGTACGGACGTGATCTCGACGGGTCTGCGCTACCCGAAGGCCGAGAGCGACGACGAGGACGCTCCCGCGGAGGCGGTCTGCCTCGCCGTCTCGCACTCCTTCTCGGCGGCCTCCGGCGTGAAGGCCACGCCCGGTCTGCCGCTGGAGCTGACGGTGGACGTCGTGGACGCCCCGAGCCAGGCGGGCGACGTGGCCGCCTTCGGTCTCGGCCGCGGCTGGTGGCTGCTCGGCGTGCTGATCCTCACCGGCTTCCTCGCCGGTCTCGTCTGGGGCTGGCTTTCGCGCTGGCGGGTCGCGGTCTGGAGGACCAACTGATGCGAGTGGTACGAGCGTTGAGCGCGGCGTTGCTGACCCTCACAGTGGCGGCCGGCCCGGCCGCTGCCGACGCCTCGCCGAGCCCGTCGCAGGACGAGGCGTCGGCCCCCACCCGGGCCGGTACGTCGTTCCGCACGGCGACGGAGATCGAGCAGGGGCAGCGGGCCACGGCGAGCGGCTCCACGGGTGACTACCTGTACTGGTCGTTCCCCGCCGACACCGGGCAGCGCCCCACGGTCGAGGCGACGGTGAAGCTGCCGGAGACCCACGCCTCCCAGACCTGGCAGATCGACGTCTGGGACGGTCTGCGCCGCCGTCAGGCCTGCCGGTACGGGGCGCAGACGCGCACCGCGGAGGCGGACACGTCCTCCATGAAGCTGACCTGTGTGCTGCGCACGGTCCGGGCCTGGTCGGAGCCCTGGGGGAACGACCCCCTGCCGGGCACCTACTACGTCCGGCTGACGGCCACCGGCGTCGCCACCGCCGACCTCGGTCTCCCGGTCGACACCGGGATACGGGTGGACTCCAAGGACATCGGCGGATCCGCGGCGGTGGACGGCTCGCTCGCCGAGCCCCTGGTGCCGGGGATCGCCTCGAAGGCCGAGGAGGAACAGGAGGACGCGGCGGTGCTGGCCGGCCTCGAACCCGAGGACGGCTGGACGTCCGGCTGGTGGTCGGACCGGTGGGTGTGGACCGCCATCGGCGGAATCCTGGCCGCCCTCGCGGGAGTCGGCGGGTACGCACTGACGCGCGGGACGGGCCGGCCGTCCCGTGTGCCGCCGGGCGCCTGACCGGGCCTCGCCCGTTCGCCCCCTGATCGACCCTCATCCGTCTGCCGCACAGAAGGCCCGCCGCCCGCGGGCCTTCTTTCATGCCTCGCGCAGCGCCTTGGCGAGCGTGCCCTCGCCGCTCACCTCGACCCGCCCCTCGCGCACGGCCCGGGCGAGGCTCAACTCCCCGCGCCCGATGCAGGCGCAGGTGCCGCTGTCCAGGGCCAGCCGGGCGTCCGGCTCCCCGGGGGCGGGCCCGTCGCCGTACACGGGCCCGTCCTCGGCACCGACGTGGAGATGGAACAGGCCTTCCTCCAGGCGGACTTCGACAAGTCCCTCGCCGTCCAGCAGGCGCAGCAGAGGCAGTGCGAACCAGTGGGCCCGGACCGCGTCCGTCGCCCGGCGCTCCCCGAGCTCGGCCTGCCCCCACTCCCCCAGCGCCTGCAGCACGGGCAACAACTCGCGTCCACGAGGGGTGACTTCGTACACAGAAGCCGCCCCGGGCGGCGGCAGCCGGCGCCGGGTCGCGAGGCCGTCGCGCTCCATGTCCTTCAGTCGCGAGGCGAGGACGTCGGTGCTGACGCCGGGCAGGTCCGCGTGCAGGTCGGTGTAGCGCCGGGGACCGGCGAGCAGCTCCCGGACGATCAGCAGGGTCCAGCGGTCACCGACGACGTCGAGCGCGCGGGCGGCGGGGCAGTACTGGTCGTAGCTTCGGCGAGGTGGCATGCGACGCAGTCTAGACAAGTTGTTGGACTTTCCAAGCGCGTACTTGGTAAAACCAAGCAACACGATCGGCAGAGGAGAGCGGCGCATGGAGTTCCGGCAGTCGAGCAAGCTCAGCGAGGTCTGTTACGAGATCCGCGGCCCGGTCATCGAGCACGCCAACGCGCTGGAGGAGGCGGGGCACAGCGTGCTGCGCCTGAACACCGGCAATCCGGCGCTCTTCGGGTTCGAGGCGCCGGACGAGATCCTCCAGGACATGATCCGGATGCTGCCGCAGGCGCACGGCTACACCGACTCGCGCGGCATCCTCTCCGCCCGCCGGGCCGTGGCCCAGCGCTACCAGACGCTCGGCCTGGAGGTCGGCGTCGACGACGTCTTCCTCGGCAACGGCGTCTCGGAACTGGTGTCGATGGCCGTCCAGGCGCTCGTCGAGGACGGCGACGAGATCCTCATCCCGGCCCCGGACTTCCCCCTCTGGACGGCGGTGACGACCCTCGCGGGCGGCAAGGCGGTCCACTACCTGTGCGACGAGCAGGCCGACTGGTATCCCGACCTCGACGACATGGCGTCGAAGATCACCGACCGCACCAAGGCAGTCGTGATCATCAACCCGAACAACCCCACCGGCGCCGTCTACCCCAAGGAGATCGTCGAGGGCATCCTCGACCTCGCCCGGCGGCACGGCCTCATGGTCTTCGCCGACGAGATCTACGACCAGATCCTCTACGACGACGCCGTCCACCACTCGGCCGCGGCCCTCGCCCCCGACCTGGTGGTCCTCACCTTCTGCGGGCTGTCCAAGACCTACCGGGTGGCGGGCTTCCGCTCCGGCTGGCTGGTGGTCACCGGGCCGCGCCAGCACGCGAAGGACTACCTGGAGGGCCTCACCATGCTGGCCTCCATGCGGCTGTGCGCCAACGCGCCCGCGCAGTACGCCATCCAGGCCGCGCTCGGCGGCCGGCAGTCCATCCGCGAGCTGACCACACCGGGCGGGCGGCTGCTGGAGCAGCGGGACGTGGCCTGGCGGATGCTCAACGAGATCCCGGGCGTGACGTGCGTGAAGCCGAAGGGCGCGCTGTACGCCTTCCCGCGCCTGGACCCCAAGGTGCACAGGATCCACGACGACGAGCGGTTCGTGCTGGACCTGCTGCTGCGGGAGAAGATCCAGGTGGTCCAGGGCACGGGCTTCAACTGGCCCTCACCGGACCACTTCCGCATCCTGACACTGCCGCACGCGGAGGACCTGGAGGCGGCGATCGGCCGGATCGGGCGGTTCCTCGGCGGGTACCGCCAGTAGAGGGGGGCGGGAAGTCGTCGCCGCGGCCGAGGACGAGCGAGCGTTTCCCGCCGATCCGCGGGGACGACCGGAAAGGGTCTTTGAGCCGGATGGGGGCCGAGCGCAGGGCGTGAGCGCCGCGCAGAAGGGAACGTCGTCTTCGGTCCTTCCCCCAGGCAGGAGCGGAGACGAGTGATGGCCACCAAGCAAGGCGAAGCCCGGATCGGCACCCCAAGACCGGCGGACCTCCGGTTGCCGGGCATCGTGCTCGGGGTCGGGATGGGCGGGTTCGCCGACGGCATCCTGCTGCACCAGTTGCTGCAGTGGCACCACATGCTCTCCAGCACCAATCAGGACCGCATCGGAGTGAAGTACTACGACCCCCACACCGTCTCCGGTCTGGAGATGAACACCCTGTGGGACGACGTCTTCCACACCGTGTGCTGGCTCGCGGTCCTGCTCGGGCTGGCCGTGCTGTACGAGCGGGTCACCCACGACCGGCTGCGGGTGTGGACCTCCCGGGTGCTGTGGGGCTGGATGCTCGTGGGCTGGGGCCTGTTCAACCTCGTGGAGGGCGTACTGGACCACCATGTCCTCGGCATCCACCATGTCCACGCCGGGGAGGGCCAGGTGTGGTGGGACATCGGCTTCCTCGTCCTGGGCGCCCTGCTGGTCACCGGCGGCCATCTGCTCCAGCGCAGCGGCCGGTCCTGCGGCCCCGGTGCGGCCGCCGGCCGGCATCAGGGCCTGCACGGCTGATGGGCCACCATCTGCCCGGACACGGGCACGCCGCGGGCGGCGGCACCCCGGACTGGCTGCCGCCGGCACTCCTGCTGCTCGCCGCCTGCGGTGTCCACCTGCTGCTCGTCCGCCGGGCCTGCCACCGCAATCCGGCCCTCGGCTGGAGCCGGTGGCGGACCGGCTGGTTCCTGGGCGGGATTCTCCTGCTCGGCGTCGCGCTGCTGCCGCCCGTGGCCCCCTTCGCCCACGAGGACTTCCGCGGGCACATGGTCCAGCACCTCCTCATCGGCATGTACGCGCCGCTCGCACTGGTCCTGGCCGCCCCCGTCACGCTCCTGCTGCGCACGCTGCCCGCGTCCGGGGGCCGACGGCTGACCGCGGTGCTGCACAGTCCGCCCGCCCGCGTGCTCGCCCACCCGGCGGTCGCGCTGGCGCTCTCCACGGGCGGCCTCGCGGTGCTGTACTTCACCCCCCTGTACAACGCGACCACGACCGGCCCGGCGGCGCACTGGCTGCTGCACGCGCACTTCCTGCTCTCCGGATGCCTGTTCGCCCACGCCATCGCCGGCCCCGACCCGGCCCCTGCCCGGCCGGGGGTCAGGGGCCGCCTGGTCTACCTGGGCGTCGCGATCGCGGCGCACGCCGTGATCGCGCAGTTGATGTACGGCGGCTTCCGGGTCGACATCCACGCGCCGATCGACCAGGTGCAGGGCGGCGCGGAGGTCATGTACTACGGCGGCGACCTGGCCGAGCTGCTGCTGGCCGCCGCGCTGGTCGCCACGTGGCGGCCCGAGCCCCGGCGTGCAGCGGGCCGCAGCGCGGGGCGGGGAGTTGTCCCGGCCCGGAATGTCAGTGGCGGGTCGTAGCCTTCGAGCAGGTGGGGCTTCGATCAGGTGGCGCGTCGAGCCCCGGGGCCCGTCGCCAGCCTGAGAGGAGCACGCCGTGACCCGACCGCCGACCGCCGCACAGCGGCGTGTCATCGACGCCGCCGACCCCGTCACCGGGCGACTCCGGGGGACGGATTCTCAGCTCACGGCACTGGTGAAGCGGGGTCTCGCCTTCCGCCACCCCCGGCCGCCGCACGATCACTTCCTGACGCCGGAGGGGCACCGGGTGCGGCAGGGCATCACGCAGGCGCCCGAGCCGGAGGGGCCCGGGGAGGCACCCGCCTCGACGGGCGTGTTCGCCGCACGCGTCGGCGGCGAGGAGGCCGCCGCGCACGCCGGTCCCGACCGGCGCCGTGAGGTGCACAGCGCCTGGCAGGGGCTGCTGGAGCTGCGCCGGATGACCAACCCCGGCGGTGACGTGGACCGGCCGTGCGGCTGGGAGCGTACGCATCTGGTGCGGGCCGCGGCGCTGGCGCTCGAGGCGGCCGGTCACACTCCGGCGGGGCAGCAGGGCGGGGGCTATCGCGTACGTCAGACCCCCCAGCCGGAGGCCGTCGCCGTCCACGAGCCGGACGGCGAGGCGCTGCAGGCCTGCGCGGCCACCCTGGAGGGGGCAGGCTGGCAGGTGAGCGAGCACCGCGAGCCGCGCACCGGAAGCCGGTATCTGCTGGCTTCGCCGCGCCGGGCGTGATGGGCATGCCAAGATCGGTGGATCGTTGCGCCATGCACGAGAGTCCGGTGGGAGAGATCCGGTGCGAGAAGGGAAAGCCGTGAGCAAGCCGTTTTCCGTCCCTGTGACCGTTCGTGGATACGAGACGGACGTGCAGGGGCACCTCAACCAGGCGGTCTATCTGAACTACGCGGAGCACGCCCGCTGGTCGTTGCTCCAGGCCGCGGGGATCAGCCAGTCCGCCCTCATCGGCAGCGGCGTGGGTCCGGTCGCCCTGGAGACGACCATCCGCTACAAACGCGAGTTGCTCGCGGGCGACGAGGTCGAGGTGACCTGCGTGTTCGACTGGGGCGGCGGCAAGACGTTCCGGATCGAGCAGACCGTCGTGAAGGCCGACGGCACGGTGGCCGCGGAGATCACGGCGGTCGGCGGCATCCTGGACCTGGAGAAGCGCAGGCTGGTTGCCGATCCCGCCGAGGCCTTCAGGAAGCTGGCATCGGATCCGGGGCTGTTCGGGCTGTCGTAGGACCGTGGTCCGGATGCCCGGCGGACGGCCGTGCGGCGCCGGTCAGTGCACACCGCGTTCTTCCAGGGCCGCCCTGAGGCTGCGCAGGGCGTAGTAGACGCGGGACTTCACCGTGCCCTGGGGGACGCCCAGCGCGGTGGCCGCCTGGTGCGTGGTGCGGTCGGCGAAGAAGGTGGCCTCCAGGGCCTCGCGGTGGGCCGGCGTCAGGGCCCGCAGGGCGTCGTGCAGGACGATGGACGACAGCATGCGTTCGATGTCGTCGGCGTCGGTGCCCAGTTCGGTCAGCCAGTCGGCGCCGCCTATCTCCTGCGGGCGGGCCGTCTTCGTCCGGTGGGCGTCGATCACGATGTTGCGGGCGATGCGGAACATCCAGGGGCGTACGGCCATGCCCTCGCCGTCGGCGAGCGTCTGCTTGTTCCAGCAGCGCAGCAGCGTCTCCTGAAGGACGTCCTCCGTGCGGTGGGTGTCTCCGCCCAGCATGCGCAGCACGTACGCGTAGAGGGCCGGGCCGTGCTCCAGATAGAGGTCCCTCAGCGCCCGTTCCTCGGGCGACACCGCACTCGCGGACCCGATCACCGTCACGTTCATGGTGTGCTCCTGCTCCTGCTCCTTGGGGCGGCCCGCCCAGCCGTGACGGCTGGAACCGGGGCCTTAGGTGGGATGGAGTGTGGTCAGGGGCGTTCCACGCTCGTTTGACGCTCGGTCCACGGCTCGTACACCGCCCGTCCGGTCACACCCGGACCGACAGCGACTCCACCTGGGCGCGCACCCGGCGGGCCAGTCGTTCGTCCGCCGGCGCGAGGCGGCCACCGCCGCGCAACCGGTCCCACATGTGCAGCAGTTCGCCGCCGTGGACGACCACCGCCCTGACGTCCTCCAGGCGCTGCCAGGCGGCCGCCGCCCGCGCGATCGCCGCCGGGGCCCCGGGGTCACCGGCGCCGCACAGGATGCGGGCCACCGAGAGGGCCAGGACGGTCGCCTCCCTGTGGTCTCCGCGCAGGTGCGCCAGGTACGCCTCCATGGCCCGTGCCTCCAGCGCGTCCGGGTGTTCCGTGCCCGCCGACCGCGTCAGTGCCTCGCGCAGGGCGGTCACCGCGGCGGACGCCTCCTCGATCCGGCCCGTGGCCGTCAGCGCGTTGATGTGCGCCACCCGGTCCACGAGTTCCGGCGGCAGGGGGCGGGACGGCTGCGGAGGCGGGGCGGGTGCGGGGCGTGCCGCCGCTGCGGCCCGGGCCCGGGCGACCGCCGCGGCGACGGCCGAGACGGGCGCGGTGGCGGGGGCGGGAGCGGGGGCGGGAGCCGGCGGCGGTGGTGCGGGGGCTTGGTCCGTCGCCTCCGTCCGGTCCGCCGCATCGACGAGGCGGCTGGAGCCGTCGGGTGCCACCTGAAGCACGAAGTGGGCCCCTGCGAGGCCGTCGTTCACCGTGGCCTCGACCGTGGCGGCGCGTTCCTGCGCGTGACGCTGCAGGCGGTCCAGCACGGCCTCGTGCACGGACCCACCCTCCTCGACGACCAGGAGCTCGCCGTTGATCTCGGCGAGTCCCTCACCCGGGATGCGCACCGCGAAGCGGGTCATGACTGCGAGTCCTCCTGATGATCAAGCGCCGGAAGCGGCGGAAGCGGCGGAAGCGGACGGGGAAGCCGTGGGATCCGGGTCCGTTCCCGGTGTGACGCCCGGAGTGACTCCAGGGGTGGCGCCGGGAGGCGGGGCGGCCACCCCCGCGTACTTGGCGAACTGGGCCCGGACGGCGAGGACGTAGCCCTGCGCCTCGTTCGTCTGCGGCACCCCCTTGGCCGCGCGCACGGCGTCCATCCCCACGTGGTAGCCGGCCAGCGCGAGGTCCAGGACGCTGCCGGTGGCCTCGTTCGCGTCGATCATCCGCTGGGCCTGACCGGCCAGATCGCACAGATGACGGCCCTGGGCCATGATCGAGTCCTCGGCGTCGAACGCCGAGGTCTCGTCGTTGCCGTCGTCGTCCTCGCCGTACTTCTCGAAGACCGCGGGCGGCAGTTGGGAGATGCCCTCCTCGCCGTTCTCGCCGACCAGTTCCCTGTTGAAGCCGGACTCCCGCTCGATCTGCGAGGCGATGACGACCGGGCCGACCGCCCCGCACAGATCACCGGCCTGCTCGATCGGCTCCACCAGATCCTCGGGCACGGTCGAGGTGTCCAGCTCGCCGCCGCCGTCGCCGTTGAAGACGGCGATCACCTCGTCCGCGTCGTCCGCACCGGCGGAACCGTCGCCGCCGCCGCCCGAGAACAGCAGGATCAGCGCGATGAGCGGCGCCAGCAGGACCCCGAAGCCGCCGATGATGATGATCACGACCAGGGTGCCGAGCAGTGCGAGCGGCGACACCAGGCAGCCGCAGCCGGTGCCGGCGGCGATGGTGTTCCGGACGGCGGTGGAGGTCCCGCCCTCCCCGCTTTCTCCCGTGCCCGCGCTCATGTGGGCCCGCCTTCTTCCTCTTGCCTTGAACCGCGACGGCTGGACGGCCCGTTGTGCTGTCGACGGGCTCGGGAGATCGAAACGGGCCCGGGAGCAATTCAGTTCAAACCAGTGGACATCAGATGATCCAGCACAGCCGAAGCGCGAGCGGAGAAGGAGGGCTGACCGCACATGAGCACTCCTGAGGCGACGCCGTCGAACCCGCAGTCATGGGTCCGGGGGCCGAAGCCCGGACGGCCGGCGGCCCCCGGTGCCGGTACCTCCGGCACGGGCACCGCGACGGACGCGGGGCCAGGCCCGGCCCCCTCGACGGGACGTGCCACCAGGACGACTCCGAACGCCGCGCGGACCCCCCGCCCTGATCCCGCGTCGGGCCCCGGCTCGTTGCCGCGGCCTGGTACGGGCCGGGGGCAGGCCACCCGCGGGGGCTCGGCCCTCTCCCCCCTGCGGACGCCCTCCCCGGCCCCCGGTGGCGGCGAGGCCCCCTGGGGCGAGCCGGTGCGGCGTACCCCGGTGCGCGGGAGGTCACGGGAGGAGATCGGGTGGGTCAAGGCCCACGGCGGGGCCGGCGCCACCTCGCTCACCGAGGCGCTCGGCGGGGTCGACGTGGGCGCGCGCTGGCCGGAGCCCGCGCGGGGCGAGCCGCGCCGGATCATGCTGGTCGGCCGGACGAGCGCGCGCGGACTGCGCGCCGTGTCACGGGCGTTGGGCGCGCTGCGGGACGGCAAGGCCCCTCAAGGGCTCGACCTGCTGGGTGTCGTCCTCGTCGCCGACGCCCCCGGGCGGCTCCCGCTCGGCCTGCTGCGGCGCATCCGGGTCGTCCGCTCGGTCGCCCCCGTGCAGCGCGTGCCGTGGATCCCGGCCTGGCGCGTGGGCGGTCAGCCCGCGCGCCTGCCCCGGCAACTCAGCGTGCTCGCCGACCTGGTGGGCGCCGACGGTGAAGGACCCGAAGCATGACCTCCCCCCTCACGACCCTCGCCCTGCCCTTCGGCGGGCGGCTCGCCGCCTACACCCCGACCCCCGACGCGGGCGCCATCCTCGGTGTCCTCGCCTGGTGCGCCTCGGCCGCGGGGGTCGCCGGCCTGCTCATCGTCGGCATGCAGATGGCGATCCAGCTGCGGCGCGGCGAACCGGGCGAGGGCGGCGCGTACTTCCGCGGCTTCTTCTTCGTCACCCTCGCCTGCCTGCTCGCCACGACGGCCGGTCCGATCGTCGCGTTCCTCGGTGATCTGTCCCTCCACTGAGGGCCGGGCACCTCCTCCGCACCACCGACCTCACCCGCTCCCCGCGCCCGTCGCTCACGCCGGGCGCCGACCACCCGGAGATCCCATGTCCCTGCTCCACGAAACCACCAGCCTGCTCGCCGCGGGTGTGCCCCAGCCGCAGAGCAACGCCCCCGGCGAACTCACCAGCAAGGTCAACACCGTGCTCGGCATAGCCGCCTGGGCGGGCACCGCCGCCGGCGTCGCCGGGGTGCTGATCACCGGCACGATGATGGCCATCTCGCTCAAGCGCGGTGAGAGCTCCGAGCACATGAGCCGTCTCGGCATGGTGCTCGGCGGCTGCGTCCTGGTCGCCACGGCGGGCCCGCTGGTCCGGTTCGTCTTCAACTGAGCGCGAACGACGGGACGATCGAATGTTCACGCGCAGGGAGTACCGGGAGCCACGCCGATACCGGTCCGATCCGTCGGAGCCGTACTGGAAGCAGCGCGGCTGGCAGGTGTCGGCGGCGTTCCTCGGCGTCGTCGTCCTGCTGAGCGGGATCGTCGCCCTGACGGCGGGCCGGGGCACCGCGGACGACGGCGCGAGCACCCCGCCGTCGGAGGGGCCGCTGTCCGGCTCCCCGGCCATGAAGGACGGCCGGCCCGACGGGTGCCGCACCGACGACGGCCACGGCGACGTCATGCCCACGTCCCCGCCGGACGACGTCGACTGGCGCGCCCTCGGCGTCACGCGCGTGCCCGTCTCGGCGTCGGCCGGCCCGACCCTGACCCAGGGCCCCGTGTGGTGGTGCTTCGCGCACACGCCGGCCGGGGCCGTACTGGCCGCCCACATCATTCCCTCGCACATGAGCGGACCCGACTGGCGGACGATCGCGCAGGAGCAGGTGGTGGCCGGCCAGGGCCGGGATCTGTTCGTCTTCAAGCGGTCCACCGTCCGGGGCGACACCCCGGGCAGCACGCGGGACACCGGCTCCGCCTCCGGCCCCCGCCCGGACGCCGGGTCCGGCGGCTCGTCCGCCGCCTCCTACGCCGGATTCTCGGTGCCCGCGTACTCCGGCGAGGCGGCGACAGTCGAGCTGCTGCTCAAGACCGGCCAGGGCTACGCCACGACCTCCGTCGCCCTGCGCTGGAGCGGCGGCGACTGGAAGGTCCAGCCCTCCGACAACGGTGCCCTGCACACCCCGGTGAAGGCGGTTCAGGGGACCAACGGCCATCTTCTCTGGGGGGTTTGACGTGGCATGCCCGACCGGTAATCCCATCGTCGACATCGCGGTCGGATTCTTCAGTTTCCTCGGCGACCCCATCGGGACCATCGTCGAAGGCGTGGCCAACGCCGTACTCGCGGGCGCCGTCGCGGTGTTCGGGGCGCTGACCACCGGCATCCCGACCCTCTCGGGGACCACCACCGCCCAGGACATCAACAGCCAGACCCAGTGGATCGTGGTGTATCTGGCGGTCGGCTCACTGCTGTTCGCGTCCGCCCGGATGGCGATCGAGCGGCGCGGGGCGGCCGGCACGACCGCGCTGAAGGGCATCATGCGGGTCGTCCTGGTCTCGGGTGCCGCCACCACCGTGGTCACGGCCGCCGCCGCCCTCTCGGACGACTACTCCACCTACCTCTTCAACGCGGGTGCGGAGAAGCAGCTGAGCGCCGTGGGCGCCTGCTCCGACGGCAACGGCATCGAGTCCTTCCTGCTGCTGGTCCTCGCCTTCCTGCTGCTGATCGCCGGGATCATCCACACGATCCTGCTCTACATCCGCCTCGGCGTCATGATCCTGCTGCTGGGCACCCTTCCGCTGGCCGCCGCCGCCTCGATGACGGACTGGGGCGGCGGCTGGTGGCGCAAGCACCTCGGCTGGATGATCGCCTGGCTGTTGTACAAACCGGCGGCCGGGCTGGTGCTGTACGCGGGTTCGGCCATGATCAGCTCGGGTCAGGACGGCGGCAGCGACATCAACGAACGCATCGCCGGTATCGGCGTGATGCTGTTGTCCGCCGTCGCCCTGCCCGCTCTGCTGAAGCTCGTCGTGCCCGCCACCGCCGCGCTCGGCGGGGCGTCCGCGATGTCCGGGGCGATGTCCACGGTCGGCGGGTCCCTGGCGTCCGGAGCCCGTTCGCTCGGCACCAGCGGCGGCAGCGGCGGGCAGAGCGGTCCGCGCGGCGCGTCGGGGGCGTCCGGTTCGGGCGGCTCGGGCGGTTGGAAAGGCTCCTCCGGAGCCTCCGGCGCGCCGGGCGCGCCAGGCTCCGGCGGCGCGGCACGCCCAGGCGGCGCGGGGGCGGGCGCGGGCGGCGGTGCCGGCGGGGCGGCCGCGGGCGCGGGCCGAGCCGCCGCGGCGGCGGGCGGTCCGGTCGGTGTCGCCGTCGGGGCGGCGGTGACGGCGGCGCAGATCGCCGGCCGTACCGCCTCCGGCTCGCTGGAGGGCGCCGACCCGGACAAGGGGCACAACACCTGACCCCTGCGGCCCGGACGGTCCGGCGTCCCTGCCGGACCGTCCGTCCCGTCGCACCCCGAACGGCCGCCGGGCTCCCGACCCCCCGCGGAGCCCGGCACTCCCCCTCCCTCCTCCGCCCCGGCCCGCCGTCCCACCACTCCAGCGCACTTCACGAAGGGAAAACGGACCCTCATGTCCACGGAAGCCGTCACCCATCCGACCTACGGGAACTGGCGCCGCCCCCGGCGCCCCGGGCTCGGCCCGCTCGGTCTCATCGGCACCTTCGGTGTCTTCGGCGGGCTCGTGCTCACGCTGCTCGCGTCACTGATCTCGGTGTACGCGGCCATGGTGGTGTTCACCCCCATCGCGGTGCTCCTGGTGCCGCTCGCCATCCGCACCCAGGACGGCCGCAACGTCTACCAGCTGATGGCCCTGCGCATCGGCTGGCGGCGGCG
Organism: Streptomyces tibetensis; assembly: GCF_007655005.1. Lineage (GTDB taxonomy): Bacteria > Actinomycetota > Actinomycetes > Streptomycetales > Streptomycetaceae > Streptomyces > Streptomyces tibetensis. The sequence goes on from NZ_SZVW01000002.1 coordinate 89,364, forward strand.
CAAGGCCAAGGGGACACACCTGTACGTCTCCGGGCCGCTCTCCGCCCGCCCCGGCGGCCGGTTCCGTCCGCCGGGGCTGCTCAACAAGGTGACCGTGACCGAGGGCCGGGACGCCTACGACCGGCCCTTCGGCGTGCTGCACCATCCCCACCGCAACCTCTACACGATCGTGCTCGGCTGCGACCCCGACGGCGGTGCGCTCGTCGACCCCGACCAGGTGGACGTCTGGGTCGCGCTGTGGGGCGAGTGGCTGGCCCGGCTGGCCCACGAGCCCGGCCTGCGCGGCGCGTCCGTGATCGTGGAGACGGCCCCCGACCCCGGCACCCGGCTCGCCCACGAGGTACTGCCCCGCATCCGGGCGAACGCGCCGGCGGCGGCCCGGGCCGTGATGGAGGAGGTCGTCGAGCGGTATCCCACCGCGTCCTCCGAGATGCACACGTACATCAGCCTCACCTACGGCGTGCCCGCCAGCCAGCGGCGGAAGAAGGAGGACGTGATCACCGACCTCGCCATCCGCATCCCCGGCCTGCTCAGCGGCCTGGTGGCGGCGGGCGGCGGAGCGGCCTGCCCGCTGTCGGCGGAACGGATCGCGGAGGTCGTCCGGGTGGCCTACGACCCGGCGGTCGCCGCCGACGTCCTCGATGCCCGGGCCCGGCACGGCGGTACGGGCCTGGAGTGGGAGGACGCGGGGCCCGCAGCCGCCGTCGAGACCGTGGGCAGCTACCAGCACGACTCCGGGGTCTCCCGGACCTGGCTGATGACGCTGGCGCCGCGCGGCACGGTCCGGTCCTCGGTGCTCCGGGGCATGCTGGAGGCGGCGCCCGGCACCCGGCGCAAGCGGGTCGCCCTCGTGTACCGGCCGATCGACCCGGCCACCTCGGCCCGGATCGTCGAGGCGGACCGGCGCAGCGCCCAGTTCATGGCGACGTCCGGCCGCGGCATGGTGCAGGCCCGCGCGGCCTCGGAGATGCGGGCGGCGGAACAGACCGCGGCCGAGGAGGCGTCGGGCGCGGGGCTCGTGGAGTTCTCGCTCATGCTGACCGTCACCGTCGACACCATGGAGCAGCTCGCCGACGCGAGTGTCACCGTGCGCAACATGTCGGCCGCCTCCCGGGTGCTGATGCGACCCGCGGACCGGATGCAGGCGGCGGCGTTCAGCTGCACGCTGCCCGCCGGGATCCTGCCGTGGGAGCAGACCCTGATCCCCCACGAACTGCAGGAGGCACTGTGAGCCGCCGCGAGGAGAAGCGGGCCGAACGGGCCGACCGGCTGGCCGAGTTGCGGGCGCGCGAGGAACTGGGCGCGCTGCGCGCCGGAGCGGGGGCCGCACGGACGGTCGCGCCCGAGCCGGGCAAGGCGTCCGGCGAGGACGGCGGCCGGCGCAGCGGGGGCCGCACGGGCCGGGGGGACCGGAAGAACCGGAAGGACCAGAAGGGGGGCGGTGGTTCCCGGACGCGCGAGCTCTTCGTGCCGCCGCGTGGCTGGTACGGGCCCGGGGGCGGGCGGGTCGGCTATCTGGACCCACCGACCATGTGGCGGGCCACCACCGTGCAGGCGTGCGGCATGTGGCCGTTCGCCGCGGGGTCCGGCTCGCCCATGACGGGTGTACCGCTGGGACAGCACCTGTTCACCGGGGCCACGGTCTGCGGCGATCCGCTGAACTGGTTCACCCGGGCCCGCTACATCTCCAACCCTTCGCTGTTCATGCTCGGCATGCCGGGCCTGGGCAAGTCCACGCTCGTCAACCGCATGCTGATCGGTCTCTCCGCGACCGGCGTCGTCCCGCTGGTCCTCGGTGACCTCAAGCCCGACTACGCCGACACGGTCCGTGCCCTGGGCGGCCAGGTGATCTCCATCGGCCGCGGCCGGGGTGGCATCAACGTCCTCGATCCGGGCGCCATGGGCGCGGCGGCGGCCCGGATCGGCGGCGAGGCGGGCGAGGTGCTGAAGGCCGAGACGCACGGCCGGGTGCTGAACATGGTGGCCGCGCTGATCACCATCGTGCGTGGCCGGCCGATGGACGACCACGAGCAGTCCGTGCTCTCCGCCGTTCTGCACCACCTGCGCGAACGTACCCCGCAGGGCCGCACGGTGCTGCTGCCGGACGTGCTCAGGGTGCTCACCGAGGGCCCCGACCGGGTGCGCGCGGTCACTCTCGACCGGGGGGACGACGCCCGCTACCGGGACGCCGTAGACCCGCTGCACCGCTCCCTGCTGGGCATCCTCGACGGTCCGCTGGGCGACACGTTCGCCTCCGAGACCTCCACGCGCATCGACCCGGCCGCCCCGGCCGTGTGCATCGACATCTCCGGCATCGGTGAGGCCGACACCCAGCTGACCGCCGCCGCGATGCTCGCCGCCTGGTCGGACGGGCTGGGCACGGTGGCCGCCTCGCACGCTCTCGCGGACGCCGGTCTCGAGCCGCGGCGCTGGTTCTTCACGGTGCTCGACGAGTTGTGGCGCCCGCTGCGCGCCGCCTCCGGCATCGTCGACCGCATCGACGCGCTGACGCGACTGAACCGCTCCCTCGGCCTGGGGGACGCCAAGATCACCCACACGCTCAAGGACGCAGAGGCCCTCGGCACCGACGCCGACCGGGCCAAGGCCCGCGGGTTCGTGGAGCGGGCGGGGATGGTGGTGTGCGCGGGGCTGCCGAAGGCGGAGATGGAGGACCTCGGCAAGGTGGTGGGGTTGTCCCGGCGCGAGATCGAGCTCGTGTCGTCGTGGTCCTCCCCGCCTGGCTGGGGGGTCTCCGGGGAGCACGAGGAGCCGCCCGGCCGGGGCCGTTTCCTCATCAAGGTCGGCGGGCGCCCCGGCATCCCGATCAAGGTCGCGATCACCGACGCCGAACGCAGGCTGCACGACACCAACACCCGGTGGACGCCGCACGAGAAGGCCGTCGAGCGGGCCGTCGACCAGGAACTCGCCCACACCGCCGCGCAGGTGGCCCGGGCCGCCCAGGAAGGGGCGTACGCGCTGCCCGGCTCGCCCGAGGGCCCGGCGCCCGGGAGCGACGCGGGGAGGTGGACCGCGTGAGGGCTCCGGGCACCGGCGGCGCCCACGAGCAGCTGCCGTGGGCGATCGTGGCGCTCGCCGGGACCGGTGTGGTCATGTTCACCGTCGTCTGGTCCGGCGGGACCCTCGGGTCGGGGCTGACCGGCAACGGCTGGCACGGCCCACCGTTCGCCCTGTCCACCGTGACGCGACTGGTCACCGGCGGGCCCCGCGGCCTGTGGCCCGGGACACCGGCCGCGGCACTCTACGGCGGCATGCTCGGTCTGCTGGCGCTCGTCGCCCTGCCCGTGGCCCTGCTGATGCGTCACCTGCTGGGCCGGGCCGGCCGCACCAAGGGCCTGGCCGGGCGGCGCGAACTCGCCGCGATGTGCCCCAAGGGCATCGAGGACCGGGCCCGCGAACTGCGCCCCACCCTGGAGGGCCGTGACCGGCTCCACCCGGACGAGACCGGCAACCTCCTGGGCGACCTCATGCCGAACGGGCCGGAGTTGCGCAGCAGTCACGAGGACGTGGAGCTCGACCTGATGGCGCCGCGGGCCGGCAAGTCCACCGGCATCGCGGTCCCCCGGGTGCTGCGTGCCCAGGGCGCGGTCCTGCTCACGTCCAACAAGTCGGACGTGTACGCCGTCACCCGCGCCGAACGCGAGAAGGCGGGCACGGTCTGGACGTTCGACCCGCAGGGCATCGCCCACACCCCGCGCGCCCTGTGGTGGGACCTGCTCGGCGAGTGCCACACCATCGAGGGTTCCCGCCGCATGGCCGGTCACTTCGTGGCGTCCGTCAACGACGACACGGCGAAGAAGGACTTCTGGATCTCGGCCGCCCAGAACACCCTCACGGCTCTCTTCCTGGCGGCGGCCCGCAGCGGGACCCCCCTGCCCGAACTGCTCGGCTGGCTCGCCGACCCCGCCGACCGCACCCCGGTCGACCTGCTGCGCGACGCCGGGCTCGTGGCGATGGCCGAGCAGTTGCAGGGCACCGTCCGCGGTGCGGTCGAGACCCGGGACGGCATCTACGAGACCGCCCGCCAGACCGTGTCCTGCCTGCTCGACCCGGAGATCCTCGCCTGGGTCTCGCCCGACCCGCGGCTCCCGGAGTTCCGCCCCGACCGCCATGTCCTCGGCCGGGACACGCTCTACCTGCTCTCCAAGGACGGCGGCGGTTCCGCGGCCGGCGTCATCGCCGGGCTCGCCGACGCGACGATGCGGGCCGGTGTGGTCGCCGCCGAGCGCATGGGCGGCAGGCTGGATCCGCCGCTGACCGCGGTCCTCGACGAGGCCGCAAACGTCTGCCGCATCTCCGACCTGCCGGACCTGTACTCGCACTTCGGCTCCCGGGGCATCAACGTCGTCACGCTGCTGCAGAGTTACCGCCAGGGCGCCCGGGTCTGGGGCGAGGTGGGCATGGACGCGCTGTGGAGCGCGGCGACGGTCAAACTCCTCGGCGCCGGTCTGGACGACGCCGACTTCGTGCAGAAGATCTCCACGCTCGTGGGCCAGCACGACGTCCGCACTCCCACCGTCTCGCGCGGCAAGGAGGGCACGTCCCGGTCGTACTCCTACCGCCAGGAGGCCGTGCTGCCGCCGGACCGCATCCGTGCCCTGCCCAAGGGCACGGCCCTGCTGCTCGCCACCGGCGTCAAGCCCGCTCTGATCCGGCTGCGCCCCTGGTACAAGGAGCCCGGCGCGGCGGCGATCTCGGCGGCGGCGAAGGCGGAGACGGCGGCCATCACGGAGCGGGCCGCACGCCGTCTTTTCCCGGGTCCGCGCTCCGTCGCGGGCCTGCCCGGTCCGCAGGGGGTGCCGCTGTCCAAGCGGGCTTCGTGACCGTCCGCGGCAAGCCTGCGGGGCACCGGCCCAGCGTCACGGCGCGCAGCGCCCGCTCGGCCGGCCCGTACCGCGTGCGCGCCGACAGCCGTGCGCCGAGCGCGAGCTGGGCGGCGTAGAGCAGGACGCACCCGGCCAGCACGGCGACCGTACCGGCCCGGTCGTACAGCCTCAGCCCGTACCCGGAGAAGACCCAGGCGAGGACGAGAGACTGGGTGAGGTAGTGGCTGAGCGCCATGCGCCCGGCGGCGGCGAGCACACCGGCCGCCGCCGGGACGCGGGCCGTGGTGCGGCGCGTGAGCAGCAGAAGCAGACCGCAGGCGTACGACGTGGTGAGCGCCGGGGCGGTCAGGACGGTGGCCGCCTGCCCGACGAAGAACCAGCGGCCGTCCAGCGGCCCGCTCGCGCAGCAGGCGGCGATCACGCCCCCGCCGAGGCCGAGCGGCAGCCACCGCAGGGCCGTCCGGCGCAGCCACGCACGGTCCCGGCCGCGCCGCTCGGCCAGTCGGCACTTCGCGGCCGCCAGCCCGCCCAGGAAAGCGGCCAGCATGGCGGGCGCGTACAGCAGGTCGGTGCCGAGCGCGGCCGGCAGGTCCCGCAGGTGGGTGCCGAGCACGGAGGCGGCGTCGCCCCGGTAGGCGGCGGCGCGCTCGGCGGCATGGGGCGCGTACGCGGTGCCGGTGATTGGCTCGGTGAGGGCGACGGTCAGCAGCCCGTACCCGAGCAGCAGCGCCGCCAGGAGCAGCAGCAGGGCGGCCGCCACCCGCAGCAGTGCCCGGACGCCGAGCCCGCTCAGCCCGTACAGCACCAGCGCGAGGACGGCGTACGTCATCAGGACGTCCCCGGGGTACAGCAGGACCGCGTGTGCCGCGCCCAGCACGAACAGGCCCGCCGTGCGCCGCAGATGGCGCGGGGCGAAGGCGGCACCGGCCCGGCGCGCCGACCGGGCCTGGAGGACGAAGCTGTAGCCGAAGAGGAAGGAGAACAGGACGTAGAACTTGGCGGTGACCAGCGCGGTCACCGCCCACGCGGCGACACGGTCCGCCCCCGACGCCCCGGGCCCGCCGCCGAAGACCGTGGACGGGCCCGCCATCAGCAGGGCGTTGACCACCAGGATGCCGAACAGGGCGAACCCGCGCAGCACATCGAGCTCGCCGATCCGCCGGGCGCGGGGCCGGCTCACCTCGCCGTCACGACCCCGGTGCCGAACGCCACGGTGGCGGACAGGAACCACCCGAACGACGGCGCCAGGAGATGCCGGGACGTCCACAGTCGGGCTTGGGTGGGGCGCTCGCGCGCGTGGACGACCGGCACGCGGGCGCCGACCGGTGGCACTCCCCAGAACGGCCCGAGCGGTCCGGGGTCCAGGACGAGGTCCCTTCCCAGGTGGTCGGAGAACACGACCAGCCCGCCGCGCCGCGGGTCGGTCGCCGCGCGGGCCGTCACCCGCCCCATCACCCGCCGACCGCGCGCCCACAGGGCGGCGGCCGTCGCCAGCGCCCGGACCGCGGCCAGCAGACTTCCGAGGCCGAGCCCCGTACACAGCGCGAGCAGCACCACCTGTGCGTTCACATCATCCCCTTCGCCGGACGCCCCGGGGGCACAACGGGCCGCGGGGGCGCCCCGGTTCACACCGTCCTTGAACCTCCGCGGGGCACGGGTCCGTTGTGCGGGTGCCCAGATGACCACGAAGGAGCCACGAACCGCATGAGACAGATCCCGGGCGCGCACGGCCGCCGGACGGCGGCCGTCGTCACGCTGGCCCTGACCCTGACGGCGACGCTCCACCAGCCCGCCGGTGCCGAACCGCAGTCCCTCCCCGAGGTGCGCGCCGAACTCGACCGCCTCTACCACCAGGCCGAGGTCGCCACGGAGAAGTACAACGCCCTGGACGGCAAGGTCACCCGGCAGGAGAAGCGCCTCGGCACGCTCCGGACCCAAGTGGCCTCTGCCGAACGGAAGCTGAGCCGTCTGACCGGAGCGGCCGGGGCTGCGGCCCGCTCCCAGTACCGCGGGGGCGCCGTCCCCGCCGAGGTGCAGTTCGCCCTCGCCGGCGATCCCGAACGCGCCCTGGACAACGCGTCGTTGGCTCGTCAGGCGCAGCTGGCCACACATCGGAGGATCAAGGCCCTGGCCCTGGCGGAGGAGGAGCTGCTCACCCGCGGCGACGAAGCGGCCGACGAGCTGAAGCGGCTGCGCCGCAACCGCGGTTACCTGGACTCCCACCGCAGGACGATCCGGACCCGGATCGACGCGGCGCGACGCGTCGAGTCGCGGCTGGAGCAGAAGCAGCGCCGAGAACTGGCCGCGCTCGAACGCAGGACGGCCGACGAGGCCCAGGCGGAGTGGGTGCGGTCGGGCGTCCTCGACAGCGCGGGCACCGAGGGCACTACCGCGGGCCGCGAGGCCGTCGCCTTCGCGACCAGGGAACTCGGCAAGCCGTACGTCTGGGGCGCCGAGGGCCCCGACTCCTACGACTGCTCCGGTCTCACCTCGCAGGCCTGGCTGGCGGCGGGTGTGGTCATCCCGCGCACCTCGCAGGAGCAGTGGCGCCTGCTGCACCGCGTCCCGGTGACGAAGATGCGCCCCGGTGACCTGATCATCTACAACGCCGACGCCAGTCACGTCTCCCTCTACATCGGCGACGGCCGGATGATCCACGCCCCTCGCCCGGGGCGTGACGTGACGGAGGCGCCGGCCGGGTCGATGGAGATCCTCGGGGTGGTGCGACCCGACGCCTGACCTCCCGGACACGGCTCCACCGGGCACGCGACGCCCCCGGAGCACCGGTCCTCCAGCCGCCACCCCACGCCACTCCAGGTGCCACGCACGAGCAGGAGAGCGCCATGTCCACCAGCCAGTCGACGCCCCCCTCGGTCTCCGGGGCGGCGCCACCCCAGGGCGCCCCGGCCGACGGGTCCGCCCCGGCACCCGGTGGGGAGCCGCCCACGCCGCCGCGCTTCATCCTCTACCTGGACGGGCCCGCGTACGCGCAGACGCTGCGCCAGCTGACCCTGTGGACGCACCACGTGCTGCTGCCGGTCTACGGCAGGGAGGTCACCTCACAGTCCCCGTGGTGCCCCGTGTGGTGGGAACACCCCGAGGCGGTCGCCCGGTTGCACGGCCTGTGGCTCGCCTGGGGCGATCTCACCGGGCCCGGCTCGGACATGACCGGACCGGCCGTCTGGCACCGCGACCACCTGTCGTCGGTCATGGACACCCTGCGGGACCCGCAGGGCCCGTTCGCGGGCTGCAAGCCCGGCATGCACCGCCCCAAGGAGAAACCCACCGTCGAGACGATGGACCCCTTCGGGCCGCCGCCCCCTCCCCCGCCGCCGTCCCCGTGGTCGTGAGCCGGCCGCCGGGTGGACGCCCCGGCGAGCGGCACGTGCGGGCGGAAGGGGATGAACCCTCCACCCCCGCCGCCGCGTTGTGGTTCCCGATCGGTACAGCCATCCGGTCGGCGGTGCCGGACCCGGCACCGTCACAGGCTCCGTGCGCAGCGCCGTACGGAGTGCTCACCTCCCGGAAGGAAGGGTGACATGGCAGGATCCCAACACTCGGACGACAGCGCCAACAGCAACGCCAGTTCCTACTCGTCCGTCAGGGTCTCCGACGACGGAAGGCGGGCGCAGGCCCGGGCCTCCAGCGCGCCGGTCCCGGACGACGCGCCCCCGCTGTTCGCCAATGCGGGGACCGGCGTGTACGACCAGAACGCCCGGCAGTTCTACGCGGTCAACCCGGCCCAGCCGAAGGGCCAGCAGGTCGCGCGGTGGAGCAGGAGCGCCGCCGCCTGGGTTTCGGAGAACAAGTCCCGCGTCGTGAAGGCACTGGTCGACGTCACGCCGACGGTCATCCAGGGCGCCGCGGGGTTCACGTCCGGCCGGGCCAAAACAATTTTGAGCGGCGTCGGCATAGCCGCGCAGGCCGGGGCGGCCGGCTACGAGCTCTACGGCCAGGCCAAGCAGAGCTTCGCGGGCGGCCACGTGGACCGGGTCCAGGTCAGCACGAGCGCCGGCAGGCTCGCGTCCGCGGCGCTGAACACGTACGCCGCCGTGGCCGACCAGGAAGCTGCGGTCACCTCGGCGGTCGGCGGAACGGGTACCTGGTTGGCCGGAGCCGCCACGATGACCGACATCGTGCACCACGCCCACACCGACCCGGGACGGGTGGCGGCCGACCCCGGCTATGAGATGTACGGGATGCACCGCAACCCGGCGCTCGGCAACCAGCCCGGGCAGTACCCGCCCGGGTTCACCCCCACACCGGCACCGCCGTCCTCCACCTCGTCCCTGTCGGCGCCGGCCGGCAACACCCCGGCCAACAGCACCCCGGCCGGGAACTTCAGCCCGGCCGGCACCTCCAGCGGACGCGTCAGCAGTCAGCAGCCGGCACAGGCGCAGCTGTCGCAGAAGGCCCAGGGCAAGAAGCCGGTCGGCCGCCGCTGAGGGACACCGCACCGCCGTACCGGCGCGGGCGTGCCGGGGCTGAACCAGCGGCCCCGGCACGCCCGCTGTCCCCCCCTTGTCCGCACCTTCCGACCTGAGAGAGGGCCACCGTGGCGGATGACAACGCGGCCTCCCCGAACCGGAACCGGCCGGCCAAGGAGCGTCCCGAGGCTGCACTGGCGCGTCAGCTGCTCGCGACCGAGTACCGCCTGCGGGAAGGGCGCCGCGGCGCCGGACGCGACGCGGCGGACACGCCGGGCGCCTGGAGCGGTCTGGCGGAGCGCCTGCGCAGGCTCGTCGACCGGCTGTCCGAGCGGTACCGGGCCGATGCCGGCGGCCCGGACGCGGGCGCGGCCGGGTCCGGGCAGCCGGTCCCGGCGCAGACGACCGCCCCCGCCCGGACCGGTGTCGACGGGCCGTCCCCGGAGGGTGCCGGACCGTCGGCGCACCCGGACGTGGTGCGCCTGGAACGGCGGATCGGCCGGCTGCCGACGCTTCGGCACGAGGCCTTCGAGGACGCGGTGCTCCACCTGCTGCGGACCGACGAGCGGTTCAGGAAGGCGTACGAGCGGTCCCCGGAGAGCATGCCGACGGTCGCCCGGTACGCGGCCAACGCCCACACGCGGGAGGCGCTGCGGGAGTCGTCCGCGGGCGCGGACCCACAGGAGCGCGCGTCGCCGGGGGCCGGGCCGTCCCGGACCGCGTCGGTCGCGCGCACGAACGCCACCACCGACAGCGCTGCGCAGACGGAGACCGAGACGGGAACGCGCACCGCCGCCGAGGCGCTGGACGCCGCCCGCGACCGGATCATGGCAGCCGACGCACGGCAGTTCGCGGCGCTGCGCGCACGCTGGGAGCGTGCGGCCGGCCGGGAGCGGCCGGACACCGCACCGTTCCCGGCGCGGGACCGGAGCGGATTCGAGGGCCCCCAGCAGGACGAGATGGCCGACGGGCAGGCCTTCCGTGCGGCCCAGCGGGCGCAGTGGGAGCGGCTCGGCACCGGCGCCACCGCCTCCCCCGAGGCCCTGGACGGGGAGGGCTACCGGGCCGCCGTCGAAGCCCGGCGGGAGCAACTGGGCACCGGCCCCACCGCCGTTCCGCGCTCCACCGACGCCTTCGACGGCCAGGCCTTCCTCGCGGCCGAGCGAGCCGCTCAGGGAACCGGGCGGGACCCGGACCCCGCCGGGCCGCCGACGGACGCCGCCAGGAGCGCGCCCCTGCCGCCCCTGCTCAGCAGCGAGGGACACGCGGCCGTACGCAGCTCCCTCGACACCCTCCGGCCCTTCCTCACCTCCACGGCCGCGGGCACCCCGGACACGCCGACGCGTCCGCACCGCCCCGCGCCGGTCCACAAACCCACCACCCCCACCACCCCCACCACCCCCCAGAAGAGAGGACGGACATGACGTACGTCGCCCCGGAGGGAGGCGAGGTCCGTGCGTAGACCGCTCCTGCGCCGCCGCACCTCGTTCCTGCTCGCACTGCTCCTGGTCGTGGCCGGTGTCACCGGGACCGCGGCTCTGATGCAGAACCAGCGCTCGGACGGTGTGAGCATCGCGGGGACACCGGCCGCCGGCACCGGCTCCCCCGAGCACACCATCACCTTCCGCAACACGACGGACCACCGCATCTGGATCGGCAGCACGGTCAACGCCGACGGGTCGGCACCGCTCACCGGGCTGCCCACGCTGGACCCGGGCCGGTCGGCCACCGTCACCGTCCCCGAGCAATCCGGCGCCGGGCACTGGCGCGGCAAGTTCTTCGCCCGCGAGGGCTGCACCGGCGAGGAGGGGAGCACGTTCCACTGCGCCGTCGGCGACTGCGGCCCCTACGCCGACCGGTGCTCGACCGGTGAACAGCCGACCGGCCTGGCCGAGTTCAACTTCGACCCGAAGGACGGCGCGGCGCCCTGGTACAACGTCAGCTACGTCAACGCCGTCGCCGCGCCGATCACCATCACGCCCGACGGCGTGGCACCGCCCGAGACGGGCGAGTGCGCGCCGGCCGGATGTGCCACGGATCTGCTCGCCGCCTGCCCGGCGGACGACCTGGTCCGGGACGAGGCCACCGGCCGGCCCCTGGTCTGCGTCAACCCGAACCGGGACGCCACGACGCCCTACAGTGACGCGCTCGCCGCGAAGTGCCCGACCGCGTACAGCTGGTCCAAGCACGACACCGAGCAGGGCAACCAGGTCGTGTACCAGTGCCGGGAGTGCACGGGCCTGACCGTCACCTTCCACGGCACCGGTGACGGCGCCGCCGCGCCCGAGCCCGGTCCCGCGGTCACCGAGCGGCCCGGCGGCGACGGCACCCCGGCGGCCTCCCGCAAGGGCGTCGCCCTGAACCAGGTGGCGGGCGCCTCCGAGGCCCTGGCCGACTCCGGTTCGTCCTGGTACTACAACTGGGCCTCCTCCGCCGGCGGCGTCACCGGTACCACCGGTGCCGAGTACGTCCCGATGGTCTGGGGGCCCGGGTCCGTCACCGACGCCGAGCTGGGGCAGGCCGCCCGCGAAGGGAAGGCGCTTCTGGGCTTCAACGAGCCGGATCATCCGGACCAAGCCGATATGTCCCCCGAGCAGGCCCTCGATCTGTGGCCCCGGCTGGAGTCCACCGGCCTGCGGCTGGGCGCGCCCGCGGTGGCCTCCGGCGCGGACGTGCCGGGCGGCTGGCTGGACCGGTTCATGACCGGGGCCGAACAGCGGGGCCTGCGGGTCGACTTCATCCCCGTGCACTGGTACGGCGCCGACTTCGGGCCCGGCGCGACCGACCGGTTGCGCGGCTATCTGCAAGCCGTCCACGACCGCTACAAGAAGCCGGTCTGGCTCACCGAGTACGCCCTGACCGACTTCTCCCGGGGTGCCCCGCGCTACCCGAGCGAGCAGGAGCAGACCGCCTTCGTCCGGTCCTCCACCGAGATGCTGGACAAGCTGGACTTCGTCGAGCGGTACGCGTGGTTCGCGCTGTCGAAGGAGACCAGCCCGACGGGTCTGTACGACGGGGCGGTGCCCAACGCGAGCGGGCGGATCTACCGCGAGGCGCGCTGAGGCACCGCCGGCGGTGAGGGCGGCTCGCCGGAGTTGAACCGTCCTCACCCCCGCACGCGTTGTGCGGGTGCCTGCCGGCGCATCGCCGGCTGGCCTCACCCACGAAGGAGAGCCATGTCAGGCGGTCCGTCTCGGCGCGGCCTCCCGGACGCGCGCGTCGGCCGGGCCGTCCGGCAGGCGGTCGAGCCGCTCACGGACCTGCTCGGCGTCCGGGTGGCCGAACTCCGCGAAGATCGCGAGGGCGTGCCGCCAGCTCGCCCGGGCCGCCTCGAGCTCTCCGCCGTCGAGGTGGACGTCCCCGAGATGGCCCAGTGTGTGGCCCTCGCCCCAGCGGTTGCCGATGTCCCGGTGGGTCGCGAGCGCCCGGCGGTAGTGACCGACGGACTCGCCGTGGCGGCCGAGCCGGTGGTGGATCGTGCCGAGGATGTCGAGGGTGACGCCCTCGACCCAGCGGTTGCCGCCCGCCCGCAGGACGACCAGCGCCCGCTGCAGGCAGTCGAGGGCCTCGTCGTAGCGTCCCATCCGCTGGTAGGCGTCGCCCAGGTTGCTCAGGGCGATGCCCTCGCCCCAGACGTTGCCATCGATGCGGTCGAGGGCCAGCGCGCGGCGGGCGTACTCGACGGCTTCGCGGAGCCGGCCCGCGTGCAGGTACGCGTCGCCCAGATTGGCGATCACCGATGCCCGGGCCAACCTGTCCCCCGATTCCCGGCTCAGCGCCAGCGCCTGGTGCAGGTGCTCGACGGCCTCGTCGTACCGGCCGGCGTTGCGCAGCGCGGCGGCCGTGTCGGACAGGCTCTGGGCCTCCCCCTCCCGGTCCCCGGCATCGCGGGCGGCGGTCAGCCCCGTCCGTGCGGTGTCCAGCCAGTCGTGCACGTGGCTGCGGAGGTAGAAGAACCCCCACAGGACGGCGGGCAGTCGCCACGCGGTGCCGGTGTGCCCGGCCTGGGCGGCCTGGTGCACGGCGACGATCAGGTTGGGCCGTTCGGTCTCGCACCAGTCCAGTGCACGCTCGTGCGTGGTGAACTCCAGCGGGCGGCAGTCCTCCGGCCGCGGTTCCAGCGGGATGCGACGGCGGCTGGGGGTGATGTGCGGGTAGGCCGCGTCGGCGGTGTGCAGGTACCAGGTCAGCAGCCGCTGGAGCGCCAGATCCCGCTCCTGTGGGGTCTCCTCCACGCCTACGCGTTCGGCGGCGTACACGCGGAGCAGGTCGTGCAGGGTGTAGCGACCCGGGAAGTGCTCGGTGAGCAGATGGGCACGGGTCAGCTCGGCGAGGAGCCCCCGCGCCTCACGCGGGGCGAGTCCGGCGAGGGCGGCCGCCGCCGGCGCGGAGATGTCGGGCCCCGCGTGCAGCCCCAGGAGCCGGAACAGACGCGCGGCCGGAGCGGACAGCGCCTTGTAGGACCAGGAGAAGACGGCCCGTACGTCGGTGGTGATGTCGTCGCCGCCGGTGAAGGCGTCCAGGCTGCCGTGACTTTCGTTCACCTCGTCGGCGATGGCGCTGAGCGGGAACCCGGGGTGGGCGCAGGCGTGCGCGGCGACGATGGCGAGGGCCAGCGGCAGGCGGCCGCACCGCGCGACGATCTCGTCCGCGGCCCGGGGTTCCGCGGCCAGCCGGTCGCCGCCGAGACGCCGGGCCAGCAGATCGTGCGCCTCGGCCGGGGAGAGCTGGTCCAGCGTCAGGGGGTGCGCCCCCTCGCCGGCGACCAGACCCGTGAGCCGGTTGCGGCTGGTGACGATGACCAGGCAGCCCGGGGACCCGGGCAGCAGCGGGCGCACCTGTTCGGTGTCGCGGGCGTTGTCGAGCAGGATCAGCACCCTGCGGCGGGCCAGCAGGCTGCGGTACAGCGCGACCTGGGCGTCGAGGCCGGCGGGTATCCGCATCGGCGGTACGCCGAGCGCGTCGAGGAAGCCGCGTACCGCTTCGTCCGGTGTCAGCGCGGAGCCGGTCGGGTCGAAGCCGCGCAGATTGACGTAGAGCTGACCGCCGGGGAACCGGTCCGCGACGCGGTGGGCCCAGTGGACGGCCAGGGTCGACTTGCCGATCCCGCCCATGCCGCCGATCGCACTGATCACCACGGTCGACGGGGGGCTGCCGTCACGGGGCAGCAGGTTGCCGATCCGGTCGAGTTCGGGGTCGCGCCCGGCGAACGTCGGCAGGTCCGCCGGCAGTTGCGCGGGGCGGGCCGGCTGGAACGCCGTGCCGTTCGGGTCGGCGGGGCCGAAGCGGGCCGCGTCGTCCGGCGCCGTCCGCCCCGCCGTCGCGCCGTCGGCCGTCGTCCCGTCCTCCGGTGCCGCGCCGGACGGTGCCGCCCGTACGGACGGCCCGGCCTGCCCGGGCACCGCCGGAGCCGAAGTCCGGGCCGGGTGCGGCATCAGGGCCGGGTCGGCGGCCAGGATGCGGTCGTGCAGGTCCCGGAGCGACAGCCCGGGTTCGACGCCCAGTTCCGCCACCAGGGCGGCGCGTGTCCCGCGGTACGCGGCCAGTGCCTCGGCCTGCCGTCCCGACCGGTACAGGGCGAGCATGAGCAGGCGGCACAGCTCCTCACGCAGGGGGTGTCCGGCGGTGAGCGGGAACAGCTCGGCGATCACCTCGTGGTGGCGTCCGAGCTCGATGTCGGCGTCCAGCCGGGCCTCCAGCGCGGCCAGCCACTCCTCGTCCAGCCAGGAGCGCGACGTCTCGGCGAGCGGGCCGGGGAGTCCGGTCAGCGCGGCGCCCCGCCAGCCGTCGAGCGCGGCGTGCAGCAGGTCCGCGGCGCCGGAGACGTCGCCCGCGGCGCGCGCCTTCTTCGCCTGCGCGACCCGGGACTGGAACACGGCGAGGTCCAGGCCGTCGTCCGGAACGCGCAGCAGGTATCCGTCACCGACGGAGACGAGCACCCGGGGCTGCCCGTCCGGGCCGCGGTCGGGTTCCAGCACCTTGCGCAGGCGCGACACGTAGGTCCGCAGTACGGACACGGCGGCAGCGGGCGGCTCCTCTCCCCAGACGGCGTCGATGAGTTCGCCGAGCGGCAGGGGGCGCCCGCGTCGTAAGAGGAGCGCCGCCAGCACCACCCTCTGCTGCGGCGAGCCGAGGTCGAGTTCCCGCTCCCCGCGCCACGCCCGGACCGGCCCCAGCACAGCAAAACGGAAGGTATTCACGTAGTCCACGTTCGGACTCTAGTGCGCACCCGCTCCGGCTCGCGCACTTCAGCGGAACATGCCGTTCCGTCACCTGTCACCGCTGACGTGCCGCTCCTCCCCCTTTTCACCGGCGAGTTGAACCGTGGACGGCCGGCGTCCGTTGCGTACGCGGGCACCGCCGACACCGCCCCGGCCGCGCGACCGGCCGGGAACAGCAGAGAGGAACGCCGATGAGCCCGGGCCAAGAGGAAGCGGACGAGCAGGTCACCGTGGGCGAACACGCCGCGCAGCGGGGCCCGTCCGAGCCGTCCCCGCACTTCACGGTGGTCATCTCCGGCGACGGATCGGCCGCCGTCGACGGTGAACCGGTGCCGGTCGCGGAGGGTACGACGGTCGACGCCGCGATCCTCGACCTGCTGCATGGACACGCCCGCGAGCTGGACACCGCCGTCACGGCGGCGATCTCCGACCCCGGCGCCGGGTACGTGGCACACGTCGAGGTCTTCCCGGACGGATCGAGCGCGCTGCGGCAGCAAGAGGAGGAGGCGGCGGAGGAGGATCCGGCGCCGTCGGCCGTCCACCAGGCCGTCGCCCCCGCCGGGGCAGACCGGGACGCTCCTGACGACGTCGACGAGGCGGCCTACACGCTGCCCGAGCCCGAAGGCCCCCCAGCCACCCGCCCCGGACCACAGCCCGCGCCCGCGCCCGCGCCCGCTCGCCGGCCCGGGTCCCGCCAGTCGGACGACGAGTTCGCCGGGCCCGGCCTGCTCGGCAGGCCCCTGGTGGTCGGGCCGGTGGCGCTCGGAGTGGCCGCGCTGGTCGTCGTGCCGCTGGTGATCCTTGGCAGCGGCGGTTCCGGCGACGGCGGAAAGCGGGAGGAGACCGCCGCGCGTGCGGGCGGTTCGTCGTCGGCCTCGCCCTCACCGGCCCTCTCCCCGTCCTCGCTGCCGATCCCGCCCCCGTCCGCCTCCCCCTCGGCCGAGGACAAGGGCAAGGGCAAGGACAAGGACAAGGAGCGGAGCGGCAAGAAGCCGAAACCGAAGGACACCTCGGGGGCGAAGGGCGCTGGCAAGGTCACCGTCACCGTCACGGCCAGGCCCCCGGCCGCCACCACCACCGTCACCGCCGAGCCCCCGCAGGACACCGCGGCCAGTGCCGTGAAGCGGCTCGCCGCGAGCGACCCCTCCGGACGGCACATCTGCTACCGCGCGTACGTCTTTGGGCAGGGCTGGCAGAAGCCGGTGTGCGACGGCACGATGGCCGGCACATCGGGCCGGAACCGGCCGATCAAGGCCCTCAACATCGCGGTGCACGGCGTCGGCGGATCCGCCGCCAACGCCTTCCGGCACGCGGCGAAGCCGGTCGACGGCCGCGGCGAGTGGCAGCCCAGCTGGACGGCCGTCACCGGCGACGGCCGGAACTTCACCATCGGCAGCGCGAAGCGGAACGCGCCGAACATGCTGGGCTTCGCGATGAACGTCGGCACCGGCGAGATCTGCAACACCGTCCGTCTGCGCGGCCATGACTGGGGCGGACGGGCATGCAGCAAGCCCCGCCCCGACTTCACCTTCGGCGGCACCCTGGACAACGACGTCTGGCTGGAGGCCGTGAAGCTCACCGTGTGACCGCGCAGGTAAGACCAGGGCACGACGGGGGAAGTGATGCGGTTCCCCTCCGAATCAATGATCGAGGAGGGCGAGCGCGGATCACGACAGCGCTCGCCCTGATGGTCCGTCGACTGTTGAGTGATCCGAGGGGAAGCCGCACCGGAGCCCTGCCGTCAGGACACGGCCGGCGCCTTCGGTACGTCCGTCAGCTCCTCGCCCGCCTCCATCGGGTGGGTCACGTCGTGGGCGTCGTGGCCGCCGCGGCCCAGGTGGTTGAAGACCAGGTTGAGCAGCACGGCCGCCACACAGCCCGTCGAGATGCCGGAATCCAGGACGATCCTCGCCGTCTCCGGGAAGGCGTGGTAGAACTCCGGGGCCGTGATGGGGATGATGCCGACGGCCAGGGAGACGGCCACGATCAGGACGTTGTTGTCCTTGTCCAGGGCTGCCCGGACCAGGGTCTGGATGCCGCTGGCGGCGACCGAGCCGAACAGGACCACGCCCGCCCCGCCGAGCACCGGGCGCGGTACGACGGCGATCAGCGAGGCCGCCATCGGGCACAGGCCCATCAGCACCAGGAATCCGCCGCCCGCGGCGACGACGTACCGGCTGCGGATCTTCGTCATGGCGACCAGGCCGATGTTCTGCGCGAAGGCGCTGCACATGAAGCCGTTGAAGAGGGGGCTGATCGCCGAGCCGAGGGTGTCGGCGCGCAGGCCGGCCGCGATGGTCCTCTCATCGGCCGGGCGCTCGACGATCTCGCCCAGCGCCAGCATGTCGGCGGTCGACTCGGTCATCGACACCACCATCACCACGCACATCGAGATGATCGCGGCGAGCTGGAACTGCGGTGCCCCGAAGTGGAACGGGGTGGGGAAGCCGATGACGGCCGCGTCCGCGACGGGGGCGAAGTCCGTGGCGCCGAACGGGATCGCGATCAGCGTGCCGATCACCAGGCCGAGCAGCACGGCGATCTGCTTGACGAAGCCCCTGGTGAAGCGACGCAGCACCAGCACGATCAGCAAGGTGACGGCGGCCAGTGCGAGGTTGGTCGCCGAGCCGTAGTCGTGCGCCGTCGGATCGGGGCCCTGCGCCCAGCCGAAGGCGACCGGGAGCAGCGATATGCCGATCAGGGTGATGACCGTTCCGGTCACGACGGGCGGGAAGAAGCGGATCGCCTTGCAGAAGACGGGGGCCGCCAGGAAGCCCAGCAGGCCTGCGACGATCACCGCGCCGAAGATGACGGGCAGGGCGTCGGACTTGTCCTCGGTCGAGGCGACGATGGCGGTCATCGGGGCGACACCGGCGAAGGTGACGCCATTGACGAACGGCAGCCGGGCGCCGATCTTCCAGATGCCGAGGGTCTGCAGGAAGGTGGCGAGGCCCGCGGTGAACAGGCAGGCGCCGGTGAGGAAGGTCAGGTCGGTGGCGGTGAGGCCGATGGCCGCGCCGACGATCAGGGGCGGGGCGACGACTCCGGCGTACATGGCGGCCACGTGCTGCAGGCCGGTCGTCGCCATCTTGAGCGCGGGGAGTTTTTCGTCAACGGGGTGGTCGGCCACGGCGGCGTCCCTCCGGTCGGGTACACGGCTGGGCACGAGGGCCGCCGTGGGTGTCAGGGAGGTGGTGCGGGTGGTCATGGGGGGTACCTCCCTGCTCGAGCGAAGCCGAGAGCTTGGGAGGGACCGGACATGCGGCGGACGGTGGTGGCCGTTCCGGGGCGCGCGCGTGGACGCGCACCCCGGAGACGACCGCCGTGGACCCCGCTCGGGTCCACGGCCACCGGCCGGGAGCCGTCCCTCCCGGCCGGAGTCATCCGGGTGGTCAGGCCTCGGCGGCGATCCTCGCCAGCCGCTGGGCCTCGTCGCGCGTGGCGCGGGCGATGGCGTCCTCGTCGGCCGTGAGCAGCCGCCCGTCCTCGACGATCTGCCGGCCGTTCACGAAGGAGGCGGTGACCGGGGCGGCCGCGCCGAAGACCAGGGCGGTCACCGGGTCGGCGATGGAGGCGTGGGCGAGCGTGTCCAGCTTCCACAGCACCAGGTCGGCGAGCTTGCCGGGCTCGAGGGAGCCGGTCTCCGCGGCCCGGCCGAGGACCTGGGCGCCGCCGTACGTCCCGAGACGCAGGGCCTGACGGGCGTTCAGCGCTGACTCCTTGTGGCCGCCGAGGCGGTTGATGAGGAGGGCGTTGCGCAGCTCGGTGTGGAGTTCGCCGGACTCGTTGGAGGCGGTGCCGTCGACGCCGAGGCCCACGGGGACGCCGGCCGCGAGCATGTCGGGGACCCGGGCGATCCCGGCGGCGAGGCGGGCGTTGGAGGACGGGCAGTGCGCGACGCCGGTGCGGGACCGGGCGAAGGCGGCGATGTCGGAGTCGTTCATGTGGACGCAGTGCGCCATCCACACGTCCTCGCCGAGCCAGCCGGTGGACTCGAAGTAGTCGGTCGGGCCCATGCCGAACAGTTCGTGGCAGAACTTCTCCTCCTCCACGGTCTCCGAGCCGTGGGTGTGCAGCCGGACCCCGAGGCGGCGGGCCAACTGGGCACCGTCGCGGAGCAGTTCCGTGGAGACGGAGAAGGGCGAGCAGGGCGCGACGGCGACCTGGGTCATGGCGTCGAAGGAGGAGTCGTGGTGCTGCCGCACGGTCTCCTCGGTGGCGGCCAGCGCACCGTCGAGGGTCTCCACGGCGAAGTCCGGGGGCAGGCCGCCGTCCTTCTCGCTGCGGTCCATGGAGCCGCGGGCGAGGGTGAAGCGGACGCCCATGTCGCGGGCGGCGCCGATGATCGCGCCGGAGAGGTCGCCGGAGCCCCGCGGGAAGACGTAGTGGTGGTCCATGGCGGTGGTGACGCCGCCGCGGGCCATCATCGCGAGGGAGCCCTGGGCGGCCGCGCGGACCATGGGCTCGTCGATGCGCGCCCAGGTCGGGTACAGCGCGACGAGCCAGTCGAAGAGGTTGTGGTCCGTGGCCAGGCCGCGGGTGATCCACTGGTAGAAGTGGTGGTGGGTGTTGATCAGGCCGGGCGTCACGAGGTGGCCGGAGGCGTCGATACGGCGTACGACGTTCTCCAGGCCCTCGGGGGCCGCGCCCGCGCCGAGCGACTCGATGCGGTTGCCGGCGAGGACGACGTGCCCGGAGGCGTACTCGGTGTCGTGTCCGTCGACGGTCGCGATCGCGCAGTTCTCGATGACGATGCGCCGGTCTGCTGCCATGGTTCGTCCCTTTTCACGAGGTGTGCTGAATCAGAGAGGGCACGGCAGGACCCCGGGAGATTTGAGTGCCGTGGCCGGGAGAAGGGTTCCCCGGCCACGGGTGCCGAAAGAGGGAACCTCAGAGGTCCGTGAGGTCCACGGGGATCCGCGCCTCGCATCCGTCCCGCAGGATCGTCGCCTCGATCAGGCCGTAGGGGCGGTCGGCGGCGTAGTACACCTCATTGTCGTTCTTCAGCCCGAACGGCTCCAGGTCCACCAGGAAGTGGTGCTTGTTGGGGAGGGAGAAGCGGACCTCGTCGATCTCGCTGCGGTTGTCGATGATCCGCGAACCCATCTGGTACAGGGTCTGCTGGAGCGAGAGCGAGTACGTCTCGGCGAAGGCCTGGAGCATGTGCTTCTTCACCTGCTCGTAGGACTTCTCCCAGTTGGGCATGCGCTGCTCGTCGTCGGTCCAGTTGAACCGCCAGCGACCGGAGACCTCGGTGGCCAGGATGCGGTCGTAGGCCTCCTTCAGGGTCGTGTACTTGTCCTTGACGTAGCCCCAGAACTCGGAGTTGGTCGAGTTCATCACGACCAGGTCCTTCAGGCCGGAGACGACCTCCCACGACGAGCCGTCGTAGGTGATCTGGGTGAGCCGCGTCTCCTGGCCCTTGCGGACGAAGGAGTGCTTGGCCTCGTCGGCGCCGATGGACTGCGAGGTGGCGTCGGAGGCCTCGATCCGCTCCCAGGCGTACTCCTCGATGCGGATCCGGGCCCGGTGGATCGGCTCCTGGCCGGTGACGAAGTGCCGGGCGAGGTGGATGCCGAACTGCTCGGCGGACTCGATGCCGTGTTCCTTGGCGAACGCGTACACCGTGTTCTTGGTGGTGTCGGTCGGCAGGACGTTGGCGTTCGAGCCGGAGTAGTGGACCTCGTCCATGTCGCCGCTCAGCGAGACGGAGACGTTGAGGTCCTTGATGTGGTGGGTGGCGCCGTCCCGCGTGATCTTGACGACTCGGTTCTCGGCCTTGCCGTACTGGTTCTGTCCCAGAATGGTGGGCATCTGTAGCTAGCTCCCTCGGTATACGGAGTAGCCGAACGGGTTGAGCAGCAGCGGTACGTGGTAGTGCTCGCCCGGTACGACGGCGAACGTGATCGCCACCTCCGGGAAGAACACACCGGCGCCGCTGTCCCGATTCGCGGGGGCGTCCTGCTGCGCATCGGCTTGCTGGTCGGTGAAGTAGGGCTCCACGGCGAAGTCGAGCCGTACGTGGGTCGTTCCCTCCGGCAGGGCCGGCAGATCCTTGCACCGCCCGTCCGCGTCGGTCGCCGAGCCGCCGAGCTCCTGCCAGTCCGCGGTCCGGCCGGTGCGGGCGGACAGCCGGACGGCGACGCCCTCGGCGGGGCGGCCGACGCTGGTGTCCAGGATGTGCGTGGACACGGACGCGGTGGTGCTGGTGCTCATGGGGTCAGGCTTCCTCTTCGACGAGTCGGGCCAGGCGGATGCGGTTGATCTTCCCCAGTTCGGTGCGGACGATCTCCCGCTCCCGCTCCGGTGTGTTGCCGAGCCGTTCCCTGACCGCGTCGCGCATCTGCTCGCCGGTCCGGCCGGTGGCGCAGATCAGGAAGACATGGCCGAACCTCTCCTGGTAGGCGAGGTTCAGTTCCAGCATCTCCGCCCTGAGTGCGTCGGAGGCGCCGGCCATGCCGCGCTGCTCCCGGGCCGAGGTGGGGTCACCGGGCTTGGGACGGCCGATGGGCGGGTGGCCGGCCATCGCCTCGTCGAGGTCGGCGGCCGTCAGCTCCGCCATGGCGGCGTCGCTCGCGGCGTACAGGTCCTCGCAGGTGGCGTAGGGGCGGGCGGCCAGCAGGCGCTTCGCCCACGCCGTGGCGGCGCACGCCTCGTGGAGGGCGGTGAAGGCCGCGTGCTCCTCGAGGGTGTTGAACCGGGTCAGGCCCGGCGGCGTGGAAGGGGACGTCACGGGAGCCTCCGTGGCCGGATTCGGCCGTCGTGCTGAACGGGCGTGCCGATAGCTAACGCCCTCCCGCGACAGCGCGTCAACAGTTTGTTGAAAATTCGGTGGCGCGAAACCCGACCGATACACCCGGGGCCGGGTCAGGCCCCCTTCTCGCGGTTGAGGTAGTTGTAGACGGTGAAGCGGCTGACGCCGAGGGCGCTCGCCACGGTCTCCACCCCGTGCCGCACGGAGAAGGCGCCGCGCGCCTCGAGTACCCGCACGACCTCCTGCTTGGCCCTGCGGTCCAGATCGGCCAGTGGCATGCCCTTGCGGCGCTCCATGGCGGCCAGGATGTGATCGAGGGAGTCGGCGAGCTGGGGCAGCCGTACGGCGACGGCGTCCCTGCCCTCCCAGGCCAGGACGACGTCATCGGGGCCGGCCTCGTCGGGCGGGATCATCTCGCCGCCCATGGCGTCCACCAGGGGTTTCACGGCCGCGATGAACGGCTCGTCCCCCGCGCCACTCACGCCCCGCCCTCCTCGACCACGTTGACCTGGAGCGAGACGCGGGTGGCACCGGCCTCCAGGGACTTGCGGAGCAGGGCGTCCACAGCGGTGAGCACCGCGTCGGCACCGCCCTCCGCGGTGTTGCCGAACGGGCCCACGTCGACGGCGTCCAGCTCGGCTGCCTCCACGACCTCGCGGGCCACCACCGCGTGCGCGGGCGCCTCGTCCAGGTCGAACGGCTCGGTCGTGAACTCCACTCTCAGTCGCACGCGCTCAACCTAACGCGCGGGACGGACTTTCCGGCAGCCCCTCTTGACAGCCCTCGCACCCCGCAGGCAATCTTCCGTTAAGCAGAAACGAGATTCCGCAATACGGAATAAGCCGTGGAAGGCCCACCACGGCGGACAAGGAAGGGAGCGCCGCCCCGATGGGATTCGCAGACCAGCGCTTCAACGTCAACCTGTCGATCCTCTTCACGGAGCTCCCCCTCCTGGAGCGTCCCGCGGCGGCCGCCGCTGCGGGCTTCACCGCGGTCGAGCTGTGGTGGCCCTGGGTCGACTCGCCGGTCCCCGAGCGGTCCGAGCTCGACGCCCTGAAGCGCGCGATCGAGGACGCCGGCGTCCGGCTCACCGGCCTGAACTTCTACGCCGGGCGGCTCCCGGGCCCGGACCGCGGAGCTTTGTCGGTCCCCGGCGAGGAGTCGGAGCGGTTCCGCGCCAACATCGACGTGGCCGCCGACCTCGCCGCCTCCCTGGGCTGCACGGCGCTCAACGCCCTGTACGGCAATCGGGTCGAGGGCGTGGACCCGGCCGAGCAGGACGCGCTCGCGCTGGAGAACCTGGCCCTCGCAGCCCGGGCCGCCGACCGGATCGGCGCGATCCTGCTGATCGAGGCGCTCAACAGGCCGGAGTCACCCCGGTACCCGCTGGTGTCCGCGCCCGCCG
This sequence comes from Streptomyces tibetensis, assembly GCF_007655005.1. Taxonomy (GTDB): domain Bacteria; phylum Actinomycetota; class Actinomycetes; order Streptomycetales; family Streptomycetaceae; genus Streptomyces; species Streptomyces tibetensis. The sequence continues at coordinate 113,015 of NZ_SZVW01000002.1, forward strand.
CCGTCGAGGTCGTCGACAAGGTCAACGAGGCGACGGGGCTCGGCAATGCGCGCTTCCTCATGGACCTCTACCACCTGTCCATGAACGGCGAGGACCTCCCGTCGGTGATCGAGCGGTTCACCCCGAAGACCGGCCACGTCCAGATCGCCGACAACCCCGGCCGTGGCGCGCCGGGCACGGGCTCGCTGCCCCTCGAAGACCTCCTCGACCAGCTCACGAAGGCGGGCTACGACGGCTGGGTCGGCCTCGAGTACAAGCCGGGCGACCGCCCGAGCGCCGAGGCATTCGGCTGGCTGTCCCGCTGACCCCGTATCCGAAAGGCACCCCATCATGAGCACACTCCCCAAGGTCGCCTGGATCGGACTCGGCATCATGGGCTCCCCCATGTCCGAGAACCTGATCAAGGCGGGCTACCAGGTCACCGGCTACACACTGGAGCAGGACAAGCTGGACCGCCTGGCCGCCGCCGGCGGTACCGCCGCCGGCTCGATCGCCGAGGCCGTGAGGGACGCCGACGTCGTCATCACGATGGTTCCCGCGTCCCCGCAGGTCGAGGCCATCGCCTACGGCCCCGACGGCATCCTGGAGAACGCCCGGACCGGCGCGCTGCTGATCGACATGTCCTCGATCACGCCCCAGACCTCGGTCGACCTGGCGAAGGCGGCGAAGGACAAGGGCATCCGCGTCCTGGACGCTCCGGTGTCCGGCGGCGAGGCAGGTGCCGTCGAGGCCGTACTGTCCATCATGGTCGGCGGCGAGCAGGCCGATTTCGACGCCGCGAGGCCGATCCTCGATGCGCTCGGCAAGACCATCGTGCTGTGCGGTCCGCACGGCTCCGGCCAGACGGTCAAGGCCGCCAACCAGCTGATCGTCGCCGTGAACATCCAGGCGTGCGCCGAGGCCGTGGTCTTCCTGGAGAAGTCCGGCGTGGACCTGAAGGCCGCCCTGGACGTCCTCAACGGGGGACTCGCCGGCTCGACCGTGCTGACCCGCAAGAAGGACAACTTCCTCGGCCGCGACTTCAAGCCGGGCTTCCGGATCGACCTGCACCACAAGGACATGGGCATCGTCACGGACGCCGCCCGCAACGTCGGCGCGGCCCTGCCCGTCGGTGCCGTGGTCGCCCAGCTGGTCGCGAGCCTGCGTGCGCAGGGCGACGGCGGCCTCGACCACTCGGCGCTGCTGCGGGCCGTGGAGCGGCTCTCCGGCGCACAGCTCTGACCACCTCTCCGACCTGCTCCCGGCCCCCGTAGCCGGGGCCCCCGATCCCCGGGCGGCGCCGCCGCTGACACCTGTCCTGTCGCGCCCAGAGCGGCGGCGCCGCCCGGAACCAGCCATGCCCACCGCTTCAACAAACTGTTGACGCTCCGACACACCGGTCCCGGGCTCCCCGAAGCGGAACCATATTTCCGCTGGGACCGCTGCCGGGCGCACTCTCGTACGGAAGGTCACGATGTCGCAGCGCGTGCTCACCACCGCCTTCCAGCGCCCCCTGTCGGCGCCGCTGCCGGTGACCGGCCGGACCGGCACCTACGAGGCGCCCCTGCACACCGAGGACGACGACTTCTTCCAGGCCGACGGGCTGTTCCGGCTGATGTCGGCCGAGGAGAAGTCCCGCCTGATCGCGAACATCGCGGGCGGCCTGTCGAAGGTCTCCCGCGACGACGTGATCGAGGAGAACCTCGCGCACTTCCACGCCGCCGCCGACCCCGGGTACGGGCGGCGTGTGGAGGAGGCGGTCCGCGCCCTGCGCGAGGACTGAACTCCCTGACCGTGTCCGACCGCCCGGGGCGACCCGGATGAGGGGTGGTCCCACCGGGCACGGACACGGTCAGGGCGCGGACCGCGGCGGCTGCGAGCCAGTGCGGTGGTGAAGGGCCCGGACCGGCTTCTCGACCTGAGGGAAACCGGCCCGGAGCCCGTCGCACCCGCCGCGGTCCCAGCACCACCCACCCCTCTCCCGGACCCCGTCCGGCGGCGCGAACGTCCTGTCGCGCCCAGCCTCGCGCCGCCGGACGGCCAAGCCCTCTCAGGGTGCGGATCGGGCCCGTTCGCAGCAGCCTGAAGGCATGGCACCTCCCACCGAGCAACCGCACGTCGTGGTGCACGCTCCCGCCCTGGACGGCTCCCGCCGGGTGACCCTGGGCGAGGAGCCGCTGGGCGTCGCCACCCACACCGACGACGTCGCCGAGATCCTGCGCCTGGCCGACCTGTACGTCACCGACGTCGCCGAGAGCGACCTCGTGGAATGGCAGGGCGGCGGTCCGGACGACTGGCCGGGGCTGTCGGAGCACCACGAGGCGTGAGCGCGTCTGCGTCACCGGTCGTACTGCCCGTACGGAACCCTCAAATCTACCTCTGAACCCGGCCCCGGGGGCTTCAACCGCCCCCGGGGCCGGGCACATTCCCGGCACACGGGCCCGCCGGCACGGGGGGGCGGGCCCCGGTACGGGGGTGAAGCCATGAGCGACGGCACGGCGGTCCGGCTGGAGCCGCACGAGATCGCACTGCTGGGGGACGGCCCGCGGGCCGCCGTCACCGTCGCCGTGGTGGACCTGCATCTGCGGGGCCTGGTGGAGCCGGACCTGCCCGGCACGATCCGGGCGCGCGCCGGCCACGACCCAGGGGCGGATCAGCCGCCCTCTCCCCTGGCCGCCGCGGTGCACGCCCGTCTGCGCACGCCCGCGGCTCCCACGGCTTTGGTGAAGGATCCCGACATCCGGCTCGCGGTGGCCCTCATGCGCATCCCGCTCGCGGAGGCGGGCCTGCTGCGCCGTCCGCTGCTCGGCGCGACCCGCGCCGCCCGCCGCCATGTCCGGGACCTGCGGCGCGAGCACCCCATGCCGGCGAGCAGGCACGGCCTGACCGACGGTGAACGGCTGGTGCTGGTCGCCCTGCACGGCGAGGCGGCCCTGCGGCTGCTGGTGCCGCGCTTCGCCCTGCGGGCGGGTCTGGTCCGCCGGGCCGAGGTGGGCGGCGCGGCCCTCCTCAAGGACCCGCCGCACGGTACGAACGGCGGTGGCGGCGCCTTCCTCTCCTGCGGCGGGGGCGGTGGAGGCGGAGGCGGCGAGTGAGGTGCCGGCGCCCTTCGAGGGGGCCTGGAACGCGTGAGGGGCGGCTCGTCCTCCCGGACGGGGCCGCCCCTTCTGCCGCGCAGGTCTCAGACCTTCAGCGGTTTGATCGACGTCGGGGCATGGCCCGGCTCCGTGGCGATCTCCTCGAACTCCACGACGTTGCCGATGTCGTTGGTCGTCGACATGGAGATGTTGGTGACGCGCTCCAGGATCGCCTCGACGACGACCGGGACCCGGTACTCCGCGGCCAGCTTCTTGGCCTGCTCGAAGGCGCCGCCCAGCTCGGCGGGGTCGGTGACGCGGATCGCCTTGCAGCCGAGCCCCTCGGCGACCTTCACGTGGTCGACGCCGTAGACGCCGAGCTCGGGCGAGTTGAGGTTCTCGAACTCCAGGTTGACCTGGAAGTCGATCTCGAACGCCCGCTGTGCCTGCCGGATGAGGCCCAGGTAGGAGTTGTTCACCAGGACGTGGACGTACGGGATCCGGTGCTGCGCGCCGACCGCGAGTTCCTCCAGCATGAACTGGAAGTCGTAGTCGCCGGAGAGGGCGACGACGGAGGCCTCCGGGTCGGCCTTGGCGACGCCGAGCGCGGCCGGGACGGTCCAGCCGAGCGGTCCGGCCTGGCCGCAGTTGATCCAGTGGCGGGGCCGGTAGACGTGCAGCATCTGGGCGCCGGCGATCTGCGAGAGGCCGATGGTGGAGACGTACCTGGTGTCCGGGCCGAAGGCCTTGTTCATCTCCTCGTAGACGCGCTGCGGCTTGATCGGGATGTCGTCGAAGTGCGTACGGCGCTGGAGGGTCGCCTTGCGCTCCTGCGCGGCCCCGGCCCACACGGAGCGGTCGGGGAGCGCGCCGGCGGCCTTCAGCTCGCGGGCGACCTCGACGAACAGCTCCAGGGCGGCCTTGGCGTCGGAGGCGATGCCGTAGTCCGGGGCGAAGATCTTGCCGATCTGGGTGGGCTCGATGTCGACGTGGACGAACGTTCGCCCGGCCGTGTAGACGTCGAGCCTGCCCGTGTGGCGGTTGGCCCAGCGGTTGCCGATGCCGAGGACGAAGTCGGACTCGAGGTAGGTCGCGTTGCCGTAGCGGTGCGAGGTCTGCAGGCCCACCATGCCGGCGTTCAGCTCGTGGTCGTCGGGCAGGATGCCCCAGCCCATCAGGGTCGGGACGACCGGGGTCCCGGTCAACTCGGCGAACTCGACGAGGAGTTCGGCGGCGTCGGCGTTGATGATGCCGCCGCCCGCGACGATCAGCGGCCGCTCGGACGCGTTGAGCATCCCGATCGCCTTCTCGATCTGGGCGCGGGAGGCGGCGGGCTTGTAGACCGGGAGCGGCTCGTAGGTCTCCGGGTCGAACTCGATCTCCGTCAGCTGGACGTCGATCGGCAGGTCGATGAGGACCGGGCCGGGGCGGCCGGAGCGCATCAGGTGGAAGGCCTGCTGGAAGACGCCCGGGACCTGCGCGGCCTCCAGCACGGTGACGGCCATCTTGGTGACCGGCTTGGCGATGGAGGCGATGTCGACGGCCTGGAAGTCCTCCTTGTGGATCACGGCGGTCGGGGCCTGGCCCGTGATGCACAGGATCGGGATGGAGTCGCCGGTCGCCGAGTACAGCCCCGTGATCATGTCGGTGCCGGCCGGGCCCGAAGTGCCGATGCAGACCCCGATGTTGCCGGGGTGGGTGCGGGTGTAGCCCTCGGCCATGTGCGAGGCGCCCTCGACGTGCCGGGCGAGGGTGTGGGCGATGCCGCCCGAGGCTTTGAGCGCCGCGTAGAACGGGTTGATCGCCGCGCCGGGGACACCGAACGCGTCGGCGACGCCCTCGCGCTTGAGGATCTCAACTGCCGCGCGGGCAGCGGTCATTCGAGCCATCGAGTACTCCTGCTTCGGCTGTCGGATTCGCACTCCCGTCGCGCCCCGCGGTGAGCTCTTCCGTATTGCGGAAATTGTTTTCTACAATCTGGAATGAATGTATGTGGGGCGGACGACGGGCGTCAAGAGACGGAAAGCGCCGGACAGGGCGGGGCCCGAGGGAGCACGATGGGCACGCTGTCCCGATACGACACGGTTCTGGAGTGGCCATGGCCGAGACCGTTGCGGTGCGCTGCCCGGCCTGCCGCCGCGAGCACCGCTACACGGCACCGGCGTACCCGTGCGCCTGCGGTGCGCCGGTCGCCCCGCGACTGGACCGGGACGGTACGGCGACGCCCGTCTCGCACCGGGTCTGGCAGGACGACTGGGTGACGGTGCGGTGCGGCTCCTGCGGGCGACGCGGCGAGTGGCCGCGCCCGGAGGTGGGGTGTTCGTGCGGAGTGGTGCTGCGGGTGGCGGTGGTGGCGGAACGGGGTACGAGGGGGTGGGCAGCTGCGGGTGACGGGAGCGGAACGGCAGCCGCCCAGGCCCCGGAGACCGGCCAGGACGCAACGGCAGCCGACCAGGACAACCAGCAGGGCTCAACCGAACAGCCCGCCCGCAAGCGCGCAGCCGACCAGCACGGCACGCCCGGGACGCACGACACGACGCCCGGTCCGCGAGATGCCGCGGCCGTCGCCGCCGAGGCGCGTCCCGCCCGGCCCCCCTTCCTCTCGGTCACGATCCGCACCGCGCGCGACGCCGTCACGGCCACCGCCCTGTATCTGCGCTGGCTCGGCTACCGGGGTGTACGCAGGGCGGACCAGCGCCCGCCCTCCGGCATCGGTCTCGCCGCCCGCGGTGTCGTCGCGCAGGTGGACCCGGCGGTGCGCCCGGCGACCCTCAGGGACGTCGAATGCCTGTGGCTGACGGCCATGACGGAGTCCGCGGACTGCCTCTACTTCGCCCTCGCCGGATACGCCGACGACGCCCGGGCCCGCGCCGACACCCTGGGCGTCGCCTTGTTCGTCCTCGACCTCACCGGCACGCCGAGGCCGGTGAACGCCCCGGCCGAGATGCTGGCCGCCACCGGCGCCGGGTAGCGGAGCACCCTGACCCCGGGCCCCACGGCCCCGCATACTCACCGCATGCGTATCCGCCTCGCCACCCGAGCCGAACTCCTGGCCCTCCAGGCCATCGAACGGGCCGCCGGAGCCCCCTTTCGTGAGCTCGGCATGCCGGAGATCGCGGACGACGAACCGCCCGCGCTCGACGTACTGGAGCGCTACCGCCGGGCGGGCCGCTGCTGGGTCGCGGTGGACGAGGGGGACGAGGGGGACCTGCCGGCCGCCTACCTCCTCGCCGAACCCGCGGACGGCGCCCTGCACATCGAGCAGGTCTCGGTCCACCCGCGCGCCGCACGCCGGGGCGTGGGCCGCGCCCTGTTGGCCCACGCCGCCGACCGCGCCCGCGAGGAGGGCCTGACCGCCCTGACGCTGACCACCTTCACGGACGTCCCGTGGAACGCCCCGTACTACGCCCGCCTCGGCTTTCGGCCCCTCCCCGAAGCGGACCTCACGCCCGGCCTCCGTGCGATCCGCGCGGAGGAGGCGGCGCACGGCCTGGACCGCTGGCCGCGGGTGTGCATGCGCGCCCCGCTGTGACCGGCGGGGCCGCGCCCCTCAGCCGTCCGCGAACCGTTCCCGCAGCTCCACCTTGCGCACCTTCCCCGACACCGTCATCGGGAAGGAGTCGAGGATTTGCACCCGGCTCGGGAGTTTGTAGTGCGCCAACCGCCCCTCGCAGAAGGCACGGAGCTCCTCCAGCGTGGGCGGGTCGTCCGGGTCGCGCGCGATGACACAGGCCAGGACCTCCTCGCCGTAGCGTTCGTGCGGGACGCCGACGACCTGGACGTCCTGGATCTTCGGATGACCGTAGAGGAACTCCTCGATCTCACGGGGGTAGATGTTCTCCCCGCCCCGGATGATCATGTCCTTGATGCGGCCGACGATCTCGACGTAGCCGTCCTCACGCATCACGGCGAGGTCGCCCGTGTGCATCCAGCGGCCTGCGTCGACGGACTCGGCGGTCTTCTCCGGCTCGTTCCAGTAGCCGAGCATCACGCTGTAGCCGCGGGTGCACAACTCGCCCGCCGTGCCGCGCGGTCGGGTGACGCCCGTGGCCGGGTCGACGACCTTGACCTCGATGTGCGGCAGGACGCGGCCCACCGTGCCGGTGCGGTGCTCCAGGTCGTCGTCCCTGCGGGTCTGCAGGGACACCGGGGAGGTCTCGGTCATGCCGTAGCAGATGGAGACCTCGGCCATGTGCATCTCGGCGACCACCCGCTTCATCACTTCCACCGGGCAGGGCGAGCCCGCCATGATGCCGGTGCGCAGCGAGGAGAGGTCCCAGGAGGCGAAGTCGGGGAGGTTCAGCTCCGCGATGAACATGGTCGGGACGCCGTAGAGCGAGGTGCAGCGCTCCTGCTGGACCGCCTCCAGGGTCGCCCTCGGGTCGAAGGACGGGGCGGGGATGACCATGCAGGCGCCGTGCGAGGTGGCAGCCAGATTCCCCATGACCATGCCGAAACAGTGATAGAACGGGACAGGGATGCAGATTCTGTCCTGCTCGGTGTAGGCGATCAACTCCCCCACGAAATAGCCGTTGTTGAGGATGTTGTGGTGGGAGAGGGTCGCGCCCTTCGGGAAGCCCGTCGTGCCCGACGTGTACTGGATGTTGATCGGGTCGTCACAGGAGAGTGCGTCGTACGTCGCGTCGGTGGTCGCCCGCCCGAGCAGCGCCTCCCAGCTCGGGTCGCCGAAGTAGACCACCTCGCGCAACTCCGGCAGCGCGCCGCGGACCTGCTCGACCATCGCCCGGTAGTCGCTCGTCCTGTGGCTCAGGGAGGCGAACAGCAGGGACACGCCCGCCTGCTTCAGGACGTACTCCACCTCGTGGGTGCGGTACGCCGGGTTGATGTTCACCATGATCGCGCCGATGCGGGCGGTGGCGTACTGGACGAGCACCCACTCGGGGCAGTTGACCGCCCAGATGCCCACCCGGTCGCCCTTGGCGACGCCGGAGGCGTACAGGGCCGAGGCCAGTTCGCCGACCGCCGCGCCGAACTCGGCGTACGTCCAGCGCCGCCCGGACGGCACGTCGACCAGTGCCTCGCGGTCCGGCCACATGGCGACGGCGCGGTCCAGGTTGGCCCCGATGGTGTCGCCCAGCAACGCCGTCCCGCTGGTGCCGTGACTGTAGGAACTCACCGGAAGTCCTCCTCGCGGTACTCGGCGTCCGAGCCGGCCGCCGTGGCCTCACGCAGCTCGATCCGCCGGATCTTGCCGGAGACGGTCTTGGGCAGGTCGGCGAACTCCAGGCGGCGGATGCGCTTGTAGGGGGCCAGCACCTCGCGGGAGTGCTCGAACAGGACCTTGGCGGTGTCGGGGCCCGGCTGCCAGCCCTCGGCCAGCACGACGTACGCCTTGGGGACGGCCAGCCGCAGCTCGTCCGGGGCGGGGACGACCGCTGCCTCGGCCACCGCCTCGTGCTCCAGCAGCGCGCTCTCCAGCTCGAACGGGCTGATCTTGTAGTCGGAGGCCTTGAAGACGTCGTCGCTGCGCCCGATGTACGTCAGGTAGCCCTCGTCGTCCCTGGAGGCGACATCGCCGGTGCGGTAGTACCCGCCGGCCATCGCCTCGGCCGTCCGGTCCGCGTCGCCGTGGTAGCCGGCCATCAGGCCGACGGGACGGTCGGACAGGTCGAGCGCGATCTCGCCCTCCGCCGCGCCCGGTGCGCCGGACACGGGGTCGAGGAGTTCGACGCGGTAGCCGGGGCTCGGCCGGCCCATCGAGCCGGTCTTGAGCGGCTGGCCGGGGCTGTTGGCGACCTGGACGGCCGTCTCGGTCTGGCCGAAACCGTCCCGGATGGTGAGGTGCCAGGCCCGGCGGACCTGCTCGATGACCTCCGGGTTGAGCGGCTCGCCGGCCGCGACGACCTCGCGGGGCGGGGTGCGCAGCTGCGTCAGGTCGGCCTGGATGAGCATGCGCCACACGGTCGGCGGGGCGCAGAAGGTGGTGACGCCCGCCCGGTCCATCTCGGTCATGAGACGGACGGCGTCGAAACGCGTGTAGTTGTGCAGGAAGACCGTCGCCTCGGCGTTCCACGGGGCGAAGAGATTGGACCAGGCGTGCTTGGCCCAGCCGGGTGAGGAGATGTTCAGGTGCACGTCCCCGGGTTTCAGGCCGATCCAGTACATGGTCGACAGATGGCCGATCGGGTACGACGTGTGGGTGTGCTCGACGAGTTTGGGCCGGGCCGTGGTGCCCGAGGTGAAGTAGAGCATCAGCGGGTCGTCGGCCCGGGTCGGGGCGTCGGGGGTGAAGGCGGCGGAGGCACCGTGGGCGTCGTCCAGCGGCAGCCAGCCCGCCGGCACGGCCCCGGCGGCGCCCGCGGCGATGCGCGTGTAGTCCCCGGGGACCTCGGCGAACTTCGCGGTGTCCTCGGGGCGTGCGATGACGTGCCGGACCCGGCCGCGTTCGACGCGGTCACGCAGGTCCGCGGGGCCGAGCAGCGGGGTGGCCGGGATGACCACCGCGCGCAGTTTCATCGCGGCGAGGGCGGTGATCCACAGTTCGGCCTGGTTGCCGAGCATGACGAGGATCCGGTCCTCGGCGCGCACGCCCCGCTCACGCAGCCAGGTGGCGAACCGGTTCGACCGTACCGACATCTCCCCGAAGGACAGCCGGGTCTCGCGGCCGTCCTCCTCGACGAGGTGCAGGGCGGTGCGGCCGTTGCCGTCGGCGATCACGTCGAACCAGTCCAGCGCCCAGTTGAAGTACTCGGGGCGTGGCCAGCGGAAGCCCTCGTAGGCGGTCGGGTAGTCCTCGCGGTGTTCGAGCAGGAAATCCCGCGCGTCGCGGAACAGCTCCGTCGCCGATGTCATCTGTCCTCCTGGGTGCCGGACCATTGCCGGGCGGCTCTGAGCCATCGTGTAATCCGTGATGCAGGTCTCACTACCCCCGAACGGGGGGTGCGCCCGCACAGGAGCCGTGACGAAGGGGCGGATCAGGTGACGACGGACGCGTCCGACGCGGTCGAGATACGCAGCGCGCTGCTGCGCCTGCGGCGGGGCACCGGCCTTCCCGTCGCCTTCGGCGGCCTGCTGGAGGCCGGGCAGCAGATGCGTATCAGCGAACTGAGCGGCACGGCGACGCACGCCCTGCGCTCGCTGGTGGTGACCTCCGGCACCGGCCTCGGCGGCAAGACGGTGGCACTGGCCCGGCCGTGCGTGGTGACGGACTATTCGGTGTCGCGGCAGATCAGCCACGAGTACGACGCCCCGGTGGCCGCGGAGGGGCTGCGTTCGGTGCTGGCCGTGCCTGTGGTGGTGCGGCACCGGGTGCGCGGGGTGCTGTACGGGGCGCTGCGCACGTCCCAGCCGCTGGGCGGGCGGATGCTGGACGCGGCCATGGAGGCGGCGCGGGACCTGGAGCGGGCACTGGTCGTCCGGGACGAGGTCCGCACGCTCGCCGCCGGGGCCGGAGCGGGCCCGGGGTGGGAGCGGGTGCGGGAGGCGCACGCGGCCCTGCGCGCGCTGGCCCCGCGGATCGCGGACCCCGAGCTGCGTGCGGAGGTGCACGAGGTGTGTGCGCTGCTGACGGCCGAGTCCGCCGGGCCGGCGCGGGTCAGGCTCGCACCGCGCGAGGTGGACGTCCTGGCGTGCGTGGCGGCGGGGGCGACGAACGCGGCCGCCGCGGAGCGCCTCGGCGTGACGCCGGAGACCGTCAAGGGGTACCTGCGGTCGGCCATGCGGAAGCTGCGGGCCCGCACCCGCGGCGAGGCCGTGGTCGCCGCGCGCCGGGCGGGGTGGTTGCCATAGGTTTGTGGTGTTTTCTGTGATGCCTGCGCGAGTGCTTCGCCGAGGGGCCCCGGAGAGGGCGCCGACCCCGTCTTCCGGGGCATTCGGGAGTCCGCTGAATTCTGCCGCCGTCACGTGTTGTTATTTCCCTCACGAGGTCGTCCCTCCGAAATTCAAAGAACCGTTGCCTAATATTGGCCAGGACACGACACAGGGAGGGGAGCGGTGACCGTACGACGGGACTTCCAGGAGCCTCCCAGGAGCCGCCCCGACCTGGTCATCGGCCGGGAGGATCTGTTCACCGCGGCGCGTGAGCAGCTCGGCCGAGGGGGCAGTGTGCTGCTCCACGGACCCGCCGGAATAGGAAAGTCGACGGTGCTGCGGGCGCTGGCCGCGGATTACGGCGGTGCGGACCGGACGGTGTTGCGGTGCTCGGCGACCGAGTCGGAATCCCACCTGCCCTTCCTGGCGCTGGCCGACCTGTTCGGGCTGGTCCTGGACGACGTGTCCGGTGCGCTGCCCGGCGCCCAGCGCACCGCCCTGGAGTCGGCGCTCACCGGCCGTGGCGAGTCCACGCTCCAGCGGGACGGGCTCGCGCTGCGCCTGGCGGTGCTGTCGGCGCTGCGCGTCCTCGCCGCGAAGGGCCCGGTGCTCGTGGTCGCCGACGATCTGCAGTGGCTGGACGCCGCCAGTGCGGAGCTGCTCGGTTTCGCGGCCCGCCGGCTGGGTGACACGCCCGTGCAGATGCTGTGCGCGGTGCGGACCGAGGGCCAGGAGTACGACCGCCACCTGCCCGCGTCCCCGCCCGACACGCTCGCCGTCCGGCTGGGCCCGCTGAACCGTACGCAGGTCTCCGCACTGCTCGACCACCGCGGCTACACGCCCCTGTCCCGCTCCACGATCCGCGACATCCACCGCACCAGCGGCGGCAACCCGCTCTTCGCGCTTGAGCTGGGCAGGGCCCTGGCCGAGAGCCCGGCCCGGCCCCGGCCGGGCGAGCCGCTGCCCGTGCCCACCTCGCTGCGGGCCCTGGTGCTGAGCCGGCTGGAGATGCTGTCCGACGAGGCGCGCCGCACGCTCCTCGTCGCCAGTGCCGGTGCCCGTCCCACCCTGGCGCTGCTGCACGCGGCCGGGCGGGAGCACGCCGAGGCCGAGACGGCCCAGGCGGCGGCCCTGGGGCTGCTGGCCACGGACCCCGAGGCGCCGGCCCTGCGGTTCGCGCATCCGCTGATCTCGGCCGCGCTCTACGCGGAGGCCCCGGCGCAGGAGCGGCGGGCCGCGCACGCCGCGCTGTCGACGGCGGCCTCCGACCCGATCGAGCGGGCCCGACACCTGGCCCTGGCGACCACCGGCACCGACCCCGAGGTCGCGGCCCGGCTCGCCGAGGCCGGTGCGCTGGCCCGGGACCGCGGGGCGCCCTCCATGGCCGCCTCGCTCGGGCTGCTCGCCGCCCGGCACACCCCGGCGGACAGCACCCCCGGCCCCGACGAGCGGCGTCTGCTGGCCGCGGAGGACGCGATCACCGCCGGCGAGGCCGATCTCGCCCGGGACATCGCACGCGACGTACTGACGCGTGCCACCGTGCCCGCCGAGCGGGTCCGGGCCTGGATGGTGGTCATCGAGGCGGCCGGGCAGGCCCTCGGCGAGGTCGACGCCGTCTTCCCGCAGGTCCTGGCCGACGCGGGGGACGACCCGTGCCTGCTCGCGCAGGTCCACTACCAGCTGGCCTGGCGCGGCCTGGTCGTCGAGGGGGACTTCGCCGAGGCCCGCCAGGAGGCCGCGCACGCGGCGGAGCTGGCCGCCCGCGGCGGGGACCGGCGCACCGAGCTGATGGCGCTGTCCTTCCAGGCCTCGACGGAGACCCTGATGGGCCACCCGGACGCCCCCGTGACCGTCAAACGGGCCCTGAAGGAGCCCCAGGACCCGTACGTGGCCTGCCACCACAACGGCGCCGGGTCGGCCCGGTTCCGCTGGCTGATCATGAGCGACCAGCTGCCCGAGGCGCGGGCGACCATCACCGCGCTGCTGCGTGAGGTGCGCCGGCGCGGCATGGTCGAGAGCGAGGTGCACTTCCTGCGCTTCCTCGCCGACACGGAACTGCGCTCCGGGCACTGCGGCCGGGCCCTGGACCTGTCCCGCGAGAGCCTGCGGCTCGCCCGGGACGCCGGGATCGGCGAGGGCGCCTCGGCCATGCTGGCCTCCCTCGCGGAGGCCTCGGCCGGGGACGTCGACCGGGCCCTGGCCCTCGCCCGCGAGGCGGCGGACCACGCCGAGGTCGACGGCGACCAGATGTACCTCTCCCGGGCTCTCGCGGCTCTGGGCTACGCCCAGTTGGTGGCCGGCGACCCGGCCGCCACCGTCCGTTCGCTGCGCCGGGTGCGGGAGTTGGAGCAGGGCCTCGGCATCAACGACCCCGGGCGCGGGCGCTGGCACGGTGACCTCGCCGAGGCGCTGGTCCGCATCGGGGAACCGGGTGAGGCCCAGGACGTCATCGACACCACCCGGGCGCACGCGCTGCGGCTGGGCCGGCAGAGTGTGCTGGCCGTCCTGGACCGGGCCGAGGCGCTGGTGCGGGCGGCACGCGGCGAACACGAGGCCGCCGCCGTCCGGTTGACGTCCGTGCAGGACCGGCTCGGCCGGCTCGGGTACGGGCTGGAGGAGGCCCGGGCCGCCTTCGCGCTGGCCCGCCTGCGTGCCCAGGCCGCGGCCTCCCCCCGCCCCGGGGCCAGGCCGCTGCCGGGGCCGGTGTCGTACGACGAGGCCGCGCGGCTGTTCCGGCGCTGCCGCGCGCTGCCCTGGCTGCGGCAGGTCGACGCCGCCGCCACGGCCGGCCCCACGGCGGTGGAACCGGCCGCCGCCGCGCCGCCCGTCGCCCTGGACGCGCTGGAGGGGCTCGCCGCGATGGAGCGTCAGGTCGCCTCGCTGGTGATGGAGGGTGCGACCAACCGGGAGATCGCGGCGCGCCTGTTCATCAGCGTCAAGACCGTCGAGGCGACCCTGACCCGGGTCTACCGCAAGCTCGGGATCCGCTCCCGGGTGGACATCGTCCGGCTGGCCGCGGGCCGCCGCACGACCTGACCCCACCTGGGTTTACGGCGCCGGACCGAGGGTTATCCCTGCCCAACTCCCTTAGGGGGTTCCCTCATTGGGAGCCACCTCGTCGTGGCTCTAGCTTTGGGGCGTGCCGCTCGCCGGACACACGGAGATCCGAACAAAGGCGTCAGGGTCACCGTGCACCACCACCCGCGCGACCCCCCACCGGCAACTCCCCGAGGAGACCCCATGTTCGGGCTCAACGCTGCCAAGAAGGCCGCCGCCGCCGTCGCGGCGACCGCCGCCGCCGCCACGACCGCGCTGCTCGCCGCCCCCACGGCCGTCGCCGCGCCCCAGCCGATCGTCGGGGGCACCACGACCACGGCGTCCGCGTACCCGTTCGTCATGCAGATCACGGACGCCTCGCAGAACCAGTTCTGCGGTGGCACGCTGGTCTCGCCCACGAAGGTCGTCACCGCCGCGCACTGCATGGTCGGCGAGACCACGAGCAGCGTGCGCGTCGTCGGTGGCCGCACCTACCTCAACGGCACCAACGGCACCGTCAGCAGAGTCAGCAAGATATGGATCCACCCGAGCTACACCGACGCCACCAACGGCGACGACGTGGCCGTGCTGACGCTGTCGACGTCGATGCCGTACACCACGGCGAAGTACGTCTCCGCCTCCCAGACCTCGGTGTACGCGGCCGGCTCCACCGCCCGCATCCTCGGCTGGGGCACCACCGCCTCGAACGGCAGCAGCTCCAACCAGCTGCGCACCGCGACCGTACCGACCGTGTCCGACTCCAGCTGCGGAAGCTCCTACGGCTCCCAGTTCGTGAAGAGCGACATGGTGTGCGCCGGATACACCGCCGGCGGCGTGGACACCTGCCAGGGCGACAGCGGCGGCCCCCTGCTCATCGGGGGCGTCCTGGCAGGCATCACTTCCTGGGGCGAAGGCTGCGCCCAGGCCGGTTACCCGGGTATCTACACCCGGCTGACCACCTTCTCCAACCTGGTCACGACGCAGGTCAACTCGTGACCGCCCACTAGCTCCTGAGTATCCCTCAGGTGATTGACCGGGGGGCGTTGCGGGCCTCCACGAGCGGCCCGCAACGCCCCCTATCCATGTCGCGACGCAACCTGGTGCCGCGGCTCTAGGTCCGTACGACGCCGAACCGGACGTCGTGCGACGACCCCGGGTGCATGACGCGCAGCATCCGCTCCCCCTCGGCGGTGACGTCGTCCCTCTGGCTCCGGGAGAGCCGGTCGAAGGGCTCGATCACGAGCGCGTCCTCCTCCAGCCGCCACAGCCCCGCGAGGAAGCCGTCGACGAGGAGCGTGCGGTAGGCCATGTTGCCCTTCCACGAGCGGCCCCGGTGCTCGGGCGGGATCACGCGGCTGCGGTCGGCGTGCGAGAGCAGCAGGTTGTCGAACTCGGGGAGGAAGCGCGGCGGTGCCGGGGTGTCGGGGTCGGGGCGGGAGGCGTCGGGGAGGTCGAAGAGCTCGACGCCGGCTTCGTCCCGGAAGGTCACGAGCTGCGGCCGGAGACGTTCGAAGGCGTCGCGCAGACGCGTCATGCCGGCCCAGGTCTGCATGTCCTGCACCGAGGCCGGGCCGAAGGCGGCGAGATAGCGCAGGACGACCGCGTCGGGCGTGGGCGCCGGCTGTGCGGGCCGGCCGAGCCAGTGCTCGGCGGTGGTGAGACTGACCTGCCCGCTTCGCCCCCACAGACCGCGCGGCGTCACCTGCACCAGCGGCAGGCGGCAGCGCGCGGCGACGGCCAGGGCCTGCGGATCGGCGTCGGGCCACTCCTTGAGCAGGGCCTCGCGCAGTTGCCCCATGGTGCGGGGCTCGGTCTCGACGAGGTCGCGGGCGAGCCCGGCCAGCCGGTCCAGGTCGACCCCGGCCAGGCCTTTGCGGAAGGTGACGAGCTCCCGGTCGCGGGCGGGCTGCACCAGCGGCCGCAGGGTGAGGCAGTCGTCCGCGGTGTGGGTGTGGATCGTGGAGCGCATCGTGACGATCCGGACGGCCTCGCGGTCGGCCATCAGCCGGGACAACGCCTCGGGGGCGAACCCGTCGAGCCGGGCGGCGAGCGCGTAGTACGGCGGTTTGACGTTCTGCGCCTGGAGGCCGAGCAGGTGCTCGACGGCCGCCGCGACGGAGCGCCGGGAGCGGCGCAGGAGCAGCTGCCGGTCGAGGGTCGCGCGGTTGAGGGCCCGCGCGTCGAGCAGGGGTGCCGTGCCGGTGACGCTCCGCTTGGTGTTCGTCATGTGAGGCACGGTAGCGGGACTTGCGGACAGGTTCTGGCCGCGACTGAAGGGTCCGGCCGACCAGGCTCCCGTTCTCTTCGGCCGCGTGTCCTGCCCGTGTCCCGCTGCGCGTCCTGCCCGTGTCCCGCTGCGTGTCCTGCCCGTGTCCCGCTGCGTGATCACTCGTACGTACGCTC
This sequence comes from Streptomyces tibetensis, assembly GCF_007655005.1. Taxonomy (GTDB): domain Bacteria; phylum Actinomycetota; class Actinomycetes; order Streptomycetales; family Streptomycetaceae; genus Streptomyces; species Streptomyces tibetensis. The sequence goes on from NZ_SZVW01000002.1 coordinate 129,280, forward strand.
GACCGAGAGGCAGCCGGGACGCCCGAGCGACCCGCCCGCCCCGCCGAGGAGACCGCCTGCCGAGGAGACCTGGCCCGCAGACCTGGCCCGCCGAGGGAGACCCGGCCCGGCGCGACGAGTCGCTCCGCCGAGGAGAGCCGGCCGGGCAAGGAGAGCAAGCCCGCGGCATCGCCGCAGCCGGTGAAACCGCCCTTCCCGCACAGCGCTCCGGCGCCGCGCCGTGGCCTCGCCGCAGCGGCCTTCCTCCCCGTCGTCCTCCGTCGGCACCCTGCCGGGTCGGGGCGTCCTGGGCGGCGATCCTGTTCGCCCCGACTGGGTGTGGCGCCCCGAGGCTGCCGCGCAACGGGTACAGGGCGGCCCTGTCGACTTCTGCCTGTGGGTCACCCGGCGTCGCCCCTGGTCCGAGACCGATGACGGCGACCGGCGTGGACGCACAGAAGTGGCTGGAGGTGGCCCGCGTCTTCCTCTGAGGCGGACGTCGCCGACTTTCTGCACGAGGCGGCCCACGACCCGGGGTGGATTAACCGCGACGCCGTCCTCACGGACCGACGACGCCCGGGCGGATCGTTACGTCCGCCGCGCCCCCGGGTACTCAGCAGTGCGTTCCCCGAACCCGCACCACACGCTCCACCCGGGAGATCCGATGCTTCGACCTCCACCCCGACCAGAACTCGCCGGATCCCATGAGTGACAGCACCGGACGGACGGTGGACGGCATGGCACGTGGCGCGGACCCTACGCGGTCGGCTCTGATCGTGATCGACATGATCAACACCTACGACCACGAGGACGCCGAGCTCCTCGTGCCGTCCGTCGAGCCGGTCGTGCCCGTCCTGACGGAGCTGCTCGGCCGGGCCCGGGAGGCGGACGTCCCCGTGATCTACGTGAACGACAACTTCGGCCTGTGGCGTTCGCACCACGGAGAGTTGCTGGACGCGGCCCTGTCCCAGCCGAACGCCCACCTGATCGAGCCCATCCGGCCCGACGACCGGTCGCTGTTCGTCATGAAGGCCCGCCACTCGGTCTTCTTCGAGACGCCCCTGTCCTACCTGCTGTGGAGCCTGGACGTCGGGCACGTGGTGCTGACCGGCCAGGTCACCGAGCAGTGCGTCCTGTACTCCGCCCTGGACGCGCACATCCGTCACCTGGAGGTGACGGTACCGAGGGACGCCGTCGCCTCCATCCATCCCCACCTGGCCTCCGCGGCCCTGGAGATGATGGAGCGCAACATGGGCGCCCGGATCACCACGGCGAAGGAGACCGAGTTCCCACCACGTGAGGCCTGAGGCGGCCGGGGGAACGGCCTGGAGGGCTCCTCTCGGCCTGAGCGGCTCCTTGCCGCGGGGCCTCTTCGAGCGGCTTCGACCCCGCCAGGCGCCCGGAGGCCGAGCGGTCGACGAGCCTCACGCCCTCCCCTGGTGCGAGGAACGGCTGTGACGCGGGCGGCCGCAGCGGTCTCAGCCGCAGCGACGGCCGGAATTGATGCAGGTGACGGCCTGCTTCATCAGTCGCTCGGGCATCGCGTCGATGAAGTCGCCGTGGTCGGTTATGGGCTTGTGACGCGACTCGGGGAAGCTGTCCACGGCGAAGGCGGTGCTGCCCGCCAGACCGCTGTAGGTGAGGCGCTGTACGAGCTGCGGGACCGCCTTGAAGCCGGCCGGGCACCTCCCCCGGGCGTCGGCGAAGGCGACGTGGCTGCGGTGGTTGGCGCTGTCGGTGTTCCGGCCGTCCCAGCAGCTCTGGAACCGCTCGGTGCGCACCACCTCGCTGCCCGCCGGGCAGATCGGGTACTTGTCCTTGAGCTGGACGCGGTTCTCGAAGCCGGTGCAGGACCAGGCCGCGTTGGCGTTGGCTCCGCCGTTGGCGTCGGCCTTCGCGTCACCGGTGATGATGCGCAGGAAACGCGGCATGGCGACCACCTTGGTGGTGGGGCTGCCGACGAAGGTGAGGCTCGCGGACGTGGGGGTGAGGATCTTGCCGACGTTGCCCTCTGCTCCACCGCCGGGCGAGCCCGCGTCCGCCTTCTCGACTCCGCGGCGGTCGCGCAGCACCGGCCAGTAGTAGGTCGACCGGTCGCCGTTGGTGCAGGTGGTGCGGGCCGCGGCGAGGCTGTCGTCGGTGGTGAAGGCGTCGACACCGACGGCGCCGACGTAGTCGTGGGTGTGGTGGGCGCCGTTGCCCACGCCAGGGGCGACGATCACGTTGTCGGAGTTGTGCCGTCCCTCCGCGTTGGCACCGCAGCGGGTCGTGAAGGCGCCCTTGGAGGCGTTGCGGTTGCCGCGGGGCGGGGCGGGCACGTTGCGGGCGACCTTGGTGATGTCCACGAAGTCCTCGGGCGCCGGGCCGTTGCCCGCAGCCGGGGACGGACTCGTTCCCTGCCCCTGCTCCCCCCGGCCCTTCTGCCCCTGCTGGCCCTGCTGCCCCCCTCGGGCACCCGCAAGCGTGCAGGCGGCCAGGCTGTCCAAGCCCTGCGGCCGGGGTGCGCCGGTGCGGCTGATCGCGATGGCGATGCGGTCGACGGTGGCGGCCCGCTTGTCCTTGAGGGGGCCGAGGACGGCGTTGCGCACGAAGTCCGGGCCGCCCTGGCCGCGCGTGGCGGCCAGCCGGTTGCCGGCCTCGGTGATCTGGGTCTGCAGCAGCCGCAGGTTGCGGTCGACCTCGGCACGCGCCTGCCGGGGCACGTCCGGCAGGCGGTCCGCCACGGAGGGGCAGGACAGGGGTGCGGCCGCGCGGGTGGTGGCAGGCGGGGCGTCGGTCGCGTTGGCCTGCATGGTGACCAACGCGAGTCCGACACCGCCCGCGGCCAGCCCGGCGGCCAGGACTATCGCGTTGCGGCGTGTGCGGTTGCGCCTGTGTCCCTGGTTCATGGTGACCTTTCCGTTCCCGTGTCAGGTGTGACCACCGTGACCGCTGGGACGGGGAGCGACCACCGGTTCCGGGGGCGCGTCACCATCGCGTAAGAACTGGCACCACCGGGCCGGCCCCGCCGGTCAGCGGTGCTCGGGGTTGTCCGCCCCCGGGCGGCAGCCGGCGTCCCACTGCGAGCGCTGGTTGCCGTGGGCGGGGACCCCTCCGGCGCGCTTCAGCAGGGCCGCGATGTGCATCAGGTTCCAGGTCATGAAACTGGTGTTGCGGTTGGTGAAGTCGTTCTCCGGGCCGCCCGAGTCCGGGTCCAGGTACGACGGTCCGGGTCCGGCCGCGCCGATCCAGCCCGCGTCCGCCTGGGGCGGGATCGTGTAGCCGAGGTGCTGGAGGCTGTAGAGGACGTTCATCGCGCAGTGCTTGATGCCGTCCTCGTTGCCGGTGATGAGACAACCCCCGACACGGCCGTAGTAGGCGTACTGCCCTTGGGAGTTGAGCAGCGAGGAGCAGGCGTAGAGGCGCTCGATGACCTGCTTGGTGACGGAGCTGTTGTCACCCAGCCAGATCGGCCCGGCCAGGACCAGGATGTCCGCCGCCATGACCTTCTCGTACAGCGCCGGCCAGGCGTCCGAGGCGAAGCCGTGCTCGGTCATGTCCGGGTAGACGCCGGGTGCGATGTCGTGGTCGACGGCGCGCAGCAGCTCCGTGGTCACTCCCGCCCCGTCCATGATCGACCGGCTCTTGTCGATCAGACCTTGGGTGTGGCTGCGCTGCGGAGAGGGTTTGAGGGTGCAGTTGATGTAGAGGGCGGTCAGGTCGTCGAAGCGGTGGGCCGCATCGGATGCGGAGGGTGCTGTCATGGGGGCAGGGTCTCCCACGGAGTCCGTTTTGTTCCGGTTCGGCGCACCCGGGCACGTCTTACGGAGTCATGACGTACGGCCGTGCTCCCGCGAGGCGGCGGCGGTGAGCGCCTAGCGTGCCCGTATGCGCGTACTGGTCACCGGCGGTGCCGGGTTCATCGGGTCTCATGTGGTCGCCGCCCTGCGGGAGCGCGGGCACGAGGCGATCGTGTTCGACGTGCGGGAGGATCCCGCGGCGGACGTGCGGGACCCCGCAGCGGTGGGCCGTGCCCTGGCCGATGTGGACGCCGTGTGCCACCAGGCCGCGAAGGTCGGGCTCGGCGACGGGGTCGCCGACGCGGCGGACTACGTCTCGCACAACGACCTGGGGACGGCCGTGCTGCTCGCGGCCATGGCGGAGGCGGGAGTACGCGCCCTCGTGCTCGCCGGGTCGATGGTCGTCTACGGGGAGGGGCGGTACGTGTGCGCGCGGCACGGGGTGGTCAGGCCCGGGCCGCGGGCCGTCGCCGCTCTCGACGCGGGCCGGTTCGAGCCCGCCTGTCCGGAGTGCGGGCAGGACCTCTCCCCGGGGCTGGTCCGCGAGGACGCCCCGGCCGATCCGCGGAACGTGTACGCGACGACCAAACTCGCCCAGGAGCATCTGGCCGCCGCCTGGGCCCGCTGCACCGGCGGGTCGGCGGTGTCGCTGCGTTACCACAACGTGTACGGGCCGGGCATGCCACGGGACACCCCCTACGCCGGTGTCGCTTCGTTCTTCCGCTCCGCGCTCGCGAGGGGCGAGGCCCCCCGGGTCTTCGAGGACGGGCTGCAGCGCAGGGACTTCGTGCACGTGCGGGACGTGGCGGCGGCGAACGCCGTCGCGCTGGAGGCCGAGGCCGCAGCCCGCGGCGCGCTCACCGCCTACAACACCGGCAGCGGCGACCCGCACACCGTGGGCGGGATGGCCCGGGCCCTGGCCGCCGCGTACGGCGGGCCCGAGCCGGTCGTCACGGGTGAGTACCGGCTCGGGGACGTCCGGCACATCACCGCGGACTCGTCCCGGCTGCGGGCGGAGCTGGGCTGGAAGCCCGAAGTCGGCTTCGAGGAGGGCATGAGGGAGTTCGCCCGGGCAGGGATGCGCGAGGGATGAACCCGCCGGCTGCGGCCGGGTGCAGGACGCGGCCGCGTGCGGGGACGCGCGAAGGACCGACCCGATGGTCGCGGCCGCCATCAGGACACGAGAGCCCGCAGGACACGACCGCCCGCAGGACAGGAGCGCCCACGGGGACACGACCGCCGCGGGGGACACGAAGGACAGACCCGATGGTCGTGGCCGGCCATCAGGACACGACCGCCCGCAGGACACGTGCGCCCGCGGGGACACGCGCGAGACAGGCCTCGACGGCCTCGGCCCGTCTTCAGGACGCGGCGGCCGGCAGCACCACCTCGAAGCGGCAGCCGCCGGGGATGTTGCGTACGCCGGTCCGCCCCTGGTGGGCCTCCACGATGCCGCGGACGATGGCGAGGCCCAGGCCCGCACCCGCCGGGGGCGTCCGGGCGTGTGTGCCGCGCCAGCCGGTGTCGAAGACGCGCGGCAGGTCCTCCTCGGGGATACCGCCGCAGGCGTCCGTCACGGACAGGACGACGCCCTCGGGCGAACGCTCGGCGGCGATGGCGACCGTGCCGTCGGCCGGGGTCCGGCGGATGGCGTTGACCAGCAGGTTGCCCAGCACCCGGCTCATCTCCTTGCCGTCCACCTCCACCGGCACCGGCTCGATACGGCCGCCGACCAGCCGCACCCCGTACTCGCGGGCGAGGGGGTCGACGCCGGCGAGGGCGTCGCCGACGAGGTCGTACAGGGAGATCCGGGTGGGCGTCAGCGCGAGGGTCCCGGCGTGGATGCGGGAGAGCTCGAAGAGGTCGCCGACCATGTCGTTGAGGCGTTCGACCTCGGTGCGCATCTGCCGGAGATAGCGGTTCGGGTCGGCGGCGACGCCGTCCTCCAGAGCCTCCGACATGGCGCGCAGACCGGCCAGCGGAGTGCGCAGGTCGTGCGAGATCCAGGCGACGAGTTCACGGCGGGACGCCTCCAGGGCGCGTTCCCGGTCCCGGGATTCGGCCAGCCTGGCGCTGGTGGCCGCCAGCTCTCGGCTCAGGGCGGCGAGTTCGGCGGTGGCGGGCCCGTCGGGTGCGGCGAAGTCCCCGCCGTCCCCGAAGGAACGCGCGGCCACGGCGAGTTCACGGCTGCGGGCGACGACCCACCGGCCCAGCAGCAGGGCGGTGGCCAGCGAGACGACGGCCGCCATGGCGACGACCGTGGTGACGACGGTCAGGTCGTGCGCCGACAGGAACATCGCCCAGGCGACGGCGAGCGTGCCGGCGAGCATCGCGACGACGCCGACCGCCGCCACCACGGCGAGGGAGACGGTCAGCGAACGGCGGCGGATCAGGCGCAGCACGCCCGCTCCGGCCAGCCCCGTCGCGGCGGCACCGGCGAAGGCGTACAGGGCGATCAGGACGGTGTCGCTCACGGCCGGTCGCCCCCATCGCCGGGTACACCGAGTACACCGGGTTCACCGGGTTCACCGGGTTCGAAGCGGTAGCCCACGCCCCAGACCGTCTGGATCAGGCGGGGCCGGGCCGGGTCGTCCTCGACCTTGCCGCGCAGGCGGCGGACGTGGACCGTGACCGTCGACAGGTCACCGAAGTCCCACCCCCAGACTTCGCGCATCAGGTCCTCGCGGCCGAACGCCCGCCCCGGGTGCCGCAGAAAGAAGGAGAGCAGGTCGAACTCGCGCAGGGTGAGGGCGAGTTCGGTGCCATTCTTGGTGGCCCGGCGGGCCGCCGGCTCCACGGTGAGACCGGCCGCTCCCAGCCGGCCTCCCGTGGCGGCGGGGCGGCTGCGGCGCAGCACCGACTCGACACGCAGGACGAGTTCGCGAGGGCTGAAGGGCTTGGTGACGTAGTCGTCGGCGCCGACCTCAAGACCCAGGATGCGGTCGTCCTCGTCGCCGCGGGCGGTGAGCATGATGACGGGCACGGGCCCCTGTCCGCGGATCCGCCGGCACACCTCCAGGCCGTCCATGCCGGGCAGCATCAGGTCGAGCACCACCAGGTCGGGGCGGTGCGCGGCGGCGCGGGTGAGGGCGGCCGGGCCGTCGTCGGCGCGGTCGACGCGGTAACCGGCGCGGTCCAGGTACCCGGCGACGACCTCGGCGACGGTCGGATCGTCGTCCACGACCAGGATCCTCGGGGACCCGCCCTCGGTCCCGACGGGCTCGTACGGCTGCTGTTGCATGTCTCCAGCCTGGCACCGCGCCGCCGTCGGCGGGGGCCCGGTAGCCGCGCTGACCGCCGACGTCCGCGTTTCGTAAGGACCGATGGTCCGGTATGCCCGATTCGCGTTCGTAGGGTGAAACCGTGACGACGACACCTTCGGACGTCGACGTGGTGCTGCCCTGCCTGAACGAGGCCGAGGCCCTTCCCTGGGTGCTCGAACGGATTCCGCCGGGCTGGCGCGCACTCGTCGTCGACAACGGTTCCACGGACGGCTCGGCCGATGTCGCCCGAGCGCGGGGCGCGACCGTGCTGCACGAGCCGCGGCGGGGCTTCGGCGCGGCCTGCCACGCCGGGCTGACGGCCGCCACCGCCGAGGTGGTGTGCTTCTGCGACTGTGACGCCTCCCTCGACCCCGCTCTCCTGGTCCCCTTCGTGCGCGAAGTGCGCGACGGACGGGCCGACCTGGTGCTCGGGCGGCGGCGTCCGCAGGGGCGGGGCGCGTGGCCACCGCATGCCCGGGCCGGCAATCTCGCACTGGCGCGGATGCTGCGCCGGCGCACCGGGCTGCGCCTGCGCGACCTCGGTCCCCTGCGCGCCGCCCGCCGTGAGCCGCTGCTCGCCCTCGGCCTCACCGACCGGCGCAGCGGTTATCCGCTCCAGATGGTGGTCCGCGCGGCCGACGCGGGATGGCGGATCGAGGAGCACGACGTGCCGTATCTGCCGCGCACGGGCGCCTCGAAGGTGACCGGCACGTGGCGCGGTACGTGGCAGGCCGTACGGGACATGAGCCGCGTGCTGGCCGAACCCCCGGCGCACGGCACCCCGCCGCGCGACACGCCGGCCCACGAGACCTCGGCGCACAACACCCCGTCGCACGAAACCCCGGCCCACGAAGCCTCCGAGCAAGAAGGGGGAACGGTCCGTTGACCACGCTCCTCGTCATCGCCAAGGAGCCGCGGCCGGGCCGGGTGAAGACCCGGCTCACGCCACCGTTCACCCCCCAGCAGGCGGCCGCACTGGCCGAAGCGGCCCTCGCGGACACCCTGCAGGCCGTGGCCGCCGCGCCCGCCACCCGGCGCGTCCTCGTGCTCGACGGCGCCCCCGGCCCCTGGCTGCCGCCCGGTTTCGACGTCGTGGCGCAGTGCGCGGGGCGTCTGGACGAGCGCCTGGCGGAGGCCTTCGCGCGCTGCACCGGCCCGGCCCTGCTCATCGGCATGGACACCCCGCAGGTGACCCCGGAGCTGCTCACCGTGGACTTCGCCGGTTGCGACGCCTGGTTCGGCCCCGCCGAGGACGGCGGCTTCTGGGCCCTCGGCCTGGCGTGTCCGGACCCCGCTCTGCTGCGGGGCGTGCCCATGTCGACACCGGTGACGGGTGCCGTACAGCGGGGACGGCTCGTCGCGGCGGGACTGCGGGTGCGCGACCTGCCGCCCCTGCGCGATGTCGACACCGCTCCAGACGCCCACGCGGTGGCCGCGATGGCCCCGCGGGGGCGCTTCGCGGCGCGGCTCGCCCGGTGCACGCCCGCCGGGCCGCCCGCCGCCGGGCCGTCGGCCGGGCCGCCCGACACCGTGCCGTCCGCCGGGCCGCCCGACACCGTGCCGTCCGCCGGGCAGTCCGACACCACGCCGTCCGCATCGACGGCCGGTCCTCGATGAGCGCCCCGCCCGCCACCGCCCCGGCCTGGTCCGACGCCGGTCCCTATGACGCCGCCCTGCGGGCCGGCCGCGGCCCTCTGTTCCTGCGGCGCCCGGACGGTTGGCTGCTGCCGCTGGAGGTGGAACGCTGGTGCGCCCGGGCCGACGCGGTCGACCGGGACGTGCTGGACCGGTGCGAGGGGGCCGTGCTGGACGTGGGGTGCGGACCCGGACGGCTCGTGGCGGAACTGGCCGCCCAGGGCCGGACCGCCCTCGGGATCGACGTCAGCGGGGCCGCGGTCGAGCACAGCGTCCGGCTCGGTGGACGGGCGCTGCGGCGCTCCGTCTTCGCGACCCTGCCCGGTGAGGGCCGCTGGGACACCGTGCTGCTCATGGACGGGAACATCGGCATCGGCGGCGACCCGTGCGCCCTGCTGCAGCGGGTCGCGGAGCTCCTGCGCCCCGGCGGCCTGCTGATCGCCGAGACCGCCCCGGCGGACGTCGACGAACGCCTGGACGTCCACATCACCGATGCCCGCGCCGCCTCCGGCGCCCCTTTCCCCTGGGCGCGGCTCGGCACCCGTGCGCTGCTCCGGCACGCGCGGGACTGGGAGCGGGCCGGTCAGTGGACGGCGGGCGGGCGGCGTTTCGCCGCCCTGCGCAGTCGTGGCAGCCGCACCACCAGCAGCAGCGCCGAGCCACCGAAGAGAACAGCGGTGATCAGCAGCCAGCGCGTGAGGAACACCCCCGGCGGCAGGCCGGTGGCGGACCGGTAGCGCGCCTCCACCACGGAGCTGATCAGCGGGAACCACACGAGGAGCAGCAGCCCGGAGAGGGCGGCCGGTACGCGTACGTACATCGCCCACTCCCGGCGGCGGGCCCCGTCGAGCCCCCGCAGCAGTGCCCGGTCCGCCGCCGCGTACAGCGGCAGCAGCACGAGGTCGTGCAGCACCGCGGCGCCCACGACCCACAGGGCCACGCCGAACCAGTCGCCGGCCGCCAGGCGCACGCCCGCGTAGGCCGCGAGGGCGAACGAGCAGGACAGCAGCAGGAGTTGCAGGGGGCTGCCGATCACGAGGCGCCCCCGCATCACAGGTCTCCGCATCACAGGTCTCCGAACGTCATCCGGGCCACCCACTTGGTGTTCAGCACGCCGGGCGCCGCGGGCACGATGATCCGCGCCGGGTGGCCGTGGTCGGGGGACAGGTCCTCGCCGTTGACGTACAGGGCGAGCAGGGAACGCGGGTCGGCCACCTGGTTGGCGCGCAGCGCGGCCTTCCGGAAGGCGCCGTGCCGCTGGAGGGACTCGACGAACACGTCCGGCGGATCGTCCTCGTACCCGACGAGGGCCGCGAGGTCACGCAGCCGCACCCCGCGCCACCACTGGTCCGGCGTGGACCAGCCCTCCACGCAGGCGATGGGCAACGCCGAGCTGTGCAAGGGAAGTTCCGCGAGCCGGGCCCGGCTGAGGCGCACCGTTCCGGTACGTCCCGTCACGACGAGCCGCCAGGCGTCCTCGGCCGCCTCGGCGGAGTCGATCCCGGCGTACGCGGCGGTCTTGTTGATCTGGAAGCCGTTCGGGCCGCTGCCGGGTTCGCCGCCGCCGTGCGGGGCGAGGAGGGCGGTGCGCCGCAGCGGGCCGCCGAAGTTCTGCCCCACGGTCGTGACGAACAACAGCAGCGAGCCGCCCCCGACGAACCACAGGGCGCCCCGCCGGGAGACGGTCGGCTCGGCGGGACGCGGGGAGACCAGGTCGCTCTTCTCCTCCCGCAGCCGCCGCACACTGCGCAGGGCCGTGGGCGTCTTCAGCAGGGCGTGGGCCACGAAGGCGGCGAAGAACACCCAGGCGCCGTAGAAGTGCAGGGGGTAGAACGAGCCCGGGAAGACGTAGTCGAGCTGGACGTTGAGGACGCCGGTCACGAACTCGAACAGCCCGCCCCCGACCAGCAGCAGCAGCGAGATCCGCTCCAGGGCGTGGGCGAGCGAGCGGGCCGGCGGCAGGGCGAACAGCCTCGGCACGACGGACCACAGCTTGGCGAGCAGCACGGGGATCAGGGTGATGCCGAGGGTGACGTGGACACCCTGGTTCAGCCGGTACAGCCAGTGCGGGTCCGTCGGCCAGGCGAACAGGTAGAAGCCGAGGATCCCCTTGTCCGGGGTCTTGTCGTTGACCGGCGACAGGTCCGGGTTGTAGGCGGCGTACGAGAGGAGTCCCGTCACGAACAGCACGGTGATGCCGGCCAGGAGGACCAGGCCCAGCACCGAGGTGAACCAGGGGCCCCGCAGGGGGCTGCGCCAGAAGCCGGGGGACGTGGGGAGCCGCGGATCGCGTGGATCGTCTCGCATGTGCCGACGGTAGGCCGCGAACACCCCGCGAAAGGGGGCGCGACCCATGACGAAACGCTGACGTCGGGCCCGATCGGCGGTCCGCGACCGGCCGCGCGGCCTAGCGTGCCGGTGTGATCCGCACCCCTTCGACCACGCCGTCCCGAGGCCTGCGCCGCGATGTCCGCGCCGCCGGGGCCGCCGCGCTGCTCGTGGTGGCGTCCGTACTGGCCGGCCGCCACATCGAGGACACCAGCCGGACGCTGTTCGTCGACTGGCCCCCGCTGCTGGCGTCCTGGGGGCCGCACCTGGGCCCCGGCACCCCGGCCGCCGTCCTGGTGGCGGTCGCCACCGTGGCGTACGGGCCCGGTCTGGCGGCCCGGCTCCCCTGGCGCGCCCTGCTCCCGGCCGCCTGGGGCACGGCCACGGTGTGGATCCTCTCCCTCGCCCTGGTCGACGGATGGCACCGGGGCATCGCCGGCAGGCTCACCACCCGCCACGAATACCTGCGGGTCATCGACCGGTTCGACGACATCCCGGCAGCGCTGCGGGGCTTCACCGGGCACATCCTGCTCGACTCCCCCGACAACTGGCCCGCCCACGTCGCCGGGCACCCGCCCGCCGCCACCCTCACCTTCGTGCTGCTCGACCGGATCGGGCTGCGGGGCGGGGGCTGGGCAGGGATGTGGTGCGTCATGGTCGGGGCGACCGCCTGCGTGGCCGTGCTGGTCGCGATCCGCGCCCTGGCCGACGAGGCGCTCGCCCGCCACGCGGCCCCCTTCCTGGTCCTGGCCCCGGCGGCCGTGTGGATGGGCACCTCGGCCGACGCGTACTTCGCGGCGGTGGCGGCATGGGCCGTGGCGCTTTCGGCGCTGGCGGTCACCCGGAGATCCCCGGGGTGGGCGGTCGCGTCCGGCCTGCTGCTCGGCCTGACCTGCTCCCTGTCGTACGGCCTCACTCTCGTCGCGCTGATCGTGGCGGCGGCCCTGGTGCTCGGCCGCCGCGAGGTACGTCGACGCCCGGTGCTGCCGGCGGCGCTGCTCGCCGGGCTCGCCGTGGTTCCCACGGTGTTCACGCTCGCGGGTTTCGACTGGTGGGAGGCCTACCGCCTGCTGGTCACGCGCTACGGCCAGGGCGCGGGCGGCATCCGCCCCTACGGCTACTGGGTGTGGGCCAACCTGGCCTGCGCGGTGCTCATCACGGGCCTGTCGACGGTGGCGGGGCTGCGGCGGACGGCTGCCGTGCTGGTCCGGCATCGCACGGGGCCCCGGGCCGACCTCCGCCTCGCATGCCTGGTGTGCGCAGCGCTGGCCGCGCTCCTGGTCGCCGACCTGTCCGGCATGAGCAAGGCGGAGACGGAACGCATCTGGCTCCCCTTCGCCCTGTGGCTGCTCCCGGCCTGCGCGTTCCTCACCCGCCCTCGCCTCTGGCTCGCCGCCCAGGCACTGCTCGCGCTGCTCCTGAACCATCTGCTGTTCACCGGGTGGTGAACGCCGCCGGGCGGAGGGGACGTCGTCGGCGTCAAGCGGCAGGGCCCGCTTCGAGGATCTCGTCGGGGCCGTCGTTCGGCACGGGGCGCAGGCAGGCGGTGATCTCCTTGCCGTCGCCCAGGAAGACGACGGACACCTCGCTGCTGACGGTGTGCACCACGTGCATCCCGTGGCCGCCGAAGCGCTGCCCGTCGCGCCTCATGACCACCGGCTGCTCGACGGAGGTGTCCCAGACGGTGATGGCCAGTCCGTCGCCGGACAGCCGGAGGGTCATCCCGCACGGGCCGGGTGCGTGCCGGATCGCATTGGTGACCAGTTCACTGACGACCAGTTCGGCGTCGATCGCGAGCGGGGCCGGCACGGGTGTGCGGCCGGTACACGGTACGTGCGACAGAAACGCGTGCAGCGCCCGGCGTGCCTCGACGGCACACGCTGCGTCTTCGGCCCAGACCACGCCGTAGCGCAGGATGGCCCGCTCGTCCGCGCCCGGCTCATCTTCCGCCTGCTTCATAAGCGGGATGACCATACGGGGCTCTTTCGTTGTTGTTCGTGTTGCCAAGTGGTTGTTCGTGTTCCGAGCAACCTTTCGGTCGTTCATCTACCCGGGCGCACGGCGCACACACTGCCGACTGCCCTCGTCCTCATGTGCTGTGCGCCGCATGGCCCGGCCGGGCCATGCGGCGCACAGCACATGACGGCCGTCACCTCTCCGCCACGAGACCCTTGAGCGCAATGTTGAGTTCCAGGACGTTCACGCGGGGCTCGCCCAGGAAGCCCAGCGTGCGGCTCTCGGTGTGCCGGTCGACGAGGCGCCGGACCTGCGCGACGGGCAGGTGGTTGCGTTCGGCGACCCGGTGGACCTGCAGGTCGGCGTAGCGCGGGGAGATGTCGGGGTCGAGGCCGGAGCCGGATGAGGTGACGGCGTCGGCGGGGACGTCGGCCGGGTTCACCCGGTGGCCGGCTGTCGAGTTCTCCTTCACCACCTCGGCCTTGGCAGCCCGCACCGACCTGACCAGTTTCTCGTTGTCTGCGGACAGGTTGGTGGCGCCGGAGAGGATCAGCTTGTACTGGGTGTTGAGGGAGTTCTCGCCCAGGCCGTCGGCGGGGCGTGGCTGGAAGTAGTCCAGGCTGTAGCCCTGCTGGCCGATCAGGGACGAGCCGACCACCCTGCCGCCCGCCTCCACCTCGGAGCCGTTCGCCTTGCCCAGGAACAGTCCTTGGGCGATGCCGGTGACGACGAGCGGGTAGAGGACGCCCGTCACGAGGGTCAGCACGAGGAGTGCTCGCAGGCCTGCCCCGAGCAACCGGGCGGTGTTCCTGACGGAGTTGTTCATGGCTGTCAGCACGCTTTCGGAGAATTACAGCCCGGGGACGAGGGAGACGATCAGGTCGATGAGCTTGATGCCGAGGAAGGGGACGATCAGCCCGCCGAGGCCGTAGACGGTGAGGTTACGGCGGAGCAGCCGGTCGGCTTGAAGCGGCCGGTAGCGCACGCCCTTCAGGGCCAGCGGCACCAGTGCGACGATGATCAGCGCGTTGAAGACGACGGCCGACAGGATCGCGGAGTGGGGCGATGACAGGCCCATGATGTTGAGCTTGCCCAGGCCCGGGTAGACCGTCGCGAACAGCGCCGGGATGATCGCGAAGTACTTGGCGACGTCGTTGGCGATGGAGAACGTCGTCAGCGCGCCCCGGGTGATGAGGAGCTGCTTGCCGATCTCGACGATCTCGATGAGCTTGGTCGGGTCGGAGTCGAGGTCGACCATGTTGCCGGCCTCCTTGGCGGCCGACGTGCCGGTGTTCATGGCGACGCCGACGTCCGCCTGGGCCAGTGCCGGGGCGTCGTTGGTGCCGTCGCCGGTCATCGCGACGAGCTTGCCGCCCGCCTGCTCGCGCTTGATGAGGGCCATCTTGTCCTCGGGGGTGGCCTCGGCGAGGAAGTCGTCGACACCGGCCTCCTCGGCGATGGCCCGGGCCGTCAGCGGGTTGTCGCCGGTGATCATGACGGTCCTGATGCCCATGCGGCGCAGTTCCGCGAACCGTTCCCGCATGCCGTCCTTGACGACGTCCTTGAGGTGGATGACACCGAGGACCCGGGCACCGTCCGCGTCCTCGACGGCGACCAGGAGCGGGGTGCCGCCGGCCTCGGAGATGCGGCCGGTCACCTCCCGTGCGTCCGGGGCGACTTCACCCCCCTGCCCCTCCACCCAGGCGATGACCGAACCGGCCGCGCCCTTGCGGATCCTGCGCCCGTCCACGTCGACACCCGACATCCGGGTCTGCGCGGTGAACGCGACCCACGCGGCACCGGCCGGCTCACGCTCGTACAGGCCGTACCGCTCCTTCGCCAGTGCGACGACGGAGCGGCCCTCGGGAGTCTCGTCGGCCAGTGACGACAGCTGGGCGGCGCCGGCGACCTCGGCCTCCGTCGCCCCGTCCACCGGCACGAACTCGGCGGCCTGCCGGTTGCCGAAGGTGATGGTGCCCGTCTTGTCGAGCAGCAGCGTCGACACGTCGCCCGCCGCCTCGACCGCCCGCCCGGACATGGCCAGCACGTTGCGCTGCACCAGCCGGTCCATGCCCGCGATGCCGATCGCCGAGAGCAGGGCGCCGATCGTGGTGGGGATCAGGCAGACGAGCAGGGCGACCAGCACGACCATGGTCAGTCGGGTGCCGGCGTAGTCGGCCAGGGGCGGGAGGGTGGCGCACGCCAGCAGGAAGACGATCGTCAGAGAGGCGAGCAGGATGTTCAGCGCGATCTCGTTGGGTGTCTTCTGCCGTGCCGCGCCCTCGACGAGGCTGATCATCCGGTCGATGAAGGTCTCGCCCGGCTTGGTGGTGATGCGGATGACGATCCGGTCGGACAGCACCTTCGTACCGCCCGTGACGGCCGAACGGTCGCCGCCGGACTCGCGGATGACCGGGGCCGACTCGCCGGTGATGGCCGACTCGTCGACGGTGGCCACGCCCTCGACGACGTCCCCGTCACCGGGGATGACGTCGCCCGCCTCGCAGACGACCAGGTCCCCGATCCGCAGTTCGGTGCCGGGGACGAGCGTGCCGTCGACCTTGCGGGCCACGCTGTCCGTGGTGGCCCGGCGCAGGGTGTCGGCCTGCGCCTTGCCCCGGCCCTCGGCGACCGCCTCGGCCAGATTCGCGAAGACGACGGTCAGCCACAACCAGGCGCTGATCGTCCAGCCGAACCAGTCCCCCGGGTCCTCGAAGGAGAACACGGTCGTCAGGACCGAGCCGATCCAGACCACGAACATGACGGGCGACGTGACCATCACCCGCGGGTCGAGTTTGCGCAGGGCCTCCGGCAGCGACGTGACGAGCTGCGCCGGGTCGAACAGACCCGATCCGGCACGGCCGCCGGGAGCCGTGGGCGCCGCCGGCGTGTCGGGGTGGGGTATCAGGGTGGGAGTGGACATGGAGTCCTCGTGGGGTTCGGTGCGGGTGGTCATGACGCCAGTCCCTCGGCGAGCGGGCCCAGCGCGAGCGCGGGGAAGTACGTCAGACCGGTGATGATCAGCACGGCGCCGACCAGCAGGCCGGTGAAGAGCGGCTTGTCGGTGCGCAGGGTGCCGGCGGTGACTTGGACCGGGCGTTGTCCGGCCAGCGAGCCGGCCAGAGCCAGGACGAAGATCATGGGCAGGAAGCGGCCGAGCAGCATCGCGAGTCCGGTCATGGTGTTGAACCAGTCGGTGTTCGCGTTCAGGCCGGCGAAGGCCGAGCCGTTGTTGTTGGCTGCGGAGGTGAAGGCGTAGAGGATCTCGGAGAAGCCGTGCGCGCCCGGGTTCAGCATCGAGTGGGCCGGTGTCGGCAGGGCCAGGGAGACCGCGGTGAGGACCAGGACGAGGGCCGGGGTGATCAGGATGTAGCAGGCGGCGAGTTTCATCTCCCGCGCGCCGATCTTCTTGCCCAGGTACTCGGGTGTGCGGCCGACCATGAGACCGGAGACGAACACCGCGATGACCGCCAGGATCAGCATGCCGTAGAGGCCGGATCCGGTGCCGCCGGGGGCGATCTCGCCCAGCATCATCGCGAGCATGGTGAGGCCGCCGCCGAGGCCGGTGAAGGAGGAGTGGAAGGAGTCGACCGCGCCGGTCGAGGTGAGGGTCGTCGACACCGC
Organism: Streptomyces tibetensis; assembly: GCF_007655005.1. Classification (GTDB taxonomy): domain Bacteria; phylum Actinomycetota; class Actinomycetes; order Streptomycetales; family Streptomycetaceae; genus Streptomyces; species Streptomyces tibetensis. The sequence goes on from NZ_SZVW01000002.1 coordinate 145,844, forward strand.
GAAGATCGAGGAGGAGCCGATGCCGAAGCGGACCTCCTTGCCCTCCATCGCCCCGCCCGCGGCGTGCAGGGCCGGGCCGTGGTGGGCGAACTCCGTCCACATCATCAGGACCACGAAGCCCAGCCAGATGGTGACCATCGTGGCGAGGATCGCGTATCCCTGTCTCACCGAGCCGACCATCAGCCCGAAGGTGCGGGTCAGGGCGAACGGGACGATGAGGATCAGGAAGATCTCGAAGAGGTTGGTGAAGGGCGTCGGGTTCTCGAAGGGATGGGCGGAGTTGGCGTTGAAGTAGCCGCCGCCGTTGGTGCCCAGCTCCTTGATGGCCTCCTGCGAGGCGACCGCGCCGCCGTTCCACTGCTGGGAGCCACCCATGAACTGACCGACCTCGTGGATCCCGGAGAAGTTCTGGATCACGCCGCAGGCCGCCAGGACGACGGCGGCGACGGCCGCGGCGGGCACCAGGATCCGCACGGTGCCGCGCACCAGGTCGGTCCAGAAGTTGCCGAGGTCGCCGACGCGCATGGGGGTCCCCCCGCTCGAGCGAGGCCGAGAGTGGGAGAGGGCGAAGCCGCGCATCAGGGCCACGGCGACGGCCATGCCGACGGCCGCGGAGAGGAAGTTCTGCACGGCGAGACCTGCCGTCTGCACCACGTGCCCCATGGTCTGTTCGCCGTAGTACGACTGCCAGTCGGTGTTCGTCACGAACGACACGGCCGTGTTGAACGCCTGGGCCGGATCGACCGACGCGAAGCCGAGGGAGCCCGGCAGGACGCCCTGGAGCCGCATGAGCAGATAGAGGAACAGCACGCCGGCGACCGAGAAGGCGAGCAGGCCGCGCAGGTACGCGGTCCAGGTCATCTCGGCGTCCGGGTCGGCTCCGATGCCCCGGTAGATCCACTTCTCCACGCGCAGGTGTCTCTTCGAGGTGTAGACCCGGGCCATGTAGCTGCCGGCGGGGACGTACGCGAGCGCCAGCGCCGCCACGAGGGCGAGCAGCTGCAGGACGCCGGCGAGGACGGGACCCATCTCAGAACCTCTCCGGGAAGATCAGGGCGAGGACGAGATAGCCCAGCAGGGCGACGGCCACGACCAGGCCGACGACGTTTTCGGCGGTCACAGCTTCGTCACCCCCTTGGCGACGAGTGCCACCAGCGCGAAAGCCGCGAGCAGGGTGAGGACGAAGGCCGGATCGGCCATCGCGGACTCCTGGAGTGAGGTGTGGGGACATGCGGACGCTTCGAGGAAAGCGCCCGACGGCCGGAGCGGACCCGCTTGTTGACGGGTCCCTTACGGCGGTGGCCACGGCCTTGACGGCACCTTGACGCATCGGGCCCCAGGGAGCGGATCCGTCGCTAACATGGGCGGCGATTCCCCGTCGCGCGGGCAGGTCCCGCGGGTGGGGAGAGCGAGGTCACAGGCCGGGCGAGGGCAAGGTCACAGCCGTTCCCTCTGCTGCTCGTTCGTTAACGTGGCCTAACATCCGAGCATGACGGTCCTGCCTGACGACGGGCTTGAGCTGGCCGGCGAGTTCCCTGACGTGCCCCATGAGCAGTGGCAGCGCCTTGTGGCGGGTGTGCTGCGCAAATCGGGCAAGGACGTCGAGGGGGCCGAGGCCGAGGAAGCCCTGTCCACCGCGGTGGAGGACGGGTTGCGCACCCGCCCTCTCTACACCGCCCACGACTCCGCGCCCGAGCCGGGTTTCCCCGGTTTCGCTCCCTTTGTGCGCGGCGGCCGCGCCGAGGGGAACACGGTCGGCGGCTGGGACGTACGGCAACGGCACTGCGCGGCCGACCGTGACGCGGTGCTCGGGGACCTGGAGAACGGCGTCACGTCCCTCTGGCTGACGGTCGGGGAAGGCGGCATCGCGGCGCCCGACCTCGGCCGGGTCCTCGACGGCGTCTACCTCGACCTGGCGCCCGTCGTCCTGGACGCGGGACGCGACACCGAGTCCGCCGCGCGGGAGTTGCTGCGGGTGTACGAGGAGCGGGGAGTCGCCCGGGACGCCGCGCGCGGCAACCTGGGCGCGGATCCGCTCGGGCACGAGGCCCGTACCGGGCAGCGGTGCGAGACCGCCCCGGCGGCGGAGCTCGCGCGGCTGTGCGCCGCGGAGTACCCGGGGCTGCGTGCGCTGACCGTGGACGCGCTGCCGTACCACGAGGCCGGCGGTTCGGCCGCCCAGGAGCTGGGCTGCTCGCTGGCCACCGGGGTGGCCTATCTGCGGGAGCTGACCGGGGCCGGGCTGGACGTCGAACAGGCCTGTGCCCAGCTGGAGTTCCGGTACACGGCGACCGCGGACCAGTTCCTGACGATCGCCAAGCTGCGCGCCGCGCGCCGGCTGTGGGCCCGGGTGGCCGAGGCCTGCGGGGCACCGCGCGCGGGGGCACAGCTCCAGCACGTCGTGACGTCGCCGGTGATGATGACGCGCCGCGACCCGTGGGTGAACATGCTGCGCTCGACGATCGCCACGCTGGCCGCCGGGGCGGGCGGGGCCGACGCGGTCACCGTGCTGCCCTTCGACCACGCCCTCGGCCTGCCGGACGCGTTCGCGCGCCGGATCGCCCGCAACACCTCGACCATCCTCATCGAGGAGTCGCACCTGGCCCGGGTGATCGACCCGGCGGGCGGCTCCTGGTACGTGGAGCGGCTCACCGACGAACTCGCCCGGGCGGGCTGGGAGTTCTTCCGGCGGATCGAGCGGCTCGGAGGCCTGGCGGCCGCCCTGCGCTCGGGAGACCTGGAGCGGGATCTCGCCGAGACCTGGCAGGCGCGCACCGGCCGGCTGGCCAAGCGGCGCGAACCCATCACCGGCGTCAGCGAGTTCCCGTTCCTCGCGGAGAAGCCGGTCGTCCGCGCGGACGCTCCCGAGCCGCGCTCCGGCGGGCTGCCGCGCGTCCGCCGTGACGAGGCGTACGAGGCGCTGCGCGCCCGCTCCGACGCCCATCTCGCCGCGACCGGGTCCCGGCCGCGGATCTTCCTCGCCGCGCTGGGCGGGGCCGCCGCCCACACCGCGCGCCTCACCTTCGCCTCGAACCTCTTCCAGGCCGGGGGCATCGAGCCGGTCACGGAGGGCACCTTCGAGGAGAGCGGTGCCACGGAGGCCGTGCTGTGCTCCAGCGACGCGCTGTACGCGGAGCAGGGCGAGGCCGCCATCCGGGACCTGAAGGCCGCCGGTGCACGGCATGTGTTCCTCGCGGGCCGTCCCGGGGAGTACCCCGGGGTCGACGCGTACGTGTTCGCGGGCTGTGACGCCGTCGCCGTGCTGTCCGCCACCCTCGACCGCATGGGAGTTGTGTCCTGATGGCCATCCCCGACTTCTCCGGGATCGAGCTCGGCACCCCGGCCCCCGACGGCGGCGCCGACGAGTGGCGCACGGCGGTCAAGAACGCCTCCGGCGGGGACGACCTGCTCTGGGAGACCCCGGAGGGCATCGCCGTCAAGCCGCTCTACACCGGCCGTGACCTGGAGGGCCTGGACTTCCTCGACACCCGGCCGGGAGCGGCGCCGTACCTGCGCGGCCCGTACCCGACGATGTACGTCAACCAGCCCTGGACGATCCGCCAGTACGCCGGTTTCTCGACGGCCGAGGAGTCCAACGCCTTCTACCGGCGCAACCTCGCGGCCGGACAGAAGGGTCTGTCGGTCGCCTTCGACCTGCCCACGCACCGGGGTTACGACAGCGACCACCCGCGGGTGACCGGCGACGTCGGCATGGCGGGCGTGGCGATCGACTCGATCTACGACATGCGGCAGCTGTTCGACGGGATCCCGCTGGACAAGATGACCGTGTCGATGACGATGAACGGTGCCGTGCTGCCGGTGCTGGCGCTGTACATCGTGGCGGCGGAGGAGCAGGGCGTACCGCCCGAGAAGCTGGCCGGAACCATTCAGAACGACATTCTGAAGGAGTTCATGGTCCGCAACACCTACATCTATCCGCCGAAGCCGTCGATGCGGATCATCTCCGACATCTTCGCCTACACCTCGCAGCGGATGCCGCGCTACAACTCCATCTCCATCTCCGGGTACCACATCCAGGAGGCGGGTGCGACGGCCGACCTGGAGCTGGCGTACACCCTCGCGGACGGCGTGGAGTACATCCGGGCGGGCCGTGAGGCGGGCCTGGACGTGGACGCGTTCGCGCCGCGGCTGTCGTTCTTCTGGGCGATCGGCATGAACTTCTTCATGGAGGTCGCCAAACTGCGGGCGGCGCGCCTGCTGTGGGCGAAGCTGGTGAAGCAGTTCGACCCGCAGAACGCCAAGTCGCTGTCGCTGCGCACCCATTCCCAGACCTCCGGCTGGTCGCTCACCGCGCAGGACGTGTTCAACAACGTCACGCGCACCTGCGTCGAGGCGATGGCGGCCACCCAGGGCCACACCCAGTCGCTGCACACCAACGCCCTCGACGAGGCGCTCGCGCTGCCGACCGACTTCTCGGCGCGCATCGCCCGCAACACGCAGCTGCTGCTCCAGCAGGAGTCCGGCACGACCCGGGTGATCGACCCGTGGGGCGGCAGCGCGTACGTGGAGAAGCTGACGTACGACCTCGCCCGGCGGGCCTGGCAGCACATCGAGGAGGTCGAGGCCGCGGGCGGTATGGCCAAGGCCATCGACGCGGGCATCCCCAAGCTGCGCATCGAGGAGGCCGCGGCCCGTACCCAGGCCCGGATCGACTCGGGCCGCCAGCCGGTCATCGGCGTCAACAAGTACCGGGTGGAGACCGACGAGCAGATCGACGTGCTGAAGGTCGACAACTCCTCGGTGCGGGCGCAGCAGATCGAGAAGCTGCGGCGGCTGCGCGCGGAGCGGGACGAGCGGGCCTGCCAGGACGCGCTGGAGGCGCTGACCCGGGCCGCCGGTGGCGAGGGCAACCTGCTGGAACTGGCCGTGCACGCGGCCCGCGCGAAGGCCACCGTCGGGGAGATCTCCGACGCCCTGGAGAAGGTGTACGGCCGGCACGCGGGGCAGATCCGTACGATCTCCGGCGTGTACCGCAACGAAACCGGAGAGTCCCCGAGCGTGGACCGCACCCGCACCCTGGTGTCCGCCTTCGAGGAGGCCGAGGGCCGCCGCCCGCGCATCCTGGTCGCGAAGATGGGCCAGGACGGCCACGACCGCGGCCAGAAGGTGATCGCCACCGCCTTCGCCGACCTCGGTTTCGACGTGGACGTCGGCCCGCTGTTCCAGACGCCCGCCGAAGTGGCCCGGCAGGCGGTCGAGGCGGACGTGCACATCGTCGGCGTCTCCTCGCTGGCCGCCGGTCACCTCACCCTGGTCCCTGCGCTGCGCGAGGCGCTGGCCGAGGAGGGGCGCGAGGACATCATGATCGTGGTCGGCGGGGTGATCCCGCCGCAGGACGTGCCGACGCTGCTGGAGATGGGCGCGGCGGCCGTCTTCCCGCCCGGGACGGTGATCCCGGACGCGGCGTACGACCTGGTGAAGCGGCTGTCGGACGACCTCGGGCACGACCTGTGATCGATGTCGACGCGTATGCGAAGGGCGTGCTCGACGGGAAGCGGGCGATCATCGCCCGCGCGATCACCCTCGTCGAGTCGACCCGACCGCAACACCGCGCGCTGGCCCAGGAGCTGCTGACCGCGCTGCTGCCGCACAGCGGCCGCGCCCGGCGCATCGGGGTCAGCGGGGTGCCGGGGGTGGGCAAGTCGACGTTCATCGACGCCTTCGGCACGCTGCTGACCTCGCTCGGGCACCGGGTGGCGGTGCTGGCCGTCGACCCGTCCTCCAGCCGTACGGGCGGCTCCATCCTGGGCGACAAGACCCGGATGGAACGCCTGGCCGTGGACCCGGCGGCGTTCGTGCGCCCCTCCCCCACGGCCGGCACGCTGGGCGGGGTCGCCAAGGCCACCCGCGAGTCGATCGTGGTGATGGAGGCGGCCGGCTACGACGTGATCCTGGTGGAGACGGTCGGCGTCGGCCAGTCCGAGACGGCCGTCGCGAACATGGTCGACACGTTCCTGCTGCTCACCCTCGCCCGCACGGGCGACCAGCTCCAGGGCATCAAGAAGGGCGTGCTGGAGCTGGCCGACGTGATCGCCGTCAACAAGGCGGACGGGCCGCACGAGCGCGACGCCCGTGCCGCCGCACGGGAACTGGCGGGCGCGCTGCGGCTGATGCACGGCAAGGACGCGTTCTGGACGCCGCCGGTGCTGCACTGCAGCGCCCGCGAATCGAGCGGCCTGGACACGGTGTGGGAGCGTCTCGAACAGCACCGCACCCTGCTGGACTCCACCGGCCGGCTCACCGCCAAGCGCCGCGACCAGCAGGTCGACTGGACCTGGACCATGGTCCGCGACGAACTCCTCGGCCGCCTCCGGGCCGACCCGGCGGTACGGGCGCTGGCGCCGGTGCTGGAACAGCGGGTACGGGAGGGTGAGCTCACCCCGACGCTGGCCGCCGAGCGGATCCTCGGCGCGCTGGACGGCGCCGGCCCCGAGACAGCGGATTCCTGAACCCGGACACCGCAGTCACCGCAGTCACCGCAGTCACCGACGCAGTCACCGATACAGTCACCGCGGGTAACCGAAAGTCACCGCGAGACCACCGGAGCGGCGAATTCGCATACCCGGCTTGCATGACTATGCAAAGTGATACATACTCTTTCTATGTCCAAGGTCCTCACCTCCCTGCCCGCCGGCGAACGCGTCGGCATCGCCTTCTCGGGCGGTCTCGACACCTCCGTCGCGGTCGCGTGGATGCGCGACAAGGGCGCCGTCCCGTGCACCTACACCGCCGACATCGGCCAGTACGACGAGCCCGACATCGCCTCGGTGCCCGGCCGTGCCAAGACCTACGGTGCCGAGATCGCGCGCCTGGTCGACTGCCGTGCCGCGCTGGTCGAGGAGGGCCTGGCCGCACTGACCTGCGGCGCGTTCCACATCCGCTCCGGTGGACGGGCGTACTTCAACACCACCCCGCTCGGCCGCGCCGTCACGGGCACGCTCCTGGTCCGGGCGATGCTCGAGGACGACGTCCAGATCTGGGGCGACGGCTCGACGTTCAAGGGCAACGACATCGAGCGGTTCTACCGCTACGGCCTGCTCGCCAACCCGCACCTGCGGATCTACAAGCCCTGGCTCGACGCGGCCTTCGTGACCGAGCTCGGCGGCCGCAAGGAAATGTCCGAGTGGCTGCTGACCCACGGCCTGCCCTACCGGGACAGCACGGAGAAGGCGTACTCCACGGACGCCAACATCTGGGGCGCCACCCACGAGGCCAAGACGCTGGAGCACCTGGACACCGGCGTCGAGACCGTCGAGCCGATCATGGGCGTCCGGTTCTGGGACCCGTCGGTCGAGATCGCCGCCGAGGACGTGACGATCGGCTTCGCCGAGGGCCGCCCGGTGTCGATCAACGGCAAGGAGTTCGCCTCCCCCGTCGACCTGGTCATGGAGGCCAACGCCGTCGGCGGCCGGCACGGCCTGGGCATGTCGGACCAGATCGAGAACCGGATCATCGAGGCCAAGAGCCGCGGCATCTACGAGGCCCCGGGCATGGCCCTGCTGCACGCCGCCTACGAGCGCCTCGTCAACGCGATCCACAACGAGGACACCCTCGCCCAGTACCACGCCGAGGGCCGGCGCCTGGGCCGGCTGATGTACGAGGGCCGCTGGCTGGACCCGCAGGCGCTGATGATCCGCGAGTCGCTGCAGCGCTGGGTCGGCGCCGCCGTCACCGGCGAGGTGACGCTGCGGCTGCGGCGCGGTGAGGACTACTCGATCCTCGACACCACGGGACCGGCGTTCAGCTACCACCCGGACAAGCTGTCCATGGAACGCACCGAGGACTCCGCGTTCGGCCCGGTGGACCGGATCGGCCAGCTCACGATGCGCAACCTCGACATCGCCGACTCCCGCGCCAAGCTGGAGCAGTACGCCGGCATCGGCCTGATCGGCACGGGCAGCCCCACCATCGGCGCCTCCCAGGCCGCCGCGACCGGCCTCATCGGCACCATGCCGGAGCTGCCTCAGGGCGGCGCCGAGGCCATCGCCTCCCGCGGTGAGGTCTCGGAGGAGGACGCGTGGCTGGACCGCGCGGCGATGGAGTCCGGCACGGACTGACCCCGAACACCTTGAGGCCGGCCCGACATCGCGTCGGGCCGGCGTCGACGTGCGCCGTCCGTACGGCGAACCGGTCTCTTCCGCGGGGTTCTCCCTACCGGTCCGGCGCCGACGCGCTCGAAGACGACCGTTCCGTCCCGCGCGGCACCCTCGAGTTCCGCCGGCCGGGCAGTCCGCCCGCAACTCACCGTCCGTCGTCCGCAGTCCGCAGTCCGCAGTCCGCAGTCCGCAGTCCGCAGTCCGCGTCGAGAATGCCCCGCCGGCCCGTGCCGGCGGGGCACCGGGCTCAGCGAGCCGTGTCGGCCAGCTCCCGGACCGGCGCGTCCAGGGAGTCCAGGCTGCGCAGGATGTCCTCGACGCGCTGCCTGGCGTCGCCGAAGAGCATCTGGGTGTTCTCGCGGAAGAACAGCGGGTTCTGCACGCCCGCGTAACCGGCGGCCATGGAGCGCTTGAAGACGATCACGTCGGACGCCTCCCACACGTGCAGGACCGGCATTCCGGCGATGGGGCTGGACGGGTTGTCGGTGGCGGCCGGGTTGACCGTGTCGTTGGCGCCGATGACCAGGACGACCGAGGTGGCGGCGAAGTCGTCGTTGATCTCGTCCATCTCCAGGACGATGTCGTACGGCACGTTGGCCTCGGCGAGCAGCACGTTCATGTGCCCGGGCAGCCGGCCGGCCACGGGGTGGATGCCGAACCGCACGTCCACGCCCCGGTCGCGCAGCTTGCGCGCCAGTTCGGCGACCGGGTACTGGGCCTGGGCGACGGCCATGCCGTAGCCCGGCGTGATGATGACCGAGGTGGCGTTGCCCAGGAGTTCCGCGGTCTCCTCGGCGTTGATCTCCCGGTGCTCGCCCTGCTCGCCCTCGTCGGCGGCCGCCGCCGGGGTGCCGAAACCGCCCGCGATCACCGAGATGAAGGAGCGGTTCATCGCCTTGCACATGATGTACGACAGGTAGGCACCGGAGGAGCCGACCAGCGCGCCGGTGACGATGAGCAGGTTGTTGGCGAGCAGGAAGCCCGAAGCGGCGGCGGCCCAGCCGGAGTAGCTGTTGAGCATCGAGACGACCACCGGCATGTCACCCCCGCCGATGGAGGCGACCAGGTGCGCGCCGAGGGCGAGCGCGATCACGGTGACCGCGATGAGCAGGCCCATGTTCGGGCGTACGACGAACGCCACCGTCAGCGCGACGAACGCGACGAGCGCGCCGATGTTGAGGACGTGCTTGCCGGGGAGCGTGAGCGGGCGCGAGTTGATGCGCGCCGAGAGCTTCAGGTAGGCGACGACGGAGCCCGTGAAGGTGACGGCGCCGATGAACACCCCGATGAACACCTCGGCGTGATGGATGCCCAGCAGCGAACCGGAGAGCTCGGCGTCGACGTCGAGGTAGCCGTTCCAGCCGACGAACGTGGCGGCGAGGCCGACGAGGCTGTGCATGATGGCGATCAGCTCCGGCATGCCGGTCATCTCGACCACCCGGGCCCGCCAGAGGCCGACACCCGCCCCGAGGGCCGTGGCGACGGCGATCAGGACGAGCCCGGTCGCGGTGATGCTGCGGGAGGCGAGCCCGACCGTGGCGGCCAGGGCCACGACCATGCCCGCGATGCCCCAGACGACTCCGGAACGGGACGTCCTGTGCTGGGAGAGGCCGGCGAGGCTGAGGATGAACAGCAGCGCGGCGACGACGTAGGCGGCCTGGGCGGCCGTGTCTGTGGTCATCCCTGATCAGCCCTTCGAGAACATGCCGAGCATGCGGCGGGTGACGGCGAATCCGCCGAAGATGTTGATGCTCGCCAGCAGGATCGCGGCGAACGACAGCACGGTGACGGCGGTGTCGCCCTGCCCGATCTGCAGCAGCGCGCCGACCACGACGATGCCGGAGATGGCGTTGGTGACCGACATCAGCGGGGTGTGCAGTGCGTGGTGCACGTTGCCGATGACGTAGAAGCCGATGACGATCGCCAGGACGAACACCGTGAAGTGGCCGAGGAGTTCGCTCGGGGAGAAGGCCGTCACCAGGAACAGCGCGAGGGCTCCGGCACCGACGAGGGCGTAGGAGGACCAGGCCGGGCGGGCGGGCTTGGCCGGTTGCTCGGCGGGGGCCGGTTCCGGCTCCTTCGCCCCGCCCGCGGCGGGGGCGGCGGACACCTGGACCGGGGGCGGCGGCCAGGTCTTCTCCCCCTCGCGGACCACGGTCATCGACCGCTGCACCACGTCGTCGAAGTCGAGGACGAGCCGGCCGTCCTTGCCCGGGGTGAGCAGCTTCATCAGGTTGACGATGTTCGTGCCGTACAACTGCGAGGCCTGGGCGGGGAGCCGGCCGGGCAGGTCGGTGTAGCCGATGATCGTCACGTCGTTGTCGGTGACGACCGCCTTGCCGGCGACCGTGCCCTCGACGTTGCCGCCCTGGACGGCCGCCATGTCGACGATCACGCTGCCGGGCTTCATGCGCGCCACGTCCTCGGCGGTGATCAGCCTCGGCGCGGGACGGCCCGGGATGAGCGCGGTGGTGATGATGATGTCGACGTCGGCGGCCTGCTCGGCGTAGAGCTCGGCGGCGAGCCGGTTGTAGTCGTCCGAGGTGGCCTTGGCGTAGCCGTCGGTGCTCACCTCCTGCTGGGCGCCCACGGCGAGGAACTCCCCGCCCAGGGAGCGCACCTGCTCGGCGACCTCGGGACGCGGGTCGGTGGCGCGGACCACGGCGCCGAGGCTGCGGGCCGCGCCGACCGCGGCGAGCCCGGCCACTCCGGCCCCGGCCACCAGCACCTTGGCGGGCGGTACCTTGCCGGCGGCGGTGACCTGCCCGGTGAAGAAGCGGCCGAAGGCGTGCGCGGCCTCGACCACGGCCCGGTATCCGGCGATGTTCGCCATCGAGCTGAGGACGTCCAGCGACTGGGCGCGCGAGATGCGCGGTACGGCGTCCATGGCGAGCACGGTGATCGGACGCCGTGCCAGTTCCTCGACCAGGTCCGGGTTGAGGGCGGGGCTGACCAGCGCGATCAGCGTCGCCCCGTCGCGCAGCCGGCCGATCTCCTCGGTCGAGGGGGCGTTGACCTTCAGCACGATCTCCGTCTGCCACGGGTCGCCGAGCCGGGCTCCCGCCTCCTCGTATGCCGCGTCGGAGAAGCGGGACGAGGCTCCCGCCCCCGGTTCGACCGTGACGTCGTACCCGAGCGCGACGAGTCTCCCCACGGTGGCCGGCGTGGCCGCCACCCTGGTCTCGCCCGCAGTGGATTCGGACGGTATGCCGATCCCCTGGGGTTGCGGTTCCGCTGGGACCATCGTCTGCCTCTCCCGTCGTTCGACTGTCTGTCCTCCTTGGTGCCCGCATCCTGCACGTTCGACGCGGCATCCGTGGCGGACCACGGTCACATGGCCGAGGAGGTCGTCCTCACACCGCCGAGGGGTTGCCGGAGAGCGCATCTCGCGGTATCAGCGTGACTGCCGGTGCTGCTGAGCCATGTGATGCGACACGCCACGGCCGGGCGCAGACTGAAGGCGTGAGCAGCACGCGCCCGGGGCGCGGCGAGGCCGCGGCCCCCTCCCCCTCCGCACCGCATCAGACTCTCGCGCTGGCGGCGATGATGTTCGCCGTCGCCATGACGTTCATCGATCAGACCATCGTGTCGATCGCTGCCCCGGACATCGTCCGAGAACTGGGTCTGTCGTCCTCCGGCATGCAGTGGGTGGTCAACGCCTATCTGCTGGCCCTCGCGGCGTTCTTCGCCCTCGGCGGCCGTCTCGCGGACCTCTACGGGCCGCGCCGGGTCGTCGTGATCGGCACGGTGGTGTTCGTCGTCTCGTCGGTGCTGTGCGGGTGTGTTCCCGAGGGCGGCGCCGCACAGACCTGGCTGATCGTCTTCCGCGCCACCCAGGGACTCGGGGCGGCGCTGATGTTCCCGGCGGCCCTGGCCGTGGTGGTCGCGGTGTTCCCGGTCGAGCGGCGCGGACGCGCCCTCGCGCTCTTCTTCGGGGTCACCGGCGCGCTGACCGCGATCGGCCCGCTGCTGGGCGGCTGGCTGACGAACTGGACGTGGCGCGCCGTGTTCTGGGTGAACGTGCCCGTGGCGATCGTGGCGCTGCTCCTCACGGCCCTGGCCCACATCTCCGACCGCCGCAGGTCCGGCACCCTGGACGTCCCGGGCGCCGTCCTGATCGCGGCCGGCATGGGACTGAGCGTCCTCGGCTTCCAGCAGGCCTGGTCGTGGGGCTGGGACAGCTGGGCGACCTGGGTGTGCATCGGGGGCGGCCTGGCGATTCTCGCCGGGTTCGTCCGCTTCGAGCGGCGGGTGGAGCATCCGCTGATCGACCTGCGGGTCTTCCGGGACAAGGCGTTCACCGTGGACGCGGCGGTGCTGTTCTTCTCGATGCTCGCCTTCGTGCCGCTGTTCTTCTTCACCTCCGTGTACGCGCAGGTGTCGTTGAGTGCCTCGCCGAACCAGGCGGCCCTGTTCCTGCTGTACTTCTTCGTCGGGTTCGCCATCGCCTCGCAGTGGGGTGGCCGGATCCTCGACAAGAAGGGCGCCCGCCCGGCCCTGAAGCTGGGCACGGCCGTGGGCTGTGTCGGCTTCGCCCTGTGGGCGGGCAAGCTCACCGACCTGTCCATGCACGACCAGTGGCCCTACGCGGCCCTGGCGGGGGCCGGTATCGGCTTCGTCCTGGCGCCTGCCTCCACGGACGCCGTCAACCGGTCCATCGGGGCGTCGTACGGCGAGGTCACCGGCATCACCCAGACCGTGCGCAACTACGCGGCGAGCGTGGGACTGGCCGTCTACGGCACGATCCTGACCCACGTCACGACCGACAAGGTGGTGGGCACCCTGACGTCCAACGGCATGTCCGCCGGGGACGCGAACACCGTGGCCCGCGACATCACGGAGTCGATCACCGGCAGCGGCGACTCCCAGCCGCCCACCGGCACCGGCCCCGCCGCCGAGGCGACCCGGGAGTCGATGTCCGCGATCCGCATGGACTTCGCCGAGGCGAACCAGTGGGTGTTCTACGGCATGGCCATCGCTCTGGGTATCGGCTTCCTGTGCGCCCTGCGGCACCCGGGCGGCAAGGTGGACGCGAACGCGAAGGTGGAGGAACCGGTGGCGCGGGCCCGCTGACGCCGTCCGCCGGGATGCGAACAGTTCGTCCGCGCACCGCTGGAGTCGGCCGAACAGGTCGTCGAGGCGGCCGCGGCCTGCCCTGCCCTGCCCTTGGAACTGATGGGCGATGCCCTGCCCTGCCGTTGGTGCTGTTCGGCGACTGAGTGCTCCACTCCCCGTGACGGCACGGTATATGCGAGTAATGCCCTGAATGTCTTGCTCGTGGGCGGGCACTCAGGGCATGTGCACACACAACAGGCCAAGCGACCGCGCAGGGTGCTGCTCACCGGATGGTTCAGCTTCCAGGACCGGGAGGCGACCGCCGGGGACGTGCTGGCCCTGCGCCGGGTGGAGGACGTGCTGCGGGGGACGGGCATCCCCTACGACGTCGCCTGGAGCCCCCGCTTCCGTCCGGAGGCGTTGCATCTGGACCGGCTGTGGCCCGAGGACTACACCCATCTCGTGTTCGTGTGCGGCCCGCTGCACGGGCCGCAGGTGGAGGAGCTGCACCGGCGGTTCGCGCACTGTGTGCGGATCGCCGTCGGCACCTCGGTGATCGACCCCGGCAGCTCGGCCGTGACCGGCTTCCACCGGGTGCTGCCCCGGGACGGACCGGACAGCGAGCCGGTGGAGGACCTCGCGGCCCGCGCCCCGGACGTGCCGGCGCGGCCCGTGGTCGGGGTGATCCTCGCGCACGGGCAGCACGAGTACGGGCAGTTGCGGCGGCACGGGCAGGTCGCCGAGGAGGTCACGCGCTGGCTGGCCACGAAGGACTGCGGCAGGCTGGAGCTGGAGACCCGGCTGGACGCGCACGACTGGCATCTGAGTGCGACGCCCGCGCAACTGCAGTCCGTGCTGGCCCGGCTGGACCTGGTCGTCACCGACCGGCTGCACGGCCTGGTGATCGCGCTGCGGGTGGGCACGCCGGTGCTGGCCGTCGACCCGGTCGCGGGCGGCGCCAAGCTGACCGCGCAGGCCCGTGCGTGCGGCTGGCCCGCGCTGGTGCCCGCCGAGCAACTGGACGTGCGGCAGTTGGACCGCTGGTGGGACTGGTGCCTGACCGGCGGCCGGGTGACCGCGCGGCAGATCCGCGACGGGTTCCGCGAGGGCACCGTGCCGGACAGCGCGGACCGGCTCGTCGAAGCCCTGGCGCGGCCGGTGCCCGGTTAGCTCGGCGGCCCCTCGGGGCACACGCTTGTACGTCCCCCGCTGTACTTCCCCCGCCGCACGTCCCCCTGAGGAGAGACGGTCCGGCCGCCCGGAAGGAGTAAGCGTGTCCATCGGCCGACTTCCCGAGAATGAGCAGCGCATCCTCGACGAGATGGAACGGGCCCTGCGCCGCGACCGTCGCCTCGACCGCAAGCTGCGTACCCATCGAGTGAGCCGCCGCCCCGACCCCACCCGTGTCCTGGCCCGTCTGGCCGCCTACCGCCCTCGCGTCTGGACCGTGGCGGTCCTGTTCGCGATGTCGACGGGGCTGATGGTCGCCGGGATCGTCACCTCCGATCCGGGGGTGATATGGGCGTTCGCCGCGATATGGCCCCTGACGATGTTCGCCGGGTTCCGGCTGATGTGCCGGTGGTGCGGGAGCTGAGCGCGGCACGATCCACTACGTCCGCTGCGCGCCGGGCAGTTCACCGACGGCGCGCAGCACGTCGTCGGCGGTGATGCGCAGGAGCGCCGGGTCGGGGCGGCGACCGTGCGGATCGCCCTCCGGGCCGTACCACAGGGCACGGTGGCGCGGGTCGGACGGCGGGCCCCAGCGGCTCGGCGCGACCGGGCCGAACAGGGTGACGGAGCGCGCGCCGTGGGCGACCGCGAGGTGGGCGATACCGGTGTCGCCGCTGATCACGGCGTAGGCACCGGCGACCAGTGCGGACAGCAGTTCGAACGGGAGGCCGCCGCCGAACACATCGGTGTCCGGCAGGCCGGCCTCCTTGGCGAGCCGGGCCACCAGGTCGCTCTCGGCCGCCCCGCCGGTCACCACGACCCGCAGGCCCCGGGCGCGCAGTTCGGCCGCGACGGTCGCGTACCGCTCGACGGGCCAGCAGCGCGCGGGCGACCCGGCGCCGGGATGCAGGACGACCGCGCCGGGCGCCGGCGACGCGACCTCCGGACGGGGCAGCAGCAGATCGCCCGGGTCGGCCTCTATGCCGTGGGCCCGCAGCAGCCGGCACCAGCGGTCGCGTTCGTGCTCCTCCGGGTACCAGGGCGGGCCCTCGATGCCGGGCAGGTCCGGGTGGGCGAAGGCGAGGAGCTTCAGCGGGCACAGGCTCAGCAGCAGCCGGTGACTGGGCGGGCCGTTGCCGTGCAGGTCGACGGCGACGTCCGGGGGCGGACCGGTCCAGTGGAGTGTGCGCGGGACGGCCCGGCCGGGGGCACTCGCGGGCAGCAGCCGGTCCACGGCCCCCGTGGCGTCCGCGACCGGCGCGAGCTCGGCGGGCGCTGCCAGCACGAGTTCGTACTCCGGGTGGGCCCGCCGCAGCGCGCGCAGCGCGGGGACGCCGGCGAGGAGGTCCCCGAGTCCGAGGGCGCGCAGGACGAGGAGGCGGGGGCGTACGGGCTGCGCTGTCCGGTCCGGGGTCATGCCAGCAGCCTGCCCCGCGGACCCCGCGTCCGCCGCCGCAGGCACGCCCATCGGGTGCCGTACGGCACCTCTGTGGCCGACCCGGCGAGAGCGGCGATTCTGCGGCACCGGCCGCCGCAGAGGCTCGCCGGGCGTGAGCCGACGGTCACGCCCGGCGGCACGACACCTGACGCCCCGGACGCCCGCCGAGGGTGGGGCGGGCCGTCGCGGGTGGCCGTCAGACATGGGCCTCGGCTTCTCGATGTGGCATCGGCCGTCCACGGCGCGCCCGCCCGGTCACGGACCCGTCGTGAACGCCTGCTGGATGGGGCGTTCGTCGGCGAGGACGCGGCCCTTCGGCGGTTCGTCCAGTACCGCGCGGACGGCGGTGAGCAGGTCCGGGGCGACGTGGTCGGCCCGGGCGGTCTCCTCGGGGCGGGTGTGCCCGTTCGGGACGAGGATGCCGTGGGCGCCCGCCCGGCGCGCGGCTTCGGCGTCCGCGGCGGTGGAGCCGATGACGACGAGCTCGGCGGGCCCGGTGCAGATCCGTCCGCCCGCCCACAGCAGCATGCCGGGCTGTGGCCTGCGGCAGTGGCAGCCGTCGTCGGGGCCGTGCGGGCAGACGGCGAACACGTCGAAGGGGCCGAGGAGTTCGTCGACGCGGCGATGGACGCGGCGGACGTCGGCGTCGGTCAGCAGCCCGCCCGCGACGCCCGGCTGGTCGGTGACGACACCGGTGCGGATGCCGCGCTCCCGAAGCAGCGCGAGCGCCTCGCGTGCGCCCTCCGCGGGGCGTACGCGGTCGGGGTCGGCGTTGTTCGGGACGTCCTCGACGAGCGTGCCGTCGCGGTGGAACAGCACGGCCTTCACCGGGCTCACGGGGTGGCCTCCTCCTGCCAGGCGGGGGTGTGACGGTGGCGCCAGGCACCTGCCAGCCGGTGCCAGGTCGCGGTGGGCGGGATGAGCACGCTGGTCGCCAGCATCGTCGTGACCTCGTGGCGGGTGCGCGGGCCGGGGACGATACGGGCGCGGGCGAACTCCGCCGTGCCGGCCGCCCAGCCGAGCGCGCAGGCCGTGGCGGCCCGGCCGTGCCCGGTGGCGGCGAGGGCGCAGGCGGCCACGCCCGCGGTCGTGATGGCCGCGTGGGTGCGGATCCGGCCGCGCGGCGCGACGGCCTTGTCCCACCAGTCGGGGCCGTGCAGATGCCGCATGAGGGCGTCGTCGGCGTTGCCGCGCTGCTGGCGCACGGACGCCCAGCGGGAGGCGGAGTGCACGGGGTGGCGGGCGGTGCGGCGGCCCTGCCGGATGCGCCGGCCCGAGTCGAGGACCCGCAGCGCGAGGTCGGCGTCCTCGCGAAAGGCGCGCCGGAAGCGCTCGTCGAAGCCGCCGACCTGCTTGAGGACCTCCGTGCGGTAGGCCATGTCGGCGGTGACCCAGTGGGCCCGGACGAGTCCCGCGGTGCCGCGTTCCCAGTCGGTGGGGCGGCGCTCACCGGGCAGCGGCACGGCGAGGACGCCCTGGACGCCGGCGGTGTCGGGGGACGCCCCGGCGAGGTCTCCGGCCAACTGCTCGCACCAGCGGGCTCCGACCTGCACGTCGTCGTCGAGGAACACGGTCCACGGCGTACTCACGGCGCGCAGCCCGGTGTTGCGGGCGGCGGCGGGCCCACGACCGCCGCCGCCCAGCACGGTGGTCCGCTCCCGCAGGTCGCCGAGGACGCTCAACGGGTGCTGCAGCGGCCCGGGTTCGGGGTCGCTCCGGTCGTCGACCAGGACGATCTCCTCGGGGCGCGGCCCGGTCGCGGCGGCGAGCGCGGCGAGACAGTCGGCGAGGGTGTCCGGCACGAGGGTGGGGATCACGACGGCGTACGAGGTCATACAGGCACTCCTCCCTCCGACGGCGTGCGCGGACTGCCGTGCTGGCGAGTGCCGCGGTACGGCTCCCCTCAAACACGAGGTCAGGCCGTCAGGGGACACTTCGGCGACTATAAACCGCCCGTATACACGCGATACATAATCCCGCCATGCCTTCTCTGACCAAGAATGAGCTTCTTCAGCGTTGCCGCTCCAGGGTGAGGATGGCCTTGGCGATTGACGTCATGCGGTTTGGACTGCACCGGGATCTGCGGAAAATCTGCCAGGACTTCAGGCGGGCGACGCCGCGTTCGACGGGTGCCCGTGCCGCAGACAGGGCCGCAGATGCGGATGATCCGGTGGGTGCGGGCCGCGGTCAGGTCGTGGGCCCGGCATGGCCGGTGAGAGCCACAGCAGCCGGCCGCCCGGATCGGTGACCACCTGCACGTCCACCCCGTAGCGGCGGTGCTTGTGGGAATAGTCCGCGCGTCCGTCACCGACTCGGTAGCAATCTTCGCCAAGGTGATGTGTTCGCGCAGGTACACCAGCGCCACCATCGCACGCTGCGACGGGCGAAGCTTGCAGCGCCGGTCGCCCTCACGGGTGACGACCAGCATCGTCACCCACCAGCGCATGCGGCAGGTCGAGTGCGGCAGGATAGATGACCAACGAGGCCCCCGAGCAACGTGATTGAGACGTCAGACATCTCGATCAACGTTCGGGGGCCTCGCTCGTTGCGCGTCATGAACGGCACCTCCTCGGCGGCCAGCTCGAAGAAACTCACCGATCGCCGAGATCTGGCACAACGACTACACGCGACCACACGTCCTACGCTCAGTGATCGCCTTCGATCACTGCCCCCTTGGAATCGTTCATCTAGTAGCGGATCCCTGCTACAATTGCGCCCGCCGCTGAGTGCTTCTGTGGCCTTCTGGGGGAATTCGTTCGACAGCGCGGCCCGATGGACCGCAGCACCGTACGCAGCGGAGATCTTCTCGTTTCTGCAGCCTTCTGCAGCACCAGTGCCTCACAGACGCCAGGCACGCGGACGACTGACCCCACTTGAGACCCAGCAAAGACGTCGGCGACCACACCTTCGGGGCGTAGACGGACCGTGTCCGATCGTGAGGGTGGAACTCCCATGCCGACATGTCAGGATTGTTGCGAAGAAAGGGAAGCAGCCATGGATACGCTGACCAGGATTGAGGTCGGTAGCGTCATCGGTGCGTGGCAACTGGAGTCGTTCACGTCGACCGATGTCCACGGGGCCATTGCTCATCCGTTGGGGACCGATGTCCAGGGCATGCTCATCTACACGTCGGATGGTCACGTCTCGGCCCAACTCGCCGGCCAGGACGGCTACATCGGCTATGCCGGTACCTACCAGTGGCTCGGTGACAGCGTGATTCACCGTTCGATGGTCGGCAGCCCCACTGAGTTCAGCGGCGCTGAACTGCCTCGCACGGCTCGCCTGGAGTTAGGCCGTCTCAGCCTCGCCACGCTCCCCGCCGACGGCTACCCGGTCCTTACCGCGACCTGGCAGCGCGCCACCCCGGCGCCCGTCCTTCCGGGTGCGGGAAACGGTGACAGACGATGATGCCGCACCCGTCCGATATGCCGCGCGGTGGCGTGGTCTTCCTGTTTCCGGGACAGGGCATCTCCCCTTGCGGCGCCCTGGCAAGCCTGTACGACGACGACCTCGGAGTGCCTCCCGCGGCCCGGAAGGAGGCCGACCGGATCCTTGATGAGGTCGACGAGGTGGCATCGACGCAGGGATACGGACCGGTTCGTGACGTGCTGCTGGCCGACCGTTGCCCCCAGGATGCGCCGCCGCTTCCCTATGGCACCTCGCAGTTGGCCCATTTCGCGGCCTCCGTCGCCACGGCCCATGCCCTCGCCGCCACGGGAATTACCCCAGACCTGATCGTGGGCCACAGCCTCGGCGAATTCTCGGCCTTCGTGACCGCCGGAGCGTTCACTGTCGCAGAAGGAGCTCACCTCGTATGCGCATTGAATGACGCCTACCGACCCGTCATCGGCGAGGGCGAAATGGTCCTGATCCTGGGCGAGGCGGGGGGCACCCAGGCCATGCTCGCCGACCTCGGCCGCGAAGACCTGGAGATAGCCTGTGTCAACTCTCCGAAGGAGACGATTGTCAGCGGCCCCCGAGCCGCTATAGCCGCCCTTCGCACCCTGGGTGACACTCGTCGGCTGTTCGCACTTGACGTCCCCTATGCGGCCCACCACCCCAGCCTCCAGGACATCCACGGCCGCTTCCTCGACAACGCCAAGGGCCTACGCCAGCGACCGCTGAGCGTCGCGGTGCACTCTCCCGTCCAGCGCCGCCCCTGCAGCGACGCTGACGACTTCCTCCTGGCCCTCGCCGATCTCATCACCAAACCCGTGTACTTCGCCGAGACCGTGAGCCGCTTGGCGCCGGTTGACCAACGGCTGTTCATCGAGCTCGGAGCAGGTGACACCCTCAGCCGCTGCGTGCGCGCAACTCTGCGGGGCGCCCGCACCGTCGTCCCCCTTGCGCCTCCGAAGAAGAGGTAGACCGAGGCCGGGAGAGGCTCCGATGGCTGTGTCGGTTCTGAGGGAGTCGTTTCGGCGTGACTTCGGGAGTCGTTCGGTGGCGAGCATCAAGATCGGTGAGTTTCTTCGAGCTGGCCGCCGATGAGGTGCCGTTCATGACGCGCAACGAGCGAGGCCCCCGAACGTTGTTCGAGATGTCTGACGTCTCAATCACGTTGCTCGGGGGCCTCGTTGGTCATCTATCCTGCCGCACTCGACCTGCCGCATGCGCTGGTGGAGTGGGTGACGATGCTGGTCGTCACCCGTGAGGGTGACGGGCGCTGCAAGCTTCGCCCGTCGCAGCGTGCGATGGTGGCGCTGGTGTACCTGCGCGAACACATCACCCTGGGAGCGGCAACGCTGAAGAAGCTCAATGATGAAGAAAACGGGGACCGCGTTCGAACCGCCGGAACACTCGCGGCGACCGCCGCCCTCACTGGTACGGAGCATGGCCGACGAGGACCACGAAGTGGCCAGCCACACCGGGAACCACAAAATACTGACCCGGCTCGAACCCGAGATCATCGACGCCTTGAAGGAACGCGGCTACGTCTTCGTGACGGTGCCCCAGTTGCCGGCACCGGGAAGGGCGGAGCCGGGCGAGGTGTGCCGGTGAGGCCCCGCGCGTTCCCTACGATCGTGCCGTGGCGAACTTCCTGCTCGAACGCACGGCCCCGCTCCCCCTCGACGAGGCGTGGCGGCGGATCACCCGGTGGCAACGGCACGGTGACACGGTGCCGCTGACGGTGGTCAGGGCCGTACCGCACGAGCCGACACGCGAGGGCACCCTCGTCGTGGCCCGCTCGGGCGTGGGGCCGCTGGTCTTCGACGACCCGATGGAGGTCACCGTGTGGCAGCCGCCCGAGGGCGGGGCGGCGGGGATGTGCCGGCTGGAGAAGCGGGGCCGGGTGGTGCTGGGGTGGGCCGAACTCGAGGTGCGGCCCGGGCCGGGGGGCCGTACGCGGGTGATCTGGCGGGAGGAGATCCGGGTCCGGTTCCTGCCGTCGCTCTTCGACGGCGCGGTGGGGCGCTCCTCCCGGTACGTGTTCGGGCGGGCCCTGAACCATCTGCTCCGACAGCCCTGACGCACCGGCCGCGCGGCCTCCCCGGCCGGTGCGTCAGGCCACCGACCCGATCCGCCCGACGGTGCCCGGGTCCGGCTCGTGGTGGATCGGCGTGTGCGCCCCGGTCAGGGAGACCCCGCTGCCGCCACGCCGTCCGGCGACGATCTCCGACGCGATCGACAGAGCCGTCTCCTCGGGCGTACGGGCCCCGAGGTCCAGGCCGATCGGCGAGTGCAGCCGGCTCAACTCCAGTTCGGTGACGCCGACTTCCCGCAGCCGGGCGTTGCGGTCGAGGTGGGTGCGCCGGGAGCCCATGGCGCCGACGTACGCCACCGGCAGGCGCAGTGCCAGCTTCAGCAGGGGCACGTCGAACTTGGCGTCGTGGGTCAGCACGCACAGGACCGTCCGGGCGTCGACCTCCGTGCCCTCCAGGTAGCGGTGGGGCCAGTCGACCACGATCTCGTCGGCCTCGGGGAAGCGCGTGCGGGTGGCGAAGACGGGGCGCGCGTCGCACACCGTGACGTGGTAGCCGAGGAACTTGCCCATGCGGACCAGGGCGGAGGCGAAGTCGATGGCGCCGAAGACGATCATGCGGGGTGCGGGGACCGAGGACTCGACCAGGACCGTGAGCGGGGCCCCGCAGCGTGAGCCCTGCTCGCCGATCTCCAGGGTGCCGGTGCGGCCGGCGTCCAGGAAGGCACCGGCCTCGGCCGCGACCGTGCGGTCCAGTTCCGGATGGGCGCCGAAGCCGCCCTCGTGGGAACCGTCGGGACGGACCACCAGGGCCCGGCCCGTCAGTTCGCGCGGACCCGACACGATCCGCGCCACCGCCGCCGCCTCCCCTTCGGCGGCGGCGGTGAGTGCGGCCCTGACCACCGGGCGGACCGGATCGGCGGCCCGTACCGGGGTGACCAGGATGTCGATGACGCCGCCGCAGGTCAGGCCCACGGCGAAGGCGTCGTCGTCGCTGTACCCGAAGCGCTCCAGGACGGTTTCGCCGTCCCGCAGCGCCTGCTCGCACAGTTCGTAGACCGCGCCCTCCACGCAGCCGCCGGAGACCGAGCCGATCGCCGTGCCCTCGGTGTCCACCGCGAGCGCGGCGCCGGGTTGGCGGGGCGCGCTGCCGCCGACGGCCACCACGGTGGCGACGGCGAAGTCACGGCCCTGCTCGACCCACCGGTTCAACTCCTCGGCGATGTCCAGCATCTGTCTCGGTCTCCTTGAGGTCGCGGAAGGGGGCGGGCCGTCAGTGGACGCCCAGCCGGCTCTCGATCGGATTGAGGGCGAAGTACACGAGGAACACCGCCGTGAGGATCCACATGAAGGCGCCGATCTCACGCCACTTGCCCTGGGCGGTCTTGATGGCGACGTAGGAGATGACGCCCGCGGCGACACCGGTGGTGATGGTGTACGTGAACGGCATCAGCACGACCGTGAGGAACACCGGGACGGCGGTGGCCCGGTCGGCCCAGTCCACGTGCCGGGCGTTCATCAGCATCATGGCGCCGATGACGACGAGGGCGGCGGACGCGACCTCCTGCGGCACGATCGCCGTGAGCGGGGTGAAGAACAGGCAGGCCGCGAAGAACAGGCCCGTCACCACGGAGGCCAGGCCGGTGCGGGCGCCCTCGCCGACGCCCGTGGCCGACTCGATGAACACCGTCTGGCCGGAACCGCCGGACACGCCTCCGATCGCGCCGCCGGCCCCGTCGATGAACAGCGCCTTGGACAGGCCCGGCATGCGGCCCTTGTCGTCGGCGAGCTTCGCCTCGGTGCCCACGCCGATGATGGTGGCCATCGCGTCGAAGAACCCGGCGAGCACCAGCGTGAAGACGATCATGCCGACCGTCATCGCGCCGACCTCGCCCCAACCCCCGAACCGCACGTCCCCGAAGAGCGAGAAGTCGGGCATGGAGACGGCGCTGCCGTGCAGTTCCGGTGCGCCGCCCGCCCACTGCCTGGGGTCGATGACGCCGGCGGCGTTCAGGATCGCCGCGACGACCGTGCCACTCAGGATGCCGATGAGGATGGCACCCGGGATGTTCCGGGCCTGGAGCATGAAGATCAGCAGCAGGGTTCCGGCGAACAGCAGCACGGGCCAGCCGGCCAGTTCGCCCGCCGGGCCGAGCGCGAGGGGCGTGGCCTTGCCCTGGTGCACGAAGCCGGACTTGTAGAAACCGATGAGGGCGATGAACAGGCCGATGCCCATGGTGATGCCGTGCTTGAGCGCGAGCGGGATCGCGTTCATGATCATCTCGCGCAGGCCGGTGACGACGAGCAGCATGATGACCACGCCGTACATCACGCACATGCCCATCGCCTGCGGCCAGGTCATCTGGGGGGCGACCTGGGAGGCGAGCACGCCGGAGACGGAGAGGCCGGCGGCGAGCGCGAGCGGCACCTTGCCGACGAAGCCCATCAGCAGGGTGGTGAAGGCCGCCGCGAACGCGGTCGCGGTGATCAGGGCCGGCTGGGCGAGCGTCGCCCCGGCCGCGTCCTTGCCGGACAGGATCAGCGGGTTGAGCAGGAGGATGTACGCCATCGCCATGAAGGTCGTGACGCCGCCGCGCACTTCACGGGCGACCGTGGACCCTCTGTGGGATATGTGGAAGTACCGGTCGAGCCAGGACCGCCCGGCCGGGACGCGGGTGCCTTCACCCGCGTCGTCGGCTGTGGTCCTCGGCTCTACTGACTGCTGGGTCATGTGGGCCTACTCCCAAGGTTCAAAGGGGCACCCGCGTCTTGCCTTGGCGCTTGCGGGATTTGGGAAGGTGCTGCGGCCGCACGACCCGGGGGACGGCCCGAGGCGAACGATGCGATCTTGCGGGGACCGCGAGCGGTGCGGTGCCCGGTACTCCGGGCGGCGCGGAGTGTGTGACGTTCCGTTGCGCCGCCCGGAGAGCTCTTACGCGGTGCCGGTCAGGTGCTCGGGGCGGACCGGCGTCCTGTTCAGCTCCAGACCGGTCGCCGCGCGGATCGCCGCGAGGACCGCAGGAGTCGACGACAGGGTGGGTGCCTCGCCGATGCCGCGCAGCCCGTACGGGGCGTGCTCGTCGGCGAGTTCGAGGACGTCGACCGGGATGGTCGGCGTGTCGAGGATGGTGGGGATCAGGTAGTCGGTGAAGGAGGGGTTCTTGACCTTCGCCGTCTTCGGGTCGACGACGATCTCCTCCATGACCGCCACGCCCAGTCCCTGCGTGGTGCCGCCCTGGATCTGGCCGAGCACCGACAGCGGATTGAGCGCCTTGCCGACGTCCTGGGCGCAGGCCAGTTCGATGACCTTGACCAGGCCGAGCTCGGTGTCGACCTCGACGACCGCCCGGTGCGCGGCGAAGGAGTACTGCACGTGCCCGTTGCCCTGGCCGGTGCGCAGGTCGAAGGGCTCGGTCGGCCGGTGCCGCCACTCCGCCTCGACCTCCACCGTCTCGCCCTCCAGCACGTCGGCCAGGTCGCCGAGGACCTCGCCGGCGTCGGTGACGACCTTGCCGCCCTCCAGGAGCAGTTCGGCCGTCGCCCAGGCGGGGTGGTAGGAGCCGAACTTGCGGCGCCCGATCTCCAGGACCTTCTCGCGGACCAGCTCGCAGGAGTTCTTCACCGCGCCGCCGGTGACGTACGTCTGCCGCGAGGCCGAGGTCGAACCGGCGCTGCCCACCTGGGTGTCGGCCGGGTGGATGGTCACCTGCGTGACGCCCAGCTCGGTGCGGGCGATCTGCGCGTGGACGGTGACGCCTCCCTGGCCGACCTCCGCCATGGCGGTGTGCACGGTGGCGACCGGCTCGCCGGCGACGACCTCCATGCGCACCTTGGCGGTGGAGTAGTCGTCGAACCCCTCGGAGAAGCCCACGTTCTTGATGCCCACCGCGTAGCCGACCCCGCGTACCACGCCCTCGCCGTGCGTGGTGTTGGACAGGCCGCCCGGCAGCTGCCGTACGTCGGCGCCCTCGCTGGACTCCCACTGGCGCTCCGGCGGCATCGGCATCGCCTTGACGCGGCGCAGCAGTTCGGCGACCGGGGCCGGGGAGTCGACGGGCTGCCCGGTCGGCAGGAGCGTGCCCTGCTCCATGGCGTTGAGCCGGCGGAACTCCACCGGGTCCATGCCGAGCTTCGCGGCGAGCTTGTCCATCTGCGCCTCGTAGGCGAAGCACGCCTGGACCGCGCCGAAGCCGCGCATCGCGCCGCAGGGCGGGTTGTTGGTGTAGAGGGCGATGGCCTCGATGTCCACGTCCTCGACCACGTACGGGCCGACGGACAGGGAGGAGGCGTTGCCGACGACGGCCGGGGAGGCGGAGGCGTAGGCGCCGCCGTCCAGGACGATCCGGCACTTCAGGTGGGTGAGCTTGCCGTCCTTGGTGGCCCCGTGCTCGTAGTACAGCTTCGCGGGGTGGCGGTGGACGTGCCCGAAGAACGACTCGAACCGGTTGTAGACGATCTTGACGGGCTTGCCGGTGCGCAGGGCCAGCAGGCAGGCGTGGATCTGCATCGACAGGTCCTCGCGGCCGCCGAACGCGCCGCCGACGCCGGACAGCGTCATCCGCACCTTGTCCTCGGGCAGGCCGAGCACGGGCGCCATCTGGCGCAGGTCGCTGTGCAGCCACTGGGTGGCGATGTACAGGTGGACGCCGCCGTCCTCCTCCGGCACGGCGAGTCCGGACTCGGGGCCGAGGAAGGCCTGGTCCTGCATGCCGAAGGTGTACTCGCCCGTGACGATCACGTCGGCCCGCTCGCGGGCCGCGGCGACGTCACCGCGGACGATCGGCTGGCGGTGGACGATGTTGGGGTGCGGGACGTGACCCGCGTGGTGGTCGTCGCGGTTCTCGTGGACGAGGAGCGCGTCCGGGGCGGTGGCGGAGGCCTCGTCGGTGATGACGGGCAGTTCGCGGTAGTCGACCTTGATCTTCGCGGCGGCCCGGCGCGCGGTCTCCGGGTGGTCGGCGGCGACGAGGGCGACCGGCTCGCCGTGGTGGCGGACCTTGCCGTGGGCGAGGACCGGGGTGTCCTGGATCTCCAGCCCGTAGTTCTTCACGTCGGTCGGCAGGTCGTCGTACGTCATGACGGCGTACACGCCCGGCGTGGCCAGGGCCTCGCTCGTGTCGATGGACACGATCTCGGCGTGCGCGACGGTCGAGCGGAGGATCTGCCCCCACAGCATGTCCTCGTGCCACATGTCGGACGAGTACGCGAACTCGCCGGTGACCTTGAGGGTGCCGTCGGGGCGGAGCGTGGACTCGCCGATGCCGCCCTTGGTCTGGGAGCCCTGGGTGATCTTCGTGGGGGTTCCGCTGGGGGAAGCCATGATCAGACCGCCTCTGACTGCCGGGCGGCCGCGAGGCGGACCGCGTCCATGATCTTCTCGTAGCCGGTGCAGCGGCACAGGTTGCCCGACAGGGCCTCGCGGATGTCCGCGTCGCTCGGGTTCGGGTTGCGCTCCAGCATCTCGTCGGCCGCGACCAGCAGACCGGGTGTGCAGAAGCCGCACTGCACCGCGCCGGCGTCGATGAACGCCTGTTGGATCGTGGACAGCTCGGTGCCCTCGCCGGTCTGCGAGTCGCTGCCCTTGGCGTCCCAGCCCTGGGCGTTCTGCGACGACGTACCGCAGGCGCCGGAGGCGCAGCCCCCCTCGGCGCGCTGCTTGGCGAAGTCGGCGAGCCCCTCGACGGTGACGACCTCGCGGCCCTCCACCTGCCCGGCGGCGACCAGGCACGAGCACACCGGCACGCCGTCCAGACGGACCGTGCACGAGCCGCACTCGCCCTGCTCGCAGGCGTTCTTCGAACCGGGCAGCCCGAGCCGCTCCCTCAGCACGTACAGCAGGGACTCGCCCTCCCACACGTCGTCGGCTTCCTGCGGACGGCCGTTGACCGTGAAGTTGACACGCATCACGCAGCTCCCTCGGTGAGGCGGCGGGCGCCGCGGTAGGACTCCCAGGTCCAGGTCAGCGTGCGGCGGGCCATGACGCCGACCGCGTGGCGGCGGTAGCTCGCGGTGCCCCGGACGTCGTCGATCGGGTTGCAGGCGGCGGAGCACAGGTTCGCGAACTGCTTGGCGACCGACGGGGTGATGATCTGCCCGTTGTCCCAGAAGCCGCCCTCCTCCAGCGCGGCGGTCAGGAATTCCTCGGCGGCCTTGGCCCGGACGGGTGTCGGGGCGGCCGAGCCGATCCCGGTCCGCACGGTCCGCGTCTCGGGATGCAGCGCGAGCCCGAAGGCGCACACGGCGATCACCATCGCGTTCCTGGTGCCCACCTTGGAGAACTGCTGCGGTCCGTCGGCCTTCTTCACGTGCACGGCGCGGATCAGCTCGTCGGCGGCCAGCGCGTTGCGCTTCACGCCCGTGTAGAACGCGTCGATCGGGATGCGGCGCGAGCCGCGCACCGACTCGACCTCCACCTCGGCGCCCGCGGCGAGCAGGGCGGGGTGGGCGTCACCGGCCGGGGAGGCGGTGCCGAGGTTGCCGCCGACGCCGCCGCGGTTGCGGATCTGCGGGGAGGCGACCGTGTGCGAGGCGAGGGCGAGACCCGGCAGCTCGGCGCGCAGGTTCTCCATGATCTTCGTGTACGGCACGGAGGCACCGAGCCGCACGCTCTCCTCGCCGACCTCCCACTCGCAGAGGTCGCCGATGCGGTTCAGGTCCAGAAGGTACTCGGGCCGGCGGTGGTCGAAGTTGATCTCGACCATTACGTCGGTGCCACCCGCAATCGGCACAGCGGTGGGGTGCTCGGCTTTCGCTGCGAGCGCCTCCTCCCAGCTGGCGGGGCGAAGGAAGTCCATGACCGGCTCTCTTCTTCGTCTTCTCGTGGGGCGTTCAGATTGAGCCAATCCGTGTGCGGCGGTCCCGGCTCGTTCATGTGCTGTTTACGCGTAGTGGCCTCAGTACACAGCGCGCTGCGCCGAGCGAGTCAGTCACGGAAACCATGAAGGAGTTGGCTGGCCACGACAGGCATCTTGTAGATTCGTATGAACGGAGGCCCTTGGAAACCTCCTCGTTCTCCTGTGGAAACGCGCGACACAGCCGCGTGACCTGGGACACAGCCGGAGCGCGGTCCGGGGGTCGACGGGCATCGCCCACCAGCCCGCCGAACAGGCGTTCCCCGCACATCCCTCCAAGATCCACCATAGATTTCGAGACAAAGAACGGCGGCGACGAGAATGCGGCTGCGCGCACTGCTGGACACCGACGCGCTGGGCCTCAAGCTGCTCGGCGGCGAGGACGAGCTGGACCGCACCGTGCGGGGTGTGATGACCACCGACCTGCGCGACCCCAGCCGCTACCTCGGGGGCGGCGAACTGGTGCTCACGGGCCTGGCCTGGCGCCGGGACGCAGGCGACTCGGAGTCGTTCGTCCGGATCCTGGTGCAGGCGGGTGTGACGGCGCTCGCCGCGGGCGAGGCCGAGCTCGGTGATGTGCCGGAGGACCTGGTCGTGGCCTGCGCCCGCCATCGTCTGCCGCTCTTCGCGGTCCACGAGTCGGTGGCTTTCGCGACGATCACCGAGCACGTCGTACGGCAGGTCTCCGGCGAGCGCGCCGGAGACCTCGCGGCGGTGGTCGACCGCCACCGCCGCATGATGACCGCGGGCCCGGCGGGCGGCGGCCCCGACGTGGTCCTGGACCTGCTCGGCACGGACCTGGACCTGCGGGCCTGGGTCCTCTCCCCCACCGGCCGCCTGATCGCGGGCTCGAAGGCGACAGGGCCCGCTCTGCCGGCCGAGGCGTGCTCCCGGCTCGCCGGGGAGCACCTGGCCGCCACCCGGACGGGCCGCCGCGGTCCCCACCGCGTCGTCCTGGGCGCCACGACGTACTCCCTGTTCCCGGTGCGCTCCACGGGCCGTTCCCCGCAGCCGGCCCGGGACGTGCGCGGATTCGTCCTGGCAGACTGGCTGCTGGCCGTGGAGGCGGACGCCGGGGACTGGCCCGAGGAGCGCCTGGACCTGCTCTACGGCGTCACCCAGCTGATCGCGGTCGAACGCGACCGCCGCGACGCGGCCCGCACGGTCCGCCGCCGCCTGGCCCAGGAGGTCCTGGAACTGGTCCAGACGGGCGCGGCACCCGCCGAGATCGCCGCCCGCCTGCGCGTGGCCGCGCCGGTACTGCTGCCCGGTCTGGGCACCGCGCCGCACTGGCAGGTGGTCGTGGCCCGCGTCGACTGGGAGGGCGGGGAGATCGAGGGCGGCCCGGTGGCACAGGCCCTGCTGGAGGAGGTCCTCGTCGATCCCGCGGTCGCGGGACCCGAGCACTCCGACCGCATCGCGGTGGCCCACACGGGCGACGAGGCCATCGCCCTGGTCCCCCTCGCTGCCGTCTCGACGGAGCACGACGGCTCGGAGACGGGCGTCCTCGCGGACACGCTCCTGGCATCGGTACGGGACCCCCTCACAGCGGGCCTAGACGACGACGGCCGGCTCACCCTGGGCGTCAGCGCGCCCGTCCACTCGGCGGAGGGTCTGCGCGGCGCGCTGGAGGAGGCCCGCCACGCCCGGCGCGTCGCCGCGGCCCGGCCCGGCCGGGTCTGCGCGGCGGGCCACCAGGAACTGGCCTCGCACGTCCTGCTGCTGCCCTTCGTCCCGGACGACGTCCGCCGGGCCTTCACGGCCCGCCTCCTGGACCCCCTGCGCGACTACGACCGCCGCCACCGCGCCGAGCTGATCCCCACCCTGGAGGCGTTCCTCGACTGCGACGGCTCCTGGACCCGCTGCGCCGCCCGTCTGCACCTGCACGTCAACACGCTGCGCTACCGGGTCGGACGGATCGAGCAGTTGACGAGTCGTGACCTGTCACGCCTCGAGGACAAGCTGGACTTCTTCCTGGCACTGCGCATGAGCTGATACGCGGGGTGTCCCGGCGGCAAACCCGGGGCGCCCCCGCGTCCCACGACTTTGTGAAATCCTTCACCCACCCCCTTGGCCCGGCACGCCGATTCATGCTGAGATGCCGCCACCACTCAACAGCTCGATGGCGTGCTCGGGGAGGGCAACGTGGCGCATACCGCCATGTCTGGTAACGGAACGACCGCCGGTGACGATCCCCTCCAGACCGCGGTATGGCGGCTGCGCTCCCGCGGGTGCTGGGCCGACGCGGCGGCCCTGCTGCTGCCCGCCACACCGGCGGCGGCGCTGCAACGCGCGTCGCTGCTGGTGGAACGGTGTCTGTACACCGAGCAGGGCTGGGAGGAGGCCGAGGACGCGCTGCGCACGGCCGAGGCGATGGCCCACAGCGACGACGAACGGGGCGCGGCCGCTTGTGAACGCGGGTACTTGGCCTACGCGGCGACACTGCTCGCGGTACGGGACCGGGCCGACGAGGCACGGGCCGCGCTCGGCCGGGCGGCGGCGCTGGTCCCTCCGGGGGCTCCGGCGCGGGCTCTGCTGGACTTCCGTCGCGGGCTCCTGGCGGAGAACCTGACGAGCGCGCCCCAGGCCGCACGGGCCGCGTACCGCCGGGCCCACGCGGGCGCGACGGCGCACTCCGACCCGCTGCTGCTGTCCTTCACATGGCGTCACCTCGCGGGACTCGCCCTGCGGGAAGGGGAGTTGGCGGAGGCGCGGCACGGTTTCGCGGAGTCGCTGCGGATCCGGGAGGAGCTGGGCTATCTCGTCGGCACCGCCCCGGCGTTGGTGTCCCTGGCCGACACCGAGACGGAGCCGGAGGCGTCCCGGTTGCGCGAGGAGGCCCGCCGCCTGTTCCGCCTCCTCGGGGGCGTACCGACGTGGCTGTCCCGCCAGTTGGCTCCGCCGGTACCGCCGGCTGCGACGGCTTGACACCCGGCGGCGGGGCCGGGGGCGGGTGGGTCCGCAGCCCGGCGTAGCGGCGTACTCGGCGTCGGTGCTGAGGCGGGGTGGGCCGCGACCCTGCGTCGCGGGGTGCCGGTGCGTGGACGCCGGGGCGGGTGGGTCCGAAGCCCGGCGGAGCGGGGTGCCGCTGCGCCCACCGGTGCCGCCCCTGGCGGCATGCATGCCCGCAGCCAGGGCGAGGGGCACGTATGCCCGCAGCCGGGGCGAGCCACGACGCTCCCGCGGCCGCCGTCGTACGGAAGGGGACGTGTCGGGGGGTGTCCGCCCGCAGCGGTTGGCGCGTCGACGCCAGTCAGTCGGTAAAAGGGTCCATCGCGCCGTTCCGAGGACGGACACCCCCCGGCGCGGCCCCGACCCACACCCGGCGTCACGCGAAGACGCACACCCCCACCCGGCGCGGCACCGACCCGCACCCGCGTCCTGCGAAGACGCGCACCCTCACCCGGCGCGGCCCGACCCACCACCGCCGAGAAGGCGCGACATCACCGCTCAGCCCGCGGCAGCCGCCCCCGCGAAGTGCTCGCCCACCAGCGCCCGCACCACATCCAGATCCCGTACGACCAGCGCGTCCAGCAACGCCGTGTGCTCGTGCGCGTCCGCCAGCAGCTCGGCCCGCCCCCGAACTCCCCGTCCACCCCCGACCAGCGGCCACTGCGCCCTGCGGTGCAGGTCCTCCGCGATCTGGACCAGCTGCACGTTGCCCGAGAGGGACAGCACAGCCCGGTGGAACCCCCGGTCGGACTCCGCGTAGGTCGCGCGGCAGCCCGAGGACGCCGCGCGGACCGTCGCCTCGGCGAGAGGGCGCAGCTCGGCCCAGCGTTCGGCGGGCACGGTACGGGCCAGCCGCAGCATCACCGGGACTTCGATCAGCGCCCGGACCTCGGCCAGCTCGGCCAGTTCCCGCACGCCCCGCTCGACCACCCGGAACCCACGGTTCGGCACGACCTCGACGGCCCCTTCGAGGGCCAGTTGCTGCATGGCCTCCCGGACCGGCGTCGCCGACACCCCGAACCGCTCGCCCAGCACCGGCGCCGAGTACACCTCTCCGGGCCGTAGATCCCCCGCCACCAGCGCGGCACGCAGCGCGTCCAGGATCTGCCCGCGCACCGAGGCCCGCTGGACCACCGGCCGCACCCGGGGGGCGACCGGCGCGGGCGGCTCACTGTGCGTGTGCTCGCCCCGCACGGCCCCGGTCTGCCGCGGCACCCGCGTCTGCCCCGCCCCCACCGCACCACCCGACGCAACCGGCCCACCTGAGGCGACCGGACCACCCGGCGCGGCCGCTTTCGCCGCTGACCACGGAGTCCCCGTTCCCGCGGAGCCCTGCGCTCCCTGCCTCACGGGTCCTCCTCCGGACGTATCGGTACTTGGCGTCATTACGGCGGGTTGTTACTCGTCCGTCAAGCACCATAAGCGTCCCGGCCCCCAGTTCAAATCCTCCTTCAACTTTTCAGGATCTTGAGTAAGGTTAGGCTTACCTTCAAGAATCCCGTTTTCACCCGACGGATCGGTGATCACATGCCTGCGCCCCTCTCGGCCGTCTCCGGCGCCTACGCTCGCCTGGCCGAGGTCCTCCCGGGGCTCGCCGTCACCGAACTGAGCGCAGCCGACGAGACCCCGCACGGCCACGGCTGGACCACGGCCGCCGACCTCGCAGCCGCCGGCCCCGCCCTCGACCGCTTCCTGGCGTGGGACGTGGACCAGATCCAGCGGGACTACGGCACACAGGCCCGCCCCGACGTCGTCGCCGGCTTCGGCCTGCACCGCTACGCGTGGCCCGCCTGCCTCCTGATCACCGTGCCGTGGTTCCTGCACCGCCGGGTCCCCCGCTACCCCGTGACCCATGTCTCCTACGACCGCACCGCCCCGGGCCACACCCTCGGGCACCTGGCCGTCCGCCCCGCGGGCTTCACCTGCCTGCCCGGCGACGAGGCAGCCGCGCTGCCGGGCGCCCGGGTCGTCCCCGACGAGGAGGCGCTACGGGCCGAGGTCCGGGCCGCGGTCGCCGAGCACCTGGAACCGGTACTGACCGGTTTCGGTCCCCTGATGCGGCGCCGTGGGCGCGCCCTGTGGGGTATGGCGACCGACGAGATCGTCGAGGGGTTGTGGTACATCGCCCAGCTGCTAGGCGAGATCGAGGAGCGGCGCGCGATGCGCGAACTGGAGCTGCTGCTGCCGGGGGCGACCAAGCCGTACGTCGGCACGGCGGCGTTCCGGGAGCTGACCGGCCCCGGCGGCGAGCCGCTGCTCACCCGGGACCGCGCGAGCTGCTGCATGTTCTACACACTGCGCCCGGAGGACACCTGCACCACCTGCCCGCGCACCTGCGACACGGGCCGCGTCACCAAGCTGCTGGCGACCGCCGGTTGAGGCACGGGCGAGGGTCGTCTCGTCTCCCCCGCCGTCCCGTAAGGTCATCGCGGAACCGGGCACCCTCCTACCCACAGGCGATTCACATCATCCTCACGTGTCACGGGAACTTTCCGGAGAACCACTCGTACAGGTAGTCTTGTTCGAACTCAACTCCCGAACCTCAAGCGGCAGTTCGAGCAGAACGCCGCCTTTGGCATTCCCTTGCACTTCCTTGGCGGCCTCTTGCCCCGAAACCCCCTGAGGGTCGATGGGATTGGGCCACTATGGCGGGCGTTACGCCCTATCCCAATGCAAGGGACCACCCAGATGAGACTGACCGACATATCGCTGAACTGGCTGCTTCCGGGCGCCGTGCTTCTCCTGGGCATGCTGGCGGCGGTGGCGGTGCTCGCGCGCGGCAAGCGCTCCTCGGTCAAGGACACGAGCGCGGACGACTCCTGGGAGCGCAGCGAGGAACGCCGCAGACGCAAGGAAGCCCTCTACGGCACCCTTTCCTACCTTCTCCTCTTCTGCTGTGCGGCTGTCGCCGCCCTGCTCTCCTTCCACGGTCTGGTCGGCTTCGGCGAGCAGAACCTCGGACTGTCCGGCGGCTGGCAGTACCTCGTCCCGTTCGGCCTGGACGGCGCGGCGATGTTCTGCTCCGTCCTCGCGGTGCGCGAGGCCAGCCACGGTGACGCGGCGCTCGGCTCCCGGATACTGGTCTGGACGTTCGCCTTCGCCGCGGCCTGGTTCAACTGGGTGCACGCGCCCCGGGGCATCGGCCACGCGGGTGCCCCCCACTTCTTCGCGGGCATGTCCCTGTCGGCGGCGGTCCTCTTCGACCGCGCGCTGAAGCAGACCCGCCGCGCCGCACTGCGGGAGCAGGGTCTGGTGCCCCGTCCGCTGCCGCAGATCCGCATGGTGCGCTGGCTGCGGGCCCCTCGCGAGACCTACCGCGCCTGGTCGCTGATGCTTCTCGAAGGTGTGCGCAGCCTGGACGAGGCGGTCGACGAGGTGCGCGACGACAGGCGCAAGAAGGAAGAGACCCGGCAGCGGCGGCGCGACCAGCAGCGTGTGGAGCGAGCCCAGTTGAAGGCCCTCAGCCGCGGTCACCGCGGCCACTTCGGCCGGGGTGGCGGACGGGAGCTGGAGGTACAGGTGGAGCGCGGCTCCTCGCAGGTCTCCGCGGAGCCTGCCATATCCGCGCCGGACCCCCTGCCCGTGCGCTCGCGTCCCTCCCTTCAGCCGGTGCGCAAAGGAGCTGACCCGGTGACCGTCGACCTCACCGCGGAGGACGACACCATGGCGCTGCCGCGTCTGGACTCCCTGGAGCGCAAGCTCAAGGACCTTGAGCAGCAGTTCGGTTAGCCGGGCCGTAGCGGAGCGGCGAGGGGGGCGTGGCCTGCGGGCCGCGCCCCCTCGGCGTTCACGCCGCCTCGGCCCCCAGCTCGAACCAGACGGACTTGCCCACGCCGTGCGGCCGGACACCCCAGGCGTCCGCGAGGGACTGGACCAGGAACAGACCCCTGCCGTTCGTGCCCTCGTCGGCGACCGGTGCGCGCAGTCGGGGTCTGCGGGCGACGAAGTCCCGGACCTCCACCCGCAGTCCGCGAGGTCCGACGGTGGCCGTGAGAACCGCGTCGTGGTCGGTGTGGACGATCGCGTTGGTGACGAGCTCGCTGGTGAGCAGTTCGGCCACGTCGGACTGCCCCTGCTTCCCCCACTGCCCGAGCAGTTCCCGCAGGGCCCTGCGGGCTTCCGGGACGGCCCGCAGGTCCGCCCGCCCGAGTCGGCGCCTCAACTGCGGCCCCGCTTCGTGTTCCGTGACATCGTCGGTCCTGTCCTCCACCGTCTTCGCCGAGAAGCCCCCGATCGCTATGGGACCGCCTCGTCGTGCCTGCCTCTCCATGACCCCCGCCCGCGCGCCGATGTCGGTTCCCCTCCTGCTCGAACACGTTCACGGGGATCCATGCCCCATCAAAAACGCGGCAGTCATGTCGAATCGTCAACGACCGGGTGTTCGGCCACTGGAACGCGGCGGGTGGCCCGGGTGGCGGGTCGCCGAGCGGTAGGGCGAGGAAGGGAAGGGGGACAAGAGGGTAGCCGGTCATCGTCCCCGGACGGACCCTGACCGCCGGAGATCGGACGATGGGCCGACGGCCGGCTGCCGATCGCTGCGTACGCGGTGAAGGGCCGGGGCGACACGCCCCCGTGCGCCGCACTCCGGTGAAGTTGGCCGAAGTACGACGGTCTTGACAGCCGCCGGAACCGGTACGGGGCCGTCCTCCCCACCCCCGTGGCGGGAGGACGGCCCCTGGTCTTCCGTCGGGCTCGGTCAGTACAGCTTGTTGACGGCGGTGGTCGTCGTCTTCTTGAAGGCGCCGACGGGGGCGTCGTCGAAGTCGCCCATCTGACCCCACCGCACGACGGTGACCGTCCTGCCGTCGCGCCCGACGGACAGCAGCGAGATGTCCGTGGCGCCCCACGACGTCTCGGTGTGCAGGCCGCGAACGCGGGCGCCCTCCTCGACCGGCAGGGTGCCGTAGTCCCGGCCCTCGGCCTCGACCTCGGGGTCGTTCTTCTCGATGCGGTCGGCGCAGGTGCGGATCAGGTCGTCGTAGTGCTTCGCCAGCGCCTTGGCCAGGGCGGCCGTGTCCGCCACGACGGTCAGCTGCACGGCGCCCGTGTCCACGTCGGTCCGGAACTCCCGGTGCCGGTAGTCGTAGGAGGGCACGCCCTCCGTGCTCACGCAGGAGCCGAGTCCCTCCGGGAACCCTTCGGTGACCGGGCCGGCCGTCCAGGCCGAGGTCGGGTGCGGCGGCAGCTGGGACGCCGACAGGAACTTCGGTGCGGCGGCGTTCGGCGCGGCCCCGGCGGCCGGTGCCGTGAGGACGGTGCCCGCCGCGAGGGCGGCGACGGTGAGTGCGGTGAGCGCGCTGGCTCGGATGTGCTCGGGCATGGGTGTCCCCCGTGGGTGAATGCGTGGATGTCGGATGCCGCTCCGAGGCCGGCTGGTCGGCCCGGACCTGGTCGGTGCGGCACCAAGAGCATCAGCGGTCCCACCGGGCGGATGCAACAGCCCGCATCGGATCGGTCCCGGTGGAACCATCCCAGCCCATCTGACGTGCAGGTACATGGAGTGCCTGGGATACCGTTCCGGGCCCGGTCGGACCTGGGAGACGGGGGAACGGTGTCGGCACAGCACGACGTCGACGACGTCGGGGAGTTCGCGGCGCTGCTGAGGACGTTCAAGGAGCGCACGGACCGCAGTTACGGTTCGCTGGCCCGCCGCCTGGCCATGAACACCTCGACCCTGCACCGCTATTGCGCGGGCGACGCGGTCCCGGTCGACTTCGCCCCCGTGGAGCGCTTCGCCGCCCTGTGCGGGGCGTCCCCGGAGGAACGCCTGGAACTCCACCGCCGCTGGCTCCTGGCGGTCGCGGCCCGCCGGCGGCCCCGAGCGGTGGGCCCGGCCGGTACGGCACAGCAGGAGACGGCCTGCGCCACGGCGGACGAGCCGGAGCGCGCACCGGACGTCGTCGACAGCCCGGCCGGCCGCCCCGCGCCGGAACCCCCGCCGCCCGGCCACCGGCCCTGGTACCGCCGCAGACGCGTCGCGGTCGGACTGGCCGCCGTCTGCGCGGCGCTCGCGGCCCTCGGGAGCCTCGCCGTGCTGCCGGACGATCGGCGTACCACCGGCGACCGGACCCCTGTGACCGGGCCGGCCCCGTCCGGCACGGCGACGGCCGAAACCCGGGACCGAGAGAGCGCCTCACCCACCCCGAGCGACAGCTCCTCCACCACTCGGCGGCCCTCGCCGTCCGCAACCCCGAAGCAGCCGAAGCCCTCACCGTCCCCCTCTGCCCGCACCAGCCCGCCACCCGGAGGACCCGCCTCCGCCCCACCTCTGACCTGGTCCGCCGACTCCCAGGCCTGGAAGCTCGGCTGCGGTCACGACTACGTCGTCGCCAAGCCGCCCGCGCAGGTCCCACCGCCGCCGGTCCCCCAGGACGCCGGGGTCTGGGCGGCGACGCAGAACGCGGTGCACGGCGGCGAGACGCTCGTACGGCTGACCGTGCAGGGGCGCACCGGCACAGCCGTCGTGCTGGAGGCGCTGCGCGTGCGCGTGGTGGGGCGGACGGCCCCGGCGCAGGGCACCGCCTATGCCATGGACCGGGGCTGCGGCGGTGCGATCACCCCGCGTTCCTTCGACGTGAACCTGGACAAGGACCGCCCCATCGCCCGCGCTGTCGCCGGGAGCGACACCGGTACGCCGATCCCGGCGGTGCGCATGCCCTACCGGGTGTCCGCCCAGGACCCCGAGGTGCTGCTGGTCAACGCCAGGACCCAGGCGTGCGACTGCCGCTGGTACCTGGAGCTGGACTGGTCCTCCCAGGGCCGCGAGGGGACGGTCCGGATCGACGACGACGGCCGCCCGTTCCGGACCAGCGGCATCAAGGGCCTGTCCCGCTACGTGTACGACACCTCGGCACGCCAGTGGAAGCCGTACCGCTAGTACTCCAGCCGTAGATCGTGATCTTGTTGCCGGAGGGCGGTGGAGAGGGGGCCGCCGTAGGTCGTCGACGAGATCGGGCTGGGCAGCAGAGGCGTCCGCTACTCGAGTCCTCCGAGACGGCGGGCATCTTTGATCTCGCGGAGCCTGGCAGCCGTCATCGGGGTCCACTCCCTCCTCTGTCCAGCGGTATGGAGGGCGGCTCCAACCTCGCTGAGCTTCGCGGAGGACAACACGCCCGCTCGCTCGATCAGGTCGTCCCGGGCGACAGTGGTCAGCCAGGTGCAAGGAGTAAAGCCTGGACGCGGGAACGCGAACCGCAGCACGCCTTCGAAGGGCAGCCCTTCCCGGGCGCCTATCGCCACTTCAACACCCAGGCCGCTGATGTCGACGCCCGCCGGCGCAACGACCTGCATGACCTGGAACCCGGATGACTCGTCGTCCGACAGCAGCACGACCGGGCGTCGCTCGTCGAAGTCGACCCACCAGACTTCGCCGCGTTGCATGTGTCCTCCTGGTACGAGTCGGCGGGCGGACGCTGCATGCCCGAGCGGGACACCTGATGCGGCCCCGTCTTCGCACGTCGTGATCGAGGGGGTGGTGAAGACGGGTGCGGCCACCGGTGATCATCGTGTGTGCAGACTGAAGATCATGCGGTAGCCGCGGGTCACAGCGTAGACCCTGTCCGCCGGCGGGAGGCGTTCGAGGTCGTGATGGGCCGGATAGCGGGCCGGTTCGCGCGGGTTGAACCCCGGCGCCGGGTGCGGGACTTGCTCGGCCGGGCCAGGTGGGATGCCGGACACCGTGCGTGACGACGTGCGTGAGTACGTACTGGAGCACCTGCATGACGATTGTTCATGACGGTGGTCGTCCGGCCCGTGCACGATGCGGCCCGCCGGCCCGGCTGGTCCGCCTGGCGACGCCGCCATCAGGCCCGAGCCCAGGCCGGCCATTACCGCCGACTGACCGCTGTTCGTGGTGCGTCGTAACGGCGTCACCGTTCCGCGACCTGCAGTCATAAGCTGAGACTTATCAACCGGCGGCAATGATAGCTGATCACGGCCACTGACAACGGTGCGCTCGGGCTGAAAGGATCCGAGCACCGCACCGAGAGGACTGACAGAGGGTGGAAAGCATCATCTCTTTCACAGTTTCTCATTCGGGCACCGCGTAATCGAAAAGGAGATGTCTTGCCCGCCATTCGGAAGACCATGCTCACGGTTGCGGCTCTGGCCGGAATCGTCATCACCACCCAGCCGGCCTTCGCCCAGCCCCAGGCAAGCGGCAGCTGGCGCGCCTACAGCGAGACCAACTACGAGGGTCCGGACACGACGTTCTCCGGGGAGGTGGGGGCATGTAAGTACGTCGGCGACAACTGGAACGACAAGACCCGGTCCGCCAAGTCGTCGAGCGCCACCACCAGGGTGGAGTTGTGGGACAACTCCGACTGCACCGGTGGCTCGATCGTCATCGACGGATCCGGCTACTACGCCATCGGTGCGTGGGTCAGCGGCTACCGGGTCACGAGCGTCTAGCGGGAACGCCACGGAGGGGCGGTCCACCGGCGAAGTCGGCTGACCGCCGCCGGTTCCCGCCTCCCGCTCACCGGCCGCCCGCCTCCTGGAGTCCGCAGCTGCGGGTGACTCTGCGGGCGGCCTGCCGGATGGCGGTGATGGCGGGCTCGTCACGGCGCGCGGCGAGCCAGGCCAGGGCCGACGTGCAGGGCGGCAGGTCCATGACATCGACGTAGCGAACGCCTGGACGGGGAAACAGGTCGCGGGCCGCGGCCGGCAGGAAGGCCATGGCTTCCCCCCGGGCCACGGTGTGCAGCAGCGTCTCCATGTCCGTGACTACGGGCCCGTACCGCACGGGGCTGCCGTCAGGGCGGGGATCGACGGCCCAGAACTCCCTCCAGGCGCGCGGCACCTGTGGGGGCCAGTCGACCACGGGGTGGCCGACGAAGTGGGCGAGAGCGGTGTCGGCCAGCCGGGCCAGGGGATCGTCGGCCGGAAGAGACGCCACCCGGGGCTCGGTGGCCAGACGCTGTTGCTCGATGCCCTCCGGCACAGGAGGTCGCCCGAACACCACGTCGACTTCCTTGTCCTGCAGGGCGGCAGCGAACCGGTAGGCGTCCAGGGTGACCATGTGCACCGTCAGCAGCGGGTGGCCTTCCTCCTGCAGGGCCCGCAGCACGGCGTGCGTATGAGGCATGGCGGCCTCTGCTCCGACGGTCCCCACGACGAGCCGGCCCGAGACGCTACGCACCTGCGAGTCGGCGGTGCGGCGCAGCTGAACCATGGCGTCGACCGCCGCCCTGGCCGCGGGGAGCAGCGTCCGCCCGGCGTCTGTCAGATCGACCATCCGGTTGGTGCGCTCGAACAAGCGCACCCCCAGTCGTTTCTCCAGGCCACGAATCTGCTGGCTCAACGCGGACTGGGTGATGAAAAGAGAGGCGGCAGCGCGCCCGAAATGGCGCATTTCCCCGAGAACGATGAACAAACGTAATTGATGAATACTCGGCTCAGCCTCACTACCTGTAGTCATCGACACACCACCGAACCAGCGAATCGAAGGAGACAGGGAAAGTGAAGAAGCGTATGTGGGGGTCGCTGCTGGCGGCCGCTTTCACCAGCATTCTGGTCACCGCGCCGACGGCGTCGGCGGCACCCGATCCGGAAGGCTGCACCAAGGGCAATTTCTGTGTGTACAGCAACGCCAATTTCACGGGGCTGGTGCTGCGCAGCGGCGGCGACTGGTCCGGAAGCGTTCCGTTCCGCTCCATTTTCAACAACGGCGTGCCCTATCCGGGTCTGGACCACATCGAGGTCCACTGGCACTGGGCGGGGGACACGACCCGGGTCCAGTGCCTGCACTACAACCCCGACCCGAATGGCCACTCGATGGTCGCGGACTATCCGGGAGCCCAGGCCTACGTCACGAAGGTGCGGTGGCGGGGCGAGTGCTGACGCCTCATCGGACCGGCCCTCCTCGCTCGGCATGGCGCTCCTTGCGGCTGGCCTGGTGGGGGTGTGCTCACGCCCCCACCAGGCTAGGAGGATGCCGACCGGGCCGGTCCTGACAGACGTCAGGGTCAGGGCCGGGGCACGTTGCGCAGGTTGGAGCGGGCCATCTGCAGCATCCGGCCGACCCCGCCGTCCAGCACCATCTTCGAGGCGGACAGGGCGAACCCGGTCACCATCTCGGCCTTGATCTTCGGCGGGATGGACAGCGCGTTGGGATCGGTGACGATGTCGACGAGGGCGGGCCCCTTGTGCTTGAAGGCGTCCTTCAGTGCCCCGGGGAGGTCCTTGGGCTTCTCGACGCGCACCCCGTACGCACCGCAGGCACGGGCCACGGCGGCGAAGTCGGGGTTCTTGTTCGTGGTGCCGTACGACGGAAGGCCGGCGACCAGCATCTCCAACTCGACCATGCCGAGCGAGGAGTTGTTGAACAGGACGACCTTCACGGGCAGGTCGTACTGCACCAGCGTCAGGAAGTCGCCCATCAGCATGGAGAAGCCACCATCGCCGGACATCGACACGACCTGCCGCTTGCGGTCGGTGAACTGGGCGCCGATGGCCATGGGAAGCGCGTTCGCCATCGAGCCGTGGGAGAAGGAACCGATGACGCGGCGGCGGCCGTTGGGGGAGATGTAGCGGGCGGCCCAGACGTTGCACATGCCGGTGTCCACGGTGAACACGGCGTCGTCGGCGGCCACTTCGTCGAGCACGGACGCCACGTACTCGGGGTGGATCGGCGTGTGCTTCTCGACCTTGCGGGTGTACGCCTTGACCACCCCCTCCAGCGCGTCGGCGTGCTTCTTCAGCATCCGGTCGAGGAAGCGCCGGTTCTTCTTCTCCTGCACGCGCGGGATCAGGCAGCGCAGCGTCTCCCGTACGTCGCCCCACACCGCGAGGTCCAGCTTCGAGCGGCGGCCGAGGTTCTCCGGCCGGACGTCGACCTGGACGATCTTCACGTCGTCGGGGAGGAAGGCGTTGTAAGGGAAGTCGGTGCCGAGCAGGATCAGCAGGTCGCACTCGTGAGTGGCCTCGTAGGCGGCCCCGTAACCGAGCAGTCCGCTCATGCCGACGTCGAAGGGGTTGTCGTACTGGATCCACTCCTTGCCGCGCAGGGCGTGCCCCACCGGGGACTTGATCTTCCCGGCGAACTCCATGACCTCGGCGTGCGCTCCGGCGGTGCCGCTGCCGCAGAAGAGGGTGACCTTGCCGGCCTCGTCGATCATCTCGACGAGCCGGTCGATCTCTGCGTCGCCCGGGCGGACCGTCGGACGGGAGGTCACGAGGGCGGTCTCGGCGGCCTTTTCCGGAGCGGGCCGGTCGGCGATGTCGCCGGGCAGGGTGACGACGCTGACGCCGCTGCGGCCGACGGCGTTCTGGATCGCGGTCTGGAGCAGCCGTGGCATCTGCTGCGGGCTGGAGATCATCTCGCTGTAGTGGCTGCACTCGGCGAACAGCCGGTCGGGGTGGGTCTCCTGGAAGTAGCCGAGGCCGATCTCGCTGGACGGGATGTGCGAGGCGAGGGCGAGGACCGGGGCCATGGAGCGGTGGGCGTCGTAGAGGCCGTTGATGAGGTGGAGGTTGCCGGGGCCGCAGGAGCCGGCGCAGGCGGCGAGCCCTCCGGTGATCTGTGCCTCGGCGCTGGCGGCGAAGGCGGCGGTCTCCTCGTGCCGGACGTGGATCCAGTCGATGGCGGAGTTGCGGCGGACGGCGTCGACGATCGGGTTGAGGCTGTCGCCGACGACTCCGTAGAGCCGTTTGACTCCGGCGCGGGTCAGGATGTCGACGAACTGTTCCGCGACGTTCTGTTTGGCCATGCTTGTCGTCTGCCCCTTCGGTCTCCTGGGATCCCTCCGGGTTCCATCAAGTCACACGGGTCGCCTTCACGCCTCCCACACCGCGGCGGCCGTACGGTCGTCCGCATAACCCTTGACCCGTACTTGGGAGTCGGCGAGGAACGCGGCGAGACCGGGCGGGTCGGGGCGGGACCAGCGCTCGGCGAGGTACTCGCCCAGTTCGGGCTCGCCGCGCAGGGGGTCGGCGAGGCCGCCGCTGCACATCAGGAGCGTGTCACCCGGGCGGGCGACGGAGGTCCGGAAGCGGAAGGGCTCCCGGGGCGGCTCCGGGGCCGGTTCGTACGGGCTGGGCGGGGTCGGGATGCCCAGGTCCATGGTGAGCCGGTCCCCCTCGGGGGTCTCGGAGGGCGGCGAGCCGAAGCCCACGACGGGGTCGCCCTTGACCTCGGCGACCTGCGGTTCGATGTCCTGCCACTCCCCCTCCCGCAGCCGGAACAGTCCGCCCGGCCCGACCCCGAAGAACACCCGCGTCCGGCACCCGGGGTCGGCCGACAGCAGCAGACAGCGCAGGCTGGCCGCGTACTCCCCGGGGTCGACGCCCTGCTCGGAGGCGCTGGCCCGCAGCTTGCCGAGGCTGCGGTCGGTGAGCCGGTGCAGTCCTGACTTCAGGTCACCGCGCCGGCCGTCCCTTATGTCGTCCACCAGCCGTGCGTGGCTGCGTCCGACGGCTCGCCCGATCCAGTGACAGGCCTCGGCGGCGGCCCGGTGCGCCCCGGGCGCCGCCCGGGCGCCGGTCGCCATCGCCACCAGCAGCAGCGCGTGCTCCCCCGCGCCGAACCGGGCGGTGAGCAGCGCGTCCCGGCGGGGTTCTCCGCGATACCGCGCGGAGTCCCCCCGCAGCGAGACGGCCCGCACCGTACAGGCCCCGTACCGGGCCCCGTCCAGCACGGTGTCCGCCACGAGATCGTCGAGATCGTCCGGATCGGCGGCCGGGAGAGCGGTG
This sequence comes from Streptomyces tibetensis, assembly GCF_007655005.1. Lineage (GTDB taxonomy): Bacteria > Actinomycetota > Actinomycetes > Streptomycetales > Streptomycetaceae > Streptomyces > Streptomyces tibetensis. The sequence continues at coordinate 189,539 of NZ_SZVW01000002.1, forward strand.
GGTTCGGCGTCGTACGTGGGCGGCCGAGTGCCGACGTGACCACGCGACCGCGAGACGGGCGCGGGGCGCTCGATCCGGGGGCTGTACTGGTCGGGAGAGGGGTCGGTGGTCGGAGGTGAGGGCACGTCGGGCGGCGGCTCGACGGGACGCGCACGTACGGACGGCGGCTCTTCGGGCGACGGGACCACGGACGGCGGATCGACGGGACGCGCGCGTACGGACGGCGGCGCTTCGGGCGGCGGGACCACGGACGGCGGCTCGACGGGACGCGCACGTACGGACGGCGGCTCTTCGGGCGATGGGACCACGGACGGCGGATCGACGGGACGCGCAGGTACGGACGGCGGCTCTTCGGGCGGCGGGACCACGGACGGCGGATCGACGGGACGCGCACGTACGGACGGCGGCTCTTCGGGCGGCGGGACCACGGACGGCGGATCGACGGGACGCGCAGGTACGGACGGCGGCTCTTCGGGCGGCGGGACCACGGACGGCGGATCGACGGGACGCGCACGTACGGACGGCGGCTCTTCGGGCGGCGGGACCACGGACGGCGGATCGACGGGACGCGCAGGTACGGACGGCGGCTCTTCGGGCGGCGGGACCACGGACGGCGGATCGACGGGACGCGCACGTACGGACGGCGGCTCTTCGGGCGGCGGGACCACGGACGGCGGATCGACGGGACGCGCAGGTACGGACGGCGGCTCTTCGGGCGGCGGGACCACGGACGGCGGATCGACGGGACGCGCACGTACGGACGGCGGCTCTTCGGGCGGCGGGACCACGGACGGCGGATCGACGGGACGCGCAGGTACGGACGGCGGCTCTTCGGGCGGCGGGACCACGGACGGCGGATCGACGGGACGCGCACGTACGGACGGCGGCTCTTCGGGCGGCGGGACCACGGACGGCGGATCGACGGGACGCGCAGGTACGGACGGCGGCTCTTCGGGCGGCGGGACCACGGACGGCGGATCGACGGGACGCGCACGTACGGACGGCGGCTCTTCCGGCGGCGGGACCACGGACGGCGGATCGACGGGACGCGCAGGTACGGACGGCGGCTCTTCGGGCGGCGGGACCACGGACGGCGGATCGACGGGACGCGCACGTACGGACGGCGGCTCTTCCGGCGGCGGGACCACGGACGGCGGATCGACGGGACGCGCAGGGGCGGCTCCGACCGGGCCGGGCGACCGGGACGCCGACTCGCCGGGTTCGGCGGCCGCGGGCGCCGGGGCGGCCCCCGTAGCCGGGTGGGTTTCGGGGTTCGGCCAGGTCGGAGGGGTTGTGGGAGGGGGCGGGATCCGAGGCGTCCCCACGCCGGGAACCGTCGGCGCAGGCGGCGGCCCGGAGCTCTCCGAGGCCGAGGCGAAGGCGCCCGGGGGCTCGTCCGAGGGTGCGTGGGCGGGGGGCTGGCCGGCCCGCTGCGGTGGGCGCGCCGTCATCGGGAAGCTCGTCGGCCCGGTGGAGCCGGGCGGTGGCGGCTCCCAAGGCGCGCGGTGCGGAGGCCTGCCGCCAGGGCGGGGCGTGTCCGGCATGTCGTCGGCACCGGCCCGGGGCGCCGGGATCACCGTTTCCGCTCCGGAGTCTCGCCCCGCCGACCGGTCCGAGAAGCCGGGACGGTCCGTGGGGCCCGGCCCGTCCGAGAAGCCGGGACGGTCCGTGGGACCCGGCCGGTCCGAGGAGCCGGGGCGGTCCGTGGGACCCGGCCGGTCCGAGGAGCCGGGGCGGTCCGTGGGACCCGGCCGGTCCGAGAAGCCGGGACGGTCCGAGAAGTCCGGACTGCCCGAGGGGCCCGACCGGTCCGAGGAGCCGGGACGGTCCGTGGGGCCCGGCCGGTCCGAGGAGCCGGTTCGCGTCTCCGTCCCGTCTCCCACCGCCCCCGACGCCGACGCGAAGCGGTCGTCGAGGGAATCCCGCGCCGGTGCGGGACCCGTGTCGTCGGTGGAGTCGTCGTACAACTCCCTCCACCAGTCGTCTTCGTGACCGGTGGGCCTTCCCCCCTGCTGGCTCATGCCCGTAATTGTCCACCGCACGAGCCGGATGAAAACGGGGCTTGTGGAAAAAACCGGCCCACCAAGGGGCGGTGAACGGCACGTCGAGTGAGCCGTAGAACGGTCATGCGAAATGCGGAGCCCGGCGCGGCGCGGCTGGCTGACCTGCGGGTCTGAGCCTTGGCCACGCTTCTGACCTGCGCGTTCTCCGGTGTTCCGGCAGGCTGGTCAGATGGGAGTGTGGGACCTCCTGCTGGTCGGGCTGGTCATCCTGCTCGGGCTGTGCGGAGTGCTGCTGCCTGCCATGCCGGGATCGTTGCTGGTGTGGGCAGCGGTCATGTGGTGGGCGCTGAAGGATCCGCAGCCCGTCGCCTGGTGGGTCCTGGTCGGAGCCACGGTCCTGCTGCTCGTCTCCCACGCCGTCCGCTGGGCGCTCCCGCCCCGGCGGCTGCGTATGAACAGCACCACCCGCCGCATGCTGGCCTGCGCCGGGACCGGTTCCGTCCTGGGCTTCGTCCTGATACCCGTCCTCGGCGCCGTCCCCGGCTTCCTGGGCGGTGTGTACCTCTTCGAACGGCTCCGCCTCGGCCGCCACACCGACGCGGTGGCCGCCCTGCGCACGGTCATGCGCGCGGGCGGCTCCGGCATCCTGACCGAACTGTTCACCTGCCAGCTGATCGCGGCGGCCTGGCTGGGCGCGGTCCTGTGGGGCTGAGCCGGCGGCCCTCAGGAAGGCAGCACCCCCTCGTGGGTCAGCAGCCGGATCTTGCGGTCCAGGCCGCCCGCATACCCGGTCAGTGCGCCGTCCGCCCCGATCACCCGGTGGCACGGGCGGACCACCAGCAGCGGGTTCGCCCCGATCGCACCGCCGACGGCTCGCACGGCGGCCCGGGGCGCTCCGATGCGCGCGGCGATCTCGCCGTACGTGACGGTCGAGCCGTACGGGATGTCGTCCAGCGCGGCCCAGACCTTCTCACGGAAGGCGGTGCCCTCGGTGCGCCAGGTCAGGCGGAACTCCTTCAGTTCCCCGGCGAAGTACGCGGCGAGCTGCTCCTCGGCCTCCCGGAAGGGCCCGGGGTCGCGCCGCCAGTCGTCCCGCACCACGCGTCCGCCCTTCTGCCCGGGCACGGACAGGGAGGTCAGCTCGCCGGTCGGGGCGGCGGTGAGAAGCAGCGGCCCGAGGGGGCCGGGCACACTCGTCCAGTAGGTCGGGCAGGTCATCACTACTCCCACTCCCCTGCTGCGCGCAGGTGGTTCACGGCGTACGAGCGCCAGGGGCGCCAGCTGTCGGGGACGTCGAGGCCCGGCGGGGCCACGTCCGGGTCGCCGAGGGCCCGGGTGCGGATCTCGGCGACTGTACGGGCGTCCAGGCCGGGCACGGCCCGCAGAGCCTCCTGCGCGTCGTCCCGGTCGGCGCCCGGGTCCAGGCGTACGGCCTGGTCGGCGAGGGCGGCGGTGAGTGCGCCGAGGGTGCCGGCGGGTTCGGCCCCGGCCAGCACGGCCGGCTCGGGGAAGAGGTGGGTGAGGCTGCCGCAGGGGGCGTCGAGGGCCTTGCCGTAGCGGCGTACGAGCCGTTCCGCCTCCGTCCGGCCGATCAGGGCGCGCACCGCGAGTTCCTCCGGGTCGGCGGTGCCCGGCGAGCGCAGCCCGGGCCGGGCGGCGACCAGGGGTGCGAGCCGCGGGTCGGACGCGAGGCGCTCGTCGACGGCGTAGGGGTCGGCGTCGAGGTCGAACAGCCGTCGCAGCCGCTGCACGGCGGTGGTGAGGTCGCGCGGGTCGGTGAGGTGCAGCCGGGCGTCGAGCCAGCCTCCCGGGTGGGCGCCGAGCCCGGTCCGGGCGGTGCCGGGGCGTTCGTCGACGGCGACGATGCCGGTGCCGTACGGGAGGCGGAGGGTGCGCCGGTAGGTGCGGGCGCCGGGTGGTCCGCTCACCTCCTCGATGCCGGGTACGGCCTGGTGTTCCAGCAGGTCGAAGACGGGTCCGGCCCGGTAGGGGCCACGGTGGGCGAGCCGCAGCGGGATGCCGGCGTTCGGGGTCGCCGTACGGTGGCCCCTGCCGTTGCGCGGCGCGGTGGCGCGCAGTTCGCTCGGCGTCGAGGCGTACACCGCCCGGATCGTGTCGTTGAACTGCCGCACGCTGGCGAAGCCCGACGCGAACGCGATCTCGGTGATGGGCAGCTCGGTGGTCTGCACGAGGACGCGCGCGGTGTGGGCCCGCTGGGCCCGGGCGAGGGCGACCGGCCCGGCGCCGAGTTCGGCGGTGAGCTGCCGCTGCACCTGCCGTGCGCTGTAGCCGAGGCGTCCGGCGAGTCCGGCGACGCCCTCCCGGTCGACGACGCCGTCGGCGATCAGCCGTACGGCCCGCCCCACCACGTCCGCGCGGACGTTCCACTCGGCGGAGCCGGGCACGGCGTCCGGGCGGCACCGCCGGCAGGCCCGGAAGCCCGAGCCCTGCGCGGCGGCCGCCGTGGCGAAGAACCGTACGTTGGCCCGCTTCGGGGTGACCGCGGGGCAGCTCGGCCGGCAGTAGATGCCGGTCGTCTCGACGGCGAAGAAGAACACGCCGTCGAAACGGGCGTCCCGGCTGCGTACGGCCTCGTACCTGGTGTCCTCGTCCGTGTCCTGGTTCGTCACAGGTCCAGTCTCCCGCCCGCGACCGCACGACCGCTGGCGGAAATCGGACACCGCGGTGGGACTGGGCATGCGTGCGGGGCGAGACCCCCACGACCGACCACCGGGGCACCCGCGGGGCAAGCCCCTGACGCCCGCCAGGGCAGCCGTGCGGCGGCCGTGAGACCGCGCGGCACCAGGTCCGTGCGGTGGCCGCGAGACCCCCATGACCGACCACCGGGGCACCCGCGGGGCACGCCCCTGACGCCCGCCAGGGCAGCCGTGCGGCGGCCGTGAGACCGCGCGGCACCAGGTCCGTGCGGTGGCCGCGAGACCCCCATGACCGACCACCGGGGCACCCGCGGGGCGAGCCCCTCACGCCCGCCAGGGCAGCCGTTGCGGCGGCCGTGAGACCGCGCGAGCACCAGGTGTCCGTGCGGCGGGCGGCGAGACCCTCACGACCGTGAGGGCACCCGCGCGGCACGAGGCGCGATCCTCACGCGCGCCAGTGCGCTCCCCGCTTCGCCTCCATCGCGGCACGGCCGATCGCCCCCTTCCGCTTCCAGTCCCTGCGGATCTCGGCCCGGAGGCGGGCGTCGGTCTTGGCGACGATGCGCTGGTTCTCCCGCAACAGCTTGCGATAGCTCTCCAGCCGCCGCTGCGGCAGCTCGCCGCTGTCGACGGCGGCCAGCACGGCGCATCCCGGCTCCGCCTCGTGGGCGCAGTCGTGGAAGCGGCACCGCTCGGACAGTTCCGCGATCTCGGAGAACACCTGCCCGACGCCGGTCTCGGCGTCCCACAGGCCGACGCCGCGCAGCCCCGGGGTGTCGATCAGGACGCCCCCGCCGGGCAGGAGGAGCAGGTTGCGCGTGGTGGTGGTGTGGCGGCCCTTGCCGTCGACGTCGCGGGTGGCCCGGACGTCCATGACGTCCTCGCCGAGCAGCGCGTTGGCGAGGGTCGACTTGCCCGCGCCGGACTGCCCGAGCAGCACGGACGTCCCGCCGCCGACGATCGCGGCGAGCACGTCGAGTCCGTCGCCGTCGTGGGAGCTGACGGGCACGACCGGCACGCCGGGCGCGGTCGTCTCCACGTCCTGGACGAGGTGCGCGAGGGTCACGGCGTCCGGCACGAGGTCGGCCTTGGAGAGGACGACGACGGGCTGGGCCCCGGACTCCCAGGAGAGGGCGAGGAAGCGCTCGATGCGCCCGAGGTCCAGTTCGAGCGCGAGGGACACGGCGATGACGGCGTGGTCGACGTTGGCCGCGAGGATCTGTCCCTCGGACCGCTGGGAGGAGGTGGAGCGGACGAAGGCGGTGCGGCGCGGCAGGCAGGTGCGGACGTAGCGCGGGTTCCCACCGGGTTCGACGGCGACCCAGTCGCCGGTGCACACCACCCGCAGGGGGTCGTGCGGGGTGACGAACGCGGTGTCGGCGCGCAGCATGCCGTCGGCGGTGACGACGTCGCACTGCCCGCGGTCGACCCGCACGACCCGGCCGGGCAGCAGCCCGTCGGCCTCGTACGGGGCGAACGCCTCGGCCCAGGCCTCGTCCCAGCCGTAGGGAGCGAGCGCGGAGGAAACGGATGAAGCAGAGGAGGAAGACAAGGGTGACCCTTCCGAGGTCGGCCCCCGGTCCGACAGTCGGTCGGATCAGCCGGCGGCCATGGAGGTGGACTTCATGAACTGGTTGCGGGCAGCGCTCATCGCAATGACAGCCATCGGTCGACACCTCCTCGTCGCTCGGTTCTTCTCTGCGCGGGACCGCGGTGTGCGCGGAACCGACGTCACGGTATCCCGCCGGGGCGCGGGTGCGTCAACCGCTTTTCACGCAGGTGTGGCCGTTCAACTCGAAGTCGTACGGCGGGGAGTTCTCGCCGCGCCAGGAGGCCAGGAAGCCGAAGGCCAGGTCGCCGCCCGCGGGGACCGACTTGTTGTAGTCGGCGGCCGTGGCGCTGACGCGGGAGCCGTCCTGGGAGACGGAGGCGTCCCACATCTGGCCGACCTGCTGGCCGTCCCGGAAGGACCAGACGACGCGCCAGGCGTCGAGGGGCCGGGTGCTGGTGACGGTGACGGTGGCCTGGAAGCCGTCGGGCCACTGGTTGACCAGGTCGTACTCGACCCGGCAGACGGGGTCCTCGTTCTCGTCGGGTTCGGCCCGGCCGGTGGGCGATGAGGTGCCCTGCGGTTCGGTGTGGCGGTTCTTGTCCTCGGGCTTGCGGGGTTTGTCCGGCTGCTTCGAGGTCGGGGTGTTCCGGTCGGCCGGCTTCGAGGTCGCGGGCGGCAGGGAGGGGACGGACGGCAGGGGCGGAGCGCTGTCGGCCACCGGCTGCCGGTCGACGCCGGGTGCGCCGAGGTCGTCGCCGTCGCCGCCGAAGGGCATCAGGGAGACCCCGAGGGCCAGTACGGAGACCAGGACCGCGGCGACGAGGAGTCCGTTGCGGGCGACGCGCGCCTTCTGCTCGCCGTCCTCCGGCTCTGCGCCCGCCCGGCCGGTCGAGCCGGGCCGGCCGGCACCGAGCCGCACCTCGGCGGCGCGGCGGCGGCGCTCCAGGTAGGCGAGGCCTCCCCAGCCGATCACCCCGCCGGCCAGCGCCCCGGGCAGGGCGCCGCCGTGCAGGCGCAGACAGGCGGCGGCCTCGGCGCACTGCACGCAGGTGGCGAGGTGCCGGGAGAGGTCACCGGGAGCCTCGGCGGCGGAGGAGCGGGTGACCGCGTCGAGCAGCCGGGCGTAGCTGCGGCACCGACCGTCCATGGGCGTGTCGAGGTGGTTGCGGTGGCAGCGGTCCCGGAACAGGGTGCGCACCTGCTGGAGTTCCTCGGCGACGCCGGCCGGATCGAGTCCGAGGCGGCGGGCGACCAGGGGCAGCGGCAGCGCCTCCACCTCGGCGAACCAGAGCAGTTCGGCGTCCGGCTGCTGCAGATCGCGCAGGCCGCGCAGCGCGAGCGGGCGCTGCAGGGGCGGGCCGGTGTAGCGGGCGGCCGCGTCCGAGTTGAGCCACAGGCGCAGGTCGGGGTCGAGTTTGTGGCCCTGCCCCTCCTCCTCCCAGGCCGCGGCCGTGGTGCGCACGGAGGTCAGCAGCAGGGGTATGCGGGGCAGCCGCGCCGGGCGCCGGGCGGTGCCGCGGACCTGGCCGGCCTCGGCGGCTCGGGCCTCGCGCACGCCGTGTGCGAACGCCTCACGGCCGAGCTGCGCGGCGGCCGTGGAACCGGACGTGCACAGGTCCGCGTACGCGAGGACCGCGTCCCAGCACTCGGAGAACAGCGCTGCCTCGGTGGCGTCCTGAGGGGTCGGCAGGTCGGGCATGAGTCTCCTGCATCCACAAGCGAGGTCAACTCACCACATCGGCATTGGAGTTGGGGGGAACCTCGCGGCAGGGGGAGAGCTTTTCACGCCACCCACACAACTGACAAGCGCCCTGTTCAGATATCACGACAGGGCGGCCGCACCCCATGACTCCGGTCTCGGAGTGCCATACGGATGCGGCCGCCCTGCGACTCAATCCCGTGTCGCCACACGGGGCGATGTCATCGAAGCGTTATCAAACGGCGGTGGGTGCGTCGGCCGGGAGGCTGTCCATGAAGGAGCTCACCGAGAAGACCGCGTTGCCGGCGCCGGGCGGGCCGTAGCCGGGGGGCGAGGAGAGACCGAAGTCCTCCATGGTCTGCCGGTAGGCCTGGAGCAGGCGGATGTGGTACTCCAGCGGCGCACCCTGCGGGTTGGCCTTGCCGAGCGGCGTCGTGGGCTCCGGGCACCAGGTGGTGAAGCGGGGCGTGATGCCGTGCGACATGAAGAAGCGCAGGCCCTCGGTGGTGGAGTCGATGGCCTCGTCGACCGTCTTGAAGCCGAACGGCTCGGCCATCTCCACGCCCGCCACGAAGTTGGGGATGACGTTGCGCGCGCCGAAGATCTCGGCCGAGTCGAGGATCCGCTTGTGCCACTCGTCCCGGCCGACGTACCGCTCCTTGCCGGGGCAGTACATCTTGAACAGGTACTCGTCCCACACCTCGTAATTGGGGTGGTAGATCTGCACGCCGTAGTCCTTGAAGCGCTGCACGTCGTCCTTGGGCAGCGCCTGGGCGACGACCTTGCCGATCCAGCGGCCGGGGAAGTGCTCCTCGATGGCCTTGGCGTAGCGCCCGTAGAAGTCCGCCTCGTCCAGGCCCTGGACCTTCGAGGTGATCGCGCCACCGGTGAGCGTGTACGCGGTGGACACCTTCGCGGTGTCGTACTTGTCGATGATGTCGAGCGCCTCGAGGACCTCGTCGACGTCCTTCACACCCGTGTAGGGGCGCCCGGCCGCCTTGTGCTGGCGCCAGTTGTGGTTGATGTCGCAGTACTGGCACTCCTCCTTGGCGCCGAAGTACTGGCAGACGCGGAACGCGGTCAGGTAGATCAGGTAGCCCCACTGAATGGTGGGGGCCACCTCCATGACCGACTTTCCGTTGGAGAGCTTGTGGCGGTAGTACTCCGGCATCGGCGGCACGCCCACGTCGGAGATGCGCTTGCCGTCGAGGTAGAGGCCGAGCATGCCGTCCTCGTTCGCGGCGACGCGGTACGGCGACGACGGGTTCACCCGGACCGAGACGACGGTGCGCCGCAGGTCGTAGGGGCCGCCGGTGAGGATGATCTCCTCGGGCGGCCGGCGCAGTGCGGCCTCGCCCAGTTCGGGCAGGGTGCCGTGGTCGAAGGAGAAGATGAAGTACGACTTCGGCTTGACCTCGCCGCCTTCGTTGTCGCTGAGCGCGGAGGGGTCGAAGGCGACGCCGCCGCGGAGCAGGTCCTCCTTGAAGACGGCCTCCCGCGGTACATGCGGGAACCGCTCCATCAGATCCTCGACCAGCGCGGTACGGCTGCCCATCCCGTCTCTCCTCCCGGTTCGGACGTACGACTCCTCACGGTATGCCCCTGGGTGCGCGGAGCCGGTACCCGGGTCCCCCCGAGCCGGTGCAATGCCCTGTTCATCACCCTCTGTCCTGGGGTGATCGTCAGGCTTCACGCTCCAGCGCCGCCCAGTCGACCGCGTACGCCGGTTCCTCTCCGGCCAGCAGCCGTTCCGCCTCCTGCGCGACCGTCAGTCCGAGCCGGGCCAGCTCGTTGCCCTGGGAGCCGGCGAGGTGGGGGGTGACGAAGGCGCCGGGCAGGTCGTAGAGGGGCGAGTCGGCGGGGAGCGGCTCCGGGTCGGTGACGTCGAGGATCGCGGTCAGGCGCCCGGTGCGCAGTTCCGCCACGAGGGCGTCGTGGTCGACCAGCGCACCGCGCGCGGTGTTGATCAGCACCGCCCCGTCGGGCATCAGGGCCAGCTCACGGCGGCCGATCATGTGGTGGGTCTCGGACGTCTCGGGGGCGTGCACGGTGACGATGCCGGACGTGCGCAGCAACTCGTCCAGGGGCAGCAGGGGGACTCCGAGCGCGGCGGCCCGGCGTTCGTCGACGTAGGGGTCGGTGAGGACCGGCCGCAGATCGAAGGGGCGGAGCAGTTCCAGGACGCGGCTGCCGATGCGGGAGGCGCCGATGACGCCGACCCGGCGGCCGTAGTTGCCGATGCCGGGGATGACGCCCCAGCCCGCGGAGGTGCGCTCGGTGCGCATCCGGTCGCGGGCGGCGAGGACGTCCTTCCCGGCGAGCAGGATCATGGCGAGGGTGTACTCGGCGACCGGCAGCGCGTTGGCGGCGGCCGCCGAGGAGACGGCGATGCCCCGCTCCCAGAGGGCGTGGGTGGCGAAGGACTTCACGGATCCTGCCGAGTGCAGCACCGCCCGCAGCCGGGGAGCGGCGTCGAGCACCGTCTCGTCGATCCGGGGGCAGCCCCAGCCGGTCACCAGGACCTCCGTCCGGGCCAGCGCACCGAGGACCCGCGGGTCGGTGAAGTCCCGGACCACGAGGCCCGGATCGATGTCCACGGACTTCTGCAGCCGCGCCAGCACCTCGGGCGGGAAGACCTGCGGCACGTTCTCGGCGTCCAGGGCGAACAGTGCCTGGGGGCGCTGGCTCAAGGAGGTGACCTTCCGGCTCGGGGGGCGCTGTGGAACAGCTCCCGCACCCCATGTAGAAACCGCTCTCTACCGTCCCTACCGTAGGCCGGTCCGGACGGCGGCGGCAATGGACCCCGGGCCGGGGTAGGTTCCGCCCCGGGGGCTTTCCTGTCCCCGCTGCCTCGGGGAAGGACGACGGATGAACGGGACCGTGACCAACTGGGCGGGCAACATCACCTACGCGGCCAAGGAACTGCACCGGCCCGCCTCGTCGACCGCGCTGCGAGCGCTCGTCGCGGACAGCGACCGGGTGCGGGTCCTGGGCAGCGGGCACTCGTTCAACGAGATCGCCGAACCCGGCCCCGAGGGCGTCCTGGTGTCGCTGGCGGACCTGCCCCCGCAGGTGGAGGTCGACACGGTGGCCCGGACGGTCCGGGTCGGCGGCGGTGTGCGCTACGCGGAACTGGCCCGCCGGGTCCACGGGCAGGGACTCGCGCTGCACAACATGGCTTCCCTGCCGCACATCTCGGTGGCCGGGTCGGTCGCGACCGGCACGCACGGCTCGGGGGTGCTCAACGGTCCGCTCTCGGCCTCCGTGCGCGAGGTGGAGCTGGTCACGGCCGACGGCTCGGTGGTGACCATAGGGCGGGACGAGGAGCGGTTCGGCGGGGCCGTCACCTCACTCGGCGCGCTCGGCGTCGTCACCGCGCTCACCCTGGACCTGGAGCCGGCCTACGAGGTCGAGCAGCACGTGTTCACCGGACTGCCCCTGGAGGGCCTGGACTCCGGGGTGTTCGAGACGGTGATGGCGACGGGGTACAGCGTCAGCCTGTTCACCGACTGGCGCGAGCCGGGCTTCGGGCAGGTGTGGCTCAAGCGGCGTACGGACCAGCCGCTGCCCGCCTTCCCCTGGGCCGCTCCCGCCACGGAGAAGATGCACCCGGTGCCGGGCATGCCCGCGGTCAACTGCACGGAGCAGTTCGGTGTGCCGGGGCCGTGGCACCAGCGGCTTCCGCACTTCCGGGCGGAGTTCGTGCCGAGCAGCGGGGCGGAGCTGCAGTCGGAGTACCTGCTGCCGCGCGGGCATGCCGTGGAGATGCTGCACGCGCTCGACGCGATCCGGGAGCACGTCGCCCCCGTCCTGCAGACCTGCGAGGTCCGCACGGTCGCCGGTGACGACCAGTGGCTGAGCCCCTCGCACGGGCGGGACACCGTCGCGGCGCACTTCACGTGGGTCGAGGACACGCGGGCGGTCCTGCCGGTGGTGCGGCGGGTCGAGGCGGCACTGGCCCCCTTCGAGGCCCGCCCGCACTGGGGCAAGGTCTTCACCCTGCCCGCTTCCGACCTGCGCGAGCTGTACCCGCGCCTTTGCGACTTCCGCACGCTGACGCAGGACCTGGACCCGCGGGGGAAGTTCGCCAACGCCTTCGTGCGGGACGTGCTCGCGCGGGCGTAGGCGAGGCGAGGGCGGCGGGGGCCTGCCGGTCACCGAGGGCGGCGGGGGCCTGCCGGTCGCCCAGGGGCGGCGGCTCGCCCCGTCGTCCGTGGCGTGTGCGGGGGGGGCCGGTCAGGTCGTGGCGTGCGGCCGGCCACGGCGGGCGGGTGCCCCCGTGGTCACGTCGTGGCGTGCGGGCGGGTGCGGGTGGCGGAGATCGCGGCGCGGTCGACCTCGTCCTTGACGAGCAGGGACATCAGGGACGCCACGGTCAGCCCCGCCTCGGCCGGGTGGCGCAGTACCTTGCCCGGGTCGATCCGGTACGTGTTGGTGCGCCCCTCCCGGGTGTGGGAGAGGTATCCGTCCTGCTCCAGGTCGGCGATGATCTTCTGCACGGCTCGTTCGGTGAGCCGGCAGTGGGCCGCTATGTCCCGGATACGGGCACTGTGATTGTCGGCAATGGCGGCCAGCACGCGCGCATGGTTGGTGAGGAAGGTCCATCCGGTGTGTGGCTCGGGCACTCCATCCATGCGCCCAACTCTAGCGACAGGACATTCACGCACCCAAAAACACGTACTGCATTTCATGTATTGGTTGACGGGCATGGGGTAGAGGGGCAACGCTGGAAGCGGAGGCAAGGCGAACGGACGAGGGAGAACAGGGCCATGCCGGAGCCTGCGTACTCTGCGCGGTCTCACACCCGAGAGGACGCCGCACCCGCGGCGGACGACTGCGCACCGACGGCGATCCCGCCCTGCATGGCGACCATGGACGTCGTTGCGGACGGCGACCGGATGACCGTGACGATGTGGGGTGAACTGGACCTGGGCAGCCGGCGGTTGCTGCCCGAGCTGTACGACATGCTCGCCCTGTCGGGCGGCGGCATCGACCTGTGTCTGGACGCCGTCGGATTTTGCGACTGTGCCGGCCTCAACGCACTGCTGGACCTGCACGCCCGCGCCGTCGACCAGGGCAAGTCGGTCATCGTCCGGTCCTGCGGGGTCGCGGTCGAGCGCGTCCTCGACCTGACCGGCACGCGGGAGACGTTGACGGACTCCGGCCGGCCGGACGACGACGCACCCCCGGCTCTGTCCGGCACAGCCCCGTCCGGCACGGCCCCGTCCGCCACGACCCCGTCCGGCACAGCACCGTCCGCCACGACCCCGTCCGGCACAGCACCGTCCGGCACAGCACCGTCCGGCACGGCCCCGCCGGAGGAGGACGGCAAGGATCTGCGCGCCGAAGTCGCCCAGTTGCGCCGCGCCATGCAGACCCGGCCCACCATCGACCTGGCCCGCGGCATCCTGATGGCCTCCTTCGGGCTGACCCCCGAGGCGGCCTGGAGCGTGCTGGTCAGGACCTCCCAGAACACCAACACCAAACTGCACGATCTGGCCCGGGACCTGGTGGGCACCGTACGCGGCACGACGCTGCCGGAGCAGGTGCAGCGGCAGCTGGGCGCCGCGATCGCCGACACGGACCGCCGGGACGAGGTGGGGGCGTACCCCACGGGCGGTCCGGCCGAGCAGCGGGACTGACCCGCCGGGGGCCGGAGCACCCGCACTGAGGCATCATGGTCAGGCCACGGTCGGCCGTCACCGGCCCTTACCGGGCGGGACTTTATAAAGCCCCTTTCCAAACCCCTTGTCGAAAGTCCCGGCAGCCCATAGCCTTGCGCCGCGCCGGTGCCGACGTCGATCCGGCCCGGCCGGTCTGGGAAGGAATGGGGCACCCCGGTGAAGCGCACATCACGTGACATCCGCACCGCGAACCGCTACGAGGTGCTGCGCCAGATCATCGCGGAGTCACCCACGTCCCGGCAGGAGCTGGCAGCGGCCACGGGGCTCAGCCTCGCGACGGTCGCCACCCTCGTCGGCGAGCTGCTCGACCTGCGCATGATCACCGAGGTCGGCTTCGAGGACTCGGCGGGCGGCCGCCCCAGGGGCCTGGTCGCGGTCAACGCCTCGGGCGGCGCACTGATCGGCGTCGACATCGCCGAGACGTACGTCCATGTGGAGCTGTTCGACCTCGGACTGAACGTGCTGGCCCGCGCCGAGGAGGACGTCCGGCCCGGCGAGAGCCTGCCCGAGCAGGTGGTCGGCCACGTGGTCACCGCCGTCGGCTCGGTCGTCACGCAGGCCGGCATCGAGGGCGCCCGGGTACTGGGGGTCGGCGTGAGCGTGCCGGGGCAGGTGGACCGCGCCACCGGCGTCTCCGAGTACGCGCCCAACTGGGACTGGCACGACGTACCGCTCCTCGACCTGCTCACCGAGCACATCGCCTACCCGCTGTACCTGGACAACCCGCTGCGCGCCAGCGCGGTCGCCGAGCTGTGGTTCGGGGCCGCCCGCGGGCGCGGGAACGCCGTGGTGGTCAACCTGGGCACCGGCGTGGGCGCCGGTCTCGTCCTGGGCGGCGGACTGCACCGAGGGGTCAGCAACAGCGCCGGCGAGTGGGGCCACACCACGATGGTGCTGGACGGACGCCTGTGCCGGTGCGGCAACCACGGGTGCGTGGAGACGTACATCGGAGCGCGCGGCATCATGCTGAACCTGCGCGAGATCGCTCCCGACAGCGCGCTGCTGCACGCCGAGGACCAGACGGCGACCATCGACGCCCTGGCCCGCGGGGTCGCGGCGGACGACCCCGTGGCGCGCCGGGTCGTCCACGAGACCGCCCGCTATCTGGGCGCCGGCGTCGCGGACCTCGTCAACCTGTTCAACCCCGAGATCGTCGTGCTGAGCAGTTGGGTCGCCCGCACCCTGGGCGAGCCGCTGCTGCACGAGGTGCGCGAGGCCGTGACCCGGCACGCGCTGCCACGGCCGCTGGCCGCCACCGAGGTCGTCCTCTCCCCGATCCCCACCGACCCGGTGTGCCTCGGTGCGGCGACGTTCGCGCTCGAAGGCGCGCTGCAGACCGTCGGGCAGAAGAACGGCAAACGCACCGCCCCCGTGAGGAGCCGTACCACCACCCCACCCTCGTAACGGCGGAACCAACTCCTCCACTCCGCCTTCGCGTTCGAAATCACGAACGGGATACAACGCTTCGCACAGACTTCGTCCAACCCCTTGCCGAAGCCTTAGCCGAAGCTCTAGCGTCCCGCACCGCACCTCTCTTTGAGCCATCTGGCGCGAGCCTTCGGGCCGTGAGCCATCAGGCAGTGAGCCGCAGAGCCGCAGCCGCACTCGAGACAAGGACGTCAGCATGTCGGCATCGAGCAACATGAACTGGGACCGCCGGAACGTACTGCGGGCCGCGATGGGCCTGGCCGCCGCGGGCGGACTCGCCGCGTGCGGCAGCAACACCGGCCGGAGCGGCGGCGGGTCGGGCGACGGCCTCGTCCAGTACTTCCACGCGTACGGCGAGGCCGGTGTCGAGCAGGCCGTGAAGCGGTACGCGAAGGACTACAAGGACGCCGACGTCACCACGCAGTGGATCACCGGCAACAACTACGAGCAGAAGCTCTTCGCCGCGCTGCTCACCAAGAACGCGCCGGACGTCTTCGAGTTCCACCCGCAGATCCAGCTCGTCAAGAGCGGCCAGGTGGCCGACCTCACGGACATCATCGAGCCGGTCAAGGACGACTTCAACCAGGCCGACATCAAGTCGCACACGGTCGACGGCAAGATATACGGCGTCCGGATGATCGACGACCCGCAGTTCCTCTTCTACCGGCCGTCGCTGTTCAAGAAGGCCGGGGTCGAGGTGCCGACCACCCTGGAAGAGCTGATCGAGGCCGCCGACAAGCTGACCACCAGCAAGGTCAAGGGCATCTTCCTCGGCAACGACCTGACCTCGATCGACCGCCCGCTGATCTGGTCGGCCGGCGCCGACACGCTCACCGCCGACAACAAGCCCGCCTTCAACACCGACGCGGTCGCCGAGGGCCTCAAGCAGATGCGTGGCCTGTTCACCAGCGGCAACCTGCTCCTCGACGCCCCCGCCGACTCGTGGGATCCCAGCGCCTTCATCCAGGGCCTTACGGCGATCCAGTGGTGTGGCATGTGGGCCATGCCGGCCATGCAGAAGGCGCTCGGCGACGACATCGGCATCTTCCCCTTCCCGAAGGTCGGCTCGGCCGGCAGGCAGTCGGTCTACAACGGCGGCTGGTCGATGTTCGTCAACGCCAAGAGCAAGAACGTCGAGGCGGCCAAGGAATACGTCAAGTGGCTGTGGATCGACCAGAAGAAGTACCAGGAGGACTTCGCCACCTCCTACGGCTTCCACATCCCGCCGCGCACCTCGCTCGCCGCGTCCGCGACCAAGCTGAAGTCCGGCCTGCCGGCCGAGGGCGTCAAGCTCTTCAACGAGTTCGGCCACTTCGACAACATCGGCTGGACCCAAGCCATGATCGCCGCGTTCTGGGACGTGATCGCCAACACCATCCGCAAGGACGGTGACCCGAAGGCCCAGCTCGACGCCTGCGAGAAGAAGGTCAACGCCGAACTCAAGAAGCTCTTCGGATAGACCACCGGACGGATCTCGACATGTCGACCACCACCACACGCGGGGTCGCCCAGCCCGCCGCGGCCAAGGTCTCCCGGCCTCGGCCGCGGCGGGGCCTGAAGGCGAGCAGCACCTTCAACTTCTGGCTCTTCACCGGGCCGTTCCTGATCGGCCTGGTGATCTTCGTCTTCGTGCCGATCGGCTGGAGCATCTGGCTCAGCTTCTTCGAGGCACGCTTCACTGTGACGCCGAGCGAGTTCGTCGGCTTCGACAATTACAAGCAGATTCTTACGGACACGAACTTCCGGAACTCGCTGGTCACGTTCACCGTGTTCGCCGCGTTCATCGTGCCCGCCACCTGGGCCCTCTCGCTGGCGCTGGCGCTGCTGGTCAACCGGCTGCGGTTCATGCGGGCGTTCTTCCGGTCGGTGTTCTTCCTGCCGACCGCGGTCAGCTACGTCGCCGCCGCACTGATCTGGAAGATGTCCATCTTCAACGGCGTCCGCTTCGGTCTGGCCAACACCGTCCTCGGCTGGTTCGGCATCGACAACATCGCCTGGCTGGCCAACCCCGACCCGCCCTGGTACTGGCTGGTCATCGTGACCGTCCGCCTCTGGCTGCAGTCGGGTTTCTACATGATCCTCTTCATCGCGGCGCTCCAGAACATCCCGCGGGAGCTGTACGAGGCCGCCTCGATCGACGGCGCCAAGCCGGGCTGGCAGACCTTCCGGCACATCACGCTGCCACAGCTGCGGGCCACGTCCACCGCGGTGATCCTGCTGCTGCTGGTCGCCGCCTACCAGGCCTTCGACGAGTTCTTCAACCTGCTCGGCAAGGCCACCTGGGGCCAGCCGCCGCTGGTCGAGCTCTACAAGATGGCCCTCGGCCAGAACCAGAACTACGGCGCGGGCAGCGCGGGCGCGGTCGTGCTGACCCTGCTCATCTGCGTCGTCACACTGCTCCAGGGCAAGATCATGGGCTTCGGAAGGGGTGAGGAGTCCAAGTGACCACCACGGCACCCGACATCACCAAGGCGACGAAGCCGGCCAAGGCCAAGCGCGGCGGCGGCGTCATGGGCAGCACCGGTCTGTACATCGCGACCGGCGTCGCCGCCCTCCTCTTCCTGATCCCCTTCTATCTGATCGTCCGCAACGCGCTGATGACGGACCCGGAGATCACGGGCGAGACCTGGAAGTGGTTCCCCACGTCCATCCAGTGGGGAAACGTCACCGAACCGTTCGACGACGTCACCGTCGACTTCGCGCAGTCCCTGTGGAACTCCGTGGTCGTCGCCGTCCTCCACACGGCGGGAATCCTGCTGATCTGCTCGATGGCCGGGTACGGCCTCGCCCGCATCCCGTACAAGCACGCCAACAAGGTGTTCTACGCCGTCCTGGTGACCCTGATGGTTCCCACGGCCGTCACCTTCGTGCCGAGCTTCGTGCTGGTCTCGTCCCTCGGCTGGGTCGACAGTTACCGGGGTCTGATCATCCCGGGCCTCTTCAGTGGTTTCACCTGCTTCCTGTTCCGGCAGTACTTCCTGGGGTTCCCGAAGGAGCTCGAGGAGGCGGCGCGGGTGGACGGGCTCGGCTACTGGGGCGCGTACTGGCGGATCGTCGTACCCAACTCTCTGAACTTCTTCGCCGCCATCGCCACGATCACCTTCATCAACGGCTGGAACGCCTTCCTGTGGCCCCTGGTCATCGGACAGGATCCGAGTGCCTGGACAGTCCAGGTGGCACTGTCGTCGTATATGACGAACCAGACCGTCAACTACCACCTGATCTTCATGGCCACCGCCATCTCGATCCTGCCCCTGGTCTTCGTCTTCCTCTTCCTCCAGCGCTGGCTGGTGCAGGGGATCGCACAGACCGGCATCAAGGGCTGAGCTAGGAGACCGATGTCTTACCGCACGACCCCATCCGTCGATTACGTCGAGGACGTCTCCCCGGGCAGCGGGGCCCTGCCGCCCCGCGCCTGGTACGCGTCCTCCGACGCGCGGTCCCTGTCGCTGAACGGCAGCTGGCGCCTGCGGGTGTCGGCCACCGCCGACGCCGAGGACGAGTCGTTCGCCGAGGAGGGCTACGACGCCGGGAACTGGGCCGAGGTCACGGTCCCCGGGCACTGGGTTCTCCAGGGCGACGGGGCGTTCGGCTCCCCGATCTACACCAATCACCTCTACCCCTTCCCGGTGGACCCGCCGTACGTCCCGACGGAGAACCCGACCGGTGACCACCTGCGCGTCTTCGACCTGCCGACCGACTGGCCGTCGGACGGCGGAGCGGTGCTGCGCTTCGACGGTGTCGAGTCGTGCGCCCGCGTCTGGCTGAACGGCACGGAGCTCGGCGAGTTCAAGGGCTCCCGGCTCGCGCACGAGTTCACGGTCGGTGAGCTGCTCAAGCCCGGCCGCAACGTGCTCGCCGTGCGCGTGCACCAGTGGTCGGCGGGGTCGTACCTGGAGGACCAGGACCAGTGGTGGCTGCCGGGCATCTTCCGTGACGTGACGCTGCTGCACCGCCCGGCGGGCAGCCCGGGCGACTTCTTCGTCCACGCCTCCTACGACCACACCACCGGCGAGGGCACCCTGCGCGTCGACTCCGACGTCGAGGGGCGGGTGACCGTCCCGGCCCTGGGCATCGATGTCGCGACCGGCGAGCCGATCACGGTCGCCGTCGAGCCCTGGACCGCCGAGACGCCGCGGCTGTACGACGGCGTGCTGGCCACCGAGGGTGAGCGGGTACCGCTGCGGATCGGTTTCCGCACCGTCGTCCTGGAGGACGGGCTCGTCAAGGTCAACGGCAGGGCGATCCTGTTCCGGGGCGTCAACCGGCACGAGTGGCACCCCCGGCACGGCCGGGCGCTCGACCTGGAGACCATGCGCGAGGACGTGCTGCTGATGAAGCGGCACAACCTCAACGCCGTGCGCACCTCGCACTACCCGCCGCACCCGGCCTTCCTGGACCTGTGCGACGAGTACGGCCTGTGGGTCATCGACGAGTGCGACCTGGAGACCCACGGCTTCGTCGAGCAGGACTGGCGGGACAACCCGGTCGACGACGAGCGCTGGACACCGGCCCTGCTGGACCGCGCCGCGCGCATGGTCGAGCGGGACAAGAACCACCCCTCGATCGTGTTCTGGTCGCTGGGCAACGAGGCCGGCACCGGCCGCGGGCTCACCGCCATGGCCGAGTGGATCCACGGCCGCGACCCCGAGCGGCTGGTGCACTACGAGGGCGACTGGAACTGCCGCGACACGGACGTCTACTCGCGGATGTACGCCTCCCACGAGGAGGTCGCGGGGATCGGGCAGCGGCTCGACGGCGGTACCCACAAGCGCCGCGAACTGCCTTTCATCCAGTGCGAGTACGGCCACGCCATGGGCAACGGCCCCGGCGGCCTGGCCGACTACCAGGAGCTGTTCGAGAAGCACGAGCGGCTCCAGGGCGGATTCATCTGGGAGTGGATCGACCACGGCGTCGAGCACGCCGAGCTCGGCTATGCCTACGGCGGTGACTTCGGCGAGGAGCTGCACGACGGCAACTTCGTGTGCGACGGCCTGATCTTCCCGGACCGGACGCCGTCGCCGGGCCTGATCGAGTACAAGAAGGTCATCGAGCCGGTCCTGATCGAGGGCGACGGCACCAACGGCGCCGTGTGGGTCACCAACAAGCACGACTTCGCCGACCTGTCCGCGCTGGCCTTCGAGTGGTCGTGCCAGGTGGACGGCGAGACCGTCGAGTCGGGTTCGCTCGCTGTGCCGGCGCTCGCGCCGGGCGAGAGCGCCGAGGTCAAGCTGCCGGAGCCGCCCGCGGACGGCCGGGGCGGCGAGCGGCAGTGGACGGTGCGGGCCCTGCTCGCGGACGACACGTCCTGGGCCGCGAAGGGGCACGTGGTGGCCTGGGGCCAGTTCGCGGCAGGGGCGCGGCCACTGCCGTCCATCCCCGCGACCGACCGGCCCGTGCGGGACGGCGACCGGATCACGCTCGGCCCGGCCGGGTTCGACGCCCGTACCGGTGCGCTGCTGTCGATCGGCGGGGTGGCGGTCGGCGCGGCACCGCGGCTGGACGTGTGGCGGGCGACGACCGACAACGACGACGGCGCCGAGTGGCAGACCGACACCCGCTACGGGATGCTGTGGCGCACGCTCGGCCTGCACCGGATGCGGCACCGCCTGGTCTCGGTCGAGGCGGGCGACGACGCGCTGACGGTGCGGACCCGGGTGGCGCCCGCCGCCCGCGAGGTGGGTCTGGACACGGTGTACCGCTGGACGTCCGACGGCGAGCGGCTGCGGCTGACCGTGTCCGTGACGCCGGAGGGCGACTGGACGGTGCCGCTGCCCCGGCTCGGCGTGCGCTTCGGGCTGCCGGAGGCGGACCGGGTGGAGTGGTTCGGCGGCGGTCCCGGCGAGGCCTACCCGGACACCAGGGCGGCGTCCATGGTGGGTCGCTGGCAGTCCACGGTGGACGGGCTGCAGACGCCGTACGTCCGTCCGCAGGAGAACGGCGCCCGTGCCGATGTGCGCTGGGTGGAGCTCGGCGGCCTCAGGATCGAGGGGGACCCGGAGTTCTGGTTCACCGCGCGGCGCTGGACGACCGAGCAGCTCGACGCGGCCCGGCACCGCACCGACCTCACGGCCGGGGACACGGTGTGGGTCAACCTCGACCACGGGCTGCACGGCATCGGCTCGCAGTCCTGCGGTCCGGGTCCGCTGCCGCAGTACTTCCTGAAGGCGGAGCCGGTGGAGTTCTCGTTCGTGTTCTCGACCACCGAGTAAGAAACGCGATTAATCGATTGACCGATTGATCGACATTCCGACAGTGTCGGGGTGTCATCCGCGGCCGGTCGGCCCCCCAGCCGACCGGCCGCCACTGTGTTCACCGCAAGGAAGCTGGTGGGTCAGTTGAGTGTCGCCATCGAGGTCCGCGGGCTGTCCCGTACCTTCCACACCACCGTCCGCCGCCCCGGGTTCGCGGGCGCCGTCCGTTCCCTGGTCAACCCCGAGCGGGTGGCCAAGCACGCCGTCTGCGACATCACCTTCGACGTGGCCGCGGGCGAACTCCTCGCCCTGCTCGGGCCGAACGGCGCCGGCAAGTCCACCACCATCAAGATCCTCACCGGCATCCTCACGCCCACGTCCGGCGAGGCCCGGGTCGCGGGCGTGGTGCCGTACCGGGAGCGGGAGCGCAACGCCCGTAACGTGGGCGCGGTGTTCGGGCAGCGCACCCAGTTGTGGTGGGACCTGCCGGTGCGCGAGTCGTTCGCGATCCTGCGGGACATCTACGAGGTCCCCAAGTCCGAACACACCGCGCGGCTGAAGGACTTCGACGAGATTCTGGAGCTGTCCTCGTTCTGGGACACCCGGGTCCGTCATCTCTCGCTCGGCCAGCGGGTGCGCAGCGATCTGGCCGCCGCCCTGCTCCACGACCCGCCGGTGGTGTTCCTCGACGAGCCGACCATCGGCATGGACGTGGTGGTGAAGGAACAGGTGCGGGAGTTCCTGCGGTACCAGGTCGAACAGCGCGGCCGTACGGTGCTGCTGACCACGCACGACATGACGGAGGTCGAGCGGCTCGCCGAGCGGGTCGTGCTGGTGAACCACGGCCGGCTGGTGCTGGACGGCACGCTCGACGAGATCCGCCGGAAGTTCGGCTCGACCTGGCAGGTGCGGGCCACGCTGGCATCGCCGGACGCCGAGGTCGTACCGCCGCCGGGCACCACCCTGCTGCGGCACACCGGCGCGCAGATCGTCCTCGGCCCCGACGGGCCGGACGCGCCGACCGTCCAGCAGGCGCTGAAAGCGGTGATCGAGCGGTTCGAGGTGACGGACATCGCGCTGGACGAGGCGGACCTCGAGGACGTGATGCGGGCCGCTTACGTGCACGCCGGGGAGGTCTGAGGTGGCCGTGCTCCATGCCTGGCGCGCCGCCCGGGTCACCCCGCTCGGCGAGCTGAACGCACCGCCCCGGATGACCGCCGTCGCCCTCCGGCTGGCCGTGCAGGTGGTGCTGGTCTGGTCGCTGTGGCGGGGCCTGTACGCGCAGTCCGGCACGACCGCGGGGCTCAGCCGCGACCAGGCGGTCACGTACGCCGTACTGGCGGTCCTGGCGTCCCGGCTGCGCGAGCTGGACCAGTACGCGGGCCGGGACACGGTCCTGCAGCACATGCACTTCGGCACCATCGTCTACTGGTACCTGCGCCCGCTGTCACCGCAGCGCTACTACGCCCTGCGCGCCGCCGGCGAGCAACTGTACGGCCTGGCTTGGGCGTTGACGGGGTACGCGATCTGCCTGGCCGCGGGCCTCGTCGAGCCGCCCGGATCGCCCGCCGTGGCGGGGGTGTTCCTGCTCAGCATGCTGCTGGGCCAGTGGATCCTGTACTACGTGATGCTGGTCCTGGACCAGTTGTGCTTCTGGACGGTCCGCAACACCGCGGCCATGCTCATCCTGCTGTTCGCGCAGAACCTGCTGTCCGGGGTGTACGCGCCGCTGTGGTTCTTCCCGGACTGGTTCGTGACGATGAGCGCCTTCCTCCCCTTCCAGGCCACGCTGAGCGTGCCGCTGTCGCTGTACGTGGGGCGCGTTCCGCTGTCGGACGCGGCGTTCCAGCTCTCCGTGCAGGCCGCGTGGGTCGTGGCGCTGGCGTTGTTCACCCGGTTGCTGTGGCGGCGGGCCGCCCGGCGCGTGATCTCGCAGGGAGGCTGAGATGTCGCTCAAGGCTCTGCGGATCGTGTGGCGCGTGACGGCGCTCAACTTCCGCGCGCAGCTGGAGTACCGCACCGAGTTCCTGCTGATGATCGCGATCGGGGCGATCTGGCAGGTGTCGGTGATCGTGTTCGCGACGGTGCTGTTGTCCCGGTTCGCCGGGATGGGCGGCTGGGACAGCTCCGACGTGCTGCTGATCCCGGCGACGCGGATGCTGGCGCACGGGCTGTTCGTGCTGTTCCTGGGGCGCATGCACTGGGCCGGCCGGCAGATCCAGGAGGGCCGGATCGACATCTACCTGATGCGTCCGATGCCGGTCCACCGCCAGATTCAGCTGGCGTTCTTCCCGACCAACGCCATCGGGGACCTGACGGTGGCGGCGGGCCTGATGGTGGGCGCGCTCTCCCGCAGCGACCTTAACTGGACGACGGGCCGGATCACCTACCTCATCGCGGCCGTCCTCGGCGGCATGCTGCTGGAGGCCGCCCTGTTCACGGTCGTGGCCAGTGCGTCCCTGCGCTTCCCCGCCGCCGACATGTGGGGCCGCTGGCTGGAGGAACTCCTCGGCACCTTCGGCAGCTACCCGCTGAACGTCCTGCCGAGGGCGGTGGGCGGATTCCTCACCTTCGGCCTCCCGCTCGCGTTCGTCGCCTACTTCCCGGCGGCGGTCCTGACGGGCCACGGCCACTCGACCGGAGTCCCCTACTGGCTCGCGGCGGCCTCACCGCTGCTCGGACTGCTGGCGTACCTGGCGGCGCGGCTGGTGTGGCGGTGGAGTCTGCGGCACTACAGCGGCATCAACGGCTGACGGTCCGGCCCGCGCCGCGGACCGGGGTGAACAGGGCCGCCCCGGCGAGCAGGACGCAGGCCGCTCCGGCGGCCAGGGCGACCGGCGTCGTGCCCCGTACCTCCGCGGCCCAGGTCAGCACGGCGGCACCGATCGGTGCCGCCGCGTAGTGCAGGGTCCAGAACGCGGAGGTGACCCGGCCCAGGAGGTGTTCCGGGGTCACTTCCTGACGGAGTGACATCGAGCAGGTGCCTCCCACGGCGGCGCAGGCGAGGAAGGCGGCGCTCAGGGCCGCGACGACCGGCACGTCACGGGCCCAGCCGAGACCCGCGAAGGCGAGCCCGCAGCCCGCGACCGAGCCGGTCCACGTCGGCCCGAAGCCGAGGCGGCGGCGGATCCTGGCCGCGAGCAGGGCCCCGGTGATGGTGCCGAGTGCGCCGGCCGCCATGACGGTGCCGACGGTGCCGTCGTCGTGCCCGAGGTCGTGCCTGAGGTGATAGATGACCAGGTCGTGGATACCGAGGGTGAGGAAGCTGAAGACGAACAGCAGGACGGTGAGCGAGCGCAGCACGCGGTGGCCGTGGAGGAAGGCGATGCCGGTGCGCAGGTCCCGCCACAGTCCGGTGCGCTCGCCCGGCTGTTCGTCCGGAGTGCGTCGGCGGAACCGTACGAAGAACAGGCACGTCGCCGACACCCCGAAACTGGCCGCGTCCACGCCGACGGCCGCGGCCGGGCCGGACCACGCGGCGACCAGCCCCGCGCACAGCGGCCCGAGGACACCCGCAGCGGCGGCGGTGGCGTTGAGCCGCCCGTTGGCCTCGGTGAGCCGCTCGGTGCCGACCAGGCCGCGCACGACCGTGACGTAGCCGACGGCGAACAGCATGCCGACGGCCTCGCACAGCGGCAGCACCACGTACAGCAGCCAGATCTGCGGGCCGAACAGCCACACCAGCGGGACGGCCCCGTACAGGCCCATGCGCAGCAGGTCGCAGGCGATGAGCAGGCGGCGCCGGTCCACGCGGTCCACGACCGCCCCGGCGAACACCGCCGCCACGACGGCCGCGGCCCCTCCCACTGCTGTCAGCAGACCCATCCGCGCGAGGGACCCGGTGGCCTCCAGGACCAGCAGGGGCAGGGCGATCAGCGCGAACGAGTCGCCGAGGACGGAGAGGGTCTGGGCGGCCCAGAAGATCCCGAAGTCGCGCTGCCGCCACAGCGGACGCCCCTCGCGTAAGCCGTCGTCGGGGGGCTCCGCGAAGCCGCCGGATTCGTCCTCGCGCCGCGCCGCCCCGTGCGTCATGCCGCCTCCCCCGTGTCCCGGGCCCGTTTCCCCCGGGCCACCTTAGGGCTGTGCGGTGGCCGGGAGATGCCGTGCAGGCGCCCCGCCGCCCGCGCCGGATCTGCCCGACGGGCTGAGCCCGAGGACCGGGACGGGTAGTCTCGGCAGCGTGCAGTGACCTCTCCGGCGGCGCTCCCCCGGCGCCGCGGACGCGAACCGATCCGTACCCGCGGCCGCCGCCTGCGCGCGTGCCGCGGACGTTTCCGCCTGGAGAGATCACCATGGTGCGCGACAACCACGTCCCCGTCCCCGGCGCGACCCCCGAGGAGACGCTGCGGGCGTTCACCTCACGGGCGACCGCCGACCCCGCTGTCGTCGGGCTCGTCCTCAGCGGCTCCAGGGTCTACGCCGGCATGCCGACGGCCCACTCCGACTACGACCTGCACGTCGTCGTCCATGACGAGAGCGTGCCGGCCCTCGCCGCACTCGACCGCTTCCGCTCGGACCACCTCGACCTCGTCGTCATCCCCCTGGCGGAGTTCCGCACCCGTGGGATGCCCGGCCGGCCGGACAGCTTCGCGCGGTACTCCTACGTCCACGCCGAAGTGCTCTTCGACCGGCTGGACGGGACCGTCGCCCACATCCTCGACGACAAGCGCACCCTCGGCGTCGACGAGGCCCGGGACGCCGTCGCCGGCTGGCTCGACGCCTACGTCAACCAGACCTACCGCTCGCTGAAGAGCTACCGCGACGACCGCCCGGACATGGGTCACCTGGACGCCGCCGAGAGCGTCCCATACGTCCTGGAGGTGCTCTTCGCGCTGCACCGCCGCGTCCGGCCCTACAACAAGTTCCTGCGGTGGGAGCTCGAACTGCAGCCGCTGGGCGACCCCCGGTGGGCCGCGAACCGGCTCCTGCCGGTCCTGCGGCGCGTCCTGGCCGACGGCGATCCGCCCTCCCAGCGCGCCCTCTTCAACGGGATCGAGGAGGCGGCGCGCCGAGCAGGGCACGACCAGGTCCTCGACGCCTGGGGCACGGACCTGGAGCTCCTGCGCCACCGGTGACGGACCGGCGCTGGAGGTCACGGTCGGCGCCGATGGGTTCCGGGACGCCGACGAGTCGGGACTCCGGGTCGGGACTCCGGGTCGGGACGCCGGGCCGGGACGCCGGACCGGGACGCCGGACCGGGACGCCGGACCGGGACGCCGGACCGGGACTCCGGGCCGGGACTCCGGGCCGGGACTCCGGGCCGGGACTCCGGGCCGGGACTCCGGGCCGGGACTCCGGGCCGGGGCGCCGATGAGGCGGGACGTGGGCACGGCCCTGCGCGACGGCGTAGGGCACCGCCTCGAGCCGCACCGCCCGCTGGCGCTGCGCTGCACCGCCCGCTGCACCGCCCGCTGCGCTGCCGACGGTGTGGAAGAGCCGGCCGTGGCATGGCGAAGGGGCTGGTGTGACCCATGCGGTCCGACGCTCCCACGCGCCCGCAGACGGCTACGATCACGTGGTGCGTCCGAGGGTCTCGCCCTCGGCACGGCGCTCTTCGAGAGGTGATCCCCGACCCCATGCCCAGAGCCGGTCTCACCCCCGAGCGCCTCGTCGCGGCCGCGGTCGAGCTCGCCGACGAGGCCGGGTTCGAGGGCGTCACCCTGTCCGCGCTGGCCCGCCGGTTCGGAGTGAAGGACGCGAGTCTGTACAGCCACGTCCGGAGTCTGAAGGACCTGCGGACCCGCATGGCCCTCCTCGCCGGTGGCGAGATGATCGACCGGATCGCGGAGGCGGTCGAGGGGCGGGAGGCCGGCCGGGACACGCTCGCCGCCTTCGCCGCCGCCTACCGGGCCTACGCCCTGGAGCACCCCGGCCGGTACGCGGCGACCCAGATCGCCATCGACCGGGAACTCGTCACGGACTCCCCCGCGATGCGGCGAACGGCGGACGTCACGTACGGCATGCTCCGCGCCTACGGCCTGGAGGAACCCGACCTCACCGACGCCGTGCGCCTGCTGCGCAGCACCTTCCACGGCTACTGCGCCCTGGAGTCCACCGGCGCCTTCGGCGCACCCCGTGACGTGCAGGTCTCCTGGGACAGGGCGATCGACGCCCTGCACGTACTGCTTTTGAACTGGCCGGGCGAGAAGAGGACATGCGATGGCTGAACGCACCCGATCCGACGAGAGGGCCGGTGACATAGCGGAGCTCCACCGCCTCGGCACCGGCCCGTGGACCATGGCCCCTGTCACCCGGGGCGCCCTCGGCCAGATCTGGAAACTCTCCGGGAACGGCCGCTCCTGGGCCGTGAAGGAACTCCTCTTCGGCTGCGACGAGGCCCAGGTCGCCCGCGAGGCCGCCTTACGGGACGCCGCGGCGGATCTGGGCATCGCCTCGCCCCGGCTCCACCCCGACCGGCACGGCGCCCACGTCTCCCGCCTCGACTCCCCGGGCGGCGGCTCCTGGGTGAAGCTGTACGACTGGGTCGACGGCGCCGAGGCGGACGCCCGCGACCCGGACGTCCTGGACTGGTTCGGCCGGACCATGGCACTGCTCCACCAGGCCGGCGAGGGAGCCGTCGAGACCCCGGGCGACTGGTACGAGCGGTGCCCCGACGACGCCGACTGGGAGGACGTCCTCAAGAAGGTGCGGGACGCCGGCCTGCCGTGGTCGGACCAACTGGAGCGGTTCGTCGCCACGTCCGCGCCGCCGCTGGCCTACTGGGTGACCCCCTCACCGCCCGGCGACCTGGTGATCTCCCACCTCGACCTCCAGCCTCAGAACGTGCTGATCGGCCGGGACGGGCCCGTCCTCCTGGACTGGGACAACGCCGGTCCCGTCGCGGCGGAGCGGGAGTTCGCACGCGCCCTCTACGTCTGGTCCGGCGGCAACGACGTGGACATAGCCTGCGCACGGCGCCTGGCCCGGGCGTACCGCGAGGCCGGCGGCCGGGCCGTCCTCACCGGCCCGGAATCCTTCTCGATGCTCTTCGCCACGGCCCTGAACTACATTCATGTGCAGGCCGCGACGGCCGTCGATCCCGCCGTGACGGCCGCGCAGCGCGAGTTCGGCGGACGGCAGGCCGTGACCTGCCTGCGCGACGCTCCCGACCTCGCCGCCGTCTCCCTGCTGGTCGCCGCGCTCGACACCTAGGGCCGCCTGGTCCGGGTGCCGGCCCTGCCGGGGACGCGGTTCGGCGCGGCGAGCCCCGCCACGTCGTCGTACGGCGGTGTGGTGCCCGTCGGTGGCCGGCCCGCGCGGATGTCGGCCGCGGCCTCCAGCGCCGCGCCCAGTGCCCGCCGGTACAGCAGCGAGCCGAGGCTGACCCGGCGTACGCCGGCGTCGGCGAGGAGGGCGACGGACGGGCCGCCGGGCGAGTAGAGGACGTTGAGGGGCACCTCCAGGTGGCGCACCAGCGACTCGATCCCCCGCATGTCGGTGAGGCCGGGCACGAACACCCCGTCCGCGCCCGCCTGTTGATAGGCGTCCAGGCGCGCCAGGGTGCCGTCGCCGTCGCCCAGCCAGTGGGTGTCGGTACGGGCGTTGACGAACAGGCCGGGAGCGGCCCGCTTGACCGCCGCGATCTTCGCCGCGTGCCGGGCGGTCGGCCCGAGACCGTCCTCCAGATTGATACCGACCGCTCCGACGGCGTACAACTCCCGTGCGAACTCGGCCACCTCGTCCGGGTCGTCGCTGAATCCGCCCTCCGCGTCGACGGACAGCAGAAACGGC
This sequence comes from Streptomyces tibetensis, assembly GCF_007655005.1. Classification (GTDB taxonomy): domain Bacteria; phylum Actinomycetota; class Actinomycetes; order Streptomycetales; family Streptomycetaceae; genus Streptomyces; species Streptomyces tibetensis. The sequence continues at coordinate 218,487 of NZ_SZVW01000002.1, forward strand.
TCGGATCCCAGGGCCACGGCCAGCCGCAGCGTCTCCTCCCGGGTCGCCGCCGCACCGTCGGGCAGACCCGCCGCCGCGGCGACGCCGAGGCTCGTCGTCCCGACCGCCGCGAAGCCCTGCCCCGCGAGGGCCCGGGCGGATGCGTGATCCCAGGCGCCTGGCAGGAGCAGGGGCTCCGCGGCCCGGTGAAGGGCGGTGAAGGCGGTGGCGGACCGGCGGGACGGCGGCTGCTGCGGATCTGCGGTCATGGCGTCAGGCTAGGCCGGGTTCGCTTCGGCGCGGACCGAAGGACGACGGACCACGGGCCACGACCCCGTCCGGTTCGAGGTTGCGACCGAGGGTGGTGTGCGGTCCCCCGGATCGCCCACTCAGCCGACGTGCACGCCGGTCGCGTCCAGCCGGACCTCCACCTCGGGCCCGCCACTCCAGCGGACCGTCAGCCGCTCGTCCCCGGAAGCGGTTACCGCGACCGTTTCCGCCAGCGGGACCGGATCCGCCTCGGCGGTGAGCCGGGCCAGGGCGACGAACAGGGTGGAGTCCCCGGTGGTGACGCCGCAGAGGTCGGCGTCGAGACCGACGGCGGGCAGCAGTTCCGCCCGGGTGCCGTCCGGCGCGGCCCAGCCGGTCACGCGGACCTCCGTTCCCGGCTCCACTCCCGAGACCAGATGCGCCCGCACCTCCGCCGCCCCGCGCACCAGCACCACACTCGTCACCCGCGCTCCCCCGCCGGCCGTGTGCCGGGAAGCCGCCCAGCCCTCGCCCACGCCGAGCGGTTCGATGCCCGTGCGGCTCGGGTCGCCGCCGACGAGGACGCTGTTGTCGTACGAGTCCGCGGGTGTCGTCACGGTGGAGTACGCCAGCCGCGTGTAGTACGGGTCGTAGCGGACGTCCTCGCTGCCGTGGTTGTGGAGGCGGACCACACCGTCGGAACGGGTGGACTGGAGCAGCCAGTTGGGAGGGCCGACGGGGGTGACGAAGTCCGCGCGTTCGGCTGGGGCGGGTTCCTCCGGTGCCGTCCACACCTCGTGGTCGGGGGGCAGGAGCAGGCCGAGGAAGCCCTTGCTCGCCCAGTACGGCGAGGCCGGGCCCGAATAGCCCTGCAGGACGGACTCGTCGTAGCCGTGCCAGCCGAGGGAGAGCAGGCCCCGGTCGTCCACCGCGCCCCGGTCCAGGAAGTACTTCAGCGCACCCGAGGCCAGCCGCCGGGTCTCGCCGGGGGGCAGCGGCGTACGGCCGGTCAGCGCGCCGAGCCACAGCGGGGCCGTCGTGGCGAAGCGGTACGTCAGCGAACGGCCCTGATGCATGGGGGCGCCGTCGCCGCCGAACAGGCGGGCGTAGTCGGAAAGGTGCCGGCAGAGGCGGTCGCCGTACAGCTCCAGCAGTCGCTCGTCGCGCTCCAGCCAGGCGTGCAGCACCGGGTAGAGGTGCATCGCCCAGCCGTTGTAGTAGTCGTACTTGCGGCCGTCGCCGTCGGTGTACCAGCCGTCGCCGACGTACCACTGCTCGATGCGTTCCAGGCCGCGGTCGATCGCCGCGCGGGAGGCGCCCGCCTCGTGGCCGATCTCGGCCAGGAAGCCGCCCACGGTGACCGGGAACAGCTCCCAGTTGCAGGGCCAGGGCTCGGCCGTGAGGGCGTCGGCCAGCCAGGCGGCCGTCCGCTGGCGCACGCCCTCGTCCAGGCGGTCCCAAAGCAGGTCCCGCGTGAGGCGCAGGGCCAGGGCGATGGACGCCGCCTCCACCAGGGACTGGTGGCGGTCCTCGATGCCGGGCCAGACGCCCGAGACGCCGGCGGCGAGGCCGGTCGCGTAACGCTCCAGGGCCTTCTCGTCGCGGCGGAAGGCGGCGAGCAGCAGGGTGCGGGCGTAGCCCTCCAGGCCGTCGGAGAGGCGGCCCGTCCAGCTGGCCCGGTCGCCGGGCAGGTGGTAGAGCGCGCGGTCCTCGGTGGCGTACGGCTCGACGGCGGTGAGCAGGGAGTCGGCCGCCGCCTCCCAGTGGGCGCGGGTGTAGCCGGTGAACGGGGACGTCGTGCGGTCGGCGGGAGGCAGGTGCATCGGGTGTCTTTCGTGCTCGGGCCGGTGGATACGGATCGGACCTGGAGCGCCCCGGTTCCGGTCGGGGCGCCCCAGGGGCTCATCCCACCCGCACGGTGCCCTTCGGCACCAGATGCCGGGTGACGAGTTCGTCGCGGACGAGGCCCGCGTAGGCCGTCGCCCCGCGCACGGAGGTGTGCGTGTTGTCCCGCGCCTCGTTGGTGAGGTACAGCGCCTTGGAGCCTTCCACGCCGAGGGACTCCACCAGCGCCTTGGTCTTCGCCGTGAGGTCGATCAGCGGGACGCCCCGGGCCGCGGCGACCTCGCGGATGACGGCCGGGTGGTCGACACCGAGGCCGTTGACCAGGAGCGCGGTTCCGTTGTTCAGCGTGCCGTCGGGGTTGAACCAGCGCCGCACGATGGGAGTGACAAGGACCGGCTGTCCGCCCTGTTCCCGGACGCCGGCCACCAGGGTTTCCAGGTTGGCCCGGTAGGTGGCCTCGTCCGTGGTCTTGTCGTTGTGGGCGAGCTGGACCAGGACCAGATCACCGGGGCGGATCAGGGGCCGTACGGTGGCCCACAGCTGCGGGTTCCCCAGATACGTGACCGTACTCTCCCCGGAATCGGCGTAGTTGGCGACGGACACGCCTTTGCGGAGGTACTGGGGCAGTTGCTGGCCCCAGCCGGAGTACGGGTCGCCGGGCTGGTCGCAGACGGTGGAGTCGCCGACCAGGAAGATCTGGCGGGCGTGCCGGGCCCGCTTGACCTCGATCCCGGCGAGGGCGGGGGCGGTCCCGCCGATCCTCAGGTCGAGACCGGGGGTTCCCTCGGGGCCGGTGGGCTCACCCTCGGGGGTGCGCACGTTCACCGTGAAACTGCGGGTGACGCGTCGTCCGGCCGGTGCGGCCGTCTCGGGGAGCAGGGAGCGGCGGCTCTCACCGGTGACGCTCGTGCTGGACGCCGCCTTGCCGCCGAGTGTGACCCGTACGTCGTACGTGCCCGGCGGGACGTCGAAGTGGCAGGCGCCGGCGGCACAGTGGGCGAGGCCTCGGTCCCCGCTCCTCGCATCCGCGTGGGCGGGTACGGACGACAACGCGGTCCCCAGGGTCACCGCCGCGACGACGGCGATGCTGAAACGTCTCACTCCAGGCTCCTCCCGGCACACGACACGACCTGGAGGGGGACCGTACTCCGCCGGACAAGCGCTTTCTAGACCCCGAACAGCATTCACCAGATCTACCTCCCGGCATGAGTGAAAGCCCTTTCGCGAAATCGATTCAACTGTCACTCTCGCTCCCACCGCACTCCCCCCACCTTGCGCAGGAGGCACCCCCCATGCCCGGAGCCACGAACAGACCGGTCGGCCGCCGCGCCGTCGTCCTCGCCGCCACGGCCGGTGCCGTCGGCGCGACCCTCGCCCGCCCGGCGCACGCCGCCGGTTTCGGCTGGACCGACGACGGCGCGAACTACGTCGTCGACACCGGCGCCCAGCTCGTCTTCAAGGTCGCCAAATCCACCGGCGACCTGACCTCCCTGGTCTACCGGGGCACGGAGTACCAGGGCTACGGGGGCATGAACTCGCACATCGAGTCGGGCCTCGGCGCCTCCACCGTGAGTATCAAGCAGTCCGGTACGACGATCCTGGTCTCCGTCACGCACGGCACGCTGAGGCACTACTACGCGGCCCGCAGCGGCGAGAACAACGTCTACCTGTGGACGAACAAGGCCGACACGTCCGTCACCGCGAGCCGGTACATCGTGCGGGTGCGAAAGGGCGCCTTCCTCAACGACGAGCCCGACTCCTACACCTACGCGCCCACCACCATCGAGGCCTCGGACGTCTTCAGGAAGTCCGACGGCCAGACCCGCTCCAAGCACTACTCCAAGCTGCGCGTCATGGACTACGACCACATCGGCTGGTCCGCCGGCGGTGTCGGCCTGTGGATGGTGCGCAGCAACCACGAGAAGGCCGCCGGCGGCCCCTTCTACCGCTCCCTGCTGCGCCACCAGAGCGCGGACGGCGGGGGTCTCTACGAGATCCTCCACTACGGCCAGAACCAGACCGAGGCGCAGCGCTTTGGGCTCCAGGGGCCGTACGTCATCGCCTTCACGGACGGCGGGGCGCCCTCCTCGGCGCTGCACGCGGGCACGCTGACGACACCCTGGGCCGACTCGCTCGGCATCGCGGGGTACGTGCCGGCGAGCGGGCGGGGCAAGGTGGCGGGCGTCGGGATCTCCGGGCGGAATACGGCGTACCCGTACACGGTCGGGCTCGCCAACGCGTCGGCGCAGTACTGGGGTCCGGCACGTTCCTCGGACGGCTGGTTCTCCCTTTCCGGTGTGCTGCCGGGCACGTACACGCTGACGGTGTACAAGGGCGAGCTCGCGGTGTACACCACGTCGGTGAGCGTGTCGGCCGGGGGCACGACGACCCTGAACACGATCGCGATCCCGTCCTCCAACGACCCCTCCAACGCCAACGTGATCTGGCGGATCGGCGACTGGAACGGCACGCCCGGCGGGTTCAAGAACGCGGACCTGATGACCTACGCGCATCCGTCCGACACGCGGGCCGCGTCCTGGACCGGGAACGTGGTCGTCGGCAACGGCGAGACGGCGGCCTTCCCCTGCTACCTCTGGAAGGACGTCAACAGCGGGATCCTGGTGTATTTCAAGCTGACGGCGGCCCAGGCGGCCGCCGCGCACACCCTGCGCATCGGGGTGACGACGGCGTACGCGAACGGCCGGCCCCAGGTCACCGTCAACGACGCCTGGACCTCGGCGATCCCCGCCCCGCCCACCCAGCCGGACACCCGGTCGCTGACCAACGGTTCCTACCGGGGCAACAACCACACGTTCACGTACAGCGTCCCGGCGTCCGCCTGGAAGACGGACACGAGTCAGTACAACGTGCTCAGGATCGACGTGGTGAGCGGGTCGGGGGCGAGCGGGTTCCTCAGCGCGGGGACGGCCATCGACGCGATCGACCTGCTGGCCTGAGCGCCCTCGTGACCGCCCGGGTCGTCATGTTCCGCGTGTCCACTGCTGGTTGGTGCCGCCGTTGCACGTGTACGTGAGGAGCGCGGCGCCGTTGGCGGTGGACGCCCCGTTCACGTCCAGGCACTCGCCGCTCGCGCGGGACCTGACGTTCACGTACGAGCCGGTGGTGGTCAGCGACCACTGCTGACTCGTCGCGGAGGACGTGCAGTTCTCCTGCGTGACCGTGCTCGCGTTCTCCTGCACGCACAGGCTGCTGTTCCTGACCATCAGCTGGTAGTAACCGCTTCCGACGGACTTGAACCAGTACTTCTGGTTGGCGCCTCCGTTGCAGTCGTACTGCTTGATCTGGGCGCCCGCCCAGAGCGACTGGCTCGTGACGTCCGCGCACTTGGACGAGTGGCGGGCGATCAGCGTGTTGTACGGGGCGCCGGTGCCGGTGACGGTTCCGGCGGCCGTGTCGATCGTGACCTCCGGCGACCAGGACATGGCCATCGTGGTCGAGTTGGAGAAGGTCAGCGGCAGCCACACGTACCGCGAGTCGTTGACCGTGCCGCCGAAGGAGTTGCCCCAGCGGTCGCCCAGGTAGAGGTACGAGGTGCCCGAAGTGCCCTGCACGGGCAGCACGAAGGCGGTCTGCGAGCCGTACGCCGTCGAGTCGCCGATGTTCTTCATGGCCGACCAGGGGCCGGCGATGCTGGTGGCCGTGGCGTACTGCTGCTGGTTGGGGTCCCAGCCCGTCGCGCCCGAGGTCAGCATGAAGTACACGCCGCCCCGCTTGAACAGCGCCGGTGCCTCGCGGTGGCCACCGGGCCAGGGGTTGGCGACCAGGCTCGCGACGCCGGTGTAGTCGGCGGTGAGGCGGTAGATCTGCAGGTCGTAGTTCTCGCGGGCGGCGGAGACCATGTATCCGGCTCCGTCGGTGTCGACGAAGACCGTGATGTCACGGGACATGTGCTGGCCGAGCGGGCGGAAACTGCCCTTCCAGGTGTAGTTGCCGTCCACGGTGTCGGAGACGGCGACGGCCGCGCGGGCCTCGCTGTAGTCGGTGCCGTTCTCCTTGTGCATCCACATCACGAACGTGCCGGTGGAGGCGTTGTACATGACCTTCGGCCGCTCGATGTTGGCCGTCGCGAGCTCGGGGGCGCTCGCCTCGGTCAGGACGTGGTTGCGGAACTCCCAGTTCTTCAGGTCGCTCGAGCGGTAGGCGTCGACGTACCGGAAGGTGTTGTCGGCGTTGCGGTGCTCTCCGAACCAGTAGTAGTAGCTGCCGATCTTGAGGACTCCGCCGCCGTGCGCGTGGACGGGGCCGCCCGAGGTGTCGGTGAACTGGGTGCCGTTGGTGATCGTCTGAGGCGCGGCCTGGGCGGGCCCGGCGGTGGCGAGGGCGCCGAACAGACCGAGGCAGAGGGCGAGAAGGGTGGTGCAGGCGCGTCTCATGTCAGTCACCCGCCGTTGCGGTGTCGGCGAGCGGTATGCCGAAGTCGGGGGTGCCGTCGCGCTTCCAGCCGAGCTTCTGGACGCGGGTGTGGCGGTTGGGGTCGTTCAGCGGGTCGCCGTTGATGTGCTTGTACTGGCGGGCGTGGTAGACGAGGACGTCGGTGCGGCCGTCCTCGGCGACGGTGAAACAGTTGTGGCCGGGGCCGTACTGCTTGGTCGTGTCGTTGCTCGTGAAGACCGGGGTCGGCGACTTGGACCAGCTCAGGGGATCCAGGAGGTGGCTGTCGGCGTCGGCGGTCAGCAGGCCCACGCAGTAGTTGAAGTCGGTGGCGCTGGCCGAGTACGTCATGAAGAGGCGGCCGTTGCGCTTGAGGACGTATGGGCCCTCGTTGACCTTGAAGCCGATGCACTCCCAGTCGTACTCCGGGGTGGAGAGGCGCACCTGCGGGCCCTTCAGGGTCCACGGGTCGGCCATCTCCGAGAGGAAGATGCCGGTGTTGTTGTCCAGGCCGGGCTCGTGCTGGGCCCAGGCGAGGTAACGCTTGCCCCGGTGGGTGAAGGTCGTGGCGTCCAGGGAGAAGGTTTCCCACGCCGTCTTGACCTGGCCCTTCTCCACCCAGGTGCCCTGGAAGGGGTTGGGGTGGGAGTTTTCCAGCACCCAGATGCGGATCGCCCAGATGTCCTCGGCGGGCGCGGAGGCGAAGTAGATGTACCACTTGCCGCCGATGCGGTGGAGTTCGGGCGCCCAGATGTGGGCGCCCATGGGGCCGGTGGCGTGGGCGCGCCAGATGACGGACTCGTCCGTCGTGCCGAGGCCGCGCAGGGTGCGGGAGCGGCGCAGGATGATGCGGTCGTACTCGGGGGCGGTGGCGGTGAAGTAGTAGAAACCGTCCTTGTGCCGGTTGATGTGCGGATCGGCACGGTTGCGGACCAGGGGGTTCACGAAGGGGGCCGGCTTCGGGTGCCCGGCGGTTGTTGCGGCAGCGGTTGTTACGGCAGCGGTTTCTCCCCGGGGCGCCGCCTCGGCGACGACAGGGAGGGCGGGGACGGCGGCGAAGGCGCCGGCGGCCGCGGCGCCCTTCAACAGCATTCTGCGGCTGGGGGGTTCGGGCAGAGCGTGGTCGCGGTCGCGGCTCATGCGGTGGGGCCTGCCTCTCACTGGGGGACACACGGCGTCGTCGTCGGATGCGACGTCTGATATCTCGAACGCCATCTGTCATTACGAACGCCGAAAAGGTAAGGGGGTGACACGTGGAGGTCAACGGGTCTGACGGGACGAACCCGCCCCGCTCGGTGACGAATCCGCCGTGCTCGATGACGAGTCCGCCCGGCTCGGTGACGAATCCGCCCGGCTCGGTGACGGATGCGCACGCCTGGGTGACGAATGCGCTCGCCCCGTTTCGGAAACAGCGAGCGCCAATTTTCTGTTATCGGCGCAGACATGGGCCGTCTCCGCTCATGTGCGCAGCCTGATCCACACCACAGCAGCGGCCGCGGGCGTCCTCGCGGCGGTCGCGTCCCTGGTCACCGCTCCCCCGGCGGCGGCCGCCGGCGCCCGGGACGTCACGGCCGACGTGCTGGCCGGCCGGGACGTGACGCTCGGCGGCGACACGGTCGTCACCGTGCCGCCCGGGACGACGACGTACGACGGCGTGTTCCGCGGCGAGGGCACGCTCACGGTGCGCGGCAGCGGGACGCTGGTCCTCACCAGGGACAGCGACTTCACGCTCCCCCGGGCCCGGCAGCGGCAACGGGTGCGGACGGCGGGCGGCAATCACCCGTACGTCGCGGTCAGCCGGCCCGACCCCCCGGCGGTCACCGTCGAGCGCGGCGCGACGCTCCAGTACGGCGACGGCGGCACGACCGGCCTGATCGGCCACTTCCCGTACGACACCCCGGCGTTCCGCCTCAACCAGGACAACATCAGGGTCGACGGCACCCTCCGCCTGTCCCTCAGGAGCGCCTACACCCTGGGCACCATCAGCGGCTCGGGCCTGATCACACAGCCCAGGTTCCTGTGGGGCACGTGGGACCTGCCGGGCACCCACCCCTTCTCCGGGGTGATCGACAACGGCACGCAGGCGAACGCCGGGCGCCCCGAGTACGCGACCTCGCTGCCACGCGTCCGCAAGATCCTCAACCAGGGCACCTGGACGGTGGACACCCCGCTGGGCCGGACCGTCACGCTGGGCATGGACTTCTACCAGCGCGAGTACGGCAGCGACATCAACGTCCAGTCCCGGCCGGGCGGCGAGGTGGTCCTGACCGGCCAGTACAGCTGGTCGGACCGGGGCGGCGACACCGACCCCTCGCTCAGCGACCCAGCCCTCAACTGGACGCCCGCCCGCAAGAACGTCAACAAGCGCGGCACCAACATCAAGGGCGCCAACGTCCGGTGGGGCGACGGCACGACCGACCGGATCTTCATGCCGGGAACGGCAGAGACCGTTTACATCAACCTGCTGGCGGCCCGCGAGCGTTCCCGGCTGACGTTCGACTACAACGGCCCGGTGACGCTCGGCGCCCCCATCGGCGGCGGCAGATTCCACGACACCCTGTCCGCCCCCGGCGCCGGCGACATCGTCATCGCGGGCACACCCGGCAACGACGTGACCTTCGCCGCCGTCCAGTACTACGACGGCTCCACGACGGTGGAGAAGGGCGCGGTCCTGCGCCTCGGCAGCGGCAAGCGGGGCGGCGACGGCGGCCTGTACTCGGGCGGCAGCCACTACCGGCTCGTCAACGACGGCGCCCTCGTCCTGCGCAACACCGGCAGGCCCGTCACCCTCTCGCGCGTCTCCGGCAGCGGCTCCCTCACCCAGTCGGGCACCGCCACCGCGACCCTGACGGGCGGGGCGGTGACGTACACCGGACCGACCACGGTCTCCACGGGCACGCTGGCGCTGCGCGGCGGAGCCACCCTCACCCACAGCAGGACGATCCGGCTCACTTCGGCCGGCGCGAGACTGGACGCGGGCCGGACGGGGCTGCGGGTGGCGACGACGCTGACCGGCAAGGGCACGGTGAGCGGCGCGGTCACCAACGACGGCACGGTCACGACGGGCCTCACCGTCAACGGCCCCTACACGCAGAGCCCGAAGGGCTCACTGGTCCTGCGGAGCAAGCCGCTGACCGTGACGGGCCGGGTCCGGCTGGCCGGGGACCTCGACGTGTCGTCCGCGCCTCAGGGCACCACCGAGATCACCGTGCTGGACCACAGGGGCAAGGCCCGAACGTCGGGAACCTTCACCGGTCTGAAGGAGGGCGCCCGCCTGAAACTGGCCGGTACCGCCTACCGCCTCACTTACCGGGGCGGCGACGGCAACGACGTCGCCTTGACGGCCGACCGCGCTCCCCGCCCGTCCCCGACCCCCTCCGCGCCCTCCGCCGTGCCCCCCCGCAGCACCGGCGCCGCGCAGCACCTCGACTTCGGCTGGTGGCCCTACGCCCTCGGCTCGGCCTTGGTCATCAGCCTCGCGGTACCGGTGGCGACGCGTCGGGGCCGGGGCAGGCGGCGGGGCGGGCGGCATGCGGGCCGCGCGCGGCGGTGACCCGGCCGGTCCTCACAGCTCGGAGTCGCCCCACAACGTGACCTCCACCTCGTCCCCCACCGCCACCTTGCCGGGCCGGAGTACCGCGTACTTCGTGCCGAAGGCGACGCCGCCCTGGGTGGCGCGGCGGTAGCCGGCGAGGGTGCGCAGGGGCTCCGGGCCCGCCCGGGTGCCGGTGTGCTGGTCGACCAGGGTGACCGCGCAGCGGATGGCGAGCTTGGCGTAGCCCAGTTCCGTGGTGCCGATGCGCAGGCGGTGCGCGCGGTCCTCCGTGTGGGGGTCGTCCCAGCCCTCGACGACGAGGTTGGGGCGGAAGCGGTCGACGGGGATGGGCTGTGCGCCCCGGGCGGTCATCCTGGTGTTGAGGAGGTCGAGGGCGGAGCGGGAGAGGACGTGCAGGGCGCAACTGTCGGCGTAGCCGGATGTGCCGGGTGTCAGGCCGTCGGTCACCCGGTCGTGTTCCGGCGGGGTTCGTACCAGCCGGCTCGGGGCCCCGAGCACGTCCGAGAGCCAGCCCGCCGCGTCGTCCCCCTGGTCGATGCCCTGGTAAGCGGTTCCGAACAGATCCACTTTCCGCCGGGTGCCCGACGTGTCCACCCGAAGGTGGAGGGACTCGGTCCCGGGTGCGGCGAGCGTGAGATGGTCGCCGTCGGGTGTGATACGGGGGCGGACGACGGCCAGCAGCGGGTCCCGGCGCTGCGTGCGGTACACGCCCTCCTCGCTGACGACCATGAAGCTGCGGTCGTGCGCAAACCCGGCCGGCGTCAGCAACGCCTCGCGTACCGGCGTACCGGCGCAGCCCTTGACGGGGTAGTACGACAGCTCGGCGACTCGGGCCATGACCTCTCGTTCCGTTCCGCGGTTCAACGGCCGCTGGGAGCTTCGGGAAAACCGAGCAGGGGAGCCAGCGTTCGCGCCTCGGCCGCCCACTCGGCCAGGAAAGCCAGGGTCAGGCCCCTTTCCCTGTAACGGAGTTCGGCCGGGACCGTACCCTCACCGCCGTAGGCCACCGGCTCCTGGTCCGCCCGCGCCAGCATCAGCGCGGTGAGCCAGTCGTACTTCACCGCGGACGCGCACACGCCGAGCCGGACGAGGCGCTCGTCGCCCCGCCAGCCGCTCTCGCGCAGTCCGTGCAGGTAGGCGTCGTAGGCCGCCTTGGCCAGGCCCGGCAGGTCGGCGGCGGGGACGAACAGGTCGAAGACGCAGTCCGGCAGGAAGTTGCCGAGGTCCTCGCCGAGGGCGCCGTCGCCGGTGAACGCCCAGTCGAGCAGGACGCCGGCGCCCGAGCGGTCGGAGACGACGTTCGCCGGCCACTGGTCGAGGTGGCTGAGCGCGCGGGGCAGCGATTCCATGACCGTGAGGAACCACTCGCGGTCGTGGTGGAGGCGGACCATGCCCTCGCGCAGGCCGGGCGGGAAGTGCCGCCGGACCAGGGGGTGCCGCCACGCCGCGTCGTCGTCGAGCAGGGCCCGGCCCGTCGTCTGTGCCGACGTGTAGTCCCGCAGGAAGCCCTGCGACAGCCACGGGATGTCCTCCCCCGCGCCGACCGCACCCTGCGCGACGCCCAGGCGGTGGGCGTGGTCGACGTGGCGGGCCTGGGGCCAGGCGGTGGCCGGTCCGCCCGGCACGTCCTCCAGCCACAACGCCACGTCCCCGTCCGGGCGTTCGGCGCACTCCAGCAGCCGGGGTGCGCGAATGCCGTGCCGCTGCCAGACCTGGGCGAGGCCGGATTGGTAGACGTACGCCTCGCGGCGCCAGAAGTTCCAGTGGCGCGGATCGTTGGACGCCGACCAGTAGACGGCGGTCTCCTTCGTCCGCGTCAGGACCTTCAGGACGGCCGAGCGGTCGCCGCCGGTGACCCGCCACACCCCGGCCGTGACGCCGTTCCACGGGTTGTGGGTGAGCGGCTCGAACACCGCCCTGTCCGCAGGGACTCCCAGGACCTCACGTACTTCGGCATGCGCTGCAGCGACCTCGGGCATCCCCCGATGCTATGCCTCCGTCTCGGCCCTGTCCTTGCGTCCCCGCAGCCACACGTACACCGGGATCCCGGCGAAGAGGAACAGCACGCCCTGGTAGACGGCCGCGTACCCGGCGCCGGCGATCAGCCAGAACGAGAAGCCGAAGGACAGGACCGCGACGGTCAGGTCGCGGGCGAGGCCGGCGGGGCGGACGCGGTCGCGGGTGCCGCGGGCCAGCCAGTACAGCTGGGCCGCCGCCGACAGCAGGTACGGCACGCAACCGGTGAAGGTGGTGATCAGGACGAGGACGCGGAACGTGGTGTCCGGGCCGGCCGTGTAGTTGAGGGCGATGAGGAGGCTGCCGAGGACCGCGCAGGCCCACACCCCGAAGCCGGGGACGCCGCCCTTGCCGAGGCGGGCGAAGGGCGAGGGGAAGAGGCCGTCGCGGGCGGCGGCGTACGGCATCTGCGCGGCCATGAGGATCCAGCCGTTGAGGCAGCCGGTGATCGAGGCGACGGCGACCAGCGCGATGGCGGTGCCGCCCCAGGAGCTGCCGGTGAGGGTGTTGACGGCGTCGGCGAAGGGGGCGCCCGAGTCGACGAGCCGGTCGTGCGGGACCAGACCGAAGACGGCGATGGTGCCGAGTACGTAGACGAGGGCGGAGGCCAGGGTGCCGAGGACGCTCGCCCGGCCGACCGTGCGCTCGGGGTCGCGGACCTCTCCCGCGCTGACGGCGGCGGACTCGACCCCGAGGAAGCTGTACAGCAGCAGCGCGGCGGAGGCGGCCAGCGCGCCGGAGACACTCTGGCCGGAGGCGTTGAACGGGCCGAAGTTGTCCGCGTCGACGAAGAACAGGCCGATCGTGGCGAGCAGGAGCAGCGGTACGAACTTCAGGATCGTGGAGACGACCTGCACCGCGCCGACCCAGCGCGTGCCCGCGAAGTTCGCCGCGGCCGGCAGCCAGAGGGCGGCCATCGCGACCAGGGCCTGGAGGGCGTGGTTGCCGTGCAGGGGTATGAGGACCTCGACATAGCCGACGACCGCGACGGCCAGGGCGGCGATGCTGACCCAGCACATCGTCCAGTACGACCAGGCCGACAGGAACCCGGCGAACTCGCCGAAGGCGTCCCGGGGGTAGACGTACAGGCCGCCGGTGACGGGGCTGCGCCGTGCGAGCTTGCCGAAGAGCAGGGCGAGCAGTACGGCTCCGACGGAGAGCACGAGGAAGGCGAGCAGGCTGATCGTGCCGTAGGGGGCGACGGTGGCGGGCAGGGCGAAGATGCCGCCGCCGATGATGTTGCCCATGACGAGGGCCGTGGCGGCGGCGAGGCCGAAGGTGCGGCGGGGAGCGGGCGCCGCGTCGGTTCCGGTCGCGGCCCGGTCGGCGGGTTCCGCGGCCTCGGTGGGGCTGGGGACGGTCATGAGGGTTCCTGTACAAGCGGAGGAGGAGGGTCCTGATCGTAACCGCGATCCCACATGCTGGTCGACCTGTTCATCTGATGGACACAAGCGGCTGGGGCCCGCCGCGGAACGTCGACTACCGTCGTCGGCATGACCAGCACCCTCTCCCTCGCAGAAGCCCTCGCCGCCGGGACGGTCGTCCTCGACGGAGGCATGTCCAACCAGCTCGAATCGGCCGGGCACGACCTGAGCGACGAGCTGTGGTCCGCCCGTCTGCTCGCCGAACAGCCTCAGGCGGTGACCGAGGCGCACCTCGCCTACTTCCGGGCGGGGGCGGACGTGGCGATCACGGCCAGCTACCAGGCCACGTTCGAGGGCTTCGCCAAGCGTGGGATCGACCACGACCGGGCGGCCGAACTCATGACGCTGAGCGTGGAGTCGGCCCGGGAGGCGGCCCGGCGGGCGGGGGTCTCCCGGCCCCTGTGGGTGGCGGCCTCGGCCGGTCCGTACGGGGCGATGCTCGCGGACGGCTCGGAGTACCGGGGGCGCTACGGGCTGAGCGTCGACGAGCTGGAGCGTTTCCACCGGCCACGCCTGGAGGTACTGGCCGCGGGCCGGCCCGACGTCCTCGCCCTGGAGACGGTCCCGGACGCCGACGAGGCCGCGGCCCTGCTGCGGGCGGTGCGCGGGCTCGGAGTGCCGGCCTGGCTGACGTACTCCGTCGCCGGTGACCGCACCCGTGCCGGACAGCCGCTGGAGGAGGCCTTCGCCCTGGCCGCCGAGGCGGACGAGGTGATCGCGGTCGGGGTGAACTGCTGCGCGCCGCAGGACGTGGACGCCGCGGTGGCGACGGCGGCGCGGGTCACCGGCAAGCCCGTCGTCGTCTACCCCAACAGCGGCGAGACCTGGGACGCCGAGGCGCGCGCCTGGACCGGCCGCTCCAGCTTCACCGCCGGCCAGGTGAAGGGCTGGCAGCAGGCGGGAGCCCGGCTGATCGGCGGCTGCTGCCGGGTGGGGCCGGACGCCGTCTCGGGCATCGCCGAGACACTGCGGACGGCGTAGCGCCCGGCGGCCCGGGCGCGCCCCCTCCCGGCGAGGCGCCCGCCGACCCGGCGCAGCGCCCCGACTGTCCCGGCGCAGCGCCCCGACTGTCCCGGCATAGCGCCCCGACTGTCCCGGCATAGCGCCCCGTCCCGGCATAGCGCGCCGCTGTCCGGGCCGTGTGCGCACGGCACTCCTCCCCCTCGTCCCGCGCTGCTAGCCTCCGTCGTGGGAACCGGTTGCTACGGCGTTGCCGCAGTTCCCCAGGGGGTGGGCGCCGACCGGCGCCCGGGAGAGACGAGGCGGGGCATGACGAGGAAGAGCGGGGTCGCGAGCCGTAGCACCATCCGGGACGTGGCGGCGCGCGCGGGGGTCTCCGCGTCGACGGTGTCCCGGGTGCTGGGCGGGGTGTATCCGGTGAGCGCGGCGACGCGCGGAAGCGTGATGCGGGCGGTCCGCGAGCTGGACTACGTGGCCGACGCCCGGGCGAAGGCGATCGCCGGCGCCGGCACGCCCACCCTCGCCTTCGTGCTGGAGGACATCACCGGCCCGTCGTTCGCGCACATGGCCCACGGCGTGGAGCGTGAGGCGACCCGGCTCGGCCATCTCTGCCTGGTGTGCAGCACAGAGGGCGATGTCCACAACGAGCTGGAGTTCGTCGAGATGATGCGCTCCCAGCGGGCCGCCGCCGTGATCCTGGTCGGCGGCACGGCCGACACCCCCGCGTACCGCGAACGCACCCACCGCATGGCCGACTCCCTCGCCTCGGTCGGTTCCCGCCTGGTCCTGTGCGGCCGGCCGCCGCTGGACCCGGGCGCCCCGGTGACGGTCATCGAGTACGACAACGAGGGCGGCGCCCACACCCTGGTCGCCCACGTGCTCGCGCAGGGCCACCGCCGGGTGCTGTTCCTCGGCGGCCGGGCGGACCACACGACGGCCCTGGGCCGCGAACGCGGCTACCTCGCGGCGCACCGGGCCCGCGGCCTCACCCCCGATCCGTCCCTCGTCCTGCACGGCGACTTCACGCGGGACGCCGGCCACCGTCTGATGCACCAGGCCCTCGCGGACGGGCTGGAGTTCAGCGCGGTGGTGGCGGCCACGGACATGGTCGCGGCGGGTGCCCTCACCGCACTGCACGAAGCGGGCCTGAAGGTGCCGGACGACGTCTCGCTCGCCGGTTACGACGACATTCCGTTCGCCCGCGATCTGCACCCGGCCCTGACGACGGTCCACGTCCCCTACGAGGAACTGGGCCGTCTCGCCGTCCGGACGGCCCTGGAGCACACCCCGGGTGCCCCGGACGAACATCTGCTGCTGGGCACGCACGTGGTGGTACGGGACTCGGTGGGTCCTGGTGCTGTGACGGCATAGGTTCCGGCGTCCACGGACCCCTCTAACCGACCCGCTGCATCGCCTTCCGGTGCCGTTCCGCCATCGCGGCCCCGGACTCGCGGCGGGCCATCCTGCGCAGGACGGATGGTGCGAGGAGCAGTCCGGCGACGGCCCAGGCACACAGCACTCCCACCGTCTCCAGATGCCGCCAGGATGCGCCGATCTCGGCAGCGACCGCATCGGCCGGCAGCAGCGCCGAGCGGAGACCGAGGCCGAGCCAGTAGACGGGGAAGACCTGCCCGACGGTCCGCAGCCACTCGGGCAGCTCCGACAGCGGAAAGTAGATCCCGGAGATCACGACGAGTCCCATCACCGGAAGCATCAGCAACCCGACGGTGCGGGGACTGCTGACGAGTGAGCCGACGACTGCGCCCATCGGCAGGGTGGCCAGGAGACCCAGCGGCACCACCCACACCAGCGTCAGCAACGCTCCGCCGCCCTGCCGGGCCACGCCGTCCACCAGGAACACGCCCACGGCGAAGGGGAGCGCCATGGAGGCGAGTGCCGTACCCGACACCATGACGATCTTGCCGACCAGGTGGCCGACCATGCCGTGGGGCACCGCCTTGGCCCGCAGCAGGGTGCCGTCCTCGCGCTCGATCGCGAGGAGCTGCGCCGTGGTCGTCATCCCGGTGAACGCGAGCGTCATCCCCAGCATGCTCGGCAGCATGAACGCGCCGGTCGAGATGCCGGCGCCCTCCAGCGGATCGTCCCTGACCAAGTACAGCGGCACGATGAGCAGAACGGTCCACAGCACGTAGCCGAACACGTCCTGGCCGGTGGTGAAGCTCTGCCGAAGTTCCGTCCAGCCGCGCCGTACTCCCAGCAGCGCCGCGTACCACACCGCACTCACGGCGATCCCTCCCCGAAGGCCGGTACGGCCCGCTCATCGGCACCATGGCCCGACTCGAACTCCCGCACCATCGTCAGGTAGGTGTCCTCCAGGCTTGCCCGGCGCACCTCCAGCCCGCCGATCGCCTCGCCGTGTTCCTCGAACAGCCGACGGACGAACCGGGTGGACTCGGCCGTGGCCTCCTCGAACGACCGCCCGTCCCGCGTCCAGCGCACCGTGGCCTCGGCCGATGCCCGCCGCGACAGCTCCTTTGCGGAACCGTCGGCCACGATCCGGCCGCCGGCCAGAATGAGGATCCGGTCGGCGAGCTTCTCCGCCTCGGCCAGGTCGTGCGTGGTCAGCACAACGGTGGTGTTCTCGTCCGCGAGCCCGCGTACCAGGCCGTGGAACTCGTTCCTCGCCTCCGGGTCCAGGCCGGCCGTCGGCTCGTCCAGAAACAGCACCTCGGGCCTGCCCACGATGCCGACGGCCACGTCGAAACGCCGGCGCTGCCCGCCGGACAGGGTCCCGACCCGTTTGTCCGCCTGCTCGGTCAGCCCCACTGCGGCGAGGAGCTCGTCGACGTTCCAGGGGCGCCGCACCAGAGCGGTCGAGTACGGCACGTAGTAGGAGCCGAGATGGGCCAGCAGTTCCCGCACCCGCCACTTGCCGTGGTCGCGCCAGGACTGCAGCACGATGCCCAGGCGCGCACGCCACCGCTCGTCCCCGTCGGCCGGATCGGTACCGAGGACGGTCACGTCCCCGGCCGAGCGCATCCGGAAGCCTTCCAGGACCTCGATCGTGGTCGTCTTGCCCGCGCCGTTCGGGCCGAGCAGCAGGACGACTTCGCCCCGCCGGGCCGTGAAGCCGACACCCTTCAACACGTCCTGGCTGCGGTAGCGCATCCGCAGGTCCCGTACGTCGATGACCGTGTCGCTCTCCGGCGGTGGGCTGCTCCCCACCCCGGACAAGGCGTGAGCCGTCGTCATCGGTGTTCCCCCGTCCCTCTCGTGGTCCGTCCTGGCGGGCAGGGGCCGGAGGCCGTGCCGATGTCCGTGCCGGCGTCCGTGGTCAGGGGACGTGGTGTACGGCTGAGGCTGCCATGGCCTCCTGGCAGCAGCCGTTCGGGCCCTCCCGGGCGAACACATTACCGAACGCTGCAGTTCTCTCATCGCGATCCGGCGATCCGGCGATCCGGCGATCCGGCGATCCGGGGCGAACGTTCCGGTCAGCGCACCGGCCGCGCGGCCGGCCCGGCGGTGCGGCGCCGTCAGCGGCGTCGGAGAGCCCCCGAGCGCCGCAGGCGCCGTACGGCTGACCGCAGTTCCGTGACGCGGCCGTGCGGGTCGTCGACGGGGACCGAGGCCGGTGTGGATTCCGCGGGCCTGAGGGCGTCGGCCTTCCAGAGGGCGAGTTCACGGTCACGGAGGCCGTGGGCCGTGTACGCCAGGCCGTTCCCGGCGTCCGGCGCCCGGTCCCCGAAGACGCGCACCGGGTGGGTCGCGTCCCAGCGCTCCCAGCCGGGGTCGCCGTCGGTGGCGAAGCGGACCCACGCCCCGTGGATCGCGTCGGCCAGTTCCTGCGGGGCGCCCTCGCCGGCGAGTTTCCGCGACTCGGGGACGTCCCCGGTGTCGAAGACGAAGCCCAGCTCCAGCGCGTGGCAGGCGCCGAGGCCGGGCAGGTTCGAGGGCCAGGCGAACTCGTAGACGTACGACGGTTCCGTGCGGGCGTCGGCCAGGTGGTGCAGGGGTATGCGGAGCAGATGGTCGGTGACGAGCTGGCCGACGGTCTCCGCCGTGCCGGCCTCGGGGTGCAGGGTGCGGTAGCCGCGCGGGACCTCGCTGCCGCAGTGGCAGCGGGCCATGGCGCCCGCGAAGGCGACGGCCCCGAGGCGGTCGACGCGGTCCAGGAGGCCGCCCGGCACCAGCCACAGCCTGTGTTCGTCGCGGGTCCAGCCCAGCAGCAGCTCGACCCCGGGGGCCGCGCCACCGTCCGTGAGGGCCTGGAGGGGATCGCGCGGGACGACGTCGCCGTCGACGACGAGACCGAAGGCGGGCCCGCCGACCACCGGGCTGCTCAGCCTGCCCACCTCGGCCTGGGTGCGCAGCAGCAGATCGCGGTCGACGGCGGCGAAGGCCTCGGCGGTGGCGGGGATCTTCAGCCGGGAGGCCATCCGGCGGACCATCCGCCGGACCTTGGCCCGCTCGGACACCTCGGGCGGCCCGCTCTGCAGGACGGCCCGCCGCACCAGCCCCTGGGTCTGCGGGGCGGCGATGAGGGCGCCGATGCTGATCGCCCCGGCGGACTGGCCGAAGAGGGTGATGCGGCCGGGGTCGCCGCCGAAGGCCTCGACGGCCTCGTGCACCCAGGTCAGGGCGGCGATCTGGTCGCGCAGGCCGAGGTTCGGGGGCGTGTCCGGGAACAGTCCGTAGCCCTCGACGCCCAGCCGGTAGTTGATGGACACACAGACCACGCCGTCGCGGGCGAAGGCATGCCCGTCGTAGACGGGTACGGCAGAAGAACCCCTGGTCAGGGCGCCGCCGTGCAGCCAGACGAGGACGGGGAGGCGGGCTTTCGGGTCGGGCTGCGGGGTCCAGACGTTGAGGTTGAGGCAGTCGTCGCCGGGCACGACCGGGTCGGACAGGTAGTGGGCGAAGGCGTCGGAGTACGGCGGTTTCGGCGGGGTGGGGCCGAAGGCACCGGCGTCGCGGACACCGTCCCAGGGCGGCAGCGGCACGGGCGGCCGGAAGCGGCGGGGACCGAAGGGAGGGGCCGCGTACGGGATGCCGCGGAAGACCGCGACACCGCGCTCGTACCGGCCCCGCAGCGCGCCGAAGGGCGTGCTCACCACGGGGTCCGCCTGCGGGGCCGCCTGGTCTGCCGTCATTCGTCCACCAGCCTCCTCACCGCGCTCGTGCACCGTGAAGATCAGAGCACCTCATTGTGGCCCGGTATTCCGGTGCACGAGCGGGTGGGAAGGCTGTTCGGGTTACTTGGCGTACATCAGCGTGCCGAAGCCGAGCTGGTCGAACCCGCCGCTGGTGGTGCCGTAGTCACCTCCCCCGCCCTCGGGGGCGACGGAGGAGCACATCTGGGCGATGTACTTGTCGTCGAGGAGCAGGCGCCGCCCGTAGTGGTAGTGGAGCATCGCCCAGACCGGGCGGACCTGACCGCGGGAGTCCGAGCTGATCACCGTCTGTGACTGCTGGGAGCAGGTCTGGCCGGTGCCCCAGGTGTAGGTGGTGAACGGCACGTCCATGTTCAGGTTGTACTTGGCGACGTACTGGGCGGCCTTCATGAAGCGGCGGCCGTCGTACGAGTAGAGGTCGTCGCCCTGGTTCCAGGCCATCTCGCAGAGCGCGCCCATCTGGCCCATGCCCATCATGGTGTGGCCCTGGTCGCGGCCCGACTCCTGCCACTGGCCGAGGTCGTAGCCCCCGACGTCTGCGTACAGGAACGGGACGGCGTGCTGGAGGGAACCGTTTCCGGCGCCGGACTTGAAGTAACCAACAGCCTGGTCGTACTTGGCGGCGTTGTCGGTGAGGATCCCGATGGCCATGATCGAGGCCATGTTGCACAGGTCCCAGTTGGCCCAGTAGTTGGTGATGCAGGCGTCGTTGTGGCCGGTCAGGAACTGGTTGTTGAGCGGGTGGAAGACCCTGACCATCATCTCCTGGGCGGCGGCGAGGTCGAACGCCGGATAGTCACGCATGAGTTCGCAGGCGTTCGCGAACTGCCAGCCGTAGATGCCGGCGGCGAGGAACCGGTCGGCGTTGCCGGTGACCGTGGTCAGGGTGTGTGACCAGGCGTTGAGGATGGCGGCGGCGCACTGGGCGTTGGCCTCGGTGCCGCCGACCTTCCAGCGCAGCGCGTTCTGGTAGGCGGCCGCGATGTCGTTGTAGAGCTGCGGGTAGTTCTCTCCGGTGCCGCCGCGGATGATCGTCGCCGTGGCCCGGTTCGTCCAGGTGGACTGGGCGTGGGAGTTGGCGGTCAGCCTGTTCCAGCCGGACAGCCAGGGGTCGTCGCCCGCGGCGACTCTGACCTTGGCGCGGTTGATGTCGCCGGCGTTGTGGAGCATGCCGGGGTGGGCGAAGGTGGCGGGTGCGGCGCCGGCCGTGGTGGCCGTGGCCGTGGTGGCCGTGGCCGTGGTGCCGAGGGCGAGGGCCGCGGTGAGGCCGCCGGCGGTCTTGAGCAGACCGCGGCGGCTCACCCGGCCGCCCTCGTGGTGGGTGTGGGGGGAAGTGCGGCTCATGTGGGGCTCTCCGATCCGTGGAGTACTACATGGGGGTGATGCTCACCTCGTCGAACTCGGTGGTGCTGCGGGCCAGGGGGTCGCGGGAGCAGACCACGAGGCCCACGTAGTAGGGGGCGTCACCGAAGCCGGGGATGTCTCCGTCGGCGAGGGGGGTGAAGGTGGCGCCGTCGGTCGAGGCGGATGCGGTGAAGTGCGTCCCGGTGCGCTTCAGCCGCAGCAGGCAGGGGGCGGTGACCGCCGCGTTGCCCGTGAAGGCGGACTTTCCGGCGACGGTCGGGCGCAGCATCAGCTGGGCGCTCGTGCCGCCGGTGACGATCGCCCCGGCCGCCAGGTCGAACGGCGACAGGGACTTGGCCATGAGCAGGCCGACCCGGTCGCCGGTGGCTCCGGCGCGGGAGACCAGGCGGACGGTGACCTCGCAGTCACCGCTGACGGGCCGTCGTACGAACTGGCCCGTCATGCCCTGGTTGTTGACGGCGAGGTCGGTTCCGGCGCCCCGCACCACGAAGGTGCCGGCCTCGTGGGAGGTGCTGCCGGGGGTCTGGACGGCGACCACGCCGAGGGTGCCGTAGGCGCGGTCGTCGAGGATGACGTCGCCCAGGTCGCCATGGGTCCAGGGCCCGGGCGGCGGATCGCCGACCGTGAGGGTGAGCGTGCCGGTGGCCTCTCCGGTCGCATTGCCGGCGGTGGTGGTGACGGTGAACTCGCCGATCCGGGTGGGGGTTCCGGAGATCAGGCCGGTGCGCCGGTCGAGGCGCAGACCGTCGGGCAGTCCCTTCGCGGTGAAGCGGGTGGGCTCGTGCGTGGCTCGCAGGAGGTGCTGGAAGGGGGCGCCCCGGTTCGTGAAGGCCTCGGTGGACGAGGTGAGTCGGGGCGTGGCGGGGGTCGGCATGGTCGCCTGCGCCGGAGCCGACAGCGGGCCGTGTCCGGCGCGGTTCGTCTTCGCCACCGCGTAGTGGTACGTCGTGCCGGGCGTGCCGGTCGCGTCGGCGTGCC
This sequence comes from Streptomyces tibetensis, assembly GCF_007655005.1. GTDB lineage: Bacteria > Actinomycetota > Actinomycetes > Streptomycetales > Streptomycetaceae > Streptomyces > Streptomyces tibetensis. The sequence continues at coordinate 240,383 of NZ_SZVW01000002.1, forward strand.
GGATGCGGGTGCCGAAGCCCACGGGGCCGAGGTCCCTCGCGACCGTCTCGAACGGGCCCTTCGCGGAGGTCGAGCGCAGCACCGTGTAGCGGGCCGAGAGGTCCGGGTCGGTCCAGGCCAGCTCGACCGCGTCGGCACCCGGTGCGGCCCGCAGGTCGCCCGCGGCCCGGGCGGGGCGTGGCACGGACCAGACCTCACCGCCCGTGCGGGAGGTGACGCTGACGTTGTCGAAGGCGCCGGTGCCGGTCTCGGCGTAGTCCTCGTCGACGCCCAGGCAGGAGGTGAGGGTGAGACCGACGTAGGCCGTTGTGCCCAACTGGACGTCACTGGTGCCGACTTCGGTCCAGTGGACACCGTCCGGGGAGATGGCGCCGGTGCAGCGGCCGCCCCGGCGGATCACCCGGACCCAGTAGGGCATGCGCAGCCGGTAGCCGTCGCCGGCGCCCTCGACGTACGGGGCTTCGAGGGGGGTCGCCGACTCGGGGAGGTCACCGAGGGAGGAGATCGGGAAAGCGGCGCCGGTCGTGATGGCCGGCTGCTGTGAGGGGGGCACGGGTGTGCTTCCCGTGCCTGTGACCACTCCCTGGGCCTTCGCCCGCACGCTCCACACACCGCTCCAGGTGTGCAGCGGCAGGCCCTGGATCAGCATGGCCGCGTGCGCGGCGTCCGTGTCCAGGGCGGCCCGGACGGTGACGCCGATCTTGGAGTACTGGGAGCTGAGCGGCCACACGATCCGGGCCGTGACCGTACCGTCGCCGCGCAGCGGCAGGTACGCCAGGCGGTGGGTGCCGGCGGTGCCGGACGCCTCCAGCACGAACCGCTCCCCGTCGAACAGCGCAGAGCCGGGGATCCTGACGTTTGTGACGTCACGGGTCCGCCAGGGACCGGGGAGCCCGGGGACCGCTGCCGCCCAGGCCGAACGGCCGCTCTCGCCTTGCGAGTTGGCTGCGACGACCTGGTAGTAGGAGGTACGTCCCCGGCGGGCCCGGCGGTCGGTGTACCACGGGTCGGTGATCCCGGTCGCGAGCTTCTCGTACGGCCCGTCGGCGGCGGCTGCGCGCAGGACGGTGTACGACTCGGCCCACGCCGACGGCAGCCAGGCCAGCGTGACGGATCCCTCGCCGCCGACCGCCGTGACACCGGCCGGAGCCGTGGGCGCGGACGGCGAGGGGGCCTTCGTGCCGGCGAAGGTGAGGGTGCCCCAGCTGGGCAGGTCGTCGTTGCTTCCCTCGACGACGCGGGCACCGCCGCCACCGCGGAAGACGGCCGCCTCGGTGAAGGGCGTGTCGAGGCCGCGGACGCCCGCGTAGTGGGCGTACGCCATCTCGTAGATCGGGGGCAGGGTGCCGCGCCCGATCGCCGAGACGGACGTCTTGACGTACTTGCCGGTGCGGTCCAGGTCGGGGACGAAGGGCACGTCGCCGCCGAGGTTGTAGCGGGCGGCGTACTCGACGTTCTTCAGCAGCCGGTTTCCGTCGAAGGCGTACAGGTCGACGCCCTGGTTCCAGGCGACCTGCGCGGCGTCCGCGAGCAGGCCGACGGCGAGTTGTTCGTGCCCCTGGTCCCGTCCGGACTCCTGGCCCTGTCCGGCGTCCGTGACGATGCGGTGCGGGACACTGCCGTTGCCCGCCCCGGCGGCGGCGAACCTGAGCGCGTCCTCGAAGAGGGTGGGCTCCTCGCAGAAGACGCCGATGGCCAGGATCGACTGGATGGACGTCAGGTCCCAGTTGCCGTTGGCGTAGAGCATGTAGCCGGAGATGGCGGGATACCAGACGCGCAGGAACGATTCCTTGCAGCGTTCGACGTCCTCCTCGGCCCAGCCGTCATAACCGGTGTGGCGGAGCAGCTCGGCGGCGTTGACGAACTTGAAGGCCTGGAGCCCCGCGCCGAGGGGCCCGTCCGCGCCGGTGACGGCGGTGAGGGACGCCGACCAGGCGTTGAGGATGTCCCGGGACTTGTCCGCGTAGGCGCGCTCGCCGGTGATGCACCACATCAGCGCGGTCTGGTAGGCGGCGGCGGAGTCGGCGACGGCCTGGTTCTGGAAGTTGGTCGGGCCACGGCCCCAGGTGGTGATCTGGCCGGTGTTCTGGACGGCGTACGTCGACTTCGAGCGCGCGTGGGCGGCGAAGGCGAGGTAACCGTCGTGGACCGGGGACTCCTTGGCGGCGACCGCGGCCTTCATCCGGGCCAGGTCGTCGGCGCTGTGCAGCAGACCGGGGTGGGTGAAGGTGCGCGGTGCGCTGCTGCCCCGGCCTGCGGCCCGGGCCGTGCCGGGGGCGAGCAGTCCGCTCGCGCCCGACGCCAGCAGCAGGGCGGCGGCCGCACCGCCGAGGAAGCCCCGGCGGCTCGGTGCGAGGGGTGCCGGGTGCCTGCCGGTGATAAGGCTGACGCTCACGGGGTCGGTGCTCGTGAGGTCGGTGCTCGTGAGGGCGGTGCTCGTGAGGGCGGTGCTCACGGGGTCGGTGCTCATGGGATCGGTGCTCATGACGCGGCGGCCGCCTCGGCGGTGGTGAGGAACTTCAGGTTCAGGACGTGCTCGTTGGCGTGCATCGGGATGGTGTCGGTGGTGAGGTACCAGGTCGGCTTCTTCATCGAGTCGGCGATGACCGTGCCGTTGACCATGAGGTTCTCGAACGTGACGTCCTTGATGGCGTGCTTGGCGTCGTAACCGAGCAGCAGACAGGTGGCGAGCGGATTGCCCGTGTAGGAAAGGTCCTTGACGTAGACGTCCTGGATGCCGCGGCCGACCGAGGTGTTGTACTTCGTGTTGTACATGACCCGCATGTGGATGAGCTGGCCCCAGCGGAAGTCCTCGACGCGTACGCCGTCGACCTTGACGTTCTTGATGAGGTTGCTGTCGCCCGGGTTGAGGGCGATGCAGCCCTGGTAACCCATCTGGGGTTCGCGGTGGTCCAGGATGTCGAGGTTTTTGAAGGTGAGGTTCTTCAGGACCTCGGGGTTGTCGGAGTTGCCGTGCGTGCCCACGTTGATGGGGTGGGCGACGTCCGCCCACAGGGTGGAGTTGCGGACGGTGACGTTGCTCGTGTCGCCGTAGTACTCCCAGCGGTGGGTGTAGAGGGCGATGCAGTCGTCGGAGTTGCGCATGAAGACGCCGTCGATGACGACGTTGCTGGAGCAGAAGACGTCGATGCCGTCGCCCCAGCCCTTGGAACTGAAGGAGCCCAGGCCCTTGATGGTGACTCCGGTGGCCTCGCCGAGCTGGACGGCGTAGCCGTTCGGGTTGAGGACGGTGACGGCGCCGATGGAGATGTTCCGCGAGTTCTCGACGAGGGCGCCGCCGCCGGCCGTTCCGGCGAGCACGCCCCGGCCGGCGATCCCGGCGTGCTCAACGTTCCGGAAGATCACGGTCGCCTTGAGGACGGCGCCACCGTCGAGGTACACGGTCTTGCCGGAGGGGACGAGCAGCGTGCCGTCGGCGGTGGTGTGGACGCCGGGGCCGTAGTAGAGGACGTTCGGGTCGTCCTGCGCGGGCTTCTTCTCGACCGCGCGGGCGAACAGATGGAGACAGTCGAAGATGTCGTCGTTGATCTGCACGACGACGTTGCGCGGCTGGTCGAGCGTGAAGCGCAGGGTGTCACCCCCCACTTCGGGCTTGATGCCGTAGGAGTCGGGTCTCACGCGCACCTTGGTGGTGCCGCCCTTGAGACAGGTGACCTCCACCTCGACGGATCCCTGGAAGTCGAAGTACGCCAGCGACGAGTTGTAGGTCTTGCTGGACCCGGTGGTCGGGTTGATCTCCCCCAGCTGGGGGCGCCAGATGTCCAGGGTCTGCCACTCGCCGTCGGGGGCGGTGCGCACCCGCACCTTGAAGCTGGTGTTCGTCGGCATGGCGGACGGGCGGGGGTAGGTCACCAGCTTCGGCGCGACGACGGCGGCTTCGTCCGCCCGGGCGGCGGTCGCCGACAGCTGGGTGAACCCGGCGGCGAGAACGGTGGCGCCGGCCGCCTGGAGAGCGCTGCGGCGGGACAGGGACGGGGACATCTGTGACTCCTTGCAAACGAGGAACAGGGCTGCGGGCAGGGTTACTTGAGGCCGGAGGTGGACATTCCGGCGACGAACCCGCGCTGGGCGACCAGAAAGATCAGCAGGATCGGCACGACGTACATCACGGAGCCCGCGGCCTGGAGGTTGGCCACGGGGGTGCCGGCCGAGGTGACGTAGGTGGACATGACCGCCACCGCGAGGGTGGAGCGGTCGGTGGAGAGCAGCAGCTGGGGGGCGATGTAGTCGCCCCAGGACCAGGTGAAGGCGATCACGAAGCTCGCGGAGAGCACCGGCCAGGACTGCGGCAGGAAGATGCGCCAGAAGATCGTGCCGTATCCGCAGCCGTCGACGATCGCCGCCTCCTCCAGCTCGCGGGGCAGTCCGGCGAAGAACTGGCGGAAGAGGAAGACCAGATAGGGGGCGGCGGCCAGGCCCCAGAGCACCCACGGCCAGTACGTGTCGACCATGCCGAGCTTCGCGAAGATCAGATAGGTCGGCAGCAGCGTGATCATCTGCGGCAGCATCATCGAGCCGATGAGGATGCCGAACAGCGTCTTCTTCCCGGGGGCCTCCAGCCGGGCGAAACCGAAGCCCACCCAGGCGGAGCTGAGGGTGACGAGGGTGGCGTAGAGGGTCGCGATGATCAGGGAGTTGCGGGCGTAGCCGAGGAAGTCGATCAGGTTGAAGGCGTCCGCGAAGTTGTGCCACTGGACGTGGGTGGGCAGCCAGTGCACGGGCGAGGCGGCCAGCTCCGCCGGGGTCTTCAGACCGCTGAGGACCAGCCAGCCGAACGGGCCGACGAACAGCCCGGTGGCCACGACGAGGACCGTGTAGAGGACCAGGCGGCCGGCACGTACCCGCACCCGGGGCGCGGAGCCGGGAGGAAGACTGGTGGCGGTCACTTCTTCGCCTCCGGGTCGACGTTGTAGAACACCACGCCGGACGTGAACCTGAAGATGAGTCCGGTGGCGATGAGGATCAGGACGAAGAGCACCCACAGCAGCGCCGAGGCGTAGCCGTAGCGGCCGAGCGCGAAGTACTGCGAGAACACGTGCATCATGTAGAGGTAGTTGGACTGCGGCAGCGCGGTGACGCCCGCCGTCGTGCCGTCCGGGGTGAGCAGCAGCGGCATGATGGTCTGCACGGACGCGATCACACCGGTGACGGTCTGGAAGAGCAGCACCGGCGACAGCAGGGGCACGGTGATGCTGCGGAAGGTGCGCCAGGCGCCGGCTCCGTCGATCCGGGCGGCCTCGTGCAGTTCGCGGGGCACGTCCTGGAGCCCGGCCAGCGAGATGATCATGACGTTTCCGGCGGCCCACAGCACACTCATCAGCAGCACGTAGCGGGCGTAGGGGTCGGCGAGCCAGCCGAGCGCGTCGAACCCGAAGAGGGTGAGGACACCGTTCGCCGCACCGGAGTTCTGGTCGAAGAGCGCCTTGAAGGTGAGACCGGCACCGACCGGTGGCACCACGGCCGGCAGATAGAGCAGGGTGCGGAACAGTCCGCGTGCCCTGATGGGCCGGTTGACCAGGACGGCCAGGCCGAGTCCCGCGACGATCGACAGCGGCACCGACGTGATCGCGAACAGGCCCGTGCGGCCGAGGGAGTTCCAGGTCTGCGGATCGGAGAACAGCTCGGTGTAGTTGCCGAGGCCGACATAGCGCCAGTGCGGCGAGATGCCGTCGTACGTGGTGAAGCTCAGCCACAGCGCGTACGCCATCGGCACGACGGTCAGCAGCAGGAAACCGATGATCCAGGGGGCGGTGAACAGGTAGAAAGCGCGATGCCTGCGGCCGGTCATGGAGATCCGGGGCCGGCCGGCCGGGGCCCTGCGGGCGATGCTGTCGGGCGCGCCGGTCCGCCCGGTGACGGATATCTGGTCGACCGTCATCCCACCTGCTCCTTTCCGCGCTTGAGCTGCTCGTTCATGACGGAGTTCAGGCGGCCCGCGAGGGTGTCGACGGACATGTGGCCGTTCATCGCGGCCGGCGCCTCCTGGTTGAACAGGGCGTAGAGCGAGTCCGCCGAGGCGTAGGGCGTGAAAGCGATCACCGAGAAGTGCCTCAGCTCGGCGTTCTGCACCTTCAGCACCCGCTTCTGGTAGTCCTCCCGGGCGGGCATCAGCGGGCGCAGGGACTTCAGGGTGGGGATGCCCCAGCCGCCGGACGCGCGGGCCCTGGCCGGCCCCTCGCCGAAGAACCACTCGAAGACCCGCCAGGCGGCGTCCTTGTTCTTCGCCTTCTTCGGCATCCAGAATCCGGTCCCGGCCTGGCAGGGGCTGACCCGCCGGCCGCCCGCGAAGAGCGGGGCCGGGGCGAGCCGCGACAGGGGCGCCAGCTTCTTGTCGGTGTTGATCAGACCGCCGAGCCAGTAGCCCGAGTTGGACATGGCCATCCGGCCCGCCTGGTAGGTCGGACCGTCCCAGGCGTTGGGGTCGGGCTGGACGATGCTGGGCCCGACCCGGCTCCGGCCGTACTCGACGTACCAGGCCAGGGCCTTGCGGGCCTCGGGGGTGGTGAAGTCGATCCGGGAGAAGTCGTCGGTGAAGAGGTTGCCTCCGGCGGACGCCGTCAGGCTCGCCAGCAGGTTGGGAGTGAGCACGCCCTGGTAGCTGCCGCCGAAGACGGTCGTCTGGCCGTTCCTGCGCCGGGTGAGCCGCCTGGCGTCCTCCAGCCACTCCTCGTAGGTGACCGGCTCGGTCTCCGGCGGGTGGCCGACCCCCGCCTCGTCGAAGAGGGCGGTGTTGTACCAGAACATGGAGTCCTGCGAGAAGTCCTTCGCCATGCCGTAGCGGGGGCCCTTGCCCTGGGTGCGGCCGTCGTAGCGCCACAGGTCGTTGACCGGGTCGAGGTCGCCCGCCCTGAGGACGTCGCTCCGTGCGAAGTAGGGGTCCAGGTCCTCCATCACGTCGCGTGCCGCGAAGTAGGGCGCGTCCGTGGCGCCGACGCCGCGCACCAGGTCGGGCGGGGCGCCGTTGGTCATCATGCCGATGAGCTTGGTGATGTCGTAGCGCACCGTGACGATCTTGACGCCGAGGTCCTTGCGGGCCTGCCGGATCAGCTCCGGGGAGAAGTCGTCGGCCTTCGCCATCACCGTGACGGTCTCGCCGACACCGCTGACACCGCTGGAGACGCGCATCGCACAGCCGCTCAGCGCTGCCGCGCCGGTCGCGCCACCGGCTGCCGAAAGGGCGAGGAACCGGCGGCGGCTCAGGGATGCACCGGCACGTGGGTGCATGGACGCACCACCTCCTGCTTTTGCTGTTCGACATGCCGGTCGCATGCCGGAACACTCGGGACGCCGACCGGAGGAATCACTATGGCAACCGGTTGCTGCGCGTCGGGCAGAGCTTCTTCCGGGCAGGATGGCGCGTCAAGAGCCTGAGCGATTTTTCGAGAACACCATGGGTGGGGAACCGGTTGCGGTGCAGCCCTTTGCCGCTGCTCAGAGCCTCCGGCGCCCCATTCCGGTCTGACCTTCCGCCACCGAAACCGTAGTAATCGATTTCCGAAAGTGGTCGCACCGAGGAGCTACGGCATGCGTGCCGCCCCGCACCGGCACCTCCCGAGGTCGCCCCCGACAGGCGATTGACCCCCGCTTCCTGACAGATCTACGGTAGAAGCCGCTTTCTGAAACTGTTTCCATCCCCCTGCTCCAGGAGAGTCATGCCCAGCCCTCAGCTGCCGCGGGCCGTGTTCGCGATGGACCCGGTTCACCTCCCGCTGCTCTTCCCTCCGCCGCTGATGGAGCGGCTGAGGCGCACGGCCGACATCGATCCCGGGCTGGTGGTACGGGACTTCGCCGATCCGGCCGGCGCCGCCGCCCTCGCCTCCGCCGAGGTGCTGATCACCGGCTGGGGCTGCCCGCACCTGGACGCCGGCGTCCTCACGGCGGCTCCGCGGCTCGGCGCCGTGCTGCACGCGGCCGGCTCGGTCCGCTCCCTGGTCGGCGAGGCCCTGTGGGAACGCGGGGTCACGGTGTCCAGCGCGGTGACGGGCAACGCCCTGCCGGTCGCGGAGTACACGCTCGCGATGATCCTGCTGCTGGGCAAGGACGCCTTCGACCACCGCGAGCGCTTCCGCCGGACCCACGCCTACCCGGGCCCCGCCGAGACCGCGGCGACCGGCAACCTCGGCCGTCGCGTCGGCGTCATCGGCGCCTCGCGCGTGGGCCGTCGGCTGCTGGAACTGCTGCGGCCGTTCGACCTCACCGTCCTGCTGCACGACCCGTACGTGAGCCCCGCCGAGGCCGCCGCCCTCGGTGCCGAGTCGCTGTCGTTGGAGGATCTGCTCCGGCGCAGCGACATCGTGAGCCTGCACGCCCCCGACATCCCGGCGACCCATCACATGCTCGACCGCGACCGGCTCGCCCTGGTGCGGGACGGTGGTGTGCTCGTCAACACCGCCCGCGGCGCCTTGGTCGACCACGAGGCGCTCACCGACGAGCTCGTGTCCGGCCGGCTGCGCGCCGTGCTGGACGTGACCGACCCGGAGCCGCTGCCCCCCGGATCGCCGCTGTACCACCTGCCCAACGTGTTCCTCACCCCGCACATCGCCGGATCCCTCGGCAACGAGCTGGAGCGGCTCGGACGCATCGTCGTCGAGGAACTGGAGCGCCTGGCGGCGGGCGTACCGCCGGTCCACGAGGTGCGGCACGCGGATCTGGTGCGGGTGGCGTGAGGCGGATCCGGCGCGGGTGCGGGTGGTGCGAGGCGGATCCCGCGCGGGTGCGTGGCAGCGCGGCGGCGGACCGCGGCGCCCGTTGTCCACAGGCCCCCGGAGCGCGGCGGCGGACCGCGGCGCCCATTGTCCACAGGCCCCCCGGGCCTGGAGGAATGATGGGATACGGTTTCCGCACCGATGGCCCCGGGGCAGTCGCAACCGGCTCCGCGGCCCAGCGGGCCAGGCGACAGCGGGCTCGGGGACGGCGGGCTGAAGCACGGCGGCCGGGACACCACGGCCCGGCGCACCGGGACCGGGGACGCCACGGCCCCGACCTGCGGCCGCAGCACAGCAGGCGCACCGCCCCGGTCCGCCACCGCCCGGACCGCGACGACCGGACCACGACGGGCCGGACCACTACCGTGAAGGAGCCGCAAGGGTGAGTCAGCGCAAGGCGACGAGCGACGCCGGCCGGGCGACCATCCGTGATGTCGCGGAGCGCGCGGGCGTCTCCGTGGCCAGCGTCTCGCGGGTGCTCTCCGGCAACTACCCGGTGTCGGAGGAGCTGCGCCGCCGGGTGATGAAGGTGGTCCGGGACCTGGATTACGTCACCAACGCCCATGCCCGTTCACTCGCCGGCGGCGGCACCCCGACGGTGGCGATCCTCATCAACAACATCACCGGCGCCGCCTTCGCCCACGTGGCGAAGGGCGTCGAGGGCGCCGCCACGCTGCGCGGCTGGCTCTCCCTGGTCGGCACCACCGGCGACGACCCCGAGCGGGAGCTCGCGCTGGTGAACCTCATGCGCCAGCAGGGCGTCGCCGCGGTGATCCTGCTCGGCGGCGCCTACGACTACGACGAGTACCAGCTGCGCATGGCCCGCTTCGCCCGTTCCCTGGACGCGGCCGGCTCGCATCTGGTCCTGGTGGGCCGGCCCCCGCTGGAGGGTGACGTCCCTGCGACGACCGTCGACTACGACAACGAGGGCGGCGCCTACGCGATGGCCAGCCACCTGCTCTCGGCGGGGCACCGCCGCGTCCTCGTCCTGCCGGGGCACGCCGAACTGACCACCGCCCAGGGCAGGTTGCGGGGCGCTCAGCGGGCCTTCGAGGCGTACGGGGTGCCGTTCGACCCGGGGCTGGTCCGGCACGGCCCGTACGACTACGACCACGGGTACGAGGCCGTCGAGGCGGCTCTGCACGAGACGCCGGACTTCACCGCGGTGCTCGCCGGTACGGACGTGGTCGCCGCGGGTGCCATGCAGGCCCTGCGCGCGGCCGGGCTGCGGGTACCGGAGGACGTCTCGGTCGTCGGCTACGACGACATCCCACTGGCCTCGCAGCTCACACCCCAACTGACCACCGTGCACGTGCCGTACGAGGAGATGGGCCGGGTCGCGCTGCGGGCGGTGGCCGACCGGCGTGAGGGCGGCGCGGGCCGCCGCAAGGGCGCCGACGGCGACCACCTGATCCTGGGCACCCATGTCGTGGTCCGCAACTCGGTCCAGCCGCCCGGGCGCCGCGGGTAGCGCCCGGGCCCCGGGGCAACCGGCGCGTCCTCCCGGGCGCCCGGGCTCCGGGGCAACTCCCGCGCGCCCTCGCGGGCGCCCGGGACTTGGAGCAACCGGCGCGGGTGCTCGCGGAGAGTGTTACGTAACCGGTTACTCGAATTCCAAGGCTCACCTCGAGTCTCCTCACGGTGCCCGCCGCACGGCGACGCACCCCCTGATCGCACGGCTTTGACCTGCGCATACATCCCATACGGCAGAGGCGCGACCCGTACGGCCGACCGGGGCCACCCCGGGCCGCCCGCCGTAAACAAAACTGCCGCGCACCTCTTGCTATGAGCGGACACATCCGCTTAACGTCCCAGCAACCGCTTACTACAGCTTCCGCTTGGTCGCCCCACCCCCCCCCCGCGAGCCGATGTGTTTCCGGCCGCCGTTCCCGTCGGCACCCCGAGCCGCCGCCGTCCTCTCGTTCCGAGAACGCCCTATTCCGAAGGATCACGGTCAGATGAACTTCACCAGCCCCCGGAGAAGGTTCGCCTCCGCCGCTGTCGCGGGTATCGCGCTGACAGGTCTGCTCTCCGCCTGCGGCGGTTCCGACTCGAGTGACGACGCGGCGTCGAAGTCCGGCCCGGTCACCCTCCCCTTCTGGGGCTGGGCCAACGGCCAGGAGGCGGTCGTCAAGGCGTTCAACGCCTCGCACAAGGACGTCCAGCTGAAGTACACGAAGGTCACCGACCAGCTGACCATGCAGAAGCAGCTGACCAACGCGGTGAAGGCCGGCAACGCCCCCTGTCTGGTGCAGAACACCGCCGAGTACGTGACCAGCTGGGTGTCGCAGGGCGCACTCGCCGACATCACGCAGTACGTCGAGGGCGAGAAGGACAAGTTCAACACCGGCGCCTGGGCGAGCGCGCAGGTGCAGGGCAAGTTCTACGGCGTTCCCACCAGCTCGGCGCCCCAGTTCACGATCTACCGCACGGACATCTTCAAGAAGTACGGGCTCAAGCCCCCGGCGACCTGGGACGACGTCATCGCCGCCGGCAAGGTCCTGAAGAAGCACAACATCAAGATCACCAACTACGCCGGTGAGGACCCCAGCACCCTCGAGGTACTCGCGATGCAGGCCGGGGCGCACTGGTACGCGATCGACGGCAACGCCTGGAAGGTGGACTTCCAGGACGAGGGCACCCTGAAGGCCGCCAAGGTGATCCAGGAGATAATCGACAACGACCTGAACGCCAAGCTGTCCTTCGCCGACTACGCGGCCGTGCAGCGCAGTTACGACAGCGGTGCCACCGCGACCCGGCAGATCTCCACCTGGCAGATGGCCGGCATGGTGCAGAACTTCACCAAGTCCTTCGGCGACTGGGCGCTCGCGCCCTGGCCGGCGTACCAGGGCGAGGCGGCGAAGACACCGGCCGGCACGAACCTGACCGGCAGCGTGACCCTGGTGACCAAGCAGTGCAAGGACCAGGAGCGGGCGGCCCAGGCGGCCCTGTGGATGTCGACGAACCAGGACGCGGTCAAGACGATGGCGAGCCCGGAGACCGGCAACGGCGTGATGCCGGCGCTGAAGGACGGCGGTTCCTACGTCGGTGAGTCGATCTCGCAGAAGCTGCTCGGCAAGAACTACGAGCCGGCGCAGAAGGTCGTGACGGACAGCCTGGGAACCGTCACCACCGACTGGACCTTCGGGCCCAACTGGACGGCGATGTTCACCGAGCTCCAGGCGGGCTGGGCCAAGGTCGTCAACAAGCAGGAGAAGGTCACCGACCTGCTCGCGCACATGCAGGAGTGGACGGTGAAGGACCTGAAGTCCCGCGGTATCAGCGTCAAGGGCTGAGGCACTCGATGATTCGCTCCATGCGCTGGAAAGGCGCCGCCTTCACGGTGCCTTTCCAGCTCGGCTTCCTGTTTCTGTATCTGATCCCGATCGGCTACGCGGTCTACGAGTCGCTGTTCACGGAGAAGCAGTCGGGGCTCGGCCTCGGCGGTGCGACGACGGAGTTCGTCGGGCTCGACAACTACACCCAGGGGCTGACGGACTCGGCGTTCGTGAACTCCATCCTGCGGGTGGTTCTCTTCGCCTGCGTCCAGATCCCGTTGATGCTGCTGATCAGCCTGTTGCTGGCGCTGTTCCTGGACGCGCTGACGTCCCGGGTGGCGAGCAGGTTCCGGATCGTGCTGCTGGTGCCGTACATGATCCCGGGCGTGGTCGCGGCGATCGTGTGGGTCAACCTCTACAGCCCGGACGTCGGCCCGCTCACCGCGATCGGCAGGTCCCTCGGCCTCGACTGGAACTTCTTCGCACCGTCGATGGTGTGGCCGTCCATCGGCAACCTGCTGACCTGGCACGGCATCGGCTACAACATGGTGATCATCTACTCGGCCCTGCAGGGCGTGCCCCGGGAGCTGTTCGAGGCGGCCCGGCTGGACGGCGCCTCCGAGCTGCGGATCGCACGCAGTATCAAGATCCCGTTCGTGCGCGGGGCGCTGGTCCTGACGGGTCTGCTGTCGATCATCCAGATGCTGCAGATCTTCAACGAGCCGGCGCTGTTCCGGAACATCACCCCGCAGACGGTCAGCGACAGCTTCACCCCGATCATGATCATCTACAACCAGGCGTTCAACGCGGGCAACTACAACTACGCGGCCGCCCTGTCGGTGCTCCTGGCCCTGATCCTGGGCATCGCCTCCTTCCTCTTCTACCGGCTCACCTCGAAGGAGGCCGACTGATGACGCTGACCGAGCGGAGATCCGAGCGGCCGCAAGTCCGCGGCGTGCGGCGGCTGTCCGAGCCCGACCCGGCCTCTCGCGGACGGGGCGGCCAGCGCTTCCTCCTCGTCGGGCTGGCCCTGGCCGGTGTCTACAGCCTGTTCCCGGTGTGGTGGCTGATGGTCGCCGCGACCAAGGACCGCACGGCGCTCTACCAGAGCAACGGCCTGTGGTTCTCGGGCTGGCACCTGTGGGACAACCTGCATCAGGTGTTCACCTACCAGGACGGGATCTTCCTGCGGTGGACGGCCAACTCGTTCCTGTACGCGGGCGTCGGCTCGCTCGGCGGCACGCTGATCGCGCTCGCAACCGGTTACGGACTGGCCCGCTTCGACTTCCCCGGGCGCAACGCGATCTTCGCGTGTGTCGTGGGCTCGTTCCTGATCCCGATCGCGCTGCTGACACTGCCGCTGTATCTGCTGTTTTCCGCGATCGGCATGGTGGACACGCCGTGGGCGATGCTGATCCCCTGCCTGATCAACCCGTTCAGCGTGTACCTGGCCAAGGTGTACACCGAGGCGACGATTCCCTACGAGCTGTTGGAGGCGGCCCGGATCGACGGCGCCGGGGAGCTGCGGATCTTCTTCAGCATCGTGCTGCGGATGATGACGACGGGCGGCGCGACGGTGTTCCTGTTGGCCTTCGTCAACACCTGGAACGCCTTCTTCCTGCCGCTGACAGTGCTGCGCGGCAAGGAGAACTGGACACTCAACCTCGGCCTCTACAACTGGTCCGGCACCCGCCTGGAGTCAGGCATCGACCTGACCGGCCTGGTGCTGACCGGCGCGCTGCTGTCCATCGTCCCGATGGCGGTCATGATGGTCGCCATGCGCCGCTACTGGCGGACCGGTGTGACGCTCGGCGCCCTCAAGTGACCCCCTTCGCCGTATCCCCAGACTCCTGGGGGCCGCAGGTGACCCTGACTCCCCGCGGCCTCCAGGGCGACCGACGCTCCGGGAGTTCTCGCGTGACCGTCCTGCACAACCCCGTCCTCCGCGGCTTCGCCCCCGATCCGTCGCTGGTGCGGGTCGGCGACTGGTACTACGTGGCGACCAGTTCCTTCGAGTGGTTCCCGACGATCCCGCTGCACCGTTCCCGGGACCTGGCCCACTGGGAGTACGCGGGCCATGTGCAGGGGGCTGTCCCCGGCGACTCGCTGGCCGGGGTGCCCGACTCGGGCGGCGTCTGGGCCCCGTCGCTGAGCTGGGACGGGGAACGGTTCTGGGTCACGTACACCGTCGTGCGCTCGGTCGGCACCCCCTACTTCGACCTCGACACGTACATCTCGACGGCCTCCCGCATCGACGGCGAGTGGAGCGCACCGCGCCGGGTCGCGAGCCACGGTTTCGACCCGGCGCTGTTCCACGAGGACGGCCGGCTGTGGCTGCTGAACCTGCAGAACGACCACCGGCCCGGGGGTGAGCGGTTCGCGGGGATCGTCGTGACGGAGCTGGACCGGGACACGCTGGAACCCGTCGGCGGCACGCGGCTGCTGCTCCAGCACGACCGGCTGATCGAGGGGCCGAAGCTGCTGCGGCGCGACGGCTGGTACTACCTGGTGCTCGCCGAGGGCGGCACGGGCTGGGAACACGGGGTGCGGGTGGCTCGTGGCAAGGAGCTGACGGGGCCGTACGAGCTGGACGAACTTCCGTTGCTGACCACCCGGGACGATCCGGGGGTGCCGTTGCAGAAGGCCGGGCACGGCGAGCTGGTCGAGACGGCGGACGGGCAGTGGCTGCTCAGCCATCTGACGGCCCGTCCGCTGCACACTCCGCAGGGCCGCCGCTGCACCCTCGGCCGGGAGACCGCGATCCAGGCGGTGACCTGGGACGCGGAGGGCTGGCCCCGGCTGCGGCAGGGCGGGTGGCGCCCGGCGGCCGAGGTCGACGTGCAGACGCGACCGCACCCGCTGCCACCGGCCGCATCACCGGAGGACCTGTCCTGGCCCTGGAGCACCCTGCGCGAGCGGCCGGACCCGTCCTGGGCCGACACGACGGCCCGCCGCGGGTGGATCCGACTGCGCGGCCGGCACGGGCCGGAGTCCCGGTGGGCGGCCTCCCTGCTGGCCCAGCGTGTCACCGAGCACCACGCGGAGGCCGAAGTCACCGTGGAGGCACGGCCGGTGACCTTCACGCAGGCGGCCGGGCTGGTGCTCTGGTACAACCCCGAGGCGTATCTCGCCCTGGACCTGACGTGGGCGGAGCCGGAGGGCGAACCGCAGCGCGGACAGCAGTGGAGCGGGACACCAGGCCGCGGTCGCACGGTGCTCAGTCTCGTCGAGCGTGACGAGGACGGCCTACGGCAGGTCACCGTCGTCGACGTGCCGGTGGACGGCCGGATCGACGGGCCGGTGGGCCGTCGGGTGGACGGACGGGTGGACCGTCGGGTGGACGGACGGGTGGACGGACGGGTGGACCGTCGGGTGGACGGACGGGTGGACCGGCAGCCGGTGACGCTGGGGGTGACGGTCGACGGGGCCGACGCCCGTTTCTGGTACGTCCGCGACGGGGTACGCACGGCGGTCGGGCCGGCGCTGGACTTCGGCCGGCTGTCCGACGACCACGGCTCCCGGCTGCGGTTCACCGGCGCGATGGCGGGGATCCACGCCCGGGACCTCGTGGACGCGGCGTTCACGGCGGACTTCACCGGGTTTCGGCTGACCTGCACACCCGGCTGAGGCGCTGTTCGGGGTTTCGAAAGTTTTGACCGGCGCGAAGCAGTGAATCCGACCGTCTTCCCGCCGTCCTGCGCCCCACCTACGATAGGAAGCGCTTTCTGCCCGGCCGGACCCCGTGACCGCCGTGTGCAGCGCTGGTCGAAACTTTCCACGGCCCTCGGGCGGGCCGGAGAGGTGGGTTCTTGATGGTCCGTACGGCGAGTGCGAGCGTGGCGGCCGGTCCGACGCTGGCGGTCGTGGCACGCGAGGCGGGGGTGTCGGTGCCGACCGCGTCGAAGGTGGTCAACGGCCGCGAGGACGTGGCACCCGAGACCCGTCGCCGCGTGACCGAGGCACTCGACCGGCTCGGGTACGTGCGCAGACCCCGCTTCGACGCCGCGAAGGCACCCCGGCTCGTCGACCTGGTCGTGCACTCACTGGAGAGTTCCTGGTCGGGCGCGGTGCTGCACGGCGTGGAGGAGGCAGCCCACGACGCGGGCCTGGAGGTCGTGGTGTCGACGGCGCTGATCCGCTCCCGGGTCGGCCGCCCGGAACGCGGCTGGCTGGACAAGCTGGTCGCCCGGGGCTCTTCGGGAGTGGTGTTCAACCTGGCCGAGCTGAGCGACCCGCAGTACGCCTGGCTGGAGCAGCACCGCATCCCGTTCGTGATGATCGACCCCGTGCAGGAGCCGCCGGAGGGCGTGGTCTCGGTGGGGGCGGCGAACTGGCAGGGCGGCCTGACCGCCACGGAGCACCTGCTGTCCCTGGGCCACGAGCGGGTCGCCGTCATCGCCGGCCCCCGGCGCACCATGTGCAGCAGTGCCCGGGTCGCCGGATACCGTTCGGCGCTCACGTCGGCAGGAATCCGGCACCGCGCCGAGTACGTCCGGCACGCCGCTTTCGACGAGAGCGTCGCCCACCGTCGCATGCTGGAACTCCTCGACCTGCCCGAGCCGCCGACCGCCGTCTTCGTGTGCTCGGACCGGATGGCTCTGGGCGCCTACGAGGCCTTGGCCGAAAGGGGGTTGAGGGTCCCGGACGACATCAGCGTGGTCGGCTTCGACGACCTGCCCGAGGCGCGCTGGGCCTCCCCCGCCCTGACCACCGTGCGCCAGCCGCTGTCCGAGATGGCCGCCACGGCCCTGCGGTCGCTGCTGCGCATGATGGACGGCCATCGTCCGGAGAGCACGCGCACGGAGTTGTCGACGCGGCTGGTGGAACGGGCGAGCACGGCGGCGCCGCGCGCATAGGTGCGCCGCGCGCATAGGTGCGCCGCGCGCATAGGTGCGACGTGGGCCGCCGGGAGTGCGTCGTGCGCGTAGGTGCGAGGTGAGCCGCCGGGAGTGCGTCGTGCGCGTAGGTGCGAGGTGAGCCGCCGGGAGTGCGTCGTGGGCCTGCGCGACAGGCAGGCGTCGGCCCGGCCGGGCGGGAATGCGCTTGTGTGCGACCGGAGTTGGCGGAAGTGCCAGGTCCGTCGTCGGTGTGGCGGCGGACGTTCTCAGCGAAGGGGCCACCTCCCATGACGCGCGACCCGCGCACCATCACCAACCCCGCCACGCTCCACGACCCCACACCCTTCGGCTACAGCCACGCCGTGTCGGCGTCCGGTGAAACCGTCTTCATCGGCGGCCAGTACGCCTCGGACGCCACCGGCGCCCCGGTGCCGGGCGACTTCGCCGCGCAGGTGGAGCTGGCCTTCGACCGGCTGCGCTCGGCCTTGGAGAAGGTCGGTCTCGGCTACGAGCACGTCGTACGGCTCGGCACGTTCATCGTGGACCACGACCTGGGCAAGCTGGAGACCCTGGGCAAGGCCCTGCACGCCCGCTTCGGGGAGCGGCTCCCTGCGCAGACGCTGAGCGGGGTCGCCTCGCTGGCGCTGCCCGGGATGCTGTTCGAGGTCGACGCGGTCGCGGTACGGCCCGCCGGGTCCGACCAGGCGGCCTGACGGACACGTCCCCGCCATGACGGAAGCGTCGCCGCCCTGACCGATACGTTCCCGTCCTGAGGGAGGCGTCCCTCGCGGGGCACGCCGAGAGGTGTCCCGGCGGGGGCGCAGACCACCGGCCCGTGGTCGTGCGTGGGCCCGCCGCACACCCCTCGTGCGCGTCGCGCGCCCGCCGCCCGGGGGAACTGGCCGGGACAGCCCGGCGTCGAACGATGCGGTGGGCAGGGGCCGGTGTCCGGGGGCGGGGCGGCGGCGAGCAGTGGGGGGACGACCATGACACGCTGGCGGCCGCTTCCGGACGCACTGCCGAGGGAGGCGCGCCACCTGGTCGAGCAGCTGCGGGCCCTGAAGGACCGCACGGGTCTGAGCCTCGCGGAGCTGGCCCGCCGGACCGCTTACAGCAAGTCGTCGTGGCAGCGGTACCTCAGCGGGGCCAAGCAACCGCCGCGGGGAGCGGTGCAGGCGCTGTGCCGGGTGGCGGGGGCGGAGCAGGCGCGGGTGCTGGCGCTGTGGGATCTGGCCGACCGGACGTGGCCGCACGGGGTGGCGGTGGCGGCGGGGGCTGCGGAGCCGGCGGCCGACGCGCCGCCGGCCGGTGCCGAGTACCGGCGCTGGCGGGCGGCGGCCCTGGTGTCGTTCGCGGTCATCGTCGTCCTGCTGGCCGGGCTGTTGTGGGTGCTGCCGGTGGGGAGCGGGTGAGCGTCGCGGCCCTCCGCTCCCCGGCGACGGTGTCGCTCAGCCGAGCGTGCGGTAGTAGGCGTACTTCCACGGGCCGACGTTCTTCAGCTTCACCTGGTACTTGCCACCCACGCGCTTGAAGTTGACGTTCCGCACGAGGCCCTTGTACTGGACGATGTTGCCCGGCAGGCTCTGCAGCCGGGTCTGGGCGAAGTCCCAGCTCTCGCTGTCGACGGTGCCGTCGGTCTCGGGGAGGTTGTGCCGGCTCTGCCACCACTGCGTGGCCGACTCGGTCTCCGGTCCGAACGAGCCGTCGATCCGGCTCTTCCGGAAGGGCTGCCACTCGCCCTCGTCGTCCTCCCACTCGGCGCCGTCGGCCCACAGCACGGTCTCCCACAGGGCGATGGCATTGCCCCTGGCGTAGGCGTCGACGCCGAGGTTCTCCTCGTCCTCCCAGTCGTTGGTGACGGCACCCTTGCCGTCGATGCCGAAGTAGGCGGGCGCGGCGTTCGCCGCCGGTGCCAGGGCGATGCCGGTCCCCCCGGCCCCCAGCATCACGGCCGTCGCCACCATCGCCACGGCCCGATTGCGCATGCTCATGCGGTTGTCCTTTCCGAACCGCCGTCCCCCGACGGGTTTCCCCTGGGGCGGCTCGTCTCGTCTGGCACGGCACAGCGTCACGGTTCCGCGGCGCCCACGGCGAGCCCTGGCGGCGTCCCCGGGCCGCCCAGGGACGGTCCACCCGCGAGGCTGCGGGCTTCCCGCGCCGGGGTCGGGTCGCCGGGGGCCCGCCCGGGTCGGCGGACCGACGGCGGTGGGCGCGGCAGGGGTGTGCGCGTGGCTCAGGGCAGGGGAAGCCGGGCCGCCCAGGCTGTTGCGGCGACCGAAAATTTCGGATCCGGGCTCCGGGGCGGGGGCCCCGGATCGAGGTGTCCGTTTTCTTCAAGACCGGGTCTCCTGTGCCTGCCTACGGTGGCTCCATGACTGCACGATTCGATGCCATCGGCCTGGTCGTCTCCGACATGGCCGCCTCCGTCGCGTTCTACCGCCGGCTCGGGTTCGCCTTCCCGGACGGCGCCGGGGACCGGCCGCACGCCGAGGCCGGACTGCCCGGCGGGCTGCGGCTGATGCTGGACACCGAGGAGACGGTCCGCTCCTTCCTGCCCGGATGGCGGCCGCCCGCGGGCGGGGGCCGGGCCTCGCTCGCCCTGCGCTGCGACGGGCCGGCGGAGGTGGACGCGCTGTACGACGAGCTGGTCGGCTCCGGGTACCACGGCGAGCTCAAGCCGTGGGACGCGTTCTGGGGGCAGCGGTACGCCGTCGTGCACGACCCGGACGGCAACGGGGTGGACCTGTTCGCCCCGCTAGCCGCCGAGTAGCTCACCCAACGGCACGCCCGACAACTCCCGCACGTCCCGGGCCAGATGGGCCTGGTCGGCATAACCGGCCCGGGTGGCCGTCGCCGCGAACGGCACACCGGCCCGGGCCAGTGCGAGGGCGCGGTGCAGCCGCAGGATGCGGGCCAGGGTCTTGGGGCCGTAGCCGAAGGCGGACAGCGAGCGCCGGTGCAACTGGCGTGGCCCGAGCCCGAGTGCGTCGGCGGTCTCGGCGACGGGGCGGCCCGCGTCGAGGGCGGTGACGACCTGCCGGAGCAGCGGGTCAGGGGGTTCGGAACCGGCCGCCTGCCGCAGCGCCAGCTCCTCCAGGCCGCTCGCCGGGTCGGCGGCGGCGTTCACACCGTCGGTCAGACGCCGCACCCGCGCGGCCGGCCACAGGTCGGCGAGGTCGACGCGCCGGTCGCGCAGCTCGTGCGCCGGCACGCCGAGGAGACCCGGTGCCGTGCCCGGGTAGAAGCGGACTCCGGCCCAGGGGCCGGTCCCACCGTCCGGGAGGTGGGCGCGGGTGTCGGGCCCGGCGACCATCAGCCGCCCGTCGTGCCACAGCAGATCCATGCACCCGTCGGGCAGCACCCGTCCCGCCCCCGGCCGGGACGGGCTGTTGGTCCACACGACGGCCCCGGGCAGCCGCGACGCCCGCTCCACGTACATGGAAGCCACGCTACGCCGCGACCCGGCGGCGGACCCGGCCCCGCTGCCGCTACGCCGCCCTCCCCCGGTACTCCACCGGGCTCACTCCGTACACCCGCTTGAACGCCGTCGACAGGGCGAACGCGCTGCCGTATCCCACCTTGCGGGCCACCGCGTCCAGAGTGTCGGCGGAGTCGCGCAGGCGGTCGGCGGCGAGGGCGAGGCGCCAGCCGGTGAGGTAGGTCATCGGCGGTTCGCCCACCAGGGCGGTGAAGCGGCGGGCCAGCGCGGCGCGGGACACCCCGGCCTTCGCGGCGAGCGCGGCGACGGTCCAGGGGTGGGCCGGGTCGTCCTGGAGGAGGCGCAGGACACCGCCGACGACCGGGTCGGCCATGGCCCGGTACCACGCCGGTGCCTCCGCCTCGGGGCGTGCGAACCAGGCCCGTAGCGCGGCGATGACCAGCAGGTCCAGCAGCCGGTCCAGGACGACCTCCTGCCCCGGCTCGTCCCGGACGATTTCCTCGGTGAGGTACGGCGTCAGGGGGCAGTCCCACACGTCGGAGGTGAGGGTGAGCAGCGCGGGCAGGGCGTCCAGCAGCCGCCCGCCGACCTCGCCCCGCATCGGGTACGTGCCGATCAGCATCACGGTGTCCCCGTCGAGCCGGTCGCCCCAGGTGCGGACGCCCAGGTCCATGGAGCCGTTGAGGGGCCGTCCGTCGGGGTAGCGGCACTCCTGGTGCGGAAGGATCACCGCCTGCGGTGCCGTGCCGGGGGCGTCGGCGCAGGTGTAGGGATCCGGGCCGCGGGCGATGGCGAGGTCCCCGGCCCGCAGCCGCGTGCTCTCGCCCCCGTCGGGCACGACCCAGGCCTCGCCGCGGACGACGAGCATCACCGTGAGCGGGGCCCGGTCCTCCACACGCACCGCCCAGGGCGGGTCGAAGCAGGCCCTGATCATGAACGCGCCCCGCGCGCGGGGGCCTTCCAGCAGACCTGCGAGGGCGTCCATGCGGCCAGCGTAGACGCGGTCGTATGGGAATGAGCCGTTCAGCGATGGTTCCGTGCGGCGCACGGCAGTTGACTCGACGGCATGACGAACACGGCGCAGGACGCGGCAGAAAACACGACAGAAAGCACCACAGAAAACGTTGCTCGGGGCACGCGGAGCATGACGGTGGTGGTGACGGGCGCATCGGGGCGTACCGGAAGCCGGGTGGCGCGGGCCGCGGAGGCGGCCGGGCTCACCGTACGGGCGGCGTCGCGGGCGACGGGCTTCGACTGGTGGGACGGCTCGACCTGGGCGGAGACCCTGCGCGGCGCGGACGCGGCCTACCTCGCCCTGCCCTCGGACGTCGGCGCTCCGGGCGCCGCGGAGGCGGTCGGCGCGCTCGGGCGCGAGGCGGCCGGGCTCGGGGTGCGGCGCCTGGTGCTGCTGTCCGCGCGCGGCGAGGACCAGGCCCTGCCGACCGAGGAGGCGCTGCACGCCTCGGGGGCGGACTGGACGGTCGTACGGGCCGCGTGGTTCGCGCAGAACTTCAGTGAGGGGCCGCTGGTGGCGGAGCTGCGGGAGCGCGGGGAGCTGGTGTTCCCGGCCGGCGAGGTGGCCGAGCCGTTCCTCGACGTGCGGGACATCGCCGACGTGGTGGTGACCGCGCTGACGTCCGGCGACCGGTACGCGGGGCGAACCCTCACGCTCTCGGGGACGCGGCTGCTGACCTTCGGGGAGGCCGTCGCGGAGATCGCCGGGGCGACGGGGCGGCCGCTGACGTACCGGGCCGTCTCGACGCGGGACTACCAAGAGGCACTGGCCGGTTTCGGTGTGCCGCCTGAGGAGGTGGCGGGCATGACGGCGATCTTCGACACCCTCCTCGACGGCCGCAACGCGCACGTCTCGGACGGGGTGCGTCAGGTGCTGGGCCGTGCGCCCCGGGACTTCGGCGACTTCGTGCGCGAGGAGGCCGCGGCGGGGACCTGGAAGCCCTGAGGGCCTCGCCCGTCACGTGTCCTCGGGCGGCTGCCTCTCGCCGTTGACCTGGGTGTCCTTCACCTGGGTGCTCTTGGTGTGGGTGTTCTTCACGTGGGTGCTCTTCACATGGGTGCGCAGGCGGGCCGAGACGTCCTCGGGGGGCAGGAAGCGGGACCAGCGTTCCGGGAACTCGGAGGGCATGTCGGGGTCGGCCTCGCCCGTGGCGGTGGCGCGGGCGACGTACTCGGCGACCTGGGCCTGCCGCAGCCGCTCGTTGGCCTCGCGGGCCGCGGCCGTCGCGGCGGCCGGCCAGACCCGGTCGATGGCGGCGTTGACGGCGGCCCCGACGAGCACGGCGAACGCGGACACACCGATCCACAGCAGCACGGCGACGGGCGCGGCGAGGGAGCCGTAGATCGTGGGGCCCTCGACCGTGCTGGTCAGGTAGATCCGCAGCAGGAAGCTGCCGAGCACCCACATGCCGAGGGCGACCAGCGCGCCGGGCACATCCTCGATCCAGGGGGAACGGACCGGGACGGACACGTGGTACAGCGTCGTCAGGAAGGCGATCGACAGGAGTATGACCACCGGCCAGTACAGGACCTGCACGAGCGTCGTCGACCACGGCACGATCCGCACCACCGCGTCCGGCCCGGCCACCATCAGCGGCAGCGCGACCGAGCCGATCAGCAGGGCCACGATGAACAGCAGGAAGGCCATCAGACGGGTCTTGACGATGCCCCGGACACCGTCCAGGCCGTACATCACGGTGATGGTGTCTATGAAGACGTTCACCGCGCGGGAGCCCGACCACAGGGCGAACAGGAAGCCGACGGAGATGACGTCGGGCCGGCCGCCCTTCATCACGTCGTGCAGGATCGGCTGGGCGATCTCGCGGACCCCCTGGTCGGACAGGACCGTGCGGGAGGCCTCCAGGAGGTTGGTCTGGAGGCTCTCGATGGTGTCGGCGCCGGTCCAGGCGTCGACGTAGCCGAGCAGTCCGATCATGCTCAGCAGCAGCGGCGGCACCGACAGGAGTGTGAAGAACGCGGCCTCGGCCGCGAGGCCCAGGATGCGGTACTCGACGCAGGAGTTGACGGTGTCCTTGACCAACAGCCAGGCGGTCCTGCGTTTGGATACGTTCCGGTAGAGGGCCCGCGCCCGGTGGAGGCGCCCGGAGGGCGTGTCGGCGGTTTCACTTGCTGGCTGCACCCCCTAACGGTATCCGCCGTGCCCTGCCCCACTCACCCACAGGCCGGGTCTTCGCGGACCGGTCCGGGCTCACCGGGTGCCAAGGTGCTACCGCGGGGTACGTTCGCACCATGGCAGGCAGCACGCACACCGTGACGAACCAGGTCCCGCCGCTGGTCGGGTACGACGTCTTCTCCGCCGACCGGGCCCTGGCCGAGGCGGTCGACCGGCATGTCGATCCGGACCTGCGCGAGGAGGTCCTCGGCGAGCTGACCGCGCTCGGCCGGGCCTCCGGCTCGGCCCAGGTGCAGGAGTGGGGGCGGCTGGCCAACGAGAACCCGCCGCGGCTGCTCACGCACGACCGGTACGGCAACCGGGTCGACGAGGTCGAGTTCCACCCCTCCTGGCACCGGCTGCTCGGCAAGGGCGTCTCGGCCGGTCTGACGGCCGCCTGGGACCGGCCGGCCGGGCATCTGCGGCGGGCCGCCGCCTTCCAGGTGTGGACGCAGGTCGAGGCGGGCAACGGCTGCCCGCTGTCGATGACGCACGCGGCGGTGCCCGCCCTGCGCGCCGACCCGGACCTGGCGGCCGAGTGGGAGCCGCGGCTGACGTCCATGGTCTACGACCGTGAGCTGCGGCCCGCGCACCTCAAGGCCGGGGCGCTGTTCGGGATGGGCATGACGGAGAAGCAGGGCGGCAGCGACGTCCGGGCGAACACCACGGCGGCACGGCCCCTCGCCGAGGACGGGACCTATGAGCTGACCGGGCACAAGTGGTTCTGCTCGGCGCCCATGTCCGACGGCTTCCTGGTCCTGGCGCAGGCTCCGGGCGGGCTGACCTGCTTCCTGGTGCCGCGGGTGCTCCGGGACGGCTCGCGCAACGTGTTCCGGATCCAGCGGCTCAAGGACAAGCTGGGCAACCGGTCGAACGCCTCCGCCGAGGTCGAGTTCGACGGGACCTGGGCGCGCCGGGTCGGCGAGGAGGGGCGCGGGGTGCGCACCATCATCGAGATGGTCGCGGCGACCCGGCTGGACTGCGTGCTCGGCTCGGCCGGGCTGATGCGCCAGGCCGTGGCGCAGGCGGTGCACCACTGCACCTACCGCGAGGCGTTCGGCGGGAAGCTCGCCGACAAGCCGCTCATGCGCAACGTCCTCGCCGACCTGGCGCTGGAGTCGGAGGCGGCGACGACCCTGGCGCTGCGGCTCGCCGCCGCCTATGACGACGGCGGCGAGCAGGAGCGGGCCCTGCTGCGGATCGCGGTGCCGGCCGCCAAGTACTGGGTGACCAAGCGGTGCCCGCCCGTTGCCGTGGAGGCCGCGGAGTGCCTCGGCGGCAACGGCTACGTCGAGGAGTCCCAGATGCCGCGGCTGGTGCGCGAGTCGCCGCTGAACTCCGTCTGGGAGGGCGCGGGCAACGTCCAGGCGCTGGACGTGCTGCGGGCGTTGCAGCGGGAGCCGGGGGCTCTGGACGCGTATCTGCGGGAGGTCGGGCAGGCACGCGGCGCCGATCATCGTCTCGACGCGGCCATCAAGAACCTGCTGACCGAACTCGCCGATCTGGAGGGCGTGGAGGGGCGGGCGCGGCGACTGACGGAGCGGCTCGCGCTGGTGCTCCAGGGTTCCCTGCTGGTCCGTTTCGCGCCGCCGCAGGTCGCCGACGCGTTCTGCGCGGGGCGGCTCGGCGGTGACGGGGGCGCGGCCTTCGGGACGCTGCCGCACACGCTGGACCTGGCGTCGGTGGTGGAGCGGGCCCGGCCGGTGTCCTGATCCGGTCCGCTGATCCGCGTCATCCGCGTCATCCGCGTCATCCGCGTCATCCGCGTACGCCAAGGCTCCTTGTCCGCGAAGGTTCCTCGTCCGCGAGAGTTCCTCGTCGGCGTAGGTTCCGCGACCGCGAGAGTTCCTCGTCGGCGAAGGTTCCGCGACCGCGAGAGTTCCTCGTCGGCGAAGGTTCCGCGACCGCGAGAGTTCCTCGTCGGCGAAGGTTCCGCGACCGCGAGAGTTCCTCGTCGGCGAAGGTTCCGCGACCGCGAGAGTTCCTCGTCGGCGAAGGTTCCGCGACCGCGAGAGTTCCTCGTCGGCGAAGGTTCCGCGACCGCGAGAGTTCCTCGTCGGCGAAGGTTCCGCGACCGCGAGAGTTCCTCGTCGGCGAAGGTTCCGCGACCGCGAGAGTTCCTCGTCGGCGAAGGTTCCGCGACCGCGAGAGTTCCTCGTCGGCGAAGGTTCCGCGACCGCGAGAGTTCCTCGTCGGCGAAGGTTCCGCGACCGCGAGAGTTCCTCGTCGGCGAAGGTTCCGCGACCGCGAGAGTTCCTCGTCGGCGAAGGTTCCGCGACCGCGAGAGTTCCTCGTCGGCGAAGGTTCCGCGACCGCGAGAGTTCCTCGTCGGCGAAGGTTCCGCGACCGCGAGAGTTCCTCGTCGGCGAAGGTTCCGCGACCGCGAGAGTTCCTCGTCGGCGAAGGTTCCGCGACCGCGAGAGTTCCTCGTCGGCGAAGGTTCCGCGACCGCGAGAGTTCCTCGTCGGCGAAGGTTCCGCGACCGCGAGAGTTCCTCGTCGGCGAAGGTTCCGCGACCGCGAGAGTTCCTCGTCGGCGAAGGTTCCGCGACCGCGAGAGTTCCTCGTCGGCGAAGGTTCCGCGACCGCGAGAGTTCCTCGTCGGCGAAGGTTCCGCGACCGCGAGAGTTCCTCGTCGGCGAAGGTTCCGCGACCGTGAGGGCTCCTCATCGGCGAAGGTTCCGCGACCGCGAAGAGCGAGGGTGGTGCTGCGCCGACACGGCACCACCCCCGCCGTACTGGCCCGTTCGAGCCGCTGAACGCCGCTCGGGACGGCGCGGATCAAGTTTCGGACACGGCCGGGCCCGTCCACCAGGGTTGCAGGGGGTTGCAACTTGCTGCTGACTGTGTGCGGACTGTGCGCGCCCGACCGGGGCAGGCGGCACTATGAGACGGACAGTCAAAAGCGACTCCGGGGGGCGCACGCGCATGGACGTCACGCACTTGGCCGCCGTCGACAGCACACGGGCGGCCCGGGTCCTCAGCGAGGTCCGCGCGGCGCGGCTGGCCGGGCGGCCCGCTCCGGTGGCACCGCGTCCGGTGATCGAGCGGTCCTGGGAGCGGATGCTGCGCGGCGGCATCGACCCGGACCACGACGTGCGGGCGGACCCGCTGTCCCGCGAGGAGGTGCAGCGGCGGCGCGAGACGTCGGTATTGCGCCATGTGCTGCCGGTGCTGCGGGAGGGCCTGCTGGCGGCCGCGGACGTCGCCCACCACATCATGGTGGTGGCCGACGAGGACGGCCGGGTGCTGTGGCGCGAGGGCAGCCCGCCGGTGCTGCGCAAGGCGGACGGGCTCGGCTTCGAGCTGGGTGCGGACTGGCGAGAGGACGTCGTCGGCACGAACGGCGTGGGCACCCCGGCTGTGGTGCGCCGGCCCGTGCAGGTCTTCGCCTCCGAGCACTTCGTGCGCTCCCAGGCCGGCTGGACCTGCGCGGGCGCTCCTCTGACGGATCCGCGGGACGGCCGGCTGCTCGGCGTGGTGGATGTGAGCGGGCCGCTGGAGACGATGCATCCGGCCACGCTCGCCTGGGTCGGTTCGGTGGCCAGACTGGCCGAGGCCCGGCTGCGGGAGATGCACACGGAGTCGCTGGAGCGGCTGCGCGCGGTGGCGGCGCCGGTACTGGCCCGGCTCGGCGGCCGTGCCCTGGTCGTCGACCCGGACGGCTGGACCGCCGCGGTCAGCGGGATGCCGTACGTGCGGCGCGTGGCCCTGCCGAAGTCGCTGTCGGCGGGCCCGATACGGCTGCCGGCGCTCGGGCCGTGCTCGGTGGAGCCGCTGGCCGGAGGCTGGCTGGTGCGGGCGGCAGCCGACCAGCCGGTGCCGCACGGTCCGGCCAGGATCGTGCTGGACCTCAGGCAGGCGCGGCGCTGGTCGGTGGAGGTGCACGGCGGGGCCGGCTCCTGGGTCCGGGAACTGAGTCCCCGGCACGCGGAGTTGCTGTACCTCCTCGCCGTCCACCGCTCCGGCCGCAGCGCCTCGGGCCTGGCCGGGGACGTGTTCGGCGACCCGGCCCGCACGGTGACGGTGCGTGCCGAGATGTCGCGGGTGCGGCGCTACCTGGGGGCGTTCCTGGAGCACCGGCCGTACCGGTTCGCCGAGGAGGCCGAGGTCGAGGTGCTGCTTCCCGCCGATCCCCGGGATCTGCTGCCGCACTCGACCGCACCGGCGGTGAGCAGGCGGCGCGGGGCCGCAGCGGCGCCCTGAGGTTCACTGCGCGTGCCGTACAAGCCGCTCCGGGGGGTGCATCTTTCGCATATTTGCGGGGTCTTCGTCCGCGACACCGCTCACCTGCCGTAGCATCCCTCTACGGACCACCCCACCTGCTCCTCCGTCAACGTGCGGATCACCAGGCGCAGTTGGTCCGTCTGGGAGGACGTTATGAAGCATCGCGGCAGACACCGGCGGCGCAGGCGGGGCAGGGCGCTGCGCGCGACCCTGGCCGGGACGGCTCTCGCGCTCACCGCCGCCGCCACCCTGATCAGCGCCTCGCAGGCCACCGTCGCCGACGCTCCGGGGGCCCTCAAGCCGGTCGCCGCGTCCGACGGGGCCGGGCAGCCGGCCCTGGCCGAGCACCGGGTGCCCGGGCGGTGGCTGGACCGGCTGGCGTCGAAGATGGGCCGCCCGGTCGGAGTCGGCACGGTCCTGGAGAGCGCGGACCTCCCGCTGCGGGACGCGGCCGGCTGCTCCACTGCCGAGAAGCGCAGCCTGCCGGTGGAACCGGCGGCCACCCGCGCGTACTGCTTCGGCGGCTCCGACACCCGTGGATGGCGGGCAGGCGCGGTCACGACCTCGGGCGACGCGGACGACGACGGCCGCTGGGGCGGCAACCGCGTGATCCTCTCCGGCTGGACCCGCGGCGCCGAGGGCGGCTCCATGCAGGGCCCGGCCCCCGGGCAGGGCCTGGCCAAGGTCGCCTTCGTCGACGCGAACGACCCCGGCGCGCCGCGCTACACCTGGGCCCTGCTGGCCGTACCGGTGGACGGCGGGCGGGACTACCGGGGGCTGGTCTCCCCCCTGTCCGGCATGGTCTGGTACCAGGACAAGCTGCTGGTGACGACCCGCGAGGGCAGCCGGGACGCGCTGTACGTGTACGACATGGACCGCATCCAGCGCGCCACCGTCGAGTCCGACGCGGTCGGCCGGGTCCGGGGCGGCTGGGCCGCGCACGGCTACCGGTTCGTGCTGCCGGCCGTCGGCTCGTACACCCTGCCCCGCGGGGACGACTCCTCCCGCCCGGCCACCGTCTCCCTGGACCGCAGCACCTCCCCCGACAGTCTGGTCGCGAGCGAGTGGGTGCCCGCGGACGGCGACCGGCGCACCCGGCTGTGGCGCTACGCGCTGAGCCGGGATCCGGCCCGCTCCGGCCTGCTCACCACCGGCTCCTCGGGGCAGGCGACCCCTACCGAGACGTACGAGACGAAGACGACCGAGGTGCGCGGCGTGCTGGCGTACCGCTCGCGCTGGTATCTCGACCGCGCGGCGGGAAGTGCGGGCGGGCACGGGACGCTGTGGCGCCAGGACACCGAGGGCGCCCGGGCGGCGGGGTGCGGCACGGACGAGACGCGGAACTGCTGGAGCGGCGGTTCGGGCTCCCTGTCCTACTGGCAGGAGACCGGCGAGGTCTGGTCCCAGTCGGGGCGGATGCTGTTCGCGCTGCCGCTGACGTCGGTCGAGCGCGCCCTCGGCTAGGACGCCTTTCCCCCGGTGCCGCAGGCGGCGACGGGCACCTCGGCGAGCGTGGGTGCGGGATGGCCCGGGGTCAGGGTGGCCCGCCAGCAGCCCGTGGTCCCGGCGCGGGCCGTGGAGCTGCCGTAGGACGCGTGGGTGGAGAAGGTCACTACCGTGGACGCGCCGCGCGTCGTGACGGTCGCCGTTCCGATGGCGAGACCGGCCGGGGTCGCCAGGGTGCGCAGTCTTTCCTGGGTGAGGGGGGCGTCACGGCCCGCCACGGCGAGGGCGTCGGCGTAGTGCACCGCGTCCTGCCGCATGTGTGCGCGCGCCTGTGCCCGGGTGGTGGTCCCCGCGGGCGGGGGCTGCGGCCAGGTCGCCATGGCCCAGAAGAGCGCGATGACCGCGACCACGACGAGGAACGTGCCGCCGACGGCCACGGCCCCGTACACGGTTCGCCGGGGCGGCGGGACAGCACCGGAATTCATGAGCGTTTCTCCGTGCCGGGGAGGACTGGAGCGGCCCGGAGGGCCACGGGGGCGGGTGGCCGCCGCGTAGGGCGGCCACCCGTTCAGGGGTCAGTAGTTCGCCGCCGCCATGGCGTTCTGGAAGGCCAGGGCGTATCGGGAGGTGCCGGTGGGAGTGGGATGGTAGCTCTCCATCCCGGGGCAGATGGGATTGCCGGGGCAGGAGAAGTCGGCCGGGTTGTCGGCGGCGGGGCCCGCCACCAGGTCGTTGATGCCGGACGGCGAGTCGCACATGCGGTAGCCGGAGAACTCGCTGTCGGGTGAGTAGAACGTCACGGGGACGCCGGCGGCCTTCGCCTGGTCCGCCGCTGCCTGCTCCTTGTCTCTCATGTCGTCCGCCCACACGTTCAGCTGTGCCTGCGCGCCCGCCGTCATGACGCTGGCGCAGGTGAGGCTGTCGGTGTCGAACAGCTCCGGATAGCCGAGCAGGATGATCTTGGCATGGGGTGCCTTGGCGTGGATGTGCTGCAGCAGCGGGGGGATCTTCCCGGTGGCGTAGGTGAGGTTCTGCTGCACCGTGGAGTCGGAGGGGCACCCCTGGGCGAGGTTCCCGCAGGCGCCCACGGTGCCGCCGAAGTTGGCGTCGTTTCCGCCCACGGTGAGGGCGACGAGCGTGGTGTCGTCGTTGAGGAAGCCCGAGTCCAGCTGGGACACCTCGCCGTACTGGCCGAGCGTTCCCGGGCCTCCGTTGCCGTTGGTGTCGAGGGAGGTGTCGAGGTCGTAGGAGAAGGCCCCGCTGCAGGCCACCGAGTGGAAGTCGAGCGTCTTGTCGAGGGCGTCCGCGCGCGACCCGACCGATGTGCTCGTGCCGGGCAGATCGGCCCTGCGCGCCCAGGAGTTGGAGCTGCGCAGGCAGGCGTTCCAGTTGTGCCCGGGAGAGGACTGGGTGGGGATGGAGGCGTAGGGACCGGTGGCCGTGCCGTAGTCGTACGAGCCCGCGCCGGTGCCGGAGGAGTAGGAGTCGCCCATCTGGACCACGATGTCCTTGGGCTTGGACGGCAGGGGCTGGAAGGCGACGCTGTCCCAGGCGATGTCCTCGTCGGCCGTGCCGTCGGGGGCGAAGTTGCTGAGGGAGACTCCTTGGTAGGCGCCGGATGACGGGGAGAAGGCGAAGACGCCCAGGCTGACCCAGGAGTTGGTCTGCGTGTGCACGTTCAGGATGCGGTTCTGGGCCGACCCTGCTCCCGGGTGCACGGAGTAGACGGCGTCCTGCGTCTGGGAGCCGGTGTCGGGCAGATGGACCAGGACTCGGGTCCAGCCGCTGAGCTGCGAGTTCAGCTTCCAGGTGCCCGTGACGGCCATGACGCCGGAGACGTCGGGCGTCTGTGAGAGGTCGTAGCTGTACTGGTTGTTCGCACCGGTGTCCAGGTTCCTGGTGTGGGCGTACCAGAAGTGGTCGCCGAACCCGCCGCCGATCTGGTGCAGGTCGCCCTTGGCCTCGTAGTGGTTCTGGGCGTCGGCCTGGAAGGGGCTGAAGGTGAACGTGCCGCCGTTGCTCCAGCCGGATTTGGAGCAGCCGTCGGTCATGGCGGGCACCGAGGCCGGTACGTCGTCCACGACGACGGCACCGGACGGCACCGCGTTGTCGCACATGTGGCCCGACCCGTTGTTGCCGTTGCCCAGTTCGGTCTTGAGGGTCTGGTAGGTCAGGTACTCGTGGCCGCAGCTGGTGCCGCAGGCCACCTTCCACGTGGTCTGGGGGGCGTGGTACCAGTGCGGCGGGTCACAGCTGGACCCGAGGTGGTCCACCTCGCAGCGCGGCGGGGCGGACGGATCGCAGTCGTTGACGTCCGGGGAGCAGAAGGTGTCGAGGTCGGGTTTGACGGAGGACCGGTCGCGGTCGTTGTCCCACCAGGCCGGCGAGTAGCCGGCGGTGTTGCTGTTGTTCGCGGTGCCGCTGTCGGCGTAGGCGCGGCCGGTGTCGATGGGCCAGGCGCCCCAGCCGAGCACCTTCTCCTCGTAAGGCCAGTCCTGCGGGTGGCCGGCGTCGGCGTAGGTGTTCTGGTCGAGGAAGGCGTGCCGGTCGGGCGGGTAGAGCGGGTTGGACGGGTTGTTCAGCCAGCCCAGGCCCCAGGGTGCGGTGGGGTTGGCCGGGACGTAGTAGTTGAGGCCGGAGTTGTAGTCCCACAGGGCGGCGAACCAGTTCTCCAGGCCGGCGGGGTCGTCGGTGTTGAGCTTGATGCCGCCGGGCGAGACGGCCGTGTCGTGGAGCTCGTTCCACTTCTTCTCGAGCGTCTGCGCGGCGACCGCGATGTTGGAGGTGTAGTCGAGGGCGATGGCCTTCTGCTGGGCGGCCGGGAGTTCGTCGGCGTCGCCGGTCTTCATGCCGTCGGTCTGCTGGCCGATGCCGTAGCCGCAGTCGGCCTTGGACCAGTCGATCAGCCAGTGGTCCTCGGGGGTCGCCGGGTCGTTCGGGTGGCCGTAGAAGCCGTTGGTGCTCGCCAGGGTGGAGCTGGTCTGGCCGGGCAGGGCGCCGCCCTCGGCCTGCCAGAGGTTGGACTCCTGGGCCAGTACGCCGAGCAGGACCTGGGCGGGGATGCGTCCGCCCGAGGTGCCGGTGAGTCCGGGCAGCGGGAACATGGCCTGGGGGTTGACCGTGCCGAGTCCGTCGGCGGTGCGCCAGCCGCCCTGGCGGACCCAGGAGCTGGTCAGGTCACCGCGTACGGCCATGTCGACGGCCCACTCGACCTGGTTGGGCGTCGGCTGGTAGGCCTGCTGCGCCGGGTCGTTGCGGGGCTGGGAGCAGGCGCGGTCGGTGTCGACGGTGGAGTCGGGATCGCCCGCCGCCGCCGTGGTGACCGTCGCCGCGGACATCGTCGCCGCCGACAGTGTCGCCGGTGTCGCGGTGGTGGGTTTGCCGCCGGTCGCCGTGGCGGGCCTGGCGGCGGTCGCCGTGGCGGGCTTGGCGGCGGTCGCCGTGGCGGGCTTGGCCGTGGTGGGCTTCGCCGCGGCCGTGGTGCGGTCGGCCGTCAGGGCCGGCGAGGCCTTTCTGCCGGCGGCCCCGGGGGTGACGGGGGCCGCGCCCACGGTGAAGGCGACCTTCTTCCCGGTCGCGGGTATCTCCGTCTTGATCTGGAGCGGTGCGGGGGTGTTCCAGGCGGTCGCCGCCAGCGGGTTGCTGACGTGGCTGCGCAGGCTCGCGGACACCGCCTGGTCCACGGCGAGCGCGCCGGTGGAGGACACCGTGGCGTGGGCCGCCGCCTTCAGCCGCCGCACGGGGGCGGGCGGATGGGCGGTGGTGGGCTTGCCGGTGAGGAAGACCCGCCCGGAGGTTCCGGCCGCGAGGCCCAGCGAGCCCGTGGCGCCTTCGGCGAAGGTGGAGGTCGTGCCGCCGGCGGTGCGGCGGGCGCGGGCCTTGCCGCCCGCGCCGTCCAGGAAGTCGATGCCGCCACCGCTGTCGGCCCGCAGGTCGTAGGCGGGGCCCGAGGTGGTGGCGAGCTGGGTGGCGTGGTTCTTGCGGTCGAAGCGGATCAGCCGTCCGGCCGCCGCGCCGACGACGGTGGTGCCGGTGGGGACGGCCGAGGTGACGCGGACCTTCGCCGTCTGCCGATGGGTGACGGCACCGGTGACGGTGTCCACCGTCAGCAGCCGGGTCTGGTCGGTCCGGTCGTCACCGACCTGCGTGAGCACGGCGGTCTCCCCCGTGCCGCAGCCCGGGTCGAAGTACGCCAGGGTCACCGTGTCGGCGAGCTTGGTCACCTTGCCGCTGGTCAGGTCGACGACGGCCGCGAAACCGCCTCGCTCCATCAGGTCCGGCCGGTTGGTGAAGTCCCTGGGCGCGTAGACCACGACCGCTCGCTTGCCGGAGCCGGTCACACATGCGTTGCCGATCCACAGGTCGGTGCCGAAGCCGGGTTCCGAGAGCGTGGCGAGCGTGCGCCACTGGTAGGCGTCGCGGCTCTTGGCGGCGAGCACGTGCAGACCGGACCCGTCGCCGGCCACGGTCACGGCTGTGTCGGCGGAGGACTTCCAGGTCTTCGGCAGCACGGTGCCCGGTGAGAGCACCTTGGAGGACTGGTCCTGCGGTGGCGGTTTCGGATCGCTGTCCGCGGCGCCGGGGGTCGTGGCGGCGGACGTCTTCGGTGCGGCCGGTGGGGCCGCCCAGGCCGGCCCGGTCTGGGTCAGGCCCGTGACCGCGAGTGCGGCGGCCAGCAGCGCGAAGGGTGTACGGGGTCTGCGTCTCGGCCTCAAGGGTTCTCCTAGGTCGGAAGAACATCGGAAGGACAGGGGGTCCGAAGGGGCGGGGCTGCTCGGGAACGGAGTCGGGCGGGGCTGCCAGGGAACGGAGTCGGGTCGAGGGCCGGTGGCTCACCGGCGCAGCGCCGTGAGGGGCTCGGTCCGGGCGGCCCGCAGCGCGGGATACAGCCCCGCGAGCAGTCCGGTGACGGTGCCGACGAGCGGGGCGGGCAGGACGGCTGCGGGCTGGAGCACGGCCGTCCAGTCCCGGGCCAGGGCGGTGCCGAGCACCGTGCCGACGCCGAGGCAGGTGCCGATCAGACCGCCGAGGGTGCCCAGTGCCGTGGACTCGGTCAGGAACTGGGCGGTGATGTGGCGTGGGCGTGCGCCCAGGGCGCGCCGCAGGCCGATCTCGGCTCTCCGTTCCAGGACGGCGACCAGCGTGGTGTTGGCGATGCCGAACGCCCCGACGACCAGGCAGATCACGGCCAGCACCAGGAACAGCCCGGACAGGTCGGTGTTCACCTGGTCCCGCAGACCGTGCGGATCGGGCGGCGGTGTCGCCTTCATCAGGTCCGGCTGGTCCGGGCGCAGCGCCAACGGTGCCTGCCGCGCGACCAGTTGGGCCGCACCGGGGCGGGTTTGGATCAGTGCCTGGGCGGGCGCGTCGGTGGGGGCGCCGTATGCGCGCAGCGCGGTGGTCGTGGGGATGACCACGCCCAGCAGGGTCTGGGGCAGCCGTTCGGTGTCGGCGACGATGCCCACGACGCTGTAGGAGGTTCCGTCGACGAAGACGGCGGGGCTGCCGTCGAGCCGGCTGATGCCCAGCAGCCGGGCCGCCGAGATGCCCAGCAGGCACACCCGCTCGCCCCGGGACTGGTGGAAGGTGCCGTAGAGCGTGCCGGTGGAGAGGGTGGGCCGCATGGCGCGCAGGGCGCCGGGCGAGGCCGCGTACACACCGATGCCGGACCCCTGGGCTTCCGCGTCGGCGGACGTGACGTCCGGCCGTGGCGAGATGATCCGGTCGCGTACCGGCACGGTCCACCAAAGGCCGCCGGACACCACACCGTTGAGCCGCTTCAGCCGGGCGTCGGTGTCGGCCGGGAAGCTGGTGGCCGATGTGCTGCCGGGGCTCGCGTCCGTCACGGTGACCGTGGTCTCCTCCAGGAGGCTGAAGGACTTGGTGATCTGGCCGGTCGCGGTGGAGGTCAGGCCGAGTACCGCCACGAAGGCCCAGACGCCGAGGACGGTGCCCAGCATGGTCAGGGTCGAGCGGCCCGGGCGCTGGACCAGTCCGGTCAGTGCCTCGGCCAGCAGGTCACGGGCGTGCAGCCGGGTCGGGGCGGTGGTGAGGGCACGGGTGCCGGCCCGCCGGGGCAGGAGGGCGCTCACGGGGCACCCACCTTCCCGACAGCGGCACGGGTGCCGGCCCGCCGAGGCAGGAGGGCGCTCACGGGGCACCCACCTTCCCGACAGCGGGGCGGGTGCCGGCCCGCCAGGGCAGGAGGGCGCTCACGGGGCACCGGCCTTCCCGACAGCAGGGCGGGTGCCGGCCCGCCAGGGCAGGAGGGCGCTCACGGGGCACCGGCCTTTCCGGCGGTCGGCGGCCCGGCCGCCCTCACCCCTCGGTGCTCGTCGGGTACCAGGATCCGGCCGTCGAGGATGGTGACGCGGCGGCGGGCGCGGGCGGCCACGGCCGGGTCGTGTGTGATGACGACGACGGTGACTCCCGCCGCGTTGAGGCGCCCGAGCAGGTCCATGACCGTGGTGGCAGTGCCGGAGTCGAGGTTGCCGGTCGGCTCGTCGCACAGCAGCAGGTCCGGCTCGTTGACCAGGGCGCGGGCGATGGCCACCCGTTGCCTCTCGCCGCCGGAGAGGGTGGTGGGCAGGGCGTGCAGACGGTGTCCCAGGCCCACCCGCTCCAGCGCGTCGGTGGCCGCGCGGTCCCGGTCGGCGGCGCGGCCGGTGACGTAGAGCTGGGCCAGCGCCACGTTCTCCCGTGCGGTGCGGTACGGCAGCAGGTGGAACTCCTGGAAGACGAAACCGATGCGGCGTCCGCGCAGGGCGGTGCGCTCGCGTTCCGGCAGGCCCGCCACGTCCACCCCGGCGAGGGTGAAGGTGCCCGCCGTGGGCCGGTCCAGCAGCCCGAGCAGGTTCAGCAGCGTGGACTTCCCCGAGCCGGACGGTCCGACCACCGTCAGGTAGTCACCGGCCCGCACGGTCAGGTCGGCCGAGCGCAGTGCGTGCACGGGTGGCGAACCCGGATAGGTCTTCGAGCAGCCCGCCAGCCGCAGGACCACGGGCGGTTCGGCGCAGGAGGCCGGGTCCGCGGGGGCCGCCGTCATGTCCCGACCACGACCCGTGCGCCCGGTCCCAGTCGCGCGCCGACCGGCGTGATCTGCACCAGGCCGTCCGCGGACACCCCGGTCGTCACCCGCACGGTCCGCCGGACACCGGTGTCCGTGACCACCGTGACCGCCGTACGGGTGTCGGCGCCGGCGGTGATCGCGGCCTCCGGGACCGCGAGGACATCCTTCGCGGTCGCCGCGGCGGTCACCGTGATCCGTACGTCCTGGCCGGCGAAGGCCGCACTCCACGCCTTGTCCGGCTTCACGACCAGCGGCCGGTACGCCCCGCCGCCCACCGCGCCGCCGGAGTCCGGTGAACCCCCGGGAGCGTCCTTGCCGTCGCCGGGGGTGACGAGGGCGCCGACCGACTCGACGGTGCCCCGCGCCTGCGCACCGGTCGCCTCGGCGAGGACGGACACCTTCATGCCCGGGGTGACGAGGCCGGCCTGGGCCGGGTCCAGCTGCCCGGTGAGGGTCAGGCCGCCGCGGGCGAGGGTGATGACCGGCCCTTTGACCGGGTCCCCGACCTGGACCGGGACGGACACCACCCGGGCCGGGAGCGACGGCACGAAGACCACTTCCGACGCCGGCACCATGGCGTGCTCGGCGGGTCGAGCCCGGTCCTGCGCCGTCGCCGCACCGGTTTCGTCCGGCGCGTCCGGCGCGCCGGCGGCCACGTCGCCCCGGCCGCCGCTCTCGTCGTCGCCGGTGGTGCCGTCGTCCCGCGACTCGGGGACGGGGCGGCCGAGATGCCGGTAGAGGGCGCGCACCGCCTGCTCGGTGCCGCGGCCGAAGACGCCCCGGGCGTCGCCGCCGGTGCCGTAGCCGAGCGAGGTCAGCGCCTTCTGCAGTTGACCGACGTCACCGCCCTGCTCGCCGAAGACCAGATCGCGGTAGGCCGGCACCGCTCCGGGCAGCGCGAACACCGGCCGCCCGGAGTACTCCACCAGCGTCCTGGCCGCCTCCACCCGGTGGCCGGCACGGGTGAACACGCCGGTCACGACGAGCTGTGCGGGCCGGGACGGAGCGGCGGTGCCGGCCACGGACGTCGGCTGCGCGGAGACCGTCCGTCCGTTGGCGAAGGTGCCGCGGAGCACCACGGTGGAGCGCAGGACCTGCCGCACCACCGGCGCGGTGATCACGCTCGGCGGCGGCGGGCGGGTGTCGGCCGCCGCCTGCGAGGGCGACCGCACGAGTCCCGACCCGGCCAGCCCGCCGACCGACAGGAGCCCGGCGGCGGTGGCCACGCCCACGACGGTGCGCCGCCGCCGGACTGTTCGCGATCCCATGGAAAAGGGAATTCCTTTCGAGGACACAGCGATTTCGAAAATTTCGAGGTTTGCGGTTCAGGAATTCCGGCCGAGTACCGCCATGGCCGATTTGACTTCTGCCGCGATGCGGTCTTTCAGCTGCTGCAGCTGAAACTGGTTCTGTTCGATCTGTTGTCGCTGGATCGCGGATTCGACGGTGTACCAGGTCTTGACCAGCCCGGTCCGGCGTTTGCAGTCGATGTCGGTCAGGGCCGTGGTGATGTCGGCCTGGTCGGCCTGTCCGTGGTGGGTGTCGGGGGTGAGCTTCGCGGCGTCGAGCGGGCTGTCGACGGTGTAGCCCTTCGCCTTCATGCAGCGCGACCATGC
Source organism: Streptomyces tibetensis (assembly GCF_007655005.1). GTDB lineage: Bacteria > Actinomycetota > Actinomycetes > Streptomycetales > Streptomycetaceae > Streptomyces > Streptomyces tibetensis. The sequence goes on from NZ_SZVW01000002.1 coordinate 278,208, forward strand.
GCCGACGACGGCCAGGACGCGGGGGTCGCTCTGCGACCGGCGCAGGCTCTCGTAGTCGAGCGTGCTGGCCGGCGACTCGTCGATGCGCGGACCGACCCGGCGGATCGACTCCCCCAGACACCCGTCCTCGGGGATGCGCCGGCCGTCGATTCGCGCCGGGGCCCGCTTCGCCCCGGGGGCGACGGCCAGGCGCCCGGTGAGTACGGCCGTCTCGGCGGCCGTGAGCCTCGGCGCCGGCGGTGGTGTGCGGCCCGAGTCGCCGAGGAAGTAGCCGTACCGGGCTGCCTGGTCCCGGTCGGTGATGCCGTAGCGCCGCGGCATGTTGGAGTCGTCGCTGCTGGGCGGTGGGGTCATACCGCGGGCCGGGGCGGTGTAGGCGTAGCCGTACCGCTGCATGCACCGGGTGGTGAGCCGGTCGACCGCCTGCTGGACGGCCACGGTGTCCGCGTACGGCTCCATGTAGGCCTCCAGCGGGAGGACCAGGCCCTTGGCGAGCCCCGACCGGGGCGTCGCCGCGGGCCAGGCGGGGGTGCCGGTCCGCGAGGGACGGGCACCTCCCGCCGCGGGATCGCCGGTTGCGCCGAAGGGGGAACATCCGGCCAGGGCGAGCAGCGCGCCCGCCACCACGGCCACCAGGGGCCGTGCGGCCCTCGACCTGCGCATCATCTCTCCCCTGCCGCGACGGGTCGCCCGGTCACGAACGCCGTCAGGACCAGTGCTCGGAGGCGTCCTCGTTCTTCAGCGTGGAGTCGAAGTTGAAGTCCGCGCCGCAGAACTGGTCGGAGCCGAAGTACTGGGAGTGGCCGGTGTAGCCGGAGTTGTAGTAGATCCGGTAGCTGTTCACGCCGCAGGGGTCGGCGGCGGCGGCGTTGTTCTTGATCTTCTGTCCCGCGCCCGGGAGGCCACCTCCGGTGCTGAAGACGAAGACGTAGATGCCGTTGCCGTCCAGGCCGCCGGAGAAGTCGTAGACGTCCCCGTACATGGAGGCCGCCGCGCCGGGGGCCGGCTTGACCCCGCTCTGGGGCGAGGAGTTGTAGTTGATGAAGAGGTCGGCCTCGCAGTCCGGGTCGTATCCCCTGGAGTCACGGGAGATGCAGGGCGAGGAGGTGTAGATCGGGGTGGTCGCGTGGGCTTGGCCGCCGGTGGCGACCGTGGTGGCACCCGCACAGGAGAGGACGGCGAGGGCGAGGGCCACCGCCCGTCTGTCGATATTTCGAACCACGGTTAGAGCACTGGCCATGACGACACTTCTTCCGATTCATCCGAATGCCCGGAGGCAGGGGTGGAAAGGGCGTGGGGGGAGGCCGTGCAATTTCTTGTCGAGCGGCCCGAGATTCGCATGATCGCGACTCGCCGGTCAACGCTTTTCCGGGACCCCGGTGCAGTCTTGATCCCGTCTTTAGTTTTGCAATTCGAGCTTTGCGATGACGTGACCGACGACCCTCTTCCACCGGCTTCGGCACGCCCGTCCGTCGGACCGGGCGTTCGACAGGTCGTCACCGCTGGTGGTTTGCTGACCCTCATGCCGACCATCGCCGTGACCACCTGGTCCCTGGAGCAGACCGCCCCGACCGACCTGCTGCCGGCCGTCGCGCCGGACGGGGACGTCCGGGTCGTCCGCTCCGAGGTGCCCTCGCCCGAGTTCAGCCGGTACCTGTACGCGTCGGTGGGCGGCGACATCCGCTGGACGGACCGGCTCGGCTGGTCGTACGCGCGGTGGGTGGAGCACCTGGAGCGGCCCGGCGTGGAGACGTGGGTCGCGTACGACCGGGGCACGCCCGCGGGGTACGTGGAGCTGGAGGCGCAGGACGACGCGGTCGTGGAGATCGTCTACTTCGGACTGCTCCCGGCGTTCCGGGGCCGGCGCATCGGCGGGCACCTGCTGTCGTACGGCGTGGCCCGGGCCTGGGACCTCGCGGACCGGTGGGCGGGACTGACGCCGACCAAGCGGGTCTGGCTGCACACCTGCAGCAAGGACGGCGAGCACGCGATGGACAACTACCAGCGGCGCGGCTTCAAGCTGTTCGACACCAAGGTCGAGGAGGAGGCGGAGGTCGCCGCTCCGGGACCGTGGCCTGGGGCGTTCCCTGCCTGACCTGGACGGACACCTCAGGACCGCCCAAGTGTGACCAACACCACCCTTGTCTTGCTCTGCGAGACAAGGGTGTCCGCATCTTGGACAAAGCTGGACTGTGTCCAGATCGCCGTGACACGCTTCCGTCATGTCTGGAACTGGAATTGCCTTGGTGAGTCGGCGGCACGTCGACCTCGGCCGCATGTCCAGCGCCATCTGTCCGGCGCACTGAGCGTACTCAGCCCACGCCCGACATCTTTCGTTCCAGCCTCACTCCTGCGCAATGACGCGCCCTCTGCCCATGCGTCCACGCGCGCAGGTCAGAGCCTCCCTCCCGCCACCCGACCGCCACCCCTCAGCGACGGCGCTACGCGCCGACCCCTGCCCATTGCTGTCCCGAAGGACGTATCAACCATGGCCGCCACCCCGCAGAAGCCTGCCGCCGCGACTCCCCGCCGCAAGGTGAGCCGTCACCGCGGTGAGGGTCAGTGGGCCGTGGGGCACCACACCCCACTGAACGGCAACGAGCAGTTCAAGAAGGACGACGACGGTCTCAATGTGCGGACACGCATTGAGACGATCTACTCCAAGCGGGGCTTCGACTCGATCGACCCCAATGACCTGCGCGGCCGTATGCGCTGGTGGGGTCTGTACACCCAGCGCAGGCCCGGCATCGACGGCGGCAAGACGGCCGTCCTGGAGCCGGAGGAGCTGGACGACGAGTACTTCATGCTCCGCGTCCGGATCGACGGCGGGGCGCTGACCACCCGTCAGCTGAGGGTCATCGGCGAGATCTCGCAGGAGTTCGCGCGCGGCACCGCCGACATCACGGACCGGCAGAACGTCCAGTACCACTGGATCCGGATCGAGGACGTGCCCGAGATCTGGAACCGGCTGGAGGGCGTCGGCCTGTCGACGGTCACCGCCTGCGGTGACACCCCGCGTGTGATGATCGGCTCGCCGGTGGCGGGCATCGCCGAGGACGAGATCATCGACGCCACCCCGGCGCTGGAGGAGATGAAGCGCCGCGTCCTGAACAACCCGGCGTACTCGAACCTCCCCCGCAAGTTCAAGACGGCCATCTCGGGTTCGCCGCTGCTGGACGTGGTGCACGAGATCAACGACGTCGCGTTCGTCGGCGTCGAGCACCCCGAGCACGGCCCGGGCTTCGACGTGTGGGTCGGCGGCGGCCTGTCCACCAACCCCAAGCTGGGCGTGCGCCTCGGCACCTGGGTCTCGATCGACGACGTGCCGGACGTGTACGAAGGCGTCATCTCGATCTTCCGCGACTACGGCTACCGCCGGCTGCGCACCCGCGCCCGCCTGAAGTTCCTCGTCGCCGACTGGGGCGCGGAGAAGTTCCGGCAGGTCCTGGAGGACGAGTACCTGAAGCGCAAGCTGGTGGACGGGCCGGCCCCCGAGCAGCCGTCGCAGCAGTGGCGTGACCACATCGGTGTGCACCGGCAGAAGGACGGCCGGTTCTACGTCGGCTTCGCCCCGCGCGTGGGGCGCGTCGACGGCGCGACGATCACGAAGATCGCCGACCTCGCCGAGGCCCACGGCTCGGGCCGGGTGCGTACCACCGTCGAGCAGAAGATGATCGTCCTCGACGTCGAGGAGAACCAGGTCGCCTCGCTCGTCGAGGCCCTGGAGGCGCTCGACCTGACCGCCCGGCCCTCCACGTTCCGGCGCGGCACCATGGCCTGCACCGGCATCGAGTTCTGCAAGCTGGCCATCGTCGAGACCAAGCAGCGCGGTGCGCAGCTGATCGACGAACTGGAGCGCCGCCTGCCGGACTTCGACGAGCCGCTCACCATCAACCTCAACGGCTGCCCGAACGCCTGCGCCCGTATCCAGGTCGCGGACATCGGTCTCAAGGGCCAGCTCATGCTCAACGACCAGGGCGAGCAGGTCGAGGGCTACCAGGTGCACCTGGGCGGCGCCCTGGGCCTGGAGGCCGGCTTCGGCCGCAAGGTGCGCGGTCTGAAGGTCACCTCCGAGGAACTGCCGGACTACATCGAGCGCGTCCTGAAGCGGTTCCAGGCCGAGCGCGAGGACGGCGAGCGGTTCGCCACCTGGGCGGCGCGGGCCGGCGAGGAGGCCCTGTCGTGAGCGAGCGCGCGGCACCGTTCTACTGCCCTTACTGCGGCGACGAGGACCTGCGTCCGAGCGAGGCCGCGGAGGGCGGGCACGGCGCGTGGGAATGCGCGGCGTGCAGCCGAGCCTTCTCGCTGAAGTTCCTCGGGCTGCTGGCCCAGGGACTGAAGCGATCCGATTCCGGAGGGGCACAGATATGACGACCGCTCAGGAAGAGCGCACCACCGAGGACCTGAAGCAGCTCGCCGAGCAGGCGGGCCGCGACCTTGAAGACGCCTCCGCGCTGGAGATCCTCCAGTGGGCGGCGAAGACGTTCGGCAAGCGTTTTTGCGTGACCTCCTCGATGGAGGACGCGGTGGTCGCCCACCTCGCCTCCCGCGCCATGCCCGGCGTCGACGTGGTCTTCCTCGACACCGGCTACCACTTCGAGGAGACCATCGGCACCCGCGACGCGGTCGAGGCCGTGATGGACGTCAACCTCATCACGCTCACCCCGCGCCAGAGCGTCGCCGAGCAGGACGCGGAGTACGGCCCGAAGCTCCACGACCGCAACCCCGACCTGTGCTGCAAGCTGCGCAAGGTGCAGCCGCTGGAAGAGGGCCTGAAGGACTACCAGGCCTGGGCGACCGGCCTGCGCCGCGACGAGTCCCCGACCCGGGCGAACACTCCGGTGGTCGGCTGGGACGAGAAGCGGCAGAAGGTCAAGATCTCGCCGATCGCCCGCTGGACCCAGGACGACGTGGACGCCTACGTCACCGAGCACGGCGTCCTGACGAACCCGCTGCTGATGGACGGCTACGCGTCCGTCGGCTGCGCCCCCTGCACCCGCCGGGTCCTGGAGGGCGAGGACGCCCGTGCCGGCCGCTGGGCCGGCCGCAGCAAGACCGAGTGCGGACTGCACGGATGACGACGACGATTCAGGAGAGTGACGTGACGACCGGAGCCACCGTCTGGCTCACGGGTCTGCCGAGCGCCGGCAAGACCACGATCGCCTACGAACTGGCCGGCCGCCTGCGCGAGGAGGGCCACCGGGTCGAGGTGCTCGACGGCGACGAGATCCGCGAGTTCATCTCGGCGGGCCTCGGCTTCAGCCGCGAGGACCGGCACACCAACGTGCAGCGCATCGGCTTCGTCGCCGAACTGCTCGCCCGCAACGGCGTGCTCGCCCTCGTCCCGGTCATCGCGCCGTACCAGGACAGCCGCGAGGCGGTGCGTAAGCGCCACCAGGCGAACGGCACCGGGTACGTCGAGGTCCATGTCGCGACGCCCGTCGAGGTGTGCAGCGAGCGGGACGTGAAGGGCCTGTACGCCAAGCAGGCCGCGGGCGAGCTCACGGGGCTCACCGGGGTCGACGACCCGTACGAGGCGCCCGAGTCGCCCGACCTGCGCATCGAGTCGCAGAACCAGACCGTGCAGGAGTCCGCGGCGTCCGTGCACGCCCTGCTCAGCGAAAGGGGACTGGCATGACGACGACCGTCGCCACCGTTTCCGAGGGAACCGAAAGCCCGTACGCGCTCTCCCACCTCGACGCCCTCGAGTCCGAGGCGGTGCACATCTTCCGCGAGGTGGCGGGCGAGTTCGAGCGGCCGGTGATCCTCTTCTCCGGCGGCAAGGACTCCATCGTCATGCTGCACCTGGCGCTGAAGGCGTTCCGGCCGGCGTCGGTGCCGTTCTCGCTGCTGCACGTGGACACCGGGCACAACTTCCCCGAGGTCCTCGACTACCGCGACCGCACGGTCGACAAGCACGGGCTGCGGCTGCACGTCGCCTCCGTGCAGGACTACATCGACCGCGGTGTCCTCAAGGAGCGCCCGGACGGCACCCGCAACCCGCTGCAGACGCTGCCGCTGACCGAGAAGATCCAGGCGGAGAAGTTCGACGCCGTCTTCGGCGGCGGCCGCCGCGACGAGGAGAAGGCCCGGGCCAAGGAGCGGGTGTTCTCCCTGCGCGACGAGTTCTCCCAGTGGGACCCGCGCCGGCAGCGCCCGGAGCTGTGGAACCTGTACAACGGCCGGCACGCGCCCGGCGAGCACGTCCGCGTGTTCCCGCTGTCCAACTGGACCGAGCTGGACGTGTGGCAGTACATCGCCCGCGAGGGCATCGAGCTGCCGCAGATCTACTACGCGCACGAGCGCGAGGTGTTCGCCCGCAGCGGCATGTGGCTGACCGCCGGCGAGTGGGGCGGGCCGAAGGACGGCGAGAGTGTCGAGAAGCGGCTCGTGCGCTACCGGACCGTGGGTGACATGTCCTGCACCGGCGCGGTGGACTCCGACGCCGACACCATCGAGAAGGTGATCGTGGAGATCGCCGCCTCCCGGCTCACCGAGCGCGGCGCCACCCGCGCCGACGACAAGATGTCCGAGGCCGCGATGGAAGACCGCAAGCGCGAGGGGTACTTCTAGAGATGAGCACGATCACCACCGAGGAACTCGCGGAGACCACCCTGCTGCGGTTCGCCACCGCGGGCTCCGTCGACGACGGCAAGTCCACCCTGGTCGGGCGGCTGCTGCACGACTCCAAGTCGGTCCTCACCGACCAGCTGGAGGCCGTGGAGCGCGTCTCCGCGAGCCGCGGCCAGGAGGCCCCGGACCTCGCCCTGCTGACGGACGGACTGCGGGCCGAGCGGGAGCAGGGCATCACGATCGACGTGGCCTACCGCTACTTCGCCACGCCCCGGCGGCGGTTCATCCTCGCCGACACCCCCGGCCATGTGCAGTACACCCGCAACATGGTGACCGGCGCCTCCACCGCCGAGCTGACGGTGATCCTGATCGACGCCCGCAACGGTGTCGTCGAGCAGACCCGCCGGCACGCCGCCCTCGCCGCGCTGCTGCGCGTGCCGCACGTGGTCCTCGCCGTCAACAAGATGGACCTCGTCGGCTACGAGGAGAAGGTGTTCGCCGCCATCGCCGAGGAGTTCACGGCGTACGCGACGGAGCTGGGCGTCCCCGAGGTCACCGCGATCCCGATCTCGGCGCTCGTAGGCGACAACGTGGTGGAGCCCTCCGCCAACATGGACTGGTACGGCGGCCCGACGGTGCTGGAGCACCTGGAGACGGTCCCGGTCGCGCACGACCTGAGCCACTGCCACGCCCGGCTGCCCGTGCAGTACGTGATCCGCCCGCAGAACCCGGACCACCCGGACTACCGGGGCTACGCCGGTCAGATCGCGGCCGGTTCCTTCCACGTCGGCGAGTCCGTCACGGTGCTGCCGTCGGGCCGGGCCTCGAAGATCTCCGGCATCGACCTGCTGGGCGAGCCGGTGGACGTGGCCTGGACGACGCAGTCGGTGACCCTCCTGCTGGAGGACGACATCGACATCTCGCGCGGCGACCTGATCGTGCCGAGCAAGGACGCGCCCGCGACCACGCAGGACATCGAGGCGACCGTCTGCCATGTGGCCGACGCCCCGCTGACGGTCGGGCACCGGGTGCTGCTCAAGCACGGCACCCGCACGGTCAAGGCGATCGTCAAGGACATCCCGTCCCGACTCACGCTCGACGACCTGTCCCTGCACCCGCATCCGGGACAGCTCGTCGCCAACGACATCGGCCGGGTGAAGATCCGCACCGCCGAGCCGCTGCCGGTCGACTCCTACGCCGACTCGCGGCGCACCGGCTCGTTCATCCTGATCGACCCGAACGACGGCCAGACCCTCACCGCCGGCATGGTCGGCGAGTCCTTCGCGGCCCCGGAGCCGGTCAAGGACGAGTCCGACGACGACGGGTGGGACTTCTGACATGAACTCCCCCGACTTCTACTCCACGTTCGCGAAGGAGGGCGGCCGCGTCGGCAGCGGTGCTCTCGGCAGCGGGCAGGGCGGAGTGGCGCGATGTGTGCGCTGACGTACGCGCACTGCCTGCGCGCCCTCACCCCCCACCGCCGTAGACGAAAACCTGCCGACCTCCCGGCCACGACCTGAGAGACCGTGACCGCCGGGCCTCCGAGAGGACCACCTCCCGTGCCTGCTTCATCTGCTCTTCGCCGCGGTTTCGCGGTCATCGCCGCACTTCCCCTGCTCACGCTGGCCGCCTGCGGCTACGGGTCCGAGGCCAAGGACGACGGCGCCGCCAAGGTCGCCGCCGGTGCCAAGAAGATCGACGGTCTCGACACCGTCAAGATCGGCTACTTCGGCAACCTGACCCACGGCACCGCGTTGGTGGGCATGCAGAAGGGCATCTTCCAGAAGGCCCTCGGCGCCACCAAGGTCGAGCCGGCCATCTTCAACGCCGGCCCCTCGGAGATCGAGGCGCTCAACTCCAAGTCCATCGACATCGGCTGGATCGGCCCCTCCCCCGCGATCAACGGCTACACCAAGTCCGCGGGCAAGAACCTGCGCATCATCGGCGGTTCGGCGTCCGGCGGTGTGAAGCTGGTCGTCAACCCGGACAAGCTCAAGTCGCTGAAGGACGTCAAGGGCAAGCGGATCGCCACCCCGCAGCTCGGCAACACGCAGGACGTGGCGTTCCTCAACTGGGCCGCGGAGCAGGGCTGGAAGGTCGACCCGCAGAGCGGCAAGGGTGACGTCACGGTCGTCCGCAGCGACAACAAGGTCACCCCGGACGCCTTCAAGTCCGGTTCCATCGACGGCGCGTGGGTGCCGGAGCCGACCGCGTCGAAGCTGATCGCCGAGGGCGGCAAGGAACTGCTCGACGAGTCGACGCTGTGGCCGGACAAGAAGTTCGTGATCACGAACATCATCGTGCGGCAGGACTTCCTCAAGGAGCACCCGAAGGTCGTCGAGGCCGTGCTCAAGGGCTCGGTCGACACGAACAAGTGGATCAACGCCAACCCGGACGCGGCGAAGGCGGCGGCGAACAAGCTGCTGGAGGCGGAGACCGGCAAGGCGCTGCCGGCCGATGTGCTGGACCCGGCGTGGAAGTCGATCCGGTTCACCGACGACCCGCTGGCCTCCACCCTCAACACCGAGGCGGAGCACGCGGTGAAGGCGGGGCTGCTGGAGAAGCCGGACCTGAAGGGCATCTACGACCTCGCACCGCTGAACAAGGTCCTGAAGGCCGAAGGCGAGCCCGCGGTCGACGACGCCGGTCTCGGCGCGAAGTAAGCCCGATCCGAAGCCGCATTGTGAAGAGTTCCCAGGAGGTGACGACCATGGCCACGACCCTCACCAAGGCCGCCGACGGCACCGAGTCGGCCACGCACGCCGCCCGGATCGAGCACGTGTCGAAGTCGTATCCGGGCCCCGCCGGACAGCAGCTCGTCCTGGACGACATCACCCTCGATGTCGCGCCCGGAGAGTTCGTCACCCTCCTGGGGGCCTCGGGCTGCGGCAAGTCCACCCTGCTCAACCTGGTGGCGGGCCTGGACCGCCCCAGCGCCGGCGAGATCGCCACGGACGGGCGTCCGGCGCTGATGTTCCAGGAGCACGCGCTGTTCCCGTGGCTGACCGCGGGCAAGAACATCGAACTCGCCCTGAAGCTGCGGGGCGTGCCGAAGGCCGAGCGCCGGGAGCGGGCCGAGGAACTGCTCGAGCTCGTCCGGCTGAAGGGCGCGCACGGCAAGCGGGTGCACGAGCTGTCGGGCGGTATGCGCCAGCGTGTCGCGCTGGCGCGTGCGCTCGCGCAGGAGAGCAAGCTGCTGCTGATGGACGAGCCGTTCGCGGCGCTGGACGCCATCACCCGGGACGTGCTGCACGACGAGCTGACCCGCATCTGGCGCGAGACGCAGGTGTCCGTCCTGTTCGTCACGCACAACGTGCGCGAGGCGGTGCGGCTCGCGCAGCGGGTGGTGCTGCTGTCGTCGCGCCCCGGGCGGATCGCGCGGGAGTGGACGGTCGGCATCCCGCATCCGCGCCGCATCGAGGACACCGCCGTGGCGGAGCTGTCCGTCGAGATCACCGAAGAACTGCGTGGGGAGATCCGCCGTCATGGCCAGCACTGATTCGACGGCCGTCGCCAAGGACGGCAACGATCTCGCCGGACTGGAGGCGGGCCTCGACGCGCTGGAGACGCGGCAGACCTCCCGGACCCCGTTCCGGCAGACCTTCACCCAGAAGATCCTGCCGCCCGTCCTCGCCGTGGCACTGGTGCTGGCGGTCTGGCAGGCGCTCGTCTCGTTCAAGGTCGTCGACGACCCGACCAAGCTGCCCGCGCCGTCCGCGGTGTGGGACGTCGTCCAGACTGCGTGGCTCCAGGGCGAGCTGCTCGGCTACATCTGGACCAGCGTCTCGCGCGGTCTGCTCGGCTTCCTCTTCGCGCTGGTGATCGGCACGCCGCTGGGCCTGATCGTGGCCCGGGTGAAGTTCATCCGCGCGGCGATCGGCCCGATCCTGTCGGGTCTGCAGTCCCTGCCGTCCGTCGCCTGGGTGCCGCCGGCAGTGATCTGGCTGGGCCTGAACAACTCGATGATGTACGCGGTGATCCTGCTCGGCGCGGTCCCCTCGATCGCCAACGGCCTGGTCTCCGGCGTCGACCAGGTGCCCCCGCTGTTCCTGCGCGCGGGCCGCACGCTCGGCGCCACGGGCCTGAAGGGCACCTGGCACATCGTCCTGCCCGCCGCCCTGCCCGGTTACGTGGCGGGTCTGAAGCAGGGCTGGGCCTTCTCCTGGCGCTCCCTGATGGCCGCCGAGATCATCGCGTCCTTCCCCGACCTCGGCGTGGGCCTCGGCCAGTTGCTGGAGAACGGCCGCAACGCCAGCGACATGGCCATGGTGTTCGAGGCGATCCTGCTCATCCTGATCGTCGGCATCGCCATCGACCTGCTGATCTTCAGCCCGCTGGAGCGGTGGGTGCTGCGCAGCCGCGGCCTGCTGGTGAAGAACTGAAGTCCCATGACGAACAAGCCCGTCCTCCTCGTCATCGCCCACGGCAGCCGCGACCCGCGGCATGCCGCGACGGTGCACGCCCTGGTACGCCGGGTGCGCGCGACGCGCCCCGACGTACGGGTGGAAACGGGCTTCCTGGACTTCAACGTCCCCTCGGTACAAGGGGTCCTGGAGTCACTGGCGGTACAGGGCGTCCGCGACGTCGTCGCCCTGCCCCTCCTGCTCACCCGCGCGTTCCACGCGAAGGCGGACATCCCCGCGGTCCTCGCGGACGCGCCGCCGCAGCTGCGCATCCACCAGGCGGACGTCCTCGGTCCCTCCCCCCTGCTCCTGGCGGCGCTGGAACGGCGTCTGTACGAGGCGGGCCTGACTCCCGCCGACAAGTCCTCGACCGGGGTCGTCCTGGCCTCGGCGGGGTCCACCGACCCGGAGGCGATCGCAGTGATCGCAGAAATCGCGCGGGAGTGGCGGCACACCGGCTGGTGCGCCGTGCGGCCTGCGTTCGCCTCCGCATCCCTTCCGCGCACCGAGGACGCGGTCCGCGAACTCCGCGCTCTGGGCTGCTCCCGGGTCGCCGTCGCCCCGTACGTGCTGGCCCCCGGCTTCCTCCCGGACCGCATCGCCCGGGGTGCTGCACAGGCGGACGTCCTGGCGGACGTCCTGGGCCCGGCGCCGGAGGTGGCACGGGTCGTGCTGGAGCGGTACGAGGCGGCACGGATGCCGCTGCCCGCGGCTGCGAGCGCCTGACGACCTCCCCGACCGGCCCGCGGACCCCGGTCTTCGGCGCCGCCGTCCCGGGCGTCACGATCGGCCTTGTGCCCGGCGGGTGTTCGGGTAGCGTCGGAGAGCGACGCTGACCACTCGGCCCGGCGCCGTTCCGAACCAGGCGCCCGGGAGGCCAGTTGGAGAGCGAGACTCGGCAGCCCTCAGCTCCCGACGTCACCGTGCTGTCGATCGGTGTGGGGAGCTTCGACGACGGCTCCGACATGGAGGAACTCGGCTTCGTCGCGGCGCGGATGAGCGAGGTCGAGCAGGCCTTCGACCGGCTCGGCGCCAAGGTGGGCACCTCGCTGGATCCGACGGAGATCGAGGTGGAGGCGCTCCTGCGCGGGCAGCTCGTCGACAGTCCCCCGCCCTCCAGTGTCGTGGTCGTCCATCTCATCGGGCACGGCAGGATCGACCGAGGTCACCGGCTGTCCTTCGTCGCCCGGGACAACCGCGAGGTGGACGTCGACCGGTGGATCGAGAAGGCGCAGCAGGAAGTCGAGCGCGGTGGTATGGGGCACCGTGTCGTCTTCCTCGTGGACACCTGCTCGGCCGGCGTCGCGACAGGCAGGCAGCCGTTCACCGAGATCGACGCGGACCGGGGCGTCTGGGCCCTGGGCGCCGCCGTCAGCGACTCCCCCACGGAACGCGGCCAGTTCAGCAGCCGGATCGCTGCGGCACTGCACCGGCTCGCGGACCTGGACCTCCACATCGACGAGCAGTCGATCACGTTCAGCCGGTTCGTCCGCGAACTGATCCGGGTGATCCGGAGCGACCCCGCCGATCAGCGTCTGTCCCTCGGTTTCAGCGTCGAACTGGGAGACGCGGACTGGCCGTTCCTGCCGAATCCCCGCCTGGTCTCCCTCACGCCGGAACAGCTTCAGGCCCGGCGGCGCTCACTGGGCCACGTCCCCGGTGAGGGCGATCCCGGCCGGCGGACCGACGACACCGCCTACTTCGCCGACCGCGCCTCGGGCCGCGGCCTCGTCCCCGTCGACACCGGCATCGGCTTCTTCTCCGGCCGCACGGCGGAACTCACCCGCTACATGGAGTGGCTGTCCGGAACAGGTCCACTGCTGACCGTCACGGGTGCGGCCGGTGCGGGCAAGTCCGGGCTCCTGGGGGTCATCGTCTGTGCCGCGGACCCCGGACTGCGCCGGCGCTTCCGCGAGTTGTGGGAGTCGTCCGGGCTCGACCTGCCCGAGGTACCGGACATCGTCGCGGTGCACGCACGCCAGCGGTCGGCTCGGCAGGTGATCGAAGCCATCTCTTGCGTGGTGGGGGCGCGGCGGCCCAGGCACACGGACGACCAGGAAGCGGGCAGCGGGGAGTGGAGCGCGCCGCCTCAGACGGCCGAGGCGCTGCGCTTCTTGCTGGCTCGGGAACAGAAGGACCGTCTCATCGTGCTCGATGCCGTGGACGAGAGCACCGAGCCACAAGCGGTGCTCCGTCTCGTGGCCGAGCTTCTGGCACCTCGGCCACTGGGTGAGCAGACCCTCCCCGCGCCGTGCAGAATGCTGCTGGGCGGCCGCCGGGAAGTGGTCACCGCGCTGTCGGCTCTGGAAGAGGCGGCCGACATCGACGGCGTCCACATCGACCTCGACTCGGCCGCACCCGACGCGGTCGAACAGGACGTCCGGCGTTACATCCGGCGGCTCCTCGCCACCCGGGAGCCCTACGCCACGGGCGAGTCCTCCCCGTTCACCGCACTGTTGGCCAGGAAGGGCGCGGCCCACATCGTGCGCGGCGCGCGACCGGACGAACCGTGGGGTCCGTTCCTGCTCGCCGGCCTGTACGTCCATTTCCTGCTGACCCTGAAGTACCCGCCCCGCGACGAGGTGGGTGCCGACATGTACGCCAAGGCGGCGTCGCCCCACCTGCCGGCGCTGCTCGAATCGATCCTGAAGACACGGCGCGACGACTATCCCCACATGCGGGCGGTGCTCGCCGTGCTGGCCCGCTCTCGCGGTGACGGCATGCCACGCACGACCCTGAAGCGCTGCTTGCGGGCCATGGGCGTCGACTCCCTCGACGAACGGCACGTCCAGGACACCCTGTGGGAGGCCTCCCCCTTCCTGCGGTACGGGAGCGACCCGCAGAGCGGCGAGACCCTGTACCGGCTCTTCCACCAGGGTCTGGTCGACTACCTGCACGACCATCCGACGAGTGAGGAGCCGCTGGACGAGGCGGCGAGCCTCGATCTCGAAGAAGGGCTGTTGTCGGAGCTCGTCGGGCCGTACGTGCCGGACGAGCCGGGACACGGCGACTCGTGGGAGGCCGCCGAGGGCGAACCGTACGTGCTGCGTCATGCGTTGGGGCATGCCGCGCGGGCACGCTCGGTGGCGCATGCCGAGTCTCTGCTCACCGATCCGTACTTCCTCATCCGGTTCGATCTCCGGGACGACCACCGCGCTCTCGACCTCGTCCGCTCGGAGCAGGCTGCGGACTTTCTGCGGCTGCTCAGTGCTTCGTGGGCCACCCACGCCCGGTTGCGCGGTGCCGCCGAACGCGCGTCGGTGTTCGCTTTCGACGCCGACCGGCTGGGGCTTTCGGACGTCAGAAGGCAGTTCAGCCGTATCGCACAGGAGGCCGCCGTCCGGCCGGAGGCCGCGCGGTACGCGTTCCTGTGGTCGCGCGGCGGCCACATGAACTCCAACAACCGCTCCGTCGCGACCGCGGGCAGCTCGGTGTACGACATCGCGATCTCGCCGGACGGCTCTCTGCTCGCCGCGGCGACCAACCGCGGTGTGCAGGTGCTGGAGACGGAGACCTGGCAGCCGGTCGCACCCCTCTTCGGCAGGACGTCGTTCGTCGGGGTCGACAAGGTGGCCTTCTCCCCCGACGGCCGCCTGCTCGCGTTCTCGCGCAACTCCTTCACGCGGAGCGTACAGCTGTGGGACGTGGAGAACCGCGTCCTGGCCGGACCGCCCTGGGAGTGCAGAACCGGCACGGTGAGGGCACTGGCCTTCTCGTCGGACGGCCGCCTGCTCGCTGTGGCCAGCGAGGAACTCGGCGTCTCCGTCTGGGGCGTCACCGGTGACTGCCCGTCGGAGGAGGCGCGGTGGGATCCAGGGGAGACGGAGGATTTCACCAGAGTCCGTACGGTGGCCTTCAGCCCCGTGGGGCATCTGCTGGCGGTGTCTTCCGCCCAGGGGACGACGCTCTGGGACGTGGCGGGCGGCGACCGGGCACTGCTGGACGGTGGGCCGCACGCCCGGGCGACCTGCTTCTCCCCCGACGGCGGCCTGGTCGCCGTGGCGGCGGAGGGCCGAGTGGCCCTGTACTCGGTGGCCACGCGCACCCGGGTCGGCAGCGTGGACGTGCCGAGCGGGAACGATCTGGCCTTCACCTGCGACGGGAGCCGACTGGTCGTGGGCGGCAGGAGGGAGTTCCATGTCCTCGACACGACGTCGATGCAGGTCGTCAACCGGCTGCCGGTCGCCGGCCTGTCGGCCTCCATCGCCGTGAATCCCGACACGTCGGTCCTGGTCAGTGGTGATGAGGACGGGCATCTTCGGCTGTGGAAAAGCCTCGCCGACGAGGCGCGTCAGCCGCAGCTGCAGCGCTTCGACGAGGGCGGCGTCGTCGGATCACCCGACGGGCGTTTCATCGCCGTCCACGATGCCGACAACGGGCTGCTGAGTCTGCGGAACCCGGTCACCGGTGCAGAGATCACGAGCTTCCCCTGGACATGGCCGCTTTCGGGCCTCAGGAGCTCGCCCGACGGCTCCCTCCTGGCCGCGATGTCGTTCCAGCAGCTGTGCGTCTTCCCGACCGACCCGGCGCTCCCGAGGGACTTCAGAAGCGTCTCCCTGTCGGACAAGCCGTCCTCCTTGATGCCGCTCGTCTTCTCTCCTGACAGCAGGCTCGTCGGCGTGGCCCTCGGGCAGCGAGGGGACATTCAGGTCGTCGAGGTCTGGGAAGCCCGGACGCTGCACCTGTGTGCCCGGATCGCCATCGCCGGACGGTTGTCCTCGTTCGGGTTCGCCGGCGCACAGCTCGTCTACGTCGTCGCCGACGGCGCCTTGGGCACCTACAGCTGCACTCCCCCGGAACCGGAGGCCTCGCTGCCATGACCCGCCTCCTCGGCATCCACGGCGTCCGCAACTACAAAGCCGCCGACACCACCCCCGACCTCGGCTCCAAGCGCCTGCGCGCGGACTGGCTGGAAGCGCTCGGCGACAGGATCCCCGGGCTTGAGCTCGAAACGGCGTACTACGCCGACCTTCTGCGCAGTGACCGGCAGAGTGACGAGCTGGACGACGCCGACGTGGTGCTGGTCGAGCAGTGGGCGCGGGCGTGGGGGGTCGACCCGAGCGGTGTGCAGGGGCGGGCGACCGGCTGGGTCCGGTGGGTGTGCGGGCAGGTCGCTCAGCGATCCGGGCAGCGCCCGGCCGTCGTCGAGAAGACGGTCCGGATGTTCTTTCCCGAGGTGGGACGCTACTTCGCCGGCCGGCGTGCGGCGGTGCGCGAGCGGGTGCGGGAAGTACTGCTCCGGCACCGGCCCGACGTCGTCGTCGCGCACTCGCTGGGCAGCGTCGTCGCCTACGAGTCCCTGCACGAACTGGCGGAGGAACTGGACGTGAGGCTGCTGCTCACCCTCGGCTCGCCGCTGGCGCTCCCCCACGCGGTGTTCCACCGCCTCGACCCGGTCCCGTGCGACGGGAAGGGCACGAAGCCCGCGGCCGTGCGGCGGTGGGTGAACGTCGCCGATGCCGGGGACTTCGTGGCCGTCCCCAAGGGGGGAGTGGCCCGGGTGTTCCCGGGAGTCGAGGAACTGCCGGAGATCAGCATCGCGCCGGCCTGGCCGCACGGCGTGCGCGACTACCTGCGCCACCGCACGGTGACGGAAGCCATCACGGCAGGCCTGCGGACGGAGTGACCGTCACGCGGCCGGTTCCTCGTGTGGTTCCGGCTGGAGGGCGAAGGAGTACGGGGCCCAGGGGCCGCTGATCTCCACGCGGAGGCCGGGGACGCCCTCGGCGGTCGCGAGGATGCCCGTGCGGAAGGCGTGGACGCGGTCGGCCGGGACGAGATAGGCGTCGTTGCCGATGTTGGTGCCGGGGGCCGAGCCCGCG
The DNA here is from genome assembly GCF_007655005.1 of Streptomyces tibetensis. Classification (GTDB taxonomy): domain Bacteria; phylum Actinomycetota; class Actinomycetes; order Streptomycetales; family Streptomycetaceae; genus Streptomyces; species Streptomyces tibetensis. The sequence goes on from NZ_SZVW01000002.1 coordinate 295,006, forward strand.
AGGCTGCCGCGTTCGGGGGTGTGGGCGACGCGGTCGACGGCGAGGGTGGCGGCCGTGTCGGTGAGGCGGGCGGCGGCCTGGGTGACCGTGTGCCAGGCCTCGTCGTTCCGGCGTTGTCTGCGGCGGCGGATGACCTGGTAGGCGCGGCCGACCCCGAGGCCCGTGACCGGGTCCGGTGCGGATTCGGCGTCGGTTCCGGGTGGGGTGATGTCCGGGGCGGCGTAGGTCTTGACCCCGAGTTCGACGTGGCCCGTGAGGCGGTCGAGCAGGGAGAGGAAGTAGCCGCGCCGGGTGTCCAGGGCCTGCCGGGCGGCCTCCTCGTCGCGGTAGACGGTGGCGAGGCGCAGGGGCAGTACGGCGGCGCCGGAGGCGACCAGGGCGGCCACCACGGCGTGGTGGGAGCGGACCGTGGCCTCCAGCCAGTCCACGTCGTGGAGGTGGGCCTGGAGCGGGATGTCGTCGTAGTCGGCGGGCGGGACGTGGCCGACGGCGAAGGCGAGCTGGGGGCCGGTGACCGCCGGGGTGATCAGATGGATCGGTTCTCCGGCGACACCGCGCAGACGGGGCGTGGCCGCCGCGGCCTCGGGGGTGCGGCGCAGGACCGCGTAGGCGTAGACGAGGTTCGTGTCGCTCATGACTGCGGGCTCCTGTCGGTGGCCGTGCGATTCCTCTCGCGAGACTCCGTTCTCGTGCCGTCCCTCCCTAGGTACGCAGGGGGTGGCGGCGGTGTTCAGGTGAACGGCTGGCGGGTTGACCGAACATCCACCGGTGTCCTGCGCGACCTGGCCGTGCTGAACGGTGTGGAGCTGCTCCCCTGGGACGGCTGGGAGCCGGGGCACCGCAAGGGCGCGCCTGCCACCCAGGACGATCTGGCGGCGGCCGACGCGGCCCGCTCCGAGGACGACCGGCCTCGGCTCTTCGCGGACCCGCGGCCGGCCGTGCCGCCCGGGATCACCTCGTACGCGCCCTGTCCGGGAGAGCGCGCCGGATCACGTTGGCCGTTCGCTGAACGGGGTCGCCTGGTGGAAGTAGAGCAGCCAGCGGCCCTCCGTGCGCCGCCACAGTGAACTGCGGTGTGCGCGGCTGCCGTCGTACTCCGTGTCGTACGTGAGGTGGACGAGGTCCGGGGCGAGCTGGACCCCGCGCAGGGCGGAGACGGCGACGGGGCGGGCTCCCGGCTCGGTGGTCGCGGCCAGTGAGGCGATGATGGCGGCCCGGCTCCAGTGCCGGCCGGAGGCGCCGAACTCGTGGAAGTCGGGGTGGAGCAGCGCCGCGACCCGCTCGGGGGAGCGGCGGACCTTCGGGGTGAGCAGGGCGAGTTCGCCCTCCATCGCGGACTCGACGGCGGGGTTGTGCTCAGGCACCCGTCATCTCCACCAGCTTGACGACGGTGTTCCAGTTGCGGGTCGTGGCGATCACGCCCCTGTTGATGCGCGGCTTCGACAGGTGCTCGGCCAGCTTGGAGCGGCCCAGGCCGTTCGGGGCGTACAGGTACAGGGCCCGGTCGCCGAGGCGGAACTCCTCGGGGAGGTAGGCGTCCTGGTCGATCTCCGCGAAGCGGTCGGGGGTGACGGGCGCGGAGAAGTAGGTGACGTGCAGCTGCTTGGGCTCCAGGTCGGCGGCCGGGAACGGGCAGGCGTCGGCGATCGCCCGGAGATAGGCGTGGTCGCGCACGATCACGTCGACGCCGAACCCGAAGCGCTTCTCCATGGCCCGCGCGATCTCGGCTGCCAGCGCCTCCTCGCCGCCGTGTCCGCAGGAGAACACGGCCTGGCCGCTCTGCAGGTAGGTGCGGACGTCGTCGTGGCCGAGGTCCGTCAGGAGCGTGCGCAGGTCGGCCATGGGGACCTTCCTGCTGCCGCCCACGTTGATGCCGCGCAGCAGAGCCGCGTATGTCGTCGTCATCCGCTCACGATAAAGCGGCCGTCGTGCCCCGTGGGGGTGGGCACGACGGCCGCGGCGGGCACCTGCCCGGCCCCGTAAATTACTCATCGGTCTTCGCGGGGCACAACCGTCTGCTCAGGATCCACACACCCGAGGAGCCCGATTTGTCTGTCGATAGGTGTAAGGGACCACAGTCTCCGGGAGTCCTCCCCAGTGGGGAGGGAGCTCGCTCCGTGGGGATGAGTTCGGACCCCGCCACTTCACCGGGCAGTACGACGAGATGGCTTTATCCAGCCCATACCTTCGAAGCGAAAGGGGGCGGCAGGGGGCCGCCACCGCATTACGAGGGGGCAAACCGGTCATGGGGAACGGAGACATACGGGTGCGGGGCTTCGCCGCCCGGGCCGGTGGCTGGAGCGCCCGGCACCGATGGGCTGCCGTCGGCATCTGGGTGCTGTTCGTCGTCCTGGCGATGGGGCTCGGTTCGGCGATGGGCACGGTCGACGTCAAGGAGAGCGACCAGCTGTCGGGCGAGACCCACACCGCCGCCAAGATCATCGAGGACGCCGGCATCGAGGAGCCGGCCAATGAGACCGTCCTCGTCCAGGCGAAGGACGGCTCCCTCAAGGCCACCGACACGGAGTTCAGGAACGCCGTCGCCTCGGTCGTCGAGGCCGTCGAGGGGACCGGCAAGGTCACCGACGTGACGTCGCCGTATGACACGAAGACGATCTCGAAGGACGGGCGCAGCGCGCTCGTGCAGTTCGACATGCGCGGGGACTCCGACACGGCGGGCGACCGGGTCGAGCCCGTGCTCGACGCCGTCGCGGGCGTGCAGAAGGAACACTCCTCGCTGCGGATCGAGGAGATCGGCGGCGCCAGCATGATGAAGACGTTCTCCGACGCGTTCGGCGACGACTTCCAGAAGGCCGAGTACTCCGCTGTGCCGGTGGCCCTGGGCATTCTGCTGATCGCGTTCGGCGCGCTGGTCGCCGCGCTGCTCCCGGTGGCGCTCGCGCTCACCGCGATCATGGCGACGATGGGTCTGATGAGCATTGTCAGCCACTGGCAGCCGATGGACGACACCGCGAGCTCCGTGATGCTGCTGGTCGGCCTGGCCGTGGGGGTCGACTACTGCCTGTTCTACCTGCGCCGTGAGCGGGAGGAGCGGGCGGCGGGCCGGGACGCGGAGACCGCGCTGCGGATCGCCGCGGCGACCAGTGGCCGTGCCGTGATCGTCTCCGGTGTCACCGTGTGCGTGGCGATGGCGGGCATGCTGTTCACCGGGCTCGCCACGTTCGAGGCGATGGGCCTGGCCTCCCTGATGGTGGTCGCGGTCGCCATGGTCGGTTCGGTGACCGTGCTGCCCGCGCTGCTCTCGCTGCTCGGCGAGCGCGTGGAGAAGGGCCGGATCCCCTTCCTGCACCCCGACAAGCGCCGCAGGAACGGCACCGGCAGCCGGACCTCCGAGGGGAGCCGGTTCTGGAGCGCCGTCCTGAAGGTCGTGCTCGCCAGGCCCGCCGTCTCGCTGGTCGTCGCGACCGGTGCGCTGCTCGCGGTCGCGGCGCCCGCGCTCGGCATGAAGATGCAGCAGCTCACCCTGGACCAGGAGTTCGGCGACTCCCTGCCCATCGTGCAGACCTACAACCGGCTCAACGACGCCTTCCCCGGCGGCTCCGAGCCGGCCGAGGTGGTCGTCAAGGCGAAGGACATCAACGCACCCGAGGTGAAGTCCGCGCTCGCCGACTTCCGCGCGCGGGCGATCAGTTCGGGCGCCTCGCGGGGTCCGGTCGAGATCAAGCTGCACGACGCGCAGAACCTGGCCTACGTGTACGTCCCGCTGGTCGGCGGCTCCGACCTGGACAAGGCCGGCGAAAGCCTGGACACGCTGCGCGACGAGGTGCGGCCCGCCACGCTCGGCAAGGTCGACGGCGTCGAGGCGCCCATCACCGGGCAGGTCGCCGGGTCGAAGGACTTCAACGACCAGCTGGGCGGAGCGGTCGTCCCGGTGTTCGCGTTCGTCGTGGTCTTCGCCTTCGCGCTGATGCTGCTGTCGTTCCGGTCGCTGACCATCGCGGTCACGTCTATCGTGCTGAACCTGCTGTCGGTGGGCGCCGCGTACGGCATTCTCGTCGCCGTCTTCCAGCACGGCTGGGGCGCGTCGCTGGTGGGCGCGGAGGGCGTCGGCGCGATCATCACCTGGCTGCCGCTGTTCCTCTTCGTGATCCTGTTCGGCCTGTCGATGGACTACCACGTGTTCGTGGTCTCCCGGATCCGTGAGGCGCGGCTGCGGGGTCTGGCGACGAAGGACGCGATCCGGCACGGCGTGGTCACCACGGCCGGGGTGGTCACCAGTGCCGCGGTCATCATGGTCGCCGTGTTCGCGATCTTCGGGACGCTGTCCATGCAGTCCATGAAGCAGATGGGCGTCGGCCTCGCGGCCGCGGTGCTGATCGACGCGACGATCATCCGGGGCGTGCTGCTGCCGGCCGTGATGGCGCTGCTCGGCGAGCGCAACTGGTACCTGCCCAAGTGGCTGCACCGGCTGCCGGACCTCACGCACGACGAGACGCCGCAGGCGGTCGCCGGGCCGGCGGCGCGGGACGGCGAGGGCGAACCCCTCAAGGTCTGATCGCCTTGGTGGCGTGGAAGGGCCCGTCGGTCGCCGGGGTGACCGACGGGCCCTTCCACGCCTGTCGCCGCGCAGGGGTTCCGGAGCACCCGACCGGCGTTGTTCGCGCGGCAGGTGCTCACCACTCGCCGCTGCCCACCAGGTAGGCGATGCCCGCGAGGACGGCCAGGATCAGCGCCGGGATCGCCAGACCCTTCGCGACCGAGGTCAGTGTGTGCGTGCCGCTGGCCGCCCGCCTCGTGTAATGCTCCCGCCGTGCGTCCAGGTCGTGCCGGGCGAACGCGCCGACGACCAGCGCCACCGCGCCGGTGATCAGACACACGATGAGCGGGGTGAGTGCCCCCTGCTCGCGGATGTCGTCCTCGACGTTGCCGTACACCCCTGCGTCGGCCCGCGCCACGACGGCGACCACCCCCCTCTGGATGGTCATGACGAGCATGGCGAGCGCCGTGACGGCGAGGGCGAGGGCGGCACCGGCGAGGGCGGGAGCGCGCCGGGACGGAGTCTTCCGGTCCGTTCGCTCCTGCTCTTCAGTGGTCCTGGGCGGCTCCTTGGGCTTGGACGGGATGCGCGGGGGCTCCATGACCACCGTGCGCCGCTTGTCCTGCGCTCGGGGCTTCGGCGGTGGGGGGTCGTTCGGGACGTCCGGTTCGGGCTTCGTGGGACCGTCCTCGGCCGCCGGGGTCACCTCCGCCTCGACGTGGATCACCGACTCGTCGGCCACGCCCCTCAGCACGAGGTCCCCGAAGAGGGGCCCCGTGGCAGCCGTGTCGACGTGGACCTCCAGACCGCTGCGGGCCGGATCGACCCGCAGCCACGGCTGTCGGGGCTGCACCACGCAGTGACGGGCCAGCGGTGGGCCCTGCAGGGTCACGGACCGCTTGGGAGGGTTCGAGCCCCTCGGTACCCGGCCGAAGTCCAGATGGTCCGGGGACGGTGCCAGGCGGATCCTGCTCAAGGCGTCGGCCGCCAGATCGGCGAGCGGCTGAACTTCGTTGTGGGCGACCTCCGCCAGGTGCTGACGCGCCCCTTCCGCCACGGGCAACTCCGGGCGCTGCAGCCGATTGCACAACTCCGTGACGGCGCCCTGCCGGGTGAGGAAGTCGTCGCTGTTCAGGGCCGCCTGCAAGGAGGTCGGCGAGGGAATGGCGACGATCTTGATGCCGCCGCGCCGGCTGTGTGCCAGATGCAGCTCCCCTTGCAGCTCCGCCGCCTTCTTCGGTGTCTGATGGGGGTTCTGCTCCCGTACGTGCCGGTAGACGTACTCGTACAGGTCGTCGAGGGAGACATGGCCGTCCGCGTCGAGGTCGGCCTCGCCGGTCTCCAGGCCTTCGACCACCGCGTGCGTGAACACCGAAGGCCGCGGAGCGGAGTTCTCGGCGAGTTCGCTGCCCTCGAAGGAGTACTCCATGGAGTCGGACGCGGTGATGACGGCCCAGCCCCGCCCGCTGACCGGCTCGTCCTTCGCGAACGACTCGAGGACGTTGACCTCTCCCGCGGCGCGCACGGAGGCCGAGCCCCGGGAGAAGGCGCCGCCGTAACAGCAGTCGAGGAACAGGACACTGCGGCCCGCCCGGGTGCCGGACATGCAACCGCGGACGAACTGGGAGGCGACGGCGGTCGCGGCCAGCAGCGGGGGCTCGGTATCGCTCGCGGCGAAGTACAGCTCGCCGGACTCGCTCTTGAGGCCGTGGCAGGAGAAGTGCAGCAGGAGCGTGTCGGCGCGGCGGCGGTCGTTGAAGAAGCCCTGGATGCGCCTGCGCATGAGGTCGGCCGAGGCGTTGTGCACGACCTCCACCTCGAAGTCGCCGATCTGCGGGTCGTGCAGCACCCGCTCGAGGGCCGCGGCGTCCTGGGCGGGCGCCCTGAGCTTCTTGAGGCCCTGGTCGGCGTACCGGTCGTTGGCGATGATCAGCGCGTGTCTGGAATCCGTCATGGCTCGGCTCCGGCCCTGGAATGGCGCTCGACGAAGATCTTGAACGCCTCGGCGACCTGATCGTCGGTCGCCTCGGACACCTCCAGCACGTCGTCGCCCATCCGCAGCTGCAGGGACGGGTGGGTGTCATGGCGACGGCCCACCCACGACCGGATCACGGTCATCACCTGGTTCAGGGCGGTCGCCGAGCTGCCCAGGGTCACCAGCAGGGCACCGATCTGGGTGACGTCCACGGCCCGCGCACCGGGCGGGACCTCCCCGCCGGGGAGCGTGGTGACGTCGTCCACGTCGAGGTCGAGCAGCTCCTCGCGCAGATAGCCGGTCAGCTCCGCGACGCGTTCGGCTTCCGCGTCCTGTTCGGTGAGGAGGATGTGCAGTTCGTTCTCCACCGGGTCACCCCTTTGTTCGTGCTCATCGGGGCGGCGCAGAGTCGGAGTGTCGGTGGGCTCCACGTCATCGTTTCCAGTTTCCGCCGCTCTGAGCAGGGTGACAAGTAGTGCAGGATGAAATGCAATTGACGGCTCAACCGTGCGGTTACTCGTTCAACTGCGAGGGACACAGATTCGCGGGCAGGCCCTACGCCAGCCGGCGCACATGCAGCACCTGCTCGTCGCAGCGCACGATCTCCAGCTCCCGGTCCGGGCGGGCGCCCTCGAAGGTGAGCGCGAGGTGACGGTCCGACACGAGCCGCCAGTGGCCGGGTACGGCGCCGGGGGCGTCGCCGCGGCCCAGCGGGTGGTCGACAAGGGTGCCGTCGGAGGCGAATTCCATGCCGCGGCGGCCACGCGCGGGCGGGAAGGGGAAGCCGTCCGGCCGGTAGACCCGCACGTCGTCGTGGTCCTCCTCGTAGGAGTGGAACCACGGGCGGAAAAGGCCCGGCGGGGGCTCTCGCATGACCCGGCCACCTCACTCGTCCGATGTCGTCCGCGTCGTCAGCCTTAAGTCGAAATTGTCACTCTTATGCCAAAGTGACTAGAATTATCAGTGTATGGGTTCGGAGGGAACGGGCAACCGACCGCTCCGCTGGACGTCGCCCGGCCCTCGCGACGCGTTCGATGCGCGCAGTCCCGCAGCCGCGTGCGCGGCACCCCCCTCCCCTCGAAGGGCACGCCATGTCCGATGCGCAGGCATTCCTTCGCGCCACCTCCCCCGACTACAGCCGCTGGTGCGGCGCCATGGAGGTCCACCGCAGACTCCTCACCCTGAACCCGGAGTACGCCGAGAACCGGGCCCTGATCGAGAACACCGCGTTCGCCTACGAGTCGATGGATCAGGTCACCGCCCGGCAGGGCCTGATCGACATCCCGATCGTCGTGCACGTCGTGCACAGCCACCCCGAGCAGAACGTGAGCGACGCCCAGATCCACAGTCAGATCGACGTGCTCAACCAGGATTACCGCGCGAGCAATCCGGACGTGAGCAAGGTGCCCGCGGTCTGGCAGGACCTGGTGGCCGACGCCCGCCTGCAGTTCCACCTCGCCCGGACCGATCCACTGGGACGCCCCACGGACGGCATCACGCGCACCGAGAGCGCGGTCGACGACTGGGACACCGACGACCTGGTCAAGTTCAGCCTGAGCGGGGGCCAGGACGCCTGGCCCGCGGACATCTACCTGAACCTCTGGGTCTGCCAACTGCGCCGCGGGCTGCTGGGCTACGCCCAGTTCCCGGGCGGCGCCGCCTCCACGGACGGCGTGGTCATCACCCACACCGCCCTCGGTACCACCGGCACCGCGACGGCCCCCTTCGACGGCGGCCGCACCGCCGTGCACGAGATCGGGCACTGGCTGAACCTGCGGCACATCTGGGGCGACGACGACGAGGGATGCAGCGGCAGCGACTTCGTGGCGGACACCCCCAACCAGGCCGGAGCGAACGCCGGTTCCCCCACCTTCCCCCATGTGACGTGCGGCAACGGACCGGACGGCGACATGTTCATGAACTACATGGACTACACCGACGACGCCGCGATGTTCATGTTCACCAAGGGCCAGTCGGCACGCATGGACGCCACCCTCGACAACGCCCGGCTGACCCTCAGCCGTCAGGCCGTCGCGGTGTGACGCGCCGCTTGAGGATCGCCGACTGCGGCACCCAGGTGCGCACCTCGACGTTGTCCGGGACGTCCGCGAACCCGGCGGGTCGACGTGCTCGCCGACCGAGAGCACCAGATGCCGGCCCGGCAGGGCCAGGAGAACGGCACGTTCCCGTTGACCGAGAAGGGCGTGCGCGGGGGCTGCGCCGTCCGCCGGTCATACGCCGTCGCGAGTACGCCGCGGGGACACATGACGGTTGTCGATGTGCAGGACCTCGGGCTCGTGCCCGGGCGGTCGTTGCGGCATGCCCGCCTTTCGGTTCCCGGGCAGCAGCGCCGCGGGGACCAGGCCGAGGGCCGTGATCGCGGCCAGGACGAGCAGGGTGGGGCCGGCGGAGGCGGCGGCGCCCACGCTCGTCGTGACGGCGATGCCGAGGGTCGGGCCGATGTTCGTCGCCGTCTGCTTGAGCCCACCGACGGCTCCGGCGTACTCGGGCGGCGCGTCGCCGACGACCGTCCCGGTGGCGGTGACCATGACGGCGGCGAACCCGGCACCGATCAGGGCGAAGAAGGCACCCGTCGGCCCCACCGCGTCGCTCGCGGACAACCGTGCGAGGCCCGCGACACCGAACACGACCAGGAGCGTTCCGGTGACGGCGGTCGGTCGCGGGCCCCAACGGCCCAGGGCGGCGCTCGCCAGGGGCGACCCGAGCACCATCAGCACCGTGAGCGGCAGGACCCGGAGCCCGGTGGCGAGAGGGTCCAGGCCCAGGACACCCTGGAGGAGGAAGGTGGCGGTGAACAGGCTGCCGAACAGACCCGCGGTGGCGAGCAGGAGCAGCACCATCGAGGCCGTCACCGGTACCGACCGTGTCACTGCCGACGGCACGATCGGGTGGGCGGCCCGGCGCTGGCTCACGGCGAGTGCCACCGCCAGGGCCGCCACGGCGGACAATTCGAGCAGTGCGGGCGCGGCGGTCCAGCCGTGCGCCGGGACGCCTGCCAGGGCGTGGACGAGGAGCGCGAGGGTGCCCGCCAGCAGCACCGCACCGGTGAGGTCGAGCGGCTGCGGGGCCGGTCGATCGGGGGCGGGAAGGCGGACCGCGAGAGCGAGCAGCACCGCGGCGAGCACGACCGGGACGTTGAGCCAGAACACGGCCCGCCATCCGAAGTGCGCCACGAGGACTCCCCCGAGCACCGGGCCGCTCCCGGCTGCCACCGCGATCGCTCCGGTCCGCACGGCGACGGCCCGGCGGAGCTCCCGTTCTGGATACGCCGACCGCAGCACCGCGAGTGTCGCCGGCTGGAGCAGGGCGCCGAACAGGCCCTGGACCACGCGCAGGGCGATCACCCAGCCGACCGAGGGCGCGAGGGCGATCCCGGCGGAGGCGGCGCCGAAGCCGAGCAGACCGGTACACAGCAGCCGCAGGTGCCCGTACCGGTCCCCCAGCCGACCCGCGAGGACGAGCAGGGCGGCCACCGCCACGAGGTAGCCGGTGCTGGTCCACTGGACCTGTGCGGGGCCGGCGGCGAGTGCGCGCTGCAGGCTGGGCTGCGCCACCAGCAGGACGGTGCCGTCCAGCGCGACGATCATCGCCCCGGCCGCGCTGACGAGGAGCGGGGCGGAACGCACCAGCCGCCCGGTCATGAGGCGGCCGGGCCGAGGTGGGCGTCCAGCGCCGCCTCGACGATCCGGTCGGGGCCGTCGGCGGGCTCCTTGCCCGGGTCGCCGTCGAGGGCGAGTTGCAGACTGCCCCAGGACCACAGTTCGGCGATGCCGTGCAGATTCGACCACAGGGCGGCCGCGGTGAGGGCCGCCGAGGACTCCGTGGCCTCGCCCCGGCACCGGGCGACGAGCGCGACGAACCGCTCGAACATCGGCAGCGTCGCCTCCCGCAGCCGGGGTCCGGCCGGAACCTCGCTCTGCCCGTCGCTGTCGAGGAGGTCATGACGGAACATCAACTCGAACATGCCACGCCGCTCCCGGGCATAGGCGACGTACACCCGCGCCAGCGCCGCCACTTGGGCACGCGGCGGGGCGGTTTCGGACGTGGCCGCGACGGAGCGCGCGCCCAGTTCCTCGAAGCCCCGGCGGGCGACGGCCGACAGCAGCGCCCGGTGCGTCGGGAAGTACCGCCGGGGCGCGCCGTGCGACACACCCGCCCGGCGGGCGATCTCCCGCAGCCCGACCGAGCCGCTGCCCTCGGTCAGCACCAGTTCCACCCCGACATCGACCAGCCGCTCCCGCAGCGTCCCCTCGGCATCCATGTGACCGTGTCTACCAGGAGGCCGTAGACACTGTCTACGTCCTTGATCGCGGCGGTGACCGGGGGCGGTGCTCAGCGCTGGTAGCGGGCCAGCACCAGGTTGCCGTCCTCCTCCAGGCGAACGCGCAGTTCACGCAGGCCGATCGCTCCGCTGTAGTACTCCTGGAACGCGGGTGTGGCGACCTTGTCCTTCCACTCGGGGTAGCCGCGGACGGACTGGGCCGGTGCGGGTCTCAGGTGCTCGGCGAGGGCGGTGCCGGTGGCCCAGCCGTCCTTCGTCCGGTGCAGGGCGGGATCCTTCAGGGCCTGCCTGCCGGTGGGCAGCATCCAGTCGCCGAGGGCGAGGCGAACCATGTTCCGTGGCCCGAGGAAGAAGTCGAGGAACTCCGCGGCCTCCTCCTTGTGGAGGCAGTCCTCGGCGATGGAGAGCGTCTGCGGGCTGACTCCCTGGGTGAGGCCGCCGGCCCCCGCCGGAGCGGGCAGCACCTGCCAGTCGAAGCCCTTGGGTGCCTGCTGGGCGATCTGCTGGCGATAGGAGAACCCGAGCGGGACCATCGCGTACCGGCCCGCGAAGAAGCCGGGCAGCGTGTCGGAGCCGCCGCTGCCCAGGGTCGTCGGCGAGGCGCTGCGGTCGGTGTTCGCCTGGGCGTGCACCGTGCGCGGCACCACCTGGTCGGCCGTCCCGAACCGCACCGTCATCTTGCCGTCCGGCCTGCGGTGGAAGAGCTGTCCGCCCGCCGACAGGGAGAGGTTGAGCGTGGCGGAGACGGGTTCCTTCAGCGGCCAGGCGACGCCGTACTTCCCCCCGCCGCTGAGCCGTTCGGTGATCCGGCGGAACTCGGCCCAGCTCCAGGGCTTCTCGGGGGTCGGGATCCGTACGCCGGACTCCCGCAGCCACGTCGCGTTGGCGATGAGCACGCGCGGTTCCTGGAGGAACGGCACGCCATAGACGCCGTCGCCGAAGGTCGTGGTCTCCCAACTGCGCTGCGGAATGTCCGACTTCAGCCTCGCGGGCAGCAGGCCGGTCAGATCGGCGAGGTAACCGCCGTAGGCGAAGTCCGCGAGGTCGTCGGAGGCGTCGTGGATGATGTCGGGTGCCTCGCCGCCCTCGAAGGCGGTGAGAAGCTGGTCGTGGACGCTGTCCCAGGTGCCTTGGACGTACTCGACACGGACGTCCGGGTGGGTGGCGTTCCACTCCTTCACCAGCTGCTTGTTGGCCTCGACGGACTCCTCCTGCCAGGCCAGGGACTGCAAGCGCAGGGTGATCCGGGCGTCGTCGTGGGTGCCGCCGGAGGAACAGCCGGCGAGGAGCAGCAGCAGGACCAGGGCCAGCAGGCGTGTGCGCATCAGCTCTTCACCGCCCCGGTGAGCATGCCGCCCGTGATCCGCCGCTGGATGAGGGCGAAGACGACCAGGGAGGGCAGGGTCGCGAGGAACGCGGCGGCCGCGAGCGGGCCGAGATCGGCGACGCCTTCGGCACCGATGAAGTGGGTGAGGACCACGGGGAGGGTCTGTTTCTCCGGAGTCTTGAGGAGTACGAGCGCGAAGAAGAACTCGTTCCACGCGGTGATGAACGCGAACAGTCCGGTCGCCACGATGCCCGGCGCGAGCAGCGGCGCGGTCACCGACACCAGCGTGCGGATCCGGCCCGCCCCGTCGACCGCCGCGGCCTCCTCCAGCTCGGGCGGCACGGCCCGTACGTACCCGGCGAGCATCCACAGCGCGAAGGGCAGCGCCCACACCACGTACACCAGCACCAGCCCCGGCACCGAGTTGATCAGTCGGAGGTTCTTCAGCACCAGGAACAGCGGGATGATCAGCAGGACGAACGGGAACGCCTGGCTGACCACCACCCAGCCCGTCACCGCCTTCGCGAGCCGGGTGCGGCGCCGGGCGACGACGTACGCCATCGGCGTCGCGACGAGCACGGCCACGACGGCCGCCGCGAGCGCGGCGAGCAGGGAGTTGAGGGCGGCGTGCAGCAGCGGCTGTTCGTCGAACGCCTGCCGGAAGTTGTCGAGGGTGGGGTCCTTGGGGATCCATGTGGGGTGCAGACTGCCCAGCTCGCGCGGCGGCTTGAACGCGGTGGAGACCAGCCAGAGGAACGGGAAGGCCAGGAAGACGAGGTAGGCGAGCAGCGCGGCGTACTGGCCGACGCGGGCCGGGCGGCCGGTCTTCACGTGTCGTCACCTCCCCTGAGGCGGCCGGCGAGGAAGACGGCCAGGGCGATCGAGATCACGGCCACCATCACGCAGCCCATCGCCGCCGCGTAGCCGAACTGGCCGTAGCGGAAGGCCTCTTCGTAGGCGAAGAGCATGGGCAGGCGGGTCCTGCCGCCGGGACCGCCGTTGGTCAGCACGTAGACCAGGGCGAAGGAGTTGAAGTTCCAGATCAGGTTGAGCGCGGTGATGGCCAGGGCGATGGGCTTGAGGGCGGGCCAGGTGACCGTGCGGAAGCGGCGCCAGGCGCCCGCGCCGTCGACCGCCGCCGCCTCGTGCAGTTCACGCGGGGTGTTCTGCAGCCCGGCGAGCAGCGCGACCGTCGTCTGGGGCATGCCCGCCCAGACGCCGACGACGATCACGGCGGGCAGCGCGGTCGCCAGTCCGCTGAGCCAGTCCCGGCCGCCGCCGAGCCCGAGGTCGCGCAGGGTCTCGTTGAGGATGCCCGCGTCCGGGTTGTAGACGAGCCGCCACATGATGCCGACGACGACCTCGGGCATGGCCCAGGGGATGATCGCCAGAGCCCTCGCCAGCCAGCGCAGCCGCAGGTTTTGGTCGAGCAGCAGGGCGAGGCCCAGCGCGAGCAGGAACTGAGGCACGGTCACGCCGACCGCCCACACCAGCCCGACCCGGAACGACTCCCAGAACAGCGTGTCGTGCAGCAGGTCCCGGAAGTTGAGGCCGCCGATCCACTGGGTGGGTGCGGTGCGGCCGGATTGGGCGTCGGTGAAGGCCAGCAGGATGCCGTACAGCAGCGGACCGGCGCTGAGGACGAGGATCGGGATCAGGGCGGGCAGTACCAGGAACCAGGCGCCGTGGCCGCCGACGGCGCCCCGTGGCCGGTCCTCGCCGGGTCTGCGGCCGGCCCGCCACCTCGATGACGAAGGCGGCGAGGGCGGCGGAAGGGGCGAGGGGGACGCTGCCTCGGTCACCGGTGTCACGGAATCAGCCCCTTCGCGCGGCTCGGCCGGCCTGGTCATGCTCGTGGAGGCCATATGCCTCGTCAAGGCACCGCGTACGCCGTCCGACCTGTGCCGATGCGACACTGACCGGTGGATGGCCGGAACCCGACGGTCGAGGCGTGGACGACGGAGGCGGACGATGGACGAGGCACGGGCGCGGGACGTACTGGACGCGGCAGGGGTGCTGCCCGGTGCGGCCGGGGCGGCGCGGCTGCTCGCTCTGGGCGAGAACGCGGTGTTCGCCGCCGGTGACCTGGTCGTCAAAGTCGGCCGGGACGCCGAACTCCTCGACCGGGCGCGCCGCGAACTGGACGTCGCGGTATGGCTCGCCGAGGCGGGTGTGCCGGCCGTGCGGGCGGCCGAGCCGAAGGCGCTGCTGGTCGACGGGCACCCGGTGACGGTGTGGCACCGGCTGCCGGACGCGGTGCGGCCCGCCGAGCCGCGGGACTTGGCCGAACTGCTACGGGTCGTGCACGCCGTGCCTCTTCCTCCCTTCGACCTCCCGCCCCGCGATCTGCTGGGCGGTGTGGAGCGGTGGCTGCGGCTCGCCGGGGATGCGATCGATCCCGCGGACGCGGCGTATCTGCGCGAGCGGCGCGACGGGTTCGCCGATCGGGCCGCCGCGCTCACACCGCATCTGCCGCCGGGGCCGATCCACGGGGACGCGCTGCCGCGCAATGTGCACGTCGGACCCGACGGGCCCGTGCTGGTGGACCTGGAGACGGTGTCCGCGGACCTGCGGGAGCACGATCTCGTGGTGATGGCGCTGTCGCACGACCGGTACGGGCTGCCGGACGAGGCGTACGCCTCGTTCACGCGGACCTACGGCTGGGACGTACGCGGCTGGGAGGGCTGTGGTGTGCTGCGCGGCGCCCGGGAGACGGCCAGTTGTGCGTGGGTCGCGCAGCACGCGCCGAGCAACCCCAAGGCGCTGGCCGAGTTCGAGCGGCGGGTGAGGTCCCTCAGGGACGGGGACGAGACGGTGCGGTGGTATCCGTTCTGACCGCTGGTACCCGGCCGCCCGGCGCCTGCCCCCCTTGACCGCCTGCCCGCCGCCTCAGACCGGCTCGTCCGCCCACTCGCGCAGGGGCCATGTCCCGTCGACCGAGGCGGTGGGGTCTCCCTTGCCGCGCAGGAAGCTCTGGAAGTCCGCCGCCCACTCGGCGTACCACTCGATCTGGCGGTGGTGCAGCGCCGCCGGGCCGAGCATGGCGATCTTGGGGTGGCGGTCGGCTATCGCCCCGGCGAGGCGGGCCGCCGCCAAGGCGTCGGCCATGGCGTCGTGGGCGGTGTCGAGGACGACGCCGTACTCGGCGCAGACCGCTTCGAGGTTGCGTTTGCCGCGGCGGTAGCGGTCGACCCAGCGGTCGATGGTGTACGGGTCGATGACCGGGGCCGGGTCCACGCCGCCCAGGCGGTCCCGCAGGGACGGCAGCCCGTGGCGCCGCAACTCCGCGGAGAGCAGGGTGAGGTCGAAGGCCGCGTTGTACGCGACGACCGGTACGCCCGTCCTCCAGTAGGAGGTGAGGACGTCGGCGAGGGCGTCCGCCACCTGGTCGGCCGGTCTGCCCTCGGCCGCCGCCCGCTCGTTGCTGATGCCGTGCACCGCCACCGCGTCCTCGGGGATCGGCACTCCCGGGTCGGCCAGCCACTCGCGGCGCCCGATCGGCTCTGTGCCCCTGACCTCGATCACGGCCCCCGTGACGATGCGCGCCTCGCGCGGATCCGTACCCGTCGTCTCCAGGTCGAAGCCGACCAGCAGCTCCCGGTGCCAGCCCATGGGCGGTCCCCCTTCATGTGGTGCGTTCCCCCAGTGGTCCCCACCTTCGCATGCACCACTGACAATCAGAGGATCGCGTTCCGCTCATGCCCGGCGGCGGGCCGGGGAATCACCCCGCACCCGGGAGCAGTTCATGACACCGGCCGCGAATCCGCCCACATCACCTCGAACTCCTCGCGATACGTGGGGAAGAGGCCACTTTCGTCCATCTCGCCCGACTTGACCACCTTGCTGCCGTTGCGCAGCACGAACACCGGCGCCTCCATGCCCCGGGTGCGGCGCAGATAGTTCTGCACGACCGCGATGCCGTCGGCGCCGTCGCCGTCCACCAGGTACGCCGTGAAGCGGGGCGTCTCGTCGAACACCTGGATCTCGAAGGCCCCGGGGTCGCGCAGCCGGGCACGCACGCGGCGCATGTGCAGGATGTTCATCTCGACGGCCCGGCTGAGTTCGCCCCGCTTGATGCCCAGTTCGCGCTCGCGGCGCTTGACCGCGCTGGAGGCCGGGTTGAGGAACAGCAGCCTGACCCGGCAGCCGGACTCCGCCAGCCGCACCAGACGCCGGCCGGAGAAGTTCTGCACGAGCAGGTTGAGGCCGATGCCGATGGCGTCGAGGCGGCGGGCCCCGCCGAAGATGTCCTCGGCCGGGAACTGCCGCATCAGCCGCACCCGGTCCGGGTGGACGGCGACGACGTCGGCGTACCGGTCACCGACCAGGTCCTCGACCGCGTCGATCGGCAGCCGGCGCGCCGAGGGCACGTCACCGCCCGCGCCGAGCATCTCCAGCAGCCGCGCCGAGGCCCGCTCGGCCTGGTTGAGCACGGCCTCGGACAGGGCCCGGTTGCGGGAGACGACGTTGCGGGTGACCTCCAGCTCGTCCAGGGCGAGTTCGACGTCCCGGCGGTCGTCGAAGTACGGCTCGAAGCAGGGCCAGTGCTGCACCATCAGCTCGCGCAGCTGGGGCAGGGTGAGGAAGGACAGGACGTTGTCGTCGGCCGGGTCGAGCAGATAGCCCTTGCGGCGGCTGACCTCGCGGACCGCCACCGCGCGCTGCACCCACTCCTGGCCGGCCGGTCCGGCGGCGGCCACCACCCAGTCCTCGCCGTGCACGGGTTCGTACACGGGCCGCAGCACGGCGGCGACGACCGCGCGCAGCCGCTGCTCGACGAGGTTCAGCCAGATGTAGGCCCGGCCGGCCCGCTGGGCGCGGGTGCGCACCTCGCGCCAGGCGTCGGCGTCCCAGTCCAGTTCCGGGCCGATCGAGCCCGTGGCGTCCATCGGCCGCGCCAGGGACACGGCACCGGTCGGGACGTCTGTGGAGTTCCCCTCGTGACCCTCGTCACCAGGGGGCAGCTCCAGCCCTCCCGAGCCCACCCACGCACCGCCTTCCGCTCCCCCGCACACTGCCCTTGTCAACGATCAAGGAAGGGTACTCCGGGAGCGGTCGGCGGTGCAGCCGGATGGGCAGGGTAGTTCTCAACCCCGGGGCCTCCAGTGCCCGTTCTGCCAGGCGAGCTCGGCCGGAGTGAGCGGATTCATGGCGGTGACGTCACGCGGGGCGATCGAGAAGCCCTGCCAGTGGACGGGCATCGGCTGCTGGTCCTCGTCCCGGGCTATGTGGTGGAAGCCGACGTTCATCCAGACCACCGGGTGGGTCAGGGCCTGTCCGTTCACCCACTTGTCGACGGACTTCCCGGCCCCGGCCCCGCAGTTGCCGGGGTTGTTGCTGGCGAACAGTTCGCACTTGTTGTACTGCGTGACGTACAGGTCGTGCTTGGTGTAGCTGCGACCCGGGTACTTGGTCGTGACCCCGGGGACGATCTCGTAGGAGCGCGCGTGTCCGTCCTTGTTCTTTCCGGTCGCGCTGACCATGCGCCACCAGCGGTAGGCCTTGCTGTCCCCGGCCAGTTCCTTGGTCACCTTGGTGCGGGTGGTCTTGGTGGTGGGGGCGCGCTGGCCGCGGCCGGGCGCGGTGACGGTGGAGTCGTACTGCTCGACGCGGTTCTTGGTGGAGCCGTCCAGGGCGAAGTCGAGTCGCCAGAAGGCGTTGTGGCTGTGGCTGGTGGCCTTGGCCGCGCTCGCGCCCTTGCCGATGGGCCAGCCGCGGCCGTCACCGGCGTCGTAGTCGTCGAAGGACAGGCTGCCGGTGGCGCCGACGTTCATGGTGATCGTGCCGTCGTCCTGGAAGCGCCACTCGGTCATGTACTCGTACCAGCCGACCTGGTTCACCGTGTAGACGAGGAGGTCCTTGCCCTCGGCCTGGTAGACCTTGTTCGCGGTGTCGCCCTGCATGCGGTAGGCGTGGCCGCGGGAGCGGGTGGTGGTGCACAGACCCTTGACGTTCGGGTCCTCGTTCCAGGAGTCGGGGACCTTGACGGTCTTGATGGCCCCGCCGGGGCACTCGCCCGGCGCCAGGTTCATCAGGCCCTGGGCGAAGTCGAAGCCGGTCAGGTCGTCGTACTCGACCGAGCCGTCGTCGTAGGGGACGTGGATCTGGCCGAGCCGGGCGCTGTTGAGGACTTTGATCGGTTTGGCCTCCCCCTTCGGCTGGTACGAGATGTTCTCCAGGACGAGGCCGGCCTTGCCGTCGTAGCGCCAGCACATCCGCCAGGTGGTGCCGGAGGAGAGCTTCTGCTCGACGCGGTAGGCGGCGCTGCAGTCGGCGGCGGGCGGCGCGGCGGGGGCGGCCTTCGGCTGGGCGGTGGCCGGTCCCGCGCCGGCCGTGGCGCCCGCGGCCAGCGCGGCCACGGTCAGGCCCACGGCCGCGCGGATGCGGGCCTTGGTGTTGCTGTTCACGCGCATGACGAGATGACTCCCTGACGAGGAGGAGCGAGGTGGACGGTGAGTGAAGCGGGCGGGTCAGTGGCCGAGCCGGGCGACCTTGCGGGCGCTCAGGTCGATCACCAGCGACCTGGCGTCGACCCACGGTCCGTTCTTGACCTTCGGGAACAGCCGGACGCAGCGGTGCTCCCCGCACGTGTCGAGCACGGCGGGCTGGGCGCCCGGCGCGGCCCGGTAGACGGCTCCGCTGAGCTGGAGCTGGTCCGGGGAGGTGAGCGCCTTGCCGGTGGCGTCCTTGTAGTCGGCCTTCAGGCCCGAGCCGAGCGGGTCGGCGATCAGGAGGCCGGCCGCCTCGGCCTTCTCGGCGCGGCTGAGCGGCGGCTGGACGCCGTGCTGGGTGTCGGTGTGCACCACCTTGCCGGTGCCGAGATCCACGGTCCGGGTGACGAGTGTGTCGTCCCGGTAGTCGTAGAACGTCACGTCGGCGCGCCGGGGCGCGTCCGGCCTGCCGGCCTCGTCGGCCTCCGGTTCGGCGAGGTCGACGGTGAGGCGCTCGGGACCGCGTTCCCCGTCGACGCTCTCGCTGCTGCGGAACAGTTCCCGGCTGAGGGCGATCTTCTCGACCCGCCGCAGCTCGTCGTCGGTCAGCGGGTCACGGCCCTCGCCCTGCTGTCCTTCGGCAGGGGCCGCCTCGACGACACCCGGCGCCACGGCCCGGCCGCCCGCCCCCGCGGCGCCCGCCCCCGCGGCATCCGTCCCCGCGGCTCCCGCCTCCTGCGGGACGGACCGCCCCGCCCGGGTGCCGTTGTCGTCCGCCCCCGCCGTGCCCGGCAGGGTCACCGCCACCATCACGGCGGTCCCGGCCACCGCGATGGCGGTACCGGCCACCATCTTGCCCAGGTGGCGGTGCACTATGTTGCGCACGTCTTCCCCCTACTCCCCCAAGCCCCGGGAGTATGTGATTGCCCCATCGGTTTGGCATACCGCGTATGCACTGGTCACTCGGTAAGAGGGAGATAAGTCATAGGAGGTTCCCTCACTTTCGGGGAGACTCGGGACCAAGGCGTCCCCACCGGCGCCGCACACCTGAAAGAGTCGTATCCATGCAGGTCTGGCCTGGCGAGGCGTATCCACTCGGTGCCACGTACGACGGCGCCGGTACCAACTTCGCGGTCTTCACGGAGGCCGCGGACCGAGTAGAGCTGTGTCTGCTGCACGACGACGGCTCGGAGACGGCGATCGAGCTCCGGGAGAGCGACGCCTTCGTGCGGCACGCGTACGTGCCCGGCATCATGCCGGGGCAGCGGTACGGGTTCCGGGTGCACGGCCCGTACGCCCCGGAGCGCGGGCTGCGCTGCAACTCCGCGAAACTGCTGCTCGACCCGTACGCGCGTGCGATCAGCGGTTCGATCGACTGGGGCGAGGAGGTCTACGGCTACCACTTCGACGATCCCGACCGGCGCAACGATCTCGACTCGGCTCCGCACACGATGACGTCGGTCGTGGTCAACCCCTACTTCGACTGGGGCGACGACCGGCGCCCGCGCACCGAGTACCACCACACGGTGATCTACGAGGCCCACGTCAAGGGCCTCACCATGCGCCACCCCGGCCTCCCGGAGGAGCTGCGCGGCACCTACGCGGCCCTCGCGCACCCGGCGATCATCGAGCACCTCACCGAGCTCGGGGTCACGGCCCTGGAGCTGATGCCCGTACACCAGTTCGTGAACGATCACCGCCTGGTCGACATGGGCCTGAACAACTACTGGGGCTACAACACCATCGGCTTCTTCGCCCCGCACAACGCCTACGCCTCCTGGGGGGACCGGGGCCAGCAGGTGCTGGAGTTCAAGTCGGCGGTCAAGGCGCTGCACGAGGCCGGGATCGAGGTGATCCTCGACGTGGTCTACAACCACACCGCCGAGGGCAACCACCTGGGCCCGACCCTGTCCTTCAAGGGCCTGGACAACTCGCGTTACTACCGGCTGACCGACGACCCCCGCTACTACATGGACACGACAGGGACGGGAAACTCCCTGCTCATGCGGTCCCCGCACGTGCTCCAGCTGATCATGGACTCCCTGCGGTACTGGGTCACCGACATGCACGTCGACGGGTTCCGCTTCGACCTGGCGGCGACGCTGGCCCGCCAGTTCCACGAGGTGGACCGGCTGTCGTCGTTCTTCGACCTGGTGCAGCAGGACCCGGTGGTCTCGCAGGTGAAGCTGATCGCCGAGCCGTGGGACGTGGGCGAGGGCGGCTACCAGGTGGGGAACTTCCCGCCGCTGTGGACCGAGTGGAACGGCAAGTACCGGGACACCGTGCGCGACCTGTGGCGGGGCGAGCAGCGCACGCTCGCGGAGTTCGCCTCACGGCTGACCGGCTCGTCCGACCTGTACCAGGACGACGGGCGCCGCCCGCTGGCCTCGATCAACTTCGTGACCTGCCACGACGGCTTCCCCCTGCACGACCTGGTGGCCTACAACGACAAGCACAACGAGGCCAACGGCGAGGACAACCGGGACGGCGAGAGCCACAACCGGTCCTGGAACTGCGGGGCCGAGGGCGAGACCGACGACCCGGACGTGCTGCGGCTGCGGGCGCGGCAGATGCGGAACTTCATCGCGACGCTGATGCTGTCCCAGGGCGTGCCCATGATCAGCCACGGCGACGAGTTCGCCCGCACCCAGGGCGGCAACAACAACGCCTACTGCCAGGACAACGAGATCTCCTGGGTCGAATGGCCCCGGAGCGGCGAGGACGGCGAGGGCGGCGAGGACGGCGAGGACGGCGCGAGCACCGAGCTGCTGGCCTTCACCCGCGCGATGGTGTGGCTGCGCCGCAACCACCCGGTCTTGCGCCGCCGGCGCTTCTTCCACGGACGGCCCGTGGAGGGCACGCACGACGACCTGTCCGACATCGCCTGGTTCACCCCGGACGGCCGGGAGATGACCCAGCGGGACTGGGACTCGGCGCAGGCGTCGGCGCTGACGGTGTTCCTGAACGGCAACGCGATCTCCGAGCCCGGGGCGCGCGGGGAGCGCATCACCGACGACTCGTTCCTGCTGATGTTCAACGCCTCGCCGAAGCCGCTGGAGTTCGTGGTTCCGGTCAACCACGGGCGGCAGTGGGAGGTCGTGGTCGACACCGCCCTCACGGCCGGTGTGCCCTCGGACACCGGCGCCAAGGTGCAGGCCGGGGACCGGCTGACCCTGACGGACCGGAGCATGACGGTGCTCCAGCGGCCCGTGTGACCGTCCGGCGCCCGCGTCGTCCGGAAAGCCACTCGTCCGGGCGACGCGCGGCGCACCTGGCGCGGGGGATGACACGAACGGCGGCAGGGCGGGTACGTACGTCTCCATGACACCTGAGCGACTTGACCCGGTGGTGCCCACGGCCACGTACCGGCTGCAGCTGCAGCCCGAGTTCCCCTTCGGAGCAGCCGCGGCCGTCGTGCCGTACCTGGCCTCGCTCGGCGTCTCGCACCTGCACCTGTCCCCCGTCCTGGAGGCGGTGCCGGGCTCGACGCACGGCTACGACGTCGTCGACCACGCGCGCGTGCGCGAGGAACTGGGCGGCGAGGAGGGGCTGCGGGCGCTGGCGCGCACCGCGCGCGAGCACGGGCTCGGCCTGGTGGTGGACATCGTGCCCAACCACATGGCCATGGCCCCGCGTCACAACCGGGCCCTGTGGGAGGTGCTGCGCGAGGGCCCGAAGTCGCCGTACGCGCGCTGGTTCGACATCGACTGGGAGGCGCAGGACGGGCAGGTGCTGCTGCCGGTCCTGGGCGGGCCGCTGGGCGAGGTGCTCGACGAGCTGCGCGTCGACGGTGACGTGCTGCGCTACTACGACCACGTCCTGCCGCTGCGCGAGGGCACCGAGGACCTGCCGCTGCCGCATCTGCTGGACGCGCAGTGGTACCGGCCGGTGTGGTGGCGGCTGGCCCGGACCGAGCTCAACTACCGGCGGTTCTTCAGCATCTCGGAGCTCATCGGGGTGCGGGTGGAGGACCCGGAGGTGTTCGAGGC
Source organism: Streptomyces tibetensis (assembly GCF_007655005.1). Taxonomy (GTDB): domain Bacteria; phylum Actinomycetota; class Actinomycetes; order Streptomycetales; family Streptomycetaceae; genus Streptomyces; species Streptomyces tibetensis. Next base: position 317,529 of record NZ_SZVW01000002.1, read on the forward strand.
CACCCACGACAAGATCCTCCGGCTGCTGCACGAGGGCGTGATCGACGGGCTGCGCATCGACCACCCCGACGGGCTCGCCGACCCCGACGGCTACCTCCGGCGGTTGCACGAGGCGACCGGGGGCCGCTGGACGGTCGTGGAGAAGATCCTCGCCGACGGCGAACGGCTGCCGGCGTCCTGGCCCGTCGCGGGGACCACCGGCTACGACGCCCTGCGGCACGTGGACGGGGTGTTCACGGACCCGGCCGGGTTCGGGGACCTGCTGGGGCGGTACCGGCGCTTCGCGGCCCCGCAGACGGACCGGGGCGGGCAGTGGGAGGCGACGGTGCGCCGGGCGGCGTACAAGGTCCTCACGCACGAGCTGGCGACCGAGACCGACCGGCTCACCCGGGTGGCGAGCCGGCTGTGCGCGACCTCCCCGGAGCCGGCGCTGCGCGACCGCGCCCCCTGGGCGCTGCGCACCGCGCTCCAGGAGCTCCTGGTCCGCATGGAGGTCTACCGGCCCTACGAGTCCTCCGACGCGGCGTCCGTGGTCACCGAGGAGGCCGCCGCCGAGGCCCGGCACGCCTTCGCCGTGCCCGAGGAGGCCGGTGCGGTGGACGTGGTGCGGGACCTGGTGCTGGGACGGTACGGCGACGAACCCGCCCACCTGGAGTTCCGGACACGGTTCGCGCAGACCTCCTCGGCGCTGCGGGCCAAGTCCGTGGAGGACACGGCGTTCTACCGGTACGTGCCGCTGCTGTCGGCGACCGAGGTGGGCGGGAACCCGGGCGCCCCCGCCCTGTCGCCGGAGGAGTTCCACGCGTACTGCGCGCGCGTGCAGCGCGACTGGCCCCTCACCGGGACGGTGGCCACGACGCACGACACCAAGCGCAGCGCGGATGTCCGCGCGGCGCTGCACGTGCTCACCGAGTGCCCGGACCGCTTCGCGGACGTGCTCGCGGAGGTGACCCGCACCGGGGAGGGCGTGCCGGACGCGCAGCTGGCGTGGGCCGCCTGGCAGACCGTGTTCGGGCTCGGGCCGGCCTCCGGGGTGCGGGAGCGGGTGCAGGGGGCGCTGCTGAAGCACGTGCGGGAGGCCGGCCTGTACACGAGCTGGACCGAGCAGGAGCCGCCGTACGAGAAGGCGGTGGAGCGGTTCGTGGCGGCCGGGCCCTGCGGGGCGCCGGGCGAGCGGATCGCCGCGTTCCGGGAGTCGCTGGCGCCGTACGTCCGGGCCAACGTGCTGGGCACGGCCCTGGTGCAGCTGACGATGCCGGGTGTCCCGGACGTCTACCAGGGCACGGAGGCCGAGTACCGGGCGCTGGTCGACCCGGACAACCGGCGGGCGGTGGACTTCCCGCCCGCGGAGTCCGGCGGCACCTCCGGGGAGAAGGCGGCGGTGACGAAGGCGGCCCTGGGGCTGCGGGCCCGGCGGCCCGGTGCCTTCGGTGACACGGCGACGTACATGGCGTTGCCGGCGGAGGGACCGGCGGCCGCGCACTGCCTGGCCTTCGTCCGCTCCGGTGAGGTGCTGACGGCCGTGACCCGCCTGTCCCTGCGGCTCGCGGAGGCCGGCGGCTGGCGGGACACACGGCTGCCGCTGCCGCCGGGCCGCTGGGCGGACGTGCTGGAGCCGGGGCGCGAGTTCTCGGGGCACGCGCGCTTGGAGGAGCTGTTCGAGGGGCTGCCGGTGGCGTTGCTGGAGAGGGTGGGCGACTGAGTTCAGGCGAGCGCGGACGACCGGGCCGAGCCGTCCTTCGGGCAGTCCTCGAACGCCGGCAGAGGGGCACGCGGGCGCGGCCAGGACGTCCGCAGCAGGTCGACGAACCTCTCCGCCGCGCCGGTCGGCGGCAGGCGCGAGAAGACCGTCAGGGTGCGCCTCCAGGCGGGGTCGGGGGTGAGGACGACGCAGCCTTCGCCGACCGCCTCGCGGGCGAGGTGGGCGGGCGCGGCGCAGACGCCGACCCCGGCAGCGGCCATCCGCACCGCAGTGGAGGTGTGCTCGGTGAACACGGCGGTGCGCGGGGTGAAGCCCGCGCGGCCGCACGCCCAGTCGAGGAAACGCTCTCCGTGGACGACGGGCTCCATCGCGCAGCGCACCCAGGGACGGTCGGCCAGTTCCGGCAGCGTGACCGTCGTCCGTCCCGCGAAGCGGTCGTCGAAGGGCACCACGAGAACGATCTCCTCCTGGCCGACCGGTACGACGGGGCCCGGCGGGTCGGCCGGCGCCGGGCCGACGGCGAGATCCACGGTGCCGCGCAGGATCTGCTCCTCCAGTGCCCCGGAGGTGGCGTACTCGTGGAGGTGCAGCAGCACGCGGGGGTGAGCGGCGCGCCAGCGGGCGAAGACGTCCGGGAGGACGCCGACGGCCACGGAGTGGACGGCGGCGATGTGGAGCTCGCCGCCCTCGGCACCGGCCGTGGCGCGGGCCGCGCGGCGGGCCTGGGCCGCGCTGCGCACGGCGAGCTCGGCGTGCGGCCGGAAGGCGCGCCCCATCGGTGTCAGGCGCACTCCCCGCGGCAGGCGCTCCAGGAGGGCTCCGCCCACGGACCGTTCGAGAGCTTTGACCTGGTGGGAGAGCGCGGGCTGCGAGACGTGCAGGAGCTCCGCCGCGCGCGTGAAGGACGCCTCCTCGACGACCGTCAGGAAGTACTCCATCTGGCGCAGGCTCACGGCCCCTCCCCCATAAACGCCCTGCATCGGTTCCACAAGAACATTGCCTTGGACGCATGGCAAGGGCCGGGCGGAGGCTGGGGCCATGGACTCACCGGACGTCATCGTCATCGGCGGCGGCACGGGCGGCTACAGCACCGCCCTGCGCGCCGCGGCCCTCGGCCTCGAGGTCGTGCTCGTCGAGCGGGACAAGGTCGGCGGGACGTGCCTGCACCGCGGCTGCATCCCCAGCAAGGCGATGCTGCACGCGGCCGAACTCGTCGACGGCATCGCCGAGGCCCGCGAACGCTGGGGTGTGAAGGCGACCGTGGACGCGGTCGACTGGTCCGCCCTGGTGGCCACCCGCGACGACATCGTGGCCCGCAACCATCGGGGTGTTCAGGCCCACCTGACGCGTGCGGGGGTGCGGGTGCTCGCGGGGAACGCGCGGCTCACAGGGCCGCGCTCGGTGCGGGTGACGGGCCCGGGCGCGGCGGGCGGCCACGCGGGGGTCCGCGGCGAACCCGGCGACCGTGAACTCACCGCGCGCCGCGGGCTGGTTCTGGCCACCGGCTCACGGCCACGCACGCTCCCGGGGCTCGAGCCGGACGGGCGGCGCGTGGTGACGAGCGACGACGCCCTCTTCGCCCCCGGGCTCCCGGCGTCCGTGCTGGTGCTCGGGGGCGGCGCGATCGGCGTGGAGTACGCCTCGCTCCACCGCTCCCTGGGCGCCGAGGTCACCCTGGTCGAGGCGGCCGACAGGATCGTGCCGCTGGAGGACGCGGAGGTGAGCCGGCATCTGACCCGGGGTCTGAAGAAGCGTGGCATCGACGTACGGGCCGGAGCCCGCCTGCTGGATGCCGAGGTCCTCGCCGACGGGGTGCGGGCCCGCGTGCGCACCGCCCGGGGCGAGACCTTCACGGTGGAGGCCGAGCGGCTGCTGGTGGCGGTCGGGCGGGCCCCGGTCACCGACGGTCTGGACGTGGCCGCCGCGGGGCTCGCCACGGACGCGCGCGGGTTCGTCGTACCGGCCGACTGGGACCGGCTGGAGACGGCTGTGCCCGGCATCCACGTGGTGGGCGACCTGTTGCCGCCGCCGTCGCCCGGCCTGGCCCACGCGTCGTTCGCGGAAGGGCTGCTGGCGGCCGAGACGCTGGCGGGCCTGCCGTCCGCGCCCGTGGACTACGCGGCCGTGCCCCGGGTCACGTACTCGTCGCCGCAGACGGCGGCCGTCGGCCTGAGCGAGGCCGAGGCACGCGCGCGGGGCTACGAGGTGGAGGCCAACACCATGCCGCTGACGGCCGTGGCGAAGGGCATGGTGCACGGGCAGGGCGGGATGGTGAAGGTCGTGACCGAGGCCGGCGGGCGGGTGCTCGGCGTGCACCTGGTGGGTCCGCACGTGTCGGAGATGATCGCCGAGAGCCAGCTGGTCGTCGGCTGGGACGCCGAGCCGTCCGACGTGGCCCGGCACGTCCACCCGCACCCGACCCTGTCCGAGGCGGTCGGCGAGGTGTTCCTCACCCTGGCGGGGCGAGGGCTGCACCAGCAGGAGGCGGCGAGCCACGCTTCCGGGCGCCCCCTGGAGACCACCCCGTCGCGCCCTTGACACCGCACCATGGCCGTGGGGTACTGCGATGGCGAACTCGGGCGGATGTGACGGGGGTGAGTGTCCTGCCGGAGCTGCGCTACCCGACGGTGACCGAACAGGTCTCAGCTGCCCGGGCGTTGACCGCTCAGCGCCCCGGTGTGTGCACCCTGCGGCAGGTGGGTGCCTCACGCGCGGGCAGGCCCCTGCACCTGCTGTCCGTGGGCCGTGCCCGCCGTGCCGTACTGGTGGTCGCCGGCGCCCACGCCAACGAGCCGACCGGCTCCTGCACCCTGCTCGCGGTCGCCCGGCGGGTCCTGGAGCAGCGGGAGTTGCGCGACGGCGTCTCCTGGCACTTCCTGTTGTGCGCGGACCCCGACGGGGCGAGCCTGCACGTGACGCCGGCGCCGCGCAGCCTCTTCGACTACCACCTGGGGTTCTTCCGGCCCGCCGGCCCGGAGCAGCCCGAGTGGGCGCCGTCCCTGCTGCCGCCGGACCGGCTGCCACCCGAGACCCGGGCCCTGACGGGTGTGATCGACGAGCTGCGCCCCTACCTTCAGGTCACCCTGCACGGCACGGACCTGGGCGGCAGCTGGGTGCAGTTGACGAGGGACGTGCCCGGCCTGGCGGAGCCGTTCGCGAAGTCGGCGGCCGAGCTGCACATCCCGGTGGAGACCGGCGCCTCCGACGCCGCCGGCTGGCCCGCGTCCGGGCCGGGCGTCCACGTCATGCCGGCGCCGGGGATCGGGCCGGCGTACCCGAGCCTGCCGGACGACGCGCGGCACAGCACCTGGTACCACGCCCACCGGTACGGGGGGCTGACCGCGGTGGTCGAAGTGCCGATGTGGGCGAGCGACCTGGTGGACGACCCGGCTCCGCATCCGGCTCCGGCGGCGGCGATCGCCCTGCTGGCCCGCCGACTGCAGCGGGACGCCCTGGAGGTCACGCGGGTGCTCGACCATGCGCTGCCCCGGCTGGCGGACCTGGACGGCCCGCTGCTGCGGGCCGCCCGGTGGGGTCTCGAACTGGTGCCGGGGCTGGCCTCCGACCTGCTGCACACCCCGCCCGCCGACCTCACCCGGGCGTACGTCGGCAGCGTGGACGCGTTCGCGCGCCGCGTGCCGCTGCGGGCGGCGGCGATGCTGCTGCGCGTGCTGCGCGGGGCCGACGACGAGGCGGCGAAGCAGCTCGAGGGGCTCGTCTCGTCCTGGAGCGACGCCTTCGCGGAACGCTTCCGCGCCCGCTGGGTGCCCTTGGAGCATCAGGTGGAGCACCAGTCCCGCACGGTCGTCGCGGCGGCGCTGCACGCGCGCGCGAGGGCGTCGTAGCGTCGTAGGGGCGGCCGTGCGGGGCGGCGACGTCCCGGTCACTCGGTCACCCGGGCACCGGGCGCCGGGCGCCTGTCATCGGGCACTCGACGCCGGGATCTTGGCGCCCTGGGCACTTGGCCCTCGGCCACGCGGGCACTCGGGCACTCGGGCACTCGGGCACTCGGGCACTCGGGCACTCGGGCACGGTCGAACGGCTACCGGCTCAGTCCTGCTGCACCGGCACCGGCTCGCCCGGGCCCGGGCACGCGCGGGCGTGCCGCCCGGCCAGTTCGAACGTGGCGAGCACCACGCGGGCCTGGTACTCCGCTTGCCGGGCCACCGGTATCCAGCGCGCCCCGCAGCCGTCGCGGTACTCGGCGCACCACTGGTCGATCAGCAGGTCCAGCTCCGGCAGCACCCCGGCCGGGTCACGGTCGGCGGCCCGTACGAGCTGGTGCAGCAGTCCCGCGGTGCGCAGCGCGAGCCGTCGCCCGGAGATGCGCAGGGCGACCAGATGGGCGGTGCTCAGGGGCGGGAGGGGATGGGCCGGACCGTCGCCGGTGTCGGGGTCCCAGGCGTCGGCGAGGCCGGGGCAGACCAGGAGGTAGTCGTCGACCGGGGCGAGCAGGCGGGCCGCGTCGGGCACGGTGGCGAGGTGCGGCCGGATCCGGGCAAGGAGCTGCCGCAGGAGACCCGTGTCGTGGCGCAGGGTGCGGCTGACGGCCCGGAGCACGGCGTCCCGGTCCGTGGCCGGGGAGCCGTCCGCCACGGCCGTCACGCCCCACATGGGCGCCTCGACGACCGCGGTGACGGTGCCGTGCCGGTAGGGGTGGTACCACGTGGACTCGACGGCGGCCTCCGTCATGGCCGCGACCAGATCGGCCCGGCGCGGCGGCGGGATCCGGTAGACGGCGGGCCCGAGGCCGGGCCAGTACAGGGCGTCGTACGCGCCGAGTTCGCGCGGTATGCCGAGCCGGGCGGCGACGTGGGCCTGGCGCCGGTCGAGGCCGGGCAGGTCGTGGGTGAGCTCGACGAAGCCGCCGCCGATGTCGACGCCGTGCAGGGAGCACTGCAGGAAGGGGCGCAGTTCGTCCTGGAGGTCGAGCAGGGCCCGGGTCTCCGGCAGGGCGGCGCCGGCCGCGCCGTCGGGCAGCCACTCGGGCTGCTCAAGGAAGCCGGGCCGGAAGAAGTTCCGGATGTAGTGGCCGAGCGTGTAGGGGCCGGGCAGCCAGCCCTCGTTGCGGCGCGACCCGTCCGGGTCGAGGCACAGCAGCAGGTTCCAGGTGGCGTCGGCGCCCTCGGTGAGCCGCGGGTCGGCCAGGGCCCGCTCGGCCAGTCGCAGCACCGTGGCGCCGCCCACCGGTTCGTTGGCGTGGGGGCCGGCCACGACCAGCGCCTGACGGTTGCCGTGCCCCACGGAGAGCAGCCACAGGGGGGTGCCCGCGCGGGAGGTGCCGACCCGGCGCAGCCGGGCGTCACGGGGGTGGCGGGCGACGAGGGCGGCGGCCCGGCCACCCAGTTCGTCGACGGTCGGGTAGCGCAGCAGGGGCGGCAGGGCACACCTCCCCAATGCGGTGCCGTCGGTTCACCAGGTGTAGATGGTGTACGCACAGTCAGTCACGACTCGAGGGGTACGTCAACACCGTCAACACCGCGGACCGCGATGGGATTTCGGCCACCTTCCCCGGACGCGCTTTCGGTAAGGCCCAGGCCAGAGCTGAGGCGTGGTTCCGTTTCCGGTCAGCCGGCCGACAGCCGGAAGGTCGGTCGACCGACGGCCGGAACATCATCCGGCCCACAGCCGGAAGGTCAGCCGGCCGACAGCCGGAACATCATCCGGCCCACAGCCGGAAGGTCAGCCGGCCGACAGCCGGAAGGTCATCCGCCCGAAGCCCACCTGGTCGCCCTCGCGGACGACGGCCGCGCCGACCACGCGCCTGCCGTTCACCGTCGTGCCGTTGGTGGACCCGAGGTCGCGCAGGACCCACAGGCCGCCCTGGTGACGGAGTTCGGCGTGCACGCGGGAGACCGTCTCGTGGTTGAGGCGCAGTCCGCTGGCCGGGTCGCGCCCTATGCGCAGCGGATGGCCGTGCGAGGGGTGGGGCAGCTGCAGCTTGGGCAGCCGCTCGGCCTGCCAGGCCCTGCGCAGCCGCAGGGAGAAGCCGGAGACGGCCTCGACGGTGCCGAACACCAGGCGCGAGAGGCGGCTCTCGGTGCGCAGGTCGGCGGTGAGCGCGGCGAGTTCGTCCGGGCGGCGGGCGGCGAGCGCCAGTTCCATGCGGTGGACGAACGTGTCGTGGGACAGACGGCCCACGGCGACGCCGTCGCGGAGCACCTTCAGCACCCGGTCGCGCTCCGCGTCGGAGAGCCGCGCGGGGGACGTGTTGAACTCGAAGGACGACGTCACGCTGGTGATTGTCGGACAGTGCGGCCGGGCTGTCCAGAAAACGGGAAATCGGCCGCCACGCGCGCGTACCCGGGTAGACCCGCCGCAAATGGGTGGATGCACCAGCGGATTGATCTCTTTTGACGCACCATGGACGGGCTACATCACGGTGAACAGACGAAGGGGAACCGTCCGTGCAGTTCGAGGTGTGGGCACCACAGGCCCGTCGTGTGACGCTCCGGTGCGACGACGTCACACGCGTGCTGGAGCGCGATCCGGAACGGGCGGGGTGGTGGTGGGGAGAGGCCGACGCGCGCGAGGGGTCCCGCTACGGCTTCGCGCTGGATGACGGGCGCGTGCTGCCCGATCCGCGTTCGCGGCGGCAGCCGGACGGCCCGGACGGGCTGAGCGCGGTCGTCGATCACGAGCGGTACCCGTGGCGCGCGCAGTGGCGGGGGCGCCCCCTGCCCGGCGCGGTGCTGTACGAGCTGCACGTGGGGACGTACACCCCCGAGGGCACCCTGGACGCGGCCGCCGAGCGGCTCGGGCATCTCGTCGAACTGGGCATCACGCATGTGCAGCTGATGCCGCTGTGCCCCTTCCCGGGCACGCACGGCTGGGGCTACGAGGGTGTCTCGCTGTGGGCGGTGCACGAGCCGTACGGCGGACCCGAGGCGCTGAAACGCTTCGTCGACCGGGCTCACGAACTCGGCCTGGGCGTGGTGCTCGACGTGGTGCACAACCACTTCGGGCCCTCCGGCAACTACCTGCCCGTCTTCGGCCCGTACCTCACGGACACCCACCACACGCCCTGGGGCGCCGCGGTCAACCTGGACGCGCCCGGCTCGGACGAGGTGCGCGCGTACCTGATCGGCAGCGCGCTGGCGTGGCTGCGCGACTACCGGATCGACGGTCTGCGCCTGGACGCGGTGCACGCGCTGGTGGACACGCGCGCGTGCCACTTCCTGGAGGAGCTGTCGACGGCCGTGGACGCCCTGGCCGCCGAGACGGACCGGCCGCTGTTCCTGGTCGCCGAGTCGGACCTGAACGACCCGCGGCTCATCACCTCCCGCACCGAGGGCGGCCTCGGGCTGCACGCGCAGTGGAACGACGACTTCCACCACACCCTGCACACCACCCTGACCGGCGAGTCGCAGGGCTACTACGCCGACTTCGCGCGCGCTGGGCTCGGCGGGCTCGCCAAGACCCTGACCGGCGGTTACTTCCACGACGGGTCGTACTCGAGTTTCCGCGAGCGGCACCACGGGCGCCCGCTGGACCGCACGCGGGTGGCCGGGCACCGGCTGCTCGGCTACGGCCAGACCCACGACCAGATCGGCAACCGCGCTCAGGGGGACCGGCTTTCGGCCCTTCTCTCCCCCGGACTGCTGGCGTGCGCGGCCACACTGATCCTGACGGCGCCCTTCACCCCGATGCTCTTCATGGGCGAGGAGTGGGCGGCGGGCACACCCTGGCAGTTCTTCACCGACCACACCGACCCGGAGCTCGCGGACGCCGTACGGCGGGGCAGGCGGCGGGAGTTCGCCGCGCACGGCTGGAAGGAGGAGGACGTGCCCAACCCGCAGGATCCGGCGACCCGGGACCGTTCCTGCCTCGACTGGTCCGAGCCGGAACGCGAGCCCCACGCACGCATGCTGGCCTGGTACCGGCAGCTCCTGGCCCTGCGCCACGAGCAGCCGGACCTGACCGACCCGGACCTCGCCGACACCAAGGTGGCCTACGACGAGGAGCGCCGCTGGATCGCCTTCCGGCGCGGGGACGTCCTCGTGGCCGTGAACCTGGCCTCCGAGGAGGCGGCCTTGCCGCTCGGCGTGCCCCACGCGCGCGTGCTGGCCGCGTGGGAGCCGGTGGACCGGCCCGGGGCGGACGGGGCGGTGCGGCTGCCCGGGGAGGCGGCCGTGGTGCTGCTGCAGGAGTGAACGCGCGGCGCGTCAGGGGAGTTTGGCGTCCTGCGCCTCGACGACGGGCGCGAGGAGCCCCGGCCTCGCGATGCGGGCCCCGCCGACCGCGGTGCAGACGGCGATGACGTCCCCGTGACGTACGACGGTGGTGCGGAGCGGCCGGGGTGTGCCGCCGTCGGGTGTGACGACGCCGCGGTAGGCGAGGGCCTCGTCGCCGACCGCGGGGGTGTCCTCGGGCTCGAACGGGTCGTACAGCTCGCTCCTGCCGTGCGCCTGGACGGTGAAGCCGAGGGAGCAGCCCTGCACGGCGTCGGCGAGGAGGCTGTCCATCGCCGTCACCGCCCCGCCCTTGTCGTAGGTGGCGAGCGTGACGTGGATGCGGGTGCCGGGGGCCTCCCGGGTCGTCACGAGGCGGCTCAGGGCGGCCTGCGGCCTGCCGAGGGGCAACTGGTGCGTCATGGCGGCCAGCGGGGTGCAGGCGTTGCCGGTGATCTCTCGCGCGGACCGGGCGAAGACGGGCTTCTCCTCGACCGGGTCGAAGGGCCGCACGGAGTAGCCGGTGCCGAGGTCGGCCGCCGTGACCACGAGCGCGGTGAGGCGCTGCTGCGGTGTCTGCTGCCGGGCCGGGGACGCCGTGGTGCCCGGCGCGGTGGGCGCAGTGCCGGAGCAGCCGGCCAGGCACGTGAGGGCGGCTGCGGTCAGCAGGGACACGGCCGCGACGCTGGGCTTCATGCGCGGAGGATAGCCGTACGGCATCGCGGCGCCGGGCCCGCTACGGGACGTCGTCGGCGTCCCCCAGGTCCGTCACCCGTTCCAGCAGGATCGGCTCCCAGGCGCGGCGCAGCCGGGTCCGCAGCAGGGTGGCGTCCTCGCCGGTGAGGTCGCCGGCGAGATGGACCACGGCGTCGCAGCGGGCGAGCCACAGGCCGCGCAGGCAGGGGCGGGCGCCGTAGCCGGCGAGGGTGGCGGCGCGTACGGCGGCGGGTGAGCCGACGGCGAGGGCGAGACCCGCGATGTCCTCGGCCGGGTCACCGACGGCCGTGCCCGCCCAGCCGAGCACGCCGCGCACCCTGCCGTCGGCGCTGACCACGAGGTGACCGCCCGTGAGGGCGTGGTGGGTGAGGACCGCCGAGCCGGGCTGCGCGGCGAGCTGGGACGCGGCGGGCGGGGTGAGCTGGTTCAGGCGGGTGGGGTCGAACTCGTCGGCGGCGGCGAGACGTTCGGCGGCGCGTACGGCGGCCCGGCGCAGCGCCTCCAGGGAGCGCGGCGCGGCGCGCGGCACGCCGAGCGTCTCGGCCTGCCGGACCGGCACCTCGCGCAGGCCCGTGAGGAGGCCGGCGAGGTCGGCCTCACCGACGGCGGACACGTCGTGCTCCTCCCCCGAGCCGCCGGGCACCTTGGTGTCCAGCGTGTAGCCGAGGCCGGGTGCCCACTCGCCGTGCGCGACGCTGACCGGCACCGCCACCGGGACGTGCGGGCGGACGAGGTCGCGCAGGCGCAGTTCGCGGCGCTGTTGGAGGGTGGCCTCCCGGTCGGGGGCCAGGCGCAGGACGTGGCGGGTGCCGACCCACCAGGTGACGGGTTCGGCATCCGGGGTGGCGGGCCGGACGTCGGGGCCGGGGCCGCTTCCGCCCTGCCGGTTCTCCTTGCCGCCCCTGCCGCTCCTGCCGCTCGTGGCGTCCTTGGCGTTCTTGCCTTCCTTGGCGTCGTCGAGGAGGGACTGGACCAGCCGGCGGACGGTGTCCGCGGTGGGTGTGGGTGCCTGGGTCATGGTCGCGCCGTTGCCGTTCGGGAGGCGTGCTGGGGACATCGGGGCCTCACTCCACTATGACCAGCTCGCGTGGGGTGGTGTTCAGGCGTCGCCCGCCGTCCTCGGTGACGGTCACGATGTCCTCGATGCGGACCCCGAACCGGCCGGGCAGGTAGATGCCCGGTTCCACGGAGAAGCACATGCCGGGCACGAGGGGCCGCTCCTCGCCCTCGATCATGTAGGGCGGCTCGTGGGTGGTGACGCCGATCCCGTGTCCGGTGCGGTGGATGAAGTACTCGCCGTAGCCGGCGTCGGCGATGACCCGGCGGGCGGCCCGGTCCACGTCCTGGCAGGCCGCTCCGGGCCGCACCGCGCGGAAGCCGGCCTCCTGCGCATCGCGTACGACGGCGTGCACGCGGCGCTCCTCGTCGGTGGGTTCGCCGACGTGGACGGTGCGGGAGGTGTCGGAGCCGTAGCCGTCCCGCAGGCCGCCGAAGTCGAGGACGACCATGTCACCCCGGGCGATGACGCGCTCGCCCGCCTCGTGGTGCGGGTTGGCGCCGTTCGGGCCCGAGGCGACGATGGTGAAGTCGACCTGTTGGTGTCCGTGCCGGCGCAGCAGCCGGTCGAGGTCCGCGGCGACTTCTGCTTCCCGGCGTCCGGTGAAGGGGACGTTGCGGATCTCCTCGAACGTCGCGTCGGCGGCGGCTCCCGCGGCCGTCATGAGGTCCAGCTCCGCCGCGTCCTTGACGGCGCGCAGCATGGGCAGGGCCTCGGTGAGCGAGGCGTAGGAGCTGCCGGGCAGGGCCCGCTGGAGGGCCAGCAGGTGCAGGGCCCAGGCGTTGTCGCTGATGCCGAACCGGCCCGAGGTGTCCAGGAGGGCGGCGGTGGCGGCGTAGGGGTCCTTGCCGTCGATCCAGTCGCGCAGGGTCAGCGCGGCCGCACCGGCCGCCCGGCGCGCGTCCGGGGCCTCCAGGGCGGGGACGACCAGGACGGGTTCCTGCCCCGCGGCGAGGACCAGCAGGGTGAGCCGCTCGGTGACCGCCGGGGGCGTGTAGCCGGTGAGCCACACCAGGTCCGGTCCCGGGGCGACCAGCAGGCCCGCGAGACCGGCCTCGGCGGCCGTGCGCGCGGCTCGCTCCATGCGGGCCCGGTAGTCGTCGGCGGTGAAGGACGCTGCCGTGCTTCCGGTCATCCGGGCCTCCCAGGCGGACGAAGGGGCTACGGGCAGCATCCTGCCCGGCCGAAGGGGGCGGCGCGAGCGGTCTGCGGGCATTCACCCGGCGACCTGCCTAACGGCAGTGGATTGCCCTGGCATTAGACCTAATGCTTAGATGCAGATCTTCCATTAGCGTTCGATCGAGGGGGCGTACGACGGTGCTGGTACTGGCACACATCAGCGATCTGCATCTGGACGGGAGCGCACGGGCCACGGAACGCGCCGAGCGGGTGCGCGACCGTCTGCGGGAGCTGCCGGGCCCCGTGGACGCGCTGCTGGTGACGGGGGACATCGCGGAGCACGGCACGGAACCCGAGTACGAGGAGGCCGCCCGCATCCTGGGGCTGCGCGGCGGTGACGCCCCGTTCCCGGTGCTGACCTGCCCCGGCAACCACGACAGCCGTACGCCCTACCGCAAGGCGCTGCTGGACCGGCCCGGGGGCGAGGGGCCGGTCAACAGCGTGCAGGTCTGCGACGACGGCGCCGTGCTGATGTGCGACTCCAGCATCCCGGGCCGAGACGACGGGGAGCTGGACGAGGAGACGTACGACTGGATCGAGACGACCCTCGACGAACTCGACGACGGGCTTTCGGCCCTGCTCGTCCTCCATCACCCGCCGGTGGCGCTGCACCACCCCCTGCCCGACTCCTACCCGCTGCGGCACCCCGGCCGGCTGGCCGGTCTGCTGGGCCGCCAGCCCGAGATCGCCGGGCTGATCACCGGCCACGCCCACACCCCCGCCGCCACCACGTTCGCCGGGCGGCCGTTGGTCGTCGGGCCCGGCGTGACATGGACGCTGCGGCTGCCCTGGGAGGGCGAGCGGATCGCGGACCGGGAGGCCCCGCCCGGGTTCGCCCTCCACGTCCTGGACGACTCGGGCCGGCTCACGAGCCACTTCCGCGTCGTGCCGTGAGGGCGCGGTTCACGCGGCGACGGCCGGTACGAGTGTCAGCTGCTCGTAGCCGCCGCTGCGGTGGCGGACCGTCAGCCTGACCTCGGAACCCGGGCGGGCGCGGGCGACGGCCCGGGCCAGATCGGCGGCCGTGTCGATCCGGGTCGTGCCGAAGGCGAGGAGGACGTCGCCGCGCACCAGACCGGCGGCCTGGGCCGGTCCGGGGACGTGCAGTCCCACGACCACGGCCCCCGGCTTGCGGGCGTCCATGACCTGCACGCCGAGGGAGGCGGCGGCGGGCGGCGAGGCGGCAAAGACAGGTGAGGGAACGGGAGGTGACGGAGTGTGCCATCCGCGTGGGTCGAGGCGCCCGCCCTTGCCGAGCACCGTGGTCCCCATCGCCCCGAGGCCGATCCCGGACAGCACCAGGACCACGCCGGCGAACCCGGCGAGCAGCACGTTGAGGAGGCGCCTCCCCCGGCGCCGGGCGGCGTGCGGGCGCGTCCGTGACGGGCCGGGCCCCGCCGCCGGCGCGGCGCGGCCGGGGTCCTGCCCCGGCATCGGCTTGGGTCGCAGCGCGGTCTGTTCCATGGCTCGCCTCCGGATGGTGCCGATCGGCTCCGGCGGACAGCGGAGCGATCTCGGCAGGTGCTCTACCCGGCGCACCGGCGGCCGACGAGCCACGAACGAGTGAGACTGACCGAGGGCCGGGACGGCCAGGGGGCGCGCCGAAACGGGGGCACGGCTCGTACCGCCCCCGGGCCGCCGGGTGCGGTACGAGCCGTGGAGCAGGCGGAGCGCCCGGCCGGCGTGGCCCTCCGGCCGGGCGGTCGCCGCCCTCAACGAAGGAGTACGGCCGGCGTGGCAGTCCGGTCGGGCGGTCGCCGCCCTCAGCGAAGAGCGGGGACGGGTAGGGCGGGTGGCCGGTCCGGGAGGAAGCCGTGGGCGCGCCGGGACAGCCACGCGTCCTTGTAGCGGTCCACCTCCCGATGCCAGTGGAGGATGCCGGACAGCCAGTTCCGCAGGTCCGTCACGTACTCCCCCATCGCCGCTCGCGCTTTCGCAGAGAGCCGGAAGTCGTCGTACAGGACGGGCAGTTCGTGTGCGACCACGTGCTCGAACTGGCGCATGCGCTGGCTCATCAGATCGTGCACGATGCCGAGCCCGGTCGGGTAGTCACAGCCGAAGAAGGTCTGCACCACGAGGATCGCGTTGTGGATCTCGCCCTCGTACTCGATCTCCTTCTGGTACGAGAAGACGTCGTTGAGGAGGCACGCGAAGTCCATCGCGGCGTTCTCCAGGGAGCGGACCGGACCGCTGCGGTAGACCTCGGGCGGGACGGCCGGGCCGTGTCCCCTCCGGCACAGGCTCAGGGTGAGCTCGGAGCCGAAGGTCGCCCTGCGCATCTCCAGGTAGTCCACCGGGTCGGGCACGCGGTTGTGGAGTTGGTTGGACAGCTCCCACACCCAGCTCTCGGTCATCGCGTCGACCGCGTCCTTGAACGAGCGCCGCTCCTCGGGCGTCATCTCGGCGGTGGTGCGCGCCCACAGGTCGACCAGCCCGCGTTCCATGGCGTTGGCCGGGGGCGGGGGCTCCTCGCCGTCGACCGGCATGCAGTCGGACAGGCGGGCCGTGGTCAGCCGGGCGGCGGCCAGGTCGCGGCGGTGGCCGTAGACCAGCGGGTAGTAGTCGTCGCCGTAGGTGCCCCAGGCGAGCCACTGCGCGCTCAGGTCGAGGGCCTCGGACGTGGCGTCCGGGTCGAGGCCGGCCGAGCAGAGCGCGAGGTCGTAGGCGCGGAGCTTGTCCTCGTCCCAGACGCCCTCGGCGAGGATGCCCATGCGCTGAACCCAGTCGCGCAGGCTCCGGCGGGCGTTGTCGAGGTGCGGGCTGAGCTCCAGCGGGAACGGCATACGGATGTCGGGGATCCGCGACGGCCCGACCTTCTGGTACGGCACGTGCGTGAAGGAGCGCACCCTCGCCCACTGCCCGGAAGGCGTGGGCGGTGGTCCCATCGCTCCGGCCGTGGCGAGCAGCGTGCGGACATCGGCCGCCGACGTGCCGAAGCCGGTGCACCCGGGCCAGGGACTGCCGCCGCGCACCGCGTTCTCGTTCATGTAGCGGCTGGAGCGCAGATGCCACTCGTGGCCGCCGGACTGCCAGTCCTGCAGGCCTTTCGTGTACGCCGCCACGGCCGCGAGTTCGTCCGGCCGCAGACCCTTCTCCAGGGCCACGGCGGGCACTTCCGTGAACGCCGTGTGCTCGAACTGGTGGAGGCGGGAGGTGAGGATGTCGTTGACGGTGTCGGCGGCCTCCTGGGTCGTGCAGCCGAAGAAGGTCTCCAGGACGAGCACGCCGTTGCTGTTCTCGCCCTCGTCCTCGACCTCGCGCTGGTAGGAGAACAGGTCGTTGCGCAGGTGCACGGCGTCGGAGAACGTCTCCATCAGCACCCTCAGCGGCCTGGTCCCGGCGACCGAGTCGGGTACCTCGGCGGTCGCGTACTCCACGAGCCCCGCCGACCAGGGGGCGCCGCCGACCTTGCGGCGCATCTCGATGTACTCGACGGGGTTGGCGATCCGCCCCTCGTTGATGTTGGACAGCTCCCACATCGACTCGTTGAGCAGGTGCTCGGTGGCCACGGCGAAGCGGCGGCGCCACCCCTCGGACATCCTCGGCACCGTGCGCGCCCACAGGTCGGCGAGGCCCGCCTCGACCGGGTTCTCGGGTGCGGGTACGGGGGCCGACAGGTCCAGCGGCATGAACAGGGGCAGCCGGTCCAGGTGGGCCTTGCCGGCGGCGCGGTCCGGGCTGCGCTTGTACATCTCCAGGAAGTGGTCGTCGAAGAAGAAGACCCACACGTACCAGTCGGTGATGAGGGAGAGGTCGGGGCCGTCGCAGTCGGGGTGGGTGTACGCGCAGAGCAGGCCGTAGTCGTGCGCGTCGAGGTCGGCCTGTTCCCAGACGCCGGATCCCTCCAGCATGCCCATCTCGCGCGCCCACTCGGTCGAATGGGCCCGGGCCTCGTCGACGTGCGGGTTCAGCCGCGCGGGGTGCGGCAGGTAGAAGTGCGGGAGTTCGAACGGCTGCGTCATGGCCGGGCCCTACCCGGGGGCCCGCGGTGGCATCCGCCGGACCGGACATGATCACACTATCGCGTGAATCGGGGCCAACAGGGAGTCAGGGAAGGCACTTGTGGCGTTGTGGCGTTCCTCCCCCGACCGCAGTTTTCCCCTCACCCCTGACCGGGGTCCCGTACCTGGATCAGCGCGTGCGTGCCGCTGGTGCGCCAGCGCCGGCCTTCCGCCGCGACCAGAGCGGCCTCGGTGGGCGCGTCGAGGCCGGTGATCACATCGGACTTCAGGGTGCGCAGGGCGGCCACCGGGCCGGGGAAGTACGCGGTGACGTCGGCGAAGGGAGTCGTCGGGGCCCACAGCCGGTCGCCCACCAGGCGGCGGTAGTTGAGGTCGCCCTTGACGATCGTGAGCGTGGCCGAGGCGAACTCGGCACGCAGGTCGCCGGGCATCTCCTCGTACGGCAGCGGAGCGCTGGAGAAGGGGTGGGCGCGCAGGGTGAGGCGGCCGTCGGCCAGGGCGGACCACAGCCGCCGCCCGTACGCCGCGGCCGCTCCCCCGGCGCCGGTCAGCCGGCGCAGCGCGTCGACGACGTCGGCGGTGGTGGCGTCGGAGACGTAGTAGGGGTAGGGCTTGACGTGCAGGACGGCCTGCCCGATGCGGCCGGCCCCAAGGAGGTGGGCGACGAGGAGGAGGTCGGGGACGAGTTCGCGGCCCGCGTTGTCGGCGACCAGGCACAGCGTGCCCCCGTCGGCGCTGTCCAGCAGCGACCAGAGCCGGTCGCTGTCGTCGGCGACCAGGCCGGGCGCGGCGTCCGCGGCCCGCGCGCCTTCGGCGGAGAGGCGGAAGCCGAGGTCGGCACGGTTGCCCCACAGGGAGCCGTGCAGCAGTGCCTGTGCCTGTTCGGCGGCGGGGCGGTCGGCGAGGTCGTCGAGGGCGGCGAGCTCCTGGTCGGTCTCGGCGGAGTCGAGTTCGGCGAGCTTGAACGGGCGGAAGGGGTCGATGCCCTGCCAGGAGCCGGGGCCGAAAAAGCCGACAGCCTGGAGCAGCCGGCGGTAGAACCAGCTCTCGGACCACAGCCACGGCACGTCGAACCAGGAGTGTCCGGTGTGTTCGCGAAGCCCCCAGGTCTCCCAGTGGTCCCGGTCGTGCGCGTCGGCGGGGAGCGGTTCGATCGCGCCCTCGGTGCAGTTGGCCAGCAGTTCGTCGAGGGCGCGGTGCTGCGCGGGTTCGTACGGGAAGGCCTCACGGACCTGCTGGATGATCGCGGGGTGCCGCTCGGCCAGCACGCTGTGGGGGAAGGAGCCCGGCCGGTTGCCGAGGAGCAGGGGTGCGGAGGGGATGTGGGGCATGGGCATCACCTTGACGTGCTGCCTGGCCTGAGTCCAGAAATTCCGGCCCGGGTCGTCCGAGGTGGAGCTCGTCCGCCCCCCAGCACACACGCCAGTCCCGTTGTCGCGCGAGCCGCCACCGGCGGCCGACCCGACGCTGCGGCTCGCTCACACCGGCGCGATCTCCCGCTCCAGGCGCGCCGCCAGGCTCAGATAGCGGGCTCGGCGGGTGACCGGGACCAGGCCGCGGATCAGTATGTTCCACATCTCGGCCGTCCGGCGGGGCTGGCGCGCGACCGGCTCGCGGGAGCGCCCCACGACGCGGGTGCCGACGAAGAAGCAGACCAACGAGTGGGCCACGACGTCGATATCGATGTCGGGGTGGACGTCGGACTCCTTGACCGCGCCGACGAGCCGGGCCGTGACGATGTCCAGCCATTCGGTGAACGGGTGGCTGAGCGGCGGCCGGGGCCGGATCCCGCCCGTGGCGAGCCGCAGGCCGGCCCGCAGCACCGGGTCCTCGACGGACTGGCGGGTGATGCCGAACGTGAGGCGCATCAGCGCCTCCAGAGAGGTGTGGCCGCGGGTGTCGGTCTCCGTCGCCAGCCGGCGGGCGGTGTGCGACTGAAGTTCGAGGATGGCGTGCGCGAGATCCTCCTTCGCCGCGAAGTGGAAGTACAGGGCGCCCTTGGTGACGTGAGCGTGCTCCACGATGTCGCTGAGACTGGTCGATTCGTAGCCGCGACGGTCGAACAGGTCAGCGGCGGCCGTGATGATCGTCGAGCGGGTCTGCTCGGCTCGCAACTGCCTCACCATCGACTGAACTCTCCCGGGACGGAAATGAACGGGTCATGCCGTTTGTTTTTACCCCCCGTACACGATAACTCACCCTGAGACGGCGCTCATCACACCAGTGTGCCGGAGTGCGGGTGCACATCCGGCAAAACAAGCGCAACTGGTGAAAGAAAACAGCGCGTTCGGTATCTGACTGTGCGGGATGCGGGGCCATACGTAAAGGCGGGCCGGCCGGTGCCCCATCCGCACCGGCCGGCCCGCCCGCTCTGCGGCCCGCCTCGTTCAGAGTTCTGGAAGAAGGATCACAGGGATCAGAAGGTCAGCTTCCAGCCGTTGAGGGTGCCCGTGTCCTGCGCCGCGGTGTCCTGGACGCGCAGCTTCCAGGTGCCGTTGGCCACCTCGCCGGCGGCGTTCACCGTGTAGGTGGTGTTCACGTTGTCGGCGGAGTCCGACGCGGCGGACTTCAGGCGGTACGCCGAACCGTCCGGCGCCACCAGGTCGATGACGAGGTCGCCGCGGTAGGTGTGGGTGATGTCCACGCCGACCTGGAGGGCGGAGGGGGCGTTGCCGCTGCGGCCGGTGACGCTGATCGGCGACTCGATCGCGGCGCCGTTGTCCGGGATGGCGACGGCGGTGGTGCTGGAGAAGGTCGTGCCGGTGGACGTGCCACCCTTCACGGCCTGGACCGTCTTGGCGGCGTCCGCGAGGCCCGCTCCGCAGCCGCCGGAGCAGGTGCCGGGCAGGGGGCGGGCGTTGGCCTTGACGGCCGACTCGATCTGCGCCGGGGTGAGGGCGGAGTTGGCCGACTTCATCAGGGCGACGAGGCCCGCGACGTGCGGGGTGGCCATGCTGGTGCCCTGGTAGGAGGCGTAGTTCTCGCTCGAGGGCGTCTTCGTGCCGGAGTTCAGCGTGGAGAGGATGCCGTTGGCGGTGGAGGTGCGGGTCTCACCGCCGGGGGCGGCGATGTCGACGAGCGAGCCGTAGTTGGAGTACGAGGCCCGGCTGCCGGCGCGGTTGGTCGCGGCCACCGCGATGACGTTGTTGCAGTTCGCCGGGGAGGCGTTCGAGACGTTCTGGTTCTCGTTGCCGGCCGCGACGACGACCGTGGTGCCACGGTTCACGGCTCCGGTGATGGCGCTCTGGGTCGCGGTGGAGCAGGCGCCGCCTCCGCCGAGGCTCATGTTGATGACCTTGGCGACGTTGGTGTTGGCCGGGACGCCCGAGACGGTGCCGCCGGACGCCCAGGTGATGGCGTCGATGATGTCGGAGTCGTAGCCGCCGCACTTGCCGAGGACGCGGACCGGGGAGATCTTCGCGCCGTAGGCGATGCCGGCGACGCCCTTGCCGTTGTTGGTGGCGGCGGCGATGGTGCCGGCCACGTGGGTGCCGTGCCAGGAGGAGGTGGAGGCCGCGATGCCCTGGCCGCACTCGTTGTCGTTGTACCAGTCGCCCGGGTCGGCCGGGTTGCTGTCACGGCCGTCGCCGTCGACGGAGACGGCGGTGTCGGAGATGAAGTCGTAGCCGCCGACGATGTTCGCGGCCAGGTCGGAGTGGGCCACGTAGCCGGTGTCGATGACGGCGACGGTGACGCCGCTGCCGGTGGTGGTGTCCCAGGCGCCGGGGACGTTCATGCCGGCGGTGGACTCGAACAGGTCCCACTGCTTGCCGTACTCGGTGTCGTTCGGCGTGACGGCCGTCGGCTTGTTCAGCCGGTCCGGGACGACGTAGGCGACCTGCGGGTCGGCCTTGTACTGGGCGACGACGTCGGCGACGGAGGCACGGGTGGGGTTGGCGCCCAGCTCGACGAGGGCGGCGCCGGTGCCGAGGCGGCGCTGGAAGTCGACGTCCTCGCCGGTCTTCTCGGCCTTCGCGGCGGCGTCGGCGGCGGCGGCCTTGTTGGACTCGGCCTCGGTGGCGCCGGACTTGTAGCCGACGATGAGGCGCTCGGCCTGGATGCCGGGGGCGGCTTCGGTCTGGGCGGCCGGCACCGCGGCCGGGCGGGGGGCGGCCTCCTGGGCGACGGCGACCGAGGCGGGGACGGTCAGCAGGGCGGCGGAGACTGCGGCGACGGATATCAGCTTCCGTCTGAGCTCTGGGGAGGTACGCACGGTCGTTGCCTTTCGTGGCCGGACTCCGGGCTCGGCGGAGCGGCGGTGGACTCGCTTCGTCCTCGAAGCGCAGGGGGGTGGTTCGAAAAGCGAAGAGCGACGCGATGGCCGGCCAGGCGTGAGGCGAAAGCGGACCCGTCCGGGGTTACCTGTGGGTCAGCTGTGGTCGAACGATAGGCAAAGGGAAGGTCACCGGGATACGGGGGAAACCCTCGATCAGGCCGGAACACCACCCTCTATGGCGGGCAGTTGGGCGCCCGATGGGCCCTTTTCGAGCAGGTCGTGGCGTGATGAACGCGTCGGGTCTTTTTCCCGTACTGCACTACCGAACGTCGCCGCCGGGCCGAGGAGAAGCAGACGGATGCCTCGTACGACCGCACACCGCACCGCACTCGCGGCCGCCCTCGTGACCCCGCTGCTGCTGCCGCTGTGGGCGGCGGGGCCCGCCCGGGCGCACGGTGCTCCGACGGACCCGGTGAGCCGGGTGGTGGCCTGTTCGCCGGAGGGTGGTGCCCGCAAGGGCACGGCGGCGTGCCGTGCGGCCGTCGCGGCCAACGGCGGGCCCTTCACGGCGTGGGACAACCTGCGGGTGGCGAACGTGAACGGCCGG
The DNA here is from genome assembly GCF_007655005.1 of Streptomyces tibetensis. GTDB lineage: Bacteria > Actinomycetota > Actinomycetes > Streptomycetales > Streptomycetaceae > Streptomyces > Streptomyces tibetensis. The sequence continues at coordinate 339,140 of NZ_SZVW01000002.1, forward strand.
GACCGGGAGGTCGTCCCGGACGGGAAGCTGTGCAGCGGCGGCCTGCCCGCCTACCGGGGCCTCGATCTCGCCCGCGCCGACTGGCCGTCGACCCGGATGACGCCCGGCGCGACCCTGCGGATGCGGTACGTCTCGACGATCCCGCACACCGGCACGTTCCGTATGTATCTGACGAAGCCCGGCTACGACCCGGCCGGTCCGCTGTCCTGGTCCGACCTGCCCGTCAAGCCGTTCGCCCAGGTGACGGACCCGGCGCTGACGGACGGCGCGTACCGCTTCGAGGCGACGCTGCCGTCGGACCGCACCGGGCGCCATGTGCTGTACACGGTCTGGCAGAACAGCAGCACGCCGGACACCTACTACTCGTGCTCGGACGTGGTGTTCCCGGAGACGAAGAAGGAGCCGCGGACGCAGGAGAAGGAGCAGGAGAAGGAGGAGCCGCAGACGGGGGAGGCCGGGAAGAGCGAGCCGGAGAAGGTGAGCGGGAAGCAGAAGCCGTCGGCGAGTCCTGCCGCGCCCTCCTCCGGGCCGGCGCCTCAGGGCGACCACACGCCGCTGGCCACCACCTCCGCCCCGGCCTCCGGCCCGTCCGCGCCCATGCTGGCGGGCGGCGCCGCTGCGGTGCTGTTGCTCACCGGCGGCGCCGCCCTGGCGGTACGACTGCGGCGGCGCTGAATCAGCGCCCGGCAGCCACCTAGTTGACGTTGACGGCGACGCCGCCCTTGGTCACCGGGGCGTACTTGGCGGTGAAGAAGGCGTTGGCGAAGCACAGCGACGAGCCGGACACCTTGGTGAACTGCTGGTTGGTGAAGGAGATGCTGTTGTCGGCGTTGCTCGCCGTACCGGTCAGGCCGGGGGCCTGGTAGACGCAGGTGACACTGCCGAGCAGGGTGCGCAGCTTGACCGTGGACTGGACGGTGGAGCCCGCGGCCGGGGTCACGGAGACGGCGCCGCCGGAGGACACGCTGGTGGTGTAGGGCAGGTTGTCGACGGTGATGCCGTTGACGCCGAGCACCCCGATGACGTTGGTGGTGCAGCCGCTGGTGTCGAAGCTGTGCGAGGTCAGGGACTCGGTGGCGGTGCCGGGGGCGGCCGGGTTGTCGGTGACGGTGGCGGAGAACGCCGACTTGGTGCAGGAGATGCCGCTGGTGCCGGTCGCGCTGGAGTAGAAGGTGGCGGCGGTGCCGCTCGCCAGGGACGCGTCGAGGACGTCGCCGACCGCGACGGCCGAGCCGTCGGTGGTCGTCAGGACGGGGGTGTCGGCCGCGGAGGCGGGAGCGGCGAGGCCCAGGGCGGCGACGGCGGCGGTGAGGGCGAGGAGGGTGCGTGTACGCATGCGGGTGTGCCTCTTTCCATTTTTCATAGCGGGGGGTGAGGGGGTGGCGCCGGGCGTCCGCCGTTGCCGGCCCGTCACGCCTTCTCCGTACGTGACGGGCCGGCAACGGCAGGCCGGACACCGGCCGGAGGCTCACACGGGAGGGGACCTCCGGCCGGGCCGGGCGGGGGGTGGCTGATGGCACGGCGCCAGGGAAGCGGCCATGCCGTGGCGTGGGCTCGGGCGAAGGAAAGCCCGTGCGGACGCGCCGGGCTACGAGATGCCCGTACGGGGACGGGCGGGTCCGGGACACGGGGACGTGCCGCGTGACGGATCCGGCGCCACGGATCCGGTGGGACGAGGAGAGTTGTAGACCTGCGTCTCCATCAACGTCAAGGCTTTGCAGGGGAGTTGTACGTGGGTTGAGTCCTGCGGGGCAGGGGCGGCTCATCCCTGGCGCACAATCGACACCCTTTGTTCACAACTCCCTTGACCCCTCATGTAACCCCCGGTAACTTCCTCGACGGCTACTGCGGCGTAACGAGAAAGCCCTTGCAACCGCCGGGAGTTGCGGGAGACGTGCGCACGCGGTCGATGTCCGCGCCAGGGCAACGTGCCACCGAAGTCCGATCCGCACCGACATGCACCTGGAGCAGACATGACCTCCGCCGAGCACACCCCCGAAAGACCGGACGGCGCCACCGCCCCCGACGCCAAGGACGCTCCCGCACGACGCGGGCGGGTCCGGGCGCGCCGCGCCGCGGTGATGGCGGTCCCGGCCACCCTGGCCGCCGCCGGTCTCGCGATCCTCACCGCCGAGGGAGCACTGGGCGTGCAGTTCGCCATCTCCGGCATGCCGTTCACCGTCACCGCGACCGAGCTGAACGGCACCGGCTTCGCGCAGTTCGGCGGCCTGGACGAGATGGCCGAAGGCAGCCCCAACGCGGGCGACACCGGCGGCCAGGTGCTGGTCGTCACGTCCGTGATCAAGAACGCCACGCTCTCCAAGCTGTGCCAGAGCGTGGACCTGGGCGGCACGAACCTGATCATCAGGGCGGGTGAGGGCGCGCAGAAGGTCTCCGCCAGCGATCTGACGACCGACTCCACAGAGCTGACCGGTGACGCCGCGTTCAACAACATCGAGATCGGCAACGACGCCAGCACCCTGAACAAGGCCGGCCCCAAGGGCCGCGGGCCGAAGGGTGTGTTCAGCCAGCAGTCCGACACGGTGCACATCGGCAACCTGCGGCAGACCAACTACGCCACGACGGCGGGCGTGTTCAAGCTGCCCGGTCTGAAGCTGGGCTTCAGCGGATCGGGTTGCTGATGTCGCGCGGTCCGCGCGAGGGAGTCCGGCCCGCCTTCCGGCAGTGGCGGGCCGGACGCCCGTTCTGGGGTGGGCTGCTGCTCACCCTGGGCGGGGTGGAGGTGCTGCTCACACTGAAGGCGTCTTTGGACGTCATCCTGCACGTCGGCATGCAGGGCCTGGCCGGCTACCTGCTCCCGGTCGTGATGCTGCTGTGCGGCGTGCTGATCCTCTTCAACCCCGCTCAGCGCCTGTTCTACTCGGTCATCGGGGTCCTGGCTTCCCTCGGCACCTGGCTGACCTCCAACCTCGGCGGCTTCTTCGTCGGACTGCTCCTGGGCATGGTGGGCAGCTGCCTCGCCTTCGGCTGGCTCCCGGACCAGGAACCCCGCGTCGGCCGCAGGCAGCGCCGCAGGGAGGCCAGGGCCGCGCAGGCCGTGACACAGCGGCTGGAGCACAAGACCGGCCAGACCGCCTGAATCAGGTCAGTGAGCCTCCGTCCCCTGGCGCCGCCCGGCCGCGGCCACTTGGCTGGACGCATCGCGCGCTCGCCCACCGGCGTGTGTGCACCCCGCGACCAGCCGTCAGCCCAGGGAGAGTCCGATGGAGTTCAACCACCCGATGGTGATCGACCCGACCGGCCGCGACATCCACGGCGAGGCCGCCCGGATCCGTGAGCACGGACCCGTCACACCCGTCGAACTCCCCCATGGTGTCCCGGCCTGGGCGGTCAGCAGCGCGCCGCTTCTGAAGCGGCTGCTCACCGACCCGCGGGTGTCGAAGGACCCACGCCGGCACTGGCAGCGCTGGATCGACGGCGAGGTCTCACCCGACTGGCCGCTGTACACCTGGGTCGCGGTGCGGAACATGTTCACGGCCTACGGCACCGAGCACAAACGGCTGCGCACCCTCGTCTCCAAGGCGTTCACCGCCCGCCGCACCGCCGCGCTGCGGCCGCGGATCGAGGAGATCACCGCGGCGCTCCTCGACCGTGTCGCCAAGGCGGGGGCCGACGGGCTCGCGGTCGACCTGCGGGAGGAGTTCTGCTATCCGCTGCCCATCCAGGTCATCGGCGAACTGCTCGGACTACCCGAGGAGTTGGGTGCCGAACTGCGGGTCGTGGTGGACGGCGTCTTCCACACCTCGGCCGACGCGGCCGAGGTGGCCGACATCTACGCCCGGTTCTACGCCGTCCTCGGTGACCTGGTCGCCGCGAAACGGGCCGCGCCCGGCGACGACCTGACCTCGGCGCTGATCTCGGCCCACGAGGAGGAGAGCGGCACGCGGCTCAGCGAGCAGGAGCTGCTCGACACGCTGATGCTGATGATCAGCGCCGGTCACGAGACGACGGTCAATCTGCTCGACAACGCCGTCCACGCCCTGCTCGGCCACCCCACCCAGCTCGGGCACGTCCGCGAGGGGCGGGCCTCCTGGGACGACGTGATCGAGGAGACGTTGCGGGCCGAGGCGCCGGTGGCCAGCCTGCCGCTGCGGTACGCCGTCGAGGACCTCCCCCTCGGCGAACTGGGCGGCCCGGACGGCGCGGTGATCCGCAAGGGAGAGGCGATCCTCGCCGCGTACGCCGCCGCCGGACGCGATCCGCAGCAGCACGGCCCGGACGCCGCCGTCTTCGACGTCACCCGGGCCTCGAAGGATCATCTGGCCTTCGGGTACGGGGTGCACCACTGCCTGGGCGCCCCGCTGGGCCGGCTGGAGGCGCGCGTGGCCCTGCCGGCGCTGTTCGAGAGGTTCCCCGGCCTCACTCTCGCCGTACCGGCGGACGGGTTGGCGCCGGTGGACTCCTTCATCTCGCACGGCCATCGGTCGCTGCCGGTTCTGACCGGCTGACGGGCGGTGCGGCGGGCGCCGCGTCCGGGGGCGGCTCCGCGGCGCCCTCCTCCTTCAGGGCCTTGGCCTCGCTCTTGAGGATCCGCATCGAGCGGCCCAGCGATCGTGCCGTGTCGGGCAGTTTCTTCGATCCGAACAGGACGATCACGACGATCGCCACGATCAGCAGGTGCCAGGGCTCCAGTCCGTTGCGCAGCACGTCCTGCCCTCCCTCTCGTCGACAGTTGCTACATTGCGCAACTGTACAACCCACGGGCGAGAGGCAAACAGACGCCGATGACGGTCACCAGCAATCGGACGACGGACCCGCCGCGGCACCGGAGCGGGGGCACCGGCCGCGGCAACCGGGGCACGCCCCGGGACCACAAACGCCGGCGCGGCCGCCGCCGCGGAGGGGGCATACGCACCGCCCTCCTGGTCACCCTGGCGCTGCTCGTCCTGGCCGCCGGCGGCGCCGGCTGGCTGTATCTGAAGCTGGACGGCGACATCAGCACGTTCGACTCCGGGGGAGTCTCCGACAACCGCCCCGACGCCGGTTCGTCGAAGGGCCAGAACGTCCTGGTCATCGGTTCCGACAGCCGCACCGGCGGCAACAACGCGCTGGGCGGCGGCGAGAAGGACGACGTGGGCCGCTCCGACACCGCCTTCCTGCTGCACGTCTACGCCGACCACCGGCACGCCATCGCCGTCTCCATCCCCCGTGACACGCTGGTCACGATCCCGCCCTGCAAACTGCCCGACGGCACCTGGACCAAGGCCCGGCCGAACACCATGTTCAACGCCGCGTACTCGGTCGGCCAAACCCCCGAAGGCAACCCGGCCTGCACGCAGAACACGGTGGAACAGCTCACCGGGCTGCGCGTCGACCACACCGTCGTCGTCGACTTCAAGGGCTTCGCGGAGCTGACGGAGGTGGTGGGCGGGGTGCGCGTGTGTCTGCCGCAGAACGTCTACGAGAACGATCTCAACCCGCACCTGACCGCCCCGGGCAAGCTGCTCTTCCCCAAGGGCGAGCAGACCGTGTCGGGGCAGAAGGCGCTCGACTACGTGCGGATCCGGCACGGCATCGGCGACGGCTCCGACATCGGCCGGATCAAACGCCAGCAGGCGTTCGTGGCGAGCCTGCTGAAAGAGGTCAAGAGCAAGGGCCTCACGCCCACGAAGCTGTTGCCGCTGGCCGACGCCGCCACGAAGTCGCTCACCGTCGACCCCGGCCTGGGCTCCGCCGACAAGCTGATCTCCTTCGCGATGTCACTCAAGGACATCGACCTGCACAACACCAAGTTCGTCACCCTGCCCTGGCGTTACGAGGGATCCCGGGTGGCGATCGTGCAGCCGGACGCGGACGCCCTGTGGGCCGCGCTCAGGTCCGATCGCACGATCGACGGCAAGAACGCCGGCGGGAAGAAGAGCGGAGCTTCCGGCTCCGGAGCGTCTTCCGCCTCCCCCGCGCCGGTCTCCGGAGAGGGCGTCGACGTCGCGGTCTACAACGGCACCGCCGTCCCCGGCCTGGCCGCCCGCGCCGCCGCCGCCCTGACCGGGGACGGCTTCACCGTGACGGGCACGGCGACGGCGGCCGAGCAGGACCACACGACCACGCTGGTCGAGTACGGGCCGGGCCTGGAGGACCGGGCCCGGATCGTGGCCCGGGCCTTCCCCGGGGCCGAGCTCCGGTCCACGACCGGCAGCGGGGTCAGCCTCGTCCTCGGGCAGTCCTACGCGGACAACCCGGCGGCGGGCGCCTCCGCCTCCCCGGCGCCGACCGCCGTGCCGTCCGAGGTCGCCGACGGGGCCAGGTCCGCGGACGACAACCCCTGCTCGAACCTCACCTACGGCTGACGCCGCCGGTGCCGGGTGCGGGCCGCCGCCAGGGCCAGGGCGTACAGGCCGAGGACGGCGGCCGGCAGCAGGTAGTACGCGGCGGGCAGGGCCGTCATGCCGAGGGCCGCCCCCAGGGGGCTCGGAGGGAGGAGCAGGCCGACGGCGGCGAGGCCGCCCGCCGCCAGGCCGACCGGGCCCGGCGCGCGGACGGCCGCGTCGCGCCTGCCGGTGCGCAGGAGCAGCATCACCGCGGCCTGGGTGAGCAGGTTCTCGGTGAACCAGGCGGAATGGAACACGGCCTCGTCGTTCACCGCGTCGGGGCCGTTCAGCGCGAGCGCGAGGACGGCGAAGGTCGCGAGGTCGGCGAGCGCGTTGAGCATCCCGAAGCCGAGGGCGAACCGGAGGAAGGCGCGCGGCCTCAGCACCGCCGGGCCACGCAGGGCCGCAGCGCCGGGACGGTCGTGGGCGAAGGCGAGCTGGGCCGCGTCGAAGCACAGGTTCTGGGCGAGCACCTGGGCCGGGAGCATCGGCAGGAAGGGCAGGAGCAGACCGGCGGCGAGCATGGCGACGACGTTGCCCAGGTTCGAGGAGAGCGTGACGCGCAGGTAGGAGGCGATGTTGCCGCTGGCGTGCCGGCCTGCCGTGATCGCGTGGCCGATCGCCGTGAGGTCCTTGTCGGCGAGCACGACGTCGGCGCTCTCCCGTGCCACGCCGACGGCCGAGCGGGGTGCCACGCCGACGTCGGCGGCGCGCAGGGCGGCCACGTCGTTCACGCCGTCGCCGAGGAAGCCCACGGTGTGCCCGGCGGCGCGCAGCGCGGTGACGACGCGGGCCTTGTCCTCGGGGGTGCAGCGGGCGACAACCGCCGAGCCACCGGGGCCGCCGGGGTCGTCGGCGACCTGTGCGGCGGTCCGTACCTCGCCCGGGTCCAGGCCCAGGTCCCGGCAGGCCCGGGCCGCCGTGGCCGGGTGGTCGCCGGTGAGGACCTTCACGGCGACACCGCGGTCGGCCAGGGCGCGCAGCGCCTCGGCGGCGGTGGGGGCGAGGGCGTCCCGGAAGGTCACCAGGCCCCGGAAGGCCAGGCCCCGGGCGTCGGCCGTGCGGGCGCCGGCGGGGCGGTCGGCCGTGGCGACGGCCAGGACCCGCAGCCCGGCGTCCGCCTCCCGGGCGGCGAGGGCGAGCAGCCGCTCGCATTCGCCGGGCGCTGTCGCGCAGCGTTCCAGGACGGCTTCCGCGGCGCCCGCGAGGACGACGGTGTGCTGTCCGAGGCCGCCTCGTACCACCGCCGTCGAGGTGCGCCGCACGGGGTCGAACGGCACGGCCTCCACCCCGTCGTACTCCTCGCCCACCGGCCCGGCCGCCTCCAGCAAGGCCTCGTCGAGGGCGTCGGGGGCCGGCAGTTCGGCGAGCTGGAGGGTCCACCAGGCGCCGACGGCGGCCCAGCGCAGCACCTCGGGGTCGTCCCGCCCGGCCGGGTCGAGGGCGCGCTCGACGACCGGGCGGTCCTGGGTGAGGGTGCCGGTCTTGTCGACGCACAACACGTCGACCGCGCCCAGGTCGTGCAGGGCGGGCAGCCGTTTGACGATCACGGCGTGCGCGCGGGCGAGCTGGGCGGCGCCCCGGGCCAGGCAGGTCGTGACGATCACCGGCAGCATCTCGGGCGTCAGCCCGACGGCGACCGCGACGGCGAAGGGCAGCGTCTCCAGGCCGCGGTCGCGCAGGGTCGCGTTCGCCATCAGCACCAGCGGCGGTGTCAGCAGCATGAACCGGATCAGCACCCAGGAGATGCCGTGCACGGACCGGTCGAAGGCACCGCCCCGCCGGGGCGCGTCCGGCACCCGGTGAGCGGCTGCGAACCGCGTCGCGGCCCCGGTCGCGGTCACGACGGCGGTGGCGCTGCCGGAGGCGATCGTGCTGCCCTGGAAGCACAGCCGGGACTCGTCGGGGTCGGCGTCGTCGGCCGCCCGCTTCGCCACCGGCGCCGACTCCCCGGTCAGCGCCCCCTGTTGCACCATGAGCCCGCGGGCCCGCAGCAGCCGTACGTCCGCCGGGACCAGATCGCCGGGGCCGAGCCGGAGCACGTCGCCGGGGACCAGCTCGGCGACCGGCACCTCCCGGGGGTCCGGCTGCTCGACGGGGTCGGTGCGGCGCAGCACCGTGGCGGTACCCGCGACCAGTTCGCGCAGGGCGGCCAGGGACCGGTCGGCCCGGTGCTCCCCGCTCGCCCGCAGCACACAGCTGACCGCGACCAGGGCGAGGATCACCACGGCGGTGCCCCAGGAGGCGACGGCGGCGGACACCAGGCCCAGGCAGAGGAGGACGGCGGTGAAGGGGTCGCGCAGGGCGCGTGCGCACCGGCGGGGCCAGGAGGGGGTGCGGCGGTCCGGCAGCGTGTTCTCGCCGCACGCGTCCAGCCGGGAGGCGGCCTCCGTGTCGGTCAGCCCGCGGGGCCCCGACTCCAGCCGCCGCAGCACCTCCAGTGTGGTGCCCTCGGCGGGCTCAGAGGCCATGGAGGCGGCGGCGCGCCGGTGCTGCGCGGTCGGTGAGCCGGTCCACCAGGAGCCGTACCACCTCGACGACGTCGGGGTCGTCGACGTAGTACACCTGCCGGCGGCCCTCACGACGGGAGCGGACCAGTCCGGCCAGCTTCAGTTTGGTGAGGTGCTGGCTGACCGCGGGGAGCGCGCCGCCGACCCGCTCGGCGAGCCCGGTCACATCGCTCTCGCCCTGCGCCAGCGCCCAGACGATGTGCAGCCGGGCGGGCGAGGCGAGCAGAGCGAAGGACGCGGCCGCCCGGGCGAGTACGTCCTCGGAAGGGTCCTCGAAGCCACCGCCGGCTGACGCCACCGTCACCGCCCCTTCCGTCGCCTGCCTCGCCCTGTGCGCCGCCCCAGTCTAGGTGGCCCGAGGGACCCATCTCTGCGAGCCTTCCGCACGTCGTCAGGCCGGTCCGCACGGGCGTCCGCACGGGCGTCCGCACGGGCGTCCGCACGGGCGTCCGAACCGCACGGACGGTATGGAAAAGCCGAGGTGGGAGCAGCCGCGACCCCTCCTTGTTCGACCGGCCGGACAGATCATCACGATGCGGCAGCATCAATTCACGGCATGTGGCCGCTCACTTGACGACCGGTGGTCACACACGGTTGGCTCCGGGCCAGCGAGAGTGATCCGGTCGGTGCAACCCTGCGGCCCGGTCTGCACTCTCACCCTGCTCTTGCTCGGCCGCACAGCGAGGTCCGCCCCCCATGAACAGTCCTTGCCCGCCTCACACCTCCGGCAGAGGCATCCGTGTCGCGGCTCTGCTGTCCGCCCTGTGTCTGCTGGTGTCGGGCTGCTCCGTTCTGGGCGCGGCCGACGACGGAGCGGGCGGGGACGCCGCGGGCGGGCCGGGCGGCGCGATGAAGGTCGCCCTGATCACCCACGGCGGCAAGGGGGACGCCTTCTGGGACCTGGTGCGCAAGGGCGCCGAGACGGCTGCGGCCAAGGACGGCGTCGACCTGACGTACGCCGGCGACGCCGACCCGGCCGCGCAGGCCGGGCTGGTGCGGGACGCGGTCCGCGACAAGGTCGACGGCATCGCGGTGACGCTGGCCAAGCCGGCGGCGATGCGGGGCCCGATCGCCCGGGCCAGGGCGGCCGGCATCCCCGTCGTCGGACTCAACTCCGGCATCGACGCCTGGCGGCCCGCGGGCCTGCTGGAGTACTTCGGCCAGGACGAGTCCGTCGCGGGCCGGGCCGTCGGCGACAAGCTCGACGATGTCAGGGCCCGGCACGCCCTGTGCGTGGTGCACGAGCGGGGCAACGTGGCGCTCGAGGCGCGCTGCGCCGGGATGCGGAAGACGTTCCGCGGCGACACCGACAACCTGTACGTGGACGGCAGCGACATGAACGCGGTGACCGCCGCGATCGCCTCGCGGCTGCGGCAGGACACGAGCATCGACGAGGTCGTCACCCTGGGCGCCCAGTACGGGCTCAGCGCCGTCGAGGCCGTAAGGCAGTCCGGCAGCCGGGCGAAGGTCGCCACATTCGACCTGAACAAGGATCTGGTCAAGGCGGTGAAGAGCGGTGAGGTGCAGTTCGCCGTGGACCAGCAGCCCTACCTGCAGGGCTACCTGGCGGTGGACGCCCTGTGGCTGTACCGGACCAACGGCAACGTCAGCGGCGGCGGGACGGCACCCGTTCTCACCGGTCCCGCGTTCGTGACCAGGTCGAACGTGTCCGCCGTGGCGCGGTTCGCGGCCGCCGGGACCCGGTGACCGGACGCTTCCTGTGACGGTGTCGCCAAAGATTCGGTCAGGCCCGGCCCGCAGGTCCACTTGTACGGATAACATCCTGCGCATCCCATGTGCCGTGCCCGGGACGGCACCACCCCCTCGCCCGTCCCCCGCCCGCTCCCCCTCCTCCCCGTTCCTCACCGCCCGCTGATCGCCCTAGGACGACGATGCCTCGACGGACAGGTGCCCGGCGCCGCCTCGGTTCCATACGCCTCTCCCTGGTGCTCCTGGCCCTCGTGCCCAGCGTCACCCTCGCCGCGATGTGGGGCGTGACGACGATCCAGATGTTCTCGGAGGGCCTCAGGCTGCGCGACCAGACGGAGCTCAGCCGGTCGACCGGCGCCATGGGCACCGAAGCGACGCTCGCCCTGCAGCGGGAGCGCAGTCTGTCGGCCGCCTGGCTGGCCTCCGTGAAGGGCTCGCGGGCTGCGCTCGACGCCCAGCGCGCGGAGACCGACAAGGCGGTGGCCAAGCTGGTCGGGCAGGCGGGCGCGATCGAGAAGGCACCCGCGCGCATATCCGACCGGTTGTACTCGGTGCTGGGCTCGGTGGGCAGCCTGGAGTACTACCGGGACCAGGTGGACCATCCGACGGACATCACCGCGCAGCAGGCGCTGGACCAGTACTCGTCGATCATCGACGACCAGATCCACGCCTTCCAGGAGCTGTCCCAGGTCGACGACGGTGACCTCACCTCGCAGGCCGGCCCGCTGATCGGTCTGGAGCACGCGGCGGAGCTGGTCTCCCGGGAGGACGCGCAGCTGACCCTGGCCTGGCCGACCGGGCACCTGGACGACAAGACGTGGACGCAGTTCACGGAGGTGGTGAACACCCGGCGCTGGCTGGTCCAGGACCAGGTCGTGCCGCAGCTGACGGGCGGCGCCAAGACGCAGACCGAGCGGATCCTGGCGAGCCGGGACTGGCAGACGCTGCAGTCCGTCGAGGACCGGGTGCTGGCGTCGCGCAACGCGAGCGGCAGCGCCGACCGGATCGCCCTGCCGGACGCGCAGAAGCAGTGGTCCGCCGCCATGGACAAGCTGTCCGACCAGTACACGACCCTCATCGAGCAGCAGACGGCGAGCCTGCTGCAGCGCAGCGCCGAAAAGGCGGACGCTTTGCTGCTCAAGGCGGCCCTGCTGAGCGCCGGCGGGCTGCTCGCACTGCTGCTGTGCGTCGGCATGTCGTGGCGGATCACCCGCTCGCTGTCCCGGCGGCTGCGCGGCCTGCGCCGGGCCGCCGTCAGCCTCGCGCAGGAGCGGCTGCCCGACGTGGTGGCGCGGCTGGAGCGGGGCGAGACGGTCGACCCGGAGTCGGCGACCACCCCCCTGGACTACGGACACGACGAACTGGGCGAGGTGGCTCGGGCGTTCAACGCCGCCCAGCGCACGGCCGTGCACACCGCCGTCGAACTCGCCGACACCCGGCGCGGCTTCCAGAAGATCATCCTGGGCATCGCCCGGCAGAGCCAGAACCTGGTCAACCTCCAGCTGAGCAAGCTCGACACGCTGGAGCGCGAGCACACCGACCCCGACATCCTCAAAGGCCTGTACGAACTGGACTCCACGGCCAGCCAGTTGCGCCGCTACGAGGAGAACCTGGTCATCGTCAGCGGTGAACGGCCCGGCCGCAGCTGGAGCGAGCCGGTGGCGCTGATGGACATCCTGCGCAGCGCGGTCGGGGAGGTCGCCGAGTACCAGCGGGTGGAGGTGCTCACCGAGGAGGAGGTGTGCCTCGCACCGCCCGCGGTCGCCGACGTCATCCATCTCCTGGCCGAACTCATCGACAACGCGACCGCGTACTCCCCCGCCCCGAGTGCCGTCACCGTACGGGCCCAGATGGTGGCCAAGGGCCTGGCCGTCGAGATCGAGGACCGGGGCCTCGGCATGTCGGAGGAGGACTACGCGTCCTTCAACGAACAGCTCGCGGTGCCCCCGCAGTTCGACGTGGTGGCACTCGCCGACGACCTGCGCCTCGGCATGTTCGTGATCGCCCAGCTGGCGCACCGGCACGGCATCGCCGTCACCCTGCGCGCGTCGCCCTACGGCGGGACCACGGCGATCGTGCTGATCCCGCACGAGATCGTGGTACGGGAGCCGACGGGCGGCGCGGCGCCGCAGCCGCGGGCCGCCGGGGCCAAAACCGGTCCGGACGGACTCGCGTCCCCGGCCGGCCCGCGAGGACCGGGCGGCGGCGCGAAGGACGGCGACGTCCAGGAGGACGGGCTGCCGGCGGTGGACGGACGGGATGCGAAGGACACCCAGCCGAGCGGGGCACCGCAGCGCGCCGGGGCATCGAGGGGAACCGGGGCACCGGGGGGAACCGGGAGCGCCGCCGGGTCCGTTCGCGAGCTCAGAGCCCTCGTCACGGCCCGCACCGCCTCCGCCGTCCCGTCCGCCGACCGCGAGGTCGTCCCCCGCCGGGACGGACTCGCCCCGCTGCCCCGCAGGGTGCCGCAGACCAGCCTGGTGGACGAGCTGCGCGAGGAGGCCGCACCGGCCGTCGACGACGGCTCGCTCGACGACTTCACCGCGGAGGCCGCCGCGTCCTCCCTGGCCGGCTTCCAGCGCGGCACGCTCCGGGCCCGTGACGACGACGCCGAGCCGCCCCACCCCGACGAGACGGCCGTGGTGCCCCGGCAGGCCGCCGCCGATCCCGTCGCCCCGACTCCGCCCGCCGACCGCTGACGAAGGACACCGCAATGACACGCCCCATCCCCGCCACGCACACCCAGCTCGACCAGCTGCTGACCGGACTCGTGGAGCGGGTCGCCGACGTGAACCAGGCCGTGGTGCTCTCCGAGGACGGCCTGGTGGTCAGCAAGTCCACCGGATTCCTGCGCGACGACGCCGAGCGGCTCGCGGCGACCGCGTCGGGGCTGATGAGCCTCAGCAAGGGCGTCAGCATGGACTTCCGGGGCGGTCCGGTGCGCCAGGCGCTCATCGAGATGGCCAACAGCTACCTGATCCTGACCTCCGCCGGCCCCGGCGCGCATCTGGTCGTGCTGACCGGCCCGGGCGCGGACGTCGGGGTGGTGGCGTATCAGATGAACATGCTGGTGAAGAAGATCGGCGAGCACCTCAGCGCGGCACCCCGGGGCATGGCAGGCCCCGTCGTCGATCCCGGCGTGTGAGGTGGACGTAGGTGATCCGGCGGGCCGGCTCGTCAGGCCGTTCGCTCTGACCGGTGGCCGGACCCGCCCCAGCCGGGCCGACTTCACGCTCATCTCGACGGTCACGGCGGTCGATCCGCCGCCCGCCACGGCGGTCCGGTGCCAGCCCGAGCACACCCGGATCCTGCGGCTGTGCGCCGAGCCGGTCGCCGTGGCGGAGCTGGCCGCCCGGCTCGACCTGCCGGTGAGCGTGGTCGCCATCATGCTGTGCGACCTGCTGGAGGCGGGCCGGATCACCGTCCGCCCGCCGCGCCTCGTCTCCCGTACCTCCCCGGACCTGGACCTGCTGCAGAAAGTGAGGGACGGCCTTGGCCGGCTCTGACCTTGCCACTGACGCGTCTTCGGCACCCGACACGGTCAAGATACTCATCGCCGGGGGCTTCGGCGTCGGCAAGACCACCATGGTCGGGTCGGTCAGCGAGATCGTCCCGCTGCGCACCGAGGAACCCCTGACCATGGCCGGTCTGGGCATCGACGACCTCGACGGCATCGAGGAGAAGCGGGCCACCACCGTGGCCCTGGACTTCGGCCGGATCACCATCAGCCGGGAACTGGTGCTGTACCTGTTCGGTACGCCGGGGCAGCAGCGGTTCTGGTTCATGTGGAACGACCTGGCGCTCGGCGCGCTCGGGGCCGTGGTCCTGGTCGACGTGCGCAGACCCCGGTCCAGCTTCGCGGCGATCGACTTCTTCGAGCGCCGGGGCATTCCGTTCGTCGTCGGTGTCAACGGCTTCCACGGCGAACACCCTTATCCGCCGGAGGACATCAGGGAGGCGCTGGCGGTGCCGGACCACGTCCGGGTGCTGCTGTGCGACGCCCGGGACCGGGAGTCGTGCCGGGACGTGCTGATCGCCCTGATCGACCAGTTGATCGCGTCGGCGGTGCAGACGTAGGGCGGCTGCCGTACGGGGCCGGCCCGGGCGGTTGCGGTCGCCCGGGCCGGTCCCCCTCAGGCCCTCAGGCCGTCAGGCCGTCAGGCCGTCAGGCCGTCAGGCCCTCAGGCCCTCAGACCGTCAGCCCCTCAGGCCGTCAGACCCTCAGGCCGTCAGACCCTCAAGCCCTCAAGCCCGGGGCCCTCAGGACGTCAGTTCAGGCCCGCCGACTTCAGCCACGCCGTCGCGACCTCCAGCGGGTCCTTCTTCTCGAGCTGCACCTGCGCGTCCAGTTTCAGGAGCGTCTTGGTGTCCAGCTCGGCGGAGACGGCGTCGAGTGCGTCGACGCCCTTCTGGTTGAGACCGCTCTTGTTGACCAGCGGGGTGACGTTGGCGAACCCGAAGAGGTTCTCCGGGTCCTTCAGGACGACGAACTTCTCCTTCACGATGGTCGGGTCCGTGGTGAAGACGTCCGCGGCCTGGATGGTGTTCTTGGCCAGGGCCGCCTGGGTGAGCGGGCCGCCCGCGTCGAGCGCCTTGAAGGACTTGAACTCCAGGCCGTACACCGACTTCAGGCCCTTCAGGCCCTGCTGCCGGGTCTGGAACTCGGGGGAACCCCCGATCACCAGGTCCGGGGCGGCGTCCTTGAGGTCCGCGAGGGTGGAGGAGGCGGTGAGCTTGTACTTCTCGGCCGTCTCGGCGTTGAGGGTGACCGAGTCCTTGTTCTCGGCGGGCGACGACTGAAGCAGCGTCAGCCTCTTGTCCAGCTTGGTCTTGACGGCCTCGTTCACCGCGTCGGGGGACTTCTGCTCGGCCTTGGGGTCCAGGTAGGCCAGCAGTGAGCCGTTGTACTCCGGCAGCACGGTGACGGAGCCGTTCTTCATCAGCCCGTACGACGTCTCACGGCTGCCGATGTTGTGCTTGTAGGTGACCTCGATGCCCTTGGCCTTGAGGGCCTCGCCGTAGATGTCGGCGAGCAGGGTGCTCTCGGCGAAGTTGTTGGAGCCGACGACCACGGTGCCGGCCTTCGCCTTCTCGCCCGCGAGGGGGTTGTCGGAGGAGTCTTTGGACGAACACCCCGCGAGCAGCGCCGCAGCGGCGGTGAGCGCGACGGCCGCCACGCTGGTGTGCCTCGTTCTGAACCTGCTGCTCTTCGCGGTGAAAGTCATCCACCGATCCAATCCAGCCGCTTTGTGATCAGTCAAGAGCGTCCTGGTCACGGTTTGTTACAGACCCGACCGTCAACGCCGGCGCACGCCCGGGGACACGGCCACCCGGCCCGCCACCCAGAACAGCGCCAGCGTGACGAGGGCCAGGACGGCCACCAGGGTGGCGCCGCCGACGACCTTCTCGTAGTCGCGCTGGTAGAGCCCGTCGACGATGTACCGGCCGAGGCCGCCCAGGCTGACGTAGGCGGCGATGGTGGCCGTCGACACGATCTGGATGGCCGCCGAGCGCAGACCGCTCAGGATCAGCGGCAGCGCGACCGGCAGTTCGACCTGGAACAGGATCCGCGACTCGTGCATGCCCATGCCGCGGGCGGCGTCGACCGGAGAGGGGTCGACGGTGCGCACCGCCTCGTAGGTGGTCACCAGGATCGGCGGCACGGCGAGGACGACCAGGGGGATCATCACGGGCAGCAGGCCGAAGCCCATCACGATGACGATCAGCACCAGCAGGCCGAAACTGGGCAGTGCGCGGGCGGCGGTGGCGATGAAGGCGAGCGCGTTGCCGCCCCGCCCGGTGTGCCCGGTCAGCAGGCCGACGGGCAGGCCGATCGCGGCGGCGAGGGCCAGGGCGAGCAGGGAGTACTGGACGTGTTCGAGCAGGCGTTGCGGGATGCCGTCGTAGCCGTGCCAGTGGGCGCTGTCGCTGAAGAAGGCGTTGACGAAGTTCAGTACGTTCACCGGGTCACGTCCTGGGGAGCGGGCAGGGGCTGCCGCACGCTGGTCTTCGGGCGCCTGCGGGTGCCGTTCGGCATCCACGGGGTGAGCGCGACGCGCAGCAGCACCAGCAGGGCGTCGCACGCGATGGCCAGGACGGCCGTGGTGATCACGGAGTTCACGGCCAGTTCGGGTCGGTCGTACTTCTGCGCGTCGGCGAGGAGGTTGCCGAGCGCGCCCTGGTTGCCGATGAGGGTGCCGACGCTGACCAGGGAGATGCTGGAGACGGTGGCGACCCTGAGCCCGGCGATGATGGCGGGCACGGCGATCGGCAACTGCACCTGCACGTAACGCCGTACGGGTCCGAAGCCCATGGCGGTGGCCGCGGCCAGCGTCTCCTGGGGCACGGACCGCACCCCGTCGACGATGGCCGGGAGCAGCACCACGAGGCTGTACACGGCCAGCGGGATCATCACGGTCAGCTCGGTCTGGCCGGTGTAGTCGATGAGGACGACGAAGAAGGCCAGCGACGGGACGGCGTAGAGGATGGTGGTGGCGCCGAGCACCGGCGGGTACAGCCAGCGGAAGCGGACGCAGAGCTGGGCGAGCGGCAACGCGAGCAGCAGGCCGGCCAGAACGGGCAGCAGGGCCTCGCGCAGATGCAGTCCGATCAGGCCTGCGTAGCTGTGCTGGAGGTCGCTCGGGATGTCGAAGAAGCCGTTCACGACGCGACCTCGGCCACGTCGGCGTGGCCTGCGGCGTGGGCGCTGCGGATCGCCTCGCCGATGGCCGCCTGCGAGACCACGCCGGTCACCCGCCCGGCGTCGTCCACGGCGACGGCCCAGCCGGCCGGGGAGAGCACGGCGCAGTCGAGGGCGGCCCGCAGGGAGTCGGTGCCGGGGACGAACGGCCGTCCGTGCGGCAGGAGGCGGCCGGGGTCGATGTCGCCGGCCGTCAGGTCCGCCGGCTCGGCCCAGCCGAGGGGCTTCCCCTCGGCGTCGGTGACCAGCAGCCAGGGGGCGTCGGCGGCGGCGATCCGCTCGGCGGTGGCGTCGGCCGGGATCACCGGGCCGGTGGTCAGCGGGAGTTCGGCGGAGGGGAAGAACGACAGCCGCCGGATGCCGCGGTCGGCTCCGAGGAAGTCTTCGACGAAGGCGTCGGCGGGGCTGGACAGCAGCTCGGCCGGGGGCGCGTACTGGGCGAGGTGACCGCCCTCGCGCATCACGGCGACCATCGTGCCGAGTTTGATCGCCTCGTCGATGTCGTGGGTGACGAAGACGATGGTCTTGCCCAGCTCGTCCTGGATGCGCAGCAGTTCGTCCTGGAGCCCCTTGCGCACGACCGGGTCGACCGCGGAGAACGGCTCGTCCATGAGCAGCACGGGCGGGTCGGCGGCGAGCGCCCGGGCCACGCCGACGCGCTGCTGCTGGCCGCCGGAGAGCTGGTACGGGTACCGCTTGGCGAGTGCGGCGTCGAGGCCCACGCGTTCCATCAGTTCCGCCGCCCGGGCCCGGGCCTTCTGCTTGCCCCAGCCGAGCACGCGGGGCACGGTGGCGATGTTGTCGAGGATCGTGCGGTGCTGGAAGAGGCCGGCGTTCTGGATGACGTACCCCATGGACCGGCGCAGGGTCGTGACGGGGCGGCGCTGGATGTCCTCGCCGTCGAGGAGGATCGTTCCCTCGCTCGGTTCGACCATCCTGTTGATCATGCGCAGGGTGGTCGTCTTGCCGCAGCCCGAGGGCCCGACGAGGACGGTGATCGAGCGGTCGGGTATCTCCAGGGAGAGCCGGTCGACAGCCACCGTGCCGTCCGGATACCGCTTGGTGACTGATTCGATCCGTATCAAGGCGCCGGAGCCCTTCGGGTTGGCGGAAGCGTTGGCCAGGGTCGTACGGGCTGTTTCCGGACGAGTCTAGAGGGCGCCTGTCACCGGTCCGCAGGGCGTACGTCCCTCACGGGCAGGCGCACGGTGAACACCGTCGCTCCCGGTGCGCTGTTCAGCTCGATGCGGCCGCGGTGGGCGCGGACCAGGGACTGGGCGACCGCAAGGCCCAGGCCGCTGCCGCCGCGGTCGCGGCTGCGGGCCTTGTCGACGCGGTAGAAGCGGTCGAAGACCCGGGCCCGGTCGTCGGGCGGGATGCCCGGACCGGTGTCGGCGACCCGCACCTCGGCCGCGCCGGGCACGAGGGCGACCTCCACCGACACCTTCGTCCCGGCGGGGGTGTGCACGGCGGCGTTGGTCAGCAGGTTGTCGACGACCTGCCGGATGCGCAGCGGGTCCATCGCCAGCGGCACCGGGCCGGGCCCCGCCAGGACGGTCAGCGGATGGTCGGGGCGACCGGCGCGGAAGGCGTCCGCGGCCTGGCCCACCAGCTCCACCAGGTCGGCGTCCTGCAACCGCAGCGGTGTCTCCACCTCCGCCGCGTCCAGCCGGGCGAGCAGCAGCAGGTCGTCCAGGAGGATGCCCATCCGGGCGGCCTCGGCGCGCAGCCGGGCCAGGTGCCGGTCGCGTTCCTCGGGGGCGTTGGCGGCGGCGTACTGGAAGAGGTCGGCGTAACCGCGCACCGACATCAGCGGGGTGCGCAGTTCGTGCGAGGCGTCGGCGACGAAGCGGCGCAACCGCTGCTCGGCCTCGGCGCGCACGGCGAGGGAGTCGTCGATGTGCTCCAGCATCGTGTTGAAGGCGGTGCGCAGTTCGTCCACCTCGGGGCCGCCGTCCCGGCCGTCGGCGCGCAGCGGCAGCCGGGCCGCCGACTCGGTCAGGTCGTGCGAGGCGATGCCGTGCGCGGTGGACGCCATGTCGCTGAGCGGTTTCAGACCGCGGCGCAGCATCCGGCGGCCGAAGACGACCAGCGCGAGCAGGGCGAGGGCGAAGGTGACGACCTGGATCGTGATCAGCTGCCCGACCGTGTCCTCGATGTCCTCCATGGGCGCGGCGCTGACCAGGACCACCCCGGGCTCGACCTGGCAGGCGCGCAGCCGGTAGGAGCCCGCGCCCCTGAGGTGCTCGGTGCGCAGGATCTCCTTGTGCGCGGCGGTCTGGGCCCGGGCGAGGGAGGTGAAGTCGTCGACGTCCTCCGGCAGGTCGGCGGGGTCCTCGGGCCTGCGCAGCGCGGGTGTACCGTCCGACACGTCGTACACGGCGTAGAACCAGCTGTAGTACTTCTTGCCCGAGAGGGTGCCGTAGTCCGCGATGGACTTGGACTGGGCGATCTGGGCCTGTGCGAGCTGGGTGTCGAGCTGGGCCGACAGGTAGTCCCGCATGTACGTGGTCAGGGCGGTGCCGACGACGGCGAACACCACCAGGGACAGGGCGCCGAGACCCAGGGCCAGCCGGGTGCCCAGCCGCATCCTGCGGTAGGTCCGCCGCAGCCGGGCGATCACTCGGCGGCCTGCCGCAGCACGTACCCGAAGCCGCGCACGGTGTGGATGAGCGGCGAGCCGCCCTCGTCGGTCTCGTCGAGCTTGCGGCGCAGCCGGCTGACGACCAGCTCGACGACGTTGGAGCGGCCACCGAAGCCGTACTCCCACACGTGGTCGAGGATCTGCGCCTTGGTCAGCACGGTGGGCGACTTGCGCATGAGGTAGCGCAGCACCTCGTACTCGGTCGGGGTGAGCGACAGCAGCCTCGCGCCGCGCCGGACCTCACGGGTGTCCTCGTCCATCGTCAGGTCGCCGACCCGGAGCACGGACCGCTGGAAGGCGGGTCCGGCGCAGCGCCGCAGCACGGTCCGCAGCCGGGCCATCAGCTCCTCCACGGCGAACGGCTTGACCAGGTAGTCGTCCCCGCCCCGGGTGAGGCCCGCTACCCGGTCGGCGACACCGTCGCGGGCGGTGAGGAAGACCACCGGCACCATCGTGCCAAAGGCGCGCAGCCGGTCCAGGACGCCGAAGCCGTCCACGCCGGGCAGCATCAGGTCGAGCACCACGATGTCCGGGTGGAACTCGGCGGCCCGCCGCAGCGCGTCCTCGCCGGTGTACGCCGTGACCGCCTCCCAGCCCTCGTAGCGGGCGACGGTCGCGACGAGGTCGGCGATGGGCGGGTCGTCGTCGACGACGAGAAGTCGTACTTTCTCCACGCGCTCATAGTGCTGCACGCGTCCCGTGCCGCCATAGCCGCGTGCCCCCTCGCCGCGGGATCGATAACCACTTGAAAGTCCGGCGACAGCTTCCCGACAGCTCCCCCGCGCCAAGCTCGGTGTTCCAGGAGCCGATCAAGGAGCTGCCGATCGTGACGACCCTCCATCAACGTCCTGTGGCGCCCCGCCCGGGGGTGCGCCCCAAAGTGGTGGGCCGCACCGGCCTGACCGCGGTGCTGCTGGCGAACGCGGTCGTGGTGGCCGTGTTCTTCGCGCAGGCCGGTTTCGCGTCGAACGCGCTGATCGTGCTGGGCCGGCTGGCCGGTCTGTACGCGGCGCTGCTCATGGCGTTCCAGTTGCTGCTGGTGGCCCGGCTGCCGTGGTTCGACCGGCGGATCGGCATGGACCGGCTGACGTCCTGGCACCGCTGGACGGGCTTTTCGGTGCTGTGGCTGCTGCTCGCGCACGCCGTGTTCATCGTCTTCGGCTACGCCGCGTCCTCGTCCCTGGACCCGGTGAACCAGCTGGTGGACCTCGCCGAGACGGTCGAGGGCGTGCTGCGGGCGATCGTCGCGCTGGCGATCATCCTGGTGGTGGGTGCGGTCTCGGCCCGGTACGCCCGGCGCCGGCTGGCGTACGAGACCTGGCACTTCATCCATCTGTACACCTACGTGGCGGTGGTGCTGGCGTTCACGCACCAGGTCGCGGCGGGGACGACGTTCGCCTCGTCGCCGGTCGCGACGGCGTACTGGTACGCCCTGTGGGGCGGGGCCCTCGCCGCGGTGTTCGCCGGGCGGCTGGTGCTTCCGTTGTGGCGCAACCTCCGCCACCGGCTCCGGGTGAGCGCCGTCGTCCCGGAGAACGACCACGTGGTCTCGGTCTACGTCACGGGCCGCGACCTGGACCGGCTGCCCGCCCGGGCGGGGCAGTTCTTCCTGTGGCGGTTCCTGACCCGGGACCGCTGGTGGCAGGCGAACCCGTTCTCCCTGTCGGCCGCCCCGGACGGCCGTACGCTGCGCCTGACCGTCAAGCGGGCCGGTGCCGGCAGCGCGGCCCTGCGGCATCTGAAGGTCGGCACGCGCGTGTTCGCCGAGGGCCCCTACGGCGCCTTCACCACCCTGCACCGCACCCGCCCCGACGCCGTGCTCATCGCCGGTGGCGTCGGTGTCACGCCGATCCGGGCCCTGCTGGAGGAACTGCGCGGCCACGCGGTCGTGATCTACCGGGTGGCCACGGACCGGGACGCCGTCCTCTACGACGAACTGCGCGACCTCGCGCTCGCCAGGGGCGCCGAGCTGCACCTGGTCACCGGCCCGCCCGTGCCCGACCGGCTGGCTCCGCCGGAGCTCGCCCGGCTGGTGCCGGACCTCGCGGAGCGGGACGTCTACCTGTGCGGTCCGCCGCCGATGATGAACGCGGTGCTCGGCAGCCTGCGCGAGCTGGGTGTGCCGGGGTCGCAGATCCACTTCGAACGCTTCAGCCTGGCCGGATGACGAGGAGAGATTCGTGAAGCGAGCCCTGCCCGTCCTCGTCCTCAGTGTCGCGGGCCTGATCCCCCTCTGGCGCTACGCGCCCTCTCAGGACACCGGTTCGTCGTCGGCCCCCGCCGAGGCGGCGGCGCCGGCGTCCACCCCCTCGGCCTCCTCGTCGGGCGGCGCCACGACCACCGTCGTGTCGGGGTCCCTCGTCGACACCGAGAAGGGCCCGGTGCGGGTCGAGGTCACCTTCGACGGCGACAGGATCGCCTCGGTGCGGATGCTCCGGCAGCCGGACCACCCGCAGACCACGGCCGCGGTTCCGCGGCTGATCGAGGAGACGCTCCGGGCGCAGAGCGCCGACATCGACACGGTGTCGGGCGCGACGATCACCAGCGACGGCTACAGGGAGTCGCTCCAGGCCGCCATCGACGCGAGGGGCTGAGCGGGATGAGGGGGTTGCGGCGCGTCGAGCACGTCATGGGGTTCCCGGTGTCGGTGCGGATCGACGACGAGGACGTCCCCGAGGCGGCGGTGGACGGCCTGTTCGCCTGGCTGCGCGAGGTCGACGCACGGTTCAGCCCATTCCGCCCGGACAGCGAGGTGTCACGGCTGGACCGGGGCGAGGTGTCCGAGCCCGGCCCGGAGCTGCGTGAGGTCCTGGACCTGTGCGAGGAGTACCGGATCGCCACCCAGGGCGCTTTCGACGTGCGCCTGCCCGGCCGCGGCCTGGACCCCTGCGCCGTGGTGAAGGGCTGGTCGGTGCAGCGGGGAGCGGAACTGCTGTCGGCGGCGGGGGCGCGCCGCTTCTGCCTCAACGCCGGCGGCGACGTGATCGCCTCCGGCGGCCCCTGGCGCGTCGGCGTGCGCCATCCCGAGCACGCCGACCGGCTCTGCACGGTCCTGGACGTCACGGACCGGGCCGTGGCGACCTCCGCCCGTTACGAACGCGGTGACCACATCCTCGACGGCCGCACCGGCCGCCCCGCGACCGGCCTGCTCAGCGTGACCGTGGTGGCCCCGACCCTGACGGAGGCGGACACGGTCGCGACGGCGGCCTTCGCACTCGGCAGGGAGGGCGTCGGATGGGCGGCCGCCCGCGAGAGGTGCGAGGTGTTCGCGGTGGACGCGGACCGGCGGGTGCTGCGCAGTGCCGGATTCCCGGCGGCGGGCGCGGAGGGGGTCGCGGCGGCGTGAGCCGGGTGACCCCGCTCAGCCGCTGCCCGGCAGGTCCTCCAGGAAGCCCGCCGGCGGTAAGAGGAACAGGCTGCCGGCGTGCGGGCGGCCCTGATGTGGAGGAACAGGTCGCCCGAGGTGGACGGCGCGTGGTGCCGGGGTCCGCCCGCTCCCCCTCCGGGACGGCACGGCCCACGCCCCTGACACGATGCCCAGCGGACAGGCGGTCGGAACTCCCCGGGCACGACGGGCGGTTGCCGGGTCTACTCCTCCCGCAGCACCTTGACGTCCCACGGCCCGAGCGGCACCGCGTCGGCGTACCGGGCGTCCGACAGCACCTCCCGCAGGGACGTCGGCACAGGCACGGACATCTCGTCCCACGACCAGCTGTGCAGGAAGCGCACCCGGCGGCCGTCGCGGGCGGTCGCGGAGGTCGCCGTGACGCTCGGGTGGTCGGGGCGCCAGGCGCCGTCCGGGGCGTACCGGTCGAACAGGGCCTGAGCGAAAGCCGGGTCGGGCACGGTGCCGGCGTAGGTGATGCCTCCGGCCCCGCGACGGTGGGTGGTGACGGCGGTCCAGCGGCCGAAGTGCGGTGCTCATAGGCGCCAAGGTCTCGGCGCCCTGCGGCGACAGCCCGTCCGCCCAGTACAGGGCGTGCGCGCCGGGCGGGAGGGGGAGGGCCTGCGTGCAAGGGAAAGGGCTTGCTCGACTACGTAGTCACGCCAGTGTGAGAGCCGCGGCGGCCGACGTCAGCGGCCGGGACAGAACCGGCCTCCCCACGCCCCATTGATTGATCCATTCAGCATCTCTAGCATCACTCGGTGGCTCCATTCACCTCTTCCTCTCCGGCCCGGGACGTGCGCCCGCGGCACCCGAAGGAGCATCCGTGTTCCCAGCCACTCGCGTCAGCCCGCCCGCCGCCTTGCTGCTGGCGCTGAGCCTCCTCCTCGCGACTGCACCGGCCGCCGACGCCACACCATCGCGGCCCCCGACGGGCGCCCCACCCCAAGTCTGGCCGCAGCCCCGCCACATGGATGCCGGGACCGGCCGGTTCCCGGTGCCCGACCGGGTGGTGGCGGTCGTCGGGCGGGGCACCGACCCGTCGGCGCGGCGGGTCGTCGAGACCGTCCTGCGCCACGCCGGGGCCGAGCGGATCGACACCGTCACCGAGCCGCCCCCGCGGGCCCCCTTCACCGTCTTCCTCGGCGGCCCGAAGGAGAACGCCGCCACGGCCCCGGCCCTGCGCCGCCTGCACGCCCCCTCCCCCGCCGGGCTGCCCTCCGGCGGGTACGTCCTCGCCTCGGGTCGCAGCGCCGGCCGCACCGTCCTCGCCCTGTCCGGCGCCGACCCCACGGGCACCTTCTACGCCGCCCAGACGCTGCGCCAACTGGTCACCCGGACGGTGCCGCAGGTGACCGTCCGGGACTGGCCCACCGCCGCCCTGCGCGGAGTGATCGAGGGTTTCTACGGCACCCCCTGGTCGCAGTCCGAGCGGCTCAGCCAGCTCGACTTCTACGGCCGCACCAAGCAGAACGTCTACGTCTACTCGCCCAAGGACGACCCGTATCTGCGCGAGCGCTGGCGGGACGAGTACCCGCCCGCGGAACTGGCCCAGTTGAGGGAGCTGGTCGACCGGGCCGGCGCCAACCACGTCCGCTTCACCTACGCCCTCTCCCCCGGACTGTCCGTCTGCTACTCCTCCGGCGCCGACCTCGCGGCCCTCACCCGCAAGCTGGACTCGCTGTACGCCGTCGGTGTGCGGTCCTTCGCGATCCCGCTGGACGACATCAGCTACACGAAGTGGAACTGCGATGCCGACGAGCGGGAGTTCGGCACGGGAGGCGGCGCCGCCGGGGCGGCGCAGGCGCATCTGCTGAACCGGGCGTGGCAGGACTTCTCCGCCGGGCACCCGGGCCTCGAGCCGCTGGAGATGGTCCCCACCGAGTACTCCGACCTCGCCGACTCCCCCTACAAGAAGGCGCTGCGGGAGAAGCTGGCCCCGTCCGTCGTCGTGGAGTGGACCGGTGTCGGGGTGATCGCCCCGACCGTCACCGCCGAGCAGGTCGCGCAGGCGCGTGAGGTCTACGGCCATCCGATCCTGCTCTGGGACAACTACCCGGTCAACGACTACGTCACCAGCCGCCTGCTGCTCGGCCCCTACACCGGCCGTGAGCCCGGCGTGGCGAAGGCGGTGACCGGGGTGACGGCCAACCCGATGGTGCAGGGCGAGGCGAGCCGGATCGCCCTGTTCACCTCCGCCGCCTACCTGTGGAACCCGGACGCCTACGACCCACGGGCGGCGTTCCTCACCTCCGTGCGCGACTTCGCCGGACCCGGCGCCGCCCCGTGGCTGCGGATCTTCGCCGAGAACAACCACTCGTCCCAGCTCGACGCCACCGAGTCCCCCACCCTGAGCGCCCTGATCGCCAGGTTCCGCACGGCGTACGAGGAGGACTCCGGCCTCGGCCGGGCCGCCGACGCACTCCGCTCGTACTTCGCCCGCATGGCGGCCACGCCCGCCGAACTCCGCTCCCGCCTGCACAATCCGGGCTTCCTGAAGGAGACCGCGGCCTGGCTGGACAAGCTCGGCCGCTACGGCACCGCCGGGCAGACGGCCGTGGACCTGCTGCTGGCGGGCAAGAGGGGCGACACCGAGGCGGTCACCACGTACTGGAACCGGCTCAGGGCCCAGCGCAAGGAACTCGACGCGACACCCCAGCAGGTGGCGCCGGGGGTGATGGATCCGTTCCTCTACTCGGCGATGACCGCGAACGCGCCCGACCCGGGGGTGGACGCCCGGTTCACGCCCGGGTCCGTCAGCCTGGAGCCGGGTGGTTCCGCGAAGGTGACCCTCTCCTTCTCCGACGCCTCGGCGAGGACGGTCGCGTGGAAGCTGAGCGTCCCCGACGGGGTCACCGTCTCGCCCGACTCCGGCACCGCGACCGTCCCGGCCGGGGGCAGCGCCTCGGCGACCGTGACCGTCACGGCCCGGGCGGGCGCCTCCGACGGGGTGCGGTCCGTCGTGGTGACGGGCGAGGGCCTCCTCAGCCGTGCGATTCCGGTGCGGGTCACCGGCGGCACCGGTTCGCCGAGGGCGCTGACCGCCAACTTCAGCGGGGCGTCCGTCAGTTCGATCGACCTGGCCTCCAAGAAGACGACGAACATCCCGGTGGGCGCCAACCCCGGGGAGATCGTGACCAGTTCGGACGGACGCACGGCCTACGCGGCAGCCCAGGGCGCGAACACGGTCAGCGTGATCGACGTGGCGCAGGGGAAGGTCACCGCCACGGTCCCGGTCGGCAAGGTCCCCGCCGGGCTCGCGCTCACCCCGGACGGCCGCACCCTCTGGGTCGCCAACTACGGGGACGGCACGGTCCAGCCCGTCGACACGGCCTCCCTCACCCCGGGCGCTCCCGTGCGGGTCGGAAACGGGCCGGAGAACCTGGCCGTCACGCCCGACGGACGGACGCTCTACGTGCCCGACATCAAGGACAACACCGTCACGCCGGTCGACCTCGCCACCCGCGAGGCCCAGGCCCCCGTCCCCGTGGGCCCGAGCCCCTTCAACGTCGTGGCCGCGCCGGACGGGAAGACGGTGTACGTGTCCAACTCCGGTGGTTCGACGATCACTCCGATCGACACGGCCACGAACGACACCGAACCGACGCTCCTGGTCACCGGCCAGGCCTACGGACTCGCCCTGTCGCCGGACGGCCGAACCCTGTGGGTCAGTCCCAGTACCGGCGACACCGTCACACCCCTCGACACGGTCACCGGCGCCCCGGGGAAGACGGTGAGGCCCGGCAGGTCCGCCTTCGACGTCGCCCTGGACTGGAACGGCGCCACCGCGTACGTCACCACGGCCGACGCGGGCGCCCTGGTCCCGTTCGACCCGGCGTCCGGGGCCGTCGGGACACCGCTGACGACGGGCGCCTATCCGCTGGCCGTGGCGCTGACACCGGTACCGGTGCGGTGACGCGGGACGGCCGGGGCCCGGCTAGGGGCCCCGGCCGTCGGGACCGGAGGGTCGGGCTCAGCTCGCCGTGCGGCGTATGCGGCCCTCGTACTTCTTCTCCAGCTCCAGGTTGCCCTCGAAACCGCCGGGCACGTTGGCGGAGACGTAGACCGGGGGCCGTTCGCCGGCGGCGAGGAGGCGGCCGGCCGCTTCGGCGACCGTCATCTGGACCAGCATCGCGCCGGTGAGCGTGGACAGGGCGCAGACCGCGCCACCGCCGGGCAGTTCGAGCAGGGAATCGCCGGGCGGGGCCGCGTTGTCGAGGACGACGTCGGCGATGTCGGCGAGCTTGCGGCCGCTGGGGTGGGCGGCGGGGACGGCCCGGGTGTGGGCGAGGGAGGTGAGGGCCAGGACGCGGTGGCCGCGCTCCGAGGCCCGCAGGGCCATCTCCACGATCACGTTGTTGACACCGGAGTTGGAGATGACGACGAAGAGGTCCTGGGGGCGCGGGGCAGCGAGGTCGTAGAGCCGCTCGGCCACCCCCGCCCGGCGTTCGAGGAGCGGGTCGTCGAGGACGGACGGGTCCTCGCCGCCGTAGAGGACGAGGTCGGTGATGCTGAGCCGGTTGGTGGGGACCAGTCCGCCGGCGCGGCCCGCGAGTTCCAGGACGAGGGCCTGCGAGTGGCCGGTGCCGAAGGCCTGGACGACTCCGTCCGCGCGCACGCACTCGGCGACCAGGTCCGCCGCGGCGGCCACGGCGGCGCGGGAGGACTCGACGACGCGCTCCAGGACGGTGCGGCTCTCGCGCGCGAACCCCTGGGCGCTCACAGACTCGACGGACATCGCGACACTCCCCACTGAAGAACTCCCAGCCGAAGGCATACCCAGCTGATGGATTGAATCACCCTACACTTCCCCATCGGTGAATCAATGAATCACACCGGGTATCGGCCGGACAATGGGTCCTGGTATTCAATCCGCACGCGGAAAGGTGGCTGGTACCTTCTTGCCCATGCCTCCCACGGACGTCACGACACTGATCCGTACCGAGCTGCCCCGGCTGGCCGGCTCCCTGCGGAAGGTCGGCGAGCTGATCCTGGAGGATCCCGCCGCCGTCACCCACTGCTCGGCCGCCGAACTGGGCCGCCGCACCGGCACCTCCCAGGCCACGGTGACCCGTTTCTGCCGCGCCATCGGGCTCGACTCCTACCAGCACCTGCTGATCGAACTGGCCCAGGAGCGCGGCCGCGGCGAGGTCTCCGACTGGGGCACCGCCGAGATCGGCCCCGACATCTCGCCCGACGACAGCCTGGAGCGGGTCGTGCAGGTCGTGGGCACCGCGGACCTGCGGGCCATCCAGCAGACCATCGACCGGATCGACCTCGACGCCCTGGAGCGCGCCGCCCAGGCCCTGGCCAGGGCCCGCCGTATAGACGTGTACGGCGTCGGCGGCAGCGGGGCGGTGGCGCACGAGACGGAGACCCGGCTGTTCCGCATCGGCTGCGCGGTGCGCGGCTGGACCGAGGTGCATGCCGCCGCCACCTCCGCCGCCCTGCTGACGCCGGCCGACGTGGCCATCGGCATCTCCCACTCCGGGGCGACCCGGGAGACCCTCGAACCGTTCGAGATGGCCAAGGAGCGCGGCGCCACCACCGTCGCCCTGACCACCGATCCGCGCTCACCACTGTCCCGGGCCGCCGACATCCGGCTCATCTCCTCGTCGTCGGAGACCAGCTTCCGCGCCGAGAGCATCAGCAGCCGGCACTCGGTCCTGATGCTCATCGACTGCCTCTACGTCCGGGTGGCCCAGCTCTCCTACCAGCGGGCGAGCGCCTCGCTGGCGCTGACCGACCACATCGCCGGGCAGCACACGGCGAAGTCCCGGCGGGCCAGGTGAGCCTGGCAGTGGCCGCGGCGGACGGTGGTCGGGCTTGGCCAGGTGTGCATGGATGAACCACCAAGTTGACGTGAAGATGGTTGTTTGAATCACTCCTGCCGTGCAGGATGGGGCTCCCCCCAGCGCACCTCGTAGGAGCCCCATGCGCGTCACCTCTGTCGAGTCGACCGAGCTCTTCACCGGGACCACCGAACACCCGCTCCAGGTCGTGGCCGTCGAGCTGAGCCACACCCCGGGCCGGGCCGTCCGGCTCACCGTGGAGGGCCCCGGCCTCAGCGGTACCGCCGAGACCACCGTGGGTGAGGACGGCACCGTACGCGCCGAGATACCCGTCACCGGCGAGGACCTGGTCCCCGGCGACCGCCGCGAGATCACGGTCAGCGCCGCGGACGGGGACGACGTCACCACCCGCACGGGCGAGTTCACCGCGGCCCAGCCCGGCTGGACGATGTTCATGGTCAGCCACTTCCACTACGACCCCGTCTGGTGGAACACCCAGGGCGCCTACACCGAGACCTGGGACGTCGCCGACGACCCGGCGTCGAGCGGCCTGCCCGCCCGCACCTTCGACTCGCGCGGCCAGTCCGGCATGAGCCTGGTGCGGGCCCACTGCGACCTGGCCCGCCGCGACCCGGCGTACACCTTCGTCCTCGCGGAGGTCGACTACCTGAAGCCCTACTGGGACGCCTACCCGGAGGAGCGGGCCTTCCTGCGGCAGCTGATCCGCACCGGCCGCGTGGAGATCATGGGCGGCACCTACAACGAGCCCAACACCAACCTCACCGGCGCCGAGGCGACGATCCGCAACGCCCTGTACGGCGACGGCTTCCAGCGCGGGATCCTCGGGGCCCGCCCCGAAACCGCCTGGCAGCTGGACGCGTTCGGGCACGATCCGCAGTTCCCGGGGCTGATGGCGGACGCGGGACTCGGTTCCAGCTCCTGGGCGCGCGGGCCGTTCCACCAGTGGGGGCCGACCCTGTCGGTGTTCGGCGAGGAGCCGAGGGACCCGGGCCGGATGCAGTTCCCGGCCGAGTTCGACTGGATCGCCCCCTCGGGACGCGGGCTGCTGACGGCGTACATGGTCAACCACTACGGCGCCGGCTGGGCGATCGACAACGCCCCCACCCTGCCCGAGGCGGAAGCCGCCGCGTACACGCTCTTCCGGCGGCTCAAGCAGGTCGCGCTCACCCGCAACGTGCTGCTCCCGGTCGGCGGGGACTACGCGCCGCCGTGCCGCTGGGTGATGGACATCCACCGCGACTGGAACGCCCGCTACGTCTGGCCCCGCTTCATCAGCGCGATCCCCCGGGACTTCTTCGCCGCCGTACGGGCGGAGCTGGAGGCGGAGGGCCGCAAGGCCTCCCCGCAGACCCGCGACATGAACCCGGTGTACACCGGCAAGGACGTCTCCTACATCGACACCAAGCAGGCCCAGCGGTACGGGGAGACCCTCCTCGCCGACGCCGAGGCCTGGGCGACGCTCGCCTCGCTCGTCACCGGCCGGCCGTATCCGGACGCGGCCCTGGACAAGGCCTGGCGGCAACTCGTCTACGGCGCCCACCACGACGCCATCACCGGCTCCGAGTCGGACCAGGTGTACATCGACCTGATGACCGGCTGGCGCGAACTGCACGACCTGGCCGTGCGCGTGCACGCGGACGCCACCCAGGCCCTGGCCGACCAGGTCACTCCCGGCGACGCCTCCGACCTGGTCGTCTTCAACTCCGCGACCTGGCCCCGGCGGGATGTACTGACGGTCGACGACCCGGGCCTCGTGCCGCGGGATCTCCCCGCGGTCCGCGAGGACGGCCGGCTCCACGTCGTCGTCCCGGAGGTGCCCGGCATGGGCCTGAAGGCGCTGCCGCTCGCCGAGGGCACCGTCCCCGGCTGGGAGCCCGCCGACGGCCTCACCATCCGCAACGAGTTCTACGAGGTGACGGTCGACCCGGCGCGCGGCGGCGGGGTGAGCGGTCTGCGCGCCCTGACCGAGGGCGGGCGGGAGCTGCTGCGCCCCGGGGACATCGGCAACGAGATCGTCGTCCAGGAGGAGTATCCGAGGCACCCGCGCTTCGGCGAGGGCCCCTGGCACCTCACCCCGACCGGCACGACCGCCGCCCGCGGCCGGGACGTGACCGCCGAGGTGCGCACCGAGCGCTCCGCGGCCGGCTCCCGCATCACCGTGACCGCCGACCTCGGCCTCTTCCGGTACACCCAGCGGCTGACGCTGTGGCGGGGCGTGGACCGGCTCGACCTCACGACGACCGTCGACGGGTACGACGGCGAGGACCGGCTGATCCGGGTGCGCTGGCCGTCGGACGTGCGGGGCGGGCTGCCGGTGCACGAGGTGGCGGACGCGGTGATCGGGCGCGGCTTCGGGTTCGTGGAGGTGGACAGCGAACGGTTCCCCTGGACGCTGGACAACCCGGCGAACACCTGGTTCGGCCTCGGCTCCACCGCCCGGGTCGCCGTCCACGACGACTCCGGCACCCTCCTCGGCCACCGGTCCATCGGCGTCGCCGAACTCGTCTACCCGGACTGGGACATCGCGGGCGAGCTCGGCGCCCCGCTCGCGGCGGCCCTGGTCCGCGCCGGGGTCACGGCGACCTCGACCATCGCGGGCGGCCCCCGCTACGGCGACCTGGAGGTCGACTCCAACCTCCCCGACATCCGGATCACCGTCGGCGGCCCCGAGCGCAACGCCGTGACCGCCGAGGCGCTCGGCTGGGACCCGGCGGCCGGACGGGAACTCAGGCGGCAACTCGCCGAGCGGGGCGTGGCGGCCGTCTGGGTCGCGCCGCGCGCCTGTCTGCGCGAGGAGTGGATCCCCGGGGCGGACCTGCGCGACCTGGAGCGCCTGCCGCTGCTGGTGGTGGCGGGTGCCCGCGCCGAGGACGACGCCAAGGCGGTCGACGCGCTGATCGCCGACCTGGACGACTTCACGGTGATGGCGACGGCGGCCGGCGGTGGCGAGGCCCTGCCTCCCGGTGACGCCTGGGACGGCCGCAGCTTCGCCGTCCTCAACCGGGGCACACCCGGCTGCGTGATCACCTCCGCCGGCGACCTCTACATGTCCCTGATGCGTTCCTGCACCGGCTGGCCCTCCGGGATCTGGATCGACCCGCCGCGCCGGACCGCCCCCGACGGCTCGGGGTTCCAGCTCCAGCGCTGGTCCCACACGTTCGAGTACGCCGTCGTCGCGGGCACCGGCGACTGGCGGGACCTGCGGCTGCCGCGGGCGGGCCACGCGTACAACCGCCCGCTCACGGCACGGCTGCGGCGGTCCCCCGGCGGCTCCCTGCCCCGCGACTCGGTCCTGCTGGGGCTGGAGCCGGCCGGCGAGGTGCTCCTCGACGCGCTCAAGCCGGCCGGCTCCCCGCTGGCCCGGGGCAGCGAGGCGCGCGTGGATCCGGGGCGGGGCGTCGTCGTCCGCGTGCACGAGGTCGACGGACGCCCGGTGCGGGCACGGGTGACCGGGCCGGTCGCCTGGGCGTCGGGCGCCCGCGCCGATGTCCTGGAGACACCCGGGACACCCCTTGCCCCGGACGGTGAGGGCGTTCTCGAAGCCGACCTGACCGGCTTCGAGGTCGCCACGCTCCTGGCCGCACCGGCGACCGGCACGACACCGTCACCGGGCCCCGGCGTCGATGCCCACGAGCCCGCGCAGCCCGTCGCCACCCGCTACTGGCTGCACAACTCCGGCCCGGCGCCCCGCGGCAACATGCCGGTGGCCGTCTGCCTCTCCCCCGCCACCCTCACCGCCGGCGGGCCCGTCACCGCGACGGTGCGGGTCTCCTCGGAGCTGACCGACGCCTCGGCGTCCGGCACGGTGACCTTCGAGGTACCGCCGGGCTGGACCACCGAACCCGCCGAACTGCCCTACGCCCTCGGCCCGTCCGGCTTCACCCTCACGGACGTCACGGTCACACCGCCCCCGGAGCCCGAGCCCGGCCGCCACTGGCTGGCCGCCCGGCTGTCGTACGGCGGCCAGACGTACGAGGACGTCGTCGCCCTGGACGTCCCGGGCGGGCACACCGGCCCGACCCTGGTGGCGGACCTGGCGGTCGACCGGGTGACCGTCCGCCGGGGCGAACGGGCCAGGGTCCCCGTGACCCTGCGCAATCCCACCCGCGGCCCCGTCAACGGCACGCTCTGGGCTGTCTCCTCGTGGGGCACCTGGCCCGGCGTCACCCCGGGCTGCCAGGGCTTCACGGTGCCGGGCGGGGAGCAGACCGAGTCCGTGATCGAGGTCGACGGCGACGCGGTGCCCCCGGGTTCGTACTGGCTGATGGCGAAGGCGGCCTGGCACGGCTGCGTGGCGTACACGGAGGCGGTGGAGCTGGTGGTGACGCCATGACCGGGGACTACGCGGCCAGCGTTCAGGGCGACCCGATCCCGAAGGACCGCGTGGCGGCCTTCTTGAACGCCGGCCCGACCTCGCCCTTCAGGGACGCGGGGCTGCATCGCTCGGCGACTCCGCCGCGGGGCGCGAGCAGCCCCCACGGCTCCGCACAGGCAAGAAGACACCGCCAGCAACGGCGCTGGGCGACCCAGGTGGTCCTCACGGACGAACTCGCCCGCCGGGCCTGCGCGGAACGCGGCCTCCCCCCACCGGACGGCCTCGAACCGATGCACCTCCTCCCCGTCCCGGAAACCGACGTGGCCGATCTCGGCAGCATCGTCGCCGCAGTCCTCGCCCACTCCCCGGCCGCCCGGGCCCTCCTCGCCGACCTGGAACGGGAACAGCACATCCCCGAACCGGCCGTTCGCGACTACTACGACCGCAACCGGGACCGCTTCCTCACCCCCGACGCCCTGCGCCGCGGCGTCGACCCCTACGACGATCCGGCGCCCACGGACCTTCGGCCGTACCGGCAGGTCCGCGACGGCATCGCGCAGGAGTTGCTCCGGGCAGCGGCCCGGCGCGCGTTCTTCACCTGGCTCGACGAGGCCCGGGCCGGCGTCGCGTACGCCGAGGGCCACGAGCACCCCGGCGACCCCTCGCACCCGGACCACGAACACCGGCACTGATCGCCGCAAGCAACCGAACAGCAACACGGCAAACCATTGACCTCCGATGAATTCTGGTCCACATTTTCATCAACCGAAGTCCAACTTGGTGATTTGAGCCAGCACCGACTGGCCCCAGGAGGGCAGCAATGCGCACAAGAAGACTCACCGGATCCCTGACCTGTCTGGTCGTCCTGACGCTGACGGCGGCCGGCTGCGGCCTGGCCGGCGGTGGTTCCGGCGACGGCGACACCACCGCCGGCGGCTGCAAGGTCGACAAGGGCAACGTCGGTTCCGGCAAGCTCTCCGGCGAGGTCAAGGGAAAGATCACCTTCCAGACCACCAACCTGAAGAAGGACTTCGGGAAGTACTTCAACGGAGTCATCGACGCCTTCGAGCAGGCCCACCCCGGCACGAAGATCAACTGGATCGACGACCCGGGCGACGCCACCTTCACCCAGCGCCTGGTCGCCGACGCGCAGGGCTGCACCCTGCCGGACGTGGTGAACATCAACGTCAACACGGCGGTGGCGCTGACGAAGAACGGTTACCTGCTGAACCTGGACGACAAGGCTCCGGACGCGGGCAAGCCGTTCTCCGCCGCCATGTGGAAGTCGAGCATGTACGCCGACGCGGACGGCAAGAACGTGCACAGCGTGCTGCCCTGGTACTCCGGCGGCATCGTGCAGACCTTCAACACCGCCCTGATGAAGAAGGCGGGCCTGGACCCGGCGAAACCTCCGACGACCGTCCTCGGGCTGTTCGACGACGCGGAGAAGGTCGCCAAGGCGTCCGGCGGCAAGTACTACGCGTTCCTCGCCAACCCGCAGCTGCGCATCCCGGCCGACTGGCAGCAGATGGGCATCGAGGTCCTGTCCGAGGACGGCAAGAAGTTCACCTTCGCCGACGACCCGAAGACGGCGCAGTGGGTCGAGGCCATGACCAAGCTCTACAAGGCCGGCGGCATGCCCCGGGACTCGCTGTCCTCCACCCAGGACCCGGCCAACGTCTACGGCCAGG
The DNA here is from genome assembly GCF_007655005.1 of Streptomyces tibetensis. Lineage (GTDB taxonomy): Bacteria > Actinomycetota > Actinomycetes > Streptomycetales > Streptomycetaceae > Streptomyces > Streptomyces tibetensis. Next base: position 374,237 of record NZ_SZVW01000002.1, read on the forward strand.
GCAAGCTGGTCTACGGACCCACCAACCCGAACTTCCTGCGGTTCATCCAGCAGAACAACCCGAGCGTCTACAAGAAGACCGGCGTGGCCCGCTTCATGCTGGACGCCCTCGGCCACACCGTCGGCGCCCCGCAGTACATCGGTGTCGCCTCCACCAGCAAGAACGCCTCCACGGCGCTGGCCTTCGCGCAGTTTTTGACCAACGCGAAGAACCAGCTGGAATGGGCCAAGGACCCGAACGTCGTCATCTTCCCCTCCACCACGGCCTCCCTCGACGACCCGTTCTTCCAGTCGGTCAAGGGCGACGACCCGTTCGCCGAGGCCCGCAAGATCGTCGCCGGTGACCGCAAGACCGCCACGGCCGACGAGATCGCCCTGACACCCGGTGAACTGAACGCCATATCGGCCCAGATCCAGCTGGCCATGCAGGGCAAGAAGAGTGCCGAGGACGCGCTCAAGGAGGCGCAGTCCAAGGCGAACCAGCTGATCGAGCAGGGCAGTTGAGGATGACGCAACCGACCGTGCACCAGGTGCCCGTGACCGCTCCCCCGGGCGCGGGCGCCCGGGGCCCCGGCGCCTCCTCCCCGGCCTCGCCGGGGCCGCTGCGCCGCGCCCTCCGCTCCGTGACGCCCGGCCCGAGCGCGGACGCGGGGGGCGCGGCGCTCTACCGCCGCTGGTGGCTGCCGTGGCTGTGGATGACCCCGGCGATCGTCGGCGCGACCGTGTTCGGGGTCTTCCCGTTCCTCAACACGGTCGTCGTCTCCTTCACCGACGCCAAGCCGCTGGGCGGGGCGTACGACGTCGTCGGCCTGGCCAACTACCGCCGGATGCTGGGCGATCCGGACTTCTGGCTGGCCACCCGCAACAGCCTGCTGTACGCGCTGATCGTCGTCCCGCTGATGGTGCTGCTGCCGCTGCTGCTCGCGATCCTCGTGGAGAAGAACCTGCCGGGCATCGGCTTCTTCCGCTCCGCGTTCTACACGCCCGTCCTCGCCTCCAGCGTGGTCGTGGGCCTGAGCTGGCAGTGGCTGCTGAGCGACCAGGGGCTGGTCAACACCTGGCTGCTCAAGGCCCACATCATCCGCGAGGCCATCCCGTTCCTGTCGGACTCGTGGCTGATCCTGCTGTCCGCGATGGGCCTGACGCTGTGGAAGGGCCTCGGCTGGTACATGATCTTCTACCTGGCGGCCCTCGGGAACGTGCCCCGGGAGCTGCACGAGGCGGCGGCCGTGGACGGGGCGGGTGCCGTGCGCCGGTTCTGGAACGTCACGGTGCCCGGCGTGCGCCAGTCGATGATGCTGGTCGGCACCCTGACCGGCATCGGCTCCCTGCGGGTCTTCACCGAGATCTACATGCTCGGCGGCTCGACCGGCGGCCCCGGCGGCGCCGACCGCACCCTCCCCTTCTACATCCGCGACGTCGGCCTCGATCCGCTCACCGGCAACGCCGGCTACGGCGCGGCCGTCAGCGTCGCCCTGTTCGCCCTGACCCTTGGCCTCACGCTGCTCGCCCAGCGCCTGACGAAGGAGGACGAGTCATGACGACCGCCGTCGACAAGCGCCGACGTCCGATGCCCCGCTGGCGGGACTACGGCCGCCCCCGCGAACTGGTCCTGCGCTACCTGCTGCTGCTGTTCGCCCTGTTCATCACCGTGGGCCCGCTGCTGTGGCAGCTGCTGTCGTCCCTCAAGGGCGCGGGCGAGGACGTCTTCGGCTCGGGTGCGTCCCTGTTCCCGCACCACCCCTCGCTGCGGGCGTACCGCGAGGTCTTCGCCCAGGTGCCGGTGTGGACGTACATCCGCAACAGCGTCATCGTGGCCCTGCTGTCCATCACCAGCCAGCTCGTCTTCTCCACCATGGCCGGCTACATGCTGTCCAAGCCCGGCTGGAAGGGCCGCAAGCTGGTCTGGATCGTGCTGCTGGCGTCCATGATGTTCCCCTTCGAGTCGATCATGGTGTCGCTGTTCCTGAGCATCCGGGACATGGGTCTGGTCGACAACCTGGCCGGCGTCTGGCTGCCCGGCTTCGTGGCCGCGATCAACGTCCTCATCATGCGGGCCGCGTTCCTCGCCGTGCCGCGCGAGATCGAGGACGCGGCCATGCTGGACGGGGCGGGCGAGTGGAAACGCTTCCGCCACCTGTATCTGCCCTCCGCCTACGGCGCGATCCTCGTCGTCACCATCAACACCTTCATCAGCGCCTGGGACGACTTCCTGTGGCCGCTGATCGTGCTGCGCACCGAGGGCCACTTCACGCTGACGCTGGGTCTGGCGAGGCTGCAGTCGTCGTCGTTCGGCTACGACCAGCGGATGGTGATGGCCGGCTCGGTGATCTCCGTGATCCCGGTGCTGGTGCTGTTCGTCATCACCCAGCGGTGGTTCTACAAGGGCGTCTCGTCCGGTGCCGTGAAGCTCTGATCGACCCGGAGCCCGACCGGTACGGCGGTCAGGGCCCGGCACGCCGACTCCGCGACACGGATCTCGACGGTGCCGGGCAGGACCGCCGTCTCCAGGTCCGTCCCGACCTGGGCGAGTTGCTCCGGCCCGAGCACGAAGGCGACGGTGCGGCACTCCCCCGGCTCCAGGTCGACGGCCCTGAAGCCCCTCAGCTCGAGCGTGCGCGGCCAGACGGGGGTGACGAGCCTGCGCAGGTACAGCTGGGCGACGGTGCGCCCGTGCCGCTGCCCGGTGTTGGTGATGTCGACCTCGACCGTGCGCCCCGACAGCCGGGGCGGGCCGTAGGCGAAGCGGGTGTACGACAGTCCGTGGCCGAATCCGAACAGCGGCTCGGCGCTGTCGTCGACGTAGCCGCCGTACTCGGTGTCCTTGTGGTTGTAGTGGACGGGCAGGTGCCCGGCCGAGCGGGGCACGGAGACCGGCAGCCGGCCCACCGGATCGGCCCGGCCGAGCAGCACGTCCGCGATCGCCTCACCGCCCCAGGGGCCCGGGTACCAGGCGGTGAGCAGCGCGGCGGCCCGCTCGGCCGCCTCGGGGACGGCGTGCGGGCGGCCCTGGACCAGGACGACGACCGTCGGTGTGCCCGTCGCGATGACGGCGTCGAGCAGGGTGTGCTGGGCGGCGCCGAGCCGGATGCCCGCGAGGTCGGCTCCCTCGCCGCAGGTCATCTCGGACACGGCGGTGCGCGCGGCCCCGTTGGCGTCGAACTCGGTGTCCGGCGTCCGGGCGCTGCTGCCGCCCAGTACCAGCACGGCCAGGTCGGCCGCGGCTGCCTCGGTGATCGCGGCGGGGATGCCGGACAGGTCTCCGCCGGTCAGGGCGCACCCCCGGGTGTGGCGGATGTCGATGCCGGTGCGTCGCAGGGCGTCGAGGACGCTGGTGCCGGTGCCCGGGCGCTGGGGCGCGGTGTAGTCGCCCAGTTGGTGGGCGACGGTGTCGGCGTGCGGCCCCAGGACCGCGACGCTGGAGGCGGCCGTCAGGGGCAGTACGCCCTGGTCGTCGTGGAGCAGGGTGACGGCGGCACGGGCGAGCGCGGTGCTCAGCTCGCGCCCGGCGGCGGGGTCCGGGAAGGGGCAGGGGCCATAGGGCTGTTCGAACAGCCCGAGGCGGAACTTGAGGCGCAGCACCCGCGCGACGGCCCGGTCCAGGTCCTCCTCGCTCACCAGCCCGCGCGCGACCGCCTCCTCGAGATGCGTGAAGCCCTCGTCCCACAGACTCAGGTCGACCCCGGCCCGCAGCGCGAGGGCGCCCGCGGAGACCGTGTCACCGGTGATGCGGGCCAGCCGGTCCACGGCCAGTCCGTCCGCCATGACGAGTCCCTCGAAGCCCCAGCGTTCGCGCAGCAGCCCGGTGAGCAGGGCGCGGTTGCCGGAGCAGGGCATCCCGTCGACCTCGTTGTAGGCGGCCATGACGGCGGCGGCTCCGGCCCGGACACCGGCGCGGGCGGCGGGGAGATGGATCTCGTGCAGTTCCCGGGGCCCGAGTTCGGACTCGGCGGAGTTGCGGCCGCCGACGGTGGCGCCCTGCCCGGCGAAGTGCTTGAGGACGACGGGTGCCTTGTCGGGGGCGAAGAGCCCGCCCGGCTCCTGCTCCCCCTGCATGCCACGGACGAGCGCCTCGGTGAGCCGGGCGGCCAGGTAGGGGTCCTCGCCGAAACACTCCTCGGTCCGGCCCCAGCGCGGGTCCCGGGCGATGTCGAGGGCGGAGACCAGGGCGACATGCCCGCCGCGGGCGCGGAGTTCGGCCGCGGCATGGGCCGCGGCCCGCTCGTACAGGCCGGGGTCCCAGGTGGCGCCGACGGCCAGGTTGACGGGCAGGACGGTGCCGTCGAGGGCCATGTGGCCGTGCGGCACCTCCTCGACGAACAGGGCCGGGATGCCGAGCCGGCTGCGTTCGACGACATGGCGCTGGACGAGGTGGGCCAGTTCGGCTCCGTCCTCGGCGCCGGAGCCGGTGGTGTGGTCGACGCCGGACCAGGCGTCGGCGCGCAGCAGCCCGTACAGGGCGCCGAGTCCGGCGAAGCGCTCGGTCTCGGCGAGGAGGGCCTCGGTGAGTTCGAAACCGCCAGTGGGGGTGCGGCGGTAGGCGTCCCAGCCGTACATCCGCTGGTTGAGCTGGCCGGCCTTCTCACGCAGGGTCATCCGCGCAAGCAGGTCGCCGACGCGGGCCTCGAGAGGGGCGGTGGGGTCGCGGTAGAGGAGCGTGGTGACGGTCATGTGCGGCCCTCGTGGGCGAGGCGGGCCAGGGCGACGGCGCCCCGGCAGCCGTCGGGCACCCAGTCGAGGGTGAGGCGGAGGGCGTGCAGACGGGCTTCGAGGCGGGTGGTGAGGGGGCCGTCGGGCCCGAGCAGTCCGCCGGTGGCGACGATCCGCTCCCCGGGGCCGGGCTCCAGGGCCCGTACGGTCTCGGTGAGCCGGTCGGCCGCCTCGTCCAGGATGGCCAGGGCGACGGCGTCCCCGGCGGCCCGGGCCCCTTCGGCGACCAGGGGGGCGAGCCGTGCCAGCCGGATGGGCGGCTCGGCCATGACGGCGGGGAGCAGATGCCGGCGGTAGGCCTCGCGGTCCGGGCGGGACCAGGGCGTCTCGTCGTGGGGCGGGAGCGCGTGCCCGGCGGCGCCCGGGGCGTCGGCGGCGTCACCGGCCTCGTACGGGGCGTCCTCCCCGAGCGGCCGGACCACGACACCGCCGGCCGGGGCGAGCGAGGGCCCGCCGGGCAGCACCTCCTCCGGCACGCCCAGCTCCCTGCCCACCGTCCCGGCCAGTACCGTCGGCGCGCCCCTGCCGTCGGCCATCCGCAGCGCGGCCCGTACCGCGGCCCTGCCGATCCAGAAGCCGCTGCCGTCGTCGCCGAGGAGCCAGCCGTCTCCGTCGACGGTGGCGACCCCGCGGCGGCCGGTGATCCGCAGGGCGACCGCGCCCGTGCCGGCCACCAGCGCGAGCCCGTCGGCGGGGGTTCCCGGGGCGGAGGCGAAGGCCGCCTCGATGTCGCTGCCGATGACGGGCGGACCGGCGTCGATGCCCAGCAGGCGCAGGGCGGCGGTGAGGGCGGCCAGGGCGTTGCGCCGCCCCGGCTCGTCCTCGGCGGCGCCGGTCGCGCCGGCGAAGCCGCCGGCCACGACCACGACCCTGCCCCGGTCCGGCTCCGGCACGGCTCGCCCGACGGCTTCGGCGAGATGCTCGGTGAGCTGCGGCACGGGAACGGTCAGGGCGTTGCCCGGCCCGGCGGCGCCCTCGCCGAGCGGACGTCCGTCGGCGGCGTCCGCGAGGACCGCCCGGGTCCGGGTGCCGCCCGCGTCGAGACCGATCACCAGGGTGGAGGCGCTCCGGCATTCCTGGTTCAATTCATTACCCATCGCCGACTATGGTGATTGATGCATTCACCCAGGGCAAGACCCGACCCGAGGAGGATCCCATCCCTACGCTCCGCTTCGGCGTCAACTACACGCCCCGCCGCGGCTGGTTCCACGCCTGGCACGACTTCGACCCGGCGCACGCCCGCGAGGACCTGGAACAGATCGCCGCGCTGGGCCTGGACCACGTCCGGGTCTTCCACCTGTGGCCGCTCCTGCAGCCCAACCGCACCCTCATCCGCCCCGCGGCCGTGGACCAGCTGGCGCGCCTGGTGGACCTCGCGGCCGAGGCCGGTCTCGACGTCCTGGTGGACGGCGTGCAGGGCCATCTGTCCAGTTTCGACTTCTACCCGGAGTGGACCCGCAGCTGGCACCACCGGAACGTGTTCACCGACCCGGAGGCCGTCGCCGCCCAGGCCGAGCTGATGCGGACCCTCGGCCGTGCCCTGGCCGGCCGCCCCAACCTCATCGGTCTCCAGCTGGGCAACGAGCTCAACAACCTGGTCGAGCACAACCCGGTGACCGCGGACGAGGTGGACCACTACCTCGACACGCTGCTGGCCGCGGCCCGCGAGCACCTGCCCCCGGGGCGGCTCGCGACCCACTCCGCCTACGACGCCGCCTGGTACGGCGACGACCACCCCTTCACCCCCGAGGCCTCGGCCCGCAAGGGCGACGTCACCACCGTCCACCCCTGGGTGTTCTCCGGCGACTGCGCCCGCCGCTACGGCCCCCGCTCCCCGCAGGTGCTGCACCTCGCCGAGTACGGCACGGAACTCGCCAAGGCCTACGCCGAGGACCCGGACCGCCCGGTCTGGGTCCAGGAGACGGGGGCCCCGGAGCCGCACATCCCGGCGGCGGACGCCCCGGACTTCGCGCGGGCGACCGTGCGCAACGCGGCCGGGTGCGAGGGGCTGTGGGGTGTCACCTGGTGGTGCTCCCACGACGTGGACCGCGCCCTCGCCGACTACCCGGAACTGGAGTACACGCTGGGTCTGTTCGACTCCCGGGGCCGCGCCAAGCCGATCGCGACCGCCCTGGCCGAGACCGTCGCCGAGGTCCGCGCGGGGCATCACCCGGCCCGCCCCCGCGAGACGGCCCTGGTCCTGGACTGCACGCCGTCCACCCGCTCCGTCTCCGGCCCGGGCGGCGCGTTCTTCGAGGCGTGGACGGACCTGCGGGCGGCGGGCGACCACCCCGCGGTGGTCCTGGCCGGGCGGGCGGACGACGCCGCGTACCTGGCGGCCCGCGGCATCAAGGAGGTCGTACGGGTGCCGTGAGGCGTACAGGTGCCGCGCCGTGAGGTCGCACGGGCGCCGTGAAGCGTACAAGCGCCGCGCCGTGAGGCCGCACGGGCGCCGTGAAGCGTACAAGCGCCGCGCCGTGAAGCAGTCGTACGCGTGCCGTGAGGCGGTACGGGGCCCGTGAGCGCTCAGCCGGCCGCCAGCACCTCGGCGACGGCCCGCAGGTTCACCCGCCCCCGTCCGTAGGAGCAGAGCGCGCCGCCCTCCGGCAGCCCGGTGTCGACCGCCGTGGCATCGGGCCGCCGGGCCAGCAGGGCGGCGCGCAGCCGCTGCTGCCAGGGGTGCAGTCCGGCATCGCAGGTGGCGACGACGAGGGGTGCGTCACCGCAGGCGCGCAGGATCTCCTCCAGGACGGCGGCCGGGTCCGCCGGCTCTCCGGGGACCGCCGTGCCCGTCGCCGTGGGGTCCACGGCGCGCACCTCGGTCAGCAGGTCCTCGCCACCCCAGTTGAGCGCGGGGTGCGGCGGCGGGAACAGGTCGGCGACGTGGGCGCCCCGTACGGCCGGCGGCACCGGCCGGCCGCGGACGGCCCGGCGGGCGGCCTCGAGACCGGCCTCCGCGTCCCAGCCGCCGACCGACCCGGCCGGGGCGGCGTACCGTTCGGCCAGCCGCCGCACCCGCCCGGCGGCTTCGCGTACCCGCTGCTCGGGCAGCACTTCGGAGGCCAGCGCGCCGAGCACCGCGTCCCGGCAGTCCAGGGTGACCTCCAGCTCCGGCACGGCCACGACGACCTGGTCGGCACCGGCCGCCAGGGCGATCCGCGCCCCGGCGGCCTCGCCGTAGCGGTCGGAGATCGCCTTCATCTCCAGCGCGTCGCTGACCAGGACCCCGTCGAAGTCCAGCTCGTGGCGGAGCAGATCACCCAGGATGCGGCGGCTCAGGGTGGCGGGCCGCTCCGGGTCCAGCTCCGGGAAGACGACGTGCGCGCTCATGATCATCGGCACGCCCGCGGCGACGGCCGCGCTGAACGGTTCGAGATCGGCCCGCAGTTCCTCGCGCGACCGCGGGTCGACGGCGATGCCGTGGTGGCTGTCGGTCTCGGTGCCGCCGTGGCCGGGGAAGTGCTTGGCGCAGGAGGCGACGCCGCGCCGCTCGGTGGCGGTGATCCACGCCCGCAGATGCCGCGCGGCGAGCGCGGGCTCAGCACCGAAGGCCCGGGTGCGCACGATCGGGTTGCGGGGGTGGTGCTGGAGGTCGGCGACCGGGGCGTAGGAGGCGGTGATGCCGAGGGCGGCCAGATGCCCGGCGAGCGCGTCGGCGCAGCGGGCGGTGAGGGCCGGATCGTCGACGACACCGAGGGCGTAGGAGCCGGGGACGTCCGGTGCGCCCGCACTCACCAGGTGGCCGATGCCACCGCCCTCGTTGTCGATGCCCACCAGCAGGTCGGGCCGCAGGGACCGCAGCGCGTCGGTGAGCCCGCGGACCTGCTCCGCGTCGCGGACGTTCCGCGTGAAGAGGATGACCCCGCCGAGGCCCCGGTCGATGAGCCGCTTGAGCGGATCGGGCACGGTCGTGGTGCCGGCGAAACCGGCGACGAGACAACGATGGGCGGCCTCGTCGAGGCCGTGGGGCAAGGGCGCGGAGTGGGTCACCCCGGGAATACTCTGGCTCGGTCAACCAAATGTCAACATCTTGATGGATCGTCCATTCAAGGGCCCGCCGTCACGGAGAAGCGGAAACGTTCATGAAGTTCGTTCGTCACCCACTCGCACCCCATCGGCAGCGGTTAATCTCATAGGTCACCGAAGGTTAACGGGGGGTTGCCCATGGTGAAGGACCATCGCACGCCGCCGGACTGCCCTGGGGGCCACGACGGCATGCCGGGGAGCGACGCCGGGCGCCACCTGCAGAACCAGCTCGAGATCCTCATCCAGGACTTCCGCAGGAGCACCGAACCGCCGATGCCGGTGTTCGTGGTGCACGCCCAGGAGGGCCGGGACGACGACGCGGTGGCCGGGCTGGTCCGGCAGCTGCACGCGGGCCAGGAAGCGCACGGCACCCGCTGCGCGCTGACGCAGGACGCCTACGAGGGCGCCACCGAGGTGCGCCGGGCCGCGGCCCTGGTGCGGGCGTTGAGCGACCCGCGGAAGTGGGGCGGCCCGAAGGCGCTCTACCGGCGCTACGCGTTCCCGCGGCTGCGGCTGGTGCACGCCATCGACGACGCGGTCGCGGCACTCGGCGACAGCTGGCCGGCGCCCGCCCCGGGCAGCCCCGAGGCGGGGCAGGACCAGCGGCTGCGGCTGCTGAACGAGCTGGCACAGCAGCGCTGGCGGCCGAAGAACACGGCCCGCTGGCGTTCCGGCCTGCCGCTGTTCGACATGGCCCACATCCTCCCGGCGAGCCTCGTGACCGTCCTGGCCGCGCTCCTCGCCCGCAGCGAGTGGTACGTCGCGGTCGGCGCCGGCCTCGTCTTCCTGCTGCTGCTGACCGTCCTCAACTACGTCCTGCCGGGCCGGGCCCCGATCTTCCTGTGGCTGCGCCGGGAGAGCCGCTGGTTCATGACGACGACGTTCCTGAGGGCGGCGGACCAGGAGGAGTCCACCGAGGTGTCGCTGCTGCGGCCGGTCCGCTCCTGGAAGGCGATCGCGGCCCGGGCCTACGACGTCGCCGAGGCGCTCACGGCGGGCGGCGACTTCCATCTCCAGCTGTGTGTCCTCGCGCTGCGCGAGGACCTGCGGGACAACCACCGCCGCTGGAGCTGGGACCTGCGCGGCTTCAAACGGCCGCGGCCGCCGATGCTCTTCCTGCCCCACGCGGACGACCGCAACGGCGGCATCGAGCTGATCCGGGCCATCAGCGACGTCCGCAGCCGGCGCAGCGAGCTCGACCCGCTGCTCGTGGTGGCCGCGGTGCGCAACGACGACGTGCCGCGCCTGGAGCGCAGTGTCGTCCAAGCCCCGCCCGCCCCGGAAGCGACGCCGCCGACGTTCGGCGTCCGGCTGCGCACCTGGTACCAGGAGTGGGGCCGCAACCTGCGCGCCGAGCAGTCACCCAGCCGGGAGCGGTCCGTCCTGCCGTGGGTGATGAAGATTCCGCTGCCGCACGACCAGCTGGGCCCGCTCGAGGAGGGCCGCCACCATCTGCGGGCCTCCTCCCGGCCGACGCTCGCCCGGCTGGTGTGGGCCCTGCACACGCTGGTCCTGGTCGTCGCCCTGCTCACCGCCGCCACCGTCATGCGGGCCGACGCCCTGCACGACCGGTACTGCTCGGCGTCCGTGCTGACCGCCAATCGGGACACCCGGCGCGAGGCGGCGCCCGACGGCAGCACGGAGTGCATCGGCATAGCGACGCACGACGTCCGCTTCGCCGACTGGCTGCCCGCACCCGAGCCCGGCGACGACGTCAAGGCGCTCGACGCCGACGAAGGGGCGCCCTGGACGGTGGCCGACCTGGAGGACCGCATCGCCCGGCAGAACGCAGGCGTCCTCGCGGACCACCCCGGCAAGTACGTCACCGTCGTCTACGCCGGGCCGCTCAGCGCCGACGCCTCGGCCGGCTCCTCCCTCGTGAAGGGCGCCGAGGAGCTGGCGGGCGTGTATCTGGCGCAGGCCGTCATCAACGAGAACTCCAGTGTGAAGCTGCGGGTCCTGATCGCCAACGGCGGCGTCGACCTGGGCCACCAGGAGGAGATGGCCGAGGCGATCGCCGCGTACGCCGCCCACGACCCGACCGTGGTGGGCGTCGTCGGCACCGGCCGCGACCTGAAGTCGAGCCGGGCGACGATCCGCACCCTGATGCGGGCCGGCCTGCCGGTCGTCTCCGGCACGAACTCCGCGACCTATCTGCCCCGCGAGTTCGCCAACTGGTTCAGCCTGGCCGCCACCGACGAGTGGCAGACCCGGCAACTCGGCCTGATCGCCGCCCAGTTGCGCACGCCCGGCCGGCGGCAGTACGCCCTCGTCCTGGCCCGTGACACGGCGAGGACCGACGACCTCTACACCGACGAACAGGCGCGCTACGGCCAGGAGATGCTGCGACGGCAGGGCTTCACCCCGCTCGATCAGCGCCGCTACACCCTCAGCGGCGGCAAGCCCGAGCTCCGCTCGCACGCCCAGGAGATCTGCCGGGGCGGCCGGGTCCCGTCCGTCATCTACTTCGCGGGCCGGGTGGAGGACATCGACCCCCTGATGACCCAGCTGGGCACCGAGCCGGGCTGCGCCGGCAAGCCGCTGGCCATCCTCACCGGCGACGACCTGTCCAAGGCCGACTTCGCCGGCGGCGGCCAGTCCGTCGCGCCGAAGGTCACGCTGTACCACGCGGCCCTCGCGGAGCTGCGGACGGCCGCCAAGGGGACGGCCTTCTACCTGGACGCCGCCAAGCACCTGCCCGGACTGCGCGGCCACCGCCTGCGCTACGACAGCCCCGCCCTGGCAAGCGGCCAGACCGCCCTCTCCCATGACGCGACCCGCGCCCTGTTCTGGGCGGCCACCCGCGGCGACCGGCCGCAGAGCCGCGCCTCGACCTGGGTGAACCTGCGCAGCGTCAAGATCGAGGGCATGGCCACCGGCACCATCGACTTCACCGGCGCCCCGCTCTACGGCGACCGCACCGGACACAGCATCGTCCTGAAGGAGGTCCGCCGCGACGACGACGGCACCTCCGACACCCACGTGCTGTGCAGTCGCATCGCGGGCGACACGAAGCGCCTCACCCAGAAGGAGTGCCGGATCCGCTGAGCGCCGCCTCAGCCCTCCTCGGGAGCCAGCCGCAGCGCGATCGAGTTGATGCAGTACCGCTGGTCGGTGGGCGTGGGATACCCCTCGCCCTCGAAGACGTGCCCGAGGTGCGAGCCACAGCGTGCGCAGCGCACCTCGGTCCGCACCATGCCGTGCGAACGGTCCTCGATCAGCTCCACCGCGTCGGTGTCCTTCGGGTCGAAGAAGGACGGCCAGCCGCAGTGCGACTCGAACTTGGTGTCCGAGGTGAACAGATCCGCTCCGCAGGCGCGGCAGGAGTAGACGCCCCGGGTCTTGGTGTCGGTGTACTCACCGGTGAAGGCGGGCTCCGTGGCCGCCTGGCGCAGCACCGCGTACTCGCCCGGGCTCAGCTCCACGCGCCACTGCTCGTCCGGCTTCTCGACGTCGTACGGCATGAGCCTCCAGCCCCTCAGTTCGACAGACGGTCCAGGATGTGCGGGCCGAGGTCGGTGACGTCGCCCGCTCCCATGGTGAGAACGAGATCCCCGGGCTTCGCCATTCCCGCGACGACCGACGGGACGTCGGCCTTGTCGTGCACCGGTGTCACGTCGGCGCCCGCGGCCCGGGCCGCCTCGATGATCAGCTCGCTCGTGATACCCGGGATCGGGTCCTCGCGCGCCGGGTAGATGTCCAGCACCACGGAGGCGTCCGCGAGGGCGAGGGACTGGCCCATCTCCTTGCCGAGCTCCTGGGTCCGCGAGAAGAGGTGCGGCTGGAAGACGACCAGGATCCGGGCGTCACCGGCCGCCGCGCGCATGGCCTCCAGGTCGGCGGTCATCTCGGTGGGGTGGTGCGCGTAGGAGTCGATGACCTGCACGCCCGCGGCCTCGCCCTTCAGCTGGAGCCGCCGCTTCACGCCCGTGTACGCGGCGATCGCCGGGGCCAGCTCGGCCGCCGGGACGCCGAGGGCCGCGCCGGCCGCCAGCGCGGCGACCGCGTTGTGCGCGTAGTGCCGGCCGGGGACGGAGACCGTGAAGGTCAGCTCCTCGCCCTCCAGCACCACGGTGACCTCGCTCTTCAGCCCCTGCGGCACGACCGACAGGATGCGCACACCGGCGTCCTCGGACTCGCCGTAGGTCACCACGCGCACGCCGCGCCCGGCGACCCGGCGCGTCAGCTCCCGCGCGCCCTCGTGGTCGGCGGCGATCACCAGCGTGCCGCCCTCGGTGATCCGGTCCACGAACGTCTCGAACGACTCGTAGATCTCGTCCATCGACGCGTAGTTGGCGTGGTGGTCGAGTTCCACGTTGAGGACGATCGCGACCTCGGGAGCGTACTTGTGGAAGCTGCGGTCCGACTCGTCCGCCTCGGCGACGAAGATCTCGCCCTCGCCGTGCAGCGCGTTGGAGCCGGGCGCGTCCAGGTCGCCGCCGATCGCGTACGAGGGCTTCAGGCCCAGCTCGCTCAGCGAGACGGCCAGCATCGACGTCGTGGTCGTCTTGCCGTGCGTACCGGCGACGGCGATCGGCCGCAGCCCGTCCATCAGCGCCGCGAGCGCGTCGGACCGGTGCACGACGGGGATGCCGAGCTCGGCCGCGCGGGCCAGCTCGGGGTTGTCCTGCCGGATCGCCGACGAGACGACCACACAGCTGGCGTCGTCGGCGAGATGCCCCGCGGCGTGGCCGATGTGCACGGTCGCGCCCAGCGCCCGCAGCGCCTGTGCCGTCGCCGACTCCTTGGCGTCACTGCCCGCGACCACGGCCCCGCGCTGCGCGAGGATCTTCGCGATCCCCGACATCCCGGCCCCACCGATCCCGATGAAGTGCGGTCGGTCCATGGCGGGAGGAAGGCCGGCTGCCATGCGTGTCTCCAAGTTCGGCTGACGAGGGTTGGCGGGGCCAAGCCTATTGCGTGCGCAGGGCCGGCCTGCCCATCAGGGGCGTGGGGCGGTATCGATATGCGGCTGCGCCGCGTGGGCGCGAGCAATCCCGCACCACCCGCACCCGGCGGGCATCTGGAAGCACCCCCCTAGCCGTCCCCTAGGCCTTGCTGTGCGAGAACAGCTTCAGCACCGGAACCCCCACCTTGTGCCGGGCCCGCGACGCCCAGTCCCGGTGGAAGAACTCCTCCACGTAGTGGGGGTCGGTCAGCACGATGACCTCGTCCGCCCCGACCTCCTCCACCAGGGACTTCAGCGCGTCCAGCGGATGATCCTCGATCAGCCGCCCCTGGGCCGGACCGCCCGAGGCGCGCAGCGCGGCGAGCGACACCTCCAGCGCCCGCTGCCCCACGCTGAGCGCCTCCTCACCCTCGGGCGTCTCCCCCTCGCGGACGGCCTCGTCCAGTTCGCCGAGCGCCACGTCGTCGATGGCCCGCAGCAGGCGGTCCGCCTGCTCGCCGCGCGGCTGCAACAGCACCTCGAAGGAGACCTGCTCCTCGCCGTGCAAGGTGGTGACGAACTCCACGTCGGCCGACGTCAGCGCCTTCTCGATCATCAATACGCTGGTGAACACCAGGCGCTCCTTCTGCTCCGGGGGCCCAGGGCCCCACTTCGCCGCGGGCCGGCCGGGCCGGGCCCTGCGGAAACCATCCTGCCCGTCTTCACACGGGTACCGCCGGATCCAGTGTGCCCTCCGAAAACCAAACAGAACGGCATATTCCGCCGATGAACGGACCCACGGCGGGTTCACCCCGCTGCCGCGGCGTACCGACCCGATTTCCCGTCCGCCCTTGTACCCCGGGCCCGGCGTTTCAGTACGCGGCTCAGGCGCGTCCGTACCGGGTGAACAGGAAGCCGTCCTCCTCCAGCATCGACACCAGCCCGAAGCGGTGCGGGACGGTCACGGCCGGCCCTCCGGCGATGCGCTGCGCCTCCCCCGCCGTGAGCATCGGGGAGACGGTCAGGCACAGCTCGTCGAGCACGCCGGCGGCGACCATCTGGCCGAGCAGTCGCGGGCCGCCCTCGGTGAGCAGCCGGGTGTGGCCGAGGTCGGCGAGGGCCCGGACGGCGAGGGCCGGGTCCACGCCGATGCCGTCCCCGGCGGTCACGACCCGGGCGCCCGCCTTCTCTGCGGCGGCGACGCGGTCCGGGGCGGCCGCGGCGCCCGTGAGGATCAGGGTGGGGACGAGGGGCGAGGTGAACAGCGGGAGCGAGAAGTCCAGGTCGAGACTGGCGGTGACCACCGCGATCGCGGGTGCGGGCCGCTGCCCGGCCGCCTCCCGCATCGCCGCGAAGTCCTCCCGCGCGCGTGCGGGCCGGTAGCCCTCCTGCCGCACCGTCTCCGCGCCGACGACCACGACGTCGGCCAGGGCCCGCAGGGTGCCGAAGATCCGCATGTCGGTGGCGCTGGAGATGGGCTGCGAACGGCCGTCGTGCTGGGCGGCCCCGTCCAGCGTGGACACCATGTTGGCGCGCAGCCACGGAACCGGTCCCTCCGGCCCGGGCTCCGGATAGGCGTACGCGGCGGCCAGCTCCTGAAGGCTCCACTCCCGCCCGGTGCCCTCACCGGACGCGCCGCCCGGCGCCGGAACTGCTGTTTCATCGGTCACAGGGAACAGACGTCGCATGCCGTGCAGTGTTCCACGCGCCGTAGCATGGTGAACCGTGTCTTCTCCCCTGGCCCCCTCCGGAAGCGGCCCCATAACCGAACCGGCCCCGCTGTCCCTGTGCGCCCGTGAGCCGCACGTACCCGCGGACCGGCTGGTCGCCGAGATGGTGCCGCCACCGCGGTTCGACTCCGTCCGCTTCAGCACGTACATCCCCGACCCGAACCAGCCCAGCCAGACGGAGGCCGTCCGGGTCCTGGAGGGTTTCGCGGCGGGCCTCGACTCGGGAGGGCCCTCGGGATCCGGCAAGCGGCGGCTGTTCGGTTTCGGCAGGGCGCCGAAGAAGGCCCCCGCCGGCCCGCGCGGCGTCTACCTCGACGGCGGCTACGGCGTCGGCAAGACCCACCTGCTGGCGTCCCTGTGGCACGCCACTGCGGCCGAGCCCGCGCTCAAGGCGTTCGGCACCTTCGTGGAGCTGACCAACCTGGTCGGTGCCCTCGGGTTCCAGCAGACCGTCCGGACGCTGTCCGGGCACCGCCTGCTGTGCATCGACGAGTTCGAGCTCGACGACCCGGGCGACACGGTCCTGGTCTCCACTCTGCTCGGCAAGCTCGTCGACGCGGGTGTGGCGCTCGCCGCCACGTCCAACACACTGCCCGGCAAGCTCGGCGAGGGCCGGTTCGCCGCGGCCGACTTCCTGCGTGAGATCCAGGGCCTGTCGGCCCACTTCCGCGCCCTGCGCATCGACGGCGAGGACTATCGCCACCGCGGTCTGCCCGAGGCGCCGCCGCCGTACTCCGACGAACAGGTGACCGGCGCGGCGCACGCCACCGAGGGCGCTTCCCTCGACGCATTCTCGCCCCTCCTGGACCATCTGGCCCGGGTACACCCCAGCCGGTACGGCGCTCTGACCGACGGGATCAAGGCCGTGTGCCTCACCGGTGTGCACCCGGTTCCCGACCAGTCGACGGCCCTCAGGCTGGTCGTTCTCGCGGACCGGCTCTACGACCGCGAGGTGCCGGTGCTCGCCTCGGGCCTGCCCTTCGACCAGCTGTTCAGCGACGAGATGCTGAACGGCGGTTACCGCAAGAAGTACTTCCGGGCCATCTCCCGGCTCACCGCTCTCGCCCGCGACGCGGGTTCACTGGCGGACCCCCGGTAAGCACAGCTCCCATACCGCGCCGACTGCCCGGCGGGAAGGGCCTGTTCAAGCCATCCCACCTGCGGTTTTCAGGCTCTCTTCAGCTTGAAACGTTAAGTTAACCCTGCAAACGACTTTGCAGGGTTAACGTGTTTCTTGACCGGCCGTTGACCAAGTGTTGGTCCGCACTAGACGTGCGAAGCACCGGAAGGGGGGCGCATGTACCGAGGTACGACGGCACGGACCGTGGTTTCGATCCTCGCCGCCGCCCTGCTCGCCCTTCAGTTCTTCGCACCGACCGCGTCCTTCGCATCCGCGCATACGCACAGCCAAGTCGAGGCCAAAGCTCAGCCCGGAACGAAACCCTCCGGCACGTCCTCGCGCCCCGGCCACAAGTCCCTGGGGAAGGCGCTGCGCGACGAGACCGCGACCTGTCGCGCTGGGCACCACGGGGACCCGACCGGTCCCCTGCGGACCCGCGACCGGTCCCACACCGCGGACCTCGCGCCCACGGGCCCCGAGCGGCCGCTGCAACGGCACATCCGGCCGACAGCGCCCGAACCGGTCAGACCCGGCGCCGCGCACGACCACACGTCGAGATCCTCGACATCGCACACTCCGGCGGCACTTCAGGTCTTTCGCTGCTGAGTGGCAGAGCAGTTCCCCCCACCCCTTGTCATGCCCGTCCGACGCGCCCCCACTGCGCGCCAGGAGGATCACCACACTCATGCAACCCCTCATCGACAACGCCCGCATCTTCGGACAGCGCCCTGAGGAGTTCGCCCACCTCGCCGAGGGCCAGTCCCCCGAGGTCCTGTTCATCACCTGCTCCGACTCCAGGGTCGTACCGGCGCTGATCACGGGCGCCCGTCCCGGCGAGCTCTTCGAGCTGCGCACCGCCGGCAACGTCGTTCCCCCGCACTCCATCGCGCACCCCACCTCGGAGGCGGCCACGATCGAGTACGCCGTGGAGGTCCTCGGCGTCAAGGAGATCGTGGTCTGCGGCCACTCGCACTGCGGCGCCGTGGGCGCGGTGGTACGCGGCGACGACCTCTCCGGCGTGCCCGCCGTGCGCGACTGGCTCGCGCACGCCTGTGACGAGCCCAAGTGCGCGGACCCGACCGACAAGACGGTCACCGAAGCCGTGCAGAACCATGTCCTGACCCAGGTGGAGCGGCTGCGCTCCTACCCCTGCGTGGAGAGCCGCCTGACGGACGGCCGGCTCCGGCTGCACGCCTGGTTCTACGAAGTACACACGGGCACCGTGCGCGAACACCGCGCGGACACCGACTCCTTCGAGAAGCTGTGAGGGCGACCATGACCAAGTTCCCTTACCTGAAGCAGGATTTCCTCGCCTCGATCGTCGTCTTCCTGGTCGCGGTCCCGCTGTGCGTCGGCGTGGCGGTCGCCTCCGGCGTTCCCGCGGAGCTGGGCCTCATCACCGGCATCGTGGGCGGGCTCGTCACCGGGCTGATGCGCGGCAGCAGCCTTCAGGTGTCCGGCCCCGCCGCCGGACTCACCGTGCTGGTCTTCGAGGCCGTCAGCGAGTTCGGCGTGGCCACGCTCGGCGTGATCGTGCTGCTCGCCGGCCTGCTCCAGCTCGCCATGGGCTTCCTGGGGATAGGCCGCTGGTTCCGGGCGATATCCGTCTCCGTCGTCGAGGGCATGCTCTGCGGCATCGGACTGGTGATCATCGCCGGGCAGATCTACGCTGCGGCGGGCCTGAAGGCCCCGGAGTCCGGACTCGGCAAGATCGCCGGTCTGCCCGGGATGTTCGCCGACACGCTCGGCAGCACCGAGGCCCTGACCTCCCTCGCGATCGGCGCGGGCACCATCGCCGTCATCGTGTTCTGGAAGAAGCTGCCGAAGGCGGTCCAAACCGTACCCGGCGCCCTCGCAGCAGTCGTCCTGGCCACGGTCGCCACTCTCGCCTTCAGCCTGCCGGTCGCCACCGTCCAGGTGGAGGGCCTGCTGGGCGTCATCCAGCCGCCCGGGGCCGAGGCCTTCGGCGAACTGGCGAACCCGGCGATCTGGGGCACCATCATCGCCTTCGCACTGATCGCCTCCGCCGAGAGCCTGTTCAGCGCCGCCGCCGTGGACCGGCTGCACAACGGTCCGCGCACCGAGTACAACAAGGAGATGATCGCCCAGGGCGCGGGCAACACCCTGTGCGGTCTGCTCGGCGCGCTGCCGATGACCGCCGTCATCGTGCGCAGCTCCGCCAACGTCAACGCGGGCGCCAAGACCAAGGCCTCCCGGGTGCTGCACGGCGTGTGGCTGCTGCTGTTCGCCGCCGCGATGCCGTGGGCCCTGGCGCTGATCCCGATCCCCGCCCTCGCCGGCATCCTCGTGCACGCCGGCTGGAAGCTGATCCCGTTCCACCAGATCACGACTCTGTGGCGGGCCCACAAGGGTGAGGCGCTCATCCTGATCGTCACCGCCGTGTCGATCGTCGCGGTCAACATGTTCGAGGGTGTGCTCATCGGTCTGGCCCTGTCGGTCGTCAAGACCGCCTGGGAGGCCTCGCACGTCAAGATGGAGATCATCGACAAGGGCGCCGGCCCGATCCAGGCGTACCTGTCCGGTAACGCGACCTTCCTGCGGCTGCCGAAGATCCTCGACAGCCTGGAGAGCCTGCCGCAGGACCGCCCGGTCGAGCTGGACCTCTCGGGCCTGCACCACCTCGACCACGCCTGCCGCACGGCCCTGGAGAGCTGGGCCGCACGCCACAGCGCGACGGGCACCGAACCGGTGAAGGTCACGGAGCCCGAGGAGGCCCCGGCGGAGAAGGTCCCCGCCGCCTAGCCGGAGGACCGGATCACCCACCCCTTGGTCCGGGGCGCGCCGGCTGCGCGCCCCGGACCAAGCGCGTCCGCCCCGTTTCGGCCCGATCCCCGGCCATGGCCCCACGCCCCGGTTCGGGCATATCGTTACAGAAACGGACGGATTCGGACCTCTGAACCGGGAGGCCGGCATGGTCGAAGAGCTGGTCGGCGTGGTGGCCGCGGTCGGGGCCGGTGCGCTGGTGTACGTGGCCTCCGCGGCACGGGTCGTCAAGCAGTACGAGCGCGGGGTCGTCTTCCGGCTCGGGCGTCTGCACGGGGACGTGCGGCGGCCCGGGTTCAACCTCGTGATCCCCGCGGTGGACCGGATGCGCAAGGTCAACCTGCAGATCGTGACCATGCCCATCCCGGCCCAGGAGGGCATCACCCGCGACAATGTGACCGTGCGGGTCGACGCCGTCGTCTACTTCAACGTCGTGGACCCGTCGGCCGCGATCGTCAACGTCGAGGACTACCGCTTCGCCGTCTCGCAGATGGCGCAGACGTCACTGCGCTCGATCATCGGCAAGAGCGAGCTGGACGACCTGCTGTCCAACCGCGAGAAGCTCAACCAGGGCCTGGAGCTGATGATCGACAGTCCGGCCGTGGAGTGGGGCGTGAGCATCGACCGCGTGGAGATCAAGGACGTCTCCCTGCCGGACACCATGAAGCGCTCCATGGCCCGCCAGGCGGAGGCCGACCGGGAGCGGCGGGCCCGGCTCATCAACGCCGACGCCGAGTACCAGGCCTCCAAGAAGCTGGCCCAGGCCGCCCGCCAGATGGCCGACACGCCTTCGGCGCTCCAGCTCCGGCTGCTGCAGACCGTCATGGCGGTGGCGGCGGAGAAGAACTCCACGCTCGTCCTGCCCATTCCGGTGGAACTGCTGCGGTTCCTGGAGCGGGGTGCGCAGCCCGCCGCGGAGAGCGCGGGACAGCCGCGGGACGCGGCACAGCCGCAGGACGCGGGAGGAGCGGAGGACGCGAGCCGCGCGCAGCCCACGGACCCCGCGGAGCCCACGGAGCCCACGGATCGCGCGGCGATCGAGGAGCGCGCCGCCGACCTCACGGAGCAGCGCGCCGCCGACCTCACGGAGCAGCGCGCCGCCGACCTCACGGAGCAGCGCGCCGTCGACCTCACGGAGCAGCGCGCCGTCGACCTGACGGAGCAGGCCGGGGAGGCCATGGAACGGCTGCGGCGGGCCGTGGAGCAGTGACGCGCGCTACGCGCGTGGTTCCCGCGGCCCGCACCAGGTGATAGACACAGCGGGATCACAGTTCCTGTCCGCCAGCAGGAAGGTTTCCCCATGACCGAATCCGGTCGCTTCGCCACCCGACGTCGGATGCTCGCCGGAACGGGCGCCCTGGGCGTCGGGATTGCGTTCTCCGGCGCCCTCTCCGAACTCTTCGCCGGCACCGCCGCCGCACAGGGCCTCGGCCACACCGGCTACGGCCCACTCGTCCCCGACCCGAAGGGCGTCCTCGACCTGCCGGAAGGGTTCCGCTACCGGATCCTCTCCCGCGAAGGGGACGAACTGCGCTCCGGCGAGGGCAAGGTCCCCTCCAACCACGACGGCATGTCGGCCTTCGGCGGCAGAGGCGGCCGGGTCCACCTGGTCCGCAACCACGAGAACCGCGTGAGCGGCAAGGTCCCGGTGCCGACCGTCGAGGGCCTCACCTACGACCCGGCAGGCAAGGGCGGCTGTACGGCGCTGACGCTGGACTCCCGGGGCAGGGTCCAGTCGGAGCGAGTCGCGATCGCCGGCACGGCCGTGAACTGCGCCGGCGGCCCCACCCCTTGGGACACCTGGCTGACCTGCGAGGAGACCGAGGACCGGGCCGGCACCAACGGCTACACCAAGGACCACGGCTTCATCTTCGAGGTCGACCCGGTCGATCCGCACCGCACCGGGGCCGTGCCGCTGACCGCGATGGGCCGCTTCGCGCACGAGGCGATCGCCGTGGACCCCCGGCGAGGCGTGGTGTACGAGACCGAGGACGCCTTCGAGAAGCCCTTCGGCCTCTTCTACCGCTTCCTGCCGAACCGGCCGCTGGGCGGCAGGGGTTCGCTGCGCGCGGGCGGCCGGCTCCAGGCCATGCGGGTGCCCGGTGTGCCGGACCTGTCCTCCGTCCAGGACGTCGGCGCCGAGTTCGACCACATCGAGTGGGTGGACGTGCCGGACCCGCAGGCCGCGCAGACGCCGATCCGGTTCCAGGACTTCGGCCGCGGGGGAATCACGCACGCGCAGAAGCTGGAGGGCTGCTACTGGGGCGGCCGTTCGGTGTACTTCGTGTCCTCGTTCGCGCGCCGTTCGGACGGTTCGGCCGCCGACCACTTCGGGCAGGTCTGGCGCTACGACCCCGAGCGCCGCCGGCTCACCCTGGTGATCGTCTTCGGCCCGGACACCGATGTGCAGCTGCCGGGCGAGTCGCCGGACAACATCTGCCTGGCGCCCAGCGGCGGCCTCATGGTCTGTGAGGACGGCAACGGCGCCCAGCACGTCTTCGGCGTGACCCGGCGCGGCGAGGTCTACGCGATGGCCCGCAACCGGCAGAACATCGGCACCGAGCAGGAGCCCGAATGGGGTGAGTTCGCCGGGGTGACGTTCTCCCCGGACGGCGACACGATGTACGTCAACTGCTACACGCCCGGCACCACCTTCGCGGTGACGGGCCCCTGGCGCCGGTGACCGGTGCTCCGCCTCTCCGGGGCGCCGGGTGCGCAGCCCGGCGCCCCGCCGGATCATCGAGGCACAGGACCGCGAAGGGGGCCCGGTGGCACACAAGGACAGCACCTCGCTTCGGCAGCGGTTGCGCCTGCCCGCCGGTGAGCCGGTCGACCTGAGCCGGTACGACGCCGCCGCCACCCCCGCCGGGCCGCACGGCAAGGCGGCGGGCAGGGCGGCCACGGCCCGGATCGGCGAGCGGCTCGCCGTCCTCCAGGAGCGGCTGTGGGCGGCGAGCACCGGGGGCGACCGGCGCCGCGTGCTGCTGGTTCTGCAGGGCATGGACACCAGCGGCAAGGGCGGTACGGTCAAGCACGTCATCGGTCTGCTCAACCCGTCCGGCTGCCGGATCACCGCGTTCAAGGCACCCACCGCCGAGGAGCGCGCGCACCCCTTCCTGTGGCGCGTGGAGCAGGCGCTCCCGATCCGCGGCGAGCTGGGCATCTTCGACCGCTCGCACTACGAGGACGTCCTGGTCGCCCGCGTCCGGGAGCTCGCGCCGGCCCCCGAGATCGCCCGGCGCTACGAGCAGATCAACCGCTTCGAGCGGTCCCTCACCGGCGACGGGGTGACCCTGGTCAAGTGCTTCCTGCACATCTCCTACGAGGAGCAGCGCCGCCGGCTGCTCAAGCGCCTCGACAAGCCGGAGAAGCGCTGGAAGTTCGCCGCTTCCGACATCGACGACCGGGCCCTGTGGCCCGCCTTCCAGGAGGCCTACGAGATCGCCCTGGAGCGTTGCGGCACCTCGAACGCGCCCTGGTACCTGATCCCGGCGGACCACAAGTGGTACCGCAACTGGGCGGTCAGCACCCTGCTCCTGGAGCACTTCGAGGAGCTGGATCCGCGGTATCCGCAGCCGGACTTCGACGTGGCCGCGTGCCGGAAACGGCTGCTGGAGCAGCCCTGACCCGACCGGTTCAGGCGGCCAGCAGGGCGTCGATCTGGCCGACGGCCTCCTTCAGTCCCTCCTCCATGCCCATGGCGACCAGCTGCTCCATCTGCTCGCGGGTGTCGAACAGGGAGCGCAGCTCCATCCGGGTGCCGCCGCCGTGCTCGCTGAGCCGCACCGTCACGGACATGGTCGGCATGTCCTCCTTGGGCTTGCCGTCGTCGTCGGCGAAGCCGTCGGTGAACTGAAGGGCCGTCGGCGCGCTGACCGAGGTGATCCGCCACCAGCCGCGGTGCCGGTCGCCCTCGGGGCCGGTCATGAAGTAGGTGACCTCTCCGCCGGGGGTGAGGTCGTGCTGCTCCACGGTCGCCGGGTAGGTCGGCGGGCCCCACCAGCGCTCCAGCTGCCGGGGGTCGGCCCACAGCCGCCACACCCGCTCGACCGGGGCGGCGAAGTCGGCGATCAGGGTGAGGGTGAGGTGGTCGAGGTCCTTGTCGACACTGGTGACACTCATCGCTCGGGTCCTTCCGTCGTGTCGTTCTCTTCGGTTTCCGGGTTCTCGGCGAGCAGCCGGGCCATCCGGTCCACACGCCCGCGCCACGCCGACTCCAGTTCGTCCAGGGCCTGGTGAGCGCGGCCCACCGCGTCGGGGTCGGTGCGCACGAGCTGCTCCCGTCCGCTGCGCTGCTTGGTGACGAGCCCCGCCCGCTCCAGCACCGCGACGTGCTTCTGCACCGCGGCGAAGCTCATCGGGTAGGCCTCGGCCAGCCGGGAGACCGACAGCTCCGCACGCACGCAACGGCGCAGTATGTCCCGGCGCGTGGTGTCGGCCAGGGCGTGGAACAACCGGTCGACCGTCTCGTCACTCCACTCATCTACAACCATTTGGTTGTACGTTAGCCCCGGTCCGCCCCGGCTGTAAAGCGGAGCCGCCCGACACTGAAGCGGACGGACGGGGGTACTCGGCGGCTCATGAGCGAGAAGCAGCAGGTCAGCAGCTCGTACTGGCTCCAGACGGCACCGGACGGCCACCACCCGGCTCTGACGGAGGACCTGGACGTCGACGTGGCGGTGATCGGCGCCGGGATCGCCGGGCTGAGCACGGCGTGGGAACTGACCCGGGCCGGGCGGCGCGTGGCGGTCCTGGAGGCCGGCCGGGTCGCGGCCGGCGTCACCGGACACACCACCGCCAAGGTCACCGCGTTGCACACGCTCGTCTACGACAAGCTGCGGCGCACCCGCGGCCCCGAGGGAGCACGGCTGTACGCGCGCTCCCAATCGGAGGCGATCGACCACGCGGCCCGGATCGCCGAAGAGCTGGGCGTCGACTGCAAGTGGGAGACGAGGAGCGCCTACACCTACGCCGTCGACGCGAGCCGCGTGGAGGAGCTGCGCGCAGAGGCCCGGGCCGCGGCCGAGGCCGGGCTGCCCGCGTCGTTCGTGACGGAGACCGGGCTGCCCTTCCCCGTGGCGGGGGCGGTCCAGGTCACCGGACAGGCCCAGTTCCACCCGCGCAAGTACCTGCTGGCGCTCGCCGCCGACCTGGTCGAGCGCGGCGGGCGGATCTTCGAGGACACCACCGTCCTCGGCCTGGACGAGGGCGAGCCGTGCAGGCTGTCGACCACGACCGGGGCGACGGTCCGGGCCCGGGACGTCGTCGTCGCGACGCACTACCCGATCTTCGACCGTGCCCTGCTGTTCGCTCGTCTCTCCACCCGCCGCGAACTGGTCGTCGCCGGGACGATCCCCGCGGACCAGGACCCGGACGGCATGTTCATCACGCCCGACGAGGAGACCCGCTCGGTGCGCACCGCGCCCCACGAGGGCGACCGGCGGCTGCTCATCGTCACCGGTGAGCACTTCACGCCGGGCACGGGCGACCCGCGGGCCCGTTTCGAACGCCTCACCGCCTGGGCCACCGGCCACTTCCCGGACCTGGAGGTCACCCACCGGTGGGCCACCCAGGACACCGAACCCACGGACACGGTGCCGATGATCGGCCCCCTGCACCCGGGCGCCCGCCACACGTACGTGGCCACCGGCTTCGGCGGCTGGGGCATGACCGGCGGCATCATGGCGGGCCGGCTGCTGACCGCGCAGATCACCGGTGAGGAGTGCGAGTGGAGCGGGCTGTACGACCCGCGCCGGGTCAAGCCCGCGCTGCGTGAGGCGCCGGCGTTCCTCAAGACGCAGGCCAAGGTCGCCGGGCACTTCGTGGGGGACCGGCTGCGGCCTTCCCCGCCGGTGGAGGCCCTGCCGCCCGGCGAGGGCGCCGTGGTCCGCGCGGACGGTCAACGCCTCGCGGTGTACCGGGGCGACGACGGCGGGCTGCACGCCGTCTCCGCCCGCTGCACCCACCTGGGCTGCCTGGTCGACTTCAACGCGGCCGAGCGCGCCTGGGAGTGCCCCTGCCACGGCTCCCGTTTCGACACGGACGGCAAGGTGATCCAGGGCCCGGCGACCAAGCCGCTGGAGCAGCGGGACCTCTGACGGTTCGCCCCCGGCCTACGCTGGACGTATGAGCGAGGACGACTACTGCCTGATCGACGCGACCAGGCCGCCCCGGGCGGACGGACCGCCCTATGCGATGGGGGTCCCCCCGCTCGAGCGGAGCCGAGAGTGGGGGAGTGTGTTGTGCCGGGAGCCGACGGAATACCCCGAGTCGTACAAGGGCATCACGCTCTGCCCCGCCTGCGAGTGGCAGGAGGCGCAGCGCACGGCCTGTTCAGGGTGATCTGCCTGCTCAGGGTGACCTGCCTGCTCATGGTGACCGCCTGCTCACGGTGACCTGCGGGCGGCCAGAGCACCGGCCAGGGCCAGCGCCCCGGCCGTGACCAGGGCCGCCGCGCCCAGGGGCAGCAGCGGCAGGGGGACGGTGCCCCGCTGCGATCCGGTGACCAGGCCCTGCACGGCCGCCTGGGCGGGTGAGCCGGTGACCACCAGCGACAGCAGCGCCGCGAGCAGCAGGGCGAGGACGGCCCGGCCCGGCGACCGCAGCAAGGGCCGGCTGGTGAGCGCTCCGACGGCGGTGCCGAACAGGGCGCAGGCCAGTGCGGCGAGCAGCCCGGCACCGCCGGCGGCGGCGAGCGGCACCCGGGTGCGGTGGTCGGAGGCGACCGGGTCGCTGAGCAGCGTGACGACGAGGGTCGCGAGCGTGCCCAGCGCCGCGGCACCGGCCAGGGCCACCAGCAGGCAGGCCACATGAGCCCGCGCGGGTCCGGCGACCGCCGCGACACAGCCGCGTGCGGCGTCGGGTTCGCCCGTGACACAGATCCGCGCCAGCCATGCGGCGACGGGCAGCAGGGCTGCGGCCGTGTATCCGAGCGAGTCGAGCACCGGCTGCCCGGCCTGGATGCCGATCGCGAGGAAGGCCGCGTACAGCAGAAACGGCGGCAGCCAGCGCTGCGAGCGCAGCAGCAGGGCGGCGTGGTAGCGCATCAGGGCGGTCATCGGCGGCTCCTGTAGGCGGCCCGCGGGTCGGCCCACCGGGCGGCCCTGACCCTGACGACGGTGGGGAGCGGCTCTCGGAGGCAGTCTCCCGGTGCCGTACCGCGGGCTGTCACCCCTGCCTCCCCGGGCCGGTCTCCTGGGGGGCCACGCTCACCACGTGCCAGGGCGGGCGGGCCGCCAGCAGGGTGCGGAGCAGGACGTCGGAGTGCGGGGCGGGGACGGACAGGCGGTAGGTGCCGGGGCCGGTCTCCTCGGCCGAGGAGACCGTCCGGCGCACGTCCTCGGGCAGCAGACCGTCCGGCGGGCCCTGGGCCTCGACCAGCACCTGCGGACCGGACGCGGACGGAGCCCGCGCGGGCTCCTGCAGGACGACGCCCGCGTCGCGCACGGCGTACGTCGCGTCGGGCAGGCCGGCGAGGCGGCGCGGGTCGTGGTCGACGAAGACCACGGAGCCGCCGGCCGCCGTGCGTTCGGCGACCGCGCGCTCCAACTCGGCGCGCGCAGCGGTGTCCAGGCCGGTCCACGCCTCGTCCAGCACCAGCAGCTCCGGCTCCGCCAGCAGGGCCTGGGCGACCGCGACCTTCTGACTGCTGCCCTTCGACAGCCGCGCCATCGGCGTCTCGGCGTACGCGGCCGCCCCGAGGCGCTCCAGCCACTCCCCGGCCGCCCGAGCGGCCCCCTTCCGGGTCAGGCCGTGCACGGTGCCGAGGTGGGTGAGGTAGCCGGCGGCGGTGAAGGGCAGGGCGGGCGGGAACCGCTCGGGGACGTACGCCGTGCGCGGCCGGCCGGTGATCCGGCCCTCG
Organism: Streptomyces tibetensis; assembly: GCF_007655005.1. GTDB lineage: Bacteria > Actinomycetota > Actinomycetes > Streptomycetales > Streptomycetaceae > Streptomyces > Streptomyces tibetensis. Next base: position 401,355 of record NZ_SZVW01000002.1, read on the forward strand.
CTCGGCGCGTCGATGCCGGCGAGCAGCCGCAGCAGCGTGGACTTGCCGCTGCCGTTGGCGCCCTCGACGCGGACGAGCCGGCCCGGGGCCACCGTCAGGTCGATCCCGCGCAGCACCCAGGGGCCTCTCAGACCGTAGCGGCGGCCCGCGTCGCGCAGGCACAGGTCGGGTCGCATGCGGCCATCCTGCACGATCTTCCGGCTGGCACACTGGGGTTCGTGAGCGAAAACCCGACGCCCGTGAGCGAGAGCGACAGTCCCTTCCGGTCCGAGCCCTCGGCGCGCGACGAGGCACCGCAGTTCGTGCTGCCGCTCGTCGTGCGGATCGAGCGGGCGGACCCGCCCGCGCGCACGGACGCACTGGAGACGGCCGCGCGGGCGGTGCTGACGATCCTGGCCGACGAGCGGTCGGCCGGCGAGGGCGAGTGGGCCGAGGCGATGCGGGACTGGCAGGACGCCAGGATCCGCAAGGTCGTGCGGCGGGCACGCGGAGCCGAGTGGCGGCGGGCCGAGGCGCTGCCCGGCATCACGGTCACCGGCAAGGCCGCCGAGGTGCGGGTCTTCCCGCCCGTCCCGCTGGACGGCTGGCCCAAGGACCTGGCCAGGCTCCAGGTCTCCGGCACCGACCTGGACGACCCCCGGCCGCCGGTGGACCCGGACCCGTCCGCCCCCGTGCTCTGGCTGAACCCGGACCTCGGCATGTCGGCCGGCAAGGCCATGGCGCAGGCCGGCCACGCCGCGCAGCTGGCCTGGTGGGAGCTGTCCGACGAGGAGCGGGCCGCCTGGCACGACGCGGGTTTCCCGCTCGCCGTGCGGACGGCCGACCCGGCCCACTGGCCCGGACTCACCGGCAGTGGACTGCCGTTGGTGCGCGACGCGGGGTTCACGGAGATCGCGCCCGGTTCGTGCACGGTGGTAGCGGACCACCCGGCGCTGCGCCGCGAGCCGCACGGGACAGGCCGCGCGGTGTCCACCCGTTCGGAGTAGCCGCGGGCGCGGCGGCCCGGGGCGGGTGCTCCAGTGGGGTTACCAGCCGGCCCGACTCCAGGAGGCAGCCATGTCCAGCGCCGCGCCCCCTCCCCCCGCTCCGCCCGCCTCCGACGACCGGACACCCGGCGGCCCCGGCCCGGGCGACTCCGGTGACCCGTGGGCGGCCGGGGGTCTCGCTCTCGGCGGCATCCTGATGGTCGTCTACGGCCTCTTCGCGGTGCTCCAGGGCATCGCGGCGATCGCCGGGGACGAGGTGTACACGAGCTTCGGCCAGTACTCCTTCGAGTTCGACCTGACCGCGTGGGGCTGGATCCACGTGATCGTCGGGGTGCTCGTGGTCGCCGCCGGGCTCGGCCTGTTCGCCGGGGCCGCCTGGGCCCGGGTCGTGAGCGCGGTCGTGGTCGGCCTGGCGCTCATCGCGAACTTCCTCTGGCTGCCCTACCAGCCGTTCTGGTCGATCATCATGATCGTGACCGGTCTGTTCGTCCTCTGGTCGGTGTTCAACTACCGCTCCTCCCGCCCGGTGTAGGGCCGCCACGTCAGGGCGGCGGTGGGCGCCGCTCGCGCTCCGCGACCACCGCGTGCATCCGGCGCGTCAGCGCGGTGGCCGCCGCCGTGAGGAAGACGAAGGTGTAGACGATCTGTACGACGGTCACCATGCGGGCCTCCTGCCCGCGCGGGGTGATGTCGCCGTAGCCGACGGTCGCGAGCGTGACGACGGTGAAGTACAGCGCGTCGACCCGGGTGCTCAGGCCGGTGAACTGACCCGGCTGCTGCGCGAGGGCGTAGTACCCGGACGAGAAGACCAGCACGGCCAGGCACATCAGCAGCGAGATCATGATGCCCGACCGGGCCTGCGGCTTCTCCAGCACGACGTCGCGCACATGGCGCAGCAGCAGCACGGCGACGAGCGTCAGGCACAGCACGAACAGCGGCCAACCCAGCCAGGGGCGGTCGGCTCCCAGGCCCTCCAGCGGCAGCAGGAAGTAGGCCGTGCCGCCCGCCACGAGCACGGCTCCGGCCCCGATCCGCAGCCGGCGGACGGCGGCCGCCCCGAACTCCTTCTCCCGCTTCCGCACGGGGCGGTGGGGCTGCTCGCGGCCTTCGGGCATAGGTCCGGTCTACGGCGGATCGGGGCGGGACGCGACCCTTGCGCCTCCGTCAGTGGGGACGGCGGCCGGACCCCCGAACCTCAAATTTGGCTCTGAAGCCGGGCCGTGCGGGGTTCGGGGGCGAGCGGCTGGGCCATACCCCCCTCACGTTCGAGGAACGGGCCGGGTGGAGGAGGGGACGATGGAGCGACTGGGGACGGGCATCGGGTGGCGACCGGAGATCGCGGACGCCGTGGAGCGCATGCCGGGCATCGACTGGGTCGAGACGGTGGCCGAGAACGTCTGCCCCGGGCACCTGCCCGACTCCCTGCGGCGGCTGCGTGAGCGCGGCGTCACCGTGGTGCCGCACGGCGTCTCGCTCGGCCTCGGCGGCGCGGACCGGCCCGACGCCGGACGGCTGACCGCACTGGCCGAACGCGCGCAGGCGCTGGGCTCCCCGCTGGTCACCGAGCACATCGCGTTCGTACGGGCGGGCGGGTCGCTGACGGCCTCCCCGCACCTGGAGGCGGGTCATCTGCTGCCCGTGCCCCGGACCCGGGACGCCCTGGACGTCCTGTGCGAGAACGTCCGCATCGCGCAGGACGCGCTTCCGGTGCCGCTGGCCGTCGAGAACATCGCCGCGCTGGTCTGCTGGCCGGGCGAGGAGATGACGGAGGGCCAGTTCCTGTACGAGCTCGCCGACCGCACGGGCGTCCGCCTCCTCATCGACGTGGCCAACCTGCACACCAACCACGTCAACCGCGGCGAGGACCCGTCCAAGGCCCTCGCCGAGCTGCCTCTGGAGGCCATCGCCTACGTCCATGTCGCCGGCGGCTTCGAACGCGACGGCGTCTGGCACGACAGCCACGCCCACCCCGTTCCCCGGCCGGTCCTCGACATCCTCACGGACCTCGCCTCCCGCGTCTCCCCTCCGGGTGTCCTCCTGGAACGGGACGAGAACTTCCCCGAACCGGCGGAGCTGGAAGCCGAGTTGACCACGATCCGCGGGGCGCTGGAGGCGGGGGCGGTCGAACGCGTGAAGACGGAACTCCGCTCGGCCGCCGTCGCCGCTGCGCGGCACAGGGGGACCGGGGCGGTCGACGACGAACTGCTGCTCACGGCAACCGCCGCCGGACGGCGGGAAGCCGCCGGACGGCGGGAAGCCGCCGCGGGCGGAAACAGCGTGGAGCGGCAGGGCCATGAGACCGGGGCGGCCGGGGCGACACGGGGCGCCTCCGGCCTGCCCCATCAAGAAGGGGTCGGCGAGGCCCGGCAGCGGCTCGGGCTGGCGCAGGCCGCGTTGCTGTCGGCGCTGGTCGCGGGCACGCCTGTGCCCGAGGGGTTCGACCGGGTGCGGATCGGTGTCCAGGCGCGGGCGCTCGCCGCGAAGCGGGCGGACGTCGTGGCGAAGGTCGCTCCCGAGTTGCCGGTGATCCTCGGGGGCGGGTACCGCGCGGCGTTCCTCGGCTACGCCCAGACCCGCCCGATGACCGCCGGGTACCGGCGCGACGCCCTCACCTTCGCCGAGCACCTGCTGTCCGCCGGGCTCCCCGGGGACACGCGGGCGCGGCGGGAGCTGCGGGAGTGGTGGCTGGAGCGGTCGGGCCCTGCGCCGCGATCCGGGAGGCCCGTTCACCGGCTCGCCCGCGCCACGCGCCGGGTGCTCTCACGGCGTTGACGGGTGAGGGGCCCGGCTCGTGCCCCTCACCCCTCGTCTCACCCCTGCCCGGGAGGAGTTCCCCCGGACAACGCACCGGCCTTGTCCGGCACGGCGTCGCCCGCAGGGGCGTCGCCACGGCCGTAGTGGTGCGTGGTGAACATGTAGAGCAGGCCCGTCCCCAGCACCACGCCGCCGCACAGCAGGACGATCCAGTTCTCCCACCAGGACTTCTCCGGGGAGCGGGCCCAGCAGATGTTGATGATGGCGAGGATGCCGTAGACCAGCGCCGCGACGTTCACCGTGAGGCCCCAGCGGCCCAGGGTGAACTCCCCCGCCGGACGCCAGCCCTTGAGCCGGGCGCGCAGCGCGGCCAGGACCACCATCTGGAACGAGCCGTAGATGCCGAGGATCGCGAACGAGACGATGTTGGTGAGGGCGTCCTCGGAGAGCAGCGACGCGAAGGCGATGACCAGCGGCACCGCCGCGGACACGAACAGCGCCCAGCTCGGCACCGCACGGGCGTGGACGAACCGCCGCAGCAGCCGGTGCCCGACGATCATCTCGTCCCGGGCGTAGGAGTAGATCAGCCGCCCGGCCGCGGCCTGAAGGCTGATCGTGCAGGACAGGAAGGAGATCAGCACCACGGCCATCACCATCCGCGCCCCGGTCTCGCCCATGGCGTCGTACAGCACGTCGACCACCGGGTCGGCCTGCTCGCCCGAGATGATCGCGTTGAAGTCCGTGACCGACAGCAGCAGCGACATGCAGGTGAACGTGGCCGCCGCGCCGCCGATGTAGATGGTGCGGCGCATCGCGCGGGGGATGACCCGGCCCGGGTGGGCGACCTCCTCCGCGGTGTCGCCGCATGCCTCGAAGCCGTAGTACTGGTAGAGGCCGATGATGCCGGCTGCCAGGAACGCCGGCAGGTAGGAGCCGCCTCCCTCGACTCCGTAGGTGTCGAAGATGACACCGAGGCCGTGGTGCCGGTGGGTGGCCAACAGGTAGATCCCGACGACGAGGGCGCCGATGAGCTCGCCGGTGAAACCGATGAGCGCCGCCGTCGACAGTGCCTTGGTGCCCATGTAGTTGATGAGGATGGCGACGACGATGAGCACGGCGGTGCACAGCACGGTGGTGTGCACGGTGGCCCGGAAGCCGAAGAGAATGGCGATGTAGGGGCCGGCGCCGTAGGCGACGGAGGTGATGGTCACCAGCAGCGCCCACATGTACACCCAGCCGGTCATCCACGCCCAGCGCTTGCCCCACAGCCGCCGGGCCCAGGGGTAGACACCGCCCGCGATCGGGTACTGGGCGACGATCTCGCCGAAGATCAGCGCGACGAGGAACTGGCCGCAGCCGGCTACCAGGAACGCCCAGATCATCGGCGGTCCGCCGTCGCCGATCGCGATGCCGAAGAGGGTGTAGGTGCCCACCACCGGGGAGAGGTAGGTGAAGCCGAGGGCGAAGTTGGCCCAGGGGCTCATGTCCTTGCGGAACTCGGAGCCCGGCTCCCCCGAGGGGACCCCGGACGCCGGTGCGGGAGGTGGTGTGCCGGTCACGGCCGTGTCCTCCGTCCCGCGGTGATCAGGTCGGCGGCCCGTTCGGCGGCGAGCAGCACGGTCACCATCGGGTTGATGGTGGGCATCGTCGGGAACACCGACGCGTCGACGATCCGCACCCCGTCGAAGCCCCGGAGTCTCAACTCGGGGTCGCAGACGGCCAAGGGGTCGTCCGCGGCGCCCATGCGGCAGGTGCCGGCCGGGTGGTAGACGGTGTGGGCCGCGCGGCGGCCGTACTCCGACAGGTCGGCGTCGGAGACGACGTCCGGGCCGGGTGCGACCTCGCGGACGAGCCAGTCCCGCAGCGGATCGGTCGCGGCGACCTCGCGCGCCACCTTCAGACCGTCCACGATGGTGCGCTCGTCGTGGCCCTCTGGGTCGGTGAAGTACCGGAAGTCCAGGGCGGGGTGCTCGGCGGGGTTGTTGCTGCGCAGCCACATGCGGCCGGTGGAGCGGGCCCGCGGCACGTTCGGCGTCATGCAGACCCCGTGCCGCGGTACCGGGTAGCCGAGGCGTTCGGTGTTGACGGTGAACGGCACCTGGTAGAAGTGGAACATCAGGTCGGGGCGCGGCTGGCTCTTGTCGCGGCGCAGGAACAGGCCGGCGTCGGAGTCCATCGCGGAGTTGGGCGGCAACGGTCCCGCGGTCTCCCAGACGATCACGGACTCGGGGTGGTCCAGCAGGTTCTCCCCGACGCCGGGCAGGTCGGCCCGTACCTCGATGCCCAGGGCGCGCAGGTCGTCGGCCGGTCCGATGCCGGAGAGCATCAGCAGGCGCGGGGTGTCGATGGCGCCCGCGCACAGCAGGAGTTCGCGCTCGGCGCGCACGGTGGCGGGTTCGCCGTCGGCGCCCCGGACGGCGACCCGGGTGAGCCGGCCCGACGCGTCGGGGATCAGCCGGTGGGCCCAGGTCTGGAGTCTCAGCGTGAGGTTGGGCCGGCCCAGCACCGGGTGGAGGTACGCGACGGACGCGGAGGAGCGCAGGTTGCCCTCCGGCTGGTAGGCCAGCGAGAAGAAGCCGGTGCCGTCGGCGAAGGGTTCGGCGTTGAAGTCGTCGACGACGGGCACGCCGAGGGCACGGGAGGCCGCGGTGACGAAGTCCGCGGCGATGGGATTGCGGTCGGCCTCGGCCACCGGGACGATCTGCGTGAGCAGCCGGTCGCGGTAGGGCAGGATCGTCGCCGGGTCCCAGCCGGAGCAGCCGTGGCTCACCCAGTCGTCGAGGTCCTGCGGCAGCGGCAGGAAGCTGATCAGGGTGTTGTGCGAGGAGCAGCCGCCGAGCACGCGCGCCCGGGAGTGCAGGATGTGCGAGTTGCCGCGCGGCTGCTCGACGGTGGTGTAGCCGTAGTCGAACTCCGAGTCGAGCAGGTTGATCCAGTTGCGCAGGCGCAGGATGCGCTCGTCGCCGACGTCACTGGGGCCGCCCTCGATGACGCAGACGCGGCAGTCGGGGTCCTCGCTCAGCCGGGCGGCGAGCACGCAGCCGGCGGTGCCGCCGCCGACGATGACGTAGTCGTAGGCGGACTCGTCGCCGTGCGCGGGAGTGGTGGCCATGCGGTGCCTTTCTTCGGTGGCCGGTGCGCCGCGGGCGGACGGCCCTGCTTCGATGGCCGGTGGGCCGCGGGCGTTCGGCCCTTCTGCGGTGGCTTGTGCGCCGCGGGACGACTTCGCGGGCGGAAGGGCCCCTCTTCGGTGCACGTCGTGGATCGGTCCGGCCGTGGCGGTGGTGCTGGTGGGCCGGCGCTGGTCAGCCCTTGAACCAGCCGGAGGGGGCGGGGGCGAGGTTCTGGTAGATGTGCTTGGCCTCCTGGTACTCGCGCAGTCCCGTGGGGCCGAGCTCGCGTCCGACGCCCGAGCGGCCGAAGCCGCCCCACTCGGCCTGCGGCACGTAGGGGTGGAAGTCGTTGATCCACACGGTTCCGTGCCGCAGCCGCTGGGCGACGCGCTGGGCGCGGCTCGCATCCGAGGTCCACACGCCGCCGGCCAGGCCGTATCGGGTGTCGTTGGCCAGTTCCACCGCCTCGTCCTCGCCGCGGAAGCGCTCGACGGTGACCACCGGGCCGAAGACCTCCTCCTGCACGATGCGCATGGACCGGTCGCAGTCGGCGAAGATCGTCGGCAGCAGGAAGAACCCGCGGGCGAGGGCCGGGTCGTCGGGGCGGGTGCCGCCGGTGACGAGCCGGGCACCCTCCTCCTTGGCGACGGCGATGTAACCCTCGACCTTCTCGCGGTGCTCGGCGGAGCTGAGCGGGCCGCTCTCGGTGCCCTCCTCCAGGCCGTTGCCGAGCCGGATCGCCCGGGCGCGTTCGGCGTACGCCTCGACGAACCGGTCGTGCAGCGCGTCCTCGACGAGCAGGCGTGATCCGGCCGAGCAGACCTGCCCGGAGTGCAGGAAGGCGGCGTCGAGGGCGTAGTCGACGGCGGCGTCGAAGTCGGCGTCGGCGAAGACGATGTTGGGGTTCTTGCCGCCCAGTTCGAGGGCGATGTTCCGGGGCCCCTCGGCGGCGGCGGCCATGATGGCCCGGCCGGTGTGCAGGCCGCCGGTGAAGGAGACCAGATCGACGTCGGGGTGGCTGGTCAGGGCCGCACCGACGGTCGCCCCGGAGCCCAGCACGAGGTTGGCGACGCCGGGCGGGGCGCCGGCCTCCTCGATGAGCCGGATCATGGCGATCGTGGTGAGGGGTGTGGTCTCGCTGGGCTTCAGGACGAAGGTGTTGCCGGCGGCCAGGGCCGGGGCGACCTTCCAGGAGGCCTGCAAGAGCGGGTAGTTCCAGGGGGCGATGAGCGCACACACGCCGACCGGCTGGTAGACGACGCGGCTGAGGACGTCCGGGCCGACGTCGACGACCCGGCCGCCGTCCTTGCCCGCGAGTTCGGCGAAGTAACGGAAGGCGTTCGCCACGTCCTCCACGTCGATGCGGGCCTCGGTGAGGGTCTTGCCGGTGTCAAGCGTCTCGGTGCGGGCGATGTCCTCCCGGTCGCGCAGCAGGAGGTCGTGGACGCGCAGCAGGAGGTCGGCCCGGCGGCGGGAGGGGGCGTTCGCCCAGTCCTCCTCGGCGAAGGCGCGCCGGGCGGCGCGCACGGCGCGGTCGACGTCGGTTGCGTCGGCCTCGTCGACGGTGGTGACGACCGAGGCGTCGTAGGGGTTGACCACCTCACGCCGGCCACCGGCCGCCGCCCGCGTCCACTCGCCGTCGATGTACAGCTCACCCACCGCGGGGCCTCCTTCGCGTCCGGCCGGAGCCCGATCGGCTCGACGATCAGCAACATGGCCCATCGGGCGGGCGGCGGCCACGGGGCACACCGCCGCGACGGCGTCCGGGCGGCCCAGAGGACCCGGGTGGGCTAGTCACCCGGCTCCGGGTCTGCGCGCCCGAGTGTGCCGGGGCCAACACCCGGATCGCACGCACGGAACACGCTGGATGCTTCATGCCCATACATCCCGGTATGCCACCCCCTTCATGTCCCACATTTGTCCCTGACCACCCCCGAAACAACCATTCATCCACGTACGGCAGTTGACGTAGACCCAGAAGTAACATGTCAACTCCGCACCCGAAGCGCACTGGCGTGCGGTGCCGTATCAGGAGGCACCACCATGCGACCGCGACCCCCCGTCAAGGGCCGAGGCATCTTCAGCGGCACGGGACTCATCGTCACGTGCCTGGCGGCGACGCTCGCCGCGCTGGTCTTCCCGATCTGGACCTACACGGACCGGCCGGGACCGGCACCGAACGTGCTGAGCGCCCAGACCCTGCGGACCGACTACGGCCCGCTGTCCGCACTCGACCAGGACTTCCTCACGAAGGTCCGGCTGGCCGGGCTGTGGGAGCTGCCCGCGGGGCGGCAGGCGCGGTCGAAGGGGACCACGCCGGCCGTGCGGACGGCGGGCCGGCACCTCGTCGAGGGGCACCGGTTCCTGGACGAGCGGGTCCGCGACGTCGCCGCGCGCCTGAACCTCGCACTGCCGGACGAGCCCGGCGAGCAGCAGAAGCAGTGGCTGGACCGGCTCGACCGGGCGCGAGGAGTCGACTACGACCGCGAGTTCGCCACGCTCCTGCGACTGGCGCACGGCAAGGTGTTCCCGGTCGTCGCCCAGGTCCGAGCGAGTACCCGCAACTCCCTGGTGCGCGAGCTCGCCGACGACGCCAACACGACCGTCCTCGACCACATCAAGGTCCTGGAGGCGACGGGCTACGTCGACTTCGACGCCGTGGCCCGCGACCTGGCCGACGCCGGCACTCCCCCGGCCACCGGCCCGGGACCGGCCATCCCGCCACCCACGCTGCCCTCGTCGCCCTCGTCACCCTCGCCGGAATACACACTTCCGCCGCCCGCCTACAGCCCGCCACCGAGCTGAAGCGGAACGTCACATACTGACAACACTCCGTCCGGATTGTGAACGAGGCATGGTGTTCTCGGGACCGTGTCACATACAAACAACATATGCTTTGGGTTCTTTTCCTGCTGGCGGCCTGGGCCGTGGCCGGCACGGCGTGTACGCGTCTGTGCCTGGCCGCCATGCGCGCCGCAGCCGTGGACGCGGACACCGGCCCGGGTCGTGAACTCACGCTGTACGAGGCAGCGTTCCTCTCCGGCGGGCCCCGCCGGGTCGCCGACGTCACGCTGGTCGCGATGGCCCGTCAGCGCCGGCTGCTCCTGGCGCACACCGGCTGGGCGACAGTCGTCGACCCGCGCGGGCGGGACGAGATGGAGCGGTCGGTGATAGGGGCCATCGGTCCCGAGGGGCAGTCCCGGATCGCGCCGGTGCGGTCCACGGCCGCCGCGGCCGACGCGGTGCGCGGGATCGCCGAGGGGCTGGTACGCGCGGGGCTCGCGGTGCCGGACAGTGCCCGTACGACGGTCGCGACGGCCGTCCGGCAGGTCCGCGTGGCCGCCGTCGCCGTCCTCGGACTGGGCGTGGCCGCGCTGCTGACGCCCGCTCCGCCGGACATGCCGCGGCACCTGGTCGCCCTGTGGTTCGCGCTGCCGCTCGCCCTGACCCTGAGCTGCCTGGCCGTCGCGCGGGTCGAGATCCACCCCTACTCGCGCTGGGCCTCGCCGGCCGGGCGGCAGTTGCTCGGCACCCTGACCCGGACCGCGGACGGCACCGCCGACGACCGTACGTACCTCACCTCGGTGGCCGTGCGCGGCGTCAGCGCGATCGGCGAACCGGACCTGCGCGCGGCGTTCACGCACCGCGGGTCGCACGACTGACCGACCGGGGCGGGCGCACAAGGGGCATGCAGCCCGACACCGGCGGACGGTGCTTGCCTTCCCCCCTCGCCGAACGAAACATCCCTTTGGTCGCCACCGTGCACCGAAGGGATACGCATGAGAGCCGCCCTCCTCTACTCGGCCGCCGGGTCCTTGCTGCTGAGCACCCTCACCGCTGCCCCCGGCACCGAGGACCCGACCGGGGCGGCGGAGCGGCGCGGCACCGCCGTGGCGGCCGCGCGGGCCGAAGCGGCCGGTGTCGACTTCGGCCCCTGCCCCGACGCGCAGGACCTGCCCGGCAGCATGCGGTGCGCAACGGTGCGCGTCCCACTGGACTACGCCCGCCCGGACGGCGAGCAGATCGAACTCTCCGTCAGCAGGGCCCGGGCCACGCGGAAGGACCCGCACCACGGGGAGCAGACGGTCGGGCGGCAGGGCGCCCTCGTCTACAACCCGGGCGGGCCGGGCGCCACCGGCCTGTACTTCCCGCTCATCGGCCTGCTCCCCGAGTGGAAGCGGATCGCGGCCGCGTACGACCTCGTCGGCTACGCCCCGCGCGGGGTCGGCCGTTCGGGACCGCTGTCGTGCACGGACCCGAAGCAGTTCTTCGAGGGGCCCTCGCAGGCACCGGCCCACCCCTCGGAGTCATTCAAGAAGGAACGCATCGCGCGGGCGAAGGCGTACGCGCGCGGCTGCGCCGAGCGCGTGGGCGGCGCCCTGCGCCACTACCACTCCCTCAACAACGCCCGCGACCTGGACGTGTTGCGCGCCGCGCTCGGCGAGGAGCGGCTGACCTTCATGGGCTCGTCGTACGGAACGTACTTCGGTGCCCTGTACGCGACGATGTTCCCCGCGCACGTGCGGCGGATGGTGTTCGACTCGGTGGTCCACCCCGGCCCCCACCGGATCTGGTACCGCAACAACCTCGCCCAGTCGGCGGCGTTCGAGCGCCGCTGGGCGGACTTCCGGGCCTGGGCCGCCCGGCACCACGACGTGTACGGGCTGGGCGCGACCGCGCGAGAGGTGCTGCGCAGCTACGAGCGCGCGAGCGCGCGGCTGGCCGCCGAGCCGGCGGGCGGGAAGGTCGGACCGGGCGAGTTGCAGGGGGCGTTCCTGCAGGCCGGGTACTACGACGACCAGTGGCCGCACCGCGCGCACGCGCTGTCGGCGTACCTCAAGGGTGACCCGAAGCCCCTGATCGAGCAGGCGGAACAGCAACCGGAGGCGGCAGCCGAGGCGGAGAACTCACGGGCGGTGTACCTGGCCGTCGAGTGCAACGACGCCCCCTGGCCCACGGACTGGACGGTGTGGGACCGGGACAACACCCGGCTCGCGCGGCTGGCGCCCTTCGAGACCTGGGACAACGTGTGGACGAACCTGCCGTGCGCCTACTGGCGGGCGCCCCGGCAGCGGCCGCTCGACGTCGGTGCCGGGCCGGGCGAGCTGCCGCCGACGCTGATTCTGGCCGCCGAGCGGGACGCCGCCACTCCGTACGACGGCGCCCTCGACCTCCACGACCGTCTCGCGGGCTCGGTTCTGGTGACGGAGCGGGACGCAGGCGCCCACGGGCTGGCGGGCGGCCCCAGCGCCTGCGTCAACGGCCACATGGAGGCGTACCTGCTGGAGGGGCGGCTGCCGGGACGACGCACGGACTGCGCCCCGCACGCCGAGCCGAAACCGGCGGCTACGCACGCCGAGCCGAAACCGACGGCCCCGGACAAGGTGAGGGCCGGGGCTCGCAGAGGCGTCCGCTGAGTCAGGCCAGCGAGGCGACCAGCTCGGCGATGTCCTTGCGGCGGCCCGTGTAGAACGGCACCTCCTCGCGGACGTGCATACGGGCCTCCGAGGCGCGCAGGTGACGCATGAGGTCGACGATGCGGTACAGCTCGTCGGCCTCGAAGGCGAGGATCCACTCGTAGTCGCCGAGGGAGAACGAGGCGACGGTGTTGGCGCGCACGTCCGGGTAGCCGCGGGCCATCTTGCCGTGGTCGGCGAGCATGCGGCGGCGGTCCTCGTCGGGCAGCAGGTACCAGTCGTAGGAGCGCACGAAGGGGTAGACGCTGACGTAGTTGCGGGGCGTCTCGTCGGCGAGGAACGCCGGGATGTGCGCGCGGTTGAACTCGGCGGGGCGGTGCAGCGCCATGTTCGACCAGACGGGCTCCAGGGCGCGGCCCAGCTTGGTCCGGCGGAAGAGGTTGTACGCCTCCTGCAGCGCGTCGCTGGTCTCCGCGTGCCACCAGATCATGAGGTCGGCGTCGGCGCGCAGGCCCGAGACGTCGTAGGTGCCGCGGATCGTCACGTCCTTGGCGGCGAGCTGGTCGAACAGCTCCTGGACCTCGTCGGCGTACCCGGCGCGGTCCTCGGGCAGGACGTCCTTCAGCTTGAAGACGGACCAGAGCGTGTAGCGGATGACCTCGTTGAGGTCCTTGGCCAGCTTGCCCTTGTTCGGGATCCTGCCGGACTCGGGGGTAGGGGCGTCGTTGCTCATGGCCTCATTCTCCCGCTCCGCCGTGCAGGCTCTGCACCGGGTGGGCGGTGAGCTCCTGCACAGCGACCGGGTCACCGTGGATCCGGTCGACGGCGGCGTACGCGCTCGCGATGCAGGCGGGGATGCCGACGCCGTCGTACGCGGCGCCGCAGACGGCGAGGCCGGGGAGGCGGGCGATGTGCTCGCGGATGCGGGCCACGCGCGCGTGGTGGCCGACGGGGTACTGGGGCAGGCCGTCGTCCCAGCGGGTGACGTGGGTGGCGACGGGTGTGGCGTCGAGGCCGGTCGCGGCCTTCAGGTCCTGCCGGGAGACGTCGGCCAGCTCGCTGTCGTCGCGCTCGAGGATCTCCGTCTCGCCGTACCGCCCGACGGAGGTGCGCAGGACGACCAGGTCGGGGTTCTCGTCGGCGATCCAGCCCCATTTCTGCGAGGCGAAGGTGGACGCCTTGATGGTCCGTCCGTCGACCGGCGGCACGAGGAAGCCGCTGCCGTCGGGCAGGGCCGTCTCCGCACGGCGGTAGGCGAGGGTGACCAGGGCCATGGAGGCGTATTCGACGGCGTCGAGCTCGGCGGCGGCCCCGGGGGTCTCGGCGCGCAGCAGCCGGGCGGCGACGGGGGCGGGGGCGGCGACGACCACGGCGTCCGCGAGCCACTCGCGCTCACCGGAGACGACGTGCCAGCCGCCCTCGGGGGTGCGGCGCAGCCCGGTCACCGGCGTGCCCGTGAGGATCTCGCCCCCGCGGGTGCGGACGGAGTCCGCCACCGCGAGGGGCAGGGTGCCGATGCCGCCCTTGATTCCCATGAACACCGGGCCGGTCTGCCGGGCCGCGGCCGCCTTGGCCTGGAGCTCGCGGACCCCTTCCGTCAGGGAGGTGTGGGTCCGGGCCACCTGGAAGAGCTGCGGAACGGCCGAACGCATGGAGATGCGGTACGCGTCGCCCGCGTACACCCCGCCCAGCATGGGCTCCAGCAGGCGGTCTACGACCTCGCGGCCGAGGCGCTGCGTCACGTACTCCCCGACCGCCACGTCGTCGCCGACCTCGGTACGGGGCAGCTCGGCGTCCTGCTCGATGCGGGCGAGGCCCTCCTCGGACAGCACGCCGGCCAGGGCGGACGCGGTGCCGGGCACGCCCATCACATGCCCCTTGGGGAAGGGGCGCAGGGCGCCGCGGGTCCACAGCGAGGCCGTCGCCGTGGCCGGGGGCCGGAGGCGGTCGGCGAGGCCCACCTCGCGGGCGAGCGCCACGGCCTCGGGGCGGCGGGCCAGCAGCGACTCGGCGCCGAGGTCCACCCGCGCGCCCGCGACCTCTCCGGGCAGCAGCTTGCCGCCGACCCGGCCGGAGGCCTCCAGCACGGTCACCCGCGCCCCGCGGTCCAGCAGCCGGTGCGCGGCCGCCAGGCCCGCGATACCCGCCCCGATGACGACGACCCGCCCTTGCACTTCGCGCATGCCCCCAGCTTCTCAGACCCCTCTGACAGCGCCGCGGCGCCCCGGTGTCCTGTACGAGTCCCGACCGTGACCGCATCGGAACCGTCCCGGGCCAAACGATCGGCCCCGCCCCGGCGTCGAAGAAGCGTCAGCAGAATCGACCCCCGGGGGATGCCCGCATGCGCACACGACGATCCGTACGACACCCCGTCCCGGCCCTGGCCGCGCTCCTGCTCGCGGCCGCCCTGGCCCTCACGGGGTGCAGCGCCGGGGACGACGCCTCGGGCGGCAGCAGCTCCGCCGACCGCGGGGCGGACGGCAAGGGCGTCTCGGGCGAGGCCGCCCCCGGCGGGACCGGAAGCGGCGCCAAGGCCACGGCGCCGCCGAAGCTCGCCACGAGCCACATCATCCGCACGGCCTCCCTGACCGTGCGGGTCAAGGACGTCCCCAAGGCCCTGGACCAGGCCCGCACCGGCGTGGAGAACGCGGGCGGCTACGTCGGCAACGAGACGACCACCCGGGACGCCGGGGGCCACGAGCGCACCCGGGTCGTGCTGCGCGTGCCCGTCGAGAAGTACGAGGAGGTCCTCGCCGACCTGGAGGGCTCCGGCAAGCTCCTCGACCGCAGCGCGAAGGCCGAGGACGTCACCGACCAGGTCGTGGACGTGGAGAGCCGGATCAAGACGCAGCGCGCCAGCGTGGCCCGGATCCGCGAGCTGATGGACCAGGCCACCAAGCTCAGTGACGTGGTGACCCTGGAGGGCGAGCTGAGCACCCGCCAGGCCGACCTGGAGGCGCTGCTCGCCCGGCAGACGTCGCTGAAGGACCGCACCAGCCTGGCCACCATCACCCTGTCGCTGTCCGAGACCCCGGTGAAGAAGGAGGCGAAGGACGACGATCCCGGGTTCGTGGACGCGCTCGCGGGCGGCTGGAGCGCCTTCGTGACGATGCTGCGCTGGCTCGCCGTGGCGTTCGGGGCGGTCCTGCCGTTCGCGGCGGTGGCCGCGCTGGTCGTCTGGCTGTGGCTGCGCGTCGTACGTCCCCGTCTGCCGCGCCGCCCCGCGCCCGCGGCGACCGCGCTGGGCCCGCTGCCGACGGCCCGGCCGGCGCCGGAGTCCGCGCAGCCGGGAACGCCGGGTGAGCGGGACTGAAATGCCCTGCTCCCGTAGCGTGTTCGCATGAACCTGAGCCGTGCACGGGAGCGACTGGTCGTCATCGGCGGTGACGCCGCGGGCATGTCCGCGGCGTCACAGGCGCGCCGCCTGAAGGGCCCCGGCGAGCTGGAGATCGTGGCGTTCGAACGGGGCCACTTCACGTCGTACTCGGCGTGCGGCATCCCCTACTGGGTGGGTGGCGACGTCACCGAACGGGACGAGCTCGTCGCCCGCACCCCCGAGGAGCACCGCGCCCGGGACATCGACCTGCGCCTGCGTACCGAGGTGACGGAGCTCGACCTCGACCGGCAGCGGGTACGCGCGCGTGACGTCGACTCCGGCGAGGAGGCCTGGACGTCTTACGACAAGCTGGTGCTCGCGACCGGGGCCCGGCCGATCCGGCCGGACATGCCCGGGGCGGACGCCGCCGGGGTGCACGGTGTGCAGACGCTGGACGACGGCCAGGCGCTCCTCGACACGCTGGAGCACACGCGTGGCCGTCGCGCGGTGGTGGTCGGGGCCGGCTACATCGGCGTGGAGATGGCCGAGGCGCTCATCAAGCGCGGCTACGAGGTGACGGTCGTCAACCGCGGCAGCGAGCCCATGTCGACCCTCGACCCCGACATGGGCTGCCTGGTGCACGAGGCCATGGAGGGCCTGGGCATCACGATGGTGAACGACGCCGAGGTCACGAAGATCCTGACCGGCGAGGGGGGCACCTCCCCGCTCGAGCGAAGCCGAGAGCTCGGGGGAGGCCGGGTGCGGGCGGTGGTCACCCAGGACCGCGAGTTCCTGGCGGACGTCGTCGTGCTCGGTATCGGCGTCCGCCCCGAGACGACCCTCGCGCGCGCCGCCGGCCTCCCCCTCGGCCCGCACGGCGGTCTGCTCACGGACCGCTCGATGCGGGTGCGCGGCCAGGAGAACATCTGGGCCGGCGGCGACTGCGTCGAGGTCCTCGACCTGGTCTCGGGCCAGGAGCGGCACATCCCGCTCGGCACGCACGCCAACAAACACGGCCAGGTCATCGGCACCAACGCCGGCGGCGGCTACGCCACCTTCCCGGGTGTGGTCGGCACGGCGGTCAGCAAGGTCTGCGACCTGGAGATCGCCCGCACGGGCCTGCGCGAGAAGGACGCCCACCGCGTCGGGCTGCGCTTCGAGTCGGTCACCATCGAGTCGACCAGCCGCGCGGGTTACTACCCGAACGCCTCCCCCATGACGGTCAAGATGCTCGCCGAGCACCGCACGGGCCGTCTCCTCGGCGTCCAGATCGTCGGCCGGGAGGGCGCGGGCAAGCGGGTCGACATCGCGGCCGTCGCCCTCACGGCAGGCATGACGGTGGAACAGATGACCGCCCTGGACCTCGGCTACGCGCCCCCGTTCTCCCCGGTCTGGGACCCGATCCTGGTGGCGGCCCGCAAGGCGTCGGCGAAGATCCGCGGCACCTCGTAACGGGGCGGGGTCTTCAGGGGCGCGGGGAACCGCGCGACAAGCCACAGAGGTCGCGCACCCGGCGACGACCCCGCACCCCCACGGCGAAGCCCTTACGCAGTCCCCGCCGTACCGTTGATCCGGTCGATCGCCTGCCTCGCCTGCTCCGCCGGCGGCCGCGACGGCAACGAGGACACCGACGCCGAAGCGGCCGTCACCGCCGGCGGCTGCTCCCCCGCCGGCTTCGCGTGCGACGCCACGCGGGTCGACCGCAACCGGTGGCTCACCGCCTCCTCCAGCGTCACGGGCCGCCGCAACTGGGTCGCCAGCCGCCCCGCCTCCTGGCCCAGGCGGGCCACGTCCTCCCAGGGCAGCCGCACCACCAGCGTCAGCTCCGCCTCGCCGTCGGGCAGTGCGTGCATCGCGGGAGTACCTCGGTCGTTCATCGCCTGTTCCTCACGTCGGCCCCGCGACCCGCCTTCCCCGCGCCGCGGGCGGTTGCCGACACATACGCACCCCCCGGCGGCTGCGTTCAGCACCGCACCCTTTTGTCCACCGGCACCACAGTGCGGGCTCATGGGCCCTGCGGGGAGCCGTCCGTGGGCAGCAGCAGGACGTAACGGAGTTCCTGCCGGTAGGCGGGGAGCATGACCTGCGAGGTGACGGTGATCGTCCACGCGCCGATCTTTCCCACGGGGCTGCCGTGGCTGTCCCGGGCGGTGCCGCGGGCGCGACGGGCCGGAGCCTATGTGATCGCCGCCTCGATGATCGGCGGGGTGGCCGCCGGGCCGGTGCTGGGCAAGGGCATCGAACTGGCCGGTGTCGACGCCGTACCGATGCTGCTGGCCCTGCCCGCGGCCGGCTGTCTCGCGGCCACCTGGTGGCTGATCCGGGCCACCGGGGACCGCCCGCCGTCCTGAACCGCGAACGCGCTCACGCGAGGGGCTGTCCTCTGTACGAGAACGCCGGGCGGGCCCGGGCCGCCTCAGCGCGCGGTCAGCGTGTGCACGTGCTCCACGAGCCGCGTCAGCGCGTCCGGGTCCGTGGACGGCATGACGCCGTGGCCGAGGTTGAAGACGTGGCCGTCCAGGTCCTTCGCCGAGTCCAGGACCTCGCGGGTCTTGGCCTCGACGGCCTCCGTCGGGGCGAACAGCACCGTCGGGTCGAGGTTGCCCTGGAGTGCCTTGCCGGGACCGACCCGGCGGGCGGCCTCGTCCATCGGGACACGCCAGTCGACGCCCACGACGTCCGCGCCGGCCTCGCCCATGAGGCCCAGCAGCTCGCCGGTGCCGACACCGAAGTGGATGCGCGGCACGCCGTAGCCGGCCACGGCCTCGAAGACCTTCGCCGAGGCCGGCAGCACCGAGCGGCGGTAGTCGACGGGGGCGAGCGCACCGGCCCAGGAGTCGAACAGCTGGACCGCCGAGGCACCCGCCTCGATCTGCACCTTGAGGAACGCGGCGGTGATGTCCGCGAGGCGGTCGAGCAGGTCGGTCCACAGCTCGGGGTCGCCGTACATCATCGCCTTGGCGTTCTCGTACGTGCGGGACGGGCCGCCCTCGACGAGGTAGCTGGCGAGGGTGAAGGGCGCGCCGGCGAAGCCGATGAGGGGCGTGGCGCCGAGCTCGCGGGTGAGCAGACCGATGGCCTCGGTGACGTAGGAGACGTCCTCGGGGGTCAGGTCGCGCAGCTGCGCGAGGTCCTCCCGGGTGCGGATCGGGCGCTCGACGACCGGGCCGACGCCGGGCTTGATGTCGAGGTCGATGCCGATGGCCTTGAGCGGGACGACGATGTCGCTGAAGTAGATCGCCGCATCCACGCCGTGCCGGCGCACCGGCTGGAGCGTGATCTCGGTGACCAGGTCGGGCCGCATGCAGGACTCGAGCATCGGGATGCCCTCGCGCACCTTGCGGTACTCCGGCAGTGAGCGCCCGGCCTGCCGCATGAACCACACCGGCGTGTGCGGCACGGGCTCGCGCCGGCAGGCCTTGAGGAAGGCGGAGTCGTATGCGGCGGACGGCTGCTGGGCCCGAGGGGCGTCGTTGGCACTCACGGGCCCAAGTTTCGCACGCCGCAGAACGGCGTGATTCAGCCCCTGGGCAGGCGCGGGGTGTCTAGCCCCACACCCGGGCTCCGGTCCCCGTAATCTTCCCGCATGGCTGCGGCTCAGGGACGACTGTCGGACGGCGCTGGCGGAATGGACGAAGCGAAGGACACCGAGAACGACCGGCGGGAGGCGGACTCCGCCCCGCTGCCCTTCCGGGCCGCCGTCGACGCGCTCAAGGCGGCGCGGCTGCGGCCTCAGATCGAGGTCGAGCCGACGCCCCCGCCGAGGCGGCTCGCTCCTCACAGCTACGCGCTGGAGGCGGCGGTCGTCGACGGCGACCAGGACCTGGCCGACGGCCGGCTGGTGCTGCTGCACGACCCGGCCGGGCACGACGCCTGGCGGGGCACCTTCCGGCTGGTGACGCTGGTGCGTGCGGAGCTGGAGCCGGAGATGGCGGCGGACCCGCTGCTGCCGGAGGTGTGCTGGTCCTGGCTGACCGGCGCGCTCCAGGCACGCGGGCTGACCTACGGGGAGCCGAGCGGCACGGTCACGCGCGCGAGCTCCCACTACTTCGGTGGGCTCTCGGCGCGCCCGGCGGCCTCGCAGATCGAGATCCGCGCGTCGTGGACGCCGCGCGAGGGCCTGGGCGGGGTCCCGGACACGGCCGCGCACCTGGCCGCCTGGTGCGATCTGCTCGCCCAGATCGCGGGGCTGCCCCCGGCCGTTCCCGGAGACGCGTCGGTGGTGACGCTGCCCCAGCGGCGAGGACCGCAGTCCCGCTGACCGGCCCCTGACCTCCCCGAACGCCCCCTGACCGCCCCGCACTGATCGACCTTGTGCGGGGCGGTCAACCATGTCCGGTCGACGATCACACCTGAGTACCCCTCTTGGCCGAATCACTTTGTCGATACGGCCACTTTCGACCGCGTATCGACGCAGACCGAAACCGTTCGACCTTCGAATGATCGACCGCGTGTCCGAATTGCACGGATTGTTATCACCGATTCGTGATCATTCTCTAAAGGCGGACGGGTTCGGTGCCGAAGACGACTGTGACCTTGAAAGCACGGTTCGTCCCGGCTTCACCCCCACGAGCCGGCCCCGTCCCGCACCCCAGGAGGCCTGGTGTCCGTTCTCCTCGAGCAGCCCGCAAGCCTGGTCGCCTACCGCCCGAACAAGCCCACCGCCATGGTGGTCGTGGCCGACCCGCGCGTCCGCTCCACCGTCACCCGCCACCTGTGGGCGCTCGGTGTGCGCGACGTCATCGAGGCCTCGTCCATCGCGGAGGCTCGTCCCCGCATCGGCAACCCCCGCGACATCTGTGTCGCAGACGTCCACCTGCCGGATGGCTCCGGCCTCACGCTGCTGTCGGAGACCCGCGCGGCGGGCTGGCCCAACGGGCTCGCCCTCTCCGCCGCCGACGACATCGGTGCCGTGCGCAACGCACTCGCCGGCGGCGTGAAGGGTTACGTCGTCACCGGCACCCGTACCAACGTCGGGCTCCCCACCCGGCCGGGCGCCGCCCCCATCGGCGCCGCCGCCGCGCGACTGCACCGCCGCCCCCCGGGTGCCCCGAGCCACCCGGGCGGCTACCGCGAACTGTCCGGCCGCGAGGTCGAGGTGCTGCGGCTGGTCGCGGAGGGCCAGTCGAACAAGGCGATCGGCGTCTCGATGGGCCTGTCCGCCCTGACCGTCAAGAGCCACCTCGCCCGCATCGCCCGCAAGCTCGGCACGGGCGACCGCGCCGGCATGGTCGCGGTGGCACTGCGGACCGGGATCATCCACTGACCCGCTCCGCCGTGACCCCTCGTGATCATCCCCTCACGTGAGGCGGGACCGGCCGCCGGCCCCGTGCACGTCACTCACGGTTCGTGAACCCGCCGCTTCCCCGACATGACTGGTTTGCGACCCTCGAGCGCCCGCCGACGGAACGTTCCGTCGGCGGGCGCTGTCCATACATGGATACCCTTGACAGGTGACCGACGCCCACGACACCGCAGCAGACAGCTCACTGCGAACCACCGGAGGCGCCCCTCCGGACGACGGCGGATCTTCTGCTACGGAGGCGCCGATCCCTCTGCTCGAGCCGCGTGAGGGCATTCCGCCCGTCATCGCGGACGAGACCGCCCTGGCCCGGGTGATCGCCGCCTTCGAGGCGGGGTCCGGCCCCGTCGCCGTCGACGCCGAGCGCGCGTCCGGCTACCGCTACGGGCAGCGCGCCTACCTCGTGCAGCTGCGCCGCGAGGGCGCCGGAACGGCCCTGATCGACCCCGTGGCCTGCCCCGACCTGTCCGCCCTCGGCGACGCCCTGTCCGGCGTCGAGTGGGTGCTGCACGCCGCCACCCAGGACCTGCCCTGCCTGCGCGAGATAGGCATGGTGCCGACGCGGCTGTTCGACACGGAGCTGGCCGGGCGGCTCGCCGGGTTCCCCCGGGTCGGCCTCGGCGCGATGGTCGAGAGCGTCCTGGGCTTCGTCCTGGAGAAGGGACACTCCGCCGTCGACTGGTCGACCCGGCCCCTGCCCGAGCCCTGGCTGCGCTACGCGGCGCTGGACGTGGAACTGCTCGTCGACCTGCGCGACGCGCTGGAGAAGGAGCTGGACCGGCAGGGCAAGCTGGAGTGGGCCCGCCAGGAGTTCGACGCGATCGCCTCGGCTCCGCCGCCCGAGCCCCGCAAGGACCCGTGGCGGCGTACGTCCGGCATGCACAAGGTGCGCCGGCGGCGGCAGCTGGCCGTCGTACGGGAGCTGTGGCAGACCCGGGACCGGATCGCGCAGCGGCGGGACGTGTCGCCGGGCAAGGTGCTCGGGGACGCGGCGATCGTCGAGGCGGCGCTGGCGGTTCCGGCCAATGTGCACGCGCTGGCCGCGTTGAACGGTTTCGGCCACCGCGTGGGCAAGCGGCAGCTGGAGCAGTGGCAGGCGGCCGTCGACCGGGCGAAGGCGCTGAGCGAGGCGCAGCTGCCGCAGCCGGGGCAGTCGGTGACCGGCCCTCCGCCGCCGCGCGCCTGGGCCGACAAGGACCCCGCGGCCGCGGCGCGGTTGTCCGCGGCCCGGGCCGGGGTGTCGGCGCTGGCCGAGCAGCTGAGCATGCCGCAGGAGAACCTGATCACACCGGACACGGTGCGGCGGGTGTGCTGGGAGCCTCCGGCGGTGGTGGATGCGGAGTCCGTCGCGGCGGCGCTGGCCGGGCACGGGGCGCGGCCGTGGCAGGTGGAGCAGGTGACGCCCGTGCTTGTGGAGGCGCTGTCCGTCAAGGAGGCGTAGCCGCCGTCGGCTTCCTCGTCGCACGGCGGCTGCGGGTGGTCTTCGGCTTGTCGCGCCCACGCGGCGGAGCCGCACATCGGCATGGTCCCGCGCCCCTAGGAAGGGCGCCTACTTCGTGGCCCCTTGCGTGAAACCGTTGTAGATGAACCTCTGCAGGAACAGGAAGACGGCCAGCGTGGGGACGATCACCAGGATCGCGCCTGCCGAGATCGTCTCCCAGTGGGCGCCGAAGGGGCCCTTGAAGCGGAACAGCGACGTCGAGATCACGCCAAGATCCTCGGATGGCATGTAGAGGAAGGGGATGTAGAAGTCGTTGTAGACGGTGATCCCCTTCACGATCACGACCGTCGCGATCGCCGGTTTCAGCAGCGGGAAGATGATCTTGCGATAGACCGTGAAGGCGTTGGCGCCGTCCAGGCGGGCGGACTCGTCCAGTGAGACCGGGATGGACCGGACGAACTGCAGGAAGATGTAGATCGAGACGATGTCCGTGCCCGTATAGAGGGCGATCGGGGCCCACAGGCTGTCGAACATGCCGAAGCTGTTGACGATCTGGAAGGTGGCCACCTGAGTGGTCACACCCGGTACCAGCGCCGCGACCAGGAACAGGGCCAGGACCGCCTTGCGGAAGCGGAAACGGAAGCGGTCGATGGCGTAGGCCGTCATCGAGCCGATGAGGACCGTGCCGCCGATGGCGACGACCAGGATGATCGCCGTGTTGCCGAAGGCCGAGAGCATCCGGCCGTCCTGGAACGCCGTCACGTAGTTGTGGAAGTTGAACGGGTCCTCGGGCAGCGCGAGCGCTCCGCTGCCGTCGGCCATCTCCCGCTCGGACTTCAGGGAGGTCAGGAACACCGCGGCGAGCGGGAGCAGGACCACCGCGGTCGCGGCGATCAGCGACAGGTACACGAGGACGCGGGTCACCGCGCGGCGGGTCATACGAGGTCCACCTTGTCGTCGGGGGCGAGGCGCCGCTGCACCCAGGTCACCGCGAGGACGATCAGCAGCAGCACGAGCGCGGCCGCCGAGGCGAGGCCCGTCTTGTTGAACTGGAAGGCCAGCTTCACGGTCTGGATCACGAACGTCTCGGTGCCGGTCGCGCCGCCCGTCATGATGTACGGGATCTCGAA
Organism: Streptomyces tibetensis; assembly: GCF_007655005.1. GTDB lineage: Bacteria > Actinomycetota > Actinomycetes > Streptomycetales > Streptomycetaceae > Streptomyces > Streptomyces tibetensis. The sequence goes on from NZ_SZVW01000002.1 coordinate 424,814, forward strand.
GACCGACAGGGAGCCCGATATCGAGAGGATCACGGTGAGGGACAGCACCGGCTTGATGCCCGGCGCGATGATGTACCGGAACTGGTGCCAGCGGTTCGCGCCGTCCAGTTCGGCCGCCTCGTACAGCTCCCCCGGGATCGACTGGATCGCGCCGAGGAACAGTACGAAGTTCAGGCCCAGGTAGCGCCAGACGGAGACGCCGGCCAGGGAGGTGTTCGCGGACTCCGGGGTGCCGAGCCAGGCCCGGTCCGTCTCCACGCCGAGCAGGCTCAGGACCGAGTCGAGGGTGCCGCCGTCCTGGAAGAAGTAGAGGAAGACGAACCCGATCGCCACGCCGTTGATCAGGTACGGGAAGAACAGCACGCCCTTGAAGAGGTTCCGGAAGCGGACGTCGAAGCTGAGGATCGTGGCGAAGTAGAGCGCGGCGACGATCTGGACGACGGAGGCCGCCAGGTAGTAGCCGCTGACCCAGAAGACCTCGAACAGCTCGGGGCGGGTGAAGAGTTCGCTGTAGTTCTCGGCGCCCGTGAAGTTCAGTTCGGGGCTTACTCCGTCCCAGTCGGTGAAGCTGTACGCGACCATGTTGGCGATCGGCGCGTAGGTGAAGACGATCAGGAGAGTGAGCGGGGCGAGCAGGAAGAGCCAGGGGGTGGCCCCGCGCCACAGGCGTGCCGGGCGCGGGGCGGGGGCCGGGGCGGGGACGGCCGCCCCCGCGGCGGCCTTGACGGCCGCCGTCTCGGTCGTGCCCGTCATCAGGACCCCAGCGATTTCTGGGTCTCGGTCCACTTCTCACCGAGGCCGTCCAGGTAGTCGTCCGGGTCGCCCTTCCTGGCGCCGCGAGCCATGTCGACGAGTTCCTTGCGGTAGTCGGGCTTGTTGATGCCCACCTCGGACTGGTTCTCGATGGTCTTCAGCTCGGCGCCCTTGCTGTCGTCGAGGTCGAGGAGCTTGACGCCCGCCTCCTCGTACGGCTTCAGGATGTCGGGCAGGGGGGCGTCCTTGAGCGGGGACAGCGCGAGGTTGTCCTCGGCGTAGCCCGACTTGTCGGTGAACCAGTCGATCCAGGCGCGGGCGGCGCCCTTGTGCGAGGAGTGGACGTTGACGGCCTGGTTGTAGTCGGGCGACGTCACCGCGCAGAACGTGCCGTCCTTCTGGGCGGGGAAGGGCATGAACCCGATGTCGTCCGGGTCGGCGCCGGCCTGCTTCGCCGCGCCCTGCATCTGGATGACCGCCCAGGAGCCGAGCCACATGGTGGCGATCTCGCCCTTGGCCAGCTTGGGCTTGGACGCCTCCCAGTTGGTGGTGGTCGGGTCCTTCTCGACGAGCCCCTCGTGCACGATGTCGTACAGCAGGCTGTCCGCCACCCGCAGTTCGCCGCCCTCGGCCCAGGGGTTGCCCTCGGCCCACCTGGTGGTGGCCTGCTCGTCGCAGCTGACCGAGCCCCTGACGCCCGTCCACTGGCTGAGCGGCCATCCGTCCTTGAAGTTGGTGTAGTAGGGGACCGCGTCGGTCTTCGACTTGATCGCCTTGAGGCCGGCGAGGAACTCGGCCGGTGTCGTGGGCCATTGGGTGACCCCGGCCTCTCTCCACACCTTCTTGTTGTAGATGAACCCCGGAAGGGCGCCGAGCGGGCTCTGGCCGTAGACCTTGCCGCCGACGGCCGTGTAGTCGGTGAAGCGGTACTTCTTGCTCCGCTCCGCCTGGCCGCCCAGCGAGGCGAAGAACTTGGGGTAGTCCTTCTTCTCGATCACCGCCGGGATCATGAGGACGTCCCCGTAGTTCTCCGTGTTCATACGGATCTTGACTTCGCCCTCGTAGTCGGTGATGCCGTCGAACTCGACCTTCACCTTCGGATACGTCTTGTTGAACTCGGCGGCGTACTTCTTCATCGTCCCGTCCTGCACGAGGTCGGTCCGGTGGGTGAGGACGGTGATGGTCCCGTCGACCTTGGCAGGGTCGTCGGGCGCCTCGGCGTCGGCGCCCTTGGCGGAGCCTTTGGAGCCGGTGCAGCCGGAGGCCAGCAGGGCTGCGCCCACGGCGAGGGCGAGGAGGGTACGGCGGTTCATGTGCGTCAGCTCCGTTCGCTGAGGGGAACTCGGGACGGACGAGCACGTGCGGTATGGCTGGTTCGGCACTCTGACAGCGCTTTCTCAACCGGTAAAGTCCCATTCCCGCCAAGGATGCGAAAAACAGGACCCCGCCTCTTACTGGACCGGTTAAGGGAGTGCGCATGCTGGAGGCCACACCGCTTTGCGACGGATGGATCCTGCGGCACGACTCGGGCGGACTGCCGGCCACCGTGCCGGGGTGCGTGCACACCGACCTGATGGCCGCCGGGGTGATCCCGGACCCGTTCCTCGGGCGCAACGAGACCGAGGTGGCCTGGGTCGGGCGCCGCGACTGGACCTACGAGCGGGAGCTCGGGGGCTCGTCCGCGCAGGAGCAGACCGACCTGGTCTTCGACGGGCTCGACACCGTCGCCGAGATCTCCCTGGACGGGCGGCTACTGGGGAAGGTCCGCAACATGCACCGCTCGTACCGGTTCGACGTGACGGGCCTGTCCGGGCGGCTGTCCGTACGGTTCGTCTCGGCGTACGCGGAGGCGGAGGCGGTGCGGGGCCGGGTCGGCGAGCGCCCCGCCGCCTACGCCGAGCCCTACCAGTACCTGCGCAAGATGGCCTGCTCCTTCGGCTGGGACTGGGGACCCACCCTGGTGACGGCCGGGATCTGGCGGCCGGTGCGCCTGGAGCACTGGTCGACGGCACGGATCGCCCGGGTGCGTCCGCTGGTCACCGTCGAGGAGGGCACGGGCGTCGTCGAGCTGGTCGTGGACGTCGAACGGACCCGGGTCGAGGCACCGCTCGCCGTGGAGGCGACCGTCGCGGGAGTGCGGGCGCGGGTCGAGATCGAGGGGGCGGGCGGGGTCGTACGGCTGCGGGTGCCGGACGCTCGGCTGTGGTGGCCGCGCGGGTACGGCGAACAGCCGCTCTACGACGTGGAGCTGACGCTGCTGCACGGCGAGGAGGCGCTGGACGTGTGGCGGCGGCGGGTGGGCTTCCGGACCGTCGAGCTGGACCGGCGGCCCGACGCGCACGGCACCGGCTTCACCCTCGTCGTCAACGGCGAGCGGCTCTTCGCGCGGGGCGTCAACTGGATCCCCGACGACGTCTTCCCGTCCCGGATCACCCGCGAGCGCTACCGGGAACGCCTTGAGCAGGCGGCCGGCGCGGGCGTGGATCTCGTACGGATCTGGGGCGGCGGCATCTACGAGAGCGAGGACTTCTACGACGCCTGCGACGACCTCGGGCTGCTGGTCTGGCAGGACTTCCCGTTCGCCTGCGCGGCCTACCCGGAGGAGCAGCCGCTGCGCGGCGAGGTGGAGGCCGAGGCGCGGGAGAACGTCGTACGGCTGATGCCGCATCCGTCGCTCGTGCTGTGGAACGGCAACAACGAGAACCTGTGGGGCTTCAGGGACTGGGAGTGGGAGCCGCGGCTGGCCGGGGACTCCTGGGGCGAGGGGTACTACCTGGGCGTGCTGCCGCGCGTGGTGGCCGAGCTGGACCCGACCCGGCCGTACGCGGCGGGCAGCCCCTGGTCCGGGTCGTGGGAGCACCACCCGAACGACCCGGCGCACGGCACCCACCACTCGTGGGAGGTGTGGAACCGGGAGGACTACGCGGACTACCGGCTGAGCGTGCCGCGCTTCGTCGCCGAGTTCGGCTGGCAGGCACCGCCCGCGTACACCACGCTGCGCCGGGCCCTGCCCGGGGAGGAGCTCGCGCCGGACTCCCCCGGCATGCTGCACCACCAGAAGGCCGACGACGGCAACGGCAAGCTGGAGCGGGGGCTCCAGCGGCATTTCGCCGTGCCGGAGGGCGACTTCGACCGGTGGCACTACCTGATGCAGCTCAACCAGGCACGGGCGATCGCTGCCGGGATCGAGCACTGGCGGGCGCACTGGCCGATGTGCGCGGGCACGATCGTCTGGCAGCTCAACGACTGCTGGCCGGTGACGTCCTGGGCGGCGATCGACGGGGACGGCCGGGAGAAACCGCTGTACCACGAGCTGAGGCGGCTGTACTCGGACCGGCTGCTGACGATCCTGGCGGGGGACGGCGGCTTGCAGCTGGCCGCCGTGAACCAGGCGGCCGGGGACTGGGCGGGGGCCCTCATCCTGCGCCGGATGTCCGTGGCGGGCGGGACTCTGGGGCAGACGGGTGTGAAGTTCACGGCCGGGGCACGGGCCGTGGCCCGGGTCGAGGTGCCGCCCGAGCTGACGCCCGTCGGGCCGGAGGAGTTCCTGGTCGCCGACGTGGACGGGCTGCGGGCGGTGCACTTCCCGCTGCCGGACCGTGAAGTCGCCTACCCGCAGCCCGGGTTCGATGTCGCGCTCGCCCCGGGCGGCATCACCGTGACCGCCCGCACCCTGGTCCGGGACCTGCTGCTCCAGGCCGACCGGCTGGAGCCGGGGGCAAGGGCCGACCGGGGGCTGGTCACCCTGCTGCCGGGCGAAGAGGTGACCATCGGGGTGCGCGGCTGGAAGACTCCGGACGCGGAGACCGCCCGTTCGGCCCTGTACTGCGTGGAGCCCACCCGATGACGGCAACGCCGACCCCTCGCGTCACCATCAAGGACGTCGCCGCGCGCGCCGGCGTCTCGAAGGGTGCCGTGTCCCTCGCCTTCAACCACAAGCCCGGGCTCTCGGATGCCACCCGGGACCGGATCTTCCGGGCGGCGCACGAACTGGGCTGGGCGCCGAGTCTCACGGCGCGGACCCTGGCCGGATCGCGGGTGGACGTGGTGGGCCTGGCGGTGTGCCGGCCGGCGCGGGTCCTGGGGCTCGAACCCTGGTACATGGAGTTCGTCTCCGGCGTGCAGAGCGTCCTGGCCGAACACTCCAGCTCGCTGCTGCTGAGGCTGGTGCGGAACATGGACGAGGAGGTGGGCGTCCAGGAGGCGTGGTGGCGGGCGCGGCAGATCGGCGGGTCGATCCTCGTCGACTTCCGCGCGGACGATCCGCGGGCGGCCATGACCCAGCGCCTCGGGATGCCGGCGGTCGCCGTCGGGCATCCCTCGCTGACCGGGGGGCTCACGTCGGTGTGGACGGACGACGCCACGGCCGTGACGGAGGCGGTGCGGTATCTGGCCGCCCTCGGGCACCGTCGGATCGCCCGGGTGGGCGGGGCGGCGGACCTCGGGCACACGGCGATCCGGACGGCGGCGTTCGACCAGGCGGCGGGGACGCTGGCGCTGGCCGGGGCGTGGCAGGTCGGGACGGACTTCTCGGGGGACGCGGGGGCGCGGGCGACGCGCTCGCTGCTGACCGCGGCGCGGGCCGACCGGCCGACCGCGATCCTCTACGACAACGACATCATGGCGGTGGCGGGCCTGTCGGTGGCGGCGGAGATGGGTCTGCGGGTGCCGGAGGACGTGTCGCTGCTGGCCTGGGACGACTCGCAGCTGTGCCGGCTGACGCATCCGACGCTTTCGGCCATGAGCCATGACGTGCATGGTTTTGGAGCAGACGTGGCTCGGACGTTGTTCTCGGTGATCGCCGGGGGTGAGGGTGGGTCGCATCCTGTGCCGACTCCTGTGCTGATGCCTCGGGGGTCCACAGCGCCGCCTCGGTGAGCGCCGTACCGGAGTGCGGGTGCGTTGTGGCTGGTCGCGCCCACGCGGCGGAGCCGCATATCGGAACGGTCCCGCGCCCCCGAAGGCACCGCACGACCCGGAGACGAGATGTGACCTTCACCGCTCCGCCTGCCAGGACTGTGCAGCTACGTTACTCATAAGTAGCATGGGGCCTGAGCGCGCGCTCAGCGCATCGCAGCAGCAATGCAGATCCTGACCCTGGAGGAGAGCCATCGTGCCTCGTACCGTCAGGGACGTCGTCTTCGTCGACGGCGTCCGCACCCCGTTCGGCAAGGCGGGCCCGAAGGGCATCTACCACGAGACCCGTGCCGACGACCTCGTCGTGAAGGCGATCCGGGAGCTGCTGCGCCGCAACCCCGGACTCGACCCGAAGAAGATCGACGAGGTCGCCATCGCCGCGACCACGCAGATCGGTGACCAGGGCCTGACCATCGGCCGCACCGCCGGGATCCTCGCCGGTCTCCCGCAGTCCGTGCCGGGCTACTCCATCGACCGCATGTGCGCCGGCGCCCTGACCGCCGTCACCTCGGTCGCCGGTTCCGTCGCCTTCGGCGCCTACGACATCGCCATCGCGGGCGGCGTCGAGCACATGGGCCGCCACCCCATGGGCGAGGGCGTGGACCCGAACCCGCGGTTCGTCTCCGAGAAGCTGGTCGACGAGTCGGCCCTTTTCATGGGCATGACCGCGGAGAACCTCCACGACCGCTACCCGCAGATCACCAAGCAGCGCGCCGACGAGTACGCCGTGCGCTCCCAGGAGAAGGCCGCCAAGGCGTACGCCAACGGCAAGATCCAGGCCGACCTGGTGCCGGTCTCGGTACGCCGCACCTCCCCCGAGGCCGGTGAGACGGGCTGGGGCCTGGTCACGGCCGACGAGCCGATGCGCCCGGGCACCACCCTGGAGAACCTCTCCGGCCTGAAGACCCCGTTCCGTGTGCACGGCCGGGTCACCGCCGGTAACGCGGCCGGTCTGAACGACGGCGCCACCGCCTCGCTCATCGCCTCCGAGGACTTCGCGCGGGAGCACGACCTCCCCGTGAAGATGCGCCTGGTCTCCTACTCCTTCGCGGGCGTGGAGCCGGAGGTCATGGGCTACGGCCCGATCCCGGCGACGGAGAAGGCGCTGGCCCAGGCCGGCCTGTCGATCTCCGACATCGGCCTGTTCGAGATCAACGAGGCCTTCGCCGTCCAGGTCCTGGCCTTCCTGGACCACTACGGCATCGCCGACGACGACGAGCGCGTCAACCAGTACGGCGGCGCCATCGCGTTCGGCCACCCGCTGGCCTCCTCCGGCGTCCGTCTGATGACGCAGCTGGCCCGCCAGTTCGAGGAGCAGCCGCACGTCCGCTACGGCCTGACCACCATGTGCGTCGGCTTCGGCATGGGCGCGACGGTCATCTGGGAGAACCCGCACTTCGAGGGGGACAAGTGAGCACCACCGCCGAGCTTCTCAAGCAGGCTTCCGAGCTGTTCCCGGACGAGGTCGTCACGAGTGCGCACGTACGCCACTTCGACCTCCCCCTGGGTGCCGGGCGCTTCGCCCTGATCACCCTGGACAACGGCCACGACCACACCAAGCCGACCACCTTCGGCCCGGCCTCGCTGGCGAACCTGAACACCGCCATCGACCAGGTCGAGAAGGAGGCGGCGGACGGCGAGATCATCGGCGTCGGTATCACCGGCAAGCCGTTCATCTTCGCGGTCGGCGCCGACCTCAAGGGCGTGGAGATCCTCAAGGAGTACGAGCACGCGCTCGCCATCGGCAAGGGCGGCCACGAGGTCTTCAAGCGGCTGTCCCAGCTGGCCGTGCCGACCTTCGCGTACTACAACGGCGCCGCGATGGGCGGCGGTGTCGAGGTGGGTCTGCACTGCACCTACCGCACCGTCTCCGCGGCCCTGCCGGCGTTCTCGCTCCCCGAGGTCTTCCTCGGCCTGGTGCCCGGCTGGGGCGGCTGCACGCTGCTGCCGAACCTGATCGGCCCCGAGAAGGCCGTCTCGGTGATCATCGAGAACAGCCTCAACCAGAACAAGCAGCTGGGGGGCAAGCAGGTCTACGAGCTCGGGATCGCCGACGCGATCTTCGAGGGCGCGGACTTCCTGGAGCAGTCGCTGATCTGGACCGCGGCCGTCCTCAAGGGCGAGCTGGAGATCGAGCGCCCGGTGATCGACCGCGGCGAGGGCTGGGACCAGGCCGTCGCCAAGGGCCGTTTCGTCGCGGACTCCAAGGTGCACGGCGCGGCCCCGGCCGCCTACCGCGCCCTGGACATCATCGCCGCAGCCAAGAACGGCGACCTCCAGCAGGGCTACGACGCCGAGGACAAGGCCCTCGCCGACCTGATCATGGGCGGTGAACTGCGCTCCGGCATCTACGCCTTCAACCTGGTGCAGAAGCGCGGCAAGCGCCCGGCCGGTGCCCCGGACAAGTCCCTGGCCCGCCCGGTCACCAAGGTCGGTGTCGTCGGCGCCGGTCTGATGGCCAGCCAGCTCGCGCTGCTGTTCCTGCGCCGCCTGGAGGTGCCGGTCGTGCTGACCGACATCGACCAGGAGCGCGTCGACAAGGGTGTGGGCTACGTCCACGCCGAGATCGACAAGCTGCTCGGCAAGGGCCGCATCAACCAGGACAAGGCCAACCGCCTCAAGGCGCTGGTGTCCGGTGTGCTGGACAAGGCCGAGGGCTTCTCGGACGCCGACTTCATCATCGAGGCGGTCTTCGAGGAGATCGGCGTCAAGCAGCAGGTGTTCGCGGAGGTCGAGGCGGTCGCCCCGGCGCACGCGATCCTCGCCACCAACACCTCCTCGCTGTCGGTGTCGGAGATGGCCTCGAAGCTGAAGCACCCCGAGCGCGTCGTGGGCTTCCACTTCTTCAACCCGGTCGCGGTCCTGCCGCTGCTGGAGATCGTCCGCGGTGAGAAGACCGACGACGCCTCCCTCGCCACGGCGTTCGGTGTCGCCAAGAAGCTGAAGAAGACCGCGGTCCTCACCAAGGACGCCCCGGCGTTCGTCGTGAACCGCATCCTGACCCGCTTCATGGGCGAGATCCAGAACATCATCGACGAGGGCACCCCCGTCGAGGTCGCCGAGAAGGGCGTCGAGCCGCTCGGTCTGCCGATGTCGCCGCTGGTCCTGCTGGAGCTGGTCGGCCCGGCGATCGGTCTGCACGTCTCGGAGACCCTCAACCGGGCCTTCCCGGACCGCTTCACGGTCTCCCCGAACCTCGCGGCCGTCGTCAAGGCGGGCAAGCGCGGCTTCTACGTCTACGACTCCGGCAAGCCGGAGCTGGACCCGGAGGTCGCCGCGCTGCTGAAGCAGGGCGACAGCGTCCTGACGGAGGAGCAGGTCCGCGACCGCGTGCTCGACGCGGTGGCGCAGGAGATCGGCATCATGCTCGACGAGGGCGTCGTCGCCGAGGCGCAGGACATCGACCTGTGCCTCATCACGGGCGCCGGCTGGCCCTTCCACCTGGGCGGCATCACGCCGTACCTGGACCGCGAGGGTGTCTCCGAGCGCGTGAACGGCAAGCCGTTCCTGGCGCAGGGCGTCGCGAGCGTCCCGGCGTAACGCGTAACCCCTGAGGGGGGTGGGGCGTACGGTAACAATCCGTGCACCCGCCCCCCTTTCTGCATGCCGCCACAGATAGGATCCTCACACAATCCGACCATTGTTTACCCAACTCTGACGGTCTCCACCCCGGACCGCCGGGTGTCCTCGAAGGAGTCGTGCGTGGCGTCCCCTCGTCGCCGAACACCCCGACGCCGGGTCTGGCCCAAGATCAGGCTCCTGCTCCTCGTGGCGGTGGTCGCCGCCGGCGGCACGGCGCTGTATCCCGTGTGGAAGGCGGCGAACCCGGATCCGCCCGAGCTGAAGGTCCGCTACCGGACCGACACCCCCGCGACGGCCGCGGCGGCCAAGCCGTCGTTCGAGGTCTTCAACGACACGGACAAGGCAGTGCCGTTGAGCGATGTGACGCTCCGGTACTGGTTCACCGCCGACAACGGCGCTTCGTACGCCTTCAACTGCGTCAACGCCGTCTTCGGCTGCTCGAACGTGGCCGGCCGGATCGTGGCGATGGGCAAGGCCGCCGACGCCGCCGACCACTACCTCGAGGTCCGGTTCACGGCCGCCGCGGGCAGCCTGAAGCCCGGCGCCAACAGCAAGGGCATCGACCTCCAGCTCTTCCGCACCGACCACAAGAAGCTCAAGCAGTCGGACGACCGCTCCTTCGACGCGGAGATGACCAGCTACAAGGCGGCGGAGAAGGTCACCGCCTACAAGCGCGGTGTCCTCGTCTGGGGTGAGGAGCCGGACGGCACCGAGGCGAGCGACGACAAGAAGGCGGCGGCGAAGGCTTCTGCACCCGCCCCCGTTCCGGCCCCTCCGGCCGGCGTGCTGTTCGACGACTTCACCTACCAGGGCCCCAAGGACCCCGCCCTGTTCAAGCACGGCTGGCTCGTCCGCACCAGCAAGGGCGGCCCGGGCGTCGAGAACACCTGGTCGGCGAGCGGCGTCAGCTTCCCCACCGCCGAGGGCTCACACGCCGACGGCCAGGTGCTCAACCTGCGGGCGAGCACGGACGGCACCGAAGCCGGGACGAAACAGGCGAGCCTCGGCACCGCCGCGAGCAAGTTCCGCGACGGCACCTACGCGGCCCGGATCCACTTCAGCGACGAGCCGTCCACCGGGGATTCCGGCGACCACGTCAACCAGACTTTCTACACCATCGGCGGCAAGGGCTCGAAGTACAGCGAGCTGGACAACGAGTACATGCCGAACGGCGGCTGGGGCCGGCCCGGCCCCAAGCTCGACACCGTGACCTGGTTCGACCACAAGACGAACGACCGGGTCTACAAGACCACCAACAAGAGCCTCGACACCTGGCACACCGTGCTGATCCGGGTGAAGGACGGCGTCGTCGCCTACTGGCTCGACGGCAAGAAGCTCTTCCTCAGCAACGGCAAGTACGCCCCGCGTGCGGACATGTCCGTGAACTTCAACCACTGGTTCATCGATCTGCCGTTCAAGGGCGAGCGCGCCTGGGACATGAAGGTGGACTGGCTCTACTACAACGCGAACGAAACCCTGTCGGCGAAGCAGGTGCAGTCCGCTGTCGACGGCTTCACCGACGAGGGCATGAACTACTTCGACACGGTTCGGGAGTCCCGGTGAGGAAAAGGCGGTCCGGCGCCCACAGGCACGCTGCCGAGGCAATGGAGGACAAGCCGGTGGTGAGCAGGCGCTCCGCGCTGCTGATGGGCGGTACGGGAGGCGTCGCCATGGCCGGTGGCGGCGCGTGGCTGGGCAAGGTGGTGGCGCAGCCCGCCGCGGCCCCGGTCGCCGCGGGAGGCATCGGAGGCCTCACCACGCCTCCCCTCTACGCCCCCTCCGGCCGCCGCCCCAAGTACCGCCGGGCCACGTGGTCCCAGCAGTTCCAGTCCGGCCACGGCTGGACGCCGGGAGGTGCGGGCACCGCGTCGGCCGAGGCGAACGACACGTCCGTCTTCGTGCGCGGCACCCAGTCGGTGCGGGTGACCACGGGCGGCACCGGCAAGCAGAGTTACGTCCGCAGGACGGGCCTGCCGGCGATGAGCCTGACGGGCAAGATGATCCGGCTGGTCTTCCGCGTCGACGACGTGACGAACCTGGCCAAGCTCGTCTTCTACGTGGGCAGCGGCTCCCTCGCGAACCACTTCGCCTGGACGCACCACGTCCACTCCAAGACGTCCGCCAACTACGTGCAGTCCGGGGAGTGGGTGACCGTCCACCTCCAGTGGGCGGACGTGGGCGCGGCGGCCGGCACGTACTCGATCGGCGCCGACGGCAAGCCGTCCACGAAGACCGGCTTCACCGACATGTCGTTCGCCGTGTACGACGACGCGGGCGGTCCGGTGACCTACCGGCTGCAGGCCGTGGAGCTGATACCGGACACCGTCTCGGTCTTCCCCAAGGGCGTCGTCTCCGTCACCTTCGACGACTCCCACAAGTCGATCCACGACCTGGCCCGGCCGGTCATGGACCGCTTCGGCTTCCCGGGCACGGTCTACAACATCGCCGACGCCATCGGAACGGGCAGCTTCCTGACGCTGAACCAGATGCGGTCGATGCAGGACTTCTCCGGCTGGGAGATGGGCGGCCACTCGTACGCCAACGCCGTCCACACGGCCAGCTACCCCAAGCTCACCGCCGAACAGGCCGACGACGACTTCCGCAAGCTGCGCGAGTGGCTGGTGTCCAACGGCTTCACCAGCGAGCACTTCGCCTATCCGCACGGCGCGTTCCAGAAGACGTCCGACGGGGTCCCGGTCGACCAGATCGCGAGCCGGCACTTCACCACGGCCCGGTCGATCATCTCGGAGACGATCGAGTCGTTCGCGCCGGCGATGCCGTATCGCCTCAAGGCGCTGACGGGCATCAACGACGGCACGGGGATCGGTGGTACGGCCCTGTCCAAGCTGACGGGCGCGGGCGGGCGGCTCGACCGGTGCGTGAACAGCGGCGACTGGCTGATCCTGTGCCTGCACAAGGTCGTCGACGGTGCCCCGGCCACGAGCACCGAGATCGGCAAGGCGGGCCTGGAGTCGCTGATGAAGGCGATCGACGACCGGGACATCCCGGTGCTGACGGTCGAAGAGGCCATGGCCTCCTACACCTGAGGCCCGAGGCCCGCACGCACAACGCCCGTACGCACAAGAGAGGGGCGGCCCCCCGGCCGCCCCTCTCCTCGTTCTCCTACGGCTCTACCAGCCGCCCTGCCCGTAGCCCTGGCCGTGGCCCTGCTGCCACGACGGGTCCTGGTGCGGATAGCCGCCCTGCTGCGGGACGTGGCCGCCCTGGCCGGGGTACTGCTGCTGGTACGGGTCGTGGTGCCCGGGGTGGCCGCCCTGCCACTGCTGTTGGCCGGACGGCTCCGGTGCCCCCCAGCTCACGCGCTGCTGCGGGACGGCCGCGTGCTGCTCCTCGTCGTACCCGGGGATCGGCTGCGGCTGGGAGGGGATGCCGCCCGTCGGACGGGGCCGGGTGCGCACTGCCACGCCCTCCAGACGCATCAGCTGGAGCGTCTCGGTGACCTTCTTGTCGGAGTACGGGTCCTCTTCCTCGAAGATCTCCGTCACATCGCTCTCGTGGTCCCCGGCCACGGACACCTCGACACCGCCCTGGCGGGTGCCCCAACTGCCCTTGTGGAGCGTGAACAGGGCGTAGAAGCGCAGCGGGGTCAGCAGCGTCAGCTGGATCACGCCGTAGATCGGCGCGAGCAGGAACATGCCGAAGCGCTTGATGAAGCCCATGCCGCGCCGCGGGAAGTCGAGGTAGCGCACATTGCGCAGGTAGCCCATCAGCACCATGAAGACGAGGTAGTCGCCGATGTGGTCGACGAACTGGGCGGGCTTCATGATGGGCAGGATGACCATCGAGTAGAACATCGCCGAGCCGAAGACCAGCCACAGGGCGAGTTCCATGCAGGTCAGCCAGAAGGCCGGCCGGTACTTCTTCTGGTGGCGGAAGGCCCACAGCGACTCGCGGAAGAAGGACTTGTTCCAGCGCACCTGCTGGCGCAGGAAGTGCGGCAGCTTCTCGGGGACGGCCGTGTAGCCGACGGCGGTCTCCTGGAAGACGACCTGGCCCTCCATCAGGCAGTAGTTGGTCATGCGGCGGTCGTCACCGAAGACGGCCGGCTTGCCCAGGAACTGCTGGTTGAGGAAGTCCGGCAGGTACTTGCGCACGAGCGTGCCGCGGTAGGCGGAGAGCGCGCCGCAGCAGCACAGCACCGACTTCAGCCGGGAGTAGGCGGCCCGTTCGAACAGGAACGAGTTGCCGTAGCGCAGGTCCTGGAGGCGGGTGAAGATGTTGCTGTCGTGGTTGAGCGCCAGCACCATGCCGGTGGAGGCCATGATCTTCTCGTCGGCCAGCGGCAGCAGCAGCTCACGCACGGTGTCGCGGGACAGCACGGTGTCCGAGTCGACGCACAGGAAGATGTCGGAGTACGGCGCGGCCTCGAAGCCCAGGGCCAGCGCCTCGCGCTTGCCCTTGTTCTCGGGCTGGACGCTGACGGTGTACTTGACGCCCTTGGCCTCGAACTCACGGCGCATCTTCTTCGCGGCCCTGATGCCGGAGTCGTTGGCACTGGCGTCGTCGATGATGTGGATCTCGTTCGGCAGGCGGCTCTGCGCGAGAAGGCTGCGCATGCCCTGCTCGAACATCACCGGGTCCTCGTTGTAGATCGGGATGACCGCGGTGACCCAGGCGTTCTCCAGGTACTCCAGCTCCTCCCGCCCGGCCTTGGCAGGACGGTAGAAGAGGGCGCCGAACATCTTCAGGGCGAGCAGGCCCATGGCACCCATGGAGTACAGGTGCAGGGAACCGGCGTCGAGCCGGGTGGCGATCAGCGCGGCCAGCCCCAGGAAGACGAAGTACGAGACCTTCAGGTGCCGCCGCTTGCGGTGCGCTCGACGCCCACCGGAGTCGACGGCCCCGGGTATGTACGTATCGTCGGCAGTCACAGCTTGACCACCCGCGGGTGGTCGGCGGACTTGCCCCGGGTGTCGAACAGCGCCCGGGCGCGGTCGGCGAGCTCGTCGAGGTCGATCTCGCGGTGCGGCTGGAGCAGGACGGTGAGGTCCGCGGTCTCGGCGGCGGCGAGGTAGTCCTCGGCCCGCTCGACGGGCGCTCCGGCAACCCGCCAGTTTTCGACCCGCGGGTCGAAGTAGACGAGCTCGGCACCGCGCGCGAGGAGGTTCTCGGCGACGGCCAGGGCCGGGCTCTCCCGCTGGTCGGAGATGTCCGGCTTGTAGGTCACGCCGAGCAGCAGGACCCGGGAGCCGCGCACGGCCTTGCCCTGGTCGTTGAGCAGATCCGCCGCCCGGTTCACGACGTGCACGGGCATCCGCTGGTTGATCTCCTGCGCCAGCTCCACGAACCGGAACGGGATGCCCAGCGAACGCACCTTGTACGACAGGTAGTTGGGGTCGATCGGGATGCAGTGCCCGCCGACGCCGGGTCCGGGGAAGAAAGGCGCGAACCCGAACGGCTTGGTGGAGGCGCACCGGATGGCGTCCCAGAGGTCGACGCCGATCTCCCGGCAGAACATCGACATCTCGTTGACGAGCGCGATGTTGACGTGCCGGTACGTGTTCTCCAGCAGCTTGGCCATCTCGGCCTCGCGGGTGCCCTTGGCCTCGACGACCCGGTGCACGAACCGCTCGTAGAGGGCGCGGGCGGCCTTGGTGCAGTCGGCCGTGATGCCGCCGACGACCTTGGGCGTGTTCTCCAGGCCGAAGGAGGCGTTGCCCGGGTCGATGCGCTCCGGGGAGAAGGCGAGGTGGAAGTCGATGCCGACGCGCAGGCCACCGGCCTCCAGACGCGGCCGGACGACCTCGTCGGTCGTCCCCGGGTACGTCGTGGACTCCAGCACCACGAGCGTGCCGGCCGTGAGATGCGCGGCGATGTCGTCGACGGCGGCGTGCACCGCGCCGAGGTCCGGGGCGCCGTGATCGGTGAGCGGCGTGGGAACGCACACCACGACGGCGGCGGCGCCGGCGATCACGTCGGCCCGGTCGACGGCCTCGAAGCCCTGCTCCAGCATGGCGCGCACTTCGGTGTCGGTGATGTCGTCGACGTGTGAACGGCCGGCGTTCAGTCCGTCGACCACGCGTCTGCTGCGGTCGAGACCGACCACCTTCAGGCCCGCGGCTGCGGCGGACCGCGCCAACGGCAGCCCCACGTAACCGAGTCCGACAACGACAAGATCCACCGTGGAGGATCTGCTCACGACATCATCCCAACCCCGTTGCCACGGCGTCAGCCAGACGCAGCAGCAACCGGCCCCCCCGAGCAAAAATCGAACAAGTCCGAGGAGGTTAACAACACCTTCACTTTTTGACCATGTTCTCCCAAGGTGCGCCTTGTCACGCACACATCTGTACAACCCTTAACACGCTTCAGGTGTCTGGTGCGACAAGAGCCTCAAGAGGAAGGGGCTGGTTCCACTTCTTGCACGTGGTCAGATCTCCCGCCAGGCCTCCAGCGCCAGCCCCGGTTCGTCCTTGCGGCGGGTGAGCAGCACGGTCCCCGTCGAGGGCGACAGGGAGGC
Organism: Streptomyces tibetensis; assembly: GCF_007655005.1. GTDB lineage: Bacteria > Actinomycetota > Actinomycetes > Streptomycetales > Streptomycetaceae > Streptomyces > Streptomyces tibetensis. The sequence continues at coordinate 440,547 of NZ_SZVW01000002.1, forward strand.
CGCGACGACCTCCTCGTGCTCGTCGAGCGCCACCGACACGACGGCGTCGGCGGGCAGCCGGGGGCCGGACTCGGTCCACCAGGCACCGGCCGACTCCTGCTCGGTCGGATACGCGGCGAAGGCGACCCGGCCGCTCGCCGACCGCTGGGCGAGCACGGTGCAGTCGTACCCCTCTATGACACACCGGACGGCTGAGACGGGCCCCGGGCCGGCGACGGCCAGCAGGGTCACCGGCTTCTCACCGGGTCGCCAGGCGCACAGATCGCCGGAGCCGTCGGTGAAGAAGACAGTGGTGTGCTCGGCGGACGTGGCGAGCGCGCACAGGGTGCCAGGACGCACGGGAGCCTCGACGCCCTCGGTCCGCACCGGCTTCTTGCCGTCCGACTCCTGCCGCCAGCGCAGAATCCCGCCGGGTACGGAGGCGTACAGCTCGACCAGGCCCGACTCACCGGTGACGGCTGCCAACTGCCCCTCGACGTCATGCCCTTCGAGGTCCAGCCAGCCTCCCCAGCCGCCCTTCACCTTCTGGTTGCGCAGGCTGACTCCGCCGTTCCCGTTACGGACGAAGACATAACCGCGCCCCGCCCCGTCCACGGTCACGGCCGGCGGCCCCGTGCGGTCGCCCTTCTTGTCCGGGTGGCCGATGGGGGTCCAGTCCAGGGGCGCGAGGTGGGGGCGGAAGTGCGTGGAGTGCACGAGCCCGGACTCGCCCGGGGCGGTGGGCCGCCAGGCCGCCAGATGTGCGTAGCCGTCGGTGCCCTGTCCGACCGCCGCCTCCGGGTGCAGCTTCTGGGCACCGCCGACGGTTCGCGGGTCGTCCTCCCAAGGACCTCCGGGGCCGAGCTCCGCCCGGCACAGGACGGCGTCGCCGGAGGGCAGATACACGGTGAGGCGGCCGTCGCGGCCGCGGATGAGCCAGTCGCCGTTCACGTGTTCACTTTATGCGGCCGCCCGGGCCCGGCGCGCCCGCCCGCCCCCGCCCCGGCCCATCTCCCGTGCGACCCTGGCCACATGAACGCCAACGTGCCTGTTTTGGTTGTCGTCGACGCCGCGAACGTCGTCGGTTCGGTGCCGGACGGTTGGTGGCGGGACCGCCGGGGCGCGGCGGAACGGCTGCGGGACCGCTTGGCATCGGAAGGGGTTCCTGCCATCGCCGGCCCGGCGGACATCGTCCTGGTCGTGGAGGGGGCGGCGCGCGGGGTCGAATCCGTGCCCGGGGTACGGGTGTCGTCCGCCCCGGGCAGCGGAGACGACCACATCGTCGAGGTCGTGGCCTCGGCCGGTGAGCGTCCCGTCCTGGTGATCACAGCGGACAGAGAGCTGCGCAGGAGGGTCGGGGAGCTGGGGGCGGAGGTGGCGGGACCGCGCACGGTCCGCCCCTGACAGCTCAGCGGATCCCCGCGGCGCGGGCCCCGGCCCACCCCCGAGCAGTCGCCTACGGCGTTCCCCCACCCACGCTCGGCTGTTCCTCCCCCGCCTCCCGGCGGGCGAGGCGGCTGTGGGTGCGGCCGTACAGGAAGTAGACGAGGAAGCCGACGGCCATCCAGATGGCGAAGCGGACCCACGTCTCGGCCGGCAGGTTGATCATCAGCCACAGCGAGGCGCACACCGACAGGATCGGAAGGACCGGCACCCACGGGGTGCGGAACGCCCGGGGCAGGTCGGGGCGGGACTTGCGGAGGATGATCACACCGATCGCGACGACGACGAAGGCGAACAGCGTGCCGATGTTCACCAGCGCGGCGAGCTCCGTCAGCGGCGTGAACCCGGCGAGGACCGCGATGAGCACGCCGAGCAGGATCGTCGGCCGGTGCGGCGTCTTGAACCGCGGGTGGACGTGCGAGAAGAACCGCGGCAGCAGCCCGTCCCGGCTCATCGCGAAGAACACCCGGGTCTGCCCGAGCAGCAGGATCATGCACACCGTCGTCAGGCCGACCGCGGCGCCGAAGCTGATGAAGCCCGCGAACCACGGATGCCCGGTGGCCTTGAAGGCTTCGGCGAGCGGCGCGTCCACGTCCAGTTTCGTGTAGTGCTGCATACCGGTGACGACGATCGACACGAGGACGTACAGCGTCGTGCAGATGATGAGGGAGCCGATGATGCCGCGCGGCATGTCCCGCTGCGGGTTCTTCGTCTCCTCGGCCGCCGTGGCCACGACGTCGAATCCGATGAAGGCGAAGAACACGACCGAGGCCGCGGTGAAGATGCCCATCACGCCGAAGTTGGAGGGCGCCCAGCCGAACATCAGCTGGATCAGCGGCGAGTCCAGACTGGAACCGGCCTCCACGGGCTTCGCCTTCGGGATGAACGGGTCGTAGTTCTTCCCCTCGATGAGGAACGCACCCGCGACGATCACCACGAGCACGACCGTCACCTTGATGGCGACGACGATCGACGTGATCCGCGCGGACAGCTTCATGCCGACCACGAGGATTGCGGTGAGGACGAGGACCAGCGCGGCGGCGAGGATGTCGAAGCCGAAGACGTCGGAGCCCTCCCGGCTGCCCAGGGCCGCGGGCATCGTCCAGCCCGCGTTCTCCAGGAGCGACTGGATGTAGCCCGACCAGCCGACGGCCACCACCGCCGTCCCCAGCGCGAACTCCAGGACCAGGTCCCAGCCGATGATCCAGGCGGGCAGCTCTCCGAGGGAGGCGTACGAGAACGTGTAGGCGGACCCGGCGACCGGGACCGTGGACGCGAACTCGGCGTAGCAGAGTGCGGCCAGGGCGCACGCGACGCCGGCCGCGACGAACGCCAGGGCCGTCGCGGGCCCGGCGTTGTCCTTGGCGACAGTGCCGGTGAGTACGAAGATGCCGGTGCCGATGATCACACCGACGCCGAAGACGGTCAGATCCAGCGCGGACAAGGACTTCTTGAGCGCGTGTTCTGGTTCCTCGGTGTCGAGGAGGGACTGCTCGACCTTCTTCGTCCGGAAGAGGGTACTGCTCACGGGGTACCTCCCACGCTTGTCGTCCTCGACATGATCGAGAGGTGGCACCATCCGTATGCCCCGGCACGGGCCAATTCACGCCAATGGGCCGGTTCCGCCACCCTCACGGTGGGAAACCGGCCCATCTCGAACCCGTTCGGCCGTGTCAGCCGAGTCGGCCGCGTCAGCCGTCTCGGCGTCTCGGCCGTGTCAGCCGAGTCGGCCGCGTCAGCCGTCTCGGCCGCGTCAGTCGCGCGCGGCGTCCACGGCGTCCGCCTCGCTGCGCTCGGTGGGGGTCCCCCCGCTCGAGCGGAGCCGAGAGTGGGGGAGCCCGTCCAGCTTGGCGACCAGACCTGTCACCTGACGGGCGATATCCGGCGCGGTGAGCCCGATCTCGGCGAGGACCTCGGCCCGCGAGGCGTGGTCGAGGAAGCGCGGCGGGATGCCGAAGTCCCGCAGCGGCACGTCGACCCCCGCGTCGCGCAGGGCCTGCGCGACAGCCGAGCCGACCCCGCCGACGCGGCTGTTGTCCTCCACGGTGACCACCACGCGGTGCTGCTCGGCGAGCGGGGCCATGGCCTCGTCGACGGGCTTGACCCAGCGCGGGTCGACGACGGTCGTGGAGATGCCCTGCTTGTCGAGCAGGCCGGCGATCTCCAAGCACATCGGCGCGAGGGCGCCGACGGAGACCAGCAGGACATCCGGCCGGTCGGTGCCGGGCTCGCGCAGGACGTCCATGCCGCCGACGCGCCGCACGGCGGGCACGGCGGGGCCGACTGCGCCCTTGGAGAAGCGGACCACGGTCGGCGCGTCGTCGACGGCGACCGCCTCGCGCAGCTGGGCGCGCACCTGGTCGGCGTCACGCGGTGCGGCCAGCCGCAGTCCGGGCACGACCTGGAGGATCGACATGTCCCACATGCCGTTGTGGGAGGCACCGTCGGTGCCGGTGACCCCGGCCCGGTCGAGCACGAAGGTGACGCCGCACTTGTGCAGGGCCACGTCCATCAGCACCTGGTCGAAGGCGCGGTTGAGGAAGGTGGCGTAGACGGCGAACACCGGGTGCACGCCGCCCGTGGCCAGTCCGGCCGCGGAGACGGCTCCGTGCTGCTCGGCGATGCCGACGTCGTAGACCCGCTTGGGGAAGCGCTTGGCGAACTTGTCCAGGCCGACCGGCTGGAGCATCGCGGCCGTGATGGCGACGATGTCCTCGCGCTCCTCGCCGAGCTTGACCATCTCCTCGCCGAAGACGGAGGTCCAGTCGGCGCCGGAGCTGGCGATCGGCAGGCCCGTGTCGGGGTGGATCTTGCCGACGGCGTGGAAGCGGTCCGCCTCGTCCTGGAGGGCGGGCTGGTAGCCGCGGCCCTTCTCGGTGAGGCAGTGCACGATGACCGGCCCGCCGAACCGCTTGGCCTTGGCGAGCGCGGACTCCAGCGCCTCCAGGTCGTGCCCGTCGATCGGGCCGACGTACTTCAGGCCGAGGTCCTCGAACATGCCCTGCGGGGCGATGAAGTCCTTCAGGCCCTTCTTGGCGCCGTGCAGGGTGTCGTAGAGCGGCCGTCCGACGACGGGCGTGCGCTCCAGGACCTCCTTGGTGCGGGCGAGGAAGCGCTCGTAGCCGTCGGTGGTGCGCAGGGTCGCCAGGTGGTTGGCGAGACCGCCGATGGTCGGCGCGTAGGAGCGCTCGTTGTCGTTGACGACGATGACGAGCGGGCGGTCCTTGGCGTCGGCGATGTTGTTGAGCGCCTCCCAGGCCATGCCGCCGGTCAGGGCGCCGTCACCGATCACGGCCACGACGTGGTCGTCGCGCTCCATGATCTGGTTGGCCTTGGCGATGCCGTCGGCCCAGCCGAGGACGGTCGAGGCGTGCGAGTTCTCGATGACGTCGTGCTCGGACTCTCCTTGCGAGGGGTAGCCGGACAGGCCGCCCTTCATCTTCAGCTTCGAGAAGTCCTGGCGGCCGGTGAGCAGCTTGTGGACGTAGGACTGGTGGCCGGTGTCCCAGAGCACCTTGTCCCGGGGCGAGTCGAAGACCCGGTGCAGGGCGATGGTGAGCTCCACCACGCCGAGGTTGGGGCCGAGGTGACCGCCGGTCTTGGAGACCGCTTCGACGAGGAAGCTCCGGATCTCCTCCGCCAGCTGGTTCAGCTCCTCCGGGTTGAGCCGGTCCAGATCGCGCGGTCCCCTGATACGGGTCAGCAGCGGCACCCGTGCCTCCTTGCAGTAGAGCTGTTGCCGGGCTTGTCGAGTCTAATGTTCCGCCTGTGCGGGCGGCGCCGAGGCTGTGCGTCGTGCGTCACGCGTTCGGCTCTACCCATGGTGCGCCACCTCTACGACACAGCTGTGCCCGGTACCTGGGAGGTACCGGGCACAGGGGGGTCCTCAGCGCTATGCGCGCCCTGCGGTCTTCTGCGTCTTACGGGTGACGGCGTCGATCACGACCGTGGCCAACAGCACACCACCGGTGATCATGTACTGCACCGGGGAGGCGATGCCCTCCAGGGCGAGGCCGTACTGGATCGACACGATCACCAGGACACCGAGCAGCGCGTTCCAGGTGCGGCCACGGCCGCCGAAGAGTGACGTGCCGCCGATGACCGCCGCGGCGATCGCGTTCATCAGCAGGTCACCGCCGCCGGCGCCCTGGTTGGCCGCGGCGATCTTGGAGGCGATGAACAGGCCGCCCACCGCGGCGAAGGTGCCGGAGATCGCGAACACCGAGATCCGGACCATCTCCACGTTGATGCCGGCGCGGCGGGACGCCTCGACGCTGCCGCCGAGCGCGAACACCTTGCGGCCGTAGGCCGTGCGGCGCAGCACGAAGTCCGTGACCAGCAGCACCACGATGAAGATCACCACGGCGAGCGGCAGGCCCTTGTACTGGTTGAACACGATCGCGACGGCGAAGGCGAGCACCGCCAGCAGCGCGGTCCGCACGATGGTCTCGCTCAGGGGCCGCGACGGCACGCCCGCGGCCTCGCGGCGCCGGTTGCCGAGGAAGGAACTCAGGAAGAACCCGACGGTCACCACCGCGGCCAGGCTGTACGCGGCGGCCACATCGGAGAAGTAGTAGCTGGTCAGCTGGGCCACGACCCCGTCCGGGTCGAGGTTGATCGTGCCGTTGGAGCCGAGGATCTGGAGCATGAGGCCGTTCCAGAACAGCAGACCGGCCAGGGTGACGGCGAAGGCGGGGACGCCGATCTTCGCGAAGAAGAAGCCGTGCAGCACACCGGCGACGGTGCCGGTGAGGATGGCCAGCACGAAGGCGAGCCACTCGTTCATTCCGTTGGTGACGTTCAGCACCGCGAACGACGCACCCGCCACACCGGACACCGAGCCGACCGACAGGTCGATCTCGCCGAGCAGCAGCACGAACACGATGCCTACGGCGATCATGCCGGTGCCGACCATGGCGACGGACATGTCGGACAGGTTGCCCGCGGTGAGGAAGTTGGAGTTCAGGCTCGTGAAGATGAGCCAGATGATGACCAGGCCGATGACGACCGGGATGGAGCCCAGGTCACCGGACTTCATCTTCCGCTTGAACTCGGTGACGTAGCCCTTGAGGCCCTGCTCGCGCACGAGCAGCCGGGGGTCGACCACCGTGACGGCGGCCTTGGCCGCCTCGGGGTTCGCCACGACGTGCTCGTCCTGTGCCGCGGAGGTCTTGTCGATGCTCACTTGGAAACCTCCCCGTTCGTGCGCGCCGCACGGCGGGTCACGGCGTTGTCGGTGGCGCCGGTGATGGCGGAGATGATCTCTTCCTGCGAGGTCGACTTGACCTCGAAGACGCCGTTGTTGCGGCCGAGGCGCAGCACGGCGACCTTGTCCGCGACGGCCTTCACATCGGCCATGTTGTGGCTGATGAGGATCACGGCGTGGCCGCGCTCGCGCAGCCGCTCGACCAGGTCGAGGACCTGTGCGGTCTGCTCGACGCCGAGGGCGGCGGTGGGCTCGTCGAGGATGACCAGCTTGGGCTCGCCGAGCATGGAACGGGCGATGGCCACGGTCTGGCGCTGACCGCCGGAGAGCGAGGCGATCGGAATGCGCACGCTGGGGATGCGGATCGACAGCGTGTCGAGCAGCTCGCGGGAGCGGCGCTCCATCTCCACCTCGTCCAGGACACCGCGCTTGCGGATCTCCCGGCCCAGGTAGAGGTTGCCGACGACGTCGATGTTGTCGCAGAGCGCGAGGTCCTGGTAGACGGTCGCGATGCCCAGGTTCTGGGCGTCGTGCGGCTTGTTGATCTGGACGGACCTGCCGTCCCATTCGATGACGCCCTCATCGATGGGGTGCACGCCGGCGATCGTCTTGACCAGCGTGGACTTTCCGGCGCCGTTGTCGCCCACCAGGGCGACCACTTCACCGGCGTGGACCTCAAGCTCTACGTCGGTGAGCGCCTGAACGGCACCGAACCGCTTGGAGACCCCGCGCAACGCCAGCACGGGCGTAGCGGACACGTGAACCATCTCCTTCGCCGCCTGACCCGGCGGGAGGTTGTGCAGAAGGGTGGGAGGAGTGATCACTCCGGCGCCCCGCATAGCTTGCGGGGCTGATGTGGCGGGGCGCCGGAGGAACTCGGGGGGGCGAACCGATCCCCACATGGAGTCACGGGAGTCCGGCTCGGACTCCCGTGCTCCGCGGGGGACTTGGCGGTTGCCTACTTGAGGCCGATCTTGTCGCAGGCGGCCTTGTACTTGCCCGCGCAGATCTCGTTCACGGTGTAGATGCCGTCCTTGATGACGGTGTCGTTGATGTTGTCCTTCGTCAGCGAGACGACCGGGACGAGGACGGAGGGGACGGCCTTGGTGGTCGGGCTGTCGACCTTGTCCTTGGCGATCGAGTCGAGCGACTTGCCCTGGGCGAGGGCGACGGCCATCTCGGCAGCGACGTCCGCCTCCTGCGGGTAGGGCTTGTAGACACTCATGTACTGCTCACCGGTGACGATGCGCTGCACACCCGCGAGCTCGGCGTCCTGGCCGGTGACGGGGATGTCGGCGATGCCGGCGGCCTTCAGGGCGGTGATGATGCCGCCCGCCATGCCGTCGTTGGCGGAGTAGACGCCGACGATCTTGTCCTTGCCGAGGGCGGAGATGGCGCCCTCCATGTTGGAGTTGGCGTTCTCCGGCTTCCACTCCTTGGTGTCGTACTCGCGGCCGATCTTCACCTTGCCGTCGAGCACGGAGTGCGCGCCCTGCTTGAACTGGGCGGCGTTCGGGTCGGTGGACGACCCGTTCATCATGACGATCTGGCCGTCCTTGGCCTTGCCGCCGAGGGCCTTCAGCAGGGCCTCGCCCTGCGTCTTGCCGACGGTGACGTTGTCGAACGAGGTGTAGGCGTCGATCGGGCCCTCGGCCAGGCGGTCGTAGGCGACGACGGGGATGCCGGCGTCCTTGGCCTTCTTCACCGAACCGGCGATGGCCTTGGAGTCCACGGCGTCCACGATCAGCACGTCGACCTTGTTCGACACCATCGCGTCGACCTGCTGGTTCTGCGTGCTGGCGTCCTGCTTGGCGTTGGCGTAGACGACCTCGCCCTTGTTGTCGGTGAGCTCCTTGACCTTTTTCTCGATGAGAACCCGGTCGAACTTCTCGTAACGGGCGGTCGCGTTCTCGGGAAGGAGCAGGCCGACCTTGATGTCGTCGCCCTTCTTGGCGGACCCGGAGGACTCGGCCTTGTCGCCCGACTCCTTGGCGCTGCCACAGGCAGCAAGCGAAACGGCCATCGCACCGGCGGCAACAGCAACAGCAGCGCGACGCATACGCGTGTTCACTTCAGAAACCTCCCTGACGAGGCCGCGACATTGCGGCCGAGGTGGCTGGAAGTCAACTCGGCCACGCGTGCGACGTCAAGAAGTAAATCCTTAACGAGATGGCAACGGTGCCATCCGTTCTCTAAGTGAAGGCAGGGGTGGCCGCCTTCAGGGTGCCGGGGGCAGTTCCGTCCAGAAGGGTCGAATCACCCATCTCGCTGAGAGCGAGAGCGAGCGCTCCGAGCACCTCCGCACGGCCGCCGAGGGCACCGGGGAGAACGGACAACTGGCGTGCCGCACTGGGGATCGCGTAGCGGCCGACGGACTCCCGGATCGGCCCGAGCACCAGCTCACCGGCCTCGGCGAGATCACCGCCGAGGACCACACGGCTCGGGTTCAGCAGGTTGCAGAGATTGGCCACTCCACTGCCGATGTGGCGGCCGACGTCGGCGATCACCCGACGGCAGCCCGGGTCTCCGTCCCGCGCGAGCCGTACGACGCCTTCCATGGTCAGGTCGGTGCCGTGACTGGACTGGAGGAGCGGGAGCACGTAGCGCGCGGCCGCGAAGGTCTCCAGGCAGCCGCGGTTTCCGCAACGGCAGACCGGGCCGGATTCATCGAGTGTAATATGTCCGATTTCTCCGGCGGTGCCACCGGGGCCCCGGTAGATCCTGCCGTCGATCACCAGGCCGGCGCCGACACCGCTGGCGACCTTGATGTAGGCCAGGTCGCGGACGCCTCGGCCGCTGCCCCAGACCATCTCGCCGAGGGCGCCGAGGTTGGCGTCGTTGTCCACGTGCACGGGGACGCCGAGGCGGCCGCGGAGCTCCTCGGCGGGCTTGGTGCCGGTCCAGCCGGGGAGGATGGCGGTCGAGCCGAGGGTGCCGGACTCGACGTCGATGGGGCCCGGGACGCCGAGACCGACGCCGGCGACCTTGGAGCGGTCGACGCCGGTGGCTTCGATCAGGCGGGTGACCAGTTGTTCCGCGCGGTCGAAGCCCTGGGTGGACGAGGCGTCCACGTCCAGGGGCTCGGACTCCTCGGCCAGGACCTGGTGGGCGAGGTTGCCGATGGCGACGCGGAGATGGGTGTGGCCGAAGTCGACGCCGATGACGATGCCGGCGTCGCCGCTCAGCGACACGCTGCGGGCGCGGCGGCCGCCGGCGGAGGTCGGTGTGACCTCGACGGTGCCGCCGTCCTTCAACTCCCGGACGATGTTGGAGACCGTCGCCGCGGACAGGCCTGTCGTCCGCGCGATCTCGGCCTGGGTGAGGGAGCCCGCGAGACGCACGGCTCTTACGACCCGCTCGAGGTTGGCTCGGTGCAGCGATGACTGCGACCCCGGAGTCTCCACGACGACCTCCTGCGCGCGGGGCCGCTTCGATGAGACCCCGTCCATGTCCAACTAGTGAACTCTAAGCTGAGCCGTTCGGGTCGCCTCCCGTCAAGAGGTTGAACTGATTCCGGGGTGTGCGCGGACCGTCGCGGAGCGCTATGTGGGGGTACGCGCTTTCTGCCTCCGGCGGGCCGGTGCGGCTGGTCGGGGGTGCGCGACTCGGCCCAGCCCCCACCGGCCCGGGCTACTTCAGGGCCCCCGCCGTAAGCCCCTGCACCACCTGCCGCTGGAAGATGATGTACGCGGCCAGCACCGGCAGCATCGCCATCACCAGGCCCGCGAACAGGCCCGACCAGTCGCCCTTGTAGCCCTGGCTGACCGCCAGCTGGACCAGGCCCTGGGTGAGGACGCGTTTGTCGGGGTCGGTGTTGAGGACCGTGGGGAGCATGTACTGATTCCACTGGCCCAGGAAGTTGAAGATGCCGACGCTGATCAGGCCCGGCTTGGCCATGGGCAGCATGATCTGGAAGAACGTGCGGCTGTGGGACGCGCCGTCCACGAAGGCCGCTTCGGCGATCGACGTCGGCAGGGTACGGAAGAACGCCGTGAGGAAGAACACCGTGAACGGCAGCGAGTAGGCGATGTAGACCAGGATCAGGCCGTGGATGGTGTTCAGCAGGCCCATGTTGTTCACGACGTAGAACAGCGGGACCAGCGCGAGCATGATCGGGAAGCTCATGCCGCCGATGAACAGGAAGTAGATGAAGCGGTTGCCCGGGAAGTCGAAGCGGGCCAGGACGTAGGCCGCCATGGAGCCCAGCACCAGCGTGCCGACGAGCGAACCGCCCACCACCAGGACCGTGTTGAGGAAGTAGTCGCTCATGTTGGCCTGGGTCCACGCCCGCGACCAGTTGTCGAAGTGCAGGGAGTCCGGGAGCGACCAGGGCGAGCTGAAGATGGAGCGGTCGTCCTTGAAGGACGTCATGACCGCCCAGAGCAGCGGCAGGACCACCATGAACGCCCAGATGACCAGGACGCCGTGGGAGAAGACGTTGAGGACCGTGCCCTCCTTCTTCTCCTTCCCGGGAGGGGGCGGCCCGATGTCGGTCTTGGTGATCGGGGCTCCGGACTCGGCCGGGAGCGGCGCGGGGGTTTCGGTCGTCTTCATCGGTCAGTACTCCAGCCGCTCGCGACGGCCCAGCCGCATCACCACGGCGGCGAAGGCCAGCGTGACGACGAGCAGGGCGACACCGATGGTGGTGGCGTAGGCGGCCTGCCCGTCACGGAACGCCTTCTGGTACACGTACAGGACCATGACGGTGGTCGAGTAGTCGGGACCGCCCGGCCCGGTCGTCATGATCTGCACGACCGCGAACGACTCGGCGCCCAGGGCGAGGATGCCCATGTAGACCCAGCCGGACTGCACCGTGTCCCAGAGGAGGGGCAGGGTGATCCGGAAGAACGTGGTGACGCGGTTCGCGCCGTCCAGCAGGGCAGCCTCGTACATGTCCGAGGGGATGGAGGCCATGCCGGCGGAGAAGAGGACCACGAAGAAGCCGACCGTGGACCAGACCAGGACCCCCATCACCGCCCACAGGGCCAGATCGGGGTCGCCCAGCCACAGGGGCTGGACGTCGTCCAGGCCGATACCGCGCAGGAGCGAGTTGATCGCACCGCTGTCCGGGTTGTACGCGAACGCGAACATCAGCGCGACGATGGCGATCGAGAGGACCTGCGGGAAGAAATAGACGATTTTGTAGAACGAGGAGCCCCGGACACCGGTGACCACCGGGCCGTTCTTCCTCTTTCTGCCGCCCACGTTGATCATGAAGGCGAAGAACAGCGCGAGGCCGATCGTCACCACCGGCAGCAGGAGGGCGAACAGCAGGCTGTGCTGCAACGACTTCCAGAAGATCTCGTCGTCGAGCATGCGGCTGTAGTTGTCGAAACCGACCATCTTGAATTCGGGGCTCAGGCCGGTCCAGTCCGTGAACGAGTAATAGATGGACTGGATGAACGGCCAGACCACGAAGAGCGCGTACAGTCCCAGGGGCAACGCGAGGAAGCCCACGATGAACCGGTACTTGCCGTGCTGCATCGCCACTCCGGTGCCGTGTGCGGAATTTGGGTTTTCCGGTGCCGTTACTGGTGCTTGTAGTGCTTGATGGAGTCGTCCTTGGCGGTCTCGTCGGCGAAGGCCTGGATCTTCTTGATGGCCTCGGCGGGAGTCAGGCGGCCGGCCATCATCTCGCCCAGGCCCGAGACGCCGATCTTCTCCTTCTGCAACTGCACGTACCAGTCCTGCATACGGGGATTCACCACGTTCTCGCCGGCCTTGTCCAGGGCCGCGACACCGGATTTCAGACCGGGGGTGAGGGCGATGCCGTCGGTGCCGCCGTTGTACGCGGTCAGCGACTTCACCTTGCCGGTGAAGTTCTTCGAGGAGGCCTCGCTGAGCATGATGCGCAGTTGCTCCATGCCGCCGGCGGCGTTCTTCGCCTTGGCCGGGACGATGAAGGGCTCGCCGCCGGAGGCCCAGATCGTTCCGAACGGCATCTTGTCGGAGGAGTCGATGCCGGTGGGCGCGGAGACGGCCAGGTCGAAGTCCTTCGGGATGACGTTCGCCGACTCGTTCTCCACCCAGGAGCCGTTCGGGATGAACAGTGCCTTGCCCTCGGCCCAGGCCGTCTGCGACTGGATGTGGTCCAGGCCCGGGGTGCCCTTGAGGACGTAGCCCTTCTTGTAGAGCTCGTAGTACGCCTCGAAGCAGGCCTTGACGGCCGGGTGCTTCCAGGCGTTCGGCTCCAGGTTGTCGATCGCGTCGAGGACCTCGCGGCCGCCGACCTTGCCGATCATCGGGTAGAGCGCGAAGGGGAGGTAGTACGGGTATTTGCCCGCATACGTCCAGCCGGCCATGCCCTTCTTCTTGGCCTTCGCGCAGACCGCGAGCATCTGGTCCCAGGTCTCGGGGTACTGCTCGTCGAGCGAGTCCAGGGCCTTCTGCGAGTACCAGACGCCGTACACCGTGTAGGCGTAGTACAGGATCCAGACCTTCTCGCCGTCGAACTGGCCCATCTCCACGATGCCGGGGCGCAGCGTGTCACGGACCTTCTTGTCCGGGTCGTCGTAGGAGGGCGCGTCCAGCAGCGGGGTGAGGTCGGTGAGCTGGTCCTTGCCGACCAGGACGCCCATGTCCATCTGCTCGGCGCCGGAGTTGTCGATGAGGTCCGGCGGGGTGCCCTGGTTGAAGCGGGGCTGGAGCGTGGACTGGATCTTCTGGGTGGCGGAGAACTTCACCTTCACCTTGGGGAAGTTCTTCTCGTAGATCTTCACGGCGTCCTCGGCGTACTCCTTGCCGAAACCGCCGTCGAACAGGACGAATTCCATACCGGCCGTGTCGTTGACGGCGAGCGGGTTCTTCGCGGTCTTCTTGCCGGCCTTCGCCTTGTCACCGCTGTCGTCGCCGCCGCTGCTCGCGCAGGCGGACAGGAAGCTCATGGTGGGGACGGAGATCAGCCCGAGTGCGGCAGACCTCTTGATCAGATCACGGCGGCCGACACCCTCGGTGCCGTGGTTCTCGGCGGAAGTGGATCCCATGCTCAAGTCCTCGCCTTCTCCAGGACTCAGGCGGTGAACCGGATCCTCCCCGGCACCGCGATCGGGTCAAGCTGGGTCGTGCAGGAACGTGCGGGTGGTGATGTGCAGATCGGGTGAAGCGTGCGACAGGTATAGTCCACTTCCCGCCAGCGGATCAACATCGAACACAGAGTTGGCCGTGGGTCTTATCCGAGTTGAGACCTCGCGGAAGCATGGGCGGCCTGCGGGTGCTCCGCCGGAAATATCCCGGTCGTCGCGCCCGAATGCCACAGGCAACACCCTTGACACTCCCCGTCACTTGGGCGACTACTGGTCCTTGCGCATCGAAGGTGACAACGTTGTCCACTGCGCAGGGAGGGTACCCGTTGATGCAGCGGAAAGCTCGGCACAGATGGGGTTCGGCGGTCGTGTCGGCGACCGCCTTCGCTTTGGCCCTGGGTTCGCAGGGCGTTGCGGTCGCACTGTCGCAGGCCCCCGGAAAACCGGATCGGAAATTCGCGTCCTCCTTCGAGGCGGACAACCCGGTTCCGGACTGGGTGAACACCGTCGACACCGGCCCCGACGGCGCCGAGCGGGCCTCAGGAGTCGACGGCGGCTACAGCAGCGGCATACCGGGCAATGTGACCGACCAGGTCACCGACGTCCGGGCGAGTGCCGAGAACGCGGGCGGCGGCGAGGTGAAGGAGAACCTCGTCGACGGTGAACCGAGTACCAAGTGGCTCACCTTCGAGCCTTCCGGCTGGGCCGAGTTCGACCTGGACAAGCCGGTCAAACTGGCGCAATACGCACTGACGTCGGCCAACGACCACGACGAGCGCGACCCGAAGGACTGGGCTCTGAAGGGGTCCGCCGACGGCAAGGACTGGAAAACCCTGGACACCCGCTCCGGCGAGACCTTCTCCGAGCGGTTCCGGACGAAGACGTACGACCTCGCCGAACCGGGTGAGTACCGGCACTTCCGGCTGGACGTCACCGGGAACAACGGTGGCGACATCCTCCAGCTCGCCGACCTCCAGCTGTCCACGGGCGGCACCGACGGGCCCGTCCCGCAGGACATGCTCTCCCTGGTCGACCGCGGCCCCAGCGGCTCCCCCACCGCCAAGGCGGGCGCCGGGTTCACCGGAAAGCGGGCTCTGCGGTACGCCGGCCGGCACACCACCGGGGGGCGGGCGTACTCGTACAACAAGATCTTCGACGTGAACGTGGCCGTCGGCCGGAACACGCGGCTGGCCTACCGCGTCTTCCCGTCGATGGCGGACGGCGACCTCGACTACGACGCCACGAACGTCTCCGTCGACCTCGCCTTCACCGACGGCACCCACCTGAGCGAGCTGCGCGCCACCGACCAGCACGGCTTCCCGCTGACCCCGCAGGGGCAGGGCGCGGCGAAGATCCTCTACGTCAACCAGTGGAACGACGTGGCCTCGCGGATCGGGTCGGTCGCGGCCGGGAAGACCGTGGACCGGATCCTGGTGGCGTACGACTCCGCCAAGGGCCCGGCGAGGTTCCGGGGCTGGCTGGACGACATCAGCATCGAGTCCGTCGCGCCCGAGCGGCCGAAGGCACATCGGTCGGACTACGCGGTGACCACCCGCGGGACGAACTCCAGCGGCGGGTTCTCGCGGGGCAACAACTTTCCGGCGACGGCGGTGCCGCACGGCTTCAACTTCTGGACGCCGGTGACCAACGCGGGTTCGCTCAGCTGGCTGTACGACTACGCGCGGGCGAACAACGCGGACAACCTGCCGACGATCCAGGCGTTCAGCGCCAGCCACGAGCCGAGCCCTTGGATGGGTGACCGGCAGACGTTCCAGGTGATGCCGTCCGTGGCCACCGGGACCCCGGAGTACGGGCGGGAGGCCCGGGAGCTGGCCTTCCGGCACGAGAACGAGACGGCGCGGCCGTACTACTACGGGGTGCGGTTCGAGAACGGGCTGAAGGCCGAGATGGCACCGACCGACCACGCGGCGGTGCTGCGCTTCACCTACCCGGGCGACGACGCGAGCGTTCTCTTCGACAACGTGACGGACCAGGCAGGGCTGACGCTCGACAAGGACAACGGCATCGTCACCGGCTACTCGGACGTCAAGTCCGGGCTGTCGGCGGGCGCGACCCGGCTGTTCGTCCACGGCGAGTTCGACCAGCCGGTGACCGGGGGCGACTCCAGCGGCGTCAAGGGCCACCTGCGCTTCAAGGCCGACGACCGGACCGTCACCCTGCGCCTGGCGACCTCGCTCATCAGTCTCGACCAGGCCGAGGACAACCTCCGCCGGGAGATCCCGGAGGGCCGGTCCTTCGAGGCGGTGAAGAAGAGCGCCCAGCGGCAGTGGGACCGGCTGCTGGGCAGGGTCGAGGTGGAGGGCGCGACCCCCGACCAGCTGACGACCCTCTACTCCAGCCTGTACCGGCTCTACCTGTACCCGAACTCCGGGTTCGAGAAGGTCGGCGGCAGGCACAAGTACGCCTCGCCCTTCTCCCCCATGCCGACCCCGGACACCCCGACGCACACCGGCGCGAAGATCGTCGACGGCGAGGTGTACGTCAACAACGGCTTCTGGGACACCTACCGGACGACCTGGCCCGCGTACTCGCTCCTGACCCCGTCCCGGGCGAGCGAGCTGGTCGACGGATTCGTGCAGCAGTACAAGGACGGCGGCTGGACCTCACGCTGGTCCTCCCCCGGCTACGCGGACCTCATGACGGGCACGTCCTCGGACGTGGCGTTCGCGGACGCGTACGTCAAGGGCGTCGACTTCGACGCCGAGGCGGCGTACGACGCGGCGGTGAAGAACGCCACGGTCGTACCGCCGAACCCGGGCGTCGGCCGCAAGGGCATGGCCACCTCCCCCTTCCTCGGCTACACGAGCACCGAGACACACGAGGGCCTGTCCTGGGCGCTGGAGGGCTACCTCAACGACTACGGCATCTCCCGCATGGGCCGCAGGCTCTACGAGGAGACCGGCGAGCGGCGCTACCAGGAGGAGTCGGAGTACTTCCTGAACCGCGCCCGGGGCTATGTGAACCTCTTCGACTCGAAGGCCGGGTTCTTCCAGGGCCGGGACGCGAAGGGCGACTGGCGGGTGGAGTCCTCGAAGTACGACCCGCGCGTCTGGGGCCACGACTACACCGAGACCAACGGGTACGGCTACGCCTTCACCGCCCCGCAGGACAGCCGGGGTCTGGCGAACCTGTACGGCGGCCGGAAGGGTCTGGCGGACAAGCTCGACGACTACTTCTCCACCCCGGAGACGGCCTCCCCCGAGTTCGTCGGCTCCTACGGCGGTGTCATCCACGAGATGACCGAGGCGCGGGACGTCCGGATGGGCATGTACGGGCACTCCAACCAGGTGGCCCACCACGCGATCTACATGTACGACGCGGCCGGGCAGCCCTGGAAGGCGCAGGAGAAGGTCCGCGAGGTGCTGTCCCGGCTGTACACGGGCAGCGCGATCGGGCAGGGCTACCACGGTGACGAGGACAACGGCGAGCAGTCGGCCTGGTTCCTGTTCTCCGCGCTCGGCTTCTACCCGCTGGTGATGGGCAGCGGCGAGTACGCGATCGGATCGCCCCTGTTCACCAAGGCGACCGTGCGTCTGGACAGCGGGCGCGAGCTGGTGGTGAAGGCGCCGCGCAACAGCGCGAGGAACGTGTACGTGCAGGGGCTGAAGGTCAACGGCCGCGCGTGGACGAAGACGTCGCTGCCGCACGCGCTGGTCGCCGAGGGCGGTGTCCTGGAGTTCGACATGGGCGCGCGGCCGTCGTCCTGGGGCACGGGCGAGCACGCGGCGCCCGTGTCGATCACCCGGGACGACGAGGTGCCGGCGCCGCGCCGGGACGTGCTGGAAGGTGACGGCGCCCTGTTCGACGACACGTCGGCGACGGACGCGACGACGACCTCCGTGGATCTGCCGGTCCCCGCGGGCGCCGAGGCGGTCCAGTACACGCTGACCTCGTCGGCCGACCGGGCGAAGGCACCGGCCGGATGGACGCTCCAGGGCTCCTCCGACGGCACCACGTGGCGGACGCTGGACCGGCGCTCCGCGGAGTCCTTCGCCTGGGACAGGCAGACCCGCGCGTTCTCCGTGAGGTCGCCGGGTACGTACGAGAAGTACCGCCTGGTCCTCGACGGCGAGGCCACCCTGGCGGAGGTGGAACTGCTCTCCTGAGCAACCGAGTTGGGGGTCCGATGCCGCTTCCCGTGCCCGTCCTGCCCGAGGGCGTCGACCCGGCCTGGCTGCCGCCCGCCGCCTTCCGGTCGGTCGGAGGCCGGCGGACGCTGATCCGTGGATCGGGTCCGCTGGTGGAGACGGTGCACGGGGAGGTGGCGGACGCCTGCCGACGGTTCGGGGGCCGGGTCGTGCGCGGTGCCGAGCCGGGGGACGGCGCGTACGACCTGGTCCTCGACCTCGGCGTCCATGACCTCGGTGACGAGGACTACACGGTCGCCCGGGAGGGCGGCACCACGACCGTCACCGCCTTCGGCGGACGCGGGCTGCTGTACGGCCTGTTCCATCTCGTACGGCTCGGTGAAGCGGCGTTCTCCGGCGCGTGGACGCCAAAGACCCATCGCCCCGCTCTCACGCTGCGCATGCTCGACCACTGGGACAACGTCGCCGTGCACCCGGTGATGGGCCAGGTGGAGCGCGGGTACGCGGGCGGCTCGCTGTTCTGGGAGGACGGCAGGGCACGGGACGAACTCGACCGGGTGCGGGCGTACGGCAGGCTGCTCGCCGCGTGCGGGATCAACGCGCTGTCGGTGAACAACGTCAACGTGCACGCGACCGAGGCGCGTCTGCTGACCGATCGCCTCGATGAGGTGGCCGCCATCGCGGGGGCGTTGCGTCCCTACGGCGTCCGCACCCATCTGTCGGTCTCCTTCGCGTCCCCGGTCATGCTGGGCGGGCTGCCCACGGCCGATCCGCTGGACGAGGCCGTGCGCGGCTGGTGGGCCGAGGCGACGCGGCGGGTGTACGAGGCGATACCAGACTTCGGCGGGTACGTGGTGAAGGCCGACTCGGAGGGGCAGCCGGGTCCGTTCGCGTACGGCCGCAGTCACGCCGAGGGCGCGAACCTGCTGGCGGCGGCGCTGGAGCCGTTCGGCGGCACGGTGCACTGGCGGGCGTTCGTCTACGACCACCGCCAGGACTGGCGGGACCGCACGACGGACCGGGCGCGGGCGGCGTACGACCATTTCGTGCCGCTGGACGGGGAGTTCGCGGACCATGCCGTGCTGCAGGTGAAGCACGGGCCGATGGACTTCCAGGTGCGGGAGCCGGTCTCGCCGCTGATCGGGGCCATGCCGCGGACCCGGCTGGCGGTGGAGCTGCAGGTCACCCAGGAGTACACCGGGCAGCAGCGGCACACGTGCTGGCTGGGCCCGATGTGGAGCGAAGTGCTGCGGTTCCGGATCCAACAGGGTTCGACCGTGGGCGAGTCGGCGCGGGGCGGGCTCGTCGCGGTGTCGAACGTCGGTGACGACCCGTTCTGGACGGGGCATCCGCTGGCGCAGGCCAATCTGTACACGTTCGGCCGGCTGGCCTGGCAGCCGGACGCCGAGCCGGGCGCGGTGCTCGACGAGTGGATCGCGCTCACCTTCCCGGACGCCCCGGCACGGCTGGCCGACGGGCTGCACGCCGTGCTCGACGGCTCGTGGCGGACGTACGAGAAGTACACCGCTCCCCTGGGCGTCGGGTTCATGGTGCAGCCGGGGCACCACTACGGGCCGAGTGTGGAGGGGTACGAGTACAGCCCCTGGGGGACCTATCACTTCGCCGACCGGGACGGCATCGGGGTCGAGCGCGGTGTGACGGGCGGTACGGGGTTCGCCGGGCAGTACGGCACACCGTGGGCCGAGCTGTACGAGTCGCCGAAGACCTGCCCGGACGAGCTGCTGCTGTTCTTCCACCATGTGCCGTACGGGCATGTGCTCAAGAGCGGGAAGACGGTGGTCCAGCACATCTACGACACCCACTTCGAGGGGGTCGAGGAGGTCGAGGAGGCCCGGGCGGTGTGGGCCTCGCTGGCCGGGCTGGTGGACCCGGCGCGCCATGCCCGGGTGACGGAGCGCTACGAGGAGCAGCTGCGCAGTGCCCGTGAATGGCGGGACCAGGTCAACAGTTACTTCTTCCGCGCATCCGGGGTGCCGGACGAGCGAGGGCGGCGGATCCACTGAAGGATCGCCACGCCCAGCGGGTCGAGTATCAGGGGTTCGCCCTCGTCCACCCGCTTGCCGGTGAGGAGGTCGGTGGCCGTGCCGAGCGCTGTCAGGTGGGCCGGTTCGGTGGCGTGGTTGAGGAGGAAGAGCAGGCGGGTCCCGTCGGGGGCGACCCGGCTCGCGGCCTCCACCGCCGGCTGGTCGGCATAGGGGCCGAGCAGGTCGTGGCGGGTCAGGATCCGCCGGACGACCTGGGCGGTGCCCGGCTGGTCGAGGGCGGTGGCGACGTACCAGGCCTCGCCGTCGCCGAAGGGGTGGCGGGTGACGGCGGGGGTGCCCGCGTAGAAGTCGGTGCCGTAGCCGGCGACGGGTTCGGCGCCGCGCGGGAGCACGATCTCGAAGACCAGCCGGGCCCGGGCCCCCAGCTCGGGGACGGTCTGGGTGAACTCCGGCGGGCGGGCGTCCCATTCGTCGACGCGGATGCCCATGAGGGGCGCGAGCGGGCCGGGCACGTCGGTGAGGAAGGCGCGGTCGTGCTCGTCGACGCGGCCGGAGAGGAACGTGGTCAGGACCGTGCCGCCGCGGGCGGCCACGGCTTCGAGGCGCCGGGCGAGGTCCCCCTTGACCATGTGCAGGACGGGGGCGAGGACCACGTCGTAGGGCGTGAGGTCGGCGGTCTGCGGGATCACGTCCACGTCGGCGCCGGCCTCGCGGGCCGCCCGGTAATACGCGTGGACCACGTCCGGGTACTTCACCAGCCGGGACGGGCCGTCGGAGATCTCCAGGGCCCACCAGCTGTCCCAGTCGAACAGGAGCGCGGTGCGGGCGGGGGTCCGCGCACCGAGGGTCCGCTCCCCCAGGGCCTCCAGCTCCCTGCCCAGGGAGGCGACTTCCCGGAAGACCCGGGTGTCGTCGCGGCCCGAGTGGCCGATGACGGCCCCGTGGTACTTCTCGCAGGCGCCTCGTGAGGCGCGCAGCTGGAAGTACAGGGTGGCGTCGGCGCCGTGGGCGATGGCCTGGAAGGTGGCGAGGCGGAGCTCGCCGGGGCGCCGCAGCGGGTTGACGTCACGGCAGGCCGTCGTCGACGGGGTCTGCTCCATCAGCCAGAACGGGGCGCCGTCCTTGAGGCCGCGCATCAGGTCGTGGGCGAGGGCGGGCCGGGTCGGCGGGGCGTCCAGGGCCGGGTAGTTGTCCCAGGACGCGAAGTCGAGGTGGGGCGCCCAGCGGTGGTAGTCGAGGGGGCGAAAGAGGCCCATGAAGTTGGTGGTGACAGGGGTGTCGGGGTCGTGGGCGCGGATCACCTCCTTCTCGGCCAGGAAGCAGCCGAGGAGGGCGTCGGTGGTGAAGCGGAGGTAGTCCAGGGTGATGCCCTGGAAAGCGGTGTGGTCGGGGCCGCGCCAGTGCTCGGTGAGGGCGTTCGGCGGTTCTGCCTGGTCCCAGGAGGTGTAGCGGTGGGACCAGAAGGTGGTGCACCAGGCGTCGTTGAGGGCGTCGAGGGTGCCGTGCCGGTCCCGGAGCCACTCCCGGAAAGCCCCGGCGCACAGCTCGCAGTAACAGGAGCCGCCGTACTCGTTGTTGATGTGCCAGGCGAGCAGGGCCGGGTGGTGCGCGTACCGTTCGGCCAGACGGGAGGCCATGGCGGTGGCGTGCTCGCGGTACGCCGGTGAGGTGGGGCAGAAGGCGTGGCGCTGGCCGTGGCGGTGGCGGCGGCCCTCGAAGTCGGTGCGGTTGACCTCGGGGTGCCGTTGGGCGAGCCAGGGCGGGACGGCGGCGGTGCCGGTGGCCAGGCACACCCGGCGTCCCTCGTCGGCGGCCAGGTCCAGGATGCGGTCCAGGGTCGTGAAGTCGTAGGTGCCCGGGGCGGGTTGGGTGAGGGACCAGGTGAAGACGCCGACGGTGAGGGTGTCGATGCCGGCCCGTGTGAACAGGCGGTGGTCCTCGTCCCAGACCTCCCGCGGCCACTGCTCGGGGTTGTAGTCGCCGCCGTAGCGGATCTTGTGCGTCATGCGGTGAAGTCCTTCCGCGTCTCGGCGATCACCGAGCGGCTGCCGTGCAGCAGGGACAGCAGCAGCGGAGCGGCCAGCAGAGCGGGCAGGGCCTCGGTCAGCAGGGTCGCCGACGCGGCCGTCAGGATCAGCAGGGAGGCGGCGGCGAGGGTGGCGCGGCCGTGCCGGAACAGGAAGTACGCGGCGAGGCGGGCGGTGTCGCGGGCGCGGAAGGCGAACAGGGACGTGAGGACGAGGGCGTGCGCGCCCCAGAGGAGGGAGCCGGTGCCGATCACCGCGAGCAGCAGCGCCCACCAGCCGGGCAGACCGGTGGCGGAGAAGTGCGTGAGGGTGAAGGCGATGACCGTCAGCCATGTCAGCAGGGGTGTCCACAGCTTCAGCGCCGGTACGGCGTTGAGCCGCCAGCCGCGCAGGTAGGCCCGGGCCGGGTGCAGCTCGGTGAGGTCGCGGCTGCGGTGGTGGAGGGCGTAGAGCGCGGCGGTCAGGGCCGGTCCGAGGGGCAGCAGGCACAGGGCGGCGAGGGGGAGGTTGGCGGGGTCGGGTCGGAGCAGGAGCAGTGCGGCCAGGCCCGGGGAGGCGGTGAGGAGGAGCAGCGCCTCGACGGTCAGGAGGGTGTGGATCAGGGCGCAGGCGCGGGAGAGGGTGCCGGTGCCGAAGTCGGAGGTGCGCGCGGTGCTCATGCGGCGGCTGCCCGGCCGGGCAGCCGCCGCACGTGCCGGACGCCCCGCCACGCCCGGGGCCGCACCGCCGTGCCACAGGTGAGCCGGCCGCGGGGCGGGTCGGCGACGCGGATCACCCGTTCTCCTTCTTGAACCGCTCGTAGGCCTTGTTGTGCAGGTCGACGAGCTGCTGCATGTTCTTCGACTTCAGCTCGGCGAGGTAGGAGTTCCACTGGGACAGCGGGCGCTTGCCGAGGACGAACTGGAGGGTGTTCTGGATGACGTGGTCCTTGAGCGGGGTCTCCCAGAGGGTGGCCTGCTCCTGCTCGAAGGACTGCAGGGGGTGGGCCGGGTCGATGGGCAGTTGCCGGCGCTTGGCCATGGCGTCCTGGAACTTCTTCTCGTCCGGGCTGAACATCGAGGAGACGAGCTCCCAGCTGCCGCCGTAGGCGAAGACGCCGTTGTAGAAGCCGAAGTCCTTCTGCATGTCCTTCGGGGCGTCCGGGTCGGAGCCCATGAGGCTGATGCCGGGCTTCGGCCGGTACCGGCCGACGGAGCGCGTGTGGGTGACGCCCTCGACGCCCCAGCGGGCCAGCCGCTGGCCCTCGTCGGAGTACCAGAGCCAGTCCACGAACTGCATCATGGCGACGAAGTCGTCGCTCTTCAGCGCCTTGCTGGAGATCATGACACCGTTCTCCAGCCGGCTGCCGCCCAGCACGACGGGACCGGCGGGCCCGAGCGGCACCGGCACCATCTCGATCCTCGCGCCCTTGACCTGCTTCTCCAGGTTGTACCGGTAGTCCTGCACCAGCACCTGCGGGTTGGCGCTCATCGCGTAGGACTTCTCGGCGAGCAGCTTCTGCAGCGCCTGGTCGTCGGTCTGGCTGAAGCTCTCGGGGTCCATGAGCTTCTCGGCGACGAGTCGGCGCAGGTACTCGATCATCTGGCGGTAGGCGTCCTGTGCGCCGGTGAAGACGTACTTCTGCGCCTTGTGGTCGAAGCTGATGTTGTCGTACGACCAGCCCGCCTTCACCCCGTACGCCTGGCCGAGGTACATGAACAACGCCCCGCACGGGAACGGGGTGTTGGTGCTCCAGCGGTCGGTGAAGGGGTACTTTCCGGGGTGCTCCTCCTTGAGCGCCTTGAGGACGTCGTACACCTCGTCCCAGGTGGTGGGCAGGCTCAGGCCGTGCTGGTCGAGGACGTCCGTGCGCAAGGACAGCGAGTAGCCGGCCTTGGGCTTCTCGTGCAGTCCGGGCAGCAGGTAGTAGCTGCCGTCGGACTGGCGGATCGAGTCGAGCTCGGGCTCCAGCTTCCACTTGCGCACCTTCTCGCGGAAGTTGGGCATCAGCTTCACGTAGTCGCTGACCGGGAGGATCGCGCCCGAGGAGACGAAGGCGACCTCGGAGGGGTGGTACGTCTTCGGGATCAGCAAGGGTGCGTCGCCCGCGCCGATGAGGACGCTGCGCTTCTTCTCGTAGTCGGCCAGCGGGACGTCGACCGGCTTGAGGGTCACGCCGGTGCGCTTGGTGACCTCCTTCCAGAACAGCCAGTTGTTCTTCATCGGGTAGACCGGGTTGTTGTTGTGCAGCACCGAGAAGGACAGCGGCCGGGACGCCTTGAACTGCTGCCCGGCCCGGTAGCTCTTCATGGCCCCGTTCTGTTTCTTCGACAAGTCCTTGCCGTCACCGCCGTCGTCCCCGCCGCCGCAGCCGGTGACCGTGGCGAGGCCGATGAAGCCGGCCGCGGCGAGTATCCGGCGCCGCGACAGCTGTCCTTCGTTGTTCACGGGAACCCCCTTGTTCCGTATGTCAGTCGAGGAGAGGTGCGGCGGTCAGCCCTTGACCGCGCCGAGCATCACGCCCGAGACGAAGTAGCGCTGGACGAACGGGTACACGCAGAGGATCGGCAGGGCGGTGAGGACGATGGTCACCGACTGGATGTTCGCGCCGACCTGGCTGAGCTGCTCGGTTCCGGCACCGGCGTTGCCGCCGCCGGTGGCGCCCTGGATGAGGTTGCGCAGATAGACCGTGACCGGCATCAGCTCGGTCCGGTCCATGTAGAGGAACGCGCTGAACCAGGAGTTCCAGAAGGACACCGAGTAGAAGAGCACCATGGTCGCCACGACCGCCTTGGACAGCGGCAGCACGATCCTCAGCAGGGTGCCGTAGGTGCTCAGGCCGTCGATCTGCGCGGCCTCCTCCAGTTCCGTCGGCAGGTTCTCGAAGAAGGCCTTCATCACCAGCAGGTTGAAGACGCTGATCGCGTTCGGCAGGGCGATCGCCCACACGCTGTTCTTCAGGCCGAGGCTGGTGACCAGGATGTAGTTCGGGATCAGGCCGCCGGTGAAGAACATGGTGAACACGGCGATGCCGACGAGCACGCCCCGGCCCCTGAGGTGCTTCTTCGACAGGACGTAGGCGTAACAGGTCGTCAGCACCATGGCGACCGCCGTCGCCACCACCGTGTAGAGCACGGTGTTGCCGTAGTTCCGCCAGAACATCGAGTCCTGGAACACGATCTCGTACGTGGTGAGGTTGAACCCCTTGGGCAGCAGGGTCACCTCACCGGCACGGATCTGCCGCTCCCCGCTGAAGGACCGCGCGATGATGTTGACGAACGGGTAGAGGGTCACCAGCACGACGAGCGTGAGGATCACCCCGTTGACGCCCTGGAAGGCCCGCTGGGAGCGGCTCGGCCTCACCACAGGCTCGTCCCCACCGTGCGGCGCGAGAGCGTGTTGGCGGACGTGATCAGGACCAGGCCGATGATCGCCTCGAACAGGCCGATGGCGGCGGCGTAGCTGAAGCTGTTGGACTCCACGCCGGCGCGGTAGACGTACGTCGAGATCACATCCGCGGTGGGATAGGTCAGCGGGTTGTACAGCAGCAGCACCTTCTCGAAGCCGACCGCCATGAACGTGCCGACGTTGAGGATCAGCAGCGTGATCATGGTGGGGCGGATGCCGGGCAGGGTGACGTGCCAGATCTGCTGCCAGCGGCCCGCGCCGTCGATGCGGGCGGCTTCGTACAGGTCCTCGTCGATCGTGGTGAGCGCGGCGAGGTAGAGGATCGTGCCCCAGCCGGCGGTCTGCCAGATCTCGGAACCGACGTAGACGGTGCGGAACCATCCGGGTTCCTGGATGAAGCGGACCGGGTCGTGGCCGAGCAGGCCGAGGACGTGGTTGACGGGGCCGTCGCTCGCCAGCATCTGCATCGTGATGCCCGCGACGATCACGATCGACAGGAAGTGCGGGAGGTACGACACCGACTGCACGAACCGCTTCAGGGAGCGCCGGCGCACCTCGTTCAGCAGCAGCGCGAGCACGATCGGGATCGGGAAACAGAAGACGAGCGTGAGCCCGCCCAGCCACAGGGTGTTGCGGAACACCTGCCAGAAGGTGGGGTCGCTGAGGAACATCCGCACATAGCGCAGCCCCACCCAGTCCTCGCCGAAGATCGAACCGCCGGGCTCGAAGCGCCGGAAGGCGATCACGTTGCCGATCATCGGCAGATAGCGGAAGACCAGGAAGAACAGCAGCGGCAGGATCGCCAGCGAGTACAACTGCCAGTCGCGGCGCAGTGCCCGCCGCCGACCGGTCCGGGCGGGCGCCCGCTTGCCGCGCCGGGGAGCGGCCCGGGCCGACGGCTGGTCCTGGGCCCCCGGCGGGGCCGATGTGGTGGACGTGCTCATTGCTCGGGCCTCCCGTGGACATGGGACGCGGAACCGAAACTTTCGAGCTCCTACCGGTAACTTGCGGCAACTTATGGGGCTTAGAAAGCGCTGTCAATGGGTGCTGCGACACTCGGACGGGGCGCCTGTGGCGCGTTGGAATCCCACCGTCGCTGGGTAGGACCCCGGAGTCAACCGCCCTTGCCCGGCCGCAAGTTTCTGGATGACCACCGACTCCTGCGAGGTGCCGCCGTGCCCGCGTTCGACCTGCCGCTGTCCCAACTGGAGCGCCACCGCCCGGACATCGAGGAGCCCGCCGACTTCGACGCCTTCTGGCAGGACACCCTGAAGGCGGCCGGGGAGGCGGACCCGGTGGTGTCGGTGCGGCCGGTGGAGACGGGCCTTCGGCTGACGCGGACCTGGGACGTGACGTTCCGCGGTTTCGCGGGTGACCCGGTGCGGGCGTGGTTCAGCCGGCCGGCCGGGGTGGGCGAACCGCTGCCCGCCGTGGTCGAGTTCGCCGGCTACGGGCGCGGACGCGGCCTTCCGCACGAGCGCCTGACGTGGGTCAACGCCGGGTACGCGCATCTGCTCATGGACAACCGCGGCCAGGGCGACCAGTACGGGTGCGGCGGCGACACACCCGATCCGCACGCCGTCGCGCCGGGCGGGCCCGGGCCGGCGGTGCGCGGGCTGCTCGCCGCCGAGGACTACCACTACCGGCGCCTGATCACGGACGCGGTACGCGCCGTCGCGGCCGTAGGGGAGCTGCCGGGTGTCGATCCCGGGCGGATCGCCGCCGTGGGCAACAGCCAGGGGGGCGGGGTGGCCCTGGCGGTCGCGGGGCTCGTGCCCGGCCTGGCGGCACTGCTGACCACGGCGCCGCTGCTGTGCGGGATCCGGCGCGCCCTGGACCTCACGGACGCCGGGCCCTACGGCGAGATCGCCGCCTACCTCTCCGTCCACCGGGGCACCGAGTACGCCGCCTTTCGCACCCTCTCCTATGTCGAGGGCGTCTCCTTCGCCCGCCGCGCACAGGCCCCGGCCCACTTCGGGGTGGGACTGCGGGACACGGTGTGCCCGCCGAGCGGGGCGTACGCCGCCTTCAACCGCTACGCCGAACTGACCGGCACGGACCCCCGCAGGGAGATCCACGCCTATCCGTTCAACGGGCACGAGGGCGGCGAAGCGGTGCAGGTGCGGCGCCAACTGGCCTGGCTGCGAGAGGTGCTGGACTGACAGCGGGGCGGCGCGAGGCCGACGGGCCTGCCGATGGCGCGGCCCGGAGGCTGCGCCATCCTGCCGTCCCCTCCCAAGGTCACCCCGCGACCGGGGACTCCGCGGTGCAGCCGCCGGCGCTCACCAGGCCCTTCGCGCTCTGCTCCTCGATCACCTTGCCCTTGTGGATGATCTTGCAGGTGATCTGGGAGCCCTCGGGGTCCGCGGCCACGGGCATGACCGCCGCGGGCATGATGCCGCGCAGCGTGACCGTCTTCTTCCAGGGCAGTTCGGGCTTCGACACCGACTCGATCTTCGGCTCCATGGCCTTGCCCCCGCCGCCGTGGAATTCGATCGAGTCGATGTTCTTCCCTGTCACCTCGTAGGTGACCTCGTACGTCTCGTCCACCGCCTTGTCGACCTGGTCGACCGCCTCGGAGCATGCGGTGAGGCCGAGCGCGAGGCCGGCGACGGCGACGGAACAGACGGCTGCGCGAAGGGTGCGCTTCAAAGGGATCCCCCCCGGATCATGATGGTCGAGCCCCGCAGCCAACCGCAAAGGGAAAGTAAAGTCAACTCCCGCCGTGCGCAGGCCTGTCGGGCCCTCGCGGGTGACGGCCGCCCGTCACTCGCCCCGCCTCCGGCGGAGGTGTTCGGCACATCAGCAGGGGTCCGGGCCCGGACCTTGCCCCCTTAGCCGTTTACATCTGTGCCGCCGGGCGCTAACTTCCGCAAGAGGCGGGGTGGGAGCGCTCCCATCACGGTGGACCGGAACCCGCCATCGAGTCGCTCCCATCCCGCGCATCCGTGCACACGCATCCGCAGGCCCGTACCCCCACGAACGGATGATGCTGTCATGATCCTGACAAGAAGGCCCGGAGGATCCACGACGCCCGGCCCGGCGCTCCCCTCCCGGGCCAAAGCCCTCTTCCTCGTGCTGCTCTCCCTCCTCGTCACCGTCCCGGCCATCGGCCTGGTCATGACGACCGGTGGCGAGGCGGAGGCGCACGGCACCCCCATGAAGCCCGGCAGCCGTACCTTCCTGTGCTGGCAGGACGGTCTGACGGACACCGGCGAGATCAAGCCCGTCAATCCCGCCTGCCGGGGCGCGCAGCAGGTCAGCGGCACCACGCCGTTCTACAACTGGTTCTCGGTGCTGCGCTCGGACGGCGCCGGCCGCACCCGGGGCTTCGTGCCGGACGGGGAGCTGTGCAGCGGCGGCAACCCCAACTTCACCGGGTTCAACACGCCCAGCAAGGACTGGCCGCTGACCCACCTCACCTCGGGCGCGACGGTCGACTTCTCGTACAACGCCTGGGCGGCGCACCCGGGTTGGTTCTACGTCTACATCACCAAGGACGGCTTCGACCCGACCAGGACGCTCACCTGGAACGACATGGAGGCCCAGCCGTTCCTGAGCGTCGACCACCCGCCGCTGAAGGGCTCCCCGGGCACGGTCGAGGCCAACTACTCCTGGACGGGCAAGCTGCCCGCCGGCAAGTCGGGCCGCCACATCATCTACATGGTCTGGCAGCGCTCCGACAGCCAGGAGACCTTCTACTCCTGCTCCGATGTCGTCTTCGACGGCGGCAACGGCGAGGTGACCGGCATCAAGGAGCCGGGCAACCCGTCCGAGCCGGTCCCCGGCACCTGCACGGCCACCCGCAGGACGACCGGCACCTGGAACGGCGGCTACCAGTCCGAGGTGACCGTCACCAACACCGGCACGGTCCCGATGCTCGGCTGGATGGTCGACTGGACCCTCCCGGCGGGCCAGAAGGTCGACAGCCTGTGGAGCGGCAGCGCGACCTACAACGGCCAGGCGGTGATGGTTCACAACGCCAACTGGAACGGCTCCCTCGCACCAGGCAAGAGCACGACGTTCGGATACGTCGTCTCGGGGTCGGGGGGTGACGGTACGAGCAGTCTGCCCTGCCGGGTGGGCTGAACCACCGCACGAGGCGGGCCCGGTGACCGGGGCGACGGTGACCGGGCCCGTCGGCACGAGGACGCGGGCCGGGGGGCGGGCGGAGCGCGCCCACCGGTTGGCTCCTCGGATTCCGGGCCGCGTAGGTTGGCGCCATGGCGGAGGGGGCGAGGGCCGCGACCGAGTCGGCGGCCACGAACGAACAGACCGGTACACACCGGCCGGCGCGGAGCGGCAAGAGGAACCAGGGCGGGCCGGGCCGCTCGTCCCTCTGGATGGCACTGGGCACGATGGTGTCCCGGGCGACGGGGCTGATCCGGCAGGTGCTCCAGGCGGCGGCGCTGGGCACGGGGCTGCTGGCGAGCACGTACAACACCGCGAACACCGTGCCGACGAGTCTGTACACCCTGGTGATCGGCGGTGCGCTCAACGCCGTGCTGGTGCCGCAGCTGGTCCGGGCGCGGGCCACCGAGGCCGACGGTGGAAGGGCCTACGAGCAGCGGCTGGTGACGCTCGTCCTGTGCGTCCTGGCCGCCGGGACGGCGCTGGCCGTGTGGGCCGCGCCGCAGATCGTGGGCCTGTACATGCGCGACACCGCCGGCAGCCACGAGGCCTTCGAACTGACCGTGGTCTTCGCCCGGTTCCTGCTGCCGCAGATCTTCTTCTACGGCCTGTTCGGCATCCTGGGACAGGTGCTGAACGCCCGGGAGAAGTTCGGCGCGATGATGTGGACGCCGGTGCTGAACAACGTCGTGCTGATCGGCATGTTCGCCGCGTACCTGGGGCTGATGACGGTCCCGGACCGGGTGGAGGACATCACCGCGACGCAGGTGCGGCTGCTGGGGCTGGGCACGACGGCCGGCATCGCCGCGCAGGCCCTCGCGCTGATCCCCTTCCTGCGCTCCGCGGGCTTCCGCTTCCGGCCCCGCTTCGACTGGCGGGGCACCGGCCTGGGCAAGAGCGTCCATGCCGCCAAGTGGACGTTGCTGTTCGTCCTGGTCAACCAGGTCGCGCTGACCGTGGTGACGAACTTCGCCAACGCGGCGGACCAGGCACTGCCGGATGCCGGTGCCGGCTACACGGCCTACATGTACGCGCAGACCATCTGGATGCTGCCGCAGTCGATCGTGACCGTCTCCCTGGTGACCGCGCTGTTGCCGCGGATGAGCGGGGCCGCCGCCGAGGGCCGGGTCGCCGAGCTGCGTGCCGATCTCTCGTGGGCGCTGCGGGTCAGCGGAGTCGTCATCGTGCCGGCCGGGTTCCTCTTCGTGGCGCTGGGCCCTCAGATCTCTGCGGTGCTGTTCGCCCACGGGGCGGCCGACGCGGCATCCGCCCAGCCGCTCGGGCAGATGCTCCAGGCGTTCGGGCCGGGGCTGATCCCGTTCTCGGCGCAGTACCTCCTCCTGCGTGGCTTCTACGCCTTCGGGGACACCCGCACGCCGTTCTTCATGGCGACGTGGATCGCCGCGGTGAACATCGCGCTGGTCACCCTCTGCCACCTGCTGCTGCCCGCGCGCTGGGCGGTGACCGGCATGGCCGGTGCCTACACCGTGTCGTACCTGGCCGGGCTGGCCGTCACGGCATGGCGGTTGCGCGGCAGGCTCGGCGGCCGGCTCGACGAAGGGGAGCTGCGCCGCACGTACACGAAACTGGTGGGCGCCGCCGCCCTCGCCGCGGGGCTGGGCTGGGGAGCCGCCCGGGCCTGTGCCGCGTCACTGGGCACCGGCACCTGGTCCACCGCGCTGAGCCTCGCCGCCGGAACGGTCGTGATGGCGTCGGGCTACCTCGCCCTGACCCGCCTGATGAGGGTCCGCGAACTGCGCGGCTTCACCGGCCGGCGGTGACGGCGCCCTGTCGGCTCGCCCGGGCGGCGTCCGGCTCGAGGAACAGGGGCAGATGGCCCCATATGTCGTGGTTGTCCAGGTGTGCGATTCTGTTGTGTGGGTGCCCTGCCGCTCGTGTGCGGCGTGGATCCGCCATGGGAGGCGCGACCCCGCGCCGCCGCTCCCGTGCCCGCGTCGTCGTCGCCTGAGTTCCGGGGACTCCCACCTGCCGGTGGCTGCGGCATGGACGGGAGGTGGATGCGGACATGCCCCACTACGGCGATGCCCGGGCCGCGATCCCCGGTCTTCGGGCGCCGGGGGACGGGGGCACCGGTCCGCCTCGCCCCGCTCCGGAACCGGCCGCGCGAGCGCGACTCCTGGCATTCGCGGGGGTGACGCTGGCCGCGGTGTACGTACGCGGCGAGGACGGGGCCGAGCTGCGGCTGGTGGAATCGGCCGGGGCCGAGTCGGAGCAGCGGTACCGGTTGCCGGGGCGGGTGACGGTCCCGGTTCCGGGGGGCTCTGCCGGCGCGGGATCGAGCGGTCACCCCGAGCCGACGCCGGAGGTCGACACCCCCGGCGCCCCCACCCCCTCCCCCGGTGCCGGTTCCGGCGGTGCATATTCCGGCCCGGAGACGGGAGGCGGCGGCCCGGCCGTCGCCGAGGCGTATCTGCGGGGGCGAGCCGTGTGGCTCGCGGGTGTGGTGCTCTCCGGAGGGGAGGACGGCGTGGCCGCCTCCACCCCGCTCGGGGCCCTGCCGCTGGGGGCGCCGGGCGGCTGGCTGGGGTGTCTCGTCGTGGTGGGAGAGGCCGGGGAAGGGTTCGGGTCCGAGCAGCGGGAGTTCCTGGAGCAGTACGCCGAGGCCGTCGCCGGGCGGCTGAGGGGCGAGGCCGACCGGTCGGCGCCCTCGCCACTGCTGGATTCGGCCCTGCGCGCCATGGGAGTCGGCTCCTTCGCCCTGTCGCCCGGGACCGGGCTGGTCGAGACGGACCCCGCGTTGCTCGAACTCGTCGGCATCCCCGAGGGCGGTTTCGACGGCAAGACCGACACCCTGCTCTCGGTCAGCGTGCCGGAGGACGTCCCCGCGCTGATGTCGGTCATCGAGCCGTCCGCGCAGGCCCCGGGCCGCCGTGAGCTGGAGTTCCGTATCCGCAGGCCCACCGGTGAACTGTGCTGGCTGCGGCTGAACTGCCGGGTGCTGAAAGGCCCGGGCGGCGCTCCCGAGCGGGTGCTGGGCGTGGTGAGCGCGGCGCCCGTGCTGCGCCGCAGCGCCAGCGACGTCGCCCGGATCCAGTGGCTCACGGCCGCGCTCGACGACGCCACCACCGTCCGGGACGTCAGCCGTGTCGTCGTCGCCGCGTTGCGCGAGCCGCTGGGAGCGGACCGGGTGGCGCTCGCCGAGCTGCTGGAGGACCGGCTGGCGGTCACCGTGCTCGATCCGCCGGGTGCCGGGGCCTGGCCGGAGTTGTGGCGGCGTGAGTGGCGCTCGGAGTGGCCCGACGCGCCGGTCTCCGCCCTGCCCACGCTCCAGGCGGCACTGCGGGACGGGCGGATGAGCCTGTGGCCGGCGGGCTCCGTCCTGGAACCGGGGCTCGCGGGGATCGGGCCCGGCGGGCTCGCCGTGCTGCCGTTGCCGGCCAGGAGCGGGGTGGCCGGGGTGTGCCTGGTCGGCTGGGACACCCGGCACGAGTTCGCGCCCGAGGAGCGGGCCCTGCTGACCGCGACCGCGGGCCTGGTCGGGCAGGCCCTCAAGCGCGCGCACGCCTACGACGCCGAGCAGGAGCTCGCGACGATGCTCCAGCGCAGCCTGCTGCCGCGCCGGCTCCCCAAGCTGCCCGGGGGCACGGCCGTGGCCCGCTATCTGCCGGCCCGGCGCGGGCTCCAGGTGGGCGGCGACTGGTACGACGTGATCGCGCTGTCGGAGAGCAAGGTGGCCCTGGTCATCGGGGATGTGCAGGGACACAGCGCCGGGGCCGCGACGATCATGGGCCAGATGCGTACGGCGGTCCGCGCCTACGCCGTGGAGGGGCATCCGCCGGACGTGGTCGTCGCGCACGCCAACCGGCTGCTTGTCGGCATGGAGACCGACCTCTTCGCCACCTGCTGCTACGTCGAGTTGGACATGGAGGAGGGCAACGCGCTGTTCGTGCGGGCCGGGCACCTGGCACCGCTGGCACGGCATCCCGACGGCGGCACCGAGGAGATCGCGGTCGAGGGCGGACTCCCGCTGGGCGTCCTCGCGGACGCGGAGTTCCCGCTGACGGCCCGAGCGCTCGCCCCGGGATCGGTGCTCGCGCTGGTGACGGACGGTCTGGTCGAGTCGGCGGACCTCCAGGTGGACGAGGGGATGCGGCTCGTGCGCCAGGCGCTCGCGGCGGCGGATCCCGCCGACCCGGGACGGATGGCCGACGAGCTGCTCGGCGAGGCCGGGCGGCGTGAGGACGACGTGGCGGTGCTGCTGCTGCGCTACGACGGGATGCGGGTACGGCCGGTGCGGGCGGGCTGGGTGGTGTGGCGGCTGCCGGACGCGGTGATGCACGCCCGCCGGTTCAGCGCGCGCACCCTGCGTTCGTGGGGCATCGCCGCCGAGGCCGACACCGTCCTGCTGGTGGTGTCGGAGCTGGTCACCAACGCGCTGGTGCACACGCAGGGCGCGGTTCGGGTGGAGCTGACCCTGGCGGCGGACCGGCTGCGGGTGACCGTGAACGACTCCTCACCGCGGGCACCGGCCAAGCCCGTGGTCGTGGACTGGGAGTCGACGGGCGGGCGTGGGCTCTTCCTGGTCGAGGCCATGTCGGCGGCCTGGGGTTCGGTGCCGGTGGGCGGCGGCAAGCAGGTGTGGAGCGAGATCGTCGTCACCCGTCGGGAGACGGAGCCCGGCGAGGAGCCGGACGAGGAACCGGAGACCGAGCCGGAGGAGGAGCGCAGGCCGGGCCGTGCCTGGGGCCTGGGCCGCGACCGGACCTGGGGCCTGGGCCGCAATCGGGACCGCCGCAGGTCCCGCGACCAGGGCCCGCGCCGCGACGGCGAGCAGGCCGCGAACCGTACCGGCGCCCCGGCCGTGCGCGACCCCAAAACCCCCGAGGGAGGTCCCTGATGCGTGGCCTCGGTCTGCGTGGCGCGGCCGGGCTGCTGGCGGTCCTGCTGGCCGTGTCCCTCGCCGGGTGTACGGACGGCGAGGAGGGCGAGGGCCGGCTGACCATCGGGCTGCTGCTGCCCAGCCGGGCCGTGCCCCGCTGGGAGAAGTCGGACAGGCCCCTGATCGAGAAGCGGGTCAAGGAGCTGTGCTCCGAGTGCAGGGTCGTGTACGCCAACGCCGAGAACGACGCGGCGAGCCAGCGGCAGCAGATGACCTCCATGATCACCCGGGGGGTGTCGGCGCTGCTCCTGGACGTCGTCGACCCCAAGGCCCTGCGTTCCTCGGTGCACGCGGCGCAGCGCGAGGGCATCCCGGTCGTCGCCTACGACCGCCTCGCCGAAGGACCGATCTCGGGCTTCGTCAGTTTCGACGGCGACCAGGTCGGCAGGCTCCAGGGCCAGACGCTCCTGAAGGGCATGGGCGCCCGGGCCGACGGTGGCGGTGTCGTCATGGTGAACGGCGACCCGTCCAGCCCCAACGCCGCCTGGTACGAGGACGGGGCGCGGGCCGTCCTCCGGGACGAGGTGCGGATCCTGAAGTCGTACGACACCCTCGGCTGGCGTACGGAGAACGCGCACGACCACATGTCCGCCGCGATCAGTGACCTCGGCCCGAGCGCGATCGACGGGGTGCTCGCGGCCAACGACTCCATCGCCGCCGGTGTCATCTCGGCCCTCAAGAGCGCCCGTGTCACGCCGCTGCCCCCGGTCACCGGGCAGGACGCGGATCCCGACGCCGTGCAGCGCATCATCGAGGGCGAGCAGTACATGACCGT
This sequence comes from Streptomyces tibetensis, assembly GCF_007655005.1. Classification (GTDB taxonomy): domain Bacteria; phylum Actinomycetota; class Actinomycetes; order Streptomycetales; family Streptomycetaceae; genus Streptomyces; species Streptomyces tibetensis. The sequence goes on from NZ_SZVW01000002.1 coordinate 475,532, forward strand.
CTACAAGCCGTTCCGGCTGGAGACCGAGTCGGCCGCCGCGATGGCCGTGGCCCTGGCGCGCGGCAACGACGTCGACTCCCTGGTCACGACGACGGTGGACAGCCCCACGACCGAGGACGTCCCGGCGATCCTGCTCACGCCGACCGCCGTGACGCGCGAGACGATCGGCCGGACCCTCATCCGGGACGGTGTCTACACGGTCGACCAGATCTGCACCCCGAAGCTCCGCCCGGCCTGTGCCCGGGTCGGACTCACCCGGTGAGCGAGGTGGTCCCCGTGGCCCATCCCCCCGTACTGGCGTTGCGTGGCATCACCAAGCGGTTCGGCGGCGTCCAGGCGCTGGTGGACGTCGACCTGCGGGTCCGGGCCGGTGAGGTCGTGGCCCTGGCGGGCGACAACGGGGCGGGCAAGTCCACGCTGGTCAAGGTGATCTCCGGGGTCAGCCCCGCCGACCGGGGCGTCATCGAGTGGGAGGGACGCCTCGTGCAGATCAAACGCCCGCACGACGCGCACGCCCTGGGCATCGCGACCGTCTACCAGGACCTCGCCATGTGCGACAACCTGGACGTCGTCGGGAATCTCTTCCTCGGCCGTGAGATCGACCGGGTGGGCGTCCTCGACGAGGTGGAGATGGAGCGCCGGGCCCGTGACCTGATGCGCGCGCTGTCGATCCGCATCCCCGACGTGCGGGTGCCGGTCGCCGCGCTGTCGGCCGGGCAGCGGCAGGCCGTCGCGATCTCCCGCTCGCTGATGGGTGCCCCCAAGGTGCTACTGCTCGACGAGCCCACCGCCGCCCTCGGCGTGGAGCAGACCAGTCATCTGCTCGACCTGATCGAGGAGGTCCGCGACCGCGGTATGGCGATCATCCTCATCAGTCACAACATGGGCGACATCAAGGCCGTCGCGGACCGGGTCGCGGTGCTCCGGCTGGGCCGCAACAACGGTCTGTTCGACGTGAGCACCGTGACCCAGGAGCAGATCATCTCCTCCGTCACGGGGGCGGCGGACAACGCCGTGGCCCATCGTTCGAAGGGCGACGAGGAGGCGTGGCCGTGAGCCGCGGCGGGCCGCACCGGGACGGCGGACCGGCGGGGCCGGGCAGCCCCGGGCCGATCACCACCGATCGTGAGCGGCGCGCCGCCCGCGGCTGGCGGGACAGTGTGCGCCAGTACGCGCTGGAGGTCCGCGGGAGTGTGCGGGGCGGAGAGCGGGGACCGCTCCTGGTTCTCGCCGGGCTGCTCGTGATCTGGATCGTCTTCCAGGGGCTGGACGACAAGTTCCTCTCGCCGCGCAACCTGTCCAACCTCAGCGTGGACATCGTCGGGACCGGGCTGGTCGCCGTCGGGATCGTGTTCGTGCTGCTGATCCGGGAGATCGATCTGTCGGTCGGCTCGGTCAGCGGCCTGGCGGGTGCGGCGTTCGCCGTGCTGAACGTGAACCACGGGGTGCCGGAGTGGCTGGCGGTGATCGTGGCGGTGGCCACGGGGACGGCGGTGGGCGCCTTTCACGGGTTCTTCCACGCCTGGCTGGGCGTGCCCGCGTTCGTGGTGACGCTGGCCGGGCTGCTGATATGGAACGGCCTGACGCTCTACCTGCTCGGGGCCAGCGGCACGATCAACATCGACGAGGAGGGCCTGGTCGCCTCCCTGACCAGCCGGCACTTCGGCAACGACCTGGTGGCGTACGCCGTCGCCGCGCTCGGCACGGCCGGGTACTTCCTGGCCGCCCACCGCCGGCGGAGCCGCCACCGGGCGGCCGGGATGCCCTACCGGACGGAGGGCGACATCGGGATGCGCACCGGTCTCCTGGCGGTGGTGGCCTTCGCCGGTGCCCACACCCTCAACCGGTTCCAGGGGCTGCCGCTGGCGCTGCTGATCTTCCTGGTGGTCCTGGTCGTCTCGGACTACCTGTTGCGCCGTACCCGCTACGGGCGGCGGGTGTACGCGGTCGGCGGCGGGGTCGAGGCGGCGCGGCGGGCCGGTATCGGGGTGGAGCGGGTCCGGGTCGCGATGTTCATGGTGTCGGGGACGCTGGCCGCGTTCGGCGGGCTGTTCGTGGCGTCGGGACTGACCTCGGCGAGCCCCACCACGGCCCGGGCCGCCGGTTCGGGGATGCTGCTGATCAACGCCATCGCGGCGGCCGTCATCGGCGGGACGAGCCTGTTCGGCGGGCGGGGCTCGCCCTGGTCGGTGCTGCTCGGTGTGGTGGTGATCCAGTCGATCGCCTCGGGGATGGGGCTGCTGGGGGTCCAGGACGCCGTGCAGTTCATGATCACCGGCGGGGTGCTGCTGGCCGCCGTGGCGGCCGACGCGCTGTCCAGACGCGCTCAGGCCCGACGTGGCCGACCGTGAATCACGGCCTGCCCGAAATAGGCTGATTATTACGTTTCTCATGAAATGCCTAACGGGGAGCAAAGGTGGGTAGGGGCGGAGGTGTCATGAAACGCAGCCGCCTCACCCAGGCGGCCGTGGCCGTCACGGTCGCGGCCGGCCTGGTCCTCGCCGGGTGCGGTGACGCCGATCTGGCCGGTGGCGAGAAGCAGACGCGGCTCAGCGTCCTCGCGACGGACGTGCCGCAGATCCAGACCCTGAAGAAGCTCACCAAGAGGCATTTCACGGCGGAGACCGGCATCACCGTCGACTACACGCTGCTGCCGGAGAACGAGGCGCGGGAGAAGATGAACCGCGAGTTCGCGACCCAGGCCGGCACCTACGACGTGGCGAGCGTCAGCGCGTACGAGGTGCCGATCTACGCGGACAACGGCTGGCTCGCCCCGCTGGACGCCTATGTGAAGGCCGACGAGGACTTCGACCAGGACGACGTCTTCGCGAACCTTGAGTCCTCGCTGACCGGCGACGACGGCAAGCTGTACGCCGAGCCGTTCTACGGCGAGGGCTCCTTCCTCATGTACCGCAAGGACCTGTTCCGCAAGGACGGGCTGACCATGCCGGCGAACCCGACCTGGAAGCAGGTCGCCGACCTCGCCGCCCAGGTCGACGGCTCCGAGGGCGCCAGCGGCATCTGCCTGCGCGGCCTGCCCGGCTGGGGCCAGAACCTCGCCCCGATCAACACGGTCGTCAACACCTTCGGCGGCGCCTGGTACGACATGGACTGGAACGCCCGGCTGACCTCACCGGAGTTCAGGAAGGCCGTCGGGTTCTACGTCGACCTGGTCCGCTCCCACGGCCAGCCCGGCCCCGAGCGGATGGGCGTGCTGGAGATCCTGGACAGTTTCGTCGAGGGCAAGTGCGCCATGATGTACGACGCCACGTCGCTGGCCTCGTCGATCGAGGCCGACAGTTCCCCGGTCAAGGGCAAGGTGGGGTACGTCCCGGCCCCGCACGAGAAGACCGACAAGGCGGGCTGGCTGTGGACCTGGGCCTGGGGCATCCAGCAGGCGTCCGAGCACAAGGACGCCGCCTGGGAGTTCATCTCCTGGGCCTCCTCCAAGGAGTTCCAGGAGCTGGTCGGCCGGGAGGTGGGCTGGACCTCGGCGCCCGCCGGGAACCGCAAGTCGCTCTACGACAAGCCCGAGTACCAGCAGGCGGCCGGTGCCTGGTACCGGCAGGAGTACACGGCGGCGACGGACTCCGCCGACCCGAAGGACCCGGGCGTCGGCACCCGCCCCTACACCGGCATCGGCTTCCTCGGCATCCCGGAGTTCGCCGCGCTGGGGACGGCGGTCTCCGAGCAGATCGCCGCGGCCATCGCCGGCCGGCAGTCCGTGGACGCGGCCCTCGACAAGGCGCAGGACCTCGCCCAGGCCGCGGCGGCGAAGTACCGCGGCGGGTGAAGCGGCTTCCGCGCCCTAGTCGGCGAACGGCGCGGGCCGCGCCCCCGGTCACCCGGGAACGCGGCCCTCGAACTGCCTTGGCGGTCCGCTTACTTGCGGATCAGGCTGCGCAGCACGTACTGCATGATGCCGCCGTTGCGGTAGTAGTCCGCCTCGCCGGGGGTGTCGATGCGGACGACCGCGTCGAACTCGACGCCGGTGTCGGTGGTGACCTTCACCGTGCGGGGGGTGGTGCCGTTGTTGAGCTCCTCGACGCCGGTGAAGTCGAAGGTCTCCTCACCGGTGAGGCCGAGGGACGCGGCGGTCTGGCCCTCCGGGAACTGCAGCGGCAGGACGCCCATGCCGATGAGGTTCGAGCGGTGGATGCGCTCGTACGACTCGGCGATGACGGCCTTGACGCCCAGGAGCGCGGTGCCCTTGGCGGCCCAGTCGCGGGACGAGCCGGAGCCGTACTCCTTGCCGGCCAGGACGACCAGCGGGATGCCGGCGGCCTGGTAGTTCTGCGAGGCGTCGTAGATGAACGACACCGGCGCGTCCGCCTGCGTGAAGTCGCGGGTGTAGCCGCCCTCGGTGCCCGGCGCGATCTGGTTGCGCAGGCGGATGTTGGCGAACGTGCCGCGGATCATGACCTCGTGGTTGCCTCGGCGCGAGCCGTAGGAGTTGAAGTCACGACGCTCCACACCGTGCTCGGTGAGGTACTTGCCGGCCGGGGTGTCGGCCTTGATGGCACCGGCCGGGGAGATGTGGTCGGTGGTGACCGAGTCGCCCAGCTTGGCGAGCACGCGGGCGCCGGAGATGTTCTCGACCGGGGCCGGCTCGTGGGCCATGCCCTCGAAGTACGGGGGCTTGCGCACGTAGGTGGACTCGGCGTCCCACTCGAAGGTGTTGCCGGTCGGGATCGGCAGCGCCTGCCACTGGGCGTCGCCCGCGAAGACGTCGCTGTAGGACTTGGCGAACATGTCCTCGCCGATGGCGTTGGCGACGACGTCGTTCACCTCGGCCTCGGAGGGCCAGATGTCCTTCAGGAAGACCGGGTTGCCGTCCTGGTCGGTGCCCAGGGCGTCCCGGGTGATGTCGACCTTCATGGAGCCGGCGAGCGCGTAGGCCACGACCAGCGGCGGGGACGCCAGGTAGTTCATCTTGACGTCGGGGTTGATACGGCCCTCGAAGTTCCGGTTGCCGGAGAGGACCGAGGTGACCGCGAGGTCGTGGTCGTTGACGGCCTTGGAGACCTCCTCCGGCAGCGGGCCGGAGTTGCCGATGCAGGTGGTGCAGCCGTAGCCGACGAGGTTGAAGCCGACCTTGTCGAGGTAGGGGGTCAGGCCCGCCTTCTCGAAGTAGTCGGTGACGACCTTGGAGCCCGGGGCGAGGGTGGTCTTGACCCACGGCTTGCGGGTCAGGCCCTTCTCCACCGCCTTCTTGGCCACCAGCGCGGCGGCGACCATGACGTACGGGTTGGAGGTGTTGGTGCAGGAGGTGATGGCCGCGACCGTCACCGCGCCGTGGTCGATCTCGTACGAGGTGCCGTCGGGGGCGGTCACGGTGACCGGGTTGGACGGGGTGCCGTTCGGGATCGTCGAGGGCGCGTCGGAGCCCGGGAAGGACTCCTTGCTGGCCTCGTACTCGTCGTTGACGTAGGTGCGCACGTCCTGCGCGAACTGCTCGGCGGCGTTCGCGAGGACGATGCGGTCCTGCGGGCGCTTCGGGCCGGCGATGGACGGCACGACGGTCGACAGGTCGAGCTCGAGCTTCTCGGAGAAGTCCGGCTCGGCGGCCGGGTCGAGCCAGAGGCCCTGCTCCTTGGCGTACGCCTCGACCAGCGCGAGCTGCTGCTCGCTGCGGCCGGTGAGCCGCATGTAGCTGATCGTCTCGTCGTCGATCGGGAAGATCGCGGCGGTGGAGCCGAACTCCGGCGACATGTTGCCGATGGTGGCGCGGTTCGCCAGGGAGGTGGCGGCGACGCCCTCGCCGTAGAACTCGACGAACTTGCCGACGACGCCGTGCTTGCGCAGCATCTCGGTGATCGTGAGGACGAGGTCGGTGGCGGTGGTGCCGGCCTGGAGCTCACCGGTGAGCTTGAAGCCGACGACGCGCGGGATGAGCATGGAGACCGGCTGGCCGAGCATGGCGGCCTCGGCCTCGATGCCGCCGACGCCCCAGCCGAGGACGCCGAGGCCGTTGACCATGGTGGTGTGCGAGTCGGTGCCGACCAGGGTGTCCGGGTAGGCCTTGCCCTCGCGGACCATGACGACACGGGCCAGGTGCTCGATGTTCACCTGGTGGACGATGCCGGTGCCGGGCGGGACGACCTTGAACTCGTCGAAGGCGGTCTGGCCCCAGCGCAGGAACTGGTAGCGCTCCTTGTTGCGGCCGTACTCCAGGTCGACGTTCTGCTTGAAGGCGTCGTTGGTACCGAACTTGTCCGCGATGACGGAGTGGTCGATGACCAGCTCGGCCGGCGCCAGCGGGTTGATCTTCGCCGGGTCGCCGCCCAGCTCCTTGACGGCCTCACGCATGGTCGCGAGGTCCACGACGCAGGGAACGCCGGTGAAGTCCTGCATGATCACGCGGGCCGGCGTGAACTGGATCTCCTGGCTGGGCTGGGCCTGCGAGTCCCATCCGCCGAGGGCACGGATGTGGTCGGCGGTGATGTTCGCGCCGTCCTCGGTGCGGAGCAGGTTCTCCAGCAGGACCTTGAGGCTGTAGGGAAGGCGGGCCGAGCCCTCCACCTTGTCCAGCCGGAAGATCTCGTACGACTCGTCGCCCACCTGCAGCGTGCTGCGGGCGTCGAAGCTGTTCGCCGACACGACAGTCTCCTTCATTGATGTGCGCGTACCACCACGATCCTGCCGCCACGGCATCTTGGCCGGTCCGCTAAGGTAAGGCTAAGTTAGGCTACCCTTACCGCCGGACTCGATGGCGGCGTGCGGCTGCGGTGCTCTCTCGGCAGATATCTCGATGTCGAGATAACTCTAGTACACGAGCGCCGAATGGTCATGCCCCGGCGCCCGCCGTGCGGTCATGCGCGCCCTTTTCCCGGGTATCCGAACCGGGTACCCACGCGCGACATCCACGCAAGACGGAGGGGAGACAGGCATGCCGCTCACGTTCCGCAAGAGTTTCCGGATCCTTCCGGGGGTGCGACTGAACATCAACAAGCGCTCCTGGTCCATCACCACCGGCGGCGGAAAGAACGGCCCGCGCCACACCCGCAGCAGCACAGGACGTCGTACGACATCGATGGATCTGCCGGGACCTTTCGGGTGGCGGCGCACCACGAAGGCGCGTCGACACTGAACACGCCGGGCGGGACTGACGCCCTGTCACCCGTTCGGACCCCTTGTCGGGCGACATCTCATATCTGAGATAACCTCAGTCCCATGGCAGACGACTACCTCGTACGCATCGGCAAGCTCATCCGTGACGCCCGGCAGCACCGTGGCTGGACGCAGTCGCAGCTGGCCGAGGCGCTCGGAACCAGCCAGAGCGCCGTCAACCGGATCGAGCGCGGCAACCAGAACATCAGCCTTGAGATGATCGCGCGCATCGGGGAGGCCCTCGACAGCGAGATCGTGTCGCTCGGCTACGCCGGCCCGATGCATCTGCGGGTGGTCGGCGGGCGCCGGCTGTCCGGTGCCATCGACGTGAAGACGAGCAAGAACGCGTGCGTGGCGCTGCTGTGCGCCTCACTGCTCAACGAGGGGCGCACGGTGCTGCGCCGCGTCGCCCGCATCGAGGAGGTGTACCGCCTCCTCGAGGTGCTGGGCTCCATCGGCGTGCGCACCCGGTGGATCAATGACGGCGTCGACCTGGAGATCGTGCCGTCGGCCGAGCTGAACCTGGCGGCGATCGACGCGGACGCGGCCCGCCGCACCCGCTCCATCATCATGTTCCTCGGCCCGCTGCTGCACCGCATGGACCACTTCAAACTGCCCTACGCCGGCGGCTGCGACCTCGGCACGCGCACGATCGAGCCGCACATGATCGCGCTGCGCCGTTTCGGACTGGACATCGCCGCCACCGAGGGCCAGTACCACGCCCGGGTGGACCGCGCGGTCAGCCCGGACCGCCCGATCGTCCTGACCGAACGCGGCGACACGGTCACCGAGAACGCCCTGCTCGCGGCCGCCCGGCACGACGGCATCACCGTCATCCGCAACGCCTCGTCCAACTACATGGTCCAGGACCTCTGCTTCTTCCTGGAGGCCCTCGGCGTCAAGGTCGACGGCATCGGCACGACCACCCTCACCGTGCACGGCGTGCCCACCATCGACGTCGACGTCGACTACTCCCCCTCCGAGGACCCGGTCGAGGCGATGAGCCTGGTGGCCGCCGCGGTGGTGACCGAGTCGCAGCTGACGGTCCGCCGCGTCCCCATCGAGTTCCTGGAGATCGAGCTGGCCGTACTGGAGGAGATGGGCCTCGACCACGACCGCACGCCCGAGTACTTCGCCGACAACGGCCGCACCCGGCTGGTGGACCTCACCGTCCGGCCCTCCAAGCTGGAGGCGCCCATCGACAAGATCCACCCCATGCCGTTCCCCGGCCTGAACATCGACAACGTCCCGTTCTTCGCGGCCATCGCCGCGGTCGCCCAGGGCAAGACCCTCATCCACGACTGGGTCTACGACAACCGCGCCATCTATCTGACCGACCTGAACCGCCTCGGCGGCCGGCTCCAGCTCCTGGACCCCCACCGCGTCCTGGTCGAGGGCCCGACCCGCTGGCGCGCCGCAGAGATGATGTGCCCGCCTGCCCTGCGCCCCGCGGTGGTCGTCCTGCTGGCGATGATGGCCGCGGAGGGCACCTCGGTGCTGCGCAACGTGTACGTCATCAACCGCGGTTACGAGGACCTGGCGGAGCGGCTGAACTCGGTCGGGGCGCAGATCGAGACGTTCCGGGACATCTGACGCCGCCCCGGGGCGCGCCTCCGTCGGGCCGGGCGCACCCGGGCTCTGCCCGGACGCTGCGGTGACACGCAGGCCCGTTGCTCGTTGTGCCTGTTCGGCACGGAGCCGAAAGCGATGGTGTCGGCTGGACGAGTGGGTCAAGTTCCGGCAGCTTGGGACCTGGTCTGTGGGTTGGGAGAGGGGATTCATCGTGCGGGACCTGGCGTCGACGCTCGACCACGTCCGGACGGCGGACGGGAGGCGACTGCGGGTCGAGTGCTCCGGGGACCCGCGGGGGCGACCCGTGTTCCTGCTCCACGGCACGCCCGGCAGCCGGGTCGGCCCGAGGCCGCGCCCCATGTACCTGTACCAGCGCGGAGTACTGCTGATCAGCTACGACCGTCCCGGATACGGAGGATCGGACCGCCAGCCCGGCCGCCGTGTCGTGGACGTCGTGCAGGACGTGACCGCCGTGGCCGACGCCCTGGGCATGGACCGCTTCGCGGTCGTCGGCCGCTCCGGCGGCGCCCCGCACGCCCTGGCGTGCGCGGCCCGGCTGCCGCACCGGGTGACCCGTGCGGCAGCCCTCGTCACCCTCGCGCCCCGGGACGCGGAGGGCCTCGACTGGTTCGCCGGGATGGCGCCCTCCAACATCGACGAGTACAGCACGGCGCTCGCCGATCCCGAGGAGTTCGAGGCCCGGCTCATCCCTCGCACCGACTCCATTCGCTCCGACCCCGCGCGGCTGCTGGAGGAACTGCGCGAGGAGATGACCGAGGACGACCGGAAGATCATCTCGGACAACGGCGTCCGCTCGATGTTGCTGCGCAACTACTGTGAGGCGCTGCGCAGTTCGCCGTACGGCTGGATCGACGACGCGTTCGCCCTGACCGAGCCCTGGGGATTCGACCCGACCTGTATCCAGGTGCCCGTCCTGCTGTGGCACGGCGCCCGCGACGCCTTCTCACCGGCGGCCCACTCCTCATGGCTCGCGGAGCGCATCCCACGGGCCACGTCCGTGATCGAGCCGTCCGCCGCCCACTTCGGAGCCCTGCGGGTGCTGCCGGACGTGCTGAGATGGTCGCTCATCGACGCCTCGCCGAGCGAGGCGCTCCCGTTCCAGGAGGAACAGCCCACCGAGTCGCGCTACACGGCCAGCGGTTCCAGGTCGCGATAGAGGCGTCGTTCGTTCCGCGCGGACCGCATGGTCATGATCTCGTCGCCGAGCACTCGCCCCAACTCGCCGAGGCTCTCCTCCCGCAGGCGGTCCGCCTCGGGGCTGCCGAGGGAGCGCAGCGTCAGTGCCGAGTTGGCGACCGCGGTCAGGGCGTCCGGGTGGTGCCGCCCCAGCACCGCGCCCAGGCCGGCGGCGGCCTTGCTCTCCAGGTCGTACGCCTCTTCGAAACGGCCCTGGTCGGCGAGGACGTTGGCGAAGTTGAGGCCGGAGATCAGCGTGTGCGGGTGGTCCTTGCCCAGCATGTCCCTCAAGCGCGGCAGAACCTGCTGGAACACCTCCTCGGCCTCGTCCAGGTCCCCGCAGCCCCAGTGGAAGATGCCGAGGTTGTTGAGGGCGCCCTGGGTGTAGGGATGGGCCTCGCCCGGGACCTTCATGTACCCGGCCAGCGCTTGGCGGGCGACCTCCCGGGCCTGCTCCGTCTCGTCGGCGGCGTACAGGTCCGAGGCGAGGTTCAGGTCGCAGGCCAGCCAGTCCGGATTCGGCGACGAGTACTGCTCGCGGTACCTCGCCAGGGTCGCGGTCGTCAGCCGCAGCGCGTCCTCCACCCGCCCCACTCTGCGCAGCGAGACGGCGAGCGACTTGGCGCAGCTGAGGGTGGGTGGGAAGCGCTCCCCCAGGATGCGCTTGTGGTCCTCGTACACGCGGGAGAGGATCTCCACGGACTCCCCGTAACGGCCGATCTCCCTCAGGTCGCGGCCGAGGCTGGAGGCCGAGCCGAGGGTGTAGGGGTGCGTGGGGCCGAGCACGACCAGGCGGCGGTCGTAGACGTCCTGGTCCACGGCGCGGGCGTCTTCGTAGCGGCCGACCATGCGCAGCGCGAGCGCGAGGTTGTTGGCGGCGCTGAGGGTGCGCTGGTGCGACTCGTGGAAGATGTCGCGGAATCCCCGGTGCGCGTCCTCGGCCAGCTCCACCGCCGACCGGTACTCGCCGAGGGCGGCCAGGTCGCTCGCGAGGCTGGACGCGGTGATGTAGGTGTGCGGATGGCTGGAGCCCAGGACCTCGCGCTGCCGTTCCAGCAGTTCCTCGTCGATCTCCCGGGCTTCCTGGTAGCGCCCCTGTGAGCGGAGCACGTTGGCGAGCTGGCAGCGCAGGTAGAGGCACTGCATGTCGTTCTCGCCGAGACGCTCGATCCAGCGCTCCAGGACGTCCTGTGCGAGTTGGCGGGCGCTCGGCAGGTCACCCCGCTTCCACAGGTACCGCACCCGGTCGATGAGCAGTCGCCGGGGTTCGGGTTCCGAGCAGTCCTGGATGCCCGAGGCCAGCAGGTGCGACCAGATGGAGTCGAAGAGCGGCCAGGTCGACGGATCGTCGGTGGGCTCGTCACCGTCGGGCCGGGCGCTGGCGAGAACGGTGTGCACGACGTGCCGCGCCTCTTCCCGTTCCGCCTCCGAGAGCTGTGAGCGGATCACGGCCTGGACCAGCCGGTGCACCTGGATGCTGCCGCTGCTCTGATCGACCTTGGCCAGGGCGAAACGCCCGATCTCGCGGATCACCCGGCCCAGGAGCAGACTCTCCTGGAGCGAGGGGTCCCACTCCCGCAGGGCGTCCAGCATCTCCTTGTTGTAGAGCACGCGCACGGAGATCGGTTCCGGTGCCATGAAGGCGCACAGCTGGAGGAGCCGTACCGAGGCCGGTGACCGTTCGTTGAGGCGGGCGATGGAGATGTTCCAGGTGGCGGCCACCGGCTGCGGGTAGTCCTTGGGGTGGTTGAGGCCCAGCACAGCGGTGGTCTGTTCGGTCAGTTCCCGCAGGTACTCGTCGGTGGGCGTGGCCGTCTCCGCGAGCCAGGCGGCGGCCTGTTCGACGGCCAACGGCAGGTCGCCCACGGCGTCCGCCACGCGGTCCGCCTCGTCGGCGGTCAGGCCGGGGGCCTGTCGCGTGAGGTGCTCGATGCTCTCCTCACGTGGGAACACGTCGACGGACAGGGACGTGCCCTTCTGTGCCCACGCCTGGTTCCGGGAAGTGACCAGGATGTGCCCGCCGCCGGCCGGGAAGAACGGTTTGAGCGTCTCGGGGTCGTCCGCGTTGTCGAAGACGAGCAGCCAGCGGGTGGTCGGCACACCGGACGCCAGCATCTGTACCACCTCGGCGCTGGCCCGAGCCATGTCGTCGCCACCGGAGGCACCGATCCTCGAACCGAGTTCGGCGAGGGAGGCGATGATGGCGTCCTTGTGCTCCGCGGAGATCCACCACACCAGGTCGTAGTCGGCGACGAAACGGTGCACGTACTCCAGCACGATCTGGGTCTTGCCCACGCCGCCGAGTCCGAAGAGCGTCTGGGGCTGGGGCAGCACGACGGAGATGCCTTCGCCGAGCTGCGAGCGCAACTGTTCGAGCACTGCGGCCCGGCCCGTGAAGAGAGTGTTGCGGCTCGGAGCGTCGAAGATCCTCGGCCAGTTGCCCGGGAACCGAGGGCTCGCCGTACCGGCGGGCACCAGATCGGCCGTCAGCTTCAGCGCCTTGAAGACCCGCTGGACGCACTCGGCCTCGTCGACCCGGTGGAGGTCCACCGAGGTGTGCTCCACGTCGGAGCCGGGCATCTGCGCACGGTCCAGCCGCAGACGTGTCACCTGGAGGGGCGGCAGGCCGGGAGCGGAGTCGGTGAGAGCCCGCCACGCGGCCCGTCCGTGTCTGGCCTGCAGGAAGGCGTCCGACGTCAGGATCAGCGCGCGCGTGGCCGGGTCCGGGCGGTCCGGAACGCGAATGGCCACGTCGTGCAGCGTCACCCGCGAGCAGTACGGCTTGAGGGTCCCCTCCAGCCACTCCGCCCACATGCGGTCCTCGCCCGCGTACGCCACGAAGACGTCCGCGGCCAGGGTCGTGGGCCTGCGCCGCGTGTAGGCGGCCAGACAGAGCTGCCGCACCGGCTCCGGGATCGGCGGCAGCCGGGTCACCTCTCCGTCGGAGATGACCTCCGTGAGGCGCTCGAAGGCGGACAGCAGCGAGCTCGACACTCCGCTCTGGTCACCGATGGCCGCGAGCAGCTCCTCGTAGGCGTAGTACGGGCGGTACGGGATCTCGACCGCGCCCCAGTACTCGTTCAGCTGCGCCGGGTCCAGCGGTTCGCCGTCCTTCCCCTTGGGCAGTCCGTCGAATTTCAACCGGGCCAGTGCCCGTCCGGCGTCGGCCTTCTCCTTCTCGCCCTCGTCGACCCGCATCGGCACGGGGAGCACCCGGATGCGCCGGTCGCGGTATTCCGCCTCGACGGTCCGGGCTACGGCGGCACCGCCGTCCAGCGCCTGGTCGCTGAGCGTGAAGCAGTCGACGAGGACGTCGGGCATCTGGATGGTGCAGATGTCCGCGCTGTCCGACAGACCGGTGCGGCTGTCGATGAGGACGTAGTCGTAGGACGCCTTCATGTCTTCGCGCAGGGCGTCCAGGAAGATGCCGCCGCCGAGGCGGTCGTAGAAGTTGTCCCATTCGAAGGAGGAGACGGTGGCCGAGTACGCGCGGTTCTGCTGACCGGCGGAGAGGAAGTCGAGCGAGCCTCCGTCGGAGAAGAACAGTCCGAGGGCTTCCGGATTGAGGGAGACCGCGTGCCGGCCGACGCGCGCGTACTGCCGGTGCCAGGTGCCGGAACGATGGCTTGCACTGGTCGCCGCCCAGGAGTACTCGCTGATCATGTCGATCACGCCAGGGGTGGCCTCGAGTGTGCTGGGGTCGAGGAACGGATGGAAGAAGCGGTGCAGTCCGGGGGCTTCGAGGTCCCAGTCGACGGCCAGCACCCGCGCGCCGTTGGCGGCGAGGATCCACGCCGTGTTCGCCAGGGCCATCGTGCGGCCCGTACCGCCCTTGTAAGAGTAGAACGTGATGATACGTCCACTCCGGCGCGCCATCATGCTTTTCCTCCGTTGTCGACCCCTGGCACGTAGGCAGGGAGTTGGCGGGCTCGCTGGGACGAGGCCGGGGTGGGGGCACCCGTCCGCGCCTGGGGGGGACTGCGGAAGCGTGCGCACGTCGGTCGCGGGGAGAACGCCCACCCGAGTATTCCCCACGACGGACCGGCTTCGGAGACGGCGACCGCGGCCCGTCGCCGCGGGTTGACGCGGCCCGAGCGGGGACAGGGGCGGTGAGCACTGATCCGATGTCGCATCTCCACACGTCCCCCTGCCGGTTGAAGCCCCGGGAAGTCACCCGACGGCGTCATGTGGCCGGAATCAACACTGTGCCCCACCCCCCTGTCCGACGGGTGGTTCGTTTTACGCCGTTCTCCACCTGTATCCGGACATCTGACGCTGAGCGGCGTCCACAGTGTCCCGCATCTCCACGAGGGTGGCCGCCTTTCCGGCGAATTCGCCTCTGGTCAGGAGTTCGTGCGGGATCAGGGCTCCGATCGCGGCGAAGTCGCTGTCGTCGAGCACGATGTCCTCGTAGGAGATCCACGCTCCGCCGCCCTCCACACAGCGGTATCTGCGCGTCTGCGGCCGCGGTGTCATGCGGTACTCGGCGAGGTGGAGTGCGCTGCACGCCTCGAACCCCACGCGGAACAGCAGGATCTGCGCATGGAGCTGGTACAGCCGCGCCAACGGGGACCGTTCTCCCAGATGGCAGTCCAGGTCGTGGCCGGTGAGCAGGTCGCGGGCCCGGGGGCCGATCGCGGCGAACGAGGTCTGCGGATGCGCGCTGCGCACCGCGCCGGGGGTGGCCCGCACACAGTCGGCCAGTGCGCCGACCGCCGGGCACGGGGTGACGTCCGGATCGAACGCCGGCATGCCCGCCCGGTAGACCTTCTTCTGCTGTTCGGTCAGCCCTGCGGTGAGCGCACGGTGGCGGTCGGAGGTGTCGGAGTTCTCAGGGGTGAAGGCCGGTGTGACGAGCGTGCCCGCCGGGCCGAGGGCGGCCAGAAGGGCGTCTCGCACCACGGCGGGAGGCAGGCCGGTGCCGCTCAGGGAAGCGTGCACCAGCAGAATGCCGCCGCGCCGGACACCGAACTCACGCAGGAACCGGACCAGTCGGGTGCCGTCAGTCATGGAGAGCCGTCCATTCCGCTCTCAGCTCGTCGGCCACGTAGGCGCCGTTCTCCGTGAGTTCACGCGGTGGAAGGCCGGCCAAGTCGCGCAGGACCCGGTCTGCCAGGATGCGCGCCGGACCGGCTTCCGGCGACGGACGGGCGGCTCTGCCGACGTACTCGCTGGCCAGATCGAGGAGTGGTCCTGCCGGGCTGCCCGGCAGGTGCAGGTCGACGACCTCGCGCAGCGCGGCGAGCCTCCCCCTCCGGCCGAGGCGGGGCAGCTCGCGGACGAACTCCTCCGGCTCGATGTCGACCGCCACCCCCAGCGCGCCGCTGCCACAGGCGCCCAGGCGCAGTCCGGCGCCGGCGGCGAGCGGGGTGATCGTCGTCGCGGCGGGAGCGTTGACGCTCTGCCACCAACCGGGCTCGCGCTGGTCCAGAAGGCCGTACGCGTTCCGCAGCCGGCTGCGGAAGGCGTCCAGGGTGCCGGGATCGAGCAGGGGGGCGACGACCGCGGAGAAGCAGTCCCGGCCCGGGTCGGCGTCGTCGATCAGCAGCCGCGGGCCGTGGCCGAGAGACAGCGATGTCAGCGGCCGCCAGCTGTGCAGGGCGGGCGGGGAGTCGTCGGTCCCCGCCGAGGGTTCCCCGCCGCGTACGCGGAAGTCACCCTTGCCGACGCGGAATTCCACCTGCCCGGGGCGGGACAGCCGAACGGTGCCCAGGGTCGGGAGGTGGATCAAGGGGCTCGGCTGCTCCCAGCGCAAGGTCGCTTCGACGCCCGCACGCAGCGCCGCGGCCGCCGCGACCGCCATGAAGCGCGGCAGATCCGCCGTGCCGCCCCGGGAGCGGATCAGGGAGGGCCTGAGATACGGATGGGAGAGCACCGCGTCGAGGTGCGGGGCCGTGGTCTCGTCGGTGTCCAGCCGGACCAGGAGGCTCCAGGCCTCGTCCCAGCCGGCACGGCCGGCGAGCTTGGCGTTCACGCCTGCGAGCAGCGCGCGGTCCAGCCGTAACCGCGCCCGTTCGAGTTCGCCGGCGCTGGTCACCGCCGGAGCCAACGAGCGATCCGTGATCCGTTCGGCGATTCCCTCGATCAGGGCACGCAGGTCCGTGCAGTACACCGACGGGTTGTCGAAGCCCCGTCCGGTGCTGTAGCGATGGGCGACCAGTCCCCCGCCGCAGGTGGCGAGGACGGGGCACCGCCGGCAGGTCTCGCTGATCCCGTCGCGGCGGACGGGGGCCTCCGCGCGTTCGGTGAACTCCCGGAAGCCGTGCCGGAAGACGTCGTATCCGGTGGCGGGTGCGCCGTCATAAGCGATCTTGAGTGAGTCGGACCGTGTGAGGGTGCCGTCCGTGTCGACGACCGCGATGCCGTCGTCGGTGGCTCCCAGCGCCTCCGTGAGTGGGGGGCCACCACGCAGCGTGCTGAGGATCGAGTCGAAGGTCCGCACGGGCACCGGGCGCCCCTGCTCCTCCCACCGGTCGAAGACTTCGAGAAGCCAGTCGGCGTAGGGCGTGGACGCTCCCGGGCGTCCCGGAGGCGGTGG
Source organism: Streptomyces tibetensis (assembly GCF_007655005.1). Classification (GTDB taxonomy): domain Bacteria; phylum Actinomycetota; class Actinomycetes; order Streptomycetales; family Streptomycetaceae; genus Streptomyces; species Streptomyces tibetensis. Next base: position 491,949 of record NZ_SZVW01000002.1, read on the forward strand.
TGCGTCCCAGGTGGCGTGGGGCAGGAGGTAGTCGATCCGTGGGGGGTCCAGGCCGATCAGCGCGTCGTGCACGAGGACCGGATCGCCGGCCACGTCGACCGTGCACAACAGCCCCTGGAAGAGGTGCCGGTACTCGGGCAGTCGCAGCAACTCCAACCCGCGCAGCACCCGTTCGTAACTGCTGCGGCCCCGGTGGTCGAGCCGATGCCGGTCGTTCGCGGCCCGGTCGCCGTCCAGGGAGAGGCCCACCTTGACGTCGAACTCCCTGAAGACCTCCAGGTGCGCGCGGTTCAAGCGGACACCGTTGGTGTGGATGTGCAGGTCGAGGTCGGTCGTCGGAGCCAGCGCACGGGTGAGTTCCGCGCAGGTCGACCGCAAGCGGGCCGGGCCCGCCAGCAGTGGCTCACCGCCGTGCAGGATGACCGCGAGCTGCGGGAGCCGCTCCTCACGGACGTACTCGCAGAGCCGACGAACCACCTGGCGGAGCGTCACCTCGGAGATCAACGGCGGCATCCTCCGCCAGCTCTGGTCCGCGTGCCGATAGACATAGCAGTGGTCGCACGCCAGGTCGCACCTGCTGTGGACCTTCAGGACGAGCTCGCGTATGGCCACGTCCGTCACACCTCGCCGACTGTGCCGCGCGTCCGCATAGGGCGCCCGGCTAGACGGCGGAGTTGAAAGTGGAGTTCGTCCTGGTCCCGTCCTCTCCCGGAGCCGGAGTCACGCGCCTCACGACCGTGGTGAACTCGATCCCCTCGGTGCTGATCTCCGCGAGCGGGGTTCTCTCGGAGGTCGGGCCGCCCGTAGGGGGCTTGTCTGCGGGTTTCGTGACCGGAATCTTCATCTGCGTCGGCTTCACCTTGGTTCGGGGCCGCCTCCCACACACCGGGGACGGCGAGAGTCCGGGGCTGGAGTGGACACGGTGCGCGTAGACGTTCCGCCAAGCATGCCTCTGCCATCTTCGCAGCCCCTGCGTGAGGTGGGCAATGCGTACCGCAATGCACCGTGCGGCAGCGGTGATTTCTCGTCACCGATGCCCCGGGCGTTCACCGGGGCGCGAAACGGCGGGCCCGAGCGGCGCACTTCACGCGGGCAACAGGAATTCCAGATCACGGTCGACGCGCTGCCAGCCGCGGCCCGCGGCCGTCCAGGGATGTCCGGAGCCGAGTCTCTTGTCGAACGCGCTGACCGCCCGGTCCCGCAACCGGCCGGCCTCCGCCGTGTGGCCCATCGAGCGCAGGGTGACCGCCAGGGACAGGTCGGCGATCAGGGTGTCAGGGTGCCCCTTCCCGAGGCAGACGCGCAGGGCCTGAGCGCAAGCCCGCGCCATGCTCTCCGCCGGGGCGAACCGCTCCATGTCGCCCAGGACGTTGGCCATCGTCAGCCTCCCGAACAAGGTGTACGGGTGGGCGTCGCCGAGCAGCCTGCCGAAGGACCGGACGGTCCGCGTGGCCGCGGCCAGTGCCTCGTCGGTCTCTCCCGCAGTGCGCAGCCACGCCGCCAGGTTGTGGTCGCAGACCGCGTTGTCCGGGTGTTCCGGGCCGCGCAGCTGGGCGACACCGTGCTGGAGACGGCTGATCACGGTGCGCGCGGTGGCCAGGTCGCCCGCGCCGGCGGTCAGGGCCGCCAGATTGACGCCGCAGACCAGCCAGTCGGGATCGCCCCGGTCCCGTTCCGTGGTGTAGCCCTCCTCGGCGTGCGCGGCGAGCTCGTCGGCCTCGTGTCTCTGCCCGATGCGGCGCAGGGAGACCGACAGGCTGACGGCCGCGCGCAGCGCGCCATGGGCGTTCTGGCGGCGAAGGCTCTCCAGGGCGGGGCGCAGCACGCGCACGGAGCCGGCGTAGTCGCCCAGTTCGCGCAGGTCCCGGGCGAGACCCAGGGCCGACGCCAACGCCGCGGGGTGACCGTCTCCGAGCACGCGGCACTGTTGTTGCCAGGTGGCCAGGCTCCGCTCCCGCGCGGCCGAGTAGTTTCCCACCAGGCGGAACGACCGGGCGAGCGCCTCGGCCGCGGTCAGCGTCTGCGGGTGCTCCTCGCCGAACAGGTCGTGGAATCCGCAGTACACCTCACGCGCCAGCTCCAGCGCCTCGCCGAACCGGCCGAGCGCTCTCAGGTCCTCCGCCAGGCCGGCGGCGGTGATCAGGATGTGGGCGTGGCCGGGCGGCAGGAGCTCGCGTTGCCGGGCCAGGGTACGGGAATCCAGGCCGTACGCCTGGCCATGGGCTCCCAGGCTCCGCAACGCGGTCGCCTGATGGGTGCGCAGCTGCAGCACGTGCTGGTCGTCGTCTCCCCCGTCGACGGCGGTCCAGCTCCGGTCCAGCCGACGGCCCAGTTCGAGGGCCCGGGCAGGCATGCCGTGCTGCGCCGTGCGGCGCACCCGCTCCAGCAGCGCGACGCGGGTGTCGCTGTCGGGGCACGTGTCCGCGCCGGCGTGGTCGAAGTGGGGCCACAGCCTCTCGAACGCCAGGTCGTCCGCCTCGGCGGCGGAGTCGTCGCGCCGGGGCGCGGCGGCCGTGAGGAGCCGGTGTGCCTCGTGGCGGACCTCGTCCAGCTCGTCGGCGGGCAGGGAAGCCGTCACCAGGCGCTGCACGACCCGGTGCACCTTCAGCGTGTGCCCGGCCTGGTCGACCTCGGCCAGGCCCAGCCTGCTGAGTTCCCGTACCTCTCGGTCGACCAACATCGGCTCGTGCAGGGCGTCGTCGTGCGGGCGCAGCAGGCGCAGCGCGGTGTCGGTGTAGACCAGGGTCAGCGGCAGCGGCTGCGGTGCGAGCACACTGCACAGGGCGAGCAGGCGCAGCGCTGCGGGAGCGCGCTCGGCAAGTGCGTCGAGGGCCACCGCGGTGCCGGCGGCGATCGCCGGGGCGGTCGCCTCGTCCGCGCCCTCCGCGGCCCGGGCGGCGCTTCGGACGGCCAGCCGGTGCAGGTAGTCCTCAGCCGACGGGAACTGCGCGAGCCACGATCCGGCCTGGGCGACGGCCAGCGGAAGGTCGCTCGCGGTGGCCGCGATCCGGTCCGCGTCCACGGCGGAGAGCGACGGAGCCCTCCGCCGCAGCAGTTCGATGCTCTGCTCCCGGGTGAACGCGTCGACCCACACGGGGTGCATGCTCTCGCTCCACGTGCGGTCCCGGGAGGTCACCAGCACATGCCCTTGGAGGCCGGCGGGCAACAGCTCCGACAGGGCCGGCCGGCCTGCCGCGTTGTCGTACACCAGGAGCCACCGGCAGCTGGGTGATCCCGAGTCCAGCGCGTCGAGGGCCCGGCGCGCGGCCGTGGGGACGTCGTCCCCGGTGCGCAGGCCCATGCGCTCCGCCAGCTGTGCCAGCGACAGCAGGACCGCTTCCCGGCTGTGCGCACGGATCCACCACACCAGGTCGTACGCGGCCTGGAAGCGGTGGGTGTACTCCACGGCCAGTTGGGTGCGCCCGGTGGCGGCGAGGCCGTCGTGAGGGAGTATCACGGCCTGTTGCCGGCTGACCTTCAGCGTGGCGGCGAGCTGGTCCAGCAGCCGGTCCCGGCCCACGAAGAACGGGTTGCGCGCCGGTGCCTCCCACAGGTCCGGCGTCCGGCGCGGGAACCGCGGACGGGCCGGTCCCAGGACCCGTTCGGCCGCCTCGCCGGACAGTCCTACGCCGCGCAGCAGGGCCTCGGCGGTCCCTGGCTCGTCGAGGGAGGTCAGGTCGACCGCTTCGTAGTCGCTGAACGGGGGTGTGAGCGCGACGGGTTCGATCCGCAACGGGATCAGCTTCCCGGACGGGCCGGAACCGGTCTCGCCCATGCTCTCCCACAGGGTCCGGGACTGCGGCGAGCGCAGGAAGGACGACGACAGCAGGGCCAGGGTGCGAGGGGCGCCGCCCCAGGGGCCCGGTTCGCTGCCGCCGCCGGAGGTGAGCACCTCGAAGCCGGCGCCGGCGAGGAGCCAGCCGACCCAGTCGGCCCACATCCGGTCCTGGGGCGCGTACCACAGTCGCAGCGGGGTCGCGATGGGCGACAACGGCCGCACGTAGGAGGCGAGATGACGTCGGCGCAGTTCGTCGTCCAGGGGTGGCAGACCTCGCACGCGGCCCTCGGTGATCAGCTCCGTCAGCAGCTCGAAGGCGGCGAGCAGACTGTCCGGTTCGCCCGGTGGGTCACCGAACGCGGCCAGCGTCTCTTCGTAGGCGTAGTCCGACCGGTGCGGGACTTCCACGCCGGTGCGGGAGGCGGCCGGCAGCTGCTGGAAGCTCATGCGGACGAGCTCGCGGGCGGCCGCCAGACGGTTGTCCCTGTCGTCGGCGACCCGCATCGCGACGGGCAGTATGCGCAGGGGGCGTGGATGGACGTCCCGGAGTATGGACCGGGCCATGCGTGCCGCGCCCTCGATGCTCTGCGAGCTCAGCGTGAAGCAGTTGACCAGGATGTCCGGCAGGTCGATGGTGCACAGTCCGACCAGGTCGCTCACGCCGCAGCGGCTGTCGATGAGGGTGAAGTCGTAGTGGCTCTTCATGTCGTGGCGCAGCGCCTCGAGGAACCGCGTGCCACCGAACCGTTCGGCGAACTCCCGCCAGCTGAAGTCCATGAGGTGCGTCAGGTACTCGCCGTCCTGCCGCCCCGCGGGCATGTAGTCCAGGCTCCCGCCCTCGGGGAACGTCCAGTCGACGGAGACCGCGTGCGGCAGGACCCGGGCGAGACGCCGTCTCAGGTCCGCCGCGGACTCGGTGAGCGGTTTCGTGCGCCACTCCGTGACGTAACCCGAGAACAGGTTGAGCACGCCGGTGGTGGCGGCCGAGGTCGCAGTATCGAGGAACGGGTGAAAGTAGCGGTGCAGCCCCGGCGCCTCGACGTCCCAGTCGGCGGCCAGCACGTGGTAGCCGTTGGAAGCGAGGATCCATGCGACGTTGGCCACGGCCATCGTCCGCCCGGTGCCGCCCTTCTGGGAGTAGAAGGTGACGATCTGCCCGTCAGATCCGGGGGTCATCAGGGGTCTCCTGGGCGGATCCCGGCTCCGGGACGGGGCCGAGCAGCCTGGGCCGGGGGACGGGGGGACCGGCGGGCGGGTACACCGGCGACACGTAGCGGAGGAACTGGGCGGCCGCCCACTGGATCACGGTCGGGAGGACGTCGGCGAACGCGGACAGCGAGGGCACTCCGCCCGTCGCGGCCCGGGAGACGCTGCGTCCTCGCTGCAACGTGCGGGGCAGGGTCTTCTCCAGGGCCGACTGCAGCTCCGCCCCTGAGGACTGGTTGTCCGGGTCCGAACGGTCCCACGGCACGATGACCACGACCCACGGCTGAGCTGCCGCGTCCACCCTGGTGAGCAGCTCCCGTTGTTCAGGGTCGGCGACCGCCCACCGGTCGAGCAGCATCACCGTCGGTGCCGATGGATGCGCCTCGGCCAGCAGACTGCCGGCCGCCTCGTCCAGAGGTTCGACCGTGGTGAGGTAGTCGAGCCCTCGCACCTGCTCCGCGGCGAAGTCCGCGAGCGGCCGGCCGGCATCGACGTCGCTCTCCCGGTAGGGGTTCCAGTCGACCGGGGAGGGGCCGTAGCAGCGCTCCGATCGCCCCGGCGGCAGTTCGCGGCTGCTGGGCGCGGCCACCACGATGCGCACCCGGCGCAGCACGGGGGGCGGCCCGAAGGCGTTGGGCAGGTCCGCCAGGTCCAGCGGTTCGCCTCTGGGCACCGGATTCTCGTGGGCCGTGGTGACGATCGACTGGGCCAGCAGCCGGACGGCGTGCTCGTACTCGGCCCGGTACCTGCGCAGCTTCATGAGGGCATACAGGCCATAGGACGCGTAGTGCGGGCCGAACCGCTCGTGGTCGTGCCGCAGGCTCTTCGCGGCCGAGGGGAGACGCTCGGCGTGTACGGGCGTCCACAGTGCCGGCACGATCGCCGGTGGGGCGCTGTCCTGTGACGTCCGGCTCCGCGTCTGGCGCAGGGCGAAGGCCCGCCACTCGCGGCCGCAGTGGTCGCTCACGAAGTAGCGCGGTGAGTACAACGGTACGAACACCCGGCAGGCGGCAAGGGCGGCGGACAGGCGCGAACTCCAGTCCTCACCGATCCGCATGGCGCGGTCCATGAACCCGGCCGACTCGCCCTCCGGCAGGTCCGTCAGCATCAGGATGTGCTCGCAGAGGTCCTGGTAGAGGCGGCGCACCCACATGTCCGGATCCGGGCCGTCGGTCGCGCGCGGCGGTGTGTGGGCATAGCTGAGGAAGAAGTACGGAACGTGTGGGTCCGTCCGCTCCGGTTCCCGGTTCACACCAAGGCCTCCCCCCACACGTCCGGCGGTCACAGGGTCCGCAGGAACGTGGCCAACTCGAGCATGTCGACCCGCACATAGTCCTCCGGAAGGACCACGATCGTCAGCTCTTTGCAGATGACCGACCGCCGCGACCTCGTGACGAAGGACAGCAGGATCAGCTTGATGAGACTCGCGTGATCCATGCTGTCGATACGGGCCAGGCCCGATCCGATCACCGGCATGGCCACCGCCTCACGGCGTGCGTGCAGATGCATCACATGCCAGAGCTCTTCCAGGCTCTTCCACATCTGGTCGGGCCCGGAGGTGACCGTCAGGTCGTTGCGCATCGTGCCGTACGCGCTGAGGAAGAAGCGCTTGCGCGGCGAACCGAGGACGGCGACCGTGCCCAGCGGGTAGCGCGCGAGTTTCCCCGCCCGCTTCACGGCCCGGTCCTCCACCCGCACCGGCGCTACTCCGTCGAGCGCGGTGTCGATGTCGCCGTCGAGCCGGGTGGTCTCGTTGGCGTAGAGACGATGCAGGAACTGGCCCTGCACGCTGCGGTGGACGATCAGCAGATCATCTCGGGTGTCGGTGTCGAACACGTCGTTGCTGCCGATGACCAGGTGGCCCGGTTGCTCGAAGAGGTCGCCGACCTTGATGGTCACCTCGAATCCCGGGTGCTGGAACTCGTGGCTCACCCGAGTCCGCGGCCAGGAACGCAGGATGCCACCCACCAGTGAGATGCCGACGACCCCGAGGAACGCCGGGCCGCGCGGCAGCGAGCTGTCGGGCCAGAAGGCCAGGTACAACTGGACGAGCCCGGACAGCAGCGTGAACTGAACGGCGCAGGCGCGGCCCGCGGTGGACAGGCCGAGACGGGTGCCGAAGATCGTCCGTGCCTGATGCCTGACCGTCCGGCTCATGCCGGCCCCTCGGTGTTCGTACCCAGCGGCGGGGCGGACAGGGTGTGGGGCGTGGGCGCTTCCTCGTAGACACCGGCGAACCTGGATCTTTTCCTGGGCAGGTTGGTCTGCTCGTAGCGCAGCGCCTCCACGGTCTGTTCCAGATCGGTGATCCTGCTGATCTGCTCCCGCATGAGCGAGGTGAGGTCCTCCAGGATCTCCTCCGCGGAGCGGCGCGGCAGTGCCTGCTCGGCGGTGTCCGCCGTGAGGTCGATCGCGCCGAGGGCATCGCGCAACTCGGGCCACACCTTGCGGAAGAGGCCGTCGACCCGGGTGTTGTCGGGGTGTCGGTTGGCCGACTCGCGCAGGACGGAGTTGATGGTCCTGACCATGTTCAGCACGTCTTCCTCGTCGTGCGCCCGGGTCGACTGGAACTGGCGCAGTGGGCTGCTCGCCGCCTCCAGGTCGTCGTGACTGCCCTCCAGCAGAAAAGGCACGAGCTGGCCCTTGCGCTCGTCGACCTCTTTGGACAGGGCTCCCGACTCGAAGGTGATCCACGGGGCGCCGAGGTTCGCCCGGGTGACGCAGGCGATCCCGAAGGAACTCTCGTCGAGCTGCTTCTTTATCTCGTCCAGGCCGCGTGCGCCCTTCCTGATGCTCTCCGAAGAGACGAACGGCTCGATCTCGTCGCTGAAATAGCGCAGCCACGAGGCGAGCCGTTCGGCACAGGTCCGTGACGGCAGTCCGGACCAGCTCAAAAAGATCTTCATATGACGCCCCCGCATCACACCCCGCCCGTACGAACGCCCCGACACCGGTCGACTGCCCCCATGGCGGGGCGAGCAGTTCGGGAGGTCACCCCCAGAAACCATACTGGCACTGTCGGCTACATCAACAGGCATGAGCACATCCCACCGAACGCGCGTGGTCAGGTGTGGCCCCGCCGAAACGGGAAAGTCCGGCCCTGTGGACACGCCCCTGCTGACCTTCGGGCACAGCACCGCCGGCCGGGACCGGATCGCCGAGCTGCTGCGCGATGCCGGTGTGACGGCCGTCGTGGACGTGCGGACCGCTCCCGGGAGCCGCCGGAATCCCGATCTGCTGCGGGAGCGGCTCGCCGAGTGGCTGCCGGCGGCCGGCATCGCCTACCGCTGGGAACCCGCCCTCGGCGGGTTCCGCCCGCTGCCCGCGGACAGTCCCGACGTCGTGTGGCGCAACGCGTCCTTCCGCGGGTACGCCGCCCACACCCGATCCCCCGAGTTCGTCGCGGCCATGGACCGGGTGCTGCGGGAGGCGGTGGACGCGCGTACCGCCGTGATGTGCAGCGAGGCGGTCTGGTGGCGCTGCCACCGCCGGCTGATCGCCGACTTCGCGGTGCTGGCCCGCGCTGTACCCGCCCAGCACCTCATGCACGACGGGCGGCTGAGCACCCACACCCCGACCCCCGGAGTACGGCTGCTGGACGACGGACTGCTGGTGTACGACGGGAGCCCGGCACCCGGCGGCTAGAGTTCTGGGCACTCCGTCACCGACCGCGGTCAGGGCAGTCGCTTGAGCACCCGGAAGCCGACGTCCCACTCACGATCGGCCTCACGGATCGTCACGTCGGTCCGGGTCTTCACGGAACACCAGTAGTGAGCGAACGACCCGCCCTTAATCGGGAGGTAGTCGTCCGGGGTCTGCTGTCCGCGCAGTCCACGAAGCCACGGCCCACGCCCCGCGTCCCGCTCGGGAGCGCACAGTTCCCAGACGTTTCCCCCGCAGTCGAAGAGTCCGAAGTGGCTCATCCCGGAGGCGAAGACCCCCACCGCGGTCGTGGTTCTGATGCCGGCCTGCCTGCTGTTGCTGCGGCCGGGTGAGAAGTCGTCCCCCCACGGGTATCCCTCGACGCCGTCTCCCGATCTGGCAGCCGCCATCCACTGCGCGACCGTGGGCAGCGTCAGTCGCTCTCCCCTGAGCGCGCCGAGCCAGTGGCAGAAGGCCAGTGCCTCGTGGTAACTGATACCGACGATGGGATGGTTGGGCAGGTCGAACGGTGGCCCGTACGCTTCGGGCGCACACCATCCGTGCCGGTCACGCAGCGCGATTCCGCGTCTCGTCCAGTGACGGTCCTTCCCGTAGCCGCCGTCACGGAGGAAGACCTCGTACTGCGCGTTGGTGACCGGGTACTTGGCGATGTGGACCGCCGGGACGGTGACGGGGCGGGATTCCGACACGACGACCTGTTGTTCCGGTATGAACGCCCACTCGATGGCGGGCGCGCTGCTCGTCAGCACGTGACCGACACCGACGCCCGGACGGTCGTCGCCGACCATGCCGAGGGCACGGCCCAGAGCTGCGAGTTCCGCCGGAGCACGCCCGGTGCTCTCGGCCAGCCGCTGCCTGACCACATCGCGGATGGTCTGTCGAGCGGACTCACCGGGCAGCCCCGCGTTCTCCCTGATGCACTGTGCGGCCGCCTCCGGCTGCGCCCGCCCGAGCCAGTCGACCAGGGGCTCCAGGCTGCCGTGGAACCTGGGTACGAACCCCAGGGCGGCCCGCCAGGGCGTCTCCACCCACCACTGCGTCGGGTCCACGTAGTCGTCGACGGGCAGCCGGTCCGGGATGCGGGCGGACAGAGCCGAGGCCGCGAAGTAGTCCCGTATCACGCGGTGCCGGAAGGTGACGTGCGAGCCGTCCTGATCGACGATTCCGGCCAGCACCGCTGCTTCGAAGAGACGAGGGGCGACGACCCGCTCCGCTTCGGCCGGCAGGTCGGCCGAGGAGGCCAGGTCGTAGGACTCCTGACGGTCGCGGATGAGCTGGACCGCGAAGGGCGCGAGTCCGCGAAAGAGCTGGTCGAGTGAGATGTCGCGGTACCCCACTTCCGCGTGCAGTCGGCTCCACAGCGCTGTCACGAGGTGGTGCAGGATGTCGGGCTTCGAGAGGTCGAGGTACTCGCCTTCCCGCCGGATGGTCACCATGGCCCGCAGCAGGAAGGGCGTCCGGGCCAGTTGCAGCGCGGCGGGCGGGTCACGCAGCAGCTTGAGGCGAAGTGCCGCCAGGTCGCCGGGCAGCTCCCTCGGCACGGTGGCGGGGAGGGACCAGAGCTGCTCGCGGGCTCCCCCGGCCGCCCGCCAGGCGTCCTGGATCACCTCGTAGTCGCGGCCGGCGAGCCGGCGGAAGACCTCCTCCGCGACACTCGTACCGAGTTCGCATTCCAGATGACGCAGGACCTCGGGCGGGTCAAGGGGCAGCAACTCCACCTCCACGCAGTTCGGTACCGACCAGTCGATCCCGCGAGTGGTGCGGGTCGACAGGATGACCGACGCGTTCGGATGGCCGCGCATGAAGTCCAGGACGGCGGACTGCTGCGGGGGCGTCATCTCGTCGAACGCGTCGCAGTAGAAGACACATCGGTGCAGTAGTTCGTCCTGCGCCGCGTGGTGCAGGAAGGGCACCGCATGCCGCAGCATGTCCTCGGCCCGGACGAACTCTCGGGCCGCATCACCGTGGCCGGTCACTTGAACCGGTATCGCCGACCCGTCGACCTGGCACGCGCGGCACTGTGCCAGGGCCAGGAGGTCCAGCAGCACGCTCTTGCCCATCCCGGGGGCCCCGCTGACGATCATCCGGCGCACCGCGGTGCGCCGCACATAGTCGACGACGTCCGGAACCAGACTGTGCTCGGCGCTGATGGACGTCGACCTGACCTGCGCCCTGGTCACCACGGACGACCGCTCCAGCGAGTCGAACGACGGCCCCATGCCGCTGAGCCGCACCTCACCGACGAGCCGGCTCTCCAGCCTGCGCGCCAGCCGCTGCACGTACTGCTGTGCGTCGGCCACCGGACTGGCCTCGGCGGGCGTCGTCCAGGCAACCAGCTGGTCCGAGCGGACGCTGCCGTCATAGCCACGTGAGGAGTAGAACACCGGTATCTGTGTGGTCTCGCCGGCCGTCCGCAGCCTTTCGAACTCGCCCCGGACCTGACGGGCGACGGCCTCCATGTCGGGCAGTCTTCCCGGCGTGGTCGGCAACTTCGCGAGCAGCACCGACGACAGTCGTCCCGTTCCCGCGCCGGTGAGGTTCGCCGCCAGGTCGCCCTCCCGGGTCGCACACAGCGTGAACTGGTCCGTGCGGCCGAGTTCGCCTCGGGGCAGGGACACGGTGGGCAGCCCCCGGCGCAACTCGCGGTGGGGGACGAAACGCCGGCAGGCGTCGACGATCAGGATCTGACGTCCCACCTCGGCGAAGGTCGATGAGCGCAGGGCCAGCATGAGGTCGTCCAGGTCGACGTTGTGCAGCACTTCCTCATGCGCGTCGCAGGTGAACAGCCGCAGCCGCCCTTCGGGGTCGGTGATGCCGTGACCGCCCCAGAAGAGGAAGAGGACGTCGCACGGATGCTTTCTGACCACGTCGAGGAGCGCGGTGTGTATGGCATCGCACGCGGGTTCGGCGACGCTCACGCCCGTCCGCTGCCGCCACTCGGCGAGGGCGGACGGTGCTGTGCTGTTGGCGAAGAGACTGATGTGGGCGGCGGGCATGCCCATGTATAGAAGCCAGTCCGTGAACCGGAGTGCGTCGGCGGCGGGGCCCACCAGCTCCCATTCCTCGCCCGCGGAGTAGGTCTCCACGCCCACCACCAGCGCACGGGCGTGCAGGAAGTCGTTCACGTACACGCGCCGAGCAGGGTGTCCCGGCATCGGGTGTTGAACCAGTAGGCGCTGTGGCAACGGGGGAAGGGCAGACCGTTGTCGACCCGGACATCGCGTACCCGGTCGCCGAACACCGGAGCTGCCACGTAGGCGAGGAAGTCCCGTCGGTCGTAGATGTTCGTCCACTCCGGGAATCCGGGGGGCAGCGGAGCACCCGCGCGCAGGCCCCGCAGCGCGTCGAGCTCCCAGAACAGCGGTGCGGCGGTCCCCACGGTGACGAGACGGACGCCGGGCAGGCTCGTCGTGGCGAGGAGATCGAGACACATGATGCCGCCGAGGCTGTGTGCGACGACGGTCACCGGGGGCTCCAGTGCGCTGATGTGATCGGCGACAGACCTCCGCATCGCGTCGCCGTCGCGTTGGTACAGCAGGATGTCGCCGGCGACGAGGGACGCGGAGTCGGTGAACGCCCCTCGCCGGCGTGACACGTAGGTGGTGGCTCTGCTCGCGAAGAAGCTCCCCGCCCGTTGCTTGGCCCAGCCGCCGATCACGCCGCGATGGTCGTCGGCCGTGGCCCGGATCAGCGAGCTGACGAACGTGTCCCTGAACTGTCGGTCGTAGACCACCGGCAGGTACGGCGCGTCTTCCCGCTCCGCACGCCGTATCGCCTCCGCGGCCGTGGCGCGGACGACTGCCGGCCACACGTCGGCGGCGGCCGCGCCGCCGGCCTCCAGTTCCCCGAACACCTCCGACGAGGCGATCATGTGGCAGGCACCGGCGAACTGCCCTGCGAGTCCCGCGCCGTCGAAGAGCTCCCTTGTCTCGCCGGAAGCGGCGAACCGGCGGTATGCGTGGCGCAGCGCCTCGCCCGTTGGCTCCCTGCGCGGGTGGAAGCCCGTGTCCCGGCGGGCTGACGCCTCTCCCAGCGTCAACAGCCGGAGCTCGAAGAGGGCATCGTCCTGCAGCCGGTCCCACACCAGGACGTCGAGTTCGTCCGGAACTGCGGGGGAGCCGATACCGCGCGTCCCATCGGCGACAGGCACCGACGCCCCCCGGGCGTACAGGGTGCTGCCGTGCCGACCGCCCCAGAAACAGCCGTGCACCGTGAGGCCCGGGCGTCGATCGCGCAGCGACCGGGAGATGGTGCCGAGCGTGGTGTCGAAGGACGTCTTCCGCACGCCTGTGCCGTGCACGAACAGGACTGCCGTCACTCGGGTCCCCCTGGTGGTGTGTGCCCTGGCGTGAGCGGCAATGTGCTCATGGCTTCGTCAAGCGCTGTTCGATGGTCCAGCTGATGACCCGCCGGTGCCATGCGTGGGCGGTCTGCAGGGCCAGCGCGGTGGTGAACGTCAGGGCTTCGCCGGTCCCCACGTACGGGACGGCTTTGAGGTAGCGGCCCTGCCGCGCGTTTCCCATGACGGGGAACTCCCAGCCGTCGGTTCGGCGGCTGGTGCGCAGGAAGTGGAGCGGTTGCAGGATCATCTTGTGGAACGGGTCCACGTCTATTTGCAGCAGGGCCAGGGGGATGGCGGGGGTGTAGCCCTGCAGGGCGATCGCCTCGCGCGAGTCCGGGAGCGTCCCTGCCGCGATCTCCAGGCTGGCGGCACAACGCCCGTTGCCGACGGTTTTGGACAGCGCACGGACACCGCTGCGGACGAGTTCGCCGTCGTCCGCGCTGCCGCACCGGCGCAGGGCCCACAGCGCCATGGCGCTGCTGGTCGGTTCCGTCTCGCCGGAGTCCGTCTGCCACAGTCCGCTCCGTCTGCGCCGGGCCCTCTTCAGGTAGCCGACAGCGGCGTCGACGGCGGACTGCACGGAGGCCTTGTGGATCTCGTGCGTGTCATCGTCGAGACGTGCCGCCGTCATGCGCAGCGTGTAGGCGCACACCGAGGTGAGGAAGACGGACGGCGGGTTCTGGGCGTCCCGGCTGAAGCCCCAGGCACCGTCCTCGTCCTGGGCGTCGACCAGCCACCGCACCGCGGGGGCGTAGCGTCCCTCGTGTCTGCCGCGGTAGCCGGTGGCGATGAGCGCCCACAGTGAGGTGGCCGTCGCCCAGACGTTGCGGGAGACCGAGCTCCAGCATTCGGCGTCGGGGTACTTGTCCTCCTCGTCGATGCCCGCTGCGAGCGCGTAGTGAGTGGACCACAGGTAGGACTGTATGCGCTGCCGCATGGAGGCGTTGAGCAGACCCATGCGGTGCAGGGCCAGGAGCACCGTGGCCGTGGTCTCCGGAAGGGACTCCGACGGTGTGCCGATCTGTTTGGGAACGCCGAAGTCGCAGTTGAACGAGCCCAGCAGCGGCTCGACCAGGTCGTAGAGCGGCCCGCCCCAGAAGCGCTCCGAGTTGTGCAGATCCCAGCGCCGCGCGCGGTCCCGCACGAAGGTCAGGTCCGCCTCGCTCCAGACACTCATCGGCGTTCAATGGTCATCGATGACCATCCCTCGGCTCAGGCGGGTCTTCTCCAGCACACACGACATCTCCAGTCCCGCCTCGGCCACGGCGGTGTGCAGGTGCGGGTTCACGTGACGAAGGGCGGGGCAGTGCACCGAGCTCGTCGCCGAGCACAGCCCCGTCTCGGTCCTGCTGCCCGGCCGGCCCGCGAGGCTGCTTCCCGACCAGGTGTAGGAGTGGGCGTCAGGAACGTCGATGAACATGGGGCACTGGAACACCCTGCCGTCGGGAAGGAACAGCAGGTTGTCGTGGCTGCGCACCGCGCAGGACCGCCGGTGGCCCTGAGGTGGGACGAAGGTGCGTTCCAAGCGGATGTCGATCGCCAGGGCGGCCGACCGTTCTTCGATGTCTTCGGTCAGCCTCTGCCACTCGGATATGGACAGCACCATGTCGGGTGTGGCGAAGCCGCGGTTGGAGACGTAGTGGACGTTGACCCAACCGAGTCCCAGGCGCTCACAGAGTCTCAGGATGTCCACGGCGTCGTGTGCGTTGGCCCTGCTCAGGGATGTGATGCCGAACAACTGATAGCCACGCTGCCGTGCGTGTGCGATGTTGGCGATCAGGCGCTCGAAGGCCCGCCTGCCCCGGACGGCGTCGTGGGTCTCGGCGTTCGAACCATCGATGCTCACGCCCACCACGGGCGGGTGCGGGCCGTCGAACCCGTCGACGAAGGCCCGGAATCCGTGCAGTCCGTTGGTGACGAGACGCGCCCTCAGTCCCTGACGCTGGACCAGGCGGACCGCGTCGGCGATCCGGGGATACAGGGTCGGCTCCCCGCCGAGAAACGTGATCTCCTCGGTGCGCCAGCACCGTTGAGCTTCCGTGACCAGCTGCGTCAGTGACTCGTAGGAAAAGCTCTGCGCCGTCGACAGGTTGTCGCCCACGAAGCAGTGCGTGCAGCGCAGATTGCACCGATAGGTTACGTAGACATCCACAGATCGCACTCGCACGGAAGCCCCCCTGCCTCCCGGTTCGCTATTCCACTGTGCGGTACATCGCCGTCCCACGGAAGCCCGCGAGGAAGCCCATCGCGTCCAGGCCGTCGATTTCGTCCTTCGTGGCCCAGAGGTACTGCTCGTGGTCGGCGGGATCGAGCTGCACGTCGCCGCCCACATAGCGGCAGAGGAATACCGTCTGGAATGTCTGGCGCTCCGGCAGAGTGGCCAGGTTGGTGTAGGCGTACAGCAGGCGTTCGATATCGACCTTGATCTTTGTTTCCTCGAACACCTCGCGGACGAGTGCGTCTTCCAGGGTCTCCCCCGGGTCGACGGTCCCGCCGGGCAGGTCCCACTTCAGCGGCATGTAGTCGTCGACTGCGGACCTCCGGGTCACCAGAAATCGCCCGTTTCGCTCAATGAGGGCGTGCGCTGCCCCGTAGAACAAGGTCAACTCGAATTCACCTTTCGTGCGCGGTCGACTCCGGCTTCGGTTGCCCTCGATGGGACAGGAGTGACCGGAGAAACGGAGCTGGCGACGAGTTCGCGCCACAGCGGGAAACGGTCGCTCAGCCCGGCAAGAGTAGCGTCAACTCGACCTGCGGCGAAGCCACTTGACCGAGACCGAATAAGGATCATCCTATTCATGATCCGGCCCTGTCGATGAATGCTCGAATGGCTTTCCTTTTCCGAGGTGACCGGGCATGACAAGGGCGAGCCGATGATCGGCTCGCCCTGTCTGTTTCGCCGGTGCGGTCCGCGCCGCCGGCCGACCGCGTCAGTACAGCTTGTTCACCGCCGTCACCGTCGTGGCCTTGAAGTCCGCCACCTGGGCGTGCTGGAAGGTGCCCATCTGGCTCCAGCGGACGATCGTCACGGTCGCGCCGTCGCGGCCGACCGAGAAGAGGCCGATGTCGGAGGAGCCCCAGGCGGAGGCGGTGTGGATGCCGTAGACGTCGGCGCCCTCCTCGACGTTCAGCTTGCCGTAGTACTTCTGCGTCGCCGTGATGTCGGGGTCCTGCTGCATGAGCTTCTTCGCGCAGCCGGCGAGGTCCTTGCGCAGCAGCGCCGCGAACTCCTTCGCCCACTGCTCGCTGCGCCCCTCGACCGTGAGCTGCTGGGCGTTGGTGTCGTACTCCGTCCAGTACTCCCGGTGCGTGGTGATGGACGGCAGCGCGTCGCCCACGCACATCGGCAGCGGGTCGGGCTGGCCGGCCGCGACCGGACCGGCGTACCAGGGCGAGGTCGGGTGCGGCGGCAGCTCGGTCGGCTCCAGAAACCGGGGCGTGTCGGAGGCCGGTGCCGCGACGGCCGGCACGGCGGCTGCGGCGACACCGGCGACGGCCGCCAGCGCGGCCACGGTCGTACGGATGCCTCGGTTACGGATCTTCATGGTCTCCCCCATTGTTTCCCCCCGGCTTTCCCGGTCGGGTGCGCGGGCTTTTGCCCTTGCCCCCCGTATGACCCGCCACCGGCCGCATCCGTTGCCCTGGGAGCCTGCTACGGATCCGTCCCGATTGTCACCGGCCTGTTACCGCGGGCCGAGCCCCTCACCGAGGGCGGCGACGGCGGCCGCTCCGTGGCGCCGGCGGTGACGGTGACGGGGGCGTCCGCGTTGGTGAGGATCCGCACGGTGGAGAAGCGGTAGGACCAGGGCGCCGCCGTGCCGGCACACCAGCGTTCGAGGGCGAAGTGCGGGCCGGCGCAGAGCACGGTCCGTACGACACCGTCGCCCTGGCGGACGCTCAGGCCGGGGTGGGACTCCGGTCGATGGCCGGGGCGCCACTCGTCGAGGAGACGGTCGAGGCCCGCGTGCCACTCGTGGTCCGGTACGGGTGAGCCGTCCTCCATGCGACGGCGCATGGCGTGCTGCTGGATGTCGGACGTCTGCTCGATCTCGTACACGAGGGTGTCCGGGCCGAAGCTGTGCAGGGTGCCGCCGGGGACGTGGACCGTCTGCCCCGCGCGGACCGGCAGGCGGCGCATGACCGCGTCGAAGTCCTGTGCCGGCAGCGCCCGGTGCAGGATCTCGCGGTCCACGCCGGGACGTACACCGACCAAAGCCGTGGCTCCCGGAGCGGCGTCCAGGACGTGCCAGGCCTCGGTCTTGCCGTGGGGTTCGCCCTCCAGGCGCCGGGCGGTGGCGTCGTCGGCGTGCAGATGCACGGGCAGTGCCCCACGGCCGTCGATGAACTTGGTGAGCAGCGGGAAACGGGGGCCGGGCGGGAGGCGGGGGCCGAGCAGTTCGACCGGGTGCTCGGCGGTGATCTGCCGCAGGGTGCGCCCGGCGAGGGGACCGTCCAAGACGGTCGAGGCATCGCCCTCGACGTCGCTGACCTCCCATGTCTCGGCGACCGGCCCGTCGGGCAGCCCGGTGCGGCCCAGCCGTTCGGCGATGGCCCGGCCGCCGAAGACGTGCTGCTTGACAGGGGTGGTGAGCCGCAGCGGATGCCAGTCCACGTCTCGCCTCGGACGGGTCGGTTGCCGGTCTCGCCCGGAGTACCCCCGGGTCGAGAGGCACATGCGTGCGGCACCCGGCGGGACCGTGACGCGCCGCGGGCCGCGGATGCCGCCGCCTCGCGCCCGGCGCGCGCCGCTCCCCCGCCCGTGATCCGCTTCACGCCGACCGAGGCCCCGGGCCCTGGCCTTACAGGGCGTAAAGCGACCGAAGAATGGATAGGGGTCATACGGCGATACGCGAGGAGTGTCCGACGTGCCCGGATGCCGGGTGCGGCGACTGCTTCAGGGGGAGGGAGCGCGCATGGACGGCCGGCCCTTGCACGTCGGACCGCAGCCGGAACCCTTGTACCTCCGACCGCGGCTGGAGCCCCGGCTGAACTCGCTCATGGCGGCGCACGGGACACTGCACTCGCTCGTCGACGCGCTCGGCTCACCCGTGCACGTCGTGGTGCCGGACCAGATCGCGGAGAACCTGGAGCGGTTCCGGTCGGTGTACCGCTCCCACCATCTGTCGGGGCAGATCTTCTACGCCCACAAGGCCAACCGGTCCAGTGCGCTGCTGCGGCGGCTGGCCGCGACGGACGCGGGCGTGGACGTGGCGTCGCTGGGCGAGTTGCAGCACGCGCTGGGGGCCGGGTTCGACGCCGGCCGGATCACGGCCACAGGCCCGAAGAACCCCGAGTTCCTGTGGCTGGCGGCCCGGGCTGGGGTCACGGTCAGCGTCGACGCCGCCGCCGAACTGGACCAGCTCGCCGCCCTGGTGCGCAGCCACGCGCTCGCGCCCGTGCGGGTGCTGCTGCGGCTGTCGGGCTTCGAGACGTCGGGGGTGAAGGTGCTGAGCCGGCGCAGCCGCTTCGGCACGCCCGTACGGGAGTTGGAGCTGCTGCTGGGGGCGGTCGAGCGGCATGCCGACGCCGTCGATCCGGCGGGGGTGGCCTTCCATCTGGACACGACGAGCGTCGCGGAGAAGGCGACCGCCCTCGAAGGGTGCCTGGCCGCGCTGGAGTTGTGCCGGAGCCGGGGGTTGCGGCCGCGGGCCGTGGATGTCGGCGGCGGGTTCGGCGTCAGCTACCTCGCCGAGCGGGAGCAGTGGGAGGCGTACACGAGCGGGCTCACCGCGGCCGTGCTCGGCCGGCGTCCGCCGCTGACGTGGGGCGGGCACGGCTACGGGCTGCGCGACGAGGCGGGCACCCTGCGCGGCACGCTCGGCCTCTACCCGGCCCACCGGCCCGTCGCCGGTGCCGCCTACCTGGACGAGTTGCTGGCCCAGCCCGCCGCCTCGCTCGGCGGACGCCCGCTGGCCGCGCTGCTGCTGGAGCACCTGTACGACCTGCACACCGAGCCCGGCCGGGCGTTGCTCGACCAGTGCGGACTCTCGCTGGCGCGGGTCCTGGAGGTCCGTGACCAGGAGGCCGGTGGGCCCCTGCTCGTACGGCTGGCCGCGAAGGCGGACGACATCGCCCTGGAGGACCACGGCGTGCTGATGGACCCGGTCGTCCTCCCCCGCGGCGGAGCCGGGCCGGGCGAAGGGCCCGTCGCCGTGCACCTCTTCGGCAGTCTCTGCCTGGAGAGCGACCTGATCACCCGGCGCACGGTGTTCCTGCCCCGCCGCCCCGAACCCGGCGACCTGCTGGCCTTCGCCAACACCGCGGGCTACGCCATGGACTTCCACGCCACGCGCGCCCAGCACCAGCCCGCCGCCCGCAAGGTCGCGGCCTGGCAGGACGGCGACGCCTGGCGCTGGTGCCTGGACGACCAGTTCTGGCCGATCACGCCCTCGAGGGGAGCTCAGTGAGGTACGACAGCATCACCGAGGCGATAGGCAACACCCCTCTGGTGCGGATAGACCCGGCCGTGCACGGCCTTCGGAACATCGACCTGTACGCCAAGCTGGAGATGCTCAACCCGTTCGGCTCGGTGAAGGACCGGGCCGCCTGGAGCATGGCGAGGCCCCTGCTGGCCGAGGCGGTCGAACACGGCAGCCAGGTGGTCGAGTTGTCCAGCGGCAACACGGCCAAGGCCCTCGCGGTCATCGCGGGCATGCACGGCCTGGGCTTCAAAAGCGTCACCAACCGGATGCGGGTGCCGGAGATCAAGGACCTCCTGCTGCTGCTCGGCGCTGAGATCGAGGAGCTGCCGGGGCAGAGCGAGTGCCTCGACCCGACCGCCACGGACGATCCGCTGACCCTGTTCCACCGGACGCTGTCCGCCTCCGGCAGCGCCTGTCTGCACACCGACCAGTACTTCAATCCGCGCAACACCGAGGCCCACCTCACCGGCACCGGGCCGGAGATCGTCAAGGACCTGGACGGCCGGGTCCCGGACTGGTTCGTCGCCTGTGTGGGCACCGCCGGTTCCTCCACGGGCGTCACCCGTGCCCTGCGCGAGGAGGACCCGTCGGTGCGGGTGGTCGGGCTGGTGGCGGCCAAGTCCGACTTCATCCCGGGGATCCGCACCATCGACGAGGTGCAGGAGGTCGGCCTGTTCGACCCGGACACGTACGACACGATGGAGTCGGTCCGCGCCGACGAGGCGATCGAGGGGATGCTGACCCTGAACCGCCGCTGCGGCATCCTGGGCGGGCCCACCGCAGGGGCGGCCTACTTCGGTGCGGTCCGTCATCTGCGGGCGCTGGACGAGGAGTCGGAGGAACGGCGGACCGCCGTGTTCATCGTCTGCGACCGGGTGGAGAGCTATTTGAGCTATGTCCGCCAGCGGCGCCCCGATCTGCTGGGCCGGCCGCCCCGGAAGAACTCGCCCGCCGACCTGTCCGACGCGGAGGTCGGCCGGGCGCCGTCGATCGGCGTGGCCGACGCCCGGCGCTGGATCGACACCGACCGGCCGCTCGTGGTCGACCTGCGCAGCCCGTACGCGTACGCGGCGCTGCACATCGACGGGTCGGTCAACATCGTCGACGAGCTGTTCGCCGAACTCGTCCGGGGCGGCCTGCCGTTCAGCAAGCGCCAGTCGGTGCTGCTGGCCTGCCCGGTCGGTGAGCAGTCCGCGCGCTACGCGGCGCTGCTGACCCGGATGGGCCACCCCGACGTGCGCAGCCTGGCCGGCGGCATCATCGCCTGGCGGGACGCGGGCGCGCCCCTGGTGCGGGACTGACCGGCATGACCGCACCGACCTCCCCCGAGGATCCGCACGCGTGGCAGCGGGCACTGCGCGCCCAGTTCCCCATCGTCACCGGGCACCCCGAGCTGGCGTACCTCGACAGCGCGGCCACGGCGCAGAAGCCGCAGGCCGTGCTGGACGCCGTGCAGACCTACCTGACGACGTCCAACGCCAACTCCGCGCGCGGCACCTACACCTGGGCCAACCGGACCACGGAGCTGGTGGAGCGGACCCGTGAGCGCGTCGCCCGGTTCCTCGGGGACGCGCGGCCGGAGCGCTCCGCCGTCCACTTCACCGGCGGGACCACCGAGGGGCTGCGGACCGTCGCCCGCGACTGGCTGCCGGGCTTCCTGCGCGACGGCGACGAGATCGTCGTCCCGGACGCCGACCACCAGGCCAACATCGTGCCGTGGCTGGAGGCCCAGCGGCTGCTCGCTCGCGAGGGCGTGCGGGTCCGGGTGGTGCCGATGCCGTACCAGAGCGGCTCCGGAGACTACGACCACCGGGCGCTGGCCGAACGGGCAGGCCCACGCACCCGGTTCGTCGCCACCACCCATGTGCACCATGTGTACGGCGGCGACATGAACGTGCAGCGCATCCGCGAGGCCGTCGGCCCGGACGCGGTCATCTGTCTGGACGCCGCGCAGAGTGTCGGCCATCTGCCCGTGTCCGTGGCCGAGTCGGACGTGGACTTCGTCGTGTTCTCGGGCCACAAGGCACTGGCCCTGCCCGGCTCCGGGGCGGTGTGGGCCCGGCAGGCGCGCGGGCCGCAGTTCGTGCCCGGGGGCTGGAGCGGCACCCCCAACACCGTGGGCATCGCCTCTCTCGAAGCGGCCCTGGACTGGCTGGAGGCGGCCGGTCTCGACCGGATCGAGCGCTGGACGGCCGATCTCGCGACCCGCCTGACGGAGGGGCTGCGCCGGCTGGACGCCTACGAGATCCTCGGCTGCCCGCTCAGCCTGGCCGCCGGCACCACCGTGCAGCGCCGCCGGGGCATCGTGACCCTGCGGCACCGCGCCATCGACTCGGGCGACCTGGGGTTCATCCTGTTCAGCCACGGATTCATGGTCCGCTCCGACCATCACTGCCAGGGCGACGCGGGCGAGAAGACCGGTTCGGTGCGAGTGAGTCTGCACGTGTACAACACCGTTGAGGAGATCGACCGGCTGCTGTCGGTTCTGGCCTCACTCTCGTGACACCGCCGACTATACGTAATGGGAACCGTTTCCACCTGTAGGCTCGGACCGGCAGGAGTCAGGTGCGATACGACGAGGTGGCGCGACCGGATGGGGCTGAGTCTGGCGACGGCGGAGCGATGGGTGGAGCGCTGGGAGCTCCAGCAGCAGCGGTACGCCGTCGACCGCGAGGAGCGGTTCACGGTGATCGCCGATGTCGTCGAGCACTCCACGGCCGGATGCGCAACGCCACCCCTCGTCGTGGACCTCGGCTGCGGGCCCGGCTCCCTCGCGGCCCGGCTGATCCGGCGGCTGCCGGACGCGGAGATCGTGGCCGTGGACCGGGACCCCCTCCTGCTGGAGCTGGGCCGCACCCACCACCCGGACGCGGCCCGCTACGTCGACGCCGAGATCGGCGCGCCCGGCTGGACGTGGGCCCTGGATCTGGACCGGCCCCTGGACGCGGCGGTCTCCACCACGGCCCTGCACTACCTCGACCGCGACACCCTGCTCGCGACCTACCGGCAGCTCGCCGTGCTGCTGCGCCCCGGGGGCGTCCTCGTCAACGGCGACCACCTCCCCCAGGGCGAGACGGGCCCGGCCGGGATCGCCGCTCACGTCGGGCGGTGCCGGGCCGGCCGGCAGCGCGTGTTCGCCCATGAGGACTGGGACTCCTGGTGGGCGGCGGCCGGCGACGACCCGGAGCTGACCGACCTGCTCGCGGAGCGGCGTCGCCGCGCGGCCCCCGGCACCGGCCGCCCCGCCGAACTCCCCCTCGCCACCCACCTGGAGCTGCTCCGGCAGGCCGGCTTCGACAAGGCCGGACCGGTGTGGCAGTACGGCGACAGCTGCGTGGTCGTGGCGGTGCGCTAGGTGTGCTGTCCCGGAACGTCGGTGACACGCGTGCTTGGTCCTTGAACAGGTGAGGGCCTGTCGATCGGATCAGGCCACAGGAAACTCACGGGACCGGCCGATGCAGAAGCGACAGGCCCCAGCCGCGTGGTTCACCCGCACGCCCCACACCGGGTGCGGCTGCGGGCGGGCACTCCGACACTTCACGCGGAGACCGCTATATGTTGACATCGCCATGCTGGTCCCGGCGGAAGCGCCGCGAGCGGCCACGCGCACACGCGAGGAGCCCCCCATGACCACCGCCGAGCACC
The DNA here is from genome assembly GCF_007655005.1 of Streptomyces tibetensis. Classification (GTDB taxonomy): domain Bacteria; phylum Actinomycetota; class Actinomycetes; order Streptomycetales; family Streptomycetaceae; genus Streptomyces; species Streptomyces tibetensis. Next base: position 515,005 of record NZ_SZVW01000002.1, read on the forward strand.
CCACCCACGACAACCACGCGCACACCCACGGCGACGACTGCGGCCATCTCGCCTTCACCCACGGCGACCACACCGACTACGCCCACGACGGCCACATCCACCGGATGCACGAGGGCCACGCCGACGAGTGCGCCAACGCCGACCACACGGTGCACCGCAACCACGACCACGAGCACGGCGACGCCTGCGGCCATCAGGCCGTACGGCACGGCGACCACACGGACTACGTGCACGACGGCCACCGCCACGCCGCCCACGAGGGCCACTGGGACGACCACTGACCGGGGCGGCCGGGCCCCTGGACGGCAGGTCTCAGGCCAGGCCGTCCCAGTGGACCGTGCGGTCGCACCAGCGCTCCAGCAGGGTGCGGTCGTGGCCGACGGCCAGCAGGGCGGCGCCGGTCGCGGCCCGGTAGTCCTCGACGGCCGCGACCAGAGCGGCGGCGGTGGAGGCGTCGAGCATCGCCGTCATCTCGTCGCACACCAGCAGCCGCGGGCGCAGCACCAGGGCGCGGGCGAGGCAGGCGCGTTGCAGCTGGCCGTCGCTGACCTCGTGCGGCCGCCTGGTGAGCAGGTCGGGGGTGAGACCGACGGCGGGGGCCAACTCGGCGACTCGCGCGGGGACTTCGCCGCCCCGGCCGGTGGCCCGCAGAGGCTCGGCGATCAGGTCGGTGAGCGGCAGCCGGGGGTCGGCGGAGAGCCTGGCCTGCTGGAAGACGACCCCGATGGCGGTGCGCCGGGCGCGTGGGGCGCGGTGGCGCCAGTGCCGTACGGGCTCGCCGTCGAGGAGGAGGGTGCCCGAGTCGGGCCGGTGCAGCAGGGCCGCGACCCGCGCGAGGGTGGACTTGCCGCAGCCGCTGGGGCCCAGCAGGCCGACGGACTCGCCAGGGGCGACACTCAGGCTCACGTCCCGGACCACCGGAGCGTTGCGGGCGTATCCGGCGGTGATGGAGCGCAGTTCAAGCACGGACGTCCTCCGGCACGTGCGGGTGGTGGCAGGCGAGGGTGCCGGGGGGCGGCGGGCCGGCGCAGATGTCGGTGGCCCGGTCGCAGCGGGCGGCGAAGGCGCAGCCGGCCGGGAGGTCGCCGAGTTCGGGCGGCATGCCGGGGATGGCGGTGAAGGCGCGGTCGGGCAGGGCCCGGAGCAGGCCGCGGCTGTAGGGGTGGCGGGGCCCGGCCGGGCCGAAGAAGACGGTGGCGTCGGCGAGTTCGACGATGCGCCCCGCGTACATGACCGCGACCCGGTCGGCGATGCGCTCGGCGGCCGCCAGGTCGTGGGTGATCATCAGCAGGGCTCGTCGGCGGCCGTCGCGCGGGTCGTCGACGTGCCGGCGCAGTTCGTCGACCGTGCGGTCCACCAGGTCACGGTCGAGTCCGGTGGTGGGTTCGTCGGCGAGCAGCAGGGGCGCGTCACCGACCAGGGCGAGGGCGGTGGCGGCGCGTTGTGCGAGGCCGCCGGAGAGCTGGTGGGGGTGGCGGTCGAGGTGGTCGGCGGGGAACGCGGCCCGTTCGGCGGCGGCCTCGGCGGCGGCCCGCAGGGCGGCGCGCCCCCGGGTCGCGGTCAACGTGGCGACCGTCTCCTCCAGTTGGGAGCGGACGGTGCGGACCGGGGTGAGGTGGGCGGCCGGGCTCTGGGGCACGAGGCCGATGAGCCGTCCTCGTACCGTGCGGGCGAGGGTCCGCTCGTCGGCGGTGAGGAGGTCCAGGTCGCCGAGCAGGGCCGAGCCGGCGGTCTGCGCGTTGCCGGGGAGCAGTCCGAGCAGGGCGGAGGCCAGCACGGACTTGCCGCAGCCGCTCTCGCCGATCAGGGCCAGGCACTCGCCGGGCGCCACGTCGAACCGGGCGTCGGTGACGGCGGCCACGCGGCGCCCCCTGGGCAGGAGGAACCGCACGGACAGGCCTCGGACGGACAGCACGGGGGCCATGGGGTCCATGCCGACGCTCACAGCATCAGCTCCGATCGGTGCCGGGGGTTGATCCGCTCGCGCCAGGCCCCGGCGAGACCGGCGAGGGCGAGGGTCGGGACGATGAGGAAGAGGCCCGGGAAGAGGGTCGGCCACCACTGGCCGGCGAGGAGGGAGCCGCGGGCACTCTGGATGAGGGTGCCGAGGCTCGCCGTGTGGGTGGGCAGCCCGAGGCCGAGGAAGGACAGGGCCGATTCGTGCCACATGGCGTGCGGCACCATCAGCACGGCGGCGAGCGCGGCCTGGGGAAGGACGGCGGGCAGCAGGTGCCGTACGGCCACCCGCCACCGCGACGCCCCGCCGGAGACGGCCGCGTCGACGTACGGCCGCGACCGCAGCGACAGCACCTCGGCGCGCACGATCCGGGCCGTGGACAGCCAGTGGGTCAGCGCCACCGAGATGACCACCGGCCACACCCCGGGCCGGGACATGGCGACGATGAAGATGCCGAGCAGCAGATGCGGCACGGACGAGAACGTGTCGACCACGCGCATCAGGGCCCGGTCGGCCCAACCGCCCAGCGCACCGGCAGCGGCGCCCACTGCCGTGCCGACCACCGTCGCGGTCAGTGCCGCCGCCACTCCGACGAGCAGCGAGACGCGCAGGCCGTAGACGCAGCGCAGCAGCAGGTCGCGGCCGACGTCGTCGGTGCCGAACGGGTGTGACCAGGAGGGCGGTTGCAGCTTGGCGGCGAGGTCGACGGCCTGCTGGTCGAGCTGGACCAGCGGCGGCACGAGCAGCACGGCGAGGACGGTCGCGGCCACCAGCACGGCCGCGGTGCGCACGCGCAGGGCGCGCGTGGAGCGGCGCCTCGGGCCGTGCGAGCGCCACTCGGGCTCGGCCGGGGCGCCTGCGGGCGCCGGTGCGTCACATGTCATGGAGCTTCACCCTCGGGTCGAACAGTCCGTAGAGCATGTCGGCGAGCAGGTTCCCGGCGAGCACGGCGGCGGTGGCCAGCGTGGTCAGGGCGGCGAGCAGCGGGAAGTCGACGGCGGTGGCCGCCTCGACGGTGGCGGCGGCGATGCCCGGCCAGCTGAAGACGCTCTCCACCAGCAGGGCCCCGGTGATGAGTTCGGGGACGCGGGAGCCGACGAGCGTGAGCACCGGCAGCAGCCCGGAGCGCAGGGCGTGGCCGAGCAGGACGGTGCGTTCGCTCAGGCCGCGCGCCCGGGCGCCGCGCACCGGGTCCTCCGCCAGGGCGTCGCCGACGCCCTGGCGGACGTAGAGGGTGAACCACGGCAGCTGGGACACGGCGAGGACACCGGCGGGCAGGACGAGGTGGGTCGTGACCTGGCCGGGTGTGACCTGTTCGCTGCCTGTGTCGGTCAGGCCGCCCGCCGGCAGGACGTCCCACTGGAGGGCGAAGAGCCAGACGGCGAGCAGCGCGATCCAGAAGACCGGGGCCGCCTCCAGGGTGTAGGCGAGGGAGGTGACGGCCCGGTCGACGAGTGAGCCGGGGCGGCGGGCGGCGAGCACGCCGAGGAACGTGCCCAGCAGCACGGCGGCGGCGAAGGCGACCGCGCAGAGCAGCGCGGACCACACGAGCCGTTCGCCGATGACCTGGGCGACCGGCTGCCGCATGACGCTGGAGTGGCCGAGGTCGCCGGTGAGCGCGGAGGTCAGCCAGTGCCACCAGCGGGCGGCGAAGGTCTGGTCCACGCCGAGGTTCTCGCGCAGCCGGTCCAGGGTCTGTCGGTCGGCGCCGAGCGCGGCGGTGCCGGCGTAGGCCTTGACGGGGTCGAACGGGGAGGCGGCGGCGATCGCGAACACACCGAAGGTGACGACGAGCAGGACGGGGACGGCGAACAGGGCCCGCCGGCCCGCCAGGCGCGCCATCGCTCCCCAGGGGAGGCGGGTCACTTCTTCGGCTGCCAGTCCTCGATGTTCCACCAGGGGCCGCTGGCGAAGCCGTGCTCGTGCGGCTCCAGTTGGGTCTTCAGGCCGTCCCAGCGGTCGGCCAGCACATAGAGGTGGTCGATGTGGGTGAGGAAGGTGTAGCCGGGGTCCTGCACCAGGGCCCGCTGGAGCTTGTCGTAGGCGGCTCGGCGGGTCTGCGGGTCCTGGCTGCGGCGACCGTCGTCGAGGGCGCGGTCCACGGCCGGGTTGTCGTAGCGGGCCATGTTGTTGAAGCCGTCGCCGGCGAGGGAGGAGTGCAGCAGGGTGTAGAGGCCGAAGTCGGGGTCGCCGGTGCTGCCGAAGCCCGCGAGGACGGCCGTGTCCTTCATGCGCGGTTCGATGACCTCCCAGGTGGCGCTCTCGACCTTCACGTCGATGCCGGCCTTCTTGGCGTCGGAGGCGTAGGCGAGGGCGTGGTCCTGGCGGACCTTGTCGCCGGAGGGGTAGAGCAGGTCGAAGGACGCCCGCTGTCCGTCCCTGCTGCGGATGCCGTCCTCGCCGGGCTTCCAGCCGGCCTCGTCAAGGATCTTCCCGGCCTTGCCGAGGTCCTTGGTGCGCTCGATGTCCTTGATGAAGGCGGGATCGTCGACGGGCAGCGGCCCGTACGCCGGGCGGCCCGCACCGTCGAGGATCTTGTCGACCATGGCTTCGCGGTCCACGGCCGCGTCGAGGGCCCGCCGGATCGCGCGGTCGCCGGTGACCTCGTTCGCGGTAGGGAGCGTGACGGCCCGGAAGTCGTAGGACCGGGCCTCGTAGGTGCGCCGGCCGGCTTCGTCCTCGAACGTGGCGGCGAGGTTGGGCGGGAGGACCGCGCCGTCGAGGTCCCCGGAGCGCAGGCGGGTGGCGCGCACGTTGTCGTCGCCGATGATCGCCATGGTGAAGGTCTTCACCTTCGGCTTGCCGCCCCAGTAGCGGGGGTTGGCCTTGAAAATGAGCTTCTCGCCCTTGCTCCAGCGGCTGAGGACGTAGGGCCCGGTGCCGACCGGCTTCGTGTTGAAGGAGCCGGTGTTGGGGTCCTGCTTCCCCGCCACGTGCTCGGGGACGATGGGCAGGACCGTGCGCGCGGCGAACGGGGCGTAGGGGTACTTCAGCGTGAAGACGACCTTGTCGTCGCCGCTCGCCTCGACCTCCTTGACGGCGTCCAGCTCGCTCTTGAAGGTGTTGTTGGTCTTCGCGTCGAGAACGGTCCGGTACGTGTAGACGACGTCGGCGGCGGTCAGCGGCTCGCCGTCACTGAACTCGACCCCGTCGCGCAGGGCGTAGGTGTACGTGCGGCCACCATCGGTGATCTTCGGCAGTTCGGCCGCCAGAGCGGGCTTCAGCCTCAGGTCGGCGTCGCGGGCGAGGAGCCCGTCGAAGATCTTGGAGTTGCCGTCCTTGCCGTAGCCGAGCAGCGGGCTGAGGGTGTCGGGTTCAGAGGCCACACCGAGCACGACCGGCCCTGTGGCCTTGCCGTCGCCCGAGCCGCCGCCACCGGGGGCCGAGCAGGCGGTGATCGCCGCGGTCAGCGCCGCCGTGACGGCGGCCCCTCGTATCCGACGGGTCGACATGTGACCTCACACCCCTTGTTGCCCTGATCCTGTTGTTGCAAAGACTTCGCAATTAAACAGGACGGGCGGGCGTCCCGGAATCGGACGCCCGCCGAACGGTTCACCGCCGCGCCGGGGCCTGCTGCAGGGTGACGTCCTGGTTCTTGACCGCGTGAAAGACGGGCAGCGGAAGGCCGCCGAAGCTGCGCAGCTCCATCACGGTGGCCTCGACGTGGGCAACCCCGGCCACCAGCGCGCCGGACCTGGTCCGGCCCGTGTTCACCCAGCGGTGCTCGGCGCCGTCGCAGACGGCCCGGGTGCCGCCGATGCCGTAACGGGTCGTGGAGGTGCCCTGGCTCACGGAGGAGCTGACGAAGACCGGGCCGCTGGAGCCGGCGCAGCGGTAGGTGCCGGACAGGGTGACGGTGCCGTCGGCGGCGATCCGGCCCACGGCGTCGACCGTCACGGAGCCGGTGGGGGCGAGGGCGGAGGCGGTGGCGGGCGTCGCGCCCGCGCCGGCCAGCAGGATCACTGCGGCACCGGCAGCCACGCCGAGAAGGGGACGTACACGCATGAGGGAAACCTCCCGAAAAGAGTTGAATTGCGGCTTCCACTCGTACCCGCCCCGCGGGCCCGGCGCCCGTCAGCCTCACCCCTTCGGCGGCGCGTCCGCCCCCGCCTTCGTGGAACCGTCCCGGGAATGTCCGGGGCGTGTCACGCTTCGCGCCGGGCCGTTCCGGTGAGTCCGGGTCGGGAGGATGGTCTGTCTGTACGAGTCATACGAACCCTTCGGATGGCCCTACCGACGTGGAGGTGCGCCATGTGTGCCCACCAGCCCCAGTGCCCCGCGACCGACTCCCCCTCCCCCGCCGCGCACATCGTGGCGGCCCGTCCCGAGCAGGGCTGGAGCCTGCTGTGCGACGGGACGGTCGTCTTCGACGACACCGGCGAACTGCTCCCGGACGGGCGCGTCGTGCAGCCCCGCCGGGTCACGTCGGAGGGACTGGCCGTCGCGGCCTGACCCGAGGCCGCTTCACGGTGGCACGGCGGTCCCGCTACGGCAGGACCGCGAAGCCGTCCAGCTCCACCATCGCCTCCGCGTCCCACAGCCGGACGACCTGGACGACCGCCATGGCGGGGTAGTCGCGTCCGGCCACCTCACGCCACAGGCGGCCGAGCTCGGGGGCGTGCGCGCGGTACGCCTCGACATCCGTGGCGTAGACGGTGACACGGGCCAGGTCGGACGGTGTGCCGCCGGCCGCGGTGAGGGCGGTCAGCAGGTTGGCGAGGGCCCTTTCGAACTGCTCGGGCAGGGTGCGGCCGACCACCTTGCCGTCGGCGTCGAGGGCGGTCTGGCCGGCCAGGAACACCACCCGTGCCCCGCAGGCCACCACGGCGTGGGAGAAACCGGTCGGCCGGGACAGCTCGGGCGGGTTGACGCGCTCGGTGCTCACGGGGCCTCCTGACGGGCGTACAGCTCCTTGGCGATGATGCCGCGTTGCACCTCGCTGGCCCCTTCATAGATGCGTGGGGCGCGCACCTCGCGGTAGAGGTGCTCGAGCAGATGGCCGCGTTGCAGGGCCCGGGCCCCGTGCAGCTGGACGGCCGCGTCGACGACGTACTGCGCGGTTTCGGTGGCGAGCAGTTTCGCCATGGCGGAGCGCCGGGGCACGTCCGGGTCGTCCGCGTCGTACGCCGATGCCGCCGCGTGGACCATCAGCCGGGCCGCCTCGGTGCGCAGGGCCATCTCGGCGACCTGGTGGGCGACGGCTTGCAGGTCCTTCAGCCGGCCCCCGAATGCCTCCCGTCCGGCGGTGTGGGCGAGGGTCGCGTCGAGGGCCGCCTGCGCCATGCCGACGGCGAGCGCGCCGACGCTGGGGCGGAACAGGTTGAGCGTTCCCATGGCGACGCGGAAGCCGCGGTCGGGCTCGCCGAGGACGTCGTCGGCCGTCACCGGCACGGCGTCGAAGTCGAGTGCGCCGATGGGGTGCGGCGAGAGCATGTCGAGACCGCGGCCGGTCAGGCCCGGGCGGTCGCCGGGCACGAGGAAGGCCGTGACGCCCCGGGCCCCGGCATCCGGCGTGGTACGGGCGAAGACGGTGTAGAAGTCGGCCTCGGGGGCGTTGGAGATCCAGCACTTCTCGCCGGTGAGACGCCAGCGGGCGGGGCCGTCGGGGGCGGCGGCGAGAGCGGCGCCCGGCGAGGTCCGGCCCTCGCGCGAGGCGGCGTCCACCTCCGCCCGCAGCGCCCGCGCCGCCGCGTCCGGCGCCCGGTCACCCTGCGGACCGGTGAACGTCCCCTCCGCCCGCAGCGCCCGCGCCACCGCGTCCGGCGACCGGCCACCCTGCGGACCGGTGAACGTCTCCTCCGCCCGCAGCGCCTGCGCCGCCGCGTCCGACGCCCGGCCACCTTGCAGGTCGGTGCCCGGCTCCGCCCGCAGCGCCCGCGCCGCCGCGTCCGACGCCCGGCCACCCTGCGGACCGGTGGACGTCCCCTCCGCCCGCAGTGCCCGCGCCGCCGCGTCCGACGCCCGGTCATCGCGCAGGTCGGTGTCCGGCTCCGCCCGGAGTTGCAGCGACGCCGCGTCCGATCCGGCGCCGGGCTCGCTCAGCGCGAAGGCCGCGATCGCCGTGCCGGCGGTCACCCGGGGGAGCCAGTGGGCGCGTTGGGCCTGCGTGCCGTACGCGTGGACCGGATGGGCGCCGAGGCCCTGGAGGGCCAGGGCCGTCTCGGCCTCCGTGCAGGCGTAGGCCAGGGACTCGCGCATCAGGCACAGGTCGAGCGCGCCCGAGGTGAACAGGCGTCCGAGCAGTCCGAGGCTGCCCAGTTCGGCCACCAGGGCGCGGTTCACCCGCCCCGGTTCGCCCTTGTCGGCCAGCGGGCGGAGCCGCTCCGCGGCCAGGGCGCGCAGTTCGGCGCACCAGGCGAGTTGTGCCGGTTCGAGCGAGAATGCGGTCATCGCCGGTCCCTTCTCCGCCACCCTGCGTTCCGGCTGGGCCACTCCGAGGCTATCGCGGACCGTTGACTGTCGTCACCAACACGATACGCTCCAGGAGCGAGCCCACCACGCCAAGGGGGCGAACCGTATGAACCCACGGGGCACGGCCCACGTCGACACCTTCGCCCGGGACCATCTGCCACCCCCGGACCAATGGCCCGAGCTCCGCTTCGACTTGCCGGAGCTGCACTACCCCGAACGGCTCAACTGCGCCGCCGAACTGCTGAACGGCCCGCCCGACGACCGCCCGGCGTTCCTCACCGACACCGGCGAGCGGTGGACGTACGGCGATCTGCGCGCCCGCGTCGACCGCGTCGCCCATCTGCTCACCGGCGAACTCGGCGTCGTCCCCGGCAACCGGGTGCTGCTGCGCGGCCCCACCACCCCGTGGCTCGCGGCCTGCTGGCTGGCGGTGCTGAAGGCGGGGGCCGTGGCGGTGACGGTGCTCGCCCAACAGCGCCCGCACGAGCTGAGCACGATGTGCGAGATCGCCCGCGTGCGGCACGCCCTGTGCGACATCCGGGCCGTCGACGACCTCGCCAAGGCCGAGATCCCGGGCCTGCGGATCACGACCTACGGCGGTGACGCGCCGGACGACCTCCTGCACCGCCCCGCGCCCGGCACCCCGTACGCGGCCGTCGCGACGGCGGCCGACGACGTGGCGCTGATCGCCTTCACCTCCGGCACCACCGGCCGCCCCAAGGGGTGCATGCACGTCCACCGGGACGTCCTGGCGATCGCCGACACCTTCTCGCGGCACGTCCTGAAGCCCGGCCCCGGCGACGTGTTCACGGGCAGCCCCCCACTGGGCTTCACCTTCGGCCTCGGCGGGCTGGTGGTCTTCCCGCTGCGGGCCGGGGCGAGCGCGCTGCTCCTCGAACAGGCCGGGCCCCGGCAGCTGCTGCCCGCCATCGCCCGGCACCGGGTCTCCGTGCTGTTCACCGCCCCGACGGCGTACCGCGCGATGCTCGACGAACTCGACGGACACGACGTCTCCTCCCTGCGCCGCTGTGTCTCGGCCGGCGAGAACCTCCCCGCGGCGACCTGGCAGGTCTGGCACGAGCGCACGGGCCTGCGCGTCATCAACGGCATCGGCGCCACCGAGCTGCTGCACATCTTCATCTCCGCGGCCGACGACCGGATCCGGCCCGGGACCACGGGCGTGCCCGTGCCGGGCTGGCACGCGCGCGTGCAGGACGCGGACGGTGAACCCGTGCCCGACGGGCAGCCGGGCCTGCTCGCCGTGCGCGGCCCGGTCGGCTGCCGCTACCTCGCCGACCCGCGGCAGCGGGACTACGTGCGCGGCGGCTGGAACGTCACCGGCGACACCTACGTCCGCGATCCCGACGGCTACTTCCGCTACGTCGCCCGCGCCGACGACATGATCATCTCGGCCGGGTACAACATCGCCGGCCCCGAGGTGGAGGACGCGCTGCTGCGGCACCCGGACGTGGTCGAGGCGGCGGTCGTGGGACGGCCCGACGAGGCCCGCGGACAGGTCGTGCTGGCCTTCGCCGTCCTCAAGGAGGGCGCGGAACGCGACGCCGAGGCGCTGCGCGCCTTCGTGAAGAGCGAACTGGCGCCCTACAAGTGCCCGCGGGAGATCGTCTTCCTGGACGCGCTGCCACGCACGGCCACCGGCAAGCTCCAGCGGTTCAGACTGCGCGCCCCGGGGGTACCGGAACGCGACCGGGAATGATCCGTACGACCTAAGATGATCAACGTGTCCGACCAGCATGCACCACGGTCTCTCATCGTCACGCTCTACGGCGCGTACGGCCGCTTCGTGCCGGGCCCCGTGCCGGTAGCCGAACTGATCCGGCTGCTGGCCGCGGCCGGCGTGGACGCTCCGTCCGTACGCTCCTCGGTGTCGCGGCTGAAGAGACGCGGACTGCTCGTTCCGGCCCGCACCGCCCAGGGCGCGGCCGGTTACGAACTGTCCCCGGACGCCCGTCAGTTGCTCGACGACGGCGACCGCCGCATCTACGCCTCGGCCCCGCCGGAGGACGAGGGCTGGGTGCTCGCGGTGTTCTCCGTGCCGGAGTCGGAGCGGCAGAAGCGGCACGTGCTGCGCTCCCGGCTGGCCGGGCTCGGTTTCGGCACGGCCGCTCCGGGGGTGTGGATCGCGCCGGCGCGGCTGTACGAGGAGACCCGGCACACGCTCCAGCGGCTGCGGCTCGACGGGTACGTCGACTTGTTCCGCGGTGACCACCTCGGGTTCGCCCCGACCGCCGAGGCCGTCGCCCGGTGGTGGGACCTGGCGGCCATCGCCAAGGAGCACGAGGCGTTCCTCGACCGCCACGCGCGCGTGCTGCGCGACTGGGAGAAGCGCGAGGACACCCCGGCAGAAGAGGCCTACCGGGACTACCTCCTCGCACTGGACTCCTGGCGCCATCTCCCCTACACCGACCCGGGCCTGCCGTCCGAGCTGCTCCCCGCCGACTGGCCGGGAGTCCGCTCGTCGGCCGTGTTCCGGGGGCTGCACGAGCGGCTGCGGGACGCGGGGGCGGGGTTCGTGGGGCTCTGACACCCGCGGGCGCCGCCCGGATTGCCGCGTCCGCTCCGCTGTGGAACGGTCGACGATGTCCGTGAGTGGACGGAGCACGCGGCGGGAGGCGGACCGAGGGATGACCGTCACCACACCACCGAGGACGGCCTGCGCCCGCGCGGACCGGCTCCCGAGAGCGGCAGACGTCGGCGCGGACCGGCTCCCGTGAGGCGGCTGGGCCGCTCGGTGCACGGCGGGTGGGAGCGGGCCGGCGCCCACACCCTCGTGCAACAGGGCCGCGACGTGGAGTTGATGCACCGGGCCACGGGGTTCGCCACGCTCGCTCTGGTCACGCTGGCTCCGCTGCTCATCGTGGTCGCCGCCGCCGACCCTCTGGGGCGGGGCGGTTTCGCCTCGTGGCTGGCCGACGGCATGGGGCTGTCCGGGCGGTCCGCGCGGGTGCTCACGGACATCATCAGCCCGCCGCGCAAGGTCATCGGCACCACGAGCGCGCTCGGCGGGGTGGCGCTGGCCGTCTTCGGTGTCGCCTTCGGCGGGAGTGTGCAGAACGGCTACGAGCGGATCTGGGGCCTGCCCTCGGGACCGTGGCACCGCGTCTGGCGGCAGGCGGTGTGGATGATCGCGATGACCGCGTACCTGTACCAGGAGGTGCAGACGCGCAGCGTCGTCTCGGGGCCGGAGCGGATCGCGCTGAGCTCGGCGTCCGGGGTGCTGTTCTTCTGGTGGGGGCAGCGCTTCCTGCTGGGCGGGCAGGTCCGCTGGCGCGAGCTGCTCCCGGGGGCGCTGGCCACCATGCTGGGGCTGGGCGGCCTGCGCATGTTCTCCTACTTCGTCTTCACCCCCCTCATCGTCACCAACGCGATCAGCTACGGAGCGATGGGCGTCGTCCTGGTCGTGGAGTCCTGGCTCATCGGCGTGGGCTACGTCGTCTACGGCGGGGCGCTCCTCGGCCGCTGGGCCCTGGAGCACCACGGGCACCGGAGCCGTACCGGGTAGACCCGGCTCCGGCCGACCCCGACCGTAGGAACGCACATGCCACCCCCAGGGATCTCCGGCCCTGCTCATGCGAATCCACAGGTGGGTTTCTCCTCGCATCTGCGGCATTATCATCGGCGCATAGTCACCCGAGGGAGCAGACCCGTGATGACCCGTACCGTGCGCCGGACCCGCCGCCCGTTGCCGTGGGCCGCGGGGGGAGCCGCCGCCCTGCTGGCCCTGAGTGCCTGCTCGTCGTCCGGCTCGGACTCCTCGGCGAAGCCGGACTCCTCCGGGTCGGGCGAGCCCTCCGGCGAGGTGACCGTGTTCGCCGCGGCCTCGCTGAAGGAGAGCTTCACGACGCTGGGCGAGCAGTTCGAGAAGGAGCACCCGGGCACGAAGGTCACCTTCAGCTTCGGCGGCAGCGACTCCCTCGCCGCGAGCATCACGGGCGGCGCTCCGGCCGACGTCTTCGCCGCGGCCAGCCCCAAGACGATGAAGATCGTCACGGACGCCCAGGACGCCTCGGGCGCTCCCGCGACCTTCGTCCGCAACGAGCTGGAGATCGCCACCCTGCCCGGCAACCCCGGCAAGATCTCCTCGCTCAAGGACCTGACCAAGGCGGGCCTGAAGGTCGTGCTCTGCGACGAGGAGGTGCCGTGCGGCGCCGCCGCGCAGAAGGCCCTCGACGCGAGCAGGCTGAAGCTGACGCCGGTCTCGTACGAGCAGGACGTGAAGGCCGCGCTGACGAAGGTCGAGCTGAAGGAGGCCGACGCCGCCGTCGTCTACAGGACGGACGTGCACGCGGCGGGTGACAAGGTGGCGGGTGTGGAGTTCCCCGAGTCCGCCGACGCCGTCAACGACTACCCGATCGCCCTGCTCAAGGACGCGAAGAACGCCGAGGCCGCCAAGGCGTTCATCGCGCTGGTGCGGTCCGCCGAGGGCCAGAAGGTCCTGAGCGGGGCCGGGTTCCTCAAGCCGTGACGCTCCCGACCGACAAGCCTCGCACCGCGGCCGGCACCCTCCGGCCCGGTTCCCCGCGGCGTCGGCGCGTCCGCACGGGAGTCCCGCTGCCCCTGCTGATCCCCGCGCTGCTCGGCCTGGCGTTCCTGATCGTGCCGCTGGCCGCCCTGCTCGTGCGGACCCCGTGGCAGAGCCTGCCCGCCCAGCTGACCAGCCCGGAAGTGTGGCAGGCGCTCAAGCTCTCGCTGATCTGCGCGACCCTTGCCACCGGCGTCAGCCTGGTCATCGGCGTGCCGCTGGCCTGGCTGCTGGCCAGGGTCGACTTCCCGGGCCGCGGCCTCGTGCGCGCCCTCGTCACCCTGCCCCTCGTCCTGCCTCCGGTCGTCGGCGGTGTGGCGCTGCTGATGGCGCTCGGCCGCAACGGCATCGTCGGGCAGTGGCTGGACTCGTGGTTCGGCATCACGCTGCCCTTCACCACCGCCGGGGTCGTGATCGCGGAGGCGTTCGTGGCGATGCCCTTCCTCGTGATCAGCGTCGAGGGCACCCTGCGGGCCGCCGACCCGCGCTACGAGGAGGCGGCCGCCACCCTGGGCGCCTCCCGCTTCACCGCGTTCCGCCGCGTCACACTGCCCCTCATCGCACCCGGCATCGCGGCGGGCGCGGTCCTCGCCTGGGCCCGGGCGCTCGGCGAGTTCGGCGCGACGATCACCTTCGCCGGCAACTTCCCCGGCCGCACCCAGACCATGCCCCTGGCCGTCTACCTGGCCCTGCAGAGCGACCCGGAGGCCGCGACAGCCCTCAGCCTGGTGCTGCTGGCGGTGTCGATCGTGGTGCTCGCCGGGTTGCGCGACCGATGGATGAGCGCCGGATGAACCGGACCCGCACCGCCACCGGCCCCTCCGTGGACGGACTCGACGCCCGCCTCGTCGTGGACCGGGGCACCTTCCGCCTCGACGTGGCACTCGCGGTCGCGCCCGGCGAGGTCGTCGCCCTGCTCGGGCCGAACGGCGCCGGCAAGACCACCGCGCTGCGGGTCCTGGCCGGCCTGACCCCGCTCACCGACGGCCATCTGCGACTGGACGGCACGGAGCTGGACCGCATGCCCCCGGAGTCCCGGCCCGTCGGGGTCGTCTTCCAGGACTATCTGCTCTTCCCCCACCTCACGGCCCTCGACAACGTCGCCTTCGGCCCTCGCTGTCAGGGCGCCACCAAGGCCGAGGCCCGTGCACAGGCCGCGGAGTGGCTCGACCGGCTGGGCCTCGCGGCGCACACCGGCGCCAAGCCGCGCAGGCTCTCGGGCGGCCAGGCCCAGCGCGTCGCCCTCGCCCGGGCCCTGGCGACCCGGCCCCGACTGCTGCTGCTCGACGAGCCGCTGGCGGCCCTGGACGCCCGCACCCGGCTGGAGGTCCGCGCCCGGCTGCGGCGCCACCTGGCCGACTTCGAGGCGGTGGCCGTGCTGGTCACCCACGATCCGCTCGACGCGATGGTGCTGGCCGACCGGCTGGTGGTCGTGGAGCACGGCCGGGTCGTGCAGGAGGGCACCCCGGCCGACATCGCCCGCCACCCCCGCACGGACTACATCGCGCGGCTGGTCGGTCTGAACCTCTACCGGGGCGAGGCGGACGGCCACGGCGTCCGGCTCGCCGACGGTCCGTCCCTCACCACCACCGAGGTGCTGTCCGGCCCGGTCTTCGTGGCGTTCCCGCCGAGCGCGGTCACCCTCCACCGCGAGCGGCCCACCGGCTCCAGCGCCCGCAACGTGTGGCGCTGCGAGGTGGCCGGGATGGAGACCCACGGCGACCAGATCCGGGCCGACCTCACCGGTGAACTGCCCCTCGTGGCCGACCTCACGACCGTCGCCGCGGCCGAACTCGGCCTCCATCCGGGGGCGGAGGTCTGGGCGACGGTGAAGGCCGCACAGACCCACGCCTACCCGGTCTGAGGCGCTCGGCGTCCCCACGGGTCAGGCCGCCGTCCTGACCGGCGAGCCCTCCGGGACGACGACGGTCTCCTGCACGACGCGGCGGCGCCGGACCGGCAGGAGGGTCGGGTGGGCGACTCCCCAGGCCGCGCCCTTGCAGATGATCTCCTTGTAGAGCGCGGCGAGCCGGCCTGTCAGGGCCGCCGACACCGCACGGTCGTCGGCGGTGACGTACTGGATCAACCCGTCCTTGCGGCCCAGCGAGATGCACTGGTTGAAGTAGCGCACCGGCACGTTCGGGACCTTCCCGCCGGTCAGGCGGGCCGCGATGGCGTCGGCGGCCTGCCAGGCGGTGGGGACGCCCGAGGCGCAGGACATCCGCAGCGGCTTGTCTGCGGGGCCCATCGCCAGGGCCGCGTCGCCGACGGCGTACGCATCCGGGTGCGACACCGACCGCATGGTCCCGTCGACCACGATCTGGCCGGTGCCGGAGACCTCCAGGGCGGTGGCCTGTGCGATCGGGTGGACGGCGAAGCCCGTGGTCCACACGGTGACCGCGGCAGGGATCGTCCCGCCGTCGGCGGTGGTGACGCGGTCGGCCTCGACGGCCGTGACGGCGGTGTTCTCGTGGACGGTGATGCCGAGGCGGCCGAAGGTCTTCCGCAGGTGCCCGCCGCCCTTGGGCGAGAGCCAGTCGCCGAATCCGCCGCGGACGGCGAGGGCGACGTCGAGGTCCGGGCGGGCCTCGGCGATCTCGGTCGCCGCCTCCACCCCGGTGAGGCCGCCGCCGACCACGACCACGGACTCCCCGGCGGCCAGGCCGGCCAGGCGCTCGCGCAGCCGGAGAGCGCCGGGGCGGCTGGCGATCTCGTGGGCGTGCTCGGCGGTACCGGGCACGCCCTGGTCGTTCCAGCCGCTGCCGAGGGCGTACACGAGGGTGTCGTACTCCAGCTCCTCGTCCTTCGCCTCTCCGGTCGCGTCGAGGGCGGCGACGGTGACGGTCTTGAGGTCCACGTCGAGGGCGGTGACCTTCCCCTGCTTCAGCGCGACGCCGGTGCCCTCGAACATCTCACCGAGCGGCCGGGGCGCGAGGTCCTGGCCGGCTGCGAGCTGGTGCATCCGGACGCGCTCGACGAAGTCGGGCTCGGCGTTGACGACGGTGATGGCGACGTCCTCGCGGTGCAGTCGCTTGGCGAGGCGCCCGGCGGCGGTGGCTCCGGTGTAGCCGGCTCCGAGGACGACGATGCGGTGCTGCATGGCGTAGCTCCTGTCATGACGGCTGTCTTCAGCGGGTTCGCCTCTTGAACCGGGCGGCCCGCCGCTTCCTGACAGGAATGTGGTGTGATGCGCGTCACACTGCGGCCGGTGGGGTCAGAACACCCTGAGCAGGGGCTCTCCGTGGTCACGGGCGGCCCACAGCCGGGTCGCGCGTTCGAGCTTGTCGGGGTTGACCTGGTTGCGGAACGCGGCGATGCCGTCCGGGGTGACCTCCAGGCACATGACGCCGATGACCCGGCCGTCGACGACCACCACGAGGGCGGGGTCGCCGTTGGCGCTCCAGGCGTAGACGTCGGGCGAGCCGCCGACCAGGGCGCGCTTGGCCGCGCTGGGCTTGAACAGGCCCCGCATGAACTTGGCGACCGCGAGGGCACCCTCGAACGCCCTGGCGCGGGCCGGGACCTTCCCCCCGCCGTCGCCGACCGCGACGGCGTCCCCGGTGAGCAACTGCACGAGCGGCTCGGTCTCTCCACTGGCGGCGGCCGCGAGGAACTCGTCGATGATCCGCCGGGCGGCGGTCTCGTCGACCTCGGTGCGGGCGCGGGCCCTGCCGTCCGCGACGCGCTTCTTCGCGCGGTGGAAGATCTGCTGGCTGGATGCCTCGGTGATGTCGAGGATCTCGGCGATCTCCCGGTGCGGATAGTCGAAGGCCTCCCGCAGGACGTACACCGCCCGCTCGTTCGGGGAGAGGCGCTCCAGCAGGACGAGCACCGCGTACGAGACCGATTCCCGCTGCTCGGCGGTGTCGGCGGGCCCGAGCATCCGGTCCCCGGCGAGCAGCGGCTCGGGCAGCCACTGCCCCACGTAGGTCTCACGCCGGGCACGGGCCGAGGTGAGCTGGTTGAGGCACAGGTTGGTGAGCACCTTCGTCAGCCAGGCCTCGGGGACCTCGATGAGGTCGGGGTCGGCGCCCTGCCAGCGCAGAAACGTCTCCTGCACGGCGTCCTCGGCCTCGCTCGCCGACCCGAGCATCCGATAGGCCACGGCCTCCAGGCGCGGCCTGGAGGCTTCGAACCGGTCCACGTCGTCCAGGGTCAGGGGCATGCCACGGATCCTAACGTCCGCGGGCGTCACCGCCTCCGAGATCCAGTCGCGGTTTGGGGGCGTCCAGGCGACCCGTCTGGGGGCGGCGGCTGCCCGCCAGGTACGGGGCCGGCCAGGGCGCGCCCGGGCCCGTGTAGCCCTGCTCGGCCGCCGCGTGCAGGGTCCAGTGGGGGTCGTAGAGGTGGGGGCGGGCGAGGGCGCAGAGATCGGTGCGGCCCGCGAGGATCAGGGAGTTCACGTCGTCCCAGCTGGAGATCGCGCCGACCGCGATCACGGGGATGCCGGTCGCGTGGCGGATCCGGTCCGCGAACGGCGTCTGGTACGACCGCCCGTACTCCGGCCGCTCCTCCGCGACGACCTGGCCCGTCGACACGTCGATCGCGTCGGCGCCGTGCGCGGCGAAGGCCCGGGCGATCTCGACGGCGTCCTCGGCACTCGTCCCTCCCTCGGCCCAGTCGGTGGCGGAGACCCGGACGGTCATGGGCCGCTCCCCGGGCCACACGTTCCGTACGGCGTCGAAGACCTCCAGCGGGAAACGCAGCCGCTTCTCCAGGGAGCCGCCGTAGGCGTCGGTGCGCCGGTTGGTCAGCGGGGAGAGGAAGCCGGACAGCAGGTAGCCGTGCGCGCAGTGCAGTTCGAGCAGGTCGAAACCGGCCCGGGCGGCCCGGACCGCCGATGCCGTGAACTGCTCCCTGATGTCGGTGAGTTGCGCGCGGGACAGCTCGCGCGGCGTCTGGCTGAACGGCTTGTACGGGAGCGCCGAGGGGGCCACGAGCGGCCAGTTGCCCTCCTCCAGCGGTTCGTCCATGCCCTCCCACATCAGTTTGGTGGAGCCCTTGCGGCCGCTGTGGCCGAGC
This sequence comes from Streptomyces tibetensis, assembly GCF_007655005.1. Classification (GTDB taxonomy): domain Bacteria; phylum Actinomycetota; class Actinomycetes; order Streptomycetales; family Streptomycetaceae; genus Streptomyces; species Streptomyces tibetensis. Next base: position 532,938 of record NZ_SZVW01000002.1, read on the forward strand.
TGCACGCCGATGGCGGTGCCGGGCGCCTGGGTGTGCACGAAGTTCGTGATCCGCTTCCAGGCCTCGGCCTGCCGTCCGGTGTAGAGGCCGGCGCAGCCGGGCGTGATCCGGCCCTCCTCGCTGACGCACACCATCTCGGTCATCACCAGCCCGGCCCCGCCCAGCGCCCGGGCGCCCAGGTGGACGAGGTGGAAGTCGCCGGGGACGCCGTCGACGGCCGAGTACATGTCCATGGGCGAGACGACGACCCGGTTGCGCAGGGTCAGTCCGCGCAGCCGGAACGGCGTGAACATCGGGGGCGTGCCGGGCGGGCAGCCGAACTCGCGCTCCACCTTCTGTGTGAAGCGGGCGTCGCGCAGCCGCAGGTTGTCGTGCGTGACGCGGCGGCTGCGGGTGAGAAGGTTGAAGGCGAACTGGCGGGGCGGCTGGTCCAGGTACAGGGGAAGGTTCTCGAACCACTCCAGGCTGGCCCGGGCCGCACGTTGCGTGGAGGCGACGACCGGTCGCCGCTCCGCCTCGTAGGCGGCCAGCGCCTCGGGCAGCGAGCCCTGCTCCTCCAGGCAGGCGGCCAGGGCGAGCGCGTCCTCGACGGCGAGTTTGGTGCCGGAGCCGATGGAGAAGTGGGCGGTGTGGGCGGCGTCCCCGAGGAGGACGACGTTGCCGTGCGACCAACGGTCGTTGACCACTGTGCGGAACGTCGTCCAGGTGGAGTTGTTCGACTTCAGGGGGCGGCCGCGGAGCGCCTCAGCGAAGATCTTGGCGCAGCGCTCGATCGACTCCGCTTCGCCGAGCTCGTCGAAACCGGCCGCATGCCAGACCTCTTCGCGCATCTCGATGATCACCGTCGAGGCGTCGGGGGCGTAGGGGTAGCCGTGGAGCTGCATGACGCCGTGTTCGGTCTCGGCGATCTCGAAGCGGAAGGAGTCGAAGGGGAAGTCGGCGGCGAGCCAGATGTAGCGGCAGCGGTGGGTCCTCACCCGGGGGCGGAAGACGTCCGCGTGGGTCTCGCGGGTGGTGCTGTGGACGCCGTCGGCGGCGATGACCAAGTCGTGGGTGTGCGGCAGGTCTTCCGGGGCCTCGGTGTGGAAGCGGAGGTCGACACCGAGGTCGCGGCAGCGGGTGTGGAGGATTTCGAGCAGCCGTTTGCGGCCCAGGGCCGCGAAACCGTGCCCTGTGGAGGTGTGGCGGTTGCCGCGGTGGACGATGTCGATGTCGTCCCAGCGCACGAAGTCCCTCTGTAGGGCCTCGAAGACCTCCGGGTCGGCGTGTTCTATGCCGCCGAGGGTCTCGTCGGAGAGGACGACGCCGAAGCCGAAGGTGTCGTCGGGGGCGTTGCGTTCCCAGACGGTGATGTCCCGGTTCGGATCGAGGCGTTTGAGGAGTGCGGCGGCGTAGAGGCCGCCGGGGCCGCCGCCGATGATGGCCACGCGCAGGGGGTGGTTCGTGTCGTGGTGCGGGTGCGGGTGCGGTGTGACTTGTCGCGCCCGCGCGGCGGTAGCCGCAACATCAGCACAGCCCCGCGTTCCTTCAGGGACGTCCACTATCGTCCGCTCCATTTCGGAGGGCGCTTTTGAGTGAAAGCGGCGTGGAACTCGGCGTAGTCCTCTCCCGTCATCAGGAGGGCCTGGGTCGAGGCGTCGAGTTCGATGGACGCCGCCAGGGGCATGTCCAGTTCGGACGTGAGCAGCGCCTTGGTCTGGGCGTACGCCAGGGCCGGGCCCTGCGCCAGGCGGTGGGCCAGTTGCCGGGCCGTCTCGTCCGCTCGACCCTCCTCCGTCAGTTCGCTGATCAGGCCGATGCGCTCGGCCTCCAGGGCCCGGACCGGGTCGCCCAGCATCAGCAGGCGCGTCGCGTGGCCCAGGCCGACGACCCGGGGCAGCAGGTAGGCCGCGCCCATGTCGCCGCCGGAGAGGCCGACGCGGGTGAAGAGGAAGGCGAAGCGGGTGGTCGGATCGGCGATCCGGAAGTCCGCGGCCAGGGCGAGGACCGCTCCGGCGCCCGCCGCCACGCCGTGCAGGGCGGCGATCACCGGGAACGGGCACTCCCGGATCGCGCGGACCACCTGGCCGGTCATCCGGTTGAAGTCCAGCAGCTGTGCGGTGTCCATGCCGAGCGTCGCGCCGATGATCTCGTCGACGTCGCCGCCGGAGCAGAAGCCGCGGCCCTCGCCGGCCAGCACCAGGGCTCGTACGGACCGCTCCCGGGACAGCTCCGCGAGCAGGTCACGCAGGTCGGCGTAGGCGCCGAAAGTGAGCGCGTTGAGCTTCTCGGGGCGGGCGAGGGTGACGGTCGCGACGCCGTCGGCGACGTCGACGCGCAGATGCTCCCAGCCTGGGGTGCGGGCGGCGGAGCCGGTGAAGGGACTCATGACGTGCGGCCTCCTCGGGCGGGCACTGCCTCACTGAGCTCTACCCCTCGAAGCTATCACTCATCCGTGACTGTCGTCATGAGTACGCGATAGACCGTTCGGGTAGGACTTCGGCGAGGGCCGGGCGTGACCTGGCCCGGTTACATCCGTCACAGATCGTCCACACCGGCGTAACGGCGGGAGCAGCTGTGCGCGGCGGCGCGTTCACCTGGGTAAGCCGTCCGGCAAGGGGGCAAGGACGCCTCCGACGGTGCCCCTCGGACGCCTCCGAAGAGCGGCGCCGTACCATTCATCAGGTTGAAAGCAGGATGTCCTGCTCCATGAACGGACCCGCCGTGTACGAACTCCCCTCAGCCCCCGCCTCCTGGCGCATCGCGCTGCCGCACACCGCAGCGGCGGTGCCCGTGGCCCGTGCCCTGGTCCGTACGGCGCTGACCGAGCTGGACCACGGGGCGGACTGCGACACCGCGGAGCTGCTGACCGCGGAGCTGGTGGCCAACGCCGTGGAGCACACCACGGGCGAGACGCCGATAGAGCTGGTCGTGGAGCTGATGCCGTCGGGCTGCCAGGTGGAGGTGCACGACACCGACCCGGCTCCGCCCGGTGACCTCACCTGTCCGGCCGGCGGACCGCCCGACCCCTGGCAGGAGCACGGGCGCGGGCTGCTGTTGATCCGCGCCCTGAGCTCCTCCTGCGGGCACCGGCCGACCGAGTCGGGCAAGGCGGTCTGGTTCAGGCTGTCCGCGGTGCCGGCTCAGCGGCGCCGGTCGGTGTGACCGGGGCGAGCCGGGAGATGCGGCGGCCCTGAAGGACACAACGGGCCGGCCGCAGCACGGCCCGTTCAGGCCAGGGTCGCCACCATGACCGCCTTGATGGTGTGCATCCGGTTCTCCGCCTCGTCGAAGACGACCGAGTGGGCCGACTCGAAGACCTCGTCGGAGACCTCCAGGTACTCCAGGCCGTAGGCCGCGTGGATCTCCTGGCCGACCCTGGTGCCGAGGTCGTGGAAGGCCGGCAGGCAGTGCAGGAACTTCACGTCCGGGTTGCCGGTGGCGCGCAGGACGTCCATGGTCACGGCGTACGGGGCGAGGGCGGTGATCCGCTCGGCCCAGACCTCCTTCGGCTCACCCATGGAGACCCAGACGTCCGTGGCGACGAAGTCGGCGCCGCGGACGCCCTCGTCCACGGTCTCGGTGAGCGTGATGCGGGCGCCACTGGTCACCGCGAGCGCGTGGGCCCGCTCGACGATCTCCTCGGCCGGCCAGTACGCCTTCGGCGCGACGAGCCGTACGTCCATGCCGAGCAGGGCACCGGTGACCAGGTAGGAGTTGCCCATGTTGAAACGGGCGTCGCCGAGGTAGGCGAAGGAGATCTCGCTGAGCGGCTTGGCGCAGTGCTCGGTCATGGTCAGTACGTCGGCGAGCATCTGGGTGGGGTGCCAGTCGTCGGTGAGCCCGTTGTAGACGGGAACACCGGCGTACGCCGCCAGCTCCTCCACCTTCTGCTGGCTGTCGCCCCGGTACTCGATCGCGTCGTACATCCGGCCCAGCACCCGCGCGGTGTCCTTGACCGACTCCTTGTGCCCGATCTGGGAGCCGAAGGGGTCGAGGTACGTGGTCGAGGCGCCCTGGTCGGCGGCCGCGACCTCGAACGCGCAGCGGGTGCGGGTGGAGGTCTTCTCGAAGATCAGCGCGATGTTCCGGCCCTGGAGGTAGCGCGGTTCGATCCCGCCCTTCTTGGCGGCCTTCAGGTCGGCGGCCAGCTCGACCAGACCGCGGAACTCCTCCTCGGTGAAGTCCAGCTCTTTGAGGAGATGGCGGCCGGCGAGGGCGGTCGGAACAGTCGCCATGAGGGCGCTCCAGGGATACGGGGACACAGACTACTGGAATACTATACGAACCTCAGCATGTATATACGAGCCTGTCGGACAAGGGTCGCGGGGGGGCAGGGTCCCAGAGGCGGGGGTCGCGGGGGCAGGGGCCCGGCCCCAGGGGCCTGCTACACCGGATCACGTTCGACCGGGCAGCTCATGCACCGCGGCCCGCCCCGGCCCCGGCCCAGCTCGCTCCCCGGGATCTCTATCACCTCGATGCCCTGTTTGCGCAGGTGGGTGTTGGTGGTGGAGTTCCGCTCGTAGGCGACCACGACCCCGGGTTCGACGGCGAGGACGTTGCAGCCGTCGTCCCACTGCTCGCGTTCGGCCGCGTGCACGTCCTGGGTGGCGGTCAGCACCCGGATCTCGTTCAGGCCGAGGGCGGCGGCGATCGCGCGGTGCATGTGCTCCGGCGGGTGGTCGGTGACCTTCAGCTCCTTCTCGCCGACGCCCGGCTCGATGGTGTACGAGCGGAGCATGCCGAGGCCCGCGTACTGGGTGAAGGTGTCGCCGTCGACCATCGTCATCACGGTGTCGAGGTGCATGAAGGCACGCCGCTTGGGCATGTCGAGGGCCACGATCGTCTCGGCGGACCCGGCGGCGAACAGCTTGTGCGCGAGCATCTCCACGGCCTGCGGGGTGGTGCGCTCGCTCATGCCGATGAGCACGGCACCGTTACCGATGACCAGCACGTCCCCGCCCTCGATCGTCGACGGGTAGTCGGCCTGCCCCTTCGACCACTCGTGGAACGTCTCGTCGCGGAACAGCGGGTGGTGCCGGTAGATCGCCTCGAAGTGCACGGTCTCGCGCTGCCGGGCGGGCCAGCGCATCGCGTTGATGGACACCCCGTCGTAGATCCAGGCGGAGGTGTCGCGGGTGAAGAGGTGGTTGGGCAGCGGGCCCAGCAGGAAGTCGTCCAGCTCCATGACGTGGAAGCGCACGGAGGTCGGCTCCGGGTTCACGTCCAGGAACTCGCGTTTCGTCATGCCGCCGATCAGGACCTCGGCCAGGTCGGGCGCGGGCATGTTCTCGAAGGCGGCTCTGAGCGGATCGGTGGCCAGCGGGCCGTATTCCTTCTCGTCGAAGACCCGATCCAGGACGAGGGATCTGGCCTCCGGCACCTCCAGCGTCTCGGCCAGCAGGTCACCGAAGAGGTGGACGGCGACTCCGCGGTCGCGCAGCACATCGGCGAACCCGTCGTGCTCGGCGCGGGCCCTGCGCACCCACAGCACGTCGTCGAAGAGCAGCGAGGTCTTGTTGCTGGGGGTGAGCCTTTTGAGCTCGAGATCGGGCCGGTGCAGGATGACGCGGCGCAGCCGCCCGGCCTCGGAGTGGACGTGGTATGCCATGCCTCCATCCTGACCGCCCGGGCACAGGTTGACGCGCACCCTGCATGTTTCGGCGCACTTCTGTTCGCGTCCGAATGACGACAACGGGCGGGGTGGGGCGGGTGGGCGACGGCGAAACCGTCGCCCACCCGTTCACAGCCTCGGGTCCACCGGCTCCGACTCCAGTGCCAGCACCCCGAACACCGCCTCGTGCACCCGCCACAGCGGCTCGCCCTCGGCCAGCCGGTCCAGGGCCTCCAGGCCCAGGGCGTACTCGCGGATCGCCAGGGACCGCTTGTGGTTGAGGAACCGCGAGCGCAGCCGGGCGAGGTTCTCCGGGCGCGTGTACTCCGGGCCGTAGATGATCCGCAGGTACTCGCGGCCGCGGCACTTGATGCCGGGCTGCACCAGGCGGCCCTGGCCGTCGCGGACCACCGCGCCGACGGGCTTGACGACCATGCCCTCGCCGCCGCGGCCGGTCATCTCCAGCCACCAGTCGATGCCGGCCCGGACCGACTCCGGGTCGGCGGTGTCGACGTAGAGCCGACGGGTGGTCTGCAGGAGCCCGCTGCCGTCGTGCTCGACGAGCCGGTCGAGCAGGGCGAGCTGCTCGTCGTGCGGCAGGCCGGCGAGGTTGCGTCCCTGCACCGCGAGGATCTGGAACGGTGCCAGGCGCACGCCCTCCAGGCCGTCGGTGGTCCAGCAGTAGCGGCGGTACGCCTCGGTGAACGCGGCGGCGTCCGTGGCGCGTTCACCGGTGCGCGACAGCAGACCGGCCACGTCCACGCCGCGTGCCGCCGCGCCCTGGAGCGCGGCCAGCGCCCGCGGGAGCACCGCGCCGGACGCGGCGCCCACGGCGGCGTACTGCGACCGCAGCAGCCCGGACGCCTTCAGCGACCAGGGCATCAGCTCGGCGTCCAGCAACAGCCAGTCCGTCTCCAGTTCGTCCCAGAGGCCGGCCTCGCCGATCGCCGTGCGCACCCGGTCCAGGATCTCCTCGGTGAGGGCCTCGTCGTCCAGGAAGGGGCGACCGGTGCGCGTGTAGAGGGACCCCGTGGGGCCTCCCCCACCCTCGGCTGCGCCCGAGCGGGAGGTGCCCCCGACACCGAACCGCTTGCGTGCCGCATCCGTGTCGCGGCACACCAGGGCCACCGCCCGCGAACCCATGTGCTTCTCCTCGCACACGACCCGCGCGACACCGTCGTCCTTGTACTGGGCGAAGGCCTCCGCGGGGTGCTCCAGGTAGCCCTCGACGTGGCTCGTGGCCGTCGGCGCCATGGTCGGCGGGAGGTACGGCAGCAGACGCGGGTCCACCGCGAAGCGGCTCATCACCTCCAGGGCCGCCGCCGCGTTCTCCTCGCGGATCGCAACGCGGCCCTGGTGCCGGGTCTCCACGACCCTGCGGCCCCGCACGTCCGCCAGGTCCAGCGGGCGGCCGTCCTGCCCCCCGGGCGCCTCGGAACGCAGCGGCTTGGCCGGCTCGTACCAGACCTGCTCCGCCGGGACGTCGGCCAGCTCACGCTCCGGCCAGCGCAGCGCGGTGAGCTTGCCGCCGAAGACCGCGCCGGTGTCCAGGCAGATGGTGTTGTTGAGCCAGGTCGCCTCCGGCACCGGAGTGTGGCCGTAGACGACGGCGGCCCGGCCCCGGTAGTCCTCCGCCCAGGGGTAGCGCACCGGCAGGCCGAACTCGTCGGTCTCCCCGGTGGTGTCGCCGTACAGGGCGTGGCTGCGGACCCGGCCGGAGGTGCGGCCGTGGTACTTCTCGGGCAGACCGGCGTGGCAGACGACCAGCCGGCCACCGTCGAGGACGTAGTGGCTGACGAGACCATCGAGGAACTCCCGTACCTCGGCGACGAACTCCTCGCTCTCGCCCGCCATCTGCTCGATGGTCTCGGCGAGGCCGTGGGTGTGCTGGACCTTGCGGCCGCGCAGGTAACGGCCGTACTTGTTCTCGTGGTTGCCGGGCACGCACAGGGCGTTGCCGGACTTCACCATCGCCATCACGCGGCGCAGCACGCCGGGGCTGTCCGGACCGCGGTCGACCAGGTCGCCGACGAAGACGGCCGTACGGCCCTCCGGGTGGACGCCGTCGACGTAGCCCAGCTTGGCCAGCAGCGCCTCCAGTTCGGCGGCGCAGCCGTGGATGTCGCCGATGATGTCGAACGGGCCGGTCAGGTGGGTCAGGTCGTTGAAGCGCTTCTCGGTGACGACCGTGGCGTGCTCGACCTCGTCCACGCCCCGCAGGATGTGCACCTTGCGGAAGCCCTCGCGCTCCAGGTGCCGCAGGGAGCGGCGCAGTTCGCGGGTGTGGCGGTGGATGACCCGGCGGGGCATGTCGGCGCGGTCGGTGCGGGCCGCGTTGCGTTCGGCGCACACCTCCTCGGGCACGTCGAGCACGATCGCGATCGGCAGCACGTCGTACCGCTTGGCCAGGTCGATCAGCTGGCGGCGGGCGTCGGACTGCACGCTGGTCGCGTCCACGACCGTGCGGCGGCCGGCGGCCAGGCGCTTGCCCGCGATGTAGTGCAGGACGTCGAAGGCGTCCTTGGTGGCGCCCTGGTCGTTCTCGTCGTCCGAGACGAGGCCGCGGCAGAAGTCGGACGAGATGACCTCGGTGGGCTTGAAGTGCCTGCGGGCGAAGGTGGACTTGCCGGAGCCGGTGGCCCCGACCAGTACCACCAGGGACAGGTCGGTGACGGGCAGCACGCGCCCCTGCGTCTCGTCGGTCATGCCGCCTTCGCCTCCTTCGGGGTGGTCATCGTGAACACGGCCATCTGGGTGGGCGGCCCCACCTCGGGGTCGTCGGGGCCCACGGCGACGAACTCGACTGCGTAGCCGTGCCGTTCGGCCACCGCCTCCGCCCAGGCGCGGAACTCCTCGCGGGTCCACTCGAAGCGGTGGTCGCCGTGCCGGACATGGCCGGCCGGGAGGGACTCCCAGCGCACGTTGTACTCGACGTTCGGGGTGGTGACGAGGACCGTCCTCGGGCGCGCGGAGCCGAACACCGCGTACTCCAGGGCGGGCAGCCGGGGCAGATCGAGGTGCTCGATCACCTCGCTGAGCACGGCGGCGTCGTAGCCCTTGAGCCTGACGTCGGTGTACGCGAGCGAGCCCTGGAAGAGCTGGACGCGGGAGGCCTGCCGCTCGCCCATGCGGTCCAGCTTGAGGCGCCGGGAGGCGATGGTGAGCGCCCGCATCGACACGTCCACGCCCACGATCTCCGTGAACGCCGGGTCCTTGAGCAGCGTCTGCACCAACTGTCCCTGGCCGCAGCCGAGATCGAGGACCCGGGCGGCTCCGGACTGCCTCAGCGCCGTGACGATCGCCTCGCGGCGCTGCACGGCCAGCGGGGTCGGCTTCTCCTCGGCCTCGGTCTCCGCCTCGACGGCGTTGTCGATCTCCTCGACCTCGCTGTCGTCGGCCTCGGCGAGGCGCACCAGCTCCAGACGCTCGGTGGCCTGCCGGGTCAGCGACCAGCGGCGCGAGAGGTAGCGGCTGGTGATCAGCCGCTGCTCCGGGTGGCCGGGCAGCCAGCCCTCACCGACGCGCAGCAGCTTGTCGACCTCGTCGGGGGCGACCCAGTAGTGCTTGGCGTCGTCGAGGACGGGGAGCAGGACGTAGAGATGGCGCAGGGCCTCGGCGAGGGTGAACGTGTCCGATTCCAGCACGAGGCTCACGTACCGCGAATCGCCCCACTCGGGGAACTCGGTGTCCAGTGCCACCGGCTCGACGGTGACGGCCCAGCCGAGCGGCTCGAAGAGCTTGCGCACGAGGTCGGGGCCGCCCCGGGCGGGCACCGCGGGCACCTCGACGCGCAGCGGCCTGGCCTGGCCGGGCAGCTCCGGCCGGGCATTGCAGACGCCCTTCATCGCACTGGAGAAGACGCTGCTCAGCGCCACGGCGAGCAGGGAGGAGGCCGCGTAGGGGCGGTCGTTGACGTACTGCGCGAGGGCCGCGTCCGGGGCACCGCCGCGCCCCTTGCCCTTGCCGCGCCTGACCAGTGCCACCGCGTCCACTTCCAGCAGCAGCGCCGCCGTGCAGCGCCCGGCCTCGGCCTCGGGGTAGAGGACGTGGGCCGTGCCGTAGGAGGTGGAGAACGCCTGCGCCTTGTCGGGATGCTTGTGCAGCAGGTAGCCGAGGTCGGTGGCGGGGCGTTCCGGCGTGCCGGTGGTCGTGATCGTCAGGAACATGCGGAGGGCCTCTCCGGCTGGGTGGACGGTGTCGGTGCCGTGCGCGCGAGAGCCCCCAGGAAGGGTGATCCTGGGGGCTCGGCAGGACGACGTCCACAGCTTCGCACACCTGTGCCCACCAGCGCCTTCGTTTAACGAGGGCGGCCAGGCGGGGCCTGTTACGCCAGCTGCGACTGCACCTGTGCGGAGATCAGCTCCAGGTGGTCGAGGTCGTCGAGGTCGAGGACCTGGAGGTAGATGCGGCGGGAGCCGACCGCGGCGTAGCGGCCGATCTTGTCGACGACCTCGGCCGGGGAGCCGGCCAGGCCGTTGAGCTTCAGCTCGTCGACCTCACGGCCGATCGCGGCGGCCCGGCGGGCCACCTCCGCGTCGTCCCGGCCGACGCAGACCACGAGGGCGTTGGAGTACGTCAGCTCGTCGCCGCGGCCCGCTTCCTCAGCGGCGGCGCGGACCCGGCCGAACTGGCGCTCGCTGTCCTCGACGGAGCCGAAGGGCATGTTGAACTCGTCGGCGTACTTGGCGGCCAGCCGCGGGGTGCGGGACGGGCCGTGGCCGCCGACGAGCACGGGGATCTTCTGCTGGGCCGGCTTGGGCAGGGCGGGAGAGTCCGAGAGGTCGTAGTAGGTGCCGTGGAAGTCGAAGGTCTTGCCGGGGGCCGTCCCCCACAGACCGGTGACGACCTCCAGCTGCTCCTCGAGGCGGGCGAACTTCTCCTTCGGGAAGGGGATGCCGTAGGCCTTGTGCTCCTCCTCGAACCAGCCGGCGCCGAGGCCGAGTTCGACGCGGCCGCCGGACATCTGGTCGACCTGCGCGACCTGGATGGCGAGCACACCGGGCAGCCGGAAGGTGCCGGCGGTCATCAGGGTGCCGAGCCGGATGCGCTTGGTCTCGCGGGCGAGTCCGGCCAGGGTGATCCAGGCGTCGGTGGGGCCGGGCAGGCCGTCCACGTTGCCCATGCGCAGATAGTGGTCGGAGCGGAAGAAGGCGTCGAAGCCGAGGTCCTCGGTGGCCTTGGCGACGGTGAGCAGAGTGTCGTAGGTGGCCCCCTGCTGGGGCTCGGTGAAGATGCGCAGATCCATGCTTCCATCCTGCACGCCGGGGTGTGCGATCACGCGGTCGGTCCCCCGTACCGTCCGGTCCCCGGTCGGGTGAAATTACGTCAATACCGCAGGGCCCGGGCGACCGGGCCAGTGACCGGCCCCGATGGTGATCGTTGGCTCGGGCGGAGCCGGAGCCCCCGGCTTCCGCACCGGGGGGTGGACCGCCGGGGCGTCACCCGCGTCGGCCTCCCCGGGGGCCGGGGGCCGAGGAGGCCGTCATGTCCGAAGAGACCGTGCCGCAGCAGGGCGGGACCGGGCAGCCGAAAGGGCTGTTGCAGCAGATGGAGGAGCTGATGGCGGCGTTGAACGCGGACTTGTCGGCGTTCAACGCGGACCTTCAGGCGGCGGGGGATGTCGAACGGGGGGTCATCGAGGAGGGGCAGGCGGGCTAGGGGCCAGGGACCCCCCAGCCGGCCGAGCGGGTCCCGCCTCCCCCACCCAGCTCAGGAAAGTCCTGCGGATCCCCGCGCTCGGCTCAGGACGAGTCCCGCGGCTCCCCGCGCTCGGCCCGGGAGAGTCCCACGGCTCCCCGCGCTCGACTCAGGAGAGTCCCACGGATCCTCCCGCTCGGCTCAGGAGAGTCCCCACTCCCTGCCCCGTCCGCCTACCCCGCTTCTCTTTCCGGCAGCGCCTGTTCCCGGTCCGCGAGTCTGCGGAGCATCTCCAGGACGCGGTCGCGGGACTCGTCCGCCGCGTCGATGGCCTCCATGCACTGCCAGTACGTGCCCTCGTCGTCGGCGGCGCTGGCCAGGGCGACCAGGGCGATGCCGACCTCGCCGAGGAGGCCGCCGAGGTACATCAGGGTGTGGCGGGCGTCGCCCAGCTCGGTGAGCTGGCCCGCCAGCAGCTCACCGGGGGCCAGCACCGGCGGGTCGAGGACACCGCAGCCCCGGCCCGCCAGCTCCGTCAACCCCAATGCCTCGCCGCGCAGTTCGGGTGGTCCGGCGACCGCGAGGCGGCTGCCGATGGCCTGCGCGAGGGCCTGCGCCTGCCACACCTCGGCCAGGGTCTCCCGCGCGTCGCCGCCCGCCGCCAGGGACCGCCTGCTCGTCACGATGAGCCGCACCGCGTCCATGCGCTGCCCCCGTCTTGTCCGACGCGCTGTGCGCGTCCCGTCTGCCCGCACTCCCCTGTTCACTACCCAGCGTGAGGGCGCGTGAGACGAAAAGCCAGAGGAAGGCGGAAATCTGCGGACAACAATTCGGATTCGGTCCGTGATTCGATTACTGAGCGTACAAGTGGAGTCCTCTACTCCAGGCAGCCGGGGGCATCAGGTCCGGGTCCCGCTAGATCGGAAACCTCCGCTCGTTCCGGTCGATCTTCGCGTCCAGCGCCGCCAGCGGGTCGACGCCGAGCACCTCGCACAGCTGGAGCAGATACGCGAGCACGTCGGCGACCTCGTCGGTGACGCGGTGCGCGGTGTCCGGGTCGGCCATGACCCGGTCCGACTCCTCGGGCGTCAACCACTGGAAGATCTCGACCAGTTCGGACGCCTCGACGCTGAGGGCCGTGGCCAGGTTCTTGGGGGTGTGGTACGGCTGCCAGTTCCGCGCGGCGGCGAACTCGGCCAGCCGGCGTTGCAGTGTCGCCACGTCGAGGGGTTCGCCGTGGGGGCCGGGCTGCGATGCGTCCAGTGGATCAGTCACGGTCCAGGTGTACCACCGTGACCCCCTCCGTCCCGGCGGCCCACGAACCGTCGCTGACCGCGCCGACGAGCCGGATGTGCCCCCGCTCGCACATCCGGGCCGCGAGGCCCAGCAGTTCCCGCCGTTGCCGCGGGTCCAGGCCCCGGTCGAAGCCGTCGGCGAGAACAGTGAGCGACTGCAGGGCGGCGGGCACCTCGCCGGCCGGGTCGACCTCCAGCACACCCGGTCCGGTCAGGAGGACCAGCGCGAAGGCGAGGTAGCGGAGTTCGCCGTGGCCGAGCCGGCCCAGGGCCGTGTGGAAGCCGTCGCCCCGGTCGACGGCGGCGGCGACCGTTCCGTCACCGTCCAGCCGGGCGAGCACGTCCTCCACCGGCCCGCCGCACCCGGCCCGCACCGCCGCCACGAGCTGTGCGTGCCGCCGCCCGCACTCGGCCCGGGTGCGCCACAGCACGTCCGCGAGGTTGCCGCAGCCGCTCCGGAGGTGGCCGGAGCCGGCCGCCACGGGGTCGCGCATGCGGGAGGGTTCGGGGTCGCAGGCGAAGGCGGAGCGCAGGGCGACGACCATCTGCTCGGCCGCCGCCAGCACCCTGCGCTGCCCCGGTGTCTTGCCGGCGACGCGCAGGGGCAGCAGGGGGGTGCCGAGCCGGTCGTCCGGGAGCGGGCCGCGGGTCACGGACGTCGGCCCGGCCGTGTGCCAGGCGGCCTGCACGGCACGCTTGCCCGGATCGCGCAGGGCGGTCTCCAGGAGGACCAGCCCGTCGGACGTCAACCGCTCGCCCACGACACGCAGTTCCGGCTCGGCCTGTACGGCCACGTCGAGACGGACCGGGCCGGCGGGGCCGTCGGCCGTGCAGCCGATGCGGAAGCCGCGGCGGCGCTGCGCGTCGGGCCGGGCCCGCTCCGGCACACAGGCGACCGGGTCGGGGAACGCCTCACCGAGCTCGGCACCGCCCCCGAGCCGGGCGAGGGCCTCGTACGCCCGCAGCGCGCTGGTCTTGCCGCAGCCGCTTCGGCCGGCGAGCAGGGTGAGGGGCCCGAGCGGGAACGCGGCGCGGCGGTGGCTGGTGAAGGCGGCCAGACGCAGTTCGGTGACGCGGGGGCGGTCGGGGTGGACGGGGAGGGCGGGTGGGACGGATGCGGCGGGCCGGTCGCGGAGAGCCGGCCGGTCAAGGGGCACGGGCCGGCCGGGGAGAGTGTGCTGGGGCATGTCCCGACGAGCGGGCTGGGGCATGTCCGGACGAGCAGGTTGGGGCATGTCCGGACGAGCGGGCTGGGTCATGTCCGGACGGTATGGGTCCGCCGGTGGGACGAACCGTTCCGTCTTCGAGGGCTTCCTACGAACGAGCTACGGTCACGCCCCGGGGAGCCCCGCCCCTTCCATCAACCCGGTCACCTCGGTCCCCGCCGGTGTCAGCAGGAACACGTTGCGGTCCACCCGGTGCATCCCGCTGGCCAGGCCGAAGACCACGCCCGTGCTGAAGTCGAGGACCCGCTTGGCGACCTCCGTCTCCGCGCCGGTCAGGTCGAGGAGGACGGGGACGCCCGCCATCAGCCGCTCGGCGACGTCCCGGGCGTCCGCGAAGACGTTGACGCGCAGGACGACGAAACGGCGGCGGGTCTCCGTCTCGGCCTCCGGTATGGACCGGTGGCCCACGGCGGACGGCCAGGCGTCCCGGCCCCGCAGCGGCACGACCTGAGCGAGCCCCTCCCACTGTTCGTCGGTGACATCGTGGCTGTTCACCGGCATGCTCCGTCCTGGCTCGCGCTCGCTGTCTGCATCGGGCAATTCTTGCGCAGAGTCACCCGTTCGGCCCAATGCGACACGCTCCGCGACCTCATTGCACCTCACAACGGCCGGAAGGCGGCTGTGTGACGGGCGTAACTCCCGATGATCAAGCCGTGTGACAGAGGCGTAACGGGCGATTCGTACCGTCGAGGCATGACCACGACCCCCGGAGACCGGCCGGACACGCGGCAGGTGCGCACCGTCTGCTCGTACTGCGGTGTCGGCTGCGGTCTCGTGCTCGATGTGCGGGCGGGCCCCGACGGGCGGCGCACGGTGCTGAAGGCGTCCGGTGACAAGGCGCACCCGGCGAACGTGGGGCGGCTGTGCACCAAGGGCGCGACCACGGCCGACCTGCTCGCCGCGCCCGGGCGGCTGACCGGCGCGCTGGTGCGGGACGTCCGGGGCGAGGAGGCGGTGCCCGCACCCGTCGCGGACGCGATCACTCAGACGGCGGCGCGGCTGCGGGCGATCGTCGACGAGCACGGGCCGGACGCGGTCGCCTTCTACGTGTCCGGGCAGATGAGCCTGGAGGCGCAGTATCTGGCGAACAAGCTGGCCAAGGGGTTCGTGGGCACGAACCGGATCGAGTCGAACTCGCGGCTGTGCATGGCGAGCGCGGGCACCGGCTACAAGCTGTCGCTGGGCGCGGACGGGCCGCCCGGGTCGTACGACGACTTCGACCGTGCGGATGCCTTTCTGGTCATCGGGTCGAACATGGCCGACTGCCATCCGATCCTGTTCCTGCGGATGATGGAGCGGGTCAAGGCGGGCGCCAAGCTGATCGTCGTCGACCCCCGGCGGACTGCGACCGCTGCCAAGGCGGATCTGTTCCTGCAGGTCAGGCCGGGGACCGACCTCGCGTTGCTGAACGGCCTGCTGCATCTGCTGCACGAGGGAGGACACACCGACCCGGACTTCGTGGCGGCCCACACCGAGGGCTGGGAGGCCCTGCCCGAATTCCTCGCCGACTACCACCCCGCCGCCGTCGCCGACATCACCGGCGTCGACGAGGACGGCCTGCGCGAGGCGGCCCGGATCATCGGTGCGGCGGGCGGGCGGTGGGTGAGCTGCTGGACCATGGGGCTGAACCAGTCCACGCACGGCACCTGGAACACCAACGCCCTGGTCAACCTGCATCTGGCGACGGGGGCGATCTGCCGTCCGGGCGCCGGGCCGTTCTCCCTGACCGGGCAGCCCAACGCCATGGGCGGGCGCGAGATGGGCTACATGGGGCCGGGGCTGCCGGGGCAGCGGTCGGTGCTCGTGGACGAGGAGCGGGCGTTCACCGAGGAGGTGTGGGAGTTGCCGCCGGGCACGCTGCGCGCCGACGGGGCCGGGCAGGGCACCGTCGACATGTTCCGGCGGATGGCCGACCGGGAGATCAAGGCCTGCTGGATCATCTGCACCAACCCGGTCGCCTCGGTCGCCAACCGCCGTACGGTGATCGAGGGTCTGGAAGCCGCCGAGTTCGTCGTCACGCAGGACGTGTTCGCGGACACCGAGACGAACGCGTACGCCGATGTCGTCCTGCCCGGCGCGATGTGGACCGAGGCCGAGGGGGTGTTCGTCAACAGCGAGCGCAACCTCACGCTGACCCGGCAGGCGGCGGACCCGCCCGGGGAGGCGATGGCCGACTGGCGGATCATCGCCGAGGTGGCGTGCGCGATGGGCTACGAGAAGGGGTTCTCGTACGACAGCGCCGAGCAGGTCTTCGAGGAGATCCGGCGGTTCTGGAACCCGAAGACCGGCTGGGACCTGCGGGGGGTCTCCTACGAGCGGCTGCGGGAGACGCCCGTGCAGTGGCCGGCCGCGCGGGAGGACGGGCCGGAGCGCAATCCGATCCGGTACGTGGGTGACGAGGGGCTGCGCTTCCCCACGGCTTCCGGACGGGCCGTGTTCTTCGCCCGGCCGCATCTGCCCGCCGCCGAACTGCCGGACGACGACTATCCGTTCGTGCTCAACACCGGGCGGGTGCAGCACCAGTGGCACACCCTCACCAAGACCGGGAAGGTCGCCAAGCTCAACAAGCTGAATCCCGGGCCGTTCGTGGAGCTGCATCCCGAGGACGCCGCGGCGCTCGGGGTCGGCGAGGACGACCTCGTCGAGGTGGCCTCCCGGCGCGGGCGGGCCGTACTGCCGGCCGTGGTGACGGACCGGGTGCGGCCGGGGTGCTGCTTCGCGCCGTTCCACTGGAACGACCTGTTCGGCGAGTACCTGAGCGTCAACGCGGTGACGAGCGACGCGGTGGATCCGCTGTCGTTCCAGCCGGAGTTCAAGGCGTGCGCGGTGTCGCTGGCGAAGGTGGCTGCGCCCGCACCCCAGGCACCGGCCCTGACGCCCACGGCCGTGACGCCGGGCGCCGCGAACCCCTTCGGCCTGGACCCCTCCCCTCCGCCGGTGCTCTCCGCACAGGAGCGGCAGTACCTCACCGGTTTTCTCGCGGGCCTCGGCTCGGGCGCCCCCGGCGTTCCGGTGCTGCCGCCCGACGCGCCCTTCTCGCCCGAGCACGCGCTGTGGGTCAACGGGGTCCTGGCCGGGATGTACTCACGGACGTCGGCGGCCGAGTCGCAGGAGCGGTCCGGCCGTGAGGTCGTCGTGCTGTGGGCCTCGCAGACCGGGAACGCGGAGGAGTTCGCCACCGCCGCCGCCGAGCGGCTGACCTCGACGGGGCACCGTGCGACCCTCGTCGGCATGGACGACGCCGACGTCGGCACGCTCGCCCGCACGGCGGACCTGCTGTTCATCACCAGCACCTTCGGGGACGGCGACGCGCCCGACAACGGTTCCGGTTTCTGGGACGACCTGTCCGGCGAGCTGGCCCCGCGGCTGGACGGGGTGCGGTACGCGGTGCTGGCTTTCGGAGACTCCTCGTACGACGACTTCTGCGGCCACGGGCGGCGGCTGGACGCGCGCCTCGACGAACTGGGCGGGGTGCGGCTGGCCCCGCGCACGGACTGCGAGCCGGACTTCGAGCCGTCCGCAGGGCAGTGGCTCGACCAGGTGCTCTCGGCGCTGGGTGAGAGGTCCGCGGCTCCGGTCGCGAAGCCCAGGGCCACGTCCAAGCCGGTCACCACGGCCCGGCTGGTCGGCAACCGGCTGCTCAGCCGGGCCGGGGCCGGCAAGGAGGTCCGGCGGTTCACCTTCGACACGAGCGGGACGGACCTGGCGTACGAGGCCGGGGACGCGCTCGGTGTGCGGCCGGTCAACGCGCCCTCGCTGGTGGAGGAGTGGCTGGCGGTGACCGGGGTGGACGCCGGGGCGGCCGTGACGGTCGACGGTGTCGGCGAGGTGCCGTTCGGTGAGGCGCTGCACCGGCATCTCGACATCACCCGGATCACGCCCGATCTGCTCCGCTTCGTCGCCGAACGCGCCCGGGACAGGCACGAGTTGCGCAGGCTGCTGCGGCCGGACAACAAGGACGGGCTGGCGCAGTGGAGCTGGGGGCGGCAGGCCGTGGACGTGCTCGCCGAGTACGCGGTGCGGGCGAGCGCCGAGGAGTGGGCCGGGGTGTTGCGCAGGCTGCAGCCGCGGCTGTACTCCATATCGTCCAGCCCGCTGGCCGATCCCCAGCGGGTGTCTCTGACGGTGTCCGTGGTGCGGTACGAGAACCTGCACGGCCGGGCGCGTGGCGGGGTCTGCTCGCCGTACCTCGCCGACGCCGAACCGGACACGGAGGTACCGGTGTTCGTGCAGCGCTCACCGCACTTCCGGCCCCCGGCGGACGCGTCGACGCCGATGATCATGGTCGGTCCCGGCACCGGCGTGGCTCCCTTCGTGGGCTTTCTGGAGGAGCGGCGGGCGCTCGGCCACCGCGCCCCTTCCTGGCTGTTCTTCGGGGAGCAGCACCGGGCGACGGACTTCTACTACGAGGAGGAGCTGACGGCGCTGCTCGACGAGGGCAGCCTCACGCGGCTGGACACCGCCTTCTCCCGGGACCAGCGCAACAAGGTGTACGTGCAGGACCGGATGCGCGAGCACGGGCCGGAGCTGTGGCACTGGCTGCGCGACGGGGCCCGCTTCTACGTCTGCGGTGACGCCTCCCGGATGGCCAAGGACGTGGACCGGGCGCTGCGGGACATCGCGGTGGCGCACGGCGGGCTGGGCGAGGCCGAGGCCGCCGCGTACGTGAAGCAGCTCGCGGCGGACAAGCGGTACGTGCGGGACGTGTACTGAGCCGTGTGCTGAATCGTGCTGTGCATCGCGCTGCGTTCTGAACTGAGCTGTGTACTCGACTGAGTCGTGTACTGACTGAGTCGGCTACTGAACTGAGTCGTGTACCGGCCGAACAGGCCCCTTACCCGGAGCACACCGGAATCTTCACCTCCCTCCGGGTCGCGCTCACCGGCGGCGATTAGCGTCCTGCGGCGTGTACTCGGCAGAAACGACGCTGGTGGTGTCCGGCCCGCGCACCCGGCCGGCGGTCTCCGCGCCGCCGGCTCCCCCGGCCCAGTGGCACCGCGTCCTGACCCTGCTCGCCGACATCGGTCTGCTGATCGGTACGCGGGCGGTGTGGACGTCGGCGGCCGGTCATCGTCCGGCCGTGGCCGCCGTGATCTCGCTGTGCTACGCCTCGATCCTGACGTGCGGGGTGCTGGCCCTGGTCGTCCGCCGGGTCCGGTCGCTGGCCAGGGTGGACCTGTGCGTGCTGGTGACGGGCGTGACACTCACCCTGTGTGCGTGGATCATGCTCCACAACGGCTCCGACGAGGCGCTGCTCACCACCCAGGCGGCGCGGGAACTGGCTGCGGGACACCCGGTGTACGGGCAGCCGTGGCCCTGGCTCTTCGGCCATGGCGTGGCCCTCACCCCGACGGTGACCGGCGGCTACGACTTCACCTACGGCTATCCGCCGCTCGCCCCGCTGCTGACGGTGCCGCTGCTGTGGCTGGGCCACGGCGGCACCCCGGCGACGGCGGTGAGCACGGGCGCGCTGATCGCCGGGACGGTCGTACTGTGGCGGATGCTGCCGGTGCCGTGGCGGTCGGCGGTGACCCTGGTGTGTCTGGGCTTCGGGATGCTGCCGTCGTACGGGCGGCTCGGCTACCCGGCGGTCGTGGCGCTGGCGCTGCTGGTGCCGGTGGTGGTGCGCTGGCCCCGTACCGGTGAGGGCGGGCGGCTCGGGGCCGCGGGTCTGGGACGGGCGGTGTGTCTCGGGGTGGCGTGCGCGGCGCAGCAACTCCCGTGGTTCCTGGCGCCGTTCCTGCTGGCCGGGATCTACACGGTGCGGCGCGGTGAGCTGGGCGGCCGGGTGGCGGCGCTGGTGGTGGCGCGGTTCGCCGGGGCCGCGGCCGGCGGGTGGCTGCTGATCAACGCCTACTTCGTCGTGAGCGAGCCGGGGCGCTGGCTCACGGGGATCGCCCTGCCGCTCACCCAGGGGGCGGTGCTGCACGGCCAGGGTGTGGTGGGCATCTCGCTGTACCTCACGGACGGCAGCGACCGGATCGGCTGGTACTCCCACGCGAGCCTGCTGCTCCTCGCGGGGCTGCTCGCCCTGTTCGCGCTGTTCGTACGGCGGCTGGGGCCGGCGGCGACCGTGCTGCCGTGGTGCGTCTTCTACCTGGCGACCCGGTCGCAGGACGGCTACTACCTGCTGATGACGCCACTGTGGCTGGCGGCGGCAGTGACCGCTCCGGCGTCGGCGTTCGCCCGGGCGTGGCAGCCTCGCGCGGGCCTGCCGACCGGGGTGCGCGGCCGCCCGGCGCGAGTCGCCGCGACGGTGCTGCTGCTGGCGCCGGCGGCGGCCTGTGCGGCCGTGGCGGCGACGGGCACACCGCCGCTGCGGATGCGGGTCACGGCGGTCCGGCACCCCACCGCGGCTACCGTCTCCCGCCTCGCCCTCCAGGTCACCAACACCGGCGACACCGCGCTTTCCCCGCACTTCATGCTGACCACCGGCCAGGGCATGGGCCCGTACTGGCGGGTCGTCCGGGGCCCGCGCACCCTGTCCGCGCACGGCACCGCGTTCTACACACTCCACGCGCCCGCCGGCCGTTTCCCGCTGCCCCGCCCTGGATCCCGGGTCCGTCTGCGCGCGTTCACGGCGTCGCCGCAGACGCTGTCGAGCACGGATGTGCAGCAGGCCCTGCGCCCGGACTGACGCGGGTGTCAGGCGGTGGCCCGGGTGAAGCGGAGGGTGGCGGTGACGGTCGTCCGGCCGCGGATCATGCCGAGTTGGTTCCAGCCCATGCCGAACTGCTCGCGGTCCACGCCGAACTCGGTGTCCAGGGTGAGCCCCGTGGCGTCCCGGTCCGTCACGCGCGCGGTCAGGGACAGCGGCCTGCTGATGCCGCGCACGGTCAGCTGTCCGACCACGTGCACCTGGTCCCCGTCGCGGAGCTCCGCGCTGCGGGCCTCGAAGGTGATCTCGGGGTGGTGGTCGGCGTCGAAGAAGTGCTCGGACCGCAGGTGGGTGTCGCGCTTGGCGTTCTTGGTGTCGAGGGAGGTGACGTCGAGGGTGAGGGTGCCGACGGCGGATCCGTCGGTCCGGATCTCGCCCCGACCGCCGAGAGCGCCGAAGGCGCCCTTCACGGTGACCAGGCCCCACATGGTCTTGTGCCGGATGCCGACGCTCGAGGCGGTCGCGTCGAGCTGCCACTGTCCGGTTTCCACGGTGACGGTCATGAGCGTTCTCCCTGCCAAGTAGTGCAAATTTGGATGACTGCGAGGCACGCTAGCCGCTAATCCAAAACTGAACAACCCTTCTTCTTCAAATTTGGACGACAGGTAGACTCGGGGGCATGTCCGACCCCGAGGAGCACCCCGCCGACCTGCCCGAATGCCCGTCCCTCGGCGGTGGCGGGCTGCTGCCCGCGGAGCTGCGCGCCTGGATGCTGCTGCTGGCCGCGACGGGGGCGGTGGAGCAACGGCTGCGCGCGGTCGTGAAGGACAGGCTGGACGTCTCGCACGACGAGTTCCTCGTCCTGTGCCTGCTCGCGGAGCAGCCCGAGGGCGGTCTGCGCATGACCCGGGTCGCGGAGCTCCTGGGCCGCCCGAAGACCCGCCTCACCTATCAGATCGCCTGCCTCCAGCACGCCGGCCTCGTCACCCGCCGATCGGTGTGCGGCGACAAGCGGGGCGTGGAGGTCGCCCTCACGGACAAGGCCCGCCACCTGCTGAGCGAAGCCTCGGCCCCGCTCGCCGAGACGGTCACCGAGGCCCTGGCCCGCTTCATGGGGCCGGACCAGTGCGCGGCGATGCGGGGGCTGGTGCCGGATCTCGCGAGGGACTCCGGCGAGGAGTGAGGCGGGATCACCCCTTCACCCGGGCCCCTTCACTTCGGGCCCCGCGTCCCCTGATCGCTTCATCTACACGTGCGTAGAATCCGGGAACACCGGCGCGACGAGGAGCGTTGTACCGGATGACACACCACACGTCTAAGGAGCACGTTCTTGTCCGCCAGATCGACGGACCCTCCGGGGCACAGTCCCCGACCATCCCGCCATGACATGAGTGATCGCGGCACCCGGCGGGGTGGTGTTCGATGAGTGCCGCCGAGGCCCTGCTGGGCCTGCTCGCCGTGTTCGTGCTGACCGCCGGCACCGGCTACTTCGTCGCCCAGGAGTTCGCCTACGTCTCCGCCGACCGGCTCACCCTCGCGCGTGAGGCCGAGGCCGGGGACCACCGGGCCGCCCGTGCCCTCAAGGTGCTGGAGCGGCTGTCGTTCATGCTGTCCGGCGCGCAGCTCGGCATCACCGTCACCGGCCTGGTGGTCGGCTTCATCGCCGAGCCGTCGGTGTCCGCGCTGCTCAGGCCGGCCCTGTCGGGCCTCGGCCTGCCCGACGCGGCCGTCAGCACCGTCGCCGTCGTGCTCGCTTTCGTCCTGGCCACGGTCGTGCAGATGGTCCTCGGCGAACTCGCCCCGAAGAACCTCGCGATCGCCGTGCCCGAGCGGCTGGCCAAGGCACTGGCCCCGTCCACCCTGGCGTATCTGAGGTTCGTCGGCCCCGTCGTGCGGATCTTCGACGGCGCGGCCGACCGGCTGCTGCGCAAGGCCGGGATCGAGCCCGTCGAGGAACTGCACCACGGCGCCACGCTGGAGGAGCTCGGACATCTGATCGGCGAGTCCCACGAGCAGGGGGAGCTGCCGCAGGACACCGCCGCGCTGCTGGACCACGCGCTGGAGTTCTCCGAGCGCGCCCTCGACGAGGTGATGGTGCCGCGCGCCGACGCCGTGTTCGTCCGCAAGGACGCCGGAGCAGAGGAGGCGATCGGCCTGATCGCCCGGCACGGCCACTCCAACTACCCGGTGCTCGGCGACCACCCGGACGACATCGTGGGTGTGCTGGGCGTGCGCGAGCTGATGGCGCTGCCCGCCGCCCGCCTGGCCGGGGCGCGTGCCGGCGAGGTGGCCCGGCGGCCGCTGCTGCTGCCGGACACGCTCGCGCTGCCCGACGCGGTGACGCGGATGCGGGAACAGGACGACGAGTTCGCGGTCGTCCTGGACGAGCACGGCGGCGTGGCGGGCGTCGTCACGTACGAGGACATCGCCGAGGAGCTGGTCGGTGACATCGCCGACGAGTCCGACAAGGTCACCCTGCTCGCCGTCGCGGACGGCGACGGCTGGCTGGTGGACGCCGGCCGCCGGGTGGACGAGGTGGCCGAGGCGACCGGTGTCCGGCTGCCGGAGGACGACGACTACGACACCGTGGCCGGCCTGGTCGTGGACCGGCTCGGCCGCTTCCCGACGGTCGGCGACCGGGTCACGGTCGAGCTGCCAGGCGGCGGCCGGGCCGTGATCGACGTCCGCACGCTGGACCGGCACGTGGCCGACCGCGTCCGGATCGGCCTGCTGGTGGAGGCCGGGGAAGCCGAGGAGATGGCGTGAGTTTCCCGATGGCGGTCTTCGTGACCGTGCTG
This sequence comes from Streptomyces tibetensis, assembly GCF_007655005.1. Taxonomy (GTDB): domain Bacteria; phylum Actinomycetota; class Actinomycetes; order Streptomycetales; family Streptomycetaceae; genus Streptomyces; species Streptomyces tibetensis. The sequence goes on from NZ_SZVW01000002.1 coordinate 556,085, forward strand.
CTGCTGATCGGCAGTGGCTTCTTCGTGGCGGCCGAGTTCGCCCTCGTCGCCGCCAAACGGCACCGCATGGAGAAGGCGGCCGCCGAGGGGCGGCGCGGCGCCGGGGCGGCCCTGGCCGGGATGCGCGAGCTGTCGCTGATGCTGGCCGGTGCCCAACTGGGCATCACCGTGTGCACCCTGGGTCTGGGCTCGGTGTCCAAGCCGGCCATCTCGCACGAACTCGACCCGCTGCTGCGCACCCTGGGCCTGCCCAGTGCCGTGAGCTACGGCGTGGCCTTCGCGGTGGCGATGGTCGCGGTGGTGTTCCTGCACATGGTGGTGGGCGAGATGGCGCCCAAGTCCTGGGCGATCGCCCACCCCGAGCGTTCGGCGATGCTGCTGTCGCCGCCCTTCCGGGCGGTGGTGCGGGCCGTGCGTCCGCTGATCCGGCTGCTCAACCGGGTGAGCAACGCCCTGGTACGGCTGTGCCGGGTGGCCCCGCGCGACGAGCTGGCCTCGGTGCACAACCGGGAGCAGCTGACCCACCTCGTGGAGGAGTCGGAGCGACTGGGTCTGATCAGCGCGACCGACTCGGAACTGCTGACCCGCTCGCTGACCGAGCCGGAGACTCCGGTCGCCGCGCTGCGGATCCCGGCCGCCGAGATCACCTGGGTCGAGGGCGAGGCGGACCTCGACGCGCTGCTGCGCTTCGCCGCCGAGCACGACCGCACCCGGCTGCTGGTCCGGGAGAACGGCACGGTCCTCGGCTCGGTGCACGCCCGGGACGCCTTGGTGGCCCGGGCCCGGGGCCGGGCCACGACCGCGCGGGACCTCGCCCGGCCGGTCCCCGAGCTGGCGGAGACCGCCACGGTCGCCGACGCCATCGAGGTGCTGCGCCGCCGCCGGTCGTCCCTGGCGGTGGTCCGCGACGGCTCCGGCCGCCTCTCGGGCCTGGTCACCCTGGACGACCTGCTGGCCCGGCTGCTGCAGCCGGCCGGGGTGGCCTGAGCCTGACAGGGGCGAAGACCTGCGCCTGAGGCGGGCGGGAACCTGCGCCCGACGGGGGCGAAGGCCTGCGCCTGACGGGGGCGGGGCCCGAACATCCAGCACATCTGCACACCGTGTGCCGGGATGTCGCGCGGTGCCCGGGTCGCCGCCGCGTCCCGGTCGCGGCCTGGGGACTTGGCGGTGATGTGCCCGCTTCGGGAATCGGGGCGCAAGAGTCCCGCGCCCGGCCGGGCGACGGGCTGTGTGAAGAAGTGGGCGCATCCCGTGACCCGGAGGTCACAGCGGTGAAGGCGGTGGCCACGAGGAGGCGTGCGGCGCCGGCGGGCGGTTGGATCTCTTCTCCGGGGAGTGCTTTGATCCTGCGCACGGCGGGAGCGGCCGGGGCGGAATCCCGGTCTCCGGATTTCCGCGAGCACCCTCGCTCACCGCCACTGCGAGACATTCACGCGAAGGGAAACACCCCCATGAACCTCACCTCTCGGGTCGACACCGCCGAGCTCACCGACGCCGACCTGGACGCCGTCGCCGGCGGCAACGCGGGCGGCGTCGATGTCTCCGCGGGCCTCGTGGGCGGCCTCTCCGCCGGCCTGGTCGGCCCCCTGACCGGCGAGGCCTGCGCCGCCGTGCAGGCGGTCGTCTCGCCGGAGGGCGCGGCCGCGGGCGCGAACGCGGGCCTCCACACGACGTCGCTCTGACGCACTCCGCACAGAGGGCTCCGGGAAGCGATTCCCGGGGCCCTTTCGCATGCGGGCCTCGCAGGGGCCACGGCGGACATCGGCCTCGGACGCAGCCGGCAAACGTGAGGAATTTGCGAAACACGTGACGGAAATCTGGACACCCCGGGGGTGGGTAACACGGTGGGAGGGCGTGACGCAGACTTACTCGGACCCCTCAGATCCCGTCTGCAAAGCGATAGGAACAGCACTGTGAAACCTGACTCGATGTCGACCGGAGAACTGCCGATCTACGAGAGCCTCATACGCGAACGCGGTGACGTCGTGGAGGAGGCCCGTGTGGTGGCCGAAGAGACCCAGCACCAGATGAGCCAGGCGCTGAACGGGGTCGCAGTGGCCCCTCAGGAGACCGGCGCGGCGTGACCCCGGGGGGCGTCGCGCCTCCCGGGGCTTCGTGCAGCTGCTCTCCCGCAGGCCCGTCACCCGCCGAGCGGGTCGTGGCCCCAGTTCATCAGGGAGTACCGCCACCGTGAGTCCCGCACGTCCCCGGAGGGCCGCTGGGCCAGGTGACGGCGGACATAGCCGACGACCTTGCGCATGTGCCGGTAGTCGTCGTCCGTGAGGTCGCCCTTCTCGGCCCGCAGGATCGCCACGATCCGACGGCCGGAGGCGTGTCCGGTGGACTCGCCCCCGCCCTGGTGCTGTCCGGCGTTTCGCGAGTCGTCGGACTCCAGCCACTTCTCCAGACCGGCCGGTGTCATGTTCACCAGCTCACGGAAGTCGTTCCAGGTCTCCTCGCGTTCGCCGCCGTCCACGCCGCCTCACTTCTTCTTCTTGAGCGCGGACGGCTTGTGCACCGCGGTCCTGCCGGACTTGTCGCTGCGCACCTCGTACTGGGGGTCGTCCGGCGAGGCGTCGACCGTGCGGCCGGACGCCTCGGTCCGTTCGGTGATCTTCCGCTCCACCTCGCCCTCGGTGCGGCTGCCGTGACTGCTCCAGGTGACCTTGTCGCCCTTCTTCGGTTTCCCGCCCTCGCCGTGGCCCTTCGCCATGCCGGTACTCCCTCACCGAGACGCGTGATGTCCTTCCAGCGTGCGGGCTGAGCGGTCAGGGCGCAGCTCGGCGGGCGCCGGCCCGTTCGGTGCCGTGTCGTCGAAGGCCCACTCCATCCGGGGCTCCGTCACGCAGCGCAAGGCCCGCCGTACGGCCGGTGTGCACAGCGCGGTGACGACCACGGCCGCGACCAGGGTGGCGGCGATCACGCCGGCCGGCCCGCGGACCCAGGCCGGCTCGTACCAGCCCCAGTGCTTCGCGGCCTGCGCGACGAAACCGTGCAGCAGGTAGCCGGACAGGGTGCCGGCGCCCAGCATCGTGAACCAGGTCCGCCGCCCGGGCACCCAGGCGAGAAAGCAGCCGACCAGCACGAGGGAGCAGCCGAAGGTGGCCAGGGTCATCAGGGGCCCGTACCAGAGGGGGACGCCCAGTTCCGGGGCGCTGTCCGCGTGGAAGAACCAGGCGTAGTCCATCCGCGGAACCGCCCAGTACGCCAGGCCCAGGGCGCAGACGGCCACCGGCGCGGCGAGGATCCGCGCCGCGCGCCGTCGCACCAGCCGGAAGTGCTCCGGCCGCAGCAGCAGCCCGAACACGAAGTACGGCAGGAACTGCAACACGCGCTGCAGATCGAAGTCGGGGCCGATGGACGGCGCGGTCGTCGCCACCATCGCGACGACCAGGGCGAGCGGGAGCGGCCACCGCACCAGCCGCCAGAGCGGTGTGGTCAGCCGCCAGACGAACAGTGCCGCGAGGAACCAGGTGAGGTACAGGGGGTCCAGCAGGCTGACCGGGCGGTCGGGGTCCTGGCTGGACCAGCGGGTGAACAGGGTGTACGCCGTCTCGAACACCAGGTACGGGACGACGACGCCGGTGACCAGGCGCTTGAGCCGGGCCGGGCTGCCGTCGAAGGTGCGCGAGAAGTAGCCGGAGACGATGATGAACGCCGGCATGTGGAAGGCGTAGACGACGGTGTAGAGGGCGGTGACGGCCCTGCTGCCCTGGCGCAGTGGCTCCCAGGCGTGCCCCACGGCCACGAGCACGATCGCGAGGTACTTGGCATTGTCGAAGAACGCGTCCCGCTGCCGGGCCGGGCGGGTTGCGGCGTCCTGCTCTTCCGTGCGCGTCACCGGAGTCGTTTCCGCGCCCGGGCGGACCCCGGTCATCGTGTCACTCACAAGCCCTCCCGAAGCGACTCGAGGCGTGGGCGCCTCTTCCGGCCGGGAGTGAAGGAAGGGAGTGTGCGCAGAACATCGCCCGCACCCTAATCACAGGGCCGTGCATCCGTTCAACTCGTAACGGACATGGCTCGCTTCGGTTCATGCCCGGGTATACGGACCGGGAGGGGCGATCGTCTCCCGCAGGGCGCGGGTCCTGCCACTGCCGGAGCGGCCGGCGACGGTGAGGGAGGTGCGGGGGTGCAGGGCGAATCACGGACGCGCGGGACGGTGGTTCCTAGGGCGTGCGCGGCGGTCAGGTCTCCGTCCACACCAGCACGGTCAGTACGGCGCTCACGACGGTGACCGGTACGGCGGCCTGGTTCAGCAGCCGCACCCGCATGCTTCGGCCCGACGGGACCCGCTTCGTCACGGGCAGCACCACGAAGGTGCCGCCGCCCGTCCCGACGAGTTCGTGGATCGGGTGGTCCACGCGCTGCTGGTCGTCCTCGTACTCCGTCATGCGTGCCTGGACGACAGCGCCCGCGGGCAGTCCGTCGACGTGCAAACTGAGGGTTCCGCTGAAGCGGGCCGGACCGCGGGCGAAGACGCTTCCGCCGGTGGCGTGGTCGCCGGTCTCGTCGGTCCACTCCTCGGTGAACTCGATCGAGTTCCAGGCGCCGGGCGTGAGGTCGTACTGCTCGGCGACACCGAGGTTGACGTATTGGGGCATGGGGTCCTCTCCTTCCCATCGGCCCGCCGGGAGGGCCAGGGCATCGGCGACGTCACGGCGGAAGCCGGCCATGTCGAATCCGCGCGGGTCGACTTTCCAGTCGCTCCATTCCAGGTGGCCGATGGCGCTCTTGGGGCCCCAGCCGTGCGCGCGGCAGACCGCGGCGGTGGCCTTGACCATCGCGAGGTACTGGGCAGGCGGCCACGGGTCCCTGCCGTCGCCCTTGTTCTCGCACTCCCAGCCGTAGAACCGGGCGTTGCCGTCGACCGCGCCGGCCGAGCCGTCGTGCTCGTGCGTCGGGGGCGGATACGTGCCGTACGACTCGCCGATGACAGCGTCGAGGACGTCGCCGTCCCCGCCGCCGGCGTGGTTGGCCCGGCCGTTGCCGGTGAGGTGGACGACGCCGTCCTTGGTGATGCACCCGGTGGCGAGCGGGCCGGGCAGGGCACTGTGGCCGTGGAAGATCAGCCCGACGACGTCCGTGCCGGGGCCGGTGACGGTGTGGTGGATCACCACACCGTGCACGGGGCCCCAAGGTCCCTTGTGGTTACGGTTGTTGGTGCGCCAGCCGGCGACTTCGCGGACGGCGCAGCCCTCGGCTTTCAACGCGGTGACGAGCCGGGCGGCGGTGAGCGGGGTGGCCATGAGTCAGTCCTCCGTTCCGGCGCGTGCGTGCCGGTCTGAAGACGGTCCGATCACATGTGGGGAGCGGCCTGATCCAGGAGCGTGCCTGAGCTCGGGGCGTGCTGAATCTCGCAGCGCGTCTGATCCCGCAGTGCCGTTGTCAGGTCCTCACCATTCTCGCGCCGCTCGACCCGTCGCTCACCTCGCCGTACGCCACGTACCGAAAACGGCGCGATTGCGACGCCCGGGCACCGGGGAGAGAGGCGTCATCCGTCCCCGCCTCGACCCCGCACGGGTGCGCCCGGCACGCCGCGTCCGAGGCCACCTGGGTTGCGGCGTTCCGGTTCGACCAGCTGTTCGCAGCCGGGCCGTTGGGCTCGTCCGGAGGTCGCCGGCAGCCGGATTTCGACCGTCCGTGAGCCGGGACGGGCCTGTCAGACCGGGTCCGTGGTGGGTTCGGCGCGATGGCGGTCCAGGGCTGCGGCGCGTTCGTGGTAGGGGATGCGGGAGAGCCGGGACACCATCGTCCACATGTCGCGTTCCGCGGCGAGGGTCTGCGGGAGGGCGAGGCCGAGCGAGGCCGCGAGGGGTTTGCGGCCGGTGTTGACCAGGGCGCGAACCGCCGCCGCCCACTCGTCGGTGGCGGTGACCGCCGACCGGTACCAGACCGGCACGAGCACCGTGAGGACGACGAGGGTGCTCACCAGGGCGAGGCGGTCCGGCCGGCTTCCGGCCGTCAGGGCGAGAGCCGCCGCCAGGGCGACGGCGACGTGGCCCGACAGCAGGGCCACGAAGAAGTCGACGCTGGCGCGGGCGAGTTCGCTCTGGCGGCGGATCTGGTCCGGGACGCAGCCGGTGAGTTCGTTCCACAGCAGTTGGGTGTCGAGGCGGTAGCGGTCCCAGCCGTACTCCTCGAAGCGGCGGATGGCGTTCCCGAGCCGGGTCGGGGCGATCTGGTCCTCGGCGATCGGGAACCGGGCGAACCGCTCGCGCAGCAGCCCGCGTTGGACGGCGGTGCGACGCCGGTCCCGCCGGGCGGCCCGGGCGAGCCGCGCCTCGGCCAGCAGCCCGGCGAGCTCCTGCGCGTCCGCGGGCCGCAGCGGCCCCTGCTCGGCCGCCCGGCGCTCCAGACGGAGCACGGTCAGCCGGTCCGCGAGGAACGCCCTGGTCCGGCGGCTGCGGCGGCAGCCCGCTTCGAAGGCCCGGGCCGGCCACAGCAGGTACCCCTCCAGGAGCCTGTAGAGCGCGTTCTGGCAGGCGTTGGCGACGAGGCCGAGCAGCAGCGCCCCGGTCAGCAGGGTGAGGCCGGTGCCGGGTCCGCTCGGTCCGCGCAGCCGTTCGAGCGGGCCGAGGCCGCGCAGGCTCGGGGCGACGGCGAGCAGGAAGACGGCCAGGTTCAGCGCGGTGGGCAGGATCCAGCCCACGAGCAGCGTCCAGGCCCCGCCCAGCACGCCCTTGGCGATGTCACCCATCGGCGGGGTCGGGCCATTCGTCGTCGTCGGAGCCGGTGCTGGGTCCGGGCGGGGTGTGACCGACCGGGGTTCCGTACCCGCCGGGGTGTGTGTGACCCGCGGGCCTGGCCCGCCTCTTCGGCTCCTCGGCGGGGCGGGGCGTGCGAAGGCGGTCCTCCGCCCGGTCGAGGGACAGGGCGAGAGCGGCGCCGGAGGCCAGGACCGACCGGACCGGTTCTGCCGCCGCGAGACGGGCCCGGAGCCGGGCGACGAGGTCGAGCGTGACGCGACCGGTCCCGGAGATCTCGTCCACGGCCGCCTCGCACTGGTCCCTCAAGGCGGTGATCTCATCCGAGTCCCGCAGGCGTGGGAGGTCGGACCGCAACTCTGTGAGCACGGCGAGGAGTGCGCCGGCGTCCTCGTCCGTGGGCGGAGCGGGCATGGGGCCCCACGCGTCGCCGCCGGTCGTGAAGTGCGCGGCCGGTTCACCGGTGTGGCCCGCGGACGTGCTCTCCGGCCGCTCCCCCTCTGCTGCCATCAACTCTCCCTGGATCGCTGCCTCGTTCAGCCGGTCCGGTGATCCAACCGCATGCCGGGAGGGCGGGGCAACGCGTGGGCCGCGTCATCGGGAGCGGCCGCCCGGCCGGCGGGCTTCGGCGCGGGGCCTGCGGGTGTCAGGGGTTCGGCGGGGAGTCGGCCGCCCAGATGCGGCTGCTCAGGTCCGAGCCGCGCAGGACCTGGACGCGCCAGGGGTCGATGCGCAGCAGGTGGTAGTCGGGGCTGTCGGGGCCGGCGCTCCAGTAGAGGTGGGGGTCGTAGCCGACGCCCGGGGGGCTGTTGCGGCGGTACAGCTCCCAGGCGCGCAGCTTGGTGTCCCGGTCGGGCGCCCAGGCCGAGACGGCGTCGACGAACACCGCGTCCTGGCGGGGGTGCCAGTAGGCGTACGTCGTATGGGGGTTGTGCGCCAGGTGGGCGGCCTTCACGGGGGTGCGGAAGACCGCCAGCCACCCGACGGGGCGCCCGTCGACGGTTTCCCAGACGGGCTGGACGACGCGGGCCCGGGGGCGGTTGTGCCGGTCGACGGTGACCATCGTGCAGTAGACGGTCCGCTGGACGTACTCGACGAAGGCGGCCTCGATCTCGGAGAAAGAACGCACCCGTGCGGTGCCCATGGCGATACCTCGGATTCATGTACGAGGGGGCGGAAAAGGGGAAAAGGGGCGGGCCGCCCGGCCGCTCGACGGGGAGCGGCCGGGCGGCCTGTGGTGTCCGGCCGGCGGACCTCACGGGTCAGGCGGCGGGCGGGAAGTGCCCTTCCTGGACGAAGAACTCCACGTATTTGGCGAAGAGTTCACGCGTCAGCGGCGGGCAGGCGATGTCCGTGCCGGCCAGTGCCGCCTCCGTCTCGGCGGTGTCGATGGGCGGATAGAAGCCGTCGGTGTCGGACGTCATCATCTCGAAGGCGTGCAGCAGCGGCAGCAGGGCGTTGTCCCGGTCGGAGCGCACCGCGGCGCTCCACCGCTCCCGGTCGGTCTCGTCGAGCCGGTACCCGAGTTCACGCAGGTACGACACACAGTCCGCGAGGCTCAGCGAGGTGCGGTTGAACAGGTGGAAGGTGCCGCCGGCGGGCTCGCGGCGGGAGATACCGACGATGGCGGCGCTGACGTAGTCGACGGGCAGCAGGTGGAAGCGGCCTGCGACGCCGGCCGGCGCGGCCTGCGCCTGGAGGAGGCCCTTGAGGCTGAGCCAGACGAAGTCGCGGGTCTGGCAGGCCCCGTTGCGGGTGTCGCCGGAGATGACGTCGACGCGGTGCACCGACACCGGCAGTCCGCGGTCCCGGGCCAGGCCGACGAGTTGCTCGGCGACCCACTTGGACTGGAGGTAGCCGCTGGGCAGGGCCTCTGCGGGGCCGGTCGGGTCGGTCACCTTCAGGGGGACGCCGGGCGTGACCGGGCCGTTGAAGACGCCGACGGTGGAGATGTAGTGCACCGGGACCGTGCGGTGGCGGGCCGCCAGGCGCAGGACCTCCCGGGTGCCGTGGACGTTGGCCGCGCGCAGTGCCTCGTAGGGGTGGAGCCAGTGCACGGTGGCGCCCGCGTGGTAGACGGCGTCCACGGTGCGGGCGAGGCCGTCGAACTCCTCCTCGGTCAGGCCCAGTCGCTCCTCGGCCAGGTCTCCGGCGCGGACCAGCAGCCGGCTCTCGTCGATCTCGTCCCAGACGCGGTACCAGGTGAGGCTGGAGCGCAGCCGCTCGTAGGCCGCCGCGTCGTCCGCGCCGCGCACCAGGCAGTGCAGGCGGGCGGTCGTGGTGCGCATCAGGTCGCGCACCAGGAACGCGCCGAGGAATCCGCTCGCGCCGGTGACGAGGAGGTCCGACGGATCGGTGACGGTGCGGACGACCTCGTCGGCGGGGCGGATGTCGGCGGGCAGGTCGAGGTCGGCGGCGTAGTCGACGGCCGGGCCCGGCTCAATGTTGTCCTGGGGTGCGAGGAGTTCGCCGCGCAGGTGTGCCGCCAGGGCCCTGGGTGTCGGGTGGTCGAAGACCAGGGTGGCGGGCAGGCGCAGGCCGGTGACCGTGGCGAGTCGGTTGCGCAGCTCGACGGAGGTGAGCGAGTCGAAACCGCTGCTCTGCAGGGGGCGTTCGGGGTCGACGGTGCCGGAGCGGCCGAGGACCCGGGCGATCTCGGCCGACACGGCGTCGAGGACGGCTGTGTGCTGGGCGGCCTCGTCGAGTCCGGCGAGCCGTTCGGCGAGCCCGGGCCCAGCGTCGGCCGCGCCGCGCGCCGTGGCGCGGACCGGCACCCGCACCAGCGCCCTGAGCAGCGCCGGGACCTGCGGCTGGCGGCGCAGCACCGGGATGTCGAGCGGGGTGGCCACCAGGTACGGGCGGCCGGTGTCCAGAGCCAGGTCGAACAGGGCGGTGCCGAGCTCCTGTGGGACGGTGCGCAAGCCGCTGCGGGCGATCCGCTTCAGGTCCGTCTCGGTCAGGCCGCCCGTCAGTCCGGTCGCCTGCTCCCACAGGCCCCAGGCGATGGACGTGGCCGGCAGGCCCGAGGCGGCTCGGTGCTGGGCGAGCGCGTCAAGGTGGGCGTTGGCCGCGGCGTAGGTGGACTGGCCGGGGCCTCCGACGGCCGCGGCGACGGACGAGAAGAGCACGAACGCCGTCAGGTCGGCGTCGCGGGTCAGGTCGTGCAGGTTCCACGCCGCGTCGGCCTTGGGCCGCAGCACGGCGTCGAGCCGCTGCTGGGTCTGTGCGTCGATGACGCCGTCGTCGAGGACGCCCGCGGTGTGGACGACACCGCGCAGCGGATGCGCTTCCGGCACGGAGGCGAGGACACCCGCGAGGGCGGCGCGGTCGGCGACGTCCGCGGCGGCCACGGTCACGGACGCGCCCAGCGCCCCCAGTTCGGAGCACAGCTCGCTGGCGCCCGGGGCGTCCGGGCCGCGCCGGCTGACCAGCAGCAGGTGGCGGACGCCGTGGTCGGTGACCAGGTGACGGGCGAAGTGCGCGCCGAGCGATCCCGTGCCACCGGTGACCATGACGGTGCCGTCGGGGTCCCAGACCGTGCGGGGGACGTCGGCGGCGGGCGGCGGCACGGGGGTGCGCAGCAGGCGCGGTACGTGGATGCGGGGTGCGGTGCCGGAGACAGTTCGGGCGGGTGCAGCGCCGGAAGCGGTGCCCGAGACAATGCCGGCAGAGGCAGCCCCAGAAGCAGTGCCCGAGGCAGTTCCGGCGGAGGCAGCCCCGGAAGTGGTGTCGGAGGCCGTGCCGGGGGTGGTGCCGCGGATCGCGGCCTGGGGTTCGCCGGAGGCGACCACGGCGGACAGTGCGTCCGGGCCGGGTTCGCCGTCCGCGTCCACCAGGACGATCCGCCCGGGCGTCTCCGACTGCGCCGAGCGCAGCAGGCCCCAGGCGGCAGCGGCGGCGGGGTCGACGACGTCCTCGTCACCGGTGACGGCCGTGGCGCCACGGGTCACGACCACCAGCGGCGTGCCGGCCAGGGTCTCCTCGGCGAGCCACTGCCGCGCCCAGGACAGGGCCCGGCCGACGGTGTCCCGGACGGCGTCGCCCGCGGTGGCTCCCTCAGGGGTGGTCAGATCCAGGCGTACGGCCCCGACCCGTCCGCCGGCCACGGCGGCCGTGACGGCGGGTACGTCCGGGTCCGTGGCGGCGTCGAGCGTGAGCCAGTCGAGGGAAGCGGCGGGCAGGGGCCGGGCGATCCACTCCACGTGGTGGAGGGCGTCGCGGTGCCGGGTGCGGGCGGCCCGCAGCGCTTCGGCGCGGACGGGAGCGACGGTCACGGCGTCGGCCTCCGCGACCACCTGCCCGGCCGGGTCGGTCAGCCGCAGCGCGTAGGTGTCGGTGGCGGGGCTCGGGGCGAGGTGGACGCGCAGGGTGTCCGCGCCGACGGCGTGCAGCCGCAGACCGCGCCACCGGGTGACGGCCGCCGGCCGGCCGGGCAGGCCTGCGGCGTACAGCGGCTGCAGGGCGGCCTCCAGCAGGGCCGGGTGGAGCCCGAACCCCTCGGCGCGCGGGTCGGTCTCGGAGGCCAGGGCCACCTCGGCGAACAGCTCGCCGGCGCGTCGCCACATCCGGGTGAGCCCTCGGTACGCGGGCCCGTAGTGCACACCGGCCGCGGCGAAGCGCTCGTACAACTCGTGTACTGCTTCCAGCGGTTCGGTCCCGTCCGCGGCGGCCGTGAACGGCTCGGCGCCGGGCGGCGGCCAGGGCGCGGGCTCGGTGTCCGCCGGTGGGACGAGCGGAGCGTCGACGAGCACGCCGTGGGCGTGGCGTGTCCAGGACGCGTCGGCCGCCTCGGGCCGGGCGTGGACGGTGAGGGCGCGCCGGCCGGCCGGGTCCGGTTCACCGACGCGGACCTGGAGGTGCAGGGCCCCCTCGCGGGGCAGCACCAGCGGCTCGTCGACGACGAGTTCGTCCACGGCCGTGCAGCCCGTCTCGTCTCCGGCCCGGACGCGGGGCAGCACCAGCGGCTCGTCGACGACGAGTTCGTCCACGGCCGTGCAGCCCGTCTCGTCTCCGGCCCGGACGGCGAGTTCGGCGAGGACCGTGCCGGGCACGACGGTCTCCCCGGCGACGGTGTGGGCGGCGAGGAACCGGTCCGCGCGGGACGACAGGCGGGCCGTGAACAGGGCCTCGTCGCGGTCCCCCGGGAACAGCGCGGCGCCGATGAGGGGGTGCTCGGTGCTGTCCAGTCCGAATCCGCCCGCGTCCCGGCGGCCGGCCGTGAGTGCGTCGGCCCAGTACCGCTGGTGCCGGAAGGCGTAGGTGGGCAGCGGGACCCGGCGGGCTCCGGAGCCGGTGAAGAACGCCTCCCAGTCG
>NZ_SZVW01000020.1 GCF_007655005.1 Streptomyces tibetensis
CAAGTACGGCAAGCCGGTCGGCGTCGACGACCCGTGGGGCTACGGCCGCTCCCTGGAATGGGCGACCTCCTGCCCGCCGCCGCGGCACAACTTCATCACCATGCCGAAGATCCGCAGCGAGTCCCCGGCGTTCGACCTGCACCACCACGCCGTCGCGGCGGCCGAGCGGGAGCTGACGCACCGATGACCGCCATGGAAGGGCTCCCCGTGGACCTGCGGGCGTTCCACAACGAGGTCGAGGGCCATCTCCTGGCCGCCGCAGCCCGCGAGGAGGCCCGTACCGCCGCGGCCCGCTTCGCCGCCGGGCTCGACCGGCTCCCGGAGCCGGAACGGGCGGAGGTGGCGAGGCGGTTCGCGGCGGAGCATCTTGCCCTCTCCCGGGCCTCGTGGCAGCGCACGGCCCGGCGCGGGGAGGAACTGCGGGGCGAGTACGAGGCGGTGTACCGCGGGCTCCGGGCGCGGCTGCTGGCCGGAGTGCTGCTGGGAGTCGCGCTGCTGGTCGCGGTGGATCTCGTGGTGCTGGCGTCGGTCTAAGGGGTCAGGACCGGCCCGGGTGGTGGCCCACCACTCGGGCGGCAGCCGACCGGTCCGTGCCCCCACGGCGTCGGCCCTTCCTGAGGCGAGCCTCCCGGGGAGCGCGGGTGCAGGTCACGTGCTCGCCGCCCCCGGCACCCGCCGTCACGCCTGCGGCTTCCATCCCTGCGGCCGCAGGATCCCCAGCAGCTGGCGGACCAGTTCGTCGACGACCTCGTCGAGCGTGGCGTCGACCCAGCCGGCGCTCCAGTCGTGCAGCAGGCCGTTGACGCTGCCGATGAAGGCCGTCGCGGGGAGGCGATAGTCGCGGGGTGCGGCCTCTCCCCGTGCGGCGGCCGCGTCGGCCTCGGCACAGATGAGGTCCACCCAGCCGGCCCGGCGGGCGAGCCGCTGCTCCTCCAGGTGCGCACTGACGCCGATGATCTCTACGAAGGTGATGCGGATCCGGCGCGGATCGGCGGTGACGTTCGCGGCGTAGGCGCGGAAGATGGCCGTGGCGCGCTCCACGAGCGGCAGGTCCGCCGCGCCAGCGGCCGCCTCCAGCACCGCGGCCTCGGCCCAGCCGTTGACCTGGAGGTGCAGTGCGGCGAGCACGTCCTCGAGGGTGCGGAACTCCTCGTAGAACTGCCGGGTGGACAGTCCGGCCGTCTCGCTGAGGGCCGCGACCGTGGTGGAGCGGAAGCCTGGGGTGTCGCCGAACAGCTGGAGCGCGGCGTCGAGGAACCGACGGCGGCGCTCGGCCTGCCGCTCCTCGGCTGTCTTGCCACCGTAGCGGCCGGTCGGCGCTCTGAGTCTGCCCGGCACCGGCTCTCCCTTCGTCGTTCGAACACTGATTTTGTCGTGCACGCGGTCTTGTGGAGAAGGCCACCCCTTCCTTACTTTGCAGTAAGTTGACTCTGAAAGCACGTGTGTTCAGTTTCCACACGCACCCCGCTTTGGCATGTCCCACTCACAACGCTCGCCCCCAGCAGCGACCCCACAGCAGAGAGGGGAGCCGTCATGCCCGTCTTCCGACGCCGGCACCTGTGCTCCGTAGCCGCAGCCCTGGCCCTGACCGTCACCGCTCCCGCGACCGCCGCCACCGCGGCCGCTCCGGGCTCCTCCGCCGCGCTGCGCGAGGTGCTGTTCGTGGGCAACAACTGGGACGGCACCGCCGATGTCATCCGGTCCTCCGGTGACTTCGGGAAGATCGGCCGCATCAACGTCATCCCCGACAAGGACGAGCGGATGGCGGCGATCAACGCCGACCCGATCAAGTGGATCTACTTCATGGCGATCCGCAACAGCGTCGGCGAGGGCCACGACCAGTTCGTCGACGACATGTACTCCACACCGGACGGGACGTCGGTGGTCGTCTCCCGGCCGAGCTTCGCCGACGTCGTGTCGATCGACCTCGCCTCCGGGAAGCTCAACTGGCGCTTCCCGGTGTCCGGTTACCGCTCCGACCACATGGCGGTCTCCCCCGACGGGGGGCGTGTGGCGGTGTCGGCGTCGACCGCCAACACCGTGCACGTGCTGGACATCGTCTCCGGCAAGGAGCTGGGCAAGTTCGGCACCGGCGACAAGCCGCACGAGAACATCTTCACGCAGGACGGCAAGTACATCTACAACATGGCGATCGGCGACGTGAACACGCAGACCGATGCCCCATGGCTGGACTGGACGAAGGGCGACCGGCGCATCACGGTCGTCGACGCCACGACGTACCAGCAGGTCAAGGTCATCGACATGCGTCCGCAGCTGGACGCGCTCGGGCTCAAGGACTACTCCGACGCGGTGCGCCCGGCCGTCTTCTCGCCGGACGAGTCGAAGCTGTACTTCCAGGTCTCCTTCTTCAACGGCTTCTTCGAGTACGACATCGCCACCGAGAAGATCACCCGCACCAAGACGCTGCCGAAGAACCCGGCGACCAGCGACGACCGCACCACCTTCGTCAACGACTCGCGCCACCACGGCATCTCGATGAGCCCGGACGGTCGCAAGCTGTGCGTCGCGGGCACGATGGACGACTACGCCACGGTCGTCGACCGCGCCACCCTCCAGGAGGGCCCGCTCGTCACCGCCTCCAAGCCCTACTGGGCCACGGTCAGCGGTGACGGCAAGTCCTGCGTGGTCTCCGAGAGCGGCACCGACCAGGTCACGGCCATCGACTTCGCCACCGGGAAGAAGGTCGTGTCCGTGCCGGTCGGTGACCACCCGCAGCGCGTCCGGCTCGGGCATGTGGCGGCCGACTGGACGAGCCCGTCCGCCAGGTGACCTCCTTGGGTCGACCTCTTTCTTCAGTCGACCTCCTTCGCCGCCCACGCCGCCAGTTCGGAGCGGGCCGCGGCGAGCAGATCCGCCGAGGGAGCCGTCGCCCCGTTGGTCACCAGCGCGTAGTGCAGGACGCCCGAGTCCGGCGCGGTGAGCAGCAGGCGGCGGCTTTCCGTGCCGCCGGGCTCCTGCGCCACGCCGACCGGGGTCGTCGAGGTGTAGGCCGGCGGGGCGTGGACCGTGCCCAGGTCGGAGACGACCGTGGTGGACGCGGTCGGGAAGCTCGCCGGCAGATGCATCTCGGTGGGCGCCGGGCCGCCGTTGGAGCGCCACAGCAACAGCCCGTACTGCCCGGACCCCACCAGCCGCTGCACGTTCGGCAGGGAGGCGGGCACCGGGTTCCAGGTCAGGGTCGTCGAGCCGTCCCGGGAGCGGTCCTCGTAGGTGAAGCCGACGGTCTCACCCGCCGTGGCGCTCGGGTAGAGACGGTCCAGGAGCCGGGCGTCCTGGCGCAGCACGGGCTTGCCCGTGTCGTCCAGGCGTACGGCGGACAGGTCCTCGTCGTTCCAGGCGTCGCCGGCCGTGAGCACCTTGTCGGGGTTGCCGTTCATCTGCTCGCGGTGGCGGCCGTTGTAGATGTCCCACTGCCACTGGGAGCCGGAGAGCACGGGCCCCGAGGCCGCCGGGTCGGACCACCAGTCGGCGCCTTTGAGGCGGGAGTCGAGGGCCTGGTACATCGCTTTGAGGACGGTCGGTGCCTTGTCGGAGACGTTGCCCGCGAGCGGGTGTCCGAACTCGCTGACCACGGCGGCCGTCCGCGCGGCGGCGGCCCGGTCGCGGACGGTGCGGAAGTCACCCGTGTACTGGCCGTCGGCCGCCTTACCCCACATGAAGACGCCGGAGATGGCCTTCTGGTCGTAGAAGTGCGTGTTGAAGACGTAGCGCGGTCCGAGAGCGCCGGCGTCCAGCAGGCCGCCCTCCTGCTTCTGGAAGTCGAGGTTGGCGTTCCAGAAGAGGTTCGGCTCGACGAACGCGGGCTTGTCGCGCCATCCGGCCGTGTCCATGCGGGCCCGGAACTTCTCGTAGAAGGGCCAGAGCACGTCC
This sequence comes from Streptomyces tibetensis, assembly GCF_007655005.1. Taxonomy (GTDB): domain Bacteria; phylum Actinomycetota; class Actinomycetes; order Streptomycetales; family Streptomycetaceae; genus Streptomyces; species Streptomyces tibetensis. Next base: position 3,892 of record NZ_SZVW01000020.1, read on the forward strand.
TTCTCCCAGGTGCGGCTGGTCTGCCCGGAGTCGTGGACGCCCGCGTGCGGTTCGTTGTAGGGGTCGAAGCCGGCGACGCCCTTGAACTGGTCGGTGCTCAGGTGCTGTTGCACGTACCGCATGGTCTTCTCGGCGGTGGCGAGGAAGGCGTCCTGCACGCCGTGCGCGTTGTGCCAGAAGTCGTACGAGGCACGCTTCACGGCCTCGTTCTGGGTGATGTTCTGCCCCCAGAAGAGGCAGATCCCGCAGGACTCGTCCGGGTAGTTCCCGGCGTCCACGGCCCACTTGGGGGCGCCGTCGCCGGTGTACCAGCTGTCGGTGTCGAAGAGGTGCCGGGAGTAGAGGTCCTGGTGGAAGTCGGGGTAGACCCGGATGCCTGCGTCGAGGAAGGCCTTCATCTGGTCGGTGGCGGCGGCCAGATAGGCGGTGTCCACCTGGCCGCGCTCGGGTTCGGCGTAGGCCCAGGACAGCAGGAAGCGGACGGTGTTGCCGCCGCCGAGGGCGCGCAGCGCGGTCGCCGACCTGCGGGCGTCGGCGACCGAGGCGAAGGGCAGGCCCTTGTTCTCCGCGAGCTTGGTCCCGCCGGAGACGTTGTAGCCGCGCAGCACGATCTCGCGGCCGTGGGCGTCGGTGAAGCGGCCGCCCTGCACGGTGACGGTGGGATCGTCGAACCAGAGGGAACCGGGCGGGGGCGCGGCGGTGGCCGGCGGTACGCCCGCCACCGAGACGGAGCCGAAGAGGACAGCCAGGACGACCAGCAGACGCGCTCGGATAGTCGGCATGTCCACTACAGTCCGGCGATATCAGGACACCGTCAACACCCCTGACTCCGGAGTAAGTTCCCTCTCGAACAACCCTCACACGTCAACCACCCACTCTCCGTGTCACGTTCAACAAGTACTCCTTCCTGTTCAGCGGGTTGTGGTCGGTGCGCGGGCGCTCCGGAATCGTGCCGTGCACGACCGGCGCGTAGTGGGAGAACGAGCTCTCCAGCTCGCCCTCGCCCCGGGTGAGCCCGGGCAGCCGCTGTCCGAGGGCGTGCACCCGGGCGGCCGGCACGGTGCCTTCGAGGACGCAGAGGGCGTCCCGGTTCCGCGTCGCCTCGGGCACGGCCGCGAGCTGGGCGAGGACCGGCAGCAGGGCACCGAGGGTGTCGGCGGGCGCCTCGATGCGGAAGCGGTGCATCGGCTCGTGGACCCGTGTCCCGGCACGCCGCAGCGCCTCGACAAGCACCAGCGGGGTCACGCCGCGGAAGTCGGCGCCCGTGCTGGACATGCTCTTGTCGAAGCCCTGGTGGGCATGGCTCTGGCGGGGCGAGTAGCCGCTGTGCGTCATGGTGACCACGCAGTCGGTGACCCGCCAGCCGTACAGGCCCTGCTCCAGGGTCTCGCGGACGGTGTCCTCGACGGCCTTGAAGAAGGCGTACGGCATCGACCCGAGCTCCACCTCGAGCCGGAAGCCGACACCCGAGCCGACCGGTGCGGGCTCGACGCGCAGACCGACCGTCGCGAGGAACGGATTGGGGTCCTTCTTGTTGAACTCCACGGCCTGCCCCGCACCGCGCGGCCGTTCCACGCACAGCGGGGTGGTCTCGCGGAAGGTGACGTCGAGGCCGTACTCCCCGGCGAGGGTGGCCTGGATGACCTCCTTCTGCACCTCGCCGTACAGGGAGACGGAGGTCTCCTGGCGGAGTTCGTCGCGGCGCAGTCCGATCAGCGGGTCCTGCTCGGCGAGTTGGGTGAGCGCGAGGTGCAGCGCTCCCCGGTTCACGCCCGGGCCGGGGACGACGACCGTCTCCAGGGTCGGCGGGGCGAAGAAGTGCTCGTACGCCTTGTGGGGTTCGCCGATCGCGTCGCCGATCCGGATGTCGCCGAGCCCGGTGAGGCGGGCGATCCGGCCGGCGGCGACGGAGTCCTCGCGGATGTCCGTGCCGTGGCCGAAGACGCTGATGCCGGTGATCCGGCCTTCGGCGCCGTCCGTTCCGAAGGGGACCCGGTCGCGGGTGCGCAAGGTCCCGGAGAACATCCGGGCGTAGGCGACCTTCTCCCCCGCCGGGCCCCGGTCGACCTTGAAGACGGTGGCGGAGACCGGCCCGTCCGCGTCCCCGTCGGCCACCGGCAGCAGGGTTTCGATGCCGGACAGCAGCGCCTCCACACCCGCGCCCGTGGCGGCGGAGCCGAAGTAGACCGGGTGGACGAGCGCCTCACGGGTCCGAGCGACGAGGGAGCCGTGCAGCAGCTCGTCGGTGACGGTGTTCTCGACGTACGCGGCCAGCAGGGCGTCGTCGTGCCCGGCCAGGACGTCCAGGGCGGCGGCGGCGGGCGCGGGGCCGGGGGTGAAGCGGGCCGCGCGGGTGCCGAGGCCGGTGGCGGTCCCCATCGGCACGATCGCGGGCGTCAGCCGCGCCGAGATCTCCCGCAGCACCGCCTCGTGGCGCGCCCCGCTCCGGTCGATCTTGTTGACGAAGAGCAGCGTCGGGATGCGCAGCCGCTGGAGCGTCCGCATCAGCACCCGCGTCTGTGCCTGTACACCCTCCACGGCGGAGATCACGAGGACGACGCCGTCCAGCACGCCGAGGACGCGCTCCACCTCGGCGATGAAGTCCGGGTGACCGGGGGTGTCGATGAGGTTGACGGTCACGCCGTCGAGAGGGAACGAGACGACGGCGGACTTGATGGTGATGCCGCGCTGCCGTTCCAGGGCGAGGGTGTCGGTGCGGGTGTTCCCGTCGTCGACGCGGCCGATCTCGTCGATCACCCCGGCCGAATGGAGCAGCCGCTCGGTCAGGCTGGTCTTACCGGCGTCGACATGGGCGAGAATTCCAAGGTTGAGCATGTGCACGAAGCGTCGTGTCCTTCGCAGAGAGGTCCGTTCCTGGCTGGGGGGACAGGCACGCAGTGCGCATTCGGAACTCCTCGGGACTCGTCGACGTCGCTGTCCTGAGCAGTGCAGCAGACCGGCGCGGGGGGCCACAACGGAATTACCCGCCGCCGGGGTACCCGGCGAGCGCCCGACGGAGAGGAGTGGCTCGTGCGTGACGTTCTCCCGGTGCTCGGCCGCTGGTACGCGGCCGGGGTCCCGTTCGGCCTCGCGACGGTCGTCGAGGTCAGCCGCAGCGCGCCGCGCGACCCGGGCGCGGCGATGGCGGTGGGCCCGGACGAGGAGGTCGTGGGCAGCGTGTCCGGGGGCTGTGTCGAGGGCGCGGTGTTCGAGCTGGCACAGGCCGTGGCCGCGGGCGGCGAGGCCCGGCTGGAGACCTTCGGCTACAGCGACGAGGACGCCTTCGCGGTCGGCCTGACCTGCGGCGGCGAGATCACGCTGCTGGTGCGCGCCGTCACGCCCGAGCGCGATCCCGGCTTGGGCGCGGTCGCGGACTCGGTCGCGGCGGGCGAGCCGGTCACCGTGGCGACCGTGGCCGACGGACCGGCGCCGCGCGGGGCCGCCCTGGCCGTGTGGCCGGACCGGACTCTCGGCACCCTCGGCACGAGCGGCCTGGACGTGGCCGTGACCGCCGACGCCCGCGGCGAACTCGCCCTCGGCGCGACCGGCATGCGGCACTACGGGCCCGAGGGGCAGCGCCGCGAGGACGCCGTCAGCGTGTTCCTGCAGTCCTTCGCGCCGCCGCCGCGGATGCTGGTCTTCGGCGCGATCGACTACGCCGCGGCCGTGGCCCGCATCGGCGGCTTCCTCGGCTACCGGGTCACCGTCTGCGACGCCCGCCCCGTCTTCGCCACGCCCCGGCGCTTTCCCGAGGGCGTCGAGGTGGTCGCGCAGTGGCCGCACCGCTACCTGCGCGAGGCCGTCACGGACGAGCGCACGGTGATCTGCGTTCTCACGCACGACCCGAAGTTCGACGTGCCGCTGCTGACGGAGGCCCTGCGCCGCCCGGCCGCCTACATCGGCGCGATGGGCAGCCGCCGCACCCACGCCGACCGGGCCGCACGGCTGGCCGAGGCCGGACTCACCAAGCGCGAGCTGTCCCGGCTGCGCTCACCGGTCGGCCTCGACCTGGGGGCCCGTACACCCGAGGAGGTGGCGGTGTCCGTCGCCGCCGAGATCGTGGCGCTGCGCTGGGGCGGCACCGGAGCGCCGCTCACCGCGACGGAGGGGGCGGTACATCCGCACCGGTCCTCCTGATCACCGGCGCGGCCTTCCGTCACGTCGCCATCGAGTCGGGTTCGTACGATCGAGTCGCCAACGCCCACCTGCGGACGCGATCGCGCTCGCACTTCAGCACTGCACCGAAGGGAACCCCATGATCTTCATCACCGCCAAGTTCCGCGTCCGCCCCGAGCACGCCGACCGGTGGCCCGAGATCGCCGCCGATTTCACCCGGGCGACGCGCGCCGAGCCCGGCTGTCTGTGGTTCGACTGGTCGCGCAGCGTGGACGAGCCGTCGGAGTACGTCCTGGTCGAGGCCTTCCGCGACGACGAGGCCGGAGCCGCGCACGTACAGTCCGCGCACTTCAAGGCCGCGCAGCAGACGCTGCCTCCGCATCTGGCCGAGACGCCTCGGATCGTGAACGCCAACGTCCCGCAGGACGACTGGTCGCTCCTCGGGGAGATGGCGGTGCCGGGGCAGGAATAGCTCGCCGCCCCGGGCTCGGCCGGCCGCATGAGCCGTAAGTCGTAGCGGACCGGCTCTTGCCCCGGACGGCGGGCCCCCGTACGCTCACGGCCGTACCGACTGGACGGTATGCAGCCGGAGGAGAGTCGCCGCAGATGAGTACGATCAACCGCCAGATACGCCTGGCCGCACGTCCCGTGGGAGAGCCGCGTCCCACCGACTGGGAGCATGTCGAGGAGCCCGCGGGACAGCCGGGCGACGGGGAGTTCCTGGTACAGGTGCTCTGTCTGTCGATCGACCCGGCGATGCGCGGCTGGATGGACGCGGGCAGGTCCTACATCCGCCCGGTGGAGATCGGCGAGGTGATGCGCGCCGGTGCGGTGGGGAGGGTGGTCGCCTCCCGGCACCCCGGGTTCGCGGTCGGTGACCATGTGTCGGGCACGTTCGGCGTGCAGGAGTACTGCGTGTCGGACGGACGCGGCGTGACCAAGGTCGACCCCGCGGCAGCTCCCCTGCCGACCTATCTCGGCACGCTCGGCATGTCGGGCCTGACGGCCTACTTCGGCCTGATCGAGGTCGGGCGTCCCGAGCCGGGGCAGACCGTCGTGGTCTCCGGAGCGGCCGGGGCCGTCGGCAGCGTCGTCGGGCAGATCGCCAAGATCCTCGGATGCCGGGTCATCGGCATCGCCGGTGGCGAGGCCAAGTGCCGGATGGTGGTGGACGAGTTCGGATTCGACGCCGCGATCGACTACCAGAGCGAGGACGTCCGCAAGGCCCTGCGCGAGCACGCCCCCGACGGCGTCGACGTGTACTTCGACAACGTCGGCGGCGACGTTCTGGACGCCGTGCTGCTGCGACTGGCGCGCGGCGCCCGCGTCGTGGTCTGCGGCGCGATCTCCCAGTACAACAGCACCAAGCCGCAAGGCCCGGCCAACTACCTGTCGCTGCTGGTGAACCGGGCGTCCATGACGGGCATCGTGGTGTTCGACTACGCCGATCGGTACGCGGAGGGCATCGCGCAGATGGCCGCTTGGCGGGCGGAGGGCCGGCTGAAGTCCCTGGAGGACGTGGTGTCCGGCTCGGTCGCTGCGTTCCCCGAGACCCTGATGCGCCTGTTCCGTGGTGACAACCGCGGCAAGCTGGTGCTGAAGATCGCGGACTGACCGGGCCGAGGGGAGGGAGAGATCCGGTGAAGGCACTGACCTATCACGGCCGTCACGACATCCGGTTCGGGGACGTCCCCGACCCGGCCGTCACCAGCCCCGCCGACGCGGTGGTGCGCGTGACCGCGGCCGGCATCTGCGGCAGCGACCTGCACATCTACGGCGGCAACGGGTTCAGCCCCGAACTGGGCTACACGCCGGGACACGAGTGCGTCGGCGTGGTCGTCGACACCGGCAGCCAGGTCACCCGCTTCAAGCCCGGGGACCGGGTTCTGGTGCCCGCCTCCGTCGGCTGTGCTCGCTGCGGGCAGTGCGCGGCCGGGTTCACCGCCCGCTGCGAACGCGCCACGTCGAGCACGGAGCTCTGCTACGGGGTCGGTCCGAAGCTCCCCGGCAGCCAGGCCGAGGCCCTGGCCGTGCCCTGTGCCGACGTCAATCTGGTGCGCCTGTCGGAGGACATCTCCGACGAGGCGGCCGTCGTCCTCACGGACAACGCGCCCACCGCCTGGTACGGCTGCCGTCGCGCCCGCATCCAGCCCGGTGAGACCGTCCTGGTCATCGGTCTCGGCCCGGTCGGCCTCATGGCCGCCCAGTCCGCCTTCGCGATGGGCGCGGCCCGGGTGCTGGGTGTGGACCTGGTCGCCGAGCGCCGCGCCTTCGCCGCGGGCCTGGGCGTCGAGCCGGTCGAGGGCGACGACGTGCGGTCGGCCATCCGGGACATGACCGCCGGACGCGGTCCGGACGCCGTGGTGGAGGCCGTTGGCTCCGACGCCACCATCCAACTCGCCGTCAAGGCCGTCCGGCAGGCGGGCCGGGTCAGTGTGATCGGGGTCAGCCAGAACAAGGCGTTCCCGTTCCACATGTACCTGGCGCAGGTCAAGGAACTGGAGTTCGCCATCGGGCTGTGCTCGGTGCACTACGAACTCCCTGCCCTGATCGCCCTCACCCGTGCCGGACGGATCAAGCCCGAGGTCGTGGTCTCGCACCGCTTCGCCCTCTCCGAAGGGCCGACGGCGTACGAACTGTTCGCAGGCCGCTCCGACGGCGTGCGCAAGATCGTGCTCGACCCGACGGGCTGACTGCTCACGGCTCTCCGCTGCCAGGCCTGCCTCCAGTCTCCTAGGGTGAGTCCCTCCGAGACTGGAGGCAGCCATGTCACAGCGCCACGAAGCCGCCCGACCGACCCGTCCGCGGCTCAAGCCGCTCCCCGAAGAACGGTGGGACCCGCGGACCCGGGAACTGCTGGCCGCCGCTCCCCACGACCCCGGGGGCGGGATCCCGAACATCTTCACCACGCTCGTGCGTCATCCCGATCTCTACGAGCAGTTCCTGCCGTTCGGTGGGCAGTTGCTCGGCGCGGGCCGACTGCCGGGGGAAGTGCGCGAGTTACTGATCCTGCGCACGGCATGGAACACCGGCGCGCGGTACGAGTGGGGGCGGCACCTCCCCCTGGCCAGGGCCGCGGGCGTCACGGAGGCGGAGATCGACCGCATCGGCGCAGGGCCTCAGGCGCCCGGCTGGGCGGACCTCCAGCGGCACCTGATCCGCGCGGCGGACGAGCTGCACGGCGATGCCACGATGTCCGATGCGACCTGGGAGGGTCTGGCCGGGCACTTCGGTGACGCCGAACTGATCGAGATCGTCATGCTGGTGGGGCAGTACCAGATGGTGGCCTTCTTCCTGAATGCCACCGGTGTTGAACTGGAGCCCGGTTTCGACAGCACCGGCTTCCCGGAGGGGGCTCGACCCTAGGGCCCGTCGTCTGCCGGCCTGCGGCCCCACGCCGAGATCATCGGCGAGGTGGCCAGGTCCAGGCGTCCCGCCTCCACGGCGGCGAGATGCCCGTCGATCTCCTCGTCCGTGGCGAGACCCGCGGCGACGAGCCGGTCCCGTACCTGCCGGACTGTGGCCGCCTCCAGGACGTCGCAGGCGGGCGAGGTGATCGGGAAGTAGGCGTCGGCCTCGACGTCCACGAGACCCGCCTCGCGCAGCAGCCGGGGCAGTCTGCGCCCGTAGGAGAGGTCGGCACCGCGTTGCCGCAGCAGTTCCCGGAAGCCGGTGCGCAGACGGTTGGCCCGCTGCTGCTCGGGGCCGTGCTCGTCGGGGCAGATCAGCGGCTGCAGCGCGGGGTCGGCGTCCTCGACCAGCAGCACTCCCCCGGGCCGCAGGGCCTGCGCCATGGAGCGCAGCGCGGCGTCGCGCTCGGTGACGTGGACCAGGACGAGACGGGCGTGCACCAGGTCGAAGGGGCCCTGCGGAGGGGCGTCGCGGCCGACGTCGTGCCGGAGTACCTCGACCCCCGCGGTGGCGTCCGTCCCGGTCCAGGACACGTCGATGTCGGTGGCGAGCACACGCCCAAAGGGCCCGACGCGCTCGCGCAGCCACGCAGCGACGCTCGGTCCGCCGGCCCCGACCTCCCAGCACCGCCAGCCTTCGGCGATCCCGGCCGTCTCGAAGTGCCGGAACGTCGAGGCGTCGAAGAGTGCCGCCAGCGCGTCGAAGCGCGTGCCGGCCTCGGCCTGCCGGTTGTCCAGGAGGTACCCCTCGTCGTGACCCATGCGGCGATCATGCCACGGGCCCGGTGGGGCGGTTCAGTGCGGTGCGCGGGGCGGCAGCCGGTGCAGTTCCACGTCCGTGAGCTGCCCGTCGGCGACGGCGGCCGTCATGTAGGTGCAGTGGGGCTGACGGCGGCGGTCCGTCGGGGAGCCCGGGTTCAGCAGGCGCAGGCCGTTGGGGGCCGTGGTGTCCCAGGGGATGTGACTGTGGCCGAAGACCAGCACGTCCAGACCGGGGAAGCGGGCGGCACACCGCTGCTCCCGGCCCTGCTTGGCGCCCGTCTCGTGAATCACGCCGAACCGCACCCCGCCCAGCTCCGCGTACGCCACCTCGGGCAGCCGGGCGCGCAGTTCCGGCCCGTCGTTGTTGCCGTACACCCCGACGAGCCTGCGGCAGCGCGCCTCCAGCAGATCGAGGGTGCCGGTGTCGACCCAGTCCCCGGCGTGGAACACGACATCGGCGTGCGGGAGTTCGGCGAGCAGGGGGGCGGGCAGTTCCCTGGCCCGCTTGGGCAGGTGAGTGTCGGACATCAGTAGCAGTCGCACATCATCACCCTAGAGGGTGCCGTTCAATATGTACTTATACGGATGAATCGACATTCGGGTTGAAGGGTCGGTGAAGATCCCTCCATCCTTCCTTCATGTCTCTCCTCTCCCCTGCCTTCGACGCGTCCGGCCTGCGCGACTACGCCCACGACTGGGCGGTGGTCGACGTGGAGACGTCCGGGCTGGTCGCTCGCCGCGACCGGGTCCTGTCCCTGGCCGTGGTGGTGCTGGGGCCGGACGGTGAGCAGACGGACGAGTTCTCGACGCTCCTCGACCCCGGCTGCGATCCCGGGCCGGTGCACGTCCACGGGCTCACGGCCGAGAGGCTGCGCGGCGCACCGGGCTTCGGCCAGGTCGCCCCGCGGATCGCCGCGATGCTGCGGGACCGGGTGCTCGTCGCGCACAACGCCCAGTTCGACTACGACTTCCTCGCCCACGAGTTCGCCCGCGCCGGCACCGCGCTGCCCGTGGCCCGTCGCCTGTGCACCCTCGCACTGAACCGACGGGTCGATCCGCCGACCGAGGACCTCAGGCTGGGCACGCTCGCCGCCCACTACGGCGTCCCCCAGATCAGGGCACACGACGCACTCGACGACACCCGGGTGCTGGCGGGGGTGCTGCGCGCCTCACTGCGAGAGGCGGCGCGCCTCGAGCTGCCGCTGCCGTTCGTGTCCTGCCCGCCCCGCCAGGACCCCCGGTTCGCTCCCCGGACGCCCAAGACGCCGTGCGCCTACCGCAATCCGGGGCGGCCGGAGCCGGACGGGCCACTGGCGCAGGGCATGAAGGTCGCGATCACCGGTGAGACGCTGACGCCCCGCGTGGAGCTGGAACGGCAGGCCGTCGAGGCCGGGCTGAACGTCATGGCGTCCGTCAGCCGGCACACCAGCGCACTGGTCACCAACGACGCCTCGTCCGGCTCCGGCAAGGCGCGTCGCGCGCTGGCCGAGGGCGTGCCGGTGCTCGACGAGGCCACGTTCGTACGGCTGCTGGGGGACGTACGGCCGGGTACACCGCACGAGCTGACGCGATCCGCGGAAGCCGCGATCCCCTCGCCCGCGACGCCTCCCGGCACGGCACGCACCCCCCAGCCGGTCCAGGAGCCCACGGCCACGGCCGTCACCCTCCCCGGACCAGCGCCCTCGGCACCGTCCACGCCACCTCATCCGGCCCACCCTGCCACCCAGGACCGCCCCCTCTCCGGGCGACGCGTCCTGGTGCTCGGTGGCACGCACCCCGATGCCGTCGCGGCCCGCGGCCGGATCGTCGAGCTCGGCGGGGCAGCGGCGATCAACCTCTCCTCCAGCGTCACCGACGTCGTGCTCCTGGAGGGCGGCGAACGGGACCGCCGGATGAAGCGGATCACCGCACTCGCCTTCCCCACACACGACGCCGCATGGCTCGACGCCCCGGTCACCACCCCGCTCCCTGGGCAGGGCGGCGGGCCGGCGGCACCGCGCGTCCTCCCGCGCGGCGGTGTCATCGACCTGCCGCAGCCGAGCGGATCCGCCGCCGCGGTCCCCTGGACCGTCACAGCCGCCTGGGCGCAGCAGACGTCGTGCGAGATCGACGTGGTCGCCTTCGTCGTCGACGAGGAGGAACAGGTCTGTTTCGACGAGGACTTCGTCTTCTACGGCGCGCCCGAGAATCCGGGAGGGACGGTGCGGCTGCACAGCGACGGGCCGACGGAGCAGACCATCGGCGTCGATCTCGCCGCACTGCCGCCCTCGGCGCGCAAGGTCGTGGTCGCCGCCGCCATCGACGGCTCGCCCACTTTCGGCGACATCGGCGCGATCCACATCAGCTCCGGACCGGGCACCAGCGCCGCGCCCCTGGTCCAGGCCACTCTGGACGCCGCGACCACCGAGCGCACCATGCTGCTCGCCGAGCTCTACCGCCGCGGGCCGCTGTGGCGACTGCGTGCGGTGGGCCAGGGGTACGACCGAGGACTGGTCGCTCTTGCCCGGGGCTACGGTGTGGATGTCTCCGACTGACGAGCGCTTTTGACCGCGAACAGACAGACGCCGCAGCTCAGTTGCCCTGTGGGCGGTGATGATCACGGCGAGGTCTCGAAACGTGAGACGACCTCGCCGAGCGGGTTAGCATCGGGCAACAAGCAGTGCAACAGGACGTCTACGGCAAGCGACCCGAAGGGGCCCGGAAACCCGATGCCGGTCAAGGTCAGCGTCATCGTCCCCGTGTACAACCCGGGGATCTACATCGAGGACTGCATCTCCTCGCTGCAGCGGCAGTCACTGCCTCCCGACGAGTTCGAGGTGATCTTCGTCGACGACGGCTCGACCGACGAGACCCCGGCCCGGCTCGACGCGCTCGCGGCCGAGGACCCCCGGATGAAGGTCGTCCACCAGGAGAACTCCGGCTGGTCGGGCAAGCCCCGCAACGTCGGCATCGAGGCCTCCCGGGGCGAGTTCGTGATGTTCGTCGACAACGACGACTACCTCGGCGACGAGGCCCTGGAGCGGATGTACGACTACGGCGTGGCCAACGGCGCCGACGTCGTCGTGGGCAAGATGGCCGGCAGGAACCGCGCGGTGCCGGTGGAGCTGTTCCGCCGCAACCACCCGCGTGCCACCGTCGCGAACGCCCCGCTCATCGACAGCCTCACCCCCCACAAGATGGTCCGCCGGGCCTTCCTGGACCGCATCGGCCTGCGCTTTCCCGAGGGCCGAAGGCGCCTGGAGGACCACGTCTTCGTCGCCGAGGCGTATCTGCGCGCGGAGAACGTCTCGGTGCTCAGCGACTACGTGTGCTACTACCACATCCGCCGGGACGACGGCTCCAACGCCGGCTTCGAACGCTTCGACCCCGTCGGCTACTTCAAGAACCTGCGCGAGGCCCTCGACGTCGTCGAGCAGTACACGGAGCCCGGTCCGGTGCGCGACCGGCTGTTCCGGCGCTGGCTGCGCGTGGAGATGGTGGAACGGCTGCGGTCCCGGCGCCTGCTGAACCTGCCGGACGACTACCGCAGGGAGCTGTTCGGGGAGATCCACGAGGTCGTGGTCGAGCGCTTCGGGCCGGGTGTCGCGGCCGGACTGCAGCCGACGCAGCAGGTCATCGCCGCGCTGACGGCGGCCGACCGCTACGACGACGTGGTGGCCTTCGCGGAGTGGGAGGCGGGTGTCGCCCCCGCGGCGGCCCCCGGGGACATCGAGTGGCGCGACGGGTCGCTCCGTATCGGCTTCACGGCCGAGTACCTGTCCGGCGGCGAGCCGATGCTGTTCCCCGCCGGTGCCGAGGCCGCGCCGCTGACCGACGCGCCGAAGGACGTCACCGAGGCGGTGCGGTGGGTGGCCTCGGAGACCGCCGCGAGGTTCGGGCAGGCCACGGCCGATCTGCTGCTGCGGGAGCGCTCCAGCGCCGCGCAGTACTTCCAGCCGGTGGAGTTCACGCGCGAGACGGTGCCGGCCGGGGACGGCGAGGAGGTCCGGCTGGTGCTGCGGGCGACCGCCACGGTCGACCCGGCCGATCTGCCCCGCGAGGGCGTCTGGGACGCGCTCGTCCGGGTGAAGTCGGGTGGCTGGACCAAGGAGTGCCGGCTGGGCCCGGCGCCGCGCGAGGACCGGCCCACGCCCCAGGCGGGAATCGTCGGCGACCTCCCGGTGCTGCCGTACTGGACCGATCCGCACGGCAACCTCTCCCTGGAGCTCGGCGCGCGCGGCAAGCGGCTCGGCCTGGGCCGTGTGCAGCTGGGGGACGTCACCGTCTCCGACAGGCGGTTCCGTGTCGTGCTCCCGGTGTACGTCACGGACGACAGGGAGGTCCGGCTGAGGTTCGTCTCCTCCAGCCGGATCCTGGAGACGTCCGGCACCCTCTCCCCCGACGCGGACCGGCCGGGCTCGGTGCTGGCGGCGGACCTGCCCACCGAGGACCTCTCGGGCGACGTCTGGCGGGTCGCCGTGTGCCTGAACCCGGACGCCGAGGGGGCTCGCTTCGCCGGCCTGCCGTTCGCGCTGCGGGCCGGGGGCGGGAGCGTGCTGGTGACGCCGGCGCCGGGGCCCGGTGTCGCGCTGCGGCTGGCCCGGCGCGCGCGACGCGTGCTCGGCGCCGCACGCCGGAAGGTGAATTCCCGTATCAGGACCCAAGGACGGTGACGGCATGCGACCCCTGGGGATAGAGGGCGCCTGGGTCCTGGAACCCAAGGTCTTCCCGGACGACCGGGGCAGCTTCCACGAGTGGTACCGCCGTGCGGAGTTCCGCGAGGCGACGGGGTACGACCTGTCCGTGGCCCAGGCGAACTGCTCGGTCTCGCGGCGGGGCGTGCTGCGGGGTGTGCACTTCGCCGACGTGCCGCCCGGCCAGGCCAAGTACGTCACGTGCGTCCGCGGGGCCGTCCTGGACGTGGTGATCGACATCCGCGTCGGCTCCCCCACCTACGGCGCGTGGGAGGCCGCACGGCTCGACGACGACACGCGCCACGCGGTGTTCCTCTCGGAGGGCCTCGGCCACGCCTTCATGGCCCTCACGGACGACGCGACGGTGGTCTACCTGTGCTCCGAGGGCTACGCCCCGGGCCGCGAACACGGCATCCACCCCCTGGACCCGGCCCTGGGCATCGAGTGGCCCGAGGGCATCACCCCGCTCCTCTCCCCCAAGGACGAGCAGGCCCCCACCCTGGCCGAGGCGGAACGCCAGGGGCTCCTGCCTTCGTACGAGGCCTGCCGGGCGTACTACGAGGAACTGCGGGGCGGGCAGGGGACGTAGCCCTCGGCCCAACCCGGGACACACCGCAGGCCCGGACGCGAGCGGCGTCCGGGCCTGCGCTCCGTGGAACCCGGGAAGGACGTCGGCGCCGGCCGCCCCGGCGGTGGCCGGCGCCGTCGTTTCAGTGGCTGACGCCGACCTGCTGCAGGGCCTTGCGCAGGGGCTCCCAGCCGACGGAGCGGGGCAGGCCGCGGTTGCGGGCCTGGGTGAGGGGCCGCCAGAAGCCCGCTCCCAGGAGGGTCTCGGGGCGGACCGCGCCGGCCCGTTCCAGGATCGCCTCGGGGACCTTCTGCGGGTCGGGGATCTTGTACTCGGCCATGATCTCGTCGTACTTGTCGTGCAGGACCCGGTTGTTCGGGTCGGCGCCGAAGACAACGAGCTGGCCGGTGGGCGCGGTGTCCACCTGCACGGTGACCAGGTCGGGGCGGTAACGCGCCAGAACCTCGGTGATCTTGAAGACGTCGCCGGTCCAGGCGTTGGTGTGCCGGTCCCGGGCCGCCTCGTCCACGCTGCGCGGCAGCATGTCGTCGAGGACGATCACGCTGCCCCAGTCCGAGTACTTCTCGACGTTCATGAAGTCGCGCAGCGCGAACTCGAACAGGTGCATGCCGTCGATGAACGACAGGTCCAGCGTCGTGCGGCGCCAGTAGCCGATCGGGCTGCGGCCGCGGCGCAGGTTGCGCAGCGGGTGACGGCCGCCCTTGAGGTGCTGGAGCGGATTCTCTCGCGCGAAGAAGTCGTCGCTGGTGGCCTTCACCAGGTGGACGTCGCACCGCAGCTCCGAGACCACCTTGAAGGCGGGGTCGATCGCGATGCTGGGGACGCGGGACAGCGTCAGGCTGCGCCCGTCGTTGACGCCGATCTCCAGGTAGTTGCGATTGGCGCTGACCTTGTGCAGTTCCCGGAGGAACTCATGGCGTTTCACGAGGAAGACCTTCCTTGCGGATGCGGGGCAGTGCTTCGTGCAGGGCGGAGCGCCAGTCGCGGGGCGGCGGCAGGCCGATCTCCTGCCACCGCCGGTGCGCGAGGGCGCTGTACGCCGGGCGGGGCGCCGGCCGGGGGAAGGCCGCGCTGCTGGTGGGGCGCACCCGTTGCGGGTCGGCGCCGATGAGGGAGAACACCTCCCGTGCGAGGTCGAACCAGGTGGCCTCGCCGGTGCTGGTCGCGTGGAAGATCCCGTGCGCGTCAGGGCCGAGCCGGGGGCCGAGGTCGGCGACCCGCCCGGCGACGTCCGCGCTCCAGGTGGGCTGCCCGCGCTGGTCGTCGACGACGTCGAGGGTGTCCCGGCGGGCCTCCAGTCCGATCATGGTCCGGACGAAGTTGGCGCCGTGGACGCCGTACAGCCACGCCGTGCGCACGATCGCGCTCGCCCCGGGGAGTTCCTCCAGGACGGCCTGCTCCCCGGCCAGCTTGGTGCGGCCGTAGGCGGTGCGCGGGCCGGTCGGGTGATCCTCCGGGTAGGGGGTGGTGCGGGCCTCGCCGGAGAAGACGTAGTCCGTGGAGACGTGGATCAGGCGGGCGCCGTGCGCGGCGCAGGAGCGGGCCAGCAGGCGCGGGCCCTCGCCGTTGATCTCCAGGGCGCGGGCCTCGTCGGTCTCGGCGTCGTCGACGGCCGTGTAGGCGGCGCAGTTCACGACGAGGTCGGGCCGGTGCCGCCGTACGGCGGCGTCGACGGCCGCGGGGTCCGTGATGTCCAGGGCGGCGCGGTCGAGGCCGACGACGCTCTCGCCGCGGCTCGTCAGTTCCTCGACGACGTCACGGCCGAGCATCCCGCCCGCACCGGTGATCAGCCACCTCATGCCCGCTCCTGGGCGACGCGCTGCTTCAGGGGCTCCCACCAGGCGCGGTTGTCGCGGTACCAGGCGACGGTCTCGGCGAGGCCGGTGGTGAAGTCGTGGCGGGGGCGGTAGCCGAGCTCGTCGCGGGCCTTGGAGCAGTCGACGGAGTAGCGCAGGTCGTGGCCCTTGCGGTCCTCGACGTACTCCACCCGGTCCCAGTCCGCTCCGCAGGCGTCCAGGAGGAGGCCGGTGAGCTCCTTGTTGGTGAGTTCGGTGCCGCCGCCGATGTTGTAGACCTCGCCGGGACGGCCCTTCGTGCGGGCGAGGTCTACGCCCTGGCAGTGGTCGTCCACGTGCAGCCAGTCGCGGACGTTGCGGCCCTCGCCGTACAGCGGCACCGTGTGGCCGTCGAGGAGGTTGGTGACGAACAGCGGGATGACCTTCTCGGGGAACTGGTGCGGGCCGTAGTTGTTGGAGCAGCGCGTGACGCGCACGTCCAGGCCGTGGGTGCGGTGGTAGGCGAGCGCGAGCAGGTCGGAGGAGGCCTTGGAGGCCGAGTACGGGGAGTTCGGCTGGAGCGGGTGGTCCTCCGGCCAGGAGCCGGACTCGATGGAGCCGTAGACCTCGTCGGTGGAGACGTGCACGAAGGGGCCCACGTGGTGGCGCAGGGCGGCGTCCAGCAGGGTCTGGGTGCCGAGGACGTTGGTGCGGACGAAGTCGGCGGCGCCGCTGATGGAGCGGTCCACATGGGACTCGGCGGCGAAGTGCACGACCTGGTCCGCACCGGCCATCAGCCTGTCGACTAGTTCGGCGTCGCAGATGTCGCCCTGCACGAACTCCAGCCGCGGGTGGGTCAGTTCGAGGTTGTCGAGGGTGCCGGCGTAGGTGAGCTTGTCCAGCACGGTGATGCGTGGGGCGTCGGGCGCGTCCGAGGCGAGCAGGGCGCGGACGTAACGGGAGCCGATGAACCCGGCGGCGCCGGTGACGAGGAGATTCATGAAGTGATCTGCACCTTGCTGTGGTCTCCGAGGACGAGGCGGTGGGCGCTGGGGACGCTGGGGGCGGGGGTCACCTCGACGTGCCGGCCGATCAGCGAGGACTCGATCCGGCCGACGCCCTGGATCGAGGAGTCCCGCAGCACGATCGAGAACTCCAGCTCGCTGTCGGTGATCCGGCAGTTCTCGGCGACGGAGGTGAAGGGACCGATGTAGGAGTTGCTGACGACGGTGCCCGAGCCGATGACGACCGGTCCGACGACGCGGGAGCCCACGATCCGCGCGCCCTCCTCCAGGACGACGCGCCCGATGGTCTCCGAGGCGTCGTCGACGTCGCCGTCGATGCGGCGCTCCATGGCTTCGAGGACCGTGCGGTTCACCTCGAGCATGTCGCCGACGTTGCCGGTGTCCTTCCAGTAGCCCTTGATGACCGTGGAGCGCACGTCGGCGCGGGAGTCGATCAGGTGCTGGATGGCGTGGGTGATCTCCAGTTCGCCGCGCCAGGAGGGTTCGATGGCGCGGACCGCCTCGTGGATGAGGGGCGTGAACATGTAGACGCCGACCAGCGCGAGATCGCTCTTGGGCTGGTCGGGCTTCTCCTCCAGGCCGATCACCTGGCCGGACGGGTCGAGTTCGGCGACTCCGAAGGCGCGCGGGTCGGCGACGCGGGTGAGCAGGATCTGGGCGTCGGGCCGGTTGCCGCGGAACTCCTCGACGAGGCCGGTGATGCCGCCGACGATGAAGTTGTCGCCGAGGTACATCACGAAGTCGTCGTCACCGAGGTAGTCCCGGGCGATCAGTACCGCGTGGGCCAGCCCGAGGGGCCGCTCCTGGGGGATGTAGGTGACGTCGAGGCCGAACTTCGACCCGTCCCCGACCGCCTCCTCGATCTCCGCGGCCGTCTCCCCGACGATCATGCCCACTTCGGTGATGCCGGCCTCGGCGATCGACTCCAACCCGTAGAACAGCACGGCCTTGTTGGCCACGGGGACGAGTTGCTTGGCCGACGTGTGCGTGATCGGCCTCAGTCTTGTTCCTGCGCCGCCGGACAGCACGAGAGCCTTCATTCGGTTCACCTTAGTCGTGAACCGGCGGATGTGAACATCACTTCTTTTGGTTGCCGATGCGCGGAGTTACTCGGATCCTCACCGCACCGTGCTGCGGAGGGGCGTCAGGGGGGATCAGTCCTCACCCCGGACGATGTTCCACTCCTGCCCGGAGCGCATCGTGCCGGGGGTTCCCCGGTCTCCCACGGCGGGGAGGCAGGTTCGCAGCGCGGCCTTGCCGCGCAGACGGCGTGCCTTCGACCAGCCGGTCTCGTACTGACGGACGACGGGCTTCTCACTGGTGTCCATGGACTCCACGACTCATCATCTTCCTTCTGGGTCCGCTGCTGTTCGAGTGCCCGGCGAAAAACCGAACAAACCCGGCGCGGAACACCCGCACGGCCGCGTCGAAGCCCCCTCTCCCCCACACGGCGTTCGGGCGCATGCAACGGTCCCGCGCCCCCGGAGGGGTGCGGGACCGTTGGACGGGTTGCCCTGTCAGGCATTGGGGCGCGCGGCGCTGATGTCGCCGAGCGCCGACTCGGGGTCGCGCTCCATGGCCATGTCTCCCAGGGAGACGATGCCCACGGGGTGCCCGTGGTCGACGACCGGGATGCGGCGCACGGAGTGCTCGCGCATCAGCTCCACCGCCTGGGCCAGGTCCTCGTCGGGACTGACGGTGACCAGCTCGTCGCTGCACGCGCCAGCCACGCTGATCCGCTCCGGGTCGCCGCCCTTGCTGACCGACCGCACCACGAGGTCACGGTCGGTGACCAGGCCTCGGAGGTGGTCGCCGTCCGTCACCAGGACGGCCCCGAGGTCCTCGTCGCGCATGATGCGAGCCACCTCGGCGACGGAGGTCTGCGGCTCGACGGTGACCGGGTCGCCGGTCATGATGTCGCGGACATGCTGAGCCATGATGTGTCTTTACCTCTTCTTTCCTTCGGCTCGCGGCGGTCTCTCCGTCCTGCGCCACGCCGGGTACCCGGTCGTCCCGCGGCATCACCAGGTGCGGCCGGCCTCCAGCAGCCGGTCGCGGACGAGGGGACGTGCGGGTTGTCCGAGGTGCCCGGCCGCTGGACCAGGCAGCCGGTGTTGATCGGCGCGTCCTCGGGGGCGTCGAGGCGGCAGTTCGGGCGGCGGCCGAAGACGTACCGCCAGTGACCAGGACGAACTCCTCGTCCGTCAGCGGCACCGCGGACAGGGTGCGGCCGCGGGGCCGGGTGGTGGCGGTCACCAGGTCGTGGCGACCGGCGCGCAGTTCGGGTCTGCCGCTCCAGCGAGCGGATCTGCGTGGTGACGCTCGGCTGGGACAGGCCCAGCAAGTGCGCGGCGGCCGTGAAGGAGCCGGACGGGTAGACGGCCGGGGCATTGGAAAACCTGCGGTCCGGGCGCTTACGGTCGTCATCGTCCGAGTCATCGCCGCACCGTTCGACCGCGGCCCGTCTCTTGGAGATGCACACCATGTCGAAGATCCTCTTCGTCGTCACCGGCGCAGACACCTGGACCCTGGCCGACGGCACCGGCCACCCCACCGGCTTCTGGGCCGAGGAGGCCGTCGCCCCGTACGAGGCGTTCCGGGCCGCCGGTCACGAGGTCGTCGTGGCCACGCCCGGCGGTGTCGAGCCCCCCGTCGACCGGGCGTCCCTGGCTCCCGAGGTGAACGGGGGGCAGGAGAACGCCGACCGGATCGCGAAGGCACTGGAGTCCTTCACCGAGCTGCGGCGTCCCGTGCGGCTCGAGGACGTCCGGCTGGAGGACTACGCGGCCGTCTTCTACCCCGGTGGCCACGGCCCGATGGAGGACTTGGCCGTGAACGCCGACTCCGGCCGGCTGCTCGCCCGGGCCCTGGAGTCGGGCAGGCCGCTCGGCGTCGTCTGCCACGGGCCCGCCGCGCTGCTGGCCGCTGTCGGGGCCGACGGCCGCAATGTCTTCGCCGGCTACGAGGTCGCGGCGTTCACCAACGCCGAGGAGGTCCAGGGCGGCCTCGCCGACCGTGCCGCCTGGCTGCTCCAGGACCGTCTCACCGACGCCGGGGTGACCGTGCGGGCCGGGGAGCCGTGGGCCCCGCACGTGGTCACCGACCGCAATCTGGTCACGGGCCAGAACCCCGCGTCGTCGGCCCCGCTGGCGCAGGAACTGCTGAAGCGGCTGGGCTGAGCGGTCGCGCCCGCCCGGGCCGGAGGTGCTCAGCGCCCCAGCACCAGTTCCGCCCACACCTGTTTCCCGCCGCTGACCGGCAGGGTGCCCCAGGTCGCGGCGAGGGCCTCGACGAGGAGGATGCCCCGGCCGCCGGTGGCCTCCCAGCCGATGCTGGTCGGTCTGACCGGTGAGCGGGGGGAGGCGTCGGCGATGGCGATGCGCAGCCGGTCGTTGACGAGAGTGAGGTCCATGCGGACCTTGCCGTCGGTGTGCACCAGGGCGTTGGTGACGAGTTCGGAGACGACGAGGAGGGCTGCGTCGTACTGGTCGGTGACGCCCCAGGAGCGCAGGGTGCGCCGGGCGAAGCGGCGGGCGTGCCCGACGGCCTGCGGCACCCGCCAGACCGTCCAGCTCTCCCGCAGCGGGCGCAGGTCCATGCCGTCGTAGCGCAACAGGAGCAGGGCGACGTCGTCGCTGCGCGGGGCGTCGCCCAGGAGGGCGTCGGCGACCAGCCCCAGGTCGGCGGGGGCGGCCTCCGCCAGCCGCTCGGCGAGGTGGTCCATGCCCTCGTCGATGTCGGAGTCGGGCGTCTCCACGAGCCCGTCCGTGGCCAGGGCGATCACGGTGCCGGGCGGGAGCCGCAGCGGGCTCATGGGGAAGTCGGCCCGGGTGACCACCCCGAGAGGCGGGCCGCCCTCGGCCTCCGCGATCTCGGTCCGGCCGTCGGGGTAGCGGAGCACCGGCGGCAGATGCCCGGCCCGCACACACCAGGCGGCGCCCTCCTCCAGGTCCACGTCGACGTAGCAGCAGGTGGCGAAGAGGTCGCTCTCCATGTCCGTCAGCAGCCGGTTGGCGTGCGCGACCACCACGTCCGGTGGGTGCCCCTCGACGGCGTAGGCGCGCAGGGCCGTGCGCATCTGGCCCATGAGGGTGGCGGCGCCCGCGCTGTGGCCCTGGACGTCGCCGATGACGAGGGCGACGTGGTGGTCGGGCAGTGGGATGACGTCGTACCAGTCGCCGCCGAGTTCGAGCCCGGCCGTGCTGGGCAGGTAGCGGGCGACGGCCACCGCGCCGGGCAGCCGGGGCAGGCTGCGCGGCAGCAGCTGGCGCTGGAGCATGCCGACGAGTTCGTGCTCGGCGTCGAAGGCCCGGGCCCGGACCAGGGCCTGTCCGGCGAGGCCGGCGCAGGCGGTGAGCAGGGCGCGTTCGTCGGTGCCGAAGTCGTGCGGGCTGTCCCAGCCGATCAGGCAGGCGCCGGCCATGCGGTTCCCGGCGGGCAGCGGCAGGACGGCGAGGCCGCCGGGGCCCACCTCGGCCAGGGCGCGTTCCAGGGGGCTGCCGGCGGGCCAGATGCGGGCCCGGCCCTCGCGCAGTGCCGCGGCGAGGGTGGGCATCGCGCGCACGGGCGCGTCGGGCCACTCGGTGCGCCACTCCGACCGCCACAGCTCGGGCCAGGCCTCGGGTTCGGGCGGGTCGAGGACGGTGACGACGAGACGCTCGCTCTCCAGCTCGGCGAGGGCGATCCGGTCGGCCCGCAGCGGCCTGCGCAGCGCGGCGACCACGGCCTTGCCCACGTCGCGGACGGTGACGGCGGTGGCCAGCGCGGCGGCCAGGCGCTGGACCCGGGCCACGTCGGTGACGTCGGAGCGCAGCGTGGAGACGTCGACGACCGTGCCCACGAGCCGTGCCGGGCGACCCTCGCCGCCGGGCAGCAGGCGCCCGCGCAACCGGAGCCACTTCGGCGGCCCGGCGGGCTGGAGTACCCGGAACTCCAGCTCACGGTCGCCGATGGACATGTGGTCGGCCTCCACCACGGACATCAGCGACGGCAGGTCCTCGGGGACGGTGAGGCCGAGCAGTGTCTCGACCCGGCCGTCGAACTCCACCGGGTCCAGGCCGAACAGGTCCAGCAGGTCGTCGCCGACCCGGACGCGGCCGGTGTCCATGGCGAGCGTGAAAGCGCTCGGTGGCAGCTCGCCGGCTTCCGCGGGTGCGGCCGGGGCGGTGAAGGCGACCGCGTCGGAGATGAGCTCAAGGCATTCGAGGTCGTCGGCGGCGAAGCCCTCGGGGCGTTCGCTCACGGCCAGCAGGCAGCCGCCGTCACCCTGTACGGGAAGGGTCGTCAGGAAGAAGTCCCGGGAGGGCACGCGCCGCGCGTGGGCGTGCTCGGCGAGTTCCGCCGGGCCCAGTGACACCGGCCGCCCGCGGCGCAGGGCCTCGGCGACGGGGGACCGCCCGGCGCGCGGGTAGTTGTCGCGCAGTCCGTACAGGCTCCTCGGGACTCCGGCCGACTCCATCAGGCACAGCAGCTCGCCGTCCTCGCTGGGCGCGTAGACGGCGGCGAGCGCCGCACCGGCGAAGACGAGGGCCTGTTCGAGGACGCGGCGCAGCCGCTCGGGTGACGTCTGATCGATCGCGATCGCCTTGAGGGCACCTTCGGCACGCAGTGTCCGCGTTCCGCGCTCCTGTGCGCCCTGACTGACCACGTTGGCCATTACAGCGCTAATGAGACACCTGCGCAGCCCCTGTGGGCGTTCCGTGGCCCGGCGCCGACACGGTCGCTCGAATGAAACCGAACATGTCTTAACGCATGCGTTCCGCACGGTGTTCTCGTGACAGGCGTGACTGTGCGTGCCCGGCGGGTGGCTGGAAAGCTCGGTGCTCGTCAGGAGGGGGACGCATGGACAAGCGGTACGAGGTGTACGCGCTGGCCGACCGGCATTTCTACGAGACGCCGGACCGGCTGGCGCGGGGCGCGCAAGGGACGGCCGCCCACCTCTACGAGACGGCCCGCCGGCCGCTGCCCAAGGGCTGGGAGTCGGCCCGGATCGGCGACTGGCAGACGATGACGCCGCTCGGCCCGGACGGCGAACCGCTGCAGGGCCCGGCCCAGGGGTGGAAGATCCACGCCTCGGCGACCCGGGCGAACGCCGAGGAGATCGCCCGGATCGTGTGGGACTACTGCGTCGAGCGGCGCGTCCCCTTCAAGTTCGTGCCGGGACCGCACCTGCTCCACCTGCGCAACACCAAGTACGCGCCGCGCGACGGCAGCGGCAAGTTCGTCACCGTCTATCCGGCCGACGAGGAGCAGCTGCATCAGGTGCTGCGCGAGCTGGGAGCCCTGCTGGAGGGGTTCGAGGGGCCGTACATCCTCACCGATCTGCGCTGGGGCGAGGGGCCGCTGTACGTGCGCTACGGCGCCTTCGCCCGTGCGTTCGTCGTGGACGAGCGGGGCTCGCTGGTGCCGGCGGTGCGCGACGGCGAGGGACGGCTGGTGCCGGACCGGCGGTCGCCGTCCTTCCAGGTGCCCGAGTGGGTGACGCTGCCGGCGTTCCTCCAGCCGCATCTCGACGCGCGGAACAACACGACGACGGGCGAGCTGCCGTACCGCATCGAGAAGGCGCTGCACTTCTCCAACGGCGGCGGGGTGTACGCCGGCACCGACACCCGTGACGGGCACAAGGTCGTCCTGAAGGAGGGCCGGCCGCACGCGGGGCTCGCCTCGGACGGCGCCGACGCGATCGCCCGGCTGGAGCGGGAGAAGCGGGCGCTGGAGCAGGTAGCGGGCACGGGTGTGGTCCCGGAGGTACGGGACTGGTTCGAGCTCGGCGGCCACCGCTTCCTGGTGATGGACTTCCTCGAAGGGCGCCCGCTCAACTCCTTCTTCGCCGAGCGGCATCCCCTGCTCACGCAGGACCCCGACGCGGAGGACGTCGCCTCCTACACGGCCTGGGCGCTGCGCATCCACCGCAGGGTGGAGGAGGCCGTGGCGGCGGTGCACTCCCGGGGCATCGTCTTCAACGACCTGCACGTCTTCAACATCATGGTCGCCCCGGACGAGGAGACGGTGTTCCTCCTCGACTTCGAGGCCGCGGCCCCGGCCGAGGAGAACGGCCGTCAGGTCGTCGCCCACCCCGGGTTCTTCGCGCCGCCGGACCGCCGGGGCGCCGACATCGACCGCTATGCGCTGGCCTGTCTGCGGCTGGCCCTGTTCCTGCCGGTGACCACGTTGTTCGTGGTCGATCGCGGCAAGGCGGCGCATCTGGCCGAAGTGATCTCGCAGCAGTTCCCGGACGTGCCGCGGGAGTTCCTCGACCAGGCGGTCGCCGAGATCACGCGAGAGGTGTCCGGCCGTACGGTGGCCGCTCCCTCCGCGCCGGTGGATCCGGGCGACTGGCCGTACAGCCGCGACTCGATGGTCAAGGCCATCCTCGCCTCGGCCACCCCGGAGCGCGACGACCGGCTCTTCCCCGGTGACGTCGCCCAGTTCTCCGACGGCGGCGGGCTCGGTCTCGCGCACGGCGCCGCGGGGGTGCTGTTCGCGCTGGACGCGGCCGGCGCCGAGCGGTACGAGGAGGGCGAGCGCTGGCTGCTGGACCGCACGGCACCGGCCCCGGTCGGTACCCCGCTCGGCCTGTACGACGGTCTCGCGGGCGTCGCCCTGGTCCTCGACCGGCTCGGGCACCGGCAGCGGGCGCTGGACCTGGTCGAGGGCATCCTCGCCGAACGGTGGCAGAACCTCTCCTCCGACCTGCACGGCGGGCTGGCCGGGCTGGGCCTCGTCCTCGGGCAGCTGGCCCGTACGACCGGCGAGGCGGAGCTGGGCGAGCGGGCCCACGAGGCCGCGCGGATCCTCGTCCAGCGCCTCACCGAGCCGGTCCCGGCCACCTCCCGACCGCGCGCCGGACTGCTGCGCGGCGCGAGCGGTGCCGCCCTGCTCATGCTGCGGCAGTACGAGTGGACCGGCGAGGAGGCCTGGCTGGAGGCGGCGGCCGTGGCCCTGCGCCGGGACCTGGCGTCCTGCGTGACCCGCGAGAACGGGTCGCTGGAGGTCGACGAGGGCTGGCGGACCCTGCCCTACCTCGGCGACGGCAGCGCGGGCCTCGGCATGGTCCTCGACGACCTGGTGTCCCACTCCCCCGGCCTCGCCGGGGAGTTCGAGACAGCGCGTGCCGGTGTGCTCACCGCGGCCACCTCCCGCTTCTACGCGCAGCCCGGGCTGTTCCAGGGCCGCGCCGGAATGGTTCTGCACCTCAGCCGCACGACCACGCCGGGCGCGACCGAGGACCGGCTGGCCGCGCAGATCGCCGGGCTCGGCTGGTTCGCGATGGCCTACCAGGGCCAACTGGCCTTCCCCGGCCACCAGATGATGCGGCTCTCCATGGACCTCGCCACCGGAACGGCAGGGTGCCTGCTGGCGCTCGGCGCGGCCCTCGACCCGGCGACCGATGCCCACCTGCCGTTCCTCCCGCCGCCTGGCAGGCGGCCCCAATGACGCGGTTCCGCGATCCCGCGGAGTCGTGACACCACCCCGTCCCCACGGATGACCACGGACGGACACCCAAATGGAAGGACACACCATGGCACTTCTCGACCTGCAGACCATCGAGACCGAAGAGCGCACCACCGGCGGCGGCAACAGCACGGTGAGCCTGCTCTCCTGCATCAGCGCCGCGAGCGTTCTGCTCTGTCTCTGATCTACGGTCTGCTCGCTCCGGGCGGCTCTCTCCCTTCGGGGAGGGGCCGCCCGGGGTCCTTCCCGTTCCAGGAAAGGCCCGTATGACCCCGCGCGGCGACGACGACCCGGCGGCCGGACACGCGCGCACGCTGCTGCGCACGGCCACCGGGTACAGCGGGTCCCGCTGTGTGGCGCTGTGTCTGGTGAGCATCGCCGCGACGGGCGGCGGACTGCTGCTTCCGGTCGTGCTCGGCCGGGCCCTCGATCTTCTCCTGGCGCACGCCCCGGCGACCCGCTGGGTGCTCGGCTGCGCCGGCCTCGTCCTGCTGCTCGGTCTGCTCGACGCGGCCCAGACCGTCCTCACCGGCACCGTCGACGCCCGGACCACCGCATGGCTGCGCCGCCGGCTGACCGGGCACGTCCTGGGCGTCGGGCCGCGCGCCGCGGACCGCTTCGGCTCGGGTGACCTCGTCGCCCGCCTGGTCGGCAACGCCGCCGAGGCGGGCACCACCCCGGGGGCCCGCGCGGCGCTGCCGGCCGCGCTCGCCGGTCCCGTCGGCGGGGTGGTAGCGCTGGCGCTGATCGACTGGTGGCTCGCGGCCGTCTTCCTCGCCGGAGCCCCCGTCCTGGCCCTTCTCCTGCGCGCGGTCTCGCGGGACACCTCCGAGACCGCGTCGCGCTATCAGCAGGCCCAGGGCCGGATCGCGGCCGCGCTGGCCGAGGCCGTCGAAGGGGTCCGCACCGTCCGGGCGGCCGGCACGGAGCGCCGGGAGACGGCCCGTGTGCTGCGGCCGCTGCCCGATCTGTCCCGGGCCGGGCACCGCATGTGGCGGGTGCAGGGCCGGGCCGCGGCCCGGGCGGTCGCCGTGGCGCCGCTGCTGCAGCTCGCGGTCGTCGCCGTGGCCGGGGTGCTGCTCAGCCGGGACCGGCTCTCGGTGGGCGAGGTGCTCGCGGCCTCCCGGTACGCGGTGCTAGCGACCGGCGTCGGGGTGCTGGTCGGGCAGCTCGCGGGCCTGGCCCGGGCCCGGGCAGCGGCCCGGCGCCTCGGCGAGGTCGAGACCGAGCCCGCCACCGTGTACGGCGCCCGCCGGCTGCCCGACGGCCCCGGGCGGCTGGAGCTGCGCGGGGTGACGGCCCGGCGCGGCGGACGCACCGTGCTCGACGGGGTAAACCTCGACGTGCCGGGCGGCACCACATTGGCGGTGGTCGGCCGGTCCGGCTCCGGCAAGTCGCTGCTGGCCGCGCTCGCCGGACGGCTGGCCGACCCGGACGACGGCGAGGTGCTCCTCGACGGTGTGCCGCTGCGCGAGCTGCCGCACGACGACCTGCGCGGCGCCGTCGGCTACGCCTTCGCCCGCCCCGCCCTCCTCGGCGGCACGGTCGGGCAGGCGATCGGCCTCGGCCTGCCGTCCTCCTCCCCCGGCCGGATCCGTGAGGCGGCCCGCACGGCCCTCGCCGACGACTTCGTGCGCCGCCTCCCCGACGGATACGGCACGGCCGTCGCCGACGCACCCCGCTCCGGCGGCGAGTCCCAACGGCTGGGCCTCGCCCGGGCGTTCGCACACGGGGGGCGCCTGCTGATCCTCGACGACGCCCTCTCCAGCCTCGACACGGTGACGGAACGCCACATCACCGACGCCCTCTTCGGTGACGGCCCGGGCAGCACCCGGCTCCTGGTCGCCCACCGCGGCGCGACGGCCGCGTGTGCCGATGCCGTGGCGTGGCTGGACGACGGGCGGGTGCGGGCGGTGGGGCGGCACGAGGAGTTGTGGCGGCTGCCGGAGTACCGGGCGGTGTTCGCGGACGCGGCGGGCCCCGCCGCCTCCCCTGCCCGGCAGGGCGCTTCACAGCCGGTCCCGGGCCCCCGGAGCGGGGACGAGCAGGGAGAAGGACGTAACGGCGTGAACGGCCAGACGCGTACAGGCGCGGCTGACAGGGGCGGAACGAGCAAGGACAAGGACGCAACGGCATGAGCGGCCAGACGCGTACAAGCGCGGCTGACAGGGGCGCAACGAGCAAGGACAAGGACGCGACGGCATGAGCGGCCAGACGCGTACAGGCGCGGCTGACAGGGACGGGGTGTGCTCATGACGTCCTCCACCGGCCTCCCCGCCCGGGGCCTGCGCTTCCTGCTGGCCCGCCGGCGGGTCCTGCTGCGGCTCGCCGTCTGGTCCGTGCTGGAGACCGGGCAGACCTTCCTCATCGGGTACGGCCCCGCCCGGGCCCTGGACGAGGGGTTCCTGCACGGCCGGGCGGACGTCGGACTGGTCTGGCTGGCCGTGACCGGCCTGGGGGTCCTGCTCGGCGCGTACGGCACCGCCCGGGTCTACGCCGCCGTCGCCGACCTGGTCGAACCGCTCCGGGACCGGCTCGTGGAACGGGTGGTCTCACGAGGGGTGCGCAGCGGTGACGCGGGTTCGCTGTCCGGACTCACCCAGCAGGTGGAGATCGCCCGGGACACCTTCGCCGGACTGGTCATGGTCTCCCGCTCCTTCGTGTTCACCTCCGTCGGTGCCCTGGCGGGCCTGTTCGCGCTGGCCCCGCCGCTTCTGCTGGTCGTGGGACCGCCCCTGGCCGTCGGCATGGCACTGTTCGCCACGACGCTGCGGCCCCTCGCCCGGCGGCAGGAGACGTTCCTCGTCGCCGACGAGGCGCTCGCCGGTGATCTCGGCACCGTCTGCCCCGGCCTGCGCGACATCACGGCGACCGGCGCGGAGGCGCAGATCGCCGCCGGTACCGGGGAACGCGTCGAGGCGGAACTGCGGGCGGCGCGCGCGCTCGCCCACTGGGGAGTGCTGCGGGTGGCGTCCCTGACGATCGGCGGGCAGCTGCCGATCGTGCTGCTGCTCGCCGCCGCGCCCTGGCTTCTGTCCCACGGCGTCACCACGGGCGCCCTGGTGGGTGCCCTCGCCTACGTCACCCAGTCCCTGCTCCCGGCCCTGCGCAACCTGATCCACGGCCTGGGCACGAGCGGCTCCCGCCTGACGGTGGTACTGCGCAGACTGGCCAGGCCGGACACCGCCGACGACACCGCCACACCGCCTCCCCCGGCCACGAGCCCTCACCCCACAAGCACCGCCACGGCCGACAGGCCCCAGCGGGCCGGCGGGCCCGCCGCGGCCGACCACACCGCGAACGACGGCCGCGGTGCGCCGGCCCCCAGCCTCTCCCGGAGCCACACCGCTGCCAAGCCGCCCCCGGCCGTCTCCCTCACATCCGTCACCTTCGCCTACGGCCCCGCCAGTGCGCCCGTCGTCCACGACCTCGACCTCGTCCTGCCGCCCGGAGCGCACCTGGCCGTCGTCGGTCCCAGCGGCACCGGCAAGTCCACGCTCACCGCGCTCGTGGCAGGACTGCTCACGCCCTCGCGCGGCACCGTCCGGGTCGGCGGACACCCGGTGCCCGGCCCCGCGGCGGCCGCCGCGCGGGTGCTCATCCCGCAGGAGGCGTACGTCTTCGGCGGCACCCTGGCCGAGAACCTCGCCTACCTGCGTCCGGACCCGGTGCCCGAGGAGGAGCTGCTGGCCGCGGCCGAGGCGGTGGGCCTCGCCCCGCTGGCCGACCGGCTCGGGGGGCTCGACGCCCGGGTCGAGCCCCCGGCCCTGTCGGCCGGCGAACGGCAACTGGTCGCGCTGACCCGGGCCTATCTGTCGTACGCCCCGCTCGCCCTGCTGGACGAGGCGACCTGCCATCTGGACCCGGAGACGGAGGAACGCGCGGAGCGGGCGTTCGCCGCGCGGCCGGGCGGGACCCTGGTGGTGGTGGCCCACCGCATCAGCTCGGCCCGGCGCGCCGGCCGGGTCCTGGTGATGGACGGCCGGAGCACGGCGTACGGCGGTCATGAGGAGCTGCTGCGGTCCTGCGCGCTGTACCGGGACCTCGTCGGGAGCTGGTCCCCCGCGCTGGCCCGGTAGGGGTCAGAGCCAGCCCTGGCCCTGCGAGATGCGTATGGCGTCGATGCGGTTGCGGGCCCCGGTCTTGCGGGTGATGGCGGCCATGTAGTTGCGCACCGTCCCGTGGGACAGGTGCAGGCTCCCGGCTATCTCCGCTATGGAGGCTCCCTCGGCGGCGAGGGTCAGCACGCTCAGCTCTCTGCGGGTCAGCGGCATCTCGGCCGCCTTGAGGAACCCGAAGCCCAGCGAGTCGTTGACGAAACGTTCCCCCTCGGCAACACGACGGATCCCGCGCAGCAGATTCTGCGGGGATCCCTCCTTGTCGACGTACCCGAGCGCCCCCGCCTCGGCCGCCCGCTTCAGCAGGCCCGGCCGGTTCGCCGTGGCGAGCACCAGTAATCGGGGGCGCACGCGGTCCGGCCCCGGCCGGGACAGTTCGCCCAGCGGGGGGATGCCGTAGGAGTCCGCGCACTCCAGGTCCGCCGCGCACACGTCCGGCCGGACCGACCGCACCATGCCCGGCGCACCGCGCCACGACGTGTCGTGCACCGCCAGGTCGGACTCCTGCCGCAGCCACTCCGCCAGCACCGACCGCACCAGACACTCGTCGTGGACCAGAAGCACCCGGATCACTGCCACCCCCTCCGCTCGCCGTACGCCCCCTCGTCGTGTTGAGCGCGTGCCCCATTGTTCGCGACGGTGACCCTGCGTGGACACGAGAAACCAGCCATCAGGAGGCGCGGGGGCGCACGCCCGGCGCCCGTACGCCCGCCCACGCTTCCACTACGAAGGCATGGGTCGGGCCGCTCGGGGTACAGGAGTGCCCCCTGTGGGGCCGGCGCCCGTGTGACCGACGGTAACCGACGCCGTTCGGGAACCGCTCGTCGTGCGCGACGGGCCGCCAGGGGGGAGATTTGTTCCTGAACCCGGTCGCGCGGCCGTGCGAGGAGGTGGTCGGCGTGTCCGACGGGCAGTCGTCCACGCAGGCGCCGGCAGCCGCCAGGACGCCGGTCGGCCGTCCCCTGCTCTCGCTGGCGCTCGCCTCGATGATGGACGAGGTGCACGCCCACTCCGGCGCCGTCTACCTGATGGCGCCCGATCAGCCCGTGCTGGAGATGGCGGTGATGGCCGGACTGCCCAGGGCGTTCGCGGCGCCCTGGGAGCGGGTGGGCCTGAGCGCGCCGATCCCGGTCGCCGACGCGGCGCGCGAGCGGCGGCTGGTGTGGGTCGGCGACGAGGAGCAGATGGCGCGCCTCTATCCGCGGATCGCCGTGGTGCTGCCCTACCCGTTCGCCCTGGCCGCGGTGCCGGTCGCCACCGAGTCGACCGTCTACGGCGCGGTCTTCGTGACGTGGCCGGGCGCGCATGCGGCGGAGATGTCCGACCACGAGCGTGATCATCTGACCGCGGCCTGCGGCCGGCTGGCGGTCCGGCTGGAGCGGGCCGCCGAGCACAGCATTGCGCCGCACCCCGAGACCGACCTGCTCGCCTCGCCCCTGGTGGGCGGCATGGCCGGCACGCTCGGCACGGTCGAGGCGGCCCGGATGGTGAGCCGGCTGCCCTACGGGCTGGTCTCGCTGGACCTGCACGGACGGGTCGGCTTCGTGAACGCGGCGGCGGCCGAGCTGCTGAACGTCCCGGTCAGCCGACTGCTCGGCACTCAGCTGTGGGCATCGGTGCCCTGGCTCAACGACCCGGTCTACGAGGACCGCTACCGGGCGGCGCTGCTCAGCCAGCACGTCACCTCGTTCGTGGCGCTGCGCCCGCCCGGTGAGTGGCTGTCGTTCCGGCTGTACCCGAGCACGACGGGATTGAGCGTCCGCATCACCAGGTCCAGGGCCATGTCCCGGATGAACCGGACCGCACCGCCGCCCGACGGGGCGCCGTCCCGGCTGGTCACCATCTCGCAGGTGCTGGACCTGGCCGGCGCGCTCACCGAGGCGGTGGGCGTGCAGGACGTGGTACAGCTGGTCGCGGACGAGATCGCACCCGCGGTGGGCAGCCAGGCCCTGGTCGTGCTGGGCTCGCGGGCCAAGCGGCTGCGGGTGCTCGGGCACCGCGGGTACCGGGACCCGCACGTGGTGGAGCGGTTCGACGGGATGCCCCTGACCGAGCCGACACCGGGCACCCAGGTGCTGCGGACGGGGGTGCCCGCGTTCTTCGAGTCGCAGGAGCAGCTGGAGCGCCTGTACCCGGCGCGGCTCGCGACCCCTGACGGGTTCGCGGCCTGGGCCTTCCTGCCGCTGATCGCCCAGGGCCGCCCGGTGGGGACGTGTGTGCTCTCCTACGCCGAGCCGCACCCCTTCCCGACGGAGGAGCGGGCGGTGATGACGAGCATGGCCGGACTGATCGCCCAGGCCCTGGAGCGGGCGCTGCTCTACGACGCCAAGCACCGTCTCGCGCACGGTCTGCAGGAGGCGCTGCTGCCGCACTCCCTGCCGTCGCTGCCCGGCATCGAGGCGGTCGGCCGCTATGTGCCGGCCACTCAGGGCATGGACATCGGCGGCGACTTCTACGACCTGGTGGGCACCCAGGGGCGTGCCGCGGCGGTGATCGGGGACGTGCAGGGCCACAACGTGACGGCGGCCGGGCTGATGGGGCAGGTCCGCACCGCGGTGCGGGCCTACACGACCGTGGGGCAGGCGCCCGAGGAGGTCATGCGCAGCACCAACCGGCTGCTGCTCGACCTCGGGTCCGACCTGTTCGCCAGCTGCCTGTACCTGCGGCTCGACCCGGAGCACGGGCGAGCCGTGATGTCCCGGGCGGGGCACCCCCCGCCGCTGCTGAGACGGCCGGACGGACGGGTGCGGGTCCTGGATCTGGCGGGCGGCCCGCTGCTGGGCATCGACGCCTCGGCGGTGTACCCGACGACGGAGGTCGCCCTGCCCCCCGGTTCGCTGCTCGTCCTCTACACCGACGGGCTGGTGGAGTCCCCCGGTACGGACTTCGAGGAGGCCCTCGCGGATCTGGGCCGGCGTCTGGCCGACGCCGGGGACCAGCCGCTGGACGAACTGGCCGACAGCCTCATCCATCATGAGCGGCCTCGCGTGGACGGGGAGGAACGGCTCGATGACATCGCCCTATTGCTGATCAGGGCCCTCGGGTAGGGCCGGTGGGCATGGGCAACCGGCCCGGAACGCAGGGGAGCCGGTCCGGTTCCGCCAGGAAGGGGGCGGAACCGGGCCGGCTGCGTCGGACCGGCTGCCGACGGCTCTGCGAGGGTCAGCGGGACTCGGTCAGACCGGAGTTGTCCTCGACGCCCTGACCCGCGTCCTGACCGGCGCCCGCGTCCTGACCGGCTCCGGCGCCCGCATCGTCGCCTCCGGCCTGCTCACCGGCACCGGCACCGGCCTCTTCGCCGGCACCGGCACCCGCACCGGCTTCCTCACCGGCACCGGCCTCTTCACCGGCGCCCGCTTCGTCGCCCGCACCGGCCTCCTGGCCCGCACCGGCTTCCTCGCCCGCACCCGCGCCGGCCTCGTCACCGGCACCGGCGCCGCCGCCCGCGGCACCGCCCGCGCCGAGGGTCGCGCCGACCGCCTCCAGGGCGGTGGTCACCGGCTGGAAGAACGTCTCGCCGCCGGCCGTGCAGTCACCGCTGCCGCCGGAGGTCAGGCCGATGGCGAGACCGTCCTGGGTGAACAGCGAGCCGCCGCTGTCGCCGGGCTCGGCGCAGACGTCGGTCTGGATGAGGCCCGTCACGGTGCCTTCGGGGTAGTTCACCGTGGCGTCGAGGCCGAGGACCTGGCCGTCGTTGAGCCCGGTGGTGCTGCCCATCCGGAAGACCTGCTGCCCGACGGTGGCTTCCGCGGCCTCGGTGATCGGGACGGTCTGGTCGCCGGTGTTGACCTCACTGGGCGCCTCGGTCGCCGGGTCGTCGTACTTCACGAGTGCGAAGTCGCCGTTGCCGGGGAAGGTCGACTGGTCGACCGTGGCGATCGGCTGGCCGCCCTGGGTGTCGGACCACTCGTTGCCGCCGAGGGTGCAGTGACCGGCCGTCAGGAAGGCCGGGGAGCCGTCGCCGGCGGTGACGTTGAAGCCGAGGGAGCAGCGCGAGCCGCCCGCGAAGATGGCGTCGCCTCCGGAGACGAACGGCTTGAAGGTGCCGGAGGACTTCTTGAGCGTGGCCATGCCGGAGCCGAGCTCCTGCACGGTGCTCTCCAGTCTGTCCCACTTGGCACCGGTCACGGTGCTGTCGGCGGTCACCAGGAGCTTGTTGGTGCGCGGGTCGATCGACCACGAGGTGCCCGCGATGGTCGCCTCGGACTTCAGCGTCGACGCGCCGTCCTGGAGCTCCGACCAGCTGTTGTCGACCTCGCGGACCTTCGCGCCGGCCGCCTTCGCCCGCACGATCACGTTGTTGTTGTCGCCCGGTACGACGTTGACGACGAGCTGCTTGCTGTCGCCGTCGTAGTAGGAGCCGCCGAACGCCTCACCGAGGAGCCCGGAGAGGTGCGAGGCGAGATCCGAGGCGTCGCCCGCCTTCAGGGTCTTCGGCGCGGCAGCCGCGTCGCCGGACGAACCGTCCTGCGAGGCGTTGGCGTTGGGGAGCAGGATCGCGGCCGCGCCGAGCGCCACCACACCGCCTGCCGCTATCGCGGCCTTGCGCTTCGGAATTCGCTTGTGACTCAAACTTCTCTCCTCCTGGGGAACGGAGTAGGTGCCGCCGTCCGGCAGCTTCTGGGGGGCGCCTGGATGGCTGTTGGTACGCACGTGCCGCACGGGGCGTTCAATTCCGATTGCAAGTGATCCCTTCGCATCGCGGAATCAGCCAACTCCCGCCGCGCGCAGGGCGACCGCTCACCCAGCGACCGCCCTGTTCACGTGGGCCGGTCCAGCAGGGCGGGCCGGGCGGGCCGACGGCGAGCCATGGCCGGATGACGGCCTTTCAGGATCGAGCGCCACCTCGGGATGACGGAACGAAACGCTCCGTATCCGGCCGGAAACGATCTGTCGCAATCACGGAGTCAAACCCCGGCTTCAGCGAATCTGCACATCGACTGCTCAACCCGGTCACCGAAAGGAGGGTTATCCACAGCCCGGCCGCGTCGGTCACGCCTTTGGGGCGGGAGTGCCGGATTCGCCGCCCGGCGACTCAAGGGCTGGGATGCGCCGATGCGGTGCCGCATGTGAAGAACTCGCCCCCAAGCGGTGCGCAGACCTCCACGGATCGGTGCCGCCGGGGCGCAAGTTGCCTGGTGAGAGGCGAGGTTGATTGGAAGCGCGGAGCAGCGGCGTGCTTTGATCCATCGCACCGCGGGGGCCGCTCAGGGCACTCGGAAACGAATGTCCGGCGCTCGCGGTCGCGGCCGTCATCTGTCCCCAGAGGGGGCCGCTCCCCCCTTGTGAGATACCCATATGAAGGGAAGTTCCACCATGAACTCCACCCCCCAGGTTGAGACCGTCGAGATC
This sequence comes from Streptomyces tibetensis, assembly GCF_007655005.1. Classification (GTDB taxonomy): domain Bacteria; phylum Actinomycetota; class Actinomycetes; order Streptomycetales; family Streptomycetaceae; genus Streptomyces; species Streptomyces tibetensis. The sequence goes on from NZ_SZVW01000020.1 coordinate 38,166, forward strand.
GCTGACGCCCAGCTCGACGCCATCTCCGGCGGCCTGTCCGTGAACGCCGTGAACACCGTCACCGACACCGTCGACGGCATTGCCCCGGTCTCCGGCCTGGTCGACACCGCCGTCGGCACCGTCGAGGGCGTCACCGGCCTGAACACGGCCCCGGTCACCGGCCTGGTCTCCGGCCTCTGATCGAGCCCTTGTGCCGTTGATTCCCGGAACCGCAGCCGGCGGTTCCGGGTTCTTCGGGTTCCGTTACCACCTCTTCCACGGGTGAGGGAAGTTCCTTGCAGTTCCGCCAACAGGCCCTCGCCAAGCTCCAGTCACCGGAAGAACTCGACCTCCCGGTGCGTTTCACCCGCCCGCAGGGCTGGCTCGTGCTCTCGGTGACGGTCGTCGCCATGGCGGCCGCCTCGGTGTGGGCCGTGACCGGCTCGGTGACCTCCACGGTCAGCGCGCCCGCCATCATCACGCACGGGCAGGGCAGTTACCTCCTGCAGAGCCCCGTCGCGGGCCAGGTCACCGCGGTGCTCGCCAAGCAGGGCGAGCAGGTTCCCGCGGGCTCCCCCATGCTCAAGGTCCGTACCGCCAAGGGCGAAGCGGTCGTCCGTACGCTCGCCGCGGGCCGGGTCTCGGCGCTGGCCGCGACCGTCGGGCAGATCATCCAGACCGGCGCGAACGTCGCCGCCGTCGAGAAGGTCGCCCACACCGGCGACCCGCTCTACGCCACCGTGTACGTCCCGGCGGAGAACGCCGCCTCGATCCCCGACGACGCGGCCGTCGACCTGACCGTGCAGTCGGTGCCGACGCAGGAGTACGGCGTCTTGCGGGGCCATGTGAAGTCGGTCGACCGCTCGGCCCAGTCCCCGCAGACGATCGCCGCGTTCCTCGGGGACAGCCAGTTGGGCGAGCAGTTCACCAAGAAGGGCAGGCCGGTGGCCGTGACGGTGCGGCTGGACAAGTCCTCCGCCACGAAGAGCGGTTACCGGTGGTCGTCGGCGGACGGGCCCCCCTACAAACTGACGTCCATGACGCTGGCCTCCGGTTCGATCCGGCTGGCCGACCAGCGCCCCGTCGACTGGCTGCTGCCATGAGCGCGACCGCACAGGAACCGAGGAGCAGGCGCCGCGCCGCCCCGCCCAAGCGCAAGGTGCCCAAGGCCCGGGCGAAGACCGTCCGCACCCCCACCGTGCTCCAGATGGAAGCCGTCGAGTGCGGCGCCGCCTCGCTGGCGATGGTGCTCGGCCACTACGGCAAGCACGTCCCGCTGGAGGAACTGCGCATCGCCTGCGGCGTCTCCCGCGACGGCTCGCGCGCCAGCAACCTCCTGAAGGCGGCCCGCTCCTACGGCCTGACGGCCAAGGGCATGCAGATGGACCTGGCCGCCCTCGCCGAGGTGAAGTCGCCGGCCATCCTGTTCTGGGAGTTCAACCACTACGTCGTCTACGACGGCATGGGCCGGCGTTTCGGCCGCCGCGGTGTCTACATCAACGACCCCGGCAAGGGCCGCCGGTTCGTCCCCATGGAGGACTTCGACGGCAGCTTCACCGGTGTCGTCCTGGTGATGGAACCCGGCGAGGACTTCGCTCGGGGCGGCCGCAAGCCCGGCGTCCTGGGCGCGATGCCCGCCCGGCTGCGCGGCACGGCGGGCACGATGCCCGCCGCCGTCCTGTCGAGTCTGCTGCTGGTGGCGGTCGGCGCCGCGGTGCCCGCGCTGAGCCGCACCTACATCGACGAGTTCCTGATCGGCAACCAGACCTCGCTGCTGGGCGTGCTGTTCACGTCGATGGCGGCGTGCGTGCTGCTCACCGTCGTGCTGACCTGGCTGCAGCAGGCCAACCTGCTGCGCGGCCGCATCATCTCCTCGACCCTGTCCAGCGCCCGCTTCCTGCGGCACCTGCTGCGGCTGCCGGTGACGTTCTTCTCCCAGCGCAGCCCGGCCGACCTGGTGCAGCGCCTGCAGTCCAACGACGCGGTGTCGGAGACCCTGTCCCGCGACCTCGCCGCGGCGGGCGTGGACGCGGTCGTGGTCGTCCTGTACGCGGTGCTGCTGTACACCTACGACCCGCAGCTGACGTTCGTCGGCATCGGCGTGGCCCTGCTGAACGTCGTGGCGATGCGGGTCGTCATCCGGTTGCGGGCGACCCGCACCGCGAAACTGCGCGCGGACACGGCACGCCTCACCAACACCGCGTACACGGGCCTCCAGCTCATCGAGACGATGAAGGCGACCGGCGGCGAGGACGGCTACTTCCGCAAGTGGGCCGGGCAGCACGCCACCACCCTGGAGGAGCAGCAGCGGCTCGGCGTGCCCAGTGCCTGGCTGGGCGTGGTCGCGCCGACGCTCGCCACCCTCAACAGCGCGCTGATCCTGTGGATCGGCGGCATGCGGGCGGTCGAGGGGCACATCTCGGTCGGTCTGCTGGTCGCCTTCCAGGCCCTGGTCACCCGCTTCACCGCCCCGCTGACCCGGCTGAACGGCGTCGCGGGCCGCATCCAGGACTTCGCGGCGGACGTGGCCCGGCTGAAGGACGTGGAGAACTTCCAGGCCGACCCGCTGTACGGCCGCCCCGGCGGAGGTGAGTCCACGCGCCGACTGCAAGGTCATGTCGAGCTGGAGAACATCACGTTCGGCTACAGCCCCCTCGACAAGCCCCTGCTCACCGGCTTCGACCTGACCGTCGGCCCCGGTCAGCAGGTGGCATTGGTGGGCGGCTCGGGCAGCGGCAAGTCCACGGTGTCCCGGATGATCTCCGGCCTGTACGCGCCGTGGGAGGGCGTGATCCGTATCGACGGGCAGCGCATCGAGGACATCCCGCGCGGGGCGCTGGCCGCCTCGGTCTCCTTCGTCGACCAGGACGTGTTCCTCTTCGAGGGCACGGTCCGCGACAACGTGGCGCTGTGGGACCCCTCGATCCCCGACGACGCGGTGGAGGACGCGCTGCGCGACGCCGCCCTGTACGAGGTGATCACACGCCGCCCGGGCGGCATCCACAGCAAGGTGGAGCAGGACGGCCGCAACTTCTCCGGCGGGCAGCGCCAGCGCCTGGAGATCGCGCGGGCGCTGGTGCGCCGGCCGAGCATCCTGGTGCTCGACGAGGTGACGAGTGCGCTGGACGCGGAGACCGAGCAGATCGTGATGGACAACCTGCGCCGGCGCGGCTGCGCCTGCGTGGTGATCGCGCACCGGCTGAGCACCGTGCGCGACAGCGACGAGATCGTCGTCCTGCAGCACGGCACGGTCGTGGAGCGGGGACGGCACGAGGACCTGGTGGCCCGCGGCGGCGCGTACGCGGCACTGGTCAGGGAGCGGTGAGATGACGGCCGTTCACGAAGGACACGACGGCGACCTGGTGCTGGGCGCCTTCGGGCAGATGGGCTCGCGCATCGACTGCGCCGGGTTCAACCGGCTCGACCTCGAAGGCCCGCAGGTGCTGTGGCTGGTCGCGTCCGGCGCCGTGGACCTGTTCGCGGTCGACGCCGGGCAGCAGGGCCACTGGCACCATCTGGGCCGGCTGGAGGCGGGCTCGCTGGTGCTCGGACCGGTCCCGGGCCCGCAGCACACCCTGGTGGCCCGGCCGCTGCGGGACTGCGTGGTGCACCGCATCGGCCTGCGCGAGCTGTACCAGCCCGCCAACACGGCGACCTGGTCGTACGACGAGTACGGCAACCCGCAGTACGTGCCGCCGACGACGAGTCCGCTGGAGTACGCGCTCGCCCTCGGCGTCGGGCGCAGCCTGTCGATCCTCTTCCAGGCGCCGATGGCCACCGAGCGGGCCGCCGCGCCCACCGACGACGACGTGTTCTGGATGCAGGTGCCGCCGGGAAGCGTGCAGTACGGCTCGCTGTACGGCGCGGAGGCCGCGGCCGACCTGCTGATGGACCCCGCGCTGTGGCAGTCCATGGTCGACCAGCAGTACCGGCTGCTGACCACGCTGGACCGCTGGATCGAGCAGCTGGAGCAGACCCACGAGACGCGCACGGCCGAGGGCATCAAGGCCGGTGAGGCGGTGCGCGCCCGGGCGGACCAGACGCTGCTCGCCTCCATCGGCAAGCGGTCGGGCAAGCGGACCACCTCGGCCGACGCCGACGCCACGTACGCGGCGTGCAAGCTGGTCGGGCAGGCCGCCGGGATCCGGATCACCGAACCCACTCAGAAGGGCACCGGCGGCGACCGCCTCGACCCGGTCGAGCAGGTCGCCCTGGCCTCGCGGGTGCGCACCCGGGCGGTACGGCTCGACGGCCGCTGGTGGCGGGACAACGTGGGGCCGCTGGTCGGCCTGCGGGCCCTGTCGGGCGCGCCGGTGGCGTTGCTGTGGCGGCGCGGCGGCTATGTCGCGGTGCATCCGTCGACCGGGCGCGAGACGCCGATCGAGAAGGCCAACGCCGACGAGTTCGAGCCGCGCGCGGTGATGTTCTACCGTCCGCTGCCGGAGCGGGGGCTCACTCCCCTGGGCCTGCTGCGGTTCTGTATGCAGGGCATGCGCGGCGATCTGACGGGCCTGTTGCTCAGCGGTCTGGTCACGGTGGCGATCGGCGCGCTGGTGCCGGTGGCGACCGGCAAGGTGCTGGGCGAGTTCGTGCCGAAGGCGCAGACGGGCCTGATCGTGCAGGTGTGTCTCGCGGTGATGCTGAGCAGTGTGGTGGCCGCGGCCTTCATGCTGCTGCAGAACCTGACCATCCTGCGGATCGAGGGCCGGATCGAGGCCACGCTCCAGCCGGCGGTGTGGGACCGGCTGCTGAGACTGCCGACGAAGTTCTTCACCGAGCGCTCCACCGGCGAGCTGGCCAGCGCGGCCATGGGCATCAGCTCGATCCGCAGGCTGCTGGCGGGAGTCGGGCCGACGGTCGCCCAGTCGGTGACGGTCGGCGCGATGAACCTGGCGCTGCTGTTCTGGTTCAGCGTGCCGATGGCGATGGCCGCGATCGGCATGCTCGTCGTCATCGCGTCCGTGTTCCTGGCGCTCGGACTGTGGCAGGTGCGCTGGCAGCGGCGTCTCGTGGTGCTCGCCAACAAACTGAACAACCAGGCGTTCCAGACGCTGCGGGGTCTGCCGAAGCTGCGGGTGGCCGCCGCCGAGAACTACGCGTACGCCGCGTGGGCGTCGGAGTTCGCGCGCAGCCGTGAGCTCCAGCAGAAGGTCGGGCGTATCAAGAACCTCACCACGGTGCTGGGCGCGGTGTATCTGCCGCTGTGCACCCTGCTGATGTTCATGCTGCTGGCCGGTCCGGCCCGGGGCTCGATGTCGGCGGCGGCGTTCCTCACGTTCAACACCTCGGTGACGATGGTGCTCACCTCCGTCACCCAGCTGACGGGCTCGTTCGTCTCGGCGGTGGCCGCGCTGCCGCTGTTCGAGGAGATCAAGCCGGTGCTGGACGCGACGCCCGAGGTGCGCACGGCGAGCACCCGGCCGGGTCCGCTGACCGGGGCGATCGAGGCGCGGCGGGTGTCCTTCCGTTACGCGGACGACGGTCCCCTGGTCCTGGACGACGTGTCGTTCGAGGCGCGGCCGGGCGAGTTCGTCGCGGTCGTCGGCCCGAGCGGCTGCGGGAAGTCGACGCTGCTGCGACTGCTGATCGGCTTCGACCGGCCCGTGTCGGGCAGTGTGCTGTACGACGGGCAGGACCTGGCGGCCCTGGACCAGTCGGCGGTGCGCCGGCAGTGCGGTGTGGTGCTCCAGCACGCGCAGCCGTTCAGCGGATCGATCCTGGACGTCATCTGTGGCACCGAGCCGTACACGCCCGAGGAGGCGATGGCGGCGGCGGAGATGGCGGGGCTCGCCGAGGACATCAAGCGGATGCCGATGGGGCTGCACACCATCGTCGCGGGCAGCGGAGCCGTCTCCGGCGGCCAGCGCCAGCGGCTGATGATCGCCCAGGCGCTGATCCGCCGGCCGCGCATCCTCTTCTTCGACGAGGCGACCAGCGCGCTCGACAACGAGACGCAGCGCACGGTCATCGAGAGCACCAAGGCCCTCAACGCGACCCGGGTCGTCATCGCGCACCGGCTGTCGACCGTGATGGACGCCGACCGGGTCGTGGTGATGGAGGACGGCAAGGTCATCCAGCAGGGCCCGCCCGCCCAGCTCCTCGCCGACACGAACGGGCGGCTGCACGAGCTGGTGCGGCGGCAGATGGCGTGAGCCGTCAGTCCTGTCCGGGCACGGGCGCGCCGGAGGGCAGGCCGGCCGCGACATAGGCGGCGTAGAGGTCCTTCCAGGGTGCGTCGGGCCCGGCGTGCGGACCGGCGGTGCGCTCGCCGCGCGCCCGGGCGTCCAGCATGGTCAGGCACAGCTCCCAGCCGGCGCCGTTGCGGGCGGCGGTGTCCTCGGCGGCGAGGATGTTGGTCAGGGTGAAGCGGGTGCGCCGGCCGTCGATCTCCTCCAGGTCGAAGTGGACTTCGTCGCCGCCCCAGTCGAACGACAGGTGCCGGGGCGGGGCGACGGCGAGGACCCGGCCGGTGGAGTCCCCCATGTGCGGGTCTCCGCTGAACCTGACCGTGCCGCCGGGGCGCAGCTCGATCTCGGCGCGGGAGGGGAACCAGCGCTCCAGCTCGTCCGGGTCGGTCACGAACTGCCAGACACGGTCGACGGGATGGTCGTAGACGCGGCTGAAACGGACGGCGGGGCGGCCGTCGTCCAGGGTCACATAGGTGCCGGTGAGGTCCGTGGTCACGGTGATCAGTCCTTCGCTGCGGGCGGTTCGGGAGTGTCCGGCGTCTCGTCGAGGCGGCGGCCCAGCGCGTCCAGGCTCTTGTTCCAGAGCGCGCGGTACGGGGCGAGCCAGGCGTCCAGGGCGGCGATCGGGCCGGGGTCGAGGGCGTAGACGCGGCGCTGGGCGTCCTGCCGAACCCGGACCAGACCCGCCTCGCGCAGGACCTTCAGGTGCTTGGAGGTGCTCGGCTGGCTCAGTCCGCACGCCTCGACGATCTCACCGACGGACCGGGGCCGCTCCAGGAGCAGGGCGACGATGGCCCGCCGATGGGGGTCGGCGAGCGCGGTCCAGAGGGCGGCGTCGGGCATGCCTCCAATATGCCTCCAGCGTTATATACGCGTCAAGGAATATGACCGCGGGGAGGAAGCGCAGAGGAAGCGCAGAGGAAGCGCAGAGGAAGCGCAGAGGAAGCGCAAGCGAAACGTTGCCGTTTCGCTCGGACTGGTCTAGCCTCCATGTGTACGAAACCGTTTCGTTTACATACTCATTGCCTTCCTCGTACGCCGTCCCTGGAAACGGGTGCTCCCATGCCACAGACATCCCTCACCGACAGCGCGACCGAGCGCGCCACCGCCCGGACGACGCCCGATGCGGCCTCGCCGAAGCGGTGGTGGATCCTCGCGGTCGTGGCCCTCGCCCAGTTGATGGTGGTGCTGGACGCCACCATCGTGAACATCGCCCTGCCCTCGGCCCAGGCCGACCTGCACTTCTCCGACGGCAACCGGCAGTGGATCGTCACGGCGTACGCGCTGGCGTTCGCCTCCCTGCTGCTGCTCGGCGGCCGGATAGCCGACCTGTTCGGCCGCAAGCCGGCCTTCCTCGTCGGCATCGTCGGCTTCGCCGCAGCCTCGGCGCTCGGCGGTGCCGCGAACGGCTTCGAGATGCTGGTCGTCGCCCGCGCCCTCCAGGGCGTCTTCGGCGCGCTGCTGGCACCGGCCGCCCTGTCGCTGCTGAACACCACGTTCACCGACGCGCGCGAACGCGCCAGGGCCTTCAGCGTCTACGGCGCCATCGCCGGTGCCGGCGGTGCGGTCGGCCTGCTCCTCGGCGGCATCCTGACCGACGCCCTCGACTGGCGTTGGACGCTGTACGTCAACGTCGTCATCGCCGTGGCCGCCTTCGTGGGCGGCTGGCTCCTGCTCGGCAACCGCCGCGACGCCACGACCGCCAAGCTGGACGTGCCGGGCACGATCCTGGTCGCCGGCGGCCTGTTCTCCGTCGTCTACGGCTTCTCCAACGCGGAGACGCACGACTGGGGTTCGCCGCTCACCTGGGGCTTCCTGATCGCCGGCGCCGTGCTGCTGGCCGCCTTCGCCTGGTGGCAGACCCGCGCCGCCCACCCGCTGCTGCCCCTGCGCATCCTGCTCGACCGCAACCGCGGGGCGTCCTTCCTGGCCGTGCTGATCAGTGGCGCGGGCATGTTCGGGGTGTTCCTCTTCCTCACCTACTACCTCCAGCTCCATCTGGGCTTCAGCCCCACGAAGACCGGTGTGGCGTTCCTGCCGATGGTCGGCGCGCTGATGGTGATGGCCCAGCTGGGCACCACCGTGCTCTTGCCGCGCCTCGGCCCGAAGACCGTCGTCCCGCTGGGCTTCGCCGTCGCCACCGCCGGCATGGCCTGGCTGACCGGCATCGGCGTCGGCTCCTCCTACGCGAGCGCGGTGCTGCCGCAGCTCGTCGTGATCGGCGTGGGCCTCGGTCTGGTGATGCCGTCGTCGATGCAGCTGGCCACGGGCGGCGTCGCGGCCGAGGACGCCGGCGTGGCCTCCGCCACCGTCAACGCCATGCAGCAGGTGGGTGGTTCGGTCGGCACGGCGCTGCTGAACACCCTCGCCGCGAGCGCGGCGACCGACTACCTGGCCGGCAAGGACCCGAGCAGCAAGCTCGTGCAGGCACAGGCCACGATCGAGAGCTACACCACCGCCTTCTGGTGGTCGGCCGGGTTCTTCGCCGCGGGTGCGCTGATCACCCTCGTCCTGCACCGGCGCGGGGTGCCGCAGCAGGACGCGGAGGCGGCGCCGGTCGTGCACATGTGACCGACCGACAGTGGCTGGGGACCGTCGTGCGCAGGGGCACGGCGGTCCCTTTCCCTTTGCCCGTCCCCTTCGGCCCGTCCCCTTCGGCCCTCCCCTTCGGCTCTCCCCCTCCGGCCTCCTCCTCTGGCCCTTCTCCTCCGCCGCCGGTGGCGCGTCCTCGCCGGTCCGCCGCTCGTGACCTGTTGGGCGGGCCCGGAAATGGGTACCCACCGGCCATGCGAATCAGCGTGGTGGACGTGGGATCGAACACGGTCAGACTTGTGGTCGCGGACGCGGCGGACGGGGTGCCGCTGCCCGTGCACACCGCCAAATGGCGACTCAGGCTGTCCGAGCAGGTCACACCGGGGGGACCCATCCCGGAGCAGGCCGTGGCGCAACTCGTCGACGCGGTGGCCGAGGCCGACAGGACGGCCGCCCGGTGGGGTGCGTCGAGCCCGCCTGCCTTCGCGACCGCCGTGGTGCGCAACGCGCCGAACCGGCGCGAGGTGCTGCACACCGTCCGCGCCCGTACGGGCGTCGACCTGTGCACCCTGCCGGGCGAGGTCGAGGCCGAACTGACGTTTCTCGGGGCCCGGCGCTGGATGGGCTGGCGGTCGGGGCCGCTCGCGCTGCTCGACATCGGCGGCGGCACGCTCGAAGTCGCCTTCGGACGCGGCCGGTTGCCGGACTTCGTGGCGTCGTTGCCGCTGGGGGCGCGGCGGTTGACGCACGAGTTCTTCGAGGACGAGGACCCGCCGTCGCCGGAGCGGGTGCGGGCGCTGCGCCGCAAGGTCCGCCACCAGTTGCGGGACGTCGCGGCGCGGATCCGCTGGGAGGGCCCGCGCACCGCGGTCGCCACCTCCCGCACATTCCAGCAACTGGGGCGGCTGTGCGGCGCGGCGCCCGGGCGCCACGGTCCGTTCGTGGACCGGCAGATGCACCGCTCCGACCTGCGGACGGCGATCACGCAGCTGGCCGCCCTGCCCGCAGCCGAACGCGCGCACCTGCCCGGCATCTCCGCACCCCGCGCCGCCCAGAGCCTGGCGGGAGCGGTGGTCGGGCACACCGCACTGAAGCTCACCGGCATCAAGGCCGTCACGGTCTGCCCCTGGGCGATCCGCGAAGGCGTACTGCTGCGCCACATCGAGGACGGCCCCTCCTGGTGGGCGGGGGTCGCCCAGCGCAGCGAGGAGGCCGCCCCCGCCGATCCGGTGCCGCTGCGCATCGCCCGCGCCGGAAGCTGAACACCCCCGCCGTGAGCGGACGAACCGCACAGGGAAAGGAGACATCCGTGTCCCAGCACAAGGACCACGACCACGCCGAGGACCAGCACGGCAAGCCGGCCGGGACGGCACTCGAAGAGGTGCTGCGCGAGGTCGAGGACGCCGAGAACCGTACCCGGGACTCCGCGGAGGAGCGCCGCCACCGGGGCGAGGCCGGGGAGGCCATCACCCCCAACACGCGTGCGCAGGAGGAGTCCGAGGGGGACTGAGAGGAACCGGGCGGGCTCGGGCCACCGGGGGCAGCGGCCCGAGCGCCCGCACCGCCAGGCCCGCCCTGCCAGACCCCGCACCGCCAGGCCCGCCCTGCCAGAGCCCGCGCCGCCAGGCCCGTCCTGCCAGAGCCCGCACCGCCAGGCCCGTCCTGCCAGAGCCCGCGCCCCCGGCGCCCGCACCCCGCCAGAGCCCGCACCGCGCCACCAGCGCCAGCGCCCGCACCCGCACCCGCACCCGCCAGGGCCCGCACCGCCGTGACTCGCGCCCACCGAGCAGATTCGCCGTCACGGCCCGCCCGGTCGCCCCGGGCCGTCCGTGATCTAGTTGATCGCTCCCCGTGGGCGGGGTGACCCCGGTCGCCGGGTGGGTACCCGGCGCGCATGGAGCACGAAGGACCACGACTGCCCACCCCGCGCGGACCGCTGAGCAGCGGTGTCGACGCGTATCTGCGGGGCGCGGGCCGCCTGCCCAGCCTCGAGGAGATCGCCCGCGCCGAGGTGTACGGCGACGACCTCCAGCTCGCCCTGTACCTGTGCTACGAGCTGCACTACCGCGGCTTCGCGGACGTTTCCCCGGAGCGCGAGTGGGACCCGGACCTGCTGCGCGTGCGCGCGGCCATGGAGCACCGCTTCCTGTCCGCGCTGCGCACCGACGCACACGTCCACGACAGCGTGGACGAGGCACTGGCCGGACTGCTGGTCGAGCCCGTCGAGGGCACCGGCGTCAGCCACTTCCTGCGTGACGAGGGTGAGCTGTGGCAGGTGCGCGAGTACGCGGCCCAGCGCTCCCTGTACCACCTCAAAGAGGCGGACCCGCACGCCTGGGTCCTGCCGCGGCTGTCGGGCCGGGCGAAGGCGGCGATGGCGGCGGTGGAGTTCGACGAGTGGGGCGGCGGCCGCGCGGAGCGTGTCCACGCCCGCCTGTTCGCCGACCTGATGGCGGACCTGGGCCTGGACACCGCGTACGGCCGCTATCTCGACGCGGCGTCCGCCGAGGCCCTGGTCACCGTGAACATGATGTCCCTCTTCGGGCTGCACCGGGCTCTCAGGGGCGCGCTGGTCGGTCATTTCGCGACGGTCGAGATCACCTCGTCACCGGGGTCGCGGCGGCTCGCCGAGGCGATGCGCCGCACCGGCGCGGGGCCCGCCGCCGAGCACTTCTACGACGAGCACGTCGAGGCCGACGCGGTCCACGAGCAGGTGGTGCGCCACGACGTCATCGGCGGGCTGCTGGAAAGCGAGCCGTATCTCGCCCCGGACATCGCCTTCGGCATCGACGCCACCGAGTTCGTCGAGGAACGCTTCGGCGCCCGGTTGCTCACCGACTGGCGTGCTTCCCGTTCGTCACTGCATGCGCCGCTTGCCCAGGAAGCAGCCCATATCTCCGGATGACCGGGGTACTCGGCGTCCGTGATTGCACTGGTACCCCCGGGCGTGTACGCCCCGCAGGAGGACACCGAGCTGCTGGCCGGTGCCCTGTCCGACGAGCCGCTGCCACCGGGCGCGGAAGTCCTCGACGTGGGCACCGGCAGCGGTGCCCTGGCCTTGGAGGCCGCGCGCCGGGGCAACCGTGTGACCGCCGTGGACGTGTCCTGGAGCGCCGTGTGGGCCGCGCGCCTGAACGCCCGGTTCGCGGGGCTTCCGGTCCGTATCCGGCACGGGAACCTCTTCGAGCCCGTGCATGGACAGACGTTCGACCTGATCCTGGCCAACCCGCCGTACGTGCCGGCGCCGGACGGCCATCACCGACCGCCGCGAGGCGCGGCCCGGGCCTGGGACGCGGGCGCCGACGGGCGCCTGGTCGTCGACCGTATCTGCCGGGAGGCGCCCGGCCTGCTGCGGCCGGGCGGGGTGCTGCTGCTCGTGCAGTCGGCGCTCAGCGGCCCGGACCTGACCGTCGGGCAGTTGCGCACGGCCGGCCTGAAGGCCGCGGTGACCCGTCGGCACCGGATCGCGCTCGGGCCCGTGTTGCGCGGCCGGGAGCGCTGGCTGCGGGAGCGGGGGCTGCTGCCCGCCGCCGATGACAAGGAAGAGCTGGTGGTCGTCCGTGCCGAACTCCCCGTCTGACCGGCCCACCGAGCCGCGCCGCGTCACCGTCCAGCGCAAGGGCCCCCTGCTGATGGAGGGCCCGGTCGAGGTGGAGCTGGAGGACGGCTCCGTCGTCTCCTCCGACCGCTTCCGCGTGGCCCTGTGCACGTGCCGCCGCAGCCGCCGCTACCCGTGGTGCGACACGAGCCACCGCGACCGGGCATAAGGCCCCGGACGCAAGAAAAGTCGGGGGCCGGCGGGCAGCCCCACACTGCCCGCCGGCCCCCTTGCGCGAGATCGCGACTCCTCGTGACAACGGCCCGGCTCCCCAGCCACGGCCCGCTGCGCTTCACGGTTTCAGCGCGATCCCGGTCTGTGGGTTCATCCCTCTCAGAAGGAGAAGACGCCCGTCCCGTAGGCGTTCTTCATGCAGTCGTTGGAGAAGGTGCGCTCGTAGGAGACGCGCTTGCCCTGCCAGACGCCGTCGACGGTGATGACGACGGGGTCGTACTGCCTGGTGCACATCACGCCGTCCCTCGCGGTCAGGGCGTCGAAGTCGCCGCCCACGCCGCGCAGTTCCGCGCACGCCGCCCCGGCTGCCGGGTGCGTGCCGGCGGCCTTCGGGGCACAGGTCAGGGTGACCGCGCGTTCCGGAGTCGCTGCGATCGCGCTCTCACCGTGGCCCACCGTGAGGACGAGGGCCGACGGGGCGTAGAGCGCGGTGGGGGCCTGACCCGGAGTGGCGAGCGCGGCCCCGGAGAGGGGTCCGCAGACGGCGGTGGCCGTCATGCCGATGGTCATGGCCCAGCGCGCGGTGGTCCGCATTGTGTGCTTCCTTCCGCATCGATTACAGGGTGTGCCGTCCCGTGCTCGGTCGGTGCCCGGAGCGGCGAGCGCGAGTCTGCCGAGTCCGCAGCGGAAACACACATCGACCCCACGGGTTTCAGTAACCTTGCGTATTGAATCAGTGGCGCGAAGTTACGGAATCCATGCCGGCGAAGCCCGTAACCGCGCGGTTTTCGGGGGTACGAAGCGGCCAGATGGCCGATTTCCGCGTGTTCGTTAATAGGCCTGAAACATTCCGATTCCGCTCTGGGCCGACTGCTTCGTGACCCCTTGTGTTCATGAACCGGCCGAGTAATCGTCATTACATGATTACGAACGAGCAGAGAGAGAAGCTCCGCGGCTGGTTCGCCGGCCGCCTGCCCGATGACCTCTTCGAGGAGCTGACCGAGATCACGGTCGACCGCGAGGAGATCACCGTCATCGGCCGCATCCCCGCACCGCGGCTGGCCGAGGACGCCCCGGCCACCGAACGGGACGCGGCCCTGGAGAGCCGGGCGCAGGAGTTCCGGGAGCGCACCCGCGAGGACCGGATGGCCGTGGCCCGGGAGGCCGAGCACCGGTTCGGCCGCAAGGTGTCCTGGGGTGTGGAGTGCGGCGGACGGCGGACGCTGTACACACACGTGGCCGCGCCGGTCATGACGCGGCTGCGCCAGCCTGAACGCCAGGTACTCGACACCTTGATCGCCGGCGGCGTCGCCCGCAGCCGCAGCGAAGCGCTGGCCTGGTGCGTGCGCCTGGTGCAGCGCCATACGGACGACTGGCTCGCCGAGTTGCGCGAATCACTCGAACACGTGCAGCGCGTCCGGGCCCAGGGTCCGGACACCGAGCCGGATCCCGCACCGCGCGCGGACGAAGAGGAGTGAGCCGTTGTCAGACCCCTCGGCTACGTTGCCGGCATGACCGACTTCGTACTGGTGGCAGGGGCATGGCTCGGGGCGTGGGCATGGGACGAGGTGGCCGCGGAGCTTCGCGGCGCCGGGCATGACGTCCATGCGCTGACGCTGTCGGGCCTCGCCGACAGACGGGACACACAGCCGGCCGGGCAGCAGACGCACGTCCGGGACATCGTCGAGGAGGTGGAGCGGCTCGGTCTGCGGGACGTCGTCCTGGTCGGACACAGCTACGCGGGCGTTCCGGTCGGGCAGGCCGCCGAACGGATCGGCGACCGGCTGCGCCGCGTGGTGTTCGTCGACGCGAACGTGCCGGTGCACGGGGAGTCGTTCCTGTCGGGCTGGGCCAGCGAACACGTACGGCGGACGATCGACGCACAGGGCGGGTACTGGCCGCCGCTGGGTCCCGAGGAGTACGCGGGGCAGGGGCTGACGGACGAGCAGATCGCCCGGATCGTGGGAGCGACCCCGCACCCGGGCATCACGCTCACCGAACCGGCCGTCCTCGACCGCCCGCTCGACGCGCTCCCGGCCACGTATGTGAAGTGCCTCCTCGACGGGGACGAGCCGATGCCGGCCGTGGCCGCGCTTTTGAAGAGCGACAGCTGGGAGCTGGTGACGCTGGACACCGGGCACTGGCCGATGTTCTCGCAGCCGCGCGCGCTGGCCCGCGTACTGCACGCGGCGGTGGCCCGACCCTGATCCTCCGGTGCGCATACCGCTCGGTATCGTCGCCCGTACGGCACGGTCTCGACGAGGAGACGACGAGAGGCGGGGCGTACGGTGGGCAAGCACTGGGCGGACTTCCAGTACGAGATCTATCTGAACGGGATGACGGGCGCCGTACCGCGGCTGCCCACCGATCTGACCCGGCTGGAGGAGCTCACCGAGCAGCGGCTCGGGCCCGGCCCGGTCGGTTACGTGGCGGGCAGCGCGGGCAACGGCAGCACGTCCCGCGCCAACCGGGCGGCCCTGGAGCGCCGCCGGATCGTGCCGCGCATGCTCCGGGACGTGCACGAGCGGGACCTGTCGGTCGAGGTACTGGGCCGTGCCCTCCCGGCCCCGCTCGCGCTGGCCCCGGTCGGCGTGCTGTCGATCATGCACCCGGACGCCGAGTCCGCCGCGGCCCGGGCCGCCGCCGCGCAGGGCGTGCCGTACATCCTGTCGTCCGCGTCCAGCACGCCCATGGAGCAGGTCGCCGAGGCGATGGGCGACGGCGAGCGCTGGTTCCAGCTGTACTGGCCGAAGGACCCGGAGGTGGCCCGCAGCTTCCTGGACCGGGCGAGGGCGGCCGGGTTCACCGCGCTGGTCGTCACGCTGGACACGCCGTTGCTGTCGTGGCGGCCGCGCGATCTCGACCAGGCCTATCTGCCGTTCCTGCACGGCGTGGGCACCGCCAACTACTTCTCGGACCCGGCGTTCCGGGCGGGCCTTGCCAAGCCGGTGCACGAGGATCCGAACGCGGCCGTGATGCACTTCCTGGGAATGTTCTCCGACCCGGCCAAGAGCTGGCCGGACCTGGCGTTCCTGCGGGAGAACTGGGACGGCCCGATCGTCCTCAAGGGCGTCCTGCACCCGGACGACGCGCGCCTGGCCGCGGACGCCGGCATGGACGGTGTGGTCGTCTCCAACCACGGCGGCCGTCAGGTGGCCGGCGCTGTCGCGGCGGCCGACGCGCTCCCCCGTGTGGCGCAGGCGGTGGGCGACCGGCTCACCGTCCTCTTCGACAGCGGCGTCCGCACCGGCGACGACATCTTCAAGGCGCTCGCCCTCGGCGCCCGCGCGGTCCTCGTCGGCCGCCCGTACGTCTACGGTCTCGGCCTCGACGGCCGGTTGGGCGTCGAGCACGTCATCCGTTGCCTGCTCGCCGAACTCGACCTGACGCTCGCCCTGTCGGGGCATGCGACGCCGGGCACCATCGGCCCGGCCGACCTCGTCGAGGATCCGGTGTGAGCAGTGGGCTGCGCGTCGCGTTCGCCGCGCAGCCCCGCTCGGGCCCCGGGGCCCTTCGTCACGCGGTCCGGCCGTCGGTCAGCCCTACCTGGTGGGCCGCCGGGTCGTCCTGCTCCTCGATCGACAGGGAACCGGAGGTCGTCGGCAGGGGCTCGGCCTGCCATCGCTGGGCGTCGGAGGAGCGGTCGCGGACCTTGACGACGATGTCGGCGTCCGGGTCGTCGTCGGCCGGGGCGAGGGCCAGCTGCTCGTCCCAGCGGGGCAGCAACTCCCCCTGCACGGTGAGGTCGTAGCGCACGTCCTCGCCCCGCGCGGCATCCTCGTCGGCGCAGGTGCCGAGGACGACGACACCGGCGTCCTTGTGGGAGTCCAGGCACAGCCCGGGGTCGGCGACGCTGCGCAGCAACCCGTCGTCCTCGTACGTCCACTGCTGGGTCCACACCGTCGAGCACTCCGCCAGTTTCGTGCCCGAACCCTCCTTCGGCAGGTCGCGGATGTCGAGGCACAGATCGGCACCGACGTTGCGCAACCGCGTCACGCCCTGGGACGCGGGAAGCCCGGCGGCGCCGGGTGGCGTCACCGACGCGGAGCCCTTGCCGCCGGCGGCGCTGTCGGAGCCGGCCGGGTCGGCCTCCCCGCCGTCGTAGGACGACGCGCTGATGATGAGCACCGTCGCCAGCACCCCGGCCGAGACCGCGCCGATGCCCGAGAGCAGTGCCCGCGAGGAGCGCAGCGCCTGCGGAAGCCCTCGGGCGGGCACGGGGAGCCGGGACAGCAGCCCGTGCCGCCCGCCACCCCGGCGTCCGCCGCCGCGTCGGTTCGCGCGGGCACCGCGCGTGCCGTGCGAGGCGCGTCCGGGGCGGGAGTCGAGGTAGCGGCGCGCGCCCCAGCCGAGCACCGCCTCGGCGATCAACGGACCCAGCGGGCCTTCGAAATGGCTCAGTTGTTCCGCGGCGTTCCGGCAGTAGCGGCACTCGTCCAGATGCTGCTGGACGTCGGGCAGCAGGGCGCCGCCCCGGCGTATCGGGAAGTCCAGGAGACGGTTGTAGAACCGGCAATCATGGGTCGGTGCGAGTTCGCGATGGGCTTGTACACAACCTAGACGAAATGTTTCCCGCGCCTGTTCGAGGGCCGCCGACGCGATGTCGGTGTCCAGGCCGAGCAGTCCGGCCGGGACGCTTAAAGGATCTGCCTCCACCTCGACGTGCCAGAGCAAACAGCGCGAGTCCGCGGGAAGTGCCTGGAATGCCCGCTCCGCGAGGGTTCGATTTTCGGGCGTCATGGACGTCGCCGCGCGCAGCCCGCGCCCTCCGGCCGGTTTCTGCAAGGCGGGCAGAACGGCCGATATTCGATCGTCGGCGGACCACTCGCGGATGGTGTCGCGCACGGTCACCAGCAGGGCCGGGCGCAGCGCGACGGCGGACTCGCCGAAAGCGAGGCGGTTGAGGGTCCGGTGGAAGGCGGTCCCGGTCACCATCGCGGCGACCTGCGCCGACGAGGCGAGACAGATGACCGCGTAGTCGTGCACCGGCTGGTAGTGCCGCGCCATCAGCAGCGCGACGGAATGGGCGGCGACCTGGCCCTCCGGACTGCCTCTCAGAGGTGCGGCGAGTGACTCATCGGATTCCCCCGCATCCCCGCCGGGCGGGGGATACGGAGGACGAGGGGGGTGGGGGGTGGGCACTGAGATGGTTCCTTCCCACGCATGTGACACACAGAAGCTCTGTCGCCGAAAAAGGAGGCCCGGTTGGTGCGTACCTCTTTTGGCGCAGCGCGGGAGGTGAGAATTCACCGTTGGCGAATCGGACGCGGTCCACATATCACGTGCGACACCCGGCCATTCCCCCCGCACGCGTGTTTCACTCTTGCACAACCCCCACACGGCCAACAAGGCGCCCGGACAACATCCCCACCATTGACAGAAAGTCAGAAACGGGGAACGAATGTGCGCACTTCGCACCCGTTTTCGACATTTCCCTGCGGCCTGTGTGAATCGGGCATCGGGTCCGCTTCCTCAGATCTGCCAGGAGCGCAGCCGGTCCGCCGCGCCGTAGACGTCGGTGGTGCCGGACAGCAGGTCGCGCGCCAGGTCGACGAGGGCGCCGTAGGGCGGGTCGATGCCGACGCCGCTGACGAACATGTACGCCACGGCGGTCGCGCAGGCGAAGCGGGCGTTGGCCGAGGGCAGCGGCCGGAGCACGGTGATGGTGTGCAGCAGCGCGGCGGCCCGCCAGGCCGGGTCGGAGTTCACTCCGAGGCGCGGCGGGTCGACGCGGTGCCGGGCGACCGCGGCGACCAGTGCGGAGAAGTCGTTGACGGTGGGCTGGTCCGGCAGCACCTCTTCATGGCGCTGGAGCAGCCAGGGCACATCGATATGAATCACGGGCGCCATGGGTCAGGCGGCCCGCCCTTCGCCCTTGGCGGGCGGTTCGTCGTCGGGGAACGCGGCGGCGAACTCGTCGGCGTGGGTGGCGAAGAACCGGCGGAAGGCCTCCGCGCCCTCCTGCAGGGCCCGGTGACGGGCTATGTCGGCCGCGGCCGCTTCCCGCACGAGCGCCTTCATGGACGTACCGCGCTCCTTGGCGATCTGCCTGAGGTCCTCAAGTTCGCGGTCGCTGAACTCCACGTTGAGAGCTGGCATGTCATCACGGTACCGCTCGGGTACTGACTCGTAAATACCCCCAGGTCAGCATGGCTTCCGGAAGGTACCGGGGAGGGGGACGGCCTGAGATGTGGGTCACAACGGGCCCTCGGATGTCACATTCCGGGGCCCTGTCCGGCTCGCAGTGGTGAGCACGTCCACGGGAGGCCCACGCATGACCCAGAGCTCCGTACCCGGCACCGACGCCCCGCTCGACGCGGCGACCCGGGTGTTCGTCGACCACCGCGAGCTGCTGTTCGGCGTCGTGTACAACATCCTCGGCAGTGTCGCGGACACCGAGGACGTCCTGCAGGAGACATGGCTGTCCTGGACGGCCCGCGGCGGGGGCGCCCCCCTGGCCGGCGTCGACAACCCCCGCGCCTACCTCGTCCGGGTGGCCGTCAACCACGCGCTGCGCCGCCGTGCCGTGATCAACCGCCGGCAGGAGACGTACGTCGGTCCGTGGCTCCCCGAGCCACTGGTCGCCCCGGAGGACACCGAGACCGCCGAGACCCCGGCCCTGCGTTCCGAGTCGGTGTCGCTGGCGATGCTGGTGGTCCTGGAGTCGCTGACACCGCTGGAGCGGGCCGTGTTCGTGCTGGGCGAGGTGTTCGGCTACCCGCACGCCGAGATCGCGGAGGTCATCGACCGCTCCCCCGCCGCCGTACGCCAGTTGGCGCACCGGGCCCGGGAGCACGTGCACGCGCGACGGCCGCGGTACGAGGCGCATCCGCGCGTGCGGCGGGAGGCGACCGAGCGGTTCGTGCGGGCGGCGCTCGGCGGGGACATCGCCGAGCTGATGGAGGTGCTGGCGCCGGACGTCACGGCGTGGACCGACGCGGGCGGCCGGCGCCGGCGGGCCGGTCTGCGCCCGGTGCACGGCCGGGACAAGGTGGCCCGGCTGCTCACCGCCGGGCGGGGCGGCCCGGACCACCCGGTCTGGCGCTACCGGCGCGTCAACGGCGACGACGCGGCGGTGCTGTTCGACGGTGATGCGCCGTTCGCCGTCCTGGTCCTGGACCTCACCCCGCAGGGCGACCGGGTGCGCGGCATCTACGTCGTGGCCAACCCCGACAAGCTCGCCCATCTGCCGAGGGCGGCCGAGTGACGCGCCGAGCAGAGGGATCCGGGTGCCGCCCGCGTCGGCCGGGCCCCGCAGGCGTCGGCCGCACCCGCCGCGCGGGCCCGGCCGCCGGGACCGCGCGGCCGGTCAGGAGTGGGCGCGGCAGAACTCCCGGACGGTCCGGTTGAACGGCTCCGGCGCCTCGATGTTGCTGAGGTGCCCGATGCCCGGGAGCACGACCAGCGTGGCCCGCGGGATCGCTTCGAGGAACTGGTGGGCCACGGGCTCCACGGGTGAGCGGGTATCGAGCTCGCCCCACAGCAGGAGCGTCGGTACCGCGATCTTCGGCAGCAGGTCCCGCTGGTCGGCCTCGACCATGACGGTGAGCTCGGTCCGCATGCTCTGGGGCCGGGTGTCGGCCGACATCACTGACAGCAGGCGCACGGCTTCGGCGGGTGGCTGCCCGGCGAACAGACCCGGCATGGTCGGTGCGAACGTCTCGGCCGGGACCGCGAGCATCCGCTCCGCCCCCTCGGCCCGGGACCGCACCTCCGCCGCCGGCAGCGAGCCCTTCCAGCCCGCGTAGGTGTCGACGAGAAGCAGCGTCCGGACGAGTTCGGCGTGGTGCCGGTAGAGCTCCAGCACGACGGTCCCGCCCCAGGAGGCGCCCAGGACGTGGGCGGGGCCGAGGTCCACGTCCTCGATGACGGCCGCCAGGCAGCGGGCGTAGTCCGCCAGCGTGAAGCCGGGCGGGACGTCCGAGGAGCGGCCTGCGCCCGGCTCGTCCCAGGCGACGACGGTGAACTCGTCGGCCAGGTCCTCGGCCTGGGGGCGGAACAGCCTGGCGTCCGTGGTGGCGCCGTGCGCGAGCACGAGGGGCGGGCCCTGGCCCACCCGGTCGTACACGACCTCGATGCCGTCGACCCGCACCGCTGGCATGACACCAGGCTACGCGCGCGTGCCGGAGGCGTCCTCCCGGCGGACTCCCCCGGCACGCGGCACCACTGCCCGGACCCTGCGCCCGGCCCCTGCGCCTGATTCCTATGCCTGGTCCGCCACGAAGGAGGCCATGCGGGTCAGGGCGGCGTTCCAGTTGATCGTGTGCTCGTTGGTCGACCAGGACTGGATGTCGTCGATGTAGCAGAACTGGCCGACGCAGCCCTGGAGTTTGCTCTGTGCGTAGGGGTCCTGGATGCTCGAGTTCGGCCCGCCCGCGAGGGTGCCCTTCGGCGGGTTGGGCTGAGCGGGGTCCAGCTGGTGGGCGTACCAGCGGCTGTGCTGGTTGTGCGCGCTGACCTCGCCGTAGCCGGTGACGTAGGAGATGTTCAGTGCGTTGCGGCCCAGGATGTAGTCCATGCTCTGCAGCGCGCCGTCACGGTACTTCGAGGCGCCGGTGATGTCGTACGCGGTGGCGAGGACGACGGCGTTGTTGAGGACCTGGTGGCTGGAGCCCCAGTCGTAGGTGTGGCCGTCGGGCGCGTACGGCATACCGTAGGGATGCGCCCTGAGGGTGGCCAGGTAGCGGTCGGCGCCCTTGACGACGGACCGGCGCACCGCGTCCCGGCCGGGCAGCCTGTTCGGCACGGTCGCCAGGTCGAGCCGCCCCGCCGCGCCGGTGCGGGCCCAGTCGAAGCCGAGGGGCTTGAAGAGGTCGGCCGTGTGGACCGGGGACTTCAGGACGTACTCCTCGTACCGCTTCTCCCCGGTGGACAGGTACAGCTCGGCCGCCGCCCAGTAGAAGTCGTCGGTGACGTCGCTGTCGGGGTAGGCGCCGCCGCCGATGCCGTCGCTCTCCGAGGCGAGGCGGTCGGGGTGGGCGAGCGCCGCCGACCAGGCCTTGCGGGCGGCGGCCAGGGCCTTGCCGGCGAACGTCCTGTCGTAGGGCCGGTAGAGACGGGCGGCCTGCGCGGCCGTGGCGGCCAGGTTGAGGGTGGCGGCGGTGGACGGCGGGTGCAGTTCACGCTTCTGCGGGTCGTCGCCCGGCATCAGCGGCAGGCCGGTCCACTGCTCGTCGTGCATCTTGTGGTGCGCCATGCCGGCCAGCGGCTTGCCGTCGGGCACCTGCATCTTCAGCAGGAACTCCAGCTCCCAGCGGGCCTCGTCGAGGATGTCGGGCACCTTGTTGCCGCTCTCCGGGATGGCGAGCGTGCCGTCCCCGAGCTTGTCCGCCTGTCCGGTGCGGGCGGTGCGGGCGCGTTCGTAGGTGCTGAGCAGTTCCCAGGTGGAGATGCCGCCGTTGACGACGTACTTGCCGTGGTCGCCTGCGTCGTACCAGCCGCCGCTGACGTCGAGGGTGTAGTCGCACACGCCGGGCTGACAGGGCACGGCGGTGTCGCCCTTGTTGGGGGCCACACCCACGTGTCCGGCCGGGCGGCCGTAGCCGGGCCGCAGGTCGTCGCGTATCGCGATGCCGCTGCGCTGGGTGTAGTAGTACTTCGCCGAGTCGAGGCGGAGCCGCTCGTAGGCGCTCGCGTCGATGTCGAAGGGGCGGCTGGTCTCACCGTCGGCCACGAGCGTGAGGCCCGAGCCCTTGGTGCGGTAGGCGCCGAAGTCGATCGAGTGGACGTTCTGCCCGGAGGAGGCGTCGACGCCGCGCGGCAGGGTCGTGCCCCGGGCGACCACCTTTCCGCCGGCGTTCCTGAGCTGCCAGGGCAGCTTCGCCGTGGCGTCGGTGACCAGCGTGGCGTTCTTGGGCCCGGCCGGCAGGTAGCCGACCTGGTTGACGCGGACCCGGGGACCGGTGTCGGGCTCGTACGGATCCGGCGCCACCCCGCCGAGCAGCGACACGTCGTCCATGCAGAAGCGCCAGGGATCCGCGCTGCCGCCGAGCTGGAAGCCGACCTGGCCCTGCGCGGTGTCGACGGGCGAGGTGAAGGTGTAGGAGTAGGTGTCGCCGGAGACGCTGAGCTGCGGCGACACCTCGTGGTAGGTGTCGTACGGCGACACCGACAGGCCCACGATCGCCCGCACCACGTGCCCGGCGGGCGTCCCGGTCGCGCTGAAGGAGAAGCGGTACGACTCCCCCTTCACGAGGGTGATGTCGTTCTGCCCGACGGCTGCGTCCCAGCGGTTGGTGGTGCCGCCGGGGACGTCGGCACAGAGCCGGCCGTCGAAGACGCCCGCGGTGACGTTGCCGGTCGTCCACCAGGGTGCGGTGTCGGTGTCGAAGGTGCCGTTCCTGACCTGCTCGACCTCGTCGGCCCCGGCGGGCGCCGACGGCAGCGCGGTGAGCGCGGTGGCCAGCAGGGCCGTCAGGGACAACAGGGCGGTTCTGCGTCGTTTCACGTCTGGGCTCCTCCGGGAGGTGCGGGTGGCGCTCGATGTGGGAGCGCTCCCAGATGCGGACGCAGGACATGGTTGTGGCAGATGTGACGCCCCGTCAACGGTCCGGACAGGACTGGCTGTTCGCCGCCGTCCGGACCGTGACGCCCGGGGCTCAGGCGGCCGGGGCGTCCAGCCGGCTGATGCGGATCGCCCCGCGGGGCTCGCCGGGGTGGCGGCTCGTCAGGGTCAGCCGGATCCGGGAGCCGCGGAGAGCCTTGAACGTGATCACGGTGGGAGTGTCGGAGGCGGCCGCCCAGCGGATCTCGGTGTCCCGCGCCGCCTGCCACGCGCGGCCGTCCCACACCGCCACCTCGATCGCCGCGGGCAGACTGTGCGCGGCGTCCACGGTGAAGGAGACGTCCACCCGGTCGTAGCCGCGGGTGCGCCCGTGGTCGACCGAGACCCAGTCCTTAGCCCGCGCACCGTCGAAAGCCGGCAGCAGGGCCGTGGCCTCCTTGAAGAAGCCGTTGGACCAGCCGGTGGCCGGGTCGCCGTCGAGCATGGCGGCGGGGAGGGTGTCCGGGCGGCCGGAGTAGCCGGCGTCCGCGTACGGGCGGCCGACGGGGGCCGGGTGCTCGGGCTCGAAGGCCGGCGGCGCGGTCTCGGCCCGGTCCGCGGCCCGGGTGGCCCGCACGGTCGCCGTGCCCGCGCGCAGCCCCCCGGCGCGAGCGGTCACCTTCACCGCGCCGGCCTTCGTACCGGATCGGACGATGGCGAGGGCCTTGCCGTGGAAAGCGGTCCGGGTACTCGCCTGGTAGCGCTCGGCGCTCTCCTGTCTGCCGTTGTCGAGTCCGGCGAGGGAACCTCCTGTCACCGTGAAGGACAGCAGGTGCTCCGCGTCGGGCACCACCACCCCGTGCCGGTCGACGACCTCGGCGGTCACGAAGACCAGGGAGCGGCCGTCCGCGGCGACGGCCTCGCGGTCCGCGGTGAGGCGTATCGCGTGCGGGGCTCCCGCGGTGCGCAGCACGTCGGTGGCGACCACCTTGCCGCCCCGCCGTGCGACGGCCTTCAGCTCGCCCGGTTCGAAGGGGACCCGCCAGGTCAGGTGGAGTTTGCCCGCGCTGCCGTTGGGGCTGGTGTAGCTGCCGGGGTGGGGGCCGTCGGTGAAGGTCTTGTCGTCACCGGTCGCCTCGGTCGTCTCCAGGTACGGGCGGCCGTCGACGGTCTTCTTGGTGTCGAACCGCCGTACGCCGAGGGACCTGCCGTTGAGGTACAGCTCGACGGTGCCGACGTTCGCGTACGCCCAGACCTCGACCGTGTCGCCCTTGGCGTGGTTCCAGGTCGTCGGCAGCAGGTGGACCATCGGCTCGCTGGTCCACTGGCTGCGGAACAGGTGGTACATGTCCTTCGGGAAGCCCGCCGTGTCGACCGCCCCGAAGAAGGACGCCTTGACGGGGAAGACGTCGTAGGGCGTGGGTTCGCCGATGTAGTCGATGCCGGACCAGAGGAACTGCCCGGCGAACCACTTGCGGTCCCGGTCCTTCTTGTGGCCGTACTCGCCGCTCATGGTCCAGGAGGCGAGGTTGTTGTCGTAGGAGGAGGTCGCGCGTCTGCCCGGGGTGTGGTTCTCGCCGGTGTTGAGGTGCTCGGGCTCCTGGTAGGCGCCGCGGGTGGAGGTCTCCGAGGAGGACTCCGACTCGAAGAGGAACAGGTGCGGGTAGGCCGCGTGCAGCTGGTCCACCGACTTGGCGGTGTTGTAGTTGAGGCCGAGGCCGTCCAGCTTGGCCAGCATCAGGTCGGCCGCGGAGCCCTTGGCGGGCAGGCGGCGGTACTTGTCGGAGCCGATGACCAGCGGGCGGGTGTCGTCGGCGGCCCTGATCGCGCCGATGATCCGGTCGGCCATGGCGAGGCCGGCGGTGGAGGTGGAGTCGGGGACCTCGTTGCCGATGGACCAGCTCAGCACGGCGGGCGAGTTGCGGGCCGCCAGCACCATCTCGGTGGCGTCCTTCTCGCACCACTCGTCGAAGAAGCGGCCGTAGTCGTACCGGTTCTTGCCGGTGCGCCAGCAGTCGAACGCCTCCACCAGCATGACGACGCCGAGCTCCTCGCAGACCTGGATCACCTCGGGCGCGGGCGGGTTGTGCGAGGTGCGCAGGGCGTTGACGCCCATGGAGCGCATGATCTCCAGCTGCCGCCGGACGGCGTCGATGCTCACGGCGGCGCCGAGTGCGCCCAGGTCGTGGTGGAGGTCGACGCCCTTGATCTTGTGGTGGGTGCCGTTGAGGGAGAAGCCCTCGTCCGGGTCGAAGCGGAAGGTGCGGAAGCCGAAGACCGTGCGGTAGGTGTCGGTGGTTCGGCCGTCGACGCGCAGTTCGGTGTGCAGGGTGTAGCGGTGGGGTGTGGCGAAGTCCCACAACTCCGGTCTACTCACCGTCAGTTCGTGGTTCTCGGTGTGCTCGCCGGTGACGGCCGCGGTGGTGGAGGTACGGGCGACCGTCCGTCCCTTGCGGTCGACGATCCGGGAGACCACCTCGACGTCCGTGCCCTCGCCAAAGGCGTTGACGACGGAGGTGGCCACCCGTACGACGGCACGCTCGGCGGAGATCTGCGGTGTGGTGACGCGGGTGCCCCAGCGGGCCACGTGCACCGGCTCGGTGATCACCAGGCGGGCCTCGCGGTAGATGCCGCTGCCCGAGTACCAGCGGCTGCTGGGGAGCCGGTTGCGGACCTCGACGGCGATCACGTTCTCGGTGGTGCCGTCGGTGTGCACCAGGTCGGTGAGGTCGAGGGCGAAGCCGGTGTAGCCGTAGGGGTGGCGGCCGGCCTCCGTACCGTTGCAGTAGACGGTGGAGTCCATGTAGACGCCGTCGAACTCCACCGAGACGCGCTTGCCGGCGAGGGTGGGCGGCAGGGTGAAGGCCAGGCGGTACCAGCCGAGGCCCCCGGGCAGGAAGCCGGTGCCGCTGGTGGTGCCGTGCTCGGTGGTGGGGGTCTGCTCGATGCTCCAGTCGTGCGGGACGGCGGTCTCGCGCCATCCGGAGTCGTCGTAGCCGGGACGGTGGGCGTCGGCGTAGGCGCCGGTCGGGTCGGTGATGCCGCCCGGGTTCACCAGCGCGAAGCGCCAGCCGTCGCGCAGCGCGACGGTCCGGCGGCCGGGCGCGCCGCGCCCCTCCCCGGCGGCCCACGCTTCCGGGGCACCGAGCAACGCTCCGGCCGCGGGCGTGGCCGCGGTGGCGAGCAGGACCGATCTGCGCGTGACCGACATGGAACTCTCCCTCACAAGGGCCCAGAAGTACTCACAACTGATCGCGAACAAACAGATTCTGTCGAGGCGTCATGCCCGGCCGTCAAGGGGGCGGCGGGACCCTTCTGCCTCGGCGATCACTTCGGCCGGATCTGTGCCTCGCCCCCTGCCGGGAAGGCGGCGCGGGGGTTACCGGTCCACGCCGGGCGCCTACGGACTACGCTGGAACTCAACTGACTTCCCTGTTCACTGTGAGTGTCCGTATGGAGTCGCGACGATGAGTCCGGACGAGGGGTTCGACGATGGCGTGGCAGCCCGCGCCGTCATCGCCGTCGACGGCACGCTCACCGAGTGGAGCGAGGGCGCCCGCCGTCTGCTGGGGCACACGGCCGCCGAGGTCGTGGGCCGCCCGGCCGCCGCACTGCTGGCCGACGGCGCGGACCGGCCGTCCGTGCCGGACGACTCCCGCTGGAGCGGCACACTCACCCTGCGTCATCGCGACGGCCACCCGGTGTCCCTGTGGGTGCTCGCCCACCGCAGACCGCCCGACGGGGCCGAGGCGACCGATTGGCTGGCGGTGTCCCCGCCGGAGGCCGCCGACCTGGGGCTTCCGGACGACCCGCTGGTGCGCATGGCCCTGACGCAGTCGCCCTGCGCCACGATGATCTTCGACGGGCGGCTGCGGCTGCGCGGCGTCAACGAGGCGATGGCGGACCTCCTGGCCCTGCCCGCCGGCCGGATGCTGGGCCTGAAGCCCACCGACATCGGCAGTCGGCCACCCAACGCCGAGCTCGAGGAGAATCTGCGCCGGGTGCTGCGCACGGGCCGACGGCAGGACATGCAGACGTACATGAAGGCGACCGGCGAGAGCCGGGCGGCACACGCCTGGCTGGCCAGGATGGCACCGCTCACCGACGGCACCGGCCAGGTGCGGGGCGTGTGCGTGACGGCCCACGACTTCTCCGACCAGTACCGCTCGCGGGAACGGCTGCAGCTGGTCAACGAGGCGAGCGTGCGCATCGGCACCACCCTCGACGTCACCCGTACGGCCCAGGAGCTGGCGGACGTGTGCGTGCCGGCGCTCGCCGACTTCGTCAGCGTCGACCTGCTCGACCCGCGGGAGCTCGCCGGTGAGCCCGCCGGGCCACCGATCCCGCCGCTGAGCCTGCGCCGGACCGCCCACCAGTCGGTCAACAAGGGCAGCCCGGAGGCCGTCGCCGAGCCGGGACAGGTGGACGTCTACCCGGAGAACTCCCCGCAGGCCGCCTCCCTGGTCGCGGGGCACACGGTCGTGGCCTCGGGCGCGTCGGGCGACCTCGAGCGGTGGCTGGCATGGGACCCGGCGCGTTTCCAGCGGATCCAGGAGTACGGCATCCACTCCACGATGTCCGTCCCGCTCCAGGCCCGTGGCACGACCCTCGGCGTGGCGGTCTTCACCCGTTTCCGGCGCCCCGAGGCGTTCACCCCCGATGACGTGCTGCTGGCCGAGGAGGTCACGGCCCGGGCCGCCGTCTGCATCGACAACGCGCGCCGCTACTCCCGTGAGCGCGAGACGACCCTCACGCTCCAGCGCAGCCTGCTGCCCCGCACCTTGCCGCACACGGCGGCGGTGGAAGCCGCCTCCCGCTACCTGCCGGCCACCCGCTCCGGCGTGGGCGGCGACTGGTTCGACGTGATCCCGCTCTCGGGGATGCGGGTCGCCATGATCGTGGGAGACGTCGTCGGCCACGGCATCCAGGCGTCGGCCACCATGGGCCGGCTGCGCACCGCCGTCCGTACGCTCGCCGACATCGACCTGGCGCCCGACGAGCTGCTCACGCACCTCGACGACCTCGTCGTCCGGTTGTCGGAGGAGTCCGGCGGGGACGACGACACCGGAGAGGTGGGCGCGACGTGCCTGTACGCGGTGTACGACCCCGTGTCACGGCGCTGCACCCTGGCCCGGGCCGGGCATCCTCTGCCCCTGCTGGTGCCGCCGGGCGGCCCGGCGCACCAGCTCGATCTGCCCTCGGGGCCACCGCTGGGCGTCGGGGGGCTGCCGTTCGAGGCCGCCGAGGTGGAGCTGCGCGAGGGCAGCGTCCTGGCCTTCCACACGGACGGGCTGCTCGTGAGCCGCGAGCGGGACGTCGACACGAGCGGCCGGATGCTCCGCGAGGCCCTGTCGGCTTCCTCCGCCTCCCTGGACGAGACCTGCGACCGCGTGCTGAACACCCTCCTCCCGCCGGGCGGCTCCAGCGACGACGTGGCCCTGCTGCTGGCCCGCACCCGCGGCCTGCCGTCCGCCCAGGTCGCCACCTGGGACATCCCCGCCGACCCGGCACTGGTGGCCCCCATCCGCAAGCAGGTCGTCGACCAGCTGGAACGCTGGGGGCTGCTCGAAGCCACGTTCACCGCGGAGCTGGTGGTCAGCGAGCTGGTCACCAACGCCATCCGTTACGGCGCGCCGCCCATACGGCTCCGGCTGATCCATGACGCGGCCACGCTGATCTGCGAGGTGTCCGACACCAACCACACGGCACCGCACCTGCGCCGGGCGAAGACCTGGGACGAGGGCGGCCGCGGTCTGCTCCTGGTCGCCCAGCTCACCCAGCGGTGGGGCAGCAGGCACACCGGCGAGGGCAAGACGATCTGGGCGGAGCTGGCCCTGCTCGGCGAAGAGCTCTGAGCACACGTTCCCGAGCCCACGGACGATCCCGGCAGATCCTGACCTGCTCGACGGTCGAGGACGAAGCGCACGCTCCCGAACCCACGGACGACCCGGCAGAGCCGGTCTGCTCGACGGCCGGATGTGGGCGCGCGATCCGCGCCGGCAGGCGGGCGGCCCGCGTCGGCCGGTGCCCCCTGACAGCGCCCATGACCACAGCGGGCCCTGCCCGGGACGGGGCTCGCGAAGGTTCTCTTACCAGCGCCTGGTTTCATGGGCGGGCACGCCCAGATCACGCTCCGGAGGACCCCGCCCTGAACGCCCCGCTCGCCGAAGTCCTGTCCGTGACACTGCTGGCCGCCGTGCTCGTCTGGGCCGTCGCCCGCCCGAAGGGCCTGCCCGAGGCCGTGCTGGCCGTGCCCGCCGCCGGGCTCGCCATCGCCCTCGGGGTGATCTCGCCGGAGCACGCCTGGGAGGAGATCCAGCGGCTCGGGCCCGTGGTCGGCTTCCTTGCCGCCGTGCTGGTGCTCGCCCACTTCTGTGACGTCGAAGGGCTCTTCACCGCCTGCGGGGCGTGGATGGCCCGCTGGGCGGCGGGGCGTCCCACACGGCTGCTGACCGCGGTCTTCGCGCTCGCGTCCGTCATCACGGCCGTACTCAGTCTGGACGCCACGGTCGTCCTGCTGACTCCGGTGGTGCTCGCCACCGCCACCCGCATGGGCGTGCAGGCACGGCCGCACCTGTACGCGTGCGCCCATCTGTCGAACACCGCCTCGCTGCTGCTGCCGGTCTCCAACCTCACCAACCTGCTGGCCTTCACCGCGAGCGGGCTGAGCTTCACCCGCTTCGCGGCCTTGATGGCGCTGCCCTGGCTCGTCGCCATCGCCGCCGAGTACCTGGTGTTCCGCCGCTTCTTCGACGACGAACTCGCGGCGCCCGTGCCCTCCCCCGACCCCGCCCCACGTCCCGAACCGCTCCCGCTGTTCGCCCTCGTCACCGTCGGCTGCACGCTCGCCGGGTTCGTCGTCGCCTCCGCCGTGGGGATCGCCCCGGCCTGGGCCGCGACGGCCGGCGCTCTGGTGCTGGCCGGGCGGGCGCTGGTGCGGCGCCGGGCCACGCCGCTCACGGTGGTGCGATCGGCGGCCCCGGCGTTCCTGGCGTTCGTGCTCGCGCTCGGCGTCGTCGTGCGTGCGGTCGTCGACCACGGGCTGGCCGACGCGCTGCGGAGTGTCTTGCCCGACGGCACGGGGCTGCTGACACTGCTGGGCGTGGCCGCTCTGGCCGCCGTCCTGGCGAACCTGATCAACAACCTGCCCGCGGTGCTGGTGCTGCTGCCCCTGACCGCCGGGTCCGGTCCCGGTGCCGTGCTGGCGGTCCTGCTCGGTGTGAACATCGGCCCCAACCTGACCTACGCCGGATCGCTGGCGACCCTGCTGTGGCGGCGGATCGTCCAGCAGGACGGGCACCGGGTCGGGCTCGGCGAGTTCACACGGCTCGGGCTGCTCGCCGTACCGGCGGCGCTGGTGTCGGCCGTGGCCGCCCTGTGGCTGTCGCTGACCGTCGTCGGCGTCTGAGCCCACGCCCAGTCAGCGTCGGCCGTCTCCGTCGTAGCCGTAGCCGTAGCCGTAGCCGCCGTGGCCGTACCCGTATCCGGGGTAGCCGTAGCCGGGGTTGCCGTACCGGCCGTCGGAGTCGCAGTAGTAGCCGTAGCGGTGGCAGGACGAGTCGGTGGCGGCCGGGCTGCTCGGCGTAGGCTCCGGGGCCGAGGAGGCCGGGGAGGGGGTCGGGGTGGGCGCGGGCGTCTTCGGCGGTGCGGGAGACGGGGCCGGTGCGGGTGCCGAGCGGACTGCCGGAACGGTGGCGTTCCAGGTGACGGCCTGCATCTGGAGGTCGGCCTTGGCGGTGTCGATCACCCAGCGCTGGACCTCGTCGTCCGTCCGGGCCTTGAGGACCAGGGCTCCCGAGCCGTCGGTCGCGGCGGGGGCCAGGGCGAGGTCCTGGTCCCAGCGGGGCACGAGGGCGCCCTGCAGGGTGAAGTCGTAGCGGATGCTCTTCGGGTCCGGCCGGGAGGCACCCGCGCAGGGGGCCAGCCGCACCGAGTAGCCGAGCTGCGAGTCCAGGCACAGGTCCGGCGCGGCGCCGTTGCGCAGCAGTCCGTCGGTCTCGTACGTCCACTGCTGGGCGGCGTCCGCGGAGCAGGTCGTCAGCTCGGCCTCGCCGCCCTCGACGGCCTTCGTGCCGTCGATGCCGACGCACAGGTCCGAGGCCACGTTGTGCAGCCGGCCGCGCAGGGCGCCCTGCCGTGCGTCGCCCGCGCCGGTCCGGGACGGGTCGGTGCTCCCGTCGCCGGCGTTCGCCTCGGGTGCCTCCCCGGCGGGCCGGTCCGCGCCGGCCGGGGCGCTGTCGCCGGAGTCGCCGGTGGACCACAGGACCAGGGGCAGGACGACGAGGCCGCCGACGGTCAGGATGCCCGCGGTGAGATGGCGCCGCCTGGCGACACGGCGGGCCGCCTTGTGGGCGGATCTGGCCGACCTCCGGGCGGCGGTGCGCGAGCCTTCGGGTCGGGGGGCCGGGATCACGGTCTCCACCGGCAGGGAGCGGCCCGCGTCGGCCGGAGCCCGTGCCGCGTCCGCGGCCGGGTCACCGCTCTCGGCCCTGGGAACGGGCGGCGGTACGGCCGCCGGGCCGCCCGGCTCGGTGAACGACTCCCCGACCGCGCCGGTGAGGGCGACCGGGTCCGGGAAGACCTCACGCCCCTCGCCGGCCGGCCCGGGAAAAGCGTCACGCGCTGCATGCGGTGGGGCAGGGAACTCCTCACCCGCAGTGCCGGCCGGGCCGGAAAAGCCCACTCGCACCGCACCGGTCGGATCCGCAAGGCCCTCGCGGGCCGCACGGGCGGAATCCGTCAAGCCCTTGCGCACCGCACGGGCCGGTTTCGTCAAGCCCCTGCGCGCCGCACGGGCCGGACCCGGAGACACCTCGCGCGGCGCACGCGGCGGGGCCGGGAAGCCCTCGCGTGCCTCACCCGTCGGCCCCGGAACGCCCTCACGCGCCTCGCCCATCCGCCCCGGAAAGACCTCGCTCGCCTCACCGGTCGGCCCCGGGAAAGCCTCACGTACCGCACGGGCCGGGTCCGGAATGATCTCGTACGCCATACCGGCCGGCTCCGGGAAGACCTCCCGCGCCAGGGCCACCGGATCCGGGAACAGCTCGCGCGCCGCGGCTGCCGGGGCCCCGGCGGCGGCCGCACCGGCCACTCCCCCGTGCCGCTCGCGCTCCACGGCACGCCCACCCCCTGCGTGGTCCCCCGCCTCGCTGATCCGGCTCTCCGCATACCCCCGCCCGCCCCAGCCCAGCACCCCTTCCGACAGGGCGACGCCGAGGCCGTGGTTGAACTGGTCGAGCTGGTCCGCGGCGACGCTGCAGTGCCCGCAGCCCTCGATATGCGCGCGTAGATCGGGGTCGATGTCGAGGCCCCCACGCCGGTACGTCACGTCGAGCAGGCGCAGATAGCGCCGGCACTCCTCGTCGGGGGCCAGTTCACGGTGGAGCTGGAGGCACTCCTCGCGCAGCCGGTCCCGGGCCCGGTCCAGTTCGACGCGCGCGCCCTCCTCGTCCAGACCGAGCAACGCGGCCGGGGACGCGAGCGGTTCGGTCTCGACCTCGACGTGCCACAGCAGGCAGCGGGCGGACTGGGGCAGCCGCTGGAAGGCCCCGGACAGCAGGCGCCGGTGCCGCGACGGCAGCAGACGGGAGGCGAGCCGCTCCCCCTCGCCGGTGCCGGCCAGCAGCTCCGGGTGGAGCATGTCGCACCGGTGGTCGCCCGCCCACTCGGCCGCGATACGCCGCACGGTGACGAGCAGATGGGACCGCCACGCGGAGGTCGGGCCGTTCTGCCGGAGGGTCTCGCCGAAGAGCCGGGTGAACGCCGCGGTGGTGAGCATGCCCGCGGAGCGCGGACCGTCGGTGCACAGCCGGGCGTAGGCGAAGGCCGCCTCCCAGTGCCGGTCCAGCAGTTCGCCGACGGGGTGGAGTGCGGGCGTCGCCCCGGTCCACTTCCTGAGCTCCGCGCTCAGTTGCTCGTCCGTCGCGCCGAACCCGCGGGCCGAGGCCGGGGAATTCGACGGGCCTGCGTCTTTCACGGCTGCATTCCTCTCAAGGACATGCGGAATAAAGTCCGTACCAAGGGGTATGCCGGCCGGCGGCCTCGCGCATACGAAAGAAAGGCGTGTGGGGGCACGCCGACATGACACACCTTTGCACAGGTCAGGGGAAGGGAACAAGAGATCTTGCGGTTTCGCGCATTGCGCGGCCCGGCAGCGCCTTTTGACAAGAAGTCAGCCAGTGGCGCGAAAGGCATTTCCGTGCCGTCTGTCCCTTTCTTTACGACTGACATTTACCCGCCCCGCCGGTCACCCGGAAACCATTGAGTCACCCCCTGAGCAGCAGCTCACACGGTCGGCGGCGTTTGTGCACCGGCCTTTCGGGGTCTGCGGCGAAACCAATAGCGGTGCTCAGCCGGTCGCATCGCCGTGCGTCGTGCGGTACGCCCCGGGTGGCGCCCCGTAGCGCTCGCGAAAGGCGCGGTTGAAGTGGAACGGGCTGACGAAACCCGAGGCAGCGGCGACGCGTTCCACGGGCAGGTCGGTGCTCTCCAGCAGCCGGGCGGCATGGCGCAGCCGTGCCTCGCGCAGGGCCCGCATGGGCGAGCGGCCGAGCTGGCTGCTGAACAGGTGGGCGAAGCGGGACGGCGACAGTGCGACGCCCTCCGCGAGAGAGTGGACGGTGTGCGGGGCGCCCGGGTCGGCGTCGATCAGCTGTTGTGCGCGACGGATCCGTGCGTCGAGGCCGGGCCGGGGAGCCGTCGGCCGGGCGGCGGCGGTGGTGAGGAGGACGATCTCCTCCAGTGCGCACAGGGCCAGTTCGCGGGCAGCGCTGCCGTGGGCCACGGCGACCTGCCCGTCCGGGGGCGACCCCTCGGGCGGTGCTTCGGTGCCGGTCCAGCGGGCGTCGGCGTGCATCCGCCGGAACGCCGCCTCGACGCGGCCGTGCACCCCGGCCGGAGCGGAGGTGACCACGTACATCCCGTGACCGGCGGCGTGCGGCCGCAGCCACGCGGCCCAGGACGGGCGGGCCTGGCAGTGCGCCCACCAGAACCGCCAGTGCCGGGCGCCGGGCTCGACGCCGTAGCCGTGCGGGACGCCCGGGGCGAGCACGACCAGTGCGCCCGCGCCGGCCGAGGTGTGCGCACCGCCCTGCCACAGTCGGCCCCGGCCTGCGGTGGTCCAGGTGAAGAGCCAGCTCGCGGATCCCTGCGGGCGGTTGACGCCGTACCCGGGCGTCTGGTCGAAGTGGCCCAGCACGACCAGCCCGGGCGGCGGTGCGGGATCCCCGGCGTTCCCTGCGTATGCGGTGCCCTCGGCGTTCCCGGGCTCGCCGGTGCCCTCGGCGTTCCCGGGCTCCCCGGTGCCCTCGGCGTTCCCGGTCTTCTCGGTGTCCTCGGCGTTCCCGGGCTCCCCGGCATTCCCGGTGCTGCCCTCCGCAGCACTCCCAGGCAATCCCTCAGCATGCACGGGCATCCTCCTCGATGGCCTCGCGGCCTAGCGTTTGCGACCGAGGACACCCGACCGAGGAGTACGTACATGACAGTCACGGGCAACGGCGCCGTCGGCGCCTCCATCGTGGACCGCGAAGGGCTCCGGCGGTACCGGGAGGGGTTCGAGGAGCACGGCTTCACGGTGGTGCGGGGGCTCTTCGGGGCCGACGAGATCGACCGGCTGTGCGGGGCGTTCGCGGCACTGCGGGCGGCCGGTCCGGTGCCCGGGCACTTCGAGCCGCGCGCGGTGGACGGGCCGGATGCGGATCCCCTGCACGTGTGGCCCCGGGTGATGCACCCGCACGAGATCAACGACCTCGGGCGTGAGGTCCTGCTCGACGCCCGGCTGCGGACGGTTCTGGAGGCGCTGCTCGGTGAGGAGGTGCTGGCCGCGCAGAGCATGTTCTACTTCAAGCCGCCGGGGGCCCGGGGGCAGGCGCTGCACCAGGACAACTTCTACCTCAAGGTGGAGCCGGGCACGTGTGTGGCGGCCTGGGTGGCCTGCGACGTGATCGACCGGGAGAACGGCGGGCTGGAGGTCGTGCCGGGCACGCACCGCATGGACCTGTTCTGCCCGGAGCAGGCCGACGCGGACGTGTCCTTCGCCCGGGAGTACGTTCCCCCGCCGGCGGGGCTGGCGCCGGTGCCGGTGGACATGGCGCCGGGCGACGTCCTGTTCTTCAACGGGAGCCTGGTGCACGGATCGCAGCCGAACCGGGCGGCCGAGCGGTTCCGGCGGTCGTTCATCGGGCACTACGTGGGCCGGTCGACGGAGCGGATCGGGCGGTTCTACCGGACGCTGACGATGAGCGGGGCCAGGGTCGAGCTGGCGGAGAGCGAGGGGGC
Organism: Streptomyces tibetensis; assembly: GCF_007655005.1. Taxonomy (GTDB): domain Bacteria; phylum Actinomycetota; class Actinomycetes; order Streptomycetales; family Streptomycetaceae; genus Streptomyces; species Streptomyces tibetensis. The sequence continues at coordinate 73,396 of NZ_SZVW01000020.1, forward strand.
GGGCCCCTGCGGAACGGAGTTCGCATCGCAGGGGCCCCACTGACCTTCGGGCCGTCGCGTTCAGTGCCCGGCGATGGGATGGGGACCGTACGGGCTCTGGAGTTCCTCCAGCTCCTTGTCGCTCAGCCGGATCTCCACCGCGGCCACCGCGTCCTCCAGGTGCCCGGGCTTGGAGGCGCCGACGATCGGGGCGGTCACCGTGGGCTGGTGGAGCAGCCAGGCGAGGGCGACCTGCGCGCGGGGGACGCCCCGCTCCCCGGCGATGCGGGTGACCGCCTCGACGATGGTGCGGTCGCCCTCCTGGTACAGGCTGTCGCCGAAGGCGTCGGTGGCGCTGCGCTCGGTCGTGGTGTCCCAGTCCCGGGTGAGACGGCCGCGGGCGAGCGGGCTCCAGGGCAGGACGCCCACGCCCTGGTCCGCGCACAGGGGGAGCATCTCGCGCTCCTCCTCGCGGTAGATCAGGTTGTAGTGGTTCTGCATGGAGACGAAGGGCGTCCAGCCGTTCAGACGGGCGGTGTACTGGGCCTTGGAGAACTGCCAGGCGTACATCGAACTGGCTCCGATGTAACGGACTTTGCCCGCCTTGACGACGTCGTGGAGGGCCTCCATCGTCTCCTCGATCGGGGTGTGCGGGTCGAACCGGTGGATCTGGTAGAGGTCGACGTAGTCGGTGCCGAGGCGGGTGAGGCTCTGGTCGAGCTCGGTCATGATCGCCTTGCGGGACAGTCCGCTGCCGTTCGGTCCGGGCCGCATCCGGCCGTGCACCTTCGTCGCGAGGACGATCTCGTCGCGGCGGGCGAAGTCGCGCAGGGCCCGGCCGACGATCTCCTCGCTGGTGCCGTCGGAGTAGACGTTGGCCGTGTCGAAGAAGTTGATGCCCGCCTCGACGGCCTGGCGGATCAGCGGGCGCGAGGCCTCCTCGTCGAGGGTCCACTCGTGAGTGCCGCGGTCGGGCAGCCCGTAGGTCATGCACCCCAGACAGATCCGTGAGACGTCCAGGCCCGTCGAACCGAGCTTCACGTACTGCATCGTTGTTGCTCCTGCCGTCGGGAAGGTTCCACGGGGAGCGTACGTCTTCGTGTGCGCTCGAAGACGAGGCCGGGCGGGCCGCCTGACGGACCGTCCGCGTGTGGCCCGGGCCGATTCGTCAGCGGCGTTCGACCAGGTCCAGGGCTCGCTTCCACCCGAACTCCGGCCGCCCGCCGTCCTCCCCCGGCTCTCCCGCGTAGGGCTCTGCGAACCGCACGCCCATCCCCCGCAGCCGTTCGTGGCTGTCCCGGTAGGCGGGGTGGGAGGCCAGGGCGTCCGCCACGCACGGCAGGACCGCGATCGGCACCCCGAGCCCCGCGGCCTCGCACAGGGTGCCCAGAGCGAGGGTGTCGGCGATGCCTGCCGCCCACTTGTTGACGGTGTTGAAGGTGGCGGGGGCGACCACCACGGCATCGGGCGCCGGGAACGGGCGCGGCTCGCCGGGCGTGCGCCAGGCGGAGCGTATGCGGCGGCCCGTTCGGGCCTCGACGGCGGCGGTGTCGAAGAAGCCGTTCATGGCGACGGGCGTCGCGATGACGCCCACCTCCCAGTCCCGTTCCTGCGCGGCGGTGATCAGTTCGCCGACGTCCGCGGCGATGCCGGCGGCGCAGACGACGACGTAGAGGAAGGGCTTGCGGGTGGCCTGTTCGGTCATCCCGGAAATCCTAGGTCGTGTCCGCAAAGTCCCGTCGTTCGCCCTGGAGGGCGGGCCCCGCGGCGTCTGGTGCGTGCTCTCGGCGTGCCGGGCGGAGTCCCTCGTACTGGACGTACTTGGGGCTTCGTCCGGTGCGGCGAGTGGGGGTGCCCCCTGCTCGAAGAGCTCGGGGGGAGCGTGCCAGGCGTCGCGGGGCAGGCGGGACTTTGCGGACACGGCCCAGCGACTCCCCCGGGCTCACCGGACGGGGAAGGTGTCTTCGCGCTCGGACTCCGGCCGGGGGCCGAAGAAGCGGCGCTCGTTCTCCTCGATCGGCACGTCGTTGATGCTCGCCTCACGCCGGGTCATCAGGCCGTGCTCGTCGAACTCCCACAGCTCGTTGCCGTAGGAGCGCCACCACTGCCCGTCCGCGTCCCGGCACTCGTACTGGAAGCGGACGGCGATGCGGTTGCCGTCGAAGGCCCACAGGTCCTTGCGCAGTGCGTATTCCTGCTCGCGCTCCCACTTGCGGGTGAGGAACGCGGCGATCTCGGCGCGGCCGGTGACGAAGGTGTCGCGGTTGCGCCAGACGGAGTCCGGCGAGTAGGCGAGGGAGACCTTGTGCGGGTCGCGGGTGTTCCAGGCGTCCTCGGCGGCCTGGACCTTCTGTGCGGCGGTCTCGCGCGTGAAGGGCGGCAGCGGCGGGCGGTCGGTCATGGATCCTCCCTGTCAGCGGGGGAGAACGACCGTTCTCCCCGGTGCGGTTGTTCCTGCCGGCCGAGGATGCCATGGTCACGGCGGGCGTCACCAGGAGCGCCGAGCCCGCGGCCGGGGCGCGCGAGGCGGCCCGGCGGCTCCTGGACGCCGGGTGAGATCCGGGATCAGCTCACGGTCTCGGACACGGTGATGGCGCCGACCGGGCAGGCGCGGGCTGCCTCCCGCAGCAGCGGGCTGCCACTGTCCTCGCCGCCGGGCAGCACCGTGCTGTAGCCGTCGTCGTCCTGGGTGAACACGTCCGGGGCGGTCAGGGCGCACTGGCCCGCGCCGATGCAGACGTCCTTGTCGATGTCGATGTGCATGTGCGCGTGCCCTTACCAGGTCACGGGGAGTTCCAGCATCCCCTGGATGGTGTCGCCCGGCTTGAAGGGGATCTCCTCGGCCGGGGCGGCCAGGCGCAGGCCGGGCAGCCGGTCGAAGAGGCTGTGCAGGGCGATCTCCAGCTCGGCGCGGGCGAGGTTCTGGCCGAGGCACTGGTGGATGCCGAAGCCGAACGCGACATGGTGACGGGCAGGGCGGCTCCAGTCCAGTGTGTCCGGCTCGGGGTAGACGGTCTCGTCGCGGTTGATGACGGAGGTCGCGAAGACCACGCCCTCGCCCTCGCGGATGGTCGTCCCCGCCACCTCGATGTCCTCGACGGCCAGGCGCAGCATGCCGTCCGCGATGGACAGCATCCGCATCAGCTCCTCGACCGCGGCCGGCAGCAGCCGCGGGTCCGCGCGCAGCTCGGCGAGCCGCTCGGGGTGCTGGAGCAGGGTGAAGGTGCCGAGCGAGATCATGTTGGCGGTCGTCTCGTGGCCCGCGACCAGCAGGATGAGGGCCATGGCGATCAGACCCTCGCGGTCGAGGTCGCCCTCGCGCAGCTGCCGGTGGACCAGGTCGTCCAGCAGGCCGGTGCCGGGGTCCCGCTGCTTGCGGTCGATCAGTTCGCCGAAGTAGGTCTCCAGCCGGTCGCGGGCGTCGAGTACGTCGGCGGTCTCCGGGCCGCGCAGCAGCCGTCGCGACTGGGTCTCGAAGAAGTCGTGGTCGGTGTAGGGGACGCCGAGCAGGGCGCAGATCACCATGGACGGCACGGGCAGCGCGAAGGCGCTCACCAGGTCCGCGGGCGGCCCCTGGGCGATCATCGCGTCGAGCCGTTCGTCCACGATCTGCTGGATGCGTGGCCGGAGTTCGACGGCCCGCTTGAGGGTGAAGTCCCCGACGACCATCCGCCGCTGGGCGCGGTGCTCGGGGTCGTCGACGCCCAGCAGGGCCGTTCTGCGGTTGCGGATCCCGGCGAAGCGCTTGGTGGGGGCGGGGAAGCCGGGGCGGTCGCGGTTGGACGACAGACGCGGGTCGGCCAGCAGGGCGCGGGCGGTGGCGTGCCCGCTGACGAGCCAGGCCTCGCGGCCGTCGAAGAGGGTGATCCGGGTCAGGGGGCGTTCGGTGCGCAGTGCGTCGTAGGCGGCGGGCGGGTGGTAGGGGCAGGTCCGGCTCTGGGGGAAGGCGACGGGTGCGGTCGTGTCCGTCATGAAGACCTCGCAGACGAGTAGTGCGTCGTGCCGATCTTCATTAGATGCCCGAGGCATCTAACCGTGCGACGTGAAGTTCGGCCAGATCGCCGACGTCGGCAACATGGCCGGGGAATGCCGTCCTCCCGTTCGAACGACAGGGGCGGGAGGCCTGTCCGTGCGGGGTCGGCGCCCGCGCCGGGGCCCGGGCGCGGGGGCGCCGACGCGAAAACCGGTTGTCGGCACGGCGGGGCAGACCGCAGGATCCGGCCATGCCTGCATTCACCGTTCTGCTGCCGCTGTCCGCCGTCGCCTCCGCCGCGCGCCGACAGCAGCAGCCCGGCCGCCGCGGAGGACCGACGCCGCCCCGGTCATGACGGCCGCGCTGGTCGCGGGGCTGCTCGCCGGGTACGGCATCGCCGTACCGGTGGGCGCCGTAGGGACCTACCTCGTCTCCCTCACCGCACGCACCACCTTGCGCACGGGCGTCTGCGCCGCGCTGGGCGTCGCCACCGCCGACGGGCTCTACGCCCTCGCGGCCACCCTCGGGGGTACGGCCCTGGCCTCCGCGCTGCGGCCCGTGCTCGGCCCTCTGCGGTGGGTCTGCGTGCTGGTGCTGCTCGCGCTGGCGGCACGGGGCGCGGTGACCGCGGTGCGCGAGTACCGCGGCCACCGTCTCGCCACCCGGTCGGCCCCCGCTCCCCCGAGCCCCGCCCGGGCCTATCTGGGCCTGCTGGGCATCACCCTGCTGAACCCCACCACCGTCGTCTACTTCGCCGCCCTGGTGCTCGGTTCCCGGGCCACGGGACCGGCCGGCCCCGTGGAGCAGGGCGTGTTCGTCGTGGCCGCCTTCGCCGCCTCCGCGAGCTGGCAGGTGCTGCTCGCCGGGAGCGGGGCACTGCTGGGCCGGGCGCTGACCGGCCGCCGGGGGCGGCTGGCGACGGCGTGGGTGGCGAGCGGGGTGATGACGGCGCTGGCCGTACGGATGGCGCTCGCGCCGGGTTGAGGGCCGGATCCTGCCGGATCCCGTGGGTGCGGATGATTCCCCGGGGCACGGGTGTTGATGGCAGGTGGCGATGAGCCTCGGACGCGACGATGGGACGGATGCCATGCCTCTCGAAGGCGAGTACGAACCCAGCCCGACGCAGTGGGTGCGCAAGCAGGTGGAGCTGTACGAGAGCTCCGGCGGTACGGAGGGGACGACGCTTCAGGGCTCGAAGATGCCGGTCGTCGTCTTGACCTCACGGGGTGCCAGGAGCGGGAAACTGCGCAAGACACCGGTGATGCGCGTGGAACACGAGGGGCGCTACGCCGCGGTGGCCTCCCTCGGCGGGTCGCCCAAGCACCCCGTCTGGTACTTCAACATCCTGGCCCACCCGCACGTGGAGCTCCAGGACGGGCCGGTGAAGCAGGACATGACCGCCCGTGAGGTCACCGGCGAGGAGAAGGCGGCCTGGTGGGAGCGGGCCGTCGCGGCGTACCCGGCGTACGCCGACTACCAGAAGAAGACGGACCGCGAGATCCCGGTCTTCGTCCTGGAGCCGACCGAGGGCGGCTGACAGCGGGCCGGCTGCCCTGTGCGGGCAGCCGGCGGACCGTGCCTTCAGCCGGCGGACGTGTGGACAGTCGAAGCTCTGCGGGCGGACCGTGCGGGCAGCCGGCGGAAAAATCTTTCGCCCCGGGTGTGTGAACCGGCCGCGGTGGGGCACGCGAGGTTCAGGCCCCGCCGCGCTCCCCCGTCGCGGCGGGGCTTTCCGCTGCCTCGCGGGCGGGACGGTCGGTCACGTCGAGAAAGATCTGGTCGGCCTCGGGCACCGTGGAGGCGATGGATCGCTTGATGCGCACGGCGACCTCCTCGACGCGCTCGCTGTCCATGCCGGGCACGAGGTCGACGCGAGCGGCCACCAGAGCCGTGTCGAGTCCGGTCTTCATCGTGAACAGCGCCTCCACACTGTCGATCTCCGGCTGTGCCCGCAGCAGCGCGCGGATCCGCCCGCTGGACTCGGGGTCGGCCGCCTCGCCGATCAGCTGGTCGCGGGCGTCGCGGCCCAGCCGGAAGGCCACGTAGACCAGCAGCGCACCGATCGCGATCGAGGCCGACCCCTCCCACACCGCCTGTCCGGTGACCATGTGCAGCGCCATGCCCACCATGGCCAGGGTGACGCCGAGCACGGCGGTGCCGTCCTCGGCCACGACCGTCCGCAGAGCCGGATCGCGCAGCCCGGCACCCGCGCCGCCCTGTTGTCGCACCTGATAGAGGGCCCGCAGCAGCGAGCCGCCCTCCGCGAGGAGGGCGATTCCGAGCACGATCAGACCGGCCACATAGCCGCTGAGCTTCTCCTCCGTCTCGGTCGTCAGGGCCTCGAAGCCCTGGAAGAACGAGAAACAGCCGCCCATGACGAAGATCCCGACGGCCGCGAGGAGCGACCAGAAGAACCGCTCCTTGCCGTACCCGAAGGGATGACGCCGGTCGGCGGGGCGGCGGCTGCGGCGCAGGGCCGCGAGCAGGAACACCTCGTTCAGGCTGTCGGCCACCGAGTGGGCCGCTTCGGACAGCAGGGCCGGTGACCCCGCCGCCAGGCCGCCGATGGCCTTGGCCACGGCGATCACCAGATTGGCCGCGAGCGCCACCAGCACCGTGACGCGTGTCCTGTGATCACTTCCTTCATCAGTCACCCACGCCGATTGCCCCGGTCGGGGGTACTCACACCGTGCCGTCCACGGAAAACGGGGAACGCGTTCACCAGGGTCCCCGTACGGCAAGGAGGTCACCCCCATGAGCCGCGACGACGGCGACGACGGCAACACCGGCTACGGAAGGAGGGCGTTCAAACGGTCCAAGGCACACTTCGCGGACCGGATCACCGCGGACGGCCGGGACGGCTGGCCGGTGGAGGCCGGGCGCTACCGTCTGGTCGTCAGCCGTGCCTGCCCCTGGGCCAGCCGGTCCCTGGTCTCCCGGCGGCTGCTCGGCCTGGAGGACGCTCTGTCCCTGGCCGTGGCCGACCCGATCCAGGACGACCGCAGTTGGCGCTTCACGCTCGACGAGGACGGCCGCGACCCGGTTCTGGGCATCCGCTACCTCAGCGAGGCCTACGACCGCCGGGAGAGCGACTACCCGGGCGGTGTCAGCGTGCCGGCGATCGTGGACGTGCCCAGTGGGCAGCTGGTGACCAACGACTACCAGCAGCTCACCCTCGACCTCGCGACCGAGTGGACGGCCCTGCACCGCGACGGCGCGCCCGATCTGTACCCGGACAAGCTGCGCGACGAGATCGACGAGGTGAAGGCGGACGTCTACGAGGACGTCAACAACGGCGTCTACCGGGCGGGGTTCGCCACCGGGCAGGAGGAGTACGAGGCCGCCTGCGCCGGGGTGTTCCGGCGGCTGGAGCTGCTCGCGGGGCGGCTGGAGCGGCAGCGGTACCTCGTCGGCGACACGATCACCGAGGCGGACATCCGGCTGTTCACCACGCTGGTCCGCTTCGACGCGGTGTACCACGGCCACTTCAAGTGCAACCGCTGGAAGCTGACGGAGAACCAGGTCCTGTGGGGGTACGTCCGCGACCTGTACCAGACGCCCGGCTTTGGCGACACCGTCGACTTCGACCACATCAAGCGCCACTACTACCAGGTACACACGGGCATCAATCCGACCCGCATCGTGCCGCTCGGCCCGGACCTGTCCGGCTGGCTGTCCCCGCACCACCGCGAGGAGCTGGGCGGCCGGCCGTTCGGTGACGGCACACCGCCCGGGCCGGTCCGCGCCGAGGAGCGGATCCCGGCGGCGCACACCCCCTGACCACCTTCCCCCCCTCAACTACCAAGGAGTTCCCGTGGCAAAGAAGAAGAAGATGTCCCTCGCGTACCAGCCGGTCGGGTTCGTGCTCGGCTGGTCGGGCGGCTGGCTGGCCGGACTCGCCTTCCGCAAGACGTGGATGGCGATCCGGCACGAGGAGGACGCGCCGGACGCGCTGGACAAGGACCGCGGCTGGGGCGAGGTCCTGCTGGCCGCCGCGATCCAGGGCGCGATCTTCGCGGTGGTACGCAGTGCCGTGGACCGCGCGGGCGCCAAGGCCATCGAGCGCTCGACCGGCACCTGGCCGGTCGGCGAGAAGGGCGGCCGGGACTGACACGGCAACCCGGCCCCGCCCGGCGGCTGCCGGGGCGGGGCCGGGCGGAGCCGGGCGGCGGCTACCGGGCGACTGCCCGGCCGGGCGAGGCGAGGCCGGGCGGCTGCCGGGCCGGGCCGGCCTGCATGCACCTGTCCTGGGCGGGCAGCGCGGCTGCCGGGGCCGTGCCGGGCTCCCTCGGCCCGGGCAGTGTCACCGGCCCGGGCCTCGCCCTGACCGCGCTGTGCGTCGTCCTCGCGTCTCAGCCCTGCTTGGGTGCCGTCGGCGCGGTGCGGCGCAGGGTGAAGGAGTGGCCTGCCGGGTCGGCGTAGCCGCGTTCCTCCAGAGGGCCCGAGGGCTCCTTGGCCTCCAGGGGCCGGCCGCCGAGGCTGATGACGCGGCGTTCCACCGCGTCGAGGTCGTCCACCACGAACTCCAGATGGGCCTGGAGGGAGTTCTCGGGACGCGGCCAACTGGGCGGGGTCGCGTTGACGTCCCGGCGCAGGGCGATCCGGAAGCCGTCGGCGCTCTTGATCTCCACCCGGTTGGCGGTGGCGTCCGACTCCTCCCCCTCCAGCAGTTCCTTGTAGAACACGGCGAGCTTCTCGGGCTCGGCGCAGTCGAGCACGAGGACCCCCGCTTTCACCAGTGCCATGTCTCCTCCGCAGGATCGCGGCCGCGGGGCGGTCGTGCCCCACGGCCCTCTCCTGTGCGGATATCCCGGTCCAGCCGATTCAGTCGGTCTTCAACCACCTTCCGTCGCGCATGAGTTCGCGGCCGTCGAGTTCGTCGGCCTCCCGCCAGGCCTGCACCCGCCGCGGCACGACGCGGAAGTAGAGGTAGGGCGTGGCGAGCCGGCGGGGGTCGAACCCGGTCTTGGCGGCGAAGAGTTCGGCGTCCTGCTCGGTCAGCTCGCCGGGCTGGACCGTCTCGACGGCTCCCTCGACCATGACGACGTCCCGGGTCGGCCCGATGCCCACCCGGGCCTGGCCGGACGCGGCCAGGTTCCGTCCGGTGGGGCTCGACGCGGGCCATGGCGAACAGCAGGTACGAGCCGTTCCAGAGGAAGGACAGCGGGACGAGGTACGGCGTGCCGGACGCGCAGTCGGCCGTGGCGACCCAGGCGTCCACGTCGTGGTCAAGCCGGTGCAGGGTGTCCTTCTTGCGCTGCTCAGCGCTGCGTACGGGTGCGGACGTCATCGCGGTGCGCCTCCTGATGAGTCGTCGGACGGACTCGGACCAGTGTGGCGTGCCGAGACGCCGGAGGCACGGCGGACAAGTCGGGGCCTGATGAGGGAGGAGGGAGTGTACGCAGCTCACATGCTTCCCGCCGTAACCGAGATCACGGTGGTGTCACGGAATGGCTTGTTCAGGCCTTGGGCAGCCTCGTAGCGCTTCTCGGTTCAAGGTTCGGACTGCGAAGCCGAGTTCGAGTGTGCGGCCGGTCACGAAACCGTCCGCTCGCAGGGGCGGGGGGCTCTGCGGTCCGTCTCCCGGAAGGAAGCACATGCCTCAGGACGTCCGATTCGACCTGCCCTTCGACACCCCCGTCAGTGAGCATCTGGAGTTCGCCCGGGCGCGACATCTGCGCTGGGTGTGGGACATGCGCCTGGTCCGCAGCCGGGAAGGCTTCGAGGAGTACAAGTCCTGGGACCTGCCCCTGGCCGCCGCCCGCACCTATCCGCACGCGTCGGCGGACGACATGGTCGTCCTGATGAACTGGTTCTCCCTGGCCTTCCTCTTCGACGACCAGTTCGACGCCAGCAGGCCCGACCGGGCCGACCGCATAGCGGAGGTCGCCCGGGAACTGATCGTCACTCCCCTGCGTCCGGCCGGCAGCCCGCCCCGGGTGGTCTGTCCGATATCCGTTGCCTGGGCCGAGGTGTGGAACCACCTCTCTTATGGCATGTCCTTGACATGGCAGACCCGCTTCGCCGCCTCCTGGGGACGGTTCCTCGTCGCCCACTGCGAGGAGGTCGACCTGGCCGCCCGGGGGCTGGAGGGGACGCTCACGCTCGACGAGTACACGGCCTTCCGGCGCCGTACGGTCGGCATCCACCACAGCATCGACGCGGGTGAGCGCAGCCGCGGCTTCGAGGTGCCGGCCCAGGCGATGGCGCATCCGGTGATGGAGCGGATGCGTGATCTGGCCGCGGACACCATCGGCTTCATGAACGACATCCACTCCTTCGAGCGGGAGAAGCGCCGCGGCGACGGTCACAACCTCATCGCCGTGCTGCGCCGGGAGCGGGGCTGCTCGTGGCAGGAGGCCACCGACGAGGCGTACCGGATGACGATCGGCTGCCTCGACGAGTACCTCGAACTCCAGGAGCGCGTCCCGCACATGTGCGACGAGCTGCGGCTCGACGAATCGGAGCGCGACCGGGTGCGGAGGGGAGTGGAGGCCATTCAGCACTGGATCAACGGCAACTACGAGTGGGCGCTGGTCACCGGCCGTTACGCGGCGGCGAAGGGAGGCGCGGTGGCCACGGCCGAACAGGCCGGACGCGGCTCGGTGGACGACCTGCTGACCGTGTGACACGGCGGTGCCCGGCCGAACGTCCGGCCGGGCATCGCACGGCGGCGCTATACGGCGAACTCGACCGGCAGGCTGTCCAGCCGGGACTCCCACGTGGAGGCGGTCGAGGTGAGCTCCTCCGCCGGCACGGCCAGGGTCAGGCCCGGCAGGCGGTGCAGCAGGACGTCGACGGCGATCTCGATGATGGACTGCCCGATGCCCTGCCCGGGGCATTCGTGCGGGCCCGAACTGAATGCCAGGTGGGCCTGGTTGCCCTGGACCGACACCCCGGTGTCCGGCCGGACGTCGGGGTCGGCGTTGCCCGCGGCCAGACCCAGCACCAGCAGGTCGCCCTCCTGGATCTGATGGCCGCCGAGTTCCAGGTCGCCGGCGGCGAACCGGCCCGGCAGTACGGCCAGCGGCGGGCTGTTCCACATGACCTCCTCCACCACGGCGGAGACGTTCAGCTGGCCGCTGATCAGTCCGGAGAGCCGGGCGGTGTCGGTGAGGATCATCTCCAGGACCCGGGCCAGCAGGTTGCTGGTCGTGGTGTGCGCGGCGATCAGCACCAGACGCAGATGGCTGACCACCTCGTCCTCGTCGAGACCGGCCGCGTGTCCCAGCAGGGCGGTGGTGAAGTCGCCACCGGGCTCGGCCCGTTTGCGCTCGGCCAGTTCGCCGAGGATCACCATGATGCGGTCGTTGTGCGCGAGGGCGTCCTCACCGCCCTTGAGGACCTGGGCACAGGACTCGACCAGGTTCCGCCCCTCCGCCTCTGCGAGCCCGAGGATGCGGGAGAGCACGAGCATCGGCAGGTACTCGGAGTAGTCCGACACGAGGTCGGCGCGTCCGGTGTCCGCGAACGCGTCGATCAGCTTGTTCGCGAGGCGGGTCGCGTGACGCCGGATGCCGCGGCTCGCGGCCGCCTGGAGCCCGTCGGTGACGGCCGCCCGCAGCCTGCGGTGCGGTTCGCCGTCCTGGGAGACGCAGTCCGGGCGCCAGCCGAGCATCGGAATCAGCGGCGAGGTCTCCTCCACACGCCCGTCGGCCCAGTCCCGCCAGATCCGCGCGTCCCGGCTGAACTGGCGCGGGTTGTCGAGCACCCGCCGGTTGTCGCGGTAGCCGAGGACCAGCCAGGCGGGCACGTCGCCCTCGAGCAGGACCGGCGCGACCGAGCCGTGCTCCTTGCGCAGCCGCTCGTAGATGCCCTCCGGGTCGGTCGCGGCGTCCGGGCCGTACAGCCGGGTCAGGTCCGCTCCGTGATGGGCGACGGGGCAGCCGCGGACGGCCTGGAGGCTGGATTCGGTCGAGTCGTTCATCGGGGCTCCAGGGCCACGGCCGAGCGTTCCTTCAGATGGTGGATCAGTGCGACGAGGACGTCCCGGCTGGAGGCGCGGTCGCGGGCGTCGAAGGCCACGACCGGGGTGTGCTCGGGGATGTCCAGGGCGTCCCGGATCTCCTCGACCGGGTAGTTCCGGGAGTCGGGGAAGACGTTCAGCGCGACGACGAAGGGGACTTCCTGCCGCTCCATCTCCTCGATCGCCCGGAAACTGGACTCCAGCCGGCGCGTGTCCACCAGGACGATCGCCCCGAGCGCACCCTTGAACAGGCCGTTCCACAGGAACCAGAACCGTTCCTGTCCGGGCGTGCCGAACAGGTACAGCACCAGACTCTCGTTGATGCCGATCTTGCCGAAGTCCAGGCTGACGGTGGTCTGCGTCTTGTCGGCGACGCCGATGAGATGGTCGACGTCGACACTGGCCTGGGTGAGGGTCTCCTCGGTGGTGAGCGGCTTGATGTCGCTGACCGACCGGACCATGGTGGTCTTCCCGGTGCCGAACCCGCCGGCGATCATCACCTTCACCGAGCGGGTGTCCCCGGCCGAGCCACCGGGTTGGTCAAAGCCTTTCAAGTCCACTGAGTACCTCCTCAAGGAGCGCAAGGTCGGGCCCGCGGCCGGCTTCGTGTGCCGGGATGGGGTTACGGGCTTCGACGCGACCTGCGTCCAGCAGGTCCGACAGCAGCACCGCGAGAATGTTGAAGGGGAGCCCGAGGTGAGCGCCGAGTTCGGCGACCGACAGCGGGTCGCGGCAGCGGCGGAGGATCTCCTCGTGCTCGTGCTGCATGCCCGGTAACGGGGCGGCGCGGGCGACGACCAGGGTCGCCACGTCGAGGCTCGACGCCGAACCGCCCGGTCCGCTGCGCCCTCCGGTGAGGACGTAGTAGCGCTCGAGACCGGACGGGTCCGACGGTCTGCGGGGAGCACTCATCCAGAGTGCTCCTCCAGGCGCGGAGTGGTGCCGAGGAGCTCACCCATCCTGCGGGCCAGGTCCCTCATCTGGTGCCCGAGCAGGCCCTGGTCCAGGCCTTCCCTGGCGAGGACACCGAGGTACGTCTCCACACCGGCGCGCACGACGAAGAGGTGCCCGCCGTCCACCTCGATCATCGCCAGGCGCAACTGCCCGGCGTACTTGGGGAACTGCTCGGCCACCGGCTGGGCCAGCGCCTGCAGGCCGGCCACCACGGCGGCGAAGCGGTCGACGTCGTCGGGGTCTTCGGCGCCGTAGGAGGTGATGGCCTTGCCGTCGCTGGAGGCCACGAGGGCGAAACGGATCTCCTGGATGCTCTCGACGAGATCGCGGAGCGCCCAGCTCACGTCTGTTCCTTGTTGCGTCATGAGGAGTGGTCGCTCTCTTCGGTGCGGTGCTCGGTGTACTCGCGGCCGGCGAGGGTGTCGCGGTCGTCGGCCGGCTCGGAGGCCTCCGCCGCCTCGCGTCCGGCGGTGGCGAAGGCGGCGAGTCCCGAGAAGGACGCGTCCGGCGGAACGGCCGCGACGGTGACCCGGTCGCTTCGCTCTGCCGCTCTGGGCGCCTCCGTCTCGTTGCGCTTGCTGCGGCGGCGGGGCAGGCCGCCGGGCGTGGTCTGCCCGGTGGCGGCCTCGGCGGCCCGTGGTTCGGGCGCGGTGGCCGTCTCGCGGGCCGGTGCGGCCGCGGCGGTGCGTGCCTCCGGGGCGGGTGCGGCCGTGGGCAGCGGGCTGAAGTACTTGTGCGGCACGACGACCACCACCGAGGTGCCGAGCCACGGGGAATCCGCGAAGGTGACGCGGATGCCGTAGCGGCGGGCGAGTGCGCCGACGACGCGCAGGCCGATGTTGGCGTCCTCGGTGATACCGCCGAGGCCGGCGCCGGGCGCGGTGCCCGCGAGGGCGTGCTCGGCCTCGCGCTTCTTCTCCTCGCTCAGGCCCTTGCCGGAGTCCTGGATCTCGATGCCGACGCCGTTGGGCACCTCCTTGCCGGAGATGAGCACCGGCTCGGTGGGCGGCGAGTAGCGGGCCGCGTTGTCCAGCAGGTGGGCCAGGATCAGCGTGAGGTGGTCGACGAGGCCGCCGTCGACGCCCAGTTCGGGCAGGTGGCGCACCTGGATCCGGTGGAAGTCCTTGATCCGGCCGATGCCGCCGCGCACCACGCTCAGCAGCCGCTGCGGCTCCTGCCACTGCCGGCCGGGCCGGTCCGAGCCGCCGAGCACGCCGATGCTGGCGGCGAGCGAGTCGGCGGGGCCGAGTTCCTGGTCGAGTTCCATCAGGCCCCGGGCGACGGCCGGCAACCGGCCGTGCTCGCCCTGCATCTCGTGCAGCCGGCCGCGGAGCTTGCTGGTCAGGACGTGGATGCGGTTGCCGATGCTGATCACGGCCTGCTCGGCGGAGGTGGACCGGTCGAACTCCGCTTCCAGGCCGATCAAAGAGGTGCGCAGCAGTTTGCGCAGCTCGGCCTGGAGTTCCGAACTGACCTTGGCGCACTGGTTGACGGTGGGCAGCAGGTCGTCGATGGCGTCGCCGGCGCGCAGTTTGGTCATCGCGTCGGGCAGCTGCTCGTCGGCGAGCCGGGCGACCGCGGCGAGCTGGTGGGAGAGCTGCTCCTGCCAGACCTCGGCCTGGTCGGCGAGCTGGGCCTCGTAGGAGGTGGCCTGCTCGGTCAGCCGTTCCTCATAGGCCCTGGACCTGTCGGCGAGCTGCGACTCGTACGTGGCCCTCTGGTCGGCCAGCTGCGACTCGTAGGTGGCGCTCTGGTCGGCCAGGCGCCGCTCGTAGGCCGCGTTCTGCTCGTTGAGCTGGGATTCCAGGCCGGCGCGATCGGCGGAGAACTTGCGTTCCAGGCCCGCCACGTGCTGCTGCCACTGCATGTTGTGCTCGGCCTGCGTGGCGCGGAAGGAGCCTTCCGCCCGGTGCAGTTGTGCCCGGGTGCGCAGCAGCAGCCGTACGCACACGGCACCGGCCGCCGTCGCCGCGATTCCGGCGACGGCCGTGGTTATTCGCTCCGAGCTCATGAACGTGGCGGCAACGGTCCCGCCTCCCAGGCCCAGCGGCATCAACCACCAGCTGTACCAGGCGACAGGGGCCCGCGCCGCCGGTGGCGGAGTGGCGAGTTCCATCTGCATCCTTCGAAGCAACACGAACGAACAGGGGGGTGTGTGGACCGCACTCATGAGTACGCACCGCGGGTCGACTGGACGCGATCGCGTCAACTCGCAGCGCCGATCGGAACCTTATCGGGTTTGGACCCGAAAGGATCAATCTCGTCCCCCGGGCGGACGTGAGGGTTCCGTCACGCTCCGACAGAAGGCAACAGGTCGACAAATGGCTTTGCAGCCGCCGGAATTGGGCGCTTGTCGGGCCACACGTCGACTGCCCACCACGTCGCGCGGCTGCCGTCGCTGATCAGCGGGCGGTCTGGAACGTGCGGCGGTAGGCCTGCGGGGAGACCCCGATCGCCGCGTTCAGGTGCTGGCGCAAAGACGCGCCGGTCGCGAAGCCGACCCGGCCGGCGATCTGATCCACTGTCAGGTCGCTGGACTCCAGCAGATGCCGGGCCCGGACCACGCGCTGCTGGATCAGCCAGCGGCCCGGACTGAGGCCCACCTCGTCCTGGAAGCGGCGGGCGAAGGTGCGCTGGCTCATCCGCGCGTGGCCGGACAGATCGGCCAGGGTGAGCGGTTCGTCGAGGCGCTCCAGAGCCCAGGCACGGGTGGCCGCGGTGCTCGCGGCGCCCTGCTCGGGGACGGGCTGCTCGATGTACTGGGCCTGGCCGCCGTCCCGGAAGGGCGGGACGACACAGCGGCGGGCGACGCTGTTGGCCAGCCGGCTGCCGTGGTCCTTGCGGACGAGGTGCAGGCAGATGTCCACGCCGGAGGCGGCCCCGGCGGAGGTCAGGAACGGGTGGTCGTCGACGAACAGCACGTCCGGGTCGAGGTCGACGCGCGGGAACATGCGGCGGAACCGGTCGGCTACCTGCCAGTGGGTGGTCGCCCGGTGTCCGTCGAGGAGACCGGCGGCGGCCAGGACGAAGGCGCCGGTGCAGATGGAGACGATGCGGGTGCCGGGGCGGATGAGCGCGAGCGCGGCCAGGACGTCCCCGGACACCTCGTCGGCCAGATGGTCGGGGGCGACGGGCGCGATCACGACCGTGTCCGCCGTGGCCAGGGCCTCGGGGCCGTGCTCGACGGTGACGCCGAAGTCCGCGTTGGTGCGTACCGGACGGCCGCCGACGGAACAGGTGAGGACCTCGTACCGGCCGTCGGCCGCGCCGAGGATCCGGCTGGGGATGCCCAGCTCGAAGGGGTACACCCCGTCCAGGGCCAGGACCACCACTCGTTCACGTCGCATGGCACGATCGTATCGAATGTTGGCAATCTTGCCATTGGCGCGGGGTCCGCCGACCGGCACGCTGGTGGACCATGAGCACACAGAACACGATGCGAGCCATCAGCCAGGACGCCCTCGGCGGCCCCGAGGTCCTGAAGGAAGTGGAGATCGAGCGCCCGGAACCGAAGCCCAACGAGGTACTGGTCCGGGTGCGGGCCGCCGGGGTCAACCCGACCGACTGGAAGCACCGCGCCACCGGTGGATTCCTGGGCGAACCGCCCTTCGTCCTCGGCTGGGACGTCTCCGGGGTGGTGGAGGCGGTCGGCATCGGCGTCGTGGCCTTCGCGCCCGGTGACGAGGTCTTCGGCATGCTGCCGTATCCGTACGGGCACGGTTCGCACGCCGAGTACGTCATCGCCCCGGTCCGCGCCCTCGCCCGCAAGCCGGCCGGCGTCGACCACACCCAGGCGGGCGCGCTCCCGCTGGTCTCGCTCACCGCCTGGCAGGCACTGACCGAGCACGCGGACATCCGTCCCGGGCAGCGGGTGCTGATCCACGCCGCGGCCGGCGGGGTCGGGCACGTGGCGGTGCAGATCGCGAAGGCGCGCGGCGCCTATGTGATCGGCACGGCGAGCGCGGGCAAGCACGAGTTCCTGCGCGGCATCGGCGTCGACGAGGCGATCGACTACCGGGAGACGGACTTCACCGAGGCCGTGAAGGACGCCGACGTCGTCCTGGACACGATCGGCGGCGACAACGCCCTGCGCTCGCTGCGCGTGCTGCGCCCCGGCGGTGTCCTGGTCTCGATCCTCCCGGGCGGCTCGGACGAGCTCTACGAGGAGGCCGAGCGGCTCGGTGTGCGGGCGCTGCGGATGCTGGTGGACGCCGACCGCGGCGGCATGGAGGCGGTCGCGGAGCTCGTGGAGGCGGGGAAGCTGCGCGCCACGATCGCCGGGACCTTCCCGCTGGCCGAGGCCGCCGAGGCACACGCCCTCGGCGACACCGGCCGTACGACGGGGAAGCTGGTCCTGCTGAACGACTGAGCCGGTGGCGCGCGGGCGGTCTCAGAACGTCAGGACCGGCTTGATCGTCTTGCCGGACCTCATGTCCTGGACCGCCCGGTCGATGTCGTCGAAGGGGTAGGTGCCGATCAGGCGGTGCAGCGGGAGCCGTCCGTCCTTCACCAGCGCGACCAGGGCCGGGATCATGGTCTGCGTCTCGCTGTCGCCGAGGGTGAGGCCGACGACGTGCTTGCCGCCGAGGAGGCCGTTGACGTCCAGGGCGACCTCGGTGCCGAAGGGCGGGGCGCCGACCACGACCAGGGTGCCGCGCGCGGCGAGCGCGTCGACGCCCTGGCGCAGGACTGCCACGTTGCCGGTGGTCTCCACGATGCCGTCCGCGCCCTGGCCCGCGGTGATCTCGGCGAGGGCCGGGGCGAGGTCCGTTCCGCCGGCGTCGACGGTGTGGGTGGCGCCCAGCTCCCTGGCCAGGGCCAGGCGTTCGGCGACCCGGTCGACGGCGACGATCCTGGTGGCCGGGGTGAGCGCCGCCGCCATCACGGCCGACAGGCCGACCGCTCCGGCGCCCAGGACGACGACCGTGCCGCCGGTCTCCGGCTTCAGGACGTTCCACACGGCCCCGACACCGGTCTGTACGCCGCAGCCCAGCGGGGCGATCGACTCCAGCGGCACGTCCGGGTCGACCTTGACCAGGCTGCGCTCGTCGGCCAGCGCCAGCTCCGCGAAGGACGACTGGCCGAAGAAGTGGCCGCCCAGCGCCTCGCCGCCCCGACTGATGGTGCTGGTGCCGTCGGCCCGACTGCCGCCGATCAGGTTCAGCGGCAGCCAGGTCGCGCAGTACGCCGGGTGCCCGCCGCGGCAGTTGCGGCAGTCGCCGCAGGAGGTGAAGGAGAGCAGGACGTGGTCGCCCGGCGCGATGCCGGTGACGGCGGGGCCGACGGCCTCGACGACGCCCGCGCCCTCGTGGCCCAGGACCCCGGGCAGCGGGAACGGCAGTCCGCCGCTCGCCACCCCGAGGTCGGTGTGGCACAGGCCGGTGGCGACCATGCGGACCAGCGCCTCGTGCGGGCCGGGGGCGTCGAGGACGACGTCGGAGAGGGTGAAGGGGGCGCCGCCGGACTCGACGACCGCGGCTCGGGTGGTGATGGGCATCGCGATGACTCCTTGACGGTCGCTCAGTCGAGCGAGACGACGACGGACTTGACCTGGGTGTAGCCGGCGAGGGCCTCGGGCCCGTACTCGCGGCCGTAGCCGGAGTCCTTCACCCCGCCGAAGGGCACCGCGGGGTCGAGCATCGCCCAGTCGTTGACCCAGACGATGCCGGCCTGGAGCCGGCCGGCGACCCGGTGCGCGCGGGCGAGGTTGCTGGTCTGGACACCCGAGGCCAGGCCGTAGGGCGTGGAGTTGGCGAGGGCGACGGCCTCGTCCTCGTCGTCGAAGGGCTGCACGGTGAGGACCGGGCCGAAGATCTCCTCCTGGATCACGCGGGAGTCGTTCGCCAGGTCGGCGATGACGGTGGGCCGGTAGTAATAGCCGCCGTCGAGGTCGAGCCGCTCGCCGCCGCAGACGACGCGGGCGCCCTCCTTGCGGGCCAGGGCGACATACTCCTCGACCTTCCTCAGGTGTTTCTCGGCCGCCATCGGGCCGACGACCGTGTCCGGGTCGCGGGGGTCACCGACCGGTACACCGGGCACGGCCTCGGCGAGGATGCCGAGCAGCGTCGGATACACCGAGCGGGCCACCAGCAGGCGCGGGCCGCCCATGCAGAACTGGCCTGTGTTGAAGACGAAGCCCTTGATGACGGCGCCGACCGCCTTCTCCAGGTCGGCGTCCTCGAAGACGATGTGGGCGGCGTTGCCACCGAGTTCCATGGTGACGGGTTTGAGCGCCTCCCCCGCTACGCTCGCCACGTGGCGGCCGATGGCGGTCGAGCCGGTGAAGGCGACCTTGTCGACAGCGCGGTGCCGCAGCAGCGCCTCGCCCGCCACCGGGCCGCTGCCGGTCACGACGTTGACCACGCCGTCGGGGACACCCGCCTCCTGGAGCAGCCGGGCCATGTACAGGGCGCTGAGCGGAGTCTCGTCGGCAGGCTTGTGGACGACGGTGTTGCCGGCGGCCAGCGCCGGGGCGAGCTTCGAACCGTTCAGGATCAGGGGGAAGTTGAACGGGGTGATCGCGGCGACCACGCCGAGGGGCTCGCGCCTGGTGTAGGCGAGGGCGTTCATGGGGAGGTCGCGCAGGGCGCCGTCCTGGCTCTGGGCGAGGTGGGCGTAGTACTCGTAGTCGTTGGCGGCGTTGGTGACGTCGACCGCGCCGCACAGCGTGATCGGCTTGCCGACGTCCAGGCTCTCCAGCGCGGCGAGCTCGTCGGCGTTCTCCCGGATCAGCTGGGCGACGCGCTGCAGCACCCGGCCGCGCTCACGCCCGCTCAGACCGGACCAGGCGCCGTCGTCGAAGGCCTCACGGGCGGCACGGACGGCCGCGTCGACGTCGGCGGGGCCCGCCTCGGCGACGGTGGTGACGACCGTGCCCCGGGACGGGTCGATCACCTCGGTGCGCGCCCCGTCGGCGGCCTCGCGCCATCGGCCCCCGATGAACAGTTGCCCGGGTGTGCTCTCGAAGGTGGTCATCGCCACTCCTCAGCATCGTCGCCACGTTTCCCAAAGTTTCAACAAACAGGATTCCTGTCTGTGTGCAGTTTCAGGAGAGACAGGAATCCTGTCAATGCTCTAGCCTGCCTCCATGCTGGACGCACAGGTGACCAAGGCGCCCCCCTCCCTGCTCTACATGGTCAAGCAGGTGGAGCTCGTCGTCCGCTCCCATCTGGACGAGCTGGTCAGACCCTCCGGGATCACCGCCCTCCAGTACACGGCGCTGACCGTGCTGGAGCGGCACGACGGGCTGTCCGCGGCCCAGCTGGCGCGCGACTCCTTCGTCACCGCCCAGTCCATCGCGGACCTGGTCCGCTCCCTCGAAGGCCGCGCGCTGGTGCGCCGGGAGCGCAACCCGCGCAATCGCCGGGAGCTGCTGATCCTGCTCACCGACTCCGGCCGCGAGCTGCTCGCCCGGCACTCCGGGCCGGTCCGCGAACTGGAGGAGCGGATGGTCCGCGACCTCACCGCGCGTCAGACCGAGCAGTTCCGCCAGGCACTCACCCAGGCCTGGCACGCCCTGTCGTAGCCCGTCGGGGCTTCAGGACGCGCGCTGGAACCACCCCCGCGCACGCCCCAAGACCACACCCACGCGCACCCCGGAACCACGCCCGCGCACGCCCCGGCGCGAACCTCGGCCAACTCGGCGGGAATTCAAAGACATATGTCAATCGAACATGCTCAAATTCACTCGTTGGAGGGTAACTTGCAGGGCGGGGACCGGTGTTGAGGCCGTAGCCCCTCCCCATGCACGGAGCAGGCTGGAGGCGATCTCGTCGTGCGGCAGGAACCTGCACCGCTCACCCGGCATCTGCGCGTGCGCCACGAACGGGGACACACGGTGCTGGAGTTCCGCGGCGAGATCGATCTCGCCGCGGCCTCGGAGATCGCACCACACCTGGACCGGGAGACCGACCGCCCGGCCGCCCGGGTCGTCATCGACCTCAGCGGGACCGACTTCTTCGACTGTTCCGGACTGCGGCTGCTGTACCGCGCCCGCAGCCGGGTCCTCGAGCGGCGAGGCCAGGTGCTCCTCGTCTGCGCGCACCCGCTGACGCTGCGTGTCCTGCGGATCACCGGCCTGTCCCGGCTCCTGCCTCCGCAGCCGACGCTGGACGCGGCGCTGGAGCAGCCGGAGGCGACGTCCCGCCCGTGACGGGTATGCGCCCCGCATGCTTCCGCCGGGGTCCTTCCATCCTGAACTCGGCGGTCTGGCAGGGGGTGTGGCGGGCATCCGGTCAGTAGGAAGGAGGGCCGTCGCATGACGACTCCCGTCAAGCGCCTCCCCGGGCGCATGCCCGGCTGGGCGAAGGTGGTGACCGCGCTCGTGGTGCTGCTCATCGTGTTCTTCGCCGGGCTCCGGCTGAGCGTGATCCCGGGCCTGAAGGACCTGTTCGGCACCGAGACCCAGGACCGGTCCGGCCCCGCGCTGCTGAAGTCCATCCAGGACATCAGCCGCTACGACGCCGCCTCCGGCAACTTCCAGGTCGTCGTGGACCTGGAGAAGGACGCCAAGCTCCTGCCCGACGCGATCCGCGGCACCCGCACCCTGTACGTCGGAGCGGGCACCGTCGACGCCTACGTCGACCTGGGCAAGGTCGGCGAGAACGACGTGCGGGTCAACGGCGACCGCACGTCCGCCACGCTCCGGCTGCCCCACGCCCAACTGGGCAAGCCCGCCCTCGACCCCGACCGCTCCTACGCGGTCTCCAAGCAACGCGGTCTCTTCGACCGCCTCGGCGACCTGTTCTCGGACAACCCCAACGGAGAGCAGGCCGTGCAGAAGCTCGCGGTGCGGCACATCGGCGACGCGGCGAAGGAGAGCGAGCTGACCGCGCGCGCCGAGTCGAACACCACCGGCATGCTCGAGGGCCTGCTGCGCTCCCTGGGCTTCAAGGAGGTGCGCGTCTCGTACGGGAGCTGACCGGCTTCCGAGGCCGCGACAGGGCCGGTGCGCCCGGCGGCGTCGTGCTCATCGGGAGCCACGACACAGAGGAGTGCCCGGGCGGAACGCGGGGCAACCGAGGGTGGGAACGGTCCCGGGCGACACCGCCCGGGACCGTGGCCCGGAACCACCCCCCACGGCATCGTCGGCGCGCCCGGGGGTAACCGCCCTGTCACGCAGGGAAATTGAAGAGTGGAGGACCCTCCATGGCCAGTGCTGCCTCACGTCCCCGGACCACCGGGCCCGGGAGCGAGCGACGCCCGCTCCCGTGGCCCGTCCGGCTGCTGGCGATGCTGTGCGCGTTCATGTTCATGGTCGCCTTCGCCGTGGTGCTGGCCCGGCTGACCCTGCAGCCCTCGCCGGCCTCGGAGGCGCTGACCCACAGCAATCTGCAACCGGGCAGCTCCCTGAAGGCCTATCTCGACCAGCCCGAACTGCGAGACGCGTACAAGCAGATCGGCGGCAACATCCTGCTCGGTATCCCCTTCGGTGTCCTGGTGCCCGTGGTCGCCCCCCGCACCCGCGGCATCCTGCGGGTGCTGCTCCTGACCGCGATCGTGATGCTCCTGGTGGAGTTCGCCCAAGGGGCCCTCGTCACCGGCCGCGCCTTCGACATCGACGACGTCATCCTCAACACCACGGGCGCGCTCATCGGTTACCTGCTGCTGGGGCGCCGCCTCAGCAGGGCCGTCCACGCACGCAGGCCCCGCCCGGCCCGGGCGGAGCGGAAGCCGTCGGCGGGCAAGGTCTAGCAGCGCACGCCGCGTGCGGCACTAATGCACGGTCCAGGTGAACTTGTCTCCGCCCACCCAGCGGACCACGTCCGGATCGTCCATGTCGTGCACGGGAATGCCGAACGCGGCCGCGGCCGCCAGTACGTCGGTGACGGCCCGGGCCTCCCCGACCACCTGTCCGTCGATCTGCACGATCCGGAACGGCGGTGTGCCCGGCTGTACCCCGAGCACCAGGATCCGCGGGTGCGATATGTACGGGCTCGCGCTTTCGGTCATGCATCGAGCCTAGAACGCAACCGGCGCCGGCGCGGGTCCAGGGCGCCCGCCGGGCCGCCCGGCCGCTCAGGGGCGGCGCCAGTCGTGGCCGGGCAGGTGGGACCCGGCCTGCGGGCCCATCCGCAGCATGCCGCCGTCGACGCTCCAGGACGCGCCGGTGACGTACGAGGCGTCCGGGCCGGCGAGGAAGGCGATGACCGCGGCGACCTCCCGCGCGTCTCCGGGCCGGCCGAGCGGGATGCCCGGGCGGCTCTCGGTGTGCGGGTCGGTGTCCTCCTGCCCGGTCATGGGCGTGGAGATCTCGCCCGGCGCCACGGCGTTGACGGTGATGCGGTGCTCGGCCAGTTCGAGTGCCATGACCTGGGTGAGCAGCCCGAGACCGCCCTTGGCCGCGCAATAGGGGGCGGCGCCCACCCGAGGCTGGTGCTCGTGGACGGACGTGACGTTGATGATCCGGCCGCCCTCGCCGTGCCCGATCATGTGCCGGGCCGCCTTCTGCCCGCACAGGAAGGGCCCCACGAGATCCACGTCGAGGACCTCGCGCACGTCCTGCAGCTCCAGGTCGAGGAAGGGCGTCATGGTGCCGGTGCCGGCGTTGTTGACCAGCACGTCGATGCGGCCCAGCCGCTCGCACAGCTCGTCGACGGTGTCGGCGGCGTCGGGCAGCCGGGTGAGGTCCATCCGGGCGACCTCGGCCCGCTGTCCGTGCGCACGCACCTCGTCGGCCGTCTCCTGCGCCCCCTTGCGGTCGGTGTGGTAAGTGATGCCGACGTCCATGCCCGCCTGCGCCAGGTGGACCGCGGTGGCGCGGCCGATGCCGGAGTCGGCGCCGGTGATCACGGCGACTTTGCTGGTGGGCGCGGTAGGGCCGGACATGGCAGGTCTCCTCGTCGAGAGGTGGGGGCGAGGCATCGCAGTACCCGGGGGCACACCGGGCAAACCGGCCGCCCGTTCGTGCGGCCCGCGGGTCGGCCGGTCTGCCCGGTCGGTCCCCCGTCGTGCGGCCCGCCGGGCGCTGGGCAACCCTTGAGGTGGAGGTGGCGATGGATCCCGTCGAGGCGCTGGACCGGATCGCCTTTCTGCTGGAGCGGTCCCTGGCACCGACCTACCGCGTGCGCGCCTTCCGCACGGCGGCCCGCGTACTGAAGGACCTGGGCGGCGACGAGATGCGCCGACGGGCGGCGGACGGTTCGCTGGAGAAACTCAAGGGCGTCGGCCCGAAGACCGCCCAGGTGGTGCGGGAGGCGCTGGCCGGCGAGGTCCCCGGTTATCTGGACAAGCTGGAACGCGAGGCGGAGGAACAGCCCGCCGTGCGGGGCGGGGAGCAACTGCGGGCGCTGCTGCGCGGGGACTGCCATCTGCACTCCGACTGGTCGGACGGCGGCAGCCCGATCGAGGAGATGGGCCGGGCCGCCGCGGAGCTGGGCCACGAGTGGGCGGCGCTGACCGATCACTCGCCGCGGCTGACGGTGGCCCGCGGGCTGTCGCCCGAGCGGCTGCGGGAACAGCTGGACGTGGTGGCGGAGCTGAACGAGAGCTGGGCACCGTTCCGGCTGCTGACCGGCATCGAGTGCGACATCCTCGAGGACGGCGCGCTCGACCAGGAGCCGGAGCTGCTGGACCGGCTCGACGTGGTGGTGGTGTCGGTGCACTCCAAGCTACGCATGGACGCCCGGTCGATGACCCGGCGGATGGTGGCCGCCGTACGCGATCCGCACTCGGACGTGCTCGGGCACTGCACGGGGCGGCTGGTGACCGGGCGGGGCCGGCCGGAGTCGGAGTTCGACGCGGACGAGGTGTTCGCCGCTCTCGCGGAGACGGGCACGGCCCTGGAGATCAACAGCAGGCCGGAGCGGCTGGACCCGCCGCGGCGGCTGCTGCGCCGTGCCGTGGACGCCGGGGTGCTGTTCTCCGTCGACACCGACGCGCACGCGCCGGGGCAGCTGGACTGGCAGATCAACGGGTGCGCACGGGCGGAGGAGTGCGGGGTGCCGCCCGAGCGGGTGGTGACCACGTGGTCCCTCGACGAACTGCTGGCCTGGACCCGCGAGCGTCGGGTGCCGTCGGGCGTGGAGAGCGGCTGACGTGGTACCCGCGCGGCCGGAGAGAAAGGGACTGCACCTATGAAAAGCGCGGGACGGGCGGCCGTGTTCGACGTCGACGGCACGCTGGTCGACACCAACCATCTGCATGTCGTGACCTGGTGGGAGGCGTTCCGGCAGGCGGGCCACCACGTGCCGATGCACGCCATCCACCGGGCCGTGGGCCTGCCGTCGACCGACCTGGTCGCCCATCTGCTGGGCGACGACCGGGACACCGACCAGGACGCCGACATCAGCGCCGGGCACAAGGCGCTGTACGGGCAGTACTTCGACCGGCTGCCCGCGCTGCCGGAGGCCGGAGCGCTGCTGCGGCGACTGCACCGGGACGGCTGGACGGTGGTGCTGGCCACCTCGGCGGGCGGCGCGGAGCTGGGCGCGTTGCGCCGGGCGATCGACGCGGACGAGGCCATCGAGGCCACGGCCAGTGCCGACGACGTCGACGAGGGCAAACCCTCCCCCGAGCCGGTCGAGCACGCCCTGGAACTGGCCGAGGTGCCGGCGGAGCGTGCGGTGTTCGTCGGCGACACCGTGTGGGACATGCGGGCGGGCAGCAGGGCCGGAGTGCGCTGTGTGGGCGTCCTGTGCGGCGGCATCCCGCGCGCCGACCTGGCGGAGTCCGGCGCTGACGCGGTCTACGCCGACCCCGCGCACCTGCTGTCCGCCCTCGGGGACAGCCCGCTGGCATGAAGGAATGTGAAACCGCCGGTCAGGCGGATACCCACAGCGCATGACGCGTGTGACCAGTGCGGTACGGCGGAGGGCGGGAGCCTTCCGTGGGCGGAGGGGCATGAACGAAGATACGGGGGCGGCCTCGAACGCGCGGCCCCAGGGAGCACCCACGGCTCAGGGGCGGCTCGAGAATCTGCAGCAGAAGACGCGGAGCGTGCGTCCGGTGGATGCCGTGCGGCGGGATGCGCGGTCGGCCCGGGAGGCGATGCGGGCGGCCTGGCGTGGGCCCGGACGGGAGCGGGATCTGGTCGTCCAGTCGCTGAAGGCGGCCGGGGCGGCCGTGCTCGCCTGGCTGGTGGGTGGCGTCTGGATGGGCGACCCGCTGGCGCTGATGGCGCCCTGGGTGGCGCTGGTGCTGGTGCAGGCCACGGTCTTCAGCTCCCTGGTGCAGGGGGCGCGGCAGTTCGGGGCCATCTGCGTCGGCACGCTGGTGGCCTCGGCGGCGCAGGCGATCACCGACGACACGACCGGCGCGATCGCCCTGTCCGTGCCCGTGCTCATGCTGCTCGCGAACTGGCCCCGCTTCGGCGACCAGGGCATCTACGCGGCGACCACGGCCCTGTTCACCATCTCCTCGGGCATGGTGAGTCTGTCCGCCGTCGGGCACCGGGTGGAGCAGGCGGCGATCGGCGCCGTCATCGGCGTCGCCGTCAACGCGTTCGTCCTGCCGCCGATCCACCTGCGGGACGTACGGACGAACCTGGCGGGGCTCGCCCGGGAGGCGGGAGAGGTGCTGCACACCGTCGCCGGGGATCTGCGGGAGGGCGAGTGGGACGCGCAGACCGCCGCCGGCTGGGTCACTGCCTCGAACCGCTTGGACCACCGCCTGAAGGCGCTGCGCTCGGCGCGCCGGTGGAGCCAGGAGAGCCTGCGTCTGACCTACGCCCCGCTGCGCGCGATGCATCGGGTGCCGCACGAGGGTGTCCTGCCGGCGGTGGAGGAGGACGAGCGGCTCAGCAGGGTCACCGGGCACGTCGCCACGCTGACCCGGGCGCTCGCGGTGTCCGTGGACGACAAGCGCACTCCCGCCCCGCCCGAGGGCCCGGCCCTGCGCTCGTACGCCCGCCTGCTGGAGCTGATCGGGGACGCCCTGTGCGCGGAGGCCGACAGTCTGCTCGACGGCAGCGTGACCGCCCGGCCGGGCGAGGAGACCGAGAAGGCCATGCAGGAGCTGCACGAGGAGTTGCAGGACGGACTGCGCCGGCATGCCGGGGAGGGGGCCGCCCACGCCGCCGTCCTGGGCACGCTGCTGCTCCAGGCGGAGAACCTCTGGGCCGAGACCGTCCCGGGCGACGAGGAACAGTGACACGACGAGGAACAGTGACACACCTCACCGGGCGGGGAGCGCCGGCGGAACACCCCGCATTGGTTGCCCGTTGAACTGGATGCGGGTCCGGACAGGATCCGCACCTGAGCCGCCCCGGCCGTGATTCCCCCGTCCGGCCGGGGCTTTCCTCTGCCCACATGCATTTCCCGCGACCCGGGTACTCGGTCACCTCTCATGGAACCGGGCGGCCGGGAGGAGCACGACGTGAGCAGCGGAACGGGTATGAGGGTCGTCGTCACGGGTGCCACCGGCAACGTCGGCACGAGCGTGGTGCGCCTGCTGTCGGAGGATCCGGAGGTCGCCTCGGTGCTGGGTCTGGCCCGCCGGATCCCCGACTGGTCGCCGCCGAAGACGGACTGGGCCGCCGTCGATCTGGCCTCCGAGCGGCCCGACCTGGTGGAGCGGTTCTCGGACGCCGACGCGGTGGTCCATCTGGCCTGGGCGTTCCAGCCGACGCACGACCCGGCGACGACCTGGCGCACGAACGTGCTCGGCAGCATGCGGGTCTTCGAGGCGGTGGCCGAGGCGGGCGTCCCGGTTCTCGTGCACGCCTCGTCGGTGGGTGCCTACTCGCCCGGCCCCAAGGACGAGACGGTGGACGAGTCCTGGCCGACGCACGGCTGGCCGGACGCCGCGTACTGCCGGGAGAAGGCCTACCTGGAACGTGCGCTGGACACCTTCGAGCGGGACCGTCCCGGGACGCGGGTGGTGCGGATGCGGCCCGCCTTCCTCTTCCAGCGGGAGTCCGCGAGCGAGCAGCGCCGCATCTTCGGCGGCCGGTTCCTGCCCGGCCCGCCGGTCCGCCCGGAGCTGCTGCCGTTCCTGCCGGACGTCCCGGGGCTGCGGATGCAGGCGCTGCACACGGACGACGCGGCGAACGCGTACCGGCTGGCGCTGCTCTCCGACGTCCGGGGCGCCTTCAACCTGGCGGCCGACCCGCCCGTGGACGCGCGGCTGCTGGGCGAGATGTTCGACGCGCGTCCGGTGCGGCTGCCGCGCGGCGTGGCGCGGTCGGCGATCGCCGCCGCCTGGGGTCTGCATCTGCTGCCCGCCTCTCCGCACCTGTTCGACGCGGTGCTGCGGCTGCCGCTCATGGACTGCACGCGGGCGCATGCGGAACTCGGCTGGCGGCCGGAGCACACGGCTCCCGAGGTGCTGGAGGAGTTCCTGCTGGGCCTCCAGCAGGGGGCGGGGGCGCCGACGGAACCGCTGCGGGGACGCAAGGTGGGCTGATCCCGACGAGCTGTGCACCGCCGTGCGGCCCGCCCCGGGCAGACGGAACGCCCCCGCACGACCGGGCAAGCCGCCCCGGACATGCGCGAGGGCCGCAGCCGACCCCCACAGCCGGCTGCGGCCCTCGCTGGGATGCCCTCCTCAGGCGGAGGGCTCGTCCGGCACCGGATGCTCGGGGTGAACCGTTCCCGAGTGCGGTGCTCCCTGCCGGCCCGTCCCCGCTTCGTCCGTGTCGGGGACGTCGCCGGTGGGCTCGTCGGTCTCGTCGTCGCTGCGGCGCTCGGCATTTTCGCCCTCGCCGGTGCCCGTGAAGCGCGGGGCGACCTCCCACGGGTCCTCACCGTCGTCGGCCTGCTGGTCCGGCATGTCCCGCGGGATGGGCTCACCGTTCTCGCCGGGTCCTTCGAGGCAGTGGTCGGTCACGGCGTGCTCCCTTCTGTGGTCCGGGCGCCAGGCGAGTACCTCCGCGGTGATCGGCGAAACCTCACCGCGGGGTCCGCTCCTGAAGTGCCGTGCGCCAGGCGGGGAGCGGATACGCCTCCAGGCAGCCGAGCGCTCCGCAGCGGCAGCGGCGGCCCCGCACGCGTACGGTCAGGTGCCCCCCTCGACCGCGCGGCCCTGCTCCACGTCGGGGGTGACGAGGCTCGCGCCGGCGCCGGAGGCGAACAGCACCACGACGGCGTTGCGGGCGCCGCGTCCGGCGCCGAACCACATCTCGGCCCGGCCCAGCGTCTTGGCCCCGTGGTCGATGAAGTACGGGACGGTGTCCGGCAGCGGGGAACCCGGCGCGGAGCAGGGCTTCCAGCGGGACGGCGTCCCAGCCGATGGTCTGCCCGTGCACGAGTGCGCCGTGGTCCGCGGTACGCTCGACGATGCCGGGGACGCCGAGGAGCCGCTCGGGCGCGAGGCCGGCGGTGCGCAGCACCTCGGCGATGCCGTGACGGATGTGGCCGACGATGACCTCGACCTCGTAGCGCTGCGGCGACAGCGGGTGCTCGGCGCGGGCGAGTTCGGTTAGAGCCAACCGGTGGCGAGTCCGGTTAGAGCCAACCGGTGGCCGGTCGGCGGGCTCAGGAGGCTTCCTCGATCTCGGCCAGGGCCGCGACGAGTTCGGGGGCGACCGTCTCCTGCACCCAGCGCTGCCCCTCCTCGCCGGTTTCGCGGGGAACCGTCTCGGTCAGCATGATCAGGTACAGGTACGCCCGGTACAGGGCCAGGCGCAGGCGGGCCGGGGTGTCGAAGCGGGCCCGGCCGCCGGCCTCCCGGTAGCCGGCCAGGAAGTCCTCGTCCTTCCTGATGTCCCCGAGCAGCGCCAGGGAGACGAAGTCGGCCAGGGGGTCGCCCCAGAACATGCGCTCCCCGTCGATGAGGCCGCCGATGCGGGCCCGGCCGTCCACGCGGTCGACGAGGATGTTGCCCCGCCACAGGTCGAAGTGGACGAGGCAGGGCTGGGTCACCTCGTCGAGGGCGCCGTACGCGGACGCGGCGGTACGGGCCACGGCGTCGGCGGGGAGGGGCAGCCGGGCCCCGTAGCGCCGGGCGTCGTCGAGGACGGCGTCGAACATCGCCGTGAACGCCGTCCGCCAGTCGGGGGCGAGCGGGCCGAGAGCGCCGGAGGGATAGCCGTGACCGGGGCCGGTCACACCGTGCAGACGGGCCACCTGGCGGCCGAGTTCCGTGCGCAGGGCGGTCCGTTCCGGGTCGGTGAGCGTGCCGTCCCACGGGTCGCCGGGCAGGGCCGTCATGAGCAGGAAGTCGTCACCCGCCGACACCGTCCGCGGCGCGGGGACCTCGACGCGGGCGGCCGAGCGGTAGAACTCGGCCTCGGAGACGAGCAGCCGCTTCTCGTGCCGCAGGCCGGGGACGGCCGGGGCGGGCGGGATCTTCAGCACGTAGCGGCTGCCGTCGGTGAGGCGGAGTTCCTCGACGGTGTTGTAGGTGCCGCCGGTCAGCGGGGTGAGGTGGGCGAGGCGGCCCGGGTCCAGGCCCGCCGCCTCCAGGATGTGCCGGGCCCGTTCCCAGGAGTCCACCACCGTGTCCCCACCCCTCCCCTGCCGCATCGGTCAGCCGGCCGCGTACACGTCCTCGACGTAACGCCCGTCCGCGATCAGTCCGTCGAGCCACTGCTCGGCGGCCGTCTCGTCGGCGCCCGGCGTGTGCTTGCGGAACAGGGTACGGAACGCTTCCCGTACTCCGGGCGCCATCCGGGAACCGTCACCGCAGACGTACACCCGCGCTCCGGAGTCCAGCAGGCCCCAGACCTCCTCGGCCTCGGCGGCGATCCGGTGCTGCACGAACCGCACCTCGCCCTCGGGCTTCTCGCTGAAGGCGGGGCGCAGCAAGACGGCGCCGGCGGTCTCGGCGGCGTGCAGTTCCTCGGCGTGCAGGTAGTCCGCGTCGGGGGCGTCGCAGCCGAAGTAGCAGAGGGCCGGGGCGAGTTCGGTGCCGGTCGTGAGGGCGGCCGTACGGTCGGCGATGGTGCCGCGGAACGGGGCAAGGCCGGTGCCCGCCGCGACCATGACGATCGGTGCCGAGTCGCCGGTGACGTCGATCCGGAAGGCCTCCCGGCAGGGCTGCACACGGGCGTACACCGTGTCGCCGGGTTCGACCGTGGCGAGGTGGCCGGAGCCGGTACCCCGGTAGACGCCCTTGCCGGAGCGGGCGGGCGCCTCCAGCAGCGAGACCATCAGGTCCACGTGGCCGGCCTCGACGGCCGGCGAGGACGAGATGGAGTAGTGGCGCGGGCGCAGCGGGGTGAGGAGGTCGAGGAGCTGCGGCCAGTCCAGGGCGCCGCGCAGGGCCGGGTGGTCCTCCAGGATCTCCACGAGGGTGCGGGGGTCGTCGGTGAGGGCCGCCAGGGCCATGCGCTCCGGCGGGCACGGGTTGGCGGCGGCGAGCGCGGCCAGCTGCCCGGCGCTCGGGCGCTCCTGCAGCTCCACGTGGTGGGTGAGGAGCTGCCGTACCGTCACGGGGCGGTCCACGGCGATGCCGTCGCGGCGCGGGCGGGTGGCGTGGATGTCCAGGACGGTGTCGAGGTCGGCGCCGAGCGCGGCGGCGGCGCGGGTGACGAGGCCGGGGGCGTTGGCGGGCAGCACGGTCAGGTGGTCGGCCGTGCGGTAGGTGACGCCGTCCGGCAGGGCGACGCGGAGGAACCGCTTGCGCCGGGCGTAGCCGGGGGCGGTGAGGTCGCGCGCCTCGGTGACGCGCATGGGGACGAGGCCGTGCCGTTCGGCGAGGGCGTCCAGGGGTCCGCCGGTCAGGGTGCGGACCTCGTAGGCGCTGCGGGGCTCGGGGTCCGGGGTCGTGGCGTCCGGGTCGCCGTAGCGCTCCAGCAGGGCCGTGCGCAGGGACGCGGTGAAGGCGCGGACGGTGCCGGTGAGGTCGCCGGAGGCGTCGGCGGCGGCGCGCTCCACCAGCCGGGCGGCGCCGGACTCGGCGAGCCGCTCGTCGATGCGGGTGGGGACGTGCTGGTAGGTGGCGGCCCAGTTGCGGTCGCCGACGCCGAGGACGGCGTAGGTCACGCCCGACAGGTCGCGGGTCTCCTCCAGCCGGGCGGCGAAGGCGGTGGCGTCGTCGGTGGGGCGGCCGTTGTAGGAGGCGGCGGTGATGACGACGGGCCGGTCGGCGGGCAGGCCTCCCGCGTAGGCGTCCAGGGGCGCCACCTCGGTCTCGCAGCCGATGGCGGCGGCCTCGTCAGCGAGCTGGGCCGCGAAGTCACGGCAGGTGCCGTAGTTGCTGCCGTGCAGGAAGAGGGCGGCGGTGCCGGGGCGGACGCGGGCGGGCAGGTCCCGCGGCTCGGCCGAGGCGGTGTCCCGGGCCGGGGCGGCTCCGGGCAGCGGGCTGTGGACGCGGTCGGCGCGGGTGCGTGGCGTCAGGGCGAGGGTGAAGCCCTCGGGCTTGAGGGTGAGGGTCTCCTTGACGTCGAGCCGGTAGTCGGCGTGGTCGCTCAGCCGGTAGCGGTGGACGAGCATGGCCAGCAGCATGGTCGCCTCGTGCAGCGCGAACTGCCGCCCGATGCAGGCGCGCTCGCCGGTGCCGAACGGCTTGAAGGCGTGCACCGGCCGGTCGGCCTCCGCCTCGGCCGTGAAGCGGGAGGGGTCGAACAGCTCGGGGTTGTCGCCCCACACGGGCTGCCGGTGCAGCATCGGCGCGAGGACCAGGACGCCCTGCCCGGCACGCAGCGGGATGCGGCCGCCGAGCAGGGTGTCCTCGCGGGCCTCCCGGGAGAACACGGCGGCGGTGGGCCACAGCCGGAGCGCCTCGTTGAGGACCTGGCGGGTGTAGGTCAGCCGGCCGACCTCGTCGAACGTCGGCTCGACGTCGGCCCGGTCGCCCCACAGCGCGTCGACCTCGCGCTGCACCAGCTGGAGTGCCGCGGGGTGCTTGGCCAGGTAGTACAGCGCGAAGGACATCGCGCCGGAGGTGGTCTCGTGGCCGGCGATCAGGAACGTGATGACCTGGTTGCGGATGTTGGCGGTGTCGAGCGTGGTGCCGTCGGCCGGGTGCCGGGCGGTGAGCATCAGGCCGAGGAGGTCGTCGGAGTCGCTCTGGTCGGTGCCGGTGCGCGCGGCGATGACCTCGTCGACGACCCGGGCGAGGTAGGCGGAGTCCTCCCGGAAGGCCGCGTCCTGCTCCGCGTAGTCCTGGCCGGGGACGCGTGCCAGGCGCGTCATGCTCCACTCCAGGCAGCGGACCATCGACTGGACGAAGGGGTGCGGCTCGGCCCGTTCGAAGGAACCGAAGTCGTAGCCGAAGCCGGCGAGTCCGATGGTGTCGAGCGTCATGCGGGTCATGTCGTCGGGCACGTTCACCGGCTGCCCGGCGCGGGCGTCGCGGTCCCAGGACGCGATGAGCCGGCGGGCCACCTCCAGCATCACGGGGTGGTAGGTGCGCATCGAGCCGAGCGCGAAGGCGGGCATGAGGATGTCGTGCGCCTTGGCCCAGTTGGGCTCGTCGTTGTACGCGGTGAACAGGCCGTCGGCGGCGAACTCGCGGACGTTGCCCAGGCCGGGCCCGATGTGCTTGGCGAACCGCTGCTCGTCGGCGAGTTCGGCCACGAGGTCCAGGTCGCTCACGAACAGGGTGTCCCGCCCGTACAGCCGCCGCACGAGCACGGGCCCGTGCTCGCGCATCAGGTCCATGACCTGCTGGATGGGCGCACCGCCGGGTCCGGTGGCGGAGATGTCGGCGACGGGGACGCCGGGGAGGTCGTCGGCGGTCAGGGGAGTCTGTCCGGTGGGGGGCATGACGCGGCAACTGCCTTTCGCGGTAAGGAAGTACTGCGATCCAGCGTGATCCACCGGGCCCGGGAACCGGCACCTGGGCCCTACATGATTTTGTAGTGCGAGCAGATGCGCCGCTCTTGCGCGGGAGCGGCCCGGCGTGGCAGGAGACGTGTGTGGACGTGGCCCGGCACGAGGCCGTGACGTGGCGCAACCGCGCGCTGCTGCTGTTCGACCGGGTCGCGGTGCCGGTCGCGGTGTGTGACGTGTACGGGGCGGTGCTGCTGGCCAATCCGGCGATGGCGGCGGAGTGCGGCAGGACACCGGGGCAGCTGCGCGGACGCGACGTGCTGGACCTGTTCAGCCCACGGGAGGCGACGCAGGTGGAGCGCATCGCCGAGGCCCTGCGCCTGCGGCACCGCTCGCGCTACCAGGTGTCGGTGCGCTGGCGTGCCCCGGGCGGCGCGGAGCGCACCGGCGAACTGACGGCGGATCCGGTCAGCGACACGGCGGAGGACACCCCGGCCCTGCTGGTGATGCTCCGGGTGGACCCCG
The DNA here is from genome assembly GCF_007655005.1 of Streptomyces tibetensis. Taxonomy (GTDB): domain Bacteria; phylum Actinomycetota; class Actinomycetes; order Streptomycetales; family Streptomycetaceae; genus Streptomyces; species Streptomyces tibetensis. The sequence goes on from NZ_SZVW01000020.1 coordinate 107,387, forward strand.
AACGCGCCCCCTCCCCCGCCGCCCCCGCGGAACAGGCCCGGGTCACCCCGACGGAGGCCCGCATCCTTGCCCTCCTGGCCGCCGGCGCCACCACGGCCCGGGCATCCCGGGAGACCGGCCTCAGCACCGACGGCGTGACCTACCACCTGCGCCGCCTGTCGTCCCGCTGGGGAGCGTCCAACCGCACGGAACTGGTGGCACGGGCCTATGCGCTGGGGGTGCTGACCCCCGGGGTGTGGCCGCCGGAGGTCCCGGTCGCCGAGGCCTGACGGAAATCCGGTCGCCCCTCGCGTCGCGACTGTCTAGTCTTACCTCGCCCCAAAACCTAGGGCCCCTAGGTTTGCGAAGACAACTCCCAGGAGCTCCCATGCAGCCACTCACCGAGCAGGACATCCGCGCCTCCTTCGTCAACTGCTCGAAGGGCGAGGCCAAGCGGCTCGCCGTGCCCAGGGACCTCGACGGGCGGCCCTGGGACGATCTCGACTTCCTCGGGTGGCGGGACCCGGGGGCGCCGGACCGGAGCTATCTGGTGGCCGAGCGGGACGGGCGGCTCGTGGGGCTTTCGATGCGGTTCCAGGCAGCGCAGCGCGGGTTCCTGCACCGCAGCATGTGTTCGCTGTGCCTGACCACGCACCCGCGGGGCGGGGTCTCGCTGATGACCGCGCGCAAGGCAGGCCCGGCCGGGCGCGAGGGCAACTCCGTCGGCGCGTACATGTGCACCGACCTCGCCTGCTCCCTGTACGTGCGCGGAAAGAAGGCGCCGGAGGCGGGGTCCCGGTTCGAGGAGAGCCTCACCCTGGAGGAGCAGATCGCCCGGACCAATGGCCGGCTGGCCGCCTTCCTCGACAAGGTGTACGCCTGAACCTCTGGTCGCCAGCGGTTTGCCCCGGCATTAACGTCCTTCATGAGCGTCCTTCATGGATGTGTTCGACGGATGCGTTCGATGCGCCGGGGAAGGGGAACAGCCCGAGGATGCGAGAGGTACGTGAGTGGACGGCGCACGCCGAGCGGATCCTGAGGAAGCGTCGTGATCCGGTGGTCGTCCAGACGCTGCGGTCCGCGACGGCGGCGACGATCGCGTACGTCATCGCGCTGCGGCTGAGCCCCGAGCCGGCCCCTCTCACCGCTCCCCTGACGGCACTGCTGGTCGTCCAGGTGACGCTGTACGCCACGATCACCAACGGCTTCCGGCGGGTGAACGCCGTGGTGACGGGCGTGCTCGTCGCCATCGCGTTCAGCCTGCTGGTGGGCCTGACCTGGTGGAGCCTGGCCATGCTCCTGCTGGCCTCACTGGTGGTGGGGCGGCTGGTCCGGGTGGAGGAGTACGTACCGGAGGTCGCGATCAGCGCGATGCTCGTCCTCGGCGTGACCAGCGTCGGGGACTACGCCTGGGCCCGGGTGGTGGAGACGCTGATCGGCGCGTCCGTCGGGCTCGCCTGCAATCTGCTGCTGTCTCCGCCGGTGTGGGTGGAGGAGGCGGGCGAGTCGATCGACGGTCTGGCGCGCCGGCTGCGGCAGCTGATGCTGCGGATGGGCGAGGAGGCCGCGGGCGGCACACCCGTGGACCGCGCGGAGCGGCAGCTGCACGAGGCGCGCCGCCTGGACCACGACATCGTCGAGGTGGACGCGGCGCTGAGGCAGGCCGAGGACAGTCTCCGGCTCAACCCGCGCGTGCAGGACAGCGTGCTGCACCGGGTCGTGATGCGCACCGGCCTGGACACACTGGAGATCTGCACGGTCGTCCTGCGGGTGCTGGCCCGCTCCCTCACCGACCTCGCCAAGGAGCGCGAGCCCGAGCCGCTGTTCGAGTCGGAGACGGGCGCCGCCCTGGCGCAGCTGCTGTCCGAGATCGCCGACGCCGTGGTGAGCTTCGCGGTGCTGGTCACCACGCACCTGAGCGCGAGCGCCGAGTCGGCGGAGGAACGGCTCGCCACGGAGCTGCGCACCGCCGCGGGCACCCGCGACAAGCTGGCCCTGCTGCTGCGCGAGGAGGCCGAGCGCGCCCCGGGGCACTGGCAGCTTCCGGGAGCGGTCCTGACGGAGGTCAACCGCATCCTCGACGAGCTCGACACCGAGCACCGCACCCGCCGCCTGTTCGAGGAACTGGACCGCGTGTCGCGCGAGCAGCGGGCCCGGATGCCCCGTCTGACGCGGCTGCGGGAGCGGCTGGGCGTCACGGAGCAGATGTGGCGGAACCGCGCGGGGTTCGATGGGCGTTCTCGCTGAGGGGAACGCCGGCAGGGGGCCGGCACCGGAGGCGAGGAGCGGGCCATGGCCGACACGACCGTGCGGATCGACGGGAACACACTGCGGCTGCCGGGCGGGGTCGCCGTGCGGTTCATCCGCGCCCTGCGCCTGCCGGAGACGGGTACGCATCCGCTGCCGCCGGGCCTCGGCGAGTTCCCGGTGCGGCGCATCGCGGATTACGCGGACAGGGTCCCCGAGGAGTGGCGGGCACGCGGCGGTGTGATGCTGCCGGTGTATCTGCGCGAGGCGATGTGGCTGAGCTTCGCGGGCACCTCGGAGCCGGCCGCGCTGCAGGTCGGTGTCGGCAAGGTGTGCGCGGTCTCGGGCCAGCGGCAACGGATCCCCCGGGCCGTGGGTCGCGCGGCATGCAGCACCCGGCAAGCCCACCAGGCGCGGGGCGAGCCCTTCGGCAACGCGCGAGCCCCACGGCCAGCCACCTGGGACCGGAACGGTCATGCGCCGCACACCTGCTGACGTTTCTGCCCACCCACCTCGGCCGTCCAGGTGGGCAAGGGCCCCGGCTGCCTCACCGACGCCACGGCCCTGGCCGGGAGCGCACTTGCGGGCGTCGGCAACCACCTCGCCGACCACCAACTGGGTCACGCCCCTCGCATTGAGCACTCGCGAGCACGTGCCGGTCGGCGTGGCCTGATCGAGGAAGGTGACGGCGTGGCTGGGGGTGTCGGCGATGAACACGCCGGGCGGCGCCCCACCGCGAGGTGAACGCCGGTGACGAAACTGAGCCCAGTTCCCGCAAGAAGCGTGAAGAAACCAGGCAGATCGGCCGTGTGTTCTTCGAATCGCCGGGCACAAGGAGCGGCGGAGGTTGATAACTATGGTTCCCCTGCTTCTCGTCCTGCTTCTGGCCCTGATCCTCTTCGGTGCGGGATTCGCGCTGAAGGCACTGTGGTGGATCGCCGTCATCGTGCTGGTCGTCTGGCTGCTGGGCTTTGTACTGCGCAGCGCGGACACAGGCGGACGCAAGGGCCGCTGGTACCGCTGGTAACACACCACACAGCAACCTGCCTGTGGGTCCCGGGAACACCCGGGACCCACAGGCATGACCGGCCTCATGACATCCCCCGGGCAAACGGCGTACCCCACACCGCCGGCTTCACCCCTCAAAGCGGGAGCGCGCAGCCACCCGGGGCCGCCGCCCTGATTCTCAGACGGGCTCTCCATGCCAGAACCCCGAAAACTCCGCAACCAGCCTGCTGTTACTCACTTTCGGGTGACGGCCCGCTCCAGTGCGGGTGGCGAGCTGTGGCGGGCAGACGCCCACCGGGTACGAGAAGCTGCCAACGCGAATGCCTGGATGACTGCACCGGACAGGCGAGCAGATCATTCGGGCGGTGCCGTGCCGTGCACTTGAAGTCCATGACCGACGACACACGCCGCATCCAGCTGGTGCAGACCGTGCTCGACAGCACCGACGCCCGCAAACTCGCCGAGTTCTACCGGTCCCTGCTGGGACTCGACTACGCGGAGGAGGACGAGCCGCCCCCGGCCGGTCAGCCAGACGAGCACGGCAGGAACTGGCTCGTACTGCGCACCCCCGACGGCGCACCGCAGCTCGCCTTCCAGCAGGTGGAGCGCCGGCGCGAACCGGACTGGCCCGACGGCCCGGTACCCCAGCAGATGCACCTCGACCTGAGCGTCGCCTCACTGGAGGTACTGCACAACCAGCACGAGCGCGTCCTCACCCTCGGCGGCAGCCGGCCGGATCCCGATGACGACGAACGCTTCCGCGTCTACCGGGAGCCCGAGGGCCACCCGTTCTACATCTTCGTCGCAGAGCGCGACAAATAGCCCGCGGACGCACCGCACGAAGTGGGCAGGCAACCCTTGCCGCAGGCCCTGGCCGGGAGGTCCTGGATGCTCCCGTTGGTGAGGTAGCCGGTGTAACCGCCGTCGCGACCCGCACCACCTGGCGCGTAAGGCGCGCCCCGGCCACCGAGACCCGGGCGCCGGCAGCGACCGGCATCGTGCCCGGCCCGCCCACCCGGAAAAGGGGCTGTGCCGCGCCCTGACGCCCTGCTGCGCCCCGGGAGAGGAGCTGCCCGCTGCGCCGTCGGGCCCGTGACGGGCGTTCAGACGGCCGGGCGGGTCGAGTCCTGCGGGCAGCGCAAGCGCCTTCTGGCGTCGTGACCAGCCGAGATCGCTGCCGGGACCTGCTTGTCCCGGGCGTTTGATGCACAGCTTCCGTCTCGCACAACCGCGGCTCCCGGAGCGGCGCGCATCCTTCTACGCGGAGGTAGGTGGAAGGCTTGGGGCATGGCCTTTCGACCATGGCTGGACTTCCGGCGCCCCTGGCGGCCGGGGCACGCTCCCGCGCTGGTCGTGATCCCGTTGGGGCTGATCGTCACGGTCTGTGTGGTGGATGTGCTGGCTCCGCCGCACATCCACCTCGGTCCGCTGCTGGTGGCGGCACCCGCGATCACCGTGGCGTTCGCCGGCGCCGGTGTGACGGCGCTGATGGGAGTTCTCGCAGTCGCGGGCCAGGTGCTGATCGGCGTGCTCAGAGGGGTGCTGCCCACCGCCAACATCCAGGCCCAGATCATTGCCCTGGTCGTCGTCTCCGTCGTCTGTGTCACCGTCTGCGTGGTGCGCGACCGGCGTGAGCAGCAGCTGCACCGGGTACGGTCGGTGGCCGAGGCAGCGCAGAGTGTCCTGCTGCAGCCCCTGCCCGCACGCGCCGGCCCGCTGCGGATCGCCGGCCTGTATCTCCCCGCCGTGGAAGAGGCCGACCTGGGCGGAGACCTGTACGCGGCCGCACGGACCGCCCACCACAGCACCCGGCTCCTCATCGGCGACGTACGCGGCAACGGCCTGGGCGCAATCAACAACTCCGCCCTGCTCCTCGGCGCCTTCCGCGCAGCCGCTCACCGGCAGGCCACGCTGCCCCGCCTCGCCGTCCACCTGGACGCCGCGTTCCGCTGGGACACCAGCCAGTGGCGATCACCGACAGAGCAGGACACCACCGAGGACTTCGCCACCGCCATTCTGCTCGACATCCCCGACCACGATCCGGTCGCCCACCTCATCAGCTGCGGCCACCCACCCGCGCTCCTCCTGCGGGACGATCACCTCACCCCGCTCATGCCCGAGGCAAGCCACCTCCCGATCGGGTTCGGCGGACCGTTCGGCGTCACCGCCTACGAGGTCCAGACGTTCGCCTTCGAGGTCGGCGACTTGCTGCTCCTCTACACCGACGGCGTCATCGAAGCCCGCAACGCCGACGGACTCTTCTACCCCTTCACCAAACGGGCGCCCGCGTGGACCAAGGACGACCCCGACGAACTGCTGCGCCATCTCCAGGGCGACCTGCTGTCCCACGTCCACGGACACCTCGACGACGACGCAGCCGTAGTCGCGATCCGCCGCCTGGCAGTCTGATACCCACTTGCCGCGGCGACACCAGCCACTGGAGCTACCGCCTGGTGGTCTCCAACGTCCATCCACAGGCCTCGAGAGGGCCCCCGGCCAGACGGCCGGGGGCTCTTCCCGCAGTCCCGGGCGGACAGGATCAACTACCCGGCGCGCCAACGCCACCACTGATCAGTACGGCTTGTCGGGTGCCACTCGGCAAGGACCCCGGGGTCATGGAGACGCGGGGCTGCAGCTGGCGATCGCCCCGAGCTGGAGCCACCCTGGTGGCGGGTGTTGAATGGATAGCGTCACGAGCGTGGAGACGTGCCGTCACGGCGGGCAGCCACCAGGCCGCGATCGACTGATTATCGGGAAGATCCAGTGCGTGACAGGTCGGCGCCGCGCGCTCTTGGCGAAGTCCATGTCTGAGCCTTTGCGTGAGGAGTGCTGTCATGTCTGCTGCCAGTGCTGTCGTCCTTGAGTCTGCGGCAAAGGATGTTGCCGACGGATTCTCCCAACCGCCGTTCCTGTACGAGATGGCGCCGGCCGATGCCCGGAAGGTCCTCGCAGACGCGCAGTCCGCCCCGGTCAACAAGCTCCCGGTCGACGAAGAGTGGATCACGGTTCCCAGCCAGGTCGGGGACGTCCGGGTCCGCATCATCAAGCCGCAGGGTACTACCGGCGTGCTGCCGGTCATCGTCTACATGCACGGTGGAGGCTGGATCCTCGGAAACGCCGAAACCCACGACCGCCTCGTACGCGAACTCGCCGTCGGTGCCCGCGCGGCGCTCGCCTTCGTCGAGTACCCGAACTCGCCGGAAGCCCGCTACCCGACCGCGATCGAGCAGGGCTACGCCACCGCCCAGTGGATCACCCGATACGGGGCATCCAGGGGCCTGGACGCCAGCCGCATGGCGGTGGCCGGCGAATCGGTGGGCGGCAACATGGCGGCCGCGCTGGCGCTGATGGCCAAGGAACGCGGCGACGTCACCTTCCTGCAGGAGTCCATGTACTACCCGGTCACCGACGCGGCGATGGACACCGCGTCGTACGAGCAGTTCGCCACCGACTACTACCTCACCCGCAAGGCGATGGAGTGGTTCTGGGACGCCTACACCACCGACCCGGCACAGCGCGCCGAGATCACGGCATCGCCGAATCAGGCCAGCGCCGAGCAGCTCACCGGGCTGCCACCCGCCTACCTGTGCGTCGACGAGGCCGATGTGCTGCGCGACGAGGGGGAGGCATACGCCACCAAGCTCCGCTCAGCGGGCGTCCCCGTGACAACCGTGCGCTACGACGGCACCATCCACGACTTCATGCTGCTCAACGCGCTCAGTGAGACCCGAGCCACGCGAGCGGCCATCGACCAAGCCACCGCCTTCCTTCGCGCCGGACTCGGAACCGGCTGAAAGCACCCCGGACGACACCACTCCACCTGAACGCGGTCCCGGCTGGGCCCGGCTCCGCACGACCCGACGAAGACGGCCGTCCGGTCGTGCGGTTGGGGTTCGGTAGGCAAGCACCGCTTGGCTGTTACCCGCCCGCCTTCGGATGCGGCACCTGCGCCGCGTGGCGCTGGCGCAGTCTTGTGCATGAGCGGCGCGGCTACGTGGTGTGCAGGGGTTCCCTGAAGGACTTACGGAACACCGGCCCGGCGAAGGGAATGATCGGGGACATCATCTTTGACTTGAACGAGGTGGGGTGCCGTTCGAGTCTGACGTCGACGCGGGTGCCATTGTCCGTGGGGGTCATCTGGAACTGCCAGCCCCCAGGGCCGAAGGGCACCGAGTCACGCGTGGTGACGGTCACCTTGTTCGTCGAGGGGTCCCATTCGTAGCGTGCACGCTCCCACGACTTGTCGTTCCCCTCGGTCACCTCCGCCCAGGTATCACCCCGCTCGTGAACTTGGAAGTGCTCGGCATCGATGGACGACCACTCCTCGACACGGGAGGGGCTGAAGTTCGTCAGCACGCCCATCACCTCGTCCGGGCTCATCGAGGAGTTCACGTGGAAGTGTAGGGATGGCATGACGTGCTCCCTGGTTCGAGATGATCATTGCCTGCCGGCGCCTTCGGCGTTCGTCTCTCGCGTGTCCGGCTCGCTTCACCGCCGCCGGTCTGCAATGACCGGAATGGCCAACTTCCAGAATGCACCTCTGCCCAGCAGTGTGCACCAGCAGGTTCCTGACCCGCACCTGTGTGATCGTGTCCGGGACCGGAGTGGGTCTCGCGAAGTGAGGAAGGTAGGCATTGCCGCAGGCGGCCTGATGACCGTGACTAACCGCGGAGCCCGGTCGGGACCGTGGGAGTCGGCATCGTCCTGGACGGCCAACGAGCCAGTCGCACGCCGGGCGTCACACGACCTCGTCCCCGGCGACTGTGCGTCGATCGAAGACGAGCCGCACTGCTGCGGATCCCTCGCCGACCGCAGCGGCGACTCGCTTCAGGCTCCGTGCAAGCCGGCATGCCATCCAGCAGCCCCAGGCGGGCGAGCACCAGCGCGCCGGAGCACTGGGCGCCGATGAGCTGGCGCGAAGGATCGAGCCGCAGCTTGGAGATCAGCTTGTCGTCGGCGACCACTTCTCGGGCTCTCACGCCACTGCCGATCAGGTCCCGACGCACGTCAGTCCCGAACCGATCACGGCGCCCGACGCCCTGGTCTCCTGCAGGGCGATGCGGTCACGACGGCAGTTCGGTCCCTGCATGCTCACGCACCATGTACTGGGCGTACCAGTCCGGCCAGTTCTTGTCCTCAGCGCCGATGCGTGTCTCGTGCTCCCCGTGCGCGGCCGCGGCACGGCGCAGCGCGCTCGCCAGGTCCTCGGCCGAGGCGAACATCGTGTTCGCGGGGTCGAGGCGGCCGGGGAGCCGAGTGGTGACCTCCTGCATCAGCCATCCGTTGCCGTCCGGGTCGCTGAAGGACAGGAACGAGCTGTAGCTCGTGCGCTGTGGATCCGGCCCTGGCACCCGGGTCTCCGTCCCGGCGTGGTGGAAGACGCCGCTTGCGTCGTGGAACACCGCGCTCGGCTCGGCGCCGAGCCGATTCAGCTCATCGTGTGCAGCGTCGATGTCGTCCACGATCAGCTGCAAGCCCTGAGCCGAGCCCGGCGTCTGAGACGTGACCGAGGTGCCGAAGATGACCGATGTCGGTGAGCCCGGCGGCGTCACCTGCACTACCCGGAAGTTCTCGTCCGGGGCGATGTCCGCGTCCAGCCTCCAGCCCAATCGCGTGTAGAAACTCTTGGCCTGGTCGACGTCGGACACCGGCACCACCACGACTTCAAGTTTCATGTCCATGACTGGAACCTCCTGGATTCGCACACGATGCCGCGACGGGACTCGCACCGCCGGACACGGGCGACGCCGGGTGCCCGGTCGGCTGCGGCAAGGAACACTCCGGGGTCGGCTTCGGAGAGGGACAGCGGCTGCGATAGCCCAGGCGGCGATTTGTGCCAGAGCTCGGCCGTCCGGCTTTTCCAACGCCTCCAGGGGCCTCCGCGGCCATCAGACGTGATCGTGGGCCGTTGATGCTCGGGCAGCGGACCGAAGCGAACCCGTAAGCACATCAGCAGAGGCCCGTGGTGGGCATGCCCGTGGCCGGCCGGCGACTTACGGCCTGTCTCTGGCGGCGCCGGTGCCGAGTCGGGTGAGCAGCCAGAAGGTGATTGCGGCGCCGGTGCCGTAGGCGGCGTGTGCGCCGAAATCCCAAGCCAGGACCTTTGCGTCGTACTGCCAGATCGGCTTGTAGAGCCCTGCGATCGGCAAGGTGACGTAGTCGCCGGCGAACACCACGGCACCCAATGGCACGCCGTAGACAGGGGAGGGCCTGGGTAGTGATCCGACCACGATGCCGTAAGCGGCGCCCGCCGCTGAGCCGTAGGCCCAGTGAGCGATGGTGCTCGTGAGCCAGGCGGCACCGTCAGGAAGCCGACGCTGGGTAAAACCCTCGATGACCCGCTTCGCCACCTGCCCCGGATCGGGAGCCTGCTCCCAGCCTTCGACCGGCGCGAATTCCCAGGCGAGCGGGCTGCCCGTTCCGCCTGCGCGACGGTACTTGAGGTAATGGACGGCATCCAGACACACCGTTCCCACCGCCCCGGCCAGCAGGCCGGCCGTCACCGCCGCGAGTGGAGTCAGCGGGTTCCTTCGGGAGCGCATGACGCAATCTCCAAATCGTCAGGGCCGAAAGGATGACGCCCTTCCGAGACCGGGCCGCGATGCGGAGGCGTGCGGCCCGCATCGAGTATCCGGCGTCCGGTCAACGTCCGCGAGCGCAAGCGACCAGGAACCTGCCGGGGCGGTACTGATCGCTCCTGTGGCAGACCTCACGGCAGCGCAACGCCTGCCGCACAACGGGAAGCACAAGCTGCCGACCTTCGTCCGTGTCCGGGATGACGCCGGGTGCGAGAACCGGAACTGGCTTCCTCGGGCTCTCTCCTTGCCAAGAATCCCTGTGACCCCGCAGAGCACCTCTCCTGAGTGCATGCGGGGCGACGTGCACGTTCATTCGTGACTGCCGTCAACCGCGCTCGCACCGGCTCCGACCCCGCGGGCCGTGTCGTTGAGTGACGCTCTATCGACAGAAGGTTATCTTCCCATCGGGGTCCGTCCGCGGCACTCGCCTACTTTCAAGGGTGCGGGCAGCTGATGCACAGGTGTGTGGCTCCTGCGAACAGCCGACCCCTCAGGCGAATCCCGACAGTGCAGGGCCGTGTCCCATTGGAGTTCCATGACCTCGGCGGGTTCCGGGCAGCGGCAAGCGCTGCCGCGCGCCTTTGCCGTGGCACGTCATGGACGGTTGTGGCTGGTGCCGACCGTCCTGTGCGCGCTGGTGGCGCTGCTTCTGACGCTGCTCTACATGGGCGGCATCCTCAACCCCAACGGGAACCTGCGCCGATTGCCGGTCGCCCTGGTCGACACGGACCAGGGCCCGCCGCAGCCCGGGCAGCAACAGACCTTGGGCGCGCAGGTCAGCCGGTCAGTCGTCGCATCGACCCCAGCGGGCAGCGTGCAGTGGAGACGCCTCAGCCAGGCGCAGATGCAGGACCAGTTGGCGTCGGGCAAGGTCTACGGCGCCCTGGTCATCCCAGCCGACTTCACCACCTCGGTGGCGGCGCTGACGACCCCCCACGCCTCGACACGGCCCGCTCTCACGATCCTGACCAACCCCGGGCTGGGCAGCCTCGGCTCATCCCTGGCCGGTCGTCTCACCCAGCGTGCGGCTTACCAGGTATCCCTGACGATCGGCCGACAGCTGACGACCCAGGCTTCCAGCCAGGGCGCCGACGCCACGACTCTTGCGCTCCTCGGCGACCCGATCGGTGTCACCACTCGGGTCGGCCACCCCATCGGCAGGCAGAGCGGTCTCGGCCTGACTGCCTTCTACTTCACCCTGCTCTTGGTTCTCACCGGGTTCGTGGGCGGAAACATCATCAACAGCGGGGTCGACGCGGGCCTGGGCTACACCGACAACGAAATCGGCCCCTGGCACACCCGGCGGCCAACCGTGCCGATCAGTCGCACACAGACGCTGCTTCTGAAGATGCTCATGACCGCGGCAATCACTGTGCTGACCACCAGCCTGCTGATGATTGCTGCGATCACCATTCTGGGCATGGACGCATCACACCTGCCACTGCTGTGGATCTTCTCCTACTGCGCGAGCCTGGCCGTGGGCCTGGGAGTGCAGGCCATCAACGCGGCCTTCGGTGGGATCGGCCAGGTGGTGTCCATGTTCGTGTTCATCGCCCTGGCCCTGCCGTCCTCGGGCGCCACGATTCCCCTTCAAGCCGTTCCGGGCTTCTACCGCTTCCTGGCACTGTTCGAACCGATGCGGCAACTGAGTGACGGCGTGCGATCCATCCTCTACTTTGACGCCCGAGCCGACGCCGGCCTGACCCGCGGCTGGTCCATGATCGCCATCGGCGTTGCCCTCGCCCTGCTGTTCGGGTTCGCCATGACCCTCTACTACGACCGCAAAGGGCTGCACCGTATGACCGCGCGGCCTTCCGCAACACCCGGTGAGGCACCGTGATCGCCCCCGAGCCGCCCGAGAGTCCGCACACCGTAGCCGTCGAACAGCAAGCTGCGTCGGCCGCCTGCGATTACCAGGTCTCACTGCACACGCTGCAACCTGTCGAGCGAGTGCAAGCACATCGAGCGTTCAACAGCCAGTGCGGGCCTTTGGTCCTGCGTACCGCGGTCGGCCGGGCCCGGGTCAGTTGGCCTTCCACCAGCGCGTGGTGAAGTCAGCGTGGGTGTCAGCGTGTCAGCCTCCCAGGTGAAGTGGCCGGCGTCGATGATGTCCAGCTTGCTGTTGGGCAGGCGCATGTACAGATACTCCGCGTACTCCGTGGGCACGACCGCGTCGTTGCGCCCGGCGAGGCACGCCGGCCCCGTGCACGGGGATTCACCGGCCAGCGGCAGTCCTGAAGGAGCGGCGGTCAGGTGCGGAAACTCTTCGGACATCGACACCCTGGGTCCAGTGGGCGGCCGACTATAACCGCGTGTCCGGGGGGCCACAAAACGGACCACCATGGTGACCATCCGAACACCCAACCTTCCAGCTCGTTGCCCCTCGACATACGGCAGTTGCCACGCGCTCGAATCGGGTCCCGCAAACCGGCGGGCAGACACGCGGACCGTACTACAGGCTGTTCAAGTCGGCGTCCCACGCCGCCCTGGAACTGTTCCAAGAGGTTCTGTGGTGCCCCGCAGCTTTCTGCAGCCCTCACTCAACGGAGCCATCATGGCCTTCGCCTATTCCTCGATCCGGACTCGACTCGAAGACGGCGTTCTGTCCGCCACCCTCGACGCCGGCCCACTCAACCTCCTCGGTGTCGATCTGGTCCGTGACCTGGTCTCACTCGTCGACACGCTGGACGACGATCCCGGCGACGTGCGCGTCGTCATCATCGACAGCGCCTCACCGGACTACTTCTCAGCGCACGTGGATCTCACCGCGGTCCCGCAGTACACCGCGGAGGCGGCCAAGGCCGGCGGACCCGGTGACGCCTCACTCGGCATGTTCTTGCACAGGCTGTCGCGCGTTCCTGTAATCACCATCGCCAAGGTGCGCGGCCGTGCCCGCGGCGGCGGCAACGAACTCGCGCTGGCCTGCGACATGACCTTCGCATCGCGTGAGAACGCGGTCTTCGGCCAGTTCGAGTGCGGAACTGGCGCCCTGCCCGGCGCGGGGGGCATCCAGCACCTGACCCGGCGACTCGGCCGCACTCGCGCCATCGAAGCCGTCACCGGAGCAGACGATTTCCCCGCCGCCCTCGCCGAACGCTACGGCTGGATCAACCGTGCCCTGCCCGACGCCGAACTGGACGGCTTCGTCGAACGCCTGGCCAAGCGCATCGCCGGCTTCCCGCCCAAGGGAGTCCAGGCCGCCAAGCGCTTGATCAACGACCTCACGCTGGCGGAGCCCGCGCATATCCGCTCCGACGCCGTCACCTTCCAGGCACTGATCACCCTGGCCGAAACCCGCGAGCGCCTGGACCACCTGGCTCACCGAGGTCTCCAGCGCGAGGGGGAGGTCGAACGCGACCTCGGCAAAGCTGTAGCGGAGTATCAACGTTGACGAAACGTATCTAGCCCAGCAGGCTGCGCGCTTTATACAAGGACTCGCAACTCGCGCGACGGGCGCCAGACGTCTTCGAAACGGCTGGCAAAGTGCCGGAAGCAGCATCCGAACCAGGCGGGCTATGGCAGCAGGGACGGATGTACCCCCTGGCACCGTGAAGCCAGCGCCTTGTGGGCGCTGGACCGGCGGCTGAAGTGCGAGACCGGCGGGGCGTAGTTGCCGATACCGGGCTGCCCGCGGGTCGGGTTAGGGGTGCTGTGGCGGGCCTGGACTTCCCCGAGCGGAGAGCAGAAGGGACGCTCTTGCAGGGCTTTCCTCGATCAGGCTTGGCGCTCTTGAAAACCGTATGCAGCCTGCCGCCAGTGCGCCAGCTGAACAGGTCGCAGCATCCGTGGCGGCTGCGAATCACCCGAGCCTCCAGGCCTCTGGGTTCCAGGCAAAGGAGCGGCCATGTCCTTCAGCATGCGCCGCGCCATGCTCCAGGCGCATGCTGGAAAGGCAGCGACGAACCTACCTGCGGCGCGCCCATCCGTGACACCGCTCGGGTACAGCCGCGGCATGTCAGAAGGTACTTGGTGGCCTTAGGGCGCCGGCGCCGAGCGCGCCCGCACGACCTCGCGCCCGAGTGTTCCCCGAAGCCCAGGCTCGCCTTGATCGTGACTACGAGGAGGGCGTGTGATGTCGGATCAGTTGAACGCCACACTTTCGGGACAGGCCCCCACCGCGCTAGCCGAAGACGTCTCTGTCGCGACTCCACTGGCTGCGCCCCGCATCGCCGGTCGTGACGCTGCTTCGGCAGCTCTCGGGACGTACCAGCAGGCGCTCGGCGCGCCCGAAGCTACTGTCCGGCTCAGGGGAGATGATGTGGAGGGGGTCGTCTACAGCGCGAGCCCCGGCGGACGAGAGACAGAGATCGTCGCGCTGGTCCGGCGCGACACTGCGGGCCTGATTGACACGATCGACGTCTACGGCCGGCCGTGGCCGTTCATGGCCGTTCTCCGCGAAGTGATCGCGAAGATGGACCCCGCTCTCGCAGACCCGAGCCTGGGATCTGGACCGTATGCCCCGGAAGGGCCGACACCGGTTTGGGTAGACCATCCAGCCGTCCCGCCGCTGGCGCAGGACGTTACCCTGTACTCCCCGATCCTGCGCGAAGAGCCGACAGGGAAAGCTGTCGTCGGGCCCATCCTCAAAGCGGCGGCGCAAAGTTTCAGCGACCTCAAGGTACGTGCCGTTCTCGACATTGCGGGCCAGACGGGATTCGCGGTGGTGATCGACGAATACGTGGACGGCGGTCACGTTCAGCAACTGGTAGAGATCTTCACGCTCAACAATGCGGGCGAGGTCGGAGGGATCCGAATCTTCACCCGGCCGTGGCTTGTGACCGCCCAGTTCCGTAAGAGTATGTACGCCCTGCTGAAAGACACTCTCGGCCCCGAATTCTGGGAGGGGCCCGACGTGGAAGAACCCTTGCGCACCCCATGACATGAGGCCCTGGCCCTGACTCAGGCTCCGTCTCCTGGCGCCATCCCACGATCACTGCACCGCGCACGTGGAAGGCCGGGCACAAGAGTCGTCCGGGCGAAAGAGCAGCGGAGGGCTCCGTTTGCACAGCAGCTGGCGGTACGCCGACGAGGGCGGGCGGGTGCCGTCGTCTCCCGCCCGGATCGGTCCAGCGGGCCACCGACCAACAGGTGGACTCAGTCAATCACCGTGTACCGGCCGCTCGTTTACGGCTGACCGCGACGATCCCGGCTCCTGCGAGGAGTAGTCCGTCAGCCGCGGCGGCGCCGACGACGCCTAGAGAGCTGAGTGCCGTTTCGGCGAGGGCGGGCGTGAGGGAATGGCCTCGGGCGGCGTCTCAAATGACGTCGGTGACAGCATCTGGGTGGGCAATCATCACACTGTGGGAGGAGTCGATCTCGACGGTGCGGGAACCGGCGCGCTTGGCTTGGGAGCGCTCCATCGGGCGCATGGGGGTCCGAATCGCCGCGGCTTCAGCCGGTGGTGAGCACCATCCGGAAGCGGGCGGCGCCGGACAGCATTTTCTTGTACGCCTCATCTGCTTGGTCCAGCGACACGGTCTCGATCATCGGGCGGATCCCGTGCAGGGCGCTGAACACCATGGTGTCCTGCACGTCCTGGGCGGTGCCGGACGGGTGGCCGCGGAGGACTTTGCCGCTCAGTATGAGCTGGTTCGGGCTGATTCCTAGCGGCTCGGCGTCGGCGCCGATGACCACAAGCTCGCCGCGGGGGCGGAGCCCTTCCATAGTCGCCGTGATAGCCAAGGAGTTGGCTGCAGTGGCTAGAACTACTCTGGCGCCACCGAGGGACTGCAGCGCGTCCGCGACCGTGGTGTCCGCCGTGCTGTCGACGTAATGGTGGGCGCCGAGCTGCTTGGCAAAGTCGGCCTTGTCCGGCCCGCGGGCGATGGCGACGGTCTCGAACCCCATTGCGGCCGCATATTTCGTTCCCAGGTGGCCAAGGCCGCCGATGCCGAGTACGGCGACCAGATCGCCAGGCCGTGCGGAGCTACGGCGCAGTCCGTTGTACATGGTCACACCCGCACAGGCCAGGGGCGCCGCGTCGGTCGCCGCCAGGGCGTCGGGGATCCGTGCGAGGGCGTCGGCCGGTGCGATCACCGTGTCGGCGAACCCCCCGTCGTATGCCCATCCGGGTACCTTCAGGTTCTCGCACACAATAAAGTCGCCCTGTCTGCACGGTGGGCAGTGCCAGCAGCTGCCGCCGAACCAGCCCACGGCCACACGGTCGCCCACCCGCCAGCCGCTGTATGTTCCCTCGCCGACCTCTTCGATACGCCCGGCGATCTCGTGCCCGGGGACCAGGGGGAACCGGACGCCAGGCAGGAGGGCGTTCACGAATGCAGCGTCGCTGTGGCAGATACCGCACGCCTCGACAGCGATCCTCACGTGTCCGGGGCCGGGCTGCGGGACCTCACGCTCGACGATCTCCAAGGGGCCACCGGCCGCAGCGGCCTGCGCCACTCGATGGGCACTCATCTGGATCTCTCCGTGGTAGGCGTGTATGGACACCCCTGCGTTCAGCAGACCAGCTCTGAGCCCATCATGCACGTGGACCAATGCCGGTGAGCATTCGGACGAACCGGACGGCTTCGTCGAACGCCTGGCCAAGCGCATCGCCGGCTTCCCGCCCAAGGGAGTCTGCGCCGCCAAGCGTTTGATCAACGACCTCACGCCGGCGGAACTCGCGCATATCCGCTCCGGCGCCGCCACCTTCCAGGCACTGATCGCCCTGGCCGAAGCCCGCGAGCCGACATCCAGGACGGTGGCGGAGGATGAACGTTTCTCCGTAGTCGCCTGTCTCCCCCGCCTCCATCACGTCTCAGCACACGCTTCGGTCGAGGTGGGCCCCCAGGCTCGCCTGGCGGTGAGCTGTGACGCGGAACGCCCCGAGCAGCAGTGCGGCGTCACTGACCGCGGTGAGCCCCTTACCGCGCACGTCCCCGACGATCAGTCGGGTGCCGAAGGTGGTGCGCGCCGCCGTGTACAGGTCACCGCCGATTCGAGCCTCGCCTCCGCGGCCAGGTAGCGCTCGCGCCGCGAGCAGTCCGACGGCTCCCGTGATGTATCGGTACACCGTGCTCACGCCCACATCGACACCCGTTGCTACCGATGTCACACTCCGCGCATCCCGCCCAGTGCGCCTCGGTTCTGCTGAACGGAACTGGCCGGGGCCGCCCGCGACACCGGAACCCAAGTCATCAGCACGCAAACGCTGAGGCCACCCAACGATCCTGAAACCATCCGCGAGATCGCGATGCCGAAGGTGTGCGCCGCCCCATAGCAAAATCGCAGCGCAGGCAGGCCCCGGTCACGTCACCGGCCATGAGGCAGCTCCCAACCACCCATCGGCCCGCGAGTCGGAAGATCCCGGCCGAACTCCGATCCGGCCGGGACTCTCCCGCCGCCGCCTGGGCGGGACTCTGCACCATGAGGACAGCACCCGAGCTGGCTGTGCCAGGCAAGCCCGCAGCTGCCACTCCTGCAAGCGACGGTGTTCAGACGGTGGTGCGATTGCCCTGGCGGGCGGCGAGCGCGGCCTCGCGGCTGGGGTAGGCGGGCAGGCCCGCGATGCCCATGGCGGCGCCGGCGCCCGGGGCGGCCCCTGCCCCGTCCGCCCCCGGATCGGCCCCGGCGCCCGCCGCTGCGGGCGCTCCGGCGAGCCCGCCGCGGGCGGCCGCCGCCATGGGTCTGGGTGTCGGCGGCTCCATGCGGCAGGAGGTCTACCAGGACGACCGGCCGCTCTCGGACTGGTCGGAGAAGCCCGCCGGGCGGGTGTTCGTGCACCTGGCGACGCCACCGGAGTGGCGCCGCATCACCGGCGAGGCCGCACCGCCGTCGCCGGTGGACCGGGCCGCCTACACCCGGGCCGGCCTGCCCTGGTTCGACTATTTCGACCAGGACGCGGTGGACCTCGCCCCCACGGACACGCTCCAGTCCGTCAAGCCGGTCGGCGACTGGCTCGGCGACGACCACGCGCCCTGGCAGCCGCCCACGCCGGGGCAGACGCAGCAGCTGAAGGACGCCCCGGGCCGACCGGTCGCGGACGGGGACTGGTAGTCGGCCGGAGGCATCGTGGGCGAGAAACTGGTGGCAGCGCGTCAAGGGGAGGGCTGGTGGTCGGCCGGGAGCGTCACGGAGGGGGCCGGTGGTCGGCCAGGAGCCTCGCGGACAGGGCTGGCGGTCGGCCGGGAGCGTCACGGAGGGGGCCGGTGGTCGGCCAGGAGCCTCGCGGACAGGGCTGGCGATCGGGCGGGGCGCGTCGGCCGCCTCCTCCTCTCGGGGCGTTGCGCCGTGCGCAACACCGCTGCCGTTTGTTGCACCCGAGGGCAGGCAAACGCCAAGGTGGCAGTCACGACGGGGACGAGTGACGACCTGAGGGGCGACATGGGAAGTGGTGGCTGGAGCAGGCGCCGGTTCGTCGGCGCGGTGACGGGCGGGGCCGCCGCGGCGGCGCTGCCGTCCTGCGACAAGGCGCCCGCGCCCCCGTCGGCCCCGGCCGCAACGCCCGAGGTGGGTACGAGCCCGTCGCGCGAGGCCCGGCGCCCCTCCGGGCCCCGGCCGCTCCACCTCGGCACCTACACCTCCGTCGAGGGCGGCGGCAAGGGCATCGGCCTGGCGACCTACGACGCGGCGACGGGTGAGATCACCGGCGTCGGCACGATCGGCGGCGTCGGCGACCCGTCGTACCTCGCGGTCCACCCGGACCGCGGCACGCTGTACGCGGTGGACGAGCGTGCGGACGGGGCCGTGACCGCCGTCCGGCTGTCCGACCGGAAGGTGCT
Source organism: Streptomyces tibetensis (assembly GCF_007655005.1). GTDB lineage: Bacteria > Actinomycetota > Actinomycetes > Streptomycetales > Streptomycetaceae > Streptomyces > Streptomyces tibetensis. The sequence continues at coordinate 125,919 of NZ_SZVW01000020.1, forward strand.
GGGCAGCCGCAGTACCGGCGGGGCCGCCCCCTGCCATCTGTCGGTGCATCCGGGCGGGCGCTGGCTGCTCAGCGCGAACTACGGCACGGGCAGCGTCGCCGTGCATCCCATCGACACCTCGGGCGCCCTCGGTGAACGCACCGCCCTGGTCCGGCATTCCACTCCCCCGCCCGGCCCGGGCCAGGAGGGGCCGCACGCCCACCAAGTCGTCACGAGCCCGGACGGGGGCCACGTGCTCGCCGTCGACCTGGGGACGGACACCGTCTACACGTACCGGCTGGACGAGAAGGCGGGCACGCTCGCCGAGGTCGCGCAGGCGCACACCCGGCCGGGCGCCGGACCGCGCCATCTCACGTTCCACCCGGGCGGCCGGTACGCCTACCTCGCCAACGAGGTCGACAACACGGTGGCGGTCTGCTCCTACGACAAGGCCTCCGGCCGGTTGACCGTCGGCGAGCCGCAGTCCACGGGCACGGGGTCGGGCACGAACTACCCGGCGCAGATCCTGGTGAGCGCCGACGGCCGGTTCGCCTATCTCGCCAACCGGGGCCACAACAGCCTCACGCGCTACGCCGTAGAGGCGGACGGCGCCCGGCTCAGGCTGCTCGACACGGTGCCGGTGGGCGGCGACTTCCCCCGGCAGATCGCGTTCTCCCCGGAGGGCACGCTGCTGTTCGCCGCGAACCAGAAGTCCTCCACCGTCACCGTCTTCCACGTGGACGAGGGCGACGGCGCACTGCGGCGCGCGGGCGGGCCGTTCCCCTCACCCGTCGCCGTCTGTGCGCTGCCGCTGTAGGGACCGCGGGCACGACGCGGAGGTGGCCCGGCCCAGCAGGACGTGCATGCGCTCGGTGAGCTGCGCGACGTCGTCGGCGGGCGCGTGGAAGGCGAGGCGTACGTCGCCGTGGGCGCGGGCCCGTTCGATGCGCAGTGTCAGTCCGTGGCGGTCGACGGCGAGCGGCTGGACGCGCACCGCGCCGTGCAGGCTGTCGGAGTCGACGAGCCGCGTGAGGCGTTCGACGGCGTCGGCGTGGCAGTCGGCGAGGTGGGTCAGCAGCCGGGCCTCGGCCGTGGTGAGCGGGTCGGGCACGGCGGCGGCGAAATCGGCGAGGTCGACGGCCACGGAGGCGGACGCCTGCCGCAGCACGACACGGGTGGGCGTGAAGGCGAGCCTCTCCCCCTCGACGGCGAACCAGCCCGCGAGCCACAGCCGGGCGCGGATCCGGTTGCGGACCGGGACGGGCGCGACATCGGCGAACTCCAGCATCGCGGACGGCTCGCCGCGGGGTGCGCAGATCGCGGCCGCGAGCAGGGCGCTGTCCTCGGGCACGTCCACGAGCACCCTGCCGTCCTCGTCCACGCTGTGCGCGCCGACCAGTTCCTCCCGTGTGCCCTGCGCGGTCACGGAGCAGGACCACGCGGCGGCGAGCACCGAGCGCGCCCGCTCCGCCGCGGCGGGAGACGCCGTCCAGCTGTGGCTGTCGTCAGCCATCCCAGACCTCCTTAGGTAAGCCTCACCTAACTTATCGAAGATCTGGGTGCGCGCCAACCACGTCACTCGACCTTCGCGAGACTTTTCAGGGCGTGAGAACGCCCAGCAGGGCGCGTGCGCACAGCTCGCGCACCTGCTCGCGACCCAGCTCCGTGCCGCGCAGCCACTCCAGGCAGACGGCCGTAGTGAACGCCAGCCAGCCGCGCACGGCCAGCCGGACCTCCGGCCGCCCCTCGACGGCGGGGCCGAACTCGGGATCCGCGGCGAGCGCGGCGAGGATCTGCCGCTCCTGCGCGGCCAGGGCCCGCTGATAGACACGCCGCACCGCCTGGTCCCCGGCCGCGTCGGCGCGGTGGAAGGCGCGATAGCCGTGCGCGTGCGCCTGGACGTACTCCAGGAACGTCTCCAGACCTGCCCCGAGTTGCTCGCGGACCGGGACGCCGGGCACCGCTGCCGTCATGCGGAGCATGCGCTCGCTCTCGCGCTCGACGACGGCTGCGAAGAAGTCCCGCTTGGTCGGGAAGTAGTGGTACAGCAGCCCGCGCGACACCCCGGCGATCTCGGCGACCTGCTCGATCCACACCTCGTCGTAGGGGCTCTCCGAGAACAGCCGCGCACCGACCGACAGGAGCTGCTCCCGGCGCTCCCCGGTACTGAGCCGGCGGCGCGTGCGCCCGCCCTGGTTCGCAGCCATGCCCGCACTTTACTTGACGCCGGTTCAACAACGGGACCACACTGAACCGCGCTATTGAACTCACGTACAACACCTGCGAACCCGCCGTCGGATCAAGGGAGATCGCGTCATGACGGAGGCGCCGACACGGACCGGGGAGCCCAAGGGTTTCCGGAGTGCCGAGCTGGGCTGGCCGGAGCTGGACCGCATTCCGCATCCGCCGCGCCGGGTCCCGCTGCTCGGTGACGTGGTGGGGGTGAACCGGCGCACTCCCCTGCAGGACTCGCTGCGCTACGCCCGCGAACTGGGTCCGGTGTTCCGGCGGAAGGCCTTCGGCAAGGAGTTCGTGTTCGTGTGGGGTGCCCGGCACGCGGCCGACCTCGCGGACGAGTCCCGCTTCGCCAAGCACGTGGGGCTCGGCGTGGCCAACCTGCGGCCGGTCGCCGGGGACGGCCTGTTCACGGCGTACAACCACGAGCCGAACTGGCAGCTGGCCCACGATGTGCTCGCGCCGGGGTTCAGCCGCGACGCCATGGCCGGCTACCACCCGATGATGCTGTCGGTCGCGCAGCGGCTGACGGAGCACTGGGACCGGGCGGCCGCGGCGGGCCGGGTGGTGGACGTGCCCGGCGACATGACCAAGCTGACGCTGGAGACGATCGCGCGCACCGGTTTCGGACACGACTTCGGTTCGTTCGAACGCTCCCGGCCGCATCCCTTCGTGACCGCGATGGTGGGCACGCTGACCTACGCCCAGCGGCTGAACACCGTGCCCTTCCCGCTGGCGCCCCTGCTGCTGCGCAGCGCGAGCCGCCGCAACGCGGCCGACATCGCCCACCTCAACCACACGGTCGACGAACTGGTCCGGGCCCGGCGCGCCACCGGCGGCGGTGACGGCGATCTGCTCGACCGGATGCTGGAGACGGCCCATCCCGACACCGGGGAACGGCTGGCGCCGCAGAACGTCCGCCGCCAGGTCATTACGTTCCTCGTCGCCGGCCACGAGACGACCTCCGGCGCACTCTCCTTCGCCCTGCACTACCTCGCCCGCCACCCCGAGATCGCCGCCCGGGCCCGCGCCGAGGTGGACCGGGTGTGGGGGGACACGGCGGAACCCGCCTACGAGCAGGTGGCCCGGCTGCGCTACGTCCGCCGGGTGCTGGACGAGTCGCTGCGGCTGTGGCCCACCGCGCCCGCGTTCTCCCGGGAGGCCCGTGAGGACACGGTGCTGGCCGGGGAGCATCCCATGCGGCGCGGCGCCTGGGCGCTGGTGCTGACGCCGATGCTGCACCGGGACCCCGAGGTGTGGGGCGCGGACGCCGAGCGTTTCGACCCGGACCGCTTCGACGCCCGCGCCGTACGGTCCCGGCCCCCGCACACCTTCAAGCCGTTCGGGACAGGGGCGCGGGCGTGCATCGGGCGGCAGTTCGCGCTGCACGAGGCCACGCTGGTGCTCGGGCTGCTGCTGCGGCGCTACGACCTGCGGGCCGACCCCGCCTACCGGCTGCGCGTGACGGAACGGCTGACGCTGATGCCGGAGGGCCTGCGGCTGCGCCCGGAGCGCCGCCCGGCGGTGCGGGAGCCGGCCTCAGACCTGCGCTGTCCAGTGCCCGGGGCGGGTGACTGACCCGGGCAGCCGGGTCCCGGCGCTTCCCCGGGCCGCGTTCAGCTGTGGCTGGGTGAGGAAGAACGCCCCGGTCAGATCGGCGTCGGTGAGGTCCGCGTCGCGCAGGTCGGTACCGATCAGGTCAGCCCCCCGCAGGTCCGCTCCGGTGAGGTCGGCGGCGATGAGGTAGGCGCCGCGGAGGCAGGCACCGCGCAGGTCGGCGCCCTTGAGACGGGCGCCCATGAGGTCCGCGCCCCGGCGGTCCTTCTTGCGGCCCTTGAAGCCGGCCCTGGCCAGCTCGCTCGTCCTCAGCAGCAGGACGTTGACCTCCTGGCGGTGTGCCGCCACATCCAGCGCGACGAGCTCCTCGGGGGTCCCGCCGGTCAGTTCCTCGGTCTTCCCCAGGGCCTCGCGCAGTTCGGCGTGGACGGGACGGGCCGCGGGCAGGGTGAGCGCCTCGGTCAGGTACCACAGCAGCTCGTGCAGCTGCCGGACCACCGGGAACACGTCGAACATGTGGCGGGCCCGCTCCGGCGGACCGGTCCGCCAGTCCTGTCCGCCGAAGGTGATCTGCGAGACCTGCTGCCCGGCGCCGAAGCAGTCGTAGACCGTGCAGCCGGTGAATCCCTTCTGCCGGAGCCTGGCGTGGATACCGCAGCGGTGATCCTCCCGGAGGTTGCGGCAGGGCGTGCCGGCGGCCTTGTCGACCGCGAAGTCGGCCGAGGCGGCGAAGGGCAGGGCGACGCAGCACAGCCCGAAGCACCGCTCGCAGTCGCCGCGCAGTTCCGCCTGCTCGGCCTGGTGTTCTCGCATGCCGTTCAGCATACGAAACGACAACTGACGGGCGCCTTCCGGTCACACCGCCGGCCCGGGCACCTCCAGACGCTCCAGCCGCTCGGGGTCGGCCAGGATGTACATGTCCGTGATGCGGCCGTCGACGATCGTGACGCCCATGACCGACTGGACGCGGCCTTCGTGCGCGTTGACCATTCCGACCGAGCCGTTGACCAGGACCAGCTCCGCGGCCTGCGTGAACGGGGCGAACATGAGTGCCTGCTCGGCCACCGCCTTCGCGCCCTGGACCACCTTGGAGGCGGCCGCGCCCCGCACGAGCGCGCCCGAGTCGGCCCGCAGCAGCACATCCGGGTGCAGCACGGCCACCAGTGCCTCGAAGTCCCCGGCGCGCGAGGCGGCCAGGAAGGCGTCGAGCACCTGCTTCTGCCGGCCGAGGTCCGGCTCGGCCGACGGGGTGGCACCGCGCACCCGGCGCCGGGCGCGGCTCGCGAGCTGCCGGGTCGCGGCCGGGTTGCGTTCCACGATGGGCGCGATGTCGTCGAACGGCACGGCGAACATGTCGTGCAGTACGAACGTGAGCCGCTCGTCGGGCGTCAGGTTCTCCAGCACGACGAGCAGGGCCAGGCCCACGGAGTCGGCCTGGAGCACCTCCTCGGCCGGGTCGATGTGCGACAGGGGCCGGAGCACCGGGTCCGGGACGAAGGCCCCCACGGTGTCCTGGGTGTCGCCCATCGGCTCCTCGCGGCGGGCGGTGCGCGAGCGCAGCATGTCCAGGCAGACCCGGCCGGTCACCGTGGTCAGCCAGCCGCCTAGGTTCTGGATGTCGCCCGTGTCGGTGCGGCTGAGCTTCAGCCATGCGTCCTGGACGGCGTCCTCCGCCTCGGAGAGCGATCCGAGCATGCGGTAGGCCACCGCCTTGAGGTGTCCGCGGTGTTCCTCGAACCGGTGCGCCAGTTCCTCGTCGCCTGTCATGGTCTCCCCCGTCTGTCGATCAACCGCTGATCATCTGCTGAACAGTTCGAACGCCACCGCGGGGCGGCCCCCGAACCGCTCCCCCGTCCTCTCGGCGTGCTGCGTCAGGAAGCCGCGCACGTACGTCTCCGGGTCCTCGCTGGTCAACACCTCGATGTAGGTGCGGTGTTCCAGCAGGGAGCGCACGGCCCGTTCCATCCCGGCTGTCGCGTCGACCGCGTGCGTGGGCGTGCTGGAACCCGCGACCGCGACCCAGCGCACGCCGTCCCAGGGGTCGAGGCCCTGCTCGACGAGCTCGGGGAAGATCCACCGGTTGCCGGCGTCGCCGGCCGCGTCGAGCGTGGCCCGGCCGACGGCCACGTGGTCCGGGGTGTTCCAGGCCACGCCGCCCCAGGTGTCGCGGTGGTTGAGCGTGAGGACCAGCTCGGGCTTGTGGCGGCGGATGGCGGCGGCGATGTCGCGGCGCAGGGCGGTGCCGTACTCGATGACACCGTCCTTGTGGTCGAGGAACTCCACCTCCGACACGCCGACGACCGCCGCGCTCGCCCGCTGCTCCCGCTCGCGCAGCGGCCCGCACCGCTCGGGCTCCAGCGTGTCGATGCCGGCCTCGCCCCGGGTCGCGAGGACGTAGGAGACCTCTCGGCCTTCGTCGGTCCAGGCCGCGATCGCCGCCGAGCAGCCGTACTCGAGGTCGTCCGGGTGCGCCACGACCGCGAGGGCACGCCGCCAGTCGTCGGGCATGGGCTGCAGTTGAGTGGTCGTCATGTCCGCAGACTAGTCCGCGCCGCCGACATCACCGGGTGTACGGCACGGCATCACGCCTCGCCCCGCACGAGCGCCAGCAGCCGGTCGAGTACGCGGGGGCCGCCGGTGCGGATGCCGTCGTGCTCGAACTCGTCCGTGATCCAGGTGCGCAGGCCCCGGATCGTACGGGCGGTGCGCAGGGAGTGGGCCGTGTCGACGTACATGTCGTCGTGGTAGACGGCCGCCACCACCGGCACCGTGTTGGCGGCGAGGCGGGCCGGGTCGTACAGGGGCGTCCAGTCGGTGCGGGCGGCGAGCAGTTCGGCGGTCTCGCGCAGCGGGCGCAGGGCCGGGTCGCAGTCGAACATCCAGGGGTGAATCGATTCTCCGGTGAACAGCAGAGGCTCGTCACCGGCGAGGGCCTTGGCGGCGTCGAACTGCGGGAACTCGGCGCGGACCCGCTCGGCCGACCAGGCCGTGGGCCGGGCGTCCTGGCCGTAGATCGACTCGTGGACCAGGGCGTACAGCGGGTGACGGGCGAACGAGAGCATGGCCTGCACCTGCTCCTGGAAGGCGTCCGAGAGCGTAGAGCCCTGCGGGGTGCGGACGAAGGCGTTCTCCAGGAGGTAGTGCAGGCGGTGGGTGCCGTCGCCGGTGCCGAGGGCGATGCCGAGGGACTGGAAGGCCTCGACGGTGAGTCGATAGCCGTTCGGCAGGACCACGTCGTGGTGGAGCAGGTGCTCGGCGATGCGGCGGGCGCGCTCGGCGTCCTCGGGGTAGCGGGCGTAGTGGGCGGTGACCTTGCGCTCGATGCGCGGGAACGCGGCCCGGTAGACGTCGTCGGCGTGGGCGTCCAGGGAGGGCAGGCCGCCGGTGATCACGGCGGTGGCCAGGCCCTCGGGGGCGAGGGACAGGTAGGTGGTCGCGCAGAAGCCGCCGAAGCTCTGGCCGAGGACGGTCCAGGGCTTGCCGCCGGTGAGTTGCGCGCGGACGGCCTCGCAGTCGCGGACGATCGAGTCGGCGCGGAAGTGCGTGAGGTAGTCGGCCTGCTCGGCCGGGCCGCCGCGCAACGGGAGGGTCTGACGGTTCGCGGGGGTGCTGTGGCCGGTGCCGCGCTGGTCGAGGAGCAGGACGCGGTACTCCTTCAGGGCCCTGCCGAGCCAGCCCGGCCGTCCGACGGAGCGGTCCGCGCCGAAGCCGGGTCCGCCCTGGAGGTAGAGCAGCCACGGCAGGTCCTGGGACGCCTTGTCAGCCGCCACGACCTCGCGCGCGTACAGCTCGATCGTCTCGCCCTCGGGGCGGCCGTGGTCGAGGGGGACGGTGAAGCGGCGGTCGGTGAGGACGACTCCGGGCTGGCGGTAGCTGACGGTCAACAGGGCTCCCGGGACGGACGGATTTTCGGACCGCGTCCCAGTTCATCACAGCGATCGTCCGCGGGTGAGCCCTTCGATCATGAAACCTTGCTGAACGGCCGTTCAGGCTCAGCGGGCGGACAGGCTGGAGCGGCGGACCACCAGCTCGGGCTGGAGGACGACCCTGCGGTGCTCGTGTGCGCGCGCCGTGCCCTCCTCCTCCGTCTCCTCCAGGAGCAGGTCGGCGGCCATGGCGCCCATGGTGACGGCGGGCTGCCGCACCGAGGTGAGCGGGACGGCCGCGGCGGCGGCGAACTCGATGTCGTCGTAGCCGACGATGGCGAGGTCGTCGGGGACGCCGACTCCGGCCGCGTACATGGCCTGCAGGACCCCGAGGGCGAGGAGGTCGTTGGCGCAGAACACGGCGGTGGGCCGGTCGGCGAGCCCGAGCAGCCGGGCCCCGGCGTCCCGTCCCGCGGCGACGTCGAGCCGTTCGGTCGGCAGCTCGCGCAGCGCGTCGGGGCCGAGCCCGGCCTCGGCGAGCGCCTCCAGGGCGCCGGTGCGGCGGTCGCGGACCTGGTTCAGGCCGGGCGGGCCGCTGACGTAGGCGATCGAGCGGTGCCCGGCGTCGACGAGGTGGCGTACGGCCAGGGCGCCGCCCGCCACGTCGTCGACGGAGACCGAGCACTCGGTGGTGCCCTCGGCGACCCGGTCGACCAGGACGAACGGGATGCCGTGCCGGCGGAACGTCTCGATGTTGCGGCCGGTCGCGTCGGCCGGCGTGAGCAGCACGCCGCGCACCCGCTGCTCGGCGAAGAGCGACAGGTACTCGGCCTCCTCGCCCGGGCTCTGGGCGCTGTTGCAGACCATGACGCCGAGTCCGGCCTGCCGGGCGGCGCGCTCGGCTCCGCGCGCGACATCGACGAAGAAGGGGTTGCCCATGTCGAGGACGAGCAACCCCATGATGCGGCTGCGGCCCGCGCGCAGCTGACGCGCGGACTCGCTGCGGACGTACCCGAGCCGGTCTATCGCGGACAGCACCCGGGCCCGGGTCTCGGTCGCGACCGTGTCCGGGCGGTTGATCACGTTCGAGACCGTGCCGACGGAGACTCCGGCGACGCGGGCGACGTCCTTGATACCCACCGACTGGGCCATCGGGCAGGGACCTCCAGAGGGAGACGGGGGGCGGCGTCCGGGGCGGCCTCACATTACCGGCACGCCGCCCCGGGAACCGGATGCGGTCAGGCGGGCAGGCGGAAGTCCGTCACGTGCAGCGCCGAGGGCGTCGTACCGCTGGACTTCTCCTGGTACATGAACGACAGCACCCCGTCCTGTGCGACCCGCGTCTCGTCGATGACGACCTCGCCGAAGGCGTTGAGGCCGCTGCCGTCGAACAGGATCCTCCAGTCGGTGTACCCCGAGGCGGCGGAGGCCGCGGCGATCCGGCCGAAGGGGAAGACCGCGTACGCGTTGTCGTACTTGTCCAGGATCAGCTTGGTGCGCTGGCTGGAGTTCAGCGGGACCGGTATCTCGGTCTTCTGCCAGGTGCCGGAGGCGTTCTTGCGGACGTGGAAGGCGCGTCCGTCGGCGGTCCGGTCCGCCACGTAGTTCGTGGTGCACTGGCCGAAGCGGCCCGGCACGTAGGAGATGATCGCGTGCGGCCGGCCCGCGGAGTCGGTGAACTGGCTCTCCTGGTTCATCAGGGAGTGGTCCGGGTTGAGCGGGTCGATCACCAGGCCGGCGTCGGTCACGGACACCTTGTCGGAGCCGCCCGTCACACCCACGACGCTCCCGGCGTTGTTGCGCCAGGTGCGGCCCCGGTCGTCGGAGTAGACGTAGCCGGTGTCGTGGTTGGTGATGCCGCCGCCGTTGCACATCACGGCGCCGTTCTGCTCGCGCCAGGTGAAGAAGGAGTGCAGCCGGCCGCCCCGGTCGTAGTCGATGCCGTGCAGGTACATGTTGCGGGCCGTCGAGGAGCCGTGCTCGCTGGTGTACGTGCCCGTCGAGGCGGACCACTCGCCCAGGTTGGTCCACTTGGTGCCGTCGTACTCGGCGAGGGCGTTGCGGCCGTTGCCGGAGACGGCGACGCGGTAGCTGAGCTGTAGCTTGCCGTCGGGCGTGGAGACGAACTGCGGATAGGTGAACTGGGAGGTCAGCGCCAGTCCGTCCAGAGTGGACTGCGGCGCCCCGAAGCGAGAGGCGGTCCAGCTCAGCCCCGCGGGATTGTCCATCAGCCCGGCGACGGACTTGACGTAGGTGAAGCCGTCGCTGTGGGAGTCCATGTTGAGGTGCAGCCGGCCGTCGACCTTGGAGACGCCCATGGAGATGACGTTGTGGGAGTCGTCGGCCTTGAGGGTGTGACCGACCTTCACGGTCGACCAGGTGCTCCCGCCGAGGACGCGGCGGCCGACGACGGCGCCCCGGTCGGCGGTGTACCAGACGGCGTACTGGTAGCCCTTGTAGGTCAGCAGGCCGTTCTTCTGGAACGCGTTGTTGTTGACCAGACCGTCGTACGACACGAAGAAGATCGCCTGGCCGTCGAGTGTGGTGGTGCCGGTCCGGGTGACGGAGGGGCCGGGGTCGGCGGCCCGCGCGGTGCCGGAGGCGAGGGCGGGGGTCACCACTGCTCCCGCGAGGGCGGCGGCCAGCAACGTACGTCTGTGCATCTCGTGGACTCCATCGTCATGCGAGGTGGAACACTTCGGTGAGCGGTTTCATGGCCTCGTCGGGCCGGGCGCCGTCCAGCGACTCGAAGAACGGCGCCATCTCCGCCTGCCAGCGGGCGTTGACGTCGGTGGCTTCCATGCCGGCCTGGGCGGCGGCGAAGTCCTCGGTCTCCAGGTAACCGACGAGCAGTCCGTCCTCGCGCAGGAAGAGCGAGTAGTTGTGCCAGCCGGTCTCCGAGAGCGCCTGGAGCATCTCGGGCCATACCGCGGCGTGCCGTTCGCGGTACTCGTCGAGACGGTCCGCCCGGACCTTCAGCAGGAAGCACACGCGCTGCATCAACAGATCTCCTGGATCAGAAGTTGAACTGGTCGATGTTCTTGGCGTCGAACACGGTGGGCTTGCCCAGGCTGATCACGCCGTCCTCGCCGATGGTGTACTCGCCCATGGAGCCGGCCTTGAAGGTCTCGCCCTCCTTGCCGGTGATCTGCCCGGAGGACAGGGCGACAGCCGTGCGGGCGGCCAGTTCGCCGAGCTTCGCCGGGTCCCACAGCTCGAACGCCTCGACGGTGCCGTTCTTGACGTACTTGCGCATGTCGTTCGGGGTGCCGAGGCCGGTCAGCTTGACCTTGCCCTTGTACTTGGAGCCCGACAGGTACTGGGCGGCGGCCTTGATGCCGACGGTGGTCGGGGAGATGATCCCCTTCAGGTTCGGGTACTCCTGGAGCAGGCCCTGGGTCTGCTGGAAGGACTGCTGGGCGTCGTCGTTGCCGTACGCGGTCTTGACCAGCTTGATGTTCTTGTACTCGGGCTTCTTCAGCTCGTCCTTCATGAAGTCGATCCAGGTGTTCTGGTTCGTCGCGGTCTGCGCGGCGGACATGATCGCGATCTCGCCCTTGTAGCCGATCTGCTTGGCGAGCAGCTGCACCTCGGTGCGGCCGAGGTCCTCGGCGGAGGCCTGGGAGACGAAGGCGTTGCGGCAGTCGGCCGTGGTGTCGGAGTCGTAGGTGACGACCTTGATGTCGTTCTTCATGGCCTGCTTGAGCGCGGTGCACAGCGCGCCCGGGTCCTGCGCGGACACGGCCATGGCGTCGACCTGCTGCTGGGTGAGCGTGTTGACGTAGGAGACCTGCCCGGCGGTGTCGGTCGCGCTGGACGGCCCGACCTCCTTGTAGCCGGACCCCAGCTCCTTCAGCGCCTTCTCGCCGCCCTTGTCGGCGCTGGTGAAGTACGGGTTGTTGACCTGCTTGGGCAGGAACCCGACGGTGAGGCCCTTCTTGGTGGCCGCGTTCGGGTCGGCCTTGCCGGCGGTGGCGGCGGATCCGCCTTCGTTCGCGACGTCCTTCTTGGTGGTGCCGCCGCCACAGGCGGTGAGGGCCAGGGCGAGAGAGGTGGCGGTGGCGAGGGCCGCGCAGCTGCGGCGGACGGTGGACTTACGCATGTCGGTTTCCTTTGAACGAGGTTGAGGGGAGCGCCCTGAAAAGGGGCGCGGGGAACTGCGCGACCAGCCACAAACCACCGGTCAGCCGGAAGATTGAGCACGCACAACGGCGATCTGCCGAGCCACCCGAGGCCCGAGTACGGAGAGCACCAGCAACACGCCGGTGACGACGATCTGCGACTGCGCGGAAACGTCCTGGAGGCTCATCACGTTCTGCAACGCCCCCAGCAGGAACACCCCCGCGATCGCACCGCCCAACGTGCCCTTGCCGCCGTCGAAGTCGATGCCGCCGAGCAACACGGCGGCCACGACGGACAGTTCGAGGCCGGTGGCGTTGTCGTAGCGGGCGCTGGCGTAGTGCAGCGCCCAGAAGATCCCGGTCAGCGAGGCCATCAACCCGGTCAGCGTGAACAGGATCAGCTTCTGCCGCTTGACCCGGATCCCGGCGAACCGGGCGGCCTCCTCGCTCGCTCCGATCGCGAACAACGACCGTCCGAACGGCGTGGCGTGCAGCGCGACCACGGCGATGGCGAGCAGGACGAGGAACGGCAGGAACGCGTAGGGGATGAAGGTGTCGCCGATGCGCCCGGCCGCGAAGTCCAGGTACTGCGTGGGGAAGTCGGTCACCGCGTCGGACCCGAGCACGATCTGTGCGATGCCCCGGTAGGCGGCGAGGGTGCCGATGGTCACGGCGAGGGACGGGAGCCCCAGCCGGGTCACCAGCAGCCCGTTGACCAGCCCGCACACGACACCGAGCAGCAGGCAGATCGGGATGATCGTCTCGATGGCCATGCCCTGGTTCCACAGCGCCCCCATCACGGCACCGGACAGGCCGGCCGTGGACGCGACCGACAGGTCGATCTCGCCGGAGACCACCAGCAGGGTCATGGGCAGCGCGATCAGCGCGATGGGCAGGGTGTTGCCGATCAGGAAGGACAGGTTGAGCGCGTTGCCGAACCCGTCGACGAACCCGAAGGAGAACAGCAGGACCACGACGAGGAGTGCGCCGACGGCGGAGTCCCACCTCTTCAGGCCGGACCAGCCGGCCGCTCGGCTCAGGGAGATGTCAGCCATGGCGGGCGTTCCTCTTCTTCAGGGCGGAGGCCACGCGCAGCGCGACGATCCGGTCGACCGCGATCGCGAGGATGAGCAGGATGCCGTTGATCGCGAGCACCCACACGGAGCTGACGCCGAGGGCGGGCAGCACGCTGTTGATGGAGGTCAGCAGCAGCGCGCCGAGGGCCGCGCCGTAGACGCTGCCGGAGCCGCCGGTGAAGACGACGCCGCCGACCACGACCGCGCTGACGACGGTCAGTTCGTAGCCGTTTCCGGTGCCGGAGTCGACGTTGCCGAAGCGGGCGAGGTACATCGCGCCGGCGAGTCCGGCGAGGGCGCCGCAGAAGGTGTACGCGGCGAGGATCCGCTTGCGGACGGGGATGCCGGCGAGGCGGGCCGCCTCGGGGTTGGAGCCGAGCGCGTACAACTCGCGTCCGCTGGCGAAGTGCTTGAGGTAATAGGCGGTGGCGACGAGGACCGCCAGCGCGATCAGTGCCAGGTACGGGACCGCCGAGATGCCGCCGGAGCCGAAGTCGACGAATCCGCCGGGCAGGTCGGCCGCGGTGATCTGGCGGGAGCCGACCCAGATGGAGTCGATGCCGCGGATGATGTAGAGCGTGCCGAGGGTGACGACGAGCGCGGGCACCTGGCCGAGGCTGACGAGCAGTCCGTTGAGCAGTCCGAAGCCGATGCCGAGCAGGACCGCCAGCGCGATCGCCACGACGGAGTCGCCGCCGCCCTGGAGATACGTTCCGGCGGCGAACGCGCTGATGCCGAGCGTCGATCCGACGGACAGGTCGACGTTGCGGGTGATGACCACCAGGGACTGGCCGGTGGCGACCAGGACCAGGATCGTCGCGTTCAGCAGCAGGTCCTTGATGCCCTGCTCGGACAGGAACTGGCTGTTGCCTGCCTGGGTGACGCCGATCATCACCAGGAAGACGACCAGGATGGCGAGTTCGCGCATCTTGAAGACGCGGTCGACCAGCCGGGTGCCGCTCGACTTGGGCACGTCGGCCACGGGGGCCTCTTGCGGGGTCACGACCGTCATGCGGCGGCCCTCCCGGTGGCTGCGGCCATCACGGTTTCCTCGGTGGCGTCGGAGCGTGGGATCTCGGCGGTGAGGCGGCCCTCGTGCATCACCAGCACCCGGTCGGCCATGCCGAGGATCTCGGGCAGGTCGGAGGAGATCATCAGGACGGCCACGCCGTCGGCGGCCAGCTGCGACAACAGCCGGTGCACCTCGGCCTTGGTGCCGACGTCGATGCCCCGGGTCGGCTCGTCGACGATCAGCACCTCGGGGCCGGTGGCCAGCCATTTGGCGAGCACGACCTTCTGCTGGTTGCCGCCGGAGAGCGTGTTGACGGTGTCGGCGATCCGGGCGTACTTGACCTGGAGCTTGACGGCCCAGTCGAGGGAGCGGCTGCGCTCGGCGCCGCGGTCCATGAGTCCGGCCTTCACCGTCGTACGCAGGCCCGTCAGCCCGATGTTCCGCTCGATGGACATGTCCATCACCAGGCCCTGGGCGCGCCGGTCCTCGGGAACCAGGGCGAGTCCGGCGGCCATCGCGGTGGACGGGGCGCCGTTGACGAGGGCCTTGCCCCGGACGGAGACCTCGCCGGCGTCCCAGCGGTCGATGCCGAAGACGGCCCGGGCGACCTCGGTGCGCCCGGCGCCGACGAGTCCGGCGAGGCCGACGATCTCGCCGTGCCGGACCTCGAAGGAGACGTCGGTGAAGACGCCCTCGCGGGTCAGCCGGCGCACGCTCAGGGCGACCTCGCCCGGCGTCACGTCCTGCTTGGGGTAGAGCTCGTCCAGGTCACGGCCGACCATGCGGCGCACGAGGTCGTCCTCGGTCATGCCGTCCAGGGGCTCGCTGGCGATCCAGGCGCCGTCGCGCAGGGTGGTGACCCGACGGCAGATCTCGAAGATCTCTTCCAGGCGGTGGGAGATGAAGAGCACGGCGGCGCCCTGGTCGCGCAGGGTGCGGACGACGCCGAAGAGGCGGGCGACCTCGCTGCCGGTGAGGGCGGCGGTCGGCTCGTCCATGATCAGGACGCGGGCGTCGAAGGAGAGCGCCTTGGCTATCTCGACGATCTGCTGGTCGGCGATGGACAGGCCGCGGGCGGGCCGGTCGGGGTCGAGTTCGACACCGAGGCGCTTCATGAGGGCGGCGGTCGCGTTGTGGGTGGCCTTGTGGTCGATCCGGCCGAGGGCGCGGCGCGGCTGGCGGCCCATGTAGATGTTCTCGGCGATCGACAGGTCGGGAAAGAGCGTGGGCTCCTGGTAGATCACGGCGATGCCGGCGTCGCGGGCGTCGCCGGGCCCGTGGAAGGCGACGGGCGCACCGTCGAGCAGCACCTGGCCGGCGTCCGGGCGGTGCACTCCGGCGAGCGTCTTGATGAGCGTGGACTTGCCGGCACCGTTCTCACCGGCGAGTGCGTGCACCTCCCCCGGGAACAGTTCCAGGGAGACGTCCCGCAGTGCACGGACCGCGCCGAAGGACTTGGAGACGTCCCTCAGCGCGAGAACCGGGGCCGGACCCGTGGTGGACGGGTGGGTCATGAGGGCTCCTCGACGACGCCGGTGGGTCGGCCCTCTCGGCGTCGTGAAAGGTTTCAACTGGGTTGCCGGGACGTTAGGCGGGCCGCGCATGTCACGTCAATGGGTTCTGGTCGAAAAAGTTTCGAGGACAGGTCGAGGACAGAAGGTCACGCATGGGTCACGGGAAACCGCCTCGGCCGGAGGGGTTGACACCCCTACGGGGGGCCCATAGCTTCGCGTCCTGAATCGTTTCATTCAGTGGTCGTCATGACCCGATGTCACAGGAGCCTGACGTGACCGAGCTCGCCGCGGCGAAGGCCGCTCTCAAGACACAGGCCGTCGAGACGCCGTCCTGGGCGTACGGGAACTCGGGCACCCGGTTCAAGGTCTTCGCGCAGGAGGGCGTGCCGCGCACCCCGTTCGAGAAGCTGGACGACGCGGCGAAGGTGCACGAGTTCACCGGGGTCGCGCCGACCGTGGCCCTGCACATTCCGTGGGACAAGGTCGACGACTACGCGGCGCTGGCGAAGCATGCCGAGCAGCGGGGCGTGAAGCTCGGGGCGATCAACTCCAACACGTTCCAGGACGACGCCTACAAGCTCGGGAGCATCTGCCATCCGGAGGCCTCCGTGCGGCGGAAGGCCGTCGATCATCTGCTGGAGTGCGTCGACATCATGGACGCGACGGGCTCGACGGACCTGAAGCTGTGGTTCGCCGACGGGACGAACTATCCCGGCCAGGACGACATCCGGGGACGGCAGGACCGGCTGGCCGAGGGGCTGGCCGAGGTCTACGAGCGGCTCGGGGACGGGCAGCGGATGCTGCTGGAGTACAAGTTCTTCGAGCCGGCGTTCTACACGACGGACGTGCCGGACTGGGGTACCGCCTACGCCCACTGCCTCAAGCTCGGGCCCAAGGCACAGGTGGTCGTCGACACGGGGCATCACGCGCCCGGGACCAACATCGAGTTCATCGTGGCGACGCTGCTGCGGGAGGGGAAGCTCGGCGGGTTCGACTTCAACTCGCGCTTCTACGCGGACGACGACCTGATGGTCGGGGCCGCTGATCCGTTCCAGCTGTTCCGGATCATGTACGAGGTCGTGCGGGGCGGTGGGTTCTCGCCCGAGGTCGCGTTCATGCTCGACCAGTGCCACAACATCGAGGCGAAGATCCCGGCGATCATCCGGTCGGTGATGAACGTGCAGGAGGCGACGGCGAAGGCGCTGCTGGTCGACGGGGAAGCGCTCAGTGCGGCGCAGCGCGGCGGCGATGTGCTGGAAGCCAATGCCGTGGTGATGGATGCGTACAACACGGATGTGCGGCCGTTGCTGCGGGAGGTGCGGGAGGAGATGGGGCTGGACCCCGAGCCGCTTGCCGCGTATCGGCGGTCCGGGTGGGGTGAGCGGATTGTGGCTGAGCGGGTCGGTGGGCAGCAGGCGGGGTGGGGTGCGTAAGCGTCTGCCGAGATCTGTTGTCTGCGGGGTGCGGGCCGTATGTGGCTGGTCGCGCAGTTCCCCGCGCCCCTGAGGACATCACCCACTCTCTTTGAAAAGGAACTGTCATGGCCACCCATCCCGAAGCCGCCGCTCTGCTCGCCCGGTCGCACCGACTCGGCGGCGATCCCCGGAACACCAACTACGCCGGCGGCAATGCCTCCGCCAAGGGCACCGACACCGACCCCGTCACCGGTGGGGACGTCGAGCTGATGTGGGTCAAGGGGTCCGGCGGTGACCTCGGGACGCTGACCGAGGCCGGGCTCGCCGTGCTGCGCCTCGACCGGATGCGGGCGCTCGTGGACGTGTACCCGGGCGTCGAGCGCGAGGACGAGATGGTCGCCGCCTTCGACTACTGCCTGCACGGCAAGGGCGGGGCCGCTCCGTCCATCGACACCGCCATGCACGGGCTGGTCGAGGCCGCGCACGTCGATCATCTGCACCCGGACTCGGGAATCGCGCTCGCCTGTGCCGCCGACGGGGAGAAACTGACCGCCGAGTGCTTCGGTGACAGCGTGGTGTGGGTGCCGTGGCGACGGCCAGGTTTCCAGCTGGGGCTGGACATCGCCGCCGTGAAGGAGGCCAATCCGCAGGCCGTCGGGTGCGTCCTCGGCGGGCACGGGATCACGGCCTGGGGCGACACCTCCGAGGAGTGCGAGCGGAACTCGCTGCACATCATCCGGACCGCCGAGCGCTTCCTCGCCGAGCGGGGGAAGCCCGAGCCCTTCGGGCCGGTGATGGAGGGGTACGCCGCGCTGGGTGCCGCGGAGCGGCGGGAGCGGGCCGCCGCGCTCGCCCCGTACATCCGGGCCGTCGCCTCCCAGGACCGGCCTCAGGTCGGGCACTTCGACGACTCCGAGGTCGTGCTCGACTTCCTCGCGAGCGCCGAGCACCCGCGGCTCGCCGCGCTCGGGACCTCCTGCCCGGACCACTTCCTGCGCACCAAGGTCCGGCCGCTGGTGCTGGACATCCCGCCGAGCGCCCCGCTGGAGGAGGCGATCGCGCGGCTGAAGGAGTTGCACGCCGAGTACCGCGAGGAGTACGCCGCCTACTACCGGCGGCACGCCCTGCCCGACTCCCCCGCCATGCGCGGCGCCGACCCGGCCATCGTGCTCGTACCCGGGGTGGGCATGTTCTCGTTCGGCAAGGACAAGCAGACCGCCCGGGTCGCCGGCGAGTTCTACGTCAACGCCATCAACGTGATGCGCGGGGCCGAGGCCGTCTCCGTCTACGCGCCGATCGAGGAGTCCGAGAAGTTCCGCATCGAGTACTGGGCGCTGGAGGAGGCCAAGCTCCAGCGCATGCCGAAGCCCAAGGCGCTGGCGACCCGGGTGGCGCTGGTGACGGGTGCCGGGAGCGGGATCGGCAAGGCCATCGCGCACCGGCTCGTGGCCGAGGGCGCGTGTGTCGTCGTGGCCGATCTGAACGGCGAGAACGCCGCCGCCGTCGCCGAAGAACTGGGCGGGGCCGACAAGGCCGTCGCCGTGACGGTGGACGTCACCTCCGAGGAGCAGATCGCCGAGGCGTTCCGGGCGGCCGTGCTGGCCTTCGGCGGCGTCGACCTCGTCGTCAACAACGCGGGCATCTCGATCTCCAAGCCGCTGCTGGAGACCTCCGCCAAGGACTGGGACCTCCAGCACGACATCATGGCCCGCGGCTCATTCCTGGTGTCGCGGGAGGCGGCCCGGGTGATGATCGCGCAGCAACTGGGCGGCGACATCGTCTACATCGCCTCGAAGAACGCCGTGTTCGCCGGGCCCAACAACATCGCCTACTCCGCCACCAAGGCCGACCAGGCCCACCAGGTGCGGCTGCTCGCGGCCGAGCTGGGCGAGCACGGCATCCGCGTCAACGGCGTCAACCCGGACGGCGTGGTGCGTGGCTCGGGGATCTTCGCCGGCGGGTGGGGCGCCCGGCGGGCCGCCGTGTACGGGGTGGAGGAGGAGAAGCTGGGCGAGTTCTACGCCCAGCGGACCATCCTCAAGCGCGAGGTGCTCCCCGAGCACGTGGCCAACGCCGTCTTCGCGCTGACCGGTGGGGACCTCACCCACACGACCGGTCTGCACATCCCGGTCGACGCCGGCGTCGCGGCCGCCTTCCTGCGATGAGCGCGGCCGTGAAGTCGTACGCCGCGGTCGACCTCGGCGCGTCCAGCGGGCGCGTCATGGCCGGCCGTGTCGGACTCGACTCGCTGGAGCTGAGCGAGGCCCACCGCTTCCCGAACCGGCCGGTACGCGTGCCCGAGGGGCTGCGCTGGGACGGGCTCGGGCTGTACGCCGGAGTGCTGGACGGACTCAAGGCGGCCGGGCAGGTCGATTCCGTCGGGATCGACAGCTGGGCCGTGGACTACGGGCTGCTGGACGCCGACGGGGCGCTGCTCGGCAATCCCGTGCACTACCGGGACGGCCGTACGGAGGGCGTCCCGGAGAAGGTGTGGGCGACCGTGCCCGCGGAGGAGCTGTACGCCGCGACCGGGTTGCAGTACGCGCCCTTCAACACCCTGTACCAGCTCGTCGCCGCCCGCTCCACGGCCCAGCTCGCCCAGGCCCGGCGGCTGCTGCTGATTCCGGACCTGCTGACGTACTGGCTGACCGGCGAGCAGGGCACGGAACTCACCAACGCCTCCACGACCCAGCTGATCGACCCGCGCACCCGTGACTGGGCGTACGGCGTCGCGGAGCGCCTCGGTGTCGACCTCGGGCTGTTCGCGCCGCTGCGGCAGCCCGGTGATCCGGCGGGAGTGCTGCGGCCACAGGTGCTGGAGGAGACCGGGCTGACCGGCCCCGTGCCGGTGACGGCCGTCGGGTCGCACGACACCGCGTCGGCGGTCGCCGCCGTACCCGCGTCGGGTGAGCGGTTCGCCTACATCTGCACCGGCACCTGGTCGCTGGCCGGTCTGGAGCTGGACGCGCCGGTGCTCACCGAGGAGAGCCGGGCCGCCAACTTCACCAATGAGCTGGGGCTGGACGGCACCGTGCGCTATCTGCGGAACATCATGGGGCTGTGGCTGCTCCAGGAGTGCGTACGGGCCTGGGGCGACCCGGATCTCGGCGCGCTGCTGCTGGAGGCGTCCAAGGTGCCGGCGCTGCGGTCGGTCGTGGACGCGGGCGACGCGGCGTTCCTCGCGCCCGGGCGGATGCCGGAACGGATCGCCGAGGCCTGCCGCGTCTCGGGGCAGCCGGTGCCGGAGTCGCCGGCCGAGGTGACGCGCTGCATCCTCGACTCCCTCGCGCTCGCCCACCGCAGGGCCGTCCAGGACGCCCAGCGGCTCGCCGGGCACACGGTCGACGTCGTACATGTGGTGGGGGGCGGTACGCGCAACGCCCTGCTGTGCCAGCTGACCGCCGACGCGTGCGGGCTGCCGGTGGTGGCCGGGCCCACCGAGGCGGCGGCCCTGGGGAACGTCCTGGTGCAGGCGCGTGCGGACGGGCTGGTCGGCGACCTGGCCGGGATGCGGCGGCTGCTGGTGAACACGCAGCCACTCACCCGGTACGAGCCGCGCGGTGGGACCGAGCGGTGGCGCGCCGCGCAGGCTCGGCTCGCCGCGCAGTGATGGGGTCTCCCGTCGGCCCCGCGCCCGGACTAGGCTGCACTCATCCGATGACCGACCACGAGGAGCCGCGATGCGTGTCGCCCTGTTCCTGACCTGTGTCAACGACACACTGTATCCGGACACCGGGCGCGCCGTGGTGAAACTGCTGACCAGGCTTGGTGTCGACGTCGACTTCCCGATGGCGCAGACCTGCTGCGGGCAGGCTCACTACAACACCGGGTACCGCCGTGAGGCCGAGCCGCTCGCCCGGCATTTCTCCGATGTATTCGGCGAGTACGACGCGATCGTGACACCGTCCGGGTCGTGCGGGGCGATGGTGCGGGAGCTGTATCCGCGGATGGGCGAACGGGCCCGGGCGGAGGGGCGCGGGGACACTCTCGCGGTCACTCTGGCGCCGGTCGTGCCGAAGACGTACGAGCTGACGGAGTTCCTGGTCGACGTGCTGGGCGTGACGGACGTCGGGGCGTACTACCCGCACAAGGTGACCTACCACCCGACCTGTCACGGGCTGCGCGGCCTCGGACTCGGTGAGCGGCCTCTGCGGCTGCTCCAGGCGGTGAAGGGCCTCGAGCTCGTCGAGCTGCCGGGCGCGGACGAGTGCTGCGGGTTCGGCGGCACCTTCGCCCTGAAGAACCCCGACGTCTCGGCGGCGATGGGCGCCGACAAGGTGCGCAACGCCGAGTCGACGGGCGCCGAGGTGCTGTGCGCGGCCGACAACTCCTGCCTGATGCACATCGGCGGGACGATGACCCGGCTGCGGACCGGCATACGGCCGGTGCACATCGCGGAGATCCTGGCGAGCACGGAGGAGGAACCGGCCGTATGAGCGGGACGTATCTCGGCATGCCGGCGTTTGCGGACGCCGCGCGGGAGGCCGTGGGGAACACGACCCTGCGCGGCAATCTGCGGCACGCCACACACACCATCCGCGCCAAGCGGGCGAAAGCCGTCACGGAGGTCTCCGACTGGGCCGAGCTGCGCGAGGCGGGCAAGCGGATCAAGGACCACACCCTGCGCCATCTCGACCGCTACCTCGTGCGGTTGGAGGAGTCGGTGACGGCCGCGGGCGGTGTCGTGCACTGGGCCGCCGACGCGGACGAGGCCAACGAGATCGTCACCCAACTCGTGAAGATGACCGGCGAGACGGAAGTCGTCAAGGTCAAGTCGATGGCCACGCAGGAGATCGGTCTCAACGAGGCACTGGAGGCCGAGGGCATCCACGCCTACGAGACCGATCTGGCAGAGCTCATCGTGCAGTTGGGCAAGGACCGGCCCTCGCACATCCTGGTCCCGGCCATCCACCGCAACCGCGGCGAGATCCGGGACATCTTCGCCCGTGAGATGAGCGAGTGGGGCCGCCCCGCGCCCGAGGGCCTGACCGACTCGCCGGCCGAACTCGCCGAGGCCGCCCGTCTGCACCTGCGGGAGAAGTTCCTGCGGGCCAAGGTCGGCATCTCCGGCGCCAACTTCATGGTCGCCGAGACGGGCACCCTGGTGGTCGTGGAGTCCGAGGGCAACGGCCGGATGTGCCTGACCCTGCCCGAGACGCTGATCTCGGTCGTCGGCATCGAGAAGATCGTGCCGACGTGGCAGGACCTGGAGGTCTTCCTGCAGACACTCCCCCGCTCCTCGACCGCGGAGCGCATGAACCCGTACACGTCGACCTGGACCGGCACGACCGATCAGGACGGGCCGGGCGCCTTCCATCTGGTGCTGCTGGACAACGGCCGCACCGACACCCTCGCCGACGAGGTCGGCCGGCAGGCGCTGCGCTGCATCCGCTGCTCGGCGTGCCTCAACGTGTGCCCCGTCTACGAGCGGGCGGGCGGCCACGCCTACGGCTCGGTGTACCCGGGGCCGATCGGCGCGATCCTCAGCCCTCAGCTGCGGGGCACGGGCAGCGAGATCGACGCCTCGCTGCCGTACGCATCGTCGCTGTGCGGTGCGTGCTACGAGGTGTGCCCGGTCGCCATCGACATCCCCGAGGTGCTGGTGCACCTGCGGGAGCGGGTGGTACAGGGCGGCGAGGTCACGCGGGAGGGCAACAAGGTGGTGCTGCGGCCCGCGAAGGGACATGCCGCCGAGCGGGCGGCGATGCGCGCGGCACGCTGGGCGTTCACGCACGCGGGGGCGCTGCGTACCGGCCAGCGCGTCGCCTCCCGCACCCGTCGCTTCCATCCCCGGACGCTGCCCGGCCCGGGCAGGGCCTGGAGCGGGACCCGGGATCTGCCGCCGGTGCCCGCCGAACCGTTCCGGGACTGGTGGCAGCGCACTCGTGGTGGGAAGGACGGGGACAGGTGAACAGCAGGGAACGGATCCTGGGTCGGGTGCGGCGCGCGCTGGCCAAGGCTCCGGCCGACGAGACGCCGATCGTCAGGGACTACCTGCGCGAGCACGGGCAGCGGACCGTCGCGGAGACGGTGGAGCTGCTCGCCGAGAACCTGGCGGACTACCGGGCGCTCGTGCACCGCACGGACGCCGCCGGACTGCCCGTTCTGATCGCGGGGCTGCTGGACGAGCGCGGGGCGGCTTCGGTGCTGGTGCCGCCCGGGCTGGACGAGGAGTGGCTGGCGGCGACCGGGGTGACGCGGGTGACCGACCGGGCCGAGAGCACTCCGGACGAACTGGACCGGGTCAGCAGTGTGGTGACGGCCTGCGCGGTCGCGATCGCGGAGACCGGCACCATCGTGCTGGACGGCTCGCCCGACCAGGGCCGCCGCCGGATCACCCTCGTCCCGGACCACCACATCTGTGTGGTGCGGGTGCCCGGCCAGGTCGTGTCGTCCGTGCCGCAGGGGCTCGAACGCCTCGATCCGGCACGCCCGTTGACGTGGATCTCCGGGCCGTCGGCGACCAGTGACATCGAGCTGGACCGCGTCGAGGGGGTGCACGGGCCGCGCACGCTGGAGGTGATCCTCGTCGGCGAGGACTGACCCCCGTGTCTCGGCTCGGGGCAGGATCGAGTCGACGTGTGGAAGAAGCCCGGCAGCCACTCCCCCCGTGACAGCGTGGGTGAACAAGCGCTTAGATAGTGGCCTGCCGTCCGTCCCACGCCGCCGTCCTGGAGGCCACCGTTGTTCACATCCGTCGACGACGTCTCCGCACGCCTCGCCGAGACCGGCTACCTCGCCTCACCCGCCGTCGCCACGACCGTCTTCCTCGCCGACCGCCTCGGAAAGCCGCTCCTGGTGGAGGGCCCGGCCGGCGTGGGCAAGACGGAGCTCGCCAAGGCCGTCGCCGAGGTGGCCGGAGCGCGGCTGGTGCGCCTGCAGTGCTACGAGGGGGTCGACGAGTCCCGGGCGCTGTACGAGTGGAACCACGCCAAGCAGCTGCTGCGCATCAGCGCGGGTCGCGACGAGACGTGGGACGAGGCCCGGACGGACATCTTCAGCGAGGAGTTTCTCCTCACCCGCCCCCTTCTGACGGCGATCCGGGGCGACGAGCCGAAGGTGCTGCTGATCGACGAGACCGACAAGGCCGACGTCGAGGTGGAGGGCCTGCTGCTGGAGGTGCTCAGCGACTTCCAGGTGACCGTCCCCGAGCTCGGCACCATCACCGCGACGCGCCGCCCCTTCGTCGTGCTCACCTCCAACGCGAGCCGGGAGCTGTCCGAGGCGCTGCGCCGCCGCTGCCTCTTCCTGCACATCGGCTTCCCCGACGAGGAGCTGGAGCGCCGGATCGTCCGGCTGAAGGTGCCGGGGCTCGACGAGACCCTGGCCCGATCGGTCGTCCGGGTCGTGGGTGCGCTGCGGGCGATGGATCTGCGCAAGGTGCCGTCGGTCGCCGAGACCGTCGACTGGGCGCACACCCTGCTGGCGCTCGGCGCCGAGTCGCTGGACGAGACGGTCGTGAAGGCCACGCTCGGCGTGCTCCTCAAGCATCAGGACGACGTCCTCAAGGCGTCCGCCAAGCTCGACCTGGACGCCCTGTGACCACCCCGGCGGGCGTCGCCGAGCGGCTGACGTCGCTGGTCGGGGCGTTGCGCGCGCACGGTGTGCGGATCGGCACCGGCGAGACGGTCGACGCGGCACGGGCGGTCGGGGAACTCGGGCTCGCGGACCGGGAGCTGCTGCGCGAGGGACTCGCGGCGACGCTGCTGCACGGGCCCGCGCAGCGGCAGGTGTTCGACCCGGTCTTCGACCTGTACTTCCCGCGCGGAGTCGGTGGCCCCGAGCACCGGGCGGCGGGGCGCGAGGACCTGCGGGACCGGCTGGCCGCTGCGCTGGCCGCCGACGACCGGGAGCTGCTGGGCCGGCTGGCGATCGAGGCGGTCGACGGTTTCGGCGGCTACGGTTCCTCGCCGGAGTCGGACGGCTGGTCGTCGTACCAGGCCCTCGAACGGCTGCGGCCGCAGACCCTGCTGGCCAGGGTGCGTGACACCGTCCGGGGGCAGGGCGACAGGCAGGGGTTCGCGGACCGGCTGCTTGAGGACGAGATCCGGCGGCGCATCGACGCCTTCCGCGCCCTGGTGGCCGCGGAGGCGCGGCGGCGGGTCGCCGAGCGGCGCGGCCGGGACGAGATCGCCCGGCGGGCGGTGGCCCCGACAGCGGACCGGGTGGACTTCCTGTTCGCCGGGCAGGACCGGCTGGCCGAGCTGCGCAGGACGGTGCAGCCGCTGGCCCGCAAGCTCGCGACCCGGCTGGCGGCCCGGCGCCGTCGCGCCTCCCGGGGCACGATCGATCTGCGGCGGACCCTGCGCGGTTCGCTGTCGACGGGCGGAGTGCCGATGAAGCCGGTGCTGCGCGCACGGCGTCCCGCCCGCCCCGAACTGGTGCTGCTGTGCGACGTGTCGGGGTCGGTCTCCGGCTTCTCCGATTTCACGATGCTGCTGGTGCAGGCGCTGCACGACCAGTTCAGCAAGGTGCGCGTGTTCGCCTTCGTCAACCGGATCGACGAGGTGACCGGGCTGCTGGAGCACGGGCGGGCCGATCCGGAAGGGCTGGGCACCCGCATCCAGGCGGAGGCGGCCGTCACGGGCTATCACGGAAGCAGCGACTACGGCATGGCGCTGGGCGAGTTCGCCGAGCGGTACGCGGACGCGGCCGGTTCCCGCACGACCGTGTTCGTCCTCGGTGACGCCCGCACGAACCGGAGCGACCCGAATCTGCCCGCCCTGCGGCAGATCGCCGAGCGCGCCCGGCGCGTCCACTGGCTGAACCCCGAGCAGCGCTCCCGCTGGGGCACGGGTGACTCCGTCGCGCCCGCCTACGCCGAGCTGGTCGAGATGCACGAGTGCCGCAACGCCCGGCAGTTGAGCGCACTGGTGGCCCGCCTGCTGCCGGTGTGACCGGACGCAGTTCCTTTACGGGCAAGTGTTGCCTGCCGCGGCACTAGTCCTTCTTTGCGTACTCCTTTGCCATGCTGCCCGCGAAGTCGTACACCACGCACTGCTCGTCGCCGACGACCCAGGCGTCGTGGCCGGGCGCGCAGACGAACACGTCGCCCGGTCCCACTTCGCTCTCCGCGCCGTCGTCCATGCGGATGTGCATACGGCCCGAGACGACATAGCCGTTGTGGTGGATCCGGCAGCTGTCCGTCCCGGCGATCGGGGCCACGGACTCGGACCAGCGCCAGCCCGGCTCGAAGGTGGCCACGGCGAAGTCCAGCCCTGTCATGTGGACGGCTTCCAGGTGGCCTCGGGGGTAGTCGCGCCGCTCGTCCGGCTTGTCGAGCGTCTTCACTTCAAGCATGACGCTCCTCCTCGGTGAGGGTGTGCTTCCATCGTCCGTCCGCCCTCCGGGCGGCGCCATTCAGTGGGTGGCGCCGCCGCAGAGTTCGGCGAAGCGTCCGGCGTCGACGTTGCCGCCGGAGACGACGACACCGACGCGCGGGGGAAGCCGACCCACCCGGCCGGTGAGCAGCGCGGCCAGCGGGGTGGCGCCGCTCGGCTCCACGACGATCTTCAGACGCTCGAAGGCGAACCGCATCGCGTCCCGGATCTCGTCGTCGGTGACCAGGACGACCTCGTCGAGGAGCCGTCGGTTGACCGAGAACGTCAGCTCTCCCGGGGTGTGCAGGGCCTGGCCGTCGGCGATGGTGCGCGGGACCGGGATGCTGACGCGCCGCCCCGCTTCCAGCGAGCGCTTCGTGTCGTCCCCGGCCTCCGGCTCCACACCGACGGTCCGGATGCCGGGGTGCAGGCCCTTGGCCGCCGTGGCACTGCCGGCCATCAGCCCGCCGCCGCCGACCGGCGTGAGCAGCGCGTCCAGCTCCCCCACCTCTTCGAGCAGTTCGAGGGCGGCCGTGCCCTGCCCGGCCATGACGTGCGGATGCTCGTAGGGCGGGATGAGGGCCAGGCCGCGGTCGGCGGCGAGGGCCTCGGCGATTGCGACGCGGTCTGCGGTGTAGCGGTCGTAGGTGACGATCTCGGCGCCGTAGCCGGCGGTGGCGGCCCGCTTCGAGGGCGGGGCGTCCTCCGGCATGACGATGACGGCCGTGGTGCCCAGCTCCCGGGCGGCCAGGGCGACGGCCTGGGCGTGGTTGCCGGAGGAGTAGGCGGCGATGCCCCGGGACAGCTGCTCGGGGCTGAGGCGGGAGGCGGCGTTGTAGGCGCCGCGGAACTTGAAGGCGCCCACGCCCCGGGACAGCTGCTCGGGGCTGAGGCGGGAGGCGGCGTTGTAGGCGCCGCGGAACTTGAAGGCGCCCACGCGCTGGAAGTTCTCGCACTTGAGGAAGACCTCGGCTCCCGCGAGCGCGTCCAGGGTGCGGGAGCACAGCACGGGCGTGCGGCGGGCGACGCCCTTGAGCCGGGCGGCGGCGTCCCGGACGTCGTCGAGGGTGACCGGTGAGGTGGTGGTCGTCACGCGGATCCTCCGGTGGAAGTGTCGTGGGCGGCTCGGGCCCGGGACAGGTAGGTGTAGGCGGAGGCGCGGGAGATGCCGAGCCGGGCCGCGACCTGTTCGACCGCGCCGCGCACGGCGAAGACCCCGCGGCTGTCCAGGCCGCCGAACAGTTCCACGCGCTCCGCGCGGTCGAGCTCCGCCCAGCTGCCCCGCTGCCGGGACCGGTGGGCGTCGACGAGGGCGTCGACCACGGAGTCGATGTCGTTGCCGAAGGTGGTCGTCGGGAGCTCCGCCGGAGCGGCGGCACCGACTCCGGCGAGCGCGCCGAGCAGGTCGTGGACCTGGGTGACCGCGCCGACGTCCACGTTGATGCAGAGGGCGCCGAACACGGCTCCCGTGGAGTCCCGGAGGACCATCGTGGAGGACTTCACCGGCGTGCCGTTGCGGGTGCGGCTGACGTCGTTCAGTTCGTCGGACACCTCGTCGCCGCCGGCGAGGACACGCATGCCGATCTCGCTCATCGCACCCCCGACCGTACGCCCGGTCACCGCTCCGGCCACCGCGACCACCGATCGCTCCGGGTGCCGGTAGTCGTGCAGCACGACGTCGCAGACCGGCCCGAAGGTCGCCGCGATCCCGTGCACGACCGGCTTCAGCGCGGCGAGGATCGCGTCCCGCTCGACGTTCAGGTCATGGCCCATGCCCGCCCCCTCTCACCCTCATCACTTTAGACCAGGAGTCCAATGCTTGGATAGACAGTCCAGAGAAGGCCAACAGTTGGCAATGGTTTTCACATGACTTCGGACGCAAGACGCTTCTGACATTCATTCCCATCTAGCGTGATGCCTGTCGACGACCTTCCTGTCGACGACCTTCGTGCGCGCCCGTCCTGGAGGAGCCATGCCCCTGTCCACGTCCCGCCGCATCGCGCTGCTGACCAGCGCGTCACTGGCCCTGCTCGCGGGCTGCGGCAGCTCGTCGGACTCCTCCGGCGCCAAGGGCACACCGGCCCGCGTGGTCGTGGTCGCCTCCACGAACGTCTGGGGCGACATAGCCCAACGCATAGGCGGCGACCGGGTCGACGTCACGTCGGTCATCAGCGACCCCGACCAGGACCCGCACTCCTACGAGGCCGACCCCCAGAACCAGCTGGCCCTGTCCAAGGCGAAGGTCGTCGTCGAGAACGGCGGCGGCTACGACGACTTCGTCGACCACATGCTCAAGGGCGGCCACAACGACTCCGCCGAAGTGATCAACGCGGTCGAGGTGTCCGGCAAGACCGCACCCAAGGGTGGCGAACTCAACGAGCACGTCTGGTACGACTTCCCCACCGTCGCCAAGGTCGCCGACCGGATCTCCGCCGCCCTCGCGAAGGCCGACCCGAGCGGCGCCACCGCCTTCACGAAGAACGCCGCCGCCTTCAAGGCGAAGCTCGCACCGCTTCAGGCCCAGGAAGCGCGGATCAAGAAGGCGCACGGCGGTGCGGGCATCGCCATCACCGAGCCGGTGCCGCTGTACATGACCGAGGCCAGCGGCCTGGTGAACCGTACGCCCGCGCAGTTCAGCGAGGCGATCGAAGAGGGCGACGACGTCTCCCCGCGCGTTCTCCAGGAGAGCCTCGCGCTGTTCAGCACCAAGAAGGTGAAGGCCCTCGTCTACAACGAGCAGACCTCCGGCCCCCAGACCGAGAAGGCCGAGGCGGCGGCCAAGGCGGCCGGCATCCCCGTCGTGCCCGTGACCGAGACCCTGCCCAAGGGCAAGGACTACCTCGGCTGGATGACGTCCAACCTCGACGCGCTCGCGAGCGCGCTGGCCAAGTGACCCCGATACCCCGGCAGGACAGCACGCCGGTCATCTCGCTGCGCGCGGCCGCCCTGTCCTACGGCGACCGCGAGGTGTGGAGCGGTCTCGATCTCGACGTGCGGCCCGGGGAGTTCCTGGCCGTACTGGGGCCCAACGGCGCGGGCAAGACCAGCTTCGTCCGGGCGCTGCTGGGCCGTCAGCCGCTGTCCGCCGGCACGCTGACCGTCCTCGGCCGGCCGGCGCGCGAGGCCGCCCGGCACATCGGCTACGTCCCGCAGCAGGCGGCGCTGTCCGCCCAGGCGGTGCTGCGCGCCCGGGACCTCGTCCGGTTCGGCATCGACGGCCACCGCTTCGGGCCGCGGCTGCGCACCGGCGGCATCCGCCGCAGGGTTGACGAGATCCTCGAGTCGGTCGGCGCCTCGGCCTACGCCGACGTCCCGCTCGGGATGCTCTCCGGCGGCGAACGGCAGCGCGTGCGCATCGGGCAGGCCCTGGCGACCGACCCCCGTCTCCTGCTGTGCGACGAGCCGCTGCTGTCGCTCGACCTGCACCACCAGCGGGCCGTCACCGAGCTGATCGACGCCCGGCGCCGCTCCCACGGCACGGCGGTGGTGTTCGTGACGCACGAGATCAACCCGGTGCTGGGCATGGCCGACCGCGTCCTGTACCTGGCCCCCGGCGGCCACCGGGCTGGGACCCCGGAGGAGGTGCTGACCTCGGAGTCGCTGTCCCGCCTCTACGGCACGCAGGTCGACGTGCTCCGCGTCCGGGGCCGGGTGGTGGTCGCGGGGGCTCCCGACGAGACGGCCGGCCCGCCGCACCACCCCGAGCAGGCCCACGAGAGCGACGGAGTGCGCGCATGACACTCGCCGACGGGATCTGGCACCAGATCTTCGACTTCACCGACTACGGCGAACTCCTCGCCCTGGTCCGCAACTCCCTCGTCGCCGGCGTGGCACTGGGCCTGGTGGGCGGGCTCGCGGGGGTGTTCGTCCTGATGCGGGACCTGCCGTTCGCGGTGCACGGCATCAGTGAGCTGTCGTTCGCGGGCGCTTCGGCGGCCCTCCTGCTGGACGCGAACATCGTGGTCGGCTCGATCGCCGGTTCGCTCCTGGCCGCCGGCGCCATCGGCGTCCTCGGGTCCCGGGCCCGGGACCGCAACTCGGTGATCGGCATCATCATGCCGTTCGGCCTGGGGCTCGGCGTGCTCTTCCTCGCCCTGTACAAGGGCCGGGCGGCCAACAAGTTCGGGCTGCTCACCGGGCAGATCGTCGCCGTGGACACCCCGCAGATGTCGTGGCTGCTGGGCACGTCCGTCCTGGTGCTGGTGGCCCTGGCGGTCATGTGGCGTCCGCTGGCCTTCGCCAGTACGGATCCGGACGTGGCGGAGGCCCGCGGGGTGCCGGTGCGTGCGCTGTCGTTCGCGTTCATGCTGGTGCTCGGGCTCGCGGTCGCCCTGTCGGTGCAGATCGTCGGCGCGCTGCTGGTGCTGTCCCTGGTCGTCACCCCGGCCGCGGCGGCCGCCCGTGTCACCGCGTCGCCGGTGCTGCTGCCCGCGCTGAGCGTGGTGTTCGCCGTGGTCTCCATCGAGGGCGGCATCCTGCTCGCCCTGGGCAGCAGCATCCCCATCAGCCCCTACGTCACGACGATCTCGTTCACGATCTACGCGGTGTGCCGGGTGGCCGGCCGGTACCGCACCCGGCGGTGGGGGGCACGGCGCCCGGCGGTGCGGGCGGCCCGAGCGGATCTCCCCGCTCGAACCTGACCGGTCTCACCGCGCGAACCTGACCGGTCTCACCACCCACACCCGAGCGGGTCTCACCGCCCACACGTGAGCGGGTCTCACCGCTCGAAGACCACCTGTCCGTCGAACACCGTGAAATCCACCTGCGCCTGAGTGATCTCGTGCGGGTCGAGGTTTAGCAGCGGCCGGTCCAGGACGCACAGGTCGGCGGCCCGGCCCGCTTCGAGGGTGCCCTTCCAGTCGTCCGCGAAATCCTGCCAGGCGGCGGTGGAGGTGTAGGCGCGCAGGGCGTCGGCGAGCGGGACGCACTGCTCGGGACCG
Organism: Streptomyces tibetensis; assembly: GCF_007655005.1. Taxonomy (GTDB): domain Bacteria; phylum Actinomycetota; class Actinomycetes; order Streptomycetales; family Streptomycetaceae; genus Streptomyces; species Streptomyces tibetensis. Next base: position 156,954 of record NZ_SZVW01000020.1, read on the forward strand.
CTGGTACGGCCGCTGGCCTTGGACTCGCGCAGCATCATCGCGGCCACGCCCTGGCGCCAGTCGGGCTCGGTGATGGGGGCGTCGGAGCCGGCACAGACCCGTACGCCGGCGTCCAGCGCGGAGCGCACCGGCCACTGGTAGGCGGAGCGTTCCGGGCCGACGAGCTCGTCCATCAGGTCGGAGATGGTCCACTTGATGGCGGGGTTCATGTTGAGGCCGTAGCCGTGCGCGGCGAGCTTGGCCAGGCTGCCCGGGCTGATGAAGTCGCCGTGGATGACGTAGTGGCGGGCGTCGGGTCGGGGCGCGGCCGTGTTCGCGGCGAGGAAGGCGTCCACCACGAGGTCGATGGCCCGGTCGCCGGTGACGTGTACGCCGAGCTGGAAGCCGGCCTCGTGGCCGAGCCTGATCATCTCGCGCAGTTCGTGCACCTGGAGCGCGGGCGTGTCGCCGTGCACGCACAGGACGCCGTGACCGCCGTCCGGGTACGGCTCGCTCATCCACGCCGTGCGGTTGGGCGGGACGCCGTCGGCGAAGATCTTGACGCCGATGGCGCGCAGCAGCCGGGGGTCGGCCGACTCGGGGCGGCGCAGTTCGGCCAGTCCCCGGCGGACGTCCTCGGCGGAGCCGCCCATGGGGGCGGGCAGGAGCAGGACACTGACGCGGGCCTGGAGTTCGCCGCCGGCGGCGAGGTCGGCGTAGGCGTTCCAGTTGTCGGTGCTCAGGCCGCCGAAGAGGGAGTCCGCGCCGCCGGGGCCGAGGCCGGGCTCGGTGTAGCTGGTGATGCCACGGGAGTGCAGTTCGCGGATCACGCCCTGGATGGCCCGGCGACGCTGAGCCCGGGTCGGCGCGGGGAGCTCGGCCTGGACGAGCCGCCCGGCGGCCTCGCGCAGGATGCCGGTCGGCCCGTCGAGGACGTCTCGGCGGACTTCCCCATCAATGTGCTCGCCCGGCTGCTGAACGTGCCGCCGGAGGACAACCAGAAGCTCATCGACTGGGGCAACCGCATCATCGGCCACACCGACCCCGACTACGCGGACGTCCTGCTGCACAGCGAGGAGAGCGAGCGCTACCGCGATCTGCCCTTCCGCTCCCCCGCCTCGCTGGAGGTCTTCGAGTACGGTCGCGAGCTGGCCCGGCAGCGCCGGGGCGGCGACGGCACCGACCTGGTCTCCCGCCTGGTCAACACCACGCCCCGCGACGGCGTCCCGCTCTCCCCGCAGGACTTCGACAACTACTTCCTGTTGCTGGTCGTCGCCGGCAACGAGACGACCCGGCACACCATCTCCCACTCGATGCTGGCCCTCATCCAGCACCCCGAGCAGCTGGCCCGCCTCCAGGAGGACCCGTCTCTGATCCCGGTCGCGGTCGAGGAGTTCCTGCGCTGGGCCTCCCCCGTCTACCACTTCCGCCGCACCGCCACACGCGATGTCGAGCTGGGCGGCAAGCGGGTGAGGGAGGGCGACAAGGTGGTGATGTGGTTCGCCTCCGGCAACCGCGACGAGGAGGTCTTCGGCAACCCCTACGACTTCGACGTCGCGCGCCGCGACAACGACCACGTCACCTTCGGCAAGGGCAGCCCCCACCTGTGCCTGGGCAACCTCCTCGCCCGCACCGAGATCCGCATCATGTTCGAGGAACTGATCCCGCGCCTGGCGGACATCCGCCTGGCCGGTGCCGTCCCCCGGGTGCGCTCCAACTTCGTCAACGGCATCAAGAAGCTGCCCGTGGAGGTCACCCTCGCCTGATCCCCACCGGTCCCTGGCGCGTACCTTCCGTCACGCGCCGCGGTCCAGCACGAGCGTGGTGCCCGGCCGCAGCTTCGGCCGTTGCCCCTGCCGATCCTCCGGCCGGTGGCGAGGTCCCGGGCCGGCCCGAAGCCGTGCCGGGCGGGCAGGGTGTACGTCCGGCCCGTGCTGGTGTTCATGGCGACGAGGTAGTCGCCGTACTCGCACAGGTAGAAGGGTGCGCGGCCGACCAGCATGGTCTCCACGCCGTCGAAGTGGACGCCGAGCGTGGGGTCGGGGACGTCGTCGGGGACGGGGGCGAGGCGGTGCGGGAGGCGTAAGCGGTCTCACCCGGGTAGACCTCGTTGCGCCAGCCGATGACGGTTTCGATGCGGCAGATCCGGCAGTGGTCCTCGTCCACGTCGATGACGCGGAAACTGCCGCGCGCCTTGGTCATCTGGACCATGTGCGTGAGCAGTTCGGGGGCCCCTTCTGGCCCTGGTACCCGCGCGTGACCGACTCGTACATCATGACCAGCCAGTCGATGACCTCGCCGTAGCTGCCGACGTAACCGAGCTCGCGGGTCAGACCGGCCTTGGTGACCTGGAAGTAGCCGTCGCCGAGGGGCTTGGTGGGCTTGCCGCACGGCACGGCAGCCGCGCCCGGGAGTCGGACGCGAGGCCGCGCACGTGCGAACCATCGTCACCATCGGCATAGGCGCCCTCGCCCTCACCTTCGCCTTCACCTCCGGCACGGTCCACGCCCCCGTCGCCCTCGGCTTCAGGCCGCGCACCTGCCGGTCACCTCCCCCGAGCAGCCCTCCGCCTCCATGCTCCGAGACGGCGGCGCACCCCGCTCCGGCGGCCGGGGCGCCGCGCTCGCCCGGCACCGCCCGCAGTGTCCCGGGCGGGACGCCAGAGGTCGCCGGGGGCCGCGGCGGGGCTTTGCGCCTGAGCCTGGGCCTGGATCTCGTAGTGGGCGTCGTGGGCCGTCACCCGGAAGGCCTCTTCGTACGAGGCCATGGCCGCGCGGAACCCGGAGCCGGCGAGGCCCCGGCGCCGGATCACGGACGCAAGCCAGGCGAAGAGGCCCATGACGACCGCCAGAGCGCCCGCGACGATCAGAAAGGGCACCAGCTGCCCCGCCCACACGGTGTACCTCATGCCCGGACAACGGCCTGCGGCTCCGGCCGGTTCCCGCGGCGGACAGCCGCGGTGACGTCGCGTCAGTGGTGGGCGTGGACCACGGCGTGGCCCCGGCCGCGGCCGATCATCCACCGGTTGACCGGGGTGGTGATCAGGAAGGCGACGGCGAAACCGCCGAGGAGCGCGCCCCAGAAGAGGCCCTCCGACAGCTGGGCGTCCATCGCGCCCGGCGTGAGCGCGACGATCGCGTTGTCCACGAGCTCCATGACCGCGATGGAGACCGTGTCCGCGGCGAGGGCGACCCGGATCGCGGCCTTGAGGCTGAGGCCGGCCCGCAGGACCGCGAACAGGGTGAACGAGTAACCGAACAGGAACGCGAGCCCGATCGCCACCACCATGGTGGGCGCGTTGCCCCACCCCAGCGCCGTGCCGATCACCATGCCGAGGATCTCGCCGACGGCACACCCGGTCAGACAGTGCAGCGTCGCCTTCACGGCGGTCCCCCAGGACGCGGTCCCGTGCGATTGCTTCTCAGGTTCGTGCGTGGCGTGGTCCATGCCGGGATCATATACCCCTGGGGGGTATATTGGGGAGAGGTCGGCACCCGCTCGTGGCGCGGGTACCACCGGGCGGTGGAGCACCGCCCGCGCGGGGTGGTCGGATGATCGACTTAGAGTGGTCGTCATGACGACGCACCCCACCCCGCCCACGGAGCCGAGCGAGGCGACTGCGTCGTCCCGCTCGGCCCGCGCCTACCTCTGCGAACTGTTCTCACTGGAGGGCCGGGTCGCGATCGTCACCGGCGGCAGTTCCGGCATCGGCCGCGGCATCACCGACGCCCTCGCCCGCGCCGGGGCGAGCGTGGTGGTCGTGGCCCGTGGCGAGGCCCGGCTGGCCGCGACAGCCGAGGAGTTGACGGCTCTCGGCTGCCGTGTCGGGTGGGTCGGCGCGGACCTGAGCACCCGCGAGGGGGTGCGGACGGCCGCCGAGCGGGCGGTCGAGGTGTTCGGGGAGCCCGACATCCTCGTCAACAGCGCGGGAATCAACCTGCGTCCGCCGATGGACGAACTCGGCGAGGACGTCTGGGACGCCACGATGGCCGTCAACCTGGAGGCGCCGTTCCTGCTGGGGCAGCGCTTCGGCCCCAAAATGGCGGAGCGCGGATACGGGCGGATCATCCACATCAGCTCGCAGCAGGCGCACCGCGCGTTCGTCCACAGCGGCGCCTACGGCGCCTCCAAGGGCGGACTGGAGGCGCTGGCGCGTTCCCAGGCCGAGGCGTGGTCACCGCGCGGGGTCACCTGCAATCTGCTCGTGCCGGGCTTCGTCATGACACCGCTGAACGCGCGCCTGTCGTCGGACCCGGAGAAGGTGGCCGCCCTCGCCGCCCGCACGATGATCGGGCGCAACGGGCTCGCCGAGGACTTCGCGGGCGCGGCGGTCTTCCTGGCGAGCGCGGCGTCCGCCTACGTCACCGGGCAGTCGCTGTTCGTCGACGGCGGACTCTCCGTCCACTGAGCCTCCCTCCGCGTCCGCCGGGTCCCCCGAACGGACAGCGGCCGACGGGCGATGCCCGGTCCCCGGTGTCACGCTGGGCACACAGAACCCGCGGAAGGGAAGCATCGCCATGATCACAACGGAGTACGTCCCCGGTTCCCCCTGCTGGCTCGACCTGGGCGCTCCGGACGTCCGGGCCGCCGCCGGCTTCTACGGCGCCGTCCTCGGGTGGGACTACGAGCCCATGGGTGAGAGCGAGGACTTCGAGGGCGGGATGTTCAAGAAGGACGGCAAGATCGTCGGCGGGCTCGGCAAGCTCACCGAGGAGGGCGCACGCCCGGCCTGGATGCTCTACTACAGCGTCTCCGACGCGGACGCCACGACGGAGGCCGTGCAACAGGCGGGCGGCACCGTACGGGTCGCGCCGATGGGCCTCGACGACTGGGGCCGGATGGCGCAGTACAGCGACCCGCTCGGGGGCCAGTTCGCCGTCTGGGAGCCGGGCACGAACAAGGGCGTGGAGCTGGTGGACCAGCCGGGCTCGCTGTCGTGGACCGAGCTGTACACGACCGACGCCGGGGCCGCGCGGGAGTTCTACGGCTCCCTCTTCGACTGGCAGTTCAGTGACATGCCGCTGCCGGGCGGCGGGGGCACGTACACGCTGATCACCCCCTCGGGGCTCTCCGAGGACCGGATGCACGGCGGGCTCATGCAGCTCGGCAAGGAGGACCTGGCGCTGACGGGCGGGCGGCCGTACTGGCATCCGGTCTTCGCCGTCGACGACTGCGACGCCGCGGTCGCCCAGGTCACCGCGAACGGCGGCAGTGTGCAGATGGGGCCGGCGGACATGGAGGGCGTCGGCCGGCTCGCCGTCTGCCTCGACCCGGCGAACGCGGACTTCGTGGTGCTCGCCCCGTCCGAGGCCTGACCCGGGACGCGAGCGCCCGGCCCGGGTCCCCGCGGGCCGGGCGCTCGCCGCCGATGCCCCGATCACCCGCACCGCAGATCACCACCCGGACCGCAGCTCACGACCGGCACCGCAGGTCACCACCCGGACCGCAGCTCACAACCCGCACCGCAGATCATCACCCGGGCCGCACCTCACGACCGGCGCCGCAGGTCACCACCAGCGGTGCCGGTCCCCGGCGATGCGCCGGTCGCCGAGCGGCTGGACCTCGCGGGCGTTGCCCCCGGGAAAGAGGCTCGGGTAGTGCTCCAGCGCGGCGGCGGAGGCCTGCACGGGATGGGTCAGCACCGTCCAGCGCACCCCGGTGGTGTAGGGGCAGGTGGTGGTGGAGCCCAGGTAGCGATAGGACTCGGTGCAGGACGGCAGCAGCGCGTCGAGCTCCACGCCGGGCACGTCCCAGGGGTCCTCCCGGCGGCGGGCGGAGTGCAGGAGCCGGTCCAGGGAGTCGTCGGCCTCGCCGGGATGCACGAAGGCACCGCGTACTCCTTCGCGCCCTTCCCGGCCGCGCCCTCGGCCGTCCGTACGTACTTCAGGTGCTGCTCCAAGGGGAAGCCCACCCCGCCCACGGTGTGCTCGGACGGGGTGTGCCAGTGGATCTGCTCCAGCCGGTGGACGGCGCCGCCGACACTCATCAGGCACTCCTGCCCGGGCGGCGGCTCGGCCGCCACTGTGCCCTCCTCGGGCCGGTCGCAGTCGGGCCGGTGCCGCCCCGGACGCTCGAAGCGCAGGCGCAGGGTGAGCCGTGCCGGGTGGTGCAGGCGCAACGGAGGCAGGGCCGAGACGTCGGTGGCGGACGGCCGGATGTCGACCGGACTCTGCGAGCGCGGCGCGGTGCCGGAGGGCTGCTCGGAGGGGGCGAGGGACACGGGCGAACCCTTCGGTGGCGGACGGGCTGCCGGGCGGGCAGCGGTCACCGCGGACCTTCCCTCCACCACGCCGGGAACGCCGCGGATCACCCGTACTGCTGAACACCCGTATCCACCGCCTTGACGACCGCCCCGCGGCAGCAGCGGGCAGTGGGCCCCCGGCCACCGCCGAAACCTTCTTGCATATGATGCGCAAATGCGTAAGTACAGCATCAGGGAAGCCGCGACGGCCGACATCGACGGAGCCCGGGCGGTGATGCTCGACGCCGTGTACCGCGACTTCGGCACGGGCTACGTACCGCGCTGGCACGCCGACATCATCGATCCGGTGCCGTTCTACGTCACGCCACCCCGGCACACCCTCCTGGTCGCCGTGGACGAGCGCGACGGGACGGTGGCGGCCACGGCGGCACTGGACGCACGCGGACCGGCCCACCCGCCGAACCCTCGCTGGCTGGCCGAGCGGTTCCCCTCGGGCGAGACGGCACAGCTCCGGCGGGTGTACGTGCGCCCCGAGCACCGGCGGCGCGGGCTCGCCCGGCAACTGGTGGACGGCCTGCTGGAGTTCGCCCGGGCCGACGGCGGTTACCGGTCCGCCTACCTGCACACCTATCCGCACTCCCCCGGCGCGATGGGTTTGTGGAAGGCGCTAGGCAAGGTGCTGTGCGACGAGCGCGAGGAGGTGCCGGGCGGAGGCAGCGGCGTCGTGCACTTCGAGATACCGCTCGCTTAACGAAAATGGTATTCATATACATTATGAGAATCCCCCGCCGCCGGCTCACAGCCGGTCTGCTCCTCCTGCCGCTGCTCTCCGGCTGTTTCGCTTCCTTGGGTGACGGCTCCGCCGAGACCTCGGACTCCTCCGGCTCCGGGGAGGGCGGACGGCTGCGCGTGGCCCTGGCCTTCCCGCCGACGCAGAACTACTCGCCGTACGGTTACGACGCCTACAACCTGTCCCGGCTGGGTGTCGCCGAGGGGCTGACCCGCCTGGACGCCAACGGCACGGCGGTGCCCGCGCTCGCGGAGTCCTGGAGCCGCGAGAAGGGCGGCGAGAGCTGGCTGTTCACCCTCCGGGACGCGACGTTCCAGGACGGTGAGGACGTCACCGCCGAGGCCGCCGCCTCCGCCCTCACCCACGTCGCCGCGGCGAAGCCGGCGCCCGCCGCGATATCCGGCGTGAAGCTGACCGCCGAGGCCGTCGGCGAGAACCGGGTGCGGGTCTCCACCGGCGGAGCCGACCCGGTGCTGCCGCTGCGGCTGACCAACCCCAGCCTCGCGGTGTTCTCCCCGAAGGCGTACGGGAAGAAGGGCACGGTGAACGCGGTCGGCACCGCCACCGGCCCCTTCGAGCTCACCGAGGTCACCGGTGACCGGTCGGCCGCACTGGACCGCTTCGACGGCTACTGGGGCGGCCGGGCCCAGGCCTCGGGCATCGACGTCAGGTACGTCTCCGACGGCACGGCCCGCGCCAACGCCCTGCGCACCGGGGACGTCGACATCGCCGAGGCGATCCCGGTCGCCCAGGCCGCCTCCCTGGACAAGGGCACCGTCCACGAATCGAACACCGCCCGCGACACCAGCCTGTACCTCAACACCCGGTCCGGCGTCTTCACGGACCCCGGACTGCGGGCCGCCGCCCGTGCGGCGGTCGACGGTGCGACCGTGGCCGAGGGTGTCTACGAGGGGTCGGCCGAACCCGCGCAGGGCATCTACGGCCCGGCCGTGACCTGGGCCGCCGGCAAGCGCGTCCAGCCCTCCGGGCGGGCCGCGGCGACCGACCCCGACGGCAAGAGCATCACCATCGCCGGCTACAACGACCGGCCCGAACTGGCGGAGACCGCGCAGGTGCTGCAACAGCAGCTGGAGAAGGCCGGGTTCGAGGTGAAGCTGGAGGTGCGGACGTACGCGCGCCTCGAAGGGGACCTGCTGGCCGGGAAGTTCGACGCCGCCGTCGTCGCCCGCAACATGATGACGGACACCGGCGACCCGGTCACCGTGCTCGACAGCGACTTCACCTGCGACGGCTCCTACAACCTGGCGTTCCTGTGCGACCGGGACGTCGACCGGCTCGTCGCGACCGCCCGGGCCGAGGCCGATCCCGCGAAGCGGCAGGACGCCGCCATGAAGGCGGAGGCCGCGATCCTGGGTACCGACGCGGTGATTCCGCTGGTGCATCTGAAGGCCGTCACAGGGGTCCGGGCGTCCGTGCAGGGCACTCGACTCGACCCGTACGAGCGGGAGCTCGTCGGCGTGGGGACACGACCCTGAACACCAAGACCTCCCTCCCGACCCGGGGGCTCACCGCCCTGCGCGTCCTCGCGCGGGGCGGTGGCCCGACGCTGGCGTGGCGGGCCGTGCTCCTGGCCGCCCTGGTGGGTGCGATCGGCCTGCTGCCGTGGCTGTCGCGCACCGACCCGGCGCTGACCGTCCTCAAGGCCCGCTCCGCGGACCGCGATCCGACACCGGAGACCCTGCGCGCGATCCGCGCCGAACTCGGCCTGGACGACGGACCATGGGTCCTGCTCGGCCGCTGGCTGGGCGGCCTGCTGCACGGAGACGCGGGCTCGTCCTGGGTGTCCGGCGCCCCGGTGCTGCCGGGTGCCGTGCAGGCGCTCGGCGTGTCACTGCTGCTGATGTGCGGGGCCCTGGTGGTCGCCGCGGCCACGACCGCCGCCGTCTGCGCCCCCACGCTCCGGCTCGGCGCGCGAGGCCGCCTCGGTGCGCGTCGTCCCGGCGGGACGGCGACCGCCGTGCTGGCCTCGCTGCCCGAGTTCCTCGTCGCCTCGGTGCTGGCCTCGGTGATCGCCGTGCAGCTGGGCTGGCTCCCCGCGCTGGGCTGGTACGGGCCGCAGTGGATGGTGCTGCCCTCGCTCGCCCTCGGACTGCCCGCCGGAGCGGTCCTGGGCCGGATGCTCGACGACCTGCTGCCCGGCGCGTTCGCGGAACCCTGGGCCATGGCGGCCGCGGCACGCGGTCTTCCGCCGAGGTCGCTGGCCCGGCAGGCGGTGCGCCGCTGCGTGCCCGGACTGCTGCCGAACCTGGGGCTGTTCGTGGTGGGGCTGACCGGCGGATCGGTCGCCGTCGAGCAGATCTTCGACATCCCGGGCCTCGGCCGGCTCACCCTGCACGCCGCACTCGCCCAGGACCTGCCCGTCCTGCAGACCGGCACACTGGCCCTCGTCCTGCTCGCGGCGGCCGCGGGGCTCCTCGCCCGGATCGCCGCCCGGCTGCTGATCGGACCGGCGCTGCGCGACGGCGCCCTGCAGTCCCTGCACCGGCCCCGGCCCCCCGCACCCCGGACGCTCCCGCTGCTCCACGGCGGACTGCTGGCCGCCGTGATCGGGGCAGGCCTCCCCCGCGACCCGCTCGCCCTGGACACGCTCGCCCGCCTGCAAGCGCCCTCCGCGGAGCACCCCTTCGGCACGGACGCGCTCGGCCGGGACGTCCTCGCCCGGATCTCCCACGGGGCGGTGACCACCCTCGGCACCGCCCTCGCCGTGAGTGCCACCGCCCTCGTCGCCGGGCTGCTGCTGGGTCTGCTGCCGAGGCTTTCCGGGCCGCTGGCCGACACGCTCAGTGCCGTACCGCCCGTACTGGCCGGGCTGCTCGTCACCGGCATCGCCGGGAGCGGCCCCTGGACGCCCGCGCTCGCCGTGGCCGTCGTGGCCTGGTCCCCACTCGCCGCGCACACCTCCTCCCTGCTGCTGCAGGAGCGTGCGACGACCCATCTGGTCGCCACCCGGGCGCTGGGCGCAGGCCGCTGGTACCTGCTCCGGCGCGAACTGCTGCCCGCCGTCGTGCCCCCGGTCGCCCGGCACGCCCTGCTCCGGCTGCCGGGTGTCGCGCTGAGCCTCGCCGCGCTCGGCTTCCTCGGCCTGGGCGCCCAGCCGCCCTCCCCCGAATGGGGCCTGCTGCTCGCCGAGAACCAGCCCTACGCCGAACGGGCCCCGTGGGCCGTCCTCTTCCCGGCCGCCGCGCTCGCCCTGCTCGGGGCACTCGCGGTGACGGCCGCGGGCGGGGTACGGCTGCCCCGGCGGCGCACACGGTCCGCGGGCCCGGCCGTGCCGCCCCTGGATCAGGGCGTGCCGCCCCCGCGACGGCACCCGGAGCGCCCCGACGACCTCCTTGCCCCCGTGTCCGCCTCACAGACAGACGAACGATGACAAACACCGCTTCCAGGGTGCCGACCCGCAAGGCCGCCCGTACGACCCGCGCCGAAGGCCGCGACAGCACCTGGCGTCTGATCAGGCGACTGTCGCCGCTGCTGCGGTTGCTGATCCTCACCCAGCTCGCCTTCAACATCGGCTTCTACGCCGTCCTGCCGTTCCTCGCCGAGCACCTCGGCACCGCGATCGGCATGGCGGGGTGGCTGGTCGGGTTCGTGCTCGGGCTGCGTACCTTCAGCCAGCAAGGGCTGTTCGTGGTCGGCGGCTGGCTCGTCGACCGGTTCGGGGTCCGGCCGGTCGTGCTGGCGGGCTGCACGCTGCGGATCGCCGGGTTCGCGTGGCTCGGCTTCGCGGAGACGAGCGGGGCCGTGATCGGTGCGGTGCTGGTGATCGGTTTCGCCGCAGCGCTCTTCTCCCCCGCCGTGGAGTCCGAGGTGGCCCGCCAGGCGGTCGTGTGGGAGGAGGACGGGCACGGCCCGCGCACCCGGGTCCTCGCCCTGTTCAGCGTGGCGGGCCAGGCGGGGGCGTTCGTGGGGCCGTTGCTCGGCGCGCTGCTGCTCGCCGTCGACTTCCGCACCGCGTGTCTGGCCGGTGCCGGAGTCTTCGTACTCGTCCTCGCCGGGCATCTGTGGCTGATGCCGCAGCACATCCCCGGCCGGGTCCGCGTCCGGGAGCGGGGCGGGGTCCGCTCCCTGCTGCGCGACCGTCGCTTCCTCGCCCTGTGCTGCGCGTACGGCACCTATCTGCTCGCCTACAACCAGCTGTATCTGGCCCTGCCGGACGAGGTGCAGCGCGCGGCGGGCTCCCAGGCGCCGTTGTCCTGGCTCTTCGCGCTGTCCTCGGTTCTGGTGGTGTTCACCCAGTTGCCGGTGACCCGCTGGGCGGGCGACCGGCTGGATCTGCGCCGCTCCATGACCGCGGGGCTGCTGCTGATCGCGTCCGGTTTCGCGGTGGTGGCCGCGGCCCGTCCCGCCGGCTGGACGGGCACGGCCGGGCTGCTCCCGGCCGCGGGCTTCGTGATCTTGCTCACCGTGGGGCAGATGCTGGTCGTGCCCGCCGCCCGTGCCTGGGTGCCCGACTTCGCCGAGGATGGCCGGCTCGGGCTCTACATGGGTGCGCTGTCGTCCGTCTCGGGTCTGATCGTCCTGGCCGGCAGCGCGGCCACCGGCTTCCTGCTCGGCCTGGGCCTGCCGGCCGCCGTGCCGTGGCTGGTCCTGGCGGCCGTACCGGCCCTGGCGGTGGCCCTGTTGCCGCACCGGGAGAAGGGGACGGGCGCGGTGGTCTGACGCCCTGCCGGCATCCTGTGGCAACCGGGCGCCGGGAGTGTCACCCCGGCGGGCGACTCGTTCACTCCGGGATTTCGGCGCCGGGGCCCTGCGAGGACACCGCCGCGGAGATCGGCGGCCGTGCCGCGCCAGTATCCTGGGTCGGCTGCGGCGTCCCCCATCAATCCCCGTGCGCAAGCGGGGAGTTCGGCCTGCGGCGACGACCTTCCCCTATGCGTGAGACGAGGACGAGTGCTGCTAGCGGGCCGCTACCGGCTGGATGTGGAGATCGGGCGCGGTGGAATGGGAGAGGTCTGGCGCGCGTACGACGAGACGCTCGCCAGAGCGGTGGCCCTCAAGCTGCTGCTGCCCCAGGACACCGACGCCACGGCGGCCTCCCGGTTCCGTCTGGAGGCTCAGACCGCCGGACGTCTCAACCACCCCAACGTGGTCGGTGTGCTGGACTTCGGTGAGTTCGACAACCGGCTGTACCTGGTGATGGAGCTGGTCGAGGGCGACAGTCTCGCCGGGGTGCTGACCGGCTCCGGCGCGCTGCCCGCCGAGCGGGTGGCCGTGCTCGCCGCGCAGGCGTCCGCGGGGCTCGCCGCCGCGCACGCGCAGGGCATCGTGCACCGGGACGTCAAGCCCGCCAACCTGCTGCTGGACGCGGGCGGCACGCTGAAGATCGGCGACTTCGGCATCGCGCGGTTCCTCGACGACCCCGGCGCCGCGCTCACCGCCACCGGCCAGATCATCGGCACCGGCCTCTACCTCGCACCCGAGCGGGCCCTGGGCAAGCCCGCGGGGCCCGCGTCCGACATGTACTCCCTGGGCTGCGTGCTCTACCAGCTCCTCAGCGGACGCCCTCCGTTCCAGGCCGACACCGCCGTCGCCCTGCTCCACCAGCACCTCGACTCCGCTCCGGTGCCGCCACGCGAGCTCGGTGTCGCCGGACTTCCGCCGGCGTTCGAGAACTACCTCCTCGGTCTGCTCGCCAAGCAGCCCGAGGACCGCCCCACCGCCCAGCAGGCCGCCGAGTGGTTCGGCGGGGGCGCCTGGCGGGGTCTGCCCGAGCCGCTGCCGCAGGCCTCACCGCCGCTGCGGCCGAACACCGCGTCCAGAGCGATGCCCGCCGGGCCGGGACCGTACGCGACCGCCGAGACCGGCAGCCCGACCACGTACGCGCTGCCCGCCACCACGGGCCACCGCACCGCTGCCCGGGCGGCTCAGTCGGGGCGTTCGGGCCACTCGCGCGGGCGCGGCGGTCACGGCAACCGGTCGAAGCTGGCCGCGACGGCCGCCGCCGCGGCACTGTTCATCACCGCGCTGCTCATCGGCATGCGCTGGTTCTCGCCCGACACGACCGCGGAGGGGACGGAACCCGACGCGTCCCCGAGTGCGAGCAGTCCCGCCGCCACGCCGTCCGCCGAGTCCGCCACGTCCGACTCCTCCGATCCGCAGGCCGACCCGGCGTCCGGCCCCGGGGCAGCCGACACGCCGGCCACCGGCACCGTGGCCGATGTCACTCCGTCCACGCCGCCCCCTTCCCCGACTCCTCCCGCGTCCGCGCCGGGCCCCGCGACTGCGACGGGCGAAGCGGTCGACGGCGGCCCGGAGCAGTCGAAGCCGCAGAAGCCGCAGAAGCCGCGCCAGGCAGGGGAGGACGGGGAGAGCGACGACGGCGGGAACGACGGGGGCGACGACTGACAAGGCCCGTACCTCGTGCGGCGGGGCCCTGCGCGGACCGCGTGGACCAGCCGGGGGATGCGCCGGTGTGCGAACGGGCGCCCCCTCGCGCGCCCCTTGGGTGGCTTGTCATCGCCCTTACCCCGGCCTTATGGTCACCAGGCCTTGGTGAACGGGAAATCCGGTGTGATGCCGGTGCGGCCCTCGCCACTGTGAATCGGGAAGTCCGGCTCCGGCCCTCACGGGCAGCCACTGGGTCCTTGCGACCCGGGAAGGCGGAGTCCGGGCGGTGGTACCCGTCAGCCAGGAGACCGGCCAAGGCGCGTCAACCATCCACGAGGTGCTGGAGAGGGTCTGCTGAGCCATGCACATTGCCGAGGGTTTCCTTCCTCCGGCGCACGCGGTCGCCTGGGGCGTCGCGTCGGCGCCGTTCGTCGTCCACGGAGTCCGGTCGCTCACCCGTGAAGTGCGCGAGCACCCCGAGAGCACCCTGCTCCTCGGGGCGTCCGGTGCCTTCACGTTCGTCCTGTCCGCCCTCAAGCTTCCGTCCGTCACGGGCAGTTGCTCGCACCCCACCGGCACGGGCCTGGGAGCCATCCTGTTCCGGCCGCCCATCATGGCGGTGCTGGGCACCATCACCCTGCTGTTCCAGGCGCTGCTGCTGGCGCACGGCGGCCTGACCACGCTCGGCGCCAACGTCTTCTCCATGGCGATCGTCGGTCCCTGGGCCGGATACGCCGTCTACAAGCTGCTGCGGCGCTCCAACGCGCCGCTGATGGTGGCGGTGTTCTTCGGCGCGTTCGTCGCCGACCTGTCCACCTACTGCGTCACCAGCGTGCAGCTGGCGCTCGCGTTCCCCGACCCGGGCAGCGGATTCCTGGGGGCGCTCGGCAAGTTCGGTTCCATCTTCGCCGTCACTCAGATCCCGCTCGCGGTGAGCGAGGGCCTGCTGACCGTGCTCGTGATGCGGCTGCTGGTGCAGTCCAGCAAGGGCGAACTGACCCGGCTGGGCGTGCTCGTCGCCAGGAAGCAGGCGCGGACCGGGACCGGGACCGAGACCGAGGTGGCGGCCCGATGAAGAAGAACACGAAGATCAATCTGGTGCTGCTGTTCCTCGTGGCCGCGCTCGCCGTGCTGCCCTTGGCGCTCGGTCTCGGCGACCACAAGAAGGAGCCGTTCACGGGCTCCGACGCCGAGGCCGAGACGGCGATCACCGAGCTGAAGCCGGACTACAAGCCGTGGTTCTCGCCGCTGTACGAGCCGCCGTCCGGCGAGATCGAGTCGGCCCTGTTCGCCCTCCAGGCGGCCCTCGGCGCCGGTGTCCTCGCCTACTACTTCGGCCTGCGCCGGGGCCGCAGGCAGGGCGAGCAGCGGGCGCTGGAGCGGGCGGCCGACAGCACGCTCACCGGCGCCGCCGGGAAGTCCGCCGCGGAACGGGACTGAGCCCGGATGCTGCCGATCGACGCGGCGGCGCACAGCAGTCGCTGGCGCCGCCGCCATCCCGTGGACAAGGCCGTACTCGGGCTCGGTCTCACCGTGCTCGCGATCTCCCTGCCGCCCTGGCCGGGCGCGGCCCTGGTCCTCCTGACGGCCCTCGTCGTGCTGCTGGGTCCGGCCGGTGTGCCCGGGCGTCGGCTGTGGCGGGCCTACCGGGTGCCGCTGGGCTTCTGTGTGACCGGCGCGCTCACGCTGCTCGTCCAGGTGGGTGGGCCGGAAGGGTTCGTCTCTCTCGCCCCCGACGGGCGGGTACGGGCCGGGGAGTTGCTGCTGCGGACCTCGGCGGCCTCCCTGGGGGTGCTGCTGTTCGCCTTCACCACGCCCATGTCCGACCTGCTGCCCCGGCTGGTCCGGGCCGGGGTCCCCGCGGCGGTCGTCGACGTCGCGCTCGTGACGTACCGGATGAGCTTCCTGCTGCTGGACTCGATGCGGTGCATCCGGGAGGCCCAGGCGGCCAGGCTCGGGCACACCGGCCGGGCCGCGGAGTGGCGGTCCCTGGCCGGGCTCGGCGCCACCGCGTTCGTCCGGGCCTTCGACCGGGCCGGGAGGCTCCAAGCGGGGCTCGCCGGGCGTGGCTACGACGGCACCCTGCGGGTCCTGGTTCCCGAGGCCCGGGTGTCCGTCCGCTTCACGGCGGCCAGTTGCGCGCTGCTCGCGGCGCTGGCCGTCCTCACCCTCGTACTGGAAAGGCCGCTGACATGAGCGAGGCAGCCCTCGTCGCCCTGCGGGGCGCGTCCTTCGCCTACGAGGACGGCCCGGCCGTACTCAGCGGGCTCGACTTCGAGATCCGCGAGGGCCGCGCGCTGGCGCTGCTCGGCCGCAACGGCAGCGGCAAGACCACGCTGATGCGACTGCTCAGCGGAGGCCTGAAACCGCACGAGGGGCGGCTGACGGTCGAGGGGCGGCCGGTGGCGTACGACCGCAAGGGGCTGACCCGGCTGCGGACCACCGTGCAGCTGGTGGTGCAGGACCCGGACGACCAGTTGTTCGCGGCGTCCGTCGAGCAGGACGTGTCCTTCGGTCCGCTGAACCTCGGCCTGGACGACACGCAGGTACGGGCGCGGGTGGCGGAGGCCCTGGCGGCCCTGGACATCACGGCCCTGGCCGACCGGCCGACCCATCTGCTCTCCTACGGACAGCGCAAACGCACGGCCATCGCGGGCGCGGTCGCCATGCGGCC
Organism: Streptomyces tibetensis; assembly: GCF_007655005.1. Lineage (GTDB taxonomy): Bacteria > Actinomycetota > Actinomycetes > Streptomycetales > Streptomycetaceae > Streptomyces > Streptomyces tibetensis. The sequence goes on from NZ_SZVW01000020.1 coordinate 172,947, forward strand.
GCGTGTCCTCGTCCTGGACGAGCCGACGGCCGGGCTCGACCCCGACGGCCAGGAGCGGCTCCTCACCACGCTCGACGGGCTCCGGGCCGCCGGCACCACGGTGGTGATGGCCACCCACGACGTCGATCTCGCCCTGCGCTGGGCCGACGACGCCGCGCTCCTCACCCCGTCCGGTGTCCGCACCGGGCCCGCGGCCACGGCACTGGCCCGCACGGATCTCCTCCGGGAGGCGGGGCTGCGTCTGCCGTGGGGTGCCGCGGTGACGGAACTGCTGCGGTCCCAGGGGCTGTTGACGGAAACGGAGCCGGGCCCGCGTACACCGGACGAGCTCGCCGTGCTCGCGGGAGGGCGGCTGGGGGCGTCCGGCGGGTGAGTGTCACGCGGCGGTGAGCACGGCCTGGGCCGGCGGTCCCCCGGGCCGTGGCGCGACGCAGGCCGAAACGCGCTTGTCCGGCGTCGCACAACGGCACTACGTTGCCGGGGTGGATCTCTTCTCCCGCACCTGGGCGGCGCTGCGCGCGGCGGTGGCCGATCTCTCCGACGAGGACTTCGGTCGGCCCTCCGGCTGTACGGGCTGGCTGGTGCGGGACCTGGTGTGTCATCTGATCGTCGACGCCCAGGACGTCCTGATCACCCTGGCCACCCCCTCCGACCGGGAGCCGACCCGTGACGAGCTGACGTACTGGGACGTCTCGGAGACTCCGCCGACCGGTGACGACCCGCTCGACGCGCTGACCGTCCGGCTGGCCGCCGCGTACGAGGATCCGGGCCTTCTGAAGTTCCATCTGGACGACGTCGGCTCCGCCGCCGGGCGTGCGGCCCTGCTCGCCGATCCGGCCGGCCGGGTCGGCACCCGGGACGAGGTCCTCACCGCGGGCGACTTCCTCTGCGCCTATGTCCTGGAGTGGACGCTGCACCACCTCGACCTGATCGCTCACCTGCCGGGCGCGAAGCTGCCGCCCGCGGAGGGGCTCCTCCGGTCCCGGGAGATGCTGGAGCGGATCGCGGGGGGCACGTTCCCGTCCTCCCTCCCCGATGCGGACGCGCTGCTGATCGGCACCGGGCGGCGTGCGCCGACCGGGGCGGAGCAGGCCGAGCTCGGTGACCTGGCCTCCAGGGTGCCGCTGTACCTGGGCTGACTTCACAGTCGCGAAGCCGCTGTTCACAGGGCCCCCGTCGAACCACTCCGTCCCGGGTGGGAGCATGGCCGCATGGACATCCGCCGCAGGAACAACGTCAACGTCATCGGCCCCGACGGCGCGCCGGTGCTGCTCCTGGCCCATGGGTTCGGGTGCGACCAGAACATGTGGCGGCTGGTGGTACCGGCGCTTGCCGAGCGCTACCGAGTGGTGCTGTTCGACTACGTCGGGTCCGGCGGCTCGGACCTCGCAGTGTGGAGCGAGGAGCGGTACTCCTCGCTCCAGGGTTACGCCGCCGACGTCGTCGACGTCTGCGAGGAGCTGGACCTGGACCGGGCGGTGTTCGTGGGGCACTCGGTCAGTGCCATGGTCGGGGTGCTGGCGGCGCAGGCCGCGCCGGAGCGGATCGGGGCGCTCGTGATGGTGACCCCCTCGCCCTGCTACATCGACGACGAGGGCTACCGCGGCGGCTTCAGCACGGAGGACATCGACGAGCTGCTCGCCTCCCTGGAGGCGAACTACCTGGGCTGGTCGTCCGCGATGGCCCCGGTGATCATGGGCAACCCGGAGCGGCCGGAGCTGGGCCAGGAACTCACGAACAGTTTCTGCGCCACCGACCCCGACATCGCCCGGGTCTTCGCGCGTACGACCTTCCTCACCGACAGCCGCGAGGACCTGAAGGGCGTGTCCGTGCCGACCCTCGTGCTGGAGTGCGATCAGGACGCCATCGCACCCCGGGAGGTCGGCGCCTACGTGCACGCGGCGATCCCCGCCTCCCGCCTGGTCACGCTCGACGCCACCGGGCACTGCCCGCAGCTCAGCGCACCGCAGGCCACCAGCGGGGCGATCCTCGACTTCCTGGAGTCCCTGAAGTGATGTGCCGCACGGGCGGCATACCGGAGCCCGCCGGGGCGGGGGGCGAGGCCACCACGGACGCGGCCTTCTCCGCGCTGCTGGAGGACAGCCCGGAGGACCTGTACGAGTCCGCGCCCTGCGGTTACCTGTCCACGATGATGGACGGCACCATCGCCAAGATCAACGACACCCTGCTGGACTGGCTCGGCCTGCACCGTGAGGACGTGGCGGGCCGCAAGCGCTTCGCGGACCTGCTCACCATCGGCGGGAAGCTGTACCACGAGACGCACTTCGCTCCGCTGCTGCGCATGCAGGGCGAGCTGCGCGGCATCGCCCTGGACATGCGGCGCCGGAGCGGCGGCCCGCTGCCGGTGCTGGTCTCCGCCGTGATCAAGCACGGCAGCGAGGGCGAACCGTTGCTCATCCGCATCACCGTCTTCGACGCCTCCGACCGCCGCGCCTACGAGAAGGAGCTCCTGCACCGCAGGCAGGAGGCCGAGCGGGCCCGCGCCGAGGCCGACGAGGCCCGGCGGCAGGCCGAGGCAGACCGGGCCAGGCTGGCCGACGCCCTCGCCGTCCTGCAGCGCTCCCTGGTGCCGGACTCGCTGCCCGCCGTACCGGGCCTGGAGACGGCCGTCCACTACCACACGGCGTCTCCGGACCAGCTGGGCGGCGACTTCTACGACCTGTTCCCCGTGGCCGGTGACCGGTGGGCGTTCTTCCTCGGCGACGTGTGCGGCAAGGGCCCCGAGGCCGCGTCCCTCACCTCGCTGACCCGCTACACCCTGCGCGCGGCGGCCCACCACGACCCGGATCCGGCCTCGGCGCTGAGCACCCTGAACGCCGTCCTGCACGAGCGGTACACCGGCGACGGCAACCCCCGGTACTGCACCTGCATCTTCGGGATCGTCGAACCCGGAGGCGAACACGGGCGGACCGTGGTGCGCCTGGCCTCCGGTGGCCACCCGCCGGCACTCGTCCTGCGGACGGACGGCCGAGCCGAGTACCTGCCCACCCCGGGCGGTCTGCTCATCGGCGTCGTCCCCGGCGCTCCGATCGGCACGGCCGAGACCGTCCTGGCACCCGGTGACACGCTCGTGCTGTACACCGACGGCCTCACCGAGGCCCGCATCGGCTCCGGCCGCGACGAGCTGTACGGCGAGGACGCCCTGCACGCCTTCGCCACCGAGCACGCTCCGGCCGCACCCCGCGAGGTGATCACGGCCCTCACCGGGCTGCTGGAGGGTTTCGGCGACGGTCTCGACGACGACACCGCGCTCCTCGCCCTCGGCGTTCCTGCCGCCCCTTCCCCCATGTCCCCGGCAACGAGTCACACCTCATGAACCCGCTCACCGTCAGACAGCTCGACACCGCCACGGGACCCGTTCTGTACGTGGCCGGCGACCTGGACTTCGACCGGGCCCCCGTCCTGCGCAGCCGGCTCGACCAGGTGCCCCTGTCACCGGGGCAGTGCCTGGTCCTGGACCTGTCGGGCCTGGCGTTCTGCGACTCCTCGGGCATCACCGCCCTGCTCGCCGCACGCCAGCACGCCCTGGTCGCCGGCGCCGACATGGCGCTGGCCGCCGTACCGGCGAACCTGCTGCGCGTCCTCACCCTGGTCGGCCTCGACCAGGTCTTCACGCTGCGCCCGGACTCCAGCGCCGCGTCATGACCCGGCCCGGACGAAGACCGGTTTCAGGTGCTTCTCCGGCAGCGCCGCCGGCAGGTCCTCCCAGTCGATGACATGGGAGACGACCTTGCCGGGTGAGACGGCGCCGGAGGCGGCGAGCGCCAGGGCGTCGGGGATGTGGGCGCGTACGTTGTCGCGGGCGACGCGCAGGGTGACTCCGGTGAGGTACATGTCGAGCAGGGGCAGTTCGCCGGGGCGGAAGTGGTTGCCCGCGCTCTCGCAGATCCCCTCGGGCGTCAGGCACTTGACGGCGAGGCCGAGCTGGTCGACGCGGCCGGTCGCCTCGACGGCGATGTCGTAGCTCTGCGGCAGGGGTTCCAGGGTCTCGGCGGTGGTGGCACCGAAGTCACGGGCGAGGGCGCGGTGTTCGGGGTCGGGGTCGACGTAGAGCACCTCGGCGGCGCCGAGCGCGCGGGCGATGTCGCAGACGTACAGGCCGATGCTGCCGCGGGCGACGACCAGGACACGTGCCCCCGGGCGGGCGGTCAGGTGCGGGGCGACCAGGCGCCAGGCCAGGGACCAGTTGTCGCCGGCCGAGGCCAGGGCGACCGGGTCGAGGCCGGTGGGCAGGGGCACCAGCATGGCGTCGGCGTAGGGCACGCGGACCAGGTCGGAGAAGAGTCCGCCCCAGTTGCCGCCGATCGGCGCGCCGTACATCGCCATGTACGGGCCCGTGGTGCAGTGCGCGGTGAGTCCCGCCCGGCAGCGGTCGCAGGTGCCGCAGTTGATGGTCCAGGGGACGACGACGAGGTCGCCGGGGGCCACGGCGGTGACGGCGTCGCCGGTCTCGACGACCCGGGCGACGCACTCGTGACCGAGGGCGAAGGGCGGCTCGACGAAGCCATGACCGGCCAGGATGGCGGAGTCCACGTCACACGGGGTGGCGGCGACCGGGGCCACGATCGCCTCGCCGTCGGACCGGAGCTTCGGGTCGGGCACCTCGCGCCACTCGACGGTGCGCTTGGCGATGTAGGTCAGTTCACGCATCGGCCCGCCGCCCCTTCGCCAGGGCCACCAGATCGGCGTGGCGGATGACGGATCCGCCGGCGCCCCAGGTGCCGTCGGGCTGTTCGTGCACCAGGACCCACACGCGCAGGGCGTCGTCCGGGGTGAGTCCGGCGGCGGTCAGGACGGTCCGGGTCGCCTCCTCGACCAGTCCCGCCTTGCGGCGCTCGGACAGGGCGCCTTCGGGGACGGTGACCTCCACCAGGAAGCGGGGCGCGTCGTCCTCGGCGGTCGTCTGGGCGCCTTCGGGCAGTTCGACGAGATAGCTCCACGCCTGGGCGCGGAAGAACGCCGTGTCGGGTGCGCCCTCCCAGCGCAGCAGCGTCGCGGCGAGATCGCGCTGGACGCTGCCGCGGCCCTCCTCGGTCAGGGCACCGGCGGGAGCGGTGAGCCGGATCATCGGCATGGCGGACCTCTCTCCTCGGCCGCGCCGAACATCGGGCGACGCGGCTTTATGACAGTCGTTATAAAGCACGGCCACGCTAGACTATGACGACTGTTATGGCCAGCGGGGCGGAAGGGATCGTGGACGTGACCAAGCCGAGTCCGACGGCGCGTGAGCGGATCGTGGCCGGTGCGGCCGACATGATCAGCCGACGCGGCCTGAACGCGACGAGCATCCGGGAGACGGCCAAGCACGCCCGGGCTCCGCTGGGCTCGACGTACCACTACTTCCCGGAGGGCAAGCAGCAACTGGCCACCGAGGCGGTGCGCTTCACCGGGGCCTGGGCCGCCCGCAGCCTGCGCAGGGAGCTGGAGGCGGGGCCGGTCGCCGGACTGCGGGCCTTCCTCGACCTGTGGCGCGGGATCGTGGTGGACAGCGACTTCCGGGCGGGCTGCCCGGTCCTCGCCGTCTCGATCGAGGAGCCCCCGGCCGGCGAGACGCCCACCGCCCTGGCAGCGGCCGCCGGCGTCTTCGAGGAGTGGGAGGGCCTGCTGGCCGGGTCGCTGCGCGAGCACGGCGTCGAGCCCGAGCAGGCGGCCCAACTCGCGACACTGATCGTCGCGGCGGTCGAGGGAACGGTGGCCATGTGCCGCGCCAAGCGCAGTACGCAACCGCTGGACCACACGGCCGCCCAGCTGCAGGCCCTCGTCCTCGGTGCGATCACCGACTGACCGCACCGGCTTCGCAGGAGCCCGGCGGTCCGGGACTCGTTCCGGTCGCCCGCCCCCACCCCTGAGGGCGCTGCGTCCTCGCCCCGGCGCACGGGCACCCGCCCGCCGCGCCTCCTGGCGCTCCCCGCTCACCCCCGCCCGGCCGGAAAACGCTTGGACGCCGCGACCGGCATCGCGGGACACTTCCGGACTCGACCCGAAACCTCACACATCCGTTGCGGCGATGGCCCCTGCCCGCACGCGCGGCGTGGCGGGCGGCCACAGAACGACACAGGGGTGGGATGGAAACGCCGGAAACACACAGGGTATTACCGGGCAAGCGCTCGATGCTTCTCGCACTTCGCTACTACGGACGGGAGTTGTCCCGGCTGCGCCGGTGGACGGCACCCGCGATGCTGCTCTCGGCGCTGGGCAACATCGGAATCAACTACGTCGCGCCGCTGATCGTCGCCAAGCTCGTCGCGGACATCGCGGGGAACAAGGACGTCACGGCCGATTCGACGCTGCCGTACGTGCTGGCCTTCGCGGGTGTCCTGCTGGTCGCGGAGGCACTGTGGCGCGTCGCCCTGCACTGCCTCACCCGTCTCGACGCCCTGGGCATCGAGCATCTGTACGTGGTCGGCATGGACGAACTCTTCGCCAAGGACGCCGCGTTCTTCCACGACAACTTCGCCGGTTCGCTGACCAAGCGGGTCCTCAGCTTCGCCTCCCGTTTCGAGCAGTTCGTCGACACGCTGACCTTCCAGATCATGGGCAGCTTCGCGCCGCTGACATTCGGGGCGGTGGTGCTGTGGCGCTACGAACCGCTGCTCGTCGTCGGACTCCTGGTGATGATCGCGCTGACCGCGGTGCTGGTCGTGCCGCTCATCCGGCGGCGCCAGGCGCTCGTCGACCGGCGTGAGGAGGCGATCGCCCGGGTGTCGGGCCATGTGGCCGACAGCCTGATGAACATGGACACGGTGCGGGCGTTCGCCGCGGAGGAGCGCGAGGCCGCCGAACACCGCTCCCGGGTCGCGACGTCACGCCGGCTCACCATGCGGTCGTGGGACTACGGCAACCTGCGCATCGACACGCTCGTCGCGCCGATGTCCGTCCTGACCAGTGCGATGGGCCTGCTCCTCGCGGTGACGCTGGGCGGCGGCGCGCACGGGGTGGAGGCGGTCGTGGTCGCCTTCGCCTACTACAACAACGCGACCCGGATCATGTTCGAGTTCAACCAGATATACCGCCGTCTGGAGAGTTCGATGACGGAGGCCGCGCAGTTCACCGAGCTGCTGCTGACGCCGCCGACCGTGCTCGACCCTCCGGATCCGGAGCCGCTGCGGTCCCGGGCCGCCGACGTCCGCTTCGAGAAGGTGACCTTCGCCCACCGGGGTGGCCGGCCGTTGTTCGAGGGGCTGGACCTGGCCGTGCCGAGCGGGTCGAAGATCGGCCTCGTGGGCCGGTCCGGCGGCGGCAAGACCTCACTCACCCGGCTGCTGCTGCGGATGACCGACATCGACGCCGGCCGCATTTTGATCGGCGGCCAGGACATCAGCCGAGTGCGCCAGGCCGACCTGCGCGGGCGGATCGCGTACGTACCGCAGGACCCGGCGATGTTCCACCGCAGCCTGCGGGACAACATCGCCTTCGCCCGGCCGGACGCCACCGACGCCGAGATCCTCCGGGCGGCCGAGGCGGCCCATGTCACGGAGTTCGCCGAGGCGTTGCCGGACGGCTTCGACACCATGGTGGGCGAGCGGGGCGTCAAGCTGTCCGGCGGTCAGCGCCAGCGGGTCGCCCTGGCGCGGGCGATCCTGCGGGACGCGCCGATCCTGCTGCTCGACGAGGCGACCAGCGCCCTGGACTCCGAGAGCGAAGTGCTGGTCCAGGAGGCGCTGTGGCGGCTCATGGACGGGCGGACCGCTCTGGTGGTGGCGCACCGGCTGAGCACGGTCGCCGGCATGGACCAGCTCGTCGTCCTCGACCGCGGCCGGATCGTCGAGCAGGGCACCCACCAGGAGTTGCTCGCGATCGACGGTGCCTACGCCAAGCTGTGGCAGCACCAGTCGGGCGGGTTCCTCGACGACACCGCCGGGCGGGCCGAGGCGCTGTAGCGCGGGCTCGCTCACTTCGGTCCGAGGGCCCGCGCCCGGGCCGCCAGGGCCTCCAGCAGGAGGTCCACCGCCTGCTCGAAGGAGCTGTCCGCCATGGCGGGCAGCTCCGGGCGCACCGCGGTCAGGGAGGGGTACGTCGCCGGATCGAGGCCCTGGTAGACGTCGCGCCACGACCGGCGGTCGGCCTCGCGCTGCTGCGGAGGGAGGGCCTGGAACGCCGCTTCCGCGGCGGCGTGGCTCAGCACGGTGTCGATGAAGGCCAGGTAGAGCCGTGCGGCGTCGGCCGACGGGAAGCCCGCGGTGAGCAGCAGGCCGATCCCGGTCTCGACGGCACGGATCTCGTTCCGGCGCCGGGTCACGCGGTGGGCCGCCATGGCGGCCGCGCGCGGATGCGCGAGGTATCCGGCACGGACCCTGAGGGCCATATCGCGCAGCGAGGCCACCCAGTCGTCTCCCGGGGCGAAGCCCGCCATGGCGTCGCCGATGATCCGGTCGGCGATGGCGAGCACCAGGTCGTCGGTGCCGTGGAAGTAGCGATACAGCGCCGTCGGGTCGCAGCCCAGGGCCGCGCCGAGCCGGCGCACGCTCAGCGCCTCGGGTCCGTGCTCGCCGATCAGCCGCAACGCGGTCTGCACGATCAGGTCCTCCGACAGCAGGACCCCCGAACGGGTCGGTCTCCGACGCCGGCGTTCCTGCGGGACACGGGTGGTCATGACCGGCACTCCTCTCCTCGCGCACCGAGGTCTTCTCACGTGCCGGCGGCCTCTCACCGACCGGAGCCTTGTCGCGTAACGCAGTGAACGGCCCTCGTCGCCTTACGTCAACAGGGTTGACCCAATATGGCCACCGGCTGTTCCATCACAGTCCCGCGCGGCTCTTCCCACCCCGTCCCCCGAGGAGCCCTTCATGTCGTCCGCACCGCCCTCGTCCCGCCCCCCGCTGCGCCGATCCCTCGGCGTGGTCGACGGCGTCGCCATCGCCGCGTCCAGCACCGCGGCCACCACCAGCATCGCCATCGGCATGGGCACGATCGCCACGATCGTGGGCCTGCAGGCCCCCGCGCTCCTGCTGCTGGCCTTCCTGCCGGTGCTGGGCATCGCCCTCGCCTACGCCCGGCTCAACCGCTCCGAACCCAACTGCGGCAACGGCTACACCTGGGTCGGCAGATCCCTCGGCCCCTGGCCGGGCTTCCTGACCGGCTGGGTCACGCTGGTCGGCTCGGTCATCTTCTGCGCCTACACCAGCGCGATCATGGGCTCGGTCGTGCTGGCCTTCGCCGACAAGGCCGGCCTGCGCAGCCTGGCCGGCATCGCCCTCGACCCGACGTCCACCGGCGTCTGCACGGCGGTCGGGCTGGTGATCCTCCTCGCCCTCACCGTCCTGGCCGTCACCGGAGTCCGTGGCGCGACCCGGTTCCAGTTCGCCCTGCTGGTGTTCGAGTACGCCGTGCTGCTCGGCTTCTGCGGCTGGGCCCTGGTCACCGGCGACCACGCCGTCTCCCTGTCCTGGTTCAACCCGTTCGAGATCTCCAGCGGCCCCCACTTCGCCCAGGGCATGGTGCTGGCGGTGTTCTTCTTCTGGGGCTGGGACGCGGCGTTCAGCGTCAACGAGGAGACCAAGGACCCGGGCGACTCGGCCCGGGGCGGGCTCATCGCCCTGTTCGCGATGCTCGGCCTGTTCCTCTTCGCCTCGGTCGCCTTCCAGAGGGAGATGAGCCTGGCCGAACTCGTCCGCAACGGCCCGCAGGCCCTGCCCTACCTCGGGGAGAAGCTGGCCGCCGAGCCGTGGGCGACCCTGCCCCTGGTCGCCCTGATGTTCTCCGCCGTCGCCTCCGTGCAGGCCACGCTGATCCCCACCGCGCGCGGCCTGCTCGCCATGGGCCGCGACCGCACCATGGGCCCGCTGTGGACCCGGGTCCACCCGCGCTGGGGCACGCCCGCCGCGGGGACGGCCGTCGTGATGTCCGTCGCCGCGGTGATCGCCGTGCTCGCCTTCGCGATCCCCAAGCTGAGCGACATGCTGCTGGCCGCCGTCAACGCGATCGGCCTGATCGTGGCCCTCTACTACGGCCTCACCGCGCTCGCCTGCGCCGTGCGCTTTCGCTCCGCGCGGCACGAGGGAGCGCGCGAGGCGCTGCTCGCCGTCGGCGTGCCCGCCGTGTCCGGGCTGGTGCTGCTGGGCCTGGGCGCCTACCTCGGCTACTCGTACCTCATCATGAGCGACCACTTCGAACTGAGCCCGGACAACGGGTGGTTCATGTTCTCGCTGCCCGCCGTGATCGTGCTCGCCGGCCTCGGCATGGCCGCCGTCGCCAAGTACGTCCGGCGCTCGCCCTACTTCACCACCGGGCGCGGCACCGACGCCGAAGCCCTCACCCTGCCGATGGACCGCACGGCGGTCTGACCTCCATGGAGCTCACCCCCATGTCGCACCCCCCTGCCCCGGGATCCGCCGACCTCGTCCTCACCGGCGGCCCCGTGCACACCGTCGACCCGGCCCGCAGCCGCGCCACCTCGGTGGCCGTGCGCGGCGGGCGGATCGTCGCCGTCGGCCACGACGAGGTGCGCGAGCTGATCGGGCCGCGCACCGAGGTCGTCGACCTCGCCGGGAAGCTGCTGCTGCCGGGCTTCCAGGACGCCCACGTCCACCCGATGGGCGCGGGCCTCGAACTCGGCCTGTGCCATCTCGGCGACACCACCGACGCGGACGCGTACCTGCACAGGATCGCGGCGTACGCGCGGGAGCACCCGGGCGTCGAATGGATCACGGGGGGCGGCTGGTCCCTGGAGTCGTTCCCCGGCGGCTCCCCCACGGCCGCCGCCCTCGACGCGATCGTGCCGGACCGGCCCGTCTTCCTGCCCAACCGCGACCACCACGGCGCCTGGGTCAACAGCCGGGCCCTGGAGCGCGCGGGCATCGACGCCCGGACCCCCGACCCCGCCGACGGCCGGATCGAGCGCGACGCCGCGGGCAACCCCACCGGGATGCTCCAGGAGGGCGCAGTCCACCTGGTGGGCCGGCTGGTGCCGGACCCCACGCCGGAGGAGCAGCTCGCCGGTCTGCTGCGCGCCCAGGCCGTGCTGCACTCCCATGGCGTCACCGCCTGGCAGGACGCCATCGTCGGCACGTACGCCAACCTGACGGACCCGGCCCCGGCCTACCTGACGGCCCTCGACCGGGGTCTGCTCACCGCGCGGGTCGTCGGCGCGCTGTGGTGGGACCGCGAGCGGGGCGCCGAGCAGATCGGCGAGCTCGTGGCCCGGCGGGAGGAGCTGAGCCGGGACCGGTTCCGGACCGGCACTGTGAAGATCATGCAGGACGGCATCGCCGAGAACCACACCGCCGCCATGCTGTCCCCCTACCTGACCGGCTGCGGCTGCGCCTCGGACAACAGCGGTATCAGCTTCGTCGAGCCGGGTGAGCTGCGGAAGTACGTCACCGAACTGGACGCCCACGGCTTTCAGGTCCACTTCCACGCGCTCGGCGACCGCGCGGTGCGGGAGGCGCTGGACGCCGTGGAGGCCGCCCGGGCCGCCAACGGCAACCGCGATACGCGGCACCACCTGGCGCACCTCCAGGTCGTCCACCCCGCCGACCTGCCCCGTTTCCGGGCGCTGGGCGCGAGCGCCAACCTGCAGATGCTGTGGGCCGCCCACGAGCCGCAGATGGACGAGCTGACCCTGCCCTTCCTGGGGGCGGAACGCGGCGCGTGGCAGTACCCCTTCGGGGACCTGCTGCGTGCCGGTGCGACCATCGCGGCCGGCAGCGACTGGCCCGTCAGCAGCCCCGACCCGCTCCAGGCCGTCCACGTCGCCGTCAACCGGGTCTCCCCCGAGGCGCCCGGGGACACCCCGGCCTTCTTCCCGGAGCAGCGCCTCGACCTGGGCACCGCGATCGCCGCCTACACGGCGGGCAGTGCCCATGTGAACCACCTCGACGACGTCACCGGCAGCATCACCGTCGGCAAGGCGGCCGACCTGGTCGTCCTCGACCGGGATCCGTTCGCGGGTCCGCCCGAGGAGATCGCCGCGACCCGGGTCCTGGAGACCTTCGTCGAAGGGCGGCGGGTCCACACCGGCGCCTGAGGCGTGTTCCAATGCTCCGGGGTCCGGATGTCACGGAGGGGGATGAGGCGCGGTGGGGTCGTCGGGGGACGGGGTCATGCGGTCCGTGGTGTGGATACTGCTCGCCGTCGTGACGCTCGGCGTCGGAGTGGCGTCGGCCCGCGAGATCGGCGGGGCGCTGGATCGGGAGCGGGAGTACCGCGGCGCGCCGGCCTGCGCCGCGGTTCCCGTCGAGGCGTCGGGGTGCGTGTGGGAGCAGGAGTTCACCGTACGGAGCGCCGCCATGAACCGCGGGAAGCGGGGCGAGTCCCCGGAGGCGGAGCTGGTGCTGCCGTCGGGCAAGCCGTGGGAGGTGACGTTCCTGCGCACCGAGCCGGTGATGTCCGAGATGGCGCCCGGCGAGAAGGTGGTCGGTCTGATCTGGCACGGGCAGGTCGTCGAGGTGCGGGACGCCGACGGGCGTCGGCAGCAGACGTCCGACGGGCCGGTGGGATGGCCCGAGGACCGTCTGGGCGGTGCGCTGGCCTGTATCTCGTTCGGCCTGGCGGCCCTGGTCGGCGGGGTGTGGCCGCTCTTCGCGCGGGGCGACGAGCGTCGTGTGACGGCGGCGAGGATGGTGCGGTGGCACGGTGTCGGCCTGGGCGCGACGGCCATCCTGACGCTCTGGGCGCAGGCAGCCAACGACTGGCCGCTCTGGGCCCTTCCGGCGATCTGGGGGCCGCTCGCGCTGCTGATCCTTGCGTCCATGACGGCTTTCGCCCGCGGCGCGCTGCGCGGAGAGCTGGACGACGACGCACCCGCCCCGCGGCAGCAGGAGCCGCAGGCCTCGTGAACGCGTGACCGCTCAGGTCTGCCGGGCGTGCACGGGACTGTGGGTGACGTCGTCCGGGCACGGGCGGTGCGGCTGCGGGGTCCGCCGGTCGCGCCGCCAGTCGTATGCCGCGAGGACCAGGGACGCGGCCATGCCGACGAGTCCGGCGCCCATCGCGAGGTAGAGGGCACCGCGGTAGTCGTCGCTCCTGCTGCCGAGCACCAGGTAGTAGAGACCGGGCAGGGCGGCGGTGCCCACCGCGGCGCCGAGGCGCTGCCCCGTCTGCAGGGCGCCGCCCGCCGCTCCCGCCATGTGCACGGGCACGTCCCGCAGCGTCATGGTGATGTTGGGGGAGATCACGCACCCACCGCCCACGCCGCCGAGGAACAGGACCGGGGCGGCGATCCAGGGCGCGATGTCGAGGGGCGCGAAGCGCAGCAGCAGCGCGGTGCCGCCCAGCCCGAGGATCACCCCCGTGATTCCGCCCACGGTGAGCAGTCGGCCGAGCCGGTCCACCAGCCGCCCGGAGACCGCGGCCGCGAGGGCCGAGCCGAGGGCGAAGGGGGTCACGGCGAGGCCCGACTCCAGCGGGGAGAAGCCCAGGCCGTGCTGGTAGAAGAGGGCGAAGACCAGCCAGACGCCGCTGAAGCCGATGAAGTAGAGCGTGCCGACGCCGGCGCCGACGGCGTAGCCGCGCACGGTGGTGAACAGGCGCGGATCGAGCAGCGGCTGGGCACCGCGGTCCAGCAGGCGCCGCTGCCAGCGGGTGAAGACGAAGAGCAGCGCGGCACCGGCGGGGAACATCCACCACAGCCGGGCGAGGCCGCCGCTCTCCGCCTGGACCAGCGGGTACATGAGCGCGAGGACGCCGAGCCCCAGCAGCAGGACACCGGGCAGGTCGACGTCCCTGCCGGAGCGCCGGGTGTGGGGCAGCAGGCGGCGGCCGAGGAGGATCGCGAGGATGCCGATGGGGACGTTGACGTAGAAGATCCACCGCCAGCCCTGGGCGCCTTCGGCCAGGGCGAGGATCAGGCCGCCGGTGAGGGGGCCGACGGCGGAGGAGATGCCGACGGTGGCGCCGAAGAAGCCGAAGGCCCGGCCGCGTTCGCCGCCCCGGAACATCTGCTGGATGAGCGCGGAGTTCTGCGGGGCCATGAAGCCGGCGGCCAGGCCCTGAGCGAGCCGGGCCACCACCAGCAGGGTGATGTTCGGGGCCGCTCCGCAGGCCGCGCTGAACAGCACGAAGCCGCTGAGGGCGATGAGGAAGATACGGCGCCGGTCCAGGGCGTCGCCGAGGCGGCCCGCGGTGACGAGGGCGAGACCGAAGGAGAGGGCGTAGCCGGACACCACCCACTGGACCTCGGCCGCGGAGGCGTGCAGCTGCTGCTGGATCGTGGGCAGGGCGACGGCCACGATCGACACGTCCAGCAGGCTCATGAAGCCGGCCACCAGGGTGACCCACAGGGCCCGCCACCGTTTGGGGTCGGGCTCGTACCCGTCCTCCCGCGCACCCTGGTCGTGGCCGCCCGCCGCTGACGCCGTCACTTGGGCTCCTCTCACCAGGAACGCACCCGGCGACTCAAGTTCCCCCGCCGGGGCACGGACACACACCCGTCCCGGAGATCCTCCCGGACGGCGCGGCGTCCCGCCTCCCGCCCTGAGCACCCGCGCATCACGTTTCGTGATCAACCGGACGCCGCGCGAAGGGGGTTGTTTGAGCGCGCGAGATCTGTGCAGGCGTGGTCTTTGGGAATGCGAACGGCGAAAGGAACCACGTGATGGCGGAGACCGACAACGACGAGTCGGTGGATCCCGCGGCGGTGAGACGGCACCGGGTGCTGTTCCGGGCGATCGAGAAGCGGCGCAACCCGAAGCTGCGCCGCAGCGACATCACGGTGACCGACGATGCGGCGGTCAAGCGCGCCACCAAGGCCGCCGCCCTCGGCAACGCGATGGAGTGGTACGACTTCGGCATCTACAGCTATCTGGCGTCGACCATCGGGCGGGTCTTCTTCCCGTCCACCAACGACACCGCCCAGCTGCTCGGCTCCTTCGCGACCTTCGCGGTGGCGTTCCTGGTGCGTCCGCTCGGAGGCATGGTCTTCGGCCCGCTCGGGGACAAGGTCGGGCGCAAGCGCATCCTCTCCCTCACCATGATCATGATGGCGGTGGGAACCTTCGCGATCGGCCTGGTCCCCTCGCACGCGGTGATCGGCCTGTGGGCCCCGGCCCTGCTGATCTTCTTCCGGCTGGTGCAGGGCTTCTCCACTGGCGGGGAGTACGGCGGCGCCTCGACGTTCATCGCGGAGTACGCGCCCGACAAGCGGCGCGGCTTCTTCGGCAGCTTCCTGGAGCTCGGCACGCTCGCCGGCTATATCGGGGCCTCCGGTCTCGTCGTCGTCCTGCAGATGCTCCTCAGCGACGACCAGATGCTGTCGTGGGGCTGGCGCGTGCCGTTCCTCGTCGCGGCCCCGCTCGGCCTCATCGGCCTCTACCTGCGGCTCAAGCTGGACGAGACGCCCGCCTTCCAGAAGCTGGAGGGCGGCCAGGCCAAGGCGAGCGAGGCGGCCGACGCCGTGGAGACCTCGGCGGCCGCCGACCTCGGCAAGATCTTCACCCGGTACTGGCGGCCGCTGCTGCTGTGTCTCGCGCTGGTGGCGGCGTACAACATCACCGACTACATGCTGCTGTCGTACATGCCGACCTATCTGTCCGACGAACTGGGCTACGGGACCAACCACGGGTTGCTGATCCTGCTCGTCGTGATGGTGCTGCAGATGTGCGTGATCAACCAGGTGGGGCGGCTCTCGGACCGCTTCGGGCGCAAGCCGCTGCTGATGGCGGGGATGCTCGGTTTCCTGTTCCTCTCCCTGCCGTCGTTCCTGCTCATCCGGCAGGGCAGCGTCGTCCTCATCACCCTGGGCCTGCTGCTGATGGGGCTCTCGCTGGTGGCGATGCTCGGCACCATGTCGGCGGCGCTCCCGGCGATCTTCCCCACGCAGGTGCGCTACGGCTCGCTCTCGGTGGCCTACAACCTGGCCACCTCGATCTTCGGCGGTACCACGCCGCTGGTGATCACCGCTCTGATCAGCGCCTTCGACTCGACGCTGATGCCGGCGTACTACGCCATGGGCGCCGCGGTCATCGGTGTCATCGCCGTGCTGTGCATGCGCGAGACCGCCAACCAGCCGCTGGCCGGCTCCCCGCCGTCCGTGCAGACGCAGGCGGAGGCGGAGGAACTCGTCCAGGCGCAGTCTCCCCAGCCCAGGTTCTGACCGATGTGTGAGGCCCCGTCCGCAACCGCTTGAGTTCTAGCGATCGTCGCAACACCCCAGCTCAAGGGGTGCGATGTTCGAGATC
>NZ_SZVW01000021.1 GCF_007655005.1 Streptomyces tibetensis
GGTGCCGTCCCGAGCGCCCCTGGCGCCCCCGTCCCGGGCACCCCCAACCCGTACGCCCAGCCCGGGCCTCAGGCCGCCCCGGGTCAGGCTCCGGCAGCCGCCCCGCCCGCGCCCCAGCCGGACGCCGCGCCCGCGCAGCCCGCCGCCACGCCGTCCGCGCCCGCCGCCGCCCCGACCGCCGACCTGACCAAGCCCGAGGACGCCCGATGAGCAGCCCCCAGTCCCAGATGCCGCAGGCCGCGCCCGCCTGGCAGGCGGCTCCCGGTTCCGCCCCCTACCCCGGCGGTCCCGGCTACACCTCGCCGATCCCGATCGTGCGCACCCACCTCGGCAACGCCATCGCTTCCGAGTGGACGAAGATCCGGTCGGTGCGCTCCACGATGTGGACGCTCGGCGTGTTCATCCTGCTCGTCGTCGGCATCGGTCTGCTGACCGGCATCGTGGTGTCGAGTTCGAGCTCCTCGTCGGACCTGTCCGGACAGAACGCACTGTCCCTCGGCTTCTTCGGCCTGTTGCTCGGCAGCATGTGCATCATCACGCTGGGCGTGCTGACCACTGCCTCGGAGTACGGCACGGGCATGATCCGCACCACGATGGTCGCCTGCCCGAGCCGCGGACGGGTGCTGGTGGCGAAGGCCATCGTGTTCTTCCTGGTCGCCTTCGTCGTGACGCTGGTGGCCGGCTCCCTCGTCGCCTTCCTGCACGTGGCCATGCTGGAGGGCAACGGCGCCGAGGACCCCACCGGCGGTGAGTGGCTGAAGGCCACGGTCGGCATCTCGCTCTACATCGCGCTGCTCGGCCTGCTCTCGCTCCTCGTCGGCTCGATCATCCGGCACTCGGCGGGCGCCATCACCATCATGATCGGCGCCGTGCTGGCCCCGCTGGTGATCGCGCTGTTCATGTTCTCGGAGTCCCTGCAGGGCGTGCGCGACGCGCTGTTCGAGTACTCGATCCCGAACCAGCTCAGCGTCTTCTACGCCAACTCCCTCAGCCAGTCCGGCCCGTCCGGCTGGGACCCGCTGTGGATCATCCTCGGCGTCACGGCCGTGGCGTTCGCCGGCGCCTTCGCGCTCCAGGAGAAGCGGGACGTCTGAGCCCGGTCAGAACCTCGGCGCGTTACGGGACCGCCGCACCCCCGGGGTGCGGCGGTCCCGCGCGTTCCAGCAGGCCTTGTGCCAGTGTCTGCGGTCGTCGACGCCCGTGTGATCCGCCCACGCCACCACGTGCGGCATCCCGTCCGGGATCATCTGGTCGCAGCCCGGGCAGCGGTACGACTTGCCCTGCGCGCTCGCGCCGGCCACGTGCCGCACGTTCCAGTTCTCGCCCTGCCAGTTCTCCGAGGACTGCCAGCCGCCGTAGCGGCCGGGGCGGTCGTCCTCGACGCTCCGGCCGGATTCAGCGGCGCCCTTGGGTCGGTTGCGACGCGGGGACACGGGACACCTCTCGGGGCTATACAGGAAGCACGGGCCGCGTCCAGCCTACGCGGCGCGCACGTGGGTACGCGTACGGCACCAATCGCCATAAGTGCCTCGCGGGGCCCGGCGGGTTCGCCCCGGGTGCTCTCCCCCGGGCCCCCGGCGGAACCGCGCATTCTGCAGACAATCCGCAAAATACTCCGCCCGGCCGTGTCCTCGGCACGTGTCAGACGGTTATGCGCTGTGGGGGAGCTCCGTGTCGGAGCCAAGGAAGCAGGAAAGCGATGCGCGTTGGAAGTTTCGTGTTGGCGGCCCAGTTCCCCGGTCAGGGCGAGGGAGAGGCGCTGCACCGCGCGGTCCGCTCGGCCGAGGTGGCCGAGGAGGCCGGGCTCGACACGGTCTGGCTGGCCGAGCACCACTTCGTGCCGTACGGCACGTGCCCGTCGGCCATCACCCTGGCCGCCTTACTGCTGGGCCGCACCCGGCGCATCCGGGTCGGTACGGCGGTCAGCGTGCTGCCCACCGTCCACCCCGTGGCCCTCGGCGAACAGGCGGCGCTGCTGCACCACACGAGCGACGGCCGTTTCACGCTCGGTGTCGGACGCGGCGGCCCCTGGGTCGACCTGGAGGTGTTCGGCGCGGGCCTGGAGGCGTACGAGCAGGGGTTCCCGGAGGCCCTGGAGCTTCTGGTGCGGTGGTTGCGCGAGTCGTCCGTGGCGGCCGACGGGGAGCGCTTCCGCTTCCGTGAAGTCCCCGTGGTGCCGCGGCCGTCGGAGGCTCTGACGGAGGGTTCGGGACCCGAGCTGGTCGTCGCCTGCACCTCGCCGTCGAGTGTGCGGCTGGCGGCCGAGCGGGGCCTGTCGATGCTGCTCGGGATGCACGTGGGTGACGAGGAGAAGGCCGAGATGGTCGCGCTGTGGCGGCAGCACGCGCGGGCCTGCGGCCGGTCACCGGAGGAGATCCTGGGCGCGTCGCATGTGTCGGCCGGTGTCTGCCAGATCGCGGACCGGCGCGTCGACGCGGCGGAGACGCTGATGAAGGCGATGCCGGGCTGGCTGAAGCAGGGCCTGGAGGCGCATGTCACGGTCGACGGGCGCACGCGCCGGATGCGCGACCCGCTGGCCTACACCGAACTGCTCTGCGGGCTCCACCCGGTGGGCACCCCGCGGCTGTGCGCGGACCGGCTGGCGGCGACCAGTGAGCGGACCGGCATCTCCCGCTTCGCGCTGCTCGTCGAGGGCTCCGGGGATCTGGCGGCGACCGAGGAGAACGTGCGTCGGCTGGGCGCCGAGGTGCTCCCCCAACTCGTCTGACGGCGCGATGACTTCCTGGGGGCTTGCCGCTCCGGTACAGAACCGCACCTCCCGCGTACGGAGCGGCAAGCAAATGGCGCCGCGTCAGCAGTCCCGGAACTCGGGAGACTGGTTCAGCACCTGACTGCGAACCGAGGTGAAACGGTCCAGCTTCTCGTCGACCGAGGAGTCGAGCGGGAACACGGCCACCCGGTGGCAGTTCTGGAAGGCCAGGCGCACACCGAAGTGCCGTTGCAGCGCGCCGCGTATCGCGTCACTCGCAAGCGCACGCAGCAGCTGACCGCGTGCCTGCTCGTCCGGCGGGGGCGTCTGGTTGTCGGCGAACGCACCGCCGTCCACCTTCAGCTGGGCCACCAGTGAGCTGATCATCTCCCACGCATAGGGCAGGGAGGTCCGGACGCAGTCGACGAATTCCGCTTCGTCGACCTCGCCTCGCTCGGCCTGTTCGAGTAGGGCCGGTGAGACGTCGAGCGACATGAGTTCTCCTCTCGCACCCCCGCCCGGCGGGCAGGGGTTGCCGGACAGATAAGGGAGTTCGCGACACCGGACACGCTGCGTACACGCACCGCGACCTCCCGTTCATACGGTAAGCAACGCAAGGTGACGGCACCAGGAAAATGCGCAGATGAGACACTCTCGATGAGCACACCATGCACACAATCGGCCATTACCGAACACGTGTTTTCCAGGGCGAATCGCGTGGACAGGCGCCCGTCGAGTAGCGTTGCCGACCATGCGTCTCGTCATTGCCCGCTGTTCCGTGGACTACGCCGGGCGGCTCACCGCCCACCTTCCCTCGGCCCCTCGCCTGATCCTGGTGAAGGCGGACGGCAGCGTCTCGATCCACGCCGACGACCGGGCCTACAAGCCCCTGAACTGGATGTCGCCGCCCTGCACCCTGAAGGAGGGCACCGGCGAGGAGGAAGGCGTCTGGACCGTCGTCAACAAGGCGGGCGAGAAGCTCATCATCACGATGGAGGAAGTCCTCCACGACTCCTCGCACGAACTGGGCGTCGATCCCGGCCTGATCAAGGACGGCGTGGAAGCGCACCTCCAGGAGCTGCTCGCCGACCGTATCGAGACACTCGGCGACGGCTACACGCTGATCCGCCGCGAGTACCCGACGGCCATCGGGCCGGTCGACATCCTGTGCCGGGACGCCGACGGCAAGACCGTCGCGGTGGAGATCAAGCGGCGCGGTGAGATCGACGGTGTGGAACAGCTCACGCGTTACCTGGAGCTGCTCAACCGCGATCCCCATCTCGCCCCGGTGCGCGGTGTCTTCGCGGCCCAGGAGATCAAGCCCCAGGCCCGCGTCCTCGCGACCGACCGCGGCATCGGCTGCCAGGTGCTCGACTACGACGCGCTGCGGGGCATCGAGGACGACAAGCTGCGGCTGTTCTGACAGCCGGCACGCAGACGAACAGACGAACAGGGCCGGGTCCGTGGAACGGACCCGGCCCTGCTGTCGGTGCGGGGTGTCAGATCACCGTGTCCGGGCTGCTCGGCGCGCCGGTGGTGCTCTGCGGCGCGCTCGCCGTGGTGCTCGTGGGAGCACTCGGCGCCGGCCCGCTGGCCGAGTCGGAGGTGGACGGGCTGGTCGTCGGCGGCTGCGAGGTGGGCGGCTCGGACGTGGGCGGCTGCGAGGTCGGCGGCTCGGACGTGGGCGGCTTCGATGTCGGCGGCTTCGACGTGGGCGGCTTCGACGTCGCAGGCGGCTCGGTGGTGGACGGCGGCTTCGAGGTCGACGGCGGCCTCGACGGTGACGCGGAGTCGCTCGGGTCCGGCGAACCGCTCGGCGAGGCCGTCGGCGTCGGGTCGTCCGACGTGCCAAGGGTGCCGTCCGGGCCCGGGTCGGTCGGGCGGGCGGGCACCTCGCCTGTGTCGCCGCCGCCGTCGTTCTTCGGCCGGTCGGCGCCGAGGCTGTCGTCGCTGACCCCTTGGCTGGCGGACGGGTTGACACCGACCTGGCCGGAGGGCGGGTTCTTGTCGTTGTCGGAGGTGGCGCCGAGCGTCACCACGGTGCCCAGGACTGCGACGAGCAGGGCACCGGCACCGGCGGCCACGAGGTTGCGCCGGGCCAGGCCCTTGAGGCCGCCCCGGGCCGCCCGTGAGGGCGCGGGCGAGCTGCGGTGGGTGACCAGGGCCGGGGAGGGCGGCTGCTGGAGCGTGGGGAAGGGTGCCGGAACACCGCCGGGCGGGGACGCCGACTCCTCGTCACGGGCGTCGGGCACCTCCTCCCCCGCGGTCGGCCCGAGCCCGATCGGTGTGCCCGAGCGGTCGGCGACCAGGGCGAGGGCACGGCGGCCGGCGACGGTGCCGCGCTTGTCGGCGAGGGCGCCGCGCAGGCCGATGGAGGCCTCCAGTTCGGCGCGGGCCCGGTCGAGCTGCCCCGCGCACAGGGCGAGAACGCCGAGCTCGTGGTGGAAGTAGGCCTCTTCGGCGACGTCCCCGGCGAGCCGGGCGGCCTCGGCGCCGGAGCGCAGGGCCCGCTCCCAGGCGCTCCAGTGCAGTCCGGCGGCGAACGCGGGAGCGGCGGTGCGGGCCAGGTGAACGGCCGCGCTCTCCTCGCCCTCGGCGGGCGGCCGGGTGACCGGCCCGAGGACGGCCAGGGCGGCAAGGAGCGCGTCGGCCTCGGCGCACACGCGCTCAGGGGTGACCGAAGGGTGCCCGGCCCACCAGGAGTAGTGCTGGGCGGCGCTGCGGGCACCGGCCTCGGCCTCGTCGGCGTACCCGGCGGCCTCCAGCTGGGCCGGCACACCGGCCGCGAGGCGGTAGCGGGAGCCGACCGGGGAGACCAGACCGCAGGCGGCCAGTTCGCCGAGGGCGGCGTCCGCGTGGGTGTCGCCGACCAGGGCGGGCAGATGCGCCTGGTGCGGGACCTCGCCGCCGAGGGCGAGCGCGAACCGCAGGGTGGCGCGGGCGGAGGCGCTCAGCCGGGAGGCGAGCAGCGGCGCGGGCGCGGCGGCCTCGCCGAGCGCGGGCAGCGGCACGTCGTCGCCGAGGTCGTAGGTCTCCACGCTGTCGGCCGGGGGCGCGTCTTCGAAGACGCCGAACTCGTCGACGGCACTGGTGCCGGCGCGCAGCCGGTCGCGCTGCCGCAGCAGGGCGCCGGCCTGGACGAAGCGCAGCGGCAGGCCCTCGGACTCGAACCAGAGGTCGCCGGCCCAGTTGGACTCGTCCTCGGTGAGGGTCCGGCCGACGGCGTGTTCCAGCAGGTCGAGCCCGGCCGCGCGCTCCAGTCCGCCGAGGACGACCTCCTCGACGGCGGCGTGGGCGGAGGGGGCCGGCACGTCCGGGGTGGCGCCGAGCAGGAAGGCGCACTCGGGGGTCGCCTGCAGCAGCTCGTCCAGCGCTGCGCCGCCGAACTCCAGGTCGTCGAGGACGACGACCGCGCCGATCTCACGGACGTGACCAAGCAGTTCGTCCCGGTCCGGGCGGTGCAGTGGGGCGCTGTACACCGCGTGGAACAGGCCGTACAGCAGGTCGTCGGAGGTGCGTCCGAAGCCGTTGAGACGGACGACGCCGTCGGGGGCGAGGTCGGAGCAGTCCTCGGCGACGAGGTCGAGGAGGCGGGTGCGGCCCGAGCCCGCCGGGCCGGTGAGGCGGGTGGAGCGGCCGCGGGCGAGCAGGCGCACCAGGCGCTCGCGTTCGTCCTGGCGGGCCAGCAGCGGCAGGGCGGGCTGCGGGGGGCCGGGCGGGACGGGCGGACGAGCCGCACGCTCGGCCTCGGCGCGCTCGGCCGCGGTGAGCTTCACCGGCCGGGCAGGCCGCGCAGTGGGCGGGCAGACCTCTATCTCGCTGCCGTCGACGGGGTTGACCGTCAGCAGGAAATCGCCGGCGACGAGCTGCACCGTGCGGGCGAGCGCAGGCGCGTGCTGGGCGAAGTCCGGTGTGAGGGATTCCCTGGGAGGGCGCTGGCGCGGCGCGGGGCCGTCGCCATCGTGGCCGTACTCCTCGGGTCCCTGGTTGTCAGGATCCATAGGTCAAGCCCCCCAAAAGCGTGTGTGTGCTTGGAAAAGCCCCTCCCGGCCTTGCTGCACACCGCGCTGTCGCTTCTGGTCCGGTCCCGCTCGAAGGGTGTCAAGGCAGCGGGCAGCCGAACCCTAAACCTTCGCACAGTATCTACGACAGTCCGGGGTACCGCTCCGTCCGTAACGTCACGGTCTCGTGAGGATTGTGCGCGTCGCACGGTCGGCGACGTGCGTCCGGGTCTCCCCGGTCGCCCGGCTCACACCCGTACGAGCCGTCACACGCGGGGAAGCGTCTCCACCCCGATGCCTCCCTCGATCGCCAGGATGCGGTGCAGTCGGGTGGCCACCAGCAGGCGCTGCATCTGCGGCGGTACGTCGCGCAGCACCAGGCGCCGGCCGCAGCGGCCGGCCCGTCGGTGGGCCCCCATGATCACACCCAGTCCGGTGGCGTCCCAGGAGTCCAGTTCGGACAGGTCCAGCACGAGGTCCCCGACTCCGTCGTCGACGGCCGAGTGCAGGACCGTACGGGCGTCCGCCGCGCTCCGGACGTCGAGGCGGCCCCCGACGACCAGCCCGGCGTGGTCGCCCCTGATGTACATATGCGCTCCCCGTGCGTGCGAATCGTGCTCCGCGTTCTGGATGTGGGTGATGCAACCTCTGACTGTGTGGAGGAGCCAGAGGTTGCTTCTTGTAAGCGAACCGATACCGAATTCACCCTGGGGTGTGATGGGCCCCGGGGCATGTGCGGTTTCAGTGCTTGTAGAAGCCCTGCCCGCTCTTGCGCCCGATGTCACCGGCGTCAACCATCCGGCGCATCGACTCGGGAGCCGCGAACTTCTCGTCCTGGGACTCGGTGTAAATGTTGTTCGTGGCGTGCAGCAGGATGTCGACGCCGGTCAGGTCCGCCGTCGCCAGCGGGCCCATGGCATGGCCGAAGCCCAGCTTGCAGGCCAGGTCGATGTCCTCGGCGCTCGCCACGCCCGACTCCTGCAGCTTCGCGGCCTCGACGACCAGGGCGCAGATGAGACGGGTCGTCACGAAGCCGGCGACGTCGCGGTTGACGACGATGCAGGTCTTGCCGACCGACTCGGCGAACTCCCGGGCGGTGGCCAGGGTTTCGTCGCTGGTCTTGTAGCCGCGCACCAGCTCGCACAGCTGCATCATCGGCACCGGCGAGAAGAAGTGCGTGCCGACGACCCGTTCCGGTCGCTCCGTCGCCGCCGCGATCTTGGTGATCGGGATGGCGGAGGTGTTGGACGCGAGGACCGCCTCGTCCTTCACGATCTTGTCGAGCGCGCGGAAGATCTCGTGCTTGATCTCGAGCTTCTCGAACACGGCCTCGACGACCACGTCCGCGTCCGCCACGGCGTCCAGGTCGGTGGTCGCGGTGATGCGGGCCAGGGCGGCGTCGGCGTCATGCGCTTCCAGCTTGCCCTTGGCGACGAACTTGTCGTACGACGCCTTGATGCCGTCGGTGCCCCGCGTCAGCGCCTCGTCGGTGACGTCACGCAGGACCACCTCCCAGCCCGCCTGTGCGGAGACCTGGGCGATGCCGGACCCCATGAGGCCGGCTCCGATGACGGCGAGCTTCCCTGCCACTGTGCGACTCCCCTGACGCGCTGCTTATGTCTGCCTCTCGGGCGGACACTAGCGCTCGTGAGGGGCTGTGTGACCAGTAAGTAATGCGCGTCACGTCTCACATGACGGACATCACACCACCAGGGGTCACGCGCCGCCTCGGACGGCGTAGTTGAGCACCTTCTCGCCCAACAGCTCCTCGATGTCGTCGAGAACGACGAGCATCTCCCGGGATACTTCGTCCGGGTTGCGCCCCTTGACCATCTCGCGGCCGATCGCGACGAAAAGGGTGCCGTGGACCCAGACGATCTGACCGGCGATCAGCCCGGGCAGCGGGTCACCGGCCGCGGCGCCGGTCTCCTCGCGGAGGGTCGCCTCCAGGTTGTCCTGGAGCTCCTGCTGCATGCTCCACAGCCGGGAGCGCAGCGGCGGCGCCTCTTCGATGCAGCGCATGAAACGGTCGTAGCCCTCGATGAGGCCGATCCGGGGTGAGACGGCCTCGATCTCGGCGCGCAGTTCGCGCAGCACCGCCCGGGCGGCCGACTCCCCCGCGTCCCGGCCGCGCACCCAGCGCGAGAGCCGGTCGACGACGCCCTCGGAGCGGTCGAAGAAGAGGTCCTCCTTGGCCGGGAAGTAGTTGTAGACGGTGTTCACGGAGACGTCGGCCGCCTCCGCCACCTCGGCGATCGTCACCGTCACGAACCCGTGCTCCAGGAACAGCCCGGTGGCGATGTCCGAGATGCGCTGCCTGGTCTCGCGCTTCTTCCGCTCCCTGAGCCCCTCAGCCATGTCCGAATCCTAACTTCCATGGAGACCCTGAAAACTTGGGGTCATTGCAAACTTTAAGAGACTCTGCTTTTCTGAGGCCATGGCAATCATCAGTACGGCCGGGCTGGCCCGTACCTTCCTGACCAAGAACGGCCCCGTGGAGGCCGTGCGCTCCATCGACCTGACCGTCCGCGAGGGCGAGATCCTCGGCTTCCTCGGCCCGAACGGCGCCGGCAAGACGACGACCCTGCGGATGCTGACGACCCTGCTGGAGCCGACCGGCGGCGCCGCCACCGTCGCGGGCCACGACCTGGCCACGGACCCGGCCGGGGTGCGGCGGGCCTGCGGCTACGTGGCACAGTCCGGCGGTGTCGACCCGCAGATCAGCGTGCGCGAGGAGCTGGTCACCCAGGGGCGGCTGTACCGGCTGACCAGGGCTCAGGCCGTCGAGCGCGCCGCGGAACTGGCCCGCGACCTGGACCTCACCGAGCTCCTCGACCGCAAGTGCGGCGCGCTCTCCGGCGGTCAGCGGCGGCGGCTGGACATCGCGCTGGCGCTCACCCATCGCCCGAAGGTGCTGTTCCTCGACGAGCCGACGACCGGTCTCGACCCCGGCAGCCGCGCCGACCTGTGGGACCTGGTGCGCCGGCTGCGCGACCAGCACGGCACGACGGTGTTCCTGACCACGCACTACCTCGACGAGGCCGACGCCCTCTCCGACCGGCTGGTCGTCGTCGACCACGGCGTGGTCGTCGCCGAGGGCACCCCGAGCGCGCTGAAGCTGCGGTACGGCGGATCGCTCGACGCCTCGCTCCAAGAGACGTTCCTCGCCATCACCGGCCGCAGCGCCGCGCTGGCCGACGCCGCCCCCGTAGCCGTATAGGAGTGCCGGAATGCTGCTGCACGACACCGCCCTCGTCTACGGGCGCTACCTCCGCCAGTCACTGCGCTCCCGCTTCGCGCTGCTCTTCGGCGTGCTCATGCCGCTGCTGTACCTGCTGTTCTTCGGCCCCCTGCTCACGGACCTGCCGCTCGGCGAGCAAGGCAGCTCCTGGCAAGTGCTCGTCCCCGGGCTGCTGCTCCAACTCGGTCTGTTCGGGGCGTCCTTCGCGGGTTTCTCGATCATCATCGAGAAGGGCCACGGCGTGGTCGAGCGCATGCGCGTCACCCCGGTCAGCCGACTGTCCCTGCTGCTCGGCCGGGTGCTGCGGGACGCCACGGTGTTCGTCTTCCAGGCCGTACTGCTGGTGCTTGCGGCGGTGGCGATGGGTCTGCGGGCGCCGCTGGCCGGCGTTCTGATCGGCTTCGCCTTCGTCGCCCTGCTCACGCTCTCGCTGGCCGCGTTGTCCTACGCGCTGGCGATGAGGATGGACACCCCGCAGAGCTTCGGCCCGGCGATCAACGCGCTGACCATGCCGTCCATGCTGCTGTCCGGCCTGATGCTCCCCATGACCCTGGGCCCGGCCTGGCTGAACGTCCTGTCGCACCTCATGCCGTTCCGCTATCTGGTGGACGCGGTGCGGGACGCCTACGTCGGCAGCTACGCCACACCCCACATGCTCCACGGCGCGCTGGTGGCCTTCGGTCTCACGACGCTGTCCGTGACAGTGGGCACACGCGTGTTCCGAACCGCCTGAGCGTAACTACGCTGGCCACATGGTCAATCTGACGCGCATCTACACCAGGACCGGCGACCAGGGCACCACCGCCCTCGGCGACATGAGCAGGGTCGCCAAGACCGACCTGCGGAGCTCCGCGTACGCCGACGCCAACGAGGCCAACGCGGCGATCGGCACGGCCATCGCGCTGGGCGGCCTGGACGAGGAGATCGTCACGGTCCTCACCCGCGTCCAGAACGACCTGTTCGACGTGGGGGCGGACCTGTCGACACCGGTGGTGGAGAACCCGGAGTTCCCGCCCCTGCGGGTCGAGCAGTTCTACATCGACAAGCTGGAGGCGGACTGCGACCGCTTCAACGAAGAGCTGGACAAGCTCCGCTCGTTCATCCTCCCCGGCGGCACCCCCGGCGCGGCCCTGCTGCACCAGGCCTGCACGGTGGTCCGCCGGGCGGAGCGCTCGACCTGGTCCGCCCTGGAGGTCCACGCCGAGACGATGAACCCTCTGACGGCGACCTACCTCAACCGCCTGTCCGACCTCCTGTTCATCCTCGCGAGGACCGCGAACAAGGAGGTCGGAGACGTGCTGTGGGTTCCGGGCGGGGAGCGGTAGTCAGTTCCTGCCGCGTGCCGCCTGCCACAGGCCGGAGGCGACCAGCACGCCGCCGACGCACATCATCACGATGCCGACCTTCGTGAGGGTGACGACGGGGACCTCCACGTCGCCGGTGAACAGCCACAGCCCGAGTCCGATCACGAAGGTGACGACGCCTTCCACCAGATTCCCGCGGGCCCTGCTCATGGGTGCGCCCTCTCCTTCTCCAGCCGTTCCTCCGGCTCCCCCGCGGGAGCCTTCCGCGGCCAGATCAGATAGCTCAGCGCGACCAGTCCGTGGATCCCGGCCGCACGCCAGGCCACATAGCGCCAGCTCTCCAGAGAGGTGACGCGGCTCGGGTCGTCCACGTACCAGATCGCGAGCTGGAGGAGCACGGTCGCGACGACGGCGCCCACCAGCGTGCCCAGCCAGACCCTCCCCTCGTAGCGCGCCCGGGCCATGCCGTAGCGCGGCGGCCCGATCGGCTTCGGGGCCCCGCCCAGCCGGTGGGCGGCGTGGCCGTCGAGCCACTTCACCGTGCGGTGGCCGTGCCCGACCGTGTAGCCGATGTACAGCGCGGCCAGGCCGTGCGTCCAGTTCGGCTCGGCGCCGTTCTTCAGGTCCAGCGCGGTGGCCACCAGCAGGACGACCTCCAGCAGCGGCTCGCACAGCAGCAGTGCCAGCCCCGTACGGGGCATGCGCAGCAGGTAGCGGACGGACAGGCCGGCCGCCAGCAGCACCCAGAAGCCGATCTCGCAGGCGGCGATCAAGGCGACGATCACGGTTCGCTCCTCTCGGTCACCTCTCCAGGCTCCCGGGCGGGGCGGCCGGAATCGTCGTCGCGACTGACGAACCCCGGGTACATCGAAAGATGCAGCCGGAGCCCCTACGCGCGGGTCATGCGCGGGGTGTGACCGGCCGTGTTGGATGGTGCCATGGCCGCTGGACTCCCCCGCCCCCGACGTTTCGACGTCTACGTCGCGCTCGGCAGCCTGCTCGGCGGACTGCTGCTGTGGGGTGTCGGCCTGGCCACGAGACCGAGCACCGAGGTGTACGTGCTCCTGCCCGGGCGCTGGCCGGTCCTGTTGCCGCTGTTCGTGCTCGCCGGCTGCGAGTTGCTGCGCCGGGCCGCCCCGCGCACCGGCCTGTTGATCGGCACGGCCGCGATCGTCCTGGACGTCGTCACCCAGGGCAACGTGGCCACGATCCTGATGTTCACGGACCTCGTGTACGCGGCCGTCCTGTACGGCCCGCCGTCCTCGGCCCACCGCATTCCGCGGATCACCGGGCTGCTCACCGTGGCCGGAGCCGTCGTGCCGTTCGCGGTCTGGCGCGAGCCCGAGGCGCTGCTGATCGGCGTGGTCACCGGCCTGGTCGCCTTCGGGCCCGCCTCCACCGGGCTGATCGTGCGCAACCACCGCGAGGCCGCCGAGGCAGCGCGGCTGCGCGCCGAGCAGACCGCGCTGCTCGCGGAGATGGACCGCACCCAGGCCGTCACCGCCGAGCGCGCCCGGATGGCCCGCGAGCTGCATGACATGGTGGCCAACCATCTGTCCGCGATCGCCATTCACTCCACCGCCGCGCTGTCCCTCGACGATCCGAAGACCACTCAGGACGCGCTCGTGGTCATTCGCGAGAACAGTGTGGAAGGGCTCGCCGAGATGCGACGGCTGATCGGCCTCCTGCGCGACAGCAGCGGCGACGTGGAACCGTCCGCCGCTCCCACGCTCGACGGCCTGGGCTCGCTGGTGGACGGCGCCCGTACCAACGGCCTCGACGTCACCCTCGACGCCGAACGGAGCGAGGTGCCCACCCCCGTCGAGCTCGCCGCCTACCGCATCGTGCAGGAGTCGCTGACCAACGCGCTCAAGCACGCGGCCCCGGGCCGGGTCACCGTCTCCCTGATGCGGCGGGACGGCTCACTCATCGTCAGCGTGACCAGCCCCTACGGGGACCGGGACGCCCCGCGCGCCCCCGGGTCCGGCGCGGGTCTGGTCGGCATGAGAGAACGCGTGGCCCTGCTGGACGGCACGTTCGAAGCCGCCCCCGAGGACTCGCCCGAGGGCAAGATCTGGGCCGTACGCGCCACCCTCCCCGTCAGCCACCGTGCCGAAGGAGACACCGCATGAGCTCGCCCGTCCGGGTCCTCGTCGCCGAGGACCAGTCCGCCGTCCGCGCGGGTCTGGTCCTCATCCTGCGCAGCGCGCCCGACATCGAGGTGGTCGGTGAGGCGGTGGACGGTGAGCAGGCGGTGGCGCTGGCCCGTGAGCTGCGGCCTGACCTGGTGCTGATGGATGTGCAGATGCCGCGTCTGGACGGGGTGTCGGCGACCCGGCAGGTCGTCGCGGAGCGGCTCGCCGACGTGCTGGTGCTGACCACCTTCGACCTCGACGAGTACGTCTTCGGGGCGCTGCGGGCGGGCGCCTGCGGGTTCCTGCTGAAGAACACCGAGGCGAGCGAACTGCTGGAGGCCGTGCGGACGGTGGCGCGCGGGGAGGGACTGATCGCCCCGGCGGTGACGCGGCGGCTGATCGCGGAGTTCGCCGCGAAGCCCGCACGGGAGCCCGCGTCCGATCCGGCGGTGCTCGAACAGCTGACCCGGCGGGAGCGCGAGGTGCTGTCCTGCCTCGGCCGGGGGCTGTCCAACGCGGGCATCGCGGAGCGGCTCGACATGGCCGAGGCGACCGTGAAGACCCATGTCAGCAGGCTGCTCGGGAAGCTGGGTCTGCGGAGCCGAGTGCAAGCAGCCGTGCTGGCGCAGGAGTTGGGTGTCTGAAGCGGGCCCGGGTCCGACGCGGCACACACCGGGTACAGGGTGGTCCAGACCTATTGACCGGTGGTCCAGACCTTTCTATTCTCACCGCACCATGAGTGGGCGTGAGGCTCAGTCACGCCCCCACAACTCCATCGAGGAGGCGCAGCATGCGCTTCAGACACAGAGCCGCGGCGGGGTTCGCGACCCTCTTGCTCCCCTTCGCCGGCCTCGTCGGCCTGGCGAGCCCGGCCCAGGCAGCCACGTCCGCCACCGCCACCTACGCCAAGACCCAGGACTGGGGCTCCGGCTTCGAGGGCAAGTGGACGGTGAAGAACACCGGCACCACGACGCTCAGCTCCTGGGCCGTCGAGTGGGACTTCCCCTCCGGAACCTCCGTCACCTCCTCCTGGGACGCCGACGTCACCTCCGCCGGCACCCACTGGACCGCGAAGAACAAGTCCTGGAACGGCACCCTCGCCCCCGGCGCCTCCGTCTCCTTCGGCTTCAACGGCAGCGGCACCGGCTCCCCCGCGAACTGCAAGCTGAACGGCGGCAGTTGCGACGGCGGCACCACGGAACCCGGTGACAGCGCGCCGAGCGCCCCGGGCACCCCGACCGCCTCGGACATCACCGACACCTCGGTGAAGCTGTCCTGGTCCGCCGCCACCGACGACAAGGGCGTCAAGAACTACGACGTCCTGCGCGACGGCAGCAAGGTCGCCACCGTGACGGGCACCTCGTACACCGGCACCGGCCTCACCGCCGGCACCGACTACTCCTTCTCCGTCCAGGCCCGTGACACCGCCGACCAGACCGGCCCGGTCAGCGGCGCCGTCCGGGTCCGCACCACCGGCGGCACCACGGAGCCGCCACCCACCGGCGACAAGGTCAAGCTCGGCTACTTCACCGAGTGGGGCGTCTACGGTCGCAACTACCACGTCAAGAACCTGGTGACGTCGGGCACGGCCTCGAAGATCACCCACATCAACTACGCGTTCGGCAACGTCAAGAACGGCCAGTGCACCGTCGACGACACCTACGCCGCCTACGACAAGGCCTACGCCGCCGACCAGTCCGTCAGCGGCACCGCCGACACCTGGGACCAGCCGCTGCGCGGCAACTTCAACCAGCTCCGGCAGCTGAAGGCCAAGTACCCGCACATCAAGGTCCTGTACTCCTTCGGCGGCTGGACCTACTCCGGCGGCTTCGGCCAGGCCGCGGCCAACGCCGCCGCGTTCGCCAAGTCCTGCAAGGCCGTCGTGGAGGACCCGCGCTGGGCCGACGTCTTCGACGGCATCGACATCGACTGGGAGTACCCGAACGCCTGCGGCCTGAGCTGCGACACCTCCGGCCCCGCCGCCTTCAGGAACCTGATGTCGGCGCTGCGCACCGAGTTCGGCCAGAACTACCTGGTCACCGCGGCCATCACCGCCGACGGCTCCTCCGGCGGCAAGATCGACGCGGCCGACTACGGCGGCGCCGCCCAGCACCTCGACTGGTACAACGTGATGACGTACGACTACTTCGGCGCCTTCGACAAGGACGGCCCGACCGCCCCGCACTCCCCGCTCACGTCGTACCCGGGGATCCCGCAGGCGGGCTTCGACTCGGCCGACGCGATCGCCAAGCTGAAGGCGAAGGGGGTCCCCGCCAAGAAGCTGCTGCTCGGCATCGGCTTCTACGGCCGCGGCTGGACCGGCGTCACCCAGTCCGCCCCGGGCGGCTCGGCGACCGGCGCGGCACCGGGCACGTACGAGGCG
Source organism: Streptomyces tibetensis (assembly GCF_007655005.1). Taxonomy (GTDB): domain Bacteria; phylum Actinomycetota; class Actinomycetes; order Streptomycetales; family Streptomycetaceae; genus Streptomyces; species Streptomyces tibetensis. The sequence goes on from NZ_SZVW01000021.1 coordinate 15,775, forward strand.
GGCATCGAGGACTACAAGGTTCTGAAGAACTCCTGCCCGGCCACCGGCACCATCGCCGGCACGGCGTACGCGCACTGCGGCAGCAACTGGTGGTCCTACGACACCCCGTCGACCATCGCCGGGAAGATGAGCTGGGCCAAGAACCAGGGCCTGGGCGGCGCGTTCTTCTGGGAGTTCAGCGGCGACACCGCGGGCGGAGAGCTGGCGACCGCCATCGACAGCGGCCTGAAGTAGGCCGGGTGAAAGAGAAGTTCGAAGGGTCCTAGACCCTGGGCGACATTGACGCTCCCCCAGACTTCGTCCGGGAGAACCCCCACCCAGCGGGTGAACGCGGCTACGCCACGTTCACCCGCTGTCCGGGCGGGGCTGCCTCCAGCCACGCGAGGAAACCGGTCAGCGCGTCTTCACTCATCGCGAGTTCGAGACGCGTGCCCCGGTGCAGACAGGCCAGGATCACATGGTCGGAGAGCAGCGCCAGCTCCTCCTCGCCCTCCGGAACCCGGCGGCCGGCCACCTCGATCGCGGAACGCTCCAGGACGCGCCGTGGACGGGGCGAGTACGAGAAGACGCGGTACCACTCGACGCGGTCACCGTTGTAGCGGGCCACCCCGTACGCCCAGCCCTTGCCGTTGCTGTCTCCCTCGGCCGGGGCGTCCCAGCGCATGCTGGCATCGAAGGTGCCGCCCGACCGCTGGATCAGCCGGCGACGCAGGCCGAAGACGAACAGGCCCACCACCACGAGGGCCACCACGATTCCGCACACAGTCAGAGCGAGGACCATCGACACCGACCTCCTCGTCTCCTAGGTAACGGAACGTAAAAATCACCCACATCCGCCTCAGCCGCGGCCGGGTCCGGATCTCTCCGGTACCCAGCCGCGGCTGAGTGACATCATCGCGCGGCGGACGGGGTCAGCGGGCCGCCGTGGCAGCCCGCAGACGGACGTCCGCACGGCGCTGGGCCTCCGCGTCGTCCTCCGCCTTCGCGCGCTCGAGCTCCTGCTCCGCGCGCTGGACATCGATCTCGTCCGACAGCTCGGCGACTTCGGCGAGCAGCGAGAGCTTGTCGTCCGCGAACGAGATGAATCCGCCGTGGACAGCGGCGACGACCGTCCCGCCCTCACTCGTACGGATGGTCACCGGGCCCGACTCCAGCACACCGAGCAGCGGCTGGTGACCGGGCATGACGCCGATGTCGCCGGACGTGGTGCGCGCGACGACCAGGGTGGCCTGGCCGGACCAGACCTCACGGTCGGCCGCGACCAGCGCGACGTGCAGCTCAGCAGCCAAGGGTGGCTCCTCGGGTCACCACCCGGCGGGAGTGCCGGGTGTTGGTTACAAGTCTAGTAGGCGTGAATGAGGGGGCGGGACGAGCCCCGCCCCCTCATGACTCGAGCGCTGCCCGGGTCAGGAGACGCCCAGCTCCTTCGCGTTGTTCTTCAGGTCCTCGAGACCACCGCACATGAAGAACGCCTGCTCCGGGAAGTGGTCGTACTCGCCGTCGCAGATCGCGTTGAACGCGGCGATCGACTCGTCCAGCGGCACGTCCGAACCGTCCACGCCGGTGAACTGCTTGGCGGCGTGGGTGTTCTGGGACAGGAAGCGCTCCACGCGACGGGCACGGTGGACGACGAGCTTGTCCTCCTCGCCGAGCTCGTCGATACCGAGGATCGCGATGATGTCCTGCAGGTCCTTGTACTTCTGCAGGATGTTCTTCACGCGCATCGCGGCGTTGTAGTGCTCCGCCGAGATGTACCGCGGGTCGAGGATGCGGGACGTCGAGTCCAGCGGGTCCACGGCCGGGTAGATGCCCTTCTCGGAGATCGGACGGGACAGAACCGTCGTCGCGTCGAGGTGGGCGAAGGTGGTGGCCGGGGCCGGGTCGGTCAGGTCGTCCGCGGGGACGTAGATCGCCTGCATCGAGGTGATCGAGTGACCACGGGTCGAGGTGATGCGCTCCTGGAGGGTGCCCATCTCGTCGGCCAGGTTCGGCTGGTAGCCCACCGCGGAGGGCATACGGCCGAGCAGGGTCGACACCTCGGAACCGGCCTGGGTGAAGCGGAAGATGTTGTCGATGAAGAACAGCACGTCCTGCTTCTGGACGTCGCGGAAGTACTCCGCCATCGTCAGGCCGGCCAGGGCCACGCGCAGACGGGTGCCCGGGGGCTCGTCCATCTGGCCGAAGACCAGCGCGGTCTTGTCCAGAACGCCGGACTCTTCCATCTCCGCGATGAGGTCGTTGCCCTCACGGGTGCGCTCGCCGACGCCCGCGAAGACGGAGACGCCCTCGTGGAGGTTGGCGACACGCATGATCATTTCCTGGATCAGCACGGTCTTGCCGACACCGGCACCACCGAACAGACCGATCTTGCCGCCCTTGACGTACGGGGTGAGCAGGTCGACGACCTTCAGGCCCGTCTCGAACATCTCGGTCTTCGACTCGAGCTGGTCGAACGCGGGGGCCTTGCGGTGGATGGACCAGCGCTCGCCCTCGTGGACCTCGTCGCTGTTCAGCACCTCACCGAGGGTGTTGAACACCTTGCCCTTGGTGAAGTCGCCGACCGGGACGGTGATGCCCGCGCCCGTGTCGGTCACCGGGGCCTGGCGGACCAGGCCGTCGGTGGGCTGCATGGAGATGGCACGGACCAGGCCGTCACCCAGGTGCTGGGCGACCTCCAGGGTCAGCGTCTTCTTCTGGCCCGCGAGCGCCGGGTCTGCGACCTCGACGTGCAGGGCGTTGTAGATCTCCGGCATCGCGTCGACGGGGAACTCCACGTCGACGACCGGGCCGATGACCCGCGCGACGCGGCCAGTGGCCACGCCAGCAGGAGCGGTCGGCTCAACAGTGGTGGTCATTTATCGGTCACTCCCCGCGGTCGCGTCGGCCAGGGCGCTCGCGCCACCGACGATCTCGCTGATTTCCTGGGTGATTTCGGCCTGGCGGGCCTGGTTGGCAAGCCGGGTGAGCGTCTCGATGAGCTCTCCGGCGTTGTCGGTGGCCGACTTCATCGCGCGCCGCGTGGCGGCGTGCTTGGAGGCGGCCGACTGGAGCAGCGCGTTGTAGATGCGGCTTTCGACGTAGCGCGGCAGCAGGGCGTCGAGGACGTCCTCCGCCGAGGGCTCGAAGTCGAACAGCGGAAGGATCTCGCCCTTGGGCGCGGCCTCCGCAGCCACCTCGTCGAGGCTGAGCGGCAGCAGCCGCGCCTCTTTCGCCGTCTGCGTCATCATCGACACGAACTCGGTGTAGACGATGTGGAGCTCGTCCACGCCGCCCTCGGCCATCTCCGTCTCGATGGCCTCGATCAGCGGGGCCGCGACCTTCTTGGCGTCCGCGTACGACGGGTCGTCGGTGAAGCCCGTGAACGACTCCGCGATCTTGCGCTCGCGGAAGTTGTAGTGGGCGACACCGCGGCGGCCGACGATGTAGTTGACGACTTCCTTGCCCTCGGCCTCGAGCTGCGCCGTGAGCTTCTCCGCGGCCTTGATGGCGTTGGAGTTGAAGGCGCCGGCCAGACCGCGGTCGCTCGTGAGGAGCAGGACCGCGGCGCGGGTCGGGTTCTCGGCCTCCGTCGTCAGCGGGTGCTTGGTGTTAGAGCCGGTGGCGACCGCCGTGACCGCGCGGGTGAGCTCGGTCGCGTACGGGGTGGAGGCCGCCACCTTGCGCTGCGCCTTGACGACGCGCGAGGCGGCGATCATCTCCATCGCCTTGGTGATCTTCTTGGTCGCGGAGACGGATCGGATGCGACGCTTGTAGACCCGGAGCTGGGCTCCCATGAGTCAGGTCCCTTCCGTCGTCACTTACCGGCAGCCGGGGTGTCCTCGCCGAGCAGCTTGCCGTCGGAGGTCTCGAACTGCTTCTTGAACTCCGCGATGGCCTCGGCGACCGCCTGCAGGGTGTCGTCGGACATCTTGCCGCCCTCGCGGATGGAGGTCATCAGACCCTGCTCCTTGCGGTGCAGGTAGTCCAGCAGCTCCTTCTCGAAGCGGCGGATGTCGGCGACGGGGACGTCGTCCATCTTGCCGGTGGTGCCGGCCCAGACGGAGACGACCTGGTCCTCGGTGGCCATCGGCTGGTACTGCGACTGCTTCAGCAGCTCGACCATGCGCTGACCGCGCTCCAGCTGCGCCTTCGACGCGGCGTCCAGGTCGGAACCGAAGGCGGCGAACGCCTCCAGCTCACGGAACTGGGCGAGGTCCACGCGCAGACGGCCGGAGACCTGCTTCATCGCCTTGTGCTGCGCGGAACCACCGACTCGGGAGACGGAGATACCGACGTTCAGCGCGGGGCGCTGACCGGCGTTGAACAGGTCCGACTCCAGGAAGCACTGGCCGTCGGTGATGGAGATGACGTTGGTCGGGATGAACGCCGAGACGTCGTTGGCCTTGGTCTCGACGATCGGCAGACCGGTCATCGAGCCGGCACCCATCTCGTCGGAGAGCTTGGCGCAGCGCTCCAGCAGACGGGAGTGCAGGTAGAAGACGTCACCCGGGTAGGCCTCACGGCCCGGCGGGCGGCGCAGCAGCAGCGACACGGCGCGGTAGGCGTCGGCCTGCTTCGACAGGTCGTCGAAGATGATCAGGACGTGCTTGCCCTGGTACATCCAGTGCTGGCCGATGGCCGAACCGGTGTACGGCGCAAGGTACTTGAAGCCGGCCGGGTCGGACGCCGGGGCGGCGACGATGGTCGTGTACTCCAGCGCGCCGGCCTCCTCCAGAGCGCCGCGCACGCCGGCGATGGTGGAGCCCTTCTGGCCGATGGCGACGTAGATGCAGCGAACCTGCTTGTTCGGGTCGCCCGAACGCCAGTTGTCGCGCTGGTTGATGATCGTGTCGACGGCCAGGGCGGTCTTGCCGGTCTGGCGGTCACCGATGATCAGCTGACGCTGGCCACGGCCGACGGGGGTCATCGCGTCGACGGCCTTGTAGCCCGTCTCCATCGGCTCGTGCACCGACTTGCGGACCATGACGCCCGGGGCCTGCAGCTCCAGGGCGCGACGGTCTTCGGTCTCGATCTCGCCGAGGCCGTCGATCGGGTTGCCGAGGGGGTCCACCACACGGCCGAGGTAGCCCTCGCCCACCGCGACGGAGAGAACCTCACCGGTACGGGAGACCGGCTGACCCTCCTCGATGCCGCTGAACTCGCCGAGGACGACGCAGCCGATCTCGCGCTCCTCGAGGTTGAGGGCGAGACCGAGGCTGCCGTCCTCGAACTTCAGCAGCTCGTTGGCCATGACCGAGGGCAGGCCCTCGACCTTCGCGATGCCGTCACCGGCGAAGGTGACCGTACCGACCTCCTCGCGCGAGGCCGCGTCCGGCTTGTACGCCTGGACGAAGTTCTCCAGCGCGTCCCGGATCTCCTCCGGCCGGATCGTGAGCTCCGCCATCTGGGTTCCCTGCTCTCCTTGTTGGGCCCGAAGTTTCACTTTGGGGGTCTGGGGGCGACCCCCAGGATTCTTCTGCACGGCCCAACCAGGGCCGTCGTAAGTACGTTGTGCCTATTGAGTTGCTGCTCAGCCGGCGAGCCGGCGGCTGGCGTCCTCGATGCGGTCCGCGAGGGAGCCGTTGATGACCTCGTCGCCGACCTGCACCCGGATTCCGCCGAGGACCTCGGGGTCCACGTCCAGGTTGAGGTGCATCGTGCGGCCGTAGAGCTTCGCGAGGGCGGCGCCCAGGCGCTGCTTCTGCGGGTCGCTCAGCGGCACCGCCGAGGTGACGATGGCCACCATGCGGTCCCGGCGCTCGGCGGCGAGCTTGGACAGGGACTCGAGTCCCGACTCCAGGCTACGTCCCCGCGGCGCGGTCACAAGGCGCGTGACCAGACGCTCGGTGGCCGACTGCGCCCGGCCGCCGAGGAGGCTGCGCAGCAGCGCGCTCTTGGCCGAGGTGGTGGCCTTGCGGTCGGTCAGCGCGGCGCGCAGCTCGGTGCTGCCGGAGACGATCCGGCCGAACCGGAACAGCTCGTCCTCGACGTCGTCGAGCTTGCCCGCCTGCTGGGCGGCCGTGAGGTCGGCGGTGTCGGCCAGCTCCTCCAGCGCGTCCACCAGGTCGCGGGACTGCGACCAGCGGGAGCGCACCATGCCGGCCACCAGGTCGGCGGCAGGGCCGCTGACCTGGGTGCCGAGCAGACGCTGGGCCAGTTCTGCCTTGGCCTCCGCGGCCTGCGCCGGGTCGGTGAGGACCCGACGCAGCGACACCTCGCGGTCGAGCAGCGCGGTGACGGCGGCCAGCTCGTCGGCGAGCGAGGTCGCGTTCACGGACGTCGAGTCCGTCAGCGCGTCGAGACGCTCACGTGCGGCTGCCAGGGCCTCGCGGCTCGCTCCGTTCATCGTCCGGCCTCGGCCTTCTCCTCGAGCTCGTCGAGGAACCGGTCGATCACGCGGCTCTGGCGGGCGTGGTCCTCGAGGGACTCCCCGACGAGCTTGCCGGCCAGGTCGGTGGCGAGCTTGCCGACGTCCTGGCGGAGCGCGGAAGCGGCGGCCTTGCGGTCGGCCTCGATCTGGGAGTGGCCGGCGGCGACGATCTCCTCGCGCTGACGCTGGCCTTCGGCCCGCATCTCGGCGATGAGCGTGGCACCCTGCTCCTGCGCCTCCTGGCGCAGGCGCGCGGCCTCGTGCCGGGCCTCGGCGAGCTGTGCCTTGTACTGCTCAAGGACGCTCTGGGCTTCGACCTTCATGGTCTCGGCCTCTTCGATACCGCCTTCGATCGCCGCGCGGCGCTCCTCCAGAACCTTGTTGATGTTCGGAAGCAGCTTCTTCCAGAAGAAGAAGAACACGATGGCGAAGGCGATGGTGCCGATGAGCAGCTCGGGGCCCGGAGGAATGAGCGGGTTCTGCTCTTCCTCGGCCGCCAGCTGCACCAGGTTGGCGATCACATCAGTGCCTTTCGTCGAAACGTGTCGGTAGGGAAGTCTTACTTCGTACCGAACACGAACGGCATGACGATGCCGATGAGGGCGAGCGCCTCACAGAAGGCGAAGCCCAGGATCTGGTTGGCACGGATCAGGCCGGCGGCCTCGGGCTGACGGGCCAGGGCCTGGGTGCCGTTGCCGAAGATGATGCCGACGCCGATGCCGGGGCCGATAGCCGAGAGGCCGTAACCGACGGAACCGATGGAACCGGAGACAGCGGCAAGGGTCTCAGTGGCAGCCATGCTGAATCTTCCTTCTCTTAACGGACCGGTGGGGGTTGGCCACCGGACGACCGGGGGTGGGGGTGTGGGGCTCAGTGATGCTCAGCGAGAGCGCCCTGGATGTACGTGCAGGCGAGGAGTACGAAGACGTACGCCTGGACGGCCTGCACGAAAAGCTCGAAGCCGATCATGGCGATGGTCATCACGAACGAGACACCGGCCGCCGGGACCATCCAGCTGTTCAGCAGGTACCAGGAGGCGACGGTGAACATGACCAGCATCAGGTGGCCGGCGAACATGTTGGCGAACAGTCGCACCGCGTGCGTGAACGGCCGGACGAGCAGGTTCGAGAAGAACTCGATGACCATCACGAGCGGCAGCACCGGGCCGAGCGACTTGTCGTAGCCGGTGACGTTCTTGAAGAACCCGACGAAGCCGTGCCGCTTGAAGGTCAGCGAGACCCAGGTCACGTAGACGATCGCGGCGAGGACCGCCGGGAACGCGATGATCGACGAGACCGGGAACTGCGCGAGCGGGACCACGGACCAGATGTTCATGATCCAGATGAAGAAGAACAGCGAGACCATGAACGGGACGTACTTCTCGCCCTCACGCTTGCCGAGCGTCTCGTAGACGATGCCGCGGCGGACGAAGTCGTAGCCGGCTTCACCGACCATCTGCAGCTTGCCCGGCACCACCTTCGCTTTGCCGAAGGCCGCGTAGAAGAAGCCGATGATGAGGACGGTGGTGATGAGGGCGAGCAGCATCACCTTGTTGAACTCGAACCCCCCAACCGTGGTGATCGGCTTGAAGAGGAACGAGTGCAGGCCCGGAGCCGGAAAACCACACCCGTTGTCGGACATGATCCGACAGCTCCAGTCAAAGGCGAGCTGGGTCTGGTCAGCACTCACCGCGGGCTCCTTCGGCGTGACGCATGTGTACGGCAACCTCGTTGTGTCGGCGCGGCGCGGAGCCGCGGTTCGGCACGGGACTGGTGTAACGGATGTGAGGGCGGCTGAGGGGCATCGAGCCTCGCGTTCGAGCAGGCGTCAGCTCAGATGCCCGCGCCCGCGATGCCGCAGTTGGCACCGGACGATAGCAGGAGTTCCTACTGCCCTTTATCGCGCCCCTACTCGTCACGACGACGGTCCGGTCTTCTCGGGCTTCTCGGTCTTCGCGGAGTCCGGGTCGATGTAGAAGATCTTGGCCTTCATATGCGCACGAGCTTGCGCAGCCATCCACACGACGGTCGCGATGACGAGCCCGAGGGCGAACGTCTTCGGGTTGAAGAGAGAGGTGTCCTTGAAGACAGCAGCGAAGATCAGAAGCAGCAGCAACTGAGCGCCATAAAGCATGAGCCCCATGGCCTGGAACAACTGCGGGAGCGTTTTTGCCGTCCACTGGAGAACGTACAGACCGATTCCCATGAAGAGGATGGCCAGTACGGTGCCGACGGCTGCTCCGATGGCTCCCTTCCCTCCGGCCACCGCGCCACTGACGGCGACCACGACCACACCGGCAGCCGCTGTGGGTACAGCGCACTGCAAGAGGTTCCGGGCGTCATTGGACGGCATGGCGGCAACTCCGCTTTCGCAGGGGGCAGGGTGTCGTCATGGACGAGCGTAGTCCCGGGCTGAGTGGAGACCTCACGCCATTGGACCGTCGCACTGCGGTCCTTCGGCTCTATCCGGGGGGTTCTCGTGAACCGTATCACAAACTATTTGATGCAGTCTTTACCTGAAGGTGTGCGCACTGTCACACATGAGAGTGAAGCTGCGCGTCTGAGCGAGAACCCGGCCGACATGTCTGGTATTGGGGTGCTTCGCACCCCCATCGCCACCCCACGACTTGGCAATGCTCTCGTCAGATTCTTACCTTGTCCCCGCCTTGCGCCGGTCGGCCAGACGCGAACGGGGGCCGATGGCGGTCGCCCCGTTGACACCGGCGACCCCGGACACCACGGGCGTGCGGTTGTCGGCCCCGGCCGGGGCGGGCTGGTCCGCCGCGGACGCCGGCGTCGAGGCCTCGGGTGACAGGGCCGCGACCGAGCCGCGGCGCCGGTAGCGCGGTGGCACGAAGCGCTCCATCCAGCGCGGGGTGCGCGGCGTGAAGCGCGGCAGCAGAAGCAGGAGCAGCCCGATCGCGCTCAGGAACACCACACCGAGCACGATCCACATGGACGCCGAGTTGACCGAGTAGGCGAGAGCCCCGAAGGCGATCAGCGCCGACCAGAAGTACATGATCAGCACCGCGCGGCTGTGCGAGTGGCCGATCTCCAGCAGGCGGTGGTGCAGGTGACCGCGGTCGGCGGCGAACGGGGACTGGCCGCGCCAGGTGCGCCGCACGATCGCCAGGATCAGGTCGGCGGCCGGCACCGCGATGATCGTCAGCGGCAGCAGCAGCGGGATGTAGACGGGGACCGTCTGGTGCACGGCCTCCTTCTCGGAGCCCACGTACAGGTTGAGCGCGTCCGGGTCGACCTGCCCGGTGACGGAGATCGCGCCGGCGGCCAGGACCAGGCCGATCAGCATCGAGCCCGAGTCGCCCATGAAGATCCGCGCCGGGTGCATGTTGTGCGGCAGGAAGCCCAGGCACATGCCCATCAGGATCGCCGAGAACAGCGTGGCCGGGGCGGCGGCCTCGATGCCGTACGAGTACCAGATGCGGTAGGCGTAAAGGAAGAACGCCGTGGCCGCGATGCAGACCATGCCGGCCGCGAGGCCGTCCAGGCCGTCGACGAAGTTGACCGCGTTGATGGTGATGACGACCAGGGCGACCGTGAGCAGGGTGCCCTGCCACTGGGTGAGCGCGACCGAGCCGACGCCCGGGATGGGCAGCCACAGGATCGTCAGACCCTGCACGACCATCACGCCCGCGGCGATCATCTGGCCGCCCAGCTTGATCAGGGCATCGATCTCGAACTTGTCGTCCAGTACACCGATCAGCCAGATCAGGGCCGCCCCGGACAGCAGTGCCCGGGGTTCGTTCGACGTCTCGAAGACCTGGTTGAGGTTGGTCAGGTGGTCGGCGACCAGCAGGCCCGCGCACAGGCCGAAGAACATCGCGATACCGCCGAGGCGCGGAGTGGGCTCCCGGTGCACGTCACGTGCCCGGATCTCCGGCATCGCTCCGGCCACGATCGCGAACTTCCGTACCGGCCCTGTCAGCAGATACGTCACCGCGGCCGTGATGCAGAGCGTCAGGAGGTATTCACGCACGGGCTTCCCCACAGATCTCGCTGGCCATCTCAGTCCCACACCCTAGCGATGCGCGCATATGGGTGGGGACTTCCGGGTAGCGATGATGGTTGCACGAGTGGCTGTGCACCCTGATGCGCTTACCCCGACTCACGCCGGATACGGCGGAAATCCACCGGCCAGCTCCCGCACTTCTTCACGGGCTCTTGAGGGATCCGTCACGCCCCGCAGCACCCCGGCGAAGAGTCCGGCGATCCGGACCATCTCCGCCTCGCCCATGCCCTGCGTGGTGATCGCGGCCGTGCCGAGCCTGAGCCCCCTCGCGTCACCGTGCGGCAGCGCGCAGCAGTCCATGACCAGGCCGGCCGCGGCGAGACGGCCCCGGGCGGTGCGTCCGTCGACGCCGAGCGGCGCCGGGTCGGCGGTGATCAGATGGGTGTCCGTGCCGCCCGTGGTGACGACCAAGCCCGCCGCGGCCAGCCGTGCCGCCAGAACCCGCGCATTCGCCACCACCTGATGGGCGTACGCGGCGAACGCCGGTGTTGCCGCCTCCCCGAACGCGACCGCCTTCGCGGCGATGGTGTGCATCTGCGCACCGCCCTGTGTGAACGGGAACACGGCCCGGTCGACCCGCTCGGCCAGCTCCGCGCGGCACAGGATCACACCGCCGCGCGGGCCCCGCAGCACCTTGTGGGTGGTCCCGCAGACGATGTCCGCGTACGGCACCGGGTTCGGGGCCGCTTTACCGGCGACCAGTCCGAGGGGGTGCGCGGCGTCCGCGATGAGGTACGCGCCCACTTCGTCGGCGACCTCGCGGAAGAACGCGTAGTCGAGATGGCGGGGATAGGCGATCGAGCCGCACACGATCGCCTTGGGCCGGCGGGTGCGGGCCAGGGTGCGCACCTGCTCGTGGTCGATGAGCCCGGACTCGGCCTCCACGCCGTAACCGACGAAGTCGAACCAGCGGCCCGAGAAGTTGGCGGGCGAACCGTGCGTGAGATGGCCGCCGTAGGGCAGGCCGAGCGCGAGGACGGTGTCGCCCGGGCGGAGCAGGGCGGCGTAGGCGGCGAGCACCGCCGAAGAGCCCGAGTGCGCCTGGACGTTGGCGTGGTCGGCGCCGAACAGCGCCCTGGCCCGCTCGACCGCGACGCGTTCGGCGACGTCGACGATCTCGCAGCCGCCGTGATGCCGCGCGCCCGGGTACCCCTCGGCGTACTTGTTCGCGAGCGGCGACCCGAGGGCGGCCAGCACGGCCGGGGAGCTGAAGTTCTCGGCGGCGATCAGCTGGAGCGTCGTCGACTGCCGCTCCCGTTCCCCGAGCAGGATGTCGGCGAGCTCCGGGTCCTGGCGGCGCAGGACGTCGGCCTGGATGGCAGGGGTGACCGTCATGGTGGGCTCCGGGCGACGCGTGTTCTGGGCGGTTCGCCTCCGGGCGCCTGAGTCCTTCGGCTCACTCGCCGTGGTGACGTAGGACCAATGTAGGCCCGGGCCCTGCGGAGCGCTCGGCTGTTACGTCTTTGCGGGGACACCCGTGAGCGCCGTGACGACCGGATCGAGGGCCTGGTGTATCTCGTCCCCGATGGACCGGAAGAACGTCAAGGGGGCACCGTAGGGGTCGTAGACCTCGTCCGCCTCGGCCGTCGGGGCCAGCAGCCACCCGCGTAGAGCGGCCGCGGCGCGGACCAGTGCACGCGCGCGGATGACCACGCCCTCCTCCAGGGGCGGCAGGGTCGCCGGGTCGATGGCCTTGACCAGGCGGGTGAACTCCTTGAGCGTGAAGGTCCGCAGGCCCGCGGAGTGGCCCATGGAGATGACCTGCGCCCGGTGGTCCCTGGTGGCGGTCAGCACCAGGTCGGCGCGGATCACGTGTTCGTCGAGGAGCTCGCGCCCGGTGAAGCCGGAGGCGTCCGCGCCGAAGTCGGCCAGGACGGTCTCCGCGTGGGACTCCATGGGCGCGCCCTCGTGGCCCCAGGTGCCCGCGCTCTCCACGATCAGCCCGCCGCCCAGGATGCCGAGCCGCTCCCGCACCGCATGGCGGGTCAGCCGCTCGGTGATGGGCGAGCGGCACACGTTGCCGGTGCTGACGTGGAGGATCCGGAAGCTGTCACGCGGAAGCCCCACGAACGTCGTCGTGATCTCCGCCGCGCTTTCCCCGCTGCCTATGCCACGCCCCGGTCCAGGGGCCGTCAATTCGCCACCTCGAGGTCGGGTACGACCTTTCGCAGCTCGTCCGCCGAGATGGCGCCGGCACGCAGCAGCAGCGGCACCTCACGGGTCACGTCGACGATCGACGACGGCACGATGCCGGGGGTCGGGCCCCCGTCGAGGTAGACGGAGACGGAGTCGCCGAGCATCTCCTGCGCGGCGTCGCAGTCCTCCGGCGCCGGGTGGCCGGTCAGGTTGGCGGAGGAGACGGCCATGGGACCGACCTCGGTCAGCAGTTCGATGGCGACCGGGTGCAGCGGCATGCGCACGGCGACCGTGCCACGGGTGTCCCCGAGGTCCCACTGCAGGGACGGCTGGTGCCGCGCGACGAGCGTCAGCGCACCCGGCCAGAAGGCGTCGACCAGCTCCCAGGCCAGCTCGGAGAAGTCCGTGACGAGGCCGTGCAGGGTGTTCGGGGACCCGATGAGGACGGGCGTGGGCATGTTGCGGCCCCGGCCCTTCGCCTCCAGCAGGTCGGCGACCGCCTCCGAGGAGAACGCGTCGGCGCCGATGCCGTACACCGTGTCCGTCGGCAGCACCACGAGCTCGCCACGGCGGACGGCGGACGCTGCCTCGCGCAGACCGGTCACACGGTCGGTCGCGTCGTTGGTGTCGTATCGCCGTGCCATCTTTAGCTGGCCTCCTCGTACACGTACTGCTGGGATGAAGTCCACGAAGTCCAAGAGGTCCGCGAAGAGCGCGGGGTGCCCGGTGTGCTCACGGCAGCGCCTTGCGGGCCGTGGCGAAGCGCGGGCGGTTGTTGAGGTCGGGGTGGTCGGCCGCGTCGGCCCAGCCCCGTTCCTCGGTGAAGATCCACGGCACCTGGCCGCCCTGGGTGTCCGCGTGCTCGACGACGACCACACCGCCCGGGCGCAGCAGCCGGTGCGCGGTGCGTTCCAGGCCGCGGATGAGGTCCAGGCCGTCCTCGCCGGAGAAGAGGGCCATGTCGGGGTCGTAGTCCCGTGCCTCGGGGGCGACGTACTCCCACTCGGTGAGCGGGATGTACGGCGGGTTGGTGATGACCAGGTCGACCTGGCCGTCCAGGTCGGGGAAGGCGGTGAGGGCGTTGCCCTGCCGCAGGTCGACCCTGGACCCCTCGACGTTCTTGCGGGTCCACTTGAGGGCGTCCTCGGACAGCTCCACGGCGTGCACGCGCGAGCGCGGCACCTCCTGGGCGAGGGCGAGCGCGATGGCGCCGGAGCCGGTGCACAGGTCGACGATGCACGGCTCGACGACGTCCATGGCCCGTACGGCGTCTATGGCCCAGCCGACCACGGACTCCGTCTCGGGCCGCGGCACGAACACCCCGGGGCCGACCTGGAGTTCCAGGTAGCGGAAGTAGGCGCGCCCGGTGATGTGCTGGAGCGGTTCGCGGGCCTCGCGGCGGGCGATGACCTCCCAGTAGCGGGCGTCGAAGTCGGAGTCCCTGACGGAGTGCAGCTCGCCGCGCTTGACGCCGTGCACGAACGCGGCGAGTTCCTCCGCGTCGGTACGCGGCGAGGGCACGCCGGCGTCGGCGAGCCGCTGGGTGGCCTGGGCCACCTCCGCGAGCAGCAGGTTCACGCAAGTCCTCCGTATTACTCGTACGTGATCACTCGTACGTGCTCGTGCCTGCCCTACGCGGCCGCCAGCTTCGCCGCGGAGTCCGCGTCGACGCAGGCCTGGATCACCGCGTCGAGGTCGCCGTCCAGGACCTGGTCCAGGTTGTACGCCTTGAAGCCGACGCGGTGGTCCGAGAGTCGGTTCTCCGGGAAGTTGTAGGTGCGGATCTTCTCGGAGCGGTCGACCGTGCGGACCTGGCTGCGGCGGGCGTCGGCGGCCTCCCGCTCCGCCTCCTCCTGCGCCGCTGCGAGCAGCCTGGAGCGCAGGATACGCAGTGCCTGCTCCTTGTTCTGCAGCTGGCTCTTCTCGTTCTGACAGGAGGCGACGACCCCGGTCGGGATGTGCGTGATGCGCACGGCGGAGTCGGTGGTGTTGACGGACTGTCCGCCGGGCCCGGAGGACCGGTAGACGTCGATGCGGAGGTCGTTCGGGTTGATCTCGACGTCGACCTCCTCGGCCTCGGGCGTGACGAGCACACCGGCCGCGGAGGTGTGGATACGGCCCTGGGACTCCGTCGCGGGCACGCGCTGCACGCGGTGCACACCGCCCTCGTACTTCAGCCGCGCCCAGACACCCTGGCCGGGCTCGGTCGCACCCTGGCCACCCTTGGTCTTCACGGCGACCTGGACGTCCTTGTAGCCGCCCAGTTCGGACTCGGTGGCGTCGATGATCTCGGTCTTCCAGCCGACGCGCTCGGCGTAGCGCAGGTACATGCGCAGCAGGTCGCCGGCGAACAGGGCCGACTCGTCGCCGCCCGCTCCCGCCTTGATCTCGAGGATGACGTCCTTGTCGTCGCTGGGGTCACGCGGGACGAGCAGGAGGCGCAGCTTCTCCGTGAGCTCCTCGCGCTGCCGCTCCAGGTCCTTGACCTCGGCTGCGAAGTCGGAGTCCTCGGCGGCCAGTTCGCGGGCGGTCCCGATGTCGTCGCCCGTCTGCGTCCAGGAGCGGTACGTGGCGACGATGGGGGTGAGCTCGGCGTACCGCTTGTTCAGCTTGCGCGCGTTGGCCTGGTCGGCGTGCACCGACGGGTCGGCGAGCTTCTTCTCCAGGTCGGCGTGCTCGGCGACGAGTTCCTCGACGGCCTCGAACATCTTGGGGCTCCTGTGTACGGACGGGGGGTGAAGGGCGGGCGACCAAAAACGCCGGTCCCGGAGCGCCCGGTGAGGGGGCGCTTCCGCGGACCGGCGAAATGGGACTCGCTACTTCTTGGAGCCGGCGGCCTTGCCGAAGCGGGCCTCGAAGCGGGCCACACGGCCACCGGTGTCGAGGATCTTCTGCTTGCCCGTGTAGAACGGGTGGCACTCGGAGCAGACATCGGCGCGGATGGCGCCGGACTCGATGGTGCTGCGAGTGGTGAACGACGCGCCGCAGGTGCAGCTGACCTGCGTCTCGACGTACTCGGGGTGGATGTCGCGCTTCAAGGTGTCTCCTAGTTTCGGGAGGGCGCCGGGTCGCCGCCGCGGGGTGCGGGAGCGTGAACCGGGGCCGACGTACCAGTCTGCCAGGACTGGGGCCTACTCCCAAAACCGGGGGTTGTCGTTGTTTGTTCCCTGCGGGCCGGTGGGGGCTTGTCGCGCCCCCGCGGCGGAGCCGCACATCGATACAGCCCCGCGCCCCCGGGCGTGCCCCTCAGGGCGCGCTCACCACGCCCTTGGCCTCGCCCGTCGCCGATCCGGACGTCGCCGACTTCGGGATCGGCTTGTCCTGCTCCAGCGCCTTCCAGATCTCGTCGGCCTTCTTCTTCTGGAGGAGGACGCGGTTGGGGTCGGCCGGGTCGTAGGCCACCGGCATCGTGACCATGTGCATGTGGGACGGGCTGATGCCCTGGAGGCCGCTCGCGAAGGACGCGAGCTTGTTGACCGAGCCCAGGTCGGAGTCGGTCGTCACCGTATTCGTCGCGGTCTCCGCGAGGTCGAGCAGCTTCTTCGGGTTCGAGAAGACGCCGACGTCCTTGATCTGGTTGACCAGGGCCTTGATGAAGGCCTGCTGGAGCTGGATGCGGCCCAGGTCGGAGCCGTCGCCGACGCCGTGCCTCGTGCGGACCAGGCCCAGGGCCTGCTTGCCGTCGAGCGTGTGGGTGCCCGCCTTCAGCTTCAGATGGCTGTCGGGGTCGTCGATGCTCTTGGTCGTGGTGATCTCGACGCCGCCGAGGTCGTCGATGAGCTTCTGGAAGCCGGCGAAGTCGACTTCCAGGTAGTGGTCCATGCGTAGGTCGGTGATCGACTCGACGGTCTTCACGGCGCAGGCGGCCCCGCCGGTGGAGTACGCGGAGTTGAACATCACGCTCTGGGCGGCGGGGTGGTCGTTGCCCTTGGTGTCCGTGCAGGACGGGCGGTCGATCAGGGTGTCGCGCGGGACGGAGACGACGCTGGCCTTCTTGTGGCCCTTGTAGATGTGCACGATCATCGCCGTGTCGGAGCGGGCGCTGCCGTCGTCGGTGCCGCCGCCGAGCTTCTTGTTGCCTCCGGCGCGGGTGTCGGAGCCGAGGACGAGGATGTTCTCGGAGCCGTTGTCGACCTTCTTGGGCCGGTCCGTGCCGAGAGCCTGGTCGATGTCGACGCTCTTGAGGTTGCCGTTGAGCTTGAAGTACAGGTAACCGGCTCCGGCGCCACCCAGCACGACGATGCCCGCGGTGGTCCAGGCCGTGATCATCAGGCCCTTGTGGCGTCTCGGGGGCTTGCGTCGCCGACCCTTGCCGCGATGACGCGCTCCGTTGATGCCGTTGCTTCCCGGTATGCCCGGATCCGGCGTGCTCTCGGCAGACATGTACTCCTCAGCTCTTCTACGGTCGCTTACCCCCTGCGGTCAGCGCCAGGCATGGCCGGAAAAGAACCTTCCTCGCACCATCGTCGCCCCACCCGGTCAGATGGAGAAACTCGGGAAAGGGTTGCACAACGGACTGTGCCCACCGCGTACGGCGGTGGGCACAGCGTGTGTTCGGCACGGCGGGACGTACCCCGCTCACCAGCGATTTCAGCCGAAGATGTCGTACTGCTTGAAATCGGTGCCGACGGACTTCCGTGTGGCGAAGATCTCGCTGGTCCCCTTGCCGGTGCCGGCGTACAGGTAGAGCGTGCCGCCGGGGGTGCGGGCCAGGAAGTCGGCCTTGCCGTCGCCGGTGACGTCACCCGGCGCGTCGAAGGCGTTGTACCCGTCCCACGTGCGCACCTTGACCCGGGCCGAGAAGGCGCCCGAGCCGGCCTTGCCGGTGCCCTTGTAGAGGTAGAGGTAGCTGCCGGACTTGCTGCGGGCGATCAGGTCGGTCTTGCCGTCCCCGTTGAAGTCGCCCTTGCCGCGCACGGAGTTGTACTGGTTCCAGCCGGAGCCGACCTTCACGCGGGACGCGAAGGTGCCGTTGCCCTTGCCCGGGTAGATCCACAGGACGCCCGCGGAGTCGACCGACAGCATGTCGGGCAGGTAGTCGCCGGTGACGTCACCCGGGGTGATGATCCGGGTGCGGGTCTTCCAGTTGTCGGCGATCTGCTTGGTGGTCCAGGTGCCGCTGGAGATGACGTAGTGCGTCCAGAAGACGTCGCCGTCGCTGCTGCGCCGGTAGACCAGGTCCTGGTAGCCGTCCCGGTCCAGGTCGGTCTGCAGGACGACGTTGACGCCGTTCCAGTCCCCCCAGGACTCGCGGGCGGCGAAGGACGTGCCGTTGGAGTCCTTGGAGTAGCCGGTCTTGGTGGAGGCGTTGCGCACCCACAGGTCGGCCTTGTGGTCACCGCTGATGTTGGTGTCGTCGAGGCGCGGGTAGGCGGCGCCGACGTAGGTGCTGACCTTGCTGAAGACGCTGTAGGCGCCCTTCTGGACGCAGTCGGTCACACCCCAGGACACGACACCGACGATCCGGTTGTTCACGACCAGGGGGCCGCCGGAGTCGCCGTTGCAGGCGGAGACGGTGCCGGTGTCGCTGCCGGTGGCGGGCTTGCCCGCGCAGACCATGTGGCCCTTGACGAAGTCCGCGCCGTACGTCCCGGAGCACGTCGTGTCGGACTGCATGGGCAGGGTGGCCGTCTTCAGCGTCTCGGAGATGTCGTCGTTGGTGGAGCTGGTGCGGCCCCAGCCGTAGACCTTGGCGCTGGTGCCGGCCTTGTACGACGTGGTGTCGCCGGACGTCGTCATCCGGATCGGGGTGGCCTTGACCGGGACGGGCAGGGTCAGCACCGCGATGTCGTTGTCGATGGTGTTCGCGTTGTACGACGGGTGGTTCCACTGCCGCCAGACGCCGGTGACGGTACCGCCGTGCAGGTCGGTGCCGTCGGCCGAGGGCAGCTGGGAGGTGCCGGTGACGACGGCGCCGTTGGCGTTCCAGTTGTAGCCCTTGACGCAGTGCGCGGCGGTGAGGATCTTCGTCGGCGCGACGACGGTGCCGCCGCAGAAGAAGCCGATGTCGTCGGCGGTGCTGGAGGTGCCCCGGTCGTCGTAGTAGTGGAGCTGCGCCATCCACGGGGCCGTGCTGATGGTGGTCTCGTTGCCACCGATGATCTTCGGGTCGATGTTGCTGGTGCCGGTGCTCGCGCTGAGCGAGGCCTTGCTCGTCCTGCCCGCGACGTCGTCACCGGCCATGGCGCCCGCGACGCGCTTCTCCAGCACGGCGAGCGACGGCGAGCTGACGGCGGGCTTGACCGTCGGCTGCGGCAGCGGCGTGGCCGCGTCGGCGGACGTCGTCAGCAGCGCGCCGGCCACGGCGGCGGCGACACCGGCCGCGGCGACGGGCAGGGCTATGCGTATCCGGCGTCTGTGCCGACCGCCCCCGGGCATGGGTGTACCCACGAATGTCCCCCCTCGGGATCACAAGTTCGAAGAGAGCGTGATCCTACCCGCACAGGAACAGCACGGAGGGCCGCCCCCGTGCGGGGAGCGGCCCTCTTGTGCAGTCCTTACCGAGTCGACCTAACCCGGCCGACTCACCTCAGTCGCCGTTACCGGGCGTCGGGGTGGTCTTCTGGATCTGCATCAGGAACTCGGCGTTCGACTTCGTCTGCTTCATCTTGTCGAGCAGCAGCTCGACGGCCTGCTGCTGGTCGAGGGCGTGCAGCACCCGGCGCAGCTTCCAGACGATGGCGAGCTCGTCGGGGGCGAGCAGGATCTCTTCCTTGCGGGTACCGGACGCGTCGACGTCCACCGCCGGGAAGATGCGCTTGTCGGCGAGCTTCCGGTCGAGCTTGAGCTCCGCGTTGCCGGTGCCCTTGAACTCCTCGAAGATCACCTCGTCCATGCGGGACCCGGTGTCCACCAGGGCGGTGGCGAGGATCGTCAGCGAGCCGCCGTCCTCGATGTTGCGGGCCGCACCGAAGAAGCGCTTCGGCGGGTACAGCGCCGTCGAGTCGACACCACCGGACAGGATGCGGCCGGAGGCCGGGGCGGCGAGGTTGTACGCACGGCCCAGACGGGTGATCGAGTCGAGCAGCACGACCACGTCGTGACCCAGCTCCACCAGACGCTTGGCACGCTCGATGGCCAGCTCGGCGACCGTGGTGTGGTCCTCGGCCGGGCGGTCGAAGGTCGAGGAGATGACCTCGCCCTTCACCGACCGCTGCATGTCGGTGACCTCTTCCGGACGCTCGTCGACGAGGACGACCATCAGGTGGCACTCGGGGTTGTTGTGCGTGATCGCGTTGGCGATCGCCTGCATGATCATGGTCTTGCCGGTCTTCGGCGGGGCCACGATCAGACCGCGCTGGCCCTTACCGATGGGCGAGACCAGGTCGATGATGCGGGTGGTGAGGACGCCCGGGTCCGTCTCCAGACGGAGGCGGTCCTGCGGGTACAGCGGCGTCAGCTTGTTGAACTCCGGCCGTCCACGCCCGGATTCGGGCGCCATGCCGTTGACGGAGTCCAGGCGCACCAGCGCGTTGAACTTCTCGCGCCGCTCGCCGTCCTTGGGCTGACGGACCGCACCGGTGATGTGGTCGCCCTTGCGCAGGCCGTTCTTGCGGACCTGGGCGAGGGAGACGTACACGTCGTTCGGGCCGGGCAGGTAGCCGGACGTGCGGATGAACGCGTAGTTGTCGAGGATGTCCAGGATGCCCGCGACCGGGATCAGGACGTCGTCGTCGGTGATCTGCGGCTCGGAGGCGATGTCGTCGCGGCCGCGACGGCCACGGCGGTCGCGGTAACGGCCGCGACGGCCACGCCGGCCACCCTCGAAGTCGTCGTCATCCTGCTGCTGTCCCCGGTCCTGACGGCCGCCGCCCTGCTGGCTCTGCTGCTGGCCGCGCTGGCCGCCGCCCTGCTGGTCGTCGCCCTTGCCGCCGCGGCGGTCGCGGTCCCGGCCACCGCGGTCGCCACGGTCCGCGCGGTCGCCACGGTCCGCGCGGTCACGGCGGTCGCGCCGACGGCCGTCGGCGCCGTCACCGGCGTCGGACTTGGCCTCGTTGTTCTGGGACTGCTGCTGCGACTGGGCCGGCGTCTCGGCCTTGGTGTCGTTCTTCGCCTCGGCGACGACGGTCTCCGCGCCGGAAGCAGGGGCTCCGGCCTCGGCGGTGGCCCGGCGGCGACGGCGCTCGGGCGCCTCATCTCCCCCGCGCTCGCCCGCGCTCGCGCGGGACCCGTCGCGCGAGGGACCGCCGGCCGGCTGGCCGGGGATCTCGATCTGCTGCTGGGCCACGGCCTTGTCGGCCTTGTCGGCCTTGTCCGCGGGGGCCTGGGAGGCCTCCTGCGCGTCCGCCTTCTTGTCCGCCTTCTCGGCGTTGTCGCCCGTACGGGTCCGCGAGGTGGCGCGGCGCTTGGGTTTGGTCTCGGCGGGGGCGTCGGCCTTCGCAGCCGGAGCGGCGCCGCCGGACGCCTGCGCCTCCTTGATGACCTCGATCAGCTGGCTCTTGCGCATACGCGCCGTGCCCCTGATACCGAGGCCCGAGGCGACCTGCTGCAGCTCGGCCAGCACCATGCCATCGAGGCCGGTACCGCGGCGCCGCCGGGAGCCGGCACCGCTGGCAGGCGCGGAGGCGTCCGTGGCGGGCGCGGCAGCGGTCTCCTCGACACGTGCGCCCATCAGATCGGTGGTGTCGCTCACGAAGGGTCCTTCCCTGGAGCGGACGTCGGCCTGTCTGGCTCGGCGACCGTTTGTGCTGTCCGACTTCGGTTCGTGTGGTGTGAACCGTGCCGGGGCGGTGGTCCGCCTAAGCGGCGGAGGAATCTGGTGATGGCGCTTCCTTGAGCCGTGGCACCCAGTGTCAGTGTCACGCGGCGTGGTCGCACCGGTTCCGGAGCATGCCCTGCGCCCCGCTCAGTGCCCTCGTACGGCGTACGGATCGACGTACGGAACACAGTGCGGCTTGGGGGGCTCCCGGAAGAATGTCTGTCCCGGACGGGGACACGAGGCACCTCGCCATGGTGGGGTCGGGTGCAGACTTGAGGTTAACACTACCGGATCCAACAAACATTCCCCCTCCCGAAATCCGGTAACCGAGCGCTTTTCAGATGTCACCGGAGGTCGCGAGCGGCAGCACGCTCGCGCCCTGCTGATCGAGACGCAGCCGGTTCGCGGCCCACTCCGCGCCCGCAAGGGCCTCGACCTTGTCGGCGGTCTCCGCGTCGGCCAGCGCCATGACCGTCGGTCCGGCGCCGGAGATGACCGCGGGGACGCCGTCGCCCCGCAGCCGCTCCACCAGTGCCGCGCTCTCGGGCATGGCGGGGGCGCGGTACTCCTGGTGCAGGCGGTCCTCGGTGGCCGGCAGCAGCAGTTCGGGACGGCGCGTCAGGGCCTCGACGAGCAGGGCCGCCCGGCCCGCGTTGGCGGCAGCGTCGACGTGCGGGACGGTGCGCGGGAGCAGGCCGCGCGCCGTTTCCGTGAGTACCGGCTTTCCGGGGACGAAAACCACCGGAACGATGGAATCCGCGGGATCCATCCTGATCGCGCGCGCCGCGCCGCCCTCCATCCAGGACAGCGTGAAGCCGCCCAGCAGGCACGCCGCGACGTTGTCGGGGTGGCCCTCGATCTCGGTGGCGAGCTCCAGCAGCGCGGTGTCGTCGAGCTTGGCGTCGGCCCCTATGGTCACGGCGCGGGCGGCGACGATGCCCGCGCAGATGGCGGCCGAGGAGGAGCCCAGGCCCCGGCCGTGCGGAATGCGGTTGGCGCAGACGATCTCCAGACCGCGCGGCTGCCCGCCGAGCAGGTCGAAGGCGGTGCGCAGGGAACGGACGAGCAGGTGCTTCTCGTCGCGCGGGAGCGTCTCGCTCCCCTCACCCGCGATGTCGATGTGCAGCCCGGAGTCGGCCACCCGGACGACCACGTCGTCGTACAAGCCCAGCGCGAGGCCGAGGGCGTCGAAGCCCGGGCCGAGGTTGGCGCTGGTGGCGGGGACGCGCACCCGGACGGCGGCGGCGCGGAACGCTGGACCGGCCATCGCTCGATGACTCTCCTTGAGCTGCGGTGATTGTCGAATGACGTTCAGTGGACATTCGATGACGTACGAGAACCCTGGAGGCCGCTTCCGACCGGGTGGCCGGCCGCTGCCCGGCCGCGGAGACGGCCCGGCGCCGTGCTCATGCGGAGGCATATGCGGCGGGCGGGTTCAGTACAGCCTATCGAAGGAAGGTTCTGTGGCGACATAGGGCGCACAGGAGGCGCACGATGCGTGTCGTAAGCCCCCTATGCACCCCCCGTAGGGAACTCCCCCGGGCAAGCGCCGTCTTACGCCGGACCATGCCGGGCGGTGCACCGGCGCTCGGCGCTACGCCGCAGGTCAGGCCAGGCCGAGGCGCTCCGCCGCGGCCGCCGAGTCGACGGGGACGGTGACCGGCTGCGGGGCACCGGCGACGGCCCAGTCGGGGTCCTTCAGCCCGTTGCCGGTGACGGTGCACACGATCCGCTGCCCCGGGTCGACCTTGCCCTGCTCGGCCGCCTTCAGCAGACCGGCGACGGACGCGGCGGACGCCGGCTCGACGAAGACGCCCTCCTGCGACGCCAACAGCCGGTAGGCGCGCAGGATCTCACGGTCCGTCACCTCGTCGATGAAACCGCCCGACTCGTCCCGCGCGGCAAGCGCGTACTGCCAGGAGGCCGGGTTGCCGATGCGGATGGCC
The DNA here is from genome assembly GCF_007655005.1 of Streptomyces tibetensis. Taxonomy (GTDB): domain Bacteria; phylum Actinomycetota; class Actinomycetes; order Streptomycetales; family Streptomycetaceae; genus Streptomyces; species Streptomyces tibetensis. The sequence continues at coordinate 38,933 of NZ_SZVW01000021.1, forward strand.
GTGGCGATGGTCGAGGGGTCCTTGACGACCTCGCCGCGCACGATCGGGGCGCTGCCGGAGGCCTGGAAACCCCACATCCGCGGGGTCCGGGTCGCCACCTTGTCGGCGGCGTACTCCGTGTAGCCCTTCCAATAGGCCGTGATGTTGCCCGCGTTGCCGACGGGCAGGACGTGGATGTCGGGCGCGTCGCCGAGCATGTCCACGATCTCGAAGGCGGCCGTCTTCTGACCCTCGATACGGACCGGGTTGACCGAATTGACCAGCGCCACGGGGTAGTTGTCGCTCAGGCCGCGCGCGAGCGTGAGGCAGTCGTCGAAGTTGCCGTCGACCTGGAGGATCTTCGCTCCGTGCACGAGGGCCTGGCCCATCTTGCCCAGCGCGATCTTGCCCTGCGGCACGAGCACGGCGCACACCATCCCGGCCCGCACGGCGTAGGCGGCGGCGGAGGCCGACGTGTTGCCGGTGGAGGCGCAGATGACGGCCTTCGCGCCCTCCTCCTTGGCCCGGGTGATGGCCATGGTCATGCCGCGGTCCTTGAAGGACCCGGTCGGGTTCGCGCCCTCGACCTTGAGGTGCACCTCGCAGCCCGTGCGCTCGGAGAGCACCTGCGCGGGCACGAGGGGCGTCCCGCCCTCACGGAGCGTCACGACCGATGTGCTGTCGGATACCGGCAGCCGGTCCCGGTACTCCTCGATGATTCCGCGCCACTGGTGGGTCATTGCTGGTTACTCTCCTTCAACCCGCATGATGCTGGCGACACCACGCACGGTGTCGAGCTTGCGCAACGCCTCGACGGTCCCGGTGAGGGCGGCGTCGGACGCACGGTGCGTGACGACGACGAGGGAGGCCTCGCCGTCCTTCCCCGACTGGCGAACCGTATCGATCGAGACTCCGTGCTCGGCGAAGACGGTCGCGACCTGGGCGAGAACACCCGGTTTGTCAGCCACGTCGAGGCTGATGTGGTACCGCGTGACGACATCACCCATCGGGGACACCGGCAGCGCGGCGTAGGCGGACTCGCCCGGTCCGGTCGCGCCGCCGATCCGGTTGCGGCAGACGGCGACGAGGTCGCCGAGCACGGCGGAGGCGGTGGGGGAACCGCCCGCTCCGGGTCCGTAGAACATGAGCTGCCCGGCGGCGTCGGACTCGACGAACACGGCGTTGTAGGCGCCGCGGACGGAGGCCAGCGGGTGGCTCAGGGGGATCATGGCCGGGTGCACGCGCGCGGTGACGGACGCCCCGTCGCCGGCCCGCTCGCAGATGGCGAGCAGCTTGATGGTGCAGCCCATCTCCTTCGCGGAGGCGAAGTCGGCCGCCGTCACCTCGGTCATGCCCTCGCGGTAGACGTCGTCGAGGCGCACGCGCGTGTGGAAGGCGATGCCGGCGAGGATCGCGGCCTTGGCGGCGGCGTCGAAGCCCTCGACGTCGGCGGTCGGGTCGGCCTCCGCGTACCCCAGGGCGGTGGCCTCGTCGAGGGCCTCCTGGTAGCCGGCGCCGGTCGAGTCCATCGCGTCGAGGATGAAGTTCGTCGTGCCGTTGACGATGCCCATCACCCGGTTGATCTTGTCGCCGGCGAGGGACTCGCGCAGCGGCCGGATCAGTGGGATGGCACCGGCGACGGCGGCCTCGTAGTAGAGGTCCCTGCCGTGCTGCTCGGCGACGGCGTGCAGGGCCGCGCCGTCCTGGGCGAGCAGCGCCTTGTTGGCGGAGACGACGGAGGCGCCGTGCTCGAAGGCGGTGGTGATGAGGGTCCGGGCAGGCTCGATGCCGCCGATGACCTCGACCACAACGTCGATGTCGCCGCGTTTGACGAGAGCGGTGGCGTCGGTGGTGACGAGCCCGGGGGCGATGCCCTCACGCACCCGGTCGGGCCGCCGTACGGCCACGCCCGCGAGTTCCACCGGGGCCCCGATGCGGGCCGTGAGGTCGTCGGCGTGCGTCGTCATGATGCGCGCCACCTCTGAGCCGACCACTCCACAGCCCAGCAGCGCCACCTTCAGCGGACGCGTACGCATCATCCGACCTCGTTTCCTCTTTACCGTCTACGGTGGAACCAGTCTCACTCACCGGACGGGAGTTTCTGCCCCCGGTCCGGATCGTGAGATGTCTATTTCATTTTCACGGAGGCGAACGACAGGAGATCTTCCGCCGCCCGCTTGCTTCGACTTTCGGCCTTGTGCCGTTCAGCCGACGTCGAGACGCAGCAGGTCCTCCTCGGTCTCGCGGCGGACGATCACCCGGGCCTCACCACCGTCGACGGCGACGACCGGCGGGCGCAGCACGTGGTTGTAGTTGCTGGCCATGGAGCGGCAGTACGCGCCGGTGGCCGGTACGGCGACGAGGTCACCCGGTGCCAGGTCGGACGGCAGGAACGCGTCCTTGACCACGATGTCGCCGCTCTCGCAGTGCTTGCCGACGACCCGGGCGAGCATCGGCTCGGCGTCGGAGGTGCGGGAGACCAGCGCGACGCTGTACTCGGCGTCGTACAGCGCCGTGCGGATGTTGTCCGACATGCCGCCGTCGACGGAGACGTAGGTCCGCAGTCCGTCGAGGGGCTTGATGGTGCCGACCTCGTAGAGCGTGAAGGCGGTCGGGCCGACGATGGCGCGCCCCGGCTCGACGGAGATCCGCGGCGTGCGCAGCTTCGCGGCCTCGCACTCCCTGGTGACGATCTCGGTGAGCGCCTTGGCGATCTCGTGCGGCTCGCGGGGGTCGTCGTCGCTGGTGTAGGCGATGCCGAGCCCCCCGCCGAGGTCGATCTCGGGCAGCTCGACATCGTGCTCGTCGCGGACGGCCTTCAGCAGCGAGACGACCCGGTGCGCGGCCACCTCGAACCCGGACATGTCGAAGATCTGCGACCCGATGTGGCTGTGGATACCGACGAGCTCGAGCCCGTCGAGCTGCAGGGCCCGGCGTACGGCCTCGGCGGCCTGCCCGCCGGCCAGCGGGATGCCGAACTTCTGGTCCTCGTGCGCCGTGGCGATGAACTCGTGGGTGTGGGCCTCGACGCCGACGGTGATGCGGATGAGGACCTTCTGCCGCTTCCCGAGGCCCTGCGCGATGTGGGCGACGCGGACGATCTCCTGGAAGGAGTCGAGGACGATGTGCCCGACGCCGGCCTCGACGGCCCGGGTGATCTCGTCGACGGACTTGTTGTTGCCGTGGAAGGCGATGCGCTCGGCGGGCATGCCGGCGGACAGGGCGGTGGCCAGCTCGCCGCCGGAGCAGACGTCGACGTTCAGCCCCTCCTCGTCGAGCCAGCGCACGACGGCACGGGAGAGGAACGCCTTGCCGGCGTAGAAGACGTCGGCTTCGGCGCCGAAGGCGGTGCGCCAGGCACGCGCGCGGGCCCGGAAGTCGGCCTCGTCCAGGACGTAGGCGGGGGTGCCGAACTCCTCGGCGAGCCGGGTGACGGGAATGCCGCCGACGGTCACCACGCCGTCCTCCTCACGCGTCACGGTCTGGGCCCACACCTTGGGGTCCAGCGCGTTGAGGTCGGCGGGCGGGGCGGAGTAGTGCCCCTCGGGGAGGACATCTGCGTGACGGGGCCCGGCGGGGTGTGCGGAACGGCTCATGATCTGTTCGTGTCTCTCAGAGATGGTCGGGTGCGTCGATGCCGAGCAGGGACAGGCCGCCGGCCAGCACCGTCCCGGCGGCTTCGGCGAGCGCGAGCCGGGCACGGTGGGCGGCCGAGGGTTTCTCCTCACCGACGGGCAGCACGGCGGGGAAAAGGGGCATCGCGGCATCGGCGACGGTGACGAGGTGCCGGGCCAGGCGGTCGGGGGTGTGCTGCGTGGCCGTGGCGGCGAGGACGCGGGGGTGGTCGCCGAGTACGGCGGTCAGCGCTTCCGCTGCGCTCACGGGACCCGGCTCGGGGTGGAAGCCGAGGTCGGCGGCGTTGCGCAGGAGGGCCCGGGTGCGGGCGTGGGCGTACCGGACGCGGAAGAGGGGGTTGCTCTCCCGCTGGACGAGGTGATCGCCGGGGATCTTGGGCCGGTCATGGGCGGCGGGGTGCAGCAGGGCCCAGCGGGCGGCGTCCCGGCCGAGGGGCAGGGGGTCGAGGGGGGCGGGAACGGGGTCGACGGTGACGGACCGGTCGGAGAGGACACGTGGCCCCCGGGTGGTGATGTCCGCCCCGAGGACCGACGTCCACTCCGGGGCGGGCCGGCCGGTGCACGAGACACGGACGATGTCCCCCTGGCTGCGCGCCAGACGGGCCAGGACGTCCGTGACCACGACGGCACGCACCTCCGCCCGGCAGTAGATCTTGAGGACGATCCCGCTGAACCCGTTCGTCGTGTGCCCGTAGCGCCGTCCGCGCCGCAGGATCTCGTCGACCAGGTCGCCGGAGGCGGTGCTGTGCAGGCTGACGTTGAGGAAGCCGGGCCCGGTGACCACGACGTCGGCGAACCGCTGCTCGTCGAGGAGCCGGGCCCGCAGGACCTCGGCCACGTCACGCGGCGGCCGCCCTGCCGCGCGGGCCAGCTGGAGGGCGATGCTGGTGGCGTAGTCGCCGCAGCCCCCGGGGCCCGGCGGAGCGACCACGGTCCGCTCCGGCACGGTCACGCTGAGCTCACCCTCGTCGACGGCGCGGCGCACGGCGTGCAGCACGGTGCGGGAGAGCTCGGCGGGGGTCACGGGACAAGCGTATGGGAGGAAGGGGGTGGGTATGCGAGCCGGTTTCCCCACGGTCCGGGATGTGGACGCCGGTGGGTGTTCTGGGGTGGAGGCTGCCTGGCGTTCGGGGTGGCGTCGGTGGGCGCTGCCTGGCGTTGGGGCCTGCGCCGGTGGGCGCTGCCCTGTCTTCAGTATCTGCGCCGGTGCCACCCGCCTGGGCACCACCCGCCTACGGCACGGCGGGGAGATCCACTTCCCTCTCCTGGCCCCTCACCGGTTCCTTCGCTGGGGCACCACCGCCGTCGGCGTCGGGACCACCGCCGCGCTGCCGGCCCCCGCCCCGGGCTCGCTCCATCAACTGACGCACCATGCCGACCAGTTCGGCGGGCTCGAAGGGTTTGGCGAGGAAGGCGTCGACGCCCACTTCGAGTCCCGCCTCGATCTCGTGCTGGCCGCAGGCGCTGACGATGGCGAGGGGCGTGTCCCGGGTCCGCGGGTCGGCCCGGAGGCGAGCTGCGGTCCGCAACCCGTCCAGCCGGGGCATGACGACATCGAGGGTCACGACATCGGGCCGCACCTGATGCACGACATCAAGACACTCGGCACCATCGGCCGCGGTCACGACCTCCAGCCCCTCAAGCTCGAGGTTGACCCTGATCAACTGCCGGATGACCTTGTTGTCGTCCACAACAAGCACCCGACCCGACGCGCCTGGCACAACTCGAGAGTAGGTCGGCCCCTGCCATCGCGTCCGGGTTTTCCCCACTTCCACCCCGCACGAGCGACCCGCATCCCCCGCCCCGACAGCGAAAACCCGTTCATGACCACCCCGAGGGAGCTGGTAGTGTTCTACCCGTCGCCGCGAGCAACGCGACGAACACGCCCCCGTAGCTCAGGGGATAGAGCAACGGCCTCCGGAGCCGTGTGCGCAGGTTCGAATCCTGCCGGGGGCACCTTGTATGAGGTGTCCAAAGACCCCGCCATCAGCGCTTCGCTGGGACGGGGTCTTCGTGTGTGTGCGGGCGTGTGCCGGTCGGAGCGGGTGTATGCCGGGGTCTTCTGACTAGGCGTGGGCGGGTCATGAAGCTTTGCCGTAGGTGAGTCGCACTGACTGCAGTCCACCAATCCCAGTACGGCAGTCACCCACGAGGCAAGATCTTCGCCTGTCGTGTGCGTACGCTTGGATGAGCGGGTGACCGTTCATGACGTTGCTCGACACCTGCCTGAGATAACTGTCCTCCGTGAGCACTGCCGTTCCATGGCCGTCCTAGAGGCAGTCCTGAGCCCTGAGTGGGAGAGCCGCCACCATTCCTTCGACGACCACTGGTCCGAGACGGAGTCGATGGCCTCGATGCGGAGCGGATCGGGCGACGAGTACTCGATCGTTTTCTCAGCTGCCGGCGCCTACGTGCGGGGATTCGATCACGAATCGCCCATGAGCCCCTATGCAGAAGACGGGCCATGGCCCGGAGTGCTCGACGAGGTCCCTGTGGTCTTCCGGCCGTATGTCGAGGAGCCGGCGTTTTCGGACGAAGACGCGATGCCCATCGTCACTGCCTGTATGTGGCGGGAGACAGCCGACGACCGCTGGAAGGCGGGGACGATCGATTTTCCCGATGCGGCAACGGAGGATCCGGACGGTGCCGGATACCTCTTCCAGCTGTTGGTGGATCGCTCGCCGGAAGCGTTCCAGCGCTGGGCCGAGGACTACTACGAGGTACCGGTTGCCCTGGAGGCCGTTCGTCACGTCTTCTCTTCGCGTCCTCTGACCGAAGAAGTGGTTCGTGCGCTGAACTCGGAGGTCGTTCTGGCAGATCTCGTGGAGAGCATTGCGGAGATCGGCTATCCGATGAGCTGAGAGATGAAGCAGCGACGAGGCCCCTGGACTCAACGCCAGAGGCCTCGGAGGCGGGCAGCAGTGTCTACTCGTACTCGCGGAGCAGGTCAGGATCTCGATGCGGCGGTTGGCGACGTCCGGCCAGCCGTCGAGGCACTTCGTGTCACGGGTCAGCAGCCCCTCGACGCTGTTGCCGGCGCGCTCGGCCACCTCGGTCAGGTCGACCCCGGCGTTGAGCAACGTCGACGGCGCCGAGTGCTGATCACCCTCAGAAGACCGGAGTTTCTCAAGGAGAGAGGTGTAGCCCTGCGTGTCAGCGCTCGGCAGAGTCAGCGGGCCCTCTGCGTTCCGCTTGGCACCGGGGCCTTGGCCGCCGCCTCCTGCTCGGTCTGTCGGGGGCGATGACAACGACCCTGGGGGTGTTTCCACCGCCGGAGGCAGGAAACGAGGCAGGAACGGGATCGTCAGTCTCTGGCGAGCCCTGGACTCCCGGCAGATCGCCTGCCCCCTCTTGAAGGGCGCGCCGTACCTCACGCCAAGCGCGGATGATCTCAGGCAGCTTGGACAGCACCTCGGCGATCTGTGTCAGAAGGAGCATGACGCAGCCAAAAGCAGCGAGGATCACCAGCGTTACGTTGTCCCAGCTCATGAAAACTGTCCCAGCAACGGCTGGAGTGGCGCTCGGCGTCCATGGAGGCTGAGCGTCGCGGCTCTCAACCGCACCTCCAGGCAGTCGCCGGCATCGTGCATCGTGGCCCCGCGGATACCAACCTGAGGCGCTGTTAGGGATGCCGCGACATCCTCGACATAGGGAAAGCCGTTCCATCGAAACGCCCACCGGTCCGCCGAGCCCCACAGCTGCTTCCCGTAGCGTTCTTCGCTCCCGTCGTTGAGCCAACCAGAACGTCGTAGGGGATCAGAGAACCAGTTGCCGATCGCCCACCTGCCCTGGGGGTCCTGAGTCGCGATTCTGGTCGCGAGTCCGGCCAGCAGGCACTCAGCGTCCGCGCCCATGCCGGGTACTTCGTCCAGCTGCGTCTGCTCAGACGGGGTCAGCGGCTTATCGACTGAGTAGAAGCCCCGACGCGGGGAAGGACGCCGTGAAGAACCCCAGGTGCCGGACGGGTTCCCTGTGATGACCACTTGGGCGCCCGTGGGCAGATGTCGTGCAAGGTAGGTGCGCCGGCCGCGGAACTCTTCGAGTCGGAGCCCCGGTAGAGAGCTTCCTCCGTCGCTGCTGGGCAGGAGGTACGGTGCCACGTTGTGCGGAACGTCCGTGATGAGGACGAGTCGGTCGTAGCGTGGCGACGCCGTGATGTCGTAAGCCACGAGCGTGTGCAGCCCCCACTGAGCAGGCGGACGCGCTTGCCCGAGTCCCAATCGGTTGAAGAGGCCGAGCGCCAGCAGGGCGCGAAGAGTGCGTTGTTCGCTCAAGCAGGTGTCGAGACCGAGTGACCCATCCCGTGGAACCCCTGCACATGCTCCCTCTTCGGGCTCACCGGTGAATTCCACTCGGGTTCGGGCGATGGCTTTCTTCACACTTTCAGGCATGCTGACACCTCGATGCCACCCGGCTGGCGCTCTCGGTCACATACCTCGTGAACCCACCCACATCTCATGCGGAGTTGGGTGCACCACACCCATCTGCAGCGTCCGCAGGTGCCGGGCCTGTGGATACATTGCCGCCCTTCGGCTCTCCGCGAGCCGAATGTGGGCAGCTTATCGGATGGTCGAGCAGTACGGGCGGAGTTGCACAGAGCCTGCTTGGCAGGTGCCTCGCTGGTCCCGTGGAGTCTGCCGGCTCACGTTGAAGAGCCGCCCGCACCACAAAGGCACTCCCCAACCTCGGCGTCCCGCTACGCTTCACCTCCGCCTGGGTCCGGGGGAGGCCACGAGTGGGATCTTCGCTTACCTCTGCAGCTGCTCGATACCAGATGAGTCAGGATTACGCCGCCATCGCCACGAGCATCGCCGCCGCGTTGCTGCTCGCCTCGCTCGTGGAGTTCTACGCCATCACGACGGATAACGTCGGACGCCCCGTGAAGGTGGGTCACGTCTTGTACACGGGAGTGGCCCGGGTGGTCCGGTTCTCCGACCGGGCCATCAACCTCGGTTACACGGTCCCGGACCAGGTCCTCAGGAACCGCGCGTTCCGCAGATTTCGCTACGCCCTCGACTTCCGTGGCGCCTGGCAGGAGATCGCGGAAGGCTGGTGGGACGCCGAGTACGAAACCGGCAACCATCCCACTCTCGGCGAGGAGTTCGACCGACTCGATGAGTTCTTCTGGCGCCCGTTCCTCCTGGCGATGATCGTGAACAAGGTGCGCATGACGCGCATGTTCCTGTCCTTGGGGGTGGCTCTCCTTTCGGCGGTGACGATATTCGCCATTCTCGAGTGGTCGGCCAGGCGGGAGGGCGGGGATGCGCCCTGGCTGGCCGTGGCCACCCTGCTGGGCTGCCTGTTCTCCACACTTCTCTATCTCGGCGCTTTCATCGCCCGCCTGTTCGACATGGCCTTCACCAGGACGATGGAGGTCGCGGTCGATCAGTTCGTCGGGACACACGGGATCGAGCTGGAAACCGAGCGGCCGGCTTGGCGCCCCTACCGCCACAAGTAGGCGACGTGCACCCGGAACGCCGCTGTCAGGTACCCGGTGGGCTCCCGGACGGGACCAAGGCGTCGTCCTTCTTCATCACGCACAACGCCCAGACGATGAACCCCGAGACCGCGATCATCACGATCGACCAGACCGGGTAGTACGGCAGGGAGAGGAAGTTGGCGATGATGACCAGGGCTGCGATGCACACGCCGGCCACGCGGGCCCAGGTCGCCGCCACGAACAACCCGAAGCTGACGACGAAGGCGAGCACACCCAGGGCCAGGTGGATCCAACCCCAGGCGGCCAGGTCGAACGCGAAGACGTAGTTCCGGGTCGTGACGAAGACGTCGTCGTCGGCGATCTCCGCGATGCCGCGCATGATGTCGATGACACCGGCGAGTACGAGCATGATGGCCGCGAACACGGTCACGCCGGTGGCCCATTCCCGCAGGGACGTGCCGGAACTCCCCGTGCGCGTGGCGGTCATGCCGCTACCTCGGGCTCGAGCCGCCGGGTGAAGGGTGGCCGCCCGCCAGAACCAGTTCCTTCGCCCTGCGGAACTCCTCGTCCGTGATGTCGCCGCGGGCGCGGATCTCGGACAGCCTCGCGAGCTCGTCGACGCTGCCGGACCGGGTCTCGCCGCTCTTCGCGGTCTCCCGGACGTAGCTCTCGAACGCCTCCTGCTGGGCGCGCGCCTGGGCGACTTCGCGGCGGCCCATGTTCTTGCCGCGGGCGATCACGTAGATGAACACCCCGAGGAACGGCAGGACGCAGACGAACACCAGCCAGCCCGCCTTGGCCCAGCCGCTCATGGAGTCGTCGCGGAAGATGTCGACGACGATCCGGAAGAGCAGGACGAACCACATGATCCACAGGAAGACCCAGAACACGGTCCAGAAGGCACTCAACAGCGGGAAGTCGTAGGCCAGGTACGTCTGCGCGGTCATGTCCGTCCTCCATCCCGGGTGCGGCCGGCAGGGGGCGCGGCCCCGGCCGGTGACGCATGCCGTTCTCAGCGTGCCCACGGCAAGACGGGGCGGGCTTCACCCGGGAAGGGTGAGGTTCAGAGCAGTCTGATGGCCGACTTTCGCCCCATACGCACCATTGTTCTACGGTGGAGGAGAACGATGGTGCTCACCCCCCTCACCGATCATCGAGGTGACGGTCATGACGGAGACCACTCAGCGCACTAGCACAGCGGGCAGGCAGGACGGGGCGACATCGCAAGGCGGCAAGGGTGCTCCCGGCACCCGCGGAAGCACCGTCATCGCGGACACGGTCGTCGCGAAGATCGCGGGCATGGCAGCCCGGGAGATCCCCGAGGTGTATAGCCTCGGCGGAGGCATGACCAGGGCCTTCGGGGCCGTACGGCAGCGGGTGCCGGGCGGGGGCGGCGGGGTCACCCAGGGGGTGAAGGTCGAGGTGGGCGAGCGCCAGGCCGCCGTCGATCTCGATGTGGTCGTCGAATACGGCGCCGCCATCACCGACACCGCCGCGGACGTACGGACCAACGTCGTCAACGCGGTGGAGCGGATGACCGGCCTGGAGGTCGTGGAGGTCAACATCGCCGTCGGCGACGTCCATCTGCCGGACGAGGAAGAGGACGAGTCCGACCAGCAGACGGGCAGGCGCGTGGCCTGACCTGCTGGGTTCGTCTCGGCAGATCTCAGACGGGCAAGCGCGTGGCCCGACCGCTGGATTCGCCTCGGCAGATCTCAGACGGGCAGGCGCGTGGCCCGACCGCTGGGTTCGTCTCAGTAGATCTTCGGGGCCGCCCCCGGAGCGCAGGGCACGCGGGCGTGCTGCCCGTGACCGCAGTGGACGATACGGTCGCCGAGGCCGATGGCGTCGGCCTCGGCGACGAACGCGGACAGCGGGGAACGCATCACCGTGTAGTCCCCGTAGTGCACGGGCAGCACGAGCCGGGGGTCGAGGCGACGGGCGAGTTCGGCGCCCTGGGTGCCGTCCATCGTGACCACGAAGCCGCCGGGAAGGCGGGTGCCTCCCAGGTGGAGGACGGCGAGGTCGGCGGCCGGGAAGCGGTCGGCGATCTCCTGCAGGCCGTCGTACACGAGCGTGTCGCCCGAGATGTAGAGCCGCATGCGGGCCGGTCCCCCGGCGGGGCCGAACTCCAGCATGCTTCCCATCACCGGCGGCAGCAGCATGCGCAGCATCGCGTGGCCGGCGTGCCGGCCGGGCAGGGCGGTGACCGTGACCTGGACGCCGTCGCGCTGGAGGGTGAGCGCCTTCCAGGTGCCTAGTCCCGCCGTGCGGTGGAAGCCGTGCACGGCCCTGAGGCGGCGGGCGGCGTGCGGTGTGGTCAGGATCGGCACGGTGTGGTCCAGGTGCCGGCGGGCTCGGCGGTCCCAATGGTCGCCGTGCAGATGCGACAGTACGACCGCGTCGAGGCGGGGCAGGTCGTGCACATCCAGGGCCGGTTCCGTCAGGCGGCGGCTCAGCAGGCCGTGGCCGAGGTAGGCGTACTGCCCCCGGTGCAGGAAGTTCGGGTCGGTGAGCAGGGTCAGCGGGCCGTACGACAGCAGCACCGTCGCGTTGCCGACGAAGTGGATGTCGAGTGCGTCGCCGGTGTGGTGATCCGTGGACTGCGACATGGTTCCACCGGTCTCTCTCCCCCCGAGGTGGGGTACCCAGGGAAGCCGCCGGTCCGACGTGGGGCCCCCTGAAGCCGGCCCGTCCCACGTGGAGTACCCGGGGAGGCCGAGCAGTCCGACGTTGGGACCCCTGAAGTCGGCCGGTCCCACATGGAGTACCCGGGGAAGCCGAGCAGTCCGACGTTGGGACCCCTGAAGCCGGCCGGTCCCACATGGAGTACCCGGGGAAGCCGAGCAGTCCCACGTGGAGTATCCGGGGAGGCCGAGCAGTGCTGAGCGCGCGGCGGTGTCAGGCCGTGCGCTTGCGGGACGCCGACTTCTTCGCCGGCGTCTTCTTCGCGGTGTTCTTCGACGCCGCCTTTTTCGTCGTCCCCTGACCCTGCCCCTGGCCCGACTTGGCCGTAGACTTCTTCGCCGCCGTGGTCTTCTTGGCCGCCGTCTTCTTCGCGGTGGACGTCGACTTCTTGCCGCCGGTCTGCTTGGGGGCCGCCCGGGCCGTCCTGCGCTGCGGGAGCGACTTCACCTCGGCGTGCTCGGCCTCCTCGCCGCGTGACTCGCGGGCCGCGCGGACGCTGCTCTCCAGGGCCGCCATGAGGTCCAGGACCTTGCCGCCCGTGGCCGGTTCCGGCGCCTGGGGCGGGGCCTCACCGGCGGCCTTCGCGGCGATGACCTCCTCGACGGCCTCCCGGTACTCGTCGTGCAGGTCCTCCAGGTCGACCTCGCCCAGGGTGTCCATCAGCGCGTCCGCCAGGTCCAGCTCCTGGTCACGGACGGTGACGTGGGAGTCGGGGGCCAGGCCCTCGGGGGCGCGGACCTCGTCCGGCCACAGCAGGCCGTGCATGGCGATGGCCTCGCCGACGACCCTGAGCATGCCCAGGCGCTCCCGTCCCCGCAGGGCGAACTTCGCGATGGCCACCTTGTTGCTGCGCTTCAGCGCCTCGCGCAGCAGGGTGTACGGCTTCGCCGCGGGGGCGCCACCGGCCTGGAGGTAGTACGCGGCGTCCATCTGGAGCGGGTCGATCCGGTCGGCCGGGACGAAGGCGACGATCTCGATCGTCTTGGCCGTCGGGAGGGGCAGGCTCGACAGGTCCTCCTCGGTGATCGGGATGATCGTGCCGTCCGCGTCCTCGTAGCCCTTGCCGATCTCCCCCTGGGTGACCTCGCGGTCCTCCAGTTCGCAGAATTTGCGGTACCGGATGCGGCCGCCGTCCTCGGTGTGGATCTGGCGGAAGGAGATCGAGTGGCTCTCGGTGGCGTTCACCAGCTTGATCGGAATGCTGACCAGGCCGAACGAGATGGCGCCGTTCCAGATGGATCTCACGTGCAGCACCCTTCCGGTCACGCTGGGGAGTGTTCGTCACGGTTTGCGTGGGATTCTTATCGTATGGCGCCTATCACTGTGGTGGAGGGGCGACGGCTCGCTCTCAGCAACCTGGAGAAGGTGCTGTATCCCGCCACCGGCTTCACCAAGGGCGAGGTGCTGCACTACTACGCGACCGTCGCCGAGGTCCTGCTGCCCCATCTGCGGGACAGGGCGGTGTCCTTCCTGCGGTATCCGGACGGGCCGGACGGGCAGGTGTTCTTCACGAAGAACGTGCCCCCGGGTACGCCCGAGTGGGTCACCACGGCCGAGGTGCCACGGGTCGAGGGGCCGTCACGGATGGTGCTGGTGCAGGATCTGCCGAGCCTGATGTGGTCGGCGAACCTCGTGACCGAGTTCCACACCCATCAGTGGCTCGTCGACACGCCCGACGAGGCGGACCGGATCGTGTTCGACCTCGATCCGGGGGCGCCGGCGGGCATCGTCCAGTGCTGCGAGGTCGCGCTGTGGCTGCGGGAACGGCTCGCGGAGGACGGCTTCGAGGCCTACGCCAAGACTTCCGGCTCCAAGGGGCTGCATCTGCTCGCCGCCGTGCGCGGGGCCTCTTCCGAGCGGGTGTCCGAGTACGCCAAGGCGCTCGCCGTCGAGGCCGAGAAGACCATGCCGCGGCTCGCGCTCCACCGGATGACCAGGAGCCTGCGCCCCGGGAAGGTCTTCGTCGACTGGAGCCAGAACGCCGCCCGCAAGACCACGGCCACCCCCTACACCCTCCGGGCCCGCCCGGAACCGACCGTCTCGGCGCCGGTGACCTGGGAGGAGATCGAGGAGTGCCGCACACCGGCCCGGCTGGACTTCCACGCGGTGGACATCGCCCCGAGGATCCAGGACTACGGCGACCTTCTGGCTCCCCTGCTGGACGCGGACGCGGCCGGCACCCTGCCGTAGCGGCACGGCGGGCCGCTCACCCGCAGGGCGCGCCTCTGGCGCGGCCGACCCGCGAACGCCCCCGCCCCGGCCTCCACCAGCGCGGCCGACCCGCGAACACCCTCGCCGCCCGCACCCCGACCGGCCCGCCCGACCCCCGCACGCCCCCACCGCCGGCCCCCGGCTCCCTCACACCCGCGCCCACGTGTTCCGGTCGCGGGCCGTCGCGTGCAGGGCCTCCACGTCCGCCGGTTTCAGGACGCCGCCCCGTCGCGTCAGGCCTTCCACCTCCGCCGCCGTCAGGACATGGACCTCTCGGGGGGCCGCCGGGATCGACAGCGCCGCCGGGTCCACCAGGACGAGCACCGGGCGGACCTCCGCCGTCAGGGCGTGGGAGGCGCGGTCGGCGTCGGTGCGGAGGCGGTGGAGGAGGGGGTGGGGGTCGCGGCGGCCCAGCGTGATCATGGGGTCGGCGATCCGGACGCGCTGCTTGCGCGCGTGGAGGGTGTGGACGGCGTAGACGCCGCCGGGGCCGATCAGCAGGTGGTGGATGCGGTCGCCGCCGGGGAGCGGCACGGAGTGCAGGGTGTGCCAGCCCGCGCCGTCGAGACGGTCCAGGGCGTCGCCGACCGTCTGCTCGGCCGCCAGGGCCCTGCGGCGCGGGTCGGGGCGCAGCCGGTGCGTGGGGCCGGGGTCGCGGTCGAGGGCGACGACGAGGGCCTCGCCGGGGCGGTTGGGGGCCAGGTCGTCGTCGGGGTGGAGGCTGAGACGGGCCAGCTCGGCGGGGGTCGGCACCGGCGGCGGCCCCACCGTCACGGGGCCGGTGATGTAGGGCCCGAGGGCCCTGAGGACCTCGTCCTCGCGGTCCTCGCCGAGCAGGTTCACCCGGGCGGCCTCGCGGTCGTACCAGGCGATGTTCCTGCCGTCGGGGAGGCAGACGTAGAGCCGCTCCCGGCCGTGCCGCCAGGTCGGTATGACGCGCAGTCCGTTCATGCACCATCACCCCATTCCATGGGAACAGGCGGGGTGCTGCGGGGGCAAGAACCCGGTTACCTTGGAGAGGAGTTGAGCCTGCCCGCGGACCCTCGGGCGGTCATGGTGGGGAGGCGCCGTTGCGTACCCGCAGTAAACCCGACGTGCCCGCTCCGGAGAGTCCGTGGAACGAGGTCGTCCCCGGGCTCTGGATGGGCGGTCACGAGTACACGGGGACCTTGGGGCATCTGGAGTTCGCCGTCGTACGGGACGAGTTCGATCTCGTGCAGACGCTGCTGCGGCTGCCGGGGCACGGGCCCGATCCGGGTGTCCGGCACCATGTGTGGCCCATACCCGACGGGCCACTGGACGGGACGCAGCTCGCCGGGGTGATCCGGCTGGCCGAGGCCGCGTGCGAGGCGATGGACGAGGGCCGCCGGGTCCTGGTCCGCTGCTACCACGGGTACAACCGCTCCGGTCTCGTCGTCGCGCACGCCCTGATGCGCCAGGGCAGGTCCGCCGAGGCGGCGATCCGGCTGATCCGGGCCCGCCGCTCGCCCTGGGCACTGCACAACGACCTGTTCGTCGAGTACCTGCGGGCCGGGCTGGCCACGGCCCGGCTGCTGGAGGAACTCACCGAGTAGCACGACGCCCGCGGAGCTGCACGTACACGGCCACCCTCACGCGCAAATGGGACTTCCCCGCGAATAAGGTGTACGACGGCCGACGGTCGCGCCTGCCGTCGGTCCACCATCCGTCCACCGTGTGTCCGCCGTGTGCTCACCCACGAACCGCCAGGAGTGCAGTGCCCCTCAGCCGCCCCGGGCAGGCCGCCCGCCGCCTCGCCGTCGTCGCCCTGCTGCTGGCCGCCGCCGTGGGCTGCGGGGACGCCGGCGAGCTGGAGGGCGCGGGGTCGACCCCCACCGCACAGGGGCCGGCCCGCCTCTGGCCGGAGCTGACCCCGGCGTCCAGCCCGGCGTTCGAGATCGGCGAGGTGAACACCGAGGTGGTCCGAGGGGTGAAGGTCCCCGGCGACGACATCCGCCGGGTGAACCCGGTCGGGATCGTCCGGGCCGAGATCGCCGCGAACCCGGGCGACTACGACGGCGGCAAGGCGCCCTACCGGGACACGAAGCGCGAGATGGCCGACTGCGCGAAGGGCCCGGGGCACGGAAAGTGCCCGGTGCTCCGGCCGTACTACCGGGATCTGACCGGTGACGGACGCGACGACCTGACGCTCGGTTTCCCGCTGCTGCCCGGCAGGACGACCGCGGTCCGCGTCTACACCGTCGACAAGCACCGGCTGGTACAGGTGATGGCGTGGGAGGACGCGCTGAGCGGTGTCGAGCTGGCCGGGCGTTCCCTGGTGATCCGCTCGCCGTCGGAGGTCGCGGGCTACGAGTACCGTCTGCAGTGGACCTGGGACCGGGATCAGCGGGCCATGCTCCTCACCCACGACGAGATGCTGCGCACCGGCCCGCACCAGCGCTCCCGACACCCGTCGGACTCCGGCACGGGCTCTCCGTCGACGCCCCGCACGGGTTCTCCGTCGACGTCCCGCACCGGTTCTCCCTCGGCCTCGCCGTCCGCCGCCCTGCCCCCCTCGCCGTCCGCCGCCCTGTCCCCCTCGCCGTCCGCTCCCCTGTCCGCCTCGCCGTCCGGCTCCCGCTCGGTGAGCGGCGGATGAGGCCGGTACTCCCCCCGTGGTCAGGGACGCTCGCCGCGAAGGCCGCCGCCTTCATCACGGTCATGTGCTGCGCGCTCGCGGCCCTGCTCGGCGTCCTGGTGCACGTGCAGGTGACGAACCAGACCGTCGGCCAGGCCCGTGACCAGGCGCTGCAGCGGCTGGCACAGGCGACGCAGCGCTACGAGGCCGGGGACACCCTGCGACGGGGCGCCGGGGTGGATCCTCCGGAGCTGCCCGGGGAGCTGCGGGAGCTGGCGGTGGCCGGGGAGCGCGGCACGATGGTCGCCGACGAGGAAGGCCGTCCCACGATGTGGGCGGCGGGTCCCGTCGACGGCGGGCGGGCGCTGGCCGTGGCGGTCGACTACTCGCAGCAGGCCCGCACGATCGAGGGTCTGGACCGGGCGATCGTGTGGTCGTCGGGTCTGGCCATCGGGGCGACACTGCTGGTCGGGGCGTTCGCGGTGACGCGGGTGACGCGGCGGCTGCACACCACGGCTTTGGTGGCCCGGCGGATCAGCGCGGGCGACCTGGACGCGCGCGTGAACGACCCCCGTACGGGCCCGCGCACGCAGGCCAGTCCGCAGGACGAGGTGGCCGCGGTCGCCGCCGCGCTGGACTCCATGGCGGCGTCGCTGCAGGGGAAGCTGCTGGCCGAGCAGCGGTTCACGGCGGATGTCGCGCACGAGCTGCGCACGCCGCTGACCGGGTTGCACGCGGCGGCGGAACTGCTGCCGCCGGGCCGTCCGACGGAGCTGGTGCGCGACCGGGTGGCGGCGCTGCGCACCCTCACCGAGGACCTGCTGGAGATCTCCCGGCTGGACACCGGCCGGGAGCGGGTGGAGCTGGACACCGAACTGTTGGGGCCGCTGGCCGAGCGGGCGGTGCGGGCGGCGGGGAACGGCACGGAGGTCAGGGTCGTACGGGACGTGTCCGTGGAGACGGACCGGCGGCGGCTGGAGCGGGTGCTGGGCAATCTCGTGGCGAACGCGCACAAGCACGGGCGGGGGCCGGTGGTGCTGACCGTGGACGGGCCGGTGGTGACCGTTCGCGACCACGGGGACGGGTTTCCCGACTACCTGGTCGTGCACGGTCCGCAGCGGTTCCGCACGGAGGGCGGTACGCGGGGGCACGGTCTGGGGCTGACCATCGCGCGTGGGCAGGCCGAGGTGCTGGGGGCGCGGCTGGAGTTCGCGAACGCGCCGGAGGGCGGGGCGGTGGCCACCCTGAGACTCGCGGCGGAGTGAGCACCCGGTCCGCGCCCTCCTATGGCCCAGCGTGAGGGGCGGCACCTCGGGGGCGCTCTTAATGTGTCGATTAGTCAGCTTCGGCACCTTCGCCCCCACATGGAGGTATCCCCCATGTCCCTGCGCATCCGCCTCTCCATAGCCATCGTCGCCGGGCTCCTCGCCGCAGCGGCCGCCGTCACACCCGCCGTCGCGGACGGCGACTGGGACCCGAACGGCGGCAACGGCAACCACCAGCACGACCCGGGTGGCGGCAACGGCAACCACCAGCACGACCCGAACGGCGGGAACGGCAACGACCCGAGCGGCGGCAACGGCAACCACCAGCACGACCCGAGTGGCGGCAACGGCAACCACCAGCACGACCCGGGTGGCGGCAACGGTGACCACCAGGGCCGCCATGACCAGCGCCTGTACGAGGGCGTCGTCACGGCGGGCACGCTGGCGCTGCGCAGCGCCCCGAACCGCGGTTCGCAGATCATCCGGTTCGCCCATCGGGGCGACATCGTCAGGATCTTCTGCAAGGCGGGCGGCCAGACCGTGCAGGGCAACCCGCTCTGGTACCTGCTGACGGACGGCACCTGGGCCTGGGGCGCGGCCCGGTACATCGACAACATCGGTCCCGCGCCACGCTGGTGCTGACACCCGGTCACCCGAAGGCACACGAGATGCACTACTTGGGTAGATTCCGGACATGAGTAAGGCCGGAATCACCGTGGTGACGGCGGACCCGCCCGCACCCGCCGTCCGCCGCCTCCCCCGGCGCCGGGGCATCGAGCTCGCCCTCATCGTGCTGGCCGTCCTGCTGTCGGTGTACGGCTACTGCGCCGTCGGCCTCGCCCGGTACGGAACGCTGCCGCCCGGTGCCGCCGGCTACGGCGCCGGCCTCGGCGTACTGGCGCTGATGGCCCATCTGACGGTACGTCTGCGGGCCCCGTACGCCGACCCCCTGCTCCTCCCGATCGGGGTGCTGCTGAACGGGCTGGGCCTGGTGCTGATCTACCGGCTCGACCTGGAGACCCCGGGCGACCGGGCGGCACCGGCCCAGCTGGTGTGGTCGACGCTGGGCGTGGCGCTGTTCATCCTGGTCGGTCTGCTGCTGCGCGACCACCGGGTGCTCCAGCGCTACACGTACGTCTGCGTGGTCGCGGCCCTGGTCCTGCTCACGCTGCCGATCCTGTTCCCGGCGGTGAACGGGGCCCGCATCTGGATCCGGATCGCCGGGTTCTCCATCCAGCCGGGCGAGTTCGCGAAGGTACTGCTGGCGGTGTTCTTCGCCGCGTACCTGGCGGCGAACCGCAACGCGCTGGCCTACACCGGCCGCCGCGTCTGGAAGCTCCAGCTCCCCACGGGCCGCGTGCTCGGCCCCATCGTCGCCGTCTGGCTGGTGAGCGTGGGGGTGCTGATCCTGGAACGCGACCTCGGCACCTCGCTGCTGTTCTTCGGCCTGTTCGTGGTGCTGCTCTACGTGGCCACCGGCCGCACCGGCTGGATCGCGGTCGGCCTGCTGCTGGCGGCGCTGGGGGCGGTCGCCGTGGGCCGGCTGGAACCGCACGTACACAGCAGGATCGAGACCTGGCTGCACCCCTTCGCCTCGATCGAGGCCGGCGAGGGCGCCAACCAGCTCGCCCAGTCGCTGTTCGCCTTCGCGGAGGGCGGCATGCTCGGCACGGGCCTCGGACTCGGGCACTCCTTCCTCATCGGCTTCGCCGTGAAGTCGGACTTCATCCTGGCCACCGCGGGCGAGGAACTCGGCCTGGCCGGCATCGGCGCCGTCTTCCTCCTCTACGGCCTGCTGGTGGAGCGCGGCTTTCGTGCGGGGATCGCGCAGCGTGAGCCTTTCGGACGGCTGCTCGCGGTCGGCCTCGCCTCGCTGGTGGCACTCCAGGTGTTCGTGATCGCGGGCGGGGTGACCGGGCTGATCCCGCTGACCGGCATGGCGATGCCGTTCCTGGCGCAGGGCGGCTCGTCGGTGGTCACCAACTGGGCGATCGTGGCGCTGCTGGTCCGGGTGAGCGACTCGGCCCGGCGCAGTCGCGACGAACAGGACGTCCCATGACCCGGCACATCCGGCACGCCCAGTACTTCTGCGCGCTGCTGCTGGTGGCCCTGCTGGTGAACGCCGCCCGCGTCCAGGTCGTCCAGGCACCGTCGTACGACCGCAATCCGGCCAACCGGCGCCCCGACATCGCCCGCTACGAGCAGCCGCGCGGGGACATCTGGGTCGGTGGGCGCCCTGTCACCGGTTCCCGGGACACCCGCGAGCACCTTCGTTACGAACGGATCTACACGGACGGCCCGATGTACGCCCCGGTCACCGGCTTCGCCTCCCAGCTGTACGGGACGACGCTGCTGGAGAGCAGCGAGGACGGCGTGCTGTCCGGCGCGGATCCGATGCTCGCGCCGTTCCCGCTGTGGAACGACTTCACGCGGGCGCGCAACGCGGGCGGGGACGTGGTCACGACGCTTAACCCGGCCGCCCAGGAGGCCGCGTACCGGGGGCTCTCGGGCCACAAGGGCGCGGTGGCGGCGCTGGAGCCGTCGACCGGCCGGATCCTGGCCCTGGTGTCCGCCCCGTCCTACGACCCCCAGCCGCTCTCCGGCAACGGCTCGGCGGCGGCCCGGGCCTGGCGGCGGCTCACCGCGGACAAGGACAAGCCGATGCTCAACCGGGCGGTGCGGCAGACCTATCCGCCGGGCTCGACGTTCAAGGTCGTCACCGCAGCCGCCGCGCTGGACTCGGGTGTGGTCACGGACCTCGACGCCCCGACCGACTCCCCCGCCCCCTACCGGCTGCCCGGAACGCGCACGCGCCTGACGAACGCGTCGAAGGGCTGCGCGGACGCCTCTGTCCGGGAGGCCTTCACCTTCTCCTGCAACACGGTGTTCGCCAAGCTCGGCGTGGAGGTGGGCGCGGCGGACATGACGGCCTCGGCGCAGGCCTTCGGCTTCAACAACGGGGAGCTGAGGGTCCCCTTCCCGGTGGCCCGGTCCACGTTCGACACCACCCTCGACGAGGCTCAACTCGCCCTGTCGTCGATCGGCCAGTACAACACCCGCGCCACACCGCTGCAGATGGCGATGGTCGCGGCGGCCGTGGCGAACGGCGGCCAGGTACGGGACCCCTACCTGGTGGAGCGCACGACCCGGCCGGGCGGCAGCACCCTCGCGGCGGCCGGTTCGCGGCCGATCCGCCAGGCGATGTACCCGTCCACCGCCGGCCTGTTGCGGGCGATGATGCGGGATGTGGTCGAGTACGGCGGCGGACGCAAAGCCGCCATCCGCGGCGCCCAGGTCGGCGGCAAGACCGGCACCGCCCAGCACGGCCTCGGCAACTCCGGTATCCCGTACGCCTGGTTCATCTCCTGGGCACAGGGAGAGGGCGACCTGCTGCCGAGGGTGGCGGTCGCGGTCGTCATGGAGGACGCGGAGGCGAAGCGCGGGGACATCAGCGGGGGCGGCGACGCGGCCCCGATCGCGCGGGCGGTGATGGAGGCGGTGCTCAAGTCGCCCTGAGCACTGCCCGGTTGATGAGACGGGGCTACCGGGGCCGGGAGACCCCGACCTACCGTTCGGTCCATGACCGAACCCACCGCGTACGAACTCGCCCAGGTCAACCTCGGCCGCCTCAAGGCCCCTCTGGACTCCCCGCAGCTGAAGGACTTCGTCGACAGCCTCGACCCGGTGAACGCGGACGCGGACGACGCCGACGGATTCGTCTGGCGCCTGCAGGGCGAGGGCGGCGACGACGCCACGGACGTGCCCGTCTTCGGTGACTCCTGGCTGATCATCAACATGTCGGTGTGGCGCGACACCGACGCCCTGACGGCGTACATGTACCAAGGCCGGCACCGGGAGATGCTCGCACGCCGCCGCGAGTGGTTCGAACGGGTGCAGGAGGCCATGGTCGCCCTCTGGTGGGTCCCGCCGGGTCACCGCCCCACGGTCGCCGAGGCGGAGTCTCGTGTGCTGCACCTGCGCACGCACGGCCCGACGCCGTACGCCTTCACCCTGCGTACGCAGTTCCCGCCGCAGGGGGCGGAGCCGCTGATCGGCGAGGTGCCGGAGGGGCTCGGCTGCGCGCTCTAGGTAGACACCGGGTCAACAAGTGGCACGCAGGGGATTGACGAGCTTGCTGACAAGCAGTCTCATAAGGGCATCAGTGACGTGTGCACAACGAGGTGGGCAGCCATGACGACCCTGACGGAAGCCGACGCGCTCGACGGCCTGCGCGATGCCCTCGGCCTGCTGAAGGACCGGGAGCAGGTGGCCCAGCGGCTGCTCGACTCCTCCGCCAAGCACTCCTTCGACCCCGACAAGGAACTGGACTGGGACGCGCCCTTCGAGGAGGGCAAGTGGTTCTGGCCACCGGAGCTGGTCTCGCTCTACGACACCCCGCTGTGGAAGCGGATGGGCGAGGAGCAGCGGCTCCTGCTCTCCCAGCACGAGGCGGCGGCCCTGGCCTCCCTCGGCATCTGGTTCGAGATCATCCTGATGCAGCTGCTGGTCCGGCACATCTACGACAAAGCGGCGACGAGCGCGCACGTGCGCTACGCACTCACGGAGATCGAGGACGAGTGCCGCCACTCCAAGATGTTCGCCCGGCTGATCTCCCACGGCGACACGCCCTGGTACCCGGTCAGCCGCGCCCACCAGCAGCTGGGCCGGCTGTTCAAGACCATCTCGACCACGCCGGGTTCCTTCACGGCGACCCTGCTGGGCGAGGAGGTCCTGGACTGGATGCAGCGGCTGACGTTCCCCGACGAGCGGGTACAGACCCTGGTCCGCGGCGTCACCCGCATCCACGTCGTGGAGGAGGCCCGGCACGTCCGCTACGCCCGCGAGGAACTCCGCCGCCAGATGGTGACGGCCCCCAAGTGGTCGCGGGAGTTCACCCGCGTCACCTCCGGCGAGTTCGCCCGCGTCTTCTCGGTGGCCTTCGTGAACCCGGACGTCTACACGAACGTGGGCCTGGACAAGCGGGAGGCCCTCGCCCAGGTCCGCGCGAGCGGCCACCGCCGGGAGGTCATGCAGAACGGCTCCAGGCGCCTGACCGACTTCCTGGACGACATCGGCGTACTGCGCGGGGTCGGCCGACGCCTGTGGAAGTCGTCGGGGCTGCTGGCGTAGGGGCGCACACCCCGGCACCCCGATTACCCTGCGAGGCATGACACCAGCCGCCCCCACCCCCGCCTACCGGCGACTCAGCGTCGAGGAACGCCGTAGTCAGCTCCTCGCCTCGGCGCTGGACCTCTTCGCCCACCGCGCCCCGGAGGAGGTGTCCCTCGACGACGTGGCGGAGGCGGCCGGGGTCTCGCGACCGCTGGTGTACCGGTACTTCCCGGGCGGCAAGCAGCAGCTCTACGAGGCCGCCCTGCGCTCCGCCGCCGACGAGCTCCAGCACTGCTTCGACGAACCCCGCGAGGGCCCGCTCCTGCCCCGTCTGTCCCGTGCCCTCGACCGCTACCTCGCCTTCGTCGACCAGCACGACACCGGCTTCAGCGCCCTCCTCCAGGGCGGCAGCGTCGTGGAGACGTCCCGCACCACCGCCATCGTCGACGGTGTACGCCGTGTCGCCGCCGAGCACATCGTCAGCCACCTGGGCGTCACCGGCCCCGGTCCCGGCCTGCGCATGACCATCCGCATGTGGATCACGGCCGTGGAGGCGTCGTCGCTCATCTGGCTCGACGAGGACAAGCAGCCCCCCGCCGGGGAGCTCCGCGACTGGCTCGTCGAGCAGTTCGTGGCGATGCTGTCGGTGACCGCCCGCCGCGACCCGCAGACCGACGCCCTGGTCCGGGCGCTCGCGGAGAATCCCTGACACTGATCCCGTGAGAAGCGAAGACACCCCCTTCGAGGGCGGCCCCATGGACGGCAGGCTCCTGCCCGTCCTCCTGGGCATCACCGGCCACCCGCCCAAGACGTACCGCATCCCCGTCCCGGACCCCGACGGCGGACCGGACGCCGTGCTCGTCTACCGCCGCGTGCCGCGAGGACCGGGCAAGATCGGCCTGTCCCACCGCTGGAAGTACGCGTACGCCCCCGAGGGCGTCCCGCCCCGCCGGCTCAACTGGCCCTGGTCGAAGCCAGCCGCCACGCCGCCCGGCAAGCCGGACGACGCCGACGGGTGACCCCGTTGAGCCGAACCGCGCACACCCACCGCGCGCGGCGCACGCAACCGCCTGATCCTCACGGTGTCCGGCGGCACCACGCCGCCCCCGTAGCGGAGGTGATGGCATGTCAGGAAAGCTGCTGCGTCTGGTCTGCATCGCGGCGACGGCGGCCGGAACCGCCCTGGTACCCGTCCTGGCGCCCGTCCAGGCCGCGGCCGTACCCGAGCCGGACAAGGAACAGCGCAAGGTCGCGGACCTCCTGACGGATCTTCAGGGGCTGTACCGGAAGGCCGAGGAGGCCACCGAGGCCTACAACGCCACCGAGGAGAAGCTGACGAAGCAGCGCGCCGAGACCGACCGTCTGGACCGCGCCCTCGCTCGCGCCCGGCTCTCCTTGCACGACAGCCGGGGCGAGGCCGGCCGACTGGCCCGGCAGCAGTACCAGAGCAGCACCGACCTCTCCCCCTACGTCCACCTGCTCCTGGCCCGCGATCCGCAGCACGCGATCGACCAGGGCCATGTGATCGGCCGGCTCGCGCAGGAACGGGCCGGCACCATCACCCGGCTGACCGGCAACGAGCACAAGGCCCACGAACTGGCTCGCAAGGCCCGCGGCGCCCTCGACCGGCAGCTCGCCCTCACCGAGCGGCGCAGGAAAGAACGGGACGAGGTCCGCACCCGCCTCCACGACGTCGAGAAACTGCTCGCCTCCCTCAGCCGTGAACAGCTCACCACGCTGGCCGAGTTGGAGCGGAAGGGCATCGAGAAGGCACAGTCGGAGTTCATCGCGTCGGGCGCGCTGGGCAGCGAAGACAGCCCGGGCGACATGGACGACGGTGGCAGCGGCGACAGCAGCGAAAACGGCGAGAACGGCGAGAACGGCAACAGCAGTGAGAACGGCGACGGCAGCGAGAACGGCAAGAACAGAGGCAGCCGCTGGAGCGGCAACACCGGCCGCGCCCCGTCCGCCGAGGGCCGCCGGGCCGTGCGCTACGCCGTGCGACAGCTCGGCAAGCCGTACGAGTGGGGCGCGGAGGGCCCGCGCACGTACGACTGCTCGGGGCTGACCTCGCAGGCGTGGGCCGAGGCCGGGACGCCCGTCCCCCGGACCAGCCAGGAGCAGTGGAAGCAGCTGGAGCGGATCCCGCTGGACCGACTGCGCCCCGGCGACCTGGTCGTGTACTTCACGAAGGCCACGCACGTGGCGCTCTACCTCGGCGACGGCATGGTCGTCCATGCGCCCCGTCCGGGCGCGAAGGTGAAGGCGTCACCGATCGCGGCCAACCCGGTCCTGGGTGCCGTACGGCCGGACCCGGCCGGGGAGCCCCTGCGGCGTTACGAGCCGCCGGAGCTCCCCGAGGGTGCGACGGACGGGTCCGACGAGGGCTACGACGGTTACGCGGCGCCCGCGCCGGACACCTCGGCCAGGTAGGCCTGCGTCTTGTCCGGGTCGTAGAAGAAGTTCTCGAAGTCGGCCGGGTTGTCGAAGCCGCCTGCGAAGCGGTCGGCGACCGGCTGGAGCTCACCGGCGGCGCCGATGAGGTTCAGGATGTGCTCCGGCGGCGGCGCGAGCATCGCGTTGGTCCACTTGGTGACGTGCTGGGCCGTGTTCCAGTAGCGGTCGAAGGTCGCCCGCATCCACTCCTCGTCGAACGGCTTGTCGCCGTGCTCGACGATCGAGGCGAGGTAGGCGGCCGCGCACTTGGACGCCGAGTTGGAGCCCTGTCCGGTGATGGGGTCGTTGGCCACGACGACGTCCGCCACTCCGAGCACGAGCCCGCCGCCGGGGAGGCGGCCGATCGGGTTGCGGACGGTGGGGGCGTAGCGGCCGGCCAGGGTGCCGCCGGCGTCGGTCAGTTCGACCTTGGTGGCCCGCGCGTACTCCCAGGGGACGTACCGCTCCATGAGTTCCAGGGTCAGGGAGAGGTGCTCCGCGGGGTCCTTCACGCCGTTGAAGGCGTCGAGCGGACCGCCGGGTATGCCCTCCCAGAACAGGATGTCGGCGCGGCCGGAGGTGGTCAGGGTCGGCATGACGAACAGTTCGCCGACGCCCGGCACGAGGTTGCAGCGGACCGCCTCGGTGCCCGGGTGCTCGGGGCGAGGGCCCAGGCCGTGGACGTACGACACGGCCAGCGCGCGCTGCGGCTCGCTGTAGGGGGAGCGCTCGGCGTCGCGGCCGAACATCTGGACCAGCTCACCCTTGCCTGCCGCGACAAGCACCAGGTCGTAGGTGCGGGAGAAGTAGTCGAGGTCGCCGACGGCCGCGCCGTGGATGACGAGCTGGCCGCCGCGCTGGGCGAACGTCTCCATCCAGCCGGCCATCTTCACGCGCTGGTCGACGGACTGGGCGTATCCGTCGAGCCTGCCCAGCCAGTCGATGGCACGGGCGGCAGGGCCTTCGGCCCAGGAGCCGGGGGCGGCGACCGAGACGCCGAGTCCTTCGATCTTCGGGGCCTGGGACTCCCAGAAGTTCAGCTGGAGATCGCGCTCGTGCTGCAGGGCCGTGTGGAACATGCACTGCGTGGACATGACCCGGCCGGTGCGGATCTCGTCCGCCGTCCGGTTGGACATCAGGGTGACCTCGTACCCCTGTGACTGGAGGCCGAGAGCGATCTGGAGCCCGGACTGACCGGCTCCGACGACGAGTATCTTCCGCATGCGGGGCTGTCCTCTACTCGGGGGTTTCGTCGAGCGCGTGGCCCACCAGGGCCAGGAGGGTCTCGATCACGGAGATCCGGCGACGCGCGTCCATGATCATGACAGGTATGTGTCGCGGGATGGTCAGGGCCTCCCGCACATCCTCCGGCTCGAACAGCTCACTGCCGTCGAAGTGGTTGACCGCGACCACGTACGGCAGTCCGGAGCTCTCGAAGTAGTCCAGGACCGGGAAGCAGTCCTTCAGGCGGCGGGTGTCCGCCAGCACGACCGCGCCGATCGCGCCGCGCACGATGTCGTCCCACATGAACCAGAACCGCTGCTGGCCCGGCGTGCCGAACAGGTAGAGCACCAGGTCGTCGTCGAGCGTGATGCGCCCGAAGTCCATGGCGACCGTGGTGGTGGACTTGCCCGGCGTGGCGGTGAGGTCGTCGGTCGCCTCGCTCGCCTCGGTCATCAGCGCCTCGGTCTGCAGGGGCGTGATCTCCGAGACGGCGGTGACCAGCGTGGTCTTGCCCACGCCGAAGCCACCCGCCACCACGATCTTCGTGGCTATGGGGGCACGAGTGCGGTCCGTCTCCCACGCGTGCATGCTGTCGTCCGGCTGGACGAGCGGGGAGGAATTGGAGACGCCGTGAGCGGCGTCAGAGACGACGGAGTCCACTCAGCACCCTTTCCAGCAGAGCCCGGTCCGGGCGGCCCGTGCCATGGCCGGTGCCCGTTCCGTACACACGGATCTTTCCCTGGTCCGCGAGGTCGCTCAGGAGCACGCGGACCACGCCGAGCGGCATCTTCAGCAGCGCGGCGATCTCGGCCACCGTACGCATCCGGCGGCACAGTTCGACGATGGCCCTCAGTTCCGGCATGACCCGGGTGGAGAGGTGGCCGTTCGTCAGTTCCCTGCGCTCCTCCGGGGCGTCCAGCGCGGCCGTGCTCGCCACGAACGTCTCCACGAGGAGGACGTGGCCGAACCGGGTGCGGCCGCCGGTGAGCGAGTAGGGGCGGACCCGGGCGGGTTTGCGGTCACCGCCGCGGACCGGGAGGTGCTGCTTCGGCGTACTGCTCATCGGGCACTCCCCGTCGTCTGGGAATCCTCCAGGGACTTCCGGAGCTCGCTGCGGAGTTCCGGGGTCAGGACGTGACCGGCGCGGCCGACGAACAGGGCCATGTGGTACGCCACCACGCTCATGTCGCAGTCCGCGGAGCCGTGGACGCCGAGCAGCGAGCCGTCGCTGATGGACATCACGAACAGGCTGCCCTCGTCCATCGCGATCATCGTGTGCCGGACGCCGCCGAAGTCCATCAGCCGGGCGGCGCCGATGGTGAGGCTGCCGATGCCGGAGACGATGGTGGCCAGGTCGGCAGCGGAGCCGCGCGGGCCGGTGCGCTTGGTTCCGCGGGCCTGCAGGGCGTCCCGCGCCTCCTTGTTGCGGTGGTCGTCGGAGGAGAGCAGAAGCAGTCCGTCGGACGAGACGACCGCGACCGAGAGGATGCCGGGTACCTCCTCGACGAGGTTGGTCAGCAGCCAGTGCAGGTTGCGGGCCTCACTGCTCAGTCCGATCAGTCCGAAGGTACTGGGAGCGGTCAACTGCTTGCCTCCTCGACTGTGCCCCCCGTGGATTCTTCGGATCCAGCTGGTCGTGCTGTGCCGGTGGCCGGCCGCTGGTGCGAGGCCGTCCCCTCGGCGATCTCCGCCTCCACGTCGCGGTACCCCGCCTGTGCGCCCTGGCGGAAGCCGCCGAGGCGGCGACGCAGGGCTTCGGCGTCGACGGAGCCGCTGCGCTGTCGCGGGGCGGTGGTCTGTGCGGTGATCTTCGGAGTGCGCTTGGGGAGGCCCTTGTCGGTGACGCGGTCCTCCTCCTCATCGGGCGCGCGCTCGTGCTCCGGGCTCTCGTCCCGGTCCACGCCACCCGTGTGGGCCCCGCCTTCGGGAGCGGGCTGACCGTACGGGCCGGTCTCGCCCGCGCGTGGAGCGACGTCGGGCGCGGGCCGCTCGTGCGGGCCGGTCTCGCCCGTACGGGAAGCGACCTCGGGAGCGTGCCGCTCGTGCGGGCCGGTCTCGGCACTGTCGACCGCGGGTCCGCGCCCCGTCGGGTCCGACTCCCCCGTCTGCGCCGGGATCAGCAGCTCCATCGTGGTCTCCGCGGGGGATTCCACGGGCGCGGCGGTCTCGTCCGGGTCGGCGTCTGCCTCCGACTCGGCGTGCGCCGTCGGCTCACCGGGCGCCGTCGGCTCGGCGGATACCGGCGGCTCGACGGATGCCGGCGGCTCGACGGATGCCGGCGGGGCCGCCGCCACCGGCGTCTCCGGCGCCTTGGGCGCGTCGGACGCCTCGGCCGGTTCCGGCTCCCCTGCCGGTTCCGGGTGCTGGGCGGCGGTGGTGATCTCGGCGGCTTCGCCCCGCTGGACCGCCTTCTCCGCCAGGGCCACCAGCGGGTCGTCGCCGGAGGCGCGTCCGTGCAGGACGTTGGAGTTGGCCTCGGCGTCGGCGCCCGGGAAGGAGTAGGAGTGGGCCGTTCCGGTGAGGGGGCCTGAGGTCGGTACGGCCACGGGCGGGGAGGCGGCGAGGAGCGTGCGCGGCAGGACGACGACCGCCGCGACACCGCCCTGCTTCTGCTCGCGCAACTGGACGCGCACGCCGTGGCGGTGGGCGAGCCGGGCCACGACGTACAGGCCGAGGCCGAGACCGTCCTCGCCCTCCTGGTCGTAGGGCGCCTCGGGGTCGAAGTCGGCCAGGCGGGAGTTGAGGCGCTCCAGCCGCTCCTCGGTCATGCCGATGCCCTCGTCCTGGACGGACAGCATGACCTCGCCGTTCTCCAGCAGCCAGCCGGAGATCTCGACGGGCAGGTCGGGCGGGGAGAACGAGGTGGCGTTCTCCATGAGTTCGGCCAGCAGATGGGACAGGTCGTCCGCGGCGAACCCGGCGATGTGCGCGTGCGGCGGCAGCGCGGCGATCCGGACCCGCTCGTAGCGCTCGATCTCGCTGACCGCGGCACGGACGACGTCCACCAGCGGCACGGGCCCGGCGGTGTGCTGGACGTGCTCGGTGCCGGCCAGGACCAGCAGGTTCTCGCTGTGCCGGCGCATGACCGTGGCGAAGTGGTCGAGCTTGAACAGCGTGGCGAGCCGGTCCGGGTCCTGCTCGCGCTCCTCCAGGTTCTCGATGACGGCCAGTTGCCGCTCGACCAGGCCGAGGGTGCGCAGGGCGAGGTTGACGAACGTCCCGCCGATGGCGGTGCGCAACCGCTCCAGGTGGGCGGCGGACTCGGCGAGTTCGCCGCGCAGTTCCTCGCGCGCGTCGGCCATCTTCTGGCGCTGCCCGACCAGGTGCTTGCGGTCGGACTCCAGCGTGGCGATCCGCTCGGTGAGGGCGGCCGCGTGGGCGTGCAGGGCGTTGACGGAGCGGACGGCCTGGGCGAACTCGTCGTTGCGGCCGGTGAACTTCACCGGCTCCTCGGCCGCCGGGTCGTCGGCCTCGGCGAGGCGCTTGGACCCCAGCCGCAGGACCGCGAGCGGGCGGGTGAGGCTGCGGGCCATGCCCGTGGCGACGCCGACGGCGAGCAGCATGAGGGCGCCGAGGACGGCGATGCGGATCTCCAGCGCGGTGACGTCGTCGTCGCGCAGCGCCTCGAGGTCCTTGGTGCGCCGGTCGTAGAGGGCCGACTCCACGCCGCGCATCAGGTCGACGCGGGCGGACAGGGCCGCGTCCAGCTTCTTGGTGCTGGTGGCGAGGTCGGTGCGGGAGAACGTCGGCTGGTCGGTCAGGGTGGCGAGGTACTTGTCGGCGGAGTTGACCTCGGTGCCGGTGACCGTGGAGTCGAAGGAGGCGCGGGCCGGCTTGGGCGCGCTGCCGCGGAAGTCGGCCAGGGCCGCGTCGGAGCGCAGCCGGGCCTGCTGTGCGGCGGCGCTGAGGGCGTCACGCTGCCGGGTGTCGGCGTCCGAGGAGGTGGAGGTCTCGGTCGGCAGGCCGGTGACGGGGTCGATGACCGCGCTCGTGCTGCGCGGCACGCTGAGCGCGGCGAGCAGCAGCCCGCGGGCCGCGGCGGCCTGCTGGACGGCGGAGTCCAGCTCGGCCAGCGCGTAACCGCCGGCACCGGCGCGCGGCGGGGTCTGCTGCGCCAGCTGCTCGGCCAGGTTGTGGAGTTCGGTGATGGCGCGGGAGTACGCCTGGTGCGCTTCGAGGGCGCTGCTCTTGCCGGTGAGCGCCGCCCTGCGCACGGCCGCTATGCCGTCGAGGTCCGAGCGGAGCGAGGCGGGCGTGTCGGTGTCGGAGCGCAGCTCCTCGACCTGCCGGTCCACCCGGGCGCTGCGCTGCTCGGAGGGCGCCTTGGTCTTGGGGCGCCCGGCCGCGATGTAGGAGGTGACGTCGTCCCGTTCGTCGGCGAGGGAGTGTGCGAGGGCGAGCGCGTCCTGCGTCTGCTCCGCGAGGGTCACCAGTTCCTGGGAGTCGTGGAGCTGCCCGGAGGCGGCCAGGACGGACGGGGTGCCGGCACCGGCGATGGCCGCGGCGACCACGGCCACGGCCACGATCAGCCGGTTGCGTACGTGCGTGGGGCGGCCCGTGCCGGTGGGGGGCGTCGGCTCAGCGCCCTGAACGGGGGCCTTCTGCTTGCCTGTGCGACGAGGCCGCGTCTTCTGCACCGGTGCTCGCATTCCTGACTCGTGAACCCTTGGGCCCGGATGACGCTCCGTCAACTGGTGCGTACTCCCGGTACACTTCCCGACCCTCCCAGCGCCGGTGGGCAGCGCACGCGCATCACCTGACCCGCCACCCGAAGGAGTGAACCCCGGACGGGAGTTGAGGGGCAAGTTCCGCAGACCCTTGCAGCGACCTTGTGCGGCACGCCGGTTGGACGACGGCGACGGCCGGTGGCAGTATTCGCCACCACGCCTTCCCGGAACAAATCATTCCATCCCAAACCCGGCGTCTGACCTGCGCGGCTGCGCCGATCCGGCAACCGTTGCCAGTCCCTTGCGGACGTTGTGAAGGGCTCGTGCAGACTGGCTGGATGCGTACTGAACTCGCCTCGGAACCGGGAGACGCCGACCGCCCCAACGAGGACTTCGCCGCTGTCGGGCTACCGGCCTCGGGGCAGGGCGGTTCGGTCGTCGTCCTGGACGGGGTCACGCCGCCGAGAACCGGGACGGGCTGTCTGCATTCCGTTCCCTGGTTCACCGCACGCCTCGGTGGAGCACTGACCGAACTGACCGTTTCACTCCCGGATGTCCCCCTGGTCGACGCCTTGTCCCGCGCCATCGCGCGTACCTCCGAGGCGCACGCCGCAACCTGTGACCTTTCTCACCCTCGAACCCCTCAGGCCACGGTGGTCGTCGCCCGATGGAATCCGGACACGGTGGAGTATCTGGTCCTGTCCGACTCGGCTCTGCTCCTTGAGTCGCCGGACGGCGTGGTGACGCCCCTCCTCGACGACCGGCTGGCCCTGCTCCCCCGCTCGGCGCTCGCCACGGACGCGCTGGTGGACTCCACGTTCCGCAACATGGAGGGCGGCTTCTTCACGGCTGCCGCCGACCCCTCGGTGGCGGCCCGGTCGGTGACCGGAACCGTGCCCCGTCACGAGGTCCGCGCCCTGGCCGCGCTGACGGACGGCGCGACCCGCTGGGTCGAACGGTTCGAGGAGGGTGACTGGACGGACTGCTTCCACCTGATCCGCACGGAGGGGCCCCAGGCCCTGGTCGACCGCGTCCGGACACTGGAGCGGTCGGACGCCGCCACGACGTTCCTGGGCAGGAGCAAGAGGCACGACGACGCGACGGCGGTGTTCGTCGAGTTCTAGGCGGCTGCCCGCTTTCCGGGCGGCCGCGACCGGGGCGTGGTTCTCATCCGGGGCGTGCTCCTGGGCCGCGGCGTGCTTCTCGTCCGGGGCGTGCCTCTGGACCGAGGCCTGTTTCTCGACCGGGGCGTGCTTCTCATCCGGGGCGTGCGTCTCGTCCGGGGCGTGCTTCTGAGCCGGGGCCTACTTCTCCATGCCGCGGTTGAGCTGGTTCAGCAGCCGGGCCAGTTCCGTGACCTCGCGGGAGTCCCAGTCGGCCAGGCGACCGGCGTAGCGCGCGCGGCGGGCCTCCCGGACCCGGCGGACGCGGTCGTGGCCCTCCTGGGTGAGGGCGACGAGCCAGGCGCGTCCGTCGGCGGGGTCGGGCTCGCGCGCGACCAGCCCGAGTTCCTCCAGGGCGCGCAGCTGGCGGGACATCGTCGCCTTGCCGACCCCGATGTAGGCGGCCAGCTCCGTGGCCCGCTGCTTCCCGTACTCGTCCAGCCGCACGAGCAGGCCGTACGCGGACGACTCCAGGTCGGGGTGGACCTCGCGGGCCATCTCGCCCTGGCTGGCCCGGGCGCGCCGCAGCAGCACGGTCAGTTCGCGCTCCAGCGCCAGGAAGGCGGGCTGATCCACACCGGTTCCGGCCACACCGGCGTCGCGGTGTCCGTCGTCGTTGCCGCCCTCGTGCACGTCAGCCCCTGCCTCGGTCGTCGCCCGGCCGTGAGAGTTCCGGTACCTGGATTTTCCGCCACCTGCCGTGCTCACCGCAGTTCGGCAAGTATTCCGCAGGTCAGGGCGTCCGTGTCCACAGGGCCACCACACGGTGAAGGCCCGGGCCTCCCGCAGGGGGAACCCGGGCCTCCCTCTATCCGGTCACGTCCGTCACGCCGCGACCGGAACCTCCGGCGTGGCACCCGCGGTGGCGGGCGCGAGCGCCAGCTCCAGGACCTGGCGGACGTCGGTGACGGCGTGGACGTCGAGCTTGTCCAGCACCTCCGCCGGGACGTCGTCCAGGTCGGGCTCGTTGCGCTTGGGGATGATCACCGTGGTGACACCCGCCCGGTGCGCGGCGAGCAGCTTCTGCTTCACACCGCCGATCGGCAGGACCCGCCCGGTCAGCGAGACCTCGCCGGTCATCGCCACGTCCGTACGGACCAGCCGGCCGGACAGCAGGGACGCGAGGGCCGTCGTCATCGTGACGCCGGCGCTCGGGCCGTCCTTGGGCACCGCCCCCGCCGGGAAGTGGATGTGCACGCCCCGGTCCTTCAGGTCGCCCACCGGCAGTTCCAGCTCGGCTCCGTGGGAGCGCAGGAAGCTCAGCGCGATCTGCGCGGACTCCTTCATCACGTCGCCCAGCTGACCGGTCAGGGTCAGTCCGGCCGCGCCCGTCTCCGGGTCGGCCAGGGACGCCTCGACGTACAGGACGTCACCGCCCGCTCCCGTCACCGCGAGGCCGGTCGCCACGCCGGGGACGGACGTCCGCCGCTCGGCCGGGTCCTGGGCGGACTCGGGCACGTGGTGCGGCCGGCCGATCAGATCGCGCAGGTCCTCGTCCCGGACGGTGAAGGGCAGCTTCCGCTCGCCCAGTTCGTGCTGGGCGGCGACCCTGCGCAGCAGCCGTGCGACGGACCGCTCCAGGGTGCGCACGCCCGCCTCGCGGGTGTACTCACCGGCGAGCTTGCGCAGCGCGCCCTCGTCGATGGTCACCTCGTCCTCGCCGAGCCCGGCCCGCTCCAGCTGGCGCGGGAGCAGGTGGTCACGGGCGATGACGACCTTCTCGTCCTCGGTGTAGCCGTCCAGGCGGACGATCTCCATCCGGTCGGCCAGGGCCTCCGGGATCGCCTCCAGGACGTTGGCGGTGGCGAGGAAGACGACGTCGGACAGGTCCAGCTCGACCTCCAGGTAGTGGTCCCGGAAGGTGTGGTTCTGCGCCGGGTCGAGCACTTCGAGGAGGGCGGCGGCCGGGTCGCCCCGGAAGTCCGAGCCCACCTTGTCGATCTCGTCGAGCAGCACGACCGGGTTCATCGAGCCGGCCTCCTTGATGGCCCGGACGATCCGGCCCGGCAGCGCGCCGACGTACGTACGCCGGTGGCCGCGGACCTCGGCCTCGTCGCGGACGCCACCGAGAGCGACGCGGACGAACT
Organism: Streptomyces tibetensis; assembly: GCF_007655005.1. Classification (GTDB taxonomy): domain Bacteria; phylum Actinomycetota; class Actinomycetes; order Streptomycetales; family Streptomycetaceae; genus Streptomyces; species Streptomyces tibetensis. The sequence goes on from NZ_SZVW01000021.1 coordinate 73,436, forward strand.
TGCGGCCCATGGCGTGGGCGACGGACTCGCCCAGGCTGGTCTTGCCGACGCCGGGAGGCCCGACGAGCGCGAGCACGGCACCGCCGCGCCGCCCGCCGACCACGCCCAGCCCCCTGGCGGTACGCCGCTTGCGCACCGCCAGGTACTCGGTGATCCGCTCCTTCACGTCCTCCAGGCCGGAGTGCTCGGCGTCGAGGACGGCCTGGGCGCCCTGGATGTCGTAGGCGTCCTCGGTGCGTTCGTTCCACGGCATCTCCAGGACCGTGTCGAGCCAGGTGCGGATCCAGGAGCCCTCGGGCGACTGGTCGGAGGAGCGCTCCAGCTTGTCGACCTCCTTGAGCGCGGCCTCGCGGACCTTCTCGGGCAGGTCGGCGGCCTCCACGCGGGTGCGGTAGTCGTCGGACTCCTCGCCCTCCTGCTCGCCGCCCAGCTCGCGCAGCTCCTTGCGCACGGCGTCCAGCTGACGGCGCAGCAGGAACTCGCGCTGCTGCTTGTCGACGCCCTCCTGGACGTCCTTGGCGATCGACTCGGCCACGTCCTGCTCGGCGAGGTGGTCGCGCAGCTGCTGGGTGGCGAGCTTCAGCCGGGCCACCGGGTCGGCGGTCTCCAGCAGTGCGACCTTCTGGTCGGTGGTCAGGAACGGCGAGTAGCCGGAGTTGTCGGCCAGCGCCGAGACGTCGTCGATGGCCTGGACCCGGTCGACGACCTGCCAGGCGCCGCGCTTGCGCAGCCAGGCGGTGGCGAGGGCCTTGTATTCCTTCACCAGTTCGGCGAGATGCCCGGGCAGGGGCTCCGGCACGGTCTCGTCGACCTGGGTGCCTTCCACCCAGAGGGCGGCCCCGGGGCCCGTGGTCCCCGCGCCGATGCGCACCCGCCCCCGGCCGCGGATCAGCGCGCCCGGGTCGCCGTCGGCCAGCCGGCCGACCTGCTCGACGGTGCCGAGGACACCGGTGTTCGCGTAGGTCCCGTCGATGCGTGGCACCAGGAGTACCCGGGGCTTTCCGGGCGTTGACCGGGCAGCGGCCTGGGCGGCCTCCACCGCGGCACGGACCTCGGAATCGCTCAGGTCCAGCGGGACCACCATCCCGGGCAGCACGACCTCCTCGTCGAGCGGCAGCACGGGCAGGGTGAGCGGTGTGGACGTCGAAGCCATGATCTCCCCTTCGGCAGTCAAGTTGAGCTATGCCGACTCAATGCTTGGGCGGGGCCGGATGTTCCCCGGTCGCTGTTCGCTGTCAGCGATCACCTGTGACACCGGGGACGGGAGGGCACGTAAGCTCCCGGTCAGTAATAGATGAATCGCGATGTCAGTCATTACAGGGGGAGTGCATGGACGGAACCGTGCAGGCATGGGTGAACGGCTGGGTCGTGTCGCGCGGGGCGGCCCCGCCCCTGACGGAGCCCTGGGGCTGGACGATCGACATGGGCATGTACGGGCACGTCACGCGGCACGTGTTCGGCGCGACGGGCGAGGACCTCGACGAGACGACCGTCCGCAAGGTGGCAGGCTCGGTGACCGGGCACGGCGTGTGGCTGAAGGCGTTCCGGGACCCGGAGGTGGTCTCCGGCTGGCTGGACGACAGCTGGTGGATCGACCCCGAGCCCGGTTACCTGATGACCGTCCCGCTGGCGGCGGACGGCGCCCCGGACGCCCCCGACGGCTACCGGCTGCGCGCATGGTCGCGCGGCGGGGTGACCCGTCTGATGGTGGCCGCGCCGGACGGGTCGCTGGCGGCGCGCGGCCAGATCGCCCCGATGGGCGAGACCGCCGTCGTCGACCAGATCGAGACCGCCCCCGGGCACCGCCGCATGGGTCTGGGCAGCCTCGTCATGAGGACGCTGCAGAACACCGCCGCCCGGCAGGGGGCGCGGACCGGCGTCCTGGCCGGGACACCCGCGGGGCGAGGGCTCTACGAGGCACTCGGCTGGGGCGTGGTGGCCACATTGACCAGCGCCAGGCACGACCCGCCGGCCTCCGCCCGGGCCTGACGGGCCCCGGTCACCTGGGCCTGAAGCGCCTTACGACCAGGCCCCGGCCACCCCGGACCTGAAAGCCGCACGGCCAGGCCCCCGCCCACCCCGGCCCCGAATCGCCTCACGACCAGGCCCCGGCCACCCCGGACCTGAAAGCCTCACGGCGAGGCCCCCGACCACCCCGGACCCGAATCGCCTCACGACCAGGCCCCGGCCACCCCGGACCTGAAAGCCTCACGGCCAGGCCCCCGACCCCCCCGGCCCCGAATCGCCTCACGGCCAGGCCCCGGCCACCCCGGACCTGAACGCCTCACGGCGAGGCCCCCGACCCCCCCGGCCCCGAATCGCCTCACGGCCAGGCCCCGGCCACCCCGGCCCCGAAGGCCTCACCGTCAGGTCCGGGCCACCCCGAGGCCGGTCTCGTACCACCGCCGGACCAGCGGCCAGGTCGCGATCCCGATGCCCAGGGCGATGAGGTGTCCCCAGTTCGTCATCGGATCGGCGTAGGCGAGCAGGTCCTGGAGCAGCATCCAGCCGAACGCGGTCAGCAGTGGCAGGCGCTGCCACAGCGGCAGCAGTCCGGCCAGGGCGCCGATACCGGCGGCGACGCCGAAGCTGACGCCGTAGTCGAGGCGGTGCAGGGAGCTGTCGGGAAGGTGCCCGGCCAGGACCGCGAGGCCCACCGGGACCTCTGTCGCGAGAGTGGCGAGGACGTGCCCGAGCAGGAAGACGCCGGCCGTGCGCACGCCCCCGATCCGCCGTTCCAGCGCGGTCAGCACCAGCACGAAGGCGAGGGCGAACGGCGAGGTCACCCCGCCCGCGACCCACAGCGCGCTGCCGACCAGCACCAGCTCCGGCGTGCGCACCAGGTGCGTCACATCCGTGCTGGAGCCCTGGAGCAGGGCGTGCACGAGGGCGGGATTCGCGTGCGCGGAGATCAGCGAGGTGAGGCAGAGGAGGAGTGCGTATCCGAAGGTGAACGGCGTACCGGTGGGGGTGGGCAGCAGCCGCCAGGGGCGCAAACGGGGCAGCAGCCCCCAGGGGCGCGGTCGTCGCCCGGGCCCTGCCGCCGGACCGGGCTGCCGTGCTCCCGCGACCGCCCGCTCACCCGGGCCCCGCTGCCGCGGCACCCCGTCCAGCAGCCGCGGCGCATCGGCGTCGGGCGCGCCGGTCGGCGTCGGCGCGACCCTGTCGCGGGGCGGCGCGGTGCGTTCCACCACCGGCACTCCTTCCGTCAGGTCCCAGCCTTCGCTCCGAACACTCCGCTGTCTGTGACCCTCGCCACGCGCGAGCCGATTCACAGCAACCCGAAAGCCCCGCCCCGCGTCCCTCCGGCCCCCCGCGAGGCCCGGCGAAATGCGAGGCGCCACACGCTCCACCCCTGTCAGGATGCCCCCATGCCTTCCTCCTACGACATTCCCGACGTCCTGGACCGTCGCGAGGGCCCCCACGGTGAGGTGGTGCTGCGGCGGCACGGTGACCGGCTGGAGATCATCGCCAACGGCTGTTTCCTGATGGACACCTCCGACGGCCGCTCGGAGCGGCGGCTGGTCGACGCGGCGCTGGACGCGCTGGCCGGCCGGGACCACCCCGACGTCCTGATCGGCGGACTCGGTGTCGGCTTCTCCCTCGCGCACGCCGCCGCTGACCCGCGCTGGGGGCGGATCACGGTGGTGGAACGCGAGCACGCGATCGTCGAATGGCACCGCGACGGCCCGCTCTCCACGCTCTCGGCCCGGGCCCTGGCGGACCCCCGCACGCACATCGTCGAGGCCGATCTCGTCGCACACGTCAATGAGACATCCGACACGTACGACGCCCTGTGCCTCGACATCGACAACGGACCCGGCTGGACCGTCACGGAGGGCAACGAACATCTCTACCGGGAAGCCGGACTGACAAGCTGCGCAAGGGTGTTGAGACCCGGCGGGGTGCTGGCCGTCTGGTCCGCCCAGCCGTCACCGGAATTCGAAGAAACCTTGCGGAATGCCGGGTTCCAACGGGTGCGTACCGAAGAGATCCCGGTTGCCCGGGGCGTTCCGGACGTCGTACACCTCGCCATCCGCCCTGGATAGCAAAGGCGTACTGACTCCCCGTACGCTGCTCCCCTGACGCCGATCATTCAAGCGTCAATCGCAACCATGCGCAGGCATAGCCAGTCAGAAGGAATCACCCCACTGATTCCGGAAAGCACACCCCAGGGGCGGGCGATGGAGCAGACACAGACCTCCCACAACGGTTCGGCGACGGCTACTCCGGGCGCGCAGCGCCGGGTCCTGGTGGTCGAGGACGACGCGACGATCGTGGACGCCATCGCGACCCGCCTGCGGGCCGAGGGATTCCTCGTGCAAACAGCGGGCGACGGCCCGGCCGCGGTCGACACGGCCGAGGCGTGGCAGCCCGACCTGCTGATCCTCGACATCATGCTGCCCGGCTTCGACGGTCTGGAGGTCTGCCGGCGCGTGCAGGCCGCCCGCCCGGTGCCGGTGATGATGCTCACCGCGCGCGACGACGAGACCGACATGCTGGTCGGCCTCGGTGTCGGCGCCGACGACTACATGACCAAGCCGTTCTCCATGCGGGAGCTGGCGGCGCGCGTGCACGTCCTGCTGCGCCGGGTGGAGCGGGCCGCCATCGCGGCGGCCACCCCCCGCTCCGGCATCCTGCGCCTCGGTGAGCTGGAGATCGACCACGCACAGCGCCGGGTCCGGGTGCGCAGCGAGGACGTCCACCTGACGCCCACCGAGTTCGACCTGCTGGTGTGCCTGGCCAACACCCCGCGCGCGGTGCTCTCCCGTGAGCAGCTCCTCGCCGAGGTCTGGGACTGGGCGGACGCCTCCGGTACGCGCACGGTCGACAGCCACATCAAGGCCCTGCGCCGGAAGATCGGCGCCGAGCGGATCCGCACGGTGCACGGCGTGGGTTACGCCCTGGAGACCCCGACGCCATGAGCGGCGGGCCGGCCGCACGGAGAAACCCCGGGAAGAACCCCTGGGGCGGGGTGAGCCCGTTCTCGATCAAGACCAAGCTGGGCGCGCTCGTCGTCATCTCGGTGCTGATCACCACAGGTCTGTCGGTGATCGCGGTGCACACGAAGACGGAGCTGCGCTTCATCACGGTCTTCTCGATGATCGCCACGCTTCTCATTACGCAGTTCGTGGCCCATTCACTCACCGCACCGCTGGACGAGATGACGGCGGTGGCCCGGTCCATCTCGCAGGGCGACTACACCCGCCGCACGCGGGAGAACCGCCGTGACGAGCTGGGCGACCTGGCCGTGACGATCAACGCCATGGCCGACGAGCTGGAGGCCCAGGACAGCCAGCGCAAGGAACTCGTGGCGAATGTCTCGCACGAGCTGCGCACGCCCATCGCGGGTCTGCGCGCGGTGCTGGAGAACATCGTCGACGGCGTCACGCAGGCCGACCCGGAGACGATGCGCACGGCCCTGAAGCAGACCGAGCGCCTCGGGCGGCTGGTGGAGACGCTGCTGGACCTGTCCCGCCTGGACAACGGCGTCGTACCGCTGAAACAGCGGCGGTTCGAGGTGTGGCCGTACCTGTCCGGCGTGCTGAAGGAGGCCAACATGGTCGCCTCCGTACGCGCGGGCATCGCCACCGGCTCGGGCAGTCACACCCGTACGGACGTCCATCTGCACCTCGACGTCCATCCACCGGAGTTGACCGCGCACGCCGACCCGGAGCGCATCCACCAGGTCGTCGCCAATCTCATCGACAACGCGGTCAAGCACAGCCCGCCGCACGGCCGGGTGACGGTCAAGGCGCGGCGCGGTGCGCTGCCGGAGTCGCTGGAGCTGGAGGTCCTGGACGAGGGCCCCGGCATTCCGGAGTCCGAGTGGCACCGCGTCTTCGAGCGGTTCAACCGCGGCAGCGCCAAGCGGCCACAGGGGCCGGGCAGCGACGGCGGCACGGGTCTCGGCCTGGCCATCGCCCGTTGGGCCGTGGACCTGCACGGGGGCCGGATCGGAGTGGCCGAATCCGAGCGGGGTTGCCGGATTCTTGTCACTCTTCCGGGACTGTCATCTGTGCCAAGTTGACGTAAAGTTCGAAGCGGAGCCACAAGATCCACGGGCGTCCGCGCTGACGGACACGTGTGATCAGGCACGGGCCCGCGCCATCGGCGCCCTGGGCCCTCCCCCGCTCTTGCCTCATTAAGCGGAACCACGCTTGTTTCCCGCCATTTCAAGCCCCGAAACACCGTTCCAGATGTGATGTGCACGACGTTGCACGGGCCCGGCCTGACCTTCCCCCTCCAGGGGGCGTAGCCTTGATTCCCGCTGTCCATCATCTTGTGAAGCGGAAGAGGGCGGTTGCCGCCGTGTCGCCACAGTCCCCCAGTAACTCGAGCATCTCGACCGACACCGACCAAGCGGGGAAGAACCCTGCCGCGTCGTTCGGTGCCAACGAGTGGCTCGTCGACGAGATCTATCAGCAGTACCTCCAGGACCCGAATTCGGTAGACCGAGCCTGGTGGGACTTCTTCGCCGACTACAAGCCAGGTGCGGCCGCCGCCCCGGCTCCGGCGGGTACCGCGGCCGCGGGGGCCGCGGGGACCACCACCGCTCAGGCGGCCGCCCCGGCCGCGCCCGCCCAGGCCTCCGCCCCGGCGGCCGAGAAGCCCGCCGCAGCGCCGGCCCCCGCCCCGGCTCCGGCCCAGGCGAAGCCCGCCGCGCAGGCCCCGGCCCCCGCGCAGGCCCCTGCTCCGGCCAAGGCCCCCGCTCCGGCGCAGGCCGCCCCGGCCGCGAAGCCCGCCGCCAAGCCGGCTGCCGCCGCGAAGAAGGCGGAGCCCGCCGGTGAGGCCCCCTCGGGCCCCGAGCAGGTCGTGCTGCGCGGCCCCGCCGCCGCGGTCGCCAAGAACATGAACGCCTCCCTGGAGGTGCCCACGGCCACGTCCGTGCGCGCGGTCCCGGTGAAGCTGCTGTTCGACAACCGCATCGTCATCAACAACCACCTGAAGCGCGCCCGGGGCGGGAAGATCTCCTTCACGCACCTGATCGGCTACGCGATGGTGCAGGCCATCAAGGCCATGCCGTCGATGAACTACTCCTTCGCGGAGAAGGACGGCAAGCCGACCCTGGTCAAGCCGGAGCACGTCAACTTCGGCCTCGCCATCGACCTGGTCAAGCCCAACGGCGACCGCCAGCTCGTGGTCGCGGGCATCAAGAAGGCCGAGACCCTGAACTTCTTCGAGTTCTGGCAGGCCTACGAGGACATCGTCCGCCGCGCCCGCGACGGCAAGCTGGGCATGGACGACTTCACCGGCGTGACGGTCTCCCTGACCAACCCCGGCGGCCTCGGCACCGTGCACTCCGTGCCGCGTCTGATGCCCGGCCAGTCGGTGATCATGGGCGTCGGCTCCATGGACTACCCGGCGGAGTTCCAGGGCACGTCCCAGGACACCCTGAACAAGCTCGGCATCTCGAAGGTCATGACGCTCACGTCGACCTACGACCACCGGGTCATCCAGGGCGCCGCCTCCGGCGAGTTCCTCCGGATCGTCGCGAACCTCCTCCTCGGTGAGAACGGCTTCTACGACGACATCTTCGAGGCGCTGCGCATCCCCTACGAGCCGGTCCGCTGGCTCAAGGACATCGACGCCAGCCACGACGACGACGTCACCAAGGCGGCCCGCGTCTTCGAGCTGATCCACTCCTACCGGGTCCGCGGTCACGTCATGGCCGACACCGACCCGCTGGAGTACCAGCAGCGCAAGCACCCCGACCTGGACGTCAACGAGCACGGCCTCACGCTCTGGGACCTGGAGCGCGAGTTCGCCGTCGGCGGCTTCGCCGGCAAGTCGATGATGAAGCTGCGCGACATCCTCGGCGTCCTGCGCGACTCGTACTGCCGCACCACCGGCATCGAGTTCATGCACATCCAGGACCCGAAGCAGCGCAAGTGGATCCAGGACCGCGTGGAGCGTCCGCACTCCAAGCCGGAGCGCGAGGAGCAGCTGCGCATCCTGCGCCGGCTGAACGCGGCCGAGGCGTTCGAGACGTTCCTGCAGACGAAGTACGTCGGCCAGAAGCGCTTCTCCCTGGAGGGCGGCGAGTCCGTCATCCCGCTGCTGGACGCCGTGCTGGACTCGGCCGCCGAGTCCCGCCTGGACGAGGTCGTCATCGGCATGGCCCACCGCGGCCGGCTGAACGTCCTCGCCAACATCGTCGGCAAGTCGTACGCGCAGATCTTCCGTGAGTTCGAGGGCAACCTCGACCCGAAGTCGATGCACGGCTCCGGTGACGTGAAGTACCACCTGGGCGCCGAGGGCACCTTCACCGGTCTCGACGGCGAGCAGATCGCGGTCTCCCTGGTCGCGAACCCCTCGCACCTGGAGGCGGTGGACCCGGTCCTGGAGGGCGTCTCGCGCGCCAAGCAGGACATCATCAACAAGGGCGGCACGGACTTCACCGTCCTGCCGGTGGCGATCCACGGCGACGCGGCCTTCGCGGGCCAGGGCGTGGTGGCCGAGACCCTGAACATGTCGCAGCTGCGCGGCTACCGCACCGGCGGCACGGTCCACATCGTCATCAACAACCAGGTCGGCTTCACCGCGGCTCCCGAGTCCTCGCGTTCCTCCATGTACGCGACGGACGTGGCCCGCATGATCGAGGCCCCGATCTTCCACGTGAACGGCGACGACCCGGAGGCCGTGGTCCGCGTCGCGCGGCTCGCCTTCGAGTTCCGCCAGGCGTTCAACAAGGACGTGGTGATCGACCTCATCTGCTACCGCCGCCGCGGTCACAACGAGTCGGACAACCCGGCCTTCACCCAGCCGCTGATGTACGACCTGATCGACAAGAAGCGCTCGGTGCGCAAGCTCTACACCGAGTCCCTCATCGGTCGCGGCGACATCACCCTGGAAGAGGCCGAGCAGGCCCTGCAGGACTACCAGGGCCAGCTGGAGAAGGTCTTCACGGAGGTCCGTGAGGCCACGTCCCAGCCGGGGACGGTCGAGTCCTCGGACCCGCAGGCCGAGTTCCCGGTCGCCGTGAACACCGCGGTGACCACGGAGGTCGTCAAGCGGATCGCCGAGTCCCAGGTCAACATCCCCGACAACATCACCGTGCACCCGCGTCTGCTGCCGCAGCTGCAGCGCCGGGCGTCGATGGTCGAGGACGGCACGATCGACTGGGGCATGGGCGAGACCCTCGCGATCGGTTCCCTCCTGCTGGAGGGCGTGCCGGTCCGCCTGGCGGGCCAGGACTCGCAGCGCGGTACGTTCGGCCAGCGCCACGCGGTCATCATCGACCGCAGCACGGGCGACGAGTACACCCCGCTGCAGTACCTCTCCGAGGACCAGGCGCGGCTGAACGTCTACAACTCCCTCCTCTCCGAGTACGCGGCGATGGGCTTCGAGTACGGCTACTCGCTCGCCCGCCCCGAGGCGCTGGTGATGTGGGAGGCGCAGTTCGGCGACTTCGTCAACGGCGCCCAGACGGTCGTGGACGAGTTCATCTCGTCGGCCGAGCAGAAGTGGGCCCAGACGTCCGGCGTCGTCCTGCTGCTGCCGCACGGGTACGAGGGTCAGGGCCCGGACCACTCCTCGGCCCGCCCGGAGCGCTTCCTCCAGATGTGCGCCCAGAACAACATGACGGTCGCCATGCCGACGTCGCCGTCGAACTACTTCCACCTCCTGCGGTGGCAGGTGCACAACCCGCACCACAAGCCGCTGGTGGTCTTCACGCCGAAGTCGATGCTGCGCCTGAAGGCCGCGGCGGCGAAGGCGGAGGAGTTCACGACGGGCCAGTTCCAGCCGGTCATCGGCGACGCGTCGGTGGACCCGGCCGCGGTCAAGAAGGTCGTCTTCTGCGCCGGCAAGGTCTACTACGACCTGGAGGCCGAGCGTCAGAAGCGCGGCGTCACGGACACGGCGATCATCCGCATCGAGCGCCTGTACCCGCTGCCGGGTGCCGAGCTCCAGGCGGAGATCAAGAAGTACCCGAACGCCGAGAAGTACCTGTGGGCGCAGGAGGAGCCGGCGAACCAGGGTGCCTGGCCGTTCATCGCGCTCAACCTGATCGACCACCTGGACCTGGCGGTCGGCGCGGACGTCCCGCACGGCGAGCGGCTGCGGCGCATCTCGCGCCCGCACGGCTCGTCCCCGGCGGTGGGTTCCGCGAAGCGTCACCAGGCCGAGCAGGAGCAGCTGGTGCGTGAGGTGTTCGAGGCGTAATCGCCCTCGCGCGTCCTGCCTGGCCGGGCCGCATCCCCGCTTCGGGGGTGCGGCCCGGCCGTTTTCGCGCACCTATCCTTGAGGCATGTACTTCACGGACCGTGGCATCGAGGAACTGGAGAAGCGGCGCGGCGAGGAGGAAGTCACCTTCGAGTGGCTCGCCGAGCAGTTGAGGACGTTCGTCGATCTCAATCCCGACTTCGAGGTGCCGGTGGAGCGGCTGGCCACGTGGCTGGCTCGGCTGGACGACGAGGACGACGAGTAGATCCGGCCTCTTCTCCCCTCCCGCCGTCGCCTCAGTCGCGGGGGTGTGTGAGGGCGTAAGTCAGCCCCAGTGCGCCGTGCGCGAGGAGCAGGGCTCCGGCCGTGGCCCAGCCGCCACCCCGCCGCCGCAGGCCCTGCACCAGGAGCGTCAGGCCCGCCGCCACCTGCGCCAGGGCCAGGGCGCGGGACCTGGGGCCACCCGTCCAGGGCATCCAGGGGCCGAGCCGGCTGTGGTCCACGGTGTCGCGTTCAGCGACCGCCTCGCGCCAGCCCGGCCATTCGACGGGCAGGCTGTCCGGCCGTCCGGCGGCGGCTTCCAGGAGGCGGTCGGCGGGTTCGCCCGGGGCGAGTTCGGCGGGCAGGGCGACGCCCACGCCCGCGAGGACCGCGAGCAGGCCGCGCAGGCGGGCACGGGCGTCGGCCGCCGAGTCGGGTGCGGTCAGCCGGTCGAGGGCCTGCACGTCCAGGACGAGGTCGAGGCCCAGGCGGGCGGCGAACGCGCGCATCGCCTCGTCCTCCCCGACCGGGACGCCGCTCGCGAGCCACACGAAGCCGACCGGGCGGCGGAAGCCGGACGCGAAGATGAATCCGGCGTGGTCCGGATCCCACCACAGGGCCAGGGCGGGCCAGGGCGCGCCGACGGCGAGGGCCGTGGTCCAGCCCGTGACCACCCGGTCGACGGGCTCGGCACCGTCCCGCCAGGGCCTGCCCTCGGGGACGAGAACGCTCCATTCGTCGCCCGCGCGCGTGAGCCGCATCGGTTCGCGCAACAGGTGGGCGACGGGGGCGACGGACGCGGGCGCCGCCCGGCACAGCAGCAGCGCCCCAGACGCGGGACCGGTGCGGGCAGCTTCCGTCGACATGCTCACACGCTAGGGCGAATCACCTGATTTTGAGCACTTTTGTCCACCCACTCCTCCCCAGAATGGGTGTCTTGACTTTCCCGGACCGCGATATATCGTGAATACGAGAGGACGCGATATGGCGCGTCGAGTCGGGGAGGTCTCCACCATGTCCGAGTGGTCCGTCGCAGAACCGAGGAAGCTCACGTTCGACGAGCCCGTGAGCGACCTGAGGGTGCGTCTCGTCAACGGAACGGTGAACGTGGTGGGCACGGACGAAGGTTCCGCCCGCCTGGAGATCTCCGAGATCGAGGGACCACCCCTGGTGGTGACCCAGCAGGACGGCGTCCTCACGGTGGCCTACGAGGACCTGCCCTGGAAGGGCTTCCTCAAGTGGCTGGACCGCAAGGGCTGGCGCCGCAGCGCGGTGGTCTCCCTGGCCGTCCCGGTCGGCACCCGCGTGGAGGTGGGCGTGGTGGGCGCGGCCGCCGTGATCTCCGGGATCCAGGGCCCGTCGGTGGTGAAGGGCGTCACCGGCGACACGACGCTCGTGGGCCTGTCCGGCCCGGTCCGCGCCGACACGGTCTCCGGCAGCCTGGAGGCCCAGGGCGTGACCGGCGAGCTGCGGTTCAACTCGGTCTCCGGTGACCTCACGGTGATCGAGGGCTCCGGCCCCTCCGTGCGGGCCGAGTCGGTCAGCGGCTCGATGATCGTCGACCTCGACCCGAACGGCCCGACGGACGTCCGGCTGACCAGCGTCTCGGGCGAGATCGCGATCCGGCTCCCGTACCCGGCGGACGCGGAGGTCGAAGCGAACACGGCGAGCGGATCCCTCTCCAACGCCTTCGAAGGCCTGCGGGTGCACGGCCAGTGGGGAGCCCACAAGATCACGGGCCGGCTCGGCGCGGGCACCGGCAAACTGCGGGCCACCACCGTCTCCGGCTCGATCGCCCTGCTCCGCCGCCCGGCCGGAGAGGACGATCACGACGACGAGCCATGGGACACCCGACCCGGCAACAGCGGCGCGGCCAAAGCCCCGGCGAGCGGCCCCCGGGGCGGCTCGGGAGACAATTCCGTCTCCGGCCCGGGCGATGACCCCACCACCGTCCCGGCCGACGGCACAACCGACAAGAAGGTGCTCTGACATGCCCCCCGTCTTCGCCCACGGCCGCCTCCGCCTCTACCTGCTGAAGCTGCTGGACGAGGCGCCCCGTCACGGCTACGAGGTGATCCGCCTCCTCGAGGAGCGCTTCCAGGGGCTGTACGCGCCATCGGCGGGCACGGTCTACCCGCGTCTGGCCAAGCTGGAGGCCGAGGGCCTGGTCACCCACACCACCGAGGGCGGCCGCAAGGTCTACTCGATCACGGACGCGGGCCGCGCCGAACTGGCCGACCGCAGCGGCGAGCTGGCCGACCTGGAACTGGAGATCCGGGAGTCGGTCGCCGAACTGGCCGCGGAGATCCAGGCAGACGTGCGCGGAGCCGCCGGAGACCTGCGCCGCGAGATGCGCGCGGCCGCGACGGAGGCCCGCAGGGGCGGCGGCACCACGACCGACGGCACGACGGGCACCCCCTACGGCGACTTCTCGCAGTACGGCGACAAGGAGGCCTGGCGCATCGCCAAGGAGGAGATGCGCCGCGCCCGGCAGGAGTGGAAAGAGCAGGCCCGGCGCGCCAAGGACGAGAGCCGTCGCGCCCGCGAGGACGCCCAGCGCGCTCGCCGCCAGGCGAAGGAGGCCCAGGAGCAGGCCCGGGTCCAGGCCCAGGAGCAGGTGCAGCGCATCACTCGCCACGTCCAGGAGCAGGTGCAGGACCACTTCGCCCGCGGCGACTGGCCGACGGGTCTGCGTGAGGGCCTGAGCGAACTGGTGAAGGAGGTGGGCGAGTTCGGCAAGGACTACGGCAAGGGCTTCGGCAAGGACCTCGGTTTCGACTGGCCCGGCACCGGCAAGCCCACCGCGGAGCCGACCCACGTCCATCCCCCGGAGGACTTCCCGGCCGCCTATGAACCGGCCTGGGCCCACGAGGACACCGCCGACTCCACCGGCGACCCGGCCCGCGACCTGGACCGCCTGCTCGACCGTTTCCGGGACGACATCCGTGACGCGGCCCGCGACCACGGCGTCACCCCCGGCCAACTGCGAGACGCCCGCCGCCACCTGTCGACCGCGGCGGCCCACATAGGAGCCCTCCTGCGCACGCAGCAGAAGTAGGCGCCCGGGACGCAGCCCTTCAGCCGGCCTGGGCCTCGCCGCCACTCCCGTACAGCACCCGCACCAGGGACGCGTACGTCACCCCGTGGTCGGCGAGGACCTCGGCCGGCACTCCGGGACCGGCGGTCAGGGCCAGCAGAATGTGCTCGTCCCCGATGTGCCGGTCCCGCTGGGCGAGAGCGACCCGCAAGGAACGCTCCAGCACGCCCTTGGCCTCCCGCCCGAGGGAGGTACGCCCCGACCACCACCGCTTGTCCGTCCGGTCACCGGCCAGAGCACCGACCCCGTGCGTCTCCTCCACCCGGGCGACGATCTCCGCCACGTCGATCCCCAGCCCCGCGAGCGCATCGGTTTCCGCCTGCGTCAGCCCGGCCCGCCGCCGCGCCTCACGCAGCGCCTCGCGCACGGACTCCCGCCGCTCACCGAGCCCGAGAGCGGCGAGCGCGAAGGACCCACGACTGCCCTCCCGGTCGAGCAGAGCCAGCAGCAGGTGCTCGGGCTCCACGCACCGCCCGCCCCCACCACTGCCCTCCACATACGCGTAAGCGCCCTTGACCACGTCCCTGGCGTCTTTCGTGAACCGCTCGAACATCAATGCCTCCCGTACTTCTTGTGCACGGCCTGCCTGCTCACACCGAGTTCGGTGGCGATCTCCTGCCACGACCAGCCCTGGTTGCGCGCATTGCGCACCTGTACGGCTTCCAGCTGCTCCAGCAGCCGACGCAGCGCGGCGACGGCCCGCAGGCCGACCCGTGGATCACGGTCACCCGCACGCTCGGCCAGATCCGTTGCTTCGGTCATGCAGTCAACCTACGTTGACAAAGCACTCACGTCAACCGCAGTTGACACACGAAAACGGCCGGCCCACCCGGGACCGACCGTCGACGCACCGTGGAGGGAACTCAGGAATTCGTGAGCACGACCTTCCCGAACTGCTCACCCGAGGCCAGCCGCTCGAAGCCCTCCCGGGCGCGGTCCATCGGCATGACCTCGTCGATGACCGGCCGCACACCGGTGGCGGCACAGAACGACAGCAGATCCTCCAGCTCGTCCTTGGTGCCCATCGTGGATCCGACGACCTTGAGTTCGAGGAAGAAGATCCGGGTCAGTTCGGCGTGCGAAGGCCGGTCGCCGCTGGTGGCGCCGGAGATGACCAGCGTGCCGCCGGGCTTCAGCGACTTCACCGAATGCGACCAGGTGGCGGCACCGACGGTCTCGATGACGGCGTCCACCCGCTGCGGCAGCCGAGCCCCCGACTCCAGCGCCTCCACGGCCCCGAGCTCCACGGCCCGCTTGCGCTTGGCCTCGTCCCGGCTCGTGGCGAAGACCCGGAGCCCGGCGGCCTTGCCCAGCACGATGGCGGCCGTGGCGACACCACCACCGGCACCCTGCACCAGCACGGAGTCGCCCGGGCGGACACCCGCGTTGGTGAACAGCATCCGATACGCGGTCAGCCACGCGGTCGGCAGACAAGCCGCCTCCGCGAAGGAGAGCTCCTTGGGCTTGGGCAGGATGTTCCAGGTCGGCACGGAGACCTGCTCGGCGAAGGTGCCCTGATAACGCTCGGTGAGGATGGAACGGGGTTCCTTCGGGCCGACCCCGTGCCCGCTCTGTCCGATCACGGAGTGCAGGACGACCTCGTTGCCCTCCTCGTCGACACCGGCGGCGTCACAGCCGAGGATCATCGGCAGCTTGTCCTCTGCGAGGCCCACGCCCCGCAGGGACCACAGGTCGTGGTGATTGAGGGAGGCGGCCTTGACCGTGACGGTGCTCCAGCCGGGACGAGCCTCGGGAGCCGGACGCTCCCCCAACTCCAGGCCGGACAGCGGCTGGTCGCGGTCGATTCGGGCGGCGTAGACAGCGAACATGACCTTGACGATAGGTTCCGCGAGGGACCGAAGGAACCACCCACCCCTGTGAGACACGCCCTCTTGCCAGGCAGGCGACGGTGCTGTGCGCCTACGGCACAGGCCACGCCGCTCCCGACCGGCACCCCCCGAACAGCCCCACCCCAACGCAAAGAAATGGCCCCGCCCGATCCCCGGGCGGGGCCACATCACACCGGCGTCGGCGTCAGCGCCGGGCCACGCCCTCGGCCCGGGCAGCCGCCGCCACCGCGGCCGTGACCGCCGGAGCGACCCGCTCGTCGAACGGCGACGGGATGACGTAGTCGGCGGCGAGATCGTCCCCGACCACGGCCGCCAGCGCCTCGGCGGCGGCCAACTTCATCCCCTCGGTGATCCGGGAGGCCCGCACCTGCAGCGCGCCCGCGAAGATCCCGGGGAACGCCAGCACGTTGTTGATCTGGTTCGGGAAGTCCGACCGCCCGGTCGCGACGACCGCCGCGTACTTGTGCGCGACCTCGGGGTGCACCTCGGGGTTCGGGTTCGCCATGGCGAAAACGAACGCGCCCTTGGCCATCGTCGCCACCGCGGACTCCGGAACCGTCCCACCGGACACGCCGATGAACACATCGGCGCCGTCCAGCGCCGCCTCCAGCGATCCGGTGATCCCGGCCTTGTTCGTGAACCCGGCCAGCTCCCGCTTCACCGGCGTGAGGTCGTCCCGGTCCGCCGACACGACACCCTTGCGGTCGGCCACCGCGACATCGCCGATCCCGGCTTCCACCAGCATCTTCGCGATGGCGACACCGGCCGCGCCGGCGCCCGAGATGACGGCCCGCAGCTCCCCGAGGGCCCGCCCGCTCAGCCGCGCGGCGTTCCGCAGGGCGGCCAGCGTCACCACGGCCGTACCGTGCTGGTCGTCGTGGAAGACCGGGATGTCCAGCCGCTCCTGCAGCTTCCGCTCGACCTCGAAGCACCGGGGTGCCGAGATGTCCTCCAGGTTGACCCCGCCGAACGACGGCGCGAGCCTCACCACGGTCTCGACGATCTCGTCGACGTCCGTGCAGGCCAGGGCGATCGGAACCGCGTCCACGCCACCGAACTGCTTGAACAGAATCGCCTTGCCCTCCATGACCGGGAGGGAGGCCTCGGGCCCGATGTCACCGAGCCCCAGCACGGCCGTACCGTCCGTCACGACGGCCACGACCGACGACTTCCACGTGTAGTCGTGCACGAGCTCCGGCTGCTCCGCGATCGCGCTGCACACCTTCGCGACGCCGGGCGTGTACGCCAGGGACAGGTCGTCCTTGTCGCGGACGGGCACGGTGGCCTGCACGGCCATCTTGCCGCCGCGGTGCAGGGCGAACGCCGGGTCGAAGGAGTCGAGGGGCTCCGCACTGCCCTCGTGATCCGTATCGCCGGTCTTGCTCTCGCTGCGAGGATTGACGATCTCCGCTGCCACTTCGTTTTACCCCTTAAATCTTCATTGTTTTGAGGGTGGCCACTCCTGGTGAGGGGTGGGCGGGCACCGCGTAGACCCATGTCGTGCTTGTACGTGTATACGTACGGGCGCGTACGCGACGGGCGCGCCGCACACGCGCCCTGAGCCCCGGATGAGGGGTGTAAAGACCCTTCTTACCGGACGAACGGCGTCGACGACGAGTCCATAACGCGAAGGTCACATGACGGGGCCCCGACTCTTCGTCCAAAATAGGGACAAGACCTGGACAAACCAGCTACACCCACTCAACCATCAGTGAAGTTCGCAGTCCCCGTATCGAAATCTCGGGATTTACCGAAGATCTTCCGGCCGGAACGGGCGATTCCTGCAGAAGGTCCGGCCGTGATGTACCGGAGTGGTGCGATTCGGGGGTCGCCCGTTATCCGATTTTGACATGGCTGGCCCCCAGAATCGCGCAGTCCGAATGGCAAGATGCCGTAATCACACGAGGTCGCGACACTCGAAGAGGTGTGCTCTCGTCGACCCACGGCACTGCCGAAACCTTCGGCGTGCCACGGCCGTGCCGAACCCATCGGCGGCGGCCCGCCCCATCGGCAACTCCACCCATCCGCCGGAGGAACCCACCATGACCGCAAGCTCCACCCGTCGTACGACCGCCGCGCACTCCCGGCTAGCAGCGGTCGGTGCGATCGCGGTCGCAGGCGCGCTGATGCTCACCGGATGCGGTGACCAGACCAAGGACACCGGCTCCAGCGACACCGCGGCCTCCGCCCCGCTCGCGGACAAGCTGCCGCAGGCCATCCGTGACAAGGGCGTCATCAAGGTCGGTTCCGACATCGCCTACGCCCCGGTCGAGTTCAAGGACAACTCGGGGAAGGTCGTCGGCATCGACCCGGACCTCGCCGCTGCCATGGGCAAGCAGCTCGGGGTCGACTTCCAGTTCGAGAACGGCACCTTCGACACGCTGATCACGGGTCTGCGCTCCAAGCGGTACGACATCGCCATGTCCGCGATGACCGACACCAAGGACCGCCAGGAGGGCATCGACTCCGACACCGGCAAGAAGGTCGGCGAGGGCGTCGACTTCGTCGACTACTTCACCGCCGGTGTCTCGATCTACACCAAGAAGGGTGACGACCAGGGCATCAAGACCTGGTCCGACCTGTGCGGAAAGAAGATCGTGCTGCAGCGCGGCACGGTCTCCGAGGACCTCGCCAAGGCGGAGTCGAAGAAGTGCCCGGCCGGCAAGAAGATCGCCATCGAGCCCTTCGACAACGACCAGCAGGCCCAGACCCGGCTGCGCGCGGGCGGCGCCGACGCCGGCTCGTCCGACTTCCCGGTCGCCGCGTACGCGGTGAAGACCTCCGGTGGCGGCAAGGACTTCCAGATCGTCGGCGAGCAGGTCGAGGCCGCCCCGTACGGCATCGCGGTCGCCAAGAACCAGACGCAGCTGCGTGACGCCCTCAAGGCCGCGCTGGACGCCGTCGTCAAGAGCGGCGAGTACGAGAAGATCATGAAGAAGTGGGGCGTCACGGACGGCTCCGTGCAGGAAGCCACCATCAACGGCGGCAAGTGACCGCGCCCTAGCGGCACTGAAAGGCAACACCCGTGACTGTTGACATCGACAAGACGCCGGCCGACACGCCCCCGGCCGGACCGGAGGCCATCAAGGCCATCCCGGTCCGGCACTACGGGCGGTACGTCTCCGCCGTCGTCGCCATCGCCCTGCTGGTCGGGGTCGTCTACGCGTTCTCCCAGGGCAAGATCAACTGGGGCGCGATCCCGGACTACTTCTTCGACGACCGCATCCTGGACGGCGTCGGCAAGACGCTCCTGCTGACCGTGCTGTCCATGGTGATCGGCATCGTCGGCGGCGTCATGCTCGCCGTGATGCGCCTGTCGAAGAACCCGGTGACCTCGTCGATCGCGTGGTTCTACATCTGGTTCTTCCGCGGCACCCCGGTCCTGGTCCAGCTGATCGTCTGGTTCAACCTGGGACTGGTCTTCGAGTACATCAATCTCGGGCCGTTCTACAAGGACGAGTGGTCGGACTTCATGACCCCGTTCCTGACCGCGCTGCTGGGCCTCGGCCTGAACGAGGCCGCGTACATGGCGGAGATCTGCCGCGCCGGTCTGCTCTCGGTCGACGAGGGCCAGACCGAGGCGTCGCACGCCCTGGGCATGAGCCACTCCAAGACGCTGCGCCGGATCGTCATCCCGCAGGCGATGCGCGTGATCGTGCCGCCGACGGGCAACGAGGTCATCAACATGCTGAAGACGACCTCGCTGGTCTCGGTCGTCCAGTATCCGGAGCTGCTGCGCGCCGCTCAGGACATCGGCCAGACCTCCGGCGCCCCCGCCGAGATGCTGTTCCTGGCGGCGGCCTGGTACCTGCTGATGACGTCGGTCTTCAGCATCGGCCAGTACTACCTGGAGCGGTACTACGCGCGTGGTTCGAGCCGGTCGCTGCCGGACACCCCGTTCCAGAAGATCAAGGCGAACGTGCTGTCCCTGTCCAACCGCTCGGCGTCGACGGGAGACACCGCATGACCGCCATGGTCAAGGCCGAGGGCGTCCACAAGTCCTTCGGCCCCGTAGAAGTCCTCAAGGGCATCGACCTGGAGGTGAAGTCCGGCGAGGTGTTCTGCCTCATCGGCCCCTCCGGCTCCGGCAAGTCGACCTTCCTGAGGTGCATCAACCACCTGGAGAAGATCAACGCCGGCCGCCTGTACGTCGACGGCGATCTGGTCGGCTACCGGCAGAAGGGCGACAAGCTCTACGAGCTGAAGGACAGCGAGGTCGCGGTCAAGCGCCGGGACATCGGCATGGTCTTCCAGCGCTTCAACCTGTTCCCGCACATGACGTCCGTGGAGAACGTCATGGAGGCGCCGGTCCAGGTCAAGGGCGTGAGCAGGGGCAAGGCCCGCGAGCGCGCCCTGGAGCTGCTGGACCGGGTGGGCCTGGCCGACAAGGCGGGCAGCTACCCCTCCCAGCTCTCCGGCGGTCAGCAGCAGCGCGTCGCCATCGCCCGGGCCCTCGCCATGGACCCGAAGCTGATGCTGTTCGACGAGCCGACCTCGGCGCTCGACCCGGAGCTGGTCGGTGACGTCCTGGACGTCATGCGCGACCTGGCCGAGTCCGGCATGACGATGATCGTCGTCACCCACGAGATGGGCTTCGCCCGCGAGGTGGGCGACAGCCTGGTCTTCCTGGACGGCGGTGTGGTGGTCGAATCCGGTCACCCGCGCGAGGTGCTGACCAACCCGCAGCACGAGCGGACGAAGTCGTTCCTGTCCAAGGTGCTCTGACGGCACGCACGGCGAGGGGGCGGTACGGGGTTTCCGTACCGCCCCCTTCGTCTGCGTTACTTGACGGCCAAAAGCAGGGTGTCCGAGGGCGAGCACCACACGGGCCTGGCCTCGCCGAATCCCCTCTCGCGCAGCACGCGCGCGTGCCACCGGGCAGAGGGCATGTCGCCGTCCGCGTGCTCGCAGTAGATCTCCTAGCGCCGGGCGGTGGGCTCCGCGAGGACCGGGTCCTCGGCCGCGAGCTGCCACCACTCGGCCCAGTCGAGGACGCCCTCCCGCTTGGCCTGATCCATGCGGGCGTGCCGCTGCGCCCGCTCCGCCGCGTTGATCCGGGGCGTCGTCTCGTCGATCATGTGGTCCGCGTTCATGAAGACACCGCCGGCGCGGACGAGTCCCGCGACCTGGCCGTAGAGGTCCGCGAGGGGTTCCCGGTGCAGCCAGTGCAGGGCCGTCGCGGTCAGGACGGCGTCGTACGCGTCGTACGGCAGCTTCGACGGCCAGTGGGGGTCCTTGGGGTCGGCGGTGACCAGGCCGACCCGCTCGTCACCGGCGAAGGTGCCCTCGGCGATGGCGAGGAGCGCCGGGTCGAGGGCGACGCAGGTGCTGGTGGCGTCCGGGAAGCGGGCGAGCAGCCGGGCGGTGATGCTGCCGGTGCCGCAGGCGAGGTCGAGGATGCGCGGGGCGCTGCCCACGAGGGCCTCGACCTCCCCCATAGCCCGAAAGGCATGGGGGGACCCCCACCGAGCGTGATCCGCAACCGCTCCTCGCGGTCGGGCAGGTACCACTCCTGCTGCCGGTCCCAGCTCTCCTGCCGGCCTGCCAGTCGGCGGTGGCCGTGGGGGTGTCGGCGTCCGTCATCGAGCCCCTCCCTCGTAATACCCTGGAGGCACCATCAGCTCTTACAAGTGCACGCTGTCGACCTTAAAGCCCCTTCGTAAGGACTAAAAGTGGAACTGGCCTATTACTCGGACTACGCCGTGCGCCTCGTCAACACCGAGGAACCGGCCCGGGGCAAGGACGCCCTGACGTCGGTGGAGGCCGTCCGCGATCTGTTCGGGCCCAGCCAGTCGGCCGCCCGCCGTGCCACCGACGCGGACGTGACCCGCTTCCGCTCGGTCCGGGCCCGGCTGCGCGCGGTCTTCGAGGCGGCCGACTCGGGCGACGAAAGGCTCGCCGTCGACCTGCTGAACTCGCTGCTGCTGGAGTTCCCGGTGAGCCCGCAGATCTCCGGGCACGACTTCCGCGACGACGACGGCCGGCCCCTGTGGCACATGCACCTGGCGGACCATCCGTCGAACGCGACGGCGGGCTACGCGGCGATCGCGGCGATGGGCCTGGCGTTCCACCTGACCGAGCACGGCGCGGACCGCCTCGGCCTGTGCGAGGCCGCGCCCTGCCGCAACGCCTACCTCGACACCTCCACCAACCGCTCCCGCCGCTACTGCTCCGACCGCTGCGCGACCCGCGCCAACGTGGCCGCCTACCGTGCCCGCAAACGCCTGGAGGCCACCCGGCCCGGCCTGCCCGAGAGCACGGGCCTGGCCGCCGACAGCGCCCAGCCCAGCGTCGCCCAGGGCGACCGCCGGCCGGACCTGCGCGGCCGGTAGCGGAACCGGACCCGCCCCAGCACCAGGTCGTCGGGCACGACGCCGTAGTCGGTGCTGTCGCCGCCGGCGTAGGCGTTGTCCCCGAGCACCCACCAGCCGCTGTCACGGCGCTGTGCGACCCGCTTGACGACCAGCAGGTCCTGCTGGAAGGGGTGCCGCAGCACGACGACGTCCCCTGGCCTGACCCGGGCCCCGTAGTGCACCAGGAGCCGGTCACCGTGGTACAGCGTGGGCACCATGGAGGGCCCGGTGACCTCGGCCACACCGAAGGGCGGGGCCGGCCTCCCCCGCTCGGACTCCTGCGACAGCTCCGGCATCACCCGGCACCTCCCCGGTTCTTGCTCCACCAGTCTCAGTCTCACCCCGGACTTTTGTCCTAAGCCCATGGGGGCACCCGCGAAAAGCCGTCCCTCACGGAGTAATGTCCCCTGTGAGAAGACGATCACGAGGAAGGAATGCTCCATGCTTTCCCGCCTGTTTGCCCCCAAGGTCAAGGTCAGTGCCCACTGCGACCTTCCCTGCGGTGTGTACGACCCCGCCCAGGCCCGCATCGAGGCGGAGTCGGTGAAGGCCGTGCAGGAGAAGATGGCCGCCAACGACGACCCGCACTTCCAGGCGCGCGCCACCGTCATCAAGGAGCAGCGCGCCGAGCTCGCGAAGCACCACGTCTCGGTGCTCTGGAGCGACTACTTCAAGCCCCCGCACTTCGAGAAGTACCCGGAGCTGCACCAGCTGGTCAACGACACCCTGAAGGCCCTCTCGGCCGCCAAGGGCTCGACCGACCCGGCCACCGGCCAGAAGGCGCTGGACTACATCGCCCAGATCGACAAGATCTTCTGGGAGACCAAGAAGGCTTGATCTTCTCCGTATCGCCCGACCCGCGATGTCGCCGGCCGGGTGAGAGGGGACGGTGGGCCCCGTATCCGTAACCGGGTACGGGGCCTTCGCTCTGCCTGCGCCTCCGGCGGGCCGGATCGAGGTCCTCCACCCTCGGTCCCCGTCGCTCAGGCAGCCGTGCGGACCTTGGCCGACGGCTCGGTGCGGAGGGTGGCCTCTCGCGCGTCGTTGACATTCTGCGCGTGCACCGGGTTGCGGCGCGAGATGACCACGATGCCCACGGCGAGGGCCGCGCCGACCACGGCCACAGCGGCAGTGCCGATGTCACCGCCGTGGTGCACGACCGCGGCGGCCAGTGCGCCGACCAGCGCGGCGGCGGGCAGGGTGACCGCCCAGGCGACCGCCATACGGCCCGCGACACTCCAGCGGACCTCCGCGAGCCTGCGGCCGAGACCCGCACCCAGGATGCTGCCCGAGGCCACCTGGGTGGTCGACAGCGCGAAGCCGAGGTGCGTGGAGGTCAGGATGACGGTCGCGGAGGCGGTCTCGGCGGCGAAGCCCTGCGGCGACCGGATCTCGGCGAGGCCGTTGCCCAGCGTGCGGATGATCCGCCAGCCGCCGAGGTAGGTGCCGAGGCCGATGGCCAGGCCCGCGGACGCGACGACCCACAGGGGCGGGCCCGCATGGTGGCCGAGGGCACCGGCCGAGATCAGCGTGAGGGTGATGACGCCCATGGTCTTCTGCGCGTCGTTCGTGCCGTGGGCGAGGGAGACCAGCGAGGCGGAGGCGATCTGGCCGATGCGGAAGCCCCGGGTGACGCAGTCCCCATCGGCCCGGGCGGTGAGCCGGTAGGCGAGGTGGGTGGCGAGCAGCGCGGCGACACCGGCCACGACGGGCGAGGCCACCGCCGGCACCAGCACCTTCTCGACGACCTTGCCGAAGTCGACGCCGTGGCTGCCCGCCCCGACCCACACGGCCCCGATCAACCCGCCGAACAGGGCGTGCGAGGAGCTCGAGGGCAGACCGATCAGCCAGGTCAGCAGATTCCACAGGATCGCGCCGACCAGCCCCGCGAAGATCATGCCCGGGGAGACGAGGGTGTCGTCCACGATGCCGTCCGAGACGGTCCTGGCGACCTCGGTGGACAGGAAGGCGCCGACGACGTTGAGGACACCGCTGATCAGGACCGCCGTCCGGGGTGCGAGCGCGCCGGTGGCGATGGACGTGGCCATCGCGTTCGCCGTGTCGTGGAAACCGTTGGTGAAGTCGAAGGCGAGTGCCGTGAGGATGACGGCCGCCACGAGGAACGTGATGTGGTCCATTGCTGCATGCAAACAGCGCAGGCCGACGGATCGGGATCGGTGCGGCGGGGGCCGGTCGAGGTTCACGCAGGTGGCGGTGGAGCGTCCCTCTACGATCGCGCCCATGAGGATCGGATGGACATACGCCTTCATCGACCGCCCGCGCCCGGACTTCGGCGCCGCCTGCGACTTCTGGACGGCGGTCACGGACACCCGTCTGTCCGAACTGCGAGGGGAACACGACGAGTTCGTCACCCTGCTCCCCGAGGGCGCCGACGCGTGCGTGAAGGTGCAGGCGGTCGGCTCGGGCTCCGGCGGTGCGCACATCGACTTCTGCGTGGACGACGTGGCGGAGTTCGCCGCGACGGCGGTACGGCTCGGCGCGGACGTGGTGGCCGACCTCGGGTCGCTCGTCGTGCTGCGTTCGCCCGGCGGGCAGTTGTTCTGCGCGGATCCCTGGCGCGGCCAGTCGTCACGGCCGGGTGTGGTGCGGGGCAGCCGTCTGGACCAGGTGTGCCTGGACGTCCCGTTCTCGGCCTACGAAGGTGAGGTCGCCTTCTGGAGCGCGCTGCTCGACGGCTGGGAGTCGCTGCCGGGCTCCCTGCCGGAGTTCCACGTGGTCAAGCCGCCGCCCGGCCTGCCGGTCCGTCTGCTCCTGCAACGCCTCGGCGGGGAAGGGCCGGCCTCGGCCCACCTCGACCTCGCCTGCGCGGACGTCACGGCGACCCGGGCACACCACGAGCGGCTCGGGGCCGCCTTCGTGGCCGGTTTCTCCGGCTGGACGGTGATGCGCGACCCGTCGGGCGGCACCTACTGCCTGACGACCCGGGATCCGGTGACGGGCGGGGTGCGCGGTCAGGGGATGTCGGCGTAGGCGCAGGAGACGGTCCCGGCTTCCCCGGTCGTCGGGCAGGGCGGCAGGTCCGGTGGCTCGTCGGGATCCGCCTGCTGCCAGACGTACGGCCCCCGCGGCTCCGTGGAGTCCTGCATCCACAGCGTCAGACCGCCCGTGACGGCCACGAGCAGCGCCCACCCGATCATCACCCGGCGCCACACCGTGCGGCGCCGCTCCCCCCGTTCACTCATGCCTCACACGTTAGTGCCGCGGCAGGCGGGGTTTGCGCGACGGGACGAACGCTGCCCGGTCCTAGTCGCCCAACCGCGCCGCCCGGGTCCGGAGATAGCGCTGCTCGGGCAGGCTGAGGGTTAGCGCCGCCGCCGACTCGTAGGCGGCCCGGGCGGCTTCGGGCTCGCCGGCGCGCTCCAGGAGGTGGCCTCGTACGGCGTCCAGACGATGGCCCCTCAATTCGCCTGCCAGGGCCTCCACTTCGGTCAGGCCTGCGTGCGGGCCGTGGACCATGGCGACGGCGACCGCGCGATTGAGACGTTCGACGGGGCCGGGGACCAGCCCGACCAGGACGTCGTACAGACCCAGGATCTCGGCCCAGTCGGTCGCCTCGGGCGAGGCTGCCTCGTCGTGCACGGCGGCGATCGCGGCCCGCAGCTGGAACGGCCCCGGGCGGCCCCGGGACAGGGCCCGGGTGACCAGTGCGACGCCCTCCTCGATCGCCGCCCGGTCCCAGCGGTCGCGGTCCTGCTCGTCGAGGGGGATCAGCTCGCCGTGCGGACCGCTGCGCGCGTCCCGCCGGGCGTCGGTGAGCAGCATCAGCGCGAGCAGACCGGCCACCTCGCAGTGCCCGGGCAGCAGCCCGTGGACCGTGCGGGTCAGCCGCACGGCCTCGCCCGCGAGGTCGCGGCGTTGCAGTGCGGCGCCGGAGGTGGCCGTATAGCCCTCGTTGAAGATCAGGTAGAGGGTCTGCAGGACGGACGGCAGCCGCCGCTCCCAGTGGTCCGGGCGTCCGAAGCGCACGCCCCGCACCTTCTGCTTGGCCCGGCTGACCCGCTGCGCCATCGTCGCTTCCGGGACCAGATACGCCCGCGCGATCTCCGCGGTGGTCAGACCGCCCACGGCACGCAGGGTCAGTGCGATCTGCGCGGGCGGCGACAGATCCGGATGGCAGCACAGGAACAGCAGCGAGAGCGTGTCGTCCTCGCGGGGCGCCCGCTCCCCGGGCGGCGGGGCCGTGAAGGCGTCCCGAGGCGTGAGCGCTGCGGCCCGCTCCTCGCGCTGCCGCCGGGCCTGGTCGCTGCGCAGGGCGTCGGTGAGCCGCCGCGAGGCCACCTTGATCAGCCAGCCGCGCGGATTGCCGGGCACGCCCGCTTCGGGCCATTGCCCGGCGGCCGCGAGCAGCGCCTCCTGTACGGCGTCCTCGGCGGCGTCGAAGTGTCCGTACCGTCTGACCAGCGCGCCGAGGACCTGCGGCGCCTTGCCACGCAGCAGGTCCTCGATCTCGGGCGTGGTCCTCACGGGCGGGTCCGTCGGTGCCGGCCGTCCGTCAGATGTCCCCGGAGCCGTCCATGATCGGGCGGATCACGACCGGATGGGCGGGGGCGCCGGCCGGCTGGGGGCAGCGGGAGACGCGGTCGGCGATCGCCGTGACCCGCTCCAGGCTCTCGCACTCCAGGACCCAGTAACCGGCCAGCAGCTCCTTGGTCTCGCTGTACGGCCCGTCGGTGATCACCGCCTTGCCGTCGTCACCGAGGGTGACGCTCCGGGTCTGCGCCGGCTCGGCCAGGCCTTGCGCGTCGACGAGCTCACCGCTGTCGGAAAGGTCGTCGTTGATGGCGCCCATGTAGGCGAACATGGTCTGCAGCTCCTCCTCGCTCCAGGCCGGGGAGTCCGTCGACGCCCTGCCCTGCATGGCCTCGTAGTCCGCCTGCGTGCCCTGCACCATGACCAGGTACTTCATCAGTCCGCTCCTTCGGCTCTCACCGCCCCGGTGGGCGGCTCTTCACAGGGGACGTCGGAGCCGGGTGGCGCAATTCGACACGGGCTCAGGAATTCTTCGCGACGGTTTCCCCGGAGGCCGTCTCAGGCCCGTCCGGGGTCGCGCCGGACCGGCCGGGGACCGCTTCAGGCGGGTACGGGGTCGTGCCGGTGGGGCGGGAGGCGGCTTCGGTCCGGGGCGTCGTCGTGGGCGGGGCGGTCTCCTCGGCGGCCGCGGGATCCTCCCCGGGACGGGCGCCCTCGACGGTGTGGCCGCCTTCGGCGGCTTCCGCGTCGTAGGACCCGCACTCCGGGTTGCGGCACGGGCCCGCCACCCATCGGGGGACCCAGGTGCCCAGCGTCTTGTGACGCCGGACGACCGTGTCCACTGGCTGTCCGCAGCCGGGACAGACGTGTTCTTCGCTGCCCATGTCCTCAGCGTAGGCCGGTCGGGGGCTCAGCGCTTCCTGCTGCACGTGCGCACCAGAGCGCCGTCCCGAACGTGCGCACCGACTCCGGGCTGAACTCCGAGATCGCGAACCCGGAGCCGAACCTCGGCATGCCCGGGCCGTAGACGAGCGGGTAGGTCTTGATGACGAGCTCGGGCGGACTGCTCCTTGAGCATCTGACCCTGCCGGGCGTATGGAGGGCACCCTGCCCGGAGTGGGCGTCCCGGAGGGGTTCGTGGAACGGATCGTGGCGACGGTGTTGCCGGAGAGGGGCCGGCGGAGGAGAGCTAGGCCGGTGTTGCCGGAAGGGGCCGGGCGGAGAGCTGCGGCGGCTGTCGCCGAAAGGGGCCGGGCGAAGAACTGGGGCGGCTGTCGCCGAAAGGGGCGGGGCGAAGAACTGGGGCGGCGGTCGCCGAAAGGGGCGGGGCGAAGAACTGGGGCGGCGGTCGCCGAAAGGGGCGGGGCGAAGAACTGGGGCGGCGGTCGCCGAAAGGGGCGGGGCGAAGAACTGGGGCGGCTGTCGCCGAAAGGGGCCGGGCGAAGAACTGGGGCGGCTGTCGCCGAAAGGGGCCGGGTGGTGGGGTCAGGGCCGGTGTCGCTCGGTGGGCGCGGCGGGCCGCGCCTTCGCCCGTTGGGCCTAGGCGGGCTGCCGGTGCGGTTTGGGCTCGCGCCACATGGGCCACATCGCCGGTCCGTCCGGGAGGTCGAGGACCGGGCCGACGGGCTCGAAGCCCAGGCGCTCGTACAGCTTGCGGCTGCGGGCGCTGCTGGCCTCCAGGTAGGCGGGCAGGGCCTCACGGTCGCAGCGGTCGAGGACGGCCTCGATGAGCGCGGTGCCGAGGCCCTCGCCCTGGCGGCCGGGTGCCACGCCGATCATCCACAGGTACTCGTGGGCCCGCCCGGTGGGATGGATGGCGGCCGTCAGCCGGCCGATCGTCTCGATGCGCTCGTTGTCGGGATCGACGGCCTCCCGCACCTGGGCGGGGCCTTCGTCCTCGGTGGCGCCGTCGTGGCCGGCGGGGTCGTCGTGGTCCCCGTCGGCGGGCATGGAGAGCCACAGGGCGCAGGCCGAGCCGTCCTCGGTGACATCTATGCGGCCGGCCGCGAGCACGATGTCGGTGAAGGCGGCCATGAGCCCGGGATGCTTGGCACGGCGCTCCTCCACTCCGGGGAAGACCCAGCCGCTCACGGGGTCGTCCTGGAACGCCTCGTCCAGCAGCCGGACGATCAGCTCCCTGTCCCCTGCGCCCGCCGTCCGGATGGCCACGCCCATGCCCCGCCCCTTCGCTCGTCCCGACGGGCGTTGATCGTAGGGGGGTCGGGCCGCGCGGGGCGACGCGAGCAGGATCTTGGCGGGATTCAGTCGAACGTTTGCCCAAACTCGATCGATACGGCAGCCGTACGGGAGTCGGTCCGGACGTCGGTCCGGACGTCCGTCCAGGGAGCGTCCGGGGAGCCGTTCCGGACGTCCGTCCAGGGGGCGTTCGGCGAGCTGTTCCGGGAGCGAGGAGCGGGCCCCGCACACCGTGGGGCAGTGCGGGACCCGCCTACCGGAGGCCGGTGACCGTGCGGGGTCAGGAGCCGCACGGTCCCGGGCGCCCCGGAACCTTGCCCGTCGGTGGCCCGAGGGGCGTCGCTGGTGCTACCGCTCGTCGGCGCCGGCCGACCGACAACGGCCCTCGGGCCAATGCAGGCCACCTCCCGCCGCGGGCTGCCTCCCGTCGAGGCCACCAGCCGTCGAGGCCGTTTCCCTTCACGGGCGGCCACCCGTCGGGGCCGCCACCCTTCACGGACCGCCACCCGTCGAGGCCGCCACCCGTCGAGGCCGCCACCCGCAGTGGGCCACCGCCTGCCTCGGGGCCGTCAACCGGCCCGCCGGGTCACGAACTCGGCGAGGGCCAGCAGATCACCCGCCGCCTCCGGGTCCGGCACCGCACGGGCCAGTTGCTGCATCGCCCGGGCCATCCGGTCGGCCGCCTGGCCCTGGGCCCAGTCACGGCCCCCCGCACGCTCCACCGCCAGCCCGATGTGCTCCGCGTCCCCCGTCTCGCTGGGTCGCGCGTACAGCTCGGCGAGTTCGGCCGCCGCCGGGTGGCCGGAGGCGAAGGCCGCGGCCACCGGCAGCGACTTCTTGCGGGCGGCCGGATCGGCACCGACAGGCTTGCCGGTGCGGTGCGGGTCGCCCCATATGCCGATGACGTCGTCGATGAGCTGGAAGGCGAGCCCGGCCTCCCGTCCGAACGCGTCCAGCGCCGCGACTTCCGCCTCCGAGGCACCCGCGTACAACCCCCCGATCGCGCAGGCACTGCCGAGCAGGGCGCCCGTCTTGGCCTCCGCCATGGCGAGCACCTCGTCGAGCGTGACCTCAGCCGGGGCGCGGCGCTGCATCGCCGTGTCCGCGTGTCGCCCCGCGCACAGTTCGACCACGCAGTCCGCGAGCCGGGCGGCGGCGGCCGGGGCCGCCCGGTGCGGGTCCTGGGCGAGCAGCCGCAGGGCCAGCGCCTGCAGGGCGTCCCCGGCGAGGATGGCGTCGGCGTCGCCGAACACGGACCACGCGGTGGGGCGATGGCGGCGGGTGGTGTGCCGGTCCATCACGTCGTCGTGCAGCAGCGTGAAGTTGTGCACGAGCTCCACCGCGGCCGCTGCCCGAGCCGCCCCCGCCCGCGCCTCGGACCCGGCACCGGCGGCCGCGGCGGCGAGGACCAGCGCGGGCCGGACGGCCTTGCCGGAGCTCCCTTCCGCCGCAGTGCCGTCGGCCCGTTCCCAGCCGAAGTGGTAGAGCGCGATCCGGCGCATCGGCCCGGGCAGCGAGCCGAGCGCGGTCCGCAGCACCGGATCGACCTCCGCCCGGGCCCACTCCAGCAGCGTGGCCGCCTCGTGCCCCTCGGTCGGCGCCGGCCGGCCGTCCCGCTGTGTCCCGATGGTCCCTCGTCCTTCCGGTGTCCCGGCGGCCTGCCGGGGCTCGGCGTACCGCTGCCCGCCCGGGGCGGGCAGCGTCGTCTCCGTCCTGGACTCCGTGAGGGACTCACCCATGGGACCGCCTCGGAGGATGAGCGGAGGGTGGCGCTTCCGCTGTCGCTGGGCGCGTGCCCCGAGGATGTACCCGCCCTGACGGGCGGGGACACGGCCGGCCTGCCGGCAACGTCACCGCCAGCGGCCGATCTCGACGTTCTCCAGCACGCCGAGCGCGTCCGGTACCAGGACCGCTGCCGAGTAGTAGGCCGTGACCAGGTACTTGATGATGGCCTGTTCGTTGATGCCCATGAAGCGCACCGACAGGCTCGGCTCGATCTCGTCCGGGATGCCGGAGGCGCGCAACCCGATGACGCCCTGGTCGGCCTCGCCGGTACGCAGGGCGATGATGGACGTCGTACGGGCGTCCGAGACCGGGATCTTGTTGCACGGGAAGATCGGCACACCGCGCCAGGTCGGGATGCGGTTGCCGGCCATGTCGATCGTCTCGGGCACCAGCCCGCGCTTGTTCAGCTCGCGGCCGAACGCGGAGATGGCACGCGGGTGGGCGAGGAGCATCTTGGTGCCCCGGCGCCTGCTGAGCAGCTCGTCGAGGTCGTCCGGGCTGGGCACGCCGTCGTGCGGCTGGAGCCGCTGGTCGTACTCGCAGTTGTGCAGGAGCCCGAAGTCGCGGTTGTTGATGAGCTCGTGCTCCTGACGCTCCTTCAGCGCCTCGACCGTCAGCCTGATCTGCTGCTCGGTCTGGTTCATGGGCTGGTTGTAGAGGTCGGCCACGCGCGTGTGGATGCGCAGCACGGTCTGGGCGACGCTCAGTTCGTACTCACGGGGCCGGGCCTCGTAGTCGACGAACGTGTGCGGGATGTCCGGCTCCCCGGAATGACCGGAGGAGAGGTCGATCTCCTTCTCGCCGTACTTGTTGGAGCGCTGCGAGGGGATCGAGCGGCGCTGCCGGAGGTGTTCGCGCAGGGTGTCCGAGCGCTCCGCGATCTGCTCGAACTCCTGGCGGGGCAGCACGAGCACGGTGCACGCGGTGAGGGCGCGGGCCGTGAACTCCCAGATGGCGTCCTCGTCGAGCAGCGCCTCGTCGCCGAAGTAGGCACCGTCGGCGAGGATCCCGAGGGACTCGTCGTCCCCGTAGGGGCCGGTGCCGACCTTCTCCACCCTGCCGTGCGCCAGCAGGTACACCGCGTCGGACGGGCTGCCGAAGGAGGCGATCACCTCGCCCGCCGGGATCTCCCGTTGTTCGCAGCGGCGGGAGATCTCGAAGAGCACCTCCTCGTCCTCGTACGACCGCAGCGCCGGCAGCTCCCCCAGTTCCGCGGGGATGACCTCGACACGGTCGCCGGTCTTCACGAACGTCACCCGGCCGTCGCCGACGGCGAAAGTGAGCCGACGGTTCACCCGGTACGTGCCGCCCTGGATGTCGACCCAGGGAAGCATCCGCAGCAGCCAGCGCGAGCTGATCTCCTGCATCTGTGGCACGGACTTGGTCGTGGTGGCCAGGTTCCGCGCGGCCGCCGTGCCGAGACTCTGCTGCGGCTTGGTCTGCTCCGTGCGGACCTCTTCGCCTACCGACATAGAGAACTGCCCTCCCGGTTGTGACCGACGCCCACATCCCTCGGGCATCGATGTGCACCCGCAAGCCTTCCGCACCCGACGCGGTGGTGCTATTACCCGAAAGAGCGGGAATGGATCTTCGCACTACTGGGCAGAGGGGCCCGTCACGGCGTTCGACTGCGCCCGCGTCCGGGACGCGGACCGGGTGCCCGGCCGCACCGACGGCGTCAGCCCCGAGCTCCCTCCTCCTCCACGTGCGGGTGACAATGGCTCGATGACCAGCCCCGACCCGCCCGGACTCGCCGCGCTGCGTCCCCGGCTGCCGTCACCGGTGCGGGAAGTCGTGGACGACCGGTTCGAGCGCCGGGGCGTCCGGCTGCTGCTGAAGCGGGACGATCTGATCCACCCGGAGCTGATCGGGAACAAGTGGCGCAAGCTCGCGCCGAACCTGACCGCGGCGGCCGGCCGTACCGTCGTCACCTTCGGCGGCGCCTGGTCCAACCATCTGCGCGCCACGGCCGCGGCCGGCCGGCTGCTCGGCATCCCCACGGTCGGCGTCGTGCGTGGCGACGAGCTGGCAGGCCGGCCCCTCAACCCCTCACTGACGCGCTGCGCGTCCGACGGTATGCGGCTGCACTTCGTCGACAGGGCGACCTACCGCCGCAAGTCCTCGCCCCGGGACCTGGCCGGCATCCTGCGCGCGGCGGACGCCGAGGATGCGTACGTCGTCCCCGAGGGCGGCAGCAACGCCGAGGCCGTACGCGGTTGCCGCGCACTCGGCACCGAGCTGCGGGACCGGGCCGAGGTCGTCGCCGTGGCCTGCGGCACCGGTGGCACGCTCGCGGGGCTGGCCGCCGGTCTCGGCCCCGGCGTGCGCGCCCTGGGTGTGCCGGTGCTCAGGGGCGGCTTCCTGACCGCCGAGACGGAGGCCCTGCAGCGTGAGGCGTTCGGCGGCCGGCGTGGCACCTGGAGCCTGGACGAGCGCTTTCATTTCGGTGGTTACGCGCGCGTGCCCGCCGAGCTCGACGCCTTCGCGGAGGACTTCGAGCAACGCCACGGCCTGCCCGTGGAGCGTCTGTACGTCGCCAAGCTGCTGTACGGACTCGTCACGCTGGCCGGTGAGGGTGCCTTCCCGCGCGGGACGGCGGTCGCGGCCGTGATCACCGGCCGCCCCTTCCCCTGAGGCGCCGCCGCTCCGCCTTCGTCCGACTTCGTCCGAGGCGACGCTCCCCTTTGCCTCGGGCGGCGGTCCGCCGTCACGCCGCCTCCCGGAACGCCGCCGCCTCCTCCAGGTCCAGCCTGCGCAGCAGGGTCCGCAGCATCTCGTCGTCGATGTAACGGCCGTCCCGGAGCCTGACGAACACTTCACGCTCGGCGCTGATCATCTCGCGCGACAGCCGCCGGTAGGTGTCGTCGACGGACTCGCCGGTGATCGGGTTGGCCTGGCCGAGCCGCTCCCAGACGGCGTTGCGGCGGCGCTCCAGGACGATGCGCAGCCGGTCGGCGAGCGGGGCGGGCAGGGCGTTGCGTTCGTCGGTGAGGAGTTCGTCCAGGCGCCGTTCGGCGGCCCGGGAGGCCTGCGCCTGGGCGTTGGCCTCGGCCAGCGTCTCGGTCTGGGCGTCCCGCCCGGGGAACTTCAGCATCCGGATCAGCGGGGGCAGGGTCAGGCCCTGCACGACCAGGGTCCCGATGACCGTGGTGAAGGTCAGGAAGAGGATGAGGTTGCGCTGCGGGAAGGGCGCCTCTCCGTCGTGCATGGTGAGCGGGATGGAGAAGGCGATGGCCAGCGAGACGACCCCCCGCATCCCGGCCCACGCGATCACGAACGGTCCCTTCCAGGTGGGGTTCTGTTCCCGTTCCCGCACCCGGGCCGACAGCAGCCGCGGCACAAAGGTGGCGGGGTACACCCAGACGAACCGGGTGGCGACGACGACCAGGAACACGGCGATCGCGTACCAGGCTGCCTCGACGCCCTCGTACTCCCCGAGCCCTCTCAGCACCACCGGCAGTTGCAGGCCGATCAGCGCGAACACCGCCGACTCCAGGACGAAGGCGACCATCTTCCAGACCGCCTCCTCCTGCAGGCGCGTCGCGAAATCGACCTCCCACGCGCGGTGCCCCAGGTAGAGCGCGACGACCACGACCGCGAGGACACCGGAGGCGTGCACCTGTTCGGCGACGGCGTACGCGACGAAGGGGATCAGCAGGGACAGCGTGTTCTGCAGCAGCGCCTCCTTCAGGTGCGTGCGCAGCCAGTGGATCGGCGCCATCAGCAGCAGGCCCACCACGACGCCGCCGACCGCCGCGAGCAGGAACTCGCCGATGCCCCCGGCCCAGGTCGCTCCCTCGCCGACGGCGGCGGCCAGGGCGACCCGGTAGGCGGTGATCGCGGTGGCGTCGTTCAGCAGGGACTCGCCCTGGAGGATCGTGGTGATCCGCGACGGAAGCCCCACCCGGCGGGCGACCGCCGTGGCCGCGACGGCGTCCGGGGGCGCCACCACCGCGCCGAAGACCAGAGCCGCGGTCAGCGGCATCTCCGGCACGATCACGTACAGGGCCCAGCCCACGGCGAAGGTCGCGAACAGCACGTACCCGACGGACAGCATCGCCACCGGCCGCAGCTGCGCCCGCAGATCGAGGTAGGAGCTGTCGGTCGCGGCCGTGTGCAGCAGCGGGGGCAGGATGAGCGGCAGGACGACGTGCGGGTCGAGCGTGTACTCGGGTACCCCCGGGACGTAGCTGACCGCCAGCGCCACGGCCACCAGCAGCAGCGGCGCCGGCACCGGGGTCCGCCGCGCGGCCGCGGCGACCGCCGCACTGCCCGCCACGAGCAGCAGCAGTGGCATCACGTCCATCGTTCTCGCCCGCCCTCGTTTTTTTCGGCGCGGTCTTCCGCCCGACCGTCGTAACCTGGCAATCATGAAACAGTGCACGCACGCCGACGCGCTGCCGCACCCCGAACCCGGCCCGCTCAGCGAGACGTGTCCGGAGTGCTTGGCGGAGGGCATGGATCCGGTGCAACTACGGCTGTGCCTCAGCTGCGGTCACGTCGGCTGCTGTGACTCCTCGCCGGGACGGCACGCGGCGGAGCATCACAAGGAGTCCGGTCACCCCGTGATGCGGACCCACGAACCCGGAGAGACCTGGCGCTGGTGCTTCGTCGACCACGTCCTGGTGTGACGCGACGGGACCCCGGCGGAGGACGGTTCGACCGTCTGACGTCTGGGTACGTCAACCCGGCGCGCGCTCTTCCCATTTGGGCCCGCCCAACCCCTAGACACGGAGCGTATCCACAGGTTTACTGTGAGTGACGACAAGGGGTTGGGGTCCCGGGGACAGGACCGTCGAGAGCGCGGTAGCGTCACCGCTGAACCACGTATCGCGTTACCCCGAGGGGCGACCCTCGGCCCTGAAACGCTTGTACCACCATGGAGGTGAGGGTGTCCCAGATCGCAGGCGAGCCCGCGACCCAGGACTTCGTGGAAGTCCGGCTGCCGGCCGCGGGGGCCTACCTGTCGGTGCTGCGTACGGCCACGGCCGGTCTCGCGGCCCGTTTGGACTTCACCCTCGACGAGATCGAGGACCTGCGCATCGCGGTGGACGAGGCCTGCGCGATCCTGCTTCAGCAGGCCGTGCCCGGCTCGGTGCTCAGTTGCGTCTTCCGCCTCGTCGACGACTCACTCGAGGTCACCGTCTCGGCGCCGACCACGGATGGTCATGCCCCTTCGCGGGACACCTTCGCCTGGACCGTCCTGTCCGCTCTGGCGGGCAAGGTCTCCTCCGCCGTGGACAAGGACAAAACCGTTTCGATCAGCCTCTACAAACAGCGCGGCGCGGGACCCGGGCCGGCGTGAGGAGCGAGGACGGGCCGGTGCGGGACGAAGAGCGCGACACACGAGAGCTGCCGGCCGAGGGCACGGGCACGAGCGGCCCGACCGGCGCCCGACGCATGGCGGACGGCATCGACGGCATCCCCGAGCAGGCCCGCCCGCATCCCGAGGACGACTCCGCGGAGGCCGTTCTCCCGGGCGGCGGGCGACTGGACCGGGACGGTGCCGTGCGGAGCGCGCCTCCGGGCGAGGGGATCGCCGTACCCCCGGCCCAGGGGGGTCCCGCCACTCCCGCGAAGTCGAGAGTGGCGGAGGAGGCGAGGGCTCGGGGAAGGGCGACGGGCGGGACGATGAGCGAGCACGAGCGACACTCCGAGGATCAGACGCCGCGCGCGCACCACGCACACGGTGCGCAGCACGGCTCTCCGGACCGCAGCGGGGCGCGCGACATGTTCCTCAAGCTGCGCACGCTGGACAGCGGCAGTCCCGAGTACGCGGAGCTGCGCAACCAGCTGGTCCGGATGCATCTGCCGCTCGTGGAGCATCTCGCACGCCGCTTCCGCAACCGGGGCGAGCCGCTGGACGACCTCACCCAGGTGGCCACGATCGGACTGATCAAGTCGGTCGACCGTTTCGACCCGGACCGCGGCGTGGAGTTCTCGACGTACGCGACCCCGACGGTCGTCGGCGAGATCAAGCGGCACTTCCGTGACAAGGGCTGGGCGGTGCGCGTCCCACGCCGGCTGCAGGAGCTGCGCCTGGCGCTGACCACGGCGACGGCCGAGCTGTCGCAGCTGCACGGCCGCTCCCCCACGGTCCACGAGCTCGCCGAGAAGCTGGCGATCTCCGAGGAGGAGGTCCTGGAGGGCCTGGAGTCCGCCAACGCGTACTCCACGCTGTCCCTGGACGTCCCCGACACCGACGACGAGTCCCCGGCGGTCGCGGACACCCTCGGCGCCGAGGACGAGGCGCTGGAGGGTGTGGAGTACCGGGAGTCCCTCAAGCCACTGCTGGAGGATCTCCCGCCGCGTGAGAAGCGGATCCTGCTGCTGCGGTTCTTCGGCAACATGACCCAGTCGCAGATCGCGCAGGAGGTCGGCATCTCCCAGATGCACGTCTCCCGGCTGCTGGCCCGCACGCTGGCGCAGCTGCGGGAGAAGCTCCTCGTCGAGGAGTGACGGCTACTTCTCCAGGTTGCCGGAGTTGCCGGGCCCGCGAATCCCGAGGGCCCGGGTCGTCTCGGGGTTCACCAGCAGCACCAGCGACGCGACGGCCGCGGCCGCGAGGGCGATCCCGCCCGGGATGGCCATGCTGTCGGCCTGCAGCAGGTTGTAGGCCACCGGCAGCGCCATGAGCTGGGTGATCACGGCCGGGCCGCGGCTCCAGCTGCGCAGGGCGAGCAGTCCCCGGGCCGCGAACAGCGGCAGCAGTGCGAGCGCGATCAGCGTGATGCCGCCGGTCACGGCCTGCTGCCGGTCGTCGGGATGCCCCGTGAGGCCGAGGACGAGAATCCAGACGCCGCCGACGACCAGCGCGAGGCCTTCCAGCGCGGCCAGCAGCGCGGCGTACGTCAGACGCCGGGGGCGGGGGCCGGTGGTTTCCTCGGTGGTGGTGGGGGTCTGCTCACTGCTCACCCCTGAAGAGTAGCCCTCGTCGTGCGCGCCCCTCGTGGCGAGGTTCACCCCCGCCCTCTTACCGGATCCCTACCTCGGTATGGGCCCGGTACCCCCCAGTAGGTACGCTGCCAGTCATGCGTGCACTCCTCGTGGTCAATCCGGCGGCAACCACCACAAGTGCGCGCACACGCGACGTACTGATCCATGCGCTCGCCAGCGAGATGAAGCTGGAGGCGGTCACCACCCAGTACCGGGGCCACGCGCGCGACCTCGGCCGGCAGGCGGCGGACAGCGACGACATCGACCTGGTGGTGGCCCTCGGCGGCGACGGCACGGTCAACGAGGTGGTCAACGGCCTCCTGCACGCCGGCCCCGCGCCGGACCGTCTGCCCGGCCTCGCCGTGGTCCCCGGCGGTTCCACCAATGTCTTCGCCCGCGCCCTGGGCCTGCCCAACGACGCCGTGGAGGCCACCGGCGCCCTGCTGGACGCCCTGCGCGACGGCAGCGAGCGAACCGTCGGCCTCGGCCTGACCTCGGGTACGCCGGGCACGGAGGACGAGTCGGTGCCGGCCCGCTGGTTCACCTTCAACGCGGGGCTCGGCTTCGACGCCGGTGTGGTGGGTCGTGTGGAGCAGCATCGCGAGCGCGGCAGGAAATCCACACACGCTCTCTACGTGCGCCAGGTGATGCGTCAGCTCCTGGGCGAGCCGAACCGCCGCAACGGGACGATCACGCTGGAACGGGCAGGCGAGGATCCGGTCACCGATCTGGTGCTGTCCATAGTCTCGAACACCTCGCCCTGGACGTTTCTGGGGAATCGCCCGATCTACGCGGCACCTAAAGCCTCGTTCGATACCGGGCTCGATCTCTTCGGCCTCAGCCGCCTCTCCACGGCAGCGGTTGCCCGATATGGCACCCAGTTGCTCACTTCGTCCCCCGAGCGTGGACCCCATGGCAAGCACGCCACCTCTCTGCATGACTTGACAGAGTTCACCTTGCATTCGAAGGTCCCGCTCCCCCTCCAGATGGACGGTGACCACCTGGGGCTGCGGACTAGCGTGACGTTCACAGGCGTACGCCGTGCACTGCGTGTGATTGTGTGAGCAGAACTGGCTAAAGTCCTTTCACTCGAACGTTTAGGCCAGGATCCACCCCATGGAAGTACGGCTGTGACCTAGTCGACACCGAAGAATCAAAAAAAACTTTCCAGAAGGGGTTGTATCCGCCGCTGAGGTTTGCGAGTCTCTACGTGGCGATCGAGACGGCCCGCAACACCGGCCTCCACTGATCACCAGAACCCCTCTTCAATCCACAGGACCTTCGCCGGGGAACCTGGCAGTCGGCCCTTCACTTGTTGAGGGATTCGTGAAAGCGTTCACATTCACAAGCAAGCCCTGCACGTAATACCAAGGAGAGGTAGCAGCCATGGACTGGCGTCACAACGCCGTTTGCCGCGAGGAAGACCCCGAGCTCTTCTTCCCCATCGGCAACACCGGTCCTGCGCTGCTGCAGATCGAGGAAGCCAAGGCCGTCTGCCGTCGCTGCCCGGTTATGGAGCAGTGCCTGCAGTGGGCGCTCGAGTCCGGCCAGGACTCCGGCGTCTGGGGTGGTCTCAGCGAGGACGAGCGTCGCGCCATGAAGCGCCGCGCCGCCCGCAACCGGGCCCGTCAGGCCTCCGCCTGACAACCCACCCCTGCTGACAGCCTGAGCTTGGCGGCGCGTGCAGCGAGCACGCATCTCCCGCCCCCGAGCCGCAGCGCGCAGTTCCCCCGATGCGCTTAGACAAGCAGCAACGAGCTTTAGCCCCGGGCCACTTGGTGGCCCGGGGCTCATCGCTTTTCCGGGCCCTTTCCAAGGTTTTCGGATTCCGCTACTTCTGCGACCGCACCGGGATGTCAAGGATCACACGGGTGCCGCGCTCCGGCGCCGGGACCATGTCGAAGGTGCCGCACAACTCGCCCTCCACCAGGGTCCGCACGATCTGCAGGCCGAGATT
Source organism: Streptomyces tibetensis (assembly GCF_007655005.1). Lineage (GTDB taxonomy): Bacteria > Actinomycetota > Actinomycetes > Streptomycetales > Streptomycetaceae > Streptomyces > Streptomyces tibetensis. Next base: position 112,529 of record NZ_SZVW01000021.1, read on the forward strand.
GCCGGCCGTATGCGGATCGAAGCCTTCCGGCAGGCCGACGCCGTCGTCCTGGACCGTGACCAGCAGTCGGGCCTCCTTGGCCGTGCCACCGCGGACCGCCGACACCTCGACCGTGCCGGTGTCGCCCTCGCGGAACCCGTGCTCCAGCGCGTTCTGCAGCACCTCGGTCAGCACCATCGACAGCGGCGTGGCGACCTCGGCGTCGAGAATGCCGAAGCGGCCGGTGCGCCGGCCCGCCACCTTGCCCGGGGAGATCTCCGCGACCATCGCCAGGACGCGGTCGGCGATGTCGTCGAACTCCACGCGCTCGTCCAAATTCTGGGAGAGCGTCTCGTGCACGATCGCAATCGATCCGACGCGCCGCACCGCCTCTTCGAGAGCCTCGCGCCCGCGGTCGGACTCGATGCGCCGGGCCTGGAGGCGCAGCAGGGCCGCCACCGTCTGGAGGTTGTTCTTGACACGGTGGTGGATCTCCCGGATCGTCGCGTCCTTGGTGATCAACTCGCGCTCACGCCGACGCAGTTCGGTGACGTCCCGGAGCAGGACGAGGGAGCCGATGCGGGTGCCCTTCGGCTTGAGCGGGATCGCGCGGAACTGGATGACCCCGTCACTGGCCTCGATCTCGAACTCGCGCGGCGCCCAGCCGCTGGCGACCTTGGCGAGCGCCTCGTCCACCGGGCCCCGGGTCGGGGCGAGTTCGGCGGTGGTCCTGCCCAGGTGCTGGCCGACGAGGTCGGAGGCGAGGCCGAGCCGGTGGTAGGCGGACAGGGCGTTCGGGGAGGCGTACTGGACGATGGCGTCGGCGTCGAGCCGGATCAGCCCGTCGCCCACGCGGGGCGAGGCGTCCATGTCGAGTTGCTGGTTGGCGAACGGGAAGGACCCGGCCGCGATCATCTGCGCCAGGTCGGAGGCGCTCTGCAGGTAGGTGAGTTCCAGGCGGCTCGGGGTGCGCACGGTGAGGAGGTTGGTGTTGCGCGCGATGACTCCAAGGACGCGCCCCTCCCGTCGTACGGGGATCGACTCGACCCGGACGGGCACCTCCTCGCGCCACTCGGGGTCGCCCTCGCGCACGATGCGGCCCTCGTCGAGGGCGGCGTCCAGCATCGGGCGGCGGCCGCGCGGGACGAGGTGGCCCACCATGTCGTCCTGGTACGAGGTCGGACCGGTGTTGGGCCGCATCTGGGCGACCGAGACGTACCGGATGCCGTCGCTGGTGGGGACCCACAGGACCAGGTCGGCGAAGGAGAGGTCGGAGAGCAGCTGCCACTCCGATACCAGCAGGTGCAGCCACTCGAGATCGGTGTCGTCGAGGGCGGTGTGCTGGCGTACGAGTTCGTTCATGGAGGGCACGTGTGCGAGCGTACCCGGGGGTTCGTACGGCCCTGAAACACCCGCGGGCCGCGGCGCCTGAGAGGGACCCTCAACCCTCCCGGCACCGCAGCCCGGAGCAGCATCGGCCGTGGGGTGTGCGGTCCCGGTCGGCCGAAGGATGAGGAGCCGGGGCAGTCAGGGCAGAGAGCCTCGGTTCCTCGGTCCGCCTTCCTGTGCGGGGAAGACGGAGGCTGGTGCGCGTTGCACACGCGCTCTCGTTACGCATTGTGGACTAGACCACTTATGGTGTCCATGCGTTGGAGGCTGTTCGTTGTTGTCATTTCCGCGACGCGTCGGACGCACCGGCGCCCAGCAGGCAGCCTAACCCGTGTGGGTTCCTGTGCGGGGCCAGATGGACAGGGCAATTTCCGCGACCGCCTCCAGTTCCTCCCTGCTCGCCCCGTCACGTGCCTGTTGTGACATGCCCTGGATCATCGCTCCGGTGTGGCGGGCCAGGGCGGCGGCGTCGGTGGCGGGTGGCAGCACGCCGGCGGCGACATCGGCCCTTATACGGCTTTCGAGCGCGGCGATGTTGGCGTTGCGTCGATCCCGCAGCGACTGCTCCACCTCCGGGTTCGAGCAGTTCGCGGCGGCGTGGACGACGAGGCAGCCGTGCGGGTGGCCGGGTTCGGTGTACGCGGTGGCGGCTTCGCGCAGAGTGCGCTCCACGGCGGCCCGCGCGGTGGGCTCTTCGGCGAGGGCCCGCTCGGCGAAGGATCCGTATCGCGTGCCGTACACGCGGACGACCTCCTCGAAGAGGGACCGCTTGTCGCCGAAGGCGGAGTAGAGGCTGGGGGCTCCGATGTCCATGACACGGGTGAGGTCGGAGACGGACGTGGCTTCGTAGCCGTGCTCCCAGAAGGCCAGGAGGGCCTTCTCCAGTGCGGTTTCACGATCGAAGGAGCGGGGGCGACCGCGGGGCCTGGCCCTGGCCTTGCCCGCCCCGGCGGTCGTCGCACTCGTGGCGTCGGACCTCTTCGGAGCCTTCATGGTTCCGTCCTCGTTCACCATGGGATGCATTTTATAGCGGGCACTAGAGAAATGGGGGCGGACTGCCGTATGGTCATTTCTGTAGCGACCGCTAGACAAATGAGGAGGGGGCGCCGTCATGGGCGTGCTCACGGGTAGGACGGCACTCGTCACGGGGGCGAGCAGGGGCATCGGGCGAGGCATCGCCGAGCGACTGGGGCGCGACGGCGCCCGGGTCGCGGTGCACTACGGCAGGAACGAGACGGCCGCGAAGGAAACGGTCGCGGCGATCGAGAAGGCCGGCGGCTCGGCGTTCGCGATGGGCGTGGAGCTGGGGACACCAGGGGACGCCGAGGCCCTGTGGGAGGAGTTCGACCGGCACGCGGACGGGCTGGACATCCTGGTGAACAACGCGGCGATCGGCAGCACGCGCCCGATCGGGCAGCTGGAGGAGCGGGAGTACGACGAGGTCTTCGCGGTGAACGTGAAGGCACCATTCTTCATCCTCAAGCACGGCATGGCACGCCTGCGGGACGGCGGCCGGGTCGTCAACATCTCGTCGGGGCTGGCCCGGACGGCGGCGATGCCCGACAACATGGCCTACGCGATGACGAAGGGCGCGCTGGACGTCCTCTCACGGGACCTGTCCAAGGTGCTGGGGCATCGGGGCATCACGGTGAACTCGGTGGCCCCGGGGATCATAGACACGGACAACACGGCGACACTGCTGTACGGCAGTCCCGACGGCTTGGCGAAGGCCGCGGCGTTTTCGGCGCTGGGCGGGGTGGGCCGGCCTGCCGAGGTCGCCGACGTGGTGGCGTTCCTGGCGTCGGACGGCGGGCGGTGGGTGACGGGCAGTTGGGTGGATGTGACGGGGGGTTCGCTCACCTAGTGAAAACCAGGTCACTAGCCGCGAGGGGGCAGGGCGTGTGCGAGCCCCCCGACCCCCTGGCCTCCCCCGCCCTCAGCGGGTCTCCGTCACCTTCGCCAGTGCCCGGGGTGCGTCCGGGTCCTGGCCCCGGGCGATGGTGACCTCGTAGGCCAGCAGCTGGAGGGGGATGATCTCCAGCAGGGGTTGGACCTCCTCCGCCACGCCGTCCGTGGGCAGCACGAAGCCGGCCGAGGCCTGCTCCACCTGGTGCCCGGGGCCGATGACGACGAGGTCGGCGCCGCGTCCGCGCAGCCGGTCCAGGACGGGCTGGAGGGCTTCGCCGCCCTTGCCGTCGGTCACCACGGCGATGACCGGGGAGACGTTGTCGACCATGGCGAGCGGTCCGTGCAGCAGGTCCGCGCCGGAATAGGAGAGGGCGGGGATGTAGCTGGTCTCCATCAGCTTGAGGGCGGCTTCCTTGGCCGTGGGGTAGCCGTAACCGCGGGAGGTGATCACCATGCGCTCGGCGAAGCGGTAGCGGGCGGCGAGCGTGCGCACCTCCCCCTGGCGGGCGAGCAGTTGCTCGGCGAGGTCCGGCAGCACCCGTGCAGCCGCGCCGTCACCGCCCCGCAGGCCCTCGACGAAGAGGTAGAGCGCGAGCAGGGAGGCCGTGTAGGTCTTGGTCGCGGGGAGGGCCTTCTCGGGCCCGGCCATGATGTCGATGTGGTACTGGGAGACACCGGCGAGCGGTGAGTCCGGGTTGTTGGTGACGGCCAGCGTGATGGCGCCTGCCTCACGGGCGGCCCGGGTGGAGGCGACCAGGTCGGGGGAGCCGCCGGACTGGCTGACCGTGACGACCAGGACGTCGGTGAGGTCGGGCCGGGCGCCGTAGGCCGTCGTGGTGGACATCGAGGTGAGTCCGCAGGGCAGGCCGAGCCGGATCTCCAGGAGGTACTTGGCGTACAGGGCGGCGTTGTCGGAGGTGCCGCGGGCGGTCAGCAGCACGAAGCGGGGTGTGCGGGCGGCGATCCGCCGGGCCACGTCCTGGATGGCGGGGGCACCCTCGGACAGGATCCGGCGCAGGACGGCGGGCTGCTCCGCCATCTCGCGAGCCATGGTCCGGCCCGGGAGTTCACTGCGGGGATCCGGTGTGGCTGCGGCGGTCATGGCGGGTTCCTTCCGGGGGCGGGGAGGGTGCAGACCCCATTCCACTCCCCCGGGCCGGACACCGCCCACCCGGGAGGCCTTGCACGCACTTCGGCACCCCGTGGGAGCCCCACTGTTCACCCCCTGCTGACCTGTTCGGCACAGCAGCGCCACCGGCGTGGGAGCGTCGGTACGCACCCTGGGAGCGGCAGGACCGCTCTGTTAGATTGGTCTAAACCACACGACCCTCCGGGTCGGGTCCCAGTTGAGCAGTCCTTTCAGATCGGCAGGCCCAGCGTGGAAGTTGTCATCGTTCCGGACGCCAAGGCGGGCGGCGAGCTCATCGCCGAGGCCATGGCGCAGCTGCTCCGGCGCAAGCCCGCCGCCCTGCTCGGCGTGGCCACGGGTTCGACGCCGCTGCCTGTGTACGAAGCGCTGGCCGCGAAGGTGCGCTCCGGCGCGGTGGACGTCGGGCGGGCGCGGATCGCGCAGCTCGACGAGTACGTGGGGCTGCCGGCCGATCATCCGGAGTCGTACCGGTCGGTGCTGCGGCGTGAGGTGCTGGAGCCGCTCGGCATCGGGATGGAGCAGTTCACGGGCCCGGACGGCACGGCGGCGGACGTGCAGGGGGCGTGCGAGGCCTACGACAAGGCGCTGTCGGACGCGGGGGGTGTGGACCTTCAGCTGCTCGGCATCGGGACCGACGGACACATAGGTTTCAACGAGCCGTGCTCGTCGCTGGCGTCGCGGACACGAATCAAGACACTCACCGAGCAGACCCGGATCGACAACGCGCGCTTCTTCGACGGTGACATCGACCAGGTGCCGCACCACGTGATCACGCAGGGCATCGGCACCATCCTGGAGGCCCGGCATCTGGTGCTGCTCGCCACCGGCGAGGGCAAGGCGGACGCGGTCGCGGCGACGGTGGAAGGGCCGATCGCCGCGGTGTGTCCCGCGTCCGCGCTCCAGCTCCACCCGCACGCGACCGTCGTCGTCGACGAGGCCGCCGCGTCGAAGCTGAAGCTGGCGGACTACTTCCGCCACACCTACGCCAACAAGCCGGACTGGCAGGGGATCTAGCTGGAGCGACCCGCGGGGTTGGTGACACGGGCCTCCTCAGTGGTGACGGCCTCGCCTGCCCCAGGGTTTTCACAGCGGTCGCACCAGGACGGATCCACTGCGGTGCGGGACTGCTGGTCGGGCCACAGGTGGCGTTCCCGTCGGCGTCCGAGCGCCAGGACCAGCACGCGTCGCGGCCCTCGGGGTTGTCCCGCGTTCCCGTCGGCGTCCGAACGCCAGGACCGGCACGCGTCGCGGCCCTCGGGCCATCCCTCGGGGTAGCCCTCCCAGGCCTCGCCGCGGCCGTAGGGCGTCATGTCGAGCAGGCCGAGGGAGCCGTTGACCCGCTCGTTGCCACGGCCCGTCGTGAGTAGGTGAGGTAGGTGCGCATCGCTGTGGCGGGGCGCCCCGGGCCGTTCCGGCACGGGCCAGGCCGGTCGACCCGACCCGGCCCGACCCGATCCGTGACGGGCCGGGCCGACCGGTTCACCCCCCGGTCCTCACAGCCCCGTGACCCCGGCGATCACTTCGGCCGCCGCCCGGCCGCAGACGCGGGCCGCGCCGTGGGTGGCGATGTGCAGGGCGCCACGCGGGGCGGCCTGGGGGACGCCCATCTCCACGACGACGGTGTCGGGGCGGGCCGCCAGCAGGGTGTCGAGGGCCGAGGCCATCCAGGGGTGGCGGTGTTCGTCGCGGACGACCGCGACGATGCGGCGCGGGCCGGCCGCCTCCAGTGCCGCCCGTCCGGCGCCCTCACCGGCCTCCGCCTCCGGGCCGTCCCCGGCGGAGAAGCTGCCCGTCACCGTGCCCGGCAGGAGGTGGACGAGTTCCGCGGCGACGCCCCACGGGGTCTCGTCGCCCACGGCGATGTTGGCGACGGGGGTGAGGGCGGCGACGTAGGGCGGTTCCGCGAGGGGCTTGAAGGTGTCGGGGCTGCCGAGGCCGGGCGCGGCGGTCACGGTGAGGGCCCGGCGGGCGGCGTGCAGGCCGATCTCGGTGCGGTGGGTGCTCTCGGCCGGACGGCCCGACGTGCCCGCCCAGCGGGCCAGTGTGCGTACTCGGTCGGCGGCCTCGGCGAGGCGTTCCTCCGGGAGTTCGCCCGCACGCACGGCCGCGACCAGGGCGTCCCGCAGGCGCAGCACGGTCGCCTCGTCGGCGAGGCCGCCGCCCACACAGATCGCGTCGGCGCCCGCGGCGATGGCGAGGACGCTGCCGCGTTCGATGCCGTACGTGCCGGCGATGGCCCGCATCTCCATGCCGTCGGTGACGATGAGGCCGTCGTAGCCGAGCTCGTCGCGGAGCAGGCCGGTGAGGATGCGGCGGGAGAGGGTGGCCGGGCGGTCCGGGTCCAGGGCGGGGACCAGGATGTGGGCGCTCATGACGGCCCGGGTGCCGGCGGCGATGGCGGCGCGGAAGGGGGCCAGTTCGCGTTCGGCCAGCACGTCGGCAGAGACGTCGATGCGCGGCAGGGCGTGGTGGGAGTCGACGGCGGTGTCGCCGTGGCCCGGGAAGTGCTTGGTGCAGGCGGCGACACCGGCGGACTGCAGGCCGGTGACGTAGGCGGCGGTGTGCCGGGCGGCCAAGTCGGTGTCGGCGCCGAAGGAGCGGACGCCGATGACCGGGTTGCGGGGGTCGGAGTTCACGTCGGCGGACGGGGCCCAGTTGAGGTTGACGCCGCAGGCGGCGAGGCGCCGGCCCAGTTCGTGGGCGACCTGGTGGGTCAGCTCCACGTCGTCGACCGCGCCGAGCGCGTGGTTGCCCGGGAAGGAGGAGCCGCTGCCCACCTCCAGACGGGTCACGTCGCCGCCCTCCTCGTCGATCGCGACGAGGACGTCGTCGCGCTCGGCCCGCAGTTGGGCGGTCAGAGAGGCCAGTTGGTCCGGCGAGGCGATGTTGCGGCCGAACAGTCCGACGGAGGCGAGGCCCTCACCGAGCCGCCGGAGCAGCCAGTCGGGGGCGGTGGTGCCGGTGAAGCCGGGCTGGAGGACCGTCAGGGCGTCGCGGGTGAGCGTGTCGGTGCCGCTGGCGAGTGTCGTCATCGGGTGAGGTCATCCCTTCACGGCGCCCGCGGTCAGGCCCGCGGCCATCTTGCGCTGGACGAGGAGGAAGAGGGCGACGATCGGCACAGCCATCATCGTGGCGCCGGCCATCATCGGGGCGTATTCGGTGCCGTGTTTGGTGGTGAAGTTGCCGAGCCAGACGGTCGCGGTCTGGTTCTTCTGGCTGAGGAGCATCAGGGCGTACAGGTACTCGTTCCAGGCCTGGATGAAACCGTAGACCGAGGTGGCGACCATGCCGGGGGCCAGGAGCGGGAAGACGACCCGGAGGAAGGCGCCGGTGCGCGAGCAGCCGTCGACCATGGCCGCCTCCTCCAGTTCCCTCGGGATGTTGACGATGAAGCCCCGCAGCGTCCACACGGTGAAGGGGAGGATGAAGGTCAGGTACGTGATGATGAGGCCGGTCAGCCGGTCGTACTGGCCCAGGTCGTTGAGCAGCAGGAACACCGGGATGATCATGGCGACCAGCGGGACCATCTGCACCGCGAGGATGCCCACGATCACGATCTTGCGGCCGCGGAAGGCGAACCGGGAGATGGCGAGCGCGGCCAGCAGTCCGACGGTCATGCCGATGACGACCACGGCCAGCGACACCACCAGGCTGCGGCCCACCGGACCCCAGAAGTCGGCGATGTCCAGCGCCCGGCCGAAGTTGTCGAGGGTGAGACCGGTCGGCAGCAGGCTCGGGTCCGGGTCGATGGCGTCCTTGGCGGGCTTGAACGCGGTGTTGAGCATCCAGTAGAGCGGGAAGCCGGCGACGACGAAGACGAGGAGACCGAGGAGGTTCCAGCCGAGTCGCGGGTTCCTGCGGCGGCGGGTTCCGGCGAGCGTGCTCATTCGACCTCTCCGATCTTCAGCATCTGCCGCATGTAGACGGCGACCACGCCGAGCAGCAGCAGGACGGTGATCAGCGCGATGGCCGAGCCCTGGGCGTAGTCGTTGACCACGAACGCCCGGTCGTAGGAGTAGGTGTTGAGGACCTGGAACTCCGGCTCGGGGTGGCCGCCCCGCATGACGAACACCTGAGGGAAGACGCCCATGTCCCAGATGACCGACAGGGTCGTGAGCATCACGATGATCGGCTTGAGGACGGGCAGGGTGACGAAGCGGAAGACGCCCCAGGAGCCGGCGCCGTCCAGACGGGCGGCCTCCTCCAGCTCCTTGGGGACCTGGGTGAGACCGGCGCTGAGGGTGATGACCACGAACGGCACGGCTCCCCAGATCACCAGCAGCATGATCACGGCCAGGCCCTCGGGGCCGCTCGCGAACCAGTTGTGGCCGATCATCTCCACGCCGGGCAGCTTGCTGAGCAGCGCGTTGAAGACGCCGTAATCGGAGTCGAAGAGCCACTTGAAGACCGTGGTCGCCACGATCACCGGCATGCCCCAGCTCGCCACCAGCACGATGTTGATGAGCATCTTCAGCCAGCCGGAGACCCGCTGGAGCAGCAGGGCGAGGGCCATGCCGATCACCATGGTGAAGACGACCGCGCCGGCCGCGAAGACGATCGTGCGCAGGACGACGGCCCAGAACTCGCCGTCGCCCAGCACCTTGGCGAAGTTGTCGAACCCGACCGTCTCGGCCGGCTGGAAGCCCCACAGCTGGGACTGCCCGAACTTCTGGAAGGACAGGGTGACGAGACGGGCCAGCGGATAGCCCATGACCAGGGCGAGGATCAGCAGGCAGGGCGCGAGCAGCAGCCAGGGGGCCAGGGCCCCGCCGGACGTGCGCTGTCCACGGGGTCGCCGGTCCTTGGGGGGCGGCGGTGGTGCCTGCCGCGGTGGCGGCACCTTGGCAGTGGTGGTGGTCTCTGCGGCACTCATCGCGCGCTCCTCGGTGGTCCCCTCAGGTCTTGACGACGGCGGGGCTCCGCAAGCCGGGAGCCCCGCGCTCAGGTCACTTGGTGTTGATGACCTTGTCGATCGCGGCGTCCGCGTCCTTGGCGGCGGCCTCGACGGACTTCTTGCCGGTGCCGATGCTCTGCAGCATGGTCTGCAGGATCTGCGCCTTCTCGACCTGGCCCCAGCCGGGTGCCATCGGGACGAACCAGTTGGACTCGGCCGCGGTGGCGGGGACCGCCGTCTTCGGGTCGTTCTTGAGCGTCGCGAGATCGGTCTTGTTGTTGGGCAGGTTGCCCTTGGCCATCAGGCCCTTCTGCCCGGAGGAGCCGGTGAACGCGTTGATCCACTCGGCGGCCAGGGCCTGCGCGTCCGACTTCACCGGCACGGCGAGGTCGGAGCCGCCCAGGAAGACGGGCATGTTCTTGCCGGACGGGCCGGGCATCACGAAGTTCTCGAGGTTGCCCTTGAGCTTGCCGGTCTTGTCGTTCTTGGGGTCCTCGGCGGTCGCGCCCTCCCAGGCGGCGGCGAAGATCATGGCGGACTTGCCCTGGCCGTAGACGATGTAGCGGTCGGACTCGTCCTTGGTCTTGTCGCCGTGCATGTACGAGTCGACGACGTTCTCGAACTCCTTCAGGCCCTTGAGGGACTCGGGCGAGGAGAGGGACGCCTTCCACTGTCCGCCCGACTCGGTGGCGATGGCGCCGCCCGCGTCGTAGACGAAGGACATGGCCGCGTACCAGTCGCGGGTGGGCTGGTACCAGGCGCTGAACTTGTCGCCCTGCTTCTTCTGGATCTTGTCCAGGGCGGCGGTGAGCTCCTTGTACGTCTTGGGCGTCGACTTCACCCCGACGGATGCCGCCACGTCCTTGCGCCAGTTGGCGACGCGGCCGCCGGCGTAGTACGGGACGCCGTAGGTCTTGCCGTCGTAGGTGACCGAGGCCTTGAGGCCGTCCAGCCAGGCGTCGGAGTTGTCGAACGCGGACCGGTCGAGGGGGGCGAAGGCGCCCTTGACCATGTAGCCGAGCATCTCGGTGTTGCCCATCTCGACCACGTCGGGAGCCTTGTCCGTGGCGAGGACGGCGTCGAGCTTGGCGTTCTTGTCGGGCCAGCCGTAGTACTCGTGGTTGATCTTGAGGCCGGGGTGCTTCTTCTGCACCGCGGCGTCGGCGGCCTTCACCAGCGAGGGCCAGTTGTTCTGGGCGTCGACGGTGAGCCAGACGGTCAGCTCCTTGGCGTCCGCGCCCTTGTCGGAGCCCCCGCCGCCCTCGCCCCCGCATGCCGCGATGGAGACCATCATGCCCGCGATTCCGATCGCGGCTGTCAGCTTGCGCTTCACGCCACCCTCCTCAGGGATCCCACAACCCCCCTGGCTCCCCGCAGTGAACGTGGGGCCGGGCCTGGACCAATGGTGTAGACCAGTACCGGGGAGCTTGGACCAGACCAGAAAGCCTGTCAAGGGTCCCGATAAGGCTCTGACCAGCCGTTATGCGACCTACATATGCAGGAACCTTTAAGTAAGAAGCCAGCGAAAACCTCGGCGGGACACGGCATACTGCGGGTAGACCACAGGGAATGGTGGACTAGACCAAAAGAGGCGCCGACGGTATACAGGTGGGATCGTGTCGGCAGACGGGCCGGGAAGGCGGAGCATGAGCACCGACGTCAGCAGTGCGGAGAACGAGAACGGGGTGCCCGTCCGTACCGCGCGCGTGCCCAAGTACTACCGCCTGAAGAAGCACCTGCTCGACATGACGGAGACCCAGGCGCCGGGCACGCCGGTCCCGCCCGAGCGCACGCTGGCGGCGGAGTTCGACACCTCGCGCACGACCGTGCGCCAGGCGCTGCAGGAGCTGGTCGTCGAGGGCCGGCTGGAGCGCATCCAGGGCAAGGGCACGTTCGTCGCCAAGCCGAAGGTCTCGCAGGCCCTGCAACTGACCTCGTACACCGAGGACATGCGCGCCCAGGGCCTCGAACCCACCTCGCAGCTGCTGGACATCGGTTACATCACCGCCGACGACCGCCTGGCCGGGCTGCTCGACATCACGCCCGGCGGACGCGTGCTGCGCATCGAGCGGCTGCGCATGGCCAACGGGGAGCCGATGGCCATCGAGACCACCCACCTGAGCGCGAAGCGCTTCCCGGCGCTGCGGCGCTCGCTGGTGAAGTACACGTCCCTCTACACGGCTCTGGCCGAGGTCTACGACGTCCGGCTCGCGGAGGCCGAGGAGACCATCGAGACATCGCTGGCGACACCCCGCGAGGCCGGTCTGCTGGGCACCGACGTCGGGCTGCCGATGCTGATGCTCTCCCGGCACTCGCTGGACCGGGACGGACAGCCGGTGGAGTGGGTGCGGTCGGTCTACCGGGGCGACCGGTACAAGTTCGTGGCCCGGCTGAAGCGGCCCGCCGAGTGACCCCACCGACGGGCTTCCGTCGCTGCTGACATCTGGTTTCGGTTGGGTACCGCATTGCGGACGAGGGGTTCCGTTCCCGCCTCACCCTGACCTAGATTGCCTGCGCCACAGGTGATCACCAAGGGGACGGAGCCGCCTGATGTCGCAAGCCCCGGAAGCCAGCAGAGGGCCGGTGGTGACGCCTGTGCGCGTCGTCATCGCCGTCTGCCTCATAGCGCCCTTCGTGGCCATGCTGTGGGTCGGCTCGTACGCCAAGACCGACCCGGCCTTCATCGGAATCCCGTTCTTCTACTGGTACCAGATGGCCTGGGTGCTGATCTCCACCGCGCTGACGATGATCGCCTACAAGCTGTGGCAGCGTGACCAGCGCGCCCGCTCGGCCGCGAAGGGCGGTGCGTCGCAGTGAAGGACGGCGTGAACGGCGTCGCGCTCGGCGTCTTCATCTTCTTCTTCCTGGCCGTGACGGTCATGGGCTTCCTGGCCGCGCGCTGGCGCAAGGCCGAGAACGAGCAGAGCCTGGACGAATGGGGCCTGGGCGGCCGCTCGTTCGGCACCTGGATCACCTGGTTCCTGCTCGGCGGCGACCTGTACACGGCGTACACCTTCGTCGCCGTGCCGGCGGCGATCTACGCGGCGGGCGCGGCCGGCTTCTTCGCCGTGCCCTACACGATCCTGGTGTACCCGCTGATCTTCACCTTCCTGCCCCGTCTGTGGTCGGTCTCCCACAAGCACGGGTACGTCACGACGTCCGACTTCGTGCGCGGCCGCTTCGGCTCGAAGGGCCTGTCGCTGGCGGTGGCCGTGACGGGCATCCTGGCGACGATGCCGTACATCGCGCTCCAACTGGTCGGCATCCAGGCCGTGCTGGACGTCATGGGCGTCGGCGGCGGCGAGAACACCAACTGGTTCATCAAGGACCTGCCGCTGCTGATCGCGTTCGGTGTGCTGGCGGCGTACACGTACTCCTCGGGTCTGCGTGCCCCCGCGCTCATCGCCTTCGTGAAGGACACGCTGATCTACATCGTCATCGCGGTGGCGATCATCTACATCCCGATCAAGCTGGGCGGCTTCGACGAGATCTTCGCCAAGGCCGGTGAGGCGTACAGCCAGACCAACCCGGCGACGGGCGCGCCGCGCGGTGCGCTGACACCGGCCGAGCCGGGCCAGTGGACGTACGCCACGCTGGCGCTGGGCTCCGCCCTGGCGCTCTTCATGTACCCGCACTCGATCACGGCGACGCTGTCCTCGAAGAGCCGTGAGGTGATCCGCCGCAACACCACGATCCTGCCGCTGTACTCGCTGATGCTGGGTCTGCTGGCGCTGCTCGGGTTCATGGCGATCGCGGCCGGCATCAAGGTGCAGAACGGGCAGCTGGCGATCCCGCAGCTGTTCGAGACGATGTTCCCGGACTGGTTCGCGGGCGTGGCGTTCGCGGCGATCGGCATCGGCGCGCTGGTGCCCGCGGCCATCATGTCCATCGCGGCCGCGAATCTCTTCACCCGCAACATCTACAAGGACTTCATCAAGCCGGACGCCACTCCGGCGCAGGAGACCAAGGTCTCCAAGCTGGTCTCCCTGCTGGTGAAGGTCGGCGCGCTGGCCTTCGTCCTCACCATGGACAAGACGGTCGCCATCAACTTCCAGCTCCTGGGCGGCATCTGGATCCTGCAGACCTTCCCGGCCCTGGTCGGCGGCCTGTTCACCCGCTGGTTCCACCGCTGGGCGCTGCTCGCCGGCTGGGCGGTCGGCATGATCTACGGCACGGTCGCCGCGTACGGCGTCGCCTCCCCGACCCAGAAGCACTTCGGCGGCTCGGCGAAGGAGATCCCGGGCATCGGGGAGATCGGCTACATCGGCCTCACGGCGTTCGTCCTGAACGTGGTGGTGACGGTGGTCGCGACCTTCGTCCTGAAGGCCCTGAAGGCCCCCGACGGCGTCGACGAGACCAAGCCCGAGGACTACACGGCGGACGCGGGCGACCCCGGCGTCCAGGTGGAACTCCCGCCTGCGACAGCAGGTACCTCGCACTAAGGGCCTTCAGGGGCGCGGGGAACTGCGCGAGCAACCACACACAACCGGCAGCGGGCCACCGAGGAGCAAGCACCCTCGGCGGCCCGCTGTCGTGCACACTCACGCCATGGACATCCTGATCCGCCCCGTCGAACCCACCGAATACGACGACCTCGGCACCATCACCGCCCAGGCCTACCTTCAGGACAACCTCCTCGACTTCGGCGAGGGCGACGAGTACCTGCGCGTGCTGAGAGACGTCGCCGGACGGGCCGCCGCCGCCGAGGTCCTGGCCGCGCTCAGGGACGGTCGCGTGCTCGGCGGCGTCACCTTCGTCCCGTCCGGCGGCCCCATGGCCGACATAGCCGGCCCCAACGAGGCCGAGATCCGCATGCTCGCCGTCTCCCACGCGGCGCGCGGACAGGGGGTCGGCGAGGCCCTGGTCCGCTCCTGCCTCGCCCGGGCCCGGGCCACGCCGGGCTGCCGGAGCGTCGTGCTGTCGACCCAGCGCACCATGCACGCGGCCCACCGCATCTACGAACGGCTGGGCTTCCTCCGCACGCCCGAGCGCGACTGGAACCCCATCCCGGAGCGGACGGACATCACTCTTCTCACCTATGAGTTGACGCTCTGAAACCAGCGCGACACAACATCTGGGGGTGCCATCCGAACCCGGCACAAGATGTATGCTCATGCTCGCTGTCGCCGCAGGGGAATCCGGTGCGAATCCGGAACTGTCCCGCAACGGTGTACTTGTGCATGTCTGTTCCCGGAACCCTCCGTTCCCGGAACCGCCCCGCACAGGAGTCAGTCCGAGGACCTGCCGACAGCGCGCCCGGCCACCCGGCCGGTGTGCCCTGACGTCCGGGCCTCGTGGAATGGGCCGGTGGACGCGACGCCGCGTGCGCTCGTGTGCTGCCCCCCTGCCCTCGACGAGGCCCCCGTGCCGAGCGAGGGAGAGCCCCACGTGACCATCGCGCCAGCCGAACCGGTCTCAGCCGCCGAAGAAGAGCACGACACCCCCGGTGCCGCGCTGCTGCGGACCCTGACCGAGCTGACCGCCGACCTCCCCGACGCCGATCCCGGCCGGGTCGCCGCCGCCGCGTTGCGCGGCCGGTCCGCGCAGGCGGACGAGCGGGAGTTGCGGGAGCTGGCGACGGAGGCCGCGGCCGGTCTGATCTCCGAGGACCCCGCCTACTCCCGGCTGGCCGCCCGGCTGCTGACCATCGGCATCCGCGAAGAGGCCGCCTCCCAGGGCGTCACGTCCTTCACCGAGTCCGTCGCGGTCGGCCACCGCGAGGGCCTCATCGCCGACCGGACCGCCGAGTTCGTGCGCGTCCACGCCGCCCGTCTCGACGCGCTGATCGACCGGGAGGCCGACGACCGCTTCGGATACTTCGGCCTGCGCACGCTGCACAGCCGTTACCTGCTGCGGCACCCGCACACCCGCAAGGTTGTGGAGACGCCCCAGCACTTCATGCTGCGGGTGGCGAGCGGCCTCGCCGAGGACGACACCACGCGCGCGCTGGACGAGGTCGCGGCGCTCTACGGGCTCATGAGCCGCCTCGACTACCTCCCCTCCTCCCCCACCCTGTTCAACTCCGGCACCCGGCACCCCCAGATGTCGTCCTGCTACCTCCTCGACTCCCCCAAGGACGAGCTGGACTCGATCTACGACCGCTACCACCAGGTGGCCCGGCTGTCGAAGCACGCCGGCGGCATCGGACTCGCCTACTCCCGCATCCGGGCCCGCGGTTCACTGATCCGCGGCACCAACGGCCACTCCAACGGCATCGTCCCGTTCCTGAAGACCCTGGACGCCTCGGTCGCCGCCGTGAACCAGGGCGGCCGGCGCAAGGGCGCGGCCGCGGTCTACCTGGAGACCTGGCACTCCGACATCGAGGAGTTCCTGGAGCTGCGGGACAACACCGGCGAGGACGCCCGCCGCACGCACAACCTGAACCTGGCGCACTGGGTGCCGGACGAGTTCATGCGGCGCGTGAACGCCGACGCCGACTGGTCGCTGTTCTCCCCCTCGGACGTGCCCGAACTGGTCGACCTGTGGGGCGAGGAGTTCGACACCGCGTACCGGGCGGCCGAGGCCAAGGGCCTCGCGAAGAAGACCCTGCCGGCCCGCGAGCTGTACGGCCGCATGATGCGCACCCTGGCGCAGACCGGCAACGGCTGGATGACCTTCAAGGACGCCGCCAACCGCACCGCCAACCAGACGGCCGAGCCGGGCCACGTCGTGCACTCCTCCAACCTCTGCACGGAGATCCTGGAGGTCACCAGCGACGGGGAGACGGCGGTCTGCAACCTCGGATCGGTGAACCTCGGCGCGTTCGTGGCCGACGGCGGCATGGACTGGGAGCGGCTGGACGAGACCGTCCGCACGGCCGTCACGTTCCTCGACCGGGTCGTGGACATCAACTTCTACCCGACCGAGCAGGCGGGCCGCTCCAACGCCCGCTGGCGTCCGGTCGGCCTCGGCGCGATGGGCCTGCAGGACGTCTTCTTCAAGCTGCGCCTGCCGTTCGACTCGCCCGAGGCCAAGGCCCTGTCCACGCGCATCGCCGAACGCATCATGCTCGCCGCGTACGAGGCCTCCGCCGACCTCGCCGAGCGCAACGGGCCGCTGCCCGCCTGGGAGAAGACCCGTACGGCCCGGGGCGTGCTGCACCCCGACCACTACGACGTCGAGCTCACCTGGCCGCAGCGCTGGGCGGCCCTGCGCGAGCGCGTCGCCACGACCGGCATGCGCAACTCGCTGCTCCTCGCCATCGCCCCCACCGCCACGATCGCCTCCATCGCGGGCGTGTACGAGTGCATCGAGCCGCAGGTGTCCAACCTGTTCAAGCGCGAGACGCTGTCGGGCGAGTTCCTCCAGGTCAACTCCTACCTGGTGGACGAGCTGAAGCGGCTCGGCGTGTGGGACGCCCGCAGCCGTGAGGCCCTGCGCGAGGCCAGCGGCTCGGTGCAGGACTTCGCCTGGATCCCCGAGGACGTCCGCGCCCTCTACCGCACGGCGTGGGAGATCCCCCAGCGCGGCCTGATCGACATGGCGGCGGCCAGGACCCCGTTCCTGGACCAGTCCCAGTCCCTGAACCTCTTCCTGGAGACGCCGACCATCGGCAAGCTCTCCTCGATGTACGCCTACGCCTGGAAGTCCGGGCTGAAGACGACGTACTACCTGCGCTCGCGCCCGGCGACCCGCATCGCCCGCGCCGCACAGGCCACCGTCCCCGCGCAGGCCACCCCCGACCCCGAAGCGGTCGCCTGCTCCCTGGAAAACCCCGAGTCCTGCGAAGCCTGCCAGTAATTCCCACCCGCCACCCGACCGCCACCCCCTGGAGGACGGCGCTTCGCGCCGACTGTCATGACCCAGAACCTTCTCGACCCCGGCTTCGAGCTCACCCTGCGCCCCATGCGGTACCCGGACTTCTACGAGCGCTACCGGGACGCCATCAAGAACACCTGGACCGTGGAGGAGGTCGACCTCCATTCGGACGTCGCCGACCTGGCCAAGCTGTCACCGGCGGAGCAGCACCTGATCGGCCGGCTGGTCGCGTTCTTCGCAACGGGCGACTCGATCGTCGCCAACAACCTGGTGCTGACGCTGTACAAGCACATCAACTCCCCCGAGGCGCGGCTGTACCTGAGCCGTCAGCTCTTCGAGGAGGCCGTGCACGTCCAGTTCTATCTGACGCTGCTCGACACGTATCTGCCCGACCCGGAGGACCGCACTGCGGCCTTCGCGGCCGTGGAGAACATCCCGTCCATCCGCGAGAAGGCCTCGTTCTGCTTCAAGTGGATGGACTCGGTGGAGAAGCTGGACCGGCTGGAGACGCAGGCGGACCGCCGCCGCTTCCTGCTCAACCTGATCTGCTTCGCCGCGTGCATCGAGGGCCTGTTCTTCTACGGCGCCTTCGCCTACGTCTACTGGTTCCGCAGCCGGGGCCTGCTGCACGGCCTGGCCACCGGCACCAACTGGGTCTTCCGCGACGAGACGATGCACATGTCCTTCGCCTTCGACGTGGTCGACACCGTCCGCAAGGAGGAGCCGGAGCTCTTCGACGACCGGCTCCAGCAGGAGGTGGCGGACATGCTCCGGGAGGCCGTCGAGGCCGAGCTGCAGTTCGCACGCGACCTGTGCGGTGACGGTCTCCCGGGCATGAACACCGAGTCGATGCGGCAGTACCTGGAGTGCGTGGCGGACCAGCGGCTGACCCGCCTCGGCTTCGCTCCGGTGTACGGCTCCGAGAACCCCTTCTCCTTCATGGAGCTCCAGGGGGTTCAGGAGCTGACCAACTTCTTCGAGCGGCGGCCCTCGGCGTACCAGGTGGCGGTGGAGGGCACCGTCGACCTGGACGAGGACTTCTGAGCCGGCACCTCTTCGCGGGCCTCCTGGGCCTCCCTGATCTGACGGTCGATGCGCCTCTCGCGCACCAGGCCGATCACGGACGGGAGGATCAGGAGGACCAGGATCCCGAAGGTGGCGGCCAGTCCGATCAGCGCTTCCATCTGGTTCGTGTTCATGGACACCACTGTCGCGCTGATGACTCCTTACCGTCAGTGGCAGTACTGCCGTAGACCCTCGAATTACTGCCAAGGGCGAGGCACACTGGACGCATGCTGCAGAACGTGGCCGTCGCCCTCCTCGACGGCGTGAATCCCTTCGAACTGGGTGTGGTGTGCGAAGTCTTCGGCACCGACCGGAGCGACGAGGGCCTGCCGGTGTACGACTTCGCCGTGGCCTCGGCCGAGGGCCCGGTGCTGCGGATGAACTCGGGCTTCTCGCTCCAGGCCGAGCACGGCCTGGAGCGGCTGGAGACGGCCGACCTGATCGCCGTGCCGGCCGGGCAGAGCTACGCGCACCGGGACTTCCCGCCGGAACTGCTGGACGCCCTGCGCCGCGCGGTCGACCGCGGCGCCCGAGTGCTGAGCGTCTGCTCCGGCGTCTTCGTGCTGGCCGCGGCCGGGCTGCTGGACGGCCGCCGCTGTGCCACGCACTGGAAACACGCCCAGGAACTCGCCCGGCAGTACCCGCGCGTGGTCGTGGAGCAGGACGTGCTCTACGTCGACGAGGACCCCGTGATCACCTCCGCCGGCACGGCAGCCGGCATCGACGCCTGCCTCCACCTGGTGCGCAAGGAGCAGGGCACCGAGGTAGCCAACAAGATCGCCCGGCGGATGGTGGTGCCGCCGCACCGCGACGGCGGCCAGGCCCAGTACATCGAGCGCCCACTGCCGCTCCCCGAGGCCGACACGATCGGTGAGGTGCTGACGTGGATGGAGCGGCACCTGGACGAGGAGGTCACCGTCGAGCAGCTGGCCACCCGCGCCCACATGTCCCCGCGCACCTTCGCCCGCCGCTTCCAGCAGGAGACGGGTACGACTCCGTACCGCTGGGTGCTGCGCCAGCGTGTGCTGCTGGCCCAGCGGCTGCTGGAGGCGACGGACGAGACCATGGACGCGATCGCCGGCCGAACGGGGTTCGGCAACGCGGCCACGCTGCGCCACCACTTCGTCCGGGCGATCGGGACCACGCCGAACGCCTACCGGCGCACATTCAGAGGCCCCGAAGCGGCCTGAGGCACGGCTTCGGTCACCGCGCGACCGGCCGCACCAGCAGGTCGTGCGGCCGGAGCGTGATCCCCACCCGTGCGTCGTCCTTCGACCCCGCCACCTGCTCGAAGCGGTATCTGGTGGCCAGCGCCGCCGTGATCAGCGTCAGCATGGCCATCGAGAAGTGGTCACTCGGGCACTTGCGGTTGCCGACGCTGAAGGGGCTCATGGCGTGCTTCGGGATGTCCTTGACCCGGTCCGGAAGCCACCGGTCCGGGTCGAACTCCAGGTTTCGCTCGTACGACTTCGGGTCGCGCTGGATCGCGAAGGGGCTGTAGATGATGTCCGCCCCGGACGGAATACGGTATCCACCGAGTTCCGTGTCCCGCACCGCCCGGCGCGTCAGAATCCACACGGCGGGCCTCAAACGTATGCACTCGACCACGACATTGTTGGTGTGCCTGAGTCCTCGGACGTCCTCGAATGCCACCGGCCTCCCACCGGTGACGGCTTGCACTTCGTCGCGCACCCGGTCGGCGTGTTCCGGGTGCTCCGCGAGCATATGCAACAGCCACATGATCGTGGAGGCGATGGTTTCGCTGCCGGGGGTGAGGATCGCGACGACCTGATCGTGGATCTCCTGTTCCCCGATCGGGTCGCCATTGTCGTCCTTCGCCTCCAGCAATGCCGTCAGCAAATCGTCCGGCTTTTGACCGGATGCCCTGCGCTCGGCGACGATCTCGTCGACCAGGAGATGCAAATCGGCCAATGCCCGGTTGAATTCGCGGTTGGCCGGAAGCGGCAGGTTGTAGAGCGGCCCGAGCGGGACCACCATCCGCCGGTACATTCCCCGGAAGACGGTGGCGAGGGCGACGCACAGCCGCTCGGCCCGCTCGTCCATGTACTCGCCGCGCAGCAGGCAGCGAGCCGCCACGCGCACGGCCACCCGGAAGGACTCGGAGGTGCAGTCGATCGTCTCGCCGGGCTTCCAGCGCTCGGTGAGCGCGTGGGCCTCCTCCTCCATGATCGGGCCGTAGGCGGGGATGGCGTCGAGCCGGAAGGCGGGCTGGATGGTGCGCCGCTGGCGCCGGTGCCGCGGGCCGTTCGCCGTGGCCACACCCTCCTTGCCGAGCAGGCCTTCCAGGGACTCCCACAGCGGCCCGGCGATGATGAAGTCGTTGCTCAGTGCCAGGGCGCCGGTCAGGGCCGGGGTGGTGACCGCGTACACCGTCTTCGGTCCGAGCTTCAGCCGCACGACCTCGCCGTGGTCGCGCAGCCGGGACATGAACGCCAGCGGGTCGCGCGCCAGCTTCCAACCGTGCCCGAGAACCGGGACGCCGCCGCCCGCCCGGGGCGGCTCCCGCAGCTCCACGGCCGGCGGGGTTTCGGGCTTCACAGACTCGACGGTCATTTCTCACCTGCCGCTTCGTTGTCGACGTACGGGGGCGTGGACCGGTTTCACAGACTCGACGGTCATTTCTCACCTGCCGCTTCGTTGTCGACGTACGGGGGCGTGGACCGGTCGTCCCAGCTGTCCACCATGTACCGGCCGGACTCGTGGTGGAACCAGTAGACGGAACTGAACCAGTTCCGCATGTTGCTCAGACAGGCCCGCACGGCGGCGCTCAGTTCCTTTCCCCGCACGGTGCCGTCGGCGAGGTCGTCGGCGAACCCTAAGGCTTCCTGCTCGACGTCGATGAAATCGGTGATGGTTTTCTCGACTCGACGCCTGACTTCCACGACGGCCTGTTCCAGAGTCAGCCCCTCATGGGTGATGAGACTGATTCCGAGATTGTGCACCTCATCGCCCGCGATTTCCTTCGGGAGCGAGCACAGATCGTTGTACCAGGCGGCGAATTCCTGGCTCAGCAGCGCCGCCCGCCGATACGCCGGGTGTTTCCGCACGGCGTCGGGGAGTTCACAGCCGGCGGTCGGCTCCAGCAGGTCCGTCCATATCCAGTGCGCGAAGGTGAGCCGGCGCAGTTGCAGGTATTCCTCGACCGTCGGGACGATTCCCCGGGTGCGGTTGTGGAACTCCCGGTCGTACGCGTCGATCACCGCGTGGAAGTGCCGGGCGAACCGGAGGTTCCACGTCTGGCCCAGGAACGCGTACAGCCGCAGCACACTGTCTGCGAACCCGGCGACCAGTGGGTCCTCGTGGTGCAGGTGCTCCCTGGGGGAGTCGAGGGCCGAGTGCAGCCGGTCCCTCAGCCGCCGCCAGGCGACAGGGCGGCCGTGCACGATGTCGCGGTCGTGACGGTCGTCCCAGACGAAGAACCACGCGCTGTAATCGGCGATCGCCTGCATGACCTCGTCCGAGGAGCCGATGTAGTACCCGGCCATGAGGTCGGTGTAGCAAAGGCCGTCGGCATATTCCTCCACCTTGTCCGCCGGCATGAGCCGCTTTTCGAGCAGCCAGGCCCGGGTCTTCTCCTGGCACTTCGGCCAATACGGGTGGAGTTGCCGGGGAAACTCCGCCTCGATCACCGGGAGAGAGAGCGACGGTGGAACTGGGATCGTGACCGGTGTCGGTGTGGTGCCGTGTGACAAAGCATGCACGAACTAACCCCTCTCAGCCGCCAGTTGGCGCGGGCGCCCCTCCCTTCGTGCCGGGCGTGCGCCGTTGCATACCCCGCTCATCCCATTCAGCACTACAACTGACCGTTCTGGGAACGTATTTGCTTCATTCACCACCCCACAGCGCCGGGAATCTCCCGTTGTGTGACTTCCCGCGGATCACCGGGAGAGCAACAGCGGTCGAACGTGCGACGGACAGGCGAACGGCACAGAAGAACGGCGCCTGTCCCGGGCGGGAAACCCGGACAGACGCCGTGCGGCTGGTGAAGCCGAGGTCTCAGTCGTTGGCCACCACGGGGTAGCGGGGCTCGTTCTCGGCCATCTGCCGCAGGGCGTCCTTGCGCTCGCGCTTGGAGAGCCGGTCGATGTACAGGTAGCCGTACAGGTGGTCCGTCTCGTGCTGCAAACACCGAGCGAAGTACCCGGTGCCGCGCACCCGGATCGGGTTGCCCTTCTCGTCCTGCCCGGTCACCTCGGCGTAGTCGGGGCGGGCGAGCGGGGCGTACGCGGTGGGCACCGACAGACAGCCCTCGTTGCTGTCGTCCAGGCGCCGCTTCTCGGCGGGCAGTTCGACGAGCTTGGGGTTGCAGACGACACCGGTGTGCCGGACGCCCTCGTCGTCGGGGCAGTCGTAGACGAAGACCTTCGCGTCGACGCCGATCTGGTTGGCGGCGAGGCCCACGCCCTCGGCGGTGCGCTGGCTGGCGAACATGTCCGCGACGAGCTGCTGGAACTCCTCGCCGAAGTCGGTGACGTCCTTGCACTCCTTGTGCAGCACCGGGTTCCCGACCACCGTGATCGGCCGCGAGGTTCCCCGCTCCCGCCAGGCCGCCTCGCGCTCCTCGCAGTCCTCCGTGTCGATCACGTACCCCTCGTCATCGACGGGGAGCACGCCCGCACGCTGCTGATCGGTGTCCTGCTGAGCCATGACGTTACGTACGCCTTCCTGAACAAATCCAAGCCGGATGCAGATACAGGGTACGGGGAAGGCGCCCCGTCAGGGGTGCGGGACTGTTTCACCATCGGCTCCGCCGCGCGGGCGCGAACAACCACGACGGCGCGGCACCCGACAACGGCGCTAACAGACCTCTTCCAGATCCCGCCAATCCCGGGAATCCGGACTGTCCGCCACCCACCCGTCCAGCAATCCTCGAACCAGCGCAGCCGGCGCAGCCAACCCGCACTCCCGCTCGGGAACCCACAGCTGCCCGTCCGTGCGGTGCCCCAGCGGCCCGGGATGCCCCGGCTCACTGTGATCGTGCGGATCGAGATGCTCCCCGTCGCCCTCGTCCGACGGCATACGCGACTCGGAACACATCCGGCACAGCAACCGCACGGAGGAAGACCAGTCCTCCGCGGCGAACCCGGCGTCCGCCGCGAGCTGCTCCAGCGCGTCCCGGTCCGACTCGGTCGCCGCCTCCAGCAGCACCACCCAGGTCGGCACCGGCGAGGGCGCCCACAGCTCGATCTCGTCGAACACCGGGTAGGTGTGCCCGGCGGCAGTCGTCCGCTCCCCGTGCGGCACACCGTCGTGCAGGACGACCTCACCCCAGCGCCGCCCCGACGACGGCAGCGGAATGGACAGCACCTCGATCCGCGCGGGATCCAGCCGCCGCCCCCACACGACCTCGGCCTCCCCCTCCGGGGACAGCCGTACGGCCGCGCTGCCGAGGTCCATGCCGAGGGGCTCACCGGAGTCGTTGGCCGCTCCCGGCACCCGCAGCCCGTAGGCCTGCCAGGCGCGCCGGGCCAGCGGCCAGTCCTGCAGCCCGGTCGCTGCGATGCCGACGTTCCACCAGTCGGGCGCGCCGGTGTCCCGGTCGAGCAGGGCCACGGCTCGCAGCCCGGCCGCCCGCGCCTGCTCCCAGTCGTGCCGGAACTTGTGCAGCAGCGCGAGGTTGAACCAGGACTCGGAAAGCCAGGGCTCCAGATCGGCGGCACGTGTCAACAGTGCGCCTGCGTCCTCGTACCGGCCGTCGCCGATGAGGGTGAACGCCCGGTCCGTGGCCTGCCGCCAGGAGGCGGAGGGCCGGTGCCGTCCCTTGCCGAAGATCCTCACGATTCCCGCCTGCCAGTTCCGTGCGGTGGGCTGGCCGTAGCTGTGTTTCGAGCCCCCGGACACCTTCTCCTTCGCATCCAACCACGTACGGCCTCGAGGGCGCTCATTACCCATGGGTTACCCAGCCACGGGCAGGGTCAGACTGCTCCTTGCCAGTACGCGGGCCAGTGATTCCACCACCTCCGGGGCGTACGTCCCGGCCGTGGCGAGCCGGAGTTCCTCCAGCGCCTTCAGCGGCCCGCCCGGCCCTCCTTCCCGGGACTTCTCCTCGTACGCGTTCACGGCCCGGACGATTCGCGCGGCGAGCGGCTGCTCTGCGTAGGGGTCGGCCTGCCGCTCCACCATCACGGCCACCGCCTCGTCGACGCCCGTCTGCCGTACGACGGCCCCGCCGAGCAGGGCGATCCGCCGCTGCTCCGCGGCGGGCAGCGCGGCCGTGGCGCCCGCAGGCACCGGGTCGACGAGGCTCAGCTGGCCGATGTCGTGCATGAGCGCGGCGTACTCCAGTACGGCGAGCTCGGGCTCGGTCAGCCCCAGGTCACGCCCCACCGCCTTGCTGACCGCGGCGACGCGCCGGGCGTGCCCGGCCGGGGTGTATCCGGCGACCTCGGTGGCCCGGGCGAGGGAGGCGATGGTCTGCCGGTAGGTCGCGCGGACGGCGGCGTAGCGGCGGAACGACATCTGGGCGAGCAGCAGTGGTACGGAGAAGACGGGCAGGGCCCACAGCCCCACGACCGCGACCGCCAGCGCCATCACCGCCCCGGTGGCGATGACGGCGGACCCGATGCCGCACACGGCCCGCAGCTCGTCCCGCAGCACCGGCCCGAACGGCCAGCCGGTGCGGGTGTGGGCCAGGGCGGCGGCGAGCACCGCGTCGCACAGCGCGGTCAGGGACAGCAGGGCGAGCAGCAGCAGGGCGTAGGCGGGGCCGCCCCAGTCGTCGAACATGCCCCGGTTGTACGGGGGCTGGAAGCACACGGCGACGAAACCGACGGTGAGCACGCGGCGCGCCACATGGTCGAGTGTGGGCCCCTGGCCGCGGGCGACGTGCGGGACGCTGCCGAGCAGCGAGGCGGCGAGGACCACGGCGACGACCTGGGCGGGGCCGTGATGGGTGGCCCGTCCGCC
This sequence comes from Streptomyces tibetensis, assembly GCF_007655005.1. Classification (GTDB taxonomy): domain Bacteria; phylum Actinomycetota; class Actinomycetes; order Streptomycetales; family Streptomycetaceae; genus Streptomyces; species Streptomyces tibetensis. Next base: position 137,599 of record NZ_SZVW01000021.1, read on the forward strand.
GGCCTCTCCGAGCAGGGCGTAGGACAGGGCCGCCGCGGCTCCGAGCGGCGCCGGCTCCCGGACCCGCGCGCCGTTGCGCCGGGTGAGCTCGCCGACGGTGACGAGGACGCCGAAGGCGAGGGCGACCCGGCGTTCCTCGAGGCCGTCGTAGAGGGTGACGGCGAGGGAGCCGGCGGCGAAGAGGCCGGCGCAGGCGTGGACGAGGGTGAGGAGCGGGGGCGGCCGGTACGCGCTCATCGGTGTGCTCCTGGGCGGCCGGACAGGTGTGCGCCGGGCGGGGGCACCCGTGGTGGGCGGGTCTCGTCGTCGTCGGCGGTCACGGCGGGGTGCCACCCCGTCCGCCCGACGGCGTCGACCAGAGCGGCGACCATCACCGGGTCGAACTGGCTGCCCGCGCACCGCTCCAGCTCGGCCAGGGCCACGGCGACGGGCCGTGCCCTGCTGTAGCTGCGGGTGGAGGTCATGGCGTCGAAGGCGTCCGCGACCGCCACGACCCGTGCGGACTCCGGGATCTGACGACCCACCAGGCCGTAGGGGTAGCCGCTGCCGTCCAGCCGCTCGTGGTGGTGCAGCACGGCGGCGCGGGCCTCGCCGAGGAAGCCGATGCCGCGCACCATCTCGTGCCCGTACTCGGGGTGGAGCTCGATCACCCGCCGCTCCTCGGGCGTCAGCGGCCCGTCCTTCCTGAGCAGCCGGGTGGGCACGCCCAGCTTGCCGACGTCGTGCAGGATCCCGGCGAAGCGGAGCACCTCGACGCGCTCGTCGGCCATGCCCAGCTCGCGCGCGATCATCATGGAGGCCTGCCCGACCCGCTCGCTGTGCCCGCGGGTGTACCCGTCCTTGATGTCGACGGCCTGGACGAGCGCCCGGATGGTCGCCTGATGGGCGGCGTGTTCCCGGTGGTACTGCGCGAACGCCCACCACGAGACGCACATGGGCAGCAGCACGAGCAGCGCGGCCACGGGCCCGTAGGGGCTGCGCCACAGGACGGCCATCATCAGCCCGGCGAGGCCGTGCACGGCGATCGGAGCGAGCGAGCGTGCCACCAGTCCCCGCCAGGCCCGCCGCACCGGCACCCGTTCCGCCACGGCCAGGATCCCGCCGTCGAGCAGCGCGAGCACCAGGCAGAACGCCAGCACGGCCGCCCCGGCCGGCCCGAGGGCGTACGGGACGTCGCCCGCGGCGACCGCCTCCGGCCCGCCGAGCAGCCGGTGCGTCCTGGCCGCGGCCCACACCCCGAGGACGAGCTGGGCGGCCCGCCAGACGCGTCGCAGTGCCACAGGCCGCTGCCCGACCTGTGAGAGCAGCGCGCCGGGCACGGCCACCAGCGCCGCCGCGGGCGCGGGCAGCAGGAAGGCACCGGCGAGCAGCACGGGGTAGAAGGTCCCGGCCGGGTGGGAGATCCCCACGAACCGGGACCGGGCGACGCGCTCGCATCCGGCGTACAGCCCGGCGAGCAGTACGACCGCCCACCAGGTGGTGTGGGTGCCCGGCTGCGGCAGCAGGCAGAGCAGGGCGGCCGTGACGACACAGGCGATGTAGACCCGTGCCCGTGCCGGTACCGCTTCCATGTGCCCCTCCCCCGGCCAGGTCCGTCAGGCCCGGAGCCTAGGACGGCAACAGGGGGCTCCGCGGGCCGATAACCCGCGGATTAGCACATTCGAGTGACGTGTTCGAGAGTGACTACCCGCGCAGAGGTGGGGTAGTTGAAAAGCGCAGGAGTGTCAGGACTCCTGATGCGTGGCGGGCGAGGCCGTGACGTCCTGATCGGGGACGGCCTGGCCGGAGCGGATCAGGTCGATCCGCCCCATGACCTTGTCCCGCAGGTCGCCCGGCACGTCGTCGTGCCCGCAGCAGCGCTTGACGAGCTTCTTCACGGCCTGCTCGAGCCCGTACTTCTCGAGGCAGGGCGAGCACTCCTCGAAGTGGTGCTCGAACTTCACGCAGTCCGAGTCCGGCATCTCACGGTCGAGGAACTCGTAGAGATGATCGAGGATTTCGCTGCAATCCGTCTCGTGCGGCTCTCCGCAGCTCATGACCCCGAGCCTTTCGCTTCGTTCGACTCTCCGGCACCGGCCGGGACCATCCCGCGGTCACGGGCGTAGTCCTCCAGCATGCCGCGCAGCTGACGGCGGCCCCGGTGCAGCCGGGACATCACCGTACCGATGGGTGTCCCCATGATGTCGGCGATCTCCTTGTAGGCAAACCCCTCGACGTCCGCGAGATAGACGGCGATGCGGAACTCCTCGGGGATCGCCTGGAGCGCCTGCTTCACGTCCGAGTCGGGCAGGTGGTCGAGCGCCTGCGACTCGGCGGAGCGCAGACCCGTCGACATGTGCGACTCGGCACGGGCGAGCTGCCAGTCCTCGATCTCCTCGGCCGCGGAGCGCTGAGGTTCGCGCTGCTTCTTGCGGTACGAGTTGATGAAGGTGTTGGTGAGGATCCGGTACAGCCACGCCTTGAGGTTGGTGCCCTCGCGGAACTGGTGGAAGGACGCGTACGCCTTGGCATACGTCTCCTGCACCAGGTCCTCGGCGTCGGCCGGGTTGCGCGTCATGCGCAGCCCTGCCGAGTACATCTGGTCGAGGAACTCGAGCGCGTCCCGCTCGAAGCGCGCACTGCGCTCCGCGGCCGTCTCCGCGCCCGTGCCGCCCTGGCCCTCGGGCTGCTCCGCCTGGCCGTGTTCGGTCCCTGCGTCGGTCCCTGTGACCGGACCCACCTCCTCGAGTGTTCTCGTGAGACCGAGACCGGTCTCACCCGAATCGGAGGATAGACGACGATCCGGTCCGCCCGCCGCCCGAACAGGGGCGGTCCTGGCCGCGTGCAGCACCGTCCAGTCCAGGTCGGCGCGGCTGCTGCGGGTCGGGCAGATGGTCGAACCCATGCGGCGGACTCCCTCTCCTACGACGTCGGTGCTGGTCTCCAGCACGTACGTCCCGCACAACAGTGACCGCCGCCCCGGCATTCCCGAAGCTTTACCCGAGTGACCCGGCCCACTCCACGACCGCGTCCGTGATGACCGCCACGGCGTCTTCCTGCGAGATATCCGCACGCTTCGGCACAGCGAAGCCGTGATCCCCGTGCGGGACCTCCACGAGCTCGTACTCCCCGGCGGGGAACTCCTGCGGCTTCCCGAACGGGTCGTTGCCGCCCTGCACGACCAGGGTGGGCACCCCGGAGCCCAGCAGCTCCCCGGCGCGGGACTTCTCCGGCTTGCCCGGCGGGTGGAGCGGGAAACTGAGCGCGAGCACGCCGTGGGCGCCCAGCTCGGCGGCGGTACGGCAGGCGACCCGGGCCCCGGCACTGCGCCCGCCGGAGACGACCGGCAGTCCGGCCTTCGCCAGCGCGGGCCAGATGCCCCGCCAGCCGGTGTCCAGCGTCTTCGGCGCGGGTGCCAGCTTCTTCCCCGCCACCCGCCAGGGCTGCTCCACGCGGGCCACGGTCACCCCGTGGGCGGGCAGGGCCTCGGCCAGGGCGGTCAGGTCACGGGCCTCGATGCCGCCGCCCGCGCCATGGCTGACGGCGAGGACCAGCCGGGCCTTCTTCGCCTGGTGCCAGGTGATGCGGGCGGTTCCCGCGTCGGTCTCGACGGTCTCGGTGGTCACTCCGGCCGCCTTCGTCACTCCGGCCATCTTCGTCACTTCAGTCGTCTTCGTCACGTTGTTCACGTTGCTCACGTTCGTTCCGTTCGCCACGTCAGAAGAGTGTGCCCTCTTCGGGCCCTTCCAGCTCCTTCAGCAGCTCCGGCCCGTTGTTGCGGACGTTGCTGACAACGGTGGCGACCGGGTAGGCGCGCATCAGCCCGGCGGGCGGCGGAGCGAGCAGCTCGCGCAGGTCGTCGGCGTCCGTGCGGGACGGGTCCAGCCAGGCGTCCCAGCGGTCGGGCGTCAGCATCAGCGGCATCCTGGGGTGGATCTCGGCGAGCGCCCGCGGCCCGTCGGCCGGGGACACCGCGAGCGGGCTCTGCTCGGCCTCCGTGGTGATGACCGAGCACGTCACCCACCAGGCCTGCGGGTGGTCGTCCGGCAGGGTCTTGTCGCGCCAGAACTCGTACAGCCCGGCCATCGCGAAGACCGACCCGTCGGCCGGTGTCACGAAGTACGGCTGCTTTCGGGGCCGCTTCTTCTTGCCCTCGACCTCCAGCTCGCGCTCCTGGGTGCCGGTGACCCACTCGTAGTAGCCGTCGGCGGGCAGGATGCAGCGCCGCGAGGTGAAGGCACGGCGGTAGGACGGCTTCTCGTGGACGGTTTCCGCGCGGGCGTTGATCATCCGGGCGCCGCCCTCGGGGGTCTTCGACCAGGACGGGACGAGCCCCCACTTCAGCGTGCGCAGCTGGCGAACCGGCCGCGGGTCGTCCGCGTCCTTCAGGGGGCGGTCCAGGACGGCGTAGACCTCTTTGGTGGGTGCCACGTTGTAGTCCGGCTCGAGGGTCTCCTCGGGCTCCCACTTCTCGATCTCGAAGATTCCCGCGAGATCCTCTGGCTTACGACTCGCCGAATACCGTCCGCACATAGGTAACACTCCTCCGACCTGAGGAAACGCTAAACCATGCCGCCTCGGTCGGCACGGGTTCCGGGTCAGCGCCGCATCGATCACCATGACCGCCCGCCCCGCCGAGTCCCCCGTACATCTCCGTGGGTCCCTTGGTGCCGCCGTCGTCCTGGCCACCCGGACACGTCCAAGAGTGGCAGACCGTCGATCGTCCGGAACGGGGCGCCGCCCGGACCGGTGCCGTGGCGGGCCACGCGCCCGGCCGCGGCGTCAGACGGGTGCGCCATCAACGGGATGTCCCGCCCGTCGCCCACCCCCGGCGGTGCTTGTCTGCGGCCGGTCCGCCCGGGGCTTTCTGTCGGCCTCGTTGCGCATTCCGGAAGTCGCACGGCGGCCGAATGTCCGGTATCTCCGCAAGATACCCCTGGCTATTTGATGCATGCAGCTACTGCCACCCGATCATGCTGGACCTGCCGAGTGGCCGGTCGGCAGTCTGAACGGGCAACAGCAATTCCGGCAAAGACGTGCGGAGTTGAAAACACAACCACTCTGGTCGTTCATGTTCCGGGACGGCCCCTGCCATGGAAGAAGGTGCTGACGATGGCCCTGCTCAAGACTGCCTCGTACGCGATTGCCCGCCGCACGAAGATGACCGCCCTGGCCGGCTTCTACAAGTACTGAGCAACTCCCCCTTATCTGCAGCCAGGGGAGCTCATTCCTGGGGCTGGGCAGAGCTTTCGCTTCTGTCCAGCCCCAGGGGCACGACAAGCCGGACCGACTTACCCGAGGGGATCCGATGAACCGACCTCCAGGCCCGCGTGGCGCGCGTCTTACCGGCAATGGACCGGCCTACGACGAGGACCGCCTCGGCTTCATGACCAGCATGTCCGAACGGTACGGAGCGATCTGGTCCTTCGACCACCACATCGTCGTCGTGTCCGACCCGGCCCTGGCGGGGGAGGTTCTCCTGCGCACCAACAAGGACTTCGGCGGAGAGGTGGACTTCCTCCACCGGAAGCAGAGAGAGGATGCGGCGACACTGCAGCAGTGGTCCTCTTCGCGTGCTGCCCGCATGCGCGGAATGCGCCCGTCCACAATGCAGGCCAAGATCCCCATGATCGGGGCGGAAATGCGAACCGCGATTCCGTCTTGGGCCTCCGGCAGTGACATCGAGATCGTCGCGGAAATGCGTCGCCTTACCTCCCGGCTCGGCGCGATGATCTGCTTCACGCAGGACGCGCCGATAGCGGAGGGCTTGGAACAGGAACTGTTCGACGCCCTCCTTCCTGTCATCCGCAGCACGATCGCGCTGCCCTCCTGGCTGCCGTTGCCGCGTCACCGGCGCGTGGCACGCGCCAACCGGGCATTGGAGAACGGAATAGCCCGGGTGGTCGACGTCCGCCGCAAGGAGGGGCGGATCGAAGGGGATGACCTGCTCGGTGTGCTGATGAAACCGACAGGTCGGCACGGAGTGCTCTCCGACCGGATCATCCGCGAGACGTTGGCGGCCACCCTGCTGGCCGCCCAGAGCGCGCCCTCCTCCGGGTTCGGCTGGATCATCCACGAGCTGATCAGGAACCCCGAGGCCCAAGAGCGCATCGCGAACGAGGCCGCCGCCGTGCTCCCGCCGTCGGACCCGATCACTCATGCCCACTACGAGCAGCTCGAGTACACCCGGCGAGCGGTCAAGGAGGCACTGCGCCTGTGGCCGCCGAACTGGATATACGCCCGCCACACCCTTCATGACACGGAGCTCGGCGGTTACACCCTGGCCCGCGGCACCAAGGTGATGATTCCCTCTTACGTCATCCAGCGCGACGCCCAGTGGTTCCCCGATCCGCTGTCCTTCGATCCGGATCGCTGGCTCTCCGATGGATCGGGTACCGCGGCTGTGCCCCATGCCTATCTGCCCTTCGGCGCGGGCCCCCTGGTGTGCATGGGACTGTCCTGGAGCTTGATCGAGATGACGCTGGGCACCGCGCTGCTGCTGCGCGACTTCCGCGTGGAGGCTGCTCCTGACACGACTGTGGTTCCCGATCCGGCCCGGGAGTTGACGCCCAGCGGGCTCGTGGTGCGCCTCACCGTGCCTGCCGCACCTGGGCACGTTGCCCGGACCGGAACGGCCCGGCAGGGCCCTGCGCCCTCGGGCTGCCCGATGTCGCTCGGCTCACCCGTATGAGCGGGCCGATCACCTACAAGGACCTGCTCGGCAACCGTGAGTTCAACGGTCTGTTCGCAGCCCACACAGTGTCCATCCTCGGTGACGTTCTCACCAAGATCGCACTGTCGGTCCTGGTGTACGACCGCACCGGGTCCGCCCTGGCCGCCGCGCTCACGTACGCGCTCGGCTTCGTGCCCCAGGTGCTGACGGCTGCCCTGCTGTCCTCCGTGGTGGACCGGTTCCCGGCCCGCCGGGTGATGCTCATCGGCGATGCCGCGCGCATGGTGTGTGTGCTGCTGATGACCTTGCCCGGCACGTCGGTCGCTGTGCTGCTGTGCCTGGTGACGGCATCCGGGGCGCTGACTCCCGCATTCCGCGCGGCCCGCCAGACCATGCTCCCGGAGATCGTCGGCATGGAAGGTTACGCCCTGGCCCGCTCGATGTTCTCGGGCACCATTCAGATCGGCCAGACTCTGGGCTTCGGCCTCGGCGGTCTCCTGCTGCTCCTGGTCACCCCGCGAGCCGCTCTGTACCTGGATGCGGCGACTTTCGCCTTCGCCATCGTGGTCGTGGTCCTGACGGTCCGCCCCAGGCCTGCTCCTTCCGCAGGACGTCAGGAGAGTACGGGCATCATCCGTGCCACTGTGCAGGGCAACCGGATGATCCTCACCACGCCGCTGCTGAGGCGTCTGCTGCTCCTGCAATGGCTGCCCACAGCACTGATCGTCATGCCGGAAGGGCTCGCAGCCCCCTACGCCGAGCAGTTGGGGGGAGGACCCACCGCGGTGGGCCTTCTCCTGGCAGCCCCGGCCGTCGGCACCGCGCTGGGCGAGGCAGCAGTCGCCCGATTCCTCAGAGCTGAAAAGCGCGCCCGGAGCGTTCCCCCCCTGCTGCTCCTCGCAGCAGCCCCGCTCGTCTGCTTCGCCGTCGAACCCGCTCTGCCCTGGGCTCTCGCCCTGCTGCTGCTGAGCGGCGCGGGAACCGCCTACGCCCTCCCACTCGACCAGCTCTTCATCGAGAGCGTGCCTCCACATCTGCGCGGCCGCGCCATGACCCTCGCCGGCACCGGATCCATCACCACCCAGGGCACGGGACTGGCCATCGGCGGGCTCGTGGCCGAGTGGATCTCCGCGCCGTGGGTGTTCGCCGCCGGGGGACTCACCGCGCTCGCAGCGGCGGCCGCGACCGGCAGGACCCGCCCGTGGGGGGCCGACCCGCACACCGTGATGCAGAAGGCCCCGGCCGACCAGACCGTCAAGGACCAACCACCACAGCACAGCGACAAGTGAGGAACCCAGAATGCCCGTGTCTTCCGAGCCCCTGACCTCTGTGGACAACGCCACATGGGCGCATCTGCCGCCCGCCGCACCGCTGGACCTCAGCGTCGACGCCGTGCGGCTCGCCGCAGAGGTCGCCGCCCTGTCGGATCTCACATGGCGCCCCAACCGTCCGGTGAGCCAGAAGGGCCTGGGTGCCGAGGACACCTTCGACTGGAAGATCATCCCACTGCGCGGCCCCAGCGGCAGCCTGGCGCGCACCGACCCAGGCGGCGCGGGCTTGGAGGACCACCTCGACACCGAGGCCCTGGCCCGCAGCCCCTACCACGCTGAGGTGCTGGGCAGGATCCCCGCTCCACTGCACAGCGTCCGTCTCATGGCACTCGGGCCGGGAGCCGAAACCCATGAGCACCGGGACGGCCGCACCAATTTTCCGTGGGGCTCCCTCCGGCTGCACATCCCGATCGTGACCCAGCCCGGAGCGCAACTCGTCGTGGGCGGCGAGACCTACCACTGGAACGCCGGGCAACTGTGGTACGCGGACTTCGACCGCCTGCACATCGCCCGCAATCGCAGCGCCCGGCGACGTATCCATCTGGTCGTCGACTGCGTTCCCACCCCGGAACTGATGGGTCTGTTCCCGGCCGACTTCCGCGCCGAACTGCCCTGGACCGATGTCCTGTTCGCCCGGAGCGAGGTGCCACTCCAGCCATTCGAGACGGACGGCCTGGCCTGCGAGCTCGATGTGCCCGCCACCTTTTTGGACTGGTCCGACGACTCCGGCGCCGACCCGACCGACAGCCTCCCCGGCACGATCGAGCTGATCGACGGGCGCCCGGTCCTCTGCATCGCCGGCGAACCGCGCTTCGGACTCGTCCACATCGGCAACGCGGAATTCCGGTTGCAAGGCTGGACCGACGAACGCACCCTCCTCCTCGACCTCGAACGGCCCGATCCCACCGCACGGTTCAGGGTCCGCTGCGGCAGGTCGCTCACCGAGTACGTCGTCCGTGACGTCCGCACGGTCGAGCGCATCGGGCTCTGACAGTCATGATCGATCGGTGCAGGCGGCATCTACCACGCTGTCGATGTGACCAGACCCCGGCTTGCCGGCATCGCCCAGCCGCGCGCGGATGAGGTAACCGAGTTGGAATCGGCTCTCGGCGCGGAAGCTCTCCATGATTTCCCTGATGTGCTTCCGGCAGGTTCGCAGGGACATGTTCAACCGGCGGGCTATGACTTCGTCCTTGAGACCCTCGGTCAGCAACCGCACAATTGCCTGCTTGGCCTCGGTGCTGATGGTGGGCGTGCCGAAATGACCTGGATTGAGCGGGGTGGCCAGTACCCAGGAGTGCTCGAAGACCGAGCAGAAGTAACCGACCGTGAACGGGTCACGAATGATGACCGCGCCATCCTGCGCATTGTGGTAAGAGATGAACGCGATCTCCTCGTCGATCACAGTCATCCTGCCGAAGAGCTCGGGCAGGGTTCGGACTTGGGCTCCGGTCGAGGCGAGCTGCTTGACGTACTCCTGTGTCGTGGTGTCGTGGCGAGCTGTGTGTTGGTAGAGGGTGCGCATCCGAACGCCGCGCCCGAGGAGGGCCAGGTCGCGATCGCTCGCAGGTTCCACCGGGCCCGCGGGGTGCTCCCGGCTTGGTTGGCAGGTGAGCACCTCCGACCGGCACCGTGCGATCGCGTCGTCGAGCCGTTCGGCAAAAGTCCTGGTGTCGTGGACCTCTTCGATCGGAGTGTGGTGCCGCCGGGTTTGCCGAGTCTCGGCGTACAGAGGACCAAGCGCGTTGAATTCCCCTCGCAGCTCTTCAGCCCGTGCCAACTGGCTGCGAAGTGCCGTCTCGATGGGGGCGAGCAACGTCGCCGCCGCTGTCTCGGGAGCGACGGATACGAGCCGAGTCTCCGCTGCGGGCCCTTGCAGGCGCCGAAGCAGATGCCGGGCGGTGAGCACGGAGGCCGCGTGTTGCACGGCCTCCGCGGTCAGCCCCAGATCCTGAGCCGCTGTTTCGACGGTCAAATGGCCGTGTTGCGTGATCCAGCGGAAGACGCCGATTTCGACGTCACTCAGCCGGCCCATGCCTGCTATGGAGCTGTTCTCCACGGTTTGCCCCCTGGACAGATGCTGCATGCAGCTTAGTGCCGGGTGATCATGCTGGTCTGGGAATGGAACACCTCGGCAAGCTGAAAGGCCCGAGAGGAACGGTATAAGTCGCCGACCGCAAACGCCTCATCCTGACGCGGAGCCGAGGAAGTATGAGTGTGATCACTGAGGGTGTACAGATGAGGGCGGCCGTTCTGGACGATGCCGGAGCACTCGCCGGGACGCTGCTGCGGAACCGGACCTGCATGCGCCCCTGGGAACCCGACCGGCATGCGGAGTTCTTCACCGCAGGTGGCCAACGGGCCCGGTTGAGAGACCAGCTCGCGCAGCGGGAAGCGGGGCAGGCCATGCTGTGGGTGCTCGTCGAGACGGACGGTGGGCGGCTCGTTGGCGCCGTCTCCCTGTCCAGGATCACCCTCGGCCCGCTGTGCAGTGCGAGCGTCGGCTACTGGGTCGACGGGGAGCGGGCCGGGCGCGGCATCGCCACTGCCGCCGTCGAGGCGGCGTGCCTGGCCGCGCGCGAGGAGTTCGCACTGCACAGGGTCGAAGCGGGGACGATGGTGGACAACACGGCCTCGCAGCGGGTTCTGGCCAAGGCCGGGTTCGAGCAGTACGGCTTCGCGCCGAAGTATCTGCACGCCAACGGCGCGTGGCGGGATCACCTGCTCTTCCAGCGAATCCTGCACGACGAAGGACCACGGGGGCAGGGCCTGTAACGGTTCCGCGCTCCCGGGTGGAGTCCCGCGCAGTCGTCCCGGCGTCACCGTGTCGGCGCCGGCCCCTTCCCTCTGTACGACGGTCTGCGCCTCTCGCCGCGCGGCACGGCCACCTCCGCGAGGCATGCCGCCCCGGGGGACCAGGTCGGGCCACGGTGACCTGCGCAGTCGCTGTCGGGAACGATCCCTCTCAGGTCGGCGTCTCAGCAACCGTCCGCACAGACGTGCCACACTGCCAGGCCCACCCGTCACCCGGCCACCACCCCGCGACGACGGCGCTGCGCGCCGCACCCGATCGACCACAGGGAGCCAACGCCACACATGGACGTCACCGCAACCGCCTCGCTCGCCTCCCTCTGGGACGAGGTCTCCGGTACGCAGCCCGACCCCGATCTGTGGGTGGTGATCGCGACCCTGGGCGCCGCGCTCGCCGTGGTGGTTCCGCACGGCCTGTGGCGCATCTCCCGCAACGCCATCACCATCGCCCACGAGGGTGGTCACGGGCTTGTGGCCTTGCTCACCGGCCGGACCCTCACCGGCATACGCCTGCACTCGGACACCAGCGGCCTGACCGTCAGCCGGGGCAAGCCGCACGGCATCGGCATGATCCTCACCGCGGCCGCCGGCTACACCGCCCCGCCCCTGCTGGGCCTCGGCGGCGCGGCCCTGCTCGGCGCCGGCCGCATCACGCTCCTGCTGTGGCTGGCGACGGCCCTGCTGCTCGCCATGCTCGTGATGATCCGCAACGCCTACGGCGCCCTGACCATGCTCGTCACCGGCGGCCTGTTCGTGCTGGTGTCGTGGCTGGCCGGACCCCAGGTCCAGGCTGCGTTCGCGTACGCGGTGGTGTGGTTCCTGCTGATCGGCGGAGTCCGGCCGGCCTTCGAGCTCCAGGCGAAGCGGGCCCGGGGCGGTGCCGGGGACTCGGACGCGGACCAGCTGTCGCGGCTGACGCACGTACCGGCGGGGCTGTGGTTCTTCCTGTTCCACGCGGTGTCTCTGTGCTCGCTGATCGGCGGGGGCCGCTGGCTGCTGGAGTTGTGACGCGCCCCGAGGGGGCGGCATGACACAGGGGCGCGGGGCTGTGCCGACATGCGGCTCCGCCGCGCGGGCGCGAGGCGGCCCCACGGCGCCGCACCCGAAGGACCGCCTTCGCGACCGGCCCCACGGCGCCGCACCCGAAGGACCGCCTGCTTATAAAGTGGGGCCATGGCCCCGAACACCGCAGACACCGCCCTCTGGCCCGCCCCGCACGCGAGCGGAGCCGTCGACGCGACGGTCCACGTGCCCGGGTCCAAGTCGGTCACCAACCGTGCCCTGGTCCTCGCCTCCCTCGCCTCGGAGCCCGGCTGGCTGCGCCGTCCCCTGCGCTCCCGCGACACCCTGCTGATGGCCGGCGCGCTGCGGACGATGGGCATCGAGATCGAGGAAGGCGTGGGCCCCGACGGCACGGGCGAGGCGTGGCGGGTGCTCCCCACCGGCTTGCGCGGCCCGGCCACGGTCGACGTCGGCAACGCCGGCACGGTGATGCGGTTCCTGCCGCCGGTGGCGACGCTCGCCGACGGCCCCGTCCGCTTCGACGGCGACCCCCGTTCCTACGAGCGCCCCCTGACCGGCGTCATCGACGCGCTGCGTCAGCTCGGCGCCCGGATCGACGACGACGGCCGCGGCGCGCTGCCGTTGACCGTGCACGGCAGCGGCGCCCTCGACGGCGGCACGGTCGCCATCGACGCCTCCTCCTCGTCGCAGTTCGTGAGCGCCCTGCTGTTGTCCGGCCCGCGCTTCAACCAGGGCGTCGAGGTCCGCCACACCGGCGCCACGCTGCCCTCCATGCCGCACATCCGCATGACGGTCGACATGCTGCGCGCGGTCGGCGCCCAGGTGGACACGCCCGAGTCGGGCGGCGAGCCGAACGTCTGGCGGGTCTCGCCGGGTGCCCTGCTCGGCCGGGACCTGGTCATCGAGCCGGACCTGTCGAACGCGCAGCCGTTCCTGGCGGCGGCCCTGGTGACGGGCGGCAAGGTCGTCGTCCCGGACTGGCCCTCCCGCACCACGCAGCCCGGCGACCGGCTGCGCGAGATCTTCACCGAGATGGGCGGCTCCTGCGAACTGACCGAGTACGGCCTGGTGTTCACCGGCTCCGGCTCGATCCACGGCATCGACGTCGACCTCGGTGAGGTCGGCGAGCTGACGCCGGGCATCGCGGCGGTCGCGGCCCTCGCGGACTCCCCGTCGACCCTGCGCGGCGTGGCCCATCTGCGGTTGCACGAGACGGACCGGCTGGCCGCGCTGACCAAGGAGATCAACGAACTCGGCGGCGACGTCACGGAGACCGCCGACGGTCTGCACATCCGCCCGCGTCGGCTGCACGGTGGGATCTTCCACACCTACGACGACCACCGCATGGCCACGGCCGGCGCGATCATCGGGCTGGCGGTGGAAGGCGTGCAGATCGAGAACGTGGCGACGACGGCCAAGACCCTGCCCGACTTCCCCGACCTGTGGACCGGGATGCTCGGGGCGTAGGACGCAGGGATCAGGTCATGCGCCGCTACGGCAAGCACACCGACGAGGACGACATCCGCACCCGTCCGGGCCGCCGCAACACCCGGCCCCGGACGAACATCCGCCCCAAGCACGAGGACGCCGCCGAGGGACTCGTCCTCACCGTCGACCGGGGCCGTCTGACCTGCCTCGTCGAGGACCGCGTGGTCATGGCGATGAAGGCCCGCGAGCTGGGCCGCAAGGCGGCGGTGGTCGGCGACCGCGTGGCCCTGGTGGGCGACCTGACAGGCAAGAAGGACAGCCTCGCGCGGATCGTGCGCATCGAGGCACGCACCTCGGTCCTGCGGCGCACCGCGGACGACGACGATCCGTTCGAGCGGGTGGTCGTCGCCAACGCCGACCAGCTGGCCGTCGTCACCGCCCTGGCCGACCCGGAGCCCCGCCCCCGGCTGATCGACCGCTGTCTGGTCGCGGCCTACGACGGTGGCCTGGATCCGCTGCTGGTGCTGACCAAGTCGGACCTCGCCCCACCCGAGAAGCTGCTGGAGCTGTACGGCGACCTCGACATCCCCTACGTCGTCACCAGCCGAGCGGAACTGGAGAGCGGGGTCGCCCTCGCCCGGGTGCGCGAGCAGCTCGACGGCAAGATCACCGCGTTCGTCGGCCACTCCGGAGTCGGCAAGACGACCCTGGTGAACGCGCTGGTACCCGAGGAGCGGCGGCGTACGACGGGCCATGTGAACGCGGTGACGGGCCGCGGCCGGCACACCACCACCTCGGCGCTGGCGCTGCCGCTCTCGGGCGGCGACGGCTGGGTGATCGACACCCCCGGCCTGCGGTCCTTCGGGCTCAACCACGTGGACCCCTCCCGGGTCATCCTCGCCTTCCCCGACCTGGAGCCGGGCACCGAGGGCTGCCCGCGCGCGTGCAGCCACGACGAGCGGGACTGCGCGCTGGACGCGTGGGTGGCCGAGGGGCACGCGGACCCTGCGCGGCTGTATTCGCTGCGGCGGCTGCTGGCCACGCGCGAGCGCAAGGAAGGCGACTGACCTCCGCGTTGTTTGTCATGGCGTGCGGACGGTAAGTGCATAATCGCACCCAAGCCGGACGCAAGCCTGGCCAAAGCCTGACGAGCGCGCTGGGACTGATGAAGCGGTCACTGAACGTGGGATACGGGGAGGACGACTCATGGCGTGGCTGCTGGTCATCGTGGCCGGGTTGCTCGAGACCGGCTTCGCGGTGTGTCTGAAGCTGTCGCACGGCTTCACCAGGCTCTGGCCGACGGTCGCGTTCTGCGTTTTCGCCCTCGGCAGCTTCGGACTGCTGACCCTCGCGCTGAGACGACTCGACGTGGGTCCGGCGTATGCGGTGTGGACCGGCATCGGGGCGGCTGGGACGGCGATCTACGGCATGGTGTTCCTGGGTGACCTGGTGTCGGTACTGAAGATCGTGTCGATCAGTCTCGTCATCGCCGGTGTGATCGGGCTGCAGTTGTCGGGTTCCGCGCACTGACGTCCCGTCAGTCGGCCTGCCGGGGAAGGGCGCTGCGGACCAGGTCGGCGACGCCGCCCTCGCCGGGTGGTGCGGCCACGCAGGACAGGGCGAGCCGCACGGCGAGTTCGCAGGAGCGGGCCAGCTCGGCGGTGTCGGACTTGGGTGTGGCGGGCCCGGCCAGGAGGGTGACGGCCCGGTCGCGGACGAGCGTGACGAAGTCGCCGGGTGAGGGCAGGGGCCCGTCGGCGCGGCGCTGGGCCGGTACGGCGGAGCTGGACGGTACCGCCGTCAGGACCGGGGCGGGCAGCCGCTCGCTCCAGCAGCCGGTGAGCATGGCGCGGACGAGGACGTTGCCCCGGGCCGCCGAGGCGGTCCACTCGGCGGTGGCGGTGAGCCGGTCGCACGGATCGCTGTGCGCGGCGAGGGCACGGTCCACCCCCGCGAGGTATCCGTCGGCCTCTCTCCTGACGAGTGCCCGGGCGAGACCGTCCTTGCTGCCGAACTCGTTGTAGAGCGTCTGCCGGGACACTCCTGCCGCCGCGGCCACGTCCACCATCCGTACGGCGGACCACGGCCGGCGCACGAGCGCCGTGTAAGCGGCGTCCAGTAGAGATTCCCGCGCTGCAGGCATCTTCGCCTCCCCTTGGGGCGAGCGGCTCTGCGCCCAGATTTGACGCGCGTGGAACCACTGTCAAGGGTTCGCGAGCGCGCATGGGGGCGTGTTTCGGCCTTGTAGCGCGGGGCGTTGACCTGTGCGCCGTGCGCCGGGTCCTGGCCGCGTGCGTACGAACGGGCGGCGCACTCCGACCGGTTGTCGGTGTACGCCGCCCCGGGGTGGGACGTTCGCGGGACACGGCCCGCGTGGTCACGGGGGGCTACCTCGGGTCGCCGTCGAACTTCGAGGTCGACCAGAAGTAGCCGAGCACCGCGAGACCCAGGCACCAGGCGAGGGCGAGCCATCCGTTGTGGCCGATTTCGGTTCCGAGGAGCAGGCCGCGCAGGGTCTCGATGGCCGGGGTGAAGGGCTGGTACTCGGCGATCGGCTGGAACCAGCCCGGCATCGCGTCGAGCGGGACGAAGGTGCTGGACAGCAGCGGCAGCAGGATCAGTGGCATCGCGTTGTTGCTCGCCGCCTCGGCGTTCGGGCTGACCAGGCCCATGCCGACGGCGATCCAGGTGAGCGCCGTGGCGAAGAGGACGAGCAGGCCGAAGGCCGCGAGCCACTCCAGGACGGTGGCGTCGGTGGAGCGGAAGCCGATGGCCACACCGACGGCTCCGACCAGGACCACGCTGGCGACCGCCTGCAGCACGCTGCCGAGGACATGCCCGATGAGCACCGACCCACGGTGGATCGCCATGGTGCGGAAGCGGGCGATGATGCCCTCGGTCATGTCGTTGGAGACGGAGACCGCGGTGCCGACGGTGGTGCTGCCGATGGTCATCAGCAGCAGGCCGGGGACGACGAAGGCGATGTACGCGGAACGGTCCGGACCGCCACCGCTGATGCCGGCGCTCATGGTGTCGCCGAAGACGTACACGAAGAGCAGCAGCAGCATGATCGGGGTGAGCAGGAGGTTCAGGGTGAGGGAGGGGTAGCGCCGGGCGTGGAGCAGGTTGCGGCGCAGCATGGTGGAGGAGTCGCGCAGGGCGAGGCTGAGGGAACTCATCGGGCGTTCTCCTTGGGCTGGTCGGGGATGCCGGCGGCGGTGCCACCGGTCAGGGCGAAGAAGACGTCGTCGAGGTCGGGGGTGTGGACGGTGAGTTCGTCCGCTTCGATGCCGGCTGCGTCGAGCCGGTCGAGGGTGGTGCGCAGGTGGCGCTGGCTGCCGTCGCCGGCCAGGCGCAGGGTGAGGGAGTCGTCGTCGCGGGTGGTGTCGATGAGGGTGGCGGCGGCGTCGCGGTAGGCGGCCGGTTCGGTGAAGCGGAGCCGGATGTGTCCGCCGGGGATGAGCCGTTTGAGCTGGTCGGGGGTGCCTTCGGCGGCGAGGGTGCCGTGGTGGAGGACGGCGATGCGGTCGGCGAGTTGGTCGGCTTCCTCCAGGTACTGGGTGGTGAGGAAGACGGTGACGCCTCCGGTGACGAGTTCGCGGATGATCTGCCACAGGTTGTGGCGGGCGCGGGGGTCGAGGCCGGTGGTGGGTTCGTCGAGGAAGATGATGCTGGGGTCGCCGACCAGGGTCATGGCGATGTCGAGGCGGCGTTTCATGCCGCCGGAGTAGGTGGAGGCGGGCTTGCCGGCGGCGTCGGTGAGGTCGAAGCGTTCCAGCAGTTCGGCGGCGATGCGGCGTCCCTCGCGTGTGGGCAGGTGGTGCAGGTCGGCCATGAGGAGCATGTTCTCCTCGCCGGTGATCAGGCCGTCGACCGCGGAGAACTGGCCGGTGACTCCGATCGCGGCGCGTACGGACCGGGGGTCGGTGGACAGGTCGTGGCCGGCGACCTGGGCCTGTCCGCCGTCGGCGGTGATGAGGGTGGAGAGGATCTTGACGGCGGTGGTCTTGCCGGCGCCGTTCGGCCCGAGCAGGGAGAAGATCGTCCCTTCCGGGACGGCCAGGTCGACGCCGTCCAGGACGGTCTTGTCGCCGTAGGACTTCCGCAGCCCGTTCGCCGCGATGGCCAGGTCGGTCATGAGAGGTGCTCCTTCGGACAGGCTGGGGGCTGCTAGAGGCTGCGGGCGGTGATGTCGCCGTGCGCGGTGGTCGCGTGGATGGTCAGGCCGGCGGCGGCGCCGTCGGCGTTCTTGAGGGTGTTGTGGATGCGGCCGTAGCCGGTGCCGGCGTCCAGGGCGGCGGAGACGCCGTGGACGGCGCCGACCGAGATGTCGCCCTGCTCGGTGCGCAGCGCGACGGTGCCGCGTACGGCCTCGGCGATGCGGAGGTCGCCCTTCTGGGTGCTGATCTGCGCGGTGCCGCCGAGGCGGCCGACCTCGATGTCGCCGGCGAGCAGGGTGAGGCGGGCGCCGTGAGTCTCGTCGAGCTTGACCGAGCCCTGCGCCGCCTCGAAGACGACGTCGCCGAGCCGTCCGACGCCGCGCAGTTCGGCGGCGGCGGCCTTCGCCTCGATGTGGGATCCGGCGGGCAGCTGCACGGTGATCTCGACGGATCCGGAGTGGCCGAGGACGCGGTTCTTGGCCGCGGGGGCCGTGACGCGAAGGACACCGTCGTCGTAGGTGGTCTCGATCTGCTCGGCCGCCTTCACGTCGCGGCTCCTGGACGCGTCCGCGGGCAGGACCTCGACGGTGGTGTCGGCCCGGTCGGCGGCGATGAAGCGGATGCGTCCGGCGGGGATGTCGAGGACGGCCGAGACGGTGGCGGGGGTGTCGAACTTCTGCATCGTGCTCTCCTTGGATTCTCGCGGTGCGTCGTTTCCGATGAGGGAAAAGCTACGTTGCCTTCACGAAACCGACAACGACTTCGTTGCACACAAATCAAGTATTTGCAGCTCAGAGCCGATTAATCATTGCAACGAGCTTGCCGTCGAACGCAACAGAACCTGTTGGTCCGTTGCAATGATGTGTCGGTGAACGCTATGGTGCGGTCATCGCCCAGCACGAAGGAGGCCACGATGCCGGGAGGCAGACTCGCCCAGCAGGAACGTCAGCAGATCGCGCTGGGGCTGGCCGACGGCCTCGCCTACGCGGAGATCGCCCGGCGCCTGGACCGCCCGACCTCGACGGTCACCCGCGAGGTCATGCGCAACGGCGGCCCCGCGGCCTACCGCGCCGACCTGGCCCACCGCGCCACGGAACGGCGCACACGCCGCAAGCAGGCCGCACACCGGGACCCGAAGGCACCCCCGCAGACCGACGGGCGGGACGCCGAGGCCGTGCGCGAGTACGAGGAGACGTTCACCACCGTCCTCATCGGATCGGGCATGCCCAAGATGATGTCCCGGGTCATGGCCTGCCTCTGCTTGACCGACGCGGGCAGCCTCACCGCGTCCGAACTCGCCCAGCGGCTCCAGGTCAGTCCGGCGTCCGTCTCCAAGGCGATCGCGTACCTCGACAGCCAGGGCCTCGTCCGCCGGGAGGCGGACGAGGGCCGCCGCGAGCGCTACGTCGTCGACGACGACGTCTGGTACCGGTCGATGATGGCCAGCGCCCGGGCCATCGCCCAGGTCGTCGACATCGCCCGGCAGGGCGTCGGCGTCCTCGGCCCCGGCACCCAGGCCGCCACCCGCCTCGAGAACGTCGCCCGCTTCCTCGACTTCGTCTCCGAGAGCACCGCCCGAGCCGCGGAGCAGGCACGCGACATCCTCCACGCCAAGCCCGGGCCGGCTGCGGGCGGCGCGGAGGAACAGAGTCCGGATCACTGACCCGGCGCCCCCACGCCTCGCCCAAACCCCTCCCCCACCCTCACAAACCCCCGGTAGCCCCATCCCCACCTCGGCAGATAGGTTCGTTGCATGCCCGACTACCTCGACGACCTGCGTCTCGCCCACGTCCTCGCCGACGCCGCCGACGCCGCGACGATGGACCGCTTCAAGGCCCTCGACCTCAAGGTCGAGACCAAACCGGACATGACCCCGGTGAGCGAGGCGGACAAGGCCGCAGAGGAGCTCATTCGCGGCCACCTCCAGCGCGCCCGTCCCAGAGACGCGATCCTCGGCGAGGAGTACGGCGTCGAGGGCTCCGGCCCCCGCCGCTGGGTGATCGACCCGATCGACGGCACCAAGAACTATGTGCGAGGCGTGCCCGTGTGGGCCACTCTCATCTCACTGATGGAGGCCGGTGAGGGCGGCTTCCAGCCCGTCGTCGGTGTCGTCTCCGCTCCCGCCCTCGGCCGCCGCTGGTGGGCCGCGAAGGGCCACGGCGCGTTCTCCGGCCGCAGCCTCACCAAGGCGTCCCGGCTGCAGGTCTCCCGCGTCTCCAAGCTCTCCGACGCGTCCTTGGCGTACTCCTCGCTCAGCGGCTGGGAGGAACAGGGCCGCCTGGACGGCTTCCTGGACCTGACGCGCGAGGTGTGGCGCACCCGCGCGTACGGCGACTTCTGGCCGTACATGATGGTGGCCGAAGGCGCCGTCGACATGTGTGCCGAGCCGGAGCTGTCCCTCTGGGACATGGCCGCCACTGCCATCGTCGTCACGGAGGCCGGCGGCACCTTCACCGGCCTCGACGCCCGCCCCGGCCCCCACAGCGGCAACGCGGCCGCGTCGAACGGCCTGCTGCACGACGAGTTGCTGGGATTTCTCAACCAGCGCTACTGAGCCCCCCGTTGTTACCGAGCGCCCCCTTGTTGACCCTCCCTTTACCTGCCACCCTGGGAGTCCCCCACTTGTGAATTTGTGAAACCCTGAACGAACGGTGGGGAGACTCCCAGGAGGTGGCTCCATCCATGCTCGTCCGTGACGCCATGAGCACCGTCGTCCTCACGATCGGCCCGACCCACACCCTGCGCCAGGCCGCATCGCTGATGTCCGCGCGCAAGGTGGGGGCGGCGGTGGTCCACGACCCCGACGCCGGCGGCATCGGCATCCTCACCGAACGCGACATCCTCAACTCCGTAGGCCTGGGCCAGGACCCGGACACGGAGCGCGCCCACACCCACACCACCAACAACGTCGTGTTCGCCACCCCGGCCTGGACTTTGGAGGAGGCGGCGGCCGCCATGGCACACGGCGGCTTCCGGCACCTCATCGTGCTGGACGGCGGCGAGCCCGTCGGCATCGTGTCGGTCCGCGACATCATCCGCTGCTGGGCACCGGCACGACAGCAGGTTCCGGCGTGACGACGCGGACGGGCCGGACCCCGAATGGGACCCGGCCCGTCCGCCACCGCAAGCGGTCCTGCGCCGGAGTCCAGCCGCACAGGGCCCGGACAGCGACCTCCCGCCGCTTGCCATAGCCCCCGTCGGCCCGACGGAAGTCGTCGATCGCCCGCTCCACGATGCCACCCTCGATCCTAGACAACGTCTAAAGCAGGCAGGGATCTAAACTCACACCTGTTCGGGACCTGGTCTCTTTTGCTGTTAGGCTGGTGGCTATGAGTGACCTTCTGGAACGGCTGCGCGGACGCGGATGGCGGATGACCGCGCAGCGGCGTGTCGTGGCTGAGGTCCTCGACGGCGAACACGTCCATCTGACGGCCGACGAGGTCCATGCACGGGCCGTCGCCAAGCTGCCCGAGATCTCCAGGGCGACCGTCTACAACACCCTGGGCGAACTGGTGACCCTCGGCGAGGTGCTCGAGGTCTCCACGGACCAGCGTGCCAAGCGGTACGACCCGAACGCCCACCAGCCGCACCACCACCTGGTCTGCGCCCAGTGCGGCGCGATCCGCGACGTCCACCCGACCGGCAACCCGCTGGCCGACCTCCCCGACACCGAGCGCTTCGGCTTCACGGTCTCGGACGTCGAGGTGACGTACCGCGGCGTCTGCCCGAACTGCGCCGCCGCCTAGCCCTCGCACACGAACACGAAAGCCCCGGCACCCATGGGTGCCGGGGCTCACTGCTGCCGTTGTCGCACGATGCGAAGACACGGAGGCTGAAGACGCTGAGTCCGCGAGCGCTGCGGCCCGAACATCGAGGGCCAGACACACCGAGTTTCATAAACACCGAGGGCCGGAACACCGGGGACCAGAAACACTGAGGGCCGGAACCCTGCGGACCAGAAACACCGAGGGCCGGAACCCTTTCGGATTCCGGCCCTCGGCCTTCAGTAGCGGGGACAGGATTTGAACCTGCGACCTCTGGGTTATGAGCCCAGCGAGCTACCGAGCTGCTCCACCCCGCGTCGGTGAATGCAACGTTACGTCACCGCAGAGGATGGATGCAAATCCATAGTCCGGCGGCCCCCGCCCGGTCCCAGCAGCGACGCCTCACGCGGACAGCTCCTGCCGCAGCGCATCCCTGAGCCGCTCCGCCCTTTCGGCGACGGACGCCGGGCCCAGCGACACGGCCCGGTCAGCCCAGCGCTGCCCCTCCGCCAGCTCACCCCGACGCGCGTAGACCAGGGCCAGCCGCAACGCCGCCCGCCCGTGCCCGGCGTCAGCTGCCCGCGTCCACCACACCGCCGCCTCGGGCTCGCTCCCTTCCCTGGCCAGCAGCAGCCCGAGATTGAACGCGCCGTTGCGGGATCCGGCCTCGGCCGCCTCCCGGTACCACCGAGCGGCCTCGACGACATCACCCCGGGCCGCCGCCAGCATGCCGACCCGCACCTGCGCCCGCCGGTGCCCCTGGGAGGCGGCCCGCTCGTACCACTCCTCGCACTCGCTCCGCCGGTGCACCGGCTCCCCGAGCTCGTGCGCGGGCTCCGGCGGCCGCCGCGCGTCGAGCACGGTCGCCAGCCGGTACGCGGCCTCGGAGCTCCCGCCCCCGGCCGCACACCGCAGGTGCCGCTCGGCCTCCTGCTCGTCCCCTTCCCGCAGCCTTGCCATACCGACCTGGAGCGCCGCCTCGGTGTGGCCGGCTGCGGCGGCACGCTCGTACCAGCGCAACGCGGCCTCCTCCTCGCCCCGGCCGGCATGCAGGATGCCGAGGTTGAAGGCGGCGTCGACGCTCCCGGCCTCGGCGGCCTTGGAGAACCACGGCTCCGCGCCCGTCTCGTCACCGCCCCGCAGCAACAGGATCGCCAGCGCGTTCGCCGCTTCCCGGTGCCCGGCGTAGGCCGCGCGCCGGTACCACTGCTCGGCCTGCGGGGTGCGCCCCTGCTCGGCGCAGAGCAGACCGAGGTTGTACGCGCCGTTCACGTCACCCGCGTCCATCGCGGCCCGGTACCACCGCTCGGCGGTCTGGGTCTCGCCCCGCTCGGCGTGCAGCGCCCCCAGCGCGTTCGCCGCGTTGCCGTCGCCGTCCTGGGCGGCCCGCAGCCACCACACGGCGGCGTTCTCGGTGTCGCCCGCGTCGCGCAGCAGGAAGCCGAGCGCACAGGCGGCGCGCGCCTCCCCGTCCTTGGCGGAGGTCAGGTACCAGCGCCCGGCCTCCTTGAGTTCACCACGCCTCTCCAGGATCGTCCCGAGCTGCAGCGCGGCCCGCCGGTGGCCACGTGCCGCAGCCTGCCGGTACCACTGCTCGGCCTCCTCGGGCGCCTGGACACCGTTGTCGCCGTCGGCTTCCCGCGCCGCCTGCCGGTCCAGCGCCCGCGCCAGCCGGTACGCCGCCTCCCGGTGCCCGCGCTCGGCCGCGACCCGCATCCACTGCACGGCCCCGGCGTCACCGCGGTGCTCCAGCAGATCGGCGAGCGCGTATGCGCCCAGCGTGTGGCCCTGTTCGGCGGACTGGCGCAGCCAGTACTCGGCGGCGGGCTCGTCGCCGCGCTCGCGGTGGTGCCGCCCGAGGGCGTGTGCGGCCGCCGTGGATCCGGCGACGGCGGCGATCCGCCACCATCCGGCGGCCTCGTCGGCGTACCCCCGCTGGTGCAGGAGGACTCCCAGGTTGTTGGCGGCCGCCCGGTCGCCCGCGGCGGTGGCGGCACGCAGATGAGGCTCGGCACCGTCGAGATCACCACGGCGCAGCAGCATGGCCCCGAGGACACTCATCGCTTCGACGTCGCCGGCCTCGGCGGCCAGCCGCTGACGCAGCTCCTCGGCCGCCTCGTCGGCGATCTCCCCGGTCTCGTCCGGGGTCTCGGTGTCCTCCCGGCTGGAAGGCTGCACAAAACGCCCTGTCTCGAACAGAGTTGCCTTGTCCCCCATAACGTCCATCGTCGCACCACCTGCAACCTGGGTACACCTGGTATACCGCAGCCAGTGAGGTCACTTCAGCGTTTTGTCGACATGCCCACAGAGAGACAAGTCAAACACAGATCGGCCAACTCCCCCCGGCGGCGCGGCCACAGACTGCGCCAGCACATGCGTTCACACATCACGAAGGCCCGGATTCCTTTGTGGAATCCGGGCCTTCGGTGCCGCTCCGTCACTCGGACATCGCGACTTCAGTAGCGGGGACAGGATTTGAACCTGCGACCTCTGGGTTATGAGCCCAGCGAGCTACCGAGCTGCTCCACCCCGCGCCGTTGTGTTCACAACCGTATCACGGCGCGGGACGGGCATTTGACCAGGCCAGGGCGCTAGCTGCTCGGCTTGGGACTCGGACTTCCGCTCGGCTTGCCGCTGGGCTTGCTTTCGCCGCCCCCGGAACCGCCCGCCCGGCTCGCCTCGGACTGTGCGTCCTCGGCCCGCTGCAGGGCGTCCTCAAGGTCCTTCTGCGCCTTGCCGTACGCCTCCCAGTCGTTCTTCTTCAGGGCCTCCTGACCCTCGTCGAACGCCTTCTGGGCATCCTGCAGGGCCTGTTGGACCGTCGGGTTGTCCGACGTCGGCGGTGGTTGCGTCGTGTCGCCGCCCTCGTCCGGTGGCTCGGTGGTCGGGCCGTCCGCTCCGAAGACCTTGTTGAGGGCCTCGTCGAGGGTGTTCTCGAAGGCGGTCTGGCCTCCGTAGGTGACCAGCACCTTGCGCAGCAGGGGGTACTTCAGTCCACCACCGCGTACGTAGACCGGCTCCACGTACAGCAGTCCCCCGTCGAGCGGCACCGTCAGCAGGTTGCCGTACTCGACTTCGGAGTCGCCACCTCTCAGGAGCCTGATGGACTCGGCGATGTCCTCTTGGGAGTTGAACTGGCTCTGGACCTGTTTGGGTCCGTTGACCGTGGTGTTGGTCGGCAGTTTCAGGATTCTGATCTTGCCGTAGTCACTGGTGCCCGCCTCGGCGTCGACCGCCATGAACGCACTGAGGTTGTCCCGGCCGTTGGGCGTGAGGGTCGTCGTCAGCGAGAACGCCTGCGCCTTCTGGTCGGGCATCTTCATGCTCAGGTAGTACGGCGGCACCGCGCTGCCCGACCGGTTCGTCGGGTCGTCCGGCACCTGCCACACCTCGCTGCCGCTGAGGAACGTCGTGGCGTCCTTCACGTGGTAGCGCGTGAGCAGCTCCCGCTGGACCTTGAACAGGTCCTGCGGGTAGCGCAGGTGGTCCATCAGGTCCTTGGAGATGTCGCCCTTGGGCTCCACCGTGTCCGGGAAGGCCTTCATCCAGGTCTTCAAAACCGGGTCCTTGGTGTCCCACTGGTAGAGCTTGACCTTGCCGGTGTACGCGTCGACGGTCGCCTTCACCGAGTTGCGGATGTAGTTGACCTGGTTCTGCTGGGCCACCACCGCGCGGTTGTCGTTGGTGGCGGTCAGCGAGTCCGCCGTGGTGTCGCCGAGAGTCGTACGCGAGGAGTACGGGTAGCCGTTCGTCGTCGTGTACGCGTCGACGATCCACTGGATCCGGCCGTCCACGACCGCCGGATAGGCGTCACCGTCGATGGTCAGCCAGGGGGCGACCGCCTCGACGCGCTCCTTGGGCGTGCGGTTGTACAGGATCCGTGAACCCTCGCCGATGGCCCCGGAGTACAGGATCTGCGGCTCTCCGAACGCCACCGCGTACGCGGCCCGGTTGACCGGGTTGGAGAGGTTGACCCCGCT
This sequence comes from Streptomyces tibetensis, assembly GCF_007655005.1. Classification (GTDB taxonomy): domain Bacteria; phylum Actinomycetota; class Actinomycetes; order Streptomycetales; family Streptomycetaceae; genus Streptomyces; species Streptomyces tibetensis. Next base: position 162,748 of record NZ_SZVW01000021.1, read on the forward strand.
GTCGCCCTTGTAGCTGGTGGTCTTCTCGCCGTTGTCGTCGGAGTAGTCGATCTCCTTCTGGGGACCGCCGACGATCGAGTACGTGGTGGTCTTCTCGCCGTAGTAGACCCGCTGCTCGTACGTGCCGAGGTCGCCCTCGGAGGGCAGGTCGGACTCGGTGAAGTTCGGTCGGCCCTGGGCGTCGGCGCTGGTGCCCTCGGCGGCGACCACTCCGTAGCCGTGCGTGTAACGGAAGTGGTTGTTGATCCAGTTCTTCTTCGGGATGCCCGCGAGGTTCAGCTCACGCAGACCGATGACCGTGTCCTGGTCCTTGCCGTCCTTGGCGTACCGGTCGACGTCCAGGTTGGTCGGGAACGCGTAGTAGTTCCTAATCTGCTGGAGCTGCTGGAACGTCGGCGAGACGATGTTCGGGTCCATGATCCGGATGCTCGCTGTGGACGGGACGTCGTCGCGCAGGGTGGTCTTGTCCTCGGTCTTGCTCGTGCCCGAGTAGTCGGTGACCTTGGTGCCGTCGATGCCGTACGCCTTGCGCGTGGCCTCGAGGTTCTTCTCGACGTACGGCGCTTCCTTGGCCTGCTCGTTCGGCTGGACCTGGAACTTCTGCACGATCGCCGGGTACAGGCCGCCGATGAGGATCGCGGAGAGCACCATCAGGCCGAAGCCGATCACGGGCAGCTGCCACGTGCGCCGCCAGATGGTGGCGAAGAACAGCAGCGCGCAGATGACGGCGATGCAGAACAGGATCGTCTTGGCCGGCAGGTAGGCGTTGGCGTCGACGTACCTCAGGCCCGTCCAGTTGTCGGTCGCCCTGAAGTCGCTGGACTTCACCGCGAGTCCGTACCGGTCGAGCCAGTACGCGACCGCCTTGAGGGCGACGAAGATGCCGATGAGCACCGACAGGTGCCCGGTGGCCGCGGCCGTTGCGCGGGCGCCGGGGCTGGTGACGCGCAGCCCGCCGTACAGGTAGTGCGTGAGCGCGGCGGCGATCACGGAAAGGATCGCGGCGGCGAAGCCGAAGCCGAGCAGGAACCGGTACCAGGGCAGGTCGAAGGCGTAGAAGGAGACGTCCAGCTTGAACTGGGGGTCCTTCTGCCCGAAGGGCACGCCGTTGACCCACATCAGCCACGTCCGCCACTGGCCGGAGGCAGAGGCTCCGGCGATCAGGCCCACGAGGGCGGTGATCCCGAACAGCAGCCACTTCTTGTAGGGCGCGATGCCCATCCGGTAGCGGTCGAGGTTCTGCTGCTCCATCGACATGGCGCTCAGCGGTGGCCGCAGCCGGTGCGCCAGCCAGATGTTGAAGCCGACGGCGAGAGCCATGAGCAGGCCGAAGACGAAGAAGAGCCCGATCTTGGTCCACAGGGTGGTGGTGAAGACCGAGGAGTAGTTCACCGAGCGGTACCAGAGCCAGTCCGTCCAAAAGCCCGCGAACATGGTGAACGCCATGCCGAGAACGGCCAGGACGCCCAGCGTCATGAGCAGGGTCCGGACACGCCGGGACGGGCGGCCCACTCTGATCCGCGGCCCCGAAGGGCCTCCGCCGCGGTCCGGCATCTGGAAAGCCAAGGTGCGCACCTCGAAGTTCGCTGTTGATTCGTCAGGCCCGCGTCTTCACGGACCGTGCGTGGCCCCCGTGATCGCGGGCCCCCACCTATGCAACTTACTCACCGTTTACTCGGTTCCCGATTCCGGTCAGGAACGAGAGAGGATTGTGACCATGTCCAACACTCCCATGGCTGCGAACCCGCTCACCCGGGCCGTTCTCGAGATCGACGAGTACGTCTCCGGCCTCGGCTGGGACCAGCCAGCCCGCCTTTTCGCCCTCGTCGACACCGCACGGCTTCGTGCCGAACAGCCCTCGCTCGCGGACCGGCTCGGCCTGGGGGACGAGCCGGAGAACTCCGGCCTCACCCCGATCGAGCAGGATGAAGTTCCAACGGGCAAGCCGCTCGACGAGTTCCTCGCCACCATCGCCTGGCCCGACGCGGTGGTCGGCTGCGCCCTCGCCGTGGAGCGCCTGATGCTGCCGCCGTCCGCGGAGGCCCAGGTTCCGAAGGGTCTGAGCGAGGCCGAGCTCACGAAGTGGGTGGCGGACCACCCGGACCGCCAGGAGGTCCGCATGACGGTCGCGGTCCTGCGCGACGGCACGCGTGAGTCGGCCCTGCGGCTGCGCGAGAAGGACTCCCCCACCGAGGTCCTGACCGGTTCGGACCTGGTTCCGGGGCTGGCGGAGGCGCTGGCGGCGACCTTCGAGGAGTAGCCCGAACGACCGTGGGGTCCGGCTTTACCGGACCCCTGGTCCCCGGCCTACTTGCCGCACTTCGGCAGATCCGCGGTGTCGCCGCCGCGGATGTCCTTCAGGGCTCCCAGGGCGTCCTTGATGGTGCCCACCTTGATCAGGGTGAGACCGTCGGGGGTGTCCTTGGCGGCGGCCGCGCAGTTGTCGGCGGGCGTGAGGAAGTACTTCGCGCCCTTGGCCCGCGCACCCACGGTCTTCATCTCGATGCCGCCGATCGGCCCGACCTTGCCGGCGTCGTCGATCGTGCCGGTGCCGGCCACGAACGCGCCACCGGTCAGGCTGCCCGGGGTGAGCTTGTCGTAGATGCCGAGCGCGAACATCAGACCGGCGCTCGGCCCGCCGACGTCGGCGAGCTTGATGTCGATGGTGAAGGGGAACGTGTGGTCGGTCCCGGCGGAGATCCCCACGATGGCCCGCTTCTCACCGGTGTCGTCGGACGTCGTGGTGGTGATCGTGATGTCCTGCGTCTCGGTCGGCGTCCGCTTCTCCTTCTCCGCGGCGGCCTGCTCCTTGGCCGGCACGATCGTGAAGCGGACCTGTTGGCCCGGCTTGTGCTTGGTGACGAGCTTCGCGACGTCGGCGGGCTCCTTCACCGCCGTACCGTCCACGGCCTTGATCACGTCTCCCGCGTGCAGCTTGCCCTCGGCCGGGGACCCCTTGACGACCGTGGAGACGATCACCCAGGACTTCACCGGAACGTCCAGCTGCTTCAGGGCGGCGACCTTGGCGCTCTCCTGGGACTGGCTGAACTCCTCGGCGTTCTCCTGGGTGGACTGCTCCTCGGTCTTGCCGTCCGGGTAGAGCGTCTCGTGCGGCACGACCTTGTTGTCGTGCGCGAGCCAGCCGTAGACGGCTTCGACCAGGTTCATCCGGTAGTCGGCGCTCGTGACCCGGACCGTCGTCATGTTCAGATGGCCACTGGTCGCATACGTTTTCTTGCCCGCGATCTGCAGCACCGGCTCGCCGTCGTGGTCGCCCAGCGTGTTCACCGTCGGCCCCGGGGACATCTCCGAATAGGGCACGGGGATGAACACTCCCGCGCACAGGAGCGCGATCAGCATCAGGGTGGAGGCGAGCATCGTCGCGGTGCGGCGTGGCATGAGTCGACAGTACGGGACGGTCCTGTCAGCGCACCGTCAGGGCCGCCCGTCCGAGGCGGCCCTGCCCTCCACAACGCTTGTGACCTGCTGATTCCTCTGCCGTCAGGCGCCCGGGCGGGGCTTCTCCATGGCCTCACGGAAGCGGGCGTAGCCGGTGAGCTCCGGCCCGTCGTTGCGGGCCTTGCGGGTCCGGTGGGCCCAACTGCCCCAGAGTCCCGCGCCGATGGCAGCCACAAGCGGAATCAGCAACCAGGCGAGCGCCGCCATGCCGACCTCCAACCCCTTTGAGCATCCGCAACTGACTGATCAGCAGATTAACGATCCGCAGTGACAACGCTCACGCCAGGGGTGCGGTTACGCAACCGGAAGGCGACCGCCGGGATCGGCAGGCCCCGACCCGGCCACGGCACCCGGCCACCACCCCTCGGGACACCGCTACGGTCCGACCCGCCCTCCCGTCACCCGCCCCTCAGGACCAGCGCTACGCGCCGACCCACTCCTCGGTGCCGTCGGAGAACTTCTGGTGCTTCCAGATGGGCACTTCGTGCTTGAGGTCGTCGATCAGCTTCCGGCAGGCCTCGAAGGCCTCTCCGCGATGCGGGCACGAGACGGCGACGACCACGGCGAGGTCCCCGACCCGCAGGTCCCCCACGCGGTGCACGGCCGCCAGGGCCCGCACCGGGAACTCGGCGGCGACCTTCTCCGCGATGCGCCGCATCTCGGCCTCGGCGCTGGGGTGGCAGGAATACCCCAGCTCGTCGACGTCGGCGCCCTCGTCGTGGTTCCGCACGGTTCCCACGAAGAGCGCGGTGCCTCCGGCCGCGTCGTCCCCGACGGCCCGGAACACCTCGTCCAGGGAGAGAGCCGAGTCCCGGATCCCGATCAGCTTGATCGGGTCCTGCGCGGCCTGCTCACCGGGGTGATCGTTCGTGGTAGCCATGCCTCCATCGTGCCGCACGCGACCGACGGCACGGAATAGAGCTATCGACCGGCACGCGCGCGTACGCGTTTGGAGCCTCCTACAGGGCCGCCTTCCGCGGCGTTTCCCGTACAGGCGCCCCTCAGATCCGCCGCCGGGCCTTTCGCGCCCGCCGCACCACCGCCGCCGCACCCAGCAGGGCCACCGTCGCACCGGCCGCACCCGCGGCCGTCGCGTCCTTGCGGCCCAGCCGGCGCCCGGCGACCGTGTGCCGGCCGGAGACCTCCTCCAGGAGTTCCGCCAGCACCTCCTCGTTGGTGTACTGCGGCCGCCACCCGGCGTCGTGCAGCCGGCTGCCGCTCACCACCCAGGGGTACATCGTGTACGCCAGGTCCCCGGCCGGGGAGGGGGTGAGGCCGATGCGGTGCAGTCGCGCCGCCGCACCCAGCGCGACCGCCGACGGCAGCTCCATCCGCCGGATCCCGCTGAGCTCCTCGACCTCCTCCTGCTCCAGCCAGCCGTCACAGCCGACGGCCAGTTCCCCCTCGACCTTCTCCAGAACGGCGTACTCCAGCGCGCTGCACAGATCCTCGACGTGGCAGAACTGCCACGCGGGCCGCGACCCTGCCACGACCAGGAGCCGGGGCGACTCGAAGTACCTGGTCAACGCGGTGTCGGTGCCTCCCACCAGCACAGCGGGCCGAACCACGGTGACATTGAGCCCGGGGTGCGCCCGGGGCGCGCGCCGCGCCAGCCGTTCGATCTCCAGCAGGTCGCCGACGCCCGTCGCCTCGGCCGTGGCGCGCAGCTCGGCGTCTTCCGACAGCGGCAGCTCGTTGTCGGGCAGCGCGCCGTAGACCATCGCCGAGGTGCACAGCACGACCCGGTGCACTCCGGCAGCCGCGGCGGCCGTCAGGACGGTCTGCGTCCCCCGTACGTTGTAGGCCGTTCGGGCGGCTGCGTCGGTTTCCAGGTCGAGATCCAGCGCCAGGTGCACCACCACGTCGGCCCCGCGCAGCTTGTCCGCGATGGCCGGATCCCGTACGTCCAAAATGTGCCACTGGGCCGCCGCGCACTCGCCGCGCCGCTCGTCGATGGCGACGACCTGCTTGACCTCGTCGGATGCGGCGAGCTGCTCCGTGAGCAGGGCTCCGACGCCGTACGCGGCGCCGGTGACCGCGACGACGGGTCCGCGCGCCGCGGGACTCGCGGAACTGGTTGACTGGTTTCGCGCTGCGCGAACCTGCGGATCTGGGGAACTCACCGGGCGTCTCCAGCGGTTGTCTTCAGTACGAGCGCGTCCGACGCGTGCGTACCAGGTGGCATCCATCCTGCCGCAGGCCGTCAGTCGGCGAAGCACCGAGGCCCGATCCGCCCCGGGTGTCTACGCTGGGTGGTGTTGTCGGGCAGCCGTGCCGCCGGAAAGAACCGGCGGCCCTACCAGCCGAGGAATCCCGTGAGTGACACCCCATTCGGATTCGGCCTTCCGCCGGAGGAGCCGGACGACGGCGACGAGGGCAAGAAGAAGGACCAGCAGAGCGGTGGTGGTCAGGGACCGGCCAACCCGTTCGGATTTGGCGGCCTGCCCGGAGCCGGAGGCTTCGGCTCAGGCCCCGGTGGCCCCGGCGGCCCCGGTGCGGACAATCCGTTCGCAGCCATGTTCGGGTCGCTGAACCCCACCGACCTGGGCGCCGCGTTCCAGCAGCTGGGCCAGATGCTCTCCTACGAGGGCGGCCCGGTGAACTGGGACATGGCCAAGCAGATCGCCCGCCAGACGGTCTCCCAAGGCAGTCCTGACGGCACCAAGGACGCCAGCGTCGGCCCCGCCGACCGCAAGGGCGTCGAGGAAGCCGTCCGCCTGGCCGACCTGTGGCTCGACGACGCCACGTCGCTGCCCTCCGGCGCCGCCTCCGCGGTGGCCTGGAGCCGCGCGGAGTGGGTCGAGGCGACCCTGCCCGCCTGGAAGGAACTCGTCGACCCGGTCGCCGAGCGCGTCGGCACCGCCATGGGCGACGTCCTGCCGGAAGAGATGCAGGCCATGGCCGGCCCGCTGATCGGCATGATGCGCTCGATGGGCGGCGCGATGTTCGGCACGCAGATCGGGCAGGCCGTCGGCGTGCTCGCCGGCGAGGTCGTCGGCTCGTCCGACATCGGCCTTCCGCTCGGCCCGGCCGGCAAGGCCGCGCTGCTGCCGGTGAACATCGAGACGTTCGGCAAGGACCTGAGCGTGCCCCAGGAAGAGGTGCGGCTGTATCTCGCCCTGCGCGAGGCCGCCCACCAGCGCCTCTTCGCGCACGTGCCGTGGCTGCGCTCGCATCTGTTCGGCGCGGTCGACGGCTACGCCCGCGGGATCAAGGTCGACACGGCCAAGCTGGAGGACGTCGTCGGCCAGTTCGACCCGCAGAACCCGGAGCAGCTGCAGGAGGCCCTCCAGCAGGGCATGTTCCAGCCGGAGGACACGCCCGAGCAGAAAGCCGCCCTGGCCCGTCTGGAGACGGCTCTGGCGCTCGTGGAGGGCTGGGTGGACGCGGTGGTCCACGCCGCCGCGAAGCCCCGCCTGGCATCCGCCGACGCCCTGCGCGAGACGCTGCGCCGCCGCCGCGCCTCGGGCGGCCCGGCCGAGCAGACGTTCGCCACGCTGATCGGCCTGGAGCTGCGCCCGCGCCGCCTGCGGGATGCCTCCCGTCTGTGGGCCTCGCTCACCGACGCGCGCGGTGTCGACGGCCGGGACGCCCTGTGGCACCACCCGGACATGCTTCCGACGGCGACCGACCTGGACGACCCGGACGGCTTCGTGCACCGCGAGCAGATCGACTTCTCCGAGCTGGACAAGATGCTCGGCGAAGCAGCGGACAAGCCCGACCTCAAGAAGAAGGACGACGGCGAGGACGAGAACAAGGGCGACGACGCCGGGTGAGCCTGTACGACGACGCGGTCCTCGTACTGAAGGGGTACGAGGACCAGACTGAGCTGCGCCAGGCCTATCTGGACCACCTGGCGGAGCACCCGGACGGCCTGTGGAAGGCCTGCCACGCGGGCCACATCACGGCGAGTGCCCTGGTGATCGACCCCGAGGGCGACCGGGTGCTGCTGACCCTGCACAAGAAGCTGCGGATGTGGCTCCAGATGGGCGGCCACTGCGAGCCGGGCGACGCGTCCCTGGCGGACGCGGCCCTGCGTGAGGCGACGGAGGAATCCGGCGTCCCGGGGCTCACCCTGCTGCCCGGCGGACCGGTGCGCCTGGACCGGCATCCGATCCCGCCACCGTGCCACTGCCACTTCGACGTCCAGTACGCGGTCGTGGCCCCGCCGGAGGCCACGCACGCGATCAGCGACGAGTCGCTCGACGTGCGCTGGTTCGGGTACGACGAGGTCGCGGAGGTGGCGGACGAGTCGGTCGTGCAGTTGCTGGCGGCGACCCGCGCGAGGCTCGGGACCTGAACATCGGTAAGGGGCGACCGCTCTTGCGGCCGCCCCTTACATGTCGATCCTGACAGTGGGCTGCGCCCCGTCAGGGGCGCGGGGAACTGCGCGAGCGAGCCCGGACGGCCCGCGGGCTGAACGAGACCGTACAGCCACGGGCGGTTCGCGGCCCGAGCGAGACCGGACAGCCCCGCTCCCGAATCGCCGAACCCGCGGAGCGCTCAGCTCCAGACGTTGCCCTGGTTCTGCCCCCTGGCCCCCTGCTGGCCCATGCCGTACTGCGCGGCCAGACCCGAGCCGATCTGGGCGCCCTGCGGCGGCAGCAGCTCACTCGGCTGGACCAGCGCGTAGCCGGTGCCCATGAAGCTCAGCTCCCAGCCCTCACCCGTGCTGCCGCGCCGCCTCCACACCCCGGAGGAGTGCGTCTGGGCCTGCATCTGCACCCTCAGGCTCGTCGACCAGGCGACGATCGCGTCGGCGTCGCAGTTGACGTACTTGTCGGGCGTCACCTGCATCAGCAGCGGCATCCCGGAGGTCATCAGGGCGACCTTGCCCCGGCCGGTGATGTTGAGCTGGTACTTCCCGGAGCCGGAGATGCCGTAGAGGCTGTCCACGGCGATGACCTCGTGGTGCAGGGAGGAGTCCATCGCCAGCACATAGCTGCTGTCGACGGTGAGGCCGTCCTGGTCCACGTCCATGACGTGGACGTGCTGCTTGAGGTTGGCGAGGTACACCGTGCCCTGCCCGTGGCAGCGCATCAGGTCGAGGCCCTCCCCGGTCCGCGCACGCGCGCGGGACTGCTGGTTGCTCTGGAACTCGGCGTCGAACTCGACGAGGCCCTGGTAGGCGACCATGGTGCCCTTGCGGGCCAGGACGTCGTCGTGGCCCTCCAGGGTGACGCGCAGCATCTGCTTGTTCTGCAGGCTCCAGCGTTCCTGGGTCTGCTGCTCGCTGTAGGCGAAAATCGGGCTCTGCATGACGTGTGGCTCCCCCTCAGCCCCGGACCCGGAGTCGGTCGGTGCTGTCCTCGCTGGGCTGGACGACGACGATGCCCTGACCGGAGAAGGCCATCTGGTAGGCCTCGCCGCTGCCGCGGCCGATCAGCGACTGGGCCCGGAAGCTGCGCTTGCCCTTCACCTTGAGGTTCGGGGACCAGGCGACGAGCGCGTCGGGGTCGACGTAGGTCTCGTCGTCGCCGCCTCCGCAGTCGACGACGATGGGCTTGCCCCGGGAGGTCAGCGCGACCCAGCCCTGCCCGGAGATCTTGGTGTTCCAAAGGCCCTGCCCGGCGAACTTCGCCAGACCCTTGACCCGCTCCACGCCCCAGGTGAGGTGGGCGTCGAAGGCCAGCAGATTGGTGGCGTTGACCGAGATGCCGTCGCCGTTGAGGTTGATGACGACGACGTTCGCCCCGTAGTCGGCGAGGTAGAGCAGGCCGTCGCCGGAGCACTTCATCAGGGGCGCGCCCTCACCGGTCATCCAGTCCTTGGCGATCTGGCGCACGGCCGGCGGGTTGGGCTCGTACTGCACGAACCCTTCGTAGGCGACCATCGACCCCACGCGCGCGAGGAGGTCGTTCCCGGTCTGCATGGCGACCTTCAGCATGTGGTTGCCGTGGTTCTCCATGCGGGCGGTGACGGGTGCGGGGGCGTGGCCCGCGAGTTGCTGTGTCATGACGGGCTCCCTCAGACCTCGTACGGCTGGACGACGATGAAGTTGCCGGGCGCTCCCCGGAACTGGAGGTTGACGCTCTCCCCCGTGTCACCGGGGTAGGCGTTGCGGCGCATCCGCACCTGGCTGGAGACGACGACCTGGGCGGCGGCCGACCAGGCGACCACGGCGTTGCAGTCGGCGAACGTGGTGGGCGTGACGGGCAGCACGACGGGCGTGCCGTGCGTCTTCACGACGATGGTGCCGGTGCCCTGGAACTGCATGGTGAACAGTGCGCCGCCGGGGATGCCGTGGCCCTCGATGCGGCGGACCTCGTAGGTGAGGCTCTCGTCGAACGCGAGGACGTTCTCGGCGGAGACACAGACGGCGTCGCCCTGCAGCTCCAGGGGGTGCAGCATCGTCGAGTTCTCGGCGAGGAACACCTGCCCCTGCCCCGTACAGCGCATCAGCTGCATCTCCTGGCCGGTCGCGTTGCCCACGATCCGGCCGGCGAAGCCGGCGCCCTTGTAGCTGAAGTCGACCTTGCCCTGGTAGAGCACCATGCTGCCCTGCCGGGCCAGTACGGGCTGTCCGCCGATGCCGAGGTCGACGCGGACGAGCTTCTTGTTCTGCTGCGTCCAGCGCTGCCCGGTGGGGGTCTCCTTGAACTGCTGGAGCGCGGCGGAGACGCCGGGACCCTGGGGAGCGCCTTGGGGAACGCCCTGGGGAGCGCCCTGCGGGGCTCCGTAGGGTGCCTGACCGAACGGCGGCTGCTGCTGGCCGTAGCCCGGGGGCGGCGTGGGCTGGCCGTAGCCGGGGGGCGGGGCCGGGGCGTGGGGCGCCTGTGGCGGATGAGGTGCCTGGGGCTGGCCGTAGCCGGGAGGCGGCGGGGCCGTCTGGCCGGGTACCTGGCCGTACTGCGGGGGCTGCTGGCCGGGCTGGCCGTACGGCGCGGGGGCCGGGGCCGGGGGCGGCACCGGGGAGCCACCGGGCGGGGTGTGCAGGGGCGCGGCGATGGTCGGGGCGGCGTGCACCTGGGGCGCCGGGGCCGGAGGTGGGGTGGGGCCGGGCGGGGGCGCGAAACCCTGCGCGGCGGGCTGGGGCGCGGGGGCCGGGGGCGCCGCGGGTGCGGGGGCC
>NZ_SZVW01000022.1 GCF_007655005.1 Streptomyces tibetensis
GGTCAGCTTCCTGCGCCCCTGAGCCACCGTCCGGGTCTTGCGGATCTCGAACATCGCACCCCTTGAGCTGGGGTGTTGCGACGATCGCTAGAACTCAAGAACGGTCCCGGGGGCCTTTGCTCATCCCAGGGTCATCGAGGCCTGCACCGGCAGATGGTCGCTCGGGTACGTCCCGTCCCTGCTGAAGGTGTTCATCCGGGCCCAGTGCGTTCTCACTCCGGGTGTGGTGAGGATCCAGTCGATGCGCCGCCCGCCGGGCCTGGGCGTCCGGTAGCCGTGGTGCGTCCCGTACGCCGGGCCCCGTGAGGCCGCCGTGTCCCAGGCGTCCACCAGTCCGGTGTCCAGCATGAGGTCGTACACCCGGTTGTCGTGGGCGGCCGCGTTGAAGTCGCCGGTGACGATGACCGGTACGGACCGGTCCCACCCGGTGATCGTCTCGCCGATGAGCTCCGCCGAGCGTTCCCGGGCGTACTGGCTGACGCTGTCCAGGTGGGTGTTGAGGACGTAGAACTCCCGTCCTCCGTCGGCGCGATCGGCGAAGCGGACCCAGGTCACCATGCGCAGCCAGTCAGCGCCCCAGGTGTTCGAGGCGATCGTGCGCGGGGTGCCGGACAGCCAGAAGTGATCGAACTCGATCGGGTCGAGTCTGCGTGTGTCGTAGAAGATCGCCATGAACTCGTCCTTGCTGCCGCCCCCGCGCCCGGTGCCGATCCAGTCGTAGTGCTCGCCGAGATCCTTCTCGATCGCGCGCACTTGCCGGTAGAGCCCTTCCTGGGTGCCGATGACGTGCGGTCGCTCGTGGCGCAGCAGCTCTCGCATCACCGGGCGGCGCACGGTCCAGCGCGGTGTCTCGTCGACGACGGTCGCGAAGCGCACGTTGAACGTCATGACGTTCAGGGCGCCCGCGTGCTCGCCGGCGGAAGCGCGGTGTGTGGGGCCCGCGGTGGTGAGCAGCGGTCCCGCGACGGCGGCGGCCGCCGCTGCCTTGAGCCCGTGGCGTCGCGTCACGCCGGCCTCGTTCGGCACGTGGTCTCCCTCCCCTTGCACGTCAGGATGAAGCTTGCCTTCTGAGTACGGAAGAAGAGGGCCGATCGGCAGTGATCAAGAGGGAAGCACGGGGAATTCCCCTTCACGATGGTGTTGACCAGGCCGAAGGTCGGCCGATAGCTTCGTTCTACGGATTGTTGATTCCGCTGTGCGGAAAATGGAGGGTCTCGCAATGGGTCAGGGCCGGCAGGAGAAGGTGGCGACGAGCCTCGCGGGAGCCGTCAGCGAGGAGATCAGCGCCTCCCTCGCGCCGGTCGACGCCGAGCTGGAGCGCCGCTACCCCGGAGACCCCGGTACCCGTCAGCCCGTCCACACCGTCTACGTGCCCGGCGACGCCTTCGCCGCCGACACCGTCCGCTCCTGGGGCGACCGGGCCCTCGCCGCACTCGACGAACACGCCCCGGACGCCGCGGCCTTCGCCGCCGTCCTCGGCCTCTCCGAGGAACTCGCCGGGCCCGTCCACGCGCGCGTGCGCGCCAAGCTGGAGCGCGAGCCGATCGAGGACCTGCGCGTCGATTTCGAGGACGGCTACGGCAACCGCCCCGACGCCGAGGAGGACGAGGCCGCCGCCCGCGCCGCCCGGATCATCGCGGAGGCCTACGCGGAGCGCACCGCCGCTCCCTACATGGGCATCCGCATGAAGTGCATGGAGGCGCCCGTACGAGCCCGGGGCATCCGCACCCTCGACATCTTCCTCACCGGCCTGATGGAGGCCGGCGGCCTGCCCGGCGGGCTGGTCCTCACCCTGCCGAAGGTGACGTACGCGGAGCAGGTCACCGCCATGGCGCGGCTACTGGACGCCTTCGAGAAGGCCCATGGGCTCGAGCCCGGCCGGATCGGCTTCGAGATCCAGATCGAAACCAGCCAGTCCATCCTCGCCGCCGACGGCACCGCCACCGTCGCCCGCATGATCCAGGCCGCCGAGGGCCGCGCCACCGGACTGCACTACGGGACCTTCGACTACAGTGCCTGCCTCGGCGTCTCCGCCGCCCACCAGGCCAGTGACCACCCCGCCGCGGACCATGCCAAGGCCGTCATGCAGGTCGCCGCTGCCGGTACGGGCGTACGCGTCTCGGACGGCTCGACGAACGTCCTGCCCGTCGGACCCACCGCGAAGGTCCACGACGCCTGGCGCCTGCACTACGGCCTCACCCGCCGCGCCCTGGCCCGCGCCTACTACCAGGGCTGGGACATGCACCCCGGCCACATCCCCACCCGCTACGCGGCCGTCTTCGCCTTCTACCGCGAGGGCTTCGAGCAGGCCGCAGCTCGCCTGTCCCGCTATGCCAACCGCACCGGCGGCGACGTCATGGACGAGCCCGCCACCGCCAAGGCCCTCAGCGGCTACCTGCTGCGCGGCCTGGACTGCGGGGCCCTGGACATCGGGGAGGTCGCCCGCCTGGCCGGCCTGACCCGGGCGGACCTGGAGAGCTTCGCGACGCCCCGGCGCGGGGACCTGACGGCCTCCGCCTGACCGTGTCGGTCCGGCGGATCGGACGGCACGTACCGGCCCTGTCACAGCCGTCACCGACACCTGTTGCCGTCACCGGCGCCCCGTAGTCTGTACGCCACGCACTGACGGTGTCGGTCGTCGGCGCATCCGGTGGGGTCACAGGAACGGGGCAGCGGTGTCGACGGGGGAGCACGGGCAGACGGACGGGGCCGGACGGCTGCTGGCAGGCCGCTATCGCGTCACGGCGGCGCTGGGGCGCGGCGGGATGGGCGTCGTGTGGAAGGCCGTCGACGAGGTCCTCGGCCGTGAGGTCGCGGTCAAGGAACTGCGCACCTACACCGACGCGGCCGGCCCCGAACTGGCCGCTCTGCAGCTGCGGATGCAACGCGAGGCGCGTGCGGCGGCCCGGGTGCGTCACCCCGGTGTCATCGCCGTGCACGACATCGCCCAGGTCGACGGCCGCCCGATCATCGTCATGGAACTGGTCGACGGGCCGTCCCTGGACGACGTCCTGCGCGAGCGCGGCACGCTGGACCCGGGTGAGGCGGCCGGGATCGGCGCCGAGGTCATGGACGCGCTGGCCGCCGCCCACCGCGCGGGCGTCCTGCACCGGGACGTCAAGCCGGGCAACATCCTGCTCGACCGCTCGGGCCGGGTCGTCCTCACCGACTTCGGCATCGCCACGATGGACGATCCGGGGGACGGTTCGGCCACGCACCTCACACGCAGCGGCGAACTGGTCGGCTCCCTCGACTATCTGGCTCCCGAGCGCGCCCAGGGCGCCGACCCGGGCCCAGCCTCCGACATCTGGGCCCTGGGTGCCACGCTGTACGCGGCCGTCGAGGGTGCTTCGCCCTTCCGTCGCACGTCGACGTTCTCCACGCTCACCGCGATCGTCTCCGAGCCGCTGCCGGAGCCCCGTCGCGCCGGCCCCCTCGCGCCGGTCCTGCGGCGGCTGCTGGACAAACGCCCCGAGTCCCGCCCGGAGGCCGACCAGGCCCGCGCACTGCTCCAGGCCGTCGCGGACACGGGCGGCTCGGACACGCCGACGTCCACTCTGCGGGGCCCCGCGGTCGCGCCCCCGCGGGCGGAGACGGAGCGCGGTGTCCCGTCGGTGCCGCCGGGGTTCGGACCCCCGCTGCAGGGCGCGGCCGGACCTCACGAGGGCGGCGGCACCCCGGGGCCATCGGTGCCGGGGCACCCCGCGCACGCAGGCACCGACGGCGCCACCCCGGGGACGTCGGCGTCCGGGCACCCCGCGCACGCAGGCACCGACGGCGCCACCCCGGGGACGTCGGCGTCCGGGCACTCCGCGCACGCAGGCACCGACACGCAGGCCTCGGGTGCTGGTCAGGCCACACCGTCGAGCCCCGGCACCAGCCCCCGGGGTGCCGGCCCTCTCGCCCCCGGCAGCACCGCACCCACCGGCTCCATGAACCCCGGCCGCGCCGCGCCCCGCCGCAAGGCGCGTGTCCTGCTGGCCGCCGCGGCCGTCACCGTCGTCCTGGCCGCCGCCGGTACCACGATCGCCCTGCTGAGCGACGACTCCGGCGGCAAGGGGACCGGCCCGCGGACGGGCGCCGTCGGTGCGGACGACGGGCCCTCCGAGCCCAGTGGACCGGACGACGGCTCGAACGCCCCGAGGTCCACGGAACAGGGAGACGCCGAGGACAGGGCACCCTCCGGGAAGACCGCCGACCCGAAGGACCCCGAGCCCACCGGCCGGGAGACCACACCAGCCCCCGGGAAATCGACCCCTCGCGCCACCGCCGGAGGCGGCACCACCCCCGGCGGCGGATCCGGAGGCGGCACCACCCCCGGCGGCGGATCGACCACCCCGGCCCCGGCCTGTCACGCCATCGGCGGCGGCAGGTACAACTGCCAGGTCTGGAAGACCGCCGGCTCCTACACCGCCTCCGGCACCAAGGCCGGCATCCTCAACGCGGGCACCAACTACTTCTACTGCCAGCGGAACCTGGGCCGCCGCGAGACGTCCGGGGAGTGGACCAACATCTGGTGGGCGAAGACCGACGACGACAGCGGCAACACGAACGTCTGGGTCAGCGACGTCTACATCAAGGGCGGCGGCAACGACGCGCCGGTCCCCGGACTCCCGGTCTGCTGACCCCGGGCCGAAGCGGCCACGTACCGCTCGAGACCGGAGGCCGTCACCAGCTTCTCCTCGACGAACAGCCGCGTGCCCCGCTCGCACAGCCGCCGGTCTCCCCGGGCCCGCGCGCAGAACTCCTCGGGCACGACTCCGAACAGCTCCCGCAGACGCGGCAACCCGACGAGGAGCTCGGTCAGCAGCTCCCGCTCACCCGGGTGGGTGCGCGGCGCGCCCGTGCCGTCGTGGAGGACACCGTGCCGGTTGACGTAGACGTACGCCCCGGGCAGCCGGGTGCCGTCCGCGAGGTCGATCCGGACGTCGGGCGACGGCAGCCAGGCCCGGTCGAAGTTGCCGCCCGGCACCGGCACGCCCTCGCTCGCGTCGATCACCGCGAGCTGCTCGGCGTCGAGCCACAGGACGAACAACTCCCGTACGGTGCCCGGGGCGCCGACCGGCGAGGCGGAGACGTACCCCATACGGCTCACATGCGCGGAGACACCGGCGTCGATGCCCCTCACCCGCGCCTTCACCATGGGCAGCGGCGCCCCGATGCCGAACTCCGCCATCTTGTGCCGCAACTGCCCAGGGCAGCCGTTCGAGCCGATGGCGATGACCGGAGTGCGGTCCTCGTACACCAGCTGCTCCAGCGGCAGGAAACAGTCCCCGTCGAGCAGCCCGGAATCGGCGGGCCACGCTCCCGGGTACAGCAGAGGGTGCTCGCGCGGCGCCTCCGCCAGGCCGAGTGCCCGCAGTGTGCGATCGGTGGCGTCGTCCATCGGCCGCTCAGTCCGCCGGAGGGATCTCGCCCGAGCCGCGGGTGATCAGCCGGGTCGGCAGCTCGATGCGTTCGGGGGGCACCGGGGTGCCGTCCAGCTGCCGGAAGAGACGTTCCGCCGCGGTGCGGCCGATGTCCGCCGCGTCCTGGGCCACGACCGTGACGCCCGGCTGGAGCAGGTCGGCGAGCTCGATGTCGTCGAAACCGACCAGGGCGACACGGCGGGCCTGCTCGGCGAGCACCCGGATCACGGTCACCGTCACCCGGTTGTTGCCCGCGAAGATCGCCGTGACCGGGTCCGGGCCGGTCAGCATGTCCTCGGCCGCCCTGCGCACCCGCTCGGGGCCGGTGACGCCGAGGGACATCCAGGAGTCCGCCACCGGTATGCCCGCGTCCTCCATGGCGGCCCGGTAGCCGCGCAACCGCTCGGCGGCGGTGTGGATCCGGGGCATGTCGCCGATGAAGCCGATCCTGCGGTGACCGTGTGCGATGAGATGGGCGACGCCGCCGCGGGCGCCGCCGAAGTTGTCCGACAGGACCACGTCGGCGTCGATGTGCCCGGCCGGCCGGTCCACGAACACCGTGGCGACCCCCGCCTTGAGCTCCGGTTCCAGATACCGGTGGTCGTCCCCGGCCGGGATCACCACCAGCCCGTCCACCCGCCGCGCGCACAGGGCCAGCACCAGCTCCTGTTCCCGCTCGGGGTCCTCCGCGCTGGAGCCGTTGATCAGCAGGGCACCGTGCGCGCGGGCCACCTCCTCGACCGACCGGCTCAGCGGCCCGTAGAACGGGTCCGCGAGGTCCTCCAGGACCAGGCCGATGCTCGCCGTGCGGCCCTTGCGCAGCACCCGCGCGCTGTCGTTGCGGCGGAAGCCGAGGGCGTCGATCGCCTCCTGGACCCGCTGCTCCGTCTCCGCGGTGACCCCCGGCTCCCCGTTCACGACACGGGAGACCGTCTTGAGGCCGACTCCGGCGCGCGCGGCCACGTCCTTCATGGTCGGCCGGGTGCCGTAACGCGCTGCGGAGCGGAGGGGGGTCTGGGGCACGGTGCGGTGTCCTGTCCTGTCGTCCACGGGGGTGCGTCGATTCTCGGTTTGTATGACGATGTGGCGTCGAGCATAGAGCCTGGACAACGTTGTCAGGCTCGGGGGAGACTGTCCACCGCACTCTCCGGCCCGCGCACCGCCGTGGGACGGGCCTGCTGCTTGCCCTGCTTGATGGCCTTTATCGGCGTTTTTCTCACGCCCGACGGGGAGATCCGACTCTGATGCACACCGACCTCGTGGCCGCGCTCGACATCGGCGGCACCAAGATCGCCGGCGCTCTGGTCGACGGCGGCGGCCGGATTCTGGTCCGCGCCCAGCGGCCGACGCCCGCCCGGGAGGACGGCGACACCGTGATGCGGGCCGTGGCGGAGGTGCTCGGCGAGCTCACCGCGTCGCCGCTGTGGGAGCGTGCCTCGGCCGTGGGGATCGGCAGTGCCGGTCCCGTGGACGCCTCAGCGGGCACGGTCAGTCCGGTGAACGTGCCCGGCTGGCGCGACTACCCGCTCGTCGCCCGCGTCCGGGCCGCCGCCGGCGACCTGCCCGTCGAGCTGATCGGCGACGGTGTGGCGATCACCGCGGCAGAGCACTGGCAGGGTGCCGCCCGGGGCCACGACAACGCGCTGTGCATGGTCGTCTCCACGGGCGTCGGCGGCGGTCTGGTGCTCGACGGCCGGCTGCATCCCGGGCCCACCGGCAACGCCGGCCACATCGGCCACATCAGCGTGGACCTCGACGGCGATCTGTGCCCGTGCGGCTCGCACGGCTGTGTGGAGCGCATCGCGAGCGGCCCCAACATCGCCCGGCGCGCCCTGGAGAGCGGCTGGCGGCCCGGCCCGGACGGGGACACCTCCGCCGCCGCGGTGGCCGCCGCCGCCCGCTCCGGCGACCCGGTCGCCGTCGCCTCCTTCGAACGGGCCGCCCAGGCCCTGGCCGCCGGGATCGCCGCCACCGCGACCCTCGTGGAGATCGACATCGCCGTGATCGGCGGGGGAGTGGGCAAGGCGGGCGACGTTCTGCTCGGTCCCCTGCGCAAGGCCCTGAGCTCCTACGCGACGCTGTCCTTCGTCCGGCACCTGACCGTGGCGCCGGCGCAGATGGGCACCGACGCGGGGCTCGTGGGCGCGGCGGCGGCAGCGCTGGCGAGGCGTTCGGACGCGGCGACGGCCGGGGTGTGAGACGGGGCCGGCCGATCGAGCAGGAACGTTCGGCCGGCGGTGGTGCGATGCGGGTCGGAGCGGAGGCCGACGTGACGGCCACCCCTGGGCGATACGGACCGGTCCGGTCCGTTTAGCCGGAAATCAGCCGCACGTGCGTGCGATGTGGCACGATCGCGCTTGTGAGCAGCAGACCCGCCTCGGCGCAGCATCTGCGCGACCTCGCCCGACTGCGGCGCGTCAAGGACCGCATCGACCGGGAGTACGCGAAACCCCTGGACGTCGAGGCGCTCGCGCGGGGCGTGCACATGTCGGCCGGGCACCTCAGCCGCGAGTTCCGGCAGGCGTACGGCGAGTCGCCGTACAGCTACCTCATGACGCGGCGCATCGAGCGCGCGATGGCGCTGCTGCGCCGGGGCGACCTCAGCGTCACCGAGGTGTGCTTCGAGGTCGGCTGCGCGTCGCTGGGCACCTTCAGCACCCGTTTCACCGAGCTGGTGGGCATGCCGCCCAGCGCCTACCGGCGCGAGGCGGCGCGCGCGACGGCGGGGATTCCGTCGTGCGTGGCGAAGCAGGTGACCAGACCGATCAGGAATCGAGAAGCGCCCGCCCCGGGCCGAAACTAGCGTGAGGGCCATGGACCTTCGCATTCACGCCAGTTTCCTTCCGCACGACGACCCGGACGCCGCCCTGGCGTTCTACCGCGACACCCTCGGCTTCGAAGTCAGAAACGACGTCGGGTACCAGGGCATGCGCTGGATCACGGTCGGCCCCGTCGGCCAGCCCGGCACGAACATCGTGCTGCACCCGCCGGCCGCCGACCCCGGCGTCACCGAGGACGAGCGCCGCACCATCGCCGAGATGATGGCCAAGGGCACCTACGCCAGCATCGTCCTGGCCACCACCGACGTCGACGCCACCTTCGAGCGGGTGCAGGCGGGTGACGCCGAGGTGGTCCAGGAGCCGGTGGACCAGCCCTACGGCGTTCGCGACTGCGCCTTCCGCGACCCCGCGGGCAACATGGTCCGCATCCAGCAGCTGAAGGCGTCGTAGCAGCCCCCGCACCGCACTCCCCCGCGCCGCTCCCCGGAGCGGCGCGGGGGAACGAGATCGCCCGAGCGCGGCAGCGCCGCCCGACAGATGGAGACACCATGAGCAAGGCCACGACGACGGACAGACAGTCGCCCGGGCCGCACGTTGCCGACAGCCATGACGTGATCCGCGTGCACGGCGCGCGCGAGAACAACCTCAGGGACGTCAGCATCGAGATTCCGAAGCGCCGGCTCACGGTGTTCACCGGCGTCTCCGGCTCGGGCAAGAGCTCCCTGGTGTTCGACACGATCGCCGCGGAGTCGCAGCGGCTGATCAACGAGACCTACAGCGCCTTCCTGCAGGGCTTCATGCCGAACCTCGCCCGGCCCGAGGTCGACGTCCTGGACGGGCTGACGACCGCGATCGCCGTCGACCAGCAGCGCATGGGTTCCGACCCCCGCTCCACCGTCGGCACCGCCACCGACGCCAACGCGATGCTGCGGATCCTCTTCAGCCGGCTCGGCACGCCCCACATCGGCCCGCCCGGAGCGTTCTCGTTCAACACCGCCTCGGTCTCGGCGAGCGGTGGCTTCACGGTGGACCGGGGGGCCGACAAGACCAGGACCGAAAAGGTGTCCTTCAGCCGCACCGGCGGTATGTGCACCCACTGCGAGGGCCGGGGCACGGTCTCCGACATCGACCTCACCCAGCTCTACGACGACTCCAAGTCGCTGTCCGAGGACCCGTTCACCATCCCCACCTACACCGGGGGAGGCTGGGTGGTGCGGGTCATCGCCGAGTCGGGCTTCTTCGACAAGGACAAGCCGATCCGCGACTACACCAAGAAGGAGCGGCACGACTTCCTGTACCGCGAGCCGACCAAGGTGAAGATCAACGGGGTCAACCTCACCTACGAGGGGCTGATCCCGAAGCTCCAGAAGAGCTTCCTCTCCAAGGACCGCGAGTCGATGCAGCCGCACATCCGGGCCTTCGTGGACCGGGCGGTCACCTTCACCCGGTGCCCCGACTGCGACGGCACCCGGCTCAGTGAGCTCGCCCGTTCCTCGAAGATCGGCAAGGTCAACATCGCCGACGCCTGCGCGATGGAGATCCGCGACCTGGCCGAGTGGGTGCGAGGGCTGGAAGAGCCGTCGGTGGCCCCGCTGCTCACCAAGCTCCAGCACACCCTCGACTCGTTCGTGGAGATCGGCCTGGGCTACCTCTCGCTCGACCGGTCGTCGGGCACGCTCTCCGGCGGCGAGGCGCAACGCACCAAGATGATCCGCCACCTCGGCTCCTCGCTCACCGACGTCACCTACGTCTTCGACGAGCCGTCCATCGGCCTGCACCCGCATGACATCGAGCGGATGAACAACCTGCTGCTGCGCCTGCGGGACAAGGGCAACACCGTGCTGGTCGTGGAGCACAAGCCGGAGACGATCGCCATCGCGGACCATGTCGTGGACCTCGGCCCCGGCGCCGGCACGGCGGGCGGCACCGTCTGCTTCGAGGGCACCCTGGAGGGGCTGCGGGGCAGCGGCACCGTCACCGGCCGTCACCTCGACGACCGCGCCAAGATCAAGGCGACCGTCCGCAAGCCCACCGGCGCGCTGGAGATCCGGGGCGCCTCGGCGAACAACCTGCACGACGTCGACGTCGACATCCCGCTCGGCGTCCTCACCGTCGTCACCGGCGTCGCGGGTTCCGGCAAGAGCTCGCTGGTACACGGCTCGATCCCCGCCGAAGAGGGCGTGGTCGCGATCGACCAGACCCCGATCCGCGGCTCCCGGCGCAGCAACCCGGCGACGTACACCGGACTGGCCGACCCGATCCGCAAGGCCTTCGCCAAGGCCAACGGTGTGAAGCCGGCCCTGTTCAGCGCCAACTCCGAGGGCGCCTGCCCCACCTGCAACGGCGCCGGTGTCATCTACACCGACCTGGCGATCATGCAGAGCGTGGCCACCCCGTGCGAGGAGTGCGAGGGCAGGCGGTTCGAGGCGTCGGTGCTGGAGTACCGCCTCGGCGGCCGGGACATCAGCGAGGTGCTGGCGATGCCCGTGACCGAGGCCGAGGAGTTCTTCGGCAGCGGTGAGGCCCGCACGCCCGCCGCGCACAGGATCCTTCAGCGGCTCGCGGACGTCGGTCTCGGCTACCTCACCCTCGGCCAGCCGCTCACGACGCTGTCCGGCGGTGAGCGGCAGCGGCTCAAGCTGGCCACGCACATGGGTGAGAAGGGTGGCGTGTACGTCCTCGACGAGCCGACCACAGGCCTCCACCTCGCGGACGTGGAACAGCTGCTCGGCCTCCTCGACCGGCTCGTCGACTCCGGGAAGTCGGTCATCGTGATCGAGCACCACCAGGCCGTCATGGCGCACGCCGACTGGATCATCGACCTCGGCCCCGGCGCGGGCCACGACGGCGGCCGGATCGTCTTCGAGGGCACCCCGGCCGACCTCGTCGAGGCCCGCTCCACGCTGACCGGAGAGCACCTGGCGGCCTACGTGGGCGCCTGACAGGGGCTTCGGAGGCCGTGAGGTGACCGCTGCGGGCTCACCTCACGGCCTCCATGTCTGACATAAAGGACAAATATGGCGAATAGCGGCGCCGGTCGAGGGCACTCCGTCTCCTGAGTCCCTCACGGAACGGAGCCGCAGATGATCATCAAGAAGATGCACGAGATGGGCGTCCGCAGCGAGCACGCCTACATGGCCGGCATGGCCTCCATCGGCCTCAGCGTCGTCGCCTGGATGGGCTCCCTGAAGATGGAAGCGGGCACCGGCCTGGCCCGCGCCGACCGCTGGGGCATCTTCGTCGGAGAGTGGGCACCCACCTTCTTCGGTCTCGGTCTCGCCCTGTCCCACTACGAGCAGCAGGACGGCACCCTCACCGCCGACGTCCACGAGTTCCGGCCGACGCGCAAGGCGGGCTGAACGGCCCATCCCGGCGCGCGGCCGGCAGCGTCCCCGGGCACCCTGGTGCCATGGCGTCCGAGAAACCCGTCGTGGTCTACCCGCCCGCCGCGGACGGCGGTCGCCGGGTCCGCGTGGACGACCAGTTCCTCGGCATCGCCTACGGTCCGCTCGACGTCGCCGAGTTCCTGCGGCGGGCGGGGATCGAGGACGCGGACGCGGCGTACGTGGCGGCCACGGGGCTGATCGAGTGGCGCGGCGGCGGCTCCGGCATCTGGGGCACCGACCCCGTGTGAAGCCGCCGCTTCGCCCGAACGGCCCAGTGGCGTGACCCCGGGCCCCGTCCGGCAGTTGAGTGAGGCATGAAGAAGCGCAGCATGCTCGCCATCGCCTCCCTGGCCACCGGCTTCGCCGTCGCGGCGATCACCCCGTCGCACGCCGTCGGAGAGAAGCTCCCCGCCATCAACGTGGACGAGACCCTCAAGACGCTCGACCAGACGGTCGCCGGAGAGGGCCTGGCCGTGGACGGGAAGAACGGCGTACAGAAGAAGAAGGGCGCCCAGAAGAAGGGCGCGCAGAAGAAGGGCGCCCAGAAGAAGGGCTGACGGGCCGCCCCGGCCACGGCGCACGGCGTCGGCGCCCCCCGCGTGAGAGGGGGCGCCGGCGCCGTCGTCATGTGCCCTCAACTGCGGCTGGTTTCCGTGGCAGGGTGGAGCGGGCAAGCCTCAGGGGGCCAACAGAAGAGGGGGACCTGTGACCGTCGTCTGGATCAACGGCGCGTTCGGTGCGGGGAAGACCACCACCGCAAGGGAACTGATCGAACTGATCCCGAACAGCACGCTCTTCGACCCGGAGGTCATCGGCGGCGCGCTGGCCCACTTGCTGCCACCCAAACACCTCGCCGAGGTCGGCGACTTCCAGGACCTGCCGATCTGGCGACGGCTCGTGATCGACACGGCGGCCGCGATGCTCGCCGAGCTCGGCGGCACCCTCGTCGTGCCCATGACCATTTTGCGCCAGGAGTACCGCGACGAGATCTTCGGCGGCCTCGCCGCGCGCAGGATTCCGGTCAGCCACATTCTGCTCGCCCCGGCCGAAACGATACTGCGGGAACGTATAGCGGGTCGTGAGGTGCCGCGGGACCTCCCCGACGGCGACATGCGAATACGCCAGTGGTCCTTCGACCACATCGAGCCGTACCGGACCGCTCTCGCCTCCTGGCTCACCGCCGACGCCCACCCTCTCGACACCAGCGACCTCACTCCGTACGAGACGGCCGTGCGCATCGCCGAGGCCGTCACCGACGGGTCGGTGCCCGCCTGTGACATCGTCCAGACGCCCGAGCCCACCGCCGAGACCGTCGCCGCCGGAGTGCTCCTCTTCGACGAGCAGGACCGGGTGCTGCTCGTCGACCCCACGTACAAGGCCGGCTGGGAGTTCCCCGGCGGTGTCGTCGAACCCGGCGAGGCACCCGCGCGCGCCGGAATGCGGGAGGTCGCCGAGGAGACCGGCATCCACCTCGACGAGGTGCCGAGCCTGCTCGTCGTCGACTGGGAGCGCCCTGCGCCCCCCGCGTTCGGCGGTCTGCGTCTCCTTTTCGACGGCGGCCTGCTGCACTCCGCCGAGGCCGGCCGGCTGTTGCTTCCCGGCCCGGAGCTGCGCGCCTGGCGGTTCGTCACCGAGGCGGAGGCCGCCGACCTGCTGCCCCCTGTGCGCTACGAGCGACTGCGCTGGGCTCTGCGGGCACGCGAACGCGGAGCCGCGCTCTATCTGGAAGCCGGGGTGCCGGTCGGCTGACGCCGAGCCCGCCGCCCGCCCCCTTTACCCGGCACGGGGGATTCCGAGGGAAAAGCAAAAGGAAACGAAGGCGCGGCCACGGCCAATCGCTGCCCAAGGAATCTCCCGCGAACACTCACGCCCCGGGTAATCGCATTCCCCGCTCTCGTCAACACTTTTCCATCTCAGCAAACAATCCCTTTTCTCGCCCCTGCGCGGCTTGACCGGACTCGCACACGGTTGCGAAAGTCCGCAGAGTCTCATGGCGGAAGCAACGACCGCCACCCAATTTCCTTGCCTCAGGGGCAGATCCGGGATGTCCGTACGATGACCACGCAACACCAGCCGGTCGACACCGGCGGCGGCACCGCGCTGCTGCCCGAGCCGTCGATCCAAGGCTCCAGACCCGGCGGCACGGCAGTCGCCGGCCGCTCACCGGCCCGGATGGCCTGGCGGCGGATCAGGCGGGACAAGGTCACCACGGTCGCCCTGGCGGCCACCCTCCTGTTCATCGCGATCGCGCTCCTCGCCCCGGTGCTCACCGCACTGACCGGCTGGGGGCCGATCACCCCCGACAACAAGGCGATCAATCCGGACACGGGCAACTTCCCCTACGGATCGCTGGGCGGCATCAGCGCCAAGCACCTGCTCGGCGTCGAACCGGGCACGGGGTACGACCTGTTCGCCCGCATCGTCTACGGCCTGCGCACCTCGCTCTACGTCGGATTCGCCTCCGCCCTGCTGTCCACCGCGGTCGGTGTGGTGGCCGGGCTCGCCGCCGGTTACTTCGGTGGCTGGGTCGACTCCCTGCTGTCCCGGATCATGGACGTGATGCTGGCGTTCCCCCAGCTGCTGTTCATCATCGCGCTCACTCCGGTGATCCAGAACGCCCTGCAGACCAACAGCCACGGCGGCACCGACGAGAACCTCCGGCTGCTCGTCCTGGTCCTCAACATCGCGGTCTTCGCCTGGGCCTACACCGCCCGCCTGGTGCGCGGGCAGGTGCTGTCCCTGCGCGAGCGGGAGTTCGTCGACGCCGCGCGGCTGATGAGCGCCGGCCGCCGGCACATCCTCTTCCGGCAACTGCTGCCCAACCTGTGGGCGCCGATCCTGATCTCGTTCGCGCTCGCCGTCCCGCAGAACATCACCACCGAGGCGGCGCTGTCGTACCTGGGCGTGGGCGTCATCCCGCCCAACCCCGACTGGGGAGCCGTGCTGTCGGACGCCTCCCAGTTCTTCCTCCAGGACCCGATGTACCTCTTCGTGCCCGGCGTCCTGCTCTTCCTCCTCGTGCTGGCACTCAACCTGCTCGGGGACGGCGTCCGGGACGCCCTGGACCCCCGCGCCCGGCGCGGCTGACAAGCCACCCCCTCCCGAGTGTCGCCCCGGCGGTCCCACGAACGGCCGCCGAGCCCGTAGCAAGAAACGGAGTTTCCCCCATGACGCGCACCACGCGTACCACGCGCAGATCGCGCACGGTCGCTCTCACGGCAACCGCCGTGGTGATCGCCCTCGGAGCCACCGCATGCGGAGGGTCCTCCGGCAACAGCGCCGGCGGCTCCCCGTCGAAGGGCGGCACGCTGACGATCCTCGACGACGCCGACTTCAACCACATCGACCCTCAGCGGACGTACACCACCGAGGGTTCGAGCATGGACTACGAACTCGTCCGCACTCTCACCGGATGGGACGAGACGGGCTCCCAGCCCAAGCTGGTCGGCGACCTGGCGACGGACACCGGAACTGCGAGCAAGGGCGCCACGGTGTGGACGTTCCACCTGCGCCACGGGGTCAAGTGGCAGGACGGCAGCGAGGTCACCGCGCAGGACGTCAAGTACGGCGTCGAGCGGGCCTTCTCCCCGGACATCAACGGCGGCCCGCCGTACGCCAGTCAGTGGCTGGTCGGCGGTGACTCCTACAAGGGCCCGTACCAGGGCAAGCAGCTGTCCTCGATCCAGACACCGGACAAGTACACCATCGTCTTCCATCTCAACCAGCCGGTCGCCGACTTCAACGAGACGACCGCGATGACCGGTTGGTCGGGCGTGCCCAAGGCCCACGACACGGGCGCCACGTACGACACCCACGTCTGGTCCGACGGGCCCTACATGATCAAGTCGTACACCAAGAACAAGGAAATGGTCCTCGTCCGGAACAAGAACTGGAGCCAGTCGAGCGACCCGATCCGGCAGCAGAACCTCAACGAGATCGACGCGAAGTTCGGGCAGGACCAGGCCGCCATCGACCAGCAGATCAAGTCGGACGGCGGCTCCGCCCAGACCGCGATCACCCAGACGCCGATCGCCGGCTCCGACCTGACGACGATGGCCGGCGACCCGTCGCTCAAGTCGCGCTACTACAAGATCCCGGCCCCGGGCATCAACTACCTGGCGATCAACTTGAACCGGGTGAAGGACCTGAAGGTCCGCCAGGCCATCGAGTACGCCATCGACAAGACCACCGTACGCGGCGCCTTCGGCGGTTCGGCCTACGGCAACTACGCCACCACGATGCTCGCCCCCGGCATCGACGGCCACAAGGACTTCAACCTCTACAGCAGCAACCCCGCCGGTGACCTCACCAAGGCCAAGGCCCTGATGAAGCAGGCCGGCAACCCCAAGCCGACGATGTCCCTCGCGGTGGAGAACATCCCCACGCACGAGCACTTCGCGGACGCCGTGAAGACCGCGCTCGCGAAGATCGGCATCACGGTGAACATCACCCCGATCGACAAGAACAACTACTTCAGCACCGTCGACAACGTGAAGAACCAGTACGACCTGACCTGGGGCGACTGGATCGCGGACTGGCCCAACGCCTCCACCGTGCTGCCCACCCTCTTCGACGGACGCCAGATCAAGAAGCTCCCGCAGTCCAACAACGACCTCGCCTACCTGAACGACCCGAAGGTCAACGCGCAGATCGACAAGATCGGCAAGATGACCGACATCAAGCAGCGCAACGTCGCCTACGGGGAACTGGACGAGCAGATCCTCAAGGACGCCGCCGTGGTCCCACTGATGTACATGAACTTCAGCGAGGTGAGCGGCTCGAAGGTCGGCGGTGTCATCAACGACTCGATCATGGCCGAACCCAGCCTGGTGCACGCCTACATCAAGCAGTGACGCAACCCCTCTGAACCCCGCCGGCGGCCTCGGCCGCCGGCGGGCACCCCACTCACGTCAGGTCCCGGCACCCCATGTTTCGTTACCTCATCAGACGCCTGCTGGCAGCGGCCGTGATCATGCTGGTGATCACCACCATCACCTTCTTCATCTTCTTCGCGCTGCCGTCCAACCCCGCGCTCCTGGCCTGCGGAAAGACCTGCTCGCCCTCCCGCCTCGCGGAGATCAAGCACTCGCTGGGCCTGGACCAGAGCTACCTGACGCAGTACTGGGAGTTCCTCAAGGGACTGGTCGTGGGCCGCGACTACGGCGACCAGAGCGTCCGCATCCACTGCGGCGCGCCCTGCCTCGGCATCTCCTTCCAGACCGACACCCCCGTCCTGACCACGCTGCTCCAGGACTTCCCGGCGGACCTCTCCCTCGGGCTCGGCGCCGCGGTGGCGTTCCTGATCCTGGGCGTCGGCCTCGGCACCGTCGCGGCGGTGCGCAGGGGCCGGGCCGCCGACAAGGCGGCGGTGGGACTCGCCCTGTTCGGCGTGTCGGTGCAGATCTACTTCATCGGTCTGCTCCTGCTCTACCTCTTCGTGGACAAGTTCCAGATCCTGCCGACCTCCGGCTACACGCCCTTCACCGAGGACCCGGCCGGCTGGTTCCAGGGGCTGATCCTGCCCTGGTCCACCCTCGTCATCGTCTACCTCGCGATGTACACCCGGCTCACCCGCTCCTCCATGCTGGAGGTCTTCTCCGAGGACTACATGCGCACCGCCCGCGCCAAGGGCCTGCCGGCCGCCACGGTCGTCCTCAAGCACGGACTGCGGGCCGCGATCACCCCGATCATCACCATCTTCGGCATGGACGTCGGCTCCCTGATCGGCGGCTCCGCGGTCATCACCGAGTCGGTGTTCGGCATCAACGGCATCGGCAAGCTCGCCGTCGACTCGGTCCAGAACTCCGACCTACCGGTCATCCTCGGCACCACGCTCTTCGCCGCGACGTTCGTCGTCCTCGCCAACGTCGTCGTCGACCTGGTGTACGGCCTCGTCGACCCGCGCGTGCGCCTCGCCTGAGCCCTTCTTCGTCCTTAGGAACACCCGTGTCCGTATCGACCTCACCGCAGCCCGCGGACGTCACCCCCGCGCCCGCACCCTTCCTCGACGTACGCGACCTGAGGGTGCACTTCCCGACCGAGGACGGCCTCGTCAAGTCCGTCGACGGCGTCTCCTTCACCCTGGAGAAGGGCAGGACCCTCGGCATCGTCGGCGAGTCCGGCTCCGGCAAGTCGGTGACCTCACTGGCCCTGCTCGGACTCCACAAGGGCACCCGCGCCCAGGTCTCCGGCGAGATCTGGCTGGAGGGCAGGGAACTGATCGCCCTGCCCGAGGCCGGGATGCGCGCCCTGCGCGGCCGCACCGTCTCCATGATCTTCCAGGACCCGCTGTCCGCGCTGCACCCCTTCTTCACCGTCGGCTCCCAGATCGCCGAGGCGTACCGGGTGCACCACAAGGTCTCCAAGAAGGAGGCGAAGGACCGCGCGGTCGAGATGCTGAAGCGGGTCGGCATCCCGCAGCCCGAGCGCCGGGTCAGGGACTACCCGCACCAGTTCTCCGGCGGTATGCGCCAGCGCGCCATGATCGCCATGTCACTGGTGTGCGACCCCGCCCTGCTCATCGCCGACGAGCCCACCACCGCCCTGGACGTCACCGTGCAGGCGCAGATCCTGGACCTCATCCGCGACCTCCAGGAGGAGTTCGGCTCCGCCGTCGTCATCATCACGCACGACCTCGGCGTCGTGTCCGACATCGCCGACGACATCCTGGTCATGTACGGCGGCCGCCGCATCGAGTACGGCACCACCCGCGAGGTGCTCAAGCAGCCCCAGCACCCCTACACCTGGGGCCTGTTGCAGTCGATGCCGCACCTCGGCGGCGACGTCGGCCAACGACTCAACCCGATCCCCGGCACCCCGCCGAGCCTGATCAACCTGCCGGACGGCTGCTCCTTCCACCCCCGCTGCGCCTACAAGGGCTGGGTGACGGAGGGCCGTTGCACGGCGGAACGGCCCGAACTGCGCCTCGTCTCCGGAAGCGAACGGCACCTCGCCGCCTGCCATCTGAGCGATGACGCCAAGCAGGAGATCCGCGGCGGGGCCGGTCCGGACGACCGGGACGCCGCGGCCGCACGGACCGCGCGATGACGCCGGCGGACGAAAGGGACCATGCCGTGAGCACCACCGAGCCCCGCACCGGGCAGAGCACCGACCGCCCCGCCGGCGAGAGCCACGGCGAGAACCTGCTGGAGGTACGCGGTCTGCAGAAGCACTTCCCGATCAAGCAGGGCATCATCTTCCAGCGGCAGATCGGAGCGGTCCGCGCCGTCGACGGCATCGACTTCTCGGTCGGCCCCGGCGAGTCGCTGGGCCTGGTCGGCGAGTCCGGCTGCGGCAAGTCGACCACCGGCCGCCTGATCACGCGGCTGCTCGAACCCACCGGCGGCTCCGTCGTGTTCGACGGAGAGGACATCACCCACCAGCCCGCCGCGCGGATGCGGGAGGCCCGCCGCAACCTGCAGATGATCTTCCAGGACCCCTACTCGTCGCTGAACCCCCGCCACACCGTCGGCACCATCATCGAGACGCCGATGCGGCTCAACGGCATCAACCCGCCCCAGGGCCACAAGAAGCGCGCCCAGGAACTCCTGGAGACGGTCGGGCTCAACCCCGAGCACTACAACCGCTACCCGAACGAGTTCTCCGGCGGCCAGCGCCAGCGCATCGGCATCGCCCGCGCCCTCGCCCTCAGGCCGAAGCTGATCGTGGCCGACGAGCCCGTCTCCGCGCTGGACGTCTCCATCCAGGCGCAGGTCGTCAACCTGCTCCAGGACCTCCAGCGGGAATTCGGCATCGCCTTCGTCTTCATCGCCCACGACCTGGCCGTCGTACGGCACTTCTCCGAGCGGGTCGCTGTCATGTACCTCGGAAAGATCGTCGAGGTCGCCGATCGGGAGTCGCTCTACACGCGGCCCCGGCACCCCTACACGCACGCGCTGCTGTCCGCCGTACCCGAGGCCGACCCGGACGCCGTCGGACGGCGTGAGCGCATCCGGCTGGCGGGGGACGTGCCCTCCCCGATCGACCCGCCCTCCGGCTGCCGCTTCCGCACCCGCTGCTGGAAGGCGCAGGACAAGTGCGCCCTCGAGGAGCCGGCGCTGGTGCGCGTCGAGGGCAACCCGTCGGGGCACCTGACCGCCTGCCACTTCCCCGAGGAGCCGTCCGTCACCGCACGCGAGGAGGACATCGTCCTGGATCCGGCCCTCGGCTGAGGCCTGTCGTTCGGATCAGGTCGCAGCCGCGGGCGACACCGGCACAGGACCGTAGGAAGGGCCCTCGTCCGCGGACGAGGGCCTTGTGCTGGGGGCCGGGCTGTCAGCTCGCCGCGTAGTTGCGCAGGAACAGTGCCTCCGCCACCGACAGCCGCTCCAGTTCCTCGGGGGACACGCTCTCGTTCACCGCGTGGATCTGCGCCTCGGGCTCGCTCAGCCCGATGAGCAGGATCTCCGCACGCGGGTACAGCGCGGCCAGCGTGTTGCACAGCGGGATGGAGCCGCCCTGCCCCGCGTACTGCATCTCCTGGCCCGGGTAGGCCACCGCCATCGCGGCCGCCATGGCCTGGTACGCCGGGCTGGTGGTGTCGGCGCGGAACGGCTGGCCCTGGCCGATCTGCTCGGTGCTCACCCGCGCCCCCCACGGCGTGTGCGCCTCCAGATGCGCCTGGAGCAGCTTGGTCGCCTCGCCCGCGTCCACGCCCGGCGGCACCCGCAGGCTGATCAGCGCGCGGGCACCGGCCTGCACGGACGGGGTGGCGCCGACCACGGGCGGGCAGTCGATGCCGAGGACGGTGACGGCGGGGCGCGCCCAGATGCGGTCCGCGACCGTCCCGGACCCGATCAGCTCGACGCCGTCCAGGACCTTGGCGTCCTGCCGGAACTGCTCCTGCTCGTACTGCAGTCCTTCCCAGCCCGCGTCGGCCGAGAGCCCGTCGACGGTCGTCGAACCGTCCTCGGCGCGCAGCGAGTCCAGCACGCGGATCAGCGCGGCCAGCGCGTCGGGTGCGGCGCCGCCGAACTGGCCCGAGTGCAGGTTGCCCGCGAGGGTGTCGACCTGGACGCGCACCATCGTCATGCCGCGCAGGGTGGAGGTGACGGTCGGCAGGCCGACGCGGAAGTTGCCCGCGTCGCCGATGACGATGGTGTCCGCCTCCAGCAGGCCGGGGTGCTCTTCGGCGTAACGCTCCAGACCGCCGGTGCCCATCTCCTCCGAGCCCTCGGCGATCACCTTCACATGGACGGGCACGCCGCCGTTGGCCTTCAGCGCGCGCAGCGCCAGCAGGTGCATGACCAGGCCGCCCTTGCAGTCGGCGGCCCCGCGCCCGTACCAGCGCCCGTCCCGCTCGGTCAGCTCGAAGGGCGGGGTCGTCCAGGCGGCCTCGTCGAGCGGCGGCTGCACGTCGTAGTGGGCGTAGAGCAGGACGGTCTTCGCGCCCTCCGGGCCGGGCAGGAAGCCGTAGACCGACTGCGTGCCGTCGGGGGTGTCGAGCAGGGCCACGTCCTCGAAACCCTCGGCGGCGAGCGCGTCGGCGACCCAGCGGGCGGCGCCCTCGCTCTCGCTCCTCGGGAACTGGTCGAAGTCCGCCACCGACCGGAAGGCCACCAGCTCGGTGAGCTCCTGCTTCGCCCTGGGCA
Organism: Streptomyces tibetensis; assembly: GCF_007655005.1. Lineage (GTDB taxonomy): Bacteria > Actinomycetota > Actinomycetes > Streptomycetales > Streptomycetaceae > Streptomyces > Streptomyces tibetensis. Next base: position 21,165 of record NZ_SZVW01000022.1, read on the forward strand.
TCAGCGAGGCGACGGTCTCGGCGACCGGATTCGACGACATGGGCACGCTCCTCGTGGGTGCGACGTTGTAAGGATGCGTACCTCTCGGTACGCGTGATCGTGTGGCGCGGGCAGTCCCCGTGTAAGGGCCACCCACGCCGCCGATCCTCCCACAGCGGCCTGCGGTGACCGCCGCCGTAGGATGCGGGAGACAGCGGCAGGCGGCTTTGATCGGGAGCAACAGACCATCGTGAGCAGCGAGAACTCTTCGGCGGACGACGTGCGGCAGGTGTGGGACGTCGTCGTGGTGGGCGCGGGACCCGCGGGCGCTTCGGCCGCATACGCGGCGGCGGTGGCCGGCAGACGCGTGCTGTTGCTGGAGAAGGCGGAGCTGCCGCGGTACAAGACGTGCGGCGGCGGCATCATCGGCCCCTCGCGCGACGCCCTGCCGCCCGGCTTCGAGCTGCCGCTCAGGGACCGGGTGCACGCGGTGACGTTCTCCAACAACGGCCGCTTCACGCGCACACGCCGCTCCAGGCAGATGCTCTTCGGGCTGATCAACCGGCCCGAGTTCGACCAGCAGCTGGTCGAGCACGCGCAGAAGGCGGGCGCCGAGCTGCGCACCGGCGTCACCGTCCAGCGGGTCGAGCAGCACGGCTCGACGGTGCCGGACCGGCGCACGGTCGCCGTGGTCCTGCAGGGCGGCGAGGTCGTGCTCGCGCGGGCCGTGGTCGGGGCGGACGGCAGCGCCAGCCGGATAGGGGCGCATGTCGGGGTCAAGCTCGACCAGGTGGATCTCGGCCTGGAGGCGGAGATCCCGGTGCCGGACACCGTCGCGGAGGACTGGAAGGGCCGGGTGCTCATCGACTGGGGCCCCATCCCCGGCAGTTACGGCTGGGTCTTCCCCAAGGGCGACACCCTCACGGTCGGGGTCATCTCGGCCCGTGGCGAAGGCGCCGCGACCAAGCGGTACTTGGAGGAGTTCATCGGCCGTCTCGGCCTCGCGGGGTTCGAACCGAGCATCTCCTCCGGCCACTTGACCCGCTGCCGGGCCGACGACTCGCCGCTCTCGCGCGGGCGCGTGCTGGTGTGCGGTGACGCGGCGGGGCTGCTGGAGCCGTGGACCCGTGAGGGCATCTCCTTCGCGCTGCGGTCCGGACGACTCGCGGGGGAGTGGGCGGTGCGGATCGCCGAGGCGCACGACGCCGTGGACACGCGTCGGCAGGCTCTCAACTACGCGTTCGCGATCAAGGCCGGCCTCGGGGTGGAGATGAGCGTCGGCAGGCGGCTGCTGACGGTGTTCGAGCGCCGTCCCGGACTGTTCCACGCGACGCTGACGGGCTTCCGCCCCGCGTGGAGGGCGTTCAAGGAGATCACGCAGGGCTCGACGTCGCTGGGCGAGATCGTCCGCACGTATCCGATCGCCCAGCGTGCCCTGGCCGCGATGGACCGCCGTCCCGTCGCGGCCGCGGAGGTCAGCTCGTCCGAGTGACCTCGAAGACGGGGTGGTCCGGGGCGATGCGGCGCAGCTCGTCGTCCGGGGAGTCGGGGCCGACTCCGTTGAAGAAGACCCCGACCTCCGCCTTCCAGCGCTTGAGGTAGGCGCGCAGGATCGGGGTCTTGTCGTCGTCGCCCACCTCGGCCGCGGTGAAGGTGTCCACGTGCTTGCCGAGGTGCAGCTCACCGCCGCCCGCGGCGCGCATGTTGTGCGTCCACTGCACATGACCGCGGGGGGCGACCAGGTACTGCCTGCCGTCCAGGGTCAGCAGGTTGACCGGGGTGGTGCGCCACTGGCCGCTCTTGCGGCCTCGGACGGCGAGGACGCGGGAGCCCCAGACGCTGATGCCGCGGCGGGTCAGCCAGGCCACGAAGCGGTTGAGGACGTTGACGGTGAACCAGCCGGGCTTCTGGACGTGCGTGGACATCGGGGCCCCCTCGTGTGGTGGCGAAGCGGTGCTCCGTTCTGTGAGCACCGCTCTCGCTCTCTCTGGTGCCAGTCTGCATGAGGCCGACACGTCAGCGCAAGAGCGCTGCTCTCTTTTTGATTCACCGCTCTCATTTGTGTGCAGTGATCTGCGGTCATGGGAGACTGTCCGGCATGAGCACCGCACACGGCGCCCGTGCCCGGGCCAGGATCGAAGTGACCGCGGCCATCAAGGACGAGGCCCGCAGACAGCTCGCGGCAGAGGGTGCCGCCCGGCTCTCCCTGCGGGCCGTCGCCCGTGAACTGGGCATGGTCTCCTCCGCGCTCTACCGCTACTTCCCCAGCCGTGACGACCTGCTCACCGCACTCATCATCGACGCCTACGACTCCCTCGGCGAGAGCGCCGAGTCGGCCCGCGAGGGGGCCCGCGACGCTGCGGCCGGCCCCTTCGAGCAGTGGATCGCGGTCTGCGAGGTGGTGCGGCGCTGGGCGCTGGACCACCCGCACGAGTACGCACTGATCTACGGATCGCCCGTGCCCGGCTACACCGCGCCCGACGTCACCGTCCCGGCCGCCGCCCGCGTCGGCCTCCTGCTCATCGGCATCACGCGCGACGCCCACCACGGTCCGGGCCTTGCCCGGCCCTCGCTGCCGGCCGGCCTGCGCCCGGAGGCCGAACGGATGGCCGCCGACCTCGCCCCGGATCTCCCCCCGGAGGTCGTGACCGCACTCGTCGCGGCCTGGGCCCAACTGTACGGACTGGTCGGCTTCGAACTGTTCGGCCAGTTCAACCGGGTGGTGGAGGACCGGGAGACGTTCTTCCGGCACGCGGCGGAGCAACTCGCCAGGGGAGTGGGGCTGGTGCCCGGGCCCGTGTAGGCCACCGCCCCGGTGAGCGGGCGTACTTCCCGGGGAGTACGCGTGATCACCGCGCGAGGGTGACGCGGCTGCGGGAGCCGGGCGTCTAGCGTGGCCGGTATGGACGAGCAGCGTGCGCGGGGCGGTCCGCCGCAGTGGTGGCGGCACGGGCCCTCGTCGTGGGACCGGTGGGAGGGGCGGGAGCCGCGGTGGCCCTGGCGGTCCACGGTCCTCGTGACCGTGTTCGTCCTGGCCGGGTCGAACTTCGCCGCCCACGGACAGCAGGGCGAGCGGGCGGAGCTGGATCTCTTCGCACGGGTGCTGCTGCTGGTGGCCGGGGGGCTGTTGCTGTGGCGGAAGCGGTATCCGGTGGCCGTGGTGTTCGGCACGGCGGCCGCCGTCATGGTGTATCTCGGGGCCGGGTATCCCTACGGGCCGGTGCTCTTCACCGTCGCCCTGGCCTGCTTCAGCGCCATCGTCGCCGGGCACCGTCGGGCGGCGTGGACCGCGATGGCCATGCTCTGGGCCGGGCACGTTCTGGTGGCGCACTGGCTCTTCACGTGGCTGCCCCCGTCCGGGGACTCCGCCGTCTCCTGGGGTGAGGAGATCGTCGTCGCCACCTGGGTGGTGGCCATCGCGGCGGTGTCGGAGCTGTTCCGTGTCCGGCGCGAGCAGTGGACCCGCGAACGGGCCGAGCGGGCCGAGGCCGCACGGCGGCGGGCCGACGAGGAGCGGCTGCGCATCGCGCGGGAGCTGCACGACGTCCTCGCCCACAGCATCTCCGTCATCAACGTCCAGGCGGGCGTCGGCCTCGCACTGCTCGACACCGACCCCGAGCAGGCCCGCACCGCCCTCACCACGATCAAGGACCAGAGCAAGGAGGCGCTCGGGGAGGTGCGCCAGGTGCTCGACACCCTGCGCGCCCCCGGCGCCGCGCCGCGCACCCCCGCGCCCGGCCTCGACCGGCTGCCCGAACTGGTGGAGCAGGCCGCGAGTGCGGGCCTCACGGTGGATGTCGAGGGAGAGCCGCCGCGCCTCGGGCCGGGCACGGACCTCGCCGCCTTCCGGATCGTTCAGGAGGCCCTGACCAACGTCGTACGGCACTCGGGTTCACGGCACGCGCGCGTGCACCTCGCGCACGACGCGGGCGTCCTGCGGCTGCGCGTGGACGACGACGGACCCGCGACCGGCGCCGACGCGGGCGGCAGCGGCAACGGGCTCGCCGGGATGCGGGAGCGGGCCGCCGCCCTGGGTGGCACCATCGAGGCGGGCCCCCGCCCCGACGGAGGGTTCCGGGTGCTCGCCGTGCTGCCGCTGTCGGCATCCGCCGGCGCGTCCGCCGGACCGAGACAGGAGGACCGGTGATCCGTGTACTGCTCGCCGACGACCAGTCACTGGTGAGGGCGGGATTCCGGGCGCTGCTCGACGCGCAGCCCGACATCGAGGTGGCCGCGGAGGCCGCCGACGGTGCGGAGGCTGTCCGCCGGATCCGTGAACTGCGGCCCGACGTCGTGCTGATGGACATCCGCATGCCGGAACTCGACGGCCTGGCCGCGACCCGGCGGGTCACCGCCGATCCGGGCCTGGGGGGCGTCAAGGTGGTCATGCTCACCACCTTCGAGCTCGACGAGTACGTCTTCGAGGCGATCCGCTCCGGCGCCTCCGGCTTCCTGGTCAAGGACACCGAGCCGGAGGAACTCCTGCGCGCCGTACGGGCGGTGGTCGCGGGCGACGCATTGCTGTCGCCGAGTGTGACGCGGCGGCTGATCTCCGAGTTCGCCTCCCGGTCCAAGGAACCTGCGGCGGCCGGCGCGCTGGACCGGCTCACCGAGCGGGAGCGCGAGGTGATGGCGTTGGTGGGGATGGGCCTGTCCAACGAGGAGATCGCCCGCCGCCTGGTGGTCAGCCCGCTCACCGCGAAGACCCACGTCAGCCGCACGATGGTGAAGCTCGGCGCTCGCGACCGGGCCCAACTGGTCGTGCTGGCCTACGAGTCGGGGCTGGTGCGGCCGGGCTGGCTGGGCTGACCCGCCCTGCGGAACCGGAGCAGCACACTGACGACCCGGGCGGCGAAGAGCACCGGCGCGAGCACCAGACCGGCCCGCACCAGCACGCGCTCCGGTGTCTCCGGCAGGTCGAAGATCAGCGCGGGCCCGGCCACGGCTCCGAAGATCACGGCTGCCGCGAAGGCCGCACTGCACAGCGCGTACCCGATCTCGACGGTGATGGCATCCCGTTCGGCCTGACTGCGCCGTCCCCCGTGACTGGTCATACGGCGAGTCGAACAGGGGTGCGCCCGGCGGGCAAGGCAGCCCGCCGGGCGCACGGTCAAAGGCGCTCCCCCCGGTCGCGCTAGTCGCGCACGGCGACGCGCTCCGCCTCCTTCGGGGTGGACCTGGCGACGACGACGGACGGCTCCGCGGGCTTCCGCCCTCGGCGCGGCCGCAGGCCGGTGAGGGTGATCAGCAGGCCGGCGACGGCGATGCCCGTGGCGACCATGAACCCGGGCCGGTAGCTGTTCAGGACGGCCTGCGGAGTGGGGTCCGCGGGGGCGCCGGCGGTCACCACGGCCGTGACGACGGCCAGGAAGATCGCTCCGCCGACCTGGACGGAGGTGTTGAGCAGGCCGGAGACCATGCCCTGCTCGTGGTCGTCGACGCCGTTGGTGGCCTGGATGTTGAGAGACGGGAAGACCAGGGCGCAGGCGGCGCCGATCAACAGCATGCTCGGAAGGATCACCGCGGCGTACACCGGGTCCAGGTCGACGCGCAGGAATAGCGCGTATCCCAAAACCATGAGCGCGAAGCCCCCCGCGATCAGCCGCTGGGTGCCGAACCGGTCGACGATCGTGCCCACCATCGTCGACGACACCGCCACCAGCGCGCCCGCGGGCAGGAAGGCGAGCGCCGTGTGCAGCGCCGACCAGCCCAGCAGCGACTGCATGTAGAGCGTCGCCAGGAACTGGAAGCCGACATACGAGCCGAAGAACGCCATCGCGCCGAGCTGGGCGCGGATCTGGCTGCCGGAGCGCAGCACGCCGAGCCGGATCAACGGTCCCGCCGAGCGCCGCTCCACCAGGACGAACACCGTCAGCAGCGCGGCCACCGCGAGGAAGGACAGCAGGGTGCGGGCCGACGCCCAACCGACCTCCGGTGCCTGGACGACAGTGAAGACCAGCAGCAGCATCGAGGCGGTGCCGAGGACGGCGCCGGGGACGTCGTAGCCGTTGTGGTCCCTCTCCCGTTCGCTGCGCGGCAGCAGCTTCAGACCGGCGACGAGCGCGATCAGGGCGATGGGTGCGGGCAGCAGCATGGTCAGACGCCAACTGGCCTCGGTGAGCAGGCCCGAGAGCACCAGGCCCATGGAGAAGCCGGTGGCCGCGCAGGTGGTGTAGATGGAGAGCGCCCGGTTGCGCAACGGGCCCTCGGGGAACGTCGTGGTGATGATCGACAGGCCGGCGGGTGCCGTGAAGGCCGCGCTCAGGCCCTTGATGAAGCGGCTGGCGATGAGCAGCGGCCCCGAGTCCACGAGACCGCCGAGCAGCGAGGCGAGTGCGAAGACGCCGAGCGCCACCAGGAAGACCTGTCGCCGCCCCAGCAGGTCGGCGGCGCGTCCGCCGAGGAGCAGCAGGCCGCCGTAGCCCAGGATGTAGCCGCTGACGATCCATTGCAGTGCCGAGGTCGACAGGCCGAGGTCGGCGCCGATGGACGGCAGGGCGACACCGACCATGGACACGTCCAGGGCGTCCAGGAACATCGCGGCACAGAGCACGAGCAGGGTGCCCCAGAGCCTTGGCGTCCAACGCCCCTCGGACGTGGGGGAGATGAGCGGAGAGGTCATGCCCGAGACACTACATGCGTATGCATGAGATGCAAGCGCATTTAATTCAGGTGCAACAATCTCGGTTCTCTGTTACGGTGCGGCGCATGACGGCTCAGCAGGCCGAGCAGGCCCTCGTGGCACAGTGGCGGGACATCCTGTCGCTGCACGCGCGGACACAGTGCGAACTCGACCGGGCGCTGCACGGCCACGGCCTGTGCGCCAGCGACTTCGAGGTGCTCGACGTCCTCGCCCGGTGCCGGACGCCCAAGGGCACGCCGTCCTATCGCGTGCAGGAGATCTCCGAGCGGGTTCATCTGAGCCAGAGTGCGCTGTCGCGGCTGATCGCCCGGCTGGAGAAGGAGGGGCTCGTCGAGCGCGGCATGTGCTCCGAGGACCGCCGCGGCGTGAAGGTGTGTCTCACCGCCAAGGGACGCGCGCTGCACGGCGAGGTGCTTCCCGTACAGCGCGCGGTACTGGAGAGGACGCTCACCGACGGCTGACTGCCCGTCGGCCGTCTGCTCGGGTCGCAGACGGACGATCGCCCGTCGGTGGACGTTTCAGATCGCCGACGTCTCCCGCCACAGGGCGGCGAGCGCCTGGTCACCCGTTGCGGCCGGGAGGGGAGCCCGGTTCCACAGGGCCAGGTACAACTGCTCGGCCGGGCCGGACAGTTCGCACTCGGCCTCCGCGGACGCGTCCCGCGTGGTCACGGGCGGCTCCGGCGACAGCCGTACCGTCCACACCGCCCCGGTGTCCTCCGTGCGGATCCGCAGGACGCGTGGCTGCGGGGTGCGCACCCGGCTCCTGGGGCGGGCGTGGAAGCCGCGCAGTAGTTCGTCGATGCCGTCGGTCGCGAATGCAGGGGTGACGGTGGCCGGGACGCCGCCGCGCGCGGACTCCGCGTCGACCCGGTGCACCGCCGTCTCGTGCGCCTGCCGCCGGGCCCAGAAGGCCAGCGGGGACGGCGCGGGCAGGAAGGCGAAGCACTCCACGTCCGGCGAGGCGCCGGCCAGCGTGCCCACGAGGTGGCGGTGGCTGTCGCGGTACCAGGCGATCAGCTCCGCGCCGTCGAGGTCGGTGGGTTCGACCAGCGGGCGCCCCTCGGTGAGTTGCTCGGCGACGAAGGCGGCGGCCCAGCGGTGTACGGCGCCCGTGTGCCGCAGCAGGTCGCGCACCTGCCACTCGGGACAGGTCGGCACCTTCGCGTCGGTCCCGGCCTCCTCGGCGGCCGTGGCCAGCAGCCGGCCTTCCGTCTCCAGTGCTTGAAGGAACTCGGCGGTCTCCATGGCCCCGAGTCTGCCGCATGAAGCGCTCTCCAGGCCCTGGATTCATGGAGGCCGGCCGCGGCGGTCACGGCAGCGGCGTCCCGCCCGTCGCGTTGACGATCTCGGCGGTGATGTACGACGCCTCCTGCGAGGCGAGGAAGACGTACGCCGGAGCCATTTCGGCAGGCTGTGCGGGCCGTCCGATGGGGGCCTGCTTGCCGAACGTCTGCGTGTCCGGCAGGGTCGCCGGGATCAGCGGCGTCCACACCGGGCCCGGCGCGACCGCGTTGACGCGGATGCCCTTGTCGATCAGCATCTGCGCCAGCCCCTGCGTGAAGGTGACGATCGCGCCCTTCGTCGTCGCGTAGTCCAGCAGATGCGGACTGGGCTTGTACGCCTGCACCGACGTGGAGTTGATGATGCTGCCGCCCTCCGGGATGTGCGGCAGGGCCAGCTTGCACAGCCAGAACATGCCGTACAGGTTGGTGCGCAGCACCCGGTCGAACTGCTCGGTGGTGATCGCCTCGATGCCGTCCGGCTGGGACATCTGGTACGCCGCGTTGTTCACGAGCACGTCGATCCGGCCGAACTCGTCCACGGCGCGGTCGATCAGCGCCCGGCAGTTCTCCTCCTCCCGTACGTCGCACGCGACGGGCACGGCACGCCGGCCGGCCTCCTCGACGAGCCGGGCCGTCTCGGCGGCGTCGTTCTTCTCATCATCCAGATGGGTGAACAGCACGTCGGCACCCTCGCGGGCGAACGCCAGGGCCACCGCACGGCCGATCCCGGAGTCCCCCCCGGTGATCACGGCCTTGCGGCCCTCCAGCCTGCCGCTGCCCCGGTAGGACTCCTCACCGTGGTCCGGGGGCGGATCCATCGGCCCCGTCCAGCCGGGGTGCGGCTGGTCCTGGGAGGGAAACTCCGGCGTCGGGTGCTGCTCTGCGGGGTGCTGCTGTTCGGTCACGGGTCTGCCTCCTTGTACTGGCGTACGGCCCGGTGATCACCACGGGCGCCGCCACGGGTACCCAGGATCACCGGCATCCCTCAGGGCAGCCTCCCCGCTTCAGCCCCCGTCCGCCCGTCGGGCAGCCGCGCCCACCAGCGCACCGACGACCGCGGCCGCCGCCGCCAGCACCGCCACACTCGTCAGCGCGGCAGGCAGGGTGAACCAGTCCGCCATGAAGCCGATCGCCGGCGGGCCGAGGAGCATGCCCCCGTAGCCCAGGGTGGAGGCCGTGGCGACGCCGCCGGGGCCCGCCAGGGCGCCCGCGCGCTCCACGGCCACGGGGAAGAGGTTCGCGAGACCGATGCCCGTGATCGCGTAGCCGAGAAGAGCGGCCCAGAGGGAGGGGGCGAGGGAGCCGAGCAGCATGCCGGCCGCCGCGGTGGTGCCGCCGGTGACGACGGTCCGGGTCCGCCCCAGACGTTCCAGGAGCGTCGTGCCGGTCAGCCGTCCCACCGTCATGGCGAGGGCGAAGCACGAGTACCCCACCGCCGCGGCGCCCGCCGAGGCGTGCAGGTCCTGTTCGAGGTGCAGGGCACCCCAGTCGGCCAGCGCCCCCTCGCCGTACGCGGTGCACCCCGCGATCAGGCCGAAGACGATGACCAGCCCCCTGGTGCGGCGGTCCGGGCGGCGCGGTGAGCCCTCGGCGGGCAGCTCCCGTTGTGGGGGCGGCGGCTCGTGCCGCAGGAGGGTGGGGCCCGCGGCGGCGGTCACGAGCAGGCCGACGACCGTGAGCAGCAGCAGGTGCCGCGTGGGGGAGAGGACCCCCGCGACCAGCGCGCCCAGCCCCGCTCCGACCATGCCACCCAGGCTGAACGCCGCGTGGAAGCTCGGCATGACCGGCCGCCGCAGCGCGGCCACGAGTTCGACGGCCGCGCTGTTGAAGGCCACGTTGATCCCGCCGTACGCGGCCCCGAAGAGCAGCAGGACGAGGCCCAGTGCGAGGGCCGAGTGGGTCAGCGGGGGCAGGGCGACGCTGAGGGAGAGCAGCACCGCGCAGACGACGGTGACCCGGTGGTTGCCGTAGCGGCGGCACAGCCGGCCCGTGAGGATCATGGTGATGACCGCCCCGGCGGAGACGCCCAGGAGGGCGAGGCCGAGGGTGCTCGCGGAGGCGCCGGTCTGCGCCTTGATGGCGGGGATGCGCACGACCCAGCCCGCGAAGACGAAGCCGTCGAGGGCGAAGAAGACGGTGAGGGCGATCCGGAGCCGGGTCAGGGAGCTGCTGTGGCCCGGCACGTCCTTGTGTGTTCGGGCTTTGTTTATTTGCGGCACAAACCGAGGCTAGGTGGGTGCGGGGTCGAGGACAAGGTGCGACTCTGGGACGAGACCCGTCCGCCGAGGAGCGGACGTACCCGCCGAAGGAGCGCAGGAGGGCACATGGGACGTGACGTGCCGGCCCTGGTGTTCACCCGGGAGGACCGCCGTCGGTACCGCGAGAAGATGCACACCGACCTCGAGGTGCTGGCCCGGATGCTCAGCGAGTCCGGTTTCGAGAGCGAGCGCCCTCAGGTCGGGCTGGAGATCGAGCTCAACCTCGTGGACGACGAGGGACTGCCCGCGATGCGCAACACCGACGTGCTCCAGGCGATCGCCGATCCCGCCTGGTCGAGCGAGCTGGGCCGCTTCAACCTGGAGATCAACATCCCGCCCCGGCTGCTGACGACCGGCGGCCCGGGCTCCTGGGAGCAGGCGATCCGGGACGCCCTCAACCACGCCGAGGACCGTGCCGCCGCGGTGGGCGCGCACCTGATCATGGTCGGCATCCTGCCGACCCTGGGCGAGTCGGACGTCAGCGAGTCCGCGCTCTCCGGCGACCCCCGCTACCGCCTCCTCAACGAGCAGATCTTCGCGGCCCGGGGCGAGGACCTGCGGATCAAGGTCGACGGAGTGGAGCGCCTGTCGACGTACGCCGACACCATCACTCCCGAGGCGGCCTGCACCAGCACCCAGTTCCATCTCCAGGTCGACCCGAGGGAGTTCCCCCACTACTGGAACGCGGCCCAGGCCATCGCGGGCGTGCAGGTCGCCCTCGCGGCGAACTCACCCTTCCTGTTCGGCAAGGAGCTGTGGCGCGAGACCCGCATCCCCCTGTTCGAGCAGGCCACCGACACCCGCCCCGAGGAGATCAAGGCCCAGGGCGTACGGCCCCGGGTGTGGTTCGGGGAGCGCTGGATCACCAGCGTCTTCGACCTGTTCGAGGAGAACGTGCGCTACTTCCCCGCCCTGCTGCCGCTGTGCGAGGACGAGGACCCGCAGAAGGAACTGGACAGCGGCGGCGTTCCCCAGCTGGGCGAACTGACCCTCCACAACGGCACGATCTACCGCTGGAACCGCCCCATCTACGCCGTCACCGAGAGCGGCCCCCATCTGCGCATCGAGAACCGGGTCCTGCCCGCCGGCCCCACCGTGGCCGACATCATCGCCAACGGCGCCTTCTACTACGGCCTGACCCGCGCGCTGGTCGACGAGGACCGGCCGGTGTGGTCACGGATGTCCTTCTCGGTCGCCGAGGAGAACCTGCACACCGCGGCCCGCGACGGCATCGACGCCCGTCTGTACTGGCCCGGAGTGGGCGAAGTGCCGGTCACGGAACTGGTGTTGCGGCGTCTGCTGCCCCTGGCCCACCGGGGCCTGGAGCTGACCGGCATGGACGCCGCGTGGCGCGAGCCCCTGCTGGGCATCATCGAGCAGCGCTGCGTCACCGGCCGCAACGGCGCCCTGTGGCAGGCGGAGACGGTGCACCACCTGGAGAAGGCCGGCATCTCCGACCGGCGGGAGGCACTGCGGCAGATGACCAGGACGTACATGGACTACATGCACATGAACGCGCCCGCCCACACGTGGCCCGTGGACTGAGCGTCACTCCTGCCGGCCGCGCCACAGTGCCGCACTCGTCAGGGGCACGGCCGCGGGCACCTTCGCGGACGTCGTCAGCTCGATCCGGCGCCCCTCGGCCGCCGAACGCAGCAGCGCGGTCATCGTCTCCAGCACGTGCAGGGCGAGTTCGCCGTTCGCGCGCGGCGGCCGCTCACCGCCGGCGGTGAGGAAGTCGAGCAGGCCGACCCCGCGGGCACCGTCCGCGTAGCCCGCCGACGCCGGAAGGGGGCGCCAGCGGGTGTCGCCGAGCGCGTGGAGACGTACCTCGCCGTCGAAGCGGTTCGGGTCGGGGACCGAGAGGGTGCCGCTCTCGCCGTGGATCTCGATCGGAGCGGCCGTGGTGGCCACGCCGTCGAAGCTCGTCGTGAGCGTCGTCAGCGTCCCGTCCACGTGCTCCAGCACTCCGGAGACATGGCTGTCCACCTCGACCGGTATGTGCTCGCCGGCGCGCGGACCGGATCCGATGACGCGCTCGGCCCGCAGCCGCCCGGCCGCCCCGGTCACGGCACGCACCGGTCCCAGCAGATGGACCAGTGAGGAGAGGTAGTACGGCCCCATGTCCAGCAGCGGGCCACCGCCCGCCGTGTAGTAGAAGTCCGGGTTCGGGTGCCAGCGTTCATGGCCCGGAGTCACCATCACGGCCGAGGCGAACTGGGGGCGCCCGATGGTGCCCGCCTCCACGGCGGCCCGCGCGGTCTGGACGCCCGTGCCCAGCACAGTGTCAGGGGCACAACCCACACCGCTGCCCGCCGTCCCGGCCGCTTCCAGCACGGCCCGGGCGTCCACCAGGTCCGCTGCCAGCGGCTTCTCTCCGTAGACGTGCTTGCCGTGCCGGATCGCGCCCAGGGCTATCCCGGCGTGCGCCGCCGGTGTGGTCAGGTTCAGCACCGTGTCCACGTCCGGGCTGCTCAGCAGTTCCTCGACCGTCAGGGCGCGGGCGCCGGGCAGTTCGGCGGCGGTCGCGGCCGACCGGGCGGCGTCGAGGTCGGCGACCGCGGTGATCCGCACCGCGGGATGGCCGACGAGCGTGTCCAGGTACGCGCGGGAGATGACGCCGAGCCCTACGATCCCGACGCGGTGCGCGTCGCCCACAGCATGCCCCTCTCGACGATGGTGCGGACGTGGGGGTTCTCCAGCACGTCGACGCTGTGCCCCGGCGTCGTCACCACGATCCGCCCCGCGCCCCATTGGCGGGTCCAGACCGCCGGGGAGGTGACCGGCCGGTGCCAGGGCTGCCACGGCCGGGTGGGATGCGTGGTGGTGGCCAGGACGTCGATGAGGTCGTCGTGGAGCACCCAGTACTGCTCGGTGTCCAGCGTGAAGTCCTCGACGCCGGCGGTGATCGGGTGCGCGCGCCCAGCCTCGGTCAGAGTGATCGTGTGGGGCAGGAAGTTGTCCGCCGCCTCCCCCCGCCGCTCGCACGGCTCCTTGCCGGGGTGCGTGGCGAACTGCCCGCCGACCAGGTGCAGATAGTCCGAGGAGGCGCGGAACGAGTCGGCGATGCCGCCGTGCCAGCCGGTGAAGCCCGTGCCCGCCACCACCGCTGAGCTCAGGCCCGCCAGCTCCTCGCGCGTGATCTCCGACATCGTCACGCACTGCACGACCAGGTCGGTGGCGGCCATCTCGGCGCCGTCCGCGTAGATCCCGGTCGACTCCTCGACCCGGACGGCGTATCCGTTGCTCCGGAGGAAGGGCAGGAACAGTTCCGTGGCCTCGACCGGCTGATGTCCTTCCCAGCCGCCCCGGACCACCAGCGCTCTCTTCTGCGTCATCGTGATCTCACTATGCGCCGGTGGCCCGCGTTCGGAAAAGAGGGCCGGACCTCACGAAAGTTTCGAGACGGCGGCCCGGGCCGACACCGTCCAGCAGGCGGCGGTGTAGCGGACTTCCGCGCCCTGCACAAAGGGTTCGAAGGCGGGGCGGACCGCCTCGACGATGTCCGCCCGGGTCCGCTCGTCGGCATCGGGCAGGACGGTGCCCAGCGGGCCGAGCCGGCTGAAGTACGTGACGAGGTCCTCCTCGGGCAGGGTGCAGACCACGTCGACCGGCTGGAGGTCGATCCCGGCCCAGCCGCTCTCCGCCAGGACGCGATGGACCCGCTCCGGGTCCGCGAACGCGAACTGACCCGGATCGTCCGGCCGGCGCACGGGAAGCTCCGGCAGGAACGGGGCCGCGGCGCGTTCCGCCGTCGTCATGAACGGGTTCTCCTCGGCGCCCCGCCACACGACGCACCGCAGCCCGGCTCCGTCCCGCACCGTGCTCCGGAGATTGGCGAAGGCCCGCACGGGGTCACTGAAGAACATGACGCCGAAGCGCGAGACGACCGCGTCGAAGGCGGCCGGTTCGAACGCGTACTCCTGCGCGTCGGCCTGGACGAAGGACGCCGGTACACCCTCGCGTTCGGCGAGCGCCCGGGCCGCCTCGATCATCGGGCCGGAGATGTCGACACCGACGCAGTGACCGGCCCGGCGTGCGACGGCCCGGGTGAGGGCGCCGGTGCCGCAGCCGACGTCGAGCACACTCGCCGGGTGTTCGGCGGCCACGGCGTCGACGAGCAGCTCCTCGATGGGCCTGAACATCTCGTTCAGCACCTCCTGGAGGTCCACCCAGGCGTGGCCGGCGGGCCCGTTCCAGCGGGCGGCCTGCTCGTCGTAGGACCTGCGTGCGTCGTTCATCGTCGTTTCTCCCTCTGCTCGCCTTCGTCCCGCTTGTCTTGGACGGGACGGGATGACAGCGTTCTACTTCAAGTCGACTTGAGGTCAAGACAATGACAGAACTGGACATAGCGGAAGTGGCGCAGCGCGCCGGAGTCCCCGCTTCGACCCTGCGGTTCTACGAGGAGAAGGGGCTGATCGCCTCGACCGGCCGACGCGGCCTGCGGCGCCAGTACGACAGCGGCGTGCTGGAGCGGCTGGCGCTGATCGCGCTGGGGCGCACGGCCGGGTTCTCGCTCGACGAGATCGCGCGGATGTTCGCGCCGGACGGGCGGCCGCGGATCGACCGGCGGGTGCTGTCGGCGAAAGCGGAGGAACTGGACCGGAGGATCCGCGAACTGGGCGCCCTGCGTGATTCCCTGCGGCACGCCGCCGCGTGCCCAGCACCCAGCCATCTGGAGTGCCCCACCTTCCGCGGCCTGATCGACGCGGCGGCGTCGGGCGGTGTCGCGGCGCCGGGAAGGCGGCTCCCGGAACGCCGTTGACGGGCCGTCGGCGCTCTTGGTCCAAAACTGGGCCGTCCTTTGCCCGATTCCCGTCGCCGTGTGCCTAGCCTCGGCTGCGAACTCCGGGAGGCCGCCGTGCTGAAGACCGTGAAAGGCCAGGCCGCGGGTCTGACGAAGGACCAGCGCAATGCCTTCGTGGCCGCCTATCTCGGCTGGGCGATGGACGCGTTCGACTACTTCCTGGTCGTGCTCGTCTACAGCGAGATAGCCGACGACTTCCACGTCTCCCTCACCGACATGGCCTTCCTCACGACCGCGACCCTGGTGATGCGGCCGGTCGGCGCGCTCCTCTTCGGCATGTGGGCGGACCGCCGGGGCCGTCGCGTCCCCCTCATGGTCGACGTCGTCTTCTACTCGATCGTCGGCTTCGCTTGCGCCTTCGCGCCCAACTACACCGTGCTGCTGGTGCTGCGCCTGCTCTACGGCATCGGCATGGGTGGCGAATGGGGTCTGGGCGCGGCCCTGGCCATGGAGAAGATCCCCACCGAACGGCGCGGCTTCTGGTCGGGCCTGCTGCAGAGCGGCTACTCGCTGGGGTACCTCCTGGCCGCCGTGGCGTTCTTCGTCATCGAGCCCGTCTTCGGCTGGCGCGGCCTGTTCGCGTTCAGCCTGTTGCCCGCCCTGGTCGCGCTGTGGGTGCGCAGCAGGGTGGAGGAGAGCGAGGTGTGGGAGGAGAGCGTCGCGCTCAACCGCACCCCCGCGCACCAGGTGTTCAGGAACCCGGCGGTGCTGCGGCGCTTCGTCTACCTGGTCGCGCTGATGACCGCCTTCAACTGGATGTCGCACGGCACCCAGGACATCTACCCGACCTTCGTGAAGAAGGGCCTCGACCTGTCGGCGAACACGTCGATCGCGATCGCGGTGGTCTACAACATCGGTGCCATGATCGGCGGGGTGCTGCTCGGTGCGTACTCCGAGCGGCTGGGCCGCCGCCGCACCATCATGATCGCGGCAGCGGCGGGTCTGGTCGTGGTGCCGTTCTTCGTGCTGTCCACCACCGTCGGATGGCTGATGTTGTCGTCCTTCCTGATGCAGGTGTGCGTGCAGGGCGCGTGGGGCGTCATCCCGGCGCATCTGACCGAGATGAGCCCGGACGCCGTGCGGGGCTTCTACCCGGGCGTCACCTACCAGCTCGGCAACCTCATCGCCGCGCTCAATCTGCCGATCCAGGAGGCCCTCGCCGAGCGCCACGGGTACCCCTCGGCGATGGCGTGGACGATCGTGCCCACCCTGGCCGTGGTGATCCTGCTGAGCGCGCTCGGCAAGGAGGCCAAGGGGATCCGCTTCGGGAGCGGCTCGGCGACGGCGCCCAGTGGTGCGGCGGCCGGCACGGTGCAGCCCTGAGCGAAGGTGTGCAGACCTGCCATGAAGGGACCTGGTCCCCGGCCACGCCCCTCTCCCCGGCCCTCTCCTCGAACGACGGCCGTACCTGGCCGCTCCGCGCCGGGTGTGAAAAACGTTTCACACCCGGTCACGGTATACTTCCGGCGCTCATGTAGGCCATCGTCGTGCCTGGTCGCGCGGCCGCAACAGCGAGGGGGTGGACGCCGTTCCGGCACGCCCCGCCCGCATCCAGGACGTCGCCGCGGCCGCCGGTGTCTCGGTGTCGACGGTCTCGAACGTCCTCAACCGGCCCGAGCGCGTCACCGCCCGGACCGCCGAGCGCGTCCGCATCGCCGTCGCCGCGCTCGACTACGTCCCCCACCCCGGAGCCGCGGGTCTGCGCACCGGCCACTCCTTCGCGATCGGGCTCGTCCTGCCCGACGTCACCAACTCCTTCTACGCGCGCATCGCGCGAGGCGCCGCGGACGCGGCCTACGACCACGGTTACTCCCTCGTGCTGTGCCACAGCGGCGACGCCCCCGAACGGGAGCAGGGCTACTTCAGCATGCTCGTCGAGCAGCGGGCCGTCGGAGTCGTGGTCGTGCCGCTCAGCGCCGACCCCGGGCGGCTGGCCCGGCTGCGTGAGCGGGGCATCCCGCTCGTCCTGGCCGACCGCGCGATGACCGACCGGGAGGGCTGCTCCGCTTCCGTCGACGACATCGCCGGCGGCCGCATCGCCGTGCGGCACCTCCTCGACAGCGGGGCCCGCGACATCCTCGTCGTCAACGGCGAGCGCGGCATTCGCCAGTGCTCCGACCGCTACCAGGGCGCCCGGCAGGCCGTGCGCAGCCACCGCGGGGCCCGGCTCGGCCAGGTCGTCGCCGAGCGGATGACCGTCGCGTACGGCACGGAGATCGCCCGCGGGCTGACGGACCTGCCCGACGGGGTGTTCTGCACCAACGACTTCCTCGCCGCGGGCCTGTGCCGTGGCCTGGCCGAACGGGGCGTGCGCGTCCCCGAGGACGTGCAGGTCGTCGGCTACGGCGACCTCGACGTCGCGACCTTCGGGGCGACGACCCTGACGACGGTCCGCCAGCCGGTCGAGGACCTCGGCCGGGCGGCCGTGGAGATGCTGCTCGACGAGATCGACGCCCGCGCGGACCACCTCCACGAAACCCGCGTCTTCGCCCCGGGCCTCGTCCTGCGCGACTCCACCCGACCACCCGCCGACCACTGACCCCCGGCCGGAATCCGCAGCGTCACCGGCCCCCACAGCCCCGACGACAGCTGCGGCGCGAGCGCCCAGGCGGTCGGCGTGGCTTCCGCGAGGTACGGCGCCAGCGTGCCCCGGACCGTCACCTCCAGCCGGACGGTCCGCCCCGCGGCAGCGCGCAGCGGGAAACGGTACGGCGGACAGAACGCCTCACCGGCGAAGTCCCCGTCGACCGACACCTCCACACTGCCCCGCACCCGCCCCAGATCCAGCACCGGATCGGGCCCGGGCGGCACCTCCACCCACCGCGCGTACGCCACGCCCCCGCTCCAGCCGCCCAGCCCCACCTCACGCCAGTCACCCAGCGCCAGCGGCGCCGGCACGGTCCGCACCCGAACCGGCCCGCGCCACGCCGCGCCGGCCCGCAGCACGGCCGTGGGTTCGGTGACCACCTCGACCCGGGCAGGCGCGGCCAGCGGTTCACGGAGCGTCAGCCGACCACCGGCCACGGCCCGTTCCCTCCCGTCGCCGACCCGCACCCGCGCGGGCAGCGCCAACGGCAGCTCCAGCGACACCGTTCCCGGCGGAACGGTGAACCGGAAACGCTGCCGCGCCGCGCGCACGTCATCGGTGGACCGCGACGGCCATACGGCACCGCCGACCACCGGAGGGCCACCCAGCCACGCGGTCTCCGGAAGCGGGTGCGGCCGTACGGCCGCGTGGCAGTGCTGCAACTCGCCGCGCCGACAAGTGTCTTCCACGGTCCGGCCCCGCCACGCGCCCGTCTCTGCCTCCCAGCCGGCGCCACTGACCAGGGCCGTCACCCCCGAGGCCGACCGCGCCACCAGGTCGACGTACACGGCGTCCCGGGCATCGGCACTGTCGGCCACGATCTCCAGTGTGTGCTCGCCCGTCCCGAGTTCCGGCTCGTGACGGAAGAACATCGGCACGGCGCCCCAGTCCGCCTCGTAGTACTCCACCTTCTCCTGCCGTGCCACCACGGCCCCGTCGAGCAGCACCGTCACCGCCGAGGCCGCACCCACGACGAGCACCGCCCGCACCTCCCCGGCCGGGGCCAGGAGCTTCGCGCGATAGGCGACCCGGCCGTCGGGCCGCACCCCGTCCGGTGGGCGCATGAACCCCGGCCGTGGCCCGAGCCCGCCCGGCTCGGACAGGCAGAAGAAGCTGCCCAGCGGGGTGCCGGCGGCGGCCGAGATCTGCGAAGGCCGGTCCTGGGCGTCCGACAGTTCGTACTCGAGCACGTTCCGCTCCCGGCCCACGGTGACCGGGGCGGAGGCCAGGTAGCCGCCGCAGGAGCCCAGCGGCTGCCCGTTCCACCACACCCGCTTGACCGCCTCCGCGCCGACGTGCAGCTCGGCAGGCCCCCGATGGCCGGTCTGCACGATCGCCCGGACCCGCGCTGCCGTGCCGCCGCCCGGTACGGGGACATGAACGAACTCCTCGTTCACCAGCCCCTTGGTCCCCAGCAGGCCGCCCTGGTCGAGGACGCCCCGGCTCGACGAGTACACCCCGACGCCCCAGGCCGAGTCCGACGGCACCAGGGGCAGTTCACCGGCGAGGATCCGCTCCACGCACGCCGTGTCCAGCGGCTCGGGGGCCCGGCCGAGGGGCACCGGGGGCAGGACACGGACCCGGTTGCCGTAGGTGACCCGGGCGGGCTCCCACACCGCCCCCTCGGCCCAGTCCATGGTCCAGATCTGCGGCTCCGCCACGGACGTCCCCGGGGGCAGCGCGAGATCGCCCCATGTGTTGTCCATCGTCGGGACCAGCCGGCCGTGCCAGCCGGAGGAGAGGTCGAGCACCCGGGCCGCCGTGCCCTCCGTGCGGGGCGCCGGTGCCGCACGGCCCTCACGCCAGACGACCAACGCCGCCGGAGCACCCTCCAGAGGCACCTCGATGGCCGACAGGGCGCCGTCCTCCAGGACCGTGACGCGGGCGGGACGGCGCGAGCCGGTCGCCGGGTTCCAGACCTCGGCCTCCGCGACGCCGGCCCGGACGGTGAGAGACGAGGTGCGCATGGGCTCGGGTAGGGAGCCGGACGGTCGCAGGGGATGTGCGCCGATCTCCGGGAAGGACGCCGTGACCAGCGCCACCGCGTCGTTGCCCCTCCTCCGGACGAGCAGCGGCACCTCGCCCGTGGCGTATCCGGCCGCGTCGGCCACCGCCGCGGCGGCGGCCTCGGGGTCGCGCACCCGCTCCAGCCGGGGATGGGCCAGCAGCGCCGCCACGACCGAGTCGTCACCGGACCGGCCCGCCGCCGTCGCGGGCGCACGGCCCACGACCACCACCCGCCCTCCCGCGTCGAGCAGCCGGGCCAGCCCCCGCGCCGTCTCCTCCTCCAGCACGCTTGCCGAGGGCAGCAGCACCGCCTTGTACGCCAGGTCCCTGATCCGCAGGGCACCGTCGGCGGTCTCGGCGCACTGGACCGACTCGTCGTCGACGACGTCGAAGGAGATACCGTGCCGGTCCAGGGCCCCGGCGTGCGGCCGGAGCCAGTTGTTCGTGCCGCACAGGTTCAGGTAGTGCCGCTGCGTCTCGTCGGCGAGGGCATGGCCCTCGCCCAGCCGGCCGTCGCCGAAGTGCCGGACCGGCGCGTCCAGCGGCACGAGGGCCTGCATGGTGGCGGTGGGATACAGCACCGCCACGTCGGCCGCGTAGCCGCCCCACGACATGATCGAGCAGATCCGGGCCACGGCCCGGGAGAACGCCGGGTACTGCCTCCAGTAGGGCTGGCGCCAGTCGGTCGACGGCGGCGCCCACTCGAACCAGCCGCCCGCGGTGCCGAAGTAACTCGCGTGCGGGTTGTAGAGGTTGGCGCCGCTGCGCAGGAACGGCAGCAGCCAGTCGTAGGTGTCCTCCAGCGTGCCGCCCCAGCCGGAGGAATGGAACGCCTCGATCCAGACCCGCTCGTGGCCGTGGAGGTGGGCCATGGAGGAGTGCACCTTGGCGTCGCCGTGGTGGTCGCTGCCCGCGGCGCTGTACCAGCGGTGGGTGCGGAAGTAGTCGGTGTAGAGCTGCGTGGACTGGGCCGGGTACCCCGCGCGGGCGGGGTGGCTCTGGTCGCTGCCCAGCAGCAGACCGCGCTCGCGGTGCCAGGCTGCGAGCGGCCGGAACAGGGCCTCCTCGGTCAGCTCCGCGCGGACCGCGTAGTAGTCGGCGCGGATCTTCCCCTCCGGCACGCCGGAGCCGGTGCCGAACAGGGCCGGCAGGTGGTCGAGCAGGTCGTAGCCGCGCCGGGTGCGGAACTCCTCGGCGAAACGGTGGCTCCAGGCGTTGGTGCCGGGCAGTTCGTCCTGGAAGCTGCCCGCGACGACGGTGCCCAGGTACTCCGGTATCCGGCGGTCGTACTCGTGGTGGACGACGTCCATCAGCAGGCCCACGGCGTGTGGGTCCAGGTAGTCGAACGCCGTGGGGACGGCGGTGACGAGCCGCACCTCGCTTCCGTCCGGGGCCGTGACGGCCCCGGACGCGGCGAGATCGAGCCGACGGCCCCGCCTGGAGTAGGCGGCCAGCGGCGTCTCGGCATCCGCCAGGGCGACTGTGCCCCCGCAGACCCGCACGTCACGACAGCGCAGCGCGAGTCCGGCGGCCTCGGGATGACGCCGTGTCACACCGCCCTGCACATTCGCCCCGGAGAACCCGATCTGGTCGTAGAACCACAGCCGCGTGCCCAGCTCCGCCGCGATCTCGCAGGCGTCTGTGAAGCGCGCCCACCACTCCTCACCGAACCACACCGGATCGTCGGCCCTGGCCCCGAACGTCGGGCCGGCGGGGGCCAGGTTGATGACGACGAGGTTGTGGACGCCGCCCTCCGCGAACGCCCGCAACTGCCAGGCGAGTCGCTCGCGGGTGACCTTCGCACCCGACCACCACCACAGGGGAGTGGGGCCGAAGTCGCGGGGCGGGTCGTCGAACAGTCGCCGGAGCTCGGGGGAGATCACGGACGCGGTCCTTCCCCTAAAACGTTTTCAGACCACCTTCACGGTAGGTGAGCTGGAGCGGCCACGCCATATCCCCGCACGGGGTCCCGGAACTCGACGTCTCGTCAGCCATACGTGCGAGACACCTTGTTGCAACGTTTTTCTCGCCCTATATTCGCTGCGACCAGGCCCCCGGAACCGCGATGTCACCAGACGACGGAGTCGCATCATGGCCGGTACCCGCCCCATCCCCAGACCGCTCTGGAAGGCCGCCGCCCTGTCGGGCATGGCCTCCTACCTCGACGCCGGGCTGATCGTGAGCATCTCCGTCAACCTGGCCGTCTACCGCGACAGTTACGACATGGGCGTGTGGATGGCCGGGGCGATCAGCGCGATCGTCACCGGCTGCATCGCCGTCGGATCACTCGTCGGCGGACGGCTCGCCGACCTCTTCGGCCGCCGCCGCGTCTACAACTGGGACATCTTCTGCTTCGCGATCGGCGCCCTCGTCATCACCTTCGCGCCGGACGACATCACCCTGCTGGCCGGTGTGCTCGTCGCGGGGCTCGCGGCCGGCGCCGACCTGCCGACCTCCCTGGCCGTCGTCTCGGACGCGGCGCCCTCCTGGGCCCGGGGGAGACTGGTGGCGTTCACCCAGGTCATGTGGATGCTGGGCATCACCGTCGCCATCTTCCTCGGTTTCGCCCTGTCCACCACGGGCATGACCGGGGCCCGGCTCATCACCGGGCAACTGGCCCTCGCCGCACTCGTCACCTGGGCCATGAGGTCCCGGCTGAAGCCGGCCGACGCGCCGTCGGAGAAAGACACCGGCACCGTCCCGGAGAGCATCTCCCTGAAGGGCGTGTGGACCCGCGCCGCGATGCTGCCGATGGCCGCGACCTTCGTCTTCTACGTGACCTGGGGCCTCGGGGCCAACACCTTCGGCCAGTTCGGCACCTATCTGCTCGTCACCGTCAGCGACGCCTCGCAGAGCCTCGCCACCGGGATCAACCTGGCCTTCATCCCGATCGGCGTGCTGCTCACCTTCGCCTTCGTGCGCGTCGCCGACAGCCCCTGGCGCGACCGGCTGTTCCACGTGGCCGCGGTGGTGCAGATCCTCGCGTTCGTCATCGCGTCCCTGACCGCGGGCGCCCTCGCCGGCATGCTCGTCTTCTACGTGCTCTACCAGCTCTCCAACCCCTTCGCCGGGGAGGCCAACTACAAGGTGTGGTCGCAGCTCACGCTGCCCGCGGACACCCGCGGCACCACCCAGGGCCTGACCTACGCCCTGTCCCGGGGCGTCTTCGCGGTCGCCGCGTTCTTCACCCCGGCCCTGGCCGACCACAGCCCCTCCGTCCTGCTCTGGACGATCACCGCCTGCATGACGGCGGCGGCGTTCACGGGCGTGTTCATCATCCGCGTCCTGGTCCCGCGTTCCGCGAGCACCGTGCCGGACCGAGCCGGCCTGCGCGTGCCCAGCACCTGAGCCGCAGCACCCCGACAAGGAGCAGGCGCCGGACCGAGCCGGCCTGCGAGTGCCCAGCACCTGAGCCGCAGCACCCCGACAAGGAGCACCGACCATGGCAACGACCGCGGACCGCACGGCCGTACGGACCGCCGACCTCGACGACCTGCTCCCGCCGGTCACCCGGCGCCGTACCCGGATCGGGCTGGTCGCGGGCGGACTGGGCACCTACTGGCCGCAGTTCCCAGGGCTCCTGCCGCAGCTCAAGGAGTCGGCCGCCCATGTCGCCGAGCGCTTCCGGGAGATGGACGCGGAGGTGACCGACGCCGGGTTCGTCTCCGACGCCCAGGAAGGCGCCCGCGCCGCCGAGGAGTTGCGCAGGGCCGACTGCGATCTGATCGTGCTGTTCCTGACGACCTACCTCACCTCGTCGATGGTCCTGCCGATCGCCCAGCGCTCGCACACACCCGTGCTGGTCATCGACCTCCAGCCGTCCGAGAGGATGGACCACGCCGCCTTCGACACCGGGGCATGGCTGGCCTACTGCGGGCAGTGCCCCGTCCCCGAGGTCGGCAACGTCTTCCGGCGCGCCGGCATCCCCTTCCGGTCGGTGTCGGGCTGGCTGCGCCAGGAGTCCGCCTGGCGGCGCATCGAGCAGTGGATCCGGGCCGCGCACGTCCGGGCCGCGCTCCGGCACGCCCGGCACGGCCTCATGGGGCACGTGTACCCCGGCATGCTCGACGTGCAGACCGATCCGACACTGCTCGCCACGACGTTCGGCTCGCATGTGGAGGTCCTGGAGTTCGACGACCTGCGGCACCGGGTGGAACGGGTGACCGAGGCGGAGACCCGGGAGCGGATGGCTCTCGCCCGGCAGATCTTCACCCTCGACGAGAGCGTGGTGGAGGAGGACTTCGCCTGGGGCGCGACCGTGTCCGTCGCCCTGGACCGGCTGGTCGCCGACTTCGAACTCGACAGCCTCGCCTACTACCACCGCGGACTCGACGGCGAGCTGCACGAGCGGCTCGGCGCGGGCATGATCCTAGGCGCCTCGCTGCTCACCGCCCGGGGCGTGCCCGCGGCCGGCGAGTACGAACTGCGCACGTCCGTGGCCCAGTTGGCGTCCGAGAGCATCGGCGCCGGAGGCTCCTTCACCGAGATCCAGGCGCTGAACTTCGAGGACGGCGTGGTGGAGATGGGGCATGACGGCCCCGCCCACCTCGCGGTCGGCGCCCGCGACCCGCTGCTGCGCGGGCTCGGCGTCTACCACGGCAAACGCGGCTGGGGCGTGAGCGTCGAATTCGACGTCCGGCACGGGCCCGTCACCCTGCTCGGCCTCGGCCAGGACGCCGACGGCAGTCTGTCCTTCGTCACCTCCGAGGGCACCGTCGTACCGGGACCGCTGCTGGAGATCGGCAACACCACCAGCCGCGTCGACTTCGGCCGGGACCCCGGTGAATGGGTCGACGCCTGGAGCGCCACGGGCGTCGGCCACCACTGGTCCCTCGCGGTGGGGAGCCACACGGCCGACTTCCGGGCGGCAGCGAGCCTGCTGGGCATCGACCACCGGCAGGTCTGACAGTCCCGGGGCCGGGCGGCTCCGGCACCGAGCGCAACGCCCGGCGGACCCGCCTCTGCTGCCATGAACCTGTTCGTCGTGGACGAAGGCCGGGCCGGAGAACCGCCGGGACCACAATGGGTGAGGACATCGGCCGGGCGACCTCCCGTTCAGCCGACCGCGGCTGCACAACACCGGCCCGGACGCAGGAGAGTGGGAGCTTTCCGCTCGACGGT
Organism: Streptomyces tibetensis; assembly: GCF_007655005.1. Lineage (GTDB taxonomy): Bacteria > Actinomycetota > Actinomycetes > Streptomycetales > Streptomycetaceae > Streptomyces > Streptomyces tibetensis. The sequence continues at coordinate 45,852 of NZ_SZVW01000022.1, forward strand.
GCTCCGTCCCAGGGCTGTGAAAACGGCAAAGACCGGCAAGGGCGGGCACGGGCGGCACGAACGACGCGGCCGGCACGGAGACGGTGCGAACGGGGTGGGTGCCGTCACCACCCGGAGATGGGTGCCGTCACCGATGGTGACGCCACCGGTGCCCGTGTGAGGCTGGCAGCACCGCCCGGGCCGACGCGCCGACGGTCATGGCCGCGCCCCGGGTTGCGCCCACGGGCGCACGACGCTGTCCGTCACAGCCCCCTGAAGGAGGAGCCCCTATCCATCCCCGCTCGGTGAAACGATCCGCCTGCGCGCCCACGAAGGTGGTGATCCGTGGGACACGCTGACAGCCTTCTCGCCATGGGCGGAGCCTTCCTGGCCGCCGCCCTCCTCGCCCGCCTCGGCGGCAGAATCGGGCTCCCCACGATCCCGTTGTTCATGCTCGCGGGCATCCTGCTCGGCCCCCACACCCCCGGCCTGGTCATCGTCCAGGACGCCCACGACTTCGAGATGCTCTCCGCACTCGGACTGGTGCTGCTGCTGTTCTACCTCGGCCTGGAGTTCCACCTCGACGACCTCAGGAGCGGCGGCCGGCGCCTGCTGACGGCGGGCGGGATCTACCTGCTGCTCAACGTCGGCGCGGGGCTGGGATTCGGCTTCGCCCTGGGCTGGGGCGTGCGCGAGGCACTGGTCCTCGCCGGTGTCCTCGGGATCTCCTCGTCCGCCATCGTCACCAAGATCCTCATCGACCTCGGGCGCATCGGCCGCCCGGAGACGCGCCTCATCCTGGGCGTCATCGTGGTGGAGGACATCTTCCTCGCGCTGTACCTGGCCGCCCTCCAGCCCGTCATCAGCGGCGCCGAGGGCGTCGGCGACATGGTTCTGCAGGGCGCCAAGGCCTTCGGCTTCCTGCTGCTGCTGGCCGCGGCGGCCCGCTACGGCACCAAACCGGTGGGGCGGCTCATCGCGACCCGCGACAACGAACTGCTCGTCATCAGCTTCCTCGGCGCGGCCGTCCTCGTGGCGGGATTCGCCGAGGTCCTCGGAGTCGCCGACGCCATCGGCGCGTTCATGGTCGGTTTGATCCTGGCCGGCACCCCCTCCGGCCCGCGCATCCGGGACCTCGTGCATCCGCTGCGCGACGCCTTCGCGGCCATCTTCTTCTTCGCCTTCGGACTCTCCATCGACCCCGGTGACATCGTCTCCGTGGTCGGACCGGTCGCCGCGGCGGCCGCGCTCACCCTCGTGATGAACGTCGCGGCCGGTCTCCTCGTCGCCCGCGTGTACCGCTACGGCCTCGATCCCGCCGCCGAGATCGCCACCACCCTCGTGGCCCGCGGGGAGTTCGCACTGATCCTGGCCGCCATGGCCGCCGGTGCCGGCCTCGACGCCCGGCTCGCCCCGTTCATCGCGGGGTACGTCCTCGTCCTCGCGGTCCTCGGCCCCATCGCCGCCGGACGCGCACATCTGCTGGCCCGCGCGCTCCGGGCCGGGCAGGGCTTCCTGCCCCGCCGCACGGCCCCGGCGTACGACGTCGAGCCCGCGGGCGACGGCACACCGTCCGCGCCTCAGCCCGCCGAGGCCGAGCGCCAGGTGTATTGACCCGCACCAGGCGACGTTCGCTCCGTCGCGACGCCCGGCACTTCCCCGGCCTTCGGCCGGGGGCCCCGGAGCACACACCGGACGCCGCTCCTTGACGGGCGCACGTTGCCTGTCGCGGCACTGGCGGGCGACCGGTCGCGGACGCGCTCAGGGTTCGATCAGCCCGACGCGGATGGCGTAGCGGGTCAGTTCCAGACGGTCCTTCAGGCCGAGCTTCTGCAGCAGGTTCGCGCGGTGCCGCTCCACCGTCTTGGGGCTGATGACCAGCAGGTCCGCGATCTGCTGCGAGGTGTGGCCCTCGGCGACGAGCTTGAGGATCTCCTCCTCACGGTCGGTGAGGGCCCGGGAAGCCCCCGCGCCGCCCTCCCGGACCCGCTCGAGATGGTCGCGGATCAGCGCGTCGACCGCACCGGGATACAGGAACGGCTCGCCCCGCATCGTCGCCCGGCACGCCTCGACCAGGTCCCGGTCCGCGACGGACTTGAGGACGTAGCCCGAGGCCCCGGCACCGAGTGCCTCGAAGAAGTACTGCTCGTTGTCGTACATGGTCAGCATCAGGATCCGCGTCCGCGGGCAGGTCCGGGACAGTTCCCGGGCGGCCTGGAGCCCCGTCAGGCGCGGCATGGCGATGTCGAGGACGGCCAGGTCGGGCCGGTGCTCCCGGGCCCGGGCGACGGCCTCGGCGCCGTCGTCGGCCTCCGCGATCACGGTGAGGTCGGGCTCGGCGTCCAGGATGAGCCGGACACCGCGCCGCACCAGGGCGTGGTCGTCGGCGAGCAGGATGCGGGTGGGGGAGTCGCTCATGGTCGGCCGTTCCGGTCGGGATCGGGTACGAGGGCGGGACGGGACGGTGAGGCGGGCCCCGGCGGATCGAGGCGAGTCCGGCCGTCGGCAGGAAGATCCGCCGGGACAAGGGCGCCGCGCCCCCTCGCCGAGACCTCACCCCCCAGGGTCTGCGCTGCCCGGCCCCGCCGCCATCCGTGACAGCACCCATCCCCGGACCGAACACCCGGCTTTCGGACCGGCGTTCGTGGGGGGCTGCCACCGGGAAGGATGAGGGTGGGGCCCGATGGTGGAAGCCGCTGGAGGGGGGAGAAGCTGAAGCCCGGGTGAGACAGCCGTGGCACGCCGCACCACCCCGAAGACGGCCTGTCTCCCTCCGCGCCGTCACAGGGCCCGACACCCCAGGACTTGTCATGGCCTCGGCCGTGCCCTGCCTCGAAGCGCTCGGGTTCCGGGAAGGAGAAGCCGTGCCCCAGTCCGAAGACCACGCCCTGGTCGCTCTCGAAGCACGACTCGAGCGAGAGGACCCCCGGTTCACCCGGGCCATGAGATCAGGCCGCCCCGCCCGGCCCCGCGAGTACCGGCGGACCGGAGCCTGGTGGGGGCTGGCGTTCGGCGTCGCCGTGCTGGGCTCCGGCATCGCCCTGGCCCAGGGCCTGCTCATCGCGGGCGGGCTGGTCCTCGTCGGCATGGCGGCCCAGCGGGCGGACCCGGACCCGGCCCGTATGACCCACCGGGGGTTCGGACGCCGCTGACGGGAGCGCACATCGAGAACCTTGGGGGGCGACGGGAGCACGTCGGGGTATGCCGCCGTCGGAGTGTTGTTGTAACCCGTGTGATCGCCCCGGATGGTGGGACGGACCGGCATGACTGACGGTGGTTCACGTCGAGACCGGGTCTCGTGAGCTGGCGAGGCGTCAGCTGCCCGGACCGCGACGGAAGGACTCACCGATGCGCTCTGCCCGCATGCTGCTCGCGACGGCCACGGCAACGGCCGCCCTCGCGATCGCCGCACCCGCCGCCTACGCCGAGGCGATGGGTGACGGGGACCACGACACCTCCTCTTCCTACAGCAAGGAGCACCACAAGGACGGCAACCACGACGGGCCGCGCGGCGGCATGCACACGGGCGGCGGAGCGCTGTCCGCCGTGACCGCCGACGACTGGGACGGCTCCGGGCACGACAAGGACTCCGACGCCGCCAAGGGCGACGAAGGGGGCAAGCACGAGGAGCACGGCAAGGAGCACGGGCACGAGAAGGGGGACTGGGAGGGCAAGCACGACGAGCACGGCAAGCCGCACGGCGGCGTGCACACCGGCGGCGGAGCGCTGGCCGCGGTGAACTCGGACGACTGGGGCAACCCCAAGCACGACCCGGACACGTACAAGGACGAGGACGACTGGGGCGACAGGCAGGAAGAGGACGGCTACGGCGACAAGGGCGACTGGGGCGACAAGGAGGAGAAGGGCGACTGGGGCGACAAGCACGAGAAGGGCTCCTGGGAGGGCAAGCACGACAAGCCGCGCGGTGGCATGCACACCGGTGGCGGCGGGCTCGCCTCCGCGCCGGGTGTGACCGCCGGTGGGCTGGCCGCGCTGGCGGTCGCCGGTACCGGCATGTACGCGCTGCGCCGCCGGAAGGCCGCGCAGGGCGTATGACCGATGCCTGACGTCATAGCCGCCGTGGCCGCCGCACGTGCCTGTCACGTCGCGGCGGCCCGGCTCGTCCCCCCGCGTGTCGTGCCCGCTGCCGTGCCCGAATGAGGTGGTCCCTGATGGCAGCCCCTCCCCCCGCTCTTTCCGACCTCGGCCCCGCGCCGTCGAAGCGGCGGTTGCGCGCCGTCGTGACGGTGGTCTGGTCGGTGGCCGCCCTCGTGCTGACCGTGAACCTGTTCGGCGGCAGCGGTGAGTCGCCCGACGACGCCGGCCCGCCGCACGCACCGCCCGCCGTGGCCGCCCCCTCGGCCGTTCCCGACCTGCCCGACACGCCCGTGTCCACGGCGCCGGACCGGTCCGACGGCCCGCACCTGCCGCGGTCCCGACCGGTCCGTCTGCTCATCCCCAAGATCTCGGTCGACGCGCCTTTCACCGGCCTCGCCATCAACGACCTCGGCCAGCTGGAGCCCCCGCCGCCGAACGACATCAACCTCGTCGGCTGGTACGCCAAGGGCCACACGCCCGGAGAGGCCGGCACCGCGATCATCGCCGGGCACGTGGACACGGCGACCTCACCGGCCGTGTTCGCCGGGCTCGGCGAGCTGAAGAAGGGCGACCGGTTCCAGGTCGTGCGGGCCGACGGCAGCAGGGCGACCTTCGCCGTGGACGCCGCACAGTCGTTCGAGAAGGACGACTTCCCCAGCGAGCGCGTGTACGGCGACACCCCGAGAGCCCAGGTCCGGCTCATCACGTGCTCGGGTTCCTACGACCGCCAGGCCCGGGACTACACCGAGAACCTGGTCGTCTTCGCCCATCTCGTCTGACTTCCGGGACTCCGGCCTGACTTGGTGTTTTACAGTGGCAGCCACCAGTTCAGGCGACTGTGGGACCTGTGAGGGATTCGCTAACCATGACGACCGAAACGTTTGAGTTCCAGGTAGAGGCACGTCAGCTGCTCCAGCTGATGATCCACTCGGTCTACTCGAACAAGGATGTCTTCCTGCGGGAGCTCGTCTCCAACGCCTCCGACGCGCTCGACAAGCTGCGTCTGGAGAAGCTGCGGGACGACTCCCTCGACGCCGATGTGTCGGACCTGCACATCGAGCTCGACGTCGACAAGGAGGCCCGCACCCTCACGGTGCGGGACAACGGCATCGGCATGTCGTACGACGAGGTCGGGCAGCTCATCGGCACCATCGCCAACTCGGGGACGGCCACGTTCCTCAAGGAGCTGAAGGAGGCCAAGGACGCGGGCGGGGCCGAGGGGCTCATCGGCCAGTTCGGTGTCGGCTTCTACTCCGGCTTCATGGCGGCCGACGAGGTCACGCTGGTGACCCGCCGCGCCGGCGAGAGCCAGGGGACCCGCTGGACGTCGCGCGGCGAGGCCACGTACACCCTGGAGAGGGTCGACGACGCGCCGCAGGGCACGTCCGTGACGCTCCACCTCAAGCCCGCCGACCCCGAGAACCAGCTGCACGACTACACCTCCGCGTGGACGATCCGGGAGATCGTCAAGCGCTACTCGGACTTCATCACCTGGCCGATCCGGATGGTCCCGGAGGCGAAGGACGGGGAGGACGCGCCCGAGCCCGAGACGCTCAACTCCATGAAGGCCCTGTGGGCGCGCTCGCGCGACGAGGTCTCCGACGACGAGTACCACGAGCTGTACAAGCACATCAGCCACGACTGGCGCGAGCCGCTGGAGACGATCCGGCTCCAGGCCGAGGGCACCTTCGAGTACCAGGCCCTGCTCTTCGTCCCCTCGCACGCCCCGCACGACCTGTTCACGCGGGACTTCAAGCGAGGCGTCCAGCTCTACGTGAAGCGCGTCTTCATCATGGACGACTGCGAGGCGCTGCTGCCGCCCTACCTCCGCTTCGTCAAGGGCGTCGTCGACGCGCAGGACCTCTCGCTCAACGTCTCCCGCGAGATCCTCCAGCAGGACCGGCACATCCGGATGATGCAGCGCCGGCTGACCAAGAAGGTGCTGTCCACGGTCAAGGAGATCAAGACCAAGGACGCCGAGCGCTACGCGACGTTCTGGCGGGAGTTCGGCACCGCCCTGAAGGAGGGCCTGGTCACCGACTCCGAGAACCGCGACGCCATCCTCGCCGTCTCCTCGTTCGCGACCACGCACTCCGACGACGAGCCGACCACGCTCGCGCAGTACGTGGAGCGCATGAAGGACGGCCAGGACGCCATCTGGTTCATCACCGGAGAGTCCCGGCAGAGCATCGAGAACTCCCCGCACATGGAGGCGTTCCGGGACAAGGGCATCGAGGTCCTGCTGCTCACCGACGCCGTCGACGAGGTCTGGGTCGACGCCGTCGGCGAGTACGAGGGCAAGAAGCTGCGGTCCGTCGCCAAGGGCGAGATCGACCTCGACGCCGAGGACGAGGAGAAGGCCGGCGAGGAGCGGGAGAAGCAGGCCGAGGAGTACGCCGGGCTGCTCGGCTGGATGCGGGAGCGGCTCGACGAGGACATCAAGGAGGTCCGCCTCTCCACCCGGCTCACGGTCTCTCCGGCCTGCATCGTCTCCGACGCGCACGACCTGACCCCGGCCCTGGAGAACATGTACCGGGCGATGGGCCAGGAGGTGCCGCGCACCAAGCGGATCCTGGAGCTCAACCCCGGCCACGCGCTGGTGAAGGGCCTGCACCAGGCGTATCAGGCGAGCGAGGACCGTGCGGAGCTCGCCGAGTCCGCCGAGCTGCTGCACACCCTGGCGGTGCTCGCCGAGGGCGGTCAGCCCAAGGACCCGGCGCGCTTCGTCAGGCTCGTGGCGGACCGCCTGGAGCGCACGCTGTAGTCAGCGCAAGGATCAGGGGTGGTCCGGGGCGCCCGCCGCCCGGGTGCCGGGCGGGGTCGTGCCGGTGCCCGGCGGGACGATCTCGCCCTGGACCACCCGCGGCGCGGGGGCCGTCCCGGCCTCCTCGTCCTTCGCCGCGCGTGCCTCGGCCTTGAGGATGCGGGCCGCCTTCCCGGCCGAGCGGGTCAGCTCGGGGAGCTTCTTCATCCCGATGACGGCTATGACGACGATGAGAATGATCGCGAGCTCGCTCAGTCCGAACATGGTGTCCTGTCCTCTCTCGCCCGGGCCGGGCACGGCGTGAGCGTATCGGGCGGGGAGCACGGCGTGACCGCCGTCTCGGGATACGGCACCAGGTGCCGGTGCAGGTGGGGCAGTATCCCGCGGTCGAGCAGCTCCTGCCGCCAGACCAGCCGGGCGTGCTCCACCTGGTCGGCGGCCGGGGGCGCACCGCGCCGGCGCAGGGCCGTGTGCAGCAGTGCGGTCAGGGCGGCGAGGCCGGTCAGGGCTGCCACGAGCGCCAGGGTCCAGCCGGCCGCCACGAGCGATCCGGGCAGGGGGCCGAGGGCGTCGGCGATGTGGAGCAGGCCGCCGATCAGCAGCAGCGCCGCGGCGGAGGTGCCGGCCACGAGCGGGGTGAGCACCGCGAGGGCCGGCAGCAGCTCGCCCCCGCCGAGCGGGTGTCGGGCCTCGTGCCGGGCTGCCCGGCGCACGGCGAGGTAGGAGCGGTAGGGCTGCTCGGCCGCCGCCGCGATGGCGTCGGCGTGGGCGAGCGCGTGGGCGCGCAGGTGCGCTGCCGCCCGGCCGGTCGGGTCGGCGCCCAGGGCGTCACGGATGTCCGCGGTGCCCAGCGCGTGGTGCAGTACGGCTTCGAAGTCCGCGCGGTCGTCCGGGCGGAGGCGGGACAGGTCGGCCACAGGGTCTCCCGGTCGGTTGGTGATGCGGCCGCCGGGCCCGGCCACACGCGGTCGGGCCCGGCGGCTCGGTCGGTCCGTGTCAGACGTTGACGCCGAAGTCGGAGGCGATACCGGCCAGGCCCGAGGCGTAGCCCTGGCCGACCGCGCGGAACTTCCACTCGCTGCCGTGCCGGTAGAGCTCGCCGAAGACCATCGCGGTCTCCGTGGAGGCGTCCTCGGACAGGTCGTAGCGGGCGATCTCCTGGCCGCCCGCCTGGTTGACGACCCGGATGAAGGCGTTGCTGACCTGTCCGAAGCTCTGGCCGCGGTTCCCGGCGTCGTGGATCGACACCGGGAACACGATCTTGTCGATGTCGGCGGGCACGGCGGCGAGGTTCACCTTGACGGACTCGTCGTCGCCCTCGCCCTCACCGGTCAGGTTGTCGCCGGTGTGCTCGACCGAACCGTCGGGGCTCTTGAGGTTGTTGTAGAACACGAAGTGCTGGTCCGAGGGGACCTTGCCGGAGGCGTCCAGGAGCAGGGCGGAGGCGTCGAGGTCGTAGTCGACGCCCGTCGTCGTGCGCACGTCCCAGCCCAGTCCGACCAGGACTGCGGTGAGACCCGGCGCCTCCTTGCTGAGCGAGACGTTGCCGCCCTTGGACAGGGAAACTCCCACGGGGTACTCCTTCTTGAGCGCTTGACGTGTGCGGTGTGATGCCACTCTGAAATCTACAGCACTGTAGAAGTGGGTGGGATCGGGTCGGCGGATCTATACGATGGCCGCAAGGGCAACGCAGGGCGGCGTGAGGGAGGCAGGGCGGTGACGGATCCCGGGCAGCGTCCCCGACGGGGACAGGGCGAGCTGGAGGCGCTGGTGCTGTCGGCGCTGCGGGAGGCGGACGGCCCGGCCACGGCCGGCTGGGTGCAGGAACGCCTCGGCGGTGACCTCGCGTACACGACGGTGATCACGATCCTGACGCGGCTGCTGGGCAAGGGCGCGGTCACCCGGGAGCGGGTCGGCCGGTCCTTCGCCTGGACACCGGCCTCGGACCAGGCGGGTCTGGCCGCCCGCAAGATGCGCAAGGTGCTGGACGCCGAGAGCGACCGGGGGGCCGTGCTGGCCAGCTTCGTCACCGGACTCGGCCCGGACGAGGAGCGGCTGCTGCGTGACCTGCTGGACCAGGCCCAGGGCGAAGGGGACGACTGAAGCCTGATGGGGGTTTTCGTCTTTCTGCCACTCGTCCTGCCGCTCACGGCCTGGCCGGTGGCGCGCCTGGCCGAACAACATCTGCATCCGCGCACCGCGACCCGGCTGCTGACGGCGCTGGCCGTGGTGCTGGCGCTGTGCAGCACGGTGTGCCTGGCGCTGGTGATGGTGGTCGGCACCGCCCAACTGCCCGGCAACCCGCTGCCGGACGGCTGGTCGGACCCCGAGGTGCGGGCGGCGGTGCCCCACGACGAGGTCGTCGGCAAGGCCGCGATTCCCGCGCTGTGCGCCGTGCTCGTCGCCTGTGCCCGGACCGTGCGGCGGCACGGGCGGGTACGCCGCCGGGCGCATCTGGCTCTGGCCGGGCTGCGGGGGACGGAGGTGGCGGTACTGCCCGACGCCGAGCCCTACGCGTACGCGCTGCCGCCCGGAGGCCGCCGTGGGGGTGCTGAGCCGCGTGCCGGCGCCGACGGCCGGGGTCCGCGCCGGGGGCGTGGCCGTGTCGTGGTGACCACGGCTCTGCTGGACCGGCTGCGGCCGGGCGAGCGGCGGGCTCTGTTCGCCCACGAGCGGGCGCACCTCGCCGCCCGCCACGACCGCTTCCTGCTCGCCGTGCAACTGGCGGCCCGCGCCAACCCGTTCCTGCGGCCGCTGCGCACCGCCGTGGCGTACACGGCGGAGCGGTGGGCGGACGAGGAGGCGGCCCGGGCGATCGGCAGCCGCCGCACGGTGGCGCGGGCGATCGGCACGGCCGCGCTCGTCTCACGGGGCACCCCGCATCCCACCCTCGCCGGACTCGCCGCCCCCGGACCGGTACCGCGCCGGGTGGCGGCGCTGCTCGGCCCCGCCCCCGCCGTGCGTCACTGGCCGCCGGCGTTCACAGCGGTGGGACTGGCGGCGTGGGGAGCGGCCGCGGGCACGGCCGCCTCGGCGATGTCGTCGGCGAACTCGGCGGTGACGATGGTCCTCATCCTGCACGCGGCGACACCGCTCTGACCAGCGTGTCCGAGCGGTGGGCTCGGCCCGCCCGCAGCACTGCCGGCGGGGCGCGCCCTCAGGGGCGCGGGGAACTGCGCGACAAGCCACAACGGCGCCGCACCCGGCAGACAACGGGAAGTCCCACCTGGGAAGCCGCCGAGGCGCGGCCTCAGCCCTCCTCTTCCTCCTCGTCGCCCTCGAAGAAGTCCCCGACCTCGTCGACGACTTCGCCCGCGACCATGCCGCCGACGACTCCGGCCGCGAGTCCGGCCGCACCCGCGGCGACGGCCGTGCCCATGCCGGGGCCCGAGCGGCGGCCGTCATGATGCTCCCCCTTGTGCCCGTGGTCGCCCGGGCCGAAGGGGGAGGGGGAGCCGTGGCCCAGGGGCGAGCCATAGCCGGCGGACGTGCCGTGGTCCATGGGCGAGCCGTAGCCGGCGGGGCCGCCGTACGACGCCCGGTGCTCGGCCAGTTGCCGCATCCAGCCGTCGACGATCGAGGGCCAGTCCTGCTGCCCGACTCCGTCGTGGGAGACCGTGAACCGGGTGAGGGCGTCGTGGCCGGGGGACAGGAAGCCGCCCCGCTTGTCCGCCTCCAGCACCACCTCCATGCCGCCCGGGTTCGCCAGGAACGTCAGCTCGATCTCGTTGATCTGCTGCGCGTACTGGGGAGCGGGGACGAGCTCGATCTCCTGGTAGAAGGGCAGCCGCTGGCCCGAACCGCCGATGCGCCCGTACTCGAGATCGGCCGACCTGAAGCCGAACCCGAGCCCGCCGAGGGCTTCCAGCACGGCCTCCTGCGCGGGCAGCGGCGAGACGGTCAGCTGGTCCAGGTCGCCCTTGTCCTTCGCGCCCGCCACCGACAGCTCGGTGCGCACCCCGAGGACCACGCCCAGGTTCTGCCCGTGCAGTTCGGTGACCGGCGTCTCCCACGGCAGGGCCACGCTGAACGGCACGCTGCGCTGCTCGCCCTCCGCGAGCCGGAAGCCGCCGCCGACGGTGAACCGGTCGAAGGCCACGACGCCCTCGCTCTCACCGCCCTGGTGCTCCGCCTCGACCCGGGCCACCAGCTCCAGGGTGATGTGCTCGATCTCGAAGTCGGTCTTGCCGCCCGCGAGGTGGACCTGACCGGTGAGGGTGCCGCCGGGCCGGACGGGAGCGGGGTCGAGAACCGTGTCGACCGTGGGGCCGCCGACACCGAGCGCGCCGAGCAGTCGTTTGAACACCATGGTGGCGTCCACTCCTTCATGTGCGTGTGCTGTCTTCTACAGGCTTGTAGAAGCATAGGGGGTGCGGACGGAGGGAGTCCGCCTTGCGGGTCCCCGCGCGCCGGGATTGGCTGAAAAGAGATCACCTCCGGACGCGACGGTGCCGCAGCCCGCTCCCACGGCGGACTGCGGCACGAGAGTCAGTCCGTCACCGCACGGTTCAGCCCACGACGCGGCCCAGCTCGATCCGGTCGATGTTCGGTGCCCAGGCGGTGGCGTTGCCGAACGTCACCGTGTTCGCGCCCTTCGCCAGATCGACCGGGACGCCGACCGTCCAGTAGTCGTCCTCGCTCCAGGTGTTCTTGAAGGTGACCTTCCGCGGTGCGGCGCTCCCGACCGTGATGTCCGCCGTACGGGACATGATGTCCGTGTTGTAGGCGTGGCCGTTGTCCCGGCGGTCGTTGTGGGCGTAGTGGACGACCAGCACGTACCGGCCGGACCTCGGGGCGTCCACCGTGAACTCGGCGGTGCTGGAGGGGCTGTTGCCCAGCCCGCCGATGTACGAGCCGGCGGAGGCGTGCGGGGAGTCGACGAGCTTCGCGCCACCCGTGAGCGTGGCCGAGGCGCCCTCGTAGGAGAGGGTGCCCGCGGCCGAGCCGTCGCCCGAGACGTCGAGGGAGCGCACGGCGGCGTGGCCCGACGTCATCGCGACCCGGTTGTTGCCCGCGACGAGGTACAGCCGCAGCGGGCGGCCGGGCGTCGCCGTGACCCTCTCGCCGTGCAGCGCGAGTTTCACCGCGGCCGAGGTCCGGGGCGTGACCGTGTAGTAGCCGTCGCGCGGGGCGTAGACGTCGAAGACGGCCTTGTCACCCGGGCGCAGCACCAGGGAGCCCGTGCCCACACCGGCCGAGGAGGTGTAGTCGTAGGACGGCTTGCCGCTGATGTCCGCCAGGGTGGCCTCGTACGACGCGAAGGCCGCGCCCGTGCTTGCCGTCAGGTCGATCCGGTCGAGGGTGACCTCGCCGTCGCCCCTGGCCAGCACCAGCCGGTGTGTCCCGGCCTTCAGTTGAACGCCGACGTCCTTCTTGGCGCGGTAGGTCCAGTTCTCGGTGGAGGCGTAGGTGACCGTCACCGGGTCGGCGCCGTCGACGATCAGCTTCTGCGTGGCGGGGCCGCCGGACTGGTTGCCGTAGAGGATCGACAGGTCGTAGGTGCCGTCCTTCGGCACGTCCACCGTGAAGGCGACCTGGCTGCCGGGCTGGTTGAGGGAGCCTACGTCCTTGGTGCCGGAGGCCGCGTAGCCGTTGGCGTTGCTCACCGTGCCCTGGGTGTAGACCTTGCCGTCGGTGATGGCCGCGTCCTCGGCCTCGTACGACGCCGACCACGGGACGGAAGCGGCGGACGGGGTGCCCGAGCCGCCGGGCGTGAGGACGATCCGGTACGCCGACATCTTGTGCAGGCCACGCAGCGGGACGGTCGCCGAACCGTCGTCCGCGATCCTCACCTTCGTGCGCGCGAGGACCCGCGGCGCCGCGTGCTGCCCCTCGTATCCCGACCAGGCCGCCTCGGCGACGGTCGCGGTGACCGTACGGCCGAACGCGGACCGCGGGACGTTCTTCACGACCACGTCCGCGTCACCGTCCGCGCCCCCGAGCAGCACCTGGGCCTGGCGGCGGGAGGTGTCCAGGGAAGCGAGGCCCTGGAGGGTGTCGACGGTGTTCGGCCGGGGCGGCGTCACCTTCACGGTGTTCCCGGTCAGTCCCGCGTACCAGCGGAACAGCCACCAGCCGCCGTTGGGAATGTTGGTGCGCACCATCTGGCCGCTGAGATTGCCGGCGGCGTCCCAGTACGCCATGTTGGCGTACACCTTGTTGCGCTCGAACATCGACACCCACTGCACGAGCTGCCCTGGCACGGACAGGTCGCGGCGGTTGGCGTACTCGTCGATGTTGATCTTCAGCGGTGCGATGCCCGCCGCGCGCTCCAGCGCGCGGTAGTCGTCGTGGTGCGCCTGGAAGTCACGCAGCGAACCGGAGCCGAGCTCGTGCCAGGTCATCACCTGGGGCAGCACGTTCTCCCGCTTGGTGAACGCGAGGAAGTCCTTCAGCAGGCGGGTGTGGTACCCGGCCTCGTTGGGTCCGGCGATCCGCGCGTCCGGGTCGATCGCGCGGATCCGCTGGTACACCGTCTTCCAGTCCTTGAAGAACCGGTCGCGGTTCTTCTCGTACTGCGCCTGGTCCTGGACGTCGAGCTTGTACCAGATCTGGTCGGGCTCGTTGAACGGGATGTAGACGAAGCGGTCGCTGTTCGGGTCGGCCGATATCTCCTTGACGATCTTGTCGACCTTGGGCAGGTAGTCGTCGATGCCGAGGTCCTCGTACGGCCACTTCGCGTAGATGTCCTGCATCATCACGTTGATCTCGCCGCCGCCGGTGCGGAAGAACGACCTGGAGACCGTCAGCGCGTCGCCGTTGGGATGCTGGGCGCCGCCCTCCGGCTTCTGCGAGACGCTGGTGATCTTCAGGGGCTCCATCACGGCGTCACTGGGCACCCCGTCGTCGCTGAGCCCGTAGAGGGAGCCGTTGGCGCCGAGCATCACCGGGCCCTCGGACGAGTCCAGGTCGACGGTCAGGCGCTGCGGGCCGGCGGCTGCCGCCGGCCCGGTCGCGGGAAGGGTCGCTGCCATGGCGGCTGCTCCAAGTAGTGCTGCGAACAGGGCGGTTCCGGTACGGGATCTCGTGCGGGTGGGGGTGATCACGCTGCTGGACCTCCGGTCACTTGACGGCTCCACTGGTGATGTCCGGACACGATCTTTCGCCACAGGCGGGTTCGGCTCAGCAGGCCGGATGCGCGACTGCGGTGCCCACAGGGGCTGTTCAGGCACGGGCGGGCGGTGGGCCCGAGCTCTCCCGCACCACCAGTTCCGGTTCGGACACGGGATGCGGGGCGACCGGGGCGGATTCCTCCAGGGCGCCGTGCAGCAGGGCGAAAGCGGCCCTGCCGAGGCCGGTGAAGTCCAGGCGCACGGTGGTCAGCGACGGGGTGAGGAAGGCGCAGTGCGGGGCGTCGTCGAACCCGGCCACGCTGACCTCGCCGGGCACCGAGCGGCCCGTCTCGTGCAGGGCGCGCAGCACGCCGAGCGCGAGGTCGTCGTTGCCGCACAGGATCGCGGTGACGGACGGGTCCCGTGCCAGCTTCAGCGCCGCCGCGTGACCGCCCGCCGGTCCCCAGCCCCCCTGCGCCGGACGGGGTTCCGGGGCCCCCGCCTCCTTCAGCGCCTGCCGCCAGCCGCTGGTGCGCGCGCTGGTGCGGCGGGTGCTGGAGGGGATGGCGACGTAGTGCACGGTCGCGTGGCCGAGGGCAAGCAGATGGCGGGTCGCCTGGTAGGCGGCCTCGCGGTCGTCGGTCCACACCCAGGGGCTCTCGCCGCCGGGCGGGCTCGCCGGGGTCTCGACCACGCCCACGACCGGCACCCCGGCGGGCACGGTTCCCAGCGCCCGCACCCCGGCCGGGTCGTAGGCGATCACGACGATCCCGCCGCCCGTGTCCGTCGCGCGCTGCACTTCGGCGGCGACGGCCGCGTCCTCGGCGGATTCCAGCACGCCGATGCCGACCGCGTAGGACGCGGCGCGGGCGGCCTCCTCGATGCCCTGCAGGATCGAGGCGTAGCCGTAGTGGGTGGTGTTCGCGGTGAGCACGGTCACGGTGCGGGTGCGCCCGCTGGCCAGGGCGAGGGCGGTGGCGTTGCGCCGGAAGCCCAGCTCCTCGATGGCCGCCTGCACCCGCTCCCGGGTGGACGGCCGGACGCTGGGATGACCGTTGATCACCCGCGAGACCGTCTGGTAAGAGACACCGGCGGCCGTGGCGACATCCCGGATGCTCGCCGGACGCCTTGTGTGACCGGTCACATTCATGTCGAGAATTGTGATCGGTCACACCTGGATCGTCAAGAGAGGGTAACGAGCGAGTCGGGAGGCGCCGCACACGCCCCGCGGCCCGGCAGCGGGACGCTCCGCACACGCCCCGCCCGGCCGTGGGGCGAATCGGCGGTCCGCCCTCCCGGCCCTCTCACACCCGTACGGCGTTCCGCTCCCGCGCCTGATGGCGTGCGTCCCGGCGGAACGCCCAGGCCATGTCGGGCTGCATCACCCAGCGGAACACCCGCCGCACCGGTGGGGTGCACAGCACGGTCACGAGCAGCGCGGCGACGACCGTCACGAGGATCTCGCCCGGGGGCCGGTGCACCCACGCCGGCTCGTACCAGCCCCAGAACTTGGATCCCTGCGCGACGAAGCCGTGCAGCAGGTAGCCGTAGAGCGTGCCCGCGCCCAGCACCGTGAACCACATGCGGCGGCCGGGCACCCAGGCCAGGAAGCAGGCGACCAGGACCAGTGAGCAGCCGAACGTCACCAGCGTCATCACGGGCCCGTACCAGGAGGGCGCGGCCAGTTCCTCGGCGCTGTCACGGTGGTAGAACCAGGCCCCGCTCATCCGCGGCACCGCCCAGTAAGCCACGACGAGCGCACCGGCGAAGACCGGCACGGCGAGGATCCGCGCCGCACGGCGCCGCACCAGCCGGAAGTGCTCGGGCCGCAGCAGCAGACCGAGGACGAAGTACGGCAGGAACTGCAGCGTGCGCTGCAGGTCGAGGTCGTTGCCGATGGACGGCGAGAGCGTCGCCAGCGTCGCGATGACCAGGGCCACCGGCAGCGGCCACCGCACGCGCTGCCAGATCGGTGTGGTCAGCCGCCAGATGAACAGGGCGATCAGGAACCAGGTCAGGTAGAGGGGGTCCAGCAGGGTCACCGGCCGGTCCGGTTCCTGGTCGGTCCACCGGGTGAACAGGGTGTACGCCGTCTCGAAGACGATGTACGGCACAGCGAGCCCGGTGATCAGGCGCCTGATCCGCCCCGGGCTCGCGTCGAAGGAGCGCGAGAAGTAGCCGGAGATCACGATGAACGCCGGCATGTGGAAGGCGTACACGACCATGTAGAGCGCGGAGGCCGCCCGGCTGCCGTCCCGCAGCGGCTCCCAGGAGTGCCCGATCGCCACCAGCACGATCGCCAGGTACTTCGCGTTGTCGAAGAACGCGTCCCGGCGGCCGGCCGGCTCCGGTACGGGGGGCGTCTTCCGTTCCGCCGCTGCGCTCGGGACCGCGCGGATGCGCAGGGTGTCCTCGCTCATCACGCCCCCCGCGCGGCGTGCGGGGAACCCGGACGGTCGTATTCGCGTCGTGCCGGAGATACGGCGACGGGGTGCCGGTGCGACATCCCCGCCGCCTGACCACTGCGGAACGACGTAAACCGCTTTCCGTGCGGCTGTAGTGCGGATCACATCGAGGGCGGTGCCGCAGTGCCCGGAGCCGTGGCGGCACCGCCGTACGGGGACGGTCAGCTAACGGAGCAGTCGGCGCCGTTCAGGGTGAAGGCCGTCGGGCTGGGGTTGGCCGTCGACCGGGAGGCGGTGAAGCCGAGGGTGACCGATCCCGACGCGGGGATCGTCGCGGTGTACGGGGCGGCCGCCACGCTCACCGCGGAGCCGGTCTGGGTCGCCGTACCGCCCCAGAGGTTGGTGATGCGCTGGCTGTCCGGGAAGGTCCAGCGCAGCGTCCAGCCGTTGATCGCCGACGTGCCGGTGTTGCGCAGCACGATCTCGCCCTGGAAGCCGCCGGACCAGCTGCCCGTCACCCGGTAGCCGACGCCGCAGGCCGACGGTGAGCCGCCGGACGGGGTCGTGACCGTCACCGTGCCCGAGCGGGGCGAGCGGTTGCCGGCGGCGTCGCGGGCGTAGACGGCGAAGGTGTGGGAGGTCGCGGGGGACAGTCCGGTGAGGGTGGCGGTGGTCTTCGTGGTGCTGGTGACGGCGGACTCGGAGCCGCCGCTGATCCGCACGACGTCGTAGCCGGTGACGCCCTTCGCGTCGGAGGCGGCTGCCCAGGTCAGGGTGGCGGACGAGGACGTCACACCGGAGGCGGTGGGGGTGCCGGGGGCCGTCGGGGGAGTGGTGTCGCCTCCGCCGGAGCCGTAGATCGCGGCCTCCTTGGCCGTGGCGGCGATGCCGTTCGCGCCGTTGAAGAGGCGCTGTCCCCAGGAGGTGAGCCGGTCCGGGTCGAAGTTCGTCACCAGGTCCAGGTACTCGACGCCGCCGCCGTTGCCGCTCCACGACCAGCCGAGGTAGCCGAGCCGGAGCTGCTGGGCCACCGCCAGGATGGTGTCCTCGTCGGGGTTGCCGTCCGAGTGGTCGTGGCCGAACTCGCCGACGACGATGGGCAGTCGGGCGGTGACGAACCGGTTCAGGTAATCGGTGATCTCGGCGGCGGTGTCGAAGACGCCGTACATGTGGACCGAGAAGACCGTGTTGGCGTCGGGGTCGGCGGCGAAGACCGAGGCGGCGTTGTCGCGCATCGTGAACGCCCAGTCCTGGCCCCAGTTGGGCGCGTCGACCATGATCGTGTGGTTGAACCCGGCGGCCCGGAGCTTGACGATCGCGGCCTTGGTGTCGGCCGTCCACGCCGCGTAGCCGATGTTGCCGTGCGGCTCGTTGCCGATGTTGACGATGACGTAGTCCTCCTGGCCGGCCAGAACGCTCTTCATGTCGATCCAGTAGTCGGCGGCCCGGGAGAGCGAGACGGCTCCGCTCTGCTCGCCGTAGCCCGTGGTGTCGTGCACCTCCAGGACGCAGATCAGCCGGTTCTGCTTGCACTGGGAGATCACGTTCGCCACGTCGGCGGCGTCGTTGCGGGTCCAGCGGTCGCCGCTGGAGAGGACCACACGCACGGTGTTGGCGCCCTTGGCCTTGATGTGGGCGAGGGAGCTGACGCGGTCCGGGTACCAGGTGTGGGCGTGGTTGACGCCCCGCATCACGAAGTCGTTCCCACCGGCCTCCAGCAGCCGGCCGTTCTGCACGCGGAAGCCGGTGGGCGCGGCCTGGGCCGGCGGGGTGAGGGCGAGGAAGGACAGGAAGAGGGCGAGCAGGGCGGCGGCCACGGTGGCCGGGCGTGGAGAGGTGGGGCGGAGTCTCATGACGGCTCCAGAAGTGGGGGTCGAGTGGCACTCGCTGTCGGTTGCGCTGTCGTGCCGGACGGGGTCCTGCCGTCGGTACTCGGTGGGGGTGTGCCGGGTTCGGGTGGGCCGGGTCCGGGTGTGCCGGGTTCGGGTGGGCCGGGTCCGGGTGCGCCGGGCCTGGGTGGGCCGGGTTCGGGTGCGCCGGGCCTGGGTGGGCCGGGTTCGGATGCGCCGGGTCCGGGTGGGCCTGGTCCGGATGTGCCGGGTTCGGGCGCGCCCGGTTCGGAGGGGTGCGCCCGTGCCTGGGCGTTCTCCGGCCCGGCGTGGCCGTCACCCGGCGGGTGCCTTCCCGGCGCAGGTGACGGTCGCCGCCGGGGTGCCGGCCGTTGCCGGGGCGGTGGCGACGAAGCCGAACGTGGCGCTCGCGCCGGGCGCGAGGGCGCCGTTCCACGCCGCGTCGGTGACGGTGGCCGTGCCGTCGGCGGCCGTGGTGAGGGAGCCGTTCCAGAGCTGGGTCAGGCGCGCCCCGCCCGCCGGTACGACAGTCGCGGTCCAGCCCTGAACGGCGGAGCCCGACGTGTTCGTCACCGTCACCTCGCCCTGGTAGCCGCCCTGCCAGACAGAGACGGCCCGGAAGCGCGCGGTGCACGCGGTGGGGTCCCCGCCCGGGCCACCCGGGTCGTCCGGGTCCTGCGGCACTCCGGCGTCGAGGGCCGCCGCCAGGGCCGGGAACCAGCGGGCCGCGATCTTGGCGTCCCCGGAGGCGTTGGGGTGCACGCCGTCGTAGGTGTCGGTGGCCGTGCTGAAGCCGGTCCACTGGTCGACGACGCTGACGGGGGAGCGCTCGGTGCCGGTCGCCCGGGCCCAGCCGGGAACCCGCGCGTTGAAGTCGACGACGCGCTGGGCACAGGCCGCGCAGGTGCTCGGGTTCATCGGGATCAGCTGCGCCACCAGGATCCGCATGTCGGGATTCGAGGCCCTCATCTGCCCCACGAGCTTGGTGTAGGCGGCGAGGATGCGATCGGGGGCGATGCTGCTCCAGACGTCGTTCGTGCCGAAGTGCATGACAACGATGTCCGGACGTGTGGAGGACAACCGGCCGGGCAGCAGGTTCTGGTCCGCCACGTTGGTGACCAGCTCGCCGCCGTGACCCTCGTTGTCCCCGTCGTGCGCCTGCCCGCAGCCCTGCGGGGGGAGGGTGCCGACGAAGTCGATGTCCTTGTACCCGCTGTTGACCAGGCGGTTCCACAGCAGGGCCCGCCAGCAACCCGGAGAGCCGGTGATCGAGTCGCCGAGCGGCATCACGCGGACGGCGTCCGCCGCGGGCGCGGCCGACGCGCGCGGTGCGAACGTCATGCCGAGGGGGAGGAGCAGGGCGGCCAGGAGGCCGAGGACGGACATGACCCGTAAGTGCGGGGACGAGTGGGGGGTTCCGTGCATGGTGGTCCCTTCCCTGGATGAGGTGGGAGCGCTCCCAGCATCAAGCCATTGTTGTCATTGACGCGTCAAGGGGTGGCGATGAGGGAGTGAGGTCCGGCGGCCGAGAACGATCAGCGACGATCACCCGGAGGCGGACGTGCAAACTGGGTGAGCGCACCGCCGAGTCTTCGGCGAACCCGCGGGCTGACTGCCGTTCCGGCGGGGTCTGCCGACGCCCCCTGAGTACTTTTGCCGGGCCATGAGGCATTCATGACCGGATGCCCAGAGAGCCGAGTCCATGATGGTCGGCGTCGGTAAGGCATGCCTTGGCTAACTCGCCCTGCGGGGCGCCGGGGCGTTGGGCCGGGAGGGCCGCGCTACATGTGGGACGACTCGTTTCCGAGCTTTCTGATCGGGCTGAGGGAGGGGCTGGAAGCCGGACTCATCGTCTCCGTGCTGGTCGCCACCCTCGTGCGGGCAGGGGCCGGTTCGCGGCTGGCGCAGGTGTGGACCGGAGTGCTCGCCGCGATCGCGCTGTCGATGAGCTTCGGCGCGGTGCTGACCTTCACCGCCGCCTCCCTCTCCACCACCGCACAGGAGGCCTTCGGCGGAGCCCTGAGCATCGTCGCCGTCGCCTTCGTCACCGCGATGGTGTTCTGGATGCGGCGGTCCGCCCGCAGCCTCGCGGGCGAGATCAGGGAGAAGGTCACCGAGGCGCTGACCATGGGCGCCGGAGTCCTGATCCTCACCTCCTTCCTCGCCGTGGGACGTGAGGGGCTGGAGACCGCCCTGTTCCTGTGGACCACCGCCCGGGCGGCCGACGAGTCGGCGGGGCCGCTGACCGGCGCGGGTGCCGGCCTCGTCCTCGCGGCCGTCCTGTGCTGGGGGCTCTACCGCCGGGTGCTGCGCATCGACCTCACTCGCTTCTTCACCGTCACCGGCGCGGTGCTCGTCGTCGTCGCCGCGGGCGTCCTCGGCTACGGGCTGCGCGACCTCCAGGAGGGCGGGGTGCTGCCCGGCGGGACGGCGTTCGCCTTCGACCTGAGCGGCAGCGTCGACGCCGGTTCCTGGTACAGCACCCTGCTCCAGGGCGTCCTCAACCTGACTCCGGCGATGACCTGGCTCCAAGTGGTCGGCTACGTCGGCTATCTCGCCGTGGTGATGCCGCTGTTCGTCCGGGGAGCGCGCGGAGTGCCGGGAGCCCGTGGGACCACCACGCCACCCCCGCAGGCGAGCCCGCGATCCGGCCGGCCCGCCGATCCGCAGGCGAGCCCGCGATCCGGCCGGCCCGGCCGCCCGGCGGCGACCCGTCGCCGCCTGCTCCTCCCCGTCGCCGTCGTCGCCGTCCCGACCCTCCTGGCCGGTCTCGTCGTGGCCCTGGCCGACTCCAAGCCCGCCGCCGGTCAGACCGTCGCCGTCTCCGGGACGGACTGTGGTCAGGGCTTCACCGCGCCGAAGCCGGGGCGGCAGGACTTCCGGATGCACAACACGGGGAACCAGACGTCCGAGGTGTACCTGATCGACCCGTCCTCGAACGCGGTCTACGGCGAGATCGAGGGCCTGGCCCCCGGCACCACCCGGGACCTCGTCGCCACCGTGGCGGGCGGCACCTACGCCTGGCGCTGTGTGCCGACCGACGGCAAGGCCGTCACCTCGAAGGCGGTCCGTGTCGCCGGAACCGCCGCAGCCCACGCCGTGGTCCCCGTCACCCAGCGGGATCTCACCGCACCGCTCAACGCGTACAGGGCGTACGTGAACCGGGGCCTGTCGACGCTTCTCACCCAGACCCGGCGGCTCAGCGACGACATCCGGGACGGGCACCTGGACACCGCCCGCACCGACTGGCTGACCGCCCACCGCACCTACGCCTCCCTCGGCGCCGCCTACGGCACCTTCGAGGACTTCGACCAGAAGATCAACGGACGGCCCGACGGGCTGCCGGGCGGCGTGCGCGACCGGGGCTTCACCGGCTTCCACCGGATCGAGTACGGGTTGTGGCACGGTCGGTCCGCTGCGCAGCTCAAGGGGGTCGCACAGCAGTTGGCCGACGATGCCGCCGGGCTGCAAAAGGCCTTCCCGCACCAGGACTTCGACCCCTCCGACCTGCCCCTGCGCGCCCACGAGATCCTGGAGAACACCCTCCAGTTCGAGCTGACCGGCGACACCGACCAGGGCAGCGGCACCGGGCTGGCCACCGCCGACGCCAACCTCGCCGGCACACGCGAACTGCTCACCGTGCTCCGGCCGTTGCTCACCGCGCGTGCTCCGCGGCTGCTGCCCACCGTCGACGCGGACATCGCCCGCCTGCAGCAACTGCTCGACTCCGCACACCACGAGAACCGCTGGACCCCCGTCGACCGGCTCGACCCGGTGGTGAAGGCCCGGATCGACGGGGCCACGGGGCAGCTTCTCGAAGACCTCTCCCCGGTGCCGGACCTGCTCGAGATCAGGAAGTCCGCATGAGCGCCGAGCGTCGGCACCACCCCGCACAGGACTCCGAAGGGAACACCTCCATGCCGTCCGCCGACACGCCGCCGACGGGTTGCCCCGCACACGCCGGCCGCCGCTCCTTCGTGAAGAGGGCCCTCGGTGCCGGAGCCGCCGGAGCGGTCCTGGCCGGGGGAGGACTCGCGCTCGCCGAGAGCGGCAGCGGCACGGCCCGGGCGGCCGGAGAGCCGAGTGCCGGCCCGGTGGCCTTCCACGGAACCCACCAGGCCGGGATCCTCACCCCCGCTCCACCGGCCGCCGCCTTCGTCTCCTTCGACGTCATCGCCGACCGCCGTACCGAACTGGTGGACCTGCTGAAGACCCTCACCGAGCGGGCCCGCTTCCTCACCTCCGGCGGCACGCCCGCGGACCTCGGCGTCGGCGCCCCGCCCTCGGACAACGGCATCCTCGGCCCCGTCGTACCGGCCGACGCGCTCACCGTCACCGTGGGGGTCGGCGCCTCCCTCTTCGACGACCGCTACGGACTCGCCCCGGCCAAGCCGCACCGGCTCACGCCCATGCGGATCTTCCCCAACGACAACCTGAACCCCGCCGAATGCCACGGCGACCTGTCCCTGCAGATCTGCGCGGCCCGCCAGGACACCGTGCTGCACGCGCTGCGCGACATCGCCAAGCACACGCGGGGCGCACTGCAGATCCGGTGGCGCGTCGACGGCTTCCAGAACGTGCCCCGGCCCAGCGGCGCCCAGCGCAACCTGCTGGGCTTCAAGGACGGCATCGCCAACCCGGACGTCGCGTCGGCCCGCGAGATGGACCACCTGGTGTGGGTCGGCGACGGGCAGGGCGAGCCCGCGTGGACGGCCGGCGGCAGCTATCAGGTCGTCCGGATCATCCGGATGCTCGTCGAGTTCTGGGACCGGGTCTCGCTGTCCGAGCAGGAGCTGATGTTCGGCCGGCGCAAGGACACCGGCGCCCCGCTGGACGGCGCCCGGGAGACCGACAGCCCGAACTACGCCAAGGACCCGCACGGCACGGCGATCCCGCTCGACGCGCACATCCGGCTCGCCAACCCCCGCACCCCGAAGACCGACAACTCCCGTATCCTCCGCCGGGGTTACAACTACGACCGGGGCGTCGACAGCGTCGGCGACCTCGACATGGGACTGGTTTTCTGCTGCTACCAGCAGGACGTGCGCCGCCAGTTCGAGGCGACCCAGACCCGGCTGATCGACGAACCCCTCGTCGACTACATCTCCCCGACCGGCGGCGGCTATTTCTTCGCCCTGCCCGGTGTACGGGACTCCTCCGACTGGCTGGGCAGAGGACTGCTCTCCGCCTGACGCCCGGGCCCGAGCCGAACGCAACCCCTGGACGAACGGCGACCCGCACGCGCGAGGTTCAGGAACGCGCGTACGGGTCGCCGCGACCGGTGGGGGAATGATCCGCCGCCCGTACGGCCCGCGGGAACGGGCGCCGCGACGGCCGGACCTCAGCCCTCGCCGCTGCCGCGCGTCACCGCCTTCCGCAGGAGCGGCCACACCAGCAGCAGCACGATCACCGCGTACACGGTCACCGCGAACGGCGTGTTGACCAGCCCCGTGACACTGCCGTCGCTGATCTGCAGGGCCCGCCGCAACTGCTGCTCGGCGTTCGGGCCGAGGATGACGCCGATCACGGCGGGCAGCACGGGCAGCCCGTAGCGGCGCATGCCGAAGCCGATCAGCCCGATGATCAGCAGAATCACCAGGTCGATCACCTCGCCGCCGACGGCGTACGCACCGACCGCCGCGAAGAACATGATCCCGGCGTACAGGTACGGCCGGGGGATGCGCAGCAGCTTCGCCCACACCGGCGCCAGCGGCAGGTTGAGCGCGAGCAGCAGCACCATGCCGACGAACAGGGAGGCGATCAGGCCCCACACCAGGTCGGGCTCGCGCTCGAAGAGGAGCGGGCCCGGCTGGATGCCGTACTGCTGGAAGGCGGCCAGCATCACGGCCGCGACCGCCGTGGTCGGCAGACCCAGGGTCAGCATCGACACCAGGGTGCCCGCCGCCGAGGCCGACGCCGCCGACTCCGGACCGGCGACACCCTCGATGGCGCCCTTGCCCCACTCGTCCTTGTGCTTCGACAGGCGCTTCTCCGTCACGTACGACAGGAAGGTCGGGATCTCCGCGCCGCCCGCCGGGATCGCGCCGAACGGGAAGCCGATGAACGGGCCGCGCAGCCACGACTTCCAGGTCCGGCTCACATCCCCGCGTCCCAGCCAGGGACGCCCGACCGGGATCGGCTCGGGCGGCCTGCGCCGCAGGTGCGCCGCCACCCACAGGGCCTCGCCGATCGCGAAGAGACCGACCGCGACGATCACCACGTCGATGCCGTCGGCCAGTTGCAGCGAGCCGAACGTCAGGCGCTGCTGGCCGGTCATCTGGTCCAGGCCCACCAGGCCCAGGGTGAGGCCGATCAGCAGGGAGGCGAGGCCGCGGATGCGGGACGAGCCCAGCACCGAGGTCACCGCGATGAACGCCAGCACCATGATGGCGAAGTAGTCCGGCGCGCCGATGTCGACGGCGAGTTTCGCGACCGTCGGCGCGAGCGCCACCAGCAGCAGCGTGCCGATCAGGCCCCCCGCGAAGTGCCCGACGGCGGCCGCCGCCAGGGCCTGGGCGCCGCGCCCGGACTTCGCCATGGGGTTGCCCTCCATGGCCGCCACCACCGCCGCGCTCTCACCGGGCGTGTTGAGCAGGATGGAGGTGGTCGAGCCGCCGAACATCGCGCCGTAATAGATGCCGGCGAACATGATGAACGCGCCGATCGGGTCCAGCCCGTACGTCACCGGCAGCAGCAGGGCGACCGCCATCGCCGGGCCGATGCCCGGCAGCACGCCGATCGCCGTACCGAGCAGCACACCGATGACGGCCCACAGGAGGTTGATCGGGGTGAGGGCCGTACCGAAGCCGTCCAGAAGGGAGTTGAAGGCATCCATGTCACAGCACTCCCATCAGCGGACCACCGGGCAGGGGCACTCCGAGCAGATTGTTGAAGACGGTGTAGGTGACGAGGGAGAGCCCGGCGGCGATGAGCGGATCGCGGTCGATCCGGCGGCTGCCGAGAGCGAACGCCGCGCCCCAGAACAGCAGCGCGCCGGCGATGGGGAAGCCGAGCGGCTCGATCAGGACGGCCGCGCCGAGGAACACCCCGGCGAGCAGCAGCACCGTGCGCCAGTCGGCGGGCTCGGACAGGTCGACGTCCTCTCCGCCCTCGGCCTGGCCCCGTCCGCCGCGCAGCACGTCCAGGGCGAGCAGGGCGGCGATGACCAGCAGGCCGGTGCCGACCACGACCGGCACGGTCTTCGGTCCGACCGGGCCGCGCTGGGCGATGTCGACGTCCATGGTGAGCGCGTCGGTCAGGACCAGGACGCCGAGCGCCAGCAGCAGGGCGCACACGCCGAGTTCGGAGTGCTCCCGCAGCCACGAACGCCGCTCGCCGCCGGTCTGCGCGGTGGGTATGTCGGTCTGCGTCGTCACAGTCCCAGCTCCTTCAGCACCGAAACCACGCGCTTGTCCTCGGCGTCGAGGAACGCGCCGAACTTCTCGCCGGTGAGGAAGGCGTCGTCCCAGCCGTTCTGCCGCAGGGACGTGCGCCATTCGTCGGAGTCGTGGAGCTCCTCGACCAGTTTCACGAGCTTGTCGCGCTCCCCGTCGTTCAGGCCGGGCGGGGCGACGATCCCGCGCCAGTTGGTGAAGTTCACGTCGTAGCCCGCCTCCTTCAGCGTGGGCGCGTCCAGGCCGTCGACGCGTTCCGGGCCGGTGACCGCGAGGAGGCGCAGCTCGCCCGCCTTGATCTGGTCCTGGTACTCGCCGACCCCGGAGACACCGAAGGCGACCTTGTTGCCGAGGATCGAGGCGAGCAGCTCCCCACCGCCGTCGAAGGGGATGTAGTTGACCTGCTTCGGCGGGATCCCGGCGGCCCGCGCCATCAGCATCGGCGCGAGGTGGTCCGGCCCGCCGGGCGAGGAGCCGCCGCCCACCGGGAGCTTGCCCGGGTTCTCCTTCCAGGCGCCGATCAGGTCGTCGATCGTCTTGTACGGCGAGTCCTTCGCCACGACCACCACGTCCTGCTCCTCGGTGAGCCGGGCGATCGGCGTGGTGTCCCCGAGTGTCTTCGGCGCGTCGTTGGAGCGGACGGCGCCCACCACCCCGAGCCCCATGGACATGGCGAGCTTGCCGTTGCCGTGTTCGCTCACCAGCCGGCTGAGGCCCACCGTGCCGCCGGCGCCGGGAAGGTTGAACACCTCGATGTTGTGGGTCAGTCCGGCGTCCTCGGCGTTCTTCGCGGCCGTCCGGGCCGTGATGTCGTAGCCGCCGCCGGGCGTGTTGGGGACCATGAAGCGCAGGCCCGGGATCTGTGTGCCGGTCTCGGAGCCGCTGCCGGTGGTCAGCAGCGGGGGTCCGACGAGCACGAGCACGGCGGCCCCGAGCAGGGCGAGGGGAGTGCGCAGGCGCACGAGTGCCACCACCTGTCGGTACGTCGATGCGGGTAGGTAAAGGCTCTGTGAGGGAGGGTGACGTGGGCCACATGGTGCCCGGGCTCCGGCGGGCTGTCTGCCTTCCGGAAGCAACGGAGGTTTTGGTCATTGCGGTCGCAGGAAGCGCCGCCCGGTGCGAGGTGGACGCAGAGGGGCCCCGGCGCATGTGCGCCGGGGCCCCTCGATCAACGGTCACTGATCCGTGTGGACCTCCAGGGCGGCCCGCACGGCCGACTCCAGGGCTCCCTCGATCCACGCCGGTTTGACGGACGTGTGGTCCCCGGCGAAGTGCAACGGCCCCTCACGCTCGGGGATGACGGGCAACAGCTCCGTGTGCTGCCCGGGCAGCAGCACCGACGCCTCCCCGTAGGCGTACGGGTCGCGCAACCAGCTCTGGGTACGCCCCGCGCCGGTGTAGAAGACCTCGATACGCCGGCCGTAGACCTGCTGCAGACCGCACAGCGCGTGCGGATACCGGGCCTCGTCGTCCAGGGAGTCCCAGCGCAGCGCGTCGTCGGCCCAGCTGTAGGACGCCAGGACCACACCCCCCGCGCTGCCCGGGACCGGGTGGGACGGGTTGAACATGAAGCGGTTGGCGTTGTCCGACACCGAGCCGCCGCCCACAACGCCGGCGGCCTCCGGCTGGTCGCGGCCGATCGCGCGGTTCGCGGCGTAGTGGGTGCGCTGAGCCTGCGTGATGTGCCCGCCGGGTACCGAGGGGTGCGCGCCGAGCAGGCTGCCGTCCGAGGGGGCCTTGCCGGTGCGGTAGGCGTCGTACAGGCCCGGGTCGACGGCGTTCAGCTCGCGCTTCCAGTCGTCCTCGTCGAACTCCCACCAGCGGCGGCTGAACTCGAGCAGCACCTTGGTCGCGCTGTCGTAGTGCAGCTCGCAGACCGCGCGGCGCTTGCGGTAGGACAGGGGCGGGTCGATCTGCACATGGCGCAGTCCGGAGAACGGCACCGTGACCACGGCGACGTCGGCGGTGAACTGCTCGCGGACGACCGGGCCGTCGCGCCCCTCGGACACGGTGTCCACCCACACGTGCGGGCCCTTGCTCCGCACATGCCCGCCGTCCGGGGACGGCCGGTCGGGGTGGTGGTACTGGATGCGCGTCACCCGGCGGTCGAAGCGCACCTCCTTGCGCACCCGTTCGAGCAGGGCGTCCGGCAGCACGGCCGTGCCGCTCTCCAGCTCGTAGAAGGGCGTGTCGGGGCTGATGAGGGAGGAGCCGATGAAGCTGTGGATGAAGGACAGCGGGAGGCGCGAGGTGAGGTTCTCCAGGGTGCCGATCAGGTCGACGGTCCGCTCGTCGAGCCCCGCGTGCTCGGTGAGGAAGCGGAACATCGACCAGTCGCCGAACCGCTTCACCACCCGCGCCCAGCCCCGCAGCCGCTCCGGCAGCGGTTTGTCGACCCGCTTGCCGTCCCGGCCGACGGAGCTGAACTCGTCGCGCACGGGGTCCAGCGCGGCACGCAGAATCGCTGCGGCGGGGGTGTCCCAGTGGGCCTTCGGGACACCGAAGGACCGGTTCACGCGCCGGGGGGAACGGGCGTAGTCGGCGCGCCGCACACGGATGCCGTTGACGTGGATCCAGGTGCGCGCGGCGGGACGTCCCTCCTCGTCGACGTCGACGTAGTGGAAGCGCCGCTTCTTCAGATCGAACCGGTCGATGAGGTCCATCACCAGCGGATGGCTGCCGGGGATGCGCATCGCGCCCGCCTCGGCGTACTGGGCGGGATCCGCGAAGGGCTGTCCGGCGCCCTCGTGGCCGCCCTTGCGGAAGGTCTTGATGCGGCCGCCCGCCCGGTTGCCGTTGGCCTCCAGGACCGTCACCCGGTGGCCTGCCTCCTTCAGCAGCCAGGCGGTCACCAGCCCGGACGGGCCGGCGCCGATGACGAGGACGTCCTTGGGGCGGGTCCGTCGCGCCGGCAGTCCGTCCTTCAGGACGCGCCGGTAGCGCGGGACGAGGGGGCGGTCGTCGGAATCCAGGACGAGCAGGGCACGGGCGACGGCGAGGCATCTGTCGGAGTCGGCGCCGCGGCCGGTGCCGGGAACGGCCGGGGCGAGCGGCGCGGGCAGGGCCGTGGCGGTACCGCCGGCCAGGGCCGTCGCCACCGTGGCCGTGCCGGCCACCGCCGCGAACTCCCGCCGGGAGAAACCACCGTCAGAGCGCGTCACCGCGTGATCATCAGTCATGACGATCTTTGTAACGGCCGCCGTGGCGGGCCGCCGCCGTTCGCCCGGGCGTTGCCCCTAAGGAGCGAATCAGGGGCAAAACCCTCACGTCACAGTGGATTTGCCGCCACGACATGCCCGGCGAACCCGAAGGAATGAATGCGCGGCGAACCGCGTCCGCCACCGTGAACGAGCCCCCACACTGCGACTGCGTATCCACAACCGTGCTCTCCGGCCGTCCCGCCCGGCGCACCGCGCACGCGGCGCCGACCGGCCGCACGAGAGCCAGGGACGACCGAGGGGGGAACGGTGGCGCAGCGGCGCACTCCGTTGGGCGACCGGGCCCGTTACTGGTTCGACAGCACGCTGGCCCGGGGTGCCTCGGCCCTGTTCGGCTGGATGGCGCTGCTGTGTCTGACCGTCGTGGTCCCGGCCAGTGCCCTGGTGGTGTGGACCGACCCGCACGCTCCGCGGTCCCTGCCGGACCGGCTCGTACAGGTGTGGCGCCTCACCGGGGAGACGCTGCGACTGGGCGGGGCGACCGGCAGGCCGCTGCGCGTGACGATGTCGGTGCTGCTCGCCCTGGTGGCGCTGCTGTACGTCTCGACGCTGGTCGGCCTGATCACGACGGCGCTCACGGAGCGGCTCACCGCGTTGCGGCGTGGCCGGTCGACCGTGCTCGAACAAGGGCACGTCGTGGTCCTGGGCTGGTCGGAACAGGTGTTCACGGTCGTCGGCGAGCTGGTGGCCGCCAATGCCAACCAGCGGCGCGCGGCGGTGGCGGTGCTGGCCGACCGCGACAAGACCGCGATGGAGGAGGCGCTCGCCACGAAGGTGGGACCCGTCGGCCGGACGCGGCTGATCTGCCGCAGCGGCCCCACCACCGACCCGACCGTGCTCACTCTGACCAGTCCGGCGACGGCCGGCGTCGTGCTGGTCCTGCCCCGCGACGAGCCCGACGCCGATGCCGAGGTCGTCAAGACGCTGCTGGCGCTGCGGGCGGCCCTGGCCGGGGTGAAGAACCGCCCGCCCGTCGTCGCCGCCGTCCGGGACGACCGCTACCGGATGGCCGCCGGCCTCGCCGCCGGCCCGGGCGGAGTCGTCCTGGAGAGCGACACCGTCACGGCCCGGCTGATCGTCCAGGCCGCCCGCCGCCCCGGGCTCTCCCTCGTCCACCAGGAGCTCCTCGACTTCGCCGGCGACGAGTTCTACCTGGTCGGCGAGGAGTCCCTGACGGGCCGCCCGTTCGGCGACGCGCTGCTGTCCTACCCGACGTCCAGCGTCGTCGGGTTGGTGCGCGGCGACACCCCGCTGCTCAACCCGCCGCCGCAGACGACCGTCGCCGCGGACGATCTGCTCATCGTCATCTCCCGCGACGACGACACGGCATGGCCGGGGGAGTGCGGGCAGTGGGTCGAGAAGGCGGCGATGGTCTCCGGGCCCGCGACGTCCGCGCGGCCGGAGCGGGTCCTGCTGCTCGGCTGGAACCGCCGGGCGCCGCTCATGATCGAGCAGCTGCGTCGCCGTGCCCGGTCCGGGTCGGTCGTCGACGTGGTGGCGGACGGCGGTGAAGCGACGGTCCGGCAGGTGCGCGAGTCCGCAGCGCCCGACGGCACCGGCCTGACCCTCACCCTCCACCTGGGGGACGTCACCCGCCCGGAGACCCTCCGGCGTCTGGACGTGCACTCCTACGACAGCGTGATCGTCGTGGGCGAGGACCCCGCTCCCGGACACCCCCCGGACCAGCCCGACAACCGCACGCTCGTCACCCTGCTGTTGCTACGACAGCTGGAGGAAGCGTCCGGGCGTGAACTCCCCGTCGTCACCGAGCTGGTGGACGACCGAAACCGGGCGCTGGCACCCCTCGGCCCCGGAGCCGACGTGATCATCAGCGGCAAGCTCATCGGCCTGCTCATGGCACAGATCTCCCAGAACCGGCAGCTCGCGGCGGTCTTCGAGGAGCTGTTCTCCGCCGACGGCACCGGCATCCGCCTGAGGCCGGCCGGCGACTACGTGCTGCCCGGGTGCGAGACGGCCTTCGCCACCGTCGTCGCCGCGGCACGCGGGCGCGGCGAATGCGCCATCGGCTACCGGAGCCACGACGACGCCTCGACGAGTCCGGGTTACGGCGTGCGGGTCAACCCGCCCAAGTCCGAGCGCCGCCGCTGGACGGCCGCCGACGAGGTGATCGTCGTGGGGACGGATTGAGGGAGAACCGGGAGTTTGGACGCGCGAACGCGACCGGCGGCACGCGCGGAGCGCCGGGTCGCCCGTGCGGGCACCCGGCGCCCCCTCCTGGGCGGGTCAGTGCGCGAACGCCGTCAGGACGCCGTCCTGGCCGGGTGCGAACACGCGGCCGTCATGGGTCGCGATGCCGGGGTTGACCCAGCCGCGCCAGTCCTCCTCCGCGAGTACGTTCTCCATCGGGTGCGGCTCGGCCCAGAGCTGGTAGGACCAGACCGCAGCGCCGCTGCGCTCGTTCAGCACCACCAGCTTGCCGTTGCCGTCCTGGACGTACACGTACCCGCCCGCGACCAGCCGGACGGTCGCGGCCCCGCGCGGGCTGCGGTAGCTCCAGGCCGTCTTGTACGTCGTCGTGCTGATCGCCTTCACGACGCCCCGGTGGGCCACGTACACCCGGCCCGGGCCGAACGCGGGAGTGGCGTCGGCGGGGAAGGACCGCAGGACGGCACCGGTGTTCCGGTCGTACGCCACGGTCCGCTCGTCGGCGAGGTCGTCGCTGCGCAGCCACAGCGCCCCGGCGCCGCGCGCGATCGGGTTGCCGCCGAGCGCGAGCAGGTCGGGTACGTCGTAACGGCGCAGCTCCCGGCCGGTGTGCCGGTCCAGGAGCTGGTACGAGGCGTTGTCGAAGCCGAACCACACGCCGAGGTCGTCGACGACCACGGGCGACCATCCCCAGTCGACGAGCGGAGCCCGCCACAGCTCGGCTCCGTCGCTCGGGCGGAGCGCCAGCGCCGTGCCCCGGCCGTCCTGGGTGTACAGCGTGCCGTCGTACCAGGTCGGCGGGTACTCGCAGGAGCCCGAGCCGATGCTGCGGGTCCACCGCTGCCCGCCCGTCGCCGGGTCCCATGCGGTCACGACGCCCCTGCCGGTCTGGGTGTAGAGGAGGCCGCCGCCGTAGGCCAGGGTGGCCTTGGGGTCGTTGTCGGCGATCAGCCGCTGGGGCCACAGCCTCTTGCCGGTGGCCGCGTCGAGGCCGACGAGTTCCATGCGCGGGCCGCCGCTCTCCTCCTCCTCGACCGCGTTGACCACCACGAAGACCTTCCCGCCGACCGCCACCGGCGCGGAGACCGCCGAGCCCAGGTCGACCGACCAGGCCTTGGTGAACGGCGGGGCGGCCGTGGCCCCGGTGACGAAGCTGTCGTTACGCGCGTTGGCGCGGTAGCCCAGTGTGGCGTCCGGCGGTTCCGAAGTGGCCTTGACCTTCGCCTTGGCCCTCGCTTTGGCGATGGCCGTCGCGGCCGCGGCTGCGTGAGTGGCCGCGGGTGCGGGAGTGGCCGCGCCGCCGGGACCGGCGCCGACGGCCAGGACCGCCAGCGCCGTCGCCACCACACAGCTCGATCTCGCCCGGACGCGCCTCGTGGAACTGCCCATGGAAACCCCCCTCGGGTCGGATGAAGTGGGCCGGCGCACCGGCCGCCGCTCCGCATACCCGTGGAATGGAGAACAACTCCCTTGCGACGAGGGGAACTTCGGGCGGGAGCCGATCCTGGCGGCCCGCCCGGCACAAGCGATTCACGTGCCCGTGATCCTTGTGAAGAAACATGAAGATTCGACTGTGTGTTCGTCTGTGTGCAGGGCACCTGAGGGAGCGGAGGTTGATAACTATGGTTCCCCTGCTTCTCGTCCTGCTGCTGGCCCTGGTCCTGTTCGGTGCGGGCTTCGCACTGAAGGCCCTGTGGTGGATCGCGGTGATCGTGCTGGTCCTGTGGCTGCTCGGCTTCGTGGTGCGCACCGCGGACAGCGGTGGCCGTAAGGGCCGCTGGTACCGCTGGTAGACCGGCAGCACGTCGGTGGCGAACAAATCGCCAGGAATGGGGTAGACGAAAGTGACCCGAAGCTCTCCCAGGAAAGGCGTTCCATTTCCATGGCCGACACCAAAGACGTCGTAGAACTCATCCTTCAGGATCACCGGCGCATGGAAGACCTCTTCCGTCGGATGCGGAGCGTCGAGGACGACCGTGCGGGTGCCCTGCGGGAGTTCGCGGACCTGCTGATCGCGCACGCGCAGGCCGAGGAGGCCAAGGTCTACCCGGCGCTCAAGCGGTACAAGAACATCGATGACGAAGAGGTCGAGCACGGCGAGCACGAGCACGACGAGGGCAACGAGGCCCTCCTGGAGCTCCTCGAGGTCGAGGAGGTCGGCTCCGAGGAGTGGGACTCGAAGCTCGAGGAGCTGGTCGAGGCCGTCACCCACCACGCCGACGAGGAGGAGCGCACCATCCTCAACGGCGCGCGGGAGAACGTGGCGATGGAGCGGCGCGAGGAACTCGGTCTGGCGTTCCTGCAGGAGCGTGAGCGCCGGCTGAAGGCCGGGTGCGGTTCCGTGGAGAACGTGCGCAAGATCGTCGAGTCCTGACCCGGCCAGGCCGGCCCTGATGGTCACCGCCCGCGGGCGGTGACCATCAGGGCCGGTTGCCGTCGCGCTTCGGGTGGCGTGGTGGCAGGCCTGGGGTCTGTTCCCCAAGCCCGTTCCGAGTGAGCTGTCCGTCGGCAGCGAGGATGCCGGAGAGACTCACGGCAGGGCACGCCTGCAGCGACACCGGAACTCTCTTGGCGAGCGAGGTCAGAGCCACTGCCGGGCCCTGCAGTCCTCACCGTCGAAGGCCGGAGGCCGGCCGCCGGCTTTCCCTCGCCCCCACCACACATCACGGCGCGGAGCGAAGGCCAAACCCTCTTCTGGAGCACGGCCTAGGCGGGGCGGTCGGTATCTGTGCGCAGAGTGGTGCGGATACCGGCGGTGACCGCGACGATCAGGCACAGGGCGATGACGGTCTCGGCCCAGAAGAAGGCGAACCAGTCCATCACGCAGCCGATCGGCGGTGTGCCGGGGGCGGTGTTGCGGAACGCCGCGAGAGCGAACAACGTGGCGGCCATCCACGCGAGGGCCGGCCAGACCAGACCCTGCCTGCGGGTCGTCAGAAACCAGGCCCCGAGAAGCACGGACGTCGCCAGCGCCCACATCACGACCATCATGAAGACCGCGAACACGATGAGGCTGCCCGACCGGGACAGCTTCAGCCCCAGGACGGCCTCCTGTCCGGAGGGTGGGGGAGTCACGGCGATGGAGAAGAGGGTGTCGTTGTTGGAGAAGAGCATCCGCACCGGCACCGGCTCGCCACCCAGCACCGCCCAGAACTCGATGTCGGTGTCATAGGTGTCGAACGGGTAGTCGCTGATCGACCCACCCGTGAGTGCGACCTGCACGTCCTTGGGGGCGAGCCGCTCGTGCGCCTCGAACGCCAGGTCGCCGAGGGTCGCCACGGACGTCTGGAGGCGGAGATCGGCCACCGGAGCGGTCCCCTCCTCCTCGCCGAGAGCGCCGCGCGGGCGCACCCGGGCCCGCAGGACGAGTTCTCTGGCCGCGGCGTCGACGCTCTGGGCCGTGACCTCCACGTCCACCCGGTCGGCGGCTCCGGATCCGACCGTGTGCACCCTGTCCTTCGCCTGCCGCTCGGTGAACTGCAGCCACGACCCCACGGACACCGCCACCAGGACGAGGACCGCAAGAGGAAGAAGGACGAGCAGGACGGACGCACCGGAGCGGCGTGGGCGGGGCGACTGTGCGGGCGCGGCCATGGTGCCTCCGCAGAGGTGGGCGGGGCGACGGGCTCGTCCCGGCCGGCGTCGGGAGCGGAGCCTTCGCCCGTGCGGTCTGTCAGGGGGCGTGTCGGTCCGCCCTCCGGCAGGGCGGACCGCGAAGTCACTCTTAGATCACAGGCAGACACTGTAGGTGCTGGGCGACTCGTCCTCGTCCCACGAACCGCCGTAACCGCCTAGCCCCCCGAGCCTCCCGAGCGCGCCGCGCAGTCGATGTCCGCGCCGGCAGGCGCCCCGTCGCGAGGTAGGCGTTGACCGCACCGTCGGCGCAGGCCGACCCGTAGACGCCGTACACCGCGTGCTGGTCGGCCCCCTTCAGGGTGACCAGGCGAGAGGAGGGCCACATCGCGCGGACGGCCTCGGCGCCTTCGTGGGAGGTGCGCGGGTCTCCGGTGGCGCTCACCAGCAGGGCCGGCACGTCGTCCCGGACCCTGGTCGGACGCTCACGGGGCCGGTCCCAGAACGTGCAGGGATTGAGGTTGTTCGTGACGGGCGCGAACAGCGGATCCTCGGCGCGGGAGCGCTGGACGTCGCGCCAGTACACCTCGGGGTCACGTGGCGCGGCGTTGTCGCCGCACACGATCGCCGTCTGCGCGCTGCCGTAGGGGGAGTCGGTGCCCGTGAGCACGAACTCGAGCACCCCGGCGAGCCACGGGGACGGTGTCACCCGCTGCCCCCGCGAGGCCCGCAGCATGTCCCGCACGCCCTGCGCGAAGTCTCCGTAGGCGGCGTCGTTGTGCTGCGACAGGCCGTTGAGGACGACGATCGGCATCAGGTGCCCGTCGAGCCGGTGGTCGCCGAGCCGCAGCGGAGTGCTGGCGGCGGCAACCCGGACGCGTTCCACCGTGGCCAGTACCTCACCCCGCGTACGGCCCAGTCCGTAGGACGCGTCGCGAGCGGCGGCCCAGGAGGCCCACCCGCGCAGGGCGTGGCGGTTGGACGGCTCGGCACCCCGCCACAGCCGGGCGCTGTAGCGTTGCGGGTCGATCACACCGTCCAGGACGATCCGGTCGGTGCGGCCCGGGAACATCGAGGTGTACACCTCGCCGAGGTAACTGCCGTAGGAGTAGCCCAGGTAGGAGATCCGCCGCTCACCGAGGGCCGCTCTGATGACGTCCATGTCGCGCGCGGTGTTGCGGGTGGTGGCATGGGGGAGGGCGTCGCCCGCGTGGGTGCGGCAGCGGTCGGCGAGGTTCTTCGAGAAGGCCGCCATGCGGTCGAAGCCGGCCCGGTCCGCACCGGCTCCGCGCCAGGCCGAGCCGGTCGGCCAGCGGCAGTCCAGTGGTGTGCTGCGGCCGATGAAACGAGGGTCGACGCCCACCACGTCGTACCGCGCGGCGACGTCCTTCATCGCCTTGCGCACCCACGGCGCGTCGCCGAGCGAGGGCCCGCCCGGGCCGCCGCCGTTGAGGAGCAGGGGGCCTACGCGGCGTTCGGTGTCGGTGGCGCGGATCCGGGAGATCGCGACGGTGAGGGTCCGGCCGCCGGGGTCGGAGTAATCCATCGGTACGGTCACGTCGGCGCAGCGGGCACCGGCCTGCTCCAGTTCCTTGCCGGTGGCGTCGTCGGCCCCGAGTACGCAGCTCTTCCAGGTCAGGTGCTGCCGGTGGTAGCGGGTGAGAGGGTTCGGGGTGGCCTCGGCGGTGGCGGGCAGCGCCGTGAAGGCGAAGGCCGCGGCCGTCGCGGCCAGGGCGGCACGTCTCGCGGTTCCCGTGGAGCCGGGTAACACGTGGGGAGTCCTTTCTGTCGTTGTCGCCTCCTCGACGGCATGGCAGGGGCATGCCGGAAGAGGGGTGCTGTGCGTCAGAACGCTAGGGACGGTGCGCCGCGCGATCACTCCGGCTGGCAGCCGGTCCCCGGTGGGGTCATCCCCAGCGGGAAGAGGGGGGAATGCCGTTTCCATGGCAGGGACGACAGCCCGTATCTGCGCCCCGAGCTGGGACGATGCCTGGGCAGACCTTGTGCAGGTCGCTGCAGGGGGGTTGTCCAGACATTCTCTCGCGCCTAGGGTCCCTTCCGAGTGCAAGCGCTTTCCAAGCGCCTGTCCGCCGGTTGTCCGAGGAGCACCGCATGTCCGTGACCCCAGGGTCTCCCGCCCGCCGCCGCGTGGCCGTCGTCGGCACCGGAGCCATCGTGAGCGGCAGTCACCTGCCCGCGCTCCGGGCCCACTCCGGCCGGGTGGAACTGGTGGCCGCCGTCGATGTCGACCAGGAGCGCCTCGACGCCTTCCGCGAGGTGGCCGGTGACCAGGTCGCCGGGTACACCTCGGTGGACGCGATGCTGGACGCCGTACGCCCCGACCTGGTCCTCATCGGGACGCCGCCCTCGCTGCACCGCGAACAGACGGTGGCCGCGCTGAAGGCCGGCGCCTGGGTGCTGTGCGAGAAGCCGCTCACCCTGTCGCTCGCCGAGTACGACGAGATCGCCGCCGCCGAGGAGGCCTCCGGCGGGTACGCGTCGGTCGTGTTCCAGCACCGCTACGGCTCCGGCGCCGTACACGCCCGCGAGCTGATCACCAGCGGCGAGCTGGGAGCCCCGCTGGTGGCGCACTGCCAGACCACCTGGCACCGGGACGCGGCGTACTACGCGGTGCCGTGGCGCGGGAAGTGGGCCAGCGAGGGCGGCGGCCCGACCATGGGCCACGGCATCCACCAGTACGACCTGCTGCTGCACCTGCTCGGCGAGTGGGAGGAGATCCGGGCCATGGCCGCGAGGCTGGTCCACGACACCGAGAGCGAGGACGTGTCCACCGCCCTGGTGCGTTTCCGCAACGGCGCCCTCGCCACCGTCGTCAACAGCGTGCTCTCCCCGGACGAGGTGAGCCGCATCCGCATCGACTGCGCCGACGCCACGGTCGAACTCACCCACCTGTACGGCCACAGCAACGACAGCTGGGCCTACACCCCGGCCCCGCACGTCGCCTCCGAGCGCGCCACCGCCTGGCGCACTCCCGCGACCGACGTGCCCAGCTCGCACACCGCCCAGCTGGGCGCACTCCTCGACGCCTACGACACCGGCACCCGGCCACCCGGCAGCGGCCACGACGCCCGCGCCACCCTGGAGTTCGCCGCCGCCCTGTACAAGGCGGCGTTCACCGGCCGCTCGGTGCACGCGGGGGAGATCGGCCCCGGTGACCCCTTCTACGAGGCCATGCACGGCGAGTACCCCGACTGGGCCCCCAAGGAGCAGGCATGACCATCCGCGTCACCCACACGCACGGCGAGGACATCGCCGTCACCGCAGGCGGCACGGAGATCCTCCGCTACGTCTACCGTCCCGACCCCGATCCCTTCGAGTCCCGCAAGCCCTACGCCCACCCCGTGCGCACCCTCTCGGGCCGCACCGTCACCGGCTACCGCCCGAACGACCACCGTTGGCACAAGGGCCTGCAGATGACCGCGAGCCATCTGTCCGGGCAGAACTTCTGGGGCGGCAACTGCTACGTCCACGGGCAGGGTTACCTCCACCTGCCCGAGCGCGTCGGCTCGATGCGGCACGACGGCTTCGCGGACTTCACCGTCGAAGACGACCGCCTCGCCTTCACAGAGAACCTCACCTGGATCGAGAACGGCGGCGAGGAGTGGGCGCGCGAGGTGCGCGGACTGACCGTCCACTCGGTGGACGAGGAGGCCGGATCCTGGGCCCTGGACTGGTCGATCCGGCTCACCAACACCCGCTCCGAGCCCCTGGCCTTCGGCTCCCCGACCACCGCGGGCCGCGAGATGGCCGGCTACACCGGACTCCAGTGGCGCGGCCCGCGCGACTTCACCGGCGGCACGGTCTTCGCCCCGGACACCGACGCCGACGCGGGCAAGCTGATGGGCACCCAGGGCCCCTGGCTCGCCTTCACCACCGAGCACGACGACGTCGACGACCACTCGACCCTGGTGTTCGCGCACGCGCCCGAGAACCTCGACGGGACGTCGCCCATCCACGAGTCGCACTGGTTCGTCCGCTCCGAGCCCTTCCCGACGGTCGCGTTCTCCTGGGCGTTCTTCGAGGAGTTCGAACTGCCGCCGGGGGAGTCCTTCGGGTACCGGTACCGCATCGTCGTCGCCGACGGCGCCTGGGACCGGGACCGGGTCGGCACCCACCTGGAGGGTCTGCCGTGGTGAGCGAACCCGAACCGGCGGGCCTTCCGCACCCGCTGCCCGGCGCGATCGGCCTGTCCCACCTGAGCGCCTACGACTGGGAGGCCGCCGACGGCGTCTGCGGCGGCAGCCCGCACCTGCACCTGGTGTGCACGGAGGCGTACGTCGTCACCGGCGGCCGGGGCGCGGTCCAGACGCTGAGCCCGGACGGCTACCGGGAGATCCCCCTCGAAGCCGGCTCCCTCGCCTGGTTCACGCCGGGCACCGTGCACCGCATGGTGCAGGGCGGCGACCTGCGCATCACGGTGCTGATGCAGAACAGCGGCCTGCCCGAGGCCGGGGACGCCGTGTTCACCTTCCCGCCCGAGGTGCTCGCCGACCCCGACCGGTACGCCGCAGCGGCCGCACTGCCGCCCGGCACGGGACCGGAGACGGCCGCGGCCGCCCGACGCCGCAGGGACCTCGCAGTCGAGGGTTACCTCGGGCTGCGCGAGGCCCTCGTCGCCGGCGACAACGGTCCGTACCTGGAGTTCCAGCGGGCCGCCGCCCGGATCGTGCGCGACAAGGTGCCCACCTGGCAGGCCTTGTGGCGGGAGGGCGCCCTGGCCACCGCGGAACGCACCGGCGCCCAGCTCGACGCCCTGGCCGCCGGCGATCCCGCCTACCTCGGCGGGGCCACCGCCCACGAGGCCGCACCCACCCGGCTCGGCGGTTTCGGCATGTGCGGCCGGCGCGACGAGTACACGCTGCCCGGCACCACACTGCCGTACCAGGGGGAGTAACAGCAGAGGCCTGAGGGGGGCTCAACCGAAACTCCGTCGAAGGGAGTGACCTCGGCATGCCCGGACACAGGACAAAGGGGTTCTGCGCGTCGGCCGCCGCACTGGCATTGTGTGCGGTGCTGGCAGGCTGCGGAGGATCCGGCGAGTCCGCGGGCGGCGGCAAGGTCGTGCTGCGCTACACGTGGTGGGGCAACCCCGACCGCGCGG
This sequence comes from Streptomyces tibetensis, assembly GCF_007655005.1. Taxonomy (GTDB): domain Bacteria; phylum Actinomycetota; class Actinomycetes; order Streptomycetales; family Streptomycetaceae; genus Streptomyces; species Streptomyces tibetensis. The sequence goes on from NZ_SZVW01000022.1 coordinate 85,473, forward strand.
AACGCACCGAGCAGGCCGTCGCGCTGTTCGAGAAACAGCACCCGGACATCGACGTGGCGACGTCGTTCTCCGGCTACGACGCCTACAAGCAGAAGCTCGCCACCCAGGCCGCCGGCGGTGACGCCCCGGACGTGATGCAGCTGGACTACCGCCAGATCGACCAGTACGCCTCCGGCGGCGTCCTGCTCGACCTGGCGAAACAGAAGTCCGTTCTGCGCACCTCCGAGATCGACCCGGGCCTGCTCGCCACCGGCCGCGTCGACGACGTCCAGTACGCGATCCCACAGGGCCGCGGCACCGAGACCGTCGCCTACGACGTCCGGACCTGGAAGAAGTCGGGCGTCCCCCTGCCCGGCGAGAGCTGGACCTGGAGCGAGTGGGCCGACACCATGCGGGCCCTCGCGAAGCAGACCGGCAAGCCCGGGGCGACCGACCCCGGCCAGAGCGAGGACGCCTTCGAGGTCTGGCTGCGCGGGCAGGGCAAGGCCCTCTACACCGAGGACGGCGGGCTGGGCTTCACCGCCGGCGACCTCACCCGCTGGTGGACCTTCACCGACCGGCTGCGCCGCGAGGGCGCCGTCTCGCCCGCAGAGCAGACCACCCAGCTCGACGGATCCGTCGAGAACACCCCGCTGGGGCGTGGCACGTCCGTCACCGACGCCAACTGGGACGCCCCGGCCAGCGGCTTCGCCGCCCTGGTCAAGGGCGGCGTCGCCCTCGCCCCGATGCCGACCGGCGAGGACGGCACACCCGGCCAGTACTTCAAGCCGTCCATGTTCGTGGGCGTCTCGGCCGACACCGGCCACCCCGAGGCGGCCGCGCAGCTCGTCGACTTCTTGATCAACGACCGGCAGGCCGCGAAGATCCTCGGCGCGAGCCGCGGCATCCCCGTCAACGAGACGATCCGCGACGAGATCGGCCCGCAGCTCAAGGACTTCGACAAGACCATCGCGGGCTTCCAAACCTCCCTGGAGGGCAAGCTCAAGGATCCGCCCCAGGCCCCGCCCTCCGGCGACAACGCCCTGCAGAGCACCTTCCAGCGCGACTACGACCAGGTGTCCTACGCGCGCATGTCGCCCCGCGAGGCGGCCGAGAACTACGTCACCGAGGCGAAGGCGGAGCTGAGGTCATGACCACCACCGCGATCCCCGCGGAGGCGAGGCGCGCCCCCGCCGCCGCCCCGAAGCGCCGCCCCAGGCGCGAACGCGAGGGCGCCGCCTGGGTGTTCCTCTCGCCCTGGGTGCTCGGCGCGATCGTCCTGACGCTGCTGCCGATGGCCGTGTCGCTGTACCTGTCGTTCACCGACTACGACCTGTTCAGCCCGCCGAAGTGGGTCGGTCTGCGCAACTACGTGCAGATGTTCACCGAGGACCCCCGCTACTGGCGTTCGGTCGCGACGACCCTGACCTACGTCGCCGTCGCCGTGCCCCTGCAACTCGCCCTCGCCCTGGTCGTCGCGCTCGCCCTGAAGGGCATGAAGCACGGCAAGGGCTTCTACCGCTCCGCGTTCTACGCACCGTCCCTGCTCGGTGCGTCGATGTCCGTCGCGCTCGTCTGGCGGGCGATCTTCAACGACGGCGGCACCGTGGACAACCTGCTGGGCACCGGCGGCTGGGTGAACAAGCCCGGCTGGGCGCTGTTGGCCATGGCCCTGCTGACGGTGTGGCAGTTCGGCGCCCCGATGGTCATCTTCCTCGCCGGGCTCCAGCAGATCCCCGCCGAGCTGTACGAGGCGGCGGCCGTCGACGGAGCCGGAAAGTGGCGGCAGTTCCTGTCCGTCACCGTGCCGATGCTGTCCCCGGTGCTCTTCTTCAACCTGGTCCTGCAGACCATCCAGGCCTTCCAGGTGTTCACCCCCGCCTTCGCGGTCAGCGCAGGCAAGGGCGGACCGGCCGACTCGACGCTCGTCTACACCATGTACCTCTACGACCGCGGCTTCGTCGCCTCCCACATGGGCTACGCCTCCGCCATGGCCTGGGTGCTGCTCCTCGTGATCGGTGTCGTCACGGCGGTGCTGTTCCGCACCTCGCGCTCCTGGGTCTTCTACGCCTCCGAGGGGGACCGGTGACCTCTACGACCGTTGTCCACAGGCCTGTTCGGTGGGGACGCGTGGCCCTGCACGTGGGCTGCCTGCTCGCCCTGCTGGTCATGCTGTACCCCCTGGCCTGGCTGCTGGCCACCTCGCTCAAACCCGCCGACGAGGTCATAGCCAGCCTGAACCTGCTGCCCAGCCATTTGGAGTGGTCGAACTACGCAACCGCCCTCGACGGCGTCAACGACGTCTCCATCTGGCGGCTGCTCGGCAACTCCCTGCTGATCGCGGGCGGCGCGGTCCTCGGCAACGTCATCAGTTGCTCACTCGCGGCCTACGCCTTCGCGCGGCTGAGGTTCCGCTTCCGCGGGCCGCTGTTCGCCTTCATGATCGCCACGATCATGCTGCCGCACCACGCGGTGCTGATCCCGCAGTACATCATCTTCAACCAGCTCGGCCTGGTGAACACCTACTGGCCGCTGATCCTGCCGAAGTTCCTCGCCACCGAGGCGTTCTTCGTCTTCCTCATCGTGCAGTTCATGCGCAGTCTGCCGCGCGAGCTGGAGGAGGCGGCCCGGATCGACGGCTGCGGGCCCTTCCGGAGCTTCTTCCAGGTCGTGCTGCCGCTCACCCGGCCGGCCCTGATCACCACCGCCATCTTCACGTTCATCTGGACCTGGAACGACTTCTTCACCCAGCTCATCTACCTCTTCGACCCGGAGAAGTTCACCCTCACGCTCGCGCTGCGCTCCTTCGTGGACGCCTCCAGCACCTCCGCCTTCGGCCCGATGTTCGCCCTGTCGGTGATCGCGCTGCTGCCGATCGTGCTGTTCTTCCTCGCCTTCCAGCGGTTCCTGGTGGAGGGCATGGCGAGCTCCGGACTGAAGGGGTGAGGGAAATGGCAGCGAGGGACACGGGCGAGGTGTTCGGCCCGCGCATGACGCTGTTCGCCGACGTGCTGAGCATCGGACTCGCCACGGCGGCGGCCTGCCTGCCCCTGGTCACGGTCCCGGCCGCGCTGTCGACGGCGTGCGCCGTGCTGCGGGGAGCGGGAGTGGGCCAACCCGTCACGGCGGGGCGGTACTTCGCCCTGCTGCGGCGGCGGTTGCGCGCCGGCGACCTGGTGGCGGGGGCCGTCGCCCTTGCGGGTCTGCTGGTGTTCGCCGCCGATGTGGCGCTGGCCGGGGCCGGACTGCCGGGAGCGCCGGGGTTCGCGGTGGCGGCCGCGGTGATCGGCACGGGCGCGGTGGTGGTCGGGCTGCGCGCCTGCGGGCGCCCCGAGTCGCTCACCGACTGGCGGGCCGCGGTGCGCGGGGCCGGCCGGGACGCCGTGGCGGACGTGGGCGGCAGCGGCCTGGTTCTGCTCGCCGTGGCGACGGCAGCGCTGTGCGCCTGGATGCTGCTGCCGCTGGCCTTCCTCGCCCCCGGGCCACTGGCCCTGGCGCTCACCGCCGTCGACGTACGCAGGTCCGCTGCCGTTCTCCCTCAATAGCCGGAAGTTCAGCAGTCATTGGTGCACATCAGGTGTGATCACGGGGACGAGTTGGTCATCCTCTTGTCATGAACCTGCGGCTCGATGGGCGGGTCGCAGCCTCATGGAGGTGTGGGATGCACCGCAGATTCGCAACCGGTCTTGCCGCCACGACCCTGACCCTCGTCACCGTGGTCGGCGCCGCCACGAGCGCGAGCGCCGCTCCTGCCGACAAGCCGCAGGTGCTCGCGAACTGGACGCAGACCAGCGCGTCCAGCTACAGCACCTGGGCCGCCGCCCGGGCCAACCAGTCGGCATGGGCCGCGTACGCCTTCGACTGGTCGACCGACTACTGCTCCTCCTCGCCGGACAACCCGTTCGGCTTCCCCTTCTCGATGTCCTGCGCCCGTCACGACTTCGGCTACCGCAACTACAAGGCGGCGGGCACCTTCAGCGCCAACAAGTCCCGGCTCGACAGCGCCTTCTACGAAGACCTCAAGAGGGTGTGCGCGGCCTACAGCGGCGGCACGAAGACCTCCTGCACCAGCACGGCCTGGACCTACTACCAGGCCGTGCGGGCTTTCGGCTGACGGTTCGTCACCGCGAGGGCGCCGGGCAGCGGGGTGGCGCCCCGCGCCCGGCCGAGCCGCGGCTCACCGGCGCAGAGCGCCGACGCTGATCCGCGGCCACGAACGGGCCGCCGCGAGGAGGGCCTCGGTCCTCGCCGACGGGGTGGCCGCCGCTGCCGCCAGGGCCGCCGCCGCGCTCGCGATGCCGAGGACCGCGCCCGCCGCCACGTCGCCCGGGTAGTGCACGCCCGTGTGCACGCGGGAGTAGCCGACGGCGCTCGCCAGCGCGCCGAGGGGTACCGCCGCGGGCGGCAGGACCACGCCGACGGCGGTGGCGAAGGCGACCGCCGACGCCGTGTGCCCGGACGGGAACGAGGCGGAGGTCGGCATCTTGACATGCCGGTCCACCGTCACCCGGGCCGCTTCCCGGTCCGGCCGCGCCCGGCGCACCAGGCGCTTGCCGAGCAGGTTGGCCGAGGCCGATGCCACGGCGATCGCACCGACGCCCGCGAGGGCGGCCTTGCGCGGTCGCTTCCCGGCCAGGGACAGGGCGGCGGCGATGGCGAACGAGATCTTCGAGTGGTCGGCCGCGTGCGACAGATGGCGCAGCGTCCGGTCCAGGGTCGGCGTGGGAGTGGCGGCCACCGCCGCGTACAGGGCGCCGTCCACGGCCCTGAGATCGCCGAACACGGCGCTCAGGAGCCGGCCGGGCCGACTCGCGAAGCCCCGGGAGTGCTGAAGCGGACGGGGGGCGTCCGCGTCTGTGGTCGTCGGATCGGTCATGTGCTTCTCCCCGCAGTGGCCTTCCCCAGCAAGGTACCGGCTCACGCCCGGCGCACGCTCGGCGCCCCTGCGAGCCGGTACCCTCCGGGTGCCCGGACGGCGGACGACCACCCCGGTGATCCGGAACACTGAGCACATGCCTCTGCTGCCCCGCCGCACCCTGCGCGCACTGGAGCGTTTCCACGCCGCCCGGCCCTGGGACCACAACGCCCACTTCCACCGCTGGATCCTGCGGCAGCTTCCCGAGCGGGTGGGCGGTGCCCTGGATGTGGGATGCGGCAGCGGCGACCTGGCCCGGCTGCTGACCGGCAGGGCCGCCCGTGTGCACGGAATCGACGCCGACCCGGCGATCACGGCCCGGGCGCGGGAGCTGACCCCGCGGGCGGCCCCCGTGACGTACACGGCGGCCGACGCGCTGACCGGTCTCGGTGGCCGGTCGTACGACGTCATCACCTGCGTCGCCGCCCTCCACCATCTGCCGTTCCCCGAGGCCCTCAAGGCCTTCCGTGACCATCTCGCCCCCGGTGGGACCCTGGTGATCGTCGGCGTGGCCCGGGAGCACACGCCCGTCGACCACCTGCTCGGCATCGCGTCGATCCCGCTCAACGTCCTCATGGCGTTGCTGAAGAACCGGGGTCGCCCGGCGCCCCGCCCGGTCTCGATGACCGCACCCACTCGTCCGGCGGACCTGACCTTCTCCGAGATCGCACGCGAGGCCCGGGCCGTCCTCCCCGGTGTCCGGCTGCGTCGGCGCCTGTTCTGGCGCTACACGCTGGTGTGGCGGCGCCTCTGACCCCTCGGTGCCTCAGTCGGCGGCACGGAAGGTGCGCAGCCGCAGCGAGTTGCCGACCACGAAGACCGAGGAGAAGGCCATCGCCGCCCCGGCGATCATGGGGGTGAGCAGGCCGGCCGCGGCCAGTGGCAGGGCCGCCACGTTGTAGGCGAAGGCCCAGAACAGATTCGAGCGGATCGTGCGGAGCGTGCGGCGGGCGAGCCGGACGGCGTCCGCCGCGGCCCGCAGATCGCCCCGGACGAGCGTCAGGTCGCCGGCCTCGATCGCGGCGTCCGTGCCGGTGCCCAGGGCCAGACCGAGATCGGCCTGGGCGAGGGCCGCGGCGTCGTTGACACCGTCCCCGACCATCGCCACCGACCGGCCCTCCGTCTGCAAGCGCTTGATCACCTCGACCTTGTCCTGAGGGAGCACCTCGGCGACGACCTCCTCGATGCCCACCTCGCGGGCGACGGACCGGGCCACCGCTTCGTTGTCGCCGGTCAGCAGGATCGGCGTGAGACCGAGCGCCCGCAGCCGGCCGACGGCCTCCGCGCTCGTGTCCTTCACCGCGTCGGCCACCTCCAGCACCGCACGTGCCTCGCCGTCCCACGCGACGGCGATAGCTGTGCGCCCGGCGTCCTCGGCCGCCGCCCTGGCACGGGCCAGGCCCTCGGGTAGCTCCATCGCCCAGTCGGCCAGCAGCCGCTCCCGTCCGACGAGCACCGCGTGGCCCTCGACCACGCCCCGCACACCGAGCCCGGGCACGTTGGCGAAGTCCTCGGGCGTGGGCAGCGCGCCCAGCTTCTCCAGCGCCCCGTCGGCGACGGCCCGGGCGATCGGATGCTCGGAGGAGTGCTCCAGCGCCCCGGCCAGCCGCAGCACTTCGGCTTCTTCCGTGCCCTCGGCGGTGTGCACGGCCAGCAGCGTCATCCGGCCGGTCGTGACCGTGCCGGTCTTGTCGAGGACGACGGTGTCGACCCGGCGCGTGGACTCCAGGACCTCCGGGCCCTTGATCAGGATGCCGAGCTGGGCGCCCCGCCCGGTGCCCACCATCAGCGCGGTCGGCGTCGCCAGCCCCAGGGCGCAGGGGCAGGCGATGACGAGGACGGCGACCGCCGCGGTGAAGGCGGCCGTCAGCCCGACGCCGTTGCCCAGCCAGAAGCCCAGCGTGCCGAGCGCCAGGGCGATCACCACCGGCACGAACACGGCAGAGATCCGGTCCGCGAGCCGCTGCGCGGCGGCCTTGCCGTTCTGCGCGTCCTCAACCAGCCGGGCCATCCGGGCGAGTTGGGTGTCCGCGCCCACCCGGGTGGCCCGCACGACGAGCCGCCCGCCGACGTTGATCGTGGCGCCGGTGACGGGGTCGCCCGCGCCCACCTCCACCGGGACGGACTCACCGGTGAGCATCGAGGCGTCCACCGCGGAGGAACCCTCTTCGACCGTCCCGTCCGTCGCGATCTTCTCGCCGGGCCGGACCAGGAAGTGGTCCCCGGTCTTCAACTCACCTACCGGGACGGTCTGTTCACGGCCGTCTGCCCGCAGCACGGTGACGTCCTTCGCGCCCAGCTCCAGCAGCGCGCGCAGTGCCGCGCCCGCCTTGCGCTTGGCGCGGGCCTCGAAGTACCGCCCGGCCAGGATGAAGGCGGTCACGCCCGCGGCGGCCTCCAGGTAGATGTTCCCGGCGCCGTCCGTGCGCTCGATGGTCAGCTCGAAGGGATGCGTCATGCCCGGTGTGCCCGCGGTGCCGAGGAACAGCGCCCACAGCGACCACAGGAAGGCGGCCGAGGTGCCCAGCGAGATCAGGGTGTCCATGGTGGCCGCGCCGTGCCGCGCGTTGGTGAACGCCGCCCTGTGGAAGGGCCAGGCCGCGTACGTCACGACGGGTGCGGCCAGAGTGAGCGACAGCCACTGCCAGTACGCGAACTGCAGCGCCGGGATCATCGCCATGGCCACGACGGGTACCGCGAGCACCACCGCGGTGACCAACCGCTCGCGCAGCGGCCGCAGTTCGTCGGCCTCCACACCCGTGTCGTCCTGCTCGGCGGGGGGCGCGGGCTCCCGCGCGGTGTACCCGGTGGCCTCGACGGTGGCGATGAGATCGCCGACGGAGACGTCACCGGAGTAGCCGACCTTGGCCTTCTCCGTCGCGTAGTTGACGGTCGCGGTGACCCCGTCCATGCGGTTGAGCTTCTTCTCGACGCGTGCCGCGCAGGAGGCGCAGGTCATGCCGCCGATGGCGAGCTCGACCTCGGTCTCGGTGCCGGTCGTCGTACCGGTGCTCATGACTCAGACCCGCCCGGTCAGCTCGTAGCCGGCCTCGTCCACGACCTCCGCGATCGCGGCGTCGTCGGGCTCGACGGTGCTGGTGACGGTGACATGGCCGGTGTCGAGGTCGACCTCGACACCGCGGACGCCGTCCAGCTCGCCGATGACCTCGGTCAGCGTGGCCTTGCAGTGGCCGCAGGACATTCCGGAGACGGCGTAGGCGGTGGTGGGCATCGGTGCCTCCTCTGGGCGATACAACAGATGCGGTGAATGCGGGGTGGGGGTATCTCCTCACCACCTTCAGGTATACCCCCCAGGGGTATATGATGCAAGCGCGAGAGGGACTTGACTGAATACCCCCCAGGGGTATCGTGAAAATGCATGGAGGCCCCGCAACGAGCGGGAGGCCCGATATCTGAAGGAGCCGACGGCCATGAACACCGGACTGAGGATCACCACCTTCGCCGCCGCCCTGGCAGCGACCTTCGGCGCGGCCTACGGCATCGGACAGGGCGTCGGCCCCGTCGCCGCCGACAGTCCCCCGAAGCACGGAGACGAACACGGCCGGCCCCCGCAGGAGCAGTCGGAAGGCGGTGGCCACTCCGGACACGACACACCCCCGGCCGGCGGACTGCAGATCGCCGAGGGCGGCTACACGCTCGACCTGGAAACCCCGCGCGTCACCGCGGGCAGGCCGGCCGACCTGCGTTTCACCGTCCGGGACACCGGCGGCCGCGCGCTCACCGCCTACCAGCGCGAGCACGACAAGGAACTGCACCTCATCGTGGCCTCACGTGACCTGGTCACCTATCGGCATCTGCACCCCACCCGCGCCGCCGACGGCACCTGGAGCACACCCCTGGACCTGCCCCGCGCGGGCGGCTACCGCGTCTTCGCCGACTTCACCCCGGCGAAGGATTCCCCGGCGAAGAAGAACGCCGAGAACCTCACCCTCGGCGCGGACCTCGCCGCCTCCGGCCCGTACGAGGCCCGGCAACTGCCGCCCGCGAGCACCACGGCCCGGATCAACGGCTACGACGTGAAGCTGGCCGGCGCCCTGCACCCGGGCAAGGCGAGCGAGCTGAAGCTGAAGGTCTCCCGCGACGGCAAGCCCGTCACCGACCTCCAGCCCTACCTCGGCGCCTACGGCCATCTGGTCGCGCTGCGCTCCAGCGACCTCGCCTACCTGCACGTCCACCCGAACGGCGAACCCGGCGACGGCACGACCAGGCCCGGCCCGGACATCTCGTTCACGGCCATCGCACCCAGCTCCGGCGCCTACCGCCTGTTCCTCGACTTCAAGCACGACGGCAAGGTCCACACGGCGGCGTTCACCGTCCGCGCCGGGGGAGCGGCGGCCGACTCCGGTACCCCCGAGGGGCATGCGGAGGACGCCCACGGGCACTGAGCGTCAGCCGAGCGCCCGGTCCAGGTTGAAGGCCGCGCTGATGAGCGCGAGGTGCGTGAACGCCTGTGGGAAGTTGCCCTGCTGCTCCCCGGTGTGGCTGATCTCCTCGGCGTAGAGGCCGAGATGGTTGGCGTACGTCAGCATCTTCTCGAAGGCGAGCCGTGCCTCGTCGATCCGGCCGGCGTGCACCATCGCCTCGACATACCAGAACGAGCAGATGGAGAACGTGCCCTCGTCGCCGCGCAGCCCGTCGGGGCTGGAGCGGGGGTCGTAGCGGTAGACCAGCGAGTCCGACACCAGCTCCTCGGTGAGCGCGTCCAGCGTCGACAGCCACTTCGGATCCGTGGGGGCGATGAACTTCGTCAGCGGCATCATCAGCACGGCCGCGTCGAGCACGTCCCCGTCCTCGTGCTGGACGAAGGCTCGGCGCTGCTCGGACCAGCCCCGGCTCATGATCCGCCGGTAGATCGTGTCGCGGCACTCCCGCCAGCGCGGCAGGTCGGCGGGCAGGCCGCGCCGGTTGGCCATCCGGATGGCCCGCTCGATCGCCACCCAGCACATCAGCCGCGAGTACAGGAATTTCCTGCGCCCGCCCCGCGTCTCCCAGATCCCCTCGTCGGGCTGGTCCCAGTGCGCGCACACCCAGTCCACCAGTGCGCACACGTCGTCCCAGTGGCCGCTGGAGATGGGCTTGGCCCACTTGTCGTAGAGGTAGATCGAGTCGATCAGCGCGCCGTAGATGTCGAGCTGGAGCTGGTCGGCAGCGGCGTTGCCGACCCGCACCGGCGCCGAGCCGTGATGCCCTTCCAGATGGTCCAGGGTGCGTTCGGGCAGCTCGGTGCGTCCGTCGATGCCGTACATGATCTGCAACGGGCCGGAGACCTTGCCGTCGCCCGGGCTGATGTGCCGGGTCACGAAGTCCATGAACGCCTCGGCCTCCCCAGTGAAGCCCAGTCGCAGCAGGGCGTAGACGCAGAACGCCGCGTCGCGCACCCACACGTACCGGTAGTCCCAGTTGCGCTCGCCGCCCAGCTCCTCGGGCAGACTCGTCGTCGGCGCGGCCACGATCGCCCCGGTCGGCGCGTACGTGAGCAGCTTCAGCGTCAGGGCCGAACGGTGCACCATCTCCCGCCAGCGGCCCTTGTACCGGGACGCCGACAGCCAGCGCCGCCAGTACGCCACCGTCGCCGCGAACTGCTCCTCCGCCTCCGTGCGCGCACACCGGCGGGGCGTCACCTCGCCGCCGACCTTGTCCAGCGCGAACACCGCCGTCTCGCCCTCGGTGAGCTTGAAGTCGCCTCGGACGTCCGGCCCGTCCGTCTCCAGCGACACGGTCGCGGTGAGCGCGAGCGCCAGCCCCTCGGTCTCGAACACCGCGGTGTCGCCGGCAAGCCGCACGGTGTGCGGCCGGGAGCCGTAGTCGACCCGGGGCGCCACCCGCGTACGGAACGGGATCGAGCCCCGTACGCACACCACCCGCCGGATCAGCCGGTGCCGCTCGGCCTCGGCCGGACCGCCGCCGACCGGCATGAAGTCCTGCACCTCGCCGACCCCGTCCTCGGTGAAGAACCGGGTGATCAGCACGTTGGTGTCGGGGAAGTAGAACTGCTTGGTCCGGGCCGGCACCGACGCCGCCAGTTCGAAACAGCCACCGCGCTCGGCGTCCAGGATCGAGGCGAACACGCTCGGCGCGTCGAAGGCCGGGCAGCAGTACCAGTCGATCGTGCCGTCGGTCCCCACCAGGGCCACACTGCGCAGATCGCCGATCAGCCCGTGCTCCGCGATCGGCACGTACCGCCGCCCGCCCCGGTCCTGTGCCGCTCCGTCCATGACAGCCTCCCTGCCCGGTCGGCGCCTCAGCCCAAGCCTAGAGCCGCCGCCGTCGGATCGCCGCTGCCGCCCCGCCGCCGTCGGATTGCCGCTGCCGCCCCGCCGCCGTCGGATCGCCGCCACCGCCCCGCCGCCGTCAGACCGTGACGACCCGCAGCCCGGCCTCCTCGAAGCGCCGTACCGTCTCCGCGTCGGCCGCCGTGTCCGTGACCAGCGTGTCCACCGCCTCGGCCGCGCAGATCCGGGCGAACGCCCGCTGCCCGAGCTTGCTGGAGTCTGCGGCGACCACCACCCGCTCCGCCCGCTCACACAGCAGCCGGTTGATCGCCGCCTCGGCCTCGTCGTGCGCCGCCGCACCGTGCGTGACGTCGAAGGCGACGACACCGAGCACCGCCACGTCGACGGTGATCTGCCCGAGCACCCCGTCCGCGAGCGGCCCGACCAGCTCGTAGGACTGGGCCCGCGCCACCCCGCCGGTCAGCACGATCTTGAACTGGGGCCGCACCGCCAGCTCGTTCGCGATGTTCAGGGCGTTCGTCACCACGGTCAGCGCGTGCGCCCCTGACCCGAGGTCCCCCCGCACGGCCAGGGCCCGAGCCACCTCGGTCGTGGTGGTCCCCCCGGTCAGTCCGACTGCCTCGCCCGGCGCCACCAGCTCCGCCACCGCCTTGGCGATGCGCTGCTTCTCCGAGGCGTGGCGGGCCGTCTTGTAGCGCAGCGGCAGCTCGTAGGACACGCCGTGCACGACCGCGCCACCCCGGGTGCGCACCAGCATCTGCTGCTCGGCGAGCCCGTCGAAGTCACGGCGGATCGTCGCCGCCGACACCCCGAGCTCCGCCGCCGCGTCCTCGACGTCCAGCCGGCCGCGCTCCACGAGCAGTTCCAGCAGCGCCTTCCAGCGGGCGTCGCGCGACATCCGCACCTCCACGTCTCGATCTCCGGCGACCCTAGCGCACCTGAACCCCACCGGATGCTTGATGATGCTCGAAAGGTGGCATTATCTTGCAGGAACGATCAGATCCGCCGGGCGCGTGGAGTGGAGGGTGCGAGATGACGCATGTCGAGGACGAACTGGCGAGCCAACCCGAGTGCTGGGAGCGCGCCGCGTCCCAGGCGCCCCGGTTCCTGAAGGCGCTGCCGGCGCCGGGGGAGCGGGTCGCGATCGTCGGCTGCGGAACCTCGTACTTCATGGCACAGGCAGCCGCGGCCCTGCGCGAGGGCGCGGGCCAGGGCGAGACCGACGCCTTCCCCGCCTCGGAGTTCCCCCACGGCCGCCGCTACGACCGGGTCGTCGCCCTGACCCGCTCCGGCACCACGACCGAAGTCCTGGACCTGCTGGCCCGGTTGAGGGACGGCACCCGCACCACCGCGATCACCGCCGACCCGGACACGCCCGTGATGACGGCCGCCGACGACCTCGCCGTCCTGGACTTCGCCGACGAACGCTCCGTCGTGCAGACCCGGTTCGCGACCACAGCTCTCACCCTGCTGCGCGCCCACCTCGGCCTCCACCCCGGCACCGCCGTCACCGACGCGCGCACCGCCCTGACCGAGCCGGTGCCCGAAGGACTCGTGGAATGCGGGCAGTTCACCTTCCTGGGGCGCGGCTGGACCGTCGGCCTGGCCAACGAGGCCGGGCTGAAGATGCGCGAGGCCGCCCTGGCCTGGGCGGAGGCCTACCCGGCGATGGAGTACCGGCACGGCCCCATCAGCGTCAGCACAGCGGGCACGGCGACCTGGATGTTCGGGGACGCGCCGGACGGACTCCCCGAACAGGTGCGCGGCACCGGCGCGTCGTGGATCGCCGGACACCTCGACCCGCTCGCCGAACTGGTCCGCGCCCAGCGCCTCGCGGTCGCCGTCGCCGCGGCCCGCGGACTGGACCCCGACCGCCCGCGGCACCTCACGCGCTCGGTGATCCTCGCGCCCTGACCCGGGGCCTGTCGCCCGGACCACGCCGCGGGGGCGTGGCCCCGCACACGTGAGGCGACCACGGGCCGCAGCCGATCCCCGCGACCTGAACCGGACCACAGGCCCCAGGAGACCACGTGCCCCTCACCACCACCGGCGAACTCGTCACCTCCGCCGCAGCCGGCCGCTCGGCCGTCGCCTCCTTCAACGTCATCACCCTGGAGCACGTCGAGGCCGTCATCGCGGGCGCCGAGTCGGTCCGCACCCCTGTCGTCCTCCAGGTCAGCGAGAACGCGGTGAAATTCCGCGGCGGACAGCTGCTCCCGCTCGCCCGCGCTGCCCTCACCGCGGCCGAACACGCCGCCGTACCGGTCGCGTTGCACCTCGACCATGTGCAGAGCGACACCCTGTTGCACCAGGCCGCGGACGCCGGGTTCAGCTCCGTGATGTACGACGCGGCCCAGCTGCCCTACGCGGAGAACCTCGCGGCGACCCGGGCAGCGGTCGCCTGGGCGCACACCCAAGGGCTGTGGATCGAAGCCGAGTTGGGCCAGATCGGCGGCAAGAACGGCAGACCCCCGCTGGACGCGCACGCCCCCGGCGCCCGCACCGACCCCGACGAGGCACGGGCGTTCGTCGCCGACTCGGGTGTCGACGCCCTCGCCGTCGCCATCGGCAGCTCCCACGCCATGACCACCCGCACCGCCGCCCTCGACCACGCCCTGCTGAAACGCCTGTCGGCCGCACTGGACGTCCCGCTCGTCCTGCACGGCTCCTCCGGCGTCCCGGACGAGGAACTCACGGCGGCCGTGGCGGGCGGCATCACCAAGGTCAACATCGGCACGGCCCTGAACATCGCGCTGACCGGAGCGATCCGGGAGTTCCTCACCGACCGGCCCGAGGAGGTCGACCCGCGCAGCTACCTGACCCTCGCGCGGGAGGCGATGACCCGGACGGTGGCGAGGACCCTGCAGACCCTCGGCGCCGCTACCGCTTGACGGCCTTCAGCACCACGAACTTCGGGTCGCTCGCCACGAGCCGGCTGTTGCCGAACAGCTTCCGCAGCTTGACGTGGTAGCCCAGGTGCCGGTTGCCGACCACCCACAGCTCCCCGCCCGGCCGCAACGCGCGCCGCGCCCCGGTGAACATCCGCCAGGCCGTGGCGTCCGTCGTCGCCTGGTGGGAGTGGAACGGCGGGTTGTTCAGGACCAGGTCGACACTGCCGGACGGCACGCCCGCCAGCCCGTCCCCGACCCGGAACTCGGCCTGCCCCGGCACGCCGTTCGCCTTGTACGTCGCCTCCGCCGAGGCCACGGCCTGGAACGACTCGTCGACGAACAGCACCTCGGCACCCGGGTCGGCCAGTGCCACCGACGTACCCACCACGCCGTTGCCGCATCCCAGGTCCACCACCCGGCCACCCCGCCCCTCGGGTAGATGGCGGAGGAGGAACCGCGTCCCGATGTCGAGCCGGTCGGCGCAGAACACCCCGGCGTGGTTGACGACCGTCCCGCGCGAGGCGGGACCGATGCCGTCCGGCAGCGTGTAGACGTACGGCCACGGGCTGGCGGGCCGCTCCAGCGCGGGGTCCGGCGTGCAGAAGATCAGCCGGGCCTTCTTCTCGGCGAGGGAGGTGCGGGTCGGGCCGAGGATCCGCTCGAACAACTGAAGCGTCGAGGTGTGGATCTCCTTCACCATGCCCGTGCCGACCACGACCGTCCCCGCGTGCACCGCCGGCGCCAGCCGCAGCAACTGGTCCTCCAGCAGCGCCAGGCTCTTGGGCACCCGAACCAGCAGCACGTCGATCCGCCCGGGCGGCGGATCCTGCGTGGTGAGCAGCCGCACCGACCCCGGCTCGACCCCGGCCCGCGCGAGGTTGGCGCGGGTCGCCTCCTGCGCGAGCCAGGAGTCGGTGATCTGCACCGGCCGGTGCGCCGCGAGCGCCGTGACCAGCGCACCCCAGCGGTCCCCGAGCACCACGACCGAGCCGTCCAGCGGCACCCGCTCCGCGGCCACATACCTCAGCAGGTACTCGTCCGAGGCGTCCCAGGCGCGCAGCCGGTCGCGCGGGTCCTCGGGGAAACGGGTCAGCGCCGGCTCGCCCCACGGCGTCTTCATGCGGTCGTCCATCGTGCGACCAGGCTAGCCGAGCCGCAGCTCAGGGTGTGTCGGGCACCATGGAAGGCATGGACGCCGAGCTGTTCCCGAGGGCCCGTACGCAGGTCGCGCCCGGCGCCGTGCACCTGCCCGACTGGCTGGACGCGGTACGCCAGTCGGAGCTGCTCGACGCCTGCCGCGACTGGGCCCGGCCACCCGCCGGGCTGCGCACGGTCCGCACCCCAGGCGGCGGCACCATGACCGCCCGGCAGGTCTGCCTGGGCTGGCACTGGTACCCGTACGCCTACGCCCGCACGGTCGCCGACGGGGACGGCGCGCCGGTGAAGCCGTTCCCGCCGTGGCTCGGCGAACTGGGCCGCCGGGCCGTCCGCGACACCCTCGGGGGACCCGCGCCGGACTACGACATCGCGCTGATCAACTTCTACGACGCCGACGCCCGCATGGGCATGCACCGCGACAGCGACGAGAAGTCGCACGCCCCGGTGGTGTCGCTCAGCCTCGGCGACACCTGCGTCTTCCGCTTCGGCAACACCGCGACGCGCACCCGTCCCTACACCGACGTCGAGCTGCGCAGCGGCGACCTGTTCGTCTTCGGCGGCCCCTCCCGTCTCGCCTATCACGGGGTCCCCCGCATCCACCCCGGGACGGCATCGCCGGGGCTGGGGCTGACCGGGCGGCTCAACATCACGCTCCGGGTGAGCGGCCTGCGGCGCCCGCCGGACGGCGACCCCGGCCGCACGGCGAGGCCCGGCGGGCACGCTCGGCCACCGTCCCGGCGGATCATGGGAGACTCGCCCTCATGAGCGGGAAGGCGGACCCCCGGCAGTCGGGGAACGGGAGCACTTCGAGGGCGCGGCTGGACCGGGGGCGCGGAGCGCTCGGACCCGCACTGGAGCTCGTGCACACCGGACGCGCCCCGACCCGGGCCGTGCTCACCGCCGAGCTCGGGGTGACGCGGGCGACCGCGGGTGCCGTCGCCGTCGAGCTGGAGGCACTCGGGCTGATCCGGGTCGACGCCCGCCCCGGCGCGGCGGCCGGCTCGCAGGGCAGGCCCTCCCACAGACTGGCCGTCGCCGACGACGGGCCCGTCGTGCTCGCCGCGCAGGTGCACGCCGACGGGTTCCGGGCGGCGCTGGTCGGACTGGGCGGCCGGATCGTCGCCACCGCGCCCGGCTGCGAGGTCGTCGACGCCGACCCGGCCAAGGTGCTGGCCTCGGTCGTCACGGCCGGTGCCGAACTGCTGCGCGAGACAGGGCTGCGGTGCGTGGGCGCGGGCCTCGCCGTACCCTCCGCCGTCGCCGAACCCGAGGGGCTGGCGCTGAACCCGCTCCACCTGGCCTGGCCCGCGGGCGCGCCCGTGCGGGACATCTTCGCCGAGCAGGTGCGCGCGGCCGGCATCGACGGACCCGCGTTCGCCGCGAACGACGTCAACCTCGCCGCGCTCGCCGAGCACCGGCACGGCGCCGGCCGTGGCTCCCGTGATCTGCTGTGCGTGGCCACCGGCCACCGCGGCGTCGGCGGCGCGCTCGTCCTCGACGGCCGCCTGCACCGGGGCAGTTCGGGCCTCGCGCTGGAGGTCGGGCACCTCACCGTGCACCCCGAGGGCCGCCCCTGCCACTGCGGCAGCCGCGGCTGCCTCGACGTGGAGACCGACCCGCTGGCCTTCCTCACGGAGGCCGGACGCGAACCGGGCCCCGAGGTGTCCCTGCTCCAGCAGTCCATCGACCTGATCCGCCACCACTACGACGACCCGGGCGTCCGCACCGCCGCCGAGGCCCTCATCGACCGCCTCGGCCTCGGACTCGCCGGCCTGGTCAACATCCTCAACCCGGACCGCATCATCCTCGGCGGCCTGCACCGCACCCTCCTCGACGCCGACCCGGGCCGCCTGCGCGCGGTCGTGGCCGACCGCAGCCTGTGGGGCCAGAGCGGTGGTGTCCCCATCCTGCCCTGCACCCTCGACCACAACAGCCTGGTCGGCGCGGCGGAACTGGCCTGGCAGCCGGTCCTGGACGATCCGCTGGGGGCGCTGGCCCCGCGGGCGTGAGCGGTCGTCGGTCGCGAGGCCGCGAGAGTGACCCCACTGGTGTCAGGCTTGTCCGCGCCGCTTCCGGGAAGGCGCGCCGCTGAGCGGGCAGGCTGATCCGCAGGCAGTCCGCCCGCACCGCACCACCGAGGAAGTTGACGCAATGACCGACACACTCACCGTGAGCGTCCTGGGCACCGGCATCATGGGCGCCGCGATGGCCCGCAATCTCGCCCGGGCCGGACATACCGTCCACGCCTGGAACCGCACCCGTGCCAAGGCCGAGCCACTGGCCGACGAGGGCGTGGAAATCGCCGACAGCCCCGCGCAGGCGGTCCAGGACGCCGATGTCGTCCTGACCATGCTCTACGACGGCCCCGCGGCCCTGACCACCATGCGTGAGGCGGCCCCCGCCCTGCGACCCGGCACCGTCTGGGTGCAGTCGACCACCGCGGGCATCGAGGGCGTCGCCGAGCTGGCCGCCTTCGCCCGCGACCACGGCCTGGTCTTCTACGACGCCCCCGTCCTCGGCACCCGCCAGCCCGCCGAGGCCGGGAAGCTGACCGTGCTCGCGGCCGGCCCCACCGAGGGCCGCGAGAAGGTGACGCCGGTCTTCGACGCCGTAGGCGCCCGGACCGTGTGGAGCGGCGAGGACGGAGCGCAGGCCGGTGCCACCCGGCTGAAGCTGGTGGCCAACAGCTGGGTCCTGGCCGTCACGGCCGCCGTCGGCGAGGCCCTCGCCCTGTCCAAGGCCCTCGGCGTCGACCCGCACGGCTTCTTCGACCTCGTCGCCGGCGGCCCCCTCGACATGGGCTATCTGCGCGCCAAGTCCGATCTCGTCCTCGAAGACAGGCTCACGCCGCCCCAGTTCGCGGTGGGCACCGCCGCCAAGGACGCCCGGCTCATCGTCCGGGCCGGCGCGGAGAACGGTGTCCGCCTGGACGTCGCCGAAGCGACCGTCGCCCGTATGGAGCGGGCCGCCGCCCAGGGTCACGCCGACGAGGACATGGTCGCGGCCTACTTCGCCAGCTTCG
The DNA here is from genome assembly GCF_007655005.1 of Streptomyces tibetensis. Taxonomy (GTDB): domain Bacteria; phylum Actinomycetota; class Actinomycetes; order Streptomycetales; family Streptomycetaceae; genus Streptomyces; species Streptomyces tibetensis. The sequence goes on from NZ_SZVW01000022.1 coordinate 103,692, forward strand.
ACGAGAAGACCGACTCCTAGGAGGTTCCTCCCATGTCCAAGCCGCCGCTGCCGCCCGAGGCCGAGGCCCTGCTGAGCAAGCCCAACCCGTGCGTCATGGCCACGCTGCGCTCCGACGGCGCCCCCGTCTCCACCGCCACGTGGTACGCGTGGAAGGACGGCCGTGTGCTGATCAACCTCGACGAGGGCCGGGTACGTCTCAAGCACCTGCGCCGCGACCCGCGTGTCACCCTCACCGTCCTCGCCGGCGACGACTGGTACACCCACGTCACCCTCATCGGCCGCGTCACCGAGACGTACGCCGACGAGGACCTGGCCGACATCGACCTCCTCGCCCGGCACTACACCGGCAAGCCCTACCCGGACCGCGTGCGCCCCCGGGTCAGTGCCTGGATCGAGGTCGACCGCTGGCACGGCTGGGGCTCGATGAAGGACAGCGACCAAGCCGGCGGCTGAGGCCGGTCACCGCACCAGCCGGCGCCACTCGGTCCCGAACGCCCGGCCCGGGTTCTCCGTGAGGATGCGCCCCACCAGCTCCTCGCCCACGGCCTGCACGAGCCGTGGCCGCACCCGGCGCAGCAGGTACGGCATGCCGGGGCCGCCGTCCACCGAGCGGGCGGCGGCCGTGGTGGTGTCCGCGCCCAGCAGCAGCCGGTCGCCGAACCCGGCGTCCGCGAGGGCCCGGACGGCGTCCGGCATCCGCCAGTCGGTGGCGTGGTGGGTGCGGGACGGCCCGTCGAAGGCCAGATAGCAGCCGTACTGCGCCGCCTGCCGGTGCACCACCAGGTCGGGGGAGCGGTTGAGGTGCCCGAGCACCACCCGGTCCGGCGGGACCCTCAACCGCCCGCAGAGCAGGTCCAGTACGTCCAGCGCGCCGGTCCCCATCTCCAGGTGCACGGTGATCGTCGCGCCCGTGGCGTGATGCGCCTCGGCCGCCGCCGTCATGGTCCAGCGGGCGTGCGCGTCCAGCGCGTGGAAACCGCCCGCGACCTTGACGAGCCCCGCCCGCACCCCCGACGTCCCGATGCCCTCGGTGAGTTCGGAGACGAAGACCTCGGCGAGCCGGCTCCGCAGCCCGGCGAGCGTGTCCTCGTCGTAGTGCACGGCCTGGTGCAGACCGGTCGCGGCGACCACGTGGACACCGGTCTCCCGGGACAGCGGCGGCAGATCGGCCACCCGCCGCCCGAGCCCGTACGGCGTCCACTGCACCACGGCCCCGCCGCCCTGCTCCCGGAACGCCGCCAGCTCCGCCCGCGCCGCCGTCACACTGCGCAGCTCCTGGCCGGGAAGCAGTGGACTGCCGAAGAACAGATGGTCGTGGGCGTCGCACACCCCCAGGTCCGCCGGCGACACGTCTCCCAGCACCGTGCGGACCGCGCTCACCACTGGCGTCCCCGGGGCAGCCGGTCCCGGCCCGGCGTGGACAGGTGCAGCACCTCGAACACCTCGCCGTCGGCCTTGGGCGCGTCCTGCTCCCATCGCTCCCAGAGAGAGAAGTGCACCAGCTCCCAGCGGCTCGTGTCGACGGCCGCGGCGGCGCACAGGGCTCCGTCCTCCGCCGCCAGCCGCCGGGCCTCGCCCACCGCGTCCTCCGCGATGTCGGCCAACAGCGCGCCGTCCGGCACCGGATGGCGGCGCCGTACCGCGAATCGCGCCTGCGAGCCGCCGCCCTCCTCGTACGCGAGCCCCGTCCACTGCCGCGCCGACGGCCGCCCGAAGTCGTCACCGACCCCCTGGAACCCACCGCCCCACAGAAAGGCGTTCATGCCGTCGACGGTGTTCCAGAGGTAGAAGGGCGCGTACTGGTTGACCGGCGAGGCGCGCTGTCCGCGCTCGCGCACCAGGTAGGCCTTGAGGCCGAGCCCGGCCCAGCCGTCGAGCAGGTGTCCCCGGCGGGCGACGCGGTCCCGGATGATGCCCATGTCGTAGTCCGCGGGCAGGGTGAGCTCGTACTGCATGGCGTGCATGGAATTCTCCTCAGGAGGACCGGGGTGCCAGCAGGGAGAGCAAACCCCGGATTCCCGCGTCGAACGCGGCGGGGGAGCCGGAGGCGCGGGCCAGGACGTAACCGCCCTGGACGGTCGCGACGACCGCCGCCGCGATCTCCCCGGCGTCGAGGGTGGCCGCGAACTGGCCCTGGGCCTTGCCCTCTTCGACGATCCCGGCGATCCGCCCGCGCAGCCAGTCGAGCGTCTCGTCGACCGGCGCCCGCAGTTCGGCACTCGCGATCACGTCCGGGTCCATCGTCAACCGGCCGACCGGGCAGCCCCGCAGCACGTCCCGCTCGCGGCGCAGATACGCCTCGATCCGCTCGTACGGTGTGCCCGGACCGTCGAGTACCGCCGTGGCGGTGGCCCGCATCTGCTCGGCGGTCCGCCGGATCGCGGCCAGGGCGAGATCGGGCTTGCCCTTGAAGTGGTGGTACATGCTGCCCTGTCCGGCGTCCGCGCGTTCCAGGATCGCCTTGGGGCTGGTGCCCACGTAGCCGCGCTCCCACAGCAGTTCGCGGGTGGACTCGATCAGCCGTTCCGGGGTGCTCATGGCCTCACTGTACATACCAGTAGTTACAGAAGTCGAGGGCGAAGGAAGCACTCGGGGCCCGCTCGCCTACTCCCCGCGAGGTACACACGGTGCCGCTGGCGGTACGACGACCGGGGGCCCCTCGCCGGACGACGCTCGAAAGCGACACACGACACGAAGCCATCGAGGAGTGGGACGACATGCAGACCCTGGCGAATTTCGGTGACGGCGGCGGGCCCGGCCCGTGGATCCTGCTCTTCCCGGTGATCTGGGTGCTGGTGATCGGCGGCGGCATCGCACTGCTGCGCCGCACCGTGTGGCGCGGACGCCACGGCGGCCCCGGGCAGCGGCCCACGGTCGGGAACGACTCGCCCATCGCCGTGCTCGGACGCCGCTTCGCCTCCGGCGACATCGACGAGGACGAGTACTGGCGCCGACTGTCCGTGCTGAACGAGGAGTTCGGCCACAAGGGGGGCGCGGGATGATCAGGCGCGGCCGGCGCCTCGCGAGCCCCTGACCGGCTGGCACGCGGCACGCCCGGACGTGCCGCGCGCCGTCGGGTCACAGTGACAGTGGTGTACACCGCGGGAGCGCACGCGACGGCGTACACCGCGGGAGCGCACGCGACGGCGTGCGCCCCCGGCGCCTCAGAGGGGGGACGGTGGTCACCGCCCGGTCAGCCGGCAACGGCGGACCGGGCGGGAGCATGGTCGGGCCTGAGCCCGTCGGTGGACGCCCCGACCTCGGCGAACCGGCGCTCGGGCTTGTCCAGCACCGTGCGCCGCGTCCGGAGGGACGGCGCCGTCATCACGGGGGCGGCCGTCGGCAGGGTGAACCACACGACCTTGCCGGACTCGCCGTCCGGCCGGACGCCCCAGCTCTCGCTCATGGCGGCGACCATCGCGAGCCCGCGCCCGCACGTCGCCATCGGCGCGATGTCCTGAGGGTCCTCCACCACGGGCATGCGTGGATCGCCGTCGCGCACCGAGACCATGAGCCGGTCCAGCAGCAGCTCTATCTCGACGGTGCACGTCTTGTCGGGCTGGGCATGCCGGTGGACGTTGGACAACAGCTCCGTCACGCCGAGCGAGGCCCGGTCGATCAGGGGATCCAGATGCCAGTAGCGCAATTGCGCAGATACGATTCTGCGGACCTGGCCGATCCGCGACGGCAGGGCTTGGAGCTCCACCGTGCAGTGCCTGCTTGGGTAGCTGATCACGGCTGCGACTCCCCGACGTGAGGTCCGGAAGAACACGGGATTCGGATCCAGCAGGGCGCCTGCGTGACACTGCCGCCTGCTGTCGTGTCCGGCGGGCTGGTTCGCAGCGTTATCGCCGGTAAACCCAGAGTGACGTGAGACCAGAGTGGCGCAGGGGGTGAGGTACCGCAACTCGCGGACATCTCAGTCGCCACGCCCCGCTGCCCTGCGCACGGCCTCGATGAAGCGCCGTGCGGCCGGCGGGCCCGGCTCTCCCGGTGCGGGGTCGTTCTCGCCCAGGGTGAGCAGGTACCGCTGGCCGTTGAGATCCGCCGTGGCCCGGTCATCGGGGCCGAACCAGGGCCTGGAGGCGCGCACGGCCTGGACCGGGGCGCTGTCGATCTCACTGCCGTAGCTGGTCAGGAGCTCGAGGCGGCCGTCGTTGATCCGGACCTGTCCGGCCCGGGTGAGCGAACGCAGCCGCTTCCCGATCCGCACGCCCGTGGCCCTGAACTCCGGCTCTCCCATGCCACCCACCCCCTGGTGCGCGTCGGTGTACCGGCTCGCTCCGTGCGATGCCCGGTACGGGCTCGTGTCCCGTTCCAGTGTGCCCCGTCCGCAGGAGTGCTCCCCTCCGAACGGTGCGTCGTGCCCGGTCAGGGCCCCGGCCCGGCACCGCGGTGCACCCTTGCCTGCCGCTTCTCCCGGGGCGCGGTGCCCGTGCCCGGAAGCCTGCCGCGGAAGGCGCGTCGTGCCCCTGCGCTCACCCCGTCCGGGGCCTTGGTCCCGCCGTGCAGTCTGCCCCCGCCCAGCGCCGAGCACCAGTGCCCGCGACCCCCTCGCCGGGGGGCGCCCGCAGCACGCTCACGAAGGCGCCCCCGGGACCACGCGCCCCCTTGCCCCGGCTCTGCTCCTGGGGGCGCTTTGGGGGGCTCAAAGATGCGTTTATGCAGGTGAGAAGCGTGCGCGAGGTGCCTATGATCGGAGGTGTCGGCCGCGCGACGCGTCGGCGGCGCGCAGCGTTAGGAGCCCCCCCGTGAGCACTTCCCAGCAGACCCGGACCGGCGTGACCCTCGACGTCGACCACAGCGACGTCGCCTACCGGACGTGGCTCAAAGAAGCCGTCCGCAGAGTCCAGGCCGATGCCAACCGCTCGGCCGACACCCATCTGCTCCAGTTCCCCCTGCCGGAGCGGTGGGGGATCGATCTGTACCTGAAGGACGAGTCGACCCACCCCACCGGCAGCCTCAAGCACCGCCTCGCCCGTTCCCTCTTCCTCTACGGCCTCTGCAACGGCTGGATCCGCCCGGACCGGCCCGTCATCGAGGCCTCCAGCGGTTCGACGGCCGTCTCCGAGGCGTACTTCGCGAAGCTGATCGGCGTGCCCTTCATCGCCGTCATGCCGCGCACGACGAGCGCCGAGAAGATCCGCCTCATCGAGTTCCACTCCGGCCGATGTCACTTCGTGGACGACCCTCGCACGATGTACGCGGAGTCCGCCCGCCTCGCGGCCGAGACCGGCGGCCACTACATGGATCAGTTCACCTACGCCGAACGGGCCACCGACTGGCGCGGGAACAACAACATCGCCGAGTCCATCTTCCGCCAGCTGCGCCTGGAGCGGTTTCCCGAGCCGGCGTGGATCGTCGCCACGGCGGGCACCGGTGGTACCTCGGCGACCCTCGCGCGCTACGTCCACTACATGCAGTACGACACCCGCGTCTGCGTGGCCGACCCCGAGAACTCGTGTTTCTTCGAGGGCTGGACCACCGGCGATCCGGACGTCACCTGTGACTGCGGCTCCCGTATCGAGGGCATCGGCCGGCCCCGCATGGAACCGAGCTTCGTGCCCGGCGCGATCGACCGGATGATGAAGGTGCCCGACGCGGCCAGCGTCGCCGCGGTACGGGCCCTGGAGCGCGCCATCGGCCGCAAGGCCGGCGGCTCGACCGGCACCGGGTTGTGGAGCGCGCTGAAGATCGTCGCCGAGATGGTGTCCGACGGCCGGCAGGGCAGTGTCGTGACCCTGTTGTGCGACCCGGGGGACCGGTATCTCGACAAGTACTACTCGGACGCCTGGCTGGCCGGCCAGGGACTGGACATCGAGCCGTACACCGCCGCGATCGACTCACTCCTGAAGACGGGCGTCTGGCCCGGCTGAGCCCGGGCCCTCGGCCCCGCGGCCGCCGCGCCCTCCCGGGCGGGAACGGGTGACGCACGTGCGCCACCCTGGTTGAGGGGCCGTCAGACGTCCTCGGCGTCCTCGGGCTCCCCGGCCACCACCAGCCGCCGCAGATGGTCCGCGACCACCCCGCGTGCCTCTTCCGGCAGGCCGGCGTCCGTCACGAGCGTGTCGACCCGCTCCAGCGCGGCGAACGAACTCAGGCCCACCTTGCCCCACTTGGTGTGGTCCGCGACCACGACCACGCGGCGGGCCGACTGCACGAGCCGCCGGTTCGTCTCGGCCTCCGCGAGATTCGGCGTCGACAGGCCGGCCTCGACCGATATGCCGTGCACCCCGAGGAACAGCAGGTCGAAGTGGAGCGCCGCGATCGCCTGGTCGGCGACCGGCCCCACCAGCGAGTCGGAGGGCGTGCGCACCCCGCCCGTCAGCACGACCGTGGCCGCGCCCTGCCGCGGGCCCGAGGTGCGCTGCGCCGCGTGGAACACATCGGCGACCCGCACCGAGTTGGTGACCACCGTGAGGTCCGGTACGTCCTGCAGCTGGTGCGCCAGCGCGAACGTGGTCGTACCGCCCGACAGGGCGATCGCCGCGCCCGGCGCTACCAGCTTGGCCGCGGCGCGTGCGATGTCCTCCTTGGCTGTGAGCTCCAGACCGGACTTGGCCTCGAAGCCCGGTTCGTGCGTACTCGCCTCGACCACCGGGACCGCGCCGCCGTGCACTTTCTCCAGCACGCCCTGGCGGGCGAGCGCGTCGAGGTCACGGCGGACCGTCATGTCCGACACGCCGAGCTTGCGGGTCAGCTCGTTGACCCGGACACCGCCCCGGCGCCGGACCTCGTCGAGGATCAGGGATCGCCGCTGCTCCGCGAGGAGGTTCTGATTCTCGCTCACGTACGCTCCGGTCCTTTCGCCTCAATGCCGTCGACACGCCCCGCGCATATCGGCTCCTACCAGGACATTCTTCCCTGCCGCGATGCGAGGACGCCCCATCCTCGCATGTCGAGGGGCGGACAGTGCCACCGACCGCTCGTCGCGCCCGTGCCACCCGCCCGATCGTCTCCTCGCTCCGCTTCATCACAGATCGGGGAGATTCCGTGACAGGGGGTGTGCCGCGCCGCGGAAGTGGAGATCCTTGTGCCCGCACGGACAGAGCCGACGGCGTGTCACGGGGGAAGTGCGAATCAGTGGAACGCGCGCAGGAACAGGCGTCGAGCGGCGGACCGGACGGTCCCGCCACACGGCGCGCCGAGAGCGGAACCGCCCTGGAGCTCCTGGTCCACGGCGTGGGCGGCACCACGCCGCAGGAGATGCTCAACGATCCGCGGACGGTGCGGATCACCGGCGACCACACCGCGGCCGTCTTCCGGCGCGCCGACGACGTCGACGCCGAGCACAGCCCCGACGACCGTCGTCGCGACGGGCCGGTGCCCGAGGCCTACGTCTGGTGCAACCTCACCTCCGGCAACGGCACCCGCGCCCTGTGGCTGTTGTTACTGCCGTTCATGGTCGTCAACCTGGCCCACTGGATGCGCCCCACCGCCCACGGCCGCCGCCGGACCGTGCGGCTGTACGGCCTGCTGGTGCGGCTCGCGGGGCTCACTCTGACGGTGCTGCTCGTCGCGGCGGCCTGCGAGGTCGCCCTCGACCTGGCGGCCTGGCAGTGCGCGGGCACCGCCGCCTGCGCCGACCGCCACTCCTGGCTGGGCTTCCTCTCACCCACCGTCTCGGACGGCGGCTGGTGGAGCGCCCCCGGCCGACGGCTCGCCCTCGCCGCCGCCGTGCCCACCGCCCTGACCGTCCTGCTGTGGTACCTGTCCCGGCGCACCTGGAGTGACTACGAGTCCCAGCAGCCCATCGAGCGTGCCCCCGAGCCCGAAGGGGACGGCGGCCCGACGGCCCTCGGCCGGCCCGGGTTCTGGTACGGGCGCCGGCTGGTGGCCCGGCTGCGCGCCGCGCACACCGCTGCCGGCCTGATCACGGTCGCCGCCGCGGTCGGCAGCGCCGCCGCCCGCTACGACCGCCGCCCCGGCGGCCCCGCCGTACTCGGCACCCTGGGACTGATCCTGGAAGCGGCCCTCGCGCTCTGCGCGGTCGCCGTGGTCTGGGTGGTGTGCCGCCGCGGCCGCAGCGAGAGACGGCTCGACCGGAAACTCGACGAGGGCTTCGTACGACGCCTGCCGCTCGCCGCGCTCGTCCTGCTCGCCCTCGCCGTGGTGTACGCCGGGTGGGAGCGCCCGGGGTGGACGTCGGAAGGACGGCTGCCGGGTGACACGACCTTCGGCGGGATCGCCCTGGTCCAGGGCGTGCTCGTGGTCGTCCTCGGGGTCGTCGCCCACGTCCTGCACCGCACCGACCCCGACCGCCGGGCGGTGCTGCGGGGCCTGGGCGGACCCGCGGTGGCGATGCTGGCCTGCGCGCTCGGCGGGGTGATGTCCGGCGGCGTCTCCCAGCGCGTGTCCGACTGGCTGGACGGCACCGGGGCGTCCATCGAGGGCCCGCCGGTGCTGCTGACCTGGCAGGCGTCCGTGATCCCGCCGCTGCTCGTCGTGCTGCTGGGGCTCCTCGGCTGGCTGGCCCATCGCGCCTGGCGGCTGGCCCGCGCCGAGCGCACCGCCGTGGCGCTCGACTACCCGGACGAGAACCAGGACCGCGCCCGCACCCGGCGCATCGCCTACACCCGTGCGATGGCCTCGCTCACCGACCGCGGACCCCGCATCGTCGCCGTGACCTCCGGCGTCACCCTGCTGCTCGGCGCCGGAGCCCTCGTGGGTGCCCTGGCCACCGACGAGACCCCGGGCCAGGCCGCGCAGGGCACCTACCCCGTCCTCCACGGCGCCGCCGAGACCTCCCAGGCCCTCGGCTCCTGGCTGATCGGCCTCGGCTTCCTCCTCTTCGTCACCTGGGGACGGCGCGCCTACAAGGACGCCGCCGCCCGCCGCACGATCGGCATCCTGTGGGACGTCGGCACCTTCTGGCCACGCGCCTCCCACCCCTTCGCCCCACCCTGCTACGCCGAGCGCGCGGTGCCCGACCTGACCTGGCGGATGGCGACCTGGACGCGCGCCACCGGCGGACGGCTGGTCATCTCCGGGCACTCGCAGGGCAGCGTCCTCGCCGCAGCCGCGGCCTGGCAACTCGCCCCGTCAGCCCGCAAGCGCGTCGCCCTGCTGACCTACGGCTCCCCGCTGGAGCGCCTGTACGGCCGCTGGTTCCCGGCCCACTTCGGGCCCGCCGCACTCGGCTCCCTGCACCGGGACGTCGACTGCTGGCGCAATCTCTACCGGCTCACCGACCCTATCGGCGGCCCGATGCGGCTGCCCGGAGCGCAGGTCGACCACGCTCCCTTGATGGACCCCCTCGCCTTCGGCCGCACCGCCCTGCTGCCGCTGCCCGCGCCGATCCTCGGCCACTCCGACTACCAGGCGGACCCGGTGTTCGCCGAGGAGCGCCGCACACTGCTGGCCCGGCTGCGGCCCGAGGCGCCCTCAGAGCCCACGGGGGTGTCGGAGGAGCCGCCAGCGGGCCGCTCGGAGCATCCGGAGCTGCCTTCGCCACGACCCCAGCCCGAGCCGCCCGCCGCCTAGGCGGATCCTCAGAGCAGCTCGGGCAGATCCTCGGCGTAGAGCAGCGTCAGGTCGTCCTTGTCCGGCTCCGGGAGCTGGGCGACCCGGCTCGCGTGCCGCTCGACCATGGCCTCGAACGTCTGCCGTGCGGTACGCCCGTTGCCGAACGCCGGACCCTTGGGGAGCAGCGTGAAGTACTTCCCCAGGGCCTCCGCGGCGCCCGGCGCGAGCCGGTACTCGTGCTCCTCGGCCTGCTGCTCCACGATCCGCAGCAGATCCTCGGGGTCGTAGTCGCTGAAGGTGATGGTCCGTGAGAAGCGGGACGCCACGCCCGGGTTGACGGACAGGAAGCGCTCCATCTCGGCCGTGTAGCCCGCGACGATCACCACGACCGCGTCCCGGTGGTCCTCCATCAGCTTCACCAGCGTGTCGATGGCCTCCTTGCCGAAGTCGCGACCCGCGTCCTCGGGGGACAGCGCGTACGCCTCGTCGATGAACAGCACGCCGCCGCGCGCCTTCTCGAAGGCCTCCTGGGTGCGGATCGCCGTCGAGCCGATGTGCTCGCCGACCAGGTCGACCCGGGACACCTCCACCAGGTGCCCCTTCTCCAGCACGCCCAGGGAGGCGAGGATCTCGCCGTAGAGCCGCGCGACCGTCGTCTTGCCGGTGCCGGGGGAGCCGGTGAAGACCAGATGACGCTTGACCGAGGCCGCTTTCAGACCGGCCTGCTGACGGCGGCGGCCGACCTCGATCATGTCGGTCAGGGCGCGCACCTCGCGCTTGACGCTCTCCAGGCCCACCAGCGCGTCCAGTTCACCGAGGACGTCCTTGGAGGTCCGGGCCGGCTGCTCGGCCCCGGCGGCCTGCGCCTCAGGCTCCGGTTCGGTGCGCGGTCCCGGGAGCGCGCCCAGCAGGCCGGGGGAGTGGCTCACCGCCTGCACGGCCGTCTCCCGCGCCGCGGGCGCGCGCAGCCCCGCGCTCTCGTCGCTCGTGCAGTCCTCGACGAGCGGGCCCGCCCCGGACGTCGCGTCGGCGCCGCTGTCCGCGAACTCGTAACCCCCGCGCGCGCACCGCTCCGTGCGGCACTTCCGCAGCGTCGTACGGCTGCCGTCGATGACGTGGAAGCCGTAGCCGCCGCTGCCCGTCACCCGGCAGTTGAGGAAGCTGCCCCGGCCACCCGCCGAGACATAGACGCCGGCCTCCGCGGGCGAGTCGATCGTGCAGCGCTCCACGGTGGGGTCGGCGCCCTTGGTGACGATCACGCCGGTCTGCGTGCCGTCGACCGTGCAGCCGCTGAGCGTGCCGCCGCTGCCGTGGTCGCGGAACCAGGCGCCCGTCGCCGCGTCCCGGATCCGGCAGTCGTCGAGCTGCGCGGTCGCGCCGTCGCTCACCGACACGACCGTGTTGCGCACCTGCGACAGGTCGGTGTCGACGACGTCCACACGCGAACCGCGGTCGAGGACGAACAGCGCGTCCGGCACGTCGTGCACCCGGCATGAGTCCAGTACGGCGGTGGCGCCGTCGCTGACCCACACCGCCGGGTAGTCGCCCGTGCTGTCGAAGATCTCGCACTGGTTGGCGTCCACCCGGGTGCCCGGGTCCCACACCGACAGGCCGTTGCGCCCGAACTGCCGCACCGTGGTGCGGGTCAGGGTGAGAACGGAACGGGAGCGCAGGTCGACCGCGTTCTCCGGGATGTCGTGGATACGGCAGTCGGCGAGGGTCAGCACCGCGTCCGTGTCGAGTGTGACGCCGTCGGACGTCGTGCGGTGCACATCGCAGTCGGTGAGGTGCGCGGTCGCCCGGCCGGTGATCTGCACACCGCTGCCCCGGACTTCGTACACCTCGCAGCCCACGGCCTCCAGCGCCGAGTTCTCCCCGGTCGCCGACAGGCCCGAGCCCGAGGTGTGGTGCACCCGGCAGCGCTCCAGGCGCGGGTGGGCGCCGCCGCGCACCGCCACCCCCGCCTGGCCGGCCGCGACGACCTCGCACTCCTCGAACACCCCGCCCGCGCCGTCGACCACGGCGATGCCGATGCCCGCCGGGTTGTCCACCGCGCAGCGCCGCACCGTGGGCCGGGCGCTGCCGCGCACCTCGATCCCGGCCGCCGACCGTGTCACGACCCGCACGTCCCGCAGCTCCGGGGTGCCCTCCTCCACCAGCACGGCGGGGGCGGCCGCGTCCTGGCCCTCCACGTGCAGGTCCTGCACCACCGCCGAGGCGCGCACGGTCAGCGGCACGCCGTCCAAGGGTGCGATCCGCACCGAGCCGGGGGAGCCCTCGGGGCCGCGCAGGGTCACCGCGCGCTGCAGGACGAGGTTCTCCCGGTAGGTGCCGGGCGCGACGGTGAGGACGTCTCCGTCGGCCGCGGCCTCCAGGGCGGCGGCGAGCGATGCGTACTCACCCGTGCGGCGCCGCCACCGCGACGTGCCGGTGTGCGTCACCTGGACCGTGCCCTGTGCCATGGTGTAGCTGTGCCCCCACCTCGGTCGTACTGATGGCTCGTCCGCCCTAGGGGCGCTCCGGCCGGGGTCGCTACCGCGACCGAGCCCGGCCCTCCGGGGCCCGGGCACGCACACGGCATCGACACCGGCGCGTCCCTGAGGTTCGCTCGCGCGCGGGTTGTGCCGAACGGTTCGGCCGGACCACCGTAGCGTGCGCGCGGGTGGTGGGTTGACCAGAGCCTGAAGCCCGTCAGCTGCCGGCGCCTGTCCTGCCCCAGTCCGGGCCCGCCCTGTCCCATGCCTGGTCCCAACGCGCGTACCGGCGGCGGGCCATGCGCCACACGATCAGCCGTCTGCCGCCCTCTATGAGTCCGCCCGTCGCCAGGGCCGCGCCGAAGCCGGCGAGGACCGCGTGCGTCGAGGCGGTCGCGGAGTCGAGCGGGCGGGGCACCATCCGGCCGTGCGCGTCGGTCCATATCCGGAACGTGTCGCCCTGCTGCGGGTCCTTGAGGCTCGCCAGGGCGGGGCCCTGGTGCGCGGTGCCGTCCGGCGCGGTCCAGTCGGCGAGGACGCGGTTGCGCAGATCCCGTCCCGACGACGTCTCGGGGTCGGAGTCCAGCGGGGAGCGGTCCAGCTTGCGGACCACCGTGGCGGTCACCAGATGCCGCGCCTCGTGCTGCGCCCGCACCGAGCGCTGCAGCGCGTCCTGAGCGGACTCCCCGACGAGTGAGCCGGCCACCGGCGCGACCAGCAGGATCAGCAGCAGGGCGGCCAGTGCCAGCCAGGCCTCGGCCAGGTCGGTCGCGCGGCAGAGCGGATTGCGCCGCCAGCGCCAGAGTCCGCTGATCGCTCGCACTGCCTGCACCCCCTTCCCGCTCCGTGATACTCCCCGGCGGAGCCGTCCACGCACGGACCCGTCGAAGAGAGAGCGAAGTCACCTCTCCCCAGGGCCTCTCATGAATTTCTCACACAAGCCCAAACGCCCGGACCCGCGGCACGGTTCCCGCTCCGCCCGAAGAGCTATTCGAGAATCCTGAGCGGATCCCCGACCCGGATCGCGCCGCGCGACAGCGGCACCAGATTCTGGCCGAAGACCAGCTTGCCGTCGCGCCGGCGGTGCCGTCCCAGGCTGAACAGGGGCTCGCGGCCGCGCTCGCCGGTGTCCTGGTCGGTGGTCGTCACCACGCATCGGCCGCAGGTCTTGGCCACGCGGAACGGCACGTCCCCGATGGCGAGGCGCGACCAGTCGTCCTCGGCCCAGGCGGGGGTGCCCGTCACGACCACGTTCGGCCGGAAGCGGTTCATGGGCAGCGGGCCTTCGCCCACGTACTCGCCCTGCGCGATCAGGGAGTTGAGGGCGTCGAGCGAGGCCGTGGTGGTGAGCAGCAGCGGAAAGCCGTCGGCGAAGGAGACGGTCTCACCGGGCCGCGCGTACTCCGGGGCGAGAGGTCTGCGCGTGGCCGGGTCGTCGAGGTGCACCAGGCGCACCTCGACGCCGAGGTGGGAACTGCACCAGGCGTGCGCGGCCTCGTCCTCGGCGGGGACCGCCTCGACCTTGTCGCGGAAGATCTCCACCGGCACGGTGACCGACGGCCGGGGTACGGGCACGGTCAACGGCGGCATGCCCGGCGCGGACAGCCGGACGCCGCCACCGGGCAGCAGCTCGGCGGCGACGCGCGCGAGTCGCGGCTGTTGGCGTTGCGTGACGACCTTTCCCCCGTCGTCGATCAGCACCCAGCGCCGGTCCCCGGCCAGCCCCCAGGGCTCCACGACGGCCTGCCGGGGCGCCAGGCCCCGGACCGCCTTGACCGGATGGAGGTGAATCGAGTGCAGGTGAGCGTTCCCCATGGGGCCATCGTGCCAGCCGGCAACGACAGCCCCCGGAGTCCGGCTCAGTAGCCGCGGTACTGCTGGCTGTTGTACGGGTCCTGATAGGGCGCCGGGGCCGGCCGGGGAGCCGCGGGGCGCATCGCCTCGTAGCCCGCGGGGGCCGCCGGACGCGGCTGCTGCGGCTGGGGACCGGGGTAGCCGCGCGGAGCGGTGGCCTGCTGCGGGATGTACGCCGCGGGCGCCTGCTGCAGCGGGGCGGGCTGCTGCGTCTGCGGATAGCCGTAGGCGGACTGGGAGGGGGCTGCCGGAAGGGCGGGCAGCGCCGACGGGAGGGCGGGAAGGTTGCCGCCCGGCATGTCGTACTGGGCGGGGACCCGGATCGGGGCGATCTGCGGGGTACCCCGCTCGGCGACGAGCCTGTCGTAGATCGGGGTGTCCGGGAAGGAGGCGGAGTAGTAGCCGCCGCCATAGGTGGAGCGGGGGGAGGTCATGCCACATAAGTTAAGCCAACTATGTGCTCGTTGGGGAGACCGATAAGAGGGTTGTTTTCCGTGTCCGCAGTGACCAGGGATCCCCAATGCGAGCGAACTCGCCAAAAAGGGGCGGCGAACGAGGCCTTGATCGTGTAAAGGCCGAGTTCCGGGCGGGTTACCGACGGTCGGCCGCCGGTCACCGTGGCGGCCGCGCGGGGGACTTCGCCGTGGCGAGCAATTAGGTTGTGCGCACGAAACTCGACGGACGGCCGGGACGGGCCTGGCGCGGCGACACGCAATGGGGGCGGACATGCAAATGCTGAAAGGTTCAAATACTCCGGTGCCGACCGCCGCGTTGCGGGTGGAATTGGGATGGCGGACCGGAGCGGGCGTGCCCGACACCGACGCCTCCGCTTTGCTGCTGGTGAGCGGCAAGGTCCGCTCCGACGCGGACTTCGTCTTCTACAACCAGCCCGCGCACTCCTCCGGCGCGATCCGGCACGAGGGCAAGCGCACCACCGACGGCCGGGTGACCGACATGCTCCTCGTCGACCTCGCGCGCGTCGAACCCGCCATCGAGACCGTCGTCCTCGCCGCATCGGCCGACGGCGGCACCTTCGGGCAGATTCCCGACCTGTACATCGAGGTCCAGGACGCCGCCCAGGGCACGCCGGTGGCCCGTTTCGACAACCCGGGCGCCACCACCGAAACCGCTTTCGTGCTGGGCGAGTTCTACCGTCGCCAGGGCGCCTGGAAGTTCCGCGCCGTGGGCCAGGGCTACAGCAGCGGCCTCGAAGGGCTGGCCACGGACTACGGCATCACGGTGGACGAACCGCAGCAGGCGGCACCTGCCCCCGCCACGGCGCCGCCCGCAGCCGCGTACTCGCCCCCGCCCCTGCCGCAGCCCGCCGCTCCGCCCCCGCCCGCCGCGCCGCCCACGCCCGTCCGCCTCACCAAGGTGACGCTCACCAAGGCGGCCCCGTCCGTCTCCCTCGCCAAACAGGGCGGCACCTCCGGAGCGCTGCACGTCAACCTCAACTGGGAGGTGCGCAAACAGTTCTCGGGGTGGAGCAGCAAGGTCGGGCGCCCGACCGCGATGCACTCCGACCTCGACCTCGACCTGTGCGCGCTGTACGAACTCACCGACGGCAGCAAGGGCGTCGTCCAGGCCCTCGGTAACAGCTTCGGAGTCCTGCACCGGCCGCCGTACATCCACCTCGACGGTGACGACCGCACCGGCGCCGTGTCGAGCGGTGAGAACCTCACCGTCAACCTCGACCACAAGAACGCCTTCCGGCGCATCCTCGTCTTCGTCACCATCTACGAAGGCGCCCGTTCCTTCGCCGATCTGCACGCCTCGGTCACGCTCCGGCCGCAGCACGGGGCACCGATCGAGTTCTCCCTCGACGAGTGCACGGTTCCCTCGCTCGTGTGCGCGCTCGCCCTGATCACCAACACCGGAGGCGACCTGGTCGTCCAGCGTGAGGCGCGCTACCTCGTACCCGAGCGCGGGGTGAGTCCGCAGCGGACCGTCGACCACGCCTACGGCTGGGGCATGAACTGGACCCCTGGCCGAAAATGACCCCTGCGGCGGCCGTCAGCCCTCGTCGGGCAGGGCGTCCGGGCGCGCGTAGGTGCGGCCCTTCCAGGCCGCACCCCGCCCCCGGTAGTGCTGCACCGCCGAGTCGACGGTCATGAGGAGATAGAGGAACGCCGTGAACGGCAGCAGCGGAGCGAGCCACAGCGGCTGCCGGTAGTAGCGGAGCATCGGGACGTACGTCCCCGTCATGACGAGCCACGCGAGACCGCCGACGACGGCTGCCGACGTGCTGCCGGCGGCGAGGCCGGTCAGGACCGATACGGGCGGGACCAGATACACCAGCGCCAGTCCGGCGACCGTCCCGGCGAGCAGCAGGGGGCTGTGCCGCAGCTGGGCGTACGCGCTGCGCGAGACCATGCGCCACAGGTCGTGCAGGCGCGGATACGGCCGCACGCTGTCCACCCGCTCGGCGAGCCCGAGCCAGACGCGGCCACCGCCACGCTTGACGGCCCGGGCGAGCGCCACGTCGTCGATCACGGCGTGCCGGATCGCGTCCGGGATCCGGCACCGCTCCGCGGTCTCCGCCCGCAGCAGCACACAGCCCCCGGCCGCGGCCGCCGTCCGACCCGCCACGGCGATCCGGCGGAAGGGGTAGAGCTGCGCGAAGAAGTAGACGAACGCCGGCACGACGAACCGTTCCCACACACTGTCCACCCGCAGCCGGGCCATCTGGGAGACGACGTCGTATCCACCGGAACGGGCCGCCGCCACCAGCTCCCGCAGACTGTCCGGAGCGTGCGCGATGTCGGCGTCCGTCAGGAGGAGGTACTCGGGATCACGCGCGCGTGCCAGCCCGATGCCGTGGCGCACCGCCCACAGCTTGCCGGTCCAGCCCGCCGGAGGCTCGCCCGGCGACCCCACCGTCAGCGGCAGCCCGCCGTGCCGGCCTGCCAGCTCACGCGCCAGATCACCGGTTCCGTCCGAGCTGCCGTCGTCGACGAGGAAGACCTCCGCCCGTCCCGGATAGTCCTGCAGGAGCAGCGAGGGCAGCGCGGCGGGCAGCACGGCCGCCTCGTCGCGGGCGGGGACGACGACGCACACGGACGGCCACACGTCCGGCTCCGTGCGCGTCGGCAGTCGCACATCGGTGCGCCAGAAGAAGCCCTGACAGAGCAGCAGCCACACCCAGGCGAGGAGTGATCCAGCGGCGGTCCACACAACGGCGCTCACGGGCGCAGTCTGCCCCACCGACGCTGCCCCGGACGGCTCATCGTCTATCGTGATCGGGTGAAGATCGCGCTCATGGATTCCGGAATCGGTCTGCTGGCGGCCACCGCCGCGGTACGACGGCTGCGCCCCGACGCCGATCTCGTGCTCTCCCTGGACCCCGACGGCATGCCGTGGGGCCCGCGCACCGTCGAGGACCTGACCGAGCGCGCCCTGGCCGTCGCCGAAGCCGCTGCAGCGCGCCGCCCCGAGGCCCTGATCGTCGGCTGCAACACCGCGACCGTGCACGCGCTGACCGCCCTGCGCGCCCGCTTCGAACCGGAGCTTCCGGTCATCGGCACCGTCCCCGCGATCAAACCGGCCGCGGCGGGCGGCGGCCACCTCGCCATCTGGGCCACGCCGGCCACCACGGGCAGCCCCTACCAGCAGAACCTGATCAAGGACTTCGCCGGTGGCGTGCCCGTCACCGAGGTGCCCTGCTGGGGCCTCGCCGAGGCCGTGGAACACGCGGACGAGGCGGCCATCGACGCGGCGGTGTCCGCGGCCGCCGCCCTCACCCCGGACGAGGTGACCACCGTCGTCCTCGGCTGCACCCACTACGAACTGGTCGCCGAGCGCATCCGGGCCGCCGTCCAGCGACCCGGCCGCCAGCCCCTCGTGCTGCACGGCTCCGCCGGAGCCGTGGCCGCCCAGGCCCTGCGCCGTGTCGGCCTGCAGCCCGCGCCGGGAGCCACCCCGCACGGCACGCTCACCGTGCTGCTCAGCGGACGCGAGGGCACGCTGCCCGCCCCCGCCCTGGCCTACGCCGAAGGGCGTCTGCTGCAGGCGGTCACACCCGCCCGCTGACCGGAGAACCGGTCACCGAAGGTCACCGGCCACCCGGCTCGGCGCGACGGCCGCCCGGCGCAGTCACGCTCCGCCACGAGGTACCAGCGGAGCGAAATCTGAGTACCCTCAAGGCATGAGGGACCACCGCCACGGCGAGAACGCCCCCCACGCGCACACGGACGTCTGGACCGGCCGTGCCACGAACCGCGTGCAGTGGCTGCTGGCGCTCGTGGGCGCCGCCTGCATGGCACTCGGCATCGAGCTGGCCGTCGACTCGGCCTGGACCTCCGGCATCGCCCCACTGGTGATGGCCGTCGTCGGATGCATCGCCGCCGGGCTGCTGGTCCTCTTCGGAACGCTCGCCTTCGTGCACGTCGCCCTGCGGGTCGACGAAGAGCACCTCGAGGTGCGCTGCGGCCACATCGGCGTGCCCCGCCGCCGTATCCCGCTCTCCAGCGTGGCCGGCGCCACGTACATCTCCCATGTCACCCCCCGCCACTGGGGCGGCTGGGGTTACCGGTGGCTGCCGGAGAAGGGCACCGCGGTGGTCGTACGACGCGGCGAGGGTGTCGAGCTCGAACTGTGGGACGGGCACACCTTCACGATCACCGTGGACGACGCGGAGGCCGCCGTACGGGTGATCGAGGCGCGGCTGCGGCCCACCAAGCCGGGCGCTCCCACACACTGACCGCACACTGAACCTCGGGGCCTCGTCACCGGCTGTGATCACCGGTACTGATCACGGACTGTGATCACCGGACTGCGGTCACAGGACTGGGGTCACCGGACGGTGACACCCATGGCGCCGGACGCCGTGTGCCCCCCCCGGTCACCACGCCGGGGTGCGTCCCGCTCCGCGCGCCTGGCTTCGCGCGGTACGGCCCGACGATTCGTCGGCGAGGGGACGCGCCGTGGCCATGCCCGCCAGCAGGCCCGCTCCGACGGACACCGCCGTGAAGCTCAGCGCGTTGCCGATGGCGGCGATCAAGGCGAGTGCCGTCAACGCCGTGCCGGCGGTGAGCGCCACCGGAGTCGGGCGCGGACCGCGCCACAGGGCGTAGAGGACCCAGCCGAACACGGCCGCGAGGAGGGCCACCCCGACGATCCCCTGTTCCGCCGCCTGCTGCAGGGGCGCCGAGTGGGGCTTGTCGTCGGACAACAGGGACTGGGCGGACGTCGTGCTCAGCTCCCCGAAGCGGCCCGGGCCGGCCCCCAGCAGCGTGTCGTCGCCCAGCAGATGCCATGCGTCCTGCCACAGCCGTACGCGATGCGGCGTCAGACGCCCCTCCAGAGCCGCCACGAAGCCGACCGGTACGGCCCGTGCGGCAACCGCCCAGACCAGACCGGTGACCAGGGCGGCGACCGTGGCCAGCACGGCCGTACCGGCGCCACGGTGACGGGTGCGGCCGGCGGCGAGCGAGCAGAGCAGCACCGCGAGGCAGGTCGCGAAGCCGCTGGTGGAACCGAGCACGGCCGCCAGCACCGCGGTCCCGGCCGCCAGCAGACGCAGGGCGAACCGAACGGCCGGTACCGGCGTGGCCCAGGCCGCGCAGCACGCGGCACCGGCCGACAGGGTCAGTACGGCGGCGGTGGCCCCCGCATGCCCGAGCGGTGCGGCGATCTGCGGACCGGGCGCGAGGTGCGGAACGGCCACCGTCAGCGCGATGCCGGCCAGTGCCCCGGCGAAGGGCGCGCCGACGGGCAGCAACGCCCCACTGATCCGTCCGGCGGCGTACCCGGCGGCCACGGCCAGCACCGCCAGGAGAACCCCCTCGGGCCTGCCGTCGTGCACGGCCGCCGTGATCAGTGACCAGGCGGCGCAGGCGCCCAGCACCACGACACCGGCCGCGTCGGAAACGATTCGTCTCTCGCCGTCCGCGTCCGACCCGGACGCGGACGTCAACCCGCTGGAACCCACCCCGCCCGCCCCCCGGCGCACCGTCGCCCCCGACTTGTGAAGACCCCCGCCGTCACAAGCCGCCACGGGCCCTACGACTGAGGCTGGGCACACCGTAACGGCTGGTGGACGGTTTGAGGATGTGTCGTGACGAAATGAACAGCGAGTTAGCGGTGCACACCGCGCTGTCGGCTCCCAGGTCACGCGCCTTACACTCCGGGAGTGACCGTCACCGCAACCTCCGTCGGCGAGTCGGACCAGCTGGAGCCGCGGACCGCGCCCGGGGCGCGGACGTGGGCCCGGCGGCTCGTCCGTCTCGCTCCGGCCGCCGCAGCCGCGCTCTCCGGCCTGCTCCTCTACGTCTCCTTCCCGCCCCGCACGCTGTGGTGGCTGGCGCTGCCGGCGTTCGCCGTCCTCGGCTGGGTGCTGCGGGGCCGCGGCTGGAAGGCGGCACTCGGGCTCGGCTACCTCTTCGGCCTCGGCTTCCTGCTGCCGCTGCTGGTGTGGACCGGAGTGGAGGTGGGGCCGGGGCCCTGGCTCGCCCTGGTGGCGATCGAGGCCCTGTTCGTCGCCGCGGTCGGCGCGGGCGTCGCGGCCGTGTCCAAGCTCCCCGGCCGGCCGGTGTGGGCGGCCGCCGTGTGGATCGCCGGCGAGGCAGCACGCGCGCGTGCGCCCTTCAACGGCTTCCCCTGGGGCAAGGTCGCCTTCGGGCAGGCGGACGGAGTGTTCCTGCCGCTCGCCGCGGTGGGCGGCACCCCCGTGCTCGGCTTCGCGGTCGTCCTGTGCGGCTTCGGGCTGTACGAGGTCGTCCGGCTGGCCGTGCGATGGCGGCGGACGGGTGAGGTACGGCGGGCCGCGGCGGCCATGGGCCTGCTGAGCCTGGCCGTCCCGGTCGTGGGCGCCGTCGCGGCCCGGCCGCTCGTGAGCGACACGGCCGAGGACGGCACCGCCACCGTCGCGGTGATCCAGGGCAACGTGCCCCGCGCCGGCCTCGACTTCAATTCCCAGCGCCGGGCCGTACTCGACTACCACGTGCGCGAGACCGAACGCCTGGCCGCCGAGGTCAAGGCCGGGAAGGTCGCGCGGCCCGACTTCGTGCTCTGGCCGGAGAACTCCTCCGACATCGACCCCTTCGCCAACCCCGACGCCCGTGCCGTCATCGACGCCGCCGCGAAGTCCGTCGGCGTGCCCATCTCGGTGGGCGGCGTCGTCGAGCGGGACGGCAAGCTGTACAACGAGCAGATCCTGTGGGACCCGGCGAAGGGCCCCATCGACACCTACGACAAGCGCCAGATCCAGCCCTTCGGCGAGTACCTCCCGCTGCGCTCGCTCATCGGCGCGATCAACAAGAACTGGACGGCGATGGTCCGCCAGGACTTCAGCCGGGGCACCGAGCCGGGCGTGTTCACCATGGACGGCGCCAAGGTCGGCCTCGTCACCTGCTACGAAGCAGCCTTCGACTGGACCGTGCGCTCCGAGGTCACCGACGGCGCTCAGATGATCTCCGTGCCCAGCAACAACGCCACCTTCGACCGCAGCGAGATGACCTACCAGCAGCTCGCCATGTCCCGGGTCCGCGCGGTCGAGCACAGCCGCACCGTGACGGTACCCGTGACCAGCGGTGTCAGCGCGATCATCATGCCGGACGGCAGGATCACGCAGAAGACCGGCATGTTCGTGGCCGACTCCCTGGTGCAGAAGGTGCCGCTGCGCTCCTCGCAGACCCCGGCCACGCGGCTCGGCATCCTGCCGGAGATCGCCCTCGTCCTGGTCGCGGCCGGCGGCCTCGGCTGGGCCGTCGGCGCCGGGCTGCGCGGGCGACGCGCCGGGGACGTGTGACCGTACGCCCGTCGCACGCCGTTTGAATCGCGCCGGGGCGCCGTGAGCGGCCCGTTAGGGTCGATGGCATGGCTACTCCCGACTTCATCCGCACACTCCGTGCCTCGGCCGGTCAACAGCTGCTCTGGCTCCCCGGAGTCACCGCCCTCGTCTTCGACGACGGGGGCAGGGTGCTGCTCAACCGCCGTGCCGACACCCGCAAGTGGTCCGTGCTCGCCGGCATCCCCGACCCGGGGGAAGAGCCCGCCGCCTGCGCTGTGCGCGAGGTCTACGAGGAGACGGCCGTACGCTGCGTCGCCGAACGGGTCGTCGTGGTCGAGGCCCTGGAGCCCGTCACCTATGAGAACGGTGACACCTGCCAGTTCATGGACATCACCTTCCGCTGCCGGGCCGTCGGCGGCGAGGCGCGGGTGAACGACGACGAGTCGCTGGACGTCGCCTGGTTCGACGTCGACGCCCTGCCCGACCTCGACCAGTTCAGCCTGCACCGGATCAAGCAGGCCCTGTCGGACGCCCCCACATGGTTCAACCCCACCGCCTCCCGCTGAACTATGGGGCCTGACCACATGGGATGGGGCGTGGGCGCTGCCTAGGGTCGACCCATGACCGCGCCCCGTGCCCTTCTGGCTCCCCACGCCTCCCCGCTCGACCTGGGCGGCCGCACCGCGCTCGTCACCGGCGCCGCCGGCGGCATCGGCCGTGCCTGCGCGCTGCGGCTCGCGGCCGCCGGAGCCAAGGTGAGAGCCGTCGACCGGGACGCGGCGGGCCTGGAGGCCCTGGCCGGCCAGGGCCACGGCCTCGCGGGCACGGTGGAGCCGCACGTCCTCGACCTCACCGACCTGGACGCCGCCGAACTCGCCGCCGCGGGCACCGACATCCTCGTCAACAACGCCGGGATCCAACTGGTGCGCCCCATCGAGGAGTTCCCGCCCGAGGTCTTCCACACGGTGCTCACCGTGATGCTTGAGGCACCCTTCCGGCTCATCCGCGGGGCCCTGCCCCACATGTACGGGCAGGGGTGGGGCCGCGTGGTGAACGTGTCCTCCGTGCACGGGCTGCGCGCCTCGGCCTACAAGTCCGCCTACGTGGCGGCCAAACACGGGCTGGAGGGACTGTCCAAGACCACCGCCCTCGAAGGAGCGCCCCACGGTGTCACCTCGAACTGTGTGAACCCCGCCTATGTGCGCACCCCCCTGGTCGAGAAGCAGCTCGCCGACCAGGCGCAGGCGCACGGCATCCCCGAGGAACGCGTCCTGTCCGAGGTGCTGCTGCAGGACAGCGCCGTCAAACGGCTCATCGAGCCGGAGGAGGTCGCCGAGGCGGTGGCGTATCTGTGCAGCCCGCAGGCATCGTTCGTGACCGGTACCTCGCTCGTGCTCGACGGCGGCTGGACCGCCCATTGAGCGGCCGGTCCCGTCCGCCCGGGGGAGTTGTCCACAGGGCTGACGGGGCGGCCCGAACATGGTGAATCCTGTGAGCATGTCCAGCGATCACGTGCAGTCCGCCGAAATGCCGTTCCTCGAGCTCCTGGCCCGGGGCGCGTCGGCCGACGCCTATGAGCAGCCGGAGCTGCTCGCGCGTGCCGAAGGGCGCCCGGCGGAGTGGATCGCCGCGCTCCGGCAGGCCAAGCCGCTCGCCCTGCGCGTACGCGCAGAGCTGGAGGGACGACGCCGGCGCGAGGCCGAGCTGTCCGCGCTGTTCGAGACCGCCCACGACCTCGCCGGTCTGCGCGACCTCGATGCCGTGCTCCAGGCGATCGTGCAGCGCGCCCGCTCGCTGCTCGGCACAGACGTCGCCTACCTCAGCCTGAACGACACGGAGCGCGGCGACACCTACATGCGGGTCACCGAGGGCTCGGTCGCGGCCCGGTTCCAGCAGCTGCGGCTCGGCATGGGGGAGGGGCTCGGCGGCCTGGTCGCACAGACGGCGCGCCCCTATGTCACCGACGACTACTTCAAGGACGACCGTTTCCAGCACACCCACACCATCGACACGGGCGTGCGGGACGAAGGGCTGGTGGCCATTCTCGGCGTGCCCTTGACGCTCGGGCACCACGTCATCGGCGTGCTGTTCGCCGCGGACCGCCGCGCCCGGGTCTTCGAGCGGGAGCAGATCGCCCTGCTCGGCTCCTTCGCCGCCCTCGCCGCGGCCGCCATCGACACCGCCAACCTGCTCGCCGAGACCAGGTCGGCTCTCGCCGGCCTGGAGCGTGCGAACGAGATCATCCAGGACCGCAGCGGTGTCATCGAGCGCGCCTCCGACGTGCACGACCGGCTCGCCGAACTCGTCCTGCGCGGCGGCGGGGTGCACGACGTGGCCGCCGCGGTCTCCGAGATCCTCGACGGCACGGTCGAGTTCGCCGAGGCCGCCGCCGCACCCGCCGGTGCCCTGGAGAAGTCCGGCGCACAGGGACACGCGGTGCTGCACAAGGGCGACTGGGTCGCCGCCGTCGCCGCCGGCGGCGAAGTGCTCGGCGCCCTGGTGCTGCGCGGGCACCCGGGGCTCGACCCCGTCGACCAGCGCACCCTGGAGCGTGCCGCCATGGTCACGTCCCTGCTGCTCCTGGCCCGCAGATCCGCCGCCGAGGCCGAACAGCGCGTGCGCGGTGAGCTGCTGGACGACCTGCTCGACGCCCGCGACCGCGACCCGCGCCTGCTGCGGGAACGCGCGGCGCGGCTCCACGCAGACCTCGACGCCCTCCACGTGGTCCTGGCCGCGCGACTGGAAGGCGACGCGACCGACGCCGACCAGGAGGCCGACGCCCGCAGACGGCTGGCAGCGGCGGCGTCCCACCTGGCCGCCACCGGGCACGGCCTGGCCGCCGCACGCGACGGCGGCACCGTCCTGCTGCTGCCCCTCGGTCCCGGTGACACGGGCACCGATCTGGCCCGCCGCGCCGCCCGGCATCTGGGCACGGCGGTCCACGCACCGGTCACCGTCGGCGCCTCCGCACCCGCCGAGGACCTCGCGGCCCGCCCCGAGACCGTGGCCACGGCCTACGCGGAGGCCCGCCGCTGCCTCGAAGCCCTGCGCGTCCTCGGTCGTGCCGGGGACGGGGCCGCCGCCGAGGACTTCGGCTTCCTGGGACTGCTCCTGGCCGGCGACCGCGACATCCCGGGCTTCGTCGACCGCACCATCGGCCAGGTCGTCGCCTACGACCGGCGACGTGGCACGGAACTGCTGCGCACCCTCGACGCGTACTTCACCTGCGGCATGAGCCCCGCCCGTACCAAGGACGAACTGCACGTTCATGTGAACACCGTCGCCCAGCGTCTGGAGCGCGTCGGCCGTCTCCTCGGCGACGACTGGCAGAGCCCGGCCCGGGCCCTGGAGATCCAGCTCGCGCTGCGCCTGCACCTCTTGTCGGCGCCGGCACCGCACTGACCCCCGTACGCGGGACGTACGGGGGCCGAAGGCCGCGGGTTCTCGGTCAGGCGGTGCGGGCGTCCTCCGTGGCGGCGTCCCTCAGGTCCGCTCCTCGGTCGGAGGGAAGCACGGCGTCGGCGTCGGCCAGGTCCCGGTGCCGGGTCTCCTCGGCCGCCGCCACCGCGATGACCGTGAGTACCGCGGCGGCGATGACGTACAGGGCGATCGGTGTGGAGCTGCCGTAGTCGGACAGCAGCGCGGTGGCGATGAGCGGGGCGGGCGCACCCGCCGCGACCGAGGCGAACTGAGCGCCGATCGAGGCACCGGAGTAGCGCATCCGCGTCGCGAACATCTCGGAGAAGAACGCGGCCTGAGGCGCGTACATCGCCCCGTGCAGGACCAGCCCGACGGTGACGGCGAGGATCAGGCTGCCGAAACCGCCGGTGTCGATCAGCGAGAAGAACGGGAACATCCACAGCCCGACACCGACCGCACCCATGAGATACACGGGCCGGCGGCCGATCCGGTCGGAGAGCGCGCCCCACGCCGGGATGACCGCGAAGTGCACGGCCGAGGCGATCAGCACCGCGTTCAGCGCGGTCTGCTTGGAGACGCCGGCCGAGGTGGTGGCGTAGACGAGGATGAAGGCGGTGATGACGTAATAACTGATGTTCTCCGCCATGCGTGCCCCCATCGCGACCAGGACGTCACGCCAGTGGTGTCGCAGCACGGAGACGAGCGGCAGCTTCTCGGCGTCCGCCGCCGCGTCCGCCTTGCGGGCCTCGGCCTGCGCCAACGCCTCCTTGAAGACGGGCGATTCATCGACAGACAGACGAATCCACAAACCGACGATCACCAGCACCCCGGAGAACAGGAACGGCACCCGCCAGCCCCAACTGCCGAACGCGGCGTCCGACAACAGGGCCGTGAGCAGCGACAGCACACCGGTGGCGAGGAGTTGCCCCGCCGGCGCGCCGGTCTGCGGCCACGACGCCCAGAACCCGCGCCGCCGAGCGTCCCCGTGCTCCGACACCAGCAGTACGGCACCGCCCCACTCACCGCCGAGCGCGAATCCCTGGACCAGCCGGAGCACGGTGAGCAACACCGGCGCGGCCGTCCCGATGGAGGCGTGCGTCGGCAGCAGCCCGATCGCGAAGGTCGCGCCGCCCATCAGCAGCAGACTCAGCACCAGCAGCTTCTTGCGCCCGAGCCGGTCGCCGTAGTGCCCGAACACCAGCGCGCCCAGCGGCCGGGCGGCGAACCCGACCGCGTAGGTCAGGAACGACAGCAGTGTGCCGACGAGCGGGTCGGAGTCCGGGAAGAACAGCTTGTTGAACACGAGGGCCGCGGCGGAGCCGTAGAGGAAGAAGTCGTACCACTCGATGGTGGTGCCGATGAGGGACGCGGCGACGATGCGCTTGAGGCTGGCGGGGGGTGGGGGAGCGGTTGCTGCGGAGGCCATGGGCGCCACTTCCTCGTGTGCGGTGGGGACGGGTGGGTGTTCGCACACGGTAGGAATCCGCAGGTCAGTGGCACATGTGGTGGGACTACATAGTTCGGGGGCGGGCTGTGCGTGCTGCACCTATGTAGGGGTTCGTAGGCCATTTCGAGGGCTTGATCGGTGGCAGATCAGACAGTGTCTGGGGTGCGCGCTTCAGGGCGATTTGGCGATCGCGTGTTGACTCCTGTGCTGGTTCGGTGCTGACTGAAAGCGCACGTCATCACCCGTTGCCACCTCTCCCGTGCTGACTTGGCACTGACTACGCTGCGTTGAACTCATGGTGGCCGGTGTGGCCGGTGGATGGGCCGGCGTCCGCGAGCGATCACTGTCAGCGTGGTTGCGTGAGAGGGCATGGTTCGGCGAACTGTCCGTGAGCCTCGGAAGCCCGCTAACCGGCGCTGCGCTCTGGTGATCCGAGGCCTGCCACCTCGACAACGCACCCTTCGGCCCGCCGCCCCCGCACACCCACGCGCCGTACGGGCTGGGAGATGGCCACACTGCGACCCACTCGCCGCATGGCCCGTTCCATTTGTTCTGGAGCTGGATCGGGCGATCTCAAGAGGAGATCGTACAGGCGCGTCGGGGCTGGATGGAAGGCTCCCGATTCGGCGAGGTGAAGGCGTACGACGGGGCTCCAGTGCCCGCACCGGAGCTGCTGGCGGTGCCGTTGAAACCGCGAGGAAGGGTGCGCTGAACTGCGGGAAGCGTCGGCGTGGGTGACAGCCAGGCGGAAGGCGGTGGGGTGATTCTCACTGTCTTTCACCCGCCGGCCTGAAGGTGTCCGAACAGGGCCGACTCAGTCCGGTGCGCTTGGCGATTCCAAAGTGTGGCTGTCTATGAGCGGCTGTGGCAGGACTCTTGCTGACCTGATGCTGACTTTGCTGACGTCTCGTCAGGCTGGGGTGGGGGCTCTTTCCCCAGCTTCGGCGCTGCATTGACGTTTACAGGTCCGGCGAGTGTCCGGACCTGTCGCCGTTCCGTGAACCGTGGTTCTGGATCACTTTCCGTGCCAGAGCCACGGAGGGTCACCACAACCGCGATCACGAACGGCCGTGGGTGATGTGTTCCTCCAGGACCTGTGGTTCCACCGGGTCGAAGGCGTTGTGCTCGAAAATGTAGTGGTCGACGGCGAGTTGGTGATCGTGCCAGCCCGCGCGTCGGCGGAGCGGGCTGTGTGTCCTGCTTGCTCGACGACGTCGGGCCGAGTGCGCAGCCGATACGTACGCCGCCTCGCCGACACCGCGGTCGGCGGGCGTCACGTGGTGATCGAGTTACAGGTCCGGCGGTTCCGCTGCCGCGACCGCGACGGCCGGCAGGCCACGTTCGCCGAGCAGGTCGAGGGGCTGACTGCCGGCATGGGAGACGAAGCGCCGGGCTGCAGACGGTGCTGCAACAGGTGGCCGTGATGCTGGCGGGCCGGGCCGGCGCCCGCTTGGCGGACACGCTCGCGGTCCGGGCGAGCAGGTCGACGCTCCTGCGGGTGATCGCCGCCTGCCGGATCCGCAAGTGCACACACCACGGGTGCTCGGAGTGGACGAGTTCGCCCTGCGCAAGGGACACAATTAACGGCACGATCCTGGTGGACATCCACACGCGCCGTCAGGTTGACCTGTTGCCCGACCGGGCCACGGCAACGGTTGCCGCCTGGCTCACCGACCACCCCGGCGTCGAGGTGATATGCCGTGACCGGTCGACCGCTTACGCCGAGGCCGGACGGCTCGGCGCCCCGGAGGCGATCCACGTCGCGGACCGGTGGCACATCTGGAAAAAACCTGGTGGAAGCCGTCGAGAAGACGGTCATCCAGCACCGCGCCCTGTTGCGCGAGCCGGAGGAAACTCCCCCGGTCCGCGCTGAGCTCCTCGAGAACCCGGCCCGTATGCCGCGTCCCCTGGATGAACCACGACAGTCAGGTCGTCTGTCCGACCGGGTGCGGGAGCAGCACGCGGCCGTCCATGCCCTGGTGGATGAGGGGCTCGGGTTGCGGTCGGTCGCCCGCCAGCTGGGCCTGGCCCGCCACACCGTCCGCCGACTCGCGAATGCGGCCACCGCGGACGAGCTCCTGGTCGGACGGTGGACCGGCAGGACCAGCATCCTCGATCCCTGCAGGCCCTACATGCATCAGCGGTGGGCGGAGGGCTGCACCGTCGCCCGCCGCCTGTTCGAGGAAGTTCGCGAGCGCGGCTATCCCGGTGGCGAGAGCGTCGTGAAGAAGTACGTGCAGCGGCTCCGCGAAGCCTTCCCGCACGACGATCCGCCCCGCAAAGCGCCGTCCGTGCGGGACGTGACCACGTTTCCGCGGATCGGATGCCTTGTTTACTTGCTGAAAAGCTGTCCGGGGCGAATCCGGTTCGAATCCGGGCTGTAGGTCTCGTCGTTTCCGTTTGCGATGTATGCGTCATATCGGGCATTCCGGGTGTCGAATGTGGTCCAGTGCCGTTTTGGAGGAGACATCTCGGACTCTGATGCGCTCGGAAGTACATGTGCGGGGTGTCCTCTTGTCGGCCCTCTGTAGTGGGCCCGCTCCTTCGGCGACCTGCGCCACGCGGGCGTGGAGGGCACCGGCTCCCACGGTGCGGCCCGGTGCCGGTACCTGCTCGCCCAGAACGTTCAAGTGATCGAGGTGAACCGACCGGACCGCGCCGCCCGTCGTCGGTCGGGCGGAGCGACGAGGTGCTGCGAACGGCCGACCAGGTCGGCGTAGTGGTTGTCCCGGTGGACCACCGGCCGGCACCGCCGTTCCTGGCCGGACAGGCAAACTCCCCTCGTCGGCGCCCGACACCCGTCGAAGACTGCAGCAGGTCGGCGCCGTGGAGGGCGGCGGGACCTGCCGACATGAATCCTCACGGCACCCCTTGACGTCGAGAGTGTTAGCGCTAACACTCATCCTCGCATCGCTGAAACACAGCCGCGCAGCCGCGCCGCGAGCCCCACCTCAGGCGGTCTGTTCTTCCCAAACTCTGGCCGTTGCTCTAGCCGCATCGGACGAGTCGCCCGACGGAGCAAAATGTGACCGATAACATGTCTGTCGCCGTGTCTTCCCCCTTGGTGGACCGCGGCCACCGCCCACCGGCTGTGCCTCCGGGAGCGCCGGCAGTTGAACGCCATCGAAGGCGGAGCCGCATCCGCGCCACGGTCGAGGCGTACGTCCTGCTCGCGCCGAGCCTCGCCGGGCTCGCGCTCTTCCTGGTGGCGCCGATCGTCGGCGTCGTCGTCATCAGCTTCTTCGACTGGAACCTGATGGGCGCCCCGCACTTCGTGGGACTGGCGAACTACCGCGAGATGATGGGCGACAGCGAGGTGTGGCGCGCGATGCGCAACACCACCTACTACGTGGTGCTGAACATTCCCGCGCAGACCGTGCTGGCACTGCTGCTCGCCCTTGCGATGAACCGCAAGCTGCGCGGCGGCAAGGCGTTCCGGGTGCTGTTCGTCCTGCCGTGGATGGCCATGCCGGTGGCCCTCGGCATCGTCTGGAGCTGGGCGTTCGACCCGCAGCACGGCGTGGTCAATCAGTTCCTCGCCCTGTTCGGCGTGGACGGCCCGGCCTGGCTGTCGTCCACCACCTGGGCCATGCCGGTGCTGGCTTCGGTCAACATCTGGCAATACACCGGCTACACCATGCTGTTCCTTCTGGCGGGCCTGCAGGCGATCCCGGAGTCACTCTACGAGGCGGCCGACATGGACGGGGCAGGGCCCGTGCTCCGCTTCTTCCGGATCACGCTGCCCCTGCTCCGGCCCTCGATGTTTTTTGTCCTGGTCACCAACACCATCGGGTCGTTCCAGATGTTCGATACCGTCTACGTGATGACCCAGGGCGGGCCGGGCGGGTCGACGGACACGATGAACTACCACATCTACCAGCAGGCCTTCCAGCTGTTCCGCACCGGCTACGCCTCGGCGCTGGCGATGCTGCTGTTCGCCGTGATCCTGCTGGTGACGGCCGTCCAGGTCCTGTACTTCCGCAAGCGCACCGTCTACGACTTCAGCTGAGGACGGCCACGATCATGTCTTCCCTCTCGACCGCCGTCCGCAGAACGACGCTGTACGGAATCCTGGCCGCCGGCGCGCTGCTGTCGATCGCCCCGTACCTGCTGACACTGAACGGTGCGCTCAAGCGGCCCTCGGATCTCCTGTCCACCGACGCCTGGGCCCCCGCGCATCCCGCCACGTCCGCCAACTTCACCGCCGTATGGAACCAGTACGGGATGTCCTCCTTCCTGTTGCACACGCTGGCCGTGGCCGTCCTCGTCACCGTCGGACAGATGGTGTTCAGCGCGCTGGCGGCGTACGCGCTCGCCCGGATGGAGTTCCCAGGGCGCGACTGGATCTTCTGGGGATACCTCGCCACGATGATGGTGCCTCAGATGATCACGCTCGTGCCGCTGTTCCTGATGATGCGTGAGCTGAACATGGTCGACACGTACGCGGGTCTGATCCTGCCCACCTTCCTCGGCACCCCGTACGGCGTCTTCCTGGTGCGCCAGCACTTCCGCACCATTCCCAAGGACCTGGAGGCCGCCGCCCGAATCGACGGGGCGAGCACCTGGAGCATCCTGGTGCGGATCATGCTGCCGCTGAGCCGTCCAGTCCTCGCGACACTTGCGATCATCACGTTCGTCAACACTTGGAACAACCTGATCTGGCCGCTCATCATCACCAACAGCGACCGGACCCGGGTGGTCACCGTAGGCATCTCCGCCCTCCAGGGAGAGCACGTCTCCGACCTGCCGCACATCGTGCTGGCCGGGGCGGCCCTCGCCCTGCTTCCCCTGATCGCCGTGTTCCTGCTGTTCCAGCGGCACATCGTCCGCTCCATCGCGCTGACCGGCCTCAAGTAGGCCGTCCGCCGCCGGACCGAGCGGCCCACGTCCCCGGGGACGTCACCGCACAACGGCCTCCTCACCCCACCCCCCGACAGCACCTGGCACCGCCCGCACCGAAAGGACGCCCAACCATGTCCGCAACCTCCAGAAGAGTCCTGGCAGCCACCGCCACCAGCGCACTCCTGCTCTGCCTCACCACCGCCTGCGGCTCGTCCGGCTCGGAAACATCCTCCTCCGGAGGCACCGTAACCCTGCGGTACGCCATCTGGGACGCGGTTCAGCAGCCGGCGCTGCAGAAGTCGATCGACGTGTTCGAGCAGCAGCACCCGAAGATCAAGGTCAAGATCGAGCTGAACGCCTGGGCGCAGTACTGGAGCAAGCTGCAGACCCAGATGGCCGGCCGCACCGCGCCCGACGTCTTCTGGGACCACGTGGCGTACTTCCCTCAGTTCGCCCAGCAGAACGTCCTCACCGACCTCACCCCGTACATCAAGGCCGACAAGCTGGACACGTCGATCTACGACCCCAAGCTCCTGGCGGGTTGGCAGCAGGACGGAAAGCAGTACGGCCTGCCGAAGGACTGGGACACCATCGCCCAGGTCTACAACAAGACCATGCTCGAGAAGGCCGGGCTGACGCAGAGCGAGCTGGGCGGCCTGTCCTGGAACACCACCGACGGCGGCACCTTCGTCAAGGCGCTCCAGAAGCTGACCGTCGACGCCAACGGTAAGCATCCGAACGAGAAGGGCTTCGACAGCAAGCAGGTCAAGCAGTACGGTCTCGCACTCGGGTCGTCCAACGGCCAGACGGACTGGTGGGACGCGGCGGCCCAGAACGGCTGCAAGCTCCAGGACAAGGCGTGGGGGAAGTGGACGATCGACCAGCCGTCGTGCGTGGAAGCCATCCAGTTCGTCCGGGACCTGCGGCTGAAGTACCACGTGGCGGTGCCGGCCTCCGTCACGAACACCCCGAACGGGGCGTCCCTGCCGCAGGTCATGGCCCGCAAGCAGGCGGCCGTGGTGTGGGACGGCAGCTGGGACCTCAACGCCTACCAGAGCTCGATGAAGGGCAATTTCGGCATCGCCGAGCTGCCCGGTGGCCCGGTCGGGAAGGGCACGGTGTACAACGGGCTCAGCAACGCCCTGTACGCGGGCGGCAAGCACCCCAAGGAGGCGTGGGAACTGGTGAAGTGGCTCGGGTCGGAGGAGTCCCAGAAGATCATCGTTTCCGAGGGATCGGTGTGGCCGGGCATTCCCACGCTCAACAAGGACTACGTGGCCGTGTGGAAGCAGCGGGGCGTGGACGTCAGCGGCTTCTCCAAGGAAGCCGAGGGCACCACCATCGGATATCCGCTGACCACGTCCTCGGCGACGTACAGCGTCAAGGTGCAGGACGCCTTCAACCAGGTGTGGCTGGGTCAGCAGTCCCCCAAGGCGGCGGCCGACTCCGTCAACGAGGCATCCAACGCCGCGATCAAGTAGGCAGTCGCCGGCAGGAGCCTCGACCGACATTCACCAGGAGCCCACGGACATGCAGAATCCCACCCCGGCGCGCCGCGACGAGGAGCCGCCCGAGAACGGCGCCGACCGGCAGCGGTCCGTCAGTATCTTCGACGTCGCCAAGGCGGCCGGGGTCTCGCACCAGACGGTCTCCCGTGTGGTCAACGCCAGGCCGAGAGTGGCGAAGGCCACCCGGGCGCGCGTGCTGGAGGTCATCGACGAGCTGGGCTACAAACCCAACAGGCTCGCCCGGGCGCTGGCCGGGGGAGTGGTGCGCTCGGTGACGGTGCTCACCTCGGACACCACCCTGTACGGCGCCTCCCTCGCACTACGGGGCATAGAGGAGGCGGCCCGGGCAGCGGACTTCGCGGTGTCGGTCAGTGTCCTGGACGAGGACTCCCCATTGACGCCGGACGACATTGCCGGCCGGCTGGCCCGCCCCGGGGAACCCGTACTGGTGATCGCCTTCAACGCGGCCGGTGAGCGGGCCTGGCAGGCGTTGCCCTCAGAGTTCCCCGCGGCAGCCGTGGTGGAGCGGCCGCGGGAGGCCGGGCAGACCGGCAGGCCCGAAGCCTGGCTCGACGACCGGGCGGCTGCGGCCCAGGCCACCCGGTACCTGCTGGGCCTCGGACACAGGACCGTCCGCTACATGACGATCCCGTCCTCCACGACGCGGGTCGGGCAGCGCGCCGAGGGCTGGCGGGACGCGCTCGCCGGCGCCGGTCATCCCGCCCCTGAGCCGCTGGAAGGCGGTTGGAGCCCGCGATCCGGGTATCTGGCCGCCCGTGCCATGGTTGCCGACCCGCAGGTCACCGCCGTGCTCTGCGGCAACGACGATCTCGCACTCGGTGTGCTGCGGGCGGCCAGGGAGGCGGGCCGGGACGTGCCCGGCGACCTGAGCGTCATGGGCTTCGACGACGCACCGTACGCGGCGTACACCCACCCCACCCTGACCTCGGTACGGCTGGACTTCGAAGGGCTCGGGCGCGGTGCCTTCGGGATGCTGCACCGGCTGCTCGACCCGGACGAGGCCCCGGCGCCACCCCTATGGGCCGAACCTGACCTGATCGTGCGCGAGAGCACGGGCCCGGCGCCGCACCGCCCCGCCTGACCGTTCTCGCCCTGCTGCCCCGGCCCAGGCGCCGGACACCTTCGTAGCGCTCCGTCCGCGGGGGATGTGAGCGATAACATCCCGTCCTCTCGATCCGTCCTCCCGCAGTGCCGCGGGAGGGGAAAGCCAGGTCCTTATGTCCCTCGACACGCGCACCCCGGGCGCTGCGCCGCCCGGGCGCAGGAGAGCAGCCCTCACCAGCTCGCTGCTTGCCGTAGCCGCCCTCGTCGGCACCGCGCTCGCGGTGCCACAGACGGCAGCGGCCGCCACCCAGACGTTCACCGTCGACCTCGGCACGACCACCGGCTCCGTCCTGCGCGGCTCGAACGGCGCGCTCTACGGGCAGAGCGACGACGGTGTTCCCAGCGACAACCTGCTGGCGCCGCTGAAGCTCACGACCGGATCGCAGAAGCCCCCGAACGGTGCCCAGCACCCCAACGGGGACATCCTGGACGTGGCCCCGTCGTTCTTCCGCAACGGCGGCGGCACGATGTACACCAACATCCAGGACGAGTACTCGGCCTGGCCGTACCAGAACCTCGGCATCGACGACTACCTCACCAAGGTCGACGCCGCGGTCAACGCGATCAAGGGGACCTCGTACGCGGACAAGGTGGTCTTCGTCCCGTTCAACGAGCCCGACGGCATCTGGTACACCGGCATCAAGAGCGGCGACGCCACCACCTACCAGAACGCCCTGAACAAGTTCGACTCCGACTGGAGCACCGTCTACGACCGGATCCGGAGCATCATTCCCGGCGCCAAGATAGGCGGGCCCAACACCGCGGGCTTCAACAGCAAGTTCTTCGGCGACTTCCTGACCTACGCCAAGGCCAAGAACCAGCTGCCGGACGTGTTCACCTGGCACGAGCTCGGCCCCGGCTCCCTCTCCGCCTACCGCGGCCACTACACGA
This sequence comes from Streptomyces tibetensis, assembly GCF_007655005.1. GTDB lineage: Bacteria > Actinomycetota > Actinomycetes > Streptomycetales > Streptomycetaceae > Streptomyces > Streptomyces tibetensis. The sequence continues at coordinate 138,449 of NZ_SZVW01000022.1, forward strand.
CGTACCGCTCCCTGGAGAGCGCCCGCGGCATCAGCTCCATCCCGATCAACATCGACGAGTACGCCAACCGGCGCGACCTCTCGGTGCCCGGGCAGATGGTGCAATGGGCCACGATGTTCGAGGACACCAAGGTCTACGGCCAGCAGCCCTACTGGGACGCGGCCGGCAACATGGACGGCAACACGGCCCTCACCAACAGCCCCAACGGCACCTGGTGGTTCTGGCACTGGTACGCCGGGATGACCGGGCAGACCGTCAAGGCGACCCCGCCGCAGGCCAACGTCCAGGACACCCTCCAGGGCATGGCCTCGCTGGACACCACCCGCAAGCAGGCCCAGGTGATCCTCGGCGGGTCGGCCACCGACACCAGCGTGGTGATCAACAACATCCCGAGCGCCACCTTCGGCAGCAAGGTCGAGGTCACCGTCCAGGCCCTGGACTGGTCCGGATACGACGGCGTGTCCGCGCCGCCGCAGACCATCTCCCGCACCGCCTTCACCCCCGCCGGCGGGTCCATCACCGTCCCGCTGACCGGCCTGAACGCCATGTCGGCCTACCGCATCACGGTCACCCCGAACGGCGGCGGCGCCGCCGCCACGCCCACCGTGCCGGTGAACTCCTCGTACGAGGCCGAGAACGCCACCATCACCGGCGGCACGATCAGCAGCCAGGGCACGGGCGCCAACTACAACACCGCGCAGCTCTACGCCGCCTCCGGCACCAAGGACGTCACCGCCCTCAACACGACGAGCAGCAAGGTCGACTTCGCGGTGAGTGTCCCGTCGTCCGGCACATACAACTTGCGCATCTTCTACGGCAACGGGACAGGCACCCCGGCCCAGCAGGCGCTGCGGATCGATGGCGCCAACCCGAAGTTCGTCACCTATCCGTCCACCCTGAACTCCGAGTACCGCGCCAACGTCACCGTCCCGGTGACCCTGAGCGCCGGCAGCCACACCGTCTCCCTCGCCAAGTCCGACGCCACTCTGGGCACCGCCGTGGGTGACGTGACCCTCGACAAGATCGACCTGACGGCCGCGCCGAGCACCCCGGAGACGCTGTACGAGGCCACCTTCGCCGACACCAGCGGCACCCCGAGCTGGTCGTACGCCGACGTGGGCGAGGCCGGGACCGGCGCCGTCGTCCTGGGCTCCGGTGACAGCACCACGTTCGACGCCTACGCGCCCACCGACGGCTACTACACCGTGAAGGCCGACTACGCCTCCACGGGAGGAACGGCCGCCCTGGCCCTGAACGGCACCACCGTCGCCACCCTGGCCAACTCCAACGGCGCCGCGACCACCGCGAGCAACCGCCTCTACCTCGTGGCCGGCATCAACCGGATCAAGGCCACCCCGAACAGCGGCGCCACCGTCACCCTCAAGGACATTAAGGTGGCCGGCTCGGGTGACACCAGCGGCGTCACCAAGATCGAAGCCGAGAGCGGCACCCTGGCCGGAGCGGCCAAGGTCCAGTCGAACGTGTGGACCTCCGGCGGCAAGGACGTCGGCTACGTCGGAAACGGCAGCGCCAACACGCTGACCTTCGGCAACATCAGCGCCCCGGCCGCCGGCCGCTACGCCTTGGTGATCCACTACGCCAACAACGACCGGTCGGGCACCGGCAGCTACAACACCAACGTCAAGTCCCGCACCGCTCAGCTGACGGTGAACGGCGGCACCCCCGCCACGGCGACCTTCCGCAACACCTACGGCTGGAGCGACTTCTGGTCGCTGGGCACAACGATCAGCCTCAACGCCGGAACCAACACCCTGAAGATCTCCAACTCCGCCTCCTACGCACCCGACATCGACTACATCGAGGTCGCCCCCGTGAACGGCTGACCGTCCCACCCCCAGGGGCCGCCGCCGAGTCCGGCGGCGGCCCCGTCCCCCTGCAATGCCGGCGCACGTTCTCGCCGCCCGATCGTCACCCGCCCGAAAGGCCGCCATGCCGAACATCGCCCACGACCCCGAGCGCCGGCTGTGGGTCCTGTCCGGACCCGGCTCCAGCTACGTGCTCCACCTCGACGACGCCGACCGCCTGCGCGGCCTGCACTGGGGGCCCCGCCTCACGCTCGAACAGGCCGCCTCACTGCTCCGCTACCCGGAGCCCGGCCACCGGTCGTTCGAGGACCCTGCCGACGGCACCCTCGACCTCGACACCGCGGGAGCCATGCGCTACGCCCACGCGGGCGTCCAGGTCCGCTTCCCGGACGGCGTGCGCGACCTGGAACCGCACCCGGCGGGCGAGGAGGTGCTGCACCACGAGGACGGCACGGAACTGGTACTGCGGTTCGCCGACCGGCACTACCCGCTCACCATCGAAACCCACTACCGCCTGCGCACCGGCACCGACGTCATCGAACGCCACCTGGTCCTACGCCACACCGGGACCGGGACCGAGACCGCCGACCCGATCACCATCCTCCGCGCCGACTCCGCCACCTGGGTCCTGCCCAGACTGGGCGAGTACCGACTCAGCCAGGTGCGGGGACAATGGTGCGCCGAAACGCAGCTGAACCGGACCCCGCTGCCCTACGCGGAGACCGTCCTCACCAGCCGTCGCGGCACCACCGGGCACCAGAGCAACCCGTGGGCCATGATCGACGACGGGGGAGCCGACGAGGTTCACGGTGCCGTCTGGTCGTGCGCCCTTGCCTGGAGCGGCAGCTGGCGGCTGACCGCCCAGAGAATGCCCACCGAACGTGTCACCCTGTCCGCGGGCTTCGGCCACGACCCGGTCACCTGGGAGCTTTCGCCGGGCGAGGAACTTGCCACCCCGGTCTGCGCGGGCGCGTACACCGAGGGGGGCTTCGGCGCGGCGTCCCGTCTGTGGCACCGGCACGTCCTGAACCATGTGCTGCCGCACCCGGAAGAGATACGACCGGTGCTCTACAACTCCTGGGAGGCCACCGAGTTCGACATCGACGTCACCGGGCAGATCGCGCTGGCCGAGAAGGCCGCGGCGCTCGGTGCCGAACTCTTCGTCATGGACGACGGCTGGTTCGGCGCCCGCACCCACGACGCCGCCGGACTCGGCGACTGGACGCCCAACTCCAGCCGTTTCCCTGACGGCCTGAGTCCCTTGACCGACCGGGTTCACGAGCTGGGCATGCAGTTCGGCCTGTGGGTCGAACCCGAGATGGTCAATCCCGACAGCGACCTGTACCGCGCGCACCCCGACTGGGTGCTCCACCACCCGCATCGCCGCCGCACCGAGCACCGCAACCAACTGGTGCTCAACCTCGCCCGCCCCGACGTGGCCGCCTGGCTGCACGGCCGGTTCGACGAACTGCTGTCGAAGAACGCCATCGACTTCCTCAAATGGGACATGAACCGCCCCTTCTCCGAAGCCGGATGGCCCGACGCGGACGGTGACCCCGACCGATTGTGGATCGACCACGTACGCCACCTCTACGCACTGCTCGACCGGCTGCGCGCCGACCACCCGGGGCTGCGCATAGAGACGTGCAGCAGCGGCGGAGGCCGACTGGACCTCGGCATCCTCGCCCGTACCGACCAGGTGTGGACCTCCGACAACACCGACGCACTGGATCGCATCGAGATCCAGCACGGCTTCTCCCAGCTCTACCCGGCGCGGGTCATGGGCGCCTGGGTCACCGACAGCCCCAACCCCTACACACGGCGCAGCGTGCCCCTCGACTTCCGTTTCCACGCCGCCATGAACGGAGTGCTGGGCATAGGCGGCGACCTCAACCAGTGGGGCGAGGCGGAACTGGCTCGCGCCACCGAACTCGTCGCCGCCTACAAACGTGTAAGGCATCTGGTGCAGCTGGGCGAGCAGCACCGGCTGCGGCCCCCCGGGGACGGGGAACTCAGCGCGGTGCAGTATCTCGCCCCCGACGGTCGGGAAGCCGCAGTGATCGCCCTGCGACGGTCACAGCGCTACGGACATCGCTCCTCGGTCCTGCCCCTGCGCGGACTCGACCCTGCGGCACGCTACCGCGACACGGCCACCGGCACTGTGCACCACGGCGCCGTCCTGCTCAGCCATGGCCTGCTCCTGGACCTTGCCGCGGACGACTACGCGTCCACACTCGTCCACCTCCTACGTGAGCCTGCCTGACGATGGTGGCTCATCGAGGCCGTGGATCACCCAGGAGAGCGAGGCTCTGGCCCTGCCGCTGAGTGCCGGCGGCAGGCTTCGTGAGGAACCGCCGGGAGGTCAGTGCGAAGGCCCACCGGCGGACTGCCGCACAGCCTTCGTGCCGCTAAGAGAGCGTATATGTCGCTCATGTGCCTGCGGCGACCGTGATGGCGGGCGAGAGCCCGCCAGTTATTCAGGTGAGCGATTCCATGCTCAACAAAGAGCCTGTTCTCATGCGACGGAGAAGAAAAGCCTCTTCCACCGTTGCAAAGTTCAGAACGTGGCGGCTCTCCGGGCCGGACCCGTGGTCACGGCCCGGAGCGTGTCGGTCAGCAGCGATCGGTCAGATGCGGGTCCACTTCTGGTTGGCTGCGCTGCCGCACTCCCAGATCTGGACCTTGGTGCCGTTGGCGGTGGCGCCGCCAATGACGTCGAGGCACTTACCGGAGTGGACGGCAGTGATGGTGCCGTCGGGATTGAGGCGGAACTGCTGGTTGGACTGGCCGTTGCAGTCCCAGATGTTCACGGCGGTGCCGTTGGCGGTGGCGGCGCCGACGACGTCCAAACACTTGGCGCCGCCGTAGACCCGCAGCTCGCCCGCGCTGGTGCTGGTGAACCGTTGGTTGGCGGCGCCGTTGCAGTCCCAGATCTCAGCGAGGGTTCCGTTGGACTGGGATCCGCCGGTGATGTCCAGGCAGCGGCCGGAGCCCTGACCCTTCAGTGAGTAGGTGCTGCTGCCGGGCGGGGTCCCGCCGCCGGAGACCACGTACATCGCGGCGCCGTGGGCGGGGACGGAGGCGCTGATGGAGCCGCTGGTCGTGCTGGTGGAGTGCGCCCACAGGTCACGTACCGCGTAACTGGACGCCGAGCCGAGGCCGATCTGGGTAGCGGACGTGGAGATGGTGGCCGTGCCGCTGCCGCGGTTGAGGAGCACCACTGCGACCGAGCCGCCTGCCATCGGCTTGGTCCACACCTCAGTGTTTCCGTTGTCGACGATCCGGTTGCCCTGCCTGCCGCCCCAGTCCTGGTTGACCCCGATGACCTCGGTGTTGGTCAGAATCGACTTGGTGGCGGCGCTCATGGTGCGCAGGTCGTTGCCCGCGATCAGAGGCGCGTTGAGCAGCGCCCAGAGGCTGAAGTGGGCTCGGGACTCGGTGTCGGACAGGCCGTTACCCACCTCCAGCATGTCCGGATCGTTCCAGGCACCGGGGCGGGAGAAGCCCGCCCAACCGGGCTGGGCGTCCAGGATGCCCATCACGGAGTTCCAGTTGGCCTGGATGTCGCCGGTGTTGCGCCAGGAGTTGCCGGTGGCGGGGCCCCAGGTACCGACCTGGTCCTGGCCCCAATTGCAGAGGGCGAAGAGGATGGGGCGGCCTGTCCTGGCGAGCGCGTCGCGCATGGCGGTGTAGCGGTCCTGGCCGCTGCGGCCCTGGTGGTCACCGCAGTTGTCGTACTTGAGATAGTCGATGCCCCAGGACGCCCACAGGTTGGCGTCCCGCTGCTCGTTGCCGAGGCTGGCGGGGTAACCGGCGCAGGTGGTCAGGCCGGCCGACGAGTAGATGCCGAGCTTCAGCCCCTTGCCGTGCACGTAGTCGGCGACTGCCTTCATGCCGTTGGGGAACTTCACGGGGTCCGCGACCAGGTTGCCGCCGGCGTCGCGATTCCGTGTCGACCAGCAGTCGTCGATGTTGACGTACTGATAGCCGGCTGCGGCCATGCCGCTGGAGACCATCGCGTCGGCCGTCTCGCGGATCAGACGGTCACTCACGTTGCAGCCGAAGCTGTTCCAGTCGTTCCAGCCCAACTGCGGGGTACGGGCAAGGCCGTTGTCGAGTGCCAGGGCCTGGGGGGCGGATAAGAGAGCGAGAGGTACCGCGGCGGCGACCACAGCCGCGGAGAGCACCGCGCGGATGAGTCTGAACATGGTTTCTCCTTGATCGGTTGTGCGTGTCCGAAGGCGTCAGGCATGAGCCCGATCCCGATGTGTGCCGGTGTGCAACGACCGCGCCCAGGGCTGCGCCGGCCAACCTGAGTACGGCGATGCCGTCCCAGCCGTCCTCCTCCGGCACGCCGGGTGTCCGGGTTGCAGTGAAGCAAGGGCCGAAGTGCCGTTTTCCGCAAGGCACTTCGGCCCCTTCTGCCTAGGGTCGGATTCAGTCCTCGTTACCGGAGGGTCCAGCGCTGGGTGGACGTGCTGTTGCAGTTCGCCAGGATGCTTTGGGCACCGTTTCCGGTACCGCCGCTGGTCGTGTCGAGGCACAGACCGGATCCCGCGCTGGTGATGGTGCCGCCGGCGTTGACGTTCCAGCGCTGGTTCTGCCCGCCGTGGCAGTCCCAGACGATGACCCGTGTGCCGGGGGAGGTTCCCGCCCCCTCGGCGTCCAGGCACTTGCTGCCGTACACACGCAGTTCCCCGGCGTCGGTGCGCGCCCACTTCTGGTTGACGTTGCCCGAGCAGTCCCACAGCTGGACCTGGGCGCCGTTGGCCTGCGACGCGTTCGGTACGTCCAGACAGCGGCCGGAGCCGGCTCCGACGATCTGTCCGCCGCTCGGCGGGGGAGTGGTCGTGCCGCCGGGCGGCACGTACGGGCACTTGGTCTGGGACCGGGAGACCCCGCTGCTGTCCGCGAGCGACGGGCACAGGAACTGGGTGTAGCGGGTGTCGTTGTCGAGGAAGATCTTGAGCCAGGGGATCGTACGGCGCGTCACGTTGGAGTTGCCCCAGGTGGGGAAGCCGTGGCCGCCGCTGGTGAGCTCGATGTAGGCGCTCTGGGTGGCGACCGGCATGCTGCCGTAGAGCCCGTTGAGGTAGGAGGGCGTGACCGTGCCGTCGTCCCGTGCGCCCATGATCATCGTGGGCACGCGCAGGGTGGACAGGTTCTGTGAGGGGGAGAAGGGAGCGAGCGGCAGGGCTGCCTTCAGGGTGGGCCGGCGTTCGGCCGCGCTGATGGCGCCGCCACCGCCCATGGAGTGGCCGAGCACGCCCAGCCGGTTGGGGTCGACGCGGTCGCGCACCGGGCTCTTCTGGGTGAGGTAGTCCAGCGCGGCGAGGAGCTGGGTGCCGCGGGCGGTGTCGTAGTCGTTGGGGCTGTTGGTGTCGATGCCGATGACGACGAACCCGAAGGACGCGAGCCAGGGCCCCATCCACGCGCCTTCGGCGGACCACCGGGCGGTGTAGCCGGGCACGGCGGCGACAGCACCCCACGTGCCCAGAGAGGTGTCCGTCGGGTAGTAGATCTTCCCGCCGTTGAAGCCGTTGCCGGGCGGGACGGTCACCTCCGCGGTCGCGAACGTGCCCCGCTGGGCGGCGACGCTGCTCACCGTGGGAGCCGGGCCGCGCTCGTAGGGGTTGGCCGCGGCCGACGGGGATTGCGCCGACGCCGGCTGGATCGACAGCAGTGCGGTGAGCAGGCCGGTCACGGCCGCGCCCACGGCCGCCTTCAACGTGACCGTCCTGCTCCTCCTGGCGGCTCTCGGCAGGTGGGTGGGGGCGTCGCCGGACACCGGGACGTCGGTGATGCTCGAGTGCATCGTCCTGTTCCTCCATGTCTTTGTCGTGGATACGGGAGTCGCGAACGGGCGACCGACTACATGTGGCGTGCGCATGACAGATGAAGGTCGCGTTGCGTCAGCGGTGGTGCCGGGGAGCCGCCGGGGAGTTGGTGCCCGTGGCGCCGGCGGAGAAGACCGCGGCCTCCTTGGCGGTGGCGGCGATGCCGTTCGCTCCGTTGAAGAGGCGCCGGCCCCAAGCGGTGAGCTGGTTGGGGTCGAAGCCGGTGACCAGGTCCAGGTACTGCACATCGCTGCTGTTGCCGCTCCACGACCAGCCCAGGTAGCCGAGGCGGAGCCGCTGGGCGGCGGCCAGGATGGCGTCCTCGTCGGGGTTGCCGTCGCTGTGGTTGTGGCCGAACTCTCCGACCACGATGGGGAGTTTCGCGGCCACGAAACGGTTCAGGTAGTCATTGACCTTCGCGGCCGTGTTGAAGACGCCGTACATGTGGACCGAGAACACCGTGTTGCGGTCCGGGTCGGCGGCGAACACCGACGCGGCGTTGTCGCGCATCGTGAACGCCCAGTCCTGGCCCCAGTTGGGTGCGTCCACCATCAACGTGTGGTTGACCCCGGCGTTCCGCAGCTTCTGGACGGCGGCCTTGGTGTCGGCCGTCCACCTCGTGTAGTTGCTGTTTCCGTACGGCTCGTTGCCGATATTGACGATGAGGTACCTTTCCTGGCCGGTCAGGACACTCTTCAGACTGATCCAGTAGTCGGCGGCGCGGGAGAGGGTGGTCGCGCCGCTCTGGTCGCCGTAGCCCGTGGTGTCGTGGACTTCCAGGACGCAGATGAGCCGGTTCTGCTTGCACTGGGCGATGATGTCGGCCACGTCGGCGGCGCTGTTGCGAGTCCAGCGGTCACCGCTGGCGAGGACGACACGGACGGTGTTGGCGCCCTTGGCCTTGATGTGGGAGAGGGAGTTGATCCGGTTCGGATACCAGGTGTGGGCGTGGTTGACGCCCCGCATCACGAAGTCGTTGCCGGACGCTTCCAGCAGGCGGCCGTTCTGGACGCGGAAGCCGGTGGGCGCGGCCTGGGCCGGGGCGGCGAGACCGAGCAGGGGGACGAGGAGACCCAGGAGAGCTGCCAGGACGGCGGCCATTCGTGGGGCGGTTCGCGTGTGGACTCTCATGGCGGCTCCAGGAGGGGAAGGAGTGTGCTTAGGCGGGGGTGGGTCGTGTCGGGGACAGCTGACGGGGGTGGCCTGTGTCGGACAGCTGATGGGGGCGGCTTGTGTCGTGCAGCTGACGGGGGCAGCGCGGGTGTCGGCCGTGATGTGGGACGCGGACGGGCTGCTCGTCGTCGTGGTGCCGTGGTGTTGCGCTGGCTGCCTGTCCGGGAGGAGGCGGCCCGAACGACGGCCCGGCAGGCAGCGGGATCACGTCCGGATGTCCGGGCCGCTCGGGGCACCGTTCACAGGAGAGCGGCGAGGGCGGGATACCAGCGGGCGGCGATCTTCGTGTTGCCGGAGGAGGACGGGTGTACCCCGTCGTAGGTGTCGCCCGAGGTGTTGAAGCCCGTCCACTGGTCGACCACGGTCACCGGAGAGCGGCTTGTGCTCGTCGCCCGGGCCCAGCCAGGAATCCGCGCATTCAGCTCGACCACTCGCCCGGCACAGCCGGTGCAGTTGGAGGGGTTCATCGGAATGATCTGTGCGACCAGGATCTTCATGTTCGGGTTCGATGCCCGCATCTGCGTCACCAGCTTGGTGTAGGCGGCGAGGATGCGGTCGGGGGAGATGCTGCTCCAGACGTCGTTCGTGCCGAAATGCATGACAACGATGTCGGGGTGGGTGGCCGAGAGGCGGGCAGGAAGCAGGTTCTGGTTCGCCACGTTGGTCACGAGCTCGCCGCCGTGGCCCTCGTTGTCGCCGTCGAACGCCTGGGGGCAGCCCTGCTGGCTGAGTGTGCCGACGAAATCGACGTTCGAGTGCCCGCTGCTGCGTAGCCGGTTCCACAGCACCGCTCGCCAGCAGCCGGGGGAGCCGGTGATCGAGTCACCCAGCGGCATGATGCGTACGGGGGCAGCTGCGGGAGCGGCAGCGACCGCAGGCGCAACGGTCACGCCGAGGGCGAGCAGAAGCAGAGTCAGAAGGATCCGGACGAACGGTAAGTGACGGGTGCTGCGCATGCCATTGCCTTCCTGTGTGAGCGGGGGGTGCTATGAGAGGTGCGGTTCGGTGAACGGCTGCCTCGCCGCCGCGCAACTGCCCATGACGTCAGCGCGCCTGGCTCGTGCCCACCACTGGTCAGGTGTGCGGGGTTCAGGCAGTGCAGACGCCAGGGCGAGGCGGGGTGGGCAGGCTGTTACCGAAGAAGTGCCCAAGGTGCGGGGCTGGTTCCCGGCGCGGTGATGCCAGGCCGGCGCGACACTGGGCGTCTTGGAGCGGTGGGGTGATGCGCGTGCCGGTCAGTTCGACGGTGGTGATGCCGCCGAGCGATCAGCTTCTGGGAACCGCACCGTGGCTCGTCGTGGTGGTGACGTGATGTCGAGGCGTGCGCCGGTCACGATGGCCTCCGATGCGTGGGGGTGCCTGAGTGGATCGGTGACCCTGAGGGCCGGAAGGTGATCATTCACCCAGACGAGCATGGGAACGCTCCCACGGAGCGTAGGAAGGCGCCGAGGAGCCGTCAAGGATTCTGTCGAAACTTGGTGTTCGGTCGTGCTCGGATTCGTCACGCTGTATGCGCTGATTGCCGGGCCGTCGAATGTCCTGGAAATTAGGTTGACCGCGCCGAGATCCGTCGCCGTTTCCCCCGGTCACCCCCGCTGACGACCATCCGGCCTTCTACGAGCGTGAGGCCGGTGTGGCGCGGCCCGAGCTGACCGTCGCGGCCCACCTCGATCCGGCGGCCCGGCACGGCGCCGATCTGCGCTTGTGTGGGTCGTCACGGCGAAGGAGACGTACGTGGCGGACCGGCTGGTGATCGCTGTGTGGAGCGCCGTGTCATGTACTGGTCCCCTCCCCAGGGCGGAACCGCACCCTTCGCCCCGGACCGGCATCCGGTCTACGTCTGGGAGGACCGCGACGGCGGCGACGTCTACGGCTTTCCCGCTCTCGACGGCGCGGACGGCGGCGCCAAGGTCGCTTTCCACGCCAAGGGTTCTCGCGCCGATCCGGACCGTCTCGATCGGGAGACCCATCCGCGCTGGCCGACGGTCGGTTCCTGCTCAGCGCCGCCTGCACGTACACGCTCACTCTCGACGAGCACTTCGTGCTGTCGCTCCCCCTCGCCAGTCCCAGGTGACGATCGCCTGCGGCTTCTCCGGGCACGGCTTCAAGTTCGTCCCGGTCATCGGTGAGATCATGACCGACCCGTTCGACGCCCGACGCTTTAGCAGCCGTGGACCGCATCAGCGCCGGCCGTCCGCTCCCTGATCACAGCGTGGCGCGCAGATGGCTCACCGTGACGAAGTGGAAGCCTTCGGCGGTGAGGGAGCGAAGGATCTCGGGGACGGCGGCGACGGACGTCGGGTGGATGTCGTGCATCAGGACGACGCTGTTGCGCTGCGCCTTGGCGATGACCGTCTGAGCGACCTTGGCGCTGTCCCGGTACTTCCAGTCCTCCGTGTCGACGTCCCACAGCACCGGCGACAGTGTGGTGGCGGCCTTCACCTGGGCGTTGACCGCGCCGTACGGCGGCCGGAAGAGGGTGGGGGCCGTGCCGGTGGCGGCCTTGATCGCGGAGCTGGTGCGGCCCAGCTGAAAGGCGACCTGCTCCGGGGTGAGCTTGGTGAGATCGGGGTGGTTCCAGGAGTGGTTGCCGACCTCGTGACCGGCCTTCGCCTCGGCGCGTACGAGTTCGGGATGGGCGGCCACGTTCTGGCCCACGGTGAAGAAGGTGACACGTGCCTTGTACCGGGCGAGGTGGTTCAGAAGGTTCGCCGTCTCCGGGGCGGCGGGGCCGTCGTCGAAGGTCAGGGCGATGCACTTGACCTTCTTGCAGTCGGTGTCGTCGTCGGCGGAGGCGGTGTGGGTGGGCACGGCCGCGCTGGGTGTGCTGGGGGCGCCAAGGTCGAGGTCGCCGTTGGGGTGCTCGGTCTGCTTCTGGGCGCGTCGGCCGAAGGGGGACAGCCAAGGCGTGACCGTCGCCTTGTCGAGGGACACGACGTAGGACCCGGCTGCAGAGGCTCCCACCGTGCCTGAGTCGAGCTGAACTCGGATACCGCCGACGGCGGTGAAGGACAGATCGTCGAGGAAGCCGCTGCGGTGGGTGGCGTCGGCGAAGGAGTCGTCGAGGGAGGTGGGGTCCACCCCTTCGCGGCCCTTGAGCCGTTGCTTGAGGGCGCCGGTGAAGGCGTCCCGTGACCCGTCGGCGATGAGGTCGAGTGCCTGGCGGTAGGCGCCGTCCCGCCCGTCGTACCAGTACGTGCTGGTCGACCGCCCGTTGCCGGCCCCACTGCTGTCCACTGTGGTGAGCCGGACGCCGAGCACGTCACCGGAGGCCACCAGGAACTGGTGGCTGACGTTGAGCTCGCCGACCGAAGGCGAGCCGTTGCCGCACCTGCTGGAGCGGAAGGAGGCCACGCGCCGGTCGGCGTCCGCCTTCATCGCGGCCGTCATCGCCTCGGCTCCGGGCACGTCCGGGTAGCTGACGGCGAACGGGCAGGAGCGCTGCTCACTGCTGTCGTTGACGATTTCCAGGCCCTTGATCTTCGACGGGTCGACCGCCCGGGAGACGGAGGAGGACGGTCCGGCCTGCACCGGTTCGGGGGAGGGGTCCGGGGTTCCGGACCCGTTGGCGCAGGCCGCGGTGAGGGTGAGTGAACCGAGCAGGAGAAGAGCCGGGGGAAGGAGGGCGGGAGAACGCATGCGGAGCACCTGGAGGAGAGAGGACGTGCCGGGCGACGCGGAACGGACGCCGGTCGGCCGTCCAGCGCAGCAGCGCGGACGGCCGTCGTGCTCTCGATGTTGCAGGTCAGGAGCGTTTTTCAGCGACCCTCGGGGTCACTCCGAACAATCCTGCGACGCCCCCCGATTGCGGCTTCTTCAGCGTTGAGCGGGGCACACCTCGCGGTAGGGGGCGTCGGGGACGTAGTTGCGCCACTGGGCACGGGTGAGCCCGCCGCCCGCTCGCCGGCAGACGGCGCGGACGGCCTGGTCCGGTGCGATGGCCTGGGCCTGGAGCGGCACGTCCGGGCCTGATGCGTAGACCGTGCCCCCGTCGTCGGCGAAGGAGAGCGAGCGGATCTCGTCACCGGACGTCGGCAGATCGCTGCCGAGCAGCTGCTGGTTCTCGGTGTCCCACAGGCGTAGCGTGCCGGCCATCCCGCCCACGGCGAGGGTGTGGCCGTCGGCGGAGAAGGCCAGCGCGGTGACGGACTCGGGCTCACCCCGCGAGACCGTGTCGGCCGTGCCGGTCAACACGCCCGTGCGACGTCGGACGTCGCCGTCCCACAAAGTGACATGCCCGGTCCTGTCACCGACGGCCAGCCGCGTGCCGCCGGGGCTGAAGGCGAGCGCGGTGACCTCCCGGCCGTCGGCGAGGGCACGCCCGGTGACCTTGCCGGACGCCACGTTCCCGTACTCGTCGTCGTAGCCGACCAGCAGCCCCCCGTCCGGCCGGACCACCAGGGCCGTCTCGGACAGGCCGTGCAGGACCCGTGACCTGCGGCCGTGTGCGGTGTCCCACATCTCGGCCCCGCCTTCACGCACGGCCACCACAGTCCGTCCCCCGGGGCCCGTGGCGAGTCCGGCCAGGGGGCGGTCGGCGGCGCCGGAGTCGGTGAAGGACGTGCGCACTTTGTGCGCCGGTACGTCCCACAGGGTGAATCGCATTCGCAGGGAGCCCTGTGAGGAGGTGGTGTCGGCGACGGCGAGCGACCGGCCGTCCGGACTGAAGGACAGCAATGGGCTTGTCGTGCTGTCCAGCGAGGGCAGGGAGCCGAGGGTGGCCCGGCCGAGCACCTTGTCCGAGCCGGTGGAGCGCAGCTCGAACCGGTAGCCGTCGCCGGACCGGGTGACGGTGGCCAGGGATGTGCCGTCGGGACTCAGGGCGGTCGCGTCGGCCTCGGTGCCCTGCCATCGAGCGCCGAGGCGGTCGGTGAGGTCGTAGCTGTGGACTGTGGCGCCGTCCAGGTATCGCAGGACGCGTTGCTTGCCCGGATCCCAGGTCAGGCCCCTTACTTCAGCACCGGACAACGGCCGCTGGTAGGCCAGGGTGCCCCCGTTGTCCAGTCGCCACACGGCGATCTGCTGGTCGTCGGCTGTGGCCAGGAACCGCCCGTCGGGGGAGAGGGCGGCTTGCGTGAACCCGGAGATCCCACCGCTTTGGAAGTCGGCGGCCGTGCGTCCGCTGCTCACGTCCCAGACTGTGGCGGCCGTACCGTAGGCGATGGCCAGGCGCCGGCCGTCCGTGCTGAACCGCAGGAGGCGGGATCCGCCGTCCGCTCCCGTGCCGGTGCCGCAGACGGTGCCGTCGGACTTGTCCCACTCTCCCGTCAGCCGCCGGTGCCGGACGGTGTCCCACACCTGTGGCGGGGCCCCGGCCGGGCACAGCGCCAGCAGCCGGCCGTCCGGGCTGAGGGCCGTCATGGACAGACCGTCGGGGACATCGGCCGAGAGCGCTGGCCTGGAGCTGTCAGTCCGCTGTACCCGCACTGTGCCGCCCTGACATCGGCCGAGAGCGCTGGCCTGGAGCTGTCAGTCCGCTGTACCCGCACTGTGCCGCCCTCGCCCGCCGGGCCGGTCACGTACGTGCTTCCGTCGTCCGAGGTGTCCATCAGCGTGGCGTCGCCCAGTTCGGCGGCGGGCTTCCCGGCGGGGAGGTCCCACAGCACGTCACCGTCCGGCCCGGTGAGATCGAGAAAGCGGGAGTCGGCGCCGGCGGCGGTCACCTCCATGCCGCTGGGGAGGTGGTAGGCCGCGGTGCGCCGGTGGTCGGCGACGCTCCACACACTCACCGCGCTGTTCACGACGCTGACGAGACTCCGGCCGTGGTCGGTGAGGTAGCGGCGGACGTCCCTGCCCGTCTGCGGGTCGGTGAAGGCGTCCCGTTCCGGCTGGGCCAGCGCCGCCAGCAGCGCGGAGCGGGACTCGGTCAGCGGAGCGAGCTTCCAGGCCGCGACGCCGAGCAGGGCGGCGGTGCGGGGGTCGCTGGAACGCAGGCTGTCGGAGATCGTGGCCAGGCGACGGGCGGCGGCCTTCGCGGACTCCTGCGCGCTCGCCCGGTCGCGTTGCCAGGCGAGCAGGCCGGCCGCCAGCGCGCACACGAGGAGGACCGACAGGCCCACCGTGAGCGCGCGCATACGACGGACGGTGCGTGCCCCCGCATCCCGCTCGGCGCGCCGGGCATCCAGGGAAGCGCTGAGAAACGCCCGCTCCAGTGGGGCCAGGTCCTCTTCCGTGGCCTTTCGTACTGCCCCCGCCCCTTTGCCGGCGAAGAGTTCCTCTGCCCGGGCCAGCCGGGTGCCCCGGTACAGGGCGCCGGGATCGCGGTCCAGCCCGTCCCAGGCGCGTGCGGCCTCGCCGAGCAGCCACTGCACGTGCAGTCGTTCCCGGCTCTCCTCGATCCAGCCGGCCAGCCGCGGCCAGCTCGTGATCAGCGCCTCGTGGGCCAGCTCGACGGTGCCGCCGTCCAAGGTGACCAGACGGGCGGCGGCGAGACGTTCCACTACGTCCTGTGCGTCCGGTCCGGCCAGTTCGGCGCGGGACGCCGGGCGACGCGTGTCGGGGGCGCCCGCGGGCAGGGCCCGACCCTGCTCGTCAGCGGAGCCGTTGGGGGCGATCAGCCGCAGCAGGATCCGGCGGGCGGTCCGTGCCTGCTGGGTGGACAGACCGCCATACACCTCTTCGGCAGTGGCGGCGATCGCCCCACGGACGCCGCCGGTCTCCTCGTAGCCGGTCAGCGTCAAGGTGCGGCCCCGGCGACGGCGCCACGTCTCCAGCAGGGCGTGCGAGAGCATCGGCAGCGCACCCGGCTGGTCGCCGACCTCCTCGATGATCCGCGCGGTCAGAACCCGTTCCACGTTCAGCCCCGCGACGGTGGCCGGGCCGGTGATCACCTCGCGCAGTTCGTCCCCGCTCATGGGCCCGACCAGCAGGTTGGCGCGGCTGACCGCCTCGGCCAGCTCCCGCTGGACCGCGCAGTGGCCGTAGAAGTCGCCGCGCACCGCGACCACCACGCGCAGGCGGCTCTCCGGCTCACGCGCGCTGAGCAACAGGTCCAGGAAGCGGTCCCGCTCCTCGCGGTCGTGGCAGAGGGTGAACAGCTCCTCGAACTGGTCGACGATCACCCAGGTGTCCAGCTCACCGTTCTGGGGAACGAGCGCCGGCCCGTGAGTCTGGGCGGGCCGCTCGCCGGGGGTGAGGACCCGGACCACCGCCGGGCGGCTGGTGCCCCTGTCTTCCCGCAGCAACGGGATGAGGCCGGCCCTCAGCAGCGAGGACTTGCCGCTGCCGGACGGCCCGAACACCGCCGCGAAGCGGTGCGTGTGCGCCAGGTCCAGGAGTTCGCGCACGAGCGCCTCCCGGCCGAAGAACAGGTCGCTGTCAGCCGGTTCGAAGCGGGCGAGCCCACGGTACGGAGCCCGCTCGTCGGCCGTGGGAGCACGGGACTCGGCGTCCGCCTCCCGCCAGCGGGCCTCCCACTCGTCCGGGTCGGCGTCGAGTGCATCCGCGTACGCGCGTACCACCGCCAGTGTCGGCAGCTGGTCACCGGCCGCGGCTTGCGACAGCGCGGTCGTGGAGTAGCCCGCCCGCTCGGCCATCTCCCGGTACGGCGGCTTCCCGGCCTTCTCCCGCAGCAGGCGCAGGTCATGCGCGAGGCGCTGGACCGGACCGGCACTGGGGTCGACTGGTTTCTCTCGTCGGCCCACCTGGTGGCACCTTTCAACCATCAAACAAGAAACGGTGCTCAACCTACGTTTTCACCCGTCCGGAGGCAATCCCGGCCCCAGCGGATGAGGCCGGGACTCCCTCGGGCTCAGGGCACCAGCTCTATGGCGTCGTACGACACTCCGGGGCTCAGGTAGGCGGTGCCGCCGGAGCCGCTGACGATCTCGATCGTCAGCTCCTGGTAGGCGTCGGCGGACTTGATCCAGGCGCTTGCCGGGACGGCGTGGCTGTAGGTGTGGTTGTTGCCGCGGTAGGAGCCCACGGTGAGCGAGCGGGTCGTCGGTTCCTTGGTTGGCTGGGGGACGGCCGAGACCCAGTCGTTGACCCTGATCCGGGGCCTGCCGTTGGCGAACGCGGTGGTGATGCCGATGTTGAGGGTGTGGCCGGAGGCCAGCTGCTGGGCGGTGAGCTTGAAGCGGATCTTCAGCTTGTTGTTGATGTCCGCCCACTGGTAGCAGGGGAAGTCCGCCGCAGACGAGGAGCCCACCGTGTGGACGCCAGTGGTCCAGGGCCTGGCCCGGGCGTCGGAGGGGTGCATGGTGGTCACCAGGGAGGCGTTCTTGAAGCCGCCGGGGGTGCCGGTCCAGTCGCCGATCCGCCAGATCGCGGGCTTCCGGCTCGGGTCCGCGGTGACCTTCAGCGTGTGCAGGGCCGTCGTCTTCCCGGCCGTCACGGTGACGGCCGTGGTGTGGACGGCGAGCTCGTCCTTGTACACGGTGAGCGTGTAGGTGCCCGGGAGCATGTACGGGGAGAGGAAGTGCCCGGTGGCGGCGTCGGCCTTCGCCCAGTACTGGGCGGTGGCGTTCGCGAAGCCCACGGTGTAGGCGTGGCCGTCGCTCCGGCCGCTGATGCCGACCCCGGCGACCCGCCCGCGACCTGCGCGGCCGACCCAGCCGACCAGGCCCAGGCCGTCGACCCAGGAGGTGTCGATCCGGTCGTGGGAGAGGGAGCGGGCGGGTGCGTCGCCGTCGGTGAAGGCGAGGATGTAGGGCCCCTGAAGGCCGAAGCGCATCGGTTCGGTCTGGTTCTCGCCGTAGTAGAGGATCTCGTACAGCCCTGCGCCGTCCTCGTAGTGGTGGCGCATGAGCGAGCGGTAGAACGGGCCGCCGGAGGCCTTCTCGTGGTTGCTGCGCACCATCCACATGCCGGTCTTGCCGGCGCTCCAGCCGACGTGGTCGTAGTCGATGACACGCTGGTTGGAGTAGTGCTTGGAGCGGGTGGTGCCGTTGGGCTTGCGGCGGATGTCCTGTGCCTCGATCAGGGTGTCGGTGCGGGCGTCCCAGGTGTCGGGGTTGTTGTTGGGGAACAGGCCGGGCTTGACGCGGACGATGTAGCGGGTGGCGGTGATGGAGGTGTCCGCCTTGTTCGTCCACAGGTAGACGTTGTTCTCGCCGCGGCGGGCGGCGTAGTAGTGGTGCATCGTGCCGTGCACGACGGTGATCAGGATCGTGTCGCCGGTCCTGCGGATGCTCACGGAAGACGTGCCCAGGCCCGTCTCGACGTGCGAGTTGCGGTTGCCGTAGCCCTGGTACTCGGTGCCCTTGTACACCAGCGAGGTCAGGTCGCCGGTGCGGTGGTCGACCTTGAAGACCAGGTCGGCGCCGGTGGTGATGACGTAGGCCTGTCCGTCGTCGCGGTATCCGAAGGCGCTGGGCGCCGCGTCGGCGGTGGCGAGCAAGGGGCCGGCGACCGCGGCGCCTGGGCCGAGGACGAGTGCGCCGACGGCGGTTCTGATCAGGACATCGCGGCGGGTCAGACGTCGGCGACCGTGGTGGGCCATGGGTGTTCCGTTCGTGAGCAAGCAGCTGATCGAGCTGTGGGTGTGTGCGGCGGTGGTGGCCGGGCTGAGCCGGCTCACCACCGCCGGGGGTGCCTTCCGGTTACCGGACGGTTCGGTAGGCGTTGTGGATCGTGCCGGTGTAGGTGTTGCCGGCGGTGTCGGAGAGGTCCGCCCTGAAGGAGACGGTGCCGGGCCTCTTCGGGTTGGTAAGGGACAGGTAAGGCGTGCCGCTCGCCGTGCCGCGCACGGTGACCGGCTTCCAGGTGCGCCCGCCGTCGGTGGACACCTTCACCGTCAGCGACTTCAGGTGCCCCTTGGCCGCCGCCGGACCCTGCAGGGACAACGGGACTGTGATCCGGGCGCCCGCCTTCGCCGTGCCGGTCAGGCTCAGCTTCGGGTTGAAACGGACGACGGAGAGCGGCCAGGCGACCACCTCGGTCTCGGGTGTGTTCGCCGAGGTGAACGTCCACACGCCCTCGACGTGGTCACTGATCCTGTAGCCCTTGCTGCGGTCGGCGGTGATGGACAGCTTGTAGCGTGCCGTGTCGGCCCGCAGGTTGGAGTAGGTGTTCGGGCAGGTGTCCTCGGTGGAGTCGCCTATGACCTTGCTGCCGGAGGTGAGCCGGGTGTGGACGCTGGTCTGCACGGAGAACGAGAAGTCGCCGGGCCCGTCCGAGAACATCGGCACGCACAGCGCGTAGTACCGGCCGACCCGCAGGCCGCCTACGACCTTCGTCGGTGTCACGATCGGGCCGTGGACACCGCCGTCCAGAGTGACGCGGTACGTACGGCCCGGCTCGAAGCGGCGTGAGGTGGCGAAGGCGGTCATGCCCTCGCCGTCCGTACCGTTCTGTGTCCGGGCGCCGAGGCTCCAGCGCAAGCCGTGGTCGGCCGACAGGTACTGCACGATCGAGGCGGTCGGTGCCGCACGCAGCGGCCCTTCGAAAGCCGACGTGGCTTGGTCGAGCGCTGACCAGCCCGGCGTGGACCACGCGTTGTTCTGCGCGGTCGTGGCCTTGGCCAGGGCTGTGGCGACGGAGGTGTTCACTCTGGCCATGCCGCGGGTGGAGGCGAACCTACGGGTGAGGCCGTCGAAGAAGCGGCCGGTGCGGGTGGTCACCAGGTTGTACGCCGGCGAGGTCGCGGTGCGCTGCCAGACGCCGCCGACCTGGGCGATGAAGTCGCCCGCGGGGGCGCTCGGGCCGACCTGGCCCAGGAAGCTCGTCCCGGCGTCGAGGCCGGTGCCGACGGAGAGGTCGTAGGCCGGCTTGGCACCGCGGGCGGCGAAGACCACCTGGCCGTCGCGCAAGGTGGCCCGACGATCAGGAGCAGTCACCTTCACGGGCTTTGCCCTGCGTCCGTCGAGGGCGACGGTGGTGTCGTGGTCGAGCACGACGTGAGGAGCGGCCAACTGGGCCGATTGGCCTGCCGGGGTGATGGACGTGGCGCTGATCGCGTAGCGCCCTCGGGGCAGCCGCAGGGTGACCGTGCCGCCCCGCGCCGTTCCATCGTCGTAGGGCGTGAACTGCTTGCCCGTGTCCAGTCCCGCCACGGTGACGTCCGGTTCGTTGTCGCGCTTGCCGTCCCGGCGGGTGGTGACCAGGGTCAGCGTGTGCGACTCCACCTCGCGGTCGACCGCCACGGCGGTACGGACGCTGCGCCCGTCACCGCTCGCGGTGACCGCGCCGGAGTACAGGCCGTCGGCGCTGCCGAGCCGGGTGTCGGCCGTGACCGTCGCCTGCGCGGTGCCGCCGGCCGGGACGGTCAGCCGCGCGGGGGAGACGCTGACCATGCCGGTGGGCGCCGTCCCGCCGTCGGGGCCCGTCGCGGTGATGTCCAGGTTCAAGGTGATGGGCTGGGTGCCGTCGTTGCGGTAGGTGACAGTCCTGGTGACCGGGGTGTCGTCGTTGTGCGGCCAGGGGTCCGGAGAGCCGAAGTCGACCGAGGACGGCTCGCTGCTGACGGTGGTGTCGATCGCCCGGGGCAGGTCGACCCGGCCGACGCCGACGTCGTACGCGGTCTCGCCGTTCAGCGTTCTCGCCGAGGCGGTGAGGGCGGTCTTGAGCTGCTCGCCGGTCCAGTCGGGGTGCTCCTGGGCCAGGATGGCGGCGGCGCCCGCGGTGTGCGGGGTGGCCATCGACGTGCCGGACATCGACACATAGCCGGGTGCCTCGTCGTTGCCCTCGGTGCCGCGGGCGGCCTTGGCGGCGATGATGTCGACGCCGGGCGCGGCGATGTCCGGCTTGAGGCGGCCGTCGGCGGTGGGTCCGCGGCTGGACCAGGAGGCGATCTTGTCGTCGCGGTCGACGGCGGCCACTGTGAGGGCGGCCGCAGCTGACCCCGGGGAGCCGACGGTGGTGTCCGAGGGGCCCGAGTTTCCAGCGGCGATCACGAACAGGGCGCCGGAGGAGGCCGACAGGTCGTTCACGGCCTTCTCCATCGGGTCGACGTCTGGCGTGTCGACGTTGCCGAGGCTCATGTTGACGACCTTGGCGCCCTGCGCCACGGCCCACTGCATACCGGCGATGATGCCCGAGTCCTCACCGAAGCCCGTGTCGTCCAGAACCTTGCCGACCAGCAACTTCGCCCCGGGCGCCACCCCCTTGTACTTGCCGCGGCTCTTCGCGCCGGAGCCCACGATGGTGGAGGCGACGTGGGTGCCGTGGCCCTGCCTGTCGTCGGTGGAGCCGGAACCGCTGAAGTCCTTGGCCTTGAGGATCCTGCCCTTGAGGTCCGGGTGGGTGGCGTCGATGCCGGTGTCCAGGACGGCGACCTTGACGCCCTTGCCGTCGTAGCCCGCCTTCCAGGCCGTCGGGGCACCGATCTGCGCGACCCCTCCGTGCGGGTCTGGAGCGACGGGATCCTGCGCAGTGACCCTGACTCGGCCGTCCAGCCACACCCGGTCGATCCCGGGGGCGGTGGTCACGGCGGCGCGGTTGCCGGCGGGGTCGGTCAACGTCCGCCACACCTTCCCCGCGTCCGGCTTGTCGGTGGTCAGCGCGTCGCCGTGGATGGCCGGCAGCCGGTGCGTGACCTCCGCCGATCCGGCGAAGAGGGATTCCCTGGCTTCCTGCTGCACAGCGCTCGAGCCGTTGTAGGAGACGATCAGCGGTACCTGCTTGCGATGGGCGTCGTCGTAGCCGTCCTTGACGAGCTGCGTGACGTCGAGCAGTCGGCGGTCCAGCCTGCCGCTGCCCAGCAGCCTCGTCGCGTCGAGCGGAACGACGTAGGTGTGCCCGGCGAAGCGCCGTACCGAGTACCCGACGCCGCTACGGCCCTTTCCCGGCCGGACCTCGACCACCCGGCCGTTGCCGTCCACGGTGACGGTGTCACCGGTCAGCAGCGTCACGCGCGCGGCCGGCTTGGTCAGGCCTGGGTTGCCGCCCAGAGACGCGGCGGACGGGCCGGCCGGAATGACCGGTGCCGCGGGGGCGGCAGTCGCGGTCGCGGTGAGGCCGGCCAGGGCGAGCAAGGCGGCGAGGCCGAATCCTGTTCTGCCATGTCCGTGCAGTCTCCTTCTCGTCCGCTGGTGCTTGCTCTGCAAAGGAAGGTCCCTTCCCCGTGGTCGTTGCATGGTCCGTACGAAGCCGCGTACGCGAGTGCAAGGGCGGCCCCGAGTCACCGAAGGGGGCTCAGGTGACTCGGGGCCGCCTGTGGACGTGCCGATGGCGAGGGAGTACCACCGGCCGGCACCGACTCTGCAGGGCCGGGGAGTTGGTAAGTAGGCCCTGACCAGCACTGAAAAATGCGAGCGTCGGCTGAGGCGCGTTCACGCCGACACGGCGACGCGGTCGCCGCTGAGCCGGTCCGCGCGCAGCAGGTCCGCATCGCGTGATCCCGAACCCGTGGGTCATGGCTGCGACGCGACGCACAACTGGTCCGGCGCCGGTGCCTGCAGTCCCGGACGTCGACCCGCCCGGTTGCTCAGTCACACGGGCGGGTTCGTCGTCATCCCCTTCCTAACCAACAAGAGTGCGTAGCGGACTCCGGCAGCAGGCGATGCTGGTCGGCCTGGTCGACGATGACTGGGGGCGCCGCTACGGCCGTCCGGTCCGCCTGAGCAGAACCCCATCGGCCCAATGCCAGGATCCTCGCCGCCGGCGAGGCCTGTCGGCTGCTGGAATGCCTCCAACGGCACGGACCGTCAGCGGGTCGCTGCCGGGGCAACCCCACCCGCCGGCACTGCAGGAACGAAGACTTCGCCCGGGGCGACTTCCACATCGGCATCGACCGGTCAGCCAGGGCTGGCACAGCACCTACCCGACCCGCTCGCCCACCGCGGCCCCCTCATCATGGCGCGGTTCACCAAGAGCCAGTGCCACCGGTGTCCGGATCGGCCCCTGTGCAGCAACTCCCGCGAGCGCGCCCGGAGCGTGGGCTTCCTCCGGCGAGGACTCCGCGACTTGCAAGTCCGCTGACGAATCTTCGGCAGCTGATCTCGACCATCCGAAATTTCCGACGGGGTCATATTGAGCGCAGGGGTCGCCGTATAGACACGGCCAGTGTGGGATGCGTCACAGAGCGCTGGCTTGACCAGTCGTTCGCATGCTTCAATCCAGATATGCAAATGTCCAACATTTGGAGGTTTAACGGAGGGGTGGCGGTTGCCGCGCCGGGCGTCGACTCTGGCCGCACAGAGTGCTGACCAGTTGCAATCTCGTTTGCGGCAGTGGCCCGAGCGACGACATCGAAGCCCGTGTCGGGTCTGATCGCGGCGACAAGCCCGTCGTGGAAGGCGGCCGCTCTTCCATCGGCAAGACAGCCGCCGGTCTCGTCGTAAGCGGTCGACCGGTGAATTCACGACCGATGACGACCAACTTTTCCAGCGCCCTCCGATTTACCTGAGCCGCCTCTACTGCGGCTCGGATAGCGGCCACGAAACAGAGATCTTGACCATCGGCATGCGGAACGCCGCGTCACCCGGTAGGTACGCCGATCACGACGTGCCGAGCTCCCTTGCCTCTGCCACCGCCGAGCCCGGCTCACGTCAGCGATGGGCCGCTCCACTACGGCTCGCGGTCACACCGCGACCACGGTCCCGGTCCCTTTGGGGCAGGTTCGGAACACCTGAACACATCACGGAAGGATTGCCATGCGTAACACCACTCATCGTGTGAAGCTCGCGGTCGCCGCAGGGCTAGCGACCGCCGCTCTCAGCGTCGGCCTTGTCCTCATCGCCGGCTCTGGCACAACCGCTGGGGCGGCCCCGGCGCACCCGCCGCTGCCGACCGGCTCAGTGGTACCCGCGCCCCCTCGGTGAACACGGGGGTGGTTTGAGCCTCCATCAGCCCCGGAGCGGCTCACCCGACGCCTGACGCCCAGGTCTCTGCACATCTCCCCGGAAGGGCCGACCTAGGGGAATCTGGGAGGGGGATCCGAAGTGCCGGCCATGCACGGCACTTCGGCTGTGAACCGTTCCGGCACTCGGTTCGGCCTGCGTTCTGATGAGGGCCCACCGCTGGCCGGATCCGACGTTGCAGGTCCACAGAACTGCTTGCGTGTCGTTGGCAGTTCCGGAGTTGTATGCGTCCAGGCAAGGCCTCAATCGTGCGTTGTAATGGTGCTGTTCGCGTTAATTATTATCTTCCTGAGTCCTCGTCAGCTTGCCACGGGACTCTGTGTGGTGGGGTGCGGCCTTGGACCCAAGGCCCGGTTTGGCGTAGTGCCCGGATCGTCACCACAGCCCCCCCGGCACCTGAAATTCGCGACGCACCTGCCGTGGACCGACGTGATCACCGGCGCGGTCGAACGATCGCAGGCCCTCCCGAACCTCATCTGACCAGCAGCGACAACCCACCCCTATGACCAGAACCCGTACGCCGGAGCCGAAGAAGCTTTTTTCGAACCCTGTGTCGCATCCGTTGGTTCCCAGCCGCATACCGCGGAGCCAAGGCCAGATCTCCGAGGTCCGGGCGACGCCCCTCGGTTAGGGCAAGAGCGCATCGCATCTACGTGGTGCGGGTCGCGGGCGGGACACTGCCGGGCCGCGCGGATAGTGCGTCGGTAAAATGATCACCTGAGCAAGAGCGAGGAAATGCAGTTGAAGACTCCCAAAAGGATGCGTCGTCACATATTGCCTGGCGCGTCGGTGGTAGCCGCAGTCGCACTGGGTGCACCTCAGGCCATGGCGGCGAGTGGTGGCCCACAGGAAACTCCGGCAGAGAGTTCCAACACGACTGTCAAGCCGTTGGGCCAGCTCGGTTCACTGACAGACATCGTCATTCAGCGTCTCCTGGTCAGCGATCAGGTAGCGGCGTCGAAGTTCGGCACCAACTCGCCCATCGCTGACCCGGCTCGTGAGCAGCAGGAGCTGGATGCGGTCAGGCAGCAGGCCGGTACGCTCGGTCTGGACCCGGACGCGACGGTAGCGTTCTTCCGGGACCAGATCACCGCGAGCAAGGTTGTGCAGAAGGGGCTTTTCGCCCGCTGGACCGCATACCCCGACGAGGCGCCGACCACGCGTCCGGATCTCACCCAGATTCGCACGCAGCTCGACCAGCTCACCACGGAGCTCCTGCAAGGGCTCAAGACTACGCAGCACCTGCGGAGCACCCCCGTGGCCTGCACTGTCCAGTTGGCACTGGCCACGCAGTCGGGCTCAATCATCGACCGGCTCGACGCACTGCACCGCCAGGCACTCGAAACCGCGACGCAGTCGGTGTGCACCAGCCCTCTGAAGTAAGGCCTGAATCTCGGCTCTGACCGGGCCTCCGTCATTGCCTTTTCAGGTGACTCATCGCCCCGGGGCCTCGGTTCGCGGAACGGCCACGGAGTGGCCGTTCCGCGAATGCTTCCTCAAACGTCTGGAGATTCGCCGGGCAGTCGGACGGCCCTCGCATGATCATGCGTTCCGCCACGGAACCGTGCTCATACGAAGGCCGCAGAGGTGAGTTTGCTGCATCACGATGCCCGGCGGGCGGGACGCGTTCGACTTCGCATCACACTTCCGGGGCCACTTCTTCTCGTGCCTCACCCAACGCGGGCGGACTGGCCGGCGAGCCAAGCCGGATCGACACCCGCACGCTCGCCCTCAAGGACGTCACCGCGGTCGGCATTCTGTCCCGCTCACCCGGCCTGGACGCCACCATCCGCGCCTATGCCGACAAAGCCGTCGACCCTCGCCCTTGGTGGTGGTCACCGCCGCCGATATCGGGCCAGGTGGCAGTGATCACCACGAACGCCCCAGACGCCTGGCTCGTACTGCGCTGCGCCGTATGGGCGTCACGGTGACCGTCTCCGGCGTGAGGGAGGACGACTACGACAGCCTGCTGGGCGGTGCCACCGGCGTGATCGCCCATGTCTCCGGCAGTCAGGAGGACATCGACAGTGCTGTCACCGCCCTGAGGTCCGTGCGTCGGGCAGGTACCCGTTCACGCAGGAGTACGTCTCCGCGCCGGACGACACGGGATTCGCCCGCATTGCCACCGTCAGCACCGCGACCCTGGTGCTGAGCTTCCTTGTCGCAGCCGCTTCCGCCGGCCTCACCGCGGCCGCGAACGTCCTCGACCGGCGCCGGATCTACGGCCTGCTGCGGCTGGCCGGCACCCCGCTGAAGGTGTTGGACCGGGCCCGAGTCCGCGAGACCGTCATCCCGTTGGCCGTCCTGGCCGGCGGCACCACCGCCGATGGGTGTCTTCGGCGCCATGCAACTCAACTAGGCGGCCGGCACGACGATCAACGCCTCCGGTCCGTGCAACTCGTGGCCTGCGTGAGCCTCGGCGCGCTGGCCATGTTCGCTGCCATCGCCGGCAGCAGGCCGTTGCTGCGGAAGGTGACGGAGGGCCTGGCACAGACGGCGGACTGACGCCCGAACGAGGTTGAACGCCCCGCGCCGCGGACCCTACGGGGATCAGGACGACGCGATCGGCCCATGTCCTTGAAGGATGGACACGTAGGGAAGCGTCGGCGACGCCGCCGACGCACCCCCCATCCCTTGGCGACAGGACTCAGCGGGCCACTACCCGCACCTACCCCAGGTTCTGCACCTTCGCGAAGGGCGTCCCCGCTTCACCCTCGCGCTGGCCGGTAGCGCGGAGTCGCCCGTCAGAGGTCGTCGAGCGGCATGACGCCCATCTGGTGAGGTAACCACGTCGCTGGGATGCCGCCGCCACACATACCCGCAGCTGCTCTATCGGGAAGCCAGGCTCCGGAGGACTGCCGAGGAGACCGCAGTGGGCAGGACGCTGAGGGTACGAACCAGGGCGGTTGTCGCCCAGGGGAAGTACGCCTGCGCCGGTTCTCTCTCCAGAGCACGTATGACGTGGCGTGCCGCGCGCTCTGTGCTGACCTGGAAGGGTTTGGGCAGGCTGTCGGCGTTGACCCGGTCGGTCGCTACGAAGCCGGGGTGGATGCTGGTGAACCGGATGCCCTTGGGCGCCAGTTCGACGCGCGCGGCGTCGATGAGCGTTCGGGCGGCCGCCTTCGCGGCGGAGTAGGGGCCTTGGCGGGGGATGCCCATGAGCCCTGCCAGCGAGTTGGTGTGTGCGATCAGGCCGCCGTGCGGTTGGTCTCCCATCTGTGCGATCAGCGGGATGAGGTAGTTGACGACGACGTCGTAGTTCAGCGCCATGATCCGTGACACGTCCGCCACGGTGACCTCGTCCATCGACATGTCCGGTCCCTGGCCGGCGTTGAGCAGGGCGATGTCTATCGAGCCGTACTGGGCAACGGCGGACGCCACTACGTCGGCGGCCGCCTGCGCGTCCAGGGCGTCGGCGGAAATGTCCAGGCAGGCGCTGCCGGCCGCTCGTACGTCCTCAGCAAGGGCTGCCAGCTCGGGGGCCCGTCGTGCCGTGACGACCAGACGGTTGCCACCGTGGCCGAGCCGGCGCGCGACCTCCGCGCCGATCCCTGACGAGGCTCCGACGATCAGAACGGTCCTGCCTGTGATGCCTGCCATGGTGTTCCTTCGCTTGCTGACGTGGCGGAAAGAGTTCACACCCGCCCGGACTGTAGGAGGCGCTCACCCTCGCAGGGAGGGACAGCCAGGCCGTCGTCGGCCCTGCCGAGAACTAGTTGGTTCGCGACGTCGCGTCATCTCCTGGTTTGCCCCCGGGACGGAACCGCGCCCTTCGCTCCGGACCAGCATCAGGTCTACGTCTGTGAGGACCGCGACGGCGGCGACATTTACGGCTTTCCCGCGGTCGGCGGCGCGGACGACGGCGCCAAGGTCGCCTTCCACGCCAAGGTTTCTCTCGCCGATCCGGACGGCCTCGATCGGGAGATCCATCCGGAGGAGGTGGAGGCGATGCGCGGGGATCTGCGTCTGCGGATTCCCGCGCTGGGCGGCGGGCGGTTCCTGAGCGGCGCGGCCTGCAGGTACACGCTCACTCCCGACGAGCGCTTTGTGTTGTCGGCCCACCCCCGCCATCCCCAGGTCCGGATCGCCTGCAATTCGCCGGGCATGGCTTCAAGATCGTCCCCGTCATCGGTGGGATCATCGCTGACCTCGCCGTTCGGGACTGCGACGCGCCGTGGCACTTTCGCTTTCAGGGGGTCTCTCTCGTCCGGGGCCGTGGCGTCCGATGGGCTCAGGGCGGGAGGCGCTGCGCCGCCAGTGTGACGAGGTGTCCAGCTTGCGCCGGGTTAGGCGACCGCTGGCTGCGAACTGAGGGCGGGCCGTGCTGGGGCATCCGCCTGATCCGGCGAAGGTGCCGCCATTGGTGCGGGTTCGGGTGTCGGGGCCGGGGTGCGGTCGGGGACGGTCGCGTCACAGGACGGGCTGGCCGCTGGGGTGCCGAGAGGGTTCCGTAGGGGGGTCGGCGCCGGATCGTAGGTGTCTGCAGCCTGCTGGGGCCGACAGGACGAGGGCAGCGGATGCCCCGTTTGGTGGTGGGCCGCGGCGCCTGAGGCCGTGATGCCCGCCATGAGCGTGAAAGTGCCGGCACAGATCGCGAGTGGTAGCCGCCACTTGTGTGGGATAGGCGCGTCCCTCTCGCGGTCTTCGCCGAGCTGGTGCGTTCCATGCCGTGGAAGAGGGCTTCCTCCCGTACCGGGTTTCGCATCAGAGGCGTGTGGCATGGTCCACGGTCCCTGTGTCGCTGAGGTACGCGTTCGTGGTCACTGTTCGGCCGCCTCTCGTGCGATCTGCTCGAACTGGGCACTCATGGCCTCGGCCAGCGCCTGGGCGGCGGAGAGCGGGCGCACCATCACCGTGAAGTCGTCGATCCTGCCGTTCTCGTCGAAGTGGAGGAGATCGCAGCCCTGGAGCTTCTTGCCGGCGACGGTCGTGGTGAAGACGAGGACATGGTCGCGGCCGTCGGTGCCCGCGATCTCACGGATGTAGGTGAAGTCCTCGAAGACGCGGAGTACACCACGTAGGAACGCGGCGTTGACCGCCTTGCCCGAGTACGGCTTGAAGGCGATCGGGCTGGTGAAGACGACATCGTCGGCCAGCAGGTCGGCCACGGCGTCCATGTCCCCGCTCTCGACGGCCTTGCGGAAAGGATGCATGAGCCACCTCGCATACTCAATAAATTGAATAGGTGCTTAGAGAGTAGAACGGACACTTGCCCACTGTCTACAGGTTGTTGGCGACGCTCACTAGTCGCGTAGTTGACTAGTCTCAGTAGTGCTAGCGTGTGCCCATGGCATTGCGGAACGCGGTGATGGCCGCGCTGCTCGAGGGCGAGGCGTCCGGCTACGACCTCGCAAAAAAATTCGACGCGACGGTCGCCAACTTCTGGATGTCGACGCCCCAGCAGCTCTACCGGGAGCTGGATCGCATGGAGGCCGAAGGGCTGGTCACGGCCCGCCTCGTCGAGCAGGAGCGCCGCCCCAACAAGCGACTCTTCTCCCTGACGGAGATCGGGCGTGAGGTCGTACACGCCTACACGGCCGAGCCTTTGGGTAAGCCGGCGGTGATCCGGGACGAATTGATGGTCAAGGTGCAGTGCCTGGATGCGGGCGACATTGACGCGGTCCGCGAGGCCATCGTCGAGCGCATGGAGTGGGCAACCGCCAAGCTGGCCCGCTACGAGAGGCTCCGGCAGCGCCTGCTTGACGGGCGCTCCGAGGAGGCGTACTTCGCCGAAGCCGAACGCATCGGTCCCTACCTCACCCTGCTGCGTGGGATGTCGTTCGAACGGGAGAACCATCAGTGGGGGGCAATCGCGCTGCGCAGGGTCGACCAGCGTGCGGCCGCGCTCCAGGCGAAGGGCCGGCCTGCGACAAGCGCGGGTGACGAATAGGGATTTGGCGGGGCTGCGCGAGCTGGCCGGTCCTGCTCGTTTGGAGCAGAAGGGCAGCGGAATACAAACAGGGCAGCAGCAGGAGCGGGTGCCGCTTCCCTGGCCGCCTTCACTCCGCGATCAGTCCCGATGAAGGCTCGTGGGGAACGACCCGACGTGTTGCGGCGCTTAGGCCGCCGTCGTGTCCCTGAGTGCCCGCCGCTTCACAGCACGCGCCCGCCCCGAGTGCGAGCTCACTTCCCCATGCAGCACTTGATCCTCGGTTTGCGGGACCAGGTACCGCACCTACTGCGAGGTGCGATCGGGCCGTCCTGTCAACCCGTTCCGCCGCCGACTTGCACGGCAAGGCAGTAACTCACTGGACTCGAGCGCTCTCCGACGGAGCCGCAAGTGCTGCCCTTCGACCGGCGATGCTTTCCCGGCATCTGTGTGGCGTGCAGGCGCGGGTAAGCGGACCAATCATCGGGCGACGCCAGCTTTGGCGGCCCTTCCCATGCTTCAATCCGGATGTGCAGATGTCCAGCATTTGGAGGTTGTGATGGAGGGACTGCGGCAGCCACGCCGGGCGTCGACCCTGGCCGCACAGGTTGCTGACCAGCTGCGGGAGCAACTGGCATCCGGGCGGTGGCCGGTGGACACCCGCATTCCGGGGGAGCTGGAACTGGCTGAGATGCTCCAGGTGAGCAGGAACACCATTCGCGAGGCCTTGCGGGCCCTGGTCCACCTCGGCCTGCTGGAGGCTCGGGTCGGCGATGGCACCTACGTCCGGGTGGCCAGTGAGTTGGAGGCGGTCCTGCTGCGGCGGACGGCTACCACGCCTCCGGCGGACGTTTTGGAACTGCGGGCGGTGCTGGAGGAGTATGCCGCCGGCGTGGCCGCCGAACGGCGGTCCGAAGCGGACATCGCGCGGCTGCGGGAACTGCTGGCGGTGGCTCGCGAAAGCAACCACTCGGGGGTGATGGCGCAGATCGCGGCCGCCGATGGCGCCTTTCACCTGGCCGTCGTACAGGCCAGCGGCAACGAGTTGCTCGCGGAGATCTACGAACATCTGGGCGGTGCCCTGGCCGCCGTGCTGACCGCGCTGCCGTGGGACGGCGACGTCGCCGCCGAACATGACCACTGGCATGGTGCAGTGGTTGATGCGATCGGTGCCGGCGACGCGGTCGCTGCCCGCTACGCGGCGTCCATGCTGGTGCGAGTTACGGGCCGGCTGAGCGCGGATGCCGGCGCTGATAAGGGCGGTGCGGTGGGAAGCGGTCGTGATGCGGGTGAATGACCCGCGCGACGTGTCGGGCAGGACGGGCAGCGCTGCGTCGGGCGTCCTACCCGGTGTGTGGCTGCTGGTGGGTGTTGTGCTCGTCGCGGTGAACCTGCGTGCCGCACTGACCGGGGTGGGTCCATTGCTTCCCGGCATCGAGACATCGACCGGCCTGTCCGGCACCTGGACCGGGCTTCTGAGCACCCTGCCGCTGCTCACCTTCGCCGCCACCTCACCGCTGGTCGGCCGGACCGCCCAGCGGCACGGTGCGCCCCGCGTCCTGGTCGTCTCGCTCGCCGTGCTGGCGGCCGGGCTGCTCATGCGATCCGTACCCGGGGTGTTCTTCCTGTTTGCGGGCACGGTGGTGGTCGCGGGCGCGATCGCTTACGGCAACGTGCTGCTGCCGTCCGTCATCAAGAGCACCGTGCCGGAAGACCGGATCGGGCAAGTGACCGGCCTCTATGTCACCGCGATGGGCCTGCTTGCGGCCGTCTCTTCCGGGGTGTCGGTCCCGCTGGCGAATCACCTGCCCGGGGGATGGCACACCGCGCTGGCGTGCTGGGCCGTACTCGCCGCGCTGGCCTTCGGGGTCTGGATCCCGCTGTACCGGCGCACCGGCCCCGGGGCGGCGACGTCTGCCGCGCGGGTGCGTATCCCCTGGCGTTCCCACCTGGCCTGGCAGGTCAGCGTGTTCATGGGGCTGCAGTCCCTCGGCTTCTACACCACGATCGCCTGGCTGCCCAGCATCGTGCACGATCACGGAGTAGGAGAGACCGCCGCCGGGTGGCAGCTGTTCTTCTTCCAGATCGTCGGTCTCGTCTCCAGCAGTGCACTTCCCGTCCTCGCCCGCAGATGGACGGATCAACGACTTCTGGCGGCGGCGGCCTCAGCGATCGTCGCGGCGGGTTTCGCGCTGCTGGCTGTGGCACCGCAGTTGGCCGCCGTGTCCTGTGTGCTCACGGGCCTGGGCGGCGGAGCGTGCCTGGTCCTCGCCTTGACTTTCCAGGGCCAGCGGGCGGCGGACGCCTCTCAGGCAGCGGCACTGGCCTCGATGGCCCAGTCCGTCGGCTACCTGGTGGCCGCCGTTGGACCACTCCTCCTCGGCGCGCTGCGCGAGCTCACCGGCGGATGGACGCTCCCTCTCCTGCTCCTGGTCGCCCTCACACTCATCCAGGCCGCCGTCGGAGCCGGCGCCGGCCGCGACCTGCGTCTCAACACGAAATCCCAAGTTTCCGCACCCGCATCGATCGAAGAGTGGCTGTCATGACCATGACCGCCCCCGTCAGCTACCTGGACACGCCGACGGCAGCACCACTGTCGATCACCGAGCTAATGCCTGGCGCCTACAACCTCATGGAATACGCCGCGGTCACGGCGGGCGAGCAGGTGCTGGTCCTGGCCGAGCACGGCACCGATCCGGTGGTCATCCAGGCGGTCGCGGCGGCGGCCGCCTACCGCAATGCCGAGGTGCATGTGCTGTCCACAGCGCCGTTCAGCGCCGGTGCGTGGGGTCGAGCGCTTTCACCGCTCCTGTCCGCCGCTCACGCCGCCGCCGACGTAGTGATCTCGCTGACGTGGTGGGGGGAGGTGCACACCGCCCCACAGTTCTTCAACGAGATCGCCAAGAAGCGGGCCCGGTTCGTGTCCCTGCACCAGACGGCCACGGCCTCGGCCCTTTCCACCAGGGCCCGGTTCCCGCTCGAGCTGTACTTCGGGTTGGAGACCAAGGCATACGCCCAGATCTCCGCGGCACAGGAGATCAGGGTCACCACCGCACTGGGTACCGATGTGACCTTCCGCGCCGTCACCACGGGATCGCCGGTGAGCGGCCACTCCAGCGCCCCCTCACCAACGGCGTGTGGCGGCCCTTCCCGTACGGAGGAGCCAACTTCTCCCCCGACCAGACCGACGGCGTGGTTGTCGTCGAGGAATCCACCGTAACCGGCGTTCCCGCCGAACAGATTACGCTGGAGCTGGAAAACAACCGCGTCACTGCCGTTCACGGCGGTTCGGCGGCCGCCGAACTGCGGCGCTACGCGTCGGACGGCTGCTGCATGCGCCACGCGCTCATCGGACTCAACCCCAAGGTCCGCTCGGCAGGCGGTACCCAGTTCGAACGCGAGAAGCACGCCGGCGCCTTCTACTTCGGCATCGACGGCCTCACCCCGCAGGGAGAAGTCGACCGCACTGCCCCCGGCCACGCCCACTGCGACTGTCAGTTCGACCAGCCCACCATCACCCTCGACGGCCGGCCCTTCGTCGACAACGGCTACCTCCTGCTCCACGACGACCCCGAAATCCATGAGCTGGCCGGGAAGTTCGGCCCCGCCGACATCCTTCTCGATCCCAACCCGCGTCTCGGCCTGCCGCCCCGCTACAGCCGCTGACGGCAACTGCGGGTAGCCCCAGCCCGTGACGCGACGGGGCCATCCAAGTGCTCCTGAACGTGTTCATGGCATCTGGCGGCCAGCCCCTTCGTGGTGTCAACTAGGGCGTGTATCGAAAGTGGATCAAGGTACTCGTTCTAACCCTGGCATGTGTCATGCGAT
>NZ_SZVW01000023.1 GCF_007655005.1 Streptomyces tibetensis
TCTGCTTCAGACGCGGGCTGGTGGTGGTCGTCATCAGATGTCCTCACCCGTCCGCTTGGCAACGCGGATCTTGTTGCCTTCGTCGTCGAAGCGGTAACCGACGCGGGTCACGACCTTGTTGCCGTCCTTCTCCACGACCAGCTGGACGTTGGAGACGTGGATCGGCGCCTCGGTGGTGACGATGCCGCCGGCCTGCGAACCGCGAGCCGTCGGACCGGCCTTGGTGTGCTTCTTGACCCGGTTGACACCCTCGACCAGGACACGGTCCTCGCGGGGGAAGGCCGCGATGACCTTGCCCTGCTTGCCCTTGTCCTTACCCGTGATGACCTGGACCAGGTCGCCCTTCTTGATCTTCATGCTCACAGCACCTCCGGCGCGAGGGAGATGATCTTCATGAACTTCTTCTCGCGCAGCTCTCGGCCCACCGGGCCGAAGATACGGGTGCCACGAGGGTCGCCGTCGTTCTTGAGAATGACGGCGGCGTTCTCGTCGAAGCGGATGTACGAGCCGTCCGGACGGCGGCGCTCCTTGACGGTGCGAACGATGACCGCCTTGACGACGTCACCCTTCTTCACGTTGCCACCGGGGATCGCGTCCTTGACGGTGGCGACGATGACGTCACCGACACCCGCGTAGCGGCGACCGGAGCCACCGAGCACACGGATGCAAAGGATTTCCTTCGCACCAGTGTTGTCGGCGACACGCAGTCGCGACTCCTGCTGGATCACGTCTATCTCCTGATTGTCTGCCGGTTCCCGGGGCGGGCTGCGAAACCCGCACACCCGCCCCGAGCCTGGCGGAACGATTCCTAGGGAATCCCCCTAGGAGGGATTACTTGGCCTTCTCGAGGATCTCGACGACGCGCCAGCGCTTCGTCGCGGACAGCGGCCGGGTCTCCATGAGGAGGACGCGGTCGCCGACACCCGCGGCGTTCTGCTCGTCGTGGGCCTTGAGCTTGCTCGTACGGCGGATGACCTTGCCGTACAGCGCGTGCTTGACGCGGTCCTCGACGGCGACGACGACGGTCTTGTCCATCTTGTCGCTGACGACCAGACCCTCACGGGTCTTGCGGAAGCCGCGGTCCGTCTTGGTCTCTTCAGTCACGTTGCTCTCGCTCATCAGGCGCTCTCCACCGTCTCGATGCCCAGCTCGCGCTCACGCATCAGGGTGTAGATCCGCGCGATGTCCTTACGGACGGCCTTGAGCCGGCCGTGGTTCTCGAGCTGGCCCGTCGCCGCCTGGAAGCGGAGGTTGAACAGCTCTTCCTTGGCCTCGCGGAGCTTGTTGAGCAGCTCCTCGTTGCCCAGCTCGCGCAGCTCGGACGCCTTGGTACCGGCCGACATCACGCTTCACCTGCCTCGCGCTTGACGATCTTGCACTTCATCGGCAGCTTGTGAGCCGCACGGGTCAGGGCCTCGCGCGCGATCTTCTCGTTGGGGTACGACAGCTCGAACATCACACGTCCGGGCTTGACGTTGGCGATCCACCACTCAGGAGAACCCTTACCGGAACCCATGCGGGTCTCGGCGGGCTTCTTGGTGAGGGGGCGGTCCGGGTAGATGTTGATCCAGACCTTGCCGCCACGCTTGATGTGGCGGGTCATGGCGATACGAGCGGCCTCGATCTGGCGGTTCGTCACGTACGCCGGGGTCAGCGCCTGGATGCCGTACTCGCCGAACGCGACCTGCGTGCCACCCTTGGACATGCCGCTGCGCTTGGGGTGGTGCTGCTTGCGGTGCTTGACCCTACGGGGGATCAGCATGACGGTCAGGCCTCCGTTCCGGTGCTCTCAGCCGGAGCGGCGGACGCGGGAGCCTCGGCCTTGGGGGCCTCGGCGCCGGCAGCCTGCTGCGGCTTGCGACCGCGCCCGCCACGCTCGCCACCGCGGCCACCACGGGCCGGGCGGTCGGCGCCGCCACGGGCCGGGCGGTTACCCGCACGGGCAGCAGCGTTCTCGGCGCGGACCTCGGCGATGTTCTTGACGTCGCCCTTGTAGATCCAGACCTTCACGCCGATGCGGCCGAAGGTCGTCTTGGCCTCGAAGAAGCCGTAGTCCACGTTCGCGCGGAGCGTGTGCAGGGGCACGCGGCCCTCGCGGTAGAACTCCGAGCGGGACATCTCGGCGCCACCGAGGCGGCCACCGCACTGGATCTTGATGCCCTTGGCGCCGGCCTTCATCGTGCCCTGCATGCTCTTACGCATGGCGCGACGGAAGGAGACGCGGGAGGAGAGCTGCTCGGCGACGGCCTGGGCAACCAGCTGAGCGTCGGTCTCGGGGCTCTTGACCTCGAGGATGTTCAGCTGGACCTGCTTGCCCGTGAGCTTCTCGAGGTCACCGCGGATGCGGTCGGCCTCGGCGCCACGGCGGCCGATGACGATGCCCGGACGAGCGGTGTGGATGTCCACACGCACGCGGTCACGGGTGCGCTCGATCTCGACCTTGGAGATGCCGGCGCGCTCCATGCCGGACGTCATCATCCGACGGATGGCGACGTCTTCCTTGACGTAGTCCTTGTACAGCTTGTCGGCGTACCAACGCGACTTGAAGTCGGTCGTGACACCGAGCCGGAACCCGTGCGGGTTTACCTTCTGGCCCATTACCGGGTTCCTTCCTTGCTGCTGACGACCACGGTGATGTGGCTGGTCCGCTTGCGGATCCGGTAGGCACGGCCCTGGGCACGCGGACGGAACCGCTTCAGGGTCGGGCCCTCATCGACGTAGGCCTCGGAGACGAAGAGGCTGTCGACATCGGTGTGGTCGTAGTTGTGCGCGGCATTGGCGATGGCGCTGTCGAGCACCTTGCCGACCGGCTGGCTCGCGGCCTGCGGGGCGAAACGCAGGACCGCCTGAGCCTCCGTGGCGTTCATGCCACGGATGAGGTCCACCACGCGGCGGGCCTTCATGGGCGTGACGCGGATGTACCGCGCCTGGGCCCTGGCTTCCATGGTTGTCCTTCCAGTGTCTGTCATGGTCATTCCACCCCGCGCTTAGCGGCGCTTCGACTTCCGGTCGTCCTTGACGTGACCCCGGAAGGTGCGCGTCGGCGAGAACTCGCCGAGCTTGTGGCCGACCATCGACTCGGTGACGAACACCGGAATGTGGGTCTTGCCGTTGTGCACCGCGAGCGTGTGGCCGAGCATGGCCGGCACGATCATGGAGCGACGGGACCAGGTCTTGATGACGTTCTTGGTGCCGGCTTCGTTCTGTGCGTCCACCTTCTTGATCAGGTGGTCGTCGACGAAGGGCCCCTTCTTCAAGCTACGAGGCATCTCAACCCGTCCTTAGCGCTTCTTGTTCGTCTTGCGGCGGCGGACGATGTACTTGTTCGACGCCTTCTTGGGCGAACGAGTACGGCCTTCCTTCTTGCCCCAGGGGGACACCGGGTGGCGACCACCCGAGGTACGGCCTTCGCCACCACCGTGCGGGTGGTCCACCGGGTTCATGACCACACCACGCACGGTCGGGCGAACGCCCAGCCAGCGCTTACGGCCCGCCTTACCCCAGTTGATGTTGCTCTGCTCGGCGTTGCCCACCTCGCCGACCGTGGCGCGGCAGCGCTGGTCGACCAGGCGGATCTCACCGGACGGCATGCGGAGGTGGGCCATCGAGCCCTCCTTCGCGAGCAGCTGCACCGAGGCGCCGGCGGAGCGGGCGAACTTCGCGCCGCCGCCCGGACGCAGCTCGATGGCGTGCAGCGTGGTACCGACCGGGATGTTACGCAGGGCAAGGTTGTTGCCCGGCTTGATGTCGGCCCCGGGACCGTTCTCGACGCGGTCACCCTGCTGCAGGTTGCGCGGGGCGAGGATGTAGCGCTTCTCGCCGTCGGCGTAGTGCAGCAGCGCGATGCGCGCGGTGCGGTTGGGGTCGTACTCGATGTGCGCGACCTTCGCCGGCACGCCGTCCTTGTCGTGACGACGGAAGTCGATCACGCGGTAGGCGCGCTTGTGGCCACCACCCTGGTGGCGGACGGTCACACGACCGGAGTTGTTACGGCCACCCTTGCTGTGCAGGGGGCGGACCAACGACTTCTCCGGCGTGGACCGCGTGACCTCGACGAAGTCGGCGACGCTGGAGCCACGACGGCCCGGCGTAGTCGGCTTGTACTTGCGGATTCCCATTTCTCAGTCCTCGTCCGATATCGGACGATCCGGACCGCCCTTAGGCGGTCGGACCGCCGAAGATGTCGATACGGTCGCCCTCAGCGAGGGTCACGATCGCGCGCTTGGTGGACGCGCGCTGGCCGAAGCCGGTGCGGGTCCGCTTGCGCTTGCCCTGGCGGTTGATCGTGTTGACCCCGGTGACCTTGACCGAGAAGACCGCCTGGACGGCCTGCTTGATCTGGGTCTTGTTGGCGCTCGGGTCCACGACGAACGTGTACTTGCCCTCATCGAGAAGCGCGTAGCTCTTCTCGGAGACGACCGGCTTGAGCAGCACGTCACGGGGGTCCGTGAAGGACTTGCTCAGCGGGGTCTCGACGGTGTTCTTGCCCTCGGCGGCGTGGCGGCGCGCCTTGGCGACGCGCGCGGCCTTGGCCTTCTTCGCCGCCTTGGAGGCGATAGCGGGGTGACGGATAGCCATCAGACCTCGCTCCCTTCGGTGTCATTGGCCTTCGGGCCGGACACGAAGGACTCGAAGGCGGCCTGGGTGAAGACCACGTCGTCCGAGACGAGAACGTCGTACGTGTTCAGCTGGCCCGGCTCCAGGATGTGGATCTGGGGCAGGTTGCGGGCGGACAGCCACGCGGCCTCGTCGGCGCGGTCGACGACCAGGAGCAGGTTCTTGCGCTCCGAGATCTTGCCGAACAGCGACTTGGCGGCCTTCGTGGAGGGGGTCTCGCCCTCGACCACGCCGGAGACGACGTGGATGCGGTTGTGGCGGGCCCGGTCGGTGAGGGCGTGACGCAGCGCGGCAGCCTTCATCTTCTTCGGGGTCCGCTGCGAGTAGTCACGCGGCACGGGACCGTGCACGACGCCACCACCGGCGAACTGAGGCGCGCGGGTCGAACCCTGACGGGCGCGACCGGTGCCCTTCTGGCGGTACGGCTTCTTGCCGCCACCACGGACTTCACCGCGACGCTTGGTCTTGTGCGTGCCCTGACGGGCAGCGGCGTTCTGCGCGACGACGACCTGGTGGATCAGCGGGATGCTGATCTTCTCCACGCCGAAGATCTCCGCGGGGAGCTCGACGCTACCGGTCTTCTCGCCTGCAGGCGAAAGGATGTCAACAGTGCTCATCGGTACCTCAGGCCCCCTTGGCCGCGGTGCGGACCAGGACGAGGCCGCCGTTCGGACCGGGAACCGCGCCCTTGATGAGCAGGAGACCCTTCTCCGCGTCAACGGCGTGGACGGTCAGGTTCTGGGTGGTGACACGCTCGTTGCCCATGCGACCCGCCATGCGGAGGCCCTTGAACACGCGGCCCGGGGTGGCGCAGCCACCGATGGAACCGGGCGAGCGGTGCTTGCGCTGGGTGCCGTGTCCGGCGCCGAGGCCCTTGAAGTTGTGACGCTTCATGACACCGGCGAAGCCCTTGCCCTTGCTCTTGCCGGTCACGTCGACCTTGAGGCCGGCCTCGAACACCTCAGCGGTGATC
The DNA here is from genome assembly GCF_007655005.1 of Streptomyces tibetensis. Classification (GTDB taxonomy): domain Bacteria; phylum Actinomycetota; class Actinomycetes; order Streptomycetales; family Streptomycetaceae; genus Streptomyces; species Streptomyces tibetensis. The sequence goes on from NZ_SZVW01000023.1 coordinate 5,591, forward strand.
TCCTGGCCGAGGGTGTACTCGCTGGCGTCAGCGGTACGGATCTCGACGAGGTGGCGGCGGGGAGTGACGTCGGCCTTGGCGAAGTGGCCCTTGAGGGGCTTGTTCACCTTGCGCGGGTCGATCTCGCCGAACGCGATCTGGACGGACTCGTAGCCGTCGACGTCGTTCGTACGGACCTGGGTGACGACGTTGGGGCCGGCCTTGACGACGGTGACCGGAACAACACGGTTGTTCGCGTCCCACACCTGCGTCATGCCGAGCTTCTCGCCCAGGATGCCCTTGATCTGCTTAGCCATTCTCAGATCACCGGCCTTCAGAGCTTGATCTCGATGTCGACACCGGCCGGGAGGTCGAGTCGCATCAGAGAGTCAACGGTCTTGGGGGTCGGGTCGAGGATGTCGATCAGGCGCTTGTGCGTGCGCATCTCGAAGTGCTCGCGCGAGTCCTTGTACTTGTGCGGCGACTTGATGACGCAGTACACGTTCTTCTCAGTGGGCAGCGGCACCGGGCCCGCGACCGACGCACCAGTGCGAGTCACCGTCTCGACGATCTTCTTCGCCGAAGAGTCGATGACCTCGTGGTCGTAGGCCTTGAGCCGGATGCGGATCTTCTGTCCCGCCATGGCTACTCAGTAGTCCTGTCTCTCAACGCTCTGGAACCCGGTGGATTCCTGTTGCTGCCTTTGCTCCTCCGACCCACGCGGTCGGGCGTGTCGCACTCTCGCTGACACAGATGTCCCTTGTTCGAACATCCCTGCGGGATTGCGCACGGCCCTGCCGGAACCGCGAGCCGGGGGCTGAAGGCCCACCGGGTGCCTGGCCGGTGCCGCACTGACACTTCCCGAAAGATTCCCGTACGTCCGCCCCAGTGCTGCCGTGTGGCAGTTAGGGCGACGAGTACTGTGGGACTCGCTTCCGGTCCCCCCGGCGGGAGGCGCGCAGCATCAACACTCGACCGAGCAACTCGGACAGTCTGCCATATGGGGCAGGGCCGACGCCAATCGAGCCGAGGAGAATACCCCGGGGGTGACGAAGGTCAAACCCGGGGGACACTCCGCGGCGTTCCGTGCACCAGCCTCTCCGGCAGGAGCCCCGAGACGCTCGATCAGATACCCCAGGGGTCTGGGTGGGGCTTGGCTGCCGGGTCCTGGGACCAGGTCAGACGCTTCTCGATCTGGTCCCCTGTGAGGTCGACGAGCCGGTCGGCCGCCCAGCCGTTCCACTGGACCGCACCGGGAAACTGCGGCAGCCGGAAGGCCGGAAGCTTCGTCGGCAGCGCCTCGACGTGGTACACGGGCTTCTTGACTTCCCCGTCCAGCCTCTTCGGTTTCGACGACCTGCGCAGGTCAAGACAGTCGACCACCTGTTCCACCAGATAGAGGAAGTACTCCTCGCGCTTGGCGCCCTTGATGTCAACCGGCACCAGACGACCGGCGGACAACAGCGCGTCCCCCAGGCCGTCGGCGAGGCGTCGGCTGAGGACGGGAGCGCCCGGCCTGCCGGAGGGGAACTCGCTCCTGGCCCAGCGCCGCTCGCCCATCCACTCCGCGCTCAAGAGGGCGGGCGGCTCCGCGCCGGCACCGGCACTCTGCCAGCGCATGAGCTGACGCACACCAACGCTGTCGAGGTGCAGCTGCTGGTACTCACCGAGGCTCGGCAGGAGCCGGTACACCGACAGCGTCTCACCAGGCAGGTCGGTCATCACGTCACCATCCTTGTCCGTCGTCGTATCGGCACGGTCCATCATGGTGCCGTCCACACGGCGTTCGCCGATGGTTGTCCGCTCGCCAGCTCCCGCTCGACCTGCTGGCCGATGGAGCGAAGTTCCGAGCGCAGAGCGCTGCGGATGGCACGAGCGCCGTATCCGGCCGCTGTCATCCGGTCCACCGTCGTCTCCAGATGCGTGTTCAGGCGCAGCAGGAACGGCTTGCGGTGCGTGAAGTTGTGCGGCCTCGGATGCCCCAGCGGGATCCCGTTCACCGCGTCGTTGATGTCGACGCCGTATCTCTCCAGCAGAGCCCGGCTCTCCGCCGCCCTGTTGCGCTTCATACCTGACGGCACGATGTGGGCGGCGGCTTCGCCCACCCCCTTGCCCCGTCCTTCCCGCGCCAGGTTCTTCGCCAGCAGGTCGGCGTTCTCGGCACAGGTCAGCAGCCCGAGGTAGTCGAGCCACGACAAGGGGTTGGGTACGTACGCCCGGGGGTTCGGGCCCGCGTCCAGCCCGAGCGGGTCCGAGCTGATGTAGGCCGCGTTGATCGGGTCGTAGTACCGGAAGAAGTTGTAATGGAGCTGCGACTCGGGGTCGAAGTACTGGCCGGGGAAGCGCAGCGGGGTGGAGGTGTCGTGCGCCCCGTCCGGCGCCGAGAGTCCCCAGAGCGTGGTGTCGGAGCGCCAGGCGATGTCACCGGCCTCCGAGACCAGCTCGGTCGGGGTGCCGACCAGATCGGTGACGATGGCGAAGAACCGCTCGTCGACGACTTCCTGGGGTTCGTCGGCGAGAGCGGTCCGCTCCGTCTGGGTGAGTGGGCGGGTGCCGTCTCGTTCCCAGGTCAGGGTCGACACCTCGGGCGAATCGGCGCGGACCGTGCTCTGCTCCACGAGATGTGGGCCGTCCCAGATGAAACGGGTCTCCTCGGCGACGCCCTGCCCGTCGGGGGTCAGGCGCTGCTTGGCGATCCGGCGTCCCAGCGGGTCGTGCAGATAGCGCCAGGCCGTTCCGTCGGGAGTGACGACCGAGGTGAGACGGTCGTCGGCGTCCCAGGTGTAGCGCCAGATGTCGGGCTTGCGCGACAGCCGTGTCCTGCGGCGCAGCACGACCCGCCCGGCGGCGTCGTACTCGTAGTGGACATCGCCCGCGCGCAGCGCGCGGTTGCCCTGGTAGAGGCGTTCACCGCGGCCCTCCGTGGCGCCGTAGCGGTCCGGCCAGGCTGCGCGTGTCAGGTTGCCCTGCCCGTCGTAGGCGTAGGACTCCGTCCACTCCCCCGCGCGAACGGCGAGAACGCGTCCCGCCGAGTCGAGGTCGAAAGTGCGGCGTCCGGTGGTGCGGTCTTCGCATGCGGTGACGTGACCGTCGGGGCGGTAGGTGAAGCTGCGCTGCGTGAGCGACGGCGTACTGCCCGTGGAGGTCAGCTGCTGTGCGCTGAGCCGGTCTCCCGCGTCCCAGACCTGGGTGAGTATGAGGGCCGAGTCAATGCTCCGGGTGGTCTCGCGGCCGAGGCCGTCGTGGGCGAAGGCCAAGGTGTGGCCGACGGTGGCGAGCCGGGTGCGGTGTCCAGCCGGGTCGTACGTGTATGTCGTGATGGCACCGCTCGGCGTGGTCCGGCGTGCCGGGCGGCCCACGGCGTCGTACGCCGTGGCGAGGACCTGCCCGTCGATGGTTTCGGCGGTGACCCGGCCCGCACGGTCGTAGTCGTACGCAAGCGCGGCGTGCGGCCCCTCGGCCCGCACGAGACGGCCGGAGCGGTCGTGGACGTACGTGGTCGCCCGGCCGTCCAGTACCGCCCGGATCCGGTTGCCGACCTCGTCGTAGAAAAACTCGGCTGTCTGCCCGACCGCATTGGTGCGGCTCAGCAGTTGGCGGGCGGGGTCGTAGGCGTACATGAGCGCGCGGCCGTCGAAATCCGTCTCCGCTATCAGGTTGCCGACCGCGTCGTAGCGGTAGTCCCAGGTCAGCCCCCGTGCGTCGGTGACGCGGAGGAGCCGCAGTTCCGTGTCGTGGGTGAACGTGTGACGGACACCGTCCGGCGTCGTACGCGAGGTGAGCAGATCGAATGCGCCATAGGTGCAGGAGGTGGTCCGGCCGAGTGCGTCCGTGTGGGTGAGCTGGTTGCCCTCGCCGTCGTATGTCCACCTCTGGACGCTGCCGTCGGGATCGGTCCGCGAGGTGAGAAGACCTTCCACCGACCACGTCCGCCGGGTCAGACCACCCAAGGGGTCGACGACGGTGGTGCACCGGCCGAACGGGTCGTACGTGTACGTGGAGACGGCACCGAGCGGGTCGGTGGCCGAAGTCGCCTGGCCGGCAGGGTTGTTGGTGAAGCGGTGGACCGCGCCCGTCGCATCCGTCAGGGAGGCCAGCGCTCCCGTCGGCTCGCGGGTGAACACGGTGGTGGCTCCGTCGGCGGTCGTCAGCGACGTGCAGTTGCCGCGTTCGTCCCACTCCTGACGGAGGACACCGCCGTCGTACTCGGTGATCTCCACCGGCAGCCCGAGCTCGTTGTAGCGGGTCGCCGAGGCGGAGCCGTCGGGCAACCTGACGGCCGTCAGGCGGCCCTGGCCGTCCCATTCCAAACGAAGCTCGCGGCCCAGTTGGTCGGTACGGCTGAGCAGCCGGTCCCGGTGGTCCCACTCCTGGGTGACCGTGTGGCCGAGCGCATCGGTCTCCGCGATCAGCTGGTAGGCGTCGTTGAACTGGTAGTGCGTGGCGTGTCCCAGCGAGTCGACGGCGACCGTGCGCCGGGACTCGTCGTCGTACGCGAAGGTGTAGGAGAGGAACCCGTCCTTGCCGTGACCGGCCACGCAGCGGCCCTGGTCGTCGTACTCGAAGCGGTACCCGATCGCGTTGCGGTCCTCCCATCCTGTGATGTGCCGGTTGTCGTCGTAGGCGAAGCGCAGGGGCAGACCGGAGGAGTTGCGGACGGCGGCGAGGTTGCCGCGTGTGTCGTAGCCATAGCGGACCAGGGTCGGCCGGTCGGGGTGGCTGCCCAGGGTCAGCTCCGTGATCCTGCCGTTCTCGCAGGTCACGCCGATGCGGTAGCCGCCGTGGTGGACGACCTCCTCGGGTGTGCCGTCCGACCGATAGGTCACGCCGATCGTGTTTCCGTTGCGGTCACGGATCTCGGCCAGCGGAAGTACGTCGGGCGACCGGTCGGGCAGCGGTCGGAACCGCAGGGTGTGATCGGTCTCGGGCCGGTGCACGACGAGCTCGCCCGCGGCGCTCCCGTCCCAGCTCAGCGGCCAGGCCGGGCCTGCCACCGGAAGTACCGGGGCATCCGCTTCGGGAACCGGATAGTGCAGCACCATGCCATCGGCCACGGTGAACCGCACCCCGCTCGCGTCGAGCAGGAGGCGCTGGTCGAGCGTGCAGGTCCAGCTCGGCCCCAGGAGCCGACCGCTGCGGACGCGGCTACGGTGATGCCGTTCCAGGACGAGCGGCAGCACCCCGTCCAGCGTCACGTCCGTGGCGGACATGACCATCTCTCCTGTCGCCAGATCGATGGGGTCGCCGCGGGTGATGAGCTTCTTCATCTGCCGGCCGAAGGCTCTTGCTCCCTTCCCCAGGCCCTTGACACCCATGGCCATGCCCTTGAGGCCGGTCTTACCGAGAGCCCTCATTCCCTTGGCGAGTCCGCCGAGGGTGGTGAGGCCCTTCATGCCGGGTATGCAATCCAGCGCTGCCAGCCCCACGTCCCATAGGGACGCTTGGCCTTTCGAGTATTTGTAGAGCGTGTCCGCGAGTACGACGGCAGCGGCGATCAGGACGATCGCGCCCAGGATCGGCCCGCCGATGATCATCGCCACGATGCCGACCACGGCGACGACGACCTTGCACACCGCGACGATGGTGTCCCAGTTGTCGGTGAACCAGTCGCCGACCTCCTCCCACCACGACCGGTTCTGGATACCCGCGTCCGAGGCCTCGTCGATCTTCGACTTCGCTTCCCGGGCGGCCTCCTCGCGCATCTTGCGCGCGTCCTCGGCCATCTTCTTCGCAGCGGCGAGGGCATCCTGCGCGTCGGAGACGTCCGACTGCGCCTTCGACTGAGCCGACTTGGCGTGCTGCACATCCCGGGTCGCGGCACGGACCTTGGCCTCGTCCGGCTTGTCCGCGTCGGACTTGCTGCCCGTCGGGTCGTCCTTGTACTTGTCCGCCTCCTTCGTCGCCCGCGTCATCCACGAGTCGGCCGAGGTGAGACGGGACTGGGCCGAGGAGAGGCTGTCCCGCGCCTCACGGCCCTTGACCAGGGCCTTGTCGGCCAGGGACTGCGCGCGCTCCAGCTTCGGCCAGAAGTCGGAGAGCGCGTCGCCGCACATCTCGTAGGACTTCTTCAGCTTCTTGAGGTTCTTCGGGACGTCGGCGAAGTCCTCCTTGAAGACGTCCGCGGACTTGCCCGCCCACTCCAGCAGGGTGCCCTCGCCTGCCATGCCCTTGACCAGACGCAGGGCGTCGGAGACGTCGTCGGCGAAGTCGTGCAGCTGCTTCGCGAGTGTGCGGACGCGTTGCGGGTCGCCCGGGGTCGGGTCCTTGTCCAAGTCCAGGACATGCCAATCAGCCGGCCTGTGCCCCGCCATACCGCAACCCCCGTCATGCGCACATCTGTCAACAACCGTATGCGCACGTGAACTTACAAGGCACAGTCGTTCGACGGGAAGACCGGGCTCGCAGCGTGAGCTGCGCGGACGCGTACCGCGTGGACATCATGAGCTGCGTCCGCGGACCGCCCGCCAGGCGTCCTCGACGGCGTACACCGACCGCAGCCACCAGGCTTCCACCTTGTTCCGCACCACCGCGTACACCCACCGTCGCTTGAACCATGGCGGCAGCTTCCGGAACGGTACGAAGGTGAGGGTGTCCCCGATGGCGTCCTCGGCCACGCCGCCGGAGCCTTCGGCGCGCAGGGCCGCGAACAGCTCCGGACTCAACTGCCCATGGAGCCGGGCCGCGTGACCCGCCGCCGTGACGGCGAATCCCCGCTGAGCGGGGTTCGGCAACTGCATCGCCCTGATGATCCGTGGAGACACGTCCGCCAGCGAGCAGTTGAGTGCCAAGCCGATCACTGCGGTCCCGAGATGCGCCTCTCCGCGCTCGAACGCGGCGTCCCACTCTTCGGGGTCATCGAGCCCCAGCAGGCCGTGGCCGCCCTCCCAGTCCCACCCCCGAGACACCGGCACATCAGTCCGTGAACCGGAACGTCGACGTGATCGCGTCGAAGATGTCGAAGAAGGAGTCCGCGAGGTCGAGGACCTGGCTGCTGCCGGCGACCAGGGCGACCTTGCCCTCCTGGCCCGGGACCGGGATGTAGGTCTGCATCAGGACGGCTCGGATGGTGCGGTTGAGCGCGTCACCGGGGACCTCGACGTCCTCGATGCCGTGGGTGCGGGCGGCCGGGCCGACTCCCGGGATGTCGACCGTCGTGACCTTGCGCCACGAGTCACCCTCACGCCTCGCTTCCTTCACGGCGAGCTGGCTCGCGATGACGGAAGGGTCGTTCGACAGCGGCTCGCCGCGCTCGTTGCGGCCGCCGACGAGGGAGACGGTCACCGAACCCGTGATCGGCGTGTCCCCGCCGAAGCTCTCCGCCATGCAGCCGCAGTACATCGCTCCCGACTTCCACGCGTCCGCGGCGGCCTTTTGGAGGAAGTCGACGTAGGTGTCCCGGTACTGCTCCAACTCCGGGCGCTGCCGCACCCGTTCGCTCACCATCCGGCGGATCGAGTCGACCCGCGACTCCGGCCGCACGTCGAACTCCCACCACGACTCCGGCACCTTGATCCGGAAACCGCCCCGCTCGACGGTGAGTGTCTCCATGTAGCGGGCCATGACGCCGGTCTCCCCGTTCGCTCGATCACCTGTGCGCACATCGTGCCACTACTCCTCCAGCGTCCAGAACGGTGAGTCCTTCGGAGGTGCCGGGCGGACGGGATGGGTGCCGAAGTCGATGTCCGCGTCGGCGGTCGGGTCTCCGATGGGAAGACGGTCCCGGTGGTCCGGGCTGTAGTAGGTCCCGTAGGCCCAGTACTCCGGGAGCTCGTGGCCCATCAGCCCCACACCGAAAGCAACCGACTCCCGCGTCCCGTACACCGCGTTGATCCTGGCGACCGCCTCGGCGCGGCAGATGCCGACGCGTTCCACCAGTACGTCCACCATCTCCCGGAAGTACCCGAGCATCTCGTCGTCGAGGGGCATCACAAACTCCGTGCCTGTCGTGCCGGCCGTGGGGCACGCCCCGAATTCCACGAGCCATCGCAGGCGCCTGACCTCTGCCACGAGCTGTGGTACCGCCTGCCTGGCCATGGCGATGAACGCGGTGTTCTGGTCCCAGAGTCCGTCGGCGCAGTCGACGTAGCGAGGGTGCTGGACGAGGGTGGCCGCGATCAGTTCCCGGTGGTCGAAGTCGGGCCATCGCTCGGCCCGGCCCGTGTCCGGCACCGTGCTGACCGCCACCAGGTTCATTGCGTGATCATCGTCGAGGTTCCTGACGTGCCAGGGCCCTGGGGTGGCGGACCCGCACAGTTCCTCGATCGCGTCCAGGTCGAGTTCGTCGCGCGCCGCATCTGAGGTCATGCTCCAGTGTTACGGCCCGGCAGTGGCGAACCTGCCGGGGGATGTCCCCACCCCCGCCCTCCGGCCCACCGGATGGCTCGCCCCCCGCTGCCCAAGGCACCGTAAGGGGACCGACCACACAGCAGGGGGAACCCATCCGTGCGCACCACCACCGTCACCGCCACCGCCCTCACCCTGGCCCTCGCCGCAGCCGCCACGGCGCCCGCCACGGCCGCCTCCATCTCCGGCAAGCCGGGCACCGACGGCCTCTGGCGCATGGACGGCTACGGCACCGTCCTCTCGCTCGACGGCGACACCCTTCAGGAGTTCCAGACGACATCCGTCAGCTGCCTCAAGGGTGACAGTGCCCGGCGGACCGGCCCCGGCACGTACGCGACGGCCGACGGCGCCACACTGACCGTCCGGCCCGGCCCCGGCGGGAACCGCGCCACCCTCGGCTACGACACCTCGGTCGGACACCGCTCGCTGCGGCGGATCCAGGAACTGCCGGCCGACTGCACCCGCCCCACCCCCAAGGACCCCCGCGCTGCCTTCGACGTCTTCTGGCGCTCCTTCGCCGAGAACTACCCCTTCTTCGCCGCGAAGGGCGTCGACTGGCAGGCGATGAGGGACCGATACCGGCCCGAGGTACACGCGGACACCACTCGCGAGGAACTCTTCGGCATCTTCAGCGACATGGTGCGGCCCCTCTACGACGCCCATGTCGCCGTTCGGGACGGGGATCAGGTCTTCGCCCAGGTCCGCCCGGGCACCCAACCACCCGGCGAGGCACTGGACACCAAGGTCAAGAAGTTCATCATCGAACGCGACCTCAAGAACGCCTCGTACCGCCAGGACTTCGCCAACGGCCGCATCACCTACGCCGACCTGGCCGGCCGCGGCGCCGGCCAGGGCTACCTCCGCATCTCCGGTTTCGGCGGATACGCCCGTGACGGCGCCCCCTATCCCGTCCACCTCGCCGAACTCGACAAGGCCTTGGACACGATCCTCACCACCGAGCGCACCCAGCGCCTCAAGGGCCTGATCATCGACCTGCGCATCAACGGCGGCGGGTCCGACGCCCTCGGCATCCACATCGCCGAGCGCCTCACGGACAAGCCCTACGTCGCCTACGCCAAGCGCGCCCGCAACCACCCCACCGACCCGGACCGGCACACCCGCCCCGAGCCCATACGGGTCGTACCGGCCGACGGGCCCCGCTACACCGGGCCCATCGCCGTACTGACCTCGGGCACGACCGTCAGCGCCGGTGAGACCTTCACGCAGGCCCTGATCGACCGTCCGGGCGGCACGGTCCGTGTCGGGCAGCCGACCCAGGGGGTGTTCTCCGACGTCATGCAGCGCAACCTGCCGAACGGGATGACGGCGATCCTCCCGAACGAGGAGTTCCTGAACCGGTCGGGCCGGACCTACGACGGCACCGGCATCCCGCCCCACCTGACCGAACCGGTGTTCACGAAGGAGGAGTTCGCCAAGAAGCGCGACTCGGCCTTCGACCGCGCGGTGAGCGCCCTTCGGAACGACAGCTAAACAGAGGCCACGAAGTCCGACCAGGCCTCCGGCGTGAGCGTGAGCCGGGGGCCCTGGGTGGCGTGCTTGGAGTCGCGGACGTGGATGGTGTGGGGTGCTATCGCGATCTCGACGCAGGAGTTGCCATCAGGGCCGTCGCTGTAACTGCTTTTGAACCAGCCCAGTTCAGAGACGTCCTCGGCGGAAGCCTTGCGGATCATGTTTCTCCCAGCACTTGCTCGATGAAGGCCAGCGACTCCCCCGGCGTAAGAGCCTGCGCCCGGATGGTGCCATATCGCAGCTCAAGGATCCGCAGGTGCTTCGGATCGGATGTGGGCCGCCCGCTGAACGCGCCGTCGGAGCGACCGACCGCAGCGCCGTCGGAGAACTTCAGCACCTCGATCCTGCCGTCCAGCCCAGGATGGGCTCCCGAGCTCATCCGCATCACCTGAAGCGTGACGTTACGCAAGCGGGCCACCCCCAGCAGGTGTTCGAGCTGCTGACGCCACACCATTGTGCCTCCAACCCGTCGGCGCAGCGTCGCCTCTTCCAGGACGAAGCTGAGCGCCGGAGCAGGAGAGCGCCCGAAGATCGCCTTCCTCGCCATGCGCGCGGCGACCAGGTGCTCCACCTCATCCTCCGAGTACGGCGGCTGCCACGCCTCGAACAACGCTCGGGCGTGCTCCGGCGTCTGCAACAGCCCATGGATGCTCAGCCCGACGTACACCCCCAGCTCAACTGCTTTGGCCTCCAACTGTGCGAGCGCCCGCACGCTCTTGGGGTACCGAACCCTCTTCACGTCCTCCCAAGCCGCCGCGATCAGCCCACCCGCCCCCAGCACCTCATCGGCCCTGACCAGATAGTCCTGCCGAGGGATCCGCTTCCCGCCCTCGATCTTGTAGACCATGTCCTCGCCGTACCCCACCGCCGCCCCGAACTCCGCGGCCCGCATCCCCACCGCCTCACGCCGCAGCTTCAACTGCCGCCCGACGGTCGCGATGACCGCGACACCCCACTCGTCGTCGGGATCGACCTCCCAACCCGGCTCGTCCGCCTCACCCTTGAGCCGCCCCGAGTCCGCCTCGACCGCCGTCATCCCGCACCCTTCCGCCGTCGTACGACCGTGCCCGGCGCCCTACCCGTACGCCCGGCCCCGACAGCCCGGACAACGCCGGACAAGCTCCGGACAGTCACCGTACGCACCCGCCGAGTCACTGTTCACGGTAAGCGCGGACAGCCACGCTGAGTGACGTGAAACAGAACTCCCCAGAACTCGGCACCTCCGTCCGCAACTTCGGCCTCCAGCTCTCCGCCACCCCGCGCGGCGCCCGGCTGGCCCGGCTCCTCGCCGCCGAACAACTGCGCTCGTGGGGACTGCCACTGGACCCGGCAAGGCAGGTCGTCGCGGAACTCTCGGCCAACGCGGCGACACACGGCCGAACCCCCGGCCGCGACTTTCGCCTGCTCCTTTACGTCGTCGCCGCCACCCTCCGCATCGAGGTGACGGACACCCGCGCAGACCGCCTGCCGACAGCCCGCCCCGGCCTGGGTCTCCTCCTGGTCGACGCTCTCGCCGATCGCTGGGGCGTCACCCGGGGACTGCCGCCCCGCAAGACCGTCTGGGCCGAAATCGACCTCGCGCCGGAACCCGAAAGTGCGTGCTCCGGCGGTACCGGCGCCTTCCCCCAAGGACCACAAGGGTGAAAGAACCCACCCAAACCCCACCCCTCCTCCCAGCCGCAGGGCTGCCTCACCCTCGCGGGTGAACATCAGCAACTCAGCTGGATTCGGGGGTCCTTGCCTGCCCTACGCTCAGCGCAACACGTCACGACACAACCGCAGACATGCGACGGCCCCCGCCGGGACGGGCAATCCCAAGGCGAGGGCCTGACCACCGAGGAAGAAGAGACCTTCCTGATGGATACGCAGAACCCTAACGTGCCCACGCACGCCCACACCCGGGTTGCCGGAAAGAAGCACCCGAACCGGCCCCCGCACGCCGGGGGCCTGACGCACGACAACACCCGCCACACCACCCGCTTCACGGTGATCGGCAACCACCTGGCCCAGCACCCGGAGCTGTCACTGCTCGCGATCGGGCTCTCGGTCCACATCCAGTCGCTCCCGGCAGGCTCCCGCATCGACATCAAGTCCCTGGCGGCCCGTTTCCCGGAGGGCACGACCCGCATCGCAGCCGCCCTACGGGAGCTGGAAGCCCACGGCTACCTGCGCCGCACGCGCGAACGCGTCCCGGACGGCCGGATCATCACCCGCACGACCTCCTGCAACCAGCCGGGCCACAGCCGTACGGACACCCCGCGCCCGGCCCCGGGAAAGCGGACGAGGCAGCCCGGCGGCAAACCCCTCCCCGCGGTACCGCGCCCGGCCTGCCCCGCCCCCGCCCTCCTTCAACAGGCCACGGACCTCCTCAGCCGGCTCCGCCGCGACGACCCCCGTCTCCTCCTCTCCACGAGCGACACCGCCCACCTCGCCCCGGGGGTCGCCGCCTGGCTCGAACGAGACGTCACCTCGGCCGCCGTACGGCACGCCCTGACGACGGACCTCCCGCCGGGGCCCCTGCACCGCCCGGCCGCCCTCCTCGCCCACCGCCTCACAGCCCAACTCCCGCCACCGCCGCCCTTCGGGGCACGGCAGGCGCCACCGCCGCCGACCCGGCACCCCCTCCAGACCTGCGACGGCTGCGACCGCGCCTTCCGCGCCCCGGAACCCGGCCACTGCCGCGACTGCCGCTCCGACCGTGCCAAGCTGCTGGAAACCGCATGAACGGAACAACTGCGCCCAGGTCTCCCCGCTCCTCTGCCGTCGGGGCGGGATAGCCTGGGTGGGGCACTTCCTGGAGGTGGACACGATGAGCACGCAGGCCGACCACGGACACGAGCTGATCCCCCGCCCCCAGCACACTCCTGATGCCCTGCGGACAGCTCTCGCTTCCGTGGATCCGGCTCGTCTGGAAGAGATGCAGGCCAGCAAGGACGACGCCTTCGCGAAGGCGGTCGAGTGGCAGTCCTTGAGCCCTGTGCAGAGTTGGGTGCTGGCCTGGGCCCGGGACATCGAGATCGCACGTCGTCCCGACCTGTCCACCCGGTACGCCCGCGCGAAGGACAACCTGGAACACGAGGACCCCGCCCTCGCCCAGGAGGCCTTGCGCGAGCTGAGCGCCGTCCTGGACGAAGCCATGAAGGCCGTCCGGGAGTGAGCTGGAAATGGGAGTACGCCTTCGGGGCCGAGCAAGCGGCCCGAACCGCTCCCATCAACTTCCTCGCTGAGGTGGAAAGCAAGGCGGAAGAGCTGGTCAGAGCAGCTGAAGCACTGCACATCCACGGACGCGCCTACGACGGCACCGACCCGAGCGGCGGCAACATCATCGTCCCCGGCGGCATGTTCACGTATCAGGTCGTCGTCCGCAGCGAGCGGATCTACGTCGTCCAGATCACGTACCTGGGCTTCTGACTCGCCACACGAAACGCAGCTCGCCGGCGCCCGTTGCAGGACAACGCAAAAGGGCCCGCACGACCGAAGTCGTGCGGGCCCCTTCGAGCCACTCAGGTCAGTGGACCCTCAAGCCAGTCCGAGGACTTACTTGTTGATCTTGGTGACCTGGCCGGCGCCCACGGTCCGGCCACCCTCACGGATGGCGAACTTCAGGCCCTCCTCCATGGCGACGGGCTGGATGAGCTCCACCTTCATCTCGGTGTTGTCACCCGGCATGACCATCTCGGTGCCCTCGGGGAGGGTCACCACGCCGGTCACGTCCGTCGTACGGAAGTAGAACTGCGGGCGGTAGTTGTTGAAGAACGGCGTGTGGCGGCCACCCTCGTCCTTGGACAGGATGTAGGCCTGCGCCTCGAACTCGGTGTGCGGGGTGACCGAGCCCGGCTTGATGATGACCTGGCCGCGCTCGACGTCCTCGCGCTTGATGCCACGGAGGAGCAGACCGACGTTCTCACCGGCCTGGCCCTCGTCGAGCAGCTTGCGGAACATCTCGATGCCGGTGACCGTGGTGGTGGTCTTCTCCTGCTTGATGCCCACGATGTCAACGGTCTCGTTGACCTTGAGGACACCACGCTCGATACGACCGGTGACGACGGTGCCACGACCGGTGATCGTGAAGACGTCCTCGATCGGCATCAGGAACGGCTTGTCGACGTCACGCTCGGGCTGCGGGATGTTCTCGTCGACGGCCTTCATCAGCTCGAGGACGGAGTTGCCCCACTCCTTGTCGCCCTCGAGGGCCTTGAGCGCCGAGACCTTGACGACCGGCAGGTCGTCGCCCGGGAACTCGTACTCGGAGAGGAGCTCACGGACCTCGAGCTCGACGAGCTCCAGGATCTCCTCGTCGTCCACCATGTCGGCCTTGTTCAGGGCGACGACGATGTACGGAACGCCGACCTGGCGGGCCAGGAGCACGTGCTCCTTGGTCTGCGGCATCGGGCCGTCGGTGGCGGCGACCACGAGGATGGCGCCGTCCATCTGCGCCGCACCCGTGATCATGTTCTTGATGTAGTCCGCGTGACCGGGGCAGTCGACGTGGGCGTAGTGACGCGTCTCGGTCTGGTACTCGACGTGCGCGATGGAGATGGTGATACCGCGCTGGCGCTCCTCAGGAGCCTTGTCGATCTGGTCGAAGGCCGAGGCCTCGTTCAGGTCCGGGTACGCGTCGTGCAGCACCTTGGTAATGGCGGCCGTGAGGGTCGTCTTACCGTGGTCGATGTGACCGATGGTGCCGATGTTGACGTGCGGCTTAGTCCGCTCGAACTTCGCCTTCGCCACGGGGTTCCTCCTGGGAGTGGTTCTGGTACGCCTTACTTCATCGGCGCCAGGTGATCTTTGCTGGAAAGCCCGGGCCTCGGGGCACTCTCACCACGATTGCGGCGGAATGCCCCTCGAGCACCGGAGTCAAGCCTACGGCGTGTAGACGCGGTGCGTTACTCGCCCTTGGCCTTCGCGATGATCTCCTCGGCGACGTTCCGGGGAACCTCGGCGTAGGAGTCGAACTGCATCGAGTAGCTTGCGCGACCCGACGTCTTGCTGCGGAGGTCTCCGACGTAGCCGAACATCTCCGAGAGGGGCACGAGGCCCTTCACGACGCGGGCACCGGCCCGCTCCTCCATGGCCTGGATCTGACCACGGCGGGAGTTGATGTCGCCGATGACCTCACCCATGTAGTCCTCGGGCGTGGTGACCTCGACGGCCATCATCGGCTCGAGCAGCACGGGGCTGGCCTTGCGCGCGGCCTCCTTGAAGGCCTGCGAACCGGCGATCTTGAACGCCAGCTCGGAGGAGTCGACCTCGTGGTAGCCACCGTCGATCAGGGTGACGCGCACGCCGGTCATCTCGTAGCCGGCGAGGATGCCGAACTGCATGGCCTCCTGCGCACCGGCGTCGACCGAAGGGATGTACTCCTTCGGGATACGACCACCGGTCACCTTGTTCACGAACTCGTACGAGGCGTCGCCGCCCTCGATCGGCTCGATCGCGATCTGCACCTTGGCGAACTGACCGGTACCACCGGTCTGCTTCTTGTGGGTGTAGTCCACGCGCTCGACGGCCTTGCGGATCGTCTCACGGTAGGCGACCTGCGGCTTGCCGACGTTGGCCTCGACCTTGAACTCACGGCGCATGCGGTCGACCAGCACCTCGAGGTGCAGCTCGCCCATACCGCCGATGATGGTCTGGCCCGTCTCCTCGTCCGAGTGGACCTGGAACGACGGGTCCTCCTCGGCGAGGCGCTGGATCGCGACGCCCAGCTTCTCCTGGTCGCCCTTCGACTTGGGCTCGATGGCGACCTGGATGACCGGCGCCGGGAAGTCCATGGACTCCAGGATGACCGGGTTCTTGTCGTCGGACAGCGTCTCACCCGTGGTGGTCTGCTTCAGACCCATCACGGCGACGATGTCGCCGGCGCCCACCGACTCGATCTCCTCACGCTTGTTCGCGTGCATGCGGTAGATCTTGCCGATGCGCTCCTTCTTGCCCTTCACCGAGTTCAGCACGGCGGTGCCGGACAGCAGGCGGCCGGAGTACACGCGGACGAAGGTGAGCTTGCCGAGGTGCGGGTCGCTCATGATCTTGAACGCCAGCGCGGCGAGGGGCTCGTCCTCCGACGGCTTGCGCGCGATGACCTGCTCCGGGTCCTTGACGTCGTGGCCCTCGATGGCCTCGACGTCGAGCGGAGTGGGCAGGTAGCGCACGACCGCGTCGAGCAGAGGCTGAACGCCCTTGTTCTTGAACGCGGTGCCGCAGAACACGGGAGTGACGGTGGTGCCGCCGCTCTTGCCGGACGCGATGGTGATACGACGGATCGCGGCGTAGAGCTGCTCCACGGTGGGCTCGGTGCCCTCCAGGTACAGCTCCATCAGCTCTTCGTCGTTCTCGGCGACGGCCTCGAGCAGCTTGCCGCGGTACTCCTCGGCAGCCTCGGCGTGGGTGTCCGGGATGTCGACGGTGTCGTACATCTCGCCCTTAGTCGCCTCGGCCGACCAGACCAGGGCCTTCATCGTCACGAGGTCGATGACGCCCTTGAAGTCCGCCTCGGCACCGATCGGCAGCTGCATGACCAGCGGCTGGGCGCCCAGGCGGTCCGAGATCATGTCCACGCAGCGGTGGAACTCGGCGCCGGTACGGTCCAGCTTGTTCACGAAGCAGATGCGGGGCACGCCGTAACGGTCGGCCTGACGCCACACCGTCTCGGACTGCGGCTCGACACCGGCGACGCCGTCGAACACCGTCACGGCACCGTCGAGCACGCGCAGGGAGCGCTCCACCTCGACGGTGAAGTCGACGTGACCCGGGGTGTCGATGATGTTGATGGTGTAGTCGTCGTCCTCGAGCGGCCAGTGACAGGTGGTCGCAGCAGACGTGATCGTGATGCCACGCTCCTGCTCCTGCTCCATCCAGTCCATGGTGGCAGCGCCGTCGTGGACCTCACCGATCTTGTAAGACACACCGGTGTAGAACAGGATCCGCTCGGTGGTGGTCGTCTTGCCCGCGTCGATGTGGGCCATGATCCCGATGTTGCGGACCTTGGCCAGGTCAAGTGAAGTGGTAGCCATAAGGCTTCAGTCTTCTCTCGGTCTCGATGTGGGTAGCGACTACCAGCGGTAGTGCGCGAAGGCCTTGTTGGACTCGGCCATCTTGTGGGTGTCCTCGCGCTTCTTCACAGCGGCACCGAGGCCGTTGGAGGCGTCGAGAAGCTCGTTGAGCAGGCGCTCGGTCATCGTCTTCTCACGGCGGGCGCGGGAGTAGCCGACCAGCCAGCGCAGCGCGAGCGTGTTGGCGCGACCGGGCTTGACCTCGATCGGAACCTGGTACGTCGCACCACCGACACGGCGGGACTTGACCTCGAGGGTCGGCTTGATGTTCTCCAGCGCGCGCTTCAGCGTGATGATCGGGTCGTTGCCCGTCTTCTCACGCAGACCCTCCATGGCGCCGTAGACGATGCGCTCGGCGGTGGAGCGCTTGCCGTTCAGCAGCACCTTGTTGATGAGCGACGTCACCAGAGGAGAACCGTAGACCGGGTCGATGATGACCGGGCGCTTCGGGGCGGGGCCCTTACGAGGCATTCTTACTTCTCCTTCTTGGCGCCGTAGCGGGAACGGGCCTGCTTGCGGTTCTTGACACCCTGGGTGTCGAGGGAGCCACGGATGATCTTGTAACGAACACCCGGCAGGTCCTTCACACGGCCGCCGCGCACGAGCACGATGGAGTGCTCCTGCAGGTTGTGTCCCTCACCCGGAATGTAAGCGGTGACCTCGATCCCGCTGGTCAGACGCACACGCGCGACCTTACGCAGGGCCGAGTTCGGCTTCTTCGGGGTGGTCGTGAACACACGCGTGCAGACGCCCCGGCGCTGAGGGGAACCCTCGAGTGCGGGCGTCTTGTTCTTCTCGACCTTGTCCTGCCGGCCCTTCCGGACCAGCTGCTGGATCGTAGGCACTACTTCTCCGGTTTCTGTGTGCCGAATGGTGAAGCTAACCTGGAACATCTCCGACCCACGCGGTCGGGTGTGTCGAACCCGCGGACTTCCGCCGCGAGGCAGAAACAGCGCAGATTACGGTGGCCGGTGTCGGCTCGCCGTGCGGTTCATGGCACACACGCGAGCCAGGGCACACCCCAGGCACAAGGTCTGAGCGTACCTATCGCATTCGCTGCGGTCAAAACAAATGGGCACCGCCCGCACCGCCATGCGGGACATGTCAAGCCCCCGGGCCGTTGTCGATCTTCAATTCGACGGCGACTGTCCGTTTTGCATACCTTCACGATGCTACGACGGACACCACCGTGAGCAACACCAGAACGAGTGCCCAGCCGGCCGTGGACAACCACCCGAGCACCAGACCGGTCAGCGCGAGCCCGTCCCCCAGCTCGCCCCGGCTGCGGATCTCCGCCCGGGCCACATGCCCCAGCACGACCGCCGGGATGCCGGTGAGCCCCATGGTCGGCACGCACAGCAGCCCGCACACCCCGGCCGCGACGGCCTTCCCATTCGTCCGCGCCCGCGGCACCGGCATGAACGTCGTCGGCACGGGCACGACCGAGGCCGGCTGCGGCAGCGGCCCCTGCGGCAGATCCGCGACGAGCAGCGCCAGCTCCCCCACGGTCCGCGCCGCATACGCCCGCCCGCCCCGCTTCTCGAACTCGTCCCGCTCCATCCGCCCCTCGCCGTACCCGGCTCTGAGCACGTCCACGGCCCGCTCCCGATCGGCGTGCGACGCGAGCATCGAGGGCGCACCAGAACCCTGCCAGGGCTGCCAGGGATGCCAGGACGGATAGTGCGGCTGCGACACGGAGCACCTCCCCGGGTGCCGGAGTCCTTCCATGATGCGCCGAAGCGGAGGTTCCGGCACCGGTGCGTGGAGGCGGGGCGCCGCGTGTCGGCCAGAAAGCCGACAGAGGCGCTCCCGCCCGCAGACGCGACTCGGCTCCGCCGCCGCGTCCGCACGCCCGCAGAGGCCCGGTGAGACGGTTTCGAGGCCCTACCGGCCAGGGTCCCCCGGCACCGGGAACGCCGAAGGGCGGCCACCCCGCAGGATGACCGCCCTTCGGCTCAAGCGACTCGCTTACTGGTTGTACGGACCGTAGTCGTAGTCCTCCAGCGGAACGGCCTGGCCGGAGCCCGTGCCGAACGGCGAGTAGTCGATGTCGTCGTAGCCGACGGCCGAGTACATCGCGGCCTTGGCCTCCTCGGTCGGCTCGACCCGGATGTTGCGGTAGCGGGACAGACCCGTACCGGCCGGGATGAGCTTACCGATGATGACGTTCTCCTTCAGGCCGATGAGGCTGTCGGACTTGGCGTTGATCGCCGCGTCCGTCAGCACTCGGGTCGTCTCCTGGAAGGAGGCGGCCGACAGCCAGGATTCCGTCGCCAGCGAGGCCTTGGTGATACCCATGAGCTGCGGACGACCCGAAGCCGGGTGACCACCCTCCTGGACCACACGACGGTTCTCGGTCTCGAACTTCGAGCGCTCGACCAGCTCGCCGGGCAGCAGCTCGGCGTCGCCCGACTCGATGATCGTCACCCGGCGCAGCATCTGCCGGATGATGATCTCGATGTGCTTGTCGTGGATCGACACACCCTGCGAGTTGTAGACCTTCTGGACCTCGCCGACCAGGTGGACCTGGACGGCACGCTGACCCAGGATGCGCAGCACGTCGTGCGGGTTGGTGGCACCCACGGTGAGCTTCTGGCCCACCTCGACGTGCTCGCCCTCGCTGACCAGGAGACGGGCACGCTTCGAGATCGGGAACGCCGTCTCGTCGCTGCCGTCGTCCGGGGTGACGACGAGCTTCTTGGTCTTCTCGGTCTCCTCGATCCGCACGCGGCCCTGGGCCTCGGAGATCGGGGCGACACCCTTCGGGGTACGGGCCTCGAAGAGCTCGACGACACGCGGCAGACCCTGGGTAATGTCGTCACCGGCCACACCACCGGTGTGGAAGGTACGCATCGTCAGCTGGGTGCCGGGCTCACCGATGGACTGGGCGGCGATGATGCCGACCGCCTCACCGATGTCGACCAGCTTGCCGGTGGCGAGCGAACGGCCGTAGCACATCGCGCAGGTGCCGACGGCGGACTCGCAGGTCAGGACCGAGCGGGTCTTGACCTCCTCGACGCCGCGCCGCACGAGCTCCTCGATGAGGACGTCGCCGAGGTCGGTACCGGCCGGGGCCAGCACCTGTCCGTCGACCACGATGTCCTCGGCGAGGCAGCGCGCGTACACGGAGGTCTCGACGTCCTCCGTCTTGATCAGCGCGCCCTCGGCGTTCCGGTCGGCGATCTTCAGACGCAGACCGCGCTCGGTGCCACAGTCCTCCTCGCGAATGATGACGTCCTGGGAGACGTCGACCAGACGACGCGTGAGGTAACCCGAGTCGGCGGTACGCAGAGCGGTGTCCGCCAGACCCTTACGGGCACCGTGCGTGGAGATGAAGTACTCCAGCACGGACAGGCCCTCACGGAAGGAGGCCTTGATGGGACGCGGGATCGTCTCGTTCTTCGCGTTCGACACCAGACCACGCATACCGGCGATCTGACGCATCTGCATCATGTTGCCTCGTGCACCCGAGTTCACCATCATGAAGATCGGGTTGGTCTTCGGGAAGTTGTCGTTCATCGCCTCGGCGACCTCGTTGGTCGCCTTGGTCCAGATCGCGATGAGCTCCTGCGTGCGCTCGTCCTTGGTGATCAGACCGCGCTCGTACTGCTTCTGGACCTTCTCGTCCTGCGCCTCGTAGCCCTTGACGATCTCCTTCTTCGCCTCGGGAACGACGACGTCGGAGATGGCCACGGTCACGCCGGAGCGGGTAGCCCAGAAGAAGCCGGACGCCTTCAGGTTGTCGAGCGTCGCCGCCACGATGACCTTGGGGTAGCGCTCGGCGAGGTCGTTGACGATCTCGGAGAGCTGCTTCTTGCCGACTTCGTAGTCGACGAACGGGTAGTCCTCGGGCAGCAGCTCGTTGAAGAGCGCACGGCCCAGGGTGGTGTTCAGCCGGAAGCTGTCACCCTGCTGCCACTCGGGCTCGCCCTCCTCACGCGCCGGCGGGGTCCAGCCACGCGGCGGGATGGTGCCGACCGGGAAGCGGACGTCGATCCTCGACTGGAGCGACAGCTCGCCCGCGTCGAAGGCCATGATCGCCTCGGCGACCGAGGCGAAGGAACGGCCCTCGCCCTTGAGGTCGCGCATCTCGCCGTCGGTGGTGAGGAAGAACAGACCGAGGACCATGTCCTGGGTCGGCATCGTCACCGGGCGGCCGTCGGCCGGCTTGAGGATGTTGTTCGAGGACAGCATCAGGATGCGGGCCTCGGCCTGCGCCTCCGCGGAGAGCGGCAGGTGGACGGCCATCTGGTCACCGTCGAAGTCCGCGTTGAACGCGGTGCAGACGAGCGGGTGGATCTGGATGGCCTTGCCCTCGACCAGCTGCGGCTCGAAGGCCTGGATGCCCAGGCGGTGCAGCGTGGGCGCACGGTTCAGCAGAACCGGGTGCTCCGCGATGACCTCTTCCAGCACGTCGTACACGACCGTGCGGCCGCGCTCGACCATGCGCTTGGCGCTCTTGATGTTCTGCGCGTGGTTCAGGTCGACCAGACGCTTCATCACGAACGGCTTGAAGAGCTCCAGCGCCATCGCCTTCGGCAGACCGCACTGGTGCAGCTTCAGCTGCGGACCGACGACGATCACGGAACGCGCGGAGTAGTCCACACGCTTACCGAGCAGGTTCTGACGGAAGCGGCCCTGCTTACCCTTCAGCATGTCGCTGAGGGACTTCAGCGGGCGGTTACCGGGACCGGTGACCGGACGACCACGGCGGCCGTTGTCGAACAGCGCGTCCACGGCCTCCTGGAGCATGCGCTTCTCGTTGTTCACGATGATCTCGGGCGCGCCGAGGTCGAGAAGCCGCTTCAGGCGGTTGTTCCGGTTGATCACACGGCGGTACAGGTCGTTCAGGTCGGAGGTCGCGAAGCGGCCACCGTCCAGCTGCACCATCGGGCGGAGGTCCGGCGGGATGACCGGCACGCAGTCGAGCACCATGCCCTTGGGGCTGTTGCTGGTCTGCAGGAACGCGGAGACGACCTTCAGGCGCTTGAGCGCACGGGTCTTCTTCTGGCCCTTGCCGGTACGGATGATCTCGCGGAGGCGCTCGGCCTCCTCGTCGAGGTCGAAGGACTCCAGGCGCTTCTGCAGCGCCGCGGCACCCATCGAGCCGTCGAAGTACGTGCCGAAGCGGTCACGCAGCTCGCGGTAGAGCAGCTCGTCGCCCTCCAGGTCCTGGACCTTGAGGTTCTTGAAGCGGTTCCACACCTCGTCGAGGCGGTCGATCTCGCGCTGCGCACGGTCACGCAGCTGCTTCATCTCGCGCTCGGCACCCTCGCGCACCTTGCGGCGCACGTCGGCCTTGGCGCCCTCGGCCTCCAGCTCGGCCAGGTCGGTCTCGCGCTGCGCACGGTCACGCAGCTGCTTCATCTCGCGCTCGGCACCCTCGCGCACCTTGCGGCGCACGTCGGCCTTGGCGCCCTCGGCCTCCAGCTCGGCCAGGTCGGTCTCGAGCTTCTTGGCGCGGGCCTCCAGGTCGGCGTCGCGACGCTGCTCGATCTGCTGGCGCTCGACGGAGACGTGGGCCTCCAGGGAGGGCAGGTCGCGCGTACGGCGCTCCTCGTCGACGTACGTGATCATGTACGCCGCGAAGTAGATGACCTTCTCGAGGTCCTTGGGGGCCAGGTCGAGCAGGTAGCCCAGACGCGACGGGACGCCCTTGAAGTACCAGATGTGGGTGACCGGCGCGGCGAGCTCGATGTGGCCCATCCGCTCACGGCGCACCTTGGCGCGGGTGACCTCGACGCCACACCGCTCACAGATGATGCCCTTGAAGCGGACACGCTTGTACTTGCCGCAGTAGCACTCCCAGTCCCGGGTCGGACCGAAGATCTTCTCGCAGAAGAGTCCGTCCTTTTCGGGCTTGAGCGTGCGGTAGTTGATCGTCTCGGGCTTCTTGACCTCGCCGTGGCTCCACTGACGGATGTCGTCAGCGGTGGCCAGACCGATCCGGAGCTCGTCGAAGAAGTTGACGTCGAGCACTATGCGTCAATCCCTCTCAGGGTTGTAAGTCATGGGGTCTGATACGGGGGTCCTGGGGCCGGCGGCCTTCATGACGAAGGCCGCCGAACTCCCGTCAGACCTCTTCGACGCTGCTCGGCTCACGCCGGGACAGGTCGATGCCAAGCTCCTCCGCAGCGCGGAAGACGTCCTCGTCGGTGTCGCGCATCTCGATGGACATGCCGTCCGAGGACAGCACCTCCACGTTGAGGCACAGGGACTGCATCTCCTTGATGAGCACCTTGAAGGACTCGGGGATGCCGGGCTCGGGGATGTTCTCGCCCTTGACGATGGCCTCGTAGACCTTCACGCGGCCGGTCACGTCGTCGGACTTGATGGTCAGCAGCTCCTGGAGGGCGTACGCGGCGCCGTAAGCCTCCAGCGCCCACACCTCCATCTCACCGAAGCGCTGGCCACCGAACTGGGCCTTACCACCCAGCGGCTGCTGGGTGATCATCGAGTACGGACCGGTCGACCGGGCGTGCAGCTTGTCGTCGACCAGGTGGTGCAGCTTGAGGATGTACATGTAGCCGACCGAGATCGGCTCCGGGAACGGCTCGCCGGAGCGGCCGTCGAACAGCGGCGCCTTACCGGTCGGGAGCACCATGCGCTCGCCGTCCCGGTTCGGGATGGTGTGGTTCAGCAGACCGGCCAGCTCGTCCTCACGCGCACCGTCGAAGACGGGGGTGGCGACGTTGGTGCCCGGCGCGACCTGGTCGGCCTCGATGGCCTGCAGGCGCTGCGCCCAGTCGTCCGCGAGGCCGGAGACGTCCCAGCCGCGGCTGGCGAGCCAGCCGAGGTGGATCTCCAGGACCTGTCCCGGGTTCATTCGGGACGGCACACCGAGCGGGTTGAGGATGATGTCGACCGGGGTGCCGTCCTCCAGGAACGGCATGTCCTCGATCGGCAGGATCTTCGAGATGACGCCCTTGTTGCCGTGGCGGCCGGCGAGCTTGTCACCGTCGGTGATCTTGCGCTTCTGCGCGACGTAGACGCGCACCAGCTGGTTCACACCGGGGGGAAGCTCGTCGCCCTCTTCACGGTCGAAGACGCGGACGCCGATGACCTTGCCGATCTCGCCGTGCGGCACCTTCAGCGAGGTGTCGCGCACCTCGCGCGCCTTCTCACCGAAGATCGCGCGGAGCAGGCGCTCCTCGGGCGTCAGCTCGGTCTCACCCTTGGGCGTGACCTTGCCGACGAGGATGTCGCCGGCGACGACCTCGGCACCGATGCGGATGATGCCGCGCTCGTCGAGGTCGGCGAGGACCTCCTCGGAGACGTTCGGGATGTCCCGGGTGATCTCCTCGGGGCCGAGCTTGGTGTCACGGGCGTCGACCTCGTGCTCCTCGATGTGGATCGAGGAGAGGACGTCGTCCTGCACGAGGCGCTGCGACAGGATGATCGCGTCCTCGTAGTTGTGACCCTCCCACGGCATGAACGCCACGAGCAGGTTCTTGCCCAGCGCCATCTCGCCGTTCTCGGTGGCCGGACCGTCGGCCAGGACCTGGCCCTCGATGATCCGGTCGCCCTCGTTGACGATGACCTTCTGGTTGACCGAGGTGCCCTGGTTGGAGCGGGCGAACTTGGCCAGGCGGTACGTGATGTACGTGCCGTCGTCGTTGGCGGTGGTGATGTAGTCCGCGGAGACCTCCTGGACCACACCGGGCTTCTCGGCCTTGACCACGTCGCCGGCGTCGACCGCGGAGCGGTACTCCATGCCGGTGCCGACGAGCGGGGCCTCGGACTTAATCAGCGGCACGGCCTGACGCATCATGTTCGCGCCCATGAGGGCACGGTTGGCGTCGTCGTGCTCGAGGAAGGGGATCATGGCGGTCGCGACCGACACCATCTGGCGCGGCGAGACGTCCATGTAGTCCACGTCCTCGCCGGTGACGTAGTCGACCTCGCCGCCCTTACGGCGGACCAGCACCCGGGCCTCGGCGAAGCGGAGGTCGTCCGTCAGCTGCGCGTTGGCCTGCGCGATGACGAAGCGGTCCTCCTCGTCGGCGGTCAGGTAGTCGACCTCGTCGGTGACCTGGCCCTCGAACACCTTGCGGTACGGGGTCTCCACGAAACCGAACGCGTTGACCCGGCCGTAGGAGGCGAGCGAGCCGATCAGACCGATGTTCGGGCCTTCGGGCGTCTCGATCGGGCACATGCGGCCGTAGTGCGAGGGGTGCACGTCACGGACCTCGAAGCCGGCCCGCTCACGGGACAGACCACCCGGGCCAAGAGCCGACAGACGGCGCTTGTGGGTGAGACCCGACAGCGGGTTGTTCTGGTCCATGAACTGCGACAGCTGGCTGGTGCCGAAGAACTCCTTGATGGAGGCGACGACCGGCCGGATGTTGATCAGGGTCTGCGGCGTGATCGCCTCGACGTCCTGGGTCGTCATCCGCTCGCGGACGACACGCTCCATACGCGCCAGACCCGTACGGACCTGGTTCTGGATGAGCTCGCCGACGCTGCGCAGGCGGCGGTTGCCGAAGTGGTCGATGTCGTCGGTCTCGACGACGATGTTCGTACCGCTGTCGCCGACCGTCTCGGTCTCGCCCGCGTGCAGCTTCACCAGGTACTTGATCGTCGAGATGATGTCCTCGACGGTCAGGATGCCCGCGTCCAGCGGAGCGTCCGCACCCAGCTTCTTGTTGACCTTGTAGCGGCCGACCTTGGCCAGGTCGTAGCGCTTGGGGTTGAAGTAGAGGTTCTCGAGCAGCGTCTGCGCGGCCTCACGGGTGGGGGGCTCGCCCGGACGCAGCTTGCGGTAGATGTCGAGCAGCGCGTCGTCCTGGCCCTGGGTGTGGTCCTTCTCCAGGGTGGCACGCATCGACTCGTACTCGCCGAACTCCTCAAGAATCTGCTCGGTGGTCCAGCCGAGCGCCTTGAGCAGGACGGTGACGGACTGCTTGCGCTTGCGGTCGATGCGGACACCGACCATGTCGCGCTTGTCGATCTCCATCTCCAGCCAGGCACCCCGGGACGGGATGATCTTGGCGGAGAAGATGTCCTTGTCGGACGTCTTGTCGATGGAGGAGTCGAAGTAGACACCGGGCGAACGGACGAGCTGCGACACCACGACACGCTCGGTGCCGTTGATGACGAAGGTGCCCTTGTTCGTCATGAGCGGGAAGTCGCCCATGAAGACCGTCTGGGACTTGATCTCGCCGGTCTCGTTGTTCGTGAACTCGGCGGTGACGAAGAGGGGGGCCGCGTACGTGAAGTCGCGGTCCTTGCACTCGTCGATGGAGTTCTTCGGCGGCTCGAAGCGGTGGTCGCGGAAGGTCAGCGACATCGACCCGCTGAAGTCCTCGATCGGGGAGATCTCCTCGAAGATCTCCTCGAGCCCGGACTTGGTGGGGACGTCCTGACCGTTCTCGAGAGCCTCCTCGACCCGACTCTGCCAGGCGGTGTTGCCGAGGAGCCAGTCGAAGCTCTCGGTCTGCAGCGCGAGCAGGTTCGGAACCTCAAGAGGCTCCTTGATCTTTGCAAAAGAGATGCGCAGCGGGGCAGTGCTGGCGGCGTTGTTCGTATTCGCGGTCGAGGCGTTGCGCGAGGCGGCCAAGAGGGGGTCCTTCCGAGGGCTCGGACTCACTACGCGCGTACCGGCCCCTCTCCCGTACACAGAGACAAGCTGTGTCGGTCCGGCCAAAAGGCCAGGTCAGACAGTCTTGTCGTCGATGCTCGGGCGAGGGCAGACCCCTGGTGACGGGCAGGGGACAGCTAACAGGCAGCGCAAAGGGTCAGTGTAGCCACTTGGCACACTGATGTCCAGTGCGGGTTCTGGAACCCGTGTTCACCCTCGTTGTTCCACTCCTGCGACAAGGCGCTGCCCTCAACGCACGTAAGTACTGCCCTCTTCGTCGCCGATCCATGCCTCGGATTCGGATCCTGTGACGACGCGTCCTGAGAATTGCGCGCTGCGTGCGGTTCGTCAAGGCCCCCCTGCCCGATCCGGAGCCGCCCGGTGATACGACGAAGATCACCCTACCCCCCGTCACAAAGGGTTCAAGGCAACCGTGGCCGGCCCCCGATAACGCCGAAGAGCGACCACCCGGATGGATGATCGCTCTTCCGCGCTTACGCGTTACACGTCCAGCGGGACGTGTCGTGGATCCTGGCGGATCCGGAAGGTCTTACTTGACCTCGACGGAGGCGCCGGCGCCCTTGAGGGACTCGGCGGCCTTCTCGGCGGCGTCCTTGGCGACCTTCTCGAGAACGGGCTTCGGGGCGCCGTCCACGAGGTCCTTGGCCTCCTTCAGACCCAGGGAGGTCAGCTCACGCACGACCTTGATGACCTGGATCTTCTTGTCGCCGGCACCGGTGAGGATGACGTCGAACTCGTCCTGCTCGGCCTCGGCCTCGGCCGGGGCAGCCGGACCGGCCGGGCCGGCGACGGCGACGGCCGCGGCGGCGGTGACGTCGAACTTCTCCTCGAACGCCTTCACGAACTCGGAGAGCTCGATGAGGGTCATCTCTTCGAACTGCGCGAGCAGGTCGTCCTGGCTGAGCTTCGCCATGATGGCGGTCCTTCCACTAAATCGGCAGGTGCCGGATGTACATGTGAGGCGGGCGTACGTTTGGCCCGCTACGGTCGCCGCGTTCAGGCAGCGGCGGCCGGGATGCGAGCCGAGTTACTCGGCACCGCCCTGCTCGTCCTGCTTGGCACGGAGCGCGTCCACGGTGCGGACGAGCTTCGAGGGAAGCGCCTGGAAGAGCTGAGCAGCCTGGGACTGCTTGCCCTTGAAGGCACCCGCCAGCTTGGAGAGCAGAACCTCGCGGGACTCGAGGTCCGCAAGCTTCTTGATCTCATCGGCGGACATCGCCTTGCCGTCAAGGACGCCGCCCTTGATGACGAGGTTGGGGTTGTCCTTGGCGAAGTCACGGAGACCCTTCGCCGCCTCGACCGGGTCACCGGTCACGAAGGCGACGGCCGACGAACCCGCAAAGAGGTCGTCCAGCGTCGTGATCCCGGCCTCGTTGGCCGCAATCTTGGTCAGCGTGTTCTTCGCCACACGGTACTGAGCGTTCTCACCGAGTGAACGACGCAGCTTCTGGAGCTGCGCGACGGTGAGACCGGTGTACGCGGTAACGACAGCAGCGTTGGAGTTGCGGAACTTGTCCCGCATCTCCTCGACGGCATCGACCTTGTCAGGCCTCGCCATGAGCCTCGGCCTCCTTCCGGGTGATTCGGACCGCGCGGACCCGAAGGAGGACTGGGGAAAACGAAACGCCCCGGCGCAAGCGCACGGGGCGTAGCTCGACCGGTTTCACGCGCGCACTAGGCGGCGGACTCCGGGAGCTTCTCCAGTGTCACCTGCGCGGGTCGTCCGCCGTTCAGCGGATCCTTCGGCCACCGCGCCCTCTGATGAGCGCGCGGTAACGACCAGCGGTCTTTGGCTTCTGTAGGAGAGTACGGGAACGGTTCACCGTGAGGCAAATCCGCCCGTACGGCGGATCGGGGCGGGACGGTTCAGCCCTGCCCCAGCTCCTTGAACATCTCGCTCAGATCCGCGACGTCCTTGGCCGGCGGGGCCGTGACGGTGACGGGCTTGTTGTAGTCGAGGAAGGTGATGGTCATGTCCATCGGGCCCTTGTCGGCCTCGCCCTTCATGCGGAACTGCTTGGTGTGGTCCTCGCCGTCGACCCACATGTCCATCGTGAACTTGTCGACGCCCAGCTTCTCGTACTGCTTGATGCTCTTCTCGCGCTGCTTGCGGGTCTGCGCCTTCCCGTCCTTGAGCGAGGCGCGCAGGTCGGCGAGGGTGACGGTGCCCGTGTAGTGGGTGGTCTCGACGCCTTCGACCTTCTCGCTGCCGACCTTCTTCACGTCCTTGGCGCCCGTGAGGAAGGTGGACTCCGCCGCCGGGTTCTGCTCGGCCTGGCTCGGGGACCCCATCTTGTCCAGGTCCTTGGCGGCGTCGGAGCCGGACAGGTCGAACTTCAGCCAGCGCTTGCCGTCCATCTCCTTGGCCATCTCGGCTCCCCCACCGAGGTACATGGCCTTGTCGACGAGACGGATCTCCATGCTCTCGCCGGCGGCCCGGTCGAGCGCCGTCATCTTCATGCTCATGGCGATCGTGGGCTTCAGACGCATGGACGCCTCACCCTCGACGCGGCCCGACTCCGGGACCGTGCCCTTCAAGCGGTACTGGAGGGACGTGATGTCCTCCGTGTTCTTCGCCGCCTTGGCGACGGCCGCGGCGGGCGTCATCTCCGGCGACTGCTCGGATCCGCAGCCGACGGCGCCGACGGCGAGAAGCAGGGCACACAGCCCGGCGGCAGGTAAGGATGTCCTCATCGATTCCCCCCAAGGAATACACGCTTGCTTCACAGCAAGGCCGTGAGCCTATCCCAGAGGCGCACAAGTGATCTATCGGAAATAGGCGGAGGCCTCAGGACGTGCCCGGCTGCTCGCGCATCAGATCCTGGAAGTCCCCGGTGTCGGACCGCGGGGGCCGTTCGGCCCGGACCGCGACGCCGTAGTCGGCGTAGTGCGCGGTCTGGGTCATCAAGCCGGTGGCCATCCGCGCCTTCTCGACCTTCTTGACCAGCAGGTTCCGCTTGTCGATCCAGATGTCGACGGTCTCGGTGGTGACACCGGCCTCGGTGAGCTGCTTCCGCAGGCCGTCATCGGCGACGTCGGCCGCTGTCACCGTGCCGGACCAGTGCGCCGCGGACCGGCCGCCGACTCTCTCCTCGCCGACCTTCCTGACGTCGCCGGAGGACAGCAGGAGCTTCACGGACTGGTTCGGCGTGGTACTGCGCATCTGGTCGCCGAGGTGGGCACCGGAGCCGCCGGCGAGGGCTTCGAGGTCCTCGTACGCGTACCGGATCCAGCGCCTGCCGCCGGTCTGCTCGGCGAACTTCTCGCCCATGCGCGCGTAGTACGCCTCGGGCAGGTAGCGGGCCTCCATCGAGGTGGTTCCCAGCCGCCGCATGGTGTCGGCGATGGTGCCGCCGGTGTACTCGATGGTGAGGGTGCCGGTGATGCCGTCGCTCCAGCCGAGGGTGCCGTCGGCGGTCATGGACATCAGCGCGCCCATGGTCGTCGTGGACTCCACCCGGGCCGACTCGGCGTGCTCGGTGGCGCGCTCGGCGGCGCGCAGGGCGTCGGGGGCCCGGCCGCGTGCGGCGCGGTCGAGGCCGGGGGTGTCGGAGGACTCCTGGGACGTGCAGGCGGCCACCCCCGTCAGCGCTGTCGCCGCGAGCACCAAACCCACGCGGCGCACGGTCGTGCCCTGCATACGTCCCCCCGTTCGTATCCGGTTCCCGCACGTTAACCCAGGCCACCGGCGTACGTACCGGAAAAGGGAACGGGCCCCGCACCTGTAAGAGGTGCGGGGCCCGTGACCGGTTGGGTGAGCCTGAAGGCTCAGACCGCAGCCGGGTCCTCCTCGACGAGGAGGTTGCGGGTGCGGTTCGGGTCGACCGGAATGCCGGGGCCCATCGTGGTGCTGATGGCGGCCTTCTTGATGTAGCGACCCTTGGCGGCCGACGGCTTCAGACGGAGGATCTCCTCCAGCGCGGCGCCGTAGTTCTCCACCAGCTTGGTGTCGTCGAAGGACGACTTGCCGATGATGAAGTGCAGGTTCGAGTGCTTGTCGACGCGGAACTCGATCTTGCCGCCCTTGATCTCGGTGACGGCCTTGGCCACGTCGGGGGTGACGGTGCCGGTCTTCGGGTTCGGCATCAGACCACGCGGACCGAGCACGCGGCCGAGGCGGCCGACCTTGCCCATGAGGTCCGGGGTGGCGACGACGGCGTCGAAGTCCAGACGGCCCTTCGACACCTCGTCGATCAGTTCGTCGGAGCCGACGATGTCGGCGCCCGCGGCCTCCGCGGCCGCAGCACGGTCACCGGTCGCGAAGACCAGGACCCGGGCGGTCTTGCCGGTGCCGTGCGGAAGGTTCACGGTGCCACGGACCATCTGGTCGGCCTTGCGCGGGTCGACACCCAGGCGGAAGGCGACCTCGACGGTGCCGTCGAACTTGGTCGTGGAGGTGTCCTTGGCGAGACGGACGGCCTCGAGCGGGGCGTAGAGCTTCTCCCGGTCGACCTTGGCGTCCGCAGCGCGAAGGGACTTGCTGCGCTTGCTCACTACTGCTCCTGTGGATTCTTAGGAGTCGTGGTCCGGGCCGAGCAGGCCCCGCCACTTCTGCTGATGGAGGTTGGGGCTCAGCCCTCGACCGTGACGCCCATGGAACGGGCGGTGCCGGCGATGATCTTCTCGGCGGCGTCCAGGTCGTTGGCGTTGAGGTCGGGCATCTTGGTCGTGGCGATCTCACGGACCTGGTCACGCGTGATCTTCGCGACCTTGGTCTTGTGCGGCTCGCCGGAGCCCTTGTCGATGCCCGCGGCCTTCAGGATCATCTTCGCGGCCGGCGGCGTCTTGGTGATGAAGGTGAAGGAACGGTCCTCGTAGACCGTGATCTCCACCGGGATCACCCAGCCACGCTGCGACTCGGTCGCGGCGTTGTAGGCCTTGCAGAACTCCATGATGTTCACGCCGTGCTGACCCAGCGCGGGGCCGACCGGCGGGGCCGGGTTGGCGGCACCGGCCTGGATCTGGAGCTTGATGAGCCCCGTGACCTTCTTCTTCTTGGGAGGCATAGCTCTCCGGGTCCTTTCGATTCGGGTCCTGCCCACGCCCGGGGACCACCCGGATGCAGGCATACCGCACAACGATAACGGGTATGGATGCGCGGCTGAAAACCGAGCAGGTCAGGCAAGCGCCGGAGCGATCGCCTGACCTGCGCGGAAGCGGTGTGTCCGGAAGTCAGTTCTTCTGGATCTGGTCGAAGGAGAGCTCGACCGGCGTCTCGCGGCCGAAGATCTCGACAAGGCCCTTGACCTTCTTCGAGTCCGGGTTGATCTCGTTGATCGTCGCCTGCAGCGTGGCGAACGGGCCGTCGGTGACGGTGACCGAGTCGCCGACTTCGAAGTCCAGCACCTGGACCTCGACCTTGCGCTGCGGAGCCGGCTTGCCCTCGGCCTCGGCGGCCTCGCGGGCGGCCTTCTCCTCGGCCTCGGGGGCGAGCATCTTGACGATCTCGTCCAGGGTCAGCGGGTACGGGTCGTAGGCGTTGCCCACGAAGCCGGTGACGCCGGGGGTGTTGCGGACGACGCCCCAGGACTCGTTCGTCAGGTCCATGCGGACCAGGACGTAGCCCGGGAGCTTGTTCTGCTTGATCGTCTTGCGGTCGCCGTTCTTGATCTGGACGACCTCTTCCTGCGGCACCTCGGCCTGGAAGATGTAGTCCTCGACGTTGAGCGAGACGGCGCGCTGCTCGAGGTTGGTCTTCACGCGGTTCTCGTAGCCGGCGTAGGTGTGGATGACGTACCACTCGCCGGGCAGGACCCGCAGTTCCTCGCGGAGCTTCTCGATCGGGTCGCGGTCGTCCTCGGGCTCTTCCTCGAGTTCTTCCGCGGCCTCTTCGAGTTCTTCCACGGCCTCTTCGCCGTCCTCGGTCTCCGCCTCGGCGGCGTCGTCCGCGACGGCGTCGGCAGCCTCGACCTCGGAGGAGGCCTCGGTGTCCTCGTTGTCCGCGCCCTCGACGATGTCGAGCTCGTCCTCGACGGACTCGACCGGCTCGATGGCGTCGTTCACGTTCGGGTCAGACACGGTGGCTGCTTCTTCCTGGATACATAGGGGTGGAACATGCGAAAGGAGCGCCGGGTACCTCGGCGCTCTTCGCGGACTGCTCAGCCGAACACGTATTTCGCGGCGTTGCTGAGCCCATAGTCAATCACGGTGACCAGGCCGATCATGATGACGACGAAGATGATCACCACGGTCGTGTAGGTCGTCAGCTGGTTGCGGGTCGGCCAGACGACCTTGCGCAGCTCCGCGACGATCTGGCGGTAGAAGAGGGCGAGCCGCTTCAGCGGGCCCTTCTTTCCGCGCTTGCCGCCCTTGCGGGCCTTCTTGGACTCCGGCGCCTCGTCCTGGGCATCAGGCATGTCGATGGAGCCCACGGCGTCCGTCACTCGTCCTCACCTGATTCCGGGTCGTGGCCGTGCCGCGCCCGGTCTGAGCCGCACGGCGGTGCATTGCTGTACGTACATGCGCACACATCCTGGCGATGGAGTGTGTAGCAGGGCCGGAGGGACTTGAACCCCCAACCGCTGGTTTTGGAGACCAGTGCTCTACCAATTGAGCTACGACCCTTTGTGTGTCCCCCAACGTACCGCATCCATCCGGATGCTTGGTGTGCACCGAACGGGCGCGGCCTGCCGAAGGCCAACGAGGTGAGAGTGTACGTGCTCCGCGGCCGGTCGTCGAACAGAAAGGGCCCGCGGAGGGCTCGTTGACGGAAGATCGCCTGCGGAACGGGGGCCGGGCTGACGCGAATCCGCTGAAGATCGCCCAGGCCGAGCGGGCGATCCGCACTGTTGTTCAAGGGTTTGCCCGACGTTGTTCAGTCTGTGAAACCCCCGTGCCGCGCGCGTTTCCAGTCTGAAACGATGGGGCCCATGAGCGCTGCAACCCCTCCCACCGAGCGCCGGGTCTCCGCCCGAGTCGGCGCGATCTCCGAGTCCGCCACCCTCGCCGTGGACGCCAAGGCCAAGGCCCTCAAGGCCGCCGGGCGTCCGGTGATCGGCTTCGGCGCCGGCGAGCCGGACTTCCCGACCCCGGACTACATCGTCCAGGCCGCGATCGAGGCCTGCTCGAACCCGAAGTTCCACCGCTACACGCCGGCCGGCGGCCTCCCCGAGCTGAAGGCCGCGATCGCCGCGAAGACCCTGCGTGACTCGGGCTACGAGCCGGACGTCTCGGAGATCCTGGTCACCAACGGTGGCAAGCAGGCCATCTACGAGGCCTTCGCCGCGATCCTCGACCCGGGCGACGAGGTCATCGTGCCCGCGCCCTACTGGACGACGTACCCGGAGTCGATCCGGCTGGCCGGGGGTGTCCCGGTGGAGGTCGTCGCCGACGAGACGACCGGCTACCGGGTGACCGTCGAGCAGCTGGAGGCAGCCCGCACGGAGAAGACGAAGGTCGTCCTCTTCGTCTCTCCGTCGAACCCGACCGGCGCGGTCTACAGCGAGACCGAGACCGAGGCCATCGGCCGCTGGGCCGTGGAGCACGGCCTGTGGGTGATGACCGACGAGATCTACGAGCACCTCGTCTACGGCGACGCCTCCGCCGTGTCGCTGCCGGCGGTGCTGCCCGAGCTGCGCGACAAGTGCGTCGTGGTGAACGGCGTCGCGAAGACGTACGCGATGACCGGCTGGCGCGTCGGGTGGATCATCGGCCCGAAGGACGTCGTCAAGGCCGCGACGAACCTGCAGTCGCACGCCACGTCCAACGTGTCCAACGTCGCCCAGGCGGCCGCGCTGGCCGCCGTCTCCGGCGACCTGGACGCCGTGGCGAAGATGCGGGAGGCCTTCGACCGGCGCCGCAAGACCATCGTGCGGATGCTGAACGAGATCGACGGCGTGGTGTGCCCGGAGCCGGAGGGGGCGTTCTACGCGTACCCGTCGGTGAAGGCGCTGGTCGGCAAGGAGATCCGGGGCCGGCGCCCCAAGGACACCGTCGAGCTGGCCGCGCTGATCCTGGAGGAGTCCGAGGTCGCGGTGGTGCCGGGTGAGGCGTTCGGTACGCCCGGGTACCTGCGGCTGTCCTACGCGCTGGGTGACGAGGACCTGGTCGAGGGCGTGAGCCGGATCCAGAAGCTGCTGGCGGAGGCGCGGGACTGACGTCCGCTTCGCCGCTCCCGAGGGGCAGGCATGGGGCACATACCGGGTCCGGTATGTGCCCCATTTGTTTGTGCGAGCAAGACCACGAAAGGGGAAACGGCTACCGGGACGGCTGGGGCGTACGGCAGGATCTTTGGATGGAGCGTGTACGTGATGTCTCTGAGCTGCCGAAAGCCCATCTGCACCTGCACTTCACCGGGTCGATGCGGCCCTCGACCGTGCTGGAACTGGCCGAAAAGTACGGCGTCCGGCTGCCCGACGCGCTGAGTGAGGCGCTGACCAGCGGGGAACCGCCGAGCCTGCGGGCGACGGACGAACGGGGCTGGTTCCGCTTCCAGCGGCTGTACGACGCGGCGCGCTCGTGTCTGCGGGAGCCGGAGGACATCCAGCGGCTGGTGCGGGAGGCCGCGGAGGAGGACGTGCGGGACGGGTCGGGCTGGCTGGAGATCCAGGTCGACCCTACGTCGTACGCGCCGCGGCTGGGCGGACTGATCCCGGCGCTGGAGATCATCCTGGACGCGGTGGAGACGACGTCGCGGGACACGGGACTCGGGATGCGGGTGCTGGTCGCGGCCAACCGGATGAAACACCCGCTGGACGCCCGGACGCTGGCACGGCTGGCGACGCGGTACGCGGACCAGGGCGTCGTCGGGTTCGGGCTGTCCAACGACGAGCGGCGGGGGATGGCGCGCGACTTCGACCGGGCGTTCGGGATCGCGCGCGAGGCCGGGTTGCTGTCGGCTCCGCACGGGGGTGAGCTGGCCGGGCCGTCGTCGGTGCGGGACTGTCTGGACGACCTCGGGGCGAACCGGGTGGGGCACGGGGTGCGGGCGGCGGAGGATCCGCGGCTGATGAAGCGGCTGGCGGACCGGCAGGTGACGTGCGAGGTGTGCCCGGCGTCGAACGTGGCGCTGGGGGTGTACGAGAAGCCGGAGGACGTGCCGCTGCGGACGTTGTTCGAGGCTGGTGTGCCGTTGGCGCTGGGCGCGGACGACCCGTTGCTATTCGGGTCGCGTCTCGCCGCGCAGTACGAGATCGCGCGGCGGTATCACGGGTTCACGGACGCGGAGCTGGCGGAGGTGGCGCGGCAGTCGGTGCGGGGGTCGGCGGCACCGGAGGACGTGAAGACGAAGCTGCTGTCGGGGGTGGACGACTGGCTGGCGTCGTAGCGGCCTGTTCACCGGCGATGTGACGGCCCGCGCCGAGTCCTCTCGCGTGCGGTGGCCGCGGGCGCGCCGTGACCGGCGTCCCGGCGGCATCCCGCCCCGCCGGGCCCGGAAGCGGCGGTCGCGGCGGTCGCGTCGGTCGCGTCGGTCAGACGCCGATACCGGCCAGGAGCGTACGGGCCAGTCTCGCGGCGAACGTGTGCGCCGAGGGCCGATCGGCCGTCACGTCGTAGGCGAAGGCCCGCTGCGCGCACGCCCCCATCAGGAGCGAGGCGGCGGCGAAGGTGTCCGTGTCGGCCCGGATCCGCCCGGCGGCCTGCTCGGCCCGCAGGTACGCGTCCAGCCCCTCGATCGGCAGATGCGGCCCAGTTCCCCTCTCCCGCATCGCCTCGTCATGACGCCGCTTGAGCTGTGTCTCGGCGTACAGCGACGCCGCGATCGGAAAGCTCTGCTCGTAGAACAGGGCCGCCCGGTGGGCGATCTCGGTGAGGTTCTCCTCGACCGTGCCGCCGCCGTGCTCGGTGGCCAGGCCGTCCAGGAACGGGGTCAGCTGTGGCAGCCGTTCCATGAGGACCCGGATGAACAGGTCCTCCTTGCTCGTGAAGTGTTTGTAGAGCGCGGCCTCGGAACAACCCGCGGCTCGAGCGATCTCCTTCGTCGTGGCGCGGGCCAGTCCGACCGTGAGCATCAACTGGTGGGCGGCGTCCAGGACGCGCTCCCGGGCCGGCCTGAGTGCCGGTGGCTGCATGACCATCCCCTGGGTTGACGAGTGGGTGAGTACTTACTCACTGTAGGAGGACACAGGGGTGAGTGAACACTCACCCACCAGGTTGGGGGAGCTCATGAAACTGACTGTGTTCGGGGCCACCGGTGGGGTCGGACAGGAGATCGTGCGCCAGGCGCTGACGGCCGGCCACCGGGTCACGGCCGTCGTGCGGGAGCCCGGACGGCTGGAGGTGACCGGCCCGGGGCTGGACGTGGTCCGTGCCGATCTGACGGACGAAGGGGCGGTGCGTCCGGCCGTGGCGGGGCGTGATGCCGTGCTGTCGGGGCTCGGTGCGCGCAGCCGCAAGGACGCCGGGATCGCGACCCGTCTGACGCGTACGGTGCTGGGCGCGATGGAGGCGGAGGGGGTGAGGCGACTGCTCGTCGTCAGCGCCGCGCCGCTCGGGCCCGCGCCGGAGCGGGACGGGCCGCTCGACCGGGCCGTGCGCGGCGTCGTCTCCGCCGTGCTCAAGGACGTCTACGCCGATCTGCGCGCGATGGAAGAGCAGATCGCCCGTAGTGCGACCGACTGGACGGTGGTGCGGCCGCCGCGGTTGCAGGACCGGCCCGTCACCGGGAAGTACCGGGTGGTCGTCGGCGGGTCCCCGGCCAGGGGCCGCTTCCTGGGGAGGGCCGACGTCGCACACGCGATGCTGGCGATGACCGGCGACCCGGCCACCGTGAAGCAGGGCGTCGGCATCGCCTACTAGGTCACTCTCAGAGGCTGACCCCGACCGTCACCGGCTCGTTGACCAGCGTGATGCCGAACGTCTCGTGGACTCCGGCCACGACCTCGCGGGCGAGGGCGAGGAGGTCCTCCGTCGTCGCGCTCCCCCGGTTCGTCAGCGCCAGGGTGTGCTTCGTGGAGATACGGGCCGGACCCTCGCCGTACCCCTTCGTGAAGCCCGCCTTGTCGATCAGCCAGGCCGCGGAGGTCTTGGTACGGCCCTCGCCGGCCGGGTACGCCGGGGGCTCCACCCCGTCACCGAGCCGGTCGCGGACGCGAGCGCGGAACGTCTCGAAGTCCGTGTCCGTCAGGATCGGGTTGGTGAAGAAGGAGCCCGCCGACCAGGTGTCGTGGTCCTCGGGGTCAAGGACCATGCCCTTGCCGGCGCGCAGCTTCAGCACCGTCTCGCGGGCCTGCGCGAGGGGGACGCGGTCGCCCGGCTCCACACCGAGGGCACGGGCCGTCTCGGCGTACCGGAGGGGGGCGGACAGGCCCTCGGCGTCCTCCAGGCAGAAGCGGACGCGCAGGACGACGTAGCGCTCGGGGTCGGACTTGAAGCGGCTGTGGCGGTAGGAGAAGGCGCAGTCCTCGTTGGCCAGCGTGACCGTGTCGCCGGTGCGGCGGTCGTAGGCGACGACCTCGGTGATCGTGGAGGAGACCTCCTGGCCGTACGCCCCGACGTTCTGAATGGGGGTCGCACCGGCCGAGCCGGGGATGCCGGCCAGGCATTCGATGCCGGCCAGGCCCGCCTCGACCGTGCGGGCGACGGCGTCGGTCCATACCTCGCCGGCGGCCAGCTCCAGCGTCGTGCCGTCGAGGGAGAAGCCCCGGGTGGCGATGACGAGGGCGGTGCCGTCGAAGCCCTTGTCGCCGATGACCAGGTTCGAGCCGCCGCCGATGAGCAGCAGCGGGGTGCCCGTCTCGTCGGCTTCGCGGACGGCGGCGATCACCTCGTCGTCCGTGGTCGCGGTGAGCAGCCGGGTCGCGGGGCCGCCCAGCCGGAAGGTCGTCAGCGGGGCGAGGGGGGCGTCGTGGAGTTCCTGCACGGGCTCAAGAGTACGAGACGGCACTGACGGCGCCGGGCACGCGTGCGTGCGGCCCCGTTCCGCGGGGGAAGGGGCCGCACGCGCGCGTGGTGGCTGTCAGGGCAGCCGGCGCAGCGCCTCGGACCAGGGCAGCGGGAGGTCGTCGCTGCTCGCCTGCCAGGTGATGAAGGCCGAGTCCTTCATCTGCGGGGCCAGGCCCCTGGAGGCCGGACCGTGCGCGCCCGCGCGGACGAAGGCGTGCAGGGCGTCCTTGGACTCCCAGGCCGACAGGGTCCAGAAGGTCCGCTTCAGGGGCTTCGCCTTCAGGGTCGCTCCGTAGACGCCGGGGCTGCGGCGGACCTGCCGCCAGACGGCGGGCGTCCCGGCGAGGAACTTCAGCGCTCCCCACAGCGTGCGGGTCTCGAAGCGGGAGGCGAAGACGTGCACCTCGGTGTCGGGCGGGGTGTTCGGGACGGTCCAGGGAAGGGTGGGCATGCCACTTCTCCTTGTTCGGTTCCGACGGGGGTCAGTGGGCGGCCGTCTCCAGGACCGGTGCCGGTTCGGCCGGGGCGGGCTGCCCTTCGGTGCGCCGCCGGGTCGGTATCAGCAGGGCGGCGATGCCCGCGAGGGCGACCACCGCGGAGCCCGTCACCAGGGCGGGCCGCATGCCGTCGACGAAGGTCCGGCCGGTCTCGTAGCCGCCCTGGGCCGCGAAGATCGACGCCATGACGGCGATGCCGAGCGCCCCGCCCACCTCGCGCAGGGCGTTGTTGGCGCCGGAGGCGATGCCCTGCTCCGACGGCCGCACGCTGGACATCACCAGGTGCGAGGCGGGGGCGAAGAACAGCGCCATGCCGATGCCGCTGATGATCAGGGCGGGCAGCTGGGCCGCGTAGGAGGCGTCGGCCGTGGCCACCACCGCCATGTAGCCGAGGCCCAGGGCCTGCAGGAAGAGGCCCGCGGCGACGACCGGGCGGCCGCCGATGCGGTCGGCCAGGATGCCGGCGATCGGGGCGATCAGCATCGGCATTCCGGTCCAGGGCAGCATCCGCAGGCCCGCCTCGGTGGGCGAGTAGCCGAGAACGCCCTGCATGTACTGGCTGAGCAGGAAGATCGAGCCGAACATGCCGAGGAACATCAGCAGGCTGGCCGCGTTGATGCCTGCGAAGGCCCGGGAGCGGAACAGCCGCATCGGGAGCATGGGGTTCTTGGCGCGGATGCTGTAGAGGACGAAGCCGGTCAGCAGCGCGGTGCCCGCGAAGAGACCCGTGAGGACCAGGCCGCCGGTCCAGCCGTCGGCGGGGCCGCGGACCAGGCCGTAGACGATGCCGAAGAGGCCGCCGCTGGCAAGCAGGGTGCCGGGGACGTCGAGCGGCGCTCCGGTGCCGTGGGACTCGGCGAGGCGCAGCCGGGCGAGCGGCAGCAGGGCCAGGCCCAGCGGGACGTTCAGCCAGAAGATCCACTGCCAGGAGATGTGTTCGGTGAGGCTGCCGCCGACCAGCGGCCCGGAGGCGACGGCGAGTCCGTTGACGGCACCCCATATGCCGTACGCCATGCCGCGCTTGGCGGCGGGCACGGCTGCGGTCAGCAGGGTGAGCGTCAGCGGCATCATCACCGCGGCGCCCGCGCCCTGGACCGCCCGGGCGGCGATGAGGGAGTCGATGCCGGGCGCCATGGCCGCCGCGGCGGAGGCGCCGGTGAAGACGGTGAGGCCGGCAATGAAGAGCCGGCGGCGGCCGAAGCGGTCGCCGAGGGCCGCGCCGAACATCAGCAGGACGGCGAAGGTGAGCGTGTAGGCGCTCACGGTCCATTCCAGGTCGTGCAGGCCGCCGCCGAGG
The DNA here is from genome assembly GCF_007655005.1 of Streptomyces tibetensis. Lineage (GTDB taxonomy): Bacteria > Actinomycetota > Actinomycetes > Streptomycetales > Streptomycetaceae > Streptomyces > Streptomyces tibetensis. The sequence goes on from NZ_SZVW01000023.1 coordinate 45,713, forward strand.
TCCTCGCGGATGGAGGGCAGGGCGGTGGTGACGACGAGGTTGTCGAGAGCCGCCATGAACCCGGCGACGCTGGTGATGACGAGGGCCCAGGCGGCTCCCCCGCGACGTGCGGTCGGCTGTGACATCGCTCCCCCATGGAGTGTGTGCCGTGATCGATTAGTTATTGATTACTAACTTTCGAGGTCATGAAAAGGCCCGGCCTCCTCGTCTGTCGTGTCAGCCGTCGGACTCCGACGGGCCCAGCCCCGCCCAGACCCGGTGATCGGCCGGAAAGCCCATGGCCACCAGGCAGTTGATGAGCATGCCCTGCGCGAGGAAGGTCGTCGTGTCGTGGGCGTCGGCGCCCAGCGGCAGATGGATGGTGTCCCACAACCGCATCCACCCCGCGCGCACGGCCTCACCGAACTCGCGGTCCCCCTCCTCCTCGGCGGCCGCCACGGCGAGGTACATCTGCATCTGCATCATCAGCCGCTCCGGCTGCTCGGAGATGGCCTCGATGTACGCCTCACCCATGGCATGGCGGGCCTCTTCGCCTTCCAGCCCCTCGGCCGCCTCCGCGAACATCCGGATGGTGTCCTCGACACACCGCTCGGCCGCCGCCAGGAAGATCGCCTTCTTGCCCGGGAACAGCCGGAAGAGATAGGGCTGCGAGACGCCGACCCGGCGGGCGATCGCCTCGGTCGAGGTGCCGTGGTAGCCACCGCGGGCGAACTCGGTCGTCGCCGCCCGGATGACGCTCTCGCGCCGCTCTTCCGCACTCATCCTGGCCATGAAAGTGAAGTTAGTGCTCAATCACTAACTCTGTCAAGCGGTGCTCTGCCCGCGCCATGCGTAAGGGGCGCCCCGCCATGGCGAGCGCCCCTTACGTCGTGTCGCCAACCGTCTCAGGCGAGTCGTACGACCGCCCTGGACATGCCCAGCACCTTCTGCCCGGCGCAGGTCGCGGTCAGGTCCACGCGCACCGTGTTGTCGTCGAGCTTGGCGGCGACCTTGCCGGCCACCTCGATCACGGCACCCTGGTCGTCGTTCGGGACGACGACCGGCTTGGTGAAGCGGACGCCGTACTCGACGACCGCGCCCGGGTCGCCGGTCCAGTCGGTGACCACCCGGATCGCTTCGGCCATGGTGAACATGCCGTGCGCGATGACGTCCGGCAGGCCGACCTCCTTGGCGAACTTCTCGTTCCAGTGGATCGGGTTGAAGTCACCGGAGGCGCCCGCGTACCGGACGAGGGTCGCGCGGGTCACCGGGAAGGTCTGCGGCGGCAGTTCGGTGCCGACTTCGACGTCGACGTAGGAGATCTTGGCGGTCATGGTGTCGCTCACGCCTCCTCGGCCGCACGGGCCACGAGCTTGGTCCAGGCCGTCACCACGTGCTCGCCGGCCTCGTCGTGCACCTCACCGCGGATGTCCACGATGTCGTTGCCCGCGAGGGACTTGATCGCCTCGATGGTGGAGGTGACCGAGAGCCGGTCGCCGGAGCGGACCGGGCGGCGGTAGGAGAACTTCTGGTCACCGTGCACGACGCGGCTGTAGTCGAGGCCCAGCTGCGGGTCCTGGATGACCTGACCGGCGGCCTGGAAGGTGATCGCGAAGACGAAGGTCGGCGGGGCGATCACGTCCGGGTGACCGAGTGCCTTGGCGGCCTCCGCGTCCGTGTACGCCGGGTTGTCGTCCCCGACCGCCTCGGCGAACTCACGGATCTTCTCCCGGCCCACCTCGTAGGGCGCGGTGGGCGGGTACGTCCGCCCCACGAAGGACTGGTCGAGCGCCATGGCTCGGCACCTCCTGGTAGCTCTACTGACCGGTACGGGTACCTCAACGACGCGAGGCCGTCCCCGATCACTCGGGAACGGCCTCGCGTACGAGCCTGATTTATCGCGTTTCGCGGTGCGCGGTGTGCGCGTTGCAACGCGGGCAGTGCTTCTTCATCTCAAGACGATCCGGGTTGTTACGCCGGTTCTTCTTGGTGATGTAGTTCCGCTCCTTGCACTCCACGCAGGCCAGCGTGATCTTCGGGCGGACGTCGGTGGCAGCCACGTGAGTGCTCCTAAGACGAACGGATGGACATGTTCAACGCAAGCAAGAGTAGCCGATCGAAGGACCGACCCCGCAATCGGCTACTGTCAGTAGCGGTGACCGGACTTGAACCGGTGACACAGCGATTATGAGCCGCTTGCTCTACCGACTGAGCTACACCGCTTTGATGTGGTCCGGACCCCGTCTCGCGACGGGAGCCAGTCACACCAGAGCCCCAAAACGGAATCGAACCGTTGACCTTCTCCTTACCATGGAGACGCTCTGCCGACTGAGCTATTGGGGCGAGCGATGAAGACATTACACGCTCGGCCGCCGTTCGCCCAAATCCGTTTCGAGGCACCCTCCCCGGGCGCTCGGACCGTCCTCCCGGCAGCCTCGAGAACGCCTCCCGCCCCATGAGCGGACCTTCAGCGGAGCATGGCGGGACCCGGGGCGGACCACCGGCAGACCACGCCGGTACGACTATTGCGCTCCTCCCCGCCAGGGGCTTGAGGCCGCCCTAGGCTCGTCTCACTCTGCGTGATCACGCGTCCTCCCGTGCGCAGCCCGAGCCCCTGGAGTGCGATGCCCGACAGCCGGCCGCAGCCACCACCGCCCCCGTCGTCCTCGCCGGGTCCGGCCGACCCGTCGTCGCTGCTGCTGTGCGGGGCGCGGCTCACCGACGGCCGGACCGTGGACGTACGACTGTGCGGCGGGCGCATCGAGGCGGTCGGCACGGCCGGCAGCCTGGGAGCGGGCGACAAGCGCGCGTGCGGGGCACGTGTGAACCTCAGCGGCTATCTGCTGCTGCCGGCCCCGGCCGAGCCGCACGCCCACGCCGACACGGCCCTGTCGGCCGACACCGCAGGGCCGGTCTCGTACGAGCCGCAGGACGTGCAGCGCCGGGCGACGGAGGCCGCGCTGCTCCAGCTCGGGCACGGGGCGACGGCGCTGCGGGCGCACGTGCGCGTGGGGGACGTCCAGGGCCTCGGCGCGCTGACGGCCGTGCTGCAGGCGCGGCGGGCGCTGCGAGGGCTTGCGGAGCTGACGACGGTGGCGATGCCCCGGGTGCTGACCGGGGTGGCCGGCGCGGACGGGCTGGCGATGCTGCGGGACGCGGTGAAGATGGGCGCCTCGGTGGTGGGCGGCAGGCCGGACCTCGACCCGGATCCGGCGGGGTACGTGGAGGCGGTCCTGGAGATGGCCTCCGAGCACGGCTGCCCTGTCGACCTGCACACGGACGCCGGGGACCCGGCCCGGCTGGCCCGGCTCGCCGCGATGGCGGGCGGACTGCGCCCCGGGGTGACCCTCAGCCCGTGCGGCGACCTGGGCCGGCTGCCCTCCGAGGTGGCCTCGCGGACGGCCGACCAACTCGCGGCGGCCGGGGTGGCCGTGGCGTGCCTGCCGCAGGGCGGCTGCGGCGGTGTCGACCGGCGCGGGGCGGCTCCGGTACGGCTGCTGCGCGCGGCCGGGGTGCGGGTGGCCGCCGGGAGCGGGGCGCTGCGGGACGTGTCCAACCCGGTGGGGCGCGGCGATCCCCTGGAGGCGGCCTTCCTGCTGGCCTCGCGCTACGGGTTGCCGCCCGAGGAGGCGTACGACGCGGTGAGCTCCTCGGCGCGGGCGGTACTGGGGCTGCCGGAGGTGCGGGTGGAGGCGGGTTTCCCGGCCGAGCTGCTCGCGGTGCGCGGGGAAGGGCTCGCGGGGGTGCTGTCCCTGGCGTACAGCCGGATCGTCGTACACCAGGGGCGCGTGGTGGCACGGACCAGCGCGGTGCGCGAGTACTGCAGTTCGGCGGCCTCGGTCGAACTGGGGCTGCCCCGGCAGGGGCGGGGCGAAGTGCCGTAGGCCTGCGGCGGGGCGAAGGGCGTGAGCCCGCGGCAGGACCGGGGCCAGGGGCCACGGATCTGCGGCGGGGCGAGGGGGCGTAAGCCCGCGGCAAGACCCGGGGGCCAGGGGCCGCAGGTCTGCGGCGGGGCGAGGGAGCGTAAGCCCCGGCAGGGCAGGGTGCCGTAGGCCTTCGGCGGGGCGAGGGGCCGTAAGCCCGCGGCAAGACCGGGGCCAGGGGCCGCAGGTCTGCGGCGGGGCGAGGGAGCGTAAGCCCCGGCAGGGCAGGGTGCCGTAGGCCTTCGGCGGGGCGAGGGGCCGTAAGCCCGCGGCAAGACCGGGGCCAGGGGCCGCAGGTCTGCGGCGGGGCGAGGGAGCGTAAGCCCCGGCAGGGCAGGGTGCCGTAGGCCTTCGGCGGGGCGAGGGGCCGTAAGCCCGCGGCAAGACCGGGGCCAGGGGCCGCAGGTCTGCGGCGGGGCGAGGGAGCGTAAGCCCCGGCAGGGCAGGGTGCCGTAGGCCTTCGGCGGGGCGAGGGGCCGTAAGCCCGCGGCAAGACCGGGGCCAGGGGCCGCAGGTCTGCGGCGGGGCGAGGGAGCGTAAGCCCCGGCAGGGCAGGGTGCCGTAGGCCTTCGGCGGGGCGAGGGGCCGTAAGCCCGCGGCAAGACCGGGGCCAGGGGCCGCAGGTCTGCGGCGGGGCGAGGGAGCGTAAGCCCCGGCAGGGCAGGGTGCCGTAGGCCTTCGGCGGGGCGAGGGGCCGTAAGCCCGCGGCAAGACCGGGGGCCAGGGGCCACAGGCCTGCGGCCGGGCGAGGGGGCGTAACCCCCGGCAGCAGGGTGCCGTAGGCCTTCGGCGGGGCGTGGTCCAAGTCGTGCGGCGGAGGGGGCTGTCGAGGCGTACGGTCGAAGGCATGCGCATTGTCATCGCTGGTGGTCATGGTCAGATCGCGTTGCGGCTGGAGCGGCTGCTCGCCGCGCGCGGGGACGAAGTAGCGGGGATCATCCGGAAGGCCGAACAGGCCGACGAGCTGCGGCAGGCCGGTGCCGACCCGGTCGTGCTCGACCTCGAGTCGGCGTCGGTCGACGAGGTCGCGGAGCGGCTCAGGGGCGCCGACGCCGCGGTCTTCGCGGCGGGCGCGGGGCCGGGCAGCGGGGCGGCCCGCAAGGACACGGTGGACAAGGCCGCGGCGGTCCTCTTCGCGGACGCGGCGGTGAGGGCGGGCGTGCGGCGCTTCGTGGTCGTGTCGTCCATGGGCGCCGACCCGCGTCACCAGGGTGACGAGATCTTCGACGTGTATCTGCGGGCCAAGGGCGAGGCGGACGCGTACGTGCGCGGCCTGGACGCCCTGGACTGGACGATCCTGCGCCCCGGCCAGCTCACCGACGACGCCGGGACCGGTCTCGTACGGCTGGAGGCGCGCACGGGCCGCGGTCCGATCCCGCGCGACGACGTGGCCGCCGTGCTGGCGGAGCTGGTGGACACCTCGGCGACGGCCGGCCTCACTCTGGAGCTGATCGGCGGGCCGGTGCCGGTGTCCGTGGCGGTGAAGTCGGTGGCCGGGAACTGAGGTTTCGCGGCCGGCGACTCGTCGGGGCCTAGAACAGAGGCAGTTGGCCGGGAAAGTCCGGGACCGTGTAGCCGTCCAGGGACGGCTGCTCAGGGCCGGGGCGGGCCTGGCGGCGGGATCCCGGGCACGAGGTGAGTTCGCCGTGCTCGCGGGCGCCGGGCGGGTCGTGGCGTGCGTACCGCCCGGCGACCACGGCGATCTCGCGGCGGCACTCGGGGCAGAGTCTGCGGCGGGAGGGCATGGGGCCAGTGTGCCGCGCGGGTCGGACAGTCATGCCCCTCCCCCGCGGCGGCCGGCCCTTTTCACGTGCCCCCTGTCAGGTCCCTTGCGGCGACTGGCTCCCTTTCACGTGCCCCCTGTCAGGCCCCTTGCGGCGACCGGCCCCCTTTCACGTGCCCCCTGCGCACGCGTTTCCGCGCCGATACGATTGCTTAAGTCAACCCCGGGTACGGGTGTGGACGACCACGACATCGAACTGGCCCACGCCGTCGGCGAGTAGCCGCCCTGGGCCGGGGTGGGCGTGGGCGCGGGTGAGCATGGGCGCCGGTGGTGGGCGCGCCGGTGGGCATGGGCGCCGGTTGCGGTGGGGCGCCGGTTGGGGTGGGGCGTCCGGCCCGCCCGCACACCCCACCCCCACCGGCCGCACGAAGCCACTTCAGCCGGTTGCCGATCCGAACCACCCGGGCAGCCGGTCGAGCAGGTCCTGCTGGTCGTCGCCGACCCATGCCACGTGTCCGTCCGGTCGCAGCAGCACGGCGGGCACGTCGAGTTCCTCGCTGACGTCGACGACGTGGCCGACCCGGTCCGACCAACCCGCCACCGACAGCCGGCCGCCGGTCTGGTCGAGCAGCAGTCCGCGGCCGTCACGCATCCGCTCGTAGAGGCGGCCCCGCTGCAAGCGCACGTCCCGCAGCCTCCGGCCGAGCAGTTCGTGGCCCTCGCCGCAGTCGTAGCGGACGGCGATCGCGGTGACCTTCTCGATCAGGAGCCGGTTCACGTCCTCGAAGTCCATCAGCTCCGCCAGGAGCCGGCGCACGGCCTGCGGTCCCGGTTCGGGCGCCAGCAAGTGCATCTGCGCGCGGGTGTTGTCCAGCACTGCGGCGGCCACCGGATGGCGCTCGGTGTGGTAGCTGTCCAGCAGCCCTTCCGGTGCCCAGCCGAGCAGTTCGGCGGCCAGCTTCCAGCCGAGGTTGAAGGCGTCCTGGAGGCCGAGGTTGAGCCCCTGCCCACCGGTCGGCGGGTGAACGTGCGCGGCGTCGCCGGCCAGCAGGACCCGGCCCGTGCGGTAGCGCTCGGCCTGCCGAGTGGCGTCGCCGAAGCGGGAGAGCCAGCGCGGTGAGTGCACACCGAGGTCGGTGCCGGCGAACTTGTGCAGCTGCTGCCTGAACTCCTCGAAGGTCGGCGGGACCGAGCGGTCCTCGGCCACGCCCTCGGCGGGCACGATGACGCGGTGGACCCCGTCTCTGATCGGCATGGCCCCGAACCGGAAGTGGGTCTTGCGGACTTCGGCCATCACGGTCGCCAGTTCCTCCGGCGACGCGGCCACCTCCATCTCGCCCAGCAGCGTCTCGACCCTGGAGGGCTCGCCGGGAAAACCGACGCCGAGCAGCTTGCGCACCGTGCTGCGACCGCCGTCGCACCCGACGAGGTAGCGGGAGCGCAGCCGCGTGCCGTCGGCCAGTTCGGCGGTCACACCGTCGTCGTCCTGGCTGAGCCCGACCAGTTCGCAGCCGCGCCGGACCTCGGCGCCGAGCTCGGCCGCGTGCTCGGCCAGCAGGCGGTCGGTGACGGGCTGCGGGATGCCGAGGACGTACCCGTGCGCGGTGTCCAGCCGGTCGGGTGCCGGCTTGGCGAGTCCGGCGAAGAAGCCGCCGAGCGGGTGCTTGCTGCCCTCGGCGAGGAAGCGTTCCAACAACCCGCGTTGGTCGAGCATCTCGATGCTGCGCACATGGAGGCCGAGCGCGCGAACATACGGGGTCGGCTCCGCCTCCTTTTCCAGCACGAGCACACGCACGCCGTGCAGCCGCAGCTCCCCGGCCAGCATCATTCCGGTCGGACCACCGCCGGCAACGACCACATCGATCAAGGCAGACCCCAATTTTCGCCCGTTTCTGACTTCAGGCCGAAGATTGTGCGGCACCACGGGGGCCTTGCCGCAAGGCCCCCCATGCGCTATACGTTGAGAGTGGCAAGGAGCAGGTGACTCCTTGCCTTTCTCATGTGCGCCGACCCCTCTCTCCTCTCTGCGTAACGGCAGGTCAGATGCCTTCCTGCAGGCCGCTGTGCATGGCCGTTGACGTGAGGGAGTCGATTTGAGGAAACGTCGTTTGATGGAACGAGGAAAGCCCCCTCTCATCTGCTTCTGTGGAGATGAGAGGGGGCTTCCCGGTTTTACGGGGCCAATGGCCGGGCCGGGGAAGGGTGAACTCGAGATCCCGGCCCGGTTGCCGAGGGCGTCAGCGCACGTCGACGTAGTCGGCCGCGCCGGTGGCGACGCCGGTCGTGGAGTTGCCGTAGTACACCCAGCGGAAGGAGCCGTCGACCGAGGCGGTGACTGTGGTCTTCAGCCCCCCGGTGCTGCTGGTGGTGGCCTTCTTGAGCGTCTTGTAACTGTCGGTGCCCTTGGCGCGGAACTGGAGGCTGACCGTACGGCCGCTGTAGGCGTCGTACTTCTTCGTGCTCCAGTTCGCCCGGGTCAGCTTGCCCGTGACGGTGATCGTCTTGCCCTTGGTGACCGGCTCCGGCGAGGCGTCGGTGGTGGCCTTGGCCGCGCGCTTGAGCTGAGCGGTCGTGGACCGCGTCTCCAGTTCCCCGGTCTTGAGGCCGCCGTCGGCTTTCCACAGCTTCAGCGAGACGCCGACCTTCCAGGTCGTGGCGTCGCTGTTGGAATCGACGTGTTCCTGGCTCGGGTGCGGGTCGATGTAGAGGTCGCCCTCACAGCGAGCGTGCTTGGAGTCGATCTCGTAGCAGGTGTAGCTGCCCGGCTGGATGAAGTTCTCGCCCGAGTCGGCCGCCGTCTTGATGCTGCCGCGGTAGAGGAAGGGGTACGCGTCGTAGCGGGAGGGGTCTGCGGTGCTGTACCCGGAGGGCAGCGCGATGTTGAAGCTGATGGGCGGCTCCACCACCTTCGACGTGCCGACGACGATCGGCTTGCCGTTGTTGATGACGATGTCCGACACGGTGATGCCGGTGTCCGCCGCCTGAGCCGCCGGCGCATTCAGCACCGAAAGTCCCAGCGCCCCCGCGAGCGTGGCCACCGCGACGGTTCGTCTGCCTGTTTTCATTACACCTCTTCAGAAGGGTGCCGTTACGAGAGGCGGCAGCCTATCTCTGACGCGTTCATGCCCTCCGGCCTGGGGAGTGGAAGTGATCATGCTCACGCCTCGGCGGACATCTGCGGCACCCTGGGTGGACCGGAGGCTGGGGCCGAGGGCCGGGGCGACCAGGAGGGAAGACGAGGTGGGTGATGCTGACCGTAGACAGCGAAAACCCCCTCCGACCAAGTGAGTAACCTGATGAGAGGGGGTCTTCCCCAGTGTGGCGGCGCCAGGATTCGAACCTGGGAAGGCTGAGCCGGCAGATTTACAGCGAGCTCAGGTTGTGGCGGCTGACCTGCGGTTTTGCACAGTTCGCCCACTGCCGGGGGACACGTGGGGGAATCCGGGCACGGCAGGCTGGTGAGCACGTCGACCCCATCGGCCTGCGTCGGCACTGTCCAGGCTGCGCGTGTTGCTCTCGTATGCCGTCGTTGCCGTCAGCGCTGCCGGACGCTTCGTGCCGGCTAGAGACAGCCCAAGCGGGCGTGCCGCGGGTGAGTAGGCGTCGACCATGGAGCGCCTCCTGACCAGACCGTCAGCCAACTGCAACAACTTGTCGAACGGGACGTCTCGCTGACCTCAACTATGGCAATCTTTCTCGTGCGCCAGAGTGAAGGGGTAGCCCATGGCATACCAGGCCACAACGCTGCACTTGCTGATCTCCTGCCCGGGAGACGTCACCAAAGAAGACCGAGAGGTAATCCATCGGTCAGTAAACCGATGGAACGTCAACTATGGGCAGCATTTCCAGCTGACAATTCTCCCTATCTGGTGGGGGGAGCATGCTTCTGGAGGATTTGGCGAGCACCCTCAGGACACCATCAATCGACAACTCGTCGACGGTGCAGATATGGCCCTTGCTATCTTTTGGACGCGTTTGGGAACAGGATCGGACCGGGCAGTCTCGGGCACAGCCGAAGAAATTGAGCGTATGGCTCGCGCTGGCAAATCAGTGACTATTTTGCACTGCACCCGACCGGTGTCCAACAGCGACCTTGATCAGCAAATTGCCTTGCGTGACTACCTCAGAAGCCTGGAACCGAACGCCTTGGTGATGACCTATGCTGACGAGGCCGAACTGGCGAGCAGGATCGATAATCTTTTGAGCAGGCAGGCAACGCTGTTTATGGCGAGGGCTTCCGGCGCAAGAACCCATACACCAGAGGAAGACCCCGGAGTATGGCCGAGTGTGGACTTCAGGGAAAGGGTAGAAACAGACTCAAAAGGAAGGGTCCGCACTCGCAGGTCTCACTTCATCGTACTCACAAACAAGGGGCGCACTCCAGCAAGGAATGTGACTTTTTCCATCGAGCCGGACGATGACATGGTCCTACGCGACGACGACCAAGCGATCGATGTGATCGCCCCCGACTCGGAGATTCGGTTCCCACTCGCACTAACCATGGGCAGCCCTAGCCAATTCAACTGCACCGTCAGGTGGCAGGGTCCAGATGGAGCAGAAAGGGACAACATGGCTACCCTGCGCCCTGTTTAGCTTTGGCTTTTTACCGTAGCTGTCCGTTCTGTGAACACACAGTGTTAGAATACCCGCCATTAAGAGAGGCGAGGTATGGACATGGAACGCCCGAGGGCCTTTATCAGTTTCCGCATGGAAGATCGCTGGGCCCGGGACTTCCTGAAGGAACGTGCGCGAAACACGCAAAACCAAGTGGAGTTCATCGACTACTCGATTCAAGACCCTTCCGACTCGTCATGGAAAAAGCAGTGCAAGCGCAGGATTTCCGAGACGAGGGGAACCATCGTTCTGATCGGGGCAACTACACACCAGTCGGAGCCGGTGGAATGGGAGATCAAGGAAACCCTTGAGCAAGGCCATCAACTCTTCGGAATTCAGGTGAATGATGGAGAAACACACCCGATTCCGAACGGCCTCCCCCCTGAGAGCGTGATCCGATGGGACTTCACTCAAATCTCTTCATGGCTCTCAACATGGGTGTGATGAATGAACTACCTTGAGCAGGTGGCCGCTGACATTCGGGCTGAGATTCCAGGCTCCGTCTTACCTCACGTCAACGTGGATGACTTGCTCAACATGTATGCGGCACTCGTTCTCGCCAAGGGCGTGGACGTAACCGCTTCAGACGTACATGACGTCTGGAGTGCCTGGCAGATGAAGCATGACCCCTCCCACGCCCATCTTCTTCCGTACGACCAACTTCCATCATCGGTGCAACAGCAGGACGCGGCTTTCGTGGTGGCTATTCGGAAGGTGGCCGAGCAGTTGCCGGGCCAGGATCGGGTCACCCAGGCACTGGTTCCGTACGGCCCTCCAGTGACGGAAGAGGATAAGGAGCGAATTTTTGAGCTATACAAACTTATGGTACAGAGCTCAGAAGGACTTGTAGGCCGCCGTCAGGGCGTGAATACTTTCTTCATCACGGCGAATGGCGTGATCCTGACAGGGCTCGGCTTCTTCATCAAGGCAGGAGGAAGCCAAGTACTCAAATCTGTTGGTGTCCTCGTGATCGCACTGACAGGACTTATCCTCGCCCACGCCTGGAAGAGTCTCATCGTTTCATTTGGGCAACTTAATACAGGAAAATTTGCGGTAATTAATCGCCTTGAACGCTTTCTGCCTGCCGCAATCTTCTATTCCGAGTGGGAGGCTCTAGAGCGGGGCCAGAACCCCAAGGTATACCGCTCTTCCACATCGCGTGAAATCTGGGCACCCCATCTGCTAACCGCTCTGTATGCCCTTGCGGCTACAGGTGCATCCCTAGTTGCCGTCGGTCTCTGGAAACCATGAACTGACAGGCGACGCAGTGTTGTCAAGTACCGCGGGGCCGACCGGCCCAGCCGCAGAAGGTTTCTCCCCGGATGCCCGCGCGGGGGCATCCGGGGAGACAGGAAAATCAGGGTGAACTGATGTCTGTCCTGGCCTCACTTGCCGGGGCGGGCAGCAACGTCGGCCGGCATGAGTCGGCTCGTGAAGCCTTCGACGCACAGCCGCTCAAAGGCGGCTACAACGGTGTCTGGCACGTCCTGCTCGATGGCCAGGCCCACCCTTGGGAAAACCAGCACCCGTTGCAGGGCGCCTACGACCATGTCGATCACCATGCGAGCGTCTCCGATGGAAGCGGCGTACTCCTTCAAGCCCATCGGCGTAGACGCGCACACCACTTCGACCTCGGGCCAGAGCTTCCGCATCATGGAGTACGAGCGTCGCTCTTCGTACGGCTTGCTCACGAGTAGGACAGACGAGACCTCGATGTCGGCCTCTGCCAGCACCGCTTTCGTGAAGTCGATGTTCTCGCCGGTGTTCGTGGCACGCGGTTCCAGGAGTACCGCGGACTCGGGCACTCCTAGCTGCAACGCCCGCTCGCGGTAGTGGACAGCTTCACCGCGCGGCATGCGCGCCCGGGTCGTCGGGCTGGTGGCCCCCGTGAAGACGATGACCGGCGCCATGCCCTGGTGGTACAGCTCCGCTGTCACGTCGGCCACCCCGAGGTCGTGACTGCCCAGCCCCACCGCCACCGAACACGGCCGTGGGGCATGGTGCATGGAGTGGTAGTCCCACAGGAGTCGAGCATCCGCCCATGTCTGTGCCGAGATCATTCCTGCCCCTTCTTGGTCCTGTGCCGAGTCGGGAACGTTGAAGTCGTACTCCCACGCGAAGCGAGAAGCGGCGTGAATGCCCACCGCGAACTCAACCACCGTGCGATCTGCGGTGTACGTGGTCCGGTGCAGCTCGACCACGGGCTCGTCGGCGGGGAGCTATAGGAGCTGCACTTCGTCCGTTGTCGGGACGCGAGCGAACAGGGCCTCCCTCATGTGGTCGATCTCGTATTCGGCGTCGTAGAGGACTCGGTACCCGCCGCCACGGCCGGCAGGCCCTGGCGTCGGGTCGACGATGCGCGTGCCCTCGACGTGCTCCGGCCTGTAATAGCTGGTGAGGGTGTGAGTTGGCTGCACTCCTTCCTTCACGAGTCGGGCGCGTGCGTACACCTCGGAGCCGACTGGGACACCCAGCCCCTCGGCTACGAGGTTGTCTGCCTCGACACGGCTCACGGTCTGCGTCTGCTCGTTGCGCTTGTATGCGCGTCCCGACGCGACGCGGTCAGCGATGAACGCGACTTCGTCACCGTCGCGCCATTTCGCCTTGTCGTACCGGGCGATACCCAGCCGCTTGAGTGCAGTGCGAGGACGCACGACGGTGCCACGTCCACGCGTCGACGTCACAAGGCCTTCAGCCTCCAATGCCTTAAAGGCCTTGTGAACGGTCTCCTTTGAGCCTTCCCCCGCCTCCACTAGCTCTCTGATCTGGGGCAACTGGGCGCCCGGCGGCAACTGACCGCTCTTGATCTGCTCCGCGAACCTGTCCGCCAGGTCGCGTCGCCGACTTCATGGAGCCGACGGCCGCTGAGCTGGACGCGATCGAGCAGGAGATGCCCGTCATCCTGGCGGACGTCGACCTGTTGGACGCGCAGATCATCACCCTGGACCGCATCCCCACCGAGCTGGACAATCGGCGCCTTCGCCGGGCCCGCCGCCGGGCGCTGGCCGCGTGCATCGCGCTGGCCAACCGCACCGGCGCTGCCCTGCCCGGGGGTGCGGCATGAGCACCACCACACGGAGCCTGACGGCCGCGCACGCTGAGGTGAAGGCGGAAATCACGCGGACCGACACCAAGACCGGTCTGCTGCTGGCGTTCGTCGGCGCAGTCCTGGCCGGCGTCTGGACGGTCGCCCGCGACCTGCCCCTGACGCTCCCCGCCTACATCGAGGGCGGGCTTGGGATGGTGCTGCTGGTCGTGGCGGCTGGTCTGCTGCTGCGGTCGACCCGGCCGAACCTGCGCGGTCGGCACGGGTTCCCGCTGTGGGCCACGCTCACCGCCGAGGAGATCACCGCCGCCGTCGCGACCGACCTGGTCACCGACATTGGCTGGCTCAGTTCCGGGGTGGACGCGATGGAGTGCGCCCGGCGCGCTGGCCACAGCATCGCGGTGCTGCACAAGGTGTACGCCAAGGTGCTCGACCAGACGCGGGAGCGTGCGAACGACCGGAACGACGCAGCCCTGCGGGAGTGGAACGAGCCAGCGTGATGATGCTCACCCCCGGGGGACGCCTGGGGGACACGCACTGATCAACCCTGGGATACGGGCGGTACGAGGTGAGACACGTCCACGCCCCGTCCACGCCCCGTCCACACCGAAGCGAACAGGAGGAGCCAACGAGAAACCCCCTCTGACCAGGACCTAACCTGATCAGAGGGGGTCTTCCCCAGTGTGGCGGCGCCAGGATTCGAACCTGGGAAGGCTGAGCCGGCAGATTTACAGTCTGCTCCCTTTGGCCGCTCGGGCACACCGCCGGGGTTGCTGCCTGTCGAGCCGCTCTTTCGCGGCGCTCCGTGGCAACGACGTAAACAATACCTGATGCCGAGGGGTGCTTCGCCACCCGATTGATCGGCGCTCGGAGGGCCGGGGGTGGCTAGGCTTGTCCGGATGCGGCCCGGGACCTGAACGGGCCCTGCGACCGCCCCCACACGCCGGTACGCACGATACGCACCCCGATACAAGGAGCCACAGGACATGGCCGACTCCAGTTTCGACATCGTCTCGAAGGTCGAGCGGCAGGAGGTCGACAACGCACTCAACCAGGCCGCCAAGGAGATCTCGCAGCGCTACGACTTCAAGGGCGTGGGTGCCTCGATCTCGTGGTCCGGGGAGCAGATCCTCATGGAGGCGAACTCCGAAGACCGGGTGAAGGCCATCCTCGACGTCTTCCAGTCCAAGCTGATCAAGCGGGGCATCTCGCTGAAGGCTCTGGAGGCGGGCGAGCCTCAGCTCTCCGGCAAGGAGTACAAGATCTTCTCGTCGATCAAGGAGGGCATCTCCCAGGAGAACGCGAAGAAGGTGGCGAAGACCATCCGCGACGAGGGCCCCAAGGGCGTGAAGGCGCAGGTGCAGGGCGAGGAGCTGCGGGTCAGCTCCAAGAACCGTGACGACCTGCAGGCCGTCATCGCCCTGTTGAAGGGCAAGGACTTCGACTTCGCCCTGCAGTTCGTGAACTACCGGTAGGTCCGGCCCTCCGGCCCCGCGCTCGCACGGACACCCGATGGGTGGGCACCTCCGGTGCCCACCCATCTTGTCGGCCGGCTGCCGTCGGCAGGCCCGTCAGTCGCGCGAGTTGCCGAACAGGAGGCGGTAGGCGATCAGGAGGACGAGCGATCCGCCGATCGCCGCAGCCCAGGTCGCACCGTCGTAGAAGCCCTTGCTGATCGGGTGGTCCATCCAGCGGGCCGAGATCCAGCCACCGATGAACGCGCCCGCGATGCCGATCAGGGTGGTGCCGATGAGACCGCCCGGGTCGCGCCCCGGCAGCAGGAACTTCGCGATGGCTCCGGCCAACAGTCCCAGGATGATCCAGCTGATGATGGTCATGCCGTGAACCTGCCCTTTCACGCTGTGCCCGCACTGTCCCGGCCGTGTGATCCCGCTTTCGGCAGGCAGGGGCCTGTGCGTCGTACGTCGGGTGTCCCGCGCGCGGCCTCCTCGCCCCGCACGTTCACGCCGTGTTGGTGGGGAGGACGCCACGGCCCCGCCCGTCGGTTGCACTGATCAGTAAGGTGCGACGCATGACAGCCTCCGACCCTGGACTGCGCCGCACCCTCGGCGTGGGCGACGCCGTCGTCATCGGACTCGGCTCGATGGTGGGAGCCGGGATCTTCGCCGCCCTCGCGCCGGCCGCGCACGCCGCCGGCTCCGGGCTGCTCCTCGGGCTGGCCGTGGCCGCTGTGGTCGCGTACTGCAACGCCATGTCGTCGGCTCGCCTCGCCGCCCTGTATCCGGCCTCGGGCGGTACCTATGTGTACGGGCGGGAGCGGCTCGGGGAGTTCTGGGGTTATCTCGCGGGCTGGTCCTTCGTGGTCGGAAAGACGGCCTCCTGTGCGGCGATGGCCCTCACCGTGGGCACGTACGTCTGGCCGGAGCAGGCGCACGCTGTCGCGGTCGGGGCCGTGGTGGCACTGACCGCGGTGAACTACGGCGGTGTCCAGAAATCCGCCTGGCTCACGCGGGTGATCGTGGCGCTCGTCTTGTCTGTCCTCTCCTGTGTGGTGGTCGTGTGCCTGGCATCCGGTGAGGCCGACGCCGGGCGGCTGGACATCGGGGCCTCGGGTGGGGCGGACGGGGTGCTGCAGGCGGCCGGTCTGTTGTTCTTCGCCTTCGCGGGGTACGCCCGGATCGCGACCCTCGGCGAGGAGGTGCGGGATCCGGCGCGCACCATTCCGCGCGCGATCCCGCTGGCGCTGGGCATCGCCCTGTTGGTCTACCTGTGTGTCGCGGTGGCTGTCCTTTCGGTACTGGGGTCGGGTGCTCTCGGGGCCACGACGGCGCCGCTGGCCGATGCGGTACGGGCGGCCGGGGCACCCTGGCTCGTGCCGGTGGTGCGGGTCGGTGCAGCCGTGGCCGCGCTGGGGTCGCTGCTGGCGCTGATCCTGGGGGTGTCGCGGACGACACTTGCGATGGCACGGGACCGGCATCTGCCGAGAGCGCTGGCCTCCGTACATCCGCGGTTCCAGGTGCCGCACCGCGCGGAGCTGGCGGTGGGTGCGGTGGTCGCGGTCCTGGCCGCCGCGGTGGACGTCCGGGGCGCGATCGGGTTCTCCTCCTTCGGTGTGCTGGCGTACTACGCCGTGGCCAACGCGTCGGCCTGGACCCTTTCTTCGGCACCTTCGGCGAGGGTGGTGCCGGCGGTGGGGCTGGCCGGGTGTGTGGTGCTGGCCTTCTCGCTGCCCCGGGTGTCGGTGGTCGTGGGCGCGGGGGTGCTGGTCGTGGGGGTGGTTGCGTACGCCGTGCGGCGCTGGAGGCAGGCAGGGGCCGGGGCAGGGGCACGGTAGGACCGGCTTCCACGACGGCCCGGGCTTTCAGGTGCCTCTCGGCTCGGGCGTTGCACGGGCTCTCAGCTCGGGCGTTGCACGGGCTCTCGGCTCGGGCGTTGCACGGGCTCTCAGCTCGGGTTATTCACGGGCTGCCGCCGCGGGGTCCAGCGGCACCTCTCATCGGGGCGGACGGCTCGGGGCACGGAGTGCCGCCCGCCCAGCGGGTGTTGTGCGTCTCGGTCGTCACTCGGGTCGGCAACTGCTCGATCGCGGTCATGGGTTCATCATGCAGGCCGCCGCTGACAGTCGGGCGGGCCTGTGGACAACCCCCGGCCTGTGGACAACGGAGGGTCGGCGCCTGTCCGTCAGCGCACTGCGAACGGCTCGTTCGTCCGCACGATGTCTCGGCCCAGCGGGAGCAAGGAGACCGGGATGAGTTTGAAGTTGGCGATGCCCAGCGGGATGCCGATGATCGTGACGCACAGGGCGATGCCGGTGGCGATGTGGCCCAAGGCGAGCCACCAGCCCGCGAGCACCAGCCACAGCACGTTGCCCACACAGGACGGCGCGCCCGCGTCACGGCGCTCGATCGTCGTGTACCCGAAGGGCCACAGGGCGTAGACGCCGATGCGGAAGGCCGCGATGCCGAACGGGATGCCGATGACGGTGATGCAGAGCAGCAGGCCCGCGAGCATGTAGGCGAGGAACAGCCAGAAGCCGCTCAGGACGAGCCATATGACGTTGAGTATGGTCCTCACTGGTTCCCACCTGCCATCTTCTCGAGCCGGGCGATTCGTTCCGCCATCGGCGGGTGCGTGGAGAACATCTTCGAAAGGCCCTGACCGGGCCGGAACGGGTTCGCGATCATCATGTGACTGGCGGTCTCGATGCGCGGCTCGGGCGGCAGCGGGAGTTGCTTCGTGCCGAGTTCGAGCTTGCGCAGGGCGCTGGCCAGGGCGAGTGGGTCGCCGGTGAGCTGGGCGCCGGAGGCGTCCGCCTGGTATTCCCGCGAGCGGCTGATGGCCAGTTGGATGAGCGAGGCGGCGAGGGGGCCCAGAAGCATGATCAGCAGCATGCCGAGCAGACCGGGGCCGTCGTCGTCGTCCGAGCGGCCGATGGGGATCAGCCAGGCGAAGTTGACCAGGAACATGATGACGGAGGCGAGGGCGCCGGCGACCGACGAGATGAGGATGTCGCGGTTGTAGACGTGGCTGAGCTCGTGGCCGATGACACCGCGCAGCTCGCGCTCGTCCAGCAGACGCAGGATGCCATCGGTGCAGCACACCGCGGCGTTGCGTGGATTGCGGCCCGTGGCGAAGGCGTTGGGTGCCTCCGTCGGGGAGATGTACAGGCGCGGCATGGGCTGGCGGGCCTGGGTGGAGAGCTCACGGACCATGCGGTAGAGCGCCGGGGCCTCGAACTCGCTCACCGGGCGGGCGCGCATCGCGCGCAGTGCCAGTTTGTCGCTGTTCCAGTACGCGTACGCGTTGGTGGCCAGTGCTACCAGGACGGCGATGACGAGCCCCATGCGGCCGAAGAAGCTGCCGATGACGATGATGAGTGCGGACAGTCCTCCCAGGAGTATCGCTGTCCTGAGCCCGTTGTGCCGGCGGTGCACGGTACGCCCTCCAAGTCGTGCGGCAGGGGGAACCTCGCTTGCTGAATCTGCGGTGCCACTGGTGCCGTGTTCTCACGTCCAGTGGACCCTCCCGTACTGGTCAACGCCAGGCGGGAGGCTCAAGTTCCCTGGTGCGTGCGGCGGTGGGGGTGGACCGTCCGGGTGACGGCGCCGGAAGCGGCACGCGCGCGTGGGGGCGAGTGCCCCGCACGCGCGCGGTGTAAGCGTCCTGCCGGTGGGGCCGCTGTGTCCGGAACGGGGTTCAGAAGAGGCCGGTGTCGGTGAAGCGCAGGATCAGCTGCGGTGCACCGGACAGGGCGATGCCGAGGACTCCGGTCAGGGCGATCGCGGCGGTGACCGGTCCGGGGACACGGTGCTTGTCGGGTTCGCCCTCGGGGGCGCGGAACAGCAGGGCCGTCCACTGGAGGTAGTAGAACAGCGCGATGACGACGTTGACGGCCATGACCACGGCCAGCCAGCCGAGACCGGCGTCGACGGCCGCCGAGAAGACGGTGACCTTGGCGAAGAGCCCGATGATGCCCGGCGGCAGTCCGGCGAGGCAGAGCAGGAAGAACGCCAGGAACAGCGCGGACAGCGGGCTGGAGGCGTACAGGCCGCGGTAGTCGGAGACTCGGTTGAGGACCTTCGTGCGGCCTACGAGCGCGGCCACCGCGAAGGCGCCGAGGTTCACGGCGCCGTACATCAGGGCGTAGGCGACGGTGGAGCCGATCGACTTCTCGGCGTCCCCGGAGTACGCGGCGGCGGCGATCGGCACCAGGAGGTAGCCGGCCTGGCCGACGGAGGACCAGGCGAGCAGGCGTACCGCGCTGTACGCGCGCGTGGCCTGCTGGCGCAGTGCTCCGGCGTTGCCCACGGTCATGGTGAGCGCGGCCAGGGCTGCCAGGGCGGGGCCCCAGACGTCGGCGTACGACGGGAGGGCCACGACCGTGACGAGGATGAGACCGCTGAAGCCGACCGCCTTGCCGATGACCGACAGATAGGCCGCGATCGGCAGGGGTGCCCCCACGTAGGTGTCGGGCACCCAGAAGTGGAACGGCACGGCGGCCGTCTTGAAGGCGAAGCCGACGAGGGTGAGGACGACGCCGGTCTGGGCGAGGGTGTGGAACTGCCCGTCGACGTGTCCGATGCGGTCGGCGACCTGGGTGAGGTAGAGGGTGCCCGTGGTGGCGTAGACGAAGCTGATGCCCATCAGGCTGACCGCGGTCGCGGTGACCGAGGACAGGAAGAACTTCAGGGCCGCCTCGGAGGACTTCCGGTCGCCGTACCTGAGGCCGACCAGCGCGAACGCGGGCAGGGAGGCGACCTCCAGGGCGACGATCAGGGTCGCGAGGTCACGGGAGGCGGGCAGGAGGGCGGCGCCGGCCGCGGAGGACAGCAGCAGGAACCAGTACTCGCCTTCGGGGAGGTCCTTGCGGGCATCCTTCAGGGCGGTGACCGACAGGAGGGCTGCCAGGAGGGCGCCGCCGAGGACCAGGAACTGGATGACCAGGGTGAAGCGGTCGGCCGTGTAGCTGCACGCGGTGGCGTCGCCGGTCAGGCAGAAGGTGCTGCGGTCGCCGTCGAGGAGGGGCAGCAGCATCAGCGTGGCGGCGGCCAGTCCCGCCACGGATGTCCAGCCGAGCAGGGCCTTGCGCTGTTCGGCGACGAACAGGTCGGCCACCAGGACGACGAGTCCGACGATCGCCGCGATGGTGGGCGGGGCGATCGCGAGCCAGTCGACGGACTGGACCAGCGACGCCGCCAGGTTCTGGGCCGGGGAGCTCATCGAGTGCCTCCTGCGAGGAGCTGCTGGACGGCCGGGTCGCTCAGGCCGAGGAGGGCCCTGGGCCACAGACCCGCGACGACGGTGAGGGCCACGAGCGGGGTCCACGCTGCGAACTCGTAGGAACGGACGTCGGGGAGCGTCGGGGCGTCCTGGGGCAGGGCGCCCATGCAGACGCGGCGGACGACGATCAGCAGGTACGCGGCTGTCAGCAGCGTGCCGAACGCGCCGATCGCCATGAAGGTGAGGAAGGCCGGGCGGCTGAGGCCGGCGGCGGGCCGGAACGCGCCGAACAGGGCCAGCATCTCGCCCCAGAACCCGGCCAGGCCGGGCAGGCCGAGCGAGGCGACGGCGGCGAAGGCGAGCAGGCCGCCGAGGCGCGGGGCCTTGCCGTAGAGGGCGGCCCCGGTCTCCTTGGCGAGGGTGTCGAGGTCGGTGGTGCCGGTGCGGTCCTTCAGCGCGCCGACCAGGAAGAAGAGCAGGCCGGTGATGAGGCCGTGGGCGATGTTGGCGAACAGGGCGCCGTTCACGCCGGTCGGGGTCATCGTGGCGATGCCGAGCAGGACGAAGCCCATGTGGCCGACGGAGGAGTAGGCGATGAGGCGCTTGAGGTCGCCCTTCGCGCCCTGCTTGGCTAGGGCCAGGCAGGCCAGGGATCCGTAGATGATGCCGACGACGGCCAGGGCGGCGAGGTAGGGCGCGAAGGTGCGGAACCCGTCGGGCGCGATGGGAAGCAGGATCCGGACGAATCCGTACGTACCCATCTTCAGCAGCACGCCGGCGAGGAGGACCGAGCCGACGGTGGGCGCGGCGGTGTGGGCGTCCGGCAGCCAGCTGTGCAGCGGCCACATCGGCGTCTTCACCGCGAGCCCGATCCCGATCGCCAGAACGGCGATGAGCTGCACGGATGTGCTCAGCGACCGGCCGTTGTCAGTGGCGAGTGCCACCATGTCGAACGTGCCCGCCTTGATCCCGATCAGGAGCAGGCCGAGCAGCATGACCACGGAGCCGAGCAGGGTGTAGAGGATGAAGCGCCAGGCCGCCTGGCTTCGTCCCTCGCCGCCCCAGCGGGCGATGAGGAAGTACATCGGGATGAGGACCATCTCGAAGGCGAGGAAGAACAGCACCAGGTCGAGGACGGCGAAGGTCGCGAGTGTGCCGGCTTCGAGGACGAGCAGCAGGGCGACGAAGGCCTTCGGGGTCGGGCCTTCGGGCATCTTGAAGTACGAGTAGAGCGCGCAGAGGAAGGTCAGCAGCGCGGTCAGGACCAGAAGGGGGAGGGAGATGCCGTCGATGCCGAGGTGGATGCGTACGTCGAGTGCGGGGATCCAGCTGATGTCCGTGCCGGCCTGCATCTTCGACGGCTGGTCGTGGTCGAAGCCGAGCGCGAGGACGATCGCCGCGATGAGGATCGCGCCGGTGACGGTGACGCCGTGCCGGAGCACCGCCTGCTCGGGTGACTTTCCCTTCAGTCCGGGCGGGGCGGGCAGGAGAGCCGCGACGGCGCCCAGGAGCGGGCCGACGACGACGAACGCCAGAAGGAACTGCATCACGGACTCGTTGATATCGATCACGCCTGCTCACGCTCCCGTGGCGACGAGGACGGCGGCGACCGCGAGGACGACGGTGCCGGCGAGCAGCGCGCTCACATAGGTCTGGACGTTGCCGGTCTGGGCACGCCGTACGGCGGCGCCGAGCCAGCGGGGCAGCGCACCCGCACCGCGGACATAGGTCTCGACGACCTCGCGGTCGAGGAACCTGACGAGGCTCGCCCCGGCCTGGACCGGGCGGACGAAGAGGGCCGTGTACACGGCGTCCAGGTGGAATCCGGCGGCCGCGTGGCGGTGCAGCGGTCCCAGCAGCAGCCGTCCCGGGTCGGCGGGGTCCGGGGCGTAGGCGATGTCGCCGTAGGCCGGCTCGTGGGTGGCGATGGCTTCGGCCTCGACCTGGGCGGCGTCGCCCTCGGGATGGGCCGCGACGGCGCCCAGCGGGACACGGGCCGCGAGGGCGGTGGTGTGCCGCCAGGCGGCGTAGGTGACGATGCCGCCGACGAGCGCCATGCCCGTGCCGAGCACGGAGGTGGTCAGGGTCGGGCCGAGGTCGCGGCCGTCGAACCAGTCGGGAAGCAGGCGGAACGCGAACCCGCCGAGGGCCAGGGACGGCACGGCGAGGACCCAGAGCACGACGGTCATCGTCAGGGGCTGCCTGCCGTGATCGGGGGCTTCGGTGCCCCGGCCGCGGAAGGCGAGCAGCCACAGGCGCATCGCGTAGGCGGCGGTGAGCACGGCCGTGAGCAGACCGGCGACGAGGACGAGCCAGCCCGCGGCGGCGGGGGCGTGCTCGGTGTGCCCGGTGACGACGTGCTCGGCGACGCCGAGCACGGCCTCCTTGGAGAAGAAGCCGCTGAAGGGCGGGATCGCGGCGAGCGCGAGCAGCGCCACCGTCAAGGTCCAGTAGGCGTCGGGGATGCGGTCGCGCAGGTTCCGCATGCGGGACATGGCGGCGAGCGAGTTGGTGCCGGCGGCGTGGATGATCACGCCGGCCGCGAGGAACAGCAGCGCCTTGAAGGCCCCGTGGGACAGGAGGTGGAAGACGGCGGCACCGCGGTCGCCGACGGCGAGGGCGCCGGTCATGTAGCCGAGCTGGCCGATCGTCGAGTAGGCGAGGACACGCTTGATGTCGTCCTGGGCGAGTGCGGCGAGGGCCGAGCCGGTCATCGTGACGGCGGCCATGACGGCGAGGACGACCATCGCGGCCTGGGAGGCCTCGAAGACCGGGAGGAGACGGGCGATGAAGTAGACACCGGCGGCGACCATCGTCGCGGCGTGGATCAGGGCGGAGACGGGGGTCGGGCCCGCCATCGCGTCGGGGAGCCAGGTGTGCAGCGGGAACTGCGCCGACTTGCCCGCCACGCCCGCGAGGAGAAGCAGGGCGATCAGCGTCGGGTGGTCGAGCCCGCCGCTCGCGACGGTACCGAGGATGCGGGTGATGCGGAACGAGCCGGCGTCGGTGGCCAGGGCGAACAGGCCGATGAGGAAGGGGACGTCGCCGAGCTTGGTGACCAGGAAGGCCTTGAGGGAGGCGGCGCGGGCCTCCGGGGTCTCCCAGTAGTGGCCGACGAGGAAGTAGGAGCAGATGCCCATGACCTCCCAGCCGACCAGCAGCACGATCAGGTCGCCGGAGTAGACGACCAGGAACATCGCGGAGGTGAACAGCGAGACGAGAGCGGCGTAGGAGGGGTATCGCGGGTCGGAGCGCAGATAGCCCGTCGAGTAGATCTGCACGCAGGAGGCGACCAGGCCGACCAGGACGGCGACGAGGGCGGCGAAGCCGTCGATGTGCAGGGCGAGCTCGATGGGGACCGAGCCGGTGGGGGTGAGTTCCGTGGCCGAGTCGACGGCCGCTCCGCCGCCCTGGCGTACGGCGACCAGCGCGGCGAGCACCAGGGAGGTGAGCGTCGGCAGGACGGCGAGGGGACGGGCGAAGCCGGGTGCCGTGCGGCCCACCAGCAGGCCGGCGGCGGCACCGAGGAACGGAAGGAGAGGGACGAGGGCGGCGAGGGTGGTCGTGGTCACGCGGTGGCCTCAGCCTTCTGGGCCTCGTCGGACTGCTCGGCCGGGCGGGCGTCGTGGTCGGGGTCGTCGGGGTCGTGCCGTTCGGAGGTGTCGCGGAGCTTGTCGATGTCCGAGGTGCCGCGATTGCGGTGGACGGCGAGGACGATGGCCAGCCCGATGCCGATCTCGGCGGCGGCGATGGCGATGGTGAACAAGGTCAGTGCCTGACCGGAGTGCAGGGTCTCCCTGGCGGCCTTGCTGAGCCAGACGTCGAAAGCGACCAGGTTGAGGTTGACGGCGTTGAGCATGAGCTCGACCGACATCAGGACCAGGATCGCGTTGCGGCGGGCGAGGACGCCGTACAGGCCCGTGCAGAAGAGCAGGGCGGAGAGCACGGCGGGGTAGGCGAGGTGCATCAGCGGGCACCTTCCTGCTCGGAACTTCCCGAACCCTGCGTGACAGTCCGGGAACTCTTCGTGACGCCCGGGGCGTTCACGGGGGGAGAGCTCGACTCCGCCTTCGCCTTGCGGGACAGGACGATGGCGCCGACCAGGGCGGCGAGGAGGAGGACGGAGAGGGCCTCGAAGGGGAGCACCCAGTTCTGGAAGAGACTCGCGCCGGTGGCCTCGGTGGAGCCGGCGGCGGGGCCGTCCAGGTCGATCCAGGTCGTGCGGAAGGCGTCGACGACGACCCAGACCAGGGCGGCGGCAGCGGCGACGGCCACGGCGAGGGCGGCCCAGCGGTTGCCGGAATCGGCGTCCGGGGAGCGGCCGATGGGGGCTCTGGTGAGCATCAGACCGAACAGGAGGAGGACGACGACGGAACCGACATAGATGAGGACCTGCACCCAGGCGATGAACTCGGCGGTGAGCAGGAGGTACTCGACGGCGAGGCCGCCGAGGGTGACCACCAGCCACAGGGCGGCGTGCACCAGCTGCCTGGTGGTGACGGTGACGAGGGCGGCGCCGAAGGTCACCAGGCCGACGAGGAGGAAGGCGATCTCGACGCCGGTCGGGGAGAGGAAACCGTGGGTTTGCGCGGCGGCCCCGGTGGTCGGGCCGGTCGCGAGGAGGGCGGCGGTCGCGGCGAGGGTCATTCTGAGCCCTCCTGCCCCGGCTTCGGCTGGTCGGTCTGCTGCTGGGAGTCGCCCTGGGGCCGGGTGGGCCGTTCGGCGGCGCGGGCCTGCTCGTCGGCGTGGGGTTCGGCGGCCGGCGGGGCCTGCTGGGCGGCCAGCTTGTCGGCGGCCTTGCGGGCGGCGGCGAGTTCCTTCGGTTCCTCCGCGCCGGGGTCGAGGGCCGGCGGGGCCGGGACGGTCCACATCCACTCGCGGAGCTTGTCGCGCTCGTGGGTGAGGTCGCGGATGTCGGTCTCGGCGTACTCGAACTCAGGGGACCAGAACAGGGCGTCGAAAGGGCAGACCTCGATGCAGATACCGCAGTACATGCACAGGGAGAAGTCGATGGCGAAGCGGTCGAGAACATTGCGGCTGCGCTCGCGGCCGCCCGGGGCCGCCGGAGGGACCGTCTCCTTGTGGGAGTCGATGTAGATGCACCAGTCCGGGCACTCGCGGGCGCAGAGCATGCAGACCGTGCAGTTCTCCTCGAACAGGCCGATCACACCGCGGGTGCGGGGCGGGAGGTCGGGCTGGGCGTCGGGGTACTGCGCGGTGACGGACTTCTTCGTCATCGTGCGGAGGGTGACGGCCAGGCCCTTGGCGAGGCCACTTCCGGGGATGCGGGGCCGGGAGGGCGGGAGAGACGCAGCCATGGTTACTGGATCACCACCTTGACGATGCCGGTGAGGGCGATCTGGGCGAGGGAGAGAGGGACGAGGAGGGTCCAGGCGAGCTTCTGGAGCTGGTCCTCGCGCAGGCGCGGGTAGGTGACGCGCAGCCAGATCACGAGGAAGGCGAGGACGGCGGTCTTGAGCAGGGTCCAGACCCAGCCGAGGCCGTCGGCGCCCCAGGGGCCGTGCCAGCCGCCCAGGAAGAGGACGGTGGTCAGGCCGCACAGGACGACGATTCCGGCGTACTCGGCGAGGAGGAAGAGAGCGAAACGGAGGCCGGTGTACTCGGTGTAGGCGCCGAAGATGATCTCCGAGTCGGCGACGGGCATGTCGAAGGGCGGGCGCTGGAGTTCGGCGAGACCGGCCACGAAGAACACGATCGCGCCGATGATCTGCCAGGGCAGCCACCACCACTCGAAGGCGTCGAGGATGCCGGGGAGGGAGACGGTGCCGGCCGCCATCGCCACCGAGGCGGCGGTCAGGAGCATCGGCAGTTCGTAGGCGAGGAGCTGGGCGGCGGTGCGCAGGCCGCCGAGGAGGGAGAACTTGTTCGCGGACGCCCAGCCGGCCATGAGCGAGCCGAGGACGCCGACGCCCATGACGGCCAGGACGAAGAAGACGCCCGCGTCGATGACCTGCCCGACGGCTCCCTCGCCGGGGCCGATGGGGATGGCCAGCAGGACGAGGAGGTAGGGCAGGAGGGCGACGGCGGGGGCCAGTTGGAAGATGCGGCGGTCGGCGCCCGCGGGGACGACGTCTTCCTTCTGCGCGAACTTCACGCCGTCGGCGATCAGCTGGGCCCAGCCGTGGAAGCCGCCGGCGTACATGGGGCCGAGGCGGCCCTGCATATGGGCCATGACCTTGTGTTCGGTCTGGCCGATGATCAGGGGGAAGGTGAGGAAGACGACGAAGACGACCAGGAGTCGCAGAGCGACGTCGAGCACGTCGTTCACTGAGGGCCTCCTGCGGGGTCCCCGGGATTCTTGGGGTGCCCGGGATTCTTGGGGTGCCCGGGATTTCCGTGGTCTTCACGGTTCTCGGGGTTGTCCGGGTTGCCCGTGGGCTTCGCGGTGTCGTCCGAGAGGTTCGGCTGGGTCGCCGAGTCCGGGGTGTCGCGGGTCTCCGGGTTGTCCGGCGACTCGGAGGGCTGCGGCCCGCCTGCAGACTCCGGCGCAGGCGCCTGCGCCGCCTCGGGAGACGGTTCGGGGGCCGGTTCGCCGAAGGCGGGACGGGCGTGGTGCCAGGGGGCGTCCGAGCTGCGCGGGGCGCTCGACGATGCGGGGGCGGACGTCGACGATGCGGGGGCGGACGTCGGGGATGCGGGGTCGGACGTCGGCGTCGGCCGGTTGGGCTGCTGACTCGCCGATCCCTGCGCCGCCGAGCGGCTTCGCCGTGGTCCCGAGGAAGCCCGGGCAGCCGACTCGTCGGGCGCCGGCGGGCTGGCCGAGCCCTCAGCGGCCGTGCGCGTCCGTCGCGGAGTTGCCGCCGCACCTGCTGCATCAGCGCCCTGACCCTGCCCACCGGCAGCCGAAGCCTCGGCCCGGGCAGCCGAAGCCTCCGCCCGGGCAGCCGAAGTCTCGTCTCCGGCAGCCGGAGTTTCCGCACCCGCGGTGGACTGGCTCGCCGACCCCTCCGACACCGAGCGAGTGCGTCGTACGGGGCGTTCTCCCGCTGGGCGTGCGGCGCCTCGGGCCGGGCGTTCGCCTGCTGCGCGGCCTGCGCCTCGGGCGGGGGCCGGCGGGAGTTGGCCTTTGAGGGGGCCCCATTCGTTGGGGTCGGGGACGCCGGGTGGGAGCATCTGGCGGCGCTTGGGGCCGCCGTGTTCCGACTCGCCCGGCTCCTTCGCGCCGGGCCAGGCCTTGGCGACGCGGGCGGCCAGGACGAAGTCCTTGCGCAAAGGGTGGCCTTCGAAGTTCTCGGGCAGGAGCAGGTGGTCCAGCGCCGGGTGGCCTTCGAAGGTGATGCCGAACATCTCGTACGTCTCGCGTTCGTGCCAGGCGGCGCCCGCGTAGACGTCGACCGCCGAGGGCAGGGTGGGGGCCTCGTGCGGGACGGTCGTACGCAGCAGGAGGCGTCGGACGGGAGAGAGTGCGGCGACGTGGGCCGTGACATGGAAGCCCGTGCCCGGTTCGTCGACGGCGCTCAGCCAGTCGAAGTAGGTGCAGCCGAGGCGGTCGCGGGCGGTCTCCAGGGCGGTGATCCAGGCTGCCGGGGGGACGTCGACCGCCAGGACCTCGTAGGACTCCTCGGCCGTGGTGTCCGGGCCGAAGAGCTCCTCGGCGGGCGCGGGCAGCCAGCCGACGGCGGTCATCGCCCCTCCCCCGAGGTCGTCTCCGGGGCGGGCGGCCGCACCAGTCCGCTCTGCAGCGCCGCCGCCGAAGGACGCTCCGCACCGCTGCCGTACCGCTCCCCCAGCGACTCGCGGGCGATCTTCTCCTGGAGCTTCAGGATGCCCTGGAGCAGCGCCTCGGGGCGGGGCGGGCAGCCGGGGACGTAGACGTCGACGGGGATGATCTGGTCGACACCCTTGGTGACCGAGTAGGAGTCCCAGTAGGGGCCGCCGCAGTTGCTGCACGCGCCGAAGGAGATGACGTACTTCGGTTCCGGCATCTGCTCGTAGAGGCGCTTCACGGCCGGGGCCATCTTGTCCGTGACCGTGCCGGAGACGACCATCAGGTCGGCCTGGCGGGGGCCCGGGGCGAACGGGATGACGCCGAGGCGGATGAAGTCGTGGCGGGCCATCGACGCGGCGATGAACTCGATCGCGCAGCAGGCGAGGCCGAAGTTGAAGACCCAGAGCGAGTAGCGGCGGCCCCAGTTGAGGACGACCTTCATCGGCTCGGGGGCGAGGCGGGCCAGGGCGCCCAGCCGCTTGGGCTCGGGCAGCAGAACAGGCTCGGACACCGAGGGGTTCACGTCCATGCCAGGACGCCCTTCTTGTAGGCGTAGAGCAGGCCGACCGCCAGGAAGCCGAGGAAGATGAACATCTCGGCCAGGGTCGTCGCGCCGTAGCCGGGGGCGGCGAAGACGGTCGCCCAGGGGAACAGGAAGATCGAGTCGACGGCGAAGATCACGTAGAGGAAGGCGTACACGTAGTAGCGGACCTGGGTGTGGGCCCAGCCCTCGCCGACGGGGTCGACGCCGCACTCGTACGTCAGGAGCTTCTCGGGGGTGGGGACCACGGGCCGCAGCAGGCGGCCTGCCCCGAAGGCGACGGCGACGAACAGCACGCCGATCACGGCGAGCAGTCCGACGACCGAGTAGGACTGGAAGTAGTCCGCCGCGACGACGGTCGTGGTGACGACGGTCGGTTCCGGCACGTCCGTCCCTCGCTCCCTCAGAATTCGGACCTGGATCCTTCGACGATGCCGCGGCTCACGGGGATGCCGCCGTTCGACGATCTGTACGCACGGGAGTCTAGGCCCTGATAAGGGCAGGGTAAGCAGCCCGTCACCGCCGGGCATACGGGGGGTGGGGTTTTCCTCAGTCGATCCTGGCGGCCCACCTCATGGCGCAGCCGTCCGCCGCCGGGCACGCTAACGCACATGACCCAACGCATCCCGTCCCCGGGCACGACGGTGGCCCGGTCGGCCGCCGGGCCGGACGACCGTCCGCCGCCGGCCCGGCTCGCCTATGACCGGCACACCTGGAAAGAGATCGCGCACCTGCTGGCCAACCTTCCGGTCGCGCTGTTCGGTTTCACCTATGTCGTGACGATGCTGTCCATCGGTTTCGGGATGACCGTCACGGTGGTCGGGTTCCCGCTGCTCGCGGCCGGACTCATGGGCGCACGGCAGTTGGGCAGGCTGGAGCGGGCGCGGGCCCGGGCTCTGCTCGGGGTGCGGATCGAGGAGCCGAGCCGGCTGCGGCTGCGCGGCGAGGGCGGCTTCTTCCAGCGGCTGTGGCTGCAGCTGAAGGACCCGGTGGGCTGGCGCACGGTCCTGTACGAGTTCATCCGGCTGCCCTGGGGCGTGCTCACCTTCAGCGTCACGCTGGTCTCGCTGTTCGTGCTGTGGCCGGTGCTGCCGTTCATCGCGCGGGGGCTGACCAACGCCGACCGGGCCATGGTGCGGGCGCTGCTGTCGCCCTCCGACGAGCTGGAGCGGCGGATCGCCGAGCTGGAGTCGGACCGGGGGGTCGTGGTGGACACGGCCGCGGCCGACCTGCGGCGCATCGAGCGGGATCTGCACGACGGGGCACAGGCCCGGCTGGTCAATCTGGCGATGGGGCTCGGCCTGGCGAAGGAGAAGGTGCTGGAGGATCCCGACGCGGCGGCGGTGATGGTCGAGGAGGCACACGGTGAGGTGAAGCTGGCGCTGCAGGAGCTGCGGGACCTGGCGCGAGGCATCCATCCTGCGGTCCTGACCGACCGCGGCCTGGACGCGGCCCTGTCCTCGGTCGCCACGCGCTGCACGGTCCCGGTGAAGGTGACGGTCGATCTGCCGGAGCGGCCGGCCGCGGCGATCGAGGGCATCGCCTACTTCACCGTGTCGGAGTTGCTGCAGAACGTCAGCAAGCACAGCAGGGCGAAGTCGGCCTCGGTGGAAGTGTGGCGGACCGACACCCGGCTGCTGATCCAGGTGTGGGACGACGGCGGTGGGGGTGCGAGCCTCGACGGCGGTACGGGGATGAAGGGCCTGGCGGAGCGGCTGGAGGCCGTCGACGGGCTGTTCGTGCTGGAGTCGCCCGAGGGCGGCCCGACGACGGTCACGGCGGAACTGCCGTGGCGTGACCGGTCCGAGGCCCGGGGCTCGTGACCGGTCCGAGGCCCGGGGCTCCTGACCGGTCCGAGGCCCGGGGGTAGGGACCGGTCCGAGGCCCGGGGGTAGGGGAAACCCCCGTTCAAGACGCCGACGGACTCCATGGTCCGCCGATCTGCGGCGGAGCAGGGTGGAGGTACGAGAGCACGGCTGCGGTACGAGGAGAAGGACGGCGTCGATGGCCACGGAGTACGGACAGGGGTACGGGCTCGACAGTGGGTCCGGGTTCCCCGGAAGCACCGAACGGCGGCACCGGTTGCCGACCGCGCTGCGGGCGCCGGTCGAGGGCCGCACCTGGCGCGAGCTCGCCCACGTGCTGCTCAGCCTGCCGGTCGGCATCCTGATGTTCACCTACGCGGTCACGATGGTGTCGCTGGGGGCGGGACTGCTGGTCACGTTCCTCGGCATACCGGTGCTGGCGGCGGCGCTCGCCGGGTGCCGCGGCTTCGGGGCGCTGGAGCGGACCCGGGCGCGGACGCTGCTGGGCCTGGAGGTGGGCGAGCCGGAGCCGCTGCGGATGACCAAGCCGGGCGCGATGGCGTGGATGGGGGCCGTCCTCAAGAGCGGCGTCTCGTGGCGGGCCCTGCTGTACGCGGTGGTGCAACTGCCCTGGGCGGTGTTCTCGTTCGCCGTCGCCCTGCACGTGTGGTTGCTGGGCTGGGCACTGCTGACGTACCCGCTGTGGTTCTGGGCGCTCCCGATGCACGCCGGCCCGGACGGGCTCCAGCTGTACGGCGACGGCACGCACCGGATCTACCTCGACAACCCCTTCGAGATCACGGTGACCGCGCTGGTGGGGCTGCTGTTCACGATCGCCGCTCCATGGCTCGTGCGGGCGCTGACGATGGTGGACCGGCTGCTGGTGCACGGGCTGCTCGGGCCGTCGCGGCTGGCCTCGCGGGTGGTGGAGCTGGAGTCGGACCGTGGGGTGGTGGTCGACACCGCTGCGGCCGATCTGCGCCGTATCGAGCGGGATCTGCACGACGGGGCGCAGGCCCGGCTGGTGGCGCTGGCCATGGATCTGGGGCTGGCGAAGGAGAAGCTCCAGGAGGACCCGCGGGCGGCCGCGCGGATGGTGGACGAGGCGCACGGTGAGGTGAAGACGGCGCTGCAGGAGCTGCGGGACCTGGCGCGCGGCATCCACCCGGCGGTCCTGACCGACCGCGGTCTGGACGCGGCCCTGTCGGCGGTCGCCTCGCGCTGCACGGTGCCGGTGCGGGTCGAGGTCGACCTGGCGGAGCGGCC
The DNA here is from genome assembly GCF_007655005.1 of Streptomyces tibetensis. Taxonomy (GTDB): domain Bacteria; phylum Actinomycetota; class Actinomycetes; order Streptomycetales; family Streptomycetaceae; genus Streptomyces; species Streptomyces tibetensis. The sequence goes on from NZ_SZVW01000023.1 coordinate 77,020, forward strand.
GGCGCCGGCGATCGAGGGGATCGCGTACTTCACGGTGTCGGAATTGCTGCAGAACATCAGCAAGCACGCGCGGGCCACCTGGGCCGGCGTGGAGGTGTGGCGGACGGAGGACCGGCTGATGCTGCAGGTCGTGGACAACGGGGTGGGCGGGGCCGACGTGTCCGGGGGGTCGGGGCTGGCGGGGCTGGTGGACCGGCTCGACGCGGTGGACGGGATCCTGGTGGTGGACTCGCCGACGGGTGGACCGACCCGGGTGACGGCGGAGCTGCCGTGGCGGGGAGCTCATATGCGGTGACCTCCGGCCGGGGTGTGATGCCGGGGCTCCGCGCCGGTGACCCCGCCACGGGGCTCCGCCCCCTGGCCCCCCGGCCTTCGCCCACCCACCACCCGGACGAGAAGGCACCACCCCGACGAGAAAAGCAGGCCCCTCTCGATTCCGTCGGACAAGAAGCCGCTCCTGCCCCCAACCATCCCCCGACCCTGAAATGCTGGACCCGTCGTACGGGTGGGCGCGCAGCCGTTGTGGGCTGCGGACGGGCGGCATCGGGTTGTGGGGGCCGGACATCGTGGAGGACAGGGTGCGGGTGGTCATCGCCGAGGATTCAGTGCTGCTCAGGGAGGGCCTGACCCGGCTGCTGACCGACCGCGGGCACGACGTCGTCGCCGGTGTGGGTGACGGCGAGGCACTGATCAAGACCATCACGGAGCTGGACGCGCAGGGCGAGCTGCCGGACGTGGTCGTGGCCGACGTCCGTATGCCGCCGACGCACACCGACGAGGGGGTGCGTGCCGCGGTGCAGCTGCGCAGGGCCCACCCGGGGCTCGGGGTGCTGGTGCTGTCTCAGTACGTGGAGGAGCGCTACGCCACGGAGCTGCTCGCGGGGTCCAGCCGGGGTGTCGGCTACCTGCTGAAGGACCGGGTCGCCGATGTACGCGAGTTCGTGGACGCGGTGGTGCGGGTGGCGGAGGGCGGTACGGCGCTCGACCCGGAGGTGGTCGCGCAGCTGCTGGGCCGCAGCCGCAAGCAGGACGTGCTGGCGGGGCTCACCCCGAGGGAGCGTGAGGTGCTCGGGCTGATGGCCGAGGGGCGGACGAACTCTGCGGTCGCGCGGCAGCTCGTGGTCAGCGACGGGGCGGTCGAGAAGCACGTCAGCAACATCTTCCTGAAGCTGGGGCTGTCCCCGAGCGAGGGCGACCACCGCAGGGTCCTGGCCGTGCTGACGTATCTGAACTCCTGACGTTCACGATCCCTGACCCCGGAAACCCGGACAAACGCGGATGCATAGCCATACCGAAGTCGTGTCCAAGATGCGAATGACCCCAAGAAGGCGACCCTTGCGGTCGTAGTGTTGATCCAGGGAAGGCCTGCGGGAAGGTCTGTCCCGGACAGCGTCCTCGAGGGAGGTCCAGTTCAGTGACCAGCCAGGTCAGTAGCCCGGAGCAGGCCGACGAATCAGTCGTGGGAGAGCAGCGCAAAGCGGCGGGCGCGAAGGACGTGCGTCGCCTCGACCGGGTGATCATCAGGTTCGCGGGGGACTCGGGTGACGGTATGCAGCTCACCGGTGACCGTTTCACCTCGGAGACCGCGTCGTTCGGCAACGACCTGTCGACCCTGCCGAACTTCCCTGCCGAGATCAGGGCGCCCGCAGGGACCCTGCCGGGGGTGTCGTCCTTCCAGTTGCACTTCGCCGACCACGACATCCTCACGCCCGGCGACGCGCCGAACGTGCTGGTGGCGATGAACCCGGCCGCACTGAAGGCCAACATCGGCGACCTGCCGCGCGGCGCCGAGGTGATCGTCAACACGGACGAGTTCACCAAGCGGGCGCTGCAGAAGGTCGGCTACGAGACGTCCCCGCTGGAGGACGGATCGCTGGACGGCTACCACCTGCACCCCGTGCCGCTGACGACGCTCACGGTCGAGGCGCTCAAGGAGTTCGACCTCAGCCGCAAGGAGGCCGAGCGCAGCAAGAACATGTTCGCGCTGGGCCTGCTCAGCTGGATGTACCACCGGCCCACCGAGGGCACCGAGAAGTTCCTGAAGTCGAAGTTCGCGAAGAAGCCCGACATCGCGGCGGCCAACATCGCGGCGTTCCGGGCCGGCTGGAACTTCGGCGAGACGACGGAGGACTTCGCCGTATCCTACGAGGTCGCCCCGGCGGCCACGGCGTTCCCGCCGGGTGTCTATCGCAACATCTCCGGCAACCTCGCCCTGTCGTACGGGCTGGTCGCGGCGAGCCGGCAGGCGGATCTGCCGCTGTACCTGGGGTCGTACCCGATCACTCCGGCGTCGGACATCCTGCACGAGCTGAGCAAACACAAGAACTTCGGTGTGCGGACCTTCCAGGCGGAGGACGAGATCGCCGGCATCGGGGCCGCGCTGGGCGCGGCCTTCGGTGGTTCGCTGGCCGTGACCACGACGAGCGGTCCGGGTGTGGCGCTGAAGTCGGAGACGATCGGTCTCGCGGTCTCGCTGGAGCTGCCGCTGCTGGTCGTGGACATCCAGCGCGGTGGTCCGTCGACGGGTCTGCCCACCAAGACCGAGCAGGCGGACCTGCTCCAGGCGATGTACGGGCGCAACGGCGAGGCGCCGGTGCCGGTGGTCGCGCCGCGCACCCCGGCGGACTGCTTCGACGCCGCACTGGAGGCGGCGCGGATCGCGCTGACGTACCGCACGCCCGTGTTCCTGCTGTCCGACGGCTACCTGGCCAACGGCTCCGAGCCCTGGCGGATCCCCGACATCGAGGAGTTGCCGGACCTGCGGGTGCAGTTCGCGCAGGGGCCGAACCACACGCTCGACGACGGCTCCGAGGTGTTCTGGCCGTACAAGCGGGACCCGCAGACACTGGCCCGCCCGTGGGCGATCCCGGGCACACCGGGTCTGGAGCACCGGATCGGCGGCATCGAGAAGCAGGACGGCACGGGCAACATCTCCTACGACCCGGCCAACCACGACTTCATGGTGCGCACCCGGCAGGCGAAGATCGACGGTATCGACGTCCCGGACGTCGAGGTGGACGATCCCCACGGGGCGAAGACGCTGGTCCTGGGCTGGGGCTCGACGTACGGGCCGATCACGGCGGCGGTGCGGCGGCTGCGCAGGACCGGGGAGTCCGTCGCGCAGGCGCATCTGCGCCATCTCAACCCCTTCCCGCGGAATCTGGGTTCCGTGCTGGAGCGTTACGACAAGGTGGTGATCCCCGAGATGAACCTCGGGCAGCTCGCCACGCTCATCCGGGCGAAGTACCTGGTCGACGCCCACTCGTACACCCAGGTCAACGGCATGCCGTTCAAGGCGGAGCAGCTCGCCGCGGCTCTGAAGGAGGCCATCGATGGCTGAGACGTCCACGCACGGCACGGGCACCATCGAGGCGCTTTCCCTCGTCCCCAAGGCCGAGGGCAGGCAGTCGATGAAGGACTTCAAGTCCGACCAGGAAGTGCGCTGGTGCCCCGGCTGCGGCGACTACGCCATCCTCGCGGCGGTGCAGGGCTTCATGCCGGAGCTGGGGCTGGCGAAGGAGAACATCGTCTTCGTCTCGGGCATCGGCTGCTCGTCGCGCTTCCCGTACTACATGAACACGTACGGGATGCACTCCATCCACGGCCGCGCCCCCGCCATCGCCACGGGTCTGGCGAGCTCCCGCCGGGATCTGTCGGTGTGGGTCGTCACCGGTGACGGCGACGCGCTGTCCATCGGCGGCAACCACCTGATCCACGCGCTGCGCCGCAACGTCAACCTCAAGATCCTGCTGTTCAACAACCGGATCTACGGTCTGACCAAGGGCCAGTACTCGCCGACCTCCGAGGTCGGGAAGATCACCAAGTCGACGCCGATGGGTTCGCTGGACGCGCCGTTCAACCCGGTGTCGCTGGCGCTCGGCGCGGAGGCGTCCTTCGTGGCGCGGACGGTGGACTCGGACCGCAAGCACCTGACGGAGGTGCTGCGCCAGGCCTCCGCCCACCAGGGCACGGCGCTGATCGAGATCTACCAGAACTGCAACATCTTCAATGACGGCGCCTTCGACGCCCTCAAGGACAAGCAGCAGGCCGAGGAGGCCGTGATCCGGCTGGAGCACGGCAAGCCCATCCGGTTCGGCGCCGACCAGGCCAAGGGTGTGGTCCGGGATCCGCAGACCGGTGATCTGAAGGTGGTCGCGGTGACGCCTGAGAACGAGGACCAGGTGCTCGTCCACGACGCGCACTCCCCGTCCCCGACCACGGCGTTCGCGCTGTCCCGCCTCGCCGATCCGGACACCCTGCACCACACCCCGATCGGTGTCCTGCGCTCCGTCGAGCGGCCCGTCTACGACACGCAGATGGCCGACCAGCTCGACACCGCGATCGAGCAGCACGGCAAGGGCGACCTGGGCGCGCTGCTGGCGGGCGGCGACACCTGGACGGTCGTGGGCTGACCTGCCGGACACACACCCCGAGGCCCGGGACCGCTACGAGGCGGCCCGGGCCTCATCGTATGTCTGCCGCGCCTTCTCCACGTCGTCCATGCGCTCACGCGTCCACTGCGACAGGGCCCGCACCTGCTCGGCGGCCTCTCGGCCCAGGGCGGTGAGGGAGTAGTCGACGCGCGGCGGGATGACGGGCTTGGCGTCGCGGTGGACGAGTCCGTCCCGCTCCAGGGTCTGGAGAGTCTGCGTGAGCATCTTCTCGCTGACGCCCCGGCCGCCGTATGCGCCGATCGTCCGGCGCAGCTCGCTGAACCGGTACGGCCGGTCCAGGAGCTCGATCAGGACGAGCACGCCCCAGCGGCTGGTCACGTGCTCCAGGACCAGCCGGTACGGGCACAGGGCTTCGTTGTCACTTACCGCCATGCCAGTACCTTACTTCAAAGTGGGTACTTTCCAATAGTTAGCGCTTCTCCTAGGGTTAGTGCCAACGCACCCCACAAGGAGAGTCTCACCATGAGCATCGTCGTCACCGGAGCCACCGGAAACCTCGGCCGTCACGTCGTGGAGCAGCTGCTGGAGAAGGTCCCGGCCGACCAGATCACCGCGGTCGTGCGCAACGCGGACAAGGCCTCCGGCTTCGCCGACCGCGGCGTGAAGATCGCCCTCGCCGACTACAACGACCCCGCCTCGTACGACGGGCTCTTCTCCGCCGGTGACAAGGTGCTGCTGATCTCCGGCAACGAGTTCGACAAGGGCCGTGTGCAGCAGCACAAGGTCGTCATCGACGCCGCCAAGGCCGCCGGCGTGGCCCTGCTCGCCTACACCAGCGCCCCCGGCACCCTGACCGCCTCGCTCGCCGACGACCACCGCGGCACCGAGGAGATCCTGCTGGACTCCGGAGTGCCCTACGCGCTGCTGCGCAACGGCTGGTACCACGAGAACTACACCGAGAACCTCGCCCCGGTGCTGGAGCACAACGCGGTCGTCGCCGCGGCCGGCGAGGGCAAGCTCTCCTCCGCCTCCCGCGCCGACTACGCCGCCGCCGCCGTCGCCGTGCTGACCGGCGAGGGACACGAGAACACGACGTACGAGCTGGGCGGCGACACCCCGTGGAGCTTCGCCGAGTACGCGGCGGAACTGAGCCGCCAGACCGGCAAGGAGATCACCTACAGCGCGGTCTCCCCCGACGCCCTCGTCGGCATCCTGACGGGCGCCGGCCTGCCCGAGCCGTTCGCCCGCACCCTCGCCGGTGTGGACGTCTCCATCGAGAAGGGCGAGCTGGTCGTCTCCAGCGGTGACCTGTCGCGTCTGACCGGCCGTCCGACCACCCCGCTCTCCGAGGCCATCGCCACGGCGCTCAAGGGCTGAACTCCCCCGGCGGGCCCTTGAGCCGTCCCACCCCCGGATGTCATGACCGTATGCCGATACGGGCATGACATCCGGGGGCACTCGGCGTTACCGTCGTGAACGCGGACGCACGCCAGGCGCGAAGGAGGGGCTGTGACCGGCAAGCCGAGGGGTGAGCGGCACATAGGACTGCTGAACGGCTTCGCGGCCTACGGGATGTGGGGGCTGGTCCCCCTGTTCTGGCCCCTGCTGAAGCCGGCCGGCGCGGCCGAGATCCTGGCCCACCGGATGGTGTGGTCACTGGTCTTCGTGGGCGCGGCCCTGCTCGTGCTGCGCCGCTGGGCCTGGGCCGGTGAGCTGCTGCGCCAGCCCCGCAAACTGGCGCTGATCACGGTCGCCGCGGCGGTCATCACCGTCAACTGGGGCCTGTACATCTGGTCCGTGAACTCCGGGCACGTCGTCGAGGCCTCGCTCGGGTACTTCATCAACCCGCTGGTCACCATCGCGATGGGCGTGCTGCTGCTCAAGGAACGGCTGCGGCCGGCGCAGTGGGCGGCGGTCGGGACCGGCTGCGCGGCCGTCGTCGTGCTGACCATCGGCTACGGCCGGCCCCCGTGGATCTCGCTCTGCCTCGCGTTCTCCTTCGCCACCTACGGGCTGGTGAAGAAGAAGGTGGGCCTCGGCGGCATCGAGTCGCTGGCCGCCGAGACCGCGATCCAGTTCCTGCCCGCGCTCGGCTTCCTGGTCTGGCTGACCGCGCAGGGCGGCTCCACCTTCACGACCGAGGGCACGGGGCACGCGGCGCTGCTCGCCTCGGCCGGCATCGTCACCGCGCTCCCCCTGGTCTGCTTCGGCGCGGCCGCCATTCGCGTGCCGCTGTCCACCATCGGCCTGCTGCAGTACTCGACGCCGGTCCTCCAGTTCCTGCTCGGCATCCTCTACTTCCACGAGGAGATGCCGCCGGAGCGCTGGGCCGGGTTCGCGTTGGTGTGGCTTGCGTTGACGCTGCTTACCTGGGACGCGCTGCGCGCCGCTCGCCGGGCCTCCCGGACGCTCACCAGCGAGATCAATGTGCCGAGCACCACGAGCGCGACCGGCACGGTCAGCGCCGCGCGGAACGCAGAGAGCGTGGCCTCCGGGCCGGGCCCGCTGGACGCCAGGCCGTAGACCGCGGTCACCGCCGAGATGCCGATGGCGGAGCCGAACTGCGTCGCCGTGGTCAGGAGCCCGCCGGCCAGGCCCTGCTCCGACTCCGCCACCCCGTCCGTCGCCGCGATCGTCAGCGGCCCGTAGGCCAGGGCGAAGGCGAGGCCCGCGAGGAGCAGCGTCGGGAACATCGCCGCGTACGACCAGTCCATGCCGACGGGCAGGAACAACGCGTACGCGGTCGCGGCCAGGACGAACCCGCCGACGATCACCCGGGCGTTGCCCCAGCGGGCGACCAGTCTCGGTGTGAGCGTCGGCGCGAGGACGGCGTCGATGCCCATGACGACCAGGGCCACCGCCGTCTGCCGGGGCGACCAGCCGCGCAGTTCCTGCAGGTAGAGCGTAACGACGAACTGGAAGCCGAAGAAGGCGCCGAGGAAGAGCAGCGCCCCCAGGTCGGCGCGCACGACCGGGCCCTGACGCAGCAGACCGAGCCGGACCAGCGGGTCGGGGCAGCGGCGTTCGACGGCGACGAAGACACCGGCCAGCGAGACGGCCGCGAGACCGGAGGCCAGGCTGAGCGGCCAGTGGTGCAGACCGTCCTCCAGCCGTACGACGGTGTAGGCGGCCAGCAGCATGGCGCCTGCGGCGGTGACCGCACCGGGGAGGTCGAAGGTGCGCCGGAGCTTCGGCGGGGCGTCGCGCCGGGGGATCAGGCGTACGGCGGCGACGAGCAGGGCGGCGGCCAGCAGCACGGGGGCGAAGAACACCCAGCGCCAGCCGATCTCGGTGAGCAGACCGCCGATCACCAGGCCGAGGGAGAACCCGGCCGCGCCCGTCCCGGCGAAGACCAGCAGGGCCTTGTTGCGCTGCGGGCCCTCCTCGTACGACGTGGTGATCAGGGAGAGCGCGGCCGGGGTCATGAAGGCGGCGGCGACGCCGGTGACGAACCGGGCGACGATCAGCATCCAGCCGTCCGTCGCGAAGCCGCCGAGCCCCGAGAAGGCGAGGAAGACGGTCAGCCAGAGCAGGAACATCCGCCGTCGTCCGAGCAGGTCGGCGGCCCGCCCACCCAGCAGGGTGAAGCCGGCGTAGCCGAGCACGTAGCCGCTCATGACCCAGGCCGCGGTGCCGGTGGAAAGGCCCAGATCGGCCCGGACGGCCGGGATCGCCACCGCCATCATGGCGACGTCGATGCCTTCGAGGAAGATCGTTCCGCACAGAACGAGCAGTAGCGCCCAGGCACGGGTGCCCATGAGTCAACACTCCTCCCGGTCGGGGACGGTTACGCAAGTGAGGGTCGGTTCCCTCTTGTAACCAGGGCCCACCCTGCGGCAGCATCGGCGGACATGGAAGAAGGCACTTCGAAGTCACCGAGTCACTGCGCGAGCACCGTGGACTACGGCGATGCCGATCCCTTCCAGTGGGACACGCGCGAGGACTGCCAGGTCCGGCAGATCCTCGACCGGATCGCCGACAAGTGGTCCCTGCTGGTCATCGCGCTGCTGGAGAACCGGCGGCTGCGCTTCACGGAGCTGCGCCGGGAGATCGACGGGGTCAGCCAGCGGATGCTGACCGTGACCCTGCGCTCGCTGGAGCGGGACGGCCTGGTGAAACGGACGGTGCACCCGGTGGTGCCGCCCCGCGTCGAATACGAGCTGACCTCGCTCGGCAGGACGCTGCACGCGACGATCCAGTCCCTGGTGACCTGGACGGAGAAACATCAGGAGGAGATCGCGGCGGCCAGGACCGCGTACGACTCCCGCGCGGCGCAGGCCGTGGACGCTACGGCGTCGTAGGAGCGTGGCGGGACCGGTGCACCCGGGCCTTCTCGCGGTTCCCGCAGTGCTCCATCGCGCACCAGCGGCGGCGGCCCGGGCGGGAGGTGTCGACGAAGAGCAGGTGGCAGTCGTGCGCGCCGCACTCCCGGACGCGGTCGGCGTAGGGCCCGGTGAACAGGTCGATCGCGTCGCGGGCGACGGTCGCGAGCAGGTGGGTGCCCGTGGCACCGGGGGCCCAGGATCGGGTGCCGCCGGGCTCGATGCGGGCGACGAGCGGGGGCGCGGCCGCGGCGGCGTTGACGACGTCCAGGTGGGCGGCCCGCAGGGGGCGGCCGTGGGCGCGGTCGGCGGCGAGCAGGAACACGGCGTCGCGCAGGGTACGGGCATGCTCCAGTTCCTCGACCGACACGGTGAGTTCGAGCCCGTCCGGCAGACGGCTGCGCTCGGCCCAGGTGACCAGGTCGGCGGGTTCGTACAGCACTTCCCAGCGGGCGAAGGCCCCCGGGCCGCCGGTCGTCGTCAGCTCCAGGCACAGGGTGCCGGGGTCGAAGCGGTAGGGCTTGCCTCCGCCCGAGACGAGCGTCAGGCCCGGCGTCCGCTCCGGCGTTTCCCCTCCGCGTCCACTCACCTAACCAGTATAAGTGGTTACATGACGCAAACACCCGCATCACCCGCTCCCGTGCACTGGAAACTCGTCATCGACGCGAACGACCCGCACGCGCAGGCCGACTTCTGGGCCGCCGCCCTGAGGTACGAGGTCGAGGACAACAGCGCCCTGATCGGGAAGTTGCTCGGCTTCGGCGCCCTGCCCGAGGAGGCCACGGTCGAGTTCCACGGCCGCCGCGCCTTCAAGGACCTCGTCGCCGTACGGCACCCCGAGGACCCGTTCGAGGAGGAGAGCGGGACCGGGCTGGGGCGGCGGCTGCTGTTCCAGCGGGTGCCGGAGGCGAAGACGGCCAAGAACCGGCTGCACCTCGATCTGCACCCGGGCCAGGGGCGGCGCGACGAGGAGGTCGCCCGGCTGGAGGGGCTCGGGGCCAGTGCGCTGCGGCGGGTGAAGGAGCAGGGCGGCGAGTGGGTCGTGATGGCGGACCCGGAGGGGAACGAGTTCTGCGTGCAATGACCTGCGCGGCGGAGTCCTGCACTCCGTAAGCCCTGGCCAAATACGTACCTTGACGGAAAGTCAGTACCAGCTTCACCATCCAGGCACCCCATTCACAGTGGGCGGCCCGTGGACACCCCACGGGCCTCCTGACGGAATCCGGAGCCCCCACATGAAGCTCTCCGTTTCCGCGCGCGCCGTCGCCGCGGGCGGCATGGCAACAGCCATGCTCCTGACCGGCGGTGCCGTGGCGGACGCCGCGTCATCCGCTCCCGCCAGATCCGCCGCCGCGCCGGACATACCCGTGGCGAACGTCAAGACCCACCTGTCCCAGCTGCAGTCCATAGCCACCGCCAACGGCGGCAACCGGGCGCACGGCCGGGCCGGCTACAAGGCCTCGCTCGACTACATCAAGGCGAAGCTGGACGCGGCCGGATACACCACCACGATCCAGCAGTTCACCGCCTCCAGCCGCACCGGCTACAACCTGATCGCCGACTGGCCGGGCGGCGACGCGAACCAGGTCGTGATGGCCGGCTCGCACCTCGACAGCGTCACCTCCGGGCCCGGCATCAACGACAACGGCTCGGGCTCCGCCGCCGTCCTGGAGACCGCCCTGGCCGTGTCCCGGGCGCAGTACAAGCCCACCAAGCACCTGCGGTTCGCCTGGTGGGGAGCGGAGGAGCTCGGCCTGGTCGGCTCCCGCTCCTACGTCAACCGGCTGGCCACCGGCGACCGTTCGAAGATCAGCGCCTATCTGAACGTCGACATGATCGGCTCCCCGAACCCCGGTTACTTCGTCTACGACGACGACCCGGCGATCGAGAAGACCTTCAAGGACTACTTCGGCACCATCGGCGTCCCGACCGAGATCGAGACCGAGGGCGACGGCCGCTCCGACCACGCGCCGTTCAAGAGCGCGGGCGTGCCGGTGGGCGGCCTGTTCACCGGGGCCAGCCGGACGAAGACGGCGGCGCAGGCGGCCAAGTGGGGCGGTACGGCCGGGCAGTCCTTCGACCGCTGCTACCACTCGTCCTGCGACACCACCGCCAACATCAACGACACCGCCCTGAACCGCAACAGCGACGCCCTCGCCTACGCGGTGTGGGGGCTCTCGGAGTAGCCCCCACCCGGGGCGGCGCGCCTACTGCCTGCGGGCGCGTTCGGTGAGTCGGCCCATGCGGGCACGGGCCGACTCCAGCTGCTCGACCTCCTCGGCGGCGGGGCCGTCCTCGGCGGCGAGCTCCGTCCACAGGCCGATCAGGTCGCGCCCGAGCTCCAGCCCGAGCGCCGGGTCGCGCACCGCCCGCCAGGCGGTGGCCGCGCTCTCCACGTTGCCGTAGGCGGCCTCCGCGTCGCCGGCCCGGCGGTGGGCACCGGCCAGGTCGAGCGACAGCTGGAAGGCGCGGAGCGGGTCACCGGCCAAGTAGGCGATGTACGCGGTGAGTTCGCCGAGCCGGAGCACCTCGGGGTGCTCCGGCCCCAGCGTTCCCGACGCCTGCACGAGGGTCTGCTCCGCCAGGCCGGCGGCCTCTTCGATCCTGCCCTCTTTGACCGCCTCGTTGATCCGCGCGATCGGCTCCGCGAGGAGCGCGGGCGCGGCGGAATCGCCCGGGGCGGTGAGGGGTTCGTCCCCGAGCACGGCCTCCGCGACGGCGTCGAAACCGCGGGGAGGGGTGGGCTTGGGGTCGGGGTCGGCGGCGATCAGGGCGTCTTCCGGGACCGGTGCGGGTCGCGGAGCCGGCTGGGATTCGGGGAGGGGGAGCGGCCGCGCGTCCATGGGCGGAGGCGGGCCGAACGCACCGGTGGGCGCGGCGACGGTACCGGGCGGCATCGCCGGACCCGGGGCCGGGCCCGGGGCCCGGGTCGCGTCTTCCGGCGCCTGTCCCGGGGCCGGGGGCGCGTCTTCCGGCGCCTGCCCCGGGGCCGGGGGCGCGTCTTCCGGCGCGGGTTGCGCCGACTCCGGTAGCGCGGGTTGCGCCGACTCCGGTACGGCCCGCAGCTCGAACGTCGGTACGGGTTCCTCGGTCTGCTGCGGCTCGGGCACGGCCCGCAGCCGGAACGTCGGGGCCGAGCCACGGCCGGAGTCCGGCGCGGGACGCAGCACGTGCGTGGCGCTGTCACCGGGCGGGTGCGGCGGCTCCGGCGGCGGGGCCATGGCACCGCCGCTCCGGTCGTGCTGCGGCTCGGGCGGGGTCACCGCGTCGGCGCCTCGGGCGGGCTGGGGCCCGGGCGGGGTCGTGGCGACCGGCTCGGGCGGGGTCGTGGCGACCGGCTCGGGCGGGGTCGTGGCGACCGGCTCGGACGTGAAGTGGCTGGAGCCGTCCGGGTCGACCTGGAGCGGTACGACGTAACCGATGCGCTCGTCGCGGATCGTCGCGAGGACGGCATGGCCGGTGGCGAGGGCGATGTGGTGGAGGCGGTTCAGGACGGCCCGCTGAATCTCCTCGCCGGGAGCCGCGAAGACCGGGACCCCGCCGACGAAGGCGCCGTCGGACACCCCACCGGCTCCCCCGCCCACGTCCGTGCCGGCCCCGGGGACATGGACGTCGATCGGCGCCGCCGGGGTCGCCGCGTGCGCGGCCTGTTTCTGTTCCCGCTTCTTCTCGCGGCTGAGTCGCGACATCGTCCCCTCACTCGGCGTCGTACACCTACTGTCGAGTGTGTCCGCTCGCCCCCGTTTCTCACGTCACCACGGTGTCACAGGCTCGTCCCAAGGGCCGTCGGCCCGGCGCGGTCGTCGGGGAGAGCATGAGAACCAGGCCTACGAGGGAGGAGAGGGGCATGCACACAGGCATGCGACAGGGGCCCGAGATCTGGCTGCGCGGCCCGGTGACGACCCCCGAGCCGGGGCAGCCGGAGCCCGCGCACGCCCATGCCGCGGCACGGCGTTTCTCCTGGGTCGGCACACACGGCGGCGCGGGCGTTTCCACCCTCGCCGCGGTCTACGGCGGCCATGACAGCGGACGGTCCTGGCCCGGACCCGGCGACCCCCCGTCGGTGCTGCTGGTCGCCCGGACCCACGCGGCGGGGCTCGACTCGGTCGCCGGGGTGGTGGAGATCTTCCGGCGCGGCCAGGCCCCGCCGGGGCTCGACCTGGACGCCGTCGTGCTCGTGGCGGACGCGCCGGGCCGGCTGCCGCGCCCGCTCGCCCAGCGCGTCCGATCGCTGGAGTCGGTGATCGACGTGTACCGCGTGCCGTGGGTGGCGTCCTGGCGGCTCGGTGAGCCGGGCCACCCGCCGCGCGAGACGGCGGCCCTGGCCCGGCTGACGGGAGCGGCACGCTGACGGCCGTCCCCGGGCCCGACGCGTGCCCGTCAGCCGTACCGCTGACGGCCGGGGAGATCGCGGCGGGCGTACGGGCCCGGGAGCTGCGCGCGACGGACGTGGTCGCGGCGGCCCTGGCCCGGATCGAGCGGGCCGATCCGCACCTGTGCGCGTTCGTCGAGGTGTGGGGAGAGGAGGCGATGCGGCGGGCGGGTGAGCTGGACACCCGTCTCGACCGGCGGGGAGGGGCCGGGCAAGTGGACGCCCGGCTGGGCCGGGCCGGTGAGGTGGACACGCGACTCGACCGGCTGGGCCGGGCCAGTGAGGTGGACACGCGACTCGACCGGCTGGGCCGGGCCAGTGACGTGGACACGCGACTCGACCGGCTGGGCCGGGCCAGTGACGTGGACACGCGACTCGACCGGCTGGGCCGGGCCAGTGACGTGGACACGCGACTCGACCGGCTGGGCCGGGCCAGTGACGTGGACACGCGACTCGACCGGCTGGGCCGGGCCAGTGACGTGGACACGCGACTCGACCGGCTGGGCCGGGCCAGTGACGTGGACACGCGACTCGACCGGCTGGGCCGGGCCAGTGACGTGGACACGCGACTCGACCGGCTGGGCCGGGCCAGTGACGTGGACACGCGACTCGACCGGCTGGGCCGGGCCAGTGACGTGGACACGCGACTCGACCGGCTGGGCCGGGCCAGTGACGTGGACACGCGACTCGACCGGCTGGGCCGGGCCAGTGACGTGGACACGCGACTCGACCGGCTGGGCCGGGCCAGTGACGTGGACACGCGACTCGACCGGCTGGGCCGGGCCAGTGACGTGGACACGCGACTCGACCGGCTGGGCCGGGCCAGTGACGTGGACACGCGACTCGACCGGCTGGGCCGGGCCAGTGACGTGGACACGCGACTCGACCGGCTGGGCCGGGCCAGTGACGTGGACACGCGACTCGACCGGCTGGGCCGGGCCAGTGACGTGGACACGCGACTCGACCGGCTGGGCCGGGCCAGTGACGTGGACACGCGACTCGACCGGCTGGGCCGGGCCAGTGACGTGGACACGCGACTCGACCGGCTGGGCCGGGCCAGTGACGTGGACACGCGACTCGACCGGCTGGGCCGGGCCAGTGACGTGGACACGCGACTCGACCGGCTGGGCCGGGCCAGTGACGTGGACACGCGACTCGACCGGCTGGGCCGGGCCAGTGACGTGGACACGCGACTCGGCGGGCTGGGCCCGGGGCCATCCCTGCCGCTGGCCGGTGTGCCGATCGCGGTGAAGGGGCGGAACGGGCTGCGCGCCGCGGGTCCGCTGCTCGCGGCCGGTGGTGTGGTCGTGGGCGCCACGTCCGTGCCCGGGCCGGGGACGCCCTGGCAGACGTGGGGGCTCGGGGCCCGGGGCCGGACCGTCAATCCGTGGCGGGCCGACCGTACGCCGGGCGGCTCGTCGGCCGGGGCCGCGGCGGCCGTGGCGGCCGGGCTGATGCCGCTGGCTACGGGCGGCGACGGAGCAGGGTCGGTGCGGATCCCGGCGGCGTGGTGCGGGGTGCTCGGTCTGAAGACGACGAGCGGGCGGCTGCCGTCGGGCGACCGTACGGGACTCGCCGTTCCGGGGGTGCTCGCCCGCTCGGCGGCGGACGCCGGGCTGTGGTGGGCCGTGGTGTCCGGGGAGCCGGTGCCGGCCGAAGCCGCCCTTCCCGTCACCGCCGTCTGGTCGCACGACCTCGGGTTCGCCGGACCCGACCCGGAGCCCGTGGCGCTGGCCCGGGCCGCTGTGGAACGACTGGAGGCGGCAGGGGTCGTCCGGCTGGTACGGCCGCGGGTGCCGCTCCGGCTGACGGACCCCGGGCCGGCCTGGCTCGCCCTGCGCACTGCCGGTGCGGATCCTGCCAGGGCCGACTTGGCCGGGACCGACTTGGCCGGGGCCGACCTGGCCGGGGTCGATCTGGCCGGGGCCGAGCGCGTCCGGGCGGAGAACGACCGGCGGCTCGCCGGGGTTTTCGGGGAAGCCGAGCTGTTGCTGACCCCGACGGCGCCCACCGCCCCGCATGGCCACGAGGGGCCCGGGGAGCGCTACTCCACCTCTCTCACCTGGGCGTTCAACCTCAGCGGGCATCCTGCGCTGAGCGTGCCCGCGGGATTCGGAGGCGATGGCTGCCCGGCCGGACTCCAGCTGGTGGCGCCGCACGGCCGGGAGGCGCTGCTGCTGGCCGTGGCACGGGCGACGGAGACACGCGTCAAGGGCTGACACCCCGGGGGGAGACCCACGCAGGGGCACCCCGGGCGGAGACCCAGGTCAGGGGCACCCCGGGCGGAGACCCACGTCAGGGGCACCCCGGGCGGAGACCCACGTCAGGGGCACCCCGGGCGGAGACCCACGTCAGGGACAGACACCCCGGGCGGAGATCCCTCGTGCGCACTCCGGCGGACACCCCTGGCACATTTACTTGCGTACGCATATGATGCACACGCGTGTAATTGACGTACGCCGAGTTTCCAGAGGGGCACCCCATGACCCGCCGTTTCCTTTTCGTCCTGGGCAGCGCTCGCGCCGAGGGCAACTCCGAGCTGCTCGCCCGCCGGGCCGCCGAGCAACTGCCCCCGGACGTGGAGCAGGAGTGGCTCGACCTCACCGATCTCCCCGTGCCGGACTTCGAGGACCTGCGGCACGACAGCGACCACGTCCGCCCGACCGAGGGCAACGTGGCCCGGCTGCTCGACGCCACGCTCGCGGCGACGGACATCGTGATCGTCTCGCCGCTGTACTGGTACTCGGTCTCCGCGCAGACCAAGCGCTACCTGGACTACTGGTCGGGCTGGCTGCGCACGCCCGGCCTGGACTTCAAGGCGACCCTGGCCGGCCGCACCCTGTGGGGCGTGACCGCCCTCGCGCACACGCAGGAGGTGGTCGCCGACCCGCTCGTCGGGACGCTCCACAACTCGGCGGCGTACATGGGGATGCGCTTCGGCGGGGTGCTGCTCGGCAACGGCAGCAAGCCCGGTGACGTGCTGACCGACGACACGGCCCTGACCCGCGCCAAGACCTTCTTCGCACAGGAGGCGCCCCTGGCCAGGTTCCTGTACGAGGACTGAGCGCTAGGCGGTGATGTCCTTCGCCGTGAAGCGCGCCCACGCCGCCGACCCGAACACCGCCGCGTACAGGGCCTGCAGGCCGAGGTTCTTCGCCAGGTCGTCCCAGTAGACCGGCTCGCGCATGAGGTCGGCGAAGGACAGCCAGTAGTGGGAGAAGAAGTACGGCTGGAGGACGTGCAGCTGCGGGATCTGGTCGAGGATCTGGACCGTGATCAGCAGGCCGACCGTCGTCGCCATCGCCGCGATGCCGCTGCCCGTCAGCGTCGAGACGAACAGGCCGAGAGCGGCCACGCCGATCAGGGACGCGGCGACGGCCAGGGCGATCAGCAGGGCTCTGCCCAGGCCCTCGGCGAAGCTGATCTGCGTACCGGAGATGGTCGTCAGGTCCCCGAGCGGGAAGAGCAGCGCGCCGACCGTCAACGCCGAGACGGCGACCACGAGTGTGGCGGCCAGACAGAAGATGACGACCGTCGCGTACTTGGTGATCAGCAGGCGGCTGCGGCCGGCCGGGGCGACCAGGAGATACCGCAGCGTGCCGGAGTTGGCCTCGCCGGCGATCGCGTCGCCCGCGACGACCCCGACCGCCATGGGCAGGAAGAACGGGAGCGTGGCGGCCAGGGCGGTGAAGACGAGGAACAGGCCGTTGTTGGTGATCTGCGAGATGAAGGCGGGTCCGCCGCCCCCGCCGTCGGCCGAGGAACCGTCGCCGGTCTCGATCTTCACCGCGATGCCCACGAGGACGGGGACGGCCGCCAACACCGCAAGCAGGGCCACGGTGCGCCAGCGACGGAACGTGGTGAGCAGTTCGTTGCGAAGCAGGGTGGCACGGAAGGTTGTACGGCGAGCGCGGGCCGTCTGTGGCCGGTCGCGCAGTTCCCCGCGCCCCTGAGGGGCGCTCGGCTCAGCCCGCGACATCGAAACCCTCCCCGGTCAGCGCCACGAACGCGTCTTCCAGCGAGGCCCGTTGGACCGTGAAGCCGCGCACCCGGACCCCGGCCGTCACCAGCGCGGCGTTCACCTCGGCGAGGTCGCGGTCCGGTGGTTCGCCGGTCACCCGGTCGTCGGCGACGACGACGTCCCCCACGCCCTGCTCCTTCAGCACCCGGGCCGCCTCCGCCGGGTCCGGCGTGGTCACCACCAGCCGGCCGCGCGCCCCGGCGGACAGCTCGCCGACGGGGCCCTGCGTGATCAGCCGGCCCTGCGCCATCACCGCCGCGTGCGTGCAGACCTGCTCGATCTCGTCGAGGAGGTGGGAGGAGAGGAAGACGGTCGTGCCGTCCGAGGCCAGTTCCCGGACGAGGCTGCGGATCTCGCGCATGCCCTGCGGGTCGAGGCCGTTGGTGGGCTCGTCGAGGACGAGCAGCCGGCGTGGCTGGAGCAGCGCGGCCGCGAGGCCCAGACGCTGTTTCATGCCGAGGGAGTACGCCTTGGCCTTCTTGCCCGCGGCGGCCGTCAGGCCCACCCGGTCCAGTGCGGCGGCGACCCGGGCCCGCCGGGTGCGTGGATCGGCGGACGGGTCGGCGCTGTCGTAGCGGATGAGGTTGTCGCGGCCGGAGAGGAAACCGTAGAGGGCCGGGCCCTCGATGAGGGCGCCGACGTGCGGCAGCACGGCGCGGGTGGCCCGGGGCATGGGCTGCCCGAGCACCCGGGCCGTGCCGGAGGTGGGCTCGATGAGGCCCATCAGCATGCGGATGGTGGTGGTCTTGCCGGAGCCGTTGGGTCCGAGGAAGCCGAAGACGCTGCCCGCCGGGACGGTCAGGTCGAGACCGTCGACGGCGAGCTGTCCGCCGCGGTAGCGCTTGGTGAGCGCGCGGGTGGCGATGACCGGTTCCCCGGCCTCGTCCCGCGCCTCCCCGAGTTCGCGTTCCCCGGCCTCGTCCCGCGCCTCCCGCCGCTCCGGTTCCCCGGCGGACACCTCGCCCATCGGCTTCCTCGTTCTCTCGACGTCCCTTACGGCTGCGGGACCTACTTGCCGGCGTCGGCCGCCTTCACGAGCGCGTCCTTGGTGACCAGGCCCGCGTAGACCTTGCCGTCGTCGGTGACGAGGGCGTTGACCAGGCGGGTCGAGAAGATCGTGCCCGAGCCGAACGTGCCGTGGACCTTGTCGCCGAGCGAGTCGATGAAGCCGCCGAACTCGCCGCCGGCCTTGCCCGAGGGCACGCCCTCGCCGCCGGTGTCGAAGGTGGCTATGGCGTTCCAGCCCTCGCCGATGGTCTTCATTCCGTCGTGGCCGCCGAGGCCCTTGCCGAAGTCCTTCCCGGCCTTGGGGGCGTGGCCCGGCGCCTCACCCAGGTCGAAGGGCTTGCCGGGGTGCTTGCGCGGAGTCCCGCCCGAGGCCTTGTCAGATGCCTTGCCGGCGTCCTTCTCCTCGGTGACCTTCGCGCCCTTGGGCGGCGTGAAGTCGAAGGTCGAGGCGGCCGGCTGGGCGAAACTGACCTTCGTGAAGCCTGCGTCGACGACGGCCGCGCCGCCGCTCGCGGGGGTGAGCGTGAACTTCAGCGGCATGCCGGTCTCGGCGTCCACGGCCACGGTGATCGCGCCGACCGTCGAGCCGGACTGCTTCGGCTCGACGACGAGCTTGTAGGCGTCCCGGCCGGCGACCTGGGCGGTGCCGTCCACGGTCACGGACGTCGTGTCGTCGACCGCCTTCAGGGCCTCCTCGGCGAAGTCCTTCGGCGTGGCCGGCGGCTGCTGGTCCTTGCCGCGCTCCGGGCCGTCGGAGGCGGTGCCGTGGTAGACCTCGTTGGACTTGCTGTCGTAGCCCCAGACGTCCTTGCCGTTGTGGATGACGCTGTACTCGGCGGCGTTCTCCAGCAGCGACAGCTTCTGCTTGTCCGGGCCGTCGGCGGCGACGCGCAGGGTGTGCGTGCCGGAGGCCAGTTCGGTGAGCTTGGCCGTCGGGTCGGCGGAGGAGCCGCCCTCGCCCTGGCCCGCGGCGCCGGAGAGCAGGCCCGACTCCAGGCCGCCGAGGTTCGGCAGGCCGAGGTCCGTGCTGATCTTCACGGTGCCGGACAGCTGCTGGACGTCCGACTTCGCGATCTTCTCGATGAGCTGCTGTGCGGTGATCTTCGGGAGGTCGGGGTCTCCGGAGTCGGCGAGCGCGGGGACCAGCCCGATCGTCGCGGCGGCCACCCCCACCACCGTGACCGGGACGATGTACCGCGCGGCTTTGCGCCGCCCGGAGCGCTGCTCGTCGACCTCTCCGGCGGTCGTGCTGTCGTCGGATGCGTACGGTGCCATGTGTGCCCTACCTCCGTGGTCGGCGGCGGCTGTCCGTGTCGTCCACGCACTCGTCCCTGAGCCGCCATTCTCACCCGAACAGGTGAGGAGTGGTGTTTTCCGTGGTCACCATCTGACCAAATCGGCCAGGCAGATACGTCAGACCGCGGGCTCAACTCCGCGTACTGCTGGGGTATGACACGGGAGGGCGGCTTCTCCCCCGACCCGTAGGGGTCGCGGGGGTCCGGGTCGCCGTGCGGGGCGGGCTAGCCGGCCCGGTGCACCACCGCGTCGCACAGCTCCTGGAGCGCCGTCTTCGCGGTGCACTCGGGCAGCGGCGCCAGCGCCGAACGGGCGTCCTGGGCGTAGCGGACGGTGTCCCGCCGAGCCTGCTCCAGCGCGGGGTGGGCCCGCAGCAGGCGCAGGGCCTCGGTGTGCCGGTCGTCGTCGGTGAGGTCGGAGTCGAGCAGCTCGCACAGGGCGATGTCCTCGGCGAGCTGGAGCCGGGCCGCGCGCTCGCGCAGCCGGAGCACCGGCAGGGTGGGGATGCCCTCGCGCAGGTCGGTGCCGGGGGTCTTGCCGGACTCGTGGGAGTCGGAGGCGATGTCGAGGACGTCGTCCGCGAGCTGGAAGGCGACGCCGAGCCGCTCGCCGTACTGGGTCAGCACGTGCACGACGGTCTCGTCGGCGCCGGACATCATCGCGCCGAACCGGCACGACACCGCGATGAGCGAACCGGTCTTGCCGCCCAGCACGTCCAGGTAGTGCTCGACGGGGTCGCGGCCGTCCTGCGGTCCGGCCGTCTCCAGGATCTGGCCGGTCACCAGACGCTCGAACGCCTCGGCCTGCACCCGGACTGCCTCCGGGCCGAGGTCGGCCAGGATGTGCGAGGCGCGGGCGAAGAGGAAGTCGCCGGTGAGGACCGCGACGGAGTTGCCCCAGCGGGTGTTCGCACTCGCGACACCGCGGCGCACGGCGGCCTCGTCCATGACGTCGTCGTGGTAGAGCGTGGCGAGGTGGGTCAGCTCCACGACGACGGCCGACGGCACGATCCCGGGCGCGTGGCGGTCGCCGAACTGGGCGGAGAGCATCACGAGCAGCGGGCGGAACCGCTTGCCGCCGGCCCGCACCAGATGCTGGGCGGCCTCCGTGATGAAGGGCACCTCACTCTTGGTGGCCTCGAGCAAGCCTTCCTCGACAGCCGTCAATCCGGCCTGGACGTCGGCTTCCAGAGCCTGGTCCCGCACGCTCAGCCCGAACGGCCCGACGTCGGTCACGAGGGGTCTCCTGTCTGCTGTGTCTGCCGGTGATTACGCGGATTGTCGATAGGTCGCTGCCCTCACTCGAGTCAGCGTATCCGGTCACGTTTCGATCACCGCCAGCGCCCATGGTTACAGGCCGGGTGGTATCCGATCACGACCGCTATGTTTTCGATCAACCTATAAGAACAGATATTTATCGACTTACCCAGGGGTAGCGAGTTATGCACGATTTGCCGTGATGAGTCGTTGAATTCCCCTTGGCGGAAATTGCCCCACGGACTCGTGATCAGTGAGTTGAATCACTTCTTCCCCTTTTCCGCCCTGCTTCCACACCGGCCCGTACCGCCTTCCCCCGAACGTCAGTTGAGGCTTGGCTACCGCAAAGGATCAAGCCGCCCAAACGCCCCCGACCAAGGTCAACCGCGCGATATGTGACTGAGGTGCTTGTTCCCGACATGTGCTCTCGCATACGTTCCGGCCCTGTCCGGCGGACGCCTAATCCTGCCGCCGCCCGGACTCCCCACAGGAACCGACTCACTCACGCGTGGCAGGAGCGGGGGACCCAGGTAAGTCGCCGGGCCGCACAGCGGCACGGCTCGGGGTGAAGCCGCGTACGGCACACAGCGCCGTATGCGGCCGGGCACCTCCCGGCCCGAACCCGACAGCTCACCTCGCAGGCGCCGGAGAGGAACATCGCCATGACCGGACGAGGCAAGCACCGTCGCCCCAGAACCAACCCGCTGACCCGAGGCATCGTCGCCGTCGGAACCGGTGGAGCCGCACTCACCCTTCCGCTCCTCGGCGCCACGCACGCGAGCGCCGCCGAACCCCAGAGCGCCCCCGCCGCACAGTCCGTGCCGCAGGCGGCCCAGCCCGCCAAGTCCCTCACGTACACCGTGGTCAAGGGCGACTCGCTCGCCCGCATCGCGGACAGGTACGACGTCCGGGGCGGCTGGAAGCAGCTCTACGAGGACAACCGCGCGGCCGTCGGCGCCAACCCGAAGCTGATCCACCCGGGTCTGAAGCTCACGGTGAAGGCCACCAAGTCGGTCGCCCCGAAGAAGACGGCGACCAAGTCGTCCGCCCCCGCCAAGCCGGCCGCGAAGCCCGCCGGCGGCGTCGCCCAGGCCACCCAGGCGTCCGCGAAGACCTACGCGAACAACCTCGACGGGTGGATCCGAGAGTCGCTGGACATCATGGCGCAGCAGGGCATCCCGGGCTCCTACGACGGCATCTACCGCAACATCATGCGCGAGTCGTCCGGCAACCCCCAGGCGATCAACAACTGGGACTCGAACGCCGCCGCGGGCACCCCGTCCAAGGGCCTGCTCCAGGTGATCGACCCGACGTTCGCCGCCTACCACGTGCCCGGCACCTCCTTCGACCCGTACGACCCGGTCGCCAACATCACGGCGGCCTGCAACTACGCGGCCGACCGCTACGGCTCGATCGACAACGTCAACGGCCCGTACTGAGCCGACCCGCCCAGCAGTCGCTCGAGGACGACGGCGATGCCGTCGTCCTCGTTCGACAGGGTGACCTCGTCGGCCACGGCCTTGAGTTCGGGATGTGCGTTGGCCATCGCGACGCCGTGGCCGGCCCAGTCGAACATCGGGATGTCGTTGGGCATGTCGCCGAAGGCGATGGTGTCCGCCGGCCGCAGCCCCAGATGCTCGGCGGCCAGCGCCAGGCCCGTCGCCTTGGTGATCCCGCACGGCTGGAGCTCGACCGTGCCGGGCCCCGACATCGTCACCGTCGCCAGAGAGCCGACCACCGAGCGGGCCGTCGCCGCCAACTCGTCGTCCGTCAGGTAGGGGTGCCGCAGCAGCACCTTGCTGATGGACTCGCCCCACAGCTGCTCGCGCCGCTCGACCCGGACCGCGGGCAGGGTCGGGTGCGGCATGAGATAACCCGGCTCGATCAGCGTGAGCCCGTCCACCCCGTCCTGGTCGACCGCCGCGTAGACCTGCCCCACCTCGGCCTCGATCTTGCCGAGGGCGGTCTCCGCCAGCTCCCGGTCCAGGGTGATGGACCACAGCAGCCGGTCCGCGCCGGCGTCGTACACCTGCGCGCCCTGCCCGCACACCGCGAGCCCCGTGCACCCGAGGTCGTCCAGGAGCGGCCGCACTCTCGGCGCCGGCCGGCCCGTCACCACGAGGTGCTGGGCACCGGCGTCCGCCGCCCGCGCGAGCGCGGCGAGGGACCGGTCGGACAGGGTGTCGTCGCCGCGCAGCAGCGTCCCGTCCAGATCGGTGGCGATGAGTGAATATGCGAGGGGTGCGGCCATGATCAGAGAATACGGACAGCGCGCCCCTTCGTTTCATCGCACGGTGGACGCCGATTGCCCGGTTGAAGGCCTCTGCACCAGTTGGCAACAACATGCTCCGCTACCTACCCGTGGGGCCGCATAGAGCGGTACCTTCCAAGTGTCCAGGGGGGACTTGATCGGGGGGTCGGGTTGAACAGTGGGCGCATTCGCGTGGTCGGGCCCGGGGAGCTCGGCGAAGGGGAGAGGGAGCGCTGGCGCGCGCTGCGCGCCGCCTCGCAGGCACCGCGCAACCCTTTCATGGAGCCGGAGTTCACCGAAGCCGTCGGCCTGTTCCGGCCGGGGGCCCGGATCGCGGTGGTGTACGAGGGACCGGAGCCGGCCGGCTTCCTGCCCTATGAGCGGGGCCCGTTGGGGCAGGGCCGGGCGATCGGGCTGGGCGTCTCGGACGCGCAGGGCGCGATCCTGCGGCCCGGCCTCGACCTGGAGACGGGCGAACTGCTGAAGGGGTGCTCCCTGTCGAGCTGGGCCTTCGACAATCTGGAGGCCGAGCAGCGGCTGTTCGCCCGGTACGCGGCCGAGGAGTACGCCACCTACGTCATCGACGTGGAGAAGGGCTACGAGACGTACGAGTCGGTGCTGCGCGCGCAGTCGCCGAAGTTCCTGAAGACCACGCTGGCCAAGGAACGCAGGCTGGGCCGGCAGGCCGGTGAGCTGCGGTTCGTGTTCGACGAACGCGACCCGGCCGCGCTGCGCACGCTCATGGAGTGGAAGTCCGCGCAGTACCGCAGGACCGGCCGCCGGGACCGGTTCGCCCAGGAGTGGATCACCCGGCTCGTCGGTCAGCTGGCCCGGACCCGGGCGCCGGAGTGCAGCGGCACGCTGTCCGTGCTGTACGCCGGTGAGCGGCCCGTCGCCGCGCACTTCGGGCTGCGTTCGGCCTCCGTGCTGGCCTGCTGGTTCCCGTCCTACGACCCGGAGTTCGCGAAGTTCTCGCCGGGTCTGGTGCTGCACCTGCGCATGGCCGAGGCGGCGGCCGCCGCCGGCATCGGCACGCTCGACCTGGGGCGGGGCGCGGCCGAGTACAAGGACGCGCTGAAGACGGGCGAACTGCCCGTGTACGAGGGTGCGGTGACCCGTCCGGGGGTGGGAGCGGCGCTGCACTGGCTGAGCCGCGAGCCGGCACGCCGCGCGCACAGCTTCGTCCGCAGCAGGCCGCAGCTCGCGTCGCTGGCCGCGCGGACACTCAAGGGCGCGGCTCGGCTGCGCCGTACCTGACACACGAGGGGGGTGGCGCGCATGGCCCGTTCGGTGCGTGCGCAGGAGGAGATACGGCGGTTCCTGGACATCGGGGCGGTGCAGGTCGCCGAGCTGGACCTCGACGGTGACGAGGCGGTGCTCAGACCCGGCCCGGGGAGTCCGCCCGTGACGCACGGAGAGGTGTTCGTGCTGGTCAGGAGGGGCGGCCGACCCGTGGGGACGCTGCTCGGGCGGGTGCCGGAAGGGGCGGATCCGAGGGTTGTGCTGGCGGAACGGGCCCGGGCGGAATGCGGGCCCGCCGACCTCGGCGAACCCGGGGAGCCGCCGTTCACGAGCGTCGTCGTCGCGACCCGGGAGCGGGCCGGGCAGCTGGCCCGGGCGCTGGACTCGCTGCTGGCGCAGGACCATCCGCGGTTCGAGATCGTCGTCGTCGACAACGCGCCCGTCACGAGCGAGACGCGGGAGCTGGTCGAGCGGAAGTACGCCGAGCGGGTGCGGTACGTCTGTGAGCCCGTTCCGGGGCTCGCAGCCGCCCACAACGCCGGGCTGGACGCCGTCGGCGGCGAGGTGGTCGCCTTCACCGACGACGACGTGGTCGCCGATCCGCGCTGGCTGACCGAGCTGACCGCCCCCTTCGCCGCCGACCCCGGGCTCGGGTGCAGCACCGGGCTGATCCTGCCCGCGCGGCTGACCACTCCGGCCCAGGTGCTGCTGGAGAGCCACGGCGGCTTCGCGAAAGGCTTCACTCCAAGGACGTACGACCCGGCGCACCCGCCGGGCGACGAGCCGCTGTTCCCGTTCACGGCCGGGCGGTTCGGCTCGGGCGCGAACATGGCGTTCCGCACGGCGGTGTTGCGTTCCGTCGGCGGTTTCGACCCGGCCACCGGGGCCGGGACGGCGGCCCGGGGCGGCGACGACCTCTACGGCTTCGTGCGCGTCCTGGCGCAGGGGCACCGGCTGCGCTACACGCCGTACGCCCTGGTGTGGCACCACCACCGGGAGACCTGGCGGGACCTGGAGACCCAGGCCTACGGCTACGGCGCCGGACTCACCGCCTACCTCACCGCCGTGCTCGTGAACCGGCCCGCGCTGCTGCCGGCGTTCCTCGCGAGGCTGCCCCGCGGCCTCGCCCACGCGCGCACACTGACGGCGGTGCGCGAGACGGACGGGGCGGACGGCTCCGGCACGCCGGGCGACCACGACGCCCGCACGCACCCCTGGCCGCGGCGGCTGTCGCGGCTGCAGCGCAGGGGGATGCTGTACGGGCCGGTCGGCTATCTGAAGGCGCGGCGTGCGCTGCGCGCGGGCGCTCGTGGGAAGACGGCTCGGGGGTCGAGATGAAGACGGACGGCAGAGGCCGGGCCGAACGGGGTGTGCGGGAGGGTGAGGGGCCGACAGCCCCGCCTCCTGCCGAAGGCACTCCCGCCGTCCCCGTCTTCCTGTACCACTGCGTGATGGACGATCCGCCGGACTGGATCGCCGAGTTCACGGTCACGCCGAAGCAGTTCGCCGCGCATCTCGACGCCGTGGTCCGCAGCGGTCGTACGCCCGTCACGATCAGCGCGATCGCCGATCATCTGGCCGGGCGGGCCCCGCTGCCGCCCCGGCCCGTGCTGCTCACCTTCGACGACGGTTTCGCCGATCTGCCCGGACCCACCGCCGAGGCCCTGGCCGCACGCGCGCTGCCCGCCACCGCCTATCTGACCACCGGCGCCATCGCCCCGGGCGGTCGCAGTCTGCTGCCGCCCGCGCCGATGATGAGCCTGGCCGGCGCCGCAGAGCTGGAACGTTCCGGCATGGAGATCGGCAGCCACACCGTGACGCACGCGCAGCTCGACACCCTGTCCGCCAAGGCGCTGGCGTACGAACTGCGCACCTCCAAGGCCGTGCTGGAGGACGCCCTCGGGCACGAGGTCCGGCACCTCGCCTACCCGCACGGCTACAACAGCCCCCGGGTACGGGTCATGTCGGCCCGGGCCGGTTACGAGACGGCGACGGCCGTGCGGCACGCGCTCAGCTCCGACCGCGACGAGCGGTACCGCATCGCCCGGCTCATCGTCCGGCGCACCCACACCGTCGCCGACGTCGAGGGATGGCTCGCCGGGGCGGGCGCGCGGATCGCGCCGTACCGGGACGGGCCGAAGACGATCGCCTGGCGGTGGTACCGGCGGGCCCGTGCGGTCGTGCACGGGCCCGAATTCGCGGGGTGACCGGGGGCCGGGTCACCTGAGCGGCTGGTTGAGGTACGGGTCGGAGACGGCCTTGCGCAGGCTGTCCCAGGCCGCGTCGTTCGCCACCGCCAGGTTGCAGTGCGGACCGGGGTCGCGGTAGTTCCACTGGAGGGCGGCCTTGACGCCGTCCAGGCCCTTCAGCACGCCGGGCACCCGCGCGTACCACTCGGCCTGCCGCTGCGGGCGGTCGACGTCCGCGGCGGTGCCGAACTCGGAGAGCATCAGCGGCTTGTCGTCGGAGATGTTCGCGCGGATCCAGTCGTGCGTGGCCTTCTGGGTCTGCGCGAAGGTCAGCCAGCCCGCGTCGTGGCAGAGGTAGTAGTTGTACTGGTTGTAGCCGACCCAGTCGACGTAGTCGTCGCCCGGGTACATCTTCTCGATCTCGTCGGCGTGGTCGAGGTACCCGGTGGTGATCCACGTCCACACCACGTTGTCCACGCCCAGGGCGCGGAACCGGTCGTGGATGTGCCGGTAGGCCTTCACGTAGTCGGCGGGAGTGCCGCTCTCCGGGGTGCGGGTGTCCATCTCCAGGTCGAAGGAGAGGAACACCTTCCTGCCGTAGTCCTTGATGCGCCGAGCCTGGACGTCGATGACCCTGTCGTCCAGTTCCCCGGCCGCGATCTGCTTCCAGGTCGGCTGCTGCTGCCTGGTGCCGCCCCACCACTTGCTCTCCCAGGAGAGCAGCAGCAGGTGGTCCTCGCCCACGCGCCGCTCCTCCGGGGTGAGCAGCTGTCCCTCCCGCCGGGTGCCCGAGGGCAGGGACATGTCGTGGTACGTGTAGACGATGTCCAGCTCGCGGCCCACCCGCTTCTCGTAGGCGCGCACCTTCTCCGGCAGGTCGTCGCGCTCGTGCGGCACGAACGCCCCGAACCAGGCGCCGCACGGTGGTACCAGAAGGGCCGTCGGGCGGCAGTCCGCCCGGGAACCGGCTGCTCCCTGCTCCTGCGGTCCGGAGGCGTTCCGCAGGGCGAGTACGGCGACCAGGACCGCGCTGACCACCGTGGCGGACGTGATCAGCAGTCGGCGGCGGCTCGATGCCAGCGGGCCGGAGACCGGGAGGTCCTGGCGCGCGTCGTCCTCGTGCGGCTTCCCGCGGTGCCGGCCTCCGGTGGCGTGCGGCGTGCGGCGAAAGGGACGGTGGGGGCGGTTGAACCTCACTGAGCGGAACCCTTCGGTGTCCTCGGTGTCGTCCTCGGCTGCGGGGAGGCGCGCAGCGGCGGACAGAACGCGGTGAGTGTGGTCAGCAGCGTCAGCGTCAGCAGCACCCGCTGGGCGCTGAAGGTGTGCGTGGCGATCAGCACGGTCGCGACGAGCATCACGGCGCCGACGCTCAGGAACAGCGTCAGCATCAGCCGCTCCAACAGGTCGGAGTGGCGGGCGAAGTTGGGGTCCCGGCGCTCCACGGGCCCTTCGGCGGGCCGCGCCCCCAGGACGGGGGCGCAGACTCTGACCACGGCCGCGCCCGGCCCCGCCGCCAGGAACAGCACGACCGCGGCGCCCCGCAGCGGCGATCCTCCGGGCAGGGCGAGCGCGGCCAGCGCCAGCCAGCCGCCGAACGGGGGCAGCATCCGGACCACGAGTTCCTGCGGTGTCATCGCTCCGCTCCCCCTGACTGCTTCAGTACGTAGAGCCATCCGGCGCTGTTCTCCGCCACGAGCCGGAACCTCGGCGATGCGGCGACGGACTTCTGGATGCGCTCCAGCTGCGCCCGGTCGAGCTGCCCGTTCATCTCGGAGTTGGCCAACTGCCCCTGCGTGAGCAGGAAGTAGGCCCGGGCCGGGCGCTCCACCCCGGCCATGTCGCGCGCGAGGGTGGCGGCGGGTTTCCTGACGATCCGGTCGACGTGACTGCGGCCGTCGTCGAGGAACCAGTAGTGGTCGACGCTCCAGTAGTCGGCGTACGCGTCCGGGTAGTTGCGGTTGGCGGCCACGACCAGCGAGCCGTCGGGCGCCTGGTCGAAGAGCTGCCGTACGAGGGCCACTTCCTGGGGCGGGAAGTAGTTGATCCGGTCCTTGCCGGAGTAGGCGGGCACGAACGCCAGGGTGGTGCCGAGCAGTGCGGCCAGCGGCACCCAGGTGCCGGTCCCCCACCGGCGGGCCCGGGCGGGGCCGGTGGCCTGCCGTTCGCCGGCCTCCTGCGCGGCGGCGTCGGCGGCCAGGGTGCGGACCTTGGGCAGCAGCGCCGCGGCGGCGAAGAAGGCGGCGCCGGGCAGCATGAACAGCAGCACCCGGAAGATCATCTCGCTGCCGTAGCTGCTCGCCGCGAACATCGGCAGCGGGGCCGCCGCGACCAGCAGCAGGGGCCGGGCGCGGTGGCGCAGGACCCGCTGGCGCCACACGCCGACGGCCGCGAGCAGCAGGACCGAACCGGACAGCAGCCGGGCCGCCCAGGACGTCATGATCGCTCCGGTGCCGGTCGGGGTGGCGCCGTAGCCCGTCTCGACGTTGGCGCCGACGTCCCCGATGGAGCGGATCATGTCCGGCATCGCCGCGGACAGGAAGGGCAGCGCGGCCGTGAGGCACCAGGCCAGGAAGATCACGACGGTCGTGACGACCGGGACCCAGTCGCGGTAGCGGCGGCTCAGGCACAGGGCGAGCAGGCAGACGACCAGCATGCCCGGGGTGAGCTGGTGGGAGATGACGATCGCCACGACCATGACGGTGATCACCACCGTCCACACCGCCTGCCGCGGCTGCCCGCGCCGCACGGCGGACCGGCCGAAGCGCCGCAGGACGACCGCGAGCACCCCCACGTGCAGCGCGTACGCCACGGACTGGGGGGAGAAGTAGTCCTGCCCGACCCAGTTGGCGACGTAGAAGAGCCAGACCGCGGTCCAGATCAGCCGCCGGTCCTCGGTGAAGGTGCGGTAGATCAGCAGCAGCGGGAGCAGCAGCATCAGGCTGGAGACCAGGGGCCACCAGGCCATGTACATCGCCGTCGAGTCCACGCCCAGCAGCCGCTGCAGGGCGGCCTGGGCGGCGAAGAAGCCCGGCCACTGGTCGTACACGGCCATGTCGCCGACCTGATCGGCCGTCTGCAGACCGCCGGCCGTCAGCAGATGGTCGATGACCGCCTCGTGCTTCCACGCCCAGGCGTACAGCGGGGTCGGGTAGAGCACGGCCTGTGTGGCCCGCTCCATCACCAGCAGGCCCAGCACGTACGCCGCCGACCAGGCTCCCGGGCGGCGCGCGTCGCGGACCGTGAGGAAGAACCCGGTGGTGAGCACCACGAGCCCTGCCCAGAAGGCCGGGTGCAGCGCGCTGACCAGCCCGTAGTCGTCGAGCCGCGAGACGTCGGTGTGCCGCACGGCGTACGCCCAGAGCGCGAGCGCGACGAGCAGCGGGACACCGGGCCAGGCGAGCGCGCGGCGGCCGGACCAGGCGGGGGGCAGGTCGGACAGATCCGTCACGGGCTCGTGGGCGGGGCTCGACGACTCCGAGGAGGAGGGACTGGAGGACTGGCTGGCCGTCTCGGGGCCGCCGGCGGGGGTGTTCGCGCCGTCCCGTGCGGGTGTGGGTTCCGGCGTGGATCTCTCCCTCGGTGTGACTGGCGGACGCACGGTGGTTCCCCCCTGGCTGTTGCTCTCTTCGGCTCGCTTCGGCTCTTCGGGCCTGAGCTCGGATCGGTCTCGGCTTCGGGTGTGATCGGATCGGTCTCGGCTTGGGGTGTGATCAGTCGCGGGGCCGGCTTCGGGTGTGATCAGTCGCGGGGCCGGCCGGTCGGTGGTCCGTCGGCCGTTCGGTCGACTGGACCGGCGGGCCGGTTGAGGTCGTGGTGCGGGAGCGCGCCCACGCCGAGGCGGCGCGGTGGAGCAACAGGAGCAGCGTGAGGGCGAGGAGCAGGGGCGGCGCGAGGGGTGCGAGCGCGTCGCGCCACACCCAGCCGCCGACCGCGACGAGATACAGAACCCCCCAGCGCCCCGGCCACGTCAGCCGGCCGCCCGCGCTCGCGAGCAGCAGCCCCAGCGGTACGAGACACAGCAGCTGGCAGACCGGCGGCGCCCAGCGCAGCAGCGGCTCGGGCCCGTCGAGACCCACCGCGCCCGCCAGGAAGCCGGCGGTCTTCTCGTACAACGCCCCGTGCACCGGCCGCGGTTCCCGTCCGAGGGCGACCGGTGCGGCGTACAGGGCGCACAGGACGGCGCACAGTGCCGTGCCGGGCAACCACGGGTCGTGCCGGGTGCTCAGCGTGACGGCGGCGACGAACACCACGAGCAGCAGGCCGCCCGCGGTGAGCGACGGCAGGGGCAAACCCTCCAGCAGCTGACGCCCGGACAGAGCGGCTTCGGATGCCCCATCGAGCCAGGGCAGGTCGCGCAGCGGGGCCCAGAAGAAGACGACGGCGACACCGAGCAGGCTCCACAGGGCGCCTCGCAGCCGCCGCTCCTGCGGCTTCCGGTCCGGTTCCAAGGCCTCGTGGGGCGGTGGTTCCCTGGTCGGTCCGTCCGGCCGCACGATGAGCGCCAGTGTGTCCGCCTGCAGCGCCTCGCGCTCGTAGCCGGGGCGCCCGATGAACAGCGTGACCGTGTCCTGGTCGCCGTCCTTGGACTGGTAGGCGGCCCGGCGGGCCCAGGTCGTGCCGTATCCGGCGGTGGCGTTGAGTTTCGCCCAGTGGGTGCCGTAGGCGGGGACGGCCGGTGGACGGACGGCCGGGGTGCTGTCGTCGTGGCGCAGGGCCGAGCGCAGTCCGGCCATGGAGACCACGGCGATCAGCGTCATGCTCAGCAGCACCGCCCAGCCGGCGCCCGCGATCCCGGATGGGGTGAACAGCATGGCCGCACTGCCCAGCACCAGGGCGCACATGGCCCCTTGGAGCGCGGCCAGCACACCCGTGCGCCCCTGGACGCGCAGGACGCCGATGTACAGCTCCACCACGACCCGAGGCAGGGCGCCGAGGGCGAGCAGCCGCAGCACGGTCGAGCCGTGCTCGGCGTAGTCCGGGCTGAAGGGCGTGAGGATGTACGGGGCGAAGACGACCAGCACGGCCACGACCGGGACCAGCAGGAGTGTCATGCGCCGCAGGGCGCCCCGGACGCCGTCGGCGAGCTGGCGCGGGTCGTGCGAGGCGTGCGCGGTGAGCGACGAGGCCATGTTGATGGCCATGAACTCCATCGTGCCGCCGACGGTGTAGGCCACGTAGAAGTAGCCGTTCTCTGCGGCGCTGAAGCGGACCGCGACCATCACCGGCAGCAGGTTGATCATCGCCAGGCTGAACAGGGCGCCCAGCGAGTCGCCGGCCAGGAAGCGGCCCATGTCCCGGATCTTCGGGGGTTCTTTGTCGCGGTCGGCAGCCGCCTGGCGAGGGATGAGCCGGCGGAAGATCAGCCAGCCCAGCGGCAGGGTGGAGAAGGCGATCGCCACCGCCCAGGAGACGAAGATGCCGAGGACCGGCAGCGTGCCGGCGAAGACGGCCAGGAGGGCCAGCTTCCCGACCGAGAAGACCGCGTTCCCGGCGGGCACCCACTCCGCCTTGCGCAGCCCGGTGAGCACCCCGTCCTGAAGGGTGAGCAACGCCCAGGCCACACAGGCGGCGACGAACACCGCACCCGCCATGGGCGTGCCCAGGGGCGCGTAGGACGCTCCCCAGGCGTCGAGCGTGAGCAGGAAGACGGCGGCGGCGAGCGCCACGACCAGTGAACTGGCCACGTACGTGCCCCACACCAGCCGTCCGGTCTCCCGCCCGGCGCGCGGGACGAAGCGGACGACGGCACCGATCATCGTGGTCGCCGTGATGCTGGCGAGCAGCCGCATGGCGGCGATCGCGGCCGATCCCTGGCCGACGGCCTCCTCCGTGTAGTAGCGGGCGGCGACCAGCCAGAATCCCAGGCCCAGTACGGCGGAGACGCCGGTGCTGAGCATGAGGAAGTAGGCGTTCTTGAACAGCGAGTCGTGGGTGTGGTCGCTGTCGGCAGGCTTCGGCCCGCCGCCGTCGGTGCGCGCGGCGGCGGGCTCGTGCACCTGGATCTCAGCCACGGGAGCGTCCCAGCCCTCCCGGTGTCGGCCTGTCGCCGGGCAGCTCTCCCGGTGCCGGGGCCGGTTGCGCCCCGGACCGCTCCAGCACCTCGATGACCGTCCGCGCCCGCTGCGGGTCCACGGGCAGCGCGTGCCGCGCGAACCAGCGGGCCGCCTCGGGAGCCGGTGAGGGGTCGGTGAACTCCGCACCTGCGTAGTCGTCCAGGGGCGGGTCGTAGAGGTAGCCGACGACGATGCCCTGCCGCGCCAGCGCCGCGATCGCCGCGTCCCGGTCGGCCACGAACAGCGGGACCCGGAACAGCGGCTGCGTCCCCTGGCCGTCGCGTGGCTTGGCCCAGGGGGTGGACAGCAGCAGTTCCGTGCCCACCCGGCAGGCGTCCAGCACGTCGTCCAGCCGGTCGAGCTTGTGGCCGATGCGGCGCAGCCGCAGCCGACCGGACCGAAGGCGGTAGTCGTGCATGTCGACGCGCACCCACGGGTGGTGGGCGTCGAGCCCGGGCGTGTGGCGGGCGGCGAGGGCGAGTTCGTCCGGGCGCAGCGGCATCCGGATCTCCTCGCGGTCCGCCAGCCCCAGCAGCCGGATCGCGGCCCAGGCGGCGCGCCGCAGCCGCAGCCCGCGCACCGTCGCCTCCGCGTACGGCCGGACCAGATAGGCGAGTTCGGCGCTCGCCCGGCGCGGCGCGAGCAGTCCCTCGCAGGTCTTCTCCACCGCCTCCCGCAACCCCGGATCGGCGAGCGAGAGCATGCCTCCGGCCTTCGCCCCGACGTGCTTGGACAGGCTGAACACGGATGCCTCGCCCCACGCACCGACCGGCCGGTCGCCGACCCGGCTGCCGATCGCGTGCGCCCCGTCCTCGAACAGCGGGATCCCCAACGCGTCGCACTTCTGCCTGAGGCGTGGCGCCGGGTCCGGGTTCCCGTACAGGTTCGTCGTGAGCACGGCCGACACCGAGCCCCACACCTCGTCCGGCACGGCATCGATGTCGATGGACGCGTCGAGCGGGTTCAACGCGTCGTGAGCACGGCCGACACCGAGCCCCACACCTCGTCCGGCACGGCATCGATGTCGATGGACGCGTCGAGCGGGTTCAACGGCGCCTGCACCGGGCGCAGTCCGGCCGCGAGCACGACGAAGAAGATCACGTCGTCGTTGACCGGCGACATCAGCACCCGTCCGCCGGGCGGGCACCAGTGGCGCAGCGCCACGTACAGCCCGAAACGGCACGACGGTACGTACACACATTCCCGGCCGAGCCGGACGCGCATGGTCTCTTCCAGCCGCTTCGGCTGTGCACCACGCCGCACCGAACCCGGACCGGCCTCCCCTATGGCCATCCGCCCCCCAGATGTGCCGTGGGAAAGCCCCCTCCCCGAGGCCTTCCGGCACCCGCCCAGAGTCGCCCCGTTCGCACCGCTCCGTCAAGATTGCGTCGCGTCCTGTGGATAACTTCCGGCACGTACGAATGCGGCGTCCCGTCCGGCGCGCCGGAGTCGCCCCGTCCGGTCCCACCCGGGCCCACCTGCCCCGTTCGCCCGTCTCCGCCTCCTCGGACTCTGCCCATGACCGGTGCGTCACCCGTAACGTGTGGCATGACCACGAACACGTGGCGACGACATGGCACACCCGAAAGCGAGGCAGCACCCGATGCCCCCCTTCGATGTCCCCGAGGGCGATCCCTTCGGCCCGCACAACCTGCCGTACGGCGTGTTCTCCCTGCCCGGCTCGTCCCACCGGGCCGTGGGCGTCCGGCTCGGCGACCACGTACTGGACGCGGGCGCGGCGGCCCACGCGCTCGGTTCGCCCTACGCCTCCCTGCTCGCACAGCCGACCCTCAACCCGCTGCTGGCCGCCGGCCGCACGGCCTGGTCGGACGTCCGCCGGGCGCTGACCGCCTGGGTGACCGTGCCGTCCCACCGCGAGACCGTCGCACCGCTGTTCCACCCCCTGTCGTCGGTGACCCTGCACCTGCCGTTCGAGGTCGCGGACTACGTCGACTTCTACGCCTCCGAGAACCACGCCCGGAACGTCGGGCAGATGTTCCGGCCCGACGCCGAGGACTCCCTCACCCCCAACTGGAAGCACCTGCCCATCGGCTACCACGGCCGCTCCGGCACGGTCGTCGTCTCCGGCACGGAGGTCCCTCGGCCGTCCGGGCAGCGCAAGGCCCCCGCCGACGCCGCTCCCGTCTTCGGGCCCTCCGTCCGCCTGGACATCGAGGCCGAGGTCGGCTTCGTCGTCGGCGTGCCCTCCCGGATGGGCGCGCCGGTGGCTCTCGGCGACTTCCGCGAGCACGTGTTCGGGCTGTGCCTCCTCAACGACTGGTCCGCGCGCGACATCCAGGCCTGGGAGTACGTGCCCCTCGGCCCGTTCCTCGGCAAGTCCTTCGCCACGTCGGTGTCGGCGTGGATCACCCCGCTGGACGCCCTGGAGGAGGCCCTCGTGGCGCCTCCGGCCCGGACGCACGAGCTGCTGCCCTACCTGGACGACAGCGACGAGGAACCCGGCGGCTACGACCTGCGGATCAGCGTCGCCGTCAACGGCCACGTCGTCTCCGAGCCGCCCTTCTCCACGATGTACTGGACGGCCGCCCAGCAGCTGGCCCACATGACCGTCAACGGCGCCTCCCTGCGCACCGGCGACCTCTACGGCTCCGGCACGGTCAGCGGCCCGGCGGAACGGGAACGCGGCTCCCTGCTGGAGCTGACCTGGAACGGCCGCGATCCGCTCGAACTCCCCGACGGCAAGCGCACGTTCCTGGAAGACGGCGACGAGGTGACCCTCACGGCCTGGGCCCCGGGGCCCGACGGTGTGCGGGTCGGGCTCGGCGAGGTGACGGGGCGGGTGGTCCAGGGCTGAGTCCGGGTGAGGCCGCGTCCCGGCCGGTGACGGTCCGAGTCCTCGGAATTGGCCGGAGGGCAGCAGGCCGGCGCCCCCTCCGGCTCTGCTCCGTCGGCGCTCGTCCTGTTCGGATGTCGTTCGACCCCTGACGTAGACCGCCCGGCCCGTCATACTGGGCGCGGGGCGGTGTGCCCGCACGTCCGCCACGCTCGTCGTGGCCACCGGTGCGCTCGGCTGCCGCCCTCCCCCGCACGACCCGTAGCAGCCCCTCTTGTGACGAGGAACCGGAGCCCGTGGCCATGACCGTCTGCCTGCTCCTGCTGAGCGTCGTCGCCGTGACGGCCGCCGTCCCCGTTCCCCGTGCGCTGACCCGGGCGTCCTGGCCCGAGCGGGAACCGGTGGTCGCGCTGTGGGTCTGGCAGTGCCTGGTCGCCACCGTGCTGCTGGCGTGCGTGACGGCGCTCTCCCTGGGCGCCGCGGCCGTGTTCGGCACGGTCCGCGCGCAGCTCTTCGCCCCGGCACCACCGGCGGTGACCGCGGCGTACGACCTGTCCGCCGCCCCTCCGTGGGCCGCCGCGCTCACCCTGCTGCTGGCCTGCGGCGCCGCCTGGACCACCGCGATGCTCGCGCGGGAACTCGTCGAGGCGCGCCGACGCCGGGCCCAGGCCCGGGCCCATCTGCGGGAGCGCGCCCCCGATCTGCCGGCCGGACTGCCCGCGGCCCGGGGTCCGCTGCTGGTCCTCGAGGACGAGTACCCGGACGCCTGGTGGATGCCCGGCCACCCACCCCAGCTGGTCGTCACCACGGGTGCCCTGCACCGTCTGACCGGCCACCAGCTCGACGCCGTCCTCACCCACGAGCGGGGCCACGCCCGCGCCCGCCACGACTGGCTGCTGCACCTGTCCACCGCCCTGGCCACCGGCTTCCCCCGCATCCCGCTGTTCGCCCACTTCTGCGACCAGACCCACCGCCTGGTCGAACTCGCCGCCGACGACACGGCCTCCCGCCGCTGCGGCCACCTGACCACGGCCCTGGCCCTGATCGAGCTCAACCAGCACCGTGGTGTGCTGTCCTGCGCCTCCAGCCACCGCCTGCTGGGCGAGCGGGTCGACCGGCTCCTGGAACCGCCGCCCCGGCTGGGCCGCCGGCACCGGGCCCTGACCACCACGACGGCGGCGCTCGTGCCGCTGCTGCCCCTGCTGATCGCGTTCGCGCCGGGCCTGACGGCACTGTCGTAACCGCACCGGCCGAGAAACGGCGCTGTCGGTGCGGCGCCGGCCGAGAGGCGGCCGGCTTCCGTAGCGGCACCGGCCCAGAGGCGACCGGCTTCCGTAGCGGCACCGGCCCAGAGGCGACCGGCTTCCGCAGCGGGCACCGGCCCAGAGGCGACCGGCTTCCGCAGCGGGCACCGGCCCAGAGGAGGTCGGCTGTCGGCGCCGCACCGGCCGGGCGGTCGGTGGCGGATCCGGTCAGGGGCCGGCCAAACGGCCAGCTCACTCGTCGGGCGCGTCACATTCCCGGTGGCGCAACATTCCCGCAACACCACTTTTCCTATCGGATAGGTATGGTCCGAACCATGCCCAGTGACCGCATCCGAGACCACGCCGGACAGGGAGCCGCGACCACCGTCGCCGCCCACCGCGCGCGGCGACGGCTGCGCGCCGACCGGGCACGGCAACTGGCGGACCTGCTCCGGCGGCTGCTGCTCACCGGGGCCTTCCCCGACGGGGTCCTCCCTCACGAGTCGACCCTCGCCACCGAGTACGGCGCGAGCCGCAACACGGTCCGCGAGGCCCTCGACCTGCTGCGGGCCGAGGGCCTCGTGGAGCGTCAGCCCGGCGTCGGCACCGTGGTCGTGGCCCACAAGTACCCCCACGGCCTCGACCGCCTGATGGGCCTCGCGGAAACCCTCCGCGAACACGGCCGCGTCACCAACGAGGTCCGCACGATGGGCCCCGCCCCGGCGCCCGCGCCGGTCGCCGACCGCCTCGGGCTCGCGCCCGGCACCGACGTCCTCTACATCGAACGCCTGCGCAGGCTCGGCGGACTGCCCCTGTCCCTCGACCTCACCTACATCCCCCTCGACATCGGCACCGAGCTGCTCGGCGCCGATCTGGAGAACACCGACGTCTTCCGCCTCCTGGAAGCCGTCACCGGCCAGCGCCTCGGCCACGCCGAGATCACCCTGGAAGCGGTCAGCGCGGACACCCACTCGGCCGCCGTGCTCGAGGCCCCGCGCGGCGCCGCCGTCCTCATGCTGGAACGCCTCACCCACCTCGCGGACGGCCGCCCGGTCGACCTGGAGTTCATCCGTTTCCGCGGCGACCGCATCACCATGAGCGGCCTGCTGCACCGGAACCGGTAGCCAACCCGCTCGCGCACATCCCTGGAGACAGCCATGCCCTTGGTGCCCCAGCGGGCCGACGTGCCCGTGACCATCGACGAGTCGAAGTGCATCGACGGCTGCACGCTCTGTGTGGACATGTGCCCGCTGGACTCCCTCGCCATCGACGAGCGCAACGGCAAGGCCTACATGCATGTCGACGAGTGCTGGTACTGCGGCCCGTGCGCGGCCCGCTGCCCCACCGGAGCCGTCACGGTCAACATGCCCTATCTGCTCCGGTGAGAGGCCCGAACCATTATGAAACGCACAGTCGTCGCGATATCCGCCGTCGTCCTCCTGCTCCCGCTCAGCGCCTGCGGCGGTGACGCGGAGGCGGGCAGCGGCTCGACGGTCACCGTCACCGTCGGCTACCAGTCCAGAACGATCAACACCGTCACGGCGGGCACCCTGCTCCGCTCCCTCGGCTCCTTCGAGAAGCAGCTCAACGCCCTGCACGACGGTGTCCACTACAAGGTCGACTGGCAGGATTACGCCACCGGCGCGCCCATCACCGCCCAGATGACCGCCGGGAAGATCGACATCGGCTCGATGGGCGACTTCCCGCTCCTCATCAACGCGGCCCGCGGCAAGCAGCTGAACAGCCCCACCCGCCTGGTCTCGGTCACCGGCTACAACCTCCGCGGCGGCCTCAACACCATCGTCACCGCGCCGGACTCCAAGCTGACCTCCCTGAAGGACCTGAAGGGCAAGAAGGTCTCCACGAGTGTCGGCTCGGCCGCCGACGGCACCCTCGTACGGGCCCTGCAGCGCGCCGGCATCGATCCGAACAGCGGCATCGAGAAGCTCAACCAGCAGCCCTCCGTCGGCGCCTCCGCCCTCGCGGCGGGCAGCACGGACGCCCTGTCCCAGTTCGTCGCCTGGCCGGGCCTGCTCGCCTTCCAGGGCAAGGCGAAGGCGATCTACGACGGCGCCCGGCTGAACCTGCCCACCTTCCACGGCGTCACCGCCCGCGAGGATTTCGCGAAGAAGCGCCCGGCCGTGCTGGAGGCGTTCCTGAAGGCCCAGGCGGAGGCGACCGACTACCTGAACGAGCACCCGGTGGACGCCGCCGAGAAGGTCGCTAAGGCGACGGGCCTGCCCGCCGAGGTCGTCTACCTCTACAACGGCGATCACGGCATCGCCACCTTCGACCCGGCCATCAAGCCCCAGCTCGTCTCCGCGCTGAAGCAGGACGTCTCGATCCTCAAGTCGGCGAAGCTCACCGGAGACGTGGACGTCGACTCCTTCGTCGACGACCAGTACGTGAAGAAGGCCCTCGGAACGACGGCGTACACCAAGCATCTCGCCACGAAGCCCGCACCGGCCGCGAGCGAGGCCTGGCCCAAGAGCGCCTCCAAGACCGTCACCTTCGACTCTCCCTCCAAGCTGCTGCGTTACGTCGCCGGGCACCGCGACGACCTGCGCGCCGCCTACGTCCCCGACACCACCACCGGCACCCTCTGGTTCGCCGACAAGGCCGTGTGGGTGGCCGACGGCGACAGGCTGCTGCCCTTCGTCGCGCCCGACACCGCGCAGACGTACATCGCCGGGCACGGCGGAGCGCGGGTCGTCTCCTACGCCGACGCTCTGGAGCGGGCGTCGTGAGGCGGTACGCGCTCCGCGTCCTCTCGCTGGTCGCCGCCCTCGGCCTGTGGCAGGCGCTGACCAGCCTGAACGTCGACCTGTGGCTGCGCTTCTCGCAGTTCCCGACGGTCACCGACGTGGCCCGGGCCTTCGCCGCCCGGGTCTCCGGGCCGGACTACTGGACGGACCTCACCGACAGCCTCACCCGGATCCTCACCGGCTTCCTGCTGGCCGCCGTCCTCGGTGTGGCCACGGGCGTGCTCGTGGCGCGCTCGCGTCTCGCCGAGGACCTGCTCGGCCCGGTGCTGGAGGTGATCCGCCCGATCCCGGCCATCGCCCTGGTGCCCGTCGCGATCCTGCTGTTCCCCTCCAACGAGCAGGGCATCGTCTTCATCACCTGCACCGCCGCCTTCTTCCCGGTCCTGGTCTCCACCCGGCACTCGGTGCGCGCCCTGACGCCCGTGTGGGAGGAGGCCGTGCGCACCATGGGCGGCGGCCGGTGGCGCATCCTCGGCTCGGTCGTCCTGCCGGGCGCTCTGCCCGGCGTGTTCGGCGGCCTGTCCGTCGGCATCGGCGTCTCGTGGATCTGTGTGATCTCCGCCGAGATGATCTCCGGCCAGTACGGCGTCGGTTACCGCACCTGGCAGGACTACACCGTCGTCGACTATCCCGGCGTGTTCGTCGGCATGGTCACCATCGGCGTGCTCGGCTGGCTCACCTCCACCGCCGTGGAACTCCTGGGCCGCCGCCTCACCCGCTGGCTCCCCCGCACCGCGTACGTGCCCGGTGCCCGGCCGCCCCGGACCAACCGGTCCGTGAAGCCGGCACCGGCCGCCCCCGCCGCCGTCCCCGGCGGGGCTCGATCCGAGGAGGCCCGCGATGAGCACCTCGTCTGAGACCGTCCCGAACACCCCGCCCGGGGCTGCCCCGGACACCTCGCCCGAGACCGCCTCCGGCGCCGCCCCGGTGCGCGGCACCCGCCTCAGCCTCAGCGGCGCCTCCCTCGGCCGCCCCGGCGCGACCGCCTTGGACAAGGTCGATCTGGACATCGCCCCCGGCGAGATCCTCACCGTCGTCGGCCCCTCAGGCTGCGGCAAGTCGACCCTGCTGCGCACCCTGGCCGGCCTGCTGCCGCCGCTCGCGGGCGAGATCGCCCAGGACGGGCACCCGCTGACCGGCCCCTCGGCCGACCGGGCTCTGGTCTTCCA
The DNA here is from genome assembly GCF_007655005.1 of Streptomyces tibetensis. Lineage (GTDB taxonomy): Bacteria > Actinomycetota > Actinomycetes > Streptomycetales > Streptomycetaceae > Streptomyces > Streptomyces tibetensis. The sequence continues at coordinate 117,396 of NZ_SZVW01000023.1, forward strand.
GGAGGACGCCCTGCTCCCCTGGCGCACCCTGCGCGCCAACGTCGAACTCCCCCTCGCCATCCGCGGCGTGCCCCGCGCCGAGCGCCGGGAACAGGCCCAGGCCTGGCTGGAGCGGGTCGGACTCGGCTCGCAGGCACGGCAGTTGCCGCACCGGGTCTCCGGCGGCCAGCGCCAGCGCGTCCAGCTCGCCCGCGCCCTGGCCGGACGCCCGCGCGCCGTCCTGATGGACGAGCCGTTCGGCGCGCTCGACGCGCAGACCCGCGCCGGGATGCAGGACCTGCTGGTGGAGGTGCTCCAGGGCACGGGCGCCACCGTCGTCTTCGTCACCCACGACGTGGACGAGGCCCTGTTCCTCGGCGACCGCGTGGCCCTGCTCGGCGCGGGCGGCCTCGTCGCCGTCCGGGACATCCCCCGCCCGCGCGAGCGCGGCGCACACGACGACCCGGCGCGCGTGGCCCTGCGGCGCGACGTCCTCACCTCGCTCGGTACGTGAAAGGCACCCCGGTGACCACCTCCGTGAACCCCCCTGCGGACACCCCCCTGGCCGTCCCGTCCCTCGCCGACGCCGAGGAACTGACCTGCGACGTCCTCGTCATCGGCGGCGGCACCGCGGGCACCATGGCCGCCCTGACCGCCGCCGAGCACGGCGCGAACGTGCTGCTGCTGGAGAAGGCGCACGTCCGCCACTCCGGCGCGCTCGCCATGGGCATGGACGGCGTCAACAACGCGGTCATCCCCGGCCGGGCCGAACCCGACGACTACGTCGCCGAGATCACCCGCGCCAACGACGGCATCGTCGACCAGTCCACCGTCCGCCAGACCGCCACCCGCGGCTTCGACATGGTGCAGCGGCTGGAGTCCTACGGGGTGAAGTTCGAAAAGGACGAGCACGGCGACTACTCCGTCCGCCAGGTACACCGCTCCGGCTCCTACGTACTGCCGATGCCGGAGGGCAAGGACGTCAAGAAGGTCCTGTACCGGCAACTGCGGAGGCGCGAGATGCGGGAGAGGATCCGCATCGAGAACCGGGTCATGCCGGTGCGCGTCCTCACCGCCGGGGGGCAGGCCGTGGGCGCGGCCGGCTTCAACACCCGCACCGGGCAGTTCGTCCAGGTGCGCGCGGGCGCGGTGATCCTCGCGACCGGCGCCTGCGGCCGCCTCGGCCTGCCGGCCTCCGGCTACCTCTACGGCACCTACGAGAACCCCACCAACGCGGGCGACGGCTACGCCATGGCCTACCACGCGGGCGCCGAGCTCACCGGCATCGAGTGCTTCCAGATCAACCCGCTGATCAAGGACTACAACGGCCCGGCCTGCGCCTACGTCGCCAATCCCTTCGGCGGCTACCAGGTCAACCGGCACGGCGAACGCTTCGTCGCCTCCGACTACTGGTCGGGTCAGATGATGTCCGAGTTCGCCGCCGAGGTGGCGTCCGACCGGGGCCCCGTCTACCTGAAGCTGAGCCACCTCCCCGAGGAGTCGGTCTCGGCCCTGGAGACGATCCTGCACTCCACCGAGCGCCCCACCCGCGGCACCTTCCACTCCGGGCGCGGCCACGACTACCGCACCCACGACATCGAGATGCACATCTCCGAGATCGGCCTGTGCGGCGGCCACTCCGCCTCCGGCGTCCGCGTGGACGACCACGCCCGCACGACCGTCCCACGGCTGTACGCGGCCGGCGACCTGGCCTGCGTCCCGCACAACTACATGATCGGCGCGTTCGTCTTCGGTGACCTGGCGGGCGCGGACGCCTCGCAGTACCAGGCCTACACGGGCGAGCTGCCCGCGGAGCAGCTCCGGGAGGCGCACGAGCTGATCTACCGCCCGCTGCGCAACCCCGACGGCCCGCCGCAGCCCCAGGTCGAGTACAAGCTGCGCCGCTTCGTGAACGACTACGTGGCCCCGCCCAAGTCCGGTGCCCGGCTGTCGCTGGCCCTGGAGGCGTTCCAGCGGATGCACACCGACATCGCCGAGATGGGCGCCCGCACCGCGCACGAGCTGATGCGCTGCGCCGAGGTCACCTTCATCCGCGACTGCGCGGAGATGGCCGCGCGCTCCTCCCTGGCCCGCACGGAGTCCCGCTGGGGCCTCTACCACGAGCGCCTGGACCACCCCCAGCGTGACGACGCGTCCTGGTTCCATCACCTCGATCTGCACAAGTCCCCCTCCGGTGCGATGGAGTTCACGGCACGTCCCGTGGCTCCCTATCTCGTTCCCGTCGACGGTTTCGACCCCGTCGGCGGTCCGTCCCGTGTCCTCGGCGAGGTGCACGCCGAGGATGTGGCCATGGCGGGCTCGCGGGACGTGGCGCCGGTCGCGGCCCCGGTGGGAACGGTGGATCCGGAGCCCACCCCGACGCCGGAGACTTCGGTCACCGCCCCTTCCGGCGAGGAGTCCTCCGCCCGCCTGCTCGAACTCGTCGCCCTCGCCGAGGAGGAGCCAGAACTCGACGCCCTCCAGCCGTACTTGACGGACCCCACGCCCGCTGTCCGCCGCGAGGCCGTCGCCGTACTCACCGAGACACTGCCGCCCGGGACGGGCACCGCGCTCGCCGCCGCCCTGCGCGACACCGCCGCCGAGGTCCGTGCCACCGCGGCCGCGTCACTGCGGGAGCTCGTCGAGACGCTCCCGGCCGAGCCCGATCTGCGTGACGGCCTCGCCGCCGCCCTGCGCGACACCGCCGCCGAGGTCCGGGCCACCGCGGCCGCGTCACTGCGGGAGCTCGTCGAGACGCTCCCGGCCGAGCCCGATCTGCGTGACGGCCTCGCCGCCGCCCTGGCCGAGCCGGACCCGGTGGTCCGCGCGGCGGCCCTGGACGTCCTGCGCGCCCTGCGCCTCGGCGACGCCGCCTTGTTCGCGACCTCCCTCGCCGACTCCGACATCGCCGTCCGCATCGAGGCCGTACGGGCCCTGGTGTCGGTCGACGCGGCCGGCGAACTGGCCGGTGCGGCGGGCACCGACCCCTCCCGCGAGGTACGGGTCGCGATCGCCAAGGGCCTGGCCACGGTGAGTGCCGAGCGGCCGGCGGGTGACGTCCCGGACGGCACGGACCCCACCGCGGGCGCGATCGAAGCGGCCCTCACCGGCCTTCTCGACGACCCCGACGCCCTGGTGCGGGCAGCGGCCTACGGAGCACTGGGCACCACCGGCTGCCCGGCGCCCCTCACCGCACGCGCCGTGGCCGCCCTGGCCGAGCCGGCCTGGCAGGTGCGGGCCGGAGCGGCGACGGCCCTGTCCGTCGCCGACGCCGACGTGGCGGTCCCGGCCCTCGCCAAGGCCCTGGCCGACGCCAACGCCGACGTCCGCAAGGCCGCCGTGCTCGCGCTGACCCGGCACCGCACCACCGAGGAGGCCCGGGCGGCCCTCGCCACGGCGACGACGGATTCCGACGCGGATGTCAGGGCCTACGCGGGACGGGCGCTGTGACCGGCCCGGCGGCTCGCCGATCCCTGTGATCCGGCCGGAGCCAGGCCTCTATATCCAGTCGTCGGGCTCCGGCTCCTCGTCCATCTCCGGCCAGTGGTCCGGCTCGCTCGCGTCCTGACCGGCGGCGTGAGCCGGACCCTGGCCGGACGCTGTCGGGGCCGAGGACGAGTCGCCCGCGGGGGCGGAGCCCGCCGGCCCGCCCAGCGAGGCGAGCACCTCCAGGACCCCGTCCCCGTACGTGGTGAGCTTCTTCTCCCCGATTCCGCTGATCCCGCCGAGCTCCCCCACCGACGTCGGCCACACCGTGGCGATCTCCCGCAATGTGGCGTCGTGGAAGATCACATAGGCGGGGACACCCTGTTCACGGGCCTGTTCGGCACGCCAGGCGCGCAGCGCCTCGAAGGCCGGCAGCAGTTCCTCGGGCAGCTCGGCGGCGACCGCCTTGCCCTTGCGCTCGCCGCGCCCGGTGCCGGCGGACGAGGACCCCGACCGGGAGGTCACCGGCTTCTTCGGCTCCTTGCGCAGCGGCACGTCCCGCTCCCGCCGCAGCACCGCCCCGCTGGCCTCGGTCAGCACCAGCGTGCCGTACTCGCCCTCCACCGCGAGCAGCCCCTGGGCGAGCAACTGCCGTATGACGCCCCGCCATTCCGCCTCGGTCAGCTCCTCGCCGATGCCGAACACGGACAGCTGGTCGTGGTCGAACTGGATGACCTTGCCGGTCCGCTTCCCCAGCAGAATGTCGACGATCTGCACCGCGCCGAACTTTTGTCCGCGCTCCCGCTGCAGCCGGACGACCGTCGACAGCGCCTTCTGCGCCGCGATGGTGCCGTCCCAGGTCTCCGGCGGGGTCAGGCAGGTGTCGCAGTTGCCGCAGCCGGAGGGGTCGGGGTCCTGACCGAAGTAGGCGAGGAGCTGACCCCGGCGGCATTGGGCCGTCTCGCACAGGGCGAGCATCGAGTCCAGGTGGGCCTGGGCCCGGCGCCGGAAGGCCTCGTCGCCCTCGCCGGACTGGATCAGCTTGCGCTGCTGGATCACATCGTTCAGTCCGTAGGCCATCCAGGCCGTGGACGGCAGGCCGTCGCGGCCGGCCCGGCCCGTCTCCTGGTAGTAGCCCTCGACCGACTTGGGCAGGTCGAGGTGGGCGACGAAGCGTACGTCCGGCTTGTCGATGCCCATGCCGAAGGCGATGGTCGCCACCACGACCAGGCCGTCCTCCCGCAGGAAGCGGGACTGATGTGCCGCGCGCGTGCCCCCGTCCAGGCCCGCGTGGTACGGCACCGCCTCGATGCCGTTGCGGCTGAGGAACTCGGCGGTCTTCTCGACCGAGTTGCGCGACAGGCAGTAGACGATGCCCGCGTCGCCCGCGTGCTCCTCGCGCAGGAAGCTCAGCAGCTGCTTCTTCGGGTCGGCCTTGGGCACGATCCGGTACTGGATGTTGGGCCGGTCGAAGCTCGCCACGAAATGGCGGGCCGTCGGCATGTTCAGCCGCTGGGTGATCTCCTGGTGCGTCGCGTGCGTGGCCGTCGCCGTCAGCGCGATCCGCGGCACGTCCGGCCAGCGCTCGCCGAGCAGGGACAGCGCCAGGTAGTCGGGCCGGAAGTCGTGGCCCCACTGGGAGACGCAGTGCGCCTCGTCGATCGCGAAGAGGGAGATCTTGCCGCGGGAGAGCAGGTCGAGCGTGCTCCCCACCCGCAGCCGCTCCGGCGCCAGGTACAGCAGGTCCAGCTCGCCGGCGAGGAACTCGGCCTCGACCATCCGCCGCTCGTCGAAGTCCTGCGTGGAGTTCATGAACCCGGCCCGCACGCCGAGCGCCCGCAGTGCGTCCACCTGGTCCTGCATCAGGGCGATGAGCGGGGAGACGACCACACCCGTGCCCGGCCTGACCAGGGACGGGATCTGGTAGCACAGCGACTTGCCGCCGCCGGTCGGCATGAGCACGACGGCGTCGCCGCCCGCCACCACATGCTCGATGACCGCTTCCTGCTCGCCGCGGAAGGCCTCGTACCCGAAGACCCGGTGCAGCGTGGCCAGAGCCTCGCTCGCATCGGGGCCGAGGGGCCCGGCGGGACCACTGCCCGCGCCGATCCCGGCCCCGGTCGCCCCGGCTCCGGTCACCGCGTCCAGTTCCGTCATCACACCCGTCCCGCCCGTAGCGCCCATCGTTGCGTCCCCCGTGCGTCGCGCCTCGACCACTGCGTCCACCATAGGCGCCCGCACCGACAGCCCCGGAGTTATCCACAGGTCCCGCCCGGTGCAGGCGGTGCACATACATACGTTCGGCATGGCTCGGCACGGCAGCCGCCTGCCCGGAAACGCCATGGGGCCCGGCTTCCGAGGGAGGCCGGACCCCAGGTGGACGTACGCGGACGTCAGCGGACGAAAACCCCCGCCTGCCCTGCCAGATCCAGGAAGTACTGCGGCGCCACGCCGAGCACCACCGTGACCGCCACGCCCACCCCGATCGCCGTCATCGTCAGCGGCGACGGCACGGCCACCGTCGGGCCCTCCGGCCGCGGCTCACTGAAGAACATCAGCACGATGACGCGGATGTAGAAGAACGCCGCGATCGCCGACGAGATCACACCGATCACGACGAGCGGGGCGGCCCCGCCCTCCGCCGCCGCCTTGAACACGGCGAACTTCCCGGCGAAGCCGGACGTCAGCGGAATGCCCGCGAAGGCCAGCAGGAACACCGCGAACACGGCCGCCACCAGCGGGGACCTCCGCCCGAGCCCCGCCCACTTGGACAGGTGCGTCGCCTCGCCCCCGGCGTCGCGGACGAGCGTGACCACCGCGAAGGCGCCGATCGTCACGAACGAGTACGCCGCCAGGTAGAACAGCACCGACGAGACACCGTCGGGCGTGGTCGCGATGACACCCGCCAGGATGAACCCGGCGTGCGCGATCGACGAGTACGCCAGCAGCCGCTTGATGTCGGTCTGCGTGATGGCGACGATCGCGCCGCCCAGCATGGTGACGATGGCCACGGCCCACATCACCGGCCGCCAGTCCCAGCGCAGGCCCGGCAGGACCACGTACAGCAGCCGCAGCAGCGCGCCGAACGCCGCCACCTTCGTCGCCGCCGCCATGAAACCGGTCACCGGCGTCGGAGCGCCCTGGTACACGTCCGGCGTCCACATGTGGAACGGCACCGCGCCCACCTTGAACAGCAGGCCCATGACCAGCAGCGCGGCGCCGATCAGCAGCAGCGCGTCGTTGCCCATGGTGTCGGCGAGCGCCGGGTTGACGTCCTGCACGGTGCCGTCGACGACCTGCGCGATCGTCGCGTACGACATCGAGCCCGCGTAGCCGTACAGCATGGCGATGCCGAACAGGGTGAACGCGGAGGCGAAGGCGCCGAGCAGGAAGTACTTGACCGCCGCCTCCTGCGACATGAGCCGCTTGCGGCGGGCCAGCGCGCACAGCAGGTACAGCGGCAGGGAGAGGACCTCCAGCGCCACGAACAGCGTCAGCAGGTCGTTGGCCGCCGGGAAGATCAGCATGCCGGCGACCGCGAACAGCAGCAGCGGGAACACCTCGGTGGTGGTGAACCCGGCCTTGATCGCGGCCTTCTCGCTCTCGCTGCCCGGCACGGACGCGGCCTGCGCGGCGAAGGAGTCGACCCGGTTGCCGTGCGCCTCCGGGTCGAGGCGCCGCTCGGCGAAGGTGAACAGGCCCACCAGCGCCGCCAGCAGGATGGTGCCCTGCAGGAACAGGGCGGGCCCGTCGACGGCGATCGCGCCCATCGCGGCGATACGCGCCTTGGTCGTGCCGTACCCATCGGCCGCGAGCGCCACGACCGCGGCGAAGGCGGCGGCGAGCGCGACGACGGACACGAACATCTGGACGTAGTAGCGCGACTTTCGCGGGACGAACGCCTCGATCAGGATCCCGATGATCGCCGCGCCGACGACGATCAGGGTCGGCGACAGCTGGCCGTACTCGAATTTCGGCGCGTCGATCTTGGTGATCGGATCGGCCGCGGTTGTCCACAGGCTGTGGACGGCTGTTGCGCTCACTTGGCCGCCTCCACCTCGGGCTGGGGGTCCTTCTTCTGTACGTCGGACATGGTCTGCTTGACCGCCGGATCGATGATCTGCGTGAGGGGCTTCGGGTAGACGCCCAGGAAGATCAGCAGGACGACCAGCGGGGCGACGACCACGAGCTCACGGACCCGGAGGTCCGGCATCGCGGAGACCGCCGGTTTCACCGGGCCCGTCATCGTCCGCTGGTAGAGGACGAGGGTGTAGAGCGCCGCGAGGACGATGCCGAAGGTGGCGATGATGCCGATCACCGGGTACCGCGTGAACGTGCCGACCAGCACCAGGAACTCGCTGACGAACGGCGCCAACCCCGGCAGGGACAGGGTCGCGAGGCTGCCGATCAGGAACGTGCCGGCGAGCACCGGGGCGACCTTCTGCACTCCGCCGTAGTCGGCGATGAGCCGCGAGCCGCGCCGGGAGATCAGGAAGCCGGCCACCAGCATCAGCGCGGCCGTCGAGATGCCGTGGTTGATCATGTAGAGCGTCGCGCCGGACTGGCCCTGGCTGGTCATCGCGAAGATGCCCATGATGATGAAGCCGAAGTGGGAGATCGACGCGTACGCCACCAGCCGCTTGATGTCCCGCTGGCCGACCGCGAGCAGCGCCCCGTAGATGATGCTGATCAGGGCGAGGACGAGGATGGCGGGCGTGGCCCACTTGCTGGCCTCCGGGAACAGCTGGAGGCAGAAGCGGAGCATCGCGAAGGTGCCGACCTTGTCGACGACCGCCGTGATGAGCACGGCGACCGGGGCGGTGGACTCCTGCATGGCGTTGGGCAGCCAGGTGTGCAGCGGCCACAGCGGTGCCTTCACCGCGAAGGCGAAGAAGAACCCGAGGAACAGCCAGCGTTCGGTGTTGGTCGCCATGTCGAGCGTGCCGTTGGCACGGGCCTCGGCGATCTCCTGGAGCGAGAAGTTCCCGGCGACCACGTACAGGCCGATCACCGCGGCCAGCATGATCAGACCGCCGACCAGGTTGTAGAGGAGGAACTTGACGGCCGCGTACGACCGTTGGGTTGCCGCCGCCTTCTCGCCGTGCTCGTGGGCACGGTCCCCGAAGCCGCCGATGAGGAAGTACATCGGGATCAGCATGGCTTCGAAGAAGATGTAGAAGAGGAAGACGTCGGTGGCCTCGAAGGAGAGGATCACCATCGCCTCGACGCCGAGGATCAGGGCGAAGAAGCCCTGCGTCGGCCGCCACCGGCTGCTGCCGGTCTCCAGGGGGTCGGCGTCGTGCCAGCCCGCCAGGATGATGAACGGGATCAGCAGGGCGGTCAGGGCGACCAGCGCCACCCCGATGCCGTCCACACCCAGTTCGTACCGGACGCCGAAGTCCGCGATCCAGGCGTGGGACTCGGTGAGCTGGTAGCGGTCGCCGTCCGGGTCGAAACGGACCAGGACGACGATCGCCAGGACGAGCGTGGCGAGCGAGAAGAGCAGCGCCAGCCACTTGGCGGCAGTGCGCTTCGCGGCCGGTACGGCGGCCGTGGCGATCGCCCCGACGGCCGGGAGCGCCGCTGTCGCTGTCAGCAGAGGAAAGGACATCGGTATCAGACCGCCCTCATCAGCAGGGTCGCGGCGACGATGACCGCCGCACCCCCGAACATCGAGACCGCGTAGGAGCGGGCGAAGCCGTTCTGCAGCTTGCGCATCCGCCCGGAGAGGCCGCCGACCGAGGCCGCCGTGCCGTTGACGACGCCGTCGACCAGGGTGTGGTCGACGTAGACCAGGGACCGCGTGAGGTGCTCCCCGCCGCGGACCAGGACGACGTGGTTGAAGTCGTCCTGGAGCAGGTCGCGCCGGGCGGCTCGGGTGAGCAGCGAGCCGCGCGGGGCGACGGCCGGGACCGGGCGGCGGCCGTACTGGGCCCAGGCGATGGCGACGCCGATGATCATGCAGGCGACGGTCGCGCCGGTGACCACACCCGCGCTGATCGGCGGGTTGCCGTGGCTGTGCCCGGTGACGGGCTCCAGCCAGTGCATGAAGCGGTCGCCGATGCTGAAGAACGCGCCTCCGGCCACCGATCCGACGGCCAGCACGATCATCGGGATCGTCATGATCCTGGGCGACTCGTGCGGGTGCGGCGGGGTGTACTCGCCGCGCGTCTCGGCGGCGGGCTCCACGTCCGGCTTGGCCGGCGACGGGGTCGGGGCGTTGCGCCAGCGCTCCTCGCCGAAGAACGTCATCAGCATCACGCGCGTCATGTAGAACGCGGTGATGGCCGCGCCGAGCAGGGCGCAGGCGCCGAGGATCCAGCCCTCGGTGCCGCCCTTGGCGAACGCCGCCTCGATGATCTTGTCCTTGGAGAAGAAGCCGGACAGGCCCGGGAAGCCGATGATGGCCAGGTAGCCGAGGCCGAAGGTGACGAACGTGACCGGCATGTACGTGCGCAGGCCGCCGTACCTCCTCATGTCGACCTCGTCGTTCATGCCGTGCATGACCGAGCCGGCACCGAGGAACAGCCCGGCCTTGAAGAAGCCGTGCGTCACCAGGTGCATGATCGCGAAGACGTAGCCGATGGGGCCGAGACCGGCGGCGAGGATCATGTAGCCGATCTGCGACATGGTCGAGCCGGCCAGGGCCTTCTTGATGTCGTCCTTGGCACAACCGACGATGGCACCGAACAGCAGCGTGACCGCGCCCACGATGGTGACGACCAGTTGCGCGTCCGGGGCGCCGTTGAAGACGGCCGCGGAGCGGACGATCAGGTAGACGCCCGCCGTCACCATGGTCGCCGCGTGGATGAGGGCCGAGACCGGGGTCGGGCCCTCCATGGCGTCCCCGAGCCAGGACTGCAGCGGCACCTGGGCGGACTTGCCGCAGGCGGCGAGGAGCAGCATCAGCGCGATGGCGGTGAGCTTGTCCTCACCGGCGGCACCGGCGAGCCCGGCCTCCCCGTGGCTGCCGAGCACCGGCCCGAAGGCGAAGGTGCCGAACCACAGGAACATCAGCATGATTGCGATGGACAGGCCCATGTCGCCGACGCGGTTGACCAGGAAGGCCTTCTTCGCGGCCGTGGCGGCGCTGGGCTTGTGCTGCCAGAAGCCGATCAGCAGGTAGGAGGCGAGACCGACGCCCTCCCATCCGACGTACAGCAGCAGGTAGTTGTCGGCGAGGACGAGGATCAGCATCGCCGCGAGGAACAGGTTCAGATAGCCGAAGAAGCGGCGGCGCCGCTCGTCGTGCTCCATGTACCCGACGGAGTACAGGTGGATCAGCGATCCGACGCCCGTGATCAGCAGCACGAACGTCATGGACAGCTGGTCGAGCTGGAAGGCGACGTCCGCCTGGAAGCCCTCGACCGGGACCCAGCTGAACAAGTGCTGTGACATCTCGCGGTGTTCGGCGCTCTGCCCCAGCATGTCGGTGAACAGCACCAGGCCGAGCACGAAGGAGACGGCCGCGAGCAGCGTGCCGAGCCAGTGGCCGACGGCGTCCAGCCGCCGGCCGCCGCACAGCAGGACCGCCGCTCCGAGCAGGGGCGCCGCCACCAGCAGCGCAATGAGGTTCTCCACGATTCTTCCGACCCCTTACAGCTTCATCAGGCTGGCGTCGTCGACCGAGGCCGAGTGGCGGGCACGGAACAGGGACACGATGATCGCGAGCCCGACCACGACCTCCGCGGCGGCGACGACCATCGTGAAGAAGGCGATGATCTGCCCGTCGAGGTTGCCGTGCATCCGGGAGAAGGCGACGAACGCGAGGTTGCAGGCGTTGAGCATGAGCTCGATGCACATGAACACGACGATCGCGTTGCGCCTGATGAGCACGCCGGTGGCGCCGATCGTGAACAACAGGGCCGCGAGGTAGAGGTAGTTGACGGGGTTCACTTCGACGCCTCCTCGGACCGCTGGAACTTCGCCGGCCCGACCGCCCTGCGCTCCAGCCGCTCCTCGGACCGCTGCTCCAGGGCCTTGAGGTCGTTGAGCGCCTCCTGCGATACGTCGCGGATCTGGCCGCGCTCGCGCAGGGTCTTGCTGACGGTGAGGTCGGACGGGGTGCCGTCGGGCAGCAGGCCCGCGATGTCGACGGCGTTGTGCCGGGCGTACACACCCGGTGCAGGCAGGGGCGGCAGCTGGTTGCCCGACCGGACGCGCTCCACGGCGAGCTCGCGCTGCGTCTTGGCCCGCTCGGTGCGCTCGCGGTGGGTGAGCACCATGGCGCCGACCGCGGCCGTGATGAGCAGGGCGCCGGTGATCTCGAACGCGAAGACGTACTTGGTGAAGAGGAGGGCGGCGAGGCCCTCCACGTTGCCCCCGGCGTTCGCCTGGCCGATGCCGTTGAACTCCGTCAGGGACGCGTTGCCGATCCCGCCGACCAGCAGGACGCCGAAGCCGAGTCCGCACAGCAGGGCCAGCCAGCGCTGGCCTTTGATGGTCTCCTTCAGGGAGTCCGCCGCGGTGACGCCGACGAGCATCACCACGAACAGGAACAGCATCATGATCGCGCCGGTGTAGACGACGATCTGGACGACGCCGAGGAAGTAGGCGCCGTTGGCGAGGTAGAACACCGCCAGGATGATCATGGTCCCGGCGAGGCAGAGCGCGCTGTGCACGGCCCTCTTCATGAGGATGGTGCACAGGGCGCCGATCACCGCGACGGTGCCGAGGATCCAGAACTGGACGGCCTCTCCGGTGGAGGTGGAGTAGGCGGCGAGTTGGGTGGTCATCGGCCGATCACCTTCTCCGAGGCGGGTTCCGTCCCGCCGGAGGTCGAGTCGGCCTCCTGCACGACCTCGCCCTTGGAGTGGGCGACCTGCTGCTCGGTGCCGGGCGCGGCCTCTGTCACCAGGCCCCGGTAGTAGTCCTGTTCGTCGGTGCCGGGATAGATGGCGTGGGGCGAGTCGACCATGCCGTCTTCCAGACCGGCGAGCAGCTGCTCCTTGGTGTAGATGAGGTTGGCCCGGCTGGAGTCGGCCAGCTCGAACTCGTTGGTCATCGTCAGCGCGCGGGTGGGGCAGGCCTCGATGCACAGGCCGCACAGGATGCAGCGGGCGTAGTTGATCTGGTAGACGCGGCCGTACCGCTCGCCCGGCGAGTAGCGCTCCTCGTCGGTGTTGTCCGCGCCCTCCACGTAGATGGCGTCGGCGGGGCAGGCCCAGGCGCACAGTTCACACCCGACGCACTTCTCCAGGCCGTCCGGATGGCGGTTGAGCTGGTGCCGTCCGTGGAAGCGCGGAGCCGTGGTCTTCTGCTGCTCCGGGTACTGCTCGGTCAGCCGCTTCTTGAACATGGCCTTGAAGGTCACGCCGAAGCCGGCCACGGGGTTCTGGAAACCGGGCTTGGTGTCCTTCGGTTCCTCAGCCTTCGAACGCTCGAGTTCCTCAGCCATCGGACGCCTCCTTTCCATCCGTAGTTCCGCCCAGAGATTCGTCACTCTGAGTATCGGGCCCACCACTGACAATCAGTTCCCGCTCACGGCGCGAGCGGCGCGGGACCGGCGGAAGTTCCTGTCCGGGCAGGGGCGGTACGGGGAACCCGCCCGCCATCGGGTCGAAGGCGGCCGGGGTGTCGGCCGGCTGTTCGGCCTTCTTGGCCTTCTCGCGGAACATGTCGGCGACGAAGGAGAGCAGCAGCAGGGCGAGGACGCCGCCGCCCACGTACAGGGCGATGTCGGCGAAGTCGTAACCCTCGTTCCGGAAGGCCCGCACGCTCGCGACGAGCATCAGCCACACCAGGGAGACCGGGATGAGGACCTTCCAGCCGAGCTTCATCAGCTGGTCGTAGCGCACGCGCGGGAGGGTGCCGCGGATCCAGATGAACATGAACAGCAGCAGCTGGACCTTGACCGTGAACCACAGCAGTGGCCACCAGCCGTGGTTGGCGCCCTCCCAGAAGGTGCTGATGGGCCAGGGGGCCCGCCAGCCGCCGAGGAACAGCGTGGTGGCGACGGCCGAGACGGTCACCATGTTGACGTACTCGGCGAGCATGAACATCGCGAACTTGATCGACGAGTACTCGGTGTTGAAGCCGCCGACCAGGTCGCCCTCGGACTCCGGCATGTCGAAGGGGGCGCGGTTGGTCTCGCCGACCATCGTGACGATGTAGATGATGAAGGAGACCGGCAGCAGCACGATGTACCAGCGGTCGGCCTGCTGCTCGACGATCGTCGAGGTCGACATCGAACCCGAGTAGAGGAAGACGGAGGCGAAGGCGGCGCCCATCGCGATCTCGTAGGAGATCATCTGCGCGCACGAGCGCAGACCGCCCAGCAGCGGGTACGTCGAGCCGGAGCTCCAGCCCGCCAGGACGATGCCGTAGATGCCGACCGAGGCGACCGCGAGGATGTAGAGCATCGCGATCGGCAGATCGGTGAGCTGCATCGTGGTGCGCTGGCCGAAGATCGAGATCTCGTTTCCGGCCGGGCCGAAGGGGATCACCGCGATCGCCATGAAGGCCGGGATGGCCGCGATGACCGGCGCGAGGACGTAGACCGCCTTGTCCGCGCGCTTGACGATCACGTCCTCCTTCAGCATCAGCTTGATGCCGTCGGCGAGCGACTGGAGCATGCCCCAGGGGCCGTGCCGGTTGGGGCCGATGCGCAGCTGCATCCAGGCGACGACCTTGCGCTCCATCACGATGGACACCAGCACGGTGACCATCAGGAAGGCGAAGCAGAACACCGCCTTGATGACGACCAGCCACCAGGGGTCGGTGCCGAACATCGAGAGGTCTTCAGCGGCGAGGTACGGGCTCATGCCTCCACCTCCTTGAGGGCCTCGGCGGCGAGTGTCGCCGGGCCGATGCGGACGAGGGAGCCGGGCCGCGCCCCGGTGTCGGAGGCGACGCCGCCGCCGGTGGAGTTCAGCGGCAGCCACACCACCCGGTCGGGCATGTCGCTGATCTGGAGCGGGAGCTCCACGACCCCCTGGGGGCCGGTCACCGCGAGCAGGTCGCCATCCTTGACGCCCGCCTCGGCGGCCGTCGGGGCCGACACCCGCGCGCGTGCCGCGTGCCGGGTCCCGGCGAGCGCCTCGTCGCCCTGCTGGAGGAGGCCCTGGTCGAGCAGCAGCCGGTGCCCCGCGAGCACCGCTTCCCCGATGGCCGGCCGCGGCAGCGCGGCCGCGGTCTCCAGGGGTTCGCCCGCCCGCGGCCCGTCCCAGGCACCGAGCCGGTCGATCTCGCCGCGCACGGTGCGCAGATCCGGCAGACCGAGGTGGACGTCCATGGCGTCGGCCAGCATCTGGAGCACGCGCGCGTCGGTGGGCGCGGAGCGGCGGGTCATCTGGTCGGGCTTGAGCGCCGCCTCGAAGAAGCGGACCCTACCTTCCCAGTTGAGGAAGGTGCCGGCCTTCTCGGCGACCGCCGCGACGGGCAGCACGACGTCGGCCTTGCGGCTGACCTCGCTCGGCCGCAGCTCCAGCGAGACCAGGAAGCCCACCTCGTCGAGGGCCGCACGCGCGCGTGCCGGGTCGGGCAGGTCGGCGATCTCCACACCCGCGACCAGCAGGGCCTGGAGCTCCCCGGTGGCGGCGGCCTCCACGATCTGGCCGGTGTCACGGCCGTAGCGGTGCGGAAGCCCCGCGACGCCCCAGACGGCGGCGACCTCGTCGCGGGCGCGTGGGTCGGTGGCCGGGCGTCCGCCCGGCAGCAGCGACGGCAGCGCGCCCGCCTCGATCGCACCGCGTTCCCCGGCCCGGCGCGGGATCCACACCAGCCGGGCGCCGGTCGCGGCGGCGGTGCGCGCGGCGGCGGTGAGCCCGCCGGCCACGGCCGCCAGCCGCTCGCCTACGACGATCACCGCGCCCTCGGCGCGCAGCGCCTCGGCGGCGAGCGCACCGTCGTCCTCCAGGCCGGCACCGCTCGCGAGCGCGTCCAGCCACTCGGTCTCGGTGCCGGGTGCCGCCGGCAGCAGCGTGCCGCCGGCCTTCTCCAGACCGCGCGTGGCGTGCGTGGCCAGGGAGTAGACCTTCTGCCCGTGCTTACGCCAGGCCTTGCGCAGCCGCAGGAAGACGCCGGGCGCCTCCTCCTCCGCCTCGAACCCGACCAGCAGGACGGCCGGGGCCTTCTCCAGCGCGGTGTACGTGACGCCCGTGCCGTCGAGGTCCCGGCCCCGCCCGGCGATCTGCGCGGCGAGGAAGTCGGCCTCCTCGCCGCTGTGCACGCGCGCGCGGAAGTCGATGTCGTTGGTGTCGAGCGCCACGCGCGTGAACTTGCTGTACGCGTAGGCGTCCTCGACGGTGAGGCGGCCGCCGGTCAGGACACCGGTGCGGCCCCGGGAGGCCAGCAGCCCCTGGGCCGCGATCTGCAGCGCCTCCGGCCAGGAGGCCGGTTCCAGTTCGCCCTCGGCGTTGCGCACCAACGGCGTCTCGAGCCGGTCGCGCTGCTGCGCGTACCGGAACCCGAACCGCCCCTTGTCGCAGATCCACTCCTCGTTGACCTCGGGGTCGTCGGCCGCCAGGCGCCGCATGACCTTGCCGCGCCGGTGGTCGGTGCGCGTGGCGCAGCCGCCGGAGCAGTGCTCGCACACCGACGGGGAGGACACCAGGTCGAACGGGCGGGAGCGGAATCGGTACGCCGCCGAGGTCAGCGCGCCGACCGGGCAGATCTGGATGGTGTTGCCGGAGAAGTACGACTCGAACGGGTCGCCCTCGCCGGTGCCGACCTGCTGGAGCGCGCCCCGCTCGACCAGTTCGATCATCGGGTCGCCCGCGACCTGGTTGGAGAACCGGGTGCAGCGGGCGCACAGCACGCACCGCTCGCGGTCGAGCAGCACCTGCGTGGAGATCGGTACGGGCTTCTCGTAGGTCCGCTTGCGGCCCTCGAAGCGGGAGTCGGCGTCGCCGTGCGACATGGCCTGGTTCTGCAGCGGGCACTCACCGCCCTTGTCGCAGACCGGGCAGTCCAGCGGGTGGTTGATGAGCAGGAGCTCCATCACACCCTTCTGGGCCTTCTCCGCGACCGGCGAGGTGAGGTGGGTCTTCACCACCATCCCGTCGGTGCAGGTGATGGTGCAGGACGCCATGGGCTTGCGCTGGCCCTCGACCTCGACGATGCACTGCCGGCAGGCACCGGCCGGGTCGAGCAGGGGGTGGTCGCAGAACCGGGGGATCTCGATGCCGAGCTGCTCGGCGGCCCGGATGACCAGGGTGCCCTTGGGCACGCTGATCTCCGCGCCGTCGATCGTCAGCGACACGAGGTCCTCCGGCGGGACCGCCGCTTCTCCCCCGCCGGAGGGAGAGCTGGTGGTCACGGTCATGCGTTCACCTCCGTGCGGTCGGCCCAGGCCGTCGACTTGGCCGGGTCGAAGGGGCAGCCCCGTCCCGTGATGTGCTGCTCGTACTCCTCGCGGAAGTACTTCAGCGAGGAGAAGATCGGCGAGGCGGCGCCGTCGCCGAGGGCGCAGAAGGACTTGCCGTTGATGTTGTCGGCGATGTCGTTCAGCTTGTCGAGGTCGGACATCTGTCCCTTGCCGGCCTCGATGTCGCGCAGCAACTGCACGAGCCAGTAAGTGCCTTCGCGGCAGGGCGTGCACTTGCCGCAGGACTCGTGGGCGTAGAACTCCGTCCAGCGGGTGACGGCACGGACCACGCAGGTCGTCTCGTCGAAGCACTGGAGGGCTTTTGTGCCGAGCATGGAACCCGCGGCGCCCACTCCTTCGTAATCAAGGGGGACGTCGAGATGCTCGTCGGTGAACATCGGGGTCGAGGAGCCGCCCGGCGTCCAGAACTTGAGGCGGTGCCCGGGGCGCATCCCGCCGCTCATCTCGAGCAGCTGGCGGAGCGTGATCCCGAGCGGCGCCTCGTACTGGCCGGGGCTGGCGACATGGCCGGAGAGGGAGTAGAGGGTGAAGCCGGGCGACTTCTCACTCCCCATCGACCGGAACCATTCCTTGCCCCGCTGCAGGATCGCGGGAACCGACGCGATCGATTCGACGTTGTTCACCACAGTCGGGCACGCGTAGAGGCCCGCGACGGCAGGGAAGGGGGGACGAAGCCGCGGCTGGCCCCGGCGGCCTTCGAGCGAGTCGAGCAGTGCGGTCTCCTCACCGCAGATGTACGCGCCCGCGCCCGCGTGCACGGTGATGTCGAGGTCGAGTCCGCTGTCCAGGATGTTCTCGCCGAGGAAGCCGGCCTCGTAGGCCTCGCGCACGGCGGAGTGCAACCGCCGCAGCACGGGGACGACTTCACCACGCAGATAGATGAAGGCGTGCGACGACCTGATGGCGTAACACGCGATGATCATGCCCTCGATGAGGCTGTGCGGGTTCGCGAAGAGGAGCGGGATGTCCTTGCAGGTCCCGGGCTCCGACTCGTCGGCGTTGACAACAAGATAGTGCGGCTTGCCGTCCCCCTGGGGAATGAACTGCCACTTCATCCCGGTGGGGAATCCCGCGCCGCCGCGTCCGCGCAGACCGGAGTCCTTGACGTACGCGATCAGGTCGTCCGGCGACATGGCGAGCGCCTTGCGCAGCCCCTCGTAGCCGTCGTGCCTGCGGTACACGTCCAGCGTCCAGGACTTGTCCTCGTCCCAGAAGGCCGACAGCACAGGTGCGAGCAGCTTCTCGGGGCTCGTGTCTTTCAGCTCGGGTGCCAAGGTCATCACTCCCCCTCCTCGGCGGTGGGCCCGGCCGGGTGGGCCGGGTCGGAGGCCGATGTGTCCTGCGGCGCGTCGTGCGAGCTCAGGTGCTCGGTCGGTGACGGCTCGTGCGGTGCCCCGGTCCGGGCCGCCTCGCCGCGCGGGTGCACCACGCGCGCGGAAGACGCCTCGCCCTTGGCGAGCTTCAGGCCGACCAGGGAGGCGGGTCCCGCGCTTCCCCCGGACTCCACGGCCCCCTCCCGCTCGTCGGGGAAGCCGGCCAGGACCCGGGCGGTCTCCTTGAAGGTGCACATGCGCGCCCCGCGCGTCGGGGTGACCGGCCGTCCCGCCCGCAGGTCGTCGACGAGGCTCTTGGCGCTGGCCGGAGTCTGGTTGTCGAAGAACTCCCAGTTGACCATCACGACCGGCGCGAAGTCGCAGGCCGCGTTGCACTCGATGTGCTCCAGCGTGACCTTGCCGTCGCCGGTGGTCTCGCCGTTGCCGACGCCGAGGTGCTCCTGGAGCTCCTCGAAGATCGCGTCGCCGCCCATCACGGCACACAGGGTGTTGGTGCACACACCGACCTGGTAGTCCCCGCTCGGCCGCCGGCGGTACATGGTGTAGAAGGTGGCGACCGCGGTGACCTCGGCCGTGGTCAGGCCGAGCACGTCCGCGCAGAACTGCATGCCGGTGCGGGTGACATGGCCTTCCTCGGCCTGCACGAGGTGCAGCAGCGGCAGCAGGGCGGACCGGGAGTCGGGGTAGCGGACGATGACCTCGCGCGCGTCCGTCTCCAGACGGGCCCGGACGTCGTCCGGGTAGGCGGGTGCGGGCAGTTCGGGCATGCCCAGGCTGACGCCCCGCTCGGAAGACGATGTGGTCACCGGTCGACGCCTCCCATCACGGGGTCGATGGACGCCACCGCGACGATGACGTCGGCGACCTGGCCGCCTTCGCACATCGCCGCCATGGCCTGCAGGTTGGTGAAGGACGGGTCGCGGAAGTGAACCCGGTAGGGGCGGGTGCCGCCGTCGGACACGACGTGCACACCGAGTTCGCCCTTGGGCGACTCGACCGCCGCGTAGGCCTGCCCCGGCGGGACGCGGAAGCCCTCGGTGACCAGCTTGAAGTGGTGGATCAGGGCCTCCATGGAGGTGCCCATGATCTTCTTGATGTGGTCGAGGGAGTTGCCGAGGCCGTCGGGCCCGAGGGCGAGCTGGGCGGGCCAGGCGATCTTCTTGTCGGCGACCATGACCGGGCCGGGCTGGAGCCGGTCCAGGCACTGCTCGACGATCCGGAGGGACTGGCGCATCTCCTCCAGCCGGATGAGGAAGCGGCCGTAGGAGTCGCAGGTGTCGGCGGTCGGGATCTCGAAGTCGTACGTCTCGTAACCGCAGTACGGCTGCGCCTTGCGCAGGTCGTGCGGCAGGCCGGTGGAGCGCAGGATCGGGCCCGTCGCGCCGAGGGCCATGCAGCCGGCCAGGTCCAGGTAGCCGACGTCCTGCATCCGGGCCTTGAAGATGGGGTTCCCGGTGGCGAGCTTGTCGTACTCCGGGAGGTTCTTCTTCATCTTCTTCACGAACTCGCGGATCTGGTCCACCGCGCCGGGCGGCAGGTCCTGGGCGAGTCCGCCCGGGCGGATGTACGCGTGGTTCATCCGCAGGCCGGTGATCAGCTCGTAGATATCGAGAATGAGTTCACGATCACGAAAGCCGTAGATCATGATCGTGGTCGCGCCGAGTTCCATGCCGCCGGTGGCGATGCACACCAGGTGCGAGGAGAGCCGGTTCAGCTCCATCAGGAGCACGCGGATGATCGAGGCCCGGTCCGGGATCTGGTCCTCGATGCCGAGGAGCTTCTCGACGCCGAGGCAGTACGCCGTCTCGTTGAAGAACGGCGTCAGGTAGTCCATGCGCGTCACGAACGTGGTGCCCTGCGTCCACGTCCGGTACTCGAGGTTCTTCTCGATGCCGGTGTGCAGGTAACCGATTCCGCAGCGGGCCTCGGTGACGGTCTCGCCGTCGATCTCCAGGATCAGGCGGAGCACACCGTGGGTGGAGGGGTGCTGGGGACCCATGTTGACGACGATGCGCTCGTCGTCGGCGCGGGCCGCGGTCTCGACGACCTCGTCCCAGTCACCGCCGGTGACCGTGTAGACGGTGCCCTCGGTGGTCTCGCGAGGAGAAGCGTGCGAGGTGCTCATGAGTACGACCTCCGCTGGTCCGGAGCCGGGATCTGGGCGCCCTTGTACTCGACGGGGATGCCGCCGAGGGCGTAGTCCTTGCGCTGCGGGAAGCCCTGCCAGTCGTCCGGCATCATGATCCGCGTCAGGGCGGGGTGGCCGTCGAAGACGATTCCGAAGAAGTCGTACGTCTCCCGCTCGTGCCAGTCGTTCGTGGGATAGACCGAGAACAGCGACGGGATGTGCGGGTCGCTGTCGGGGGCGCTGACCTCCAGGCGGATCACCCGGTTGTGGGTGATCGAGCGCAGGTGGTACACGGCGTGCAGCTCGCGGCCCTTGTCGTTCGGGTAGTGCACGCCGCTGACGCCGGTGCACAGCTCGAAGCGCAGCGCCGGGTCGTCGCGCAGGGTGCGGGCGACGAGGACGAGATGCTCGCGCTCGATGTGGAAGGTCAGCTCGTCCCGGTCGACGACCGTCTTCTCGATGGCGTTGTCCGGGAGCAGGCCCTGCTCCTCCAGGGCGCCCTCCAGCTCGTCGGCGACCTCGTCGAACCAGCCGCCGTAGGGGCGGCTCGCCGGTCCCGGGAGCCGGACCGAGCGGACCAGGCCGCCGTAGCCGGAGGTGTCTCCACCGTTGTCGGCGCCGAACATGCCGCGCTGGACACGGATCTCCTCACCGCCCTGGCCGCGCTGGCCCGGGAGGTTCTCCGCGGAGAGGTCCTTCTCGGGGTTGGCACCGTTGCCGTTCGCGTCGCTCACCGCAGCAGCCCCTTCATCTCGATGGTGGGCAGTGCCTTGAGCGCCGCTTCCTCCGCCTCGCGGGCCGCCTCCTCGGCGTTCACGCCGAGCTTGGAGCTCTGGATCTTCTGGTGGAGCTTGAGGATCGCGTCCAAGAGCATCTCCGGCCGGGGCGGGCAGCCGGGGAGGTAGATGTCGACCGGCACGATGTGGTCGACGCCCTGGACGATGGCGTAGTTGTTGAACATGCCGCCGGACGAGGCGCAGACCCCCATGGAGATCACCCACTTGGGGTTCGGCATCTGGTCGTAGACCTGCCGGAGCACCGGCGCCATCTTCTGGCTGACCCGGCCGGCGACGATCATCAGGTCCGCCTGGCGGGGCGAACCGCGGAAGACCTCCATGCCGAAGCGCGCCAGGTCGTAACGGCCGGCGCCGGTGGTCATCATCTCGATGGCACAGCAGGCGAGGCCGAAGGTGGCGGGGAAGACCGAGGCCTTGCGCACCCAGCCCGCGGCCTGCTCGACGGTGGTCAGCAGGAAGCCGCTCGGCAGCTTTTCTTCGAGTCCCATGACGTGTGGCCCCTCAGTCCCATTCCAGGCCGCCGCGCCGCCATACGTACGCGTACGCGACGAAGACGGTGAGCACGAAGAGCAGCATCTCCACGAGCCCGAAGATCCCCAGGGCGTCGAAGGTGACGGCCCAGGGGTAGAGGAAGACGATCTCGATGTCGAAGACGATGAAGAGCATCGCCGTCAGGTAGTACTTGATGGGGAAGCGCCCGCCACCGGCCGGCGTGGGGGTCGGCTCGATGCCGCACTCGTAGGCCTCGAGCTTGGCCCGGTTGTACCGCTTGGGCCCGATCAACGTGGCCATGACCACGGAGAAGATCGCAAAGCCTGCCCCGAGGGCTCCCAGTACGAGGATGGGCGCATACGCGTTCACCGCTCCTCGCTCCTCTCAGTCGGCACTGACTGCTGGCGGTTGGCGTCGGGCTCACGTCTGCCTCACCAGTCCCGCGAACCCCGCCCACCCCGGCGAAGATCGGGAACATGTGAAGCAGGTCACAAGCCCAACCGCGTGCATCTTATGCCCGACGCTCTGTGATCTGCGACACGGGGTATTACCCAACCTTTGTGATCTCCACCACCTGACGATCGATCATGAAGTCGGATGAGCGGTGATCTTCACACGCGAAGCGTCCGAGTGATCACGAGAGGTGACATTTTGGCTCGTCAGTGCAGGCCGGAGGGGTCGTCTCAATATCAAGAGGGTTCTCTTGCATGCAAATTCGCGATGGACTTGATCTCTTGATAGAGGCGCGTTCACACGTCAGGGGGCTCGCGCGGTGAGGTGTGGACGCGTGCACGCGTTCACGATCTTCGCGAGGTCGTGACTCGGCCGTGATCTACGCGCCGGGACGCGACCGGCAGGGCGGCCGTTCCGTGACCTCCGTCACATTGATGAGAGGTGCGTGAGAACGGGGCTTGGCCAATCAACCCAACCGATGGTAGGCGCGGGGCAATTCGGGCGTATTGATCAAACACCGTGATCACAGGCTGGTCACAGGGCGCCCGCAATGTCCGTTACGGCGTCAATAAAGGGTCTCGTTCGGGGGTTTTGGGGGCCCCATTGAGTAACTGTGGCGCAGCACACGTTTCTTGAAGATATGAAGGAGCCCCTGGTACCGGTTATTCCCATGTCCCACACCGCTCACATACGCAGCCACCGGAAACCCCGCCGCAGCGCGACCTCATCGATCGCCCTGCGCGCCGGCGTTGCCGGTGGCGTTCTCAGCATGGCAGCGGCGGGTGCGTCGGCCTCGGCGAACGCCGCCGAGCCGGTGACGCAGACCATCGAACTGCCCACCCTGACGGCCGATATGTCCGCTCAGGTCGCCCAGTCCGCCGCCGCCACCCAGCAGGCCGCGGCGAACTACGAGCTGCGCGCCGAGCGTGACGCCGCCGCCGCCAAGGCCGCCACGGAGGCCAAGAAGGACCTCGCCGAGGCGAAGAAGAAGGCGGAGGCCAAGAAGAAGGCCGCCGAGGCCGCCCGCAAGGCCGCCGCCGAGCGCGCCAACCGCAGCACCGAGCGCGCCACCCTCTCGGCGTCCGCGTCCGCGTCCGCCTCCACGTCCGTGTCGGCGCCCGCCAGCGGCAGCGTCGCGACGGTCATCGCGTTCCTCAAGGCCCAGGTGGGCGACGCCTACGTCATGGGCGCCACCGGTCCCAACGCCTGGGACTGCTCCTCCCTCGTGCAGGCCGCGTACAAGCAGGTTGGTGTGGACCTGCCGCGCGTCTCGCAGGACCAGTCGATGTCCGGCACGGACGTCCCGCTCTCCAGCATCCAGGTCGGCGACATCCTGTACTGGGGCGGCAAGGGCTCCGCGTACCACGTGGGTGTCTACATCGGGAACGGCCAGTACCTGGACGCGGCCAACCCGTCCAAGGGCGTCGTCATCCAGGACCTGTCGGGCTACCCGGCGTCGGGCGCGGTCCGCGTCCTCTGACGTCGCACGCCGCCCGGAACCTCCGCACATACGGGCTCGAGGGCCGTTGCCACTCCAAGGCGACGGCCCTCCCGGCCTGTCCGGGGCGCTCGGGCTCCGGCATGCCCCTCCCCCGCCCCCGAGGCGCTCCAGGGGCCCTCAGGGCCCTTCTGAAGGCCCCTCGGCGCCACGGTCCGCCCATGCGCTTCCGTCCCCCCGGCATCACGCGTCCGAATTGTCCCAGCCTGGCAGGGTGTTGACGACGAGCCGTACGACTGCGTCGGCACCTCACTCCTCTGACGGGCCGAAAGTCCCGTACGCCCCGAATTGAACCGGCCCGAAGCCGCGTGTGGCCGGACTGCTCCTGGGACCGGCCCGGGTGTTCTGCTGTCATGAGTCCCGCAGGGCGGGGCGGTTCCCGATGCCGGAGTCCGCTCTCCCGCCACCACGGCACTCAACAGAGGGAGACAACAGATGCCGAGCGTCTTCGTGCAGGGACGGCCCGTCGACTCGTACCCGCGGCTCGCGCCCGGGGCCCGGCAGGGGAAGGTCCGGCGCATCACCGAGGCCGGCGAGGAGGTCCTGCACAAGCCGTGCCGGGACGTCACCGAGTTCGGTCCGGACCTCGCCGCGCTCGTCGACGACATGTTCCTGACCATGTATGTCGCGGACGGAGCCGGGCTCGCGGCGAACCAGGTCGGGGTCGATCTGCGGGTGTTCGTGTACGACTGTCCGGACGACGACGGGGTGCGGCACGTCGGGCACCTCGTCAATCCGGTCCTGGAGCCGCTCGGCGCCTCGCGCAGGAGGCTCCTCGACGAAGCGGAGGGCTGCCTCTCGGTGCCGGGCGCCACCATGGAGGTGCCGCGGCCGGACCGGGCCGTGGTGCGCGGGTTCGACCGGGACGGCGAACCGCTCGTGATCGAGGGCACCGGCTACTTCGCCCGCTGCCTCGCGCACGAGGCCGACCACTGCGACGGGCGGCTCTACCTGGACCGGCTCTCCGCACGGGAACGGAAGGCCGCGCTGCGGCAGACGGCGGACCGGCGGGACGAGGTACTCGCACGCCGGGCCGCCAACATCGCGGCGCTGAACGCCTGACGGCAGGCCGGCCACCCACACCCGCGGGCCGGGCTCGCCCGCCGTGCGTCCGTTCAGGCCTTCGGGGCCACCCTGCTCAGCCCGTTGATGATGCGGTCCATCGCGTCGCCGCCCGTGGGGTCGGTGAGGTTCGCGAGGAGCTTCAGCGTGAACTTCATCAGCATCGGGTGCGTCAGACCGCGCTGGGCCGCGATCTGCATGACCTTCGGGTTGCCGATGAGCTTCACGAAGGCGCGGCCGAGCGTGTAGTAGCCGCCGTAGGTGTCCTTCAGGACGCGCGGGTAGCGCTGGAGGGCCAGTTCGCGGCTCGCGGGCGTCGGCCGGGCGTGGGCCTGGACGATGACGTCGGCGGCGATCTGGCCGGACTCCATGGCGTAGGCGATGCCCTCGCCGTTGAAGGGGTTGACCAGGCCGCCGGCGTCACCGACGAGCAGCAGGCCCTTGGTGTAGTGCGGTTGGCGGTTGAAGGCCATCGGCAGGGCGGCGCCCCGGATCGGGCCGGTCATGTTGTCCGGCGTGTAGCCCCAGTCCTCCGGCATCGACGCGCACCAGGCCTTCAGGACCTCGCGCCAGTCCAGCTCCTTGAAGGAGTCGGAGGTGTTGAGTACGCCCAGGCCGACGTTCGAGGTGCCGTCGCCCATGCCGAAGATCCAGCCGTAGCCGGGCAGGAGGCGGTCCTCGGCGCCGCGGCGGTCCCACAGCTCCAGCCAGGACTCCAGGTAGTCGTCCTCGTGGCGCGGGCTGGTGAAGTACGTACGCACCGCCACGCCCATCGGCCGGTCCTCGCGGCGGTGCAGCCCCATCGCGAGGGACAGGCGGGTGGAGTTGCCGTCGGCGGCGACGACGAGCGGCGCGTGGAAGGTGACCTCGCGCTTCTCCTCACCGAGCTTGGCGTGCACCCCCGTGATGCGGCCCGTGCGGTCGTCGACGATCGGCGCGCCCACGTTGCACCGCTCGAAGAGCCGGGCTCCGGCCTTCTGGGCCTGCCGGGCGAGCTGCTCGTCGAAGTCGTCGCGCTTGCGGACGAGGCCGTAGTCCGGGAAGGAGGCGAGATCCGGCCAGTCGAGCTGGAGCCGGACCCCGCCGCCGATGATGCGCAGGCCCTTGTTGCGCAGCCAGCCGGCTTCCTCGGAGATGTCGATGCCCATGGCCACCAGCTGCTTGACGGCACGCGGGGTGAGGCCGTCGCCGCAGACCTTCTCGCGCGGGAAGGCGGTCTTCTCCAGCAGGAGGACGTCGAGCCCCGCCTTTGCCAGGTGGTAGGCGGTGGTGGAGCCCGCCGGCCCCGCGCCTACGACGATCACATCGGCGGTGTTCTCCGATAGGGGCTCGGTCTCGACACTCACGGCGGGATCTCCCCAAGGTTCGGAATTGATGTGCCGACCGGCACGGGACATGGGCAGTCTATGCAGCGGCATTCATCACCCGGCTGAAGGGCTGCCCCGTGAACCGAGTTCTCCCCGCCGTGCGGCTGCGAGTCCCCACCCACGAGGACGCGTTCGTCTGGCACCGGATCTTCGACGACCCGGACGTCATGGAGTTCCAGGGCGGCAGGGCCTCGGAACTCTCGGTCTACGAGGAGCTCACCGCCCGCCAGCGCCGGCACGACGCCGAGCTCGGTTTCTGCCTGTGGACCGTGCTCGACGAGTCGGGGAGGGTCATCGGCTTCACCGGCGCCCAGCCGTGGGAACGGGAGTGGGGCCCGGCCGGCGAGATCGAGATCGGCTGGCGGCTGGGCCGGGAGCACTGGGGCCGGGGCTATGTGACGGCGGCAGCGCGGCAGACGGTGGACCGGGTGCGGGCGGCCGGCGTGCCGAGCGTGGTCGCGATGATCGACGCCCGCAACAGCCGGTCCATCGCCGTGACGCAGCGACTCGGGATGCGCCTCGCCGAGACGTTCACGGCTGCGGCCTCGCGGCGGACGGGGCACTGCTACCGGCTCGACCTCCCGGCCGCTGACGGAGCGTAGTCGACTGTCAGGGCAAGGCATGGCACCTGTCGCTTCCGGTCGGTATGGGGCGGGAGTTACCCTTCCTGTACCGCTGGGGGTGACATCTGTGCACATGTCCCGCAAGACACCTGATGTGCGCGTACCGCGTCTGGTCGGCCTGATGGCCGTGGACGCGCGGGAGACGGCCCGGGCGCAGGGTCTCCTCCTCACCACGCCGGACCGGCCCGAGCTCCCGCTCGCCGTCGTCGACTACGTCGTACGCCAGTACCCGCAGCCCGGTGCCGAGGTGCCGCGGGACTCGATGGTCTACGTGTGGTTCGACTTCGGGCCCGGTGAGGGCGGTGGAGGTGTGCACGAACCGCGGATCCCGCGCCCGCCCCGGGGCGGTCTCCAGCGCGAGCTGGACGAGCCGGGCGACCCCTACATGGTCCTCAGCTCGCCCTAGCCGGACCAGCGGGCGACCTCGACAGGGTTGGTCCTCAGCCCGCCCTGGCCGGACGAGCGGGCGGCCTCGAGAGGGTCCTCAGCCCGCCCCAGCAGCCGGACGCCCCCACGGGCCCCGGGCACATCCCGGTTCAGCCCGCCTTGAAGCCCCGGTGCAGGGCGACGATGCCGCCGCTCAGGTTGCGCCAGGCCACCCGCGACCAGCCGGCCCTGCCCAGCCGCTCGGCCAGCGCGGGCTGGTCGGGCCAGGCGCGGATGGACTCGGCGAGGTAGACGTAGGCGTCGGGGCTGGAGGACACGGCCCGGGCGACCGGCGGCAGGGCGCGCATCAGGTACTCGGTGTAGACCGTGCGGAACGGCGCCCAGGTCGGGTGCGAGAACTCGCAGATCACGATCCGCCCGCCGGGCCGGGTCACCCAACGGCGCCCAGGTCGGGTGCGAGAACTCGCAGATCACGATCCGCCCGCCGGGCCGGGTCACCCGGAGCATCTCGCGCAGGCCGGCGTCCGTGTCCTGCACGTTGCGCAGCCCGAAGGAGATGGTGACGGCGTCGAAGGTGTCGTCCTTGAACGGGAGCCTCGTCGCGTCGCCGGCGGTGTACGGCAGCCAGGGCTGCCGCTGCTTGCCGACCTGGAGCATCCCCTGGGAGAAGTCGCACGGGACGACGTAGGCGCCGGTGCGGGCGAAGGGCAGCGAGGAGGTGCCGGTGCCCGCCGCGAGGTCGAGGATCTTCTGCGCGGGGCGCGCGTCGACCGCCTTGGCGACCTCCTTGCGCCATCGCCGGTCCTGGCCGAGGGACAGCACGTCGTTGGTCAGGTCGTACCGTTCCGCCACGTCGTCGAACATCGAGGCGACTTCGTGCGGCTGCTTGTCCAGGGATGCGCGGGTCACGGGCCCATTCTTGCAGCACGCCCGCCGGGCGACAGCAGGGCCAGGACGACACGCGGCCGTCGCAGCGCGGCGGCCCTGCCGGATGGCCCGCTCCATCCGGGAGGGAGCGCGGCGCCGGCCGCGGAAGGGGGTGGTCGTGGTCATGGTGCGCGCCCCTCAGTGGGCGCCGGCGGAGGCGGACGGGGAGGGCGACGAAGACGACGGCGTGCCGCTCACGGCTCCCTGGGCAGGAGCCGACGGGACACCGCTGGGGCGGGCCCCCGGCCCACCGGGGCCGCCGGGGCCGCCGGGGCGCCCCTGTGGTCCGCCGCCGGACCGCGTTTGCGGTGGTGACCGCGAGAGGCGCGCTTTTTCGAAGGCAGGCCCGGAATGCATGTACCGGACAGTAGAGTGCCTTTATGTGCCCTAAACTCGGGTTTTCATGTGAGAGGCCCATGAGAAACGACCCAGGCGGTCCTTTCTCTGAGAGTTTCGGGAACGCCTGCGGAACGCGCCATGAGCGCCGACCATCATGAGACGTTTGCGGCCGGGAAACGTATGGGTTCTCGACCCCTGGCATCTCACGAGATCGGGAGCGCACTGTCATGAGGAGTTTTCGGAGGCCGGCCGCCGGGCTCGGATGCCTGATCACCCTGGCCGCCGCCACGGGCTGTTCGGACCAGGACGGCCCGGCTCGCGACCCGGCTCGCGCGGCCCCCTCCGTGACGGCGGCTCCCGGCACCCCGGCCCCTGCCCGGAGCGGCACCTCGTACGCCCCGTACGTCAGTGCCGGGGAAGCCGCCGCCACCGATTCGGCCGGTTCCCCCACGACGTACAACCTGGCGTTCGTCATATCCGACGGCGACGACTGCGTCCCCCGGTGGGACGGCTCCCACGCCATCGGAGACGCGAAAGTCGCCGCCCGTATCGCGAAACTCAAGGAGGGCGGCGCCCGGGTCAGGGTCTCCTTCGGCGGCGCGTCCGGCAGGGAACTCGCGGCGAACTGCGACAGCGCGCCGGAACTGGCCGCGGCCTACGGCAAGGCGCTCGACGCGGCCGGTACGACCCTGGCCGACTTCGACATCGAGGGCGACGAGCTGGGCGACTCCGCGTCCACCGCCCTGCGTTCGGAGGCGATCGCGCAGTTGCAGAAGGAACGGCCCGGCCTGAAGGTCTCGTTCACCCTGCCGGTCATGCCCTCGGGTCTCAGCAAGGCCAGTCTGGCGCTCCTCGCCTCCGCCAACAGCCACGCCGTGCAGGTCTCCACCGTCAACCTCATGACGATGAACTACGGCTCGAAGTACGACGGTGACATGGGCGGTTACGCCCTCACGGCCGCCGAGGCCGCGCACGCCCAGCTGCGGAAGATCTTCAAGACCTCGGACGCGACCGCCTGGCGGGGCATGGCACTCACCTCGATGATCGGCGTCAACGACGTCAAGGGCGAGACGTTCACGCTCGCGGACGCCGCCGAGGTCCGCGCGTTCGCCGAGGAGAAGGGCATCGCCTGGGTGTCGATGTGGTCGACGGCCCGGGACCGGAGTTGCGCGGACGGCACCGGGTCGACGAAGGCGGCGACCCACTGCAGCGGGGTGGCACAGAAGCCGGGGGCGTTCGCGCAGGTGTTCGCGGGCTGACCCGGCCTCGGGGTCAGCGGGCCCGGTACACCAGGCGGCCGGCCAGCACGGTCGCCACGCAGGTCACCGCACCGCGCTCGCGCAGGGCCGTCTCGTCGGGGACGTCGAACACGGCCAGGTCGGCCCGGCCGCCGACGGACAGCGGGGCGTGGACCGTGCCGCGCAGGTCGTACCCCTCCGCGAACGGGTCGAGGTCGGGCCGCTCACCGAGGAGCGTGCCGGGAGCGCCCGTGGTCCCCACGACGGCCAGCCCGGAGCGGGCGACGGCTGTGGCCACCAGCGGATCGCGGAAACGGGCGCCGGGCGAGGCGACGGCCGTGGTGCCGTACCGCAGCATCCGCTGCACCCCGCGCCGCACGCTGCCCGACCAGCGGGTATCCGTGAGGTCGCCCAGGGCGGCCAGCTTCTCGCCCCACAGGGGTTCTTCGCCCAGCTCGTCGGCTTCGCGCGGGTCGGGGTGGTAGCAGTGGCGCAGCAGCCACAGCGGGTGCCACTGGCGCAGACCGGGGGTGAGGACGCCCGGCCAGCGCCGCACCCGCGCGCCCGGTGCCTGTTCGGCGAGCTCCTCGTACGGCCCGACAGTCGTGATCCGGTCGCCGTCGACCAGGACGGCTCCGTCCGCGACGGCTGTGTCCGTGCCGGGTGCGTCCGTGCCAGGTGCATCCGTGCCGGGTGCATCCCTGCCGGGTGCGTCCGTGCCCGGCGAGTCCATGCCGAATGCGTCCGTGCCGGGCGAGTCCGTGCCGGGTGCCGCGCCCGCCGGGAGGACCAGCGGGGCGGCGTGGATCGTCAGCACGGTGGGGTCAGTTGGGGGCCAGCAGCTTCAGCTCGGGGTGAGCCGTGCCGCCCGCGATGGCCGTGGAGGAGATGTGCGAGGCGACGCGGTCGTCGACCGGGTCGTTCGCCGGGTCGTCGTGGACGACGAGGTGCTCGTAGGTGGTGGCGCGCTGGGCGGGCACCCGGCCCGCCTTCCGGATCAGATCGATGATCTCCATCCGGTTGGACCGGTGCTTGGCACCGGCCGACGACACCACGTTCTCCTCCAGCATGATCGAGCCGAGGTCGTCGGCGCCGTAGTGCAGGGAGAGCTGGCCGACCTCCTTGCCCGTGGTGAGCCAGGAGCCCTGGATGTGGGCGATGTTGTCCATGAACAGCCGCGCGATGGCGATCATGCGCAGGTACTCGAAGAGCGTCGCCTGCGTGCGGCCCTTCAGGTGGTTGTTCTCCGGCTGGTAGGTGTACGGGATGAAGGCGCGGAAGCCGCCCGTGCGGTCCTGGACGTCCCGGATCATCCGCAGGTGCTCGATGCGCTCGGCGTTGGTCTCGCCGGTGCCCATGAGCATGGTCGACGTCGACTCCACACCCAGGTTGTGGGCGATCTCCATGATCTCCAGCCAGCGCTCGCCGGACTCCTTCAGCGGGGCGATGGCCTTGCGGGGCCGCTCGGGCAGCAGCTCGGCGCCGGCACCGGCGAAGGAGTCGAGGCCGGCGGCGTGGATGCGCCGGATCGCCTCCTCCACGCTCACCTTGGAGATCCGGGCCATGTGCTCGACCTCGGACGCGCCCAGCGAGTGGATCACCAGCTGCGGGAACGCGTCCTTGATCGCCTTGAAGTGCTTCTCGTAGTACTCGACGCCGTAGTCCGGGTGGTGTCCGCCCTGGAACATGATCTGCGTGCCGCCCAGCTCGACGGTCTCCGCGCAGCGGCGCAGGATGTCGTCCAGGTCACGCGTCCAGCCCTTGGCCGTGTCCTTGGGGGCGGCGTAGAACGCGCAGAAGCGGCACGCCGTGACGCAGACGTTCGTGTAGTTGATGTTGCGCTCGATGATGTACGTCGCGATGTGCTCGGTCCCGGCGTACCGGCGGCGGCGTACGGCGTCGGCGGCGGCGCCCAGTGCGTGCAGCGGGGCGTCCCGGTACAGCACGAGCGCCTCGTCCGGGGTGATCCGCCCACCGGCGGCTGCACGGTCGAGGATGGGCTGAAGGTCGGCCTTCTCGGTCACCGGGCGTCCCTTTCGTAAGGGTTGTGGACGGACCAGCCCAGCGTACGCCAGGGCTTCGGCCGGCCGGACGTCAGGCCGTAGGGGCGGCGTGGGCGTAGGGGGCGGGTGGGGTGCTCGGTGCGGAGAGGCGCTGCGGCTCGCGACGCCGGGCGAGCCACAGCACGAGCGCGGCGTAGAGCAGGTCGGTGGCCATGGCGGTGAGGGCCAGCGGCCAGGGCGCGTCGGCAGCGGTCTCGTCCGACGACAGTCCTCCGACGACCGCGGCGGAGACGCCGAAGGCCAGCAGGTTGTTCAGGACGTGCAGGACGATGGCCGCTTCGAGTCCGCCGGTGCGGATCGTGAGCAGACCCATCACGAGACCGTTCACCAGCAGCCCGAGGAAGCCCCACCGGGTACCCCAGCCGTGGGCCGCGGCGAACAGCACGGCCTGCGGGATCACGGCGAGCCACGGGGAACGCAGAAACGCCCCGACCGCCTGCAGCAGCCAGCCGCGGAAGACGTACTCCTCGGCCGCGGCCTGCAGCGGGACGAGGACGGCCAGCACGGCCAGCGCCACGAGGAAGGAGCGCAGGCCCACCCAGGTGTCGGACTCGTCCGAGCCGCCCGGCAGGAAGAAGGAGATCACCGTGAGCAGGAGGATGGGCGGCAGCCCGGCCAGCAGGCACCACCCGAGCCAGCCGATCCGCAGCCGTCCGGTGACCGATGTGACGGTCCCGGCACCCCGTCTCGCCGGCCACAGCGTGGCCAGCAGCACCAGGGGCAGGCCTATCGCGATCGACACGAGATCCATCGCGGTGTTCCCGAGCGGCCCTAAGTCGGCACCGCCGTCGGGCAGTTCCGGGGCACCGAGCGCCGTGCCGAGCCCGTAGGAGACGGCCAGCAGCATGAGCAGCGTCACGAAGTAGGCGAAGGCCAGCAGCACCGTGCCGACCAGCGGCCGCCACCAGCGGTGACGGCCTGTGGTGCGGTCCAGGCGGTGGTACGGGTGAGGGGTGGGGTCCGGGGACGGGCCGACGGGGTGCGCGGTCGGGTAGGCGGGGTGAGGCGATGCGTTTGTCATGATCAGCATCATGGCAGCGCCGGTTGCGCGGGTCACAGGCGTTCATCGGGCTCTCGGGCGCGTGCCGGCGTGCCGGACGACCGGGTTCGCATGCCGGACTCTGGTGTCAGGCCGTGTACGCGCCCACGAGCAGGCCCAGGAACGCGCCCGCGATCAGGAACGGGCCGAAGGGGATGGCTGTTTTGCGGGTGGCTCGGCGGGTGATCACCAGGGCGGCGCCGTACAGCGCGCCCAGGAGGAAACCGGCGAACGTGCCGAGCATGACCGTCGGCCAGCCGTACCAGCCGAGGGCGGCGCCGGTGCCGAGGGCGAGCTTGACGTCGCCGAAGCCCATGCCTGCGGGGTTGATGAGGAACAGGACGAAGTAGCCGCCGCCCAGGGCGAGGGAGCCGAGCAGGGCGGTCGTCCAGTGGCCCGCGTGTTCGGGGACGAGGGCGGTGAGGCCGAGCAGGGCCAGGGCGGCCGCGGCGAAGGGGAGGGTGAGCGGGTCGGGCAGGCGCCGTACCCGGAAGTCGACGACCGTGAGCAGCACGCCGACCGGGGCGAGCAGCAGCCAGACCCCGAGCTCGGGGCGGGTGTCGGTCGCGGCGGCGAGGACCGCGCAGACCAGGGCGGTGGCGATCACGAGGGGCGTCGCACGCGGTCCGTATCCGGGCTCCGCACACTCCGGGCATGCCGCCCGCCCCAGCCAGCCCTTGACGGGGTGGCCGCCGGGGCACTCCTTGCGCCACGCCTCCCCCGACGGCGCGGAGAACCGGTAGGCCGCGCGCGGCAGCAGCGCTCCCGCCGCCGCACCCCACACAGCGGCGACGAGGACCAGCAGCCCGGTGCTCATCCCACCGCGGCGATCGCGTCACGCCACGTCGGCAGCAGCTCGTCGAGCAGTGCCTCGGTGCGCGGCGGCAGCCCGCGGGCCCCGCTGCGGCCGATGAGGTCGGTGGCGAGTCCGGTCAGCCGTTCCGTGTCACCGGTGGCGTGGGTGGCGCGCAGCAGCTCGTGCCACAGGCGCTCGTCGGCCGGAGCGGTGCGCAGGGCCGCGTTGAGCGCCTCGATGGCCTTCTCCGCGCGGTCCTTCTCCATGTGGAACTCGCACAGCGCGAGCCCCGTGTCCGCGACGAGCAGCGGCAACTGGGCGTCCACGATCTCGTGGGACAGCCACTGGTAACGGCCCTCCGGCCGGTCGGCGAGCAGCGGCCCGCGCACCAGCACCAGCGCGTCGGTGAGCAGCCGCCCGCGCACGGCCCGGCTGCCGACGCCCCGGCCCTGCGTGGCCTCGTGGTACAGGGACCGCAGCACGTCCAGGTCGGAGACCACCGTCTTGGCGAGCGTGAGCCGGCCGGAGCCGTCGGTGGCGAGGCGGGGCGTGCCGTCGGGGTCGGTGCCGAGCCAGTCGCGCAGCCGGTCGAGCAGCGCGCCGCGCACGTCGTCGGTGACACCGCGCGGCCACAGCGCCGAGGACAGCACGCGCGGGTGCACGCCCTCGCGGTGCAGGAGCAGCAGGGCGAGCGCCTCGTGCAGCAGCGCGCTGCGCTCCCCGTCCGGGTTGTCCAGCCCGATGATCTCGTACGGCCCGACGAGCCGGGCGTACACGGCCGGACGGCCCTGCTCGCTGATGTCGACGAGGAACGGCGGGGTGGTCGCCGGCCTGTCGCTCTCGCGCTCCGGGTCGGCCTCGACGAACAGCTCGACCACGGCCCGCTGCTGGGCGACGGGCAGCAACTGGGCGTCGAGTTCGAGCCCGAGGAGCGGAGCGAGCAGCTTGCCCTGGCCGGTGATCTCCATCTCCCAGGCGGCGCCCGGCAGATCGCCGGTCTCGGTGCCGACGAGGTAGCCGATGCCGAGACGGCTGGCGTCGGCGGCGAGTTCGGCGAGCTTGACGGCGTCCTCGGCGGACGGCTGGGCGGCGAGCAGGACCAGGTGCGGGGCCCAACGGGTGTGCTGGGCGGGCCCGGTGCGCCCGGTGAGGACGGAGTCGTGCCCGGCGGCGCCCAGCGCTCCGCGCCGCTGCCGCGTCTCGGCCTCCATGGTCTCGACGAGGGCCTCGACGTCCTCCAGGTGCCGGATCCGGTTCGGGGCGAGGGGCGTGAGGTCCTCCCCGAAGCCGACGAGCGTGATGGTCATGCGGTCCGACCATCCGTTGGTCGCCAACTCGGCGGCCACGGACGCGAAGACGGCGGCCCGGTCGGCCTCCCGGCCGCTCAGCGAGACGATGCCGGGCACGGCCTCCAGGTTGAGCAGCAGCCGCGAGTCGTCCATGGTGCCGAGGCTGACGAGGCCGGGGTAGGGCGCGGCCGTGTCGACGTCCTCGTAGCGCTCGGCGTCGGTGCGGGAGAGCATCCAGAACGTCTGGTCCTGCCCCTGCTGCCAGGGGGCCGGGGGCTTCCCGGCGGGCTGGGCGAGCTGCAGGTGCAGGTCGCCGTTGGTGAGCCAGGCCGCGTAGACGACCGGCAGCGCGCGCGACTCCTCGGCGAGGGAGGCGGCGAGACCGCGCAGGCTTCGGTCCAGCAGCCGCACGCCCTCGGGGTCGGCGCCGACGAGCAGCGCGTCCTGGACGTCCTGCGCGTCACCGCTCGGCGTGGGCGGCTCCATGCCGCGCCGTCCGCCGATGGAGCCGAACGCCGACTGCCACAGGGCCTGCCGGCGGCGCCGCCCCAGGGCGCCGAGGAGACCGGCGGCGAGGAGGGGCGCGGCGAGGAGGGCTTCGGGCAGGCCGAAGGAGCTGTCGGACTCGGCGCCGACGGCGGTGGCCTGCTGGTGCCCGGTGCCGTCGTGGGCGGGCCGCTGCTGGTCGGGGACGGACACCTGGGTGGCGCCGCCGTGCGCCTGGTCGCTTCCGCCCTGGGCGCCGCCTCCGCCCTGGGCGTGGTCGCCGGTCTGGGCGTAGTCGCTGATCTGCTGCTGCACGTCCGGCGACACGTTCGGTGCCTCGTCGGGCATCTCGACGAGGTCGCCGCCGCGGGCGTCGCCCGGCATCTCCATGATCCAGCCGGGCCGGATGAGGCTGGCCTCGGAGAGCTTGGACCCGTCCGGCTGCACGCGGTCCTTGTTGAGCTCGAAGATCTCCTTGTAGCGGCGCCCGTCGCCGAGGTGGCGCTGGGCTATCTCCCAGAGGGAGTCGTGGTGACGGCCCTCGGGCGGCTGGATCCGGTAGAACTTGGTGTCGCCCTGCTTGGCGGTGCTGCCACCGGCGTCGGCGTGGGCGGCGGCGTGCGAGGCCTGCTCGGCGAGGGCGGCCGCGGCGCCGGAGGCCTGCTCCTGCTGCTGGGCGAAGATGCCCGGGGTGGCCTGAGCGGCGGCGACGGTCGGCTTCTGGTTGGCGTCGTAGCTGTTCCCGAGCTGCGACAGCCCCGGCGTGAAGCTGGCGGCGGTGGC
This sequence comes from Streptomyces tibetensis, assembly GCF_007655005.1. Classification (GTDB taxonomy): domain Bacteria; phylum Actinomycetota; class Actinomycetes; order Streptomycetales; family Streptomycetaceae; genus Streptomyces; species Streptomyces tibetensis. The sequence continues at coordinate 153,229 of NZ_SZVW01000023.1, forward strand.
GCCGACGAGCAGCAGCGCGGCGACGAGCTGACGTGCGAGCAACTGACTCGGCCCGGCGCCGGGCACCCGCCCCGGCACGCCGACGCCCGACAGCGCGGCCTTCATCTCCACGAGCACGCACGCCGTGAACTGCGCCCACGCCAGCCACACGATGACGGTGAGGATGTTCAGGAACGTGTGGACCGTGATCTCTTGCTGCAGCCAGTCGAAACTGGGCACCCCGTTCGGCAGCGGCCACCCGATCTGCGTGGCCAGCGCGCCCGGCACACCGACGAGCAGCACCGCCAGGGCGACGAAGGCGAGGAACGCCTTGACGAAGTCCCCGAACGACCGCCGCCGGATCCGCACCGGCTGCGGGGTCCGGTTCCTGGGGGAGGCCGTGGTCCCCGACGTTCCCGTCGTACTTCCCGACGTACTTCCCGTCGAGCTTGACGAGCTTGAGGTGCGGCGTCGCGGCATGGCGGGTGTCCTGGGGTCGTGTGTGGAGTGGGGTGGGGCTGGGCTGTGGGGTGAGGGTGTGCTGAGCCTACAGAGATCTTATGGACTCTTATCGGGGTCGTCGAAGGGCAGCGGTAAGGAACCTCACTGCCGTCCGATTTGCCCTTGTAGCCACGGGCGTGGGCCCTGCGGCCGAGCTTGACGATCACCCTTCTTCGCGAGCGCTACGCGCAGCCCTCACACTCTCCACACAATCGCCCATGGTGGGCCGAAGGCCCAACGCGCCCCACTGATAGCTTCGTTCTCAGTTGCACACGTCGAACTTCGGGGGAGAAGCCGTGGCCCGCCGCGCTCTGACCACCACAGCCACCGCGTTCGCCGCGACGGCGGCACTGCTGCTGACCGCTTGCGGCGGGAGTGGCGACGACACGTCGTCGGACGACATCAAGGGGGCGGGTGACGGGTCGAGCCGCCCGTCGGCGTCCGCGTCCGGCCCCGCCGACTCCGACCGCCCGGACGTCAGCGTGCCGAAGGACCTGAAGCTGGTCTTCGACTTCGACAAGCCGTCCGACGCGAAGCAGGCGGCGGCACTGTCCGACGCCGAGAACTACGTCCGTGCGCTGAAGCACGGCATCGCGGCGCAGGATCCTGACGACCCGGCGTACCGGTTCTATTCGGGCGCGCAGGCCACGCAGTACGCCAAGTCGCAGATCGAGGCGTGGGTGAAGGGCGGATGGACCGTCTACGGGACGGACAAGTACTACGACGAGGATGTCGCCGCCGTGAGCGACGGCAAGGGCGTCGTCGTCTCGTTCTGCAGGAACCAGGCCGAGTTCTACGGCAAGGAGATCAAGACGGACAAGGTCATCCGCACCGAGGAGAGCCTGGACAGCTATCAGCGGTGGAGGATGCTCATGGTCCCCCCGGCCGGCTCTTCAGGGGTCTGGAAGGCCGGGACCGTCGAGGTCATGGGCAAGGCGAAGGACTGCCGCGAATGATGCCCGCACGACGGACGGTGGGTTGGAGCGCCGCCGTCGGTGCGGCGGCTGTGCTGTGGACCGGCGGCATCGCGCATGCCGACGGTCCGGCGGAGGACACCACCTCGCCCGCGCCGCCCCCCGCTTCGGGCGCCGCGAGCAACCAGGAACTCTCCGCTGCCGTATCCCGCATCAAAGTCACGCAGACGAGTGGCCCCACGGGTGGCAAACAGGGCACCCTCACGTCGACCGACGTGAACTGGGAACCCCCGCCCTGCTGGTACGAGCCCGCCATGACGCCGGAGCAGCTGAAGAAGTTCTCGGAGACGGGCCTCGCCCTTGGGCAGGTCAGCCCGCACGCCTCCTGGGGCGGTCAGAAGCTGTGGACGGATCACTACCGTGACGGCAAGGACGCCTACAACTACGAGGGCGGCTCCCTCATCACCCGCAAGGGCTACGACGACTACAACCTCGGCAAGGACGGCCACTTCTGGCGCGGGGTGGCCCGCGACCCCGATGCCCCGGACTCCTACGGCTGCGAACGGGTCATGTTCTGGCAGGACGCCGGCGAGGTCCCCGACGTGCCGAACGCGCCCACCGCCGAAACGCTCGCCGCGTACGCGTACGACAAGGTCAAGGTCCCGGACACGGAGATCGAGCTGAAGCCGGCGGCCAAGTCCACGGTGAACCTGCCGACCTGGGTGTGGCTGGACAAGGGCACCTTCCAGGACGTCAAGGTCCGCGCGGAACTCCCCGACACGGGCCTGTGGGCGGAGACCACCGCCAAGCCGGTCGCCCTCCACCTGGAGCCCGGCACCGAGGACGCCGAAGTCTTCCCGGCCTCCGGCGACTGCGCGATCAACGACGACGGCAGCATCGGCACCCCGTACACCAAGGGCAGCGGCGACAGGACCCCGCCGTGCGGCGTCCGCTACCTGCGCGCGACGAACGGCACTCCGTACCACCTGTCCGCCAGCGTCACCTGGCAGATCACCTGGCAGGGCTCGGGCGGCACCGACGGCGACCTCCCCGACGGCACCTTCGAAACCACGCAGGACATGAACGTCCAGGAGATCCAGTCGATCAACCGCTGAGTGACTCAAGGGGAACGAGGGTGAAGGAAGGCATGGTCGAAGAACCCGTGCGCTACCGGGTCGAGTTCGCGACCGGTACCGCCGCCTCTGTGGCGAAGCGGCGCTCGTATCGTGACCTCGAACGCAACGACATCGAACAGGACTTGCCCGACTGGCCGACCCGGCCGGCCTTCGAAGTCCGAGGGTTCTTCGGCAAGCTCGGCGTGCATGTGCTGACCGCCACCACGGCCCGGACGGGCTGGTACGCATCCTGTCGTACGAGGACACCGCGCGGGGCAGCCGGTGCCTCTCATGGGGCGGTGGTATGAAAACGCCGGGGTCCGAAACCGTCCTCTGGTCGCTGCCCCAGGACGAGATCACCGGCGCGGAGATCAGGCGGTTCAGCATGGCCGAGTCCGACTTCACGGTCTTCTTCCGGGATGGTTCGTGGGCCCGGCTGACGAGTTCGCCGTCCGGTGCGCGGGACATCGTCGCCCTGCTCGACCGGAGCCCTCTCGGCGCAGGCAGCGACCTCATGGCTCCCCAGGCGTGAAACGTACTGTTCGCAACCGCCACGCCACACTCCTCACCTTCCCCACACGATCCCCCACGGCCTCCCATGGGGCCATGACCCACCCCTGATAGCTTCGTTCTCTGTCGCGTACACCGAAATCACGGGGGAGATCAACTGTGGCCCGCCGCGCACTGACCACCACTGCCGCAGCGTTCGCCACGGCGGCGGCGCTGCTTCTGACCGCCTGTGGCGGGGGCGACGACTCGGCATCGGACGACATCAAGGGCGCGGGCAACAGCTCCAACAGCCCGTCGGCATCGGCCTCGCCCTCCGCGGAGTCCGACGTCAAGCGCCCGGTGATCAAGCTCCCGAGCAGCTTTCAGCTGACCTTCGAGAACTGGACGAGCAGCGATCCGGTGGAGCAGGCGGTGCTGAACGACGCGAAGGAAGAGGTCCGGGCCGGCTACGCGGCGATCATCGCCAACGACCCGGACAGTGAAGCCGTCAGCTTCTACGACACCAAGGGTGTCCGCGGGATGACCAAGCAGTGGATCAAGTCCTACACGGACAAGGACCTCACCGTCATCGGGAAGCTGCCCGCCTTCGACCCCAAGCTCGTCATGGCCGAAAACGGCAGGGGAGCGTCGCTCACCTACTGCACGGACGAGACCGACGCGAAGACCAGGAACCGCAAGACCAGCAAGGTCGAGGGGAATCCGGCGGGCACCAACCCCTACGTCCGCTACTCGGTATCCCTGGCGAAGAGCGAGCAGGGCGTGTGGCAGAACTCGTCGGTGCGCGGTGAGCGAGGGAAGTGCTCCAGGTGAGGGCGCCGTACCGGGCGATACCCCTGATCGCCACGTCACTGGTCGTGGCACTTCTGAGCTCGTCGCCGGCCGGCGCGTTCGGAGGCATGGGAAGCGGTGTGCGAGGGGGCTCCAACGACAGCGGTGAACTGTCCGCCTCCGCCTCGCACTCCCGCATCAAGGTCACCCAGACCAGCGGCCCCACCGGCGGCAAGCAGGGCACCGTCTCCTCGACGGACGTGAACTGGAAGCCCCCGCCGTGCTGGTACGAGCCGGTCTTCACCCCTGAACAGCTGAAGGACTTCTCCGAGAACGACGGCAGCGGTGACGTCGGTCTGCGTGACGGCTGGTACGGATCGAAGCTCTGGACCGACCACTTCCGGGACGAGAAGGACGCCACCACCATCTTCACGAAGCCGGCGACCGTGAAGGGGTACAAGAACTACAACCTCGGCAAGAAGGGCTACTTCTGGCGAGGAGTCGCGCCGAACGTGACCGGACTCGACGACACGTCCCTGTGCAGTCGGCTGATGTTCTGGCAGGACGCGGGCGAGATCCCCGACGTGCCGAAGGCCCCCACCCCGGAAATCCTCGCGGAGTACGCCTACGACAAGGTCAAGGTCCCCGGGACCGAGGTGGAGCTGAAGCCGGCGGCCAGGTCGACGGTGAACCTCCCGACCTGGGTCTGGCTCGACAAGGGCACCTTCAGGGACGTCAAGGTCCGCGCGGAACTCCCCGGTACGGGCCTGTGGGCGGAGACCACCGCCAAGCCGGTCGCCCTCCACCTGGACCCGGGCACCGAGGACGCCGAGCTCTTCCCCGCCTCCGGCGACTGCCGGATCAACGACGACGGCTCCATCGGCACCCCGTACACCAAGGGCGCCGCCGACAAGACTCCACCGTGCGGCATCCGCTACCTCCACGCGACCGGCGGCGCCCCGTACCAGCTCTCCGCCAGCATCACCTGGAAGATCACCTGGCAAGGCTCCGACGGCACCGACGGCGACCTCCCCGACGGCACCTTCGAGACCACGCAGGACATGAACGTCCAGGAGATCCAGTCGATCAACCGCTGACGCGCCGCCCGCTCGTGCCCGGGGTCGTCAGGGCTTCGAGCGCCCGATCGGAGGAACGGAAGGCCGCTTTGCCCTTGCTCGGGCGTCCTGGGCCGGCACGTCGGACCGCGGTACGGTTCCTCCGAGATCAGAGAGTCGGACGTTGGAGGCTGCCGCATGAGCAAGGGCAAGAGCGACCTCGCGCTTCCGCTGACCGAGCTGGAGAGCTACGGGCGTCGGCTGCGGTCCATCAAGACCCGGCTGAATCACACCAAGAAGCTCTTCGAGTCGTACAAGGACGATATCGGCGACGGCAGCGTCAATGACGCGCTCGACGATTTCGAGTCCAACTGGGAAGACGGGCGTGAGGACATCACGCAGCAGCTCGACGCGCTGGCGAGTATGTCCGATGCCGTGGTGCGCGAGTTCAAGAAGCTGGACGACGAACTCGCCAAGAAGGTGAACGACGCCGTGAAGACCGAAGACAAGCGGGGCGGTAAGGGCGGTAAGGGAGACGGCGGGGGGAAGTAGGCCCCCTGTGCGAGACATGCGAAAGGCCCCGGCTCCAAAGAGCCGGCGG